>OZ253565.1:0-5000579 GCA_965262865.1 Dehalococcoidia bacterium
CTGGACAATACCTACCAGCTGAACTTCGGCGGTAACACTGACTTCCTCAACATGCTGGAGAGGGAGCGACTCACCTCCAAGAAGATTTCCAAGACCACGTCCGTAACCTCGCAACTTGACAATGAAATCGACCCCGACAGTATCCACGTGGGCCCCAGCGACCATGTACCCTGGCTGAAGGACCGCAAGTGGTGCTACATCCGGATGGAAGGGCGCATCTTCGGCGGAGCTCCCATAAGCCTGGAAGCCAAGTTGGAAGTGTGGGACAGCCCCAATTCTGCCGGCGTGGTGGTCGACGCCATTCGCTGCGCCAAGTTGGCCCTGGACCGCGGAGAGGGAGGAGCGGTCGTTGGGCCCAGCGCCTACTTTATGAAGTCTCCACCAATCCAGTACACCGACGATACAGCTCGGGACCTCACCGAAGCCTTCATCACGGGTGATGGAATTAAACAGACGATATCAGTAGTGGCAGAAGACCTTCCCGGAGAGGATTAAGCAACGGAGAGCCGCGCGACCCCTCGCTGGGAGGTGTGCCATTGAAGATTGCCATGGTGTCGCCCTACGACTTCACCTGGCCTGGTGGCGTAACCATTCACGTGGCCCAGTTGGCCAGGGAGCTGGGGAGATCCGGCCACGAAGTGCAAGTGCTTGCACCCCATTCGCCATCCCGCGAATGCCAGGATGGTGACCTGCTGGTGCCACTGGGCCGCTCGGTCCCGTTGCCAAGCGGAGGCTCCATCGCCCGGGTTTCCCTCTCTTGGTGGCTGGCTCGAAAGGTCCGTGCTCTGCTGGAGCGGGAACAGTACGACATCATCCATTTGCACGAACCAATGGCGCCCATCCTGCCTCTCACCGTCCTCGAATACTCTAACACCGTGAACATCGGTACATTTCACGCTTGCCACAACCGTCATCACCTCTACAGGATGAGCCAGCCCTTCATCAAGCGCTGGCACCAGCGGCTCCACGGCAATATCGCCGTCTCCCCCGCTGCGCGCCACTACGTCAATTCCACCTTCCCAGGAAACTACGAGATCATCCCCAACGGGATCGATGTAGACCATTTTTCTCAGAAGGCCGTACCGTGGCCCCAGTACCAGGACGGCAAGATCAACATCATATTCGTGGGGCGGCTTGAAAAGCGGAAGGGTCTGCGCTACCTGCTGGAGGCGATCGGGCGGCTGAGATGGGATATACCAAACCTGCGCCTGTTAGTGGTAGGTCCCGGAAACCCGGACAAGGACTCTTACCACGTTCTAAGTTCGCAGAACCTGCACGAGGTCGAGTTTGTGGGGAGGGTGCCTTACGACGACCTGCCTCGCTACTACGCCTCGGCCGACATATTCTGCTCTCCAGCTACTGGCGCTGAGAGCTTCGGCATCGTGCTGCTCGAGGCAATGGCGGCCGGGAAGCCCGTCGTTGCCTCAGACATTGAGGGTTTTATGGGCGTCCTCACCGACGGTGAGGAGGGTCTTCTATTTGAAAACAAGAATGTCGATTCACTGGCCTCATCCCTCAAAAAGCTGATCAGGGACCCTGAACTTCGCGGTAGAATGGGCCAGAAGGGGCGCGCCAAAGCCGAGAAACACAGGTGGCAGGTGGTTGCCGGGCGTGTGGAACAATACTACGAGGCCTGCCTACAGGAGGTCCATGGCGCTGCTCGTCAGAGAACAGCTTAGGGGGGCGGTTCGCAGCTATTTCGAGGAGCCCGGCGCCCGGCTCTTCAAGGCAGTGGGATTTACGCCCAATGCCATCACCCTGCTGGGATTTGGGATCTGTGTGGTTTCCGCGTACCTGGTGGCTTCCGGCTGGCTTGTCTGGGGAGGTGCGGTCTTCTTGGCTGGTTGCATCCTTGATCTTTTTGACGGAGCACTGGCCCGCATGACCGGGCAGGACTCCCCATTCGGCGCCCTGCTGGACTCCGTGTTCGACCGGCTGGGTGAGGCGGCACTCTTCGTCGGCTTGGGATTGTATGCCTTAAGGGCCGACGTTACCGATAACTACCGTGCATATTTCCTTATAGCCCTGTTGCTCGCGTTGATTTTCTCCCAGGGCGTTAGCTACCTGCGGGCGCGGGGCGAAGGATTGGGAGTATTCACACGGGCCGGACTAATGACCCGAACGGAACGGGTGACCCTGCTGGGCATCGGGCTCCTGTTGGGATGGATTCCCTGGCTGCTGATGGGCATCCTGGTTGCCATTGCCGCTGTATCTTGTTTCACCCTCTTCCAACGGATGTTTACCATAAGGAGCATGTTGGAAAAAGGCGGCTAGCTTTTTCTCCGATCCCTTGTGCTGTACGGCCATTTAAACGGCCGAACAGGGCCCGTCCCAGTTCGCCAGTGCCCCTTGGGCTGCGCCAATGTAAGAACGTCCTGCGTGTCCGTGGGTCCTAAGCCGTGAGTGCTTCGAAACTGGCAATCCAGGATGGGTCCGCGTCATTAATGCAGACTGGACCCCGGGACACTGGTACTTCGATTGCTGACACTTGTATGTTGCCAGACTTCTTGTAACTCCATTAACATGGAAACTATGAAACCACCGGTCCGCCAGCATCGACCATTCGCATGCAACCTTATCGGTAAGGTCGAAATGGTGGGAAATGAACGGAAATGAGCGGGTTTAGGAAATTTCTCGACCTGTTCCTGCAGTTCCATAACCTTGTCGCATGGAGCCACCACCCGCAAGGGTAATTGCATTTGAACTTATAGTCACTCTTCCCAGTTCAGTCCTCATTAGGCTCCTCGAGTCTGGACCATCAAATCTTGCGCTCAAAAAGAGACGCAGATTAGCAATGTCCAGCGCGATACTCCTTGAAGGGTCATTCCGCAGGGTAGATAACCCTCATCGGCCCGTGTAAACTGGCCTCATAAATTCCTCCAGAGGGCTGGGCTCCATGACAACGGCGCAGCAAGATCTAATTCCGGCGCAGGAAAAGCCCCGCCTCAAGCGGGATTTCCGAAAGCATCTCAAGGCCGATGTGCAACTGCGCCTGTATACCGTGCGCCAATCGCCCATCGCCATACCGGGCCGAGACTGCCGATACTGTCCTCAAACCCAGCAGGTGATGGAAGAACTGACCTCGCTATCCCCAAAGCTTAGCTTGGAGATAATAGATTTTCACACCGGTCAGGACACAGCCCGACAGGATGAAGTAAGCCGAATCCCCGCCATCGCCGTTGGACCGGACAGCGGCAAGTCGCTGCGGTACTATGGCCTGCCCCTGGGATATCAGCTGCCGGTCCTGATCGAAAGCATCAAGGCATTGTCGCGGGGAAATACCCGCTTGTCAGTAAATACTCGCAAGCAACTGCGCAGGGTCAATCGGCCTATTCATCTGCAGGTGTTCGTAACTCCCAACAGCGAGACGTCGGCAGGTATGGCCTTGCTGGCTCACTCAATGGCCGTGGAAAGCCCCAGGATTCGCGCCGATGTAATCGAGATCGAGGAGTTTCCTGACCTGGCGCGCCGCTACAGCGTCAGGCAGGTCCCTATGACAGTCATCAACGAATTCACATCCGTGGCCGGCATGGCCAGCGAAATCGAACTCCTGGAGAAGGTGCTGGTTCTTGGAGTCGAATCCACCGGCCAAGACTGAAAAGGCAACAATTTCTGGGCGGGCACCGGCTGCTGAACCCACCCAATAGAATTTTCTATCCATTCAAACCACGCTAGGAGAACTGACTGTGCCCAATGAGCTAAGGGGCGACATGAACGGGCAGGGCCTGCGGGTCGGCATTGCAGTCGCCCGCTTCAACGAGGTGATAACCAAACACTTGCTGGACGGAGCGCTGGAAACGCTGCGGCGTTGCGGCGTACGCGACTCCGATATCACAGTTGCCTGGGTGCCCGGCTCATTCGAGTTGCCCGTAGTCGCCCATGCCTTTGCCAAAAGCGGGCGTTGCGATGCGGTTATCTGCCTGGGAGCGGTCATCCGCGGCGAGACTACCCACTACGAAATGGTTGCCGGTCAGGCACAGGGGGGCGCCGGAGCTGTCAGCATGGACACCGGGGTGCCCACTATTTTCGGCGTCCTGACTACTGAGAACTTGGAACAAGCCCTGAACCGCTCAGGCGGCAAATCAGGGAACATCGGTACCAACGCTGCTCTGGCCGCAGTGGAAACGGCATCGGTTCTGGCGGCCATAAACACAGCATAGTATCTCCGTCGGCTCTCTCAGGTAACCACCAGACTTGAAGCCACACCTACCTTGACTGAATTCCTAGTAATTGCCTTGGTGTGGCGTCCCGTGGTTATGCGCCAGAATCACAAATTATAAAATCCTTTGGGGAGATCATGACGCAGTTCGGCGTTACCATCCCTAACAACTGGGGCGTACCCGACCCGATCGAAGTCCTCACCCTGGGCCCCGAGGCCGAGCAGCAAGGGTTTGACTCCATCTGGGTAATGGACCATCTGTTCAACGCCGGTTATATCCGGGAGCGACTGGATGACAAGCCCTATTACCATCCAATGGCCATGCTGTCCTACCTGTCCGCCACTACCAGCAGCGTACGGCTGGGGACCTCGGTCCTAGTACTCCCGTACCATACCCGGTGGAACTGGCAAAATACGCCGCCACGCTGGACCAGATGTCGGGCGGCCGTGTCATCCTGGGTGTGGGAGCCGGCGCTATGACCGAGGAGTTCGAGGCCCTCGGAATACCCATGCGGGAACGCGGATCGCTGACCAATGAGTCCATAACCATCATGAAAGAGCTGTGGACCAACCACAGCCCGGAATACCACAGCCGTCGCTGGGACTTCGCTGACCTGCGGTTCTCACCAAAGCCGGTTCAGCACCACATTCCCCTGTGGATAGGAGGATCTTCGTCGGGAGCATTGCGGCGCACAGCCCGCGTCGGCGATGGGTGGCACCCCACGGGACTGTCGCCAGAGGACTACGCCATCGGGAGGCAGGAAGTCTCGTCGCTAGCCGAAGCCGCAGGACGCAACCCCGCGGACATCACTATGTCGGCGCGCGTTGAGATTGAGGTTCACGGGGGGCCGTCCAGTCAGCGGGCCGCCTCGCGCTCGCGATTGCCCGGCGGCGACACGGGCGCAATCCGGGCAGGGATTGAGGCTTACCAGGAGGCAGGAGTTGAACACATGGTGCTGGCCCTGAACTCCGGTGATATTCCCGCTCTGAGGCGGCTTATGTCAGTTATAGCCGACCAGGTACTGCCCTCCTTCCGTTAGGAGGGAATACGGGTTAACCCTCCCTGGCCTGTTCCCGCAGGAATTGCTCTAGGGCCAGTCGGTCGGCCTCCAGCTCTACCATTACCGCAGGATCGGTGTCCGTGGCACCGTAGTGTGATGCCTGGAATTCGTTGACTATGCGTGCCACAGGCTCGGCTGGCAATACTCCCGACAGGTCGCGCTGATGCTCCTTGGGCGTCTCCCACTCTTCCCTCGCCCGACCTGCGCGCCTGGCTTGCTCCAACAGGTCAAGGTAATAGTCGCGGGGAGAATTGAAGATCCTAGAGCGTCGGCGCCTCCCCATGAAACCAGGGAAAATGCCTCCAATCGCACTGCTTACGTCGTCTCCGGCACGCTTCAGGCTGAACAGCGACTCGCGGGTCTCAACGACCTCCGTGTGACCTCCCCCATGGCGGCGGGTCCGAAACAGCCAGTAAACTACCCCAACCGCTGCTACAGTGCCCAGGACCGCCGCGGTCCATTGCAAGACCACAAACAGGACGTTTCCTCCGGGTTCCGACTCAACCTCCCGCAGGCTCTCGTGAAACTCATCTATTCGCCGCTGGGCCTCCAGCAGCCCATCGATGTCTCCTCCGCCTAGGAATTCGGAAAACCAGTTGCCGACACTGACGAGGGCTCCTGCCAGCAGCCCAATGAGCATCAGGATGGGTTCCAGGATTTCAAAGCCCACCGTGCCAACGGCGCCGACCACCGCCCGGCTGATGTCGTCCAGCCCACCTAAGCCCAGGCCGCTGACGACCAGCCCCACTACCAGCACCCCACAGACGCATGCAACGATTGGCCAAATCCACTGGGAGGGCATCTCGCGTTGTTCGCCGCCATCAGCGGAGAATCGCGCCAGAGCCATTCCGGGCAGACCGACTGCGAAGAATCCCATCACGAGGTAGCCGCTTATGATTCTTCCAGCGGTGGCAGCGTCGATTAGCGACACCACAAGCAGCGCCACCATGCCTATCTGAAAGCCCGAACGGATAGAATCGAGCGTCGCTTCCTCACGTGAAACCTCAACCCCGCGCCACCAAATCACGAGGAGAAAAATTACCGAGCCTACAAACAGTCCGATACCGCCCGCCTCCGGCGGCACAAGGAGGCCAAATGGGGACAGCGCTTCGCCCGCATTCCAGGCGATAAGCACGAGCAACGACGGCACTCCCGAGGACAAGCCTATAAGCCCTCGCAACACAGGCGTCACCCGCAGATTCATTACCCACAGCGACAGGCCGTAAGCCCAAGCCAATGACGTAATAACCAACCAGAATGGCATTTGGAGCTGCTCCAGCTTGGTCAGGTGGGCAACCGCGCCAAAAACCAAATACAGGGTGCAGCTCTCCAGGAAGAGGCCGACACCGGTTATCGTTCTACTTCTCCAGGCCGGTTTCATCCATTGCCTCGCTGTCCGGAACCTCTCCCTCTTCCCAGTTCGTAGAATCTTCTGGGAGAACGTCAAGGAGATGCCCAACCCCGACTACAGGAATCTCGCCCACCCTCTCGGGGGGCTCTCCATCTCCCGCGAATATCACGGAGACTCTGTATCCCCGGTCAGTGAAAGCATCTAATTGGCGGGGCAGTGATTCCGAGATTACCGAAGTCACGAACCACACAACCACTCCGGGAGGTAGAGTATCCCGTTCGGCCCGGACGACCTCCGGGAGCGTCGAAATCACGTACGGAGCAGCCATTGCCAAGGTCTCCAGTGTCATGTTCAGCTGCGCCGAAGAGGCTCCCACCGGTACAATCAACCATTTGCCGGAATAGGAAGCCACAGCGTTTGAAAGCAGGCCATGGCTATAGCCCAGCCTGTCGGCCAGGACAGCCACCGAAGCACTAACCGTTACGGCACGCTCAAACAGCCGCCGGTTGGTGCCCAGCCAGACGTAGTCGCTGGTAGAACCGTTCATCGCGACCAAGACGTTCATGGCTACTGATGGTTCGAATACCCTGGTCTGCAACTGCCGCGCCCGGGCCGTCGCCTTCCAATCGATGTATTTCAGCGGGTCTTCAGGACGATATTCCCGCACACCTCGGGCCCTATTGGTGTCGTTGTAGAGGGGCATTCGTCCATGGGACATGCCGAAAGGATGCTGAGGCGGGGCAACCAGGTGCCCAAGGTCTACGACCCTTGGGTACACCAGGACTTCGTCTACGCCGCTGAGACGCATCTCCATGGCCGCGAAGCCGAAGATGTCGCTGCTCCTCATTCGAACCGGGCCTATCCGATGGTAGCCCCGGCGGACGCATTGCATATTGAACTTCCACGATGCCTTCTGGTAAGGCAGCAGCGAAGTGGTAATGCAGTGATGGCGATTGGTCTCAAGAGTAGTCCCCCTGACCAGCGCCCCACTCAGGTTCAGTCCTTCGGGAAAGGGGTCCTGGGCCTCAACCCATATTAGAGGCAGAATCTTGTCGTTGCTCAACGAGACAGTGTATTCGATCGTATCGCCGATGAAAGCGAGTCTGCGCCCCACTTCACGTTCGTAGGCCACCTTGCGGAAACAGAACTTTTCCCAAATCCGTGCCGCCAGCCAAACCACAGCCACCAGTGACCCAACGACAAGAAGCAGGCCGCTGCTGGCCAGCAGTCCCACGAACACCAGTAATCCACTGACCACCGGCCAAAGCTCATGTCGCACGGTATGTGCCCCAGCCTAAACCGGGACCTCCACTCGGGATAACAGTTCAATCACAACGTCCTCGGCGTTGCGGCCCCTCAGCCTGGCTTGGGACGCCAGAATCATACGATGCGCCAGGGCGTAAGGGGCGAGGACCTTGACGTCGTCCGGTGTAACGTAATCCCTTCCCCGGATGGCCGCGTAAGCCTGCGAGCAGCGGTACAGCCCCAGCGTAGCCCGCGGGCTTGCCCCGAGTTCCACGTCCTCATGAATCCGGGTCGCCTGTGCCAGGCGGACAATGTAGCTGCTCAAGACAGGATCAACATAAATTCGCCTCACCATTTCCTGGGTATTGACAACGTCCGGGCCATCGGCGACAGGCACCAACGAGTCAATTGGATTGGCGTTGTTGAACCGAGCCAGCATGCGCTCTTCTTCGTCCTCATCTGGATAACCCATTCGCAGGCGAAGCATGAATCGGTCTAACTGGGCTTCCGGCAGGGGGAATGTTCCCTCTAGCTCGATGGGGTTCTGGGTCGCAATCAGGAGGAACGGTGCGGGCAACGGGATGGTCCGGTCATCCACAGTCAACTGCCCCTCTGCCATTGCCTCCAGCAGGGCCGATTGCGTTCTTGGCGTGGCCCGGTTCACCTCGTCGGCCAGCACTACTTGCGCCAAGATAGGGCCGGCCCGAAACTCAAACTCCCCCAACTTCTGGTTGTAGAAGTGCACTCCAGTTATGTCTGACGGCATTAAGTCCGGAGTACACTGAATTCGCCGGAAACTGCAACGGAGCGATTCGGCGAGACTGCGGGCCAAGGTAGTCTTACCGATGCCGGGCACATCCTCAACCAGAACGTGGCCACCGCTGAAAACGGCGGCCAGCACGAGTTCAATAACGTCCCTCTTCCCAACCAGCACCTTTTCCATGCTGGCCCTGACGGCGGCAGCCATATCGGCCACGTCCGCTGCTTTAGATGAGTGAGTCGACCCATCAGAGTCGTGAGGTGGACCTGGGGCCTTGCCTTGAATCATCTGTGCACGCTGCGGGAAAAGCTGCTGACGAGGAGGCTGGGCCCGACAACAGTCAGGCCGCCCCGGGAACAGAGCGCTGGTTTTCGGCAGAGACGAAGTCGTCCGCCTCCCTCAGATCCTTGAAAGAGTCGATGCTGGTCCAGAACAAACGGGTACGGAAGGCGGCGATTCGACCCGACTGCGCGAGATGCGGGAAGGTCTCAACCTCGTGGTCTCCAAGTTCTGGGAATTCAAGGAATACTTCCCGGTCGATAACGTAAACGCCTCCGTTTATCCAGTGGGGCAGCTCCACTTTTTCCCGAAATCCGACCACCCCACCTGCATCGTCCATATCCACCAAACCGTAGGGGCTGACCATCGGCACCGCCAACAGAGTGACACACGGACCGTTGCGGCGGGCCGGGGACGTGCGGTGAAAGTCAATTATGTCATTGAGAGGCTGCCGCGTAATGATGTCACCGTTGATGACTACTATGGGACCATCACCCTCGGCTGCCAATGGAAAGCCCTGTTTGATGGCCCCACCTCGTCCCAGAGGGGAACTCTCCACGCTATAGGAAACACGAACATCGTGTCGCGAGCCATCGCCAAAATGGGCACGTATGGCCTCCCAGCGATATCCAGCCAAGAACACAACATTGTCCACTCCAGCTTGCTTCAGCCAGTCCACCTGGTGTTCCAGTATGGGCCTGCCGGCCACCGGCGCCATAGGCTTGGGGACAGTGTCAGTGAGAGGCCGTAGCCGTTCTCCCATTCCACCTGCGAGAATCAACGCATACATACGAAGGGCATCCTCTTCGATTCGGTTGACCGCCGCTATGTTGCCTAATATACCCGCGCTCAACAGGAGGGTCAAACGCGCAACGTTTCCCCGCATTGCAGAGAGTGGCCGAATGTATAATTTATGTGAGGGGAAGACTGTGGATCAATTTCAACTTTGCAGCCCTCCAATTTCGGCATCACGGCCTGATTCTCACCAATATGATTGTTGAGATGAATTCCGGGAGGGGAAAATATGGACTACGATATACTTCACAAACCGTCTTACGCGCTGGCCCGCATAAAAATGGACACGCGGGAGCAACTCCAAGCGGAAACGGGTTCAATGGTCAGTATGTCCGATTCCATTAAGATGGAAACGAGCACCCGCGGCGGAATATTTGGCGGCCTGCGCCGTTCTGTACTGGGAGGCGAAAGCTTCTTCGTCAATACCTTCACCGCCGAGCAGAGGGGCGAGGTAACGGTGGCCCCGTCTTTACCAGGGGACATTGAGGCCCTGGAGCTGCTCGGCGAGACGCTCATGGTGCAGTCAGGCTCCTTCCTGGCTGCGACGATGAACATCGAAGTGGACTCGCAATGGGGAGGAGCCCGTTCCTTCTTCTCCAAGGAGGGTTTGTTCCTGCTGCGCTACTCCGGGAGGGGTCTGCTGTTTATATCCTCCTATGGAGCGATCCACCGCATAGACTTGGGACGCGGCGAACGCTACACCGTCGACAACGGACACATGGTTGCCTTCGACGAGTCCATCAAGTACGACGTAGGGCGCTCTGGAGGATGGAAAACGACATTATTGGGCGGCGAGGGTCTAGTCTGCAAGCTAGAGGGACCGGGCCGCTTTTTCATGCAAACCCGCAGCGAGGACGCCTTCCTGAGCTGGCTGACCCCCAAGCTGCCCAACCGGTAGATGCCCCGATAGGAACCGACCATCGCGTATTGGTGCCGTCGCCAGTAGGCTATTACTCAGTAAAACTTGGTTTTGAGGGTGGCATCTGTAATTGACTTGCGGTGTTTATCTTTGAGAAATTTGTGATGCTGTGAGGTGGCGGTATGGTCAGAGAGAAATTTGCGGTCCGGCTGACGCCGGAGGAGCGCAACCAACTGGAGCATATGGTCCGGGCCGGGAGGAGTTCAGCCAGGGTAACGACCCGAGCCCGCATCCTGCTCAAGACCGGCGAGGGTTGGACGGGGCCCAAGGTGGCCCAGGCCTTGGATGTGGCTGAGGGCACGGTGTTCCGCATCAAGCGGCGCTTCGCCGCGGATGGGTTGGACGGGGCGCTCAGGGACCGGACCCAGCCCCACCGGTACCGCAAGCTGGATGATCGGGGCGAAGCCCATATCATCGCCCTGGCCTGCAGCCCGGCCCCCGAGGGCCACGACCACTGGAATCTGCGCCTGTTGGCGGGCCGGATGGTGGAGTTGGGAGTGGTCGAGTCCCTGTCCCACGAGACGGTGCGCCTGCACCTGAAAAAAACGCCCTCAAACCGTGGCAGAAGAAGCAGTGGTGCATTCCCAGGGTGAGCGCCGACTTCGTGGCCCACATGGAGGATGTCCTGGATCTCTACGCCGAACCCTACAATCCCGAAAGGCCGGTGGTCTGCTTCGATGAGACATCCGCCCAGTTGCTGGCCGACGCCTGGCCGCCCCTTCCGGCGGAGCCGGGACAACCGAGGCGCGAGGATTACGAGTACCGGCAGGAGGGCACCCACAATCTGTTCTTGGCCTGCGAACCATTGACAGGCTAGCGGCATGTGGCGGTTACCCAGCCCGCACCACCGGGGACCTCACCCATCAGATGCGCTGGCTGGTGGATGAGGCGTACCCCGGATACCCGTGATCCGGGTGGTTCTGGACAATTTGAACACCCATAGCAAAGCGTCGCTGTACCAGACCTTTCCGGCGGGGGAGGCGCGGCGCATAGCCAGGAGGCTGGAGTTTCACTACACCCACAAGCATGGCAGCTGGCGGAATATGGCGGAGATCGAGTTCAGCGTGCTGGCCCGGGCCTGCTTGCGCGGACGCAACCCCGACGAGGACATCTTGGAAAGAGCCATCAGCGCCTGCGTGTCGGAGCGGAACGCGGCAGGGACCACTGTTAGCTGGCGGTTCACTGCCCAAGACGCCAGACGCAAACTCCACCGCCTCTATCCCTGCCGATCCTGATTTGGTCCAGTACTAACGGCTAGTATCCAGTCAATCTCGCATTGTCAAATATTACATAGGGTGAGCCGGGATGCTATCGTCGGGGTGACATCCATGGTTGAAGAGAGGTATGGCGTCCAGCTGAGCACTCAGGAGAAAGGGCGGCTGCGGCAGATGATCAGAGCTGGCAGGAGCTCCGCCCAGGCCATCACCCGGGCACGCATTCTGCTGAAAACAGATGAGGGCTGGACCGCATCTCAGGTGGCTGCAGCTCTGGACATCTCGGAGCGCACGGTGTTCCGCGCCAAGCGGCGGTACGCCGAGGAGGGACTGGATGAGGTGCTGCGGCACCGCAACCAGGTCAACCGCTACCGGAAACTGGACGACCGGACGGAGGCGCATCTCATCGCCCTGGCCTGCAGCCCGGCTCCGGATGGCCACGACCACTGGACCATGCGGGCCCTGGCTGGCAAGGTGGTGGAGTTGGGATTGGTGGAGTCTTTGTCTCCCGAGACGGTCCGCCTGCGGCTGGAAAGAGACACGCTCAAGCCGTGGCGGAAGCAGCAGTGGTGCATCCCGAAGGTAAGCGGGGAATATGTGGCGGCCATGGAGGACGTGCTGGACCTCTACGCCGAACCCTATGATCCCGAAAGGCCGGTGGTCTGTTTTGACGAGACGTCCACCCATTTGCTGGCCGACATCAGGGAACCGCTCCCGGCAAAGCCCGGACGCCCGAGACGTGAGGACTACGAGTACCGGAGAGAGGGAACGCGCAACCTGTTTCTCACCTGTGAGCCCAAGGCGGGATGGCGCCACGTAGCCATTACCCAACAGCGCAACATGCAGGATTTCGCCCATCAGATCCAGTGGTTGGTGGACGCTGCCTACCCCGACGTCCCGGTGATTCGACTGGTTCTCGACAATCTGAACACGCATCGGATGGCCTCGCTATACGAGACCTACCCAGCTTCCGAGGCCCGGCGCATTGCCAAACGGCTGGAGTTCCACCACACCCCCAAGCACGGAAGCTGGCTGAACATGGCGTAGATAGAGTTCAGCGTGCTGGCCCGGGCCTGCCTGCGCGGACGCAACGGAGATGAGGACAGCCTGGAAAGAGCCGTCAGCGCCTGCGTGTGGGAGCGGAACGCGGCAGGGGCCACGACAAACTGGCGGTTCACTGCCCAAGACGCCAGACGCAAACTCCATCGCCTCTATCCCTGCCAATCCTGACTTGGTTCAATAATAGTAATCGGTCAAACTTGGTCTGATATATAGACTCAGAGACCTGATGGTCGATGGCACTCTGACTTAAGGAAGATGTTGTTGTGAGGTGTCGGTGTGGTCAGAGAGAAATTTGCGGTTCGGCTGACGCCGGAGGAACGCGACCAACTGGAGCACATGGTCCGGGCAGGGAGGAGTCCGGTCAGGGTTACGACCCGGGTGCGCATCCTGCTCAAGACCGGTGAGGGCTGGTCCGCCTCCAAGGTGGCGCAAGCTCTGGATGTGTCCGAGGGCACGGTGTTCCGCATGAAGCGGCGTTTCGCCGAGGATGGGTTGGACGGGGCGCTCAGGGACCGGACCCAGCCCCACCGGTACCGCAAGCTGGATGACCGTGGCGAAGCCCACCTGATCGCCCTGGCCTGCAGCCCGGCGCCCGAAGGCCACGACCACTGGAATCTGCGCCTGCTGGCGGACCGGATGGTTGAACTGGGAGTGGTCGACTCCCTGTCCCATGAGACGGTGCGCCTGCATCTGAAAAAAACATCCTCAAGCCGTGGCAGAAGAAACAGTGGTGCATTCCCAAGGTGAGTGCCGACTTCGTGGCCCACATGGAGGATGTCCTGGACCTCTATGCCGAACCCTACAATCCCGAAAGGCCGGTGGTCTGCTTCGATGAGACATCGCACCCAGATGCTGGCCGATGCCCGGCCACCCATCCCGGCGGCGCCCGGACACCCCCGGCGTGAGGACTACGAGTACCGGAGGGAGGGCACCCGCAACCTGTTCCTGGCCTGCGAACCCCTGGCCGGCTGGCGGCACGTAGAGGTAACCCAGCGGCGCACCAAGGAGGACTTTGCCCACCAGATGCGCTGGCTGGTGGATGAGGCCTATCCGGATGTCGCGGTGGTTCGAGTGGTCTTGGACAATCTGCACACCCATCGCAAGGCGTCCCTCTATGAGGCGTTCTCAGCTGACGAGGCCCGACGCATTGCCAAACGGCTGGAGTTTCACCACACGCCCAGGCACGGCAGTTGGCTCAATATGGCGGAAATCGAGTTCAGCGTCTTCTCCCGCAGTTGCCTCAGGCAGCGTCTCCCGGATGAGGAATCCCTCTGCCGGGAGGTCCGCGCCCTAGAACTGGAGCGGAACGAAGCTCAAGCCCGCATCAACTGGCGCTTCAGCATCCAGGACGCCAGAACCAAACTCCATCGCCTCTATCCCATCAATTCCTGACTTGACCGAGTACTAAACTAAAGCCAAGGTGAAATACGCAGTTGCACAGGGTAAATTTGTGAAGGAACTGGGTTAGCTGGTCTCGGGAGTTACGAGGGGTTGGTGATGGGCGTGAGGGAGATAGACCGGTGTCTGGAACAGTGGCGGATGGAAGTCAAGGACTTGCGACAGCGGATGATCCTGGCGCCGACGCCCAGGGAGCGGGAGAGGTGGTACGCCGTGCTGCTGCTGGCCCAGGGCTGGACGGCAGCGGCCACGGCGGAGACTCTGGAAAGGGACCCACACACTATTGGCCGATGGGCGTCGGCCTTCGGCGAGGGAGGGCCTGCAGCCCTGATATTCGAGCAGACCGGTGGTTCCCCCCCGCCCTTGACCAAGCGCAGCAGGAGGAATTGAAAGAGGCGGTGCAACAGCCTCCCGCTTCGTCGGGCATCGGTATGGCCAACTGGTATTGGAAGGTGGTGCGGCGGTTTGCCTCGGAGCGCCTCGGCATTGAGTTGAGCCGCAGCAGTTGCCTGAACTGGATGCACCGCTTGGGATTTGCCTTCAAGCGGCCCAAGAAGCGGTTGCTCAAGGCTGATGAGGCCAAGCGGGAGGCTTTCGTGGCGGAGTACGCCGTCCTGAGGGAGGAGGCCCAACGGACTGAAGCCAGGATATTCTTTGCCGACGAGGCCCACTTCCGGGCGGACGCGGAACTGCGGGGCAAGTGGGTGCTGAAGGGCCAGCCTGCTTTGGTGGACTCGACCAGCCCGCGGTATGGGGAGAAGGCCAACTACTATTCGGCGGTGTGCCTGGAGACGGGTGAGGTGGAATGGATGGAACTGGAGGGCAACAGCAACAGCGGGACCTCGGTTGCCTTCCTGAAGCAACTGAGGGAAAAACATCCAGAGCCGATGCGGGTCATCTGGGACAACGCGCCGGCCCCTTCGACAAGCTCAGGAATGGCGAGGCGGTGCGGGAATATCTGCGGACGCCCGGACTTGACCTGCGGTTGGTGAACCTGCCGGGGTACAGCCCGGACTTCAACTCCGATGAGGCGGTCTGGGGCTGGGCGAGAGAGGAGGCGACGGGCAATCTCTGCCTGGGCAGCAGGGCGGCGGTGCAGGAAAGGGTCGGCAACTTCCTGGCCGGGCTGGCCAGCCGGAGAGACGAGGTGAGGCGCCGCTGCCGGACGGTACTGCAGTCACGGGCCGAAGCACTGCTGCCGAATTCCCAGCACGATTCCTCGCCTCAGGCAAATGCACATCCCACCTTGGCTTTGGTTTAGGGCGCTTCAGACTGGAGAGACTGTGAGGGCCGAAGAAATCGTCGTCCATCTACCGAGCGGGAATACCATAACCGCCTTGGTAAATTGCGCTCCCCTCTTCTCTGAATCAGGGGAAATAGTGTCGGTGATGTCCGTTATGCAAGACATGACCCCTCTGGAAGACCTGGAACGACAGAGGGGTGAATTCCTGGGGGTGGTTAGCGAAGAGTTGAGAACGCCTGTGACAACCATCAAGGGTTCTGCTGCCGCTCTTAAAACCATAGTCGATCCCCTGAACACAAATGAGTCAAGGCAGCTGTTGCGCATCATTGACCAGCAGGCAGACCTGATGCGCAGCCAGCTGAACAGCCTCATTGAGCTGACCCAAATTGAGACGGGAACGTTATCGGTAGTCACCGAGTCAGCAGATGTAGCGGGACTGATAGAACAGTCCTGCGGAGAGTATCTGAGAGACCATGCCGCGATAGCCATCCGATTGGATATCCCGGAGGGGCTTCCGAAAGTGATGGCTGACAGGCACCGTATAAGCCAGGTATTGCACAATTTCATCCGCCAGGCGGCCAAACACTCGAACGAGTCGTCGCCGGTCAAGGTATCTGCTTCTATGGTAGATATCTACGTCGCCGTCTGGGTCTCAGTGGATGGCTCATTTGCTCCTCCGGACAAAACTTCTTCGCCGCTCAATACATCGGAAACTCCTCTGCTATTCAAGAAACTTTCACAGGCCCACAACAAAGCATTTGAATTGTCGTCACAGGGCGAGGGGCTGGCGCTTGCCTTCTGCCGCGGCGTTGTTGAGGCGCACGGAGGCCGCATCAGGACGGTTGTGGATGAACAGGAGGGCAACCTGACACTGACCTTCACTCTCTTGACAGTGGGAGAAGAGGACGACATTCAGATCCCCGAAATACAGGAGATTGCCGGAGGGCCATTGCCGGTTCCCGCGGAGCAGACTCAGATCCTCGTCTCAATTAAAGACCCCAAATTGCTGGCCACGGTTCGCAAAGTCCTGGTTAACGCGGGCTACAGCGCTCTAGCAACATCCAGCTTGGACGAGGTTGAGCAACTTGCGTCGTCGCTAAAGGCGAAACTGATCCTCTTGGACATTGCTGGCAGAGAAGAAGAATGCTTCCGCACATTGCGGCGCGCCGGGAATTCGCTGAACCTTCCGGCCATTGTGCTCTGTGACAGGGACGATGAGGAATATGTCGTGCGCGCTTTCGAAATGGGGGCGGACGGCTATATGGTAAACCCCTTCTCGCCTTCCGAACTGATCGCAAGGATAAAAGCGACCCTTCGAAGGTTGACCGCCAACGGATCATTTACCGACAGCAAGACGTTTCAATTGGGTGAGGTGCTGATCAATTACGATGAGCGAATCGTCTACGTAACAGGTCAACCGGTGCAACTGACGGCGACGGAGTACAAGCTGCTCACCGAGCTCTCCAATTCCGCAGGCAAGGTTCTCATACAGGACGTGTTGCTTCAGAGGGTTTGGGGACCGGAATACTCGGGGGACCCCCAGCTTTTGCGCTCCTATATAAAGTCCCTTCGCCAGAAGCTTGGAGACAATGCGCGGAATCCTTCGTACATCTTCACCGAGCACGGTATTGGCTACCGTATGGCAAAGTCTTTCCCCGCGGCCGATCGTCCCGGACTCGTGAGTTCGGAACCCCGGGGTGCCGCGACAGCCGCCCAAAGGAGCAAACCGGCTTTATAAAGGAACAGTGCACGGCTCCGGTATATCGCACAACGACAGGACTTCGGTGGCTAGTACTACAACGACGAGTTGTTTGGTAGGATGGCTGGCCAGATGACAGTGGGCGGTTTGGGTGATGGATGCGGCGAGCTTCAAGCAGGTCTACGACAGTTTTCAGAAATTTCACGCCTTCTTTGCGGCCTCCTTCGGCCGCAAGCAGTGGCGGGAGCACAGCGGGAATTACCTTCAGGCCCTGCTGGTGCAGGCCCAGGAGCGGCGCAACGCCGAGAATCTCTCCGAATCTGTGGGCGTCTCCGCCCGGGCGATGCAGCGTTTTCTCACCGAGGCCCGGTGGTCCGATGACGCAGTCATAGGGCGGTTGCAGGAATACCTGGCCCCCAGGCTGGGACACCCGGAGGCGGTGTGGGTGTTAGATGGCAGCGACTTCCCCAAGCAGGGTAGGAAATCGGCGGGAGTGGCCCGGCAGTACTGCGGCAGGCTGGGAAAGGTGGCCAACTGCCAGGCCGGGATGTTCCTGGCCTATGTCAGCCCGCTGGGCCGGGCGTTGGTGGACAAACGGCTGTACCTGCCCCAGGTTTGGGCTTCGGACGATGCCCGGTGCGCGGCGGCGGGGGTGCCGAAGGGGAGACACAGCTACCGCTCCTGAGCCTGTCGAAGGGACGGAGTTGGCCTTGGAGATGCTGGCGCAGGCCATGGAACTGGGCCATCTGAAGGCCGGGTGGGTTGCCGGAGATGACGCCTTCGGGATGTCGCCGTCCTTCCGGGAGGGACTGGCGGCCTTGGGTATGCGCTACGTTCTGGACGTTACGGGCGGCACCACGGCCTGGCCCTTGGAGCCGGCCTGGACCAGTCCGGAATATCAGGGGTTCGGGCGCCCCCGCAAACCCAGGCTGCGGGATGGGCAGCGCCGGACCATGGAGCAGCGCAGTGATGGGTTGCCGGAGGAGGCCTGGCGGGAGATAACCGTGGCAGAGGGATCCCAGGGTCCGCGGAGCTATATGTTCAGCGCCCAGAGGGTGCGGGTTACCAGGAGGCAAGCCAGGAGGCGCAAGCCAGGCGAGGAGGGAGAGGCCGTCTATCGCCGGAACCTGGACGGCAGTGAGCCCCGCTACTACCTGTCCAACGCGCCCGAAGACACAACTTTGGAGACCATGGCATACGTGGGCAGTTCCAGGTGCCTCATTGAGACCGAGTTCGAGACTGAGAAGGGCGAGGTGGGGCTGGACGAATACGAGACCCGGAGCTGGGCAGGCTGGCATCACCACATAGCGGTGTGCCTGCTGGGGGGAGCGTTCCTGCTGGGGGGAGCGTTCCTGCTGGGCCTGCAGCAGGATTGGGGGGGAAAGATGCCCCGGATCACCCGCCCGCAGGTGTACCGGGTGGTGCGTGAGATGCTGCCCCGGGAGTGGTTCGGGCCCGATCAATTGCTGTTGTGGCTGGAGAATACGCAGCTACGCAACGATCGGGCGCGCCGCTCCCACGAGAGACGCCGCTCCGCCTGCCGTGAAGGCAGGATGGACCCTCCACCCTGAAACCGTCGTTGTAGTACTAGAGGTCTGGCCGGAAACCTCGATTCCCCTCAGGCCGGCGTTTTCTTAACGTCGATTATCGATGGCATAGTGGGTGTTGCAACGTATTACATGCACCACCATGCCATATAAGTCTTGAATACGTCTGCTTCGCGTAGCGCAAAACCCGGCGAATGGCTTTCCGGCCAGACTTCTAGGCCTCCCCAGCCCGCAGCCGGCGCCGGAGGCCCTCTCCTCGGCGGTCCTACCGGAGCTTCCGGACGGTCTCTCCCCGTCCGTCGCCGGCGCCGTCTCGGGCAGCCGTTCGGATGCGACCCGAAAGGCCTACTCGGGGCAGTAGTGTCAGTTAGTGGCCTGGGCCGGCGATGTCGGCGTCCCCTGGCTCCCGGCTGCACCGGTAGACGTCGTAGAATACCTCACGGCCCTGGTGGGGAAGGGGCGCGGGTCTTGACACGGTGCGGCAGGTGGGGCCCGTTCTGTCCCCTGGGTTACGTCCGGCGGTCAGAAGACTGGTTGTGCGAACCGCATTTTCAGCGTTCACGGGTTCCTTTCCGGTGTGGGAGTCTTTGCTAAGGACCACCTGGGTGCAGGGATTGTTCCCACGTCGCAACCAGGATACAAGTTGACGCTGAACACCCTGCGCGCATGTCCGACCCCACGGGGCTGTTGTTGTAATATTGGGGAAATGGCCAGAAAAGTGTCGGTCAAATGCGCCATCGCTGGCTGCCACTACCAGCGGAAGATGACCCTCGCCGAACGCGAGGAACTGCGGCGGGTGGAACGCGAGAACAACGCTACGGCGGGCGTCGTATGCCCTGCGCACGTGAGGGCCGCCTTCAACTTCGAATTCGACGATATTGACATCGATGTCTCGCTGGAGGAACTCCTTGTCGAGTCGTCCAAGGAAACCCCCCGTTGGCGCGTGATGTTGACCCCGCTGCCCGGGGCGGCAGGTGAGCCGGACAGCGAGTCCACGCCAGGGCGGGGAGACAGGGTTATCTAGTTCACCCGCGCTGGCAGGCAAATCCCGGGAGAATTCAGGCGTGGTCCGGAGAGGCTCCAGGAATGGCCAGCTTCTCTCTCCCGCTGCCGGGGCCGTATCCATTGCTGCTCAGCTCGGGGGTGGACGCCCCCAGAGCGCATGCCATGAACGTGTACCTATCCTCGGCCAGAGCCTCGCTGGTCAGCCCCTTGGCCCGCTTCCTGGGCTTCCCGTATTCCCTGGGCAGCCGTTTCATGGTGGCCTTCACCAGCGGCCGCGTGGTCGGATCCTCGTGTCCGCCCAAGCGGTGGGCCGCGGCGATCGCCGCCAGGCACATGCGCTAGTACTACAACGACGCTTTGCAAGAAAGGGGCTTTGAACCCCTATTCATGGCGACCTGCCCACACGCTTGACAGCTTTATTGTCGTACCTTCCTCGAAGCGAATTCAGGTCAAAATCCCACGAATTTGAGAAATCGTCGTTGTAGTACTAGGAGGCGCGGTGGTAGCGCTCTGGACACTGACCCTGACGGGATCAAATTGCTGGTGGTTCCCGCTCACCGGGGCTACGCCGCGGACGTTGCCGATGACTATCCCCTCACCGTGGAGCAGTCTGAGCAGATGAAGGCCTCGCTGAGGATGATGGAGCCAAGGCGGGAAACGCCGCCACTAGTATTACAACGACGGTTCTCAAGAAAGGGGCCCTTGGCTCCTCCTCATGGCGACCTGTCCACGCCCCTGTCAGCTTTGTGGCCTTTCCTCGCGCAGGGCGATTTCCAGCCAAAACCTGACCAAATTGAGGAGGTGTCGTTGTAATACTAGTAGACGACCATCATTGAAGTGATGGCTGGTAAGATGCAGGGAAGCGAGGCCCAAGGAAGAAGACTGTGCAGCGGGGTGGATGTGATGGTCAAGAAATACCGTGTGGGACTGACTGGGGAGGAACAGGAGGAACTGAGGGCACTGGTGTCCAAAGGCCGGGCTGCGGCCTATAAACAGACTCACGCGCGCATTCTCCTGCTCAGCGATGAGAACCAGTCTGGCGGACCGATGATGGACCAGGAGATATCCCGGGCCCTCAAGGTGGGCACCGCCACGGTGGAGCGGGTGCGCCGCCGGTGCGTGGAGGAGGGGGTTGACGCGGCCCTGGGGCGCAGGGAGCAACTGCGCCGCCGTCAGAGGAAGCTCGATGGCCAGGGTGAGGCCCACCTGATAGCCATGGCCATATCCCAGCCGCCGGAGGGACGGGTCAGTTGGACCATGCAGATGCTGGCCGATGGATTGGTGGAGCGGGAGATGGTGGACAGCATCAGCCCGGAGACGGTGCGCCGGACTCTGAAAAAAACGAACTCAAGCCTTGGCTGAAGGAGTGCTGGTGCCTCCCGCCCCAGGGCAGCGCCGAATTCGTGTGCGCCATGGAGGACGTGCTGGAGGTCTATCATCGTGAATACCAGGACAATGAGGTCCTGGTGTGTCTGGACGAGACCAGCAAGCAACTGGTGCAGGAGACCCGTACGCCCCTCCCGCCGCGGCCCGGGGCAGCCAGGGCCTACGATTACGAGTACCAGCGCAACGGGGTGAGCAACCTGTTCATGCTGTTCGCGCCTCTGGAGGGATGGCGCCGGGTGGAGGTTACGGACCGGCGCACCAGGACCGACTGGGCGGAGGTGGTGCGGAAACTGGTGGATGAGGACTATGCCGACAAGGAGCGGATAGTGCTGGTGATGGACAACCTGAACACCCACCATCCGTCGTCCTTGTACCAGGCCTTCGAGCCGGCGGAGGCACGGCGGATCGCCGAACGGCTGGAGATACACTACACGCCGAAGCACGGGAGTTGGCTGAATATAGCGGAGATAGAACTGGGGGTGCTGGCGCGGCAATGCCTTGATCGCCGGATACCCAGCCAGAGAGTTCTGGCACAGGAAACCGGAGCATGGCAGGAGCAACGCAACCGGGCGGCGATTCGAGTGGACTGGCGCTTCACTACCCAGGACGCCCGCATCAAGCTCAAGTCCCTATACCCCTCAATACAATAGCGGCGGACTACTAGGCGCCTCTGCGATCTGGTCTGCTACGTGGTCCTCCATCATCGATTCCAGCAGCTTCAAGTGGGTACGATGTTTTTCGCGGTATCCGAAGGTCCGGCTACCCGATGGCATGATGTATGCCCCGGAATAAATGGCAGTTCCTGTTCTCATCGCCTCAACGTAAATCTCGTCATAGTGCACAAAGGAATATTCATTGAAAGTTGGAAACCCCAACTTGGAAGTCCACAACTCCCAAGTGTCTATTTTGTTGAATAGCTTGAAAAGAATAGTCCGAAAGAAGACCTCCTCGGGCGTTTGGTCTCCCTGGTATATGACATGGCGTATCAGATACTGGCTCACTCGGTCGGAAGCGCGGTAGGCATTGGTGAACTTGTGGCGCCTTATGATGGTGTCCTCGGTCCAAGGTGGAGGATATCCCTGTAACTTCCTGAAGAACACTCGCTGGCGCTCTGCAGCGAACTCCCCAAAAGTGTCGAGAGCATCACTCTGTTTGGTGGGCGAAATCGTCGGCAATACCGCTATTCCCCTATACAGCCATTGCACGTGAGTCCTCGGAAATCTTAGCAGATGCTTGCGTCGAGAATGCCACCACTTGGGGAATTCGGTGTTTCTCCCTCACCTTGTCAACGGCGCCGAAAAATTGGGCCACTGGGGTCGAGGAATCGTGAAGGCGCTACCCGGACTGGCAGCCAGGATCCGCCGGGGCGCCGGCACAATCCCCTGAACTGGGGGCAACAACCAACCCGGACACATGAGGGGGGCGCCGCACCGTTGCAGCGCCCCTTCCATTTGCCACCAAAAGCCCGGACAACCACGCCGGTTCGTGAAACTCCTGAGTCGTTGGGCTGCCGCGGCAGTACGGGCTGCATAGTCTCATCGCCAGAGCCAGTCTGGCGGAGCTGGCCACCGGCCACGTTGCCGTGATAAGGAAAGGTCCGGCCCCAGATCGGCAGGAATTCAGGGAAATCGGTCCTTCCAGGAGGTGGTTTAAGGTCTCTGGAATTCCGGAACCGACCTGGAGACCCCCAATGGAAAATTCCGCAGCCCCGCCCGCCCAGGGCCGCGGCCGGGGCGATTTCATAGGTGGTCCAGACATGGAGACCGCGGTTCGCACAACCGGTTTTCTGACCGCCGAGCGTAACTCGGGGGCCACAGAACGCCGGGCGGCGGGCTAATTGAAAGTTCAGTCGTCTATCCTTTCAGGCAAAAATGACTAAACTAAAGCCGAGGTGAAATGTACATATCGCTAGACAACCGCACTATCAGTGCCCACCCAGTTGGGACCTGAAGGTGATATGAGGTGCCGTGGAGTCCTTTCGGCCATCGTCAACCTCCCCGAAATGCACATCCCACCTTGGTACTGGTTTAGTCCCCATATAGGGAGATCCTGAGGGCCTACCGGCCGATAATTACCCCGAACCCTACAAGATGGAAATCGGGAATGTCCACAGACCCTAGTACTACAGTCGCACATTCACTTCAACAGCACTTTTGGACTCTCAATCAGCTTGGTTTCATCTATCGCAGACGCATAAACTGAAGCTAAGTTCGAAGGCCTTCAAGGCCCTAAAGCCAGTCATCTGCGACTGTAGTACTAGAAATCTGGCCGGAAAGTGGTTTGAGTCGCCCAGCATTTATACTTGGAGTCAACAAGGGTAGCGAGGGCTGAGAATGCTGGGAGAGCGTTCGGACCAGAGGGGTCTGTGGGAAGCAGACCGGTTGTATCTGGACCACGTGGGGCGGGATACCTTCTACGGTCTGCTGGCCTCGCTGCGGGGCCGTCTGTTCCGGGACGCAGATTTCGGCGAGTTCTACTGCGCCGACAACGGCCGGGACAGCGTGCCACCCAGCCTGCTGGCCACTGCCCTTCTGTTGCAGACTCACGACAAGGTGAGCGACGCCGAGGCCAAGGCCCGGGCCGACTTCGACATTCGCTGGAAGGTGGCTCTGGGGATTGAGGTGGAGGACAGGCCCTTCGCCAAGAGCACGCTGCAGGTGTTCCGCGCCCAGCTGATCCTGCACGACAAGGTGCGGGAGGTGTTCGAGTCCAGCCTGAGGCTGGCCCGGGAGTCGGGGTACCTGAAGAAGCGCAGCATGCGGGTGGCGCTGGACACGACCAACATCCTGGGCCGGGGCGCGGTGAAGGACACCTTCAACCTGCTGGCCGACGGGATCGTCAATCTGCTGCGGGCGCTGGCCCAGGTTGAGGGAATCAGCGTCGGGAAATGGGCCAAGACCCGGGGATACGGGCGGTACCTCGCCTCCAGCATCAAGGGAGAGGCGACCATCGACTGGTCGGACAAGGGGGCGCGTCAGGCACTGCTGGCCGGGATCGTGGCCGACGCCGACCGGCTGCTGGAGTTGTCGCGGCAGGCGCAGGGGGAATCGGCGGAGGACAGCGTCCAGCGGCAGCAGATAGTGGCTGGGGCGGAGTTGCTGGGGCAGTTGCTGCTCCAGGACATTGAGCGAAAGAGCGGCGACTGCGACGGCGATGACGGCGTGAGCCTCAAGGGTGGGGTGAGCAAGGACCGGATGGTGTCGGTGCATGACCCGGAGATGCGCCACGGGCACAAGAGCAGCAGGAGACGCTTCGACGGACACAAGGCGGCCATCGTCGTGGACACCGACACCCAGCTGATCACTGCCGTGGAGGTGTTGCCGGGCAACGCTCCGGATAACCTAGTAGTGCAACAGCGTAGGATTGATAGATAATTAGCTGTGGTATTGCCGGGACACGTCAAAAGCTAAGGTGATGTTGGGAGGATGGGGATGCCAGCGAAGAGGTACCGGGTCAGTCTGAGTGTAGAGGAGCAACAGGAACTGAAGGGACTGGTGTCCCGGGGACGGACGGCAGCATATAAACAGACCCACGCCCGCATTATGCTGCTCAGCGATGAAAATCAAGAGCGCGGGGCGATGAAGGACGAGGAAATAGCCCGGGTCCTGAGGGTGGGGGACGCCACGGTGGGACGGGTGCGCCGCCGCTGTGTTGAGGAGGGAGTGGAGGCAGCCTTGGGACGCAGGGAGCAGGTCAACCGCCGCCCGAGGAAGCTGGACGGCCAAGGAGAGGCCCACCTGACTCACCTCGCTTGTAGCGAACCGCCGGAGGGCCGTGCCGGTTGGACGCTGCAACTGCTGGCTGACCGGCTGGTGCAATGTGAGATAGTGGACAGCATCAGCCCCGAGACGGTGCGCCAAACGCTGAAAAAAACGAACTCAAGCCTTGGCTGAAGGAGTGCTGGTGCATCCCGCCCAAGGCCAATGCCGAGTTCGTCTGTGCCATGGAGGACGTGCTGGAGGTGTATCACCGTCAGTTCGAGGACAACGAGGTGCTGGTGTGCCTGGACGAGACCAGCAAGCAACAGGTGAGGGAGACCCGCAGCCCCTTGCCGCCGCGTCCGGGGACTGCCATGGCCTACGATTACGAATACGAGCGCAACGGGGTGAGCAACCTGTTCATGCTGTTCGCGCCCTTGGAGGGGTGGCGGCGGGTGGAGGTGACGGACCAGCGAACCAAGGCTGACTGGGCCCGGGTGGTGCGACAACTGGTGGATGTGGACTACCCGGACAAAGGCCGGATAGTCTTGGTGATGGACAATCTGAACACCCACCGCCTCTCGTCCCTGTACGAGGCCTTCGAGCCTGCAGAGGCGAGACGCATTGCCGAAAAGCTGGAAATCCACTACACGCCCAAGCACGGCAGTTGGCTGAACATGGCCGAGATAGAACTGGGAGTGCTGGCGCGCCAGTGTCTGGACCGCCGGATACCGGACCAGCAGACATTGAAGCAGGAAACCAAGGCTTGGCAAGGGCAGCGGAACCACGACGCAATTCGGGCCAACTGGCGTTTCACCACCCAGGACGCGCGCATCAAGCTCAAGTCCCTCTATCCCTTAATTCAACACTGATGGACTACTAGTACTACAACGACGGGTTGTTTGGTAGGATAGTTGTCAAGATGATAGTGGGTGGTTTGGGTGATGGATGGGGCGAGTTTCGAGCGGGTTTACGACAACTTTCAGGACTTTCACGCCTTCTTCGCGGCCTCCTTCGGCCGCAAGCAGTGGCGGGAGCACAGCCGGAACTATCTTCAGGGGCTGCTGGTGCAGGCTGGGGAGCGGCGCAACGCCGAGAACCTGTCGGAATCGGTGGGCATCTCGGCCCGGGCGATGCAGCGTTTTCTGACCGAGGCCCGGTGGGACGATGCCGCGGTCATCGGTCGGCTGCAGGAATACCTGGCCCCCAGGCTGGCTCACCCCGAGGCGGTGTGGGTGTTGGACGGCAGCGACTTTCCCAAGCAGGGACGGAAGTCGGTGGGGGTAGCCCGGCAGTACTGCGGCAGGCTGGGGAAGGTGGCCAACTGCCAGGCGGGGATGTTCCTGGCCTACGTCAGCCCGCTGGGACAGGCATTGGTGGACAAGGGGCTGTATCTGCCCGAGAGTTGGATCTCCGACCAGGACCGGTGTGCGGCGGCGGGTGTGCCCGAGGAGCGGCTGAGCTACCGGTCGAAGACGGAGTTGGCCTTGGAGCTGCTGGAGCGGGCCCTGGGGTTGGGCCACCTCAAGGCCGGATGGGTTGCCGGGGACGACGCCTTCGGGATGTCGCCGTCCTTTCGGGAGTCCCTGGCGGGCCTGGGGATGCGCTACGTGCTGGACGTTCCGGGCAGCACTCCGGTCTGGCCCCTGGAGTTGGCTTGGACCAGTCCGGGGTCTCAGGGGTCCGGGCGCCCCCGCAAGCCCAGGCTCAGGGACGGGCAGCGTCGTACCATGGAGCAGCGCAGTGGCGAGTTGCCGGATAAGGCTTGGCGGGAGATAACGGTGGCCCAGGGAAGCCAGGGACCGCGGAGCTATATGTTCTGGGCCCAGCGGGTGCGGGTAACCCGGAAGGGCAAGCCGGGCCAGGAGGCATGGGCCGTCTACCGCCGAAACCTGGACGGCAGCGAGCCCCGCTACTACCTGTCCAACGCTGCCGAGGATACTCCCCTGGAGACCCTGGCCTATGTGGGCGGTTCCAGGTGGCCCATTGAAACGGAGTTCGAGACGGAAAAGGGCGACGTGGGCCTGGACGAATACGAGACCCGTAGCTGGTCCGGCTGGCATCACCACATAGCCATGTGCCTGCTGGGTGGAGCGTTCCTGCTGGGCCTGCAGCAGGACTGGGGGGGAAAAGATGCCCCGGATCACCCGTCCCCAGGTGTACCGGGTGGTGCGGGAAATGCTGCCCCGGGAACGGTTCGGACCGGAGGAGTTGCTGCTGTGGCTGGAGGATACGCAGCTACGCAACGAGCGGGCGCGCCGCTCCCACCAGAGACGCCGCTCCGCCCGCCGTGAAGGCAGGATGGAGCCACCACCTTAAACGCGTCGTTGTAGTACTAGGGGCGTTGGAGCTGGTGGAGGAGAGCGAGGCCAACACCGGTGTGCCGGTGCAGGAGGCCATGGGCGACGCCGCCTATGGGGACGGCGTAACCCGCCAAGCCTTCGCCGATGCGGGCCGCAGGCTGGTAGCCCGGGTGCCAGGCCGCCCCGACCGGCAGCGCTTTCCCAAGGATGACTTTGTCATCGACCTGGCGGCGGGCAGTTGCACCTGTCCGGCGGGGCAGGTCACCCACAACATCGTGCCGGCGGGACGGCGTACGGATGCCGCGGGTCGGGTCCACCGCCTGCGGGCCTTCCAGTTCGACGGGTCCGAATGTATGACCTGTCCACTGCGGTCCCAGTGCATCTCGGCCAGAGGCAGGAAGGGACGGTGGGTGCTGATCCATCCCCAGGAAGCCCTGTTGCAGGAGGCCCGGGCATTGCAACAGAGCGCCGGGTACGACGAATATCGAGCGCGCCGAGTGGTGGTGGAACACAGGTTGGCCCGGCTGGTCCATTTGGGCATCCGCCAGTCCCGCTATTTCGGCAGGGTCAAGACGCGATTCCAGCTGTATCTGGCGGCCACGGTGGCCAACCTGACCCTAGTGGCCGCCAAGGCCGGACTGCCGGCCGGCACCGACGGCGATACCAGCGTCGGGAGCGCCCTCCGTGCCGGGACCATCCGAGCCGCTCTAGATTTTGTCCCTCCGCGGATCGCTCAAATTTTGACCTTGGCCTTGCTTGCGTCGGCCTCACTGCCGGAATACATCTTCCGGAACAAGGCTTTCCGGCCAGATTTCTAGTACTACAGTCGCAGATCGAGGGTAGGTAGAACGGGGGTACTCAACGGGCGGTGAGGTGAGGCTGTGGCGGGGCATCGGGATGAGGTGGCGGAGGTGGCCTGGTGGGCTGAAGGGATCGAAAAGGTGCACGAGTGCATCGCGGGACGGTTCCGGCGTCCGGAGCCGCGCCGTCGGGCCCTGGACTACTTGCGGGGACTGCTCAGCCCGGTGGAGCGCAAGAACGGCTGGCAATTGGCCGAGCGGGCGGGCGACGCCACTCCCGATGGGGTGCAGCGCCTGTTGTACAACTACCAGTGGGACGCTGACCTGGTTCGCGATGACTTGAAGAGCTATGTGATCGAGCATCTGGCCGACGCTGACGCAGTTCTGGCGGTGGACGAGACCGGATTCCTCAAGAAAGGGGACAAGTCGGTTGGGGTGCAGCGTCAGTACAGCGGCACGGCCGGGCGGATTGAGAACAGTCAGGAAGGAGTGTTTCTGGCCTATGCCAGTGCCAATGGCAGGACTCTTCTGGACCGGGAGTTGTACCTGCCCCAGGTGTGGGGTGATGACTGGGAACGCCGACGGGAGGCCGGGGTGCCGGAGAGTGTCGGCTTTCGGACCAAGCCGCAACTGGCGCAGCTCATGCTGGAGCGGGCGGTGGAGTCGGGAATCCCCTTCGGCTGGGTTGCTGGGGACGAGGTCTACGGCAGCGACCGCAACCTGCGGCTGTGGCTGGAACGGCGGTGCGTTCCCCACGTACTCGCCGTCAAACGCAGCGAGAAGCTGTGGGCCTTGACTGACAGGGGGCCGCGACATGTGAGGGCTGACCGGCTGGCCTCCGGGGTTGAGGAATGCGCTTGGATGAGACGCAGCGCCGGGGACGGAGCCAAGGGACCACGGGTCTACGCCTGGGCCACTGTGGATATACGTCCCCTGAGGGAGCCTGGCCAGGGCTATTGGCTGCTGGTCCGGCGCAGTCTGGCCAACCCTGGGGAACTGGCCTGCTACGTCTGTTACGGACCGGCGGGAACAAGCCTGGAGGAATTGGCGAGGGTCGCCGGAAGCCGGTGGGCCATAGGGGAATGCTTTGAGGAGGCCAAGGGACAGGTGGGGCTGGACCAGTACGAGGTGCGGCGGTGGGACGGCTGGTACCGGCACATCACCCTGGCGATGCTGGCCCACGCGTATCTGTCCGTGACCCAGCATCAGGCAATGGAACAGGGAGAAAGGTGGGCTGTTACGTCCCGGACGAACAGCTGATTCCCATGACAGTGCCGGAGGTGCGCCGCCTGCTCACCCGCCTCGTATGGACGGAAACCCAACCGCCTGATTTCATCCTGTACTGGTCGTGGTGGAGACGGCGCCACCAGGCCAGAGCCCGGCGTTGCCACTACCAACGGCGCCTGTCTATTCTGCGACTGTAGTATTAAGTATTACAACGTCGGATTGCCAAATAAGATAACTGCCGGTTCTTGTCCAGCTACGAGGCAGCGGTCGTGGAAGGATCGCAGCAGCACTGTGGCAGGCTCAATTTCCTCGCAGGAATAACTTCATCAGTTAATCCGTCGTTGTAATATTAGAGAGGGGTATGAGGTTGAAGGACTCTTGAGTAGGGAAGAGGTCGTTGTCTAGCTATGGGTCTCGGTGGAGCCACGGTGGTGTAGCTTCAGCGCATGATGGTCAGTACAAGGAGCGGCAGATGTGGTCTACCTGTGGTTGGGGCTGAGTCCTGTTGTGTTTCCGCCTTAGCTGACCCGCCTTGGAGGTATTCCGGCGGTTCGAAAAGGCCCTGGCATGGGCCCTTTCGGATTCACCCGGACGGACTGAGCCGATAGGTCTATCCGTCCGAGTTACGGAATAAGTCATTAAAAACGAAGAGGTAAGTAATGGCTACAAGGCAACGTCTGCGAAAAGCAAGCACACGAGAACGGGACCGAGGCTGCTTTGGACGGCGATCCTCGACCCCACACCAGCCCCCACCCGAAAAAGAGAGGGATCTGGCTGTCACAGATAATAGCTCATCCGGGCCATCAATAGAAAGTCCAACCTCCGATTTTGCCGCGGCTGCACTGGCGATGGAAGGTCTATGTTCTGGTCTGGAGCGCAGTTCATCCCGTTCCGATGGTTCCTTCCTTGTCCATCTCCGGGTGGACATCGCCAGAGGGTCAGAGGGCAGAAAAAAGTGGCTGAGACATCTGCTGTACGGCGACTCTTGGTCAACTGCTACGGAAGGTACCGAATTTTGGAGGTTGAATCCTGGCGAGGGCGTTAGGGAGCTCATGCCAAAACCGCTCGTCCCCATGCCGGGGAGCGCTGCGATGCCGGTTGATTCCAGCGCGGAGGAAGTGCTCGTCTGACGGCGCGTCAGGGGGCCTCGCGCAACGATACGGCGCGGGGTCCCTGCTCTATCTGAGAAGTTCTGGAGGGACAATGAAGGCAGGAATTTACGTACGGGTTAGCACTTCACTGCAGGAGGAACGCACCTCTCCGGACACTCAGGAGGCCCGGTGCCGTCTGGCTGCTGAGCAGGCGGGCTACGAATTCGGACCAGCCCTCACCGGTCTTGAGCAGGATGCGGGCCCGGGTCGTAACCCTGGCTGGACTCCTCCCCGCCCGGACCATGTGCTCCAGTTGGTCGCGTTCCTCCGACGTCAGCCGAACCGCAAATTTCTCTCTGACCACACCGACACCTCACAACAACATATTCCTTTTCCTTAAGTCAGAGTACCATCGACCATCACGTCTCTGAGTCTATCTATCAGACCAAAATTGACCCAGTACTAGTACTGGGTCACGCCAGGAATGACAGTTGCTGAGAAGCAAGTTTAAGTGAACTGAATGCGAGACTGACTGTCACCCGTGAAATTTATCCTGCTATTTCAAACGTGACTGAGTACTAGTACTCAGTCAAGGCAGGAATTGATGGGATACAGGCGATGGAGTTTGGTTCTGGCATCTTGGATGCTGAAGCGCCAGTTGATGCGGGCTTGAGCTTCGTTTCGCTCCAGTTCTAGGGCGCGGACCTCCCGGCAGAGGGATTCCTCATCCGGGAGACGCTGCCTGAGGCAACTGCGGGAGAAAACGCTGAACTCGATTTCCGCCATATTCAGCCAACTGCCGTGCTTGGGCGTGTGGTGAAACTCCAGCCGCTTGGCGATGCGTCGGGCCTCGTCAGCTGAGAACGCCTCATAGAGCGACGCCTTGCGATGGGTGTTCAGATTGTCCAAGACCACTCGAACCACCGCGATATCCGGATAGGCCTCATCCACCAGCCAGCGCATCTGGTGGGCAAAGTCCTCCTTGGTGCGCCGCTGGGTTACCTCTACGTGCCGCCACCCGGCCAGGGGTTCGCAGGCCAGGAACAGGTTGCGGGTGCCCTCCCGCCGGTACTCGTAGTCCTCGCGCCTGGGGTGTCCGGGTGCCGCCGGGATGGGCGGCCGGGCATGGGACAGCATCTGAGTGGATGTCTCATCGAAGCAGACCACCGGCCTTTCGGGATTGTAGGGTTCGGCATACAGGTCCAGGACATCCTCCATATGGGCCACGAACTCTGCGCTCACCTTGGGAATGCACCACTGTTTCTTCTGCCACGGCTTGAGGACGTTTTTTTCAGATGCAGCCGCACCGTCTCGTGGGACAGCGAGTCAACCCCGCCCAGTTCAACCATCCGATCCGCCAGCAGGCGCAGGTTCCAGTGGTCGTGGCCCTCGGGGGCCGGGCTGCAGGCCAGGGCGATCAGATGGGCTTCGCCCCGGTCGTCCAGCTTGCGGTACCGGTGGGGCTGGGTCCGGTCCCTGAGCGCCCCGTCCAACCCATCCTCGGCGAAGCGCCGCTTGAGGCGAAACACCGTGCCCTCGGACACGTCCAGGGACTGGGACACCCGAGACGCGGACCAGCCCTCGCCGGTCTTGAGCAAGATGCGGGCCCGGGTTACGACCCGGGCCGGACTCCTCCCTGCCCGGACCATGTGCTCCAGTTGGTCGCGTTCCTCCGGCGTCAGCCGGACCGCAAATTTCTCTCTGACCACACCGCCACCTCACAACAACATATTCCTTAAATCAGAATATCATCGACATCCAAGTCGCTGAGCCTATCCATCAGACCAAAATTGACCGAGTACTAAACCAAAGCCAAGGTGGGATGTGCATTTGCCTGAGGCGAGGAATCGTGCTGGGAATTCGGCAGCAGTGCTTCGGCCCGTGACTGCAGTACCGTCCGGCAGCGGCGCCTCACCTCGTCTCTCCGGCTGGCCAGCCCGGCCAGGAAGTTGCCGACCCTTTCCTGCACCGCCGCCCTGCTGCCCAGGCAGAGATTGCCCGTCGCCTCCTCTCTCGCCCAGCCCCAGACCGCCTCATCGGAGTTGAAGTCCGGGCTGTACCCCGGCAGGTTCACCAACCGCAGGTCAAGTCCGGGCGTCCGCAGATATTCCCGCACCGCCTCGCCACGATGGGCCGGCGCGTTGTCCCAGATGACCCGCATCGGCTCTGGATGTTTTTCCCTCAGTTGCTTCAGGAAGGCAACCGAGGTCCCGCTGTTGCTGTTGCCCTCCAGTTCCATCCATTCCACCTCACCCGTCTCCAAGCACACCGCCGAATAGTAGTTGGCCTTCTCCCCATACCGCGGGCTGGTCGAGTCCACCAAAGCAGGCTGGCCCTTCAGCACCCACTTGCCCCGCAGTTCCGCGTCCGCCCGGAAGTGGGCCTCGTCGGCAAAGAATATCCTGGCTTCAGTCCGTTGGGCCTCCTCCCTCAGGACGGCGTACTCCGCCACGAAAGCCTCCCGCTTGGCCTCATCAGCCTTGAGCAACCGCTTCTTGGGCCGCTTGAAGGCAAATCCCAAGCGGTGCATCCAGTTCAGGCAACTGCTGCGGCTCAACTCAATGCCGAGGCGCTCCGAGGCAAACCGCCGCACCACCTTCCAATACCAGTTGGCCATACCGATGCCCGACGAAGCGGGAGGCTGTTGCACCGCCTCTTTCAATTCCTCCTGCTGCGCTTGGTCAAGGGCGGGGGGGAACCACCGGTCTGCTCGAATATCAGGGCTGCAGGCCCTCCCTCGCCGAAGGCCGACGCCCATCGGCCAATAGTGTGTGGGTCCCTTTCCAGAGTCTCCGCCGTGGCCGCTGCCGTCCAGCCCTGGGCCAGCAGCAGCACGGCGTACCACCTCTCCCGCTCCCTGGGCGTCGGCGCCAGGATCATCCGCTGTCGCAAGTCCTTGACTTCCATCCGCCACTGTTCCAGACACCGGTCTATCTCCCTCACGCCCATCACCAACCCCTCGTAACTCCCGAGACCAGCTAACCCAGTTCCTTCACAAATTTACCCTGTGCAACTGCGTATTTCACCTTGGCTTTAGTTTAGGGTGCGGTGGCGGAGAGAGTGGGAATCGAGCTGCAGTAGAATTTAGCTACGGAATCGGGGGCTATCGGGGAGCATGTACAAATGGCTTGTACAAAAGGTGTACAAATCAGGGGCGGGCGTGGGCCGGTGCGTCCCCTTGACAGTCCCCTACGGTGCGATGCTGAACCAGTCGGTGTGGCCCCCATCGTCCCGTTCGTTGTGGTGCGGGGCCTTGCACTCCCTGCAGTAGCCGTAATCGGGGTCGTCGTAGTTCCGGTCAGCATTCACGCAGACTATCGACACTATATCTTCAAGCTCCGGCCCACCACCAGGGCTGGGAAAACGCATAAGGTAAATATGTGTTCCTCTCCCAGGCTTTGGGTGTCCAGCCTCACTGATGAATCGTCGGATATATTTTATGCACGACTCGCACCACACATCAGAACCGTTAGCCCGCTTCGCCTTGGTGCAAATATAAATGTTGGGTCCCAAGTCGGGTGCCGGTTCCCATTTATTCAGCTCATTTCCACAAGCGGCGGATAAGGAACTGGATTCCCGGTCTGTTGCGTGGTCGACTACGTCGGCGGGTGCCAAGTGGCGGCGTTCTTTCTTTGACCCTCTCCGGCTCACGACCACCTTCAGTGTTGCCGGTAGTTGCCCGTGAGGGCGGATATCCACGCCAAACAAGCGCAATTCACCCGCAAAGGTAGTGCCTCCGTTAGGGACAGACAGATCGGTGTCGAGTGGACGGTGGAAACTGTAGTCCCAGAACCCTGGCGGATAGAACTCCGCAGGGACGTAGGGGGTGCCCTCCGGTATAGCGAGACCAAGGGGTGTCAGTTTGAATCTCGACATGAAGCCACAACAACCCTTCCCTTCAGATCCAGCGACGATGCAAAGATATGGCCAATACCCGGTAACTGCCGGGGGCTATGTTTCTGCACGGCACCGCGTCGGTTGAGAAACGGACACCACTATTGTACATCTATGGGAATCCGGAGTGGACCGAGTCAGCGCCTCCACGGGCCAGCAGCGCGGCGGCGGCGAGTGTGCCGGGAAGTTTCGAAGAGGTTGGACGGGCTGGACTTCGAAGGCAAGCGGGCCACCTTCGGCGCAAGAGTCCAGGCGACCCGCGAAGACATGTCCATGACGGTAGTGGTAGACCCGAAAGTAACTACCACTGCACGAACATCGGCAAGTTCGTCAAACAGCGTATATTCGTTTGTGGTGGTCGATCTCAAGGAAGTTGTGCATTATGCCGGAGGGCAGAAGGTTATTGAATTCGTGCCGTGTTAGTCGGCAGCTGCCCGCAGGAACTTCGGTCGGTTGGGGAGTCAGCGGGGGCATTGTACCACTGGGGAAGAGGAATCGCGTGTGAGTGCGGGAGGTCAAGGTTGTCCTGTGAACTTGGCAAGTGCTTGGCCCTAACCGAAGATGTCGCTGTGGGTTCCGGTCTGCATCAGGGTAACGGTGGTCTCGTTCTCGTCCCAGACGAGGAGCCAGTCGTTTTCGATGTGGCATTCCCATAGAGGTGCCATGCTGCCGGTGAGCTGGTGAGCCCGGTGGCGGGGTTCCAAGGGTTCGCCGCCGACTAGTCTATCTAAACCAAAGCCAAGGTGGGATGTGCATTTGCCTGAGGCGAGGAATCGTGCTGGGAATTCGGCAGCAGTGCTTCGGCCCGTGACTGCAGTACCGTCCGGCAGCGGCGCCTCACCTCGTCTCTCCGGCTGGCCAGCCCGGCCAGGAAGTTGCCGACCCTTTCCTGCACCGCCGCCCTGCTGCCCAGGCAGAGATTGCCCGTCGCCTCCTCTCTCGCCCAGCCCCAGACCGCCTCATCGGAGTTGAAGTCCGGGCTGTACCCCGGCAGGTTCACCAACCGCAGGTCAAGTCCGGGCGTCCGCAGATATTCCCGCACCGCCTCGCCATTCCTGAGCTTGTCGAAGGGGCCGGCGCGTTGTCCCAGATGACCCGCATCGGCTCTGGATGTTTTTCCCTCAGTTGCTTCAGGAAGGCAACCGAGGTCCCGCTGTTGCTGTTGCCCTCCAGTTCCATCCATTCCACCTCACCCGTCTCCAGGCACACCGCCGAATAGTAGTTGGCCTTCTCCCCATACCGCGGGCTGGTCGAGTCCACCAAAGCAGGCTGGCCCTTCAGCACCCACTTGCCCCGCAGTTCCGCGTCCGCCCGGAAGTGGGCCTCGTCGGCAAAGAATATCCTGGCTTCAGTCCGTTGGGCCTCCTCCCTCAGGACGGCGTACTCCGCCACGAAAGCCTCCCGCTTGGCCTCATCAGCCTTGAGCAACCGCTTCTTGGGCCGCTTGAAGGCAAATCCCAAGCGGTGCATCCAGTTCAGGCAACTGCTGCGGCTCAACTCAATGCCGAGGCGCTCCGAGGCAAACCGCCGCACCACCTTCCAATACCAGTTGGCCATACCGATGCCCGACGAAGCGGGAGGCTGTTGCACCGCCTCTTTCAATTCCTCCTGCTGCGCTTGGTCAAGGGCGGGGGGGAACCACCGGTCTGCTCGAATATCAGGGCTGCAGGCCCTCCCTCGCCGAAGGCCGACGCCCATCGGCCAATAGTGTGTGGGTCCCTTTCCAGAGTCTCCGCCGTGGCCGCTGCCGTCCAGCCCTGGGCCAGCAGCAGCACGGCGTACCACCTCTCCCGCTCCCTGGGCGTCGGCGCCAGGATCATCCGCTGTCGCAAGTCCTTGACTTCCATCCGCCACTGTTCCAGACACCGGTCTATCTCCCTCACGCCCATCACCAACCCCTCGTAACTCCCGAGACCAGCTAACCCAGTTCCTTCACAAATTTACCCTGTGCAACTGCGTATTTCACCTTGGCTTTAGTTTAGTACTACCCTGAGTCTCTGTTCGTCTTTGCCGCGCCTGGCAGTCCTGCGGAGGTCCCGTCTAAACCTCGTCGTCAGGATGAGTTCGCGCATTCTGGAACTCCGCCATCAGTTCGTCAACGCTTCCGACGCTGGTCAGGTCTTCGCCTGCCCTCGCCTTGCGGATGACTTCCTGCGTCTCCTCGTTGGGGATAAGGTTCTCTATGGGGAAGGTACCGTGGAGCGCAGTCTGTTTGTAGAAAATAGCGACGGCTTGCTCGGGGGTCATTCCCATCTTGGCAAAGACGGCTTCGGCCTTTCGAACTACCTCGGGGTCTGGGTACCCGTGTGGTGCTTTGGCTTTGGCGCTGGTCATGATCGACTCCGCTGGTTGTCTGGTGTTTCAGTAAGATGAGCGTCTGTCAGATAGATCTCGTCTTCTGCCTCGATGCTCGTTAGCAAGTTCAACTGACTGACGATTCTCACGGTCTCGACGCTGACGGTGCATACGCGCTGCAGGAGGTCGATGACCTTTTCCTTGTGGTCGGCGAAGCGGTAGGTGTTGAAGCGCTCCCGGATGGTGGGGTCCCGGGGCGTGCGCTCCTTGTACTGGTCCAGCACCCACTCGAGGGCGGAGCGGCTGCCGAGGCGGTAATCCCAGGCCTCTACCGGTACGCCGGTCAGCATGGTCTTGCCGTCCAGCACAATTGTGCCCTTTGCCTTGTCTGCTTTCAGCGTCGCCTTTCCTGTGGCACCGTCTTTGTCCACCCGTTCCAGTGGGAAGGGTTCGGCGTCCTCGAAGCCGATGTGCAGGTCCAGCAGCGCCTGGCCCAGCCGCACCCAGGTCGCGAAGTCCTCGTGGAAGGGCAACCTCGGGAACTCCCTCCGCAGGTCGAGCTCGTACTTCTGCCGGTACGCCGGGTCGTGCAGCGCCGCATAGGTGTAGGCGAAGATGGTCTCGGCGGTGATGGACTCGTCGTCGTAGTGGTCCCGGAACTGCCGCAGCCCCCACTCCGTGACGTTGCTCACGCGCTCGCCATTCGCCGAATACCGGTACAGGGGGAGGCAAAACGTGGCCGCGTTATTTGTATCACAATATTTTTTCTCGACAAGCTTGTTCGCGCTTAATACAGCGAAATAGTTAGAGCCCGGCCCATTTATACAGATAATCGAGTTCGGTTGTCGTAAATTCGAGCCGAACATCGCGAAGTGATTCTGGGTCAGCCTATCGCTCATTAACGGGTCAGCGAAGTATTGTTTCGTAGTGTAGGGTCGATACAGCGACTCAATTCGACGACCATCGTTGTATGTAATCCGTTGCCCTCGATTAAACCTGTCCCGCAATGTGCTGCTCCACTTGATAGTAGTCGGAAATGACCGGTCATACGCTCGATTAAATCGCCATAGACATCTGAGAAAAACAGCACCTTTTCTCGCAAATTAGTCACATCAAAATCAAACACCCATTCATCTCGGTTAGTTGACGTGCCTAAAGAATGTAGTGAAAACAGCGCATGCTGATCAGAATAGCTCCCGTCTGAATTCGGCCGACGCAAGACTAAACTAAAGCCAAGGTGAAATACGCAGTTGCACAGGGTAAATTTGTGAAGGAACTGGGTTAGCTGGTCTCGGGAGTTACGAGGGGTTGGTGATGGGCGTGAGGGAGATAGACCGGTGTCTGGAACAGTGGCGGATGGAAGTCAAGGACTTGCGACAGCGGATGATCCTGGCGCCGACGCCCAGGGAGCGGGAGAGGTGGTACGCCGTGCTGCTGCTGGCCCAGGGCTGGACGGCAGCGGCCACGGCGGAGACTCTGGAAAGGGACCCACACACTATTGGCCGATGGGCGTCGGCCTTCGGCGAGGGAGGGCCTGCAGCCCTGATATTCGAGCAGACCGGTGGTTCCCCCCCGCCCTTGACCAAGCGCAGCAGGAGGAATTGAAAGAGGCGGTGCAACAGCCTCCCGCTTCGTCGGGCATCGGTATGGCCAACTGGTATTGGAAGGTGGTGCGGCGGTTTGCCTCGGAGCGCCTCGGCATTGAGTTGAGCCGCAGCAGTTGCCTGAACTGGATGCACCGCTTGGGATTTGCCTTCAAGCGGCCCAAGAAGCGGTTGCTCAAGGCTGATGAGGCCAAGCGGGAGGCTTTCGTGGCGGAGTACGCCGTCCTGAGGGAGGAGGCCCAACGGACTGAAGCCAGGATATTCTTTGCCGACGAGGCCCACTTCCGGGCGGACGCGGAACTGCGGGGCAAGTGGGTGCTGAAGGGCCAGCCTGCTTTGGTGGACTCGACCAGCCCGCGGTATGGGGAGAAGGCCAACTACTATTCGGCGGTGTGCCTGGAGACGGGTGAGGTGGAATGGATGGAACTGGAGGGCAACAGCAACAGCGGGACCTCGGTTGCCTTCCTGAAGCAACTGAGGGAAAAACATCCAGAGCCGATGCGGGTCATCTGGGACAACGCGCCGGCCCCTTCGACAAGCTCAGGAATGGCGAGGCGGTGCGGGAATATCTGCGGACGCCCGGACTTGACCTGCGGTTGGTGAACCTGCCGGGGTACAGCCCGGACTTCAACTCCGATGAGGCGGTCTGGGGCTGGGCGAGAGAGGAGGCGACGGGCAATCTCTGCCTGGGCAGCAGGGCGGCGGTGCAGGAAAGGGTCGGCAACTTCCTGGCCGGGCTGGCCAGCCGGAGAGACGAGGTGAGGCGCCGCTGCCGGACGGTACTGCAGTCACGGGCCGAAGCACTGCTGCCGAATTCCCAGCACGATTCCTCGCCTCAGGCAAATGCACATCCCACCTTGGCTTTGGTTTAGTGGTGGAAACCCTTCAAAATCCTCGCTAGCCTTGTTGAACCAATTCCCGTTGGAATCGGGTTCAATTGTCTCAAACGGGATGTTGTCGAATGCAAGTGCGGTCAGTTGTAACAGTTTTTCTCGTCCTGTTTGGTGATCATCGATGGCATAGTAGTGAATCTTGCCAGTGTTTGTTTTGTCGGAGGTTTTGACGAAGAAGCTGACTGCCACGCCAATTCTGATGCCGAAAATATTGCCGACGTGGCCACTCGTCTGAAAATTTCCGCCCAAATCAACAACGTACAGACTGTTAAATTCTCGTGATATTTCCTTCCGAAACCCGTCATCTTGCAAAGCATCCAGATATGCTCTATTCGTGATGAAAGCGATTATCCCGTTATCCGCTAACCGATCCGACGCCCACCGGACAAAGCGCTTATACATATCGTATTGTTTGGTTTTCGTCGCAGAGCTTGAGCGCACATAAGTCTCATGAATTCTCTGGTCGATGTCCGGGTAGACAACATTTGGGTTGAAGTCATTCCAATTTTGTTGGTTGGCGTTGTACGGTGGGTTGCCGATGATGACGCTGATTGTCTGTTCGTTTTGCGTCTTCATACGGATTAAGTTCTCTTCCGACACCCCGCCAAGGTTCAAACCTATCTGGTACGTAAATGTTCCGCCGGTGAGTCCCCTCCAGTCCATGTTGTCTAGCGTGTCAACAAAGCACAGGTTGGGAAACTCCAGATACTTCCCCGTCCTCTCCTTGTAGGTCTACTCAATGTTCAGGTTGGCGATGTAGTAGGGCAGTATCGCCAACTCGTTGGCGTAGATTTCCTTGAGATACTTGTCCTGCAGTCTTTCGGCGGGCAGGTAGTCGATCAGGTTGGTGACAAAGGTGCCGGTGCCGGTGGCCGGATCGAGGATCTGCACGTTCTCGTCGGCTAAGCCCCGGCCGAAATGCTTTTGCAACAGGTGGTCCGCCCCACGAATGATGAAGTCCACGACTTCGTTGGGGGTGTATACCACTCCCAGACGGTCGGCGGCAGCAGGATTGTAGGCCTTGTAGAAGTCCTCGTAGACGGCCTTAAGGAACTGTTGCTTCTCCCTGTACTCGGCTATTTCGTCAGCTGCGCGGCCGATGGCGCCATAATAGGCCCGCAACCGGTCAATGGCGTGTCGTCGCACATTGCCTGTGAAGAATGTGTGCTCCAACTCGTCTAATTGGCGGGCTACATTGTTTTCCCGGTGGAACTGGTCCTCGGCGAACACCCGCAGGAAAATATCCTTAGTGAGGATGTGCTGCAGCAGCATTTCCCTAACGTCCGCTTCCGACACGTCGGGGCTAATAGAGTGCCGACACAGCGAAAGGAAGAGGTCTACGCTCTTGCGGTACGCTTCGTTGCCTTCCTCGGCCTCGGCCACCGCCTGGCGAAGGTTTTCCAGGACCGATGGCAGGTCCGCGGCGAACTGCTGCCGTGCCTGACGGAACTGGCCGATCTCGGGGAGCTCGTAGTCGAGGAACCGGCCGATGAGCCGGTGGAGACTGTCGGGGTCGGTCATGTCGACCCGCATCGCCTCTCCGCCGTTCTGGAACAGCACAGCGACGCGAGAGTCCTCGAATATGATGTTACTGCGGGGATACCCGCGTTCGAACTTGCTATGGATTTCGGCGTCCAGGTTGTCGTGGCTGTCCTTGGCCTCCCAAAGGCCGCGGGTCATGCGCAGGGAATCAAGGACTGTGCCGTCAGGGATGATGCCACTCGGATTCCGCAGCTCGGGTACCAGTACCAACCTGTCCCTGTGGGCGGCGCAGTAGGCCGCCAGGCAGTTCTGGAAGGCCGGGCGGATGTTCAGCTCGTTGTCGGAGCCACCAACCTCGATGAGCTCGGCCAAGGATGCGTAGTAACGCTCTATGTTCGGCAATGAGGGCATGGCCGTTTTATGATACACCGACTTCACCTTAGCGGCCGCAGGCGGTGGCTATGCTCTTGCCAGACTGCGGGTTCAGTCCCCGTCCGGCTCAGCTGGGACTTTCGGTTTTGGCATGCGGTAGCCCACTCCCTGTTCGGTGAATATGAAGGAGGGTTTGGCGGCGTCGTCGCCCAGCTTTCGACGTAGTGTCATTACATGAGTGCGTAGTGTCCGTTCGTTGCGGAAATGCGTTGGCCCCCACACCTTTCTTAGGATCTGGTCGTGGGACAGGACGTAGCCGGCCGAGTTGGATAGTTCCGATAGTATCATGTACTCGGTGTTGGTTAGCTCCACTGTGCGTCCTGAAACGCTTATCGTCCGTTCGTCGTAGTTGATGGTGAGTTGTCCCAGGGTAAAGGTTCGCCGGTTCTGCGGTCCTGTGGTTTTATCCTGCCTTCTCAGGGCCGCCCTGATTCTTGCCGCCAGTTCGGCGGGGAGGATGGGTTTCATCAGGTAGTCGGCCGCTCCCAACTCGAAGGCCCGTTCCATGAGGGGTGGGGTGCCGTGTCCCGACATGATGATGACTGGGGCGTCGGATACCATGCCGATGCGTTGCATCAGTTCCAGGCCGCTGGTCCATGGCAGTGTCAAGTCCGTCAGGACCAGGTTGGGGTGTTCCGATCTTACGATGTGGTCCGCTTCGTAGGCGTTGCCGGTGATAATTGGCGTGAATCCGGCTTCCGTCAGGATGTGCTGTAAGTGTCTTCGGTACTGCGGGTCCCCGTCCACTACCAGGATGCGTGTCTGGGCTTTCATCGGCCTCCGCGGAAAGTGGGCTGGTTGGACTGGCAGCGCCTTGGGCTTGGACTTCTGTTGGTCGGTTGCCGGGATGGTGAAACTTAGTGTGACTTGGTATCCCGGACCGGGCTCCTCCGCCGAAATGGTCCCTCCGTGAGCTTCCACTATCCCGTTGCACAGGTCATAGGGTATGAAGGTCAGCCCGTTGGCATCCCATCCTTCTTGTTGTTCGTTCTTGCGGGGCGACCGGCCATCGACGGGTAATGCCTGCTCCAGGGTTTGAGCGGAGACTACGACGAATGTCCCGTCTACCGACGCACTCACCCTGATGGGGTGCAGTCCTGGAGAATTTGCAGCTACGACGTCGATGATGTGTCTGACAACTTGGGTCATCCTCTGCTCATCCGCCATCACTATTGGCAGTTCTGGTTGTAGGTCGAGCTTGATTCGGTTGCTTCCTGCTCTGCCTTGGGCATGTGTGTCGCCCACCTGTTCCAGGAGGTATTCCAGCCGGGTTGGCTGGATCCAGAGCGTTAGGGTTCCGGTCTTCAGGTGGGTCATATCGTCGAGGTCATTGATCACTTGGCGCATCCGGTGGGCCTGCTCGTCTATCACTCGTAGAGAGTGGACTGTTTCCGGCGGACCAGCAGGGTGAGGGGAGGTCAGCGCGGCGGCTGTTGAGCCTTGGATGGCGTTCAGGGCCGTTCGCAGTTGGTGGGTCACCATGTCTTGGAAAGTTGTTCGTTTCATTGTCAGCGGTCTCGGCGGGGCCGGCGGCGTAGGGTGGTCTGTGAAGGGCTGTTTGTACGGCCGCAGGTAGGGTGTTCAGTACAGGAAAAGAAAGAGCGCTAGGTTGAGTGCGCAGATCGGGAAGGTAAGGGGGTCGCGGCCATTGTGTCATTTAATGGGGGGGCTGGGCTTGCGGGTGTTGGGCGGTGTCGTTGGGCAGGGGTTCGGCTAGTCGTCGATGCTGCGCTCGGTTACTGAGAGGAGCTTGGTGCGGGTCTGGAGGAGCTGGTCGCGGTAGGCGATGGTGTCCTCGAGGGATCTGGAGAAGCGGTGGAGCTTCCAGACCACGATGGCGTCGAAGGGGGCGTCTGGCCCGGTGGCGTGGGCGATGAGCCTGTCGAACTGGTCGCTGGCGCCGGCGTGGTCAGCGTAGATGGCGGCTACGGACAGGTTATTGGAGGTGCAGTAGTCGCGGCAGGCGGTCTCCTGGTTCTCTTTGGAGATGATGCGGCCGGCTGGTGTCAAGGGCGCTGACGTAGATGGCGGCGTGTTTCATGGGGTGGGTGTCCTGGGAGGGGAGATCAGGGGGTGAGCCGCCAGCGTCGGCGTCGGCGTCGGCGTCGTTTACTGTTTGTCAGGCGCTGGGCGGCTCTCAGACATGATCAGGGATCCGGGAGCTGGGGCGCAACGGGCAGCTGTCATCAAAATGGCGGAGGTGCGCCGCGGCGAATGTCAGGACGCGGGGGGGAGGGGTGTGGCCAGGATGGTCCCTGGCGGGGAGATCGGCCAGGGATGGGGCGTCTCCCGAAGGGTGAAACCCGATAGGCGGGACGCTTCCTGGAGGAGGAGGTTTTTGAGGCGGCGGTTGTGCTTGGCAGTGGGATCTGCCATGCCCGGGCTGTAGGGAATCATTTCTGCAGCGTAGATGTACCTGGCGTCGGAGCTGCCGCGCTGGCGAACTTCGCGGAAGGAGAGCTGGGGTTGGCGGAACGGCTGGTGGTAGACGTGGAAGGTGTATGTATCGCTGGGCTCGGGGGGAGTGATGGTGAACGGGCGGACTCGGACGCCGGTTGGATACTCGTGGATCCGGATGGGGGTGCAGGCCAGGCCGACGGGATAGGACAGGGGATCAGGAGCCGGAGTTGTTAGTAGGTCCTCGGGGTTTTCGGGCGGGACGTGGGGGTCTCCGCTCTGGTCGGTTTCGAAGGAATGACCGCAGAGGTGGCAGACAGTGGCGTGGGTGGTGAGCTGGAGCGTTGACGGGGCGCTGTTGGCGCATTTCGGGCATCTGAGGTTTGGCAGCATACAGCAGTTGTGGTGCGGGAGTGTCGTGTAGAGGATCGGCGTGGAGGGTGGAACACTGCTTTGCAAGTGGCAGCGGGTTAGGTGCAGCTATGGGTTGTTGGGCGTGGAGTCGCTCGGAGGAGGGGAGGGCGATCTATTGGTGATGGGTGTTAGGTATGGGTTAGGCCTTAAGATTGCCTGTTGGCGGGTTAAGACGATGAAATTGGCTATGCGTTGCTTGGCGTCATCAGATAGGTCGGGTCTGGCCACGGCGTAGGTGGTGAGTACGGGGTCGGTCTCGCTGCCTGGGCGTATTCTCATTGTGGTTGCGGCGTCGAAACGTGCCTGTTCGTCTTCTGTGAAGTACCCGAGGGGCGTTAACCAGCCGGCGGGTTTGTTGTAGATGGTGGCAAGGGATTGCAGGGCTCTCGCGGATGGATGCGAGATGCCTCTCTCATAGCGCCTGATGGCGCTGATGTTGATTCCGGTCATGTCGACGACTCCAGTCTGGGTGTAGCCGGCGTCTTGCCGGGCTTGAGCGAGCTTGCGGCCGTCGACGGGTATTCTGCCGTGTTGGAAGGTCAGACCGGACCGTGGGGGGCCCAAGGGTGATGTGAGGTCGTCGAGGAGGGAGTCCTCAGTGACGTTGTAGCGCTCGGCCAGTTTGGTTATGGCCCAGGGGGGTGGTTCGTTCCTGGCGGTTTCCCAGTTGCGTATTGTCTGGGCGGTGGAGCCGACTGCCTCTGCAGCCTGGGCTTGGGTGAGTTTGGCTTCGAGTCTGGCGATGCGCAGGCGTTGTCCCAGCCGGCCCAGGATGGAGTACCTGGCGCCGACCGAGAGGGGCCTGTAGTCGCGTCGTGGTGGGGTGGGGTCTGTGGGCATGCAAAAAGAATGCCATCTAGTGGGACAGAGAGCAAGTATTTTGTTCCCGGTCGGTGTCTGTTTGCATTTGGTGGGTGAGAAGTATGAACTCGCCGATGGCTTGGACTGAGGTATCGTCGAGTTCGGGTTGGAGGTCGAGGTAGATCCGCAGGGCATTGTCGAGGCGTGACGGGTCCAGGATGGCGATGCTGTTGGGGCAATCCGGGTCCAGCCACAGGGGTGGTTTGCCGTAGATGAGGGCCAGGCGCTGCAGGGCTGTCCTGGTGGGTTTGGCGTTTCCGCGTTCGTAGCGCTTGATGCTGCTGATGTGGATGCCGGAGCGGCTGGAGGCAGCCTCTTGGGTGAGGCCGGCGTCGTTGCGGGCACGGATCAGGGTTTGTGGATCGACGTCAATGCGTTGGCGGGCCTGGGTCCGGTGGGTATTGTCAGGGAGGAGCTGGGCGTCGGCCCTGAGTTCTTCTGGGTGGAGGAGGTAGAGGGAGGCGAGGGAGGCGAATGCCTTGCTGCTGGGCTCGTTCCTGCCTGTCTCCCAGTTCCTGATGGTCTGGGCGGTGACACCGATGTGGACGCTGACTGCCTGCTGGGTAAGGCGCATGTTCCGGCGTGCTTTGCGGAGTTTCTTGCCGAGGTAGGTGAGTGCGGTTTGTCGGGCGACGGATGTTATGGGTCTTCTGCGGGTTTGCATGAATAAGGTGTGCTCTGTTTTTTCAGTATGGACTGGGGTGGTCTGGTTGGTGATTGTGTGGAGATGGTATCGCTGGAGTGTGGTGTTTGGATTGCGGAAAAAGAGAACCCGCGTCAGCGGAGTGCGGACGCGGGGTTGTCGGCGGGTTGGTCGAGGGTCAGTGCGAAGTTTCAGGCTAACGGGAATTGATGACAGTGGGCTGTAGACGGGCGGAGGGGTGTGCGGTTAAAATGAATCAAGGGGTCAAGCGGGAACAGTGGGGTTATATAATGACCAGTGGCATCGGGTACTGCCAACTGTGAGATGGGGGTGAGCTGAAGGGTCTGGACCGAGGGGATGGTGGAAGGAGGTTTAGGGTGGCATGGACTGAGACAGTGTGGTTGAGGGCCAACAGGGGACCTCCTGGTGTCATTACCGGAATGGAGGGTAATGAGAAGAAAGGGAGGGTGGCATGGAAAAAAGGAGATCGGGCCCTGAGGGGCCCGACCGCGCTCCCGAGCCGTTCGAGTTTGAAGCCCCCGAGGCGGCTCAGGAACATGATAATGCTTGCTGCGACTGTGCGCAACAGTGCTTGGATGCGCTGTTTTCGCAGTATCCGCAAGCTTTTGACGGGATAGACCGGGATCGGATCCTCTACGACTCGGGTTGGGATGACACCTCGGAATTCGCTGTTCGCCTGGTGTTCGGTGAAGGGCCTGCAAATACCATGCTTTGGGAGTGGGTCAGGCGAATGGCTTTTGAAGGGGGTGCGGTAGCGGAGGAGATCGGATAGGTCAAGTGTGCCCGGCGGTGGGTTATGCCTGCTGTCGGGCAATTTTTGTTGAGGGAATGTCGTGAGCAAGAGACAGAGGAAGAGCAGGGATCCGGTGTCCAATAATGGAGTGCCTCAGGATGAGGAATGGGGTGTTTCGTATCACCGCGTCAGCGATAGAAGCCAGTTGGATGGATATTCGATGAGTTTCCAGCGGGACAAAACGACGGCCATGGCTGGGAAGGTGAATGTTGTGATTCCTGACGGATGGAGTTTTGACGAGGTGGGGATTGGTGCGGACATGGGGCGGCCGAAGTATGGGTTGGTATGGGACCTGGTGGGAAGCGGGAAGGTGAGGCACTTTTTTGTGTATGACACCACGCGTTTGGCACGCGATCAGCTGCATATTGGGCTTTTTATCCGCCATTGCAGGGATAACAATGTCAAGATGCACTTTGGGGACGGGAGTACAGCCGAGGGAGCGATTGGGGAGGTGACTCAGTACCTGAAGGGGTTTTTTGGCCAACAGGAACGGGAGTTGATTGCAACGCGGACGATGGAGGGCAAGGTGAAAGCGGCCCATGCCAACCAGATGCCAAACGGTTGTGGGCCGGGGCTCTATGGCTATGACTATGACAAGGAGAATAAGGCCGGGAAGAGGACTATAAACGTGTACGAGGCCGGGGTGGTCCGGCAGATCTATGCGTGGCGGTTGGCTGGGGTGTCTTGCTGTGAAATCGCTCGCCGATTGAACAATATGGGTATTCCGTCGAAGCGCGGTGGCAAATGGAGTGCTGGGGTTGTGCGGACCATGTTGAGGAACGAGGCGTACACGGGGGCGCAGTGGTGGGGGAAAAAGAGGTACGAGAAGCTTTTTGCGAAGAAGGGGGATGAGGGTGTTGCGAAGCGGAGTGTGAGGGATAAGCCGGAAGAGGCGTGGATCAGGCTGGAGGGTTTTCCGCCGATGATTATTGAGCCGTGGTTATACCAGGCTGTGCAGGAGGCGATGGATAGCAATCCACGGCGGGGCATTAACTGGGTTTATGTTCTGACAGATTTTTTCATCTGTGGGGAGTGCGGGTCCTCGGTGTGCGGGTCCACTCAGTACTGGAATGGTGACATTTACCCGTATTACCGGTGCTCGGGGACGATGCCTTCGGATTACCGGCCCAAGGTGTGTGATCAGCCTGGCAAGCGGGCTGACAGGCTGGAATTGGCGGTTCTGAAGCCGATTTTGGCGCTGGTGAAGAACCCGGTGGGTATCGTGAGGGATTTGAGGCGGATGGTGGAGGATGGAGGGGCGGAGATTGAACAGCGGAAGTCGGATTTGATTGGAAGGGTGAAGAAGCATCGTCTTGAGCTTGGTACTCTGACAATGCAGCGGACGAAGGAGATTATCGACCAGGATATGTACGAGAGCCTGTGCGCTCCGATTAACAATCTCCTGGCCGGTTTGGAGAAAGAGGTAGCGGGTCTGGCGGACCAGGAGAGGTCCGCCCAAGGGTGGGCCCGGCTTGAGGAGCGGGTTCAGGCGGCGTTTGCCAACATCGCCAAGTCGTTGGATGACCTGGACGATGAAGGGTTGCAGCGGCTGTTGCGGTTGCTGAACATCAAGATCACCGGGGGGCCGGGCCGTGTGTTGGTGACGGGTCTTCTGGACCCGTCCCTAGTCACCACTGCACAAACATTGGCATCACGACATGAACATAATCATCGCTGTCGGTGGGCCTGAAGACCCCGGGGCTTGAAGAGGTTGTTGTCTCTATGGCCACGCGCCCTCTCTCCAGCACCGAGAGCACATCAAGCAGGTAGCGGCTGTTGAAAGCGATCTTTCCCTCCTCGCCCTCCAGCTCGGCCACGTCGACGACATCCTCGTTGTCGCCCACCTCTTCCGAGCGGGCCGAGATAACCAACCTGCCGTTGGACTCCTCTTCTCCATCGCTGGGCATCACGTGCATCCTTACAATGTTGGAACCGTCACGGGCAAAGATGGCCGCAGTACGGGCGGCCCGCAGCGTCTCCTGCAAATCGAGAATGGCCCTGGTGGTGTAGCTCTGAGGAATCAACTGGTCGTAATTGGGGAACGTTCCCTGCAGCAACTGCGATACCAGTTCTACGGTGTCACCGCCCCGCAGGCGGAACATCACCTGTCCCCTCTGGGGAGTCAACATTATGTCCACCGGCTCAGAGTTTTCGCCCAGCAATCTCTGAAGTTCGTTCATGGTGCGCGCGGGGATTATTACGCTCATCTCCTCTGGCGTAGACTGCAACAGCTCCCCGTGATGAACCGCCAACCGGAATCCGTCGGCGGCGGCCATCGTGAATGCCCCTTCCCGAAGTTTCACCTCGACGCCGGTGAGGACAGGACGCGACTCCTCCGTGGCAGCGGCAAAGGCAACCCTGGCTATGGCGCTTCGCAGGGCTGACGGCTGGATCTGGGCGACAACGGCCTCCTCGATGGTCGGGATGGGAGGAAACTCGGAGGCGTCAGTGCCGTTGATGTTCGCCTGGGAGCGGCCTGACTTGATCTGGAGAACGCGGGAACCGGGCTCCATTTCGATGTCGATCCGATCGCTGCCCAGTGAGTTGACAAACTCGGTCAGGAGGCGGGCCGGGACAGTTACCGATCCCTCTTCCTCCACCATTGCGCCGACCCAGGTGGTCATTGAAATCTCAAGATTGGTCGCAGACAGGCGCAGCATGCCTCCGTCTGTAGTAAGCAGCACATTCTGGGTAACTGGCAGTGTGGCCCTTGTGGCGACCGCCCTTCCCACAACGCCCAACCCCCTGGTCAGATTCTCCTGCAAGCACGAAATTCTCATTGTTCGCCCCTGAAACTGGCCTAACCAGCCACCCTGATTTTCGGTACCGCCAACATAACAATTGGCAAGCCATTATATGCCAATTCTGGCCAGTGTGGCACGTCCAACGGACAGGCGGGAAGAGTGATCGAGTTTTGATCGGATTAGCCTTGAAGTACTCCGGCCCTTAACAAGCGGCCCCCCTGGCACCTTCAGGGCCCGAGCGCTAACATGTTCGAGTAAAACAGTCAACCTATGTCACGCCGGTGAGACGGACTACCTTCCCAGCACCGGTGGGCCCCAGTGAGACGGACTATTTTCCCAGCGCCGGTGGGCCTCGATAGGAGGGAATTCCCCATTCGATCCCATACTTTCCCACATCGTCCCAACCCTGTTTCTTTTGAGCTCCTGGATATTGTGCTTCCATAATCGTAATAGCTGTGAGGGGGATTCAATCTCCATATCGGACCTAACATATGGGATCTAAAATTGGGACTTAAAAATTTCATTCCTCCCCATTTTGTCCCACTCCTGCTTTCCCCGCCGATCGGACAGGTTGTGTTCCTACCACTCTCGGCCAGCGCCCGGGCAAGATTCGGCGTGGTCTGGACAGGTGTCCGAATTGATATATTGCCTATATGATCACATGACAAGATGGTGATACACGCCTTGGCAAGCGGCATCTGTCAGCAGCTCAAGGCAACAGCACCTGGAATCACTCAACGGCCCTCTCGCCGAGCGGCGGGCCCAATCCCTTGTTCTGATATAATATCGCCGCCTTGGAGCAATCGAAATGACCGATCTGCTTTTTCATGATCATAGCTACCTCCGTGAGTTTGACGCCATCGTCACTGCGATATCCGACCTCGGGGTGGCCCTGGACCGAACCGCCTTTTACATCGGCGGGGGCGGGCAGCCCAGCGATGTCGGGATCCTGAACTGGAGCGGGCGAGAGTATACCGTAACCGGCATCAAGCGTGACGGCGGGTTACTAATGCACCTGATAGAAGGTGACCGGCCCGCGGAGGGCAGCCAGGTATCGGGGCGCATCGACTGGGAGCGGCGGTACCGGCTAATGCGCACACACACCGCCCTGCACATCCTGTGCGGAGTCGTGTGGCGCGACTACGGAGCGCTTGTCACCGGTGGCAACATGCAGCCTGGCGAAGCCCGCATGGACTTCGAGCTTGAGCGGATGTCCATTGACTTCGCCGAAGAGGTCGAGGCCAAGATCAACGAGGAAGTTGCCGCAGCCCGCAGGGTGCTGGCCGCCAACCTGCCTCGGGAAGACGCCGAACAGATTCCCGACCTGATCCGCACCAAGATCAACTTACTTCCCGCCAACATCCGCGAGGTACGTACCATCGATATCCAGGGTCTTGATGTCCAGGCCGATGGTGGAACCCACGTCGACAATACCACTGAAGTGGGCCGAATCCGCGTGGTCGGACACGAGAGCAAGGGACGCATCAACAAGCGCCTTCGCATCGCCCTGGAAGGCTAACGAGGAACCTGTTCTATGCCCCGCACCGTGGTAGGAATCGATGTCGGCGGTACATTCACCGACATCGCTGTACTTCAGGACGGTCAGTTGACCGTTCACAAGCTCCCATCGACTCCTCAGAATCCCTCGCTAGGCATAGTACAGGGGGTGGAAGAGGTTGGTGTAACTCAGGGGTCTGCCGACTTCGTTCACGGTTCTACAGTGGCCACCAACGCCCTTCTGGAGGGCAAGGGAGCCCGTACCGCGCTGGTGACGACAATGGGATTCGAAGACGTGCTCGAAATCGGACGCCAGAGCCGCGCCGAGCTGTACAACCTGGAGCAGGACCGCACGCCAGCCCTGGCGCCGTGGGAGCTGCGCTTCGGACTACCTGAGCGCATCGACTACACCGGCGCCATCCTCGAGGACCTGCAGCCAGATGCCGTTGAAGCGCTGATGTCCCTGGTCAGGGAGTCAGGGGCAGACGCGGTTGCGGTGTGCTTCTTGTTTTCATTCCTGAACCCGGTACACGAGGATATGGTGAACGCGGCCCTCCAGAATCTGCAGCCCCGGCCGTTCATCTCCCTGTCGTCGCAGGTGCTGCCCGAGTTCCGGGAATTCGAACGCACCAGCACCGTGGTGGTCAATGCCTATGTCGGCCAGGTGATGAGCCGCTACCTGGGCGAGCTGGAGCAGACCCTGGGCGAGGGACTGCGAATCATGCAATCTTCGGGCGGCAGCATCACCGCCCGCCTGGCTGCAGAACAACCTGTTCGCACCATCCTGAGCGGTCCCGCAGGTGGGGTGGTGGGCGCTTTCCACGTTGCCACGCAGGCCGGATTTCCAGACATCATCACGCTGGACATGGGCGGGACCTCGACGGACGTTTCTCTATGCCCAGGACGGATCAAAGAAACCGGCAGTTCCAACGTGGGCGGGCATCCCATCGGCGTGCCGATGATCGAGATTCACACTGTTGGCGCCGGAGGAGGGTCCATAGCCCGGGTGGACACCGGCGGCGCCCTGACCGTTGGCCCGCAGTCGGCTGGAGCTGATCCGGGACCAGCATGTTACGGACGGGGAGACCAGCTCACCGTTTCCGACGCCAACCTGCTGCTTGGGCGCCTGCGCCCCGATCACTTCCTGGGAGGACGCCTCACCCTGGACCTGCCACGAGCACGAGGGTTGATGGCGTCGCTGGCCGGCCAGCTGACCCTTGGGGAGCAGCAGGCGGCCCTGGGAATCCTGCGTGTGGTCAACGCCAACATGGAGCGGGCAATCCGCGCCATATCGCTGGAGAGGGGTTACGACCCGCGCAGCTTCACGCTGGTGCCGTTCGGCGGCGCCGGACCGGTGCACGGCTGCGACCTCGCCCAGGAGCTGGGGATTCCCCGTGTGCTGATTCCAGCACGGCCGGGCATCCTGTCGGCCCTCGGAGTAGCAATTGCCGACGTGGTAAAGGACTACTCCCGCACGGTGATGCTGCGCGGAGGGGATCTTGAACGCACCCGGCTGGAGGAGGAGTTCCACGGTATGGAGGGGCTGGCGCGCGGCGAACTGGAACAGGAAGGTCTGCCCGCCGATCGGATGACGGCCCGCAGGTTCATCGATGTTCGCTATGTCGGGCAGTCCTTCGAGCTGACGGTTGACTACCCGGCCTCCCGGTCATCCCGGTCGTCGGAGGGACTTGCCCGCGCAATCTCCGACAGCTTCTATCGCGCCCACCTGCAGCGCTTCGGTTATGCTGACCGAAATGAGCCAGTGGAGATCGTCAACCTCCGGCTGAAACTGGACCTGGCGGTGGACAAGCCTGACCTGCAGTTGGGCTCGTCGGGGGGCTCTGACCCTCCACAAGCACAGATTGGGACTGTCCATGTGGTCTTCCGGGAGGGCGAACTCGAGACGCCTCTCTACCAGAGGGATCTGCTCTCCACCGGCAACAGCATTGTCGGCCCGGCCCTGGTTGTGCAGTTGGACACGACTACCGTTGTGCCGCCTGGCTGGCAGGGCGAGGTGGATGACTACGGCAACCTGTTACTGACGATGGGTTAGGTCAACGAGGTGCGGACGAACCCCTGAAGACGGCGAACCATTTTGAGCAATGTATGCTTACAAGAGCAGAGATCCGGCGCGAGTGGTGCGTACAATCTCTAATACAACCACTGCGAGTCGAGGTGCAGGAGAACGGTAATATCCGGCATTGGTTCTATATAATCAAACTGGACAAGCATCTCGGGGTGGACTCTTCCCGACGGCGAAACCGTCTACACCCATTGAATAGTCCATCACTTCAGAGGGCAGGCAATGCGGCTCGAATATTATCCAGAAACAGATTCCTGATACATTTATGTGATAGACCGCACAAGCTGGAAAGCCAGTGTGATCGGTGAAGGCATCCAGGTAGATTTCGACCTCGAAGGCAGTCTAATAGGCGTCGAGATCGAGCACGTGGAATTCCATGCCCTAGCTGTATCCCTGAAAGCGGCCTTGATGAACTTGGCCGGGGTCGTTACCGCCGAAGAGCGGCGCCAAGTCAGCGATGTTTTTGAAAAAGCCCTGGCGGGCAATTACAAGCAGTTGGATCCCATCAGTTAGGTGCCTCCTCAATGACACTGACAGTACTTGCAGTCTTTGCTCACCCCGACGACGAGGGGTTCGGATGCGGCGGCACGCTGGCGGAGCTGGTCGCGCGCGGGCATAACCTGACGCTGATTTGCGCCACCAATGGCGACGTGGGCGAAATCAGTGACCCGTCGCTGGCCACTCCTGAGAACCTCTGGCAGGTCCGGCAGGGTGAACTGCGGACCGCGATGGACGTCACCGGGATTGAGGACGTGCGCTTCCTGAATTACCGGGACTCAGGAATGGCAGGAACAGACGACAACGCCCACCCTTCCAGCCTGTTCCAGGCCCCGGATGAGAAAGTTGTTGACCAGGTCTCGGCGGTCATTCGCGAAGTTCGCCCAGACGTGGTGATCACCCACGACCCCACGGGAGGGTATGGGCATCCGGACCACGTAACAATCTGCCGCCATACGGTTTCGGCCGTCGAACGTTGCCGCACCGAAAGTGGCCCACTGCTCTACTACCTCTGCTTCCCGCGCAGCGCCTTCCAGCGGATGTGGCAAGCGATGGTGGACGCCGATATCCGGCCGCCCTTTGCCGCGGACGATATAGAAGCACTGGGCACGCCGGATGACGAAGTCACCACGGCGAGAAGGGTCGACAAATTCGTCGGCGTCAAGAAAGAGTCGCTGGAGTGCCACCGCACTCAAATCGGACGCGACGGTCCATTCGCGCAGTTGTCGCCACAAGTGCTCGACGAGATTATGTCGATCGAATACTTCCAGTTGGTCCCCGTTCCCGGACTGGAAATTAAAGACATCCTGGCGGAGCTGCCTGAAAGCTAGCCTTCGCCATTCGACTCGGGAGGTGCGCCCATGCCTGTTGACCCGGTCAGCCTGGAAGTATTCAAGAACATGTTCGAGTCGGTGGCCGAGGAGATGGGCGTAGCCCTGCAGCGGACCGCCTATTCGCCCAACATCAAGGAACGCCGCGACTTTTCCTGCGCCATATTCGATCCCCAGGGCAACATGGTGGCGCAGGCGGCTCACGTTCCGGTGCACCTCGGGGCTATGCCGGCATCGGTAAGGGCCGCCCTCCAGGTATTCCCCAACTCCCTTCGGCCCGGCGACATAGTAATTCTCAATGACCCATACCTCGGCGGCACCCACCTGCCCGACATCACCATGGTCGCCCCCGTTTACGCAGGGGAAAAGGGTCATGAGCAGCTGGCTGGCTTCGTCTCCGCCCGCGGTCACCATGCCGATGTGGGAGGGATGACGCCGGGTTCCCTGCCCCTCTCCACCGAGCTGTACCAGGAGGGCACAATCATCCCGCCGATCAAGCTGGCTCGCGGCGGGCGGCTGAACCAGGACGTGATCCAGCTCATCTGCCGCAACTCCCGCACCCCTGACGAACGCAAGGGCGATCTGGCAGCCCAGACTGCGTCGATTCGCGTCGGCGAGCAGCGGATGAGGGAGCTGTTTGAGCGTTACGGAACTGAGGAAACCTCCGAACACATGGCGGCACTGCTGGATTACTCGGAACGAGTTACCCGCCAGACCATTCGGGATATACCCGACGGTGTGTACAGTGTCCTCGACTACATGGACGACGACGGCCTGACCCAGGAACCGGTGCCCATCGCGGTTACCATTACAGTGGCAGGCGATGAGATGGACATCGACTTCACCGGCACCTCGCCCCAGCGTCCGGGCTGCATCAACGCTCCCCAGGCGGTCACCGTGTCGGCCTGCCTGTACGTGGTCCGCTGCCTGTTGCAGGAGCAGGCCCCGGCCAATCAGGGCTGTCTGCGCCCTCTGCGGATCAACACACCCGAAGGATCGCTGGTCAACCCCCTGCCGCAGCGCGGAGTGGCAGGCGGCAACGTTGAGACCTCACAACGTATTACAGACGTGCTGTTCGGCGCACTGGCCCAGGCCCTGCCCCAAGTGATACCTGCGGCCAGCCAGGGCACCATGAACAACATGATCATCGGCGGCCACGACCCGGTGCGCAATAAACCCTTTGTCTACTATGAGACTATCGCGGGAGGCATGGGCGCACGCCCCGACAAGGACGGCATTTCCGGGATCCAGACCCACATGACTAACACGATGAACACGCCCATCGAAGCCATGGAATTCGCTTTCCCGCTGCGCCTTCGCCGTTACGCCCTCAGGCGTGGCTCTGGCGGCGACGGCCAGTACCGCGGCGGTGACGGCGTGATACGCGAAGTGGAGTTCCTGGCTCCGGCCCGGGTGACCCTGATGTCGGAGCGCCGCCGCCGTCCTCCTCCCGGGTACCACGGAGGCCACCACGGCGAGACGGGTGAGAACATACTGCTGCGAGGCGGTGTCGAGGAAGTTCAATTGGCCGGCAAGGAACTCATTGATGTCGAGGCAGGGGACGTGATCAGCGTCCGCACCCCGGGGGCAGGAGGCTGGGGAGCCCCGGAGCACGGACACGGCCACCAGCATTGACCCGGCCGATGAAAACGGCGTTCCTGTTCCCGCTTTTGATCATTTGCGCCGCCCTCTTTACTGGGTGCGGTTCCGAGGTCTCGGCGGAGCCTCGGGGCCTCCTGTTGGAGCCGAACGATTTTCCCGGCGGGGGCGTAAGCGTTATATCCGTGGACGAAGAGCAGTCGCTCGACGGACCCTCAGCGCAGGTGGAGTTACAGGCACCTGGATATCGGGTCCTGCAGAGCGTTGTTTTGTATGAGAGCCGGGGGCTGGCACTGTCAGCCCTCGACGGCATCCGCGCCGACTTGGTGAGCCGGGGCGAAACGGGACCCGGAGGGGTGGAGACAAGCGGTGTATTCGAGCATATGCTGGGAATGGACCAAGCAGCCAGCCTGTTCTTCATCGAAGACCGGGCGCTTGTGCGATTGACCGTAACAGGCGATGAACACCAGGAGCGGCTTTCCGACCTTGCAGGCGCCGCACGTGGCAAGATTGAAGGGGACTGATCTCTCAGTGACTCTCGGGAATTGCTCCCCCCTTCCGTAGCCTCGATTGTCCGCAGCTTCACGGGGTACGCCGCTAACCATACTGTTAGCAATCGTCGCCTTCTCCCACCCCCAGAAAGCCCAGCACAGACCGTGTAGCGTAATAGCTCCCGAATTCGGATCCATGGTATACAAACAGTCCTATCCGTGATGGCGTGGCCGTCTCGTCGCCGCACCAATAGAGGGCTCCGTCGTCGACGTCTTCAGTTTCCACTGCTTCCACCTGCATCGGCGTCAATTCCGGGCTGCCAGCCAGCACTTCGGCCGCGTCCACCGGCCGGCCAAACATCAGGGCCGTCGCAACAAGGGCCAGGGACATAATTACTGGAACCAGCACCATCAATAACAACGTGCCTGTCCCGCCCCGTTGGTCAAATTCCGTCGTTTGGCTTTGCGTCTTAGTTTCATTCATGATCTCACCCCCAGCCGGTTATGGTCTGATCTACCTCTTTGAACAGGCTATGAATAATTAGTATTTATATATTGGATATCACGGTGCCCACGGCCTCAGACGGCAAACAAGAGACAAAACGAAACGTGCAGCACTGAGTGTTGCGCAGCTCAGGGCCTGATGCTTTCGCTCACACTGTTGGTTCCCGCGGGTACCAAGGACCGGTGTAACTTGCAGGGGTAGAACCCGGCGGCGGCAATGCTATGCACGGCATATTGGGCGGCCCTGAATTCAACGCTTGCGTTCTGGTTGCTGAAGTAAGGATCGCTGTCGTTCGCGCTGTTTTCGGTTGGCGAGCGATGGCTACCTGACAAGCGCGGCTGCCCCGGTGTCCCATCCCCTGTGCTAGGGAGAGGCCGCAACCACCGCCCAGGGAACATCAATCGCTATCAGAACAGCCAACACCTGACTTCCGTGGCACCAATAGATGTAGGGAAAACGGTGTAGCCCAGAGTATTTGTGTGCGCCGTATACACTCGCCCATACTGGTCCCGCTGATCTGCCTCTCCGGTTGGCAAGCCAATTGGCACTGTCACCTTTCCCCGCTCGTCGTACCAGTCAGGTTGAATTCTCGGACCGTGGCCACTGTTGAGGGCACCATTGCTGCCGGATATCCACGGGTCGGATAACGTGCCATCTCCGATGACTTGTTCAATCTTGTCGATCCGATGCCCACTGCGCGGATCAAGGACCAGCTTGTAGACCTTTAACTGGCAATCAACGTTTATTTCTCCGTTCGGCGCTCCTCCGGCAGCAATTGTTCCGGCAAAACGAATGCCATCGGGCAGAGCGACAGGATTGGAGGTGACAAGCTTGTCAGAATCCTGCAGTTCAAATTGTGTCTCGGTCAGGAGCCCCACCGTTAATGTTTGTCCTTCAATCCAGTCCAACCCGGAGTCGAGGATCCACACGTGGATGTTCTCCTCGAGTCCCAATTTCCTGGACTCGCCAATTGCGAACTGATCGGCTCCAACCTCAAGGGTCAACTCTTCGGGCAGGTTCTGGTCCGTATCCAGGACCAGCTGAATGACGCCGCCTGAACATTGTTGGAAAAGATTGGCAACCGCATAGCTCACGTTTTCCAGGGAAAAGTCGGTGCTATCGAGAAACCCTATTGGAGGCGAGAGAGTCGGAATATAGCCTTCGTAGGCTTGGTCAGAATTCGAGGCTCGCCCTACGATCATGGTCGCGGACCAGACGGACTTGGGGGGGCTGGTCTGGTTATCAGAACCGACCCCACTGTCAGCCCCTGCTTGAGCCAAGTCCTCTTGCGGTTGACCCGCCGACACTGAGGGGGCTTGCAGTGCCTCAGTTGTTTCGTACATGCCACCGGAACCGGGGCCTACGCCGCCCGCGACATTCGCCCGTAAATCAGGGGATTCCGGCATGCTCTGCGCGGCATTACCTGCGCTGCCACTGGTGACACTCAACGTAACCAGTGCCAAAGCGAATGTAGCAGCCAGCAGAGCAATAAATCGAAAGGGCCTCAATACCTTACAGTCCCAAGAATTCAGTCTATTAGTAAAAAGTTTTGAAAATATCATGATTGTTCCACTCTTTGTAAATGCAAACTATGCGCATTCTCGATAGTATGGGGTTCATTTACATTATATCTTTGATATACATATAGATTATTCAATGGACTGTTTCGCAGTCAACGGAGTTTTATAAAAGAACTATGAAAACTTTATGACAGAGCTTTCATGAATCAACAGTCACTGTTCAGGCAGTAAAAGGTGCTACGGCATCATTGAAAAGCACCGCCACTTAGGAGTGGCGGTGCTCATAACCGAGCGACACGTAGTCATAGGACCAATTTCGACAGACAAAAAATCGGGCGAGCCGAGAAAGATAGTCCTCGACTCGCCCGATTAACCGGATGGTATATCCAGTGGCTTAGCTGCCGTCGTCGAAGCTGACGATCACCACGGCATTGGCGATAACCAAGGCGTCGTCGCCGCGTTCGTTTGGGATCTCGAGACCACCGGCAACGGCCTCACAATAGCCAGTGCCGTGGGGTAGCACCGACAGCACCGCCTCCTTGTCCACGGCCTCGGGCTTGGGGACACCAATGGTCACGTCGACGCGCATATCGTCGGCTGTCTTGCCCAGCATCCGTTGGAATCCCAGGCTACTGTGGTGAATAGCATCGAACACTGCCCGCTGGGCAGCGGTGGTGTAGTCCTGTCCGTGGACATCCACGCCCATTCCCATTTCGGTTACGCAACGAACCAGCGCCATATCAATCCTCCGCAGGGAAAATGCTTCCGCCATTACAACCCAGCCTCATCGTTGCGTCAAGCGGCTCGAGGAGTCCTTCGCAGCCGGTCAGCTTTACAATCCAGCGATTCCCCGTTAGATTTCTACCGAATACTGCCATCGCGAGATGGGCAGCAGCGCAGCACACTGAACGCCCTTTCCGATGACTATGCTTCCCCAAAACATCGTCCTGTGGCTTGCCTTGCCCGTCCTCGTAACGGTGCTTGTCTTCCCGGCGTTGGGATGCAGCGACAAGGATGGCGACCCGGTTACCATCACAGTCTTTGCAGCGGCGTCGCTGAACGACGCATTCCAGGATATCTCACGAGAGTTCGAGACGGAGAACCCCGGAACCGAAGTGAAACTGAATTTCGCGGGCAGCCAGAGGCTCAGATCGCAGTTGGAGCTCGGCGCGCGAGCCGACGTATTTGCATCGGCCAACAAGTTGCAGATGGCCCTGGCAAGGGACGCAGACCTGATTGCGGAAAGTGCCCGAAATTTCGCCAGCGCGTCGATGGCGGTGATAGCGGCAGAGGGATCAGGCATCTCTTCACTTGGCGAACTGGCAAATCCCGGGGCCAAACTGGTGATGGCCCACGAAGGCGTACCTGCCGGACACTATTCGCTCCAACTTCTGGAACGGCTATCCGCTCCTGAGGCAGGTCTCGGCGATGACTTCGACGAGCGTGTGCTGGGCAATGTGGTCTCGGAGGAAACCAGCGTCAAATTCGTTGAGCAAAAAGTGGTTCTTGGGCAGGCCGATGCGGGCATTCTCTATCGCCCCGGAATGTTGACTGCGACCGCGGACGGGGCGGCTCGGGAGTTGCCTCTGCCTTCGGATGTGCGGGGTATCAGTGCACAATACCCCATAGCGGTCCTCGCCGATTCGTCCGAGCCCGAATTGGCATCCAAGTTCGTAGAGTTCGTGCTGTCCCAACCCGCCCGGGACGTTCTGGCGAGCTACGGATTCGATCCGCCGTAATTCCTGCGCAAGGCTTCCATTGACGTGATTCGCTCTCTGTTCAATTTACACCACGCCGGCAGACAGGCGGCGGTGTTGGGCGGCGCCTCGGCGCTGCTATTCAGCCTATTCATAGGATTCCCCATTGTTGCCCTGTTGGTGCGGGCCGCCCAGCAGGACAGCTTCTGGGCGGCGATCACCGGCGACCTCGCATTAACCGCCCTGCGACTTTCAATTTTCACCAGCGCTGTCAGCATCGTGGTGGTGGTTGTTGTCGGCACGCCCTTTGCCTACATGCTGGCCCGCAGCAGCCACTGGCTGGCCCGAGTGGTAGACGGCCTCGTTGAGCTGCCCATCGTCCTTCCTCCCGTGGTGGCGGGAGTGGCGATGCTGATGGCTTTCGGACGTGGCGGCGTGATGGGCGGACTGCTGGACAGTTCAGGGATAGATATATCTTTCACCACAACTGCCGTGGTGTTCGCCCAGATTTTCGTTGCGGCTCCCTTTTACGTCCGCTCGGCCAAGCTGGGCTTCCAGTCGGTGGGGCGCGACTACGAGGACGTGTCGCAGACCCTGGGCGTGTCTCCGCTGGCCACCTTTTGTCGCATCACCCTTCCATTGGCATCGCCCGCGATCATCACCGGCCTGGGCCTGGCTTGGGCCAGGGCCATGTCGGAATTCGGCGCCACCATAATGTTCGCAGGAAACCTGATGGGCGAAACGCAGACCATGCCTCTGGCCATCATGACGGCTATGGAGACCGGGGGAGGTCTGGACAGCGCTCTCGCACTCTCGGCAATGCTGTTGGCCGTATCGGTGCTGGCGTTGTCAATATTGACCCTCGCATCCAGACGACGGTGGAGCGGCCGACTGTGAGCGGAATCGCCGGTTGCCGCGGCTGGCTGCACTGCCGCGTGGGTCCGTTTCAGCTCCGGCTGGATTGGGAGGTGGAACCAGGGAGAACCCTGGTGCTGTTCGGCCCGTCGGGTTCCGGAAAGACAACGGCGTTGCGCGCCATGGCGGGCCTGATTCGGCCTGTTTCAGGCAGGGCCGAAATTCACGGCCAACTGGTTTACGACAGCGACTCCTCAATCTGGATACCGGCTCATCGTCGGCAGGTGGGGTATTTGACCCAGCAGTACCACCTGTTCCCTCATCTCAACCTCACCCAAAACATCTCATACGGCGTGCGGCACCAGCGGGGCGGCGACCACGCCTGCAGGCTCGAGGAGCTTCTCGATTCCCTTCAGCTGCGCGGGCTCGAAAACCGTTTTCCCTGGGAACTCTCCGGCGGACAGCAACAGCGGGTGGCCCTTGGGCGAGCGCTGGCGACCCAGCCACGCTTGCTGCTGCTTGACGAGCCCTTCGCCGCACTGGACATCGGCCTCAGGCGCGCCCTCAGACAGGAACTGCGAGCCATTCTCGCCCACAGCCACATACCAGTGGTCCTGGTCACTCACGACCGCGAGGAAGCGCTGGCCCTGGGAGACTACGTCCAGGTAATTGATGGCGGCCAGGTCATCGCGAGAGGAACCCCTTTGGAGGTGCTGGGTCAACCTGGTCAGGCTGCGGTGGCCCGCCTCATTGGGGTGGAAAATCTATTCAGGATGCGAGTTGAATCACGCCAGCCACGAGACGGCACGATGCGCCTTGCTGGCGAAGAGGACCAGGCTGGTTTCGTTCTGGAGGCGCCCCTGGATGACGGTCCGCATTCGGCGGTTGCAGATGACCGGGTAACGGTGGGAATTCGCGCATCAGACATCATCCTTTCATCCCAGGAGCCGGCTGGTTCGTCCGCGCGAAACAGGCTGCCCGGCACAGTGGCCCGAATTGAACCCAGGTCTCCGGGGTACACGGTTGAACTGGACTGTGGAGTTCCCCTCCTTTGCCAGGTGACGGGGGCCTCGCTGGAGGAAATGGGCATCCGCGAGGGCCAGCGGCTGTGGGCCGTATTCAAGGCGTCCTCGTGCTTTCTCGTTGAGGACCCGGATGCATAAGAACCAACCATCCCCCAGGAACATGTAGACAGGCGACCAAACCGGCCTCGCTGAACCGGTACCAAATGGTCGAAACGATGCGGCATCCGGACTGGCTCAGTCGGGCCTTCCCAAGCTATTGGAGACCTTACGGAAGAATCTACGACACAAACGCGAAAATTGCATTATGCTTCACTGTTTTCATTGATTAGTGACGAATTCCTTCAAAAACTCTCAACAATGCCAGTTTTGGTTGCATATTCGCCTTTGATAGCTATAATGCTGTTATACGTACATACAAGGTTACTTGGGGCAGGTTTTCCAACGTTAACCAGCCGGGTCATCCACTCCGACAGCCGTCGGTCGATCTGCTGGGGCACAGAGTTCACTGGCCCTGTACCTGAAAGTGCTGAGGAGGTCTCCCAGTGGCATTGTCGGACAAAACAATGGTTTGCGTGGAGTGTGGAAGCGAATTCATCTTCACCGTAGGGGAACAGGAATTTTTCCAGGCTCGCGGATTTGGAAACGAACCCAAGCGCTGCCGCAGTTGCCGGGCTGTTCGCCGCACTGAGCAGCGAGGTGGCGGTGGAGGCGGCGGCGGCGGCGGTGGAATGTACCAGGATGGGCCGCGTGAGATGTACCCCATCGTCTGTGCCGAGTGCGGCAACGACGCCATGGTGCCGTTCCGTCCCAGGGGCGACCGACCTGTGTACTGCAGCGACTGCTTCAGCCGCATGCGGGAAGAATCCTCCTCCGGCTTCTAAACCCCCTACTGTTGTTAGCCCAGGGGGCCGCGACATTACGGCCCCCACCAGTTGAAATACCGGCAGCCAACTTGCCTAGGGCTTCCGGGAATAGCGAACACACGTCCCTCGTCTTTGCCGACCTCCACGGGTTTCCTCCGCTACGCAGTGGCCTTTGAGCTCTCCTTCCCTGCATTTCACGCGTTTCCGTTCGATTGAACCCACTGTTTATTCCGGCTAGAATTGACTGCGGCGCCTGGAGTGCCCCGCCCCATTTAGCCTCCTGCACTATGTTCTGTAGCAGAGCCGGACTGTTCCCCTTATGAAATTTCAAGATATCCGGGAATTCATCTCTTTCCTGGAGCAGAAGGGCGAGCTTTGCCGAATCTCGACGCCTGTCGACCCCAAGCTTGAGATTACAGAAATCGCTGACCGGATGATTAAGTCCGGCGGGCCGGCTCTCCTGTTTGAAAATCCCCAAGGCTACGATATTCCCGTCCTCATAAATGCGTTTGGCAAAGACAATCGCATGGCCTGGGCACTGGGACTCGACGATCTCGACCAGATCGCGGAAAAGGTGCAGAGAATCCTGGACCTGGCGCAGGGGCCACCCGAGGGAATCGCCAACAAACTGCGGACTCTCGGGCAACTGGCCAACTTGGCGTCCTACCGCCCTCGGACTGTGAGTAACCCACCCTGCCAGGATGTGGTGCTCAGGGGCGAGGATGTTGATCTGTTCAAGTTCCCGATCCTGCAGTGCTGGCCCATGGATGGTGGCCCCTATATCACTCTGCCTCTCGTAATAACCCGGGACCCCGGGACTGGGGTGCAGAATTACGGCATATACCGGATGCAGGTCTACGACCGGTGCACCACCGGTATGCACTGGCAGACTCATAAGGTGGGAGCGCACCACGAACGCATTGGGCGGGAACTTGGCCTGGACCGGCTGGACGTCGCCGTTGCTCTGGGCGGCGATCCTGCCACCATCTGGTCCGGATCAGCGCCCCTGCCTCCTGATGTCGACGAGATGATTGTGGCGGGATTTCTCCGCGAGGAGGGAGTCCCTCTCGCTAAGGCCCGGACCAACGATCTAATGGTTCCGGCGGAGGCTGAAATCGTTCTGGAGGGCTACGTGCTGCTCGATGAGCAACGCATGGAGGGTCCGTTCGGAGACCATACGGGATACTATTCGATGCCCGACCCTTACCCGGTCTTCCACGTAACGTGCATTACGCATCGCAGCCGTCCCATATACCCCGCGGCCATCGTAGGTCGGCCGCCCACTGAGGACTACTGGATGGGCAAGGTGACGGAGCGTATGTTCCTCCCGGTGGTCAGGACGCTCATGCCCGAGGTCGTTGACATGAACATGCCCGCCGAGGGCGTGTTCCATAACCTCGTGATCGTCTCTATGAAGAAGGAATACCCCGGACAAGCCCGCAAGGTTATGCACGGTCTCTGGGGCATGGGCCTGATGAGTCTGGTCAAAGGCATCGTTGTTGTCGACCACTTTGTCGACGTTCACAACATTTCCGAGGTAGCCTGGCGGGTAACCAACAACATGGACCCAGCCCAGGACTTTGTTTTCACCACCGGCCCCATAGACGATCTGGATATAGCCTCTCCCACGCCCAAGTTTGGTAGCAAGGTGGGTATCGACGCCACCATCAAGATGCCGCTGGAAGGCGGCCGAACCGGTGAGTGGCCGCCGGATGTGGTGATGAGCCCCGAAATCAAGGAACTGGTCGACCGGAGGTGGGCCAGCTACGGTATCTCCTAAACTTCCAAGTGCATCGGGCCCGCTAATGCAAGTCGCCAACGCCATACGCAATCCGATAGTCAAACTGCCCCACTACCTGTGGGTGGTACGCATATGGGAGTCGCTGTACGCCCTCCCATTCTGCTACATGGGGATGATGCTGGCCTCCGTGGATTCCGGCGGCAGCGGATGGCCGGGATGGAGCGTGTTCATCTGGATTACCGTGGCCCTGACTGGGGTACGCACCCTGGGTATGTCGGCCAACCGCCTCATTCACCGCAAAGAGGACGCTGCCAATCCGCGCACTCGGGCACGTCACCTTCCCCAAGGCATCCTCCACCCCATCGACGTCATCGGGCTGGCGGTGGTCGGCACGGGCGTCTTCTTCTACGCTGCGTCACAACTCAATACGCTGACTTTGATCCTGGCCCCGGTGGCCGCGCTCTATGTGATCTTTTATTCCTTCACCAAGTACATCACCTGGGCGTGCCACCTTTTCCTGGGATTTGCGCTGGCCCTGTCCCCATCGGCCGCATGGATCGCCGTCACCGGGCGGCTCGACCCGGAGCCCATGCTCCTCACTTTCGCAGTGACCATGTGGGCTGGAGGATTCGACGTCATCTACGGGTGCGCCGATTATGATTTTGACAAGCAGTACGGCACCAATTCATTCGCGAAGCGATTCGGCATAGGCGCCGCTCTCTGGACCACCCGGACGATGCACTTCCTGGCGGCAGTGGCCCTGCTGGCGCTGGGCATATGGATGGACCTGGGACTGTACTATTTCATCGGCTGGGCGATTGCTATAGTCCTGCTGGCATTGGAGAACAGCCTCGTCAAAGCCAATGACCTGTCCAAGCTCCGTTCGCCCCTGTTCCAGTACAACAGCGTTATTTCCGTCTCGCTGTTGGTCTTCACGATCCTGGCAGTCACTCTCTGATGCCCGGGCCCGTAATCGTCGGTATAACGGGCGCCAGTGGAGCGATGATAGCTCGGTCCATGGTCGACGAGATGCTCCGCCGAGACCTGCCCACGGCGGTCGTTTGCTCCAACGCAGCCCGCCTCGTCTGGCAGGAGGAGTTGGGTTGCTCCTTCAATGAGAACCTTATCGATTGGCAGGAACACCCGGCATTCGTCCACTATGCCATCAACGACCTTAGGGCTCCCATAGCCAGTGGCTCCTACCCCGCGGCAGGTATGGCCCTCGTGCCGGCCAGCATGAACAGCATTGCCTCGCTGGCCAATGGCATTTCCGGCAACCTGCTTTTGCGAGCTGCGGACGTCTGCATAAAAGAGCGCAGGCCGCTTGTGCTGGTGCCCCGGGAGAGCCCTCTGCACAGCATCCACCTGGAGAACATGCTCACCCTCAGCCGGATGGGCGCCGTTATCCTGCCCCCTGACCCGGCGTTTTATTTGAAACCCACCTCGGTGGAGGAAATCGTCAGCTATGTCGTGAACAAGACTCTGGTATCCCTCGGTATAGACGAGGCTCTGCCCGAGGAGATGCAATACGGCAGGGTGGACTGCTGATGGAGGTCACCTTCATTGAAGGACATGCCCGGGGACCTTCTGCAAAGCATGAAGTAGCCAGCTTCCTGGCGGACAACGGCGCCGGATATTTTCTATTGCCCCACGGGGTTTGGCAGTCACTTTGCTTGGAGCCGACTCGTGGAGAGATTTGTGTTGGCTGATGGCACGGTGGTGGACCGCGACGTCCCGTATTGTTATATGGTCTTACCACAGGGAGAGAGCTACTCTCCGGTAGGCCTGCGTGCGAAAGGAGATAGCCAGGCGCTCCTGGGGGCAGTTACGCTTGGGAATCTGGGGCTGCGGTTAAATCCCTTCAGCCGCACCCTGCATCCGATGCGGCTCCATTGGCGGAGCTGAGCGGTGCCGACAGGCAGCGCTACGTCGCTCGCCTCTTCTCCCGGATATCCGGCCACTACGACCTGATGAACGATGTCATGACCATGGGTATGCACCGGGGCTGGAAGCGCAGAACCGCTTCCCTCGCCGCGGAAGCACTCCCTGGAGCTGCTCTGGACGTTTCCACCGGGACCGGCGACCTGGCGTTTCAGATGGCACGGCTACCGCGGGTCGAACGGATTGTCGCCCTAGACCTGCTCCCTGAAATGATTTTTCAGGCACAGGGCAGAGCGAGTCGACGATCAGGAAAAGCGGTCGAACTGCTCGTGGGCGACGCGCTGTCGCTGCCCTTCCCCACTGGTACCTTCGCCTGCGCCACAGCCGGCTTCAGCCTCCGCAATATGCCCGACGTCCGGCAGGCGATCTCGGAGATGACGCGGGTGGTCAAGCCCGGTGGTCGGGTCGTGCTACTCGAGCTGTCGCCAATGGAATCCGGGCTCAGGGCCCGCCTGTTCCGGCTGTATTTTCACGGAATTGTACCGCTGGTCGGCAGCATCATTGCTCGCGACAGGGCGGCTTATACGTACCTGCCTAAATCGGTGGATGTGTTTCAAGATGCCGAGGAGCTTGCCGGAATTCTAAGAGAATCAGGCCTGCATTCAGTTACCTACAGGCGGCTTGGGTTTGGGACGGTATGTCTGCACTGGGGCGACAAGCCGAATGGCTGAAACTTCCTCAGGGTGCCGGCTGTCACGAAACACGTCGCGCATACCAGACAACCCAGGGCCATCGCTTTCGCAAACTCATATTGCAGGCACTCTCCCTCTTGCCGTCCATCGGAATCAGTTCTATTATTAATGAAGCGTTATACGAACATACGTACGAGGACTCGGTGATCAGCAGTCGCCTGCATCGCACTCGGAAAATTAACGGGGAAATCAAAATTTCAGCGCAACCCGCCCGAGACGAAGGATGTGGCAGGAATTGGCAGGATATGGCAGGAAAATTAAGAACCCAGCGCAACGCGCAACGTGACTGAGATGGCGGAATGATCGGAAATGATCGGTAATGACAGGAATATTGAAATTTCAGCGCAACCCGCCCGAGACGAACGATGTGGCAGGAATTGGCCGGATATGGCCGGAAAATTAAGAACCCAGCGCAACGCGCAACGTGACTGAGATGGCGGAATGAACGGAAATGAACGGAAATGACAGGAATATTAAAATTTCAGCGCAACCCGCAACGTGACCGAGATGGCGGAATGAGTGGAAATGAACGGAAATGACAGGGAATTTAAAAATTCCGGAGTGATGCGCAGGAAATTGACTTCCGGCAAATAACGGCCCGGCAATACCGATGGCTGTTGAGGTCAAATGCGACCGCCCTGCCCAGACAACCACTCTCCTTTGAATTACACGGCCTGTTTGCGGTAAACTTGTGGACAATGGCTGGAATGGCTAATAAATAAACCCGACATCAAGAAGCCTTTCCAAATCTTATCAAGGTAATGAAATCGGCAGGGCAGGGTTGGCGATGGACTCTATGATCGACAAATTGGACCCAATAATTCGCCGCTATGAAGAAATTGAAACGGCGATGGCCGACCCTGAGGTAGTGGTCAACTACGAGCGTGTGCAGGAACTGGCCAAGGAACGCGCATCCTTGGAGCACCTGGTAGCAATCGCCCGCGAGTATCGCCAGCTCCTGGAGGAGACGGCCGACTTGGAAGCCCTGATTCAGGAGGGGCCCGAACCGGACCTGGCCCAAATGGTGCGCGAAGAGCTGGAAACCAACCAGGACAAGCTGGAATCAGTGACCATGTCACTGCGCACCGCTCTTTTGCCAAGGAATCCCAACGATCAGCGCGATGTGATCATCGAGATACGCGCCGGTACGGGAGGCGACGAGGCAGGCCTGTTTGCCCGCGACCTCTACCGGGCATACAGCCGCTATGCACAGAACCGTGGCTGGGACGTTGACGTCATGGACGCCAATCCCAGCGAGGTTGGTGGCTTCAACAAAATAGTTCTGGAAGTTCAGGGTCGGGGTGCGTTCAGCCGGTTCAAGTACGAGAGCGGTGTACACCGCGTCCAGCGGGTGCCGGAGACAGAGGCCCAGGGCCGCATACACACCTCAACGGCCACTGTGGCCGTGCTGCCGGAAGCAGATGAGGTGGAAGTCAAGGTCAATCCGGAGGACCTGCGCATCGACATATTCCACGCCGGGGGCCACGGCGGACAGAACGTGAACAAGGTGGCCACCGCCGTCCGCATCGTTCACAACCCCTCCGGCCTGACGGTAGTCTGTCAGGACGAGCGGTCGCAGCACAAGAACAAGCAGCGCGCGATGGCGATGCTCAGGGCACGGATCTTCGACGCCGAACAGGAACGCCACGATGCCGAGATCAGCCAGGCCCGCCGGTCCCAGGTGGGCGGCGCGGAGAGGTCTGAAAAGATCCGGACCTACAACTATCCCCAGGATCGGGTAACTGATCACCGTTCTAGCTCCACCTTCCATGGCATCCCGCGCCTTATGGATGGATTCTGGGACGACATCATTGACCGAATGGTGACCTGGGAAGAGGAACGGCTCCTGGCCGAGGTGGGCGTCTAGATTCTCTCACGGTATTTTCGTCCTGCTCTTGCCTCGTCGGTGCATCCACCCTTGACGTCGGTGTCCGGCTGCCTTGGTCAGCCAGTCTGACTCTCGCCTCTGCCTGTTTTGTGGCTTCCACAACCTGCCCGTGGCCCTTTTCTGCGGAGGCTGCGGACACTCAGTCAACGGCGTGGAATGCCGCTCCTGTAGTTTCTCCAACCCCCTGAACAACCGTATCTGCAACCATTGCGGTGCACCTCTCGTCGGTACCTATCAAGAAGCAGCGCCCCAGGTCGACAACATTTCCCTTGTAACATCACGAGCCCCCGGAATCGCCGGAGGCGATGGGTTGGTTACGGAGCCGCCTCCCGGACAACGTGGACTGTCCCCACCAATTCGTGCTGGGCTGACCGCAGCTGCATCCCTAAGCGCGATCCTGTCCTTGAGGAAGGGTCCCCTGCTGGCATCAGGCGCCGTGGTCGTGGTCCTGGCTCAGTTGGGTCTCTATTTTGCGGTGGAGCCCAACACAAAGGCCCCGCTGGGTTATCTCTTCCTGCTCGCCCTCGGCACTTTGATGTTCGCCCTGGGATCTGTTGGTGTGTGGCGGAGCCGTTCTTCCACGACCCGCGGCTCAACCAATGCCGGGTTTGCGCCTGCGTCGAACGTAGCTGGTATAGGTCTTGGATCGGGTCCCATGGTCGCCTGCCTGTTCGTCGGCGGTGGGTCAATGCTCGTTCTCCTCGGCCTTCTGACGGCTGGCTTTGAATCGGGAAGCGCCCTATTCATATGGATCGTGTCTCTTGTGTCCTTCGCTGCGATATTCTCGCCCCGGCTTGCCGCAGCGCCTCTCCCGTTACTGGCACCAATGGGTGAGTGGCTACACCGGTACCGCTGGGATCTGCTGTTAGTCGCACTTCTGACAACCACCTTCCTGGCCGTTAACCTTTACGACCTGCAGCACTGGTACTACTCAGCCATAGGCGACGAATATCTTTTCTATGAGCACGCAAAGCGCATCGTGGACGAAGGAATAGTTCGCCCCTTCAGCCAGGAGGGGGTCTACAACAAGCATCCGGTAATGAACTCGGTATTCCAGGCAACCGTGATGCGGGTCTTTGGAGCTGACTATTTCGGTTGGACCTTCAGCGAGGTTCTGAACGCGGCCCTGACAATTCCTGCCATTTACCTGTTGGGCCGCACCCTCGGCGGCCGCACAACTGCAATTACTGCTGCAGGCATCTTTGCCTTCAGCCACTATATATTCGCCTTTTCTCATACTGGCTACACCAACCTGTCTCCGCTGCCCGTTACGGCGTGGGCGCTGGCCCTGTTCCTGATCGGGTGGAGGAACGGCAACCCGCTATTGCTGTACGCTGCCGGTGTAGTCGCCGGTCTGGGCTTCTACACCCACTACTCGGGCCGGGCGATCATGCCGGTGATCTTCCTGTTCGCCATGTTGATGGGCAACCCAAGACGTCTGCTGGCGCTCTGGCCACTCGCCTTTGGATTCGCGCTGACCGCCGCACCCACTCTAGTACTGGAGAAGGAGCTTGTATTCACCCGGATGTTCGGACAGGTGGTCGGTGGCTACACGGAGGCCGTGACCGGAACCGTCGGCCAACGGCTGCTGGGAAACATCGAACTAAACCTGCCGTCCTTCAGCTACAACGCCAACGTGCACTCTTATGTCTACGGGCCCCTGATGGACCCGGTCAGCGGTTGTCTGGCCACCTTGGGCATAGCATTTGCCTTGGGGCACATCCGTCAGCCTTCGTACAGGGTATTACTGATATGGCTGGCCGTGGCTTTGTTTATAGCTGGCATTTTGTCTCCGTACCCCCACACCGCGATAACCCGTCTTCTTATTGCAGTGCCACCAGCAGCCCTGCTGGCTGGCCTTCTGCTCGCAGAGCTTTGCCAGGCCCTGCCGGTCCGTTGGCCGCCACCTCTCGCAATACGAAGACAAGCAGCCGTAGCCGCGATGCTTGTCATTCTCCTTCCTGCCATTCTGTTGCTGAACCTGTGGCAGTTCTGGCACGTTACGCCATCGGTATTCCCACACACTCAGGAAGCGCTAGCGCTGGGTGTGTTCCGCTCGGACGTGTGCCGGGAGGACGCCAGCAGAACAGTATTCGTAGGGCACACCACGGGGGAGGGCAGCCTGATGCATCAGATGCTGACAGCCTTCAATCCGGACGGCCCACTGCCTCACCACGTAAACCATGCCGACCTCAATCTGAATATACAACTACCCGGAAACGCACCGAGATGCGTCGTATTCGTAAATCCTGGCCCGCCGGAAGCCCTCAGGTTGCAGGAGGAACTGTCACGCCGGTATCCTGATGGTCGGCTCTTATCAATGGCCAACCCATCCGACACTACTGTCGTTGAGGTCTTCTCGCGGCAGTAGCATTGCCGCATCGGGAATTCCTAAATCCCTACCTGACATCGACGGGACCCGTGAGAAAATGACCGTAATTCGCGAAACAATCAGGCAAACGCATCAGACGCTGGAAAATGCCGAAATCCCGGACGCCCGCCTAGAAGCCGAAGTCATGGTAATGACGGTGATGCGCATGACCCGGCAGAACATCTTTGCCGAGCAGGAATCCGAGGTACCCGCCAACGCCGCCCAAGACCTAGCGGGCATCATCGCACAGCGACTGGAGCGCATCCCGCTTGCCTACATTCTCGGGTACCGGGAATTTTACGGCATCAATGTAGTGGTAACACCCGACGTCCTGATCCCCCGGCCGGAGACCGAGGGCATCGTGGAGCACACGCTCTTCATGGCCCTGATGGGGATGGAGACCCGCGAGCTCACCATCGTCGACGTCGGAACTGGGAGCGGGGCGATTGCGGTGAGCCTGGCCATCCACCTGCCTGCCGCCCGGATCTACGCTGTGGACGTGTCGGAGCCTGCGCTGGACGTTGCCGCCTGGAACATTCGCGCCCACTCCGTCACCGACAGGGTGCGTCTACGACATGGCGACTTGCTGGAACCTCTGCCGGAACCGGTTGACCTCATCGTCGCGAACCTTCCCTACATCCCCACCGAACGCATCGCGACGCTTCAGCCTGAGGTGCAACAGGAGCCGCCAATGGCGCTGGACGGCGGCCCAGACGGACTGGACTTGGTGCGGCGGCTGATGGAACAGGCCACGAGGAAGCTGAACAGCCCCGGCATCATTCTGTTGGAGATGGACCCGGAGCAGTTCCCTGAGGCTGAGGCCATCGCCCTGCGGCACTTCCCCGACGCCGAAATCTCGGCAGAGCAAGACCTCTCACGCCGCGATCGGATCATGGTGATTAACCGCCCCTAGAAGCCGGGCCGAAAAGCCCTGGATGGGGAGAGAGATTTCGGCAGTAAAGCCGGGGCGAACAGAATCTGGGACCACAGCAGTCCGAGCCGGACAGCGCCGAAAATGGCCGTAGCATGGGCGACCACACCGTGGGAAACAGCCTGGACATCACTGGGGACGGCACTGAGGACGGCGCGGTGGCGCGGAAGCCCACCGCCGACACTGTCCGACAGCTCGATTTTGCCCGCCACCAGGGTCAGGTTGGCCACTGTAGCCGCCAGGTACAGCTGGAATCGCGTCTTGGCGCGTCCGAAGTAGCGGGACTGGCGAATGCCCAACTGGACCAGTCGGGCCAATCTGTGCTCGACCACCACGCGTCGCGCTCGATATTCGTCATACCCGGCGCTCTGTTGCAACGCACGGGCCTGTTGCAGGAGAGCCTCCTGGGGATGGATCAGCACCCGCCGTCCCTTCCTGCCCTTGGCCGGGATGCACTGAGACCGCAGGGGACATGTCATACATTCGGACCCGTCGAACTGGAAGGCCTGCAAGTGGTGTATCCGACCCGCGGCATCCGTACGCCGTCCCGCTGGCACTATGGTGTGGGTGACCTGCCCTGCCGGACAGGTGCAACTGCCCGCCACCAGGTCGATGACAAAGTCATTCTTGGGAAAGCGCTGCCGGTCGGGCCGTCCCGGCACCCGGGCAATCAGGGTGCGGCCCGCGTCGGCGAAGGTCTGCCTGGTAGCTCCGTCTCCATAGGCGGCGTCGCCCATGGCCTCCTGCACCGGCACACCGGTGTTGGCCTCGCTCTGTTCTACCAGTTCCAGCGCCCCCAGGTTGTCCGGAGCGTTGCCCGGCAGTACCTCCACGGCGGTGATCAGCTGGGTGTCGGTGTCAACCACAATCGCCGCCTTGTGTCCGTCGAAGCGTCTCCTGCTGCTCTTGTGCCCGTGGCGCATCTCAGGGTCGTGCACCGACATCATCCGGTCCTTGCTCACCCCGTCCTTGAGGCTCACGCCGTCATCGCCGTCGCCGTCGCCACCCTTGCGCTCAATGTCCTGGAGCAGCAACTGCCCCAGCAGTTCCGCCGCCGCCACTATCTGCTGACGCTCAGCACCGTCCTCGGGCAACTCCCCCTGGGCCAGCCGCGATAATTCCAAGAGCCGGTCCGCGTCTCCCACAATCCCCGCCAGCAGTGCCGTCCGCGCCCGCTTGTCCGACCAGTCGATGGTCGCCTCTCCCTTGATGCTGGAGGCGAGGTACCGCCCGTATCCCCGGGCCTTGGCCCATTTCCCGACGCTGATTCCCTCAACCTGCGCCAGCGCCCGCAGCAGCTTGACGATACCGTCGGCCAGCAGATTGTAGGTGTCCCTCACCGCGCCCCGGCCCAGGATGTTGGTCGTGTCCAGAGCCACCTTCATGCTGCGCCTCTTCAGGTAGCCCGACTCCCGGGCGAGGCGCAGGCTGGACTCGAATACCTCCCGCACCCTGTCGTGCAGGATCAGCTGGGCCCGGAACACCTGGAGCGTGCTCTTGGCGAAGGGCCTGTCCTCCACCTCAATCCCCAGAGCCACCTTCCAGCGGATGTCGAAGTCGGCCCGGGCCTTGGCCTCGGCGTCGCTGACCTTGTCGTGGGTCTGCAACAGCAGCGCCGTGGCCAGCAGGCTGGGCGGCACGCTGTCCCGGCCGTTGTCAGCGCAGTAGAACACCGCGAAATCGGAGTCCTGGAACAGCCGGCCCCGCAGGGAAGCCAGCAGACCATAGAAGGTGTCCTTCCCCACGTGGTCCAGGTACAACCGGTCCGCTTCCCAAAGACCCCTCTGGTCCGAACGCTCTCCCAGCATTCTCAACCCTCGCTACGCTTGTTGACCCCAATTATAAATGCTCGGCGACTCAAACCACTTTCCGGCCAGATTTCTAGAGCCGAACGCTGGCCGACCGTTGGGGACAGGCCTTTGGAAAATAAGGGCCCCGTTTATCCTTCGACACGCTCAGGACGAACGGGGCAAACTCACGGTCACATACCGACCGCTGGGAGGCGCCGACTTCCTAGTTTGCGCCTATAGGGTAGGCCCGCAGCGCATTGTCCCACATGATCTTGCGCTTGCTTTCCATGGAAACGCCGGGCAACTCCAGCATATCCTGCTTGGCCCTGAAGTACTTCCTTCCCTCCGGGTGCCCGAAGTCGGTGGCTCCAACGATCACGTGGTCGCCGATAGCCTCAATGAGCGGCGCTATACCGGGATCGTCCTGGTCAGCGGCAACGAAGCATTGGCGCTGGAAGTATTCCACCGGATTGTGGTTCAGCCCCTGGATCTTCAGACGACGAGTGCCCCCCTGTATACCCGCCTCCAGCCGGTCTAGCCAGAAAGAAGCCCAGCCGCAGCCCGACTCGAGGAACACCAACTTCAGATTAGGGTGTCGCTCAAGCACTCCGCCCATGATGAAGGCGGTGCAGGCCAGCATGCTGCCCATCACGAAGGACACCGTGGTCCGGCAGTTGCGAAGGCCTGGAAGATAGTCCAGCAGTCCCTGGTCGAATGGGTGGTTGGCGCTGGGATGGAGCCCCACAGGCACTCCCAGTTCGGCGCAGGTGGCCCACAGCACATCGCACTCCGGGTCGAACAGGCGCAGGTTGGGTACGGGCGCCGGATTAAGGTGGACGGCCTTGAAATCGTATTCGGTCACACACCGGCGAACTTCCTCAGCGGCCAGCACCGGATCCCGCAGGTCTATGGATGCCGCGCCACAGGCACCCTGTCCTATATCGGCGCAGAAGTCCCCCAACCAGCGATTGTAGGCACGCCGTATGGCCATCGCTGTCTCTCCATCCATCTCGGCAACACCTGTAGCCCAGAAACCGGCCGTCGGGTAGAGAATCATGTGGTCCACGCCATGGACGTCCATTACCTCGCGATAGGCGCGGGCGGGGAAGTCCTGGTCGGCCCATTTGCCGTAAGCAACGTCAAGTTCGTCCAGATCTCTGTCCTGGAAACTGCGTGTGGCGTCGTCGGAGTCCCTTGCGCCCAGCGGGTACGTGCCCATCACCTCCAGTTCCAGCTCAAATGCTAGCGCGCTACCGCGAGTGGAAGATTCGTCCACCGCGTTGACACCATTGCCCGAGGCCGCTGTCACCCAGCGCACATGTCCGCTGATCAGGTTACGGTACTTTTCTTCAAGGTAGTTCTCCCAGATGGATTCTGGCTCGAGAACGTGGGAATCGCCGTCAATGAATCGCAGGGCCTCCATAATTCCCTCCTCTTTCGTCTTACAGGCCGGTCAGTTCCAGCGTAGCCACTTCGCTGGTCCCCATGTCAGCGACACGGATGGTGTGGTTGTTGGTGTCGGCTATGTACATTTTCCCTTTGGTGATGCTCAGGCCGCACGGTTCGGAAAAGCAGGCCTGGGCGAAGGGGCCGTCCACGTGTCCCGGACTGCCTGTACCGGCCACAGTGAACGCGGACCGGATCTTGGGCAGCACCCGCTTGATCTTGTGGTTATAGGTATCCGCCACGTACAGAATGCCGTCGTGGTGGGTAATACCGATGGGGTGCTGCATGCGCACGCGGAAATCGTCGCCGTCCACGTCGCCGAACTCGAACAGCCCCAACCCTATCAGCGTGCGCACCGATCCGTTGCCGTCGAGGTCGCAGTTTCGGATTGCGCTGGTCTCGCTGTCGGCGAAATACAGACGCTTGCCGTCGCTTCCGTCATCACCGACTGTGATCCCACTCGGCTGCGCCAGCGCTGAAGTTGCCAGGGGACCGTCCGTGATGGCCTCGCGGCCACTTCCGGCATAAGCTCCCACCATGCCGGTCTCCAGTTCCAAGGACCAAAGCTGGTGGATGCCTGCCATGGCGATGTATATGACGCCATTGTGAAGAGCCAGGTCCCACGGCGAACTTATGCTGAAGGAGCGGCCGGGCCGACGGCCGTCGCGCTCGTAACCCTGCTCGCCAGTACCTGCGATGGTTTCCACCTGACCGGACTGCAGATCGACGCGGCGAATAGCGTGGTTCTCGGTGTCGGCCACGTAGAGTACATCGCCGTCAATGGCCATTCCCTGTGGATGATTGAATGCGGACTGGGAAAGAGACCCGTCAACCATGGCCTCCCCGCCGGCGCCGATAACCTGCTGCACATTGCCATCAAAAGATGAGACGATGATCCGATTGTGGTTGGTATCGGCAATGAAGAGCCTGTCCCCTATCTCATCTGACAGCACCTTGCCTGGGAAGCTCAGCACGTTTTCTGGCTGGAGCGGCGGGGTGGTGGGGAGAGGTGAGCGACGCATGATGCCCAGTTCATCGAACTCAGCCACCATTCCGCCCAGCAGGGTGTCGAACTGCTCGAAGGTCAGCTCGCCCTCGTGCTTGCCGATGACGTTGCCGCGGGGGTCAATGAACATCAGCGTCGGCCAGGCCCGGCAGGAATACTGTTGCCAGACTTGGAACTCGGCGTCATTGATGACCGGGTGATCCAGCTCGCAGCGGCGCACGGCGGCAGTGAGACTGTCAGTTTCTTTCTCGGTTGGGAACTTGGCAGAGTGGACCCCAACAACCACCAGCTCGCTGGCGTACTTGCGCTCCAGTTTCCGCAACTGCGGAAAAATGTGCATGCAGTTGACTCAACAGTAGGTCCAGAAGTCCAGAATAACGATCTTGCCCTTCAACTCCTCCATGGTCAGGATCCGATCTGTGTTCACCCACTCGATACCTTGCGGAAACTCGGGCGCGGCCGTCTGACCGGCGTAAGATTGGCTGGTTGTCATCTCGACCTCCGGTTGGTGCAATTGTTGCAGAGATTAAAGAGCATTGTAGTGGTGGCCAACCAAAGAAACGCCCCCACCCCAGCCCTCTCCCTGTGGGAGAGGGGATTTCAAAATTAACCGACCGGGGCGGGCTGCAGCTGCTTAGCGAGAAACTCCCGGGTGCGCGCCCAAGCCATTTCCGCCGACATGCGGTGATAGCGCTGGGGCATATAGCGGTTCATGAAGGCGTGGTCCGCACCCGGATAGCTGTAGAAACGGTGCTCCTTGCCCAAGCGGGTCAGCTCATCATCCAGGGTGCGCAAATCGTCCGGCGAGGGATTGGAGTCCACTTCCCCGAAATGGAACAGCATCGGGCAGTCTATCCCCCCAGCCAGCGCGAACGGGGCCACGTCGGTCTCACCCCATGGCACCAGGATGTTGCCGCCATAGAAGGACACCGCGACCTTGAAGTGGGGATTGGTGCAGGCCCCCAGCCAGACGATCCTGCCGCCCATGCAGAAGCCCGTGATGCCCAGCCGCTCACGGTCGACGGACCCGTGCGAACGCAGGAAATCGACGGTGGCGTTAACGTCGGCGATGATGTCAGGGTCGCTGAGCTGGTCGCGCTTGCTCCTGCCGTTCTGCTCCACCATCTCGTCGGTAATGCGGTGGAACAGGTCGGGGGCTGCCGCCATGTAGCCTTCTTTGGCCAGGTTGTCGGCAATCTCCCGCACGAACTGGTCGACTCCCGGCGCGTGGTGTATGACTACCATCGCCGGGAATGGACCTTCGCCCTCCGGAACGCTCAGGTAGGCCGACATCTCAGCGTCGCCCACAGTGAGCGATTGCAGTGATGCGGGCATGATCCCCTCCGACTAATAATGCCTTATGGTGCGGGCCAAATTGTGGTTGCGTCTCACCGCAGCCGCGTAGCGCCAGCGGGGAACTGAGATGTCAGCTGATCAGGCGCTCTACTACTGGCCCGCCTGTACTTTCGGCTTTGCCGCATCTCAATTCCGCTCCGTTTACTCGAAGGCCAGCGTTGCGTAGCGGACGAAAATTGTGCCCACAGGCTCTGCCAGCGGTGCGTTGCCGACTAGGACTGCGATGACGTGTTCGGTACCGGGCACGGCGCTGTCCTCGATGAGCACGCGCTTGGGCGTGTTGTTGCCTGTGACGACCCATAGGTTGCGGTCAATGTGTCCGTCCACATAAACCTCTCCGTAATTGTCCACGTTTGTCTCGAACCAGACCCGGCGACCGGCCAGGTCTTCTCCCTTGGCTGCGGAAGGAATAGTCGCCCTTAGCCGGTACCAGGCGAACGTGAGTCCGACAGAGCGGCGTTCCTGGATGTCTGCGTTCCGCTCCCACCAGGAATCGTCGTAATCGGGTAGCCGGGCCGGGCTCTCCCGCATTTCGGCGGTAAGTCCCTGATTGGGTTCGCCGGGAACCAGCCCCATCGCAACACGCCAGCCCCCAGAGTTCAACAATGCCAGGTCAGCGCCATTTTCCAAGTCCAGAGAGACGCGAGCCATCAGATGCTCCTTCGCCGAGAAGTTCCGAGAGTTCCATGGAGGAGAGGGGAGGCCACCTTCCCCTCCTTTGTTTCAAGAGAGGACTAGGCGGCTACCGTAGTGGCCTTGAGGTGCTTGTCGAAGAACTCAATGGTGCGCGGCCAAGCCACAGCGGCTGCTTCGGGGTGATGCCGGTCCGGGTTATTGAAGTCCATGAACGCGTGATTAGCGCCCTCGTAGGTATGGAACTCGAAGGTCCTGCTCAAGCGGGTCAACTCTGCCTCAAGCTTGTCCCGGTCCTCCAGCGACGGGTTCACGTCGATGGAGCCGAAGTGGAAAAGCATGGGACAGTTGATGTTGGAAGTCATGTCGAATGGTGTCTGCGCACCGCTGCCCCAGATACCCATTATGTTGCCCCCATAGAAGGGTACGGTGGCCTTGAAGATGGGATTGGACGCCGCCATCATCCAGGCTATGCGCCCGCCCATGCAGAAGCCGGTGACGCCGATACGGTCGCTGTCGACATGGGAGTCGGCGACGAGGAAGTCCACGGCCGCATTCATGTCGGCAACGATGTCGGGGTCGTTAAGGTAGCTGAGCCGCTCCAGTCGCGGGCCGTTCATTTGCTCCTCAGTGTACCGGTGGAACAGGTCGGGCACCACGGCCACGTATCCCGCCTCGGCCAGACGGTCGGCCATCACCTTGTCAAACTCGTCCAGCCCGCCGACGTGGAAAGCGATAACCACGGCGGGGTGGGGTGCGGTCCCACCGCTGGGAACGGCGGCGTACATATCCATCTCGGAGCCGTTGACCGTCAGTTTGTCCGTAAATGAAGGCATTTCAATCTCTCCCTGCTCTGGCTTGGTCGGTCGTTCGTCGTTCTCTCCAGATTCCGGCAGGCACCCACGCCCACAAATCCGCTAGATCAACCCCTCTGCCCGCACCGCTGCCATGGTGTCGGCGAAAGCCTCAATGGTCTGGTCGATTTCGCCCTCGTTGTGGGTCGCGGATACGAGAAACGCATCCCGACCCATTATGTCCACTCCCCGGTTCTGCAGCCCGCGCTTCATTGCGGTGACGGCTGCCGAAGCGGTGACCGTGGCGATCTGCGAGTGGGACATGGTGCAAATATCACGGTCACAGGTGCAGTCGGCCAGCACCACGTGAATCATTGACGCGATGCCGTGGGCGTGGCCCGGAATTTCCAGCCTACCCAGGGCCTCGTTCAGCCCGGCCTTCAACCGAACCGCCATCGAATCGGCGTGCTGATTTATGGGTTGGGACGCGATCATCTCCAGCGCAGTTGCGCCGGCTACCGCCGACAACGGGTTGCCGTTGAAAGTGCCGGGGTGGTAGACGCGGCGGGAATTATCCCATTCCGGGTCGCCGCGGTGGGCGATCATGTCTACGATGTCGGCCTTGCCGCCGACCGCGCCACCGGGGAGCCCCCCCGCGACGATCTTGGCCATGGTCGTCAGGTCGGGATCGATACCGAAACGGACCTGCGCTCCGCCCGGAGAGGCCCGGAAGCCGGTAACCACCTCGTCGAAGATCAGGATCGCACCGTGCTGTGCGGTGAGTTCCCGCAGGCCCTTTAGGTAGTTGGGGGCGTCAAAGGGGAGCTGCCCGTAGTGTGCTCCAGTGGGTTCCAGGATCAGGGCCGCCACATCGTCGTCCTTGGACAGCGCGTCCTCCACCGCGGCCAAATTACCGGAGGGGACCACTATCATTGAGCCCATGCTCGAATCCGGAATGCCCGGCGCGGACCGATCGGACCCGGCCATGGCATAGTCGTGCCAGCCGTGGAAGTGGTCCTGCAGCTTGATGACCTTGTCCCTGCCCGTGTAGGCACGCGCCAAGCGCATCGCCATCAGCGTGGCCTCGGTGCCGGAGCTGTTGAACCGCACTTTTTCGATGGACGGCATCAGCGCCTTGATGGCCTTTGCCCAGCGAAGCTCCTCGTCGGTAGAAGCGCCGAGGTGCGTCCCCCGCTGGATCTGCCGGGAGACCGCTTCGGCGATATCAGGGTGCGAATGGCCCAGCAGCAGCGCGCCATGGCCCGACACGAAGTCCACGTATTCATTGCCGTCTACGTCCCATTTTCGTGGGCCAGTACCATGGGTCATGAACAGCGGGAAGGGCGTGGCGTAGCGGGTGTCGTGGGTCACACCGCCAGGAAAGATGGTGACACTCTCCTCGTAACGCTGTGCGGAACCAGGATGCTTGGCAATGTACTCTTCAAGGATCGTTGGCATACCGTCTCCTACGGTTTTTAAGTGTGCGGTGGCCGCGCCATTAATGCTGACGCCATTGTAGCGCGGGGGGACGGAGGACGCTACGGCGGTGGTCCACGCAGGCTCTCTAAATTCACCTCGCGTTATCAGAGGCCTATCCGGAGATGCAACATCCCAGGGTGTAAAATAGGGATCAAGACGGTGATCACTGCCCTTTGCCAGCCGTGTATCAGAATCGCCAATCGTGGGTTTCCCATGCGGCACATAATCCACGCCGACCTCGACGCTTTTTACGCCACCGTGGAGCAGCTGGATAACCCGGAGCTCCGCGGCAAGCCGGTGCTGGTCGGAGGCCGCCCTGAAAGCCGAGGGGTGGTGGCCACTGCCTCCTACGAGGCCCGGCCCTTCGGTGTGCACTCGGCCATGCCCATGCGGACCGCAGTCAGGCTTTGCCCACAAGGAATCATCGTCCGCCCCCGGTTCAACCGCTACCGTGAAATGTCGCGGCAGGTCATGGAAATCTTCCGTGAGTTCACCGAACTAATAGAGCCGCTTTCCATGGACGAGGCCTACCTCGACATCAGCAGCGCGGTGAATGAAGCGGAGGGCCGCTGGCCCCTGGGCGTGGCCCTTGATTTAAAGCGCCGCGTGAAGGACAAGACCGGCCTGACCGTTTCGGTGGGCGTCAGCGCCAGCAAATCGGTGTCAAAGATCGCATCAGATTTGGACAAGCCCGATGGCCTGGTTGTGGTGCCGCCCGGAGACCAAGCGGAATTCCTCGCGCCGTTGCCTGCCGGCAAGCTGTGGGGCATCGGCCCGAAGACCGCTGAACGGCTGAAGACGGAGGGGGTCTACACCATCGGCGCGCTGGCCGCGCAGTCGTCCGATTGGTTCGGCCGGGTGTTTGGGCAGCGAGGCGAGAGTGTTCGGCTACGTGCCATCGGCCTCGACGACGAACCGGTTCATACAGAGCGAATCACGAAGTCGGTGTCCTCGGAAACCACCTTCCCTGACGACATCGGTGACCCCAAAGAAATGCACCGGGTGCTGGAAGAATTGTGCGACGGAGTGGCCGGCAGCTTGGAGCGAAAGGGACTCCTGGGTCGCACCGTGACGGTCAAGGTGCGACTTGCCGACTTTACAACCTTCACTCGCCAGTCAACCCTGCCAGAGCCCTCAAACGAGCCTGACTCCATCCGAGGACTCGCCTGGCGGCTGCTGTCCACCGAGCTTACGACGGGCCGTACTTTTCGCCTGCTGGGAGTCGGAGTAAGCAACTTCGCCGAACAGGACGAGGATCGGCAACTGCCGCTTTCTCTGGAGGGAGACTTCCACGCCGTCAGGACTGGGCTGGGCCGGCCGGAGAGTAGCTCCTCGGGCTAACCTGCCACCTACACGCCAAAGGCATCCACGGGGCCCCGCTCGCCTAGCGGAACAGGTCCCTTTCACCGGTGCGGAGCAGGCGCTTGATGCTGGCTCCCTCCATCGGCTCAAACTCGTACCCCCGGATGATAGTTACTGGTATTCCCAGCGCCTTTCCGGTTACTAGTTCTGCGGTGGCAGCCAACTCGTCGGCCACGGCGATCTGCGTGGTGTGAAGCACGTTGCCGTGAGCGTCCAACGCGCCCACGTAGTCCAGCAGCGGATCCATTCCCGCCACGCCAATGGCCACGTTTGCGGCACCGTTTCGCCAAGGACGCCCGAAGGTGTCGGAGACTATTACCGCCACGTTCACCCCGAGCCGCCGACGGACGGCCTCACGGATTCCCTCGGCTGAAACGTCTGAGTCATCGGGCAGCAACGCGATGGTCATGTTACCGGGAATGTTTGAGGCGTCGATTCCGGCATTGGCGCAGTAGAATCCATGCCTGGTCTCGGCGATGATTACACCCCGGTCCATCCGCACGATACGAACCGCCTCCCGCAGTATCATCTCAGTATGCCGCGGGTCGCGCCTGTGCCCCTCGGTGATGGTAATGGCCAGCGGCGAGGCCTCTACGCCCTCGTAGCTCATTACCTTGCCCTCCACCTTGGATATCACCTTCTGGGTGACTACGAGAATGTCGCCCTCTTCGATCGCTGTGCCCTGGGCGGATGCCGCATCAATCATCAGGCCGGACAGGTCGTCACCGGGGCCGAGCTCCGGCATTCCCTCAACGCCTATTACGCGAACTTCATTCGGCATAGCCGCTCACCTCTCAGTTGATCCATATCCAATTATATCCCCATCAGGCCTTGGGTTTTCATTTCCTACAACTGAATGCCACCTGAATCGTCTGACGGAAAACGCCGGTGCGTGTGCTAAAATCCACGGGTGGCCTTTCGGCCACTGGCGCTGATTCTAGCCTTCATGGAAATGGAAAAGGTGACGCCTGTGTCCTCTTCGAGTTCCGGGGAATATCGCAAACGGGTCTACACCAAGTTCGGAGACAAGGGAGAGACCAGCCTGCTTTATGGCGGACGGATTTCCAAGAACAACCCTCACACAGAGGCCTACGGCATCACTGACGAGGCAGTCTCCGCAATGGGCCTGGCCCGCGCCATGTCCAGCGACGATCGGGTGAAGGAGCTGCTGCGCAACTTACAGAGCGAACTTTTCACCGTCGCCGCAGAGTTGGCCACCGACCCGGAAAAATACGACCTCTTCCAGCAGCACTTCTCGCCGGTAACTCCCGCGATGGTCGAGAACTTGGAGAACTCTATCGACTCCCTCGAGCAGGACATGACAATGCCCACGGTGTTCATCCTTCCGGGAGGCTCTGCAGCCTCGGCAGCCATGGACCTGGCCCGCTGTGTGATACGCACGGCGGAGCGTCGCGTGGTGGCCATGGGCGAGGCAGGCCTGCTGACCAACGAGCTGCTGGTGTCATACCTGAACCGCTTGGGAGACCTTCTGTTCGTGGTGGCCCGCTATGAAGATCGCGACCTGCCCATCGAACGCGCCACCGGCCAGCGAACGTAGGTCGCCCTCTAATGAACTTGGTCGTTGTTGACTACGAGTCAGGCAACCTGCGGAGCGTATCGCGAGCACTGGAGACCTGCGGAGTCTCACCCTTGGTCACAGGCAAACCTGTCGATCTGAACAACGCCGACGCGGTTGTGTTGCCCGGCGTGGGCGCAGGACCATCGGCAATGAGGGCCCTTAACGAGCGCGGATTGGTGCAACCGCTTAGGGAATTTGCCGCCAGCGGAAGGCCGTTCCTGGGTATCTGCCTGGGCCTGCAGTTGCTGTTGGACTGGACCGATGAGGAACCCGGCGCCCCATGCCTCGGCATCATACCGGGCCAGGTGAGGCGGCTGCCCGAGTTTAACGGCGGCCCGTCCCTGAAGATTCCCCACATGGGATGGAACAGCGTCGCGTTTAGCGAGGAGCATCCGGCTTTTTGTGGCATCGCCTCAGGGAGTTATTTCTATTTCGTCCACAGTTTTTACGCCGTGCCGGCGGTGTCTGACGGAATTGTCGGTACAACTGAATACGGGCTTCCCTTCTGCAGCGTTTATGCAAAGGACAACGTGGTAGCTACCCAATTCCACCCGGAGAAGAGCGGCCCGGTTGGCCTGTGCATCTACCGCAACTTCGTGGTCATGGCAGAGAACCAATGCGGAAAGCCATAACCGCCCTGCCTAGGCTATATTACCCCCTAGGTGGCCTTCCCCACTAATGGGAGAGGGAATTTTGTAAGACAAGGAAGCCGGATCGAGCATGGAAGTTATCCCGGCAATTGACCTGCGTGGTGGGAAGTGTGTCCGGCTGTACCAGGGTGATTTCGAGCGGGAGACGGTCTTTTCCGACGACTCCTTGGCCATGGCGGGGCAGTGGCAGCTGGAGGGTGGGCGGCGACTGCACGTCGTGGACCTGGACGGTGCGGCAACCGGCGAACCTGCTCACCTGGCGATAATCTCTGCCATTGTTGAGTCGCTGCACATTCCGGTGCAGGTCGGCGGCGGGATTCGCAGGGCCGAAACAGCCCGGGCATGGCTCGATGCCGGCGTCGACCGCGTGATCATCGGTACGGCCGCAGTGCGCAATCCTGATATGGTGGCCGAGGTCTGCCGTAATCACGGAAGCGAGAGGGTGGTCGTTTCCGTTGACGCCCGCGACGGTATGGTGGCTCTCCAGGGATGGACGGAAACCAGCGAGGTCAGCGTGCTGGACCTGGCGCACCGGATGGTAGATCTGGGGGTGACGCGGTTGCTCTACACCGACATCGCTCGCGACGGTATGCTTGTTGGCCCCGACCTGGAGAACAACGCCAAGTTGGTCGAGGATACGGGAATGGCGATTCTCGCGTCCGGGGGAGTGTCATCTTTGAGAGACGTCCGCCAACTGGTGCCGACGGGCGTGGAAGGTGTGATTATCGGAAGGGCGCTCTACACTGGTGCGGTGAGCCTCACCGAGGCTCTGTCTGCCGCCTCAGGAATCGATTAATCCGTCCCAGACTGCGGGAAAACCGACCGGCGCCTGGGCGGAGGAGGTTCGAGTGCGGCGGGGACTTCGGAGCTATCTACAGCGTTTGCTGCAGGGTTGTCGGCCCTCCCCTCGGGGGTTGATTCCATTCCTCTGAAACGGGCTGCGAGTCTCTCTTCCCCGGTCTCCAGCCAGTCCTCTCGCAGTACTTCCATCAGGATGAAATCATGCGACATTCGCCTGACAGTTCGCACCGGATTGAATCCAGACTTGGAGAAACAGCGCTGCGCCCGTTCGTTCCAGTCGAGGGTGTGCAGGTAGACCCGGTTCAGATGAAGGTCCGTGAACATGTGGTTCAGCAGGGTGGTCACCGCGTCGTAGCCGTATGAGTTGGACCAGTAGTTGCGGTCCCCTATGACAATGCCCAACTCGGCCTCTTTGTTGATGCTGTCAAGGTCATAGTACATGCAGTTGCCGATGTACGTACCGTCTGTGGCGTCGGCGCCGAAGTGGTGAGAGCCCGGGGTCGGATACCGCAACTGGTCCTGGAACAGACGCAGGTATCGGTCGTAGGTCATGCTCAGGGGAAAGGCCGCGTCCAGCCTGGCGATTTCCGGGTCACTTCGCCAGCGATAGTCGAATTCTGCGTCGTCTATGCGCTTTTCCCGTAGAATCACCTTAGCACCGTGGAGCTCAACCATCAGTGGCCTGACCTTGTCTTGACTTTATGAGATCGAGGGCCCGCCGAAGTACACCGGCCTCGTTTCCATAGGCCATCGAGGAAAGGGCTTCGTCTACATCGAACCATTGAACTACATCGAACTCGGGATCGTGTTGATCGATGTGGCCTCCAACCGGCGACATCAAGTAGAAGTGCACCGTCTTATGGTACCGCACATAATTGTCGCGATCGGCAAACCAATATTCGATGCTGCCCAGAGATTCGTCCAGTTCAACTTCCAGACCAGTCTCCTCCCGCACCTCTCGAAGCGCGGTCTCCTCCAGCGTTTCACCGGGGTCAGGCGTACCCTTGGCAAGGCTCCAGCGCACAGGTTCAGAGCGTCCGCAGAGCACCGTCTCAAGCCGACCTTCGTTATGACGGAAAACCACTCCGCCGGAGGAAACCAAGTTTTCTACTTTAGCAAATTCTTTATCTGCCATCCCCGCCCGTGTGTCACGCTGGAATAAACGCGAACCTAAATCTCATGGTCCGCGGGTGCAACTTAAGGTCATTGTAAGCGGCCCGCTTCAAGGCAGTCAATCGAGTCCAAATGACTCTACCCGCCCCCAATGGCTGGAACGAAGTGAACCTCGCTGCAGTCCCCGACCCGCTCCAGCAGACCCATGCGGGCAACGTCGCCGTCTATTGCAACTGCAAGATTCGAGCGAATTTCCCCGTCTTCCACGAGGCGGGCCTTGATGCCAGGATACTGGACCTCCAGGGCCTCGATAATCTGGCGCACGTTGCGTCCCTGGCATTCGGTTTGCTTTACGCCGCCCGTCAGCGGCTGCAACATCGTCGGTATGAATACTTTCGCCACGTCCAGTCCACCCTCCTGGGCAAGCTCTATGCTTGCATGTCTGCCTGAGCAGGGTTCACCTATCGATTTCAGGTTACCTTTCTGTAAAGAACGATTCAACCCTCCCTTTGTGTAAGACAAGAGACTCCGCAGGACCAAAAGAACAGGGGCAGGTCATCAACCCGCCCCTTCAAGAGGCCGCTGTCTGGCGAAACTAGCCGCCGTTCTGCTCCCACTGCTCCTCCAATACTTTGCCCGGAGTCATGGGCAGGCTGCGGAGACGCAGTCCGGTCGCCTCGTAGATGCCATTGGCGATGGCAGCCATGGGAGGCACAATGGGCACCTCCCCCACGCCGCGCACGCCGTAGGGATGACCTGTGTTTGCCACTTCGACGATTACCGTGTCGATCATCGGCAGGTCCAGGGAGGTCGGCATCCTGTAGTCCAGGAAGGTCGGGTTCATCATCCGTCCGTTGTTGTCGAAGAAATATTCTTCGTTCAGTGCCCAGCCTATGCCCTGGACGGCACCCCCCTGGATCTGGCCTTCTACGTAACTTGGATGAACGGCCTTGCCGACGTCTTGGATGGCGGTGTAACGGGTGACTTGTGTCTTGCCAGTGTCCGGGTCAACTTCGACGTCTGCAATATGAACCGCATAAGAGTTGCCCTCACCTGCTGGGTCGACGTTGGCCTGCCCGGCTATGGTACCGCCTGTGTTGGCCAGCTGACGCGCCAGGTCCTTGAATCCAAGGCGCAACTCTGGGTCGGACTTGTGGCGGACCTCGCCGTCAACGTACTCCACGTCCTGCTCTGCCGTATCCCAGATCTTGGCGGCCCGGGCCACCATCTGGCCCTTGATCGACTCGGCAGCCTCAATGGCCGCGATCCCGGTGGCGAAAGAGGTGCGGCTGCCACCGGTCACCATGGTGTAGCCTATGGAGTCGGTGTCCACCACGGTCGGCTTAACGTCCTCATAGGCGATTCCGAGGGTCTCGGCGGCCTGCTGAGCGATCGAGGCGCGGGTGCCTCCGATGTCAACCGACCCCATGATCAGGCTGATGGTTCCGTCGAAGTTGACGGTGATTACGCAGCTGGACTGGAAGCCGCGGTTCATCCAATAACCTGCAGCCACGCCTCGTCCCCGATTCTCGCCCTCAACCTGCGTCCTGTAGTGGTCGTGGTCGCGGGCGGCCTCCAGGCACTCCACCAGGCCGACCCGGCGGGCCACCGGGCCCTCGATGCGACGCGTGCCCTCCCTGGCGGCGTTGAGGAGCCGGAATTCGATTGGGTCGATTCCCAGCTGTTCGCACAACTCGTCCATCACGGTCTCGACGCCGAATGCCGCCTGCGGAGAGCCGGGAGCGCGATAAGCGGAGGTCTTGGGCTTGTTGACCACCACGTCGTAGCCGTCCACCTTGCCATTCTCCACGTCGTAGCAGGCGAACGCACAGGTCATGGCCTGCATTACGGGCGAGCCGGGGTAAGCACCGGCGTCCATGGCCACTTCCAATTGCACTGCGGTCAGCTTGCCGTCGTTCTTGGCGCCGACCCTGACCTTCATCCACGAGCCGGGGGCCGGGCCAGAGGCCTCGAAGACCTCAGCGCGAGTCATCGTCTGCTTTACAGGAGCGCCGGCCTTTCGGGACAGAAGTGCGGTGATGGCGTCGAGGTAGGCGGTGATCTTGCCGCCGAATCCACCTCCGATTTCCATGGGCGTGACCTTGACTCGGGACGCTGGCAACCGAAGCACGTCGGCCACGGCTGCACGAACCGCAAAGGCGCCCTGGGTGCTGGTCCACACATTCAACTGCCCGTCGGCGTTCCAGAAGGCGGTGGAGTTGTGCGGTTCGATATAGCCCTGGTGGACCGAGGCGGTGGTCAGCTCACGCTCGATCACTACGTCGGCCTGAGCGAACCCCTGCTCGGCGTCTCCCTTTTCGTAGGCGAGGTGCGACGCCACGTTGCTGGGCTTAACGGCAATTTCTCCCATGGAGGAGGTTCGCAGTTCCTCGTGAATCAACGGGGACCCTTCCTGCATCGCCTCACGGACATCAACGACCGCAGGCAGCACCTCGTAATCCACCTCGATCAATGCAAGCGCCGATTCGGCCACGTGCGCGTTGACCGCAGCAACGGCGGCGACGGGATGGCCCTTGAACAGTGCCTTGTCGCTGGCGACCATGTGATCCGAGGCGAACTTTAGGCGGCCATAGTCACCTCCCAGTTCCTCCCTGCTCAAGGACGCGAAGGGCAGATCCTTGGCGGTGATGACCGCCTTGACTCCGTCCAGCGCCTCGGCCTTGCTGGTGTCTAATGAGCGAATGCGAGCGTGTGGATGCGGACTGCGCAGAACCCGGCCCGACAACAGACCGGTCAGCTTCACGTCGGCACCATACTGCGCCCGCCCGGTCACCTTGTCCACACCATCGGGCCGTATCGGGCGTTTGCCGACGATGTTGTATTCCACTTCGGAAAGAACTTGATTGGAAGAAGTCACTTCTAATCCACCTCTGAGTTGGTAAGTCTCCCTCTACAAAAGGAAGGGTTGGTGATGCTGAAATATATCGAAAAGGCGGCTCCTCGCGGGGCCGCCTTCCTGTTTGATTGATTGACGCCTGGCGCCTGACTTCTTCTGCTACTTGTTAGAAGTAGTGCTGACTTGGATCACCGCACGAACGATCTTGTCGTAGCCGGTGCAGCGGCAGAGGTTGCCAGCCAGCCAGTGTCGGATGCGGCCCTCGTCGGCATCGGGTTCGGCCTGCAGCAGCGCGCGCGAGGCCATCAGGAAGCCTGGGGTGCAGATCCCGCATTGGAGGGCGGCATTCTCCAGGAACGACTGCTGCAGGGGGTGGAGCCCGCCGGGCGAGGCCATGCCCTCGATGGTCTGGACCTCGCGGCCTGCGACCTCGACGCCCAATACCAAGCAGGAATCGACAATGCGACCGTCCAGCATCACAGTGCAGGCGCCACAGTTGCCGTCGTTACATCCCTCTTTTGTGCCGGTCATGCCAAGGACATCCCTCAGCACTTCCAGCAGGCTCTGGCGAGGCTCACACAGGAAGTTCGTATCCTCGCCGTTGATCTTTGCCTGAACGTGTACAACTCCGGGCATCCTCTAGCCTCCCCTGGCCCGCTCGACGGCGATATTGAGAGTGCGGCGCGTAAGTACGCCGATAAGATGAATCCGCTGGCGGATTGTTCCGCGCATGTCATTGATTGGCTTTGCATCGGCCATGGCCAGTTCTGAAGCCTCGCGGATCGCTTCGTCGGAAACTGCCTTCCCTGCCAGACTATCTCCCGCGGCTTTGGAGAACACCGGGGTCGGCGCTACCGATGCAAGCGCCACGCGGCCCGAAACGAAATTCTGGCCCGAGGCGTCCAGCACGACCGAACTGCCAACGCCTGCCACTGCGATGTCCATTTCGTTGCGGGGGATGAACCGCTGGTAGTTGGCTCCGGAATTAGCTGCCGGAGCGGGGAAATCAACCGACACGAGCATCTCGCCCTTTTGCATTGCATTCTGGCCCGGGGCGGTGCAGAAGTCTTCCGACGCCATCTGGCGGGTGCCGTTGGGGCCCGCGATGTTGCAAACGCCGCTCAACGCGATAACTGCGGGAATGGAGTCTCCGCTGGGCGCCGCGTTGCACAGGTTGCCGCCTATGCTGGCCCGGCCCTGGATCTGGATGCCGCCGATGAGCGTCGCCGAATCAATGAGACCGGGATAGGCCGCCGAAATGGCCGCGTCCTGATAAATGCGGTAGCACGGCACCGCTGCCCCCAGGGTCAGCCCGCCGCCCGCTGTGTAGTTCATCTGATTGAGTTCAGGAATTTCCTTAACGTCAATGACCACGTCTGCCAGTCGCCGCCCGGCCCGCATCATAACCAGAATGTCGGTGCCGCCAGCTATGATTCTGGCCCTGTCGCCATGCTCGTTCAGTATCGAAACGGCTTCGTCGATACTCTTCGCAGCTACGAAATCAAATGCTTCCAAATTGCCCACCTCCTGCGGGCTGAATTATAGCATCCCTCGACATAGGGTCAAGCAATAAGTTACATTCGGGCTCACCCTCTCACTAGCGCCAAAAGGAGCCGTTTCAGAATGGGTGGTCAGCCTCAAGCTGCGACCAGTGGAGCTCCCACATACTTGGAACAGGCTCTCCGAAAAGACCGGGCCGTGGTCATTGCTGCCATCGTCATCATCGCTGCCATCTCCTGGGCCTACACCGTTTACCTAGCGGAGACAGGAATGGGCACGGGCAAGATGCAGATAGGGATGGCCATGGCCGATATTCGGCCCTGGAGTAGCACCGACGTCGCCCTGATGTACGTGATGTGGCTGGTGATGATGATCGCGATGATGGCTCCTTCCGCCGCCCCGATGCTGCTCATGTTTGCCGCCGTCAACCGCAAGCGGCGTGAACGCCAGGCGCCCTACGTACCAACGGCCGTGTTTCTTGCCGGATACGCTATTGTCTGGGCAGCCTTTTGCCTCGTAGCAACGGCGGGCAACTGGGGACTCCACCAGGCCTCCCTGCTCTCGTCCATGATGGGGGCATCGACCAGCGGTTACCTCGGCGGGGCACTGCTCCTGGCAGCCGGGGCCTTCCAGTGGAGCCCGCTGAAGTACGCCTGTCTCAAGCAGTGCCGCACGCCCATGGGATTCCTGATGACGTCCTGGCGCGAGGGGCAGGGTGGGGCGCTGCGGATGGGCCTCGAGCATGGCGCTTACTGCCTGGGCTGCTGCTGGGCGCTGATGCTGCTGCTGTTCGTGCTGGGTATCATGAATCTGGTGTGGATAGCCGCGCTGGCCGCCTTCGTGCTCGCAGAGAAGGCTGCGCCAAAGGGCGAGTGGGTCAGCCGCATCACCGGCGTACTGATGGTGGGCTGGGGCGTTTGGGCGATCGTAAACGCCGCGATGTAACGCCGCTCGAACCGTAGAATCGCATCCCTTGGCCCAAGACTTCAGGGTCGCACGATTGTACGTCCCTCCTCTTAGCCGGTCAGATCTGCCAGGACCCCGTTGACAGTTTCAGGCAGGGCCCCCCGACGAAAGCTTCCTTTGGTCAAGCCGTCCACAACGCCAAGATCGAGCGGCACGGCGCGGGAGACAGAATCCCGAACAGATTCGAGGGAGATTCCCCAGGTCTGGCTATCGTCCAGCTCTCCACCCCGTTCACCCTTCGGCAGTTCGATGCAGTACACTGGGCCCGGCGCTGATGACACGGAAGCTATCGCCAGCATCGGAACATTTTCCTGACCCAAGCCCGCCTCACTGAGGAAGGCCTCCTGGGTGGCCGACACTCCGTGTTGGCCAAATATAACCAGGTTGTGGAATCCTCCGCCCATTTCCTCAAACACCGAGCGGTATCGTCGGAAGACGTCGTGGGAGGCGCGGTCGTCCGGCGATACGAGGAAGATGGCACACACCGGGATCGCATAGTCGCCTTTTTCGGTGGCAATATCCAAGTCGGCCTTCCAGCGGGCCAGCTTGTCCAGGTCGTGGCGGTCGGCGTGGCTCATCTGCTGTTGGCTGGCTTCGGACACCGGTGCCCCCTCCTCAGCCGAATGCTCGGCATCGGCTGTTGTGATCAGCCGTGGTCGTCGAACTGCACGAGAATGCCGTCTGGATCGTACACGAAGATGCTGCTGACCCGGCCATCTGCGGCGGTGAACGCCTCCAGCGGCGCCGCCAGTTCTACTCCCTTACTGACCAAATCCTCGGCCAAAGCCTTCACATCAGGCACCGTGAAAGAGATGTGGCTAATGCCCACCTGGTCCAGCTTTATGGCATCGCCGTCGGGGTCCTCGCCGGGATGGCAGGTCAGCACCAGCGACGGGGCAGTCTTGCCGGAGCCATAGCGGACGTGGGTGGTGCGGCGGGTCTTGCGTGTGTGCTTGTAGATGCTGGGCAGTCCCCCGGTTGTTGTGTCCTGTATCTGGTCGAAATCAACCGTCATGCCAAGTATATCGCGGTAAAAGCCCAGTGACCGATCCACGTCCCGGACGCAGACTGCGATGTGAGAAACCATGCTTGCTTCCACTGAATTAACCTCCAGGTTCGTCTGAAATTCCGCGTCGTTGTCTGCTTATGCTACGGGCGGAGACGTACGGTGTCAAAGAAAAGCAGCAGTTGATGCTCGACCCACATTTACTTGTGCGCAGAGGCCGCTCTCTGACGTGCCCACGTGCAGAGCCGGGTATCGATCCGGATTCAGCTGGACCCTTCTACCAGAGGCTTCAGCATTGCGTAGATGACGTCGTTGATGGGCGTGGAAACGCCTGCGGCCCGGCCAGCTCGCACGACCGCGCCATTCAGTGCATCCAGCTCCAGTGGCCTTCCCGCCATCACATCAGTGTGCATGGAGGCATGCAGGTCGGCCAAGTTGCCCTCGATGTATGCCAGGGTCGTGGCGTGAATATCCTCCGGGAAGTTGACCCCATTGGCACGGCCCGCCCCCTCGATCTCCAGCAGGCAGCCCACTACCACTTCGCGCCACTCGGGGCGCGGCATGAGCTCGGCCAGGGTTCGCCGGGCCATGGAGGTGACTCCGGCCATGGTCGCAATGAACAGGAATTTGGACCAAAGCCCGGCGCGAATGTCTGTGGTCAACTCCGCCGGAACTCCGCAGCCGTTCAGAGCGCCGCTGATGGCGCCCGCCCTCTCTGACAGGGACCCGTCCACCTCGCCGAACACCGTTCGCACCACTTCTCCGGTCTGCCGAACCACACCAGGGCCTTCGGTCCCGGCCTCTATATACATCGCGCCGGGCAGCACCTTTTCCTCACCGAAAGCACCCGCTGGGGTCAGATAGCTGTCAACACCGTTCTGAAGGCAGAGAACGGTGGTGCCGGGACCGACCATACCCGCCATCGCCGAAACGGCGAAGCTGTTCTGATACGTCTTGACCGTGAGCAGCGCCAGCTCCACCGCACCTATTTCGGCAGGGTTGTCGGTGGCGGCACAGCTAACCGTGAACTCCTCGTTGTCTCTGACCACCCGCAGCCCTCGATGGCGTATAGCCTCCAAGTGAGCACCGCGCGCCACCAGCGAGACGTCTTGACCACCCCTAGCCAGCATCCCGCCGAGGTATCCGCCGACGCTGCCCGCGCCCATGACCGCGATTCGCATGACCTTGTCCTCCATGAACAGGTTGACTCCGCGAACATATCGCAACCCAGAGAATGGGGCAAGTTGCCTTACTTTGGTCGACCTCTCATATACTAAATTGCTGTCCGATTATTTTGCCCAGGGAAATAGGCCAATGCTCAATTTGCCCGGGATTGTTGTGGTCGCGGCGCTGGCGGCAGTTCTCGCCTGCGTAGGGCAATGTCTGTCGAGGAGTACGGGGCCGCCTGTGGCGAGTTGACGATGCAACTTCAAGCTGGACCTGGAACGGCCAAATCGTACAATGAGTAGTCGGCGGGAATGGAAAAACTGAATCCTCCGGAGGAGTTGCAGAGCCTGCATGAAATGATGGTCAACCCGAGCTCGAGTGCAGTGGAGCATGAAAGAGAAATCATCCGGGCCTTCGAGCAGGCAGTCGGCGTCGAAGTCTATTCGGAAGAGATCCCCTTCCAAGAAATGCCAAGAAATGTTTGCTCTTCTTGAGAAGGCGGCGGAGGAAAAGTGGAAAGACCAAGCAGATGAAAATCTACGAGAACAAATAGACCTGAAAGGGATTCTGGAACGGGGTCTTGAATTTCAGGAAAGAATGGAGAGTTACTTGAGGGAAGAGCTGCGGACAATTGATGAGCTGTCCCATGATACTAAACTAAAGCCACGGTGGGATCTACATTTCTAAAATGACGAGAGCAGGTCAGCGCTGCCAAGTAAAGCTCTCCCGTCCGCACGGTGAAGTCAGTCCGCCCCCGTCGCCAGGTACTCTTCAAATGCGCATTTCACCTTGGCTTTGGTTTAGTAGCATTTTGGTATCAGCGGGGTGTATTCCGGAATTCGTCGAGGAGTTGCTGCAATGATGACACCGTGGAAGGAAGCATCCCGCTGGATTATGCAGTGCTCTTTCTCAACGGAACGGGCCTGCAGTCTCACTTGCGACAACCCGTTTTTCCTTGACGCATACGACCCTTCTGCGTATTCTTGGGGCGGCTGGACCGGGGCCTGTCCGGTCTGACTTTCCCGTCGTTGAGTATATGGAGAAGCGTATATGACCCAGCAGTCTCCGCCGCCGATTCCGGCGCCCACCCCCCAGCCGGAATCCGATTTTTACTTCGAGAAGTGCAAGGAGGGGGAGTTGTGGCTGCGGCACTGCAATGCCTGCGACTCGGCCTATTTCTATCCCCGTGACATCTGCCCCGGCTGTTTTTCTCGAGACACCAACTGGATCCAGAGCAGCGGCAAGGGCACCATCCACACCTTCGCCATCGTTCATCGCGGGCCTACGCCTCCCTTCCGCGACCGCTCTCCCTACGTGCCGGTGATCGTGGAATTGGAGGATGGGCCGAGAATACCCTCGAACCTGGTCGAGTGCGAACCGGACCCCGCTAACATCAAGGTCGGCATGGCCGTCGAGATCGTGTTCCAAGCCCTGGACGACAATATCACCATCCCTTATTTCCGCCCGACGGACTGATGTCTCTCCAAGGCAAAGTGGCCATCGTCACCGGCGGCAGCCGGGGAATCGGGCGACAAATCTGCTTGGCATATGGTGAGGCCGGCGCTCAGGTGGTGGTGGCGTCCCGCACGACCGCAGACTCCTCTGCGCAGTCGGAATGGCCCCGCTACGCCGCAGGCGACATCCGTGATACCGCCCGCGCCATTGCCAGCTCCGGAGGCGAAGCTCTCCCGGTACAGTGCGATGTCACCTCGGCTGACGACCTGCAGATGTTGGTCGCCGAGACACTTAATCACTTCGGCCGCATAGACGTCCTCGTGTCCAACGCGGGCATCGACTGCGAATCCCCCATTACCGAGATGGACGAGGACCTCCTAGACAGGGCTCTTGCGACCAACGTTCGTGGCCCCATCCTCCTCTGCAAATATGCCCTTCCCGCCATGATCGAGCAGAAGAGCGGCGGTTCAATTTTCTGCATTACCTCCGGTGCCTCCCTGGGCTACCGTCCGGGTCGGGTCGGCTATTCCATGACCAAGGCCGCCCTCGACCGTGCCTACACCAGTCTGGCCGAGGAAGTGCGCGAGCACGATATCGCCGTCAACGTCCTCAGCCCCGGCAAGGTCGACACCTGGATGAACCGTCGCGGCCACTGGCCGGGCACGGAGAGCATACCCATGGACCAACCTGAGACCATCCGCGATGCGGCTCTCTGGCTGGCGGAAGTCAAAGCGTCGGACTTTACCGGCCATCGGGTCGAGCGAGCCGATTTCGGCGTTGCGTGGGGACCTGGTATTGACACCTGAGCACGTTCGTATGACTAATGAAAAATGCCGGGGCGCCCTTAATGTGCGCCCCAATGTCAAAGAAGGCCTGAATCAATCTTTATACGAGAGGTAGAGCAATGACCACAGCACGCACTGTTACCGCAGAGATTTCCCCCAAACTGGGAGAACTGAGCGCCGATGTCCTTTTCGGTGATGTCTGGGAACGTCCGCAACTGTCGAAGCGGGACCGCAGCATGATCACCGTGGCCAGCCTTATCGCCCTCTACAGGACCGACCAACTGCGTGGCCACCTCGGACGCGCCCTTGACAACGGTGTGACCAAGGAGGAGATCTCGGAGATCATCTGCCACATGGCCTTCTACGGTGGCTGGCCGACCGCTGCCAATGCCGCGAGGGTCGCCAAAGAGGTGTTTGAAGAGCGCGGCATCTGATCTCCGGTTCGGCATTCCCTTCATAAGATAGAGAGGGCGCAGAGGATACAGGCCCGCTTGTACAGTCCTGGCGCCCTTTTTCATTATTTCGCCTCCAAACAAACCAAGAACCGGGAGAAAACATTATGGCGCGCATGACCGGCGCAAAGTTCATGGCCGATACATTGAAGGCTTACGGCGTTACCCACGTATTCCTGGTGCCGGCGATTTTGCGCCGTGCACTGGCCGAGATGGACCTCATCGGCATCAAGCGGGTGATCACTCACGGTGAGAAGGCGGCAGCCTACATGGCCGATGGCTACGCCCGCGCCTCCGGCAAGCCGGGCGTCTGCATGGCGCAGTCGGTAGGCGCAGCTAACCTCGCCGCGGGTCTCCAGGACGCCTACCTTGGCCTCTCGCCGGTCATTGCCCTGACCGGACACAAGCGCAGCGACGAGCAGTACAGGAACGCCTACCAAGAGATCGAGCACTCCAAGCCCTTCGCCTCTGTCACCAAGTTCAGCGCGGTGGTGGACAACGCCGAGCAGCTTCCCCACCTGCTGCGGCAGGCCTTCCGCGAGGCCACGACCGGAGCGCCAGCCCCGGTGCACCTGGACATCCAGGGCATGTCCGGCGACTTCGCCACCGAGGCCGAGGCTGACCTGGAGGTGCTGTTCGAAGCCACCTTCGCCCAGCGCCCTGCCTTCCGTCCCGAGGCCGACCCCGAGAGCGTACGGGCGGCGGCGCGGGTGCTAACCTCGGCCCAGCGACCCGTGATAGTGGCGGGCGGCGGAGTAACTGCGTCGGGAGCGCAACAGGAGGTCGTCGACCTTGCCGAGATGCTGAACATCCCGGTCGCCACCTCGTTGAACGCCAAGGGCACCATTCCCGACAGCCACCCGCTGGCCGTGGGCGTGGTCGGCTCCTACTCCCGCTGGTGCGCCAACAGGGTGGTCAGCGAGGCCGACTTGGTCTTCTACATCGGCAGCCACACAGGAAGCCAGGTTACCAACGAATGGCGTGTGCCTTCCCCTGGCACTCCTGTAATCCAAATAGACATAGACCCATCCGAACTGGGCCGCACCTACCCGGCCGAGGTTGCGATGCACGGTGACGCCAAAGCCACCCTGCGACGCATGATCGAGGCCCTGGAGCCCATTGGCGGACACGCCGACTGGGTAGGGCGGGCGCAGCAACTGGTTCAGGAATGGCGCGACGACGTGGCTCCTCGTGTCAATTCAGAAGCGATCCCGATCATTCCTGAGCGGCTCTGCAACGAGATTACCCAGTTCCTGCCGTCCGACGCGATGCTGGTTGCCGATACGGGGCATGCCGGCATTTGGACCGGCAGCATGATCGACTTCAACCATTCCACGCAGGAATTCATCCGCTGCGCCGGCTCGTTGGGCTGGGGCCTGTCGGCAGCTATGGGAGCCAAGTGCGTCCTGCCAGACCGACCGGTCCTCTGTTTCAGCGGCGACGGCGGCTTCTGGTATCACATCGCCGAACTGGAAACGGCGGTGCGCAACAACATCAACGTGGTCTTCGTTATCAACAACAACAGCGCCCTCAGCCAGGACCAACGCGGCGACCAGAGGGCCTACGCCGGGTTGGAGGGCGGCCACCCCGAGGAACTCTGGAGCTTCACCAACACCAACTTCGCCCGCCTCGCCGAGTCCATCGGCTGCTTCGGCATCCGCGTCGAGCGCCCCGGGGACATCCAGAGCGCCCTGGAGCAGGCCTTAGCTTCCGGCCGCCCCGCCGTGGTCGACGTGGTCACCGACCCGCTGGACAGCCTCGCCCCCGTGCCGTGGAGCCCGTAGGCCAACTGGCCCACCGTACCCGCAGGGGCGCACAGCCGTGCGCCCCTGCCTATTTCCGGCCTACGCGCCCCAGGAACTCCCTCGCGGTATCGTAGTCGCGGGCGCCGCCCCGGCGGATGGGCGGCATCAGGTATACGTCCCACAACCCCGACTCCTGGAACCTGCCGAAGAGCTCCTCTGCTATATCGACCCCAGAACGCCCCGCCTCCAGATGGTTCCTCACGATCCCAGGAACGCTGCTGAACAGCACGCCGTCCTGTTCCAGTATTTGCAGGCCGTAGAACACCGGGACGGACAATGCCGCCCCGCTCTGTCGCTCGAAGCTGTCCCTGAAACGGTGTGCATCGTCGGGATCGAAAATCGGCTGTCCGATCAGAAAGTCCGCACCCGCTTGCACTTTGCGTATCGCCAGCGCCGCTTCCTTAACGATTCCACGCCCAAGGTCGAAGGTGGCCCCGACACAGAAACTCGTGGGCTCCCGCAGCGAGCTGCCCCGGAAGTCCACTCCCTCGTTCATGGAGCGGATGGCTGCGATCATCTCCGTCGGCCGGTAGTCGCGGGCCGGTCCCGTCAAAGCCAAATCCCGCTCGCTGAACGGATCGCCCTGCACCACGACCAAGTTCTCCAACTCCAGCATTTGCGCGCCAAGCAGAAGCGACTGCAACGCCAGACGGTTCATGTCGCGAGTGGCCAGGGTGAATAAGGTCTCTTTGCCGGTCTCGCGGCGAATGGCGGCGGCCAGCATCGCTGAATTGGTGCGTACCGCCCGCCCGGGGTTGTAGGCAACAGATATAAAGTCGGCTGGGATGTCTGCCCGCCGCGCCTCGGCGATATTACCGGAACGGGGCGGCGAGAAGTCGCAGATAAAACCGGAACGGCCCGTGGATTCGTAACAGCAGTCGACCACCCTTACCACGGCACGCCCCCTCAGGCACGGGGTTCTATTTGGGAGTTTCTCTAGGAGGCGACAACCTGGTCGCGATAGCTGCGGAACAGGTCCATGGACTTCTGCTCGGAAAGGCCAACGAAGTAGCGGTATCCGATTATGTACTCCATAACGTCGCGGGCCAGCATCAGAAGATTCTCGCGGGGGTCGGAGAGGTGGAACAGGCTGTCAACGCCCTCTTCCAGCCCCACGTACAGGGTGTCCTCGAGGAGCATGGCGTCCCGGTGCTCCATGTCGCTCCGGCGCATCCAGCGGGCGAAAACGAAGGGCAGGTCGGTAAAGCGGTGCCACTCGTGGCCCAGGTCGTAGCGGTGGTCATAGCCGCGCATCCCGCGGCGTCGGCGCAGGGCAGCATCCCCGGATATCACCAACGCATCGTGCTCGTCGGCAGTCTGCACCAATTCGGGAATTCCAACCGCGTACTTCTTGGCCAGCAACACCTGCAGCAACTGTACGGTGGTCGGGTCAACATCAGACAGCGCAACGCGTCCACCGCTCAGTTCCTCTATGGGTACACGGGAATACACCAGGTTGCTGCCGGATCTCTGTGCCGACGACAGGCAGAATCCGGCCACCGGTGTAGCGACATCATCCAGATCGAAACTGTCGGTGAGGGGAACGGGGCCGCCGTCGATCTCTCCCTCGCGAATTGCATCTGCCACTTGGTTAAGGCCGATGTCCACCAATTGAACTCCGCGCCGTTCCATATCAATGTAAAAGGGCTCGAAGCTCAGTTGAATTACCCGGCCTACTTTTATCGCCATCTATCAAGCACCACTATTGAGTTCTATACCGTAATGTGGGTTCCCGCCATCGTTGCACCGAAGCCATATCCCAAGTGGCGGGGAGGATTCCGGAATTTGATTGTAGGTAACGACAATTTCGCAGTCAAGCTGACGAGGCCCTCCGTCCAAGGTTATCGCATTTTGCCGGAGGGATTCGGTGTCTGCGCAGAGAATCGAGTGCGGCTATCCGAGACGGGCGGACGTGAAGTGGATGAGGATTCTGAGCAGGAAAAAGGGGACAGAATTTTTCCCACGAGTTCCCATAGATTCCCAGATTCTCCCATTTTGCCCGCTATTTCGCGTTATTTCCTATCTGCGCCCCTGCCGGTGGGACAAGATTTTTCAAATTCGGTCCCATTATGTCCCATTCCTGCTTTTCCTGGCGTTTGGGCAGGCCATGCCTCAGCGGCTGTCGGCTGACACCAGCCGGGGCGCAGTGGGGCATGCACAGGGATAGAGCACTATTTATCGAACACATGATCATATTTTATCGAAGGCCAGGAGGCTTGGCAAGTGGCAAATGTTATCTGGATATCCAAATGCGATTGCCCTGGCCCTCCGTCCGCCCCGCAGAGTGGCGGCATGTACAAACACACCGTGATGTCGGCTTGTAGTAAACTCGCCTGGAGGAGTAGCAATGACCGGACAAATTCGATTGGTCGTCGTATTGCTGACCGTGGCCCTGGTGGTCATGGCCGGTTCGTCGCTCGCCCTGGCAAATGAGGGGGACATCGAGGTGCAGGAAGCCACCGCGGTGAGCCAATTCCCCGACGGGATCATGTTTCAGGTCTCCGCGATGAGCGAGGGGATAGTCGACGAGGCCCGCGTGTTCATCACAAAAGCCGACCAATCAGGACGCAGCTCCTACCGCCGCATAGACTTGGAGCCGGGAGAAAGTGTCTCGGGAACCACGTTGCTTCCCGCATCGGGAGGAGACTATTTCCCCCCAGGCACCAAGATTTCCTACTACTTCGAAATACGGGACAAAGCCGGCGGCGTCGTACGTACCGAGGAGACCGAGTTTGTCTACGAGGACAGCAGGTTTCACTGGCTTTCCGTGTCCGAGGGCCTGATTACGGTCTATTACTACAGCGAGTATGTGGAGGAGCGGGCACGAATCATTCTGGACGCAGCCAAGGAGACCATGGACAACATGGTCGACGTGCTTGGCATTGCCCCAACCGACCCGCTCCGGATTGTCACCTATAACAACTACCGCCACATGGTCCTTGCCCTGCCGTTCCGGTCCCAGGCAGTTTCCGAGGGACTGCAGGCCCAGGGCATGGCTTTTTCAGACGAACGCGTCCTGTTGATTCACGGATTCGACCCCACCGTTACCGGCACCGTGTCCCACGAATTCACCCACCTCCTGGTGGCCGAGGCCGCCGGGGGCACCTCGGCAGCCATCCCGGCGTGGCTGAACGAGGGACTCGCGGAATACGGGAATATCGACCAGACCGACGAATATGACGCGGCGCTTCGTTACGGGATATACACCCGCCGGATCAGGCCGCTCTGGTTCCAGCAAACGTTCAGCGGGGAACCGGAGGACATCATCATCGCCTACGGTCAGGGCAAGTCGGTCGTCAATTACATGGTGGAAAGGTGGGGGGAGGACAAGATATCGGAGCTGTTCGAAGTGGTCCGGACGACCAATGACATAGACAGCGCCATGTTGCAGGTCTATGGGCTGGACCAATACGGAATGGACAGCGGCTGGCGATTGTCCTTGGGACTCGAGCCGCTACCACCACCCGAAGTACTGGAGGAGGAGATGAGGGCCTCAGGCTCCGTATCTTCGGAACCTCAGCCGCAGTCGGACGAGACAGAAGCTGAGACCTCCATCGAGACAGATGATACCGAGTCCGGAGCGGATGCCTCCGTCCAAGCCGAATCCACCGAGGCGCCAACCGAGGCCAAACCCTCGGGCGCGGGTGGCGAGCAGGAGTCCGGAGGTTCGTCGTCTCCCTGTTCAGCTCCGCCACCGGGAACTGCGTCCGTGGGTCTGGGGGCGCTGGCGCTGATGGCAACACCGCTGTCTCTGGCCGGGTTGCCCTTCCTCCGCAGGCTCCGGAGAGACTCCGACTGACAGCGGCGCGGGTGTTCCGCAGACCAGCGCGCCGAAGGGACAAAGCAGAGAATCCGCAACGGCGGCATGAGGCGGAGGCGGCGCGTGGGTCCTTGCAGCCAGTACCAGCGTGTCCCGCAACGACCCACGAAGTGGTGAGCAGGTATCAGGACCAGCGGGAGGGCACGCGGGCAGGTAACTAGCGTGCTCTCGGATTGAAGGCGTCGTTTATGGCGTCGCCCAGCAGGCTGAAGGTGAAGAGAAGTATCGCCAGCGTTCCCACTGGGTACATCAGCAAGTGCGGATTGGTTCGCAGTACCGACAGGCTGCCGTTTGCGTAAATCATCAGCCCCAGGCTGGGCACAGGGGGCTGGATGCCGATTCCAAGGAAGCTGAGGAACACCTCGGCCCCGGCAACTCCCCCCAGTGAGGCCGACACCAGAACGATAATTGGGCCACTCACATTGGGCAGCAGATGGCGGAACAGCAGGCGGGGTGTTCGGCACCCAATGGAACGGGCGGCGTCTACGTATTGCTCCTCACGCGCCTGAAGCACCTGCCCTCTGACCAGCCTCGCCATTCCGAACCAGGAAAACATCGCAAGGCCGAGGGACAGCGCAAAATAGTCGGCGATTCCCAAGTGAACGAACTTTATCCCCAGCGTGTTCTCGACCCCTCTCAACCACTCCACCATTGGCGGTCGCACGGTAAGAACGATGATCAACACCAGGAATATATCGGGGAATGAGGTGATAATTTCTCCGACCCGCATGATAATCGTGTCGGTCATTCGCCCGAAGTAGCCTGCCACCAGTCCCAGGGTTATCCCCAGGGCCAGCGTGCCAGTGGTCAACGTGACCACGGTCAGGATGACAGTGGTGCGCAGGCCGTAAATGACGCGGGTCAGGATATCTCGCCCCAGCCGGTCGGTCCCGAAGGGATGCGAAAAGCTCGATGGCTGCTTCGCGATGGTCAAGTCCTGATCGTTATAGCCATAGGGGGTAACAATGGGGGCAAAGAGACCCGCGCCATACATCAGCACAATGATGCTGAGGCAGATAACACCAACCCGGTTTGCAAACAGGCGGCGCAGAGAAATGGTCAGGTAGCTACGCCCTCCTCGCGGGGCGACTTCCCCCAGAACGCTACCGCTGTCGCTACGCAACATTGCCCTGTCCCAACCTGATGCGTGGGTCCAAGACCGGATAAACGAGGTCGATTGCGAGGTTAACCATCACAAACATCGTGGTGCCGATGACAAGTACGCCGTCAATGATCGGGTAGTCGCGGGCGAAAATGGACTCAATCAGCAGGTTGCCCACCCCGGGGATTCCGAAGAATCTCTCGACGATGAATGAGGTGAACGCTATCCCCGCCAGGGAGAAACCCAGCGACGTCACCACCGGGATCAGGGCGTTGCGCAGAATATGCCGACGCCTAACCAGCATCTCAGGCAGACCCTTGGCCCGGGCGGTGCGGACATAGTCGAGGCTCACGACCTCCAGGGTGCTGGCGCGGGTCAGCCGGGTGATGATTGCCACGCCGGGGATTCCCATGGCTATCGCCGGCAGAATTATGCTGGTGGAGAAGAATCCGTCCCAGCCGTGGGTGGGAAGAATGTCCAGCTTCCACGCAAACACCCACAGCAGCCCCGGAGCAGTTAGAAAAACCGGCACTGACTGCCACGAGAGGGTCATCATCACAGCGGCGGTGTCCCACAGTGAGCCCTGACGCAGCGCGGCGAAAAGTCCTATAGGTATTCCCAGCCCGACCGAGAGGATCATGGCGGCGATGTTCAGCTGGACCGACACCCACATCTTCGCCTTCAGCAGCTCCGTGACCGTGCGGCCCCTGTACTTGTAGCTTTCGCCGAAGTCTCCTCGAACGACATTACTCACATAGCGGCCGTATTGGACGAAAATGCTGTCGTTGAGTCCGCGCTGCTCCCTGATCCTCTCCACCACCGCAGGATTTGAGTGCTGGCCCATCAGCACCTGCACCGGGTCGCCCGGACCGTACCTCCCCAAGACGAACGTAACGAAAGACACCGTGAACAGAATGATAGGAAGCCACAGCAGCCGGCGCAGAACGTAGGGAGTCATGGTCCGCCGCTCCCGCCCTACTCAGCAGTCAGGTAGATGTATCGGTAGCGCGGAATAATCAATGGCGGAAGCAAGTAGTCGTGCACATTCGGCTTGACCAGCAGCTTGCTCTCCCCGTCGAACCACAGAGGTACCCAGGGCGCGTCGTCGAGAATCATCTGCTCGGCCTGGTTGTACAGGTTGTAGCGGGTGGTTGTATCGGTCTCCACCCTCGCCCGCAGGAGCAGGTCGTCCACCTCCGGGTTGCTGTAATGGGTATGGTTGTTGGTGCTCTCGCTATGGAAGAGGATATCCAGGAAGTTCTCCGGGTCCGGGTAGTCCGCAATCCACCCGATATCGAACATCTGGAAGCGGCCCTTGTGCAGGTCCTTCAGGAACGTCGCGTATTCCGTCTGCTGGAATTCGGCCGTGATGCCCAGGTTTCGCTCCCACATTTGCAGGATGACTTCCATATCCAGGCTGACGTTTGCTCCGAAATTGCCCGGCGTCGTAATGGTAATGGGCGGTATATTTTCCAGGTCATCCCCGTATTTGGACTCCTCAAGCAACTGTCTCGCTCGAATCGGATCGAAATCGTAACCGCTTACGCTCTCGTCGTATCCGGGGAAGTTGGGGGGCAGTATCCCGTCCGCCGGTTTGACGAGGTCCCCCAGTACGATGGTGGCGATTTCCTGCTTGTCGATGGCCAGGTTTAGCGCCTGCCGCACCTTGACGTCATCCAGCGGCGGCTCGTTTACGTTCAGCCCAATGTAATTGACGCTGAACGAGGCCGGCGCCGTCTCCAGCTCGGGGTAAAGATCGTTGCTCGGGTCGTTGAGCCGGTCAAGATCGGCCAGCCCCACGCCCGCCACGTGAATCTCGTCGTTTTCGTACATCAGCATCGAGGTGCCGCCGCTAAGTTTGAATTCCACTTCCTCGAGCTTGGGAGGGCCCAGGTGGAAGTTTTCATTCCGTCCCAACACCAGGGTTACACCCACTTCGTACTCTTCGAGCCGGAACGGACCTGTGCCATTCGGCTCCCTGAACCAGCTCCGGGGGTTGGCCTCCACGTTCTCCTTGTCCAGCACAAACCCCGTCGGATAGGTCATCTTGGCCAGGAAATACGATTTGGCCTCGTCGATGGTAATCTCTATGGTTTGTTCGTCGATCAATCTCACGCCCGAAATTGTTGTGGCGTCTCCCGCAAGCTTTTCCTTAACGCCGACTATGTCGCCCAAATACTGGTCCGCAACCGGCGATTCAGTGAGCGGATTGGTGACTCTTTCCAGCGACCATTGCACGTCGTGGGCCGTTACCGGCTTGCCGTCATGGAATTTCGCGCCCTCACGCAGGTTGAAGGTGTAGACCCGTCCGTCATCGCTGATGTTCCAGCTCTCCGCGAGGTCCGGCACAATATCCAGGTTGCGGTCTATTGTTACCAGCCCGCCGAAGACCTCCACGATGATGCGGGCGGAGGTAGCATCGGTTGTCAGGTGCGGATCCAGAGTGGGCGGGTCGACAAACAACTGTACCAACCTGGTAGTGTCGCCAACCGTGCTCTCGCCTTGGTCCGAGTCCCCGCTATCTTCGGCTGCGGCACTCTCCGACACCTCAGTGAGCGCGACTGTAGGCTCCACAGCAGGAGCTGTCGCTTGCGATCCTCCGCTACAGGCCATCAGCAGCATCAGCGCGAGCAACACGGAAAAGATTCCCAAAACTTTCCAACCCTTGATTACATTCATGCCAGCGATACTGCTGCCCCCCTTACATATTGGCAGTCCCGAACCGGGCCCGCCGATGTACGCGCAGTCTAACAGCGACATTGTAGGCGTCCCTTTTGCCAAGTTTCAATTCGGCGTGGTGTCAGCACACCTCAGTGCGCTTGTATCAGTGCAGGGTATTTGTTAGCATTGATCGACGTGGCGAGCGTAGCCGAGTGGTCAAGGCGCCTGTCTGTGGCACAGGAGATCACGGGTTCGAACCCCGTCGCTCGCCCCAATGAATGACCCGGAAAATTCCGGGCCAGCGCTTTCGCCAGCGCCTGTAGCTCAATGGATAGAGCACTGGGCTTCGGACCCAGGGGTTGCGGGTTCGAATCCTGCCGGGCGCGCCATCTCCCTCCCTCCGCTTTGGGTGCCTTCAGCCCTTCCATGCCCCTTTTACGCCGATACGGCAACACCGGATTTATGCCTCGATGATTCTTTTGCCCATGTTGTAAAATGGTGGAAGGCTGAAAGGTGTTAATCGACTTCTTGGATTAGTTCGGCTTTAGCGTTTGTTATTTCTCGCATGTCGAGGAATATAATTCGGCTGGACGGAAGGCTTTAATTCACTGACCGGAGGGGAATATGGCAACCCGGACAAATGTTGACGAGGCAGCAAGCAATTACGTCCTGCAGACAGCGGAGGACGCCGACGTAAAATTTGTCCGCTTGTGGTTTCCCGACATCCTGGGAAACCTGAAAGGGTTTGCCATCAACGCCGCCGACCTGCGCGACGCAATCGAGGAAGGCGTCGGGTTCGACGGCTCCGCCATTGAGAGCTACGCACGTTCCGATGAAAGTGATATGCGGGCCTTTCCAGACCCCAACACCTTCACCTTGCTGCCCTGGCGCCCCCAGCAGAACGCAGTGGCCCGTATGTTCTGCGACATTCAACGACCTGGCGGCGAGACCTTCGACGGGGATTCGCGTGCTGTCCTGAAGCGCAATTTGGAGCACCTGGCGCGCATGGGCTACACCTACTACGTAGGCACGGAGCTCGAATACTTCTACCTGAAAGGACCGGATGATCCCCGGCCACTCGATCACGGCGGGTATTTCGATCAGCTATCCAGCCATCCGGCCAGCGACCTGCGCCGCGACACGGTTCTGAACCTGGCCGAGATGGACGTTCCGATCAAGTATTCCCACCATGAGGCCGCCCCCAGCCAGCACGAGATTGACCTGCAATACACCGATGCCCTGGCCATGGCCGACAGCGTGATGACGGCCCGGCTGGTCATCAAGGAACTGGCCCAGTTGCGGGGGGTCTACGCCACCTTCATGCCCAAACCAATCGCCGGCGAAAACGGCTCCGGGCTGCACATTCACCAGTCCCTGTTCCGGGGAGAGCGGAACGCATTCTTCGATGATGACGACGAACACTACCTATCGGAAATCGGCCGCAAGTTCATCGCCGGTCTGCTTCGCCACGCCCCAGAAATCACACTGGTCACCAACCAGTGGGTCAACTCATACAAGCGCCTGGTACCCGGCTTTGAGGCACCCGTGTACGTGTCTTGGTCACACGTAAACCGTGCCGACTTGGTGCGAGTGCCTTCCTACAAACCAGGATACGAAAACTCCATGCGCATTGAGTACCGGGCGCCCGACCCTGCTTGCAACCCGTACCTGGCCTTCAGCGTAATGCTGGCCGCAGGAATGAAGGGCATCGAGGAAGACTACCCGATTCAGCCGCCGGCAGCGGGAAGCATCTCGGATATGAACGAGTCCCAGCGGCAGTCCCTGGGCATCCGGACGCTGCCATCCAGCCTGGGGCACGCCATCGCCCTGGCTGAGGACAGTGATCTGTTGCGGGATGCGCTTGGGGAGCATATATTCCCCAGCTTCATTCAGAACAAGCGCAAAGAGTGGGATGAATACTGCTCGCAGATTACCGACTACGAGATCAAGCACTACCTGCAGCGGCTGTAGGAATCAGCATCGAAACCCGCTCTGCACGCAGCACGGGAAAAGGCCTCCCGACTCGGGAGGCCCTTTCTTTTTCACCCGCGAGGAAATCGCCTAGCCGGAGTCGCATCCTGAGACGTTGTGTTCCCTCGTCTCGTCCGGCCCACTGGCTGCGGCGGGCATAACGGCAGCGACGGTCAACAGCGCGGCGAAAATCAGCGGTATCAGTATTCGGCGCATTTCTGCTCCCATCGGAGAGATTGGCATCGGGCCCGACTTTACCACCACCTGCGCCCGATAATCAATGGCCACGGCAATTTCCTCCGCAACGGAACCCCCAACCGGTATAATCGCCACAACTTGCAGCCGGCCTGCTGTCGGCGCAGAGGTCATTGCATACCGTCATTGCATACATGGAGGTGCAAAATGGCTGGAAAGATCCGTCTGGGAATCATCGGCGCGAGCCCCACAGTGGGCTGGGCGCACCGCTCACACCTGCCCGCCATCGTGGCAAGCCCCGAATTCGAACTGACCGGCGTCTGCACCACCCGAATGGAGACAGCCGAGGAATCCAAACAACAGTACGGCGCCGTGATGGCCTTCTCCGACTACCAGGAAATGCTGGCCCACCCCGACATCGACGCCGTGGCGGTCGTGCTTCGCGTGCCGGCCCACTACCAGATTACCAAGGACGCCCTCAACGCGGGGAAGCATGTATTCACCGAGTGGCCGCTGGGCAGGACGACGGGTGAGGCCGAGGAGCTGGCCGAACTGGCCCGGGCCAAGGGTGTGAAGGCCGTGGTTGGACTGCAGGCCCGCGCCGCCCCCGCCGTTCTGCAGATGAAACAGCTGGTGGAGCAGGGCTACGTCGGCGAGATCATGTCGTGTTCCATGACGCTGATTCGCGGCGGAGTGCTGGCCCGGCCTTCTGGGCGCACCTGGCAGCGCGACAACGAGTTGGGGGCACACACCCTCACCATCGCCGCCGGGCACTCAGTCGACGCCATGCGTTTCGTGGTCGGCGACTTTGCCGAGGTGTCGGCCATAGTTTCGACACAGTGTGATCAGTGGTTCGAGACCGACACCGACCAGTACCTTGACGTTACTTCACCCGACAACATACTGATCAACGGCCGGCTGGAAAACGGCGCGGTCGTATCGGTCCACGTCGCCAGCAACCCCTGGGCGGGCAGCGGCTACCGGCTGGAGGTGTACGGCCGGGAGGGAACGCTCATCGCCACCTCCGAAGACTCGCCGCAGCTCGGTCCCGTGCGGCTGCAGGGCGCCGAGGGAACTGACGAACTGGAAGACCTGGCCATCCTGGACCAGCACCGCTTCGTGCTCGAGGGGATGCCGGAGGGAGCACCCTACAACGTGGGTCAGCTCTACTACATGTTCGGCGAGGCCATCCGCGGCCAAGGCGAACGCCATCCCGATTTCGACACGGCCGTTGACCTGCATCGGCTGGTGGACAGCATCCGCCTCTCGTCGGAGCAGCGGCAGACGGTGGCGGTGGGAGGCTAGGGGGCCTTCCGCGCCACCAGCAGCACATGCACACTCACCTCTTCGGCCAGGTAGACCACCGAGCGAGCGGTTGGCTTGGTCAGGCCAAGCTGCTCCCAGGTGAAATTGGTCTTGCCCAGGATGTTGATGCTGCCGCCATCGTTCCGGGCCGTCACGTCAAACTCCAGTGACGTGGCGGTCTCACCAATCTGGAGCGACCCGTTTAACAGACCGGTGGTCTCTTCGCCATCCAGGAAGCTTTGGGGTAACTCCGGCAGCGGGTCGACGGTTACGACCGCCTCAGGGGTGTTGGCGAAAAGGGTATTGCGGATGTATTGATTGCGGAACTGCTGATCGCTCTCCAGCGAGTGCAGGTCCAGAATTACCACCGATGGCCCATCACCGAGGTTTGCCACTCCGGTGAGGCCGGTGCTGGAAATCACTGCGTTAAAGCGAATGGGGGCCCGCCCCAACTCCTCCTCGACCTCGAAAGTGACCTTGGACCCCTCCCCAACTAAGTAGGCGTCTGAACCTGTGATAAAGACGTGCTCGCCCGCCGTCTGTGCGGCGGCGCCGGTGGGCGTGGACGGCGATGCAGTGGGAGGTGGCGGGAGGGACAGTTCGCCGCTTTCGGCATCGCCCTGGGTCACCAGCGCGAATCCCACAACCAGTGCGATGATGACCGCCACGACGGGAGACCACTTCAGCAGACCAAGGGCTGGCTTCAGGAAAAACGACGCAAGCAGGGGAGTCAGAACGGCGCAGACCACCACCACTATGGCGGCCAGCGGCACCATGTAGGAAACCATCCGGTCGAGCTGGGTGTTGCCCACAAACGCGATGACAAGCGCGATGATGAATATGCCGGCCAGCACACCCAGGAACCAGAGCAGCTTTCCGGAAAGCCTGGACCACAAGAGGCCGGAAATGCCGCCTACGACGAGGGCCGCGATGACGACCGTCGCGCTGTTGAACGCGCTGTCAACCGGCGAGTGAAGCGGAAGGGACACGAGCGCCGCGATTACCGCAGCAATGGCTCCGGCAGTCAGTCCTGCGAGCATTCCTGGATTCCTCCTGCATAAGTCCCCGCCGATCCAACATTGGCGGCGTGGCTCAAAGAGCCCTTGGTACGATTATATCCAACGACTTGTAGGAAACAGGGCTCCCGGCGATCGAGTTTCGTCACATCGGCTCCCGAAGGAAAGAGGCGGGCACAAGTGTCCGCCTCCCGTAATCCTGATTTTCCGGTCGCTGCGAGTTACACCAAGGTCGTTACTTCAGACCAATACCCGCTGCTAAAGCGCGATGGCGTAGCAGGCACGGCGAGGGTCGGCGCCGGTGCTCAGGTGGCCCGTCTCGGTGTCCCGGACGGATACCGTCGCGCCCATCCCGCAGTCGACGGCACGAGAGATCTTGTGCCCCAGTGCCCGCAGGTCCTCGGCGGTCGTCTCGGGGATGGCCTGCTCCAGGTCCGAGCGGCCGGGGTGATAGACGTGGGGGTAGAAGGAGTTGACGTTACTCATGGTGGAGAAGCGGGGTGCCTCCACCGCCTGCTGCGGGTCCATCCCGAACAGGATCACATTCAACATGAGCTGGATGTTGGCCTGCGCCTGGTTGTCGCCACCGGGGCAACCGACGGTCATCACCGGCTGGCCGTTCTTGCTGATGATGTAGTTGATCAGGGTCGTTCGCGGGCGCTTGCCCGGTTCGACAGCGTTGGGGTGGCCCTCATCGCAGTTGAACATCTCGATGCGGGTGCTGAGCGCGCAGCCCAACTCGGGGAAGAACACCGACTTGGCGAAGGCGCCGCCGCTGATGGTGCCGCAGACCATGTTGCCCTGCCTGTCCAGCACCGAAACGTGGGTCGTGCCATCCCGCGCCGAGGTATCTAGAGCAGAGGGGTCGGAAGCGGTTGGTACACCGTTGCCGCCGTGGGCGCCGTTTCCGCCCCGGGACTTCTTTGAGTACCGCCACGGGTCTCCGCCATCTGGCTGGGCAGGATAGGCCTTCGCCGGATCGATCAGCCTGGCGCGCTCGGCCGCGTATTCCTTCGACAGCAGGCCGTCGATGGGAATGACCGAGAAATCCGGATCGCCGTAGTGGGCCTCACGGTCTCCAAAGGCAAGCTTGAGCGCTTCGATTACAGTGTGAATGTACTGCGGGCTGTTGTGTCCCATGGACTTGAGGTCAAAGTTTTCCAGCATGTTCAGGGTCTGCATCAGCATCGGACCCTGGGTCCAGGTGTCCTGTCCGTGAATCTCGTAGCCGTGGAAGGTGGTCTTGACCGGCATCTCGTACTGGGACCTGTACGCGGCGAGGTCGTCCGCGGTGATGATGCCGCCGACGCTGGCGACGGAGTCGGCAATAAGCTGGGCCACCGGGCCGTGGTAAAACACTTCCCGCGCCTTCTGCAGCCCCTCGACCCTAGATAGCGCGTGGCCGTTTCCCGAGCCCGGCAGCATGGCGCGCAGGGTGTTCGCCAACCCCTGCTGGGTCAGCAGGGAGCCGGCCGCAGGAACCTGCCGGTCGTTGTAGAACACGTCCCAGCCGCCGGGTCCGTAGAGATCAAACTGCTGTGCTGTTGAGGCTGAGTCAAGCCGGTCCAGCATGTACTCATAGTTAGGTATGCCGTCGGACGCGTAGCTGATCGCGGGGGCCAGCAGCTCGTCGATGGTCTTGGTGCCGTACCGCTCCGCCAGCGAGATGTAGGCATGTACCACACCGGGCAGTGTGAAAGACAGGTGGGACCGGTCGTGCCCCGGGCCGGTCGGAATGCGGTCGAGGCCCTGTTCCTTGTAGAACGAAGGAGTGGCCTTGCCGGGCGCGGTGCCCTGTCCACTCAGCGAAAGAATTTCGCCGGTCTTTGCATCGTGGAGCATGAACACGCCCTCGGCGGCCAGGGAGTACGAGGCGATGGGCTCCACCACAGCAGCGGCGAACCCAGCAGCCACGATGGCATCGAACGCGTTTCCGCCGCTGAGCAGCATCTTCGTGCCGGCCATTGACGTGAGGTAGTGGCCGCTGGAAATCACGCCCTCGGTGGAGCGGATAACCGGGCGCCCGGTTGACTGATGGGTGGTGTTCCCCTGTTCGGTATTCACCGCGGTCTGTTGGCTGGCCATGCTGTCTCCTGCGTCGGTTGTGTTTCGGTGTCGAGTCGGGAATCCCTCGCCATTCCTCCCGGAATAGGGCAAGGAGGCCTTGCCTGAGATCACTGTTCTTCTAACACTGCGTCCCTGCCGGGATACGCCAGGACACAATCTCCATCGACCAGGTGGGCTGGCATGAAGTATTCCCGGGTGTCGGGACCGCCAAAGCCGGGAATGAATGACTGCACCACTCCCTCGGACTCCAGGGCGGCGCGGACAATCTGCTTGTTGAAGTTGCTGATGTCATCGCGGGACAGGAAATCGTCCACCGGCAGCCAGAGGCACTCCTGGATTTCGTCGGCCTGCATTGTAATCTCCCGGCTCAGGGGACGCAGGCGGCTGACGAAGTAGATATCCGACTTGCCGTAGCGGTAGCCGTGCCAGTGGCGGAAACAGGCGATGGCCTCGAACTCCGCGCTCACGCCCGTTTCTTCCAACACCTCACGCTCGACTGCCTCCGCCAGGTTCTCGTTGGGATGCAGGGCGCCGCCGGGGAGTTTCAGCGTTGGTGGCCGGCCCGCTACGCCGTAGAGCTCCCGCACCACCAGCAGGTCGCGCTCGGGGGTCAGTACCACGCCGCCGATGCCGATGTAATGGGTGGCGAATTGAGGCAGCCAGGCACCCTCCTGGAGGATGATGGTCAGCATCAGGTAGTCTTCGCTGGAGTGATGGAAAATAAACCCCTGGTTCACCGCCTCGGGGATCACCGCGGACTTGCCGATGGGTACCTCGAGCCATGCGGCCTTGATGCCGTCGGCGGTCCATTGGGCCAGGGATGCCTTGAGCCGAACGGCGAATTCGGCAGCGTCCGAGGGCAATTCTCCTGGCGCAATGACCATTCCGCCGAAGGGATTGGCCCTGACTTCCAATAACTGTTTGCTGGACAACTGGGTCATTGGCGCCTCGCATACAGTCAAGATTGGCGGACACAAAAGACCACCGTCGCCAATGCTACGGCGCATCGGCGGCTGGCGTCAAATCATGTGACGATCGCGCCTTGCGGAGAGGGGCGGCACCGGGGACAATACGGAAACACCATTTTTACAGGCATCAAGAGTCAGCGTGTCCACATCCCACTTTCACCCCATAATTCGCGAATGGTTCGAAGGGCGGTTCCCCTCGCCCACCGAGGCCCAGGCCCAAGGCTGGGCGGCGGTGGGCGAGGGGAAACACACGCTCATCGCGGCCCCCACCGGCTCCGGTAAGACGCTGGCCGCGTTCCTTACTTGCATCGACCGCCTCGTCCGGCAGGGGCTGGAAGGCGAGTTGCCTGACACAACGCAAGTTGTCTATGTCTCGCCGCTGAAGGCCCTCTCGAATGACATCCAGAAAAACCTGGCGGGGCCTTTGGAGGAAATAACGGCGCTGGCCGCCCGCAAGTACAGGCAAGGGCAGCCCAGTCTCGATCTCTTCCCCGAGGACGAAGAGGCCTTCCCGGAGATCCGTGTCGGGTTGCGCACCGGAGATACACCCCAGGCCGAACGCCAGAGGATGGCGAAGAAGCCTCCGCACATCCTCATCACCACCCCGGAGTCGCTGTACATCCTGCTTACTTCCGTGAGCGGCAGGCGCGGCCTCAAGGGGGTCAACACCCTGATCCTCGACGAGATTCACGCCGTGGCCGACGACAAGCGCGGCTCCCACCTCTCGTTGTCCGTGGAGCGGCTGTGCGCCCTATCGGAGAGCCCCGTGGTGCGCATCGGCCTGTCGGCCACGCAGAAACCCATTGAAGAGGTTGCCCGTCTGCTGGTGGGCAACGAAAACATCGACGCCAGTGGCGTACCCAACTGCACCATAGTCGACACCGGCCACGCCCGCGAGATCGATCTCGCCCTGCAGCTACCGGAACGCGAGTTGGGTCCCATCGCATCTCACGAGTTGTGGGGAGAAACGCTGGATGCCGTTGCCGGGCTGGTTAAGGAACACGAAACCACTTTGGTCTTCGTCAACACGCGGCGCCTCGTCGAAAGGGTCTCGCACAAGCTTACCGAACGCCTCGGCGAGGAGGCGGTCGTTGCCCACCACGGCAGCCTGTCCCGCAGTATCCGCCTGGACGCAGAGCAGAAGCTGAAAACCGGGCAAGTGAAGGTCTGCGTGGCAACCGCCTCTCTGGAATTGGGCATAGACATCGGCGACGTCGATCTCGTCTGCCAGATCGGCTCGCCGCGGTCCATCAGCGTTCTGCTGCAACGGGTGGGCCGCTCCGGGCACTCCGTGGGCGGCAAGCCCAAGGGCCGCCTCTTTCCTCTCACTCGCGACGAACTGACCGAATGCGTGGGATTGGCTCGTGCCATCCGTCGACGCAACCTGGATGCCCTATCGATACCAATATGGCCTACAGACGTCTTGGCCCAGCAGATCGTCGCCACCTGCGCTCAGGAAGACTGGTCCGAAGATGACATGTACGCCCTGCTCAAACGGGCCTATCCCTACCGCGATTTGCCCCGGGAAAAGTTCGATCAAGTCATCGCGATGCTCTCTGACGGTTTCGCCAACCGGCTGGGTCGCACCGGGGCCTACCTTCACCGCGATGGCGTGAACGGCGTGCTCATGGGAAGGCGGGGGGCACCGCTGGCGGCGATGACCAATGGTGGGGCAATTCCTGAGAACGCTGACTACGACGTGATCGCCGAACCCGAGGACACCTTTGTTGGCACGGTCAATGAGGACTTCGCCATCGAGAGCCTCAAGGGTGATGTTTTCCTGCTGGGCAACAACGCCTGGAAGATCCGCCGGGTCGAGAGCGGACGCGTCAGGGTGGAAGACGCTCATGGGCAACCGCCGACCATCCCCTTCTGGCTGGGCGAGGCACCGGGCCGCACTACCGAGTTGTCCGACGAGGTGACCGAAGTCCGGGACGGCATCGACGGGCTGTTGCCGGACGCAGGAGCAGCCCGGGAGTGGGTGGTCAACGAGTCTGGCATTGATGCCGAGGCCAGCCGCCAGTTGGTTGCCTACATAGAAGAGGGCAGGCGGGTTCTTGGTGTAACGCCTAGCAAGAATCGCGTGGTGGCGGAGCGGTTCTTCGACGAGAGCGGAGGCATGCAACTGGTCATCCATGCTCCATTCGGTGCCAGGATCAACCGGGCATGGGGCATGGCGCTGCGAAAGAAAATCTGCCGTTCCTTTGACTTTGAACTGCAGGCAGTGGCTACCGACGACGGGCTCAACTTTTCGCTGGGGCCCAGCCTATCAATGCCCGTTGCCGAAGTGTTCACATACCTGAAGTCATCCACCTTTGAGGAGGTGCTGACCCAGGCAATCCTGCAGGCGCCGATATTCGGCACCCGCTGGCGATGGAACGCCACACGGTCCCTCGCCATCCTCCGGCACACCGGCGGCAAGAAAGTGCCGCCGCCCCTGCAGCGAATGCGCTCCGACGACCTGTTGGCCGCCGTTTTTCCAGCGCAGGTGGCCTGCCAGGATAACGCACCGCCTGGGGATGTGGAAATCCCTGATCACCCCCTTGTCTTCGAGACTCTGCGAGACTGCTTGACTGAGGCCTCGGATCTGGAGGGCTGCCAAGCCCTGCTCAGTGCCATAGAGGCGGGTTCGATAGAGGTGTATGGCAGGGACACCGTTCAGCCCTCCGTGTTCTCGCACCAGATCCTGAACGCGATGCCCTACGCATTCCTCGATGACGCGCCGCTGGAGGAACGCCGCGCCCGCGCCGTACCCCTCAGGCGTGCCCTGCCCGAGGACTCTAGGGATCTGGGCCGGCTGGACCCCGAGGCAATTCGCGTGGAATCGGAGAGTGCCTGGCCGCGGGTGCGGGACGCCGACGAGTTGCACGATGCCCTGCTCACCCTTGTCGTGCTGCCGGACGGCCCGGAAGGGCTGTCTCGCCCGGTGATGGCAGACCTGCCTCTTACCGCCTGGCTGGAGCAGTTGGCCTCATCTGGCCGGGTTCATCGAGTGACGAACGGCGACGGACTCAGTGCATGGACGGCAGCAGAACGCCTGGAAGTGGTTCGTCTTGCCTACGCGGGCCTTTCGGTGAACCCCGCTCCCCGAGGCGACCCTTTGACCTTCAGCAATGGTCAGAACCTGGGCTCTCGCGAGGACGCAATATTGGCCCTCATCCGGGGATGGGTGGAGTGCATCGGGCCATTTACGTCCGAGGAGTTGGCGTCCACCCTGTGCCTCCCGGATGACGACGTGGCCTACGCACTTGGCTACCTGGAAAATGAGGGAGTGGTTCTCCGTGGCAGCTACCGTCAGGGCATTGACGGAGTGGAATTCTGCAATCGGCGGATACTGGCCCTGATTCACCGATCAACCGTTGAGTCGTTGCGTAGCCAGATAGAGCCCGTCTCTCCTGCCACTTTCATACGATTCCTGCTGGACTGGCAGCACGTTATGCCAGAGGCGCGACTACCCGGAGAGGGCGGCCTGCTCTCGGTCATCGAACAGCTGCAGGGGTTCGAGGCCGCTGCCGGTGTTTGCGAGGAAGAAATCCTGGCCAACCGGGTAGCCGAGTACAGCGGCGTGATGCTGGACCGGCTTTGCCTGGGAGGAGAGGTGATATGGGGGAGATTCTCCGCGCGTCCAGCGACCCATAACGGGACCGGCAATTCGAACTCCACGGGAAGGGCGGCATTCTCTAGGTTCACACCGATCAGCCTCGCACTCAGGGAGTCCGTAGACTGGTTGCTTACCGAGGATGTCCCGGAACTTGAATCGCTGACCGGCGCCCTGAGGGAGTCTCTGGACTATCTGCAGCGCCGGGGAGCCTCATTCCTGTCTGACATTGTTTCGGCAACGAAGCGGCTGCCATCGGACGTCGAGGAGGCGCTCTGGACCCTGGCAGCGGCCGGCTGGGCTACCGCGGACGGTCTGGAGGGCATGCGTCAGCGGCTGAGGGGAACCAAGAGGCCTCGACGCTCCCAAACCTCGGGGAAAGGTAACCTGCATCGCCGCCGGGGATTCAGCCGCTGGTGGCTTCTGGAAGCGGTTGAGCCGTTGGAAGACCGAACGGAGGCGGTAGCGCGACAGCTCCTTTTGCGATACGGCATCCTCTTTCCGGAACTGCTGCATAGGGATTCTCTGGCCGTACGGTGGCGCGATTTGGCGCGCATCCTGCGGCGCCTCGAGGCCAGGGGCGAGATCCTGGGCGGAAGATTCGTTTCCGGATTCGTGGGAGAGCAGTTCGCGTTGCCGGAGGCCGCCCACGCATTGAGGCGCTGGCGGGATCGCAAGCCCGATGACCGGCTGGCTATAGTATCGGCGAACGACCCGCTGAATCTCGCCGGGATACTGACTCCCGGGCCGCGTCTATCCGCCACACCTGGCAACCGCCTCGCATATCGTAATGGCGTTCCCATTGGAGCCATGGATGGCGGCCAGTTCACGACTCTGGCCGACGTGTCCGACAGGGCCCTGGAACAGGCGCGCGTTCTGCTGTCCGTGCCGATTTCTCACGCCAATTTCCGCCTCGAACAGGAGTCGCTCGCCACCGCGTAACAACCTGATTGCACCTGCCTGATCAATGAGTATGCCGGTTGTGCAGGCTTGCTGCAATTGAAAATAAACGCCCTCTGTGCTAACGTGAAAATTCGGATTCCGTAGCGGAGACCGGCCAAAAATTACGCAGGCGGCCTTAGTGACCAGCTTCCACTTCTCGCCCAACCCCAACCAGGCACACCGCATCGAATGGCTGCCGTGGGCACGCTCCACTTTTGACCGGGCGCAGGAAGAAGACAAACCGGTACTGCTTTCTATTTCCGCAGCTTGGTGCCAATGGTGCCACGAGATGGACGAGACTACCTACTCGGACCTCGACGTCCAGTCCGTCCTGTCCAGCAGTTTCCTCACCGTCCGAGTCGACAACGACCACCGTCCAGACATTAACGCGCGGTACAACGTGGGCGGATGGCCAACGACGGCTTTCCTCACCCCCCACGGTGGACTAATCGGCGGAGCGACCTACCTGCCTCCTGATCAGTTCATCGCCATGCTGATGGAACTCCAGAATGCCTATCGCGAAGACAAGCCACAGCTGTACAGCCAGTCCCGGGACTTGTTGCGACAGCGCCGGGAACACGCACGCCGCACGGCTGCGGGCGCTGACGTAGAGAGCATGTTGGTCGACCGCGTTTCCAGGATTGTGGCCGGCTCTTATGACGCCAGGAAAGGTGGATTCGGAAGTGAGCCGAAATTCCCCAATCCTCAAATTCTCAGGTTTGTGACTCACCTGTATCGGACCACCGGCCAGGAGTTCTACGCGGCCATGCTGCGCAGAAGCCTCGATGAGCTGGCAAATTCTGCGATTTACGATTCCATTGAGAGCGGGTTTTTTCGCTACAGCTCAGCCGCGGACTGGTCAGAACCGCAGAGAGAGAAGTTGCTTGAGGACAATGTTTCTCTCGCCAGGGTATACCTCGACGCTGCAATCGTACTTGAGCAGCCTCGCTACCGCTCAGTCGCAGAAAAGACCTTCGAGTTTCTGATCGACCTACTCTACGACGCTGAAGCTGGTGGCTTCCGTGGGAGCCAGGGCGCTCATTCGGACTATTTCTCATTGGACGCTCACGCCCGGGCGGAGTCAATCCCTCCACCTGTCGATCCATACTGCTACTCTGGGCCCAGTGCCATGGCTGCTGCGGCTCTCCTGGACGCATCCTGGAAATTGGGCCGGCCGGAGTTGGGCCGCACTGGCCTGGACGTCCTTGACCATATTGACGGCTGGGCGGACACGGGCAGTTTCTCTCACGTTTATTCCAAGGACGGTCGAGGGGACGCTCCTGCTCTGCTGGCAGACTGGGCAGGGTTACTTGTCGGATTAATGCAGGCCCACGGCAACACCTCTGAGGCTCGCTACCTGGACAGGGCGGTGCAAGTGGCTGCAGCAATGGTGGATCGCTTCTTTGACGAGGAGGGCGGCGGCTTTTTTGACATAGAAGCAGACGACGATGCAGTTGGCCATCTCCAGGTTAGGGAAAAGCAACTGCCGGAGAATATGACCGCTGTCCAGGGCCTCCTGAGACTGCACCAGTCCACGCGCAACGAGGATTACAGGCAAATTTGCGAGGCAACTCTCAGCGCGTTCACGCCGGTATTCAGGGAGCAGGGTGAGTTTGCCGCCGAGTTTGGATTGACGGTAGACCTGTTTATGAACCCGCTGGTCGAAGTCACTGTGGAGGGCAACCCAGAGTCTGGCGACTGCCGAACGCTGCTGGAAGCTGCGGCCCGCCTCAACAGTCCAAACCTGGACCTCAAGACCGTTTCGGCGGGCGGACCAGCCATGGCTCACGTCTGCCTTGACACCCTTTGTCTGCCACCGGTAAGCACTCCGGGGGCCCTTGCGGAGTGTGTTGCCGGGATCGATAACCAGGCTCCCAGCCCCTTTCGGGACATCTTCACCATATTCCCGGGCAGTTAGGCAAACTGCCTGGTCAGCCCACATTAATGGAGGCTCTGCGTGCCCGTCCCTGTTCATATGAAGGGCGCCAATTGCGGCGATCTGCGCCTTGCGGACGCCGATTCTGAAGTAACCCTGGCGGGGTGGGTCGGCCGCCGCCGCGACCACGGCGGAATTATTTTCCTCGACTTGCGCGACCGATCAGGCGTCGTGCAAGTCGTCTTCAATCCGGAGTTGGCCCCCGAAGCTACTGGCATCGCGGAGGACCTCCGGCAGGAATGGGTTGTGCAGGTACGTGGGCGGGTGCAGCAGCGACCAGAAGGCAGTGAGAACGAGGCGATGCCGACTGGGGACATCGAGGTGATGGCCGAGTCGGTGAATGTCCTGAACCAGTCCCTCACGCCTCCCTTCTATATCACCGACGAGGCGAGTGCCGACGAAAGCCTTCGGTTACGGTACCGGTACCTGGACCTGCGGCGGCCGTCCATGCAACAGAATCTCATTCTGCGGCACCGCGTCGTCAAGTACATCCGGGACTTTCTTGACGCCCGGGAGTTCCTTGAGATTGAGACACCCATTCTAATCAAGAGCACACCGGAGGGCGCGCGCGATTTCCTGGTGCCCAGCCGCCTGCATCCCGGCACGTTCTACGCCTTGCCACAATCGCCGCAGCAGCTGAAGCAGCTGCTGATGGTGTCGGGTATTGAACGCTACTTTCAGATAGCCCGCTGTTTCCGCGACGAGGATATGCGCGCTGACCGGCAGCCTGAATTCACCCAGCTCGACTTGGAAATGAGCTTTGTTGATCAGGAGGACGTGCTAGCGCTGACCGAAGAGTTGTACACCGGCATGATTGAGGCGGTGGCTCCCAACAAGAAGCTTCGAAAACCATTCCCCAGGCTCAGCCACGCAGAGGTCATGGCCCGCTACGCCTCCGACAAACCTGACCTGCGATTCGGTCTGGAGATGACCGATGTCTCCGATCTGGCCGGAGAAACCAGTTTTCGCGTATTCCTGTCCACCATCGAGTCAGGGGGCTGCATCAAGGGGTTCGTGGCCCCCGGCCTTGCGGCGTACACCACGTCTCAGGTGAGGGAACTGGACGCTTTTGCCAGGGAGTCGGGCGCAGGTGGACTAGCGCATATTCGCTATCGGGGCAGCGGAGAGGTGGCTGAACAGAGCGAGGAGGAAATCCTGCAGTCCTCGGGGTTGCGGATGGCTGCCGAATGGCATGTCCGGTTGGCTGAGAAAATGGGAGCCGGCCCAGGCGACATGATCCTGCTCATGGCCGGTCCTACGTCCCGTGTCAACGTGTGGCTGAACGCCATGCGAAACCACGTTGCCGAGCTGCTCGAACTGGCAGATCCTGACGAACTGGCCTTTGCCTTCGTAACGGACTTTCCCCTGTTCGAGTGGAACGAAGATGCAGGTCGTTGGGACTCGTCACACCACCCATTCACATCTCCCGCCAATGGGGAGGAAGGTCTCCTTGAAGGAGATGACCTTGGTGCGATCCGTTCCAAGGCTTACGACCTGGTATGCAACGGGTCCGAACTGGCCAGCGGCAGCATTCGGATTCACAACCGAGAGATGCAGGAAAAGATCTTCGCCATCCTTGGTTACAGCCGGGAGGACGTGGGCGAGCGTTTCCGGCAAATCCTTGAGGCCTTCGAGTACGGCGCGCCGCCCCACGGCGGAATTGCCCCCGGCATCGACCGCCTTATTGCCATCCTCGCGGGTACCAACTCAATCCGCGACGTCATTGCCTTCCCCAAGACCCAAAGTGGCACGGACCTGTTGTTCAACTCGCCTGCCGAAGTCGCACCGTCGCAGCTCAAGGAACTGTCCATCAGGACAGAACAGTAGCCCGCATCAATCTCAAACAAAGGAGAGCGCCGGGACTTGTTGAGTCCCGGCGCTTTTTGTCATCCACCGCGTTCTGATATGAGCGGTCTAGTCGTCCGCGGCTCCGGCCTTCTCGGGAATCGCGCTCGATTCCTTGCCATTGCGGATGCCGAAACGATCCACGAGGTCGCCGATGCTGGTTCGGAATCCGGAGTATTCCAGCTCGCCGTAAGGCAGCATTGCCGCACCGGACCAACCCTGGGAACGCATGGCGATGCCTTTCTCCTGGGCCACCTGCCTGACGTAATCCCAGGCCGGGTTGTCGAAGAAGTCAGCGCACGAGTCGGAGAAGTAGCCGTCCCGGTTCAGCGAGAATCCTATGCAGGATACCAGCGGCAGGCAGTACATGCCGGTAACTGCTGTGTTGATGGCGACCGGCATCAACGGCATCACGTGGGAACCACGGGCGTCGCCGCCGATGTAATGGGCCTTGGCGTAGGGGGAAATAAGCTCCTCGGGGGCAGGGAATATACCCTGATTCCGAACGAGAGCCACCGGGTCGTCCTTTCCGGTGTAGGTACCCGCGATGTTGTGCATGCGAGTGGCGGAGATGGCCGCCGCGGTTTGCCCCGAGTAACGGGATACGATGCTTTCGACGGCAAACCGCTCGTTGTCACGCAGCAGCACCGTGATCTTGTAGTAATCCTCGGGAGCGTTGAGAGAGATCAGGCTGTCCCCATCGGTGTTGTCCATATCGATGATGTTGAATGTAAAGCCTTCACTCAAACGGGGCAGCATCAGGCCGCCACAGTACATGGGATCGGCAAACCCGAGAAACATCGGCAGATTGTAGGCGCCAGGCCCGCACTTGTCTGCGGCGAGCACCATGAACGACTCTGCAGGGCGGTACGGATTGGTCTTCACGGGATCGTGGTCGAATTCGATTTCGGCGACGGCCGGGCCTGCACCCCGGATGTTGCCCGACGGTGCATCCACCAACAAATCCTGACCGGCGCCATAGAGACCATAATCGGAGGCAATGGCGGTGGCATTCAGGAAGGAGTTCCAGGCAAATTGGTGGACATCGGTATCGTTTTCTCCGCGGGTGTGGGAGGCGATGATGCAGATATCATCACCGGTGTGGCCCACATAGGAATCAATGAGCAGGCCTCTTTCAATGGCTGCAGCGGTGTCTGACCGTACGGAATCCATCATGCGATCAGAAGGCTTGGTATGGCCACCGATTGAACCCACGTCGGCCTTTAAAATGGATAGAGTAATTTTCATAGTCCTCCTCAGCAGCACCGTTGGTTTATCCGCATGCTGCGAATCAACCCATTTTGTGTCTGGACATTATATCGGATTTGGATAGCTGGGCAATGCTTTGGTGTCTGAGTAGCATATTCAGGCAGCCCTGTCCCTTTCTGATCTATTACTGCTCGGGAATCGAAGACCCTTTTGTATGACCAGGGCAATCGCATTTGGATATCCAGATGACATTTGCCGCTTGCCAAGCCCTTCGGCGTTCGGTATCATAAGATCATGTGTTCGATACATAGTGCTCGATACCTGTACCGGCCTCACTCCGCCCCAGCTGTGTCAGCCAACAGCCGCAGAGGCATGGCCTGGCCAATCACCAGGAAAAGCAGGAATGGGACACAATGGGACCGAATTTGAAAATCCCTGTCCCACTTGCAGTGGCGCAGATAGGAAATAACGCGAAATAGCAGGCAAAATGGGAAAATCTGGGAAATTATGGGAACTCGTGGGGAAAATTCTGTCCCCTTTTTCCCCCTCAGACTCCTCATCCACTTCACGTCCGCCCGCACCGGATAGCTGCACTCGATTCCCTGCGCAGACACCGGATCCCTCCGGCCAAATGCGATAGCCCTGTTTGTATGACGCGCTGCCATTGCCTAAAGATTCGATTTCTTGTATATTCCAAGATATCCCTTTTTACTTAGCGTAGTAGGAAACAATCCTAGGCCGGATCGACACAATCCCGATATGAGACAATTATGTTATCCCGGGATTGCGGAGGCAAGGACTTATATTCGGACTCGACACAACCGATCTGCTCCTAGTCTTTCTAGTTCCGTTTGTTGCGTTCTGGACGGCTCGACTGGCTTTGGCACGTGGCCGCAGCCCCTGGATCTGGGGTGGGGCGGCGTTGGTTTTGGGGATTCCCTGGCCCGGAGTTAACCTGCCAATTCTCGGTGTGGTACCCGTTCTCTTCCTCATGTTTTTTGTCCGTTCCACGGAGCAGCAGGGGAAAGAGCGGCGGAATACGTGCTCCAAGTGCGCCAGTTCTCACACGCCGGGGCAGAATTACTGCACCAAGTGCGGGTGGGATCTCTCCCGCGAGTTTTCTACGGAAACAACTGACACGGTGCTGGCCTCGGAAATGCATCAGCCTCAAGGGGCATCCACTGCGACCTTGGAACGCCCTGCCGAGACCTCGATACCTGAAGCCGCAAGTGGACCAGGGCTTGGACAAGACCCTACGGCCTTGCTCTTGGAAGATGATGCGACGGTTTCTGAACCCGTTCCGGAACGAGTCTACGAGGAGGCCGCGGCTGTTGCCTATCAGGATGCGGATTCCGAGGGCACTCCCGCCGTATCCGACGCCGACGAAGCCGAACCTGAGACCCGCCCGTGGGGAATGCCAGTTCCCGGGCCTGCTCCCACCGCAGATGGAATGACCGCTAGGGGTGCGGCTTTGTTTAGCGAGGGCCGCCTGCAAGAGGCCATCGACCAATTCACCAAGGCAATAGCCCTGGATCCCAGGCACCGGGAAGCCTTGGAGCGCCGGGCCGAAGCTTACTCCAAGCAGGGGCGACAGGAAAGAGCCGATGAGGACTACCGGCAGGTCCAGGCGCTGAACGCCGGTTCGTAACAGCCATTTCCCAATCAGTTTCCCGCACCAATTAATCGAGGCAGGGTATCTCTACCCTGCCTCGATCGTTTCGGCACCTGCGATTCTCCTGACCTACACCGCCATAATGTGGTAGCCAGCGTCTACGGGAATTATCGCGCCGGTGATTCCGCTGGCCATCCCGCTGCACAGGAACAGCGCCGTCTGAGCCACCTCTTCGGCGCTGATGTTGCGCTGCAGCGGAGCCTTATCGGCGTGCGCGTGCCGCATATCCCTAAATCCGGTGATCCCCCTGGCAGCGAGGGTTTCCAGAGGACCTGCGGATATTGCGTTGACCCGTATGTTGGACGGTCCCATCTCGGCCGCCAGTTGACGCACGGCATGCTCCAGGGCCGCCTTGGCTGAACCCATGACGTTGTACCCCGGATATACGCGCCGTGAGGCATCGAAAGTCATGGCCACCACGCTGCCTCCATCCGTCATCAGGGGAGACGCGTGGCGTACCAATGGCAGGAGAGAATAGGCGCTCACCTCCATTGCTATGCGAAATCCCTCGCGGCCTGTGTCCACGTAACGTCCGCTGAGGTCCTCTCGATTGGCGAAGGCGATGCTGTGTATCAGAAAGGAAATCTCCCCGAACTCACTGTTCAAGGACTGGAAGACTTGCTCGATTTGTCCGTCGTCGGTCGCATCGCAAGGGAGCAATACAGGACTATCCAGGGAAGTTGCCAGCCGTTCCACCCGCTCCTTCAAGCGTTCCCCCTGGTACGTCAAAGCCAGCCGGGCACCCGCATCGGAAAGCGCCTGGGTTATCGCCCAGGCGATGCTGCGCTCATTGGCAACGCCCAGCACGATTCCATTCTTGCCTGACAGATCAATGGGGACCAAAACTTTCTCCAGCCTTGAAAGACGGCCTCTCCCTTCTCGCCGTAACGGCTGGAAGCGGGGGCAATTTCAGCAACAAATTACGCGAATTGCGGCTCGATGCGCTCCAAGAATACATCCAGCTGCCGCTCAGGGTCAAAGGTGGCAAACCGCACAATGACCGTATCAGCGCCTGCCTCAACGTAGGCTGCCATTCTGTCGGCCACGTTCTGGACGCCTCCAAAGGGCCCCCAGCGGTTTCCCCAGATATTGGCGCCGTAGTATCGCATCAACCAGTCCTCAGCGTCGGCTTTGGCCGCACCATCGTCTTCATTCAAGTTGACCGACATATAGAAGACATTCTCCCTGTTGGAGGTGTCGCGGCCGTACTCTTCCGCCTTGGCGTCCACCTGTGCGATGACCTCCGCGAATTCAGCAGGAGTATCGGAAATGGCCATAACACCATCGCCAATCCTGGCAGCCCTGTCGACCTGGGCTGGTTTGCCGGCACGATAATGGGTGGCCAGGAGCCACGGTATCCCGGCCGGCTGTGTGGCCGCGGGCAACATTCTGACCGAATCGAGGCTGAAATTCCTACCTTCGTGGCTGTGGGGCTGTCCGGGACCCAGACCTTTGGAAATTTCGACGATCTCTTCGAATCTACGGGCACGGCGCTTGGGATCAACGTCTGCGGCAGCCCACTCGCCCCGCTGCTCGTCATTGAAAGCGCCGCCGACTCCGGCCCCGATAACAAGTCGCCCGCTGGAGATCAGGTCGACCGTGGCCAAAGTCTGGGCCAGCAGCACCGGGTGTCGAAGCGCGGGCAGGAGCACCGCAGTTCCCAGCCGCACCCGGCTGGTACGCGCGGCCAATGCTCCGAGGGTTGACAGCGGTTCAAGCCTGGGCTTGGCAACCAGGCTGTCACCAACCCACACGGAGTCCAGTCCCGCCTCTTCCGCCCTCTCGGCCATCCGGAATACCCGGTCAGCATCAGATGGCTGTTCGCCTTTCAGCAGGATGCCCCTGGTTGGAAGGAGTACGCCGAGTTTTGCCTTCTTTTCGCTCATTTTCGCACCATAAAATTAAAAAGGAACTATCAGCTTCTGATTCAAGGCCTAGAAAGAGGGAGCGTCTCCCCCAGTTTGCGCCCGTGATCCCACATTTCCTCCACCGGCACCCAGCATCAATCGCTCAACGAGGCCGGGCTCCATGTGTTGGTACGATTCCAGGTCGTCAACCACGTCCAGGTCCAGTCCCAGCCCAGGGCTGTAGGCGATGGCTACGGACGTCTCCAACCTGGCAGCCTGAGACAGATGCTTGCTGAAGCTCAGACGTCCCAGCTCCGGTTTGAACCCGGTCCCGTGGGGAATCAGCATGCCATTGGTGCCGCCATCGCGCCTGGCGGGCGCAAGGGTGATATTGCCGGCGCCGCGGGATGCTTGTATGAAGGAATGAATGTCCGACGGTTTGACGAACGGCAGGTCGCCTGCAATGTACAGGGCAGACCTGCCACGAAGGAACGCCTGCTCAAATGCCTTTCCCAGGGTGTCGTTCAGGTTGCGCCCCATCTCCTCGTGCCAGATCGCGCCCTGATTCCTGGCAAGGTTTTTCACTCGGTCATCCCCACCCACCACCCAGATGGGGTCGATGGAAGCCCCCTTGAGGGCAGTCAAAACTCGGCGCAACATACCCATGCTGATGTTGGCCCGCTGTTCCGGGGAGAGGGTTTGGGCCAGCCTGCTCTTACCCTCGGTAAGTGGTTTCATGGGTATTATTGCGATTATGTCGTATTCCTGGTTCGACACTGCTACTCTTCGCTGCTGTCCCAGTCCTGGCGCGGACATTGACTACCCGGAACTCTCGTCCAAAGACAAAACTTCCTGGGCCAAGTTTATCCTGTCCTGCAGCGATTCCATGATCGTTTTCGTTACCACGGGGCGCAAGCCCACCTCTGCTACGGCGGGCGCCTTGGCTTCATCCTGTTCGTCAATCACCAGAACGTCGCAAATGTTGCGGTAAGCCCTCGCTACTCCCACTACGGATACCTCTTGTCCCAGACCTGCCATTATCCTTCCGGCAGGACCCCGCACTGCGTCGTTTCCAACGATCGGGCTCACGGCTATCCTGGTCCCGGAAAACGACTCCAGCCGTTCCTTCATTCCCGAGACCTGCACGATGGGCTGAACACTGAGAGCGGGATTGGACGGGCAGATTACCAGCATACGGGCCTGAGAAAGCGCCGCGGCGAGACCGGCAGATGGAGCGGCTTCGCCCGCCCCCAAGTAGTTGACAGCAGATACATCAGGTTGGGCGCGCCTCTGGACAAAATATTCCTGCATCGACAGGCGTCCCTCAGGAGTCTCCAGCACTGTACGCACTGGCTGGTCGCTCATCGGGATGATGGAGTTCTTGACTCCTAGAGAGTCGCAGAGCCGACCTGTAACTTCCGACAATGAAAGCCCTTGTCCCAGCAGTTGTGTCCTACGGATGTGGGTGGCGAAGTCGCGGTCCCCGAGGTTGAACCACGTGTCGGACCCATATCGACGCAGCATGGACAAGGCCTCGAACGTATCGCCCTGCAGCCCCCAACCCGTATCCGGGTTGGAAAGACCCGCGAGCGTATACATCATGGTGTCGAGGTCGGGCGAGATGTGCAGGCCGTGAAAATTCTCATCGTCGCCGGTATTCACCCCAACTACCAATTCGCCGGGCTGAAGGCAGTGTGCCAGCCCAACCACCAGCTTGGCGCCGCCAACTCCCCCTGCCAAGGCCAAGACCCGCGGTCCGCTCATTTCGGAAGACCCGCAGTGAAATAGTCCGGCCGTTCAAGAAATCCAGCGGTATTCAAAGGGCGCAACAGCCTCGAATTACTTCGCCAAAGCAGCGTTAGACGCCGGCCTGCTGCGCGTGGCGCGGGTGTTCGAAACGGTACGTCTCCAGCTTAACAAGCTTGTTGTACGAGCCGAAGATTTCCTCGACGTTTTCGCCCACCAGGTCCAGCGGGTCCAGCTCCTCGTCCTGCTCGCTGAATACGCGGCGCAGTCCGTACGTAGTTGCCCGCTCGGCGGGGACACGTCCCGCAGTGCGAATCATTCCCCGGAACTCAGATGGCCGCATCAACTGACCGTGCTGTGCTCCTGCCGCGGTTGAGATGCTCTCGTTGATCAGCGTGCCGCCAAGGTCGTTGACGCCTGCCGTGAGCAGCAACTGCGACATCCGGGAGCCTTCCTTGACCCACGACGCCTGAATGTTGGGAATCCAGTTGTTCAGCATGATTCGAGCGATGGCGTGCATCTTGACTACGTCCATGCCTGTGGGGCCGGGACGCACATTCTCGACCAGGTTCTTCAGGAACATCGGAGCTTCGGTATGCACGAAGCTGAGAGGCACGAACTCGGTGATGCCTCCCGTTTTCTTCTGGATCCCACGCAGCAGGTCCATGTGATTCGCCAACTGGGCCGAAGTTTCCTTGTGCCCGAACATCACGGTGGATGTGGTCGGAATTCCCAACTCGTGGGCCGTGGTGATCACTTCGATCCATTGGTCGACGGTTATGCGGCCCGGCGAAATGCGATCGCGCATTTCCTGGTCAAGAATCTCGGCCGAGGTTCCGGGCAAGCTGCCCACGCCGGCTGCTTTCAATCCCTCTAGGTAATCGCGTATGGAGCAGCGGGATCGGATGGAACCGTACAGCACTTCCTCCGGAGAGAATCCGTGAATGTGCATGTCAGGCAGCGCCTCCTTGATGGCGGCGCACAGGCGAATATACAGATCGCCCTCCATCTGGGGCGGCAGCCCGGCCTGGATGCACACTTCGGTTGCGCCGTAGTCCCAGGCCTCCTGGGCTCGACGGACTATTTCCTCTATAGGGAGGTAGTAACCCTCCTCTTCGCGGAAGTCACGGCTGAAGGCGCAGAACCCGCATCGCTTGATGCAAACGTTGGTGAAGTTGATGTTCCGGTTGACAACATAGGTGACTACGTCGCCGACCGTACGGCGCCGCAGTTCGTCAGCGACAAGCACTGTCGCGTTGTATTCGGGCCCGGTCGTCTCGAAGAGCAGCGTCGCCTCTTCGGGACTTATGTCTTCACCGGCAAGGGCCCTGTCAAGAACCGCTGTCACCTCAGAATTCAACGTTCCCGCCAAATCCGTCAGGCTGACTGCGGACGGCTGCTCAGTTTTCCCCGACATATCTTTGGATTCCCCCTTGTACAAATCCGTAATCATCGGCCAGCGCGCGAACCCTTGTCAGCAGCGCTTCCGGAAGGTAATCGCCGGTGGTGAGAAAATATTCGGGATATACCGGCAGCCTGGGTTTGAGTTGGAATCCCGCCGTTTCGGTCTGTTCCCTGAGCTGGGTCAGGGCAGGCCAAGGTGCTTCGGGGTTGACGAAATCTATCGTAAGGGGCGAAACGCCGCCCCAGTCGTTTATTCCCGCTTCGAGATAAATCCGGTAGTTGTCGGCACTCAGATTGGGCGGTACCTGCACGTTGGCATCCGGTCCCAGAATAAGCCTCGCCGCCGCCACCGACCACAGCAGTTCGATGGTATCTGCGTCCAGCTTCCCGGCCATTGCAGTGCCCGGCTTGGCACGAAAGTTCTGCACGATCACTTCCTGAACGTGCCCGAATCGGCGGTGCAGGTTCCTTATGGCAAGTAGGGATTCAATACGGTCTTCCCTAGTGTCGCCGATGCCGATGAGAATACCAGTAGTGAAGGGCAGCCGCAACTCGCCGGCCAGCTCGATAGTCCGCAGCCTGACCCTGGGCCGCTTGCTTGGGGCAAATTCGTGGGCACCACCTGGAGCGTGCAATGCAGGTGACGTGCTCTCCAGCATCAGGCCGATCGATGGATTATACGGCTGGAGGGCGGCCATCTCCCTACGGCTCATGGTACCGGGGTTGGCATGAGGCAGCAGCGTCGTCTCTTCAAGTACCAGACGACTCACATAGGCGACGTACTCGAGGGTCGTCCTGAATCCGCGGGCGGCCAGCCATTCTTTCGCCTCAGGATAGCGCTGTTCCGGGCGCTCGCCCAGCGTGAACAGGGCCTCGGTGCAGCCCAGGCGCTGCCCGGCCCTGGCCACATCCAACACCTGCTCCGGAGTCATGTAAAGGGTGTCGCCGGCTTGCTCCGGTGTCTTGCGGAAGATGCAGTAACCGCAGAAATCGCGACACATGTGAGTAAGGGGTATGAAAACCTTGGGAGAGAAAGAGACCGTCCGTCCCTTGCCCAAATCCCGCATTGAACCCGCAGCTTCACACAACTCCTCGAGGCCGTCCTCGTCCACGCCTGTCAGGGCCCACGCCTCTTCGTCGGCGAGCGGCCGTCCTTCAGCAGCTTCCAGGAGAACAGACGCAATGGGGATCTCGGTCAACGGCGCGGTCAACTCGGCTCCGAGAGGTATTCAACTCTGAATTCAACCATTGTCTAACCATTGTAGACGCCTGCAAATATGCAATCAACAAAGCGCTGTGGCGTTTGGCAAAGGCAGACAGGTCAACTACTCTCTAAAATCCATCCAGTTTGGGCTGATCGCTGACCGGCAGTGAAAAGAAGGGACGTCCCAGGTGCTCGTGGGCCAGCCGGGTGGCCACTCTGCCGCGCGGGGTGCGGTCCAGGAAACCGAGCTGCAGGAGATAGGGCTCCCAAACGTCCATAATCGTATCGGAGTCCTCGTTCAGGGCCGCCGCCAGGGTCTCCAGTCCCACCGGTCCGCCATCGAACTTGTCGATGATGGCGCTCAGAAGGCGGTTGTCGGACTGGTCCAATCCCAATGGATCCACATTGAGTTGCTCCAGCGCAGCGCGAGCGACAGGGCCGCTAATGCGGTTGTCCGCCTTCACCAGCGCATAGTCCCGGGTCCGCTTCAGAAGCCGGTTGGCCACCCGCGGCGTGCCCCGGGACCGGCGGGCAATCTCGGCGACGCCATCGGAATCGTGATCCGTGTCGAGTATCCGGGCCGAGCGCTCCACGATGATTTCCATCTCATCAACGTCGTAGTATTCCAGCCGCCACACCGAGCCGAACCTGTCCCGCAGAGGCGCGCTTACCATTGAGAAGCGCGTGGTCGCTCCAACAAGAGTGAAAGGGTTGATGCGAAGGTTAACGCTTCGTGCCGCCAGGCCCTTGCCCACCATCCACGACAGGAAAAAGTCCTCCATGGCGGAATACAGCACTTCCTCGACAACCCGGTTCAAGCGGTGCACCTCGTCGATGAAGAGCACCTCGTTCGGCTGAAGGCTGGTCAGGACGGCCGCCATATCGCCAGCACGTTCGATGGCCGGTCCGGAGGTAACGCGAATGGGTACGCCCATCTCGGAAGCGATGATATGAGACAGCGTGGTCTTTCCCAGTCCGGGAGGGCCGTAGATTATGGCGTGGTCCAGCGGTTCTTCGCGAATCTTGGCCGCGGCAATGGCGATCTGAAGGGTCTGCATTGTGTGCGACTGACCGACGAATTCATCAATGCGGCGAGGGCGCAACGACACATCAGCGTCTTCCTGGAGCTCGGTGCCAGTAACCAACCTCTCGGTCATTTCGCCTCCCCTCAGCCCCTTACAGCCACTCCCGCCGGAGGGCGGGGCGCCGACTCACTCCTCAAACTTCCTGAAAATTAGGCACGCGTTCTGCCCGCCGAAACCAAAAGCGTTTGAGAGAACAACTTTCGCATTCACTTCTCGCGCCAGGTTTGGAACATAGTCGAGGTCGCAACTCGGATCGGGAGTGGTGTAGTTAATAGTAGGGTGCACCTTTCCTTCGGTAATGGTCTTGACGCAGGCGACTGCCTCAAGTGCTCCGGCCGCTCCCAGGGAATGCCCGATCATGGATTTGGTGGAACTGACCGGTACCTGATAGGCCCGGTCACCGAACAATCGCTTGATTGCAACCGTCTCCAGTGCGTCGTTCAGTGGAGTGGAAGTACCGTGAGCATTGATGTAGTCCACATCCCCTATGCCCAGGCCTGCATCAGCTATTGCGTTTTCCATGGCGCGAGCCGCGCTGGCCCCCGACTCCTCGGGCTGAACCGGATGCCCTGCGTCGCTGGTGCTGCCGAAGCCGGACACCTCGGCCAGGATGGTTGCCCCCCGGTCCAGCGCGTGCTCCAGCCGTTCCATCACCAGAACCACCGACCCTTCGGATGGAACAAATCCATCCCGCTCCGAGTCGAACGGACGGCTGGCGAGTTCAGGGACATCGTTGCGGGTAGTCAGGGCCCGCATGACTGCAAAACCGGAGAGGCCCAGCAGGCTGATACCCGCCTCTGCCCCGCCTGCAAAAACCACATCAGCGGTGCCACGGCGAATTACGTCCATCGCCTCTCCGATGGCCTGATTGGAGGCGGCGCAGGCAGTGGTCGCAGTTGAATTATACCCATGGGCCCCGACGTAGCGGCTTACTGCGGCAGCCGCCATGTTCGGAAGGATCATGGGGAAGAAGAACGGAGACATCCGCATGCCGCCACGGTCGGCCAATATTCTGCAGTTTTCCTCGAGGGTGGGAAACCCTCCGTTGCCGTTCCCCAGAATAACGCCGACCCTGTAGGGATCGTCGCGGGAGACGTCTATGCCGGAGGCCTCCACTGACTGCAGGGCCGCTGCCACTGCAAGTTGTGTAAACCGCGCCATTCTCCGCGCTTCACGGGCGGGTAAATATTGCTCGGGGTCAAACCCGGAGACTTCGCCGGATACCCGGCAGGGATATCCGGTCGGGTCACACAGGGTCATAGGCCCCACTCCCGATTTGCCGGCCACGAGGTTCCCCCAGAATTCATCCGGCGACTCTCCCAAGGGCGTCATGCCCCCCATGCCGGTCACCACCACCCGGACCCTGTGATTGTCCATCGTCAGCCCTGCTAGTCCCCTTTCTTAGACAAAGTGGGATAAATTTCCGGTTCGATCCCCAGCGCGGCCTCCCGAATCTCGGCGGCGAGGAACAGCGATCCTGTCGCCAGCACCAGTCCCCTGGGGCCCGCGGCGTCCCTGGCACGGTCCAGGGCCTCTCTTGCAGTGCCAGCAGATTCCGCTTTGGCTCCTTTCTCGAGGAAGAGTTCCGTGAGTTCGTTGGCGGCCATAGCCCGGGGATGCCTTGCCTGCGTTGCCACCACCAAGTCCGCGGCGGGAGCCAGTGAGCCGGACATCGCATCCACGTTCTTATCTCGCGAGAATCCTGCTACCACAACCAGCCGGTCGAATTCGAAATAGTGCGGCAGAGATTCCAGCAACCGGTCGACCGAATAATCGTTGTGGGCCCCGTCGGCGATCACCAGCGGCTCACGCTCAAGGAGTTCCATGCGGCAGGGCCAGGACACACTCGCGAATCCCCTTGCCAGTGTTTCGGGCGGCATCCGGAATCCCTGTGCCCGGCACATCGCCTCAACCGCCACCAGCGCCGTCGCAGCATTCTCCATCTGGTAGTCCCCCAACAAGGGGATGCTCAGATCATATGAACCCAACAGGCCGTGAACCGTGAATTGCTGGCTGCCCAAATTTGACCCCTTGGGATCCCAGCCGACATCGCGACCAATGAGTACCGGCTCGACGCCCACCCGATTGCAGGCTTCCAAGATAGACGCAAGTGCCTCCGCTCGCTGCGGAGCTATCACCGGGGTTGATCCGGCCTTGATTATGCCAGCCTTGTCAGTGGCAATCTCGCCGATGGTGTCCCCCAGAATTTTGGCGTGGTCCATGCTGACCGAGGTAATGACGCAGACCTGCGCATCGACCACGTTAGTGGCGTCAAGTCTGCCACCGAGGCCTACCTCTATCGTCTGGACGTCACAATTTGCTTGTGCGAAACACTGGAACGCCATGCCGGTCAGAAATTCGAACAGGGTGACGGTATCCCGACCGTCACTATTGCGCAACGGCCAGATGTCATCAACCAGCCCCGCGAATTCCTCCTCGGAGACAGGCTCACAGTCTCTGCGCAGGCGCTCCCTGAAGGTGTGGAGGTGGGGCGAGGAATAAAACCCCGTGCCCAGACCTGCCGCGTGGAAAGCGGCGTCACAGAGGGCCGCAGTGCTCCCCTTGCCTTTGGTACCGGCGATGTGGACCGTGGGTACCCGCCGGTGTGGATTCCCCATCCTTTGGAGAAGCTCCTCCATCCTGCCCAGGTCATAAATAACTTTTTGACGCGGCCCGTCGACTCGTGCTCTTTCTGAATCGAACAGGGAGAGAACATTCCCTATGGCCTCTTGGTACTGCAACGCGAACCTCCAGGCTATGCCCTGGAACCATTCCCTAAGAATTGGAGAGGAATCCGCTTCAGCGGCGCCTCGGCATACCCATACCCAGCGTCATGCGGAGAGCGTCGCCAAAATTCACTTCGTTAACGTAATCAATGTTACCCCGCAACGGCTTGGGGGTAAACCCGAATGCCTCTTCCACATCGTTGCCGTCAGCTACGTTCCGAATGCCAAGCATGCGCAATTGGCCGGTCGTAATCGGCACCCTTGGCGCCAGCGTCTGCATCACTGCAACAGCAGGCCAGGCCAGGGGAGTCGGGATGTGGAATCGCCTGATATCCCTGCCCATCGCCAGCGCCACTTCGCCGAGGAGGTCGTTGTAGCTGAGGCGGCTAGGGCCGCCGAGATTCAGAATCTTTCCTTTCACTAATGAATTTCCCACCGAGGCGGCGACACAGCGTGCCACGTCTTCCACTGACACTGGTTGCATACGGTTATTCCCGCTCCCGATGACCGGCACCACGGGCCCCAGCCGAACCAGACCCGCCAGAGCCGTCAGGAATTCGTCACCCGGCCCGAATATGACCGAGGGCCGCAATATGGTATAACCGAGACCGGACCCGGTAACTCTCAGTTCCGCCTGCTGCTTCGAATAAAGATACGGATATGTGGGGTTCGCGGTAGCGCCGAGAGCGCTGATGTAAATGAGCTCCCTGGCCCCCCCATCCCTTGCCGCCTCCACCACGTTGGCTGTGCCCTGCCGGTGCACTCTGTCGAAAGTAGCTCCCCGCCTTGGGCGGATGATCCCCACCAGGTGCACCACGGCATGCACATCGTACATAGCCTGGGTGATTGAGCCGACATCGAAGATATTGCCGTAATGAACATCGACGTCCCAGCGGTCCAGGATTCGTTCCCTGCCTGGCGAATGCACCAGGCATCGGACCTGGTGATGGTGAGCCAGGAGTTCCGATACCACTCTGCGTCCCAGAAACCCGGTCGCTCCGGTCACAAGAACCAGCACGCCCCCGACCCTCCTCTATTCAATTCCGGGATATTCAAATACGGGAAATTTCTTTCCAGACTCTAGAGAACTACTGAACACCTTAAATCCAGATTCCGGCATGGGTATGGCGTTGTCAAGGAGCGGACCTCATCTGGCACGGCGAAGCGTTGGAACCCTCCTCCATGTGCGTTAACATGTCTTGGTAAAAAATCGGCAGACAGACAGAGACAGAAAAATGGCAATTGACGATCTGCACTTCGGCGCAAACCTGACACTCGAAGTCGAAGAGACCGCACGGCAGGCGCAGTGGATGGAAGAACACGAATTTGAATATTTTTCCGCCGGTGAGCACTTCATGCGCGGCGACCCCCCGGGACCATCGCACGCGTCACTGCCCGTGCTGGCAGTTGCTGCGGGCGCAACTACGAGGCTCCGCATCCTGTCGTCAATCGTCCTCGCTCCCTTCTATCACCCGTTGATGCTGGCTCGAACGACGGCAACGCTGGACGCGGCCTCGAACGGCCGCCTGACACTCGGTGTGGGCATTGGGGGAGAATATCCGGCCGAGTTCGAAAACTCCGGCCTGAATGTAAATCAGCGGGGGCGTCGGACCGACGAATGCCTGGAGGTGATGCGCCGTCTCTGGCAAGGTGAGAAGGTGGATTTTTCCGGGCGCCACTTCAACCTTGAGGGAGCAATGATCAATCCACTGCCCACGCAGAAGCCCCACCCGCCGATTTGGGTGTCGGGGCGACGAGACCCCGCAATGCGACGGGCCGCCAGGTTTGGGAACGGATGGGTTCCTTATTTCTTCGACCCGCCACGCTACCGCGACAGCGTCGAAAAAATACACTCATTCGCTGCGGAGGGAGGTCGAACCCTCGAAGGATTCCAGTGGGCGTTTTTCCCTTACATTTCGCTCTACCCCACGGAACAGGAGGCGGCGGAGGTGGCGGCCCGGCAGTTGGGCGGCCAGTACCTGTACGGCGGGGAGTTCATCAACATCGTACGGAGGTATTGCTTGCTGGGAACTCCAGAGCAGTGCGCGGAACGGCTCGGGGAATACATCGATGCCGGGGCGCGACACATTGTCTTCAGCATCGCCTGCCCACCCTCGGACCGGGAACGGCATCTGGATGAAATTGCGTCAAAGTTGATTCCACTGTTTCGGTGAATTTCAAAACAGGACTGGATGACATCCTGTATAATGCAATATAGTAAAGTGGCCGAAATGCCGGTCCAGATCGCACGCGCGACATGCTCATGTCAAGTGCCTGATCTGGAGTATACGTTGGGTGCAGAGCATCCGCCCCCGCCGGGTTTGGCGGGAATCGAACGGAATTAGGGAGGCAAAGATGTCTCGCATAAAACGCGTAATGCTCCTTCAGCCGGCTTCAGCCGGCGGTAACTTTGAATACGTGGCCATCCCCAGGCAGGGGATGCTCTACCTTTCCGCAGCCTTGGCCCAGTGGGAAGGCCCCTTCCTCTACGAACGGGACATCTGGTTCGAGGACCGCTCCGGTCTGATCGATCTGGAAAAAGACTTGGAAGGCGTCGACATTCTGATGGTGACCGCCCTTATCAACGAAGCTCCCCGGGCCTACCAGGTAGCTCGCCAGGTCAAGGAAAACTACCCCGATATCATCACCATCGGCGGCGGTCCCCAGATGAGCCCGCTGCCGGAGGAAGCCTTTGACTACGGCCATTTCGACGTCATTGTGCAGCGCGAGGGCGAGGATATCATCGGTCAGCTGTGCGATGTCCTTCTGTCGCATCGCGGGCCAGACCGAAACCAGTACCTGTCCAATGTACCTGGCATCAGCTATCAGGAAGAAGGACACGTCGTTTACACGAAGCGGGTTGGTCTCGTCCGCCCCGACTTTGTGGAGCTTCCCGACTTCCGGTCCATCCGCGATCTCACTCCCGCCAATCCAATGGCTGGCGCAGTAATGGAAAGCATCCGTGGCTGTACCGAAAAGTGCACCTACTGTCAGGTCATCCAGCAGTTCCTGGGCTACCGACTGGTCTCCCGGGAAACTGAGTTCAAGCGACTGGAGCAGCTGCACGAGCTTGCCGCGGATGGCCTTATCCACACCTCCCGCAACGGCTCATTCCAGGTCTTCATTTCCGACGACCTGCACACCCCGCCCCTGCGGGCCGTCAAGTTCCGCAACGAACGGCTGGAGCGGCTCAAGGGCTGGAAGGGATATACCGAGGACATGAACCTCATCATCCAGGCCCGTGCCGAAATCGGCCAGGACCCGGAATTGGCCAACGCCCTCCAGGAAGCCAACGTAAAGATGCTCTATCTGGGCGTGGAATCCGACAATGCGGAGAACCTGAAGGCAGTCAACAAGAGGCAGGAACCGGGTCAAATGCACCGGGACCTGAACTATATAAACGAACTCGGCTTTACCGTCGTGGCCATGACCATCATCGGACTGCCATACGATACCGAGAAGAGCATCATGGAGTTGGCGGACTGGGTTACGTCAGTCAGCCGCTACCAGACCGCCAACTTCCTGACGCCGTTGCCGGCCACGTCCAACTGGACCGACCTCAAGCCCCTGAACGAGCACGGCGAGCTGCTGCAGGAAGGGGAAATGCGCCCCTACCAGCTCTATACTGGCCGCCAGTTCGTCCATCACGACGAGCGCTGGTCGATGCAGCAAAGTCGGGAAATCTTCGATAAATATACCTCCCGCCTGCAGGAAGTTGACGACGTCTATAGGAGGGTGTTCCGCATCCTGCGAACCTACAAACTTCGATTGGCGGCCACCAGCAGTGAACTCAGCAACACGGTTACCTCTCGTCTGGGCGAAGCCACCGAAACGCTCCACGTCCTTTCCGACGCGGCATCGTTGTCGGGGCGCGATTTCGGGGAGAACATTTCAGGGCGGGTTGGAGAGTTGGTGGAAACACTGCGCTCAGTTTCCCAGCCCCTGTCTAACGTCCGTCGGGAAGTTGCTGAAAGCATTGGTTCCAAGCTCAATGAGCTGACCGAGTCACTTAAGACACTGGCCGACCCCAGCGTCACCAGTGGCAAGGAGGTGGCGTCAAACGTCTCGCGGCGCATCACCGAAGTGACCGACGCTATAGACGTGGCCCTCTCAGAACAGAACGCCGGTGGAAATAGGGCTGCAGGGCAGAGCTGACCGCCTCCACCGTCCTCTTGGCGTCAATTAAGCGATCTGGCCGCCGTTAAAGGCGGCCAGAATATTGCATCGACCCGCAGCGGTAAAAAAGGGCACTACTCAAAGCCACAGTTCATTGGGCACTGAGGAATGAGACGCCTTGCAGCTATGGCGCCGCATCGCGGAGACATCAGGGATAGTGGATGGGATGACAGGACATCACCGAGTCTATATCACTGGCATCGGGATAATCAGTCCTCTGGGCCTTGACCTCCCTACGACCTGGGAGGGGATCACTCAAGGGCGCTCCGGCGTTGACTTTCTCACCTCTTTCGACACTGAAGGCTTCGACACTCGATTCGGAGCCGAGGTCAAGGGGTTCGAGCCTGAGAATTTCCTTGACCGCAAAGACGCCCGGCGAATGGACCGCTTCGCCCAGTTCGCAGCCGTGGCTGCACAACAGGCCTGCCAGCAGGCGGAACTCACGCCCAGTGAAGGAGACGCATACCGAGTCGCCGTCATCATTGGCAGCGGCATCGGCGGTATTTCCACCCTGTCCCAGCAGTTCGCGGTGCTGAGTGAACGAGGGCCCCGCAGGGTCAGCCCGTTCCTGATACCAATGATGTTGGGAGACATGGCATCCGCGCAGGTCTCCATGATCACCGGCTCCATGGGCGCCAATTACTGCCTCGTGTCATCGTGTTCCAGCGGTGCAGACGCAATGGGACAAGCCTGGGAGATGGTGAGGACCGGGCGTGAGGACATCGTTCTCGCCGGTGGAACAGAAGCCCCCCTGGTTCCTGTATCCGTCGCAGGGTTCAATGCCCTGAGGGCTCTTTCCAGGCGCAACGACAGCCCCTCAGGGGCGAGCAGGCCATTCGATAAATCCAGGGATGGCTTTGTCATGGGCGAGGGAGCAGCCGTCTTCGTCTTGGAGAGCGAGAAAAGCGCTGCCCGCCGTAGCGTGGAACCCCTGGCCGAGTTGCGAGGATACGCCGCAACCTCAGACGCCCATCACCTTACCGAACCATCCATCACGGGCGAGAGCGCCGCCCAGGCCATGACGAGAGCTTTGGCTGAAGCTGGTATTGACCCTTCCGAAGTGGGTTACATCAACGCTCACGGCACATCTACTCCGCTCAATGACAAGCACGAGACCAAGGCCATCAAGGTCGCCCTCGGGGAGGGCGCGTACCGGGTCCCCATAAGCTCCAGCAAGTCCATGACCGGCCACCTGCTGGGTGCCGGCGGCGCGCTGGAAGCCGCCATATGCATTATGGCAATGCGTGACGGGCTGATTCCTCCAACCATTAACCTCGACGAACCGGATCCGGAATGCGACCTGGACTACACGCCCAACCACGCCCGCAGTCTGGAAATTGATGTAGCGATGAGCAACTCCTTCGGGTTCGGCGGGCACAACTCTGTGCTGGTGTTTAGCAAACCACGCCAGGCCCGCGAAGTGTGACCAGGGGAGAATTGACTCCACGCTGGCTCATTCCAACCGAGCCCGATGTTTCCGGCCTGCCGGCCCGTGTTCCCGGGTTGGTTGCCCGGCTTCTGGTATCGCGCGGCATTGACACCTCCAGCAAGCTCGAACGTTTCCTCGACCTTGCTCACCTCCCCCATGACCCTCTCCTCCTTCCCGGAATGGACAAGGCGGTTGCCCGTTTGCGCCAGGCCGTCGAGGAGGGGGAGCGCGTCGGTGTGTTTGGGGATTTTGACGTCGACGGTATCACCGGAACAGCAATTATGTCCGAGGGTCTGGAATCCCTGGGAGCCTGCCCTTTGCCTTACATTCCGCAGCGGGCCAACGAGGGGCACGGACTGTCCCGGGGAGCGATCGATTCTCTCATCGATGCCGGCGCCACACTTATAGTCACCGTCGACTGCGGAATAACGGATGCCGACGAAGTGGCTTACGCCTCCGATCGGGGCGTTGACGTCATCATCACCGATCACCACGTTCCCCCAGCTGGTCTGCCCAACGCCGTTGCCTGCGTGAATGCCAGGTTGCCGGGCAGCGAGTATCCATTCACCGAACTGTGCGGCGCGGGTCTCGCGTTAAAGGTGATTCACGGGCTGCACCGGGCGTGGCAGGTGCCCTTCGACCCTGCCCTGCTGGAGTTGGCCTCGCTGGGCAGCGTGGCCGACCTGGTTCCGCTGCTCGACGAGAACCGCTACCTTGTGTCCGAGGGAGTGGAGCGTCTGAAACTAACCAGGCGGCCCGGCTTGCTGGCTCTTTACGAGGCGGCCCGGCTGTCTCCGGATAAACTGACCTCTGAAACGATCGCTTTCCAGATCGCTCCCCGTCTCAACGCAGCCGGTCGAATGGGCGACCCCAATGACAGCTACCACCTGCTTACCACTCGTTCCGAAGATGAAGCATTCAGGTTGGCGCAACATCTTGAGGAAATGAACCAGAGGAGACGCGCCGCCAGTGAGGCGGCCGCGACGCTGGCGGTCGAGGGCATCGAAGCTATGCCCGTTTTACCATCTTTTTTGGTGGTAGCCCACGACGCCATTCCTCAAGGTGTGGCCGGATTGGCAGCCTCCCGGCTGGTCGATCGCTACCGCCGTCCGGCCGCAGTGCTGTCGGTCAATGGCGATTACGCGGTAGCCTCAGCCCGCAGCATCCCTGAGTTCAACATAATTGATGCCATCACCGCCGCGTCTGACTTGCTGGTGCGCTACGGAGGGCACGCGCAGGCTGCCGGCTTCACTGTCCCAACCAGCCTGGTGGGTGAGGTTTCAGATCGCCTGAATGCCTACGCCGAGAAGAGGCTGGATTCCCTCGACCTCTCACCTGTGCTGGAAATCGACGCAACCGCTTCACTTCCGGAACTGACGATGGACGTCCATGACTGGCTCAACAGCCTGGAGCCGTTCGGGAAGGGAAATCGCCGACCGGTGTTTGCCTCGCTGGGTCTTGCGGTGAAAGAGGCCCGGCTGATAGGCCACTCCCAACAGCATCTGCGGCTCCGAGTCGAACAGTTTGGCCAAGAAATGATCGCCCTGGCCTTTAACCAGGCTGCTGACTGGACCGCCTTGGGAGACAGGGCCTCGGGATCTCGTCTGGACTGCGCTTATACGCTGATGATGGATTCCTGGCAGGGCCGCGATTCGCTGGCGCTACGCGTTTCGCGCTTTCGATTGTCCCCGCCCTGAGCATCAGCTAGACCTGGCGATTTATTACGCCCCCTGCGCGCTCCGGCGTCTGTCGGATCGCGTTCCACCGGAGGGACGCACCACCTGCGCTTTCCAGATCAACAGTGGCACGGTAATAACAATCACGATGAGAGCCACAACTTGAGCTTCGTTCAACCCACCGAAATAGATGTTGTCCTCCCTGAGGAAGCTTAGGAAGAAGCGTCCGATTGAGTAGGTCGCCGCGTACAGGGCGAAGAACATCCCATTGGGGCGCAGCCTCTTACGGAGTGGCCAAAGCGCCGCCAGCAGGATCACGTCAAACAGCAACTCGTAGGCAACTGCAGGATGTGTGGCCGGCCGGCCGAATCCCTGGCTGTCTGGATGCGTGTACACTATGCCCCACGGCAGTCTCGTTACCTCGGCAAAATGCTCGCCGTTGATTATGTCGCCTATCCGCCCGATGGCCATAGCCAATAGCAGCGCGGGCGCCGTAATATCGGCCAGGTGTCCTATTTTTGGGAGATCGGCCTTCTGCGGCTGACCAAACACCGGAGAGAAAGGTCTCCACAGGGCGAGAAACCAGTTGGAATTCCGAATCAGCAGGTACAGCGACCCGCCAACAAATCCACCGGCTATAGCACCGAAAATAGCGATACCGCCCTGCCATACCTGGAAAACCCTGATGAAATCGTGCTGGTAGACTTCGTCCCAGAAGTCGATGACGTGCAGCACGCGCGCCCCTATCACCCCTCCAATGATGGCCCACATCGCCGCCGAATAGAGAACGTCCGCGACCAATCCTTCGCGAGTACCCCACCGCACGACCAGGAATACGGCGGTGGCAACGGCGATGAAGGTGAACACCCCATGCCAGGAAAGAATGATGCTTCCGGTATTGATGAGATTCGGATTTATACCTATGGAGATGCTGGCCAGGATGTCGGTCACCATTCAATCGTCCTTGATCCGGTTCTCTTCTGGGGGCGCGCTGGGCTGTCTTCAGCCGACCGTCGTTACAAGGTATACCCCGGCTCCCTTGGGCTGCAAGGCATCTGCCACCGCACGATGCTCGGATTCGCTGGACGGGATGGCGAACATCGCTGGCCCCGCTCCACAGAGATGAAGCTCCGGGCCGCCCTGCTCCATCACGGCGCGACGCATCTGCGCGACCTCAGGGAACTCCCACTCCGCCACGTCCTGAAATACGTTGAACAGGCAATCCCGGATGGATTCGACAACAAATCCGCCCCCTGAGAGAAGCAGGATCAGACGACGCGTTATCCCGCCGTCGCTGTAATGCGCGGGAGTCAACCGCGAATACATTCGCCTGGTCTTGTCGCTGATAACGAGGTCAGGAAATACCAGCGTCAGGTTGAATCGGGGCAAAGGCGGCATGGTGGACACCACTTCTCCCCGTCCTTCCGCCAACGCTGTGCCGCCCCACAGGAAGAACGAAACGTCAGAGCCGATGCCGCTCGCAATTTCCGCCAATTCCTCGTTGGTCGCGGAGGTTTCCCACAGATTGTTTAGTGCGCGCAGAGCCGCGGCGGCATCGCTGCTTCCCCCTCCCAGGCCCATGGCCACCGGGACCCGCTTCTGGATTCGTATACGCGCACGGGGCAGGATGCCCCGGCTGCGGGCCAGCGCTTGAGCAGCCTTCCAGACAAGATTTGCCTCACCCGACAATTCCCGGCTGTCGCAATCCACCTGAAGGGTCGGCCAAGGCTCGAATGAGAGCCGGTCTGACAGACCGACCGTCTGCATGACCGTCTTAACCTCGTGGAAGCCGTCGGCCCTCTTGCCCAGCACCTCAAAGGTCAGATTGATCTTTGCGTAGGCCTCAACCTGCACGTCCGTCCTCCACCAGTTGCGCTCCCCTCCACGCCAGGTACAGGGCGGCCCACTCTTCGAGGCTCAAGGTGGCAGGCCTTCGGCGCTCGTCTATCCCGGCTTGCTCCAATACTGCTTGGGCTGAGGCCGCCTCGATACCCAACCCATGGCTTAGGGAGTTGTGAAGCTGCTTCCGGGGTGCAGAAAATCCTGCCCGGACCACATTGAAGAACTCCTCCCGGTCAGCCACCCTCACCGCGGGCTCCTGCCGTACGTCCAGCCGTACCACAGCGGAGCGCACCTTGGGCGGTGGGCGAAAAGCCGAGGGGGGCACCGAGCAAACAATCTTGGCCTCTGCATAAAACTGGGTGGCCACTGAAAGCAGACCCATCCTGCCGGGAGCGGCTGTCATGCTTTCCGCGACTTCCCTCTGCACCATGAACAGGGCCAGCGACGGCGGCGGGCTTGACTCCAAGGTGCGACGGATAATGGGGTTGGCTGCGTAGTACGGCAGGTTGCCCACGACCTTGTATCGGCTATTGGCCGGGTCCGAGCGCTGTGAGGCGAGGGCGGGCAGATCTGCCTCGCGGGCGTCGACAAGTATGCACTCAAGGTTTTCCGGAAATTCCAGTCGCGCCGGGAGTTCGGCACACAATTGCGGGTCAAGTTCCACTGCCACTACACGGGCACACTGCTGAACAAGACGCTTGGTGAGAACGCCCCTGCCAGGGCCAATTTCCACCAATGTCTCGTACGGGGAGATTTCAGCAGCTTGTAGGATACGGGAGACTACGCGGGTGTCATGCAGAAAATGCTGCCCCAGAGACTTCCGTCGCTTGAGACGCGGGGCTGGAACAGGCATATTCAACCGGCTGCCTGGGAGTGAGTAGCAAGACTGAGCATATTAAGAGACCGCGCACCTCCGGTCGACGCTGACAACTGAGCGTGTCGCAGTGGACGACTCAGGCCAGGCACTCCCACGGCGCACGCAGGATCCTGTTTACCGTTGCTTCCTCTCGGACCTGGCGGGGTTCACAAGTCTGCGTCGCGTAGGACCCAGCCCTCAACGACCTCCGACCACGATATAGGCCCAACGGGCAGGCCTCTGGGAGGAATTCAATCCCGCTGTAGCGGATTGCGGGTGCAGGGCACCGCTAGCTCCCCATCTAGTGCGGCCTCTCTCTTTTATGGTATGTTCAGCAGCCCATGGTGTCAATTCGGCGGCTCGCCGCTGCGCCGTCCTGCTCCTGTCGTTGTTGGCTATGGTTGGCGATGCTAGACTAGGAAGCGGTATATTTTTGGTGGTCGTTTATGCCAGTCAGAAAAGCCGTGATTCCCGCCGCAGGCCTCGGTACCCGTTTCCTGCCAGTGACCAAGTCCGTACCCAAGGAACTCCTTCCCATCCTCGACCGTCCCATGCTGCAGTACGTCGTCGAAGAGGCGGTTGAGGCCGGCGTCAATGAAGTAATAATAGTCACCTCACCCGGAAAGGAGGGAATAGCGTCCTATTTCCAGCCATCTCCGGCGCTGGAGCAACGCCTGGCCGAGAACGGCTCCCAGGACTTGCTGGACAAGGTGTTGCAGGCATCCCGGCTGGCCAAGGTGTCGTTTGTGATACAGGAGGAGGCCCTGGGGCTGGGCCACGCCGTCCTGACAGCGCGGGACGCCGTTGGCGACGAGCCTTTCGTTGTTATCCTGCCCGACGACATCGTGCATCACACGCCGGGCGTCGTCGCGCAGATGGCGGCCATATACGACCGCACTCTTTCGGGAGTGGTGGCGGTGGAACCGATGCCGTGGGAAACGGTGCACAACTACGGAGTCGTCGACGCCGTCCCCGTGGTTCACCCTGAGCTTTCCGAAGGAGACGGCTTGCACCAAGTTCGCGGCTTGGTGGAAAAGCCGCTCCGGGAGGAGGCCCCCTCAAACCTGTCCATCGTGGGACGCTACATCCTGCCACCTGAGATTTTCGATTGCCTTGAACGCACCCAGCCAGGAGCCAAGGGTGAGATCCAGCTCACTGACGGGATGCTGCTCCTGCTGGAAAACGCATACCTCTATGCCTACGAATTCAAAGGCATCCGCTATGACGGAGGCACCCCTCTGGGCCTGCTGCGGGCCTCCCTGGAGTATGCCCTGCGCCGTGAAGACACCTGTGATGCCGCCCGCGAGATGCTCAAAGGCATCAATTTTGACGACTAGGGGATCCGAATTACTTTGAACACCATCCAAAGCCAGCGAGAAAACCTGGATTCTCTACACACCGCGCTGCTGGAACTGCTCGACGGCATGAATTACTGTCTGGACTGGAAGCCGGACGTTGATAGTTGGTCAGCTCGGGAGGTCGTGTATCACCTGCTGGACACCCCGCCCGGAGGTATGGCGACTGTGGTCCAAGGAATTGTCTCGGGAAGTATCTCTGAATACGAGATCTGGTCCGATCGCTCCAATGTCACTGAGACCAGAGCAACCCACGATATGCCGGAAATAGAATCCGACATCTCAGCCCTTTTTGACGCATTCGGCGCCGCACTTGCGCCTGCTACCGACACTGACCTGCAGGACCGGCATGTACTCATGCATCAGCGCACGCGAGGCGAGGAGGTCGAACGGACGCTGGAAACTGCCCTGGCAGGTTTCGACCGCCACTGGCGCGGCCACCTGGAGCAGTTTGGTGAGCTGAGGGCAGCGCTGGGACTCTAGGTCCGTTTCGTTATTCCTCGTGGGTCTGAGGGGACACCAAGGCGCACCAACTGCTCTTCACCCCTCGCCGCCAACCTCCAGCAGTGTCAGAAACGCTTCCTGCGGTATCTCAACCTGCCCAACCATCTTCAGGCGCTTCTTACCTTCCTTCTGACGCTCCAGCAGCTTGCGCTTGCGGGTGATGTCACCGCCGTAGCACTTGGCCAGCACGTCCTTTCGCATGGCCCGCACCGTCTCCCTGGCGATGACCCGGCTGCCGATGGCTGCCTGGATGGGCACCTCGAAAAGCTGTCGCGGGATCGTCGTTCGAAGCTTCTCCACCACCCTGCGGCCCTGACCTACGGCCTGGTCGCGGTGCAGGATCATCGATAGCGCCTCCACCGGCATATGATTGACCAGCACGTCCACCTTGACCAGTGGCGCCTTCTGATAGCCGACAAAGGTGTAATCCAAGGAAGCGTAGCCCTGAGTGCGCGACTTCAGCTGGTTGTAGAAGTCGGCCAGCAACTCAACCAGGGGCATGGTGTATTCCATCATAACCCTGGAGTTGTCTGTAGAGGCCGCTCCTTCGCTCTGGATGTATTCCATCCGCTTGAAATCGGAGCGGCGGGAGTGCATCAGCTCCATCAGGACGCCCACGTGACGGCTCGGAGCAACGATGGTCAGGTCGAGCACTGGCTCCTCGATTCCCGTGTACTCGTTGGGCGACGGCAGCTTTGCGGGACTGTCGATCTTGACGACCTCTCCGCTGGTGAGCGTGACCTGATAGGCTACGCTCGGTGCGGTTACGATCAGGTCCAGATCGTATTCCCGCTCGAGGCGTTCCTGCACGATTTCCAGGTGCATGAGTCCCAAAAAGCCGCACCGGAAGCCGAACCCGAGTGCGGTGCTGCTCTCCGGCTCGATGGTCAAAGAGGCGTCATTCAACTGCAGCTTCTCGAGAGCGGAGCGAAGGTTGCGGTACTGCTCTCCGTCCGAGGGATAAAGACCGGCAAATACCATCGACTTCAACGGCACATAGCCCGGAAGCGGATCTACGGCGGGTGACCGGTCAATTGTCAGCGTGTCGCCGACGCTGCATTCCCGCACGTCCTTGAATCCGGTCGCCACGTACCCCACCTGGCCCGTTTCCAAGCGCTCTGTGGGCGTTGGCGCGGGTGAGAACACCCCCACTTCAACCACTTCCGCGGTGCGACCTGAGGACATCACCCGTATACGGTCCATACGGTTGATGGCGCCATCCTCGACCCGGATGTGGGCAATGATCCCTTTGTACTGGTTGTAAACGGAATCGAAAACCAGGGCCCTGGTCGGTTCCTCGGTCTTTCCACCAGGAGCCGGAATACGGTCCACCACCGCATCGAGAATTTCCTTCGCGCCTGTTCCCTCTTTGGCGGAGACGATCAGCACCTCGTCGCGCCTGAATCCGAATACCTGCCCGATTTCACCCGCAACTCGCTCCGGCTCGGCCTGCGGCAGGTCAACTTTGTTCAGGACAGGAATCAGGTCCAGATCGTATTCCATCGCCATCAGGGTGTTTGCGATTGTCTGGGCCTCAATCCCTTGGCTGGCATCCACCACCAGCAGAGCGCCCTCGCAGGCAGCCAGGGCACGGGATACTTCGTAGCTGAAGTCCACATGGCCGGGAGTGTCTATCAGGTTCAACTGATAGGTCTCACCGTCTGGGGCCTCGTGATACATCGTCACCGCCTTGCCCTTTATGGTGATGCCGCGTTCCCTTTCCAGGTCCATCTGGTCAAGGAACTGCGCCTTCATTTCCTGGGGCCTGACGGTGCCGGTAATTTCCAGAAAGCGGTCGGCAAGCGTGGACTTGCCATGATCAATGTGGGCGATAATGCAGAAGTTTCTGATATGCGACGGCTTCATACATCCACAATGTTATCACGCGCAATATGGAATATGTAATGCGACGTGGCGAATTCTGCAGGCGGTCTCCCTGACCATTCCACACTGGACGACTATATCGGGATCCGTCGGCCAGCCTCATCCAGGCGCTTACGCCGCTCCCGCGCGTCTGGCATGGCACGCAGCACTACCTCCCAGAACGCTGGAGAGTGGTTCATCACCTCCAGATGGGCAAGTTCATGCACTACTACGGAGTCGATCAGTTCCGGCTCAAGCATTCCCAGGCGCCAACTGAATCGAAGTGTTCCGTCAGAGCTGCAACTGCCCCATCTCGCTCGTTGCTCCCGCACCAGCACTTTGGGCATTTCCTCCCTGCCCATCGCCGGCAGCCAGTGAGTGACCCGTTCTCTCAAGAATTCCCCCATCCGTACCTTGTACCATACGGCCACGGCGCTTCTGACACTGCCCCACTTTTCTTCGTCCGCCAGGTTCTGCGGAACACGCACCACCAGGGTTGCCCCTTCTGATCGCGTAGACGGGCGCCGAATAGCAGACTCCTGCACCACCAACGTCAATTCGCCGCCCAGGAACGGGATCGACCCTCCTGAGACCAATGGTTGAGGTCGGGGCGTCTCGGAGGCAGCAGTCAGCTTTTCAAGAATCCACTTTCCCCTTTGGGAGAGAATCTCCTCAATCTCCCTGATAGTAGTGCGGGCAGGGGCAACAACCTCCAGACCCTCATGGGCAATCCTGAGGCCAACCGTCTTTCTGCGGCGTTTGCTCCTCTTGAGGAAATATTCGATGTTCTCCTGGCCTATTCGTATTTGTCTGGTGGTTGTCATAGGCCCACCTTGAGGCGAACCGATGTGACGAAGCGACACGCCGATGCGCCTGGCCTCTTTGGAAAAAGGATGTCACTCATCACAATACACCCCGTCATCTACTGGCTCCCAATCCGGAAAAGATTCGGCGCTGTCAGCACTGTCGGTGTTTCCAGCGGCGCTAACATTCAAATAATCAGCGCCGTCATAGTACATGGTGGCAACCTCGTAATTGCCGTCTCTGTTTGACTGGATCACCATATATTCCGCCAAGGGATCCCAGCTGGGATTCGAGTCGATCGTTCCGTCAGTGTTGAGAGTCGACTGAGTCTGATCGCTGCCGTCAGAGTACATCCAGTGGATCTCCCAGTCGCCGTCGCGATCTGAGGCAAATGCGATGAGTTCGTCTCCGAAATAGTCAGCCAGATCGGGCCACCGGTCGTCGCTGGTGTTATTCGTCAGCTTTGCCGGATTCGCCAAGTTTACATCGGTCAGGTAGATTTCCCAATCGCCGTCACGGTCGCTGGCGAACGCCAGTCGTGTACCGTCCGGTGACCACGCAGGGTCTGCATCCGCCCCAGAGTTGTTGGTAACCCTGGACAATGTTGAACCCACTGTAGAAATGTCCGCCACATATATTTCGGCATTACCGTCGCGGTAGGAAACAAAGGCAATCTTGCTGCCGTCTGGCGACACGGCGGGATCCTCATCATTGGCCGAGTGGGTGGTAACGCGGACAAGCCCCCATGGATCAAACGTCAGGATGAAGATATCGAACCCTCCTCCCGCGATGCGGTTTGAACTGAAAGCAAATTTCCCTTCCCCCGCCCACGACGGTTGTTTGTCCTCAGCTGAGTGGTTCGTCAGGTTGACCTGGTCAGACCCATCGCATCCCATCACATAAACCTCGCTATCCCCGTCCCTGTCGGTCTGAAATGCGATCCGCCCGCCGGACGGATGATCCGGCAGAGTAACCGGTTCAGGCTCATCGGCCGGGGTCGGCGTCGGTGTGGGTGTCGGCGTCGGCGTCGGTGTCGGCGTCGGGGTCGGTGTCGGTGTGGGTGTAGGCGTCGGTGTAGGCGTCGGTGTAGGCGTCGGTGTGGGTGTGGGTGTAGGCGTCGGCGTCGGCGTCGGCGTCGGTGTCGGCGTCGGCGTCGGCGTCGGCGTCGGCGTCGGTGTAGGCGTCGGTGTGGGTGTAGGCGTCGGCGTCGGTGTAGGCGTCGGCGTCGGTGTAGGCGTCGGTGTAGGCGTCGGTGTGGGTGTAGGCGTCGACGTGGGTGTCGGTGTCGGCGTCGGCGTGGGTGTAGGCGTGGGTGTCGGTGTCGGCGTCGGCGTGGGTGTAGGCGTCGGCGTCGGTGTTGGCGTCGGCGTGGGAGTTGGCGTTGGCGTGGGAGTTGGCGTCGGTGTTGCAGTTACCGTCGGCGTCGGTGTTGGCGTCGGCGTCGGCGTCGGCGTCGGCGTGGGAGTTGGCGTCGGCGTCGGCGTCGGCGTGGGAGTTGGCGTCGGCGTGGGTGTGGGTGTCGGCGTGGGAGTTGGCGTGGGTGTCGGCGTCGGTGTCGGTGTCGGTGTCGGTGTTGGCGTCGGTGTTGGCGTCGGTGTTGGCGTCGGCGTGGGAGTTGGCGTGGGTGTCGCCGTCGGCGTGGGAGAGTTGGCGTGGGTGTCGCCGTCGGCGTCGGCGTCGGCGTCGGCGTTGCCACTATAGGAGGTCCTTCGCACGCCCCGCTATGCTCCTCTGGCTGCCATTCAGGAAAAGAGCCCTGGCTCGTATCAGCGTCAGCTAACTTGGCTTGACCAAAGCCATCCAGGTAATTCGATGTATATACGGTCAATTCACCGTCCCGATCCGTGTGAAATACGAAAGCCTCACCCGATTGGTCCCAAGCGGAAGCAACGTCCGTCGCCGTGTTTGTGGTGGCTCGAATCAGATCCGTCTCATCGATGTACATCGAATAAATTTCCCAATCTCCGCCACGGTCGGAGGAAAAAATGACCCTCTCTTTACCATCGTACATTGCTAAATCAGGCCACCTCTCGTTTTCCCCGCTTTGTTCCATTTCTTGGCCCTCAGTGAGATTGACCGCACTTCCACCGTCGGAGTTGATAACGTAAATGTCCCAGTCTCCGTCCCGGTCGCTGGCGAACGCGATGCGGCATCCATCCGGAGACCAGGCAGGGTCCCGGTCATCCGACGCATGATTGGTGAGATTCACGGGGGAACCCTCTGGAACCCCTTCGTCTGTCAGACCCAACACATATATTTCCGAATTGCCATCGCGCTGCGAAACGAAAGCCACCTTGTCACCGGCGGCGTTGATCGCGGGCGAATCGTCGTTAGCGGCATCACTGGTGAGCCTTGTAACCCGCCGGGAACTGAGGGCGAGTAAATAAATGTGAAATCCACCTCCGTTGCCCTCCATTGCATAGCGGTCCGAGCTGAAAGCCAGCAAGTCCCCGCTCGATAGCGACGGGTCCTTATCGTGAGCAGGGTGGCTGGTGAGATTCCGTTGCCCCGTTCCATCTCGAAAAGACGAATAGATTTCGCTGTTCCGATCCCGGTCGGTCTGAAAAACGATCATTCCGCCGACTGGAGTTGGTGTTGGCGTCGGTGTGGGTGTGGGTGTGGGTGTTGGTGTTGGCGTCGGTGTGGGTGTCGGCGTGGGTGTCGGCGTGGGTGTGGGCGTGGGTGTCGGGGTCGGCGTCGGCGTCGGCGTGGGTGTGGGTGTGGGTGTCGGCGTCGGCGTGGGTGTGGGTGTCGGCGTCGGCGTCGGCGTGGGTGTCGGCGTCGGCGTCGGGGTGATGGTTGGCCTTGGCGCTGTTCTGGGCAACGGCGCTCTGCGTGTAACAGTGGGGCGCGGCGAAATGTAGACCCTGACGATGCGGTCGCTATTCATCCTCACTTGAGCCACATGTCCATCTACATTGTCGGCACCTGTGATTTGCAGCCCCCTTCCTCGGCGGCCAACCTCCACCCGCAATTCGATTTCAACATTGAGGAGATATGTACCATCCGCCCCGGGCAGCTTGTCCATCGCTACGCTTCCCAATGGCACCAGGAATTTCTCTTTTTGAGCGAGCACTTGCCTGCCATTTATAAACAGGCGATACCCGCGACCAATCGTGTCCCTCGGGGTGGAATTGGGCGTTCTTGTCGGTGCGAGGTCCTCCGGGGGCGGGCGAGTTAGTGTGGGGACAGGTACTGGACTTGGAAATGAAGCAACGTTTGCGGTCGGGAAAACCCTCTCGCTTGGAGTCGGAGCGGGCATGCCCGTCTGCAGCTGGGCCACTGGGAATGGCCTCGCTTTAGGCGCCTCGGTAGGTGATGTAACCGGAACCGGCTCTGATTCTGACGAAGCCACCTCGGTGGCCGAAATTCTAACTTCCTCGGGCAAATCAAAACCGTGGATATCGTTCACCGGTGGTACGTGGCGTCTATCTATCTCGCGTTCATTTGGGGTCGCTGCAGTTAAATATAGGCCAGTCGACTCCAGGACTATCTCAGCTCTAAGCCACGGGAGGTCCACTGTGGAAGGGACGATTCCCCACGAGGCGGTCATTTCGTCGAATCGATGGATTGCTAATCGATAAGGGTCACCGTCCGCAAGTATCAGGTCCAGTTCGTTTAACAACACGTCCAACGTCGCCAGGTAGGGGGGCTTGTCGCCCACAGCCTCTCCCTTTCGGTCGAAGGCTGATATACGAAACACCCGTGCAACTTTGGGAAATCCCGCAGGATAAGAGGGAATTCGCTCCTCGGGCGGTTCTTCGAATTCTATGCGCAGGTTTGCTGCCGCAGCTTCCCTGCCCATTGCTACCACCACAGAACCATCTGCGAATTCCAGCAACTTGGGAGCTGCCGACGGCCCGGCAGTAGTCTTCAGTTCAGGAGGGATCCTCGTTGTTTCCGGCTGCTGATGCTGCGGCTCGATTTGGGGTCGCCCGCTGAGGATGAAGATGACAATGGCGCCCATCACTAAGGACAGCGCAATCCCAGTTAGGCCAATGAGTATTTGAACACGCCACTTGTGCTTCCGCCCCGTCCTTATTTCGCGCATTCTGACCCGGATGGGTCGTTGGGCAGACTGACGCTCACCCGGCCGAGATGACTGAAGCCTGGTCTGGTTCCTCGGTGCGCCGCACCTTTACCCGCAACTAAAGGTATTTGCTCACCGCCAGAAATCGCTCTTTCCCACGCCGTCTACTTCGTCGCGAGTTTGACGTTCGCATTTGAATCGAGTTCCCTACCCTGCTTGCCACCTGCCGAGAAACCTGTGAAAGTCTCTTACCGTTACATTAGAACTAAATGTAATGTGCCCCTTCCATTAAGGCTGTTCAGTACCCAAAAAGCACGGTCTACAGTGAGTATGTTCGATTGCACACGATCCGAACGAAATTGGGGTGCCGACAGTTTCGATTTGCTGAACACTAAGAATTCTCTGAACAAGTCCGTGTCGATGTGGCTTATTGACCTTGGTTGAGCCTGATTCCGGCGGAGGTTCTGAAGTTGATGGAGCAGCCAACATTTTTTGACTTGGAATTCCAGAGAAAGAATAGGGCAGAGTATGCGGAAGGGCCGCAGGGAGCTATTCCTCTAGCGGATGGACTAACTGATTCCTTGGCAGAGTCTGGAGGCGCTCATCCGGTCCTTCTACCCTAAGTCCGGAGGGGGCCGCCAACCCAACCCCTCCACTATTTTGCTGACAGTGTCCAGTGGCAATTATAGGCTTGACACACCCTGGCGTTTTGCCTCAAGTGAACATCCTGTTAAAATCCGAACGGAAATACAGCTGACAACTCCCGCAAGACTCAGGCCCAACTGTACAAGATTCGAGTCAGTCTCAATTCATCGATCCATCATTGAGATGGTCGCAAAAACCCCGCATCATCTCGTTATGGTACGAAGATCATGACAGGAGATAATCAGTAAGTGTTCACCAGACAAATAAGGTTCATTCCCATCGCATTGGTTCTCGGTTCAATTTTTCTCTTGTTGGTCGCTGGGGCCTGCACTTCATCAGGAGAAGAGCCGACACTTCGGCCTACTTATACTCCCTACCCAACCTTAGCGCCGTTACCGACCGCTACTCCCCGTCCGACATACACTCCTTATCCAACATCCGACGATTCTGCTGTAGAATCGACTCGTCCGTCGAGTACCCCATCAAAACTATTCGAGGTTGGAAAGAGAGACGTTTTCCTAGGTGGAGCATGGACTGCCATCGAAAAGGGTTTGGAACTCTTTGATGCCGGAGAGTACGAAGCGGCAATTGAGAGCTTCAAGAAGGCTCAGCAACATCACGGGAAACCGTCAGGTGCGCTTGAAAATCGAATTGCTCTGGCGTACGACGAACTTGGGATGAAGGACTTAGCTATCGAGCATTATTCCAATTCCATCGCCATCGGCGATTCGGCCAGCGATCGAGTCAATCGTGCCCTGTCGTACACCGATATTGACCGGTGCGATTTAGCCATTGAGGATGCCAAAATCGCGCTGACCTTGGAACCGGAGAGCGCACCTGGCTACCACTCAGACGTCGAGGCCAATACTGCCCTCTATCTTCGCTATTTCTTCGATGACAACAAGACCGCCGCACTTCAACACGTGGATGCGGCTCTCTCGTTGGCAGAGGAACATTCTTACTCGGCCATAGGGATCGCCGACATATCCGAAGCACGGGATCAGATACTGGGTAATTGAACGTTCGGGCGACATCAAGTCGTCAGAACCGTACCGAGACGAATCGACGACTGGCTGAACCCGGTGAAGCAGTATAGAAGTAGCGTGACTGGCCGTCTAAATCCTTGGAGAGTGGCTTTACACACCCTAGTACTGAACCAAATCAGGATTGGCAGGGATAGAGGCGATGGAGTTTGCGTCTGGCGTCTTGGGCAGTGAACCGCCAGTTAATGGTAGCTCCTATCGCGTTCCGCTCTGACACACAGGCGCTGACGGCGTTTTCCAGGCTGTCCTCGTCGGCGTTGCGTCCGCGCAGGCAGGCCCGGGCCAGCACGCTGAACTCGATCTCCGCCATATTCAGCCAGCTTCCGTGCTTGGGAGTGTGGTGGAACTCCAGCCGCTTGGCGATGCGCCGGGCCTCGGCCGCCGGGAAAGTCTCGTAAAGCGAGGCCATCCGATGCGTGTTCAGATTGTCGAGAACCAGCCGAATCACCGGGACATCGGGGTAGGCCTCATCCACCAGCCACCGCATCTGCTGAGCGAAGTCCTGCATGGTGCGTTGCCGGGTTATCGCCACGTGGCGCCAGCCCCGGCGAGGCTCACAGGTGAGGAACAGGTTGCGCGTCCCTCCCCGCTGGTATTCGTAGTCCTCACGCCTCGGCCTCCCAGGCTTTGCCGGCAGCGGTTCCCTCACGTCGGCCAGCAACTGGGTGGAGGTCTCGTCAAAGCAGACCACCGGCCTCTGCGGATCGTAGGGCTCGGCGTAGAGATCCAGCACGTCCTCCATGGCCGCCACGAACTCTCCACCTACCTTGGGGATGCACCATTGTTTCTTGAGCCACGGCTTGAGCGTGTTTTTTTTAGCCGCAGGCGGACCGTCTCCGGAGATAAAGACTCCACCAATCCCAACTCCACCACCTTGCCCGCCAGGGCCCGCATGGTCCAGTGGTCATGACCGTCGGGCACCGGGCTGCAGGCCAAGGCTATCAGGTGGGCCTCCACCCTTTCATCCACCTTTCTGGGCCGGTTGACCTGGTTATGGTGCCTCAGCACCTCGTCCAGTCCTTCCTCGGCATACCGCCGCTTGGTGCGGAACACGGTCCGCTCCGACACGTCCAGTGCGGTGGCCACCTGGGGGGCGGTCCAGCCCTCATCTATCTTGATCAGGATGCGGGCCCGGGTAATCGCCTGTGCGGAACTCCTCCCAGCCCTGATCATCTTCCTGAGCCGTCCCTTTTCCTGTGTTGCCAGCCGGACTCCGTACTTCTCCTGCACCATGACCACCTCACATCCCACAACCCTTCGTCTATCCCCAAGATAGCATCCTGTCTGGGTTCACGTACTAACTGACAATGCCAGATTGGCCGAATACTAGCACCAGCCGGATTCCGCCCGTGCGAGACCCCAGAGCACCCTGAACAAAGCCGTCAAAAAAGATCGAGAGCGGTTGCGATTATCTAACAAGAGGATCCAGATTCGGCGACGGAATCACTCACCAGCAGCGTGAAAGCGGCGACATTCCAAGCGAATGCTCACGTTGCGAACTTCGGCGTGTGGAACCATCTATTCGCAATATAGGCGAAACGGGCCGGATTCTGGGGGGATGCCCGTGTAGCAATGTATATAAATCCCGTTTTTCTGGCGCCGATAATTCGTACTCACCTTTATCCAGTTACGGGGTCGGGATCTTCCTCGGTTTGTATCACGATCAGCAGGGATGGTTCTACTCTACCAATCGTCCTGAACCTGGGTTCGTCTGGATACGGGTCGTCGTATGTGAGGGCATTCTCGTCTCTGAACACCTGCCGAGCGATATGAAGGGGACTCTGTGCTTGGCCTTGTTGTCCTCATTCTTCGTTGGGTCCCAGTTCCAAGGCACTCGGATCTCCTCCAGTCGGTCGTGTAACTATATTAATATCAGCGGTGGGTGTCGATTTCATACGGAGACACCGTAAAACAGGGTCATTAGGTTCCACCTTGCGACGATATACGCCGCTGCTTGATCGTCGGTGAGTGAGCGGTGGGCGTATGTAAACCAGGCTTGGATGACTTTCCCTGCTGCTGTGGAGCAGCTCAAGGCTTGCCTTGGAGGAAGTCCGCGGTTTGCTGTAGGCAGTCCTTAATTTTGAAATCGACTCCCGGTAGCCAGGGAATTGACAGGTTCGACTGCCAGTTGATAGATTGGGATGTACTGGCCCGCTAGCTCAACTGGCAGAGCAACGGACTCTTAATCCGTAGGTTCTCGGTTCGACCCCGAGGCGGGTCACCAAACATAGAATGCCTGCGCCTTTCCTCAACGAGGAGGGGCGCTAGTTTTTTGCCTTGCACGTTGACCGGGGCTTGTGAAGGACCGCCCACGGGTCTACATTTACGAGGGCTGCCAGGCAGGCGCTGGGGTACAGCCAATTTGAGGAGAGGAGGGAAGAAATGACTGACGTCGACACTACGATTTTCGCCCTGCAACGAAACTGGGACATGGTGTCCACAGCGGTGGACGGTGTGGATGACGACACTTTGAACCGCATGCCCAACGATGAGTCCAACTCAATGGCCTGGCTGGTGTGGCACATGACGCGGGTGGCCGACCGCCTTATTCACGGCCGCTGTCAAGACACAGACCAGCTGTGGACGACCGGAGGCTGGAATAGCAGGTTCGGCATGGACGAAGATCCCAGCGAAATTGGGATGGGTTGGAGTACCGAACAGGTGGCGGGCTGGTCCTGCCCTTCACGAGAAGTGCTGATGGGCTACTACGACGCAGTAAACGCGGCGACCCGTTCCTACATCAATGGCCTTGATAGCAACGGGCTGGCGCGACAGGTGCCGGCTCCGGGTCCAGCCGGCTCCACCATGCCCGTGGCTGATGCTATTGGCATAGTGGTGTGGGACAACATTGTCCACGGTGGACAGGTTGCCTACGTTCGAGGCTATTTTGGCGGTACTGGCTGGCACCGGTAGTAAAGACCAGGCGCGAAGAAGGCTGAAGCCACTGCCGGAGTTGAGGGGAGAGCGTCCAATAGTTGAGTTACATTGCCCCGGCGCGCTCGCCCAGCTGTACTCGCCTCACTCGGCTTTTGCCGCTGACCGTTTGCGGCGATTGGACTTCATCTTGGCGCGGGAGGCCTCGTAACCGGCGATGTACTCTGACACTGGCGTGCGGGCGATGACATCACCGATCAGGTCGAGGGGAAGGTCGTCAAGTTTCTTGAAACGCACACACGCTTTTCCCATGTCCAGCTTTTTGCCAGCATCTCTAAAACCCTCCGTAAACCAATGAAGGGTCGCTTCGTCTCCGTAAACGTTCATCAGGTAGAGCGCCATGTGGCGTTTCTGGGAGGCCAGTGCGGCGTACATCAACGGATGGCCGTTATAGGTCTCGGGGTAGGTTTCGAGCGGGATGACATATGAAATCACGCCGAAGTCCATCTGCTCCACGTAACCTTCCGGTAGCCGTTGCAGGATGATGTCCCGCAGCAGACCGATTTGCTCGGCCCTGTCCTGTGGGAGAGCTGCGATGTACTCTTCAGGGGAGGATGGCGTGGTCCCTGCGCCTGACATGGCCATTTTGTTTCTCCCTGCGAACTGACCCGGTGAGTCTTTAGTCTATTGTCTCGCAAATTTAGCATATCGTTCAATCGAATGGAAAAGTCCTTTCAGGATCATCCAGCTTTCCGTTATGCCCAATGAGGTTCCCGTTTCAGCGGCAATAGCATCGGAGGATGGATGTCCGCAGGCTGTCGCTCGCCTGATCTGGGTTTGTCAGAATTCGTCAGAATGGTCCCAGGGCAATCGCATCTGGATATCCAGATAACATTTGACGCTTGCCAAGCCCTTTGGTCTTCGATAACATATGATCATGTGTTCGATAAATAGTGCTCTATCCCTGTGCTGTCCACACTGCGCCCCAGCTGGTGTCAGCCGACATCCGCAGAGGCATGGCTTGCCCGAACGCCAGGAAAAGCAGGAATGGGACACAATGGGACCGAATTTGAAAATTCTTGTCCCATTGCAGTGGCGCAGATAGGAAATAACGCGAATTAGCGGGCAAAATGGGAAATTATAGGAATTTATGGGAACTCGTGGGACAAATTCTGTCCCCTTTTTCCTGCTCAAACTCCTCATCCACCTCACGTCCGCCCGTCCAGGACAGCTGCACTCGATTCCCTGCGATGACACCGAATCCCTCCGGCCAAATGCGATAACCCTGAGAATAGTCCCTTAATCTATGGCGCATCAGCAGTAGTATCTTTAGACTATTATTTCTGGAACCGAGTGCGGGTGGAGCCAGCTGCGGCCCAGCAATCTTGGGTTGAGGGTGCGCAGAATCCCGCATCAACCCATAACGGTCTGGGATTTGGTTCTTGAGTGGGATGTCGACCGTTTGTTGTGCAGGAGGTGACCTGCTTGAGTTCTATGGCGGAGAGTTCGCTAATGAAGCTAACCCGGACCAAGGTGCTGTTCTTATCCTTGTTTCTTGCCCTGGCTGTGGGCATTCCAGCGGTAGTCTCGGCCCAGGACATACCGCAGACTTTTCTGGGATTAGCCTACATAGACAATCGAGTGGCGCCACAAGGGACTACTGTTCAGGCTTTCATAGATAGCAGACAGGTCGACGACAGTCTAGTCAACGCCTCCGGAAGGTATTTTATCCAAATAGATCCTCCGGAATCTGGAACCTCTTTCGCAGGAAAAACTGTCACCTTTACAGTAAGAAGTTTGGCGGCATCTGAAACGGGGACGTGGGTGGCAGCAGGAAACGAAAGGACCTTTGATCTGCATGCATCGACGGCAAGGCCCACGAACACACCGACGCGGAGGCCGACTGCCCGCCCAACGTCTGTTCCAACAAATACGCCAACGCCGCGCATAATCACGCAGCCAGGGGCTACTGGCAGGCCAGGGTCGACTGGAATACCGGGTGCGACGGGGATTCCCGGCTCTACAGGGGTTCCGGGTGCCACGGGTAATCCGGGTGCCACCGGGGTTCCGGGTGCCACGGGTGTTCCCGGGCCCGAGGGTGATGGGGAACGCGGGCCTCAGGGTTATATCGGTCAAACCGGACAACAGGGAGTGGCTGGCCCAACGGGCGCTTCCGGCGTGCAGGGTCCTACAGGCCCTCCCGGCAGCTCGGGTAATTTCCTGATTGCCATAATCGCGCTGGTCGTGGCGCTGTTGGCTCTGCTGGTGGCGATCGGCAGGTGGATCTGGGAGCTCCAGACGGGCTAATGCGCTGGACGCACGTCCACGCGGCCGGGTATTTGGTCGCGACGGACGAGTCGTTCAACCCGTAATATTCCGGGCGGTCAATCCCGTGTTATGCTTTTAGACGTGCGGGATTGGCCGCCCGGCCGTGCTTGGGTGGGTGGCCGGATGAGTGCCCTGCGCCGTGGGGAAGTGTCGGAATAGGTAGACGAGCATGATTTAGGATCATGTGCTGCAAGGCGTGGGAGTTCGAGTCTCCCCTTCCCCACCACAGCTTTTCCAGCCAAGAGATATGTTGAACCCCGGCTGCCGGGACGAACCATCCCGGTAGAGACGCCCAGGACAGGCACAGATACCGTTTTGTGGGAAGCTACAGAAGACGTTCTTGAGTCGATAGCCATCGGCGCCGGGATATTGGGAACCGGCGGCGGCGGCAACCCCTATATCGGCCAGCTGCGGGCCAGGCAGGCCATTCAGCAGTGGGGTCCCGTGACGGTCCTTTCGCCAGACGAGCTGCCCGCTGACGCAAGGGTGGTGTGCGTAGGCGGAATAGGCGCTCCGACAGTTGGCATAGAGAAGGTGCGGGACCTGCAGTCCTACCACGCTCTCCGGGCCATCGAGGAATACACGGGGGAAAAGGCGACTGCACTGATCTCCAACGAGATCGGCGGCAGCAACTCCTTGGAGCCGCTGATACCGGCAGCCATCGCTGGCCTGCCCGTGGTGGACGCCGACGGAATGGGCCGGGCCTTTCCCGAGTTGCAGATGAAGACTTTCTTCGTCTATGGCGTTCCATGCTGTCCTATGGCCATTGCCGACGAGAAGGGTAACTCCGTGGTCATACGGGAGACGATCAACCCAGCGTGGGCTGAGCGTTTGGCCCGTGCGATTACAGTGCAAATGGGCTGCGTTGCCTGCTACGCCGTGGCGCCCATGTCCTCTGAACAGGTTCGGAACACCGCTGTTCCCAATACGTTGTCGCTGGCACGGAACCTGGGGGATGCGGTGAAGCAGGCTCGGGAATCGGGCCGCGATCCACTGGAGGCCATCCTGGGGACATGTCCCGGCAGAGTGTTGTTCGGGGGTAAGGTCGTGGACCTGGACCGTCGAACCACGGCCGGTTTCGCCCGCGGCACCTTGACGATTGACGGATTGGACAGCTTTGCAGGCCAGAGGATGGTGATCGAATTCCAGAACGAGAACTTGATCGCCAGGCTAGACGGCGAGACGGTGTGCACCGTTCCTGACCTCATCTGCGCGGTGGCCACTGAGTTTGGGGAACCGGTGACCACTGAGCTCATGCGCTACGGCCTGAGAGTGACAATCCTAGGGTTTCCCGCTCCGGACTTGTGGACCACGCCGGAGGGGCTTGCGGTGGCAGGGCCGCAGGCTTTCGGTTATGACACCAAGTACCGGCCGTTAACCCTTTAGGGGTGATTCGTCTTGTACGTTGGCGTTGACGTTGGAGGCACCAATACCGATGCCGTGCTGATGGACGGCGTCAATCTGGTCGGCGCAGTAAAGCTGCCGACCTCTGCAGACGTTACTTCCGGAATCGTCTCCTCTCTCAGCGAGTTGCTGAAGCAGCTGCCACGCAATGGCAAGGTTGACGCGGTGATGGTGGGCACCACGCATTTCACCAACGCTTTGCTGGAACAGCGGGACCTCGCGCCCACGGCGGTGATCAGACTGGCGCTTCCGGCCACGCAGCTACTGCCGCCCTTGGTGGACTGGCCCACGGGGCTGAAGGAGGCAGTAGGTGGACACACGTACATGCTGCGGGGCGGGCATGAGTTTGACGGACGAGAAATTTCGTCTCTTGACCGCGACGGAGTGAGGGAGACGGTTCGGGAAATGAGACGCCGCGATGTGCGTGCCGTGGCGGTGTCGGGCGTGTTCTCTCCCGTAAACCCGGCGCACGAAATGGAGGTTTCGGAGCTCATCGGAGAGGCGGCTCCGGAAATCAGGGTCTGCATTTCCAACGACAACGGGCGAATGGGGTTGCTGGAGAGGGAAAACGCGGCGGTGTTGAACGCTTGCCTGGGGGAAATCGCCGAGCGCACGATACGGGGAATCGGGCAGGCGCTTTCAACCCTGGGGATTGATGCGCCCCTGTACATGAGCCAGAACGATGGGACCCTGATGGACTCCGATTTCGCATCCAGGTTCCCGGTGCTGACCATATCCTCTGGTCCCACCAACAGCATGCGAGGTGCCGCCTATCTTTCGGGCATAACGGACGGGATCGTGGTCGACGTGGGTGGAACGTCCACGGACGTGGGGGCCCTGGTCAAGGGATTTCCGAGGGAGGCCGCCGTGGCTGTGCAGCTTGCGGGTGTCCGCACCAATTTCAGGATGCCAGACATGGTCTCCATTCCCCTGGGCGGCGGAACCGTGGTTCAGCGGGAGCCTTTCCGCATGGGGCCGGAGAGCGTGGGCTACCATCTGGCCGAAGAGGCGATTGTGTTCGGCGGGAATACTCTGACGACCACCGACGTTGCGGTAGCGGCAGGACGCGCCGAGGTGGGCAACACGCAGATGGTAGAGCGACTGGATGGCTCGTTCGTTTCAGATACGTTGTTTGAAATTCAGCGCCGGGTCGAAGACGCGATAGACCGGGTAAAGCTGAGTCACGATGACGTTCCCGTGGTTTTGGTTGGAGGAGGGATCATCCTGCTTGGAGATTCGCTCGGCGGTGCGTCGCGGGTGTTGAGGCCGGAGAATGCAGGGGTTGCAAACGCCATAGGAGCGGCTATTGCGCAGGTCGGGGGCCAGGTAGAGCGGGTCTATTCACTGGAGACGATGGGGCGAGAAGAAGCTGTCGCCGATTGCGCCGCCGCAGCCATAGGGAGGGCCGAGGTTGCGGGGGCGGATCCTGCGACGATAAAGGTCGTCGAGATTGACGAAGTGCCGCTGACCTACGTTCCCAGCAGTGCGACCAGGGTCAGGGTAAAGGCGGTTGGAGACCTGGCGCCTAAGGGCTGGACGCGCATTAATAGAGTCGTTTTACCCTGAGCCCAGGGCCCGTGCTCCCTCCGGGAATGTCAGGGGGTGTTCGCCCACATTGCCAAGGCCTTGCCGGGTGAGGCGATTTGTTCCACGGACGTGTAGTAGTAGTCCTGCCATCCCTCTTCAGGCAGGCCGGTGAAGAGCATCAGGTTAAGCGGGTAGTGCTCGCTGTCGGTGGCCCGCCGAAAGTCGTCTCGAAAGAGAAACGTGGGTTTCTTCAGGGCGATTGCCATGCCCAACTCCACCATCACCCCCTCATCCGGAGGCACGCCGTTCACGACGGCGAAGGTTGCGTCCGACTGAACGACGTCGCTGTAGTCTTTCTGACCCACGCGGTAGGCCCAACCGTCTTCGTCGAAGTCCACTTGGTTGTTGCGGGCGAAGGGTTCCCACACCTCCAGGCCAAGCTCCTCCAGTGCCGCGACGATGGGCGGCAGCAAGAGAGACTTCTGCTGAGCGGAGAACCCGTAGGGGTTGGCGAGATAAATTGTTTTTGGCATTGCGAAGTATCCTGAAAGTTGTGTAGTCATTTACTTTGGCTGCTGGATTATTTGGCAGCGACAGGAGGAGCGTAAGACCTGTTTACATTTCGCAGTCAACTGCACAACGCGATGCTTGCGTGTTCTTTACTTTATAGGGTTGCTCGGGTAAGTGCGCAGAGGGATGCGATGCCTGAACGGAGATACGTGATGACTCGGCAATCACAATTAACGAATCGATAGGAAACAGTCGGTCCGGACCCGCCCAACGGCCAAATTACTTGTTATTCCTTCAGTGCTACTCTTGGACGGAAGAAAATCTCGGCTCTTTTTAAAAATTGGTGGATACGAATCTACCAATATAGTCTAAAATAGGCCGGGGCTTTGGAGATAGGTAATTCCAGGCGGGAGTTAATCAGGCTTGTTCTCAGATGCAACAGTGTTGCTTGCACTACCGTTTGGCGTTTCATTCGTTGGCGACGAGGGGGCCCATTTTGAAGCCCTCCTATTCATTGGCCTGCTGATCGTCGTGGCAAAGCTGTCCGAAGGCGTACTGAGCCGCTTTGGCATGAACTCAATAGTAGCCTACACCTTGGCCGGAATTATTCTAGGTCCAGCCACTGGGTTGGTGGAAGTAACCGACCAAATCAAGTTATTCCTAGACATTGGCGTTTTCATATTCTTTTTCCTGATTGGCCTCGACGAAATAGATATAACCGGATTTATGTCCACGATCCAAGGGCGGTATTTCGTGGCCGCCACCGTGGCAGTCCTAATATCCATCCTGGCATCACTGATAGTGACGTCAGATCTGACAGGCTTGAGCTTTGCCCTTGGGCTGGAATTCAACAAGGCACTATCCCTCGCCGGGATCCTGTCCCTGTCGAGTCTTGGACTAGTGGCGAAGGTCCTGGCCGATAAGGGACTGCTCAAGGAACTTATTGGCCTCAGAATCTTTACTGCCGTGATTATCGCAGAGGTAGTAGCACTACTAATCGTGGGCCTCACTATAGGCAATGAATCGGAGTCTTTTAGCCCTCTCGGCATTTTAAGGCTGCTGGGACAGATAGCGGGATTCACGATTGTTATCTGGATAGTGTCTGCTAAGTTACTGCCTCGCGTAATGACGCTGTTGCACCGCTTCTTGAATGTACCTGAGCTTTCCTACGGTCTGTTGATTGGTGGACTGTTCCTTGTGGTCGTAGGTGCCGAAAGAATTGGGCTGCATGGTTCGCTTGGTGCGCTATTGTTTGGCGCCGCGCTGTCGGGCCTGCCCCATCGCATGCGCGAGGACATAATGCCGGGAATGCGTAGTACGGCAGAGGGACTCTTTGTTCCCCTGTTCTTTGCGTCGGCGGGGCTGTACCTCGATTTCTCCTTCATCCATCTGGCTCCTATAACCATCATAGGACTGCTGTTCATCCCCATGGTGGGAAAGATAATAGCCTCCTTTGTCGGCACCTATCTTGCGAGACTGGATACGCCAGTAGTCCTATCAATAGGTCTGATGGGCAAGGGGGTAGCCGAAATCGCTCTCCTCCTCGTGCTGCGGGAAACTGAAGTGATTGGACCGGACGTGTTCTCGTTGCTGGTCATAATTATGTTCGGCTACATTCTGCTGATGCCGCCCATCATCGCCGCCGCGGTGAGCAGGGCCAAGCCGCCGGTCGAGGCGTCTCAGCCGCGGACGATGGTGCCGGCCTTCGCCCGGCATGCGCTGGCAGGAGTCACAGTTGGTTCGGTCTTAGACCGGACGCGTACATACCCCGAACCGGACGTTACAGTCGACGAATTCCTGAGTGACTGGATCGTCCCAGGCCAGACCGACTATCTGATCATGGAGCACGGGGTGCCGTCGGGAACCGTGTCCCTCACGAGGGTCAACTTCCGGCGAAGGATCTTTTTCTGGCGGAAGGGCCCCTTTGGTGACACCCCTCTCAGGTCCCTAATGCGGCGAGGAGCCCCTCACGCCAACCCGGATGAGCCAATCCAGGATGCACTGGAAAGAATGGCCGAAAACTCCCTGACTATTATTGCGGTTGTGGACAGGAACACCGGCCAGTTCCTAGGGATGGTCTCCAGCAATGAGATCCTGGAATTGGTGGCGCTGATGGATGAGATTCGTGAAGAGGCCCGCAGGATGGCTGCCGATTTGGCCGACTGATGATTTACCCAGTAACGTACCAGCTAGAATAGCAGCCAGATTTGGGCGGCCAAGCCTTTTAGATAGGAAAACCCCCGCACCTAAATGCGGGGGTTTTCCTACAAGAAACACTACAGAAGCGAATAGTCTAATAGGCGCCGTACCCCTCCGCTTTGATGCATGCGGCCCAATGCTCAGAACCGATCTCCCGAAGTTCAGGCGTTACGCGGCTGCAGGTGTCGTCAGCTACGGGGCACCGCGGGTGAAAGACACAGCCCGACGGAGGGTTGAGAGGACTGGGCACCTCGCCGGTCAGGAGGATTCTTTCCCTCTCGGCGTCGAGTATGGGGTCGGGAATGGGGACTGCGGACAGGAGCGCCCTGGTGTAGGGATGGGCAGGGTTGCGGTAGACCTCGTTGCGCTCAGCGATCTCGACCATATGGCCGAGATACATAACGCCGACCCGGTCGCTGATATGTCGAACTACGGAGAGGTCGTGGGCTATGAAGAGGTAGGTGAGATTGAACTGCTCCTGCAATTCCTCCAGCAGGTTGATAATCTGCGCCTGAATGGACACGTCCAACGCCGAGACCGGCTCGTCGGCGACGATGAACTTGGGGCTGACTGACAGAGCGCGGGCGACACCGATACGCTGGCGCTGGCCACCGCTGAACTCGTGGGGGAAACGGTCGGCCATATAGGGATTGAGGCCCACGTTCTGAAGCAGGTCGGCGACCTTCTCCCTGTATTCGGCCTTGCCGTTCACAAGCCCATGCACAATCAGGGGCTCCCCGATAATGTTACCCGCGGTCATCCGGGGGTTCAGCGAGCTGTACGGGTCCTGGAAGATGACCTGCATCTCCCTTCTCATCATCCGCATCTGCTTTGTGCCGAGCTTGGTAAGGTCCTGGCCTTCAAACATGACCTCGCCTGCGGTCGGCTTGTACAACTGGAGGATACACCGGCCGGTGGTGGTCTTGCCGCAGCCGCTTTCACCCACCAGACCGAGGGTTTCGCCCCGACGGACGGCGAAGCTCACATCGTCCACCGCCTTGACATAGGCAACCGTTCTCTGAAAGAGCATCCCGGAAGTTACCGGGAAATGCATCTTGAGATTTTTGACTTCCAGAAGGATGTCGTCATCCTGCTCTGGCGCCGCGCTTTGCACGGCGGCGTCGGTCATCGTCGTCATCGCGTCTTAATCTCCGGAATCGTCTTCGTCTACGGCGAATTCTGAGCCGCCCAAGAGGTTTACGGCGGCCGGCCCCAGATCTTCGGAGCGCCAGCACGCTGACCAGTGGCTAGAGCCGATTTCTTCAAGGGCCGGGGTGTCGGTGGCGCACTTATCGATGGCCCAACGGCACCGGGCGCGGAATGCGCAACCCTGAGGCAGGCGCACGAGGTCGGGCGGCTGGCCTTCGATGGGGTCGAGCCGGGCGCGCCGCGGCAGGTCCAGCCGGGGAACCGAGCGCAAAAGTCCAACGGTATACGGGTGCCTGGGGTTTGCATAGATTTCCCGAGCGGTGCCCCTTTCGATGATCCGACCGGCGTACATGATGTTGACACGGTCGGCGTATCGGGCAACGACGCCCAGGTTGTGTGTAATAACGATGAGGGCTACCCCAAATTCACTGGTAAGCGACTTCATCAATTCCAAGATCTGGGCCTGAATCGTCACGTCCAAGGCGGTGGTTGGCTCATCGGCGATGATCAGGCGAGGGTTGCAGCTAAGAGCCATCGCGATCATTACGCGCTGGCGCATCCCGCCACTGAACTGGTGCGGATATTGCTTGATTCTCTGCTCCGGGTCGGGTATGCCGACGCGGGCGAGGAGGTTGACCCCCTCGCGTCGGGACTCCGCTTTGCCCATGCCCTTGTGCAGCTGGAGCGTTTCAGTCAACTGACGCTCAATTGTCAGAACGGGGTTGAGAGAGGTCATCGGTTCCTGGAAGACCATGGACATCTTGGCGCCCCTTACGTTGCGCATTTCGTCCATGTCTATCTTCAGGATGTCCTCGCCGTCCAGATAAACCTCGCCATTCACGATTTTGCCCGGCGGGTCCGGGATGAGTCGCATCAGCGACAGGGCACTGACGCTCTTGCCGCATCCACTTTCCCCGACCAGCCCAAGCGTTTCCCCTTCCTCGAGGTCGTAGGAAACACCGTCAACGGCCTTTACGACACCATCCATCGTAAAGAAATGGGTCTGTAAGTCCTTGACTTCAAGCAAGGCAGCCAAGAGACCTCCTCCAGCCGCTCGCGCGGCGCACCAAGCGTTGTTTGACCCTATGACCTGCACATTGCAGGCCGGCAATTTCAAGCCTGAAGACGTTTCGATTATGGGGTATAACTTCTGTTAATGCAAACGGAGTTCCGTGCCTTCCAATGCCTCAAAAAAGCCTCGGGTTGCAGAATCCTGCAAGTGGTTTCAGGCACACGGCTGCGGAGTTGCCCTTCGACCAAATGATACTGCCAAGAGCATCCCTAACATTATCCTTTACGCCGTCAGTGCCGACCCATTGGAGGCCGACACGCGGGCCAAGTCCATCGAGATCCTGAGAGGACTCTCTGGCCCATTCAATCCAAATCCTGCAGGAGTTTTATTGCCAGCCGGCCACCGACCGCGGCCCAATAGGCTGAGCCACGACGAGGCCTTGAACGACCACAGGACTATGTGGGGCCAAGAGTCATCAACTCCTACAACCAATAGCAGAGAGGCTGAGGTCCGCCACCGGATCCTGCAGGCGCTAGCAAAGAAGGCCGATATCTTCATCTGGGACCACTAGTACTACAACGACACTTTTCCCAGAACGTAGGCCAACGCTTCCTGACCAGCCTGCAAATTGCTGCTGAGGGAGATCCCTGAGACTCCCTCTCTAGGTTCAAATTCGACACCAGAATCTTGCGCTGACAAAATCCGTCGTTGTAGTACTAGCACCTCACGTAATTCGGCCTACCTCTCTAATCAATCAGGCTGTCCACGGCGGCGTCAATACCGGAGTCGGTGCAATCTCACGGCCACTCCCACTCAACAAACCCTTGACGGCATTGTTGAGACTAAACTATTATTGAGGGGATTTGTTGAGAGGCTCGTCAAAGCTGACGGACGAGGGCCGCACCGGGCCTCTCAAAAACGGCCGTTTGTTGAGCGGCTGAATCAGAAGTTACCTGATACGCAAACCAGCGAGAGGTCTATGTCGCGACGGATTGTGCTCCAGACTGGAATTGATGATGCGGAGATTTTGGTGGAATCGCTTGCGGACAACGAATCGCAGTTGCAGGAACTGGTCAAGGACAATCCTGACTTAATGCCGGTGGATGATTTGGGACTAACCGGACCACTTCTCGTTATCGGGAAAGAGACTGTACTCCCAGCTGGGTCAGCGGACCTAATAGCCCTGAGCCAAGAAGGAAGTCTGATCTTGGTGGAGTTCAAGACCGGTCCAAATAATTCCGATTTCCGGGCCGCAATCGCCCAATTGCTGGACTATGGCGCTGGCCTGTGGGGCCTGGACTGGGATTCCTTCCAGCGTCAGGTTCCTTTGCGGTATTTCAAGAGCGACCACTGTGCTGACCAGGAACTGTCCGGTTTCAACAGCCTGAAGGATGCTCTGACACATCGCTGGAGCGATTTAAATGAGGAATCGCTGGAGGCAATTCAGGTTAACTTGCAGGACCAGCTCAAAACGGGACGGTTCCACTACGTGCTGGTTGCCCAAAGGTTCACTGACCCCATTCTCCGAACAATGGATTACCTGAATGAGGTTTCCACGTCCCGATTCTATGACGTTGAAGTGGTGCGATTTGGAGATGGAAATCTACAGGCCTTTGAGGCCCGATTGATTAAAGGTCCCCCCACAAAGCGACGCGGATCTGGAGGAGGCGGTAGCCGGCTTACAAACGAGACCGAATTCTTGGATCAATTCTCCGAGGGAGCTTACAGAGATGCCATTAGAGAATTGCTGCACTATGCCGATGAGACCGGGTACAAACTAGCCCCTGGGAGAAGTTCGTACGCACTGCGCAAGAAGCTACCTAACAGCAACGTGTTGGTCACAGTAGGGTGGATTTCCCCTCCTGAAAAGCGGACGGGAGTTGGCAGCAGGGACGTTACCTTTGGGACCTGGACAAACGCCTCGAACGTGCCAAACCACATTGAAGCCGCCTTGAAAGCAGCATTTGCAAGGTGCACCTCGAGGTTCGGGGAGCTGGAAACAATGGCTAGTGATACCTATGGAGTTCATTTGACACCTCAAACTTACATGGAGAATCAGCGGGAAGTCTTTGAAGCCTTGGGCCTCATGGCAGGTGAAATTGACAAGTTCTCAGTCGAGCGTGATGACGTCTAGGATAGAGTGACCAAGCAGATTAGATTTGGAACAAGGCTTGGCGAAGGGAGGATAGGCGCCGCCTGAAGGGAATATGGTTCGCACAAGGCCTGATATGACGAACGTGATCCCCGTCACCTATGGCTACGCGCGGGTCAGCAAGAGCGACCGGGACGACCGGAACCTCGAGACCCAGTTCCGCGAGCTGGCCAACCACGGCATCCGCGAGGAACTCATCTTTTCCGACGTGATGACCGGCCGTCTGATGTCGCGGCCCGGATGGGACGAGCTCATGGCACGGATCCAGCCGAACGACACCATCGTGTTGGTATGGCTGGACCGGTTCAGCCGCAACTTCGACGAGGGCGTGAGGATCCAGGCGGACCTCACCAGCCGGAACATCGGCATAGTGGCCATCAAGGAGGGGATCGACACCACCGACGACAGCGCCGCGGCCAAGTACTTCCGCCGGATGATGATGGCCAACGGTGCCTACCAGGCTGATTCCACCAGCGAGCGCATAAAGGTGGGCCAAGAGCGTGCCAAGGCCGAGGGGCGGCCGCCTGGGCGGCCGCCCGCGCTCACACCCGACCAGGTGAACGAGTGCAAGCGAATGTTCGCAGAGAACCCGTCGGTGAGCCGTGTGGCCAGGATCATGAAGATCTCGTGGAGCACGGCCAACAAGGCAATCTTCGATGCGAGTTCAGCGCAAGCAGGAATGCAATGACTGGTAGGGACCGACCGGTCTGCGATTGCCCCGAACCCTGCGGCCGCTATGCCGGGGGTAAGGACGAGGCCTTACAAACTGCCGTTGCTCCCAAGGAGATAGACCACGATGATCAATTTGACCGACGAGATGGTATCGCGGTTGGACAGCGCTTTAGCCGACGGATATTCCTGCCTGGTGGGCACGGCCTCCAAGGACGGCGAACCCCAGATAAGCCCCAAGGGAAGCGTGATGGCCTTCAATGGAGATACGCTGGCCTATTGGGAGCGGGCCAAGCGGTCGGCCTTGGACAACGTTGCCGAGAATCCGCAGGTCGTCGTCTACTACGCCCACGCCGCCGACCGGGTGAGGTGGCGGTTCCACGGCAAGGCAACCGTCCACGAAGACGGTCCCATTCGCCAAGAAGTCATGGACCGCTGCGTCCAAGCCGAACTGGACCGGGATCCTGAACGCCTGGGTGTCGCCGTCCTCATCAAGATAGACAAGATCACGGGATTATCCGGAGAGGTGCTGCAACAAATGGACTAGACCAAAGCCCAGCTGAAACATTCAAGGATTCGCGTCAGGGTGGACGGATGATTTGCCCGCAACTTGGCCTGAACCCGGGACATATGTGGTGCAGTCATGGACGAGTACATGATCACAGCATTCGAGGAAGCCCGCACCGGTGCCCGGGAGGGAGGCGTCCCCATCGGAGCAGTCCTGGTAAACGCCCAGGGGACGGGGGCCGCAACCGGCCGCTGCAGGAAGGGGCCTGCGTCATGCACGCGGAGATCAACTGCCTGTTGAACGCCGGCCAGAAGCTGAGCAGCTTCCGCGGGATGACCATGTACTCCACGCTCATCCCCCGCCACAATTGCGCCGGAGCCATCGTGCAGTTCGGCATCATCAAGGTGGTGTACGGGGAGTCCAGAAACTTACCGGAGGACAACGATCGCGAGCTCCTGGTCAGATATGGAGTAGAACTGGCCGACCTGGACCTCGATGAGGCCAGGCGGATGCTCAGAGCCTTCATTGAGACAAAGCCGGAAGAGTGGTCGGCCGACATAGGCCGCTAGGCGATAGGGAGGAGGCCGAACCATTGGCCGCTCTAGTACTACAACGACGATTTCTCAAATTCGTGGGATTTTGACCTGAATTCGCTTCGAGGAAGGTACGACAATAAAGCTGTCAAGCGTGTGGGCAGGTCGCCATGAATAGGGGTTCAAAGCCCCTTTCTTGCAAAGCGTCGTTGTAGTACTAAACCAAAGCCAAGGTGGGATGTGCATTTGCCTGAGGCGAGGAATCGTGCTGGGAATTCGGCAGCAGTGCTTCGGCCCGTGACTGCAGTACCGTCCGGCAGCGGCGCCTCACCTCGTCTCTCCGGCTGGCCAGCCCGGCCAGGAAGTTGCCGACCCTTTCCTGCACCGCCGCCCTGCTGCCCAGGCAGAGATTGCCCGTCGCCTCCTCTCTCGCCCAGCCCCAGACCGCCTCATCGGAGTTGAAGTCCGGGCTGTACCCCGGCAGGTTCACCAACCGCAGGTCAAGTCCGGGCGTCCGCAGATATTCCCGCACCGCCTCGCCACGATGGGCCGGCGCGTTGTCCCAGATGACCCGCATCGGCTCTGGATGTTTTTCCCTCAGTTGCTTCAGGAAGGCAACCGAGGTCCCGCTGTTGCTGTTGCCCTCCAGTTCCATCCATTCCACCTCACCCGTCTCCAGGCACACCGCCGAATAGTAGTTGGCCTTCTCCCCATACCGCGGGCTGGTCGAGTCCACCAAAGCAGGCTGGCCCTTCAGCACCCACTTGCCCCGCAGTTCCGCGTCCGCCCGGAAGTGGGCCTCGTCGGCAAAGAATATCCTGGCTTCAGTCCGTTGGGCCTCCTCCCTCAGGACGGCGTACTCCGCCACGAAAGCCTCCCGCTTGGCCTCATCAGCCTTGAGCAACCGCTTCTTGGGCCGCTTGAAGGCAAATCCCAAGCGGTGCATCCAGTTCAGGCAACTGCTGCGGCTCAACTCAATGCCGAGGCGCTCCGAGGCAAACCGCCGCACCACCTTCCAATACCAGTTGGCCATACCGATGCCCGACGAAGCGGGAGGCTGTTGCACCGCCTCTTTCAATTCCTCCTGCTGCGCTTGGTCAAGGGCGGGGGGGAACCACCGGTCTGCTCGAATATCAGGGCTGCAGGCCCTCCCTCGCCGAAGGCCGACGCCCATCGGCCAATAGTGTGTGGGTCCCTTTCCAGAGTCTCCGCCGTGGCCGCTGCCGTCCAGCCCTGGGCCAGCAGCAGCACGGCGTACCCCTCTCCCGCTCCCTGGGCGTCGGCGCCAGGATCATCCGCTGTCGCAAGTCCTTGACTTCCATCCGCCACTGTTCCAGACACCGGTCTATCTCCCTCACGCCCATCACCAACCCCTCGTAACTCCCGAGACCAGCTAACCCAGTTCCTTCACAAATTTACCCTGTGCAACTGCGTATTTCACCTTGGCTTTAGTTTAGGGTGACTAATTGCAGAGAGGGAACAGCCATGTTTCTGAGCACATCAGCAAGGCTGACCACCAAACCCTCAGGGAATCTGCACAAAAACGCCCGTTTGTTGGGCAGGACGCCAGATGAAGGGACTTACTTTACATGAGCCACGGGCCAGCCTGATAGCTTGTGGCGTCAAGACCATCGAAACGCGGAACTGGCGCCGTAGTCAGCAGCACATAGGAGAGAGGATATTCATCCATGCGGCCAAGCGGAAGCCAACACAAGATGGCCTAGCGTTGCTGACGGGCATAGACCCGTTACCCAAAGGCTATACACGCGATGCTGCGTCCGGTGTGATTATTCCTGACAGTCAGGTCGGAATACCTCTAGGCAAAATCGTGGCCGTGGCGACGCTGAGCGACTTCGCTCAAGTCGAGGAGAGCAATCACATTCACCAGGCCACAGGTCAGCCAATGGTTCGTGCTGCTTCGTCTGCTGCGAGGAAATCCGTATACTTTATTTCAGACAAATACGGGGATTTTTCAGTGGGCCGTTGGTTGTGGGTTCTGACAGACACTACGCCAGTCAAACCGCCCCTAATCGCACGAGGCATGCAGGGCTTTTGGGAATGCACCCACGATTCGCTGGACGCCTATCGGGTCTGAAAGACTGCACCGGCCGGGTTTGTTGCATCAGGAGGAATGATAGGAACTGCAGAAATTGACGAGTGCCGTCGCCACTGCCCAGAGCACTGCTTTTACGCCGTTTGCTCAGAACATTGGCGCAGGGGTTCACTGTGTTCCAAGCGTAGGATCACATAAGGGGCCTTGTACAAGGTTGAGCACACGATCCCCGTCACCTACGGCTACGCCCGGTTCAGCAAGACTGACGATGACACGCGGAACCCTGAAACGCAGCTCCACGTGCTCCAAGAGTTCGGGATCCGCGAGGAGCATATCTTCACCGGCGGGATGACTGACAGCTCCCTGTCTCGCTCCGGCTGGAATGAACTGATGACCCCAGTACAGCCCAACGACACCGTTTTTACCGTTTAGCGCACCTTCAAGCTACCCGGAACCAGAGGCATCAGCGGCCGCCGAAGAGACTGACGAAAAACGACCTGCGCGCGTAAATACTGCCTGGTAACAGCCTCCTTTCATCAGCGCGGCTTCGCGCCGTGGGGTACGGCCGACGGCCTGTCCTACAGCATGGACGACGCCCTTGGCGGGAATTTCCAGCCGGCGGTGCAAGCAAGGAGGAGTGGTAGCGCTGGAACTGCCCCGCTGGCCGACAAGGAGCACCAGGTAGCCCCGGGTGTCCTCGCCGGCGCGGAGGACGATCTTGGCCACGGTGCCGGTAGCGTCGTCGACGGCGATGAGCAACGTCAGCTAAGGTTCTCGGTCCTCCAGCCGTGGGTGCTGGCTGCCGTCGATCTGCACCAGCACCCACCCTCTTGGCGTAATCGCCTGCGACACAACCGGTTGGAGAAAGCGTCCTCGAGCGGAGGCAGGCACGCGTGTATCATGAATACCGTGATGAACGACCTGGAACAGCTACGCGGCGAGGTCGAAAGGCTGGTCTACAGCTCGGAGGAGTCAGGATTCACCATCTGCCGCCTTGTGGTCCCGGGCAAAGGCGACCTGGTGACCGTTGCCGGAACCATGCCGGGAATTCAGCCGGGAGAGCGGCTGCACCTGCAAGGCAGGTGGATAAATCATCCCGTCCATGGCTATCAGTTCCGCGCTGACAGCTACAGCTCCCAGTTGCCCGCCAGCGCCAACGCCGTGCGCCGCTACCTGGCCTCAAGCCTGGTGAAGGGCATCGGCCCGGTGCTTGCCGGAAGGCTGGTGGACTGCTTCGGCGACGACACCCTGCGAGTGATCGATGAGCAGCCGGAGCGTCTGGCCGAGGCGCCTGGGGTCGGGCCCCGCCGGCTGGAGAGCATCAAGCGGGCTTGGGTGGAGCAGCAGGAGATACGGGGCGTGATGCTGTTCCTGCAGGGCCACGGGGTCAGCGCCGCCTACTCCACCCGCATCTACAAGACATACGGCCAGGACGCGGTGAAGGTCGTTCAGGAGAACCCCTACCGGCTGGCCCAGGACGTGCGGGGGATTGGTTTCATCACCGCCGACAAGATCGCCCGGCAGATGGGTATAGACGAGCATTCGCCCCACCGGGCCCAGGCCGCCCTGGAGCACCTGCTGCTGGAGCAGGCCGGCGAGGGCCACGTCTTCACTCCCAATGCTGAGCTGGTCGACCTGTGTCAAAGCCGTTTCGACCTCCCCGAGGAGCTGCTGATGGCGGCGGTGGGAAGCTTGCGGAAGGCGGGACGGATCGTGCTGGATGGAGAAGCCGTCTTCCTTCGGGGCTTCTATCTTGCCGAGCGAGCCGTGGCCGATTCCATCAGGGTCCTGGTGACCAGCCCCGGGCAGCGGCGCGAGTTCGACGCTCCGGCCGCCGTGGAGTGGGCCAGCCGCCGGATGGGAGTGGAGCTGACCGGGGAGCAGAGGCAGGCGGTGCACGAAGCCGTGTCGCAAAAGGTCTTCGTTCTGACGGGCGGGCCTGGCACCGGCAAGACAACCATACTGCGGGCCGTGATATCGATCCTCGAGGCTCTTGGCCAGCGGGTGGCCCTGGCGGCTCCCACCGGGAGGGCGGCCAAGCGTCTGGGAGAGGCCGCTGGTCGGGAAGCTCAGACGCTGCACCGTCTGCTGGAGTTCAAGCCCGGGGAGGGCCGGTACGGACGAGACACCGAGCGGCCCCTGGGCGCCGATGCCGTGGTGGTCGACGAGACCTCAATGCTGGACATCGTACTGTGCCATCACCTGCTGCAGGCCGTGCCTCGCCACGCCTCGGTGCTATTCGTGGGAGATGCGAACCAGTTGCCCTCCGTTGGGCCCGGCAAGTTCCTTGGAGATGTTCTTGAGTCCGGAGTTGTACCCTTCCTCCGTCTGGAGCGGATCTTCAGACAAGGGGACCGGAGCGGCATCGTCGAGGCGGCCCACCGGGTCAACCAGGGCCGCCTGCCCTCTCTCGGTTCCAGCGACTCCCAGGGTGACTTCTACTTCGTCGAGGCCGCAGAACCGGAGGCGGCAGCCAATGCCGTCGTCCGCATCTGCGCGGAACGGATCCCGGCGCGGTTCGGATTGCGCCCCATGAGGGACGTTCAGGTGCTGTGTCCCATGAACCGGGGGGACGTCGGCGTCCATCGACTCAACGACAGGCTTCGGGAGGCCCTCAACCCGACGGGGACCGAGGTAACACGCTTCGGACGGACCTTCCGGGTGGGCGACCGTGTGCTCCAGTCGGTCAACAACTACGACAAGGATGTGTTCAACGGCGATCTGGGCTGGGTGACCGGGGTGGACCACGCCGCTGGCCAGGTCGCGGTGAGCTTCGAGGAAACCGGCGTGGACTACGATTTCTCGGAACTCGACGAACTGCAGCCCTCCTTCGCAATGACCGTACACCGGGCCCAGGGAAGCGAGTTTCCCGCAGTGGTGGTGCCGCTTCTGACGCAACATTACCCGATGCTGCAGCGCAACCTGCTGTACACCGCGATCACCAGGGGCAGGAAACTGGTCGTGGTTGTCGGAAGCCGACGGGCGCTGGCCATGGCGGTGCGCAACGACCGTCCTGGGGAGCGCAACTCGATGCTCGGGATCCGGCTTTCGGGGATGGAGGCAGGAGGGATGACGGCGTTTCCTGAAGGTGGCTTCGAGCGACTCGGCCTCCTGTAGGCCGCTGAAAGCCCTGGGCCGGCGATGCCACCCTGGACATTTCCCGGAGCAGAGGTTGCACTCCCTGACACACCGCACGAGACAGGTGTAGCCGGAGGCTCGCCAGGCGGCCCAGGTTCATCCGGCGGAGCAGATGCGGGATTTCCCTGTACCGCACACGGTGCAGACGGCACGAAGGGCGGGACGTCCGTTCTTCAGGGTCACCTGTTCAACATCTCTCGAGCCGGTCTTGGCCCGGCACTTCAGACAGTAGATTTCAACGGATTCGGGGGGCGTGGCCATAATCGAATGCTCCTGTTCCGGAGGTTGCCACGATTATAGCCAAAGGAAACCCTCCCGCCGGATGCGGCTACAGGACCGGTCAGACCGGCCGGTCATTGCACTCTGAACTTTCCTGAATTCTCACGGGAGCCACGGGCCGGCGTGGATGGACTAGATAACCCTGTCTCCCCGGCCTGGCGTGGATTGGCTGTCCGGGTCACCCGCCGCCCCCGGCAGCGGGGTCAATATCACGCGCCAACGGGGAGTGTCCTTGGATGCCTCGACGAGGAATTCGCCCATTGGAACGTCGATGTCGATATCGTCGAATTCGAAGTTGAAGGCGGCCTTCACGTCGGTGGGGCAGACGACGCCCGCGGTAGCGTTGTTCTCGCGTCCCACCCGCCGCAGTTCCTCGCGTTCGGCGAGCGTCATCTTTACCCGGCGGTGGCAGCCGGGAATGGCGCATTTGACCGAGACTTTGCTGGGCATTTCCCCAATACTACACCGGCGGCTCAAGGAAGGGGTTTCGGGCATGCGCGCCGAGTGGTCAGCCTCATCTGACTTTGCTCGCAAGATCATGCGGCCCAGCCGCATGACCGCCGGGTCTGCAAGACTGGAGGCAGTCGGTGCGGTATGAAGACTACAAGGCCCGCTTCGAACTTCTGTGCAGGGCACTGGAGTTACTGTCTGTTTCTGATGACGGCGTGTTCTATGAATCTGACTGGCCACCCTGGACCGTGCGGCGGGTCATCGGGAGCGGTTCGGACAGCAGGCATATGGTGTTCAAGAGGTCCCTCGGACGCCGCCATTACGCTTGGCACAACCGGTCTTCTGACCGCCGGACGTAACCCGGGGGACAGAGCGAACCCCGTCTGCCAGCCGTTGACGAACGAAAGGTCGGATACCGCAGGTACCATGAACAAGGCCTTCAACACCATCCTCCGCGGCCGAGCTCGTGGAACTGCAGGCCCTGATTGATGCTGAGATGGCCCAACTCCTGCAGCTGATCCGCCCTGGAGTAGCAGAAACTCAGGGGTGAAGGCAAAGCCCCGGGGCAGGCAGTAGCTCCGTCCCCGCCAACATACCGTCGCCCTTGACATGGCGTGGCTCTTCAAACGGCCTGAGCTTGAGGGTCGCAAGGGGCCTCCACTACCGTCCCAGCACCTTCAGGGCAGGGTCGTAGAGAAGGAAGAAACAGTCCACCAAGACACAGGGCTGTTCGGATTCACCACCAAGCCGCAGACGTTCAGGACCGGCGGCGGTTGGTTTGCTTACAACCTGGCCGCGAATCTGGCCCAGATGGAATAGCCTGCGCGCGACGCAATCCGTCGCACCCCGGGAAGCGTATTAATAACAGGAACACTAACCCCACGTACATCGTCTCTCAGAACTCATCCTCGGACAGGCTGCTAGAAATGAACGCATCAGCAACCGAAACGGTGAGCCAGTCCCAGGCCTGGTCAGGCGACCCCCGGCCGGAGGACATCATCATCTGCCGGGACGTCCACAAGTGGTACGGCGGCTACCACGCCGTACGGGGCGTCACAACGACTATCAGCCAGGGCGAGACCGTGGTGATCATCGGCCCCTCCGGGTCCGGCAAGTCCACCTTCCTCCGTATCCTCAACCAACTGGAGGAACACCAGCGGGGCGATATCATCGTGGACGGCGTGCTCCTCAACCGCGATACCTGCAACATCGACGCCGTGCGCCGGAACATCGGGATGGTCTCCCAGGACTTCAGCCTCTTCCCCCATATGTCCGTAATGGACAACATCACCCTTGCCCCCCAGAGGGTCCTGAAGGAAGACTTCCGGGAGGCACGGGAGCGGGCCATGGAAATCCTCAACAGGGTCGGGATCCCCGAGATGGCCGGGAAGCATCCCCACCAGCTGTCCTCCGGTCAGCAGCAGCGGGCCGCCATCGCCCGGTCCCTCGCCATGAAGCCCAGGATCATGCTCCTGGACGAGCCGACCTCGGCGATGGACGTCGAGATGGGGGAGGTCCTGGAAGTCGTGCGGGAACTCGCCCAGTCCCGGATGACTGTGGTGGCCGTCACCCATGAGATAGGCTTCGCCCGGGAGGCCGCCGACCGCATCGTCTTCTTCGATGAGGGCCAGATCGTCGAGGACCACCCCTCGGAGGAATTCTTCCAGAATCCCAGTCACAGCCGGGCCAAGAGGTTCCTGGAAAAGATACCTTAGTATTGCAGCGACGGTTTATCTGTCAGGGTGAATTTCGCGGCCGATCTGGACTTGAACCGTGCTGACTTGAGCGTACCGCGATTTCTCGCTTCTGGCCGAACACGAAGGATCAGACACCATATTTGGCAATCCCTCGTTGTAATACCAGTCGTCTGCGACGCCATCTATCCGGACCTCAAGCGCAGGAGATAGAACGCAGCTTTCAGCAATCAGGCGAACCGGAAGACGTTTAGCCCACTGTCGGACCGCTACAGATTTTCCCCGACATTCCCTCTCTGTGGTCCGACCCAGCCCCTCTTCACCTTGAATGAGGTCCACCATACCGCCGCCCCAGTGGTACGTTTTGTCGCCGCCATTGACAAATACTGCACCCACCCCAATCTCGGACGCCCATGAATGGGCAAGGATTCGCTAGGGTCTATCGAGAGTCGGCCTCGGAATTGAACCAGGTTACGGCCCTGGAGGCCGGGGACCGGCGGGAGACCGGGTGCTCGCCGGGGTGACCAATGAGCAGCATAGTCGCCATCTCCCAGGATTCGTCAGCTCCCAGCAATTCCTTCAGGCCTGGGTGGCGGGTCGCACCGCCGGTTTCCCAGGTGGCCGCCAGTTCCTCGGCAGTTCCAGCCAGAGAGATGTTGTATGCGGCGATGCAGGCCGATGCGTAATTCTCCTTGGTCGTCTCATCGTCAGGGCCCGGCACGGTATAGACGTAGATGACCACCGGGGGCTCCAGCACTTTTTGCCGGGCGGCATCGGCTCGCCGCTGGTCGCCGGTGCGCTGCATCTGATACTCGGCGGCGAGTTCCGCCGCCCTCGCTCGCACCGGACTGCCCTGCTCCAGGACGAAGAAACGCCAGGGCTCGGTCAGGCGGTGGTTCGGTACCCAGATGGCGGCGTCCAGCATCCGTTCGATGGCCATCAGGTCCACCGGCCGGTCCGCGAATTTCCAGGCACTCCGCCTCGCATAAATGGCGTGATACACGCTCAATGGCTTGATTGGGTTGGCGGTCATTATTTTCGTCTCCTTTACGCAGGCAATTACGGCTCTTCATCCGGTGAGGGCAACCCGTACGATGTATCGCCGCCGTCCGGCATTCTCAGGCCATCGATAAACTCTTGAAATGCTTGGGGTATGGGTGTGGCGTCGCCGGGTTCATTTTCGGACTCTCGTTCGTTCGGCATATCCACGTCCAGTCCAGGGTCGGGTCCCACGCCATGGGCATCGTGAGTATGGCCATCCCGCTCCGGCTCCGCAGGAGAGAACTCCCCGTCCATGAAGATCGGTATGCCCATGTGGATTGCCGTGGCCAGTCCGGCCGCCGCATCCACCTGAATGCTGTTGAGGCCGGCTGTCGTAACCAGCCGCAGAATTCCGACAACGTCGTCGCCTTCCCCAAACCGCTTGATCACTACGTGGCTGATCTTGGCATGCAGACCCTCGGCCACGCGTACAGCCAAGTGGTGCAGCGGGCAATGGTCCGAGGCCAGGCCCCTCATTTCCACCGCCAGAATTCTGGCCTGCTCCAGAGACAAATGGACCACGTAGGCCGATTTTCCGTTGCGCAGCCGCAGCAGCAATTCACCTCGCCACCCGTCTTCACTCCGTATGATCAGGTATGGAAATACTGGCGTCATTGTCAATTCCCTTTAATTGAAATCTCGATTCCCAGTCGCCCAAGCTGCTTCAATTGGACTTTCGTAATGCCCAATGCGGCCTCTTGTCCGCTTGGGAATTCTCTCCGGAGGCTACAAGGGGTCAAATCAGTGAGGGAAGCACCTCCTGTGTAGAATCGCCCATGGAGTCCCGACCCCTGCTGACTGGCGCCTATTTCTGTACAATTTCGTGCCCTGACAAAGTCCTGAGCAGGATGGCCACCTGCTCCCTCGTCACCCGAGTCTTGGATTCCTCTCTTTTTCTTCTCCTGACCTCTCTGAGTCGGCGCATCCGCGCGGAGGCTTTTCTGTGGGCGCCTTTCTTCAGAGTAGCCACGGATACACCCCTTGTCTTCCGTTTTCTGCCTCATGGGCGCAGTGCCCAGGTTCAAAAGTCCCCTTGGCCGAATCGGGCAACGAAGTGCCGCTCGACTCTGCCGGTGGCCAGCATAGTTCCAACCGCCAGCGCCCAGAAGAAGAATGCCGTGCCGATGATGGGGTGCAGGATTGTGGCGGAATCCACCCAGATGAACTGCATGGCTACCCCGATGATGAGGGAGCCGGGAGCGATCCACCTGAGGGTGCCGCCCACCTGCCACTGGTAGCGGGCAGCGACGATTACTGCCAGTCCAGCGGAGGCGAACGCGATCTTGCCTGTGATCCAGCGCAGTCCCCCCAGAACCTCAACTGGTTCCGCAACTTCGCCACTCGCGACTCCGTTGACAACACTGATCTCCGGGGCGGGATAAACCGCAATGACAATAGCGCATGCTCCAGATAGAACAGTGCAAACACCGGACAGCGCAAACAGGTACGGCACGACCGGGGAAGCCCAACGGTCCCGGATGATCCAAGTCCGCAACAACAGCCAGGCGGCAGCGAACAACGCCATGCCCGATAGAAGTCGCGCCACTCCGGAGATGCCGTAGAGGGCGCGGTTTTCTTCCACTGCGCGCAGGGATTCCAGCAGGGTGTCCTGGTCTGCGTCGGCCGTTACACGGGTGAAAACCATCACAGCCGTAGCCGCGCGGTGAGGAGCAGAAGGCCCCCGCCCATGCGCGCGGAGCGGTCAGGACCATGGTCGGCTATTCCTGACGACGGATGTAAGGCGCTATGCATAGCTCCGCTCGCTCTGAAGTGTTTTCAGGCGGCGATTTGACCGCTTGGTTCCTATCCGATTCGCTGTGAGCATCGACCCATCAGGCTGGTCAGGTTCGGATATGGCCGAGCTGGGAACATTGCCTCGACCAACTCCCGAATAGTCATAGCCGAGTTGGGTCATGAGGGACGGGTCTAGAGCGTTCCTGCCATCGAAAAGGAACATCGGTGGAATCATCTTCCCCGCCATCGCAGCCCAGTCTGCTTGCACAATCTCCTCCCATTCGGTGAGAAGTATCAGGGCCTGGGCGCATGCCGCCGTCTCTTCCGCCTCATCCACAAATTCGATGCCCGGCGGCAGTAACTCGCGATCAGGAGCCCTGACCTGCGGGTCGAACGCCCTGACCTTCGCTCCCCTTTCTACGAGGTTGCGGATCAATTCCAAAGAAGCTGCTTCCCTGACGTCGTCGGTTCCGGGCTTGAATGCGAGCCCCAATACCCCGACTTGCAGCCCTTCCAAACGTCCGCCGAACCTGGCGTCAAGCTTCTTCAGTGGGAGCTGGCGTTGGCGGTTGTTGACCGTCGCAACTGCCCGCAGCAGGCCCGCTTCGCTCCCAGCGGAATGTGCCATGTGCTTGAGCGCGCGTATGTCCTTTGGAAGGCATGACCCTCCATAGCCGACGCCAGCATGGATCCGGTCGCCCGTTCTTCCGTCAAGGGCCAGGCCTTCGCTGACGGCGTCAACGGAGGCTCCAACGGCGTCGTAGATGGCGGCCATTTCGTTCATAAAGGAAATCCGGGTGGCCAGGAAGGCGTTGGCGGCGTACTTGATCATCTCCGCGCTGGTGATGTCGGTTACCAGGAACGGAGCTTCGATTCCCGAGTACATCTTCCTGACGGTACTGACTGCCTTTCCCGAGCAGGAATCGGCACCCAGGACGATGCGGTCGGGAAATTTCCAGTCCTGCAGCGCCCGACCCTCCCGTAGGAACTCGGGATTGGCGATGTAGTCGACGGCAAGCCCCTTCAGGTCGCTTCGCAGAAACCCCAGGCCACTGCCCGGTGGGACTGTGCTCTTCATCAACAGGACCAGATCCCTGGGTTCCTGGTTCCTGACCCACGCAAGGGCGGCACGAACCTGGCTCAAATCCGCTTCGCCGCTGGTGGTTGTGGGCGTGCCTGCGGCTATTAGGGCAATGTCGCCCATGCAGCCGTCAAAGTCTTCGCTTCGAAGGAATCGCAGATTGCCGGTGGCCACGGCTTCGGACAGGCACTTCTGAAGGCCGGGTTCGTAGAAGGGGAGCCGGCCTTCCTGCAGTGCCTGAACTCTCCTTTCATCTACATCCAATCCCGTGACGTCATGGCCCTCGGCAGCCAGTTCTCCTGCCGCCACCGTACCCAGGTGCCCGAGCCCGATGACCGTTATCTTCAAAGGATTCTCCTTACCTGGTATAGGCCATTCCCGCCTTTTGGTTTGTAGTCAAATCCAGACAGGCAGTACGCACTACGTCAGAATGTGAAGTTGCTGAAAGTATTCAACAGTGTGTTATGAGTATTTGTTGACAGTCGCTATTTGGCTGTGTTATATGTCTGCACGATGATTTTGGAAGATAGTACACACGTTAAATGGAAAGTGCAAGCACGAGTTCGTAATTGATATGCCAATACAAGAACACATAGTGTCTCGACAGAGCAGTTGGTCTTCTGAGCCTTATGCACCTCGCTTGAGACCTTCGATTTCAGCTTTCAGGGTTGTCCTGTCAATGGCGATAGTTGGGCTGACCATGCTGCTGGTCGTCTACCTGGCCGACTGGTCCCAGCTGAAGCTGGCACTGCGACAGCTTGGCAGTCACCCCTGGCTGGTGGGTATCTTCGTCCTCGCCTACACGGGGGCCTTCCTGTTGAGGGCATTTGCATGGCGGGTGTTGCTGACTCACCGCATTGGCTTATTCCAGCTTTTCGTGTCTATTCAGGCTGGAATGCTGGCAAACCATCTAGCCCCTGTAAAGCTTGGCGAGTTCGTCCGTCCTCTACTGGCGGCGCGGTTCGGACTGCCGATGGCGCAAGCCGCCGGCACGACCGCTGTGGCGAGATACCTGGACTTCGCCGCTCTCTTGGCAATCGCCGCCGTGGTTGGGACAGCCCTGTCCCTGACATCGGGGGCTCAGCTTTGGCTGGAGGGACTGGCGCTACCGGCTGGAGTGATACTGGGATGCGGGGCGGCGCTGATCATCCTCCGCCAGTCGCGGTGGTTCGACTGGCTTCCGGCCCCCCTGCGCACCAGGCTTGACATACTCCGGGACCAGCTCCGGCAGGTGTCTGCCCGCCAGGTTGCCCACGCCGCACTGTGGACGCTGCCTGGCTGGGCCCTGGAGGCCGCCGTGGTCCTGGTTGCGGCGAAGGCCCTTGGGGTTGAGCTCTCAATCGCTGCGGCAGTCGCGGTTACCGCCTTCACCATCCTGTTCCAGGTGTTTCACCTTACTCCCGGAGGCATTGGGGTTTATGAGGCCGTTATGACCGGGGCCCTCTATGCCCACGGTGTGCCGTGGGAGCAGGGACTGGCCTTGGCTGTTGCCACCCACGGCCTGAAATTCGCGTATTCCTATACCGTCTCCTTGGCATTCACCCTGACTGCCTTGAGGAAACTCCCGGAACTCAATCCCCTGGGGAGCATCCGCGGGTGTGCAGACGGCTCCAGGGGCGCCTCTCGATTCGAGGTGGTGGCCGCCCGGCTCTGGAACGTGTTGAACGAGGGCAAGCCATTCACTCCCGTGTTCGTAGTCGGGATCCTGACTTTGCTGAGCATTCCCCATTTGACTGACGCCGGTTACTGCCCGAAGGCGGGAATTGCCATCGCTGCTTTGCTGCCGTTGTTCCTGCTCTTCTACCGTTTCGATTTCCCACTGAGACTAAGGGTCGTCTTGTGGCTGGCGCTGGCCTTGTTCTTGGGGACCTTCCGGTTCGTTGACCTCACGGCGCTGGCGCTGGTACTCGGGCTGTACCTGACCTTCACCATCTTCCTGTGGGGAACGGTCTACTACCACCTGCGCATCGGGACGCCGTGGACCAACTTCACCCGGTTCTGGCGACTGGTGCTGGAGAACCCCGACCCGACCAGCGGCAATTTCCTGGAACAGATACCCAAAACGCTTCTGCTGGTCTTGGCCTTTCTGCTGATGGTCGAGCGCCCGGTCCTGGACACGGTTGTAGCGGTGGAGGGGTTTGTGCTGGGCCTGGGCGCAGTTGCTCTGCTGGTCCACCAGTGGTTCTTCACCTGGCCTCCGGCCCCTTCACTGACGCCCACCCGCCTGGTGGCGGAGGAGGGTCAGCGCCGTTGCAAGCGTTTCATCGCCATAGTGATCGACGGCTGCCGTGCCGACCGGCTGCTGGAGGCCGACACCCCGTTCATCGACCGGATGCGGCGAGAGGGCGTGGACTACGTCAACACCTCGACGGTGTACCCGGCCCGCACCGTCACCGGTTTCAGCTCCATGTTCACCGGCGCACCGCCAAAGGCCCACGGGATGCGGAGCAATTTCGTCCCCAGCCTCGGCGTGAAGTGCGAGTCCATCTTCGACTCGCTGCGGGCATCAGGGATGACCGGAAAGCTGGTGGGCATCGCCCATCTCGTGGACGCCTTCGGCAACGACGTGGAGACGGTAACCGCTGTCACCCACAACGATGAGATAGACGACGCGCTGGTCGCTAGGGCCAAGGCCGTAATGGAACGCGACGAGCCCGATCTGCTGGGGCTGCAACTGCTCAGCGTCGACCAAACCGGCCACGCTCGTGGCAGTTACAACTCAGAATACCTGGCCAAGATCGAGGCCACCGACCGCAAGATCGAGGAGTTCCTCGGCTGGTGCGAAAAGCGCGGATACCTCGATGACGCCACGATATTAATCACATCGGACCACGGCCAGGGCATTGGCATTGGCGGCCACGGCCACATGAGCCCAGAGGAGACCTTCGTTCCCTGCTTCATGTGCGGCGCTGGCGTGGACCTGGCCGGTGAGTTCGACGAACCCAGGTCAGTCATGGATGTGGCCCCCACCATCGCTTACTTCCTCGGTGTCCAACCTCCGGCGCAATCAATGGGCCAGGTCCTGGCTGTCGAGGACAAACCCGAAGAGGACAAGCCGCTGGCCGTCATCATTCCGGCGTACAACGAGGCGGAAAACCTGCCTTCCACGCTTTCGCGAATTCCTAGGGGCCAGCTGCCCAACCTGCACATCATCGTGGTCGACGACGGTTCAGCCGACGGCAGTGCTGAAGTCGCCCGGCAACACGGCGCCGATGAGGTCGTGAGCCACACACGCAACCTGGGCCTGGGCGCCGCGCTCCGAACCGGCCTGGATGCCGCAAAGCGACTGGACGCCCGGGCGGCGGTTTACGTAGACGCCGACGGGGAGTATCCGCCGGAGCAGATTCCCGATCTGCTGAAACCGATAGAGGACGGAGAGGCGGACTACGTTCTCGGCTCCCGCTACCTGGGAACTCGTGAGCGTCAGCCCTTCATTCGGCTGCTCGCCAATATCGCCTTCACAGGTCTGCTGTGCCTGGCGACCGGACGCCGCATCACCGACGGGCAGACCGGCTTTCGCGCATTCTCTCGCCGCGCCCTGGAGTGCGCCGAGATCATCCACGACTACAACTACGCCCAGGTCTTGACCCTCGACCTTCTCAAGAAGGGAATGCGGTTGAAGGAAGTGCCGATTTCATACCGCTTCCGAACCAAGGGGAAGTCGTTTATTGGCATCAAGTATCTCTGGCAGGTGCCTACGGCAATGCTTCGGGAGATGCTGAGCTAGGAACGAGGCAGCTGAATTAGGAGGACTACGAAGTGCTTAACCCTTTCAATCCACCAGTACCATGGCGTCAGATGTTGTTATGGGCGTTTCTGCCCGTGCTCCTTCTGTCGCTCGCTTTAGCGGTTGCTTGTGGAGACAACGAACCTACGGCCGTGCCTGCTGAACCAACCTCCCCACCGGTGGCGAGCGGATCCGATGCCGGATCGGAAGCGGCGGCCGAGGCTGCGCGGGCTGCGAATGAGGCGGCAGAGCAAGCCCGGGTTGCGGCCGAGGCTGCGCAAACTGCGGCTGAAGCAGCCCAGGCGGCTGCCGAAGGGGCCCGCCAGGGTGAGGACCGCCCCAGCATCACAGTGATTGGGGCCGATTCCGAAACGGCTTCTGCCTCTGGTACAGGGACCGGTACGGGGTCGGTATCTGGAGTTGGAACTGGAACAGGGTCCGCCTCTGCGTCTGTTTCAGGAACGGGCACTGGGTCGGCCTCCGGCACTGGCACCGCTACCGCAATGATGACGGGATCGGACGGTGCCAGAGGCCTGACGATTCCCACCGGTCTCACCGCCGAGACCGAAGGCCCAACTGTGTCCGACGGTTACTACACCGCCACCACCAACCGGGAGATTTACCAGAAAATCTCCACCGACTACCAGGAGATCGTCAAACAGACCAACCTGGTCAACGATGGCAAGCCGTTGCCCGCAGCGGAGATCTGGCTACTGTACGAGGCCGGCTCGCATACCCGTATGGGCAACGGCAGCCGTACGCTTCGGAGCTTTGCCACGGGCACCGCTCCCTCTACCTACTTCCCCGACTCTGCCGAGTTCTATGAGTCTGCGTCCTTCTTGGATTCTCCGATATCAAATGCCATTCGGGGTCGCAGAGAGGCGGAGAATTATTCCGACGCCCAGAAGCGCCAGGCCATTCAGAAGGGTACGCTCAGGGTCCTCTACCACTGGGCCAAGTTCTACATGCTCATCGGCCAGGACCGGTCCAGTTCCCGCCTGATCGACGAGGCCTGGGCCATCTACGTCGGCGAGGAAGTTAACGGCTCCTACCCCAACTCTGTGGCCGCAGTCGCCCAGGCTCGCGAAGGCAACTTCGGACGGGATGGGACCATCGACATTCCGCTGCGCCAGGCCATGGACCGGGCTCGGCAGGCCGCTGACGACATGGACGCGGACGCTCTCGAGACCGCGACCCAGGAAGTCTTCTCCCGCTTCAACGCCATCTTCTACCTCAGCACCGTCAGGTACATTGATAGGATGTACGATGACGCTCAGTCCGGCGACCGCGACGCCCTGGGGATCCACCAGGTCGAAGCCCTCGCGTTCTACCAGTCGGTTCAGCCCGACGTCGCCAAGGCCGATGCGTCCGCGGACGAGACCATCGTCGCCTACCTCACGGGCGAACCGAGCGCGATAACCGTTGCCTCGCGCGACGCGGCCTTGGCTGCCCTCAATGGGGTCGCGTCGGACCTCTTGCTGGCCCAGAGTGACCTGGTTACGAGCTACACGGACGATACCGGCGACGGCTCCAGCGGCGTTCCGTCTCCTGACACCGGCGACCTGGATCTCTCCTCCAGCTTTTTCATTCCGGTGGGCCAGGAGGCCGAGACGGAGGGGCCGACAGCATCCGATGGCTACTACACGCCCACCACAAACCGGGAGATCTACCAGAAGATTGCCTCGGACTACCAGGAGATAGCCAAGCTCACCAACGTGATCAACGAGGGCAAGGACCTGCCCGCTGCGGACATCCTGCTGCTGTATGAGGCGGGTACGCACACCCGCATCGGCAACCAGAGCCGGACCCTGCGCAGCTTCGCCCGCAGCCCACGCCGGGCCACGGACTTCCCGGTTGCCACGGAATTCTACGGGTCCAGCAACTTCCTGGACAGCCCGGTGAGCGGCGCCATCGGCGGGCGCGGCGCGGCGGAGGAATACACCGATGCCCAGCGGCGTCAGGCCATCAACAAGGGCGTGCTCAGAATCCTCTTCCACTGGGTCAAGTTCTACATGATGGTGGGCCAGGAAAACAGCAGTTCCCGCCTGATCGATGAGGCCTGGGCCATCTATGTGGGCGTGGAAGTCGACGGGGAATACCCAAATTCGCTGGCCGCGCTGGCCAAGTCCCGCGAGGGCAACTTCGGACGGGAAGGCACCGTGAACATCCCGCTGCGCCAGGCCATGGATCGGGCCCGGCAGGCGGCGGACGACATGGACGCGGATGCCCTTGAGACGGCGACCCAGGAAGTCTACTCCCGCCTCAACGCCATCTTCTACCTTGCAACCGTCAGGTACATCGGCATCACCCAGGAGGACGTGGCGGACGGCAAGGACCACGGGACCCACCAGGTCGAAGCCCTGGCGTTCTACCAGTCCATCCAGCCCGAGGTTGCACAGGCTGACTCGTCTGCTGACAGGACAATCATGGCCTTCCTCGAGGCCGATGCGAGCGGGATTACGGCTGAGTCTCGTGATGCGGCCCTTACAGCCCTGAACGGGGTTGCGTCGGCGCTCCTGTTGACACAGGATGACCTCGTCACCGGCTACTAGGAACCGGACAATGCACCTAAACCGAAGCCAAGGTGAAATGCGCAGACGGTGGGAGACAAGCGACGAGGACGAGTCATTCTCCAGATACGTATGAGAGGAATTAACCCGCGCAACCCGGCTGATCATCATCGCCACTTAAATGTACATCCCACCTTGGCTTTAGTTTAGCTAGGGGAACAACAATGGCAACCGTCTTTCACCGAAATTTTCTGCGCACCTTGCTGGCACTGGCAGCAATATCCCTGGCACTGCCGTTGGCGCTGGCCGGCTGCGGAGGGGGCGAGCAATCCGCCTCCTCTGGCGGCGACTTCGCCTGCCACGCCGACGGCATCAGCCGCCAGCGACTCGCCCACGTCAGCGCCTCCGACCGAGGTACCGTCTCCCACCAAAGCAGCACCGGCTGAGGAAGAGGACCGCTCCCTCACCGTTTACTCAGGCCGCTCGCAATCCCTTGTGCACCCTCTGCTGGAGGCGTTCGGTGAGTCGACCGGAATCGACATCCGCGTCAAGTACGCCGGCAGCGCTTCGACCGCCGCCACGCTGTTGGAGGAGGGGGACAACACCCCCGCCGACGTGGTGTTCCTGCAGGATCCAGGATCCCTGGGCAGTCTGGCGGCAGAAGGCATGCTAGCCGATCTGCCGCAGGAGACCCTCGAGAAGGTGGACGTGAGACTCAGGGACCCCAACGGGCAGTGGATCGGCACCTCGGGCCGCGCCAGGACCATCATCTACAACACGGAGTCCATCGATCCGGACACAGACCTCCCGGTCTCCATCCTGGACTTCACAGATGAGGAGTGGAAAGGCTTGGTGGGGTGGGCTCCCAGGAACGGCTCCTTCCAGTCCTTTGTGACCGCTCTCCGGCTGCAGATAGGCGAGGACGGCGCAAGGGAATGGCTGGAAGGCATGAAGGACAACGACGCCCAGGAATATCCCAACAACGTTTCCATAGTGCAGGCAGCCGCCAACGGCGAAGTGGACGTCGGTTTCGTCAATCACTACTACCTCGAACGGTTCCTGGAGGAACACGGCCCGGAATTCAAAGCCCGGAACCACTTCATCGGAAACGGCGACCCGGGGGCGCTGGTGCTGGTTGCAGGTGCCGGGATCCTGGAAGCATCGGAGAACAGGGAAACGGCCGAGGAGTTCATCGAATTCCTTCTGTCGGAACCGGCGCAGATGTACTTCACCTCGGAAGTCAAAGAATATCCTGTCTCCGCCGGAGTTGAACCGGAGGGCGACCTTCCGCCCATTGCCTCCCTGGACCCGCCCGATGTTGACCTGGGCAGCTTGAGCGACCTGCAGGGCACCATCGATCTTCTCCGCGAGGTTGGCGTTCTGCCGTGACCCGGTCTTCCGTCCATCAAACTGCACGGAGTTGGGTCGAGGGGAAGGAGCTGCTGCTTTCTGCGGCGGCTCTTTTCCTCTTGTTGTGCGTGATCTATTCATTCTCCGTCGATATACGTGCCACCCGCGGGGCCTCCATCACTGGAGACGAACCGTTCTACCTGCTGACCACTCAGAGCTTACTAGCGGACGGTGACTTTGACCTGGCCAACCAGTACGAGGCGAGGTCATACGAGTCATTCTTCGATCATCCCGACGAGCTGTGGCGCCAGTCGGTCCCGCAGCCTGACGGCGACCTGCTCAGTCCGCACAATCCGGGATTGTCCTTCCTGGTGATTCCAGGTTTCGGCCTTGCAGGTCTGGCAGGCGCGCAGATCCAACTCATGGTCCTGGGGGCCGCCACCATGGCCTTGGCCTTCGTGCTGGCTGACCGCCTGACCGGCCGTCGCCTTCTGTGCTGGTTCGCAACCCTCGGAGTGGGACTGAGCGCTACCGCGTTCATTTACTCCACCGAGATTTATCCCGAGTTCCCTGGGGCGCTCGCGCTGGTTCTCTCGCTACTGGTGGTGACCCGCCAGCGGACTCCGGGTCTGGCGGACGGACTATTGCTGGCGGCCCTCCTGACGGCCATGTGCTGGTTGGGAATCAAGTACACACCGCTGGCGCTGCTGGTAGCCGGATATTTCCTGTTCAAGGCCGGACGGGATGGGCGGATCGCTCTATTCACGGCGGGCGCAGCTTCGGCTGGGTTCTACACCTGGTTCCACCTGAACCTCTTCGGTAGCCTTACTCCCTATAGCGTCAATGTGGTCTACGCCGGATGGAACAGCGCCGAAATCCTCGGCGGCCACATCGAGTGGGGAGAGCGGTACTACCGCCTCTGGGGGCTGTTCCTGGACCGGCGCTTCGGCATCGGCCACTGGGCTCCATTATTGCTGGCGGCAGTCCCGGGCCTGGCGCTGCTGGCCATGGCCAAGCCCGCCTCCCGCCTGATATTGGGTTTGATCGTCACGCAGATCCTTATCGCCACCTTCATCGCTGTCACCATGATGGGATGGTGGTTTCCAGGCCGCACACTGTTGACGGTGCTGCCGCTCTTCGTCGTGCCGATCGTTCTGGTGCTGTCCCGGTCGCCTTTGTGGGGCAGGATCTCCGTCGGAGCACTGGGGGCGTTGACCCTGGCAACCACGACGGGCCTGGCCCAGGCCGGGAGGGCACAGGAAATCACCATCGCCGTTGACCCGTTCGACATGACGTTCCCTGCGTTCCAGGGCCTGAGCGGGCTGTTCCCGCTGTACACCTGGTGGACAACCGAGACCTGGTGGCTGACTTTCTTCTGGTTGGCTGTGGCCGGCCTGGTAACCGGGGCCCTCATCTGGCCGGAGGTTGTCGGCCTCTACGGCAAGTTACGCCAGTCGAACTTTGTTCAGCGATTCCCCGCTTTCGTTCGAAAGGAGGTTACGGCTCCGGCTCTTGGTCGGTTCAAGCCGAGAGGCTGAATCTCGAGGTAGGCGCAGAATGCTGGCTCAGGTCAGTAATCTGGCCCATTCTCTGTTCTCCACGTACCATTCGACCGTGCGGCGAATGCCCTCCTCAATTCCGACCGTTGGCTTCCACCCAAGCAGTTTACCGGCGCGGCTTACGTCCGCCCAGGTCATCATGGGGTCGGCGGGATGGCGTTCCTCATGCACGATCCTCGCCTCTTTGCCCACTGCATCCTCTATCAGGCTAATGACGTCATTCAGCACTACCGGACTGCCATACCCGAGATTAATGGTCTCGTAACCAGTTACCTCTAACGCCGCCACCGTTCCGTCGGCAATGTCGCCCACGTAGGTGAAATCCCGCTGCTGTGTCCCGTCGCCGTACACCGTGATGGGCTCGCCCTCCGCCATCGCCCGTATAAACTTGAAAACGCTCATGTCAGGACGCCCTGCCGGGCCATAGACGGTGAAGTAGCGTAGCACGACGCCATCGATGCCGTGGAGGCGGTGATACGAAAACAGCAACGCCTCTGCGGCCTTCTTGGATGCGGCGTAGGGCGACAGCGGCCGGCTGGAATCTGCGGATTCGCTGACAGGTCCGTCAATCTCGGCCCCGTAAACGCTGGACGTGGATGCAAGTATGAACCTGTCGACACCAAATTCCCGGCAGAGTTCCAGCAGGTTGAGTGTGCCGAGAACGTTAACCTCGTAGTACGGCCTGGGATCCTCAACGCTACCCCGAACTCCCGCCAGAGCAGCGAGGTTCAGTACCGCAGAAATCTGACCGGATTCGCCTCGGCCAGTGAACACTCCCTTCAATGTCTCAATGTCGCAGATGTCCACCCCATGGAAAGTGAACCCGGACCTGTCGGCGAGGTTCGCCAGCCGCCACTCTTGCAGCCGTGAAGCGGAGGAGCGGGACAGGGCATCAACTCCCGCAACCTCGTGCCCCCCATCCAGCAACAGGGAAGCCACCCGGGCTCCAATGAAGCCAGCGCATCCTGTCAGCATTATCGGCATTTCCGTCTATCCCTCTCCTGAACTCCCGATGGCGTAGCCTCCTAAAAGATGATTCGGTATGGCGAAGCATACCGCGTCTTGAGTAGACCGGTTCGCCCGCGCCTAGAAGCCGGGCCGAAAAGCCCTGGATGGGGAGAGAGATTTCGGCAGTAAAGCCGGGGCGAACAGAATCTGGGACCACAGCAGTCCGAGCCGGACAGCGCCGAAAATGGCCGTAGCATGGGCGACCACACCGTGGGAAACAGCCTGGACATCACTGGGGACGGCACTGAGGACGGCGCGGTGGCGCGGAAGCCCACCGCCGACACTGTCCGACAGCTCGATTTTGCCCGCCACCAGGGTCAGGTTGGCCACTGTAGCCGCCAGGTACAGCTGGAATCGCGTCTTGGCGCGTCCGAAGTAGCGGGACTGGCGAATGCCCAACTGGACCAGTCGGGCCAATCTGTGCTCGACCACCACGCGTCGCGCTCGATATTCGTCATACCCGGCGCTCTGTTGCAACGCACGGGCCTGTTGCAGGAGAGCCTCCTGGGGATGGATCAGCACCCGCCGTCCCTTCCTGCCCTTGGCCGAGATGCACTGAGACCGCAGGGGACATGTCATACATTCGGACCCGTCGAACTGGAAGGCCCGCAAGTGGTGTATCCGACCCGCGGCATCCGTACGCCGTCCCGCTGGCACTATGGTGTGGGTGACCTGCCCTGCCGGACAGGTGCAACTGCCCGCCACCAGGTCGATGACAAAGTCATTCTTGGGAAAGCGCTGCCGGTCGGGCCGTCCCGGCACCCGGGCAATCAGGGTGCGGCCCGCGTCGGCGAAGGTCTGCCTGGTAGCTCCGTCTCCATAGGCGGCGTCGCCCATGGCCTCCTGCACCGGCACACCGGTGTTGGCCTCGCTCTGTTCTACCAGTTCCAGCGCCCCCAGGTTGTCCGGAGCGTTGCCCGGCAGTACCTCCACGGCGGTGATCAGCTGGGTGTCGGTGTCAACCACAATCGCCGCCTTGTGTCCGTCGAAGCGTCTCCTGCTGCTCTTGTGCCCGTGGCGCATCTCAGGGTCGTGCACCGACATCATCCGGTCCTTGCTCACCCCGTCCTTGAGGCTCACGCCGTCATCGCCGTCGCCGTCGCCACCCTTGCGCTCAATGTCCTGGAGCAGCAACTGCCCCAGCAGTTCCGCCGCCGCCACTATCTGCTGACGCTCAGCACCGTCCTCGGGCAACTCCCCCTGGGCCAGCCGCGATAATTCCAAGAGCCGGTCCGCGTCTCCCACAATCCCCGCCAGCAGTGCCGTCCGCGCCCGCTTGTCCGACCAGTCGATGGTCGCCTCTCCCTTGATGCTGGAGGCGAGGTACCGCCCGTATCCCCGGGCCTTGGCCCATTTCCCGACGCTGATTCCCTCAACCTGCGCCAGCGCCCGCAGCAGCTTGACGATACCGTCGGCCAGCAGATTGTAGGTGTCCCTCACCGCGCCCCGGCCCAGGATGTTGGTCGTGTCCAGAGCCACCTTCATGCTGCGCCTCTTCAGGTAGCCCGACTCCCGGGCGAGGCGCAGGCTGGACTCGAATACCTCCCGCACCCTGTCGTGCAGGATCAGCTGGGCCCGGAACACCTGGAGCGTGCTCTTGGCGAAGGGCCTGTCCTCCACCTCAATCCCCAGAGCCACCTTCCAGCGGATGTCGAAGTCGGCCCGGGCCTTGGCCTCGGCGTCGCTGACCTTGTCGTGGGTCTGCAACAGCAGCGCCGTGGCCAGCAGGCTGGGCGGCACGCTGTCCCGGCCGTTGTCAGCGCAGTAGAACACCGCGAAATCGGAGTCCTGGAACAGCCGGCCCCGCAGGGAAGCCAGCAGACCATAGAAGGTGTCCTTCCCCACGTGGTCCAGGTACAACCGGTCCGCTTCCCAAAGACCCCTCTGGTCCGAACGCTCTCCCAGCATTCTCAACCCTCGCTACGCTTGTTGACCCCAATTATAAATGCTCGGCGACTCAAACCACTTTCCGGCCAGATTTCTAGAGTAGCTTCAGCGTAGGACCCCTTGTCAGATACCGGTAGACTGCCAAGGCGTCCGCGGCTTGGCCTGCCATCGTGTAGTGGCAAGGGCAAAGGACACCACGCACAGCATCGGACCTCGAGCGATGCTCGATAATGGTCAATTAGTTTTACGCCTGATCGCACAACAAACCGGCGGTTGGCGAGCGCCGCTGGAGCCGCTCTGCGCACCCTGCGCATGGCTGGAAACAGCCCTGTTTACAGCCATGGCGGCCGGGTGCGTCCGAGCCCGAGTCGGCGTTGCAGACTCGGCGATCATGCGGCAGGGACGGTGGTCCGGGAGCGCAGTTGGCATCTGGCCGTAGCGCGGAAGCATCCACCGCTGGCATAATCGAACAGTCGCTGCCCAACGGCGACGCCGGCCGGCCCGACCAACCGGGCGGTCGTCTTTTTGCCATGGGACTTTGAGGACTTGCCGTCGACTCTCGAACATGTGGCTGAACCAAGGTGCATCAGCCTAATTGACGGCGAAGACCCCAGTCCGGAGAAACGCACTGGGCCTCCCCGCTTAAGGGAGGCCCAAAGGGTAGAATTGCCAACATACCCAACGCCGGACCCCAGCCAGGACATTGTTCGCTCGAGCACGCCGAGGACGAAGCAACCATGACCTCACAGAACCACATCGAAACCCGCCTGGCCGAACTCCTCAAGGAAATCAAGGACGGGGACCAATGGCAGGTGGGCTACCCCGGCAACCAGAACTTCGACTACTCCCCCCTCATTCCATTCCTCAGCCACTGCCTCAACAACATAGGAGACCCCTTCCACCAGACCCACTACCGGGGCAACACTCACCAGTTCGAACGAGAGGTCATATTCCACTTCGCCCAACTCACCGGACTGGATCCCGACGACGCCTGGGGCTACGTCACCTCGGGCGGCACCGAGGGCAACATGTACGGCCTCTACCTCGCCCGGGAACTCCACCCCGAGGGCATGCTGTACTTCTCCGAGGAAGCCCACTATTCAATCCTCAAGATTGCACGCATCCTCAACATGCCCCACACCACCGTCAAACGGCGGCCCGACGGCGAGATCGACTATGACGACCTCAGGGACATGCTGACCGTCCACCGGGGTCGGCCCGCCATCATCCTGGCCACCATCGGCACCACCATGCGCGGCGCCGTGGACGACATCCCCGCCATCCGGCAGATCATTGACGAACTGGACATCGGAGAACACTACATTCACGCGGACGCAGCGCTAAGCGGCATGATCCTGCCCTACGTGGATGACCCGCAGCCCTTCGGGTTCGACGCCGGCATCGACAGCATCTCCATCAGCGGCCACAAACTCATCGGCGCACCCCTGCCCTGCGGTATCGTTCTCACCCGCAAACACCTGGTCGAAACCCTGGGCAGGGCCGTGGAACTCGTCGGCGTCAACGACACCACCCTGTCCGGTTCCCGAAACGGCCTCACCCCGCTCATGCTCTGGTATGCCATCAACCGTTACGGCGCACACGAATGGAGAGAAACCGTGGGCGGCATGCTAGACACTGCCGAGTACGCCGTGAAACGGTTCAATGAACACGGCATCAATGCCTGGCGACACCGGAACTCTCCCACCGTGGTATTCGACCGACCCCCGCAGGAAGTCTTCGACAGGTGGCAGATTGCCCCCGAGGGCGACGTGGCCCACATCATCACCATGCCCCACGTGGAATTGGAAACCATCGACCGCTTGGTCGAGGACTGCATCAGTCCGCATTCCGAACCGCCGCGGGAGCACGATCTCCGGCCAGTGGAAACTGTCCTGCTGGCTCAAGAGAGGGAGACGGAGCGCGCTCACGCAACAACGATGCAGCGCATCGTGATAATGGCCGAAAACCGCATCGGGACCATTGCCCGGATTGCCGGCATCCTGGCCGAGGGCGGAGTGAACCTCAACAGCATCGCGACCGAGAATGAGGGACAGCACGGAATTGTGATCATCACCACCGACCGGACGGACCACGCTCTTGCGATCCTAAACCAAGCCGGTTTCAAGGCAGTCGCTGACGAGGCTGTACTGGTCCAGCTGGCGGACCAGGCCGGAGCCCTAGCCAACCTTGCCGGCGAACTCAAGGACGCCGGACTCAGCATCAGGACTTTCCACATCATCGAACGCCGGGACGACTACGCGACCGCGGCCATCACCACCGATGACCAGGAAAAGGCCAAGACGGCCCTGGCCAACCGCTATACCGTAATATAAGCCCACCGCGACGCCAGGGCGCAGCGGCCTTGACAGCCCTGCCGTTCATGACGCCAGAGCGTACAGGCTCCGTGCGTGGATCCATGACCACAAGGGAAACCGCGCAACCGCCAAGTGGGTTCCGTTTGCTGGTAGCGTATGGAACTAGTATTTAGTCACGTTTGAAATGGCAGAATGAATTTCACGGGTTACAGGCAGCTTCACATTCAGTTTACTAAAACTCGCCTCTCAGCAACTGTCATTCCTGGCGTGACTGAGTACTAGGAGGCATCCTGCTAGCAGAAGAGATATACGCTACCAGCAAACGGAACCAACCCGATCATTTCGCCAGCGATCTTGGGACGAGTAAAGCTTGTGATAAATGACCTTATCACGAGTTTTACTCATGGGTTTTACCGCCCCCAATCGGGTCGGATGTTCGCGCTGCTGCCGGGGGTTCAGACGGTTGAAGTTGCGGTTCGCACAACCGGTCTTCTGACTGCCGGACGTAACCCGGGGGACAGAACGGACCCCGTCTGCCAACCGTTGACGACCGAAGGCAACAAAGTTACTTCCAAAGGGCAATTACCCCCCCGTCCGCTGGACTGTGGCTTAGGCCCTCTCCCCCGGGCGGGTGTTTTTTGCCATCGGCGCTCCCATGGGGCACAGCCAGCCACTGGCACCGGTGGAGTCGAACCGGACGCCAGGCAGGTAAACCGGCCGGGCCATTGACTCCACCGTGCCGGGTGCGGAGGCAGGAAATTCCGCGGCGCGTGCTATTATCCGGTCGCGCCTAAACTAAAGCCAAGGTGGGATGTACATTCAAGTGGCGATGGTGATTCAGCTGGGTTGCGCGGGTGAATCCCTTTCATCCGTACTTGGAGAATGACCCGGCTCCGTCGTTTGCCCCCCACCATCTGCGCATTTCACCTTGGCTTTGGTTTAGTCGTCGCACTCAGACCCAGCAAACTCAGTGAGTGAATTGAGATGAGAACGCCCCGACTCTTCCTTGGCGTCTTTGCCTTTGCGCTGATTCTCCCGTTGCTGCTTCTGGCCTGCGGCGGCTCCGAAGAGCCGACGGACGAGTCATCCTCGGAACGTGCCACCGCCGAGCCGACAACGGAAGGCGCCGAACCGTCGCCCAGGCCCAGGCCCACCGTCGGACTCACGCCTGCGGCCACCGCCGAGCCAACGAGGCAAAGGGTGTCTCCCATGAGCACCCCGCAGCCCACCACTGAGCCCCCGATGGCGCCGACCTCACCCGAAACGGACCGGGAAGCGTTGGTCGCCCTTTATAGCGCCACTGGGGGCCCGAATTGGGTCAGCAATGATAACTGGCTGAGCGACAGGCCGACCGGCGAATGGGAGGGAGTCACCACTGACAGCAACGGCCACGTCATCGAGCTGGACCTCCACTCAACCAAGTTGAGCGGGGAGATACCGCCGGAGTTGGGCAACCTCGCCAGACTGAATCGGCTGTTCCTCCACGAGAATCAGTTGAGCGGGGAGATACCGCCGAATTTGGGCAACCTTGCCAGCCTGACAGAGCTGCGCCTCGACGGTAACCAGTTGAGCGGGGAGATACCGCCGAATTTGGGCAACCTTGCCAGCCTGGTTTGGCTGTTCCTCCACGAGAACCAGTTGAGCGGGGAGATACCGCCGGATTTGGGCAACCTCGCCAGACTGAATGTGCTGGCCCTCTGCTACAACGACTTGAGCGGGGAGATACCGCCGGAATTGGGCAACCTCGCCAACTTGGAGTACCTGACCCTCCACGAGAACCAGTTGAGCGGGGAGATATCACCAGATTTGGGCAACCTCGCCAGACTGAATGTGCTGGCCCTCCAGGAGAACCAGTTGAGCAGGGAGATACCGCCGGATTTGGGCAATCTTGCCAGCCTGACTGAGCTGCGCCTCGACGGCAACCAGTTGAGCGGGGAGATACCGCTGGAGTTGGGCAACCTCGCCAGACTGAATGTGCTGGCCCTCGAGGAGAACCAGTTGAGCGGGGAGATACCGCCGGAGTTGGGCAACCTCACCAGCCTGACAGAGCTGCGCCTCGACGGCAACCAGTTGAGCGGGGAGATACCGCCGGAGTTGGGCAACCTCGCCAAACTGGACTGGCTGTTACTCAACGAGAACCAGTTGAACGGGGAGATACCGCCGGAGTTGGGCAACCTCACCAGACTGGATTGGCTGTTCCTCGACGGTAACCAGTTGAGCGGGGAGATACCGCCGGAGTTGGGCAACCTCGCCAGACTGAATGTGCTGGCCCTCAACGGTAACCAGTTGAGCGGGGAGATACCACCGGAGTTGGGCAACTTCGCCAGACTGAAGGTGCTGGCCCTCAACGAGAACCAGTTGAGCGGGGAGATACCCCCGGAGTTGGGCAACCTCGCCAGCCTGGAAATACTGGACCTCAGCGATAACCAGTTGAACGGGTGCGTGCCAAGCAGTTTGTCGGGCCAGGTGGATATGGGATATGTAAACCTGGGTAGCCTCCGGTTCTGCCCGTGAGGCCCCGGTTCACCCGGCCTATCACCTAGATAAATTCTCCGCGGAGCGGACAGAAGGCGAGGCCCAGGGTCCTCTATGCGCTCTGCAACGTCCGTCGCTCCCCTGGCTCCGAGCCATGCCGGCCCAAGCCCAAGGGCTGCTGGATCGCCCTTCCATTTCGGGGCGCAGTCTCGTACAGCCAGCACTGCCATCACTCCAAAGGACCGCTGGCGCATACCACTCATTTCAGCCACCGGGCGGACTCGCACCGCGAATTGGCCTCGGTGTGCTTCGCCACCATGGTGCTGCTGGATCAGTGGCCCTGCCGCATGATCGCCGAGTCCGGAGCGCCAGCCCGGGCCAGAACCACCCGGCCGTCATGGCTGTAAATGCCAACTTCCCGTAGCTGAAGGGGTGGCTGGAAAACCCGGTTGCACAACAGGTGGCAGAAACCAAGACTTCAGGGATTCCAGCCACAGACCGTTTCGTGGTTAAAGGCATTCTAATGACAGTGATACTGCCTTTGGATTTGGCCTGTCAGATCGTCAGCACGAGCTGAGGGCCGTGAGCTCGTTCCAGACCCGGCTGTTGTTACTCACCGCATTCCTCGACTGTCCTGGCTTGTCGTGGGTCACGGCCTGCCGGGGACAATGAGCTTGGGGGAGACGACGTCAAGGTTCCCTGCCGCCTCTGCGAGCAGCGCACGAACGCCCATGAGGTGCTGGACCAGCATGTCGCCCAGCATTTCCAGGTCCTCCGCGTCGCCGCTTGTCTCGATGATGCTGGCGTGGTATTCGATACTGAGCAGGTGGAATGCCACGGCCGCCTCCCTTCCACCCCGGGCCAGCATTTCGTTTAGGTTGACTTCTTGTGGGCCATCGCTCCCCATCGTGGTCATGGACTTCTCCTTGTGCGGTGGGTCCGCCGGCTGCCTGCGATTAGCGGACACTTAAGTGCCCGGGGGCCTGTTTGTCTGTTAATTCGATTTAAACGACTCATAGGGCGACCTCCATGATGAGGGTGTTTTTAGCCCGAATCCACCGAAGGGATGCGTGTAAGAGGCCTCCTGAAGAAACAAGAAGGTGCTCCTCTGAATCTGGGATAATGGTTTTGTAACAGCAAAACAGTCCCAGAAAAGGAGCACTCGATTGATGCTACCACGCAACCACCTCGACCGCATCCAAATCGGCTTCGACGGCCACCGCTTGGTGGCCAACGCGGGACTGCTCCTTCCGGCCACCTTGGCCTTGCACCTCGGCCTGGGGGAACTCATTGACCATCACCTCGATCTCGGCAGCGCGGCGGGGCGGGGCGGGCCAATACCGGCGACAAGATAATGATCATGGTCGCCTCCGCGCTGGCTGGCGGCGACTGCATCGACGACGCCGATGCGCCGCGTGCCGGTGGAACGGCCGGTGTTCTCGGCTGCGTGGTCAAGGCTCCATCCACCCTGGGCACCTTCCTGCGCAGCTTCCGATGGGGCCATGTGCGCCAGCTGGATCGGGTGAGCCGGGAGCTGCTGGCACGGGCCTGGGCCGCTGGGGCAGGACCCGGCGACGGGCCGTTCACCATCGACCTCGACTCCACCATCTGCGAAACCTATGGACTGGCCTAGGAGGGAGCGCGACACCACGGCTGTACCGGCGCCCGTGGCTATCACCCGCTGCTGGCCATCGGCACCGGCGACGTGCTGATGTCCCGGCTGCGCGAGAGCCGCGCCAACACCGCCCGGGGTGCCGCCCACTTCCTGCGGGAGACGGTGGGGCGGGTACGGTACGCCGGGGCCCAGGGGCAACTCACAGTGCGGGCCGACAGCGGCTTCTACACTCATAGCGTGGTATCCATCTGCCACAAGATGGACCTGCGCTTCTCCATCACCATCCGCCAACACAAAAGCCTGCGGAATCTCATCGAGGCCATACCTGAAGATGCCTGGACGCCCATCCCCTACTGTATGGACGGTGCAGCCGATGTCGCCGAGACGACCTACACCCCCTTCCAGACCAAGCAGGACGCCGCGCCGGTGCGGCTCATTGTCCGGCGGGTGAAGCCTACGCCCGGTTCTCAACTGGCCCTCTTCACCAGCTACAGCTACCACGACTTCATCACCGACCGGGACGGGGAGACCCTGGAACTGGAGGCCGACCATCGCCGCCACGCCGAGATCGAGAATGTCATCCGCGACCTGAAGTACGGCGTCGGCCTGAACCATCTCCCCTCGGGGCGCTTGGCCGGCAATGCTGCGTGGCTTGCCGTCCAGGTGCTGGCCCACAACCTCGCTCGCTGGACAGCGCGGATCGGTCTGGGTGAGCAGGTGGTTACCACCAAGACCCTCCGGCGGCGGTTCTTCGCTCTGGCGGGACGGCTCACCCGCTCGGCGGGCCGCCTTACCCTGCATCTGCCACAGGGCTGGCCTTGGGAAACCCAGTTCAGCCGCGCCCTGGCCCGGCTGCGAGCCATTCCACTCCCGGCCTGACGGCCAGCCTGCAACTGACCCAACGTTCCCGCCAACTCGCGCCAGCCCGGCCCGCGGGAGTCCCCTCCTGCGTAATCTCTCGCCTCCTACCCATAGCAGCTCCCGCAGACGGCCATAGGGGCCCTGTGCGGCGACTGAAGACCGTTCGCCGATCTCCCTCTACCCCAATGGAGCCCAGGCCATCTCCCCTGTAAATCCCTCACCCCTTGTTCCAACACCACGGCCGTCCCTCGGTGGATTCGGGCTAAGGTTTGTTGTCGAATAGGAAGTGATATACTGATCTCTGATATGTAAATCCCTTCAAAAAAGCCTTTTTGCAGATGTATTAGATACAAATTACCCCTCATTGTTGGGATTCTCACTCCCGTCAATAATTCAGGGATAAATAGAATTCAGGGATAAATAGGTAACGTGCGACGGCCCCCAGGGCAGGGGCTGCGTCTGCCTATGAAACACCGTAACCGACGAAACCGAATTCACGGGAAAGAGAGATAGTGCGATGATTGGTGATGCTTTCGTATTCGATGCAGTTACTCATCTCTATAACATGAACAACGCCAATGTCAGAGCTCCGGGAGGTTCGCTTTTCAATAACCACCTCTACGGTTTTCACGCGGCTCTCACTCCTGAAGGCGAGAGGGTATTGACCCAAGACGAATTCCTCCGGGATTGGGACATCGAGACCATCGCCAACCTGGTGTTCACCGAGACTGACACGGACATCCTGGTGGCGCAGCCGCTGCCTTTGACTGATTTCTTCTACGACGGGCTTTCAGACTGGCAGCGTTGTGCCGCCATGGCGAAGCAATATCCCTCCAGGGTGGTTACTTGGGGTACAGTGAATCCCTTGGAAGGAAATAAGGCTCTGGACTTGATGGAGCTTCAGGTTAAGGAGCATGGAGTCAAGGCGTTCAAGTTCTACAACATCCGCTATGACTTCGGTGAGCCGTTTCCCTGGAGGATGGATGACCCGAGGGTAGCCTTCCCGGTGTACGAGAAGGCAAGGGAACTGGGCATCAACCTGATAGCCGTGCACAAGGGAGTGCCTCTGGGGCCGCAGCCCCTCGAGGGCACTCAGGTGTACGACATCGACCAGGCCGCGGCGAACTTCCCGGACCTCAACTTCATCATCTTCCATCCCGGCCTGCCGTTCATCGAAGAGATATGCTGGCAAATAGTCCGGTTTCCCAATATCTATGTGTCGCTGGCGGCAACGCTGAACTTCATCGGCAAGGCCCCCCGGTGGTTCGCCGAAGTCTTGGGGAAGCTGTTGTTCTGGGGCGGCCCGGACAGGATCATATCCGGCTCGGAGGTCCCTTTGTGGCACCCGCAATGGGCGCTCAAGGCTTTCTCGGAGTTCCAGATGCCCCAGGACCTGACCGACGGATACGGCTATCCCCAACTCACTCCGGAGATCAAGCGGAAGATTCTGGGCGAGAATCTTGCCAGGCTGCACGGCATAGACATCGAAGCCAAGAAGGCTGAAATCGCCCATGACGAGTTCGCCCAGCGCCGGGCCAACGGCCTCGCCACAGCTTGGTCTTCCAGCTAACAAAGGGGCCACCGTCGCTGGGCAGCACAGGAGAGGAATGAGCTTTCCAGTAGAACAACCGGACGAACCGCTGGAAGATAGAGTGAGGGAGGCGCTACAAGGCGTTGGTTGCTGTGACGCCAGATTCGGCGTCGGCCAGTTGGGTTTGGTCCACAATGTAAAGGTGGAGGGCGAGGGCGCGGTCTCGGTGAAGGTCCTGCCCTGCTGCATTTTTGGCATGACACGCCTTGTAACATCAGTGAAGGAAAGCCTGTCGGAGCTTGAAGACGTTGCCAGCGTGGAAGTGGACGTAGCCTGGGACCAGATTGGGAAAACCAACCCGGCGCCGCAATCCGGCAGTCAGACACTGGACCTGGAATCCCTGACCCGCAAGCACGGACTAAAACCCTGGGGGCAGTGACAGCTCTAGGTCAAGAAAACGGGTTAGCTAACTGACATCCTCGGGCGGCTGTCTCATGAAGAAACCCGCCGACTAAACTAAAGCCAAGGTGGGATGTGCATTTGCCGAGTGCCCGGAATCCGGCTGAAAGTCTCGCAGGCGTGCTTCGGCCCTGGATTGCAGGACCGTCCGGCAGCGGCGTTTCACCTCGTCTTTCCGCCTGGCCAGCCCGGCGAGGAAGTGGTTGAGTCTCTGCTGCACCAAGGCTTTGGTTCCCAGACACTGGTTCCCAGTGGCCTCTTGCCTTTCCCAGCCCCAGACCGCCTCATCAACGTTGAAGTCCGGGCTGTAGCCAGGCAGATTCACCAGCCTCAGGTTCAGGCCATGGGTCTCCAAGTATGACCGCATCACCGGACCCCCCCTGAACCTGCCGAAGGGGCGCCGGCGCGTTGTCCCAGATCACGCCCAGCCGCCCGCCGTGCCTCTCCCGCAACCGTTCCAAGAAAGCCACGGAGCTTTCTCCGTTGCTGTTCCCCTCCAGTTCCATCCATTCCACCTCGCCGGTCTCCAGGCACACCGCCGAATAGTTGCTGGCCTTCTTTCCCCATCGCCGACTGCTGGAGTCCACGAACGCCGACTCTTTTCTCAGCACCTACTTGCCCGAAGCTCAGCATCCGCCCGGAAGGAGGCCTCATCGGCGAAGAATATCTTGTTCCCTGACAGCCGAGCCTCCGCTGTCAGGGCGGCGCACTCCACCGCGAAGCACTCCCGCTTCCTCCTGTCAGCCTTGAGCAGACGCTTCTTGGGACCCTCCAGGACGAACCCCAGCCGGTATAGATAGTTCAGGCAACCGCTGCGGCTCAGGCTGACGCCGAAGCGCTCCCGGACGAACTGATGCAGCCCTATCCAGTTCCAGCTGACCAGACCGATGCCGGCTGCCGCCGGCAAATCTTGCACCCCCGCCCTCAACTCCGCCTGCTGCGCCTCGCCGAGGGTGGGGGAACCCCTGGGCTGCTCGAACACCAGCACTTGGGAACCGCCCTCACTAGAAGGCAGCGGCCCGCCTTCAGATGGAGTGCGGATTTCTGCCGAAGGAACCAGTCTCTTACGTTGATCTTGTTATGCGCGATTAATATGAGTATCGTGCATGCCACGATAGTTTCTGGGCGTCCTGAAAGAGAAGTTTCAGGAGGTCTAAGTGACCGCCACAGAACGTCCCATCTGCGATTGCCCCGAGCCCTGCGCCTGCTACGACGAGGGATATGCCGCCGGCAAGGAGAAGGCGTTTTTCGAGGTGGTCGCCAGCCTCGATGGCCCTCCCCATGCCAAGGGCTGCGCCTGCCTGCCCTGCCAAGTGAAGCGGGCCTACCTCCAGAAGGTGATGACGCTCATAGCCAGGAGCTCGCCGGCACTGTTCGAGCTGGTGGAGGCCTGGGCCCTGGAGGACCATGACGACCCAATCTGAAGCGGCTGGGCGACCTACAAAACCTTCATTCCAACCACCGGAGGCCGGCGCCCTGACTCATGATCGCCGAATCCGGAGCGTCGGCCCGGTCCAACCGCCGGGCCATCGCCACCCGGCCGCTATGGCCGGAGCAACCCCTCGCCCAAGCCCGCCGCCTGCGCCGCCGCCTTGACCCGGCGGTTGATCGTCTTGGCCGTCATCACGAAGACGGACGGACTGGCATCTCCGCGGAGATGCCGGAGCACGTCCAAGACGGTCATGGCCCGGTGGGTTATGAACATCACCTCGCCCTCGCCCTCACCCTCACCCTCGCCGGTCTGACCGGTCTTGCTCCGCTCGATGAGCAGTCGGCCGGTGCCGTCGTCCCACCGTTCGATGGCGGACCAAACGAGAGTGGAGCTTCCTACGCAACGCCGGTCCATCGGGACGCTGGGGCGGCGATCACCGGGAAATCGGGCTGAAAGGGGCCGGTCGGCGGAAATTCCGGGACATCCGTCCTTCGAGGAAGCGATGTAAGACCCCTGAAATTCCGGAGCCGACCTTAGGGGGCCACCCCCCATGGGAAATCCTTCGCCACGCCCGACCGGGGCTGCAGATGGGCAAAGAACGGCCCCCCGGTGGGGTGAGTCGGGGGGCCTCCAGGGGGTTGCCCGGATGGGGCAGGAAAATCTCGGTTAAGAGTACCACTTATAGTGCGAAATTGCGGTTCGCACAATGCCCGTTCTGGCCCGTTATGGAATAGAAAGATGGCAAAAGAACGTCTTACAAGCTTCGTACCTGGAGATGTCCTGAGGGTGCTCCTCCGGTGTACGAATTGCAAGGGCGAAATTGCTTATTCTATGAAACGATCCATGCCGAACGTATCGGAGGAATGTCCTCTGTGCCCGCAAGACTGGAGCCAGTCGGTGCGGTATGAAGACTACAGGGCCCGCGTCGAACTTCTGTGCAGGGCACTGGAGTTACTGTCTGTTGCTGATGATGGCGTGCTCTATGACTCATCTGGCGACGACGAATCTGACTGGCTGCCCTGGACCGTGCGGCGGATCATCGGGAGCGGTCCGGGCAGCAGGGTACATGATGTTCAAGAGGTCCCTGAGACACCGATTTTGTGCTTCGCACAACCGGTCTTCCGTTGAGTGGACGTAATCTCGGTCTCAAAAGATGCTCGTTAAATATACTTAACGGGCAGGCTTTCCTGTTCATTCTCGGCTTACTGTCCTGCTTCTTCCGCTCTCAGGTTCCGCCCGCAGGAATACTTGGTAGCCAATTTACAGGAACTGGGCATTGCCGCGTAGTGAACTAGGGCGTGTTTGCAAACCCAATAGAGAGGCCTAAACTGGATGAGTCAGGTTGATATGAGGAGTGAGGCGTGTGGGACGAGGGGATTTGACGGATGATCAATGGCGACGACTGAGGCCGCTATTGCCGGCTCAGAAGCCGAAGACTGGACGACCTGGAAAAGACCATCGCACGGTCATCAACGGGATTTTGTGGATTTTGCGTACCGGGACCCCATGGCGGGATCTGCCCGAGCGCTTTGGCCCCTGGGCCACCGTGGCCAGCCGTTTCTACCGGTGGCGGGGGCAGGGATTGTGGGACCGGCTTCTGGCTGAGGTGCAGCGGGAAGCTGATGCCACCGGTCAGGTTGATTGGGAGGTCCATTACGTGGACGGTACCAGCGTGCGGGCACATCAGCACGCTGCCGGGGCAAAAAAGGGGAGGGCGACCAGGCGTTGGGCCGTTCCCGGGGAGGGTTCAGCACCAAAGTCCATCTGAGAGTCGAGGGTCAGGGCAAGCCAGTGACCTTCGTGCTGACCCCGGGTCAGCGGCACGAGGCCAGCGTGTTCGAGGAGTTGATGACTCAAGGGGAGGTGAGACGCTCCGGGCGTGGCCGTCCCCGCATCAAGCCTCAGAGGGTCTGCGGCGACAAAGGGTACAGCAGCCGCAGGATTCGGGCCTATCTCAGACGACGGGGAATTCGCTACACTATCCCCCGGAAAACCAACGAACGTCGCACTGGCCCTTTCAACCGGGAGCTGTACCGGCAACGTAATCTGGTGGAGCGGACAATCAACCGGCTGAAACAATTCCGCCGAATCGCCACCCGGTATGAGAAGAAGGCCGAGAACTATCTGGCAATGCTGCAAATCGGGTCGTTGCTACTCTAGGTTATAGTTTGCAAACACGCCCTAGTATTAGAACGACAGTTCGCAAGAAAGGGCCCTTGAGTACCTCTTCGTGGCGACCTGGCCACGCGCTTGACAGCTTTGTGGCCATGCCTTCCGCGAAGCGAATTCCACCCAAAACAAACCAAATACAACAGGTGTCGTAGTAATATCAGAGAACCACTTCAGTTACATTGCCGACAGCAGCTATGCAATTTTAGCTTCACTGGTACCAAGTATCAGTTACTTCAAGTTCACCTGGAAATCCCAAATACTCGATGAGAGCATCGCCTGCGAGCTTACGTGTCTTCACTCATCTAGAACCTTCCATGAGTAATTTAAATATCCTTCGATAGCTATATTGACGTTGAACTCAAAGTGAGCGTCAAATTGTGAAGTTACCATATAGCCACCGCAGATCAGCTCATCCCAAGAATGGCTAAACTCCTCAATTTCTGAAACACTGAAAACTACAGCATCATATATAATATTATATTCTTCTGCATCAAACTGCATCATTTCTGGCAATAGATAGTCGCAGTCGTGCTCTTTCAGGGTGTTAGTTTCGTAAACCAATTGGCCACTTTGAGTCAAGTAGATTGTCATTGCACCGACGTTGCCGTCAAGAAAATGACTTAGGCCTCGGCACTGGGCCTCACTTTCAAGATGTGTCAGGTCCTCCACCATAATTACCTCAGCGATGGTGTCTGAAAAATTATCAAGAAAGCGGGATGCAAGGTCTTTACAATTCATTTCCTTCAGCGGCACTCCGGATCGAACCGTCGGAACGACGGCCTCTGCTCTTTCCTGGGTCCCATCCGGTGACCATTTGGGGGAATAGTCCACCCCGCGAATCTCTGTGAGTCTGGTCACCCGAGAGCCGTTCACGTTCATCACGTAGATCTCGGCGTTCCCGAACAGCTCGGAAACAATAGAACTGAACACTATGCCTCTCCCGTCCGGCGACCAAGAGGGGAAGAGAGCGCAAAGAGTCCCTTTAGTGAGATTGGTGAGCCCCGTCCCGTCTGCGTTCACCAGGTATATGTCGTGATTTCCGTCGCCCTTGGAGGCGAACGCTATGCGTTGCCCGTCCGGCGACCAGGCTGGACTGAAGTCGAACGCAGGATGCTTGGTGAGCCTGGCAAGATTTGAGCCGTCGGCATCCATCACGTAGATTTCACCGTTGCCGCCCCTATCGGAGCTGAACGCTATATACCGTCCGTCCGGGGACCAGGCAGGATAGAGATCGTCTTCAGGTTCATACGTGAGTCTCTTGGTGCCTGATCCGTCAGCACCCATCACGTAAATCTCGGCATTGCCGTCCCGCTCAGAGCTGAACGCGATGTATTTTCCGTCTGGTGACCAGGAAGGGAACCTATCCGTTCCCGGACTGCTGGTGAGTCTTGCAAGCTCAGAGCCGGCCGCGTCCATCACGTAGATCTCGGCATTTCCATCCCGCTCGGAGCTGAATGCTATTCGCCGTCCATCCGGTGACCAGGTTGGAGTCAAGTCGTCCGCATAGTGGTCGGTGAGCCTTGCAACCCCAGAGCCGTCGGCGTTCATCAAGTAGATCTCAGCATTGCCATCCCGTGTGGAACTGAACGCTATGCGCCCTGTGAACGACCGTTCCACACCCCCGGACGGCGTCCCCGAAGAGGCGCTCGCAGGTGCCGGTGCGCTCTGGGGCGACCAGCTTGGATGACTGTCCCACGCCGGGTTATCGGTCAGGCGGGTCTGACCGGAGCCTTCCGCATTCATTACGTAGATCTCACGGTTCCCGTCGCGGTCCGACTCGAATGCGATGTGGCTTCCGTCCGGCGACCAGCTGGGGGACCAGTCCTCCCCTCGGTTATCGGTCAGGCGGGTCTGGCCGGAGCCGTCCGCGTTCATCACGTAGATCTCGCCGTTCCCGTCGCGGTTCGAGACGAACGCGATGCGGCGTCCGTCCGGCGACCAGCTGGGACTGGTGTCCCACGCCGGGTTGTCGGTCAGGCGGGTCTGGCCGGAGCCGTCCGCGTTCATCACGTAGATCTCAGAATTCTCGCCACGGTTCCCGTCACGGGTTGAGGCGAACGCGATGCGGCTTCCGTCCGGCGACCAGCTTGAACCGACGTCCCGCGCCTGGTTGTCGGTCAGGCGGGTCTGGCCGGAGCCGTCCGCGTTCATCACGTAGACGTTATAGTTCCCGTCACGCTCCGAGCCGAACGCGATGCGGCTTCCGTCCGGCGACCAACTTGGATTATCGTCCGACCCCGGGTTATCGGTCAGGCGGGTCTGGCCGGAGCCGTCCGCGTTCATCACGTAGATCTCCCAGTTCCCGTCACGGTGCGATACGAACGCGATGCGGCTTCCGTCCGGCGACCAGCTGGGGGAGTAGTCCCACCACGGGTTATCGGTCAGGCGGGTCTTGCCGGAGCCGTCCGCGTTCATCACGTAGACGTCACGTTTCCCATCGCGGCCCGAGGCGAACGCTATGCCTCCAAGGGATGTCCGATCACTCTCGCGGATGGGTTGGCCAACAACCTGGACAGTAACTCTCGTCGCCCCCCAGCGCGACGCCTCCTCAGGGTGGGATGGCGCCATCACAAAACCCTCCACGCTAGCCTGGTCAAGCAGGCTCTCACCCCACTGGGCTATGTCATCGCCGTCGTTCCACCTCGGTTCTCCCGAGTACCACCGGGTGGCCGACATCACATGCGCGAGAGATGTTTCGGGTGCGGCGGCAAACAGTATCGCGTAGGTCCCCGGCGTGGCGGGAGCGGTCAGCTCCACCGGGACTCGATACCGGGTGGCCGAGAGCGCCGGAGCCCAATCGTCAATTGACCAGTAGCTCGTCCTGGGGTCTCCCCATGTCGGAGTGGCTCCCACCGGGAAGACCGCGTGCGACTCGTGGGAGTTGACGACCGAGATTTCGACTGTTCCGGAGATGGTCTGGCCGGGGGCGACGGTGACAGTGGGATTGTCTCGGTCAAGCCGCACTCCGTTCAGCGACCCTCCGAGCAGGAGGATAGAATCCCCCTCGGCCTCGGTGCCCTCGTCCACACCGACTTTCCCCTCCAAGAACCAGGCAGGGTGGGAGTCCACACCGGCCCTTCTCGTGAGTTTGGTGATCCGTGAGCCGTTGGCGTTCATGACGTAGATCTCGGCGTTCCCCAACAGCGTGGAGGTTATCGACACGAAGGCTATGTGCTGCCCATCCGGTGACCAGGCGGGGAGGAGGGCCGACACCTCCCCGTTTGTCAGGTTCGTGAGATCCGAGCCATCAGCTCCCAGCACGTAGATGTCGTGATTCTGGTCGCCGGCGGAACTGAACGCTATCAGCCTCCCGTCAGGCGACCAGGCCGGGGACCGGTCATCCGCCGGATGGTTGGTGAGCCTCTTGGCGCCCGAGCCATCGGCGTCCATCACGTAAATCTCGTAATTGCCGTCCCGCTCAGACTCGAATGCTATGCGCTGGCCATCAGGTGACCAGGCCGGTGAGCCGTCGTCTGCATCGTGGCCGGTGAGCCTCGTGGGATCTGAACCGTCGGCGTCCATCACGTAGATCTCGGCGTTGCCATCGCGCTCCGAACTGAACGCTATCCGCCGACCGTCAGGGGACCAAGCCGGAGACCGGTCATCTGCCGGATGGCCGGTGAGCCTGATGGCATCTGAGCCGTCGGCGCCCATCACGTAGATCTCGGCGTTGCCATCGCGCTCAGAACTGAATGCTATTCGCCGTCCGTCCGGGGACCAGGACGGAGTCGTGTCATCTGCATAGTGGTCGGTGAGTCTTGTAACCCCAGAACCATCGGCGTTCATCACGGAGATATCGGTATTGCCATCACGCTCCGAACTGAACGCTATGCGTCCAGTGAATGCGCTTTCCACTCCCACGGACGGTGTCCCCGAAGGAACGGTCGCAGGCGCATTGCGTTCCGGTGGCTCCGCTGTTCCGCCCGACTGTGGCGCGGCAGTCTTGGGGACCGTGGTTGCCAATGGCTTCGACTCTTCGATCTCGGGGCTCGCCTGGTTGGGTGGAGGACCATCGGAGCAGCCAATGAGCCAGAAGAGCTGGAGAACACTGAGGGCGATCAGGATTCGGTGTCTCAAGGCCGCTTCTCCTCTCCGGTTACCAGTGGCGAGAGTTCTAACTCTCCCACTAGATCTAGACGTGCCGGTAGCCCGGCGATCCCTCACTCTGGATAGAAAACGCTTGGGGCAACGGCGGCAGATGGTGTGTTCACCGGGCCCTTAAGCCAAGTTTGGTATTTTCACCAAGATGAGGCGTGGGCTAGGCATCCCTTTGGGACAATCCAAGGCGCCCATCAAGTTCTCTACGGACGTTTGGCTCGTATTATGCAACATCTTATTATGAGCGGAAGACATTAACCTGATATGGCTGGCCCTCAGCGAGAACCAGTTGAACGTGTGGGTGCCAACCAGTTTGTCGGGCCGGTTGAAGTATTCAGAAATAGGTGGTCTCCGGTTCTACCCGTGAGGCTCCGGCTCACCCGGCCTGTCAGCGAGATAAACTCTCGGCGGAGCGAACAGGATGCGAATCCCTGCTTCCACTGTACGTTCCGCAACGTCCACCGCCCACCGGGTGCCGAGCCATGCCGGCCCAAACCCGAGGGCTGCTGGACTGTCAGCATTGTCACCGCCCCAAAAGGATCGCTGGCTCATACCCCTCATTCCATCCAACGGGCGGACTCGCCCCGGGTGTACTTCGCCACCATGGCGCTGCTGTACCATCGGCCCTGCCACATGATCGCCGAGCCCGGAGCACCAGCCCAAGCAGACACCTCCGGCCGGCATGGCTGGAAACAGCCCTGTCTACAGCCATGGCTGTAAATCCCCACTCCCAGTAGCTGAAAGGGCGGCTGGAAACTCCGGTTGCAGAATTCCTGGCAGAAAGCCATACTTCAGGTATTCCAGCCAGGGGTGTATACGAGCGGGGCTCCATCCTGGCGACCACCAACCTGCCCTTCGACGAGTGGACCGAGGTCTTCGGCTCGGAACGACTGACCGGAGCGCTGCTGGACCGGCTCACCCACCACGTCCACATCCTGGAGATGAACGGCGAGAGCTACCGGCTCAAGCGCAGCCGGGAAACGGCCGCGTCCCAAGCTCCGGACGGTGGCGAGGAAGAATAGGGCGCACCGTCAACGCTGTCTCATCCTGCTCCTTCAACGTCTCCACTCCGACCAATTAACCGCCGTCAGTCATCACGTCAGTGGTACAGGATCACGCCGCCCCAGTGGCCCAATTTCTCGGCGCCCTTGACAGGCTGCGGGATTTCATCGCCCCAAACCATCTGTTGATCCGGATCGACTAGCAGTCAAGAGGCTTGGTGCAGAGTCCGATAACTGTCCCTTATCGGATACTTTAGTCTGGCCCACAGTCGATACTAAACCGAACAATTTGCCGGTCCAGGACCACCACCGATGCAACAGTGGTGCATCCCCTGGTCGTCCACGCCGCTGATACTCGGAAGTTTCGCCCGGGCCACCCGCCCTCTCCAAGCCCTCGGAACGCTACCTTATCCAGAGTCAGGCGTCCTACCGCTAGATTAATCCCCAGCGGGCATGAGAGAACACGCATCTCTCAATTCGGAAACTATGTGGTGGCCGCTAAGTCTTCGTATCAAGGGCGGCTCGAAAGGGCAAATCGCTAGCGCCCTCTCCAGCTCCAAGAGGCATACTTCGGGCTCCTGTATGGCAGTGCGTTGGGCGGAATGCTACACTGCCGGGAATTCAAGTTTGCAAAGCGTAGGAGGTTTTCATGGTCGACTACGGGACCGCGATAAGTCTCGACGATTTGGGTCTGGAAGTCGGTACGCCTGGGATCAAGTCGGTGGGGCCACTGGCCTTTGGTCCGGAGGGGATTTTGTTCATTGGGGATAACGTCGGTGCGGCCATCTTTGCCGTCGACGTTGGCGACTCTGGCGGCGGCAGCCCACCGGAAGCCGTGAGCCTGGACAATTTCGACACCTCGCTGGCGTCCTATCTTGGCTGCTCCCGCGACGACGTGGCAATCCTGGACATGGCCGTCCATCCCACCTCCGGCAACCTCTATTTCTCCGTCATGCGGGGCAGCGGGGACGCCGCGGTCCCCGTGATAATCAAGGTCTCCGAAGGCGGGGCCATCAGCGACGTATCCCTGGAAAACGTGGCCTTTGCTCAGACGGTCATCGAGGACGCGGCGGACGAGGACGACCCCCGCCTGGTTACCCGCGTAAAGCTGCGGACGGTGACGGTCACCGACATGTCCTACGTTGACGGGTTGCTGCTGGTGGCCGGGACGTCCAACGAGGAGTTCTCCTCGACCCTGCGGCGTATTCCCTTCCCGTTCAACGGCGACGTCAAGTCCAACTCGTTGGAAATATTCCACGTGTCCCACGGCCAGTACGAGACGGCGGCCCCCATCCGCGCCTTCGTGCCCTACCAAGGGAACACCAGCATCCTCGCCAGTTACACCTGCACTCCGGTGGTGCAATTCTCCTTGGCTGACCTGGAGCCGGGGAAACAGGCCAAGGGCAGAACCGTGGCCGAACTCGGCGCGCACAACCGGCCGCTGGACTTGGTCTCTTACGAGCATGACGGTAGGGAATACCTGCTGGTGTGCAACGACCGGCACCCGCTGTTCAAGATCGCCTGCAAGGATATCGACGGGCAGGGGGCTCTGACGGTGCCGGACGACTCGCTGGATGAAAACCCCGCCGACCCGGTGACTCCGGGGGTAGGCGTGCCCCGGCAGTTGCTGCCCCATCCCGGTGTCAAGCGGATGGCCAACCTCAACGGCAGTGGCGTACTGATGTTGCAACAAGACGAGGACGGCAACACGCACCTGCGCTCCTATGCTACCGCGACACTGTGACCCAAGGCCGCCAACTGCGCCTGGAATGGGCGGAGGAACAAGGCCGGACATTCCTCCGGGTCCGCGGTTGGACTGAGATCGAGTTACGCGAATTGGGTGGGCTGACCGTTGGCGACCTGGGCCACCGGTTGGCCCTCCTGCCGAGCGAAGTCCTGGAAACCGTCGGCGATTTCAGATTAATCCCTCCCGTCGCCGGCGGTTTTACTTTTGAATGCGACTCGATCTATTTCGTCCCCCGGTTCCCGTTCGTCAACGGGATGAGCTATTCATTGTTGGTTGATTCCGGCGGTGGAGTAGAGAGCCCGGAGGTCTGGACCATTCAGCGTTCGTCCCCAGCTTCAGCTCCTGCCACGGGAGTCGTAGCAATCTACCCTACTGCTCCCGAGCTGCCGGTCAACCTGCTCAGGATATACGTACACTTTTCCGGCCCGATGAGCGAGGGTTGGGCGGCTCGGACAGTACGGCTTCACCGTGAGGACACGGGCGAGGTATTGGAGGGGGCTTTCCTCCCCCCGGATCCGGAGCTGTGGGACCCGGCGCGGCGGCGGCTCACAATGTTGCTGGACCCGGGCCGCATCAAGCGCGGGCTCATCCCCAACCAGGAAGTCGGCTACCCCCTGATAGAGGGAGTGCCGGTCAGGCTAGTTATCGGCCCCGAGTTCCGCGACGCCTCAGGGCAGCCACTAACGGTCAGTGCCGAGAGGAGCTATCGGATCGGCCCTGCCATCAGGGCGCGGATCAATCCGGGTTGTTGGCAGTTGACCGTCCCCGAAGCCGACTCGGCCGACCCGCTGATAGTCAAGTTCGACCGGTCTCTGGACTATGCGCTGCTACAGCACAGCCTCCTGGTCTGCGATTCTAATGGCCTCCCGTTGCAGGGCCAGGAAGAGGTCGGACCGGCGGAAGAGAGTTGGCGGTTTATGCCAGCCTTCCCCTGGATCGAGGGCAGTTATCAATTGGTTATCGGACCCAGGCTGGAAGATGTCGCCGGGAATTCCCCCGGCCGTGTATTCGACCGCGATATTACCCAGGCCGAAGACGGTCAATTGTCTTCAGTTCAGGTTGAAGACGGCCGCGGTGTTTCCACCCACCAGCTTGGCTTGGACTTCCGCACAAAAGCCCTGTAGCTGATCGTATAGCGTCGATTGGGCATCCAACCCGATCGACCGGATGTGGGACCCCAAAGAATCTGGCCGGCGCCTACGGCCTACGGAGGCTATCGGTACGATGGCGACACCGCTCCTGTCTGTCAATGGCGCCGAGATATTGGACCACTGGGGTGTCGAAGTCCAGCATAAATGTCCGGCTAGATGTTCAGGAGAAGTGTCCCGGAGACAGGCTGGCAGCAGGCTGAGCGGGTGAGTGAAGATGGCTTCTGGCGCGACTTATGGGTCGTCCAAGTCGTCCGGAGCTTGACCCGGGGAGTTATCCCGGCTGTGCCTCAGCCAGTAGCTCTCGCCGTTCATCTCCAGGATGTGGACGTGGTGGGTGAGCCGGTCCAGCAGCGCTCCGGCGAGCCGTTCCGAGCCGAAGACCTAGATCCACTCGTCGAAGGGCAGGTTGGTGGTCACCAGGATGGACCCCTGCTCGTAGCGTTGGCTGAAGACCTCAAAAAGCAGCCCGGCACCGGTGCAGGACAGGGCACGAAGCCCGGTTCTTCGATGATCAGCAGATTCGGACGGGAAAGCTGACGCTGCAAGCTGAACAGCCATGGACTTGTCCGGCGGTCATGGGGACCTCCTGATACAGCATCTCCCGCTCCTTGTTCAGGAACATCAGCATGAGCTGGCCGAAGTCGCCGCGGCTGCCTGTTCACGGGGATCGGCGTCCGGGGCGTGTGAGCATTCAGTTCACACATTGAGGGCTTCGCAGGCCGCCTCTTCGTCCACTCCCTCCTCGACCATCCTGACGAACTCCTCTGCCCGGTTTCCCAGCTGCAGGCCTTTCCTGCGAGCCGCCCGGCCCGCCTTAGTCTCTGCTTTCCAACACCACAGGAGCTGCTCGAACGTCAGGGAAGTGCCGGCATCTTCTTCTGTTTGACACACCCGGCCAGCGAGGTCCAAGGAGAAGTCACCGCGGACCACCATCGGCCAGGCCTCTTCCCTGCACCTGGAGCGCAGGACCATACCGGCCTGCCCCTGGTCGCTTGGCGTTAACCCGTCGGCAAATTCCCGGTCGGCCCCCTTGAGGGCGCCTATCAGGGCTTTGGTGGACGGCGGCTTGGCCTTCGCCTTCGGCGTGGCCTGCTCCTTGGTCTGTCCTGTCCGGATGAGTTTCCGGCCATCGTTGAAGTAGTCGGCGATGTGCTGTAGCCGACTGGCGATGGCCTCCAGGTCCTCGCTCATGTAGGACGTGTCGTTTAGCGGCAGGGGCCTACCTCGTTTCACCGCCAGGGCCGACAGGCCGCGCATCATTCCGGCCACCTCCGTGAGGTCGGCCGCGGCCGACTTGGGACTGTCCGAGGGGTCTTGATCGTGCATTGGTCGCTCCTTCGTCTCCTGGCGCAGGTGAATCGGCATGTCCCATCTCCTAATCGCTGCAGCGCACGGTCCACAGTAGACTCCGTCCATCGCCTGGGGATACTTGCGCCTCCGGCAGAAGGGGGTGTTCGGCGTCAACTACTTCTGCCGGCCCGTTGCGTCACGGAGAAATGTTACCCAACCTATGGCACCTGGGAGCAATCCCTCAGCGGGAGACCTCACCGTTGAATCGCGGCAATCTGTCCAACGACCCGTCGGCGTCTTCGTCATCGAACTCCGGCAGTTCAGCAGCCTGGCCGTATAGCTCGTCGGCATACCCGTCCGGGTCAATGGCCTGGTAAATGCGGTCAATGATGTCGTGATGGAATCCGGCATCAAGGGCCGCTCCCAGCAGGATGCTCAGGGCGCCGTAGTTTGCCGACGGCGGTGTCACGCCCAACTCTTCCGCTTTGTGCCCCATGGCCGCAGCCAGCTTGGCCAGCTTCACCGAGTCCAGCCTCTGCCGCCGCGCCGTTGCTATGATGGCCCGCGCCTGCCTCTGGGTGGCGAACTCGCTGTCGAATTCCGAGTCGCGCAACAGGTATTCCGATACGTCCGGTTCATCACCGGCCACTGCCGCCAGCACCTGCAGCATCACGCCGTGGCGCAGGTCCTGCCGTTGCAACGCCGACACGAACTCGCTGAAGCGATCCACCGCCACGTCGTGGAGACCGACGTCGGCCAGGTCCGACATCAAGAGGGCACGGGGCAGCAGGAGATCCGACATTGCCTTCTCTTCCGGACCCACTTTCACCAGTGCGGCAATCACCCGGTTCAACTGCTCCTGAGCCGCGTCCGCGGGGAATCCCATCGGGTAGGTGTCCAGCATCGACTGGACCACTTTGGCGCCGCGGTAGTGGTAGACGATGTAGAGTCCACCCTCGGCGTGCGGCGGGTTGGGGTCCCACTCGTCGAAGCGTCCAACGTGGAAGTCAGCCGGTCCGACCAGCATCGCGGCCGCCCGGTCGGCCACCGCAGGCAGTCCCCGCATGGCCGGCCGGATTTCCACCGGCAGGTCCTGGTTGAATTCGCGCAAATCAGCAGCCACGGTTTCCTTCATCTCGCCGATGGCCGCGTGCGCTTCCGCCAGCAGCGCCGCTCGGGCCTCGGCCAGCCCGTCGCCGATGTCGGGGACAGCGGTGTACTCAAGACGTTCCCGGTTTTCCTCGGCACTCTCCAACAGCGGGGCCAGCACCACCAGATAGGCCCCCCACATTGGGTCCAGCCGCGCCAGCTCGGCCCGCTTGCGACGGAACAGCCGCACCACCTGGAGACCGCTGGTGCAGGCAAGGCAGGCCGCGTACCACAGGGCCGCATCATTGTCTTCACCCCCCGGCTCCGATTTCGGCCGGAGCCGCGCTGCGGCATGGTTCAAACGTCCCATCAGCCCGACGCGCTGCTCAATCTCCGTTGCTGCTATGGGCGGCTGCTCGCCTTGGTCCTGCTGACGCGCCGCCCTTCCAACCACAGCGCCGGAGAGTTCCCTTTCCTGCTCCAGCATCAGGCCGGTCAACGCCAACAGGCCCCCATTGGCCTCCGGCGAGTCGCAATGGCTGCCGTTTTCCACGGCATCCAGCGCTGCGCTGACCTGCGCTGTGGTCGCCTCACGGAAGGCCGTGAGCCACGCCCGTTGGTGAGGCGCGCGCTCGCGGTCGATTTCGCACCGTTCACAGGTGCAGTTGGCCGGGTCGGCATTCATGGACTCGCCTCCAGTTTGATGGGCATGGTTGGAAGGGGTTTGTCGGAGCTCGGATTGCCCCGGCCTGATCGCCCGACGCCGTGGGCCACCCGCCGGCCTATGGTGGTCAGCCATTCAGAGGCGGCCGCTTCAACGATGGATTCAGTCAGTTGGACTTGACGCAAAATCTGGAAAAAGTAATTGATGCCGTCGCTCCGGCGCGCTGCCGCCTGTGGCGGGCGTTGGAAGGTTTTTCACTGTCCGCAGCTGACTCGGATATTCAGGAACTCCCGGCCGCTCCGTACCATCAACTCGCTGATGCCGCTGCAAATGCGTGAAGCCCAGCTAAGCTACGGCCGAGCACTTGACTCCACGCCGGGAACACTGCCAACGCCACCCCGCGCCAGGTTCACGGTATGCACTGGTCAACATAACAGCACTCTGAAAAACCCTGTGCATCACCATAGGGAATACATGATGCGCAGGCGCTACTCACGGCTTACGGCGCGCCTGATTGTCGCAGGCGATACGCCAAAGGACCCGGCGACGCGCCGCTGGCTGACGCCGCTGGCCACCATCTCGATGGCCGCGGCCTCCTGCTCCTCGGACAACCGGCGAGGGGCTCCCAGTTTCCTGCCGTCCGCCTTTGCCTTCTCCAAACCCGCCTTGGTACGTCGGCGTATGGACACCAGTTCCTGGTCGGACACCCAGGCGGCGAAGCCGGCCAGGGTATAGCCCAAGAACGACTCCGGCGAGTCGGGGTCGGCATCCAGGTACTGGGCCCAGGACTGTTCGTTATCGGCCAGGCTGCGAATCCTCACACCGCGCCGTTGCAGGTCGTGGATGTTGCCCATGGTGTCCAGCCAGCGCCGCCCGATGCGGTCGATGGACACCACAACCAAAATGTCGCCCTGGGCCAGCCGGGAGTCCGAGAGTGCCAGCCCCGCCGGCTGTTGGTGCCGGAGGTCCCGGAGACGCCCACGTCCTGATAGATGTGAGAAAGCGCCACGCCGGCGGCCAGCAACTGCTGGCGTTGGGTTTCCGGGTCGCTGCCCGACAGCTCGGAGACCCTGGGGCGGCTGGTGCGGACGTAGCCGTAGGTCTCGGGCAAAGCTCTCCCTCCAACTGGTATGGATTGCACTATACTTTTATGACCCACCCATGAACAAGCTGAAGGGAGTGAATTGTGGCCCAGTGTCACAAACGCGCGTTTGTGGCCCACCCACCAAGGGCGATTCATCCACACGCACCGTTCAGTTGCTGACCAGATGCTAGTCCGAAGACCGCCCTCTCAGGTGTCACCGCCGGGTCAGGCTGACAGGATTCAACCGCCCAATATCAGGGATCTTCCGCCCACACGGTCCGCTTTAGCGCCGCCGCTTACAGGGCTGACCTACAGGCTACAGGTGATCGAGACCCTGCACCGAATGGGAGTGGAGTTCCGGTCCCTGGCGGAAGACTTCGACACGGCCACGTCCACCGGCAAGCTCCAGCTCTCGATATCAGGGAGCGCTCGGTGGCGGGCTAGGCCAAGGCGCGGACCGAGGGCCGTTTCCCGGGCCATCGGCCCAGCCTGACCGAGCAGCAACGGGAGTACATCCGGGTGGAGCGGTCTAAGGGAGTAAGCTAGTGTTGAGTCACGATTGAAATGGCAGGATAAATTCACAGGTGACAGTCAGTCCCACGTGCAGTTCCAGTTCACTTAAATTTGCTTCTCAGAAACTGTCATTGCTGGCGTGACTGAGTACTAGTGGGAACTGGCCAAGCGACTGGAGGTCAGCCGTTTGACCATCCAACAGGAGGACGGGTAGGGACTGTTAGAAATTGCAGCCTCGACACGGAGCGTGGCCGGTTGGCAACCTGCCCCACTTCGCTCTCAAGACACTGCCGGCCACGGTTCCCAGAGTCATCGCGATCCCGTCAAGTCTATCGGGTGATTTGAACAGCATCGGCGTTTTATGCAAACCTGACGGGCGGCAGCATCGGGCGGAGAAGGTATCCTGATTCCCTGCTCCCTCGGGCGAGGGATCGGGAGCGCCGGCTGGCGATGGTAATGAACAGACCGGAGACAGAAGGCCGTCGACCGCCGTTCCCGCGAGACAAAGTTCGGCTGGAGATTTGATCGTGGCAGAACGAATTTATTCCAGAGGAGAGACCGGAAAGCTGGAATCCTTGGAAGAGGAACCTTTCACTACGGAGGACGAGCTCCAGGCACTGGTAGCGGATCACCCCGAGGTGCTTGATGGAGAACAGATCCAACCCGGCGACCGCCGGCGCTGGCTCCTCATCACCCGGGAAAAGGGGGTCTCGGAATCTCCCCAAACCGGGGCTCAATGGTCAGTTGACCATCTTATCGTCGACCAGGATGCCGTCCCCACGCTGGTAGAGGTGAAACGAGGAGCAAATCCCGAGATAAGGCGAACCATCGTGGGCCAGATGCTGGAATACGCGTCGCACGCGGCGACCACATGGGCTGGAGATGAATTGCGCCGGACCTTTGAGGAAACCTGCCATGCCCGGGGGATCGTCCCGGACGAGGCCCTTGAGGAATTATTGCAGACCGGGGGCGACCCTGATGCTGACGATTTCTGGCAGAAGGTGACTGCCAACCTAAACTAAAGCCAAGGTGGGATGTACATATGGCCGGTGGTGGGGATCGGTACGAGGGTTACGCGGGAGCCCCTCTGCTCTTGATTGCAGGATGGTCCGGCAGCGGCGCTTGACCTCCTCTTTCCGCCCGGCCAGCCCATCGAAGAAGTTCCCGACCCTCTCCTGAACCAGTTCCTTGGTCCCCAAGCACAGATTTCCGGTGGCCTCCTCTCTCGCCCAGCCCCAGATGGCCTCGTCAGCGTTGAAGTCCGGGCTGTATCCCGGCAGGTTCACCAGCCGCAGGTTCACTCCGGGCTTGCCCAGCCATTCCCGCACCGCGTATCCCCGGTGGGCCGGCGCGTTGTCCCAGATCACGTTCAGCCGACCGCTGTGCCTCTCCCTCAACTGCTCCAGGAAGGCTGCCGACGTTCCTGAGTTGCTGTTCCCCTCCAGTTCCATCCACTCCACCTGGCCGGTCTCCAGGCACACCGCCGAATAGTAGCTGGCCTTCTCTCCGTAGCGCGGGCTAGTCGAGTCCACCAAGGCTGGCTCTCCCCGGAGCACCCATTTGCCCCGCAGTTCGGCGTCCGCACGGAAATGGGCCTCGTCGGCGAAGAATATCTTTTCCCCGGATTCTTGAGATTGGAATGCCAAGGCGGCGTACTCCTCCACGAAGGCCTCCCGTTTCTCCGCATCAGCCTTGAGCAGACGCTTTTTGGGGCGCTTGAACGCGAATCCCAGACGGTGCAGATAGTTCAGGCAAGAGCTGCGGCTCAGGCTGATACTGAAGCGCTCCGAGGCAAACAGCCGCACCACCTTCCAGTTCCAGTTGGCCATTACGATGCCCGACTTGGCGGGCAACTCCTGCACCGCGGCACTCAACGCCGCCTGCTGCGCCTCTTCGAGGGCGGGGGGGAACCACCGGACTGCTCGAAGATCAGGGCCGCCGGACCTCCCTCGCTGAAGGCGGTGGCCCATCTGCCGATGGTGTGAGCATCCCGGCCCAGTGCATGGCCGGTGGCCGAGGCGGTCATGTTCCGGCACAGGAGCCACAGAGCGTGCCACCGTTCTCTTTCCCGAGGCGTCGGCGCCAGGTACATCCTGCTGCGCACACCAGCCAAGTCCAACTGCCACCGTTCCAAGTCCGGTCTTATCCCCCTCATACCCATCACCATCCCCACTCAGTCTGTTCCCCGTCCTGACGCTATACCTCCCTGATTCTAGCCAACGTATATGCAGGTTCCACCTTGGCTTTGGTTTAGTTCTTTCCTGCCTCTCCCTTTCCTTGACGGTGGCCCTATCCCCGTTGGGGTCGCCGGAACAGGCTACAAAGGGTCTCCCTAGCTTCATGCCGGGAAGGTTTTCCTCTGAGTGGCTGATGGTGGTCCTCACCAGCTTAGAGGAAGCCGGCAGGTCACGACGGCACCCTTTCCAGGCCCGTCACTAGTGACGGCAACGGTGCCTCCGTGGGCTTCGACTATGGCCTTTGTGATTGCGAGTCCCAGGCCCGTGCCTCCTATCCCACGAAGGCGGGACTGGTCAGTACGATAGAAGCGTTCAAAGACGTGGGGAAGGTCTGCGGCGTCGATGCCGGTCCCATCATCTATGACCGATATGACCATAGCATCGTCTCTCTCCAGCTCCGCCCGGAGCACAATGCGTCCGCCGGCCTGGGTATGTTGAATCGCGTTCCTGAGTATGTTTCCCAGTGCTTGGCTCATCCGCATCAGGTCGAGTTTCACGACCGGGAGATCGCCCGATACCTGCAGCGACAATTCAACCTGCCGGGCCTGGGACTCCTGCCGCCAGCGTTCCGCCTCTGCGGCGAGGAGGTCGTGGACCGGGCTTGATTCGAGCGTGAGCCTCAACTCCCCGGGGTCTGTCTCCCCAAGCCAGTTCAGGTAGGTTACCAGGCCGCGGAGCCGGTCCACTTCCAAGATGATGTGGTCGGAGGCGCTCTCAGGAGTCTGAAGTCCGTCCTGCAGCCCCTTTGCCTCCAATTGAATGACGCTCAGCGGCGTATTCAACTCGTGGGAGAGGTCGTTTATCAGCCTTCTGCGAAGCTCCCGTTGGGTTTCCAGGGCGGAGGTCATCTGGTTGAATGCCTCACTCATCCGGCCCAACTCATCCTTCGACCCAACCGGGAGTCGGGCCGTATCCCCTTGGGCGATTGCCTGGGTCGCCTCTGTAAGGGCCGTCACAGGTGCGGTGATCCGTTTGGACAACCAGGCGGCCAGCAATATGGCGACGCCGGCCGTCAGGATTCCAGCGATGATCGTGATGTAAAGGAGGGTGCTCAGAAACCCGTGGGACTCGGTTGAGAGGAACTCATGCTCTACGTCCACGTAGACGTGGCCCACGGGGCGGTCCGTGGTCAGGTCGAACACCGTCTCCCGGCGCCCGCCCAGACCGGGGGTGAGGGCCCCGGGCGGCAGCCTGGACAGGTTGTCCATCACCACCCGTCCATCGACGTTGACAATGACGATCCGTACCGGGTCCGTGTGGGAGAGCTCGGAGGATTCTCCTTCGCCTTCTTCAGCATGCTCCTCCCGGGGAACTGCGTCGTAGACGTATCCGGCCTCAGACAGCGGCCCGTCCACGGTTCCCCAGCCGCCGGTGCTGGTGTACTCCTGGCTCAGGTTCCGGGCCAACCGGCTTGCCTGGTCATCGCCTATCTCGTCCACGAACGTCCCCAGGCGGTACTGGGTCGCGTAATAGCCCACGCCGACGCTGATCAGAACGGTGAGAACGATGACAGAGGCGATGGAACCCATGATCCGCCACCATAGTGACATCACTCGTCCTCCACCACGAACCTGTAACCGGTGCCGTAGACCGTCTGAATGGGCTGTCTGCCGTCCCTGCCGACCTGCTTCCGGAGGCGGGCTATCTGGCTGTCGACGGCGCGGTCGAACCCACCGAATTCCTGGTTGAAGCTCAGGGAGATAAGTTGTTCACGGGTGAGGACCTGGTTGGGATGGCGCATGAACGTGGCCAGCAGGGCGATCTGAGCTTGGCTCAGAATCACGGGTTCTTGATTGACCGTCACACTGCCCGCCGCTTCGTTCAGGGTGATGCCGCCCCTGGTCAGGACCTGCTGGACCTTCCCCCTGACCCGGCGGAGCACGGCTTCGGCGCGGGCAATGACCTCCTCCGGGTCGAAGGGCTTGACGATGTAGTCGTCGGCCCCGGTGTCCAGTCCGGCGATTCGCTCTGCGTGGGCTTCCCTGGCCGTCAGCATGATTATCGGGACGTCCGACTCCAGGCGCAGGATTCGGCATAGATCCACGCCGTCGAGCCGGGGAAGTGTCAGGTCCAGGACTACCAGGTCAGGGGCCAAGTTGCGGGCCAGGGCCAGACCGGACTCGCCGTCATGGGCAACGTGGGTAGAGAACCCGGCGCGTTCGAAATACACCCTGACCCAGTTCGCTATCCTGGTGTCGTCTTCGATTACCAAAACCGTGCCGCTCATGACCGGTCCTCTGAGGAGCCTTTCCCTCGGTGCCTGACGGAGGCGCCGGGTTCGTTCTTGGTCAGAATATCTCATCTGAAGGTTGGGAGCCCCCCTTTAGGCCACTGGGAACGGGGGCTAGTCGCCGCCCCGGTGATTCTCGCCCCTGCTGTGTTCGCTGCTGGAGTTCTCGCCTCCACCATGCTCTCCGACTGACTCGCCTCCGGCCCCGTGTTCACCGCCTGACTCGTTCCCTTCGGCTCCCCCGCCGACCTCAACGTGTGCTGTCCACCCGGCGAAGGACTCTTCCGTAGCCGGCAGGTTGATTGTCAGCATCTCCCCTGGGGCCACGTCGGTTGGAGTCGTAGGGCCGAGTTCCGTCCCGTTCGAAAGGTGAACCTCGACCCTGACCCGCTCCAGGACGTCGCCGGTCGTGTTCTCCACGGTGCCTTCGAATGAGTTGCTTGGAGCGTCGTAGCCCAGGGACAGCCGGGCGCCGCTGCGAACCTCATCAAGACTCTGATCTGGTGCCAGGGCATTGGCGCCGCTGCCCTCTTCCCCGTCTGCTTCGTCGGACTCATGGCTGTCTTCCGCGCCGGATACCTGTTCTCCGTTGCCTTCACCGCCGCCGTGTTCACCGTCCCCTTCAGCACCCTCGCCTGCTGTGTGAGCCGAAGGGGCGGGGCCCGTGCAGTCGAAGACCTCCATATGGACGACGTACCCATCGTAGGAAACTCCGGCCAGTTCCGGTTCACCGGCGACCGCCAGGCTTGAGGATGCTTCCTGTCCAGGGTCCAGGTGTCCCAGTTTCTCGGGGCCGAGCTCTCCCACGGTCCTGGTTCCTGACTTCAGGTGAGGTTCGGATTGAACGTAGCAGAGTTTCCGGGAGAGGGTATTTCGAACCGTTCCGTGGACTGTCTTGGTCGCCGCGTCGTACTGCATTGAGACGGCCAATCCGCCCAGAACGCCGTTCCAGGACTGTCCCAGGGGGATGATCGGGCTCGACATGGCGGCTTCCCTGCTCTCTCGGCCGCTGTCTTCACTGCCCTCCCCTGCGGGTTCACCATCCTCGTCCTTGCCGCCGTGCTCGTCCCCAGAGTCGCCGCCCTCTCGCGGGGCGGCAACCTGAGTTGCCGTGGGAACGCCGGGGTCCCGGCCGTCCTTAGGTCCGGCGCCGGACGTGCAGCCGGTAATCATCACTGCCGAGAGCATAGCTCCTAGAAGGGTCCAGGCCAGGAGCTTTTTCGTAATCAGTTTCCTTAGTTTCCCTCGGACCATCTTTTCATCTCCCTCGTGGGTATCCGTAATGCTGCTCACGATAGGGATGAAATGTCGCAGAAATATGTCCCCAGGGGTTGGACGGTTGTCTGTCCTGATCAACACTGCTCAGGCAACCTGCACCGGAGATTCAAAGGGCCCGCTCTGAGCGGGCCCGTTCATTCTGCATGAATCTTTTTCCATGATCAGGAAGAGTTGGACTTCAGCCCCCCTTCCGTATCCCTCCAGGCCATCCACTGGGCGACGATGAACTTCGACTCGTAGTCCGGGTTGCACCCAGTCACTATTCTCTCGGGACATTCCCCGATGGGGATTCTCCCAAGTTCCGTCATGGTGAGGTTCCTGATCCGCCGCTCCCTCTCGAGATGGATTCTGCAGCCCCGCGCAGCAATCGGCATGGTTTTGCCTCCGGGGCCCTGCCCCCAGTGGTTATACCGCTTTCTATGTTACCTCGACTAGTATTCTGCCAATCTGGCATTGTCAGTTAGTACGTGAACCCAGACAGGATGCTATCTTGGGGATAGACGAAGGGTTGTGGGATGTGAGGTGGTCATGGTGCAGGAGAAGTACGGAGTCCGGCTGGCAACACAGGAAAAGGGACGGCTCAGGAAGATGATCAGGGCTGGGAGGAGTTCCGCACAGGCGATTACCCGGGCCCGCATCCTGATCAAGATAGATGAGGGCTGGACCGCCCCCCAGGTGGCCACCGCACTGGACGTGTCGGAGCGGACCGTGTTCCGCACCAAGCGGCGGTATGCCGAGGAAGGACTGGACGAGGTGCTGAGGCACCATAACCAGGTCAACCGGCCCAGAAAGGTGGATGAAAGGGTGGAGGCCCACCTGATAGCCTTGGCCTGCAGCCCGGTGCCCGACGGTCATGACCACTGGACCATGCGGGCCCTGGCGGGCAAGGTGGTGGAGTTGGGATTGGTGGAGTCTTTATCTCCGGAGACGGTCCGCCTGCGGCTAAAAAAAACACGCTCAAGCCGTGGCTCAAGAAACAATGGTGCATCCCCAAGGTAGGTGGAGAGTTCGTGGCGGCCATGGAGGACGTGCTGGATCTCTACGCCGAGCCCTACGATCCGCAGAGGCCGGTGGTCTGCTTTGACGAGACCTCCACCCAGTTGCTGGCCGACGTGAGGGAACCGCTGCCGGCAAAGCCTGGGAGGCCGAGGCGTGAGGACTACGAATACCAGCGGGGAGGGACGCGCAACCTGTTCCTCACCTGTGAGCCTCGCCGGGGCTGGCGCCACGTGGCGATAACCCGGCAACGCACCATGCAGGACTTCGCTCAGCAGATGCGGTGGCTGGTGGATGAGGCCTACCCCGATGTCCCGGTGATTCGGCTGGTTCTCGACAATCTGAACACGCATCGGATGGCCTCGCTTTACGAGACTTTCCCGGCGGCCGAGGCCCGGCGCATCGCCAAGCGGCTGGAGTTCCACCACACTCCCAAGCACGGAAGCTGGCTGAATATGGCGGAGATCGAGTTCAGCGTGCTGGCCCGGGCCTGCCTGCGCGGACGCAACGCCGACGAGGACAGCCTGGAAAACGCCGTCAGCGCCTGTGTGTCAGAGCGGAACGCGATAGGAGCTACCATTAACTGGCGGTTCACTGCCCAAGACGCCAGACGCAAACTCCATCGCCTCTATCCCTGCCAATCCTGATTTGGTTCAGTACTAGTATTACAACGACGCTTCGCCGATTTGGTAAGCTTTTTGCCGGAAATTGCTTCGCGGCAGGGAAGGCCACAAAGCTGTCAAGCGCGTGGGCAGGTCGCCATGAAGGGGTGTTAAAGTCCCTCTCTTGCGAATCGTCGTTGTAATACTAGTAGAACGAAATCTTTGATATGAGGAGTAGCGGAGATTGGCGTGATCGCCCGGCAACACTTGGGCAAAGCTGCTCCCCGTCAAGATGCCTTCTCTTCATGCCATCATTCCAAAGCTGTTGGACTACTAGCACTGGGAATAGTGTTAAGTCAAAGCTGAAGTGTCAGGATAGAGACGTCGGAGTTTGGCTCGGGCGTCCTTGGTGGTGAACCGCCAGTTGATCGTTGCTCTGAGAGCGTTGCGTTCCGCTTCATAAGCACTGACATTTTTGTGCAGGGAGTCCCCGTCAGGGTTGCGCCCCTTGAGACAGGCTCGGGCCAGCACGCTGAACTCGATCTCGGCCATATTCAGCCAGCTGCCATGCTTGGGCGTGTTGTGAAACTCCAGACACTTGGCGATGCGCCGGGGCGCCATGGCTGTAAATCCCCACTCCCCGTAGCTGAATGGGCGGCTGGAAAACCCGGCTGCAGAACCTCTGGCAGAATCCTATACATCAGCTATTCCAGCACCCCCAGCTCCTGCATTCTGAGAACCGTTTGATGACAGTAGCCTCTTGCGCGTCAGCTCCCGGATATCGGACCATGTCTACGAGCCACTCAGCGCCTGACAGACAGTAAACGGCGGCGACGGCGGCGCTGTCGGCTCAACCTCCTCTTCCTATCCAGGACACCACCCCATGCAACAAGCCGCCATCTACGTCAGAGACCCCCTGACAATACCCGGAAGCATCATCTCCAAAGAGGACCAAGAGAAAGCCTGCCGCGACTACTGCAAGGCCCGAGGCCTTACTGTCTCAGCCATGTTCAGCGACACCGCAGGCAGCCGGGACGAGTTCACCAGGATGATCTCCGAGACCACCCGGGACAACAGCTCTCTCGACTTCATAGTCGTCTGGAAGCTCAACCGCTTCTCCATGTCCCTCGAGGAGACCATTGAGCTGCGAGACAAGCTCAGACGAGTTGGCACCCGACTGGTTTCCACCACAGAGAAGGGGATCGACGACTAACAAGCCCTGCACCTCAGGTCGCCAGCCGTAGAGCCTCTCACGTAGCCCAACTGGCCGGACGGCGCCGAACACCCTGGTTGCCGCACTCCTGGTGTTCGGCGTGACCGGTGAGACGCTGAAGTGTTGAGCTAACCCCCAGTCTGGATCGCCGCCTCTCTCTCCGGGCCGTCACATCACCCACAGTCGACAAAATCCACAACAGATCATGCGCTATCAAGGCTATAAAGAGTGTATGGAGAGATTCAGCCTACCGAAGGAGGGTGTCTGTAACTGATACAGAAGGGGACACAAAGTGGGACCAAAAGTGGGACCGAGTTGCAAAAAGCGGTAAATCCGTAGCTAAAATCGGTGTAGAACGCCGGGTTTTCCACTCACGGTGGACGCTGGTTCGACGGTGACATATCGAGCATTGAAACGGTGCCGAAGATCGTTACGGCAACCGAAGGCAAGGCGGAGGTCTACGTCGATTCTGGCATCCGGCGTGGAAGTGACGTGCTCAAGGCACTTGCCTTGGGAGCCACAGCAGTCGCAATCGGCAGGCCTATGTATTGGGGGCTGGCGGTAAACGGGGCCGAGGGCGTGCATCATGTGCTTGAATTGCTGAGAGATGAGTTCAATCGCGCAATGGTCTACTGCGGCCAAACCAGTGTGGATCATCTGGAAGACCTACTGCTCAACATTCCAGGTAACTGGGGTCGGCTTCGTATGAATAACGACTCGCGGATCATTGGCGATTGAGTAGGGAGTCAGGTAACTCTGACAGACACCAGTCCGGCTGTTGGTCTACCATTCGGTCAGTTTCCTGAACTGACGCCTGCAAATCACTCAAGAGTCGATGTTAAGATTCTGGACAAAACGGAGGGTCAGGTCAGCGTTGCCGGCTCTGAGGTCTCCTGAACCCAATTTGGCGCTAGCTGAAATAGCCCGTATGTATCATCGCGATAGCCCGGCGTAGCAGCCGGGAGGAGTAGAATATGGACCCGTTGGAATTGTCCGAAATCGGAAGCACCGGGCTGAGAGTCTCAAGGCTGGGGGCCGGTGGCGTGGCGTTGGGCCGGTCTACAACCGATGATGAAGCCGCTGAGATTCTCAGCAAGTGCGTCGAACTGGGTGTCAGCTACTTTGACACGGCCCCGGTCTATGGCGGAGGCGTCAGCGAGCAACGCTACGGCAGAATTCTCTCTGAAATCCCACGTTCCAGTTTCACGATATCCACCAAAGTAGGCAGGCTGCTGGAACCCGCCCCGCCCGCTCCGGTGGGTGCGGTAATAGGACCGGACGCGTCCAGGGACATGCCTTACATATACGACTACGATACGGTCATGCGGGTATTCGAGGGGAGCCTGAAACGGCTGAACTTAGACCACGTCGACATTCTCCTGATCCATGACCCGGACAACCATTTCGACCAGGCGATGGAGGGGGCGTACAAGGCCCTTGGGGAGTTGCGGTCGCAGCGGGTGATTTCGGCGATAGGCGCTGGCATGAACCAGTGGGAAATGGAGGCCCGGCTGGTTCGCGAGGGAGACTTCGATTGCTTTCTTCTGGCGGGGCGTTACACCCTCCTCGACCATTCGGCGCTCTCCGAATTCCTGCCCCTTTGCCAGGAGAAAAACATCAGCGTAATCATCGGTGGCCCGTACAACAGCGGTATTCTGGCCTCGGACCTGGCGGCAACTGCCACATTCAACTACCTGCCAGCCTCGGCCGAAGTCCTGGAGCAAGCAAGGCGTTGCAAAGCGGTCTGCGACCGGCATTCGGTTCCGCTGAAGGCCGCCGCTCTTCAGTTCGTTTTTGGCCATCCTGCCGTTGCCGCCGTGATACCGGGCCCGGGGTCTGTGGCTGAGGCGGAAGAGAATTTCCGGATGATGTCGCATCCCATCCCAGCCGCGCTGTGGCAGGAGCTACGCCACGAAGGCCTTATACCTGCCGATGCTCCCTGCCCACAATAGCAACACTTACTTATCTGGCTTGACCTGCAGCGGTCGCCCCGCCGAAATTTTGAACCTACCTCGAAACAATCGAGTTCCGGTACCTTTGGCTGGATAACGGTCCAAGCAACTGGATTCCTGCTCACTGTTTTCACGGGAGAAGCTTCGCGGTGCTTACTGACCGGGGGCAGTGGCGCGCTTTGAGATGGTTTTCCAGTATCCATTACGGAGCAACTGGTCTTGGACAGGGGCAGTAAATTAAGCAACTAACACGTCCCGGTCGAAAACTCGCAACCGCCGAAGTCCTCTCCGGTGAAACAGCACACGCGAGCTCCGCCCTTCCTCCAGGAGCGCCGCGTAGATAATGCCGGGACTTGTCGGCAAGAGGCCAGGCCAAGAGCTGCGCCAAGACGTAACCGGAATACCGCCGGTCGCGAACAGCGGCAGCGGCTTAACCCACTCCTCCCGGCCCCGCTCGTTCAGAACTTACGGCGTGCCCCCAGGATCGCCGCGGCTTCCTTCGCGTTGTAAGCTCGACCTCAGCCATGATGAAAAAGTATTCGTTGTTGTGTGCAGGCCAGCGGAACCATGACCAGCTCCGGCGCCAGGGCAAGCATTTCCCAGCCCCACGGTCCCAGGCACCCACCCAATGTCGGCAGCCGGGACTTTCTGCCCCTGCAATTCAACTAAGACGCTCAGCTCCTCACAATCCGGCCAGGGGCAGCGATCATGTACAAGGAACCCTGTCCCCTCAAGGACGTGCCCAAGCGCGAGATCGCACTCCGGATCATCCAAGGTTTTCTGGGTTAGGCGGGGCGCTTTCCCAGTTGACCTCGAGCAGACACCTTTAACGAAGAGAGGCCTCCAGACGCCCGCGCCGCACCCTCTCCAAGTCGCTCCTCATCTTCGTTGGCAGTCGGGCCGGGCCTGCCAAGTATTCTCCAAACCATACTAATTTGGGACAAGTAAAACCCGTGATAATATAGTGTTTATCACGAGTTTAACTGAGGCGTCCATGACCACCGGTCTCGCCGTCGTCCAGCAGCTCCGCAACACCCTGAATCTGCCGGAGCGCGACCGCGGTGCGGCCGAGCCCGTTGCCGCAGGACTACGGGACGCCAAGGTTGGAAACACCCGCCGGGTCTACACTTCCGCCTGGCAGCAGTTCCGGACGTGGGCCGAGGCCGGTGGCCACCCCGCACTGCCCGCTTCCCCGCAGGCCGTGGCCCTCTACCTGGGCCACCTGGCCTCATCCGGCCGGTCCATCGCCACCGTCCAGCAGGCCCGCTCGGCCATCTCCCACTTTCACGCCGCCGCCAGCTCACCACTATCCCCAAGTCGTATTTATCGCGCATCATTACCTTCTCGGAATCCGCCCGCAGAGGCAGCAATGGGGACAACCGTCAGCAACCCTCAGATTAACCGCCGTCCGCTTGCCGGATGGAGGGCGGCAGCGCCATGCCCCCGGTGAGGCGACACCGAATCGGCGACCAGATGCCAGCGGTCAGGCACTCCGGTCCCGACCCGAGCGCCATCGCCCTCTGCCGGGACCTCGTCGCAGAGGCCGCCGTGGGTTGCGCCATCCTATTTGGCTCCCGGGCCCAGGGTGGCTGGGACGAGCAGTCCGACCTCGACATCATCTCGTCCACCAGGGGGCTGGTGATGAAGGAGAGGAACGTGCCGTCGTTGGCCATGCCATGGACCGGCTCAGGGAGCTCCACTACCCGGGCTATCTGGACCACGAAAACCCGCACCACGGGGTGGTGGACGGACTGATGCTGGAGACGCCGGAGGATTACCGCGCCCACCGCCGCACCCTGAACCACGTCATGGCCCGGGCCGCCCGGGAAGGCCGCGTCTTCTGCAGAGAACCGGGGACGGAGCACCGCTACCGCCACGACAGCGACACATCCAACGAATGGGATCTGGTGACCAGGGAGCGGCTCCGCCGCGCTGCCACGATCCAGCAAGGCATCGAGATGTTGCGGGGCGTCGCACCCGGGTATTCGGAGGGAGACCCGCCCGCCCATCGGCACCGCACCAACGTCCACAGCAACCAGGGGCGTGATGCTTGCAGCCTGCTGTGGAACTCGGGAGCGGCGCTCCTGTCCATTGTGGGCGTGGTGTACCCCCGGGACTCGGTGGCGGAGACGGCCCGGTCCATCGTCGAGCACGACGCCGGCTGGAGGCACGATTTCCGGAGCAACCTGGACCGCATCGACCAGTACTCCGGTTGCGGCTGCGAGGTGGTCGTCACCGATCCCATCGACGACGTGCCGGCCATGTGGCGAGAGCTGGAGGTGGACCGGGATGCGCTGTGGGACCGGATCCGCGAACTCAGCGGGTACGAACCTCGCCTTGACCCTGGAGGAGCATGACAACCGGCACTGACTGAACCCCTGCGTCTTCCCGAAGCTCAGAACCAGCTCATCCAAGCATGCACCGGCAAGGTCAACGGCCAGCTACAGCAACCCTAAAATTGCTGACAGATGGCCGTTGCTGAGTGGCGGAACGCCCCGATAGACTGGAGACAGGCATCACCAAAACCAAACGCCGCAGGGAATCCGATTATGGCCCAGCTCCGCGCCACCGGACCCTACTTGTGGGTCACATGGCTGCCCCGGCTGCTCTCCGGAGAAAGTTCCTGCGAATGGGCCACCTGGTTCAAGGCCCAGCACGAGGGCTGGAGCTGGAGCCGCATGCCCTCCGACTTCGACCAAGCCGGCTGGCTCCTGAACCACACCGCCCTGCTGAACGAGCAGCGTCAGAGGTGGGAGCAACAGGGCTACACGGTACTGACCGAAGGGCAGAACTCCTTCAACCTCCGGGGCAGCAGTGCCGCGCTGGCCGGCAAGCCCGACCTGGTCGCCAGGCGACGGGACCAGATTACCGTGATCGACGCGAAGACCGGTCGTCCCAGTCCGGCCCACACCACCCAGGTGTTGATCTACATGTACGCCCTTCCCCGCGCATTGGAACGCTACAAGGGGCTGAGCATCGCAGGCCAAGTGGCCTACCCCGAGCACGTGGTGGACATCCCGGCCGATGCGGTCGACGGGAGGTTCGTCGAGAACCTGGGCGGCCTCATCCGCCGCCTGGCGTTGCAGATGCCGGCCAGGCGGGTGCCCAGCCCAGGGGAATGCCGTTTCTGTGAGATCACGTCGGCCGACTGCCCCGAGCGAGCAGAGGAGGCCCCTCCGGAAGAAGGCACGACCGACGATTTCTAACAAGCGGTGAGCCGGCTCAGCGCTAACTGCCTTAGGCGGGACTACGCACTCGGAGACATAACGGCAGAAGAGAAGGGTCTCCGCGAGCTGGTGGAACTGTACGGCGAAAGGTTGAACAACGCCGACTGGCGCTACCAGGAGTTCCGCTGCAAGCACCCGGTTCGCCAAGATCCGGGAGCCTGCAGGACATTACCGTTAATGTACGACCATCTACAAGACCGCCCCGATCAAATGGGCCATCAGGCAACTGGCCAAGTCAGTATCGCCGGCCCTGGCCGCCACCCAATACACCGGGATCTCGGCCAACGAGACGCGCCGGGCCAAGCCGGCCCGGGACACCTGGCTCACCAACCGCTATCCGCTCATCGACATGGGCTGGAAGCACACAGACTGCATAGAGTGGCTGGACGCCAACTACCCCGGCCACCCGGTGAAACGCTCAGCCTGTCATATTCAGTCGTTCAGCAGGACGTATACCGCGGCCGATGGGGTCAGGTCGTTGTGCGAATGGCCCTTGCCGGTAACGTCCTCCATCAGCCGGATATCCCCGGACCGCAGCACCCGTTTCGCGCCGTCGCTGGCCCCGATCTCCACCTCGCCAGACAGGTGGATGATCAACCTGCGCTCGGGCAGGGGATTAAAGTCCCTGTGGCGCGACCCGTCAAACTCCTGCACCCGCACCTCGGACACGTTGATCATCGCCCCCAACTCCGGGTGCTCCTCCAGCTTCAGGTCCTCAATGTGGCTCTCGCCGTCGGCGTCCGAAAATACCCGGTATATTGCCATTACGCCCCCTCTACGTTTCTGTAATGGATATTCTGGTAAACCCGGTGGCGGTCACAAATCAGAGCAATAGCATCTTGATGACACAGGCGCCCCCATCCTTCCCACCAGGACGCATCCTACGCGTCAGTCTCAACCCTTTCTACCTCATTCGTCATACCAACTTCAACCGGTGTGACGGGCAACCGGCAAGACTAATTGTCGTTGATCACTTGCCACCTCAACTCAATGAACCTGGTTCGCAAGTCCCCTGACTCTGCTGCGGCATTCCCATAGCCGCAGGCCGGTATGACCTCCTCCCCGAACAGCCGTATCGACTCCTTTATATTCTCGTGGAGTGGGCCTCCCGAGTGGGCGCGGCGCAGCCGCAGCAGGAAGTATTCGGCGCCCACGGCCTCGCTGTAATTGTGTAATTGTCCAGCGATTCTGTCCCCTTAATTGAAAAGCGAAAATGGCATCCTGGTTAGTTGGCGGCAATTAGTGATTGGGCCAGAGCCTCTGCCTTGGCCCGATCCAGCCCCTGCTTCGTCCGCCGACTGATGTTGGCCCGCTTGATGGCAGCTACTCCGGCGGCGACCAGAGCACCGCCACCAGCCACCTCTAGGGCGTCACCGGCATATCCAACACCTTCCGCTCCACGTCCATGATGGCCAGCCCGGTTGATCAGCTCCAGGAGACCCAGCGTGTCACGTCCCAGCCGCTCCAGCGCGGTCACCACCAGGATGTCTCCGGCCCGGATAACGTCCAGTCGCCCGTACCTGCGGCGAGGACGGCAGGTTGTTGGTGCGGCCACCTCTTCGGATCCAGTTTATCCTCGCGCATGCGGGGGAGCCATACTTACATCTGTGGTCTGCCTTTGTCCCGATACGAATGGGCAGCCCTAGAAATCTGGCCGGAAAGTTCTCGTTGGGTGGCAGACTTTGAACCAAACTCTGCCACCAGCAATCAAACCCTCGACCCGACGGTCCCCTACGACCCGGAACTCGCGGATCCAGACGCCCGGCACTACTGAGGCCTCAAACGCCTCGTCCTGCAAGAGGCTTCCCTCATCTCAGGTCTGACCCTCAGAGACACCCGCAATTCCTGGGACTTCTACCCACCCGGCACCGCCCTGGCCACACCCAACGCCCCTGCATCCTGACGCTCACGGCGAGGGCAGCTCCGCCATTTGGCTGACAGCAGCCCGTTGCGCCCCGGCCCACGGAGCCCCGATGATACAAAGGAGCCGCCAGCGACTGACACACAGAAAACGGCGGCGACGCCGGCGCTGCCGGTTCCACAGCAGAGAGAGGAGCGGACCTGAAGGGATGACAACGAGGGAAAAACAAGCGGCGATCTACACCAAGAGCCCGGCCACGCAGACCGCGGCAATGATAGACGCCCAGGCCCAGCTGGAGGCCTGTCGGCAGTACTGCCAGGCCAACGGCCTGAGCGTGGCGGCTGAATACGCCGACGACGCCGGTAAGCGAGAGTACTTCGAGCAGATGACGACGGCCGTGGCCACCGAGGGCCTCGACATCGACGCCATCGTGGTCTGGAAGCTGAATCGGTTCTCGATGTACCTGGAGGAGACCATCGAATGGCGGGACAAGCTCAGAACGAAAGGCGTTCGACTCCTCTCGGTAACCGAACGTGGCCCCGGGGAGTAGGGAACGAAACTCCATCAGGGCAGATGCAGGGCCAACGCCCAAAACGGCGTAGGAGGTCGCAACAACAATGAACTCGAACGGGTTCCACGCCCCGGACACGCCGGCGGGCGAACGGATAGAGCAGCTGGAGCTGGACCCACCGCGGTCAAAAGAAAAGCAGTGGCTCAAACAGACCCTGGCAACGCGCTGGCCGGAGGGCCTCCCCCAACCTTTCATTGGGTTCGACGAAGACGAGGGCGCCTTCACGCTGGTCTGGCAATCCGACAGCAGGTGCAACACCCTCAACGTGCACGCGGACAGGAAGACCGGCACATACTGCCAATGGCCGAGCAATGACACCGAGGAATCTCTGGAGGACCTCGACCTGAACACCGGCGAGGCCTGGCTATTCCTGAAGGATGATATCACTCGGCCGCCGAGGCACTGAAGTGGCTCAGCTGAAGAGAACCGGACAAGATATAGAGGACGAGTTCAGATATTCTTCCCTGGCCATCCTCGACGGCCGGCCACACAACGTGGTCTGGACACGACGGGACCTGCACAAAATAATCAGCTCAGGGAGGCCAACGACAGGGAGCTGGCACGATATGAACACGAACAGGCCTAAGCTCGTGCGCAACACCCCCGAGGAAGAAGCAGACATAGCCAAGCAGATCGCCGACAACCCCGACGAGGCGGAGTGGACCGACGAGGACTGGGCCAACGCCGTCACCACGGAGCAACTCTCTCCGGAGTTCGCCGCATGGGCAAGAGAAAGGCAGACGGCCCTGGATGCCGGGTTAATAGAGCACGTGACCCTAACCCTCGACCGGGACACCATTGACTGGTTCAAAACCCAGACCGGGGAGGACGGCGAATCCGGCGGCACGAGGTGGATGGACCTGGCCGCAAAGACTCTCCAGGACCACGCCCAGCGGGAGGACAGGGCCTGAGAAAACAACGGCACCATCCGAGACTGGATGGTTCGAGGGTAACCGCAGAAAATCGGCACCCTGAGTGGGCGCCAAGAAACAGAGACGAGTCAACAACCGGCTCGGGCCACGGAAGGAAAAGGAACGCGAGAATCACGAATGACAAGCACAATGCAGCACCAGGCAACCCAGATCCAAGAGGCGTACCGCAGGGCAGTGGAGGAGGAGTTCGGAGATTCCCTGACCATCGACGACCTGACCGTGGAGCCAATGGCAGAGCTGGATAGCACTGACTCCTTCCGGGTAATCATCGTCTACGACGGGCCGGAGGGCGAGTTGGACCCCGCCAAGGCCAATAGGGTCCTCACCGAAATGATGGCGCCCCTCAAGGAACTGGGCGCCCCGCCGGTCCTGATAGAATCCTACGTCTCAAGACAGGAGTACGAGAATCTCCAGAGATTGTCCGCCGAGCCTCCCTGGAACGACGGAATAACCTGGTCGGCACTCATGGACACGGCCAAGGAAATGGCCGGCGTCAGTACCGCGCCCCGGTCCAGCGGCGCGGGAGACCCGGAGAGGCTGAGAAATGCCGTCAACACGGCCTACCACGCCATGTACCACGCGCTCTGCCGCAGCAACGCCGACGCCATCTGCACGAAGAGCCAACACCCGCTTAGTGAGCTGACCTGGACAATCACCTATATGGCGGTGGGACATCGCCAGGCCAGGAAGCGCCTGGCGGAAATGGAACGAGAACTCTCGCCACCGGCGCGCCGGTTCGCTGCGGTTTTCACGCTGATGCAGATCCACCAGGAGGCCGCAGTCAACGATCCCCGGGTCAGGCTCTCCAGGGGCAACGTCATTACGCTGGTGAACAGGGCAGAGACAGCCACCGAGGAATACCTCGCAATCGACCAGGAAGAGCGCCGTGTGACTGGCGCTCTCGTGATTATTTAGAGGCGTGAAAGCCCAACCGATGATGGAAACGCCACCAGCGGCGGGGCCGCGGATAGAGTCCCTACCCTGCAGAGGCCAGGGTTATGAAACTGACGATCACGGAATCGTTCCTGTACAACGATTTTGAACTCCTCTTTGCCGCGGAGGACAAGGACGGGAATTCATATATCGGCCAGTACATGGGTGAGACGCCTGAGTCGACAAAATACGCCCTCATCCCCGTCAGCAAAGAATCACTGGAGCTGTTCGCCAAGGAGGAGATGGACCTCAGAACCCTCCTGTTGGAAAGATGCGAGGAAGAATGGTACCGGACTGACATGGAATTTGAAGACGAAGACGAATGGCCCCCGAGACAGGAACGACCCTTCTCGGAAACCGGATGGCTCAGCAAATCTGGTTACCACCCTTACTGGAAATGATGCGAAGGCCAGAAGAACGACCAGCCATCGGCGCAGGCGTGGGGACTACGTAGCGCCCATGACGAAACAGGCAGTGGGGAGGGGGAGTCAGCTATGCGCGCAGAGTGTCAGCCTCATCTGATTTTGCCGGCAAGGTCATTCGGCCCTGCTGCATGATCGCCAAGTCCGGAACGTCGGCTCGGGTCAGACCCACCCGATCGAGGTGGGTGTGAATCCCTACTCCCCGTGGCTAAAGAGGTGGCTGGAAACTCCGGTTACAGAACCATTGGCAGAATCCTATACATCAGCTATTCCAGCCAGGGCTGCAGAGGGACGACACTGTACGCCTATGCCAGGGTCTCAGTGAGAGAGCCGGGAGACAAAACCTGGACCTGCAGGTGGAGCGGTTGGTCCGCGTCGGCTGCGCCATGGGCCACATTCGAGCCGAGGATGTCGATATCCAGAGTCATTGACCCAGGGATTTACACGGTCATTGACCCACCCTGGGGCATGGTGATCTGAGTATTATCTCGTCGTGGTATTCGGGTCAATCACCTCCTTCCCTGCCTGCGCCCAGCAGGGCACGGTGCGGCGACTGGCGCTCCCGGTAGCTGCTGCCTTCGATGACGATCTGGTAGCTGGCGTTGGCCAGCCGGTCCAGGGCGCTGTTTCCCAGAATGGGGTCGTCGAAGAGACCCAGCCATTCGTCCACGGCACGATTGCTGGTGATGACGAAGCTGGACACCCGGTGCCGGTGAAGTATGAGCTCGTAGAGATCGGCCGACTGCTGGGCGGTGAGCCGGTGCAGGCCCAGGTCGTCGAGGATGAGCAGATCGGGTGTCAGAAAAGACCGGAAAGTGCGCTCCAGCGAATTGTCCACTCTGGCTTGAGCCATTGTCCTGAAGTAGTCGTCGGCGTGGCTGAAGCGGACGGTGTGCCCCGCCCTGACGGCGGCGTATCCCAGGGCCTGGGCCAGGAAGCTCTTGCCGACTCCCGCCGGGCCCACCAGCAAGACATGCTCGTGCCTGTCCAGGAATTCCAAGGAGAAGGCGGCGTCCAACAGTCGCCGGTCCATGGTGATGGACACCGACCAGTCGAAGTCCTCCAATCGGCAGATCTCCTGGAAGCCGGCGCCCTGCAGCCGCATCTCGATGCGGCGGTGAGCGCGGCGGTTGACCTCGTCGCTGAGTATGATCTCCAGGAAGGAGGCGTAGTCCAGCTGCTCCCTGCGCGCCAGGGCGATGCGCTCGGGCAGGGTGGCGGCCATGGGCCCCAGCTGGAGCCGCTTGAGCAAAGGTGTGAGATCGTTTGCGCGGGTCATGGCAGTCTCCTCATGCTGTATGGCGGCGATATTTGTCAGAATGGGCGAAGACTGAGCCGGGCCGGGCGAAGCGACCTGAGGTCAGCGGCATAGGCGGTTCGGGCATTGCCTCCTCCTCCAGGGCCTGGACCAGGATGCGTTCCAGCCGGCGCACGTCTATGAGGTCGACCTCCAGGGATCGGCGACAGGCGGCATCGAGACGCTTCGCCGTGTAGCGTTCCCCGAGACGGAGCAGCTTGTGTCCCTGCCTGACCTTGGCCCATGGCAGTGGACCGTCGAACAGCCGCTCGGCAAACTCAGCCACCGCTGGGCCCAACTCGATCGCGCGGCGCTTGATATGGTCGGGCGCCCTGGTGGTGTAGGCGGAAAGCTCAGCGGGATAATCCTCGGGATCGGTGGCGCGGCCTCCCTTGGGCTGACGGACGTGGGTCTTGATCAGCCTGCCCCGGTGGTAGATGTGCACCAGCTTGCTGTCGACTCGGATCTCCACCCGCTGGCCGGGAGGACACAGTGCGGACGGCACCGAGTACAGGGCCTGCAGGCACTGGACGTGATGGTCGGGATGCACCTTGGCATTGCGCCAGTCCGCGATCTCGTAGGGCTCGCCGTCCCACGGGATCAGGGCTTGGCGCTCCTCGTCCCGAAAGACCACCAATGGTTTCCTGTGGGTGGTGCCGTGAATGCGGAGCCCCGCGACATCGCGGCACCAGCGCTGCGCTTCTACTCGGAGATGTGGCAGGCCATTGAAACTGCCGCCCTTGAAGAGGCGCTCCCGGACGTACTGGACGCCCCGCTCCACCTTGGGCTTGTCCTTGGGATGCCTGACTCTGGCCGCGTCGGCGATAAAGCCGCGGCGCTGGGAGTATTCTAGGAATCCCCGGGTGAGGACGGGATGCAGTGCGTCCGCTCCCGCCACCGCCGCCGGGAAATTGTCGATGACCAGGTAGCGGGGGATGCCGCCGAAGAAGGCCCAGGCTGATTCCAGGCCAGCGATGACGTCCTCCAGCTTCTGGCCGAAGGCGGGCCAGACGAAGCAGTGCCGCGAGTATCCCAGCACCACGATCAGCGCCCACACCGCGCGGCGGTGTCCCGTGTCAGGATCGTGGATCAGACCCAGCCGGCCGAAGTCCACCTCCGCCACCTCGCCAGGCGGGGTGTCCCCCATCCGCACCGTGGTCCTGCTGCGCCTGCTCCAGTTCCGTCTCTGGATGAAGCGCCGCAGCGACTGGTACGACACCGGGCAGCCGCGAGCCAACAGCAACTCATGAATGCGGGTCAACTGCAGCCGGTCGCCGGTGAGCCACTGGTAGACCTGGTCGGCCCACGGGGCAAGCAGGTCCTCGCTGGGCGTCTCCGCCTGACGCGGGCCGGGCTGGCCGATGACCGCCAACCGGCAGAGCTGATCACCGGTGGGAACGGGCCCGTCCCTGGCGATGCTCTCGGCTTTCGCCGCGGTCAGGTACTTGCGCACCGTGTTCCGGGACAGGCCGGTGCCTGATGCGATCCGGCGGTATCCCTCACCAGCCTGCCAGCGCCGGATGATTTCCTGTGTGTCCACTCTGGTAACCTCCCGGTACGCCATCGCCACACCTCAATCTCTGAAGTGCAACAATGGTCGCCCCTCCGGCTCCCAGGGTGGGTCATAGACCCTGTCAATCAGGGGTCAATGACCTGGTCAATTTTCCGGTTTACCGGGTCAAAGTCCCTGGCAATTCACAAGAAAGCGCCACGCCGGCGGCCAGCAACTGCTGGCGTTGCGTTTCCGGGTGCTACCCGACACCTCGGAGACTCTGGGCCGGCTGGTGCGTTTTGCGCTATACCTTTGTGACCCGCACCCAAACAATCTGAAGGGAGTGACTTGTGACACCACCCCAGCCAGGGGCGACTCACAGCAACGGAGTCAGGAACAGTAGGTGAACCGGCAAGAATAATCCGCGGGACCGGCAAATGCAGTTAACGCGGGACAGGTGTCGCCTCTGAGGCTGGTTGGCAGGATTCCACCGCCATATAATCGCAGTCAGCGATCTTCCGCCCACACGGCCCGCTTTAGCCCGCCCCTTACAGGACTTACCTGCGGGCCGCAGGTGATCGAGGGTCTGCACCATGTGGGAGTGGAGTTCCGGTCCCTGGCGGAAGACTTCGACACGACCACGCCCACCGGCAAGCTCCAGTTCTCGATGGTGCTCGCCTTCAGCGAGTGGTGGAGGAACTCGATCAGGGACCGCTCCGTCGCGGGGCAGGCGCGGGCCGCAGGCCGTTTCCCCAGCCGACGGCCGAGCCTGAGCGAGCAGCAACGGAAGTACATCCGGGTGGAGCAGTCATAGGGAGTGAGGCAGCGGAAACTGGCCACACTCCTGGAGGTCAGCCACTGGACCATCCAACAGGTGGACAGGTAGGGGTTGGACGGGAAATGCAGCCTCGGCACGGAGCGTGGCCGGCTGGCAGACTGGCCAGTTACGCTGGCAGAACCCTGCCGGCGCCGGCTCGCAGATGCATAATGATCCCAACCCGGTCAGGTCCATCGGGCGATTTTGAACGAAGCCGGCGTCTTGCGCCAATCTGACGGGCGGCCTCATCGGCGAAATGTCTCAAAACGCCCGTTTGATGGGCAGGAGGACGGATGCCAATACGCAAAGAGATGCGGCAGAGATACCCGAAGGACTGGGCGCTCCGCTCAAGGTTCGTGCGGTTCCACCGGGCTGGGAACCGTTGCGAGTGGTGCGGGGTCCACAACTACACCCTGCGCGAGGACACCGGAGCGGTCGTGGTTCTGACCGCCGCCCACGTGTACGACAAGCGGCCGGAGGCCTGCGGTCTTCTCAACCTGGCGGCGCTCTGCCAGCGGTGCCACCTCCGCCACGACGCCAAGGACCGCGCCCAGGGCAGGCGGGAAAGGGCCCGCGGCCCGCAGTTGGCGCTGGCGATCTGAAACGCCCGTTTGGTGAACGGCCTGCTGGTCCAATGGCGTGTCGCGACACGCTACCGGGATACGCGAGCGTAACCATATACCGTCATTGTCTGCTCCCGGGGGTGTCGGGGCGTCGCAAATGGGCGTCTAACGACACCCCCGAAGAGCCCGTCTCTCACCGCCTCCGCAAGGCTGGCTCCGGGGTGTCGTATGGTATTAAACGGCGCCGTAATCTGAAATTGGATCTAACGACACCACTGGCGAGGGTTCAATAACCGGACCCTTCAGGCCTGAATCTCTTCCTCTGCCGCACTTGGCCCGAGGAGATTATCAGGTCGGTCAGCGAGCGGGCGTATCAAGCAGGGACGAGACCAAGCCAGTGCCAGGAGAAAGCACACCGGTCCACCGTTGGCGCTGGACCTTGAGAAGTGCCGGGAGGAGGCCGTGGGGCGGCGCAACATCGCCCGGGTATCACCTGCTCGCCGGCGACGGTGAAGGAAGGCTTAGGCACCTTACCGGATGGTGAAACGCCCCAGCCAAGCACCCAAACCAAGCTGACAGGTTCGCAGTTCGGTACCTGTGCTACATTGTATCTCATGTAGCACAGCATTCCCGCCGATGCGGTGGTCTCAGATTACTTCCCGCTCCTTGGAAGCGTTGAGTCTTTGCCTGGGTACCTTCCTGCCCTTGCTGATATTGCATCGCGGGCAGAGCAGTTGGAGGTTTTCGAACTCGTTTGTTCCTCCATTGCTGACCGGAACGATGTGATCGAGCTGTGCTTCGCCCTTACCTGAAATGTCCTTCCTACAGTTCCGGCAAAGCCATCCCTGAGCGTCGCCAATGGCTTGGCGTGCCAGTTCTCCCCGGACATCTCCCGCGACCTCATCAACCTCCTTGGCGACTTGTGTTTCCTGGCCAAGTTCCTGCTGCAAGGCGGTAACCAGTGGCAAAAGCAACGGGGCTGCCTCAGAACCTTGGATCAGTTCGAGGGTCCGTTTCGCCCCGGCGCTGGCACCGAACTTGGTTAGTGCCTCAATCACGCCCCCTTTAAGCTCATCCTCCTGTTCCTGGCATTTCAGCAGAATTGAAACCTCCTTTTCATTGATTGCCGCTTCCCCAAGTGTAGTTTTGACTACAATGGCCATTAGGACAAAACTGGCTACATCGGATGGCGCGTCGGGTTCAAATTGCATCACGACCTTGTCAAAAGCACTGACCGCCTCTGCAATCTGGTTGTTCTTTAACAGCGCCAATCCCTTGATCACGTCGCTGCTTACAACAAGCGCGTGAATTAGAGAATCCTCGTGGGTGGCTAAGCGGTTCACCAAGTCGTCGCAAGCGGCGATGGTTTCAGTTCCTCGATCATCTTTGAGAAACAGGGTAGCTTTCTTAATCAGCAAATAGGTCACCATGAGATCGGCCTCAAGCCCATCGTCCGAGTCCAACCGGCGCAGGATGTCGTCGTAGACTTCGAGGGCTTCGTCTACTTGACCCAGCCCCTCCAGCCGTAGAGCTTCGTCGGACATCGCCGTCGCAAAGTACGCTGTGGCGCGCTGCGACATGCCACCGAAATCATCGGCCCTATCAAGAAATGGTTTGGTGAGATCCCACACTTCCGCAGGTGAATAGAAACAGGTCATGAAGTCGACCAGTGCATCGACCACCCGGTTTGACCCACCGTCCCGACGCAGCAGGTAGTAGATATTGTATAGACGTTCGGTCAGGTAGTATTGCCGGCGGCGGGCCGTCCCTCCCTCGACAGCCACCACGCCGCGTCCCTCCAGGCGCTTGAGCAAGGAACTGCATATGTTGATGTCCAGACGAGCCTGGGCAGAAATTTCTCTGCTCGTGGCGGGCTTCCACAACCTGGCCAGCGCCAGGTAGACGCGCCGCTCCTGAGCCGGCAGCGATTCCAGGTGGCTTTTGAAGTATTCCGTGTGGTCGTCAACCAGGTCGAGCAGGTCATCCATCAATTCAAGGAATGTCCGGCCAGCGCCAAAGCGAGCTATGATCGCGAGGAGGCGCGGGTTACCTCCGGTCAGAATCTCCAGCGGCCTGATCGCCCCCTCCGGGGATGGTTTCCCGGAAACGGCCTGCCAGAGGCCCGTGCATTCGCCGGTATCGAGAGGACGCAGCGTAACCACTCGGAAGAGGTCGTACAGGGCATGATCGGGACTGTCGATTTCCTCAAACCGGCTGGTGGCGCTGCCCAGCAGGATTATGCGGGGCTCCGTCTGGAGTGTATGGCGCAAACGCCAACCGGCGTCGGGGTCGACCAAGTCGGAGAAGAGCATGTTTAAGTTTTCGACGAGCAACAGGACCCTTTCCCCGTGGTGATCTGCAAAATCGAGAATCAACCCCAAGCAACGGTCAGCTAGTTCCCGGTCATTTGCCGTGGTTCTGATGTCATCGTAAGAGAGTCGCAGATTGGCGCGCTCGCCTTCCGGTGCCTGCTCAGCCAGCCGACCCAGACATTCCAGCCAGAACTCTCCAATGGTGGAAACCTCGTAACTCTCCTCGGCGAACACGACTGGAAAGAACCTGGCAAGCCGGGCTTCCTGGCGTACTTCAGCCGCCACCCGCAAGAGCAGGTGGGTTTTCCCGCTGCCGCGAGGGCCAATGACGATGGTATGGGTATTGGAGTTGCCGGTACACTCACGCACCGATTCCATAATCGAATCAAACTCACCGGTTCGCACGCAGAACGACGATATGATTTCGCTGTCGGTGAGGAAGCCCGGATTGTATTTCTTAATCGCCGCCGCCACTGTCCTCCTCCACAAACCTATCGTTCAGAAATGGGGGTGAAGAACTGGCCATGCCGGGCCAGCCACCAGTCCTCGAGCAACCCGGACACAAAGCGATAATCCACTGCCTGGCGTTCCAGGTAGCCGTCATGCTCCAGTAAATACAGTATGTCTCCGACAGAAAGGTCTACCGCAGAAGATGCAGACCGCAATTCATCAGCGTAGCGGCCCACGGCCTGTTCCGTCAGCAGGCCATCGTTAACGGCCGCTTCTGTGAGCAAGCTGAGCGCGGCGGTATAGCCGTCGTGCCCCATTACCGTTAGTAGCCGGTCCTCGTAGTGCTGCAGGTTAATTTGGCCTCTTACGCTGAGGAGTTCGTGGTGGTACACATGAGTTACATCGTCGATGGTGGCCCCGTGTCGGCCGTTCCGGCGCAGGTACTCGTGAAGGTGATCAAAAAACTGTTGTATGTGCTGGGGTATGCAACAGCGAAGAAGGCGGCACATCTCGCTCCGAACCTCGGTGGAAAGGTCTATCTCGTGCCACCTGGCCAAAGCTGCAAGGCATTCTACGGAGGTCTTTTCGTCCCAGGGCCTCAATTCGAAGGGGGTGAAGATGTTCGCTTGGGCGCTGAGGCGGGCCTGCCTGAGGATGGGTTCAAGGCCGACGCTGCCCGATACGATCAAGCAGACTTTGCCACGATGCTCCTGGCAGTTCTTCCTCAGCCAGCTCAGGAATAGGTCAGTCGCTTTGCGTCGCTCCGGCGTAATTTTAAAATCGTGGCCCTTCAGCAGCCGGTTAACCAGGATGGGCAACTCGTCGATGGCGAGGATAACCGGCTTTTCGCTGGCAGCCAGGGCTGCGAAGATTTCATCGCCGCGGCGGGCCCAGGTTCCGGTGTCGATTCCGGAGCGAAGCTGTACCTTCACATCGGCAACCTCCACAGCCTCGATGCGGCCACTGGCATTTTTTAGAACGTTGGCGAACCCGGTCCTGATACGACCCCAGGCGCTGTCGATTTCGCGCGCGGTAAAAGCAATCTCGGCCACGGCGTCTGCCGGGGTATCAACGCCCTCGAGGTCTACGAACAGTGTTTCATGCTGTCCCTCGCCGCCCAACCGGCGCAGTAATTCTCGAACTAAACCGAAGCCAAGGTGAAATGCGCAGACGGTGGGAGACAAGCGACGAGGACGAGTCATTCTCCAGATACGTATGAGAGGAATTAACCCGCGCAACCCGGCTGATCATCATCGCCACTTAAATGTACATCCCACCTTGGCTTTAGTTTAGGCTCGTCTTGCCCATCCGGCGTTGAGCCGTCAGTAGTGTGTGGGTGCCGTCCCTGACCCGCTCCCCCAGCGCCTCGAGCTCGACCTCACGGTCGAAGAATTGGTCTCCGTCGACCCAATTGGATGGCTGTTTTCTAAGTTTTGTAAGCATGCCTGTTAGCCGCCCGATTCCTTACAAGTTTTCAATCATGGGTCGACTTTATTACGCCAACACAGTTGTTGGCAACAGTATAGTTGGCAACAATTATGTTGTAAAACAAGACGGCATGGCAGTGACTGTCTCCGATTGCCTGCCGAGAGTCTCAAGGGCTGGTTTCCTGCGGCTTTGCCGGCGATGGACCGTTGTAGAGAGGCCTAGTTCTTCCGCAGGTCAAGGCTGGCCCACGGGGCTTATCAGGTGGACTCGGCCAGCTGTGAATCAAACTGAGGCAGGATCGGGGCAGGATCGGGGCAGGGCCGGCGGGGACCGCATCGGACGTCCACCAGCGCTGTCCCCTGAGCAGGTTGAGCAGAGCCGGAGGAGGGCACGGGACTGCGCCGCATGGCCGGGTTGACGCAGTGCTCGCCGGCGACAGTGAGGAAGGCCTTGGCTATCACCCGAGATACAGAAACATAATACTGACCATAAGTGACCGAACAGCTGGGGCCGGTGTTCGCTCCCATTCAAATTCCCAAAGCCCACCTTTTTGAGCTACTCCCCCAGTGAATCAAGCCAAGCGACAGCGCTCGTCGGGTCCGAATCCCATTGTAGCGAGAGGACCAAAACGGCATCAAGCATCTGAGCCTCCCGTGATCCTTCCCTCAAGATACCTTCTGCAAAGTTTGCAGCGAATGTTCCAGCTTCTATTTCGCCCCTCAGCTCACCCGCAACGCTTTCTCGAATTTCCCCCAACCGCTCAAGAATTGCCGTGATGACGACGTCGCTCTCGAGGGCAAGGATTGCCGCGATCGCGTCTTTGTAATCGTGCAGGTTACGTTCAAGAAACTGCTCCACCTGAGCGGGGAGAACGCCCTCACGACCGAGGGTCGAAATCCCGGAACTAACCTGCAACGCCGGGTGAGCTTTGAGAACCAGCTTGGTCAAACGCTGTTCCAGCGGCGGCGGCAGCAGATGCTCGAATTCATCCAGCCCGTTCACTGGCCAAAGCTTGGTTATCAGTTTCATGGCTAGAGGTACAACGCTCCGGCCTTTTAGAACCGGTACCAGCAGGGGTGACTCTCCGGGATCCCGTAGGTCCTCCAGTTTCGGTACGATCTCGGCCAATATTGATAGCCAGTCAGCCAGAAACTCGACGGCGATACTGACAGCAAAGTTTGGGACCGCGCCTTTTAGCGAATCTCCATCGGACCAGAGCACGTCCACCGTCAATCCCGTCGACCGGAGGGCGGCCCTCATTACTCTTCGTCGTTCCATCACCCGCCGGCGCGTCCATCGCCGCGACCTTTCGGCGGCGCGGGAGAGGGCAGCTTGGGCGGTGCCACTCCGAGCAGCATTTATAACCTTTCTCGCTGAGTCGGCACCTGCCGACATCTCAGTGAGGACGGCGACTATATCTGATAGGCTGGTTGAGAGTTCGCCAAGGGCCGGCGGAGCGTCCTGGACACCCAAAAGCCTCCACGGCTGCTCCCTCACTTCCGAAACGTATTTATTGAGCACCGTGCTGATGATGTATGCCGAAACCGCCTTGTGCTGGCCGATGTTGCCGAGTCGTGGCAGCACCTTGTCGCAGACCTCGGTGATCAGAGCAGAGAGACTATCATTCAACTCACCCAAGTTCTCGCCGGAGAGAGGGTCTGTTCCTAGCCGGGGAGGAATGAGGCTGCCTTTCGTATATAGAGCACTGCGGCGCGTGAAGAGAACTGTGGTATCGTCCGCCCGACCACGTGAGCGCACGAGTGTATTGCCGAAATCCCGGACGAGCTCAGCCAACTCATCGAGCAGCCCGGCGGCCACAGCAAGTCGTTCAATGTCCCCCGCACCGAACAGGTTAAGAGCAAGCCGAATCCGATCCTGGTTCCAGCCGATGGCGCCAGGGTGATGGTCAAATTTACGTAATAGTTTTGATACACCGTGCTCAATGCCACCAATCTCCAGGGTGCGGCCACCGGGCACGACGGCCTCGACGTCTACTTTACTGATGTCCGGCAGATTTCGTAGCAGTTTTCGCCCGATCTCGACTGCCCGCTCGTGCGGGTCGCCCTGTTCGGAATCGGAGGTGTGCAAAAACCTGGCGACTCCAACCAGTTCACCGTCGACGGAAGCAACCCGTAGCTCCCTGATCCACGGATCGCTTTCGCGGAAAAACTTAAGTACGCTTTCAGTTCCACCGACGGCGCTCACGAATGCTCTGGCCAGGTCAATCGATACGTCCCGTGCGGCCGAAACGCAGTCGCCTAGGTCTGTCAGGGACCAGGCTTGAAGAGCTTCGACAAGGGGCGAATCCGGGTCCAGTGCTGCCAGTAGCGTCCTCCGCTCAATCGATGTCCCCCCAACGGCTTTCAGCAGGCGAAGGCACATATCGGGGGTCGTGGTAGTGGCAAGTTCCGACGCAATCTTTTCGAGAGCCACAGTCCCGAGCAACGCGTCCTTCGCAGCACTCTGCACTGGAAGAGAAGCCATCTCGGCACCCGCATTCCGGACCTGTTCGGGAAAGATTTCGGGAAACTCAATGCCCCCAATGACAAAGGCCATTAACAAGGGCCGGCTGGCCGGCGGGACATCGTGGCGCTCCGCTATTTCTGCCCAGGCCAAGGCCTGTCTGTAGAAGTCGAGCAGTTCGAGACCGCGGAGGCACGCCACGAGGCGATCCACATCATCTCGCACCGGCCCGTCTAACGCCCGCAGCACCGGTTCCTCAAGTTCGGGCACTTCCCTCAGAACCTCGTACAGGAAACGGGACAGCGCCGGACCATGCAGCATCGTCAGCACCGATGCGACGGTCGCCTTCAACTCTGGGGGCGGGATCCGGTGAATTGTGTCTACGATGGCCCGAGATCGAATCCGATGGATGCCCCCAACCACCCCATCGTGTTCGATAAGAAGATGCTCTTCCACCAAACGTTCGAGGGCGGCACGCAGTTCTGTGGGAGCAGCGCCGATACCGGACTCCAAGTCCCCGACCAGTATGGACGCTGACCAGCGATCGGCCGTCGCCACGAGGGTAAGTAGGCGGAGCTCGAGGGAGCGGTCTCCACGAATACGATCAGCGACCTGATCAGCGATAACGTCGCTGAGCCGCGTTCCCTGAGTCAGCAGGTGGGTGAATTCCAGAGTGAGTCCGTGCGACTGCTCAAAGGCTTCCCGCCAATGCGGAACGTTTGTTGCGCCGCGGCGAGCGAGACCGGCATGAATAGTCGCAGCGGCTTTCTCATCCAGTGATACTTGCACTTTGGTGCAATCAGCGAGGTCGCCCAGCGAAAATAAATCCTCTCTGCGTGCGGCACCCACGAGTAGAACACCCGGAATCGCGGCCACTGCCTGTCGGAGGCCGGACCATCCATCTAGGTCGCCACTGCCGACCGCGTCGACCAGAAGGCCCACCGGGGCCTCTGCAGAAACGCGGTGTGCTCGCAGCAATCGCACCACGTGTGGCACGTCGTCATCGGACATTCGATGCACGCGAAACCACAGGACACCAGGGATGGCGAATGGCAAAGTCCACAAAGCCGCCGATTTGCCAACGCCGGATGGACCGACTAGCAGCACTGCCCGGCTCATCTCCAGATGGGTTACGACCTGCGTAACTAAACCAAAGCCAAGGTGGGATGTGCATTTGCCTGAGGCGAGGAATCGTGCTGGGAATTCGGCAGCAGTGCTTCGGCCCGTGACTGCAGTACCGTCCGGCAGCGGCGCCTCACCTCGTCTCTCCGGCTGGCCAGCCCGGCCAGGAAGTTGCCGACCCTTTCCTGCACCGCCGCCCTGCTGCCCAGGCAGAGATTGCCCGTCGCCTCCTCTCTCGCCCAGCCCCAGACCGCCTCATCGGAGTTGAAGTCCGGGCTGTACCCCGGCAGGTTCACCAACCGCAGGTCAAGTCCGGGCGTCCGCAGATATTCCCGCACCGCCTCGCCACGATGGGCCGGCGCGTTGTCCCAGATGACCCGCATCGGCTCTGGATGTTTTTCCCTCAGTTGCTTCAGGAAGGCAACCGAGGTCCCGCTGTTGCTGTTGCCCTCCAGTTCCATCCATTCCACCTCACCCGTCTCCAAGCACACCGCCGAATAGTAGTTGGCCTTCTCCCCATACCGCGGGCTGGTCGAGTCCACCAAAGCAGGCTGGCCCTTCAGCACCCACTTGCCCCGCAGTTCCGCGTCCGCCCGGAAGTGGGCCTCGTCGGCAAAGAATATCCTGGCTTCAGTCCGTTGGGCCTCCTCCCTCAGGACGGCGTACTCCGCCACGAAAGCCTCCCGCTTGGCCTCATCAGCCTTGAGCAACCGCTTCTTGGGCCGCTTGAAGGCAAATCCCAAGCGGTGCATCCAGTTCAGGCAACTGCTGCGGCTCAACTCAATGCCGAGGCGCTCCGAGGCAAACCGCCGCACCACCTTCCAATACCAGTTGGCCATACCGATGCCCGACGAAGCGGGAGGCTGTTGCACCGCCTCTTTCAATTCCTCCTGCTGCGCTTGGTCAAGGGCGGGGGGGAACCACCGGTCTGCTCGAATATCAGGGCTGCAGGCCCTCCCTCGCCGAAGGCCGACGCCCATCGGCCAATAGTGTGTGGGTCCCTTTCCAGAGTCTCCGCCGTGGCCGCTGCCGTCCAGCCCTGGGCCAGCAGCAGCACGGCGTACCACCTCTCCCGCTCCCTGGGCGTCGGCGCCAGGATCATCCGCTGTCGCAAGTCCTTGACTTCCATCCGCCACTGTTCCAGACACCGGTCTATCTCCCTCACGCCCATCACCAACCCCTCGTAACTCCCGAGACCAGCTAACCCAGTTCCTTCACAAATTTACCCTGTGCAACTGCGTATTTCACCTTGGCTTTAGTTTAGATCCGGTCGCGGGACGACGAGGCCGGCACTCACGTGGCCCGGCTGCGTGGGAACACCCTCGTAGTAGGCATCACCGATTGCGACTGGCTGCTTGTCGACCGGAGTGCAGATGCCCTGAACCAGAGCATGCTCGATCGACCCTAGATCGATGAGTTCCGCCGTGGCATTGATCTCATCAACCAGACCGGTCCGGTCGAAACCGGCCCGGTCCTCAAATCCGGCTTCGGCGTTAGCGTCAACTGCTGCGGCGACCCTGGATTGTAGAACCCTACCGATCACCTGAAGGGCCGCTTTGGGCAACTTCACAACGAGCCCAAGATTGCGTTCCATGTCGGCTATCAGATCGTCCCACGAACAGGTCAGAACCGTTGTGCCAACTTTCAGGTCATCCACGACCGCTGAAGAGCACTCTCGTAATGCAACGCGCTCAGCGAGAGAGGCACCGAGTCCGTCGACCTCTTCGATCAAGCGTGCGACCGGAATCTCGGCAATGTGGTCTTCCGGGCCGCCGTCCCAACCCGCAATGCCTTGCTCAAATACGACGACTAGGCGCCTGTCGGTGCTGAATCTCTCAGCATGGCGAAGCCACGATTTTACGATATGAGTGGCAGCTCTCCCGACCGGAAACTTGCCAAGATGTCCCTGCCGAGACTTGACCTCAATCTGAACCGGCTTCGGCGCCTCGAGTTGCAGATCGTCGAATCCCTCGGGAATGAGACGGTCAATGGCAAGTTCTCCGGAGGCCAGCCGGGAAGCCAACCAAGCCCCCACCACATCCTGGAAATGAAATCCGCGACTGGCTCGAGCCCCATCCCTCGTTCCTGACCAGACAGCGGAGTGCCAGGATTCCTGCTCCTCGGGGGGGTCGATTTCGGCTTGGGAAGGGATCCCACCAACATATGAAGGAGTCGCAACACGCTGGGAAGGCGTCAGCTTCCCAACCGCCTTCCTGTGCCTCCTCTTCGACTTGCTGACCCTGGCCATGGGTCAATTATACGTGGTACCGCTGACGCGGCAGCCCACCGCTCATGGGAATGCGACAGACGGTCCAATTTACAACCGCCGCTTGTCAGCGATTGCCCGCACGCACGGAACAATTTACCTCCGCCGTTTACAGCTCAGGGACGAAAACAGTTTCGACGGCGGATACACCACGGCCAAGGACTACGGGCGGGAAAACCGTCGCCAGACCAGGGAGATGTTCGTGCCGCTGTCCCATCCGCCGGACCTAGCCCAGTGCGACTTCGGAGAGGCCCTGGTGATAATCGACGGTATGGAGCAGAAAGCCCACTGCCTCGTCATCGACCTGCCCCACAGCAACGGCTGCTTTGTCAAGAACTACCCAGCAGAGACCACCGAGGGCTCCTGGACGGGCACGTTTCCGCCTTCGCCTACTTGGGCGGAGTGCCCCAGAGTATCCTCTACGACAACATCAGGCTGGCGGTGGCGAAGATACTGGGCGATGGCCATCGCCAACGCACTCGCGCCCTCACCGAGATCGAGTCCCACTTCCTGTTCGAGGACCGGTTCGCCGCCCCGGCAAGGGCAATGACAAGGTGGAGGGTTTGGTGGGGTACGCGCGGCGCAATTTCCTGGTGCCGGTGCCGTCCTTCGAAAGCCTCGATGCGCTCAATGCCTACTTGGAACAACGATGCCTGGAGCGAATGGACGCCCAGCTCAGGGGACATACGGAAACCACCGGCCAGAGGATGGAGCGGGACCTGGACACCCTGCTGCCCCTGCCGCCGGTGGCCTACGACGCCTGCGACAAGCAGGCGGGCCGGGTGCGTTCCCTATCGCTGGCAAGGTACAGGACCAACGACTACTCGGTGCTGGCGGCCTACGGATACCGGGACGTCTTGGTAACGGGCTACGTTGATGAGGTGGTCATCAGCGGCGGGTCCGAGGTCATCGACAGAAAACTTCGATCATAGGACCGGGACGACTCCGTTTACAGCCCCGTTCACTACCTGCCGCTCTTGGAGCGGAAACCGAGTGCCCTGGAGCCCTCGGCTTAATGCGCTACTCGTAGGCATAATTTTGAGTTGCCGAGCGCGACGCCTCGCCGTGCACTATCGAAAAGAAATAATGCCGGGACGAGATCCGTTGCTATGGATTCGATGGATAAGGTTCCCAAGCACCTGCTCACGCAACCGATAGATCGGTTTGACCCCCTCAGCTTCTTGCTTGGAAATGGAAACAGGAAACCGACCGCTAACATGAAGAAAATACTCAGCATTCTGAGATTCAAAGGCGGGACTACACCATAGAGAATCCGGAGGACTTCCCTTGTTGCTCTTGCATCCGGCAGGAAGTTCCAAGCCTAGATAGAACGGGAGTGTCCCTGGTCGTTTCAATGCATAATCGCATGCGGGCTGTGCCTGCACAAGCACCCATCGAAATCGGAAATCATCGCTAGAGAAATTGCGACAAAAGAATTCGTCTGAGGCGGCTTTCGCCTCCTCAACCCCGAACTCTTCGAGGAACCGGTCGCCCGAATATCGCACAGGAATTGCAATAACAGCACCGTGCTCATCTCCTTTGCTGGTCTTCGTAGGAGCGGCGATGTGAACCAGACGATTGAGCTTGGCAACCTGAATTCTTGGCAGCTTTCCCTTGTGAACCGTGGGGTCAAATGCTGATTGCCACAAGTCACTCTGAGACGAAGATTTCAAGAATGAAATCCGGTCTGCCAGAACCGGTAGCAGGGCTCCGTTGATGGCGGCGAACCGGTCGGCTTCAAAATAATGAGGCCCTGCACCAGCGACAGCTAAGTTGTAGAGAAGTTTGCTGACGTGCTCCCTTCTCTTGTCTTGCTCCTTGTCCATTTTTGCCAACTCTAAAACAGACCCAACAGTATCCCCTGCCGCTCCAAGCACTTGGTCTTCCCAATCCAACAAAGCGGAGAATTCTGGGTATTCATTAGATATGTTGGAAATATCGTTGAAGAGCTTCTCGCTGTCTAGGCTACTCTGGCCATCAAAGTAATTGCTCTTGTCTAGGGCTACAACATCGAATGGCGTCGCAACATCCTTTAACCTGCCGTCCAAATATTCCAGTAATTTTTTCTTTCTGTCTGGGAATTCGGTCCACAGTACAAGCAAGTAAGGTCCCAACGGTTTCAGATCCGTCTCAATCAGGCCCCCAATCGTAGCAAAGTGAACAGAATCGTCGCCACCAGCCATCAAGTTGAGGTCTGCAAAAAGCACCCTCAAATTCGGGCATTGCTTCAGCCTTGTCATATCGCTTGGATAGTGAATAGGCAGACACCCGACTCCATGTCTATGCAGTCCATTTACCAATGCTTCCAGATGTTGCGGAATATCATCGACCGCGATGATTCTTGGGGACGAGAACATTACGTTTTCTCCTTGAATACCATAGCTGTGACAGCGCCATCAATGCCTTCTGGGACCTCTACCTCCCCGGGTTGAGGGAATACTAGCTGGCCGTCATTTAGTTCCATAGCTAAACTGGCATAATAGAGCCCAAGCCCCATTCCATCCGGTTTCCGTGTGAAAAATGGGCGGACCATAAGTTCGGGACGGTCCTGAAAGCCGGGGCCGTTGTCCGCAACTACGATAGCTGGACCTGGGGCTAAGTCGTGCGAAACTCCAACGTACAGTTTGCGGCTTTCGGGCACACCCCCAGTTGCATTGTCTGGCCATCTAACTCTCAGCCAATGAAGAGAATTGTCAATGAGGTTATTTAACGAGGCTAACACCAAACTGAACTCAAAGCTGGAGTGAAAGCCATCAAGGTTCGATTCCAGCAAGGGACAAATGAAGTCAATATCATGATGTCTGAATCGGAGGACATTTATTCGCCGGATATGTTCAAATAACTCTCGGGCGCTCTGCGGCCTCTTGCTACCACGCCTGAGCAAGCCTGAAAACCCCTCAAGAAGACGGACTAAACCAAAGCCAAGGTGGGATGTGCATTTGCCTGAGGCGAGGAATCGTGCTGGGAATTCGGCAGCAGTGCTTCGGCCCGTGACTGCAGTACCGTCCGGCAGCGGCGCCTCACCTCGTCTCTCCGGCTGGCCAGCCCGGCCAGGAAGTTGCCGACCCTTTCCTGCACCGCCGCCCTGCTGCCCAGGCAGAGATTGCCCGTCGCCTCCTCTCTCGCCCAGCCCCAGACCGCCTCATCGGAGTTGAAGTCCGGGCTGTACCCCGGCAGGTTCACCAACCGCAGGTCAAGTCCGGGCGTCCGCAGATATTCCCGCACCGCCTCGCCACGATGGGCCGGCGCGTTGTCCCAGATGACCCGCATCGGCTCTGGATGTTTTTCCCTCAGTTGCTTCAGGAAGGCAACCGAGGTCCCGCTGTTGCTGTTGCCCTCCAGTTCCATCCATTCCACCTCACCCGTCTCCAGGCACACCGCCGAATAGTAGTTGGCCTTCTCCCCATACCGCGGGCTGGTCGAGTCCACCAAAGCAGGCTGGCCCTTCAGCACCCACTTGCCCCGCAGTTCCGCGTCCGCCCGGAAGTGGGCCTCGTCGGCAAAGAATATCCTGGCTTCAGTCCGTTGGGCCTCCTCCCTCAGGACGGCGTACTCCGCCACGAAAGCCTCCCGCTTGGCCTCATCAGCCTTGAGCAACCGCTTCTTGGGCCGCTTGAAGGCAAATCCCAAGCGGTGCATCCAGTTCAGGCAACTGCTGCGGCTCAACTCAATGCCGAGGCGCTCCGAGGCAAACCGCCGCACCACCTTCCAATACCAGTTGGCCATACCGATGCCCGACGAAGCGGGAGGCTGTTGCACCGCCTCTTTCAATTCCTCCTGCTGCGCTTGGTCAAGGGCGGGGGGGAACCACCGGTCTGCTCGAATATCAGGGCTGCAGGCCCTCCCTCGCCGAAGGCCGACGCCCATCGGCCAATAGTGTGTGGGTCCCTTTCCAGAGTCTCCGCCGTGGCCGCTGCCGTCCAGCCCTGGGCCAGCAGCAGCACGGCGTACCACCTCTCCCGCTCCCTGGGCGTCGGCGCCAGGATCATCCGCTGTCGCAAGTCCTTGACTTCCATCCGCCACTGTTCCAGACACCGGTCTATCTCCCTCACGCCCATCACCAACCCCTCGTAACTCCCGAGACCAGCTAACCCAGTTCCTTCACAAATTTACCCTGTGCAACTGCGTATTTCACCTTGGCTTTAGTTTAGATGCCCTACCCGAGGCCGAGGTTGAGTGCCTGCCGAACAGCCTCCCCGAGCCGGTGTTCGCCATAATTGCCAATGCACCGTCGATGGCCGGCGGCGAACGCCGGGACGCGCCACCTCAGATGATGGCTTGTTTCTCGGTTGAAAGTCTCAGCAGGATTGCAGGAGAGGTCCTGGCACATAACATGGGCGTCACCAGCGATGATTCACATGCATGCGTAATCGAGTTCTCCTTGACTCACGGCCACTACGTCGAACTTGCGCGTAAGGCTGCAGCGGACCCAACGGCTTTGACTCCGGAGGAATACCTCGAGCTGGCTGAAGACGGCTGGAAGCTCTTCAATTGCATGACCGAAGAAGCGCTGGCCCTATTCCAGAGGTCCTACCTACCCCATTTGGTCCCTTAACTGCCACGTGCCCCGCACAAGCATTGCAGACACAGAAAACCGCCCACTGATATGGCTGGCAGGCCCCTCGAAAGTGGCTTTGCCTGCCATATTTCTTTCACTTAAAACGACCCTCTTCTTCCCATCCCCCATACGCAACTGTGGTCGCGAGCACGGTACTTAGGGAGTGAACGCCTGGGTGCAGTGGCCAAGGTAGTAATGTGGGAAATGAAAGCGGCGTCTGTCCGTCAGGGTTGCCGCAGGAGGGGACGGGAAGTTGGGGCGGTTCGGCGGTATGATGGTGGAACCCTACCAGTCGAGCCCTACGGTTACCTTCACATCTGGCACGCCAAGTCCGTTTACCTTAATTTCGGACTGACCCAAGAATACGGTGGGCGCTGCCTCATTCGCCTCCACGGCACCAACTCGGCCAGAGGGGAGAGTTCGTCGAGGACATCCTGGAGGAGGACCGGTATTCGGGCCGGATCGCCACGCCGCCCGCAGACTGGCGGTTGCAGCGTTTCAGGCCGGACATACCGGAGGCAACTTCAGTCTTCGGTGGCAAGTCGGGACCCACGTATGCAGCGCCTTGAGGATACCGGCGGCCCTCTTCGTCGGGGCTGACGGCTCGACCGTGAGAGAGGCATACCGCCAACTACTGGTAAGCACATTGCAGCCGTTGGCGGCCCTGCTCGGTAGTGGGCCTGAGGGCAAACTGGAGGTGCCCGCCGTCCGGTTTAACTTCCGCCGTCTTGCCGCTGAAGTCATCCGACCCGTGCCTGCGCCCGCGCATTTGGCAGTCTCGCAGTGGATGGAATGGACGCCGGAGGTGCGGAACTGGCGGAATGATTCTCGTTGTCAAGGTCCCCTGTATACGCTGCGGTGGCACGGCTTACGTAGGGGACGGGATTTTGAACTGCCTGAACTGCGACCGGCTCTGGCCGGGCTGTCCATACCTGCCATTAGTGATCCACAAATCAGTCCATCCAGGAAAATGCGTGAGTGCGCTGATGAGGAAAATCAAACCGCTTTGGCGCGTATTGCGGTTGGCAAGCCTATCCTCTTTCACGTTAAAGTGAGCGACGACACGGATATCAGCCCTAGAAACCGGGCCGGAAAGTTCTCGTTGGATAGAGACATTTGGGCAGTAAAGCCGGCGTGAGCAGAATCACGGGCCACAGTTGTCCGAGCCGGACTGCGGAGAAACTGGCGGTAGCATGGTCGACAACATAGGGGGCGATATTGAGGACGACGCTGCGGCCTGCTCTGCCGCCACCGGCCCGGCCCGACAACCCGATTTTCCCCGACACCAGGGTCAGGTTGGCCACCGTGGCCGCCAGGTACAGCTGGAATCTCGTCTTGACCCTGCCGAAATAGCGGGACTGGCGGATGCCCAAATTGACCAGTCGGGCCAACCTGTGTTCCACCACCACTCGCCGCGCTCGATATTCGTCGTACCCCGCGCTCTGTTGCAAGGCCCGGGCCTCCTGCAACAGGGGTTCCTGGGGATGGATCAGCACCCACCGTCCCCTCCTGCCTTTGGACGGGATGCACTGGGACCGCAAGTGGTGGACCCGTCCCGTGCGATCATTCCGCTTTCCCGCCGGCACGATGGTGTGGGTAAGTCGTCCCGCCGGACAGGTGCAACTGCCCGCCGCCAGGTCGATGACAAAGTCATCCTTGGGAAAGCGCTGCCGGTCGGGGCGGCCTGGCACCCGGGCTACCAGCCTGCGGCCCGCATCGGCGAAGGCTCGGCGGGTCCCGCCGTCCCCATAGGCGGCGTCGCCCATGGCCTCCTGCACCGGCACACCGGTGTTGGCCTCGCTCTCCTCCACCAATTCCAGCGCCCCCAAGTTGTCCGCAGCGTTGCCCGGCAACACCTCCACGGCGGTGATCAGCTGGGTGTCGGTGTCCACGACGATGGCCGCCTTGTGTCCGTCGAAGCGTCTCCTGATGCTCTTGTGCCCGTGGCGCATCTCCGGGTCATGCACCGACATCATGCGGTCCTTGCTCACCCCACCCCTGAGGCTCACACCGTCATCGCCGTCGCAGTCGCTGCTCTTGCGCTCAATGTCCTGGAGCAACAACTGTCCCAGCAACTCCGCCCCAGCCACTATCCCCTGGCGCTTCTCACTGTCCTCCGGCAACTCCCCTTGGGCCTGCCGCGACAACTCCAAGAGCCGGTCCGCGTCGGCCACAATCCCGGCCAGCAGGGCCTTCCGCGCCCGCTTGTCCGACCAGTCGATGGCCGCCTCGCCCTTGATGCTGGAGGCAAGGTACCGCCCGTATCCCCGGGCCTTGGCCCATTTCCCGACGCTGATTCCCTCAACCTGCGCCAGCGCCCGCAGCAGATTGACGATACCGTCGGCCAGCAGGTTGAAGGTGTCCTTGACCGCGCCCCGGCCCAGGATGTCTTTTCGTGTCCAGCGCCACCCGCATGCTGCGCTTCTTCAGGTACCCCGACTCCCGGGCCAGCCTCAGGCTGGACTCGAACACCTCCCGCACCTTGTCGTGCAGGATCAGCTGGGCGCGGAACACCTGCAGCGTGCTCTTGGCGAAGGGCCTGTCCTCCACCTCAATCCCCAGAGCCACCTTCCAGCGAATGTCGAAGTCGGCCCGGGCCTTGGCCTCAGCGTCGCTCACCTTGTCGTGAGTCTGCAACAGAAGGGCAGTGGCCAGCAGGCTGGGCGGCACGCTGTCCCGGCCATTGTCAGCGCAGTAGAACTCGGCGAAATCTGCGTCCCGGAACAGCCGGCCCCGCAACGAGGCCAGCAGACCGTAGAAGGTGTCCCGCCCCACATGGTCAAGTACAGCCGGTCCGCTTCCCAAAGACCCCTCTGGTCCGAACGCTCTCCCAGCATCGTCTCGCTCCGCTGGCTCAGTTCAGCCAGAGTATATCCCTCACCCAGTCAGCCGGGGTTTCCGGCCAGATATCTAGTACTACAACGACGGGTTCAGGGTGGAGGGTCCATTCTGCCTTCACAGCGGGCGGAGCGGCGTCTCTCGTGGGAGCGGCGCGCCCGTTCGTTGCGTAGCTGCGTATCCTCCAGCCACAACAGCAATTGATCGGGCCCGAACCGCTCCCGGGGGAGCATCTCACGCACCACCCGGTACACCTGCGGGCGGGTGATCCGGGGCATCTTTTTCCCCCCAATCCTGCTGCAGGCCCAGCAAGAACGCTCCGCCCAGCAGGCACATGGCTATGTGGTGATGCCAGCCTGCCCAGCTCCGGGTCTCGTATTCGTCCAGCCCCACCTCGCCCTTTTCAGTCTCGAACTCCGTTTCTATGCGCCACCTGGAACCGCCCACGTATGCCAGAGTCTCCAAAGTTGTGTCCTCGGGTGCGTTGGACAGGTAGTAGCGAGGTTCGCTGCCGTCCAGGTTCCGGCGGTAGACCGCCCAGTGGATTTCGCCGGGCTTGCGCCTCCTGGTAACCCGCACCCGCTGGGCGCTGAACCGGTAGGTGCGCGGCCCTTGGCTTCCCTCTGCCACCGTTATCTCCCGCCAAGCCTCCTCCGGCAACTCATCACTGCGCTGCTCCATGGTCCGGCGCTGCCCATCCCGCAGCCTGGGTTTGCGGGGGCGCCCGAACCCTGGATGTGAATTGCCTGGATATTCCGGACTGGTCCAACCCGGCTCCAAAGGCCAAGCCGTGGTGCCGCCCGGAACGTCCAGCACGTAGCGCATACCCAAGGCCGCCAGTCCCTCCCGGAATGACGGCGACATCCCGAAGGCGTCATCTCCGGCAACCCACCCGGCCTCCAGATGGCCCAGTTCCATGGCCTGCGCCAGCATCTCCAAGGCCAACTCCGTCTTCGAACGGTAGCTGCGTCTCTTCGCCGGCACACCCGCCGCCTGACACCGGGCATCGCCCGAAGTCCAACTCTCCGGCAGATACAGCCGTTTGTCCACCAACGCCCGGCCCAGCGGGCTGACGTAGGCCAAGAACATCCCGGCCTGACAGTTGGCCACCTTCCCCAGCCTGCCGCAGTACTGACGGGCCACTCCCGCCGATTTCCTCCCCTGCTTGGGAAAGTCGCTGCCGTCGAACACCCACACGGCCTCGGGATGCCCCAGCTTGGGGGCCAGGTATTCCTGCAACCGCCCTATTACTGCGTCATCGGACCACCGGGCCTCGGTGAGAAAACGCTGCATCGCCCGGGCGGAGATGCCCACCGATTCGGAGAGATTCTCGGCGTTGCGCCGCTCCCCGGCTTGCACCAGCAGGGCTTGAAGATAGTTCCGGCTGTGCTCCCGCCACTGCTTGCGTCCGAAGGAGTCCGCAAAAAAGGCGTGAAATTCCTGAAAGCTGTCGTAGACCCGCTTGAAGCTCGCCGCATCCATCACCCAAACCGCCCACCATCATCTGGCCAGCGATCTTACCAAACAACTCGTCGTTGTAGTACTAGGTGGCGGTTACTGGGTCGTCGTGGTTTGTCGGAGGAAGTGGCGCGAGAGAAAAGGCAATAAGGAAGAAATCGCTCCCCTCCAGCCCGAGCTGTTGAGAGAAATCGGAGTTACTTCCACTTAATGCTACTTTGTCATCGCCATCTTGATTATGAGCTTTGCTGTAATGTCGGCAACTCCAGTTGCAATTGATGTGGCAATAGGTGGATTCCCACAGGATGATGACTTCGAATTCGCGAGGGCCATGCTCGTGGTCGCTCCGTCCATCATATTCTTCGGTTTATTTCTACTTGGTGTCAGCTTTTGGGCGGAGATTTACTACAGCATCGACAACTCGAAAGAAGACAAGTCGATGCCAAAAGAAGAAATCTGTTCTGAACTGGAGGAATCATAATGAACCAGCAAGCAACCCTCACCGCAGCGGCCCTCTACGCCCGGGTGTCCAGCGACCGCCAAGACGTGGACCTCTCAGTCGCCGCCCAGCTAAGGGCACTCCGAGACTACGCCCAGAAGAACCGCTACATCGTGGCGCGTGAGTACGTAGATGAGGCCGAGCGCGGCCGCATCGCCGACCGCCCCGAGTTCCGCAACATGATCGACGCCGCCAGCAGGCCAGATTCTCCCTTTAAGTAAGGAAATCCTGGTCTGGAAGTTTTCGAGGTTTACCCGCAAAAGGGAGCACGCCGTGGCCTTCAAGTCCCTGCTCCGGCGCAAGGGCGTCCGCGTCGTTTCCATCACTGAGAACGCCGACGACACCCCCACCGGCAAGCTCATGGAGGCCATCATCGAGAGCGTGGACGAGTTTTACTCGGAAAATCTTGCCCAGGAGGTTACGCGGGGGATGCGCGAGGCCGCCTCCCGTGGATTCTCGGTCACCAGCCGCGTGCCCTACGGCTACCGCAAGCTGATGGTCCAGGACGGGGCCAGGAAGCGCCCCACCCTGGAGCCGGAACCGGAGACGTCCCCGGTCGTGAAGCGCATCTTCACCATGGCCGAGGCGGGCAAGGGCATCCTGGACATCTGCCGCACCCTCAACGACGAGGGCGTCGCCAACCCCACCGGCAAGCTCTGATCCAAGAACGGCGTCCACATCATCCTGAGGAACGAGACCTACACCGGCGCGCTGGTCTGGGGGACCAAAGCCAAGCTAGGCTTTACGCATAATTTAGAAAAAGAATAAAGACAGGGTAAGCTGGCCTGACCCCACTTTCCGAGAAAGGTCTGACCATGCTCACCCTGCCCGGCGCCATTGTAGCGGTTCTCGTTCCCTTCGCAACGCTGTTCACCAGCCCAACCTGGCGGAAAGCACAACTGCTGTTGGTTGGCGCGATCCTGACCCCGGGCCAACGCACCGTGGCGGCGGCGCTGCGGGTCATGGGCCGCAGTGATCACCGCGACTACGCCCGCTACCACGAGGTGCTCAATCGAGCGGTGTGGTCGTCCCGTGAGGTGGCCCGCGTCCTGCTGGTGATGTTGCTCCAGCACCTGGATGGTGGCGACAGCCCGTTGGTCTTCGGCATCGACGAGACACTGGAACGACGTCGTGGGGCCAAGATCAGGGCCAGGGCCATCTACCGCGACGCAGTGCGTTCCAGCCGTAACCAACTGGTCAAGGCCAGCGGGTTGCGCTGGATCTCCCTGATGTGGCTGGGCCAGGTGCCGTGGGCCGGACGCCATTGGGCGTTGCCGGTGCTCACGGTACTGGCGCCTTCGACGCGATACCACCAGCAACAGGGACGCCGCCACAAGAAGGTCACCGACTGGGCCAGACAGATGGTCATGCAGTTGCGTCGCTGGCTGCCCCAGCGCCCCCTGGTGCTGGTGGGCGACAACAGCTACGCTGTACTGGACCTGCTCCACTGCTGCCAGTCCCTCCGTGAACCCGTCACCCTCATTGCCAGATTGCGCTTGGACGCCGCCCTGTACGCACCGGCGCCAGCCCGTCAGCCGGGTCAGAATGGTCGTCCACCATTGAAAGGTCCGCGACGACCCCCGCTGAAAACACTTCTTGAGCAGGCCGACGTGACTTGGGACAGCTCCGAGGTGGCCTGGTACGACGGCACCACCCGCATCGTGGAACTCACCTCCCAAACCGCGGTGTGGTACCGCTCCAGCAAACCGCCCGTCACCATCCGCTGGGTGCTGATCCGAGACCCCCAGGGCGCCTTCGACCCTCAGGCCCTGCTCTGTACCGACCCGGCGGCAGACCCGATCCAGATCCTCCAGTGGTTTGTCCTGCGCTGGCAACTGGAGGTCACCTTTCAGGAGGTGCGGACCCATCTGGGCGTGGAAACCCAACGCCAGTGGTCCGACCTGGCCATCGCCCGTACCACGCCCGTCCTGCTGGGTCTCTTTTCCTGGACCACCCTGGCCGCCCACGCCTTGCAAAAACATCATCCCATCACTCAGCGTACCGCCGCCTGGTACGACAAGCCGTCGCCGACTTTCGTGGATGCCATCGCCCTGGTCCGACGCCACCTGTGGCTGGCGTCAGAAGGTTTCTCACTGTCGGTCGCTGACCCCGATACGCAGGAACTCCCCGTCGCTCTATACCACCGCCTCGTGGATTCCCTCGCCTACGCCGCTTGAAAATGCGCAAAGCCTAGCCAAGGACAAGGCCGAGCCGGTGCGGGTGGACAAGGCCTTTCCCGCCATCGTCTCCAAGACCCAGTTCCGCAAGGCCAACCGTCAGATGCACTCCCGCGCCCCCAGGAAGTCCCATCCCCGCCGAGTGGGCAGTTCCTACCTGCTCAGCGGGCTGGTCAAGTGCCACAGCTGCAACCGCGCCCTCTCCGGCCAGGACTCCAAGAGCGGCCAGTTTGCCTACTACGTCTGCCAGTCCCTGATGAAGCGGGGTTGCGGGGCTTGCCACGCTCCCAGGCTCAACGCCCGCCGCTTCGAGGAGATTGTGATCGAGAGGATTCGCACCAACATCCTAAACCGGTGGCAACATCCGGGAACTGGTCAAGCTGGTGGACGAGGAGATGGACGGGGTGGCGAAGGAGCAGCGGGTCAAGCTGGAGACGGCGGAAGCGGAGCTAGCCGACGTGCGCCACCGCCTGGAGCGCCTCTACAACTTGGTGGAGACCACCGACATGGACATCGAAGACTTCAAGCCGCGCATCAGGGACCATAGGGAGCGGTTGGAGACCACGGCGGAGGAAGCCAGGGCGTTATTGTCCCAGCAGAGGATGGTGCTGGACGACGTGAAGACCATAACGGCCTACGCCGAGGACATGAGCGAGTTTCTGAACGAGAGCGAGTTGACCGAGCGCAGGGCTTTCATCGAGTCCTTCGTCAAGGAGATCGTGGTGAGGCCAGGAAACGCGGTGGTCCGCTACTCAATCCCCATGCCGCAGGACAGCCAGATACCAGAAGGGGTCGCCGATGAGGTGGCACTTCACGGGCCGGTACTGTCTACCGTCAAGTATGGTGGAGCTGGAGGGGATCGAACCCTCTACCTCTTCAATGCCATTGAAGCGCTCTCCCGAGTGAGCTACAGCCCCACGTAGATATCCAATATAGCAAAGGGCGCGTTTGGCCTGCAAGCCCCGCGCCCTTCGTTGTTTACCGTTATCCGGCTTAGCGACGGTGGAATTTGACGACGCGGCGGCTGCGGCCCCATTCGCCGGGCATCACGAAGTACAGGTCCTTGCTGGAGTCGGCCCACACGCCGTGGCAGGAACGGTGCAGCTCGGAGCCCCACTGCGTGATGATCTCGCCGTCCAGCGACAGCACACTGAACAGGCCGCCGTTGTGCTCCGGGATGTACACGATGTCGTCGGAGTCGATGTAGAACAGCGCCGGGCCAATCAGCTTGCTGGGCCAGGTGGTGATGTACTCGCCATCCTGCGTGAACGCCTGGACCCGGTCGTTCTCCCGGTCGGCCACCAGCACTCGCCCATCGCGGTCGATCCAGACTCCGTGGGGCAGCCGGAACTCTCCAGGGCCGTCACCGGGCTCACCCCATGACATTATGAGCTGGCCGTCGGGGGTGAACTTGTGGATGCGGGCGTTGGCATAGCCATCGGCGATGAAAATCTGTCCCTGGTCGTTGAGAGCGATGCCAGCGGGCATGTTGAATGGAGGGCCGCCGTGGGTCACCGACTGAAAGGTCGTGGAGCTGTAGTCGTCGGGGTCGACGCCGGTGTCGGAGCGGACGCCCTTCTGGCCAATGGTCATGAGGTGCTGGCCGTCGCCGGTATACTTGTGCACCTCGTGGGTGTTGCGGTCAACGAGCCAGACGTTGTCGTTGCTGTCCAGCAGGATGGAGTGGGCGAAGTTGATCAGTCCCGCGCCCCAGGCGGAGACGAAGTTCCCGTCCTTGTCAAATATGCAGACGGGGTGCTCGGGGTCGCGGTTGAAGGCATACACCCGGTCCTGGGAGTCGCCGTACACGGCGGCGGTGGGCATCTCCCATCCCTCGGGCAGCTTGGCCCATTCGGGGTTCATTTCGTAGCTGAAGTCGCCGGAACCGACAATGTTGCTAGACGTCACGATTCGTCTCCTGATCTCTGATTCGGGTTGCCGCAATCATACAGGCAGGCGCTGGCGTTCACCACCCGATGCGCCCACACCTCGTCTAACCGGCTTAGATACCCGGAGTGGTCACACGGAAGCTGTAAACGGACGTTCCGGGAGTCGTGTACATGGTGCGATTGTCGGGGCCGCCGAAGGCGATGTTCCGGGGAATCTCCGGCCCTCGGATGACTCCGATGTGAGTTCCGTCGGCCTCGAAGACCCAGATGCCGCCGGAACCGGTGCAGAACACGCGGCCTGCGGTGTCGATCTTCATGCCGTCCGGCACGCCCGGCTCTGCCGAGCTCATGTCCGCGAACACGCGGTTGTTGCTCAGCGAGCCGTCTGCGGCCACGTCGAAGGCCCTGATCTTGCGGTGTGTGCAAACCTCGCCGCGTTGCTCCTCGCCCATGCAGTCGAGGCTGATGCGGCTGATGGCCACGTACAGCACCGACTCGTCCGGCGAAAACGCCAAGCCGTTGGGATACTCGCAGCCATCGGTGGCCACGTGGACGTTGCCGTCCGGGTCGACGCGGAACACGCCTGCGAAATCGTACTCGCGCAACTCGGGCTCCAACCGCAGCGATGGATCGGTGAAGTAGATGCTCCCGTCAGAGCGGCAGACGACGTCGTTGGGCTTGTGGAAACGCTTGCCGTCCCAGCGCTCGGCGACCGGCGTAACGGTGCCGTCTGCGTCCATGCGGGTGACGCGGCGGTGGTCGGCTCCTTCGCACATCAGCAGGCGCCCCTCGCTGTCGAAGGCGCAGCCGTTGCCCTCGCCGGTCCCCTCGCGCACCACGCTGACACCGTTCTGTTCGTCCCAGCGATACAGACGGCCCTCGGTGAGCGAAACAAATGTCAGGTATCCATCGGAGTGCCACAGCGGACCCTCGGTGTTGCCGCCGACATTGGCGAGGTGGGTATGTTCGGGGGACTCGAGGATTCCGGATAGGTCGTCAGGCATGACTGCCTCCTCGTCGCAATTCCTGTCTCAACAGGCCCCGTGTCTCAATAGGCCCTAGTTTTCGGGATTATAACAGCGAGATGGCCGCATGCCTCGTTGGGCCGCCCTTGGGGGCAGGGTTATCGCACTTGGCCGGAGCGAATACGTGGCGGCACAGGGAATCGACTACAGGTATCGGAGAGAGACGAATCTGAGGAGGCCAATGCGGTGGACCCGTGGAAAAATGGGAGAAATGGGGCGGAATTTTCCCCACCGGTTCCCATAATTTCCCATAATCTCCCGTTTTCGCGTTTATTCGTAGCTGGAACTACCTCAAAACAGCGAAATTTGTCATTCCGGTTCCGTTCGGTCCCATTTCCGCTTTTCGTCCTGTTTGCGGCTGGCCTGACCGCCATGACGCAGGCGCCGTATCGGCAGGAGCACTATGGGTAGCAGCAGTCATAAAACAATATGGTACGAAGACATCATGAAGTTTGGCAAGCGGCAAATGTCATCAAAAAATACAAGTGCTATAGCCCGCCTATAGGAGGCCATCTCGATGACATTTGAATATCTTGACGACATGTACCGCTTGCCAGCCCGGTAGCGTCTCCGTACTATGTCCCCATGTGGTTGCTACTGTTGTTGCCACTGCGTTCGCGGCCCCAGTGAATTCCCGGCTGATGGCGTAGCCGTCAGGTGATCTACAGACAAGCGGGGAGTCCCCTTAGCCGATACGCCAGTCTCCGGTAGCTGCACTCGATTCCCTGTGCAGGCACGGAATCTTTCCAGCCAATTGGGACGGCCGTGGCGTGGAGCCAGCCCTGGAATGACTTGAACGAATCTGTAACATTCTGCCAGGCATTACCGGCAAGTACGGAGCGATCGTGAATCAACAAACCGACCTGGAACAGATCTACGCAGAACTTCGGCGGCGGGCCGTCAATAACTACGGCGAGGAACGGGTCATCGAGCTTGAGGACTACCTACGCACTGCGGCTAAGCAAGTCGCGGACGTGGAGAGTGCGGAGGTTCACCCCGACCTGGAACCGCTGGTCCATGGATGAGCGTGTCTTGAACTCCCTCTAACGACCGGCCGGACTGCGAACCGGTGTCATTCACCCCATCAACGCGAGGATTCATCATGCCTGAACCCTATGAGCTTTCATTAGTAGAAGCCGCCGCCGGGATCCGCGAGGGCAGCTTGTCTCCAATCGCGCTCGCAGAGTCGTTGCTGGAGCGGATCGACGCATTCGACGGCGACCTGCAGGCGTGGGTAACCATCGACCGTGACGCGGTGCTGGCGACAGCACGGGAACGCGAGGCTGCGGTCGAACAAGGCGGACCGCTGGGACCTATCCATGGGGTGCCTGTGGGCCTGAAGGACATCTTCTACACCGCGGGGATGCTGACGGCGTGCGGTTCAAAGGTCTACGCCGACTTCGTGCCGGACTTCGACGCCACGTCCGTGGCCAAGATCAAGTCCGCCGGAGGCATCGTCCTGGGCAAAGCCGTGACCACCGAGTTCGCCACCTCCGACCCGTCGCCGACCCACAACCCCTGGAACCTCGACCACACTCCCGGCGGCTCCAGCAGCGGCTCATCGGCAGCCGTGGCGGCCCGGATGGTGCCCGCCGCCCTCGGCTCCCAGACCGGCGGCTCCACCTGCCGACCTGCGGCCTATAACGGCATCGTGGGCCTCAAGCCCACCTACGGCCGCATCAGCCGCTACGGGGTGGTGCCGGTGAGCTGGTCGCTGGACCACGTTGGTATCCTGACCCGCACCGTTGCCGATGCTGCGCTGATGCTGATGGTGCTGAGCGGTGAGGACGACAACGACCCCGGCTCGCTGCGGCAGCCGGTCCCTGACTTCGTAGCGCAGATGGCCGCGCACGATCGTCCGCCTCGCATCGGGCTGGTGCGCCAGTACTACCAGGACTACTCCACGCCGGAGATCTGGGCCCACACCGAGGCCGTGGCCAACCAGCTCGCCGAGGCGGGTGCCGAGGTGGAGGAGATCCCCCTGCCGGACAGCTTCGCCCGGGTCCACAGCTTCCAGCGCATCGTGATGAACGTGGACTGCGCCGGGTTCCACGAGGCCAACCACCGCATCCGCGCCGCCGACTACGGCCCCCGCGTCCGCGCCGGCATGGAAATGGGCATGATCATCCCCACGGCGACATACCTGAAGGCGCAGCGCCTGAGGCGCCAGTTCCGCACCGACATGAACGAGATGACCTCGAAGGTGGACGTCGTGATGACCCCCGCAACTCCCGCCCCTGCGCCAAGAGACCTAAACACGACCGGCGACGCAGCGTTCCAAGTGCCCTGGACGGCTGCAGGGCTGCCGACGGTCGTTGTACCGACGGGGCTGAGCGAGCTGGGGATGCCGATGGCCGTTCAGTTCGGCGGGCCGTGGGCGGAGGAGGGCATGGTGCTGGGGGCGTCGCAGTGGTGCGAGCGGGTGGCCGGGCTGCATCAGGGTCCGCCCAACTATTCGTAGGGGCCCCTGTTGAAAACTGACTACGACCTCGTCGTAATTGGGGCGGGTTCCGCGGGGTTGACAGCGGGGCGGTTCGCCCGTCAGTTGGGGCTCTCCGTGGCGCTGGTCGAGCGTTCGCGGGTTGGCGGAGACTGCACTTGGACAGGCTGCGTTCCCAGCAAGGCACTGCTCAAGGCCGCGGGGATCGTCCGGTCAATGCGAGCGGCCCACGAGTTCGGCCTGCCGTCTGCAGACCCTGATGTCGACCTGCACGCCGTGATGGAGCGCATCCGTTCCGTCATCCGCCACATTTACGATACGGAATCGCCGGAGGCGTTGACCTCAGAGGGCATAGACGTCATCCTCGCTGAGGCCAGCTTTACGGGCCCGGATTCCGTAAGAATCGATGGACGTCCCCTCACCGCTCGGCGTTTCCTGATCTGCACCGGCGCTTCTCCCTTCATCCCCGCAATTCCTGGGCTGGACAGCGTCCCGTTCCACACCTACGAGTCCGTCTGGGACATGGATGAACTGCCCGCGTCTCTGGCGGTGGTGGGCGCCGGCGCCGTGGGCTGCGAACTGGCGCAGGCCTTCGCTCGGCTTGGTTCGCATGTGACGCTCATTGAGGCTGCTGATCGCATCCTGCCGCAGGAGGATGTGGAGGTTTCCGAAGTATTGTCGCGACAGTTCGCGAACGAGGGAATCCGGGTTCTTTCCGGGGCGGAGGCTCGGGCCGTATCCCCGGCGTCCGGAGTGGACGCAGAGATATCCATCAAGCTGTCTGACGGCCGAGGTGTCGACGCGAAAGAACTTCTGGTGGCGGTGGGCCGCCGTCCCAACACCGGCGGCCTCAGCATGGAAGCGGCTGGAGTGGACGCTGGATCCGGCGGCATCCAGACGGACCGTCATCTGCGCACCGCGAACAAGCGGGTGTACGCTGCTGGGGACGTGGCCGGGGGGCCACAGTTCACGCACTACGCCGGATGGCAGGGATTCATGGCAGTTCGCAATGCCTTTATGCCCATGAACACCGTGGCAGCCCGAGATCAGGTACCAAGGGCCACGTTCACGGATCCAGAGGCGGCGCAGGCAGGGCTGACTGAATCTGAGGCGAGGGAACGGCATGGCGATCAGGTGGTCGTATCACGCTGGCCGCTGGCTGACGTGGATCGCGCCCTCACCGACGGCGAGACCGGTGGTTTCGTAAAGGCAGTTCATACGCCCAAAGGACGCATCCTCGGCGCGACCATCGTCGCCCCAAGGGCGGACGAGATGATTCACGAGTGGACCCTCGCCATCGACCAGGGCATCAAGCTGGCCGATCTGGCCCGCTCAATTCACGTGTATCCCACCTACTCCATGGCATCCCAGCAACTGGCCCTCCGGGCCTACTCCAAGCGGCTGATGTCCGGGCGCATGGGAGCGCTGCTGCGCAGGCTGGCGAGGCGGAGCGGATAATCGGCTGAACAGTGTTATGTCGCCTGGATCCCGACGGTAAGTCCCTGTGTTCTCAAGGCAGTAAGAGCGGGCGCGGGACACGCGGCTCAGCCCTCGCCCCGGCGCAAGTGTCTGCCAAACAGAGCCGCCATCAGGCCGCAGGCGATAGTAGCGCCGAGGCAGAAATAGCCAATCCCGCTGAAGCCGGTGCTTGCCAGGAGAGCGCCAGCGATGGCAGCCCCCAGGGCCCCCCCGGTCTGGTTGCTGAGGCCCATGATGCTGGCGCCTGTGGACTTGGATTCTCCCGAATGCTCTGTGCTGGCCGCCACCAGCGCGGGCATTGCCACTGCCAGCAGACCACCCCCGACGGTTGCCACAGCCACGGCAACCCAGAGCTGGAATTCCACGGTGAAGCACAGGAAGGCGCAGACCCCTCCTACGACCGAGGTGGCGCCCAGAAGAGCCGCGCGGTTCCCCTGAGTCGCCACCGGCCCGCCGCCAAAGCTGCCGAGCGCCTGCCCCAATGCGACGATCCCCAAAGGCAGAGCCGAAAAAGCGACGCTCAGCTCGTAGGTATCCCTCAGGTAGGTCGGGAAATAGCTGACCATCGTCCAGAATGCAATGCGCTGCGATAGGCCAACCGCCACGGCAACCCGGAAGAAGGGCAGGGACCCAAGCGACCAGTATCGAGAGAAGAAGGCCCAGTTGCGGACTCGCCCCCCGCTGTCCCTGGGAAACCAGATCAAGTTCGCCAGGAACCCTCCCGCCAGGAGCAGTCCCGCAACGATGAACACAAACCGCCAGCCTCCCACATCCGCCATGCCGAGGGCCAGGGGGACGCTGACTGCCGAAGTCAGTATGCCGATGCCCAGGAAACCGCTGACCGCCTGTGCCCGTCTCTCCGGGGAAATGACGTCCGACAGTGCACCCACGGAGGTGGGAGGGAGCGTCCCCGCGGCCAGACCGGTCAGCACCCTGAGGGCCAGGAACACTTCGACATTGGGCGCAAAGGCGGAGGCTAAGACCGACACGATTAGCAGGAACAGGCCCGCCAGTATTACCGGGCGACGGCCGAAGGAGTCGGACAGCGGTCCCGCCGCGATCAGGGAAACGGCCCACGCCGCGAAGGTGGCGGTCGCCAATTGACCGGCAACCGCCACCGAGATTTCCAGGTCTGACCCGATCTCCACCAGGAGAGGCGGAAGCATGAATACCGAGTTCTGGGCGCCCACTATGGCGAACGACAGCACAGCGTAAAACCAGACCTTGTTCACCTCCCTCGCGCGCCCAGGCTTGACTTGAATCGCTATGCTGTTCGTCTCCTGGTCAAAAGACGCCCTCGAGGGTTAATTTTCGTTCGCCTCCTGTTGTCAGTGGCACTGCAATCGGAGCACCCGTAACCAATCGCGGCAGAGGATAAGCTCCTAGGGCCTTACCGCAACCGCAAACCTGCCCGTCACCCACGTCCTGCACGCCGCCAGTGCAGACCACGGCACAAGCAACGCCCGGTTCCTGCTCCCCCACCGCACTGCCCGGCGCAAACTCGAGGGTGGAGGCCGCAACGCAACCTCCACCCCTTTCACACCAGTCAGTCCGAAGTTGATTGGAGAGTTGGCTCAATCTACTCCCCTAGCGTCGTTGTCAGCACCCACATTGGGCGGGCGCCAACGTCGTAGGTAGCGAGGGGTGTCATTTCGCCGGTGTCAGAGTTTATGCTGTGGGAGCTAAGGCGTCCGGTGGCGGAACCGGCACCGAAAACGAACTTGCCCTGCGGGTCCAGGCTGAAGGCGCTGGGCACCGCCTCCGTGGATGCTCGTCCAGCGGCGGTCAGGGCGCCTGTCTGCGAATCGACGGAGAAGCTGGCGATGCTGTTGTGGCCACGGTTCGGCACGAACAGGAACCGCCCGTCGGATGTTATCTGGATCTGCGAACAGGTGTTGCGCTCCGTATGGCCCTCGGGCAGCGTGGAGATGGTCTGGAAAGCCGACAGCCGCCCCTCGGAGTCTATGTTGTAGGCAGTCACGCTGCTGCCCTGCTCGTCCGAGAAGTACACCACGTCCAGCGACGGGTGGTAGATGTAGTGCCGCGGCCCCAGGAAGCCGTTCATCTCCACCACCAGCGGGTCGTTGGGCGTCAGGCGGCCGGTGTCGGCGTCGAAGCGGAACTGGTGGATCACGTTGGGGCCGGGGATGTTCTTGGGTGGTTCCAGCACGTTGTCCTGGATATAGGCTATATGCGGCACGTAGGCGAACCGGTTGGAGCGGTCGGTCAGGATGGAATGGGCCCCGTCCGCCGTAGCCAGCGACTCGGTCGGTGGGCCGCCAAGTTCGCCGTCGGCGCCGATGGGGTACACTCCCGCCCGCGCTCCACCGTAGAAGGCGACGGTCAGGTGGCGGCCCGTTCGGTCCGTGGCAATGTACGCCGGCCAGTCCTCAACGGCCACCGAGCCGGTCTGCGTCAGCCCGCCGCTCGCAGGGTCGATGCGGTGGCTTGAGAGCCCCAGCGACTCGCGATGGCTGACGTACAAGTTCCCCTTGTCAGGGCTGATGGCCAGCAGCGACGGCCCCCCGGGCATTGCAGCGTCTGATTGGTGCGTAAGCGCTCCCGTTTCTCCGTCCATTGTGTAAATGCCAATCTTGTTATCATCCTGGGCTGCGACGTAAACGTAGTGCGGCATCTTACTGCCTCCTTATGTCTTTTCGATCCCTTTTCGCAGAATTGAAATCCCCTCTCCGGGGAGAGGGGATTTTGCGCTGGCTAGAATATCGCGATGGGGTTCACCGGGGACCCGGTGGTGTTGTGCAGCCGCAGCGGCCCGATGGAGATCATGAACTCCCAGCGGTTGCGCTCGCGACAGGCCACGGCCACCTCTTCCAGATTGGCGTTGTCCAGGATCCAGATGCCCATAGCCGTGATGCCGACCTGGTGAATCGGGCTGGGCACCTTGTCATACTGCGGCGGGTTCACATCGTTCCCCGTGTCGGTGCCCAACATGGCGATGCCCCGCTCGTAGAACAGCGGCAGGCACGACGCCTGGCACGCCGCGGACCCGGCCTCTCGCGGCCACGGTCCCTCGACGTTGCGGCGGTGGAGCTGGCCCGTGCGGATCAGCAGGACGTCGCCCTCCTCCACCTTGAAGCCGCAGCGCTCCTCGGCGGCCAGGATGTCGTCGATCATCACTCCCTCGCCGCGATCAATCCAGTCGATGCCCCTGATCATCGGCACGTCCACCAGCACTGCGCGGCTGATAATGCCCTCCTTGGCCTCCTCGACGGAGCCGAAGGTGGCGCCGAGGCTGGTGGAGACAAGGTGCGCAGGCTTCCCGTTGTAAGTCTTGCCGTTCCAGAAGAAGTGGGCGAGGCTGTCAACGTGCGTCACGGTGTAGCCATGGAAGATCATGCCGAAGTAGTCCGTGGCCGCCGGAAAGGCGCGATTGCTGACCTTCTGGCCGCTGGCCCAGCCCTCGCCGCTCTCCACCATGAAGTGCACTGGCGGTGAAGGCGCGTCCAGCGACGGCTCAAAGCTGACGGTGCGGGACATGGAGATGCGCACGCCCTCCTGTACCGTGGCGACGGCCTGCTTCACCTTGGCGGGCGTGATCAGGTTGGGCGCGCCCAGTTCGTCGTCATCTCCCCAGCGGCCCCAGTTGGAGAACTTGTCGAAATAACTGAGGACTTCATCCTCGGACGGAATGTTGGCTTGCGGCATCAATCAACTCCTTTATCACTGAGTCCCCTCTCTCAGAGAGAGGTCGATGTTGAGGGCGAAATTACACCGGCGGCGCGAGATGCACGTCCAGCACCCGCTCGCACCAGCGGGCGGCGGCCAGCAATCGCTCCTCGCGGAACGGCGCGGAGATGATCTGCAGGCCCATCGGGAGGCCGGACTCCGCCAGCCCTGACGGAATGGTAATCGTCGGCAGCCCGCAGGATGTCCAGGGCCCCTGGAAGGCAGTGTTGCCGGTGTTGGAAAGGTCTGCCAGCGCAGGGGTAGGCGTGGTCGGCGTGAGCAGCACGTCGGCGCTCTCGGCCAGCACCTGCATGTCGGTTATGAAGCGCAGACGCCGCTCCAGCGCAGCCGAATACTCGACGGCGCTGGTCTCCAGGCCCCGGGCCAGCAGCCGGCGCAGCAGCGGCCGGTACTCCTCGGAGCGCGTCTCGTACATCGGCCTGTGGAAGGACGCTGCCTCGCAGCGCATGATAATCAGTTGGTCCTCGATGGCAGTGCTGAAGCTGTCCGGCAGTCTGACCTCGTCCACCACCGCGCCAGCGGCGGCGAGCTTGTCCAGCATGGCCCGCGTGTGGCGTTGCGTCTCCTCGTCAGGCTCCTCCATGAAGAACGACGTCACCAAGCTGATGCGCGGCGCCGCCCCGTCCTCCAGCCCCGACAGGTAGTCAGACGCGGGGAACCGAGCGCACACCGGGTCGTTGGCATCCGGCCCGGCCATCACCTGCAGCATCAGCGCCGCATCCTCCACCGACCGCGACATCCAACCCATGGTGTCCAGCGACCAGCTCACCGGCACCACTCCGTAACGGCTGACCCGGCCGTAGGTGGGCTTGAGGCCCACCACGCCGTTGTAGGACGCCGGGCGCAGCACCGAGCCGACGGTCTGCGACCCCAGCGCCACCGGGCACATCCCCGAGGCCACCGACACCGCCGAACCGCTGCTGGAGCCGCCCGGCGTGTGTGCCGGGTTCCACGGGTTCAGCGCCTCTGATGGGTCGAGGCAGGCGAACTCGGTGGTCACCGTCTTGCCCATCATGATCGCCCCGGCCTGCTTCAGGCTGGTCAGCGTGGCCGCATCATACTCCGGCACGAAGTCAGCATAGACCCGGGAGCCGGCGGTGGTGGGAATCCCGGCGGTGTAGAAGATGTCCTTCACTCCGACCGGCACGCCGTGGAGCGGGCCAGTCTCCGGCAGAGTGTCCAGCTCCCGCTGCCTCTGCTCGGCGTCGGCCAGCACGGTCTCCCGGTCGATGTAGAACCACGCCTGCAGCGATTCCAGTGCGTCCGTGCGGGCCAGCAGCGCCTCGGCCACATCCACCGCGCTGATCTCGCGTGCGCGTATCTGGCGGGACATCTGGGCAGCTGTGAGTTCGTGCAGTTCCGGCATTTGTATTCCTCTGAACCCCCTTCAATTCACAAACATAGAGGCAGGTTTCTGGTATTTTCGACCTATAAAATTCTGAAAATGAATTGGCTATCCCTTGACCGGATCGTAGTCGCGCCAATTTCCGGGCCCTCGTTTTCAAAAGTAAGGCGCTTCATGTGCAGGTGAGAAAGCCGCGCACATTCGATATCGGTAACCTCTCCTCTGTTTATCCTATCAGAGAGCTGTCCAGCCAAGTAAAAGGTCATACTGGAATCGCTTCCGCCACCCTCGCCACCGACAGCATAGTCAGGGTAATCCGTTCCACGGTCAAAAGTGCGTTCAAATTCGATCGCCAACTGGTAAGCGGTGAGGAATTCGCCTGGTCTGCTACGCAAGATCTGAGTCGCCTTGCGATGAATTTCGTGCCGTTCCCAAAGGGTAGATGGTTGAGTCATCTAGCAGTCTCTCAATTTGGTGTGCCGGGAGTTGCCATCGCAGGCAGCGTCGTTAAACTGGCGGCCGCCTAGTGTGCCACTCCGTCGCCTGCTCGTAGGCGTAGGCGGCGCGGAATAGCGTTGGCTCGTCGAAGGGGCGCCCTACCATTTGAAGACCTACGGGCAGTCCGTCCGAGGTGAAGCCGCAGTTGATGGACAGGCCGGGGACGCCCGCCAAGTTGGAAGGAGTGGTGTAGGTGCGCCTTCCTCCAAGCATGGTCAGGAAATCCTCTTTCCCGTTCTTGGCCATGCCGGCCTCGGTGGGGATTGGCGTCGCCTGCACCGATGACGTGGGCAGGATTAGGATATCCACGCGGTCGAGGGCATCCAGGATATGCTGTCGTATGATGTGGCGCAGTCGGCTGGCCTTCTGATGCGCCTGAGCCGGGATCAGGGCCCCGGTCAGCAGGCGCACGCGGTTGTTGTGGTCGTATTTCTCAGGGTGATCCTGCAGTCCGCGCCGGTGCACCGCAGTGGCGTCCACGTATATCAGGGTAGTGGATATCGCCGCCGACTCCGCCATCATAGGAATGGCGACCTCCTCCACCTCCGCGCCCAACTCACCCAACTGGCCCACCGCAGCGTTCACTGCATCCCGGATGTCCGGCTCCACTACGTCGGAGTTGACTCTTTCGCTGATCACGCCCACCCGCAAGCCTTGTATGCCCGCCTCTATACCGTCCAGGTAGTTGGGCACCGGAGCGTTGCGGGAGTAGGAGTCGTTAAGGTCGTGTCCGGCGATGGCTTGGAGTGTAACGGCGCAGTCCCTGACGGTGCGGGAGATGGGGCCAGCGGCGTCCATCGACCATGTGGAGGCCAGCATTCCGTGGCGGCTGACGAGACCCCACGTGGGTCTAATACCCACCAAGCCGCAGAATGCGGCAGGGCCGCGAATAGAGCCCGCGGTGTCCTCACCCAGCGACGTAGCGCACAGGAACGCCGCTGTCGCCGCTCCGGAGCCGCTGCTGGAGGTGCCCGGGTTGCGCGACTGGTCCCATGGGTTCCGCGGGCGGCCGTAGGGGTGATGAAAGGCGTCGCCCATGGCAAATTCGCTCATGTTGAGCTTACCCAGCAGGACGGCGCCTGACTCCTTCAGCCTTGCCATAACGGTTGCGTCGTAGTCGGGAACGTAGTCGCCAAGAATTGACGACCCGCCAGTGGTGAGCACACCCTGGGTGCAGAACTGGTCTTTGACCGCTACCGGAACGCCGTGGAGCGGTCCACGGTAGCTGCCCGCGGCGATCTCCTGCTCGGCTTGACGCGCCTCGCCCAGTGCCCGCTCTGCGGTGACTGTGATGTAGGAGTTGAGCACTGGGTCCACCTGCCTGATGCGATCCAGGTAAGCCTCGGTAGCCTCGACAGGCGACACCTCCCGAGCCTTGACCAATTCCGCCAGATCGGTGGCGCTTAAAAAAGGCAATTCGTTGCTATTCATTGCTGGAGCCTCAGGTTGCGGAAGATGTGGACGATTGGTATCCAAGAAGCAGCCCAATTTTGCAGGCGGCGTACACCTATGTCAACGCGAGTTAATTGATGCGATGAAAGCCGCGATATAATCTCCACGCGGCCCTCTGAGACGAGGCCGCCGGAGGGTACTGTTATGGGTCTGACCGGCGTGGTAATGGCAGCGGGAGAGGGCAAACGAATGCGGTCGCGCGTTCCCAAGCCGCTGCATCGCATCTGTGGCAAGGAGCTAATCAGATACCCAGTGGATTTGCTGCTTGGAGCCGGGGCAGAACGGGTAGTGGTCGTGGTCTCACCGGTCAACATGGATGCTATTCGGGCTGTGCTTGGAGACACAGTGGAATACGCCGTGCAGGAACGCCCCGACGGGACCGGCGGCGCCGTTGCCAGCTGCAAGGAGTTGCTCGAGGACCGAACGGAGCAGGTGATAGTCATCGGCGGTGATACGCCGCTGGTAACCGGCGAATCGCTGGCCCGGCTCTTTGCCACGCACTCTTCGAAAAGCGGCCAAATGACCGTGCTCACCGCTGCCGCATCAGGCAAGACGGATTTAGGACACGTAATTGTTCAGGACGGCAGGATCAGCAGAATCGTGGAAGCCGCGGAGGCCTTGGGAACTCCGGATGAAGCCGCCGCCGTTGTCAACGCCGGTATGTACTGCTTCGAGGGCGAGTGGCTCTGGACAGCGCTCGACCGGGTTGGTGCGAGTCCGTCCGGGGAACGATACCTAACCGAGTTGGCAAGAATCGGCGCTAAGGATGAAGCAGGGGTGTTTATCTCCGAGGCAGTGGAGTCCGAGGAGGCGCTTGGGGTGAACGACCGGATACAGTTATCCACAGCGGAAGATACTATGCGACGGAGAATCCGAGAACGGTGGATGCTGGCGGGAGTAACGATGACCGATCCGAAATCGGTGTATATAGACACGGATGTAGTCATCGGGGTGGACAGCGAGATTCTGCCCAATACCATGCTCATTGGTAGGACGTCGGTGGGCGAGAATTGCGAGATCGGCCCCAACTCGGTCATCAGGGACAGTTCCATCGGCAACCATTGCAGGATAACGTCATCGGCGCTGGAGGAGGCCACGATGGAGGATCACACCGACGTTGGCCCATTCAGCCACCTGCGCCCCGGGGCCTACCTTGAGACCGACGTTCACATCGGGAATTACGTCGAAATCAAGGAGAGCAGGTTCAAGAGCGGCGCAGTGATGGGACATTTCGGGTATGCAGGGGACGCAACGATTGGGGCGAGAGTCAACATCGGAGCGGGCATGATCACATGTAATTACGACGGGAAAGACAAACATCGCACCGTGGTGGAGGACGATGCGTTCATCGGGTGCGATACGATGCTGGTGGCCCCGGTGACAGTTGGTGAGAGGTCGATCACCGGGGCCGGCGCCGTAGTGACGAAAGACGTACCCCCCGCTAGACTGGCCGTGGGGGTTCCTGCTACCATTAAACGCAACTTGGAATAGCCCCGCCACCCCGTGTCGGCGAATACAGGAGAACCTGACGCGCCGCGGTACTACTTGAGTTTCCGGAGACTATGAGGTTTGGATACAGATAACCCTCCCCTAGATTTATCGCCCGACGACCGTTCGTTGGCATCTCGACCGCCGGTTCCTCGTCGAAACACCGAGGGCACCAGGTACCGGAAGCAGCCAGTTTTGCCTTCGCCGACACTTCTTCGACTTTCCTCTCCGATTGTCTGCAGTTATGGCGCCGCTTAGCTGGATCGGGCGGGTATTCCGCAGAAAAGAGCGCAGAGAGAACCGCTCCAGACGCACGGCAAACGGAAGTACTCCCGGCAACGGAAGTAGTGCCGTCCGGGGACAGGGGCTGGCTTCGACCGACAACTACCCGGGGCTTATTCCACTCCCCGACGAGCCCGCAATTACAGAGGCGGAGCTGAGCGGCCTGGACCAGCGGGACCGAGCGATGCTCCGCTCCATCATCGACCTGGACTACACCACGGTGAGGGAGGTGATGGTTCCTCGATTGGACATGGTATCGATAGAGGCCAGCGCATCCCTTCCCGAAGCCGCTTCGACAATCGTGGAACACGGTCACAGCCGGCTTCCTGTTTATGTCGAGACCATCGATGAAGTGATCGGCATTTTGTACGTACGAGATCTGTTGGCAGCGTTCGCGAATCCCCATAACGAGGTTGACGTAAGAGCGCTCACCAGGCCGGCGTTCATTGTGCCCGAGACCAAACGGGTCGATGAGTTGCTGGAGGAGTTTCGTCAACGTCGCACGCAGATAGCCGTAGTCGTAGATGAATACGGCGGAACCGAAGGCCTGGTTACCATGGAGGATGTGCTTGAGGAAATCGTCGGAGAGATAGAGGACGAATTTTCCCGCGTCCGAGAGGCGGAGATTGCCAAGCAGGATGACGGAACAGTCTTCGTAACAGCCGGTTTGGGCACGGAGGCAGTGGAAGACCTCTTCGGGGTGAGCATCGAGAGCGACGACTTCGATACCGTAGGAGGCTTCGTGTACCACCATCTGGGCAGAATCCCTCACGTTGGCGACGTGGTAGAAAAAGAGGGTCTGCGGGTCGAGGTGGCCACGGTGGTGGGAAGAAGGCTTCGATCGCTTAGAATCAGCAAAGAGAGAGGCGGCCCTTCCGGGGATTCCGGTTAGACCGCCGTCGATCAGTCTCGTTGTCCTCGTGAGTGTTTTCTAGCTGCTGTTCTTTTTGGCGATCAGCGTTGCATCAACGATCAGCCGGTGATCGTAGACCAAGCGTGGGAAGCATGCGACTAGGTGGATGTTGGGGCCACCATCACCGTCCAATGTCATGTCATCCTCGTGCACGATTCGGGTGCCGGTTACGCGATAAAGGAACTGTTCCGAACCGTTGTCAGTGATGATCTGCACTTCTTCGCCATTGGTCAGTTTGTCGGGCACCTGGTCGAGGCTGTGGAATACTGAACCCTCGCCTATCAGCGGGCTCTCCATGTGGCCGAAAAACCAGGCCTCTCCGCTTTCGCCAGAATCAGCAGTCTCCGGGATATGCCCAATAGCGTTGTCGGGAGTCTCGTAGGCCCTGCGGTCTCCTAGGTCTTGGATCGAAAGCTCTACCACCGAGGCCTGAATTTCAACTGCGGAAACACTGATGCTGGTGGCTGCGGAGACCGGTTGCAGGGCATCATCTTGCGTAAAGTCGATCAGGGCGAATCCATCTGGAAGAACCGGCCCGGAGGACGTCAGTATAAAGCCGGCATCTCCGGAATACAGTGAAATATCTGGAAGGGTAGAGGGACTGGACAGTACTGGACCCGGCGGGGGGTCCTTATGCACCAGCACCGGCACGAGTTCGACCGCGGAGACGTTATAGCGGTCCAGGTCGGCCCGGGCACTGCTGGCGTAGCCGTAGTAGGCTCCACCAACACCGATCAATACCCCCCCTGCTATTACAAGGGAGGCACCAGCAATCCTAGTACGGGTCCAGAAACGTCTGACCCCGTCGCGCAGTATCAAATAGTCGTATCCGGCTATCATAGCGTCCCTCCTCCCGGCAGCCCCGGAAGCCGCCGATAATTCAAGCGGACTACCGGGACCCTCACATCACCACCACCCAGCTATTCCCCGGAGCGTTCAGGGAGCGCGGCGGAGGCGTCAGAACACGGGCGTTTTCAGCCCTTGGTTGACAAATACTACTCAGCGAGCCCTAGGTGCATTCATACTGCCGGGGGTAATGGGTTCGTTGAGGTAGATGTCGCCGTTTCTAATTTTGATATTGAATCCGCAAGGTGGATTCACGCAAACCCAAGCCTTGAAATGTACAGCCGCGCCTTGACCGCCGTAGTCCGACAAAGGCACCAAGTAGCCAACGTCGCATTTCAGGCACTTGGGTACGTTCATTTCACCCACAGGAACCACCTCCCTCACTGGCGACTGGAGTGAGTATAATACCTATATCGGAGTGTATTCAACAAATTCGTCTGTAAAAAACGTTAATTTTTACGAATTCAGTTTACATAACAATCTGTTTCTTTATGTAAAGTTCAAATTCACTAGATTTTGTGCTATTTGCTGCCCCGAAAAGTGGCTTGGGGACCTTTTCGGGCGCCCAAGCCACCACGAACAACCTTGTTCGCACCTTATTGTCTGATTAATATGTTGCATTCACCAGAAAATGCTTATTCTAGGAAGTCGCGCAGTTTACGAGACCGCGTAGGGTGTCGGAGTTTTCGCAGCGCTTTTGCTTCGATCTGACGAATTCGCTCCCTGGTTACTCCAAACTCGCGGCCTACTTCCTCCAGGGTGCGGCTGCGCCCGTCCTCAAGGCCAAACCGCAGCACCAGCACCCGAGCTTCCCGCTCGGTCAGGGTGTGCAGCACCTCGTCTACCTGTTCCTTTAGCAACTGGAACGAAGCTGCATCCGCTGGGGCGGGCGCATTTCGGTCCTCAATAAAGTCCCCGAGGTGAGAGTCCTCCTCCTCGCCGATAGGAGTTTCAAGGGACACTGGTTCTTGGGAAATCTTGAGAATCTCCTCGACTTTTTCGGGGCCGATTTCCATGGCCTGGCCGATTTCCTCCGGCGTGGGCTCGCGGCCGTATTCCTGCAACAGCCGACGGTGTTGGCGCATCAGCTTGTTGATCGTCTCAACCATGTGCACCGGAATCCGGATGGTGCGAGCCTGATCGGCGATTGACCGGGTAATGGCCTGCCGGATCCACCACGTGGCGTAAGTGCTGAACTTATATCCCTTTCGATAGTCGAATTTTTCAACTGCTCGAATGAGGCCAATGTTGCCTTCCTGGATCATATCCAGCAATGCCATGCCTCGCCCAATGTATTTCTTTGCCACACTGACCACGAGACGAAGATTGGCCTCGGTCAAGTGGGACTGGGCCCTATCGCTGTCCGCCTGGACGCGGTTGTAGTGCTGTCGCAGCACGGGATCCAGCCGCTGCAGCCTGGCCAGGTGCTCCGGATTCCCCAGTGCCGAACCGAGCTCGGTGAGCGGGGCGTCGCGAAGGGCGTCCACGGTATTCTGGGCCAGCACCCATGAACTGAGGGACAGGTCCAGCACTTTGCGGTAGATATCCTCCGTGCTTTCCTCCAAGTTTTCGGACAGCCGCGCGAGCATCTCCTGCGAGACCTCGGCGTCTATGGAATCCCGAAGCCGTGGATTGGTTATTATCTGCGACAGGGCTGGATTGATCGGCAGCAGGTTTGGATTTGTGCTGGACGGATGCTCCCTATTTTCCAGGAGATGAGAGAGATCGGGATTGAAGGGCAGCACGTCCTTCTTGATGGCCTGCCGCAACTCCGGTGGCAGGGCTTCCCTCAACTCAGGCATATCGAGGATTTCAGCGAGCGTTGGATTGAACGGCTCCGATGGCGTATCCAGTTCTTCCTTTGCGCCAGAATCCGGCAATTCGTCATCCGCGCTACGCCCATTCTCTACATCTTCATCCCGATCGACGGGTCCGTACACATCTCGGAGTCCGGACTTGATCGACTCGCTAACTTCGGGATTACCGAGTATGTCCAGCAGCCTGGCGTCTGCCGGCAGTACCTCCTCCTCCCCTTCCTGAACTTTTTTAAGTGCACTCTTGATGTCATCGCTGACCAGTGGGTTATCCAAGATCTCCGAAAGGGTAGGATTGTAGGCGGCGTGTTCAGCCTCGCCTCCCTCCCCATCGGTAGCAGCCACACCGAAACCATTGACGCCCTGCTCAGTTGATTCTGTTGCTGAGCCAGCCTCTTCTGGAAAGTTCTGCCGAATCAGCGCCTTTATTTCCGGGGTGTCCAGCAGCTGGGAGAGGGCTTCGTCGTGCCGGTCATGAAAGTCCCGGGCCATCGCGGAGATCAGCGATTCGTTCCCTGATATGCGATCCAGCAGCCTGCCGGTAATCTGCCAGGGCTTGGGGTCCTCATCGAGCTCCTCGACCAACTCCGCCTTTACTCCTTGAAGGTGCTTACCACCCTCCAGCTGCCGCGCGAGCTTGCGTTCGTCCGCGGACGTGAGAAGACGCACCCGCCCAATCTCCCGCAGGTACATCCGAACGGGGTCATCGAGCACCTCCGTGGTCTCGGCGGCCTCCAGGCCACGTTCCTGATCTTCGGGCTCCGCCTCAGTGGTTGTGCCGTCGGAGGTTTCCGTTCCGCTTTCAGTGTCGGGCGTATCCCACTGCTCTTCCTCGCTGGCCACGGTGATGGCCGCAGGGCGTGGTGTGGCGATACCATCGCCGTCTTCGGAGGTCTCTTCGCGGACCGCATCAGCCTTTCGGAAAATGTCAATTATTGGGTCGCGCTCTTCGGTTTCCTCCTCCGCATTGGTTTCCAGAAAGTCCTCGGGGTTAAGTTCTCTGGCAGCGTGTCGGCTACTAACCATGAAATCTCCTCGAATAGATTAAGAGAATTAAGCTAGGATCAATACATTTGGGGTCAATTAGAGCGCCAAGATATGGCGTCGGACCGATTTGGCGGACCAGCAATTACTGCCTGGCTCGCAGACTTGGCCGCAGATCCTGGTTTCTCCTCAAGCGCTCATTGAGGGCCACTGCAGACTGGTGTTCCTCCTCGTTCACTTCGTCCTGAGAATCAGCGAACCGGTCGAATTCATCCTTCTTCTGCTGCCGAAGGTTACGTTCTTCCAGCCGGGCCACCACGTCTCCGAGAGCTCTTCGGCGCTTGCCCAAGTCCATCGGCAAAAGCGCCTTGTCCATCAAACCCTGCAAATGCTCTCGAATCTCCGCCGAGACCTCCCGCAAGACGCTTTCTTGCGGCCGGCCTCCCACCAAAGCTGCGGAAACTACCGCCATATACCTGCTGAATATTTCGCGATTATCCGGCCTGAGGAACTGTTCCTCTTTCAGTTGGTCCGCATATTCTCCGAGGTCCGGGTACCTCAGTAACATGGAGAGGCAATACTCTTCCAAGGGGTCATGGTCCAGGCGCGCGAAGGGCGAAGCCGTGGTGTCCTCCCGCGCCCCGCCCGGCGTTGGGCCGACAGTCGATTCTCTGACACGCCGGGGCACCGCAGGCCTGGTGACGCTGGCCCGTAGGGTGTCCAGAGGCACCTCCAGTTTCTCCGCCAACATGCGGAAATAATGGTCCTGCTGCGGCGCGTCCTCCACAGCGAAGATCAGCCGTGAGACCTGGTCTGCGATCGCTGCCTTGCCTCTTGGAGACGACGCATCCACACTTGCGGCCATTGCCGATATAACAAATTCCAGCAGCGGCCTGGCCTTTGCCACCAACGCCTTCCATTCGTCCGCCGACCGCCTGATAACCTCGTCGGGGTCTTGGCCAGGCGGCATTGCAGCGATGCGAATTTCGGGGTTGTCCTGCCTCTGCATCACAGAGGTTCCACGCGACTGGGCCGCGACCTTGGCCTGGAAGATGCCCCACGACGATTCAAGGCTTCGTAGCGTAGCCTGCTGTCCTGCAGTGTCCTGGTCCAGGGCCATGGTCACGCGGTCGGTGAGCCGCCTGATGGTGTTTACCTGCGGCTCGGTCAGCGCGGTGCCCATTGATGCGACCACATTACGGAAGCCGGACTGGTGGGCGGCAATGGCATCCATGTAGCCTTCCACTATGACGGCGCCATCCCTCCTGATGTCGTCCCGCGCCCGGTCCATTGCATACAAGATGCGGCTCTTGTCGAACACCTCGCTCTGAGGAGAGTTGAGATACTTGGGCTGAGAATCATCCAGTGCCCTACCGCCGAAACCGGCCAGGCGACCTTCTGCGTCCCGAATGGGGATCATGAGACGCCCCCGGAACAGGTCCCGATGCTGGCCGTCGTCTCCCTCCCTGACTATACCGGCACCCAGCAACTGGACGGCCTCGAAGCCTTCGCGAACCAAGTACCCTCGAAGCGATTCCCCGTCGCTTGGGGCCAGTCCGAGCTGGAACGCCTCAACGACCGAGCGGTCAAGGCCTCGCCGCTCCATGTATGCCCTAGCCTCGGTGCCCTGGGTTGAAGTGAGGGTGCGCTGAAAATAGGCACAAGCCGCCTCGTTTATACGGAAAGCCGGGTTGTCTGCGCGGGACCCCTGCCGGTCGTGCAGCGGCAGGCCCACCTGCCTGGCCAGACGCCTTATCGTCTCGCCAAAATCCAGGTTTTCCGTCCGCATTACGAAGTCGATGGCGCTACCGCCTGTGGCACAGGCACCAAAGCACCGCCATGACTGCCGGTCAGGAAATACGTGGAATGAGGGAGTGCGTTCCTGGTGGAAAGGACAATTGCCTTTATAGCTCCGCCCGGAGCGTTGAAGCTGAACCCGTTGCCCAACGACTTCGAGGATGTCCAGCCTGGCTTTTATGTCATCAATAACGGCCACAACTAGCCCTCCCGAATCCGGGCGACAGTGCCAACAGGCCGGCCGCCGGATTGCAGAACCCTCCGTGGACCAACCGGACCTGTGATCTTAGACGAAAACCAACCCTAAATCAACGGGCCGATAACTTAAAATGGCGTGTTACGCCAAGGTTATTGTATCAAGTTTTGCTCTCTGAATCAACAGCCCATCAAGGTAGTCTGTAACGACGCCATCCAGGCGTGCCCCAGCCATCTTGGACAGGTCTTGGCCAAAGTCCAGATCCCAAGCCAAGGTGCGCACGCCTTGTTTTCTCATCTTGCGCATCAAGCGCGGGTTGTAGCTGTCGTTAGCTGGGTCGTACCAGTGGGCTCTAACCATGCGACTGAAGCAGCGGGAGCGTATGGGCGGAGGATGGCGGCGGGACCAGATGTAACCCCGTATGATACGCGGCTCAATTTTGCGCAGCTCCCAGAGCGAAATGGGGTTAAAGCTGGCCACCAGGGTACTGCCCCACCGTTGATGCCTGCGCACGACTTCGGCGACGCGGTGGGCGATGTGCCTCATACCATCGATGACGGCCTTCATCTCCACGTTTATCAGGTAGTTGGAAGGCAGAAATTCGAAGACTTCGTCGAGAGTGGGAACCTGGACACCCTTAAATTTCGGTCCGAACCACTCCCCCACGTCCAGCGAGCGAATCTCATCCAGGCTGACGTTGGTTACCAGGCCCCGCATGCCTCCAATTCGTTTCAAGCTACGGTCGTGGAACACCACTAGTTGCCCGTCTCGAGTCAATCGGACGTCCAACTCTACGCCATCCGCTCCGCTTTCGTAGGCGCGCTGGAATGCCGGAAGGGTGTTTTCCGGCGCGTTGGAGACGTCACCGCGATGGGCGATTATCAGGGGGCAACTTCGGGCACCGGGCGGAAAATCCCAAGTGAGGGGGTATTCCAGAGGGACACGGTCCACTTCCGACGAGATACCGTCAATTGGAAGTTCGGTAGTGTCTGAGGAAAGGAACAAGAAACACTCATACATCGTCAGGCAATGTAAACCGTAAAGTAGCGGCCGCTACCCGGCATGTCAAGGCGGGAGATCACTCCTTGGAGTTGGCTAGTTTTTTTCTTCGCTGCTGTAATTAAATCAAGTGGCGTCTTATTGGGAGGAGCCCGCGCAGGTTCCCAACCTGACTTCTTGGGAAATGACGCTAGAATAATGGGATTCCCACCGGGCCAGTTGCAATGGCTGGTGGGTAAATGGCTGAGGAGATTAGATGAGGCCTATTCCCGGCATTCGTAGCGCAGCAATTGGGTTGATGCGAGAAAGGAACTTCCGCGTCATCTGGTCCGTCGGGATTCTTGCCGAATTCGGCCGGCGCTACGAAATCCTGGCTCTCAGCCTACTGATTCTCGACATCACGAACTTCTCCCCTGCCCATTTGATGCTGCTCTGGGTATTCAATAACCTGCCCAGACCATTTGTATCTTCGCTGGCGGGTTACGTCGCGGACCGATTTTCCCGGCAGCGCGTCATGTTCCTAGTCCAGGCAACCAACATAGCAACCACTGGAGGACTCCTGGGTTGATGCTGTACGGGTTGGATGCCCTTCAAACCTGGCACATTTTTGTGGCTGCCTTTATCCAGGGAACAACCAAGGCGATTGAGGACCCATCCAGGCGCACGGGAATATTTGACATCGTGGGCCGCGACCGTCTGGTCAATGCCATGTCCCTGGACGTGATCTCCCAGAACGTAGGGAAGATGATTGGGCCAGTAATAGGCGGCCTGCTGATCCAATTTTCCGGCTACCCAGTCGCGTACATATTCCTGCTGTTCGTACACATTGATAACCTGTGGCTGATCTCGAGATTGCGTATACCGGAGACGGGGTTCCGGGCAGCGATGCCGCCCTTGTGGCGCGGCCTCGGGGAAGCCTTTCACCTCGCACTGAAGACCCGGATGCTCGTGGGAATGCTGTCAATCACAATAGTGATGAATGCACTCGCCTTCCCACTCCAGCAGTTCATTCCGGCAGTGGGACAGGAACTGCTGGGAGTCGGACCCGCGCTGGTAGGGGCGCTGGTGGCGGCCGACGGGTTCGGCCATCTCGCTGGCGCGGGTGTAGTCGCCGCGACGCGGGGCATCAGGTATCACGGACGTTACTTCACTTACGGGTCGATCGTCGTACTGCTCGCGTTGGTGGCCTATGTGTGGTCGCCGTGGTACGGCGTAGCTTTTATTCTGCTGTTTGTCAGCGGGCTCGGACAGGCGGGATTTTCTACGATGCAGAGCAGCATAATGATGCTGGTGTCCCCTCCGGCCATGCGTGGTCAGATGATGGGGCTTTTGAGCTTCTGCATCGGCGTCGCCAACCTGCTGGGGGCATTAGAGCTCAGCTTCGTGGTATCCGTGCTGTCCCTGCAACAAACAATATCGTCGCACGCGCTAATCGGGCTGATGTTGCTGCTTCCCGCCATGGTGTTCACACCGCTGATCTGGCAGCCCCTGACGCTTCCTGACCCGAGCCCCGCAACCTGAAACGGTTGCCCCTCGGATTCCGAGGCGGTATATTCAATCTGGCCCGCAACCAGTCAGTTGGGAACACGCTGGACAGGAAGGCGGGGACACGGAGTGGTTGATGGCGCAGGTAATCGACTGGCCGGGACGGATGCAGGAACTGGCCGAGTTCGTTGGGTTAGACCAGGAGGGGCTGGAGCTTATCCGGTCGACCAGGGACCTAATCCTGGCTCACGGCGACGATTTGACTGCTTCGGTTTATGACAACTTCCTCGACTTCCCTGAAACCCGCAGGTTCTTCACTGACGAGCACGGCGAGGTAAACGAGGATAGGCTCACCCGGCGCAAGCACAGCCTGATGAGATGGCTTCAAGGCTCGGTGGACTTCCAGATGGATTCGGACTATCCCATCCGGGTCTTGGCCATGGGAATCGTCCACAGCCACCCGCCACTGCACCGCGCCCACCTCGGTTCTGTGCCCTCGAAGTTCATGGTAGGAACGATCGGGTATATTCAGGCAGCTGTAACGGACTTGCTGCGACGCGAACTCGATGACCCGGAGTTAGCGATAAGGGCGGCGTCGGCGTGGAACAAGATGCTGATGCTGCAACTGGACATCATGATGGCGGGCTACGTAACCGAGGTACCAAACGAGCCCGTTTCGGGTGGGCCGCAGTACACCGGCCCGGGCGCAGAGTAAGAAAGAACACCAACGAAGGAGTGGTCAGTATGAGCAAGGTGCTGGTGATCCAGGGAGCAGGCATGAATATGCGTGGCAAGTCACAGGTCGAGATATTCGGCCCAGCGACTTTGGATGAAATGGACGAGCAAATTAAGGGCTACGCTGAAGGCTTGGGGATCGACGTCGAGATGTTTCACTCGAACATCGAGGGCGAAGTTGTCAACGCGCTCTACGACGCTCATGACCGCGACTTTGACGCCTGCCTGATAAATCCGGCCGGCTACACCACAGTGGCGGGACCGCTACGGGGTGCCATAACGCAGGTGAAGTTCCCGGTGTTCGAAGTTCACGTGTCCAACCCCACTGCCCGGGGCACTGTGTCCCAGGTGCTTCCCGTGTGCAAGGGGGCGGTTTATGGTTGCGGAGTTTACGGCTACCGGCTGGCTCTGGAGGCAGTAAAGCAGTTGGCCTAGAATAATTCCCTTTCGACCCCGGAGAGGGGTGAGTGAGACTGTTGACCAAAGGAACGGGCGGGTTAAAACCCGCCCCTAAGAATTTTACTACTCGCAGCGCAGGCAACGCGGCTCAGAAAACACAGTAGCATGAATGTCGGGGCTGGTGATCAGGTAGTCCAGAACCACACGCATCGCCTTATCCTCGCTGGATAGATTGAACTTCTCCTTGGCCTGCCTGATGAACGCCATTTGGTCCGGATTCAGTTCAATGGAATACGCTTCCTTGGGACCCGCCATATCAAACACTCCTTGATTCAGCTAGATTGGGCAGCAGGACGCCCGGTGCGTTTTCAGCATAGAGTACAGTGCGGGGCCGCGCAATCACTGGCTGGCTGCCCAGCAAAAATGAACGGGAGACGGGGGCACTTGCTGAGCCACAAGATAGTCCTGTTGAGCGCCATTGCGTTGCTGGCCCTTCTGGCAGCATGCAGGGGAGAGTCTCCATCCACCTCCGGAAGCACGTCGGTGGCTGCCGAAACCAACCCGGCTCCCTCTTCCACGAGACCTCCTGACCAGCCAAAGACGACCGCTACAGGAATTGCCGCGACGCCCACCGAACCCCCATCGGGTCCGATACCCACTGAATCCGCAGGAACTTTCCCAGTCGCCACCAGTTCGATACCGGACTCGGCCATCCTCCCAAAACCGACCGAGGCACCATACTCCACCGCCGAACTTACGCCCATCGTGCCTGCCGGGGATGTAGAGGATGATTTGGCGGCAATTCGCCAGATTGTCAAAGAGTATTGGGAAGCACTAAACGACGTCGACGTCGACCGCGCGATTGCGATGCTGGAGGAGAAGTACCGAGAGGCGGAAGAGGATCTCATTCGCAAGGACATCGGGCGGATGAAACTATTCCGCGTTAAGTTGGGCATGTCAGAGGAGATTCCACCCACCTTGAACGACGAGGGAGATTACGAAACCTACCTAGCCGCGAAAACGCCGGTGGATACCCGGCGGGTTCTGATGGTATTCCGCCAGATCGACGGTCGGTGGTGGATTGTCTTTTCTGACGAGGTTGAGTAACCAGAGGGTCAGAGGCAAGCGTCGGTCACAGCCTGGGAGATGGCGGCCAGCCTGGGAGTGTTGCTGATCTCGGCGCGGAACCCATTGGTGATATAGGCCACGGCCAAGCCGGTATCGGGGTTGGCCCAGCCCACCGACGTGCCCGAGCCGGCGTGTCCGAAGGTGCGCGGATCGAGCTTTTCGGGATCGCCAGTGCGCGGGTCGGCCAGCGACAGTCCCATTCCTCTGATGACCCTGCGATTCAGGGAATGGTCTATGCCCTCGGAATGTGGCGACGTCACTTCATACACTGTTTCCGGATTAATGATCGTTACGCCGTCCAGTGTGCCTCCGAGCTGCATCATGGCGAAGAACCGGGCGAGACCGCGGGCAGTGGAGATGCCCCCTCCGGCAGGTTGCACGGTGCGGTGCACCTCAGGCCGGTTGTACAGATCGACCTGGCTACGGCGATCGCAGTCTTCCATGGCGTGCAGCTTGGATACGCGGTCCAGCAGCCATTCCGGCAACCCAATGTACAGGTCATTGATTCCGAGGGGCCGCGTTATTTCCTCGCGGACGAAACGGTTAATGGGGCGACCGTCAATGCGCCGCACCAACTCACCAATTACCCAACCGAAGTTGCGGGGATGGTATGCGATTACCCTTCCGGGCGGATAGTCAGGACGGAGCTCCTCCATGGCTCTGACGGCGGCGTCCCAGTCGCTCCAGCGGTCCCAAGTCATGTGGCTGGGGCTGTCGGGGAACCCGCCGCGGTGAGTCAGCACCTGGCCGATGGTGACCTCTTCCTTGCCCGATTGAGCGAATTCGGGCCAGTGCTCAGCGACCCGGTCATCCCACCGGAACTGGCCTCGCTCCCACAGGATGTGGAGGCAGGCGGCGGTCACCGGCTTGGTGGAAGAATAGAGGACGAACATTGTGTTCTCCCCTACTGGACGGCCGCTGTCCTGGTCGGCCAGTCCGCCGTAGAGGTCCAGCACCAGTTCGCCACGATGGTAAACGGCGAGAGCGGCCCCTGGGTGGAGGCCTGACTCTATCTGCTTGAAAAACAGCTCCTTGACACGCTCGAGACCCTGCAGGTCCATCCGCGTTTCCGTCGGCGCTCCTGCGCCGCAAGCAATAGTCACTATGTATTACCTCACCGCATCCAGTGGGCCGATGCCTTCAATGGCAACAGCCCGGAGCACCTTCAACCGGAGTTTAAGAAACGCTGAGTTCGGCTTTGCCCAGTCCCTCGATCTCGATCAGGGCGGAGTCGCCAGCCTGGAGCCACTTGGGCGAGACGATACTGCCGGTGATTACCACCATTCCTGCCTTGAGTTCCTTGCCGTGGGCCGCTAGGGCATTTGCCAACCAGGCCAGGGGTTCCAGCGGGTGCCCCATTACGTCGGCCCCCACTCCTTCTCCCACCAACTCGCCGTTTATCTTCATGTAACCGCGGCAACCGGCAAGGTGGATTCCCCGCCAGTCGGTCACCGGCTCTCCCAGCACGACACCGGCGTTCAGAATGTTGGACGAGATGGTCGTCAGGAGCTGCGTCTGGGTGTCCTGTCCCTGGGTACGGCGGTTGTCGATGACTTCGAAGGCGGTCATCACCGATTCGACCGCATCAGACACGCGGTCCCGGTCGTAAGGTGCACCCGACGCCGGCAAATCACGGCCAAGCCGGACGCCGACCTCGCACTCGATGCCCGGCTGGAGAAAATCGGCAGCGTTCAGCACGGCCGGAGAGTGGCGCACGTTATTGGTCAGGATCACCCCGGCCACAGGTTCGCCGATTCCCGACGACTGTTGCAGGGCGGCGGTGGTGTAGGCGATCTTGTATCCCGCGACCTGGCCATAGTCATTGGTCAGGGAGCCCTGGTAGGCATCCTGAACCTCGTAGGCTTCGTTGATGCTCTCGGGGAGCAGATCTCCTTCGAGAAGGTACTTCTCTTTGTTCCTGAATTGGGTCAGCAGTACCTCGGTCGCCTGCGATATTCTGCTCATTCTTCCTCGCGCCTACATTACCGTACAGGGTTCAATTATACCAATGGAGTCGGGTTATCTGGTTTCGCTATTCGTACGGAGCAAGCTGAATTTCGTGGAGCGCCGGCACCACTTCTTTGCCCAGGAGCTCCACAGAGCGCATTACGTCCTTGTGTGGGATGTTGCCGTCGCTGCCGATGAGGATCATGTAGCCCGGGTTGAGCTCCTCTATGGTCTCCGACAGCTTCTTGATCACGGTTTCGGGGCTACCAACGATGATGGCTTTGACCTGCTGCAGGTCTTCGTAACTGGCTGGCGGGCCGCCGCCGCCACCAATGCGCCTTGCCGCGAGCCGGCTGGCGGTGGCCGACTGGTAGCCGGGCGGGTCCAGGTGCTCCACAGGGCCGCGCATGCGATGCTGACCGGCCCACAGGAAACCACGCCCCAGCTCCTGGGCTTTTTCGTCGGTGTCGGCCACAAAGGCTCTCACCTGGTAGCCGAAATGTTCCGGTCCGGGCGTGAAGCCGACCTCTTTGGCGGTGTCGATGTAGACCTGCTTCAGCTCCTTGGTCAGGCTGATGAGGGCACCCAAGTTCATATAGGCGTACTGGTGACTCGCCGCCCAGACCACGCTCTCGGGGCTGCTGCCGCCGGGAAACCAGACAGGAGGATGGGGCTTCTGGATCGGCAGCACCCAGGGATTTACCACGCGGTTATGGTAGTAGCGGCCCTCGAATCGGAACGGGCCGGGCTGCGTCCAGCACTTGATAATCAGGTCGTGGGCCTCCTCGAAGCGTTCCCGGTTCTCGGTGGGGTCGATGCCCGCTTGAAGCGTTTCCACAGCACCGCCGCGCACGAAGCCGGATATAAGCCGACCGTTGGAGAAGCAGTCCAGCATCGCCAGTTCCTCAGCCATGCGCACCGGCTCGTTGATGGGAATGATGTTGCCGAGGATGGCGATTCTCACCCGATTGGTGATGCGGCTGATAACGGCGGCGTCGATGTTGGCCGAGGGCTTCATGTTCCAGTACGACGAATGGTGCTCGTTGGTCATGATGCCGTCGAGGCCCGCCTCGTCGGCCATTGCGTATTGCTCGTGATACTGGTTGTAGAGGTGATGGGCCTTCTCCGGGTCGAAGTAGGTGTTGGGGAAGTCCAAACGCCCGGACTGGAACTTGGCGATATCCTCTTCATTGAGTTGCGTGTAGGGCTGCTGGGAATGGAAAAAGACTTCTACCGTATCTTTCATAATGGCCCATCCTCTGGTTGTTTCGCCGCGTTTTTTCCGGCTTTGTCTGCTCAGGAGATTTCAATACCAACCGGGCAGTGGTCTGAGCCCATCACGTCGGGCAGGATAAAGGCATCAGTGAGTCGCGGCGCAAAGTCCGTATCGGCAAAGAAATAGTCGATACGCCAGCCGACGTTCCTGTCCCGCGCCCGGGTCATCTGATCCCACCAGCTGTAGTTGCCTGGCTCCTTGTTGAACTGCCTGAAGGTATCCACGTAGCCGCGTTCGAGGAACGTGTCCATCCATGCCCGCTCTTCTGGCAGGAAGCCGGATATTTTCTCGTTTTCCTTGGGGCGGGCCAGGTCGATTTCCTTGTGAGCGGTGTTGACATCGCCGCACACCACGACGTTTCTGCCATCTCGACGCAGGTTATCGACATATTCAAGGAAAGAATCGTAGAACTCCATCTTGTAGCGCAGGCGATCCTTTGAGCGCTTGCCGTTGGGAAAGTAGATGCCGAGGAACACGAAGTCGTCAAAGTCAGCGACAATGGTGCGGCCCTCGGTATCGAAACGCTCAACGCCCAGGCCGAAGCTGACACTGCGCGGCTCGCGTCGGGTGTACAGCGCGACGCCGCTGTAGCCCTTGCGTTCAGGCTGGGTGAACCATGCGGAGAATCCCTCGACATCCTTCAGTGCCGTGGGAAGCTGCGACTCGTGGGCCTTGGTCTCCTGTATGCACAGCACATCAGGCTGTTCGGATTCCAACCACTCGAGAAATCCCTTCTTGTGAGCAGCCCGAATCCCGTTGACGTTCCAGGAAATCAAACGCATGCATTACCCGCCGGATTGCAAGACTCAGAGCCGATTATAGCAAAGGCTGGGCCAGCGTGAGAGCAGCAGCCCCTGTGCTATCATTGCCATCGCTTTCCCATTCCCGGGTTTCCTCAGTTCAATAATGGCGGGTGGGCAAACTATGGTCAGGACAGGGCAGCAGTACATTGAGAGTCTGCGGGATGGGCGACAGGTCTTTCTGGACGGAGACCTGGTCTCGGAGGTGGTGGACCATCCTGCTTACCGGAACGCTGTGCGATCCACGGCCGGCCTCTACGACTACCAGGCCGCCCCTGAAAACGTGGAGGCGATGACCTTCGAGTCACCCACCAGCGGAGAGCGGGTCAACCGGTGCTGGCAACTGCCAGAGTCTTACGACCAATTAGTCACGCGTCGCAAGGCAATGGAAGCGTGGGCGGAGTGTACTTACGGATACATGGGTCGGTCCCCGGACCACGTGGCGTCTTCGCTGGCCGGAATGATGATGCGGCTCGACCTGTTCAAGGCACATGGCGAGGAGCGAGCGAACGCGCTGTCCGACTACTTCCAGTACGTACGTGACAACGACCTGTTCGTTACTTACACAATCACCAATCCCCAGGGCTGGACGGGCGAGCACGACGAGTTCCTAGTTGCGGGCATCTGCGACGAGGGCCCGACAGGCGTGACCATCAAGGGGGCAAAGACTCTGGGGACGAGCAGCATCCTGGCCAACGAGGTGCTTTGCACCACCATCCAGCCACTGACGCCCGCCGCCGAAAAGCATGCATTTTCGGTGGCGATTCCCATGAACACCCCGGGTCTCAAGATACTTTCGCGCAAGTCCTACGAGGCGTGGGCGCAGAGCCAGTTCGACAACCCGCTCTCGTTCAGCCTGGACGAGAACGACGCCGTCCTCTACTTCGATGAAGTCAAGGTGCCTTGGGAGAGGGTGTTCATCAATAGGGATATCTCCCTTTGCCGGGACCAGTTCCATGAGGCGCCCACTCACGTCTTTCAGAACTACCAGTCGCAGGTCCGGGTGATGGTGAAGCTGCGGTTCCTGGTCGGGCTGGCACGCAAGATGGCGGACGCCAACGACCTGACCCGCATCCCGCAGGTGGTGGAGACGCTGGGCAGACTTGCAGCGCAAGCCGGAGTTATTGAGAACCTGGTCAAGGGAATGGAGGTGGCGGGGCGATACGTGGGTCCTTACTACGTGCCAGATCGTCATCCCCTGTACACAGCGCAGGTGATGGCTCAGGAAATGTATCCCCAGATCATGAACACCCTGCGCGACCTGGCCGGGGGCAGCCCGATAATGCTGCCGTCGTCTGCCAAGGACTTCGAGAACCCGGAGATTGCGGGATACATCGACCACAGTCAGAGCGTGGTGGGCCCGGAAACGCAGGAACGGGTCAAGCTATTCAAGTTGGCCTGGGACGCCATCGGCTCCGAGTTTGCCTCCCGCCACATCCAGTTCGAGCTATTTTACGCCGGGGCCGGGTACGTAGTAAGGAACAACTCCTATCGAACCTATGACTGGGACCGGGCCACGGGCATGGTTGACGGCCTTCTGGACAGCTACGGGCTGCCCGGGTGAGCCGGGCTTACCGGCGCAAGTCCTGGTCGAACTGGACCAGAATACCGTCGGGATCGTAGACAAAGAAGGTGCGCATCACGCCTTCGGCGTCGGTAAAACCGTCCAGCGTACCTGCCAGGGGAACACCCTTGGCCATCAATTCCTCAGCGTAGGCCCTCACGTCCTCCACCGCGAAGGAGATGTGACTGATTCCGATTTGGTCCAACTTTATGGGCTCGCCCTCGACCTGGCTGCCGGGGTGCGAGGTCAGTACCAGAAACGGCTGGGACGTGTCCGGGTCATCGAACCATACGTTGGCCACAGTGCGCGATTCCCGCGGCCTTTGGTACATCTCCGCCGACTCAGCTCCTGGCCTCCGTGCCATCTCCTGAGTGGTGTGCAGCCTGACCGTCAGGCCAAGCAGATCGCGATAGAAATACAAGGAGCGGTCAAGGTCGGATACACAAACCGCTATGTGGGAAACTCCTTTCGCTCGCATCTGATTCCCTCCTTCGTGATTGCTATTATGATAAGGCCAAACTGGGTCACGCAAAATCCTGAACTTGACCGCTGCACCGGAGTAAAGCTATGACCATCCCTGCACAGTTTCCCCTCAGTATGCCGACGGGCCTGCCACTACCTCTGGAAGGCATACGCGTACTGGATGCCACCCACATCGTGGCTGGTCCGTTCTGCTCGCTGATACTGGCCGACATGGGCGCGGAGGTCATCAAGATCGAGCGTCCTCGTACCGGAGACATCGCGCGAGGCAGAACACCGTTCATCACTGACGAAGACGGCAACCGGATGAGCTCGAGGTTTCTCGGCATCAATAGGAACAAGAAAAGCGTCAGTATCGACCTGCGTAACCCGCGCTGCAAGGAGGCCTTCGAGAAACTGGTGTCCGAGTCTGACGTGCTGGTGGACAACTGGGGATCGGGTGCGTTCCGTCGACTGGGCCTTGGGTATGACCGGCTCAGCGAGATCAATCCAGGCCTGATCTACGCCAGCATCACCGGATACGGAGACAGCGATGGATTGACTGGCCCTTACTCAAACTGGCCGGCAAACAACATGGCGATCCAGGCAATGGCGGGGTGGATGGAAATGACCGGGGAGCCCGGTGGCGTCCCGCAGGCGGTGGGGGACAACATCGGGGACTCCATACCCGGACTTTGGGCTGCACTGAGCATCGTGCTGGCCCTGGAAACGCGCCGCAAGACCGGGCGGGGACAGCACATCGACGTGGCCATGTACGAGTGTATGGTCTCGCACATCGAGAGCAACATGAACCACTACCACGCGACGGGGGAGGCACCGATGCGTTCCCACGATCGTATGGCGACTGCCGGCGTTACCTTCCAGGCCAGGGACGGCTACCTCGTGCTGGCGGGGGCGCGAACCGAGGAACGGCTGCGGTCACTCTGGCAGACCCTCGGGAGGGAGGACCTGGCCGACGACCCGCGCTTTCTCGGTGGAGAACTGGGCGGAGAGTTCTTCGTCAATGAGTTCATACCTGCAATCGAACAGTGGTCCATGAACCTGCCCAAACTGGAGATAGCGGAAAAGCTGGTGGCGCTGGGATTCTCAATGGGAATGGCACAGACCATGGAAGACCTGGCGCACTGCCCTCACCTGGAGAGCCGCCGTATGTACGTGGACACCGGTGACACCCTGGGCGGCACTTTCCGCGCGCCGCGCACGCCGGTTCGGCTGACCGCGTGTGTGGAATCACCTTCCGAAACGCCGCCGAGACTGGGCCAGCACAACCTGGAGATCTTATGCAGCATCGGTGGCATGACGCCTGGAGAACTGGAGTCGCTGGAGGGCGAGGGGGCACTGTAGGGGCTCGATGGTCCCTCTGCTTGCTCACTCCTCTTCCGGAGCTATGGGCCTCTTCACCAAAGGCGTGAACAGTATCACCGGGATGATCAGCGTAAGCCCCAGACCGGTGCTCAATGCAACGGCAATGTGGGCGCTGAGGTAGTCGGCCATTAGGCCCACTATCACTCCCCCCACAGCGGCCACGCCGATGCATTGTCCGAGTACGCCTAGCAATGCACCCCGCAATTCAGGGGGCGACGACAGCATGATGATGGTGCTCTGCATGGTGCTGAACCCGGCTGCTCCCAAGCCGGAGCAGAGAAGCAGCGCGAATGACAGCGGGTACCAAGGCGACAGCGCGAACCCGATGAGGCTCACAAGCTGTATCGCCATACCAAAGCAGAACACCCGGCCGTGATAGCGAAGGTTAGGAATAGTTCCAATTGCCAGCGCAGCGCCCAAGGTTCCAAAGGACTGCGCCGAAATCAGCACGCCTGTGAGCTCGGGACCAACCCCGAGGTGCTCCGTCGCCACCACCGGGAACAGCGATTCCACGCTGAAGGCCAGGGCGTTGAAAATCACTGTACCCATCAATACGGCCCGGACCACCGGATTCCTGAAGGCGTAACCGAATCCAGTCTTGGCGGTCTCCCAAATAGCGAACCGCCCGCTTCCCCTTGCAGGCAGTCGAGTCCTGACTAGCAGCACGAACGCGAATGCAAGGCAGTACAGCCCCAGCAGCGTAGCGAACGCGATGGTGAATCCGCCTTGACCTACAATGACTCCCGCTGCAAGTGGCCCGAGCAATCGCCCGATGGTGGTGGTGATAGTCTCCATTGACATTGCCCCCACCAACTCCCTGCTTCCCACGAGTTCGTAGATGAACGAGCGCCTCGAGGGAAACTCCAGCACATACAACCACCCCAGGAGCAGGGAGGCGACGAAGAGGTGCTCGGGTTGGGCCCCGCCGCCTGCGACCAGGACCAGGAGGATGGCAGTCACGGCAACCGAGACGCCTCGGGCCACGATAATCACGAGGCGGCGGTTGGCGTGGTCTGCCACCATCCCGGAGACCAGTGCGAACAAGAGCATCGGCGTCCAGCGGAAGGCGAAGAGGAGGGCAACCTGGAGAGCGGACCCACCGATGTCCAACATCAGCAGCGCCATAACCACCGCCTCCATCCAGCGGCCCGAGTTGTCCGCTCCTCCGGCCAGCCAGAGAAGCCGGAAATCCCGATTGCGCAGGACGGCAAGGATGGAGGCTGATCGGCCTAATGAGCGGGCAGTGGTGGTCATCTAGGCGTGGCCATTCTCGGCCACAGCTAAAGATGCTGCGGCCCAGGCGCCCGAAGGCTCGGATAGGATATCAGGCCCTACCATTCTAGCCATCTGTAAATCACGCCATTCCCACTTCGATATGCATAAACAAGGCAAAACAGGCCCCGCGCTGTGCGGGGCCTGCATTTGTCGCCATTATGTCGCGAAAGTCACTCGCCCTTGCTGGCGAGGGCCTCGAGAACGTCTGCCGGGGTGATAGGCAGTTTGTTGATGCGGACACCAATGGCTTTGGAGACCGCGTTGGCGATGGCCCCCAGAGGAGGAATGATTGGTGCCTCGCCAACGCCGCGCAGACCGAAGGGATGACGCGGGTTGGGGACTTCGACCATGACTGTCTCAATCATCGGCACATCCAGGCTGGTCGGCATCCGGTAGTCGAGGAAGCTGGAGTTAAGCATCACTCCCTGATCGTTATAGGAGTATTCCTCGTTCAGCGCCCAGCCGATTCCCTGCACGGTGCCGCCCTGGATCTGCCCTTCGACATAGCTGGGATGAACGGCGGTGCCAACGTCCATGAAGGCCGTGCAACGGACAACGTCCACCTTGCCGGTCTCGGGGTCAACCTCAACGTCGAAGATGTTGCCGGCAATAATGGGTCCGACGCCAGTGGATACCGTGGATACTGACGTCGTGATCGGGCCGCCGGTGCGCATCATGCGGCCAGCCAACTCTTTGAAAGTGAACCTGTCCTCGGAGTTAACCTTGCAGACGAACACTCCGTCCTCAAAGGCCACGTCGTCTTCCTGCACTTCCCAGATGGCGGAGGCACGGGCAGCCATCTGCCGTTTGACTTCCTCGGCAGCCTGGATGGCGGCCAAGCCGGTATCGAAAGCGGTACGGCTGCCGCCAGTCACTGCGGTGTATCCGATGGTGTCGGTGTCCACGACGGTGGGGATGACGTCCTCGGCGGCAATGCCCAGCACCTCGGCCGCCTGCATCGCTACGGCGGTACGGGTGCCACCGATATCCACCGAACCGGTTACGAGGTTAATGGTGCCGTTACTGTTCACTATTATGGTCGCGGCAGACATCTGGCCCGCCTGCCAGCGATAGCCCACGGCTGCGCCGCGTCCCCGCAGTCCAACCCCATCGGGCTTGCCGAGCGGCGCGTTGTAATGGTCGTGGTCTCTCATGGCCTCTTCCATCTCGCGGACGCCGAAGCGGGGGTGAGCCACGCCGTTGGGCATCCGGTCGCCCTCCTTGGCAACATTCTTCAGGCGCAGTTCCATTGCATCCATCCCCAGGGTCTCGGCCAGTTCATCAATGATAGGTTCGATGGCAAAAGCACCCTGCGGCTGGCCGGGGGCGCGATAGGCCTGTACCTTCTGCTTGTTGACAACCACGTCGAAGCCATCAATCAGCAGGTTCTCAATATTGTAAGGGCCCGTCGCGCACAGTGTTCCGCCGCCAACGGGCGAGCCGGGGAACGCGCCGGCCTCGAAGGCCATCCAAGACTTGATCGCGGTTATTTTACCGTCCTTGGTCGCTCCGATCTTGGTGCGGAGCGTGGTGGCAGAGGTGGGGCCGGTACCTTCGAAGACGTCCTTGCGGCTCATCACCAGCTTGACCGGGCGGCCAGTCTTCTTCGACAGGATGGCGGCCAGCGGCTCCAGATAGGTGGTGATCTTGGCGCCGAATCCACCGCCAATCTCGGTGGGAATCACCCGCACCATATCCTCAGGCACGGCGCAGATCGCCGCGGTAGAGCTGCGGATGGCAAAGGAGCCCTGGGTGCAGGTCCAGACGGTCAGGCGTCCGTCGCCAGTCCAGGTGGCGGTGGACGCGTGGGGTTCGATATAGCCCTGGTGAACCGTTCCGGTGGTGTATTCCCGCTCGAGGACGACATCGGCCTCGCGGAAACCCTTTTCGACGTCGCCCAGCTTGTGCTGGATGTGACTGGCGATGTTGCCCCGAGTACCGGTGTCCTCTCCGCGGGCGAACCTCTCCTGTTTGAAGTGGGTGGACAGAGTCTCGTGGATGACGGGAGCATCCGGACTCATCGCCTGCTCAAGAGACAGCACAGGCACCAGCACTTCGTAGTCGACGTCTAGGAGAGCGAGGGCCTGCTCTGCGATGTGAGGGCTGGTGGCCGCCACGGCTGCAACGGCGTGGCCCTGGTAGAGGGCCTTCTCATTGGCCATCACGTGCTCGGCCATCAGACGCACGTTGCCCTGGGTTTCGGCCAAGTCGATGATCTGGTCCTGGATGATAGGGAAGTCTTTGGCCGTCAGTACCGCCAGCACACCGGGAAGGGCTTCGGCCTTGCTGGTGTCGATGCCGCGGATTCGGGCGTGGGCGTACGGGCTGCGGAGCACCTTGCCGTGCAGCATGCCGACCAGCTGAATGTCCGCGCCGTACTTGGCGGCGCCAGTAACTTTGTCGATGCCGTCATGACGTATGGGCCTCGTGCCGACGACCTTATAGCCGCTGCTGGGACGTTGCTCGGTGGTGGTCATTCGTACCTCCGGCAGATTGAATTTCATTGAATTGCTTCGCCGATGAACCGCCCTCAACTATAGCTTTCAAAGGCGGAATGTCAAACCTAGCGACGCAGCACAAAAATGCAATCCCCCTCTGCCGGGGAGGGGGATTTGGGCCAATAGCGGTTGGCAGAGGCTTTTCACCACCTGTGGGACTCTTCGGAATGCACGTGGTCCGGAAGGCGGAAAGAGATGCCTCCCTTGTCGTATATTGAGGCGTTCATCAGGTACCTAAAGTGACTGAATCTATTCGTTCGCCCGCGACCCTGTAACAACTTGCTCTTAATCAGGTCGAACTTGGTGCGAAGCCATACCTCCCCCAGCAGGCCCCAAGTCCGGTACTTGGGGAACTTCAATTGGTCGGCCAATTCTCTCCCAATCAGTGCGCGGGACACCGAGAAAGCCAATTTTAGGATAGCTTCCTTCCTCTTGCCGTCCTCTACGCCAAGTAGCAAGGGAGCAGCCTCTATCAGTTCGTGGGCCATAATGATTGAGTCGACGCCAGGCGGAGGTTCGCAGGCGGACGCGACTTCAAACAGTTTCAGGGCCTCCCGTTCATCTCGCCATAGAATGGTCGAGGGAACTCCCATCAAGTGCATGGTGTAGCGCCATATATGCATGAAGCTTTCCCGTTCTTCATGGCTGAAAGGAACGCCCAGCCTTTCCGCATGACGCAGGAGCCTGCCCGAAAAGGCTGCGGAGGCTAGGGCCATGTGGGCCGCGCTGAGGGGAATGCCCCAAGCCTCGAGGTCCCATTCTTCGGTGCGATTCATCAGACGCCTGACCTGGGCGTGAACTATCCGAATACGAACCGACAGTTTCCAGCCGTCTCCGTATCTTTCCAGTCCTCCAGGTAGAAATATCTCTACCACGTGGCGGTTATTCTGCTCCAGACGCCTGATGCCCTGGTCTCGCAACCGTCCGGTAATGTCAAATGACCTGGCTATGTTGCTGGAAAAGCCTTCTATCAGGCTGCCGCCAACCAGCGCCAGCAAGATCAGGTCTGATTCCCGATGGAAGCTGAGGATGCCAGAAGCAAAGTCTTCCCGACGGACCCAGTCAGGTTGTTGCTCCACTGTCTCGAAGAATTCCTGCACCGCCAGTGGCGCGTTGCCCAGCACCGCCGCGTTCTGGTTCATCCCGCCCTCGATAAACCGGTACCCTTCAGTTCTGGAAAGGCCGGATAGGGTTTCAACAAGAACGTCGGCCAGCGGGTCGCCAACCTGCGTATGGGCAATGTAATTGTGGGCCAATTCCGGGTCGATTCTCCGGGCTCTCTCGTAGCCAGGCGCATAATCTACCGGTATTTTCAACGAATCTTTTATCATTAGAAAAATTGAACCGCCTGTCGCTGCTATGTTTTCAGCCAGCCGGGAGTGCGTATCATTCTATGAATGCTGGATTCGCGCTTACAAGAATGACGAATGAAGCTTTCATAAAAATATTGTGGAAAATTTGTGACGGTTCCCAGTGGCTTTGCTGCCGCTAGGTCTCTCGTGAACCTGAAGCAACCAAAGTGGGCGATTGGGAGCCAGTAGGGTCGGAGCCCGGGAGATGGCCACAGATGAAACCCGCGGCTGACACGACTGGGCGGAATTGTGGCCATTGATTGGGGAGTTTAGTCCGAATCACGCCGTTCAGTTGCCGCCAATCAGAACCGCCGGTTTCGGTGGTGCGTCATACGTCTCGGAGTTGGCGAATGGCGAACTGCCCACTTCTGCGGTGACCGTCGTGGGCGGTCGCCCTCCATCCGATGCACCGGCGCACCGAAACGGATACTGCAAAAAGGAACCCTCTCCTACGGAGAGGGTGTACCGGTGTCTCGAGTAATTGACCACGTTCTCAACACCGTTTTGATTGTTCGGAGTAAACGTGGTCCGGCAACCTGTAAGAGATAGAATCATCGTAGACGGAAACATCGACCAAACCCTTGAAGTTGTTAAGCCGGTCGGACTGGGACTGGCCCGGCACCAATCTCCGCTTGAAGCGCCGTAGCTTGGTATTCAACCACATCTGCCTGATGATTCCCCGAGTCTTGGCGGGTGGGAATTTCAACTGATCGGCGAGTTCATCTCCAATAAACGCACGCGCCACAGTGTATGCCAGCTTCCTCAACTCTTCTCCTTCACCGCCTATTGTCATTCCCAAAAGCAGAGGAACGGCGCTGATCAGCGCGTTAGCCATGATGACCGATTCAAAGTCCGGGTAGGGTTCACAGATGCGGGCGACCTCATACAACTTCAAGGCTTCCGCTTCGCTGCGGGGAAGAATAGTTTCCGGAATGCCCATGAGATATGCCGAATAAAGCCATATCATCATGAAGCTGTCGCTTTCCTCTTTGCTGAACGGAACGCCTATTCTTCTCGAATGTTTCAGCAACCTGGCAGAAAAAGCGGAGCCTGCGAATGCTAAATGCGCCGCGCTAATGGGATCTCCCCAAGCCTCAGCATCCCAATCGGGCGCCTCTCGCAGCAGTCGCCTGACCTGTGCATGAACCAGACGGATCCGAACAGACAGTGTTCCAGCCGTCGCCCTGTCTTTCGAGACCCTCCGGCCAAAAGATCTCCATCACGTGGCGGTTGTTGTTTTTCAATCGCCTGACGCCCTGGTCCCTCAACCTCCCAGTAATGATGAAAGACCTGGCGATATTGGTCGTGAAGCCTTCCACCAAGACACCTGCGGCAAACGCTTGCAAAATCATGTCGGAATGCCGGTGAAAGCTACGGATACCAGGGCCTGCGGCGGAAGGATCCCACCAAGTCGGCGGATGTGAAATATCTTCGAAGAAATCCAGCAGCGACTGGGGAGCGTCACTAAGACCCTTGTCGTCCTCATCCATGGCCGCTTTGATCAGGCGGTAAGCTTCGCTGTCGCCCAGATCAAAAAGCTCCTCAACTACTGCTTCTGCCTCGGGATCTCCGATAAGTGTGTGGGCACAGAAATTAGCTGCACGTTCACGGTCAGCAGCTGCGACTTTCTCGTAGCCGGGCCTGTAGTCGGACCCCATTCCCAGCGTTTGCATAGTTGACTCCAAGTCGTAACTTGGTGTTTACCGAGGGCGAAATCTCCCCGGCCACCTAAACCAAAGCCAAGGTGAAATGCGCAGTGGGATGGGGTAAATTTGTGAAGGAACCTGGTTAGCTGGTGTCGGGAGTTGGGAGGGGTTGGTGATGGGTGTGAGGGAGATAGACCGGTTTCTCGAACAGTGGCAGATGGATGCTAAGGCCTTGCGTCGGCGGATGATTCTGGCGCCGACGCCCAGGGAGCGGGAGAGGTGGTACGCCATGCTGCTGCTGGCCCAGGGCTTGACGGCAGCGGCCACGGCAGAGGGGCTGGAAAGGGATCCCCACACTATTGGCCGTTGGGCGTCGGCCTTCGGCGAGGGAGGACCTGCGGCCCTGATATTCGAGCAGACCGGTGGTTCCCCCCCGCCCTTGACGAGGCGCAGCAGGAGGAATTGAAAGAGGCGGTGCAACAGCCTCCCGTTTCGTCGGGCATCGGTATGGCCAACTGGTATTGGAAGGTGGTGCGGCGGTTTGCCTCGGAGCGCCTCGGCATTGAGTTGAGCCGCAGCAGCTGCCTGAACTGGATGCACCGCTTGGGATTTGCCTTCAAGCGGCCCAAGAAGCGTCTGCTCAAGGCTGATGATGCCAAGCGGGAGGCTTTTGTGGCGGAGTACGCCATCCTGACAGAGGTGGCCCAGCGGACCGGAGCCAGAATATTCTTTGCGGATGAGGCCCACTTCCGGGCCGATGCGGAACTGCGGGGCAAGTGGGTGCTTAAAGGCAAACCTGCGTTGGTGGATTCGACCAGCCCGCGGTATGGGGAGAAGGCCAGCTACTATTCGGCGGTGTGCCTGGAGACGGGCGAGGTGGAATGGATGGAACTGGAGGGCAACAGCAACTCCGGGACCTCGGTTGCCTTCCTGGAACAACTGAGGGAAAAACATTCAGGGCCGCTGCAAGTCATCTGGGACAACGCGCCGGCCCACCGTGGAGAGGCGGTGCGGGAATATCTGCGGACGCCCGGACTTGACCTGCGGTTGGTGAACCTGCCGGGGTACAGCCCGGACTTCAACTCCGATGAGGCGGTCTGGGGCTGGGCGAGAGAGGAGGCGACGGGCAATCTCTGCCTGGGCAGCAGGGCGGCGGTGCAGGAAAGGGTCGGCAACTTCCTGGCTGGACTGGCCAGCCGGAGAGACGAGGTGAGGTGCCGCTGCCGAACGGTACTGCAGTCAAGGGCCGAAGCACTCCTGCCGAATTCCCAACACGATTCCTCACCTCAGGCAAATGCACATCCCACCTTGGCTTTGGTTTAGAATGGCAGGAGCGAATTACCAAAGTCGTAAACCGGTTTGCCCAGGACCTCATTGCCAACGATGAGTCCGAGATCAGTGAGGTCGTGCGGCGGCGGCTATTCGAGAACCTGGGCAGTCCCAGAACCCGTCAGAGGATTGCAAAGGCGTACGCTGAATGGTGCTTCGAACGGTCCAACAGGCTCCCAGCAGAATGGACCACCGTGGATACAGCCACCAACGAAGCCAGGGCAAAGGAGTCCCTTCAGAGGAGATTCGAGGCCTGCTACCCGTTCCACCCAGCCACCCTGTCGGTTTTCCAGAGGAAATGGAGCGCTCTTCCCCAGTTTCAGAAGACCAGGGGCGCCCTTGCCATGCTGGCACAGTGGATCTCGTCAGCATCCAGCGAGCAGTTCAAGCAGGCTAGGAACGAACCCCTGATAACACTGGGGTCCGCTCCACTGCACATTCCCAGCTTCCGGGAAACTGTGCTGGCCCAATTGGGAGAAAGAAGGCTCACCACCGCAATAGACGCTGACCTTGCCGGGCAGTCGGCCCGGGCCAGACCGTTGGACGCCGACACCAAGGGGGCGCTCAGGGACATTCACAAGCGGGTCGGTACCGCCATGCTCTTCGAGTCGTCCGGAGGGATGGTCGACAAAGTCGCCCACCTCCCGGAACTGAGGTTCGCGCTGGGTGAACCCGATGTGGAGACCACAACCATCGACAGCGCAGCTTCGGCACTGGAACAGACTGGGTTCTTCATTCGGAGGGCCGGGACCGACGGGTACCGGATCCACCACCAAGCAACCCTGAGGAAGGCGGTGGCCGACCGCCGGGCATCACTGGATGACGAGACCGAGGTGAAGCCCGCCATCAGGAGGCTGGTGGAGAGGGAGTTCAACCGGGGGACAGGGATCCAGAAGGTCTACTTCCCGGAAGACGGCAATGCCGTCTCGGATGACCCCAAGATGACTCTGGTGGTAATGAGTCCCACGGAGGAGTGGCGGGAGAACAACCACACCCCCGAGCGAGTTGCCCAATGGACCGAGAAGAGAGGCTCGTCTTCTAGGCTCTACCCAGCCGCACTGGTGTGGTGTACTCGGAAGCCTGGCCGGGACCTTCAGGACAGCGTGGAGACCTGGCTTGCCTGGCTGAAGGTAAAGGCCGAGGTGGACGGGGGAACCCTGGGACCTGAATTCGAGAAACGGGAACTGGACTCCCTAGGAGAACAGATCAAGAAGGCGGAGGAGGACGCGAAAGAGGAAGTTCAGGGAAGCTACCGGTTTGTGAGCCTGTATGACCCGCAGGCCGAGAGCAGGCTGAAGACCATAGACATGGGAGCAGGATACGCCAACGGGAACGAATCCCTGACCGGGCGAGTGATCTCAGCCCTCAAGCAGAACGGGCTGCTCAGCGAGTCAGTAGGAGCAGGCTATATCGGAAGAAACTGGCCGCCGGCGTTCAAGGACACCGGGGCATGGCCCCTGAGAGGGCTGAGACAGAATTTCTTGGACGGGTCCCTGACAAGACTGCTGGATACCGACAGTGTCCTCAGACAAAGACTCGTTGAATTCGTCGAGACCGGAGAATTCGGTCTCGCTTCAGGGCAGGAAGGCCAAGGCAACTTCAACAGGATCTGGTACCAGGAGAAGCCGTCCGCGGACGACGTGACCTTTGACTCAGGTACTTTCCTCCTCACCAAGGCCAAGGCTGAGCAGTTACGCGCTCCAAAGGTCGAACCGACACCGGAACCTGACCCGATTCCACCGCAACCTGATGACCCCAACCCCGACCGAAACGGAGACCAGTTGGACCTCCAAGTTCCTCAGAAGGCGACCCTCAGGCTGCGGGGGACCGTACCCATGGAGCTCTGGAATTCAATAGGGATCAGGGTTCTGCCCAAGCTGAAGGCTGGGGAGGAGATGAACCTCTCCGTGAACCTGTCCGTTCAGATCGACTCCGACAGGTTCCAGGGCCTGGAGCAGGAGGTCAAGCAGGCATTGGCAGACCTCAACCTGGGCGAACAGGTCAGCATGTCGCGGGACCCAAAGTAAACGGCGACTGCTAGGCAGAGCGAACCATGAATGACAAAGAAATCCTTTCCGAACACGGACGGTTCTGGCTTTCCGAAAACGACGAAAGAAAGTTATGGGGAACCCTCCGTATCAACGAAATCAATGAGGTACGATTGGAAACCTTCGGATCCTTGATTTCAGAAAGAGACGAAAGGAAACGCAGGATCATAGGGGTAATAAACGGAGGGCAAGAATATGTGACACTGGCCGACTGCCTCCCAGTTAGCACTCGGTTCATCGGTGAGGAATGGGACGGAATAGATTGGAGTCACCAAACATTGCTGGCAAATCAAGCAATTAGAGGAATAGCTTTCGAGGATAGGGAAGAAATAGCCTTCGAGGAGGCTATGTTGCATATATCCACTCTGACGAAATGGGTGAACCCTGACATTGTGGAGCTCGACTTTTCCCAGGATGAAACGAGACCACTTCGAGTAAACGTCTCTATCAGGGACAAGGCAGACGAAACCACAACCGTAAGTTTCAGGGGAGAGGAAATAAGAATTTCCATAGGATTCAGGCCAACAGAAGATTGGGGACGGCGCGGACAAATCACCAGGTACGCAGTTGAAGACCATTGCTTTCTGGCAATAGAAAGAGCCAACGGCAGTAAGATACCCTTGCAAGAAATCTTGTCAGTAGTGGGACCTCTGCTTAACCTCTTGAGCATCGGTTGCAATGAGAAACCCACTATTACAGGTTTCAGTGCCCTTTACGAAAAACAGGAAACTCATCCAATCAATGTATTTGTGAGGATGCGGGGCTACAACACCGAGGCGAGAGAGAATCATCCATTCCCAGCCATAAGCCTCAGGGAGATTGGAGGGGTGGAGGGAATAGCCAAATGGCTGGAAGTAACCGAAAGATACGGAGCAACGGTCGGGCTACTGACATCCAACTGGTTCAATGACAGGGCATACAACGAGGATAGATTTGCCCGGATGTACACAGCCGTAGAAGGGCTAGTAGACCAACATCCTTGAAATGACGGGTGAAACGACGGATTGTTTGGCCATCGATTCCGTGAGCCAGGTTTGTCCGGGCAACGGCCCCGTACTAATCAACCCATCATTACAATGATTTCGGACTACTAGTGTCAAGAAAGAAAGCACGCAACAAAGCCAATATGAAGTCAACGGAACTGGCAGAGTTTGTAGAGGAAGCGGTACCCGGGTTTTCAGTCCTCACGAACTGTCCTGCTGACGACTGGGCAGAGAGAGTCAAGGAAATCAGGGACCAAAGGATAAGTCACTCAGATCCATCCAGTACCTTAGTGACCAACGGGCGCGCCATTATTATGATGACCAACCTTCTATTTGTAGCAGGGGCATCGTTCTTGCTCAGAGAAATGGGTATGGAAAATCAACAGATAGAAAAATACGTCCAAGGATGTTACCAATCACTGATGCTGAGTGACCAGCAATAAGATCAAGGAAACACAGGAAAGCAGAGGATACCTCATGCCCCTCTCCAACCTTCTGAAATCCGCCGCCGGCACCTGCCCCTTCTGCCGCCAGAAGGCCGGCATCCTCTCCCGTGAGCATCCCGAGTGTCGCCGCACCTACCGGGCCGGCTGGGACGAGATGGTAAATCTCGCCGCCCAAGCCGCAGCGTCCCACACCTTCGATGAACAATCACTCCGGCTCTCCCTGGCAGAGATAGCCCGCCGGTCCTATGGGGACGGCACCACTGTCAACCAGGCCCTGGAACAGGGATGGAAGCAGGGCGTGGACCACTCCATGGCGGACGGGATCGTCTCCCAGGCCGAGGAAGCCAGGCTCCGGGAGTTCCGGGACCGCCTAGCTCTGGACCCGTCCGCCGCAGACACCAGCGCGGCGACGCAACTCGAACGCGCATCCACCGACCGGCTCACCCTGGACGCCCGGCTCGCCGCCATCGCCACAGACGACCCGGACACCCACCTGAACGAGCTCGCGCAGTCCCTCAGGGACTCGGGCCTGTCCGAAGGCCGGCAGACAGCCCTGCTCGTCCGGGCCTGGGAGGCGGCCGTGGAAGGCGCCCTGGAAGACGGGCTCCTCACCCTGGATGAGGAAAGCGCCCTACACCGGTACCTGCACCACTTCGAAGTCGCCCCCGAGCAGGTCGACGGGAGCGGCGTCCTCACCTCGATGATCAAGTCCGCGGTCATCCGGGACATCACAGAGGGAATCGTCCCCCAGAGGCAGAATATCCAGGGCAGAGTGCCGTTCAACCTGATGAAATCAGAAACACTCGTCTGGATCATGGAAGGCGTCGACTACCTGGAAACCGTCGTAAGGCGAGAGAACAGGGGCAGCTCCCACGGGCTGAGCATCCGGGTCGCAAGGGGCCTTTACTACCGGCCCAGCACCTTCAGGAGCAGGGCAGTGGAGTGGGAAGAGACGGTCCACCAGGACACCGGACTCCTAGGGTGATCAACGACAATTAGTCTTGCCGGTTGGCGACGACTATTTTTGCCGGTCCCCAAGAGTAATCATCCGGTACAGGAGGTGCCGGATTGGTTACAGATCAGCAAGTCGCAACACTGAGGCAGAGACGAATGGAAGGAAAGACGCAACAGACGGCGGCGGCAATGGCGGGGATGAGCGAGCGCTCGGCCCGCAAGTGGCAGTGCGGCCCGTTGCCGTCGGAGACCAAGACTGAGCGCCAGTGGCGCACCCGTCCCGATCCCTTCGACGGAGTCTGGGAGAAGGAGATCCTGCCCCTGCTCCGGGGCGAGGCCGCCGGCAGGCTCAGGGCAACGACAATTATCGAGTGGCTGGAGGAGCGGCATCCCGGCCGGTTCAGCGCCTCGCAGCTGCGCACCCTGCAACGACGATTACAAGACTGGCGAGCGCTCAACGGCCCGGACCAAGAGGTCTACTTCCCCCAGGAGCATCCCCCGGGCCGCGAGGCCCAGATCGACTTCACCCACTGCAACTCCCTGGGAGTGACCGTCGGCGGTCGGGCCTATCGCCACCGGCTGTTCCAGTTGGTGCTGAGCCATTCAGGGTGGCGCTATGCCGAGGTGGCTACGGGGGAGACCTTCCTGGCCCTGAAGCAGGGGCTACAGAACGCCCTGTGGGAGCTGGGCGGTGCGCCTCGGGTGATCCGCTCGGACAACACCTCGGCCGCCACCCACGAGATGAGGCGCAGCCGCGGCAGGGCCCTGAACGGCAGCTACGCCGAGCTTCTGGACCACTATGGGCTCGAGTCCACCCTGATAAATGCAGGAGAGTCCCATGAGAACGGCGTTGCCGAGCAGGCCCACTACCGGCTCAAGGACGCCATCGACCAAGCCCTCATGCTGCGGGGCAGCCGTGACTTCAGCTCCCTTGAGGAGTACGCCGGCTTCGTTCGCAAGGTGGTGGATCGGCGCAACCGGCTGGTGATGGGGAAGCTGGAGGAAGAGCGCCCACATCTGCTTTCCCTGCCCCCAGCCCCGGTGCCGGAGTACGTCAACCACCGGGCCCGGGTGCGCAAGTGGAGCACCATCCAGGCAGCCGGACGGACCTACACCGTGCCCTCCCGGCTCATCGGGAAGGAGGTGCAGATCCGGCTGTACGCCGAACACTTGGAAGTGTACTACAAGGGCACCTTCGTGGATCGAATGGAGCGGGTGCGGGGCGAGAAAGAGGCCCGGGTTGACTACCGCCACGTCATCGGCTCCCTGGTGCGCAAGCCCGGGGCCTTCGCCCGCTACCGGTTCCGGGAGCAGATGTTTCCCACCATGACCTTTCGCCTGGCCTACGATGCGCTCCGGGAATGGCGTGGGGAGCGGGCCGACGTGGAGTACGTGCGCATCCTGCACCTGGCGGCGACGACCATGGAGACCACGGTGGACAGCGCCCTGGCCCTGCTCTTGGAGGCGGGCGGACCCTTCGACTACGCCGCAGTCAGGGAGCTGGCCAGTCCCGCGCCGCTGCAGGCGCCGGCACTCAGCCTGCCCGGGACGCCGGACCTGAGGGTCTACGACTCCCTGCTGGCGGAGGTGGCCTGATGCTGGACACCCTGACTACTGACACCCTGATGACGGACACAGTGGCCATACAGGAGCGGATCGGGGAGCTGTGCCACCAGTTCCGGCTGCCCACCATGGGTGCGCAGTCGGTGTCCCGCTTCACTGCAGCCGGCCACGGCGACGCCCTGGAGACTCTCTTGGAAGTACTGGAGCAGGAGGCCGAGGACCGCAGGCAGCGGCGCATCAGCAGGCTGCGCACCGCGTCCAGGCTGCCGGCGGGCAAGACCTGGGAAACCTTCGAGCACGACCGGGTGCCTCTGTCTCTCAGACAGCAACTGGGGGAACTGGCCGACGGCAGCTTCGTCGACCGCGGCGTCAACGTCCTGGCCTTCGGTCTTCCCGGCACCGGGAAAACACACGCCCTGTGCGCCTTGGGCCACCGGCTGGTGGAGTCGGGCAGGTCGGTGCTCTTCGCCCCGGCCTACCGGCTGGTGCAGGATCTGCTGGCAGCCAAGCGGGACCTGGCCCTGCCGCGACAACTACGGAAGCTCGACAGCTACGACTTCCTGCTGCTGGACGACCTGGGCTACCTGCCCCAGGGGGCCGAGGAGTCGGAGCTCCTCTTCACCCTCATCGCAGAACGCTACGAGCGCCGGTCCCTGGGCATCACCTCCAACCTGGTCTTCTCCCAGTGGGAGCACATCTTCGCCAACCCAATGGCCACCGCGGCCGCCATCGACCGGGTGGTCCATCACTCGGTCATCCTGGAATTCAACGTCCCCAGCTACCGGACCGGAGTGGCCCAGCAGCGGGGGCAGGATAAGGAGGTGAACCGGCAAGAATAATCGACGCCAACCGGCAAAAGTAGTTGACGTTAAACATAGGGTTCACGACGAAGCACCTGTACTTCTCAGGAGCAAAGAAGAAATTCAGGGTCCGTTACGACAAGATCGTGGACTTCGAGCCGTTCTCAGATGGTTTCGAAATAATGAGGGACGCGCAGAGCGCGAAGCCCCAGGCGTTCAAGACCGGAGACGGCTGGTTCGCCTACAACCTGGCTGTGAACTTAGCACAGATGTAAGGGGAAAACACGACCAGTGCCTGGGGCCCGGGTGAGACGCCGGCCCCAGGCCACCAGACAAGAGAATAAGGAAAGGGCGAGCCAGTAATGGCTCGCCCTTAGTACTTCACTCGACTGATGAAGAGCCAAAGCCGCGGAACTGAGACCAACTGGCTCGTGTCCGCCCGTACGGCATACCCATCAAGACCACCGTGCTAACTGTGAAAGGGGAAACATTCATGGTCGAAAGCGCATCCCAAACTCCTGACAGTAGCCCATTGCAAATCATGATGAGCCCTCCCTACCATCAAGTTAGCGACCATTTGCCAAATCCAAACCGCCACTGTGGCCCGAGGAATCATGTGCGATAAACCAAGCGACCCCCTCAATCCCGACTGCTTAGCTCTCGACGAGCAGGAGGGGACCAAAGAGAACGAGGCAGAGGCCAAGCGGTCCCAACTCTCATCCAGGCAAATACTGGCCCTCCCCGTCCTGGCAGTCGCGCCCAGCGTGCGCCAAGCTGCCGAAGAAACCGGGGTGGGCGAGTCAACCCTCCACCGGTGGCTCCGGGACGAACGGTTCCAGAGTGAGTTCAGACGCCTCACCGCCGAAGCAGCCGAACTCACTCGCCAGGAACTGAGGAAACTCACGCTGCGCAGCGTGGAGGTGCTCACCGACCTGATGGAACACCCAGACCCCACCGTGAGACTCCGTGCCGCTCACTACGCCACGTCCCTGGGAGTCCAAGCAATCAACCTGGACAGCCTCCGCAAAGACACCCAAGACCCGAGAACGGACGCCCTCAGCCGCGCATACGCTGAGTGACCCGAACCCGCCAAGCCAGCCAGGACGAGATGGTCAAGCTCGCCGCCGGCGGCAAGTTTCAGAAATCCGAGAACCTATTCCAGATGTAGACGGGCGGGAACAGCCCGGGGCCTTGGCCAGAGACGTCGGCCCCCAAGCTCATAGAAAAGGGACCACCACGGGCGGGCCGTAACAGGCCCGCCCGTGTAATTTCCCCCACAGCGGAACGGAAAGTCCAGCGATTCAAGTCAGGATAGAATGGGTCGCAGGGACAAGGGCCAAGACGAAGGCCCAGGAAATTTATGCGAATAAAAAATAATCTTGCACAAAAAATAGGCAATTAAAAACATTTTTTGTGCAAAGCCCCATCGGGACACTCAACGTGCCAACATCTCCCTTGAGGCGCCTTTCTCCATCGGCAAGGTCCCTTCCGGACACCTCACTTTTCAGAGAATGCAACGAAAGGCGGTGGCTTTGTGTGGAGCTCCCCGGCCCGGCAGGAACCCGGATTCCTGCCCTCTAACGCCTCCGTCGGCAGCCGGGCCGCGCCCCACCGCCATTCCATGGGGGCTGGTATCTAGGCCCGTGTCCCAAGAGTCAGTCCAAGCCAGCACCCGCCTGCCCAACTGACAACTCGACCATATGAAAGGGAACGCGAAATCCGTTGCTGAGAAAATTGACACCAAAATTGACACCCGTGAGGATATTCACTGCCGCCGCTGCCGTGTTGGTCATTGGCCTTTTCGTTGCCTGTGGCGGAGACGACTTGCAATCCGGCGATACCGCGACCGCTGCAGCCACGACGCCTCCCACCGCTGTGCCCGCGTCGGCCCCCGCGGCCCCCGCCACCGAATCGCCGACCGGCTCTGCAACCGTACTGCCCTCACCGACATCATCTGCGCCCCCTGCGGAGCCCGTAGCAACTCCCTCGCCGGTGCCGGAACCCACTGTTGCCCTTACGCCTTACACCCCGGCAACACCCGAGCCCCCTTCCGAGGACCCTGCCAGCCTCGAGGGGCTATAGGACGGTATCACCACCGTGGCAGCCATCGGCGAACTGCCCTTCGCTGTAACCATAGTGTTGTCCGAGACAGGCCTCGAAGTGAATTTGGACATCCCCGCCCAGAACGCCTACGGCCTGGCCACGTCCAATGTGACATTCGAGTCGGGCCGTCTGCATTTCGAGTTGGAATCAACCATTGGGCTGGCCATTTGGGATGGCGAACTCCTCGACGGCGTGATCGAGGGCGAATTCCAGCAGGGTGGGGTGGGAGGGACCTTCTTACTGCAACGTACCGAAGAGGAGGAGGCGCAGACGCCCACCAGCCAGGAAGCCGAAACCGCATACCGCCGGGAGGAGGTTACCCTCTCCAACGGCCTCATCACCCTCGCCGGCGATCTGACGTTCCCCGACTCCGCTGCTCCCTTTCCCGCCGTCGTGTTCATCAGCGGTAGCGGTGGACAGGACCGGGACGCCAACTTCTACGGTTTCAGAGTATTCGATGTTCTGGCCAACCTCATCGCCGCCCAGGGAATCGCCGTTCTCCGTTTCGACGACCGGGGCATCGGCGGCTCCACCGGCAACTGGTTGCAGGCCACTCTGGACGGCCGCGCCAGCGATGTGGCTGCGGGCGTGGCATGGCTCCAGGCCCGCGAGGATATAGACCGCAACAGTATCGGTCTCGTCGGCCATAGCGAGGGCGGACTCGTTGCTGGAATCGTGGCCAATCAGGTGGAAGGCATTGCCTACCTGGCACTCCTCGCATCTCCCGCCGTACGCGGCGACGAACTGCTGCGGGCCCAGCAGAATATGATCCTCGAAGTCGGTGGCGCCAGCCGTGAACTGGTCGAGCAGGCCCAGGCCTATCAGAGGCTCGCGCTCCGGGCAGTGGCCACCAGGGAAGGTTGGGATGCAGTGGAATCATCGGCACGGACGTTGTTTCTGGCGCAATTGGGGGCATTGCCAGAAGCCGCGCAGGGCTCCATTGCCAATACTGAGAAGTATGTGGACGGCATGGTCGCCCGGCAGTTGATGCTTCTCCAAAGCCCGTGGTTCCGGTCTTTCGTGGAATACGACCCGAGGCCCGACATTCTCGCCCTTGATGTACCTGTTCTCGCCCTATTCGGCACCCACGACACCCAGGTGCCCGCCGACCAAAACTCGACGGCCATGTCCGAGGCCTTTGGGGAATCCAGCATCCCCAGCCACGCCCTCGCAACCATCTGGCCCGCCAACCACCTGTTCCAGGAGGCCGAAACCGGGGCTGTCGAAGAATACGCTGTGCTCAAGCCGGAATTTGCTCTGGACTTCCTCCAATTCCTGCTCGACTGGCTTGCCGTACAGACCGCCAGCCCCTAACCTGTTCACGCACATATTCATTGTTGAGCATCGCGCCAATGAGCAGTAACAAACGTCTGGTCGTCCTCGGCCGGAACGTATCCGACATGGATCAGCTCACCAGGATACTGGAAGGAGCCGGCTATATCGTTACCAGCACCATCAACGACGGGGTCGCCATCGACATGGTCGGCTCGTCCACCTACGACGCGATGCTGTTGACACGCGACGTCGCCGAGGTCGACCGCCGCTACGTGGCGACCGAGTCTCGGAAACGCGATATCGGTCTGCCGGTGCTGACTGTCAACAGCTCCCGCTCCATCCTGACCCAGCTAACCCAGTCCCTGCCGTAGGGGAGAAAGGAGAGAAACCTCTCTTCCCGTTACTGGTAGGCGGGGCTGTAGCTGGGGCTGGCAACCCGTCCCCCGTCGACGATGATGTAGTCGCGGTCGATGGGCTGGCCTGCTATGAAGGCCTCCAGGCACTCCCGGATGCCGTTGGCGTAGCGCCGCTGGGCCTCCAGCGTGGTCCCGGAGACGTGAGGCGTCATGGCGTGGTTGGGCATCCTGCGCCAGGGATGATCGGAGGGAGCGGGCTGCGGGTACCACACGTCTCCCGCATATCCAGCCAGATGCCCTGACTCCATCACCTCAACCAGTGCGTCGGTGTCCACGATGCGTCCGCGGGCGGTGTTTACCAGGTAGGCTCCCCTTTTCATGCTGTAGAGCAGGGCGCGGTCAAACAGCCCTTGGGTCGTTGGGGTGAGCGGGATGTTGATGCTTACGACGTCGCTCTCCGCCACGAGCGCTCGAAGGCCCTGGAACCTCGCGCCCAGCACGGTCTCCTCGGTGTGGGGCAGGCGGCGATAGTCAAAGTAGCGCAATTGCACATCGAAGGGCTTCAACCGCGTCGCCACCCGCTGACCGATGCGTCCGAACCCGACGATCCCCACTCGCTTGTCCTCGAGGTCGTGAGAGCGGGCGGCCACCTTGCCGATGTCCCATCCGCCACCCAACACCTCTTGGTAGGCGGGGATATAGTTCCGGACGAGCGCCAATATCTGCATAACCACGTGCTCGGCGACGCTGACCACGTTGCTGCCGGTAATTTCGGCGACAGTGATGGCGCGTTCGGCTGCGGCGGCAAGGTCAAAGTGGTCGGAACCGACTCCCGCGGTCAGCAACAGCTTGAGGTTTGGCGTCGCTTCGATGCGTTCCCGGCTTATGTAGGCGGGCCAGAAGGGGGTTGCGATCAGCACATCGGCCGTGGGCAGGTGGCTGTCCAGCCCCGCGCCGGCATCGGTCGTGGCCACAAGCTCGTGGCCCAGACCCTCAAGCCAGTCCCGCAGGCCGAGGGCGTTCTCCGCACAACCCAGCAGTTCAGGGGTCTCGGCCGCAGCTGGACCTCCCGGATATAACACTGCCACTACTTTCATGCTGCCCCCTATCCGTATCGATTCTCGCTATGCAGGTCGGCAATTCGCCGCCAACGGGCCGTGGAATTCCACTGAGGAGTACGCGTGGGTGACATAATATGATGGTAATTCATATCAAGCGCAATGGAATTCGAACCCTGAATCGAAGGAAATTTGAACAGAGATCGGTGCGGCGGAAAATGAAACAGTATCTTGGAGTCCAAGAGGGAATTCTGGAGACTATACGTCGTCCGGCGAGGAAGGTGCGACGCCGAAGATCTCCTCGGCAGCCTGCCGACCATCCGAAGGGTGCTGGTCTTTCAGGTAGACAGTGGGTGAGTGCAGCAACTTGTTGACGATGGCCCGTGTCATCGCGTCAAGCGATGTACGTTCTTCGTCGGTGAGTTTGCCGTTCAGGCGCTTCAGGGTACGCTGGAGTTCGGTTTGACGCACAACCTCGGCCCGCCGTCGGAGGTCGATGACCGGGGTCAGTGACTCGAGGCCACGGCGCCACTGCTCGAACTGCCAAGCTTCCTCAGAGGCGAGCGCCTCGGCGGCTGAAGTCTCCTGCGCGCGTTCCTCGCGGCTCATCCTGGACATGGACTCGAGGTCGTCTATGTCGCAGAGAGACACGTTTCGAACCGCTCCGCCTTCGGGGTCGATATCCCTGGGCACTGCTATGTCAATAAGGAACAGGGGCCGGTCGGGACGCGCCGCCATCGTTTCCCTGATCGTACGGGCTTGGAGAACGTATCCCGGCGAACCGGTGCATGCAATGACGATGTCGGAGGTTACCAACGCCTGGGGCAGCTGGTCAAAGGCCACGGCTTGCCCGGACAGGCGGCTGGCGAGTTCGGCGGCACGGGAGTAGGTGCGGTTGACTACGGTCACGTTTCTCGCGCCGCCAATGCTCAGAGCCTCCGCGGCAGTCTCTCCCGCTTCGCCGGCGCCGACCACCAGGATGCAACTGCCTGAGAGATCGCCGACGATCGACCGGGCCAAGTCGACGCATGCCTTGCTGACCGATAGTGCGTGGCGACCAATACCGCTCTCGCGCCGTGCCCTGCGGCCTACCCTGGAGGCCTGCTGGAACAGCCGAGCGAGCAAACCTGGCACCTCTCCCTGCTCGCTGGCCGCCTGGTAGGCCTGACGGACCTGGCCGATTATCTGGTCCTCTCCAAGGATCATCGAGTCGAGACCGGATGCCACACGAAACAGGTGGCGCACAGCGTCGATGCCCCGATGCTCGTACAGGTATTGCTCGAGTTCGCCCGCCGAGACTTTGAACTGCTGAGTCAGCAGGTTCCAGAGCCGGCTGCGATCGTCGAGACCGGACTCAATGAAGTAGAACTCGGAACGGTTGCAGGTGGAGAGAGGAACACCTGGAACTCCGTTGACGGACATTGCGCGCATCAGTTCGGGAGACTGGTCGCGATTCCACGACAACGATTCCCGCACCTCTACTGGTGCGGTTCGGTGATTCAGACCGATGACAATGAAGTCAGACGAAGGAGGGCCTTGTTGGATCACAGGTCTGTTGCCACGAGAGATTTTGGTGCTGCAGAAACTGAATCCCGGCTGCCACTCTGTTTGCAGTGGGACATTTTAGCTGAATGGAATCTGTAAAATTCTGCAGAAAAGTTAAACCGTAAGTGTGAGATAGCTCGAGTAGTCTAGACCGCCTGGCAACACCTGTCAACGGAGGGATTTGCAGCTAATTTGCGCGTGCGTTCCGGGGTAACAAAAAGGCCGGAACAAGAGCCCCGGCCTACGGAATAGAGACAGTCCACGAATGTTATTCAGGTGGCGTCTGCAGTTTCAGGATTTACGGAAACTTTGGCCAGAACGTCGTCCAGCATTCTCTGTAAAGCCATAGTGTGGCTGCAAACGGATCGAGTGGCGAAGAAGTGGCACTCACAGTCCCACGCCCCGGACTGGAAGGTCACGTCATAACTGTTATGGTTGCCCTGGAAGGTCGCCGAAAAGCTATTGATACTCACCCGATCTTTTTCCTCGGCGTATTTCCTCGCCTTGTCAATCTTGCCGATGATGCTGGAATCCATCGCACCTCCAAACCCTATCCGGCCCAGTGTCCGGTTCCGCCTGACTTATCTCCGACGATGTTGGGTTTATTGTGATTACGCCTCAGCCTCTCCGCTGGATTGGACTTAAATCTTATGCCTCCACCCATGGGAATTCAAGTTGGGAATTTAAGTTGAACTCGATGATTGATCACATTAACCTAATGGGACTTTGGTCTGGTTTCAGCAGTACTGTTGATAGAAATAAAGCCTTTCTCACTAATGTCCGCCCTGTTGATTTCGCTTCTCGCTGTCGCTTGCAACAATGGGCAGGCCGATCCAACACCCGATTACCAGGAGACGGTGGAGGCGAGGGTCAACGCTACTCTGAAATCCGGAACGCGGGAAGCCAAACAGGCGATAATCGACAGTGACAGGGGACCGGAGATACCCCCGGCTGCAACAGCAGCCCAGGGCGCTATTGTCTCTCCCACTTCATCGCAGATCCCCCCAGTAACGGCGACGCCCACCCCTACGCCGACCCCCTCGCCTACGCCCACGCCGATGCCCACAGCAACGCCCACGCCGACCCCAGCGCCCACGCCGACCCCCGTTCCTCCTACTCCCACGGCTACCGCTACTCCTGTTCCCCGCCCGACTTTCACGCCGACGCCCGAGCCCACCGCTACACCTACGCCATTCCCGACGCCGACCCCTCGCGCGGTGGCGGACCTCGCGATTGCTCTGGAACCAACCTCTGATTTTGCCGTTCAGGGGGAGAGATTCATTATCAATTTCAGAATCTCGAATCAAGGGTTGTGGAGTACGGACGAGGTCAACCTCGAGCTCAGGTCAGCTGATCACCCGATTGAGTCCTTGTCGCCTGCGGCTGAATGCGAAACGTGGACCTGCAGTTTCGGTTACCTGGGCCCCGGGCAGTCCATAAGGGGGCAGGTGGAACTGCTGCCGGGTGGATTCAAGGACCAGGTCAGTTTCAGGGTTGATGTATTCGGGAGCAGGCTCGAAATTAACAGGGAGAACAATCGCGAATATCTTTCGGTCCCCGTGAGGGTGAGCGACCGAAACAGGCCCGGAACCGCATTGTGGTCGGAGAGGTTATGGAGTGCCACGGGCTTTGCGGCGGGCGACGGTATAGTGTATGCGCTGTCGAGCTACGATGATGACGGAGTCATTCTCGCTGTGGAAGCCGAGACAGGGGAGGTCCTCTGGCGTTACGAATTTGATCCCGATTTTGGCGGCCTAAAAGGATGGTCCAACAGGTCAATCACCGGACCCGTTCTGATCGGGGACATGGTGTTGGTCGGTTATGCGCCGGGGTATCTGGACGCGGTGGATGCAGCGACCGGGGAGTTCAGGTGGCGATTCCAGGTTGACGATCTCGCCACACCCGTTCCAGTGGTGTATGGGGACAATGTCTATTTCGGTACGGTCAGCCAGGGCTCGATCTCCGGAGGCAGGCTGGGATACCTGGACAGAGGGAAAATATATTCACTTGACTGGCGGACTGGTTCCGTAAACTGGCTACAGGAGGTGGATAAATACGGATGGTTCTGGGGAGGCGGCACTCTTGGCGCGCGAGGGAATAATTTCCTTTTCCCTTACGCTGGAAATACGGAGGACTACTTATACTCGCTGGATACCTTCTCGGGAATGTCGACTGGAAGCTGGAAGGGCCGATGGCCTGGTCGCTGGTATCGTCCGAGAACGACGTCTATTTCCACGGTAGTCGCACCATTCGCTCATTGAACGCCGATTCCGGTGAACTCAATTGGCAGGCGGACAGTAATTCGGGAACGAGGGTTTCAAAACTGCTGCTGAACGAAGGCCGCCTTTATTACTGCGGCAACGGATTCCTGTATTCGTTGGATGCCGACTCCGGCAGGACTCTGTGGTCGTACCAATTTGCGTCAGAGTGTCCGAGGGATGCCGCAACCCTCCCGGTATTCTCCGATGGCCACGTGATAATTAGCGGGCCTGAGGAGGATGCAGCACTGTACGCCATAGACGCATATTCCGGAAGGTTGAACTGGAGCTACGAATCGAGTCATGCCTATTTGATTCCGCCGGTTGCGTCAAACGGGACAGTGTTTTTCTTCCATGAGCCCAGGGTTTTGGCGGTTGATATTGCATCCGGTCAAGCAATTTGGCAGTACCCGGTTGGCGCGGGAGTGATGGAACCCCTTTTCCCCTCCAATGACTTTCTATTCGGGGCGACCGACACTCATATATTTGCCCTCAGGGCTTCCCAGTAGAGGTTCTGCCTCTCTGGGCTGGCCAGAGTCGTTGACTGGTATTGCGACCAGAAATACAATCGCATACGTACTATTTTTCCACATTCGCGTTGGAGAGCCATAGCCCATGAACGGCGACCAGATCAGGGATTCATTCATCCAGTTCTTCGAGAGCAAGGGGCACCAACACATGCCCTCCGCCTCTCTCATCCCCGCCGGGGACCCGACGCTGCTGTTCACCAGCGCCGGAATGGTCCCCTTCAAGCCGTTCTTCATGGGCGAGCAGACCCCGCCCTCCCGACGACTCACCAGCAGCCAGAAGAGCTTTCGCACCACCGACATCGATGAGGTGGGCGACCACAAGCACCTGACTTTCTTCGAAATGCTGGGCAATTTCAGCATCGGCGACTACTTCAAGGAAGGCGCCGTAGGCTTCGCCTGGGAGCTGGTGACCCAGCTCTTCGGCCTCTCCCCCGATCGCCTCTACGTGACCATCCACCTCGACGATGACGAGGCCTACGGCATCTGGCACCACCAGGTCGGCGTCCCGCCTGAGCGCATCTACCGCTACGGCGACAAGGACAACTGGTGGGGACCCGCTGGCACCGAGGGACCAACCGGCCCCTGCTCCGAAATCCACTACGACGGTGGCGTGGAGAAGGGCTGCCACGCGGGCCGCATGGTCGCGGTCGACGTCCTCACCGCCCAGCTGCGCGAGGAACGCGACGGCGGTACCCCCCGCGACGTCGACGGCTGCCACCCCAACTGCGATTGCGAGCGGTTCGTCGAGCTCTGGAACCTCGTCTTCATGCAGTATTACCAGGACCCTCAGCGCGACCGCACTCCGCTGCCCGCACCCAGCGTCGACACTGGCATGGGTCTCGAGCGTGCCGCCGTCATCCTGCAGGGCAAGAACAATATCTACGAGACCGACCTGTTCACCCCCATCATCGGCAAGGCCTGCCAGCTCACCGGCCGCCAGTACGGCGCCGACGTCGACACCGACTTCGCCCTCCGCGTCGTCGCCGAGCACGCCCGCGCCGCCGCCTTCCTCATCGGTGACGGCGTCGTCCCCGGCAACGAGGGCCGCGGCTACGTTCTGCGCCGTGTCATCCGCCGTGCCATCCGCTACGGCCGCCGTCTCGGCCTCACCGGCCCGTTCCTCGCCGAGGTGGTCGACGAGGTCATACCCCGCTTCCAGGCAGTCTACACCGCGCTCTCCCTCAACCGCGATTTCATCCTCCGCGTCGTCAACCTCGAAGAAGATCGGTTCGCCGAGGCCTTTGGGCGCGGCAACGAGATCCTCTTGGATATAATCTCCGCCGTCAACGCATCCGCCAACGGCTCCGGCCAGCCCGGAACAATCTCCGGCCGCGACACTTTCGTCCTCTACGACACCTACGGCTTCCCGCCAGAGCTCACCTCCGAGATCGCCCGCGAGCACGGCCTCGGCGTCGACCTCGACGGCTTCGAAGCCGAGATGGAGCGCCAGCGCGAGCAGTCCCGTTCCGGCCAGCACTTTGAAGGCAACATGGAGATGCTGACCGCCTACGAGAACCTCGGCGCCGGTCGTACCGAGTTCACCGGCCACTCCCTCACTGATCAGGAGTCCGTCGTCGCCGCCCTGCTCGTCGACGGCGCATCCTCCGGCCATGCCACCCAGGGCCAGCAGGCCGAGGTCGTCATCAGCCGCACGCCCTTCTACGCCGAGGGCGGCGGTCAGCTAGGCGACCACGGCTACATCCGCGGCCCCAGCGGTCTGTTCCGCGTCCAGGACACGCAGTCCCCCGTCGCCGGACTCATCGTGCAGAGGGGTGTGGTCGAGGAGGGCCACATCGCCGTCGGCGACCCCGTCAGCGCCTCAGTCGACGCCGCCCGCCGCCTCGATTCCTCCCGCAACCACAGCGGCACCCACATCCTCCACGCCGCCCTGCGCACCACCCTGGGCCCCCACGTCCGCCAGGCTGGCTCGCTGGTTTCCCCCGACCGCCTGCGCTTCGATTTCAGCCACGTCGGACGCATGACCCACGATGAACTGCTCGGAGTCCAGTCCCTCGCCAATGAAAAGGTGCGTGCCAACCTGCTCGTCTCCGCCCAGGAGACAAGCTACGCCGACGCCGTGCGCCAGGGCGCCCTCGCCTTCTTCGGCGACCGCTATGGCGACGTGGTGCGTGTTGTCCGGATGGCCGAAGATTCCGCCGACCCCTTCAGCTTTGAGGTCTGCGGCGGCACCCACGTGTCCGCCACCGGCCAGGTTGGCACGTTGCTGGTGCTTGGCGAGTCCAGCATCGGTGGCGGAATGCGCCGCGTCGAGGCCCTCACTGGCCGCTCCGCCGAGGCCCTCTTCATCGAGCAGTCAGCCACCCTCGACGCCCTCTCCAGCCGCCTCCAGACCCCCGTGGCCGACCTCGAAGCCCGTCTCGATAGCTACATGAAGGAGACCGACGACCTTCGTCGCCGTCTCGCTACTCTCGAGCGCTCCCTCCTGCGCTCCGAGGCCGAAGCCCTGCTACAGCGCGTCGCCGACGTCGATGGCGTCCGCGTCGTTTCCGGCCGCACTTCCGCCCACAACTCCGACGGCATGCGCGAGATGGGCGATTTCCTACGCGACAAGCTCTCCAGTTGCGTTGTCACGCTGGGCGCGCTGTCGGAGGGCAGCCCGATCTTGGTAACGATGGTAACTCCGGATCTGGTGGAGCGAGGTCTGAATGCTGGAAACATCGCCCGGGATGCGGCCAAGCTCATGGGCGGTGGAGGCGGTGGTCGCCCCGAGATGGCGCAGGCCGGTGGCCGCCTACCGGAGCGGCTCGACGACGCGCTAGCCGCCGTGCCCAGCTTGGTACGGACGGCGCTGTCCTAGTTGTTAGGCCGGGGGTTTGGGCACCAGATGAAGATGCTGGCCCTGGATGTCGGAGAGCGTCGCATAGGACTGGCGTCCGGTGTTGCCGAGATTGGCACGTCGCTGCCTGCGGGATTCATCCGGCGGACCAGGCTCGTAGAAGACATTCGCGCCGTGCTTGAGGCCGCTCGACAGCGCCGGTCCGACGCCATAGTTGTTGGCATCCCTTACTGGCCCGATCAAGGGGACAGTCCACAGACCAAGCATGTCCGTGGGTTTGTGCGCGCTTTGCGAAAAGAATCGTCGTTGCCCATTCACGAAGTGGACGAGGCGTTTACCAGCATGGAGGCGGAGGGGCTGCTGCGGGATGCAGGGGTTGAACCCTCACGGGACAAGTCCGCGATAGACGAAACCGCCGCGGTTCTGATCCTTCGGCGGTTCTTGGAGTCCAGCGGAAGCGCGATCGAAAGGGACGACGCTTAAATTACAGGAGGGTCCTGTGGAAATCCTCCGACTGCAGGGTCATGGATTCCATGTCCCAGTCGAAAGTGAGCACGACAGAGCGGTCAGAGGTTGCTTCGAGCAGTCGACGGCCGTTCTGCGCCACTACACTCTCGGCTTCACGGTAGTCCATCTCCTCTTTCTCTACGCCCGTGCGGTTGCAGACCATGATGGGAAGGCCGGTTTGGGCTGATCGGGCCTCCCACTCCCCATCAGGGCCGCAGCCACCGGGCCCCCATGACACGGGAGAGACCAGCACCTGCGCGCCCTTGCTCACCAGCACTTCCGCTACGTCGTTTTTGTAGGCGTCAGCGCAGATGAGCACCCCGGCTTGAATGCCGTCCAGTTCATAGGGGCTGATCTTCCAGCCGGCCGTGGACCAGGCCTCCGCGCCGCCTAGAGCTTTTATCTTGCGGTGCCGGCCGACTATTTCACCGTCTGAGTTGATGATGAACACCGTGTTGTACATGCGTCCCGATGCCGGGTCCAGCTCGGGGTGGGAGAGGAATACGGTGAGGCCATTCTCTCTTACAAGTCCGCAGAAGTCAGACATCCATTGGTCGGGCTGCGGCTGAATCCAGCCTGTGCCGAGCTTCTTGAGGAACAGGTAACCGGGGATGCACAGCTCGGGTGTAATCGCCCACTGGGCACCCGCCTCCGCAGCTGCTACGATGCCGCGCTCCACTAGGCGGCGGTTATAGTCAATATCGCCGGTTACTGGCGCGATATGCAAAAATGCGATCCTCACGCTGTTCTCCCATCTTGCCATCCGCCCAACAGGAGGAGGGGGAATTTTCGCGATTATATCACCGCCTAGATGCGTGAGTATGATTTGGCTGTAGTTCTTGTACAGAACCTAAACTAAAGCCAAGGTGAAATACGCAGTTGCACAGGGTAAATTTGTGAAGGAACTGGGTTAGCTGGTCTCGGGAGTTACGAGGGGTTGGTGATGGGCGTGAGGGAGATAGACCGGTGTCTGGAACAGTGGCGGATGGAAGTCAAGGACTTGCGACAGCGGATGATCCTGGCGCCGACGCCCAGGGAGCGGGAGAGGTGGTACGCCGTGCTGCTGCTGGCCCAGGGCTGGACGGCAGCGGCCACGGCGGAGACTCTGGAAAGGGACCCACACACTATTGGCCGATGGGCGTCGGCCTTCGGCGAGGGAGGGCCTGCAGCCCTGATATTCGAGCAGACCGGTGGTTCCCCCCCGCCCTTGACCAAGCGCAGCAGGAGGAATTGAAAGAGGCGGTGCAACAGCCTCCCGCTTCGTCGGGCATCGGTATGGCCAACTGGTATTGGAAGGTGGTGCGGCGGTTTGCCTCGGAGCGCCTCGGCATTGAGTTGAGCCGCAGCAGTTGCCTGAACTGGATGCACCGCTTGGGATTTGCCTTCAAGCGGCCCAAGAAGCGGTTGCTCAAGGCTGATGAGGCCAAGCGGGAGGCTTTCGTGGCGGAGTACGCCGTCCTGAGGGAGGAGGCCCAACGGACTGAAGCCAGGATATTCTTTGCCGACGAGGCCCACTTCCGGGCGGACGCGGAACTGCGGGGCAAGTGGGTGCTGAAGGGCCAGCCTGCTTTGGTGGACTCGACCAGCCCGCGGTATGGGGAGAAGGCCAACTACTATTCGGCGGTGTGCCTGGAGACGGGTGAGGTGGAATGGATGGAACTGGAGGGCAACAGCAACAGCGGGACCTCGGTTGCCTTCCTGAAGCAACTGAGGGAAAAACATCCAGAGCCGATGCGGGTCATCTGGGACAACGCGCCGGCCCATCGTGGCGAGGCGGTGCGGGAATATCTGCGGACGCCCGGACTTGACCTGCGGTTGGTGAACCTGCCGGGGTACAGCCCGGACTTCAACTCCGATGAGGCGGTCTGGGGCTGGGCGAGAGAGGAGGCGACGGGCAATCTCTGCCTGGGCAGCAGGGCGGCGGTGCAGGAAAGGGTCGGCAACTTCCTGGCCGGGCTGGCCAGCCGGAGAGACGAGGTGAGGCGCCGCTGCCGGACGGTACTGCAGTCACGGGCCGAAGCACTGCTGCCGAATTCCCAGCACGATTCCTCGCCTCAGGCAAATGCACATCCCACCTTGGCTTTGGTTTAGTACTACAACGACGATTTCTCAAATTCGTGGGATTTTGACCTGAATTCGCTTCGAGGAAGGTACGACAATAAAGCTGTCAAGCGTGTGGGCAGGTCGCCATGAATAGGGGTTCAAAGCCCCTTTCTTGCAAAGCGTCGTTGTAGTACTAGTATTCAGCCAATCGGGCATTGTCAGTTAATACATGAGCCCAGATGGGGTGCTACCTTGGGGATGGACCAAGGGTTGAGGGATGTGAGGTGGTCATGGTGCAGGAGAAGTACGGAGTCCGGCTGGCGACACAGGAAAAGGGATGGCTCAGGAAGATGATCCGGGCTGGGAGGAGCTCCGCCCAGGCCAACAGCCGAGCCCGGATCCTGCTCAAGATAGATGAGGGCTGGACCGCCCTCCAGGTGGCCAAGGCACTGGACATCTCGGAGCGGACCGTGTTCCGCACCAAGCGGCGGTATGCCGAGGAGGGACTGGACGAGGTGCTGAGGCACCACAACCAAGTGAACCGGCCCAGAAAGGTGGATGAAAGGGTGGAGGCCCATCTGATAGCGCTGGCCTGCAGCCCGGTGCCCGATGGTCATGACCACTGGACCATGCGGGCCCTGGCTGGCAAGGTGGTGGAGTTGGGATTGGTGGAGTCTTTGTCTCCCGAGACGGTCCGCCTGCGGCTGGAAAGAGACACGCTCAAGCCGTGGCGGAAGCAGCAGTGGTGCATCCCGAAGGTAAGCGGGGAATATGTGGCGGCCATGGAGGACGTGCTGGACCTCTACGCCGAACCCTATGATCCCGAAAGGCCGGTGGTCTGTTTTGACGAGACGTCCACCCATTTGCTGGCCGACATCAGGGAACCGCTCCCGGCAAAGCCCGGACGCCCGAGACGTGAGGACTACGAGTACCGGAGAGAGGGAACGCGCAACCTGTTTCTCACCTGTGAGCCCAAGGCGGGATGGCGCCACGTAGCCATTACCCAACAGCGCAACATGCAGGATTTCGCCCATCAGATCCAGTGGTTGGTGGACGCTGCCTACCCCGACGTCCCGGTGATTCGACTGGTTCTCGACAATCTGAACACGCATCGGATGGCCTCGCTATACGAGACCTACCCAGCTTCCGAGGCCCGGCGCATTGCCAAACGGCTGGAGTTCCACCACACCCCCAAGCACGGAAGCTGGCTGAACATGGCGTAGATAGAGTTCAGCGTGCTGGCCCGGGCCTGCCTGCGCGGACGCAACGGAGATGAGGACAGCCTGGAAAGAGCCGTCAGCGCCTGCGTGTGGGAGCGGAACGCGGCAGGGGCCACGACAAACTGGCGGTTCACTGCCCAAGACGCCAGACGCAAACTCCATCGCCTCTATCCCTGCCAATCCTGACTTGGTTCAATAATAGTAATCGGTCAAACTTGGTCTGATATATAGACTCAGAGACCTGATGGTCGATGGCACTCTGACTTAAGGAAGATGTTGTTGTGAGGTGTCGGTGTGGTCAGAGAGAAATTTGCGGTTCGGCTGACGCCGGAGGAACGCGACCAACTGGAGCACATGGTCCGGGCAGGGAGGAGTCCGGTCAGGGTTACGACCCGGGTGCGCATCCTGCTCAAGACCGGTGAGGGCTGGTCCGCCTCCAAGGTGGCGCAAGCTCTGGATGTGTCCGAGGGCACGGTGTTCCGCATGAAGCGGCGTTTCGCCGAGGATGGGTTGGACGGGGCGCTCAGGGACCGGACCCAGCCCCACCGGTACCGCAAGCTGGATGACCGTGGCGAAGCCCACCTGATCGCCCTGGCCTGCAGCCCGGCGCCCGAAGGCCACGACCACTGGAATCTGCGCCTGCTGGCGGACCGGATGGTTGAACTGGGAGTGGTCGACTCCCTGTCCCATGAGACGGTGCGCCTGCATCTGAAAAAAACATCCTCAAGCCGTGGCAGAAGAAACAGTGGTGCATTCCCAAGGTGAGTGCCGACTTCGTGGCCCACATGGAGGATGTCCTGGACCTCTATGCCGAACCCTACAATCCCGAAAGGCCGGTGGTCTGCTTCGATGAGACATCGCACCCAGATGCTGGCCGATGCCCGGCCACCCATCCCGGCGGCGCCCGGACACCCCCGGCGTGAGGACTACGAGTACCGGAGGGAGGGCACCCGCAACCTGTTCCTGGCCTGCGAACCCCTGGCCGGCTGGCGGCACGTAGAGGTAACCCAGCGGCGCACCAAGGAGGACTTTGCCCACCAGATGCGCTGGCTGGTGGATGAGGCCTATCCGGATGTCGCGGTGGTTCGAGTGGTCTTGGACAATCTGCACACCCATCGCAAGGCGTCCCTCTATGAGGCGTTCTCAGCTGACGAGGCCCGACGCATTGCCAAACGGCTGGAGTTTCACCACACGCCCAGGCACGGCAGTTGGCTCAATATGGCGGAAATCGAGTTCAGCGTCTTCTCCCGCAGTTGCCTCAGGCAGCGTCTCCCGGATGAGGAATCCCTCTGCCGGGAGGTCCGCGCCCTAGAACTGGAGCGGAACGAAGCTCAAGCCCGCATCAACTGGCGCTTCAGCATCCAGGACGCCAGAACCAAACTCCATCGCCTCTATCCCATCAATTCCTGACTTGACCGAGTACTAGGGCAAGAGGCGCAAGACCCGCCGGGAACTTTTCTTGGAGCGTATGGACTGCCTGATTCCCTGGCAGTTGCTGGAGGACCGACTCCGTCCCTTCTACCCCAAGGCCGGAAAGGGGAGACAGCCCTACCCGCTGTCCGTCATGTTGAGAACTCACTGCGTCCAGCTTTTCTACAACTTGTGCGACCCGGGCTATGGAGGATCTGCTCTACGAGTCAGAGCCGGTGCGGCGGTTCGTGGGGCTGAGGCTCTCAGGTCCCCTGCCCGACGAGACCACCATACTCAACTTTCGTCATCTCCTGGAAAAACAGAAGCTGGGGCAAGGTCTTTTGGATGAGATCAACGCCCACGTGGAGTCCCAGGGGCTGAAACTGCGGGAGGGAACCATCGTGGACGCCACCATTATCCAGGCCCTTATCCATGCCCCTGCTTCCACCAAGAACCGGGCCGGGGAGCGGGGCCCGGAGATGCATCAGACCAAGAAGGGGAACCAGTGGCATTTCGGGATGAAAGCGCATATCGGGGTGGACGCCGACACGGGCATAGTGCACAGCATGAGCACGACGGCGGCCAACGCTCACGACGTTACGCAGGCGCCTGCTGCACGGAGGCGAGACGGTGCTATGGGGTGATGCTGGGTATCAAGGGGGTTCACCAGAGGGAGGAGAACCTGGGGCTGGAGCTGGAATGGCGGGTGGTGATGCGTCCGGGGCGTCGCCGGAAGCTGGAGCCCGGGAGCGAGGAGGCGATGGAGGAGAGGGCGAAAGCGTCAGCAAGGGCCAAGGTGGAGCACCCCTTTCTGAGGCTGAACCGGTTGTTCGGTTACGGCAAGATCCGATACCGTGGGCTGGCGAAGAACACGGAACGCCTGGCATTGCTGTTCGGCTTCGGCAACCTGCTGACGGCGGAGGGTCAACCGGGGGCGTAGTGTGCCCTGGAACAGGTCAGTACGGCCCTTATGGCCCGCGCCGGAGTCCAACAATCCCGGCAGGGGCGAAAGGCAAGTGTCCGAATGCCGGCCGGCAACTCCCGGGCTGCGGTTCTCACAACCTTCGCCGCCCGGAAAACACAATTCAGGCCAAACCAAGCCTTGTTCAGAGTATCCCTAGATCCCCAATGCGACCGCCATGGTTGGCGGTTTGACTAAACTAAAGCCAAGGTGAAATACGCAGTTGCACAGGGTAAATTTGTGAAGGAACTGGGTTAGCTGGTCTCGGGAGTTACGAGGGGTTGGTGATGGGCGTGAGGGAGATAGACCGGTGTCTGGAACAGTGGCGGATGGAAGTCAAGGACTTGCGACAGCGGATGATCCTGGCGCCGACGCCCAGGGAGCGGGAGAGGTGGTACGCCGTGCTGCTGCTGGCCCAGGGCTGGACGGCAGCGGCCACGGCGGAGACTCTGGAAAGGGACCCACACACTATTGGCCGATGGGCGTCGGCCTTCGGCGAGGGAGGGCCTGCAGCCCTGATATTCGAGCAGACCGGTGGTTCCCCCCCGCCCTTGACCAAGCGCAGCAGGAGGAATTGAAAGAGGCGGTGCAACAGCCTCCCGCTTCGTCGGGCATCGGTATGGCCAACTGGTATTGGAAGGTGGTGCGGCGGTTTGCCTCGGAGCGCCTCGGCATTGAGTTGAGCCGCAGCAGTTGCCTGAACTGGATGCACCGCTTGGGATTTGCCTTCAAGCGGCCCAAGAAGCGGTTGCTCAAGGCTGATGAGGCCAAGCGGGAGGCTTTCGTGGCGGAGTACGCCGTCCTGAGGGAGGAGGCCCAACGGACTGAAGCCAGGATATTCTTTGCCGACGAGGCCCACTTCCGGGCGGACGCGGAACTGCGGGGCAAGTGGGTGCTGAAGGGCCAGCCTGCTTTGGTGGACTCGACCAGCCCGCGGTATGGGGAGAAGGCCAACTACTATTCGGCGGTGTGCCTGGAGACGGGTGAGGTGGAATGGATGGAACTGGAGGGCAACAGCAACAGCGGGACCTCGGTTGCCTTCCTGAAGCAACTGAGGGAAAAACATCCAGAGCCGATGCGGGTCATCTGGGACAACGCGCCGGCCCATCGTGGCGAGGCGGTGCGGGAATATCTGCGGACGCCCGGACTTGACCTGCGGTTGGTGAACCTGCCGGGGTACAGCCCGGACTTCAACTCCGATGAGGCGGTCTGGGGCTGGGCGAGAGAGGAGGCGACGGGCAATCTCTGCCTGGGCAGCAGGGCGGCGGTGCAGGAAAGGGTCGGCAACTTCCTGGCCGGGCTGGCCAGCCGGAGAGACGAGGTGAGGCGCCGCTGCCGGACGGTACTGCAGTCACGGGCCGAAGCACTGCTGCCGAATTCCCAGCACGATTCCTCGCCTCAGGCAAATACACATCCCACCTTGGCTTTGGTTTAGTAAGACTGAGTCAGCAGGAACCGGCCCCATGTCAGTATGGGGGCTATCGCCGTGGATGTAGAGGGCGGGCGGCTGTCGGCACTGGTCCGCGCCGGCTATAGGCGCGCGGTGTAGGCTTCTTCTCCGTGTTGGGAAATGTCCAGCCCCTCCTCCTCCTGCTGCTCGTCCACCCTCAGGCCGATGGTGAATTTCAGGACCAACAATATTCCAACAGTTGTGGCGAAGGCCCAGCCGAAGGACACGCCGATGGCGATCAGCTGCCTTACTATCTGCTCACCTCTGCTCAAGTCAGTGAGTTCACCGATGGTCATGAAGCCGACGCCTATGAACAGGCCGACGGCCAGCATTCCCCATGTGCCTCCCACACCGTGAATGGCCCAGACGTCAAGGGAGTCGTCAAGCCTCACACGAGTCTTCAGCCAAACGGCGCCATAGCACAGCGCGCCGGCGCCAAGACCGATGACAACAGCCGGCATGGGGCCCACGAACCCGGACGCGGGGGTGATGGTGGCCAAGCCTGCTACGGCTCCGGTGGCTGCCCCCACTACACTGGGCCTCCGGTTTAATGTCCAATCGAGCGCAACCCATACCACCGCGGCAGTGGCCGCCGATGTGTGAGTCACCACAAAAGCCGAGGTCGCCGCCGCCAGGGACGTAAGGGAGCTGCCGGCGTTGAAGCCAAACCAGCCAAACCAGAGCAGGGAGGCGCCCAGCACCACGAAGGGCACATTGTGCGGGTTCATGTCCGCCTGGCCGAAACCGAGGCGCCGGCCGAAGATGATTGCGGCGGCCAGGGCAGCGGCCCCGGAGCTAATGTGGACCACGGCACCGCCGGCGAAATCCAGAGCCCCCATTTCTCCGAGCCAACCACCGTTCCCCCACATCCAGTGCGCCAACGGAGGGTAAACGATGGTCGACCAGGCGATTATAAAGATTACGAAAGAGCTGAACTTGATCCGCTCGGCGAAAGCGCCCGCAATCAGCGCCGGGGTGATTATGGCGAATTTTGCCTGGAAGATCATGAAAGCCTGGTGCGGAATCGTTTCCGCATACGGGCCGGCCTCGATAGCGGACACCCCGTGGAGTCCGGCCCACTGCAGGTTCCCGATAAACCCGCCGATGTCGGGCCCGAAAGCCAGGCTGTATCCCCACAGGACCCAGGACAGCCCCACGATTGCGAGGGCGATGAAAGACTGCAACAGGGTGCTCAGCGCGTTCTTCCCACGGACAAGCCCCGCGTAGAAAAACGCCAGCCCGGGCACCATAATGAACACCAACGCTGACGAGGTGAGAACCCAAGCTGTATCGCCACTACTTATCATTGGCCCTCCCGACCTCGGGTATTGCCTGCGCCCGCATACGGATTCGCTCCAACCATCGGGTTCTCAGTACAATGGAATCTCACAGCGGAGTCGCGATCTTGCCGGCGGTGCCCCGTGACCTTGCAATGCAAGTGCCCCGCAAGAATTTGCAGTATAGCCGATATCCAAAAGGCCATCGGGCGCACACCACGGACACTTTTCAACGAAGTGCCAGTCCTGCTGTCATTCCCGGGCGGGATGGAAACATCGAATCGCAATTCCGCATTGTTGCTGCAACGAGCTGGAGCCTCAGCAGGGCAATCGCGTCTTGATTTCAGCATCGAAGCAGGTTGGGGCGGAGGAGCTGGCATTGCCGGTTTACAGGGGCTCTTTTTTTATAATTCCACTCATTTCCGCTCATTTCCGCCATTATTCTGTCATTCCGGCAATTCAGGGCTGGCCGCTGGTTCAAAGCAGGCCCCCCCCCGGATGTCAGGCGAGTTCTGTCTGCTAGCCGTTATAAACATAGAACAAATGTTATAGAAGGGGTGTAGGTTTGGCAAGGGACGAATCACAGCAAAATGAGATTCAAGGCCTGAAGACGCGATTGCCCTGGCAGCCTCAGTGAATATCTGCGCTGCGTTTGCGCTAATGCTACAATGCTGCAAATCACCCCATAAGGCAAAGGGGGCCATTGATGAAAATCTCCATGTTCCACCTGATGCCACACCGTGACCTCCCGGCGGACTTCGAGCAGAGGTACCACTCCGTGTGGGTGGATCCGCCCTGGTGGGAGTTGGCCGACGCTGAGAAGGTGGGCCAGTACTACAACTGGACACTGGATGAGCTCATCTACGCCGCCGGCGCTGGGCTGGACGGACTGTGCGTCAACGAGCACCACCAAAATGCTTATGGTTTCATGCCCGGCCCCAACCTGATGGGTTCTGTCCTGGCACGGGCCACCAACGGCCAAGACGTGGCGATCGTGCAGATGGGAGCCACACTGCCCACCACCAATCCGCCCATACGTGTTGCCGAAGAATACGGCATGCTGGACTGCATCAGTGGAGGCCGGCTAGTGGCTGGCATGCCCCTGGGGTCTTCGATGGACGCCAACCTGTGTTACGGTATCCCGCCCATCGAGCACCGTGACCGCTACTACGAGGCCCACGACCTGATCATGAAGGCCTGGCAGGCGGAAGAAATGTTCGCCTGGAATGGTAAATACTACCAGCTTCCAATGGTCAACCTCTGGCCTCGCCCGATACAAAAACCGCACCCCCCGGTGTGGGTCCCGGGCACCGGGAGCCTGAGCACCTGGAATTTTTCGGCTGCCAACAACCATTGCTACTGCTTCCTCAGCTACTGGGGCAACAACCTGGGCAAGAACGTGATGGACGGTTTCTGGGAATTCGTTGACCGCCAGGGGTTGGAAGCCAACCCGTACCGGGCGGGATTCCTGCAACTCGTTGTCGTCGGAGAAACGGATGCCCAAGCGGAGAAGGACTACTACGAGCACATTCGATACTTCTACGACAAATCACTTCACATCGCCCCGGAGTTCTTCGCCGCCCCCGGTTACATGGACTTTCGCAGCCTGGACAACACCTACCGAAAAGGGTTTATGGACCAGATCGCCTCGGTTACTCAGGACATGAAGGAATGGAACTACAAGGACTTTATCGATAACCAGCTGGTGATCGGAGGCAGCCCGGCGTCGGTTGTCGACCAGCTGGAGGACGCGATCAAGAAGCTGAGAGTAGGCAACCTGATGGTCCTGTTGCATGTCGGCTCTATGCCGCACGAACTCACCTTGAAGAACATTGACCTCTTCGGCAAGGAAGTCCTACCCAAGCTTCGCGACATCTGGGACGACGAAGGATGGGAAAACCACTGGTGGCCGGAAAAGCTTCGGGGAAAAAGACAGTTGGCAGGCCAGGCAGGCAAATAAGACAGCGCTGCCATTTCCTGGAGGGGAAACGGGATGGTGACGATACAGGACCGCACCCTGAACGTCTGGCGGGGAGAGATACAGGCCAGGGTAAGAATAGCCGGGCAGGGACCGCCGTTGGTGTTTCTGCACGGCGCCACGGGCCTCAAATGGGACGAATTTCTGGACGACCTGTCGCAGTCGCACACCGTCTACGCGCCTGAACATCCCGGCACCACCCCCGGTGATCCCGACGCCATCAAATCGCTGGACGACCTCTGGGACCTGGTTCTCTACTATTACGAGCTGTTCGACCGCCTCGAGCTGCAGTCTCCGGCGGTGGTGGGGCATTCATTCGGCGGTATGGTGGCAGCTGAAATAGCCGCAACGGATCCCAAGCGGGTTGGCAAACTGGTACTGGTCAGTCCAATTGGATTGTGGCGGGACGACGCGCCAGTCAAGAATTGGATGTCGATGGCACCGGATGCGCTGGCGAGGGAACTCTTCTATGATCCCGAAGGAGCGGTGGCCAAGCGGATATTGGCTGAAGCCGAGGACCCGGAGGAGCAACTGACCGCCCTGATCCAGAACACTTGGAACTTGGGCTGCACCGGGAAGTTCACCTGGCCCATCCCCGATAAGGGCCTGAAAAAGCGCATGCACCGGATCCAGGCTCCCACGCTGGTGGTCTGGGGCCAACAGGACGGAATAGTGCCTGTCATCTACGCCCAGGAGTTCACCGACCGTATTAGCGGCGCCAGGGCGGAGATCGTTGACAGCGCCGCCCACATACCGCAATTGGAACAGCTTGCCGAAGTATCTCAACTTGTTCGGGACTTTCTGAGGAGCTGAGAGACTATCTCAAAACAATGATATTTCGCCCTGTTGAATGAGCGCGGTTTGAGACTCGGGTTCCTACTTTCGCAGCGGTGTCAATTTGGGCCTATTTTGGACCTATAGTTACTTTCGAGACCTATATCAATAGTACGGCCGCACAGTGCAATTTCCCGCCACTTTCGCTGGCTTTGATTCCAGTCTTGATTTATCAAGTGCCGCGACGTCGCCCCTAACCAGAGTAATTTCAAGACCGATGATTGCAGCCTGAGACTATCTGCGGCAGTAGCACTGATCGATGACATACGGATCATCCCACTAAACTGCGCGCCCGCAGCGGCTAAGCGTTAGAGCAACGGGTGAAGGGCGCCAGCCGCTGGCGCGAGCTCGTCTCAAGCGCCAATCGGGGCCAGTGTTGTTCCCCATCCAGGACAGGCCTTTCAGGAGGCGACTCTTTCTAGATGGAAAAGCGCCGTGTCCCGGGCAACATTGACGTGAGCCGGCGATTGATCACCAGGTGACCTGAGCCGCAGTCTATATGGGCTGAGCGTTGGGCGGCGGTCTCAGTAGTGGCCGATTTGACTGCCGACGCTCCGCACTCAGCGCTGCACTTACCAGAGGCGCCGGCTGGCCAAGGCGGCGCCCTCAGCCAGAGCGCGGAATTTGGCCCAGACCACCGTTGGATGCACTTCGGTGTTGTAGGTTGCTTGGGAGCTGAACCCGCAGTCGTTGCCCGCCAGCACGTTTTCTCGGCCCACCAGCCTGGCAAAACGGGTGATTCGCTCTGCTATGAGTTCCGGATGCTCCACGATGTTGCTGGAGTGGGTGATGATGCCGGGGATCAGCACCTTGCCATCGGCCAGCTTCACGTCCTCCCAGAGATGGTACTCGTGCTCGTGCCGGGCGTTACCATTCTCGAATGAGTAGGCCCCAGCATTAATTTTCAGGATAAACTCCAGAACATCCTTCAATTCCGCGTCGTGGACCCGGGGCCCGTGATTGATGCCGTAGCAGGTGTGAAAGCGAATCTTTTCCTCGGGGATACCGCGAATTCCGTGGTTGACGGCGGCCACCATGATCTCGGCCTTATTGCGCCTTTCAGCCTCGCTCAACGAAGGGTCGCCAAAAACGTCGGTCAGGAAGGGGTCGTCAATCTGCAGGACAAACCCCGCGTCCACGATGGCCTGGTACTCGGTGCGCATTGCCTCGGCCACGGCGAACAGGTACTCCTCATCGGTGGAGTAGTATTTGTTGACTCCGACGCCAGTGGGGGAGACCGAGGGCATAAAGGCTTCCTGGATCGGCAACCCATCCAGGGCGACTCGAAGGTTGGCTATGTCTCTCTGGACCGCCTCGCCGCCACGATAGGTGATCGGGCCGGTGCAGGCCAAGGGTGTCATTGGTGCCACGGTACCGCCCAGCATGGCCTGGGGGAAGTACCCCTCGTAGTATTCGGGGAAAGCGGCCACCTCGGCAGCAAAGAGATCAAAGTTGCCAGCGGGGTCTGGGTCGAACCCGTTCAGGCGTTCCCCAACGTAGGTGAAGAAACCGGGCTTGCCCTGCTCACCGTCGCAGGGAATGTCTACCCCACAGTCCACTTGTTGCCGGACGATGTCTGAGATTGCCGTCCTGACTCTGCCTGAATAGGTCTCTTCGTCGTAAGAGTCTCCACTCAACTTGGCCTTCATCATGTCCAGCAGGTCATGAGGCCGAGGCAGGCTGCCACAATGGGTGGTGAGGATCCTGTCAGCGTTTCTTTGCATCGTATTCCTCCGAGGTTTGGTTCAACTGTTCAGGCGCTACCAGGAAATCGAAATGCTGGCCAGATCAGCGCCGTCCCTGCACATCAAAGGTCGCTCCGGCGGATCAGGAACTGTCCACAGTTACTCAACAAGACCGATTTATCCGATTCCCAGCACCACCGCTTCCTCCGAAGCCAGCAAATGTCTACGAAAACAGTCCTTGCCGCTCCCTTGGAATTGTGTCGTCCAAAATCAACTGCAACTCGGTGCATCAGTTAAGACTCTGCGGGGTGAAATGCCTCTCGATACCGTACTCTTCGGTGGCCCCAACCTCATCCCCGCCGGCCCTGAATACCACCTCAACTTCCCTGCCCAAAATCCGTGAGAAAAAACCGGGACTCAAACACGCCAACTCGCTGATGTCTTCGGGCGAAAGGCAGAGCTCTGCTGCAACCTCAAATGGCTACCGGACCCGTTTCCCCACCAGCGACTCAAACCCTCTCCGCAACAGCTTGGGGCGCTCCGGCACAATTTCGTCATCCAAGGGCTCCCCGTTCCGCCACCCCCTTCGCGAATAGTTGCGCCAGAACCTTTCAGACTGGTCCTCCTCCACCCAATCCAACTCCCCGAGACGATACAGCATCGCCCCTATGGACACCCCCCCACCACCGTTTCAGACCCTTCAGGGCGTCAAGGCTGATCACCCCAAGATCCCTTGCAACCGACTCCGACGGCAACAGGAACTCTCCCGCAAAGGCGTTCGCCTGGGACTCGATCACCCTGTTGTTGGCCGGGTTGGCCACCACATTGGGCCCCAACCCCCGGTGAAGCACCATGTGCCCCAGCTCATGGGCCAGAACGAACCTGGTGCGAACTGCCGACCCCTTGTCGTAGGCAATTATCACATTGGGGGTACCCGAGCCGGCCTCAAATCCGGAATAGCCGTCCATGCGCCTCGTTTCGAATAATGCCTTCGAAATTATCACCCCTTATCACCCCGTTGTTTTCCAACAACAGCATCACATCACGATCGGGCCTTGCCCGAGGCCCCAGAAATCCCGCGTCCGGGAAGCGTATGAAGCTATCGCCTCACCATCAAGATCCGTCAGACGTACTGGCGCCCCTAACCTCGGCAAATTCACCCGGGGGAACCTCACAAATCCCCGAAGGTAGGATGCCACCTCTCTGAGCCAACTATACCGACGCACCGCCCTCTTCCGGTCGGTCTTAGACGCATTTGCTAGGGACCGGAAAAAAGGCGTTCATCCCCCCTCCGCCTTGACCATATTGAAGAAGTAAATTCCCGGAACACCCAGCACCTCTGTCAGCTTCTTCAGTGTCTCCGTCTCCGGAAATCTCTTCCCTGCCTCATAGTGAGAGATCGAAGCCCGGTTCACCCCCACCTACTTCGCCAACTCCGACTGGTTCAGCCCGCGTGCCTCCCTGACTTCTACAAGCCGCTCACTCAAGAGGCCCGAATCGCCCAGAGCCACGTTTACATGCCTCCGTCATAGAACAGCTTCGAAATGTCCATCTCCTCTGGTTCGCCCACCAGGATCTCCACCATGGCACGGTCCTCGATCCGCTCAATGTCAGTGGACCTCGCAGCATGGGGGAACACCCTGGTAAGATCCCATGTCTCCACGTACCGCCTGTACCGCATGTCCGGAAAGCCCACGGCCACTTGGCCGACTCCCCCAAAGGGTTGTCCTCAGCCGGCGTGTATAGTACCACTCCATAGATCTGCCCATCGTCAACCAGGGTGAGGTCATGCCTCACGACCGCCAGAAGGTTGTGCTCGTCAATTAAGAAAAACGGCTGACGGAAATCCACGTTCCCAGCAGCGTCCCAAGCATATTACTTCCGAGCCTTGGTGGCCCTCACCATCCGGTTAGCACTGGGAACAGCAGAAACCGTCAGGAATACCCCAGGCATCGTGATCAACTTGTGGCAGTTCCCGGCTCTGTTAAAGCGAGACACGACCGAAAGCCGTCCAAAATTCTCGGACAGACGGTGCAATCTCGTTTCCACGTGAGCACGGCGTTCATATGGAAACACGTCCCAGGCCTCAGATCTTGTGCACCGCCCCAGATCCATCGCCTGACACAACCAGTCCCCGGCCTAACGAGTCCCCTGCCGTATCGATGTTACCAACTCGATCAGCACGTCGTCCGGAACACGCCGCCGGAACCGATCCACTATCCCAAGCTCCACCATCAACCCCTCACAGACGTCATATATGGACCGATTGTTAACAGTTGGCATTTAATGGTGTTAACGATAATGGCGGAGTTGGGTCTAAATGCCAACACCAATGGTGTCTGGGCGAAAACCAAGCAGACAGTTCGCGTTGGGACAGAGGACGCAGGCCCGTAGCAAGCCCCTCCGCCACGCTCGCCCAAATGGCGGCCCAGCGCCCTGGTCAAGGCTGCTTCAAGTCAGCGAATGTGAAAACCCACCCAGACGTCTTGCTGGGCGTGCCCCGGGCGGGCAGGGAGTGGCCTTACCTCTAACCCCGATGCGTATCGGCGCGCAAGTCTATGGCACCAGACGGTCCATCCCCAGAACGAATGAATCCAGTCCAACGGGTCTGCCTTCGCACAGGCGACGAATCGGCACGGCGTACATACCTTCTCCAAAGTTGGAGGCGATCGCCCCGTCATAGAGCACCACTCCTCCCGCGAACCTCTCGCCGGTAGCCTGCTTCAACTTCCGAAGACTGCGGAAATCCGAGGGGAACACAGTGGCGGACGCCTTCACTTCCAGTCCGGCCACTGCCATCATCCCTCGCTCCATAACGATGTCCACCTCCAGCTGGTCCTTGTCCCGGTAATGAAAAAACGACAGGGTCTGTTCCTGGCACCCCGCTTGACGCTTCAATTCCTGCAAGACAAAGGTCTCCAGAAACCGCCCTAACAGCGAACGATCCTGGGCCAAGGCACTAGCAGTCCGTCTGAGGATTGACCGACTGGCCGTGTCGGTCAGCCGGGATTACCCTACGGCAACAGTTTTGGCGTGGTGCGGTTAGCCACATGCGGATTGTCGCTTGAAAATCCCACTGTCCATGGCCCGGCACGTCTCCCTGTTGTTCCCAGTGGCGTCTTTGCCTCCCACCCTGCCGGACATCCCGGCCCCGAAGCGGAACAGCTTCAGCAGGTGGTGGCCGGCGCAGATGAGGAGCCACTCCCGGTTCACCTTCGCCAGACCCCGCAGCAGGAACTGCCTGAAGCCCCGGCCCTGCTTGATCTGGCCGAACACCGGTTCCACCGTCTCCATACGCAGCGCGTAGCGTTCACGTCCCCGTTTCGTCCGCAGCTTGCGGCGCATCCGGTCCCTGGCTGACAGTCCCGTGGGTATGCGGCCACGGGGCGCCGGTGGCGGTACCCAGCCGTGGCGGGTTTTCTCCGGCGCGACGAACGGGTCCACTCCCAGGGCGTAGAGTTCCTCCACCGCCTTGGCCGAGTAGTACCCGGCGTCGGCGGATACCTCTTTCGGCACCGCGCCGGTGTTGCTCACGGTCTCCTCAATCATGCCCACGGCCTGACCCTTGTCCGAGGGCTGGTTGGTAGCCCGGGCCGCCACAATGACCTGGTGGGCGTTGTCCACAACGCCTGACAGTTTTAGGACTGCTGGAAGTCCCGCCCTCCTGGGCCGGGCATTATGCGGGAGTCCGGGTCGGTGAAGTTCCAATGCGCCTTGTCATCGGGCACCCCGGGGTGATTGCGGCCCTCGAATTCGGCCTGCTCCGCCTCCGCAAGGGCCCCGGCCTCCAGTGCCGCCTTGGCCTCCCTTATCCTACGCAACCGGCTCTCCCGGAAGGCCAGTTCCTCCGGCAACTCATCCCCACGCTTGTCTTTGCCGTACCTGCTGTCCTCGTCATCGTCCACCTCCCCGGCTCTCAGCAGGTCGTCCACCTCCGCCGCCAACTGCCCCTCCCTCTCCATCATCCGCCCGTAGCTCATCGCCCTGTGCCTGGAGGCGTTGGCCCTCACCTTGGTCCCGTCCAGCGCCACGTGCCCCAGCTTCACCAGTCCTGCCTGCTGGCACAACGCCAGCACCTGCAGGGACAATTCCTCCAACTCCTCCAGATGGTCCTTTCGGAAGTCGGAGATGGTGCGGAAGTCGGAAGTGTTGTTGGCCGCCAGCACCCGGTAGGCGATGTCCTCGTGCAGGCGCTGGGCGATGCGCCTCGAGGAGGCCATGCCGGTGCAGTAGCCGTAGAGCAGCACCTTCACCATCATCCTGGAATGGTAGGGCGGGCCGCCCCGCCTTTCCTCCTCATAGCGGGCGGTGATGGCCCAGAGGTCCAACTGGTCCGCAACGTCGGAGATGAAATAGGCCAGGTGGTCCGGCGGCAGCCATTCCTGGAGAGCTGTCGGCAGCAGCAACTGCTGGTCAGGATCGTAGGGAAGGTAGGTCTTGCTCATTGACCGCTCCGCTCGTCTGATGCTCCTCCCTATCATACCCTCAACGGCTCACCAACCCTGTTTCTCGGACGGGCTGCTAGTGGCGCTCGGAAGTCGGTCCCTCCAGCAGGTAGTAGTTATCCTGAATGTTTCGCAGGTAGGTGGTGATCAGCACAGACTTCCCCACGATCGCCTTGAGATGGTTCATCACTCCCAACTCGTTGGTGTAGTGCTGGATTCCCATCCCCCTGTATCCGTGAAATTTCTTGGCCGCCTTAGACGCATTTGGGGGAGCATCCGGCGGTGACGGATACCTGGGGTATCCCTCATGGGGCCACGCGATGGACCCGATTATGAGTATTCCCAATCGCGCAGTTTGTAGCTGCATGTACCTCTTGAATTGAGCGATCAGATGGAGGCCGTTAAGCGAAGCATTTCCCCGGTCCCTATCAACAACGATGTCGCACAGGAGTCCTTCCAACTCATCAAAGATTTCCACTTCCGTCTCATGAAATCCCCTCCTTGGGAGCCGGCACTGTTCGACGATCTGCTGGTGATCAACGACAATTAGTCTTGCCGGTTGGCGACGACTATTTTTGCCGGTCCCCAAGAGTAATCATCCGGTACAGGAGGTGCCGGATTGGTTACAGATCAGCAAGTCGCAACACTGAGGCAGAGACGAATGGAAGGAAAGACGCAACAGACGGCGGCGGCAATGGCGGGGATGAGCGAGCGCTCGGCCCGCAAGTGGCAGTGCGGCCCGTTGCCGTCGGAGACCAAGACTGAGCGCCAGTGGCGCACCCGTCCCGATCCCTTCGACGGAGTCTGGGAGAAGGAGATCCTGCCCCTGCTCCGGGGCGAGGCCGCCGGCAGGCTCAGGGCAACGACAATTATCGAGTGGCTGGAGGAGCGGCATCCCGGCCGGTTCAGCGCCTCGCAGCTGCGCACCCTGCAACGACGATTACAAGACTGGCGAGCGCTCAACGGCCCGGACCAAGAGGTCTACTTCCCCCAGGAGCATCCCCCGGGCCGCGAGGCCCAGATCGACTTCACCCACTGCAACTCCCTGGGAGTGACCGTCGGCGGTCGGGCCTATCGCCACCGGCTGTTCCAGTTGGTGCTGAGCCATTCAGGGTGGCGCTATGCCGAGGTGGCTACGGGGGAGACCTTCCTGGCCCTGAAGCAGGGGCTACAGAACGCCCTGTGGGAGCTGGGCGGTGCGCCTCGGGTGATCCGCTCGGACAACACCTCGGCCGCCACCCACGAGATGAGGCGCAGCCGCGGCAGGGCCCTGAACGGCAGCTACGCCGAGCTTCTGGACCACTATGGGCTCGAGTCCACCCTGATAAATGCAGGAGAGTCCCATGAGAACGGCGTTGCCGAGCAGGCCCACTACCGGCTCAAGGACGCCATCGACCAAGCCCTCATGCTGCGGGGCAGCCGTGACTTCAGCTCCCTTGAGGAGTACGCCGGCTTCGTTCGCAAGGTGGTGGATCGGCGCAACCGGCTGGTGATGGGGAAGCTGGAGGAAGAGCGCCCACATCTGCTTTCCCTGCCCCCAGCCCCGGTGCCGGAGTACGTCAACCACCGGGCCCGGGTGCGCAAGTGGAGCACCATCCAGGCAGCCGGACGGACCTACACCGTGCCCTCCCGGCTCATCGGGAAGGAGGTGCAGATCCGGCTGTACGCCGAACACTTGGAAGTGTACTACAAGGGCACCTTCGTGGATCGAATGGAGCGGGTGCGGGGCGAGAAAGAGGCCCGGGTTGACTACCGCCACGTCATCGGCTCCCTGGTGCGCAAGCCCGGGGCCTTCGCCCGCTACCGGTTCCGGGAGCAGATGTTTCCCACCATGACCTTTCGCCTGGCCTACGATGCGCTCCGGGAATGGCGTGGGGAGCGGGCCGACGTGGAGTACGTGCGCATCCTGCACCTGGCGGCGACGACCATGGAGACCACGGTGGACAGCGCCCTGGCCCTGCTCTTGGAGGCGGGCGGACCCTTCGACTACGCCGCAGTCAGGGAGCTGGCCAGTCCCGCGCCGCTGCAGGCGCCGGCACTCAGCCTGCCCGGGACGCCGGACCTGAGGGTCTACGACTCCCTGCTGGCGGAGGTGGCCTGATGCTGGACACCCTGACTACTGACACCCTGATGACGGACACAGTGGCCATACAGGAGCGGATCGGGGAGCTGTGCCACCAGTTCCGGCTGCCCACCATGGGTGCGCAGTCGGTGTCCCGCTTCACTGCAGCCGGCCACGGCGACGCCCTGGAGACTCTCTTGGAAGTACTGGAACAGGAGGCCGAGGACCGCAGGCAGCGGCGCATCAGCAGGCTGCGCACCGCGTCCAGGCTGCCGGCGGGCAAGACCTGGGAAACCTTCGAGCACGACCGGGTGCCTCTGTCTCTCAGACAGCAACTGGGGGAACTGGCCGACGGCAGCTTCGTCGACCGCGGCGTCAACGTCCTGGCCTTCGGTCTTCCCGGCACCGGGAAAACACACGCCCTGTGCGCCTTGGGCCACCGGCTGGTGGAGTCGGGCAGGTCGGTGCTCTTCGCCCCGGCCTACCGGCTGGTGCAGGATCTGCTGGCAGCCAAGCGGGACCTGGCCCTGCCGCGACAACTACGGAAGCTCGACAGCTACGACTTCCTGCTGCTGGACGACCTGGGCTACCTGCCCCAGGGGGCCGAGGAGTCGGAGCTGCTCTTCACCCTCATCGCAGAACGCTACGAGCGCCGGTCCCTGGGCATCACCTCCAACCTGGTCTTCTCCCAGTGGGAGCACATCTTCGCCAACCCCATGGCCACCGCGGCCGCCATCGACCGGGTGGTCCATCACTCGGTCATCCTGGAATTCAACGTCCCCAGCTACCGGACCGGAGTGGCCCAGCAGCGGGGGCAGGATAAGGAGGTGAACCGGCAAGAATAATCGACGCCAACCGGCAAAAGTAGTTGACGTTAAACAGCTGGATAAGAGTGACATCTGACTTCCCCACGGGCGGAGGCAGCTCAAGATGCATCTCCCGGCCCTTCAGATGTCCCAGAAACTTGGACATCCCGGTCAGCACTGAATGCGACTGATCGAACAGCCAAATAAGACGCTTAACCTCCCCGGGAGTCGCAGTAAGGGCCGACTCATACAGTTGGTTGGCCTCCCTACTCTTCTCAGCATCAGTCTTCTCGTCGTCCGACGTAACCTCCATTGCGCGAGCCAGTTGTTTTCCACATCGTAATCGTCAACCTTGAAATAGCGCCCGCCCACCATGTGGTTGACGTAATCCGACTTCCCGGTCCGTCTCACTATGTGATCCAGAGTCATCATCATCAGCCTTAAGTTCTGGTGGCCCTGTCTAGGAACATCTTTGTAGTCGGCACCGTTGGCCGCTGCGAATGCCTTCGTAGCCCCTTCCATGCTTTGCTGAACCATGAAGATCCCTTGAGTGGTCAGTCTGTTCTTCACCGGCACTTGAGCAGATCGAGCATTCGACTGCGCCACATCAACATTTTGTCCGGCCTGCCCACGCAGAGCCTTCATCTCTCTTGATCGGGACGAGGACTTCAAATTGATCCTCCGAAACGGTGAAGAAGAATGGCCTGCCAATCACGTTGCTCCGTCAGCACAGCCGGAAAGAAAACTTTCCGACCTGCTGACGAAACGGCAAATCCATCCATTTCAGGAGCAAGACGATCACCAGAACTACTTGCTCAAATCGGGTGCACCCGGGTGGCGTCCAATTGGAGATCAGAGCTGACCGGCAGCACTCCGGGTGAAAACGACAGCAGGAGAAACCGAGCAGTGCCCACGATGCGGGAACGACCACTCGGAGGAACCTCTTGCTTGCCCCTGAATAAGGGATAAGGGTGGAGCTTTCCGGTCACTCCAGCTGAGGGGAAGGCCCTCGAACCCAGCCATTCCGAAGATATCCGGAAGGCCAAATCCAAAGAGGGGCCGAGAACTTAGCGGCAGACGGCGCCAGCGGCCGGCGCCAGCGGCCGGTTAGAAGTCCTTACACTGAGGAACGAGAACTCAAAGTGCTGAGCAGCGCCTGGCAGTCTGTCTAGGACCAGTGCTATGACCCACAGGTCATGGCGGCATGCGCCCAGCAGCAGGTACGCAAAGGTGTAGAGCGCCCAGACGGCAAAGAGCCGTCCCACCAATGGCAGCGACGCCGTAGCGGGATCGACAACAAAGTGACTGACGGGAACGGTGGGGTCCACCCCCACCAACAAATACAATGCAGCCAAGAAGAGCGTGAACGCGCCGATCACTCTCACGAAGGGCAGGAACAGGGCATGCGCCATGTCTCCCGAGTGTAACATGTTCTTCATGCTGAAAGTCATGCACCAAGGCTTCCACGAGAGCATCACCCATGGTCATTGAACACCTGTCAGCTCTGCATCCACTAGAATGGACACGAACCCAGGTATCTCGTAGACAACCGGTCCCTTCCCGAGACCCCTCCGATTGCGCCGACAATAGGCCGCTAAGACAACACCTTTCGCCCGTCGCCCCGTTGACCTGATCCCCGAGAATCGATCCCGAGTTGATGTTAGGATTCTGGTCAATTGCAGCTGCCCCAATCCCTGTACCAGGCATAGTGTGAGCCTTGAGGGTCAATCTCCTACTTCCGCCAATACGGCGAACTCCCTAGGGGTCAGGTTTCTCAGCGCGCTGAGGGGCCTCCGGGGGCCGCACTCAGGGCAATCGCGTCTTCAGGCCGGGAACCTCATTTTGCTGTGATTCGTCCCTTGCCAAGCCTGCGCCCTTTTTAGAATATATATTCTATATGCATAGCAGCTAGCAAACAAACCCCGCCTGACATCCCTGCGGGCCTGCTTTGAACCAGCGGCCAGCCCGGAATGACAGAATAATGGCGGAAACGAGCGGAAATGAGTGGAATCATAAAAAAAGAGCCCCTGTAAACCGGCAATGCCAGCTCCTCCCCCCCAACCTGCTTCGATGCTGAAATCAAGACGCGATTGCCCTGGGGCCGCACTGCAGGCCAAGGCAGACTGCAATATACGGTGGTAAAATAGCGCCGCCAATTGGCGGACCCCTAGTTGGAGTCGCGCCGCGGCCGTCTAGGCGATTTGCGCTTAGGGGGCCACTCGCCCGGCTTAGGCTTGAGCACAACGGTGTAACGCCAACTTGACGTACATGACAGTATTTGTGCAATGGTAGCTGCGTTCTCTTCCCGTGATTCCCAATGTGGAGTGTGAAATGGCTCAACTCGAACTGCCCTCCGGTAAACAGGTAGAAGTCGACGATCTGCTTTTTGAGTTCGTTAGGGATGAAGTTGTCCCCGGGACAGGCTGGACTGCCGAGACAATGTTCCGGCATCTCGGTGAACTAGTGGAGGAGTTTGAGCCTCGGAACCGTGCCCTGCTGGAACGCCGAGCCGAAGTTCAGCAGCAGATCGACAGCTATTACCGTAACAAGCGGCAGGGTGGATGGCGGCCTTCGCTAGATACACAGGAACAGGACGCCGCAGAGTTGGAGCAGTTCCTCATAGGAATAGAGTACCTGCAGCCGGACCGGCCGGTGGACTTCGAAATGACCACCCCTCGGCTGGACGCGGAGATGGACCTGAATGGCCCGGAGCTTGTGACGCCAGTCTCGAACGCCAGCATGGCCGTGGGCGGAGCCAACGCACGTTGGGGGAGCCTGTATGACGCATACTTCCTCAGCGACGTTCATCCCGAGCTTGACCGCCAAGAACAGCGGCCATCCCGGCTCAAGATGGTGGTGGATGAGACAAACGCCTTCTTTGATCAGCACGTGGCCCGCTGGAATGGCGCGGATGGAATTGGCGACATAACGTCCTTTTCGGTCAAGGAAATGGGTGGCGGACGTTTCGAACTGGTCGGCCAGACCAGTAGCGGCGAGGCGCGACTGCAGGACCCTGATAAGTTCTTCGGATTCAACCTGTCCGACGGAGGCGATCTCGACGAGTTCTACCTGGAGAACAATGGCCTCCGAATCCAGATCCAGCTCTATGAAGGGGGACGGGTCAACGAGGAGAACGGTCAGTTCAGGGACCTGTTCGTCGAATCGGCGGTCACCAACATTGTTGACTTCGAGGACGCTGTTGCAGTCGTGGACTCCGAGGACCTGGTGGCGTCGCTCCGAAACTACCTGGGTCTGATCCGTGGCGACCTGATCGGCTTCAGCTCCCGAGGCAACCGCAAGGCGCTAAACTCGGACCGCACCTGCACGGGTGCCGACGGGCAGCCCAGGAGCTTGAAGGCCACCAGCCTCATGTCCGTCCGGAATGTGTCTCTTCATATGTACACTGCCATAGTGAGGGTCGGAGGCCAGGAAATACCGGAGAGGATGCTGGGTCTGCTGATGACTACGCTCATAGCCTCCAGCCACGACAAGGGCTCCAACGGCGAGCCTCGTGCCGACGGTTCAGGGAACCTGCCCGTGCGTGCTCCCAACAGTAGCCGGGGGATGGTCTACCAGGTAACACCCAAGCTTCAGACTTCGGATGAGGTCGCCGAGCAGGTCCGGCTGTTTGAAGCCATAGAGTCGCGCCTGGGCCTCACGCCGGGCTGCATTCTCATCGGCATTATGAACGAAGAGTTGGGTATGACCCTCCAGCTGTCGGAAGCTTTGCGTGCTGCCCAGGGACGGACTTTCTTCACGAATACAGGATTCCTTGACCGTACGGGTTCGCAGATACGGGCGCAGATGCACGCCGGTCCGGTGGATCTGCGGGACGATCTGACGCAAGAGACCTTTAACATCAGCTACGAACGTCACAACGTAGACGTCAGCCTGCACGCCGGGGTGCACCGGAACGGCAAGGTCGGTAAGGGAATGCAGGTCCGCAACCGCGCAATGGCCGAGATGCTGGAGCGCAAGATCGACCACCCACGCACCGGCGGCAACACAGCATGGGTCCCCGCGCCCTACCCCAGCGACCTCCATTCCACGCACTACCATATGATTGATGTCGACGAGGTCCAGCGAGTGATGCTGGATTCTCCGGCGCTCAACATAAACCGCGTATCCCTCCTTTCATTCCCGCTGCTGAAAGAGGAAAAGGTGGTAGATCCGGAGGTCAAGGCAAACCTCACCTTCAGGTATGCGCACAGCATGGTCGCCTATGTCGAGCCCTGGGTCCAGCGCGGAGTTGGCTGCAGTGGGGTGCCAAACTTCGATGGTATCGAAGAGATGAAGGACCGCGCAACGGAGCGCATTGACGGGGCGATCCTTGCGAACTGGCGTTTGCACGGCGTGATTGATCAAGCGGATGTCGAGCGGGCCATAACCCGGGCCGCAGAGCTCGTTGATACCCAGAGCGTCGGAGCCGCCGGGTACGTATCGCTGGCTGACACGCCGGAAAAGCGGGAAGCCCTCCTTCAGAACCCTGCTATCGTCGCGGTGCTGGAGATTATCGACGAGGCCCTGTCGTCCCCAAGCGCATACGTGGAGCCTGCCCTGTCGCGCAACCGCCTGGCGGTCAAGGCGGCGCAGCCGTAGATTCGGATACGCTTCAGGCAGGTTCAGGCCCGTACAATGATTCGCGTCTGTAACTGACAACCCCGGCAGGCCGCCGAGTGCTGACGCCCAGCGGCCTGGCGAGGTTAGCCATCCAGGGTCTATGACACCACGGGTTGGAAGCGCGCCGGAGGAGAACGCACACCCCGTCGCGAACGAGGCCGAGGATTTTCGAGCCAGCCGCCGACCCAGCGGACTGAAGTGGTGTCCGAAGAGGGAACCCGGCGGTATTGGCCCAGTGGGTGGCCTTGGTCTTCCCGGCCGGAGCAAGCCAGGCGCACAGCCGGTAGGCTGCACCCGCTTTGCTGTTGGAAAGCCCGTCGAGTGGGCCGATTTATGCAAGAATCGCTTCGCTCTAGAATCGTTCTCCTGTAGCTCCAAACCACCGTAAGCGGCGGACATAATGTTTTCATCTCCCTGGGGCAATTGAAGATATTCCGCTCAAATCTGCTCGTTCCCTGCAATAATCATAGTCCGAGAGCATATATTGGGCGGCCATGCGTACCAACCAATAGCACTCCTTACCCCAGGGACCTCTCTTTGCCGGTGGGTCTATAGTCCAAATTTGATATTGGTATCTGCATATATTGCACAAACAAATATCCCGCCACCATAACGGCAACACAACATCGTCGATAGGTACTTTAACGGAAGATTGTTTGGATTCGACTGCCGAAACCTGGTTCCAGTTGTAGCTCATCTTGTATCTAAAATGGCAGTCTTCGCGGCTTAGACTATGTCAAGTAAGTTTGCTTGCTGTTAAGATTGATTTGGGTACTCGCGAATTGCTGTGGGCGGTCTGATTCAACCGATGGCCTACACATCGATAGGCAACATTGTCCCGGGTATTCCTTATAAAGATGCCCCTCCTGCCATTGAATGGCTCTGCCGGGTATTTGGATTTTCCAAACACTTGGTGGTTCCCGATGGCAACGGCGGGATCGCCCACACCCAGCTGGCGTTGGTCAACGGCATGATCATGCTGGTGTCTTACCGCGAAGGCGGAGAGTACGATTTCTTGGTCAGACCGTCAGGGGAGGTCGAAGCAAATTCCCAGACGGCCTACATCGTGGTGGGGGAAATCAACGAACATTACCGCCGGACAGTGGCCGCCGTCGCGGAAATTGTCTACGAAATCGCCGACCAGGATTATGGAGGGCGCCTTTACAGCGCTCGAAACCCCGAGGGCCACCTTTGGAATTTAAGCTCATACGATCCATGGGCTGAAAGCGACGTGTAGGGTTGGTGGAGTAGTTATGCCGCCGGATGTAAACCTGTTACGCGAACTGAACCTCAACGAGGCTGTGAATCTGTTGCGGCCGGCGACACTGTTTACCGTCGGCGTTGCCATTTATGCAATTTTGATTTTCAACCTGTACCGCTTCATGTCTCGGAGAGACATCTTCAACCTCGACTTTTCCAAGTACGAGGAATCCCGCCACGCAGCCCTCGTGAAGACCCTCCACTTTATCTTTTACGTGGCAAAGTACATCCTGATCTTCCCGTTGTTCGCATTCTTCTGGTTTGGCGTGCTGGTGGTCATGGTGGCAATTCTGTCCAAGACGAAGGAGGTTGAAGATCTCCTCCTGATCGCCATGGCGGTGCTGACCTCGGTCAGGGTGACGTCCTACTACACCGAGGATCTATCCCGAGACATTGCCAAGATGCTTCCTTTTGCCTTGCTGGGTATTTTCCTGATTGACCTCCGGTACTTTGACTTCAACACCTCGACGGATCTGCTGAACCGTGTGGGCTCCGAGTGGAAGAGCATATTCTATTACTGGGTGTTCGTCGTCCTGCTGGAGTTTGTCCTCAGGATCACCGAGCCATATTTCAAGGCGCTTTACAACAGCATCAAGAATCCTCGAAGGCGAGTTCCTCCAGAACCCGTTCATGACAATGTTGACGAGGACGGCGATGGCGAGGAGGAACTGGACACCCCTGCGTTCCAACGCACTCGCGCTACACAGGAGGCCGACTGATGCTAGTCGTTGATTCACAGATTCATATTTGGAGCAAGAACCTGCCGACCAATCCCGCGCACCGTCAAATCACGTCATACACTGCCGAGGACGTACTCCGTGACATGGATGAGGCGGGCGTGCATGCGGCGGTGATTCACCCGCCGGGCTGGGACCCAGACTCCGACGCTCTGTCGGTGGAAGCAGCGCGGCAGCACCCCAGTCGCTTCTCGGTCCTGGGCAAGTTTCCGCTGGACGACCCGGCCAGCCGGGACCTGATCTCCACCTGGAAAGAACAGCCAGGGATGTTGGGCCTGCGGTTCACATTTCTGCAGCCTCACCAGCAGAACTGGCCAACCGACGGCACCATGGACTGGCTCTGGACTGCCGCTGAGCGGGCCGGTCTGCCCGTCGGCCTTGCCTGCGCGAACTTCCTGCCGGTGGTGGGAGAGGTGGCCGGGAGGTATCCGGGATTGAAGTTGATCGTGGACCACATGGGGAGGGGACAACGAGTTACTGACGAAGCAGCCTTCGAAACTCTTTCGGACTTGCTGGACCTGGCCAAGTACCCCAACGTGGCCTGCAAAGCATCCGGCGCTCCCAGCTACTCCAGCGCACTTTACCCCTACAGTAACATCCACGATTACCTGCACCAGATTTTTGATGCCTTCGGCCCGGACAGGACCTTCTGGGGCACCGACATAACCAGGATGCCCTGTTCTTGGAAAGAGTGTATTACCCTTTTCACAGAGGAGTTGCCCTGGCTCACTAGCGAAGACCTGGAAAAGGTGATGGTCAGGTCCCTCTGCCGGTGGATTGGCTGGGATCTGCCGGGGGTGTAACCGGTACCGGCGCAACAAAAAGAGCGCCGATGTGATTCAAACCACTGTCGGCGCTCTCTTGGTTTCCTGGCAAAGGGCGTGGATTAGATCTCCACGGGATTGCCGCTCATCATCCATTCGGCATAGGAGCCGTCATAAAGCCGAACGTCGTATCCGGCTTGCTTCATAGCCAGGTACGGGAGCGAAGCGCGCAATCCGCTGCGACAATAGGCTATGACTGAATCGTTCCTGCTGATGCCCACCGACGACAGGGCGCTTTGAAGCCGCTCAGCCTCAATTAGCAGGCGGCCGTCGTTCCCGGCCAATTCACTCCATGCCAAGTGAACTGAACCCGGTATGTGTCCCGGACGCTGATCTGTCTCTACTTCGCCGAGGTACTCCTCGGGTGAGCGGGTATCCAGCAGCTTGGAACCGCCCTTCTCGGCGACATTGTCCAGAGACGCCCGAATGGATGGACGAACCTCGGGTGCAAAACCCTTGGCCTGCGTGGCAACCGGGCGATAAAGCACTTCGCGTCCTTCCTCTTTCCACCGGTCGTACAACAGGTCCATTACATGGATGTCGTCACGCCCCAAGTATTCGAGAATCCACGAGTGCATGGCGGCATTGCGCCCGTCCTGACCGTCGTACAGTACCGGAGTTACGTCGTTTCCGAGACCGGAGGCGCCAAATACTGCCGCCATATCATCCGCGGAGCGCAAGCGACTTTCTGGATCTTGCAGCTTTTTCAGTGGCACACTGACAGCGCCCCTCAGGTGGCCCATCAGATAACGCATGGCCGACCGGGGATCGATAAGAAGATACCCAGGACGACCCATGTGCTCTTCAACCCAATCGGCGGAAACGAAAGTGGCCATTAGCCGATCGCTTCGAAGTCAGTGGAAACTTTGGTGGGGTTGATCACCGACTGCGTTACCGGTGAGCCTTCGACGGCCAGTCTCCAGATCTCACGAAGCGTATCCTCGTCGGCGTCGGCCCGGACATAGCATTTTGCGGAGATGCTTCCGTAACCGGGGTTGCCCTCGTCCTCAACACCTGCCCACTTGCGAATGTTGTCGAAGTACCCCTCCACGGCCACTTCGAGGTCGTGGATTCGGACGCCCTGCTTGGTGGCGTTGACGACGAAACCGACGGTCATGCAGCTTCCGATCGCAGATAGCAACTGTTCGTGAGCGCTGGCCGCGACATCGGTCGCAGTGAGGTCCCCGGGCTCGTCCATGTCCACGGTGTGATTGCGCATGTAGGCGCGGGCCTTCATGCCGCCCTGCCAGGCAACCCTGGACTTCCAGGGGCCAGTTACCGCGTTGAAGACATCCGGGTCGCGGAAAGATTCCAGCACTTCGGCCAGCTTTTCGCGGGGAAGTCCGTTGAGGTCTCGTTCAGGTTCCTGTGCCATTTGGACGCTCCTGTAATGTGTTGGCTTGGCGCCCGGACTAACCGGGCATCTAGGCGTATTCAGCGCGCAGGAGGTGCGCCGCTTCGGTGATGGTTTTCATTTTTTCAATGGCCACCGCGTGGGTGTTTACGTTTCGTTCGGCAAAGGTGCCGAAGCCGCAGTCGGGGTTCAGGTAAATCTTGTCCGGCTCGAAGTACTGCAGCAGTTCCTTGACCCGCGCAACGATCTGCGCCGGGGATTCGATTTCGTCGGTCCTCGGATTTACGACACCGAGGCCAATTTCCTTTTCGTTACTGTATTCCTTGAACACTTCCATCTCCCCGGCCCGGGGGGTTGCGCACTCCAGCACCAACTGGTCAATGTTCATCTGAACGAGGTAGGGCAGCATCGGGCCATAGTTGCCGGTGAGCAGCACTTCCTCCTTGCGGCTCCAGTTGCCTCGGCACACATGCACACCGGTCTTTATGCCAGTGATGCCGTCAAGGGTCTCATTCATCAGGCGGACGGCCATTTCGAGTTCGTCAGTCGGGTCGCGGCGATTCGGCAGGGCAGCACACATGAAAGTCTCAGTGGTTTCCTCGCCGAACACCACCTGCGACAGTGTCGGCTCATCCAGTTGGACGAAGTCACAACCGGCATCGCGCAGCGCTATGATTTCCTCTCTGAGCAGGGCTACCACGTCTTTGGCCAGGTCATCGGGCGAGGGATACGCCTTGTCAGAAAGACCCTCAAACCAGCTGGATCGGGTGAGCATATACGGCCCGGGAATCGGAATCTTGATTGCCCGGTCGGTGTGTTCCTTGAGGAACGCCAGTTCGTCGAGCGCGAGCCCCTGTCGCTTGCTGATGGTGTCTATGGCGATCGGGCTCTTGATGGCAAATGCGGGAACGTCGAGGGCCCGCAGGACTTCTTCCATTCGAGCTCGATCCGCCGAGTAATCGAGCAGTTCAGATACCTTCATCAGCTGCATGCCGTTAAGCTTGTCTACGGCAAATGAATAGAAGTTGTCTCGGCGCTGCTCGCCATCGCTCAGAATATCCACACCCGCCCTTTCTTGGGCGCGGATGCACTCCAGCACCTCGCCGTCGGCGACCACGTTGAAGTCAGCGAGGGTAGTTTCGCCCGCTTCTTTGCTGCGAAGTGCTCGAACCAGTTCGTTTGAGCGGGGCCAACTGCCCACCACAGTGACCGGAAACAGAGGAACGTCTGCCATTTGTTATCTCCTTGGGCGCTTAACCCAACCGCAGGTCGCCACCCGCCTCAAATAAGGCAAGTTAGTTCAACGACGCGTTATAATCGTCCTTGGGAAATGTATCTATCCCTTCCCTTCATGTCAATCATGTTAATCCCGTGGGCTACTCCAACACGCCTACGCCTGAACCAGCCAGAGCGTCGACTGCTATCGCTATGACCAGCGGATCGGCCCAGCCCACACATACACCGACGCCCGAGGTACTATCATCCGGTCTCGAAGCGGCGCAGGCAAAGGCTGTTCCGGAGGGCAAGTACGGCGGCACCATTGACATGCATGTTGCATGCAACGTCTCCCACCTCGCGTTCTCCAACGGGATTGTTCACTGCAACGGAGAAACGCCCGAGCCACTGGATATCCGGGGCACCCTCGCCACCGGCCGGACCGTAACCGATGGTGGTACACGGTACGTCTTCGATCTCCCTGAAAACGCTCGCCTGGCACGGCGGTGTGCAGAACAAGTCTGCGGACGTGGGTTTCAGAATCAATTAGATGTTCCGTACCGGCGTGCCCCGTACTCGATCCGGTCAGATAAGGCCATACTTGAAGGATGTGACCGCCTGAGTGATTTCCAGGTTCAGGTAGACTTCAGCTTCCCTTTGTCTGCCTTCTTGGCCATTCATGGCTCTCGACATTATGAAAGTGTGTCCGCAGTACCAAGTTGGCACGGACCCGGCAACGCAGAAGAATATGCGTCTTGAGGACAATATCCTCGGTTCCGGCGCCTTCAAGATGGTGGCCTCAATAAGGACGTGGTCTACAAGTGGGAGATGAACGAGGATAATTTCAAAGATGGCCTGCCTTACTTCGACGCGATGAACTATTACATTGTCAACGATTCCAGCGGCATCATTGATGCCTGCAAGGCAGAGCAGGCGCCGAAGACTGACTACCTAAACATAAATGCCAACGGTGCGGCCCGAGGAGCCCGCCGCAGGGTACGTCCGCAACGAGTCTGACGACTGGAAGCTCGGTATTCAAGAGAATGGCATCCTGGTTATGGATCCGGACCAGCTGGTGGCCGGCAGCTACCTGAGCAAGGCTGCTCGCAACTACAGTGGATGGGAGCCTGCGGAAATTCGGAATCTGGATGACAGGCTGCAGCTCGAGACCGACATCGAAAAGCACCGTGAGCTGCTCCTTGAGATAGGCGACTATCTAGCTGATGTGGACAACCATTTGGTCATCGCGGAATGGGCGATGCTGATTCCCTCCGTGGACTACAGGATCAAGAACTAAAACATCGCTTCTGGATTTGTCAACCATACCAACAAGGAACACCTCTGGTACGAGGAATGGCAATTACGAACCGCGATTGACGGGGCGGACGAAAGTTTGCCCCGGCTACCTCCTGGGTTAAGCAAAGGCCGCCTGGACCGGGCCCGTAGGGAGAAAGGTCAATGAATACCTACGTGATGAAGAGGCTCGCTCTGTTCATTTCCACGTTGCTGCTGGTTACTATCATTGTCTTTCCCCTCATGCGCCTGATACCCGGCGACCCTGCGTATCGGCGCCGATGGGGGCGCTGAATTCAGCCAAGAGCAGCTATAGGCCCTGCAGGCGCGGCTCGGCATCGACAAGCCCTTGGTGCAGCAATACGTCTTCTGGGTATGTGACATGCTTCGCGGCGACATGGGTCTGTCGATGATCCACGACAAACCGATTATCGAGGACATCAAGGATCGACTGCCCATCACCCTTGAGTTAACCATCCTATAGTTGGCTTTGGCTACAGTCGTAGGCGTTCCACTTGGGGAGGCTTTCGGCGGTGATGCAGGACTCGTCTGCTGAATACATTTAAAGGGTCGTCGCCATTGCCGCGGTAGTCATGCCCAATTTCTCTCTGGCGATCCGAGCAGCCCGTCCGAGAAACAGGGTTGGTGAGCCATTGAGGGTATGATGGGCCGGAGCATCAGACGAGCGGAGCGGTCAATGAGCAAGACCTAAACTAAAGCCAAGGTGAAATACGCAGTTGCACAGGGTAAATTTGTGAAGGAACTGGGTTAGCTGGTCTCGGGAGTTACGAGGGGTTGGTGATGGGCGTGAGGGAGATAGACCGGTGTCTGGAACAGTGGCGGATGGAAGTCAAGGACTTGCGACAGCGGATGATCCTGGCGCCGACGCCCAGGGAGCGGGAGAGGTGGTACGCCGTGCTGCTGCTGGCCCAGGGCTGGACGGCAGCGGCCACGGCGGAGACTCTGGAAAGGGACCCACACACTATTGGCCGATGGGCGTCGGCCTTCGGCGAGGGAGGGCCTGCAGCCCTGATATTCGAGCAGACCGGTGGTTCCCCCCCGCCCTTGACCAAGCGCAGCAGGAGGAATTGAAAGAGGCGGTGCAACAGCCTCCCGCTTCGTCGGGCATCGGTATGGCCAACTGGTATTGGAAGGTGGTGCGGCGGTTTGCCTCGGAGCGCCTCGGCATTGAGTTGAGCCGCAGCAGTTGCCTGAACTGGATGCACCGCTTGGGATTTGCCTTCAAGCGGCCCAAGAAGCGGTTGCTCAAGGCTGATGAGGCCAAGCGGGAGGCTTTCGTGGCGGAGTACGCCGTCCTGAGGGAGGAGGCCCAACGGACTGAAGCCAGGATATTCTTTGCCGACGAGGCCCACTTCCGGGCGGACGCGGAACTGCGGGGCAAGTGGGTGCTGAAGGGCCAGCCTGCTTTGGTGGACTCGACCAGCCCGCGGTATGGGGAGAAGGCCAACTACTATTCGGCGGTGTGCCTGGAGACGGGTGAGGTGGAATGGATGGAACTGGAGGGCAACAGCAACAGCGGGACCTCGGTTGCCTTCCTGAAGCAACTGAGGGAAAAACATCCAGAGCCGATGCGGGTCATCTGGGACAACGCGCCGGCCCATCGTGGCGAGGCGGTGCGGGAATATCTGCGGACGCCCGGACTTGACCTGCGGTTGGTGAACCTGCCGGGGTACAGCCCGGACTTCAACTCCGATGAGGCGGTCTGGGGCTGGGCGAGAGAGGAGGCGACGGGCAATCTCTGCCTGGGCAGCAGGGCGGCGGTGCAGGAAAGGGTCGGCAACTTCCTGGCCGGGCTGGCCAGCCGGAGAGACGAGGTGAGGCGCCGCTGCCGGACGGTACTGCAGTCACGGGCCGAAGCACTGCTGCCGAATTCCCAGCACGATTCCTCGCCTCAGGCAAATGCACATCCCACCTTGGCTTTGGTTTAGACGATGGGAAGGTTACCAAGGCCTTACGGACCGTTGGCCTTGCCCGCGGCAGGACTTACGGGGCCAGGTGGGATTCCGTTGATGAGGATGCGCAGGTTCTTCTGGTTGACGGAGGTGATGCTCCCCAGTTGTCTGGGAGGACATGCGACCGCAACTGGCGGGCCTACAATGCTGCTCAGAATCAAGAAGTGACGGACGTCAAAGCTTTGCTCGGCGGCTTTTCAGATGTCCTGAATCTTTTCGAGGATCGCTTCCAGGGTCCTCGTGGGAGGGGCAGGCCATCGTTTCCCTTGGGGCACGTAGTTTTCGCTGTGGTAATGAAGGCGTATTCCGGCTTGTCGTCCCGGCGTCTCGAGTCGCCACTGGGGGAGTCAGTCGATTTTGGATACCTTCGCAATGTCGCATCCGGAAACGGAGTTGATGGGGGCTTTGTCCGCATTCCCCAGTTCAATACCGTGTGTAACTTTTTGCGGTCTGAATGGCTCACTCCCCTGTTGCTGGAGTTAGTCACGGCAACTGCTCTTCCCCTGAAGGGTGTGGAGCATGTGTTTGCGGTAGATGGAACCGGTTGTAGTACCAGGTGGTACGACCGGTGGCTCGATCACCGTCTGGCGAAGGAGTCCGATCGGCAGGAGTGGGTGAAGTGGCACTTGGTGGTCGGTGTCAAGACGAACATGATTGCTCGTGCTGCCATATCGCCAGGCAATCATCATGACCACCCATATTTTCGGCCCTTGGTGATTGAAACTGCCAAGCACTTCGATGTGGATACTGTGGTTGCTGACCTGGGTTACTCCAGCCGGTCCAGCCATGAAGTGGGGCCGCAGTTGGGGGTCGAAGTCAGGATTCCATTCAAGTCGAATACTCGCCCACCCTCTGATAACGGGTCCGCGTGGGATGCAGACCTGCGGTACTTCCTGGAGAACTATGATCAGTTCCTGGTGGAATATCACCTGCGCAGTAATGTGGAGTCTGCCAACTCGACGCTGAAGAGGATTTTCCTGGAGAAGATTCGCACAGAGAGTTTTGTTGCTCAGACGAACGAATCTCTGGCGAGGTTTGTGGGCTACAACCTGCGTGTTTTGGCGCGGGAGGTGCGGATGAGGGACTTGGCAGTTAACCTGGCTGAGGATGCCTTGGTCCTCGAGGATAGCGTCCGGCAGATCGTCGAGATGCGGAGTTGCCAGGCTCTGGCTCAGGCCGCCTGAGGGTCTTGGTTGCGCCCCATTTTTTGTGCAGGATTATTTTTATTTCCTCACAAATTCGATTTATTGTGCAAAGCCTCCCGATGGAAATTTTTCTATTCCACTCATTTCCGTTCATTTCCACTCATTTTCGTCCATATTTGCATTTCCGTTCATACCTGCACATCCGACTGACGGTGGCGAGGGGACGCCCTAACTCCCCGCCTCCGCGGGGGCCGGCTCCAGGCCTCTCCCTCAAGGGAGAGGGAGGACCCAAGGGACCTGGATACAAGGACACGTTTGTTGGGATTATGGGGCAAACTGATTTCAAAACCGTCCCCAGAAATCTCATTATTTCCCGTACAGTCCCACGCACTGGCGCTTGCGGCATTCCATCAGCTACGGAAAGGCCCGGTTTCAAGCGTCGAGAGGCAAATTTTTCTATACGTGCCAAGCCGTCCTGTTGTGTCCCGTCTTCCCCGGGGCCAAAGCGGTGGGTGCGATTTGGTTTCAAGGTCAAATGCGGACAGATCCGGCACTTGCGGGTTAGCGGGCTGTGCGGGGCTGTCCCCAAGGGAAAACCTGGGAAACGTAACAAGGTTATCTTATTAGCGTTAATTGACATTGAGCATCATTACGGCTCAGTTGCGGTTCCGAATTGGACTGACCACTTTAGCAGGGGGCCCGTGGGCTGACTTTTATTTATGGTACACGTGTTCTAAATCAATGGCAAGAGGATGGGAGTTTTGAGTCGGGGACTTTTGATTGCTCTCTCCCGTCGGGAAGGGGCTGGTTGGGGCATCTCCCCGACAATTGCGGAGTTGCTGAAACATGCCATTTCACCCTCATCCCGATCCTCTCCCTCAAGAGAGAGGGAGAATGAAGAGCAACTGTCTCATGAGTGGTGCCATATAGGTTGTCGATTCCGGAACCTTCATCTGGCGGGGGTAAGAGAAGGTTTGAACCGCGCCCCCACGGGGAGCTAAGCACCTAAATTGGAATGCTACCCTTTCACTACCCAACGGCACTACCCAACTGAAACGCGATCACCCCACACGGCCGAGTTTCCGGCGTTGCGCGCATCGCTGACAGAACCTACTATTAGGGCCACTGGCGCGTTAGTGGCATACAAAGCTATCGGAGCCTCGAATATGGACTCTATTCCGCGGGATGAATGGACCCACTACGGCGACCTGCGCATGCACGTGCGCGACTGGGGCGGAGAAGGCCGCCCGGTGGTGTTACTGCATGGGCTGGCCTCAACCTGCCGGATCTGGGACCTGACGGCCCCGATCCTGGCGAGGGACTTTTCGGTGATTGCCGTGGACCAGCGAGGACACGGAGACAGTGGCAAGCCGGAGCACGGTTATGACTTCACGACCGTAGGCGGAAACGTGGCGGCGCTGCTGGAAGGCCGCGGTATCAACCGGCCGGTGCTGGTGGGGCATTCCTGGGGCGCCGACGTGGCTCTGGAGTTGGCCGTGGCCCGGCCGGAATCGCTGCAGGGGATCGTTTTCGTGGACGGCGGCACCATCGACGCGTCGGCACGGTACGACACGCTGGACGATGCCCTGGTGCAGATGGCGCCGCCGGATTTCAGCGGAGTTACGCCGGCGCAGTTCATGGAGCGCGTGAAGTCGGGCGGTCAGTGGGCGCGGCTGATCGAGCAGCACGGCAAGCCGGCGGAGGACGTGATCCTGGCTAACTTCGAACTGCTGGACGACGGGACGCTGCGCTCCAAGCTGTCGCGGGCGAATCACCTGCGGATTATCGAGGCGCTGTGGGACCACCACCCACGGGAGTTGTACGAGAAGGTGCCATGCCCGGTTCTGATGATGCCAGCCCGTCAGCGGGAAAACCCGGACGCGTACGAGCGCACGCTGGCGCGTTCGGAGTCCATCGCGGCGGCGGAGCGGCTGCTGCCCCACAGCAAGACGGTATGGCTGGAGGACAGCATCCACGACGTTCCGGTGCAGCGTCCGGAGCTGGTGGCGGCGACGATCCGGGACCACATACTGGCGGGGTACTTCGACTAGGATTCGTCCATCTATCGCTCTTCAAAGCTGGACCACATTCAGCATCCCTCCTGGAAGGAAAGGCAATGGCTACAGTGGACTACTCGATACTGGACGACGTCAGCATTTCCATGAATGCCTTCTATCCGCGGAGGAACTGGTCGACCACTCCCCCGGGCGCGAGCGACCATGCGGTTGCGGTGGATGACGAGATCTCGCTGTCCTGCCGTTTCTTTCCGTTGGGGGACGAGGCGCCGACCATCCTGTTCTTCTACGGCAACGGTGAGACGGCCACCGACTACAACGAGATCGCCCCCTTCTACAACCAGACCGGCCTCAACTTCTTTGTAGCAGATTATCGCGGCTACGGGCGCAGCGGAGGCTGGCCGTCCTTCACTGGTATGCTGACGGACTCGCACAGGGTGCTGGAGTACGCGAGCGGGATGCTGGAGTCTGCGGGGTACACTGGCCGGATATTCGTGATGGGGAGGTCGATGGGGCGGCACTCGGCGTTCGAGCTGGCGGCCAACTGCGGCGACCGGCTGGCAGGGGTGATCATCGAGAGCGGACGGCCGATCCTGGGCAACTTCGTCTACGGGCTGCCGCCAGAACAGGGCGAAGCACTGGAGGCAGCGTACCTGGAGAAGGTCAGCTCCATCACCATGCCGTCGCTGGTGATTCACGGCGAGCTGGACGAGCTGGCCCCGGTGCAGCAGGCGGTCGAGATGCACCACGCCTTCCAGTCGCAGGACAAGCGGCTGCTGACTGTTCCCGGCGCCGGGCACAACGACCTCCTCTACTATGGGATCAACGAGTATTTCGGCGCCATCAAGGAATTCACGGGGGCGTAGGGGAGACGCGGGATGCCGAGAACAGTGCGGGCGGGGCTGATACAGGCCGGAGTCGGGCGGGACGCGCCGGAGGACATACAGTCCCTGCGGCGGATGCTGCTGGACAAGCATGTCGCGCTCATCGATGAGGCGGCCGGCCGGGGCGTCGAGGTGCTGTGCCTGCAGGAGCTGTTCACCAGCCCCTACTTTCCCGCTGAGCAAAACGACCGGTGGCGGCAACTGGCGGAGCCGGTGCCCGACGGCCCTACGGTGCGGCTGATGCAGGAACTGGCACGCAAGCACGGGATGGTCATGGTCGTGCCGGTGTTTGAGGAGGAGATAACCGGCCTGTTCTACAACTCGGCGGCGGTCATCGACTCCGACGGCTCGTATCTTGGCAAATACCGGAAGAACCACCTGCCCCACGTCGCGCCGGGGTTCTGGGAGAAGTTCTACTTCCGGCCCGGCAACCTGGGGTATCCGATATTCAACACGGCACGGGGAAAGGTGGGGGTCTACATCTGCTACGACCGCCACTTCCCGGAGGGCGCGCGGGCCCTCGGCCTGAGTGGCGCCGAGATCGTGTTCAACCCGTCGGCCACGGTGGCAGGGCTGTCGGAGTACCTGTGGGGGCTGGAGCAGCCGGCCCACGCGGCGGCCAACGGCTACTTCCTGGGGGCCATCAACCGGGTGGGCGTGGAGCAGCCGTGGGAGATCGGGGAGTTCTACGGAAGCAGCTACTTCTGCAACCCCAAGGGGCAGATCGTGGTGCAGGGCTCCCGCGACCGCGACGAGGTGATCGCCGCAGACCTGGACCTGGACGAGATCGCGGAGGTACGCAACACCTGGCAGTTCTACCGCGACCGACGCCCCGAAACCTACGGAGGGTTGACCGCGCCATGACGCCAACTACCGACATCATCCTGCCGCCGCACGTGGACTGCGACGCGGTGCTGGCCGGCCTCGACCGGGTGCTGGACCCGGAGCTCGACGAGTCGGTTCTGGCGCTGGGGTTCGTGGAGCGGGTCAGCGGGGACGACGCGGGCAACGTGGAGGTGTGCCTGCGGCTGCCGACCTTCTGGTGCGCCGCCAATTTCTCCTACCTGATGGCCTCCGACGTGCGCCGGGAGCTGGCCGGCGTGGAAGGGGTGCAGTCGGTCGCGGTTAGGATGGGCGAGCACTTCGCGGCCAGCGAGGTGGAGGATGGGTCGATAGAGGGCAAGACCTTCGGAGAGGCCTTTCCGGAGGGCGGGCCGGACACCCTTGAGGAGACGAGGCAGATCTTTCTGCGTAAGGGGTATTTCGGCAGGCAGGAACGGCTGCTGCAGGCCCTGAAACGCGCTGGGCTGTCGTTCGGCGAGCTCGCCGCGCTGCGGGTGGGAGACGCCGAATCCCTGCCGGCGGAAGCGCGGCTGGTGGACCGGTACCTGGAGCGACGGCGGGAACTGGGGCTGGACTGCTCCGCAAACGCGCCGCTGGTGGTGGACCTGCGGGGCGAGGCCATTGCCCCCGAGGAGTTGGAGACGTATTACGTGCGTGCGAGGACAACGCGCCTGGCCATGGAGGCCAGCGGGTCCCTGTGCTCGGCGATGCTGCAGTCCCGAAACTCGAACTGGGCCCGGACATGAATGCCTGAGCCAGCGGAATCGCGGCAAGGAGGAGGAAGACGATGTACTCAGTGAACGGCGAGAAAATATTCGTGGTGGACGGCCACATGCATTTCTGGGACGCGGGGCCAGACAACCATCGCAACGACTACGGCAACGCCTGGATCAAGTGCTTCTACGACTATCACTCGGCCCTGTCGCCCGCCGACTACGTGTGGGACTTTGACAAGTACTGCAACTACGGCGAGGAAGCCCTGATCAATGACATGTTCATCGACGGCTACGTCGACGTGGCCGTGCTGAACTCGACCTACCTCTACGAGTTCTTCAAGACGGGATTCAACACCCACCAGAAGAACAACGTGGTCAAGCAGAAGCACCCCGACCGATTCGTGCTCTGCGGCTCGTACGACCCCAGGGAAGAGGAAGCGGGGCTGGACAAGTTCCGTGAGATGATTGCCGAGTACCCCATCGGGGGACTGAAGCTGTACACGGCCGAGTGGCGCGGGGACTCGAAAGGATGGAAGCTGAACGACCCGTGGTCGTACCGTTACCTGGAACTGGCGCAGGAGCTGGGCATCAAGAACGTGCATGTGCACAAGGGGCCGACGATCTATCCGCTGAGCCGCGACGCTTTCGACGTGAACGACGTCGATTACGCCGCCACCGACTTTCCGGGGCTGAACTTCATCGTCGAGCACGTGGGGCTGCCGCGGCTGGACGACTTCTGCTGGATCGCCACGCAGGAGCACAACGTGTACGCAGGGACGTCGGTGGCTATGGCCTTCGTAAACTCGCGGCCCAGGTATTTCGCCGAGATCATGGCCAACCTGCTGTTCTGGCTGGGCGAGGACCGCATCCTGTTCGGCAGCGACTACGCCATCTGGAGCCCCAAGTGGATCATTGACAAGTTCATGTCCTTCCAGCTGCCGGACGACATCCGGGAGGAGTTTGGCGTCGATCTGACCCCAGAGGTCAAGCGCAAGATCATGGGCGAAAATACCGCCCGGCTGTACGGTATCGACATCGAGGCCCACAGCGCCAAGCTGGCCGGGGACGAGATCGCGGCACGTCTGAGCGCCGCGGCGTAGATGCCTTTCCCGGGCAGCGGCACTGCAGAGACAGCCAGCGTTAGAGGGAAGCACCCATGGCAATCACCATTGACGAGATGCTGGACCTGCTCAGCTTTGCAGGGACGGAACTGGTGAACGGAAACTCCAATCACGGCCCGATGGCATCGGAGGCCCTGTTCGCCATGGGGCGGGATGATGCGGTGCAGCCCTGGGTGGAGGGCTACCGGGACCGGCTGACGACGCGGGTGGCGCCGTCGCTGGCCATTCCCCGAGACGAGTGGCGGGAGTACCTCGGTTCACGGGAGCGGCTGGGGGACTGGATCCAGCTGTTCGAGAATGAATTGTCGGAGGCGGCGTGGCAGGACGTGGTACGCCTGTGGGTGCCGCGGCTGGCTCCCGCGGTGGTGGCGGTGGCCACGCACGGCCTCATCCGCACGGCCCACGCCGCCCGCAGCCTCTCTTCGGGGGAAACGCCGCAGCGGAAGGCGGAGCTGGCGCAGGGACTTGGATACTGGGCGGCCACCTACTACACCCTGCCGGGGGCACCGTCGGCGTCCTCTGCGGGGCATACGCCCAGGGCCGCGCTGGGGCAGGTGGAGCGGCTGCACGGCCTGGAGTTCGACGGGTCGGGGCCGATCACAGAGCAGATCAAGAGCATGGAGGAGCACCCGGAGTTCGCGCCGGTCATCGACCTGGCGGACCCCAGTGATGATGTCTCGCTCTTCATCTCAGGCATAACCGAGATCTTCGCGGGAATATACCTGGCCAGCACCAAGAACCTGATCGCCTTCGTCCACACGGTGACGGCCCCCAGCGCGCTGCGGATGCTTGCGCCCTATCTCGCGGAAGACGACGCCCGGATGGCGGCGCGGTACGCCTGGCAGGCCTGCGCGGCGGTCTACGCCTGGTACTCGACCGTGCCGGCGCAGGACAATGTTGAACTGGAGGCTCCGTCTGAGGGCCGCGATGAACTCATCGACCGGGCAGTGGCTGCAGGTGGCGCGCACTCGATCAAATTCACCGAGGCGTGCCTGCGGGAGTATGAGTTGAACCCCAACCCCGTTTACCTGGTGGCGGCGCGGGATGCGGCGCAGCGGGTGGGGCCTGTTTAGGGCAGACGCGCCGTAATGGTGTCGTTATGTTTACGTGCTACAATCCGCGAAATGAAGGACAGGAACTTTCAGGCCGTGCTGGTGTTTGATGCTGCATAGTCACCGGTCGCGATTGCATGAGGTTGACGAGGCGCTGGACGCCATCGAGGAATGCTACCGGCACGGGTGGACCGACGGGCTTCCGGTGGTGCCTCCAACGCTGGAGCGAGTGGACGCCATGCTCGAGGCCGTCGGGCTGGACGCCGAGCAGGTACTGGGCGAGGTGCCGGTGCGCCGCCGGGCACTGACCGCGGAGCATGCGGCGGCCAACGCGGTGATGGCTGGCTGCCTGCCGGAGTACTTCCCGGTGGTGCTGGCGGCGATGGACGCAATGTTCCAGCACGACCCTAACTGCATTCACGAAGCATCGGCCGCCACCAACTCGCCGGGGATACTGATACTGGTCAACGGGCCGATCCGCCAAGAAATCGGCCTCAACTGCGGCGGCAACCTTTTCAGTCCCGGCCACCGGGCCAACGCCACCATTGGCCGCGCCATCCGACTGATCCTGATCAACGTGTTCGAGCAGCGTCCCAACGTGCTCGACCGGGGCTGCATGGGTTCGCTGACCAAGTACGGCGTGTGCATCGGCGAGGACGAGGAGAACAGTCCCTGGGAGCCGTTCCATGTGTCGCGAGGCTTCGACGCCAAGCAGTCGACGGTGACGGTGGCGACGATCCAGGACCCGGAGATGCTGGGCAATCGCTACGGCGTGACCGCCGAGAGCCTGATGGACGCCACGGCCGACGCCATGGCCAGCCACGGCCTGGGAATTTACCTCAACGACGCCCCCTGGTTCTGGGTGGTGGGTCACTGGCACGCCGAGATGCTGGGCCGCCAGGGCTGGGACCGCCGCAGCATCCAGGAGTACGTGTACGAGAAGGCGTGGCGCAGCAGGGCGCAGTTGAAGCGACTGGGAGCGGTAAACGGCGCGGTCGAACCGTCGGACGAGGACATCCGGGTGCCCGCCGCACCCTCGCCGGAGGGCATACTGATCCTGAAAGGCGGCGGAGACAGCGGGATCTACAGCGAGCTGCTGATGAACTACCACGGCCTGCCCGCCATCACGGTTCCCATCCGCGATTCGTGGGAGGATTTCCGGGCGGAGGGACACCAGGCCTGATTCGCCCTGTGCTTTGTTAACGGGAACGGCGTTCAACGGGGAAAAGGCGACGAACGGAAGGAGATGAGTAAGTGACAACGGCAGTGGCGCACACAATTCAGCTAGTGGACCCCACCGGCGCCGACCCTGGCCCCAACCCGCTCACGCTGGCCGACCGTCCCGCCGACATCCGGGGCAAGCGGCTGGCGCTGCTGGACAACTCAAAGGCCAACTCGGACGTCATTCTCCGGGCCATCAGCGACATCCTGAACAACGAGTTCGAGTTCGCCGAAATCAGCTACTTCAAGAAGCACAGCTCGTCCCTGCCGCCGAAGCCGGAAATCATCGAGGAGCTGCACCGCCATGCCGACCTGATCATCACCGGGATCGGCGATTGAGGGGGGTGCTCGTCGGGCAGTTTGCACGACGGAATTACCTTGGAGCGGATGGGCTTCCCGACCGCTACGATCATCACCAGCGTGTTCGTGAACACAGCCGAGGCATACACCCGGCTGATGGGTGTGCCGGGCTTCCCCTACCTTGTGTGTCCGCATCCGATCACCAACGTGGGGGCCGAAGGACTGGATGAGCGGGCCAGGGAGTTGGCTCCCGGAGTGGTCAGGCTGCTGCAGGAAGGGACGCTGGACTAACCTGCAGCCGGGACAGCGCCCTCGGTTATGTTGTCATCTCCCGGAAAAGAAATACGCGATGGCGGCTGGACGTAAGACCAGCCGCTCTCCATTAGTGAGGAACCGCAATGACTACGGAACGCGGAAACCGCATGATCGACAAGGTTGCCATCGTAACCGGCGCCGGGGCCACCGGCAGTGGAGACTTCGTCGGAATCGGTCAGGCAATATCCATATTGTTCGCCCGGCAAGGTGCCAAAGTACTATTGGTAGATCGAGAGGAAAGAAACGCAGAGACCACCTTGGCCATGATCCGCGAGGAAGGCGGCGAAGCTTCAATCTTTGCCGGCGACGTTACCAGCAATGAGGACTGCGAGGAAATGGCCGAGGCCGCCAAGTCCCGCTACGGCAACGTGAACGTGCTGATAAACAACGTCGGCATCAGCGGTCCCGGCTCGGTCACCGACGTTGACGTGGATTTCTGGGACACGGTGATGGACGTAAATCTGAAGAGCGTCATGCTGTGCAGCAAGCACGCCATCCCGCAGATGATCGAGGCGGGCGGCGGCTCGATAGTGAACCTGTCATCCATCGTGGGCCTTCGTGCCGGCGGCGGACGCCCCAGCCATCCCTATGCCGCGTCCAAGGGAGGCATCCTCGGCCTCAGCAACTCCATGGCCGTGCATTACGGGCGCGACAATGTGCGGGTCAACTGCATCGCGCCTGGCCACGTCCACAGCCCGATGGTGGCGCGCCACAGCTCGCAGGAGATGCTGGAGTTGCGCCGCCGCGCCGGACCGCTGGGCATCGAGGGTACGCCGTGGGACGTCGCCTACGCCGCACTGTTCCTGGCCTCCGACGAGGCCCGCTGGGTCTCCGGTGTGACCCTGCCGGTGGACGCCGGTCTGCTGGCTGCCACGCCGCTGGCCATGTTCCCCCACCTTCGCGACCCGGAGTAGATATCCCGGAGCCCAGCCCATCGAAAACAACGCCCCGGCCGTAATGGCCGGGGCGATAGGTTTCCGAGGGAACCGTAGTCCCTCGCCGCGGGATATGCGGTTTACCCCTGGTAGTAGGGGCCGCGAAGGACCTGTCCGGGCAGCGCCCCGGTGTGCTCGCCGTTCTCCAGAAGCACCTCACCGTTGACAATCACGTAGTCGATTCCGGTGGCGGGTTGCTTCACGTGCATCTCGCCGCCGGGGAACTCGTACATGGGCTCCCGGGGCTTCATGCCGATGGTGTCGGGGTCGAATATGGTGATGTCGGCCGCCTTGCCCGCCTGGATAAACCCACGGTCGTGGAGATCGTGCATCAGCGCCGTCTTGCCGGTCATCCGGTAAACCGCGTCCTCAAGGGTCAGCACCTGCTCCTCTCGCACCCAGTGGCTCAGGAGGTAAGTGCTATAGGTGGTACGGTCGCCCTTGTCTGGGCGGGCGCCGCCGTCGGTCGTGCCGATGACGGTGTAGGGCGAACCCAGAATCTCCCGCTGGGAGGTGGGGTCGCTATTCCGGTCGATAACCTGGAAGCTGGTGCGGAGGTCGTCGTCCAGTACCAGGTCCAGGAAGGCGTCCATGATTCCCTTGCCCTGCTCCTGCGCCACATCCTCGACACTCATCCCGCTGTACCGGCGGTTGCGCTCTTCGTGGGCCATGTAGACCTGCACCAAGTCCCAGCGGCGGTTGAAGCTCATGGTGCGGGTGCCCCGATTCATGCGGTACCGGTGCTCGCCCTCAGTCTCCACACCCTCGAGGCTCAGGGCGCGGCGAATCTCAGGGTCGCGGAAGGAGCGGATCCGCTCCTCCACCGGCAGGGCCATCACCGAATCCCACGTGGTCATACCCTGGAAGACGGTGGTGGGGCTGATCATATCCTCGTCCTCGAGGCCACCCAGCCCGGCGCGGAGGTCGAATATAGGGCCGGCGGTGGCCGAGAGGCAGGAGGCATAGGCCCTGGTGCCGGACCGGAAGGCATCCTCCACCATCTGGAGGTGCTCTTTCCATTCGTCGGGCTTGCTAAGTTCCTGGGCCAGCAGGTTGTAGATAGCGGGGCGTCCGGTGCGACGGGACAGTTCCTGGGCGATTCCGGCCGGCGTGGTGTAGCCGCCGGGCGCGCCGCCGCTGACCTGGAACACGCCGGTGCCCAGCTCGCCGAGGACGCTGCCAACTGCGTAGCGTTCCTCGTCGTTAGCCACGGAGGATGGCACGCGGACACCGAAGATCTCCTCTCCCTGGTCGGCGAAGTTGCCGACGCTGAACCCCAGGGCCCCGGCCCGGATACCCTTGCGGACCTCCGCCTTCATGGCTTCGATTTCCTCGGGAGTGGCCTCTCGCTCCTGGGCGGCCTGGCCCATCACGTAGCGGCGCACACCGGAATGGCCGACAAATGCGCCAACGTTGATGCCCCGGCGTCGGCCGATGGCATCGAGGTACTCCGGGATGGACTCCCAGGAGAAATCAACGCCGGCCCGCTGGGCACTCAGAGGGATTCCTTCCATCTTGTCGAACATTTCCAAGTACCATTCGCCGTCTCCGGGGCGGACGGGGGCAATCACCGCGCCGCACTGGCCGACGATGATGGAGGTGTTGCCGTTGAGGGAAGTTGAATTGACGATGGGATCCCACATGCATTGGGAATCAAAGTGCGTGTGGTGGTCAATGAAGCCCGGCGCGACCACACGGCCACCCGCGTCGATGACGCGGGTGGCGGAGTCGTTGAACCGGCCCACCCCGACAATCTTACCGTTGCTCACCGCAACGTCTGCCCGAAACTCTGGCCCCCCTGATCCGTCGACCACACGGCCATTCTTGATTAACAAATCGAATGCCATCGCTCATCTCTCCTATTCAGTCCGAATTCCAGGGTGAGTCGTCTCGGACTCTACGATAGCAGCGAAACTATGTCAAATAGTTTTACTCATATCATCAGATAATTTGACCCGGGCTTAGCTTACGTTCCAATATAATCAGCAATGTTACGAAAACTAGCGAGGGAATAGCATGTCAACTGACCCAACAAGCAATCTGGCCGAGGTCGTTACCGAGCTCCAGTCCAGAGTACAGGCACTAGAGGACGCCAACGAGATCCGAAACCTGAAGGCAGAGTACGCCGCCGCCTGCGACGACAACTATGACCCCGACCGCATCGCGGTCCTGTTCATCGAGGACGCTACGTGGGAGAGCCAGGGCCTGGGACGATTTGAGGGACGGGAGGCCATCCGCGAGTTCTTCCGTGGCATCTCCAGCCACTTCGTATTCGCCCTGCACTATGGGCTGAATCCCAGCATCGAGGTAACCGGCGACACCGCCCGCGCCCGCTGGTACCTGTTCATGCCCTGCACCATCGGCGAGACCGGCCAGGCCATGTGGCGGGCAGGGATCGACGACGAGGAATACGTGCGGGTGGACGGCAGGTGGATGTTCAAGAGCAAGAAATCGGCCCCTATCTTCAACACCACCTACGAGCAGGGCTGGGCCAAGCAGCGGTTCGTCTAGGGGTCGGCACTGGTCAACTCTGGCGTTCTTTCCCTACATTCTGTCCTGCAGTTATTTAACTCCGTGAACCATCAGTCGAGGGTGGCATCCGAGGCACACGCTACGTTTTTGGAAGTAGCCCTCGAACAAAATCTCCCAGCTTGCCCAATCCAGTATTAGCAATATCGGCTGCTCTGCCAGCAGGCCCTATCCATCTCAACACGGGCGTTGCTGCTGCGACATCTTCACTTGCTTTAAGGAGGTTCGCTGTCAGCTCTTTGATGTTCTCAGAAGTCGCCACAATGTTGGGGCCTGCTTCGGCTGCGCTCCCAGTTGCTTTTTCTAAATTCTTTGCGGAGTTGCGCAGCGACGGGACCACTTTGATTGTGGCGACGGCCAGCGCCACGCACAGCATCGCCCCCGAGCTCATAAATACTATGGCAGCTATGTCCTTAATGAAATCTAGTGAAAGTACAACCACGTTTCCACTCCTTCAGTTGAAGCACATACGGTATGTCGGAATTTGCTTTTGACAATAGTTCCTTACCAACTTGGGTTACTTAGGGCTTAATCCGACTACTGGTCTAGTCGAATGCCGCGCTCCGTCCTCCTGCCCAGCATCGTTCCAGGGCGGTCGGGGTAGGCCAGCCCTGCGATTACGCCCAAGCCGGTCAGCAGGGAAAGCGCGATGAGACCGGTCTGGATCGATCCGGTCAGCTCGGCAACCACGCCCACCAGCATTGGGCCCATCGCGAACCCGACGCCCATGAAAGTCAGGATTAGGCCGGTCAGGACGGCCACCTCACGGGGCAGGACTCCGGGGAACTCGAATGGCAGCACCTGGATCGCTGGCGTCGCCACCCAGACCAGCCCAAGGCCGGTGATGAACACCATGAGCAGCGGGGGCGCCTCGGACAAGGTGATTACCACTCCGAAAACCGTGTTGAGCAGGGCCGGCACGACCAGCAGGGCCTTGCGGCTGTGCATCTTGGTCAGCAGCCAGCCACCCAGGAATCCCGACGGTATGAGGGCGTAGTACAGGAACCCCAGCAGCGGCCCACCGAGAGTCAGCGCCACATTGCGCTCCTCCACCCAGAGCGTGGGCAGGAAGGTGACCATTCCGGTCCAGGTTGACGACAGGAAAAGCATCACCACGGCAATCAGCCAGCCCTGCGGGAACCGGCGCAGGGCCAGCCAGGGCGAATGCCCGTCGCCGTCGTCTTCCGTAGACGGGGGTTCGGGGGGCGCCTGCTCCTCACGGGCCACCAGCAGCCAGGCCAGTATCTGCGCGCAAAAAAATCCGCCCAACAGAGCGTAGGCGATGCGCCAGCTTCCCAGTCCTTCTATCAGCAGCGGGCTGAGGCTGACGGCAAGAGCGAGGATCACGCTGTGCTGGGACAGTCCGAGGGACTGGATGAGGGCGTACTGGTGCGGGGCGCACCACTGCCGCAGCAGGAGGGCGCGGGCGGGAGTGTTCACGGTGTGGGACAGGATGAAGCAAAAACGCGCCAGCAGCAGCACCCAGAACCCAGGGGCCAGCGCCTGCACGAACAGGAACGGTGCTCCCAGCACCAGCGACACCAGCGCCAATGGCACAGGCCGGAAGCGGGAGAACCATGCCCCGAACGGCAGCGACAGCCCGGCAGCCGTTATCCACCAGACCGCCTGCAGGATCCCGGCCTGCAGTGCCGTAATACCAAGGTCCTCACGGATGAACGGCAGGAACAGGCCGAAGGTGTAGGAGACCAGGATGACGCTGCTCTGCTGGGCGCGAAACAGCAGGATGACCGCCCAGCCGCGCGGCGGTGTCCGCTCCAGCATTTCACTCACCACCGAAGGCGCGAAGAGCGTATAGACTCATGCAAGCTAAACTCTCCGCGCCTTCTGCGTATTCTGCGTCTAGCCCCTACTCCTGAAGGAAGGACTTGATGATGCCGTAGCTCTCGTCGGGCATTTCCTCGGGGATGTAGTGGCCGCAGGGCAGCGATTGGCCGCGCACGTTGGTGGCGTACTCGTTCCAGACGGCCAGCACGTCCTGCGTCCGGCCCACGTAACCGGTGGAGCTCCAGAGGGCGAACATCGGGCATGTGATCTTGTTATCGAAATCGGCATCATCATGCACCAGGTCGATGCTGGCCCCGGCCCGGTAGTCCTCGCAGGTGGCGTGGATAGTGCCAGGGTTGCTGAAGCAACGGGCGTACTCGTCCACGACCTCCGCCGGGAAGGCGCCCTCGGCGTCGGGATTGCGGCGGAAGGAGCGGCGCAGGAAGTAGTCGGGGTCGGCGCCGATGACACGCTCGGGGAAATCGTAGGGCTGGATCAAGAAGAACCAGTGGTAGGTGTTGGTAGCCATCTCCTTGTTGACGATCTGGAACATCCTGCGCGTGGGGATGATGTCCAGCACCATCAGGCGTTCCACCCGCTCCTGGTGGTCCTTGGTAAGCCGGTGCGACACCCGGGCGCCCCGGTCGTGGCCCACCAGCTTGAACCTGTCGAAGCCCAGGTGCGCCATCACATCGACCTGGTCCTGGGCCATGGCCCGCTTGGAGTAGTTCAAGTGCTCCGGGTCGCCGTGAACCTTGCTGCTGTCGCCGTAACCCCGCAGGTCGGGCACCACCACGGTAAAGTCCTCGGCCAGCCGGGGGGCGATCTTGTGCCACATCATGTGAGACTGCGGATAGCCGTGGAGCAGCAGCAGCGGCGGGCCGTCGCCGCCCTTTACCAGGTTGATGGTCGCGCCGCCGCTGGTGTCGATCTGCAGCCGCTCGAATCCTTCGTAAAACGCCATCTTTCTCTCCCCATTGACAATTGCAGAGGGACGCTTGGCCCTCGAACGCCTGCGTTATACTACCATCTAGCACCTTGCGTAGCAGGATATCTCGAGTCGTAGGATTCCAGACATTCATACATTCAGGAACGACAGGGAGGACGCCATGAGCGCCAACGGTAAGACCCTGGTAATTCGCAACGGAACGCTCATCGACGGGACCGGAGACGCGGCGTCGCAGAACGACGCCGTGGTCATTGAAGGCAACCGCATTACCAGCGTAGGCGCGCTGCCGCCCGGCCTGAACCTGGAAGATACCGGCAAGGTCGAGACCATCGACGCCGAGGGCAAGTGGATCATGCCGGGCCTAATCGACGGCCATTGCCACCTGTCCTTCGGTTTCCCAGCGGTATCGTCGGTCAAGTATCCCAGCGGCCGCGGAACCGCCAGCCCCGGTTTCAACGCCATCCGCGCCGCCCGCAACGCCCAGACGGTACTGCGTTCGGGCGTCACCAGCATCTCCATTCCCGGCGGCACCTGGTTCATCGAGGTCGGGCTGCGCGACGCCATCAACGCCGGGCTGGTCGAGGGGCCGCGCATCTTCACCGCAGGGCGTTTCATCGTGACCTACGGCGGCATCGGCGACCCCGAGCCCTCGTGGGTCGGCACGCCGGAGCATTTGCTGGGCGTTCTGGCCAATGACGTCAACGACATGATCACCGAGGTGCGCCGCCAGACCAAGCACGGCGTGGACTTCATCAAGCTGGCCGATAGCACCTGGGGCGACAACCAGACCATGTCGAAGGAGGAAATCGCCGCCGTGGTCGAAGAGGCACACCGCCGCAACGCCCGCGTCGCCATCCACTCCCGCGGCGCCGGATCCACCATGGCCGCAGCCGAGGCGGGCGTCGACTGGATCATGCACGCCGACCTCGCCACCGAGGCCGAGCTGTACGCCGTCGCCGAGGCTGGGGTGCGGGTGATACCGACCATGACCTTCCTGTTCGAGGCGCTGTCCATCGGCAAGGAGAAGGGCCGCAGCGACGAGGAGCTGGACATCATCCGCCGCAACGCCGACAACGCCATGCAAGTGCTGGAGACGGCGCGCAACTTCGGCATCAAGGTGCTCGCGGGCACCGACAGCGGCAACTCGCCGGTGATGCCCTACGGCACCCTGCACGCCAACGAGGCCGAAGTGATGGTGAAGTACGGCGGCTACACGTCCATGGAGGCCATCGTTGCCAACACCCGCGAGAACGCCTACGTCGTGGGCCTCGAGGGCGAGCTGGGTACCGTCGAGGCGGGCAAGCTGGCCGACCTCCTCATCCTCGACGCCGACCCGCTGGCGGACATCCGCGTGCTGCAGGGCGGCAAGCACCTGGACACGGTCATCAAGGACGGCCGCCGCGTGAACCTGCACGCGGGGGACGACGACGTGCTGCTGGACCTGTGCTAAAAAGGGTCTTTACGGCTCGATTAACTCAGTGGTGAAGGTCGGGGCTATCTCGTCCTTCTTCACCACCAGCCCAATGCCGCCGGTAATCAGAATCCTGCCGTCAGGCAACAGGGTCGCGGTATGGTTCGAGCGAAGCTCTTGTAGGTCGGGACCTGGCGTCCATTCTCCGGTGGCAGGATCGAATATCTCCGTAGTACTCCGGTGGGCCTCCGCCGCCTCACCCTCAAAGAAATCGTCGCCACCGGACGCCATAACCCTGCCATCGGGCAGCAGAGTCAGCGCGTGGTTTTCCCTGGCGCGGTTCATGGAGCGTACGATCCGGGTATCCCGTTCCTCGTTTGTTTCCCAAGTGTTGGATTCAGGGTCATAAAGGTAGCTCGCAGCGCGACCGTCCGAAAGACGGTCGCCGGCGGTGGTTAGAAGCACCCTGCCGTCCACAAGAACTATGGCAACCGGGGTGCCCCTGACCAAGCGCATCGGTCCCGTGACGCCCCACGTATCCTTTGCTGGGTCGTAGATCTGCAAGATAGGGCCTTCGCTGTCCCAAAAATCGTCGTAGATTGCCAACACCCGGCCGTCCGGGAGCAGGACAAATTCGTGAAGCGGGCGGCTACCGGCTTGTGGCATGTCGGAGCCTATAGTCCAGGAACCGGTGGCCGGATCGAATATCTCGACGTGGGGAGAGACATCCGGATAGATGCTCGAGGATCCTTCGCCGCTGAGGTCCACTCCGCCTGCGACAAGGACACGCCCGTCAGGCAAAACCAGCATACTGGTTTCAAACCGGGGCAGCCCACCGTCGGCAACAAAATCCCAGGTATCAAGAGCCTGGTTTAATTGATAAACGACCCCGGAACTGGTCTCGTCATCCCCAAAGTCGATGCCAAAGACCAAGACACTTCCATCCGACAATTTAACTGCAGAATTCTGCAATAGCGGGCCCGTGGCCCGATCCCCTTCCTCAGTTGGCAGCCCACCCACCGCTTTCCAAAGACCCGTATCTGGGCTGTAAATCTGCGAATAGGCCGACGGAAATGGAATGACAACGTTATTGTTGGCCGCTCCATTGAATCCTCCGCTAACAAGCACGCGTCCGTCGTCCAGCAACAGCGCCTTATGTCCGAAGGTCCCGTATATTAATTCCGGCGAAAGCACCTCGACCGCCTTTCCGTATTCAGCGAATCTGGCCGTCAGCTCCATCTCGACAGATCCAGGGACGAGGTGGCGAGCCAGCAGATTGTCCTCACCAATGACAAGCTCGCCCCGCATTTCAACCATGATCAATCGGTCATCATCCTTGGCGAACCAGTAGGTAATGTCGAAGTCCCCGGGCGAGCCGAAGATTTCAATTTCCGACGAACCGGCGGAGATAACGACGGTGGAATCGCCTTCAACGTACTCTTCTCCAATCACCCGGACGTCCGTCAGATGATCGGTCCCCTGGCGGAAATTGAAGATAAACGAACGGGGGTCCGGGAAAACAGTCCGGTCGACTGAAAGCGGGATTTCCTCCCACACCCCGGTTGTTTCATCCGGAACGTACGCCCGCCCCAGCACCGAAATGACGTCCGTCGAATTCCCCTCTGCCGGTACCCCGACAGACAGTTCACCCCTGCTGTATGTCGACAGACCTCCAAGGAGAACACCTCCCTGGAAGTCGCCGTCAAACCCGACTGGAACAATCTCCACCGTCCCGTCCCTATTGACACCCAGTTCCATGTCAACATCAAATGCTAAAGTAGACCCTCTTGTGCTATCCGCCAGCGACCTGATCAACTCGAACGCCATTTCCTCATTCGCCGCCCTGCGCTCCTCCGCGGTAGGCCCAGGTGCAGGAGTGGGCTCGCGCGCAGGCGTCGGGGTCGGCACCGTTGCGGCAGACGTCGGCGCTGGTGTGGGAGCCACCTCAGTCGCTGTCGGCGGGAGCGTCGACGTCGGGGGCGCTTCGGCCACCGTTGGCGCGGGGGTGCTTGCCGAAGTGGGCGTGGGCTTCACGACGTTTGGCGTTAGCACGGGCGGCGCGGTGCCCGGCCCTGAATCCCCGCCGCAGGCGACGAACAGCGCCAATAACGATAGAATGCAACCTGTCAAAAAGAGGACTCTCCCCACCACCGCACTCTCCCATTGCGCAAACTCGCTACAGCATACAGTAACCAGCAAGGAGCACACCCATGAAAATCACCGGCGTTAACAGCGAAGTGTTCGAGTGGGAGAGGCCTGGGATCTGGAACGGCGGCCACTTCTACGGCCCGGGACGGCTGCACAAGGTCACCGTCACCACCGACGAGGGCATCACCGGCTACGGCTGGAACGGCGGCACTGCCGCGGAGCGTCCGTTGGAGCTGTTTCCGCTTTATGTCGACTACTTTCGCCCATTGCTGATTGGCCGCGACCCCATGGACACGCGGGGCATAGCCGTAGACCTTGGCGAGAAGCTGATCAAGATCCTTGGCCCCGCCGGCCTGAACACGCAGGTGCTGGCGGCCATCAACATCGCCTGTTGGGACATCAAGGGCAAGGCGCTGGGCCAATCCGTCCACAAGCTGCTGGGGGGCGCTCAAGATCGCATCCGCACCTACATTGCCGGCGGCTACTACGCGGAGGGTAAGGGCCTGGAGGAACTCAAGGATGAGGTGCGCTTCAACGTCGAGGAACTGCACGCCGGGGCGGTCAAGATCAAGATCGGCGACCCCAACGTCGGTGTGGCTGGGGACATGGAGCGGGTGGCTGCGGCCCGCGAGGCCATCGGCGACAGCGCGTCGCTGCTGGTGGACGCCAACTGCGCCCTCGACCTGCCGACGGCCATGGAGTTCGCCCGCCTGCTGCCGGAGCACGATGTCTACTGGTTCGAGGAGCCGCTGCCGATCCACGACTACGAGGGACACCGGCGGTTGGCGGAGATTACCAGCGTGAAGATCGCCACCGGCGAGAACGGCTACCATCTAGCCCACTTCCGCACCTTGCTGGACCACCAGGGAGCATCCATCCTGAACGTGGACGCCACCATCGTCCCTGGCTACGACGTCGCTCTGGACATAGCCGAGCTTGCAGCGGAACGCGGCGTTACAATCGCGCCCCACGGCTGCCAGGAGTTGCAGCTGCCGCTGGCCGCGGGAGTGGCCCACGGCGAGTTCCTCGAGTACTACCCGTCCGCCGTCGACCCGCTGCGGGACGAAATGTTCGAGCCCAAGCTCAGGCCGGACACCGACGGATACGTCACCGTCCCCGATCGCCCTGGCATAGGCTACGAACTGAACATGGACCTGCTAAACCGCTACCGGGTGTAATAAAAACTACCGGGTACTACCGGGTGTAATAAAAACGTGAAATAAAACACGTCGAAGTGAAATAAGAGAGCGTCAAGTAATCGTCCTCACCCAAGAACTGCACGGTCAAACAACCGCCATCGCGCCATCCCGGTGGGCACGGACTCGCTCGGCCAGCGACTCCACCTGCTCGAGCATTTCTCTGGGCGATACGCTGAGGTCCAGCGATACGACCTCAATGCTCTTCCCGGTGTTTCGGATGCGATGCACCGCCGACTCCGCCTTTCCGTCCGCGTAGACCAGCAGGCCCGAGGGCAGGTCCGCGGCAGTGCAATAGGCCAGCATCCGGTAGATGTCGTCCTGGCGCCCGCCGGTTCGACCGGTGCCGGGTTCCGGCCGACCGTACCTGGCCTCTCCCACGAACAGGCAGCGGCGCCCCTTCCACCACGACAGGACGGGATTCAATCTCAACTGGCCTTCCTCCTCGAGGTGCATGGAACGGCCCGCCGACTGGCCGCTGGGCCATTCCGACTCTGAGAGCCTCAGGGCATGGCGAAGGGCGGCACGAACGAATGCCTCAAAGACTCGGTCCAAGTCGACGAGAAAAGTAGCGCCCACAGTTTCTCCGGGCATAAACTCGACCAGCGAACTGCCGATGATCAGACGGGCCAGCTCCACCGCCGGGCGGTAGCGTTCGTTCAGTCGCGTGTACTGCACCTCCGGGACCATCCCCCGGCGGTATGATCCCAGCGAAACGGACGAGAAGGCTGGCCGAAGCGCACCCAGTTCCATACGGGCATCGGGCGACCGGATCGGCATCCGCCACAGGTGACCGATAGTGGTCTTGAGCAGCCGGTTCTCCTCGATGTCTTCGGTAAAATCGTCGTAGGACGTCTCCACCGGCAGCGGCATGCCAAAGCGCCTCTTCACCTGATCTGCAATCCGGACACGACCGCGAACCATGCCCAGGGCCTCCTCCTCAGTGCGATACCCCTGTAGCAACCCCCGCCGGATCGCCTCCTGCGTCAGACGAACGAATGCTGGGACAATCGCTTCCAAGATGTCCTCGTCGGGAGAAAGGGGGAAGGTAGTGGAGGCCCAGTCTCCGGGACCCAGGGAGTAGCCAACCAAGAACATGACCCGGTCGATGGGAATCCTTGGCCGGATAACGACGTTGAAGTCTCCGCATCGGAAGACCCCGATGTGCGACGCCGGACGCAACTCCCATGCTGTTCCGGGAATCGCCCCCGGAACAGTTGCGGGGCGAACATCCACGTGGGCCCGGCGCAGAGCCTGCAGCTGTCCGCCATCCAGCGGCACGTCTATACGGGTCGGCTCGCCCTCACGCAGTTGGACTGTTTGCATCTGCGGCGGGGACCTCTTCGCCTTCAGGCCCGGCGACGGTCACGACCCCCGCGGCCCCATTTCCGGTCGGCCCCGTTGCTGTCTCCGTCACAGTCGGGATTTCAGCCACAACGGTTCCATTTACGCTGTGGGGAAGCGCTGATTTCAGCAGGTCGAAGTCGAATTCTGCCAGCCGGTCCTCGTTCCCGAAGAACTGTTCCTCGATGTATGGGATGACCGCCCGCCTCCAGATGCGCCGGACGCGGGCCTCGTCCAGTTCCACGTCGGCGTTCATGAAATAGCTGGGCCCCACACCCAGATGCCTGTCGCCCAGCTTTTCGTTGGCGACATCTACCAGGTCGGCCACCCACGCCATCTCCGGACTCTGCCGTTCGAGCCACCTTCGCAACAGCCCTTCCACGGGTGGCTGGTTGGAAAAGAACGGCGTAAAATAGAACCGGCGGCGCAGTGCGGCATCCATCAGCGCTATGGACCGGTCGGCGGTGTTCATAGTGCAGATCAGCCAGAGGTTTTCCGGCAGGCGGAAGCGCTGACCGGGCCCGCTGTACTGCAGTTGTATGTCCTCGTTGCGATATTCCAGCAGAAAGTAAAGCTCTCCGAAGACCTTGGATACATTGCCTCGGTTGAGTTCATCGATGACCAGGATATGCGGAGCGTAAGGATTGGCCGCAGCCTGCGCCGCAATCCTCAGCAGCGGGCCTGCCACCAGATCGAAGCCCGCCTGCCCCTCGTGGACACGCGGACGAAAACCCTCGACAAAGTCCTCGTAAGAATAGGACGGGTGAAACTGTACGATGGCGAAATCCCCGCCTTCATCCCGGCAGTGCTGGGCGATCCTGCGGGCGACGTAGGTCTTGCCGGTACCGGGCGGCCCGTAGAAGATCACCTGCCGCTTATCCCGCAGATCAGCAACGACCTCGGCCAGGTCCCTTTCCTCCCACAGCAGTTCCTCAGCCAGCACCGCCAGCTTTTCCGGAGACCACGGGTCAATCGGCTCTTCCGGCTTTGCCACCGCTGCGAGGCCCGGTTCCGGTGCCCGTTCCGGCGGAGGAGGAGGCGGTTGTATGGTGTCGCCGTGAAGATAAGAGTCGTACCTTACCCTCAGGCCCTCCGCCCATTCGCTCGCCGGTGGACGCTCGGTACCGTACAGGATCACGCACCATAGCAGCGACTGTGCGTCCAGCCGGTCCCGGATGTGCAGATTCCGCGCCTCCGCCCTCCGCATGAACTCGTCGAGGAAGTTCAGCATGCGGCGGTACCGGCGCCCGCCGTCGTCCCCAACCTCGTCCCTTTCCCGTCCCACCAACTGGTAGGCCCTGTTCAGGTACTCGGCACGGAACGGCGGGTTGCTGGCCGGGTCGTCTGCCATCAGGAACGCGGCCGCCAGTTGCCCGCCCGGACCCACGGCAATCCGCTCCTCAAACTGCCGGATTCTCTCCTCCGAGGTCAAGCGTCCCGAGGACTCCCAGAAACTCCGCAACACGCTGCCGACCAGCGGCTTGTCCTTGTCGAGCAGATTTCGGAAAGCGGAATACACCCGCCAGTTGATCAGGTGATATCCGGGAGAGCGAGGTCCCTTCAGTCCCGCGTCCCAGTTGGGAAAACCGTCCAGCAGCATATCCCGCACGCTGGACAGGGTGTGGGCTATCTCCATCTTGTAGTCCCGCTCGGCCTCCTGGAAGCGGTCCCACAGGTAGAACAGCCTGGCCCATTCGATCAGCGCGTCCCACCGCGTGTCCCCGGGCGGATTCCCGAGTACGTCCTGTATTGCTGGATCTTGCATATCGGGCTACTCCCCTTCACCGTTTCGGATTCTGGGGTAGGGGAATTAGTAGGCCTGAGGTTGCGCCTGAAGCGAATCAGTGCAGGTAGCCGAAGCTCGTCTCGAGATTCGCGAAAACTTCAGCGTGGGGTGGGATCTCCATGATCGCCGGACCATCGTATCCCTTGGCTGTCAGGATGTCCCGCATCTCACGGCAATCCAGGTCCCCGTCATCCACCGTGGGCAGGGCCTCTCCGCCGCGCATCTGCTTGAAATGGACGATTTTCAGCATATCCAAGGGCAACGCGTCCAGGTCTCCCAGTGGGTCGGAGTCAGGGAACCGCCGCAACTGGTTGGTCGGGTCCGGGCAGAGACCCAGGAACTGCCGATAACCGGCCGGCATCCTTTCCCGTACGGCCTCAACCAGCATCGCCATACTTCCGATCGGCTGTCCCGAATTTTCCATCGACAGGATGACGCCCTGCCTTGCCGCCTCGGTCGCCAAGCCGGCCAGCCCCCATGCCGCCTCGGGAATGTCCGCAGGCGATTGCCACGCGGCGTCGAATCCCGACGGATCAACGATGCGAAGCTGCGGCGCATCTCCACCCACCAGCTTGGCCCCGGCCAGCGCTGCCTGCCAGGCATCACCTTCCGGGTCTGACTCCCGCGTCAGGCACGGCCAGGCCATGGCGAGGTCATAGGTAAGCGCGGGATGAGCTTTAATCACCTCTTGCAGCCCATCCAGCGACGGACGCCATCCATCTCCCTCGCCGGACTCGCAACTCCCCAGGCAGGTCTGGCGCAACTCGATGTGCCGGGCTCCCATGGACTCGGCTTGTCCCACCAGGTCGATCAGTGCCTGATCCTCCAGGTGGAGACGCCACGAGTTGGTAATCGCTCCAAAGATCATGGTTCCCCCCGATTGACGGCCCGACGAACCGTACCAACAAATATTGAGTTCAACAGCCACGCTAATTATAACGCTTGAAGCCACTATTAAGGGCACATTACCCCAGTTACCGCCGAAACTCCTTGTCTCAATTGGCCTCAGACAAGCGATAACCGGCCCTCCTCGAATTGTGGACAGTTGCACTGGCCCACGATAATATGCAGCAATTGAAAGTCGTCCGGATAAGGTCCGGTAACGACAGAAAACCCTAATGGGAAGTTAGTACGGAGGAACTGTGAGCGACGAGAATAGGGAGGCGCTGAACGTTCTGCCAGTCTGCGGCGCACAGGCTCCGGACATTATTTGGACCGGACTCGCCATCGGCGGACTGGTGGCCAACCCACGGGAGCTTGACGCCGCAGGGCTGTCCCGCCTGGCCCAGGGTGAAGTAGTCGACGACTTCCGCTGCGTGAGCGGGTGGGTTGCCCCCGACCAGCGGTGGGAGGGCGTTCCCCTCGCCGACCTGCTGCACGACGCCAACCCGTTGCCGGAGGCGGAGTACGTCGGATTCACTTCCGGCGGCTACACTGTCGGTATTCCGGTGTCGGAAGCCAGCGACGCCGGAATAATGGTAGCGCTGCGGCATAACGGTGCTCCACTAACCATCGAGCACGGAGGCCCCTGCCGCTTGGTCGTGCCGGGGGAGGCCGGACGCTGGAGCGTCAAGTGGCTCGAGCGCATTGAACTGCTGGCCAAATCGCCCGAGGACACCGGACACCACCAGCACTAAATCATGCACAGGAATCGCCGCCTCACTGCAACTATCTCGGTACGTGAGAGATGAGTATTGCCGGTGCAGGGTTAAGCAAGGGGAACAAATGAGAACCATCGACATCCACGCCCACATTTCGCCCGAGGGATACATCAAGGCTTTTCGTGATGGCGGCACTTGGCACGGCATGACACCGGCCGATGCGCCGAACATGCTCTACAACCCCCGCACCACCTGGACACCCGAAGAGCGCATCGCCGACATGAATTCGCTGGGCGTCGACGTGCATGTCCTGTCAACCAACGCCTCCTTTTACAACTACGAAAAGGACGCAGCGACAACCACCGCAATGGCCCGTGAATGCAACGACTACGTGTCCCAGCTGGTCAAGGACCATCCCGACCGGTTCTCCGGTTTCGCCACCCTTCCCATGCAGGACGTGACCGCCGCCGTCACCGAACTGGAACACGCCATGAACATCGGGCTGAAGGGCGCCATGATCGGCGACCACGTCAACGGCAAGACCTTCGACGAGCCCGAGTTCATGCCCCTCTGGAAATCGGCCGAGGCCTCGGGCGCCGTGTTCCTGATACACCAGGGCGGCGACACCATAGTCACCCCGCGCAACAGCCGCTACCACCTGCCCAACACCATCGGCAACCTGGCCGACCGGGCCGTCACCTTCGCCTCCTTCGTCTACGGCGGCGTGATGGACGCCTGCCCCGACCTACGCATATGCCTGTGCCACGGGGGCGGCTACACCTGTTACGGCATCGGACGTATGGACCGGGGCTGGCAGGTGCGCCGCGAGGCCCGGGTCAACATCAGCCAGCCGCCCAGCAATTACTTGGACAAGTTCTACTACGACAGTGTGACCTTCAGCGAGGAAGCCCTGCGTTACCTCATTGACAGCGTCGGCATCGATCGGGTGGTGTTCGGCACCGACTGGCCCTTCGACATGGCTACCGACTGGCCGGTCTCGTGGATATTGGCCATGGAGAGTCTGACGATGGAAGAAAAAGAGGCCATCCTCCACGGCAACCTCGAACGCCTTCTGGGGATTTAAGCCGGGTGCCCCCAGACAACCTGTCTCGTTAACAGGCCCTCGACTGATGTGATGTCGAGGGCTGCCTCATTCCCTTAGGACAAATCGAGCGCGGCGGCGCACGCGCGGTTGAACAGCCCACCCCGTTGACTTATCCTAGCGGCCTGAATGTTGTTCGAACCTATTCTCAGGTGGAGGTTGCTAGTATGAAGTATGACGTGATTGTGGTCGGGGCGGGGTCAGCCGGGTGCGCTATGGCGGCGCGGTTGTCGGAAGACCCTGAGCGGTCGGTGCTGCTGCTGGAAGCAGGACCCGACTATCCCGACATCGAGACCTATCCTGAATCCCTCAAGAACGGCTACCAGTCCGAGTTGGCCTCCCTCCACGGCTCCGAGCACAACTGGTCCTTCGTGGGCAAGCCCACACCGGACCGCCCCAACGACATGTACGCACCGCGTGGCAAGGTGGTCGGCGGCACCAGCGCCATCAACGGCCAGGTGTTCCTCCGCGGGCTGCCCGAGGACTACGACTCCTGGGCCGCAGCGGGCAACGACGAGTGGGAGTACATCAAGCTGCTCCCCACCTTCCGCAGGATGGAGACCGACCTCGACATCCGCGACGACTTCCACGGCAATGACGGCCCAATGCGGGTTCGGCGCCATAAGGAGGAGGCCTGGGAGCCGCTGATGCACGCCTTCCACGGCGCCTGCGTCTCCGAGGGGTTCCGTGCTGGCGAGGACATGAACAACCCCGAGTCCACCGGCGTGGCTCCCCTGCCCATGAACAACGTCGACGGCGTCCGGCTGAGCACGGCGCTTTCATACATCAACCCCATCCGGCACCGGCTCAACCTCACCATCCGCCCCAACGCCCTGACTACCAGGGTGCTCATCGAGGGAAACAAGGCCGTGGGCGTCGAGGTGGAGAGCGGCGGCGAGACTTTCATCGTTGAGGGAGAGCGCATCGTCCTGTCCGCAGGGTCGATAGCATCTCCCCACATCCTGATGCACTCCGGGGTCGGGCCGCGGGCACACCTCGAGAGCGTGGGCGTCCCGGTCGTCCACGACCTGCCCGGTGTCGGCCAGAACTACCGCGATCATCCCCAGGTAGGGATCGCCTTCAGCGCCCAGGACGGCTTCGAGATGAACTTCGAGGCCTCCCGCAGCCAGCTTGGCCTGCGCTACACCGCGACAGGGTCCGACCTGCGCAACGACATGGTGGTCTTCCCTACCACATTCTCCACGCCCATGGGAGACCTTACGGGCCCGGGCGAGGACTTCCGCATGTCGTGCATCCTGAACCTGGCCAAGGGCCATGGACAGGTCACACTGACCTCATCGGACCCCCACGACCAGCCCATGCTGGAATACCATTTCCTCGAAGACGAGCGCGATACGGAGCGGCTGCGCGACGGCGTCCGACTGATCGCCCGGCTGACTGAAAGCGACGCATACAAAGCCATCCTGAAGGAACGCCTCTACCCCAGCGACGAGGAAATTGCCTCAGACGACCTCCTCGATGCCTGGCTGCACCGGAATGTACGCACGTCCCAGCACCTTGTCGGGACCTGCAAGATGGGGCCGGCATCTGACTCCATGGCAGTGGTAGACCAATACGGCCGGGTGCACGGGCTCGAGGGCCTGAACGTGGCCGACGCCTCCGTAATGCCCGATACTCCCCGGGCCAACACCAACGTGAGCACCATCATGATTGCCGAGAGAATCTCGGACTTCATCAAGGAGGGCAAGTAGCAATGAAGTACGACGTCATCGTTATCGGGGCCGGTTCCGGCGGTTGCGTGGTCGCATCCCGCCTGGCCGAGGACTCCGACCGCTCGGTGCTGCTGCTGGAAGCCGGGCCTGACTATCCGGACTATCAGTATTATCCCGAAGACCTAAAATACGGCTACAAGCCCGACGCCTCGGCGCAGGGCGCGCCACACAACTGGACCTGGTGGGCCCAGGGTTCAGCCCAGCAGACCGAGATGCTGCCCGCTCCCCGCGGCAAGGTCGTCGGCGGTACCAGCGCTATCAACGGCCAGGTGCTGCTGCGCGGCGTCCCCGAAGACTACGACGGATGGGCCGCCGAGGGCAATGACGAGTGGAAGTACATCGACTGCCTGCCGTTTCTCCGCAAGATGGAGACGGACATGGACATCACCGACGACTTTCACGGAAACGAGGGGCCGATTCCGGTCCGCCGCTTCAAGAAAGAAGACTGGCTGCCCTTCCAGCAGGCATTCGTGCAGGCGTCCAGGGACGCTGGCTACCCCGAGGACTACGACATGAACGCCCCCGACTCCGGCGGCGTTGGCCCCATCCCCATGAACAATCCCGAGGGAGTCCGGATGAGCACCGCCCTCACCTTCCTCAGCGCCGTTCGCCATAAACTGAACGTGACCGTCCGTTCCGGCGTGGTCGTGCGCCGCATCCTGTTCGAGGGCAAGAAGGGTGTCGGCGTCGAGGTTGAGAGCGGCGGCGAGGTCTATCAGGTCGAGGCCGACCAGATCGTCCTCAGCGCCGGGGCCATGGCCTCCCCTCAGATTCTGATGCTGTCGGGCGTCGGCCCAGCCGACCACCTGCGCGAGATGGGCATCCCTGTGGTGCACGAGCTGCCAGGCGTCGGCCAGAACCTGCGCGACCATCCCATCGTCGCCTTGATCTGCGAGGTCCGGGACGACCACGAGCAGGACCCACTGGCTCCGCGCACCCAGACCGCCCTGCGCTACACCGCCACCGGCTCTCCCGACCGCAACGACATGCAGATCACCGCGTCGTCCTTTTCCACCCCCATCGGCGGCGCCGACCCCTTCGAGCCGGGCGGAGTCCGCATCCAGTGCATCCTGGAGCTGGCCGACGGGGCCGGCGAGGTGCGGCTCTCTGCAAACGACCCGCATGTGCAGCCCTCGCTCAATTACCACTACCTCGAAGAACCCCGCGACGTGGAGCGCCTGCGCGAGGCTGTCCACATCAGCCTTCAGCTGCTGGAGAACGATGCGTTCGGTCCCATTGTCGACAAGGTGACTCACCCCTCGCCCGAGGACCTGGCCTCCGACGAGGCGCTGGACGACTACATGCGTCGCACGGTGTTCAACACCACCCACGCCTCCGGCACCTGCAAGATGGGCCCCGCCAGCGACCCCATGGCCGTCGTGGACCAGCACCTCAGCATCCACGGCCTCGAGAACATCAAGGTCGCGGACGCCTCGGTGATGCCCAACGTTATCCGCGCCAACACCAACTGCACCACCATCATGATCGGCGAGCGCTGCGCCGAGTGGATCAAAAACGGCTAGACCAAAACCTGCTTATTAGGATTTCCCATGGGCCGCGCGCTGAAAAGCATGCGGCCTTTATTTCTGACACGACTGCCTATCCAAAAGCGTCCGGCAAGTGTGGTATGTTGTGAAAATGCAACACGACAACTCACCCGTTGGCCGCCTGATAGTCGACCGCCAGTCTCCCCGCCTCAGGGAAACTCTCTGGGACCTCATCCGCCGGGCCAAGGGGGACGACGTGCTGGCCCCGGTAACCGTCGTCGGACCCAACAGGTACGCCAACCTCAGTCTGCGACACGAACTGGGTCTAAACGGCTTCGCCAACGTGCGCTTCATCGTGCTGAATGCCCTGTCCGAGCTCCTCGGAGCGGCTGCTCTCGCCGCTGCGGGCCGGCTGCCTCTGACGGGCACGCTGGAGGGCGTCTCAATGCGGACTGCGCTGTCGGGCGCGACAGGTGCGCTGGCTCCAGTGAGCGGGCATCCCTCAACCCAGGCCAGCGTGCGCGCGACGTTCCGCGAGCTCCGCAAGGCCCCCGCGGAGGTGTTGGATGCCCTGGAGGCGCAGGACGGCGTACGCTCAGAAATCGTGCGCCTCTACCGCACCTTCCGGCAAACCACCATCGGCGATTGGTACGACACGGAAGACCTGGCCGAAGCCGCCGCTGACGCTGTACGCCGCGACGACACACCGGGCCTCGACAACCTTGGCACCATCGTTTTCTACCTGCCGCGCGACGTCAGCCCCGCCCAGGGCGATCTCATGCAGGGCCTGGCCCGACAGGGCCGCTGCGCCGTTCTGCTGGGCACCACCGGCGACAGCGAAGCGGACGGCCCAACACTGGCCCTGGCCCAAACCCTGAAAGCAGCCTTCGCCGCCCCGCAGAATGCCAACCGTACCGAAGATCCGTCGACCGACCACGCCGGGGACACCGCCCTCCACATCGCTCCCAACGCCCACGAGGAGCTCCGCTGGGTCATCCGGCAGATCATCGGCGAGGCACAGGAAAACAGGACGCCCTTCCACCGTACGGCCATCCTCTACCGGGCGGAGAATCCCTACTCTACCCTGATAGCCGACGAGCTGGCCCTGGCTGGCATCCCCATGGCCGGGCCCAGCAGGGAATCACTGGCTGACAGCGGCGTGGGCCGAACGCTACTGGGGCTGCTGGACCTTGCCGGCCGCGAGTTCCGGCGAGCCGACGTGATGGCGTGGCTCACGGGCTGCCCGGTACGGCCTCCCACGGGCAGGGCGCCCGGTTTCAACCCAAGCCACTGGGACTCGCTGACACGAAGGGCAGGAGTGGTCAGCGGCCTCGAGCAGTGGAACGACCGCCTGACCCGTTTCGCCAACGACCTCGACGACACGGCTAAAGACAGGCTGGAAAAAGATGAGATCTCCGAGGCCCGCGCCGAGCGAATGCAGTACGAGGCTACTGCCGCCCGCAACGCCGCGAGCTTCGTCGAAACGCTGTCCGCCGACCTCCAGCCGCCCCACAACGGCAGTTCGTGGAGCGCTTTCAGCGACTGGGCCCAGGGGCTCCTCACAACCTACCTTTCCCGCGAGGCCCGCAACGACGCCGACACCACCTTCGAGCGGGTCGTGGAACTGCTGGAGGGGCTGAAAGCCGCCGACAGCATCAGCCCGTCCACGGCCCTGGACGTGTTCCGCCAGACCATCGAGGAGGGCCTGCGCGCGCCCATGGGACAGCTCGGCCCCACGGGTGGCGGCGTGTTCGTCTCCTCCTTCGCAACCGCAGCCGGTATGAGCTTCGACGCCGTCTGGATGGTGGGAATGATTGAAGGCGCGGTGCCCCCGGCCATCAGGCCCGACCCCTTGATCCCAGAGACCGGCTGGCAATTGGCCGGCGGCCGCTCCCGGGCAGCCCAGCGCGTGGCCTCCGAGCGCTGCGACTTCCTGTCGGCGCTGGCCTCCGCTCCCCGCAGGACGCTTTCGTACCCGGTGGCCGACGGCGGTTCGCAGCGGCAGGCCTACCCCTCCCGCTGGTTCCTCGAGCAGGCCGCGGCTCTCGAGGGCAACCCTGTGCACACCGGTGATCTGCCCCGGCTGAGAGACCGTCCCTGGATGACCACCACCGACTCGGCAGAGCAGGCGCTCGCCGCTCCACTCGACACCGCGCTGGCCGACCGGCATGACTACATGCTTCGCCGCCTGCTGCATTGGAAGCGGAGCGGCGGGAGGGTGAGCCGCCACCCCCTGTTGCAGACCGGCACCCCGTTGAAAGCCATAACCGCCAGCCTCAGCCGCAACCTGCGACGGTTCACCGAGTTCGATGGCAATCTGTCGGCCATGGCAGGCGCGGGCATATTCCAGGCAGGTCTGGCCCAGTCTCCCGTTTCGCCGACGAGGCTGGAGAGCTGGGGCCGGTGTCCCTTCAGCTACTTCCTCGGCCACGCTCTCCGGCTGAGCGCCCTCGAAACCCCCGAGGAGATTACGACCATCAGCGCCCTCGACCGGGGCGATCTGGTGCACCGGATCCTCGAGCGGTTCATCGAGTCCGAAGTCCAGGCCGATCAGCTCCCCACCCCGGGAAATGCCTGGGACGCCGCCGCGCGGGACCGGCTCTTCGCCATCGCCGAAGCAGCCTTCCACAGCGCCGAAGAACGGGGCGTCACCGGCAAGCATCTCCTCTGGCAGATGGCCAGGCAGGACATGCGCGATGACCTCGAATCGTTCCTCGAGGAGGACGGGAAGCTCAGGCACGCCCAGGGCACCGGCCAGGTACAGGTGGAGGTCGAATTCGGAGGCGGAACAGGTAGCATCGAGGTCGTGGACCCCGACTCGCAGTTGCGCTTCCGGGGCAAGATCGACCGCCTCGACATCAGCTCCGACGGCCAGTCCGTCCTGGTGCTGGACTACAAGACAGGCAGCTCCTCCCCCTACTCTGGCCTGAAGGACGACGTCATCGACGGCGGCAAGCGCCTCCAGCTCGGCGTGTACTCCCTCGCGGCGCAGCAGATCGTGCCCGGCGCCTCCAGCGTCCGCGCTGCCTACTGGTTCGCCACCACCCGCGGCGGCTTCCAGTTTGCTCCTGCCGACCACTTCGACATCACTCACGGCGAGGTCAGGGAACGGTTCCAGCAGGGCGTCAACACCATCGTCGACGGCATCCGCAGCGGCTTGTTCCCCGCCAACCCCGGGCAGTCGGGCCAGCGGGGCCCGGCAAACTGCCAATTCTGCGATTTCAACACCCTGTGCCCGGCGCGCCGCGAGGAGATGTGGGAGCGCAAGAAGTCTGACCCCTCGTTGGCTGGCTACGTCTCGCTCTCCGCACCAAGTGAAGAAGAGGAGGAGGCCTGATGGCATTTGCAAAGCCCGCACCGGCTGGCGCGCCCGCATTCCGGGCCGCCGATGAGCAGGCCCGATCCACCATCCGCGAAAACCTGGACGAGACTCTCTTCGTCGAGGCCAGCGCGGGTACCGGCAAGACCACCAGCCTCGTCGACCGCGTCGTCAACCTGGTGGCGACGGGCCGCACCAGCCTCGACCGCCTGGCTGCCATCACCTTCACCGAGTCCGCTGCCGCCGAGCTCCGCGACCGCATTCGCCAGCAGCTGGAGCTGGCCGGGGAGAACGACTCCCGGGGCGAGGAAGAACGTCGACGCTGCCGGCAGGGCGCCGCCGACCTGGACCAGGCCGCCATTCGGACGCTCCATGCCTTTGCCGCCCAGTTGCTCCACGAGCGCCCGCTGGAGGCCGGGCTTCCTCCCGCCTTCGAGACCAGCGACGAAATCGCCGCCGGCATCCGGTTCAACGAGGCATGGAACGCCTGGCTGGACACCGCCCTCGACGAGGGTTCTGAGCTCTCAGCTCCTCTTGCCATCGGGCTGACCCTGGGGCTGCGGCTGGACCAGCTGAAGGACACCGCCCGGGAGTTCCACCGCAACTACACCGATCTCGCCGATGCCCAGTTCGGCGTGGCCATTCCCCCCCCGCCACTGGCGGCCCAGGCGCTGGTCGACGAAACGTCCGACCTGGCAAGGCTGTGCGAATATTCCCACCGTGGCACTGGAGATCCCCTCTACGACCACGTCCAGGCCCGGATGCCCGCCCTGCGTCGCCTGGCCGTCGCTCCCTCGGGGTCGACGGACGCCTATCGCCTGCTGACCCGCGTCCTGCCCATCAGATGCAGCCGTGGAAACCGCAACAACTGGGACACCGACCCTCTCACCGGAGACAACGCCTGCACCAGGCTGAAGGAAATGCTCCAAGAACTGGACGATGCCGCCAGGGAGGAACTCGAACTGGCCCGCCGCGCCGCGCTGCTGCCCATCCTTGAATCACTGCGGGTCTTTGCCCTCGAATACGCCGAACAACGCCGGGCCGAGGGTCGCGCCGAATTTCACGACCTGCTGGTCTGGGCCCGCAATCTGCTGCGGGGCGATCCCGGGGTGCGCGACCACTTCCGACGCCGGTTCTCCCACCTTTTGATTGACGAGGCCCAGGATACCGACCCCATCCAGACCGAGATCGCCATGTTCTTGGCTGAAGCGACAGCGGCCACCGGCGACGGCCAGTCCCGCCCCACCTCCTGGCAGGACGTGACGCCCGAGCAGGGCAAGCTGTTCGTGGTCGGCGATCCCAAGCAGTCTATCTACCGCTTCCGCCGGGCCGACGTCGCCCAGATGATCCGGCTGCAGCAGCAGATGGAACAGGGGGGCGGCTCCAGGGTCAGCCTCGTGCAGAATTTCCGCTCCCAGGATAAGCTCGTCACCTGGGTCAACCACGTGTTCGCGAACTGGATGGCCAATGATAAAGGAAAAGCCGGGGGGGGGACTTCAGGCAGGCCGACTACGAGGAGATGTACCCCCGCTGGCAGGGCAACACCGGCAGCCCCTTCCAGCCCCAGGTCTGGGCGCTGTCAAACGAGGCCTCCGACACCCGCATCGGCCCGGTCCGGCAGCAGGAAGCCACGGACATCGCCGCCCTCCTGAACCAGATCGTCGCCCAGCAATGGCAGGTGCTGGACGAGGAAGCCACCCGCAGCAGCGGTCAGGAAACCTACCGCGCCGCCCGTTTCTCCGACATCTGCATCCTGATGCCCCGGCGGACGGCACTGGCCACCCTGGAGCGGGGCATGGAGACCCATGACATCCCATATCGACTGGAGAGCGCGTCGCTCATCTTCGAGACCCAGGAAATCCGCGACCTGCTGAACTGCCTCCGGGCCATAGACAATCCCGCCAACCAGGTGGCCACGGTTGCCACCCTCCGTTCCCCGGCCTTTGGCTGCAGCGATGTCGACCTGTTCGTCCACTACGATGGCGCCGGTAGGTTCGACTACCTGGCAGATCCGGCCAGCAGTCCCGAGGGTCCGGTCAGGGATGCCCTCGCCGTGCTGCGGTGCTTCCACGACGACCGGCTGTCGGGTTCCATCGGGGCGCTCATTGACCGCTTCGTCCGCGACCGGATGCTGATGGAGGTGGCGGTCGGCCACCCCCGCATGCGCGAGCAGTGGCACCGTTACCGGTTCATGGTTGAGCAGGCATGGCAGTTTGCCGCCGCCGGTGGGAACTCGCTGCGGGCCTTCGTGGAATGGGTGGAGGACCAGATCAGCGAGCACGCCCGGGTCACCGAGGCCCCGGTTCCCGAGTCCGACGAGGAGGCGGTCCGGGTGATGACCATCCACGCCGCCAAGGGCCTGGAATTCCCCATCGTCGTCCTGACCGGCATCAACTCAGGTCGCCGCGGCGGCGCCGATACGGTCCTGTTCGACCGACACCGCAGCAGGGTGGAGGTTGGGCTTGGCAGCCAGACGAACCGCTTCTCCACCGAGGGATTCGAGACGATGGCGGAGTCCGAGAAAGCGCAGGGCGATGCCGAGGGTGTCCGGCTGATGTATGTCGCCGCCACCCGCGCCCGCGATCACCTCGTCCTCAGCCTGCGCCGCACTGCCAACAAGTCAGGCGCCGACTCGGACGCGGGCCGGATCGCCCATTTCCTCGAGGGCGACCCATACCTCTGGACTGAAATTGCCCCCGCTGCGGCACCGGCAGTGGCAGACCAGGACTCGGAACATCCATCGACCCCGGCTGGTCCATCGCCCCACGAACATACAGTGGACGCTCTCAGCCAGTGGGAGGACCAGCGGATGTCCCTGTTCGACGAGGTCGGGCGGCCTTCGTCCGCCGCCGCCACGGCCCTGGGCCGTCCCAAGGACGACGTAACCGATGACAAGCCCGAGCAGGTGAGTGAGGAACCCTGGCGCATCGGCCGCGCTGGGACCGGGATCGGCCGCGCCGTTCACGCCGTGCTGCAGACCATCGACCTGGCCACCGGTGATGGCATCCCTGAACGCGCCAGCGCCCAGGCCGCCGCCGAGAACGTGCCCAGCTACGAACAGGAAATCGTCCAACTCTGCCGAGTGGCCGTCAACAGCGATGCGGTGAAGCGAGCGGTGGCCTCTGGACGATTCTGGCGGGAAGTGCCAGTGGCGGTGGGCATGGGCAGCGGTTCGCTGCACGGCTTCATAGACCTGCTGTTCGAGGAACCCGACGGCCTGGTCGTGGTCGACTACAAGACCGACAGGCTGCCGGTAGGAAAAACTGCGGAAGCGGTCCAGCGCTACCGGCTGCAGGGCGGCGCCTACGCCTACGCCATCCGGCAACTCACCGGCAAACCCGTCAAGGAAGCAATATTTCTCTACCTGCGCTCCCGTCGGGAAGAACCCCTACCCGACCTCCCCCAAGCCATGCAAGACGCCCGTACCCAAGCCGAAGCCCTCCTCGGCGCAACAACCGGCTAGGGTGTCTTCCTGCCGTTCACAACCGCCGAAAAAAGTCGGCCAATGGCTGCAATACGGGAGATTCCCAATCCCAGATACCAGCGTCCGCAGCCTCGCCCAACCGCAACCCGGGCCTTTCCCCAACCGCCAAGAAAGTGTGTAGCCTGGATTTACTATATCGCCCTGATCCCACCACGGGCGGTTCACTCCGGCAGGACAAGTATTGATCTACGCAAGCCATTACAGTGTCACCATTTGCGTTATGACGCAATGATTGTAGACAAAGGTCCTCTAAACAGCCGCTGGATCCCCCATCCGGGAGGATAGCTACCGAAACAGACGGCTGCCCATCGGCCCATGTCAAGAAAGGTTCAGACGGGACGGGTAACTCCGCGCCACGCAGAGCGCTCTGCAAGCTCTGAAACGCTGATTGCACACTGTCATCAGCGTCCCTAACTAGGACTAATCGCTGCAGTTCGGGAAAGCTGGGTAAATTTATCAGTGTGTTTCTTAGCAATGGGGCAAACCCATCCTTGCCATCTACGGCGGCTAATTGAATGTGATCGATTTCCAGACTCCGAAAGAACGCCCTGAAAAACCTGACCTCATCAGCACCTTCAACCAGCAACAGTGCTTCGCTTTCAATATCTCGAAATCCGTAAGGAATTGAGCTAACCATCAGCGTAGCTCAGCGCCATAGTCCAATGTGTAATCGAGAGCCTCGAATGCGTAGGTAGTGGATGTAACACCGCTTTCCCTACGATTCAGCCGGTGGATATGAAGGTCCTTTTGCTCTGCAGACTTGAACGCATCTCGCGCCGCCACCATGCATTCATAGCTATGAGTTGTGGCAAATACTTGCACATGAAACTCTTGTGAGAGTCGATTTAAGTTCTCCCACACACTTTTCATAGCGTTATGGTGAAGACCATTTTCCACTTCGTCAATGAGAATCATCCCATTACTGGCAGTCTGGAAAGCGAGAGCCATTGACAATAACCTTCCCATTCCATCGCCTAGAAACCCCATCGGAACGGGACGAGGCAGTCCAATTTCGGCGTAAATCATCGGAACCGGGGGGGCTGCGATAGTGGTCAAGCGCTGTATCCTTGGGTCTACCGCCCTCAGACAGTTAATAATTCGGTCCGAATGTCCTTCCAGCTCGACTTCGCCAAATCTGGCGACATCCTCATCAGGGCGATTCCGGACACGCGCTCCCAAAAATACACTCGATGGACGTGCTGGCATAATTGCTCGATTCATTACCATACCCTGGCTGGAAAGCGCGAAAGGTACCGGTGGTATTCCGTCAGGCAAAGGAGCTTCGGAAATCTCCCAGCGTCCCGACGAAACGTACCCGTTGCCATACTCGTCCAGATAGTCCAAAACTAATTCTGTATTCGAAACCGAAGACGCGTTAGTCTCTCTAGTTGTTCCTCCAATTATCGTCTGTTCATCTGGCGATTGAGGAACGAAGACCTCATCGTTTCTTTGCTGAGACTTGATATGCAAGACCCGTGCATACTCGTTCCAGTCGCCATTGGCAACCAAAGTTATGGTTTGGAATGAGTCGAAATTTCGAAACAAATCGTGAAGAAGTCGACGAGGGTCTGGACCGGCAATACCGCGAAAGTTGTTCAGTCTGAGCCCCAAATCAGGCGAATTGGGTCCTGAGTGCAACCACAAAGCTTCTAACAGGGCCGTCTTACCCGTATTGCTTTCACCGCATATGAGATTGACCCGAGCCAGAGGCTCCACGGTTAAATCCTCAAAGCAGCGAAAATTCTCAATGCTAAATGAGGTGTACATGTACGACACCTAACAAAGAACAGGCACTCTCTAAAAGCTACTTCCGCGTGGCCCGGCCCCTCAGGGCGGCCAAGGCTAGGCCGATGCTGACAACCCCCACGGCAACTATGGCGATTATACCATCGCGCAGTGCCTGCCCATCCCAGCCCACGTAGATCAGCGATCGCAGTGCAGCCAGGATGTACGTCACTGGATTGTAGTCTGCGGCCGCAGACAGCCACCCCGTCATCGCCTCCTGCGGCACAAACAGGGTCGTCATGAACAGGAACGGGAAGAACAGCAGGAAGCTGGTGTTAACCGCTGCGGCGTTTCCCGTCTTTAATGCGATGGCGTAGGGGAACCCGGTGAACATCAGGCCCCACGTACCCGCCATCAGGATAAAGACCAGTATGCCCTGTATTCCCGTAACGAACTGTACGCCGGCGATATAGCCCATAATGATCACCGGAACGCTGAGCGCCATCACCAAGGCGAAATCCGCCACCATCATCCCCAGCAGCAGGGCAAGGCGGTTCACCGGCGTCATCACCAGGCGGTCGAAATAGCCGCTCTGGATGTCCGTAACCACCGTCGTTGCCCGCGAGATCCCGGTCACGGCGAACAGCACTGCCACCGGTAGCTGGAACGCCCGGTAGTCGAGGCCGGGGATGCTCTTGGCAAAGTCCTCCAGTGCGCCAACCGTCATTATGTACATGAATACCGGGATCACCAGCGCCGGGATGGTGGTCTCCGGGTCCCGAACTGCCGAGCGGACAGCCCGCATCGACATCGATACGATGTCCCTGTGAAAGCCCGCCTTCCTTCCCTGCACCGCGCGTTCTGGGGCGACCGTGGTCATTGGATACTCCTGGATCTGGGATTGAAAACTCTGGGATTACGACGCCACTGCGTGTGCCGTTCAGTCGCTCGCCTCGGCCTCGACGGCGTCCGCAAGCTGCTGGGTCGTCCCGTCGTCTTGGAACCGAACGCCCGTCACGTGGAGAAACACGTCATCCAGCGTTGGCGTCCGCAGGGTCAGCTCCTCGACCGCCAGCCCCTCCTCGTTCAGCCGCAGGGCCACCGCGCTGATCACGGACGCGCCGTTGCTGACGCTCACCGTGACCTCGTTGCCGTGGGTCTCGATCGCCGTGACCGACGGAATGCCCGCCAGCGCCTCGACCGCCACCGACGCGTCTCCCTCCAGGCGGGCCACGATCAGGTCCGACCCACGCTCTCGCTTCAGCTCCGACGGCGCTCCCTGGACGGCCAGCTTGCCGTGATTGATGATGCCCACCCGCTCTGCGAGGGCGTCCGCCTCCTCCATGTACTGCGTGGTCAGGAAGATGGTCACTTCCATGGACTCGTTGATCTCCCGGACCTCTTCCCAGATGCGCGAACGGCTGAGGGGGTCCAGGCCCGTCGTGGGCTCGTCCAGGAACAGCACCTCGGGATGGTGAATCAGGGCCGCCGCCAAGTCCAGACGCCTCTTCATCCCGCCCGAGTAGGTGCCGATCTTCCGCTTCATTGCGTCGCCGATGTCGACCAGGTCCGAGAGCTCGTCGATGCGCCGGTCGATCTCCCGCCGCCGCAGCCCGTAGAGCTGGCCCTGCAGCCGCAGCAGCTCCCGGCCCGTCTGCTTGTTGTCCAGCGCGGCATCCTGTAGCGCGACCCCGATGCGGCTGCGCACCAGGTCCGGCTGCCGCATCACGTCGTACCCCGCGACGGTGATCGACCCGCCCGTGGGCGCCAGCAGAGTCACCAGCATCCGTATGACGGTGGTCTTGCCCGCTCCGTTGGGTCCAAGGAAGCCGTATATCTCGCCCCTGCGCACCTCGAGGTCAACGCCGTCGACGGCCCGCAGCGAGCCGAATTCGCGCACAAGTCCCTGGGCCTCAATTGCCAGTGGCTGGGAAGGAATGTCGTTCGGACTGTCGCTCATGGATGCAAAACTCTGGTGGCGGGGATCATTTTCCTGCCTGAATTGATGGGGATTCCCAACAAGGCCTCGCTTCGATGATAGCATAGCGTTCCGAACGAAACTCACCGCGTTCGTCGGAAGGATAACGTGTCAGAAAGCGGGTGCAGGAGGCCGAAATGAAACGCAGGATCTTTGAAATCCTGGAGGTGGACGAAGGGGAGGACCGGGTCAGCCGGATCGTTGACTCCTCCCTCCTGGTCTTGATCCTCACCAACGTGGCGGCAATCGTCATCGCCACCGACCAGCGCATCTACTCGATGGCCCCCGGGTTCTTCACCTACTTTGAGTTGGTCTCATTCTGCATTTTCGGCGGGGAGTACATTCTCCGGCTCTGGTCGTGCACCGCCAACCCGGACTATTCCCACCCGGTCACCGGCAGGATCCGCTATGCCCTGCACCCGCTTATGCTCGCCGATGGCGTGGCTGTACTGTCGTTCTTCATCCTGATGGTGCTCCCCGCCAGCATGGACTTCGGCGCCCTCCGCGCCTTGCGCCTCGTGAGCCGCCTGGCCCTGCTGGCCCGGTACTCGTCCGGCCTGCAGGCCCTCTCGGCTGCCCTTGCGGCGCGGCGGAGCGAGCTACTGGGCGTCGTGTCGGTCGTAGGTGCGCTGCTCGTGCTGGCCTCCTCGCTCATGTTCTACATCGAGCAGTCGGCCCAGCCCGAAAAGTTCTCCAGCATCCCCGAAACCATGTGGTGGAGCATCATTACCGTTACCACCGTCGGCTACGGCGACGTCGCCCCCATCACCGTCGGCGGCCGCCTGCTGGCCGGCGTCATTGCGCTGCTGGGCATCGGCATCTTCGCCTTGCCGGCGGGCATCCTCGGCTCCGGCTTCATGGAGCAGTTCGCCCTCCGCCGCAATCCGGCGCTGTCGGCCTGCCCCCGCTGCGGCCTCGAGCTCGGGCCCATCCCAGTCCCCGGAGAATAGGGAACAATGCGCGAGGGTGGGCCGTTCAAAATCCTCGTAATCTGCACCGGCAACCGCGCCCGGTCCCAGATGGCCCACGGCTGGTTGAGGCACTTGGGCGGCGCGGGGGTCCAGGTCGAGAGCGCCGGCATCGAACCCAGGGGCGGCCATCCCCTGGCCATCCGCGCCATGGCCGATGTCCACGTCGACATCTCGGCCCACACCTCCGACCACGTCGACCGGTACGTGGGACGCGCCTTCGACCTCGTGCTCACGGTGTGCGATTCCGCCAAGGAGCAATGCCCGGTTTTTCCCGGAGCAAAAAGGACGCTGCACCACGCCTTCGAGGACCCCGACCGCCCAGGCCTCGGCGACGATGAACTCCTCGCCCTGTTCACCCACATCCGCGACGAGATCGGCGACTTCGCCCGCCGACTGCTGGCTGATGAGATGGAGGACTAGGCCGCAACCGCCTCACGGCTCAGGCTCACCTCGTTGGCAAACCGGGTCAGCAACCCCGCGAACCGGCCGGGCACCTCGACGTTTGGAGAGTGGCCAATGCTGTGGAACACGTGCAGGTGCCGGTTCTCCGGCGGCAGGGCCAGGTACTCGGCCACGATGTTGTCCACCCCGACCGTCGTGTCCCGGTCCCCGCCGACCACCATGGTCGGCATTCGAAACTCACCCAGCCGCTCCCGCAGCCTCAGCGCCGCCATGGACCTCCGCCCGCCGATCGCCCGCTCGATGGGATTGCGCAGGATGATGCTCCTCACTTCTTCAGCGAATTCCGCCGACACGTGCGGCGCCTGGAAGCCCATGTCGCCATGCGTGAGCCCGCCCTCGGCGAACGACTTGCGCAGCGCGTCCTCCCAGTCCTCCGCCAGCACCCGTCCGTTCAGTGGTGCCGAGTTCAGCAACACCAGCGCCCGCAGCATGTCCTGGTGCGCTAGCGAGAACTGCGTCACCGTCGCGCCGCCCATGGAGTGCCCCACCAGGATGAAGTCGTCCAGCCCCAGCGCGGTTACTGCGTTGTGCAGATCCACGGCGAATGCTTCCACCGTGTAGCCGTCCTCGGAATCTGCCCGCCCCGATTCTCCCGCTCCCTTGTTGTTGAAGGCGATGATGCGGTACCGGGCCGAGCCATTCAGCCTCTCCCGCGCCAGTTGCTCGATGGTGTACCGCCACAGGAGCGCCGACGATGCGTAGCCGTGCACCAGCACCAGCGTCTCAGGGCCGTCGCCCTCCTCGTAGTATTGCAGCTGGACCGGACCGGCCTGAACGAACTTGGTCTCCATAATCGGCTCCTCCTCTTGTTCCCTGAGCAGTGTGGAGAATCTGGCGTATCTGGACGGTATCCTACCATAACCCGCTCCCTCACCAACCCGCTCACTCACCTATTCCGACGTACACTGCAGAGTCCCTTGGTTGTTCCGTCTCCCTCAGGGGGAGAGTTAGGGTTGAGGACGTACCCGCTGTTGAGCGAACATGGTGTAATCCCACGATCCACACTCACCTCAGGGCCTCTCAAGGGAGAGGGAGATTTAATACATCCTGCCTCACTGACAGCACCCCATCGCACATCTGAGAAATTATTTCTAAAAAATTAGATGTGAGGCCCAGCCACCCCGTAAACCCAGCAGAGTCACTTTTCGCCCCACTGTGCGACGATTTCAGGAAAGTTGCAAAGAATGGCGCGAAATGACACTCATATGAAAGTTTTCCGGTAGCGCCACTGACCCTTACCTCGCGAACCAGCGACTAGATCAGGGAAATGGGACCCTTCGGGTCAATACGGGGAACCTGTTCTCTCTTGTCCCTACTACGGCGCTACCCGCGTCTCCGGACACCCGCCCGGCAATCCGTCTGCGTGGTCTCAATGCCTGGGCTACCAATGCACGCAGGGAGCGGCCGGTATTCCTCGCAAGGAAACCCGGCAATTTCGGCAACTCTCGATTCAAACCGCCACAGTCCCGCGGCCCTGAACAGGACGATTGCAAAGTCAGGAGACTTGGCCGCGGAGGCGGGCGATGGTCTGGGTTGGGCGGAAGGCACAGGTCTTGGCTCGCAGGGGCATGGACATCTGGAGGGGAAACCATCCCTCCAGGCGCAGGGCGTTCAGCGCTGTGTTGACCAGGCTGGCGTATACCTCGCCCAGACCCGGACGGCGCAGCGTGTGGACGTCCTCGTCCCAACTGCGGTCTTTAACGTGATGCAGGCTGTTCTCAACGCTCCAGTGGTTGCGGATCACTTGAAGGAGTTCTTTGGGTGCGCAGCGACGGGAACTCAGGCTGGTCAGCAGATACCAGCGCTCCCGGCTCACCTCCCCGGTGGCTATGTCCACCCTCTCCTTCTCCAACATCACACCCTGCCTCACTCCTGGAAAGCCCAACTCATCCCGGATATAGCCGGCCAGCGCCTCATCAGTCCAGATGCGCCGTTTCTCGATCACGCCCGCTTTTTTTTCACGCTCTGCGCCTCGGGCTCCACCGGTCCCTCCCCAGCAAATCCCTCTGCCAATGCCGCCAGCACCTGGGGTTGGTTCCCCTTAATGCGCACCAGGTAGTCCCGTCCGTGGCTCACGATGGCCTGGCACAGGTCCCGCTCCGCATAGAGAGCGTCCATGGTCAGCAGCCTCAGGCCGGGATAGCGCTCGAACAGTTGCCCCAGCTGTTCCCGCAACACCCCGGGTTCGTACCGTTTCTCCGATGCCGGCCACTGGGCCAGGCACAGCTTCAGGTCATGGGCCAGTACGTTCACCATCACCAGAGGATTGCCGCTTACGTCCTCGGACTGCTTGGCCCATTTGCCGTCCACCGAGGCGTGCACCTCCTGGTCCGCCACCACCTGGGCCACCCATCCCGCTAGGGCGCCCTGCAGCTGCTCATAAGGGACCCCGGCCAGGGTGCGGGAGATGGTGGTGGCGTGGGGCGGATGGTCCCGCACAAAGCCCAACGGCTCCCTCAGCACCGGCCAGTGCATCTTGGCGAAGAGGGCGATGTGGGCCATGGTGGTCTGACCACAAACCAAGCCCAGCAGGGTCAGTCGGAGGATGGCCTGAAAGGGATGCCGGACTCCCCTGGCCCTCCTGGGATCCGGCACCAGTTCCAAACATCCGAACAGAGATTCCGCCGCCTCCATATCCGCACACTCCCATATCTCACTTCCCTGTCTGTATAAACTTCCCTCCGCGACTTTGCAATCGTCCTGCGGCCCTGAACGCACCCCATTGTGTCAAGTTGGCCCTGTCCTTATCATGACCTGAGTACATTTAGGTTGAAGGATCAGGTCTACGGAGGCCAAATGTCCCAGTACTCGTTCCGGCTGCCCAACGCCGACTATCTCGGATTCCCCGCCACGGCACAGGCCATTGTGGAAACGGCGTGCAAGGCCGAAGAACTGGGATTCGACGCCCTCATTGTCAACGATCACGTCATCGTCGACGACTCCCCCCGCAACGAACCCTGGCGCAACGTGTATGACCCGCTGATGGTGCTTTCCTATGTGGCGGCGCGGACTTCCACCATAATGCTTGGCACCTCGGTGCTCATCATGCCCTACCGTAATCCGATAGTAACGGCCAAGATGATCGCTACCCTCGACCAGATGTCGGGCGGGCGGGCCATTGCCGGTGTTGGCTCAGGCTGGAACCAGGCGGAATACGACGCCCTGGGGGTGCCGTACAGGCAGCGCGGTAGCCGCACTAACGAATACCTGCGTCTCTGGAAAGCCTGCTGGGAGACCGGCCCTACCACTTTCCACGGACGGTACATGTCCTTCGACGAAATGCACGTCAACCCCAAACCTCTCCAACAGCCTCATCCGCCAATCTGGATTGGGGGGTCGAGCGCGAGCTCCCTCCGGCGCGCTGCCAGGTTTGCCGAAGTATGGCAGCCAACGCCAACGCCGCTGCCTGAGTTGATCGGCAATCAGTCATACCTGAGCCAGACCTGCGCGGAAATCGGGCGGCAGGTACCCCGCACGCGGATGAGCTTCCGCGTCAACCTAAACTAAAGCCAAGGTGAAATACGCAGTTGCACAGGGTAAATTTGTGAAGGAACTGGGTTAGCTGGTCTCGGGAGTTACGAGGGGTTGGTGATGGGCGTGAGGGAGATAGACCGGTGTCTGGAACAGTGGCGGATGGAAGTCAAGGACTTGCGACAGCGGATGATCCTGGCGCCGACGCCCAGGGAGCGGGAGAGGGGTACGCCGTGCTGCTGCTGGCCCAAGGCTGGACGGCAGCGGCCACGGCGGAGACTCTGGAAAGGGACCCACACACTATTGGCCGATGGGCGTCGGCCTTCGGCGAGGGAGGGCCTGCAGCCCTGATATTCGAGCAGACCGGTGGTTCCCCCCCGCCCTTGACCAAGCGCAGCAGGAGGAATTGAAAGAGGCGGTGCAACAGCCTCCCGCTTCGTCGGGCATCGGTATGGCCAACTGGTATTGGAAGGTGGTGCGGCGGTTTGCCTCGGAGCGCCTCGGCATTGAGTTGAGCCGCAGCAGTTGCCTGAACTGGATGCACCGCTTGGGATTTGCCTTCAAGCGGCCCAAGAAGCGGTTGCTCAAGGCTGATGAGGCCAAGCGGGAGGCTTTCGTGGCGGAGTACGCCGTCCTGAGGGAGGAGGCCCAACGGACTGAAGCCAGGATATTCTTTGCCGACGAGGCCCACTTCCGGGCGGACGCGGAACTGCGGGGCAAGTGGGTGCTGAAGGGCCAGCCTGCTTTGGTGGACTCGACCAGCCCGCGGTATGGGGAGAAGGCCAACTACTATTCGGCGGTGTGCCTGGAGACGGGTGAGGTGGAATGGATGGAACTGGAGGGCAACAGCAACAGCGGGACCTCGGTTGCCTTCCTGAAGCAACTGAGGGAAAAACATCCAGAGCCGATGCGGGTCATCTGGGACAACGCGCCGGCCCATCGTGGCGAGGCGGTGCGGGAATATCTGCGGACGCCCGGACTTGACCTGCGGTTGGTGAACCTGCCGGGGTACAGCCCGGACTTCAACTCCGATGAGGCGGTCTGGGGCTGGGCGAGAGAGGAGGCGACGGGCAATCTCTGCCTGGGCAGCAGGGCGGCGGTGCAGGAAAGGGTCGGCAACTTCCTGGCCGGGCTGGCCAGCCGGAGAGACGAGGTGAGGCGCCGCTGCCGGACGGTACTGCAGTCACGGGCCGAAGCACTGCTGCCGAATTCCCAGCACGATTCCTCGCCTCAGGCAAATGCACATCCCACCTTGGCTTTGGTTTAGGCAACATTACCGGCAGCTCTTGCGACCCGGTCAGCCGCCCCACGGGCCAGGGAACACCAGAGCAGGTGGCATCAGACATGAAGCGCTACCGCCAGGAAGCAGGACTGGACTAGTAGTCCATCAGTGTTGAATTAAGGGATAGAGGGACTTGAGCTTGATGCGCGCGTCCTGGGTGGTGAAACGCCAGTTGGCCCGAATTGCGTCGTGGTTCCGCTGCCCTTGCCAAGCCTTGGTTTCCTGCTTCAATGTCTGCTGGTCCGGTATCCGGCGGTCCAGACACTGGCGCGCCAGCACTCCCAGTTCTATCTCGGCCATGTTCAGCCAACTGCCGTGCTTGGGCGTGTAGTGGATTTCCAGCTTTTCGGCAATGCGTCTCGCCTCTGCAGGCTCGAAGGCCTCGTACAGGGACGAGAGGCGGTGGGTGTTCAGATTGTCCATCACCAAGACTATCCGGCCTTTGTCCGGGTAGTCCACATCCACCAGTTGTCGCACCACCCGGGCCCAGTCAGCCTTGGTTCGCTGGTCCGTCACCTCCACCCGCCGCCACCCCTCCAAGGGCGCGAACAGCATGAACAGGTTGCTCACCCCGTTGCGCTCGTATTCGTAATCGTAGGCCATGGCAGTCCCCGGACGCGGCGGCAAGGGGCTGCGGGTCTCCCTCACCTGTTGCTTGCTGGTCTCGTCCAGGCACACCAGCACCTCGTTGTCCTCGAACTGACGGTGATACACCTCCAGCACGTCCTCCATGGCACAGACGAACTCGGCATTGGCCTTGGGCGGGATGCACCAGCACTCCTTCAGCCAAGGCTTGAGTTCGTTTTTTTCAGCGTTTGGCGCACCGTCTCGGGGCTGATGCTGTCCACTATCTCACATTGCACCAGCCGGTCAGCCAGCAGTTGCAGCGTCCAACCGGCACGGCCCTCCGGCGGTTCGCTACAAGCGAGGTGAGTCAGGTGGGCCTCTCCTTGGCCGTCCAGCTTCCTCGGGCGGCGGTTGACCTGCTCCCTGCGTCCCAAGGCTGCCTCCACTCCCTCCTCAACACAGCGGCGGCGCACCCGTCCCACCGTGGCGTCCCCCACCCTCAGGACCCGGGCTATTTCCTCGTCCTTCATCGCCCCGCGCTCTTGATTTTCATCGCTGAGCAGCATAATGCGGGCGTGGGTCTGTTTATATGCTGCCGTCCGTCCCCGGGACACCAGTCCCTTCAGTTCCTGTTGCTCCTCTACACTCAGACTGACCCGGTACCTCTTCGCTGGCATCCCCATCCTCCCAACATCACCTTAGCTTTTGACGTGTCCCGGCAATACCACAGCTAATTATCTATCAATCCTACGCTGTTGCACTACTAGTTCCAGATAAACTTCAGCGGCTGCGGTAACCTGCAGCAGTTGCTTGATTCCATGGATGTGCTGGTGCAGGAAGTGCTGCCCAATGTCGACAAATAGCCAGCGCCTCGCGGGAAATCGGGAGAACGGTTTGAAGGCTTTCCCAACAGACCGGGACGAGAAGCACAGGGTTCTCATGGACGCCGTGGCAAGCGTCCGCAACATCCTGGAAGCCGGAGCTCAGGAGGGAGAGGAAACGGCAACCTTGCCGCAGGCCTCGGTGGATGCTCTGTACGACTCGGGGCTGCTTCGCCTCAAGCTTCCCCGCGCACTCGGTGGTGCGGAAGCAGACCTCGTAACCCAACTGGACGTTCTGGAGGCTGTGAGCGAGATAGAACCCTCCGCGGGCTGGTGCCTCATGATCGGCGCCGCCAGCCTCGGCGGTGTTGGCGCGTTCCTGCCCGACGATGCCATAGATGTGATCTTTCCGGATGGTATCCCGCCCAGGACCGCCGGTGTCTTCGCCCCCTTCGGTACTGCTGTCCCAACGGACGGCGGTTACCTGCTTACCGGCCAGTGGTCATTCGCCAGTGGCGTACGCCATTCCCAGTGGATTTCCGCCGGCGCCAGGGTGAAGACCGAGAAACCAGGGCATCCTGCCCAGGTCAGGGCCACGATGCCAACGTCCGATATCTCGATTCACGACAACTGGCACGTAATGGGACTTCGAGGCACTGGCAGCTGCGACTTTTCGGCGAAAGACCTGTTCGTGCCAGCGAGTTTTGCCTACGATGTTTCTTTGACGGAACCTCTGAGAGGCGGGGGACTTTACCGCCTTGGCAGGCCGGGATTCGTGACCAACGAACACGCCGCGTTCGCCCTGGGTGTCGGGCGCCGCGCACTGAACACGGTGCTCGACGTGGGGCAGTCAAAATCCCGCGGCTATACCTCGGTCAACCCGCTCGCCCAGCGCCCCGTCTTTCAGCGTATGCTCAGCGAGTGCGACCTGAAACTCCGTGCGGCGAGAGCGCTGAACGTTGAGGTGCTGGAGGAGGCGTGGGAGGTCGTTTGCGATGGCCGGACCCCAGAGCCGTCCCTCCAGGCCCGACTGCGAGGCTGCGCCACCTTCGCCACTGACGTTGCTGTCGACGTGGTGACTCAAGCCTTCCGGTTCGCGGGAGGAGCGGCACTTTTCGAGTCCAGCATTCTTCAACGTTGCTTGCGGGACATCAATGCGGGGGCTCAGCACCAGATGGTCAGTGACGCCTCCTACGAAAACCACGGCCAGTTTATGCTCGGCCTGCCGGGCGCCAGGCCCCTGGAGTAACTTCTCTCGAGTAATCAATCCAGGGGGCACCGTACACCCCCCAGGGCAATCGCATTTGGAAATCCAGATAACATTTGCCGCTTGCCAAGCCCTTTGGATTTCGGTAAAATATGATCATGTGTTCTATCAATAGTGCTCGATGCCTGTGCCGGCCTCACTGCGCCCCGGCTGGTGTCAGCCGACAGCCGCAGAGGCATGGCCTGCCCAAACGCCAGGAAAAGCAGGAATGGGACATAATGGGACCGAATTTGAAAAATCTTGTTCCACCGTCAGGGGCGCAGATAGGAAATAACGCGAAATAGCGGGCAAAATGGGAAAATCTGGGAATCTATGGGAACTCGTGGGGAAAATTCTGTCCTGTTTTTCCCGCTCAATCTCCTCATCCACTTCACGTCCGCCCGTCCCGGATAGCTGTACTCGATTCCCTGCACAGACACCGAATCCCTCAAGCCAAATGCAATAGCCCTGGTACACCCCCGAAAGAGTAAAACCAGTCCACGGAGGAACAATGCGGTTCGGCCACTTCTTCTATCCGATGAGATTCGATGATTCCAACGACGAGCAGGCCATTCAGGACTGCTTGGCCGAGGCGGTACTGGCAGAGGAACTGGGCTACGACGCCATATGGCTGGCGGAGCACTATTTCACCGGTGAGTGCGTGTACGGCGACCCGCTGGTATTCGCCAGCGCGGTGGCAGTCAAGACCAAGCGAATCGAGATCGGTTTCGGCATTCTCGAATTGCCCCTGCACAACCCTGTGAGAGTGGCCATCCAGACCTCGCTTCTGGACAACCTGTGTCAGGGCCGCCTGATCGTGGGGACAGCCCGGGGTTCCAATTACAATGCCTACGAATACATCGGCTTTGGTTCAAATCCGGACCTGGGCGTCAAACAGCTGGCGGAAGCCGAGGAATTATTGGTTAAGGCCTGGACCATCGACAATCTGGAGTTCAAGGGCGAGTACTACCAGGTTTCCGTTCCCTCGATGCGCCCCCGGCCCTACCAGAAGCCTCACCCGCGCCTTGTTCGGGCATGCCTCAACTCGGAGTCCATCGCTGAGATGGCCCGCATCGGAAGGCCTGTCCTGCTCCGGGGACGCTCCACTAATCACGTGGGCGACGCCGTCAGCCTCTATCGCGAGACTATGGAGGAATCCGGATTCGACGAGCCAGCCATAGAAGCTAACCTCGATCAGACCTGGGTCTGGAGAGAAATTCACGTTGCGGAGACCGACGAGCAGGCCTTCGACGAGTTCCTGCCCGCATTTCACGAGGCCTATGTAACAATGGAAGGCTACCGCAACCGGTACAACCCGCCCCAATACACCATGGACCGCCAGACCGCGCCCATAGGTCGCGATATGTACGGCATAACGCCGGACCCCGGCGCCAACGAGGTCCTCGTCGGTGGTACCCGTCGCGTGGTGGAGCAACTGCACCAATTGCGTGAAGCGGGGGTACGAAACCTGATGCTCACCAACCGCGGTCTTATGTCACCCGAAAAGACCGCACAGTCAATGAGACTTTTCAGCGATCAGGTGATGCCTCAATTCAAAGGGTAATTCCACAATTCAAAACATGAAGCATCGTCGGAGAAATCGGTCGGCCACCTTGTCCCGCATAAACCACGGGACGCAGACGGAGAAGGGGCGCTTTAGGCTCGCTCCATCATTCGCCGGGCCAGGGCGAGTAACTGCCGGTCATATCCCCACGAGCCAACCAGCGAGAACCCCAACGGCAGCCCGTCCAGGGTCGCAAGAGGAAGGCTGACTTGCGGAAGCCCGGCCAGGCCGGCGATGCAAAGCAGGCTCATTGCCTGCGCCCGGATCCTGTCCTCAAGCTCCCCTTGTGGCGTGTCAATCAAGGGCGCAACCCGCGGCGAGGTCGGCAGGCACAGCACGTCGCCGTCGCTGAACAGGCCCCGTATGCGCTCAACTATGACGGCCTGCCGGGCTCGGGCCATCTCCATCTCCGCCTCGGTCACTTGGGAGGCCCACTTAACTCGGTCTCGGATGCCCGGGCCGAACTCGGGATGCGAAGTTTCGATCCAGTCGCGGTGGTTTGACCAGATCTCCCAGGCTTGGATAATCCGGAACGTCTCAAACCATCCGAATAGGCCGTCAGGGCTGACAGTCACGTCTTGACGGGTCCCGATGACCCGGCAGGCCAACTCCACCGACGGGCCCAGCGCGTCTGCCACTTCCGTGTCGACCAGATCAAATGCATCGCTTGCGAACAACATTCTAATGGGTGGAGGCAACTCAGCTTCGTCGTCCAGCAGAACCTCACCCACCCTGGCAAACACTTCAGCATCGCTGCTGAACCAACCGGCCACGTCAAAGCTCCAGGTGAACGGCGCCACCCCTTTCAGGGATACCCTCCCGTGGCTCGGACGAATGCCGAGTATCCCGCAGTAGCTGGCCGGCAGACGAACCGATCCGCCGCAGTCGGTGCCAAGGGCGAAGTCCACCAGCCCTCCAGCCACCGCGGAGGCCGATCCGCTGGAAGAACCGCCCGGAATGCGACCGGGAGCGGCGGTGTTCACCGGAGTTCCGTAATGGGCGTTCTGGCCATTCAGGCTATAGGTCAGCTCATCCGTGAGCGTCTTGCCGACCATATTCGCGCCGGCGTCCAGAAGGCGTTGCACCGCAGGCGCGGTGGTCTCAGCGGGCGGATGGGTGCTCAACCAGGTGGGGTTTCCGAATCCAGTTCTGATCCCTGCAATGTCAAATACGTCCTTGGCAGCAAACGTCAAACCGGTCAGCGGACCGCTACCTGACCCAGGTAGCGCGGCGTGGTTTTCCCTGCAAAAAGCTCCCAGGGGGTCGTCGGCAGGATGCACTGATCTCGTCTCAGTCATTGGGCTGACCGTCCGGAGAATTCAACACCGCCGGAGGGCGGCTGAAAGTACGGCGACCTCTCTTGAAGCCCATGATCGGCGAAACCAGCTCCGTCACCGCCGCCACCCGGCTCTCGCAATCCAGCACCACGAGATCGGCGGGATTACCAACCTCGATGCCGTAATCAGGCAGCCTGACCAGGCGGGCGGGGCGGTTGGTAACCATTTCAAAGCACTCTTCCAGGCCTTCTTGGTCGCCGACTTGACACACGTTGGCGTATAGGTTGGCCATCCGAACGAGTGAGCAGTCTCCGAAGGGAGTGAAGGGGTTGAGCACGTTGTTGGTGGACAGCGAGCAGTTTACGCCCTCCGCAAGCAGCCTATGCGCCGGAGCCACCCCTCTCATAATAGAGTGTTCCTGGTGTCGGCCCATTAGGTACAGGTCCGTGGACGGTAGAACAGTGGCGGCCACGCCCGCGTCGGCGAGCCTCCGCCCTTTCTCCTGCAGTTGTTCCGGCGGCAACGCGGAGAGTTTGGTGACGTGGCCGATAGCAACCCTGCCACCATACCCATAACGCTCGGTCAGATCGCAGACATAGTCCAGATCCAGCGAATCGGAGTCAAATCCAAAATCGAGGTGCATATCAATGTCGACGTCAAACTCGCGTGCCATCTCAAACACCCGGTCAATTTGACCCTTCGGATCACTATCTGTGTACGGAGCGGCGCCTACTACTCGCCCACCCCGTCGCAGGCCCTCGACCATAAGTTCGTCGGTGCCCGGATTGTTGAGCAGGCCCTCCTGCGGGAAGATACAAACCTCGATGTCCATGGCCCATCGGAACTCGTCAACCAAAGGGAGGATGCCGTCCAGGCTGCGCATACCAATCACAGGATCGACCTCCAGGTGGGTGCGCATGTGGGTGGTGCCGTTGGCAACGCATTTCTCCAGCGTCCTCTTGGCCCGGAGATACACATCCTCCGGAGTAAACTCAGCTTTCAGCCGAGCCACCTCGCCAATGGCCTCGTTTAAGCCCCCTCTCTTTGCGGAAAGACGATCAAGAATGCAGGATTTGTCCAGGTGGATGTGGGTCTCAACGAATCCCGGGGACACTAGTCGCCCCCCTACGTCTATGACGTACGCATCAGCGTCCAGTCCGGCGTCGATCGCCGCGATGGTGTCCCCGGCTATTCCGATATCAACCAATCGGGCGCCAGGTTGGTCGACCACTGTGGCGTTCCGCAAAATGGTATCCATTAACCTCCTCGGGGCACCTTCATAAATCGGCATGTCCCCGGTGTGTCAGCCCGCTATGCCCAGCTCTGCCTTCATATCGGCCACGGCTTGGTTACGTGTCTTGCGCTGCCACTGGGGCCGGGCGTTGATCGGCTCGTTGATGATTTCTGGATCGATCTTAAGTGCCACGAAAACCGGGCCCGGCTGACTCAGTATTTCCTGTATCTGATTGGCAAAGTCTTCGAGGTTGTCGATGGCGTAAGTCCTATTGTAGCCACAACCCTTGGCCACGACTTCGTAAGCCATCACGTCGGCGTTGGGCACTGGCTGACCGCCGGTGGTGGCATAGACACCGTTGTCCAGCATGAAGTGGTAAAGGTTTTCGGGAGCCTTCTCGGCTATGGTGGGCAACGCACCCATTCCCATTAGGACGTCGCCCTCCGAGTCGAACAGCACCACTCTCTGGTCGGGGAGCGCCAGCGCAACCCCCAGGGCGAAGGAAGCATGTCCACCCATAGCAGGGTCCCCCAGCGGAAGGTCGCGATTTGGCTGGTCACTGATGTCCACCCAGAAACGCCCTCCCCGTCCCGGGATCACAATAGCGTCGCCTCGCTGCCTGTTGAAAACTTCCAGCATTTCAGCCGTCTTCATCATATTGATCACATCCTGCGCCTTGGCGTCCCTAGCGGCTCACATTGAATCCGTGGTACTCATCACCTACCAAAACGGCTACAGGTCGCTTTTCCCTTGCTGCTTCGGCGAAGGCGATGGAAATACGGTCGGCGTCTTCGTCAGACTCAACCAAATAGTAGTTGATATTAAACGCGTGCAGGAACCGCTCTGTGTAGAAGGCGGCGGTGTCGCTTATGACCCCGTGGCGCGTCCAACCGCGGTATCCCACCATCATCACAACTGGGGTGTTCATGCCGATGCCCCAGCCACGCAGAGAGTCGCCAGACTCCATCATTCCGGTGTTCTGTATGAGAATAACCGGTTTTTTCCCGCCCGCAGCCAAGCCTGCGGCCGTGGAAAAAGCGTGGCCCTCCCGACTTACCGGGACGAGGTCCAGAGAGGGCTCGTCCCGCATTAGTACATACAGGAAATTGGTCTCACTATCGGGCAACCAGACCACATGGGTGACGCCGTTGGTTTTCAGCTCTTCCAGCACGCGCGCTGGGCTGAGTTCTGCCATCTTACGATTCCTCCTATGGGGTACCACTTACTCCCCGGCAAATGCCCCAACAGGTATACCGACTGGCTACCCAGCCGTCAACAGTAAGCGGAAAGCTGGGCAACTGGCAATTACAGGGACGGCTTCGGCCACACCGGGTCGTGACTGCCCAGCGGCACAGTGGGCCTCGCCCAGTAAGGACTTGTCTCGGAGAGTTCCAGCACGGGGGCCAAATGGCTGAGCCGTCCTGAGGGGGAATCGGTAGTAGTGCACCACCGTTCTATTTCCTCTGCTGTGAATTCTTCGGGAACGTCTTTAAGCTCTGGTTCAGGCACCTGCCCGCGGTCTACCAGCCAACGGCCGGTTTGCGCCAGAGATACCCTGACCAGCCAGCTTCCACCCTCTCGCGTGCGCCTCGTCAAGGCAACTAGGGCACCAAAGGCCATGAGGTAACCGGTGAGATAGTCTATGGCCGAAACCGGGTAGAACTGCGGACCTGGCTCCGCTCCAGGAAACAGCTCTCCTTGCCGGTGAGTAATGCCGCTAACCGTCTGCACAACGGTATCGAACCCGCGCCGTTCAGCCCAAGGCCCCACCCGTCCAAAGGCCGACAGAGAGACATAGACTATGCCTGGCCTCAATTCGGCGAGATCCTTTGGAGAGAGTCCTCGCTGGGCCAGGGTACCCGGCCGGTAGCCCTGCGAAAACACGTCGGTTTCCCGAATGAGATCCCGCAAAGCCTCCACTTGAGTGGATTCGCGCAGGTCTACGTGGGCGGATAGCTTGCCATGTCCCGTGTCCAACTCCTGTGATGGACTGAAGGGCAGGTGAGGTCCGCTGATTTTCATCACATCGGCGCCATGTTCAGCCAAGGTTCGGGCACAGGTCGGCCCAGCCAGCACGCGTGTCAGATCCAGCACCCGAATTCCGGAGAGTGGCCTTGAGCCTTCGGGCAAGGGTTGCGGTGGGCAGTCCCCAATTTTCTGAATCTCCAACAAGGGCAAAGATGCCACGGCGGCAGACTGCGGATGCTGGGCCCACTCTTGCATCGTGCGCACCATCCCTCCTGCCCCTTTCGCGGCGATAATCGCCTCTTCCAGTTCCAGCGCGTCCCATTGAGCCACCACCCGCCTCACGGCCTCACGGTCCTCTTCGACCCCCAGCACGCCGAGGGCTGCGTCGCGATGATTGGGGAAGTTACAGTGCAGGTAACTCCAACGTCCTTCCTTAGCCGGATACACGCCCATCACGGGAGTACGTTCAGCGGCCACCGGTTTCCCATCCAACACGAGGTACTTTCCGCTGCGAAGGGACGCCGTGGCTCGCCGGACATCTACGCTGATTTCCTGCCGCCTCCCGGTCCGCAATTGCCAGAGGTCCGAAACAGCCAATCCGACTGATGCAAGGCTGGCGGCTGCGGTCTCACCGATACGGAATGGGGTGGGGAGGATTGGGTCGGCATCACCACTGATGTCCACTCCGTCACCCAGGTTCGTGTCCCATCCAACAGCCCTTAGTATTGTCTCGAGTGTCTGGTCAGCCATTCTGAAATACGCTCCTGATCCGATACCTAAGCTTGTATCAAAATTCAGTACTTACCATAGCTCTCGGGACGCGAGACGAGCGCCTTCTACCATCGAGGTCAGCTTGGCCCAGGCGATGTTGGCTTCGACCTTACGTCCCCACGCCGACGTCCCGAAACCGCAGTCGCTGCTAGCCATGACGTTCTCCCGGCCCACAATGTTTGCATAGTTGAGGATGCGCTGGGCAATCAACTCGGGGTGCTCTATGAAGTTGGTAGTCGTATCCAGCACCCCTGGGATCAGCAGCTTCCCTTCGGGTAGGTCCACATCCTCCCACACTTTCCACTCGTGAGCGTGCCTCGGATTGGCCCCCTCAAAAGACAGGCCAGATGGCCGCGCCCTCAGCACAATATTCACGATTTCCTTGAGCGGGATGTCATGGTGGTGCGGACCTTCGGTATTGCCCCAGCACAGATGCAGCCTCATCCGTTCAGGATCAATGCCCTCCAGAGCGTAGTTGACGACCTCAACGTGCAATTCAACCACCTTTTTGAATTCTTCCACGGACAGATGGGAAAACTGCGTAACGCGAGTCATGGCGAGATCAGGGCAGTCGATTTGAAGCAGGAACCCGGCATCGACTATCGCCTTGTATTCGTCCTTCATCACATCGGCCAGCGCGTAAAGATAGGCCTCCTCGGTGGAGTAATACTCGTTCGGAAGAAAGTTGGCGATTACTCCCGGGGAGGCTGCTGTCATAAACACCTCCTCCACCGGCAAGTTAGCTGATGCCGCCTCAAGACTGTTTATGTCGTGCTCCACCGCCAGCCAATCCTTCCAGAAGATAGGAGCAGTGCAAGCCGGTTGAGGCAAATTGCGAGACGAGAAATGCGTTTGCGTGGAGGCGAACTCCGGAAAGTCGACGTCATCCAGGCGTGGGCGGGCGCGCACCATACGCTCGCCCTCAAAACCTGTGAGGCGTTCCTTAACGTAGGTCGCGTATTGGGAGCGGCCTTGCTCTCCGTCGTTCACTACATCTATCCCCGTCGTCCGTTGCCTGGCCACAACTTCGGACACCGCATCTCGTACTGCCGTTACCATCACACTTGAGTCGAATTCGCGCCTCTCCTCGCGTTCCCGCAAGATCTCTTGAAGATGGAGCGAACGGGGCAGGCTCCCAGTATGTGTGGTGAGGATTCTTAAGGTGCTTCTCTGCATAGTTGTCCACCTACGTGAATTGGAATATCGCCGTAGTCAGGTATTTTACTCAATTCGCGGGAAATGCAAGACCTCATTGAGGGGGTGCACGACCCTCTACCCAAGAATCCGCAGAGCAGACAGCAACGCAGAATTGGGTAACGTACCCTCTCCTTCGATTTCGCCATTTATCCTGGACACAAAATTACGCTGGATTCCTAGCGCTTAAGTTTAACGCAACAACCTCTGGATTCAACGCAAATTTGGTCCAGCCGCACTTTGCAAGTGTGCCATCACTGTTATGCACCCGCTCAAATAAGCGGATGCAGAGTAATTTCGTATTATTCTACCTACAGAGGAAATTGGTCACTCTGGCAAATGTAGGTATAATTCGACCTTGACGTCCACAATTTACAGGGTATGCTGGGCGACGAATGCCGCCTGATTTGTCAAGGAATTCAACCGTACTTAGATGATCTGGTGCCGGGAACGTATTTTGGTAACATCTCTTAGAGCGCTCCTGGTGTCCACTTTTCGGGACCCTGACTGGAGCGACGAGAACGACCGCAGGAATGACCTAAGAATCACTGTTTGGATACGCTGGGTGGCTGTTGTCGCTTGGCTGGTGGTCAACAACTACCGCCCTGACATTGGCGATCCATCCTATATTCCCAACAACCTGCTGGCACTGGGCGTATTGGTTTTTAATGCCTATGTACACTATCGGATCAGAGCCAACAAAAGGGTATCCTGGCAGTTTGCCCTCGCACTCAGCATAACCGACCTTGTGGCGATTTCTCTGGGCTTGGCAAACAGCAACGGGTTCTATAACGGCCACTACGTTCTGTACTACCCCGCCATCGCGCTCTTCGGTGTCCTTTTTTCCTCATTTGTTGCCTGCTTCATCTGCAGCGTCCTGGTGTCCCTTGCTTACGTAGCGATCTCTCTGGAAAGTGTGCCAAACCATGTTCTCGATGGCGATGACGAAACTACTCTTCTCGTAAGAATATTGGCGATGTTCGTCGTAATCGCCATCGTCAACCTAATCGCCAAGTATGAGAGGTTTCGCAGGCGGGACGCCGTAGCACAGGCGCTGGAACTGCAACGTCAACGAATTGAGTTGTCTCACACGATACACGACACTGTTGCCCAGACCGCTTATATGATCGGTATTGGAATTGAAACGTCCAGGCGCCTGGCCAATCACTCAAATGAGGAATTGATGAAGAGTCTGGATGCGACTTACGCTCTGGCGCAATCAGCAATTTGGGAAACGCAGGCCCCCATAGATGGAGCGTTGATTTTTCAGGGCAGGAATTTGGGCCAGGTCGTACAGTCCCATGCAACAACGTTTATCGATATCACCTCAATTCCGGCCGAAGTCATTCAGGAAGGAGAGGAACCGTCGCTGTCGCCTGCGACAAAGGGACTGTTTTTTTCTATAATCCACAATGCCTTGACGAACGTAATAAGACATGCGCAAGCGAGCAGTGTCACAATAATTCTCGAATTTGCGCAAGATGGTATCCGTATGTCTGTTTCAGACGACGGAATCGGCCTTCCAGATGGATACAGCGAGCAGGGAGAGGGATTTTCCAGTATGTCAAAAAGCGCCGAGCAAATGGGCGGCCGCCTGGAGGTAACATCAGATCCGTCTCAAAGTGGTACCACAGTGGTCTGCTGGGTTCCCCATGCCCCCGACAGAGGAGGTAGATAAGTTGCCTGACAAGGAACCTGTAAAGGTGATGCTGGTCGACGACCACCAGATTATGCTGGACGGACTGCGAAAGTTGCTCGAGTCCTCTGGTAACTTCGAGGTAGTCGGGCTAACCCGCGACGCTGATGAGGCCGTGGCGATGGCACACGAGCTGGAACCCGACGTGGTCATATTGGACGTTATCATGCCGGGCAAGAACGGAATTGATGCCTGCCGGGATATCATTGCGGCCCAACCCGACACCCGCGTGCTGATTCTGACCGCATCCAATGAGGACGAGACCGTCATTGACGCTATATCCGCAGGTGCCACAGGTTACCTGAGGAAACTATCAGGAGCCCAGAAACTGCTCGAGACCATTAGGGACGTGGCCGACGGGGAGTACCGTCTTCCCCAGGAAGTGATGCGCAGGGTATTCGCCGGCATCCGAACCACACCTAGATTGGTCGACCCCTCGGGTATGTCCCGCCTCACCGAGAGGGAAAAGCAGATATTGAAACTCTTTGCCTGGGGCAGGTCATATGCGGACATCGCAAAGTTGAGAGGGAACCAAACCGTAACTATCAGGAATGCAGTTTACGGCATCCAACACAAGCTGGGAGTGCGTTCCAAGCAGGAAATGGTACTCTGGGCCGCTCGGAACGGACTACTGGACGACGATCCCGCTGAAGTGGCCGCATCCTCGCCAGCCGAAGGCTAATGGTTGCCTCAAACCATCAATGGCCCGCTTAAACCCGTCCCATAGAGGCATCGCCATCTGGGCTTGAACGAGTGCCGGCGCCCCGTCATTGTTGTTTCAGAATCGCTGAACCATTCAGATTTATTGGAGCTTCTGTGAGGTGGACCCAGGAAACTGGACAGGTAGCTAAGCGAGAGCCCTGCTCCTAAACTGAGGGCAGCGGTTGCTGCCAAGGAGGAGTGGGAAATGCCCCAGGGACGGAGGAAGCACAGTCCGGTTTTCAAGGCCAAGGTGACTCTGGAGGCGGTGAAGGGGGAGGAGACGGTGGCCCAACTGGCGGCCAGGTACCAGGTCCATCCCAGCCAGATTCAGGCCTGGAGGAAAGCCCTGGCCGCGGGAGCCGCCGGGGTGTTCAGCAACGGGCAAGAGCAGAAGGCCAGTAGCGACGCTGCCTTGATCGCCCGGCTGTACCAGGAAATCGGACAGCTGAATGTGGAACGGGTTTTCTTGTCGGAGAGGTCCGGTCCATGAGCCTGGCCCAGCGGCGGGGGATGGTGGACCGGGTCTATCCCTGACTGTTGGCAAAGGTCAGGGTTGCCCGGCCCAACCAGGCGTGGGCCGCCGACATCACCTACTTGCCCATGGCCCGTGGATTCCTCTACCTGGTGGCCATCCTGGACTGTCACAGCCGATACGTGGTGGTCTGGCGATTGTCCAACAGCCTGGAGGCTGACTTCTGCGTCGACGCCTTGAAAGAGTAGCTGGGGCAGGGCCAACCGGAGGTCTCCAACACCGGCCAAGGCAGTCAATTCACCAGTCTGGAATTCACCCAGGTACTGCAGGAACACGGAGTAAAGATCAGCATGGACGGAAAGAGGCGGTACACCGACAACATCTTCGTGGAACGGTTGTGGCTCACCGTGAAGTATGAGGAGGTGTACCTGAAAGGCTACCGCCAACGCCAGTGAATCCAGGAGGGAACTGGGCGCCTGCCTCCGGTTCTACAACGGCCAGAGACCTCATCAGGCGCTGGGCTACCGGACACCGGCCGAAGTGTTCAACCGCCGAGGTGTTCAACCAGGGGACCAATGTTGAATAGGAGGGGGCGGGCCACAGGGCTATCGCATTTGGCCGAAGGGATTCGGTGTCTGCGGAGGGAATCGAGTGCAGCCATTCGGGACGGGTGGACGTGAGGTGGATGAGGAGTCTGAGTGGGAAAAAGGGGACAGAATTTTCCCCACGCGTTCCCATAGATTCCCATATTCTCCCATTTTGCCTGCTAATTCGCGTTATTTCCTATCTGCGCCACTGCTCTGGGACAAGGATTTTCAAATTCGGTCCCATTGTGTCCCATTCCTGCTTTTCCAGGCGTTTGGGCAGGCCTTGCCTCTGCGGCTGTTGGCTGACACCAGCCGGGGCGCAGTGAGGTCGGCACAGGCATCGAGCACTATTGATAGAACACATGATCATATGTTATCGAAGACCAAAAGGCTTGGCAAGCGGCAAATGTCATCTGGCTATCCAAATGCGATTGTCCTGGGGCGGTCCAAGCCAAGGAGTTTCCAACAGACCAGACGCCGGTATCATTGGCAGGAACGGCGGGACTCTCGCTTAATTCCACCCCGATACTGTCCAACTGACTGGGTCCACCTCAAAAAAAGTAGGGGACGACAACGTCAAGGCCCATTCAAGAATAGAGCTGCAGGGTGTGCACATTTTAGGGAAAGAGGTTCAACGACCCATGTCCCCGCCCTAGCAGCCCGTCCGAGAAACAGGGTTGGCGAGTTACTGAGGGTATGATAGTGCGGAACATCAGATGAGCGGAGCGGTCAATGAGCAAGACCTACCTTCCCTACGATCCGGACCAGCAGTTGCTGCTGCCCGCAGCCCTCCAGGAATGGCTGCCGCCGGACCACCTGGCCTACTTCATCTCCGACGTCGTGGACCAACTGGGCCTCTTGGACATCACCGCCCGCTACGAGGGGGAAAGGCGGGGCGGCCCTCCCTACCATCCACGGATGATGGTCAAGGTGCTGCTCTACGGCTACTGCAACGGCGTGGCCTCCTCGAGGCGTATCGCCCAGCGTCTCCACGAGGACATCGCCTTCCGGGTGCTGGCGGCGAACAACACGCCGGACTTCCGCACCATCTCCGACTTCCGCAAGGACCATCTGGAGGCGTTGGGGGAGTTGTTCCTGCAGGTGCTGGCGCTTTGCCAGCAGGCAGGACTGGTGAAGCTGGGGCATGTGGCCCTGGACGGCACCAAGGTGAGGGCCAATGCCTCAAAGCACAAGGCGATGAGCTACGGGCGGATGAAGGAGAGAGAGGAGCGGTTGCAGGCCGAGGTGGGCGAGTTGCTCCGGAGGGCGCAGGAGGTGGACGAGGAGGAGGACCGCCGCTACGGGAAGGACAAGCGTGGGGACGAGTTGCCGGAGGAACTGGCATTCCGGGAGAGCCGGTTGCGGAGGATAAGGGAGGCCAAGGCGGCGCTGGAGGCCGAGGCACGGGCGGAGGCGGAGCAGGCTCAGTCCGAGGGTCGCAATCATCCCGGGGTGCCTGATGACAAGGCGCAGCGGAACTTCACCGACCCGGACTCCCGCATCATGCCTGGCCCGGGTGGGCGGGACTTCCAGCAGTCCTACAACTGCCAGGCGGTGGTGGACAGCGAGCATCAGGTGATCGTGGCGGCGAGGGCCACCGATCAGCCCTCGGACAAGGGGCAGGCCGTGAGCATGATTGAGGAGGCCATCCTGAACGTGGGCACAGTCCCAAAGGAAGTCTCCGCCGACGCCGGGTACTACTCGGCCAAGGAGGTGGAGGAACTCTGCGCCCTGGGAGTTGACCCGTTCGTCGCGCCGGAGAAGACCCGCCACGGCTGGGTGGTTCCGCCCGCGCCACGCGGCCGCATACCCAAGGGACTGTCCGTCAGGGACCGGATGCGCCGCAAGCTGCGGACGAAACGGGGCAGGGAACGCTACGCTCTTCGAATGGAGACGGTTGAGCCGGTATTCGGGCAGATCAAGCAGGGCCGTGGCTTCCGGCAGTTCCTGCTGCGGGGTCTGGCGAAGGTGAACCGGGAGTGGCTGCTCATCTGCGCCGGCCACAACCTGCTGAAGCTGTTCCGCTTCGGGGCTGGGATGTCCGGCAGGGTGGGAGGCAAAGGCGCCACTGGGAACAACAGGGAGACGTGCCGGGCTATGGGCAGTGGGATTTTCAAGCGACTATCCGCATGTGACTATCCGCACCACGCACGAATTGTTGCTGCAGGGTAATCCCGGCTGACCGACACCGCCAGTTGGTCAATCCTCAGACGGGCTGCTAGCTTTCCGCCTGCACCCTCCCAATCCCACTCCATCCCCAATCCCTGACACCCAACCCCCTTGCCAAACATACTAGAACTCACGTACTATTATAGATGTCCCGCCCATAACTCCGCCCCAAGGGCGGCCGGGCCAATTGAGGACAGCCACTGAGGTACAGTGAAGCTCTATGGCTGGAAAACCCAAGAAGGCCCCGCGAACCCAGACGCCCAGTCTGTCCCCCAGCTTGGGACCAGGTCGGCCCCTCGAGCCCAAAACGGCGGAAATGAACGGAAATGAGCGGAATAACAAAATTTCTGGCTTCATCTTCCGCCATCAGCCCCGACCCAGCGCTCCGCCTCCGCGCCGCACGCTACCTGCTCTCCTACAGCGTGAAGCTCCGGGAGATCGACGGCCTCCATAAACATGTCCGCAACCTGCAGCGCGCCGTAGAGTCCTCTATAGAAGGTGCGAGACAAGTCTAAACGAGACTAGTCTAAAGAGCGTGGCGATAAGTCCCCTCTCTCTGGGACAGGTATAGGGTGAGGGAGTTCCCCTCAATTTCGCAGGAGCAACCAAGGCAAGGTTCCGCCAGCCCAATACTGTCGGGAGCCCACCTCATCTAAGAGGGTGTGTGACCATTGTCGAAACTTGCATTGAAACAGCTTGGCATGGTTTGCGGGTAGTCTGTAACTTTGGGATATGGATCGAGGAGCGTATCCCACTGATTTGACCGATGCCCAGTGGGGTTTGCTGGAACCTCTGTTACCCACAGCTTCGCTCAGGGGACACCCTCGAACCGTGCACCTGCGGGAGGTGGTGAACGGCATCCTGTACGTGTTGCGTGGCGGTATTTCCTGGCGAATGATGCCCCACGACCTGCCCCCTTGGGGCACGGTCTGGTGGTACTTCCGGAAATGGCGCCAGGACGGCATTTGGGAGCGGGTTTTGGAGGCACTGCGTCCCGGAGGCACTGCGTCCCATGGTGCGGGAGAGCGAGGGACAGGATGCCACTCCCAGCGGGGCAATCATCGACAGCCAATCGGTAAGGACCACGGAAAAAGGGGGCCTCGCGGCTACGACGCCGGCAAAAAGGTGTCCGGGCGCAAGCGCCACATCGTAGTGGACACCACCGGGCTGCTCTTGGCCGTGGTCATTCACGCCGCCAACATCCAGGCCCTTCGGCGAGCTCAGGAGGGACGGGGCCAGGCTGGTGCTGGCCAAGCTGCTGGACCGGTTCCCCAGGCTTCAGGTAATCTGGGCCGATGCGGCCTATGCCGGTCGGCTGGTGGCGTGGGCTTGGGAGACGGGAGGATGGTTGCTGAAGGTGGTGCGCCGGAGACCGGACAGCCATCAGTTCGAGGTGCTGCCTCGCAGATGGGTGGTTGAACGCACGCTGGCCTGGCTTAGCCGGTGCCGACGGCTCAGCAAGGACTATGAGGAACTGCCTGAAACCGGAGAGACCTGGGTTCATATAGCGATGGTCCACCCGATGCTCAAAAGGCTCAAACCAACCTGAACCCATTTGTCACACGCCCTCTTAGAGATGCTTGAGGACGGCCCCGTGGTAACCGACAGACTGTTGGCGTTGTGCCGGGAGGTTTCCGTGGGAGGGCGGCGGATTCACGACGCCAACATCGTCGCCACCATGCTGGCCTACGGGGAGCGCAGGCTGCTGACCTTCAACACGGCTGACTTTCGCCGCTACGGTGACCGTATCGAGTTGTTGAGCGGTTAGCATATTGTGAGCCTCCATTTTGGAGTGAAAACCGGATCAGAAGTCTTATTGCGCGGCAAGGTAAGAGAGCGAATGCAGATTACCAAGACAAGTTTCGAGGAGAATCAGGACTGTTGACCGAATCCAAAATATAGGAGAGGAAAAAGCCCATAGGCAAGTAAACCGCGCAACATCCCTGACTGGGATACCTCCGATTGGAATGTCGGAGCCGAAAGGGGGAAGGAACTGTTCCCTCGGTTGAGCGAGGCCGTTCCACAATAATTTTGCCGCTCACTGGCGGAAACCACTACTGAACCAAGGAGAAGGTGGGACGTACATTTGCCGGGTGTGGGGAATTGGGCCTGGGGTTCTGAGCGAGCCTGTCTGCGCTTGATTGCAGAACGGTTCGGCAGCGCCGCTTCACCTCTTCCTTCCGACCGACTAAACCGAAGCCAAGGTGAAATGCGCAGACGGTGGGAGACAAGCGACGAGGACGAGTCATTCTCCAGATACGTATGAGAGGAATTAACCCGCGCAACCCGGCTGATCATCATCGCCACTTAAATGTACATCCCACCTTGGCTTTAGTTTAGTCCAGCGAGGAAATGGCTGACTCTCTCCTGCACCTTTCCCTTGGTTTCCAGGCACGTGTTCCCGGTGCCCTCTCCTCTCGCTCAGCCTTAGATGGCCTCATCTCCGTTGTAGCCCAGCGGGTTCACCAGCCGCACCGCTAGGCCCGGCTCCGCCAAGCACTCTCGCACCGGTGGGTCAGCGCGTTGTCCCGGATCACCATCATCGGCCCGGAGTGCCTCTCCCTCAGTTGATTCATGAAGGCCGCAGCGTTCCCCTGTTGCTGTTGCCCTCCAGTTCCATCCACTTCACCCTCCGGCCTCCAGGCACACCGCCAAATAGTAGCTGTCCTTCTCGCCGCGCCGCGGGCTGGTGGAATCCACCAACGCCGGTTCACCCTTCGGCACCCACTTGACCCGCAGTTCTGCGTCTGCCCGGAAATGAGCCTCGTCGACAAAGAATATCTCTGCCCCGGTGCGCCTCGCCTCGTCCCACAGGGCGGCGTACTACGCCACGAGGGACTCCCGTTTGGCCTCGTCCGCATTGATCAGCTGCTCCTTGGGGCGCTTGAAGGCAAACCCCAGCCGGTGCAGGTAGTTCAGGCAACTGCTGCAGCTCAACCTGATGCCCAACCGTTCCGCAGAAAAACTGTCGGATTCCTTTCCAATACCAGTTGGCAAGTTCTATATCCGCCGCGGCGGGCGGTGTTGCACCGCCCCTTTCAACTCCACCTGCCGCGCCTCGTCAAGGGGGGGGGAACCACCGGTCTGTTCAAATATCAGGCCTGTAGGCTCTCCCTCACCGAAGGCCGACGCCCAACGTCCGACAGTGAGGGTGTTATCGCTCCAGCGCCTCCACCGTCCAGCCCTGGGCCAGCAGCAGGATGGCGTACCACCGCTCTGCTCCGGAGGCGTCGGCACCAGGAACATCCGCCGCCGCAAGTTCTTTCTTCCCATCTGCCATTGTTCCAAAGACAGGACTATCTCCCTAACGCCTATCACCAACCCCTCGCTACTTCTGAGACCAGCTAAGCCAGTTCCTTCACAAATTTACCCTATGCGCCTGCGAATTTCATCTTGGCTTTGGTTTAGACTCCGCGCACGATACTCTTAGAATGAATTAAACTGCGCTTTCTGTCGTCAATCCCCAACGAGAGAAGGACTAACCATCGCCCAAATTTACGGCTCAATCACTGTGAGAACCCTGTTTGGGACCACGTCCCGAAGGGTTTGTAATGTCCCGCTAGGCCATTGTACGAGCAGCTCGTCTATCACTGCAGCCTGCCCCAACCCAAAGTGGACTGGCAGCATATTTTGCGAAGAGTAGCTGGCACCGGCAGCAACTTCTCGTATCTGGGTTCGGCCGCCAGCTGTTATAGTTACCCTAGCGCCGATGCCGTCTCGGTTGCTGGCGCTGCCAACGGTTTTAACGATCAGCCAGTTATTGCCCCAGGCACATCGGTTCTGGAAGAGTCGGGCCGGTTCTCCTGCCGAGGCTGAATGGCCCAGGTTGACGACGTACAAGTCGAGGCAGCCATCGACATTGAAATCGGCGTAGGCCACACCGCGCCCGGTGCCCCAGTCGCCGGCCCCGCTAATCGCCGTCACGTCGTCAAATGCGCCTGAGCCGTTGTTGCGGAACAACAAGTTGGGCTGCTGGCGGCGGTTGATGTCGTCGGTGTCCAGGTAGCCGCTGGTGACGTAAAGATCTTCGTACCCGTCGTTATCGTAGTCGAGAAAGACAGTTCCCCAACTTACCCGCTGCTGCCGCCGGAACTCTCCGTAATCTACACCGGCAACAGCAGCGACATCGCGGAAGGTGCTACCGTTCTTTGTGGTCAGCAGCACGTTGTTGCCAATGTTGGTTACGAACATATCTAGGTAGCCATCCGAGTTGTAATCGGCCACCGCCAGCCCCATGCCGAACATTGCAGTCCCGGCGCCCGACGACTCAGAAATGTCAGTGAAGAGCCATTCCTCTCCTCCATCCGGGCCATCGTTGCGCCAGAGGACGTTGGGGTGGATGTACTCACCGAAGTCGTTGATGATGTAGAGGTCGAGGTCTTCGTCGTTGTCGAAGTCCACCCAGGCCGGCTGGAAGCCCGCTCCCCATACGTTTCCGTAGGCTCCTTGGGTGCGTGAAGGGCTTGAAGTGGCTCCCAATAGGCGCGTGACCTCGGTGAAAGTCCCGTCGCCATCGTTGTGGAACAGGGCCAAAGGGCGCACATCGAAATAATAAAGCCGCTTGGTGAAGGCGTCGGGGTTGGACTCATCTATGTGTCGAACCACAATGAAGTCCAAGGCGCCGTCACGGTCATAATCGCCCCAAGCGCATCCCATGGAGCGGTAGGTGATGTCGGGGTCGTACAGTCCCGCTGACTCAGCGACGTCGGTGAACGTTCCATTGCCGTCGTTGCGGAAAAGGTTACTTGCACCCCAATTAGCGACGAAGAGGTCCTGATCGCCGTCGTTATCAAAGTCCGCAGCGCAGCCTCCGTTGCTCTTGGCTTCAGCATCGGACACGCCCGCCGAATCTGCCACATCGGTAAACGTGCCGTCGCCGTTGTTGCGGAACAGAGCGTTCTCACCCTCGGTGTCCGGGGCCAACCCTGCGAAGTCGGGAGTGGAAGTAACGTAGATGTCCTGCAACCCATCTCCGTTATAGTCAAACACCACAACACCGCCCCCCAAGGGAATTATGTCCAACAGATCCCGGTAGTGGGTGAAGGCCACGCCCGCCTGTCCACCTACTTCGACGAAGATCGGTGGCTGATAAGCCAGGGCATTTGCCAACGATACCGATGAACCGTCGGGATTGGATACTACGGCCTCCACTGCTCCGGGAGCGTGGGGTGGGGTCATGGCAACGAGGCGGTCAGGGCCCAGAAAAGCCCAGGCCGATTCCACCCCTCCTAGGGCAACGCCCGCCCCATCAACGAAGCCGCTACCATGGACCGTAACCAGCACTTGGCCGCCTATTCCCACGGCAGCCGGTTCGATGCGGTCAATCCGCAGATTGCCAGGCGTTGTCTCCTCCCCAGTACCCATCAACGGGGAGAGGGGGTCAGATTCCCCGTCAGACTCCCTGGCCACAGAGGCACGTATACCCATGCCTTCCCATCCTACCGCCTGGCCGACCGCCAGGATACCGACTCCAGCGACCAGCCCCAGCCCCCAGGTGGCCAGGGCCAAACTTACCACGGCCCGCTTCGGCATGGCCCGCATTAGGCCCCAGAAAGTCACCGGTCCTCCGGCCGCGGCGGCGAACAGGAGTGTGGCCGCCGGAGCTTCGCCCATCCCCACCAGCAGAAGGGCCGCCACCAGTGGAATCTCGAACATCAACGGGACGTTTATCAGCACACCCAGGGTCGCCGCTATCACCACACCTTGCACATTGTTGCCGAGGTAGTTGCCAACGGTTTCCGGGTTTACCCATTGAATGACCAAGGCACTGACGAACCCGGCCAGCACCATCACTGGAGCAAGACGAACAAAGTAGTGCAGGCTGGCCCGCAGCCACGCTATCAACCCGACGGACAGAATGGTTCGCCAAGAAGATTCCTCACCCAAAGGGTCATGGATTTCAGGCGGCGAAACGGCGGGCAATTCAGAAGCTGCATCGGTGTCACTGCGTCCCCTCCCAGCCAGCCATGCCACCAGTGGGCCGAGAAACAGGGCAGCGATAAGGCTTATCCCCACCCGGCTGCCGGCCAGCATGGGGGTGAAAACTAGGGCAGCCATCAGAAGCGCGGGTACATTGAGGGTGCTGGATCCGTGAACGATGGCCAGAGCAGCCTCGGTCCCTGCACCACGCTGCCGGAATGAATTGGCGACTGGCACGATGCAAGCGGAACACAGGTTCATGGCTGGTCCCACCAGCAACCCACTCAGGGAACCACGCACTCCCCGTCGCGACCAGGCTCCGTCAATGCTGCCCTGTGGCAGCAGAAAGGATACGGTCAGCCCTGCCATCAGGAATGCGAATACCATTCCCAGGGAAATCAGTTTCAGGTAGGTGAGGGAAAAGTCCCACCAGCGAGATAACAGCGTGGACTCCGGCTCGCTTTCCAAGCAGAAACCCTGGAAACATTCGATATTGGGGGCCGAGACAGCGGCCAGGTCGCCCTCAATGACGTCCAGTTTGGGAATGCGGTTGAACCAAAGAAAGAGGCCCAGAAGCAAGGCCAGAAACACCAATCCAAGCGCCAGTTGCTTCCTTCGGCTAGTAGCAAACATATCCCTCAGTATACTTGCCTGACAAATCGTCATTCACATTTATCTGGATTCAACAGCATCATCGGTTCCCGCTATCGCGAGCATGATTGACGCGAAATAGACATCCGCGAATAGCATTCCTGCGGGTTTGTAACCCACTCCCTCAAGTTGCAACAACGGGGTTATTTCCTTTGGAGGAATAGATAATTGTACGGCACCAGGGTTGACATGTTAGGAGTCAACGACACATGAGGAGGCGGGGTGTAGCATTGGGAGATTGAAGTGTGGCGGGGCCGAATTTGAAGCACCACGGACTCTGCGTATCCCATTGAAGGCTCATTGAGGGCTTCCTGCACGAGTGCCCTGGGCGGCGGGCGTAACCGTTAATAACAAACCGAATATTCGTGAATGGAGCTTTGTGGGGGTTGCGTAACGGGTCCCAATAGAAAGGTCTGCCCGTCGGGTAAGGCAACTGGATAGGCGTCCACAAGGGCTTCACCTGGTGGGTCGGGTGGGAAATTTGGGAAAATCTTCCAGGTGCTCCTAGAGGACTTGGACAACAGGCACATGATTGTTGATTCCACCACAGTGCGGGCTAGCCAGCAGGACGTATCTGGTATCCAAAGGCTAGGGTGAGGCTCTGGGGCGTTCATCGGGCGGATAAAACCCAAGGCACACCTCAAGCTGAGCGACATCCAGTCTGGGGCCGTAATTAAGAGACAGACAATGGGTATGCGAGAACGAGTGCTGGGATTTATTGGCCTCAAACCGAGATCATGGAGTAGAACCCCTTTCCGCCCAAATCGAACCGGGAGGACCCATGGGGAACAACCGAGTGAATTAACGGAGACGCAACTCGATCGAACGTTCCTTCAACAAACAGAAACCATGGTTCAGAATTACCACCAAGTATGTCCTCAAGAGCTTGCAATAACTGTCGGCCCCGCAAAACGTAGCTTCAATAATCTGTGGTGGGCAAATGTAGATTCGCCCCAAAATAGTCCGAGCCGGATAAAGACCCTGCAATGGTCAAAAGCCCAAGCCGCTTACCGACCGCCAACTGACAGGAATCTCGGCGCCAAACCGTTACACTTGCATCTGCTTCGGGTCCATCCGGTCCCGGAGCCAGTCCCCCAGCAGATTCATCGCCAGAACAACCAGCAGGATGGCCAGCCCAGGGAAGAAGGCTACCCACCAATGGGAAACGATCAGTTCCCTTCCATCGGCCACCATTAGACCCCAAGCCGGAGTGGGTCGGGGGATACCTGCACCCAAGAAGCTAAGGGTGGACTCCACCACTATTACGAAGCCTATTTGGAGGGTGGCCAGCACTACGAGGCTGTTGAATACGTTAGGAAAGACGTGGCGCACCATAATGCGGGTGTTGGTCGCTCCCGCCACGCGTGCCCGGTCGATGAAATCCTGCACTCTGATGGAAAGAGTCACACCCCTTGCCATCCTTGCGTAATGAGCCCATAGCAAGACCACAAGCACGAAAATGACCGTCATGAAGCTCGCCCCGATGGAAGCGACCAGCACTAGCGCTAGCAGGATGATCGGGATGGACAGGGATACGTCAACGAGACGCATGACCAAGGCATCTATCCAACGCCCGTAATATCCGGCGGAAATGCCGAGGGCAGTGCCGATGAAGCCCCCGATGAAGATAGCAATGCCCGCGACCACAATGGAAATCCGGGAACCGTAGATGATCCGGCTTAGGATGTCGCGGCCCACTTTATCCGTACCCAGAAGGTACTTGGTGGACCCGCCACGCTCGGCTATCTTCTCGAGCTTGCTACCCACGGCCACTTCCTCGCCGTCTACGGTCCTCATCTTGTGGCGGTCGATGCGGTTTTGAGCGCGCTCCAGCGACACCTGATCGGCCGGGTCGTTCGGGTCCACCTCCTCGACTACCTTGATCAGGTTCACCAGTTCGCCCCCTGGGGATGCCACGTCTCCGCCACCCAAGATTCTGGCGTCGCCGAGGTCAATGAGCAGTTGGGCGTCGCCAACGAGAACCTGGGGTCGGAAATCCACCGGGTCCATCTCGTCGACTACGATCTGGCTCGTGATGGTGGCTTGGGTCCAGAAGGGGGGCGCTAGCCGCTCAGTAAGGATGCCCCGGGTGGGTGGGTGCGGGGCAATCAGAGGGGCAAAGATTGCCGGGATGACCATGACGATCAGCACGATAGCCGAGGGTATGAGTGGGTAACGCCGGACGGCGCGGAGCATCCCAACAGCCTTGTGCAAGTACCCTGGAGCCGATTGTCCAGCCAACTCTCGGGATATCGAAACCGCCACCTAGTACCTCGCGCTTCAGCATAAAGGCCGATCATTCTGTGATGCGCTACTCTACAAACGTTGGTATACCATGTCAATAGCAATGAGCACTTAATATCCGATTTGCTAATGTCTTCATCGCAAGCACATCTATTTTCGTCGTATTTTTTGCAGTTGTTGACACATACTTGTCGTTGTGTTGGAATACTGCTGGGCTACTCGTGAGGCAAAGACTAAAAACTCGATGCTTTATGGTCATGTAGCACGCGGTGAGAATCGGTCGTCCCGAACCGACAAATGGCAGAGGTATGCAGATGAAGCTCAAGCAATTGCACTCAGTCAAAGCGTTGGTATCTATAACTATTATGCTTGCCTTGATCTTCGTGGTAGCGTGCGGTGGGGCGGCCAACACCCCGGCGTTGGACCCAGGGGCAGACACGCCGGCGCCCCCAGGGGCAGACACGCCGGCGCCCCAGCCGACTGCTGAACCCCAGGCTACAGCCTCAGAAGCGGGCCCGCCGCCTGCCACCGGGGCCAAAGTTGATCGCGTGGTCTTGGGGCTCATCGCACCCCACCGCGACTACTTCAGGTCGTGGATAGTTGGCTTGGCCGACGCCAATATCCAACAGGACCCGATCTCGGAATGGCTGTTTGAAATCCAGCCGGAAACGGGAGAATTCGGACCTTGGCTGGCCCAGAGCTACGAAATAGCTTCCGACAGCATGTCGTGGAGCGTCAAGCTGGCTGAGGGGGCCAAGTGGCATAACAGGCTCGGCCAGGATTTCGGTCAATTCACCGCCGCCGACCTTGTCCACAACCACAATATCTGGTGCAACGACGAGTATCCCGGGCAGGCCGACGTGGCCAACTCAGGGTACCGAATAGGCATGTGCCAGGTGGAAAATGTCAGCGTGATAAACGATTACGAAGTGGTCATGGAATGCCACCAGCCCTGCCCCGACCTACTGTTCTACTGGTCCGAGGCCACTGAAATGATCATGTTCAGCAAGGAGCAGTGGGACCAGGACGGCGAGGAGTCTTACGAGAGCGCCATCGCCGGGACTGGGCCTTACATTTTCCAGGAGCGCAGACTAGGCGAGTCCATACTGTATGAGAAAGCCGCAGGCGACCACTGGGTTCACAATGTCGACTGGAATGAGTTGATGATGACTTGGACGGGCGAGGAAGCCACCCGTTTGGCCCAGTTTCAGGCAGGCGAGACCCATCTGACCGAGGTCAACAAGGACCTCACAGACCGGCTGGTAGCCTCGGGTTCCAAGCTGGTGCGCAGCCGCGGTCCTGCCCAGCAGGTGCAGGTAAACCTGGGGGGCAACTACCACGGCGAAGAGGATGCCGCCCGCGGGAAGTACGTTGGGCGATCCAACAAATACAACCCGGACCTGCCGTGGAATAATGTGACGGTTCGCCAGGCCATGAACAAGGCCATTGACCGGGAGACGATCAAGGAGGAGTTGTATAAGAACCGCGTCACCGACATGTACGTTCACGGCTTCTACGAGGGTCTCCCTGGATGGGACGATACCTGGCCCGAACGGTTCGAGGAGGCCTACGGCTACGACCCGGAGGCGGCGCGTGAGTTACTGGTCGAGGCTGGCTATCCGGACGGGTTCGAGGCCAAGGCTTGGATCTTCCCGTTCCCGGGAGCGCCGGAGATGATACCCCTCATGGAGGCGATCCAGGTCTATCTGGAAGATGTCGGCATAGATATAACCTTGGTGGAGGCTGACTGGGCCGGCACGGTCGTGCCGACCTTAAGGAACTACGACGCTTCTGGTTTCATGTTCGCCATTCCGCCATCGAAGAAGGTGGTCGAAGTACAGATATCCGCTTTCAATGCCGGAAACGCCCTACCGCACATGTACGAGACCGATGAGCTTTTCGATAAGTGGTTCACCTTGGTCAACACGGCGGATCTCAATGAGAGGGACGTACTGCTCCGTGAGATCGGGAACATCAAGTTCGAGAGCTTTGAGGTACTGCCCTTCTTCGAGGTATTCATCGAGGTTATAGTGAACCCGGAGATCATCGATGACTGGGCTTTCCCCGGATGGGATGGCGGCGACATCGGTCACACGTGGCGGATCACTGCCTGCAAGCAGGATACGCCGTGCCGTTAGATCCATGAGAGTTTTGGCCATTGCCGGAGTTATCGTCACCAGCTGCGCGGTGTTCCTGACGATGGCCTGCTCAGAGACCGCGGAGCCGGCGGTTTACAGGGCGACGAAGCAAATGGCAGACCCTCCTCCTCCCTCCCTCATTGACAGGGTAGGAGGAGGGGGCCCTCTGTTCGATGACGTAAGCAACTCGGCCCGGGTTAACTTTCCTCAGTACCGGCAGAGTTTCGATTTCATGCCCTTTGGCGGGGGCGTCGTAGTTTTAGACTACAACGGCGATGGCATGGACGATATCTACGTCGCTGCCGCCGACGACCCATTTAAGCCTGGTTTGGAGAGCTCTAATGCCCTCTACCGCAACAACGGCGACGACACTTTCTCCAACGTGGCCCGCATCGCCGGAGTAGACGACCCAGCCGGAAGAGGCAACGGCGGCTGCGCCGCCGACTACGACAACGACGGCGACCAAGACCTCTTCGTAGCCAACTGGGGTTCCAGCAGGTTGTTCAGGAACAACGGCCACGGCATATTCGCCGACGTAACCGGCGAGGCCGGGGTCGGTGATCCCGATGTTACTTATCGGACTATGGGCTGCGCCTGGGGAGACTACAACCGCGACGGGTTCCTGGATCTTGTTGTCGTCCGCCACATGAGCGAAGCGGACCTCATGGCGTCTAGCATGAAAGTCTCGCCCGGTGCGCTCCGCCCAATTGGCCTGTACCGCAATGACGGCAACGGCGGCTTCGCTAACGTCGCCTCTCTGCTTGGTGACGACAGCGGCCCGGAGGAAGGCGACCCGTTCGGCAGCCTCTGGGGGGCCGGGTTCCAGCCAGGATGGACCGACTACGACAACGACGGCGACCCGGACCTGTATGTCGTCAACGACTTTGGCGCGGACGTACAGCCGAACATTCTTTGGCGCAACGACGGCCAGGGGCCGGGCGAGTCTTGGGTCTTTACCGACATTTCATCCGTCTCCGGAGCCGGCGCGGCTATATTTGGCATGGGGCTTGCGGTGGGAGACTACAACCTAGACGGCCACTTGGATTTTTACATGACCAATATCGGAGAGGCAGTGCTGCTGGCCAACGACGGCAACGGGCGGACCTTCACCCAGGCCAACGCCGGTGCTGGTGCGGCGACGGTCGGAGGACTGCAGCGCGTCACCTGGGGAAATGTGTTTTTCGACTATGACAATGATGGCGATGAAGACCTGTACGTTGTAAGCGGTTACCTGGACATCGACCGGAACAACCCGACAGAGCAGCCGAACGTGCTGTTGACCAACGAGCGGAACGGCGGTTTCACTGATAACTCGGCGGGCAGCGGGGCCGACGACCCCGGAGTGGGCAGGGGCGTGGCCTACCTCGACTACAATGGCGACGGTTGCTTGGACCTGTATGTTGTCAACCTAGGAATATCGGCCTCTCTGCCCCAGGAAGCCCGCCTGTTCCAGAATGTCTGCACCCAAGGCAACAATTGGCTAGTTGTCAAGACGGTGGGCTCCGCTAGCAACCGGGATGGAATCGGGGCCCGGATAAAGGTAACGGTGGGAGGCCACACCCAGATCAGGGAGGTTACTGCCGGAGGTAGCAGCTTGTCCCAGAATATGATCCCCGTTCATTTCGGCCTAGGCCAAGCCCTTAGCGTAGACTCCATGAAAATCACCTGGCCTAGCGGTGTCGTACAAACCCTCACCGATGTGGGAGTGAATCAAAGACTCACCATTGCGGAACCTGATTGAAGCGATGTAACGATTCGCAGGCCGGCTCTCTATCTGCGTATTGGAAGCCGTGCGTCATCTGGCCGCCCCAGGACGGACTGCCAGAACCATCTCGCGAGGAGCAGGGATGCAACGCTATATACTGGTCCGCTTTGCACAAGCAATCCTAGCAGTATGGGCCGTTAGCTTGATTGTCTTTGGATTGGGGCGCATTACAGGAAATCCTCTGGATGTAATGCTACCTTTCGACGCAACAGCCGAAGACCGCGCCCGAGTGGAGCAGCAATGGGGCTTGGACCAACCGCTACACATCCAATACCTTAACTTCATGGGTAAGGCGTTCAGCGGGAATTTCGGCGAGTCAATAAAGTGGCAGGGCCACACGGCAATGGGGCTGGTGAAGGACAAGTTCCCCGCCACGCTCCTTCTGGCGGTTGTGGCCATAGCCGTTGCGATCGCTATCTCCGTTCCAATCGGGGTGCTATCAGCCGTCAAGAGGGACACTGTATTCGACTATACAGGCAAAGTGATCGCACTGCTGGGCCAGTCTTTACCTGCCTTTTGGCTGGGGCTGGTGCTGATGTGGGTGTTCGCCGTCCAGTTGGGTCTAGTCCAAACGTCAGGACGCGGCGGACCGACCTCCTACATCTTGCCAGCGGTGTCCATCGGCTGGTTCCTCGTGGCCGCCTTGATGCGCCTCGTTCGCTCCTCAATGCTGGACGTGCTGGACAGCGAATATATCAAGCTGGCACGCATAAAGGGGTTGGGAGAATGGAAGGTTATATGGAAGCACGCACTCCGCAACGCCGCTATCGCCCCGCTTACTTATTTCGGCATTATACTCGGCGGATTGCTGGTGGGGTCCGTTTCCATTGAGACGGTCTACGCCTGGCCAGGAGTCGGGTTGCTGGCCTACGAAGCAGTGCTGTCTCGAGATTTCCCGGTCATGCAGGCAATAGTAATCGTCTTCTCTGTCATCTTCATCGCCACCAATCTAGTGGTGGACATTCTGTACGCCTATCTTGACCCAAGGATCCGGTACCAGTAACGCCTATTTATCAGGATTCGATTAGAGTCAACCTTGATTGGCGATGAGATAGGTCACAGGCTCTTAATTCCCGACTGCCCAGTGAATCCGCACCGAAACCATGTCGCCTTGGCCGGCCCAGTCGGAGTGGGCCTGAATAAGTGTAAACGGTGTCGCTGTTCAGCGAATAAGTCCGCGCTAACTGGCCAGCGAAAAGCAGCTGTCTCGGATGTCAAGAAGTTGGAATGCCCGGATTCCATGCCTGACCGTTCTTCAGCATGCAGCTAAGTATGGTCAACAGCTTCCGCATGCAAGCTGTCAGGGCCAACTGCTTCGGTTTTCCGGCGGCCAGCAACTACTGATAGAAGGCCCGGATCACAGGGTTCCAGCGGCTGGCGACCAGTGCCCCCATATACAGCGCGGCACTAACACGAACACGAGCACGGCCGCCCCATACGGTGCGCTTGCCACGATGGGGGAAGCTGTCCCGGCTGAAGGAGGCAACTCCAACCCAGGCGGCAATCCGGTGGCGGCCCAGTGTGCCCAGTTCCGGCAGGTCGGACAGCAGTGTGAAGGACACCTGTTCGCCTACTCCGGAAACGCTGCGCAGTAATCGTTCCCTCTCCCGCCATTCCGGGTTGTCCCGGGCGGTTCTCCGCAGGTTGTCGTCCAGGTCGTCCATTTCCTGCTCCAGCCAACTGATGTGCCCCTGAATGCGTGGACTGACTGCGATGATGTGTCCGGGCCATTACGGCTCGGGTCTGACCCTTGGACTGACTGGCTGTAATGCCTTCACAATGATCTATCTTCCCGGCCCACGATGGCCCATTGGGTGTCAACGGCTTTTGTGAGCAGTGTCCTCACAGTAGCGTGGCCTCCAGCCCCATCGCAGTCTTGGCCGTTTACCTGACCGGCGCGCCATCTTCGCGTAATCCTTGAGGAGGCAGTCATGACAGTAGCCGCCGATCTGGACGGCAGTCCCGCTTTTAGAGTGGTTATCGGAGTCGACACTCACCAAGACCAGCATGTGGCGGAGGCTTTTGACGGGCAGGGTGTCCGCTTCGGCGAGTGCCGCGCACCAGCGAATACGCGCGGCTATTGGGAACTGGAACGGTGGGCCCCCAGCCTGGGAGAAATTGGCGCCTTCGGGATCGAAGGGACCGGTTTCTTTGGTGCCGGAGTCGCTCGCTACTTGACCGGTCTGGACTATGCGGTATTCGAAGTCAATCATCCTGACCGGTTGACCCTGTAAGCGGCGGAGGTAAAGTGGGCCGTGCGGGCGGAAGATCGCTGATATAGGGCGGTTGAATCCTGCTAGGCCTGGCCCGGCGGTGGCACCCGAACAAGGCGGTCTTCGGACCAGCTTCTGGTCAACTACGGAGCGGTCCATGTGGATGAGTCGCCCTGGCAGGGTTGTTCACAAACGCGCGTTTGTGACACTGGACCACAATTCACTCCCTTCAGCTTGTTCAGGTGTGAGTCACCAAGGTATAGCGCAATACGCAGCAGTTGGAGGGAGCGCGATGCCCGAAACTTACGGCTACGTCCGCACCAGCCGCCCCAGAGTCTCCGAACTGTCGGGCAGCGACCCGGAAACCCAACGCCAGCAGTTGCTGGCTGCCGGCGTGGCGCTTTCTCGCATCTATCAGGATGTCGGCGTCTCCGGAACTTCCGGACTAACAGCCAGCGGGACTGGCACGCTCTGGACTCCCGGCTGGCTCAATGCGACACCCTGGTTGTGGTGTCCATCGACCGCATAGGGCGGCGCTGGTTGGACACCATGGGCAACATCCACGACCTGTAACGGCGCGGGGTGAGGATCCGCAGCTTCGCCGATAGCGAACAGTCCTGGGCCCAGTGCCTGGATGCCGACCCCGATTCGCCTGAGTCGTTTTTGGGCTATACCCTAGCCGACTTTGCCGCCTGGGTGTCCGATCAGGAGCTGGTGTCCATCCGACGCCGTACCAAGGCGGGTTTGGAGAAGGCGAAGGCGGACGGCAAGAAACTGGGCGCTCCTCGCCGGTTGTCCGGAGAGCAGGAGGCCGCGGCCATCGAGATGGTGGCCAGCGGCGTCAGCCAACGGCGCGTCGCCAGATCCTTCGGCGTATCGCCTGCGACAGTCAGGCGCGCTGAAAAGCGTGAATAGCTCCTGCGCCCAGTATGCATTGGTAACCCGAAACCACTGCCGCAGGAGCACTGTGAAGCCTGCCGAGGACGACAATTCCACGCCACCACCAGCCCCATCTATTGGGATCGAACCCCGGCCGTCGCATTCCAATGTCCCTGCACCCCTTGTTCCAACGCCAAGACCGCATCGCTTCGGTGGATTCGGGCTAAGCCCAAATCCACCGATAGAGGGCGTCAGGTTGGCGTCCTGAAGCGGCAAGAAGGTGCTCCTCTGAATCTGGGATAATGGTTTTGCAATAAAAAACCGACCCCAGAAAAGGAGCACCCAATTGATGCTACCACGCAACCACCCCGACCGTATTCGCATCGTCTTTGACGACCACCGCCTGGTGGCCAATGCCGGCCTGCTCCTGCCGGCCACTCTCGCCCAACACCTGGGCCTGGGGGAACTCGTAGACCATCACCTCAATCTCGGCAGCGCGCCGGGCCGGGCCAACACCGGCGACAAGATGATGACCCTGGTCGCCTCTGCCCTGGCTGGCGGCGATTGCATCGACGACGCCGATGCGCTGCGCGCTGGTGGGACAGCCGGTGTTCTCGACTGCAGGGTCAAGGCGCCCCATCCACCCTGGGCACTTTCCTGCGCAGCTTCCGCTGGGGCCACGTCCGTCAGCTGGACCGGGTGAGCCGGGAGTTGCTGGCCCGGGCCTGGGCCGCCGGGGCGGGACCCGGCGACGCGCCGTTAACCATCGACCTCGATTCCACCATCTGCGAGACTTACGGACTGGCCAAGGAGGGGGCGCGACACCACGGCTATACCGGCAAGCGGGGCTATCACCCGTTGCTGGCCGTGGCCGCCGGCACCGGGGACGTGTTGATGTCCCGGCTGCGCGAGGGCCGCGCCAACACTGTTCGGGGCGCCGCCCACTTCCTGCGCGAGACAGTGGGACGGGTGCGCTACGCCGGCGCCAGGGGCCAACTCACGGTGCGGGCCGACAGCGGCTTCTATGCCCACGCCATCGTCGCCGTCTGCCGCAAGATGGATGTCCGCTACTCCATCACCATCCGCCAACACAAAAGCCTGCGCAATCTCATCGAGGCGATACCCGAGGCGGATTGGACGCCCATCCCCTACTGGATGGACGGTGCCGCCGATGTGGCGGAAACCACCTACATCCCCTTCCAGAATGATCCCGACGCTGCCCCGGTGCGGCTCATCGTACGGCGGGTGAAGCCCACGCCTGGTTCCCAACTGGCCCTCTTCGCCAGCTACAGCTACCACGGCTTCATCACCGACAGGGACGGGGAGACCTTGGAACTGGAGGCCGACCACCGCCGCCACGCCGAGATCGAGAATGCCATCCGCGACCTGAAGTACGGCGTCGGCCTGAACCATCTCCCCTCGGGCAACTTCGCCGCCAATGCTGCGTGGCTGGCGGTACAGGCGATGGCCCACAACCTGGCCCGCTGGACGGCGCGAATCGGTCTGGGCGAGCAGGTGGTGACCACCAAGACCCTTAAGGCGGCGGTTCTTCGCCCTGGCCGGCCGGATCACCCGCTCGGCGCGCCGTCTCACTTTGCACCTTCCCCAGCGCTGGCCCTGGGAAGCCCAGTTCAGCCGCGCCCTGGCACGGCTGCGCGCCCTACCACTCCCAGCCTGACGGCGCACGTCCGCCACTGCCCCAACGTCCCCGCCCTCGCGCCAGCCCGGTACGCGAGTGCGTCTTGCCGTGTCCTATCCCGCCATCTCGCCCTGCCCAACGTCTGCAGACGGCCATAGGGGCCCCCAAAAGCACCTGCAGACCGCCGCCAACCCCAAATCTACCCGAACTCGAGCCCGGACCATCGCGTCTGTAACTCCTTCACCCCCCTTACGCTATCCTTGCGCCGTCCATCGGTGGATTCGGGCTAAGGGGACTGTAGCCAGTACCTTGTTTGAACTGGTGGTGGCCCTTTGACTCCCCAAGGGAGGAAAGTTCGAGCCTCGTTTGGTGTTGCTTATAGGGGCGCTCATGTGTGAGCGCCCCTATAATGTCAAACAGCGTCGCCGGTGGACCAAGTGGACCCAACAAGTACTCCGTAGACGATTCAGGCGTGGAGATTGCAACGTGTGCCCCCGCTGCAGGCGGCCTCTACCTTCGTGGACTCGCGCGACGGCGTCGCCCTACGGCGGGAGATCCTGCGATTCCTGACGCGCCTGCTCTCGCAATCCGGCCTCGCGCCGGTTGATTTCACTCGCTACACGACGATGCTCAGCTAGGGGCGCGGCCCGGCTGGGCGCCTGGGACCTACAGACGTCCTGGCGCAAGAGGATGCGCTACTCACTTCGCCGCCCGAGCGGACGCGCGTAGCTAGGCGTGCATCGGCGGTGAGAAACGCCTAGAATCCGTGCAGCCCACCAACTGCATGGGGAACGGTTCTGGCATGCGTGCATCAGTTCAATTAAGTCTCATCGGAAAGGACAGCAATGATGGAAACTTACATCGGGAAGACGATTTCCGATTTCACACTTCAGTCCAGCGATGGACAGACGATATCCCTTAGCAGTCTTCGCGGACAAAAGGTCCTGCTGTACTTCTTCACGAGTCCGGGCGGTGGTAATTGAACCCGCATGGCTCTTGGGTACCGAGAGCATGCTGCCGAGTTCACCGAGAAGAACGTCGTGCTGTTCGGAATCCATGACGGAAGCTTGGATGCCGCGCGCCAGTGGGTCGAGAAAGAGCAGCTTCCGTTCGCGGTCCTGAACGACCCTGATCGACGAGTAGGCATTGAGCTAGGCATGTCCGCTCTCGATGGAGAGAGGTACGTCAAAGACCCGTCCGACGGGAAAAGGCCCGCAGTTGTCATCGACGAACATGGCGTGATCTGCGAGTGGGAACCCGACATGAACCACACCGATCAGATTGCAAAGTTACTGGAGCGTCTGTAGGACGACCTCAACTGCGCGGGCTTTTCGACTGTTGCCCGCCCTTGTGCAGCCGGCAAAACGGCATTCGGCCCGGACTGTGGCTTAGCAGGCCGATGAAGAACATGTTGGGGGTGGCGAATCCCTAAACTAAAGCAACGGTGGGATCTACATTTCGAGGGTTTTGAAGACTACCGAAAGGACCCTGATACTACAGTCTCAGATCAGTAGCAGGTCTCTTCTTGATCGTAGGCGCTACCTTACCAGTCCAGTTTTGGGGCTGTTACAATTAGCCCCGCAACCCCAATCTAACGAAACTTTTGGAGAACAATCATGCCTGTTTCCGCCAGGATATCGAATGCGCTGGAACGTAACTGGGGTATGGTAGACCGCGCCATAGACGGTCTGAGCGATGAGACACTGGCGCGTCAGATAACCGACAGCGACAATTCCATCGGTTGGCTCCTCTTCCACATGAGCCGGGTGGCGGACGTTTTCATGAATGCCAGGTTCCAAGGCAAGCCTCAGATATGGATAGAGGACGGTTGGTGCGAGAAATTCGGCCTGAGCGACGACCCGGAGACGACTGGCCAAGGCTGGGACACAGCGCGCCTGGCCTCGTGGCCGCTTCCCTCCAAAGACGTCTTGGTAGGGTATTACGAGGCCATGAAGGTCTGCTGTCGGGACTATATGTCCTCCGTGACCGACGAGGAGTTGAGCGCCACCATGAGCCTGAGGCCCGGTTCGGATCCCGAGCCTAAAGAGACCATCATCGGTGTCCTGGTCTTTGACAACGTCGTCCACGGAGGCCAGATAGCCTTCCTGCGCGGCCACTGGGAAGGCATGGGCTGGTTCGTCTAGCCCGAACGCAGGCTTCCCGGACAATTTCTACAGGTTTACCGAAGAGCACGGCGAACTCAAGCCGTGCTCTTCCTTAGCTCGACGCTAAACCAGTACCAAGGTGGGATGTGCATTTCGGGGAGGTTGACGATGGCCGAAAGGACTCCACGGCACCTCATATCACCTTCAGGTCCCAACTGGGTGGGCACCGATAGTGCGGTTGTCTAGCGATATGTACATTTCACCTCGGCTTTAGTTTAGTAGTCCGAAATCATTGTAATGATGGGTTGATTAGTACGGGGCCGTTGCCCGGACAAACCTGGCTCACGGAATCGATGGCCAAACAATCCGTCGTTTCACCCGTCATTTCAAGGATGTTGGTCTACTAGCATGAACCACGTATTTGATTTGCTCCAGTCATATCCTGGACTGGGAAACTTCCTTAGCTATCAACTGATTACCGACCTCAATTACAGTTCACTCTGTGATTACTCAGAAATGGAATTCACATCTCCCGGTCCTGGCGCTTTGGACGGGATTCACAAGTGCTTCAGCGATTTGGGGGGATTCAATGAATCCGACATTATCCGATGGGTCGCAGACCGACAAGAGAGAGAATTCGAGCGGAGGGGTATAGTCTTTCACTCCCTATTCGGTAGACCCCTTCAACTGATAGACTGCCAAAACTTGTTCTGCGAGGTCTCCAAATACTCCAGAATCAGGCACCCGGAAATCAGGGGAGCCAACAGCCGCACACGTATCAAGCAAATTTACCGACCAGCCAACAAACCCATCGAATTTTGGTATCCGCCCAAGTGGAGCATAAACGAACTGGTGCCTCTGGCAAAAGCTCTTTTCTGATCAGACTTTCATGGGGAGTTACCAATAGGTCTGTCTCTCGGGTCGCATATTGGCCCCTTTGCTGCCCCAACCAAGGGATCTCTTGCCATCCCGACGAGCTGAGGAACAATTCATGATTTTAAATGGCGACCAAATTAGAGAGCGTTGCGACGATGCGACCACTCCCCCTGAGATCTTCAAGCCTGGCACTTAGGTTGATAGCGGTTTCACCGAGGCGTCTTATGTGCTAAGAGTCGCCACCGACCAGGTGATGATCAATGGCACATTTTATGAAGAGGGTAATCCATATCCTGGAACATACTTAGAAATCGAGCCCGGCAGGATAGCAGTTCTTTCCACCATGGAAGAGCTCGTGATGCCCAATGACCTGGTTGGTAAAATCGGCATTCGTATCCGATATGCCCTCAGGGGACTTACCGGGCTCATGGGTATACAGGTGGACCCTTGCTACGGTCGACAGCGAGATGGTGAGCGCCTGTACATTCGCGTCGCTAACCTCGGAAACGAGGTGATTAGGCTGCTCCCTGGTGCGGCGGTATTCACTTTTGAAGTTCATCAACTGTTGGAGCCGATTGATTGCTCCAAATTTCCCAAAGACTCGACTTGGGACGTTCTCAAAGGCGGATTATCAGACCAGGTCGACGCTAGCTGGTCATACGCAATCCCATTTCTTCTGATCCCAGTGGTGACCATCATCCACAGCATGGTTTTCCTGCGAGCGCCGGCAAAGGTGTTGAGGGGACAAAGGTCGGGCATGGCTACAAATTGCTGTTCGGTGAGAAAGGGCTGCGGGTCTTGGGCACTTTGGGAGCTTTAATCTGGTTGGCCGGCGATGACTCAATCAGTTTCCATTCGACGCACCAGTTCAGCTATGTGGTGATCGCTTGCCACCGCGTACGGATAGAACGAGGCTTGAGCCTTCGCTCCTTCATGTGGCCTAAGTGCTGGAGGGCATTCAGAGGGGGTAGATCTGCCAAGGTCTCGCAGGCTGCATCAATGTTCTGCAGGTCCTACAGAAACAGCCGCAGTTCCTTGGCGTAGAACTTGACCGTCGCTTCGGTGCTGCCCTCAATGTGGTGGTACCGGAGGCAATTTTCGAGGACTTTTTGTAACCGCTGGGTCATACCCAAAGCTGACTCAGCTTTGCGACCCGGAGTAACCGCTAGGTCATCCATCCATAGTTTGCCGACTCTGGACGCCCATTTGTAGCTGTGGCTCCCCGAGTAGGATTCGAACCTACGACCTAGCGGTTAACAGCCGCCCGCTCTACCGCTGAGCTATCGGGGATCGTCAGTGGCCATTCCATACGGTGAAACTGCAGAATCTAATTGTATCACTTGCCCAAACGTTGCTCAACCGGTGCCAGTGCAGTCGCGTCTTAACTGTGTAGGACCTTGAGGAGATAATCCTCTCTCCAGCCAGCTTGGAGGCGTTTGCCCCGGAAGCCCACTTTCAGGCTGGTTTCCCGCTTCAGCAGGTTGTGCGATATTTGCCGCAGTGTGGCCATGTTCTTAGGGACGTGGTCTTTGCGGACCCGGCTCTGGTCCTCACGGAAGGTTACGTCCATACTCCAGTGCAGTGAGTTTTCGAGGTTCCAGTGGGCACGCGCCGCCATAAGTAACCGCTGCGCTGAACCATCCAGACTGCTGATGTAGTATCTGGACTGCACCGTCCTCCCGGTGCCAGTATCCCGGTGGCTCACCACCTTGGCCACAGACCGCATCCCAGGCCACTCCCCAGAAGGGTCCAGGTACTCCAAGCCGGCCGGATCGCGGTCCTGCACTTTCTCCGTTCTATGCGCCCGTGCCCCTTGTTCAGTGTGGTGGCGTACTCATGAGGCACGCCTCCTCAGCCCCCTCGAACAAGTCTCGCACATCCTCGTACAGCCGTCCCTGATTCCTCTTGACCGCCAGCACGTAGTCGGCCCCTCAGTCCACTATGCCTTGGGCAAACTCCTTCTGGCAGCCCATCGCGTCGATGGTTACGAAGCAGCCATTCAGATCCAGCATCTCCAGCAACCGGGGTATGACCTGGGTATGGCGGTGATTTCGTTGGACCTCTCCTCAGTCTTGACCTGCCCCGGGGTCAGAGTGTTCGCCGAGGCCCAGGCTCTGACCAGATGGCTGGCCTGCCCGCCCTTTTGTCCTGGGAACGGCGCACCGTCTTCCCGTCGATGGCCGCCACCTCACAGGGAAACAGTTCGGCCAGCCCCTGGGTCCACTCCATGAACTACTCTTGAAACCGCTCCGGGTCCAGACGGGAAAAGGCGTTGCCGAAGGTGTCATAGGAGGGAATGCCGTTGGCCAGATCCAGGCAGGAGCGGAACCACTTCTCCTTGCTCTTGCCGAACATCTCCACCTACACCCACGAATCGGCGCCGCAGATGACGGCGCAAATGGCAATGTCGATGATATCCAACAATTGATGTCGCTTGCTCCGCTCCATCCGGGGATCCTCCAAATCCCGAAAGGGGTCCATTATCGCTGCGCCCTCCCTCCTCACCATCACTCCCACACATCACCCCGGTCGCTGACTTGCCCTCACTCCCACAGTCTACCAACCAAGGCGCGATTGCCCTGGTCCCAGTGCCAGAAATGCGGATTGGTGTTGCACCATTATCACCACCACTAGCGGCCCATTGCCAGCCGCTACGATGTACTTGAATTGCAGATTCCTGTGTTCCGTTGTGGAGAATGCCGCAGCAAGGCCGACGGTAGAGCACCGCTGGGCGATGAGGAACGTTACCGAAGGTACTGTCCTGCGTCAATTACTTTTGCCGGTTGGCGCATTGCCTCACCCAAAACGTTACCCAACGAAATTGGTTGCCTCAAATAAAATGTTACCGAAAAGCCGGAGGCGACCGCGTGGGAGGGGGCATCAGCAGGATGGCAAAGCGGGAGTTGCTGGCGACGATCCGAGACCGCTACCGAGCTTCATCCAAGCGAGAGAAAAGCCGGATTCTGGACGAGTTCATCCCGGTGACCGGCCACCATCGCAAGCATGGCATCAGGCTGCTGGGGCAGTCCGTCGATGACGGAGCGCAGCAGCCGGCGGTAAAAAAGGGCCGACGGATCTACGACGAGGCGGTTCGTGAGGCGCTGATCGTGGTTTGGGAAGCTGCTGACCGGATCTGCGGCAAGCGGTTGAGGGCAGCATTGCTCCACCTGGTGGAGTCCATGGAGCGCCACGGCCACCTGGGTCTGGACTCTCAGGTTCGCCAACGGCTGCTGGCGGCCAGCGCCGCCACCCTGGACCGGTTGCTCCAACCCATCAGGACACCGGCGGGCCGCCGGCTCAGACGAAGGAGGCAGCGGTCGCCGGGCCGCAATATACCGGTGCGAACCTTCGCCGATTGGAATGCGCCGCCACCGGGATTCCTGGAGATTGACCTGGTGGTCCACCACGGCGGCTCTTTGTGGGGTTCCATGATCCACAGCCTGGTGGCCACCGGTATCTGCACCGGCTGGACTGAAGCGGTGCCACTGCTGGCCCGAGAGCAGTCCATGGTGGTCGAGGGCCTGGAGGCCATCGGAAGGCAGCTGCCCTTCCCCGTCAAAGGCATTGACTCGGACAACGACAGCGTATTCATCAACGATACTCTCACACAGTACTGCGCCGGGCGGGGCATCGAGTTCACCCGTTCCCGGCCGTACCGCAAGAACGACCAGGCCTGGATTGAGCAAAAGAACGGAGCCGTGGTCCGCCACTTCGCCGGTCATGACCGCTACTCCGGCCCGGTGGCCGGACAAACTATGGCCCATCTGTATGGAGCGGTGCGACGGTATGTGAATTACTTCCAGCCGTCGTTCAAGTTGGTGGAGAAAACGCGGCACGGCTCCAGAGTGGTGAAGCGGTACAGCCCGCCAGCCACGCCCTGCGACCGGCTGATGCGGCACGACGCGGTCAGCGTGGAGATGATGGCGGCGCTGAGAGAGTATCGGGTCAAGTTAGACCCGGTGGCGCTGCTGCACGCCATCCGGGAAGCCCAGTCGGCCCTGGCGGCGGTTACGTCTCCCGAGATCCGGCCCACTCCCAGCAGTGAGAGCTTGGAAAAGTTCCTAGCCAAGTTGCCCGACTTGCGGCGGCAGGATGCAGCGCATACCTCACGGGAGCGGCGGGTGCAACCGCCCCGCACCTGGCGAACTCGGCCGGACCCTTTCGAAGGAGTATGGTGCGACGTGCTGTCCTGGTTGCAAGAGGACCCAGACGCCAAGGCCATCGCCCTGCTGAACCGCCTGAAGTCCGTCCATCCCGACCGGTTCATCGACACTCACTTGCGCACGCTGCAACGCAGAGTACAGCAGTGGCGCGGCATCATGGCCAAAGAGCTGGTCTACGCTGCGGTCGATGAGCCTGTGCCGGAACTTCCTCCAATGCCGGAATTAGCGCTGGTTGGGGCGAGACCCCAGGTGCTAAAGTTTCAGTAACATTTCTCAATGAGGCAACAGGAACAGCCCGCCCCTTCCTCAGAAGAAACCGGAGATCCAGGGTGAAAGGAGTGGGCGCTGTGGTCATTCGGTCCTTGGAGTAAGGTAATAGACCAAGCCTCGCAGCAGTCTGAAAAGACTCCGGCTCATCTAGCGTGCGACGGCTACTGGGCTATCGCCGCAGGGATTTAGTTGGTTTATGAGCGTGAGATGCCCCATCAGTTGTGCGAGTTCCTCCTGCTGCGCGAATACCGGCATAATTTGGGCCACCAGGAGGTTCGGGAGTAAAGGCTTTACTGGACTCCGTCAGTTTGCCCGAGGCACAGGAACTTGCACGGCAGGCGATTATCCACAGCGGCTAAGATGCCCCGCAATGGTACCGAAAGGCTTTGGTGAAACGGACGACGCACCTCCGAACAGCGCAGCGAACAGGACAGTGAAGTTTCGAGACTGCATCGCGGCTGGAGCGTCAAAATCGGGAGTACCTTAAAAGGGAGATGATGGGTGGCTCTGGCCGCCTCACAACCTGCTGGCCTTTTCAAAGGGAATTATATACTTGACTGCGCAAACCATAGCTGGTAAACTTGGGTTGTACTCAGAAACAGGAGTCAATCCAAATGGCAGACAACAGCGGGACCACCATCAGCGCATACGAGTTTTTCAAGAGCTTCCCCAACGAAGCCTCGGCCATCGAGTACATTGAAGGTCTCCGCTGGGCCAACGGGATAACCTGCCCGCATTGCGAGGGCAGTCGCACCAGCCGAATGAAAGACAGCCAGTACCACCAATGCAAGGACTGTCGCAAAAAGTTCACTGTCAGGACCGGAACGGTCTTCGAGCGGTCGCACATCCCCTTGGACAAGTGGCTGTACGCCATGTACATCCTCCAGACGGCCAGGAAAGGCGTATCAAGCCTGCAACTGTCTAAAGAGTTGGGGATCACTCAGAAGTCCACCTGGTTCATGCTCCATCGCCTCCGAGAGGCTTGCGGCATGGAGGCACAGCGAATGGACGGCATGGTAGAAGTTGACGAAACGTACATCGGCGGCAAGGAAGGCAACAAGCACGAATGGAAAAAGCAGAAGTCTGGGCGCGGCACCGTTGGGAAGCAACCGGTGATGGGAATCCGGCAACGCGGCGGACCGGTCAAAGCCATGCCGATCCCAGACAACAAAGCCAAGACGCTTGAGCGCCAGGTGTTCAACAACGTAAAGGCTGGCGCAACGATATACACGGATGAACACGCTGGCTATCAGAACCTGGGAGACCGATACGAACATGAAACGGTCAAGCATAGCGTCAAAGAATACGTGAACGGCATGGCGCACACCAACGGGATAGAAAGCGTTTGGGCAGTGCTGAAGCGTGGATACAATGGCGTTTACCACCACTGGGACTACAAGCACATGGCCCGGTACGTTGCCGAATTCACGTTCCGGCTAAACGAAGGCAACGTAAAACGCCCCACGTTGGAGCGATTGGAAAGTTTGGTGAAAGGGGCAGTCGGGAAGCGGCTTACCTACCAGCGGCTGACGGCTGACTAGGCTGTTCTATTCGGTCGGCTTCGCGTTCCACGTCTGCGATCTCTGAGGGTGAAAGCAGACGATGCATTATTCCCTTGGTATATATTTCTAAGCGTTTCTGTCCAGTTTCCAAGCGTTGCACGCCTTCCTCTAGGCGTTTCAGTACCGCTGCCACGTCATCACTCGCTGCCATGTTTCTCTCCGCCTGCTGTCAACTTTGGCGTGGTCTTACGCTTCTTGACTGGCTGGTGCTCCAACACCTTCTTGGTGATAGCTTCCAGTGCCTTGAAATCGATTTTCGGGGCTTTTTCTTCTGGCATATCTTTGCGACACACTCAGGGTGATATAATTGTTCCTGGCGGATGTTTTGACAGGCACCGCCAGGAACCATCTGGTTTGCACCCCTGGTAATCCAACCCGTTTGCTGCAGGCCAGATGTGGGTTCGAATCCCATTCCAGGGGGCACTTTTGTGGAGGGATGCCAGAGCAGTTAACTGGGCCGGACTTAGAATCCGAGGCACGGCGCTAGTACCGCCGTCGCGGGTGCAATCCCCGCTCCCTCCGCCACATTTAGGGTATCAGGTGTCCCGTAATAGCCTCAAGAGCTATCAGACTATCAATTGAGCGATAACAAGGTGACTGCCATGTTTGATATTTATGACGAGAAAATGGAGCAATTGCTCAGGTCCAAGCTCCATGAGCATGAAACTGCGATACTAACCGCAGAGCGCAAAATGGAAGCCGCCCGAAATGAAATGATAGAAGAGGAACAGGCTGCCGAGCATTGGCGGTTTGCTCTTCAAGACTATCGAAAATCGCACGGCCTATCACCATGCCCCTCCAGCCCCAGCCCAGTTGTTGAAGATGAGTACTCTCGCATGGGACCTACAGAGTTGGTTGAATACTGGGCGAACAAACATGATGGCGAAGTTGTGGTGAAGGACTTGACGAATGCGGCCTTTGCCGCCGGTGCGTTCTCGGATAGACGGCATGGCGGTAGCATGATATACGCTGTCGTGAAACGGAAGGGGTATAAGAGAGTCGGACGCGGTCACTTCAAAAAGGCCGATAGATGCAACGGAGACTTCGCTACGATGCCTCCTCTTTCTGCGGATGAATTCGAGGCTGACGGCTTTGAGCAGGAGAGTACGTATGTCCCAAGATGAGGTGCTCATATGCCGCATATGCAAGGTCGCAGCCCATGCTCAATTCGTTGATGGACAGGTGACTAGTATAGCCTGCCCATCCTGCGGGATCATGGTCGAGGGTGATGCTGCTCATGAGATGTACCTCAACCAAGCTCGCTATCTTGCCATCCAGAAAGCTCGCAATGTCTTCAAAGGAGCATTCAGCAAAAGCAGGTCGGTCAGATATGAGCCGAGCCGCATGCATGAGCCTGGAGGTCCATTCATCACCGGCAAACCTGAACCTTAGCGGATACTTTCCCATTTACCACTTCCTTAGCCATCAATCATCTTGCGAAGTTAAAGATATAATTCCCTTTTCAAAAGCCCCTGCCTGATCAATCAATCCATTTAATTCGGAACCCTCCCAGCAAGTCAGGGCAATCGTATTTTTCTAAGAGAAGACTACGATTACGGAGTGATAGTACCAGCCAACCTTTTTTCATTTGGCTTTGATCTCCACTTTGGCACTCCCTCCTGTTACAGCGGATTCGAAGCCAAGCGACACACCACCGACAGGTTCTGGTCGGCATGGGCCTGAACTGACCCGGATGTGTTCTTCACCAAACGTGATGTCCAATACAGGTACAGGCCATTCTCCACGCCACAGCGGTTCCGCCTTGCCCGCAGCAACGCCACCACCTCCGCGGAGTAGCTGCAGATGCAACAGCGGGTGTCCCCTGTTGTCCCCACGTCGCCTGCCCTGCGATAGCTGACCCGAGCTACGTTCCCCAGACCCGCCACTACCCCGCAGGGTCCACGTAGGCCAGTTAACCTGGGCCGATAATCACCCAGCCCGGCGGTGCTCCCGGCAGCCGTGGTCTTGGTCCACCAGCTCCTGGAAGGTATGGGCCGCCTGGTCGAATCCCTACCGTTCCTGGGATGTCCACAGGCCCTTGTTGTTGCGGTGCTATTCTCCCTGGATTGCCTTCACTGCCAGCAGGTAATCGGCCCCGCCGCCCACGATCTGCTAGGCGATGTTCCTCTGGCAGCCCGTGGCGTCAATGGTGACCACACACCCCTGCAACTGCTGGAGTTTCAGGGGTTCCGGAATCGACGTGATCTCTTCGGAATGGGCTGCCGTGTGAGTCTGTCCTAGCACCATCCGGTTCTTTCTCGCCCAGGCACTTACCGACTGCAGGGTACCTCGGCCGTTGCTTCGGTCTCGCAGTCCCGCAGGGTCTTCCCGTCAATTATGGCAACCTCTTGCTCGGCCAGTTGGCCCACCAAATTCACCCACTGGAAAACCAGGCCGCAACGTGGTCTGGATCCAGCATGCCGAGTACACGGCAAAGGTACCGCAATTGCGAACCCCCTCGAGGAAATTCAAGGACCATTCAAACCACTCCTTCTTGGTCTTGTCGAACTCCTCGACTTCCAGCCAATTGGCCGCGCCACAGGTGACGGCCCGTAGGGCGGTGACGATGATGTCCAGCAACTCGTGCCGTCTTTCCCACCGCTCCTGGGATCATCCAACTCTCCGAAGTGACCCGCAGTCGGGATCAACCCATCAGCCAACCTTACCCAGCCTCTCACCATCATTGGTTCCCGCGCTGCGATAATCGACGGACGTTGATACTGAGCACTGGTTCACCCTCCTTCACGCTAGAAGCACAGTTGAGTGTCCGCTATTATTGAATGCAATAATATAGATATAATTGACAGTATTGCTATCAAGTATTAATATAGGAACATATTAGCAATTAAGTTCCGACCCGGGCACCGCGCACGATTTAAGCGTCGCCCTGGGCTTGTTTCAGCATGCATTCGGATTTAGGTGGAGCCGTCATGAGCAATTATTACGAACTGCTCGGCGTCCCCAAGGACGCATCCGAGAAGGATATCCGCCAGGCATACCGGAGGCTCGCCAGGCAATTCCACCCGGACGTCAATAGGAACGACGCTTCAGCGGAAGAAAAATTCAAGGAAATAAACGAAGCCTACGGCATTCTCTCCGACGATGATTCCCGCAGAAAATACGACCGCTATGGCGACAACTGGCGGCAAGCAGACCAGTTTAACCAGGCCGGCTCGTCTCCAGACGGCGTCCGCTGGACTTTTATGGAGGGTGACGACATGGTTTCGGCCTACGGAGGCCGCAGTGGCGTGGGCGGAATGTTTGGTGATCTGTTCAACACGGGCTCACCCCGCACTCGCGCCTGGCGTCCCCCTCCTGCCGAATACCACGCCGAAGTCTCATTTGAGGAAGCGTTCCACGGTTCAATTCGCAACCTCCGGACGCAGGACGGTCGCACCCTCGAGGTGAAAATCCCGGCCGGAGTGGACAACGGCTCCCGGGTCCACATATCCCCAGACGGAGCCCAGAGCGCAGACTTCTACCTCGTTGTGTCGGTATCTGAGCATCCCAAGTTCCGGAGGGAAGGAAATGACCTCTTCACCGAGGTGGACCTCCAGGTCGACGACGCTGTCCTTGGCGCAGAAATACTCGCCCAAACTATGACGGGCCAGGTGGCCTTGACCGTACCGCCAAACACTCCAAACGAGCGCCGCTTCCGTCTCTCCGGGATGGGCATGCCTTCGCTGTCCGGCAGCATCAGGCGAGGCGACCTGTATGTCTCTGTAAAGCTGCGCCTGCCCACCAATCCGTCGGATGAGGAGGTCGATCTGTTCCAGAGGCTACGAGAACTGAGAACCGAGCGGTCCGCCGCCGCTGGCGCCTGCGCTGGCGCGTCCTAGTCGTTTGGAGCAGTCAACGGCTCAATCATTCGGCTTGAGTTAATAGAGGATTGAAATGGCTGAAGAAGGACAGCTCCGTGAAGAACCCTGCTTTGTCATCAGCGTTGCTGCCCGCATCGTCGGAGTGCACGCGCAAACCTTGCGCCACTACGAACGCCAGGGCCTGATCTGGCCCTCCCGTACCCAGGGACGGCAGAGAATGTATTCCCTGGCCGACATAGAGCGCATCCGGCAGGTGAGAACACTCACCGAGGATATGGGCATCAACCTGGCGGGAGCTGAAGTGGCTATCAAGCTTATGGCGAGGGTGGATGAACTGGAACAGGAGGTGGCCAGGCTCAAGAGCACCCTTTCCCATCTCCGGCAGTCACAGCTACGTGAGGGCGTCCGCGGGTCCTAAACAAACGAATTACTGCGCGAATCGCCGATATTGGAGGGTCAGCTATGGCATCTCAGAATGACAATTACACCAACTAAACTAAAGCCAAGGTGAAATACGCAGTTGCACAGGGTAAATTTGTGAAGGAACTGGGTTAGCTGGTCTCGGGAGTTACGAGGGGTTGGTGATGGGCGTGAGGGAGATAGACCGGTGTCTGGAACAGTGGCGGATGGAAGTCAAGGACTTGCGACAGCGGATGATCCTGGCGCCGACGCCCAGGGAGCGGGAGAGGTGGTACGCCGTGCTGCTGCTGGCCCAGGGCTGGACGGCAGCGGCCACGGCGGAGACTCTGGAAAGGGACCCACACACTATTGGCCGATGGGCGTCGGCCTTCGGCGAGGGAGGGCCTGCAGCCCTGATATTCGAGCAGACCGGTGGTTCCCCCCCGCCCTTGACCAAGCGCAGCAGGAGGAATTGAAAGAGGCGGTGCAACAGCCTCCCGCTTCGTCGGGCATCGGTATGGCCAACTGGTATTGGAAGGTGGTGCGGCGGTTTGCCTCGGAGCGCCTCGGCATTGAGTTGAGCCGCAGCAGTTGCCTGAACTGGATGCACCGCTTGGGATTTGCCTTCAAGCGGCCCAAGAAGCGGTTGCTCAAGGCTGATGAGGCCAAGCGGGAGGCTTTCGTGGCGGAGTACGCCATCCTGAGGGAGGAGGCCCAACGGACTGAAGCCAGGATATTCTTTGCCGACGAGGCCCACTTCCGGGCGGACGCGGAACTGCGGGGCAAGTGGGTGCTGAAGGGCCAGCCTGCTTTGGTGGACTCGACCAGCCCGCGGTATGGGGAGAAGGCCAACTACTATTCGGCGGTGTGCCTGGAGACGGGTGAGGTGGAATGGATGGAACTGGAGGGCAACAGCAACAGCGGGACCTCGGTTGCCTTCCTGAAGCAACTGAGGGAAAAACATCCAGAGCCGATGCGGGTCATCTGGGACAACGCGCCGGCCCATCGTGGCGAGGCGGTGCGGGAATATCTGCGGACGCCCGGACTTGACCTGCGGTTGGTGAACCTGCCGGGGTACAGCCCGGACTTCAACTCCGATGAGGCGGTCTGGGGCTGGGCGAGAGAGGAGGCGACGGGCAATCTCTGCCTGGGCAGCAGGGCGGCGGTGCAGGAAAGGGTCGGCAACTTCCTGGCCGGGCTGGCCAGCCGGAGAGACGAGGTGAGGCGCCGCTGCCGGACGGTACTGCAGTCACGGGCCGAAGCACTGCTGCCGAATTCCCAGCACGATTCCTCGCCTCAGGCAAATGCACATCCCACCTTGGCTTTGGTTTAGGCACGGCTGGTCCTGCAGAACTCGCAGGAGTTGGTTCGCCGCCTCCGCCACAACCAGCTGGACGTGGAACATATCCTGTTGGCTCTTCTCGAGCTGGAAGAGGGAGTGCCGTCCCGGATCCTGGCGGAACTGAGCGCACCGTCAAACGACATCCAGGCCACCCTGCAACGTACCCTGGAATCAGCTCCCAAACTGGCCTACGAAGCCAACCAGATATACCTGACGCCTCGTGCACAGCGGTTGATGGAAAACGCCAAGGATGAGGCTGACCGCCTAAACGACGAATTTGTGGGTGCCGAACACTTGTTTGTCGCCGCGGTCTTGGAACCGGAAGGTCCTTCCGCGGAAATACTGAAGACCTACGGAATCGACCGCGAAAGGATATACCAGGCTCTTATCCAGGTCCGGGGCGGGCACAGGGTCAACGACCCCGACGCAGAAAGCCGCTACCGATCATTGGAGCGTTACAGCATCGACCTAACCGAAATGGCCCGCCAGGGCAAGCTTGACCCCGTAGTGGGCCGCGACTTGGAAATCCGGCAGGTCATGCAGACCCTCACCCGCCGCCGCAAGAATAATCCCGTCATCATAGGCGAAGCCGGTGTGGGGAAGACCGCCATCGCCGAAGGATTGGCCCAGCGCATCGCCAGCGACGACGTCCCGGATTCCCTGAAAGACCGCCGCGTGATGGCCCTGGATATTCCCGCCATGGTTGCCGGCTCCAAGTTCCGTGGCGAGTTTGAGGAACGTCTCAAATCGGTCATCGATGAAATCAAGGAAGCCAGCGGAGAGATTATCCTTTTCCTCGACGAGCTGCACACCATGGTCGGCGCCGGCAACAGCGAGGGCGGAGTGGACGCCAGCAATATGCTCAAGCCCGCATTGTCCCGCGGTGAGATGCAGTGCATAGGCGCCACCACGCTGGACGAGTACCGCAAGTACATCGAAAAGGACTCAGCCCTGGAACGGCGATTCCAGCCCATTTACCTGGAGGAGCCATCGGTCGACGACACCGTGGAAATCCTGAAGATGCTGCGGCCTCGCTACGAGGCCCACCACAAGGTGGACATCAGCGACGCGGCCCTCATCGCCGCCGCTCGTCTCAGCGACCGTTATATCACTGGGCGACAGTTGCCCGACAAAGCGGTAGATTTCATTGACGAAGCGGCAAGCAAGCTGCGCATAGATGCTCAAATTCTTCCTGCTCCCCTAAACCCGAATCCACCGATAGAGGGCGTCAGGTTAGCGTCCTGCAGTGGCCAAAGGGTGCTCCTTTGAATCTGGGATAATTGTTTTGTAACAGCAAAACAGTCCCAGAGAAGGAGCACCTAATAGATGCTAGCACGCAACCACCCCGACCGGATCCAAATCACCTTCGACGACCGCCGACTGGTGGCCAATGCCGGTCTGCTCCTTCCGGCCACCCTCGCCCGACACTTGGGCCTGGGGGAACTCGTAGACCATCACCTCAATCTCGGTAGCGCGTCGGGCCGGGCCAACACCGGCGACAAGCTGCTGACGCTGGTTGCCTCTGCCCTGGCGGGCGGCGATTGCATCGACGACGCCGATGCGCTGCGCGCCGGGGGGACGGCCGGTGTTCTCGACTGCAGGGTCAAGGCGCCATCCACCCTGGGCACCTTCCTGCGCAGCTTCCGTTGGGGCCACGTCCGCCAGCTGGACCGGGTGAGCCGGGAACTGCTGGCCCGGGCCTGGGCCGCTGGGGCGGGACCCGGCGACGCGCCGTTCACCATCGACCTCGACTCCACCATCTGCGAGACTTACGGGCTGGCCAAGGAGGGGGCGCGACACCACGTCTATACCGGCAAGCGGGGCTATCACCCGCTGCTGGCCGTGGCCGCCGGCACCGGGGACGTGTTGATGTCCCGGCTGCGCGAGGGCCGGGCCAACACTGTTCGGGGCGCCGCTCACTTCCTGCGTGAGACGGTGGGACGGGTGCGCTACGCCGGCGCCAGGGGCCGACTCACGGTGCGGGCCGACAGCGGCTTCTATGCCCACGCCATCGTCGCCGTCTGCCGCAAGATGGATGTCCGCTACTCCATCACCATCCGCCAGCACAAAAGCCTGCGCAATCTCATCGAGGCCATACCCGGGACGGATTGGACGCCCATCCCCTACTGGATGGACGGCGCCGCCGATGTGGCCGAGACCACCTACACTCCCTTTGAGAGTGAGGCCGGCGCCGCGCCGGTGCGGCTCATCGTCCGGCGTGTGAAGCCCACACCCGGTTCCCAACTGGCCCTGTTCGCCAGCTACAGCTACCACGGCTTCATCACCGACCGGGATGAGGAGACGCTCGAGCTGGAGGCTGACCATCGCCGCCACGCCGAGATCGAGAACGCCATCCGAGACCTCAAGTACGGCGTCGGGCTGAACCACCTGCCGTCCGGCCGATTCGCTGCCAACGGGGCTTGGCTGGCGGTGCAGGTGATGGCCCACAACCTCGCTCGCTGGACAGCGCGCATCGGTCTGGGTGAGCAGATCGTGACCACCAAGACCCTCCGGCGTCGGTTCTTCTCCCTGGCCGGACGGCTCACCCGCTCGGCCCGCCGCCTCACACTGCATCTGCCACAGCGCTGGCCTTGGGAAACCCAGTTCAGTTGCGCCCTCTCTCGATTGCGAGCTGTTCCATTTCCTGCCTGATGGCAACGCCGGTGTCTGAGCCAGCCAACGGACAACCGAACGTCCCCGCCAACTTGCGCCAGCCCGGTCCGCGCGGGCCTCTTGCCGTGTCCTATCAGGCCATCTCGCTCGCCACTGCCACCGCAGACCGCCGCCGGTGCCCCCAAAAGCGCCTGCAAACCTCCCGCCTACCCGAATTCAAGACCGGATCATCGCGCTTGTAACTCCCTAACCCCCTTCCACTGCCCTCGCGCCGTCCATCGGTGGATTCGGGTTAAAGGAGCGAGAAGATCGAATACGCTATCTCGCCGATCAGGAAATGACCGCTGCAGAACGATCGGACTACGAGCGGGCCGCTGAGCTTCGCACTGAACGGTTGCGCCTTCAGCAGGAATACGATGCCGGGCGCCAAGCGCAACAGACTGACCGTAGTACCGAGGGCGTGGTCGACGAATTGCTGATCGCACAGCTGGTTTCTGAATGGACCGGCATCCCCGCCGGCCGGTTGATGGAGAGGGAAGGTGAGCGCATGGTCCATATGGAAAACGACCTGCACCGCAGGATAGTCGGTCAGGACGAAGCGGTGGTCGCAGTGTCCGAGGCAATCCGCCGTTCCCGCTCTGGCCTCAACGACCCTCGACGGCCCATCGGGAGCTTCATATTCCTGGGCCCAACCGGAGTGGGCAAGACGGAGCTTGCCAAGGCACTCGCCCAGTTCCTGTTCGACGACGAGACCAACATGGTTCGCATTGATATGTCGGAGTACATGGAGCGGCACGCAGTCTCCAGGCTCGTGGGCGCCCCTCCGGGTTACGTCGGATATGACGAGGGCGGCCAACTGACCGAGGCAGTACGGAGACGGCCCTACAGGGTGCTCTTGTTCGACGAAATCGAAAAGGCCCACCCAGATGTGTTCAACATCCTGCTCCAGATACTGGAAGATGGGCGGCTTACTGACGGCCAAGGGCGCACCGTTGATTTCCGCAACACCGTAATTATAATGACCAGCAACCTTGGTACAGAGGCGCTTCGTCGCCAGCCCTTCGGCTTCCGTCCTGACAGCAGGGAGGAACAGAACGAATTGAAGGCACTGCGGGAATCGGTCGACGCCGCCCTAAAGCGTGCCTTCCGGCCTGAGTTCTTGAACCGCATCGACGAGACCATCGTTTTTCACCCCCTCAACCAGGAACACATAGTCCAGATTGTGGAACTGATGACCGGCGACGTCCGTGAACGGCTCGCGGAACGCGATATCACCTTCAAGCTCACCCACGAGGCTGAACTATGGCTTGCCAGAGAAGGATTCGACCCGGTATACGGGGCGAGGCCTCTGCGGAGGGCTATCCAGCGCCAGTTGGAGAACCCGCTGGCACGGATGGTGTTGTCTGGCGAAGCGGATGCCGGGGCGCACATCTTGGTCGACGCGGGTCCGGAGGGCCTTTCGCTTACAAGACACGGCGCCACGCCTTACCCCGAGAACGAATCCATTGAACCGGCTCTGGTGTAAACTACCACTGCCAAAAAACCGGCGTTAGACGTACCGAGGTACTCAGACAGGTTATCTTTGAATGACTACAGCCGCGTTGATGCAGGGAGCCAATATCCATGAGCTCCAAGTGGACGGCATAAATGTTCGTTATGCCGTCGCCGGGAATGGACCGGCCGTGCTACTGGTGCATGGCCTGGCCACCTCAATGATCACCTGGTGCCGCAATATGGAGGCAATCGCCCAAGCTGGGTACACCGCCGTCGCCCTGGACCTGCCGGGCTACGGGGGTTCCAGCATTGCGCTGCATCGTGGATACTCCCCCGAGAGTGCAGCACACTTCCTGGTGGACTTCGCCGATGAACTGGGCCTCGACCACTTCTCCGTCGTGGGCAACTCTGCCGGCGGACTGGTAGCCGGTTTGACTGCCCTCGAATATCCCGATCGGGTGGAAAAGGTTGCCATGGTCGGCTCCGCCGGATTGGGCAAACGCATTTCGTGGCCCCTTCGGCTCATCTCCATTCCGGTAGTGGGCGAATTGGTCTACAAACCCCAGATGATTAGCCAGGAAGCCCTGATAAAGCGCATTTTTTACCGCCCTCCTGACTTCCTGGACGAGATTATTCCCGAGATGGTAAGGGTGCGATGTCTCCCTCACGGCCCCCAGGTGATGCTACTGTCGGTCCGCTCCGGAATTAATTTGCTAGGCCTCAGGCCGGAACATAACATACTCAATCGATTAGGCGAGTTGCAGGCCCAACTGCTGGCGGTCTGGGGAGAGGAAGACTCGGTTATTCCGCCCATCAAGGAAGACGATGTGCTCCGAGTTGCTCCAGACAGCACCGTCCGAGTCCTCCCTGAATGTGGCCACTGGCCCCAAATGGAGAAGCCTGACGATTTCAATCGCATACTGACCCAATTCCTCTCCATGCCGTCGCCTCTTGATTCAGCGCCGTCCGGCAGTGTGTCTGGCGGGTGCGAATAGGGCATTGAACCATCGTCCAGCCGATTGATATCCCGCCGGATGCAGCACAAAGCGTGACCGATCGGGAAAGCGGCGATATTGTCGACGGAATCACACCCGTGGAGGATCGGGCTTCGCCAGCCCCTGAGCCCAGGTCTCCCCTTATACTCATCTCCTCCGTCCTGGAAAGACTTGCATCAACGTGGCGGGGAAGACTGGCGATACTGAGCATCGTCATACTTGTCTCCGGCACCGCCTACCTGCTTCAGGACCGCCTCGACTGGAGCACTCTGAGCTATCCGGCGGTCGCGGGCGCCGTCCTTCTTGCCAGCGGGGGGTTGGTGGTGCCGGTCCCGGCCCTCGCCATCACCTGCACCACAGCGACCTTCCTCAACCCGGCCGCCGTTGCAATCATCGCCGGTCTGGCTGGAACACTGGGTGAGCTCACCGGCTATTTCCTGGGATTGAGCGGCAGCGGCGTCTTGGAGCACCGCCGTTTTTATCATCGGGTGGAATCCTGGATGCGAAAACGGGGCTGGCTCTTGCTGTTCGTAATCTCAGCGGTGCCAAACCCTCTGTTTGACGTGGCCGGCATCGCCGCCGGCGCGTTGCGCTACCCTCTTTGGCGATACCTGGTTGCAGTGGGGCTAGGCAAACAGGTCAAATTCTTCATGATCTCCTACGCATGCCACAACAGCCTCCAGGGACTTAAAGGCGTCTTTGGGGTCTGACAACAATAGTCCGGACCCATTGCCTCCCCCTTCGGGCCAAACCCATACTCCGCAGATGCTTTTTGATGGTGGCACCTCCGTGGCTTGCGCTGTATCCTGTACCTGTCCCAGTTTATTGTGCGGCTACTGCTATGGAGGTCTCCTTGATACGCGGACTTGACGGCAAGTTCCCCACGATTCATCCATCGGTCTTTGTCAGCGAGGCAGCCTACATCGTTGGCGACGTCACTGTTGGCGAAGGCTCCAGCCTCTGGCCCGGTTGTGTCATTCGCGCCGACTACGGCGACATCATAATCGGTAAGAATTGTTCCCTGCAGGATAACTGCGTGCTACACACCGATGACCACCTGGAGTTGGGGGACAACGTGCTGCTTACCCACGGTGCGGTGGTGCACGGCGGCAAGGTGGGCAGCAACGTGTTGGTCGGAGTGAACGCCGTATTGCTGGAGGACGCCGACGTCAGCGACTACGTATTCATCGGCGCCGGAGCCATCGTTCGCGGCTACGTGCCGCCGCACTCCCTTGTGATCGGCGTCCCCGGCCAGATCAGGCCCCTCAGTCCGGCGCAGGAGGCGAGGCTGCAGAATCCCACGGCCAACTATGTGCGCAACGCGAAGCGTTTTATCGACAACGGCCTCGGTCTACAGATCCCGGCTACTCCCGATGAAGGGGAGGCTCAGTCATGACCGCTGGTCCGGACACCATTCCCCTTCCACTCGACGGGTTGCGGGTGTTGGACGTTACCCACATCGTGGCCGGCCCCTTCTGCTCCATGATCCTCGCAGACATGGGTGCCGAAGTCATTAAGATCGAGCGCCCGGGTATGGGCGAGCGGGGGCGCAGCAACGGCCCCTTCATCGACGGACCGGCGGGCAAGCAGGTCAGTGCCCGCTACCTCGGCCTTAACCGCAACAAGAGGAGCGTGTCGGTCGACCTGCGCGACCCGCTCTGCAAGCAGGCATTTGAACGCATGGTAGCTGAGTCCGATGTTCTGCTCGACAACTGGGGTCCGGGCGCGCTTCGGCGGCTGGGTCTGGGATACGACCGCCTGAGTGAAATAAACCCGCGCCTGGTCTACGCCAGCCTGACGGGGTACGGCGACCCGGAGGGACCCGCGCCGGGACCATACTCGGATTGGCCGGCCAACAACCCCTGCGTCCAGGGCATGGGTGGCTGGATGACAGTAACTGGCACCCCCGATGGCGGTCCGCAAATGGTCGGCGACAACATCGGCGACTCGGTCCCCGGTGTCTGGACCGCACTGGCCATCATGTTCGCCCTCGAAAGCCGCCACCGCACCGGCCGGGGCCAGTATCTCGACATGGCCATGTACGACTGCATGGTCGCGCACATGACCAGCACCATGCCCTTCTTTCAGGCGACAGGGCAGGTGGCAGGACGGGAACGGGGCAACATGCTGAGCGCGCAGCTCTGCCTCAAGGCCAATGACGGATACGTGGTCCTCGCCGGAGCCGGCGGCGCCGAAAAGTGGAAGGACCTCTGGCGCCTCATCGGCCGCGATGACCTGATCGAGGACCCGCGCTACCTCGGCGAAGGCATCAGTGGCGAGTTCTACATGACCTACTTCGTCCCCGCTATCGAGGAATGGACCAGCGTGCGCCCCAAGGCTGAAGTCACTCAGCGCCTCATCGAAATCGGCTACTCCATGGGCATGGTGCAGGACCAGGCCGACCTCGATTCCTGCCCGCATCTCGACGCCCGGGGAATGTTCATTAACGGCGGCAACGACATGGGCGGCATATTCCGCACCGTCAACACCCCCATTCACTTGGCAGGAACACCCGGGACCCCCAACCTCCAGCCGCCCCTCCTCGGCGAGCACAACGCCGAAATTCTGTGCGGCATAGGCGGCCTCACGCAAGCCGAGCTGACGGAACTGGCGGTCGAGGGGAAGGTCTAGGAGCGCCACAAAATGCGAATCGCAGTAATGGGCGCGGGCGGCGTGGGCGGATGTCTCGGTGCCCTGTTAGCTCGGGATGGCAACGACGTCACTCTCATTGCCAGGGGAGCCCACCTGGATGCCATCTGCTCCCGCGGTCTGCTCCTGAAGCAGGATGATGACCAGTTCAGGGTGGAAGTTCAGGCCACCGGCGACCCTGCCGAAGTCGGTCTCGTAGACCTCGTTCTGTTCACCGTCAAGACTTACCACAACACGGCAGCCATTCCAGCGATTCGCCCGCTGGTTGGGCCCGCCACCACAGTACTCACCCTCCAGAACGGCGTAGAATGCCACTCGCAGCTAGCCGCGGAACTGGGGCCGGGCCACGCGCTTCCCGGGGCCTACTGGACGGCCTCCAGCGTTGAGTCACCCGGCGTGATTGCCAGCGTGGGACCGACTCCCCGGCTTTCCTTTGGCGAGGAAAACGGCGGCGTGAAGCCGCGGTCGGAAGCAGTCCGCGATACACTCAAATCGGCAGGCATTGATGTCGAGCTCTCCGCAGACCCTCTCGAGGTAATTTGGTCGAAGTTCGTGGTACTGTGCTCCATCGCCGGAATAACTAGCGTCGCCCGCACTCGCATCAGGGAATTCATCCAGGAACCCCGCGGACTCGAACTCTTTACCGCCGTCATGCGCGAAGTTGACGCAGTTGGCCGGGCCAGGAGTGCGAACCTGCCCAAGGGGTTGGTGGAACGTCAGGTAGAATTCATCAAGGGTTTCCCAGACTTCCAGAACTCAATGCACTCTGATTTCGAAGACGGCCGGCCCACGGAACTGGACGCCCTGAACGGCGCTGTGGAGCGGATGGGGCGCGAATCCGGCGTCCCCACACCATTGAACAGTTTCATTTATGCCGTCCTCTTGCCGCTGAGGGATGGCGCAGTAGCTTGAGTGTTTTCAATCTGAGAGACGCCAACCTATAATTGACTGACGTCCTGTCAATCGGAGAAGAAATTGGTCTTTCGAGCGCCCCGCGGCACTGCCGACCACCTGCCAGAAGAACAGAAATACTGGCGCTACATTGAGTCGAAGGCCATCGAGGTCGCTGGCCTATTCGGTTATGGGCGCATTGACACGCCTGCCTTCGAGGACTCCAACCTTTTCATCCGCTCTGTCGGTGAAGGAACCGACATCGTTGAGAAGGAAATGTACACCTTTGAGGACCGTGGCGGTGACAGCATAACCTTGCGGCCCGAGGGTACGGCGCCAGTTTGCCGCGCCTACCTGGAACACGGGATGCACAACCTGCCCCAGCCGGTACGCATGTACTACTTCTGCCCGGTCTTCCGCTACGAGCGCCCCCAGGCCGGCCGCTTCCGCCAGCACCATCAGTTCGGCGTGGAAGCCCTCGGTGACGCCAACCCCTCCGTCGACGCAGAGGTTATAGAGGTCGCCTGGGAGCTGATGGGCCGCCTGGGTCTCCAAGACATCCAGCTCCTGGTGAACAGTATCGGTGACGCCGAGTGCAGGCCCGGATACATCGAGCGCCTGCGCGATTACTACTCCGGCCACCACGACCGCCTATGCGACGACTGCAAGGACCGGCTGGGACGCAACCCGCTGCGGCTGCTGGACTGCAAGGTTGAGACTTGCCACGTGCTGGGAGACGAGGCCCCCCGGTCTACAGACTATCTCTGCGACGAATGTCGCGAGCACTGGGAAAGGCTGTCCGGATTCCTGAACGCCATGAGCCTGCCACACACCGTCGACCACCGGCTTGTGCGCGGGCTGGACTACTACACACGCACGGTATTTGAGATACAGCCGCTGGACGTCGGCGGCCAGTCCACCATTTGCGGCGGTGGACGCTACGACGGCCTAATTACGGAACTGGGCGGCCGTCCTACCCCCGGCATCGGCTTCGCCACCGGTATCGAGCGGCTCGCCTTGAACCTCAAGAGGGGGGAAGTACCCGTCCCCGACGAACCCTCGCCCCGATTCCTGGTGGCTAACGTCGGCGACAACGCCCGCACCGCCGCCCTGGAACTGGCCGTGCGCCTTCGGCGCGCCGGCGTCGGGGCCATCCTCAGCAGCGGCTCTCGAGGACTGCGCGGACAGATGCGCCAGGCCAACGCCCTGAGCATCCCCTACGCCCTGATTCTAGGCGACGACGAGATCGAGAAGAACGAGGTGGTAGTCCGGGACATGGCCGCCTCTACTCAGGAATCTCGTGCAATGTCTGACTTCCTCTCGGAAATCGGTAGAAACTAATCTCTTTCTCCCTAGCGAACTTCCTGGCCCGACGTCATTATTGGCACCAGAGGCGCCTGACTGGGAAGATCGTTGACGGCGGACGAGCATCTCTCACAGATTTCCGGGTTGAAATTTTCCTGACAGAAGCCCGTTGACCGGCAACGCCTCCCTATTAGAACATATATGCGTCATACCCCCACTGGCGGAAGTCCGCTGGTAGGGGTCCAACCCCAGGACTGCAATATTTCTAATTTTTCGAGGCACAACATGAAAATTTTCTATCGCGGCTACGTCATCAAGGAAGTGGAAACTCCCGAGCCGGGCTGTTTGGTTCAGGGGCTCAGGCCCGAACGGAAGACCTTGTCCCTCCAGCGCAGCACCAGGTCTGCCATGCTCTGGGTCGACCGGGACGTCATCCGCAAGAAGGTGGCAGACGCCGGGTGGCTCACCCCTTCCGTCATCTCGGCCTGAACATGATTTAATCACAGTACACGCTGTATCCTCGAGGAAACGGCTACTATTCACGGAGTTGTGAAAATCACCAACCAACCAGCGCAAGAAGGCCCCGAAGAGCTCGGGGCCTTCCGTCATCTGAGAATTGTGAGCTTGAGCCACCCGGTTTCTCCTCGGATGCCTCACTGGCCCGGCGACCCCCCTGTTGAGTTCGACTACTGGTCGGTAGTCGAACGCGACTGCTACTTCTTGCGCCGGTTCTCCATGGGCGAGCACGGCGGCACACACCTGACCGCGCCCGCCAGTTACCACCCTAACGGCAGGACTGTCGATGAATACCCTCCAACAGAGCTCGTGCGGTCCGCAGTGGTTATCGATGTGTGTGCCCAATGTCAGTCCGACCGAGACTATGCCCTGACTGCGGGCGATTTGCTGGCCTGGGAATCTCGACACGGGCAAGTGCCGCCGAATTCTCTCACCCTGCTTAACACTGGTTGGGCGGGCCGCTGGAACGACCCTGCTGCCTACTTGGGCAATGGCGCAGATGGCGGCCTGCATTTCCCCGGGTTCAGTTTGGAGGCGGCGACGTTGCTGGTCAATGACCGGGGTGCCGGCGGCCTGGGTACCGACACGCCTGGCCTGGAACCGGGAAGCGACGCAGGATTGTCTGCAAGTAGGCTGGTCCTCTCTCGTCCACGCATCGTTCTGGAAAACCTCGCCAACCTCGACCAGCTGCCGCCAATTGGTGCCATCGTAATAATCGGCGTGCTTAAGCTGACCGGAGGCAGCGGCAGCCCGGCAGCGATCACTGCCTTTCTACCAATGGAAACAACGTCGGGACACACTTGCGTGCGCCCCTCGGAGCCAATGGAGTACCGCGTAACAATGGTCAGTCTAAAGCTTGGCAATGCCCGCTGCCGCACAGTCCTCGTCCTGCTGGCTGGTACCGCCGCCCACGCCGCAGGCGCCCTCAAGTGCACCGTTGCGGAAAATTGGCAGCCCACCCTGGCTGGGAATGCCGTGCTCTCCCTCCGCCTTCAGAATGCCCTCGATAATGGGAGTGTTCGCCCGCTCCTGCAGCTCCCCGCTGGAGCGTCCGAAGGCAGCGCTTGCCACCGCCTTCCCCTGGGACCCATAGGCGCCACCCCAGATCGCACCGTCCATGCGGTTGAAGGCAAGTAGACGCCCACCTGCATCACAAACGGCGACGTTTATCTTGATGCCCATCTCGGTCGCGGCGGCTACGGCGCCCTCCACGATTCGGTTGGCCTCGGCCAATGACAGAGCCATAAGAGATCTCCTACCGGCGTATCAATTGCTATCCTTGGAGTCGCCGGTATTCTATCCTACCCTTATGAACACCGCCAACCGCCGCACCTTGCAGGGCAGAGTCTTTTAGATGTTCCCTCCCCATACGCGGGAGGGTTGAGATGAGGGCGTCTCTGTTCGTTGGCGAATAATGCGTCATCCTTGGACTCCACCCTCGCACCAACACTCTCCACTAAGGGATAGGGAGAATCAGGGCAATCTCGGCTTGAAGACGAGAATCTCATTTCGCTGTCATTCGCCCCTTGCCAAGCCTGCGCCCCATATACAACATATGCTCTATGTATATAACGGCTGGCAAACAGAACCCGCCTGACAGCCCGGAATCGCCGGAATGACAGAATAATGGCGGAAATGAGCGGAAATGAGTGGATTCATAAAAAAAGAGCCCCTGTAAACCGGCAATGCCAGCTCCTCCCCCCAACCTGCTTCGATGCTGAAATCGAGACGCAATTGCCCTGCGGGGGAATCGAATGCCCCGCCATTGCGGGGCGGCGGTGATATACTGCTGGCGCCTTAGATCATGACTGGAAGTGTGCCGAAACAGACGTGTTGACCAAGCGCATTATCCCTTGCCTTGACGTGGACGCAGGCCGCGTCGTCAAGGGCATTAGTTTCGTGGAGCTCAGGGACGCCGGAGACCCGGCAGAACTTGCCGCCGTGTACGATCAGGAGGGTGGCGATGAGCTTGTGTTCCTGGACATCACCGCCAGCTCTGACTCTCGGGATACCATGGTAAACGTCGTGCGCCGTGTGTCCGAGGAAGTCTTCATACCCTTGACCGTTGGCGGCGGAATCCGCACCGTGGAAGACATCCGCAGGATGCTCAAGGCCGGCGCGGACAAGGTCTCCCTTAACACAGCGGCAGTCAACAACCCGCCCCTGGTCAGTGAGGGCGCGGCGCAATTCGGGAACCAGTGCATTGTCGTCGCCATTGATGCCAAGCGGGTCGATGCAACCCACTCACGCGCGGACGGCCCGTCTGCGAATGACCCAGGTCTGGCGCTGGACGTCAGTTCGCGATGGGAGGTTTACACCCGCGGCGGCCGCACCCCCACCGGCATTGACGCAGTCAAATGGGCAGCGCGGGCTGTCGAACTCGGCTCGGGAGAGATCCTGTTGACCAGCATGGATGAGGACGGTCAAAAAAGAGGCTACGACCTGGAATTAACCAGGGCGGTTTCTCAGGCTACACCGGTCCCGGTCATCGCCAGCGGCGGGGCCGGCAATCTGGATCACCTCTATGACGCCCTCGAATCGGGTGAGGCCGATGCCGTACTCGCGGCGAGTATCTTCCATTTTGGTGAGTATTCGATTGGTGAAGCAAAGGACTATCTCAGTCGGCGCGGGATCCCGGTACGTCCTCGCACCTGACCTTGAGAAATCACTATATCTCGTTGAGGGTTTTCAGTGGCTGAAATCAAAGCAGTCATCTTCGATATGTACCAGACCCTGGTCCAGGACCCCGGCGGACAATGGCGCAGCAGCTTCAAATCTATAGTCGAGGACCAGGGTCTGAACATCACAGCGGAAGAACTCTGGCAAGGCTGGCACGAGTCGGAAGAGCAATTCCGCCTGCGGCGCACAGACCCTTCCCTGCCGTTCCAGACTTATTCCGATGCTTGGACCGGCGGATTCCGGGCGGCGTTCGAGACCATGCAAGTGCATGGCGATGCCGAGGCCGCGACCAAACGCTTCTTCGCCGACCTATCCCAGCGGCAACCATTCCCGGAGACGGAACAGGCGCTCAGGGAAGTGCAGAGCCGATACCGCACCGCCGTGCTCTCCAACGCAGACGACGGTTTTCTCCTCCCCAACCTCGAGTTGCTGGACCTGGAATTTGAGACTGTCCTATCCTCTGAGATGGCCCGCTGCTACAAGCCCCAGCCGGACCTGTTCAATGAAATGTTGGGCCGCCTGTCACTTTCACCTGAGGAGACGGTCTATGTTGGGGACAGGCATTACGAGGACGTGTATGGGGCATCCAGCTTGGGCATTAACGCTGTCTGGGTCGATCGAAACGACCAGGGTCTTCGGGAGGACCTTCCCCCGCCGATCCACAGGGTAACCAGCCTGCAGGAGTTGCCGGCGCTCATCGCAGCCGAATTGCGGGGCGGATAGTCCTGCTTCCATACTCATGGCGGAAGAACCTACCTCGAGGCGAACGAAAAACTCTCCAGAAATTTCTATCGGGGATACAACAGTATGAAGGTCAAGCTGAACGAGCAGGGCCTGGTACCTGCCATCGCCCAGGATGTTAACACCGGCAATGTATTGATGCTGGGCTACATGAATCCCGGCTCCATCAAGCGCACGGTCGAAGGAGTCCAGGTCTGGTTCTACAGCAGGAGCCAAGAGGACTTGTGGCACAAAGGTGAGGTGTCCGGCAACTACCTGAACCTTCGCGAGGCCTGGCTTGACTGCGATGGCGACACCATCCTCCTGAAGGTGGACCCTGACGGACCAACCTGCCACACCGGCAACACTTCGTGCTTCTTCAACCCCCTCGAAGGGCTGCCCGAGGGTTACGAGGACACTGACAGAGGTCCTGGCATCCTCGGTGAGCTGTACGCCACCGTCCAGGACCGCCAGCGGGAGATGCCGGAGGGCAGCTACACAGTAAAGCTGCTGCAAGAGGGCGTGGGACGCATCGCCCAGAAGGTAATCGAGGAAGCCGGAGAGACCGCCCTGGCAGCCGCCCAGGGTGACACGGATAATCTGCCTTCGGAAATAGCCGACCTGATGTATCACACCCTGGTGCTGATGGCTGCGTCAGGCATCAAGCCGGAGCAGGTCTGGAAGGAGCTCCGGGACCGTCGCGGCTAGAATCCCGATGGCAGTTGCTCGCCCGCGCCGAACACCGCGTAGTCCTCGTCGCGGTAGACAGTTACTTTGCCGAATCCTGTAACACGCCAGTTCTCTGGACCGCCGAGAACTCCGGTGCGGGCATCGATACCCAGGTACACCAGGCCCCTCGGGGCAGACTGGCGCAGTTCGGCCACAACCTCGGCGGGGTCGCGACGCTCGTGGTGCGGCAACACTCCTATACTCGGAGCAATCCCGAGGCCATCCACCCAACCCCCGGAGCTCGGGCGGCGCATCACAGAACCCATAACCATCGCCCCAGCGGATGACCCACCCAGCACCAGACCGCGTTGCAGTCCCTCCGTCAGCAGCCGCAGCAACTCCGAGCCTCGGACAGTCGCCAGCAGGTGGTCGGGGCTGCCACCTGTGAAGTAGACCACGTCAGCATGCATTACCGGTGCAACGAACCCGGCGTCGTTGGCGTGGCTCGCTTCCAGCACCATCAATTGACTGGCCGCACCCCCGAGGGCGGCGAAGTGCGTTACGCCGTCATTGGCCGCCTTGGCCGGTCCGGTAACGGCGGCTGTGGGGATGATAATCACGCTGGCATGGTCTTTGTCCGAAGCCCGCATCACCTCGCGGTCCATCTCCTCGCACCCGACCCGGAACTCTTCGCCGCCAACCAGTGCTATCGTGCCAGCCATGAATCACCTCGCTGTGAATGCGCTGCTGTGCCCTGTCCAAATGAGTCACGTCACACCAGGAACTCAATGAACACGGCCGCTAGACCTAGAAACAGGGCAAAGCCTATCACGTCGGTAAAGGTGGTGACGAACACAGCCGCCGACACCGCCGGGTCCATCCCAAGTCGTCGCAATAGTAACGGCACCCCAGCTCCTGCGATGGATGCCACCACCATGTTGCCGGTCATGGCCAGGGCCAGCACCATTCCCAAAATCGGATTGCCCTGCCAAGCCCAACCGATACCCCCGATGATGGCCCCCAGCACCAGTCCGTGAATCAACCCCAGCATTATCTCGCGACGCAAAAGGCGAAGACCGAGCTGACGGGGCAGATCGCCGGTTGCCAAGCTGCGAATCACCAGAGTCACTGTTTGCGTGCCCCCGATACCACCTTGTCCAGCGACGATGGGGAGGAAGGCCGCCAGCACCACGACCCTGGCGATGGTGGACTCGAAGAGGCCGATCACCGCTGCCGCCAGGAACACCGTTATTAAATTGAGTGCCAGCCATGGAAACCTGCTGCGCACCGATTCGGCAATTGGGCCTGTGATCCGCTCTTCACCGATACTGGCGATGCGGAACATGTCTTCGGTCGCGCTCTCCTGCACCACTTCGACGGCATCCTCGGCACGAATCAAACCGGCCAGGCGACCTCCCTCCTCAACCACCGGCAGGTCACTGACCTTGAACCGGCTGATCATTTGAACCGCCACTTCCTCATCGGCCGACGCAGCCACGGCGGTCAGGTCCCGGTCCATGATGTCGGCCACCGTGGAGTTGGGCCGGGCGAGGGCCAGCCGTACGGGTTTTATCGTTCCTACCAGGACCCCTTCGCCATTTACCACCGGTAGGGAATTCACCTGCTCGGCAGCTTCACCCATCAGCCGAAGACGGTCCAAAGCAATGGGAACGGTGGTGTTCTCAAGAAAGAAGGGAATCTCCGGGTCGATCAGCCGGCCCGCCGTGCCGTCCTCGTAGCGGAGCAACATCTCAACAGAGGTGGAGGACGACATGGCTTCTATGGTGCCTTGTCTCCTGTCCTCCTCAAGCGACTCAAGCACTTCCGCGGCTGCGGCTGGTTCTGCCATGTCCAGCACAGCGCCCAGTTCCTCGGGACTGTAGTCCCGCAACATGTTGGCGGCCACGCGGGGCTCCATGTGCTCCAGCAGGCCTGCCACTGTCTCCGGGGCCATCTCGCGAGCAAGGTAACGCCGAATTCCGCCCCGTAGCTCGGTCATCACCTCCGCTCGGTCAAAGGGATGCAACTGCAGGAACAGGTCGGAAGCGGCTTCCGATTGGTCGTCCTCTATCATTTGTTCTAGGGGGCGAGCGCGTTCGAAGGCAGTTTGCCCTGGTTTCGTATCTCCCTGCTCCACCTGCATCGATTCGGAAACTACTGTCCCGTCTGGCTCTAATGGAGTCTCAATTAGCTGTTCAGACACGTTTCCCTGCACTGGGCCAGTATTTCACAGCGGACCCGCAGATTCAGTAAACCCTTTGCTCGCCGCCGGACGACAATTCCGGCAACTAAACTCTATACCCTGGCCCATTACGATTGAACCATCCGACGATCGCAAATATAGCAATTGGAGCGGAATGATCCCACTGGCGGCAGATCCATCGGCAAATCCATCCAGGAAGCTCGCCCAGGAAGCTCGCAAAGGTTGACCACGAAATTACATGTAAGCAACGGTAACGGAGCCATTGCAGGACAGACCGATGTGTTAGAATTGCTTTTTGCTGCCCGGCGCGTAGCTACAGGTGGGAGCCCAGCGCCGGGGACCGAAAAGACGCGAAACGCCGAGACACGCGAGGATCACTCGGTCATGTCGACAACCACGGTTATCGAGAGCGTTCGGCGTCTGGTTGCCCAAGCAGTGGAGACCGCACGAAACGACGGAGTGGTCCGCTTGGAAACCATGCCCGACATCCAAGTTGAGCGCCCAGGCAACCCCGAACACGGCGACTTTGCTACCAATTTGCCGCTTCGACTTGCTCGTGCAACCCGGATCAATCCCTTCGAGTTGGCGCAGGCGCTGGTGGCTCGCACACCTGAAAGCACCTCCATCGGTCAGATCGAAGCGGCCCCTCCCGGGTTCATCAACTTCCGCCTCAAGGATACTTGGCTGCAGGAACAGGTGGAGGAGGTGCGCCGGGCTGGCTCCACCTTTGGAAGCGTGGACACCGGGGCGGGACGCAAGGTTATGGTGGAGTTTGTCAGCGTCAACCCCACCGGCCCGGTACACGTAGGCCACACCAGGGGCGCCGTTCTGGGAAGCGCGCTGGCCAACGTGTTGGAGGCCGCAGGTTATCAGGTTACTCGAGAGTATTACGTCAATGACGCCGGCAGCCAGATGGAGGCTTTCTATCGCTCCGTACTGGCCAGGTACCGCCAGTCCTTCGGCCAGGACGCCTCGATGCCCTCCAACGGGTACATGGGGGACTACATCTTAGACTTGGCAATGGAAATCGCCGGCGCAGAGGGTGAACGGTTCCTGAGCCAGGACGAGGACCAGGCCATACGGGAAATCGGCGACCTCAGCCGTGAGAGGATGGTCGGACTCATCCGGGAGGACTTGAGCAGAATCGGCGTAGAGTTCGACAACTGGTTCAGCGAGCGCACGCTCTACACTAGTGGCGAATACAACGAGACTCTGGACCAATTGAGAGAGCAGGGATACCTGTCCCAGCGGGAAGACGCGCTCTGGTTCAACTCGACCATGCTGGGCGACGAAAAGGACAACGTCGTGGTGCGGTCGTCTGGAGAGCCAACTTACTTCGCCTCCGACATCGCGTATCACCACAACAAGTTCATCGGACGCGGTTATGACTCGGTGGTCGACATCTGGGGAGCCGACCACCAGGGACACGTGCCCAGGATGAAGGCGGCGGTGGAGGGACTGGGCATCGACCCGGAACGGCTGACCATTCTTATAGCCCAGATGGTCACCCTCAAGCGTGGGAGTGAGGTGGTGCGGGCCTCCAAGCGCACCGGTGAGTTCGTAACGCTTCGGGAACTGGCAGAAGAAGTGGGAAGCGACGCCTGCCGGTTCTTCTTCCTGTCGCGGACACCATCGACCCAGATGGAGTTCGACCTGGAACTGGCAAAGCAGGAGTCGTCGGAAAACCCGGTATATTATGTCCAGTATGCCCATGCGCGTAATGCTGGTATTCTGACCCTCGCAGGTGAACGGAATATCGACTGGAGTTATGGCGATGTGACGCTCTTGACCCATCCCAGCGAATTGGCCTTGATCCGGCACATGGTTCGGCTGCCGGAACTGGTGCAGCAGATGGCCAAGACGTTGGAGCCGCACCACCTGGCCCACTTCACGATGGAGCTGGCCACCGCATTCCACGGCTTTTACGAAAATTGCCGGGTCATATCCGCTAACCCTGAGGACGCGGACGTAACCCTGGCCCGACTAAAACTCGTGGAATCAGCCCAGATCGTGTTCCGCCGCTCCCTCGAGATGATGGGCATGCACGCTCCCGAACGAATGTAGCTGCGCCGGCAATTGCCATGCTAAACAGACAATTGCGCCCAAGGAGTATAAGGATACTGAACGGCTGAAAAGGACACGTGAACGGACCACCTACATGGACATCCTTATTCGCATAAACAAAATCGCCTGGCAATTTCGCACTCGCCTAATCTTGGCGTACGTAACGTTTGCTATTGCCGTCGGTTTCTCACTATTTATCCCCTTTCTTTTCGGCCAGGCCATCGACACACTGGTCTGGTACGACCTAGATTCAAAGTCGTTCCGCGGAAAAGACCCGCTCAATTCCACGCTGTTGTGGCTAGCCATTGGCCTGTTGGCTGCCAGCCTTTGCCGCGGATTCTTCGACTTCGCCCGGACATACACCACGGACTCCCTGTCGCAGAAAGTCTGCTATGTGCTGCGCAACCAGTTCTACAACAAGCTGCAGCATATGAGCTTCGCCTACCACGACCGGGAGCACACCGGCGATCTGATGTCCAAGGCGACCTCCGACGTTGAGGCCATTCGCCGCTACGTGAACATCGGGATGGTACGCTCCATTGAGGCGGGTCTTAGGGCCGTAGCCCTGCTGGTCATACTGGTTTTCATCAACTGGGAGCTGACACTCATCAGCCTGGCGTTTATCCCGTTTATCGTGGCCCGCTCCGTGATGGTTATGGGCCGCCTTCGAACGATGTGGTCGCAGGTGCAGATAACCATGGGGGAAACGGTGACCGTCCTCCAGGAGAACTTGGTCGGCATGCACGTCGTCAAGGCCTTTGCCTCTGAGGAATACGAAAAGCGCAAGTACGACCGCAAGGCCCGTCAGCTGCGCTACGAATACTTCTTGTCCGAGCGGACACAGGGCACCAATAGTGCGTGGATGTCCTTTTACTTCACCGTGGCGTTGGGCCTGATCCTCTGGTACGGCGGTTGGGAGGTTCTGCGGGGAGACCTGTCCCCGGGGCAGTTGGGCATGTTCATGTTGTTCCTGAACCAGTTAACCTTTCCCGTCCGAATGGCTGGATTCATAATCAACAGTTTCTCTCGTGCCATCTCGTCGGGCCGCCGCCTCTTCGATGTGTTGGATTCAAGTTCGCCGGTGTCAGAGCGGGAAAACGCCATCGAGTTGGAACGGGCCCAGGGAACGGTGCGCTTCGAGAACGTGTCTTTCAGCTACGACCCGAGCGTCCCGGCTTTGCGCAACGTGGACATCGAAGCGAAGCGCAATCGGGTCGTCGCCATCCTTGGCGCACCGGGCAGCGGCAAAAGCACAATCGTAAACCTGCTCCCCCGCTTCTACGAGGTGGACGATGGGCGGATCACAATCGACGGCACCGACATTCGGGACGTAACCTTGGAATCGCTCCGGCAAAACGTGGGGATAGTGCAGCAGGACGTGTTCCTATTCAGCGCTACGATTCGGGAGAACATCGCCTACGGCGCCACCGACGCCACATTGGAAGACGTCATCATGGCTGCCAAGGTTGCCCAGCTTCACGACCACATCATTTCCTTGCCCGGCGGGTACGACACGTGGGTCGGAGAGCGTGGCACCACATTGTCCGGTGGACAACGGCAACGGCTCTCAATAGCCAGAAGCGTTCTGATCGACCCGCCGATTCTGATTCTGGACGATTCCACCTCCAGCGTGGACGTTGAAACGGAGCGTCTGATCCATGCTGCAATGGTGGCCGTTATGAAGGGTCGCACCACCTTTGTTATCGCTCACCGCCTCAGCACGGTGCGAGATGCCGACCACATTATCGTTCTCGACCGAGGACGCATAGTCGAACAGGGTTCCCACGAACAGTTGGACGCGGTCGGTGGCATCTACCACGAGATACTGGAACTTCAACTTCGCCCTCAGGAGGAGATGATGCTGGACGTTGCCCTGACCTCCGAAACCACCGTGGGGCGTGCATAGCATGAGAGCGGGCGGCCCAGGTGGCGGCTTCGGCGGAATGATGGGTGGTATGCGCGGCCTGAACGCAGCAGGAGACCGCGCCGCCAATGCAGACAACATCAGAGACGAATCTATTGTAGGTGCGGCTTACGACCACCGCGTAGTTATGCGTCTCTTGACCTACATCGCCCCTTACAAGAACGACGCGATCCTGGCAGTGCTGGCGGTGGCCCTCTATACCGCGGCCAACGTTTGCATTCCCTACCTTGTAAAGCTGGGAATAGACGGAGCAATCGCCGACGGCAATCTGGAAATGCTGCACTGGGTGGGCGCCGCTTTCCTGCTGGTGGCGGTGCTGCACTTCGTGGGTAACTATCTGCAGTTCGTATTCATGCCGCGGGTGGGGCAGGGCATTCTCTACTCCCTTCGCACCAAAATGTTCAACCATCTGCAGGAACTGTCTCCCTCCTTTTTTCATCGCACGCCCGTTGGCCAGATTATGTCACGCAGCCAGAGCGACGTGCTGCAGTTGCAAGAGACCTTTGAACTCATCGTCCAGAGTTTTTCCGACCTCCTGAGCCTGGTCGGCATCGTGACGATGATGCTGATCATTGACTGGCAGCTTGCGCTCATCTGTCTGGCCATCGTGCCGCCGCTGTTCTTTATTCTGGGCTACTGGCAGAAGTTCGCCCGCCATTCGTTCATGCGTATCCGCCGAGCCATTGCGATGGTTAACGGTGAATACAACCAGAATATTACTGGTGTTCGCGTTGTACAGAGTCTCAACCGTCAGGACACAAACATGGCCCACTTTGACGAGTTGAACTCTGAGCATCTGAACGCGAATCTTGAGGCCAGCCGCTTCTCAGGAGCCCTTCAACCCATCGTGGAGATGCTCATCGGCATCGCCATGGGATTCGGAGTGGTCCTGGCTGGCGGAGTAATGGCAAAGGGCGGCGCCCTGGAGTGGGGCGTATTGGTGGCCTTCGCCCTCTACATCCAGCGGTTCTTTGAGCCCGTACGACACCTGACGATGCAGTACAGCATGCTGCAGCGCGCTATGGCCGCCGGCGTGCGAATCTTCCAGGTACTGGACCTCAAACCCGAGGTTGAAGACGATCCGGACGCTCCTGACCTGCCGGAAGTCCAGGGCGAAATCCAGTTCGAAGACGTTAGTTTCCATTATGTGCCGGGCGTAGACGTCCTGCACGACGTCAACCTGCATATCCGTCCGGGAGAGAACGTTGCCATCGTAGGCTCGACTGGCGCAGGGAAGAGCACACTGGTAACTCTGATAGCCCGCTTCGCCGACGTTACACAGGGGCGGATCCTGGTGGACGGCCACAACATCCGGCACATCACCCGGAGTTCCCTGGCGGGGCAGATGAGCATGGTCCTGCAGGAGCCATATCTGTTCTCAGGCACAGTGGCAGAAAACATCCGCTACAATGAAGAGGATGCCTCCTTGCAGGAGGTTATTGACGCGGCCAGAACAGTTGGGGCTCACGATTTCATCATCAATCTGGAGAACGGGTACGACACAGTATTGGCGGAACGGGGAGTGAACCTCAGCGTGGGACAGCGGCAACTTATCAGTTTCGCCCGCGCCGTTATTGGAAATCCCCGAATTATTATTCTCGATGAAGCTACCGCCAACATCGATACACAAACCGAGTTGCTGATACAACGTGCGCTGCAGCGTGTGCTGGCGGGCCGTACTTCGATCGTAATCGCGCATAGACTGTCCACAGTCCGTAACGCGGATAAAATCATCGTCCTGAGCCAGGGCAGATTGGTGGAGATGGGTACCCATGACGAACTCCTGGCCCAGGGCGGCGTGTACGAGCGCCTGTATGCCGTGAACTATGGCTTGGTTTCGGAACCTTTGGCGACTATCGAAAGTAACGGAGACGGATTGGAGGCTTTGCCGGGCAGTAGCATGGCACCTGCGCCTGCGGACGACTGATCGGCCAACGATTTGCAGGTCATACCGATCTTGGGAGAGGTGAACACGTCGGAATGTACACTCGGATTCTAACGCCGTTGGACGGCTCGGACGTTTCGGAACAGGTACTTCCCTACGCCAGGGAGCTTGCATTCAGATTATCTTTGCCCACAGCCCTGCTGATGGCCATTGAGCAGGAGCATCCCAGCATAGGACTCCATCTGAATCCCGAACTACATTCCCACGAAACCGATACCCATCGGGCAGGGCACGCCCAGCAATACTTGGACTCGGTTGCCGCCCGAATGAGCGGAGCAGGAGTAACCACAAGCACGGTAGTGCCTCGAGGGGAACCCGCCGCCACTATCGTGGAAGAGGCCGGCAAAGATCCCAACACCCTCATAGCCATGGCGAGCCATGGCCGTTCCGGACTTGCCCGCTGGTGGATGGGCAGCGTGGCCGACAGAGTGCTACACACAGCAGACAACCCGCTCTTGATCGTCCGGTCTCAATCACAACCCGCAGGGTCCCGGGTAAACTCCCCCGAACGACTGATCGTTCCTGTCGATGGATCGGAGGTCGCAGAAGAAGTACTGCCTCACGTGGCATACCTGGCCTCCGCGCTGCAAATTCCCGTCGACCTTGTACAGGTCACAATATCCGAGACTGAGTACTACCAGGCAATGTCCATGGGCCTGAGGGTACTTCCTCCCACATTGCCTTCATTCCAGACATTCTCCGACAGAGTTGAGGGGGAGGCACGAGCTTACGTGGCCGATTTAAAGGCCAGGCTTACCCAGCTGGGTGTTTCCGACGTTGAAGAAAGGCTGGTTCAGGGATCACCTGCGGAGTCCATATGCGACCTTGTAACTGCCCACCCGAACAGCCTGGTAGCCATGACCACTCATGGCCGTTCCGGTGTTGGTAGGATGATCCTGGGTAGCGTGGCCGAACGGGTGGTACGCCAATCAGGCGGTCCCGTGCTGCTGGTCCGCGCATCCCAGGAGGCAGCCGCTCCCCTCGCTGGGTCGCCATCTATAGCGTGAAAACCAGAGCCAACTGAGAGAATAGAGCGGAGCCCATCGGTTTAAGCTCCGCTCTTAGAATTCCCGCACTTCCCCGAAATGGCCACAGATCGGCGAAATTGGTGGCCAAATTGTAAACGAACTGACCACCGGTTTAAGATGCGGCGGGTCCCGTTGCCGTCAGCATCAGGAGCCGATACGCTAAAGTGGTTCAGGTCGCGAATTAGAGCAGCCCCGCGACCCTTCCTAGCAGCAAAAGTCCTCAATCCTCCGGCGATTCCCAAATCGCGGCCTCCCGATCCTCAAGAAGACACCGACATTCCTCCGCAGCAACTAGCCCACAATTCCGGACAGTGACGGCCAGCCCCAAGACGTTCCCTCGACCGGTTGCCGCGAACGCCTGCAATAGCACAACAAGAACAAAGTAGTCACGCGTTCCATTCTGGAGGGTGGGAGCGACATCATCAGCCCCGCACCAAGAGAAATGGCCGCCGAACTCGCTCAGTTAAGGCTGAACATCTCGCAAATGGATTCCGCGGGGCTGGCTAGCTGTGGCAGTCCAGGTCCACTCCCGTCAATAGTCGCATCGATTCAGTCGATGTTGAGGAAGGAACTTCGGGCTTCGACCATAATTTCGAGGCAAGGTAACTCTTGGCTGGACTTGGAGGTACAGAGGCAGGACCTGGTCCGCACACCGAGTTGTTTCAACCGGGCTCTGAGACCGCTGGGCATTCACCATGTACCTCTGGTAGGAAGTAACCATCTGTCCTCAGAGCCTGCGGACTCCCGTGTGATATCACCACCGGCATTGTCCGGCAGGCGGGCTACTCCTGACTCATGAAGCGTTCCATAGCCTGTTTGAAGATTGGATATGGATGGGCGCCGGTGAACATCAGGTTGCCCACCAAGAATGTTGGGATGCCGTTGATGCCGTATTGCAGCGCCTCTCGATATTGGGCAATGACGGTCTGAGAATGCTCGCCTTGCTCCAGGCTCCTCCCCATATCGTCCCCATCCAGGCCAACCGCCTTGCCTATTTCAACCAGCGCTTCAATCTGTCCGATGTCTTTTCGGTCGTCCCAGAAGGCCCTGTAGGCAGCGTGGTGGAACTCCATGAACTTGCCCTGCTGCTGGGCATATTCGGTGGCCTCCAGGGAGTAGAGGGTGTTGGGAGTGTAGGGCGGAGGGCGCATTATCAACCCAGATTCCCTGGCCTGCCCTCGCAACGGTTCCGAAAGTTCATCGTCGGTCTCTCCGGGGCGCGGCGAACGCTCGGCCCCCTCCCGCGGCGTATCAGGGCGCAACAGGTAAGCTCGACCCTCGATCTCGATGTTGAATTCTTTAGCCAGCTTGTCGACCCGCTCCAGGCCGATATAGCACCACGGTCAAATGTAGTCATACCAGACGGCCACTCTCACTGCGGAATGGTCGTGCTCCCCATTATGAGTTTCCTGTTCCATAGCGGCCCTCCCGGTGGTCGATTGGGTTGCCTCTTGTACGGCATGTTCAGGGGAAATTCATCGCCTCAGATTCGAGCAGACCGATGACTTCACCGAGTTGCGAAATCTTGGGGCAGTCCTCAACAGGCTCGTGCCAGCCTCCGCGGTCCAGTAGGGCAGCGCGCATTCCCATGGAACGCGCTCCCGCAACATCTGAGCGCACCTGGTCGCCAATGTGCAGCACCTCCCCGGGGTCAACCGCGGCGCGACGGAGCGCCTCTTGGAAAATCGGTGGGTGAGGCTTTTCGGATCCAACCAAGGTGGAGTTAACGCAGAACTCCAGACAATGCTCCAGCCCAGCTTGCCTCACCAGAGGGCCTAGGTCCGCCCGAAGGTTTGTTATGATTCCCAATCTATAGCCCCGCGACAGCAATCCCTCCAAAGCAGGCAGGGTGTCCTCGAATGGCGTGAATTGCTTGGGTACCGCAATCGCCAACTCCCAGATCTGACGCGCCAAACCCTGACTTACTGGAACGCCGGCAGTCTCAAGGATCAGCCGCTCATATTCAGAGAAGAAATCCAGCCGACGTTCCGGCGATCGGAGGGAGAGCGGCTCTTCCTCGTTAGCCCGGTTGAACAGAATATCGGCCTTGGCGTAACCCCCTCTAATTGCATCTCGCGAAACCGTGAGACCCTTGGCGAAACAGGCAGCCGTCTGGATGTCCTCCAGGGGCGGCCAGAATTTGACGAGGGTGTTATAGAAATCGAAGGTAATAACCTTGATCATTCGTGTTCCAGCGGTCCAGAGTGCCAGTAGGGGAAAACGCCAGTCTAACATGGCCCAAGCATAGGTGCGAATACGAACAGCACCGGAGAAGGCAGCAAAACCGCACCGTCAGGATCCTCGGCCGGGATCTGGCAGCACGGTGCCAGAGAGTTAAACAGAAACTCAGGAGATCCTCTATTTTCGCGGGCTATTCCGACCTGGACTATCCGGGGATTATCCACTCCTGCGTCCCCCACGTACTGAAACAACTCCTCTTCAAGCTCGCAGGATTGCGGGTCTTGTGTGACAGGGGTTTCCCGACCCAGCAGCAGCTTGGCGAAAGGCTCAGCCTGGGCTCAGGCGTCTGGGTTGGTGGGAAGGTGAAATCCACATCGGGATTGTTGGTGCATTCAACCCGCCCCCCACCGTCCAATACCCAGAACTCCGCTACGATCGTATGGCCAGCAATCTTCAGTGGTACTTCGTTGATTTCATAGGTGTTCATCCCCGCCCCCAGAGGGGTATCTATATAGTGGGAAATGAGCACGGCCGGGGCCTACACGTGATCGCGCATATCGGTGACATCATTAGAGGATGTGGGAGCTTCCTCCCCCCTTGGCAAGCAACGCCTTATGCTCTTAGGCCGGCCAGCAGTATGAAATTCTTGCCATCATTGAATTCTATTGGCCTTCCCTGTATATCACCCAACTACTCCCCTTAACATTTCATTCGTATTGTCTGCCCTGCCATTATTCACCGGCAAAATAGGATGATATTCAGACGGGCTCTGCGAAAAGACAAGTGCCACAGGGACGTGGTTGGTGCAAGGACCCGCCCGGACTACTTGTTTTCGGACCACCACGCCTCCACTGTTGCTTTTGAGGCACGAATCCAAGGGAAACAGTCCTGATTTTTCGCATCAATGGAGCCGAACTCAGCACGGCGACGCGACAGTATACCGTAAGAAATCGCCTCCCTCGACCAATGCCTAGATATCCTAGGCATTGGCAGCGGGATACGGCATAATTATTCTTGAGTGGTTGGGGTTGGTCTACTCCAAACGCAATAACACAGGATTGCAGCACGAATGAAGCTAGCCGTTGGTGCCGACCACGCCGGATTTGACCTGAAATGCCAGATCGTTCAATGGTTGAAGGCGAGTGGCCACGTAGTTATGGATGTAGGGGCACATAGCCTAGACCCAGCCGACGACTTCCCTGACTTTGCCGCAGCGGTGGGCCGTTCAGTGGCCGTAGGTGAGGCGGAGCGGGGAGTGATGATTTGCGGCAGCGGTGTTGGTGCAAATATTGCGTCAAATAAAGTAACCGGGATCCGTGCATCCCTGTGCCACGACACCTACACGGCCAGGCAGGGTGTAGAACACAATGACATGAACGTGATTTGCCTTGGCGGGCGGGTGATCGGGATCGAGACGGCCAAAGAAGTTATTGCCGCTTTCGTCGGTGCCAGCCACATCCCGGAAGATCGATTCCGTCGGCGGATCGATAAGGTGTCTGCGATCGAGCTCCGCCAGTAGCAACACTACTGTAAGGGGCAGCCACCCACTAACGACCATATAGGCGATAGTTCAGGCTACCTCCAACAGTAGGCGCAGCGTTTCCGCAACCTCCTGCGGAGATTCCAGTTGGTGCAGGGCCACGGTGCCCTGCCGGGCGTCTCCAACGAACACTGCAATGCCGCCCAGATCCTGCACCACCCCGAATCCGTCTTCGTCCGTGCGGTCGTCTCCGAAGTAAACCGGCAAGGGAGAGTCTTTGCAATCATCCCTTATCTTCTCGATTGCCTTGCCTTTGTCCCAAGCTACGGCAGGGCGAACCTCCACTACCATTTTCCCCCTAGTCAGCCGTAGAACACCGCTGTTGACTTGGGGTGATAGTGACTCGTTTACCACCGACTCGACCTCGGCAGTCCGCATCTCAGGCACTCCACGGTAATGGACGGTTAGGGTGAGGCCTTTGTGTTCGACCAGGACGCCCGGAATTGTTCCCAGTGCCTCCGACAATTGCCGTTCAGCCGTGTCCAGAATTCCTCGCGCGGCCTTGGCCCCAGGATGGACAAAACTCAGGCCCGCTCCACTGATCTCCATACCGTGATTCCCAGCGTGAATCATGCCGGGAATGCCCGCGAGTATGGCCAGATCGCTCAGGCTCCGGCCACTTACGATACCGACTACATATCGCGGCTGGGCAACCAACGACCCCAGCAAACTCCCCACCTTATCTGGCAGAAGTGCGTCCTCGGGGCGAGGGGCGAGGGGCGTCAGCGTGCCATCGTAGTCGAAGAGCAGTAGGACCCTTTCCGCCTGGCGCAGTCGGGCACTGACCGCAGGCCAGATGTTCAAGAGGTGAGCCATGCTTCAGTACGTGCTACCGATATCAGCTGGAGATCAGCAGAGGTCGCAAAAGACGATAGTTATTCAGAAATCGGCTCTTCGCGGCGAAACGTCAGGCGCTGCGAATGGGGCGTCGAGCGCGGCGACCGACCTGCATCATGTCCACCAGGGAACGGGCGGCCCACTTGTAGATGTTGTTTTCCTGCACTACCGCTCTCATGTTGGCCATTCGCACCTGCCGGTCCATACGGGGCATCTCCACTGCCTGCCGAATGGAGTCAGCAAACCGCTCCACGTCATAGGGGTTGACGATGAGTGCGTCGGTCAATTCCAACGCAGCACCAGTGAACGGGCTGAGAATCAACACGCCGTCGTGGTCAAATCGGCTGGCGACGTATTCCTTGGCTACAAGGTTCATGCCGTCATGCAATGAACTCACCACGCAGAATCTTGCCAGCCGCCGGAGGGCCATCAGCGTCAGGTTGGGGAGATCGGTGGGCATATACAAGATCGGTTGCCAGTCGTCGGTGGCGAACCTGGTGTTAACGTCGTCCAGCAGCCGGTCGATCTGGTCCGCCAACTGCTGATAGGCAATGATATTGGTGCGGCTCATCACCCCGGCCTGGATGAACACCACTTTGCCGATGTAATCGGGATTCTGCTCGAGGAAGCGGTTGATGGCCCGGATACGATGAGGAATGCCCTTGGTATAGTCGATGCGGTCAATGCCCAAGCCTACAATCTTATCTTCCAGACCCCACTCGGCGACCAGGCGCTCCATCTCCTCGGTCACCTCGGCGCTCTGGGCCTCGGTTTCCAGCTGTTCAAAGTCGACGCTGATGGGAACTGGGCGGACAAGGGTAGAGTCGTCCCGGTGATAGACCAGGTTGTACTCTTCGTGAACGCGTGCACCGAGTATGCGAGAGGCGGCCTCCATAAAGTTGTCGCAGTGGTCTCCGAGATGAAAGCCCAGCATGTCGTTGCCGAGCAGGCCGTCCAGCAATTCCTCCTGCCAGGGACAGATGCGGAAGACCTCATAGTTGGGCCAGGGAATGTGCCAGAACTGGCCGGTTATGACATCGGGGTCCGCCTCTCTGAGGAAACGGGGCAGCAGGGCCAGGTGATAGTCCTGGATGAACACGGCACTTGGGCCGCCGTCGACCTCTTCCAGCACTTGGCGGGCGAAGGACCGGTTGACCGCGGTGTAGGTCTCCCAATCAGCCTGGTCGAAAGTGGGCTCGATGAAGGCGTTGTGGCATAGAGGCCACAGCCCGTCGTTGGAAACGCCGTAGTAGTAGCCTCGTTGCTCCTCATCAGTGAGCCAGACCAGCCGGAGAGCGTATGAGGGGTCATCGGGAGGGACCATGACGCGGTTTCTTTCGTCGACTGCGAGGTAGTCGCCAGCGCCGCCGCCGTGGGCTATCCAGGTACCAGCGCATTCCTGCATCAGGGGATCGATGGCAGTAGTAACACCACCCGCAGGAGTGCTTACGCGCAATTCACCATCGACCAACTCGTGAACGTAGGGTTGACGATTGGAAACGACGATTATGCGGTAGTCTCCGATCTCCCGGTTGACCAACCGGCGGAGCCGGTCCCTGGTCCAGACAGGTTCTCGCACCTTCCCTCTCTGCAACCCTTGCGGTTTCCCCCAAATCCCTTCCCACCAATCTCGATTCTGGCACACTGAGGGGGATTAGGTCAAACTAATCAGCAAGGGCGGCGCCCAAGGGGACCCGGGGACACTAGCATCTCCCCAGCTTCCCGGCAGTCTCAATTTTCATCCGAATGACTGAGGGAGGGTCAGTCCAGACACATTTATATAGAGAGACTCTTCGCAGCGTTCTACGAGATTTCCCGCGTCCCAGGCCGCTGACGAACTCGGGGCTGTGGGAAAATCTTTAATATGTGTCCCGCTTTGACCAATCGTGTCCCATTTTTGCAAATGAACCAATATTTCGGGCAGGGCAATCGCGTCTTGATTTCAGCAGCTCTGCAGGTTGGGGTGGAGAAGCTGGCATTGCCCGTTTACAGGGGCTCTTTTTTTATGATTCCACTCATTTCCGATCATTTCCGCCATTATTCTGTCATTCCGGTAATTCCGGGCTGGCCGCTGGTTCAAAGCAGGCCCGCCGGGAAGTCAGGCGGGTTCTGCTTGCTACCCGTTATACACATAGAACATATGTTATATAATGGGCGCAAGGTTGGCAAGGGACGAATCACAGCGAAATGAGATTCCAGGCTTGAAGACACGATTGCCGTAATATTTCGGGCCGAAATTGCTCCACAGAAATTATGTTCGCAAAGTCCATGATAGATACATGCCCCATATCTTGGCAATGGGCAGGCGAGAGGGGGAGGGGATCCGGATACCCGCTCCCGGCCGCTGCGTGGACACGCTTATCGGGTAAGACGGGAAGGGAGTTGAAATGGCGGTAGGCGTATGGTGCGAGTGGTTGCGCGCCAACCTGTGCGCCTTTACAGGTAGGCGTCATCCTGTGAATGTTGCGGCAACAACGGGTACCTCGCGAGAGTGATCTAGTTCCGAACGGGAAACCGCCCGAATCGAAACTCGGCCATCACGGTCGCATTTTGCGAAAGGAATTCGCGGCCTCACGAACTTGTTACAGAGACGAGATGCGCCTCGCCAACGCGGCAACTACCAGCACTGGAATCGCGAGAGCCATAAGCAGACACCCTCCTCTACGCCAGCGGTTGGCCGCTGGGCGGACTTCGTCGGTGCGATCCGTCCCACTCGGGTGCCGTCGCTGCCCGGGGCGTCCGGGAGCTTGTCTTTCTGGAGAAAGGTGGTCGTAAGCCTGCCTTCTACCTGGATCAGTAAGCACATCGCGAGCCTCTACGATCTCACGAAGGATGGCCTCCGTACCGGGGTCCTGAACCCGCCTGGGATAGAATTCAGCGTAGAGCCTTTGATAGGCCCGAGCAACAGTATCCTCGGTTGCGTTGCGTGGCACGCCCAGTACGTCATAGTAATTCCAGGTAGCCCCTGGATCGGTTGCGGCCCGAACTCGCCGTTGAAAGTAGTACCGGCGGACATCCCCTTGCCTGTCCGTCGCGGAATGGGGTCTCAGGGGCGAACGCGGGTCCCTCGCAGCGTCGTACTCAGACCGCTTCACCGGATCTCTCAATACCTGGTAGGCGGCATTGATCTCCTGGAACCTGTCCTCGGCCTCGGGATTCCTGTTCACGTCAGGATGATACTCAAGGGCAAGGCGACGGAAGGCCTGTTGTATATCCCTTGCGCTGGCTGACGGAGGAACGCCCAAAATGGCGTAGTAGTCCTTCAAGAGTCTCGTCCGAAGCCGGTAGCCCCTAACTCGGGCTGCGGGGATGTTCCTGACATGGTACCATTTGGCGAAAGGCGAACGTGCCAGCCGCCCGCGTTGGCCCGCGACATTGCCCGCCTTAAAGAGGAGGCCCTATGGCTCTTTTGGTTCGCCGCGACCTAACCGACAGCGTCCCCACCACCGAGGGCAACATGCACTTCGTGAAGAAGGGCGCCGGCTACCCGGTCGTCCTGCTGCACCCGCTGGGCACCTCGGTCTGGACCTGGGAATACGTCATCGACGCCATCAGCCAGAATTACACGGTCTACGCTTTCGATATGCTTGGCCATGGGGATTCGGACAAGCCAGAGCGCCATTTCAATCTCCCGGACTATGCCCACGCGCTCGACGAGGCCTGCCAGGTGCTGAACATCCACAGGGCGCACATCGTCGGAAACTCCGTGGGTGCGGTACTTGCCACGGAGACTGCCGCAAGCTTCCCGGACCGGGTGGACAAGCTGACCCTGATCGGCGCTCCTGTCTGGAACGCCTTCACCGCCAAGGAACGGCTGGCCGACACAATGGCCCAGTACGACGCCGACGGATTGCCCAAGCCGCGCACGCTAAAGGACCTGAAGGACGGCACCACCTTCGCGGAGCCCAGGGAGGAGTGGCTGGACAAAAACAACGCCAGCCGGGCCAAGGCCGGGCCCTGGGTACGCAATCTTATGGAATCGCTGGCTTGGTACGACATTATGTCGCGCCTCCCGCTGATCAAAGCATCGTCAACGATGGTTCTGTACGGGGAGATCGACCGTCTTCGCGACGGCGAGGAACTGCTGCACAACAATATCGTTAACGCCCGCAAGGTCATTCTGCCTGGCATCGGCCATATACCGCAGGTGGAGGATCCCGAGGCCTTCCTGGGCGCCTTGCTGCCTTTCCTGGAAGAGTAAGACCCCAACCAGTCTGGGTCAAAAGGTAAGCACAAATCAGAACCGCGCCGTGACGAGCCTTTTCCAGCCCCTGCCAGCATTTATGGGTTAGGCCTGCGGCGTCAGCGAGGTCATCTCGCCTGCCGCAGAGCCACGGAAAACTGGCAGGACGACGGTCCTCGAGGTTACCGCGGGCCCGGAGATTATGGACTGCGTTGGGATAGGCCCAGGGTAATGCCCGATAGTTGACGGCCATTATATCTATGACAACATTGAAGGAATCAAGCACGGAAGGATTCAAGCACGAATCCGGGTACCGTTACGCTATCAGGATGGACCGATACAACGAGTGGCCGGACCTTGAAGAACCATCCCAGGATGCCTCCAGATGCAGCTACCGGCTGACCGCGATTCTGGGAAGGGTGCAGGAGACTTGACGCCATGACTACCGGCGGACGACAACCGTTGCGACTGATGGAGACTTGGCGATCGATTTTCTACACGCCCATCTATGTTTCGGTGGCAGGGGGATTCCTCGACCGGGAAGGGCTGGACGTTGAGTTCAGCACCTGTCCATCGCAGTTTTCCCATCCTCTCAGCGCTCTGCATCATGGCGCCGCCGACATCGTGCAAAGCGGCATCATGCGTTCCATCATCGCTTCTGACTGGGGGGCGGAAACGGTGCCGCTCCACTTCGCCAAGATAAATTCCCGAGACGGGTTCTTCATTCTGGGACGACAGCCGCAGGAGACTTTCGACTGGGAGTCCCTGCGAGGAGCCAAGGTCATACCTGTCGGCTTTTCCCCCATGCCGTGGGCGTCGTTCCAATACGCCCTTCGTCGCCATGGACTCGAGCCGTCGGACCTCGACATGCTCACAGGCCTGTCGCTGCCCGACGCTGTGGCCGCCTTCCGAGCCGGAGAGGCGGAATTCGTGCACGTCGCGGAGCCTGTAGTACAGCAGCTGATAGCCGACGGCGCCGGACACCTACTGACGGCCCTGGGCCCTGAGAACGGCCATCTAGCCTACAGCTCATTCGCCGCCACGCATCGCTTCCTGCATGAACGGGCTGACACTGCATCCCGCTTCACCGTGGGGTTTGCGCGGGCTCTGCACTGGCTATCGTCCGCCGAGCCTGCCGAGGTCGCAGAAACCGTTGCCGAATACTTTCCCGACACCTCGCAGGATGTGCTGTCGGCTTCCATTACCAGGTACCAGGAACAAGAACAGTGGCCGGTAAGCCCGGTGCTGGCCAGACCGGAATACGAAAGCCTGCACGACATTCTGCTGGCAGCCGGTATGTGCCGCGAGCGACAGCCTTACGATAAAGTCGTAACTACCGATATCGCCGAGGCTGCGGTCGCGACGCTCTGAGACGGGCTGGGATCCGTGCCAGGGCAATCGCGTCTTCAAGCCTGCAATCTCATTTCGCTGTCATTCGCCCTTGCCAAGCCTGCACCTCTTATTTAACATATGTTCTATGTATATAACAGTTGGCAAACGGAACCCGACTGACATCCCGGTGGGCCTGCTTTTAGCCAGTGGCCAGCCCGGAATTGCTGGAATGACAGAATAATGGCGGAAATGATCGGAAATGAGTGGAATAACAAAAAAACAGCCCCTGCAAACCGGCAATGCCAGCTCCTCCGCCCCAACCTGCTGAGCTGCTGAAATCAAGACGCGATTGCCCTGGGATCCGTGCCCTGAAGTGTGTGTGGGTGCGGGATGTTGTAGAATGCATTCTTTAATGCCGCTCCGTCCGGGGTCTGGATTTTAGGGATGGGCCCTTCGACAAGCTCAGGAGGAGGCCCTCTTGGCCAAAATTACAATCATCGGAACAGGCTTGATTGGTACGTCGTTGGGGATGGCGCTCGGCCAGTCGGATCTGCGTAACCTGGAGTTGGTGGGAACCGACTACGACGGCGGCGCCCGAGGAGGCGCCCAAAAGCGGGGAGCCTTCCACAAGGTGGAAAACCGCCTGATGGCCGCCATCGACGGCGCAGATGTGGTAGTTCTGGCCACCCCGGTAATGGCGATGCGCGACCTTATGGAAACCATCGGCCGGGAGCTACCGGAGAACGCGGTTATAACCGACGTCGGGAGCTCCAAGAGAACCGTTGTTCAGTGGGCCGCAGAGGTACTGCCTGACCGCTCCCAGTTCGTCGGAGGACATCCAATGGCAGGGAGGGAAACCCCCGGGCCGGAAAATGCCACAGCGGACTTGTTCACCGGCAAGCCTTACTGCATCGTCCCCAGCGCAGACGCGCGTGAGCAGGCCGTGTCTACCGTCACAACGATAGCCGAAGCCATTGGCGCCAAGCCGTTCTTCATCAGCGCAGAGGAGCACGACAGCTTCGTGGCTGCGGTCAGTCATCTGCCGTTCATGATGTCGGTGGCCCTGATGCAGACAGTTTCCAAGAGCGCCAATTGGGACGACATTGCTCAGCTGGCCTCCTCCGGCTTCAGGGACCTCTCGAGGCTGGCATCCGGGGACACGACCATGCACCGCGACATCTCCATCACCAATCGGGAGCCTATAGTAAGTTGGATCGACTCATTCATCCGGGAGTTATACGAAATTCGCAACCTGCTCAAGGACGAGGAGGGCCCGGACCAGGCGGCGGTCGAGGAGTTGTTTGAGAAGGCACACGAGGAGCGGGGTCGCTGGCTGTCGGGATCAGTGACGCCGGGAAGCCGGGCGCAACGCAATGCGCCGGAGATTCCTACGTTTGCTGATTCCATGGGGGAAATGCTCCTGGGACGCAAGGGCATGGAGGCTCAGCGCCGCTTTTTCCGGGGCGAAAAAGACGGCGACCGGAACAAGCGTCGCAGGGATTAGCGGACAGAAAAGTGGAGCGATCGGACTCTCCTCCTTGATTGGGTCCAAACCTCGTCCAGTTCCTATCCAGTGACGGGACAATTGCATATTTGGGAAGGAAATGTCGGCTGAAACTTCGGTTCGTTGGGTGAGCAGGCCAGCCAAACTGGGCGGCGAGCTGGCCGTGCCAGGCGACAAGTCCATTTCGCATCGATCTCTCATTCTCAACGCCATGGCCCACGGTTCCGCGCGCATTACAGGGCTGTCCAACGGCGAGGACGTAATGTCCACCTTGGACTGCCTGAGACGAATGGGAGCGGAAATCACCCAGGGCAGCATCCCGGGGGAATACACCATCGTTGGCCGCGGGCCGGTGTTGCAGGAACCGTTAGACATCCTGGACGCTGGCAACAGCGGCACCTCCATGCGCCTGCTTTCCGGTTTGCTTGCAGCCCAGCCTTTCCTTTCGGTCCTCACCGGCGACGCATCGCTGCGTTCGCGTCCGATGCGGCGGATTGTTGAGCCTCTACAACAGATGGGAGCGCAGGTCTTGGGCCGCCAAAACGGTTCATTGGCGCCCCTTGTGATTCAGGGTGGCTCCCTGAGAGGAATCGATTACGACCTTCCGGTAGCGAGCGCCCAGGTAAAGTCCTGCATCATGCTGGCGGGACTATCAGCGGATGCGGATACCGTGATCCGCCAGCCGGCCCTCTCCCGCGACCACACCGAACGAATGGTATCTTCCATGGGCGCCACGGTTGAGGAGGATGGTCTGGACCTATACGTCAAACCGGGATACCTGCAGGCCGTGGACATCGCGGTACCAGGCGACATCAGCTCGGCGGCGTTCTGGATCGTCGCGGGACTTTGCCATCCCGACTCGCGGGTGGTCGTCCAGGGAGTTGGTCTGAACCCCAGCCGAACGGGCATCATCGACGCGTTGCAGGCCATGGGGGCAGGTGACAACCTGCAACTGCTGAACGAACGCACCGAGGGGGGCGAGCCAGTGGCAGACCTGCTGGTCACTCCGGCGGACCTGCGAGGCACGGAAATTGGGGGAGACATGATTCCCCGCATCCTCGACGAGATTCCGATCCTGGCTGTGGCCGCCTGCTTCGCCAGCGGGGAAACGGTCATACGGGACGCAGCCGAATTGCGTGTCAAGGAATCGGACCGCATCGCCACGACCGTAGAGGAGTTATCCCGGTTGGGGGCAGACATAGAGGCGCGGGAGGACGGGATGGTAATACGTGGCACCGGCGGGCTCACGGGTGCGGTCTGCCATTCCCACGGCGACCACCGGCTGGCCATGGCAATGGCCGTTTGCGGCCTGGTGGCCGACGGAGAAATCGAAGTGCATGGCGCTTCCGACGCTTCCGTGTCCTACCCCAGTTTCTGGGAGGACATTCAAACGCTCGCGCCGAAACACGTCAGGGAATAGCTGATTGTTATGCCACTTATTCCCGAGGCCAGTCCTTCCCCCCCGTTGCTGGTGGTGCTGTCTGGACCGTCGGGAGTGGGCAAGGATGCGGTGTTGAATGAACTGCGCAGGCTAGACCGCCCCTGGCACTTCGCGGTTACCGCAACCACTCGGGAGATGCGCCCCGGAGAGAGAGACGGCGAGGACTACATCTTCATTGATACAGACACGTTCGCCAGGATGCGGGAGCGGGACGAGTTCCTGGAATGCGCGGAGGTATACGGGCGTTGGTACGGCGTCCCCAGGAGCCAGGCACGGGACGCGCTGCGCTCCGGCAAGGACGTGTTTCTGAAGCTCGACGTACAGGGAGCTGCGACAATTCGGCAGATGGCCCCGGAGGCGCTGCTAATATTCCTGATACCGCCGTCCCTGGAGGATCTGCACCTACGACTAAGGGGCCGTATGACCGAGTCCGACGCGGAACTGGAGCGCCGCCTTCTTACGGCGGAAGAGGAACTAGCGCAGGTCCATCACTTCGACTATCGGGTCGTCAATCCTGACGGAGACCTGGAACAGGCAGCCGCAGACATCGACGCCATCATCGCCGCAGAAAAATGCCGCGTGTCTCCCCGCGTGGTACAACTGATGTGACTCCGGTTCATCGCTCAATTGTTATAATGGCCTGGTAGACACATACGACAGGTGCCGAGGAACTTGATGACCCAGCCGAAGAAGACTCTTGAGTCGCGCCCTCGCCTGCCCGAGTGGCTGAAGGTGCAAATGCCGGGCAGCCCGAGGTACATGCAGCTCAAGGAACTGATGCGCAGCCAAGAGTTGCACACGGTCTGCGAGGAGGCACACTGCCCCAATATCGGCGAGTGCTGGGGGCGAGGCACGGCCACCTTCATGATCTTGGGTGACATCTGCACACGGCGTTGCCACTACTGCGCTGTCACGACCGGACGCCCGGTAGGCATCGACCTGAAAGAGCCGAAGAGGCTGGCGGAAACAGTCAAGGCCATGGGCCTCCGATACTGCGTGATTACTTCCGTTAACCGCGATGACCTCCCTGATGGCGGCGCCTATATCTTTGCGGCTTGCATCAATCGCATCCGCGAAGTGTTGCCGGAGTGTCGCATCGAGGTGCTGATTCCCGACTTTGCCGGCAACTGGGATGCGCTGCGCCGCGTTATCGAGGCGGGACCGGCGGTGCTGAACCACAACATTGAGTCAACCGTGCGAGTATTCCCTCGGGTCCGACCCAAGGGCAAATACAGGCTTTCCCTGGACCTTCTCGCCAAGGCAAAGGAAATCGATCCGGCCACCGTCACCAAATCGGGCATCATAGTCGGCATGGGCGAGACGGCCGACGAGGTGCTGGACACAATGCGCGACCTGCGGGGCGTGGACTGTGACCTTCTGACCATAGGGCAGTACCTGCGACCGTCGGCCAAACACATCGCCATCGACCGATTCTACACCCCAGCTGAGTTCGAAGAGCTGAGAGTGGCTGGACTCGATCTGGGCTTCAAGCACGTCGCTTCGGGGCCGCTGGTACGCAGCTCCTATCACGCCGACGAGCAACATGACGCCGCCTTCGTCCCTTCGGCCCTCGGCTCCGGATCTTAGCTCCATCTTCGCGATCCCTGACCGCAATAGCTCAGACCGGTAGTTATGCCCACCGGCAACGTCAGCCTCGTCCTGGCCAACGGCAACATCCTGACCATGGAGCCGTCTCAACCTTGCGTCGAGGCCGTCGCCATTGTCGGTGAGCGCGTCGCGGCAGTCGGCGGTAACGAGTTCATTCGTTCGTTGGCCTCAACCAATACGGAAATCATTGATTGCCAAGGTCTGACACTTCTACCGGGCCTCAACGACGCCCACTGCCACCTTCAAGGTCTGGCTCGGAGACTGAGGGACCTTGACTGTTCACCGCAGCGGGCTGTCTCCATCGCCGAGATACAAATCCTTGTTTGCGAAAGAGCGGCGACTCGTGCTCCAGGCAGCTGGATCCGCGGCCACGGCTACGACGACCTGCAGCTTGCTGAGCACCGCCATCCCAACCGCCACGACCTGGACATGGCCGCCCCTGACCATCCGGTATGGCTGGAGCAGCGCAGCGGGCACGCCGCGATCCTCAACAGCCGCGCACTGGGGCTGGCGGGCATCACTCGCGAGACGCCAGACCCGCCGGGCGGCGTGATCGAGCGTGAACTTGCCACCGGAGAACCAACGGGCACATTGTACGAGATGCGCTCGCATCTGCGGCAGAGTCTGGGCAGTGTCCGGAGTACAAGCGAATTCGAGGATGGAATGCGCGCCGCTGACGAGCTGCTTCGTAGCTACGGCATCACCTCAATTCAGGACGCGGGCGCAGACAACGACGTTGCGCGATGGACCTCGTTTCACAACCTACAAGCATCCGGAGTACTGGCTACCCGCATCACCATGTTTGCAGGGATTGGGAAGCTGAACGAATTCGCGGGGGCGTGTTTGACCTTCGGCTCCGGGACTGAGCGGCTCAGGCTGGGCCATGCCAAGATTGTGCTAACACTGACAACAGGGGCGCTTCAACCGACGTACCCGGAACTGGATGCCGCAATAGTTGACGCGCATAACCGCGGCTTCCCCGTGGCCATACACTGCATTGAGGAAGAAGCCATCGCGGCCGCTGCCTCCGCCTTACAGGCTCGCCAGCATTCGGGACTGATTGACCGCATAGAGCATTGCGCGGAAGGTACCCCGGCCCTGATCGCCGCCGTTCGCCGGTCGGGAGCCACGGTGATAACACAACCGGGGTTCCTATACCACAACGGCGAGTCCTATCGGAATAACGTCGAGCCTAGATTGCTGCCGCACCTGTACCCGGCGGGGGCGCTGTTGCGCTCGGGGGTGCCCACCGCCTTCGGCTCCGACGCGCCGGTCATAGATCCAAACCCATGGCCTGCAATTTACAGCGCTGTTACCCGCCGCACATCGGAAGGCCTGCTGCTGTCCTCCGACGGGCTAGGGGAGCAGACGGTGAGCGTTAACGACGCCTTCAGGATGTACACCGTCGAGGCGGCGATGGCCGAAGGAACGTCCAAGGTCAAGGGCTCGATCGCTCCGGGCAAGCTGGCAGACATGGTGCTCGTAGATGCCGACCCCGCTGCTGTTGACCGTGAGGCCTTGCCCAAAATCAAGGCAGTTTTGACCATCTCCAGTGGCGCTGTGGTATGGGACAACAGGTAGGGGCGAACCTCGCGGCTCGCCCCGAAAGTTCTCCAATGTGGATCGCGCCTTAATCGGCGGCCAGCTGTGTCAGTCGACCGTATTCCGGGGTGTTGGTGTCGGCGTCAGTCCAGATTTCCTTAACGTGAGCCAAGCTGTCCTGGGCATCGGCCACCTGGCCTTGGCCTGCCTGAGCGCGTGCCAGCCAGTACAGCTCGCGTGGCGATTCGCGGCGCGACAGGCGTTCCCGCAACATGCCGGTTGCCTTGTCGAATTCTTCTGCCCGGAGGTAGGCCTCCAGCAGCGTGTCCTCGAATACGAGCCGCTGGGCGTGGCTACCGCCGACACGGGTCAACTGCGGGTAGACCGGCTCCATAAGACGCACGGCCTCAGCGTATTCCCCCTGACCGAAGGCGCCTATGCCTTTCACCAAAGGCAGCGTGGCCTCACGGGCAGTGGCGTCGCCGTTGTCGGCCATCGCCTGCAGTCCATCAACCAGCTTGCCGAAAGACTCGTCGTCGCCGGCAGCAGTGAAGGCCAAGGCGGCATGGGCGTCACGGAAGGAGGGACCAGGGCGAGCAGCGGCGGGTGCTGCTAGCTCCACCAACTCGCTCCACGGGGCAAGCGGAGAGACTTCGCCGTAGATCTTCATCCGCCAGATCAGCGAGGCGCTGTCGGCCAGGGCCCCGTACTTGAGCTCCCGTACCGCCGGGCGAATGTCGCGATCGTACCAGCCCAAGGCCTGGTTGTAGCGGCCAAGGGCCAGCTCAAACAGCGCCTGGTGCCAAGACAGGTGGACCCGGTAGGTAGAGCGGCGGTCATAATCTTCCAGCCAGCTACCCAGGAAGGCCGAGCCATCGTCGTCCTGGCTCATTTCGTAGAAAACGTGGGCCACGGAGTGGGCGGCCACTCCGTTGGCCGGGTTGAGATCCAACGAACGCTCGGCCAAGTCCATACCTTCCGCCATTTTGCCGACCTCGTGGTGGGCCCAGGCGTACTGCCCCATGAAAGCCCAGTCTTCGCCGTAATGTGGCGCCGCTTCGGTCATCAGCGCGTAGAAACGGGCCGGATAGTCCGGGGCGCCGATTCCAACACAACCCTGGATATAGAGCCTCTGAGCCAAGCGCAGCAGAATAGAGTCGAGCGGAAATTCTTTCAGGTGCTCGTGCACGGCGGCAGTGGCTTCGTGGTTCTGACCGTTGACGAACTTGGACACAACGTCAATGTAGCCCCGTTCTCGGCGGCTGAGCCCGGAAGAAAGCTTGACGGCTGTCTCTGCGCTGGCGCGCGCCTCGGGCACGGCTATACGGAGAAACTCCATAAAGGACCGTGAGGCGTGGGCCAATGCGAAGCCCTCATCCCCCTCAGCAGCGCGGGCAAACGCCTCCTCGGCCCCGAAGTTCTGCGAGAGGGCCAACTCCAGCCCCTCAGCGTAATGGGCCAATGCGGTCTGTGAGTTAGTGGTAAGAGGAAGTCCATATCGATCTTTGTAGTTGGCTTCAGTAGTCATATCAGCCTCCTGTATTCTGATTTTGCCACGGCCTGTCTTGCTAATCAATGACTACTGGTATGTCGAAGTTGTCCAAACGTCGAGACAGGGACGGAATGGAGTCTGCTATACTGGCCAAAATCCAGCAGCGAGGGTGTTTGCCGATGGCTACTGAGAGGCAGGTCAACAGAATCACGATGCGGCAAATCAGTGGGTCAGCCCGTTCCAAGAAGGTGCGGGTGGACTTGGGCGCAGAAGCCGAATTTACCGAACTTCCGAAACTGTTCAAGGTTGGCAGCGCCAACTACTTTCTCGTCAAGGCCAACGAAGGCTACCGGATGCTGTCCACCCTGTGCCCGCACCAAGGGGGTGAGGTGGAAGACGTTGGCGAGGATGTATTTGTCTGCGACACTCACGGCTACGAGTATAAAAAGGGCGACGGCCGGTGCATCAACCACCCCGAACTGCGAATGAAGGTCTTTCTCGTAACGCAGCAGGAGGGCCGCCTGGTAGCGCTTGTTCCTGACGAGTAACTTCCAGTTCGGTATCGCGACAGACCGGAAGGCCCCGCCAATATTGGCGGGGCCTTCCAATTGGTTCGGAAAACCTGGTAACTCTAGCCGATTTGGTCGTAGCTGCGGAGCAGCTTGCCGGGCAGGGCGCCGGTGCACTCGTTGTCCTGGAACGTAACGGAGCCGTTAACCAAGATGTAGCGCATACCGGTGGGCTTCTGGACCAGCCGCTTCTCGCCGCCGGGGAAGTCGGTGGCGAACTGGGGCTTGTCGTAGAGCAGGCCCAGCTCGTCCATGTTGTAGATCATGATGTCGGCGAAGTCGCCGATGCGCAGGGTTCCCCGGTTCTTCATGTCGGAGAACCAGGCGGGCAGAGCGCTCATCTTGTAGTGTGCCTGCTCCAACGACATAAGCTCGCGGTCGCGAACCCAGTAGCCCAGGAAATAAACGGGCCAGACGCTGTTGACCAGGAAGCGAGTATGGGCGCCGCCATCCGAAACCGAGATGTGAACGAACGGATTCTTCAACCTTTCCGCCGTGACGTCATCGCCCCGGTTATTGGAAGGATGGGCGAATTCGGTCTCCAGATCCTCATCAAGGGCGATGTCCAAGAAAGCGTCCAGCGGATGCTTGCCCTCGGCCTCGGCGATGTCGGCGATGCTCAGGCCTTCGTACTGGAGGTTGCGCTCGTGAGCAACCTCGACGACCTGGAGCCTCGTCCAGTCGGTCCTGGGATGCGGGCGATCGATAACGTCCTGCTTCATGCCAATGCGGACGCCATCCTCGGAAAGCTTGGCAATACGCTCCTCCTTGGTACCGACCAAGGGCTGCACCCAGTGGGACATGTAGTCGAACAGGTTGTACTCGGAGAGCTTGAACTCTGAAATAGTCGGGACGGGGCCAAGCTGTGCCACCACAGGCAGCCCCTCGGCGCGAACCTGCTCCAGCCAGTCGTAGCCCTCGTCGTCGCCCAGCACCACGTGCAACGGGCGGCCGCTCATCCGCACCATCTCGGCGAGCATGTCGCGCTGTCCAGCGCGGTCATCGGATATACCGATGGTCCAGCCCAAATGCCCAACGCCGAACTGGGACATTACCTGGGACAATGCAAGGAACTCCTCGCGGGAGGCCACGTGGCTGGGCAGCCAACTGCCGTCCTCGGGGCGGTCTTCCAAGTTCTTATCAGCGGAGATGCCGAAAGCGCCTGCTTTCATAGAGTCAAAGAGAATCTGCTTCATCTGGTTGAGCTCGGCCTCGGTGACGGAGGTCCGCTCACGGGCCGGGATCATCCCCAGGACATAGCCGCGGAGTGGGGAGAATGGAACCAGGCAGCCCACGTTGACGCCAAGGCCCTGTTTGTCAAGGCTGTCCATGTATTCCGGGAAGGTTTCCCAGTCCCAGCGCATGCCCTGGCGCATTGACTCCAGAGGAATGGCCTCAATGCGGTTCATCATCCGCATGTTGAGGTCGCGGTCATCCGGCCGGGTCGGCGCGAAGCCGAACCCGCACTGTCCCACGGTCAGGGAGGTCACACCGAACCAGCCCGACAGAGTTGCGTAAGGGTCCCAGTTGAGCTGGGCGTCGTAGTGGGTGTGCAGGTCAATCGCCCCTGGCGCCACGATGCATCCGCTGGCATCCAATTCCTTGGCCCCGGCGCCATGGATGCGGCCGCTGATCATGGCAACTCTTCCGTCCTTGATGGCAAGGTCGGCGCGGATTCGGGGCAGGCCGGTGCCATCCACCACGGTGCCGCCACGTATTACGAGATCAAATTCTGCCATGCCATAACCTCCCAGGTTGATAGTCGACTTTGTGTTCTTTCGAGTGTGTTCAAGGCAGTTTAGGCTTGCCGCCAACGGGTGTCAAACCTCGGCGAATACCGGCGTGATTCTTACGACTATCGGCGCATTCTCAGTTTAAACCTCTCTTTTTGTCAGGAGGAAAAATAAACAGGAACACTTGAAACCAAGGGCCCCGCCAGTTTGGCGGGGCCCAGAGGTATCGGCGATCCCGAATGGTTATCCGACCTGGTCGTAGCTGCGTAGCAGCGTGCCGGGCAGAGCGCCGGTGCACTCGTTCTCCTGGAACGTCACGTTGCCGTTGACCAGGATGTAGCGGATGCCGGTCGGCATCTGTACCAGGCGCTTCTCGCCGCCGGGGAAGTCGGTGGCAAACTTGGGCTTGTCGTAGAGGAAGCCCAGCTCGTCCATGTCGTAGACCATGACGTCTGCGAAGTCTCCGATGCGGAGGGTGCCGCGATTCTTCATATCGGCGACCCTGGCGGGCATGGCGCTCATCTTTTGGTGGGCCTGCTCCAGAGTCATGATGTTCTTTTCGCGGATCCAGTGGCCCAGGAAGTAGACCGGCCAGATGCTGTTGATCAGGAACCGGGTGTGGGCGCCGCCGTCCGACACGGAGATGTGGGAGTAAGGACTGGTGATGTACTGGGCATCGTCGTCGCCACGCCCGCCGGCGGGGTGGGCGAATTCGGTCTCTAGATCCTCGTCCAAGGCGAGGTCAATAAAGGCGTCCAGCGGATGCTTGCCCTCGGCCTCGGCGATGTCGGCGATGCTCAGGCCCTCGTACTGCAGGTTACGCTCGTGGGCAACCTCAACGACTTGCACGCGGTGCCAGTCGGTTCGCGGGTGGGGACGGTCCAGCACGTCCTGCTTCATGCCAATGCGCACGCCGTCCTCGGAGAGCTTGGCGACGCGCTCCTCCTTGGAGCCAACCAGAGGCTGCACCCAGTGGGGCATATAGTCGAACAGGTTGTACTCGGAGAGCTTGAACTCAGAGATGGTGGGTACCGCGGTCTCCTGAGCGATGACGGGCAAGCCTTCCGCGCGGACTTCCTTGAGCCACTCGTAGCCTTCAGCATCGCCGAGGATGACGTGGAGCGGCCGGCCACTCATGCGGACCATCTCGGCCAGCATGTCGCGCTGCGCTGCGCGGTCGTCGGAGATGCCGATGGTCCAACCGATGTGGCCAACGCCGAACTGTCCGAGAACCTGTGCCAAGGCCAGGTATTCCTCACGGGAGGCGACGTGGCTGGGTAGCCAGCTGCCATCCTCGGGCCGGTCCTCGAGATTCTTGTCTGCAGATATCCCGAAAGCTCCGGCCTGCATGGCCTCGAAAAGGATCTGCTTCATCTGGTTGAGCTCGCCCTCGGTGACCGAGGTGCGCTCGCGGGCCGGGATCATGCCCAACACATAGCCGCGCAGGGGCGAGAAGGGAACCACGCAGCCCACGTTGACGCCGAGACCCTGGCGTTCAAGGCTGTCCATGTATTCGGGGAAGGTCTCCCAGTCCCAGCGCATTCCCTGGCGCATGGACTCCAGGGGTATGGCCTCGATGCGGTTCATCATCCGCATGTTCAGGTCGCGGTCTTCCGGGCGGGTGGGGGCGAAGCCAAAGCCGCACTGGCCCACGGTCAGGGAGGTCACACCGAATTGGCCGGAGAGGGAGGCGTAGGGGTCCCAGTTGAGCTGAGCGTCATAGTGGGTGTGCAGGTCCACAGCGCCTGGGGCGACGATGCAGCCGCTGGCGTCCAGTTCCTTCGCACCGGCACCGTTGATGCGCCCGCTGATCATGGCCACCCGACCATCCTTGATGGCAAGATCAGCTCGGACTCGGGGGATGCCAGTGCCGTCGATCACAGTGCCGCCACGGATTACGAGGTCGTATTCAGGCATTCCTCTACCTCCATTGTCTTTCGTCGTTTTGGCTGGTAACTGTGGCGAAGTTTACCACAGAGGAGGCGATTGGACTCCTTGTTTTCTCCATAACAGCGATGCGTGCCAAACGGCGAGCACTGAAGGCAGGCAACAGGGGCCCATTCGGGATTTTGCCTTTTTCTTCCCTTAAGGGAGTGGCAGAGAGTGGGACGCCGGCCTGTATACATCAGCACAAGGAGCCGGCATGCCCAGCCGGTCCCAGAAGGTCAATTCCCAGCCTGCAGAGGGGGGTTACAACGGAGGGCGGCCTCGGCGGGGGCGATAGAGCTCCTCAAGGGCAGCACCTGCGCGCAGTATGGTGGCTTCCTCGTAGTGGCGCCCGACAATCTGAACGCCGATAGGCAGGCCGGCGCTACTCATGCCGAAGGGCACTGACAGGGCTGGGGAGCCGGTGAGGTCGAAGGGTATGGTGCAGGATAGAGCATGCCGGGCCGGCGCAGTCTCGCCACCGACCTCGTGGCGGCGGGTGTCGTGGGGATGCGCAACCACCGGACCCGTGGGCAGGAGCAATACGTCGTATTCGCCGAACAGCTTGATGCAGGCAGCACGCAGTTGCTCCATCTGCTCCATGGCCTCCAGGTATTCGTCGTAACTGGGGCCCGGGATGTTCAGACGACGCTGCATAGAGAGGGCCAACAGTTCCTTGCGGCCCTCGATTATGGGATCGAGGTACTGGTTGCCCTCCGCGGCGAAGATGCGGGCAGAAATTTGTTGACCGGGCCAGCTCGCCCAGCCCTCCAGCCCAACTTGCTCGACGGCGCAACCCAGTTCGTCCAGGGCGGTTGCCGCGGTGGCGACCGTATTCTGCACTTCCCGCTCTACGGGGGCGAAGGGTCCCTCGGGGCACCAGGCGACCCTCAGGCCGGCCGGAGCCGTGAATTCCGAAACATCCGGCACAGGAACGGGCATGGCATAGTGGTCTACGCCGTCGGGACCAGCCATCAAGTTTAACGCGAGGGCGGCGTCTTCCACACTCCGCACGATTGGCCCTACATGCATAAAGCGAAGCAGGGTGTCGGGCCAGTGCCCGGTGAGCGGGATTCGCCCGTGGGTGGCCTTGAGTCCGACGATGCCGCAGTAGTTGGCAGGCTCCCGGATTGAACCGCCCACGTCGCTGCCGATGCCCAGTGGCGACATGCCTGAGGCAACGGCGCGGCCTCTCCCCCGCTGGAGCCGCCGGGGGTGCGGCCGATCATCCACGGATTCTCCGTGCGGCCGTAAACCAGGTTGTCAGTCTCCCACCACAGGGCGAACTCTGGCATGTTGGACTTGGCGATGAAGATGCCCCCGGCGTCCTTGAGGCGCCTTACAACCGTAGCGTCGGTCTCCGGGACGTGGTCCTCGAAGAGTTTGGAGCCGCGCGTGGTGACCACGCCCTCGGTATCCACGCAGTCTTTGACGGTGAAAGGGACCCCGTGCAGTGGACCTCTGTACTCGCCTCGCATGGCGGCGGCCTCGGCCTCCCGTGCCTGGTCCATGACGCCATCAGGGAAGGCGACGAGCGCGTTCAGCGTGGGGTTGACCGACTCAATGCGGTCGAGGTGGGCCTGCATCACCTCAACCGGGGAAAGCGACCGTTCACGGATACGGCGGGCCAAGGTGGCGGCATCGGAGTAGAAGATCTCCTCGCTCATGGCGGACCTCCGTTGTTGACGTTTCAGAGGGATCTGGTCCCTGAGAATTCACCCTCCCCCTCAAGGAAGCGGGAATCTTCTGGCGGGGATCAATAATCTGATTCAATTCGCCTAGTGGATGGCGGCGGCGGGAGCGGCGGCCCGTTCGTTTACCAGCTTGCCCTCGTGGAAGCGGGAGAGGGCGAAGGGTTTGATCAGGTCGGGAGTTTCCCCGGTGGCGACCAAGCTGGCAATGTTCTTGCCTGCGGCTGGCGCGGCCTTGAAGCCCCAGCTGCCCCAGCCGCAGGACACCATGAAGCCATCAAGTCCGTCAACGGGGCCCATTATGGGGGCGTAATCGGGAGTCATATCGCACAGGCCGGCCCACTGACGGAGTACCTTAACCTTGGACAGGCAGGGAAACATCTCGAGCGTATGGCCGGCCAGCTGTTCCATGGGCAGCAGCGCAGATTTCATGCTGTACGAGGGATAGGGGTCCACACCGCCACCGATTACGACCTCACCGCGGTCGGTCTGGTAGACATAGGCGTGGAGGTTGGCCGACGATATGGTCTTGTCCAGGAAGGGTTTCAGCGGTTCGGTGACCATTGCCTGGAGAGGGTGGGTGGTGATGGGCAAGTCTACCCCGGCCAGGCGAGCGACCTCGCTGCTCCAGCCGGCGGTGGCGTTCAGCACGACCTCAGCTGCGACGAAACCTCGGCTGGTCTCGACGCCGGTGACGCAACCGTTGGCGCGGTCGATGGCGGTGACCTCGGTGAAGGGATGAAGCTCGGCGCCGCCACGGTCAGCGCCACGGCCGAATCCCCAGACCACCGCGTCGTGGCGGATCACGCCGCAGGGCGGATGGTACAGGGCGCCCATGATCGGATACGGCAATCCTTCCCGCAGGCTCAGGGACGGGACCAACTGCTTGATTTCCCGAGGGCCGATCATCCTGCTGTCCACGCCGAGAATACGGTTGAACTCGGTGCGCATCCGCAGGGCGTAAAGGGCGGCGTCGGTGTGGCCGAGATCCAAACGTCCCATCTGGTTGAAGAGCATGTTGAAGTTCAGTTCTTTGGCCAAACCCTCGTAGAGCTTCACGCTCTGGTCGAAGAACGGGATACCCTCGAGCGTGAGGTAGTTGGAGCGGATGATGGCAGTGGTGCGGGCGCTGGCGCCACCGCCAAGATAGCCCTTGTCGAGCACGGCGATGTCTGTGACGCCCAGCTTGGTGAGGTAGTAGGCGGTGGAAAGCCCGTGCACGCCACCGCCTATGATGACCACACGGTAACGGTCTTTGAGGGGGCGGGTTTGCCACATTCGATTTTTTTTGAATAGTTGGAACACTGCTCTATGCCCGGCCCTTAATCTCGTTCTCGAAGGCCCAACAGGGCGTCGGTTCCTGCCGGGCCGCCTCCGACCTCTTTGGCGGAGTCGATGAGGGCCTCCCAGAGGTATTCGCCAAATTCCCGGCTGGCGTAGAGATGGTATATGGGGATGCCGTTGACGTCTCCTCGGACCAGAAGCCCTTGCACGTCACTGAAGCGTGACTGGACGCAGGAGAGGTCCGGCAGGGCGGCAGGTGATGCGTCCAGTTCAGTGATTCGGCTAAGGAGGTCGTGGGTGGCCGGGCCGACCAGCGACACGGCGCAGAGGCCGGATGTTACGTCGACGGCGTGGGCGCACACAGGGTCGCTTGACTGGATTGTGTTTGACGCAGAAGAGGCCATTCCGGTGGGCGTCAGAACCAGGAATTCATCGGGAGCCAAGCAGGCAGACAACAGCTTTCCCCCGCCTTCGAAGGCGGAGCCGGCCTCGGATACAGTGCCGACCGTCTGCTCCGTGGCTTTGGCCAGCAGTACCGCGACGGCCTGAGAAGCGTCCGCGCCAACCACCCTGACTTTGCCCAAGGGGCTGACATCGGAGACTCCAACGGTCTCGCGGAGATAAGCCGCCTCCTGAACAGCGTCTCCGTACTGGACGGGCAGCTGCCAGCCGTCGGCGTCGGCCATGACAGCTCCCATGGCCAACTGGCTATGGTACATGGCCGTTCGTCTTTCCGGTGGTGCGGAAACCATAATCAACTCCGCAGCCGGTGGCCTTCAGGATCGTAGACCGGCTCCAGGGTTACACGGGCGGAGACGGGGCGGTCTGCGACCAGCACCTCAATGGTCTCTCCTTCGACAGCCAGATACGGCGGTACCCATGCCAAACCGAAGCCGCGCTTCAAGGTTGGGCTGAGGCGCGCGCTGGTCACGCGGCCGACTGCCCTGGTGCCGCTCAGCACGGGAGTGCCATCCTCGGGAGCGGTTGTGCCCGGCATAACAAAACCGACCAGACGCTGCTGCAGACCTCGTTGGGAGGCAACTACCAGACCGCCACGGCCGATGAAGTCGGGCTTGTCGAAACGAACCGCCCAATCCGACCCGACGTCCATGGGAGTGGATACTGCGTCGGTGTCCTGGCCAACAATGACGTGGCCCTTCTCCAGCCTCAGTACACGCTGCGCCTCGAGGCCAAAGGGGGAGATTCCGAAATCCCGTCCCGCGTCCATGATGGAGTTCCAGACGTGCTCGCCATACTCCGCGGGGAAGTGGACCTCCCACCCGGCCTCGCCAACGAATCCGATGCGGAGCAGCAGGCAGGGAACGCCGGCAACTTCGCCCTGCGCAGAGCGCATGTACCGGAAGGTCTTGGTAGAAAGGTCGATGTCCGTGAGCCTGGCCAGCGTCTCACGGGCCTTCGGTCCGGCGACGTTCACCGCGCCGAATGCGGCGGTAACGTTTACTACGTGGGCGCAGTTGCCCGCCCCGGCGTTCCACCAGTTGAACCACTCCTCTATAACGTCGGCGTTGCCTGAGGTAGTGGTTACAAAGTATCGGTCCTCGGCCAGGCGCGTTACCGTCCCGTCGTCGAGGATGACACCGTTGTCGGAGGTCATAAGGCCGTAGCGGATGCGGCCGAGGTCCAGATCGGAGAAACGGTGGGTGTAGAGACGGTCTAGCAGTTGCCCAGCGTTCTTTCCAACGACCTCAAGCTTACCCAAGGTGCCAACGTCGATGATGCCGACCCGCTCACGGACGGCAATGCACTCGTCGGCGGCCGAGCCATAGCTGTGGGGGCGCAGCCACGGGCCGGACTCGACCATCCTGGCGCCGAGGTCGCGATGGATGCGATCCAGGGGCGTTCGCTTTAAGGGCATCCGTTCGCGCCCGGCGAGAGCGGCGAGGGTGATCGGCTGGTAGGGTGGGCGGGAGGTGGTGTAAGAGTCCCTGGTTCCATCCTCATTGGTAGCGTCAATGTGAGAGGCGCAGATGCTGGACAGAGCGTGCCCGCACATCTTGCCCTGGCAGGGCCCCATGGTTACCGTCGTGTACCGTTTCAGGGTCTGGATGTCGGCGAACCCTTCGTCGATGGCCTGCGCGATGTCGTGGGCCGAAACGTCCTCGCAGTAGCAGACGAAGGAGCGCCCGCCCTGACTGATTGGGAATGCGGTTGTGGGAGCCAGCCCGACGTCGGAATGAACCGTCTCGTCGGAGGAAACCATTCGCGCCCCCGATGCCCGGTTACCGGCCTCCGTTCCTTGACGGATAGTCTCATCCAAAGACATTGCGCCATTGGCTCCACCAGCCAGGGTTACTCCGGGTTGGGACGCGCCCATTTGGTGCAGCAAAGCGTTGACGGGCTGGTGAGTGCCCGACATGCAGAGCAGGTCGCACCGGATTCTGCGGGTGGCTTGGGGTCCCGCTCCATCTACAGAGGCTATGACTGCTGCCTTTACCCTGCCTCGACCAGTGGCCCTAATCACTCGGTGCCCCGTCAACACCTCGACGCCCCTGTCGCGTACGGCTTCCGCCGCCTCGGTAGATGCAGTTTCGGAGTCGTCAACCACGGCGGCAACCCGAACCCCGGCGTCCAGCAATTCCAGCGCGGCCTCGTAACCCTCGGCTGTTTCGGTGGCAACGACCGCCTCCTGCCCAGGGCGTACGCTGTACAGCGACATGAGGCGGCGGGCTGCAGAGGCGAGCATTATACCGGGAAGGTCGTTGTTCTCGAATAGCAGCGGGGTTTCTTGGGTTCCAGTGGCTAGGACCACGTGTCCCGCCCGCAGCCGGACTACACCCTCCTCTGTAAGGATCGCCAGCAGGTTGTCCTGATACAGTCCGAAGGCCGTGGTGCGGGTCAGTACAGCGATGTTCGGCGACTGCTCTATGGCGTCGGCCAGTTCCCAGGTCACGTCCGAAGCGGAATTTGACTGTCCATTGTCGCGTTCGGTGGCGGACTGCCGGCTGTATCGGAGGTGGCCGCCCAGACCCGGCTGGTCATCGATCAGCACCACCCGTTCGCCCGCACCTGCAGCCGACAGTGCTGCTGACATTCCCGCAGGGCCACCGCCCACGACGGCGACATCAGTGTGCATATTGCGGCTGCTGAACTCGTGGTCATGCGCCGCATTGATGTCGATGCTTCCCAGTCCTCCAACACGGCGGATGAGCTGGCGAGCCAGCAACCACAGGGCCTTGGGACGGTGCATGGCCTTGTAGTAGAAGCCCACGGGCATGAGCCAGTGCATTCGGTCCAACACCGACATCAGGTCAAAGCGAAGGGAGGGCCAGGCGTTCTGGCTGTTTACCTTAATGCCGGGCACTATCGGCCGCGTGCAAGCGCGGACATTCGGTTCAGCGTCCACGGTTACAAGGCAGTTGGGGCAGTTTCCCGCGCAGCACAGGAGTCCACGGGGCCGGTGATACTTGAAACTACGGCTGAAAACGCGCGTGCCCCCAGCGTATAGGGCCGAGGCTATGGTGTCGCCGTTATATCCATGAATCACTCTCCCGTCGAATTCGAACTCCACGGGAGCATTGCGGTCGATGGCCGCTCCCGAGCTCGGCTCGATACGGGACCGGCGTTGGTTTTCGTTGGTGGGCATATCCCTGCCTTGATAGGGGTTCAGAGGGGCGGCCTCAGGGAGCTACTACAGGAGGCTGCTCGCCGGGCGAATAGGTCGTCTGGACTGTGTTGCTGGTTGTCTCACGCAGGGCATAGAACCATCGCCGGCACCCGTAGCGGTGATTCCACCACTCCCGCTGCACTCCTGCCACGTTGGGGCGGAAGTAGAAATAGCTGCTCCACGCCTCGGCCGGGTCGCCGGGAGCCGGACGTGACACGACCTCCCCGCCGAAGCGGAACTCGTTAACGCTGCGTTCGCCGCAGTTGGGGCATTTCAGGAGAAAGGACACTCCTGGGTCTAGCTCCAACCTAGAACATGGTGAGGTAGCGCTCGATTTCCCACGGGGTGACCTGACGGTGGTATTCTCGCCATTCGGCATCCTTCTGGGTTACGAACTCATCATATATTACGCCGAGGGAGTCGCTCACGACTGAGTCGGCCTTCAGTTCGGCAAGGGACTCGGCCAGGGACTGGGGGAGCATCCGAACGCCGCGGCGGCGAATTTCCTCCAGCCCAAGTTCATACAGGTTGCCCAGGTTGGGTTCACCGGGATCGAGCCTGCGGCGCACGCCGTCAAGGCCGGCCGTGAGATAAGCCCCAAAGGCCAGGTAGGGGTTGCAGGCGGCGGACATGGTGCGGTCTTCCAGGTGACCAGGGCCGGCGGTACGTATCATCTGCGTCCGGTTGTTGTCGCCGTAGGAGACGAAGGCCGGGGTCCACAGGAATCCTGAAGAGGAACCAAAGAGCGCCGGTCCAACCTGCAGGCGCTTGTAGCAGTTGACGGTGGGGGACATCACGGAGCAGAGGGCGGGAGCGTGGGCAAAGATGCCGCCGATGAAGTGGTAGGCCATCTCCGAAAGCCCGAGCCCTCGCCGGTCGTCCTCGTCCAGGAACAGGTTCTCGCCGGATTCAGAATCGGCGATGTGATAGTGGATGTGGCCCCCGCTGCCGGTCCTATCGGTGAAAGGCTTGGCCATGTGCGTGGCGATGGCCCCGTACCTTTGGGCGTACTGGCTGGTCATCATCTTGAAGAAGGTGTACCGGTCGGCGGTAGTCAGCGCATCAGAGTAGTGGAAGTTGATCTCGTACTGCCCGTTGGCGTCCTCGTGGTCGGACTGGTAGGCATCCCAGCCGATGCGGCGCATGCCGGTCATCATGTCCCGTAGATAGCCCATTACGTTGGCGATCCCCTTGAAGTCATAGCAGGGCTTGCGAAGGCTGTCTATATCGTTGGGGTCCCATACCTTGATGGATCCATCGTCGTTTCTGGTTACGAGAAAATGCTCAGGCTCGATGCCGACGTTAAAGACGTAGCCCTCTGCTCTCGCACTATTTAGCAGGGACTTGAAGTGCTGCCGTGGGCAGTAAGGGTGGGGTTCGCCGTCAACGAACAAATCGCTGGCGAAACGGGCGAGGCCTTCGTCCCAAGGGACGGGAGTGTACGAATCGAGATCGATGCGGGCCATCATGTCGTGGGAGTGCGGGCCCTGACCCATCCCAATAAGGGCGGCCCCCCCGAATCCGGCGCCCTCGTCCAGCACATCCTCGAAGTGCTCAACGGGCACCATCTTGGCCTTTGGTGACCCGTTGAGGTCGACGAATTGGGTCAGCAAAAAGCGGATGCCGTCGGCGTCCATGCGCTGGGCGATTTCTTCCCTGCCGGTCATGCCGCGCGCTCCTTCTTTGGGGTGTTGAGGATACCTGGCGATTCGTCCTGGAAGCCCGGTTTCCGTGATTACGGGGTGGCTGGTTAAGACAAAGGCCTCAGATCGTACAGCCGGTCAGCAAAGTCGATGATCAGATCTCTGTGCGCCAGGGTGTTCAGCCACTTCTGCGGTATGGTGTGGGCGCCGTAAAAGGCGCCGGCAACCTGTCCGTAAACCGCACCAGTAGTGTCTGAGTCCTCGCCAAGGTTCACCGCCATACTGAGGCCGTCGGCGAAGCTGTCACTGTTGTGGAACGCCCAAAGCGCGGCCTCCAGCGATTCAACCACGTAGCCACTGCCCCTGATTTGTGGGGGGCTGAAAATGCGGAAAGAACCAAAGGCGACCCTCTTTACGCCATCGGACAGTTCATCGGTTACTGCGGGTGCCAGGATTTCCTCCTTGCTGGACCCCCACAGGGCTTTGACGATAACGGCAGCCAGGTAGCGGCAGGCGCTGACAGCCTCTTCGGAAGCATGGGTTGTGGCCGAACTCCGGGCCGCGAATTCAACAGCATCTGGCATGCTCAGGGCGTAAAACATTGGGACTGGCGCCAGGCGCATGATCGAGCCGTTTCCGGCGCTGTCGAGAGAGGTCAGTCCCGCCGGTTCTCCCGTGGACTGAAAGCTTTCCAGCGCGGCCTGGGTGGTAATGCCGATGTCGAAGCACAATCCGGTGCTGCTGAGGTGGCCGTTGCGCCACCACCGCACGTACCTCTGCAACTGGTCGACAGCGTCGAAACCCTGACGTTCGATCAAGCTCTCCGCAAGGCAGAGGGCCATTGAAGTGTCATCGGTCCATTCACCGGGCATGAGGCCGTGGGGGCCGCCACCTACCATCTCGGTAATGGGATCGAAAGTGCCGGGGCGCATGAATTCCACGGGAACACCCAGGGCATCTCCCACAGCCAGCCCAAGGAGCGCGCCCCTGTAGCGGTCCAGTTCAGGATCGGGGTTGAAGAACCGCATCACCATGAGTTCGACAAACCACCTATTCGCCGAATACCTTGTTGGTTCCGACCAGCGGCACGCGGGCCATGGCCGAGGCTTCCAGGGTCAGGGCCGCGAGGTCTTCCGGTTCCAGGCTGTGGACGTCGCCCTTGCCCAGCGACCGGGTGAGCAAGGTCATCTCCATAGTCATTGAGTTGATAAAGTTTGCAACTCGTTCCGCACCCTCGTCGGGGTCCAGCCGGCTCATGAGCAGAGGGTCCTGCGTGGCGATCCCGACGGGGCACTTGCCCGTATGGCAGAAGCGGCAGTACCCGGCAGGGACACCGACTTCCTCCTCGAAGTTGCTCTCAGGGATCTCCTTGTTGCAATTCAGGGCGATCAGCGCGCCCAGACCTATGGCCACGGCATCGGCACCGAGGGCCAAGGCCTTGGCGGCGTCGGCGCCACCGCGGATGCCTCCTGAAGCGATCAGGCTAACCTTGCCATAGAGACCCAACTCCCGCAAGGCCTCGCGGGCCATGACGATGGCGGGAACGGTCGGAATCCCACTGTGCTCCAGCAATACCTCGGCGGAAGCTCCGGTTCCCGCCATCATGCTGTCGATTACTATGGCGTCGGCGCCGGCCTTGGCGGCCAGCTTCACATCATCGTCGACCCGGCAGGCACCCAGCTTGACGTGGACCGGGACCCGCCAGTCGGTGGCCTCACGCAGCTGTTCGATCTTAATTGCCAAGTCGTCTGGGCCAAGCCAGTCAGGATGGCGGGCCGGGCTGCGCTGATCAATGCCAAGGGGGAGGTCGCGCATCTCGGCCACGTCGTCCTGGACCTTAACGCCCATGAGCATGCCGCCCGTCCCCGGCTTGGCTCCTTGGCCAACCACGATTTCGATGGCCTGGGCATCGACAAGGTGATGGGGATTGAATCCGTACCTGCTGGGCAGCACCTGGTAGATCAGCTTCTCGGAGGCCGCCCGCTCGCCGGGGAGCATGCCGCCATCGCCGGTGCAACTGGCTGAGCCTACCATGGATGCGGCCTTGCCCAACGCCACCTTGGCGTTGGCCGACAACGCACCGTAGCTCATTCCGCTGATGTAGACAGGGGTCTCGAGAATGAGGGGGTTTTCGGCGTGGCGGGCCCCGATGACGGTACGGGTGTTACACCGTTCCTTATAGCCCTCCAGCGGAAAACGGGTCAGCCCGGTGGAAAGGAAGGTCAAGTCGTCGAAGTGAGTGACCTTTTGAAAGGAGGAGAAGCCACGGATACGATAGCGGCCCAACTCAGCCTTTGCATGTATGTCGTCCATGATCCAGGGAGACCAGATCTGGCTGCTGCCCATTACCATAGAAGTAGTCAGTCCCCCTCTCGGATCGTCCGCCTTTCTAACCCAGTGATTGCCAGGAATCGTTCCCTGTCTTCAGAGCGCCGATTTCTCCAACCTTTCCAGAGAGTCGTAATTGTAAAAACGTTTGGCCGACACGACCTTGGTAAAGCTGCGCCTGTTGGTAATGCCGCGGGCTTCGAGGGTCGCCAGCACGTCGATGAGTTCGTCCTCGGTCATTTCCTCGACCGTGGCATCAGCCCCCAGGGAGGCGATATTTCCCGCTACGTATATTGTCCCCTCGTACATGGAGTCGCCCAGTGCCTCACCGGCATTTCCGCAGATAATGATCCGGCCCTTCTGCATCATGAACCCGGTTAGGAAACCCGCGTTTCCTCCGATGACCAGGGACCCGCCCTTCATGGAAATACCGGCCCTGGCACCGGCATCGCCACCGATGAAGAGCTCGCCGCCCCTCATGGTGGAACCTGCTGAGGCGCCGGCATCCCGGGCGACCGTAATCCTGCCGTTCATCATATTGTCGCCGACTGCCCAGCCCGCATTGCCTTCAATCACAACCTCGGGCCCGTCCAGCAGGCTGGCGGCGTAATACCCGACGCTACCGGCGAAACGAATGTTGCAGTCCTCGAAGATGCCCACGCCGAGATTGTGCCGGGCATTTGGATGCAGCACCGTTATATCACTGCCCGGCGTGGCCAGCTCTTTCAGTTGGACGTTGAAGGCCCTGGTGTCCAGTTCGGCGGCGTCTATAGTAGCCAGGTCATAACCTCGCTCTTCTGGGGTTCCAGCCGATCAATTTCCTCGCCGGCCATCTCAGGGGGCAGGATACCTCGCAGGGCAATCTCCTCGGACGCTATGGCGATAATGTCGTCGGTCTCCATGGTAACCAGCGGCTTGGCGGACCACTCGTCCTTGGCGTATCCCAATCCCTCCCGTGTGGCGACCAAGTAAGTGAACGTACCGTCCAGATCCACAAGGGAAGCCCGCAGCGAGTCCTCGAGCCCCTCTCCCTGCGCCAGCTTGTCGGCCAGGTAGACGGCGATCAGCTCGGAGTCGTTACCCGTCTGGAAGTGGTGTCCCTGGTCCTCGTACATACGGCGCAATTTGTGGTAGTTGGTCAGCTGCCCATTGTGCACCACCGATACGTCCGGGAACGGATAGGCCCAGAACGGGTGGGCGTGGTTCACGTCGACACGACTCTCGGTTGCCATACGCACGTGGCCGATGCCGTGGGTGCCGCGGATGGCTGCGACGTCGTGTCGCTGGTCCATGGCCACTGGCGTTCCGACATCCTTGATCACCTCGGAAGTGCGGCCAATGCTGTGGAGAGCAACACCCGGCGTCTCCAACAGGGCCGCCGCCAGTTCCCGGGTCTCGCCTTCGAAGTTCACCGCCAACCGCAGGAACTGACCGGTATGTCTGCTGGAACACACGACGCCACCCACCTGACGCACGGTGTCTTCGGCGCTGGCAAGTACGTCAGCCGCCTCACGGACGCTCTCGGTCCAGATGCGCACGAGGAGGTCACCCTCGGGGTGTTCGCCGACGATGGTGACGCCGCTGGAGTCCATGCCGCGGTGGGTCATCGGCTCCAGCATCCGAATGAGCTGATCGCCCACCGGCGCCAAGCCGCCTGAGGCCAGGGACTTGTGGAGAATCCCACTTACGCCGCACATAGAATTTTCAGCTCCAAGGCAAGCAAATCGACTGTTTCAAATAGGGAACCGGGCGCTGGGATAGCGAGAGTGTAGCCAAGGCCCATGGATTACGTCAAGGCGTGCTATCGGCGTCGCGGTCCACTTTTGGGTTACCGGCGGCGGTCGAAGATGTACTCGGCCAAGTCTTGGAGGGATTGCCGGGCTTCTGCTTTGGGGAGGTTCTTCAACTCGTAGGAGGCGCGGTCGCAATAATCCCGCACCACATTTTCGCAGTCGTGGATGATGGAGGCATTGTGAATCATGTCCACGACCCGCTGCAGCTTGGCAGGGTTGTCCCGGTCCTGGAACAGAGACGAAACAGGCTTATCGCCTGGGTAGCGCTCCTCCAGCATAATCGTCGGCAGGGTCAGGACGCCGTGTAGCAGGTCGGAACCCACCGGCTTTCCCAGGTCGGTCGCGTCGCCCTCGAAGTCCAGCAGGTCGTCACCGACCTGGTAGGCCATGCCGATGTTGTATCCGTAGCGGCGAAGGGCTTGGACCTCTTCCTCGTTTGCGCCCGCGAGCAGGGCTCCCGACTCGCCTGCGGTACAGAAAAGGGAGGCGGTTTTACGATAAATGCGGTCGTTGTAGACCTCGCGGGCCTGGCTGGCGTCGAAGGCGCCGAAATATTCGATCAACTCACCGCTGGCCAGATCCATGATGGTCTCGGAAAAGCGTCGCATGATTCGAATGCTGTCGGTGTCGCATACGAAGGTGGCCGAAGTTGCGAAGACGTAGTCTCCGAAAAGGACCGCAACCTGGTTTCCCCACACGCTACCCACGGTGGCGCGGCCGCGGCGGGTAGGGGAGTCGTCCACGGTATCGTCGTGGATCAGGGTGGCCAAGTGCAGCAGCTCGACGGCGCCGGCCATCAGCACCAGCTTGGCTGGATCGTGGGGGTAGGAATGGCCTGCCAGCAGAGTGATAGCGGGACGGACCCGTTTGCCGCCGGTTTCGGCTACGTAGTCCAGCAGGGGACGCAGGTGACCAACCTCCGCGGGAGCCAGGCTGCGGAGCTTCTCATCCACCATGGCAAGCTCCGCCTGAATCGGGGCGTAGATAGCCGCTGTGCGTTCGTCCAGTCCGTAAGGCATCGGGCCGAAGGTGTCCTTAACCGGCTGAAATGCCCAGGCGGGCAACTTCCTGATCGACGACCTCAGGCTCCAGCTTGGTATACAGAGGGGACGGGCGCTGCAGTTCGCGGCCTCCGGCGACTGCTGCGACGGCAGCTTCGAAGTTCCAGCTTCCGTCCTCAACACGGCCCTCCTGACCAAGGAACTCGTGGAGGCGCTGAGAACTGAACGGCATGAACGGGTGCAGCAGTGTCTTCAGGCAGTTTATGGCTGCGATAGCGACCCACAGGCTGGTGGCTGCGGACTCGCGGTCTTCCTTGATGCTGCGCCAAGGAGCCTTGGCATCCAGGTAGCGGTTGGCGTCCTGGGCGAGGGCGAATATGCGCGAGATTGCGGCCTTGAACCGGCATGCGTCGAGGCTCGCGTCCACTTCAGCCATCGCCGCGCGGGCCGTATCCAGAAGCCCCTGGTCGACCTCGTCCAGCGCCCCCGGCGTGGGGATGCGGCCATCGAAATTCCGGTAAGCGAAGGTCAGAACACGGTTGACGAGATTACCGTAGGTCGCAACCAGTTCCTCGTTATTACGTCGTACGAACTCGCCCCAGGAAAAGTCGGAGTCTCCTGATTCCGGCATGTTCACCGAAAGGAGGTAGCGGAGGGGATCGGGATCGTATCGCTCCAAGTAGTCGGGCACCCAGACGGCCCAGTTCTGGCTAGTGGAGAACTTTTGGTTCTGCAGGCTCAGGAACTCATTGGCCGGCACGTCGTAGGGCAGGTTCAGGTCGTGCCCATAGGCCATGATCATGGCCGGCCAGATGATGCTGTGGAAGGGTATGTTGTCCTTTCCAATGAAGTAGTAGGAGCGGCTCTTGGGGTCCTTCCAGAAGTCCTGCCAGCTTTCTGGCTCTCCGTGAATCTTGGCCCACTCCACTGCCGCGGACAGATAACCTATCACCGCCTCGAACCAGACGTAGATTTTCTTGGAGTCGTAGCCTTCAAGCGGGATTGGTACTCCCCAATCGAGGTCGCGAGAGATGGCCCGGTCGTGCAGTCCGTCCTCGAGGAACCGGCGAGTGAAATTGAGCACGTTGGCGCGCCAATGGGACTGCTTGTTGACCCACTCCAACAGCGGCTCCTGGAACGCGGAGAGGCGGAGGAAAAAGTGCTCAGACTCACGGAATTCCGGGGTATCTCCGCTGAGGGCGCAACGGGGCTCCACGAGGTCGCGGGGGTCCAAAGTGCGCCCGCAGGCATCACACTGGTCGCCCCTGGCTCGGGTGTTGGCGCAGTGGGGGCAGATCCCCTCGACATAGCGGTCCGGCAGGAAGCGGACGCATTGGCCACAGTACGCCAGAAGCATGTTGTCGGTATAGATGTAGCCCTTGTCCAGCAGGTTTTTGAATATGTCGTGTGTGACGGCCTCGTGGTTTTCGGTGTTGGTGTGAGTGAAGAGGTCGAAGGAGATACCCAACTTTTCCCACGACTCCAGGAACAGGGCGTGATAGCGATCCACGACCTCGGCGGGAGTGATTCCTTCCTGATCGGCGCGGATCGTTATGGGAGTGCCGTGGGTATCGCTCCCGGAGACCATCAGCACCCGGTTGCCCTTCAGGCGGTGATAGCGGGCGAAAATGTCGGCAGAAAGGTAGCACCCGGCCACGTGCCCAAGGTGCAGGGGCCCATTGGCATAGGGCCATGCTACGGCGACGAGAATGCTCTCAGACACTGGGCAAATCCATATCGCACTTTAGGCGGGAAGTACGGAAAATCGCAAGGAACCGGGGTCTCGCAGGCACCAATTTTAACATAAGGAAGTGTCAGAATATATGCGCTGAGGTCCATTTTGACCCCGGTGCAAAGGCGCCCAATCCAGGGCAGGGCCCAGCCGCCTCGATTCGGATATCAGGGAGGTTACGATGGAAGGGATCAAGAAATTGTCTGGGATGTACCTGCTGGGAGTCGCCACCGTTGTTGCAATCTGGTTCATTATCAACACATTCTTTGTCAATTCGTTGAACGTGTCAGATATATGGTTTGTGCTGGACATACTAATGGCAATAGGGCTGGCCGTAGCCATCGTGTTCAACCATGACAGGAAGCGGAGGGAAGACGGAAGGGCACCGGGCGAGCCCATCAGCCGCCGATACCTGGAGGTCAATACAGCTTTTTTCTGACAGCGGGCATAACCATCCTGTTCCTGCACAGCTGGTTTTCCTTCATTTACAACGGCTCGGACAGCCTTGAAGGCAATCACCAGGCCTGGGTAATCTGGGCAGTGGTTGACACCTTGTTGCCTCTGATGCTGGGCGTCACCGGCTGCGCCATGTTGAAGGGGGCGTCCGAGTAGGACGATTACTCGGGCTGCGCCAGGTTGAAAGGGCCGTTGCTGAAAGGGCCGTTCGTGTGGAAAGATTTCACCGGCTGCGCCATGTTGAAGGGCGCGTCCGAGTAGGACGATTACTCGGGCTGCGCCAGGTTGAAAGGGCCGTCCGTGTGGGAAGATTACTCGGGCTGCGTTGGTAGAGGCTGCCGTCCGGACAAGGAAGGAATCCATCCGGCCATCTGTTTGGATTGGAGAAAAATTCATGTCCAGATCTGGGCCAGGGCTATCCCATTTGGCCGGATGGATCCGGTGTCTGCGCAGGGAATCGAGTGCAGCTATCCGGGGCGGCGGACGTGAAGTGGATGGGGGATTGAGCGGGAAGAATAGGACAGAATTTTCCCCACGCGTTCCCATAATTTCCCAGGTTTTCCCATTTTGCCCGCTATTTCGCGTTATTTCCTATCTGCGCCGCTGCAAGTGGGACAAGGATTTTCAAATCCGGTCCCATTCCGTCCCATTGTGTCCCATTCCTGCTTTTTCTGGCGTTTGGGCAGGCCATGCTCTGCTGCTGTCGGCTGACACCAGCCGGGGCGCAGTGAGGCCGGAACAGAGATAGAGCACTATTTATAGAACACATGATCCTATGATATCGAACGCCGAAGGGCTTGGCAAGCGGCAAATGTCATCAGGATATCCAAAAGCGATTGCCGTCAGATCCGGGCTGAATATCGTTGACACCCCAGGGGGTGACTGATAGGATTTCCAGTACGAATTCCGCGAAGAGCGGGAGCAGTAACGATGGCCTGTAACAGAGAGCCGGCGGTTGGTGCGAGCCGGTAGCAGTAGCGTCGCGAACTCGCCCGGGAGCGGCCCGCCTGATGACCCCAACTGGGTTGGGGAAGCAGGGCGCGGCGGGTGACACCGTTACAGAGTCAGAAAGCAGTTCCGAACCGTGCGGCCCGTAAACTAATAAGGGCCGTTTAGTATCGGAAAAGAAGGGTGGTACCGCGGGCCCACACCCGTCCCTTCATGTTGGGATGGGTGTTTTTTATTGCCCGGTTCCAAGCCTTAACGGTGAGACCGATTGCTGACAGCACCCGGTCTTCAAGCAGGAAATATGAAACTTAGCGGCGCTGAAATTGTCTGCGAGAGTCTCCTCAAGGAAGGGGTGGATTTAGTTTTCGGGCTGCCTGGCGGTGCGGTTTTGCCCCTGTATGGCGCCATGGCCAAGTACCCGGAACTGAGGCATGTTCTGGTGCGGCACGAGCAGGCGGCGGCGATGGCTGCCGACGGGTACGCGCGGGCAACCGGCCGCGTGGGCGTATGCTCCGCCACCAGCGGTCCCGGAGCGACGAACCTGGTGACCGGCATCGCCACCGCCCAGATGGACTCGGTGCCCATAGTCGCCATAACGGGGCAGGTGCCCCGCGGCGCCATCGGCCGCGACGCGTTCCAAGAGACGGACGTCACCGGCATCACGCTGCCCATCACCAAGCACAACTTCCTGGTTATGGAGGTGGAGGACGTAGCCCCCGCCATTAAGGAGGCCTTCCACATTGCCCGCACTGGCCGCCCTGGACCGGTACTGGTGGACATACCCAAGGACGTGCTGCAGGACCTGCGGACCGAGTTCATCTGGCCCGACATGCCCAATCTCCCGGGTTATCATCCCCCCGGCGAAGCCCCAATGAATCAGGTGGCCCACGCCGCCCAGCTCATCAACCAAGCCCAGCGGCCGGTAATCATGGCCGGACACGGCGTGCTGATCTCGCAGGCCTACCACGAGTTGATTGAACTGGCCGAGAAAGCTCAGATTCCGGTCATTACCACGCTTTTGGGCATCACTTCCATTCCCACGGAACACGTGCTGAACATGGGCATGCCCGGCATGCATGGGATGGCCTACAACAATCTGGCCATCGACCAGGCAGACCTGCTTATCGGCCTGGGGATGCGATTCGACGACCGCGTTACAGGCAGGCTCCGCGATTTTGCACCCAACGCCAAGGTCATTCACATCGACGTGGATGCGTCCGAGTTGGACAAGAACGTCAAGGCAACGGTCCCGGTAGTCGGCGACCTGAAAATGGTGCTGAAACAGTTGATGCCTCTGGTCGAGCCCAACGTGCACATCAACTGGCACCGTCGGCTGGATGAGCTGAAGGCGGAGCACCCCTCGCTGTTCATCCGAGAGTCTGAGGAACTGCTGCCGCAGTACGTCCTCAACCGCCTGTCAGAGTTGTCCGGCGGCGACTGCATCGTGGTAACCGGTGTCGGCCAGCACCAGATGTGGGCGGCGCAGCACTGCAGATTCAAGGAACCCAACACGCTCATCACCTCCGGCGGGCTGGGCTCGATGGGTTACGAGGTGCCCGCAGCGCTGGGAGCCCGCATGGGCCGTCCTGACAAGACCGTGTGGTCGGTAGCAGGGGACGGCGGGTTCCAGATGACCATGTGCGACCTCGCCACCGCCGTCGAGAACAACGTCGACATCAAGTTCGCCATACTCAACAACCAGAGCCTGGGTATGGTCAAGCAGATGCAGGACGTGTTCTATGACCGGGAGTACTTCGCCGTGGAGTATTCGGGCAACCCCGACTTCGTCAAGCTGGCCGCGGCCTACGGAATAGACGGGATGCGGGTAACGCGCAAGGACGAGGTGGACGACGCCGTGCGCCACGCAATGGAGGTATCCGGTCCGGTCATCATCGACTTTGTAGTCAAGGCTGACGAACAGGTCTATCCGTGGATTCCCGCCGGCGAATCGGTACACGAGATGATTGAGGTGCAGCCAACCCGGGGAGGTCCCTACTAGGATGGTGCAGTCCAACCCGCCGGACCAGCACACCATAATCGCCCTGGTGGAGGACAAGCCGGGAGTGCTGACCCGCGTCGCCAGCATGTTCCGCCGGCGTGGCTTCAACATTGCCAGCCTGGCTGTTGGACGCAGCGAGAAACAGGGCCTTTCCCGCATGACCTTCGTGGTTAACGGCGATCTCACCACCGTTCAGCAGGTGACCCGTCAACTCGACAAGCTGATCGACGTTATCCAGGTCTCCTATATTTCAACCCATCAAGTGGTGGCCCGGGAACTGGCACTGCTGAAGGTCACCACCTCACCCTCCACCCGCGGCGAAATTATGCAGTTCGCCGAGCTGTTCAGCGCCAACATTGTGGATGTCGGTTCCACCTACGTGGTTATCGAAATCACTGGCGGCGAGCAGAAGGTAGACGCTCTCGAAAACCTCCTGCGGCCCTTCGGCATAACCGAAATGGTACGCACAGGGTTGGTAGCGATGGTGCGAGGACAGGAAAGCGGGATGGACGTAGAGAACCTGGGCGTACCAGTCAGCTCAATAAGAATGGACAGCGGAATTTAGAACGCAAATGGAACGGGCAGCCTCAACTTAAATTAAGGACGGAAATATCAACGATGGTAAACGTCTACTACGATCAGGACGCCGACCTAGGGGTCCTTCAAGGCAAGACTATCGGAATCATAGGTTACGGCAGCCAGGGCCATGCGCACGCATTGAATCTGAAAGACAACGGCCAGAACGTGGTCGTCGGCCTATATCCCGGCAGTTCATCCATCGCCGTAGCCGAAGGGGCGGGGCTCCGTGTGGCCGAAGTGCCCGAGGTAGCCAAGGAAGCCGACGTAATAATGATGGTCATCCCTGACCACATCCAGGGCCGGATCTACCGAGAGCAGATCGAGCCCAACCTCAAGCCTGGCAGCGCCTTCATGGTCGCTCACGGCTTCAGCATCCACTACCGGGAGATCGTGCTTCCCGACAACATGGACGTGATGATGGTTGCGCCCAAGGCCCCAGGCCACCGCATGCGCGAGCTGTTTGTCGAGGGTGTCGGCGTCCCCAGCCTGCTGGCAGTCCACCAGGACGCCACCGGCAACGCCAAACAGATCGGTCTGGCCTACGCCAAGGGTGTCGGCTGCACCGGGGCCGGCGTGCTGGAGACCACCATAAAAGACGAGACCGAGAGCGACCTGTTCGGCGAGCAGAGCATTCTCTGTGGCGGGGTCACGGCCCTGGTGAACGCGGCCTTCGAGACACTGGTTGAAGCCGGATACCCGCAGGAAATCGCCTACTTCGAGTGCTTGCACGAGCTGAAGATGATCGTCGACCTGATGTACCAGGGCGGCCACAACTACATGCACTTCTCGGTCAGCGACACCGCCGAGTACGGCTCCCTCAGCCGCCGTGACCGGATCATCGACGAGCATGTGCGCGAGAACATGCGCGCGGTACTGAAAGAGATCCAGGACGGCACCTTCGCCCGCGAGTGGATCGCGGAGAACGACGAGGGCCGCCCGCGATTCATACCCATGCGCGAGGCAGCGCAAAACGCCCCCATCGAGGGCATCGGCAAGGAGCTCCGGTCCATGATGCCCTGGATGGACCCGAAGTAAAGGAGCGAGGCACTTCCCTCTCTCTGAAGAGAGGGCTAGGGTGAGGGCGTTCCCCTCTCAAACCTGAGAACTCTCCCGATCTTGAGGAGCGAAAATTTATGCAGCAGGAGATGTTGAGAGTAGTTCACCATCGCACGCTGGTCCTGGCCGGGCTGGGTGTGGTGGACTGCGTGACCCTGCCAACCCTTTCTGAACGCCGCAGTTAGCGGCAAAAGAAATTCCGACCACCAAATTCAGAAAGGATATTGAGGAATAGGAAGAGATGGCTAACGAGAAAGTTCTGCTCCTGGACACCACCCTCCGCGACGGCGAGCAGTCGGCAGGCATCGGCATGACCGGCGCCGAGAAGATGGAGATCGCCCGGCAGCTGCAGCGGATGAACGTCGACATCATCGAGGCCGGGTTCGCCGCCAGCTCCCCCGGCGACTTTGAGGCGGTGTCCAACATCGCCAAAGAGGTCAAGGGCCCCATCATCGCCTCGCTGGCCCGGGCCCATCCCAACGACGTGGACCAGGCCTGGCGGGCGGTGGAACACTCCGAGCGTCCCCGCATCCACGTGTTCCTCTCCTCTTCGGAGATTCACCAGATGCACCAGCTGCGCAAGAACCGGGAAGAGGTCATGGAAATGGCCGTGACCATGGTTGAGCGGGCCAAGGGCTATTGCCCGGACGTCGAGTTCTCGCCCATGGACGCGACGCGAACCAACCCCGAGTACCTGTACCAGATGCTGACCGAGGTGATCCGGGCCGGAGCCACCACCATCAACATCGCCGACACCGTGGGGTACGCCATTCCGTCGGCCACCGGCTTCGCCAAGTTGCTGAGGGACATCAAGGCCAACGTGCCTGGCATCGAGAACGTGGTACTGAGCGTTCACTGCCACAACGACCTTGGCTTGGCAGTGGCCAACAGCCTGACCGCCGTTGAGACCGGTGCCCGGCAGCTCGAGGGCTGCATCAACGGCATCGGCGAACGGGCCGGAAACGCCTCTCTGGAAGAGATCATCATGGCCCTGGACACCCGGAAGGACCACTTCGGGGTGGACATCGGCATAGACACCACACAGATCTACCCTTCCAGCCGCATGGTCAGCCGAATCTCCGGTATGGCGGTGCAGGCCAACAAGGCGGTGGTGGGCGAAAACGCGTTCCGACATGCCTCGGGCATCCACCAGGACGGGGTGCTGAAAGACCGCTCCACCTACGAGGTGATGCAGCCGGAGCGCGTGGGCGTGCCGGGCAACAGCCTGGTGCTGGGAAAGCTCAGCGGCCGCGCCGGCCTGCAGTCCCGCCTCGAGGCCCTGGGCTACAGCCTGAATCGCGAGGAGGTCTCCAAGGTCTTCGAATCCTTCAAGGTGCTGGCTGACCGAAAGCGCGAGGTCACCGACCGGGACCTGGAAATCCTGATGGACGAGGAATCGCGTGAGGCCAACGAGCCCATCAGCTACACGCTGGACCAGGTGCAGTTCAGCGGCGGCGACCACGGCATCGCCACCGCCACCGTGCGGCTGATCGACCCCGAGGGCGTCCCGATCACCGACGCCGCCACCGGCAACGGCCCGGTCAACGCCATCTGCAACGCCGTCGACCGAGCCATCGGCATCGTCAGCCAGCTGGTGGACTTCAACGTGCAGGCGGCCACCGAGGGCGTCGACTCACTGGGAACGGTCACCATCCGCATCGAGAAAGATGGCAAGACCTACACTGGCCGCGGCGCCGACACCGACATAGTCGTAGCCAGCGCCAAAGCCTACCTCAGCGCCGTCAACCGCCAGCTCGCCTCCGACGAAACCGCCAACGTTCCGGCCCTGGGCTCAACGCCGGACTAGCCAAGAACTCGTCAGTTGAGGGCAATCAATTGGGGGCGCACCGTTGTGCGCCCCTAACGATTTTCCGTGGCCGAATCAGCTATGGTGATGCGTAGCCCCGTAAGGTGAATCCATCCGAGTAGAAAGCGGAGTTAACGACGTGTCAGTGGATCAAAAGGCGGCGAAGGCGATCGCGGACAAGGGCGAGGCAATCTACGCCGAGGTCATCAAACCATCAATCAATATTGAGCAGGAAATGGGGAAATTCATCGTCATTGACGTTAATACAGGAGATTACGAAATAGACAAACGCGACGCGGCGGCCAGCCGCCGTCTACGCGCACGGTGCCCTGATGCAATTACCTATGCGGTAAGAGTAGGACGCCCAACTGCGTACCGGATGATAAGCACGAGGATTGACCGTTCAGCTCCATGATGCCCGGCAACGTCAACAGGGATCTGAAGGCTGTTGTCGATGTCGCTATCCAGGACTACAAGGGAGAACTCCTTAGTTTCCATTGCGCCCTGGACACCGGGTTTAACGGGTTTATCGCCCTACCGGCACAGGTCGTCCAACGATCGGAACTGGTGCAAAGCGAAGTCCGCCGTACCCTGCTAGTGGACGCCGTTGAGATATTCTTGCCGCTCTATTGGGGAACTGTGTATTGGTGTGGTGGGGTTGCGGAGGTTCCTATTCCTGGAACTGAACAGGAATTGCTGGTTGGCACCGCCCTGCTCGAAAACAGTACCCTCACGGTACAAGTTTGGGACGGGGGTGATGTTCTGATAGAACCGAGATAGATCCACTATTCGAAAAGCCCTACACCATCCGCATTTGAAAGCCGGCGTTGGACGGTGTCCCCTTGCCGTCTAGGTGCACGGCGGCGTAGCCCATTGAGCGCAGCTTGGCGGCGAATTCCGGGAATCCGTAGACGGTGTAGATGCGGTTTGGGTTGACTGCTTGCACATAGGACAAGAGGTCGTTGTAGTCGGCGTGGTCGCTGAATGGCAGACTGGCGTCGGCAGGTCTGCGCCAGTGGTGCGGGGCCTTGGACGCGGCCCACCCTGTCAATTCCATGGTCTTCAAATGGCGATAACCCCTGAGAGACCGCAGTCTCTTGCCCGGGGGAAAGAGCGCTACCGCTCCATCGGGCCATTGGCCGTCATAGGCAGATACGCTACCCGGAAACTCGACGCCTGCCTCCCGGTACGCTTCAACCGCCTGGTAGATTCCTGGCTCGGCCACCACCTCGAACCCGTCCGACAGCAGATGATGCAGCAATTCCTGCGCCTTCCCCAGCCGCCAGCCCAGAGCCGCCGGTCGTTCCCCCCTGGACAGCCAGGCCCGCAGGGTGCGGGAGGCAGTGGCGAGCGTCTGCTCCTCGGACGGAAACACGTACTCGGGACGACCGTAGGTACACTCGATGACCAGCGTGTCGGCCTGCACCGGTACTGCCGGTTCGTTTGTCGGGCTCGTGCGGGTCTTCAGGTCTCCGGTGTACAACAGCCGGTGGCCGGTCATTTTCGATGTTACCAATGTTTGGGCCGATCCCAGACAGTGCCCCGCCGGATGCAGCGTGACGCTGTGTGTGGGGGTTTCAAGCGATTCACCGTAGGGGAGAACGATGGGGTCAGCATTTTTCAGGTAGTCGCGGAGGAGCAGTAGCGTGTTGGGGGTCGCGACGGGACGGCGATGCCTGGCTGTGTGATCGGAGTGGGCGTGGGAGATGACACTGGTATCTTTTTTCCGCGTCGAATCGAGCCAGAAGTCCAGCTCGGGAAGATAAACGCCCCGGTCGAACACTACCTCCATGTCGCGCCTCTGACACAGGCGCCGGTTTCCAACGCATGAACCATCGCGGGGCAGTATAGCATCGCTGTGGGCGAGCGTGAGTCCATGCACCCCCGTCGACATGCACAATCAGTCCCAGCTTGCACGGCCCAGGCCTGCCGTCGCGCGTTGCCTTGAACCAAATGCCACGACCCCAAATGCCACGATCAAGGTGTATCCATATTCCGGTCGGCGTAAGAACCCTTATACGGGGTTCCTTTCGCCACTTGAGCGACGGCCTCGTCCGGCTCCTCGCGGACGGTGCACCAACGATAGCGAGAGCAGGGATACCAGCCGTAAGAGGAGGAGTTCCATATGCCCAAGTATCTGTTCCAGTCGATACCACGGCTCAGGGTCTGCGGTGTTTGTTGAAGGAAGGCGGTACTTCGCGCCGAAAAGTCTTTCAGAACATTACCAAGCAACAGCCGGGCGGGCTGGAGTACGTCTTATCCGCCTTTGGCGGCTCCGACTCTGACTTGAGCTTCGGCCTGCTCGACACGGCTATGGCTACCGCTGCCGTTCTATCCATATCCACCGGCCCTTGGGGGGCCCTAAACGTCAGCACCGTTCATCTCATTTGTCCCGAATAGATCAATGAGGCTCGCGGCAAGGCGGTTTGTTACCGCGCGCAGGGGGTCTGGGCCCAAGAGGCTAAAACAGCCGGACGGTTGAAGTTGCCGGAGGATAACTTGGCCTTTAATTGTGGGTTATAATCACGGAGCTGGCGGCCTACTTGGCCGCCGTAATCCAAAGGAGTGTGGTTATGCCTGCAGAAGTTGGCGACGTAGCCCCGGATTTCAAGCTCCCCTCTCCGGAGCACGGAGAGATTACTCTCGGTCAGTATCGCGGCGAAAAGGCGGTGGTGCTTTCCTTCCACGTCTTTGATTTCACATCTGGTTGAACCAGCCAGGCCACCCTCTTCCGGCAGGCTCACGGCCGGTTCGAGGAGAACAATGCCCAGGTTCTGGGCATAAGCTGCGATACCGTACATGCTCACAAGGCCTGGAGCACCGCCATGGGCGGGCTGCCGTACCCCGAGCTTTCCGACTTTCACCCCAAGGGCGAGGCCACCAAGGCCTACGACCTATGGAACGAGGAGCGCGGCGCGGGAAACAGGGCCATCGTCATCGTGGACAAAGAAGGGGTAATCAGGTTCCGCGAGACCTACGTGCCGGGACAGTTGCCCGACCCCAATGACATCATCGCCGAGATCACAAAGCTCAACGGATAGCCCAAACGGCCCGGCAAAACACTATCTCCCAACAAAGACGCAGGGGCGCACAATAGTGCGCCCCTGCAATTCTTCCGACAGGTTGAGGTACCGCTATTATGCCGCGGTGACGCTCTCCACAACATATGTAAGCGTTCCCTTTGGGGTGGGAACGGAAACCTCTTCTCCGGGGCCCAGGTCCAACAGCGCCTGGCCGACAGGGGACTGAATAGAAATGCGCTGCATAGCGAGGTCGGCCTCGCGGGCATCCACCAGTGTATAGTCCATCACTTCGCCAGAGTCTTTGTCCTTGACGGTGATCCGTGTACCAACGGTGGACCGGGTTATCTCTGCTCCATCGCTGGAAGCGGGCAGGATTTCGGCACTGGAAATCGCGGACTCCAACTGACGAATCTGCGTTTCTATTCTGCCCTGTTGCTCCCTGGCGGCATCCAGAGGCGCGTTCTCGCGAAAATCTTTGTCGGCCCTGGCGCGCCTGATTTCCTGGGTGACTGTTACGCGGTCCTCTTTCAGCTCTTCAAGCTGCTTGACCAGACGATCATAGCCTTCCTGAGAAAGGTAGGTAGTCTCATCCTCCACAGGCCTGGCCGCTGGTCTGGCGGAGGCGGCACGACTGGCCGTCCTGGTCTTGCTGCGAGGAGGGCGGAGGTGAGTCGCCAGCTTCTTGTCAGTCCAGCCCTGGTCCTTCCAGTATTCGACGAAGGCCTTCACGGGCAGGAGGCGCTGCTGCGCCGCGTCGGCACCGCTCTGGCCGACTTCCTTGGCGTATTGCTCCATATCGTGGGGAGTGAACCTTCCAACCTCTCGGTCTCCACTCCATCTCAGGAACTTCCTCAATTCCTGACTGCCATCCCTGGCGCTCTTCTTGATCTTCTTGTTAGGATCAGTCTCGAACTGACTGAGCGCCTGAGAAACCTTGGGAGTGGGTTCGGTTGGCACGGGGCTACCTCCGCCGGGCTGATTAAATGGCCGCCAGTCTAGTTGTTCGCTTCCAGGATCCTGGGATTCAAGCCGGAAAAGCCGGCAAGGTGCGAACGGCGCTCCTCCTTCAGCCGGCCGGAGAATTCCTCAATCTGGTCGGACGTGTAGAAATTGGACAGGTCATATTTGCTGATGTCCACTCCATCAACGGAAACCGGAACCTCGGTGCCGAACAGCTGGTCTTCACCCCACTCCACAGTGTTGCGAAGAATGCCGCGTATCAAGGCAGACATCTCGGGGATCGGCACCCGGGTGACCGGCTGTTTGATGCTGGCCCGACCCTGGTCATCGCGCTCCAGGATCTCTCCGACACCACCCGTGTTGAGCAAGAAGCACTGGACCTTGTCTTCATTGTTCTTCACAAAGTCATAGAACCAGTTGCCCTCGGCAGCTTCTGAGCCGATCAGGAAGGGGTTGGTGCCCACCACGCGAACCGATTCACCGGCGCGCCTGGGGTCTCCAGCCGTAGTTTCCACGCTCTCGCCCAGCATGAAGGCGGCAGCGGCCTGTTCCGGGTTGAGACGCGACACCAGGGGAAGAACGGTCATCCGGCGGGTGATGAAAGCCACCACCATGCCGTCGAGTTGGTCCAGCGACGGCAGGTTGATGTCGCCACCCACGTACTCGCCAAAGCTGGTGCGGGGTATGACGGCCCGGCCGTTGCCGCCCAGCGACAGGTCGGCATAGTCGATCTCGCCGTCGTGAGTGAGCATCACATTCTCGAAGAGCGCCTCGGGGGAGCGCAGAGCGTTGTAGATCAAGGCCTGCGTCTCGGAGTTCATGCCCTCGGTCTTCAGGTAGAAACCGCGTTCAGTCCCCAGGGCTCGTCCATCCGTCCCCAGCGACACGATGTCGTCCTGCAGGATGTCCATCACCTCGCCCGCTGCATCCATTCCGTGGCCGTGGCAGGCATGGGTGGTTTTCCCAGTTCCCGAAAGGCCGAAGAACAGCATACCGATACGCTTGGAGCCACCGCCGGGCTGCTGAGCCGTCACGACCTTCGACCCGGCATGCAGGCTGAGCATCCCATGCTCCTTGGCGTCCCACATGGCCATCCGGAGGAAACCCATCTTCACTTCACCGACGTAATCGATGCCCAGAATGATCGTGAGATTCTCTTCGGGGAATACCAAGACCTGGCGCTCGTTTTCGGGCCATTCGGGGATACAGATTTCATAGAGCTCGGGCCCGGGAGAGGAAGGGTCGTAGTCGCGGAGGGTGTGGCTCCAGAGACAGGCTTGACGGGCGTTGTCAGAGCGCTGCACCGAGAGAAAGAGATTGCATTTGGGGTTAAATTCGGAATTGTCTCCAATGGTGCGCTGTACCCTGATAAGAGGGGTCCGCAGTAAGTACTTACGAACTTCCTCCAGCGTCTTGTCCTTGTTTTCCTGTATACGCTGCTGGTTGGGGTTGAAGCTCTTGGTTGCTACGCGGTCGCTGCCGAAAATCACGGCAACCCCGGCGCTGCGATTACGAACGTTGGAGTTGAAACTGTGGCCTCCCGTATTGGTGGTGCGACCGTGCTTGAAAGCCTCAGCGTCCAACTCGTCGATGCTCACGGTACGGACGTTTCCATGCTCCGGGAGACTCTTCACAAAATCCAAGAAACTCTCTGCCATAGGTTCCTCTCGCTAGAACTTACAAACGATACGACGCCTGCCCTCAAAATACCTAATGTTTTGGGCAGAAAAACCCGAGGCCCCAAGTCTGGAGCCCGCATAAACGCTTTGAGAAAAGTGCCTTGTCATAGTATCAGTTCCCTCAATGCTTAGCAATTTGAAATGGCGTCTCCAGCGCCTCTGCAGAGGCGCGAAAAGGGTGTCTTCCGCTGCCAGGTGTATACCCAGGTGTATACTTGGGCAAGTCCGGTCTGCATGCAGCCGGAGACACATTGCACAGCAGGAGTGAACGAAATGAAGGCGGTGCAAATCAATGACTTCGGTGGCCCTGAGGCGATGAAATACCAGGACGTCGCCGACCCATCGCCCGGAGATGGAGAGGCGGTCGTCCGAATTCAGGCGGCCGGGGTCAACTACACTGATATTTACAGCCGGGCGGGCATCAATCCGGGACCGCCCCTGCCTCGAACCATCGGTGTAGAGGGCGCCGGTGTGGTGGCGGCAGTGGGCAGCGGTGTGAGCGAGGTCTCAGTCGGTGACGAGGTAGTCTACTGCAGCGTCAACGGGTCCTACGCCGAGCAGGCATTGGTTCCGGCCTGGCGGCTGATAAAGCGGCCAGCGGACATGGATGCCAAAGCGGGCGCCGCCGCGATGCTCCAGGGTATGACCGCTCACTACCTGTGCCATTCCACTTACCCGGTGCAGCCGGGCGACCGTGTCATCGTTCACGCCGGTGCAGGCGGAATGGGGCTGATCCTGACGCAGATGATCAAGATGCTGGGCGGCTATGTCTTCACCACTGTCTCCACTGAGGAGAAGGCCGTGATGTCCCGGCAAGCCGGCGCTGATCACGCAATCAACTACACCACGGAGGACTTCGCCGAGGTCGTGAAGGAAGCGACGGGCGGGAAGGGTGTCCGGGTGGTTTACGACGGAGTGGGCAAGACCACCTTTCAGCAGAGCGTAAGCTGCCTGGGACGCCGGGGCGTGATGGCCCTGTACGGCGCTGCCAGCGGGAATCCGGATCCCGTTGACCCGCGAATGTTCGGTGCGGGTTCGCTTTACCTGACGCGCCCGGGCCTGGGCGACTACACGGTCGACCGCGCCGAGCTGGAGCAGCGCGCCGGAGACGTTCTGGGCTGGGTGGCCTCGGGCCAGATCAAGCTGCACATTGGCCACGAGATTCCGCTGGCGGAGGCGCCTGAGGCGCACCGGCTGCTGGAAAGCAGGGCCACCACCGGGAAGCTACTGCTGATTCCCTGACTCGATAGCGGACATGGGTGATCCGTCCGGGCCCGCACAACCGGGCCGCAAAACCAGGCCGCAAAACCAGGCCGCAAAACCAGGCCTGAACAAATTGAGGCCAGTCCGGGCGGTCAGTCAGGTCTGGGACACAGGCATAAACAAAGGGGTTCATTGGCAGAGATGCCCGTTCCCCAATTGGACTTGTCAGACGGAACGGGCCTCCCCATTGGGATGACTGCCTTGGGTGGCAAACTTTCCCATCGTTTTCTTTGCTATAATTCAAGTTCGAATCAAGAAGTGGATAGGAGGCCGAGATGGCGGAAGCATTGGTAAACAAGGAAGAGGTGCTGGAAGCGCTCCGCACCGTCTACGACCCCGAAATCCCAGTGAACGTGGTGGACCTCGGCCTAATCTATGACGTCCAGGTCAACGAATCGGACGTCTACGTCCAGATGACGCTGACCTTCCCCGGCTGCGGTATGGGACCTTACATCGGCCAGCAGGCCGAGTGGGCGATACAGGAGTTGGACGGCGTAGAGGAAGTGCAGATCGAGCTGGTCTTCGATCCGCCGTGGTCTCCCGACCTCATCAGCGAAGAAGCCCGCAACCAGCTGGGCATCTAACAACCCCCCACTCCACTAAACGCACGACGGTGATCCCAGGAGAGGAGGGGCCTTCCAGACCCGTCCTCTCTTGTGTTGAATCAGCGGCCTCCCTTGTGAGGCCTCAAGTCGGCAAGGAAGCTTATGACGACTCCTCAGCAGAATGCCCAGAATGCGCGCCTCGAACAGATCAAGCGCAGTTGGCAGCAGAAACGCCAGATCGGAGAGCGGCTTGATAAGATCAAGACAAAGATTGGCGTTTACAGCGGCAAGGGGGGCGTCGGTAAAACGACCGTGGCCGTCAACCTGGCGGTCACGCTGGCCAAAGAGGGCGCTCGCGTCGGCATACTTGATGTAGACATCGACTGCCCGAATGTTGCCAACGTGCTCGCCGCATCAGCCAGGCCCGATTACGTCGACGGCCAGATCATTCCCGCCGAGCAATGGGGTGTAAAAGTCGTCTCGATGGCGTTCTTCCAGGAGAACGAGGAGGAGGCGATCATCTGGCGTGGGCCGATGATCCACAATGCCATCAACCAATTTCTGCAGAATACAGAGTGGGACGAGTTGGACTACCTCGTGGTCGACCTGCCGCCCGGGACTTCGGATTCCCCTCTGACCGTGATGCAAAGTCTGCCGATGGACGGGTTCGTGGTGGTCAGCACGCCGCAGGATCTGGCGGTATTGGACGCGAAGCGTTGCATCAACATGATCCGCAAGCTGAACCTGAACGTGGTTGGCGTGGTGGAAAACTACACGGGCGAAATGTTCGGTCAGGGCGGTGGCCGAGACTTGGCTGCCGCGGTGGATGCTCCCTACCTGGGGAACATGGAATTGCGTTCGTCTTACCGCAACAACACCATGCCCACGGTGCTTGCCGACGAGGAGGTCAGGGAGGAGTACTCTCAGATCGCATCAGAGCTGCGCCGCAGCCTCAAGGAGTTTGGACGAGAGGCCGCTTAACTGGCCACTTAAAGGCGGGGCCATTCAAGACCGCGCTCATGGCCTCACCTCTTTGCCTTCTGTAGTCCCTTTCCTGACAGGAAAGGGACTTTTTCTGCGACTGTCAGTCGTTGGACAGACCGTATGCTTCGTTCGGTTCCGGTTCAGAGTTCCTGCGCGTTGCGACCCGAGCCGGTAGGCGGTGTCCGGCGGTGATGCTCATGAGCAATTCCACCTCGCGCGTCATGGCCTCCTGAGAGTAATCGCTGGCTTCCCCCATGCGGCGAAACTTGGCGTATCGCCGCTTTGTCAGCTTGCCCTGCGATAACTTGCACAGCCGGGTCAGCTCCCGCAATATGCTGCCCTGCAGGGCCGCCCCGGCGTTGCGGGGGTCGAGGTGAGATCCTCCCTCCGGTTCTGGGATGACCTGGTCGGCGATGCCAAGCTCCACGCAGTCGTGGGCGGTGAGCATCAGGACGTCGGCCGCCTCCCGGTCCAGCAGTGGCTCGTGGAATGTACCGGCCAGATTGTGGTTCATGGAAATGGGTGAGTAGACGGCATACTGCTGCATCAGGATGCAGTCGGCCAGCCCCAAGGCCAGAGCTCCCTCGCTGCCCCCCTCCCCAATTACAACGGAAACGATAGGCGTGGGGACGTCGAGCATGGACGAGAGCGTGCGGGCGATGGCGTTGCCGATTCCCTGCTCCTCGGCCTCCAACCCGGGATCCGCGCCCTGGGTGTCGACCAGCGTTATGAGCGGGAGTTTGAAACGGGATGCCAGTCCGATCAGGCGCTGGGCCTTGCGGAGCCCGTCGGGATAGACGTGATAACGTTCGCCTTCGACCAGTGGACGCCGCTGTTGCCCAATTACGGCAACGGGCTGCCCGGCTAGGTAGCCAACCCCCGCAATGACCGAGCGGTCGTCGCTGTTGAGTCGATCGCCCCTGAGCTCTATGAAGGGGTCAAGCATCTGCCTGAAGTAAGTTGAAGCGGGGGGACGTTCGGAATGGCGAACGGCGGACAGGGCGTCCCAGGGATCGACCTGGGTACAGGCTCCCTCTCCTGCTTTCAGCAAATCCGATATCAGTGTCCTGTCCTGCTTTCCCTTATCAAGCTTGTGTCCCTGCAGTATTCGCAGGAGCGCTGAGACGCGGGGCCGCATGGCCTCTCGGTCGATCACGTTGTCCAGCAGCCCGTGGCCTACGTGGGCCTCGGCAGTGTGGGCATCCAGAGGCAAGGGAATGGGAGACGTTTCCTTGAGGGTACGCAGCGGAGACAGTCCGATGAGAGACTTGGGTTCAGCCAGGATGACATCGGCAAGGTTGGCGAAACTGGCGTAGGCCTGGCCGGTCGACGGATTGGCCAGTACCACGATGAACGGAGCACCCTCGTCTCGGAGCCGGTTGGCAGCGGTTACCGTTTTGGCCATCTGCATGAGGGACAAAACTCCCTCCTGCACTCGCACGCCACCTCCGGACACCACGGCGAGTGCCGGGATTTCCCCCTTGGCAGCCGCTTCCAAGGCGGAGGCAACCTTCTCTCCCACCACACTCCCCATGGTACCGCCCATAAAGGTGAAATCGAGGACTATGAGCATGACATCGGTGTCATCGATCTTGCAGCGACCTGTAACTGCCGCCTCTGTCAGCCCGGTGCGGTTCTGGTCTTGCGAGAGCAATTGGCCATAACGGCCACGGTGGGCGAAGGACAAGGGCGCCACCGAACTCAGGAACTTGTGAGTTTCCTTGAACGTGCCACGGTCGGCCAGCAGATCGATGCGTTCACGTGCCGTGATGGTGTAGTGAAAGCGGCAGTAGGGGCACACCCTGGAGGTGATGTAGGAGTGGGAGTCACTAATGGGTTCTTCGCAATACAGACAGCGGTCGTGCACCACGGACAGTCTCGGAGTCTCCGTGTCCCCAGAACGGCCAAAAAGATGTACCAGGAAGTTGGCCAGGTTCCGCAAATTTTCCTCCGCCGGCTGGTTAGGAAGGGCGACCTTTGGGGATCCTTAAATTGTGGCCTTTGCGAGATATTACATAACTCAATAATACAGCCTTAACTGACTCTTACAATACTGTCTTTTTGCATCTTTTGGTCTAGATAATCCAATCCATTTATACCATTTACAATAGGCGGAGCACACATTCCGGTTTCAGATTGCGTTTGCCCTCTCCTTGTCCTACACTCGCCGCGACATCCCATCTCTAGATATCGGACTGTCCATCCACGTTAGAAACCGAAAATCGACAGAATACACACTGGCGGGAGACGTTGCATGAGTGTTTCCGACGAGACCCTGCAGGCAATCATCAGAGAGTACAACGGGTTTGCTCTTTCCGCGGCGGAGTTGGAACTGGTTCGCCCGGAAATCGACTACTACCTGGAGCAACTGGCAACGCTGGACGACCTGGACCTGTCAGCCACCCTGTCCGGCCGCTTGCTGCAGATGCCCGCCGCCGATGAAACGAATGCACGGCAACCTGGGGGTGAATAGTATGCCAGGCAACGAACTGCTGTCCCTAACCATAGCGGAGCTGGCCCCGCTCATTCGATCCGGCGATGTATCGCCCGTTGAGCTTACTGAGGCCGCGCTGGCGCAGGCAGAGGCGATGCAGCCAGCCCTGAACACCTTCATTACACTGCTGCCCGACCAGGCACTGGCGCAAGCCCGCGAGGAGGCTGCCGCCATCGCCCGCGGCGAATACAAGGGCCCGCTTCAGGGCATCCCCATTGGGCTGAAGGACAACCTGGCCACCGCCGGCATCCGGACGACCCTCGGCACCAAGGTACTTGCAGACTATATTCCCGATGAAGACGCAGAGGTGGCGATTCGCTGCCGGGCCGCCGGAGCCGTGATCCTGGGCAAGGAGAACATGGAGGAATTCGCCGCTGGGGCAACCTCCAACAATCCTCACTTCGGCGCCGTGCGCAATCCTTGGGGAACGGATCACGTGCCCGGCGGCTCCAGCGGGGGCGGCGGCGCCAACGTGGCCGCCGAGGTTACCTTTGCCTCCCTAGGCACCGACCTGGGCGGGTCGGTCCGGTTGCCCGGCTCTTTCTGCGGAGTGGTCGGGCTGAAGCAGACCTTCGGGCGCGTGAGCCAGCGGGGACTGCTGGTGACCAGTTACAACGGCGACCACATCGGTCCAATGACGCGCTCGGTAGCCGACAGCGCCATCGTGCTGCAGGCCATCGCCGGGCATGATCCCCTGGACCCCAGCTCCGTGCCCGTACCTGTGCCGGACTATTCGGCAGGGCTGGGACGGGGAGTGCGTGGGCTGCGGATGGGAGTGCCGTCCAACTATTACTTCGAGGACCTGGAGCCTGACATCGAAGATGCCACGCGGCGAGCCATCGCTGCGCTCGAGGAGCTGGGCGCGGTTTCCGTCCCCATCGAGCTGCCGATGATGAAGTACATCGGCGCGGTGCGGATGGCGGCGATGTCCGACTCCATCGTCACCCACGAGCCATTCCTCCGTACCAACCGGGACGACTACGGCCCAGACGTCCTGTACCGCACACTGGGCGGTCAGTTCGTGCTCGGCCATCACTACTCCAAGGCCATGAAGGCGCAGCGCCTGATTCAGGAGGACTACGCTCGTGTGCTGCAGGACGTGGACTTCATCGTCACCCCTACCACGCCGCTGGTCGCGCCGCGCATCGACGACGCTTACATTGAGCACCTGGGCGAAACTCACCGGGTGCGCGGGCCTGGATCGGGCCTGGTGTCCCGCAATACCAGCCCGCTGAACTCCACAGGCCATCCAGCGATCACCGTTCCCTGCGGGCTGAATCATGCGGGCCTTCCCATAGGACTGCAGTTCATAGCTGCCGGGTTCCGCGAGGACCTGATCTTCCAGGTTGCTGCTGCATACGAGGGAGTATCCCCTTCCCAGGGGCGCCGACCGCCAATGCTGCAGGGCTAGCACCTCGAACATCATCTAGGAGCACGTGACAGGTTCCCCGTCCGTGCTAAAATTTGGCGGGACCCCATAATATCGGGGCTAAACTACTTACAGGAGAGCAGCAATGCCGGCAAGCTGGGTTGACATCAACGTTGCCGATGGCAGCACCATGGAGGGGTATCTGACTCAACCCGAGGGCGACGGCAGTCATCCCGCCGTCGTCGTGATCCAGGAAATATGGGGCGTCAACTCGCACATCCAGGCAGTGGCCGACCGGCTCCCGTCTCAGGGATACGTGGGGCTGGCGCCAGCGATGTTTCACCGCCAGGGTCGAATGATCGCTGGATTGCACGAGGAACTGCAGACCGCTGTCGGCATGATGCAGCAGTGTAACGACGCCGGAATCGTTGCCGATGTGAACGCGACGGTCGACTTCCTGAAGAGCCAGTCGTTCGTCAACGGCAAGGTCGGCATTGTCGGGTTCTGCTTCGGCGGGCGGGTGGCATACTTGGCGGCCTGCAACATCTCCAACCTGTCCGCGTCGGTGGTGTTCTACGGCGGCAACATCGGCGTGGCACTGGGCGACGGCCAGACTCCTCTGGAGCAGACCGGCAACATCAGCTGCCCGGTGCTGGGTCTGTTCGGCGAGGAGGACGCGAACCCCACGCCGGACTTTGTTAATGAGATTGACGCCGAGATGGCCCGCCTCGGCAAAGCCCACGAGTTCCATCAGTACGCCGGAGCGGGCCACGGCTTCCACTGCGAAGCCCGCGGCAGCTACCGCACCGAGGCCGCTCAGGATGCCTGGGGCAAGGCCATGGCCTGGTTTGACCAGAACCTGAAGTAGCCACCACAGGCCCTGCCGCTGGGCATAGGCATTGCACAAAAAGGGGGCAGGATTCAATCCCGCCCCTTTTCCTTGCTTTGGACGACCTGCTGTCCCTTTACATCACGGATCGGACGACGCCGCCGTCGACCAGGATGGTCGTCCCTGTGACGTAGGTGTTCTTGTCGGAGCAGAGATAGGCAACGAAGTCCCCCAGCTCCTCGGGGCGTCCGAAGCGTCCTACCGGAATTCGGGATGCCCCGGCGTCCAAAACTGTCTCCAGGTCCTGCCCTGTCTCCTGGGAGCGGGTCTCGAAGATGTGGCGCATCCGTTCGGTCATCAGGAAACCGGGGGCTACATTGTTGACCAGAATATTGTCGCGACCCACCTCGTCAGCCAGGCTCTTGGCGTAGGCGACGGCGCCCATGCGGGTGACGCCGGAGGTCGCGAGGTTATCGATGGGCTGGTAGACCGTGGAGGCCAGAATGTTGCAGATACGTCCCCATTTCTGCTCCCGCATGTGTGGTGTGGCCTCGCGTCCCATGCGGATGAAGAAGGAAAGCGCCATATCGATGGACTGGCTCCAAGTCTCCTCGGTGGTATCCGTCGCTCGACCTGAAGGCGGGCCACCGGAGTTGGCTACCACAATGTCCAGCCGACCGAAATGGTCGACCGCAGACTGGATGAGCCGCTGGATGTCCTGAAGCTTGGAGAGGTCGCCCGGTACCCCCAGGACATCGGTTCCCGTTGCAGCACGAATCTCGGCAGCCGCGATATCGAGTTCCTCAGCGTTGCGGCTGCAGATCACGACATTCGCGCCCTCCTGGGCCAGCGAATCGGCGCAGGCCCTCCCCAGGCCCTTGCTGCCACCTCCGATGATGGCCACCCTGCCGCTGAGTCCCAAATCCATTTCGTTCCCTCCAGCCGCGGAATTTCAGTAATGCTACCAACGCGAGGCAAGGCTGGCAACCTGATTAACATCCAGCGCCAGGATTCGAGTTTGATCAGACCGACCGCATGCAGGGCTGAACGCAAGCACCCTGACACAGTATTTCAGCCTTGCGGGAGAGCGGCGGGTATACCCGTGCTCACACCATGGAGTTACTTGATCAGGGACAGGTTGACCTGCACTGATCGGGCGTCTTCGCTGGGCAGGGCCCAATCGGCCACGCGATGGCCAGCCACCCACGCGATACCCCGGTCGCAAAGGAGCAGGGGTATGTTGTCCCGATCGCTTCGCGGGACCTTGGCATCAGTGAAAAAGTCCTGCAGTTTTTTTGTCCCCGACATTCCTGCTGGTTGAAACCGGTCTCCGGGGCGGCGTGCTCGAACGATTACGGTATCGCCAAGCACATCTCGCCTGAGGGTGGCACAAAATGGTGGATTGGCGGATCCGGTACTCTCAGGCCTTTCAGGCTGCTCAACGGGGAGGAACGACAGTCTCCAACTTTCAATGTCCGCAGAGTGAATGTCATCGCGTCCAGAAGGGAGGTGAATGGTGTGGTCTCGGGTCAATTGGGAGGTCGCTATCAAGGCACAGGCTCGACCCACGTTCAGCAAGCCGGCCTCCAACCGGGCCATGATGCCGCGAGGCAGGTGAATGGCCCGGCCGCCCTTTCCGTTTCGAAGCAGCGAAAGCATGGCATCCAGGTGATTCTCGCTCAGGGCGCGGGCATCACCGGCAGCACACGCGTAGGCCTGCCGAAGGGCCTGGCGCTGGAGCGCAGGATGCAGGGATCTGAGCGCGACCGCGTCGAGGCGGATAGCACCGTCGGACTCGCTGGCGATGCCGGGCCAGTGGCGGTCCAGTTCGCTGCCGATATAATCGGCCTCATCAGCGGCGGCCCGGGAGAGCCGCAACAGAGCCTCCCGGACGCGCGGGTTGTAGTCCCGCGCCAGGCGAGGCATCAGGTCGAGGCGCAATTTGTTGCGCGTGAAGCGCCACATATAGTTCCCCGAGTCCTGCCGGTAGGTCTGGCCCAGTTCCCGGCAATACACAGCGGTGTCTGCCTTGCCAACTCCCAGAAGGGGGCGAAACAGCAATGGGCCGGGGGTTGGCCCAGGCCAGGGCCACGCGGCAACTTCCGCCATGCCCCGCAGGCCGTTGAGCCCGGCCCCCCGCAGCACGTGCAACAGTATCGTCTCCGCTTGGTCATCAGATGTGTGGCCCAGCGCCACGCCATTCGCTCCGACATTCCCGGCTACTGCTGCCAGGAAGGAGTAGCGCATTTCGCGGGCCGCCTGCTCGAAGGAGGATATGCCACGGGCGCGTTGATAGGCGATGGGATCGCGCTTGTCTATGCTGCAGGGCAGGCCCAGGCCATCAGCCAGCCGCTGCACGAAGGCGGCATCGTGGTCGGCCTCTGCTCCGCGGAAGTCGTGATTCAGATGGGCCACATGCAGCGAGAGGTTGTGCGTGGTTCGAAGCTGGTGCAGGCAACGGAGCAGGGCCGTGGAATCGGGCCCACCGGAGCAGGCAACCACAAGGGTCGTGCCAGCCAGCGTTAATTCATTCAGGGAAAAACCGGCACGCCGCAGCGCACCGGCGACCTGCCGCTCCAGACTTGGCGGCGAAGGCATGATTAGATGGCTACCGATTTTCGAGAGAAAGGTGGCTGTTGCAATTGTAGGTGATCAGGCGGCGGCCGTTGTCGTCGCTATCGAAGGTGCAGAGGGAACCGAGGCCCAGTGACATCCGGTGGAAGTTGAACAGTGGAATGTCCAGTATGGCGGAGATGATGGTGCGAATAGTGAAGTTGTGCGAAACGACCACCACACCGGGAACGCCGTCGTGGGCCTTCTCGATGTCCAGGACCGCCTGCCAAGCCCGCTCCTGAAGCTGGGCCAGGGTTTCTCCGTTGGGCATCTCGACTTCAGCAGGATTTTCCCGCCAGGTGTTGTATACGTCGGGCCATCCGGCGCGCATCTCGGCTCCGGTAACGCCTTCCAGGTCCCCCAGGCTGAGCTCCCGGAGGCCGGGATCTGTAACCACCGGCGCCCCGGAGACCTTGCGCACCTCCTCCGCCACCTGCACCGTTCGCGTCAGGGTACTGGCATAGATGACTGAATGCTCCCATCCAAGGGCGGCACGGGCGGAATCGCGGGCCTGCGAGAAACCTCGCTCATTGAGGGAAACGTCGGTCAGCCCCTGGAATTTACCCAGCTTGTTCCACTCGGTTTCTCCGTGCCTGAGCAGATAGAATCTCACCCTCGCTCCTCAACGGCCCCCACGGGCGTCCGCACCAGTTTCAATTCGTCGATGCGTACACCGTCCATGCCTTTCACTGTAATTGTCAAGTCGCCGTAGTCAAAGGTGTCGTCTATATCCGGGATTCGCCCCAACTGGTCCAGCACGAATCCCGCCATTGTCTGGTAGTCCCCCTCCGGTATGTCGAGATCCAACTCATCGTTGATCTCTGAAATGCTGGCTGCAGCGTCAACCCTGTAGGTATCACCGCCCAAAGGAGTGACAATCTCCTCCGGGACGACCCCTTCGTCTCCAACCTCGCCAACAATGACTTCCAACAATTGCTTTGTAGTTGCCAACCCGGCGATGCCGCCAAACTCGTCAAACGTCAAAACGACGGTGTGCCTTCCCTGCCGCATTTCGGCAAAGGTATCGCTGACGCTCTTGGTCTCTGGAACGATATAAGCGTCGCGCAGTAGTTTTGTCACGTCGTCCTGCGGCTTGATTTCATCAGAACTCAGTGCGGTCAACACGTCCTTAACCGACAAAATTCCAATAAAGTTTTCCTTCGACCCCTCGAAGACAGGAAACCTGGTATGACTGTATTCACGATAAATATCGAGGAATTCAGTGAGCGTGGCGCCCTTTTCCAACCATACAATTTCCGGGCGCGGAGTCGTTACTTCCCGCATCTGGCGGTCGCCGAACCTGAACACTTTCTCGAGCAGCTCTGCCTCATCGGCCTCCATAGTCCCGGTCTGGGCCCCCGCAGCGATGAGGGTGCGAATCTCCTCCTCGCCCACCAGGTGGGACGTATCGGTGACCCCCAGGGCCCTGCTGCTCACGGTGGTTATGCCCTGCAACACCGAAACAACCGGCGATAACGCCGAACCTACGAAGGACAGTGGTCTGGATGCGAATAGAGCGACTCCCTCGGAACGACGCCAGGCGATGGTCTTGGGCAAAGTTTCGCAGAATATCAGCAATATCAGCGTAACGCCGATGGTGGAGACCAAGGCGGAAATCATCGGGTCGCCGATTATTTCAACTATGAGGATGGTGGTGAGGGCAGCGGCGCCAGTATTCACCAGATTGTTGCTGAGTAGTACCGTGGCGAGGAACCGTTCGGGCTGCTGGATCAACCGGGCTACTCTGCCTGCTCCGGCCCTGCGGGTCTTTACGAGATGGAGCAAGCGCGCTCTGGGCAGGGCAATGAACGCCGTTTCAGATGCCGAGAAAAAGGCTGAAAGAATCAGGAATATGGCAAGTATGCCCCATCTCCATGAGTCTCCGGCGTCCATATTTTAGTGGTCCCTCCAATCTGAACTGAACAATCACGAAATGGAATAGTTAATACTGTTGGATGATAGCATTGGCATTGAGGGGTGTAAAGTTGACCGTTTCCCAGGCCATTGTGTTTACAATAAGGCAGCACCCGAAACATACTTATTGTAAAGTTGGATTCCCGTACGCACTCACGTTTAATCGAAATTACTACTGACTCAGGCAGAAAATAAATATGGTATTGAAAGTACTTGGTATTGAGACCTCATGCGACGAAACTGCGGCTGGAGTGGTGGAAGATGGGAGGCTATTGCGTTCAAACATCATTTCCTCCCAGGCCAATTTGCATTCCCAGTACGGTGGCGTCGTGCCGGAGGTGGCCTCCAGGCAACATGTACGCGACCTGACACCGGTGCTGGAACAGTCGGTGGCGGCGTGCGGCCTGGCCCTCGAGGATATCGACGTCGTGGCCGTTACCTACGGCCCCGGGCTTGCCGGATCGCTCATCACCGGTTTGAACGCGGCAAAGGCGATTGCCTACACGCTGGACCGACCCCTTATCGGGGTAAATCACCTGGAAGCCCACATCTACGCTGCCTGGTTGACACCGTCAAACCCTGCTGTAGACCCGGGGTTTCCGCTTGCTTGCCTCGTGGCCTCCGGCGGGCACACGGACCTGCTGCTCATGGAAGGGCATGGCGATTACCGTCTGATAGGCCGCACCCGCGACGACGCGGCCGGTGAGGCCTTCGACAAGGCCGCCCGCATCCTCGGCCTGGGGTTCCCCGGCGGGCCGGAGATCCAGCGGGTATCCCAGGGCGCCGCCGGCGACGTTACGCTGCCCCGCGCCTGGATGAGGAACACTCACGACTTCAGCTTCAGCGGCCTGAAAACGGCCCTGCTGCACATGGCCCAGGACCGTGGCGTATACCTCGCAGATTCCGATGACCCGCCTGATGATGCAGCGACAGCAGGAGTGGTCCGCGAGCTGGCCGCGGCTTTCCAGGAGTCGGTGGTGGACGTGGTCTCGACCAAGCTGGTGGATATGGCCAGGAAATACCGCGTCAAGGGACTTGTCCTGGGCGGAGGAGTTACCGCCAACGCCCGTCTCAGGGAGGAGATAATCCGGCGTTCTCCCTTGCCGGTAATCATCCCTCCGCCGGTGCTGTGCACCGACAACGGTGCCATGATCGCGGCCTGCGCCTACTATCAGCACCAGCGCGGAGAACAGTGGCCAATGGATTTGGACGTGGACCCAGGCTTACCTCTGGGCTGATATGCCGGGGCGACCGTAGTCCGAATAGGTGCGCGGGGCTTGTCTGCATGCGTTGCGCAGTCCTTGCAGACCTGGGACCTCCTCGCGACAGTCAGCTTTCACCGATAGATCCCTATTCGAGTGAGTCGCCTCACTCCCTTTCCGAGAGGGCCCGCCTCCTCGAGGAATGTGCCAAATCCACCAGATCGTAGACCTCCCGCACGTCCAGAGAACTGCGGAACGGGAAGGCGATTTCCATACCTTCGCCGTGGAAGATCACCGCTCCGGCGGGCCGGGTGAAGAAGTTCGAGACCAATATGAAAACGCCTGCCAGGACAATAACCAGCGCGACCAACGGAGCGACGTCAATGTTGAGCACCGGAACATTGGGTCCGCTGATCCGTCCAGCCAGCCAGTAGCCCACGATCAGGTAGAGAAATGCTCCACCCACCACTACCATCAGGCCCTGCATGATGGCGCTCCAGTTTCTCTGCCCGGTGCGTACTGAACACTGTGCTATTTCCGACGTCATCGCCATGTGGGTATCTCGGTAACCTTCCACCCCCCTGAAAGCGATCAACCTCTGGTTGGTTAATATGAGCACCTGCCCAGTTTGCGGCACACTGTCGACCAGGCCCTCGTTGGGCAAGAAGACCCTGGCGGTCTCCTCCCCGGCGGCCAGTGGGACACCCCGTATCCGCGCTGGAGGTGCTTCAACGCCCTCCTGCTCTCCCTTCTCAACTACCTTCGGGGCGGTGTCGGGTTCATCATCAGAACGTTCCAACTGCGCTGCGCTTTGAATGCCAACAACAAAGGCTGACTCGAAAATCGCCGGGTCAGTGTCGTCCGGCCTGCGCTCTGGGGTTGAGCCATCCATCCACTGGGACGCAAGAAACTCCCATGGGGCGGAGGGAGGTGGTGGAGCCAGCGAAGGACCGGTCTTACCGTCGGAGCCGAGAGCCGGCGGTCTGACGGTCCACTGGGCGTCCAGGAACTCGGAGGGAGCGGAGGGAGGTGGTGGCGTGATGATCACGACGGTGCCTGGACGGCGTTCGGTCCCAGAATCGGAAGAAGTGCCTGGGCCGCTGGATGTATGAACATCCTGATGCTGATTCTTCTCTTTGTCGCCGTTCATTTCCAGTGACTACGCGATACTCTCTTCATCCATACTAGCATACGCCCTACCTGACCGGCTTGCCCGGCCAGCATCGATTTCAGAAAGGGTTGTTGACAGTGTGAAATGAGTATGCTAGCTTCTTTGAAAGGCTGAGATGGAGACGAGTAGCACAGGAATTCAAGCATAGCGAGCCTGGTACGGTGGAAGCAGGCGCATTGAACCTGAGCGAAGATCCCTCCGGAGCCGCCAGCTGAAAAGCCTCGATCATTAAGAGGACAATTAGGCAAGGCCGGGGTCCGTCGCCCGTTAGCAACGACGAGGCATGATAGTGCCTGCAAGAGAGGCCCCGACAACATCGGGGCAAATAGGGTGGTACCGCGGGAATTTTGAAGTCCCGTCCCTATGTGGGGACGGGCCTTTTTTATTGCCGGTTTGCGGCTCTCCTCGCACCCTTCTCTGGCAGGGAAGGTCAGGCGGCCGGCGCGGCCAGAGTGCATACGATCAGGTGGAGGCGCTGCTTTGGTGGTCAAAGAAAAAGTCAAGGGCGCGGAAATCATCTGCCAGAGCCTCATCCGGGAGGGCGTCGAAGTTCTCTTCGGGCATCCCGGCGGGGCGATCCTTCCCTTCTACGACGCCCTCTGGGGCTACCCCCAGCTACGGCACATCCTGGTGCGCCACGAGCAGGCCGCAGCCCACGCTGCCGACGGATACTCGCGGGTGAGCGGCAAGGTGGGTGTTTGCGTGGCCACCTCAGGGCCCGGTGCCACCAACTTGGTAACCGGCATCATGGGCGCGAAGGCCGACTCGGTACCCCTCATTGCCATCACCGGTCAGGTGGCGCGAACCGCCCTCGGCTCCGAAGCGTTCCAAGAGTGCGACATCTGCTCCATCACGGCCACATGCACCAAGAAGAGTTTCATGGTCATGTCGGCCAGCGATCTGGCACCGACGATCCGTGAGGCCTTTGTCATCGCCCAGGAGGGCCGCCCTGGCCCTGTGCTCATCGACATTCCCCGCGACGTGCAGCTGGAGATGGTCGAGCCGGACTTCCCGGAGGTCACTCCGCTCCAGATGCCGGAGCTCAGTGAGGAAACGAAAGGGCAACTCCATGCGGCCGCCCGCCTGATCAACGAGGCGGAACGCCCGCTGATCATCGCCGGCCACGGCGTGCTATCGTCCGGCGGCACCGCGCAGTTGCAGGCCCTGGCCGAGGCCACGGGCATCCCGGTGATCACCACACTTCTGGGACTGAGCAGCTTCCCCAGCGCCCACCCCCTTAGCATGGGAATGCTAGGAATGCACGGCATGTACTGGGCCAACATCGCCGTCGACGAGGCCGACCTGATCGTCGGCGTCGGCATGCGATTCGATGACCGGGTTACCGGCCGAGTCGCTTCCTTCGCGCCCCATGCACGCGTTATCCACGTTGACATCGAGCCCACCCAGATCGGACGCAACGTGCCGGTGGAGGTGGCGCTCCCCGGCGACGCGAAGGCGGTGCTTAACGGCCTCACGCCACTGGTATCCTACAACCCACGGCCAGACTGGATGGGGCACATCAGCCGGATGCGTCAGGAACACCCTTCCCTTGCCGTGCCGCCTTCCAACACCCTCCAGGCCCAGCATGTGCTGTCCACGCTGAATAACCTGCTGCAGGACGACCCAGGCGCTACCGTTGTAACCGGCGTCGGACAGCACCAGATGTGGGCCGCACAGTTCCTCGGATTCAACCAGGCCAACACGTTTGTATCTTCCGGCGGACAGGGAGCCATGGGCTTCGAAGTACCGGCGGCACTGGGAATCCAGGCCGGCAGGCCCGGCACCACCGTCTGGAGCATAGCGGGCGACGGCGGATTCCAGATGACACTCCAAGAACTCATTACCGCCGTCCAGGAAAATTTGCCGGTCAAGATTGCCCTGATCAACAACGGGCACCTGGGTATGGTCCGGCAGTGGCAGGAGATGTACTTCGACAACCACCTTAAGGCTGTGCCAGTGCCCGGACCGGATTACATCAAGCTCGCCGAGGCATATGGAGTTGGAGCGGCAAGGGTGTCGGAGCAGGAGGACGTGCTGGCCGCCCTGCAACAGGCTAAAGCCTACGACGGGCCGTTCCTCATCGAGTTCGTGGTTGACCAGGCTGCCAACGTTTACCCGATGGTGCCGCCGGGCGGTTCCTTGGCCGACACCATTGAGGACCCGGCGATCGTCGTCTAACATAATGCGGCGCTTTCTGCGTTAGAACTTCTACGGAGACTGCTATGGAGAAAGTCACGATTCAAGAGGCTTCCCGCCGCCTCAACGTATCGCAGCGGGAGATTCGCGAGTACATCCGCAGGGGCAACCTCCAAGCCGAGCGGGACCCCGATTCGTCAACGGGCCGCTGGCTGGTTGAGTTGCCAGGCGACGGCTGGGAGGACGACTTCAAGTCCTTCCTGAACGGAATGGCGGCAGACCAGACGCCCTGGTGGTGGGCCTTCGAGGCCAAGACAGGAAAGGTCCACTACCTGCTGCAGGTGGGCATCGAGGAGATCAATCCCGACTTCCTCTGCGGCCTGCGGGGGGAGAACCTGTACTCTTCCCTCGGGCACACTGCCGACCAGCGATGTCCCAACTGCCTGCAGGCTGCCGTCGCTCAGAATCTGCCGCTCTGGGACTAGCAATAATCCGAGGACACTCGGCCCGCAAGCGGGACGTTGGTCGCACCAGGAAAGGGATGGACTAGGAAAGGGCAGGGGCTACCATTCAGGTAGCCCCTGCCCTTTCATGGTGTTCATATGCCCGCGGGTATTGCCTAGCCTCCACCGCCACCAACGCTGACGCCCGGCTCGGTCATGCCCTCGGGGTTGAGCAGGGTATCCAGCTCCTCGTCGGTCAGCTCGGTCTTTTCCTTCGCCATTTCACGGATGGTGGAACCACGGGCAGCCGCTTCCTTGGCGATGGCGGCCGCCGCGTCGTATCCGATGGCCGGGGCGAGGGCCGTTCCCAGCATCAGGCCTTTTTCCACCATGGCGGGCCCGACGGCCGTGGCCTCGATGCCCTCGACGCACTGGTCGGCAAAGTTGTTGGCCGAGGCCGCCAGCAGGGATATCGACTCGAGGAGATTGTGGGCCGCCACCGGCATCATGGTGTTAAGCTCGAAGTAGCCTCCCTGGCCCGCCAGCGTCACCGTAGCGTCGTTGCCCACCACCTGGGCCACAACCTGCACCACGGACTCGGCGATAACCGGATTGATCTTGCCCGGCATAATCGAGCTGCCCGGCTGAACCTCCGGCAGGCTGATCTCGCCCAAACCCGCGCGCGGCCCAGAGGCGATGAAGCGTATGTCGTTGGCAATCTTGTGCAGGCTGATGGCCACGGTCTTCAGTTCGCCGCTGGCCTCGACCATGGCGTCCAGCGACGACTGCGCCTGAAAATGGTTGCCAGTCTCGCGAATCCCGACGCCTGCGGCCTCGGACGCGAAGGCGCAGGTTCTGGCAGAGAATTCAGGATGGGTGTTGATCCCGGTTCCCACTGCCGTGCCTCCCAGGGCCACCTCGGCCAAGGCCTCTTGAGCCCGCTGCATGCGCTGGATGCTGTAGCGGGCCTGCCCGGCATAGCCCAGGAACTCCTGGCCCAGGCGCACCGGGGTGGCGTCCTGCAGGTGGGTGCGGCCGGTCTTGATGATCGGCCAGAACTCCTCCGACTTCTTTTCCAGTTCCGTAGCCAGGTTCTCCAGTCCGGGTATCAGGTCTTCCCGGATCGCCAGCAGGGCGGCCAGATGGATCGAAGTGGGAATGACGTCGTTGGACGACTGCCCCATATTGACGTGGTCGTTGGGATGGACCAGCCGCGACCCCAGGTCGCCGCCCAGAAGCTGGCTGGCGCGGTTGGCAATTACCTCGTTGGCATTGGTGTTGGTGGAGGTGCCGGAACCTGTCTGGAAAATGTCCAAAACGAAGTGGCGGTCCAGCTGCCCGTCTATGACTTCCTGCGCGGCCGCGACAATTGCATTGCCGATCTGTTCGTCCAGCAGCCCCAGGGCCATGTTGCTGCGGGCCGCCGACTGCTTGATCAGGCCCAGAGCGCGGATGAAGGTGCGTGGAAAACGCAATCCGCTGATAGGGAAGTTCAGGACGGCGCGCATGGTCGATGCGCCGTAAAGGGCATCGGCGGGCACTTCCATCTGGCCCATGGAGTCGCTCTCGATTCTGACGTTGGGGCTGGCGGTCATGGTCGGGATTCCTCCAAGCAAATTTTGGCATAGCATACCACGAAGGCTGACCTAACCAAGGGATGGCCAAGGCTATCCAGGGCAATCGCGTCTTGGATTGGTTGCTGACAATTGGCCCTTGCCAAACCTCGTAACCTCCACTTACTATAGTTAAATGACGTTACAGAATATATGTTCGCCAACCTTGTCCATCGCTAACGGCGGCACCGGCAAACCTGATGGGACGAAATGGGGCTGAAAACAGAATATCCATCCCGGACCGGCTGATTCCTATCTGAGCAGGGGTAAAAATGGGACAAAATGGGAAATTATGGAACGGCATGGGACGTTTACCGTCCCGTTTCTCCCACGCCAACTGACATTCGGCATAGCCGCAACTGTCCGCGACCATCCCGGCTTGACACTTGCCCGTACACCGTCCCGCCAAGGAACCTCTCGGGCCAAATGCAATGGCCCTTGTCATCTCGCGAAGCGCTATCGCATTAGAGGGGGTGTGACGAATTCCCTCTCCCTCGGGGAGGGGGTTAGGCTGAGGGCATTCCCCCGCTTTCGCAAGAATCCCGGATACTGTCCTGGCCTCTTGTTTGTTGGCAAAGGGCCTTTGCCAATCACTCTCTTAGAGCCTGTCTACGATCTCTGGGATATGTTAAGTTGAGACTATTACCAAGGCAGGGTAATCATGTCTCATTCCTATCCCAGCGACATCAGCCGGGAGCGATTCGCCCGGATTCTTCCCATGCTGGAATCGGCCCGCCGACGGACCAAGCCCCGCACCGTGGACCTGTACGACGTTTTCTGCGGCGTGCTCTACTTGCTGAAGAGCGGTTGCCAGTGGCGGATGCTCCCGGCGGACTTCCCGGACTGGCGCACCTGCTACAAGTATTTCCGGCAATGGAGTGAGCGGCCCGGCCCGCAGGAAGAGTCCATTCTGGAGCAGGTCTTAAAAAAAATCGGTTGGCGCGGCCCGACAAAGCAATGGACGGAGCGAGCAGACCAGCTTCTGCATCGTGGACTCCCAGAGCGTCAAGAACACCGACAGCGCCGGTAACAAAGGCTATGACGCGGGCAAGAAGGTGTCCGGGATCAAGCGCCACGTCGCGGTGGACAGCCAGGGGTTGCCTCATGCGATTCATGTGACCACCGCCGACGTTACCGACCGGGCCGGGGCTTTGGCGATGTTTGAACAAAGCCGGGCCGACCTGAGCCGGGTGCAGAATGTGATGGCCGACGGGGGCTACACCGGGAAGCCCTTCGCCGCGACGGTGCAGAACCTGCTGGAAGCCTCGGTAGAAGTGGTGAAACGCAATGAACTGCACACTTTCGTGGTGCTGCCGAAACGCTGGGTGGTGGAGCGGTCCTTCGCCTGGCTGGAGAAGTGTCGCCGACTATGGAAGAACTGCGAGGGAAAGCTCAATACCAGTCTGCAAATGGTGGTCCTCGCCTTCACGGTGCTAATCCTGAAGAGATTGTAAACAGGCTCTTAGAAAATTTCCAGGCCGCAGGCCGCGTTAGCGGCAAGTCTCCCCTGGTTTTCCACCCTGGACTCCAGCCACTCTAAGCGATTCCGGATATCCTGGCCCCCAGTTGGCCTGCATTTAACGCAGAAACTCGCAAGTCCCTGCTCGACAAAGTCGCCGGAATTCCAAATGGGATATCCCTGAAGGCTATCGCGTCTTGGAATGCTGGAAACCCCAACCAGCCACAGCCATGAAAATAGACTGTTTTCAGGGCACTGACGAACAGCGGCAAAACTGACTCAGTTCTGCCTCCATTGCCCTGAGGACCAGCGGGACGACGTAGCAAGAGGCTGGCCGGCGCACAATTATGTAACCCTTAAGGTACAAACAGCATTCAAGCTCTATCCATGGTCGTGATACAATGGCTGCAGTTCCATCGACAGGGAGTTGCAGGCTTGTCAGCCGAAGTACGTGTCAGATACGCCCCCAGCCCCACGGGGCAACCCCACATCGGCAACATCCGCACTGCCCTTTTCAACTGGCTCTTCGCCCGCCACCACGGCGGGAAGTTCATCGTCAGGATTGAGGACACCGACCAGAGTCGCTTTGTGGACGGCGCCATTGAGGCCATCCTCGAAGGGCTGCGCTGGCTCAACATTGACTGGGACGAGGGGCCAGAGGTCGAGGGACCACACGCCCCCTACGAGCAGTCCAACCGGCTGGAGATCTACCAGCGTCTTTCGGAGCAGTTGTTCGACCAGGGCAACGCTTACTACTGCTACTGCAGCCGAGAGGAACTGGAGCGTCTGCGCCGGTCAAACCGGCAGTCAGGGTCCTATGCCGGCGAAGGTTGCCGGTGCCGAAACAAGGGGAAGGCCGGCGCCGTCGGCGAGCCCGTGGACAACGACGAGCGGGTCATCCGTTTCGCCATGCCTGAGACCGGCCTGACGCGGGTACACGACCTGATTCGAGGCGACGTGGAATGGCGCAACGGACTTCAGGAAGACTTTGTCATCCTGAAGTCCGACGGCTTCCCCACCTACCACCTGGCAGTGGTGGCCGACGACCATCTGATGGAAATCAGCCACGTAATGCGAGCGGAAGAATGGCTGCCCAGTACGCCCAGGCATCTGCAACTGTACAAGGCTTTCGGTTACGAGCCGCCAGAGTTTGCCCACCTGCCGATGATCACCGGCACGGACCGGGCCAAGCTCTCGAAGCGGCACGGCGCCACCGCCATCGGAGAATACGAGGAGCAGGGCTACCTGCCTGAGGCTTTGCTCAACTTTATGGTCCTGCTTGGTTGGTCCCTCGACGGCAGCACAGAGGTGGTATCCCTACAGGACATCATCGACAACTTCACGCTGGACCGTATCACCAAGTCGGCGGCCATCTTTGACCAAGACAAGCTCCTCTGGATGAACGGCGTCTACATCCGCGACCTCCAGACCAATGACCTTGCGGGGCGAATGGCGCGGTACATCCCCCGCCAGTTGAACGCCGATGAACAGCACTACCTGTCAGACATCGCCCCGCTGGTCCAGGAGCGCCTCAAGCGCCTGGACGAGTCCGACGAAATGACTGCCTACTTCTTCGGTGAGCTCGCGGCTGAATATGACGGGACCACGCTGGTGCAGAAGGGGATGGACTCCGCAGTCACCCAAACGGCACTGCAGGCGGCTCTAGCTGCGTTGAGCGCCAGCACCTCAGAGAGCGATTTTGGCCACGAAAAGCTGGAATCATTAATGGGCGAGGTGGGCGAGAGCCTGTCCCTGTCCCGCAGACAGTTCTTCGGCCTGCTGCGCACCGCCGCCACCGGCCGGAACGTATCGCCTCCTTTATTTGAGACCATGGAGGTAATGGGACGCGACCGCGTCCTGGCCCGCCTAGGCCACGCAGTCCGAAAGCTGCGCTAGGCGGCAGGGCCTTCGACATTGCCTCTCAGCTGTCCGGGACCCATCACAATGCTTTATTCCACACATATAACTTCGGAAGACCAAGAATGACACAAATGGCAGAAACTGAGACCACCACGGGATCCGACTTTATCCGCACCATCGTCGCCGAGGACAACCAGACCGGCAAGTTCGGCGGCAAGGTGATTACCCGTTTTCCACCCGAACCCAACGGCTACCTGCACATCGGTCACGCCAAGTCGGCCTGCCTCAACTTCGGCCTCGCCGCCGAGCACGGCGGGCACTGCAATATGCGTTTTGACGACACCAACCCGACGCGCGAAGATGTGGAATACGTCAACTCCATACTGCAGGACGTGCGCTGGCTGGGATGGGACTGGGGCGACAACCTGTTCTACGCCTCGGACTACTTCGAGAACCTGTACGAAATGGCAGTTGACCTCATCAGGAAAGGGCGGGCCTACGTCGACGATCTCACATTCGACGAAATCCGGGAGTACCGGGGCACCCTGACCGAGCCGGGCCGCGAGAGTCCCTACCGTGAACGCTCCGTCGGGCAGAACCTGGAACTGTTCCAGCAGATGCGGGCCGGCGAGTTCGAGGAGGGAAGCCGGGTCCTCCGGGCCAAGATCGACATGGCATCCCCCAACCTCAACCTCCGCGACCCAGTGCTCTACCGCATCCTGAAGGCCTCTCACCATCGCACCGGCGACGACTGGGTCATATACCCGATGTACGACTTCGCCCACGGCCAATCGGACTCCATCGAGGGCGTTACGCATTCGATATGCACGCTGGAGTTCGAGGGACACCGCGCCCTGTACGACTGGTTCCTGGACGAGCTCGATATCTACCATCCGCAGCAGATTGAGTTTGCCCGCCTCAACCTGACCTACACCGTCCTGAGCAAGCGGCGGCTGATTCAGTTGGTGACGGGCGGATATGTCAACGGCTGGGACGACCCCCGAATGCCCACGCTGTCCGGTCTGCGACGGCGGGGTTACACCCCCGAGGCCATCAGGGATTTCTGCGAGCGCATCAGCGTCGCCAAGCGGGACACCTGGACCGACATCGCCTTGCTGGAACATTCGATCCGGGAGGACCTGAACCGCCGCGCGACCCGCGTGATGGGAGTTCTGGACCCGGTAAAGCTGGTCATTGAGAACTACCCGGAGGGCCAGGTGGAGTTCGTCGAGTCGGACAACAACCCCGAAGACGCCAGTGCCGGCCACCGCTCACTGCCTTTCTCACGGACGCTTTTTATCGAGAGAGATGACTTCTCCGAAGACCCGCCACGGGGCTTCTACCGCCTGTCCCCCGGTCGTGAGGTGCGTCTCAAGGACGCCTATTATGTAAATTGCACCGGTGTAACCAAGGACGAAGCCACCGGTGAGATCATGGAGATCCACTGCACCTACGACCCGCTGACTCGCGGTGGCACATCGTCCGACGGGCGCAAGGTGCGCGGCACGTCGCACTGGGTGTCAGCGGATCATTGCGTAGACGCCGAAGTCCGTATCTACGACCACTTGTTCCTCCAGGAGGACCCCGGTGACCAGCCCGAGGGCGGCGAGTTCACCGACAACATTAACCCCGATTCCCTGCAAGTGATCACTGCCAAAGTGGAGCCATCGCTGGCTGACGCCAATCCGGGCGACCGCTTCCAGTTCCTGCGACAGGGCTACTTCTGCGTCGACCTGGATTCCCGCACCGGATCGCCAGTGTTCAACCGCACGGTTGCCCTCCGCAACTCGTGGGCACGCCAGCGCAGAGCATAAGCCCAGCCCGAATTACGGCAAAACAAAAGGGGAGGGTTGAAGCCCTCCCCATTCCTTTGCACAACCGTGCAGAGCCTCCGCGATTAATCAGCCGCAGTCCCTGCCGGCGCGGTTTGGTATCGCACTGAATATTTCTTCTCGTTGATGGTGTACGCCGCGATGGCCGCCGGTACCAGGGAGGCGGCTGCCAAGGAGAAAGGCAACAGGTAGGAGCCGGTGAGGTCGTACAGCACTCCACCCACGATAATGCTTACGAATGCCCCAACCTGGTGGCAAAGGAAGGAGATGCCCGAGATTGTCGCCAGCGCACGCAAGCCGTACACCTCGGCAGTCAGAGAAGTAGTAATGGGCACACTGGCTATCCATGAGAAGCCAGCCAGGATCGCGAATAACCACAGGCTCGGCACACCAGGGGAACCTATTAAGGGCAGGGTAATGGAACGTTCCACCGCAATTAGCCCGCCGATCAGCACCAGGTATGCAAGGCATCGCACGGAGTAGACCGTTCCCAGCACGTTTTTGCGGCCAAATCGGTCCGCGAGCCAGCCGCCACCGATGGCGCCGATTACGTTCAGTCCAGTCAGGATGCCAAAAATCAGACCAGCCGTCCTTAGGGAAACTCCTACCTGTTCCTGGGCGTAGGGCACAAAGTGGATGGATATAAGACCTACAGTGATACCACAGACCGTGTACGCTGCGGATAGGTTCCAGATGGGCGGAGACTTGAAGGATTTATACCACTGGTCAACCTCGAACTGTCCCCGTTGCCGCTCGGGCGGAGCGCTCCCTCCGCTTATCGTAGGATCCGGGTCGCCGTCGGGTTGAAGACCCATTTGCGCCGGGCTGTTGCGAATGAACATGAAGCCCAACGGCAGGGCCAGAAAAGTCACGATCATGCCCAGGGCAATCCACGACGCCCTCCAACTGAACAGTTCAACCAGGTAAGCGCTGAAGGGAATCAATATCAAGCCGCCAATGGACGTCCCGGAAGCCACCAGACCCAGGACGAAGGTCCGGCGCTTCATGAACCAGCGGGCCAACAGCGGCCCAAGGGTGCCGATGGACGCCCCGCTCATGGCCGTGGACAGTACAAAGCTGAACAGGAATATCAAGAACAGGTAGTGGAAGGTCAGGCTCAATCCCGCGGTTGCGAGCCCCGCAATCAACAGGCTGATCAGGACGACCTTGCGGGAGTCGAATTTGTCGAACAGGTGCCCGAGAAATGGCTGAGTGACTCCGTTCATCAACCAGCCTATCCCGGCGGCAATGGAGATGGTGGTGCGGTTCCACTCAAACTCCTCGCTCATCGGGAGCACGAAAACACCGAACCCATTGCGGGCCCCGGTGGTTACCGCAGCTATGAACATAGCGGAAACCACCACGTACCAGCCGTAGTAGGTGGTCTTACGCCGTGGCGGTCCCGCGTCCGCTTGCGTTACTGCCTGACCGTCGTGAGCCATTCCGATCCTTACTGGCCGTCCCAGCGGTAGACTTGAATCCGGTGGCGGCAGCTGTCCACCACCAGCAAGTTGCCGTGACCGTCCAGTTTAACAGCCGTGGGTCCCCACAGCAGTTTTTCCACATTGGCGGATTCCTCACGGTCCCGGCGTTCCGGCGGGTCAACCTCCGGAGAGAGATCAGCCCCAAGCCTTAGGGCGCCCTCCTCAGGATTCGCCTGGAAATACTCATCTGCCCACGTAGGCGTCTGCGACTCGCCCCGCAGTGTGGCCATCAATTCGCCGGTGGCTGACAACACCCGTACTCGCTCGTTGCCCCAGTCAGCAACGTAAATATTGCCGTCCGGGTCAACGGTGAGCCCCGCCGGGCGGCTGATTCGATCGCTTTCCGGCGCTGTGTCTCCCGGAGAAGGAAACTCGGCCAAGAACTCCCAAGCTGGCGTAAATTTCTGAATCCGGTCATTGCCCCAGTCTGAAACGTAGACATTGCCTTCCCGGTCCAAGGCAACACCCCAGGGAGCATTGAAACGCCCCTGTCCCGATCCGAACTCTCCCCAAGACTGCTGGAACTGCCCGTCGACAGCGAACTTCTGTAACCTATTATTGCCGCTATCGGCAATCAGCAGATTGTCATCTGCGTCGCAGGCAATGTAGGAGGGGTGGTCCAATTGCCCTGCCCCGGAGCCGGACTCGCCCCAAAAGCTCAGCACATCACCGGTGGTGGAGAAGACCGTAACTCGGTTAAGGGCCTCGTCCACGACGTACAGTCGGTCGTTGCTGTCGAAGGCAAGAGAACTGGGCCACCAAAGCTCACCGGGAGCGGTGCCGCCCGTGCTGAACTCCCCCAAGAATTCCTCGTCCACGGTACACATGGACACACGCTTATAAGGCAAACGAATAGGTAGCTCAGGCCCAGCCCGGTTGAGGACATACATTACGCCCTGAGAGTCAAGAGCCACATCCACCGGATTCTGGAATCCCCGACCCTGGTTGGACAGCGAACCAACGGTGTGGCTGTAACGGAGGGCGGCTGTGGTGGTCATTTCAGGAAATCATCCTTTCGGCGACTGCATTATTTGGAAGGCCACAACCTCAGGCCATCTGGTATTCCCGTGTCGAGACGATGAGCTGCAACAGGTCTGCTACCCGCTGTTCGGCGCAATCAGCAGAGAAACGCGGCCACAGACTGATTGCGCCCTCCTCAGACACGAAGGCGACCAGTTCACGGCGGGTGGGCTCCGCCACGTCAAGGGCTCCCGCCAGGGAGAGGCAAGCCTCTACCAAGTCCTCCGGAGAGTATTCGGGTCCCTCGTCCCTCAGGCGGCTGATGATGGCCTGCACGCCGGGCTGGGCGGGATCACCCATTATTTGAGCCGCAGAATTCACTCGCTCCATCAGGGTGCCTGTGTCCACCCACTCGGTGCCGGTGTGCCAGCCCTCCACTGTGGGCGGGTTGAGAATCTCCTGCCCCATGAAGTTGGAATCAAGAGCAAGATTCACGATGTTCCAATGCGGGGTGCTGAACGCGCCGGCCAGGTGGGCAACACCGGCCACTATCTCAGCCGGGCTCTTGACCTTGGCATACCGGATTTCCTCTGATTGGAAGAACTCTGAAGTGAATATCGTCTTGAGCGCAGAGCGGACATCCCCACCGGTGCGGCGAAGGTCCTCGGCGATGATCTGCGTGGCTGCCTCGTTGGGTTGATCGGACACGAAGAAGGCATACAGCTTACCCGCCAGGAACCAACTGCTGGCCGGGTGGCCGCAGATGATGTCCAGCACGTCCTCTCCGTTGAACCGCCCTGTCTGATTGAGGAAAGTCTTCGGACTGTCGTCGTGGTCCTCAGGACGGTACTGGAACTGCCAATCCAGTCGTCCGTGTGGCCATATGGAGTCGCGGGAGGCGCGCACGCTCATGTAATCCTGGTTGGCAATGGTCCACCCGGTGAAAGCCCGGGCTGCCGCCTTCACGTCGGCCTCCGAGTAAGTGCCGATGCCCATGGAAAACAGCTCCAGCAACTCGCGCCCGTAGTTTTCATTGGGCGCGTCCTTGTGGTTGTCCTTGTTGTCGAGCCAAAAAATCATGGCCGGGTCGCGGGAGAGCTCCGACAGCAGGTTCCGGAAGGTGCCCAGCCCATGGCGGCGGAAGGTGTTGGTCTGGTTGACCACGGCTTTGGCGTGGTTGAGCTTTCCGTAGGCCGTGGCAAACAGCCCGTGCCAGAAAAGCGCCACTTTCTCCTCCAGCGGCCTCTTGGAGTTGATCATCCGGTAGAGCCAGTTTGACTGGGCACTCTCAAAAAGCATCAGGCTGTTCTGGTCTACGTGATACCGGCGAAATAGCGCGTCATCCCATTCAGGCGCTTGCTCAGGATGGAGGAGCCGCTCCACCGTGCGTTCGTAACCCTCTTCAACGCAACTCTCCAGTTCACCGTAGGTGGCGCCGAATCCTGCCCTGCGCATCAAGTGGGCCATTAGCGCAATTTCTTCGTTCGCCTGACCACGCCGTATCGCACTTGTTTGCGTCATCGCACGCTCCTTAGTCCGAGAGCCGATCTGCCTCAGTAAGCCATCCCAACTTATGTCACCTATGGCCAAGAGGACATTGTTATTGTACGGACGCCGGTAGTATAGCACCGACGAAAGCATTGCGGCCTTGCGCGGTACGGCATTTCAGCCTTCTAGACATAGTAAGTTGACAGTTGCTTCAATTTGATTTAATTTTTAGAAACAAACCATGTATTCGCTGAAATTTATTGCCGGAAAAAGTGAAGCATGCAAGGTCACGAAACCCGGCTTTGCGATCACATAGTTGAAAGATCCTGGGACGGGGCGGCCTCTGCAAATATGCGCCTCCCCTCCCGGCAGGCACCGAAAGTTGCGGTGCGATTTCCGAACAGTCATACACCATCGGGTAGGAGGTTTGATCTGACAGAACAAGCAACCGGGTAAAATCCGGATGACAAACCGGGTAAATCCCGGCGTTACATGTTTTTCCGCGGGGCTACGCAGTTTACGGGAGTGCAGGCCTACTTACCAGTGATGCAGTATTTCTTTAATTCCCCAATCCTGCTTCTCTATCAGAAAAGCAGTCCTCTCCCTGACATTCCCACAACACTGCTCTTTCAGCCTTGGCGGGTCAGCAACGACAACCTTGACAACCAAGGTAGATAAGGGTTTGGGGTAGTTTGAAATGTCTACAGACGTGAAAATAATCAGCGACGGAATGATGAAAATCGACGGCGGGTCGATGTTCGGCCCAGTACCCAAGGTAGCCTGGGAAAACAGCGTGGTAACCGACAGGAAAAACCGGATGACTCTGGGCCTCAATTGCCTGTTGCTACATTCGGCCGGTCAGAACGTGCTCATCGACACCGGGGTCGGATCCAAGGACTTACACGCCGACAAGGAAAATCTGGGCCTGGTTCCCAGCAGGCTGCTACGCGGTCTGAAATCCGTCGGCCTGGCTCCCAAGGACATCAACGCAGTAATCCTTACTCATCTTCATTTCGATCATTCGGGCGGGTGCACCAGGCTCGACCGCGCGGGAAATGTGGTGCCTACCTTTTCCAAGGCCAAGTATTACGTTCAGCAACAGTGCTGGCTCGAGGCCTGCAACCCCAACGAGCGGGCCAACAATTCCCACCGCACGGACAATTTTCTGCCCATCGATGAGCGTGGCCAGCTCGAACTTCTGGACGGTGACAAGGAAATTTTGCCCGGCCTGAACGTGATCGTAACCGACGGTCACGCGCGGGGCCACCAGATGGTGATGTTTAACCATGGCGGGGAGCGGGTCGTCTTCCTTGGGGACATCGTACCCACGCCCCATCATCTCAACCTCGTCGCTATTTCCGCCTTCGACAACTCGCCGGAGGTGACCCTGGAGCAGAAAAAGGAACTCCTCTTCCGGGCTGAGCGCGAGGGTTGGCTGCTGGTGTTCTCCCACGGCCACGAGATCCGCTCCGGCTACCTCGAGCGTCGCGGCGGAATGGGATACCTTCGGGACGGAGGTCTCTAGGAATCTCCTCCGCGCCCAATATAGAGAGCCAAAAGAGCCGCCCTGTCTGGACCTGAGACAGGGCGGCGGCTGTTTCCGCAACATCGGCCCGGCCACTTGGCCGGAACAACTGCTTCAGACGATTGCCTCTGCCACCACCCACTCAGCCTCCAGCCCCTTCATCATGGCAGTCGTAATCTGGTTCCCAAGGTCCGCACTGCTCAAGGTACGCACCCTGATGTAATTGTCGGTGAGCCCCGTCCACTGTCCAGCCTTGGAGGAATGCTCCCAGAGGACCGAACGCTCTTTACCCAGTTGGGATACCCTGAAACGCCTGTGCGATTCCGCCGTCATGGCCAGCATTTCACCCATGCGTTCGCGCTTTTCCGGCTCAGCTACCTGCTCGTCAAAAAGAAACGCGGAGGTTCCCGGTCTGGGGGAATACGGAAACACGTGAATATCGGCAAATGCCATTTCCTTGCACAGATCACGGCTCTCAGCGAAAAACCCGGCTGTCTCGCCAGGGAATCCAACGATCAAGTCCGTCGTTATGCCTGCGTCCGGATATTTTGAGCGCACCAACGCCACTGAGGCTTTGAACCGGGCAGTATCGTATTTACGCCGCATCCGGCGTAGGATTGGGTCGCTGCCACTCTGCAGAGGGATGTGAAAGTGCCGCATCAGGCGCGAGTCCCTCCAGAGATCCAACAGGTCCTCCGTAATCTCGTGGGCCTGTAGCGAGGAAACCCTCAGACGCTCGATGCCGGTCTCCACCAACAGCCGCTGCAACAACCGCACAAGGTTCAGCCCCGGCATGTCGAACCCGTAGCTGCCCAACTGGGTGCCCGTGAGCGCAACCTCCCGGTATCCGTCGGCGGCATGGCGGTTGATCTCTTCTATAATGTTCTCGGGGGGGATACTGCGTTCCCTCCCCCGCACCTTGGGGACGATGCAATACGCGCAGACCTGGTCGCATCCCTCCTGTATCTTCACCATGGCTCGGGTCCGGCCCGCTGCCCCGGTTCGTGTCTGGCCAACAGAGACAGCCTGCGGAGCCGTGTCCTGTAACGCGGTGTGGGCCGACATCGCCAGGTCGTACTTGGAGGTATTACCCACCACCAGCGACACCGCGCCCATCTTCTCCAGTTCCGCGGGAGCACGCTGTGCATAGCAGCCAGTGGCGACGATCACGGAGTTGGGGTTGCGTCGTCGGGCAGCGCGGAGGAACTGGCGGGCCTTGGAGTCTGCGGTGGCAGTGACGGTGCAGGTGTTCAGGACCACTATATCGGCGTTCTCAGACGGTTCGACCACCTGGTAGCCAGCCTCGCGAAACTGACGCGCCAGTGTCTGGCTGTCCGACTGGTTCAGCTTGCACCCGTGGGTGTGTATTGCCACCGTCCGCTGCTGGGGGACTTCACCTGCCGGCAACTGTGTCATGACTGCATCGAAGGGGTCACTGGACATGGTCATAGAGATCCGGTTCGTCTGGATCGTCGGCCACAGGAATCATGTCCCACAAGCGCTCCACGGCCGAGGTCACATCTTCGAGAATCGAGATGAGATGCTGCGCTCCACCCCGCGACTCCCGCACACGATCCGCTGCATCGGGAAATCCGTTGAGGCGGGTAAAGGCGTTCCGTATACGGCGGTCGTTGTGCTCTTGCCCAAGGCCCTGCGCGTATTCCTCAACCGCCTGACGGTCGTCCAATTCATCTCCCCGAATCAGGGCCACGCTTTTTACGGCCAGGGTGACGCTGCCCCAGAGCAATTCCTCGCACCGGAGCCAGCGGGACTGGCGAGCCTCGTTCATGGCGTCCCGGAGCAACCGTACACTCTGTCCGTTGTAGCGCGCGAGGCGCGCCCTTTGCTGTTGGGTGGAATTAAGCATTTGAGACCTACAGCCATTGTAACCCAAAGGCCCTCTGCCGGCTAAAGGACAGGGAAATTTACAGGGCAATCGCGTCTTGATTTCAGCTGCTCAGCAGGTTGGGGCGGAGGAGCTGGCATTGCCGGTTTGCAGGGGCTGTTTTTTTCTATTCCACTCATTTCCGATCATTTCCGCCATTCCGGGCTGGCCACTGGTTCAAATCAGGCCCACCGGGATGTCAGTCGGGTTCTGTTTGCCATCTGTTATAGACATAGAACATATGTTATACAAAAATGTGCAGGCTTGGCAAGGGGCGAGTGACAGCGAAATGAGATTCCAGGCTTGAAGACGCGATTGCCCTGGGGGAAATTATAAAGCGGCCCAACTCTCGCCGGGCCGCCTCACAACTGTATATCGCCTTGTTAAACCCCGTTAAAAATGGAAGAAACAGCTACTCCACGGGCCAGCCCTCGGGCTCCTCTCCGTCCTCCAGAGCCTTCTTGATGCTCTCCGCAGCCTCGGCCGTAACCCAGCTGCTCCAAGTGGACTCGTTTTCGTTCAACCACCAGAGAGCGGTCGCGTCATTGTCGGCATCCGGGTTCTGGTCCTGCCACTGGACCACTGCCTTGTAGATATCGATGTTGAAATCCCACTTCCGGAGCATTCCTATAACATCCGGCGCGGCAGCGGGCAGGTCCGGGTTCACGGCTATGAGAATGGTTGCATCCTCATAGGCGCAGGCTTTGGTGGTGAACCAGCATTCGTCGGTGTATTCCGGCTCCGAAAGACGGACCAGGTCCAGCTTCAGAGCCGGGTCATTGGTTCCCCACTGGTATCCGAGCCACGGCTCCTGGCGCTCGTATGCCCCATTTATGTCCGCGTTCAAAGCGGAGCCATCGCCCGGGTTGACAATGTGCACGTGATCATCGAGGCCATAACCAGAGATCTGAGCTACGTTGACCTCTTCACAGGCCCAGCCGATTATGCAGGACACCAAGCGGGCCTTGTCGCCGCTCTCCGCAGTCTTGAACAGGTCCTTGTACTGCTGGTCCTTCAGGTCCTCGACGCTGTCCAGATCCGGATATTCTTCCTGCAGGTAGGCGGGAATTACGAAGGCGGACTGCCAGTCAGAACCAAGGCTCTTGCCGACAGACAGAACGGCTCCCTCTTCGCGGGCCTTGTCCCAAGCCTCGTCCTGGTTGGGCAGCCAGATTTCCATTGTTACGTCGGTATCGCCATTCTTCAAGCCTTCAAACAACGGCAGAGTGGCTCCAAGTTTGACGTCGGTAGGATAACCGTATCCGAACTCCACCAAGTATTGGGCGATCCGATTTTGAAGCAGGGCGCTGGCCCAGTTCAGGTCTCCAAATACAATCGTTTCCTTTTCTTCATCGCCGTCATCCGAGGCGCAGGCCGCGCCGGAAATCATGCCCACTATGAGCAATAAGACTGCGAGTGGTAATAGTATCTTGCGCAAATGCAACACCGTCTCCTCCATTTCGAGTTTGTGTTGAAATATTGACGTTGCCGTCTGCGCCCCCGCGCAATTGGACAGTCCCCGGCAACCGGGAGCGAGCCGTAAAGTTACCAGCGACAATCCGCCGTGTCAAACTCAACCACGCTACCAGCACCGGCTGCGCCGCCCTGTTTTCCATAATGTCTCGATGGAGTGGAGCGGCGCTATGTTATTCCTAGTTCATCCAACGATCAGTGCCCACCGTCCAAGGATGCCTGGCGGCTGTTGGCCGCCGCCTGGGTGAGACGGTCGATGATGATTGCCAGGAATACTATGGACACACCTGCAATGGCGCCGTTGCCCGGTTCGTTCTTCTGGAGAGCTCTGAGCACGTTGTCTCCCAGACCGCCAGCTGCAACCATGCTCGCGATGGTAACCATGGCCAGGGCCATCATCGTTGTCTGATTAATGCCAGCCATAATGGTGGGCAAGGCCATGGGCACCTGCACTTTTGCCAAGAGCTGCAGTGGCGACGCTCCAAAGGAGCGAGCCGCCTCAACCATCTCCGGGGATACCTGCCTTATACCCAGGTTGGTAAGGCGGATAACCGGAGGGACCGCGTAAATTATGGTGGCAAAGATTCCCGCAGGCTTGCCCAGCCCGAAAAAGAGAATCCCGGGAATCAGGTAGACGAAGCTGGGCATGGTCTGCATCCCGTCGAGTATTGGCCTCATGATGCTGTCGGCCAACCGGTTGCGGGCGGCCAGCACACCCAGCGGGAAGCCCACCCCAACTGAAACGGCCACCGCCACTATCATCAATGCAATGGTATCAATGGTGTTCTCCCATAGACCCATGAATCCAATGAAGAGCAAAGCAGCCGGGGTGAAAATCAGCATGGGCCATCTGCCTACGGCGAAGGCGATGATGGAGAGACCGACGACGATGACGGGCCAGGGAACCCACTTGAATCCTCTTTCGATATTTATAAGAGCGTGTGTAACCGCCACGCTGAGCCCGTCGAAGAGCCAGCTACCTTCCCTGGTAACCCATTTCACGATATCGTCAATGGCTGATCCGCTGGCATCCCGGATAGTCTTTGTAACAGTGACGGAGCTACCTGACGCCGTAGGGACTTTCTCGGTCGAGACCGTGGTCGGGTAGTCCATTCCCGCTCCCCACACCACCAGGCAGATCACCAGCAACGCCAGGATCGCCACCCCAACCGCCACATTGCGATGACGGGGCTTGATGAGGCGTACGCTCAGATTCACCTCTTCACGGCCCTCCCCATCCTGGGTATTCGTTCTCGGGCCTGTAATTTCTGCCATATTGCCTCCGGGGAACGAGGGATTTTGTGCCAATTGATTCAGTGCCTGAGTCCGGTGAAAATAAGTGAGATGGGTTGCTTGAAGGACTTGAACTGGCTGGGGCTACAACTGAGATGTCTCAGCGGCATTTGCCGCGTTGACCGCAACGTTGGCTTTAAAATCCTGCTCGGCGGTGGAGGTTTCGGCGAGGGCCTCAGCCAGAGCGCTGCGGTGGATTTCACCCACGAGCCTGTTGTCTCCGTCGGTAACCGGGACGGGGTAGTCGCTGGACATTGCCAATGGAATCAGCACGTCGAAGGTGGTGTCCGGGCTGACGGTCTCGTAGCCCTGGTTCACGTAGCCCATACCCAGGTCCAGCCGGGTTATCCCCGCTTTGAGCGCATCCTGCGCCCTGGATATGGTGAGCATGCCGATGTAGCGCTGTCGTCGGTCCACGATCCAAGCGGCGTCGCCGTCACTGTCCGCGATGGTGTGCAATGCCGCGCGGGGGCCCTGGTGGCCCAGGACCGTGGCCTTTGGCGTCACCATCACCCGGCTGGCGGTGAGAACGCTTTCCAGCCGGACGTCCTGCGTGAAATCGCCCACATATTGGTCCTCCGGCCTGAGAACGATGTCCTCCGGGGACCCTATCTGCACGACTCGCCCATCCTGCATGATGGCGATGCGACTGCCCAGTTTGAGGGCCTCGTTCAGGTCGTGGGTGATGAACACTATGGTTTTGTGCAGCTCTTCCTGGAGCCGCAACAGTTCATCCTGCATCTGTCGGCGAATCAGGGGATCGAGGCCGCTGAAGGGCTCGTCCATCAGGAGGATGTCGGTATTTACGACCAGGGCGCGGGCCAAGCCAACCCGCTGCTGCATGCCTCCGGAAAGCTGGCGCGGGAAGGAATACTCCCAGCCGCCAAGGCCGACCATTTCGAGGACCTCTCGAGTCCGAGCGTGTCGCTCCGCTTCTGAGACTCCCTGTACCTCAAGCCCCCAGGACGCGTTTTCCAGCACGTTGCGGTGGGGCATGAGCCCATAGTGCTGAAATACCATGGCGATCTTGCCACGGCGGAACTCCGTCAGTTCCGCGTCGTCCATGGCCGTTACATCTTGCCCGTCAATGACGATGTTACCGGCAGTGGGCTCAATCAGGCGAATGAGACACCGTACCATGGTCGACTTGCCACTTCCCGACAGTCCCATGATTACGAATGTCTCGCCCTTTTGAACCTCGAACGAGACGTCGTTGAGGCCAATGACCACTCCCAGCTCAGACTGGAGATCGGACTTGCTCCGGCCGGAATATTCGGGATCAAGCACTCTTTCAGGGTTTCTGCCGAATATTTTCCAGACCGAGTTAACCCTGATTAAAGGGGACTGCTCGCCGACACCGTCGGGCTCCGGCAACAGATTCTCCCCCATATCGAGGTCGGTTTGTTCGAAGGTAGTGGACATTTCGACTCTCCTTTTAGTGACATACGATGAGGGTGCGGACGCAAGTCACCAATGCTTGATGGAACAGGAGATTTCGCCCTACGTTAGGCAACCCGATGACGTTTGTCAACAAAATAGCCTTGGCACCGATCGCCGATAATATTAATGTCCGGAAGGCTTCTGATTTATGTAAAAAACTTATGCCGATAAAGAAGAGAGTGTCCGAAATCGAGCCACAGTTGGCCTGCCTGGACCCGCCGGACGGGCGAAACTGGCCGCGGTATCAAAATGGGTAATCTGCCGGGAGCCGGTCGACCCCAATTGAATACGTTGAATGCGATGGCATATATAATACGCCGCGATCGCCGCCGCGTCTGATGGCGGCCTGTGTATTGTCCAACGACTCGCGGAGGTATTATTCGATGAAGTACGACTACATCGTGGTTGGCGGCGGCTCCGCTGGCTGCGTGATGGCAACCCGTCTCTCCGAGGACCCCGAAAAGTCGGTCCTGCTGCTCGAAGCGGGGCCCGATTATCCTGAATTTGAGCATCTGCCCGACGACCTGAAGCGCGGTTACAACGTGTGGCGTTCTGCCTACGGCCCTCACAGTTGGGACCTCCGAGGCATCGCAAATTCCACGCAGTCTGAGCCGATGATCATCCCCAGAGGAAAGGCTACCGGCGGCTCCAGCGCCATCAACGGCCAGGTCATCTTCCGAGGCGTTCCCGAGGACTACGACAACTGGGCATCCTGGGGCAATGACGAGTGGGCCTACACCAGCTGTCTCCCCTACTTCCGCAAGATGGAAAACGACTGGGACCACCCCGGCGACGACTTCCACGGCGACGAGGGCCCATTGCCTATTCGCCGTTTCAAGAAGGAGGACTGGATACCCGTGTCCACCTCCTTCTATGACGCCTGCGTTGGCGTCGGCTTTCCCGAAGATCACGACCAGAACTCCCCAGACTCCAACGGCATCGGCGTCCGCCCTCTCAACAACATCGACGGCGTGCGCATGAGCACTGCGCTGACCTACCTGTCCCAAGCCCGCCATCGCCTGAACATCACCGTCCGCGGCGACGTAACAGTCCACCGCGTGCTGTTCGACGGCAAAAGGGCGGTCGGCGTGCAGGCCGAGAGCGGCGGCGAAGTGTTCACGGTAGAGGGCGAAGAGATCGTCCTGAGCAGCGGCACCATTGGCTCCTGTCAGGCCCTGCTGCTGTCGGGCGTCGGCCCCAAGGACGAACTGGCCACCCACGGTATTGCCTCCATTCACGACCTGCCGGGCGTTGGCAAGAATTTCTGTGACCACCCGGCGGCCTACATGGTCTTCCGAGGCTACGGCGACCCGGCCGACGTGGAGACCCCCACCATCCAGGTCGGTCTCAGGTTCAGCACGCCGGGGTCGCCCACCCGCGCCGATTTCCAGATCACACCGACCCTGATGACCAGCGAGCACCGCCCCGCCAGCGTCAGCTACGAGGGCGACGAGTTTCACTGGGGGCTGAGCGTCGGCCTGCAGAACGCCACCTCGGCCGGTGAGATCACCCTGACTACCGCCGACCCGCACGTGCAGCCCAGGCTCGATTACCAGCTGTTCTCCGCGCCCTACGACCGGGAAAGGATGCGCGAGGCCCTGAGGACTGCGGTCCGGATCGCCGAGCACCCGTCCATGTCGTCGAACATCGCCGAGATGCTCAATCCCACAGAGGCCGATTTCGCCTCAGATGACTCTTTGGACAGTTGGATTCTCCGCAACGCCTACACCCAGCATCACATCGCAGGCACCTGCAAGATGGGTCCTGCCTCCGACCCCATGGCCGTTGTGGACCAGTACTGCAAAGTCCGCGGCCTCGAGGGCCTGCGGGTGGTCGATGCCTCTGTGATGCCCGACGTCATTCGCGCCAACACCAACGCCACCACCATCATGATCGCCGAGCGAGTCGCCGACTGGATCAAGGAGGGGAAGTAGGTAGCTGCGTATCGCCGAATTCCCACAACAGGAAACAAGACGAAGGAGGGACGGGTTGGTGGCCCGTCCCTCTACTGTTCCAAAGTACGCTTGCCTTTATTCGCGGCCATGCCGCACCGCTTCCAGCGCTCCCTCCAGGTCCGGCGGGAGCGGCGAGTGAAACTCCAGCGGCTCCCCCGTTCTGGGATGGGAGAATGCCAGGCGATATGCGTGCAGGAAGTGGCGGGGGAGCAGAGGGCTGCGCTTGCCGTACACCGCATCGCCCAAAAGAGGATGCCCCAGCCAAGCAAGGTGCACCCTGGCCTGGTGCGTGCGTCCGGTGTGCAGTTGCAGCTGCAGCAGGCTATATGCTCCCGCCCGCTCCAGCAGCCGGTAGCCCGTGCGACTCTCCCGCCCCTCTGGGGTGACTGCCATACGTGTGCGGCGCCGGGGGTCGCGTCCGATGGGCACACCTATCAGGCCTGATTCGGGAATAGGCGCACCATCCACCAGCGCCAAATATCCCTTCTCGACTTCCCGGTCCTTGATCTGCTGCGATAGCTGGTTATGGGAATCCTGGGTCTTGGCCACCATCAGCAGCCCGGAGGTGTCCTTGTCGAGGCGGTGTACGATGCCGGGGCGGATTTCACCGCCGATGCCCTGTAAGTCGGGGCACATCGCCAGCAGGCCGTTGACGAGGGTGCGGTCAGGGTGGCCCGGCCCAGGATGTACCGAAAGCCCCGGCGGCTTGTCGATCACCACCATGTCGGCATCCTGGTAGACGACGGCGATGGGCATTTCCTGCGCCACCACCCCGGACGGCCGGGGCTGCGGCACCGTCACCAGGATTCGATCGCCGGGCCGAACTCGATGGGCTGGCTTGACCGCCCCTCCATTCACCAGCACCTGCCCCTCGGCAATCAGCTGCCGCAGGCGGCTGCGGGTAAGCCCCAGGTCAATTTGGACCAGGTACAGGTCCAGACGCGATTCCCCGCCATCCACCCGAATATCGTGGGTTGTGGCGGCTGCCGGTTCGCTCCCCTCGGCGTTCATGGCGTCTGTTCTCCTTGCAGCCCGTCTCCTTGCGGCCCGTCTCCTTGCAGCCCGTCTCCTTGCAGCCCGTCTCCTTGCAGCCCGTCTCCTTGCAGCCCGTCTCCTTGCAGCCCGTCTCCTTGCAGCCCGTCTCCTTGCAGCCCGTCTCCTTGCAGCCCGTCTCCTTGCAGCCCGTCTCCTTGCAGCCCGTCTCCTTGCAGCCCGTCTCCTTGCAGCCCGTCTCCTTGCAGCCCGTCTCCTTGCAGCCCGTCTCCTTGCAGCCCGTCTCCTTGCAGCCCGTCTCCTTGCAGCCCGTCTCCTTGCAGCCCGTCTCCTTGCAGCCCGTCTCCTTGCAGCCCGTCTCCTTGCAGCCCGTCTCCTTGCAGCCCGTCTCCTTGCAGCCCGTCTCCTTGCAGCCCGTCTCCTTGCAGCCCGTCTCCTTGCAGCCCGGATGCGGAACTCAACACTCGTTCGCGCACTCCGCAGGTGGAGCACCGCCATCCCCCCTGAGGCAGGACCAGCATCACGCCATCACAAACAGGACAGAAGTCCACCGAAGCTACTTCCGTTCCCCGGGCCGATGAGCGTTCCGCCACCACAAACAGCCAGCCCAGGATGATGAGGCCGGTCACGATGGAAGCGTCCGCCACGTTGAACACCGGCCACGGGCCGATGTCCACCCAGTCTGTGACGTGTCCCAAACGCACTCGATCTACAAGGTTTCCGAAGGCGCCGCCGAGTTGCAGCCCCAGGCTCAGGCGCAGCAAGCCGGTTGGATAACGCTGGCTCCGGTACAGCAGGACAAGAACAGCCACGCCGATGAATGAGACCAGGATCAGAGGAGTGTTCTGTCCCTGGAACAGCCCGAAAATACTGCCGGTATTGAACGTGTGCGTAATGCGAATGAACCCTTCCCGTGGGAGGGACTCATAAAGCACGAGGAATCCTCTGACGAGGTACTTGGAAAACTGGTCGATCAGGAAAATGAATATCGCCAGCTGAATCAGCAGGATGTCCCGGTATATCGGAGTTCGTCGCGAGGCAGTGCCGTCCGCTTTGCTGGCTTTTGCAAACCAGTCTTTGGTCAGGCGGATGTTCATTGAATGCGGCTGACTTTCAACATTGACAATTCGCGGCTTTAAAATACTGACGGCACTGGCCGGAGACTCGGACGAAACCAGCCCGGTCTATTTCAGGTGCTCGTTCCGGTCTATTTCAGATGTTCGGCCCGGTCTATTTCAGGTGCCCGTTCCGGTCTATTTCAGATGTTCGATTAGGAAGCGGGCCACCTCGGGAACCAGCCGGTCCTCCTGCCCATACCAGAAGTGGTCAACGCCTTCGAATATGCGGCTCTCAGGAGTCATGGCGAACGTGTCCAACTCCTCCGAGAGCTTCTCGGATTCCACAAGGCGGTCTCTATCGCCAGCGACTATGAGGGAGGGAATCTTGTGTTCCTTGAGCGGGCTGCCGCTGACGTAACGCAGCGCCGGAGACACGAGGGCCAGTGCGTCGGCCTCTTTCTGCACCGCTTCGTGCCTGAGAATCACACCTGAACCGAAGGAGTAGCCAATCACCCCGAATTTGCTGTTGGTGTCCGGCCAGGCCTTGATCAGGTCCAGCGCTCCCAGGACCTCCTCGTATTCTTTTTCGCCCTCTCCGTGTTCCCCCTCGCTCTCACCCACGCCCCGGAAGTTGAATCGCAACGTGACAAATCCTTCCTCGGCGAGCCCAAATGCCAACGCCAGGACCACGTTGTTGTGCATTGACCCGCCATGCTGCGGGTGCGGATGGCAGATGACCACCCCGGGCCAGGGGCCGCCCTGCGCGTCAGGCTGGGCTACAACACCCTCGAAACTGAGTCCGGCGGTCTTAAATGAAACGGCGCTCTGACGCAATGCAGTCACCCCCCGTTCTTATGCTGGCTGGATTGGGTTCATGTTAGAACCGGCTCGCTTGCGTTGGCAAGGAGAAGAACCTCGCGCTTGCCCGTCTTTCCAGTGCCCGCCCATCAATCTTCGTTCAGATTTGAAGATCGCGACGGAGGCATGTAGGGCAGGTACCCCTCGTCTACGGGCGCCTCCTGTATTTCCTCCGGCAAATCCCGAGTATCCACCATGGTGCCGTTTATGATCAGTGTCCAAACTAAGGGATTCCGGTCAGTAAGGCTTTTCAGGCTCCATTCAGGATCAAATGGCCTCATTTTCAGCGAGAGCCTTATCTCTTTAGCTTTGTTTGAAGCAGTGCTCTGACCGACCCCGAAAGCCTTACACAAGTCGCTCGAGCTTATGTATGGCGGATTGCTCCTGTCGGATAGAAAATTCACACATCCAACCGCGTTCACGATGCTGCAAGCCCACACACTGATACGTCCCCTGGTTAACGGCGAGGGACGCTTTCGGCATAGAGCAGCCGTTGCCTTCCTGACGATTTCAGCGTATTCGTCATTCAAGTACTCTTGGCAAAACTCATCAGAAAGGGAAGCGATTTCTTCGAATTTCGACCGCAACTGACGCGGGACTCTATTCGACTTGCCATTTTTCGCTGTCATGTTCATCTCCCGATTTGCATTCTATTTTCTTTATGTAAACTCGAATAGTCCGTCCAGTTTGTACCTGATACAATGTGGCCTATTCACCGGGAACATTCCCTCATTACTGTCAGACAAAGACTGCCAGACAAAGATTCAGGGTGAGTAGAGGGCCGCATGACAGCGATTGACCTGCGCAGCGACACCGTAACCAAGCCCACCGACGAGATGCGTCGCGCCATGGCCTCCGCCGAGGTTGGCGACGACGTCTTCGGCGAAGACCCGTCCATCAACGAGCTACAGGAACGTTCCGCGGCCCTGCTGGGCAAGGAGGCCGGACTGTTGACCTCCAGCGGCACTATGAGCAACCTCATAGCCACCTTGGCCTGGAGCAACCACGGCGACGAGATCATCATGGGCGACGAGGCCCACATGTTCTGGAACGAGAGCGCCGGGCAGGCCGCTCTGGGCGGCGTGCAGACCCGGCTCGTCCCAAACGACAGCCAGGGACGCATCAACCCCGACGACGTGGCCGCCGCAATACGCCCATCTGGCAACCTGCACTTCCCCAGGACCAGCATGGTCTGCCTCGAAAACACCCACAACCGGTGCAGCGGCGGAGTTCTGACGCCCGAGGATACCAAGTCGGTGGGCGACATCGCTCACGGTGCCGGCGTCCCCGTCCACTTGGACGGCGCCCGCCTATTCAACGCCTCGGTCGCACTCGAGGTACCTCCCGCCGAGTTGGCGCGGGATGTAGACGACCTCAGCTTCTGCCTCTCCAAGTCGCTCAGTTGCCCAGTTGGTTCAGTGCTGGTTGGGTCCCAGGACTTCATCGACAATGCCAAACGCTGGCGCAAGATGCTCGGCGGCGGAATGCGGCAGGCGGGCGTGCTGGCTGCGGCCGGGCTGGTCGCACTCGACACCATGATCGACCGGCTCGCGGAGGACCATCAGAACGCGAAAAGGCTAGCCGACGGGCTGGCCAACATCGACGGGTTGAGCGTTGACCCTGAGAGCATCCAAACCAACATCGTTTTCTTCGAGGTGGATGAGAAGCTGGGCACTGCGGCAGAACTCATCGCCGCTCTCAACCACCACGGCGTTCAGGTGTCGTATCCCGGCAAGCAGTCCATACGCATGGTAACTCATCGCCACATAAGCCCCGAGGACATCGAGGAGGCGCTGTCGCGCACCTCCGCCGCCGTACGGGAACTGCAGTCTGCAGCATAGGACAGGCGACAAATGGCAGATATAGTTCTGGACAAGAGGCGCTCTGCCCTGCTCATCGCCGATTTCTACGAAGCGATGATGACCACCATCCCTCACGCCGTGGACCGCGACGTGGTGAGCAAGACCGCCGCCCTGCAGAAAGCGGCAAGGGACGCGGGCGTGATGGTCTGCTACTGCGCCACCGTATTTCGCCCCGGGTATCCGGAGATCGGCGAGCGCAACAAGACCTTCGGACAGCGCAAGGCGTCTGGGCAGCCTGCGGTATTTGACCCGACGGCGGTGATTCACCCCTCTGTAGCGCCCGCAGAAGGAGAGGTAGCCGTGGGCAAGCACCGGGTAAACGCGCTCTACGGCACAGGTCTCGACGTGGCGCTGCGGGCCAACGACATCAGCAATCTGATCATCCTCGGATACGCCACCAGCGGCGTGGTGCTCTCCACTGTGCGATATGCCTCCGACCTGGACTACAACCTGTACGTGGTTGAAGACTGCTGCTCTGACTCCGACCCGGAGGTCCACGAATTCCTGACGGGCCGCATATTTCCGCGGCAGGCCGAAGTGGTGCAGTCGGCTGACGTCATAAGGGCTCTGTCAGGCTGAGGGCCGGACAATCCGCATGTGGCGACATGCGGCGGAGGAAGTACAGGATCCGTACCCGGCATATAGCTTGGCTTCCCTTGGCCGTCGCCGTTGGCCACGTTATCTACGCCATCCTCAGGGACCACGTGTTCCACGCATCGCCAATTCTTGGCTGAGATAAGAGATCGCCTGCCTCGAAAGACTATGGATCTACCCGCGCACAAGTTCCTTGAAGAACAGTCAATCGCTCACCGCCGGTTGGAGTTTCCGGCGGACACGGAGAAGGGCGCGGCCAACGTGGCCCGCGCGCTGGGCTATGCCGAGGCGCAGATGGTGAAGACGCTCATCTTCGAAACAGCCACAGGTGAGCGGGCCCTGGTGATGCTGGGCGCAGACAAGAATGCCATTTCCGGCCGCCTCAAGCGAGCTTTGGGTTCCCGCAACATCCGGCTGGCAGACCCGGCGACCGTCAAGGAAGTCACGGGCTACGAGATCGGCTCCATCCCACCCTTCCACTGGCAGCCGCCCGGCTTCCGCTCCGTTATGGACGCCTGCCTGATGAAAGAGGCGGAACTGGGTGTCGGCGCCGGTGTATGGGGCCAAGAGATTATGATTGCACCGGCCAACCTGCAGGCCGCCTGTAACGGCGAAGTCTTCGACTTGAGCGGGAACTGACCTGAGTCCCCTGCCAGACCAAACGGGGCTCCAGCATCAGCCGGCAGTATCTTGCCTTTGCTCCTTACCCCACCAGCGGCTGAGGCGGTCAGCGATCTGCTTTTCCGCTCCCTCCACGCCGGGGTGGTAGTAGCGGCGGTCCTGGAGCTGGGGCGGGAGGTATTCCTGCGGCTCGAAGTGGCCGTCATAGTCGTGGGAGTACTTGTAGTCCCGACCGTACCCCATCTGGTGCATCAGGCCCGTAACAGCGTTCCGCAGATGTATCGGCACCGGGTCGTTCGGGAGGCGGCGGACGTCCGCCATGGCCTCGTTCAGGGCGGCATAGGCCGTGTTGCTCTTTGGCGCGGTGGCCAGATAAACCGTCGCCTCGGCCAGAGGTATGCGGCCCTCGGGCATTCCTATGAAGTGGACCGCCTGCTGGGCCGCCATCGCTAAAGGAAGGGCCTGCGGGTCGGCGAGGCCAATGTCCTCGGCAGCCAGTATCACGAGTCGACGGGCAATGAACAGCGGGTCCTCACCCGACTCGATCATTCGGGCCAGCCAGTAGAGAGCGCCGTCGGGAGACGACCCCCTAACCGACTTAATGAAGGCTGAGATGGTGTCGTAGTGGTTGTCGCCCGCCTTGTCGTACAGCGGCGAGCGCTGCTGCAGGGCATCGGCTATGATGTCGAGGTCGATAAGGCGTTTCCCGTCTGCATCCGGTTGCGTGGCGTAGGCGGCGGTCTCCAGCGCGTTCAGGGCGATGCGGGCGTCGCCGTTTGCGATATTGACCAGGTGGGCCAAGGCGTCTTTAGCGAGGTTCACTCCCATATCGCCAAGGCCCCGTTCGAGGTCATCGGCCGCGCGGTTTACGATGGCTTCAACCTCTTCCGGTGCCAGACTCTGGAGGGCGAAAACCCGGCTGCGGGATAACAGCGGGGCGATAACCTCAAAAGAGGGATTCTCCGTGGTGGCGCCGATCAGCGTCACCGTGCCGTCCTCGACGTGGGGCAGGATCACATCCTGCTGGGCCTTATTGAACCGGTGAATCTCATCGACGAACAGGATAGTCGCCTGCGCGTACATACCCCGCCGTTCCCGGGCCTCGGCGACGATCCTGCGCAAATCGGCCACACCCGAGGTAACGGCGCTTACCGGCTCGAACGCTGCCTGAGTGGCGTTGGCGATCAGTCGGGCCAGGGTGGTCTTTCCAGTGCCTGGCGGGCCCCACAGGATGAAAGATGGCAGGCGTCCGGCTGCAATCGCCCGAAACAATACCCTGTCCCTTCCGACGACCTGCTCCTGGCCAACATACTCGTCAAAAGTCTTTGGGCGCATTCGATCAGCAAGAGGCGCGTTTCGCTCGGAGTTCAGTTTCCTCTGCCGGTCGAACAACGATTCGCCGGAACTTGAGTTTCTTCTCGCCATCGAAAGACCTTTGTGGTACTCCCCTTGTGGATTACCCCGTAGTGGAAGGGGAAGGCCCTCAGGAGAAGTGAGGCATCACCTTCTCGGCAAACAGCTTCATTGAGGCCTTTACTTCCTCGTGAGGCAGCATCCCACCGATGTTGAACCAGCACATGAATTCGTCGTTGCTGTACCGCTCGCGGATGACGTTCAACCGCTCGATGACACGTTCCGGGGTGCCAACGGCGGCAAACTCGTCCCGCACGGCCTCGTAGTTGAGTTGGTGGGCGCGTTGAGAGCCACGGGATACTCCGCGGGAAGCGCCGATGTCGCGCAGCGTGCCAAGGTAGTTATTTATCGTGACCTCAAACCCATCGCGGGCCTTCTGATCGGTGTCAGCTACATGCGTCGAGACGTTGATGTTGACCTGCACTGAAGACTCTTCGTGACCGTGGTCTGCTAGCTGCTGCCGGTACTCCTTCAGGCCGGCCAGTGCCCCTTCGGTGGTAACGATGGTCGGGGCGACCAGGATGTTGTGGCCCAACTCGCCAATGATGCCGAAGGTGTCGGCGCTGTTGGCGGCTATGTATACAGGCGGATGCGGCTGCTGGACAGGACGCGGGATGATGTTTAGACCGCGCGCCTGAAAATATTGGCCCTTGTAGTCAAAGCTCTCGCTCTTCCAGGCCCCCAGCACAAGCTCCAGCGCCTCAAGAAAGCGGTCTCGTCCCTCGTTTTGGTCGATGCCGTAGCCCTCGTAGTGAGTGGGCATGGCACCCCGGCCCACGCCGAAGATGGATCGCCCGTGCGACAGTACGTCCAGCGTTGCCGCCTCCTCTGCCATGCGGATGGGCGGGTGAAGGGGAATCAGGTTGACCGCCGTTCCAATACGGATCCGCGAAGTGGTCTGGGCAATGGCCGCGCCCACCATCAGCGGGGCGGGCATAACAGAAAAGCGCGGGTTGAAGTGCAGTTCGGCCAGCCAGGCAGAATCAAAACCCAGCTCGTCTGCCCACTGTACTTGGCCAATGGTGTCTTGGTAACGCTGCGCTGGCACCTGGTCCACTGCGCAGGGCATCTGGTAAAAAACGCCAAATTTCATCGATGTCCCCTCGATCTCTGTGTCTGCTCCGATTCTACACTAGAAACGCACGACTTATGGGAGCGCGACTCATGGGAGCGGATGACAATATGATCTCAGTGAAGAGCACCAACACCAAGGGAATATGGTCAGTGGAAAAGTCAACCCGGAATCGGAAAGATGCGCCGTCCTTGGCCGCCATTTCATCGAAAAGGCGGATGAGTACGGCGGATGAGTACCCGGAAGCCGACGACCGTGTGCAGGCATCGGGAAAGGGTTGGGGCGCTGTCGCCGAGGCCTTCAAATAGGTCGCCGAAGAGCGTGGGCGGCACCGCCAAAGCCATCGGATACTGAACGACGTCGCCTACCAGTTGACGGAGGAACGAGCCCGAAATGCCGTCCTGTCCATGTTCGACACCATGGAGAAGTCGGGAGAAGTCGGGAGAAGTCGGGAGAAGTCGGGAGAAGTCGGGAGAAGTCGGGAGAAGTCGGGAGAAGTCGCACATCAACTTTTACGAGGGCGCCATGGAATTGGACGAAATAGGATCCAGAATAGCAATGGCAAAAAATCACGTTGATGAACTCGAGTTATGCGCGTCAATCCTCAGAAGCCTCCTCGCATCCAGAACCGCAGCCAGAGAAACAAATGGCGGAGGCTGACAGGGCAGCTTTTGCAGGTGGAAGCAGAGCCGGAGATATCGTCGAAATAGCTAAAAGCAAAAAGGCGGGGACGTAACCCTCCTTTTCTCTTACACGCTCCCGAAACCCTGGATCAGAGCGGAATGTTGCCGTGCTTTTTGGGCGGCAGGGTATCGCTTTTGGTCTGCAACATCTCCAGGGCGCGGATGATCTGGGGGCGCGTTTCCGCCGGATCGATCACGTCGTCCAAGAATCCCCTTGCGGCTGCGATGTAAGGGGTCGTAAAGCGCTCCTTATAGTCGTTGATCAGGTCCTGGCGGGTCTCCTCCGGATTCTCCGACTTGGAAATCTCGTCCCTATAGATAATGTTGACCGCACCGTCGGCCCCCATCACCGCGATTTCCGCCCCGGGCCAGGCCAGGTTGACGTCAGAGCGCAGGTGTTTGCTGCTCATAACGATATAGGCGCCGCCATAGGCCTTGCGAGTAATGACCGACACCTTGGGCACCGTGGCCTCCGCGTAGGCGAAAATCAGTTTGGCGCCGTGGCGAATGATGCCTCCGTATTCTTGCGTAACCCCAGGCAGGAATCCGGGCACATCCACGAAGGTCACCAATGGTATGTTGAAGCAGTCGCAAAATCGCACGAACCGCGCCGCCTTGACCGAGGCATCAATGTCCAGCACACCAGCGAGGTAGGCAGGTTGATTGCCCACTATGCCCACGGGCCTCCCATTCATCCGAGCGAAGCCGACGACTATGTTGGGCGCATAGTTCTGATGGACCTCCATGAATTCCTCGTGGTCAACTACTTTGTACACCACGTCCCGCATGTCGTAAGGCCGGCTCGGATCCTCCGGGACAATGTAGCGCAGGTCTGGCTCGCGGCGGTCTGCGGGGTCGTCTGCCGGATCCGCGGGGGGATCGTCCACGTTGTTCCCCGGCAGATAACTCAGCAGGTGGCGCACCTCGTTGATGCACTCCTCCTCGGTCTCGCAGACGAAGTGGGCGACGCCGCTTCGGGTGGCGTGAGTAGCAGCACCGCCCAACTCCTCGTGCCCCACGTCCTCACCGGTCACTGCCCTGATCACATCAGGGCCCGTGATATACATCTGGCCAATTTCCTTGACCATGAAAATGAAGTCGGTGATGGCGGGCGAGTAGACTGCTCCCCCAGCAGCGGGGCCAACGATGACGGTAATCTGAGGCACAACGCCCGAGTAAAGAGTGTTGCGCAAGAAAATGTCGCCGTAGGCCGCCAGGCTCAGCGCACCCTCCTGGATTCTCGCGCCTCCCGAATCGTTCAGACCGATGACCGGACATCCTGCCTTTGCAGCGAGGTCCATCACCTTGCAGATTTTCTGGCTGACGGCCTCGGAAAGAGAGCCTCCCATTACAGTGAAGTCCTGGGCAAAGGCGAACACCTGCCTCCCCTCTACCTTTCCATAGCCGGTCACCACCGCATCGCCCAGTGGCCTCCGGTCCCCCAGGCCAAAGTCTGTAGTGCGATGAGTGACAAAAGGATCCAGCTCATGGAAGATTCCCTCGTCCATCAGGCGTTCGAGACGTTCGCGGGCGGTGTACTTGCCACGACTGTGCTGTTGGTCTATGCGGTTCTGCCCGCCGCCCAACCGCGACGCGCGACGCATGGATTCCAGGTTCTCCAACTGCCGGTCTATCTGCCTTTGCTCCGCGGTCACGTTTCCTCCCTGGGTTGCGGGAACTGCTGACACCTGGCGTCCCTGCACAAGTCCTGATTGCGACCAGATTCGCAGTGCGCATTCTATCGCGCTACCACTATCATTGGCCATGCGGGTGATGCAAGCAGTGGTAAAATTTCAGAAAGGCAGCACATCCTGGAGGAACAAATCACAGTCGGATCGGCAATATGACGGCCAGACTCACTACATTGACCGGAATCAAGGTCGCCAATGGCGACCCCCTTTCGTGGGGCAGACGCACTTACGTGATGGGCGTGATAAATGTAACGCCCGACTCCTTCTCGGGCGACGGTCTCGGCGGCAGTGTGGATATGGCAGTGGAGCAGGCCCGGCGTTTTGAATCAGAGGGAGCTGACTTTCTCGACGTAGGCGCCGAATCGACGCGGCCTGGACATCTCCCTGTGTCGGAGTCCGAGGAATTGGCTAGGCTACTGCCGTCACTGGAGGCTATTGCAGGCCGGGTATCCATTCCCATCAGCGTGGATACCTGGAAGGCGCAGGTCGCACGGGAAGCCTTGGGTGCCGGGGCCTGCATTATCAACGATATCTGGGGATTGCAGGCCGACGCTGACATGGCGGGACTGGCGGCTGAACACGGCGCGGCGCTGATCCTGATGCACAACCCACGCGAGAAAGACGCACCGGCGCATGTTTATGACGATTTGCTGGAAGACATAGTCCACAGCTTGCGCGGTAGCGTCGAACTGGCACTGAATGCAGGGGTTCCACCAGACAACCTGGTCGTCGACCCCGGCATCGGGTTCGGAAAGACCGCGGATCAAAACATCAAAATACTGAAAAACATCCGTCATTTCAAGTCGCTGGGATTTCCAGTCCTCGTGGGGACATCGCGCAAGTCCACCATCGGGCGGCTTCTGGGACTTCCGCCCGAAGAGCGGCTTGAAGGCACGGCGGCTACGGTCGCCCTGGCCATCGCAGGCGGCGCCGATGTGGTGCGTGTGCATGACGTGAAGGCGATGGCGCGTGTCTCCCGGGTAAGCGACGCCATAGTCCGCAACTGGCGGCCTGACGGGTGGGAGGCCACACCCTGACGAGGGAAATCGCATACCTGGGGCTCGGCACAAACCTCGGCGACCGTTGGGCAAACCTGCGAGAGGCTCTGCGGCTGCTCACCCAAGGACCCAACACTCGCGTGCTGCGCTCTTCCCAAGTGTACGAAACCGAACCCTGGGGCGGAGTAGAACAGTCCCGTTTCCTCAACTGCGCTGCCGAATTCGCCACTGATCTCGATCCCGAAGCACTGCTGACACTGTGCAAGGACGTGGAGGAACGCCTCGGGCGCGTGCCGGGCGAGCGATGGGGACCTCGACTTATCGACGTGGATATTCTGCTTATTGGCTCACAAGCGGTTGACCTGCCCCACTTGGAGATCCCTCATCCTCGCCTTCACGTGCGGGCCTTTGCGTTGGTCCCGCTGGCGGAACTGTGCCCGGATGCGGTCCATCCCCTTTTGGCCCGGAGCATTGGCGAATTGGCCCGAACCGCTGATGGGCGCGACGGCGTGAGACCCGTGGGTGATGCGGGGTTATCGGTCGCGTGACCGGAGCGCTGATCTCTGGTTGACAATCGTATCCCGTTGGCGCATATTTTAACTGTTTGCGTGCAATATAACGGCCGGTTTCATGGACGTTATTCTCCACCGGCTTTGGCATACACCAATACAGAATATGTAGATATACAAGGAGCCAACAATGGCAGACAAGCAGTTATCTTTTGAGGATGATGCCCGTGTAAGCCTTCTCAGCGGCGTGGAACAGTTGCGGCGCGTGGTGGGCCTGACCCTGGGCCCCAGCGGACGCAACGTGATGCTGAGCCGCATGTTCGGCAACCCCGTTGTGTGCAGCGACGGGGTGACCATTGCCAAGGAAATAGAACTTCCCGACCCATACGAGAATTTGGGCGCGCAACTGGTCAAGGAGGCGGCGTCCAAGACTAATGACGCTGTGGGCGACGGCACCACCACCTCCGTCGTTCTGGCCGACGCAATGGTGCGCGAAGGGTTCAAGAACGTGGCCGCGGGCGCCAATGGAATGCTGCTCCGCAACGGCATAGAGATTGCGGTTGACGCTATCGTTGCCGAGTTGAAGGACATGGCCATTCCAGTTGAAGGACGCGAACAGATAGCCCGTGTGGCCGCCCTGTCGGCCCACGAGGAAGCCATCGCTGAGCAACTGGCAAATGCCCTGGAGAAAGTGGGACGCGACGGCGTGGTGACCATCGAGGAATCCAAGTCGCTTTCAGACGAGCTGGACTTCGTCGAGGGCGTCCGAGTCGACCGCGGATATCTTTCGCCCCACTTCGTTACCGACACCCAGCGGATGGAAGTGGCCATGGACAACCCCCACTTCCTGCTGACGGACCAGAAGGTCAGCTCCCCCAACGATCTCTTAGGAATACTGGAAAAGTTGGTCGGATCCGGTCGCAGGACTCTGGTGCTGATCGCCGAGGACGTCGAGGGTGAAGCTCTGTCGACCTTGGTGGTGAACAAGGTGCGCGGCATCTTGGACTGCGTGGCCATCAAGGCTCCAGGTTTCGGGGAGCGCCGCAAGGCCCTGCTTGAGGACATGGCTATCGTTACCGGTGCCACGGTCATCAGCTCGGATCGCGGCCTTAGGCTGGATGCGGCGGAGATCGAGCATCTGGGCACAGCGCGGCGGATGGTGGCCACCAAAGACGAGTCCACCATCATCGAGGGCCACGGCTCGGAACAGGGTGTCAAAGACCGCCTCGACCAGTTGCGGGTTCAGATCGAGGAGACCACCTCGGATTACGACCGCGAGAAGCTGCAAGAGCGCATGGCAGCCCTGGTGGGAGGCGTCGCGGTAGTAAAGGTCGGCGGAGCTACCGAACCCGAAGTGAGCGAGCGCAAGTCCCGCACCGAGGACGCCCTTTCGGCAACCCGTGCCGCCATTGAGGAAGGCATTGTGCCCGGCGGTGGCGTGGCCCTGATTCGGGCCGGACACGTGCTGGACGAGGTTATCCAATCGCTGGATGGAGACGAGGCCCTGGGTGCGCGGCTTGTGCGCGAGGCCCTGCGGGCGCCGCTGTCTTTGATCGCCGAGAACGCGGGCTACGACGCGCCGGTGGTGGTTGACAGCGTTCGGTCCGGCGAGGGAGACTGGGGATTCAACGCCGAGATAGGCGAGTACACTCACCTGATCCAGGCTGGGATCATCGACCCGGTGAAGGTCACTCGCTCTGCCTTGGAAAATGCGGGAAGCATCGCTGGGATGATGCTGACTACCGAGACCATCATCACAGAAATACCCGAGGAAAAACCCCTGCCTGCCGACATGCAGGACTTCATGCACGACTAAAGACCCATTTCGGCAGTAATCATTCGAGCAGGAGTAGGGGCGCACAGTCGTGCGCCCCTATACGTTTGTCAATGAAGGGAAGCCCTTTGAGCAAGGAGGAAATCGCCTTCCTGATAGGGGGCAGCGAGTCTCTGATTCAAGAATATATAAGCCTCGACTCGCAGTTGCAGCCCAACGGCTTCGACCTGTCGCTGAATGAAGTGGCGAGGTTCGAGACACAGGGCACCCTCGGCGCTGCGGATTCAGACCGGATATTGTCCGCCACCGAATCGCTCGCATTTGACCCAGCCGGGTGGCTGGAACTTACGCCCGGGGCCTACCTGGTAACCTTCAATGAGGTCGTCAATCTGCCCCGGGACGTCATGGCGCTGGGGCGTCCCCGGTCCAGCCTGCTCCGTAGCGGTGTAACCCTCCACACCGCGGTGTGGGACGCGGGGTACCGTGGCCGTTCGCAGTCGCTCCTGGCAGTGCATCACCCCGCCGGCTTCCGGTTGCAGCGGAATGCGCGGCTGGCGCAACTGGTATTCTTCCGGCTGTCTACTCCACCGGAACAGGGCTACCAGGGGCGGTATCAGGATGAGGGGTTATAGTCCTTTTGACCGCCCGAAGTACGGGGTTTGGGTAATTTGAGTATTCCGTCTGAAATGAGCATGATCGAGCTGAAAGGCACAGTCATTGCCCACGCCCATTCCTGCGGGTTTGATATCGTGGGCGTCACCGACGCCGACGAATTCGTCGTCGACCGCGCGGCCGCGCTGGAACGAATCCATGAAGGGCGCATGGACGGGCTGCCGTGGTACACCGAATCCCGCGTAATGCGCGGCACCAGCCCTCAGGAATTGCTGCCCGGCGCCCGGTCGGTGATCTGTCTTGGGTTGAGCTATTGGCTGGACGACAAGGATGAGCCCACTCCCGCATCCGAGTCTTCCGGACATTGGGGCGCCGGCCAGGGGCAGGGTCGAGTAGCACGGTACGCTTGGGTGCGGGACTACCACCGTGTGATGAAACGGCGCATGCGGGAGTTCGTTCGCTCGTTGGAAACGGAACTGGGATCCGAAGTAGCGGCCCGCTGGTACGTTGACGACGGGCCAATGCTCGATCGCGCCGCAGCCAACCGGGCTGGCATTGGATGGTTCGGGAAGAATACCAATATTCTCACGCCCGACTTCGGGTCTTGGGTATTTCTGGGTCAGGTGATCACCGACATCGCATTGGAGCCGGACACACCGCTGAAAAAGTCCTGTGGGAGCTGCGTGAAATGCATCGAAGACTGTCCAACGGGGGCCATAGTCGCGCCTTATGTCGTGGACAACACTCGATGCATATCCTACTTCACCATCGAGAACCGTGGCCCGATTCCCCGCGAATTCCGCCCGCTGATGCAGGATTTGGTATTGGGTTGCGACATCTGCCAGGATGTTTGTCCGGTAAACCGCAAGGCGCGGCCCGCTGGCCGGCCCATTCCCCCTGCGGGGAAAAGCACCTCAAGTGGGTCAATGGAGGCTCTCGACTTGATAGAGCTGCTGCAAATGTCGGAGGAGGACTTCCATGCACGCTTCGCCGGCACTTCCATCATGCGGGCAAAACGTGTGGGGATGCAGCGAAACGCCTGCGTAGCCCTTGGCAACCTGGGAGACGCGGCCGCCGTACCCGCGCTGGTTGAGGCTCTCACACATTCTGAACCGCTGGTCCGTGGACATGCGGCCTGGGCATTGGGGCGCATCCAAGACAACTGGGCGGGTAACGCTCTGACAAACGCTGCAACCGCCGAAATCGACCCAGAAGTGCTGGAGGAAATTAGAACTGCGCTCGCTGGCCTAGAGCGAGCCTGATCTCGGGGCCGATGCGGCCGGAGGGCGTGGAGACTGTCCCGGGCGAGGGCCGGAACGGCGGCGGCGCTGCTGTACCCTGGATGGGACTACTGGAGTCGGCTGGTAGTCCTTGCCAAAATGCAGCTTCTTCATCTCCTCCTCGATGAGAAGAAAGTCGCTCTTGGGAAGGAGGTGCAGGTTGCCCTGAAAGGCCATGTACCAGTCCTCGGGATTCCAGCGCTTCACGTATTCCAGCCTGGGGGCGATCTGGTTGGCGTCCATGAACTGCTCGTCTCGCAACACAATCTCAGGCCGGATCTTGACTCGGAATGGAAATCCCGCCTTGCCCTCCCTTTCCCAGACAGTGTCGTCGGATTCGAAATAGTCGGACGTGGCTGTGAATGTGGCAACGAACCGCCGTATGTGAGTCACGTACATCAGAATGCGGTCGCCGTCTGAGATGCGCTGCACTTTACGCCGGTGTTGGGCCTTCAGACCCATGACGGAAAAATCCAGATTCTGAGTAATCCGGAAATTCCTCTCGTTGTTGACTATCATCCAGAAGTTGCTTGGCATAGCCCCTCTGGTAACTCTTGAGACAGGCCTTCAAGCCGATATAGAAAAGAAAATTCTACCACAAGCTCGAAGTCAGACGATCGGCAGGCGTAGAGAGGGAGAGGGATGCGCTTATTTTGCGCCACTTTTGCGCCACTACGGCGCAGGGGTTTGTTCTTGTATTTGGCGATTGCCGTGTGCTAACCTGAAACATCTATCCGGTAATGATGCTGCAAGCGAGGATGAACAACCTGCTGCAGTTGAGAGAGTTTCAGTTATGCGCTGCCAGATTTGCCTCAAGTCAGGAATGAGCGGCAACAATGTTAGCCACTCAAACCGCCACACCAAGACGCGCTTCAAGGCCAACGTACACAAGCAGACCCTGGATCGCGACGGTACTCCGGTCAAGGTCAAGATATGCAGCCGCTGTCTGCGTTCCCTCCACAAGTCTCCCAAGGTCCGCAAGGCTTTCGCCGCCCTGAAGTAAATCCATCGGTTTCCTTGCTATGCCGGGTTGTCGGCAAACTCCGGATTTTCGGGGCTGATTAGAGCGTAAGACGCGCCAGACGTCCCTTAGTCCAGGTGGAGCCTGCCGACAGTTGCAGGCACTCTGAACTGCGAAGTCCGGGATCTACAGGACACAGGGCATGTCCTGGGGGGCCTGAGTACAGCAGATAAGGCACGGGCACTTGTGCTTTCTTGGCCATTAACGGCCGGGATGGGTGAGGAGTTACGGAAAATGAGAACGGGCCGCTAAGCCGTTTCCAGATGCAGCGATCTGCCCGCCCTTCTAGCTCAAGCCCGCGAGGCAGCCCCGCATTCCACGCATCGCTTCCGGCACGGTTTCCTGCTTGTTGAATATGGCGCTACCGGCGACTAGGATCGTCGCCCCGGCCTGCACCGACTCCTGTGCCGTCCAATCCGCCTTGATGCCACCGTCCACTTCCACTTGGGCCGAAAGATCCGCCCCGTCAATGATGCCACGCAAGCGCCTGATCTTTCCCACACTCTCTGGGATGAATGATTGGCCAGCGAATCCCGGGTTCACCGACATCACCATCACGATGTCCAGCAATGGCAGCACCTCTTCCACCGAGGCGACGGGGGTGCCAGGGTTGATTGCCACCCCAATTTGATTCCCCTGCTCCTTAACACGGGACACGGTGCGATGCAGGTGTGAGCAGGCCTCTGCGTGGACCAGTATCTGATCGGTATCCGACTTCATGAACGTGGGCAGCAGGTTGTCCGGCTCCCGGATCATAAGGTGGATGTTCAGGGGCAGGTGCGTGGCCGCACGGATGGCATCGACCACCACCTCACCGAATGAAATGTTTGGGACGAACGCTCCGTCCATAACGTCGACGTGAATGAGGTCGGCTCCCGCCTCGGTGACCGCCTGCACCTGCTCGGCCAGCCGCCCGAAGTCCGCAGACAGCACCGACGGTGCGATCAATACCCTTGCCTCGTTAGCCGGTTTATCCAACGTTCGACTCCTCCAGAATCCGCTCCGCATGTGCGAGTGCCTGGGTCACTTGGCTTGGCGCGGTACCGCCGGGAATGTTGCGGGCGGCCGCAGATGCTGCCGCCGTAATTTCGTACACGTCTGCCTCGAAAAGAGGTGAAAACTCGCGGTAGTCTGTCAATGGCAACTGCTGCAACCCCACGCCTCGTTCGTCGCACGTTCGGCAAAGTTCGCGCATGATGCCGTGCGCCTCCCGGAAGGGCACTCCCTTCCCCACCAGGTAATCGGCAAGGTCAGTGGCGAGCATGCCGCTTTCAGCCGCCAGCGATTCCACTCTTTCCGTCTGCAGCGTCAACCCCGGGAGCATAGCCGCGAACACCTCGATGGTTGCCTGCAGGGTATCAACCGTGTCGAAGAAACCCTCCTTGTCTTCCTGGAGGTCTCGATTGTAGGTCAGGGGCAGCCCTTTCAGGGTCGTCAGCAGGCCCATCAAGTCCCCGTAGACGCGCCCTGTCTTGCCCCGGGCCAGCTCGGCAAAATCGGGGTTGCGCTTCTGGGGCATGATGCTGCTGCCAGTGGTGAACTCATCGGACAGGCGAATGAACCCAAACTCACCGCTGGACCAGAGGATGAGTTCCTCGGACATCCGAGAAAAGTGCATCATGGAGAGCGCAGATGAAGCCATGAACTCAACGACAAAGTCGCGGTCGGACACCGCATCCATGCTGTTTGCGCTGATGGAGCTAAATCCCAGTTCAGTAGCCAGGAATTCGCGGTCGGTGGGGTAAGGCACGCCCGCCAACGCGCCGCTACCCAGCGGCAACACGTCAGCCCGTCGGCGGCAGTCGCCCAGGCGGCCAATGTCGCGCTGGAACATCTCGAAGTACGCCAGCATGTGATGGGCGAACAGCACCGGCTGAGCCCGCTGCAGGTGGGTGTAGCCGGGCATCACGACCTGCTGATACCTCCTCCCCAGCTCCAGCAGCGCCCCCTGGACCCCGCGCAACCCCTCAATGGCCTTTGCAACCACCTCACGGGTGTACAGCCGCATGTCGAGAGCGATCTGGTCGTTGCGCGACCTGCCGGTATGCAGCCTTCCCGCAGCCGGACCAATCAAGTGGTACAGCCTTCGCTCGATGTTCATGTGCAGGTCTTCGAGAGAGGCGTCCCACGGGAAATCACCGGCTTCTATCTCTTGCCTGATTCGTCCCAGTCCATCGACGATGGAGTCTGCGTCCTCGTGGTCTATGATGCCCTGCTTCGCCAGCATGCGAGCGTGAACCATTGACCCGGCGATGTCCTGCCGGTACAGGCGGCGGTCGTAGTGGATGGATACTGTGTAGGCGGCGGAATCAGTCATACGGTTTCCAACTATAGCGCGGGTGGATTCGAGGCTCAAGGGCCTTGTGGTATGCTGGCAAAATCGAAAGTTCCCCCAAGGCATAGCAATTCGTGGTTCACAATGCTCGGGGCAATCTGTCGCCAGAGAATGGTGGATGATGAGAGCGCTCCGCATTTCACCCATCCAGGAGGCCCCAAATGACTCAACTTGCCCGTGAGCGATGCATTGCCTGCCGCCGCGACTCGCCAAGCGTCACAGATGCGGAGATCACGGAGCTGCATCCTCAAGCTCCGGAATGGGAGCTTGTTGACCTTGATCTTATTCCGAAACTGGACCGCTCATTCCGGTTCCCTGATTTCGCGCGGGCGCTGGATTTCACCAACCGCGTCGGCGAATTGGCGGAGGAGGAGGGGCATCATCCCCGGTTGATAACGGAGTGGGGAGGAGTGCGGGTGACGTGGTGGACGCACAAGATTCGCAACCTGCATCGCAACGATTTCGTGATGGCGGCTAAGACCGACGAAATTTTCGCGGACCTGACATCTGAATCCAGGTAGCTCGACTCCAGTAAAGTCAAACGGCTTCCTAACATATGGCAATCGCGTCTTCTTGCCTGGAATCTCGTTTTACTGTCATCCGCCCCTTGCCAAGCCTGCGTCTCCTATAAAATATATGTTCTATATCTATGATAGGTATCAAACAGAACCCGCCTGACATCCCGGCGAACCTGCTTTGAACCAGTGGCCAGCCCGGAATGGCGGAAATGAACGGAAATGAGCGGAATAACAAAAAACATCCCCGGAAAACCGGCAATGCCAGCTCCTCCACCCCAACCTGCTGAGCTGTTGAAATCAAGACGCGATTGCCCGGCTTCCTACATTTCGGTCAATTTTTCAGAGACGAAAACATGAGAGTTACGCACCGCCTTGCGTCAAAGTCGCTGGCAGCAATCCCATCCGAGGCCGCATGGGCCGAATCCATCGGCTACGACGCTCTCTCCAAAAACGAGACTGCCCACGACTCCTTCATCCCGCTGACCCTGGCCGCCACATCCACCACCCGGGCACTGTTGCAAACCAGCGTGGCCATCGCCTTCCCCAGGTCGCCGATGATTGCAGCCTACACAGCCCGCGACCTGCAGGATCTGTCCGAGGGACGGTTCCGGTTGGGATTGGGCACCCAGGTTAAGGGCCATATCGAGCGGCGATTCTCCACGTCGTGGGAATCGCCAGGGCCGCGACTCCGAGAATACGTGCAGGCGCTGAAAGCCATCTGGGCTGCCTGGGAGACCGGCGAGCGGCTGAACTTCCAGGGCAAGCACTACCAGTTCACGCTGATGACACCTTTCTTCAGCCCAGGGCCAGGGGGATTTCCGCCGCCCCCAGTCTTCACAGCCGCGGTCAACGCCTACAACTGTCAGGTTGCGGGTGAGGCGGCCGACGGGCTGATGCTGCACAGCCTCACGTCGCCGGAATACGTGCGCGACGTGGTGAAGCCCGCGCTGGCACGCGGCGCGGCACGATCGGGGCGCGATTCAAAGGACATCACTGTCAGCGGAGGCGGTTTTCTCATCACTGGCCCCAACAGGTCGGAGATTCGTGCGGCCCAGGCCGAGGTGAGGCGCCGCATCGCCTTCTATGCCTCCACTCGAACGTATCACTCAGTTCTGGCCGCTCACGGATTTGAAGAGATTGGCCAGCGTTTGCACGAAATGTCTCTTAGTACTACAGTTGCAGATATGTGGTGAGGAGTTTCACGCGGCGTCGGTAGTGACAGCGCCGGGCCGTTGCTTGGTGCCACCGTCTCCACTGGGACCACCGCAGCACTGATTCGTTCGTAGGGTGGTGTCTCCATATCAGCCGGTAGAGTAACCGCCGAACCTCGGGCACCGTCAGCGGTATCAGCCTTTCGTCCAAACTGGGGCAGCCCCCTTTTCTCCCGAACGGCCCTGCGACGATGCCTGGTGCCGTACCACTGCCAGGTAGGCGTGGGCCAGCATCGCCAGGGTGATGTGCCGGTGCCAGCCGTCCCACCGGCGCACCTCGTACTGGTCCAGTCCCACCTGTCCCTTGGCCTCCTCAAAGCATTCCTCAATGGCCCACCGGGTTCCGGCCACCCGCACCAGTTCCTCCAGGGTTGTTCCCGCTGGGCCGTAGCACACGTAGTAGGCCAGTTCCTCGGGCTTGGCCACGCTGCGCCGGGCCATCAGCCAATAGCCCTTGCCAGGTTCCCTCAGGGGCCGAATATCCACCAAGGCCCAGTCGTAGACCCGAGGACCCTTGGCCCCATCACCGGCGCTCAGCCGGACCCAGCCCGACTCCTCAACCCCTGAGGCCAGCCGGTCAGCCCGCACCTGGCTCGGCCCCCTGTCAGTCAAGGCCCACAGCCTCTCGCTGCGCTTGATGGCCAGCACGTGGGGAACGTCTCGTCGCTCCAGCCACAGCCGCAGGTTGCGGTCACTGCCGTAGACCTCGTCCCCAGTGGCCCAGCCGAAGGGGACTCCCGACTCAAGCGCCCGTTCCAGCATCCCCCGGGCCAGTTGCGGCTTGGTGCGGAACGCCACTTTCTCCGGCACGCCAGCCTCCTCCCTGCGTTCCTGGTCATCCGCCCACACCTGAGGCAGGTAAAGCTCCCGGTCCAGCAGAGTCCTCCCCTTGGCAGTGGCGTAGGTCAAGAATACCCCAATCTGGCAGTTCTCGATCCGTCCCGCCGTGCCGCTATACTGACGCTGCACCCCCACAGACTTGTTGCCCTTCTTCAGAAACCCAGTCTCGTCCACCACCAACACCCCGCTGGCGTCGCCCAGGTGCTCCACCACGTAGTCCCTGAGATCATCGCGAACCAGGTCCGCGTCCCAGACGTAGGTGGACAGCAGATGCTGCACCCCATAGGGTGTGGTGTCCCCTGCCTGCTCCGCCAGTTGCCAGCCGTTCTTGCGCTCCACCGGACTGAGCAGCCCTTTCAGATAGTCCAGCGACCGCCGACGTGGTTCGGGACGCCGGAACCGCCCCGCTATGCAATCGTGTACCTGTTCGATACCCTCAGCCCACCGGGCCACTTCCGCCACCTCATCTCTCCCAACAAATACCACCGCCTCACCTCACCACTCACCACCGTTAGAATGCCTCAATTCTACCCATGATTGTTCTGCAACTGTAGTATTAGAGCCTGTCTACGATCTCTGGGATATGTTAAGTTGAGACTATTACCAAGGCAGGGTAATCATGTCTCATTCCTATCCCAGCGACATCAGCCGGGAGCGATTCGCCCGGATTCTTCCCATGCTGGAATCGGCCCGCCGACGGACCAAGCCCCGCACCGTGGACCTGTACGACGTTTTCTGCGGCGTGCTCTACTTGCTGAAGAGCGGTTGCCAGTGGCGGATGCTCCCGGCGGACTTCCCGGACTGGCGCACCTGCTACAAGTATTTCCGGCAATGGAGTGAGCGGCCCGGCCCGCAGGAAGAGTCCATTCTGGAGCAGGTCTTAAAAAAAATCGGTTGGCGCGGCCCGACAAAGCAATGGACGGAGCGAGCAGACCAGCTTCTGCATCGTGGACTCCCAGAGCGTCAAGAACACCGACAGCGCCGGTAACAAAGGCTATGACGCGGGCAAGAAGGTGTCCGGGATCAAGCGCCACGTCGCGGTGGACAGCCAGGGGTTGCCTCATGCGATTCATGTGACCACCGCCGACGTTACCGACCGGGCCGGGGCTTTGGCGATGTTTGAACAAAGCCGGGCCGACCTGAGCCGGGTGCAGAATGTGATGGCCGACGGGGGCTACACCGGGAAGCCCTTCGCCGCGACGGTGCAGAACCTGCTGGAAGCCTCGGTAGAAGTGGTGAAACGCAATGAACTGCACACTTTCGTGGTGCTGCCGAAACGCTGGGTGGTGGAGCGGTCCTTCGCCTGGCTGGAGAAGTGTCGCCGACTATGGAAGAACTGCGAGGGAAAGCTCAATACCAGTCTGCAAATGGTGGTCCTCGCCTTCACGGTGCTAATCCTGAAGAGATTGTAAACAGGCTCTTAAGGGCGAATGGGCTGAAATGGGCGAACTTGTCAGCGACGAGATGCTGAACGCCTTCGCCGTTTCAGGAGAATACGACGAGATCGCGGGCGAGTTTGGGCGCCGCTATGGGGGCCTCGTGAATGAGGCCAGCTTTACCCTGTATTCAGATTCGCCAGTCGGTGAAGGAGACCTGCGTAGAATAATCAATGGTTTCCGGGAGCTGTAGATAATATGTCTGCCAACACCAGCTTTGCTCATCTCGTGGGGTCGGTTCCCCTGGCCGACTCGGAGACTGTCTTTCGTGCGGTCAGCGGCACGTTGGGGCCACACCTGCTGCGCATACCCGACGGCGAGACGGGAGAACGCATCCGCTGGATCTGGTTCCAGCGGGAGATGCTCATGAATCATCCCGACCTTGAAATCGACGCGGACGCCGGCCTGTTCGCCGTGTACCAATGGGACGGTGTGTTGCTTCGGGAATCGCCTTATCTCCGCTTCAAACCCTCTGTGGACCCAGCCGAAGTACAGTTCCCGACAGGGTATGCCGACGCCGCGACTGCATCGTACGACACCTTTTCGCGGCTTCGCGACGAGGGAGTCATTGGCCCGAGCGTACTCTTCCAGGTCTCACTTCCCACTCCCATGGCGACCGGGTACATGTACGTCAGCACCGCTGCCCGCGATGCCTACCTCCCGGTTTACGAGCGCTCTCTGACGGAGGCATTGGACGGAATTCTGGCAGCGATACCCCACGAGCAACTCTCGATCCAGTGGGACGTTTGCCAGGAGGTGCTGCTCTTCGAGGACTACTTCTCGTCTCGCCCCGACGATTACAAGGACCAGGTCTTCAGCCAACTGGCCCGGCTGGGCGGCAGGGTCCCCGAGTCGGTGGATTTGGGTTACCACCTGTGCTACGGCTCTCCGGCGGACGAGCACCTGGTGATGCCCCAGGATATGACGATCTTGGCAGAGATGAGCAACGGACTGGCGTCACGCCTGCAACGGCGCCTGGATTCCCTTCACCTGCCGGTTCCCAAGGACCGCACCGACCGAGAATACTTCCTCCCGTTGGAAGGCCTGGAATTGCCAGGCAACACCAGCATCATCCTGGGACTCATCCACCACGCCGATGCCCACGGGGACGTGGCCAGAATCGCAGCCGCTCGGGAGTTCCTGCCCACCTTCGGCGTGGCCAGCGAATGCGGCTGGGGACGCACCGACCCCACTCGCGTGCCTGGTCTGCTGGAGAGCCACCGCAGGGCAGTCGAGCATCTGAACGCGTAAGCCCTCGAGTCAGGAATACAAAAACTGCCAGTCTAAACTGCCGAGGCCGAATCGGATGCGCCGGAACGCCTCGGTGTATTCCACCCCCGTTTGCTCCCTGAATCGATTGGCGTTGTTGCTGATCCGGGAGAGGCGTTCCTCAGTAGTAGCTGGCGACATCTGGCTGGCGTGGGCCGCCAGCGATAGTGTCTTGGCTTCCAGGTGGTCGCCGATCTCCACGAAAACGTCAGGAGACTCGCTTCCCCACATGTACGCCTGCTCCACCATATGGGGCTGCAGACCTTCATCGGTGATCTGCTCAGGGAAGTGTTGGTAGCTCCACGCGTAGGTGAACGCCGCGTCCAGCGCAACCTGGCCACTCATGCGATGGTCGCGGTGAGTATGGCTGGTGCTGCGGTAGGGATCAATGCACATGATCACGTCAGGCCGGTGACGTCGAATCTCCCGAACGACCTGGCTGCGGAACACCAGTGTGTCTTCGAGACCTCCATCAGGGTATCTGAGGAAAATCACCTCTTTGGCTCCGGTGATCTCCGCTGCGGCTAGTTGCTCCTCTTCCCGAATGGCCGCCAGTCGCTCGGGAGACAGATCGCGCTCTTGGGTGCCTTTGTTGCCGTTGGTGCACATCACCACAACGGCTTGAGTGCCGAACTCACTGACCCACTTGGAGAGCGCCCCTCCGCAACCGCCTTCGCAGTCATCGGGATGGGGCGTGACCGCCAGGGCAACTCTGGGAGCGGTGGTCAGGATTTCGAAATCGGAGGCAATTTCGCGAACCGGGGCGGCGGGACCGGACATCCCGAATTGTGTGTTCTGAAGCATTCTAAAGTTCCTGTTCTGATTACCCTAGCCTGATAGGGTTGTAGCGCGGCCAAATTCGGTGGCCGCGTAGCGGCCTGAGCGACCGGGGATGCGTTCCAGCCATCGGAACTTGGCACGTGCCGCGTTGCGAATGGTCTGGGTGAAGCTGTTGGCCCGTCGCCATCCCACAAGGTCGAACAACTCGCCAAGTTCGTCGGCCGTTACTCCCTCCAGTCCAAAGAAACGGTTTGCCGCTTCCGCCGCCACGACTACCCGGCGCATATCACCGGTCGTGTTGATGGACAGGCAAAAGGCTGTGAAGTCCTCTCGAACTTGCTGGGAGTAACGGCCCAGGTCAAAAATAGCGTTTTCCAATTCACCGTTCGGGCTCGCGAACCTCGCGTCCTCGCCGTAAGACGGCGCCCCATTGGAAGCATGCGATATCCCATTGGATGCCCTGGTCGGGGCGGCGCCGTTAGACCTTCTTTGGGGTGCGGGAGAGGACTGCACATCCGGGATACCAATTGCACCATTACTTTTTTCCACTGATACAGGGCGATCGGCGGGCGCGGGCATGTCCTCCAGTTGGGTGTCCTGCTGCATCTCACGCAACACCGGACCAAGCACATCGTGTACTGAACCCGACTCCTCCCACTCGAGAGTAATCTGGGTGTTGTTGGGGAGCGTTATGGATAACTTCGCCATGCCCTGCCCACAACCCCGATGCGTTCCTAACCTCGATACATACGGTATATGCTACCTGCATGCGATTAGTCAAGACATAATGCATGGAATTACAAATTTACCCTTTATGTGAACCACTGAGAACTTGATGGAGGAGCAAACCAGAGCCCAGGTGGGAGGCGACGCTTCAAAAAGTGTAGTCCCGTGGAGGGGTCCCGCTAGATGGTCTGCTTGACACGTATTGCCAGCGAACGGGTCATGCCGGGCACGGCGGCAATTTCGTCGACCGCTGCCTCTTTTATGCCCCTGAGTGAACCGAACCGACGCATAAGCATACGCTTTCGCTTGGGTCCAATGCCACTGACGAGATCTATGGGCGAACCCAGGCTGCTTTTGCTACGCAGATTACGGTGATAGGTAATAGCGAATCGATGTGCCTCATCACGAATTCGCTGCACCAGGTACAGGGCCTGCGAATCCCGCGGCAGTATGATCGGCTCGGGGGTGTGAGGCACAAACAGCCACTCGTTTTCCTTCGCTAATGACGCCAGCGGAATGTCATCCAGCCCCAACTCCAGCATGACCTCGAGCGCCGCCGAGAGCTGCCCCTTGCCTCCATCAATAAGGACGAGGTCGGGAACTGCGGCCCATCCAGTGTCGGGCGCCGCCTCCGGGTCACCACCATCCTGAGTGTTGCGGACGGACGCTAGGCGCTTGAAGCGACGGCGCAGCACCTCCCGCATGCTCTCGAAGTCGTCGACCCCATCGACTGTCTTCACTTTGAAACGACGGTACTGTGATCGCTTGGGCTGCCCGTCCTCAAACACCACCATGCTGCCAACGGAGTTGCTGCCCTGGATGTGAGATATGTCGTAGCACTCCATCCGTCTCAATGGCAAGGGCAGAGACAGTTCCTCTTCAAGTTCCGACATCGCCTGCTGAATTACATCGAGGTTGTCCAGCCACTTGATCCGGTGCTGGGCTAGCCCCTGGCGTGCGTTATCGGCGACCGTCTCCACCAGCTGCTTGTGCACTCCCCGCTGTGGCCAGTTCAGGCGCACGGCGCCGCCACGCAGGCCGCGCAGCCATTCGGTCACGACCTCTTCATCCTCCAGCGGATGCTGCGTAACGATACGTGGCGGAATGGTCTGGGCTGCACCGTAGAACTGCTTTATAAACTGCCCGATCACAACGCCCGGCGTGTCGTCCTGGGCTCCCTCCATGAAGAAGTGGTCCCGCCCGATCAGCTTGCCCTTGCGGATGAAAAACACCTCCACCCAAGCCTCGGCCGAGCCTTGGGCGAGGGCGATGACATCCATCCCCGCCTGCCACGACGGATTTCCGCCTGCAGCGGGATTGGAGTCAACCTTAATCCGCCGCTCCTCAGCTACCCGCTCCACGGCCTTTATCCGGTCGCGTAACACCGCCGCACGCTCGAACTCCAGGCGCTCGGCGGCGAGGGCCATATTTTCCTCCAGGTCCATGGTCACGGAGTCAGTGTCGCCCTCCATGAACATGATGACCTGATCGATGACCTTGGCGTATTCCTCGCGACTGGCATAGCCCGTACAGGGAGCTACGCATCTGTTGATGTAATACTCGAGGCAAGGACGGGGGTCGGTTCCGGTAATCCTCTTGGTGCAGGACCGGTAGGGGAAGAGCCTCTTGACAAGATCCATAGACTTTCGCACGGTGTTGGCCGTGGCAAATGGTCCGAAGTATCGCGCGCCGTCCTTGACCACCCGGCGCGTAATGTACACACGCGGGAATTCCTCGTTCAGGTCGATCTTCAGGTATGGGTAGGTCTTGTCGTCCTTGAGTCGGGCGTTGTACCGGGGCTTGTATCGCTTGATCAGCGTATTTTCAAGGATCAGCGCCTCGGCCTCGGTGTCAGTTACGATGTACTCGAAGTCGTGGACGTGACCCATCAGGCGTCGCGTCTTGTTGGGTTGATTGGAAGGCGATCCGAAGTATGTGCGGAGCCGGTTTCGAAGGACGCTCGCCTTCCCCACGTATAGCACAGTACCCCGGGCGTCCTTCATAAGGTAGATGCCGGGACGCTCCGGGGTGGCCTGGAGCCTTTGCTCTATAAGGGGGAGAGGCATATTCAGCCCACGCGGGTTCGGGTCATCAGAGGACGAAAGACAGCGCCACCAAGGCCGCCACCACGCCAGTGGTCAGCACTCCGATACGGCGCACTTCGGCTCCCACGTAATTGTACGCCGCAGGCCGCTCGCCTCGCTGACGGCCTTGGCCGCGAGGCGGGGTTACAGGCTGAGGTGCGGGCGCGGCGGCTGCTGCCTGAGACTGCACCGGTTCTGCAACAGTTGCGGCAGCGGCTACTGCTCCCGCAGCCTCCATCGCAAGGGTGGCCCCACTGCCGTTGGTCGGCTGTTGGACCGGGGTGCCGGGTGGATTGGTGGAGGGGGACCCGCTGGGGGCCCGCTGTCCTCTTTTTCTTCGGCGGCTTAGTTCGCCCTGACGGGCAGCAGCCCTTCGGCCCTTACCTGCCATCGTAATGCACCTCCCGAGAGGTCGCAAACGCCGGACGCCTGCGCCAGTGGAGAAGTCGTCCGACTCAATATTCTGTAAATCGTTATCAACTATATCAGCAAATATGGGAAAAAGGCAGTGCGATTCAGGGGAGGTACAGGGCTATCGCATTTGGCTTGAGGGATTCGGTGTCTGTGCAGGGAATCGAGTAGAGCTATCCGGGACGGGCGGACGTGAAGTGGATGAGGAGATTGAGCGGGAAAAACAGGACAGAATTTTCCCCACGAGTTCCCATAGATTCCCAGATTTTCCCATTTTGCCCGCTATTTCGCGTTATTTCCTATCTACGGCACTGCGGTGGGACAAGATTTTTCAAATTCGGTCCCATTGTGTCCCATTCCTGCTTTTCCTGGGGTTTGGGCAGGCCATGTGGCTGTCGGCTGTCGGCTGACACCAGCCGGGGCGCAGTGAGGCCGGCACAGGCATCGAGCACTATTGATAGAACACATGATCATATTTTACCGAAATCCAAAGGTCTTAGCAAGCGGCAAATGTTATCTGGATTTTCAAATGCGATAGCCCTGAGGGGAGGTACTCCGTAAACCGTTTATATCGAACTAGCGTCCTGTTCAAGGAAAACCTGCGATCAATCTGCGCAACACGAGGAAAGCCCCGCCGAAATGGCGGGGCCTCAGAAACCTCGATCAACGGGCGATGACAGGAGTTACGCTCTTGGGTGGCTCTTCTCGTATTCCTCACGGACGAACGGGCTGGTCAGGTGGGTGTAGACCTGGGTGGTTGAAATGCTGGAGTGTCCCAACAATTCCTGCACGTGGCGGAGTGACGCGCCGTTCTGCAACAGGTGGGTGGCGAAGCTGTGCCGCAAGGTGTGCGGCGTGATGCTCGACTGGATGCCTGCGGCCTGGGCATAGGTCTTCAGCACCGACCAGACCCACTGCCTGGTCAACCTTTCGCCCCGGTGGTTCACGAACAGGGCCTGCTCGTCCTTGCGCTTACCCAGCAGGATGGGGCGTGAGTTCCGCATGTAGTTCTTCAGTTCCTGGAGCGCCTTTGGGTAGAGATGCACTATGCGCTCCTTGGAACCCTTGCCCAGGCAGCGCACCGACGATTCCTCGGTGTTCACGTCCGCCACATTCAGGGATACCAACTCACCGACCCGCAGTCCGGTGGCATAGAGCAGCTCCATCATTACGGCATCGCGATTTCCTTCGTTGGTGCCCGGCTTGTAGCCCTCGTCCAGGAGCCGGCCTATCTCCTCCTCTGAAAGGTACTTGGGCAGGGACCTCCCAACCTTGGGAGTGCCCAAAGACTCGGTCGGATCCTCGGTTATGATGCCGTTCTCGGACATGAAACCGAAGAATGACTTGACCGAGGCTACCTTTCGGGCGGCGGTGGCGTTGCGGTATCCCTTGCGGTCCTTGAGGTCGATGATGTAGTAGTTGAGGGTGTCTATATCCACTGCGGACCAGTTGAAGGTGCTGGAGCCGTTCTCGCCGATCTTGCCGATTCCTCTCAGTTGCAGGAACTCCACAAACTGGGACAAATCATTGCGGTAGGCTGAGCAGGTATTCTGGGAAAAGCCCTTCTCCACGAGGAGATGCTGAAGAAAAGAAGACACAGTGCGGTCCATAGTGCGTATCCTTTCGCCGTAGCGTAAAACAGATGAACAAGTCATCAATGGGACGATGCTTGTCCAGTACTTGGCGTGATACTAGCATACCTATTGCCAGTACCTGCTATTGAGTATGAACCGGGATTTGACCAAAATTGAGTTCTGTCAACCCGGAAATTTAAAAACAAACGCCCCGGCAATTGCCGGGGCGCACAGTTCGAGGCAGAATCCTCGGAGACGGCTACGTGGCCAGCAATACGGTGCCGGTGGATGACAGAGACCCCCCGGTTCCGTTTACGATCGCCGTCTTTGCCACATCGCCCGGAGAGGTCCTGCTCTGCACCTGCCGGTCGCCACACTCGCCCCTCAACTGGCGCACCGCCTCCACCAGCAGGAAGATGCCATACATCCCAGGATGGGTGTAGGACAGGCCACCGCCGCTGGTATTCAGAGCGAATTCGCCGCCGGGAGCGGTACGCTGATTGGCCACGAAGTCCGCCGCCTCGCCTCGTCCGCAAAAACCCAGCGACTCCAGGGTGACCATTACTGTGTAGGTGAAGGAGTCGTAGATCATGGCCAGATCCAGATCGTCATGGGACAGTCCGGCGCGGGCCATGGCACGGGGGCCCGACTCCCTCGCCGGCGTGATGGTGTAAGAAGGCATCTGGCTGATAATGTTGTGGTCGTGGGACTCGCCGCCGCCCAGCACCCAGACCGGCTGCTTGCGGCAGCTGGCGGCCCGCTCGGCAGTGGTCACAATAACCGCGGCGCCGCTGTCGGTTACGAGGCAGCAGTCCAGCAGGTGGAATGGCCATGATACCCACCGGGAATTGTGATAGTCGTCAAAGGTCATTGGTGTTTCGTGCATCTGGGCCACCGGGTTCAGGTTGGCCCACTTGCGGGTGGCCACGGCGATCTCGGCCATTCCCTGCCTGGTCTTGTCCTCGCCGTACTCGTGCATGTAGCGGGTGCAGGCCAGGGAGTAGTTGATGGGGGCGCCGATGATCCCGTAGGGGGCCTCATACTGTGCAGCTGGCAGGTTCCCGTCGGCGGGCACTCGCACCCGCATCGAACGGCCCGCCTGCCCGTGCGTTATGAGCGCGGTCTCACAGTAACCGGCACGGATGGCGGCGATTGCGTGTGCCACATGGATCACGAAGGAGGAGCCGCCAACGGAGGTGTTGTCGGTGAACACAGGTTCAATACCGAAGTACTCCGCGGTGGCCAGGGTGGAGAATCCTGCGGTCAGGACACCATCGATGTCGCTCATCTTCAGGCCGGCGTCGTCCAGGGCGTTGTACGCAGCCTCAGCGTGGTGCTGCAACGAGGACTTACCGGGCACATTGCCCATTTCGTCTGATTCGGCGACGCCCACTATGGCGATGTCTCTTGCAGCGGACCCGTTAGAAGTCACTGTTTACCCCCAAAGTCGTTGAGAAAGTTCTCGTCTGAAACCATCGTGCCAGATACTACAACACCCTCGCCATGCCTACAAGTTGGATTGGCAGGGAGGTCAGGGCCCTTTCATTCCCCTGCAATGTTCCCTCTCCCTTTGGAAGAGGGTTCCGGCAATGTTCCCTCTCCCTTTGGAAGAGGATTCCGGCAATGTTCCCTCTCTCTGGGAGAGGGTTAGGATGAGGGCGGTCCATACGGGAATCCACCGTTGATACGCAGAATTCCACCCCCACCCCCTCTTGAGCCTGCCGAAGGGCCGCTCCCTCAATGGAGAGGGAGAATGAAAGGGCCCTTGCTGGGAGGGCACCTGGTCAGGGGCCGATGATGGGCAGGCTGGGATAGGACGGAGACGTGGGGAAGGGTCGGTCCGGGTCGACGCGCCGGAGGAGGTAGGCGTCGGATTCCATTATTTCGTCGACATTGCCGGGAAAGTCCTCGAACCTGTCGGCAAAGGCGCGGATGAGGCGGCCGGAGAGGGAGCCGCAGTCGTCGCTGCCAAGGAACACGGCCAGTTCGGCGGCCCGTTCAATGGACGCTCCCTCCCCGGAGGTCACCTGCACGCCGCGCTCGTAGGTGGCCATGTCGCCGATCGCCAGCGACAGGTCCCGGGTCTCCTCCCACATTCGCGTGTGGATGGACCCAGGGCTGACGGCATTGACAGTAATGGGGGTGTCGGCCAGCTCCAGGGCCAGGTTCTCCGTCAGGTTGACGATGGCAGTCTTGGCTGCGTCGTAGGCCGTCGTGTTGGGACCGCCGACGCCGGACATGTTGACGATGCGTCCCTGCCCTCGCTCCAGCATGTGAGGAATGGCGGCACGGCAGCCATAGTAAACGCCCATAAGGTGGACGTTGATGGTGCGGGCCCAGTCCTCGGCATCGTTGTCCCAGGCCCGCCCCACGGGACCAATGTTGCCGGCGTTGTTCACCAGGACGTCTATGACCCCGTAGCGCTCCAGGGTCCGGGAAACGGCCGCGTCCACCTGGGCGCGGTCGGTAACGTCGGCGACTACGGTGAAGACCTCTGCCCCGAACTGGCTGGAGACCAGGTCAGCGGTCTCCTCCAGCTCTGAAACCGTGCGCGCAGAGAGACACAGGCTGGCACCCTCCACGGCGTACGCGATGGCAATTGCCCTGCCGATGCCGCGTCCTCCTCCGGTGATCAGGGCGACCCGCCCGTCCAGTTTCCGGCGCTCGGCCATCCGGCCACCTCCGGTTCAGCCCGGTTAAAGGACTGGGATGCTAAAATCAGGACAGATGGTACACCACTTTTCGACCCGAGCACGGGGAAAGCGGAGCGACACGATGCCAGACACAAACGAAACGGTAGCCTTCACCAGCATGGCCGAGGGCACCCGAGAGGACTACGACCTGCTGGAACGGCTGGAGGCCAAGTTCGCCGAGGGCACTGCCAACCGTGTGCTTGCCCAGCTGCGGGCGCTGTCAGGTTCGCCGTCAGGCTACAAGGTTGACCGGCTTGAGCATTCGCTGCAGAGCGCCACGCGGGCCTACCGCGACGGGGCCGACGAGGAAATGGTGGTTGCGGCCCTGCTCCACGACATTGGCGATTTGCTGTCTCCGTTTAACCACAGCGAAATGGCGGCTGCGGTGCTGCGCCCCTACGTTTCGGAGAAGACCTACTGGATCGTTCAACACCACGGGCTGTTCCAGAGCTACTACTACGCCCACCACTCCGGTGGCGACCGCAACGCACGGGACGCCTACCGAGACCATCCCTGGTACCAGGACACGGTGGACTTCTGCCATCGCTGGGACCAGTCGTCCTTCGATCCTGACTACGAATCTCTGCCTCTGGAGTTTTTCGAGCCGCTGGTGCGGCGCATCTTCGCCCGGGAACCGTTCAGCGTGGCCGAACGAGACGCATAGCGGGGCTACGAACGGCGCGGGAGGGCGTCTTTCAGTTCCTCGCTGCTCTTCCAGGCAGGCTGGGGTGTTTCGCGGTCGGAGTGGGGCACATATTCAGATGGCTCCACGAAGCGGTACTTGTGGACGTAGCGGGGGCAGTTCTTGTAGACCTCGGTGACCTCGACGCGAACGATAAACTGGGCCTCGGCATACTCGGTCAGCAGTTCATCGTTGTCCTCGATGCGGGCCACTCCCTGGATTCGCAGGCGCTGGCTGCCCTCAAAATCCACAAAAAGCATGCCGATATTGGGATTTCGCAGCAGGTTGCCCATGGACTGGTACTTGCCGTTGCCGTCGTAGTTGGGGAAGGCGAGGGTCTTATCGTCCACAATGCGCACGAAACCGGGGTCGCCGCCCTTGTATGAACAGGTGGGGAGACCCCGGTCATCGCAGGTGGCGAGGAAGAACATCCGCGCCTCCTCAACGATGGCCCGCGCTTCGTCGTTGAACGTGTCGGTAACTCGCTCCTTGAGCCGGTCGGCCAGCCTGCGCGTATCGAAGCGTTCCTGAAGCTCCAGATTTCCGTCGTGGTAGTCGTGAACTTTCATGCTCTTCACCTGCCAGCGGGCACACGGCTGTGCGCCCCTACGATTGGGGGGGTTGCTCACGGGTCCTGTGAATCTGCACCGCGGCTATCTCAATGGACGAACCGCGAACCGGAGGGTTGGGCTTCTTGACCGTTACCGAAACGGACTGTACGGGGAACCCAGCCAGAACCCTGTCGGCAATGGCCTCGGCGGCAGACTCCAGAAGGTTGCGCGGCTCTCCCTCCATCACCGCCCGCACCGTGCGGTATATGTGGGAGTAGCTGACCGTGTCCTCCAGCCGGTCGGTTTCACCTGCCCTTCTAAGGTCTAGGTCGACGGACAGGTCAACGACATAGCGCTGGCCCAGGACGCGCTCCTCGGGGTTCACACCGTGGTAGGCGTAAAACTGCATCCCTTCCAGCAGAATCCGGTCAGACATAGGAGGCCGCAGGCGGTCAGCCGGCCTTGCCGATGGACTCGGCGAGGGCCAGCAGGTTCTGGGCGCGCTTGACCACCGGGACGTCGACCATGCGCCCATCCAGGGCCAGAGAGCCACGGCCGGCGGCCTCCGCCTCGTCCCAGGCTTCGACAATACGGCGAGCGTACTCTATCTCCTCGTCAGAAGGGCTGAAGGTCTCGTTGATGATCTCAAGCTGCGCCGGGTGAATGGCAAACTTGCCGGTGTAACCCATCCGTCGTGCCCGCCCGGCATCCTCGCGGAGGGCGTCGGGGTCGCGAAAGCGGACGAAGGGGGAGTCGAGGGCGCCGACGTCCGCTGCCCTCGCAGCGATGGGCACCATTGCCCTGGGCGTGGCCACCTCCTCTCCCGTGTCGGTGCGCTCGAGGCCCATGTCATTGGTGAAGTCCTCAGCACCAAAGGCGATGGCAACAACGCGGCGCGAGGACTCGGCGATGGCGCGGGCGTCCCACATGGCTTTGGCAGTCTCGATCCACGGGATGATGCGGAGGGAGCCGACCTCGATGCCTGCGCTGGCCTCCAGCGGCGCGAGGAGGGCGTCGACGGTGCGGATGTCGCGCACGGACTCGACCTTGCCGAGGCTGATGCCGTGTATGCCGGAGGAGACGACCGCCTCCAGCTCGGCGCGGGTCAGACCGGTGTCCAGCGAGTTCACCCGTACCATCACGCGCTTGCCCTCAGCGCGCAGCATGGGCACCCACTCGCGCGCCATGTCCCGGGCGGCGGTCTTTTCTCCGGGGGGGACGGAGTCTTCAAGGTCGACCATGATGATGTCGGCGTCGAAGGAGCGGGCGCGCTCGAGCATGTTGGCACGGTTACCGGGGACGAAGACGAGGCTGCGGATCAGTTCCATCAAGTATGCTCACTTACAACATGAATGGTGGATGAATCTCATCATCAGGAACTTTCTCAATCTCATAGGTTACCGGATTCACCTTGAATCTGAGGTTCTGGAGCAGCTCATAGCCGAGCAGGGGAGTGGCCGCTGGCACCAAAATCGCGCCAAATTCCTGCCCCCTTAATTCTCCGTTTACGAAGTATGTCGGCACGTCCACCAGTCCAGTTGCGCTCACCAGCTTGACTGTTCCCCTCGCTCTGGGAAGACCCAAAGCATCGATCTCCTCCTGCGGCAGGGCCAAAAAGGTCGAACCAGTATCGACCATAAAGCTGAATTCGCGGGTCTCGCGTTCTCCGAAGACCCTTACTTGTACGGTGGTTACTCCCATTTTATTGTTCCCTATTTAGCTCGCCACCAACTCAAGACTACTGCATGTCGCCCCAGTTGTCGGCCCACTTGGCGTCTACCTTCAGGGTGACGTCCAGGTCCATGGCGGCGGGCATTTCGTCAAAGAGGAGCTCTTTGAGCGCGTCCATTTCCTCCTGAGGGGTCTCAAACACGAGCTCATCGTGAACCTGCAGCAGCATCTTGGTCCGCATTCCCTCGGCGTCGAGGCGGTGTTGCACCCGCACCATTGCCAGCTTCATTATGTCCGCCGCAGTACCCTGGATGGGCATGTTGATCGCCATGCGCTCGGCGGCGCCGCGGGTGTTGAAGTTGGAGCTGTTGACCTCAGGGAGGTAGCGCCGGCGGCCCATCAGCGTCTCCACATACTGGTCGGCGCGGGCCTGCGCCTTGACCTTCTCTAGGTACTCACTGATGCCGGGGTATTTGGCGAAGTAGGTATCTATGAACTCCTTGCCCTGTTCACGGCTGAATCCCGTCTGCTGGGAAATACCATGGGGAGACAGGCCGTAGATCACGCCGAAGTTGAGCACCTTGGCGATGCGGCGCATATCGGAATCCACCTCATTCAGCGGCACCTCGAACATTAGGGAAGCGGTGGCGGAGTGGATGTCCTCGCCGCGCTTGAATGCCTCCAACAGCCCCGGGTCCTGCGACATATGGGCCAGCACTCGCAGCTCGATCTGCGAGTAGTCGGCGGAGAAGAGCTGCCAGTCGGGAGCGCCATCAGCCACGAAGGCCCGTCGCACCTGGCGGCCCACTTCGGTCCGTATGGGGATGTTCTGCAGGTTGGGATCGCTGCTGGAGATGCGGCCCGTCGCCGAGCCGGTCTGGTTGTAGCTGGTGTGCACACGGCCCGTCTGAGGGTTGACCATTTCGGGCAATGCGTCGACATAGGTGGACTTGAGCTTGGCCACCTGCCGGTACTCCAGGATCTGGTCGACAACCGGGTGGATGCCCTTCAGGGATTCGAGCGAGTTCGCGTCGGTGGAGTAGTGGCCGGTCTTGGTGCGCTTGGTGCGGGGCAGGCCCAGCTCCTTGAACAGCAGGTCGCTGAGCTGCGCCGGCGAGTTCAGGTTGACTTGATGCCCGACCGAGTCGTAAATGCCGGTCTCGATTTCGCCCATCTGCTTGAACATGTCCGCAGACATCTCGTGCAGGACCCCCGAGTCCATCCGGATGCCGTGGCGCTGCATTCTTACCAGCACCGGCAACAGCGCCAACTCTGTATCGTCCATAAGGCCGCGCAGTTCCTGCCGGTCAAGCTGGGGCTCGAATATCTCCCGGAGCCGCCAGGTGATGTCGGCGTCCGCGGCGGCGTAGTCGGATGCGGCGGCAATTTCCACATGGTCGAAGGTGACCTGCTTGCGTCCTCTGCCGATCAGCTCGGTAATCTGAGTCATCTCATGGTTTAGCTCATTCAGTGAGAGGTCCTTCAGGCCGAGCTGGTTGTAGCTCTTCCCCAACAGGTGGGCGCCGATCATCGTGTCGAAGTCAACGTTCTCGAACCTGACCCCGTGATTGGCCAGCACCATCATGTCGTAGTTGGCATTGTGCGCGCACTTGGCGATCTCCCGCGACTCGAAGAGAGGCCTGACAGAGGCCAGCACTGACTCCAGCGGCAACTGCGTCCCTTCGCGATGGCCCACCGGCACGTACCAGGCTCGCCCCGGCGCGGTGGCAAAGCTGAGGCCGACCAGTTGGGCACGCATGGGGTCGAGGCTGGTCGTTTCAGTGTCGAAAGTGAAGCTGCCCGTTTCCTCGATCGCCGCGATCATGGAATCAAGTTGTTCGTTGCTCTGTACTACCGTGTAATCGGTAGCGACTTCCGGCTCCCGGTCAGCAGAGGCTTCGCCGAGGTCTGAGCCATCGGGACTGGGCACTCGGGGAACGACACTGAAGAACTCCAGATCGGTAAGTAGCGACACTACATCGCGGCGGTCGTATTGCCAAAAGCGGCATTGCTCCAGGTCAAGGGAGACTGGCGCCTCCCGGTCTATAGTCATCAGCCGACGATTCTCAAAGGCCCGTTCCCGGTTCTCGCCCAGAGCGGTCTTGACGCTGGGTGGCTTCACAGCCTCGAGGTTTTCATAGATGCCCTCTAGGCTACCATACTCGCCGAGGAGCGCGGTGGCGCGCTTTTCGCCAACCTTGGGCACACCGGGAATGTTGTCGGAGGAGTCGCCGACGAGCGCCTTGAAATCAGGCTGCTGCGCTGCGGTCAGGCCGGAGTATCGCTCGGCCAGCTCGGTCTCGTCGTAGACCCTCCGGTCCTGGATGCTCGATGCCAGGTCGACCCGGACGCGAGGAGAAATTAATTGGAAGGTGTCCCTGTCTCCGGTTAGGACTACGGAGTCAACGCCGGCCTCCTCCGCCTGCTTGGTAAGGGTGCCGATCACGTCGTCGGCCTCCCAGCCTTCAAGCTCGAAAACGGGCACGCCGAACGAGGCCATCAGCTGCTTCACCCGGTCGAACTGGGGGCGCAGTTCCGGCGGCGACGGTGGACGCTGGGCCTTGTATTCCTCGAACTGCAGGTGCCGGAAGGTCGGCGCCGAGGTGTCGAAGGCGATGGCGCAGTAGGCCGGGTTCCACTCCTGCAGAGCCCGCAGGAACACGTTGGTGAACCCATAGACGCCTGTGGTGTCCTCGCCCGTTACGCTGCTGGTTAGATTCCGCTGGGTTGAGATGGCGCGGAAGGAGCGATGCACCATGGCGTGGCCGTCCATGATCATCAGTAGGGGCTGTCGCTCTTGGGGAAAGAGGGGCATTGACATGGTCATGGCGGCACCTCGGCAGCAGTTAGCTACAGTCGCCGCATTATACATCAGGGGGTGGCGGCCACTGCCTCGGACTGCCCAGGCGCTTGCCTGTCAAATTCCTCTCTGCGTCCTGCCGTTACCCGTGCTAAAATGCGAACGCTATGCCTATCTACGAGTATCGTTGCGGCGGCTGCAACGCGGTGAGTTCCAAGCTGGTCTACAGTTGGTCGTCCGACCGCGTCCTGGAATGCTCCAAGTGCGGCGGAACGGACATGGAACGCCTGATGTCGGCCTTCTCATTCCGTGCCTCGTGGGGCGACAGCCTCAACTGGGTGCCCAGCGGCGAGACGGCCCGCGACGTCGACGAAAACAGCCCCGCCGGCATCGATCAGCACATGGGGCGCATCAAGAAGGAAATGGGCGGGCAGACCACCCCGGACTTCGACCGGATGCGCCGGGAAATCAAGGATACCTGAACACCCTCAATCTCATTCTCCAGGTCAGCAAAGGAGCCTGGAAACCATGCCTATTTACGAATACAGGTGCCAGGACTGCTCGCGAGTGTCATCCTTTTTCGTCCGTTCCATCGGCAGCGAGGTTACAGCGGTGTGCTCACACTGCGGCAGCGGCGAAATGGAGAGGCGTATGTCATCCTTCGCCATGGGCAAGACGGTGTCGTCCGTCCATGAGCAGTTCGCCCCCGGCAGTGAGCACCGCTCCCCAGAGTACTACCAGGATCCCCGCAACATCGGCCGCAACGTGGAATCCGCCTTCCAGAAACACGGAGTGGAGATGCCCCGGTCAGTGCGCGAAAACATTGATGCCGCACGATCTGGCGAGACTCCCAAGGGACTTGACCTGTGAGCGACACCGGACACACCAGCTACTCCATGCTCCATCACCTCCTGTCCACAGTATCCGAAGCGGGCCCGGTGTCGGGCACCGTGGGCCTCAGGGGACTAACGGAACTGCTGCCATCCCTCCCGTCTCCCCTTGCCCTCGCCGATAATGAAAAACCTTCACCCCAGTCAGGCGAACGAACCCTGCAACTGATCGCAACGGCGCAGCTTCTGCTCTACCATCTCGAGGCCGACGAATCGTCCAGCCCCCTCCCGTGGGAGATCGCCGGCCGCGTTCGCCACTCCCTTGACGAACTGTCCCAGCAGATGGGCGCGGCGATTCGCCGGGAGAGGGCCGACCAGGTCCGGGGTCTCTACGTCATCATCGACCCCCAGGTCACTGGCGGTCGGGACCCCTTTGACATCGCCGTCGCCGCCGTCAACGGCGGAGCAAAGATGTTTCAACTGCGCGACAAGCTGCGCGACAAGGGAGAGTCGCTGCCCCTTGCCATGGCTCTGCAAGACCTGTGCCAGCGCCACGGCGCGCTGCTGATCATCAACGACCACGCCGACGTCGCCGCCGCAGTTGGTTCCGGCGGCCTCCACGTCGGACAGACAGACCTGCCGGTGGCTCAAGCGCGGCAGATACTTGCACCCCATCAGGTGCTGGGGCGCTCCAACCGCGAGTTCGAACAGCTGGCGGAGTCCAAAGAGATGGGCGCAGACCACGTGGCCTTCGGCGCCATCTACGCCACCACCAGCAAGGGTGTCGCCAGAAACCCGCAGGGCCCGGAGCGGGTGCGCGAGGCGAAAGCCATCGCCGGGGATACCCCCTTAGTGGCCATCGGCGGGATCAATCTCAACAACGTGACCCCTGTTGTGGAGGCGGGCGCCGACGCCATCTGCGTGACCGCAGCCGTGGCATCCGCGGAGGAGCCGGAGGCGGCCGCCGCTGCAATGACCGCGGCCATCGAGACAGCCGGAGGCCGAATCTGATGCCCTCCAGGTACAGCGCCGATCTGAACGAAATCGGCAACCGCTCCATCGAACAGCTCACCAGCCGAAACAGGGACCGCGAAGAAGCGCTCTCCGTGTCCCGCGAGGTTATTCGCTCCTCAGCGAACGCCATCCGCGCCGTCCACCGCAACGATTTCGATGAGGCGAAACGACTGATCGAATCGGCCAGACTTCGCCTGCAGGAAGCCGAGCACATCCGCTCGGACAATCCTCTGATCTACAACGCCGGTTTCCTGAACGATGCCCGCAAGGAGTTCGTCGAGGCAAACGTCACCCTCGCTGTCATTTCCGGCGAGGACATCCCCATCGCCGAGAAATTGGGCATAGACCCCTCCGCCTACCTCAACGGCATGGCCGAGGTCATCGGCGAACTCCGCCGCTACATCCTGGACTCCCTGCGGCGGGACAGGGTGGAACGCTGTGAGGACCTCATGGAAATAATGGACGAGATTTACGGTGTGCTCGTCACCGTCGATTTCCCCGAGGCCGTTACTGCGGGCCTGCGCCATACCACCGATGCCATGCGCGCCGTGCTGGAGCGCACCCGCGGCGACCTCACCATCGCCCTGCGCCAGCGTGCCCTTGAATCCCAGTTGGCCGCATGGCAGCAACAGCGCGTCGAAAACTGATCCCCAGCGCAAATCGCAGACCAGTTTTACCGGAGGCATCCATGCTTTCAAGTTCCGGAGCAACTGCAGAGACCTTGGACCGCTTTTACGAGGACTTGCGCGACTTCAGCACCTCGCCCCTCTGGCTGGTGCAAGAGGAGGCGCTGGTGGCCGAGCCGAAGAGCAAAGCGTTGCCCTTCTTGTGGCGTTGGCGCGACCTCCAGCCCCAGGCGCTCCGGGCCGGCGACCTCATCGGCACTGCAGACGCCGAGCGCCGCGTGCTGATGCTGCTCAACCCAGGCCTCAACCGCATGGCCACCACCAACTCAATGTTCGCCGGCCTGCAGATCGTCATGCCCGGCGAGGCTGCCCGCGCCCACCGGCACTCCCCGGCGGCCCTGCGCTTTATGATCGACAGCCAGGGCGGCTCCACCACGGTCAACGGCGACCGCATCCCCATGTATCCCGGCGACCTCGTGCTCACCCCCAATTGGACCTGGCACGACCACGCCAACGAAACCGCCGACCCCATCATCTGGCTCGACGGGCTGGATATACCGCTGGTCCACATGCTGGAGGCCGTCTACTACGAGCCGTACCCCGAGGATGTGCAGCCGGTAACCGAACCCACCGACTCATCGCTGACCCGCTATGGCGCGGGCACCCTGCGCCCGTCTTGGGAGACCAGCGGCGCCGCCCACTCGCCCCTGATGCACTACCCCTGGAAGCAGACGTGGGAGACGCTGCAGCGGCTGGCCCCCGAGGTCGACGGCAGCCCCTTCGACGGCGTGATCATGGAATACACCAACCCCAACACCGGCGGACCAGTCATGCCCACCATCGCCTGCCACATCCAGATGCTGCGCCCCGGCGAATCCACCAGGGCCCATCGCCACACCGCAAGCGCCATCTACCACGTGGTGCAGGGCAGTGGTCGCTCCGTGGTCAACGGCCAGGCCATCGACTGGGATGACAAGGACATCTTCTGCGTCCCCGGCTGGAATTACCATGAGCATGCCAACGCCTCCGATACCGAGCCCGCCGTGCTGTTCAGCTTCACCGAAGCGCCGGTGCTGAAAGCGCTGAGCCTGCTCCGCGAGCAGCCCCACCCCGATGGACACCAGGCATAGGCGGCGATGAAGATCACCTTCCTCGGCACGGGGGCGGGCAGTTCCACGCTCCGGGCGCACACGGCCATGACGCTGGAATGCCCTGACGGCACTAGGCTCCTGCTCGATGCCAGCTCCGGAAATTCCTCCCTCCGCCAGGCCAATGCCGCGGGTATCAGCTTGCGGGAATTCGACGACGTCCTGCTTTCCCACGATCACCCCGACCACATGGCGGGGATAGAATTTGTTCAGTTCGACCGGGCCCTGGCCAGTGAGGATTGGCCTCCCCTGCGCGTCCATGCCAGCTACGAGGCCCTGGAAGGACTCAAACGCCACTCCATCATATCCCGGCTGAACATCAGGGACATATCCGGCGATTTTGGCCGCAACTACCAAGGCCGTGAACTCCTGCATTGGAGGCCTTCCGACCATGGCCGCGTGATCGAGCTGGGGCCGAGGACCACGGCCTGGCACTTCGAGGCCGACCATATTACCGGAGCCTCCGGCTGGCGGGTGGAGTGCGACGGCAAGGCTGTTGTGTTCTCTGGCGACACCCGGTACAGTCCGGCAGTGGCCAAAGCCGCCGAGGGTGCTGACCTCCTTATCCACGAGGCCTTCTGCGTGTCGGACTCCGTACTGGCGAGTGCCGCTGGCCACTGTACCGGCGGGGAGGCAGGACAGGTGGCTGCAGAGGCCAGTGTGGCCAGCCTGGTCCTGACTCACCTCACGGACGCATACCACCGGGACCCCGAACCCCTCGGCGTGGAGGCGGCGCACCATTACGCTGGCCCCATATCCATAGCGCACGACTTGATGCAGATAACGCTGGGATGAATAACTTGGACATCATCTTCCTCGGCACCGGGGCGGGTCTTTCCACCACCCGGGCCCACACCGCCATTGCCCTCCGCTGCCCCGACGGAACCCTGCTGCTCCTGGACGGCAGTTCTGGCAACTCGGCGCTGCGCAACGGCGAGGCGTCCGGTTTCCGGGCTGTCGACTACGACCACGTCCTGCTGTCCCACGACCACCAGGACCACATCTCAGGCCTGATGTTCATCCAGGGCCGTCGCAGCCACGAAACACCGGATGAAATGCCCCTGTCGATCTACGGCAGCTCCCTCGGCCTCGAGGGCCTGCGCATGGCCGCCATCGCCGGACGAGTCCCCGACATCCGCGACGGTGCCGCCTACAACCACGGCGGACGGCAGGTTATGCGCTGGCGGGAGGCACCCCGTGGGCACAAAGTGGAGTTGGGTCCGCAGACAGTTGCCTGGAACTTTGACGTCGACCACATCCCCGGATCAATCGGTTGGCGCATCGAGTCCTGCGGAATCTCAGTCGTCTTTTCCGGAGACACCACCTACAGCCCCGGTCTCGTCGAGGCGGCGCAAGGAACCGACCTGTTGATCCACGAGGCCCTTGCCACTGACGACAGGCACGAAATGGCTGTCAGCCGTCTGCATTCCACATCGGGGGATGCCGCAAGAGTTGCAGAGCAGGCGTCAGTCCGGCAGTTGATTCTTACCCATATCGACAACGCCTTTCACGAAGACCAGGTCCCCCTGCTCGTGGACGCTTCCCGGCATTACGCAGGTCCCATCAGCGCTGCCCATGACTTGATGCGTATTACTGTCCATCCTCAGCCTTAGAGGGTGGGAGACATATTCCCTAACCCTCTGGGAGAGCGTTAGGGTGAGGGTGAGGGCGTTCCCCCGCTGTTCGCAGGAATGCCGGATGCTGTCCTGGCCCCTTATTTGTTTGCAAAAGGCTTTTTTCACCCACCCTCTTACAGCGCAACGATCACACGTCATGTCCGTCATGTCCCAATGGTCGGAATCCAGGGCCCCGAGTCCCTGCGTGCCACTCCTCCTCCTGCAGCCTCTACTGACCAGGGCAATCGCATTTGGAAATCCAGATAACATTTGCCGCTTGCTAAGCCCTTTGGATTTCGATAATGTATGATCATGTGTTCTATCAATAGCGCTCGATGCCTGTTCCGGCCTCACTGCCTCCCGGCTGGTGTCAGCCGCAGAGGCATGGCCCGCCCAAACGCCAGGAAAAGCAGGAATGGGACACAATGGGACCGAATTTGAAAATCCTTGTCCCACAGCAGTGGCGCAGATAGGAAATAACGCGAAATAGCGGGCAAAATGGGAAAATCTGGGAATCTATGGGAACTCGTGGGGAAAATTCTGTCCTGTTTTTCCCGCTCAATCTCCTCATCCACTTCACGTCCGCCCGTCCCGGATAGCTGCACTCGATTCCCTGCGCAGACACCGAACCCTCAGACCAAATGCGATAGCCCTGCTCTACTGACCCTTACCCCTTGCCAAACCTCGAGTTACCCCATAGCATACGGTTGTGCGTACATTAGTTCTGTTACCTGATTCACCGAACGACCTTGGCCGGACTACAGCAATATCGGAGAACGCGAGGAAAATCAATCACCACTGCCCGTCATCCCATAACCCGCTGGATCCACCAGCAATGAGCGGAAATGATCGGAATAACAAATTTTTCCCGTCCGCATCATGAAGTGTACCTATGGGATTGAACGGAATTGAACAGGGTTGAACGAGGTCGCACGCCGTGTCGAGCCCCGCGAGCCCAAACTTGCCGTCCACCTGACCGCAATGCGCCTGCACACCGGTGCCGGAGAATCCCGCCAACCAGTGAGCCTGGGCCACCGCCGACCACAAGCCAGTACCGGATGCCATCCCTCTTATCCGGCGAACCACTGACACGGTTTCCACCTCGACTCCTTGGGCGCCCCCAATAAATACTTCCAACGCTGCCGCAATCAATTCCCAAAACCTCGCGAAGCGGCGGCAATCCAGGGTCGGGCAGAACTGGCCTGTTTTGGCACTGGAACGTTGTTGCCAAATTGCTGACAGCAGGCACTTGCGCGGGCTCAATTTGTAGAACTATAGTTTCATACGGTCGAAGGTCGGACAAACCTGCGACTCGATTCACCTGCGCTGGGAGACAGGGACTGACCGCCCACTGCCAGCGACGGGGACGGCGAGGACTTTAGGAGGGCACCGTGCTAGCTAGCACTAATTCCTGCGCAATGGCCGGACTGGAAGGTTTCATTATCCGCGTTGAGGTGGACCTTTCACCCGGCGTTCCAAGGTTCAACATGGTAGGGCTCCCCGACACTGCCGTGCAGGAGGCCAAGGAGCGAGTGCGCGCCGCTCTCCGTAACAGTGGCTGTGAGTTCCCCATGAGACGCATCACCGTCAACCTGGCGCCCGCCGATCTGAAGAAGGAGGGACCCGCATACGACCTGCCCATAGCTATCGGCATACTGATGAGCTCTGGCCAGCTGGAGTCAGTCCCCGCCGACGCTGTGTTTCTGGGCGAATTGTCGCTGGACGGAAGCCTGCGTCACACTAACGGTATCCTGACGATGGCCTCCGTAGCCCGCGATCAGGGTTTTCAATCGGTCTTCGTGCCCGCAGTGGACGCCGAGGAGGCATCGCTTGTGGAGGACATCACGGTGTTTCCCGTGCCTTCTCTCGATGCCGTCATTAAACACATTCGAGGAGAGGCCCTGCTTGAACCTGCGAAGGGCGACGGTTGGACTCACTGCAACGCGTTGCCCTGCGCCCAGGTCCAGATGGACCTGGCACATATCAAGGGCCAGGAGCACGCCAAGCGGACCCTGGAAGTCGCTGCGGCCGGCTTTCACAACCTTCTATTCAGTGGCCCCCCGGGCAGCGGAAAGACCCTCTTGGCCCGTTGCCTCCCCTCTATACTGCCTCGAATGGCCCCCCAGGAAGCCCTGGAGGTCACTAAGATTTACAGCGTCAACGGCTCATTGCAAAGCGAGAACCCCCTGATGCTCCAACGACCCTTTAGATCGCCGCACTACACTATCTCCAACGCCGGCCTGGTCGGCGGAGGGCGCACTCTCCGCCCAGGGGAAATCACTCTTAGCCACCGAGGCGTCCTGTTCCTAGACGAGTTGCCGGAGTTCAACCACTCAGCCCTGGAGTCCCTCCGCCAGCCCCTTGAGGACAAAGTAGTTACCATCAGCCGGGTTTCGGGATCAGCGACCTATCCGGCGAGTTTTATGATGGTAGCAGCGATGAATCCCTGCCCATGCGGGTTTCACAACCATCCGGTTAAGGCCTGTACCTGCAGCGCCTCCACGGTGGCACGCTACCAGAAAAAAATCAGTGGGCCGCTGATGGACCGTGTGGACGTCTTCGTCGAAGTGCCTCCCGTGGAGTACGCAAAGTTGATTGAAAGCACCCCGAGCGAGGATTCCAGTGGCCCGCGGCAACGAGTCGAGCAGGCCAGAATTGTCCAGCGGGACCGGTTCAGGGATAACGGGTTCCTGTGCAATGCGGAGATGGGCCCCGCGGAAGTCTGGGAGTATTGCCAGATGGAGGACGGCGCTAGTATTCGGCCAATCTGGCATTGTCAGTTAGTACGTGAACCCAGACAGGATGCTATCTTGGGGATAGACGAAGGGTTGTGGGATGTGAGGTGGTCATGGTGCAGGAGAAGTACGGAGTCCGGCTGGCAACACAGGAAAAGGGACGGCTCAGGAAGATGATCAGGGCTGGGAGGAGTTCCGCACAGGCGATTACCCGGGCCCGCATCCTGATCAAGATAGATGAGGGCTGGACCGCCCCCCAGGTGGCCACCGCACTGGACGTGTCGGAGCGGACCGTGTTCCGCACCAAGCGGCGGTATGCCGAGGAAGGACTGGACGAGGTGCTGAGGCACCATAACCAGGTCAACCGGCCCAGAAAGGTGGATGAAAGGGTGGAGGCCCACCTGATAGCCTTGGCCTGCAGCCCGGTGCCCGACGGTCATGACCACTGGACCATGCGGGCCCTGGCGGGCAAGGTGGTGGAGTTGGGATTGGTGGAGTCTTTATCTCCGGAGACGGTCCGCCTGCGGCTAAAAAAAACACGCTCAAGCCGTGGCTCAAGAAACAATGGTGCATCCCCAAGGTAGGTGGAGAGTTCGTGGCGGCCATGGAGGACGTGCTGGATCTCTACGCCGAGCCCTACGATCCGCAGAGGCCGGTGGTCTGCTTTGACGAGACCTCCACCCAGTTGCTGGCCGACGTGAGGGAACCGCTGCCGGCAAAGCCTGGGAGGCCGAGGCGTGAGGACTACGAATACCAGCGGGGAGGGACGCGCAACCTGTTCCTCACCTGTGAGCCTCGCCGGGGCTGGCGCCACGTGGCGATAACCCGGCAACGCACCATGCAGGACTTCGCTCAGCAGATGCGGTGGCTGGTGGATGAGGCCTACCCCGATGTCCCGGTGATTCGGCTGGTTCTCGACAATCTGAACACGCATCGGATGGCCTCGCTTTACGAGACTTTCCCGGCGGCCGAGGCCCGGCGCATCGCCAAGCGGCTGGAGTTCCACCACACTCCCAAGCACGGAAGCTGGCTGAATATGGCGGAGATCGAGTTCAGCGTGCTGGCCCGGGCCTGCCTGCGCGGACGCAACGCCGACGAGGACAGCCTGGAAAACGCCGTCAGCGCCTGTGTGTCAGAGCGGAACGCGATAGGAGCTACCATTAACTGGCGGTTCACTGCCCAAGACGCCAGACGCAAACTCCATCGCCTCTATCCCTGCCAATCCTGATTTGGTTCAGTACTAGCAGCTTGCTTCAAACGGCCGCGCAACGCCTGACCCTGTCTGCCCGGGCTTTCCATCGGGTACTCAAGGTGTCCCGTACCATCGCAGATCTGGACGGCGCAGAGGTCATTGGCGTTTCGCACCTCGCGGAGGCCCTGCAATACAGGGCGCGTGCGGCCATTGGATAGTAAGCCCCTCCCTGCCAGGGCCTTTTCGTTCTCCGGCAAAACTCCCTCCCTCCCGAAATAGGGTTAGGGTGAGGGCGCATCCATACAGGAAACCGTCTCGATGCGCAGGAATCCACCCTCACCCTCCTGAGCCTGCCGAGGGACCTCTCCCCCAAGGGAGAGGGAGAATGAAAAGGCCCTGATGCCCACTGATGTCCGCTTGCCACCGAGGGGCGCGAAATACTATCATAGGGTCATGGAAGAAAGGCAGGTGAAATACCAACTCGGCGCGCTTTCACGTGTCGAACCGCTCACTTTCGGCGAACCTGGACAGCGCACTTTCAGGTTGGACTTGCATTCCGGGTCGGCGTCTTGCTCCCTGTGGCTGGAAAAAGAGCAATTGCTCCAGTTGGGCGTCTACTTGCGGGACTATGTGGCTGGCCTGTCGACTGAAGAAAAGGATCGTGACAGCTCACCCCAGGAACCCAGTTGGGGCGGGGGTGAAGAGTCCATAGACTTCAAAGCTGGGCAGATGTTTCTCAGCCACGACCGTGAGACCAATTCCTTCTACCTTCAAGCCCACGAGCGCGAGACTGACGAAGAAAGGGAGGAGGGAGAGGCCGAGTCGATCAGCTTCTGGATCACCCTGGACCAGGCCGGTGCATTGGCTGAGGAGTCGCTCCGCATTTGCGCCGCCGGCCGGCCCACCTGTTTCCTCTGCGGACAACCCATCAACCCCGATGGCCACATCTGCCCCAGGGCAAACGGGCACACTGTCCTCGAAGCCGGATAACGGTCAATTACTCCCTCCGGATATCGCCGTTTGACCTCCGATACCAAAGTCCAAGAAGTGCTGCGGCACGGCGAAATCCTGTCCTGCCAGTTGACGCGACTGGGATCCAACTACACCTTCGTCGTCAATGTCGCCTTGGACGGTGTGGAAGCCTATGCCATTTACAAGCCCCGGGATGGAGAGGCGCCCCTGTGGGACTTTCCTAACGGTACGCTGTACAAGCGCGAATACGCCGCCTATTTGCTCAGCGAAATCCTTGGCTGGGACCTCGTTCCCTTCACTATCATCCGCGACGGTCCCTACGGGGTGGGGTCGGTCCAGGAGTTTATCGAGCACGACCCAAAGGAAAACTACTACACCCTGGGCAGCGACTTTGCCGACCAGCTCAGGGTTGTCTGCTGTTTCGACCTGGTAGCCAACAGCACCGACCGAAAGCCCAACCATCTCATCACCGGCCTGGACGGTAGACTCTGGAGCATCGACCACGGCTTGACGTTCCACTCCGACGTCAAGATAAGAACGGTAATCTGGGATTTCGGAGGCGAGGAGATCCCTGATGCCCTGTTGGATTCGCTCACGGAATTCAAGGCCAGGCTCGAAAGTCCCCAGAACGGCATCCCCAAGAGGCTTCGGGAGTTGCTGGACCTGCTGGAACCGTCGGAGGTCGAAGCCTTGAAGGGGCGGCTGGAGTGGGTGTTGACGGAAAGGACGTACCCGGGGCTGCACCGGCCGCGGCGAAGGCGAGGCTAGTTTCTCCGGGAATCGGCGGGGGTATGTTGGGGTGTTTATGGGCGTAGAGACTATCAGCGCTATCACACTGGCCGTATCCGATATGGCCCGGTCGGTGGTGTTCTATCGCGATCAATTGGGCCTGAAGCTTCTCTACGGCGGCGAGAACGCTTCATTCACCAGCTTCAGTGTGGGCGAAGGCTACGTCAACCTGATTCTGCGAGAAGAAAAGCCCGCATGGTGGGGTCGGCTGATCCTTCACGTAGATGATGTGGATGCCTACTACCAGCAGCTGACCAGCTCGGGCCTGAAGCCCTCCAGTTCGCCGGTTGATGCGCCATGGGGCGAACGGTACTTCCACATTGACGACCCGGACGGCCACGAGTTGAGTTTCGCTCGCCCTCTGCGACCCTAGACGTTGATCAGAAAGTTGATTACGTCGCCGTCCCTGACCTGATAGGTCTTGCCCTCGGAACGCAGTACCCCCTCCCTGCGGCCCTGCGCCACGCTGCCGCACCGCACCAGGTCGTCGTAGTGGATCACCTCGGCCCGAATGAACCCCCGGACGAAGTCGGTGTGTATCGTCCCCGCTGCATCCAGCGCCGGAATGCCAACCGGAACCGGCCAGGCTCGCACCTCATCCTCCCCCACCGTCAGGAACGAGACCAGCCCCACCGTGTCGTAGCAGACCTGCTTGACCCGTTCGATGGCTGACTCGCTCAACCCGAGGGCATCGCGAAACTCCTCCGCCTCATCCTCCTCCATCAAAGCTAGATCTTCTTCCAGGCGTGCGCACAGCCGGACCGTCCCCAACCCGTCGGCCATTTCGGTCGGCAATTCCAGGGACTCGAGGGCAGGGGCATCGCCGGATTCATCTGTGTTGAAGGCAACGATTATCGGCTTGTCGGTGAGTAGCTGATAGTCAATGATCGCCGCCCGTTCGGAGGCAGTCCGTTCCTGTTGCCGAACCCGGATTCCGGCCTCCAACGCCTCACGGCACTTGCGGACGGCATCGGCCTGCGGCACAAGTGCTGGCCGCTCCGCCGGTTTCGACTTTTTCAATGAATCCGCCAGGCGGGCCTCAACTCGTTCCAGTGTTTCCAGGTCAGACAGCGCCAGTTCGTTGAGCATCGACGATAGGTCCCGTCCCGGGTCCGCTGTCCCCTGCAGGTCGTCGCCAAAGGCCCGGACCACCAGGAGCAGCGCCCCTGCCCCCTGCAGTATGTTGCGATGCCGGCCGGCCAGGCCCTGGCTCTGACTGGCCCGGTCCGCAGGCGGTAAGTCCCAGAACTTGATCTCGGCGTACACCACCTTGCGAGGCAGGTACATCCTCTCCAGCACCGGCAGCCTCTGGTCAGTTACTTTCACTACGCCCACCTGCACCGGCCCTGCACTTCCGCCTCCCGAGGCGGCACCATGTCCGGCAGTGAGGGCGTTGAATGACGTGGTCTTACCGCTCTGCGGCAACCCGATGATGGCGATGTCCATGCTGAAATGGTACTCCTGGTTGGTAGAGATTGTTGGTAGAGATTGATTCAGTAGGTCTGGAAAAGCCGGCCCCACTCCGTCTTCAGGGCAGCCTCGATTCGGCGCCGTCCCTTGGTCTTCAGCCAGTAGCCGTTGTGATACAGATTCGACGCCAGGAATGCCCACCCTACGATGGGACTGCGCAGCAGCATGTTTTCCAGTGGCTTGAGCGGCCCCCAGTAAATGAGCTTCTGCCCGCGGCTGGCGAACGTGTTCTCGGCCCCGGAGAAATGCCAGTTGACTTCGCTGATGTCCTCCCCTCGGACGTCGATGTCTTTCACTTCCCCGCAACCCAGCCCGCGCTCGTGAGCAATACGTATGAACGGAATGCTCATCGGATCAAAGCCCATCATTTTCGCGGCCACCGCGTCGATAGCGACTTGGTCGGAACTGGCGAGGATGCGGTTCTTGATGTGCCATCGCATGGCACGCGGCCCCGGACCGTCCCCGGCAAAAGTTCCGTCCATAACCGCGAAAAGTCCGGGATGGATCTCCTGCTGGATGGCGAGCAGGTCCACCAGTGTCTCGTGGATTACCGAATGGGTCCAGTGGCGCTTGCGGTGCAGCAACCCCCCGAAGGCGTTCTTCATTGCCCCGGTCATTGTGGTGAACACGTGGGTCTTCATGGTTGGGAGGTGGACGATGTTGGTACCCGGGAAGCTCTCCGGTATCTGGATTCCCTCAGGGAAAATGTCGTCCAGGGCCAGCATCTCGGCCCGGGGCTTATAGTCGATCCAGCGATTCGGAGGGCTATCCAGGTGAATGGACGGAAGCCCAACCCTGTCCTGGGCTGCCTTGTGTTTGTTCTTTTCCTCCCCCTCGTAGGAATCCACCACGACCGTGCCGTTGTGGGCGGCCACTAGGTCCTGGTGCCCCATGGCCCTCAGCGCGTTGGTCACTCCCTCGATCTGCCATGGCGTGGTCGAGCAGCCCGGGTACCAGTGTTGCCACGAAATGTTCACCTTGAGCTGTGTCCGGTTGACGGTTGATAGGACCTCGGCGGCTCCGGCCAAATGCATTGCGCGGGCTATATCGTCCTTGACCGTCTCCGGCGTCGTCGCCACCACGGCGACCACCGCCGGACCAGTGCGGGCAGACGGATGGGCGGGTACGGGCTGTGCTTGCATCGGGACTCCTGTCCGGGCAGTGTTCACCACTCCAGATTTTGAGGCCGCAGCCAGATTTTATGGCCGCAGAAGGATTTCATGGCCGTAGAAGGATTTGCGAAATTCCGCAGCTGGGCCAGCGAGGCACGTCACTCATTGAGCAGAAGCACCACGGCCGACACAGCAAGCCACGCTACCACGGTAGCCAGGAGCGGATAATCCCGCACCATCAACTGCTCCGGGGCCTCGGCGTCGCTGCTGTGGTTCAGCAGGTACAGGTAACGGAACAGTCCCAGGGCCACCAACGGAAGCGTGAAAAGCATCGCGTTGTTATCGGGCAGGTTCTCGGCCTCTATTGTATATAAAGTATAGCTGAGCAATGCCGCCGTTGCAGAGACCGTGAGCATCTGTGAAATGAACGGTTCCGAATAACGGGCCAGCACCGGCCTCTGCCCGCCGGCGTCTTGCCCAGCCAACCGCACCTCGGCGTACCGGCGCCCCAGCACGATGAACAGCGCACCTGCCCCCGTGGTCGCGTACAGCCATGGCGAAGGATCAACGTCGATCGCCAGCGCTCCCGACACGGCGCGGACGACGTAGCCGCTGGCTACGGCGAAAACATCCAGCAACACCAGGTTTTTGCCGCCCAGGCAGTAGGCCACGTTGATGACGAGATATATCGCGGAGACCAGCAACAGAGCCGGACCCACCAGCCACATTGCTACCAGGCCAGCGGCCGTCAGGAGAGCCATCAGGGAAAGAGCCGCCGGCACTCCCACCCTGCCCGATGCCATGGGCCGGTCGCGCTTCCGGGGGTGCACCCGGTCCGCGTCTCGGTCCATCAGGTCGTTGAAGACATAGACTCCGCTGGACAGGGCGCAGAACCCAAGGAAGACAATGGCCAACTGCCCCAGCAACGAGGGAACGTCTTCGATGGCATCGACCGACCACGCAATGTCGACGGCGAAGAGGAACGGGAGAAATACCAGCCCGTTCTTGACCCACTGCAGTGGGCGCAGCAGGCGGATTGCGTCAGCCATCCCTCTGCCTAACGACGCGGGCCGCTAACGCCTGCCCCCGAACTTGTTGAAGCGCTCGCCCGTTCTTGAGCCCTGAGCTCCGCGTACCACGCGCCAAGGGCCGACATGCTGCTGTAGTAAAACGTCACAACCACCACCCCTCCCCACAGCAGGAATGGGTAGGCAAAGACTCCCACGGCAGTGACAATCAATGCGGCTATCACCGTAATGATTCCGACTAGTGCCCCCATCCATATTCCGAAGGTCAGCGCCTTCCTGCCCGGAGTGCCTGGGTATTCCCTGGCCGCGTTAATGCCTAAATATCCAGCAATAAACGGCCCGGCAGGAACGCCAACGAAATGCACAACCGGAATTATGGCAAGCACCACTACCACCGCCAACCCAACAGAAAGACCCTTAACCATTCGTCAGAACAACAGCCCCGGCAATTGAATTACCACGGTATTATATCCGAAACTCGTCGCGGCTCCCGGCACGACCGGAGGTGGAAATGCTGAACAAAGAGGACACCGACCTGCCATACGATGATGATTCACCGTTCCTGAGGTTCGTGGGCGTCGAGATAGATTTGTCGGAGAGCGGTGTGGGCCGCGTTCACTTGCCCATCCTGCCCCACCACCTGCAGGCCGCGGGCCAGGTTCACGGCGGCCTTATTGCCGTCCTCGTCGATACTGCCATGTTCCGCGCAGTGCGGTCGCTATTGGGGCCCGGACAGCGCACCACTACCATCGAGCTGAAAGTCAACTTCCTGGAGAGCGCCAGCTCCGGCCGCCTCACCGCAACAGCGCGGGTCGTCAGCAATGCCGACCGGCTGATTGTCGGCGATATCGAAGTGGCCGCCGATGACGGACGCCTCATAGCGCAGGGTCTCGGCACTTTCCTGGTTATCGGTGGCGACTGACCGAAACATCCAAAAGCATCCACACCCAGCCACCACCATCACCGGCTCCGGTTCCGGCCCCGTGCAATCGCCCTGTCAATGAAACCCAAACCCTTGCCAACCCCGCATTCACCCTTTATCCTAATAGTTGGAGTATAGAACATATATACGTATTACCTGAAAGCCGAATCCACCAGACGACGAGAGGCACAGAATGCCCATGCCCGCACGGCACAACAACACCTCGGCTCGGTCCCTGCCTTCGACCCGGTCGGGAGCGGGAATCCAGTGACCCTCAACCGGCCCACGGCAGTCTGGCCGCCAAAGGAGAAAATGATCGGAAATGATCGGAAATGAGTGGAATAACAAAATTTCCCCATCAAATCCCCTCTCCCTCCGGGAAAGGGTTAGGCGTGAGGGCGTACGTTAGGGTGACGGTGAAATCCCGCCAAGAACCATCCAAACTTCCTCTCCCTTGAGGGAGAGGGCTGGGGTGAGGGCGAAATCCCGCCAAGAAGCATCCAAACTCCCTCTCCCTTGAGGGAGAGGGTTGGGGTGAGGGTGAAATCCCGCAGCACAACCATGTCCAGGCAATAGCCGCAGACGTCGCATAGTTTAGGAGTCAAAGAATGTTCAGCGAAGGAATCTCCCTCGCCTCCATCCGCCGGCAGATCGAAGCCCTCGAGCGCAAATGCGCCCGCCAGCTCGCCATATACCGCCTAAAACCCGCCGTCGACCAGATCACCGAGCTCTGGAACATCGCCGTAGCCAAAAATCAGCCCAAACCCGACCCCCTGACCTGCGTCCGCAAGGTGGTCGACGCCGGCTTCCGCCTACCCACTTTCACCGCCCTCCACACATACATCAAGGACTGCCGAAAATACGGCAACTTCCCTGACGCCAAGGAGATCGCCGACAAGCTATTCCCTCCCGGCAAGAAAGTCTCCCTGTACGCTGTCCCACTCGCCGCCTGATGCGGAACGCTGTCTCGGCACACACACCGTTTGGAGCCGCCCAGACCGTTTAGACGCGCCCGCACCGTTTGGAATCGTAACTGGGCTGGTGTATACTGCCAACTCAATAAGCCCCAGTAGGCCCCAGAGGAGCGGCGAGATGAAGATCCCCATGCGCGTCGACTATGGGGTGCGAGCCCTCGTTGAATTGGCCCTCCACTATGGAGAAGGACCGATTCAGACTGCGGAAATCGCCGCCAAGCAGGGAATCCCTGAGGCCTATCTCGACCAGTTGATGGCGTCCCTCAATAAGTTTGGCTTTGTCTCCAGCCGGCGCGGCCCACGGGGCGGCCACTCTTTGGCCCTTCCCCCGGGAGAGATCAATCTCAGCATGGTTATGTCCAATTTGGACGCTAACAGCTCTCCAATTGATTGCCTGACTAACCCTCTCGACTGTGTGCTGTCCGACTCCTGCGCCCAGCAGGAGGTGTGGATATCTGTGGAAGAGGCCATTCGCGAAGTACTCAGCAACATCACCTTGGCCGATCTCGCGGACCGTCAACTGAGCTTGGCCGCCGCGCACTAGTTCTCCCCTCCAGAACCCTCGCGGTTTCCTCCACTGCGGCTTTGTCGAATGCATATTTGCGTCATCCCGGATTCCGTTTGTTCCCCGGCAAATGGAAGTCTTTGACGAATTTCGTACAATTCCCATAAAGTTAAATCGCGTTCTGTTGAAAGTGTCCTTCAATTGACAGTTCGACGGTCAATGATTAGACTTCGAGGCTAGCAACCCGCAGGCTATCTCTTTTCCTAGTGATTTTCCCTAATCGATCTGGAGGAGAAGGATCAATGGCAACCTACGATATCATCATCAGAGGCGGCACCATCGTCGACGGGACGCGCGCTCCCCGCTATATCAGCGACGTCGCTATTAAGGATGGACGCATCGCCAAGATAGGCGGGCTCAATGGCGGTACCGCCGATCGCGAGATCGAAGCGAAGGGCCTCATTGTGGCCCCCGGCTTCATCGATCTGCATACCCATTATGACGCCCAGATTTTCTGGGACCCCTACTGCACCCTGTCCGGCTGGCACGGCGTTACCTCAGTGGCCTTGGGCAACTGCGGCTTCGGCTTCGCACCCTCCCGCGTCGAGGACCAGGATCGTGCCATGCTCAGCATGACCCGCAACGAGGCCATCCCCTACGACGCCATGAAAGAGGGAATGCCTTGGAACTGGATCACCTTCCCAGACTTCATCGACAGCTTGGAGAACACCCCCAAGGGCATCAACTGCCTGACCTACGTACCGCTGACCCCCCTCTATGCTTGGGTGATGGGCTGGGACGAGGCCAAGTCTCGCCGCCCAACCGAGGCTGAGTTGCAGGAGATGGTGCGGCTGATCCACGAGGCCATGGACCACGGCGCGTGCGGCTGGTCGGCGCAGGTTCTCGGCGAGACCTCGGTGCAGCGCGACTACGACGGCAGCCCGATGATCACCGACCTGCTGTCGGAGCATGAAGTGCTCTCCTTCGCGCAGGTGCTCAGAGACCGCGACGAGGGCTTCATTGAGCTGGCCTACCAAGAGACCGGCGAAGATGGCCGCCCGTTGGGTGAAGAGACGCGCAATTTCTTCGAGCGTGTGGCTGAAGTTTCGGGCCGCCCGGTGCTCTACCAGGCCGTCGCCCCCAACGCCATCCACCCCGAGCAGCACCGCGAGCGCATCCGCTGGCTGGAGAGCTGCGCCGAGCGTGGCCTGCGCGTCTACGGTCAGGGCGCTACCCGCCGCGGCGGCTTCGAACTGACCTTCGAAGACTGGAATCTGTTTGACGACACCCCCATGTGGCGCGAGGTCACTCTGGGCGACAAGGCCACCCGTAAGGCCAAGATGCAGGACCCGGAGATGCGCCGTAAGCTGAAGGAAGAGTGGGACTCCGGCACCCGCCCCACCTTGGTGGTTCAAGGCTCGGTTGGCAGCCTGCAGGTGATGACCCGCAAGGTCAGAATTGACATCGGCGCCGAGTCCGACTTCACTCGGATGCCGGCAAAGGTCAGCGTCGGCGGGGCCGACTACTTCTTGGTCAACACCCGCGACGGCTTCAAGCTGCTCTCGGTCATCTGCCCTCACCTGGGCGGTACCATCGGCGACGAAGGCGACTCTTTCGTCTGCGACACCCACGCCTATGAGTACGAGCACGACGGCGGCCGCTGCATCACCAACCCCGAACTGCGTATGAAGTCCTACGTGGTCAACGCCGTGGGCGGGCGCATGATTGCGCTGGCCCCCGACGAAACCGAGGCCTCCAGCCCGCAGGCCGGACAGACGGTGCAACAGATCGCTGACGCGCAGGGCAAGCACGTCATCGACGCGCTGCTGGACATGTGCGTCGAAGACGACTTGGCCACCGAGTTCTACGCTGACACCCAGGGCCGCGACCAGGCTCAGTACACCGCCGAAGTGCTGGACTCCAACCACATCGTGGCTGGCGTGTCCGACGGCGGCGCTCACGTAAAGTTCCTGACCGCAGGCATCTACCCGACCGACATGCTCACCTGGCTGGTGCGCGACGAGAAGGTCATCACGCTGGAGGACGCCCATTACAAGCTGTCCTACCTGCCCGCCCACTTCGGTGGCTTCCAGGACCGCGGCGCCCTGCGCGAGGGTTCCCCGGCCGACGTGATCGTCTATGACCTCCAGAAACTGGAAATCCTGCCCAGCGAAGTGGCCGAAGACCTGCCCGGCGGCGAATGGCGCCGCATCCAGAAGGCCAACGGCTACCGCTACACCATGGTCAACGGAGAAGTCACGTTCGAGGACGGCGAACCCACCGGCGCCTACCCCGGCCGCCTGCTCCGCAACGGCCGCGGCTAGACCAATGCCGCTCAAGCGGCAACTCAGGCTGACCAAGAGGCCCCCGACGCTCGTCGGGGGTCTCCTCTTTTGCCCGAACCTCGAGGCCCATTTCGTAGTTCACCAGCGGCCAAATGGATAGCATTAGAACTGACACGCTCAAACCGCCACCACTGTCAATCCATCCTTCTCGTTCGAAGGCTGCTATGACCTTCCATCAGGACCGGGGCTTTGAACTGAGAATGAGACCTGCCGTACTACGCGTCTACGAAGGTCTCTTCCCCGGCTGCAGGGTCGAGTTCGCCCAGGATGATGAGCGGCTGCGGCAATTGGACGAGTCCTTTGGCATCGACGCCATTCTGCGGCTTCCAAGCGGTCAGATTCTCACCGCCCAACAAAAGTCACGAAGGCACGAGTACCTGAGGTACGGGGATTTCACCCAGGAATTCAGGAATGCAGTTGGAGGGGAGAATGAAGGGGAAGGCGAGTGGTACTACCTGGCCTCACAACTATATCTCTATGGCTGGTCCAATCAGGATGAAACTGACTTCGCTGCCTGGATTCTGTTGGACGTGGTGAGTTACAAGCTCCTGGTTGAAAAGGCTGGTGGCCTGGAAAAGGTGGGACGCCTGAATCAGAACCTGACTCACGGGCGGGCCAACTTTTACGCCATACCCCTCGATACCCTCAGGCCCGCCATATTGCATCGCAGCGGCATATAGCAGCAGGTAGCCAGCTATTTTCAATGCCCACTCTCGACTTCAAAGGCAAGCAGTCTGTTTACGCCCATCACTTGGCTGTCCCGGTGCGGCCGCTGGTTCCAGACACGTCCAGGTCACAGGGTTCCCCCAGCGGGAGCGGCAATCTCATCATCCACGGCGACAACCTCCACGCTCTCAAGGCTCTGCTTCCGCGATTCGCCGGACGGGTCAAATGCGTCTATATCGATCCTCCCTACAACACCGGCAACCAAGGATGGATCTACAACGATAACGTAAACGGCCCCCTCGTGCGGGACTGGCTGAAACACGGCCCCATAGACGCAGAGGACCTCGAACGGCACGACAAATGGCTGTGTATGATGTTGCCTCGCCTGCAGTTGTTGCGGGAGCTCCTGTCAGACTCAGGGGTCATTTTCATCTCCATCGACGCCATCGAGCACCACCATCTTCGGATGCTTATGGATGAAGTGTTCGGAGAGTCCAACTTCATCGCCGATATAACCGTCGTCTCCAACCTGGCCGGTAGCAGCGACCAATTCGGCATTGCCGGCGCCCACGAATACTGTCTGGTCTATGCAAAGGACCGTAGAAGCGTGGTGTTGGGGCGATTCCCCGTCGAGGAGGAGGCCCTGGCGGAGTGGCATCAGGACGAGAAAGGGTATTACAAGCCGGAACTGCTGCGGCGGGGCAGCCTCACGTACTCTAAGTCTCTGGATTATCCGATATTCGTGGACGACGCAGGCCGAATAAAGGTTACCGATCGTGATGAGGCTCCAGAATCAGGCGGTCCATTCATTGCGGTCTACCCGGATATGAACAACGGAAACGGCATCTGGCGGTGGAGCAAACGCAGAATAAGAGAGAACCCGAACGACGTCTTCTCGCAACGGAGAAAGGACGGCACCATAGCCATTTATTCCAAGCAGCGGCCCCTTCTCGGGGATTTGCCTACAGAGAAACCCAAGTCGGTTTTCTACAAGACCGAGTACAGCAGCCGGGCGGGCGGCCTGTCGTTGTCGCAGGTGCTGCCCGAGGTGGGACGCGGATTTCCATATCCCAAGGCAGTTGCCCTTATTGCCGACCTCGTGCGCGTTGGGGCTCCCGGGCCTGACGACATCATCCTTGACTCATTCGCTGGCTCAGGTACGACTGCCCACGCCGTGCTGGTGCTTAACAAAGAGGACGGCGGCAATCGCAAGTTCATACTTGTGGAGTGCGAAGACTACGCTGATACCATTACTGCCGAACGCGTGCGCCGAGTCATCAAGGGAGTACCGCAGGCTAGAGACCCGTTGTTGCGAGAGGGTACCGGCGGCAGCTTTACTTACTGCACGCTGGAATATCCTGTAGGGGCTCCAAGGTCGCTGCCCGCACAATTTGCAGGGGTAGGCCATGCCAGCTGACCCCGGGTTCTCCTCATATGGGTTGCCAACCAAAGTGGGACATATTTAATCGGATATTTGGGAAGCTCCTTGAGTCTCCAGCCAGGCTGGAATCCTTGACATGTTTGCGGGTCCCGCGCTACACTCGCGAGCGTTGATGAGACTGTCGAACAGCCTTTGGGATTGCGCTTGCACCTGTCCTCCCACATAGTGGGCAGGCTAGAGTCGCAACTCTGCTAAAGCCTGCGCCCGCCCCGGAATGGGGCAGCCCCTGGAGGGCAGGAGCAGGTTTTTTCTTTGCTAAACGTACTGCAATAACACTGGGCCGCTAACCGAACTGCGCCATATCACCGCCGCCTAGACCGGCGGTCAGGAGGAACCATATCTATGGCCACTCAACCTCTGGCACTTACTCCCGAACAGGTCAAACGCTACAGCCGCCACATTATCATGGGAGATGTTGGATCCAAGGGCCAGCGGGCCCTCATGCAGTCCAAGGCGCTGATCATCGGCGCCGGTGGCCTTGGCTCCCCCAGCGCCATATACCTGTCGCTGGCCGGAGTCGGCACGATCGGCATCGTAGACCTTGACGTCGTGGACCTTTCCAACCTGCAGCGCCAGGTCCTCCACCACACCGCCGACGTCGGCCGGCCCAAGGTTCAGTCGGCATTCGACAACATCAAATCATACAACCCCGACGTAAATGTTGTTCTTCACGAGACTTGGCTGAGTTCGGAAAACGCCATGGACATCATCAGCCAGTATGACTTGGTCGTGAATGGCGCAGACAACTTTGCCACCCGCTATTTGGTCAACGACGCCTGCTATCTGCTGGGCAAACCGCTGGTCGATGGCAGCATCCTCACATTCGACGGCCAGGCCACCGTGTTCATTCCCGGCGAGGGTTGCTATCGCTGCCTCTTCCCGTCGCCCCCTCCTCCCGGTATGGTCCCCAATTGCGCCGAGGCCGGCGTCCTGGGCTCTATGACCGGACTGGTGGGCAGCATCCAGGCCACTGAGGCCTTGAAGTATTTCCTCGGCATCGGCCAGTCGCTGGTCTCGCGCCTGCTGATCGTCGACGCACTGGACATGAGCTTCCGCGAGGTACGTCTCAAGCGCAACCCCAAGTGCCCCCTGTGCGGCGACAACCCCACGGTTACTGAATTGATCGACTACGAGATCTTCTGTGGCGTGGCAGAGCCCCACGAGGAGCCCGCCACGGTGGGTGCCTCCGACGACTAGGCGTTATTTGCCAACAGACCAAAAGTCGGGTTGCCTCTCGCTCCATCTACGGGGCGAGAGGTGCCTGAATTCCGCCCTCTTCTGGTCAGGACATAGATGGTAACGAAGCTGACATACAAGGGCATACTGGACACCATCGGAAACACACCGACGGTGGAGTTGCAACGCCTGAGCCCTAAGCCGGACGTGCGCATCTTCGCCAAGCTGGAGGGTTCAAATCCCACCGGCAGCGTGAAGGACCGTATCGCGCTCAAGATGATTGAGATGGCGGAGGCAGACGGCGAGCTTAGCGGCTCGCGCACCATACTGGAGCCGACCAGCGGCAACACCGGCATTTCCCTGGCGATGATTGGCAAGATGAAGGGATACAAGGTCGCCGTTGTGATGCCGCAAAACGTCAGTGTCGAACGCGTTCAATTGCTGGAGGCCTACGGGGCTGAAATCATTTCCTCAGACGGCACCCGCGGCACCAACGGTTCCATTGAGGTCGCCCAGGACCTCATCGAAAAACGTCCCCACGATTACGTCATGATGTACCAGTACGGCAACAGCGGGAACCCGGGCGCGCACTACGAGACAACAGGTCCCGAAATCATTGAGGCCGTTCCGGACGTGGACATGTTCGTGGGCGGTCTGGGCACCGGCGGTACTTTGATGGGAGTGGCCCGCAGGCTCAAGGAATACAATCCCGCGGTAAAGATCGTGGCAGTCGCTCCCGAACCCGAGGACTTCATCTCCGGCCTGCGCAGCCTTGAGGACGGATTCATTCCACCTATCTTGGATATTAACCTTCTCGACTCCCGAATGCTGGTGGGAAGCCTGGAGGCGTTCCAGACTACCAAGCGTCTATTGACCGAAGAAGGCATCTTCGCCGGCGTTTCCTCCGGGTCGGTCGTTTACGGCGCCATTCGTCAGGCTGAACGAATGGAACGTGGCTCCATAGTCTGTCTGCTGGCCGACGGCGGCTGGAAGTATCTGAGCACTGCCTTGTGGACTCGCGACTACGAACAGCTGATCGAGGAGTCTAGGGGCAAAATCTGGTGGTAAGCGCCCTCGCCCCTTGGGCGGTCGGTGCTTGAGAAACCTTACAGCACCAAAGAGCGCAAGTTGATGTATGACCAGTCGCCTCCTCAGGGCGGCTGGTTCCATTTTGGCTGTCGGCGGGAGGGCAATTTTGGTTAACCCTTCGAGTTCCGCCCCTCAGGGCAGGGTGGTAATGGTACAGGGCACAGCATCCCACGTTGGCAAGAGCGTGCTGGTTACCGCGCTGTGCCGGATATTACGCCAAGACGGATATCGCGTCGCTCCGTTTAAAGCTCAGAACATGTCCAACAACTCCTTCGTGACACCGGGCGGCGGCGAATTGGGCCGGGCCCAGGCGGTGCAGGCCGAAGCCTGCGGAATCGAGCCCCAAGTGGAAATGAACCCCATCCTGCTGAAGCCCGAGGCCAACCACCAGTCCCAGGTAGTGCTCCTCGGCAAGCCCGTGGGCAAAGCGTCGGCCGAGTATTTTGCCACCGCCAAGCCGATGCTATGGCAGAACGTGGCCCAGTCCTTGGATAAGCTCAGGTCACAGTACGACGTGGTGGTAATCGAGGGGGCCGGCAGCCCTGCTGAGATCAACCTGAAACAGAACGAAATCGTCAACATGCGTGTGGCTCTGTACTCGGGCGCGCCGGTGCTGCTGGCCGGAGACATCGACCGGGGCGGGGTCTTCGCCTCCCTGGTTGGCACCATGGAAATCCTTGACCAGAATGAGCGGGACGCAGTAAGCGCCTTCATCATTAACAAATTCCGAGGTGACGTGTCTCTCCTGGAACCCGGGCTGGTATGGCTGGAGGAACGGACCGGCAAGCCGGTACTGGGAGTCGTTCCCTACTATCGCGATATCGAAATCGCGGAGGAGGACTCGGTATCGCTGGAGCGGCGCGAGCAGTTGAAGTCCCAGACCGAGTTTGTTATCGACATTGCAGTGATGGGCCTGCCCCACATTTCCAACTTCGATGACTTCGACCCGCTCAGCCGCGAGCCGGGCGTTCGCCTTCGCTATGTCGAGAACCGGGACAGCCTGGGTACCCCCGACATGATAATCCTGCCCGGGACCAAGACGACTATGGCCGACCTTGGGTGGCTCCGCGAGCGGGGCTTTGCTGCCGAGATTCAGCAGAAAGCCCAGGCCGGGACCCCTGTCATCGGCATTTGCGGCGGCTATCAGATGATGGGGAGAACCATCCTTGACCCGCACGGCGTGGAATCGTCTGACCCGGAAGTAGCGGGGCTGCAGTTACTTCCCGTGGACACGGTGTTCGCCCCGGTCAAGGAGACTCACAGGGTGAGCGGTAAAGTCTCAGCAGTTTCAGGCCTGCTGGCCCGGTCCGAGGGAGCAACTGTCGAAGGTTACGAAATTCACATGGGCTCATCAACCCCTGTAAGATCCGCGTCCAGCCCATTTCGTATCAGTCGGCCAGGCCGGGAAGCATCCGGAGACGGTGCCGTGTCCGACGACGGGCGATCCTTTGGAACTTACGTCCACGGACTCTTCAACAGCTACAACCTCCGCCGTGCGCTGTTGGAGCAACTGGCCGAGTGGAAGGGCGTGACACTCCCAAAAGCAACCGACGCCGACGGGCAGTTGTCGCGCGACGGAGAATACGACAAGCTGGCGGAGACAGTTAGAAAGAGTCTGGATATGGAGCTTCTGTATCAAATTTCTGGACTGACTCCGCCCAAAATCGACTGAAATACGGTTATGCAGCTGTCAGTCCCACAAAGTGCAATCGTCCTCAACCGTCCCATTGACTCGCCATCAAAGGTTGCCCATACACTGAGGCGATGCTATAATCCGACGACATGGTTCCTCCTTTATGTAAGCGGGTTCGCCCCGCTTTCTTTTTGCTGGAGACATTCCGTCCGCGGCCAAATCGGTGTGGGGGGCTGAACTATGAAAAGCGATTTTATCGTAGCGCTCAAGCAGTTGGCTGCGGAGCGCCATCTACCAATGGAACAGGTTCTAGGTGCCATCGAAGTCGCGTTGGCGTCTGCGTTCAAAAAGGACAACCCGGCTTCCGGGCAGAATATCTCTGTAACGCTCAACCCCAACAACGGGGAGGTAAGCGTTTACGCGTTGAAGACGGTCGTAGAGGCCGTTGAGGACGACGAGCGAGAGATAACCCTCGCTGAGGCTAGGAGAATCCGCAGGGACGTGGGTATTGGCGACGAGGTCGCTGCCGCCGAACCATTGCCCCACAATGCCAGCCGCATAGCTGCCCAGACGGCCAAGCAGGTCGTACTACAGCGACTGCGGGAAGCGGAGCGGGAACTGCTTTTCCAGGAGTTCGCCCAACATGAGGGCGATATTATGTCGGGCATCGTCGAGACGTCTGACCCTGGGCGGGCCATTACCCTCGACCTTGGCAGGGCCCAGGCAATCTTGCCGCAAGATGAGCAGGTGAACTCGGAGCGTTACCGTAAGGGACAGCGGGTGAAGGTGTTCATCCTTAGTGTCCGCAGCGCTCCCAAGGGACCGGAAATCTTGGTGTCCCGCAGCCACCGCAATATGCTGCGGCGTCTGTTCGAGATCGAGGTTCCGGAGGTCCACAACGGTGTGGTCGAGATAAAGGCCATCGCCCGGGAAGCCGGCTTCCGCAGCAAGGTGGCAGTGAGTGCAAACCAACCTGGCATCGATCCCGTGGGGTCGTGTATCGGCATTCGCGGCAACCGTATTCAGAGCATCGTCAACGAACTCCAGGGAGAAAAAATCGATATTGTCTCCTGGGACTCGGACCCCAGGTCTTTCATCGCAAATTCCCTCAGTCCCTCGGAACCTGTCCAGGTCGAACTGCTGGTTGCCGAGCAGACTGCGGTCGTTGTGGTTCCTGATCGGCAACTGTCCTTGGCCATTGGCAAGGAAGGTCAGAACACCCGTCTTGCCGCCCGGCTTACTGGCTGGCGGCTGGACATCAAGGGAATGACCGAGTGGGAGGGAATCCGGGAAGCGCGTCTTCACGCCGCCGCGGAAGCTGCGGCCAATGCCGCCGCCTTGGCTGCGGCCCAGGCAGAGGCTGTCGCAGAGGCTACCGAGGTCCTAGAAGTTGCGGAACAACCTCAGCCTGCCGTGGTCGCCGAAGCGGAGGCCATCGTTGAGGAAGTGTCTGAGGCGCTGGAGAATACAGAACTCGCCGACGCCGCGGTACAGGAAACTGTCGTCGAAGTGAACGCGGCCGGAGTCAACGAAGACAGCATCCTAGAGGCGCTGATTCGCGAGGAAGCGCTCCTCGACCAGGACGAGGCTGCGGCAGTACCTGTCGCAAATGGGCCCGACGTTGGGATAAGTGTGGACGACCTTGACTCGTTCACCTTAGAGGACGTTCCAGTTCAGGATGAGGAAGATGAGGAAGAGGAAGCACCTCCAGACTTCGGAGAATTGCCGGTGCTCACTCCCGATGCGGGAAAGATACGCTTCGCCGAGGACATAGTGGAGGCTGTCCGCAGTGGCGGACGGCGGGGAGGCGGACGGGCCCGCAGAGGTGGTGGCGGGGGCGGCTCTCGCCGGCGATAGGCAGTCATCCTATATGGCAATTGGGCCGCAGGACCTTTGGGAGGGAATAGATTGCCCAAGAAGAGGCACACCCCGGAACGGACCTGCGTAGCCTGCGGAGACAAGAGGCCAAAGGCAGAACTGCTGCGAGTGGCTCGGTCGCCGCAGGGAACGGTTTCCTTTGACCCCACAGGCAAGGCTCCAGGACGTGGTGCCTATATTTGTGGACCCAACTGTTGGGCTACCGCTCTGGGAAGAGGAAGGTTGGCTCGAAGCTTGGGACACAACCTCTCCACCACGGAGCTGGAGACTCTCCGGGTGGAAGCCCTATAAGCCTGATTCCCGCAGATATATTCCCGGGACTTCGGCTCGGCATTCCAACCCGGCTTGGCAGGTGAACGAATATATGACTACGCAAGCAGCTGTAGACGAATCCGGCCGAAATCAAAGGCCTCGGCGTGAACGAACCGAGCGACGCAGTGGGCCAAGCCGTCCACTGGTCCTCCCTCCCACCATGACTGTGCAGTACCTCGCGGAGGTGCTGAACCAGTCCCCCATTGACGTGATCAAGCAATTGATGCGCAATGGCATCATGGCCAACATGAACCAGGTCATCGACTACCAGGTCGCGACACTGGTAACAACGGCCTTCAGCATCCGCACCAGCATGGCCGCGGAACCAGAGGCCGGGTCGGCACGCACTTCTACTTCAGGAGATGGCGAAGTTGAAGAAAACTTGGTTGCCCGACCGCCGGTTGTCGTCGTCTTGGGCCACGTTGACCATGGCAAGACCTCTCTCCTTGACTACATCAAGAGCTCGAGAGTTGCGGACCGGGAAGTTGGCGGTATAACACAACACATTGGAGCCTACCAGGTCGAAGTGGCGGGAAGCCCGATTACTTTCCTCGACACTCCAGGCCACGCGGCGTTCACGGCCATTCGTGCCCGGGGCGCCCGGATCACCGACATTGCTGTGCTGGTAGTCGCTGCTGATGACGGCATTATGCCCCAGACGGTCGAGGCGATAAACCACGCCAAGGCCGCCGCTGTTCCCATTGTGGTAGCCATCAACAAGATGGATCTGCCCGGCGCCGACCCCGAGCGAGTTAAGCGGCAGCTCAGCGAAAACGAACTCCTCGTCGAGGACTGGGGCGGCGACATTATTTCAGTAAACGTGTCTGCTCGTACCGGTGATGGAATCAACGATCTCTTGGAAAACCTGGGGATCGTAGCTGAAATATCGGAGTTGAAAGCTAACCCTGACAAACAGGCATCCGGTGTCATAATCGAGGCCAAGCTCGACCGGAAACGGGGGCCCAGCGCTACGGTTCTGGTAACAGACGGTACGCTGTCCGTGGGCGACCACATTGTCGCCGGCACTACTTCTGGACGCGTCCGGGCCATGATGGATGACAAAGGCAAAAGCGTGAAAAGCGTGACGCCTGGCACCCCTGTCGAAATCCTTGGATTCGGAGCCCTGCCGGAGGCCGGCGACCAGTTGCGGGTCGTCTCCAACGAAAGAGAGGCGCGTACGCTAATCGGCGGCCATGAACGGGCACCAGGGTCGCGGCCTCTACAGTCTCGCGCCCTCAGCCTGGATGAAGTGGTAAAGCAGGTGGACATAGGGGATATCAAGGAACTGACCCTGGTCCTGAAGGCTGACGTCCAAGGGAGTCTGGAGGCCATTCGTCACTCCCTTGAACGACTGGTGGACGAGGACGCAAAGGTGAGGGTGCTGCACACTGGTGTTGGGGCAGTGACCGAGTCCGACGTGCTGCTGGCCAGCGCCTCGGAGGCCGTAATCATAAGCTTCTCCATCGGTTCCGAACCTAGCGCGGAACGCCTTGCAGATCGGATGGGCGTGGAAATTCGCCATTACCAGATCATTTACCAACTGATTGACGACATCGAACTAGCCCTCCATGGCATGCTTGAGCCGGCAATGGTGGAGGTAATCGTTGGGCGGGCTGAGATACGAGAACTGTTCGGAGGCCGGCGTGGCACTCAGATCGCAGGCTGCCGCGTAACCGAGGGGCGCATCGTGCGCAACGGCACGGTTCGAGTTACCCGGGATGGGAAAAGCATCGCAGACGCTACCATCTCCAGCCTCCGGCATTTCCGCGACGAGGTCAACGAAATGAACGCCGGTACCGAGTGCGGTATTATCCTGCAGGGATTCAACGAGTACCAAACCGGAGACATCGTAGAAGTACACCGGCAGGAGCGGGCGCGCCGTTAACACTTGCAGTACTTCGGTCTCTGCCCGAAGCACTGCCGGCGTCAAGCTGGTAGCGCTCTATTCCATTCCTTCGTCGGAGGTGCAGGATGCCCCGGCGCATTGACCGCGTCAACGAATTGCTGCGCAATGAAATCAGCCAGCTGATCTCCCGCGAAATCAAGGACCCGCGCGTCTCGGGAGTAATCAGCGTCACCGAAGTCGTAGCTTCTGGCGACCTCCGCAGCGCAAGAGTCTATGTTAGCGTGATGGGGCGCAGTGCCGACAGGCAGGCAGCATTGGAAGGCATCCGCTCAGCCGCATCCTTTCTCCGACGGGAATTACGGGAGCGGGTCAATCTTCGCCACACCCCCCATATGACATTCGTCTTGGACGACTCTATTGAAGAGGCCGATCGCATCCTGAGATTGATGAATGGACTGACTCCCGAAGAATTAGCGGCTGAATACTTGGACAAGACTGAACCTAGGCGCCGAACCAGGGCGCCCCATAAGTCCGAAGGCCATTAAATTGCCCACGACAGACAAGAACAGACCGCTGGTCGTAAACGGTTTCATAAACCTGTACAAGCCTGCGGGCATTACCTCAATGGAGGCCTTGCGCCGTGTCAAGCGCATTACAGGACAGCGCCAGAAAGTGGGGCATGGCGGCACCATGGACCCACTGGCACGGGGAGTTCTTCCCGTCTGTTTCGGCCAGGCCACACGACTGATGGACTACGTGACCGGCAGCAGGAAGCGCTACGTAATGGACGTTAAGCTGGGGGAGTCTACCAGCACCTACGATTCCGAGGGGGAAATCACGTCCACTCGCAGTGCCGATGGGATCACTCCCGCTGAAATTGAGTCGGGCCTCGAGGGCTTCACTGGCGTCGTGGACCAAGTTCCACCGATGTATAGCGCAATCAAAGTGGATGGCCAGAGGCTCTACAAACTCGCCCGCGCCGGTATCGAAGTTGAGCGCCAGGCGCGAAGCGTCGAGATCCACAGCGTACACCTGACACGATTTGATCCTCCATACCTGACGTTGGATGTGGAATGCGGCCGCGGGGTGTACATGCGCACTCTTGCCCACGACCTTGGTGAGATGCTAGGGTGCGGGGCCCACGTAACCGACCTCGAGCGTCGCAATTGTGGAGGCTTTTCAGCCGATGAAAGCGTTACCTTGGAGGACTTGGACGCAGCGGCACAGGAACCCGGCGGCTGGCGCCACCTGCTCCATCCCGTTGACTGGGTGCTGCGGGACTACAAGACTGTAACGGTCGGACCAGCCGCCGAACGGTTCCTGCGCAACGGCCAGCCGGTCAGTCTGAGCAACCCAAACTTCAACGCCGGATACATGGAACAGTTCCGGGCCTACAACTCGGCAGGCCAGTTTCTTGCCTTGGTACGTTTCGATCGGGCGGGCAATTCGTGGCGACCGTTGAAAGTCTTTCATTCTGAAGCCAAGTCCCCAATAGCCCCGGTTCCCGCGTAATCATCTAAGGCATTTTCTCTGGGCGCGGCCCTCGCCTCTCTACGGCCCGGTCGCTCAGCAAACACCATTCACTCTCGCTGGTTTTATTTCCTCCTTGACAATCTCTCTCGGGATGTGTAGTTTGTTGCCGACTTTACGTTAACTGTCCCAATTGGCGTAACAGGGTCGCTAGTCTCGGATTTTCGGCCAATTCGTTCTAAATCTTGAATACCACAATAACGGAAATTGGCTGGGCTACAGAATCAAACAGCGCCACAGAGGCCATCTGACAGAGGGGGTACTCCATGGAGGCATATTGCCTGAAATGCCGGGAAAAGAGGGAGATCAGCAACCCTGAGCAGGTCACCCTGAAGAACGGTCGGCCAGCCACAAAAGGGGACTGCCCCACATGTGGCACCAAGGTCTTCCGAATTGGCAAGTCCTGATTAGCAGTCCGTTGCCTGGTGTGGCCGCTGGCGCCCAACTAAACTAAAGCCAAGTTGAAATGCGCATAGTTCCCTCTCCCTCCGGGGGAGGGTGAGGGTGAGGGCGTCCCTACCCTGACTGGAGAAAAGCCACCCGCGTCGAGCCAACTTGACTGCGGCACGTAAATATGTACATCCCACTTTGGCTTTGGTTTAGGCGGGTATCAACGAATCGAGGCCCAGCTTAGCCAGCAATTCCCTCGGGTTATCCTGCAAAAGGGCGTGGATCTCATCATCGTCGAGGCCCGCGCCCTTGGCGACTTTCTGGCATAGCTCTGGAGTCAAGAGGTCCTCCGGTGCATGGGCATCCGAGTCCAGAACTAGCGTCGCCCCAGCTTGTCGAGCCACCTTTACTACGTGCCCGTTGGCCAGACTGTGTCCACGCCTCGCCGAAACTTCCAACCGCACTCCCCTTTCCGCAGCTAGCCGCGCTTCTTCGGGGGAAATCAGTCCCGGATGAGCCAATACGTCCACCCACGGCGACCGGATCGCGGCCTCGTTTGTTCCGGCCTCTACGGGCTCCACAGGCGTCTCGCCATGAACCGCAACCAGCTTTGCCCCCATTTCCTTGGCCGTGCGTGCCACTAGGTCGATATCATCCTTGGGGACGTGGGTGATTTCCACTCCGGGCAGCGCCAGTATGTCCCATCTCCTGCTGGCCAGTTCGCAGTCCACAACCAGGGTCTTGATGACGTGTTCCACATTGCCCAGGCCCACATGGTCGGTGACTGCCATCGCCTTGTACCCGCGAACGTACGCTCGGCGAATCAACTCAATGGGCGACAGCACTCCGTCACTTAGAAAGGTATGGGTGTGGAAATCGAACATCGTCCCTCCGGTTTCTAAAGCCGCTCCCACTGTCAGCGGCAAATTTTGCGCCTAAAGTATAGGGTGGTAACAGGGGCGAAACAAGAAACAACGAGGCCTCTCCGCGAAGAAACCTCGTTGACTGACTGTACGGGTCTCCCTAGAATATGCCCCGTTGTTCAGCGGTCGCATCGGCGGGTCTTCAGGACCCGTCCGCGACCAATCATCTCTCCCAGCGTGTTCTACGGACGGAATATGCCGGAATCAATCCCCACCACTCAAACCAGCGATGACGTTCCCGCCTGCGCGAATTGCGGGAAAGGATTGACCGCAGGCAAGGCCTTTGCTTTCCGTCCGAGAGGAGCCGATGAAAGTCAAGGCGTTGTGAAGTGTTTCTGGTGCGCCTCGCGGCACGGCCCCATGCTGCGGCGTTCAGCCATTGTCGCAGTCGTAGTAGGGACGATCCTGACTGCCCTCAATCAAGGCGACACTCTGTTTTCAGGCCAATGGAACAACGCCCTGTACTGGAAGATTCCTCTGACCTACTGCGTTCCGTTCCTCGTGGCCACGTACGGAGCGCTCACCGCCGCCAGGCGCTGATGAGTCCCTGTCCCTCTCCTGCTAAGCGAGTAGCTGGCGTCAGCCGTACTTGCGCAGTACCGTGACCACCTTGCCGCGAACTTCAACGTTCTCTGCTTGACAAAATATTGGCGACATGGTGCTGTTCGCAGGCTGTAACCTCACCTGGTCGCCCTCTCGGTAAAACTTCTTCAGGGTGGCCTCTTCCTCGGCCTTGAGCCAAGCCACGACCATCTCCCCGTTTATTGCCTCCTGCACCGGCTTTATCACGACCACATCTCCGTCGTCTATGAGAGCATCAATCATGGACGTGCCTCGGACGGTCAACGCAAACAGCTTTCCGTAACGCCGGGGAAGGTCGGGAGAAATCTCGACCGTGTCAAATTCTTCACTGGCAGCTCCATCCTCGGTGGAGAAGACCGGCAGCGGCTGCCCGGCAGCAATGGAGCCGACGATCTGCACTCGGGGGGCGCTGGAGACTGGCTCTCCATCGCGGTCAAGCAGCTCGATGCCTCGGGCCACCTCCTTGCGCCGGTTAAGGTAGCCAGCCTCCTCCAATTGCCTAAGGTTGTAGTCGACAACTGAAGTGGAGCTGATTTCGCAGGCCTGCTGTATGTCACGGACCGTTGGTGGAATGCCATTCTCGGAATAGAATTCCTGAATAAACCCAAGGATACGGCGGCGCCGTTCTGGCATCTTCTTTCTCGGGGCCATATTCTCCTCTTATCTAACATAAAACCAATGTTCTATACTTAGGCTATCAAAGGTTGCTCATGGTGTCAATGAACCAGTGTCAACAATCTTTCATGAAAATCAAAAAGCCGCCCGTTCAACCCGGGCGGCTTTATAGCTCGAAACGATTGCCGGCGTCAGGCCTCTGCAGTCTGCTCCAAATGCGACAGCTTCGCCATCATCCGGGACTTGCGCCTGGCAGCGTTGTTCCTGTGAATGATCCCCTTGCGGACCGCCCGGTCCAGGGTGCGAACGGCCAGCACTACTGCCGGCTGGGCGGATTCCGTGTCTCCCGCATCCAGTGACCGGTTGGCCCGGCCAAGTATCGTGCGGGTTTCAGTCTTTGAACTGCGATTGCGCCGAGCTCTTTTAACCTGCTGGCGCCCTGCTTTTCTAGCGGGCAATGGAATGTCTCCTGATCCACATTCTGTGATTTCTGGTCAAGCACGGGGGTGATCGCCCGAACCTGATTATTATAAACCAATAGTCTGGGATTGCAAAAAGACCAAGGGACTGGTTTATTACAGTCCCCTGGTCGATCCCAGCCAACCCAAGGACGCTCAAGGCGCCTCGCGGCTTGTTACACGTCGAGGTTCTTGACGCTGCGGGCGTATGTTTGGATGAAGCTCTTCCGGGGAGCCACTACCTCACCCATCAGGGTCGTGAAGGCATCCTCGGCGTCGTTGTCGTCCTCCACGTTCACCACCAGCATATGGCGCGTGTCCGGATTCATTGTGGTCTCCCACAACTGCTCCGGGTTCATCTCTCCCAGTCCCTTGTAACGCTGTATGGTGGGGTTACGCTGACCAGTATGCTTCGCCAGCAATTCGTCTTTCTGTTCCTCGGTATATGCGTATTCAATGCGCCGCCCGTTCTGAACCCTGTACAGGGGCGGCTGTGCAATGTAAAGGTAGCCGCTATCGATCAGGCCTCGCATGCGGCGGTAGATGAACGTCAGGATAAGGGTGCGGATATGGGAGCCGTCCACATCGGCATCGGTCATGATGATGATCTTGTGGTAGCGCACTTTTGACGGGTCGAAGTCCTCTCCCTCTCCTGCGCCCACGGCGGCCACCATTGCGCGGATCTCCTCGTGTCCCAGGATCTTGTCCGGCTGCTGAAGAACACGTTCTACGTTGAGAATCTTGCCCTTTAGCGGCAGGATGGCCTGGAAGTGCCGGTCGCGGCCCATCTTGGCGGACCCGCCCGCCGATTCTCCCTCCACGATGTACAGCTCTGACTTGGCGGGATCCCTCTCGGCGCAATCGGCCAGCTTGCCAGGCAGCGAGGAGCCGTCCAGCGCATTCTTCCGGATCACTAGGTCACGTGCCCGCTTGGCTGCCTCGCGGGCCTTCTGCGAAGTCAGGCACTTTTCGACCATCCGCCGACCCTCGGTGGGATTCTCTTCCAGGTAGCGGGCCAGACCCTCACCGACGACAGATTCGACGATTCCGCGGACCTCGGGGTTGCCCAGCTTGTGCTTGGTCTGTCCCTCGAACTGGGGAGAGGTGAGCTTGACGCTGACCGCTGCCGCCAATCCCTCCCGGACATCGTCGCCTATCAGGTTGGCCTGATCATCCTTCAGCAGCCCCTGCTTGCGGGCAAAGTCGTTAATCACGCGGGTAAGCGCGGACCGAAATCCAGTCAGGTGAGTGCCGCCATCCGGTGTTTTGATGCAGTTCGCGTAGGAGTGCACCGACTCGGCGTACCCGTCGTTGTACTGCACCGCTACCTCGACGGCAATGTCTTCAACGGTCTTTTCGTAGTAGAAGGGATTGGCCTGCAACACCCTGCGGTTACGGTTGTCGTTGCGCACCAGGTTGGGAATGCCGCCGTCGAAGAAATAGGTTCGCTCGATATCCCCGTTTCGGCGCTCGTAATGCCAGTGGCTGATGAAACAGATTTCCAGGCCTTTGTTTAGGTAGGCAATGTCCTTGAAGTGCCGGGACAGCTCGTCAAAGTCGTAGTCAATTTCGCCAAAGATCTCAGGATCTGGGCGGAAGCTGATGGTGGTGCCGTGTTCATCCGTCCCCTTTTCCTGGATAAGCTCAGTACTTGGTATTCCGCGAACATACTCCTGAGAGTGCAGAAGCCCATCGCGACGCACCTCGGCGCGTAGGAGCTCAGACAGCCCGTTGACGACCGACGCCCCAACACCATGCAGTCCGCCGGTTACCTTGTAGGCCCCGCCACCAAACTTGCCGCCTGCGTGCAGTGTGGTCATCACCGTTTCTAGGGCGCTCTTGCCAGTGGTGGGGTGAACGTCCACTGGGATTCCCCGTCCGTTGTCGGAAACTGTGATCAGTCCATCTTCCGATATGCTCAGATTCACCCGCGTGCAGTAGCCGGCCATCGCCTCGTCTACCGAATTGTCCAGGATCTCAATCATCAAATGCTGCAGGCCACTCAGCCCGGTCGTGCCTATGTACATTCCAGGTCGGACACGAACGGCCTCCAAGCCTTCGAGCACCTGGATATCCTGGGCAGTGTAGTCTCCAGAATTGTGTTGAGCAGACGGAATGGGCAAGGTCTGTTGCATTTGGAATACCACCAATTTCAATTACGGGGGCGCCGTGGGAGAGGAAGCCTATATACAGGCTAGGAATGGGTGCCAAAGAATGTAGAAATACATTATGTAGTATACCACAACGTCGTGCGATTTGCCCTGATTTCTGGACTTTTTCCGGTACAATATAGGAAATTTTCAATGGTTACGGTCAAAAAGAAGGGCGGGTTCAATGCCCGCCCTCGATCCTAAGTCGTTGAAAGTAAATTATCGGCAACTACTCGGGAAAAATCCGTCGATATACACCCGGTGAACCCGCTTCATGTACCATGTGCGGCCGCACTTCGTTGGTCCAGATAGGGGTGACAGCGGTGCGCCAGTTGTTCCAGCCCTCGCTTTCGGCCACTTCAAGCGACTCCATCTCGTGAACCGTGGCGTACTGGGGCGAACCCATTACAGCCTCCCACCTTCGTGCCCGGATGTAACCCGGTATGCTGAGACAGAGGGGCAGTCTCTCGTTGTTGTACGCCTCGTTGAACTTACCGTCCAAGTCGTCTGGAACTGACATCCGGCCCACAAGTAGCACCGGCGACATACTGGCTTCTGCGGTATCGACCGGAACATCCTCTGGGTGGACCCTACGATAGAGGTTGCGGATATACTCGGTGCCGATCACGCTGGGGGACATGCGCTTCGACCATTCCGTCGGCTCCCGGAGCCATTTCTGCCATTCCTCGGAGTGCCACGCCTCGTGGCTGGCCAGCTCGTACACGGCCAAGTACTTGGGCCCCCCCTGCACCGCCTCATAGCGCGCTGCGCTCAGAACCCCAGGTATGGACAGGCGTTCCGGGATGTGTTCGTCGTTGTACCAGCGGTTATACTCATCATCGTGCTCTGGGGCCACGTCGCTGTAAACCAGCAACAGCCCGTCACCTTTCTTCGCCGCCATCATCCACTCCTGATTTCCTTTGTCTGGATACGGTACCACGGAGGCCGTGTGGGAGGCCGTGTCTCAAATCTACGCAGGTGAGGCATCTTCTCCGGTGTAGTACTGCTGACCGGTCAGCACGCTGTCTATTGCGTATCGCATGGCATGGAACAGCGGCTCGGGCGGCGACGCCAAGGAGTACCAGCCGCAGCCATCGAAAGCATCCGGTTCCAAAAGGTGCGGCTCCTGCTCGCCGATGTCGCCCAGAAACTCGACGTCCACGTAGTGCCGGCCGTAGGCCACGATGTTGCTCACGCAAAGGAAACGCAGCTCGCCGACCACTACGCCGAACTCTTCCATAGCCTCGCGGCGGGCGCAATCTTCCAGAGCCTCGCCGAACTCCAGATGGCCTCCAGCGGAACCCCAGGTACCTCCCCCCAACTTGCCGCGGCGCCTGGCCAGGAACACCTGTCCGTACCGGACGAACACGACACCCACGCCTACACTGGGCCTGAATCCAGCCTCCGCCATGCCGCCGAGTATAGCACGCCCATCTTGCGTAGCCCTCTCATCCAGCCGAAAATCAAAAGGCGCAGAGAGAGCTTGGGTCGCATATAATGGCGGCGTTAGACAACCGCGAGGTGAAGGCCATGGCAGAGTTGCAGCGAGCGGCCATTAGCAGCGAGCGAGCCCCGCAGCCTTTGGGGGCCTATTCCGTCGGCATGTCGGTAAACGCAGGGCGCTTGGTATACGTGGCCGGACAACTCGGCCTCGACACGGGCGGAAACTTGGTCGGACCGGGGGACGCGGCGGCGCAAACCAAGCAAGTGCTCGAGAACATCGGCCACATCCTTGAGGCGGCAGGCGCCGGATTCAGCAATGTGGTTGAATTCACGACCTACGTGGTGGGCCGCAGCTCCGTACAGGGATTCATCGACGGACGCAATCAGGTCTTCCCGCAGATATTTCCCAACGGCGACTTTCCTCCCAACACCCTGCTGGTGGTCGACGGCCTAGTGCGGGAAGAGTTCCTGGTGGAAATCAAGGCTGTGGCTGCCCTGCCGTAGATATGCAATCGCAGGTTCCACTGAACGTGGTTGACGACATTCTTGAGCGGCAAACTGCCACGCCAAATGGGCATCCGGTAGACTACGAGATACCACTTTCAGCCTACCCCTGCGATGCCGGACGGCTGCTCATCATTTCCCCTGGTTCCGGCGAGCTCAAGGACGGACGGCACGATCGCTGGCGCAAGTTGGCCCTGCACTTGCAGCGTCTGGGCTTATGCGCAACGGTAACCTACAACGTGCCCCGTCCCGATTTCCAGGTACATCTGGAATGGGAAGCATATTCCTACCGGGGCGCCAGTTGGAACCGAATCCTGATTGAGAGCGTGTGCCACGTAGCAGAGTGGGCACTGGGTCGCTCAACAGAGTTATGCGGAAAGCCTACGCCAGAGGTTTGCCTGGCAGGATTTTCGTCGGGAGGGTCCGCAGTGGGAGCGGTCGCTTACCGGTACCCCCAGGTGAAGCAATTACTGCTGCTTTCCTCCTACGACAGCGTCGGGGACCCGTTCTATGAGGGAATTTCCCTTTTCACGGGAGACATCTTTATGGGATACGGCAGCCAGGATCCGCCCGCTGGTATGCTGGCCTACGTGGTGAGCGTGGGGCCACTATCCGCCCGGTCCCTGGTGGGGCGCCCGGTCCCTGACTGTGATCACCGCTTCAGCGGCGGGGATAACAGCCGCGCCTTGGTCAAAGCAGTCTACTGGGCACTCGGACACGACGACAGCTTCCCCGACCCTGCGGGCGCGCCGAAGCTTTACGAATAGCGGATTCCGGTTGAGGAGTGGAGATATGGCAGACCGGCAACGGCTCATAGAGACACTGATCGACCTGATCAGAATAGACAGCCCAAGCGGTGAGGAGGACGCCATCGATGCCGATGTCAGCGCCCGACTATCCGCGCTTGGTCTGAGCGTCGAGCATGACTCCTATAACAACATCATCGCCCGGATGGATGGATCGGGAGAGCCACTGCTCCTTTCGGCACACCTGGACACGGTGGAGCCTGGCCGCGGTATCCAGCCGATGCTGGATGGCGACACTCTCCGGTCCGATGGCACTACCATCCTGGGGGGCGACTGCAAGGCGGGCGTGGCGATCGTCCTAGAGGCGCTGGCTTGCGTCGCGGATTCAGGCGGACCACACCGGGCCGTGGAAGTAGCCTTTTCCCGACACGAGGAGGGCGGGCTGGTCGGTGTGCACCACATGGACTTCAGCATGCTGTCAGCCACGACCGGCATCGTGTTCGACGGCGAGGGCCCCCCGAACCGCATTACGGTGTCTGCCCCATCCCAGAATGTGGTGACGGCCGAGATCGTGGGCCGCGCCGCTCACGCCGGTCTCGAGCCGGAGAATGGACTTTCGGCCCTGCTGGTTACCGCCGACATCCTCACCCGCCTCCCCCTTGGCCGCATCGACAACGAGACCACTGCCAACATCGGCTGGATGGAAGGCGGGCTAAAGCGCAACATCGTCCCCGAACGTGCGGAACTTGACGGTGAGTTCCGAAGCCGAAGCAACGACAAGCTCGTCTGGATGGAGCGACAGTTCCGCAAGGTGTTCGACGAAGCCGCCGGGCGTTATCCGGACGCCCGCATCTCGCTGGACATTCGCAACACCTACCAGGCCTACCGCATCGAACCTCAGCACGGGATCATAGCGACTATTGGCAACGCGCTGCAGCCACTCGGCCTCTCTCCGGTGATGGAGGCGTCGGGCGGCGGCTCGGACGCCAACGTGTTCATCGAGCGCGGCATCACGGCCCTGCCGGTGGGCATTGGCGTGAGGTCGTTCCACACTACTTGGGAGACCGCGCTGATACCCGAGGTGCTGCAGGGCGCAGCCATGTGCCACGCCGCCATCATGGCCGCAAAGTAGCGCCGATGACGTCAGTGCTGATTGTGGTGTTCGACGGGCTGCAGCCAGCCCAGGTAACGCCAGAGCTGATGCCCAATCTATCCAGGCTCGCCGCAGAGGGCGTGACCAGCAGCAACCACCACGCCGTCTTCCCCACCGTAACCCGCGCCAACGTCGCCAGCATCGTCACCGGACACCATCCCGGCGCCCACGGCCTGACCGCCAACATGCTGGTCGTGCCCGAGTTCGACCCGCGTCGCGCCTTTAGTGCACTGGAACCCACCCTTGCCGAGCTGTCGGCCCAGCACCCTGTGCTGTTGCAGCCCACCCTGGGCGACATCCTCCACCGGTACGGTATGGAATTCATCGCGGTGGGCGCGGGAACGTCTGGCAACGCTTACTTGCAGAACCCCAACGCAGAATCCTTAGGCGGAGCGACCATCCACCCCGAGTTCTGCCTGCCCCGTCCACTGCACGGAGAAATCACGGACACGTTCGGCCCGTGGCCGGACCGCGGGGGGCCGACCGCGGCCAAGATGGCCCGTGCCGTCGACATCTTTACCCAATTCGTCCTGGCCGAAAGGCAGCCAGCAGTCTCCCTGCTGTGGCTCTCGGAACCTGACTCTTCGCAACACGCTCACGGCGTTGGATCGCAGGAAGCATTGTTTGCCATCCGCGATGCCGACAGGCAGTTCGGCCGGGTTTTGGACTGGCTGGATCAGGAATCCAGGCTTTCCGGGACAAACCTCATTGCAATTTCTGACCACGGCTACTCCACCATCTCCGAGGTCGTGGACCTGGAAGCAGAACTGCGCCGGGCCGGGTTCCCATCCTCCACAGAGCCGGGTGGCGTAACTGTGGCTCCAAATGGCGGGTCAGCTCTCTTTTACACCTACGACGGTAATACCACCAACCGGGAAACTACCCGTCGGCTGGCCGAGTGGCTGATGTCGCAACCTTGGTGCGGCACGCTGTTGGCGTCAAAGGTGGCCGGGGAAATCACCGGCACTCTGCCCGCTGCAATTGCGGCTTTGGAAGGGCCGCGCGCTGCCTCCCTCGCTTTGTCATTTCGCTGGGACTCAACCCCCAATAACGCAGGGTTGGCGGGCCACGCTTACTCCACCAGCCTTGGCCCCGGTCAGGGCCAGCACGGCTCAATGAGCCCGCACGAGACCCACAACGTTTTCTTCGCCAAGGGTCCGGACTTCAAACAGGGCCTTACCCTGGACTCCCCTACAGGCAATGTCGACATTGCCCCCTCGATCCTGCACCTTCTGGGCCTGCCCGGCGGTGAAGGTATGCACGGCCGCATCCTTCTCGAAACGCTGCGAGACGGCCCCGAAACCGTAGATTCGTATACCGAAACCCATCATGCTGAGCGGGACATTGCTGGAGGCCACTATCGCCAATCAGTAACGCTCTCAAAAGTAGGCAAGACCGTATACGTGGATCAAGGATCCGGAGGCCTGCAGCTCAGTTGACGCTGCGTTGACTAGGCAACGATAATGACAGTCGGCAATCGTCCTCGCGGAAATCACCGCCTTTAAAAACGGGTCCCGGAAGGCTCATCTGACGCAAACATACGCTGTGAGGAACTTGGGCGTTTGCTCTCACGACTGGGATTCAATTAGAAAATCAGAGGTAGCCACCACATATTTTTTAGGGATACCATTACTGAAAATTATTAACACCCAACGCGACGCCATTCAGGCCAAGCGCCAGCAAGTGCGGCAGATTGGGGATCTCATTTTGAAGTGCTAGGGTTGGGAATGGCTCGATGTATAAGTGCGAAATAGTTATGTGGTGGAGCAAAATTGACAATTCATACCTGGTTGAAGTTCCCGAACTGCTAGGTTGTGCAAGCCCGACGGCGATACTCTCGAGGCCGCATTGGCGATGACACAGGAAGTTATAAGACTTTGGATAGAGACAGACGAATCTCTGGGACGTCCCATCCCCGAACCCAAAGGTCGGCGGCTGATGTTCGCCTGATACAGAACTAAACCTCAAAGGAGCAGCACCATGGCAACCGCTACTCGCAAGCGTCAGTTGGCAAGGCAGATCGCCATCGTGGGGGCCGGGCTGTCGCAGTTCGGCGCCTTCCCTGAGAAGGACAGCCGCGACCTGTTCGTCGAGGCTTTCCAGGACATGATGGAATCAATGGACAAGCCTTTTGACATCGACGACATCGAGTGTGCCTACATCGGCAACTACTCGTCGGACCTGTTCGAGACCCAGGGCCACACCGCACCCATCGTCGCCGACTGGCTGGGCATAACCCCCATCCCCGTCACCCGCATCGAGAACGCCTGCGCCAGCAGCGGCAGCGCCCTGCGCGAGGGCGCCATGGCCATCGCCAGCGGCATGTATGACATCGTGCTGGTGGGCGGCATGGAAAAAATGACCAACCTGCCTACAGAAGGCGTAACCGACGTGCTGGCCTCTGCCGCCGACGGACTCTACGAAGTCCCTGCCGGGCTCACCTTCCCGGGCATTTTCGGCGCCATCGCCAAGGCCCACATGGACCGCTACGAGACTAACCTTGACCACCTGCTGAAGGTAGGCATCAAGAACCACAACAACGGCGCCCTGAACCCCAAGGCCCAGTTCAACGTCACCATCCAGGAAATGATGGAACGTCGCAAGGCCCGGGCCGAACAGCGTGGACAGGCAGTCCCAGACTGGCAGACCGAGATGGACTTCCTGCACGATGAGCAAGCCAACCCGTGGATCGCCTGGCCCCTGCGCCTGTACGACTGCGCCCCCATCACAGATGGCGCCTCGTGTATCCTGCTGGTTTCGTCAGAAATCGCTCACAACTTTACCGACCGCCCCGTTGCCTTGGCAGGCATCGGGCAGGCATCCGGCAAGCCGTTGCACGACGCCGACGAATTGACCTCCCTCTCCGCAGCCAAAGAGGCTTCCCGGCAAGCGTACGAAATGGCTGGCATCACCGCCGATGACGTCGACGTCGCCGAGGTCCACGACTGCTTTACCATCGCCGAGATCGTGGCCAGCGAGGACTTGGGCTTCTTCGCCCCCGGCGAGGGCCCCCGGGCGGTCGACGAAGGCCGCACGGCTCTGGACGGCGACCAGCCCATAAACACCTCCGGCGGACTCAAGTCTAAGGGGCATCCGGTGGGCGCATCCGGCGTGGGTCAGGTGGTGGAAATCTATCACCAGCTCCGCGGCGAGGCCGGCGAGAGACAGGCAAAAAAGTCTAAGCTGGACGTCGGACTGACACACAACGTCGGTGGAACCGGCGGAACTTGTGTCGTCAACGTGCTGCGGCTGGAGTAGACGCCATGGCCAGCGAATTCAACGCTACAAACTTCTACAAGCGGCTCAGTGAGGACGGTCAGTTGACTGGCATTCGATGCAATGCCTGCGGCCAGTTGTCGCCGGAAGCCCGGCCAATGTGCGCCTCCTGTCGCAGCTTCGACGTGGCCTGGCATCCCTTCAGCGGCCACGCCACTCTCAGCACTTTTACCTGCATCTCGGTAGTTCCGGACTACTGGGGTCAAAAGGGTTATGGCCGAAACAACCCATACTGTACGGGCATCGTAACCTTGCAAGAGGGTCCGCGCATCAGCGCACGAATTACCGGTGTGGACGGCTCAAATCCGCAGTCCATACGCACCGGAATGGCGCTCTCGCTTGACTTGGAGGACTTGGACCCGGACCGCCCTTCGCTCGCTTTCAGGCCCTCGTAGCCTGGAAGGGCCCAATCGTTCAGGCCCGGATTTGACACCGGACCTGCTGGAAGGGTGGGGAGAATGAAATGCTGATTTTGATAATCGTAATTGCAGTAATCGCTGCCATCCTCGTAATAGCCGCCGCGGTCTTCTGGCTGACGCGAGTTATGCGGCAGAAAGAGGTGGCGGACCTGAATCGTTTTATGACGGGCGCAGACTGTCAGTGGGAAAGAAGGGGAAATACTGACAGCGAGGTGATCGACGAAAGCGTATTTTTCGTCAATCACGCCACCTCAGCGCAGGGAATCGAAATGCGGGTCTACGAATACGCGGAACCTGCGGACGGGTCAGAGGGCGACGACGAAGGTGTATGTCTGTCCATCATTGATTTGGCCAACCAGAACGGAATGATACTCAACGGATTCGCCCTGCACCTCGAGGCCTTACAGTTCGGCGACACTCTTTGGAACGACCACTTCCTCGGTGACACCGGCATAATGGAGCGGATGATCACCGAGAAGCGAGTTGCCTGGGACCAGATGCAGCAAGAGATCATCGTCGGGCACTACGCGCTGTTCATGTAGACGGCGCGACATGACATTAAAACCAGAAAACGCCCGGCCAGTGCGGCCGGGCGTTTATTGTCCGGGCATAGTCTGGTGACGGATCCTAGTCGAAACCGCGGGTGCCGACCCAACCGACCTGTGAGACGTCGATCATCTCGCCGTTGGGGCCCGCGTACTTGGTCTCCACGTTTTGGTGCCGGGGGCCCGTGTTGCCGGCGTGCAACGCCTGGTTGACCGAAGTCATCTCACTGGAACCGCTGGCGGCCAGTCGGGACTCTATCTCCTCAAGGCTCTCGACCTCGAAGCCAATGTGGTGGATGCCTTCCCAGTCCTTGCCGCGCTCGCCAGCCACGGCGTCGTTCTGGAAATCCAGGATGGCCATGTTGACGTTGCCGTCGCTCAGCATGAAGCCTTTCGCGTTTTCGCTCTCAAGTGCGGCAACCTGGCGAAGCCCGAAAACTTCAGAGTAGAACTTGGCGGTTTTCTCTGCATCGTTGGTGGCGATGGCAATGTGCTTGATCTGGGGCATCTCGCTACCTCTCCGAATGAAATTGCCTTTGTGGAGGCAGAATTTTGGTGCGATTAAGATACCACGTTTGCACATACCCCGCCATATATGCCTGATTATCAGCGGGCGTTCATCAGTAGGAGAAGTTTTGCTGACATTTGCCGGTTGCCAAGCCTCATGACACCTTATTACCATGAACCTGTGGACATTGCCGAACATATGGTCCCTCCCCGTAGTCCGGCGCTCCGTCGGTGGGCCAGACAAGAGGAGCGGGACGGAATGGGACAAAATGGGGCCGAAATCAAAAAACTTTGCCCCGCGACTTCTGGAGAGCGGACTTTTAGCTTTAAATCCGCCACAACGCTCGCTTGTGAGCAGGAAAAATGGGACGGAAGTGGAGAAATTGGGACTTGATGGAAAAATTCCTGTCCCATCCTTCCCAAGAACGGAGCTCCGCCATACGGCGCTATCCAGTTTGACGGTTTTAACCCGATACGGAAACGTTGGCGCCTTTCCAGGGACCACCGCAGTTCATCTGTCGCTTCATCTTGCTTTTCGCAACTTGTCCTTTTGAAACCAGCGAACAATCCCACCCACGCTAGAGACCTGTAATAGTTGCAGCGGTGACAGGCGATAACAACTGATAGACCCTGCGTTCGATCGCAGGAGGCTCAACCTTCCATCCAGTTGCCGTGTTAGAATGCAACAAATTCGATGACCTGTAAGCTGGCAGAATTCAGGGAGGAGAATAGATGACTGTCCCAAACAAAATGAAATTCGGCGTGTTCATGGCCCCGTTCCACCGGGTGGGAGAAAACCCCACGCTCGCACTGGAACGCGACCTCGAGCTGATCCAGTGGCTCGACACCCTCGGATTCGACGAAGCGTATATCGGCGAGCACCACAGCGCCGGCTGGGAGACCATTGCCTCCCCCGAGGTATTCATGGCCACCGCCGCCGAGCGCACCCGCAAGATCAAACTGGGTTCGGGCGTGGTAAGCCTGCCTTACCACCATCCTTATATGGTTGCCAATCGGTTCGTACAGTTGGACCACCTCACCCGTGGGCGCGTGATCCTCGGTGTCGGACCCGGCGCACTGGCCTCCGACGCGCTGATGCTGGGCATCAAGCCCGAAAAGCAGCGGGAAATGATGGACGAGTCGCTGGGGGTCATCATGCGGCTCATGACTGAAACCGACCCCATCTCCCACAAGAGCGACTGGTTCGAGCTTAACGAAGCAGTCATCCAGCTTCGTCCCTACCAGTTCCCTCACGTTCCGGTCGCCGTAGCCTCTGTGGAGTCTCCCGCCGGCGTAACCACCGCCGGGAAGCACGGCGCCTCGGTACTGTCTCTCAGCGTACCTCGCGACACCATCCGCCGCACGTCCCTGATGGAGTTGTGGGAAATCGCCGAAGAAACAGCTGCCGAGCACGGCAAGACGATGCACCGTGAAGACTGGGGCATCGTGATGGGCATGCACCTCGCCGACAGCAAGAAACAGGCTTTGGAGGACATCCGCGAGGGCAGCGCCCGCGTGGTCACGGAATACTTCGGCCGCACCCTCGGCAATCCCGTACCAGACGTTCCGCGGGACCAAATCGTGGACTACATGGTTGATCACAACCAGTGGATCGTCGGCACTCCTGACGACGCCATTGCTGGCATCGAACGGCTGCAGGAAATCAGCGGCGGCTTCGGCAAGTTTATGATCCGGGTTGAGGACTGGGCTCCTCGCGACAAGCTGCACCGTAGCTACGAACTCCTTGCCCGCTACGTGATGCCAAGGTTCCAGGGCTCGCTGATTGGTATCGAAACATCCAACCAGTGGGCTGCGGAACGCATCGAAGTACTGCAGGCCAACCGCTACGCCGGCCTGAAAGCTGCCACGGACAGGTACGACTCCGTCCGGGGTCAATAAATACGCGATACTCAGCGGCCTGCGTCCCTACAGGAGCGCAAGCATTCGTTGGAAAAGCGCTCCTGAAAACGAGAATCTGGCCAATGTCGAAATTCGGGCGTTTGGAAAATTCACCCGTCTATCAAAAAATAAGACACCGCTCTGATGTTGAGCGGTGTCTTATCTTTCACTAGGAATGTGCTCTAGCTCTACAGTCGTACTACTGATCCCAGTAGTGATAGTCGCCGTTTGTCATGACATTACCGTGCCGAGGACTGATGTCTCCACCGGGACTACGGCAGCACAAATTTGGCAGAGTGGTTTAGACCTGACCCTCGAGAACCGATCCGGAATCTATGTTTGATGTCCGAGCAGGCCTTCCACCACTGGCGGGCCGGGTTCGGTGGCCTCCGGGTGGATCCGGCCCGGCGCCTGAAGCAGTTGGAAACCGAGAACGGCCGACTGAAGCGGCCAGTTGCCGAACTGACCCTGGACAACGAGGTGCTCAAGGAGGCAGTTGTGGGTCGATACTGGGTACACGCGCTGGAGCGTAGGTCCGAAAACTGCCAATGGGTCAGGTTAGTCGTCTTACGCGTTAATTATTTCCTATTCAGATCTTGCAAAGCTGTTTAATTCTGACATATTGCATTTTCGTTATGAACTACAAGTTAACTTTTGTTTTTAAGCATCATATGCACGATTTTCATCATATTCTGTTTTGCTTAATGACGGCGGTATTTTTGCGACTTCCGGGCCATGCATTCCGAACTTCTACGGAAACTCACCAAAAGAACCTTGGAATTCGCCAATGAAGCATCATCCGCGAGATACCTGGAAGACTGGTTGCAGCACATTTTTGTGGGAATCTGTCTGACTTGCTCCTCAGTGTCTGTATTTTCGTTAACATTATGTATTACACTGCTCGAAACGGATGTCGTTAAGTATTTCCACCCCGAAGACGTGAGGCGAAAACTATGCGCAAAACCAAAATTATTGTAACCATAGGCCCGTCTTCCAACGACGAAGAAACGCTGAGCCGGCTCATCGTCGAGGGCATGGACTGCGCCCGCTTGAACTTCTCCCACGGAACTCACGAACAGCACGCAGAGGTGATCGATCGTATTCGCCGGCTTTCTAAGAAACACAACCGCACGGTGGGCATCCTGCAGGACTTGGGCGGCATAAAGCTCCGCCTGGGCCGCCTGCAGGAGGCTCGGCAGTTGAACGTCGGAGACGAAGTCGTTATTGCGACAGATGGCGAGTCATCCTCACCCGAAGTTTTGCCATTTCCGCAACCGGGCGTGATCCGAAACCTACAAGTCGGCAATTTTGTTTTCATCGCCGATGGAACGGTTCAACTGGAGGTGACTGAGTCAGCGCCTGACCGCGTCTATTGCCGTGTGCTGAGTTCCGGAGTCATATCGTCCTTCAAGGGGGTCAACCTGCCCGGCGTTCCCATAGACCAGCCAGTATTCACCGATAAGGACAAGAGGGACTTGCTCTTTGGAGTGGAGCAGCAAGTCGACTGGGTAGCGGTCTCTTTTGTACGCACGAAGGATGATATTCTCTACGCCCGGCGGCACCTGAACGCGGCCGGCAGCAAGGCCCTCGTTATGGCCAAACTGGAGCGAGGCGAGGGAATCGACAATCTTGACTCTATACTCCCAGAGGTCGACTCGGTGATGGTGGCCCGAGGCGACCTTGGAGTAGAAATTCCTATGGAGCGGGTACCAAGGGTCCAGCGCCTCATCGTCAATAAGGCCAATGCCGCGGGCAAAGGCGTGGTGATCGCCACCCAGATGTTGCGCAGCATGGTGATCTCGCCCACCCCAACCAGGGCGGAGATCTCGGACGTCAGCAACGCCGTTCTAGAAGGCACCGACGCGATCCTGCTATCGGACGAGACGGCCATGGGGCAGTATCCTGTAGAGGCTCTGCGCGTCGCTGTGTCCACCATCAATGAGGCCGAGTCGGAAGACCAATATCCTTATTTCAAGAACATGGGCACCCGCGACCGCACCCAGGCGATCACCGCCGCGGCGGCAGGATTGGTCAGGACTCTCGATTCCAAACCTATCGTGCTTACCAGCACCGGAAGGGCGGCGCTGGAATTGGCCCGATTCCGCCCGGCCAACGACATCCTCGCCTTCTCCCATGACCCGGCGGTGCTGCGCAAGTTGTGCCTTGGATGGGGCATCCAACCTACCGGAGTCATACCGATTCAGCCTGACGTGGCTGAGTTGGTGTACAAGGTAATTCAGTCTGCATTGGATCTGGGCGCCGTCAACGAAGACGACGTGGTGACCATCGTGCACGGGTTCCTTACCGGAGTGTCGGGCACAACAAATGCGGTGCAAGTGCTGAGTATGAGGGAGTACCTCGAAAACGTTGGCAGACCTCGAGCTGAGCAAATGGTTGGAATGAGACTGTAGCCACGGACACAAAGTAAGACCCCTCTCAGATTCGAGAGGGGTCAAGTTTTGGCACGTGCCCACAAAATGTTCCTTAAATTGTAGACGGGAGCGAGTGGGGAAGGCCGGTCTCTCCCATCAAGTATAGGTCAATTGCTCGAGCGGTTTCCCTGCCTTCGGCGATGGCCCAGACCACTAGCGACTGCCCTCGAGCCGTATCGCCAGCGGCAAAAACCCCGGGCACGCTGGACATCCGATCAGCGTCAAGGCTGACGTTTCCCCGTCCGTCCAGTTCCACACCGAGTTGATTGAGAAGACCCTCATGTTGTGGATGCAGGAAGCCCATGGCAAGGAGCACCAATTCGGTCTCCACTTCGAACTCGCTGCCCGGCACTTCCATCATCGAAGGACGGCCCCCATTGGCCGGATCGCTCCATTCCACCCGAACTGCATGGAGTCGTTCTACTTTACCGTTACTTCCAGAAAAGGACTTAGTGAGGATTCCATAGTCGCGAACACCGCCCTCTTCGTGGGCCGCCGACGAGCGGAGAATCAAAGGCCAATCAGGCCAAGGATTGGCAACGGTGCGTTGCACCGGCGGTTCTGCCAAGAGCTCGAACTGGTTTACCAGTTCCGCTCCCTGCCGATGTGCTGTCCCCAGGCAGTCGGCACCGGTATCGCCACCGCCCAGTATTACCACACGCTTGCCCTCAGCGGTGAGCCTGGGCTCCGCGTGCAGTTCCTCTCCCGCGTTAAGTCGATTCTGCTGGGCAAGATACTCCATAGCGAAGTGAACTCCCCCCAACTCTCTCCCAGGAACGCCCAAATCGCGCGGAACAGTGGATCCGCAGGCAAGACACACAGCATCAAAGTCCCCGAGCAGTTGCTCAGCTGATATGTCTATCCCAGCATTTACACCTGTCTCGAACTGGATTCCTTCCTGCTCCAAAACGTCTAGGCGCCTACGGAGTACCTCTTTATCCAACTTGAAATCAGGTATACCCAACGCAAGCAGTCCACCGATATAGTCGGCACGCTCGTAGACTGTGACCCAATGGCCCGCCCGATTGAGTTGCTGTGCAGCTGCCAGACCGGCAGGCCCTGACCCGATTACAGCGACTTTCTTGCCGGTGCGAACCTCCGGAGGCTGTGGCTTAATCCACCCCTGCTCATATCCCCGGTCGGAAATTTCCTTTTCGATGTATTCAATGGTCACCGGATCGGAGTTGATGCTTAGCACGCAACTGGCCTCACAAGGGGCAGGGCAGATGCGGCCGGTGAACTCGGGGAAATTGTTGGTGGAAAGCAAGATCCGCAGGGCGCTTTCCCAATCGCCCATGTAAACGAAGTGGTTGAAATCGGGAATCACATTACCAAGAGGGCACCCCGTATGGCAGAAGGGTACCGCACAGTCCATGCATCGCCCGCCCTGCTGACGGGCCGTCGTCTCTGGCCAGCGGGTGTAGAGCTCCCGGTAATCGTGAAGGCGCTCTGCAACTGGCCGACGCTCCGGAGGTTGCCGGCCTGACTCCATAAATCCGGAGGGTTTACCCATGGGCTACAACTTCCAGCTCCGAGGATGCCTGGGCGCGGTTCTTGCGCTCTTCTAGCACCCGGCGATAGTCCCGGGGCATTATTTTCTTGAATTTCGCCAGCGCCGCATCCCAATCAGCGAGAATAAGGGAGGCAGGCTTACTGCCGGTGTGCATCAGATGCTCTTCGATCAAACCTTTTAGAGTTACGATATCCTGCTTGTCTGCAACCTGCTCCAAGTCAGCCAGTCCGTCGTTGAAGCGGATGTGGAAGTCATCGTCGGGGTCGAACACAAACGCGATGCCCCCGCTCATTCCCGCCGCGAAGTTACGCCCGGTTGAACCCAGTACCACCACTACGCCACCGGTCATATACTCACAGCCATGGTCTCCCACAGCTTCGACAACCGCGCGGACACCGCTGTTACGGACGCAGAAACGCTCGCCCGCCATTCCGTTTATATAGGCGTGCCCCCTTGTGGCGCCATACATCGCCACGTTGCCTATGATGATGTTGTCTTCGGGGGTGAAGGTAGCCTCGCGGTGGGGCTTCACGACTATTAGACCCCCGGACATACCCTTACCCATGTAGTCGTTTGTGTCGCCCTCCAGGTGCAGACTCACTCCCGGCGCAAGGAAAGCACCGAAACTCTGGCCTGCTGAGCCCGTGAAGTTGATACGGACAGTGTCGGGCGGTAGACCATCCTCACCGTAGTTTTTTGCAATTCGACCGCTCAGCATTGCCCCGACGGTACGATTGGAGTTGCTGATGGGTACTGTAATGTCGACGGGCATACGGCGTTTCAGCGCTGGCTCTGCCAATTCGATGAGCCTGTGGTCCAAGGCCCGTTCCAGACCGTGATCTTGAACCTCTGAGCAGTAGAGCGTTTCGCTGGGAGTATTGGCCTGCTGGAAATGCAGCATCCTGGAAAGGTCAATGCCCTGCGCCTTCCAGTGCTCAATGGCCGAGCGGGTATCAAGGGCGTCAGCGCGACCCACCATCTCGGCGACCGTGCGGAATCCCAAGTCGGCCATGATTCCCCGCATTTCCTCGGCGATGAACATGAAATAGTTCACAAGGTGTTCCGGCCTTCCCGCGAACCGCGAACGTAACTCGGGATCCTGTGTCGCAATGCCCACGGAACAAGTGTTTAGGTGGCACTTTCGCAACATAATGCAGCCGCTCACCACCAGCGCCGCCGTAGCAAAGCCAAATTCCTCCGCCCCAAGCAATGCCGCGATCACGGCATCCCGGCCGGTCTTGAGTTGCCCATCGGTCTGCACCACGATCCGGCTGCGTAGTCCATTGGCTACCAGTACCTGCTGTGTTTCCGCGATCCCCAGCTCCCAGGGCAGCCCCGCGTGCTTGATGGATGACTCTGGAGATGCACCTGTGCCGCCATCGTGGCCGCTTATCAGCACCACGTCGCCGTGTCCCTTGGCAACACCCGCCGCCACCGTCCCTACACCAACCTCTGCCACCAGCTTGACGTGAATCCTGGCGTCAGGGTTGATGTTCTTCAAGTCGTGGATCAGCTGGGCAAGATCTTCAATTGAATAGATGTCGTGATGGGGTGGTGGAGAAATCAATTCCACGCCAGGTGTTGTGCGGCGCACCCAGCCTATGTAGTCATCAACTTTGTGACCGGGCAACTGCCCGCCCTCTCCAGGCTTGGAGCCCTGGGCCATCTTTATCTGCAGATCTGTCGAGTTGATCAGATAGTTGGCGGTTACCCCGAAACGACCTGAGGCAACCTGCTTGATGGCGCTGCTGCGATTGTCTCCGTTTTCGTCAACAGAGTAGCGTCGGTAGTCCTCGCCACCCTCTCCAGTATTACTGCGGGCGCCAATCCGGTTCATAGCAATCGCCATGGTCTCGTGGGCCTCCCGGCTGATGGAACCCAGCGAGGCTGCACCCGTGGCGAATCGCTTGACGATCTCGAAGGCCGGTTCCACCTCATCCAAGGGCACTGTAGATCGGTCTCCTCTGAAATCCAGAAGGCCCCTCAGAGTAGCAATTCGTCGGCTCTGGTCATTCACCAAGCGGGCGAATTTGGTGTACACGTTCCAGTCGTTGGTCCGGGCGGCGTGCTGCAGTATGCCAATTGTTTCGGGGTTCCACTGGTGGTGCTCACCGCCACGGCGCCATTGGTAAAAGCCGCCCATTGGCAGTGCCTGGTTCGCGGGCACGCGGACGCCGTCGTAGGCCGAAGCGTGGCGCTCCACCGATTCATTCTCAATCGCGTCCAACCCAATTCCGCCAACACGGGACGGGGTCCAGGAGAAATATTCGTCAACCAGAGCCTGATCAAGGCCAACTGCCTCAAAAATCTGCGCCCCGCGATAGCTCTGCACTGTCGATATGCCCATCTTGGACATCACCTTCAGCACACCCTTTTCGTTCGCCTTTATAAAATTCTTGCAGGCGTATTCGGGCCCATGGCCGTTCAGCAGGCCCGATTCACTCATGCCCTGAACGGTCTCAAGGGCCAGATAAGGGTTGATCGCTCCGGCGCCGTAGCCGATTAACAGGGCGAAGTGATGTACCTCGCGGGCCTCACCAGTTTCCACAACCAGGCCTACTAGTGTGCGAGTGCCCTCCCGTATCAGGTGGTGGTGCACGGCACCGGTCGCCAGCAGGCTGGGGATAGGTGCCGCACTATGGCCGATTCCACGATCAGACAAGACTATTATGGAATAACCGTCGGCAATTGCCTGAGATGCTTTCTGCCGCAATCCATCCAGCGCGTCCTTGATTCCGGATTCCGGGTCAAAGACGGCCGGCAGAACTGTGGCCCTGAGCCCCTGAAGATCCAAGGCCTTGATGCGAGCCATATCCTCGTTATCAATGATGGGGGAGTCCAGTTTCAACTGTCGGCAATGCAGCGGACTCTCTTCAAAGAGATTCTGCTCGCTCCCAACGAAAGCCGCCAAAGAGGTGACGAGTTCCTCGCGAATGGCGTCAAGGGGCGGGTTCGTTACTTGGGCGAAAAGCTGCTTGAAATAATTGAACAGCAACTGGTTCTGGTCCGACAGAACCGCAAGCGGCGCATCGTTCCCCATCGAGCCGATTGCTTCGTAACCAGATTCGGCCATGGGGGCAGTCAACATCCTCAGCTCTTCAATACTATAGCCAAAGGAGCGCTGCATTCGCCCCAGTTCGCCAGCGTCTATTGGAGGCTCAGGTCGTCCCGGAGGCAGTGCCTCAAGGCTAACCTTGTTTTCTCGCAACCACTCACCGTAGGGCCTGCGGTTCGACAACCCCTGCTTCAGTTCCTCGTCGCCGATGATGCGGCCCTGATCGAGGCTGACCATGAACATGCGACCGGGCTGCAGGCGGCCCTTTAACTTAACCTCAGCGGGCGGGACGTCGAGAACACCGGTCTCCGAGGCCATGACCAGCTTGTCGCCAGTGGTGACCAGGTAGCGGAACGGGCGCAGGCCATTGCGGTCAAGCAATGCGCAGATGTTTCGGCCATCAGAGGAGACAATCATCGCGGGACCGTCCCACGGCTCCATTAGTGCAGAGTGATATTCGTAAAAGTCCTTTTTTATCTGGGGCATGGTCTCGTGCTGATTCCATGCCTCGGGAATCATCATGAGCATCGCGTGATCCAACTCGCGGCCCGTCATCAACAGCAACTCCAGAGCGTTGTCGAAACTGGCGGTGTCGCTGTCGCCCGAGCTCATAACCGGCGGGACCTTGCTCATATCGTCGCCGAACAAGGGGGATCCGAACATTACCTCGCGGGCTCGCATCCAGTTAAGGTTGCCGCGAAGGGTATTTATCTCGCCGTTGTGAGCCAAGTACCGGTACGGATGGGCCAGGCGCCAGTGGCCCAGGGTGTTCGTGCTGAAGCGGGAATGAACCAGCGCGAAGGCGCTTACAAGTTCCTCTTTCTGCAGATCAAGGTAGAAACCTGAAATTTGATGGGCCATGAGTAGGCCCTTGTAAACTATGGTATTGCAGGAAAGACTACAGACGTAAAAATAGTCGGCCTCTTCCTCTGAAAGACCACTTTCTTTTATCGAGTGCTCGATAACCTTGCGAACAACGTACAACTTGCGTTCAAGTTGCGCCGCATCAAGCCCACTCTTGCCTGGGCCGACAAATACCTGGCGAATGCTGGGACAGCGACTGCGCGAGTCCCGGCCAAGCTTGCTGTGGTCCAGAGGAACGTCCCGCCACGCGAGAGTTTCCAGTCCTTCGTCTTCGATGACTCCGGAGATCAGGGCACGGGCCTTTTCTTCAGCTTCCGGTTCCGGAGGCAAGAAAACCATGCCTACGCCATATTCCCCATCTGCGGGTAGCTGGAACTTAAGGCGTTGGCTTTCCTGGCGGAAAAGCTGGTTGGGCATCTGGATTAGTATGCCGGCACCATCGCCTGTCTCGGGATCACTGCCCGCCGCACCACGATGGCCTAGGTTCATGAGAACCTGCAAGCCTTCATCGATTATCTGATGAGACCTTCGCCCCTTGATATCGGCCACCACGCCGACACCGCAGGCATCGTGCTCCTGTTCTGGGGAGTAAAGGCCCTTGCTGGCCAATTCTTTCAGAGGGTCCATAACTACCGATCCCTGTGCCTGGTTAACTCAAGCGTCGAGGCAACACGCTTATAACGAAACGCCCTTGCAGCAAACACAGACGGGCCGGGGAGACATCACCTTCCCAGCCGTGCTGCGGCTTCGTTTGTGTAATATATCACAATAATCTTTCTATACAAGGCCTCCCGGGGCGAAGCTGAATTTGGGCGAGAAAAGACTCTCCGTTCCAGGCTGGGAAATGGAGAGTCAATCGTCCAAATCTTGCGTCTGAGGTTTTAAGTATTCGGGTGCCCTATGGCTGCGAACCACCCACTTGCATCATCAGAGACAGCAGGTCAAGAATTGCAGTGATCGAAGCAGCGTCTACTTCTATATCTGTGGTGACCCCGAGGCCGTCTTGGCGAATGTCAATTCCTTCAACGAGATCTTGGATCTCCTCTGAACCTGACATTACCCCCATCAGGGCTACCAGACCATCATTATATTCCTTGTAGGCAGAGGCATCGGATTCATCCTCAAAATACTGCCGCGATTGGACTTGCATGGAGTCCTCGCCCAGCACCATTTTTGTTACCGAGAGCGGCGCTACCGGACCCAGAGTGCCCAACAGTCCCATATTTTCTGGACCTTCTGCAAACGCAGCCTCCATTACCTCCGGCGGTGCCACCACAATCATCCCAAAGTCCCTTTCACCCAGGGCCTCAAGGGCGGCAACTGCTTCTCCCGATAGGGGACTGGCAGTTCCAGAGGCCACGTCAAGCATTGCTTGCACCGCATCAGTGGTGCCAAACAGCAGGGTTTCAGAGTCCACGAATGCAAACGAGAAACTCTCCCGGTCGCCGCTGGCATCGACGTAAATGCTGTAGCTGAGATAAGTTAACGCTTCATAGTTCTGGTTTGGGTCCTCCATCATCGCGCTTTCGAGCTTTGCCAGAAAGTCTGCCTCGTCCAGGTCCCCATAAAGCACAACCCCCATCGTCGGAGGTTCGGTAATATCATCCGATCCGGGTTCCCCGCCTATCTCGAAGAGCGCCTCAATATCCATGTAGATTTCGGTACGTTCGACGGAGCTCAGGTCTATTCCGGTCTCGCTCTCAAACTCGCTTAAAACGTTCTCCTCAGTTCCCAATTCCCCAAACATTGCTTCCAAAAGAGGGGCCAGCACTGGCGAGTCCAGAATGGCGGACGGATCAGCATCAATGATCAACGAGGCCCCATCTGGAATCAGCGTTTCCCTAGACGAGCCCGCTGGCGGGACTCGTGTGGGTGTTGCGGTGGGCTCCGGAGTGGGCGTGGCGGTTGGCGTTGGCGTTGGTTCTGGCGTGGGCGTAGGAGTGGGTTCCGGATCAGACCCACACGCAAGGATCAAGACCATGGCCACAGCTAGAATGCCTATCAGCAGTCTGGAGGACAGGAGGATGGTGCAGCTCATTAAGGGCTCCGTCTACGGATTGAGGCTCCATAATTATGATATACGACGGAGGTGTCCCTGTCAGTTTTCGTAACGGCTGCTCAATGCCGGCGGTATGCTAGTCCTTGGCCTTATGTGAACGAACAACGCGATTGACCACGGCCAGAATGCAGCCCTATACTCGCATTCTGCCATTGCTACACTAAAGCCAAGGTGAAATGTACATATCGCTAGACCGCACTATCGGTGACCACCCAGTTGGGACCCAAAGGTGATATGCGGTGCCGTGGAGTCCTATCGGTCATCGTCAATCTCCCCGGAATGCAGATCCCACCTTGGTATTGGTTTAGTAGATCAACAGAAGCCCGGCGGCGCGCCGCCGTAGCCCCGGAGGTAAAGACGCTGGAACCCTTGGAAGTGGCGCGGTACATCGTTGACGTTGCGGCGGACAAGTTGGCCGAGGACATTGTGCTCCTCGACCTGCGCGGCCTCGCTTTTTTCGCCGACTACTTTGTGATTATGTCGGCAGAGTCGTCCCGGCAGATTGAGGCGCTTGAGGAAGACCTGAGCCAAGCGCTGAAGGACGCTGGGGTTCGGCGCCACAGGAGAGAGGGTACGCCGGTGTCGGGGTGGGTGCTGCTGGACTTCAGCGACGTCATCGCCCACATCTTTTCGCCTGAAGAAAGGGAGTTCTACGACCTTGAGAGTTTGTGGCAGCGGGCGCCCCAGGTGGTGCGGGTACTCTGACTGCCAACCGACGGTTACCTAATAACTGTGATCGCTGAAAAAGCCCCTGTCCTGATTGTAGGACAGGGGCTTTCTGTTGATTGGCGCAATCGTTCAACCTACTACTCGACGATCCACCCGTCGTTACTCCTGGAATAGGGCAGTACCTCCTCGGGCCGGAAGAACAGAGATAACTCCCGTTGTGCCGAATCAGGGCTGTCTGACCCATGTATCAGGTTGCGGCCAATATCTACACCGAGATCGCCGCGGATGGTCCCAGGTGCAGCACTGGCTGGATTGGTCGTGCCCATGGTGTTTCGTACAATCTCTACGGCGTTATTGGCCTCCCACGCCATGGCCACGACAGGACCTGAGGTTATGAAGCTGACCAAGCCCCCAAAGAAGGGCCGGTCAACGTGCTCTCCGTAGTGCCGGTGGGCCAGGGCATCGTCTACCTGCATTAGCTTCAGCGCCACCAGCTTCAAACCCCGACGCTCCAGCCGGCCAATTACCTCTCCGATCAGTCCTCGCTGAACACCGTCGGGTTTTATCAATACCAGTGTTTGTTCCATCGTCTCCTTTCCTTTTGAAATATCCGAAATTTCGAGTCAACCCTGGCCGGGGTCCGGCACCTCGTGCATCAGGCTCCAAACCAATGCCACCACCCAGCCTACAAAAGTCCATCCGAGCAGGAGATTGAGCGCGAAGATGGCATTCTTGTTGCGCTTGTTCTTACTCACCGCTATGAAGGACGGTACAAAATACAACGCCAGCGCAATGACAGCCAACGCCACTCTAATCATAAGATGTTCCTAGTCCCAGCCTTTTTCATTCGCTTCCAGCACTGTAAGACAGTCCCTACCTCTAAGGCCCGATTCAGTCCTCGAAAGTCTTGTTCAACTGGATTTCTACCCCGCGGCGCTCCATATCCCAGAGGAACGGAGCTGGGTCCAGAGATTCGGGCGCATGAACTCCTGGGGCATTGATTTCACGCGTCAGAAGCATCCTGGCGCCAATGGCCAGAGTGGCCGCGACGTTATCTGCGTCCTGCTCGTTCGGGAAATAATAGGTCATAGTGAAGCGTGTCTTTCGTCCCCGTAGCAATCCTGCCACCTGTGCCTGTCTGACCGGGGGGGCCTGAGACACGCTGACACCGAAGAGAGCGGCGGCCGCCCGTCCTCCCAACCAGGCATCGCGGGGTCGGGAGAACAGGGCGGAAGCAAACTCCAATGGAGCCATTGGCCCTAAGGATGTTTCTACCGCGTGCTCACTTGCAAATCCATAGTCCACTAGGTTCCTGACGATTTCCAGCACCTCTGGATCCTCGAAACCCCGATAGCTCGAAACATTTGCTAGCGATGCGATACTGCCCGGCAGGGTTACCGGGCCCAGTCCGACGGTGCTGCAGCGAACGTTGCCCAACGGGGAAGGAAAGCTGACGTCCACGTATTCAGAAAAGGGCGACACGTGCTGCCATTCGTTATCCCGCCACACCAGAGCGGGGTCTCCGAAGGCCGAAAGCCTCCCTCGCCATTGCTGGAAATTGCTACGTGCAGGGTCATCAACCAAGTAAAAACTAGCGTCGTCTATTCGTTCAAGCCGCTGGCCAAGATAGTTGGTCAGGGCGTTGGTCAGCCCGGGAGAGGCCCCCAATCCGGGAACGGCACTGACAGCACGATATCCCGCCAGTGCGTCAAGATACTCTGAGTCAAATATCGCCTGGAGTGCCTCGGGATCGCTGCTGGCATCCACGTATGACACCCCGGCCTCCAGGACACTGCGCAAGAGAGGAAGTGCCCCGGCAACCGGCATACTCAAGGTGTTGACCACAAGGTCCACATCATCGAGAGCCTGCTCCAGGGTACCGTCATCCGACAAATCCAGCTTAGCGGGGGCAGCCTTGTCTCCGCAAACCTCTGCCGCGGCGGCTGCACGGTTCGAATCCTGGTCCGCAGCGATGACCCGTCGAAAAGCGCTGTCCTCCCCGATTCGGCGCGCAGTTGCCAGGCCCACTGAACCGCATCCGAGGAGCAGAGCCACCCCTTCAGCCATGTGGCCATGACAGGCTGGAGACTTGCAGCGCTATCGAGGGCACGCTCGCAGCGTAAGGGATCATGATCTGGATCAAGGTCACGAGCCCCTGCTGGACGCTGGCGAGTTTCTGGAAGACGCTTGCGGCGTGCGGTCGCGGCGCTTGGGACCTCCAATATTGGGCATTCGAAGGTAATTGGGCTGCAATCGTCCAAGGTCGTCGGTATCGCCTTGTTGCAACCTTAGCAACGCTGTTTCCGCAAGAGACAGGGCCCTTGCCGAGGGAGGAATCCAGCATAGGACCGCCCGGTCACCGAGCCGTTTCTTCACGGCCTCCGACCAAGCGGCCAGCCCCTCTCCGCAAAAAAGGACCATTCCCCCTACTTCGGCCTCTATCTCGTCCAGCAATTCCTCCGCCCCGGTGATCCGGTCTTCCCGCAATCGTCCAATGTCAGGATTGGGAGAAATCAGCGCAGATGCCGCTTCACCTCGTCCCGCCTCCAGAAGCGCACAGACAGTGAGTCCTGATTCCCGCAACGGATAGGCCTCCAGGTCCAGGCTGCCGACGCCAATGATAGGAATACGCGCGGTAATCGCAAGGCCTTTGGCGGCACTGAGTCCTGTTCGAAGAGCGCTGAATCCACCGGGACCAAGAGCGACCGCCACGGCGTCCAGCGAGCGCGGAGTAGCCCCGCGGCTCTGGAGAGTCTGGATCACTGCAGGCATCAATTCTGAGGAATGGTTGACCACGGAGCGCCAGGAGCGACTGGCGACTACCTGGGAGCCATCATGCAGCGCGACAGAGGCGTTCCTGGTCGATGTGTCAATGGCCAACAACATTTTCTGCCTACACAATCCGAGCAGAGAATGAACTGGCTGCAGAACCCAATTCCTCTAGCAAACCGTCGAACCTTGATGAATCGCAATCAAGCACTATCTGGCGACTCTCCTCATCTTCACCATAACTGAATCGGATCCAAAGAGCGTCATCAGGCAAAAGACCCTCTGCACGCTCCGCCCACTCGATCACGCATACCCCACTATCAAGGAGCTGCTCATCCAGTCCCAAGTCCCAGGCCTCTTCCAGGCCGCCGATACGATACAGATCAATGTGATGCAGGGTGAGCCGGCCCCTGTGCCGGGTCATTAGAACAAAGGTGGGGCTGCGAACATATCCTTCCACTCCCAAGCCTTGGGCGAGGCCTTGGGTAAAACACGTTTTACCCGCCCCCAAAGGTCCGCTGAGCAAGTAAACGTCGCCAGACAGGGCACGCTCCCCCACGGCGCGACCGAAGCGCTGGGTCTGAGCAGGGCTGGCGGTCCGCAGGGCAAGAGTCCGATGGTTACTGTCTTTATTGCTCAATTGCGGCCCTGGACGCCTCAACCTGCTCAGTCTCGGCTCTCCGGAGATGGTCCCAGCCCCTGCCAGAAACCAGAATCTCATTGCCGTCGTCATTCACTAAGGTCACCCGCCCCACCTCGGACGAGTCTTCAATCGGCTCGATGATGCCAATTACTCCGCTGCCATCCCCCAGTCGCGCGATCAGCGGCTCAACAATGTCTGGAGCGCCTGTGAACAGGAGCACGTAGTCCTCGCCCCCTCCCAGTGCCAGGTTCAGGGAATCGTCGGGGAATTGCCTCCGCAGCAGGGGATGCACCGGGATTGCCGGGGCATTAATGCGGGCCGATACGCCTGAGGCAGTGCAGAGTTTGCTAAGGTCGTCCGAAAGTCCGTCGCTAATATCCATGGCTGTGACGATACCCGCCTCAGACAGCTCCCGCCCTTGGCGAACGGAAGGTACGGGCCGCCGGTGGGCTGTTCGTAGGAACTCGGCGGCCTCCCCCGATGCTGTAGGGCAATTCAGCATCAGACGCAGGCCGCCTCCGGAACTGCCGACATATCCGCTGACCGCGACCAGATCTCCCGGCCGGGCATTGGAACGCAGCATGGGCGGCCGCTGGGCTACTCCGATGAGAGCGGTGGTCACAAACATCACCGGAGAGCCCACGATGTCACCACCAACGATCGCCATACCATAATCGTCGCCGATATCCATCATCCCACGATACATCTCTTCGATGTCGGAAACTAACGAGTCCGGGGGCAGACCCAGGGTGATCAATGCGTAAGTGGGCTGTCCTCCCATAGACGCGACGTCACTGATGTTTGCGGCAACAGCTTTCCATCCCAGCTGGCGCCAGGGAGTGGTGTCTCGAGTGAAATGGATGTCATCCACCATGGTATCGGTGGTGAACAGCTCGCGGCCCTCTGCCGTCTGCCATGCGGCGGTGTCGTCGCCGGTGTCCACCAGCAACGGGCAGGCTCGAACTGCTTCGTTGCCTGCGCCACGCTGAGAAATCAGGCAGTTGAGCCGTTGAATAAGGCCGAATTCACCGATGTCCTTAACCTGCATAGGTTCTCAATTATAGCGGATGTCCGGCTATTCGGGTCTCCAGTGCTCTACTGGACCATGGCAATCCCGTCTTCAAGCCTGACTTCTCATTTTGCTGTCATTCGCCCCTTGCCAAGCCTGCGCCCACTATATAACATATGTTCTATGTGTATACGGGTAGCAAGCAGAACCCGACTGACTTCCCGGCGGGCCTGCCTTGAACCAGCGGCCAGCTGGGAATTGCCGGAATGACAGAATAATGGCGGAAATGAACGGAAATGAGCGGAATCATAAAAAAAGAGCCCCTGCAAACCGGCAATGCCAGCTCCTCCACCCCAACCCGCTGAGCAGCTGAAATCAAGAGGCGATTGCCCTGTCTACTGGACTGTGTTCAAGTACCCGTCATTTCGTCGGACCTCCAATTATCGAGGCAGTTGAGGGAGGCATCCCAGGTGGGGCTGGATCTCAGGTAAATTATCCAAGGGAGAGGAGTCATATGACCACGACTGGCAACAACTAAACATCAGGTGCTAAACACCAGATGCGATAAGGGCAATATACTTCCAGTTGTTTGTTGGCGATGAGCCAGTCAATGTCGAAATAAGCTTCGGGGAAGGTAATCCCCAGTTCTCCCGCTATGACCTCGGAGACCGGCTCCGTTTCCTACTCCAAACGAGGCCCAGTGGAGATGCGCCCATGCTTGTAATGTTCGGCCGCAACGCCAACGACAGGCTGGCAGCCGTTTTTAAAAGCCGGTCTTAGGAGGAAGGAATCCCAGGGGTTCGATTCCGCGGCTCGTACGACAATCTCCGAATGTCATTCTCCGTCGATTCCGGAGGTGAGCCTGAGATCGATATGAGCAATGGAGCTGAGAACTCTCGTATCAATGCGGCCATCGGCCCAAACGGCGGGGCGGCAACCTTACGATTAAAAGTCGCTGGCCGGAGGTGGCCCTCCTCTATTGTCCTTCTATGGCGAAGGATAATGGCGCCAGCCAGCTTCACGGGTGCATTTTCGAGCGCCAGGCGTTTCTGATTACTTCAGCTGAGGCCCGCAGCCACCAATTCGTGCCGGCAGTGGCTGACTGTGAATGGGGCAAGACTGGCGAGGATAGAATTGACCGACACAAACTGAAGTCCCCGGCTCCAGGCAAAAGTGGAAAACGACGGATCGGCTGGCTATTTCACCTTCGGCCAGCATGTGCGGGGCAATAGTTTGTGGCCTGTCCAGTTCCGCGACGCCGACCAGCCTCATCCTCATTGAAGCTGTCCGGCTCTATTGCATCGGGAATTGACCTCCTGCAACATTGGATCTATTTCGGCCCTGCGCTCATCACCACTTCAAAGGACAACAGGTCCGCGGCTGTGCCCACCGGGGACCCGCTCCGCTCTCTGCTGGCTTGAACGTGGCCCTGTTGGAATGCCTGGCTTTGAAACCAGTTCTGGAACGCCTCCTCCGACTCCCATCGGGTGTAAACGAAGTAGCGATTCTCTCCATCCACCGGCCGCAGTAGCTCGAATCCCTCGAAGCCCGAGGCGTTTTCAACAGCAGCGGCACGGTGCGCAAACCGCTCCTCTAGTTCGTGCCCTCTTCCCTCAGGCACTGTGATGGCGTTGATTTTGACTACGCTCATTAGGCCCCTCCTCTTAAGCAGCTGTGCCGGCGAATTGTCAGCAGGCAGGCTGACCGGATAAAGCCACCGGCCAGTCCGATTGCTGGCAGTATAGCCGAAATACCCGAAGTATCGAGCAACTACTGAAGCACCGGTGAACTACGGGCAATTAAGGCAAAATCAGAAATTGCGGGTTGTGTGTGTTGACAAGCAAGGCTGAGACAATTAATATAACGGAGCTAGGCCGCGTTGGCGGGATTGCCCGCCGGGTGGCCGTGTACCTTAACAACTGAATAGTGGAAGGAAGCTAGGTAAGTTCTGTATTAGAGAGTTTGATCCTGGCTCAGGGTGAACGCTGGCGGCGCGCTTAATGCATGCAAGTCGAACGTGCTTTCGGGCAAGTGGCAGACGGCTGAGTAACGCGTGAGTAACGTGCCCTCCGGTGGGGTATAGCCTCGGGAAACTGAGGGTAATCCCGCATACGATCCGGTTGCCTTGGTGGCCGGATGAAAGCCTTCGGGCGCCGGGGGAGCGGCTCGCGTCCTATCAGGTAGTTGGTGAGGTAAAAGCTCACCAAGCCGATGACGGGTAGCTGGTCTTAGAGGACGATCAGCCAGAGGGGGACTGAGACACGGCCCCCACTCCTACGGGAGGCAGCAGCAGGGAATTTTGGGCAATGGGCGAAAGCCTGACCCAGCGACGTCGCGTGGGGGATGAAGGCCTTAGGGCTGTAAACTCCTTTTCCCGGGGAAGAGAAAGGACGGTACCCGGGGAATAAGCTCCGGCTAACTACGTGCCAGCAGCCGCGGTAATACGTAGGGAGCAAGCGTTACCCGGAATTACTGGGCGTAAAGAGCGCGTAGGCGGCTTGGTAAGTCTTTTGTGAAAGCTCCCGGCTCAACTGGGAGAGGTCAAGGGATACTACCTCGCTTGAGGGCAGTAGAGGAAAGCGGAATTCCCGGTGTAGCGGTGAAATGCGTAGATATCGGGAGGAACACCAGTGGCGAAAGCGGCTTTCTGGGCTGTGCCTGACGCTGAGGCGCGAGAGCGTGGGGAGCAAACTGGATTAGATACCCAGGTAGTCCACGCCCTAAACGATGAATGCTAGGTATAGGGGGTATCGACCCCTCCTGTGCCGAAGCTAACGCGATAAGCATTCCGCCTGGGGAGTACGGCCGCAAGGCTAAAACTCAAAGGAATTGACGGGGGCCCGCACAAGCGGTGGAGCGTGTGGTTTAATTCGATGCTAAGCGAAGAACCTTACCAGGGCTTGACATGTTTGTAGTAAGAACCCGAAAGGGTGATGATCCGGGGGTAACTCCGGAAGCTTTCACAGGTGCTGCATGGCTGTCGTCAGCTCGTGCCGTGAGGTGTTGGGTTAAGTCCCGCAACGAGCGCAACCCTTGTCGCTAGTTATATTCTCTAGCGAGACAGCCTCTCACAAGGAGGAGGAAGGTGGGGATGACGTCAAGTCATCATGGCCCTTATGTCCTGGGCTACACACACGCTACAATGGCCGGTACAATGGGCTGCGAAATCGCGAGATGGAGCCAATCCCACCAAAGCCGGCCCCAGTTGGGATTGCAGGCTGCAACTCGCCTGCATGAACGCGGAATCGCTAGTAACCGCAGGTCAGCATACTGCGGTGAATACGTTCCCGGGCCTTGTACACACCGCCCGTCACGTCATGGAAGCCGAGAACGATTGAAGTCGCTGAGCTAACCCGTAAGGGAGGCAGGTGCCGAGGTCGGGTTTGGTGACTGGGACGAAGTCGTAACAAGGTAGCTGTACCGGAAGGTGCGGCTGGATCACCTCCTTTAAGGAGCTATTGGCCCTGCCCGTTGCCCCGACTCCGTCGGGACGGGGGTGGGACCCAACTCCCAGGTCGACCGGTGGGTGTTCCTTGTCCTGAAAGCCAGTGGCCGTAAGGCCCTGCGATCGAGCGCTAATTGCGCTCCCAGGCTGATGGAGAGGTTCCCTGAGAAAGTCCACCGAAGCCTCGGCTTATGCCGAGGACCTGTTTACCACTCTTGAACATCACCAAATCTCCCTTCCACTATTCAGAGGTTAAGGGGCAATTGAAAAGCCGGGCTCTACGAGTCCGGCTTTGTTTTTGTGGCCCACTTATTATTGATAGCGGTCGATGATTCCAGGGACTAATCCCGAACGTTCACCTCCAGGCTTCGCACCTCTAATCCGTCCAGGCAGGCATGTTCCAACTGGTATCGGCCCTCCGTTCCCGTACGGTCTAAGTAACCTTCGATGAGTACACGAACTTCCTCCATCGCTTCCTCGGCAGTCCATCCTTGGGCAGTAAGGCAGGTGCCCTTGGAGAGCATGTTGCAGGAGAAGTAGGGCATCACGGCAGTGAATCCGCCGTCCTCGTCTGGAAAGAGTACGACCGTAACCTTTTTTGTTTCCAAATTGGTTAGCTCCTGGATCTCAGGCAAAGAGTTGGAGCGGACCGTCCTTGTCCGCCCCAACTGTTCAGTGGACGGCGCACAGTTTACCACAGTGCCCGTACATGGCTAGTAGTCCAACATCTTTGAAATGAGTACTGACCAAGTGTATTGTACCAAGCATAGGGCGAAGAGGATTGGGACGTGTGAGGAGGGGATGGCGATGAAGAGATACCGGGTCAAGCTGAGTGCGGAGGAGCGGCAGGAACTGAAGACATTGGTGTCCCGTGGCCGGGGGGCGGCTTACAAGCAGACCCACGGGCGCGTCCTGCTGCTGAGTGATGAGGCCCATGTGGACGGGGCCATGAAGGATGAAGACATTGCCCGGGTTCTCCAGATTGGCCGTGCGACGGTGGAACGGGTGCGCCGGCGCTGCGTAGAGGAAGGGATTGAGGCGGCGCTGGGACGAAAGCGGCAGGTTAACCGGCGTCCGAAGCGGTTGGACGGTCAAGGGGAAGCCCACCTGATTGCCTTGGCCTGCGGAGAACCGCCGGAGGGCCGGGCGAGTTGGACACTGAAACTGTTGGCCGACCGGCTGGTCGAATGCGAGGTAGTGGAGAGCATCAGCACTGAAACGGTGCGCCAGACGCTCAAAAAAACGAACTCAAGCCTTGGCTGAAAGAGTGCTGGTGCATCCCGCCGCAAGGCAGCGCCGAGTTCGTCTGTGCGATGGAAGACGTGCTGGAAGTCTATCAGCGCCAGTATGGGGACAACGAAGTTCTGGTCTGTCTGGACGAGACCAGCAAGCAACAGGTGAAAGAGACGCGCCGGCCGCGTCCGGCCCGGCCTGGGGCGGCGGGCTCCTACGATTATGAATACGAGCGCAACGGGGTAAGCAACCTCTTCATGTTGTTCGCTCCGCTGGAAGGGTGGCGCCGGGTGGAAGTGACGGACCGGCGCACGAAAGCCGATTGGGCCCGGGTGATCAAGCAACTGGTGGACGAGGACTACCCGCACAAGGACCGTATTGTGCTGGTGATGGACAACTTGAACACCCACCACCCAGCCTCATTGTATGAAGCCTTTGAGCCTGCCGAAGCGCGGCGCATCGCCGAACGGTTGGAGGTCCATTACACTCCCAAGCATGGCAGTTGGCTGGATATGGCCGAGATCGAAATCGGGGTGATGGCCCGGCAATGCCTGAACCGCCGTATTCCCGACCAAAGCGCTCTGCGGCGGGAGGTGGGAGCGTGGCAGCAACAGCGCAACCGGGACGCAATACGGGTGGACTGGCGCTTCACCACCGAGGATGCCCGCATCAAGCTCAAGTCCCTCTACCCACCAATACAACACTGATGGACTACTAGTAGACGACCATCATTGAAGTGATGGCTGGTAAGATGCAGGGAAGCGAGGCCCAAGGAAGAAGACTGTGCAGCGGGGTGGATGTGATGGTCAAGAAATACCGTGTGGGACTGACTGGGGAGGAACAGGAGGAACTGAGGGCACTGGTGTCCAAAGGCCGGGCTGCGGCCTATAAACAGACTCACGCGCGCATTCTCCTGCTCAGCGATGAGAACCAGTCTGGCGGACCGATGATGGACCAGGAGATATCCCGGGCCCTCAAGGTGGGCACCGCCACGGTGGAGCGGGTGCGCCGCCGGTGCGTGGAGGAGGGGGTTGACGCGGCCCTGGGGCGCAGGGAGCAACTGCGCCGCCGTCAGAGGAAGCTCGATGGCCAGGGTGAGGCCCACCTGATAGCCATGGCCATATCCCAGCCGCCGGAGGGACGGGTCAGTTGGACCATGCAGATGCTGGCCGATGGATTGGTGGAGCGGGAGATGGTGGACAGCATCAGCCCGGAGACGGTGCGCCGGACTCTGAAAAAAACGAACTCAAGCCTTGGCTGAAGGAGTGCTGGTGCCTCCCGCCCCAGGGCAGCGCCGAATTCGTGTGCGCCATGGAGGACGTGCTGGAGGTCTATCATCGTGAATACCAGGACAATGAGGTCCTGGTGTGTCTGGACGAGACCAGCAAGCAACTGGTGCAGGAGACCCGTACGCCCCTCCCGCCGCAGCCCGGGGCAGCCAGGGCCTACGATTACGAGTACCAGCGCAACGGGGTGAGCAACCTGTTCATGCTGTTCGCGCCTCTGGAGGGATGGCGCCGGGTGGAGGTTACGGACCGGCGCACCAGGACCGACTGGGCGGAGGTGGTGCGGAAACTGGTGGATGAGGACTATGCCGACAAGGAGCGGATAGTGCTGGTGATGGACAACCTGAACACCCACCATCCGTCGTCCTTGTACCAGGCCTTCGAGCCGGCGGAGGCACGGCGGATCGCCGAACGGCTGGAGATACACTACACGCCGAAGCACGGGAGTTGGCTGAATATAGCGGAGATAGAACTGGGGGTGCTGGCGCGGCAATGCCTTGATCGCCGGATACCCAGCCAGAGAGTTCTGGCACAGGAAACCGGAGCATGGCAGGAGCAACGCAACCGGGCGGCGATTCGAGTGGACTGGCGCTTCACTACCCAGGACGCCCGCATCAAGCTCAAGTCCCTATACCCCTCAATACAATAGCGGCGGACTACTAGGCTCAATTGTGAAAAATATGTAAAAGTTTACTGAGCGGTCCAGCCTCCGTCTATCACCATCTCGCTGCCAGTCATGAAAGACGACTCGTCGGATGCCAGGAACAGAACTCCATTGGCGATATCGTCCACCGTGCCGATGCGCTGCAGAGGAGCAATAGCCGCAGCTTGTTGGCGGAATCCCGGCTGCGACAGCGCCCTCTGGGTCATCGCGGTCTCGATATAACCAGGATGCACAGAGTTACAGCGAATCCCCTCGGCGCCGTACTGGACCGCCGTGGATTTGGTGAGCAATCGAACGGAACCCTTGGAGGAGGCATAGGCAGCCCCCGCACCGCTCCCCGGGGCAATGCCCACCATACCGGCCACCGACGAAATGTTGATGATTGAGCCACCACCAGCGGCCCGCATCGCCGGGATGGCGGCACGGGTGCCCAGGAACACCCCCTTGCTGTTCACGTCCATAATGCGGTCCCATACCGCCGCGTCAGTACCGTCAATCTTCGGAGCGTCCAGTCCACCGCTTTCGGTACTGCCAATGCCGGCGTTGTTCACGAGGATGTCCAGCTTGCCGTATTCCCTGACAGCCCGCGAAACAGCGCCCTCCCACTGCTCAGGCTCCGTAACGTCTAGGTGAACGTAGGTGGCCCGTCCGCCCAGCTCTCGTATTTCCGCCTCCAGCTTAAGGCCCTCCTCGTCAAGGATGTCCCCAATTACCACCGCCGCCCCCTCCAGCGCGAACAACCGCGCCTCGGCAGCACCCTGCCCTCGGGAGCCACCGCTGATAATCGCTACCTTGCCATCCAGTCGCATTTCAATCCTCCAAGTCCCCAAATACCTAAGGTACGACACAAACACAGGTGTGGACGAGCCACGATACTGACTAATTCGTTGCCAGGGCCAAGTTCAAATCCAATTCTCCCTTAAGTGACTATCGCACTTCTTGGTCTTCACCCGAAATGCAGTTCGCTCCAGCTAGAGCTATGGAGAGGCCGGGCGTTCTATCTGCTCGAGTGGACGGGGCACGCTCCAATTATACTCTGGCGCGCATTTCACATACTGCGAACCGCTGATGTTTGGGGTATGCTAGCGCGAAACGAATTTCCCGACACCAATCGTGAAAAACACTGTAGAAATCCAAGAAAGAGGTCATTGATCGATTATGCGACTCGAAGGAAAAGTGGCAATGGTTTCTGGAGGGGCCAACGGAATGGGTGCCGAAGAGTGCAAGCTGTTCGCCCGCGAAGGCGCCAAGGTGGCCATCGCCGACATCCGAGAGGAAGATGGACGCCGGGTGGAGGCTGAAATCGCAGAGGCCGGTGGCGAAGCCTTGTTCGTCAACTTGAACGTCTCTGACGAGGACTCTTGGATCGCCGCTGTCGAGCAGGTCGTGGGACGCTACGGCAAGCTGGACATCCTCGTTAACAACGCGGGAATAAGCGGCAGTGGCGAGACCGACTTCCGCAGCACCGATGCTTGGGATCGCCTCCTCGACATCAACGCCCGCGGGGTGTTTCTTGGAACGAAGCATGCCGTATCGGAAATGCAAAAGGCCGGCGGCGGCTCCATCGTTAACATCTCGTCCATATCTGGCATCGTAGGTCAGGATTCGGTGCACCCTGGCTACAACGCCTCCAAGGGCGCTGTCCGTCTTCTTACCAAGGCCACGGCTGTACAGCACGCCAAGGACGGCATTCGCATCAACTCTGTCCATCCGGGAATGATGCCTCCCATGCTGACCTCATTCCAACGGGGCGACGCCCGCCGGGATAGGCTGATTAATGACGTGCCGATGCAGAGGGAAGGCCGTACTATTGAAGTCGCCAACGCAGTCCTTTTCCTGGCATCGGACGAGGCATCCTACATCACTGGCGCCGAGCTCGTAGTAGACGGCGGATTCACGGCCAAGTAGCCCACCTGCCTGGGGATGGCCCTGTGTACCAAATTCACTCTGACCTTCTCTCTTCGGCAGAGCGGACCAATTGGCCTCTCAAGCGGCAACTTCGGAGGAAGCGATGGGATTCCGGGTGCTCTACCACTTGAACACCGGCAACATCAAAGGCATCCCAGAAGAGGCCAGGTGGGCCGAGAGTGTCGGCTACGACGGTCTCTGCACCGAGGAAACGGGCCACGACCCACTGTTGCCCCTTCTTCTGGCAGCAACCACCACCTCCCGGGTCACGCTGGAGCCTCGGGTCGCCATTGCTTTCCCTCGGTCGCCTATGGTGTTCGCCTACGCCGCAATGGACCTGCAGAATTTTTCCGGCGGGAGATTCCGCCTGGGGCTGGGAACACAGGTCAAAGGTCACATCGAAAGGCGCTTCTCGACTCAATGGGAGTCGCCCGGGCCGCGAATCAGGGAGTATGTCCAGTCGCTCCATGCGATTTGGGACGCCTGGCAAAACGGTACGCGTCTCTCATATCATGGAGATCACTACAACTTCTCGCTGATGACACCCTTCTTCAGCCCAGGGCCATCCGAGGAGGCGCGCCCGCCAGTGTTCATCAGTGCCGTCAACGCTTACAACTGCCGTGTGGCCGGTGAGGTGTGCGACGGGATCTCCCTCCACCCTCTGACGTCACCCCAATTCATAACGGATAAGGTGCTCCCGCCCATCGCTGACGGCGCCAACCGGGCCGGAAGAGAGCCACAGGCGGTCAACCTTTCCGGCTCAGGATTCATCATCACGGGACCCAATAAATCGGTCATCGAGGACCGAAAATACCCCGTGCGGCGTCAGATCGCCTTCTACGCGTCAACTCGCACCTATTCCACGGTTCTCGAGACCCACGGAATCGAGGACGTAGGAGTCCGCTTGCACGAGATGTCCCTTAAGGGCCAGTGGGACGAGATGACTAACCTGATTACCGACGACATCCTCGAGAAGTTCGCGATCGCCGTCGAGTACGACCAAGTGGCCCCAGCGGTCAAGGAACGGTTTGACGGCCTTTTGGACGAGGTTGTCTTCGGCATGGACGTAGCCAACTCCGACGACGAAAAGCAACTGCACAAGATCGTCGCTCAGCTCCAGGAGTAAAAGCAATCAATCAGCACGCGTCGCCCAGGCACCGGACTCCACGGCCGTCAGAAAGTCCAGCACTGTGCGGTTGAACAGCGCTGGCTCCTCCAGATTGATGGTGTGGCCGCTCTGGGGGAAGAAAACCAGCCCGCTCGTGGCCACGCACCGTTTGATGAACAGCATCGGCTCGATACAGGGATCGTCCTCATCGCCTACGAGCAGCAGCGTCGGAACTGTAATCCGGCGCATTTCCTCTTCTAGCTGATACACCGTCGGGCGTTTTAGCTGAATGCCCTGAGTAATCAGGGCCGAACCGAGGGCGGAATGAGCAGCCCGCCCGGCGTAGAATTTCTCCCAGCCTATCGGGTCCTTACGCTTAAACTGCACCCGCGTCGGGCCGTTGGCGTACTCTTCGGCAAATCCCGAAATGCCCTCGGTCTTTAACCGCTCGGCGTTTTGCCTCCATGCCTCTAGTAGTCCGCCGCTATTGTATTGAGGGGTATAGGGACTTGAGCTTGATGCGGGCGTCCTGGGTAGTGAAGCGCCAGTCCACTCGAATCGCCGCCCGGTTGCGTTGCTCCTGCCATGCTCCGGTTTCCTGTGCCAGAACTCTCTGGCTGGGTATCCGGCGATCAAGGCATTGCCGCGCCAGCACCCCCAGTTCTATCTCCGCTATATTCAGCCAACTCCCGTGCTTCGGCGTGTAGTGTATCTCCAGCCGTTCGGCGATCCGCCGTGCCTCCGCCGGCTCGAAGGCCTGGTACAAGGACGACGGATGGTGGGTGTTCAGGTTGTCCATCACCAGCACTATCCGCTCCTTGTCGGCATAGTCCTCATCCACCAGTTTCCGCACCACCTCCGCCCAGTCGGTCCTGGTGCGCCGGTCCGTAACCTCCACCCGGCGCCATCCCTCCAGAGGCGCGAACAGCATGAACAGGTTGCTCACCCCGTTGCGCTGGTACTCGTAATCGTAGGCCCTGGCTGCCCCGGGCCGCGGCGGGAGGGGCGTACGGGTCTCCTGCACCAGTTGCTTGCTGGTCTCGTCCAGACACACCAGGACCTCATTGTCCTGGTATTCACGATGATAGACCTCCAGCACGTCCTCCATGGCGCACACGAATTCGGCGCTGCCCTGGGGCGGGAGGCACCAGCACTCCTTCAGCCAAGGCTTGAGTTCGTTTTTTTCAGAGTCCGGCGCACCGTCTCCGGGCTGATGCTGTCCACCATCTCCCGCTCCACCAATCCATCGGCCAGCATCTGCATGGTCCAACTGACCCGTCCCTCCGGCGGCTGGGATATGGCCATGGCTATCAGGTGGGCCTCACCCTGGCCATCGAGCTTCCTCTGACGGCGGCGCAGTTGCTCCCTGCGCCCCAGGGCCGCGTCAACCCCCTCCTCCACGCACCGGCGGCGCACCCGCTCCACCGTGGCGGTGCCCACCTTGAGGGCCCGGGATATCTCCTGGTCCATCATCGGTCCGCCAGACTGGTTCTCATCGCTGAGCAGGAGAATGCGCGCGTGAGTCTGTTTATAGGCCGCAGCCCGGCCTTTGGACACCAGTGCCCTCAGTTCCTCCTGTTCCTCCCCAGTCAGTCCCACACGGTATTTCTTGACCATCACATCCACCCCGCTGCACAGTCTTCTTCCTTGGGCCTCGCTTCCCTGCATCTTACCAGCCATCACTTCAATGATGGTCGTCTACTAGTAGTCCATCAGTGTTGAATTAAGGGATAGAGGGACTTGAGCTTGATGCGCGCGTCCTGGGTGGTGAAACGCCAGTTGGCCCGAATTGCGTCGTGGTTCCGCTGCCCTTGCCAAGCCTTGGTTTCCTGCTTCAATGTCTGCTGGTCCGGTATCCGGCGGTCCAGACACTGGCGCGCCAGCACTCCCAGTTCTATCTCGGCCATGTTCAGCCAACTGCCGTGCTTGGGCGTGTAGTGGATTTCCAGCTTTTCGGCAATGCGTCTCGCCTCTGCAGGCTCGAAGGCCTCGTACAGGGACGAGAGGCGGTGGGTGTTCAGATTGTCCATCACCAAGACTATCCGGCCTTTGTCCGGGTAGTCCACATCCACCAGTTGTCGCACCACCCGGGCCCAGTCAGCCTTGGTTCGCTGGTCCGTCACCTCCACCCGCCGCCACCCCTCCAAGGGCGCGAACAGCATGAACAGGTTGCTCACCCCGTTGCGCTCGTATTCGTAATCGTAGGCCATGGCAGTCCCCGGACGCGGCGGCAAGGGGCTGCGGGTCTCCCTCACCTGTTGCTTGCTGGTCTCGTCCAGGCACACCAGCACCTCGTTGTCCTCGAACTGACGGTGATACACCTCCAGCACGTCCTCCATGGCACAGACGAACTCGGCATTGGCCTTGGGCGGGATGCACCAGCACTCCTTCAGCCAAGGCTTGAGTTCGTTTTTTTCAGCGTTTGGCGCACCGTCTCGGGGCTGATGCTGTCCACTATCTCACATTGCACCAGCCGGTCAGCCAGCAGTTGCAGCGTCCAACCGGCACGGCCCTCCGGCGGTTCGCTACAAGCGAGGTGAGTCAGGTGGGCCTCTCCTTGGCCGTCCAGCTTCCTCGGGCGGCGGTTGACCTGCTCCCTGCGTCCCAAGGCTGCCTCCACTCCCTCCTCAACACAGCGGCGGCGCACCCGTCCCACCGTGGCGTCCCCCACCCTCAGGACCCGGGCTATTTCCTCGTCCTTCATCGCCCCGCGCTCTTGATTTTCATCGCTGAGCAGCATAATGCGGGCGTGGGTCTGTTTATATGCTGCCGTCCGTCCCCGGGACACCAGTCCCTTCAGTTCCTGTTGCTCCTCTACACTCAGACTGACCCGGTACCTCTTCGCTGGCATCCCCATCCTCCCAACATCACCTTAGCTTTTGACGTGTCCCGGCAATACCACAGCTAATTATCTATCAATCCTACGCTGTTGCACTACTAGTACTACAACGACGCTTTGCAAGAAAGGGGCTTTGAACCCCTATTCATGGCGACCTGCCCACACGCTTGACAGCTTTATTGTCGTACCTTCCTCGAAGCGAATTCAGGTCAAAATCACACGAATTTGAGAAAACGTCGTTGTAGTACTAGGTGCGTCTCCCGGTCCGTGGATCCCGTACCAGTAGCGGCGACGATCACCCCGCGGCACATCTCCGGATGGGCAATGGCAAAGCTGATTGCGGTGGCCGCCCCCATCGACAGCCCGGCGATGTACGCCCGGCCAATGCCCAGGTGCTCCAGCAGTTGCCGCATGTCTGCCACCAGGCGGTCCTGCGAATAGGCCTCCGGTGCCTCCGGCACGCCCGACGGTGGATATCCCCGGTGGCTATAGGTGATCACCCTGTAGCGGCGGGCGAAGAAATTGACCTGCGGCTCCCAGCTGGTAATGTCCCCAGCGAACTCGTGAGCAAACAACAGCGGAAAGCCACTGCCCACGTCCTGATAGTGTATGTTTACGTTGTCATCGGCTGAGAAGGTTGGCATAGTCGCTCCATTGAACGAAAATAGTCTTGTCCATCTTGGGGTTGCCTGGACGCGCAAGGGTAAATAGGCTCCGACCAAGTCTAACAGCCCCCGCGGCAAGGAGTCTTTGCTGGCCCGGAGAACCTAAACCGCTCAGCCCAATATAATCGGAATAAAACAATCGGAGGAAATAGCATGCTTAACAAAGTGCACCACGTGACCTTCGTGGTCGAGAGTATCGACGACATGGCCAACTACATTGAGCGCAACTTCTCCCTCGCCCCCTTGTCCAAGGACGAATTCGAGGACCGGGGCTTCAAGTCCATCCTGTACCGCATCGGCGAGACCTACGTGGACTTCTTCGAGCCGCTGCGGGACGACACCCCCATGGCCCGGCAGCTTCAGGCTACCGGCCCCGGAGTCATGCACGTTGCCTTCGGCGTCGACGGTATAGACCAGGTCTTCTCAGACCTCGTGGGCAAGGGCAACCAGATGCGGGGAGACGCCCCTGCTCCCAGCCCCTTCGGTTACCGGAACCTCAACATTGACACCGCCAGTTCCCACGGCATCCTATTCCAGCTGGCGGAGGGCGAAGTATCCCACTAGATCCGAATTCCCCAGGGAGGTGACCCCGATCATGGAATACAGCATTCTCGGTCGCACCGGTCTGCGGGTGTCTCGTGCAGGATTCGGTGGAGGTGGCATCGGGCAGGTCTGGGGCGCGACAAGCGAAGCGGAAGCCATCAGGTCGGTGCATCGAGCACTGGATCTGGGCATCACCTTCTTTGATGTTGCCCCGTCATACGGCGACGGCAAAGCCGAAGAGGCCCTCGGCAAGGCGCTGGTCGGTCGGCGTGAGCAGGTGGTCGTCGCCACCAAGGTCAGGCTCCGGGCCAACCAGATGAACGACGTGGCCGGTGCCGTCCGCCGCTCCGTCGAAATAAGCCTCAACCGACTGCGCCGGGATCAGGTGGACGTTCTGCATGTCCATAACCGCTTCACCCAGCAGCGAGGCGAGGGCCCGGACTCCATAACGGGCGACGATGTACTCGGCCCCGTGCTGGATGTCTACAAGGAGATGCAGCACGAAAACAAGACCCGGTTCATCGGCCTCTCGGCCATGGACCATCACCTGTCGACCATGCACCGGCTCATCAATAGCGGCGAGTACGACACGATTCTCGCCTACTACAACCTGCTTAACACAACCGCCCAGGTACCCAAACCGCCAGGGGCGGATGTCTTTGACAACGGTCAGATCATTCCATTAGCCAAGACCAAGGGAATGGGCATCATTGGCATCCGCTCCCACGCGGCCGGTGCACTGACCCCTGCGCTGGACAGGCCACCAACTTCTGGCGATGCGCTGATGCAGGCCGATCTGCGAAAGGCCGCCTTGCTCGATTTCCTTCTGGACGGCCCCATCCAAACCCTGTCCCAGGCCGCAATGGTCTTCAGCATGATGAACCGCGACATCCATTCCACAGTCCCAGGCGTCAAGAATGCTGCCGAAGCCGAGGAGACCGCCGGCTGCGCCGAACGGCCTCCCATCCCGGACGACCACCTGAAACGTGTCCAGGAGCTCTACGAGCGCGACTTCCGGTAGCGCTCTTGGGCGCCGCGGCAAAAAGAAAATGGGGCAGGTTCCATCCTGCCCCAACTGTTGTCCAACGTTTGGTCCATTTTCGGGTGGTCAGAAAGTCCACTCAGACCAGCGGCCACACCTCATTCGCGAAGCGCTCCATCCGGCCCAGCATTACGCTCAGATCCTCGGTTTGGCGCAGGAAGTCCAGCACCAGGGATCCCACGCCTAGGTCCTGGTACCCCCGAATGTCCCCGGCGATCTGCTCGGCACTGCCTACAAAGGGAAGCCGGTCGCTGCCGGCGGCTGAGTCCGTCAGTTCGAATTGGTGCGTGCGATAGATGGTCTCGATTTCCGACGGATCGCGTTCAAAGCGGCGAGCATACATCGCCAGCCGCTCTAGCCCCGCGGCCAGTTGTTGCGGCGTCCCCATGGGGAATGTGGGGTTGGACCCCAACGGATACCAGCCGTCCGCCAGTTCGGCGGTCCGTCGGAGGGCAGGGCGGCTCTCGCCACCGACCCAGATGGGCGGGTGCGGCTTCTGTACAGGCTTGGGCAGGAAGCTGATGTTGTCGAAGCTGACATACTTGCCCTCGAAGTGAGGGTCGTCGCTCGTCCAGAGCTCCTTGAAGGCCCGGATGTACTCGTCGGTCACAGCCCCTCGCTCCTCGAAGGGCGGCAGTCCGAGGGCCTCGAACTCCTCACGCATCCAGCCAACACCCACGCCTACCACCAGCCTTCCCCCTGACAGCACGTCCAGCGTTGCCAATGCCTTGGCTGCAACCAGCGGATTACGGTGCGGCACGATGATGACGCTCGTCACCAGCCGGATTGCCGATGTCTGACCCGCTAGGAACGCCAGCAGCGTCAGCTGTTCCATAGACTCGCCCGAAGGGCTGCCCGGGAACTCGCCGCCCTCGGTGTAAGGATAGGGCGAGGCGATGTTGCGTGGCACCAGGATGTGATCGCCAGTGAACAGCGCGTCGTATCCCAGTTCCTCTCCCTTCCGCGCTATTGTCCCCAAGGTTTCCGGAGTGGCCAGCGGACCACGGCCGGGCAAAGTGAAGCCGTACTTCATTTCTAACGCTCCTACCTGATTGGCTAAACCGTTACCTCATTGCCCCAATTCCACCACCATCGGAGGACCAGCAAGCCCGCGCAAGTTCATCTTTACCAGGCGCGGCGCAGGACTTCCATCACCTGCGAAGCCTCGGTCACGGGAATCGCGTTGGTCAGACAGCCTCGATCGCCGAGCACAAGGTCAGCAATTTCCGGTAGGTCTTCCTCGGGGATTTCGAGCTCGCGTAATCGATGCGGCATCCCAAGACCCAGAATGAATTCGTCAACGGATCGTGCAGCCAGTTCCGCCGCCGCCTCATCGCTCATCTCTGCCGTGTTGTGCCCGGCGGCGCGGGCCAGCATGGCCTGCTTGGACGCAGACGCCGGGCGGTTGTATTCCATCACGTAGGGCTGGGAGACGCAGGACGTATAGCCGTGGCCCACTTGGTACTTGACGCCAACGATGTGGCCGATTGCGTGCGACAGGCCTACCGCGAAGTTCGGGGCTCCCATCATTGACATCCAGGCCGCCACCAGGCACTGCAGCCGGGCCTCGCCGTCGCCGTCGGCTTGTCTCGACCGGGGCAGAGCGTCGAACAGCATCTCGGCCGCCGACAGCACTGGCGCGTCGATGGCCGGTTGGTTGCCTTGGCAGTACAGCCGCTCAATGCAATGATCAAGCGCCTTTACGCCGGTCGACAGCCACAGCCAGTCAGGAGTGCCGGAAGTCATCTCCGGATCCAGGACAATCAGGTCGGCATAGAGACGGGGATGTCCGACCCGGATCTTGTGGCCCTCGCCGTCGTCCAGCACGTTGCCGCCACCCATGTTGAACTCACCCGCCGAAAGCGTGGTCGGGATCGAGACTTGCAGCGGCAGCGGCTTTCCATCCAGGTTGGGGCGCATCATCCTGTCCTGTCCGTGGCCCTGCGTTCGCAGTTCATCGACCGTGGTGATGCCCTCCGCCATCAGCACGGCGATCATCCGCGCGGCGTCGGATATGGTGCTCCCACCAACACCCACCAGCGTGTCCGCCTCGAGCGATACAGCGAGGTTCGCGGCCTCCACGGCCGTCGACAGCGGTGCCCGCTGTGTCAGTCCGGAATAAACTCCCACAGCCGAATCGCCCAATGCCGCGTGGACCCTTCGTACGGAATCGGTATGCTCTGCGACGGTCCGGCCCGACAGCACCAGCGCCCGCTTTCCTCCCAAGGCGGAGACCTCAGCCCCCAGCGTGGCTGCCTTGCCCTGGCCGAAAATTACCCTGGTGGGCACCGTAGGATTGAACTCGCCGCTTAGCATGGTATACGCGGTCATATCTGTACCGCCTTCAAGTCAAAAATGCAGACCCTGTAACAATTCCCTCTCCCGAAGGGAGAGGTTCTGGGTGAGGCTGTCCCCTGCTTCGCCTTGGTTTGTGCTAATCGGACAGCGGGATGATGATCGCGAACCGCGGCTCTGTACCCACGACGCGGGTGGAGTGCCCGGTTCCGGTCAGGTCCTCGGCCAGCAGAACGGTGCCGGCGCCATAATGCTTGACGGTGCCATCGGGGGTGCCGACCTCGATTTCGCCAGTCAGGGAGATGCTGTACTGGCGGCGCGGTGCAGTGTGGAAGTCCAGAAAGTAGCCGGGCTCATACACCCGGAACATGATCCCGGGAGTGTTGATCACCGAGGTAGACAGGCCGTGAGATCCCTCGGTGTCGACGAAACTCTGCATCTCGAATTCTCGTTCCTCGACGACCGACTGCCCGTCGGCTCCCGTGTAGACGTGGACGAAAGTTGCCATTATTCCTCCAGCGTATCTGCAGGTTACAGTTCGGGAGTTATGGTACAGGAATTCGATAGGGCGTCAAGAAATGCCATTCCTCGGCCGCAGCTATACCGGCAGGCTCACGTAGACCATGCCCTGGCCTGCCAGCGCCGAGAGCGCCACAACCAGCCAGGGCGGCCATTTCCAGATTGCCAGAAGCGCCAACCCTGCCAGGGCAAGCGCGAAGTCATCCCTTCCATGTATGGCGCTGGTCCATACTGGATTATAAAGCGCCGCCAACAGCAACCCCACCACCGCTGCATTGATCCCCCTCAGCGCTCCGCCAAAGCTCGCCCAACTCCGAAGCCGGTCCCAGAATGGCACCGCGCCGATGACCAGGAGGAAAGACGGCAGAAACATGGCACCCAGCGCAAAGAGCCCTCCCGCCCATCCCTGGGGCCAGCCGTCAACATCAAGAGTCGTTCCCAGGTAGGCCGAAAAGGTGAACAGCGGACCCGGCACGGCTTGAGCGGCACCGTATCCCGCTATGAACTCCCCGTTGGAAACCCAGCCAGGCGGGACGACCAGCTCCTGCAACAGCGGTAAGACCACGTGCCCTCCGCCAAATACTAGGGAGCCAGCCCGGAAGAAGCTGTCAACCACCCGCAGCGACTCGCCCACTGTGCCGGAGAGTTTGGCCTGCTGCAGTACGGGCAGCCCGATCAGAATTGAAGCCAAGGCCACCAGGCACAAAACAGCAAGTGCGCGGTTTATTTGAAACTGCGGTTCTCTCGGCTCATCGGTCGGGCCGGGTCGGAGAATTACCCAACCCAATGCCCCCGCTCCGGCGATAACCACAAGCTGTGCCCAGCTGCTGGGCCAAGCCAGCATGGCAATCGCAGCGACTACAGCGATAGCAACGCGTGGGCGGTCTGGGCAAAGGCTGCCTGCCATTCCCCAAACGGCAAGAGCCACCACCGCTACAGCCGCGGTTTTCAGTCCTTTCAACCAGCCCGCGGTGTCCAGATCACCGAAGGCGGCAACCCCGTAGGCGAACAGGATCAGGGCCCCAGCCGACGGGGCAGTGAAGCCAAGCCACGCCGCGAATCCGCCGGGCAGACCGGCCCTGCGAATACCCAGCGCGATGCCCACCTGGCTGCTGGCAGGGCCGGGCAGAAACTGGCACAGCGCTACAAGGTCGGCATATGCCGCCTCGTCTAGCCACCCCCGCCGTTCCACGATCTCCTGCCGGAAATATCCCAGATGGGCGACGGGCCCACCGAAAGAGGTCAATCCAAGCCGGAGAAAGACGGTGAATACCTCCAGTACGGACAAAACGCCGGACCGGGGGCGATTCACGGGCTGCGATTCAGTCCCCACCCAGGGCTCGCTCCACCTTACGGCGCAGCCGGCGAATCCACAGACGTACCAGGGTGTCGGAGTGAACCGCTATCACCGATCGCATCATCACGCCATACACCCATCGACGCTTTACTCGGGATGGACGGGCCGGGTCGAGCCAGTCCCGGTTGAGCGCCAGCTTCTCCAGTGTGGCCAGGCCCAGCAGGATGGGCCAGAGGGCAGCCAGCCGCAGTCTGACACAACGGCGCGGGGTCGTCAGCACGTAGGCCTCGGCCGCCTCGAAGTGGGCCAACGCAGTTCGAATCCATGGTGTAAGTACAGCCTCCGCCCGCGCCGAGTTCGCTGGTTCCAGCAGGTCTTCGGGCGCGAGACCCTCTAAGGCCAGATCACTTTCCGGCAGGTAGCATCGTCCGTTTCGGAGGTCACGGGGGACGTCGCGTAGCACGTTGGTCAACTGAAGGGCCTTTCCGAACCGCACCCCTAGAGCCGTCATTTCGTCGACGTCCCGCCCGGCAAGCCGCGGCTCGTGTGCCATCGTTAGCGAGGTCCAGAATTCGCCCACACAGCCGGCCACCAGGTAGGTGTAGCAGTCGAGATGTTCCTGATTACGAAGGGATTCGAGCTCTCCAGAGTCCTCGGAAGGAAAGGTTGTCAGGTCCAGTTCCATGCCACGGGTTATGGTGACTACAACCCGCCTCACCTGTTCCCTGTCCGGCACACCCTCCAACAGGACGAATAGGCGTCCGGCGTTCTGCAGCAGGAACCTCTCGTCAGCAGAGACCCCTTGGGTATGCTGCTCGGATCCTTGGACGATGCATTCGATGGCCTCTTCGGATGCCGGTCCCTCGACTTGCCCGCGAAATGCCAGCAGCCGCTTCAGTCTCTGGTCCGGAGGCATGGCGCGGGTGTCGGAGATTGTGTCAGCAGCACGGGCAAGGAGATATGCCACGGCCACCGGCTGCCGTATCTCCCGTGGCAGCACACGAATGCTCAGGTAAAAGGAGCGTGACACTCCTCTCAGAACATCGGTAAGCAGCTTTTCGGGGTCCACTGGTTGTTGGCGGGGCTGAGAGAGCATCTCTGTAAATCTCTGCGGCCCTCTGCGCCTTTGCCTTCAGTCTCTTGCCGGGTAGGGAGACGGCACTCTCTCGCTGGACACGCCTGCCAGCGCCTCGGCCACCATCTCATCCACGGGCAGGCCCCTCTCCAGTTTTTCCACTGTTGTAAGGCGGGCACGGGTTTCAGGGTGCTTTGGCACGAAGAGCGAGCAACAGTCCTGATCGGGTTGAATGGAGATAGGAAAGGTTCCAATGTTCCGGGCCATGCCAACGATCTCCTCTTTGTTAAGGCCAATGAGAGGCCGCAGAACCGGCATGGTGGCGATATCGTCGACCACGGCGATATTCTCTAGGGTCTGGGAGCTCACCTGGCCGCAACTCTCGCCCGTGATGATCGCCTTGGCCCTTGACTGCTTCGCCAGCGTCTGGGCAATGCGCATCATGAACCGCCGGTACAGCAGCACCCGGTAAGACGGTGGCGTTTCCACGATGATGCGCTTTTGAATTTCGGCAAGGGGCGCCAGCAGTAGCTCAGACTGTCGTTGGTGCCGGGCGAGGTGCTGTACCAGTTCCCCGGCCTTCTCGATAGACGAACGGTCAACCAGAGGATAACTGTGAAAGTGAACATAAGTCGTCGGGCAGCCGCGTTTCATCATGTGCCAGGCAGCCACCGGCGAGTCTATGCCACCCGACAGCATGACTGCAACGCGCCCGCTGGACCCAACGGGCAAGCCTCCGTGGGCAGGAGTCTCGTCGAAATAAAGCAGTATGCCCCGGGTCTGAATGTCGAGGTAAACGGTCAGGTCGGGACCGGAAAGGTCCACGCGGGCCCCTGTGAGGTCCTCCACGAAACGCCCCAATTCCCGGTCCACCTCAGGTGAGGTCATCGGAAACCGCTTATCGGCCCGGTTGGTCTCTATCCGGAAAGATTCAAACTGGTACCTCTCCAGCAGGGCCGGCAGGGCTTCCCTGATCAGATCCAGGTCCCGAGGAAACTCGCGAGCAAGAAAAAACTTGGCAACGCCGAAGCAGTCCCGCACTCGTTCTTTCACCACAGGCCAGGCGTTTTCGTCCTCCAGAGTCAGACCTATCATCAACTGCGCCTGCCAGACGCGAGAGACGCCGGCTCCCTGGGTGGCGTTTCGAAGGTTTTCGGTAAGCCGGCGCATGAACCACGGGCGGTTCTTGCCCTTCAACGCCAGCTCGTGAGTCTTGACTATAACGTGAGTTTCCACCTCGCCATTCTACACAACGAAAGGAACAAGCGCAGGACAGGATTTTCCCTGTTTCCAATTCGTCAGGTCAAGGAGAGGGCCGCGTCAGGTCGAAGAGAAAGCCCTCCTCCCCTCAATTTAGATGGAATTCGCAGAAGGAAGAGGGTACCGGGCTAAGCCCGAATCCACCGATGGACGGCGTGAGGACGCCGGAAGGGGGGTGGGGGAGTTACAAGCGCGATGGTCCGGGCTCGAATTTGGGTAGATGGGGGGTTGGCGGCGGTCTGCAGGTATTTTTGGGGGCGCCGATGGCGGCCTACAGTGGCTGTGGTGAGCGAGATGGCGGGAGAGGACACGGCAAGAGGCGCTCGCGGACCGGACTGGCGCGAGTTTGCGGGGACGTTCAGTTTGCGGGGACGTTGGGACACTGGCGGACGGGCGCCGTCAGGCCGGGAGTGGAATGGCTCGCAACCGGGCCAAGGCGCGACTGACCTTCTCCTCCCATGGCCAACCCTTGGGAAGATGCAGGGTCAGCCGGCGCGCCGAGCGTGTGAGCCGTCCGGCCAGGGCGAAGAACCGCCGCCTAAGGGTCTTGGTGGTCACCACCTGCTCGCCCAGACCGATTCGCGCCGTCCAGCGGGCCAAGTTGTGCGCCATCACCTGTATCGCCAGCCAGGCCCCGTTGGCGGCGAATCGGCCGGACGGCAGGTGGTTCAGCCCGACGCCGTACTTGAGGTCGCGTATCGCATTCTCGATCTCGGCGTGGCGGCGATGGTCAGCCTCCAGTTCGAGCGTCTCCTCATCCCGGTCGGTGATGAAGCCGTGATAGCTGTAGCTGGCGAAGAGGGCCAGTTGGGAACCGGGCGTGGGCTTCACCCGTCGGACGATGAGCCGCACCGGGGCAGCGCCGGGCTCACTCTCAAAGGGAGTGTAGGTGGTCTCGGCCACATCGGCGGCACCGTCCATCCAGTAGGGGATGGGCGTCCAGTCCGTCTCGGGTATGGCCTCGATGAGATGGCGCAGGCTTTTGTGCTGGCGGATGGTGATGGAGTAGCGGACATCCATCTTGCGGCAGACGGCGACGATGGCGTGGGCATAGAAGCCGCTGTCGGCCCGCACCGTGAGTTGACCTCTGGCGCCGGCGTAGCGCACCCGTCCCACCGTCTCGCGCAGGAAGTGGGCGGCACCCCGAACAGTGTTGGCCCGGCCCTCGCGCAGCCGGGACATCAACACGTCCCCGGTGCCGGCGGCCACGGCCAGCAGCGGGTGATAGCCCCGCTTGCCGGTATAGCCGTGGTGTCGCGCCCCCTCCTTGGCCAGTCCGTAAGTCTCGCAGATGGTGGAATCGAGGTCGATGGTGAACGGCGCGTCGCCGGGTCCCGCCCCAGCGGCCCAGGCCCGGGCCAGCAACTCCCGGCTCACCCGGTCCAGTTGACGGACATGGCCCCAGCGGAAGCTGCGCAGGAAAGTGCCCAGGGTGGATGGCGCCTTGACCCTGCAGTCGAGAATACCGGCGGTCCCACCGGCGCGCAGCGCATCGGCGTCGTCGATGCAATCGCCGCCCGCCAGGGCAGAGGCAACCAGGGTCAGCATCTTGTCGCCAGTGTTGGCCCGGCCCGGCGCGCTGCCGAGATTGAGGTGATGGTCTACGAGTTCCCCCAGGCCCAGGTGTTGGGCGAGAGTGGCCGGCAGGAGCAGGCCGGCATTGGCCACCAGACGGTGGTCGTCAAAGACGATGCGAATACGGTCGGGGTGGTTGCGTGATAGCATCTGTTGGGTGCTCCTGCTTTGGGACCGGTTTTCTGTCTCAAAACCATTATCCCAGAGGCACAGGAGCACTTTCTTGTATCTTCAGGACCCCGCTACACGCCCTCCTTCGGTGGATCGGGGCTAAGCGAAAATCGATTCCTTGATTGCCTGGACGTCGTGGCGCAGTTCGCTGTCCTCGTTTATCTCGCCGTTTATCTTGCCCGCGCCGTGTATGACGGTGGAGTGGTCGCGTCCACCGAGAAGGCGACCGACTTGCGTGGGGGGCAGGCCGATCTCGTGGATCAGCAGGTACATAGCCACCTGCCTGGGCACTGACACCGTTCGCTTTCGGCTCCTCGCCAGAAGGTCGTCCACTCTCACTCCGAAATAAGTTGCGACCTCGGACAGGATACGCTGCGGATCTATGGCGTCCCGAGCCTGCTCTGGCATGAAGTCATTGAGGATCCGCTCCGTGGTGTCCAGCGTCAAGTCGACGTTCATCATCTGTGCGTTGGCAACCATCCGGTTGAGCGTGCCTTCCAGCTCCCGCACGTTGCGCTGAACCCGTTTGGCTATCATCTCTATGACCGCGTCCCGAAGGCCAACCTGCATCTCATCGGCCTTGCTGGAGAGGATCGCCATTCGAGTTTCCAGGTCGGGCGGCTGTATGTCGGCGATCAATCCCCACTCGAATCTTGATCGCAGCCTTTCCTCCATCAACGGCAGTTCACGCGGCGGCCGGTCTGACGAGACGACCACTTGGTGGCCCGAGTTGTGAATGTCGTTGAAAGTATGGAAGAAACCCTCGTGTGTCTGCTCCTTTCCACTCAGGAACTGAACATCGTCCACCAGGAGCATCTGCACCGAGCGGTAGCGCTTTCGGAAGTCTTCGGTTGTACGACTGCGGATCGCTGCAATGAATTCGTTGGTGAACTGCTCCGAGGTTACGTATAGGACCGACATTCCCCGCATGGCGCAGGTGCGCCCCATCGCTTGCAAGAGATGTGTCTTACCCAACCCCGCACCGGAATACAGGAACAGCGGATTGTAAGTAACGCCCGGCGCCTCGGCAACGGCGTGAGCCGCGCTGAAAGCCAGCCGGTTGGACGGGCCCACTACGAATGAGTCGAAAGTATATCGCGGGTTCAGCGAGCGAAACTCAAACAGTGGCTGATTCGGCTCCTGTGGCACCCCCTGCGGGACCTGAGCCCTTTCCGTCGCGTAGCCGATTCCCTCCGACCGGACCTGCAACTGTAACTGGAGCGGTTGGCCAGCCACCTTCTCCAGGGTTCGTTGGAGAGAATGGAACATTCGCTTCTCCAGCCACTCGACAGCGAAGGCCGTCGGCGCCTCCACCACGAATACCTGACCGTTCTCGGCAACCCCCTCGGTTGGTTTGAGCCATGTCTCAAATGTTGGCCGGGGCAACTGCATTTGAAGGTCGCCCAGGACTGCTCTCCAAACTTCCCCGGCCGTTGCGACTCTAGATCCTTGCAACACTTCTATTCCCCACCACTACAAATTTGGGCCATGAGACCCGAAAAGAGACCCTGAAAAAAAGACAAAGGAAATGCTCGGACGAAAAACTGCTGAGGAAAAATTGAACCATGCCCAGGTGCCGTGGCGTTGCAGACGGACGATCAACCCATCCCCTCCGGAATCAGCGTTCTGCTGGAATTCCGGAGGCTTCCATTCGCAAACCCGATCGTCTGTTTGGAGTCTACATTTTAGTCATCCTGAAGCTGCCACACATAAGGGCTGTTGGCAACGTAGCAATATAAGCTGAAGGCTGTCAACGGGGATATCCCCTAGAATCAAAGCCATTTGACAGGTATTTTTCAACCTATTTTTAGACACCAACCAACATTGTATTTAAGCCCAATGCAAGCCCCTCGAAGACATCGTCGTCAGGTGGCCGGCAAACTTGGCCTTGAATCACTCGCATTAAAATGTAAATCCGTTGCCTACCCACTCCTTTTGTCGGCCACATTGATTTGCGGCGCCGGTAGGCGTTGGCTATAATTGACCGCGTTGTGTCTGGGGCAGGGATATGGCCCCGATTTCGTTATTAACGCTGGATTTCTGCCTTCGCCATCCTGTCCGTAAGTTTTGAACGAACTGCCGTCCGGGACACGGGAGAAACAATGCCACCTCGTAAGCCTCGCGCCAGAGTCAATGTCAGAAACAACGGAGGCGCAACCGTCGCCGAAGCGGCAGAGACCTTGCCAGGAGGCTTGTCCGCGGATGACCTCACCGACTTTTATCGCAGGATGGTTCTCTGCCGCACCATAGATGAACGAATCTGGGCATTAAACCGGCAGGGCAAGGTTCCCATTGCCGCGTCCAGCCAAGGCCACGAGGCCGCCCAGTTGGGTAGCCTGTTGGCTGCCGAAAAGGACGGCAACTGCTTCTTGTTCCCATACTACCGCGACCTGGCGCTGAAATTTGCTGCCGGATTGTCCGCCGAGCAAGTGATGCGTTCCTTCATGGGCAAGACGGGAGACCCTTACAGCAATGGGCGTCAGTTTCCGTTGCAGGGCGCCGATCTTCCTAACAAGATCATCCAGATCTCCAACGTTGTAGCCGCTGGGCTGACCCAGTCGGTCGGCTACGCGATGGCCTGCAAGATGCGCGGGGAGGGCACCGTCTCGTTGGTCTACTTCGGTGATGGCGCCTCCAGCCAGGGTGAGACCCACGAGGCTATGAACTTTGCTGGCGTCCACAGGCTGCCCGTGGTCTTCATTTGCGAGAATAACCGGTACGCTATCTCTGTACCCCAGCGCAAACAGATGAGCATCGAGGAAGTGGCCAGCCGCGCCCAAAGCTACGGATTCCCCGGTTTTACCGTCGACGGCATGGACTTCGTCGGCTGCTACGAGGCCACTCGGGAAGCGATCCACAGCGCTCGAACCCAGGGACCGGTGCTCTTGGAAATGAAGGTGGAGAGGTTTATGTCTCACACCACCGACGACGATGACCGGCGCTACCGCCCCGAGAATGAGGTGGAGCAGGCAAGGTTGCGTGATCCATTGGTCTCATTCGGCAATTTGCTGCTTGAAAATGGTGTGATGACTCAGCAGGAAATCGACGAGGCGGCTACCAATGCCCTGGCGACGGTCGACGCCGCTACAGACGCCGCCGACAATGCGAGCCCTCCCGACGTTTCCACTCTGCAGGACATGGTCTACTCCGGTTAGTGCGTCCCTGACACAGCGAAGACGTCGGGAATTCCCTAACGACAGGGCGACTACAAGACTGAGGAGCTTTTTCTCGTGGCCGTAAAAAGTGTGATTGAAGCCGTCAGGGAAGCCCTGCGCGAGGAAATGCAGCGAGACCCCACCGTGTTCGTGATGGGTGAGGACGTAGGTGCCCGCGGTGGAGTTTTCCTAGCCACCCAGGGCCTGCTGGAAGAGTTCGGCGAGGACCGTATCATCGACACTCCTTTGGCCGAAGCCTCCATTGTCGGTATCGCCCTTGGAGCCGCTTTTAGGGGCCAGCGGGCCATCCCCGAGATACAATTCTCGGACTTCGTCTGGCCGTCCATAAATCAGCTCATCGGCGAAGCTGCTCGGACCTGCTACGGCACCAATGGCGCGCTCCAGGTCCCGATGACTGTGCGAATTCCCTACGGTGGCGGCATACGGGGCGGGCTGTTCCATTCGCAGAATGTAGAAACACATTTCTTCCACACCCCAGGTCTGAAGGTCGTAACGCCCTGCACCCCCTACGATGCCAAGGGCCTGCTCAAGAGCGCCATCCGCGACAACAACCCGGTGGTGTTCCTGGAGCACAAGAAAACCTACCGCCTGGTGCGTGGCGAGGTTCCGGAAGGTGAATACACGCTGCCCATTGGGCAGGCAGACATCAAGCGTGCCGGCAGCAACGTGACCATCGTCAGCTATGGATTGACCCTGCACTACTGCTTGGAGGCGGCACAGGAAGTTTCCGCAGAGGGCATAGATGCGGAGGTCGTGGACCTGCGCACTCTTTCCCCCTTGGACAAGGAAACGATCCTCTCCTCGGTGCGCAAGACCGGCAAACTCATGATCGCCCACGAGGACAACATCACCGGGGGCATCGGAGCAGAAATCGCCGCCTTGGTGGCTGACGAGGCGTTTGAGTACCTCGACGGGCCGATCGTCCGCGTCTGCGGCCCGGACGTTCCGACCATGCCCTTTGCCCAATCACTGGAGGACGCATACATCCCCGACACAGCCAAAATCGCTGCCGCGCTGCGCCGCCTCGCGGCCTACTGAACGACAACAGCAATCTCCTCTCTCCGTCAAAGGAAGAGATTTCGTATAGGCAAGTGGTGATCAATTGGCCATAACGGTAGAACTCCCCCACGTTGGCGAGTCAGTGGTCGAGGGGACCATCGGCAAGTGGCTGAAGCAGCCGGGCGATTCCGTTCGTCGCTACGAGCCGCTGGTGGAGGTCATAACCGACAAGGTCACGATGGAAGTGCCCTCTCCAGTCGAGGGTGAACTACTGCGAGTGCTGGCCGCCGAGGGTGAGACCCTGCCCATGGGCACGCCCATTGCGGAAGTCGGAGAACCCGGAGAGACACCATCTGCAGACGTTCCCGCGGCCCCCGCTGCTGTTGGGTCCCAAACTGCCCTGTCGTCCCCGCCGCCGCCTGCGAGTACCATAGGTTATTTGCTCCGCGACGTTACACCAGTGGGCCCCACTGGCGGCGCCGCGATTGAGGCAATGGAACCTACAATGCCATCAGTAGTGCCACCGCCCGCGCCTGCGGCCGCTCCACCAGCTCCGGTACTGGTGGCCCCCGCGCCGACTTCCGCCCCCAAAGATGGCGGCCGCCCTCGCCTCTCCCCCGCGGTGCGAAGGCTTGCCCGCGAACACTTGGTGGACTTGGCACATGTCAGGGGAACCGGGCTCGGCGGGCGCATCACCCGCGATGACGTGCTCAGCTACCTGGCCCAGCCTCAGCCTGCACCCAACCTGAGCCCGGCCGCTGCAGCACCTGCGGTCGCGTCTTCCACTCCCGCTGCAATTGGCCCCGACGATGAGCGAATACCCCTGACGCCGGTGCGCCGGATGATCGCCGAGGCGATGGTACGCAGCGTTACCGAAATTCCCCACGCTTGGAGCACAAAGGAAGTCGACGTGTCCGGGCTCGTGGCCCTGCGGCAAAGCGTCCGCTCCAACTTTGAGCGGCAGGAGGGCGCTCCCCTCACCTACATGCCCTTTGTCATTCAGGCAGTTGTGGAGGCCCTGCGAAAAGTGCCGACGCTGAACGCGACTTGGGGCGGCGACTCTATCATCCTGAAGCGGCGCATCAACTTGGGTCTCGCTGTGGCCGCCCCCAACGGGCTGATCGTCCCGGTGGTCCACAACGCCGACCGGCTCAACATCGCCGGACTGGCCCACGCCGTGCAGGACATCACCGACCGCGCCCGCTCCAACCGCCTGGCCATCGACGACGTACAAGGTGGAACGTTCACCCTCAACAACACTGGTGCCCTCGGCGGCTCGTTGGTCTCCGGCCCCATCATCAACTACCCGCAGGCCGGCATCATGACCACGGAAACCATTGAAAAACGCGCCGTGGTACGGAACGACGCCATCGCCATCCGCTCAATGATGAACATCTGCCTGTCCTTCGACCACCGCATTAACGACGGTGCAGAGGCCAGCGCGTTCCTGGATGCCGTCAAGACCAGGCTGGAATCATTCGGCCCTAATTCGCCAGTCTATTAGGACGGCGCTCCGAAACCCATGCCTCCTCTGGAGACCTGCCGCTTCGCTTGGCTGGGAACGGTGGACTACCTCCGTGCCCGGGCCCTCCAGGATTCTTTGGTCGAACGGGTCCACGCTGGGGACGCGCCTGCAACTCTCCTTCTGCTGGAGCACCACCACGTATACACTCGCGGCCGCCTCAGCAGAGAGGAGCACCTGCTCTCATCTGAGTCCGAGTTGGTTTCCAGGGGAATCCCCGTATACGAGACCGACCGGGGTGGTCAGATTACCTATCACGGCCCCGGTCAGCTTGTCGGATACCCCATAATCAACCTCCGCGACTGGGGCGGCCCGTTGCAATACGTCCGCACCCTGGAGCAGGTAATCGTTGATACACTGGGCGACTTCGGCATAGCAGCCCACACCGAGCAGGGCCTCACCGGCGTCTGGACCGGTAGCGGCAAGGTAGCCGCCATCGGAGTGAAGATCAGCCGCGGAGTGGCCTTCCATGGGTTCGCTATTAACGTCAACACCGACCTGTCATACTACCGTCACATCATCCCCTGCGGTATCGCAGACCGACCCGTCACGTCGATGGCCGTGGAACTTGGCGATTCACCGGACCTCGAAGCGGTACGCTATAGCCTCGTTTACCGCTTCGGTCGTGCCATGACCCTGCGTATGGTAGAGGGGTCGGCTTATTTGAAATCCACCCTGCAGTGAAACGGGCCGCTCCGCCCTCCCCGTCGTTTTGACACCCCAGTTGTCCCGTTGCTAAACTCGCCCACAAACTTGAATCACCGGAGGCCATTCCATGGCGGTATCGCAGAAGATTCGGCAATACATGGCGGAGGGCGGGTGGATTCGCCGAGTCTTCGAAGAGGGGCTGGCCCTGAAAGCCCAGATAGGCGCGGAGAACGTTTTCGACCTGTCCCTTGGTAATCCGGTGATTGAGCCCCCAACTGAGTTCAAGGACGAACTGCGCCGGCTTGCCAGCGAGCCCATGGCAGGCATGCACCGCTACATGCCCAACCCAGGTTACATGGAAACGCGACAGGCGGTTGCCGGTTCCCTGGCGGAGGAGAGCGGGCTGCCCTTCGAGGGCGGAGACATCGTGATGACCTGCGGCGCAGCAGCGGCGGCCAACGTGGTGCTCAAGACCATCCTCAACCCCGGCGACGAGGTCATCATCCTCGCCCCGTACTTTTTCGAATACCTTTACTACATCGACAACCACGGCGGCGTGGCCGTGGTGGCAAACACCACAGACCGCTTCCAACTGAATCTGTCCGCCATCGATCAGGCTATTACGCCCCGCACCCGTGCCATCATCGTCAACTCGCCCAACAACCCCTCCGGCGTAGTCTATTCAGCCAATGAAATTACAGGATTGGCTGATCTCCTGAACCGAAAGCAGGTCGAACACGGAACCGAGATTTTCCTGATCAGCGATGAGCCGTACAAGCGCATCATTTTCGACAGCATGGATTTCCCACAGCTCCTGCCCTCTTACGACAATTCCATCATCGTGACCTCCCACGCCAAGGACTTGGCCCTGCCGGGAGAGCGCATCGGGTTCATAGCGGTCAATCCCAACTACCCGGAAAAGGAGGAGTTGGCTGCCGGTTTCAGCTTCTGTAACCGCACCCTCGGGTTTGTAAACGCACCGGCTCTGATGCAACACGTCGTGCGCAACCTTCAGGGAGTGAGCATCGACCCCGATTACTACCAGCGCAAGCGCGACTTTATGCACACATCCCTCTTGGAAATGGGCTACGACACCGTCAAGCCAGGCGGGGCCTTCTACCTGTACCCCAAGTCGCCTATTGAAGATGATGTGGCTTTCACCAAGGAACTCTTGCAATCAAACGTGCTGGTCGTGCCTGGTAGGGGATTCGGCACACCCGGCTATTTTCGCATCTCCTACTGCGTCGAGGACTGGGTGCTGGAAGGGGCGGTGGAAGGTCTGGCTAAAGCCGTCTCAGCCTAGCATCAACAAACTGGGCACAAGAGACAGGGGCGCACTCGGCGCCCCTGTTCTGCTTTACCTGTTCATTGCCGTTGCTCTTACGCCGCCTGCGCGGCCAAAACTCGTACCGGCGGTTTGGGTCGGGGAATCAGCCAGTAACTCACGGATGCCAGGGCATAAATTACCGCCAGGGGCACAAGAGACCAGAAGTAACTGCCGGTGAAGTCATAGATAAGCCCCATCCATACTGGCGTGCTCATGGACAACAGTTGGTCCGGCAGATGCTGCCAGCCACGCAATGTGGCATAACTGCGCCGACCGAAAAAGTCGCCCATTATGGCCCAGGCGAGTGGATTTGCAGTTTCCGAAATCGCCATGAACACCACGAACAGGCAGGCCTGCCACAATGCTCCACTGTGGTTGAGCAACACAACCACAGACAACGCCCCGCCTATCATTGCCACGGCGCTGAGCTTTTGCTTCGAAAAACTGTCCCCAAGCCAGCCGACAATGGGGTTCATGATCAGCGAACTCAGCGACAGTAGCCCCACCAGCAGCGCGGAAAGACGAACGCTGTCGTCCTCCGCCCTGCCTGCTCCCATGAGAAACCAGACTATGACCGGCGAAAGCAGGAACTGCATGCCCGAGTGAACTGTGTTCCGCAGTCCCACGGCCAGCACCAGCAGCCAGTAGGCGGGGGTCTTCATCGCCTCGCGGGCTGTGAAGTCCGGCTCCCCTGGCGGAGGGCGAAAGGCGGCGGCGCGCTCGGCCGCAGTGAGTGCCTGAGGACGGGGGGCCGCGTCGGATGCAGGTTTGATGCCGTCGGGCAGCATTCCTTTGTCCTCAGGCGAACGGTAGACGAACAGGGTGAGGGGCAGCACCACAACCAGTATTGCCACACCAGAGATTCGCGCCGTCATTACCCATCCGATCTCATAGACCAGCAGCCCTATCATCGGCGCAATTAATATTCCTCCCAGCGGACTGCCCATACCCGCCACCGCCATGGCCAGCCCACGGTGACGGCGGAACCACTGGTTGATTGCCGGCATCAACGCGTTGTTGTATCCGGCGCGGAAGCCCAGCGACAGCATGCCCACAAAGACTACGAGGAAGTAGATGTAGTTCTCCGTGAAAGAGAACATGATGAAGCCCAGTCCAGACGCCGCCCCCCCGAGGACCATGATGAATCGCGGGCCAAACCTGTCGTTCATCCACCCAAGCAAAGGCCCCTGCAGTCCTCCCTCCATACGCCCAAGCATTTCGGCCAAGGCAACGATGCCCACGCCCACGCCCAACTGCTGGCTGAGCGGATTTACGTAGAAGGTAAAGCCACGGTTAAAGGTGCCGTGCTTGAGTGCGTCCGCGGTGGCGGAAATAGCTACAATCCACCATCCGTAGAAAACTCTCTGGGGCAGTGCGATCAGCCTTTTTGTCTGGGAACCAAGCAACTACTGAGGAGTCCTCCCATATTGTCGGCGATTGTAGAGGCATAAGGACCGGTTTCGATCATTGAAGGGCAGGGCTACCGGAAAAAAAGATTCCGGCCCGACTGCCATCCGCCGGGCCGGAATATGGTCTAATCGATCGGACTCTAGCTATCTAGGTTGATAACTATATTGTCTGGACCGCGCGACAGCACTGCCTCCGCAGGCTCATCGTAGGGATTGCCCTCGATGTGGTCGAAATGGGAGGGAACGAATATGAAGTCCCCGGGGCCCGCCTCCATGTATTCCTTATATCCTTCGCCGTAGTAAACCCGGATATGGCCCTTGAGCACGTAAGCGGCAGTCTCCGCCTCACCGTGGTTGTGTGGCGGCCCCATTGTGTTTGGTGTGCACTCAACGTGTCCGAGCCAGATTTTTCCCGCACCCGCGGTGTTGCCGTCGACCCCAGGCTTGCGGATCATCCCCGGAGTCTGAGCTGTTGAATCAGGTGAGCTGGTGCCGTGCACGACTTTCAATTCTCTGCCCTTGGTAGAGGTGCTCATATAGCCTCCCAAGTTATCCATTCAGATATTCGCGACCAGCGGTCGCATTCAGACCGTGAACGTTATCATACTGCGCGACCATGTGAGCGGCAACCCACCGGACAACTCCCTCAGGCCTGCTGCATTGGGGAGCAGACCCCCCATCCAACTCGCCCCGGACTCAGTATTTTCCAGGGTACCGTCCCTTATTCCCGCTGCCGCCCGATGCCAGTGCCCTTCTATCTCCTTTCACCTGCCCTTCGCCAAGATCCGGCGCCTCCCTTTTTTTCATAGTCTATACGAACGATTTTTCTGTAATGCAGATTCGGATCGGCAAACTGGTTCCCCAGCTGAAACGGGACACTACGACTCAGTGTATGTCCCATACTGAAATTCTTCCCGCTAGAGCCAGCGCACTCGGATCCCTACCAGGGCGCACTGCCATCCCCACGCAATCCTTCCAGCAAGAACTCTGTACCCTCTGTGGTGAACATGCCCTCCGTGTCTTCGACGGCGCAGTCACCCTGACGGCCCACCGGAAGTGGCGCGAAATGGTACTTAATGAGCGTTGCCGCCTTGCCACCTGCACCCGGATTACCTGAAACCCAGAACCCGCCAGTCCCTTGATCAATAACACAGATAATCCCGGGAAAGCGGGAATTCATAGGCCTTGCTTTGGCTCAATTAGTCGGCGTTTCCGGTCTCTGGATTCCCACTGTAACACGGTCGCAGAGCCACTGGACCTTCAGATGGTCAAACTCAATTGGCCTGTTTTAGCTCCTTGCTTGCCTGGGGAATACTGCAACATATTTGTTACAAGCCGGATACATATTGGAATTATACTTGTGCAGCTTCTGGTACCATGGTACCATCGCGCGGCTCTTCTAGGATGCACAGCAGCGCTCTCGGTATCGGAATCCTTGGACAGCTTCCTGTGCAATACAAAGCTATCGGTTGAGAGGCCTGTCGACGCTCAAACTGACCATAGAGGCCGTTATCAGGCTCTGGAGTACTAATGAACATCCCCCAGAAATCTGACATCCCTACTACTTCCGAAGCAGCATTGCATGAAGAGCACTCTGAGAATCAGGATATTCCTGAAATTGCCAGATTCCAGAGAGAAAACGAGGCCTTAAAGAATCAGCTAACCAAGTTGAGCGACGCCACCCGTCGAGTCATCGAGGTCCAGGCCCTCGACTCCCTTCTCCAGAATGTCGTAGAAAGTGCCCAGGACTTGACGGACGCCAAGTATGCTGTCCTGCTGACTTATGACGAGGCCGGCAGTGTAGATAACGCCGTTACCTCAGGAATCTCCCCCGAGCAGATTAACCGCATCGAGTATTCCCCAGAGGGCATCGGGCTCCTGGGATATTTGAACGAGGTCAATGGTCCGGTAAGAATCGCTGACATCTCTACCCATCCAAGGGCTATCGGTTTTCCAAATAACCACCCTCCTATGAAGACCTTTCTGGGCATGAAAATATCGAGCCAGGGAGAGCATGTCGGCAACCTGTTCCTCACGGAGAAAGAGGGGAACGGTGAGTTTACTATCGAGGACGAAGAGATCCTTGTGATGTTCGCGTCGCTGGCGGCCCAAGCCATTTCCAACGCTCGCCGGTACCAGGAGATGTTCCTGGCCAAGGCGGACCTGGAAACCCTGATCAACATCTCCCCCGTTGGCGTTGCGGTCTTTGACGCCACGACGGCCCGAATGGTGTCCTCCAATAGGGAGGCTCGCCGGATATCTGGCGACCTCAACTGGCCCGACCTCAAGCGCGACTCCCTGCTGGAAATGCTTTCCTTCCGGCGTGCCGACGGCCGTTCGATTTCTCTTGCCGAGCTACCCACATCGCGCGTACTGCAGAGCGGTGAGATCGTCCGGGGAGAGGAAATAATAATCGAGTTTCCCGATGGCAGGTCGGTAACCACATTGGTAAATGCAGCTCCCATCTTCTCTGAGAGCGGGGAAATCGCATCGGTGGTCGTCACTGTGCAGGACATGGCTCCCACGGAGGACCTGGAAAGACTGCGCGCCGAGTTTCTGGGAATGGTCAGCGAGGAACTGCGGGCTCCATTGGCCGCAATCAAGGGTTCTACCAACGCCTTGCAGGAAACCCTCAAATCTATGAGCGGCTCAGAGACCCTGCACCTGCTCAGGATCATTGATCAGCAGGGCGATCTTATGCGGTCCCAGATCAACAGTCTCATTGATTTGTCACAAATAGAAGCAGGAACGATATCTGTTTCAACCGAAACGGCCAGCGTCTCGGATCTGGTGAACAGGGCCAGCCTTGAATTCCAAAGAACTCACGCCAGTATCTCGGTCGGCACACACATTCCCCTCGACCTTCCGTGGGTAACTGCTGACACGGAGAGGATAAACCAGGTACTGAAAAACCTTTTGTCAGAAATTTCTAACCTTTCCGGGAGGCGCGCCGGAATTAGAGTCTCCGCTTCCCAGATCGACATCTATGTGGCTATTTCTGTCTCTTCTGAGACCGCTTCACCTGCAAGTGATGAAACGTGGCCTCTCTCTGAACTGTACCCACAGCAGCCCGGTGAGGACACGGACCGGGGCTCTAATCGAAGGGAATTGACTATCGCCTTTTGCCGGGGAATAGTGGAGGCCCACGGCGGCAGGATGATGGTGGTACGAGGCAAGCCAGGACAGGGCATGATGTTCACCTTCACCCTTCCAACTGCTGACGAACAGGTGGATGCAGGTCCGCCTGGGAGCGAGCCCTCGGGGCCGCTGGCAGGTCTTTCGGCTACAGAAGATGCCACCATTCTGGTGGCAGTCCCTGACTCTCGAACAATGGGGACAATACGCCGAATCTTGTCGAACTCAGATTATTCCGTCGTAGCAACGTATGATCCAAACGAGATTGAATCACTCATTGCTGCCCAAAGACCACAAATCGTGCTGCTGGATCCTTCCGTCGCGATGGCAGAGGGAATGTTGCTGACTCGACACCTCTCGCAGGACTTCGGAATGTCGGTCATTGTTTTGTCGGACAAAGGCGATGACGAATATGTCGCCCGTGCCTTTCACATGGGAGCAGACGACTATATCGTAAAGCCATTCTCTCCAACCGAACTGATAGTAAGAATCAAGTCTTCACTAAGGAAGAACGCCTCCTCCTGGAGCAGGCAATCAGCGCACGGGTACTCCCTTGGGAATGTGACCATCGACTACGATGCACGCACGTTGACCGTCTCCGGCTCAACCGTGCAGTTGACAGCCACAGAGTACAAACTCCTTTGCGAACTCTCGGGCGGCGCAGGTCGGGTCTTGACCCAGGATGAGTTACTCCACCGCGTGTGGGGTCCGGAATACTCGGGCGAGCCCCAGTTGCTTCGGTCATACGTGAAGTCCTTGCGGCAAAAGCTGGGGGACAACGCGAGAAGCCCCACTTTCATCTTCACCGAGCACGGGATCGGCTACCGGATGGCAAAGCCGTAGCCCCGTAGCCCCACCCGCTGCAACGGTCTTCCCGTTGGAGTCCACCCCGGCATCTATCAATCACTGGAGCGCACCGGGCAATGCGGGCGCGCCCCATCTCTGGGTGCCCGGCCCGGATCGGCATTTCCTGACATTGGCCTCTCGTCCTCGCCGGGTCTCGGCTCAGCGTGCGGCGGAATGGTAAATAGCAGTCGGATTGGTTATCATTGGGCGCCTTGAGCGGTGCCGGTTTGTCCTGCACTCGGCTGCCCTGAGGCTTCGATACCCCCGGGCGATGATCCCAGTAAGTCCCCCCAAAGGCCAACACCATCCATTCACCTCCACGCACACGCCGGGTTCGTACTCTGGACGCCTGGTTTCAGTATCGGGACTACCGTCTCCTCTGGATCGCAAATTTTTGCGCCAACACTGCAATGTGGGTGCAGTTGCTTACCGTTGGGTGGCTGGTGAAGGACCTGTCCGCCGGGTCGCACATCGGTGGGCTGCTGGTGGCCTCGGTAGGCGCCATCAACACGCTGCCCTGGCTGCTGATGAATCCCCTCAGCGGCGTGCTGGGCGACAGGCTGGACCGCCGCAAGCTGGTCATCGTCATGCACGCCCTGGGCAGCGCCCTCGCCTTCGGGTTCGCGTTTCTGGCCGACAGCGAATCGGTCCGATTCTGGCACGCTTTCGGCTACGTCCTTCTTTCCGGCGCCTTCTTGGCCATCAACCAGCCCCTGCAGCAGATTATGGTGGCCAACAGCGTTCCCAGGGAGTTGGTCGGCAACGCCTACGCCCTGAACGTGATGACGATCACGGGCACACGAATATTCGGGCCCTTCGTCGGTGGACTGCTCATATTCTTGCTGGGCTACTTCTGGAACTTTGCTCTGGAGGGCATCCTCTATCTTGCGGTAGTCCTACTCCTGCTGTTTGTCCGCCTGCGCTACACCGACCCAGTTCCGGCAGGGGGGCGACGGCGGTTCTCGCCAGTGGCGGAATTTGTGGAGGCGATCGTTCACCTGTGGAGGAAGCAGCGGGAGATCCTGCAGCTCATGTTGCTGTCCATGGTGCCCAATACCATCCTCCACCCGGTCTGGTTCCTGCTGCCCCTGTTCACTGCCCAGGTGCTCCACGCAAATGCCGACATGGGTGGATACCTGCTGGCGATAACGGGGGTAGGCGGGTTTCTCTCGACGCTGACCATCGCATCCTTCGGTCTGCCGGCCAGGAGGGGTCGCCTTCTGCTGATCACGGCGGCTTTCAGCTCCATTACCACAATGGCGTTCGCCTTCTCATCGTGGCTGCCGGCTGCCTTTTTCTTCCTGGCGCTCATGTCGCTCTGGCAGTCCCACTATCGTACTGCCCAGGGGATCGTGGTCCTGACGATCGTGCCCGATGAGTTCCGGGCGCGTACGTTCAGTGTGCTCGCCTACGAGCGAGGGTTCCTCACGGTGGCCAGCGTTCTGGTCGGGATGCTGGCCGATGCCACCTCGGCTTCGATGGCCATCCTGGCCCTCGGCGGCCTGGGACTGGCTATGACGATTGTCTGCACTCTCTTTTTGGGAAGAGTGCGCGACCTGCCGTAGGCCCCCGCTTTGGGAAGAGTGCGCGACCTGCCGTAGGCCCCCGCTCGGACGGGGCTTGAGCAGACAATTCGACAGGTTCGCAGCAAATCTGGGTTGGCAGAGGGCAGCGAGGGCGAATTGAGGACTATGCTTCCAGTCGCCTCATTACTTCAAGGCAATGTGGTTCCAGCCTTCTACGAGCATATCTTCCTGGAACTCAAAGGGACCAGACAAGTGGAGCCACAGGATGTCATCGCTGTTGACCGTAGTCAGATTGCTGAATTCTAGGAACTCTGGGCTGGGATCGAAGAACGACCATGTCTGGGTCGCTCTGTCGAAAAACCAAATACGCAACAGTACCCCGGCATTGATCAGTTCCTTGAACACGTGCTTTGGAGGTCCGCTCAGCGGCGGCAGTGCGACCTGTACAACCTGGGTGATCACCACCCCCGAGACCTCCACCCGCAGCTGGTGATCGCCCGGCTCCACGCCTTGGAGCACGATCTCCATCTCGAATGTGCCGTTCCTGCTGGTCGATTTGTTCGGAACAGGCGTGAAGTCGCGGTTAGCGAATTGCACCGGTCTAACCAGCGCGAACGGCGGCAGGTTCTCACCCAGGATCGTCATTCGATCGCCCGGCGACACGAGGTCTGGGGAAATGGTGACCGTTGCCGCCGGAGGAGAGTGATCGGCACCGGCCTCGAACCTTAGAGATGTCTCCCCGTCCTCATACTCCATGAATGCCGAAACCCGGTACGTCCTGCCGATGTCCGCATCCAGCGGCACCCTGAACGATACTTCGAAGTTCCCCCTGGCGTCCGACTGACCGGCGCCGACGGTCTCGTCTCCCACGCCGAGATCGCCCCCGTCGCCGTAGCTCACCAAGAATACCCCGTTGGCAGCAAACCCGCTGCCCGTCACGGTCACCCGCTCGCCCCGCTGGCCCTGCGGCGGATCCACGGTGATGAAAGGCTCCGGCACCGTCAGCGTCCCCGTCCCCAGCGTATTGTCCCAACCTGTCACCTGCACCTCGTTCTCACCTGCTCGGACGTCTGGCGGCACCGTCACCGTGAAGGCAACCGTACCGTCATGCGAAACCTCGAACTGCGACGGCTCCTCCGCCACGTCCTTCCCGTCAATCGTGATAGAACAGATATCATCTTTGCTGCGGAGGTTAGGGCAGGGGTCATCCTCAGTCCGCTGTGTGAACCCCGATCCCCTTATCGCTACCTTTTGACCGCGAACGGCACTCGCTGGTGTCACCGTCAATGCCTGTGCCACGATCTCCACCGTTTCCGCTACCAGAGGGTTCGGATCGTCTATGACCCTTGTCTTTGCGATTGAGTCGGGAACCAAGTTGCCCCACGTTCCCTCTGTCAGGTCGGCGCAGGGCTCAGAACTTTCTATTATGGACATATCGTCCCCGTCAATCGCCTCGAGCTGTTCGTGCCCGTACACCGCAACGGTCTGTTCCCCGGGGGGAACCCCAACTGGCACAGTTACATCAAAGGATATTGCTCTCTTTCCATCAGGCTCGTGCACTTCGTCTTGGTCTAAATCGAAGCAATTGGCGTATACTATTGGCGCGGCAGTGTAGGCATCTACACCGCCGATTTGTACTGCGGCTACCTCTTGTGGGTGCCCGTCCTCGTCCTCCCAGTCCACGATTATTATCTTCAGCGTATCGCCGATGCCCACGGTGGCCGGCTCGAAGAACATGGAACTCTTGATGTCGAACACCGCGAAGTGAATGGCGCCATTGCTGTCACGGGTCCACACCTTGTATATCGGCTGTCCAGAATCTCCTCGTGCTTTTAGCTTGACTGTGAACGATCCCCTGGATGTCTTGACCGATGCCAGGGTTTCCCCGGAACCAATGACCGGGGGATCTAGCACATTCTCCTCCTCAGGCTCAATCTCAGCCTTAATTTCATCAGCGTCAGCCTCAAACACCGTTACCGTGCCCTGGGCATATCCCTTACCTTGGAGGGTGAACTCGCTGCCCCGTGGACCCTCCAGAGGGCTAATGGTGGTTGTCCTCCTGATGACCGCCGTTATTTCGTCCTCCTCGTCTCCGGGAACGAACGACGAGACGGTAATTATCCTGTTTCCCGCGGCGAATGGGTTTTTGATTCGGGCAAGCTGGCTGAAGCTGATCGTATAGTCCCCTTTTGCCACCGTCTTGGTTTCCGGAATTGTAAGAGTTACTTTTGCTCCCTGTACCAGCACGTCAGATGGACTGAAGGTGGAGGTGGTCTCACCAGAGGGAGCGGAACGAATCGTAATCCTCGTATCGGTGATGGTCGTCGGAATGCTGAACTGAGAATCCTCAGACGGTCCAGAGAAATCTACCGTAATTTCCTCAGGACTGGTAATTGAAACTTCAGCGTAAGTGGCAAGCTCGACCCTTACCGTGGCGCCCGGGACTGTCGAACTCACAGGGTTATTTACTACGACAATGTTTTCATCGGTCGGGGAATCTCGGCCATTAAAGGTGATCGGAATCAAGTATCCGTCAGTTACATTGTCGAAGCCTCTGGGAAGTTCAGGGGTCCGAATGCCGGATCCAGCTTTGATCTTGACTACAAGATGCTGTCCCGGAACTACGGTTAAATGTGAAAACTCGGCGCTAGGATGAAGGAATAGCATGCCTTCAGCTCTGGGCGGTGAAGCTAGGGTAACTCCGGCGGCAGTCTCAGTAACTCCACTCCAGGAGATTTCGATTGAATCGGCAATCGTGTTGAAATCGACATTGGAAAGATCAAACCCTGAAAGATCAATTCCAATTTCCTCTGTGGGACTGAGACCAGCTATTCCAGGAACAAATGCTCTGAACTCCAGCTCTTGATCCCTTCCCCCATCAACCTCGATAACATTGCGATGAATCGGCTGATGTCCATCGTCGTCGCAATCTGCGGGACTGCGCTGGAAATCGACGTGTGAATCGTCACACATGTCGTCATCATCGGTGTCAGGAACGTGCGCCCCCACGCCCGACGGCGCGAACACCCCCGCCGCCAGCAGAACAGCCAGCAACCCCACTGCAAAGAGCAGCGCGATTCCGCATAACCTGGCAGCTCGTAGGCTCATCTGCGACCGTTTCTCGCTGTCTCCCGGGGTTCGATTCCCAAGGCCAGTGTTGCTCCGAAACGCTGAATCACCGTTGTTTTACTTCAGTCCGCAAGTACCTCACATGTTAGTTGGATGGAATCGTACTCACAATCAAATACCTGCTCACGTTCCACCATTTTTCGAGCAGGCCAGAGGCGAATCGCCCAGTTGCAGCCCGATATTAAGTCCAAACGCATACGCACTTTATGTAATACAGGGGGAAGTGCAATGCCGGACTATCCACGCCGTGGACCAGTTATCCACAATGATTCGCCGACTTATCCACGGATTTATCAGTAGCCCTCCTCCTCTATCTGCAGGGCAATGGTGTTTAGCAAACACGCCAACCCTGCAGTCGTCCGCAATTCGTTAGAAGTCCTGCCCTCAAGGAAACACGGGAACGCCACCACGGTATTCTGGGCATAGGTCGAATGCAGAGGCGGATGCGATCGCCGGGCCCCACTTCCGAATTCACTGACAGAAGCACCTCGCCAAACCAAGTAATAAGAATGTACAATGAATCCATGTCAAGTGTCGAACACATGTTCCCGGAACGCCATCTGGGCCCTCCGACCTGGGCCGATCAGGAGGGCGCACAACCTCGGTGGTAGACTATGGGACTAAATGGGGCCGAAATCCAAATAATCCTCCCCACCAGGCACATTTCAAAGCTGCCAACCAGTCAAAATGGGACGAAATGGGGGAAAATGGGAAGCGAGAGGAAAATTCCTGTCCCGTTGTTCCCACTCCCCCGCGGCGCTCCGGACAATCCCCCATCACCCCTGGCCAATCCGCGGAACTGCCGATATGAGAGCAAATTAGAGGTTCTGACGGACCAATGAGGGTTCTCAAAACAGCCGCCCTGGCCTGTTTCCGCTCCCGCCACTCCGGCGCACACCCATCCCGCGACTCGATCGGTGGCCAAGCCCGAAATGGCATCAGGAACCCACGACTTTCCGTCCACCCACCAGAGTCGCCACCTTGAAGTACTGGCCTCTCGAGTACACAACAATAAGCTGAATCAGAAAGTGCCGGATTCAGTCGCTCTGTGACTCTCCGTGACTCTCCATCGGCGAATTGCAAGAAGGCACCCGTCGTGGTTAACTGACCGCCAGACGATTCCCACCTCTGCATTCGCTTTTGCCGATGGAGTAGCCATGAGCCTGACGAATCGAATTGCCGAATACATAGCCAACACTGGGCTGGAGGATTTCCCGCCCGACGCCATAGACGCCGCCAAGGCCGCCATCATTGACTGCCTGGGTTGTGCGCTGGCCGGCTCCCGCGAACCCCTGGCCGACGTGCTTTGCGACTACATAACCGGACTGGGCGGAAAGCCGGCGGCCACCGTCATCGGCCGGGGCTTCAAGACCAGCTCGCTGGAGGCGGCACTGGTCAACGGCGCGATGTCTCACGCCCTCGATTACGACGACGTAACATTCATCACCAAGACCCACCCCAGCGCGGCTCTTATACCGGGCGCGCTGCCGCTGGCGGAGGAGGTTGGAGCGACCGGCGGTGAACTGCTACTGTCGTACCTGGTGGGGTTCGAGGTGGCTTGCGCCGTTGGCGACGCCATCAGCCCAGCCTATTTCGACGACCTTGGCTGGCACCCAACCGGCCCGCTGGGCACATTGGGCGCGGCCGCCGCCGCCGCCAGGCTGCTGCGGCTAGACCCGGAGCAGACGGCCATGGCCATCTCGCTGGGGGCGTCGCAAGCAGCTGGGCTGCGGCAGAACTTCGGCACCATGACCAAGCCCTACCACGCCGGAGCCGCATGCCGTGCCGGCGTCAACGCCGCCAAGCTGGTGCAGGCTGGGTTCACCGCCTCCGACGATGCCCTGGAGGGACGCTTCGGGTTCATGCGGGCTTTCTCCGGCGGCAGCGGCTACGACCCCGACCGGGCAGCCGCCTCGCTGGGCAGCCGCTGTTTCATGGTCGAATCTGGCATCGAGATTAAGAAGTATCCCTGCTGCGGCAGTGCCCATCTCGCCCTCGACGCCACGTCGCAACTGCTGCGGCGCGAGGCCTTTTCCATAGGCGATGTGGACCGTATCGACGTGCTCGTGGACTTCGACCCGCCGCGCTCGCTGATCCACTCCCGCCCCACCGGGGGCCTGGAGGGCAAGTTCAGCATGCAGTACTGCCTCGCCGCAGAGATCATTGATGGACAGGTCGGGCTGTCCACGTTCACCGACGAGCAAGTGATGCGCGCAGAGGCGCAGGACCTGATCCCGCGCATCGAAATGCGCCGCCACGCTGGGTACGAAGGCCAGACCAGTTGGACCGAGGCCCACAATCTCGTGGAGGTGCACCTGAAGGACGGCCGGGTACTCACCGAACGCGCCGATCGTGCCACCACAGGGGCGCTGCGGGGCGTGACCCACGACGACGTCCGCGTTAAGTTCCGGGACTGCGCGACGGTGGCCCTGAACGACAAGGACGCAGAGGACGCGCTGGCGATGCTGGACGGCCTGGAGGACGTGGGTCCCGTCGGACCGCTCGCGGAGTTGCTGGGGGGCTAACCGGTTAGTTCAACGGTTAATTTAACAGGGAAGCGAAAGGGTCGGCCCGAGACATCGAGCCGACCCTCCCATATCAGTCAAGAAGGGACGCTACTGCGCCGTCGACCCGCCGTCAATGACCAGCTCGGATCCGGTCATAAACGATGACTCGTCGGAAGCAAGGAACAGGGCACCGTTAGCGATGTCTTCCGGCGTTCCGATGCGCTTCAACACGGTGCGGCCTATCGCCTCCTCTCTGCTCTCCGCGTCCGGCCACACCTGGTCACCCATGGCGGTGTCGATCGGTCCGGGGTGGATGGAGTTGGCCCTGATTTTCTCGGCTCCATACTGCACAGCCGTGGACTTGGTGAACAGGCGAACCGCCCCCTTGGAAGCGCTGTATGCGCTGCTGGTCCTGCTGCCCACCAGGCCTGCGACAGAGGATATGTTAATAATGGAGCCGCCACCCGCTTTCCGCATTTCGGGGATGGCCTGCCTGGTACCGAGGAATACCCCCTTGGCATTGATGTCCAGCACGGTGTCCCACTGATCGCCGCTGGTTTCCAGGATGAGCCCGCCTCGCCAGATGGCAGCGTTGTTCACCAGCACGTCCAGCTTGCCATAGGCCGACACCGTGGCCTCGATCGCCTGCTGCCAGTCGTCCTCGCTGGAGACGTCAAGGTGGACGAACGTGGCGTCGCCTCCCAGTTCGTTGATCTCGGCAGCCACAGCCATGCCGTCCGGGTCCATCACGTCGGCGATGACCACCTTTGCACCCTCCCGGGCAAACAGCCGGGCTTCCGCCGCACCTTGGCCTCGGGCACCGCCGGTGATCAGCGCAACCTTTCCTTCCAGTCGCATAGTTCCCCCTCTCGTCTGTTTCAAGTGGCTAAGCGGTGCCACATACTGGATGGGAGTGTAGTTGCGCGCCGTTTGGCAGGTCAACCGGCCACCCAGCGAGGCACGGGACGAGCACTCGCCCATTCATCTATATACGAGGAAATGCAACAGGGTTTAACCCCCTAATTTGAACAGAAGTAGTGCCATACCAAGGTCCATCAATCGCTGCTGGCCGTCGCTCCCCTCTTATCTCGGCCCCGCCCTGATCGAAGGGTCAGAATTATTGACAACCTTAGTGAAGCGCAACTACTATGTCTGGAATCTTGCGTGACAATCAGCAGGCTGTAGCTCGTTGGATTTCACGCACGAAACAACCGAGAATGGAAGCTCTTAATAGGGAGGGAAACCATGGGCGACCAGGACATCGCATTGATGGCTCACCTGATGCGCCGCGCAGGATTTGGCGCCACTAGGGAGGAGTTGGAGGCCAGGGTGGCCAAGGGCTACGAGGCCACCGTTGAGGAACTGATCAATTCTGATAGCCAGCCCGGGCTGGACCGCAACGAAATGATGCGATACCACCCGTGGACCTGGCGGCCCGGCACTCTGCCCGGCATGGGTGCCGCAGAGTGGCTCCACGACATGATCAACACCAAGCGCCCTCTCGAAGAGAAAATGGCCCTGTTCTGGCATGGCATCTTCGCCACCGGCGTATCTAAGGTGGACCACTATGACGACGTGATGGACATGATCGTCAAGTTCCGCGAGAAGGGAATGGGCGACTTCCGCGAGCTGTTGGTGGAAATGGCCAAGGACCCGGCCATGATTTACTGGTTGGACAACTGCGAGAACCACGCCGACGCGGTCAACGAGAACTGGGGACGAGAGTTGTTGGAGCTGTTCAGCTTGGGCGTCGGCAACTACACCGAGGTGGATGTCCGCGAGTGCTCCCGCGCCTTCACCGGCTGGACTATCGAGCCCAAGCTGCCGCGCGGGCCCATCGGCCGCCACGACTGGTTCTTCGAATACCGCTCCGAAGACCACGACGACGACGAGAAGACCTTCTTGGACAACACCGGCAACCTCAACGGAGAGGACATCGTTCGCATCATCAGCGAGCATCCCGCCTCCGCCCGGTTCATCGCCCGCCACCTGTATAACTTCTTCGTGGCCGACGAAGCACAGGTCCCAGCTTGGTCGGTAACGCCTCCCAACGACCCCGAGGCTGTTGAACTGCTGGCCAACACGCTGCGCGAGAACAACTTCGAAATGCGGGCCGCCCTGCGGGTGCTGTTCAATTCCGACTTCTTCAAGAACGCCCGCTTCGCCCGGCTGAAGAATCCGACCGAAGTCGTGGTCGGCACGCTGCGCATGGTCGGCGGCGCCGAATTCCCGGCCCCCGGCATTGGCGACCTCTCTCGGCAGCCCAGCTACATGGGTCAGGACCTGCTCAACCCGCCCAGCGTGGAAGGCTGGCACACCGGCGCCGAGTGGATCAACAGCGGCTCACTGATGCGCCGCGTCAACTTCACCGCCGAGCTGGTGGGCGATGTCTCCCGCCCGGGCATCCGCTACATGGTGGACCGCTTGCAGGCGCAGGGCGTTAGCAGCGCCGCCGAGGCCGTGGACGGCTGCCTGGACCTGATGGGCCCGTTGGAAGTCACCAAGGAGAGCCGCGACGAGCTCATCGGTTTCGTCGCCGAAGGCGGGTCCTTCTCTTGGAACTCCGAGGCCGAGGTTGCCGACTCCACCCGCCGCGTGTCGGAACTGCTACAGCTCATCGTTTCCCTTCGTGAGTACCAATACGCCTAATCGAGTTAAAACTAAGGAGTGTGGACTTTCGATTCCGCACTCCTTTGAACCGGTGAATCAATAAGCAGGCCGGAACAACCCGGCAGGAGGAAATCCGAATATGACCAGCACCAAGAAGGATCCGGTTCTGGTAGTGTTCCAGCTAACCGGGGCCAACGACTACCTGAACACGATCATCCCATACAGCAATCCGCTGTACCGAGACAACCGCCCGGCGGTGGGCGTCGCCGAAGAGCGCATAATCAAAGTCGACGACAAGATGGGCTTCCACCCGGAGATGGCCCCTCTGAAACACGTTTATGACCGTGGCGACATGGCCATCATCCACGGCATCGGCTATGCTAACTCCCCCCGCTCGCACTTCCGCTCGATGGACATCTGGCACACCTGTGAGCCGGAAAAGCTGGGGACCGAGGGTTGGCTGGGACGCGCCACCCGCGACATCGACCCCAACAAGGAAAACGTTCTGACCACGGTCAGCTTCGGCCCCTCTTTGTTCCGTGCCTTGGCCCTGCCCGGCGTGCCGGTGGCAGTGGTCGATGACTTGGACAACTATGGCCTGCTGCCCAACATCGCCGGTGAGCAGCGCAACAAGGTCTTGGATCGTTTTGCCCGGATGTACTCACCGGCCATCGGTACAGGCGCGGTCATGGACTACTTGGGCCAGACCGGCCTGGACACCTTGGAGGGCGCCGACATTTTGAAGGAAGCTCCCAAGATGTACTCGTCGGACGTAGAGTACCCGGACACGTCCATCGCCAAGAAACTGAAGGGCATCGCCCAGGTACATATGGCCGACTTCGGCACTCGCGTCTTCTACGTTGACCACGGCAGCTTCGACAGCCACTCCAACCAGATCGGAATGCACGACAAGCTGTGGTTCGATGTATCCCACGCGATGGACGCTTTCTTGGACGACCTTAAGGAGCACAACGTCGACGACAACGTCGTGGTACTGGTGTTCACTGAGTTCGGACGACGCACTCATGACAACGGCTCCGGCACCGACCACGGCGCCGGCGGCGCTGCCTTCATGTTCGGCTCCGGCGTCAAGGGCGGACAGTACAGCGAATTCCCCTCCCTGGAGGAGAAGGACCTGGAGCAGGGTGACGTGGTCCCCAACAACGACTACCGTGGCCTGTACTCCACCGTCTTGGAAGACTGGATGGGCTTGGATGCCAAGCCACTCGTGGGCGGACTCTACGAGAAGCTGCCTATCCTGGCTTAACCACGTTAGCAGCGAGAGGAAACCGACGACAGGGGCGGGTTAGGATTGCACACCCGTCCCTGCGTTAACGACTGCACCATCCCAGCAGGGAGGATTATTAAGGATGCTTACTGAAACAGTGGCAGGTCGGACTTTTGACTACAGCCACAACGTTGGACGCGGCGCGCAGACCGGGATGGGATTCAACACCCCGGTTGCCATGACCATCGGCCCTAACGGAATGGTTTACGTCGCCAACCGTGGCAGCGAGTCCATCAGCAACGTGGGTCCAAATCGCACCGGTGTTGGCCAGAGGATCTCCAAGGTGAACCTCGGCACCACTTGGGGGGAAGAAGAGTACGTCGGTGAGTTCAGCCGCTACGGTAACAACGACGGTCAGGTGATCTGGCCTGCCGGCATCGTGGCAGGTGACGACGGCAGCCTGTATGTGGCTGACGAGTGGCTGAACCGGGTCTCGGTGTTCGACGCCGACGGCAACTACCAGCGCCACTTCTCGATCGTTCAGACGGGCGACCCTGAGGAGAACGGAAGCTGCGGAATTGCGATATCCGCCGACCAGGAACTGTTCATCACTGACGGACGCAGCCACTGTGTGCGGAAGTTCACCACCGCCGGACAGTACCTCGGCTCCTTCGGCAGTCAGGGTTCCGGCGAGGGCGAATTCAACTCTCCTTGGGGTATTGCCATCGACAAGGACGGCTTCGTCTACGTAGCCGACTCCGGCAATCACAGGGTGCAGAAGCTGACCCAGGACGGCGAGTTCGTCGCTCAGTTCGGAAAGCCCGGCAACAGGAAGGGCGACCTTAACTACCCATCGGACGTTGCCGTTGACCCCGAGGGCGACGTCTACGTCTGCGACTGGAGCGATAACCGCTGGAACCGGGGACGGGTGCACATCTTCGACGCCGATGGCAAGTTCCTGACCAGCCTCGTCGGAGACGCCCAGCAACTCTCCCACTGGGCGCAGATGACGGTGGACGCCAACGCCGACTACGCCAAGCGCCGCCGCGAGGTCCGCACCACCGAGCCGGAATGGACCTTCGCCCAGCCAACTGCTGTCGAGTACGACGCAGAGAGCAACCGGATAATCGTAGCCGACACTCAGCGGAGCCGCATACAGATCTACAACAAGCTGAGCCGCTACCTCGTCCCTCAGCTCAATCTCTGATTACCACGCTGCGGGAAGACCGAAGAACTGAAGTCCGCCGGGTTGTACCGGCGGCCTTTCTCTTTGGAAAAAGGGTGAATCTCACTTGCGAGCCATTCGCGTTAGGTGAACGGCTTTATGTGTTCCTCAAGCCAGGGAATCAAATTGGCGAAGCGGAACGAATTCGATTCATACAATCCAATGAAGAAGGAGTGAGCGTCTTCGCTGTCACAGTCAATGTACTGGCCGTTCATCCGCAAGAAACCTTCGGTGACAAAAAATGCCACTCTTTCGTTGCCATCGACGAACGAATAGTTGTTGGATAGGCTCTCCATCAAAGCAACTGTTTCTTCCATTAGACTATCATAAACTAAAGCCAAGGTGAAATACGCAGTTGCACAGGGTAAATTTGTGAAGGAACTGGGTTAGCTGGTCTCGGGAGTTACGAGGGGTTGGTGATGGGCGTGAGGGAGATAGACCGGTGTCTGGAACAGTGGCGGATGGAAGTCAAGGACTTGCGACAGCGGATGATCCTGGCGCCGACGCCCAGGGAGCGGGAGAGGTGGTACGCCGTGCTGCTGCTGGCCCAGGGCTGGACGGCAGCGGCCACGGCGGAGACTCTGGAAAGGGACCCACACACTATTGGCCGATGGGCGTCGGCCTTCGGCGAGGGAGGGCCTGCAGCCCTGATATTCGAGCAGACCGGTGGTTCCCCCCCGCCCTTGACCAAGCGCAGCAGGAGGAATTGAAAGAGGCGGTGCAACAGCCTCCCGCTTCGTCGGGCATCGGTATGGCCAACTGGTATTGGAAGGTGGTGCGGCGGTTTGCCTCGGAGCGCCTCGGCATTGAGTTGAGCCGCAGCAGTTGCCTGAACTGGATGCACCGCTTGGGATTTGCCTTCAAGCGGCCCAAGAAGCGGTTGCTCAAGGCTGATGAGGCCAAGCGGGAGGCTTTCGTGGCGGAGTACGCCGTCCTGAGGGAGGAGGCCCAACGGACTGAAGCCAGGATATTCTTTGCCGACGAGGCCCACTTCCGGGCGGACGCGGAACTGCGGGGCAAGTGGGTGCTGAAGGGCCAGCCTGCTTTGGTGGACTCGACCAGCCCGCGGTATGGGGAGAAGGCCAACTACTATTCGGCGGTGTGCCTGGAGACGGGTGAGGTGGAATGGATGGAACTGGAGGGCAACAGCAACAGCGGGACCTCGGTTGCCTTCCTGAAGCAACTGAGGGAAAAACATCCAGAGCCGATGCGGGTCATCTGGGACAACGCGCCGGCCCATCGTGGCGAGGCGGTGCGGGAATATCTGCGGACGCCCGGACTTGACCTGCGGTTGGTGAACCTGCCGGGGTACAGCCCGGACTTCAACTCCGATGAGGCGGTCTGGGGCTGGGCGAGAGAGGAGGCGACGGGCAATCTCTGCCTGGGCAGCAGGGCGGCGGTGCAGGAAAGGGTCGGCAACTTCCTGGCCGGGCTGGCCAGCCGGAGAGACGAGGTGAGGCGCCGCTGCCGGACGGTACTGCAGTCACGGGCCGAAGCACTGCTGCCGAATTCCCAGCACGATTCCTCGCCTCAGGCAAATGCACATCCCACCTTGGCTTTGGTTTAGTAGCCCATTTGAGGGCGTAGGATAGCCGAATCCAGCGCCCCCAAGTCCCGAATTCCATGCGCACCGCCAAAGGTGTCTATCAACGTCTCGTGCATCTCGAGAACTTCGTCCAAAGCTGGAAATTGGTGTATCATCTGGCGAGCAATTCACCCAGCCGGTAATTCTTCTCGACGCTTGCCCAAAAATGAGCCATGACCTCGGGGCGAACCTTCCTTTGGGAACGGCCTTCAATGTATGTGCGAAGGGCATCTTCCAGAACTGCCTGGAATTGCCTCCCGTCATCGTTTGCAATCTTTCGCATTCCCGCCAACAACTCAGGGTCGACTTGGCTCGAGAATTTCTCACGTTTCGGAGTTGCCATATCTGCCCCCGTAGGTGCACTGGTAGGATAAGGTGATATAACGGTGGATCTTACGACAGTCTGTACCCCGATAGCTATAGACTATATATTTATCTTGATATTTCAGGGCGAGTAACAGCCTATGGAACCTGACCGCGAGCAGCACTTTCTCCGATTGGCAGTGGAGCAGCCGGACATGCTTTGCGGTGATGCACCTGCAGAGATTCTGGAAGCCTGCGGCGTTGAAGTGGAGCCCACGGACTTCCTCGAACAGTACTTCGCTGCTGGGCATTCCGCGTGGCTGGCCCATAAGCATGGACGGCGCATCAACAAGCCACAGGTACTGGTTGACCAGGCAATCCTCGTCCTTTACCGGCGCGCCTGTCTGCTCAACACCGCGCGGGTTATGGGCGAAGTCGGCCTCGATGCCGACAAACCCTTCTTTTCGGATGAGGAACTCTACTGAACCTGAATTCGATCCTCTGTTTCCGAAATACCTGACAACTCGCGACCACCCCTTCAGGCCGCCGGTTTCCAGTCGTAGTACAATCCAAAGCCGCAACCATACTTGGAGGATCCATGCAGGGTAAGACTGCTATTGCCAATATCCTGAAGCAGGAAGGTGTTGAGTTCGCCTTCTGCTTCCCCAACAACCCACTGATCGACGCCATTGCCGCCGCCGGCATCCGACCCATCATTGCCCGGATGGAGCGTGGCGCGGTGAACATGGCGGACGCCTACAGCCGGGTGAACAATGGGAACAAGACCGGTGTCTGCATTGTACAGGCGGGTCCGGGCATCGAGAACGCCTTTCCCGGCGTGGCGCAGGCCTTCGCCGACAACACCCCAATCCTGATGCTGCCCGGGCACGAGGGTTCCAGCCGCACCGGCATGACCTCTGATTTCTCGGCCACCCGCAATTACGATAGCGTAACCAAGTGGGCCGGGATGATCAACGCTCCCGAGCGGGTACCGCAAATGCTGCGGCGAGCCTATACGCAACTTCGCGCCGGTGCCCCCGGCCCGGTGGTGCTTGAAACTCCGACGGACGTTATGAACGGAGAGATCGATGAGTCGTTGTTCTTCTACAAGCCCATCACAAAGCGCCGCACTGCCGCCGATCCAGTTGACGCCGCGCGAGTGGCCCGCCGCCTGATGGATGCCTCGCGTCCGGTCATCTACGCCGGGCAGGGCGTGCTCTATGCCGAGGCCACCGATGACTTGGTGGAACTGTCAGAGTTATTGAATGCTCCCGTGATGACCACCACGCTGGGCAAAAGCGGCTTCCCGGAGAACCACCCGCTGTCGTTGGGTACTGGCGGCAACTCCGGCACCAGGGCAGTTGGCGAGTTCCTGCGCAAGGCCGACTTGGTGTTTGGAATTGGCACCAGCTTCAACAAGACCCTTGCTTCCGCGCCTGTTCCAGTCGGTAAGGCAGTTATCCAGTCCACTGTGGACGACCGTGACCTCAACGGGGAGTACGGCCTTGAGGACATGCTGCTGGGTGACGCCAAGCTGGTGCTGCGGCAACTGATCGATGAGGTAAAGTCCGCCTTGGGAGACAACGGCCATCGCGGCGACGGATCGGTCGCATCCGAAATCGCCTCTATCAAGGCGGAGTGGCTGGCTGAGTGGATGCCACGCCTCACCTCCAACGACATACCCATTAGCCCGTACCGCGTTGTGTGGGAGCTGAACAACGGGCTGGACAAGGCCAACAGTATCGTAACCCACGACTCCGGCAATCCCCGCGACCAGATCGTGCCGTTCTACGAGGCCACGACTCCGCGTGGATACTTGGGCTGGGGCAACTCCACGCAGCTGGGCGCGGGCTTGGGATTCGCCATGGGGGCCAAGCTGGCCGCCCCGGAAAAGACCGTGGTCAACCTGATGGGGGATACCGCCGTGGGAATGTGCGGCACCGACTTCGAGACCGCCAGCCGAAACAGGATCGGAACCATCACGGTGATCATAAACAACGGAGCCATGGGCGGCTACGAGAAGAACATTCCCATCGCCGTCGAAAAATACGGTTCCAAATTCCTGACCGGCGATTACACCAAGATGGCCGACAGCCTGGGATGCCATGCTGAGACCATCACCCAACCCAGCGACATCGCTCCGGCTCTCGCCAGAGCCCAGGATATTGCATCAGGCGGACAGCCGGTGGTGCTGGAAATCATGACCCGTGAAGAACCTGTATTCTCTCGGTACTACTGAATGGGGCCGCTGAATCGGTCCAGGGCTTAGAGAGCAGCAATGACCCGTTCCATCACAGATCCGCCCGCAGGCAACCGGGGCAGCCGGAAGTGGCTGCAGGTGCTGGTCAACTGCCGTCCGGAATTGCTGAATGACGCAATCGCACAGCGTCTCGCCGAGCTTCCGGAAGACATCGACTGGCGCTCGCCGCTGTATGAGGACCACTATGCCGAATATCGCGACCAGTCGTTTCTTGACCGGCTGTCGGGGTCCATGTATTTCCGCGCTCCGGCACAGCCGCAAAAGGAACTCTCGGACTTCTGGCCTCGATTCGGCCCTCAATGGGATGGGCTGGCTGTAACCGACAGGGGGCAGGTAATCCTGGTGGAGGCGAAGGCCCACATCCCCGAAATGGTTACGGCGCCGACCCAGGCCAGGGGAGAATCGGCGCTGCTGAAGATCCAGGGCAGCCTGGGAAGGGTCAAGGCGTTTGTTAATTCCAAGGCGCCAGTGGATTGGTCCATCAGTTTTTACCAGTACGCCAACCGGATGGCCCACCTGTACTGGATGCGGGAGGTCAACGGTTACGACGCATATCTCGTCAATCTGTTTTTCATCAACGACGGCGAGATGAACGGCCCGGCGACCGAGGCCGAATGGCAGGCTGCCATCCGGCTGCAGGAGGTGTTCCTGGGGGTGCGCCAGGGCTCGCAGACCGGATACGCTTTGGACCCGTGGGTTGGAGCGTATTCCCTTGATGTTTTCATCGACGTAAAGGACATATCCGTACTTTACCCGCCAACAATCTAGCTCACCTAGGAGCCGCCGCCATGCCAGAGAAATTCAGTTACGATGGTCTATTCGCAGCGGGAGTACCGGAGGTGGTACTTGGCAAGACCCGACACGCCAAGTACGATTTCGCCGTGGCCTACCCCGACCCTGACACGCTGCCGCTGGACGGTTTGGCCGCTGCTGTGCGAAGTGTGCTGGCACGAGAGGGGCGAGACCTGGCCTACTACACCGACCCAGCCGGGTACCCGGAGCTGCGTCGGCTAGTGGCGGAACGGTTGGCCCGCAGTCGCAGCATGCAGGTCGACCCGGATGGGCTGGTGCTGACCGGCGGGTCCGGCGAGGCGATTTCCATGGTCATCCAGGCTCTGACTGAGCCGGGCGACACGGTGCTGACGGAGGAGTTCCTGTACCTTGGAACCCTGCGCTCCCTGCGCCGTTACAAGGCAAACGTGGTGGGTGTGAAGTGCGATGAGGATGGCATCATCCCAGAGGAGTTGAACGCCACCATCGAGCGGCTCAAGGGCGAAGGACGGCGGGTCAAATACTTGTACACCATCCCCACCTTCCAGAATCCTCTGGGATGGACCATGTCCCTGGAACGCCGCAAGAAAGTGCTGGAGGTCACCCGGCAGCACGGCGTCCCAGTGTTCGAGGACGACTGCTACATCGACCTGCGTTTCGAGGGTGAGGACGTGGCCTCATTCCACTCGCTGGACGACACAGGACAGGTGATCTACGTTGGTTCATTCTCCAAGACCATCGCGCCAGGTATGCGGATGGGATACCTGGTCGCGCCGCCGGAAGTTATCAGCCGGGCCTGGGCGTTCAAGATGGGTGGCGCGGTCAACCACTTTGCAGCCTTGACCATCGCAGAATACATCAACCACGGAGACCTCGAAGGCCACGTCAGGAAACAGAACGAGGCATTGCGAGTCAAACGAGACGCAATGCTGGCTTCGCTGGGAGAGAACTTCGGCGACGCCGCCACCTGGACCAAGCCAGAGGGAGGGCTTTACATCTGGCTGACAATGCCCGAAGGCACCGACCTGGGCGCCGTACAGGAGCAGGCGTTCCAGGAAGGTGTTGGCTACTACTCGGGCGTGTCGTTTTCACCCGAGGGTCGGGGCCGTAACTCCGCCCGACTCTGCTTCGGCTACCCCACGCCCGAGGAGAACTACGAGGGTGTCGCCGAGATGTCGCGCATATTGGAGCGCCACGGCATTATCGGTTAACGCAGCATTGTGAGTCCCACATTCGAAAGAAAATGCGTCGATAAAGAGAGGGGCCACAATGGCCCCTCCTTTGCTAAAAGCGCTGACGACCGCGGGGTACGTTTAATCTACCGGCTCTTCTGGGTTTTCGAGATCCAGCATCGCCAGCAGGCGGCCGTAGCCAAGGAACATGCCAGTAATCATACCGAGTTCGAAGATCTCAGGATCGGTGAACTCCTGGCGTAGCTCGGTGAAGAACTCACCGTCAACGTTCTGGTGATCGACGGCCATCCGCTCGGCGAAACGCACCGCCAGCTTCTCGCGGTAAGGTAGGTCAGCGTCCTCAAAGTGAGTCAGCGAGGCCACCATCTCCTCGGTCATCCCCTGCTGCACCGCCGGCACAGCACGTCCGAGCTTTCAAGTGGCGCACTCGTTCAGCTCGGCGATCTTGAGACGCACCAGTTCCTTCAGTCGCGCATCCAGCAGTCCCTCCAGCTTCAGTGGCCCGTAGAAGGCCCAAAACGCCTCATAGACCTCAGGCAGGTTGCCCGCAGCCTGGAATATGCGGGGATTCAACTTGTGGGCCTCTGCTGCCACGGCGATCTTTTTCATTCCGGGTGTCAACCGCTCGGTGGGCACCAGCTTTATTCGGGCCATTTCGCTTTCCTCAATAACCAAAGGGGACACAGGATTTTGCCCTGTGTCCCCGGCCTTCACTTTGACAGAATGGCGCCCCTACACAACCGGACGGTCGGCCACGGCTGGGTCCACCTTGCGGCGGAGGAACTGCCCGTCCCCTAAGGTGCCGGAGAAGTTGCCGTCCTCCACAACCACCTTGCCGCGCAATATGGTAGTAACGGGCCAGCCCTCGATTTCGCGGCCTTCCCAGATGCTGTAGTCGGTTATGTGGAAGTCGTCCTTGGTCAGCGCGCGCTTGATGCCGGGGTCTATCAGGCAGATGTCGGCGTCGCTGCCCGGGGCCAGCACACCCTTGCGGGGGTACAGCCCCATGATCTTGGCGGCATTGGCCGAAGTAACATCCACGAACCGCTGCAGTGTCATGCCCTGCTTGGACACGCCCTCGCTGTAAGTGATGCCCATGCGAGCCTCGGCGCCGTTGTGGCCGCCGGTGACATCGGAGATGGTGCGGCCCGAAATCTTGGTTTCCCACGATGTGCAGTATTCGTCAGTTGCCATGGTCTGCAGGCCGCCGTTGATGATGCCGTCCCACAACATCTTCCGGTCAGCCTCCGACTTCAGCGAGGGATATGTGTGGTACTTCATGCCGTTGTCTTCTTTGTAGTTTTCCTCGTTGAAGCAGCAATAGTTGTGCAGCGTCTCGCCGTAGACCGGGCGTCCATTGGCGCGAGACTCCATGATGTTCTGCACCCCCTGCTGCGCGCTGACGTGGACGAAGTAGACGGGCGCACCGGTCCACTCGGCCACCCGCAGCACCCGGCGGAATGAAACGTCCTCCGATTCGGCGCTGTGCACCAGCGACATATTGTGCCACTCGGTGCGCTCCTCGCGGGTGAGCTTCTGGTACATGTGCTGCACCATGTCGTCATCCTCGGCGTGGACTAGAAGCATTGCACTGAGCCGCTGGATTTCCTCCATCAGGTCGTGGAGGTGGCCCGTGCCGACCATGCGGGGCTCGCCGGTGGTGGCGGGCGGGCGGATGTTGGTGGTGAATATCTTGAAGCTGGCGAAGCCGTCCTCTACCGCCTCGTGCAGGGAACCGATGATCTCCTGAGGGATCTGCCCCAGCAGCATCAGGTGGTGGGAGTAATCGGCATAGGATTGGCCTTGCCATACGCCGGTTCGTTCGGCGACGGCTTGGGGAATGTCAATGCCAGGATACTGGATGGCAAAGTCCATCAGGGTCGTGGTCCCGCCGTAGAGGGCGGCACGGCTGACCTCCTCCGGGGGAGCGGTCTTGAGGTCACCGTGGCCCATTATTGGCGCGGAGATGTGCGCGTGAGGTTCGATGCCGCCGGGGACAACGATTTTACCGGAGGCGTCAATGATCCGGCCCGCCTCGTCGCCCAATGCTCCCGGCGCGGCCACCGCCGCGATTCGCTCGCCCTGTACCGCAACATCCCACTCACCGACACCCATGGGTGTGACGACCTGTCCGCCGCGGATGATCAAGTCCAGCATAATAAGACCCCCTGTCTAATTCTGGCGCTACCGCCGCATTTTTACGGCAGTTTAGCACAAGGTTGGGACAGGATGGGACCGTCGATTGCAGGCCTTGCCGTAGGGTCTGAATAGCAACTCATGCTGGAAATTTCTGCTCAATCACCCGCCGCTGGCTGGGTTCGGGGTTCCTGCTGAGACTCGGGCTGGACCTGCCGCTCCGGCTGGGTCTGGGCCTCCGGAGGGAGGTGTTCTTCCCAGTCGGGAATCTGGTGGGTGCGAGTGGGCGGCAACAGGACTATGGAAAATACACCAACCAGACTAAGCACAAGCGACAGTCCCATGGTGGCATCAAAGTTGCCGGTCAGGTCTCGCAGCCAGCCGCCGATCAGAGAACCAGTGGCCATGCCGATGCCCGCGCCCATCATCTGCCAGCCGTAGGTCGTTCCTATGGGGGCGCTCCCGTAATACTGACGATTGATGATGGGAAAGGCGCTCATCTCGCCACCAAACCCGATGCCGAACAACACGGCGAACAGGTAGAACTGCCAAGTGTCCGTCGCAAAGAATAGCAGAACGATTGGCATGGTCTGCAGGGCGAAACAGACCGCCATCACCCCCTTGCTACCAAGATGGTCGGCCAGCACCGGGACAGCAAAGCGGGTAACGGTGCTGGTTACGGACATGGTTACAAACGCGCCTGCGGCGAGACCCGGCGACACGCCTTCAGATTCGGCGATGGCGACGAGGTACACGAGGACGATAGCGTGCCCGGCGCAGCCCCAGAAATGGATGCCAATTAGGTTCCAGAATGCCAGGGTGCGCTGCGCCTGCTTGAAGAACACCCGGGTGCGAACCTTGGCAATTTCACCCCTCTGGACCTGCCGGACCGGTTCGTTTTCGGAGGCTCCAAGCGGTCGAAGACCGATCTGCGCTGGTTCGTTATAGAAGAGGCGTACCAGCCCCAGAATCGCGACTCCTCCGATGATTCCAGGCACCCAGAAAGCAGCCCTCAGCCCGGTGAGTCCGCCGCCGAAGGCGACGATCACCAGCAGCATGATGGGCACGGCGACCAATGGCCCAATACCTTGTGCAGACTGGAGTATGCCCATGCCGGTACCCAAGCGGCGCTTGAACCACATGGTTACAGACGCGGTCAAGGGCACCTGGAATATCCCCATGGAGGCGCTTAGGATTACGCCGAAGAACAGGTAGAACTGCCAGAGGTTGGTCATGAAGGCCGTGAGCACCATTCCAGCAATAAAGAGCAGGGCGCCGATGGTCATAGTCCATCGCGCGCCGTAGCGGTCTCCCATCCATCCTGCGGACGGGCCTAGCATTCCTGAGACGACCCACTGCAACGCGAATCCGAACCCCACTGCGCCATAGCTCCAGCCAAAAGAGTCGACCAGTCGCGGGATAAGGATGCTGGAGGAGGATCGGAAAGAGGAACTGAAAAGCCGCATCACTGCCGCGACGGTGACAATGACCCAAGCGTAATGTATTTGATGCCCGGCTATTACGAAGTTATCGAGACGAAACGAGTATCTGGGGGAGTCGCTCATAGGGAAAAGCCTTCAGGAATCGGCGCTTAGATGTAGACGGGGATTATAGCCTATCTCCCTTTGACTAGCTGGCGCACAAAGATCTCTACTCACCGAGGAACAATAACCAAGACCAAAACGCGGGTCTATTTGACTTGCGCCAAGCTGCACCGGAAAGGCTGGCGCTAGGGAATGCCGACGCAGACATCCTGCACGATCCGGTACACGACGCCATCGTGGATCTGACCCCATTCCAACGTAATTTCGCCCATCAGCGCCCAGCGGTCCCGCCTCCCGCCCCTCGCTGTCGGCAACACCAGTCAGCCGCAACCTCGTCCGCTCCCTGTGCGGGTCGCCGGTCGGGGACTGCCACTGACTGTGGGCGTCAAGCACCGTGAGCCCGCCAGAATAGCGTGGTGTGACTAAGTTTGCCAAGAAATCCTGCCATTGCTCTTTGGTGATTTCGGCTCGCGAGCTGTCGGTTAGGCCAAAGAACAAACTGTATTCGACGGCAAACTCCAGCCCGTCGGGGCAGTCCTGCGTGTCGGCTACATTAGTTTCGCCGTTGTCGGAGGCGGCAGGCGGGGGGCAATCGACAGCAAGGCCGCTCTGCGGGACGATAATCGAAATCGGTGGCGAAATCTCCCTTGGACCCCATTCCATCTCCCACCAATCGGTTTAGGCCGGTAGGGTTCTGGCTCACTGACCATAGACTGCTAACATCTGGCGCAACCGTAAAGAACGTGCTTATCGGCCGACCCCCACGGCAATGGCGTCTCAACTGAATTACCCTTGCTACTGTCCGTCATTATCCTGAAATAGCCCGTTTAGATTGCAATGAAGGGTCACGGGAGTAAAATCTTGTGCATTCCTTAACTTTCCAGGGTTTCTGGGGTGTTGGAGACGAGGCTGGGGACAGGAAGGGGTACGAAGCTTTGGTGGCCTCCAGCAATCCCCGGCACGGCGACAAGGTCATCTATTTCCCCGCGGCGTGCCCGAAGCCGGGCAGGTGGAATGGATGGAACTGGAGAGGAACAGCAAATGGGAAAGCTCCGTTGCTTTCTCGGAACGCTAGCGATAGGGCACAACGGGCGGCTCAACAAGACCAGGGACAACGCTCCGGCGCCCCTGCGGCAAGCTTAGGAGGGATCCGGCGATGCGGTTATACTCGAGACCCTTGGCCTGACCCTGCGGCCGGTGAATCTCCGTTTTCACTCGGGCAGGTCCTGCCAGGCCACAGCCCGGACATTGACGCTGATGCGGCGGTCTGGGGCCGGCCAAGGCGCAAGGCCGCCGGAACCCAGTGCCTTGCCATGGTGCAGCAATGGGTCAATCACTTCCTCGCCGGGATGGCCATCCCGGCGAGGAAGTCAAACGCTGCTGCCGGACCATCCTGCTACAAGGGCCGAGATATTCCCCCAACCCACTGGCCCGATTCCTGGCACCCGGCGAACGCACATCCCACCCCGGCTTTAGTCAGGACGATTGCAAAGTCCTGATATGCCACCCTGAGCGTAAGCGAAGAGTCTCGGCGGCATAGGTGAGATTCCGCGCTCCGCTCAGAATGACCGGGGGGACGGCAACTTTGCAATCGTCCTGCGGCTTTAGTCAGGGCAATCGCGTCTTCAAGCTTGGAATCTCATTGTGCCGTCATTCGCCCCTTGCCAAGCCTGCGCCTTTTCTACAACTTATGTTCTAAAACTATAACGGTTAGCAGACAGAACCCGCCTGACTTCCCGTCGGGCCTACTTTGAACCAGCGGCCAGCTCGGAATTGCCGGAATGATAGAATATTGGCAGAAATGATCGGAAAAACAAAAAAACAGCCCCGGCAAACCGGCAATACCAGCTCCTCCGCCCCAGCCTGCTGAGCCGCTGAAATCAAGACGCGATTGCCCTGCGGCTTTATTTAGGGCAGTTGACAAAACGACCGTTCGGGGTATACTGGTAGATTACTGACTTATGCCTCGGATAAGGTCTTCACTAAAAAACCTCTTTTCTCACCCCTATACCTGCTTGTCATCGGCTCCAGCCCCTCTGCCCCCTGAGCGTTCACCTGTCCGTCGCAGCTAATCTCGGTAAGGAGATTCAGAATGGCTTTGCCTGCTGTTCGTAATGCGCATTCGCCTAAAATGCCGGATGTCCGGACTTATGCCCGTATTCCCCAAGTCTTGGATGTTCCCAACCTAATCCAAAGCCAAATTCAGTCCTATGATTGGTTCAATGAGCAGGGGTTGGAAGACGTCTTCCGCGAAGTTTCGCCCATTTTGGACTACACCAGCAAGAAATATGAGCTTCACTTCCAAGAACACGAATTCCGTCCTGCCAAATATTCACCCCAAGAGTGCAAGGAGAGGGAGATAACCTTCTCTCAGCCTCTCTACGTAAGGACTCGCCTCGTAATGAAGGAAACGGGCGAGATCAAGGAGCAGGAAATATTCATGGGGGATTTCCCCATGATGACCGAGAACGGCACGTTCATCATCAACGGCGCTGAGCGCGTGGTGGTGAGCCAGCTGGTTCGCTCGCCCGGTATTTATTTTGTCACCGAACGCAGCCCCAGCAGCAACCGCGGGCTGTGCATGGCCAAACTCATCCCCTCGCGGGGTGCGTGGCTGGAGTTCGAGACCAGCAACAAGGACGTGCTCTCGGTCAAGGTCGACCGGAAGCGCAAGGTCTCTGCCAGCACCTTCCTCCGTGCTCTCGGCGTAGCTTACGACGACCAGATCACGGCCCTGTTCGACAACGTGGACACCGACGAAACTCACCGCTATATGCAGGCCACCCTGCGAAGCGACCCGGCCGCAGACCCTGCCGGCGTCTCCTTCAGGGAGGAGGACCTCCGCTCACTGTGGGGCTGGCTGCACGAAGGTGAGGAATTTGACAAGGAAGCAGCCCAGCGTATTGCCGGGGCGCAGATCGAGTTCTATCGCCGGCTCCGGCCCGGCGAGCCGCCCAGCCTTGAGAATTCCCGGAACTTGATCAACAACCTGTTCTTCGAACCCAGGCGGTATGATCTCGGACGAGTGGGGCGTTACAAGTTCAACCGGCGCCTGGCTTTAGGGGACGGTGCCGGGCCGATGACACTTACCCGGGATGACATCATCTCCGTTATCCGAATGATGATCGTGATCAACCAGGGCGAGGGCCAGGTAGACGACATTGACCACTTGGGCAACCGCCGCGTGCGGGCGGTGGGCGAGCTGGTGCAAAACCAGGTTCGCGTTGGCCTTCTCCGCATGGAGCGCATGGTCAAGGAAAAGATGACGCTGGTGGATCCGGAGACTGCGGCGCCCCAGGGGCTGGTCAACATCCGGCCCGTTGTCGCGGCAGTGCGGGAGTTCTTCGGCGGTTCGCAGCTGTCGCAGTTTATGGACCAAACCAACCCGCTGGCCGAGTTGACCCACAAACGGCGACTATCGGCGCTCGGTCCCGGCGGTCTCTCCAGGGAGCGCGCAGGCTTCGACGTACGCGACGTGCATTTCTCGCACTATGGACGCATCTGCCCCATCGAGACTCCCGAAGGCCCCAACATCGGACTGCTAAGCTCTCTGGCTTCCTATGCCCGGGTGAACGAGTTCGGTTTCATTGAGTCGCCTTACCGTTTGGTCTGCCACGAGCTGTCCAAAGCCTCACCAGACCTGCGAGGCCGGACGGTAGCGCAATCAATCGTCAATCCAGAGAACGGGCACGTAATCGTGAACGAGGGCGTGGCCATTGGCGCCAATCGTATAGCAGCGATCAGGCGTCTGCCGGAAGGGACAATGGTCAAGGTGCGTCCCTTCGTTGTGGAGGCGTCGGGCACCAAACCCGAGGATTCCATCGTCTGGCTCTCCGCCGACAAGGAAGAGGAATTCCGGATAGCCCAGGCCAACGCCAAGATGGACAGTTTGAACCAGTTTGTCGAAGACCGCATCGAGATTCGTGTGGGTGACCAGTACACTCAGGGTTCGCCCAGCGAAGCGCACCTGATGGACGTCTCTCCGATGCAGATCATGAGCGTGTCCGCGGCGCTGATTCCCTTCCTTGAGCACGATGACGCCAACCGTGCGCTGATGGGTTCCAACATGCAGCGCCAGGCCGTGCCTCTGCTTCGGCCCCAGTCGCCCATCGTGGGCACTGGCATCGAGGAACGGGTGGCCCGTGATAGCGGTCAACTGGTAACGTCCCGCGTGAACGGCGTGGTGACGTCGGTGACCGGGCGCGAGATCACGGTCACCGACGTGGACGGGGTGGAACACGTCCACCAACTTATCAAGTTCTCCCGCACCAACCAGGGCACCTGCTTCGACCAGCGCCCAATCGCGACTCGTGGGGACGTGGTACAGGCCGGAACGGTACTGGCAGACAGCTCGTCGACGGAGAATGGTGAGCTGGCTCTGGGCCAGAACGTGCTGGTAGCGTTCATGTCGTGGGAGGGATACAACTATGAGGACGCGATCATCGTAAGCGAGCGGTTGTATCGCGACGACTTTTTCACCTCCATCCACATTGAGCGACACGAGATGGAGGCCCGCGAGACCAAACTGGGCCCCGAGGAGATCACCCGGGACATCCCCAACGTTGGTGAAGCCAGCCTGCGGGACCTGGACGAACGGGGGATCATCCGGGTGGGCGCGGATGTCACTCCCGGCGACATCCTGGTCGGAAAGGTTACGCCCAAGGGCGAGACGGAGTTGACTGCCGAGGAAAAGCTGCTCCGAGCAATCTTCGGGGAGAAGTCCCGTGACGTTAAAGACACCTCCCTGCGCGTGCCACATGGGGAGCGCGGGAAGGTTATCGACGTCAAGGTGCTGAGCCGGGAAAACAAGGACGACCTCAACCCCGGAGTCAAGGAGGCAGTCCGTGTCTGGATTGCTCAGACCCGGAAGATTTCGGTAGGCGACAAGATGGCGGGACGCCACGGCAACAAGGGTGTGGTAGCCCGCATTCTGCCGGAAGAGGACATGCCTTACTTGGAGAACGGCACGCCTGTAGACATTATCCTGAATCCCATCGGCGTACCCTCTCGCATGAACCTCGGGCAGGTGCTGGAAACTCACCTGGGAATGGCCGCAGACCAGTTGGGCTTCCAAGCCAAGACGCCGGTGTTCGACGGAGCCACGGACGAGGCCATTGAGGACTCCTTGGCGCGGATCTGGTTTAAGCAGCAAGCGGCGGCATCCAAGAACGGGAATGGTCACGAAAACGGCAACGAATACGGCAACGGCCACCACCGCCCCGATGATCCGGAGATCGTAAACAAGTGGCTGGAGGAACGGGGCTGCGACCCGTACGAGATTTTCGACGAATCCAAGCTGGGCCTCGCCCGCGAGGCCTGCCTGCGCCTATGGCTGGAGAACGAGGCAGGGCGGGACACCACCGGCATGGACACTTACCAGATGCACCAGGAGGCATTGAAGGTTCACCGGGAGCGGCTAATTGCACCACCGACTTTTGGTAAGTTCCAGCTATTCGACGGTCGCACGGGAGAGGATTTCGACCAACTGGTGACTGTGGGCAACATATACATTCTCAAGCTCATTCACCTGGTTGAAGACAAGATTCACGCCCGCTCCACCGGACCGTACTCGATGATCACCCAGCAGCCACTGGGCGGAAAGGCCCAGTTCGGCGGCCAGCGCTTTGGCGAAATGGAAGTGTGGGCACTGGAGGCCTACAGCGCCGCGTACAACCTCCAGGAGGTGCTAACTGTCAAGTCCGATGACGTGGCCGGCCGTGTCAAGACTTACGAGGCGGTCGTCAAAGGGGAACCCATCGGACAGCCCGGCGTGCCGGAATCGTTCAACGTCTTGATGAAGGAATTGCAGAGCCTGGGACTCAGGGTGCAATTGCTCAGCGAGGATAACCGCCCCGTAAGCACGCAGGACTTTGCGCCTGAGTTGGGCCAGAACTTCGGACGGGCCATCGACGGAAACACGGAGCTATTCCCACTGGAGACGATTTAAAAATGGTCAGAATGGCAGACAGAGCGGAGACCACGGCGACAGATTTCAACGCCATACGAATCTCCATTGCATCGCCGGAGCAGATCCTTAGCTGGTCTCACGGCGAGGTCACCAAGCCGGAGACCATCAACTACCGCACCCTTCGCCCGGAGAAGGATGGCCTGTTCTGCGAGCGGCTTTTCGGTCCCACCAAGGACTGGGAGTGCTTCTGCGGGAAATACAAGCGCATCCGTTACCGGGGCGTAGTATGTGACCGCTGCGGAGTCGAGGTGACCCGGGCCAAGGTGCGTCGGGAACGGATGGGACACATCCGCCTGGCAGCGCCAGTGGCTCACATCTGGTTCAGCAAGACCAACCCCAGCAGGCTGGGTCTGCTACTGGACCTGTCACCACGTAACCTGGAGCGAGTGCTCTACTTTGCCCAGCACATCGTAATCTCGGTGGACGAAGACGCCCGCCGGGAGACCATCGAGGCCGAGCAGCTGAAGCACGAACTGGAAGTCGAAAGGCGCCGAAACAACGCAGCCGACGAACTGGAGGAGCTAAACCGGCTGATTCTGGGCTACACCGGGGGTGTTACCCCGGAAACCAGCAACCCCGCCACCGAGTTTGCTCCCGAGGGCGGCGAGCCGATCGCCGAGCTTCTGGAACTGCAACGGCAGATTGACGCCATCAACAACCAACTGGCCACCGAACAGGGAGACCTTTCAGCTCAACTGAAGGTGACCCTGGACGAGCTGAACGACCTGCAGAAGATGAAACTGCTGGCCGAGTCGCGGCATCGGGAACTCAAGGACCGGTACCCCGGAGTATTCGAGGCCGCCATGGGTGCCGAGGCGATCTTGGCCATCCTGCGCGCCGTGAACCTGGAGGTGCTGCGGGACCAGTTGATCAACGACATGCAGTCGACTTCCGGGCAGCGACGCCAGAAGGCGATCAAGAGGCTCCGTGTGGTCGAGGCCTTCCGGCAGAGCGGCAGCCGCTCGGATGGCAGCTCCGGAGACTGCACTCGCGTTGAGGACATGATCCTCACGGTAATGCCGGTCCTTCCTCCTGAACTGCGCCCCATGGTTCAGCTTGACGGCGGCCGGTTCGCCACCAGCGACCTGAACGATCTGTACCGCCGCGTAATTAACCGCAACAACCGTCTCAAGAGGCTCATGACTCTGGGCGCACCCGAAATCATCATTCGCAACGAAAAGCGAATGCTGCAGGAGGCGGTCGACGCCCTGATCGACAACGGTCGGAGGGGACGTCCCATTCAAGGCAGCCATAACCACAAGCTGAAGAGTCTCTCGGACTTGCTGCGCGGGAAGCAGGGGCGATTCCGCCAGAACCTGCTGGGCAAGCGTGTTGACTACAGCGGACGCTCCGTCATCGTCGTTGGACCCGAGCTTAAGATGAACGAGTGCGGGTTGCCCCGGCGGATGGCGCTGGAGCTTTTCAAGCCCTTCGTCATGCACCGCCTGGTGATGCTGGGGATTGCTCCCAACATCAAGAACGCCAAGCGAATGGTTGAGCGTGCTCGAGGCGAGGTTTGGGACATCCTTGAGGACGTGATCAAAAACCGCCCGGTACTGCTGAACCGCGCACCCACCCTGCACCGCCTTGGTATTCAGGCATTCATGCCTGTGCTGATTGACGGGCACGCCATCCAGATCCACCCATTGGTATGTTCCGCCTTCAACGCCGACTTTGACGGCGACCAGATGGCCGTACACGTTCCACTTTCCCGGATGGCGGTGCTGGAGGCCCAAGAGGCGATGCTCAGCACTCACAACATGCTTTCACCGGCTTCTGGCGACCCGCTGGTGGCGCCCACCCTGGACATGGTGATGGGCTGCTATTACCTGACGGATACGGACACTCCTGAAAAGCGGCCGGACGTAACTGGCGTTGGACGCCAGTTCCAAGACATTTCCGAGGCTCGGGACGCATACGAGGCCGGCGAGATCGATCTTCGTGCTCCCATCTACGTGAGGCGCATCCGTGGAGGCGAAAACCGAGGCGGGTACTACTCGACCACGATGGGCCGTCTGGAGTTCAACTCTATTCTGCCCGACAAGTTCGTGTTCGATGAAAGCCTGCCCGAAGCCGTTCGGGTCCAGAACAAGCTCATCGACCGTGCCGCGCTCAATGCGCTGACGGCCAACTTGTACCGGCTGCTGACCAACGACGAAACAGCAGAGGTGCTGGACCGGATTAAGGACCTGGGGTTCCGATACGCCACGGCCTCCGGAATCACCATCGCCATTAACGACATCCAGGTTTCGCCGGAAAAGGCCCTGGTAATGGCCGAGACCGAGGAGCGGGTGGACCAGTACAAGACCGAATACGAGGTCGGCCTGATTTCGGAAGAGGAGCGGCACGCCAAGATCGTTGACGCTTGGAACCAGGCTTCCTTCGAGACCGCCGACCTGGTCGGCAGTGACCTGACCAACTATGGCGGCATCGGAATCATGGCGCTCTCGGGCACGAAGGGCAACATCTCGCAGATCAACCAGATGGCCGGAATGCGTGGCCTTGTACGGCGGGCCGGCAGTACTGACGTCATAGAACTACCGGTCAAATCGAACTTCCGCGAGGGGTTGACGGCACTGGAATACTTCCTGTCCACCCACGGTGCTCGCAAGGGACTGACGGACACGGCGCTTAACACGGCAAGCAGCGGGTACCTCACGCGCAGGCTGATCGACGTCGCCCAAGAAGTAATCGTGCAGGGCGAGGACTGCGGAACCCTGGACGGCTGGGCGCCTCAACGTCCGGCTCCTCACAGCAACATCACGCTGCAGTACCGGGTCGCCGGACGGTTGGCTGCAACCACGCTGGCACACCCGGAGACCGGGGAAATCCTGATCAATCGCAACGAGACCATCACTCTCGATAAGGCCAACCAACTGGTAATAGCGGGCATCACGGAGATTCCGATCCGATCTCCTCTGACGTGCGAGGCCACGAGGGGCGTCTGCCGGATGTGCTACGGCGATCTGGCGGCCACCGATATGCCAGTACAGGAGGGGCAGGCGGTTGGCATCATTGCTGCGCAAAGCATCGGCGAACCCGGAACCCAGCTCACGATGCGTGTCTTCCACACCGGTGGTGTTCGCCGCCGCAACAGTGAATTGGATGAGGCCGTTTTGACCCGTGCCAGGGAACTGCAGGCGGTCCCGGTGGAGATCCGCGAGCAGCTGGCACAGTTCCGGCGGGATATGCCGCTTGTGGGCAAGATTTGGGAGGACAAGGAGGAACTCAGCCTCAACGTATCGAGCGACAGGCAGACCATCGCCACCAGGATGACTGAGGCATTGGGGTACCTGGAACAGACCAACGAAGCCCGGAACCAGCGCGGCCAGATCAACTGGATCCGTGACGACCTCAGCCGAATCGGTGAAATCAGATCCCTCTCGCAAGCGCGGGATCTGGTCTCTCAGATCCGACGGGACGTGGATATCCTAAATGCCGGAATTGACTCCCAGTTGAGTCCGGGTGGCCAGAGGCGCGATCAGCGTAGGGACACCATGAATCGTCTGCGCGAAATGGCCAGCGAGTTGCCGAACCAGATAGACCTGATTCTCGAGAACGTCCGGCAGACTCCTGCGGTTGAGTTGCAGGAGGCGGCCTCGCGGGTGCGTGAGGACGCAATCTCAGTCGTACCGGAACTGCAAAAGGTCGTTGACGAAATCACGCGAATGATCAAGGAAATCCCCGGCGCCGACGCCCGTCTTCAGGGAAGGCTGCTGGTGGTAATCGAACGCATATTGGACGATCTGCGCCGGTCCAGCGAGGCCGAGGAGCTGGAGGAGGCGGTCAACCGGGTGGTGGTTGCCGGGAGCACCGATGAGGACCACTTCCGAGTGGCACACGAGCTCAACCGGATCCTCGGCAGTTCGAACCGGCACAGCTACGACCTGCAGAGGGAGGCGGACGTAATCCGCCAGGACGTGGAAGCGCAGAACCTCGATATCACCGGCGGCCTGCCACAGGTGGAGGAAATCTTCGAGGCTCGCGTGCCCAAGAACGCCGCAATCCTTTCCGACATTGACGGCGAGGTGGAGTTGGAAGCGGACGAAGAAAACAATGTCCTTCGTGTTGTCTTCCGGGAAGAAGTCAGGGAGGAGTTCCCGCTGCCTGAGGGCGCCCGGGTACTTGTGATCGATGGGGACATGGTCGAGGCGGGAGACATCCTGGCCAACGTACCCGTCATCGAACAATACGTCTTGCCCGCGGGTGCAGATGTGCTGGTGGACGATGGCGAGGAGGTAACCGAGGGCATGGTATTGGCGTCCCTGCCCGAGAGCATTAATTCTGACGAAACGATCCAGGTCCCGACAGCTACCACAGGGGGACGAGTGGAGGTATCTGAAGGCGGACTTGCAGTGATCTCAGACGGCGCCGCCGTAGAGGCCACAGTGGGCGGCCGGGTCGAGTTGTCTGACGAATTCGTCACGGTGATCTGGGAAGATGCGGAAATTCGAGAACACGTTATCCCGGCCTCCGCTTACCTGATGGTTCGCGACGCTGACAAGATCAATGCCGGAGATCCGCTGACCTCCGGTCCGCTGAACCCTCACGACATTCTGCGCATCCGTGGCAAGGAGGCCCTGCAATCCTATATCGTCGACCAGGTGCAAGCGGTGTATCAGTCGCAGGGCGTAACTATTCACGACAAACACATTGAAATCATCCTGCGGCAAATGCTGCGTCGGGTGCAGGTTACCGAACCCGGCGACACTGAGCTCATCCCAGGTGAGGTTGCCGACAAGTTCGCCTTCCAGGAGCAGGTGGCCAAGGTACTGGCGGAGGGCGGCGAGCCGGCCACGGCCGAGCAGGTTCTTCTGGGTATTACCCGCGCATCGCTTCGGACCGACAGCTTCCTGTCCGCCGCTTCCTTCCAAGAGACAACGCGGGTGCTTACCGAAGCCGCGGTAAAGGGTCAGCAGGATCACCTGCTTGGTCTAAAGGAAAACGTCATCATCGGGCGCCTTATCCCGGCGCAGGTGGAAATTCCAGGGATGGAAGATCTACTTCGCCCGCAGCCTGCGCTGGATATGGGGGCAATGGCTCCCGGTACTTGGCTCCGCGGTCCAAGTGTGCCCGAAGAGGATAAGGCAGAGGAAATTGCCCTCCTCGGTACTGACGATGACTTCGATCGGCTCGCACAGGCAGCCCGAAGCTACGCCACCGAAGGTGAAGACGACCTCGACGACGACCTCGAAGATGACGATGAAGACGAAGAGGAAGCCTCTGAAGTCTCCACCGAGGGCAGCGAGCCGCCCATCGGTTTGGCCGAGGAAACAGCAGCCGAACCTCCGCAGGAGTAATCTACCCCAAGAGGCGATGAACAGATCAGGGAGTGAGTTTGTCACGTGGCGACTGCTTTCTCCCTGGTCTGAGCCCCCGGACATTCGAGCAGTGAGGGGTTACCACGTGACAAATCTGTCTGAGACCGAGACCATGGACCTTTCGGTTGAATTGGCCCCTCGCCATCCCACAGGACTCCGCCTGAACAATCCGGTTATGATCGCCTCAGGCACCCTGGGGTACGATGGTTATGGCCGCGGCTTAATCGGAAACTACCCCCTGGAAGAGTTGGGGGCAGTAATCCCCAAGACCATTACGCGATGGCCGCGAGAGGGCAACCCGGAGCCTCGCTGGTACCCGGAGTCCTACCGGGAAGGGTGGGAATCGGGAGACCACCTGTTTCTCAACGCCATAGGCCTCATTAATCCCGGCATCGAGACCGCGGTATGGGAATGGACCCCAAATTGGGCTGAGTGGGACGCAACGGTTCTGTTCAGCTTCGCCGCTCACAGTGTGGGTGAGTTTGGCGAGATGGCCGCAATGACCCGGGAAGCGGTGGGTATCAGCGCCTTGGAATTAAATTTGAGCTGCCCCAACATCGAGAATGGGGCGATGTTCAGCTACAGCCCCGCTCTCACCCACGACGCGGTCGCGGCCGTCAAGGCCAATGCAGATCTCCCTGTGCTGGCGAAACTCTCGCCCAACGTTCCGGACATCACAGAAATCGCCCGGGCAGCGGTGCACGGAGGAGCGGACGCCTTAACCTTATGCAACACACTGCCCGCCTTAAGGATTGACCTTGCAAGCCGGCGTCCGGTGCTGGGCAACATCACCGGTGGCCTATCGGGTATGGGACTGCGGCCGGTGTCCTTGGCCTTGGTATACCAGACGGCCCAAGCGGTAGATGTTCCAATCATCGGGGTGGGTGGCATCTTCGAAGCACAGCACGCCCTGGAATACATTCTGGCTGGTGCCTCCGCCGTGCAGATAGGCAGTGCCAACCTTATCAGCTTGGGAGCGCCGTGGCGCATCCTGAATGGACTACGGGATTACGTGGCAGAAAACAGCATTTCCAGCTTGGCGGATATGCGGGGGGCCGCCCATCCCGCAGCGGCCGGCAATACATAATTTCCCCTCTTGCGAGGGAAATGATAAATTAGGGGCGTAGCGCCGCCCAATTTTTCCGGGCGGGTCAGAACCCCACCCGGAAACTCTTTTTCAGGATTATGGTTCATGGTTACTGTACTTCAGAAAATTCTAGGCGACCCCAACGAGAAAGCTCTAAAACGGCTGAGTTCGGTCAAGGTCCGGGTGAACGCCCTGGAATCGGAGTTCCATCGGCTTACAGATGAACAACTTCGATCCAAGACGGACGAATTCCGCCAACGCATGGAAAGACGGGAAGACCTGGAGGACCTGCTGCCGGAAGCATTCGCCGCAGTTCGCGAGTCCGCCAGCAGGAACCTGGGTCAGCGGCCTTATGATGTCCAAATAATAGGAGGCGCAGCCCTTCACCAAGGCAAGATCGCCGAGATGAAGACCGGTGAAGGGAAAACACTGGTTGCGACACTTCCGGTCTACGCCAATGCTCTGACCGGCCGGGGCGTTCACGTGGTGACGGTCAACGACTACTTGGCACGGCGAGACTCGGTCTGGATGGGGCCGGTATACCACGCCCTGGGACTCACCGTCAGTTGCCTGCAGCACGACGCGGCGTTCGTCTATGATCCCATTGAGACGGGGGGCAAACTGCCCGAACTGCGCCCCGTGTCTCGAGAGGAAGCATACCTGGCAGACATTACCTATGGAACCAACAATGAGTTTGGCTTCGATTACCTGCGCGACAATATGGCCCAGTCGGCGGAAGGGCGGGTACAGCGGGAGTTGCACTACGCGATCGTCGACGAGGTCGACAACATACTAATTGACGAAGCCCGTACGCCCCTGATCATCAGCGGGCCGGCTGAGGAGCCGGTCCAGCTATACCAGAACTTCGCCAGGTTGGTGCCGCGCCTTGTTTCAGAGGACGATTACACGATTGATGACCGCTCCCGAGCTATTTCGCTGACCCAGGACGGCATCGCGAAAATGGAGCAATGGACCAACACCTCCAACCTGTATGACCCGGAAAATTTCCACCTGGTTCACTATATGGAAAACGCCCTCACTGCCCACGTGATGAAACAACGGGACAAGGATTATGTCGTGCGGGATGGCGAGGTAGTAATCGTAGACGAGTTCACAGGCCGGCTCCAGCCGGGGCGTCGCTGGTCCGACGGTCTGCACCAGGCGGTCGAGGCCAAGGAGGGGCTCAAGATCCAGCGGGAGAGCATTACCTACGCCACCGTAACGCTACAGAATTACTTCAGAATGTATGGAAAGCTGGCTGGTATGACCGGTACCGCTGTCACCGAGGCTGATGAGTTCTTTCGTATCTATGGGTTGGAGGTGGTGGAAATCCCCACCAACCAGCCGATGCAACGCAAGGACCATTCCGATCTCGTTTATCAGACCAATGATGGTAAGTGGCAGGCGGTAACGGACAAGATAATCGAACTGCACGAGAGCCAGCAGCCTCTGCTGATAGGCACCACTTCGATCGAGGACTCGGAGTTTCTCAGCGAGCGGCTTCGCAAGCGTGGCGTGCGCCACCAGGTGCTGAACGCCAAGAACCACGAAGGGGAAGCCAGCATCATTGCCCAGGCCGGCCGACTGGGCGCAGTGACCGTATCCACCAATATGGCTGGCCGAGGGACAGACATAGTTCTGGGCGGGGCCGATACTGCCCGCGACGACTGGGAGGGGGAACACGAGAAAGTAGTGGAGCTCGGCGGACTCTATGTGATCGGGACCGAGCATCACGACGCCAGGCGCATCGACAACCAGCTCAGGGGCCGCGCCGGAAGGCAAGGAGACCCCGGCTGCTCGCAGTTCTACGTGTCATTGGAAGACGAGCTCATGCAGCGATTCGGCGGCGATCGCATCAAGACCGTAATGGGCTGGACTGGACTGGAAGAGAACACGCCAGTGGAGAACAAGCTGGTCACCAAGTCGATCAGCGGCGCGCAGGTCAAGGTCGAAGGCTATCACTTCGATATACGCAAACACCTGCTGGAATTCGACGACGTGCTCAACAAACAGCGCGAGGTGATCTACGCTGACCGTCACCAAGCCCTTGGCGATGGCGATCTGCGACAAAAAACACTGAATATGCTACGCCAAGAATACGCTCGCCTGGTCGCCCAATACCTTCCAGGTCGGCATGCGGACGACTGGAACGCCGAGGGGCTGATTGACGAACTGGGGCAGATCGGCCCCGTGCCTCAAGAACTGGACGACGAGGGAAAAGTATATCAGTGCAGCCTTGACCAGATTCACGGTATTCTTTCGGCCCATGCCGAGTCAATCTATGTCCAGCGGGAGGAAGCTGTAGGGTCGGATCAGATGCGGCTCACCGAGCGGTTCCTGTTGATGCGGGCGATCGACTCCCACTGGATCCAGCATCTGACGGCCATGGAGAACCTGCGTACCGGCATCGGTCTGCACGCGTACGGCCAGCGGGACCCGCTGGTCATGTATCGTAGCGAGGGCCAAAAGATGTTCCTCGACCTGCAGAATCGCATCCAACGGGACGTGGTGCGCACTCTGTTTCATGTTGCGGTGGACCAGTCCCAGATGGGCAACGGTGCCACTTCTCGACGAAACAAGCTTGCAGGAAGTCCCATGCGGGCCGTGAGCGGCCCCAACCGCGACGCACAGCCGGCAGGAGGCGCCAAGGTAGGACGTAATGCGGCCTGTCCTTGCGGGAGCGGCCGTAAGTACAAGCGTTGTTGTGGGAAGGCGGCCTAGGAAACACCAAACGGTAGATCCGAACGGTAGTCCCTCACACCTCAATTTCAGGGCAGGGGTATCTTTACCCTCTTGGCGTTGTCGATGAGGTTACGGGCAGAACCTGCCCATCACTCGGGGCTGACTCATCAATCGGACAGTGACTTCCCGCCGAAGAGGCCCCGAAAGAACCCCAGGATCCCTCTTGGCTTCTTTTGTTCCGCCTGTCTGTGGCTGTCGCCGTGCTCCACGGGCACCACGCCCTCGCCCGAGAGCACATGCCCCGGGTCTCTATCGAAGGCCACCTTGCAGCCGCGTCCACAGAAGTAGTATTGCGTCCCTTGATATTCACTCTGACCGCCTGGTGGATTGTCCGTGTCTACTTCCATCAGGCACACCGGGTCTATAGCTGTGACCATTCATACACCTCTCTAGGTCAACTGGGCCCGCATTGAAGACCCGCGCAGCCTTAGGGAATTACTGATTACTGTTACTGAACTGAAAGCCATGGCCAGAGCCGCCAACACCGGGTTCAGAAATCCCTGTGTCCCGAAGAAGAATTCGAGCGACCCTGGAACTCCTCCTACAGCCAGGAATAGGGGGTACAGCGCCCCTGCTGCCACTGGTATCAACAACACGTTATAAAAGAAAGCCCAAAAAAGGTTTTGCTTGATGGTCCGGATGGTCTGGCGACTGAGGGCGATGGCAGCAGCAACACCCCTCACATCTCCGCGCATCAACGTGATGTCGGCAGATTCAGCGGCAATATCGGCGCCCCCGCCAATGGCCATCCCCACATTTGCCTGGGCCAAGGCCGGCGAGTCGTTGATTCCATCGCCAACCATGGCAACCACGCGGCCCTCACGTTGCAGATTGCGCACGATTTCAGCCTTGTCCTGCGGCAGCACCTCGGCCTCTAACCTATCGATGCCAAGCTGCTGGGCGATGCCGTAGGCGGTGGAGGCGTTGTCGCCGGTGAGCATTACTACTGAAAGCCCCATTTCCTGCAACCGGGCCACGCCCTCCCTTGCTTCCGGCTTCAGCGTGTCGGCAACCGCGATAACTCCCCTGGCTTGGCCGCCGGTCGCAAGAAACATTGTCGTCAAGCCCTGCTGGGCCATCGATTCAGATGCTTCCGAGAATCCATTGAGCGAGACTTCGCTCTCCTCCATCAGCAACCGGTTGCCGAGGAGGACTGATTCACCCTCGACCTGGGCTTCGATTCCTCGGCCGGGGATGTTTCTCAAGCCAGAAATTGTCCCAAGCACAAGGCCTCTGGCCTGAGCCTCAGCGACGATTGCTTCCGCCAGCGGATGCTCGGAACCCCGTTCGGCAGAAGCCGCCAGCGCCAGCAGCTCATCCTCCTCCATGCCGATTGCGGTCAAGCCAGTTACTACAGGCTTACCGGTCGTAAGGGTTCCTGTCTTGTCCAGGATCACCGTGTCGACCCTATGTGCAGTTTCGAGGGCTTCTGCTTGCTTAACCAGCACACCCTGCTCGGCACCCCTGCCAATGCCCACAATGAGGGCCGTCGGCGTCGCAAGCCCCAGGGCGCATGGGCAGGCAATGATCAGCACCGCCACGAACACAAGGATGGCATAGGTCAGCGCTGGGGCTGGACCGATCAGCAGCCAAAGCACGAATGTTGCAACAGCTACGGCTACAACGAACGGCACAAAGTATGCAGAAACCTTGTCTGCCAACTTCTGAATGGGTGCCCGTGTGGCCTGGGCTTCCTGAACCAGCCAGATTATCTGTGCCAACGCAGTGTCCTCCCCGACCCTGGTGGCGCGGCAGAAGAGAGCTCCCTGCTCGTTAAGTGTGGCACCGTACAACCGGTCTCCTGGAGATTTCTCTACGGGCATGCTCTCGCCAGTGAGCATCGACTCGTTGACCGAGGAATACCCGTTCGTAACTTCTCCGTCTACCGGGATGTATTCACCGGGCCGCACCAACAGCAGATCTCCGACAACAACCTGGCCTACTGGAACCTCAACCTCCCCGTCCTCGCGTACGACCCTCGCCGTGGTTGGCCGCAGTTCGATCAGCCGCCGTATGGCCTCAGAAGTCTGGCCGCGAGCCCTGGCCTCAAGGTACCGGCCCAAGAGGACGAGGGTTATGATTACAGCGGAAGTCTCGAAGAACACTTTGCCGTCAATACCTGCGTTCACTAGCACTGACGGCGCAAATGCCTCCAGCAGCACCATTGTGGCGCTATACCCATAGGCAGTGGCCGTGCCCAGGGCAATAAGGGTGTGCATATTGGCCGAACCGTGTCGCAGTGCCAACAGGCCCGATCGGTAAAAGGGAGCTCCGGCCCAGAAGAGCACGGGTGTAGCCAAGGCCCAGAGCAGAAATGGATAAAAGGTCATATCCATCCAGCCTGAGACCCAGGGAAAGCCGCCAAATGCCCCCAGGAACAGCAGTACCGCCCCAGTGGCGGCAAAGGCTAGGCGATTTCGCAGAGCCCGCGTTTCTCGAACCTTTGACAGCCGTTCCAGCTCCCGTTCCCGGTCTCCGACGGACTCCACGCTATAGCCTGCCTCCTCCACGGCACGGCGCAGTTCGTCCAAGCCCGTAAGCTCGGGCGAATACTTCACCGTGGCCTTTTCCACCCCAAGGTTTACGGTCGCATTAGCTACACCGTTGACGCCGCTGAGCGCCCTCTCCACGTGATAAACGCAGGCGGCACAGGTCATACCCCCAATGTTCAAGGAGGCGGAAACAGTCTCGGCTTCTTTTGTTAGTACTTCCGTAGCCATAGACAGATCATTTGCCAGCCTTCGTCAAGACTCCCCTTGCGTCTAGACACCCTCTACGAAGTAAAGGTCACCAGTGGAGGCCTTCATGCGCATCTGCTTGAGCGGTGCGTATATATCAGAGTTGTACCATTCCTTGGCCTTTTCCACGCTCTCAAATTGCAGGACGACAATGCGAACGGGTTCGTAGTCGCCTTCAATTTTTTCCGGCGTGCCGCCACGGACTACATAGGTCCCGCCAAACTGGGCGACCGTTTCGGGCACCAACTTGCCGTACTCGGCAAAGGCCTCGGGATTAGTGATGGTGATGTTGCCGATCATGTAGCCTGACATCGGTCGAAGTCCTCCAAGAAATTCTTATCTGAAAGCAGCGCCATGAGCGTAGCACTGACAGGCACGGCAATCAAACCTGTGCGGTGTGACTGCCGGCAAGCAGCGTTGAAATCCCGTCACAAAAACGGGAGCGGCCTAAAGACCGCTCCCGACGAAGAGAAAAGACTACAGAATCACACGTAGCGCGGTTCGATATCCCGCGGCAGGCCGAAGGCGTGTTTGCCGATAAGCTCCAGGGCATCGAATCCGCCGATGGGGTGGATGGGACCCGCCCTCACGTCGCGGTAGTAGCGCTCCAGGGGCAACCTGCGGGCCAGCGCCGCACCCCCCATCATATCGACCGCCTTGCCCACCACGTCCACCGCCGACCTCATGCAGAAATACTGCATTGCCACGGCCTCAACGACGGTGCCGTCGTCGCGGTTGTTTATGTCTATCAGCCTCTCAGCCATGCTCTTCTGCCACGTCCAACCCGCGTGCAGAGCGATGTCCATTTCGGCGGCCAAGAACTGGTGACCTGGGTAGTAGCTTTCAGGGTGCTTGAATGGTAAGCGAGTGCGATCGCGGGTCTGGTTGATGGCGAAATCCCGGGCTGCCTTGGCAATCCCCAGGTAAACGCCGCCGAAGGTTCCGCCGTGCCACGCCCACAGACCCCGGGCGAACCGGTCCCACTCCCAGAGGTTGTGCTTGAAAACATGATCCTCTTCCACAAATACGTTCTCAAGCCGCCAGCTATGGCTCTGGCTGCCCCGCATACCCATGGTGTCCCAATCGTTGAGGCAAACCAGCCCCTCGGTGTCCGACGGGAGCACGAATATCAGGCCGACCTCGCCCTCGTCGGGATCGTCATACACCGCGGTGCTCCCGAACAGGTCCCCGATGGGGCTGTTCGTTCCAAACCCCTTCCGTCCGTTGATCCGAAAGCCTCCGTCAACCTTCTCCGCCTTCACGGTGGTATAGCCAAGGCCGGTGATTCCCTTGTAGCTGTCTACATTCGGATCAGTTATGGCGCCGAAGACTATGAGGTTTTCGTCGGACACCTTTGTGAGCATTTCTTTCGGGCCATCATCGCCCAGGGCGATCAGGTCGGTCATAACAAAGGGAAGACCAAAGTGCATATTGATAGCAAGGGCAGTGGCCCCGCAGCCTTGGGCCAGGCGATTCTGGGCGATGCAGATGTCGAGCAGATCGGCGCCGCCACCGTTGCAGTCCTCTGGTATTGGCATGGCGGTGTAGCCGGACTCTTTCATTTCGGCGTAGTTCTCGAAAGGGAACTTTCCTTCAAGGTCGTATTCGGCGGCCCGTTCCGCGAAGGTGTCGGCGTGCTTGGCCGCCAAGTCATACCACTTGCGCTGCGAGGGGGTGAGTTCCTCGGTCATATGGCTCCTCCCATCGGCAAAGGTGAAAGTAATTCGTAGACCGCTCTTATGAGGCGGTATTCTAGCGTAACGCCATGGGAGCGTCCACAGCGTTCAAACACGGGCGCGTCCACCGCGTTCAAACATGGGACCGTCCACAGCGTTCAAACATGGGACCGTCCACAGCGTTCAAACATGGGACCGTCCACAGCGTTCAAACTTTGGCCAGCGCACGAGAACCAAATTTGAGACGCCGCGACTTTTGAGGCCAATAAAGCCAAGGAACAAGGGGAGGCAGGTCTGAGTGGGGTTCAAGCCTCGAGCCCATGTACGAGATCGCACTCAAGCGCGACAATCCGAGAGCCTTCTCTCTGTTCGATGCAGCCGGATGCGACCAACGCGGAAACAATGGAACGGCCCAGCGCCCCGCCCAGATGGGGGCGGCGTTCGGTCCAGTCGAGGCAGGAGAACGCGCGGGATTTACCGGGCTTGAGGGCGGACATGTCCACTCCCCGCTCGGTGATGGCCACGGTACCGGCGGGCGTGGGAATATAGTGAACGCGGCGTGCGTCCAGAGCGGCCGGTATCTCCTCCAGCCAGCCCCGGGCCAGCAACTCATCCATCAGTCGCACGCCAGCCACTCCGGCCAAGTGGCCGTAGCAGGTGCGGGCACGGCGCAGTGGCGTGTCACGGCGCACCTCCCGTTGGGCCTGCTGGCTGGCAGGTCTGATTGCAGGTAGCGTATTGGAGTGTTTGTTCACGGCCACGATGATCCCCGGTTCAGGGCAGTTCTGCTAGCTTCCACCACCAATGGCAGGAAGGAAGTGGACTTCGCTGGTGTCCTTCACACGCTCCAGGAGACCCAGCAGGCTGGTCTCGCCATCGACCACCACCGCAAGACCCGGCAGCAGGTCGTCCTCCTCCACATCCATGATGAGGTCGCGAGTACCCGGATACTCTTTCTCCAGGTTATTGATCACCTGCCGGACCGTGGCACCTTCCACCACCACCTGCTGGCGGCCTCCGGTCAGGGTCTGAAGTCGCGGCGGAAGCCAAACCTCCGGCATAGTGCCTCTCCTCATCCGAGTTCCTAACCCAGGTTGGAATACATTCGACAAATGAACAGGGGCGGGAAATTCACCCGCCCCTGCATCGTAACGCCTTCGTTGTCTGGGCGCCAGTGTACGCCTCAATTAGCCCCCGTCCTTGCTCCATAGACCTTCCAGTACCTTGTCCGGCGATATTGGCAGCGAGTCCATTCGCACGCCGATGGCGTCGTAGACCGCGTTGGAGACGGCGGCCAGAGGCGGCACGAGAGGTACCTCGCCGACGCCGCGCAGCCCGTACGGGTGGGCTGGGTTGGCAATCTCGACGATAACCGTGTCGATCATGGGCAGGTCGAGGCTGATGGGCATCCGGTAGTCGAGGAAGCTGCTGTTGAGCATCCCGCCCTGGTCGTCGAAGCGGTACTCCTCGTTCAGAGCCCAGCCGATGCCCTGCACGACACCACCCTGTATCTGGCCCTCCACGTAGCTGGGATGTATGGCCTTGCCGGCGTCCTGGACCGCGGTATACCGCAGAACATCGACTTTCCCGGTCTCGGTATCCACTTCCACGTCCACCAGGTGGACGGCGATTGAGGGGCCAGCGCCGGGCGGGTTGACGCCGGCCCGGCCAACGATGGGCCCGCCAGTGCCGACCGCGCGGGCGGCAATCTGCTTGAATGTAAGTCGCAGTTCCTGGTCGGACTTGTGCTGCAGCACCCCGTCCTCGTATTCCACGTCGTCGACGGGTATGTCCCAGATACGGGCGGCCCGCTCACGCATCTGCCGTTTCACGTCCTGGCCTGCCTCGTAGGCTGCCCAGCCGGACTTGAAAGTGGCGCTGCTGCCGCCGGTGTTGGACGTGAAGCCGATGCTGTCGGTATCGCCAACCTGGGGCTTGATGTCCTCCATCGGGATTCCCAGCACCTCGGCGATGTGCTGCGAGACCGCGGCGCGGCTGCCCCCGATGTCAGGCGAGCCCTCGGTCAGGCTGACCGAACCGTCCGAGTTGACCACCGCCAGCGCGCTGGCTGGGCCGGTGTTGTTGCCCCAGAATCCGCTGGCGACGCCCCGGCCGCGCTTGATGTGACCGTTGCTCTTGCCCTCCAGTGGCGTGTTGTAGTGCGGGTGATCCTTAAGGGCCTGCAGGGTCTCGATGTACCCCACCTTGGGGGTCATCGGCCCGGTAACGCGGCGGACACCCTCCTTGGAGCTATTGAGCAGGCGTAGCTCCAGCGGGTCCATGCCCAGCTTCTCCGCCAACTCGTCGAGGGCGGTCTCCATGCAGAAGGCCGAGGCAGGCGCGCCAGGAGCGCGGTAAGCTGCGGACTTGGGCCGGTTGATGACCACGTCATATGCCACCAGGTGGGCGTTGGGGACATCGTACTGGCCCATCATGCACTGGGCGCCGGGGGAAACGGGAGAGCCGGGGAAAGCGCCTGCCTCGTAAATCAAAGTGGACTCGGCGGCGACCAGCTTGCCTTCCTTGGTTGCACCCAGCTTCACGCTTATCTTGGTACCGGAGGTTGGGCCAGTGGCCTCGAAAACCTCCTTGCGGGACATCTGCACCTTCACCGGGTGCCCGCTCTTGCGGGAGAGCAGGGCCGCCACCGGCTCGGCGTACAGGACGGTTTTGGCACCGAAACCGCCACCGATTTCCAGCGGGATGGCCTTTACGTCGGCTATGGGAATGCCCATGAAGCGGGCCGTGTGGTCGCGGACGGTGAACTGTCCCTGGCTGCTGGACCAGATGGTCAGCTTGCCGTCGACGCCCCACTGGGCGGTTCCCGCGTGGGGCTCGATGTACCCCTGGTGCACCGGAACGGTCTCGGTCTCCTTTTCGACGATCACGTCCGCCTGTTTGAATCCTTCTTCAACGTCGCCAAGCCCGAACTCGAAGTGGTTGGCGATGTTGCTGCCCTTGGTGTCGTCGTCGTCGTTCAGCAACCCGCCGGGCCGCATGGCCGCGTTGGAGAGGCTGGCCAGCTTCTCGTGGACCACCAGAGCGTCGGCCTTCATTGCGTCGTCGGCACTGAGGACCGGTGTGAGCACCTCATAGTCGACCTTGATGAGCGCCAGCGCCTGCTCCGCGACGTGCGCATTGGCTGCGGCAACGGCCGCAATGGCGTGGCCCTTGTAGAGCGCCTTGCCGCGAGCCAGGACGTTCATGCTGAGGAAGCCAAGGTTCTGGATAGCACCTTCAGCCAAGTCTGCGAGGCGTCCAGAAGTCTCCGGCCAGTCAGCTGAGGTCACAACGGCATGAACGCCGGGGTAGGCCTCGGCCGCGCTGGTGTCGATGGACTTAATGACGGCGTGGGAGTAGGGGCTGCGCAGTATCTTTCCATGCAGCAGACCGGCCAGGTTCTGGTCCGCACCATACCGCGCCCGGCCGGTTACTTTTTCGGCTCCGTCGGGCCGTATGGGACGGGTGCCGACCACATTAAATTCTTCATTGGAAAGGACGATATTCGGCTTGTAATCCAGCATTTGCGTCTCCTGGAATTAACTGGTGTAGAGCGCCCGTGACTACGTTCGATATAGTATCACAATGGCATAGGCTCCAACGAAACTTGTTCCGGCATAAGACCCGCCCCTCAAATTCTCCCCCGATCCAGGGGCTGGAGTGGGGATGAAATTGCTCGTATCGGCATCCTTGCCCACCACGGAAGTACACCCCGCACCCTGGCATCCCTCCGGAGGGAAGCGGAACCCCTAAATCACCCCGAGGCAGAACCGTCCTGATGATGTTTGAGACTATGTGAATTTTATCCTTCCACACCTTATGGACGGGACGAGTTTAGACTCCCCTCCAAGCAGCCCTACAACATTTCTATTCAACTCCCGTAACGACCAGGGCAATCGCGTCTTCAAGCCTGACATCTCATTGTGCTGTCATTCGCCCCTTGCCAAGCCTGCGCCCTCTCTATTACATATTTTCTATGTATGTAACAGTTAGCAGACAGCACCCTGGGGCAATCGCATTTGGAAATCCAGATAACATTTGCCGCTTGCCAAGCCCTTTGGATTTCGATAAAATATGATCATGTGTTCTATCAATAGTGCTTGATGCCTATGCCGACCTCACTGCGCCCCGGTTGGTGTCAGCAGACAGCCGCAGAGGCATGGCCTGCCCAAACGCCAGGAAAAGCAGGAATGGGACACAATGGGACCGAATTTGAAAAATCTTGTCCCACTGCAGTGGCGCAGATACGAAATAACGCGAAATAGCAGGCAAAACGGGAAAATCCGGGAATCTATGGGAACTCGTGGGGAAAATTCTGTCCTATTTTTCCCCCTCAGACTCCGCATCCACTTCACGTCCGCCCGTCCCGGAAAGCTGTACTCGATTCCCTGCGCAGACACCGATTCCCTCAAACCAAATGCGATAGCCCTGGACAGCACCCGCCTGACTTCCCGGCGGGCCTGCTTTGAACCAGCAGCCAGCTGGGAATTGCCGGAATGACAGAATAATGGCGGAAATGAGTGGAATTATAAAAAAGAGCCCCTGTAAACCGGCTATGCCAGCTCCTCCCCCCCAACCTGCTGAGCTGCTGAAATCAAGACCCGATTGCCCTCCGGTAACAACCGTGATTCGCCACCAGTAAAGTCGGAATAAGATCCACCGGTGTCATAAGGCCGGTTACCATGAGACCTCCCTGCCATCAGTTCTGACATTCCTCGAAATACTGCCGATCGCCAGCCTTTCCGCCTGTGGTGGCGAGCCACCGACTACAGAAGTCCCCGTCGCCCCGCCCGTACAGGATTCGACGGAAACTCCGCAAACACGGGATGGCACCTCCGATCCGGAGGTTACCGTGGCCTCTCGCACCGGAGAGGCCACGAACACTGTTGAACCTGCACCTGGTACAAGCCCATCGCCGTGCCCAGACTCTGGTTCTGAAAGGCTACGGCCCCATCAAGCCCGTAAGCTCCGGCTTCCGGCACACCTGTGGCGTGATGGCCGACGCTTCTGCGCCCAGTTGGGGAAAAATCGCGCCGCTGGCGGTAGACACTGATGGCTCTGCGGCCTGCAGGGGAGTTGACCAACACGGTGAGACTTCCCCCCAAAGGAGCGTTTTCCCCATCAGTGTAGGGAGTTTCCACTCCCGCGGCATCAAGGCCGACGGTACCGTAAATTGTTGGGGCGACGATCACGTTTCCGAATCCATACCAACTGAAAGAGAGTTCGCGGCCATCTACTCTGGTTACGGCACCTGCGGAACAGAAACGAACGGATCCGCCATTTGTTGGGGCGGTCAGCCCATGGTGCTGCCCGCACTCCCCCGGCAATCAGGCTGAACGGGTTCAACCGGCGAACTGCGCCCGGAAACTCACCCTTCGCGGCGGCGATCTCATCCTTTCCACGGGAATCCCAAAACTCGCTCCCCGGCACTAGCCGCAAATCCGGCCTTACGATATACTGCCAGCGGAAATCGACAGCATTCATGGCCAAGCCAACCTGGTCAGCAATCCGACAGGGTGGGCGGGCAACATTCAAGTGGAGAGAACTACAAGGATGCGTATACCTGGCAGACGCATCGGCCGGATTATCGTGGCAATGGCCGCAGTCGGGCTGATCCTACTTTCAACCGTGGCCAGCCACGGCTGCAGAGTCCAGGGGAGCAGCCCATCGGAGGCCGGGCCGGCCGTGTTGGCCGAGTAAGCCCAGGCTGGCATCGGGTTGCGACACGGATCAAACTACCGGTCACGTCGACCTATCCCCCACCCGCACGGGCCGAGATATGGCTGCCGACAATAGCCTCTCACCCCATGGCGGCGAATTCAAGATTTCGGTCGCGCCGTTCGGCGATGCCGCACATTTGGCTTCCGGACTTCCGCGCCTTCCAGTGAACGAACAAATAGCTCGAGAGGCCATCAACTTGGCCTACGGCGTTTTTTCACCACTGGACGGGTTTATGGGCCAAGCCGATCTGGACTCCGTTGTTCGATCGATGCGATTGTCCAATGGGCTGGTGTGGAGCATTCCCATCATCCTCGATGTATCAACATCGGAATGGGCCGCCCTGAGCGCTGCGCCGGGTAGACAAGTGCTGTTAACACATCAAGAGCAGCCACTGGCGATACTCGACGTGTCGGAAGTGTTTTCCTACAACAAGACGAACATGGCGCAGCATGTCTATGGCACGACCGACCCCGACCACCCTGGCGTGGCCCGCACAATGGGCCTGCAGGACACATTCGTTGCCGGGAAAGTGACCATGGTTAACCCCCCGCGCATCAACCCGCCCTTTGACCAGTTCTGGAAGACGCCTGAGCAATTGCGGGCGCGGCTGGGGGAACTGGGATGGCACTCCGCAGTGGCCCACCAGACCCGCAACGTTCCACACGCTGGGCACGAAATGATGATGAAGGGCGCCTTTCTGGCATCAGGAGCCGACGGTATTCTCGTGAGCGCGGTCATCGGGGAAAAGAAGCTGGGAGATTACATCGACGAAGCCATCGTGCTGTCCCACGCCCTGCTCAGCGAGGAGGGCTTCTTCCTGCCGGAAATCCATGAAACCTCGACACTGATGTGGGATATGCGGTATGCGGGCCCCCGAGAGGCAGTATTCCACGCAATTGTCCGTAAGAACCTGGGGTGTACCCATCACATGTTTGGACGCGATCATGCGGGGGTTGGGAACCACTACGGCCGCTACGCTGCCCACGAAATTTTTGACGCACTTCCAGACCTTGGTATAAAGTCCGTTCTTACCCTTGAATGGTGGTATTGCCCTGTTTGTGAGAATGTGGCCTATGAGGGCATCTGCGGCCACAGGGACCGCAAGCAGGACTTGGCGGGAACGCTAATTCGTAGCATCATCAGCGGTGGGACCGGTCCTGCCGCCACCACGCTGAGACCGCAGGTATTGGAGACCGTGCACTACTGCGCTGAGAAATTCGGAATGGGATCTCCGTTCGTGACACAGGAATACCTTGAAAACCGGACACCGGTAATTACGATGCCGGAGATGATCTGTTGCACCTGTCCGGAGCACCAATCGAAATAATATTTTGTCTTCAGTTACCCCCTCTAACGACCGCGAGGGGGTTTTACTTTGTCGCAAATCGTTGCGGCTAATCCATCCTTAGAGAAGTGAGATTCGGGGGAAAGCCATGCCTACTTTCGTAAACCCCAATGCGTGTGACGCCTGTGCTACCGAGCACGAGGGACCGCTCTGCGTATATATCTGCCCCAACGACCTGATGGCCCTTGACGTTGATGCCAACAAGGGTTTCAACCAGGAACCCGACATGTGCTCAGAGTGCTACGCCTGCGTCAAACTCTGTCCTCAAGAGGCCATCCACGTGCGCGGCTATGCCGACTTCGTGCCCTTGGGCGCGATAGTGCAGCCCCACCGCACCGAGGATGGACTCCAGTGGGAGGTGGTTTTTCGCGACGGACGCCGTTTCGAATTCACCTACCCGTCGCGCACCCGCCCTGCTGGGTCGGTGGTACCTTACGAAGGATTCACCGAGGACCGGGCGTCAGACCTTCGCAATCAGAGTCTGGCAGGCGATTCCAACTGGCTGGGCGTAGAGCGGTTGCCCGTCCCGACCTACAAGTAGAGCCGCCAGTCGCATCGCACGCCCAAATTCCATTGCAGCTAATTCCAAGCAAGGGCTTATCCGCGTCCCTTGAATCAAGGGCGCACCAAGAAACACGGAGGTTCAGGCTGTGGCATTTGAAACAACAGAAACGGTAGACTGCGACATACTGATCATCGGCGGTGGTATGTCGGGTTGCGGAGCCGCCTTTGAAGCCAAGTACTGGGCTGGCGACAAGCGCGTGGTTCTGGCTGAAAAGGCCGCTATCGAGCGCAGCGGCGCCACCGGCGAGGGACTCTCGGCCATCAATTGCTACATGGGGCAGAGGTACGGGTGGAACACACCCGAAGACTTCGTGAACTATGTGGTAAACGACATGATGGGCCTGGCCCGCGAGGATCTGGTCTACGACGTGGGGCGCCATGTAGACAACTCCGTGCACCTGCTGGAAGAGTGGGGGCTGCCCATCTGGAAACAGGAAAACGGCCAATATGAACGCATCGGCCGCTGGCAGATCCCAATTCACGGCGAATCCATCAAACCCATCGCCGCCGAACCGGCCCGCACCGCGCTGGGCCAGGAGAACATCTACGAGCGCGTCGCCATTACCCACCTACTAACAGACGACGACGACTCGGACAGGATCGCCGGCGCAGCTGGCTTCTCGGTACGGGATAACAAGTTCTACATCTTTCGGTCGCCCGTGGTCATTATCACGACCGGCGGCGCCTCCAACGTATTCCGCCCTCGTTCGGTCAGTGAGGGGCTGGGACGCACTTGGTACTCGGTGTTCTCCACCGGATCTGCCTACGGGCTGATGATTCCGGCCGGTGTCGAGATGACCCAGATGGAACACCGCTTCGTGCCAACCCGGTTCAAGGATGGATACGGACCTGTAGGGATGTGGTTTCAGTATTTCCACGCCAAGGTGCTGAACTCCCTGGGCGAAGATTACACCGTGACCCGCGCCGCCGAACTGGAAAAATATGAACCATATGGGTCTGCCATCCCAACGCCCACGCCGTTGCGAAACCACCAGATGTACCTGGACATCCGAGACGGTCTTGGCCCGATGTATATGCGGACCGATCAGGCCATGCAGTCCCTGACGGGAGGCGACCCGGCCAAGATGGACCAGGTGCGGAACGAGGCTTGGGAAGACTTCCTGGACATGACCATCTCTCAGGCTCTCACTTGGGCCTCCCAGAATATCGCACCAGAGGAAACTCCCTCTGAGGTCGTGCTGGCCGAGCCTTACATCATGGGCTCCCACTCCGGTGAGGCCGGTGCATGGGTCAGCGGACCAGAGGACATCGCCACCGACGACTACAACTGGGGCTACAACCGCATGACCACCCTCCGCGGGCTATTCGCCGCTGGGGACGGGGTTGGCGCAGCCCCGCACAAGTTCTCGTCGGGATCATTCACTGAGGGCCGCATAGCAGCCAAGGCCGCAGTTAATTACTTGACCGACAATCCGGGGCGCCCCAAGGTTTCCGGGGAGCTGGTACAGGGCATGCGTCAGACGATCCTTGGCCCGCTGGCCACTTTCGATCAGCACAAGGGCGCAACGACCGCTGAAGAAATCAACCCAAACTACATCACTCCGAAGCAGGGCCTGGTACGTCTGCAGAAAATCATGGATGAGTACGCTGCTGGTGCCTCGGCCTGGTACACAACCAATGGGCCTACCCTCCAACGAGGCATCCAGCTGATTGAGATGCTGCGGGAGGACCTGTCGCACCTTGCCGCCCGAAGCCCTCATGAACTCATGCGGTGCTGGGAAGTCGTGCATCGCTCTTGGGTGGGTGAGGCACACCTGCGGCACCTGTTGCATCGCGAGGAGACGCGTTGGCCGGGCTACTATTATCGGTCGGACTTCCCCAACCTCGACGATGCTAACTGGCGCGTCTTTGTAAACTCGCGCTACGACCGCAGCGCCGGCTCATGGCAACTGATGACACGCCCCTACCACGACATAATTACGGGGTAATCCGTTTCAGATCAAATAAGGCATTCAAAAATGGCGCCGATGTTGGGCGCCATTTCCTGTTCCGGCTCCTGCGGAGTGCGTCGGCAATTGTCAGGCCAGATCCAGACTGCTAGAGATCATCCTCCACCCAGTACCGCCAGACGGATTCCCGGCGCGGCAGAATGGGTCGGCGGGCGATCACGCGAGCAGCACCAATCGCCAGGATTCCGGCCAGGAAGCCTCCAACGTGGGCAAAGAAAGCGACGCTCACCGTGCTGGAAAGACCCAGAGAAGTCAGGCCTTGGAACAGCTGCCAAATAAACCATCCCCCCAGCAACCATAGTGCCCGTACCTCGATGACCGTTATGAGGAACATCACGATCAGTGCCCGGATACGATTGTGTGGAAAAGTCATCAGGTAGGCGCCCAGCACGCCGGACACCGCCCCACTGGCTCCTATCAGGGGTACCTGCGACTGCGGATCAATGGCCAGATGAGACAGCGTCGCTGTTACCCCGGTCGCCAGGTAAAGCAACAGAAACCGCACAGGGCCCAGGTGATGCTCGATACTGCTGCCGAACACCCAGAGGAACAACATGTTGCCGGCCAGGTGCAGAAAACCGCCGTGGATGAACATCGAAGAAAAGATGGTGGCCCACGTTGGAATCGGCGATGCGATATCCACACCCGTTAGCAGGAGCTGGTAGTTCCTCGACTGGGCTAACTCTGAGGGGATGAAGCCCCACTTGTAAAAGAAAACGCTGATCTCGAAACTGCCTCCCCCTGTTAGAACGCCCAGACCTCCGGTCTGGAGTTCGTAGAGGAATACGAGGCAATTGAGACCGATCAGGCAAACAGTTGCGCGAGCGAGAGTCCGGGAATGGGCACCGGCATCAGAGAAAGGAAACATGTCTCAGTTTCCATGCGAGGAATACGCACACGGATGCCGGTGCCGCACGAACGAGGCTACGGGATAAACGAATATCACGTCGCGGTTGGAGTTGCCGTTTCCGAGACGATATCCTTGGTGGCGTGAACTATGAACTCTGACGCCGTTTTGGGGGTCATCAACCCCATGTTCAGCATGACATGATAGTGAGTGGGATCATTGGGGTTGTAATTGAAGAAGCGCCGGAAAAAGTTCTCGTGCGCCCGCTCCAGCTCAGCGCCGTAGTTCTCGGCCTCCTCCCTGGTGTAATTCTCACGCTGCATCAAAGTCTGAACGCGCACCTCCAGGGGAGCTATGAGTCCAACGTGGAAGGTGCCTGGCCGGTCTGCCAGAATGGCATTGGCCCCTCGGCCTATGATCACCGCGTTGCCGGATTCGTAGATGTCATTTACGACTTTCCCGGTGGCCTCAAGAAATGTCTTGTCATCAATGGGCTTGCTGGCGGAGTTTCCCTCGCCCATCATCTCCATGAAGGTTTCCGGAGGCAGGTTTTCAATGCCCCTGCCAAAGTAGGGTTCACCGCTGACGCCCGACATTGCCGAGCGCTCCAACATGGTCTGAAGGAATCTGCCAAGCCTGTCCCGGACTCGGTCGACCCGCTGTTCCTTGGCTATGAGCGCCCCAACGGGCGAACCCACAAGCCGGGCGGCCTGTGTGAAAACCAATCGGTCGTAAAAATTAATCTCCAACCCTTGCGCCACCATCTGACCGACGCTCACTGCGCCTGCGCCCAGCGGTCCGTTGATCGTTATGACTGCCATCACTGCTACCTCCCTTTATGGTTTGTTGCCGTGCCGTGCGTCTTTCTCGCCTGGCCTACCCCGGAAAACTAGCAGGTCAAAGGCCGCTCTCCAGGAGCCGGGAGCGGCGGCGACCATATTCGTCGGCGAGGAGGCCAAGTGCATAGGAGTCGAACCACTGATCGCCGCGCCGGTGGGCTTTGCGAAAATGGCCTTCCATCACGAATCCGATGTGCTCAACCATGGTCAGGGCCGGTCTGTTGTATTCCGGCACATCAACCCAGATTCGATGCAGGCCCATGGAGTCAAAAGCGTGATCCAGCAGACTGACCATCGCCATGGTCCCATAATGGTGGTGCCACAGGTCCTTGCGGCCGACCAGGATGAACGCTTGAGCTTCGAGCAGTGGCCATTCGATCACCAACTGGGCCTCTCCGATGTGCTCCCCATCGTTGCTGTAGACAGCGTAGACTTTGCGACTTTCGTCGTTAAACACGCGGTTCCAGTCGCTCTCGCCACCCTCCAATACGTGAGACGGAATGTAGCCCGCATGAAGTGGCTGTCCGTCATCATCCATTCCGTACCAGGATGTGTTGACTTCCTCGTCCTTAAGCCACTCTACTAAACGCCCCACGTCCTCCCGTGTGGGCGTATTCAGAGACACTTGTGGGAACATGTTGCACCCCCTCCCTAAGTGAGTTCCATGGGCGGGGCTCGAGCACCCGCCAGTCGCTTTCCCAGCAGAAGTTTGCATACATTATATCAAGTCTTATGCCATAGCAAGTACAACTTCTCCATATGTCACCGGTTTTGCCCTTGGGAGCAAGTCCTGAAAGCCAACGGCCGACGGTCGAATGGAGAGCCGCGAGTTGTATACTTGGCGTGCTGCGGACGAACTACCCAACTGCCCTGACGAATGCCAAGAACGAGAGAGGACATATGCGAGAGAACACACTGAAGGCCACTCTGCAGGACGGCAAAGCCGTTTTCGGCGTGATGATCACCTTCCCTTCCGCTCCGGTGGTGGAGATGTTGGGGTGCCTGGGATTCGACTGGGTCCTTATCGACAACGAACACGGATCGATCACGGTTGACAACTCAGAAGACCTTGTGCGGGCTGCCGAGTTATCCGGTATCGCGCCCATAGTCCGTCCGGTGGCTAACAAGCCAGAGATCATAGCTCCATTCCTTGACCGTGGGGCTTGGGGAGTGCAGGTGCCGCACGTCAATACGGCCGAGGAGGCGAGAGCGGCAGTCGATGCCGTGAAGTACTATCCCGAAGGTCACCGGGGCATCTTCAGCCGCAGCCGTCCGGCTGGATACGGGTTCAGCGGCTCCACGGGCGAATACGTGGCCGAGGCCAACCGCAATACGCTGGTCTGCCTGATGCTGGAGGAAGTAGAGGCTATAGAGAACCTTGAATCAATGGTCCAGGTAAACGGTGTCGACGTATTCTTTATCGGGTCCGGCGATCTGTCACAGTCCATGGGTGTCCCCGGCCAGCAGACCCACCCGGAAGTTCAAGCGCAGATGGAGCGGGGCGTGGACATCATCGTCAAGGCCGGGAAAGTCGCAGGGGTAAGTTGCCCGGACAACCTCGTTCCCAAGTTCCTGAACCTGGGCGTCCAATACTTCCACGGCAACGTGAATGGCCTGCTGCAAACCTCCAGCGTCGCCTACCTGGACAACATGCGAGAAGCAGCGGTAACGGCAGGTCTGTAGGGCTGAAAAAGCGCTGAAAATCGAAGTCGGTGGCGGGATTATCCCTGCCACCGACTCGTATTCCCACACCTGTGATCAGGAGACTAAACCAAAGCCAAAGTGGGATGTACATATTTACGTGCCGCAGTCAAGTTGGCTCGACGCGGGTGGCTTTTCTCCAGTCAGGGTAGGGACGCCCTCACCCTCACCCTCCCCCGGAGGGAGAGGGAACTATGCGCATTTCAACTTGGCTTTAGTTTAGGCGGGTACCGGCGCCTCGCGAATCGAGTTCAGGGCCTTCACCTGGTTCATCAACAGGCGGAAGTTTTCGAACGTGAGCGACTGGGGGCCGTCGCATTTGGCAAGGTCCGGGTTGGGGTGCACTTCGACCAGCAGACCGTGAGCTCCGGCGGCCACTGCCGCCAGCGCAACCGGCGTAACCAAGTACCACTTGCCGGTGCTGTGGCTGGGGTCGGCGACTATCGGCAGGTGGGAGAGCCGCTGAATTACCGGTATGGCGGCCACGTCCAGGGTGAACCGGGTAAACTGCTCAAAGCCCCGGATGCCCCTCTCGCAGAGCATCACCTGCTCGTTGCCGTGAGACATTACGTACTCGGCGGCCAGCAGCCACTCCTCATAGGATGCGGCCAAGCCGCGCTTCACCATCACCGGCTTGCGGGTCTGGCCGACCTCGTCCAGCAGGTTGTAGTTCTGCATGTTGCGGGCGCCGACCTGGAGAATGTCGGCATACTGGGCAACTGTATCAACGTCATTTTGGGACATCACCTCAGTGATTATGGGCAGGCCCGTCTCCTGCTTGGCCAGGTTGAGCAGCTTGAGTCCGTCAATGCCCATGCCCCGGAAGCTGTAGGGTGAGGTCCGGGGCTTGTAGGCGCCGCCCCTGAGTACAGTGGCTCCCGCGGCCTTGACCGCTTTGGCGGTGGAGACCATCTGCTCCTCGTCCTCAACGGAACAGGGTCCGGCCATGATGACCGGGGAATCTCCGCCAACCACGGCGTCCCCTATCCGAATCGTGGTCGTTTCGGGATGGAACTCGCGACTCGCCAGCTTATAGGGTTTGGATACCACGAGCACCTGCATCACCCCGGGTAGAACTTCCAACTCGTCCTTGAAATCCGGGGGAATGGACCCAAGCACACCAACCACGGCGCGATCCACTCCGTGGGATACGGCCGCGGTTAACCCGCGAGCCTCGATGCGCCTCTGCACCTCATCAACGTTTTCCTGCGTACTGCCAGCAGCCATTGCCACTATCATTTTCGTTTCACCATCCGGTCTCTTTCTATGGAGTCATACTAAAAATGGGCGTCGCGCCCGGGGTGCCAAATAAAATACGCGCCGGGACGGCGGCAACCGGCGACGCGGCTTGCCGTACGGTCCCGGCTCATTGCCTCCATGGGCGTATGACCTGATCCGAAACCCATGTTACGACCTGAGGGTCTCGGTACCTCGCAAATAAACGTTTACCAACTCCCCTGGTTCCTTATCCGTATTAACAAGTATAAGTACCCTAATGCAGCGGTTCAAGCTACCAGGGACATCCGTTTCGACGGCTCCGAACAATGCCGTACTCGTCCAGCCAAGGCGGCGGGCGGCGGCGGCAGGGAAGACGGCGTTGAGATCAGGTGTCATTGTGAAAAACGCCGACGCCAAATCACGTTCTTCCAGCCCGTTCTTTTCGATGAGGACTTCCAGTAATTCGGTCGTGGCACCGTGAATCGCATCGCCGGTGTTGGCTTCGGCGACGGTGGCTCCTCTAATTCCCCGGCAAACGGTCATCGATGAGCTCCTCCAATGGCGGGGGAGCGGCCCGCCAGCGAGGCTACGAAGGCGGATGCCCTTTCGACCACCTCGTCCCGCGCGGACTCCAGCGTCACTCTCACCAACGCGCTGCCTACCACCGCAGCCTCCGCGGTGTCACCTACCTGGGACACGTGTTCCGGGGTTGATATGCCGAATCCGATCGCAAGAGGCAGAGCGGTATGGCTGCGCACCCGCTGGACCAACTCAACGCCGCGATTGGAGACTTCACTTCTTGCGCCAGTCACGCCGGTGACGCTGACGCAATAGACGAAGCCACTGGCATTGCGACAGGACTCGGCTATGCTTTCCTCTGTGCTGGTGGGCGCCAAGAGCGGGATGAGCGAAATGTCGCGCTTCTCGCATTCAGCGGCCAGAGGGCCCGACTCGGTGCCTGGCAGGTCGACGGTTATTAACCCGTCGACGCCGACACGCTGACACTCTCCGGCGAAGCGTGTTACGCCGAAGGAATAGATGGGGTTGTAATATCCCATCAGGATCAGAGGTGTGTCTGGAATGCTGCCGCGCATAGTTTCGACCGCGCCCAAGCAATCGCCAGTGGTTACCCCATTCTGGAGCGCGAGAAAACTGGACTGCTGAATAATGGGACCTTCCGCCAACGGATCACTGAACGGAACGCCCAGTTCAACGGCATCGGCACCAGCTGCAACGAGGGCCGGCACCAACTCGAGGGTGGCATCCATATCAGGGAACCCAGCGGTCAGAAATACAATAAGTCCGGGACGCTCCCGCTCCCGGACCCTAGCAAACATTCGGTCTATACGTTCTTTGCCCATTTGCCGAAAGGATACCTTAGTCGTAATTCTACCGAAATCAGTTAAGAAACAAGCCAAATGTAACCCACAGGCCGGGCAGTGTCCAGCCCCCCGCACTGCCGGGCCAGGACGATTGCAAAGTCGCGGAGGGAAGTTTATACAGACAGGGAAGTGAGATATGGGAGTGTGCGGATATGGAGGCGGCGGAATCTCTGTTCGGATGTTTGGAACTGGTGCCGGATCCCAGGAGGGCCAGGGGAGTCCGGCATCCCTTTCAGGCCATCCTCCGACTGACCCTGCTGGGCTTGGTTTGTGGTCAGACCACCATGGCCCACATCGCCCTCTTCGCCAAGATGCACTGGCCGGTGCTGAGGGAGCCGTTGGGCTTTGTGCGGGACCATCCGCCCCACGCCACCACCATCTCCCGCACCCTGGCCGGGGTCCCTTATGAGCAGCTGCAGGGCGCCCTAGCGGGATGGGTGGCCCAGGTGGTGGCGGACCAGGAGGTGCACGCCTCGGTGGACGGCAAATGGGCCAAGCAGTCCGAGGACGTAAGCGGCAATCCTCTGGTGATGGTGAACGTACTGGCCCATGACCTGAAGCTGTGCCTGGCCCAGTGGCCGGCATCGGAGAAACGGTACGAACCCGGGGTGTTGCGGGAACAGCTGGGGCAACTGTTCGAGCGCTATCCCGGCCTGAGGCTGCTGACCATGGACGCTCTCTATGCGGAGCGGGACCTGTGCCAGGCCATCGTGAGCCACGGACGGGACTACCTGGTGCGCATTAAGGGGAACCAACCCCAGGTGCTGGCGGCATTGGCAGAGGGATTTGCTGGGGAGGGACCGGTGGAGCCCGAGGCGCAGAGCGTGGAAAAAAAGCGGGCGTGATCGAGAAACGGCGCATCTGGACTGATGAGGCGCTGGCCGGCTATATCCGGGATGAGTTGGGCTTTCCAGGAGTGAGGCAGGGTGTGATGTTGGAGAAGGAGAGGGTGGACATAGCCACCGGGGAGGTGAGCCGGGAGCGCTGGTATCTGCTGACCAGCCTGAGTTCCCGTCGCTGCGCACCCAAAGAACTCCTTCAAGTGATCCGCAACCACTGGAGCGTTGAGAACAGCCTGCATCACGTTAAAGACCGCAGTTGGGACGAGGACGTCCACACGCTGCGCCGTCCGGGTCTGGGCGAGGTATACGCCAGCCTGGTCAACACAGCGCTCAACGCCCTGCGCCTGGAGGGATGGTTTCCCCTCCAGATGTCCATGCCCCTGCGAGCCAAGACCTGTGCCTTCCGCCCAACCCAGACCATCGCCCGCCTCCGCAGCCAAGTCTCCTGACTTTGCAATCGTCCTGACTGCCGGGCAGTGTCCAGTCCCCGCAACTATGATGAGAGCGTTTGCAAATGGTGGGAGCGTTTGCAATTTAGCTGCGAATCTGCTGCGCCCTGACCCCGCCGAACCGTCGACGGATTCTCAACGCCGGTTACTCTACCGGCTGAACCCCAATTGCTGAGGAAAGGGTCGGCTGGCACTGATCGAATCGGCCCCGGGTTCTCTCATCCTCGGGGTTAATGGCAGTGTCCTAAGGGAGGGACTGGCGTGAGGCGAAGGTGCCCTTGCGGCCCAGGGAGAGGCAAAGATTCTTGGCTAAAGTGCAATTCCGTGCCGCTGTGGGACAGCTCAGTTGGGGAGGTGGGTCTTACAGATGACTGTCTGGGGAATAGGAAGGGCCCCGGTCCAAGCTGTTGGAGTGCTTGAATTCCGGCATCGAACTGCAGGACCTCAATGGCCGGATAGGTTTGGCGGACTCCTTGGTCTGAATATTTTGAGGATACGTGAGGTCGTCGTGGTTGGCACGGGGCCGGTGTCGTCAGTAGAGGAGTGACCGGAGAGGATTCGGTAACCAGAAGGCCCGGAAGTGTGTTCCCTGCAGACTGCGGGTAGGCATAGAGCGGCTGGGCATAGACGGGTAGTGAAGTCTTTTGTATCAGACGGCGCTGTTTGGGGCTGACTACAAACCGGTCAGAACGGCAAAGAGGGCAATGGCGTTCTGACCCGCGTGCGCCGCGATGCAGGGCCAGAGGGAGCCGGTCTTGACGCCGAGCCAGCCAAGGGCCAGGCCAGTGAAAAAGATGGGAATTATCGTCCCCGTGTCAAAGTGAAACGCACTGAACACCAGCGCAGTGGACACGACTGCAGGGCCAGCGCCAATCTTGTCCAGCAACCCTCGCAGAACGTAGCCCCGAAAGAGCACCTCCTCGCTGATTGGCGTAACGATTGCCAAAGCCTGCAAGGTGAGCAATATGCCGATACCAGGAAAAAAAGCGTCGGTCTTTATCTCGGGAGGGCGCAGCGCCTCGAGTCCCAATGTATCTACTATCAACCCGTAAACGAAAGCTGCTGCCATGCTAAAGGCCAGCGCGGCAACCCCCAGAAGAACGGTCACGCGCAACGAGGTGCGGGGCCGATGCAGGCCCAGGCGAGAAAGACGCACGGCCATGAAGGGGTCAGGAACCATGCGCAGACCCATGAACCACACGACCAGCACGATACCGATGGCCAGCAAGTGAACGGCCACCCAGGTTTCCAGAGCTGCCTCGTGCGAGGGATACAGGGGGCCAATGGCACGGGCCGTGTACGCGGCCGCAAAGAGGACAGCTATGAAAAGCAACAGGGCGAGAGTGATATGCCCGGTCGTCCACGGTACGGCACCTGCAGACATGGCCCCTGCAGCCGGATTCCCCGGGCTGGAAGCGTGTTGCCCAGAACCAGGGGGCATCTCCCGTCCGCATCCGGCACAGAAATCAAACCCTTCGGTTGCTGGCAGGCCACAGTTGGGACAGTTGAGGTCGTGGTTGTTCATGGTGCTCAGAAACAGCCGTCACAACATACGAGCAATCGGGCGCGCTCGCAAGGGATTATCTGCTCTGGCATCGCGGGATGTCAGTAGGTTGAGGCCTACACCCTCTCGCCCCCTCTACCCTGAATTTCCGATTCACGGGAAGGACCGGGAAGTTGGGCTATTGGTCAACTCTACCGGAATGACTGTGGCATGTATTGCAAAGCATGCAGAGCAGGCCGTTCAACCCTGCTTATTATCGAGCATCGTAGCCCTGCAAGTTTGTTTGCAACGGTCGAGGGTGTGGGCCATAATGGCCGCCTGTCAGCCCTGTTCAAGGGCCAGCGGAACATTTGGAGACCCCATCCCTCAGGAGTTTTCCTGTTATGACCGACGGAGAATCCATATCCCGGGAGGCCTTCGAGGAGGCAGCTGCCCGGCTGGGAATAGCAGGGTCGAGCGACCATATGGACGAGCTGTTCCAGCAGGTGCAGGGCGTCCTGAGAGGCACAAAATCCTTGCTTGCCATGGATGTCTCAGACACTGAGCCTGACATGGCCTTCGATCCGTCCGGTGGTCATCGAACCTGAGGGTTTGCCACCGTTTTCAGCACTTCTCGCGGAGGAAGTCTTGGTGGACGAAATTGAAATCTGTTTTATGAGCGCCGGCCAGCTTGGGCCGCTGCTCAAGAGTGGCGAACTTTCGCCGGTGGAAGTCGTTGAGGCCCATATGGCCAGGATCCGGGCAACCGAGCCGGTCCTCAATTCGTTTATCACCCTACTGCCTGACGAAGCGCTGACGGCGGCGCGCCAGGCGGAGCGGGACATTCGAGCCGGGCGCTACCGCGGGCCGCTGCACGGTATTCCCGTGGGGTTGAAGGACCTGTTCAACACAGCAGGCGTGCGAACCACCTCGGGGTCCCGTATCTTTGACAACTACGTTCCCGCCCAGGACTGCACCGTCGCTGCCAGGTTCAGCGAAGCGGGAGCGATCCTGCTCGGCAAGCTGAACATGCACCAGTTCGCATACGGCCCCACAGGGGAGAACCCCGATTACGGGCACATGCACAATCCATGGAATCCAGACCTCGTCAGCGGCGGTTCCAGTGGAGGGTCAGGCTCGGCGACGGCAGCCGGACAGTGCACCATCACCACGGGGAGCGACACCGGGGGCTCCATCCGCATCCCCGCAGCGCTTTGCGGCATCGTGGGGCTGAAGCCAACTTACGGCCGTGTCAGTCGCCACGGTCTGACGCCCCTCGCGTGGTCAATGGACCACCCGGGCCCAATGGTGCGCACGGTGGAGGATGCTGCCATAGCAATGAACGTCATCGCGGGGTACGACCCGCAGGACGTAGCCTCCGCCAACGTGCCGGTGCCGGACTACACCACCTCGTTAACGGGGGACATCCAGGGACTGCGAATAGGGGTGCCTCGCCAGTATCTCGAAGCGCCACTGGACCCCGAGGTTCGTCAGCACGTGAATGACGCCATCGCGGAGCTGGAGTCGCTGGGCGCCGAGGTCCGAGAGGTGGAATTTCCCGAGTTTGATGACGCGGCAGCCATTTCCACCACGATGCTGATGGCCGAGGCGACCGCCTGTCTCCGAGATCTGCTGGCCAGCGACGGCTCCCGCCTGTACGAGCCGGTGCGACTGCGTCTGGAGGCCGGCCTGTTCATTAGCGCAGCGGACTACCTCCGGGCGCAGCAGGGACGGGCAATATTCGACCGCGCCGCCCGCCGCCTGCTGGAGGACGTGGATCTGCTGGCCGGTCCCACGGAGCCGGTGACCGCACCGCCGCTGCTGCAGCAACAGGTGTTGGCGGGCGAGCGGGAGATCGGCACGGTCGCCGCGCTCACCCAGTACACCCGGCCCTACAACATCACTGGCTTCCCGGCAATATCGGTCCCATGCGGCTTTTCCGCCGAAGGCCTGCCCATCGGTCTGCAACTGGCTGGACGTCCCTTTGACGAGGAGACTGTGTTGCGGGCGGCTCACGCCTACGAGCTGGCGACGGACTGGCACACGAGGCGCCCGCCATTGTAGCCAACCGGGCTTCCGTCGGAGAAACCGCACGTAGCAGGCCGTCCCGTAGAGGACTATGCCCTTGCCGGCCCCGGTCTGCCGTAATCGTGTAGAATAGTTAGTTGCAACGTACTAACTGTGCAACATACCGGCGCGTCGGTTTCTCCGGGTGTGGGGTCGCTCAGCTTGGCAGAAATTACTACCGTTACTTTCGATCTGTGGCAGACGCTGCTGGTAGACAACCGGGAGCTGGGGCTCACACGTTCCAACGCCAGGCTGGAGGGAGTGCGCCGCATACTCGCGAACTACAGCGAGGAGTTTGAACCGGAGCACATCAGCGAGGCCTACTGGGAGTGCTATCGTCAATGCTTAGCCGTCCGCGAGGAGTTGCGTGACGTCAGTTTCCCGGAACAGATCGATATCTTCCTTGAGAGCATCAGTCCGGGACTCGGCCTGAGGCTGGTCCCCGACGCCCTGTGGGAGATAACGCGGGTGTATGCCGACTCCTTCCTGGATTACCCACCTCCGGCCCACACGGACGCGCTGGATGTGCTGAATAGAGTTCGGGCAATGGGGCTGCGAATCGGAATGATCTCCAACACCGGCATGACGCCCGGTACGACCTTCCGGACATATCTCGCCAACACCGGGATGCTGGACTATTTCGACACCCTCACATTTTCCGACGAAGTGAAGATGTCCAAACCAGCCAGGGAGATTTTCCTTCTGACCTTGCGGGCAATGAACGCCTCCCCGGAGCAGACGGTGCATGTTGGAGACAGCGTTAGGAACGATGTGGCAGGAGCCAAGCTATGCGGACTGCGGACGGTCTGGATCACTGGCTTCAGCGAGCGAGAGGACCCCGCTGACCTGGCCACCGAACCGGACGAGACCGTCGACGGTCTGGCGGAGGTGGTACAGGCTATCCAGCGCATCTGCGGCCAGAACCAGGCACCGGCTTAAGGCTGCTTGTTATTGAATTCTCCCTTCCCCCACGGGCAAGGGAACTGAAACGCCAAAGCGGAAGCGACATCCATGCGGATGGAGGACTACGAGCTGGGCGACCGATCGGAATCAAGCACTGCGGACCTCAACGATCTCTGCGGCCATATACTCTCGCAGCGCCGCCTGATCCTGGTAAGCAATCGCGGGCCGGTCGAACACCAGATGGCAGACGGGCGACCAGAGCCGCGGCGGGGCAGCGGAAGCGTCGTTACATCGTTCAGTCCACTGGCGCAGGACCACGAATTCACGTGGGTCTCCAGTGCGATGAGCGAGGGCGACCGGACTGTGTCCGGCAACGAAACAGGTGGTTCCGTGCGGTCTCCACTGCCCGGCCACAAAATAAGCCTGCGTTACGTTACAACACCCAGGCGGGCCTATCACAAGTATTACAACGTCATCTGCAATCCGCTCCTCTGGTTTCTGCAGCACTACATGTGGAATCCGCCCCACAACCCGACTGTAGACGCAAACGTCCATGATGCGTGGGACACCGGCTACGTATCGGTCAACGAGGCATTCGCGCAGGCGGTGGTCAGGGAATCCCGTTCATGGGACAGCCCGCCCGTAGTATTGGGGCACGACTACCATCTGTACCTGCTCCCCGAGTTCGTAAGGCGGGATTTGCCGGACGCAATCATCCAGCATTACGTCCATGTGCCGTGGCCCACGCCGCTTTACTGGAACCTAATACCACGTCGCATTGTACGGCGCATCTGCGAGTCACTTTGCGCTGCCGACATTGTCGGGTTCCAGACGGCGCAGGACCGGCGGTGCTTTCTCGACACTGTCGATGAATTCGTGCCCGAAGCACGGGTTGATCGGCTGTCGGACATAGTGGAGTTGGATGGGCAGGTCTGTTCAACGAGGGTCTATCCGGGTTCCATAAATGTAGAAGAAGTACAGCGCATCGCGAATGCGCCCCGAACCCTAGAGTACGAGGCCCGCCTGAAACGCGACAGCGGCGAAGCCACCATCGTTCGTATCGACCGTGCCGAACCCAACAAGAACGTCGTCCGTGGATTTAAAGCTTACGACCAGCTGCTGAACGAGCATCCCGAGTTGAAGGGGCGGGTCAAGTTCCTGGCGTTCCTTGTTCCGTCGCGCACCCACCTCCGACAATATCAGCGATACATGGAAGAAGTGAACCAGGTAATCCAGCAGACGAACAACACCCACGGTACGGAACGATGGCAACCCATCGTGTCGTACATGGAGAACAACTACGCCCAGGCGATAGCGGGCATGACGCTGTACGATGTCCTGCTGGTGAATACGTTGGTGGAAGGAATGAACCTGGTAGCTAAAGAGGGCCCGGTGGTCAACAAGAGGGACGGCGTCCTCGTGCTGTCCCAGAGCAGCGGTGCGTACCGGCAGTTGGCCGAAGGCGCTCTGAGCGTGGCTCCAACCGACATCGTAGGGACTTCTGAAGCCCTTTACCAGGCCATAACCATGGCGGCGGAGGAACGAAGGCGGCGGGCCTCTCTCTTGTACGGCTCCGTTTGCAGACACGACAACGAGGAGTGGCTCTGCAGGCAGCTTCAGGACATCGCGGCATTGCTGTAGGACGGACGGTCGGGGCCTTTCAAGGGAAAGATCAGTCAAGAAGGGCCGATCGCTGCTAGTGAGCAGACCTTCGCTGGATTATTGAGTGGCAGCGGGGTACATTGGTTGGATGGAACAGTTATTCAACCCCGGTCCCTTCGAGGCCGGGTTTCCCGACATACAGTTATGCATCTTTCCTCACCTGCGCGAGTTCATGGTGTTCGATGCCCGCCCCGGAGAGCCCAGAGTCCAGATGATGGACACCGACGAAGTGCTCGGCGATGAATTCTTCAGCGCGGTGGAAGCCGAATTCTCGCACGCCCTGAGGCACACAGGGGAGTTCCCTTTTGCCCACCTGATGAACCTGACCATGCACTTCGAGGAGACTGTTCGGGAAGTGGCGATGTCGTTCATCCTGGACCGCTTGGGCGTGCGACTGCACGCGGAGCTGGAGACGGATATAGACCCTGCCGATCTCCCCGGCGTGGTGGTCTACGTAATATCTGGAAACGCGGTCGGCCCCCATTCAGAAGTGGTCTTGGGGGCCCTGAGATCGCTGTTGGAAAACGCAGACAGCGATGAGTCGCTAAAGGAGTGGGAGGGAAAGCTGACCGAGATGGTCAATCGCGAGTCGGAGATTACCCAGGAGCTCAGCCGCCAGGAACTGGCCGAAGCGATTCGCAACGACTCCCCCGACTACTTTACGCTCTGGGACAACCTGAACTGATGACCACAGCAGAGACGGACCGATTTACCCGCATTGGCCTTATTTCGGACACCCATTGCGCCGGCAGTGGCCAGGACCTGCCGGGCAGTATCCTGGAGGCGCTGGCCGGCGTAGACCTAATCCTCCATTGCGGCGACCTGGAGTGCATCGGAGTGCTGGATTACCTGGAGACCGTCGCGCCAGTACTGGCGGTCCGAGGCTACGAGGACCCTCGTGAGTCCGGCGATCGGCTGGCAGACGCTACGCGGGTGGTGAAGGCAGGGGGTGTCGCCATTGGCATGATCCATGACATTCAGTGGCCGGGCCCAAGGATCGCCACGAACGGGGACGGTACTGCGCTGGTTCTGCCCGAGGGCAAGGCGTCCGACCTGCTGACGGCCAAGTTCAGCCAGCCTGTTGATGTGGTGCTCTTCGGCGACACCCACGAGGAACTGATCTGCTGGTGGGGTCAGACGCTGATAGTCAACCCGGGGAGTCCCACCTATCCCGGCAGCCGACATGCGCGGGGCAGCCTTGGAACAGTGGGGCTGCTGGAAATCGCAGAGGGCAACGTAACCGCCCGCATCATCGACCTGGAATCAGGCGCGACGCTGACGAGTTAAGGGTGTCCGCCTGCCGGGCCGTAGGGGTCTGCAGGCAGCGAGATCGGCCCGGGATACTTCTCCAGCAGAGACTGGAAAAACTGGTGTCGCGGAGGATTGGTTGCCTCCACGTCCGACTTGCGCAGGTAGATGCGCATGGCAGGGTTGCCGTCGCTGTCCCGCAGCCATAGCTGGTACGAGGGCAGGCCCAAGTCGTTGGTGGTTTGTACGAACTCCGCCTCCCGTATCTCGGACATGTCCAGATGCATTTGGGTGCCGCTGGGCACCGTCAGCGTCACGACGCGTCCGTCGGGAGTGAAGCGCAAGTCGTCGAAGTCCATCCAGACCTCGGCTGAGGCAGCGGTGCTTTCCAGCATCACCACCACCTCGTTGAATGCTGCTCCGTCGGTTCCGTCCCGGCATTCTTCGAGGATTGTTCGCAAGGTAACCCTTTCGGTCACACTCATAACCTCCAACCCCCTTGCACTCCCGGTCGGAAGCGACGGACTATGCCAGGTTGATCAGCGGTGAAACTTCCAGGAACACTGGGGCAAAGACCAGCGACACCACGGCCATCAGCTTGAGCAGAATGTTGAGGGAGGGGCCGGACGTGTCCTTGAACGGGTCGCCCACCACGTCGCCTTCCACTGCGGCCTTATGGGCTTCTGAACCCTTGCCGCCATAGTTGCCCAGTTCCACGTACTTCTTGGCGTTGTCCCAGGTGCCGCCTGCGGAGGCCATCATGATGGCCAGCATGAAGCCCGAAGCCACCGAGCCGATAAGCAGTCCGCCCAGTGCCGCCGGGCCGAGTATGAATCCGGCGGCGATGGGAGCGATGACTGCCATCAGGCCAGGGACAATCATCTCCCGCAGCGCGGCGCGGGTGCTGATGTCGACGCAGCGGGCGGAGTCTGGGGTGCCGGTGCCTTCCATCAGCCCGGGAATCTCGCGGAACTGCCGCCGCACCTCGTCCACGATGCCCTGCGCCGCCCGGCCAACGGCCTGCATGGTCAGGGCCGAGAAGATGAACGGCAGCATGGCGCCAATCACCAGCCCCACAAGGATTTCCGGCTGCAACAGGTTGATACCGACGGTCCCGGCATCAGCCATAGCCTGCAGATCCAGCTTTCCATCGGCCCCGATGATGATCAATTTGGCACTTACCGAATAAGCGGCCAGCAGGGCCAGGGCGGTCAGCGCCGCCGAGCCGATGGCGAAACCCTTGCCAGTGGCTGCGGTGGTGTTGCCAAGGGCGTCAAGAGCGTCGGTGCGCTCCCGGACCTCGGGGTCAAGGTTGGCCTGCTCGGCGATTCCCCCAGCGTTGTCGGCCACTGGGCCGTAAGCGTCAGTTGCAAGGGTGATTCCCAGGGTGGACAGCAGGCCAACGCCGGCCAGGGCCACGCCATAGAACCCAGCGAACCAGTAGGCTATCAGGATGGCGATGGACACGCATATCACAGGGATAAGAGTGCTCAACATACCGCTGGCGATGCCCTGGATTATCACCGTGGCCGCGCCGGTCTCGGAAGCGGCAGAAACCCTCTGCGTCGGCTTGTAGCTGTATGAAGTGTAGTATTCGGTCCCCAGGCCGATAATCGTCCCTGCCACCAGCCCGGCAACGACGCAGCCGAACCACCACCAGTTGTCGGTGAGGGTGATGGTCAGGATCGCAGCGAAAATTATCAGCAGGCCGCCTGCCGCGAAAATGCCGTAGCGCAGCGACCACAACAACTTCTCGAAGTTGGCCTGCTCGCCGCTGCGGACTACGAAGGTACCCAGTATGGCGGCAACTATGCCGGCACCGGCCAAAAGCAATGGGAACACCGACTGCGAGTCGGTATAGTCGAATTCATTGGACGCGCCGGTGGCAAATACCACGGCAGCGGCGGACAGCGCTATGGTGGAGATGATGGAGCTGGCATAGGACTCGAACAGGTCGGCGCCCATGCCCGCCACGTCGCCCACGTTGTCGCCCACGTTGTCGGCGATGACGCCGGGGTTGCGGGGGTCGTCCTCAGGGATACCAGCCTCAATCTTGCCCACCAGGTCGGAACCGACGTCGGCCGCCTTGGTGAAGATGCCGCCGCCCACGCGGGCAAACAGAGCGATGGAACTGGCGCCGAACCCGAATCCGGCAACGACGCTGATGTTCTGGAAAATCAGGTAGAGAATGGTAACGCCCAGCAGGCCGATGCCCACCACTGTAACGCCCATCACCGTGCCACTGGAGAAGGCAACCCGCAGTGCCGGATTCAGCCCAGTCATGGCAGCGGCGGCGGTCCGGACGTTGGATCGCACAGCAACGCTCATACCAATGAACCCGGCGGTGCCGGAGCAGATGCTGCCCACCAAGTACGAAATAGCCGTCGCCGGTACCGGCAGGTCGTGTTTGAAGATAGTGTAGTCCAGCACGCCCAGCACAACGGCCACGACGACAACGAAGGGCAGCAGCGACATGTATTCGCGGCGCAGGAAGGCCCCTGCCCCTTCTCGAATGGAGTCACCGATGCTGCGCATGAGTTCATTGCCGGCCTCGGCGCGAAGAACGCGCATGGCCGTGAATCCGGCAAAAATTAGGGCGACCGCGCCCGCAGCCAAAGCGACAATCAGAGATTCCATTTGCTCTCTCGGGAGATGATTTGAGGACTACGCAAAAGCGAATTGTAGCGCCGAAACTTTATCATTGAGGGTTATTACTGTCAATCGAAATTCGTCGCGACCAGTGTCTTTTCAAAGTCGGGCAATGGGTCGTAAATATGTGTTGCGCGGCGGCAGTTATGGACGTTAGGGGCGGGTTGCCTGAAGAATCTGCCCTGCTGCTGCGTCAGGCGCTGGCCCGGACCGCTGACAGCCGGTTTCACCGCGGGCGGGAACATCCAATCCATTGGAGGGCGTGCCAAGTCTGGCCGCGCTGGCGGAGTTGCGGGATGATGAGATATCGGTGACCTTAATGGACGGCAAGTCCGGTGGAACGCCAGGGAACCTTGACTGGCCGGTCCCAGCGGCTGTGCGCCCACCCGCCGATCATACCTCACCTCTTTTACGGACTTTGGAAAGGCCCTGACTCGCCGCCAGGGTCTTTAATTCCTCCCCTCCCTTGAAGGAGTGGGGAGGTGAGCATTGGAGCCTGCCCCCGCTCGATCGTTGGGCGAGGCGTAAATCGCATGTTTCACCGACTGTGCAAACATCGGGAGACGTCCTCACCCTGGCCCTAACCGCAGGTCCTACTCTCTCGAGGGAGAGGGTTAGGGAGAGGGTGAAAACCTAAAATACGTCGCCTCCCCTCTACCCAGACCACTCGAATCGCAACGATGCCCCACCCATCCTCGGCCCTCGACGGTCCCGGTTCCACCGCGGCTCGTCAAAATCGGTGCCAGTTGGCCATTGCCAACATAATAGAACACATATACTATTACTGGTAACGGCTCCAATGTTGCGGGCCGAATCTGACCCGGCAACTGGTGCCCCGAGAGTCGATTTGTCGGAATTCCCCGAATCCACTGGAGACTCCCGGCTCCCCGGGCCCACATACTTGGAGGGCGATTCCACCCCGGTACGCCACGAGTCGGAACCCCTCGCCCGAGACCTCTTCGGCCACGAACCTGCCTGCGATTCACCCGAAACGCAGGAACGGGACGAAATGGGACCGAATGGGACCGAATGGGACCGAAATCAAAAAAGCCACTCCTTCAGGGCCCGCTTCCCGCGAATCTCAGGTTCAAAATGCCGTTTCCGCCCCTCAGAAATGGGAAGAATTGGGAAATAATGGGAATGAGCGGGAAAATTTCAGCCCCATCTCTCCCGCCTGCTCCGTTCCTCAGGCCTCCGATTCCGAACCCAGTGCGGACGAGGACAATTCGGAGATGACCGGTACTTTGTTCCTGCTGGGAAGTGCCTGCTGGCACGGGTATGTCCGGAGTTTGTTCCAGCGTCCAGGATACCCACCTGGGCTTGTCTGGTCGCTCAATGAGCAGGGACAGTAGTTGATATACAATGCAAAACAATCGATTTCACGGCTAATGGAGCGACGGTTGCGATGCGTAGCAAGGACGAAGTACGCGAGGCGGTGTGGTCGGCGATGGCAGAGGCGCGAGCCGCCCACACCCGCAAACTGCACGACAGGATTCCCCATTTTCGGGGATGCGAGGCTGCGGCAGAAAACGTAGGCGAGCTACGGGCGTGGCAGGATGCGAAAGTCATCAAGGGCAACCCCGACAAGGCTCAACGGCCCCTCCGGCAGAAGGCCCTGGAGGAGGGCAAGACACTGTACATGGCGGTTCCGCGCCTGAGGCAGGAGCAGTGCTTTGTTGAACTGGACCCGGCGACGATGGGCGCATCGCCGATCGAGGCGTCCACAATCACCGGAGCGTTCAGGTGGGGTCGTTCGGTGTACGTGGAGGAGATGCGGCCGGTGGACCTCGTAATCTCAGGCTCGGTGGCAGTGAACCGGATAGGAACGCGTGTCGGAAAGGGTGGCGGATTTGCCGATTTGGAGTACGGGCTGGCTATCGCCGCTGGCATTGTGTCGCCCGATACGCCCGTGGTAAGCACGGTCCACCCGATGCAGGTGCTGGACGAGGATCTGCCCTACACGCGCCATGACGTATTCCTGGACTACGTGGTGACCAGCGATGAGGTCATCGAGTGCAGCGGCGAAATGCCCCGCCCCACCGGCATTTACTGGGGCGATCTCACCCCAGCCAAGATCCGGCAGATTCCGTTGCTGAAAAAGCTGCAGGGGCAAAAAGGGTAATAACGAACGGCAATTACCCGGTACCAACTTGGTACCAACAAGGCATCAACAGGGAACCAAGGCTATCTAGCGAAGGCCTCGCCCTCTTGGAGTTCCCGGCGTCCGGTTCCCATCCGATGGTAGAGGTTCCGGCCGGAACCACCCGGCGGCCAGCGGCAGTCCGGCCACAATCAGCAAAAACAGGAAGGCCAAGCCGGAAATGCGATGGACGACAGTGGCCGCGTCGATCCAGATGAACAGCATCGCCACTCCCACTGCGGCCTCAACCAATGCAGCTGTTCGAGCGTAACCCTCCATCCTCCACTGCACGAGGGCCATGGCCACCAGACCGAGGCCGACAAGCGAAAAGCCCAGCGACCCGGCGGCCCAGCGAAGTGTGAACAAGGCGTCCTCGGCGCCGCCAACGAACGAGACCCCTGGGGTCAACACGACCGTCCGCTGCGGTTCGGCGGCGAGCACAGCCAAAGCAACGGCTGATGCTCCGGACACAGCTGAGGCAATCCCCGAGGCCACCAGAAGAACCGCAGCCGCACCCATGGCGACGGGATGGACCGCGCCCATCGAGCGCCACAGGGCGAGACCGGCTACCACGAGTGTCAGACCGCCGGCCAGTCGCGCTGCACCAGCGATGGCGTAGGCGGTTCTGGATTCGCCGATTGCGGCGAGTTTCTCCGCCATGGCAAGTTGAGCTATCTCCGCCGCATCGAAACTTCGCGATTGGGCCAACGCATCGGTGAATGGGGTAGCGTCAGCGCCGACACTCAAGCGGACCGGCACCGATATTGCTGTTGCCAATGCTGTCAGCAGCAGAAAGACACCGGCGGTGCGGTAATCGAGGATCAGCAAGGACACGGGAACGCGGAATTCCGCATGAACACAGTCAGATTAGCAGGTTGTAGTTGGCGGGTAGCGACGTCCGGCCCGTAAGGGCGCTGGCCAGGTCGGGTCCCCTGCCCTCTGCGACTGCCACGCCGGTCAGCACCTGCAGGGCGATCTGCATTCCGCTGGCCGGGGGTTGCGCCTCGACACCCAGTGCCCTGGCGAAATCGCCACCGTGGATAACCAACTCCATGGTGCGAAGCTGCAGGTAGTCCACGAACCTCATTCCTCCCTGGGGAGTGGCGAGGATAAAATCTTCGTCCAGATCGTTCACCCGGTCTTTTGCCATATTCAGGAAGCCACGCACCATCATCTGGGGGTTGTCCATGATCTCCAGGCCGGCAGAGCGGCCCAACTCGGCCACGCGGTCTGGATTCGCGTTCCGCCGGACGTTCAGAATCCATTGGGTCGTGGATTCAACGTCCACCTGGGCCGCCGGCTTTTCCGAGTAGCCAACAACGGTGCTGATGGAACGGTAGGTGTGGCCGGCAAGGTCGCGTAGCGTCCACTGGCCCAACGCGTGGTCCTCCCAGGCGTCGATGTCCACGCCGTCCACCAGTTTGGCGAAATACTCGGCCGATTCCAGGTATGCTTCCCTAACCTTGTCGCCGAAAGGACTTCTGGAACTCACGTGATCCTCCATACCAATGGCGATTGTGCAGCGCGATAACGACTATGGGAGACCAACCAGGTTCTCCACTTCCAGCGACTTCATCAGACCGCTGATCTGATCCCAGGTGTCATCCTCCACGAAGATGCCCTCGCGGCGGCGGGTCTGCTCGGTTCGGTACTCGATTTCACCAGGGTAGAGTATCTCGGTGAATCCAGCAGCGGGTGGCGAATCCTTGATGAACTCTACGAACTCGCCCATATCTTTCTTGAACTCGTCCAACGGACGGAAGTGCTCGAGGTTGAAGGCGGCAATAAAGCAACCGTCGTTGTGGCGGCCCTCCGGGTCAATGCCGAACCCGAGGCCTGTAAGGAGGCCGGAGAATACCTCGACCATGAACGACAGGGCATAGCCCTTGTGCCCCTGGTCGACTCCAACAGGCAGGATGGCACCGCCGGAGAAGTAGTCGTTGGGGTCGGTTGTCTGGTTCCCGTCACGGTCCACGATCCAACCTTGGGGGATGGACTCACGGCGGTTGCGAGCCAGGGCAATTTTGCCCAGCGCGACGGTGCTCGACGCCATATCCATGAGGACCGGTCCGTCCAAATCGCTGGGCATTCCGATGCAGATCGGGTTTGTTCCCAGCTTGCGGGCCCTTCCGCCGAAGGGGGCCACGTGCTTGGGAGCGGCGCCGGAGTCAGCGGTGATGAGGCCGATCATTCCTTCGGCGGCGGCCATTGTGGGGTAGTCGCCCAGCCGGCCTATGTGGCTCTGGCTGTGCACGGTGATGGCGGCCACACCGTGGGTTCGGGCCTTGTCAATGGCCATACGCATTGCCCGCTCGGTGACCACGAAACCGAAGCCCCAGTTTCCGTTGATGACCGCTGTGCAGGGAGCCTCGCGCTCCACCACGAAGGGCGCGCCGGGGACGATGTGCCCCACATCGATGCGCTCGGCGTAAGTCGGAATCTGTATCACACCATGGGAGTCATGGCCGCAAAGGTTGGCCTTGACCAAATGGGCGGCCACCACCTCAGCCTCAGCGTCGGGCGTGCCCTTGGCCCGGTAGATGTGATAGGCGACCTTTTGTAGGTATTCAGGCGAAAAAACGGGCATAGCTTAACCTCTGCCGATGCGTCGTTTCAGCGGGCGAACGCAGGATGAAAATCGCCATAAGTCTAGCCCGGCCCTCCGACATTGTCCAGAAAACACTCTGGCCACAACAGGGCTGCCAATTTTGGAATCCATCGCCACGTCGGATGCGCCAAATCAGGAGTTCTCAGGAGTTCGGAGTAACAACCCCCCAATTCACGTAGGTAAAGCGCCCGCAAACCAGCGCAGGATTCCATCTTTTGCGTGGGTGTCGGGTAGGTAGACCGAGACAGAAAAAAGATCGTCGGTTGGAGGAGCAGGTACAGTCTCAAACGTGGTAGCCTCGGCGTACACTGAGGCCCTCCTTGACCGGATAGTGGGCGGTTCCTATAATTTCGTATCAAGATAGGAGCGGGCGCACAGCGACTCCGTGCGCAACGCAGGAACGAACCCCGAATGGTCCAGCCTACTCCAAAGAATATCGAGGACCTTACCAGCGCGGCTCTAGACGAGCTTTCAACGTTGAAGAGCTTGGAAGCCCTTGAGCAGTGGCGGATTGCCTACCTCGGCAGACGCGGCAGTTTAACAACGGTCCTGCGCGGGCTTTCGGGGCTTGACATCGAGGAGCGTCGTCGAATAGGCGCGCTGGCCAATCAGGCAAAGGAATCACTCGAAGGGGGCCTTGAGGAACGCACTCAGGCGATCAACGAAGCGGCGTTGCTGAGGGCAGCTCAAGAGGACCGACTGGACGTTACTCTTCCTGGGAGGACGCCCTCTGAGGGCAGGCTTCACCCTACTACGCAGATCGTACGAGAGATCTGTGCGGCCTTCGTGGGAATGGGCTTCAGCGTGGTTGAGGGCCCCGAAGTTGAGTGGGACCATTACAACTTCGAGATGCTCAACATTCCAAAAGGGCACCCGGCTCGCGATATGTGGAACACCCTGTGGGTGGACTACACTAACGACGTGGGAGAATACCCGATGCTGCTCCGGACCCATACCTCGCCCATGCAGGCGCGGGTGATGGAGAGCCAGCAGCCACCGGTGCGAGTAGTGGTTCCGGGCAAATGCTACCGCTACGAAGCCACGGACGCGACCCATGAGTGGCATTTCTACCAAGTGGAGGGCTTGGCGGTTGACGAGGGGATCACCTTTGCTAACCTGAAAGGAACGCTCTACGAGTTTGCCCGCAGGCTGTTCGGCGAACAACGGAAGATCCGATTCCGGTGCGACTACTTCCCGTTCGTCGAGCCCGGAGTGGACATGTCCATCGACTGTTTCGCCTGCGATGGCCAAGGCGAGGGATGTCGCATCTGTCGTGACAGCGGGTGGATCGAGATTATGGGCGCGGGCATGGTGCACCCCCGGGTGCTGGCCAGCGTAGGTTACGATCCCGACAAGTACACCGGCTTCGCATTTGGCCTCGGGCCAGAACGCATAGCCATGCTGAAATACGGAATCGACGACATACGCCACTTCTACGCCAACGACCTGCGATTCCTCCAGCAATTCTAGACGAAGCGATTTCTACCTCAGAGACAAGGTCTGAATGAAAGTTCCCCTCAGTTGGCTCCGGCAGTACGTAGACGTCAATATTCCCGCATCCGAACTGGCCCACCGGCTAACGATGGCAGGCGTTGAAGTGGGGGAGGTCGAGGAGACCGGGGGCTGGAGCGAGGTATACGTGGGGAGCGTGACTGGCGTCCGCCCACATCCCAATGCCGACCGTCTCCGCCTGTGTACCGTTACCACCGGCCCCGACGAGATGGAGGTCGTCTGCGGCGCCCCCAACGTGGCGGAAGGGCAAAAGATATGCTTTGCCCGCGTAGGCGCATACCTCTATAACGCACATAGCGACCGTCACGAAATCCTGGCGGCGGCCCAAATCCGGGGGGTAGAGTCGCAGGGGATGATCTGCTCGGAACTGGAGCTGGGCCTTGGTGAGGACCACACCGGTATCATAGTCCTGCCGGACGACGCACCGCTGGGGGAACCTCTTTCAGATTACCTGGGTGACACCATCCTGGATCTGGAGTTGACCCCCAACCGGCTCGACTGTCTTTCGATGCTTGGCGTGGCACACGAAGTGGCGGCACTAACGGGTGGCACCGTCAGGGAGCCTGAAATCCATTACGAAGAAAGCGGTCCGGCTGTCGGTGAGCGTGTCAGCATTTCCATTGCCGACCCTGATCTGTGCCATCGCTACACGGCCACTGTCATCGATGGCGTTCGCATAGGACCATCCCCACAGTGGCTGCAGGACCGGCTCACCAGGGCGGGGATGCGGCCAATCAGCAACGTAGTGGATGTCACCAACTTCGTGATGCTGGAGTACAATCAGCCGCTGCATGCCTTCGACCTCGGAACGGTCAAGGACTCCACAGTGATCGTGCGGCGGGCGCATCCAGGTGAGAGGCTCACCACTTTGGACGGTGTGGATCGCGCGCTGAATACCGAGAGCCTCGTTATCGCTGATGCGAACGACGCCATCGGCTTGGGCGGCGTTATTGGTGGAGCCAACAGCGAGATTGGTCCGCAGACCAGCACGGTGCTACTGGAGTCGGCGAATTTCAATCCTATTAACAACCGTGAAACCGCAACGTCCATGGGTCTTCGAACCGAGGCCACGCTTCGGTTCGAGAAGGGCCTACGACCCGAGTTAGCTCCAATGGGGCTGCGCCGCGCCACTGCGCTGATCCAAGAGGTAGCAGGCGGAACCGTAGCCCCGGGCATAATTGACGTTTATCCTGAGCCGCCGGAAGCGGCGCCAACCGTTACCCTTACGACCCGCAGGCTGAAGCAGTCCCTAGGAATGGACGTGACCTTGGAGCAGGCTCAGACTGCCCTAGAGTCGCTGGGTTTCATTTGCGCACCGGATGCGGTATCTCTCCAGGTAACCATTCCCTGGTGGCGCAACGACGTAAACATCGAGGACGACCTGGTGGAAGAGGTGGTGCGCGTCATCGGTTACGACGCCGTGCCGACTGTGATGCTGTCCACTCCAATTCCGTTCAACAGCCAGATTCAGTCCATCGCTATTCGTGACCAAATTAAGGATTTACTGGCTGCAGGGGGGATGCAGGAAGTCATCAACTACACTTTGGCATCCGCGGAACTGCTCGAGCGCGTCGGCCCCCCGGATGGAGATGCTCCCCCGATGCGAATAGCCAACCCAATGAGTTCAACCCACGAATTCCTGAGGCCGACCCTGCAGGCCGGCCTGCTAGCGACCCTAGCGGCCAATCAGTCCAATGGCACTGGGCCCTTCCGGTTCTTCGAGGTTGGACGCGTCTTCCTGCCTCGCAGCGGCGATTTACCGGAAGAGCTCGAGACAGTGGCCGCTGTGCTTGCTGGGAGGCGTGCTGGCACGTCGTGGCTAACGGAGTCAGGTGGCAGCGCAGAGATGGACTTCTACGACGCCAAAGGCTTGGCAGAGTTGCTGCTAGACCGCCTGGGTGTCAGACCGTCCTGGGAGCGGGGAGAACATCATGTGTATCAACCAGGCCGCTGCGCCGTTGTGAAGTCTGAGGGAGTAACCTTAGGACACGTCGGGGAAATTCACCCGTCGATCAGAGATCGATTCGACCTGGACGCCGGGACAGTCGCAGGTTTCGAATTTAACCTGCAGACCATTCTCAATGGATTGCCGGAGGTAGAGCGGCACTTCGAACCCCTGCCGCGATTCCCGTCGGCAACCCGGGACCTGGCACTGGTGGTGCCTTCAGAAGTTACCGTCGGCCAAGTTACGGATTTGATGTTAAGAAACAGACTGGTGCAGCGGGCAGAGCTGTTTGATATCTATGCCGGCGAGAACCTGGCGCCGGGCACCAAGTCGCTGGCTCTTCATGTTCACCTACAGGCGGCAGACCGAACTCTGACCAACGAGGAAATCGGTCGGTCACTGACCGGACTGCTCCGCACATTGGAGCGGGAGGTAGGGGCCACTCTAAGGAGCTAGTATCTAGCATCGAGAAGTGAGAGAATTCGAGATCGCTGGATTGCGAGTCGATAAGTTTTGCCCCGCATCTCATTTCTCATTCCGGTTTCCTCACTCCTGATTAGGGAGGCACAATATGGCAACGCGACATCGTCACGATCACGCCAATCATGAAGAGCCGCCCCATCACCATGGCCACAGCCACGTGGAAGTAGACATGCTCAGCGTGGAGGAGGCCTACGAGCGGGTGATGGCCAGCTTTGCGCCACTGGAGGCGGTGGAGGTGCCGTTGCTGGAATGCCTCGGACAGACCCTTGCAGAGGACATCATCTCGCCGCTCGCCCTGCCACCACTGGCAAATTCGGGAATGGATGGGTACGCCCTGAAAGGGGCGGACATTGTTGGAGCCTCCACGGATATGCCTCGGCGACTTCCAGTCATCGGCATAGTGGCCGCAGGACAGTTGCCAAAACGGACGGTCGAAGCCGGGATGGCAATGCGGATTATGACCGGTGCCCCAGTCCCGGACGGCGCCGACACTGTAGTCCCTTTCGAGGAAACCGACGAGGTGCAACGCAAGCAGGAGGGGCGTGCTCTGGACGAGGTGGTCATCTTCTCCGAGATGCCGGTTGGGGCAAACGTTCGCCCAGCAGGAGAAGACATCAGGCAGGGTGAGTTGGTGCTGGACGCAGGAACAGTTGTTCGCGCTGCCGAGGTCGGTGTCTTGGCTTCGCTAGGTTTCGACAGAGCGAAGGTCGTACGTCGTCCCATAGTGTCAGTGCTGGCAACCGGAGATGAGCTGGAGACCGCTGGTTCCCCCTTGGCCGGCGGCAAGATCTATGACAGCAATAGCTTCAGCGTAGCAGCATCGGTTGTTGCATGCGGGGGCATTCCCCGGCTGCTGGGGATCGCCCGCGATAACTTGGATGATCTTCACGCCAAACTGGCCGCAACTGCCGGGTCGGACCTGGTGATCACCTCTGCGGGAGTGTCCAAGGGCGACTACGATATCGTTAAGGATGTGCTGGAGCAGCGGGGGGCCATGAATTTTTGGTCGGTGCGAATGCGTCCGGCCAAGCCATTGGCGTTCGGGCATTTAAGCGGCGACGGCGGCAAGGACGTACCGCTTTTAGGGTTGCCGGGCAACCCAGTAAGCGCGATGGTGGCATTTGAGATGTTTGCCCGCCCGGCCATACAGGCAATGCTAGGGCGCACAGTACGTCCGCGCCCGGCTGTGGACGGAGTGCTGACGGGACCAATCCGCAACTACGATGGCCGCCGGGTTTACGCCCGTGTCGAGGTGGAGCGGCGCGACGGAGTCTACTACGCCACGCCCACGGGCCCGCAGGGCTCCAACATACTGACGTCGATGTCCCGAGCGAATGGCCTAGCCATCTGCCCGGAGGACCTGCCTGCAAAACATGCCGGCGAGCAGGTGCGAATCATCATGCTTGACTGGAACGAAGAGGTGGACCTATGACCATAGCCGGGCTGGAGCCAGGGGGATCACAGGACAATCTGAATCAAGGCAATGGGCTATTCCATGTCAGCCTGGCCCGAATGGACCAACTGAATCGCTCTGCAATTCACCTCATCGCCAGCCGTCTCACCGAGGCCTGCCCGTCTTACGACATGCCTCCGCGTGAATTGTTGGTTGGTGACCTCATCCGGGAGATCAGCGAATTTCACGGCGACACGGACGACTTCATACGTTTCGACATGCCGATCAAGGAGATAGTCTTCCGCACACTGCTTGCACGGGGCAACAAGCCCATCGCGCTGGCGGATCTCCATCACGAACTAACGGGTCGATGGAGTAACGCACTCAGGCCGATATCCATCGAAGAATCAATGCTCCGTCGCGTCCTGGAGATGGACACCTATTACGGGTTTGCTGAAGCGTAGCGCCCACTTGACTGGATGAATCAAAGGGAACGCCAGGCTTTAAGCGCCTGGCGTTCCCTTTTGGTTTCCTGTGTTTGATCGGCGAACTAAGCCACGGGAGCAGCCAACCGCTCGCGAGCGGTTTCCACCAGCTTGGAAAATGCATCGGGATCCCTGACAGCCAAGTCTGCAAGAATCTTACGATCCAATTCGATATCAGCCAGCTTCAGGCCGTGGATGAATTGGCTGTAGGACAGTCCCGCTGCGCGGCAGGCAGCCCCGATACGCACAATCCAGAGGCTCCGGAACTCGCCTTTCCTTTCTCGGCGATGTCGATAGGCGTAGGACCAAGCGTGCAACACCGCCTCTTTGGCCCACTTGTAGTTGCGGTGCGATGAGCCTTGGAAGCCCTTGGCTGCCTTGAGAATTTTCTTATGACGGCGGTGCTTAGTAACGCCGCGTTTTATTCTTGCCACAGAATGGTCTCCATTTCTGACGCTGCCGGCTAGCCGTAGGGCATCAGCCGCTTGAGCCGCGGAATGTCCGCAGCAGCGACTTCAATCTTGTCGGAATACTTGCGGGTTACTTTAGTCGGCTTCTTTCTCCGCAGGTGGCTGCTCATTCGCTTTCGCCGGAGCAGTTTTCCCGAGCCAGTTACGTGGAAGCGAGCTTTGGCGCCTTTATGTGTTTTAAGTTTTGGCATCGGCCAGTTCTTCTACCTGTTCCGGCTGGCTGTCGCCAGCGTCATTATTACCTGATTTTTCGCCCTGGTTCCTGTTGGACGGAGCGCGCTGGAGCTTCTGCTCTTCGCCCTTCTGCAGCGAAGGAATGAGGACCATCGAGAGGGAACGCCCCTCCATGGCGGGCGCACGCTCCAGCCGTACCTCGTCCTTCAACTCGTCTGCCACCCGGCGCAAAACCGCGAGGCCCAACTGCTGGTGGGCCGCTTCGCGCCCTCGGAAGCGCACAGTGAGCTTGACCTTCGAGCCGTCATCGATAAATTCTCGCACCTTGCGGAGCTTGGCATCTAGGTCGTGAGTCCCAATGTTGGGCCGGAAGCGTACTTCCTTTTGCTCGGTGCTCTTCTGTCCCCGCTTGGACTCCTTTTCTTTCTTGGAGGAGAGGTAGAGTAGTTTTCCGTAGTCAAGCAGGCGACAGACCGGGGGGTCGGAGTTGGGCGCGACTTCCACCAGATCTACCTCAGCGTCGCGTGCCATCTGGAGTGCGCGCCGGGTTTCCATGACCCCCAACTGCGAACCGTCCCCACCGATGACCCGTACCTGAGGGCTGGTAATTCGTTCGTTAACCCTATACTGTCTGGCGATGCTGCTCTACCTCCAATGGATTATGCCCCGGCTCGACGGGTGGACATAGCGCAATCTATCATACGTCCGATGCGGCGTCAACGAAGCTGACGTCCGATCAGCCTCGATTTTCCCACATAAGGCCGTATAGCAACCCGCGCGGCCAATTCTCTCCGAAGGTAAGCGGCAGTTTTAATGAGCAAATGGCGGTGATAACCGGTACCGGGACAAACCGCCGGCGGGGTGAAGGGAGCTATTCGTCGTTGGGGTCGTCGTCCGGGTCCAGAGCGGGACCGAGTTCACCACCGAAATCCAAGCCTTGCAGGAACTCCTCAATCTGAGGCGAAAGCGGAGTAACTGGGTCAGCTCCCGAGGCCGAGGTCGCGTTTTCACGGTCGTATCGCTCCTCGAGTCGCTCGAGCAGCTTGGATACCTCGGAGGTGTCGGAAACTATGTTCTGCAGCGAGGAGTACTGCTGGGCACCTCTCTCCCTGTCTTCCAGCCGGCTTGGCAATCCATAAATCCTGCAGAGGATGCCAGTGAGGCGCGCGATTCCGGTGAAATCCTCTTCTACCTGGAAGTACTGGGGCAGATGCACTACGAAAATTCGGGTTTCTATGTCCGAGGACTCGGCATGCTGGAATATCATCTGGGTAATGGTCGTTGGCCCCTCATAGTCGCTGGGCCTTACCTCCACCATCTGGTATTCTGCCTCGTTCGATGGGTCCAAGGTACCGCCGGAGACCAGCAGTGGACGAGTATGGGGAACCATATCGTACATGGCCCCTACCATTGAATAACGCTTGACACCCAGCCGTTCGATAACCTCGATGACTGAGTCGGTAAAATCCTCGCCGTAGGCGTGGGGCTCCAAGAGGTGAAGAGTGACCAGGTCAGGCCCATTCTCCCGGATAGCGACCCTGACGGTGGTGGACGGAATTGTGTATTCCCGCTTGCCCCTGCGCATGGCCGTCTTGGGACGGTAACGAGTGAAATCGTAGTATCGCCCGGGGCGGGCCAACCGCCCAATCTCTCTGGCGCCAAGGTACCGCTCGATACGACGGAGGCTGAGGGTTCCCACCTTACCCACGTCTATCCATGGTCGCAGTACCGCCAGAACGTGAGGATCCTTCAATTCCGGTAGTGGCTCGTCGAACTCGAAATCACCGATTCGCATAAAGTTAGTTTGCCAGCACCGCCCGAGCTTGGCAAGAGGCGGTGTTTTGTTGGCAACTGCGAGTTTTGGCAGCGGGTTGAGTGGTCGACGGACATTGGGATAACATGATGGCCCGTCGTTATAATCGGCGGGGAATATTTTGTCCCAATTGCGGCCCCGGTCGCATTGCCGCACAAAGGGGCGCGGAGTGCGCGGTGCCGACTCCTGTGAAATGGCACGTCCTTCAGTGATGCTGTCCCTGCTACTGCTGTGGGGCGTTCTAACCACGCTGGGATGCGTGGCCTCGCAACCCACATCCGTGACCGAGCTACCCACTGAAGCTACTAAGCTACACATTGGAGAACCACAGACAGCGGTGGTACAAATCAACGCGGTCTCATACACAGTGGACCTCGCGGTTCAGCCAGAGGAGCGAAGGCAAGGGCTGTCGGGACGCGTGGGGATGGAGAAAGGCTCGGGTATGCTGTTCGTGTTCGAGGAAGAGCGAGAACTGCACTTCTGGATGAAGGAGATGAACTTCCCGCTCGATATCATATGGATCAACGCACAGTGCCAGTTGCTGGAGGTTGCGGCGGAAGTTCCAACGCCACCTCACAACGCGAGCAACGAGGAGATTCCAAGGGTACAGTCGCCTTCTCCGGCACTGTACGTGCTGGAGTTAAACGCAGGTGAAGCTGCGCGAAATAACCTCCGTCCGGGCGACTTGGTCGAATTCCGGGGCGTTATAGCCGACGTATACGGCTGCTGAAGGCAGCCGAACTATTACAACTATAGGACAGTGAACCAAATGGAGATTCTGGTTTCCGGCTCAATGGCGTATGACCGTATTATGAAGTTCGGGGGCCGATTCAGGGACCACATCCTGGCCGACCAACTGGACAACATAAACATCAGCTTTGGTGTGGACAGCCTGACCGAGCATGTCGGAGGAACCGCGGGCAACATCGCCTACTCACTTTCACTGCTTGGAGAAAAGCCCCGAATCGTGGCCAGCATGGGCCGAGACTATCACCGTTACTATGCGTGGCTGATGACCTGCGGCATTGGAACGGATGACATCCACATCGTTGACGAGGAACTCACCGCAGGGGCATACATCACCACCGATGCAGACTCCAACCAGTTCACCGGATTCAACCCCGGGGCGATGAAACACCAGGCCGAATTCAGCTATGATGGCCTCAACGCCGCTGACGCCATCGCCATCGTGGGCCCGGGAAACCTTTCCGACATGATGGAATTCACGGCCAAAAACAGTTCGTTAGGAATCTTCAGCATCTTTGATCCCGGCCAGTCGTTGCCCATATGGGACGCTGCGGCGCTGTCGCGCTGCATAGGCCAATCCAACATGCTCATCTGCAACGAGTACGAACTGGGTATGATCTCCAACAGCACCGGCCTTTCCACGGCTGACCTTGCTGGTACGGTGGAGCACCTTGTGGTTACGTTGGGCGCGGACGGCGCTGAGCTTCATTCCAACGGGACAACTGAAAGGGTGCCAGTGGTCCCCACGGACGCCGCAGTAGACCCAACGGGAGCAGGCGACGCGTTCCGGGGCGGGCTGATCAAGGGTCTGGCCCACGGAGTTGGCATCAAGCGCGCAGTGCAGATGGGGGCGGTCTGCGGCTATTACGCGGTGCAGGTCGAAGGCACCCAGAACTACCGCTTCACGCTAGATGAGTACGAGGCCAAGCTGCAAGGGGCTTTCGGAGAGTAACTTCCCTGAGATTTACTACTACTTCTGGAAGATACCGATGGTCGTCGTCGTTTCTCCATCGGTCGTTGCCGCCTGCAACGGGTTTCGCTACAATCTGCGGGGCAGTTCGCTGACCGCCAGCTATTCCCGAGGGTTGAGACGTTCCATTGACCACTGATGCCACATTTCAGCCGCCTATGGGGCACGGACCGCTGGACGGGGTGAAAGTCCTGGACCTGAGCGAGGACATCGCCGGGTCGTTCTGCGCCCGCCTGTTGGCAGATTACGGGGCGGACGTGCTGAAGCTGGAGCCGCCCACCGGGGCAGCGCTGCGGAGGATGCCGCCCTTCTTCGGGGACGACCCGCACCCGGAGAAGAGCCTGTTCTTCCTGGCGATGAACCTGAACAAGAAGTCTGCGACCATCAACCTGAAGACGGGGGCGGGGCGGGAGCTGTTCCGGGAACTGCTCCCGCACGTCGACGTGGTGGTAGAGAGCTACAAACCTGGGTATCTGGATGAGCTGGGGCTGGGGTACGAGGCACTGGAGGCGATCAACCCGGGGCTGGTGCTGACTTCGATCACGCCGTTCGGGCAGACCGGGCCTTACAGCCAGTACGCCGGGGAAGAGATCGTCAACTACGCCATGGGGCTGATCATGAGCATCAGCGGGCGGCAGGACCGCGAGCCGCTGAAGCACGGCGGGTTCCAGGCGCAGTACGAAGGCGGGCTGAACGGGGCGGCAGCGACGGCCATGGCGCTGTTCATGCAGGGCAACACCGGCGAGGGGCAGCACATCGACGTGTCGATCACCGAGTGCGTGGCGTCGACGATGATGGCTACGCAGACGATGTACCCGTTCATCGGGGCGACGCAGCCGCGGCGGCGGCCGTCGGGGAGCAACTTCGGGCATCCTATGGCCTGCGAGGACGGCTGGATCATCGTGCAGACCGGAGGCGGGGCGACGTGGGAGACCATCGCCAACTTCTTCCGGGACCCGAGGCTGCACGAGGAGCGGTTCACCGACACCGCGGAGCGCAACCGGAACGGCGAGGAGTTGGACCGCATCGTGCTGGAGTCGATCAGCGAGCGGGGCAAGTGGGACCTGTTCACAGAGGCGGCCAACTCGCGGATGCTGTTCGGGCTGGTGCAGACGCCCTCGGAGTTGGCGGATTGCCCGCAGCTGGAGTCGCGGGACTTCTACCGCGAGGTGGACCATCCGGTGATCGGGAAGATCAGGGTACCGGCGGTGCTGTTCAACCTGTCGCTGACGCCGTACCAGTACCTGATGCCGGCGCCGACGCTGGGGCAGCACAACCGGGAGATCTACGTGGAAGGACTGGGGTACACGATGAAAGAGCTGTCGGTGCTGCGGCAGACGGACTCGATCTGATGGCCAACGGCAAGCTGCCGCTCGAGGGGATACGGGTGCTGGACTCCACGTATGTGTTCGCGCTGCCGTACGCGGGCGGGCTGCTGGCGGACATGGGGGCGGAGGTTATCAAGGTGGAGGGGCCGGGGCGGCCGGACGTGACGCGGACTGGCGGGTACTCCGGGGTGTTCGCCGAGAACGACGTGGGCGAGGACTGGTGGAACCGTCCATCGACCTACAACCTGATCCACCGGGGCAAACAGTCGATCACGCTGGACATGACCGACGAGCGGGGCCGGGAACTGTTCAAAGAGCTGGTGATGGTCTCCGACGTGGTGATGGAGAACTTCACGCCGCGGGTGATGCGGAGCTGGGGCATGGACTACCCCAACCTGCGCAAGCTGCGACCGGACGTGATACTGGTGTCGAACACGGGGTACGGGCACGGCGGCGGGCCTTACTCGGGGTACCCGGCGCAGGCGACGACCCAGGAGGCGACGCACGGGCACTGTTGGGTCACCGGGTACCCGGGCGAGGGGCCGGCCAAGGCCGGGGCGTCGTTCGTGGACTTCCTGTCGACTTGGACGGCGCTGTTCGCCATCGGGGCTGCACTGCGTTACCGGGCCCGGACCGGGCTGGGGCAGTGGGTCGACATGGGGATGTACCAGGCGGGGGTGATGTTCCTGTCGGAGTACATCCTGGACGCGACGGCCAACGGGCGCGAGGGCGGGCGCATCGGCAACCGGCACCCGTGGCGGGCGCCGCAGGGGTGCTACCCGGCGACAGGCGACGACCAGTGGATCACGCTGTCGGTGGGCGACGATGCCCAGTGGCGGTCACTGTGCGAGGTAATGGGACAGCCGGGACTGGCGACGGAGCCGCGGTTCAGGACCGTCGGCGGGCGTCGGGAGAACCACGACGGGCTGGATGAGATCATCGCGGCGTGGACCTCGGGCCGGGACCGGTACGACACCATGCATGCGCTGCAGGCGGTGGGCATCCCGTCGGGGCCGGTGCTGACGGGGCGGGACATCCACTACGACCCTCATTTCAAAAGCCGCAACTTCCTGGAGCGGGTGCAGTACCCGCCGGAGCGCAAGATGGGCGAGCGGTTGTTCCTGAGCCGCCCGTACAAGTTCTCCAAGAGTCCGCTACACATCCAGGGTCCGTCGCCGGCCTTCGGGCAGCACAACGGGCCGGCTCTCAAGGAGCTGCTGGGCGTCTCCGAGGAGACTTACCAGCAACTGGTGGAGGACGTGGTCATCACGCAGGTACCGACGACGGGGGATCCATCGCCGGTTACGCCGCAGTCGGAGGCGCTGGAGCGGGGGATCATCGCGGCGTGGGACCCAGACTACCGTGAGCGGCTGGGGCTGGGGTAACAAGCCTCGTCCCGTGCTGGGGGAGTAGATTGATGATAGTCAGCACCACCGAAAGCGTACCTGGGCGTGAAGTCGTTGAGATCCTGGGTCTGGTGACCGGAAACATTGTGCAGGCGAGAAACTTAGGCCGCGACATCCAAGCTGGCCTCCGAAGCGTTGTCGGCGGCAGGGTGGGCGTCTACACCGAGATGCTGGCCGAGGCCCGTGCTGAAGCAACGCAGCTGATGATCAATGATGCTGGGAGTCTGAACGCCGACGCCGTGGTCAATGTGCGCTACACCACCAGCGCCATCAGCCAGGGCATGTCGGAGATACTGGCTTACGGAACCGCCGTCAGGCTCCGGTAAGGGCGCGCAGGCCCTGACCCTCCTTCTGAGAACTACAGGGCGCTCCCGCTGAGCGCCGGGGGTTGGCAGGTGCTTGGGCTTTCACCCCCTCCCTAGCCCTCCCCCTTCGAGGGGGAGGGGATTACTTTTCACCCTCATTGCTGATCTTTCCTTCAGGGGAGCAGGGGTTTAGTTCGCTGGTGCTTGGGCTTTCACCCTCTCCCTAGCCCTCCCCCTTGAGGGGGAGGGGATTTTTTCACTCTCACCTTTGCTCTCTCCCTTATGGGGGAATTATGGGTGATCAGGCTCAAAAAAATTTACTATTCCGCTCATTTCCGATCATTTCCGCCACTCAGCCGGGGGGGGGGGGCGTGTTTCCGGGTTTTCGTTCCAGTTGCAATTTTTGCTATTGGCCGGCCAGGGTTGGTATGGCAGGCGTGTAACTGAACTTGTATGCGCATTACGTTGTTTTTGGGCCGTCGCGGGAATTGGCAAGGGGCTGCGGGCGATGGAAAGAGGGGCGGGACCGGGGTGTTCCAGGACGATTGCAGCAGTCCCTCAATTCCGATGATGTGGGACAGGATGGTTCGTGTTCCGTCCCAGTTTTTCCCATTCCGTCCCATTTTCCCCGTTTTTGCCCCCGGCTCAGATACGAATCAGCCGGCTTGGCACGGGATTTTCAATTTCGGTCCCATTCCGTCCCGTTGTTCCCATTCTGTCTCAGGAAGGCTTCCGGGCCGGTATCCCGGGATGGCCAATTTGTACGAACATACATTCTTAACGGGCATTCACTAATGATAAGGGCAGGTTACGTGGGTTGGCAAGGGCCAACTGTCAGCGGGCAATTCAAATGCGCCGCCCTCGGGATGGCGGGGAATTGTTGACAGTGCGAAAATGCGGGGCATAAGCTAGGGGTGAGGGCCCGTAGCTCAGTGGTAGAGCAGTCGGCTCATAACCGACTGGTGGCTGGTTCGATCCCAGCCGGGCCCACTTCCTTCCTCGCGTCTGCCCCAAGCTTGTCCGGGTGACCGATGCTATCTGGAGGAGGACCGCCATGCCTTTGCAGCTAGACCACACAATCGTTCCGGCCTACGACAAGGTGAAATCTGCGGAGTTCATCGCCCACCTGTTCGGGCTGAAGTACGAGGGGCCCTGGGGGCACTTCGCGCCGGTCAAGGTCAACGACATACTGACGCTGGACTTCGACGACTCGGACAACCCGCGCTCCAATCACTACGCCTTCCTGGCGTCGGACGAGGAGTTCGACGGGGTCCTGCAGCGGGTGAAGGACGAGGGGGTGGTGTACGGCAGCGGGCCACGCTCGCGGACGGACGGGGAGATCAACTACAACCACGGGGGCCGCGGGTTCTACTTCGAGTGCGAGAACGGGCATGTGTGGGAGGTTATTACGCACACGTATATTACGGATTAGCGGGTGGGGGATGAGATAGGGCCAGTCGAGGCCAGGTCAGTCAGCCATCCGTCGTAAATTACGCTCTTTGCTGTGATAACAGGGCACTCCAGTTCGGAGTGCCTTGTTTGTCGCCTTCTGATCTATTAGTATTTGACGCTAATAGTGCCTCGCGCTATTATATATCTGTGATCAGGAGCTACCTAGGCAGGGACACCCAGGCAATCGCAGAACGGCGTCGGGTGCGAAGATTTTCCGAATCGCTGCAGCGGCAGGCCCAGAGGAAGCTGATACTGATCAACAATTCCAAGGACCTGAACGACCTGAGGGTGCCGCCGGGAAACCGGCTCGAGGCACTGACGGGGGACCGGGCCGGACAGCATAGCATTCGGATCAATGACCAGTGGCGGATCTGCTTCATATGGGACGATGGTGACGCCTACCAAGTGGAGATAGTTGACTACCATTAGCTGCCAGGCCGAATTGGTGGAGGAAACCATGACCTCAGAGACGATGGGCAATGCGATAAAACTGCTTCCAATTCATCCAGGAGAGATACTGGAGGAAGAGTTCCTGCGTCCGATGAACATATCCCAGTACCGCTTGGCCAAATCTATCGGGGTGGACCCACGGAGGGTTCACGCTATCGTCAACGGGCAGCGGAGCATATCGGCGGAGACTGCGCTGCTGTTTTCGAGGTTCTTCGGGAATTCCGCCGGGTTCTGGATGGGGCTGCAGAGCCAGTACGACCTGGAGGTTGCGGAGGAGCGGCTGGGGGAGCGGCTGGGGATCGTTCTAGCACATTCAGTGGCGACGACCGACTGCTAAAGGGTAACGATCGATACTTCCTAATACTACAGTCGCACATTCTATATGCAGGTGATTTCGGGCCTTATGACCTGAAAAGTGCAATCGTGAACGCACGCCAGGCCATAGCTGGATGGGGGCGATTTTTGAGTCTGTCCAATCCATGCTCGGGCAACTGGGACTGTAGTACTAATCGCCATCGGTGCGTCGTAAGTTTCCGGACGAACACTAAATGACTAGGGAATCAAGATGTCTAGTGTAGAGGGATTTTGAAAAATGTACGGATTGCAAGAACTTTTAGAATCCACTATTGAAGAGTTCGTGGTGAATGGGCACCTCGACCAATATCCGGGCAACGATCTGGAGTCACGTATATCCGATGTTATCCCGGACTTAGTTGACGATATTGCTACTCTTCTTTTGACTAGGATTAAGAAAGACGCGCCGTCTGGCTTAAAAAAGCACCGTAGCGACCGAAAGGGATTTGAAAAGAGGCTGAGTAAGCGTTGGAAGTACCCGTTGGATCTATTGGACCTGTCAATTGCGCTAAGCCTGGAAGCAGGAACTGAATTTAATCAAAAATTCCGCAATGATTCGGTGGCTTCCGGTGACGCTGTGTTTGAGGTACTCACGAGACTGCATGCCAAAGGCTGCCAAGTGTCGGGAGAGGTTCTCGCCTTGTTGCATTCAGGGTACGCAGATGGAGCCCACGCCCGATGGCGGTCTCTGCACGAGATGGCTGTAGTCGCCAGCTTTGTTAAGGAACAGGGCCAAGAATTGGCGGAACGATACCTGTTGCACGAAACAATACAGCAGTACAAATTGGCAAATCAGCTCCAACAATATTATTGTCGCCTCGGACATGAGCCCCCGTCAAAGGAGAATTTTGATCAACTAAAAATTCAAAGGGATGAACTCATAGTCAGGTTTGGTGAAGCCTTTAAGGAAGATTACGGGTGGGCCTCATTGGCTATTGGAACAAATCGCCCTACGCTAAGTGACATCGAACAGCAAGTGCAGTTGGATCATATGAGACCCTACTACCGGATGGCCAGCGACAATGTCCATCCAAACTCCCATGGGGCTTATTTCCGCTTAGGTCTACATTCATCTCAACAAAGGGGTATTCTCCTCGCAGGTCCTAGTACTACAACGACGCTTTGCAAGAAAGGGGCTTTGAACCCCTATTCATGGCGACCTGCCCACACGCTTGACAGCTTTATTGTCGTACCTTCCTCGAAGCGAATTCAGGTCAAAATCACACGAATTTGAGAAAACGTCGTTGTAGTACTAGCAACTTAGGGTTGGCCGACCCCGGACACGCAACTGCTATCTCGTTGATGCAGTTAACGACTACCCTATTAGCAACCAAATCATTGCTTGATTGTGTAGTGACTATGAGGGTATTGTTGGAGTTGACAGACGAGGTTGGGGATGCCTTCCTAATAGTTCATCAAGAATTGGAATCAATTGGAACAGAGAACACATGAGTCTGGCCTCCTCACCGGGTTAAGCTTGGCAACGAAATCGAGGGTAATACTCCTCGCAGTCTCTCAGTTGGGTGGGATGCGCATTTTGTCTATAAATGGGCTCCCGAAAGTTGCTGCTGAACAAGAGCAAGCTCATCGAAATGGAAAGTGAGGTCAAGGCATCACGCAAATCGGGCAAAAGATGATACTTACCCCTCCCCCAGCTCCGCTAGGCGCTGGGCTACCTGATCGGGCGTCACGTCTTCTATATGAGTGGAGATGGACCACTGGTTGTTGTGGGGGTCGGTGATTCTGGCCAGGCGGTCGCCGTAGAACTGGTCGGCGGGCTCGGCTACGGAGGTGGCGCCGGCGGCGATGGCCTGGGCGTAGACGGCGTCGCAGTCGGGGACGTAGAGGTGGATGAGGGTGCTGGTGGGCGGGTACTCGGGCGGGAGGGCGTCGGAAAGCATGAGGGGGGCGCCGCCGATCTCGACCTCGGCGTGGCCGATGCCGCCCTGGGGCATGGGCATGCGGACGCGCTCGACGGCTCCGAAGGCGCTGGTCAGGAAGTCGATGAATCCGGCGGCGTTTTCGACGATGAGGTAGGGGGTGATGGCGGTGTAGCCGTCGGGGATGGGCTTGACGTCGGGCATGTTGGCTCCTGTCGGTTTGTGGGGGCGTCGTGCGCTGGTGCGTGGGGGGATGGTAGCGGAGACGGGGGCCATGCTCAAGGGGGGCGTCTCCCGGGCGAATGCGGAGTTGCTGGTGGCTGCGCTTTCACCCTCTCCCTCCAGGGAGAGGGGGTTTGCTGGCTGCTGCTGGATTCGCGGGGGGGACCTGCAGCTATTCACCTCTTCCCTGCCCTCTACCTCGAGGGAGAGGGGTTCGCTGGCTGCTGCTGGATTCGCGTTGGGGGACCTGCAGCTTTTCACCCTCTCCCCAGCCCTCTACCTCGAGGGAGAGGGGGGTTTGTTGGCTGCTGCTGGATTCGCGGGGGGCGCTGCAGTATTTCACCCTCTCCCCTGCCCTCTACCTCGGGGGAGAGGGGGTTTGCTGGCTGCTGCTGGATTCGCGTTGGGAGGGGCGCTAGCTGATGCGTGGCTGGCTCAGAGGCAGGGCCTATGGGGCTGCCAGGGCGGCGGTGGCGGAGAGCTGGACTCGCATCAACTCCTCGTCGGTCATGCAGTCGTATTGCCCTTGGCCCTGATCGCTGATCTGGATGAAATCGTTGGCGGGCATGGCCATAATACCGTCGAGGCCTGAGGAGAGGAGCGCGACGAAGTCGGGGTTGTCCCGAGCGAATACCTTGATGCAACCCAGGGTCTCATCGGTCACACCGCCGATGGCCCACTGGATGACGTTGGCGAAGATCCTGACGTTTGTCTCAGGGTCGATGCAGTGGGACACGGAGGTGGCTATGGAGACGGCCTCCAGAGGGTGGGCGACGGCTATGGTAGCCAACTGTTCCTGGGAGAGATCGTCGCCGACGCAGGCTGCTTCGGACTCGGAAAGCAAGCCGAATATGTCGGCGCCGGTGGCACTGCTATGCCTGTCGAGTGCGATCCAGAGACCGACGGTGAATGCCTTCTTCTCCTCGTTGGTCAGGCATTCATAGATGCCGATATTTTGGACGAGGGTTTCGGCGGGGTCGACGGGGCCGGTGCCCAAGTCGAGTCCGAGCCTGACGTAGACGGCGTCGGGATGCCCCAGGCCGACGTCGGTGATGCAGCTGCGGCTTTCCGCGGTCCATCCGCCGGCCTGGAGATCGAGGAAGGCGACGGCGAGATACACGACGTTTTCCTCTTCAAGGCAATTGAAGAGGGGCGCCGTCTGGGAGATATCTCCACCCGCCATCAACGTGACGGGGGTGACCAGGATGAGCTGGTAGAGGGCGTCGCCGATGCCGGACTTGACGCATGAGGTTTCCTGCTCGGAGAGGAGGCCCATCAGGTCGCCGCCGGTGGTCTGCTGGGTGATGACGAAAGTCTCCAGCGTCGTCGCTGGCTTGGGCGCGGCGACCGTGGGCTCCGGCTGAGCCGTGGGCACGGGAGTCGGTTCCGGCGTGGCCGTGGGGTCCGGGACGGGCGTAGGCTCCGGGACGGGAGTAACGGTTGGGTCCGGGACGGCCGTGGGCTCGGGGGCCGTGGTTGGGTCAGGGGCCGCTGCCGGGGCCGTGGTTGGAGCGGGGGCCTGGGTTGCAGTCGGCTCGGGGTCCGAACCGCAGGCAGCGAGGAGCAGGAGGAGAGCGAGAGTGGTAGCGGCGATCGCCGACCAGCGGAAGGGAATGATACAAGTTCGCATTAACAGTACCTCTGCGGTGTCAAGCTAGCCGAGTGGCAACCGGCGTATCGCCATTGGCGCCTGTCAGGGCCGGTCATTGGGCGTGAACCCCCAGCCACACATGCCGCGGCGCGGGTGATTGTACAGCCGAAACGATCATTTCTTATGAAAAATATGTAAGGAATTTGTGGAGCATCTATGGGCATCCAGAGCCTGTGCAGAATGAAACGCGAACACTATTAACTCAACAGACTGTGGGGTCTCCATACATGGACAATTGATTGTCCTCTCTACATCAAGGGAGAAGGAGTATTAGAAGGGTCTAGAGCGGCTATTGAGTTGGTAGCATCGTACCGGGAGTTGCGGGTAGAATGGCGGGCGATGGCGGCTGAGGGGTTGAGCTGCAGTAATTTTGGCTCCTGGGTTGCTGCCCGGGAGTCCTTTTTGTAGGGGTAGGCAGTGGCAGCGGCTGAGGTCAACCAGAACGTCAGGTATGAGCCGGAGGAGAGCCCCCCGCGTCCGATAACCGTTGGGTTGGGCGTGCAGGCGGCGGTAGTCACAGTGGCGCCGATTATAATCGGCGCCCTTATTGTTATGCGGGCGGTGGATGCGTCGGACGGATACTTGGCGTGGGCGGCGTTTGGGGCGCTCTTCGTCAGCGGACTGACGACGGTCGTGCAGGCGGTGCGGTTCGGGCGCATCGGCTCCGGGCACGTCCTGATCATGGGCACTTCCGGCGCGTTCTTCGCGGTGTGTATCGCGGCCATCGTCCAGGGCGGGCCGGCGCTGATGGCGAGCCTGATCGTGGTGTCGTCGCTGTTCCAGTTTTTGCTGGCGGCCAAGCTGTCGCTGCTGCGGCGCATCTTCACTCCAGTAGTGGCGGGATCGGTGATCATGCTGATCGCGGGGACCGTCATGCCGATCATCTTCTCCATGGTGGACGACGTGCCCGACGGGACAGCATCGTTCGCGGCGCCGCTGGTTGCCGGGGTAACACTGGCCGTAGTGGCGGCACTGGTGCTGCGGGGCGGGCCGGCATTGCGGCTGTGGGCTCCGATAGCCGGGCTGGTTGTGGGGTGCGCCGTGTCCGCGCCGTTCGGGATCTACGAAGTGCAGACGGTCATCGACGCGCCCTGGGTCGGGGTGCCGTTCCGGTCGTGGCCGGGGCTGGACGTGACGCCGGGAGTTGAGTTCTGGGGTCTGCTGCCGGCGTTCATCGCAGTGACCATCGTGGGAGCGATCGAGACCGTGGGCGACGGCGTGGCGATCCAGCGGGTATCGCGGCGCCGGCCGCAAGCGACCGACTTCCGGGTAGTACAGGGGTGCCTGAACGCCGACGGGCTGGGTAACCTTCTCTCTGGAATCGCGGGGACGCTGCCGAACACGACGTACTCCAGCAGCATCTCGCTCACCGAGGTAACCGGAGTTGCGGCCCGGCGGGTGGGCGTGGTCATCGGCGTCACGATCATAGTGCTGGCCTTCTTTCCCAAGGTCGCGGCCTTGCTGATCGCGATACCGGGTCCCGTGGTGGCAGCTCACGGCACCATCTTCCTTGGGATCCTGTTCGTGCAGGGGATGCGGATCGTCATCGCGGACGGGATGGACCACCGGAAGGCGACCATCGCGGGGGTGACGTTCTGGGTGGGCGTGGGATTCCAGAACGGGTGGATTTTCGCGGACAAGCTGGGGGACGGCTTCCTGGCCGTGCTGCTGGGCAACGGCATGACGGCGGGGGCCATCGTTGCGGTCCTGATGATGCTGTTCCTTGAGGGGACATCGCCAAGGAACAAGCGGCTGACAGTGCCGCTAAAGAGCGAATCACTGGCCGACGTGGACAAGTTCCTGCGGCAGTTCGCGCAGAGGTCCGGGTGGAACGAGCCGTCGACGGAACGGCTGGCATCGGCGGGGGAGGAGACACTGGCGGTGCTGCTGCAGGAACACAGCGATGCTGAGGCTCCCCTGCGGCTGTCGGTGGCGGCGCGCCCGGAGGACTACGCGGCGGAGCTGGAGTTCTTGACATCGCTGGAGGGGGAGAACGTGGAGGACCACCTAGCGTACCTGAGCGAGTTGCCGCCGGTGCCCAACGAGCGGGAGGTGTCGTTCCGGCTGCTGCTGCACTATGCGTTGTCGGTGACACATCAAAAGTACCACGGGGTGGACATCGTTACGGTTAGGGTGGAGGGATCGCGGTAGGGATTATGGGACCGCCTGAGCTCCGAGCCAAGGTTTGCGGTCCGCAGTGGCCGCGATAGGAGGGACTGTCTCCCTTCTCTAGACCCTAGAACTTTGGATCGATAGGAGGCTACCGGAGAAATGCCGATAACGCGAATAGTTGTACTACTTACTTGCCTTTTGGCCATGGGCATACTTGGGTGCGGAGATAGTGAGGAGGAGAGAAAGACACAGGCATTGAACGCGGCGGAAAGTTGGACAACGGAGAGCACAGAGACGGTAATCTCTGAAATCGTTACTTTAGTGACCAGCGATGTGCCTGGAGCATCTCTCCTCAGCGGAGTCATAGCCGACCAGATAGCTGAACTACTATCTTGGGGTTACTCCGAGCCCGTTAAGACTGCTGAAAATATCTACAAGGTCTCCGCGACAGTTTCGACTCAAGCATCGTTGGAACTGCCGATAGTGGGCTCAAAGACTTACGAGGCAAGGCTACCCTTCGACCTGGAAGTAGACGTCAGTACCGGCTCGGTAACCCAGTGGTCAGCAGACTTAGACAACGCGTCGGTGGGAGAGAAATAGCCAATGCCCCAGCCTTCGGGAGGATTTGAGATTCAAGCTACCGTTCTTGGTGGAAGCGACGCTTTTGGCCCAATTTACCCTCTTCTCGGGGAAGGGGACATTGGGAGTCCTCCTCGGCAGGCAAGACAAGGCGATGCCGGGGCAAGATGGGGTGTTACAATCCGGCCAGACACCGAAAATGAATTGCCGGAGGTGGAATTATGGTACTGGCAGGTCAGCAGCTTGAGACGGGGATGATCCAGTATGCGAGCCGCGACGGGACGATGATCGACGCGCTGTACAGCCGTCCGGCGGAGCCGGGCAACTATCCCGCAGTCATCGTGACCATGGAAGGCATGGGGCTGATGGACCATCACAAGGACATCGCGGTGCGGTTTGCGGGCCGTGGGTTCCTGGCCATCGCACCGGACCTGTACACGCGCGAGGGCACACCGGAGCCGGAGAACGTGCTGGCCACGCTGTTCGCGAGTCCCGATTCGCAGGCGATGGACGACCTGGACGGGGCGGCGGTTTTCCTGAAATCGCAGGCGCACAGCAACGGCAAGGTGGGGATCATCGGGTTCTGCTCGGGCGGGCGGTACACGCTGATGATGGCGTGCCACAGCAGCAACATCAACGCGGCGGTGGACTCGGCGGGCGGGCATATCGCGGACCAGGAGATTACGGACGTCCGGCCGATGAATCCGATTGACATGATCGCCGACCTGTCGTGCCCGCTGCTGGCGCTGTTCGGGATCGAGGACCAGAACCCGACGCCGGAGCAGGCGGAGCGGCTGAGGGCGGAACTGGACAAGCACGGCAAGACGTACGAGTGGGTGATGTACGACAACGCTGGGCATGCGTTCTTCGCGGACTACCGTCCGAGCTACCGGGCGGCGCCGGCGCAGGACATGTGGCACCGGGTGCTGGAGTTTTACGGGAAGCATCTGGCGTAGAGGGTTGGGGGCTGAGGGGTCGCTGACCGGAGAGCGGGGGCGTGCGGCTGTGCGCCTCCTACGGTTTTGGGAAAGCTCTGATCAGCAGTTCTTTGTAACTGATCTCAAGAATATTTGTGCTAAACTAATTGAACAATGAGCTTGACAACATAAGGCGATTTGCTATGGTAGTGCCTCGAACAGGCGACTATTAGGAAGTGTCGTCTGTCCCACCCTTATCGGCATCTTTTCAGCCCGTGTTAGCTTGCGGCTATCTCTATCAGCCCTTCATTTCACAGCCGCTTTCCCGAGAGTAAGTATTAATGAACCAACAAAATGAAGTTCTCGATCGCCTGACAGGTGGATTTTACTCGGTCGGAGAGGTGCGTCGACTTTCGGGAGTCCCGGAAAGCATCAGCCGACGCTTCGTAAAATCCTATAAAGGCAGCTACGGCCTCTGGGGAGGTGAATTTCAAGAGCTATCCAGGGGTGCATTCCTTACATTTAGAGACCTGATTGAGATTAGGCACATCGCCTCCTTTAATTCTGCAGGGGTAACTTGGCAGCGCATAGTCAGGACTGCGAGATATGCCAAGGAACGATTTGAGTCCAATTACCCTTTTTCGGATTTGCGATTCAAGACTGATGGAGTCCACATTTTTTCTGACGCTGGTGTTGAATTGGAGCAAGTGTCCTTACAGGGGCAAATGGCCTTCAAGCAACTTTTGAGCGACTACCTCTTTTACCCGGTAGACTACTGGAACAATGAGCCGGTATGTTGGTATCCAGCGCAAGAATGGAGTGTGGCTGAAGTCGGGAAAGGGGTGATGGTGGACCCCAGGGTGGCCTTCGGCGCACCGGTAATTGCCGACTACAATATTCCCACTGAGGTACTCTATATGAGCTATAAGGCCGAGGAGAACAATTCTCTCTCGGTTGCGACGAACTATGAGATCCCGCTAAAGTCAGTGCAGAATGCCATCTCATTTGAAGAAGAACTGATTGTCCGAAACGCAGCCAATAACGTGTGAATTACCTTTTTGACGAAAACTTTGCCCCGTCAATAGCGAGAGCTATACGCTCCCTACATACCCCCAGCCATCCGGGGGATCAAATCGGTTCCACGGCAGACTGCGGATTCAGGGGAACTCCAGACGAACATTGGATCAAGGTTCTTATGGATTCCCAGCAAGATTGGGTAATCCTCACAATGGATCGAATGAGGCATGAGAAGGATGCCGTACAGGGGAGTGGATTCACATGGTTCATTTTCGCCAAAGGTTGGGGGAATATTGGCTTTTGGGATCGGGCTTGGAAAATCGTTAAAGTGTGGCCCGAGATAGTTTCTCAGAGTGGAAGGTCGAGTGGCGCAGTATTTACTGTGTCCGTAAACGGCCGCTTTAGCAGGCATAACGGAATACCGTAGCGGGATAAAATTGAAGCGCTCCACTGTTTACCCTCTGAATCTGTGAGGGTGCATTCATACATAACTTCGCACACGATTGTCCGGTCTTACCGCCCCGCCACCAGCCGGTACACCCCCTCTCCCTGCGATAGCAGGTATAGCTCGCCGCTGTTGTCTTCGGCGAAGGACATAATTCGCATGCCGGTGTCGGCTAGCTCCTTGTGCTCGGTTACTTGGCCGTTTTCGTAGCGTAGGCCGTGGATTTTGCCGGAGCAGAAGTCGCCGTAGATGTAGGCTCCTCGCAGCCAAGGGATGGCGTCTCCGCGGTAGACGTGGCCGCCTATTACGGAGCAGGGTTGGCCGTCGAGGGAGTATTCGAGAACTGGCGGGATGGTGCCTTGGCGGTTGCAGTTGTCGCGGGGGTTGAAGCAGTGGTTGCCCTCGAGGGTGTTCCAGCCGTAGTTGCCGCCGCGCTCGATGATGTCGATTTCCTCCCATTGGTTCTGGCCTACGTCGCCGGTCCAGAGTTCGCCGGTCTCCCGGTCGAAGGAGAAACGCCAAGGGTTGCGGAGTCCGTAGGCCCAGATCTCGGGGCGGCCGCCGCCGTCGACGAAGGGGTTGTCGGGCGGAATGGCGTAGGGCTGCGCGGCGGTGGACGCCGACACGTCGATGCGGAGGATTGAGCCGGGGAGCGTTGAGGTGTCCTGGCCGCTTCCGAGGGGGTCTCCAGCGGCTCCTCCGTCGCCGAAGCCGATGTAGAGATAGCCGTCGGGGCCGAAGGCGATCTGGCCGCCGTTGTGGTTGGGATAGGGCTGCTCGACTTCGAGGATGACCAACTCGCTGTTGCGGTCAACCTCGCCGTTGCCCAAGTAGTAGTCGAACCTGGAAACCACGGAGCGCCGGGGGTTGGCCGCCGAGTAGTAAACGTAAACGTGCGAGTTGTCAGTAGGGTCGAGGGCCAATCCCAGCAGACCCTCCTCGGAACCGCGGCTGTTCACCTGGTCGCGGATGTCGAGGGGTTCGCGAATGTCGAGGGGCTCGGCGGTCAGGTGCTCCTCGTCGAATACCCAGAGGCGGCCTGACTGCTCGGAGACCAGCAGATGGCCAGTAGCTGCCTGGACCATGTTGGTCGGAGACTGAAACTCGCGGGCGGGCAGCACCCTCTCAAGCCGCAGGGATTCCAGCCGTGGCGGGCTCGGCGTGGCTGTAGGGGAGGTTGCGGCGGGTGTGGAGGCAGGGGGTGATGCCGGTGCCTTGGCCGGGAGGTCGCTGCCGCAGGCTGTTCCAATGGCGGCCATCATCACGAGGAGGACTGTCAGTATTCCGGTCATTCCTAAAGTATCGCATACGTCCTGCCCTCCGATGGGGAGCCGCTGCGATGGGGATATAATGCGCTGAGGATTTCACCATCCCCAGAACGCCAGGAAGTAACCGCCGTGTTGAATGTAAGGCTCGCCACTGCCATGGACCGGGACGAGGTGTTGCGGCTGGTGCGAGGGCTGCTGATCGAGCTGGGGGGCAGGCCCGCCCCGGCGGAGGAGCTCCATGGGTTGTTCGACGAACTGGTTGCCGGAAACGGCACCGGGTTCGCCGTGATTGCGGAGGAGGACGGCAGGGCCGTTGCCGTTTGCACGGCGTCTTTCCAACAAGCGATACGCACCGCCGGCATGTACTGCATACTGCAGGAGATGTTTGTGGAACCCGAGTCGCGCAGCTCGGGTGTGGGCACCGCGGTCATTGAGTTCGCCCTGCAGCACGCTGTGGCCAACAGCTGCGAGGTTGTGGAGCTGGGGACGCCCCGCGACGGCCAGCGGCAGATCGAGTTCTACGAGTGGGCAGGGTTCGATGACGTTGGGACTCGCATGCGCTGGAGGACACCGGACAACCGGTATCGCTAGAATTGCCCGGCTCAACATTCCAGTCACAAGAGGCTTTTATGAGCGCTGTTGACCACTGGCGGCAGATGATCATCCAGGAACACGCGCAGACGGACCGGATTCGGGGGCCGCGTCCGACCGACCACTGGACGCAGTATGCACCGCTGTTCAAAGACGACCCTCATCGCACCGGCGACGAGATGCTGGAACACCTGAAGGGGCGCGTGCAGCCCGATGAGACGGTGATAGATGTGGGGGCTGGAGGCGGGCGACTGGCGCTGCCGTTGGCCCTGGCCTGCCGCTGGGTGTATGCGGTCGAGCCATCGCCAAGCATGGGCGACGTGCTGAGGGAGACCGCTGCAGAGTACGCCATCCAGAACGTGTCGGTAACCGAGGCAGCCTGGGCTGATGCCTCCGTTGAGCCCGCTGGCGTGGTGCTGTGCAGCCATGTGGTCTATGTCATCCAGGAGATCGAGCCGTTTGTCCGGAAGATGGAGAGCCACGCACGGCGGTTGGTACTGTGCGTGGTGTTCCAGTCTCCGCCCCAAGCGCAGATGTCCGGTTTGTGGGAGAGGGTCCACGGCGAGGAGCGTCTCCGATTGCCCTGCCTGCCGGAGTTCCTTCCCGTGCTGGAGGAGCTGGGGATTCGGGCAGAGGTATCGGAGTTGGATGCGCGGCCACAGCACGGGTTCGAGAGCTTCGAAGAGGCGAGGGAGATGCTGACACGGCGGCTGTACGTCAAGCCGGATACCGTGGAGATGGTACGGCTGGGCGGGGCGCTGGAGGAGTCGCTGGTCGAGGTGGACGGGACGTGGCAGATCAAAGGCTCGCAGCCGGTGCGGCCATGCATAGTTGCCTGGGAGCCTGGCGGGGGCGGGCAAAGCTGCTGACGAACGTCAGCTGGGGCTCGAGCTTGGAGTTAAGGGCGCCGGCAGGATACGCTGATGGCTCGACAGGCCCACCAAACTGTTCCGACCCATACTGTATTCCGGCGCAACTAGAGGGCGCGGATTTGGGGGACGATCTCCGCCAATCCCTGCAGTGATTCCTGCAACCCTTCATACATTGAGGCGTCAGGGCGCCTTACTGCGGCGAGCCCAATGCTGACAGTGCTGAAACCCATCTCGCTAAGGGCCCTCAGCTTGGGCAGGCACTCAGACGGAGTACCTGCGATGGCGAACCGGTCAATGATTTCCGGGCCCACGACGTCGTCAAGCTCGCTGGGATAGGAAACGTCGGCCTCGAAGTACCAGGCCGTGGTCTGGGCCACAAGGCTGCTGATGCGCTCGAACTCGGCTGCGGGCATCCGGGATTGCTCCAGCCCGCCCAAGGAGAGGTAATGGGCGGCATAGAGGACCACGCTGCGACGGGCCTGCTCACCGTCGTTGGATATGCAGACGGTCATTCGCGGGGCGATAGCTATCTCGCTGGGGTCGCGGCCAGCCTCGATTGCGCCCTCTTTTACCCAGTCCTGGTAACGCCTGAGGGCGCTTTCCGGCAGTTCCCTGGCACCGACCACGACCCCGTCAGCCACCCGGCCAGCCAACCTGCAGATCTGCTTGCTGCGGGTGCCGATAATCACCGGGACGGGAAAAGCTATGTCCGCCTGCAACCTCGCGCCACTAATTTGGTAGCTCTCGCCCGCCAGGTTGACCCGGCCGCCGCATAAGAGGGCTTTTACGACCCCAATAAATTCCTCCAGCCGTCGGACGGGACTTGGTTGCTCGATGCCGATGCGGGACAGGCCGGAGCCCACTCCAATGCCCATGTAGGCGCGACCGTGGGAGACCTCGTTAAGCGTGCCGAGGGCAGCGGCGACGATGGCGGGATTCCGGACGTAGGGGTTGGTGACGAGGCTCCCGATGCCGACATTGGTTGTGACGGAGGCGCACAGGGCCTGGAGCTGATACGAGTCACGAAGAAGAGCCACATCGGATATGCCCAGCCGGCTCACACCTGCATTGTCGACGATGCGGGCGAGATTGAGCAGTTCTTCGATTGAGACTACGGGGCTGAGCTCTACCTCAATTTCCATCTGCTTCTCTCGGGGGGGGGGTTGAATTCGACGGGATGTACGGGTGGCCTAAATTGCCAGGCAGGATAATATGGCCCTATGCGGGACTTCCACGTCAGTTCCAGGGTAATACTACAACACCCCATAGAGCAGGTCTTCGAGTTCTTTTCGAAGGCGGAGAACCTGAACCTCCTCACCCCGCCGTGGGTGCGTTTTTCCATCCTGACCCCGCTGCCGATAGAAATGAGAACCGGTACTCTCATTGAGTACCGCATCCGGCTGCGTGGGATACCCATCAGGTGGGACAGCGAAATCACGCAATGGGACCCACCCTTCCGGTTCCAGGACACGCAGAGGAGAGGCCCCTACAATCACTGGGTCCACAGTCACATTTTCGAGGAAGTTCCCGAGGGTACACTGGTAATCGACGAGGTCGATTACCGGGTCCGGGGCGGCAGATTGGTCAACTGGCTGTACGTGGCCCCCGAGCTGAGAAGAATCTTCAATCACAGGATGGAGAATCCGCCCAAGCTCCTCGGTTGAGGAGTTTCGCCTAAACGGCGGATCGCTAAGGCTCACCGCCCAGCACACTCCCGGATGGCGAGACAGTCGGCCAGATTAGAAATTAAAGGGTGTCCATGGCTGGAGGGGGGAGGCGAACAATCGGTCGGCCCGGTGGAGGGCGCCGGATTTGTGTTCGTCTACCAGGCCTGCACCGTGCATGCTGGAGAAGCTGACAGTTCCGAGGTAGACGGAGGCGAGGGCAGCGATGTCCAGCGTTATGTCGGGAGAGCTGGAAGTGGGCTGGCAATCGGCTCCGCCGGGGCCTCCTTCCAAGTAGAAGCAACCGTTGTTCCAAGGGCAGTGAGCGTCGCGGACCTCGACCGTCAGGCTTCCTGGTTCAGCGTAGCGGCGTTGGGCGAGGGCGGCGGCAGCGTCTACTACCCGAATCCAAACGCCGTCGCGTACCGTGCGCTGCAGGCGACGAGGGTCGGCGAGCATCCAGGGAAGTGGGTCGTCGAGGGGGCGCTTTATGGCTTCGGTTACGCCCATCAAATCGATGTCAAAACAGAAGCGCCAAAGGGCAGCGTAGGCCTCCCTGGTAACCGCCATCAATTCGTTGACGGTGATGGTCGGGCGGTTGGAGCGGTAGGAAACGTACCCGTCGATTTTACCGTTTTCCACATAGGCCGCGTAGAACAGGCCGCCACGGCCGCGGCCCCTGACGCGGGGCTGGGGATCGCGGGCATCCGGGGCGCGGGACTCCTCATCCCACTTGTGCGGAGGCTTGGGGAAGACACCCGGGCGGCCGACGCTGCTGCGGCGGTAGACCTCGGGGAGGTCGCGGACTATGTCGTCGGGGTCGACGAAGACGATGCGGCCGGGGGTCTCGATCTTGCGAGCGTAGGAGTTGTAAGGCCGCTCGATGCGCCAGCTTTCGAACTGGGTGCCCACGCCGTAGCCGAAGCGTCCGTAGATTGCTCCCTCAGAGGCGAAGAGGGCGGCCAGAGGCTCGCCCCACTCGTGCATGTCGTCGAACTGGCGGCGCATCATCCGGGACATCACGCCCTGCCGGGTGTGGGTGGGCTGCACGGCGACATTGGAAACGCCGCCGACAGCCGAGGCGCCGCCGGGGATGGACATCTCAAGCTGGTGGCACTGGCAGCCGCCGATGATGTTGCTGCCCTCGAAGACGGCGAGGGATCGGGAGAGGTCGAAGTGCGGGCGCAACTCTTCAGGGTCGTTATCCAAACGGTTGCTGTGGGCCCGCGATTCTGCCCGCAACCACTGGAGAAACTCTTCGTCATTTACGGGTCTGAGTTCCTGCTCCGGCATCTATTGCCTGCTCCCATGAGATTTTGCTGCGGAGAAGTATAGCGGATTGAGACGCGTCCCATGGGATGTTCTGCGGCACTTCAGTTTTTTGGGCAATCCTAACGATTTTCGACGTGCCAATGGTACATTAGAATGATACATTCGAATTGAATTTATGGCGGCCACTGCTTTATCATATTTTCAATTGTCCTCGCCAGTTATGTTGACAAAACCGGGGGTGAACTGTGCAACCCACATCGTGGAGACTGATATTACTGACTTTTCTGTTGATCGTTCCTGTGCTGTTGCTGGCTGTGGCCTGTGGTGGAGACGAAGAGGCAACAACGGAGCCGGCACCGACGGCCATGCAGCCCAGTTCCGACGATCTCTTCGTCATCGGCGTGATGGAGTCCATCACCGGCCCCGGCGAGACCTACGGCAACGTGTCGGTCCAGGCCAAGGAGATGGCGGTAGACGAAATCAACGCTGCGGGCGGCATCAACGGGCGTGAGCTCAAGCTCGTCGTCGAGGACTCAAAGTGCGCCGCCCAGGACGCCATCACCGCCTACAACAAGCTGACGGACGTGGACGAGGTAAAGATCATCCTGGGCACCTCGTGCAGCGGCGCAATGCTGGGCGCGGCCCCGCTGGCCGAGGCGGACGGCGTGGTGTTGTTCTCCGGGCTGGCCACTAACCCAGACATCGCCAACGCGGGGGACTACATCTTCCGCACGGCGATGAGCGACCAGCAGGTGGGCATCGACACCGGCAACGTGATGTGGGCCGACGGCGCCCGCACCATCTCCACCATCACCGAGGCCACGGACTACGCCGAGGGCGTCCGCCGGACTTCGGTGGCGCAGTTCGAGAAGCTGGGTGGGACAGTGGTGGCCGAGGAACGCTACGCTTCGGACATCACCGACTTCAGGACGCAACTGACCAAACTGGTGGATGCCAACCCGGACGCACTGCACATTGCATCGCAGTCCGAGTTCACCGGCGGCACCATCATCAAGCAGCTCCGGGAACTTGGCTACGACGGACCAATCTACTCGGAGATCGTTCCGGTAGGGACCACCGCCCTGGAGATTGCCGGGGACGCCGCCACCGGCGTCAAGGCCATTCTGGCCGACATCGACCCGGCCAACGCCAAGGGTCAGGAGGTCCTGACCAACTTCCGCGAACGTTACGACTACCTGACGCTAGCCTGGTACGTGGGCTCGGCGTACGACGACGTTTACATCACAGCCGAGTGTCTCAAGCAGACCAATGACGACCAGGACGCCGACGGCTTCCGCGACTGCCTCTATGACATCTCTTGGAGCGGAGCCATCGGCGACAATTACAGCTTCGACGGGAACGGCGAGGTTGTGGGCCTGTCCAACGTGGTCATCGAGGTGCTTCCCACCGCCGAACGGAATGACGACAACCAGGGCTACCGGGTGATGGGCCCGGCTCCCAGCGAGGCAATGGCCATGGGCGCCGCTGCCCCGGTCTCGGACGAGCCGTTCGTGATTGGCGCGATGGATGCCCTGACCGGCGTGGGGGAGTCCTACGGCAATCCGATCCAGCAGGCCAAGCTTCTGGCAGTTGAGGAAATCAACGCCGCAGGCGGCATCAACGGGCGGATGCTGGAGATCGTCTTCGAAGACTCCAAGTGCGCCGCTGCGGACGCCATCACGGCGTACAACAAGCTGACCGACGTGGACGGCGTGAAGATCATCCTGGGCACCACCTGCAGCGGGGCGATGCTGGGGGCGGCTCCTATTGCGGAGCAGGAAGGGGTCATCCTTCTCTCGGCATCGGCCACCAGCCCGGACATCGCCAACGCGGGCGACTACATTTTCCGCACGGCCATCAATGACCTGCAGCTGGGCATCGACATAGGCAACACCCTGTGGGTGGACGGTGTTCGCAGTCTGACGACTATCACCGAATCCACGGACTACGCCGAGGGCGCGCGGCGCACCTCGGTGGCACGGTTCGAAGAACTGGGCGGAGCAGTGCTGGCGGCGGAAGCCTACGCCACGGACACAATAGACTTTCGCAGTCAATTGACCAAACTGATCAACGAGAATCCAGACGCGATTCTCCTTGCGGCCCAAGGAGAGGCGTCCGGCGGCACCATCTTGAAACAGGCGCGGGAACTGGGCTACACGGGCCCCATGTACTCTGAGATCGTTCCCACCCAACCTGACTCCCTGGACATCGCCGGAGACGCAGCGACAGGGCTGAAGGCCGTGGTTCCTGACGAGGACCTAGCAACGAGTACCGGCAGGGATTTCCTGACCAACTTCGAGCAGCGTTTCGGAAACGTGGCTCCGCTGCCGTGGTTCCAGGGTTCGGCCTACGACGACGTTTACATCGCAGCCGAGTGCCTGAGGCAGACCGGGGACGACCAGGACGCAGACGGCTTCCGGGACTGTTTGTACGGGCTGACTTTCAGCGGCGCCATCGGAGATAACTACAGCTTCGACGACAACGGCGACGTGGCCGGCCTGTCCAACGCGGTCGTCGAGGTGCTGCCCACCGCCGAGCGGACCGAGGAGAACCGCGGTAAGCGGCGGCTGGGCCTGGCGCCCACGCCATAGAGTTCAGCCACGATTGAGGGGAGACGAACTGGGGCCGGTCGGAATTGATGAGACCGGCCGCCTTGCTTTTGGGATTGTCTAACGGGCGCTGTGGTATTATCTGAACGCCTTGTGACCTGAAATCGTTTCGCGAGTAACGTTTTGCTTGGTCAGTCCGCCGGCGAAAGCCGCCTCACCACACTCTCCAACCTCACGCCAGTGCGGTTGCTGGCAATTGTCCTCACTTTGGTGGCCGTTGCCTACGTGGGGTGGAAGGTCAGCGAATCGCCAACGCAGTCGCTGCAGTTCGCGTTCAACGGGCTGTCCGTGGGGGCGGTCTACGCACTGCTGGCGATGGGTTTCACCCTGGTCTACAGCACTGTGTGGTTCTTCGACCTTTATTACGGGGCAGCGGCGGCGATCGGGGCGTATAGCGTTTTCTACCTCCGGTCGTCGGAGACGCTGGGCGGGCGGTATGAGGTCAATGAGGCGGCGGTCAACGTCGGGTTTGCGGTGGTTACCGCCGGGGTAGTTGCGTGGGCGCTGCACACCAGCTTTTACACGCGATTGAGAGCCCGGTTCGGGAGGGTGGTACCGCTCACCGGAATCGGGTTGGCAGGAGGAGGCGCGGGCGCCTACATGGGGTTCGTGCTGACGTTTCCGGGCAACCTGAACGTGCTGTTCGCCCCGGCCGTGGGCGCGGCGGTGGCCGTCGTTGCGTTCATGGTGCTGCAGCGGGGATACGAGAAAGCGACCCCGAATGGGGGCGGCGGCGGCCGGCTCGCGGCCATAGCCGGCGTTGTTGCGGCAGTGTTGGGGGCGTGGTGCGGGTTCCTGGTTTCGGGCGAGCCGGGGTCCAAGCTGTATTTGAGCTGGGCGGTATCTTGCCTGCTGGCAGGAGTGGTGGGGCTGGCGCTGTACCGGGGGTTGTACGTTTACATGCGGCAGCGCTCGCGGTCGCCGCTGATCATGCTGGTGGCGTCACTGGGGGTACTGCTAGCGATCACCGCCGCCACGACCATTGTGTTCCAGAGTGCGCCCCGGCCGTTGCCGGACGTCTTCGGCAGCTCGTCGTGGACAGTGGGCGGGGCCTACATCAAGGGCTTCAACGTATTCACCATCGGCGTGTCAGTGGCCGGGTTCGTGGGGCTGCTGCTTTTGCTGAAGATGACTATCTTTGGCAAGGCCGTAAGGGCCATCGGGGATGACGAAGAGGTGTCAAAGGTGGTGGGCATCAACACCACCGTGATCATTGCGGCGGTGTTCTTCATCGGCGCGATGTTTGCCGCGATGGCGGGGATACTGAGTGGACACGACACGGCGATACAACCGCGGATGGGCCTGCTGCTGCTGCTCAAGGGGTGGATAGCGTCTGTCGTGGGCGGCATGGGGAACCTGTACGGCGCCATCGTCGGAGGATTCGCGCTGGGAATGATCGAGCAGTTCGGGATCTGGGACCTGGCGGGGGAGTGGAAAGACGTTATTTCCTTCGTGCTGCTGATCCTGTTCCTTTCGTTCTGGCCGCAAGGCATCCTGCCGAGGAAATAGAGGAGCCGAGGCAGCGTTATGCAGCTGAACGCCAGAGGACTTGTCGAGGGACTGCGGGCGGCCCGCGATCCGCGGGGGCTGCTGACGCTGTTTCGCAGCAACATCGAGCTGTGGGCCAACCTGGTGATCATCTCGTGGGCCATCGGGTTCATGCTGTGGCAGGGCGTAGGGTTCGCCATCACCATCGGCACGGTGTTCGGCATCTGGGCCATACTGGCCATCAGCCTGAACCTGGTGGTGGGGTTCACCGGGCTGCTGTCGGTGGGACACATCGGCTTCTTCGGCATCGGGGCTTACACGGTGGCGATCCTGACGTCGACCGCACCGTACGAGCAGCTCAGGACCGAGGCCATACCTACGTTCGGATGGCCGTTCTTTGCGGCGCTGCCGGTGGGTGTGGTGCTGGCCGGGGCGGTGGCGTTGTTGGTGGGCGTGGTGTTCAACCGGTTCCGGGACGACATCTTCGTGCTGGTGTCGTTCGGGTTCACCATCATCTCGTTCAACGTGTTCCTGAACTGGAGGAGCGTCACCCGGGGCGCCTTCGGGATTCACGATATTGCCCGGCCCGCGGTGGGGTCGAACGTGCTGACCGGGGAGCTGGAATTCCTCGGGCTGGTTATCGGATTCCTGGTGATCGTGCTGGGGATCTGCTGGTTCATCGTCACCTCCTCGTTCGGGAGGGTGCTGACGGCGATCCGTGAGGATGAGCAGGCGATCGAGGTGTTCGGCTACCGGGCAACGCACTACAAGCTGGCGGTGTGGACCATATCGGCGATGATGGCCGGGCTGGCGGGTGGGTTGTTCTCGAGCTGGACGACCTTCGTTGACCCGAACTCCTTTGTTCTGCTGGAGTCCATGCTGCTGGTGGCGATCGTGATCCTGGGCGGTCTGGCTACCATCTGGGGTTCGCTGCTGGGGGCGATGGCGTTCGTGCTGCTGGAGGAGGGGATGCGGTTCATACCCTTCCTGCCCGTGGAGTATGTCGGGCAGTCCCGGCTGGTGGTGCTGGGCGTGCTGCTGGTGCTGCTGATGCTGTTCCGGCCACAGGGCCTTGTAGGAAAGTTCAAGCTATGAGCAGTGATCAGGCAGGCCCCCACCCCAACCCTCCCCCAGAGGGAGAGGGAGCAAGTGTGCCGGCTATTGAGACGGTGGACATCTCCAAGCTGTTCGCGGGGGTGCGGGCGGTGGACGAGCTCTCGCTGTCCATCCCGAAGGAGGGGATGACCAGCATCGTCGGGCCGAACGGGTCGGGAAAGTCTACGCTGGTGAACCTGCTGAGCGGGGTGCTGCCGCTGGATGGCGGGATGGTGATCATCGACGGAGTGGGGCTGCGGGTGGTGCGGGCGCACGAGAACCCTGAGCACAACATCACGCGGACGTTCCAGGAGGTGCGGCTGTTCGAGCAGATCACGGTGTGGGACAACATCATGGTGGTGCTGACGGCCCGGGGACTGCTGCCGGCGCTGCTGGAGCGGGTGCGGCCTGCGCACCGGCAGAAGGCGCAGAGCATCCTGGAGACCGTGGGGCTGTGGGACAAGCGTCGCGAGTTGGCGATGAACCTCTCGTACGGCCAGCGAAAGCTGCTGGAGATCGGACGGGCCATGGCGCTGGACGTGCAGACGTACCTGTTCGATGAGCCGTTCGCGGGGCTGTTCCCGAGGATGCTGGAGCGGGTGCTCAGCATCATGAAGCAGATGCGGGACGACGGGTACACCATCATCTTTGTATCCCACAACATGGACATCGTGCGGGAGATGTCGGACCACCTGATCGTGCTGGACAGCGGAAAGCTTCTGATCGAGGGCGAGGTGGAGGACGTGCTGAGCCGGCAGGAAGTGATCGAGGCGTACCTCGGGGCTTGAGGAGAGAGGGTTCGCCCAGACCTAGCCTTGTCAGGGGGAGAGGGGACTGGCGCAGGCCCGGACGACCACGCCGGTTCCCAGGGGGAGAGGCGACTGGCATGTGCCCAGACCTAACCTTCTCCGACCCAACCTTCTCCGGGGGAGAGGGGAGTGGCGCAGGCCCAGACGACCACGCCGGGGAGTTTGAAATGACCGCAACGCGAGATATGGCGCAGGGTACCCATGTCCCGGAGGACAGCCTGCTGTCGCTGACGGATGTGTCGGTGCGTTATGGGGTGGTGGCGGCTTTGAGCGAGGTGTCGCTGGGCGTGCGTAGCGGGGAGATGGTGGCGGTGATGGGGCCGAACGGCGCGGGGAAGTCGACGGTGCTGAAGGCGATCATGGGGCTGGCGCCGGTGGTGGAGGGCCGGGTCTGGTGGCGGCAGAGGCCATTGGCGGCGGCGACGCACGAGATCGTGCGGGAGGGCATCGCGTTCGTGCCGCAGGGGCGGCGGGTGTTCACGCATCTGACCATCGCGGAGAACCTGGAGATGGGCTGCCTGCACCTGAACGACCGGCTGGAAAAGCAGCGGCGGATGGACTCGGTGATGGAGCTGTTCCCGGTGCTGTACGAGAAGCGCAGCGACCTGGGCAGCCAGATGTCGGGCGGGCAGCAGCAGATGCTGGCCTTGGGGCGGGGTCTGATGGCCAACCCGGAGGCGTTGCTGCTGGACGAGCCGACGTTGGGGCTGGCGCCGATCATAGTCAAGGAAGTGTTCTCGAAGGTGTCTGAGATCAGCGAGCGGCTGGGGACGACCATCATGGTCGTAGAGCACAACATCCGGGGCGTGCTTGGCATCGCGGACCGGGGGTACGTGCTGGACAAGGGGCGCGTCGTGTTCGAGGGGACGCCGGATGAGATATGGGACTCGGACATTTTGACGCAGGTGTTCCTCGGCGCGGTGGGCGAGGATGAAGAGGACGAGCAGCAGGCGTAGGCATTTGGCCGCTGGGACGCCCTCACTCTAACCCTCTTCCCTGGGGGAAATGGGACACGGGACTGGTGGCTGTGCGCCCCCACTTTCGGCAAGGTTTGGTAAATGGCCGGGGCGATCACACTTGGCCTCAACTGCCGACAGCATTGCAGGTCTGTTTTCTGCCGGAAGGCAATTTACTGCGCATCACTCCAGAATTTTTAAATCCACTCATTTTCGTTCATTTCCGCTCATTTCGTCATATCGGGCGCGTTGCACGTTGCGCTGTAGTTTTCAATTTCCCGGCCATATCCTGCCAATTCCTGCCATCTCCTTCGCCTCAGGCTCGTGGCGCGTTGCTCTGGAATTTTTAAGTATCCACTCATTTCCGTTCATTTCCGCTCATTTCGTCATACCGGGCACGTTGTGCGTTGCGCTGGAGTTTTCAATTTCACGGCCATATCCTGCCAATTCCTGCCATCTCCTTCGCCTCAGGCTCGTGGCGCGTCGCTCTGGAATTTTTAAGAATCCACTCATTTCCACTCATTTCCGCTCATTTCGTCATATCGGGCGCGTTGTGCTGGAGTTTTTAATTTCCCGGCCATATCCTGCCAATTCCTGCCATATCCTTCGTCTCGGGCTCGTGGCGCGTTGCTCTGGAATTTTTAAGGATCCACTCATTTCCGTTCATTTCCGCTCATTTCGTCATATCGGGCGTGGTGCGTGTAGCGCTGGAGCTTTCAATTTCCCGGCCATATCCTGCCAATTCCTGCCATCTCCTTCGTCGCGGGGGCGTGGCGTGTTGGTGTGGAATTTTCGATTTTCCCGGTCGTTTCCGCTCATTTCGTCATACCGGGCGCGTGGCGTGTTGCTGTGGAATTTTCGATTTTCCCGGTCGTTTTCCGAGTGCGATGCAGGCGACTGCTGATCACGGGTTCCTGGTACTTATGTTCGAGTTATCCTTTATCAATAATAAAACTGATTGCGATGGATGGCAAGAAGGAGAGTGTCGGTAATATGAGTTTGCGAATGCGATAGCGCTGGGTGGATGCCGCAGGACGATTGCAAAGTCCTCGCATACCACCCTTCGCCAACGCTCAGGGTCCCGGCGGCATAGGTCAGATTCTTCTCTCCGCTCAGAATGGCAGGGGCTGCGCTCGGAATGACAGGAGGGACGGCAACTCTGCAATCGTCCTGGTTAATGCCGCCCTTGCTTGACACGCCCGATGGGGCGTGTTTTTCTTTGGCTGCATAGGGAGTAGTCAGCAGACGCATTTGGAGGAGGGCAGCCATGGCTGGAAAGCAGGTTGGAGTTGCGGTAAGCGGTCCGACGATCCGGGAGATACAGGGGATGATCCTGCGGGCGGAGGAGCTGGGGATACACGCGGCGTGGATGACGACGGGCGGGGCGCGCCCGGACAGCATCACGGCGTTCGCGGCGACCGCAGGGTTGACGGAGCGAATCAAGATGGGGACGTCGATAGTGCCGACGTACCCTCGGCACCCGCTGGTGATGGTGCAGCAGGCGCAGATCGTGGCGCAGCTAGCGCCGGGGCGGTTCCGGCTGGGCGTGGGGCCGAGCCATCGTCCGACCATCGAGGCCATGGGCATAGAGTTCAACGCGCCGCTGGGACACCTGAAAGAGTACCTGCAGATCCTGAAGGCGATCATGCAGCAGGGGCGGGTGGACTTCGACGGTGAGCATTATGTCGCCCACGACGGCATCCCGGAGCCGCTGGACATCGAGATCATGGGGTCGGCGCTGCGGAAGGGATCGTTCGAGCTGTGCGGAGCGGAGTCGGACGGGGCGATAAGCTGGATCTGCCCGTTCAACTACCTGCGGGACGTGGCGCTGCCGGCGATGCAGGCAGGGGCGCAGCGGGCCGGGCGGGAGACGCCGCCGCTGATCGCCCACGCGCCGGTGTGTGTGCACGACAACGCCGACGAGGTGCGGGCGGCAGTGCGGGCGCAGGTGATGAACCCGCGGCTGCCCTTCTACCAGCGGATGCTGGTGGACGCGGGCTACCCGGAGGCCACGGAGGGCACGTGGAGCGACGGGATGATCGACGGCGCGGTGATCTGGGGCGACGAGGAGAAGTGCGCGGAGGGAGTGCAGCGGCTGTTCGACCTGGGCGCGACGGAGGTGCTGGCGTCGCCGATCAGCGCCGGGAACGACGCGGCGGCGTCGGTGGACCGGACGCTGCGGCTGCTGGGGCAGGCAGCCGAGGCGCAGGGGTAGCGGGCGCCTGACCGGACTGGATATGTGCTGGGGCGCCGTGGGGCGCCCCTCCCTTTTGGGTAGGGCGGGTTCAGACGGTAGAAGAGGGGCGACGCATAACGCAATAGACATCTCCGTGAGTACCTCCGGCGAGGTTTTCCGAGGACGGGTGCGTTATGTCCTCGAACTGCCCCACCTTGCTGGTCCACTGACCATCTTCCAATTGCCGCGCGACGTGAGTCCACTCTCCGCTTTGAGCATAGACAGCGATCTTGCCGTAATCCGTTTCCCTCTCATGGCTTTCGCAGACTGCATAGTCCAATGTTTCAAAAACCTGCACCAGGATGCCAACCTCGGGGGATCGAGGGACCGACGGTGGCCAATAACTGCCCGGGACATAGCTCCACCAATCCGTATCGTCTCCCGCAGCCTAGGCTATGCAGTTGTAAACGTCTGAAATTTCGCTGGTGATTTCGTAACCGGAGTCTTTCAGGCCAGGATGCGCGTCTTCGATGTTCCACAGTTGCATCTACGGGCGATACCCCTGTTCCTGTCCCCATTCCAACCAGGCGGCAGCGACCTGCTCCACCTTTCCCCAATTTCCTCGGGTGCAGGGGTCATGCCGGTGATGTCATTCAATACCTGGAACCAGTGGGGCCTGTTTCGCTTTTGAGATATTTCATTGAGGATGAGGGGAATTGCTGCTTCTTTCATCTCGACGATTTGTGAGTAAGCAGGATGTCTGGCTATGATTGCCGGGTTTGAGTGGATAGCAGTGGCAGCAAGCCAGTCCGAGGCCAGCTTGTTGAAGGTGGCTTCCATCTATTCCGTTTTCGTCGTCATAGGTTGCTCTTTCTGGCCGCTACGTTCCAAATTGAGGGCGAGCAGGCGCTCCAGGATTTCGGCGTCGGTGAGGTCGGCGGGCCAGCCGTAGGCGGCGACGACGGCAGCGTCAAGGGCAGCATGTGCGTTGGCGAGCCAGGTGGGGCGCTGGTTGTAGAGGTTGGTGAGGGTGCGCTTTTTCAGTTCGGCTTCCGTTGCGTCGGGCGGGTTCAGCCAGTTTTCGCGTCGCTCATTCAGGATCTTGGCGGCTTCGGCTATGGCTTCGCGCTGTGCGTCGTTTGGTTTGGGGAAAGGAAAGGTCTCGAAGCAGGTGGTGGGGGTGTATCGCGGCCTATCTTCAAGTTGCGTTCCCATCGCCCGCGCCCAGGCTTCGTGGATGTGACTATGCAGTACGCCGAAGAAATAATCGTCTTCGCGCGCGAAGACGATGACGGTAGCATCCGGCAGCACATCCCCGTCGATGTACGAATAAATGCGGTGCCGGGATACCATGCTGGTACCGATGTAGCGAGGCAAACCGGCTAGCGCTCGCCGCATGCCGGGGCGGGCTTCCGCATGTAGCCACCACAGTTCAGCATAGCGGCGTCTTCTGTTTTGTATTCTATCCGGCTTTACGTTGGCTACGACATACTCAAAGGGCGCTTCGTACAAGGCGGCGTCATCCTCGGTCATATCCACGCCGAAGTCTATTATCCTCATTTTGCGAGAACGCTGGTTAATGTCCCGGCCGATCATCCAGCGTTTGATAGCGTCGCTGTTGGGCTTGCCATGCGGGTTGGGTTGGCGCAGCATCTCTTCAGCCAATTCCTCGCTTATCTCGAAGGGGCCGACCTTAGTAGTGCCCATAAAGCTGATGGTGGAGTTCTCGATCAGTCGTTTCGCTTGAGATATGTCGGCGCCGGAAGTCAAGTCGGCGTGAACATTGAGCACGGTCGCATGGTCAAGAGTGCGGACAGTTTCGCTGCCGTCGTCAAAGCAAATGATGGAAATGTTCACATTTGCGCCGTCAAGCATCCAATCTTTATCGGAGATGGCGGCGAAAATGTCGCCGGTTTCCTTGATGCGGGCCAGTACCGGGCGGTTGGACTGGAAGCGGATAGCCTGCGTCGCCAGCAGTCCGGCGCGGTGCGATTTGCCTTCGGCTATCTGGGCGCGAGCCTTCTCGAACCAATAGCAGCAGAGATCGCTGTAGTTCGGAATTCGGTTACCATATAAGGAGTAGACGGCGTTGACGTACTCATCGCCCAACTGTTCACGAAAGGGGAAATGCCCTAAGAACGGGGGGTTGCCTATGATGAACTCGGCGGCGGGCCATTCCGGTTCGGCGGGGTTGTCGGGGTCGGAGAGGTCGAGGATGGCGTCGGTTTGGCGGATGGTGTCCATGGGCGTGAGGATGGGTGTCCGGCGGTAATGAACGCCGTTGGCCAGGTGCCACTGGATGTAGCCGATCCACAGTGCGGTGCGGGCCAGCTCGGCGGCGTATGGGTTGATCTCGAGGCCAAGCATCTGATTGGGTTGCACCCTGGGGATCATCTCGTCCCAGCTTCTGGCGTCGTTGAAATCGATGACCCGCTTCTCCAGGTCCAGCAGAGAGCGGAGGGCGGTGTAGAGGAAATTGCCGCTGCCACAGGCGAGGTCGAGTACTTTTACCGAGGCCAAGCGGTCCTGGTACGCCTCGAGGCGGATGCGGGCGGCGATCTCGTTGCCGGCGTCGGCGAGGGCGTTAACCTCCTGCTGGGCGGCCTCCCACTCGCGGCGCAGGGGATCCATGACCACGGGCTCGACGACAAGCTCGATGTCGGCGGCGCCGGTGTAGTGGGCGCCGAGCTGGGAGCGCTTGGAGGCGTCGAGGGCGCGCTCGAACAGGGTGCCGAAAATGGATGGCTCGATGTTGCGTCAGTCTTTCTGTGTTGCCTGTTCGAGGTAGTAGAGGGCGTTCAGGCTGAACTCGACGGTGTCGACCGATTTGAACAGGTCGCCGTTGAAATGGGCAACCTGGTCGGCTCCGAAGAGGCCGCCGCCGGCCATCTGGCCGAACAGGTTCTGCGTGGCCTGGTCGAACAGCTTGGGATTGTGAAAGTGCTGGCGGACGATCTGGGTGAAAAGGCTGTTGGGCAACAGGCCGGCGTCCTCGGCATAGAGGCAGAACATGATCTGGTTCAGGTAGCGGGCGAGCTTTTCGGAGTCGGCGCTGTGCTGCTCCATGTCCTGCACTATGGAGTAGAAGAGATTGGCAGTCTCCCTTGTGACTTCATCCAGCGTCCGATCGGGACGGAACTCGGCAGGGGCGTGGAAGGCCCACTTCAGCTTGTCGAGTTGCTCCTTATGGTCGAGGGCGGCGACCGGTATGACGTGCTGCTCGGTTGCCATACCAGGGAAATTGGTCTGGATGCGGATGGTCTGGAAAGAGGACACGATGAGGAGCGGCGGGGTCTTGAGGTGGACCTGGTACCTGAGGAGCTGGTTCAGGGCATCGTCAAGGTCTGAATCGCTGCCCTTGAACTCCCAGCCGAAGTGGTCCTCGAGGTAGGCATCGGCCTTTCCGGCGCCGGCCTTCTTCTCGAAGGTGAAAGCATCCGGGTCGGCGTAGTCGGCCACCTTGGGATGATCGACGAGGACGCAAATATCGTCAAAGAACGACTGCGCCGCCTGGCTTTCGCTGAAGGGCGTGTTGTGCCACTTGGCGATGAATTCGTTGGGCTGCAACTGAAGACCTCGAAACTCTAACTAACCTGTCCGCTGGGTTTTGCGGTGGGGAAGATTCTTTGTATTCCTGTCCCATATTCTCTCATTTCGTCTAACTTCGTCCCACTTTCTTAACGGGCTGGTGGCGGAGTTGTTGATATAGGCCATTTCACCCTCTCCCCTTCACCCTCTCCCCAACCCTCTCCCTCAAGGGAGAGGGAGAATTAAGAGCGCCTCGGTCCTCTCCCTTGAGGCAGTGGGAGAATTAAAAGGCAGTCCCACTTTCCTCAGTGTCTTTCAATTTTCCCCCTCATGCCGGGAAGGGATAGGTCGGGGCGTCCCCCCATGTTGGCGTAATTGCTGATATAGGCCATTTCACCCTCTCCCCTTCACCCTCTCCCCAACCCTCTCCCTCAAGGGAGAGGGAGAATTAAGAGTACCCCAGCCCTGTCCTTTGAGGCAGTGGCAGAATTAAGAGCGCCCCAGTCCTCTCCTTTGAGGAAGTGGGAGAATTGAGAGCACCCCGGTTCGCTCCCTTGAGGCGGTGGGAGAATTAAGAGCGCCCCGGTACTCGCTCTCAAGGGAGAGGGAGAATATTTAGACCCTGCGTCAAACTGGGGAGTTTGCCAACTCAGTAGCTGCGCTCATAAGATGAACGCAACTACCATGGTAAGCCAGGGGGAAAGTCTCCTCAACTACCGGAGAAGGGTATGAAATACGACGTTGTGATTGTTGGCGGGGGTTCGGCGGGGTGCACGCTGGCGGCGCGGTTGTCGGAGGACCCGGGGCGGTCGGTGCTGCTGCTGGAGGCGGGGCCGGACTACCCCGACTTCGAGCTGCTGCCCGATGAGATCAAGTACGGCTACAACAACGGTGCGTCGGAGATCGACTCGCCGTTCAACTGGTCGTACCAGGCCAGGGGCAGCGCGCAGCAGTCGCAGCCGATGAACATCGCGCGGGGCAAGGTGATCGGCGGGTCGGGGTCGGTCAACGGGCAGGTGTTCCTGCGGGGACTGCCCGAGGACTACGACTCGTGGGCCGAGCAGGGCAACACCGAGTGGAGCTACATCAACGTATTGCCGTTCTTCCGCAAGCTGGAAACGGACATGGACGTGCGGGACGACTTCCACGGGACGGAGGGTCCGATCCCGGTGCGGCGGGTGCCGAGGCAGGAGTGGCTGCCGGTGTACGAGGCGTTCCACCAATCGTCGCTGGATGAGGGGTTTCCCTACGACCCCGACATGAACAACCCGGAGACCGCCGGCACGGGCGCGGTGCCGATGAACAATCCGGGCAACATCCGGATGAGCGCGGCGCTGTCGTACCTGAACCCGGCGCGGCACCGGCTGAACCTGACGGTGCGCGGGGGAGTGCAGGCGCGGCGGGTGGTGTTCGAGGGTACGCGAGCAGTGGGCGTCGAGGTGGAAAGCGGCGGCGAGGTGTTCACCGTCGAGGGCGGGGAGATCGCGCTGTGCGCCGGGGGCCTGGCGTCGCCGCAGCTGCTGCTGCTGTCGGGCGTGGGGCCGGCGGAGCACCTGCGGGAGATGGGCATACCGGTGGTGCTGGACTCGCCAGGGGTGGGCAAAAACCTGCGGGACCACCCGATGGCGCTGGTGGACCTGGAGCCTCGCGAGGGGGTGGCGCTGTCGGAGGACGTGCCGCGCATCCAGACCGGGCTGCGCTACACCGCCGATGGTTCGGACCTGCGGAGCGACATGCAGATCACGCTGACGTCGTACGCCGGGATGGACGGCGGGGACCCCATCGCCGGGGCGAGCCGGAGCAGGAACGGGAAGACACTGCACTTCACAGTGATCCTGGAGCTGGCGGAGAGCGCGGGAGAGCTGACGTTGGCATCGACGGATCCGTCCGACGGGCCGCGCATCGATTACCGGTACCTGGAGGACGAGTTCGACGTGCGGAGGATGCGGGAGGCCATCCGGCTGTGCGCGCGGCTGGCGGAACACGAGACTTTCCAGCCGCTGGTCAGCGGGCTGGCGGCGCCCGCGCCATCGGACCTGGAGTCGGACGAGGCGCTGGACGCTTGGCTGCACCAGAACATCGGGACGACGTTCCACACCTGCGGGTCGGCGCGGATGGGGCCGGACGGGGACGCCATGGCGGTGGTGGACCAGCACTGCCGGGTGCGCGGCGTCGAAGGCCTGCGGGTGGTGGACCTGTCGGTGGCGCCGAACGTGGTGCGGGCGAACACGAACGCGACGGCGATCATGATCGCGGAACGGGCGGCGGTGTGGTTCTGAGGGCTCCAATTCGCGCGGAATAGAGCGTCTTCAAAACAATGGAAGCCAAGTTGGTTGCTTAAAAGGACTGGAAATGGGAATTCTGAACGATGACATGCAGCGGGTGGTGCGGCAGCAGCGGTTTGGGTTTATTGCGACCGTCTGCCCGGATGGGACGCCGAACCTCTCGCCAAAGGGAACGACGGCGGTGTGGGACGACGACCACCTGGTGTTCGCGGACCTGGCGTCGCCGACGACGATGGCGAACCTGCGAGAGAATCCGGCGCTGGAGCTGAACGTGGTGGACGTGTACTCGCGGAAGGGGTACAGGTTCAAGGGGACGGTCAGCATCGTGGAGAAGGGCGAGGCGCTGTTCGACGAGATTTGCCACGCCTTCGAGACCGGCACCCGGGGGGTGCACAAGGTGCAGCTGCCAGCGCGGTCCTACGTGCTGCTGAAGGTGGACCGGGCGTTGCCGCTGATCTCGCCGGCCTACACTCCGGAGACGACGGAAAAGGCGACGAGAGAGCAGTGGGCCGAGTACTGGGCCGGGGTGCATGCCGACCGGATGGCCGAGCTGGAGGCGGAGGGCTGAGCGTCGGGCTGGAGGTTTTGCCTTTCCGTTGGGTCTGTAATATATTTAGCATTGAAATCGCCGCTGCGAGCGGGCGTAACTCAGTGGTAGAGTGCTTGCTTCCCAAGCAAGACGTCGTGGGTTCGAATCCCATCGCCCGCTCCAATTGCTCACATCTCCACGGGCGCCCCTCCCTGCCGGAATTGAACGCTAGAGCGTTTGAGTATTCATTGCCGGTCAGTGGGGCCTGTGGTAAATTACCGGCAATATTGAACCGGTCGATACAATATTAGGGAGTTTTGCATGGCTTACGTCACGCCCCGCGAGGGCGAAGGGCCCGAGAGCCTAGTCAACCGTTTCCGGGCGTCGGTCCAGCACTCTGGAATCCTGCGAGAGCTCAAGGACCGTCGGTTCTTCCGGTCGAAGGCGCAGAAGGAACGGCTGGCCGCCCAGCGCGCCGCCCGCCGCCGTCGCCGCCAGAACCGCCGCAACCGGTAACCGCCGAGGCTTCGGCCGAGACAGCACTCCAGTTTTCCGGTGGGTGCTGGTGGTCATCTACAGCTTGCCTGAGTGTCCCTGCCCTTGTAGAGGCAGGGCGCCCTTGCCAGGATGACATGCTACGGAGGGATCGCATAGTGGCCTAGTGCGGGCGCCTGCTAAGCGCTTAACCTGCTTATAACGGGTTCATGGGTTCGAATCCCATTCCCTCCGCCACCAACCCTCGGCTTAGCTACGAAAAAGGGGGAGATGACAACAAGTCATCCCCCCTTTTGTGTACCTAGCAACCCTCTATGATTGTATACACGGATTTGCAGGGGCGTAGGTACATTGGCGAAGACATTGGACAAGGCGCTCAACGCCAAAACGGTAGCCACGATCACTCGGCCCTGAACCTACGCCGATGACGGCGGTCTGGCGCCCAGGATTGACGCCAAGGGATATCGCCGCTGGATCTGGCGGGGCAGGTCAACGGCAAGGCGATTGTGCGCGGTCTGCGCGGCTTTCCCGCCGTTCCCACGCTGGCAGAAGCCAGGAAAGCGGCCGCCAAGGTCAAGGCAGACGCCGTGGCGGGGACGCCGCAGGGCGCGCCATCCGCGTCCGAAACAGCGGCCAAGGTACCCACCTTCGCGCAAGCCGCCGAAAAGGTGATCGAGCTTCGGCGTCCAACGTGGACCAACTGGAGACACGCCGCCCAGTGGCAATACACACTCAACTTCTACGCCGCGCCTGCGCTGGGTGATTTGCCTGTAGACGGATAACCACGGCGGACGTGTCGGACGATTTTGGGACGGTATGGACGACCAAAACGGAAACGGCCACACGGCTGCGGCAGAGGATGGAGACCGTCTTTGACCGGTTCATAGGCCATGGATACCGGCAGGACAACCCCGCAAGCCGGCACGTCCTGAAAATCCTGACCAGCACCAAGCGGATGAAGCAGCATCACCGGGCCCTGCCCTATGCCGAGGTTCCAACGGCGATGCACAAGATCGAGCTGTCCACGGCCTACCCACTGACGAAACTGGCCTTCAGGCTGCTGGTACTGACCGCCACCCGTAGCTGCGAAGTTCGCTGCGCCGACTGGAGCGAGGTTGATTGGGAGTGCGCCACTTGGACCATCCCGGCCGAGCGGATGAGTTCCCGAAAAGAGCACCGCAGACCGCAGACCGCCCAGGCCATGGCGACGCTGCGGGATGCTTGGGCCATCAGCGGCCCAGACGGGCTGATATTCCCGACGAAGCGGAATGGCGGGATGATGTCAGATATGGTGCTGACTCAACTATCGCGGCGTCTGGCGATTCCGGCGACGGCCCACGGGTTCAGGTCCAGTTTCAGGGATTAGGCCACTGACCATTCCGGGGCCAGTTGGTCGGTCTGCGAATCCGGTATGGCCCATACGGTCGGGAACTCGGTAGAGGCCGCTTACATGAGGAGTGACCTATTCGACAAGCGGCGGGAACTGATGCAGGCGTGGGCTGACTACATCGCGGGTTGAAGCTTACCCTGCTAAACCTGCCCCAAACGGCCCAAAGGAATAAGGCAAAGAGGGATGCAATGATAGACACCTGCGTCTCTGCAAGGTGTCCGATTGGACAACTGGACGATCGTAGCAATGCAAGAGGCCGCGTGGCCGTCCACCTAACAAGTCCCACATCCGCAACTTCTTCGTGGCTTTTTCGATCCTATGCTTGGAGGCACTGGTACTGGTGCTTCCGGAAGAGTTCTCTGGATGGAAATATGCGAAGAGAGTTGTGGAAATCGGATAGACTTTAGGGCGGCTGGTTGTTTACTGCAACAGAATTTGCCTACATTTTAGTAGATGGGCAGTCTATGCTGTCGGAATCGTACAAGAGGGCGAGATTCGAGGAAGGGAGAGCGCTCGAGCGGGAGCAGTGGGCATTGGCGTTGAGCTCGGCTAATCTGGTCGCCCCGTGCGGCGCAGCTGGAGCGGATTTTACCCTGTTAGACTTCTGATGCTGACCGATGCGTTAAGGACCGAGGGCGCCTCTGGACGTGGATCGCCGCACTGGTCGACCAGGAACTGGGCGGCAACTGATGAGCAGGCCGTTCGGAATGCCGCGGCGAAAGTTGTGCAAGAGAACATCGGCCTTGGCGATGAGCTTTTGGACGACCTCTTTCCCCTCGGGGGTTTGAAGGTCAACCTGGATGCGTTCCTTGCCAACGCAGGGATGCGCCTCGGCGTCACAGCACCCCAATGGCATATCCTGACACACCACATCTTGGGAAAGTGCCCGTGAACGCGCGCAGATGTGGAAGCTCGCAGGTCCCTACAAGTTAATTGAGGGTTCCTCGTAATCCTTTAGCTTGTTGTAGATTTGAAGCCTGTGATGGTAGGACTCCAAAACTACGATCCGGTCGTCGTCGTCAATGTTGACAGCCACCGGTCGCCGGAACCGCCATTCAGGCTCCAGATCTGTCCGCCGCCTGGCTTTGATGATATCCGGATTGGCGTCTATGTAGGTCTGGGCCCATGGCGAAGGGTCTTGGGCGTCACCGACCAGCGCCGTAATGTATTGGCCGTCGGCGTCGTAGATCTGGACGCGGTGGTTCCCCCAATCTGTTACGTATACATCGCCATCTGAGTCCACAGCTACGCCTGATGGACCTTTGAGGGAGCCCACTCCGGTGCTGGAGCCTTCGAACTTGACGAGCAACTCTCCGGTAGGGGCGAACTTTTGCACCCGGTTGTTTCCCCAATCCGCGACGTAGATGTTGTCCTGGCGGTCTACACAGATGCCCCATGGCATCTCCAGATCTCCGTCGCCGCCACCGCGCGCCCCGAACTTGGACTGAAACTCTCCGATCTGGCTGAAACTTTGCACCCGGTGGTTCAGGCTGTCCACCACCCAAAGGTCTCCGCGGGAATCGAAAGCAATTCCTGACGGTCCGTTCAGCTGCCCGTCTTCGCTGCCGGACCTGCCCCAATGATACCGATAAGCGCCCTCTGCATCGTACATGGTTATCCGGTTGAGATACTCGTCCGAAACGAACACTCGTCCGTGGCGGTCCAAGTCAATCGACCGGGGCCATACAAAGCGCCCATCTTCCGCGCCGACGGAGCCGAACTGGCCTTGAAATTCGTGGGAGAAATTGATCTTGCTGATACGCTGACCTAATTGTTCCACGCCGCGGCTCAACACATAAATTCGACCGTTCGATCCCAGTACGAAATCCTGGGGAGCCCAAAATCCCCGGCCGGCCTGACTGTACATGCCTATGCAGTAGCTGTAGTCATACACCCGGCCAGCGGCGACGGTGGTCAGCATATCCGCTCTCCCGTGAACGAGTTTGGGATTCTAATGCTACACAAGGGACATTTGCTCGAAGTGTCCGCCGACGATAGGTACCGGGTCGAGTCCCAGCCATTTTTCCGCCAACGTGGAGTAGAAGCCACGGAAATCGTAGTTGGGCGCCAGGTCTCCCTGAGTGAGATCTCCCGGTTTCAACGACGGATAGGTCCCGTACATTCCACCATTTACCCTGTCGCCGATGGCGAACGCTACCCCAGCCGCTCCGTGGTCGGTACCAGTGCCATTATCGCGGACGCGGCGTCCAAACTCGCTGAACAACATGATTACAACCTCGTCTGAGGCGTCGTGCTCACGCAGGTCGGCGAGGAAGTCGTGTATGGCAGCGGAAACGTCCATCCAAAGTTTGGTATGTGATCCCATCTGGTCATAGTGGGTATCGAAGGGCCCGTAGGACGTGTAAAAGACCTGGGTACCCAGGCCAGCCAGATGCACCTGGGCCACGTCTCTCAGGCGCCTCGCGATGGGGTTATTGGCATACTCTACATTTGAAGAATAGGTTTCGGGAGCAACCCGGATGATGTCGGCTCCTCTCAACGCATCCCGTCCTGCCTGTCCCAGATAATCCATGGTCGGTCCGGTGCCGATGGCGGGGGCGTACATGCGGGCGAAGCTTTCCAATATCTGGACCCGCTCCTGCTCGGACCGAATTCCCGGATTTGATGAGAGCACGCCGTAAGTAGGAAGGTGGTTGACGGAAGTGACAGGAACCCCCCGCATGGTCAGCGCCCTGGGCAAACCCTGGCCTAAGCTCACTCCCTTCAGCACGTTCTCGCCGACAGGATCCAGGTCCCGGATGACCTTGGCGAGCCAGCCGTTAATCCCGATGGAATCCGGCTCGCAGGTATGCCAGATGTCCATAGCGCGAAAGTGCGAACGAGGTGAATTTTCAAATCCGATTCCGTGAATGATGGCCATGTTGCCCATGTCGTAGATATCTTTCAACGGCTCCGTATCAGACCGGAATGCCAGTTCGTCATCTATGGGCAGTAGTTGGTCTTCAGCGATTTGAACCTTGGGCCGGTTATCCCAATACAGAGGATTGCTATAAGGAACGATCGTATTGAGGTAATCGTTGGCTCCGGTTAGCTCCAATACGACCAGCACGGGGTCTTTATGGGTTGATGCCATTTTCATATCCTTCTACATTGGTTGTAAGCACTTGCCTAGGCAAACTGATAGTCTCGTGAGGCGGCGATCAAGGTTAGAATCCTGCTCACATTCCGAAATGTAGCATTGAGTTCTTCTCTGGTGCTGAAGGGCAGATCACCACATTTCTCGGCGTGAACCATCAATTCAGAGTGGGTCACCTCACTGACTTCCAACGGTCCCATCGCATCAAGACAAGCCGCCACTATCGCCTGGGGGGAATGATCACCTTGCGCATTCACCAAGACTCGTTTGATGATAGCCTGCACGCCGGGTAGCGAGATGTCTCCAAATATCCTAGCGGCAAAATTCACCCGGCGCATCAAAACGCCAGGGTCGATCCATTCGGAGCCTGCGTGCCAACCCTCCACGCTGGGAGGATTGAGAAGCTCCTGTCCCTGCCACCCGCACTCCAAGGCCAGATTGTTGAATCCTGGCTTGAAGCCGTTATAGTTGCCCGCCATACGCACGGTGCCAACGATCAATTCAGCCGGGCTTTTCACCCGGGCGAAGCGGGCATTCTTGAAGAACTCCGAGTTGAACAATGCTCGCAAGATAGACCGGATGTCACCACCGGACTCATTGTAGGCATCCACCAACAGATCTATTGCTTGGGGATCGATCGGAGGTGTAACGCTCCAGGTGGAGACATGGGGTTCGTCGGCGACGAAGAATCTGTAGAGGTGGCGGGCCAGGAACCGGGCCGTAGCCGGCTGATCCACAATAATGTCCACGATGTCTTCGCCATTGAAGTTCCCGGTATGCCCCAGGAAGGTCTTCTCCCGATCGTCGTGGTCTTCAGGTTTGTACTCGAATTGCCAGTAGAAACGGCCTAAAGGATTGCGGGGAATCTTGGGGGCAATCGTCCATCCGGTAAAGGCCCTGGCTGCTTCGCCGATATCATCCTCTGAGTAGTTTCCGACTCCGAGGGAGAAAAGCTCCAACAGCTCCCGCCCCCAGTTTTCATTTATAGCGCCATCATGATTTCCGTGGTTGTCCAACCAGAAGATCATGGCTGGTGACTTTGCAACCTCTACCAGCAGGTCACGGTAAGTACCCAATCCGTGTTCACGGAAGATGGCAATCTGGCGGGTCAGCTCCTGTGGATTGTCCACCTTGGAGTTGCCGGTGGCGAACAACTGATGCCAGAAGAGGGCCACCTTCTCTTCCAGAGGCCGTTTGGTGTTGATCATCCGGAAAACCCAAGCGGCCTGATTAATTGGCGGCGCCCCGGCCCCCTCATAACCCGGGAAGATCCGGTACAGCAGCTCATCGTCTATGGCCGGCTGCCGCTCTGGGTACAGAAGCTCTTCGACCACGGCTTCGTAGCCTTTATAGACACGTTCCTCCAGTTCCTCACGGGGATCACCGAAGCCCGCGCGTCTCATCAAGTGGGCCATCAATCGAATGTCTTCTTGGTGGGGCATTACCACCTCTCCATTTATCAAGCCCAAAGCACTAAGCCAAGCGCCCATTCTCGACATCTTAGGATTGGCCAAATCGAATGTCAACGAAAGAGACGATGTCCCCCAGGGCTATCGCATTTGGCCGGAGGGATCCGGTGTCTGCGCAGGGAATTGAGTACAGCTATCCGGGGCGGGCGGCCGTGATGTGGATGAGGGGTCTGAGGGGGAAAAAGGGGACAGAATTTTCCCCACGAGTTCCCATAGATTCCCAGATTTTCCCATTTTGCCTGCTATTTCGCGTTATTTCCTATCTGCGCCACTGCTGTGGGACAAGGATTTTTAAATTCGGTCCCATTGTGTCCCATTCCTGCTTTTCCTGGTATTGGGCAGGCCATGCCTCTGCGGCTTTTGGCTGACACCAGCCGGGGCGCAGTGATGCCGCCAGAGGTATTGAGCACTATTTATAGAACACATGATCATGTAATATCGAAATCCAAAGGGCTTGGCAAGCGGCAAATGTCATCTGGATATCTGTGATTGCCCTGTGATGTCCTCAGTGCAATCGCGTCATCAAGCCTGGAATCTCATTGTGCAGTCATTTGCCCCTTGCCAAGCTTGCTCCCACCATACAACATATGTTCTATGTGTATAAAGGGTAGCAAGCAGCACCCACCTGACTTCCCGGCGGGCCTGCCTTGAACCAGCGGCCTGCTGGGAATTGCCGGGATGACAGAATAATGGCGGAAATGATCGGAATCATAAAAAAACAGCCCCTGCAAACCGGCAATGCCAGCTCCTCCGCCCCAACCTGCCGAGTTGCTGAAATCAAGACGCGATTGCCCTGACGATATCCCTTCCACGCAAGAGCATAAGTCCTTAGCTTGTCGAAGGGCGGGTTGGGAGATTCCGCCATTGGTTCGACTAGCTCACCGCGGAATTTCAAGTACTTTCCAATCGCCCTGCATCGCTTGATCCATAATTGACAGCGGCAAGTGGATGGGGCATTATGAGGGTAGTCGCGAAAAGTTAGCTGATTTACATTTGAATATACTCGCGCTGCGAGCACCCTTCACAGGGTTTAAACGAGGAAGCTGGTCAAAGTCCAGCACTGTCCCGCAACGGTAGGTTCCGGTCAAGTTACTTGACTGGGGCGAGTCCGGTCCACGGCTTTCAGCGATGTTTTGGCCTTCGAGGAAAGGTGACGCATCCTTCGCTCTGCCTTGTTCTTGGGCAGGGTTTTTTTATTGGCATGAATTCTGGATGACGGAGTGATTTCTTGACAATCGCGCGATTCATTTTGTTCTCTGTCGCCATGCTCACCGTGATGGGCGCGACGCTTTTGGCCTGTAATTCCGATACTTCCACATCTTCCGCGCCGGGGCTTACGGGATCACCGGAGCCGACAGCACTTCCGGCAACTCCCACGCCTGTCTCGGCCACTTCCACGCCGTCAACTTCCACGTCGTCAACTTCCACGTCGTCCATGCCAACGCAGGAACCTGCGCCGCCGGCCAGCGCGCCGCCGGCCGCTAGTCCCACGGCAACGCTCCAGCCAACCGCGATCCCGACGGCCCTGCCGCCGGAGCCGGTTACGGTGACGTCTTCTGACGGTACCGAGGTAGTATTCGAGACTCCGCCAGAGCGCATCGTGGTCTACGACGGCGCGGCGGTGGAGATGCTTTTCGCCATCGGGCAGGAGCATCGCATAGCCGGCACCCACAGTTACGTCACGTACCCGCCGGAGACGGAGAGCATCACCAAGGTAGGCGACGCCTTCAACATGGACATTGAGGCTATCGTCGCCCTTGAGCCGGACTTGGTGTACGTGTTCTATGACCGCTTCAACGCAGACCTGGAGCGGGCCGGCCTGAAGGTGCTGTACCTCAAGAGCCTGACCCACGGTTTCACTCAAGTGGCCGACCAGATAAGGATGTGGGGCACCATTACCGGCGCGACGGAGAATGCGGAGCGCGCGGCAAGTGAGTTCGACGCCCGAGTCGCTGCCATTCAGGAAAAGATGGAAGAGGTCGAAGGGACCCAGACCATCTACTCCCACGGATTCGAATGGTGGACGCCGGGACGCAACACGCTGGTCAACGACGTGTTCGAGTTGCTGAAGCTGGAAAATATCGCCGACTTCGAGGGATACCTGCAGATCAATCCCGAAGTAATCGTGGCCAGCGAGCCGGACATCATCATGGCGGACTCATTGGAGAGCGTTGCGGATAATGAAGTGCTTTCCACGCTGCAAGCGGTCGAAAGCCCGGACCAAATTTTCGTTATGAGCGAAGGCAACTCCTTCAGCGTCGCCGGGCCGCGATTCATCGACGCCGTGGAGGAAATGGCGGCTTGGGTCTACCCGGAACTGTTCCCTTAGATCTCGGGCAAGCATTCATATAGCTCCGATAAGATTAAGCGACAAGGCAAGAGTAAGGCAGTGGCAGGCATAAGGCTCAAAGGCAGAAACGCCCTTGATCCCGCCATCCCCAAGAGCGAAAGGGGACGTGGGGCGCTGACGGCCACCCACGTGAGTGCGGGGCTGGTCGGGCTGCGCTATCCGTGGTGGCGGATCATGCTGGGGTTGGCGGTGCTGGCCGTGGCGGCCATTTTCGCTGCCGGCATGGGGTCGGTGCATGTGCCTTTCGGCGCGGCCGTGCAGGTTGTGGCGGCGGGACTGCCGGGCGTGCAACTGTCGCCGGACATCCCAGAGGCGTGGGACACTATCCTGTGGAAGCTACGCCTGCCGAGAGTCGCCCAAGCGGCGCTGGTGGGCGCGGCGCTGGCCATGTCGGGGGCGGCATATCAAGGACTGTTCAAGAACCCGCTGGCCGACCCCTACCTGGTGGGCGTGGCGTCGGGGGCTGGGCTGGGAGCGGTGGTGGTGCTGCTCACCGGAATCCCGATGTACCTGGCGGGGATAAGCCTGCTACCGGTCGCCGCCTTTGCTGGAGGTACCGGCGCAGTGGCAGTGGCCTACTCCATCGCCCGCAATTCGGGGGGCACGCCGACGACCACTCTGATACTGGCCGGGGTTGCCATCGCATCGTTGACGGCGGCCGTTTCCAGCCTGCTGATCCTGCGCAGCGATCCAGAACTGCGCCCGGTGCTGAGCTGGCTGATGGGCAGCTTCATATCCTCGGAGTGGAGCGAAAGCGCCATCGTTCTGGCCTACGCCCTACCCGGCATGGCCATTCTGCTCGGATTCGGGCGGATGCTCAACGTGTTGCAACTGAGCGAGGACCATGCCGCGATGCTGGGCGTCCCAGTGGAAAAGGTCAAGCTATTGCTCATTGCGGCGGCCACGCTGGTAACGGCGGCGGCGGTTTCGTTCTCCGGGCTAATCGGCTTCGTAGGGCTGGTTGCGCCCCACGTGGTGCGGCTCATCTGGGGGCCAGACTACCGCTTCCTGCTGCCGATGTCGGCCATCGTGGGAGCCACTTTCCTGGTGCTGGCCGACCTTGTGGCACGGACCATCGTATCGCCGGGCGAGCTGCCTGTGGGCTTGGTCACTGCCTTCTGCGGCGCTCCGTTCTTCCTATACCTGCTGCGCCGACGGCGCCTTGGGGTGTAGTGGGCATGAGACTGCGCTTTAACGGACACCGCAACGGCAATGGCAAAGGGAGCAACGGGCATTCGACCGCCGAGTTGCCCCGCAACGGACACAACCCTTCTCCGCCGGTCAATGGCAGTACAACACTGTCCGGTAATGGCAACCCTGCTCCATCCGTCCATCCTGGTCATGCTGGGTCTGCGCCGTCGGTATACCCTGAGCTTTTCGAAGGACGTACGGACGTGGCCGGGGTCAGCGTGGCGGGAGTCTGGGCGTCCTACGGTGAACGGGAGGTGCTCCGCGGTATGGAGATGGAGGCGGCGCAGGGAACGCTGACGGCGCTGGCCGGCCCCAATGGAGTGGGCAAGTCCACGCTGCTGCGGCTGATTGCCGGGGCCATGCGTCCCGGGCAAGGGCATGTCCACGTGATGGGCCACGACATATCCGCCTTAAGCGGCAAGGAACGTGCCAGGCTGGTGAGCATGGTGCCCCAGAACCCGGATCTGCCCCGGGGCGCGTCGGCGCTGGAAGTCGTGCTGATGGGCCGCAACCCTCATCTGAGCCTGCTGTCGTGGGAGACCGACGCCGACGTGGAGATCGCCCTGGAGTCGCTGCGCATTACCGACGCCGAACATCTGGCGGAGCGACCGGTGCATCAGCTATCCGGCGGGGAGCGGCAGCGGGTGGCCATAGCCATGGCCCTGGCGCAGCAGACGCCGGTAATTCTGCTGGACGAGCCGACGGCCAACCTGGACCTTGCCTACCAGCCAACCATCATGCGCCTGCTTCGCGAACTGGCGGCGGAGGGCCGCACGGTGATAACGGCGGTTCACGATCTGACCCTGGCCGGGCAGTTCTGCGACGAAGTGGCGCTGGTCAGCCAAGGGCAGATGGTGTCCTGCGGCCCGCCTGAAACAACGCTCACCCCTGCGGCAATTCAACAGGTGTACGGCGCGGACACCCTGGTGCTGGAACACCCGGAAACGGGCAAGCCCATCGTGGTTTCCCGTTGAAGCACATTCGCCTCTCTCAAGGTGATGGGACCTCGAGAGATTCTCTTGATCCCATCCGCTCTTTCCCTGTGGTGGCAGGCTAGAGTCAAGTTTCTGTTACTTCACCAAATCAGGATTGGCAAGGATAGAGGCGGTGGAGTTTGCGTCTGGCGTCTTGGGCAGTGAACCGCCAGTTAATAGTGGCCCCTGCCGCGTTCCAGAGCGGAACGCAGGCGCTGATGTTCTTGTCCAGGGAGTCCTCGTCAGGGTTGCGTCCGCGCAGGCAGGCCCGGGCCAGCACACTGAACTCGATCTCCGCCATATTCAGCCAGATCCCGTGCTTGGGAGTGTGGTGGAACTCCAGCCGCTTGGCTATGCGCCGGGCCTCCGGAGCTGGGAGGGTCTCGTATAGGGAGGCCCCAAGCGATGGGTGTTCAGATTGTCCAAGACCACTCGAACCACCGCGACATCCGGATAGGCGTCATCCACCAGACAGCGCATCTGGTGGGCAAAGTCCTGCCTGGTGCGCCGCTTTGTTATCGCCAAATGGCGCCAGCCTCAGCGGTGTTCACAAGCGAGGAACAGGTTGCGCGTGCCTGCCCACTGGTATTTGTAGTCCTCACACCTCGGTCTCACGGGCTTTGCCGGCAGTGGCGCTCTGGTTTCGGCCAGGAGCCGAGTGGAGGTCTCGTCAAAACCGACCACTGGCCTCTGCGGGTCATAGGGCTCGGCGTAGAGGTCCAGCACGTCCTCCATGGCCGCCAAGAACTCGCCGCCTACCTTGGGCATGCACTATTGTTGTTTACGCCACGGCTTGAGCGTGTTTTGTTCAGCCGCAGGCGCACCGTCTCGTGGGACAGGGATTCCGCCAATCTCAACTCCACCGCCCTTCTGGGCTGGTTGGCCTGGTTATTGCGCCACTGCACCTCGTCGAGCCCTCCTCGGCATACCGCCGCTTGGTGCGGAACACGGTCCGCTCTGCCACCTCCCACAACACCTGAGGGCGAACAGCAGAACGACAACCACAACGACGCCCAATGGGGAATGGCACTGACTAATCTCAGCAGTCCCATGCGCGGGAAGTTGAGCTGTTTTTGAGCAGGAATGACGGCCGTAAGCGCGGACCTGCCCGATGGGTGAGGTGCAGGTCTGTGTCAACCCGAACCTCACAATGATTACGGCCTGACAAGCGACTAATCGGGCGGTTAGATCATCCCGTCAACATACTGTTCGGAATTTTCACGAAGAAACGTTGGGGAGCGCCCAATACAGGGCGCCCCCCAATACATATAGGCCAATCGGAGATCTCCCCAAGATTACTCGTGTATGGTGACCTCGTAGCTTACAAATTCCCCTTCCGCTTCAATCTCTTCGATGTCCGCGTCGTATTCCTCTTGGTCTTCTATGGCTTCCTGAAGGTCTTCCATGCCTGATTCGGCGCGTCGTTCGCTGCTGAATACATAGACTGCAGCCATATCCGTTGTATCAGAGTCGCCGCTCTTGATTACTTCCACCACGGCCTCGCAGCTGCTCAGGCTGGCCCGAAAATGCGCATTGTCGCAATCGGTGCTGCCGACGAGAGAAAGTCCCTCCCCCGCCCTGTCCAGACCTGCCTTGAACTCCCCTGTCTCGTCGAGGAATCCCTCACCGGTATCCAAAGCCCTAAGGAGGTCTTTTACGAATCCCTCGCTGTTGAATGCAATAAGGCCGCGGTCTTCCAGTAGAGCGAATTCATCATCCCAGATTTCAAAGTCGCGATAGGCGTCCTGCTCGCGATCCTCGTCTTCGAGAAACTCTCGAACATCGTCAAATGCGAAGTCTCCGAACAACAGGACGCCCAATTCCCCGTCCTCCGTCCTCTGGTAGACTACGCTGGTTATATCGTCCAGGGAAAGCGCCTCACCAACCAGTCCAAAGAACCAGCCGTCCCACTCATCCTTCCAGGTTTCCTTCCATTCATCAGGTTCGTCGAGCCCATCGTATGGAAGGCTGATCGGACCCGAAACCACCAGTTGGGCCGGAATTTCCAGGGACGCCAAGATGGCGGTAACATTCAGCATGGCCAAGTAGTTGGTACCCTCCAAGGCGTAGGAGAGAGGTCCCGATGCGCCTCCTATGCCTGCCGCAACTCCTCCGACAAATTCGCCGATTATGGACACCTCATAGGAGACGAACTGTCCGTCGGCCTGTATCTGGTTCAGGTCGGCGTCATAAGTGTCCTGATTCCCAATGGCATCCTCAATATCCTCCAGGCCAGATTCGGCGCGGCTCTCGCTCCCGAAGACATAGGTGCCTGTGACGACGGTGTTTTCAGCATCGCCGCTGGCGACAACCTCCAACACAGCATCGCAGCCACTGGTGGACGCCTGGAAAAAAACGCCACTGCAATCTGTCTTGACACTGTAGGCCAACCCGTCACCCGACGTGCTCAATGCCTGCCTGAGCACGTTGGTGTCATCCGCAAACCCTCTTTCCGTGTCTAGGGCCTTCAGCACATCCTGGACGAATGTCCCGACCAGTATGGCCCCCCTTTCTTCCAAAAGAGCCACATCATCTCCCCAGACCTCAAAATCGCGGTAGGTATCGGATTCCCTGCCGGCGTCTTCAAGGGACTCGCGCACATCCGCGAATGCGAATTCTCCGAAGAAAATCCAGCCCAGATCCCTACCTTCCGCATCCTCCTGAAGGAGGGCGGTGGTAATATCGTCCAACCCGATGGAACTCCATATTCGCGGGAAATCATCGGCCCATTCGTCCTCCCAAGCCTCGATCCAGGCTGTAGAGTCTTCAGGGTCCAAGTTCGGGAAACCGACCGAGCTGAGGCCCGCTAACTGCGCAGGAATCGCAAGGGACTCCATGATCGCCGCCACTTCTACAACTGCAATGGCTGACGTATCGTCCAGCACGTATTCCTGAGCCTCCGACGGTCCACCGCCACCCCCGCCGATCGCGCCCGTCCCGAACAGGATGGCGATGACAACAACAACAACAACCACCCCCGCGACGCCTCCCACGATCAGCATGTTGCTTTTAACCCAACCGATTATGCCCGAAGACGCGGGTGGTTCTGCGCTGGGAGGCGGAGTACTGGGGGGAGGAGGGGCTGGAGGGGTGGCAGTGCCTGATGATTCTGCGGACTGGGGGGAGGAGGAATCGCCGGGTTCGGGGGGAGATGCCGCCGAGGTGTTGGAGTCGGACGGCTCAGGGGAAGGTGCCGGCGTTTCTGGAGTTGTCATAAGTTGAATTCTCCGCGGAGTCAGAATATCGAAATCGATCCCATACCTGCGATCCCTATTATTCAGTCACGTTTGAAATGGCAGGGTAAATTTCACGGTTGACAGTCAGTCTCACATTCAGTTCACTTAAACTTGCTTCTCAGCAACTGTCATTCTTGGCGTGACCCAGTACAGGGTTCCTCTAATTGTACCTACTGTTGCCGACGGTAATTCTTATTGCACCATCAAAGGTTTGTCAACCGTTTGCCCAATTGATTAGGAAAACGCCCGGAGTCTGGCAGTTAAAAGCTACATTTATATCCCACGGTTTAGCAGCATGCTTACCGAATTCCCGAAGACTGTGTAGTTTCCCATCAATTGTGCCAGTGGTAAGTGTCACGGGAAAATGTCAGTTGGCGTATTTTGCAGTACGGTTCGGCTGTCAATAGTGACGGCGGGGGCACTACGCTGTGCCCAAGTTTCAGCGACCTTTCGTGCTGGATTCCGCCACAATCAGGAAATCTCTGCCAACAGAAGCGACTACACCTCGACAGCAACAAGCTGCCTGGAGGTATGCCGCTCCGTATCCGGGGTCTATTCGGAGGGCAATTTGACGGGTCTCGCTGGTATCGCGAATGCTCGCCTGGCTGGTTTGAACAATACGATCAGGGTAGGCTCTTGCGACCCGCTCTTCGGTATCAGGGACGTCGAAGGGTTCTTGCAAGATCCTCCGCAGCGATGGGGAGATCCGCCACACTGGTGTCTGAACAGCAACCCTGCACCGACAGCTGCAGAGATTCGCCTGGGCTTGCCAAATGGGCGATTCGGGGCTAGGAACAGGAAACCGACCAACAGGACGCATTCCGGAGGAGCTTGCTCTTCGATCTCAATCTCCTCCTCCGTGCCAATTGCCCGGGACTCCCGAGACTTCGTCTCGGTTTCCTTGGAGTAAGAATACGGGCCAACGGCAAAGAACAGGGTGCCCAAGGCAATGACCACGATCACAGCAACCACCTATATACCACACGGGCCGAAGATACAAATGCCGTAGTTTTCCATACCGTTACGCTATTTTGCACCTATTTGACTCGAACTACTTCGATTAAACGCCGCGTGTACTGAATGCCTGAACACGACTACACAATGTCCCCCAAACTCAGCGTTAGCATTCTTCAACAAATGTGAGCGCTTGCATCCAATCCTCTGGTGTTTCCGAACCAATTTTCAAAGTGCGGCGCTGGAGGGGTAGTCCCCGACTGTTGACTACAACGTGAGTCCATGACCAAACCCTAGATCGACGGATGACGGGCGCCAGCATCGCGAATTCGTCGCCGTTCCCGTCGCCGTTCCATGGGGCAAATCAAGATGAATATGTGCCATGCCTGGCCGTTCCCTAAGTTCAGCACTGGCCAGATTGATATCGCAAAATGAAGGAACACGACCTCACCCTATCCGGGTTCGCGTCGAGTTACAGGTATTGATATCCCATACCGGGACTTATACAATCAACCGAATACAATTGGCTTGTGAGGGACGGACAAGAGAATTCGTTCGAGACCAGGAATTGATACCCGGGATACCGAGCGAAGCCCCGGTTCTCCGATTGGCTCGAGCTCCCGGGCAAGCGCTCTCCCTGACTGTCCCTCCTTAACTTTCCGCTGCTTCGGCGCTCATGCATTCTACCCAGCAGGACTCACCTTCATCGGTGCTATGAACAGCTTTCACATCTGGACCATCGGCTGTCAGATGAACACGGCAGACTCCGAGCGCCTCGCATCGGCGCTGGAGCAGATGGGGTTGGAGTCGGCCGAAAGCGCCAAGGACGCCGACGTCGTGGTCCTGAACTCCTGCGTGGTGCGGCAGTCGGCAGAAGACAAGGTTGTTGGAAACCTGGGCGCGGTCTCCCGGCTCAAGAGGCAGAACCCAGATACGGTTATCGCGCTAATGGGCTGCATGGTGGGCCCCAAAACCGACCAGTTGGCCCGCCGCTTTCCCTACGTAGACGTGTTCATGCGGCCACAGCAGTTCGAGCCGCTGCTTGACATGGTGGGAGAGAAGCTGAGCCTGGACTGGGAGGGTTGCGTTGGCACGCTGGCGCCCACCCGCCCCGATGTAGCCTGCCATGTGCCGATCATTCACGGCTGCGACCTAATGTGTACCTTCTGCATTATTCCGTACCGCCGGGGCAGGCAGGTGAGCCGGCCGGTGGACGAGGTGGCACACGAGGTGGAGTTGCTGGTGTCCCGTGGAGTGAGGGAGGTTACCGTGCTGGGGCAGACGGTTGACGCCTACGGCCACGATCTAGCTGAACAGGACGGCGGCCGCCCCGACCTTGCAGTCCTGCTGGCGCGCCTGAATGACGTGGACGGACTGGACCGCATCCGGTTCCTGACCTCACACCCTAACTACATGAGCCGCCGCATCATCGAGGCGGTGGCCGATCTTCCGAAGGTGTGTGAGCACATCAACCTGCCGGTGCAGGCCGGGAATGACGAGGTGCTGGCGCGGATGCGCCGCAATTACTCCAGAGACGACTACATCTCTTTGGTTGAAGAAATCCGCGACATCGTGCCGGGAGCGTCGCTCAGCACCGACATCATTGTGGGCTTCCCGGGTGAGACCGAGGAGCAGTTTCAGGGCACTTTGGACCTGCTGGAACAACTGCGGATGGACAAGGTGCACTGCGCCGCCTATTCGACGCGACCGGGAACCACCGCTGACCGCACCATGGAAGACGACGTCCCGCACGAGACAAAGGTAAACCGACGCCAGAGGGTGGACGTCCTGCAAGAGGGCATTCTCACCGAGATCAACACTGGCTTGGCGGGCAGCGAATTCGAGGTGCTGGTGGAGGCCAGGAACAAGGGCAAATGGCAGGGCCGCACCCGCTCCAACAAATTGGTGTTCTTTCCCATTAACGAAGACGACGGCAACCGGCTGGGAAAACTGGTGGACGTGCGGGTTGAACGAGCCGGGCCGTGGTCGCTGCAAGGACAACCGATATCGTAGTGCGAATTGCGGAGCGTGGCCTGGGAGGGCTACCTGTTTCCATATCCCGCATTTCGACACAGCCTTGAGAGGGAATCGAAGATGACAACCCGGCGTCGTCCCATCGTACCCATTACCGAACTGGAACACTCGGCCTTCTGCAAGACCGAAGACGAACTGCCCGCCAAGCCCCTGGCCGAGGAACTCTCCGTCAACGTCCGCTGGCAACAAATTCCCGCCGAATACCTGCACTATACCGCGGACGAACTGGACGAGCGCATCCACGCGGCTCGCCAGAAACTGGGCACTTCTGTAACTGTGCTGGGGCACCACTACCAACGGGAAGAAGTGATCAAATACGCCGACTTCCAAGGAGACTCTTTCCTCCTGTCTCAGCAGGCAGCCAGCAAGCCCGAGGCCGACTATATCATCTTCTGCGGAGTGCATTTCATGGCCGAGACGGCCTACGTGCTGGCGGCTGAGCACCAGAGGGTGATCTTGCCCAACATCACCGCCGGCTGCTCTATGGCCGACATGGCACCGATGGACGACGTGGACGACGCCTGGGACGACCTGATGGAAGTGCTTGGACCGGGGGGAATAGTCCCCGTCACTTACATGAACTCCATCGCGGGCATCAAGGCCCTGTGCGGCCGGAACGATGGGGCGGTCTGCACTTCTTCCAACGCCGAGGCGGTGCTGAAGTGGGCCTTCGAACAAGGCAAGCGTGTGCTCTTCCTGCCCGACCAGCACCTGGGCCGCAACACAGCCGTGAAGATGGGCGTGCCGCTGGACGAGATGGTCGTGTGGAATCCGTTCCGCAACCTGGGCGGCAATACGCCAGAGCAACTCCGACGGGCCAAGATGGTGCTGTGGCAGGGTCATTGCTCGGTGCACACGCGTTTCACCGTCAAGCAGATCGAGATGGCCCGGCAGCGCTTCCCCGACGTCAACGTGCTGGTGCATCCGGAGTGCGTGATGGAGACGGTGCAGGCCGCCGACCTGGTGGGTTCCACCGAGTTCATCCGGAACCAGATCAACAACGCGCCCGCGGGGAGCGTGTGGGCGGTCGGAACCGAGATCAGCCTGGTGAACCGGCTGGCCATCAACAATCCGGACAAGACCGTCTTCTGCCTGGATCCCGTAACCTGCCCTTGCTCAACGATGTACCGCATCCACCCGGCATATGTGCTGTGGGTGATGGAGTCGCTGCTGGAGGGCCGGGTGATGAACGAGATCACGGTGACGGAAGACATCAGGCGCGATGCCCTGGTGGCCCTGAACCGGATGCTGCAGCTGCGGTAGGAAGGGTTTACCGTTGTCTGAGTTTCCCCCGGAAGTTTACAGCCTGATCGACGCGGCTATTGCCGAGGATCAGACATTCAATGACCCCACGACCGCGGCGCTGGTGCCGCCGCAGATCCGGGGCATAGGCATGCTGCGGGCCAAAGCCAACGGAGTGCTGGCGGGTGTTGAGGTTGGGATGGCCGTGTTTCGACGGGTCGAACCGGACCTGGAACTGACGGCGCTAATGGATGACGGGTCGGCACTTGCCCCCGGTTACGATATCGCGCGAGTGGCAGGGCCAGCGGCTGGAATCCTGCGAGCGGAGCGCATCGCCCTGAACTTCATGCAGCGCATGAGCGGCATCGCCAGCCTTACCAACCGATATGTCAGGGCCATTGAGGGCTCGCGGTCGCGCATCGTGGACACGCGCAAGACGGCGCCTGGGCACCGCTACCTGGACAAGTACTCCGTGAGGGCAGGCGGCGGCTACAACCACCGCTACAACCTCGTCGATGGCATTCTGATCAAGGACAACCACATAGAGGCCAACCGGTTCCGAGAAATGGGCCTGCGGCAGGTAATCGAGCTTGCACTGGAGCGGGCCTCTCACACCATCCGCGTCGAGGTGGAGGTCGAGACCCTTGAGGCGGCCCGCGAGGCCCTGGACGCGGGAGCGCACATCATCATGCTGGACAACATGCCGGTTGATATGATGCGAGAGGCCATGGGTTTCATCGGGGAACAAGCCGTGGTGGAGGCGTCAGGCGGCATCAACTTCAACACCGTTCGCGATGTGGCCAGCACGGGTGTGCACCTGATCTCGATTGGCGAGTTGACTCACTCGCCGCCCGCCCTGGACATAAGCCTGGACCTAGAATTTGAGTAGCTTTAGAGACAGGAAGTAGAATTTCCACGGACGCCTTGACTCTTGGAGAGGCGTCCTCATTTTTGCCCAAGTCTTGCCCGAGGAAAGGCAAATGGCCAACACGACCGACCCAATAATTAATTGCCTGGAACGTAATTGGGACATGATCGAGTCCGCACTGGCTGGCATGGACGACGACATGCTGAAGCGAGCTCCGGCGGCCGAGTGCAACTCGGCGGCGTGGATTCTGTGGCACCTAAGCCGGGTCATGGACCTGTTCGTCCATTTTCGCCTGCAGGGCGCAGAACAGCTGTGGAACAGGGACGGCTGGGCGGAAAAGTTTAACCTGCAGCCGGACATAGAGGACCGGGGCGTAGGCTGGACCGCGGAGCAGGTGGCAGCGTGGACTCCGCCCTCCCGGGAGGTACAGGAGGGTTACTACCACGCCGTAAAGGCCGCCACGCAGGCGTATCTTGCCCAAGTGTCAGAAGAAGAGTTGGCAAGGGAGATCGTGCTACCGCCGCTGCCCGAGCCGCGTTCACTCGCCGCATGCTTCGGGCAGGTTATGTGGGACAACCTGGCGCACGGCGGGCAAATAGCCTACCTGCGCGGCCTGTTCCTGGGAATGGGCTGACAGCGCTAGGAAAGGCCGCAGAAACTCACCTCTGCGTATGGGGTATTATTAGTGCCTTGAGCGATGGCGGTCGGCGCTGTCCAGCATGATGGTGACGGGGCCGTCGTTCTGGGACCTGACCTGCATGTATGCCTGGAAGCGGCCAGTCTCGACAGTAAGGCCCGAGGCGCGCAAAAGTGACACCGTGTGTTCGTAGAGCCTCTCAGCGAGATCTGGAGGTGCTGCGCGGGTGAAGTCGGGGCGGCGTCCCCGGCGAGTGTCGGCGTAGAGAGTGAACTGGCTGACTACGAGGATCTCTGCCCCTGCGTCCAGGGAGGACAGGTTGAATCGGTTGGCGCCGTCTGCAAAGATTCGCAGGGTTACGAGCTTGGGTACGAGGTATTCAGAGTCCGCCTCCTCATCGTCGGCAGATACACCGAGGAAGACCAACAGTCCGGGCCCGATGCGAGAAATTTCTGCACCATCCATTTCCACTGACGCCTGGGCCACGCGCTGAACCAAAGCTCGCATACAGAGGCTCTTGAAGGAGGGGAATAATCAAATCTGAACTGCCGGCGCGCTGGGCGCGACCGGCTCTTCTGCAAACGTTCTTTGACGGGGTTGGTGTGGGCTAGTTGGAGGCTGCAGCGCTGGCGGGGGCCGAAGTGGAGTCACTGCCTGAAGAACTGCTGGAGCCATCGGAGCTAGAGGAGGATTCGGCAGGCTTGCTATCGCTTCCGGACTTATCCGAATCGCTGCCGTTCTTACCAGATCCATTTTCGACGGGTGGTTTGGGGCGACCGTAATCGGTAGTGTAGAACCCACTGCCCTTATAGATCACAGGAACAGCGTGGTACACACGCCGACCCTCACCGGAGCATTCGGGGCAGGTACCCTTGCCGGCTTCGCTGAAACTCTGCCTCAACTCAAAATTGTGTTCACACTCGACGCAACGGTAATCGTATCGAGGCATCCATCATCTCCTGACTGTTAGCAACCGGGGCGTAGGTGGCAAAAAGCAATCAGCTTTGTCCAATTGCCAATTGACAACTCTACAAATCTATCAGCCACACCTCTAACTGTCAACGCGGCGCAGCACTGGGTCCGGGGTCGCATCACAGTTCAGATGCTCATCGGACAGGCGGTCAGGAGAGCATTAAATCGTGCTTACCGGGGTCCTACGCGAAGTCAGAAGAGCGTTGCTCCAGCCAGCAAAAAACGATCGTTTGACGATCGTCATTTGTTCAGGGAATTTCGTCAGAATATACGAGCAAATTACCCATATCTCGGCGATTTTACGCTAAAATACGCATGCTTAAGATGGATTTCGCTATTGACACTCCTAAAAGGCAGAAATAAGATGTTTCGCCATGGTGGGTGGCGCGTTATGTCTCATAAATTGACGCGCCGGGATATCCTGCCCCTGGCAGGTAAAGGGAGCGTATCACAATGGACGAACTGGACCGTAAGATTATAGCCTTACTGCAGCTGGATGGCAGAGCGTCGAATGCAAAGATCGCACGGGAAGTGGGAGTCAGCGAAGGAACGGTGCGCCGTCGGTTGCGGCGCCTAATCAAGGACGACGTAGTGAAAGTGGTCGCAGTGCCCAACCTGGAAAAACTGGGCTATGCTACTACAGCCCTGATAGGGTTGCAAACAGGGCCAGGGAAGTCAGACTCCGTAGCCGAGGCGATAGCGTCACTGGACGAGGCCCACTATGTCGCCATCACAACTGGGGCTTTTGACGTTTTCATCTGGGCGGGGCTGGAGTCAGCGGAGAACCTGGGCAACTTCCTGCGCACCAAGGTGGGCGTGGTGGAAGGCGTGCAGCGCACGGAGACCTTTGTGAACCTGTCGATCAAGAAACGGACCTACGGGCTGGTTCTTTAGGCTCTGAGGGAGGGGACTATGTCCCCTCCCAAGGAACGGGGAGGCATGTGTTTCATCTGGACGATCACTGCAGGCAAGACTTCGCGATTATTGCAAACCTCTTGCTCTGTGCTAAAATGCCAAGGAACGGCCTGCCCAGCAACGCTAGGTCGTACCCTCAAATTTTGTAAGAGAGCCGACCGCAATGACATATATCATCGTTGAGCCCTGCGTTGGCCTGAAAGACTCTGCCTGCGTTGACGTGTGCCCGGTAGACTGCATCTACACTCGTGACGAAGACGACCAGTATTACATAAGCCCCGACGAGTGCATCGACTGCGCTGCCTGCGAGCCGGTTTGCCCGGTAACAGCGATCTTCGCGGAAGATTCGGTTCCCGCCGAGTGGCAGGATTACATCGCCAAAAACTACGACTACTTCAAGAACACCGACCCGGCAGAGATGAAGCGCAAGTAAGACATCGCTTCGGGATTAACTAGTCCGGCATCAAACAGGGGCCTGTGAGTTTACAGGCCCCTGTTATTTGGTCTGCCTGAAAATCCCTCGGTCTACGATAGAGGGAGCCTACCCCAAATCGTCCAGGCAGGACTCAATCGGCTTGCTGATGCAGGAGAATATCGGCGTATCCAGCAATGTGTAGGGACGCGCCTTGGACTCCCGCAGGTCCATCACAAGGTCCAGGAAGTTGGACGGATCATCAGTCTCAAACCCCAACACGAACTCCTGGTCGTCAAGCCCGAAGGAATAGGCCGTGCTGATCTTGACGTCGGGGTACTTGTGGCCAATGACGAAATGCTCGTTCATCAACTCCTGGCGCTCATCCTTGGGTAGCTGGTACCACTCGTGGGTCTTCACAAAGGGGTAAACGAACAGGTACTTGCGGCCAACGATGCGCATGGTGGATGAGGTTCCCTCCTGGCCCTCGTGGCGGTGATTGACCACGTAAGGAGAGCGGCGGGTCATCGCTAGGTAGGAGTAGGGCATCGCCAGATACGGTGCCATCGCCGTCCGGTTGATCTGTGCCGAGAGCTCGTTTATGGCCTCGATGGTCGGGCTGACCATCCACAGCATCAGATCGGCGTCGCCACGCGTACCGACCATGCTGTAGCTGGAGATGGACACCCTTTCGGCGAACTCATGCAGCACAGTGGCGAATTCCCGCTTGCCTGCCCGGCGTTCGTCCTCACTGGTGCCTCGCCATGTGGGGTCGACTTTGAATAGCGAATACTTTACGAAGTCGCGCCCGGATTGCTGTTCCTCGTGATGCGGCATAATTCCCGCCTGCGTTACCGCGCCCGGATTTTCCGCCATATTAGCAACCGGGTGCCTGGGCTGGCAAACAATACTGCACCTGCACACAGAGGACATCGTGCTAAAATTCCAAATGACCGGAAATCTGCCCCCGGTCCAGCAGCGAGGGCGGAGCCCAGCATCCGACCAGACTGATTGAATTGGAACAGGAAACGAGGTTGCAAACCAGCGAACGCAGCAGAATCAAGAACCACCCTGAGCGCGCCGTTCCCGAAGAGGCGGCGGAGATACTGAGCAACGGGCTGGTGGCCCACGTTGGATTTATACAGGATGGCCTTCCCTACGTAATACCCCTGTCGTACCACTACGACAGCCGGTATCCCGACCGGCTGTACCTGCACGGGTCTGTCCGGAGCCGCGCCCTGGAGTTGCTTGCATCCGGAGCGCCGGTTTGCGTTACCGTGACGCTGACCGACGGGCTGGTCTACTCCCGCAAGGCGATGAACCATTCGATGAACTACCGGAGCGTGGTGCTGTTCGGCACAGCCCGCGAAGTGACAGACCACGACGAGAAGTTTGCACTGTTCGACCAGATGGTGCAGCGTTACTTTCCCGACCGGTTGCTGGAACGCGATTACAATCCGCCGCCGGCCAGCGACTTGGGTGTGACCGCGCTGGTGGAAGTGCAGGTCGAGGAATGGAACGCCAAAACCCGCCGGGGCGGCCCCACCGGGCCAGACGACGACGATCCTGACGTTCCTGGGTCTGCGGGATTTACGACTTTCCGGGAGTTCTGACGTAGATCCGAGCCAATGCAGCGCTGGGCCTACACGCGTGCCTGAGCAAAAGAGAGGCACAAGACCGAATCCTGATTAATGAGAGGCCATAAGATGGTGACACTGGGTGAGGGCGAATATCGTTACGAGGTCGCCGAGGGTTGGGGCAACCTGCCTGAAGGATGGTCGTTCAAGGAGTGTGCGGCGGTGGGCTGCGACTCCAACGGCAACGTTTACGTGTTCAACCGGGGCGAGCACCCTATGATCGTATTCGACGCCGAGGGCAACTTCCTGCGCTCGTGGGGCGAGGGCCTTTATCCCAGGGCCCACGGAATAACCATGAGCCCCGACGACACCATATTTTGCAGCGATGACGGCGACCACACTGTCCGCAAGTGCAGGCTGGACGGGACGGTGCTGTTCACCCTGGGCGTCCCCGGAGAGCCGGCGCCGTTCATGAGCGGCGATCCGTTCAATCGCTGCACCCACGTCGCCATCGACCCGCAGACGGCCGAGTTTTACGTGTCGGACGGCTACGGCAACGCCCGCGTCCACAAATACACTCCTGACGGCAAGCTCCTGTTCTCCTGGGGCGAGTCGGGTACTGGCGAGGGGCAGTTCAACATCGCGCACAACGTCTGCACCGACAAGGATGGCTGGGTTTACGTGGCGGATCGCGAGAACCAGCGCATCCAGATCTTCGACAAGAACGGCAAGTTCGAGACCCAATGGAAGAACATGGCGCGGCCGTGCGGGCTGTATATCGACCAAGGCGGCGACCAGAGAGTGTACGTCGGAGAGCTGGGCGTGGCCATCGGCCCCAACTCGCAGGCCTACGGCCTCGGCCCCCGCGTCGGTATCCACGACGTGAAGGGCAATGTCCTGGCGCGTCTTGGCGACGCCCCGGAGAGCGAGGAGCCAGGCCACTTCATCGCCCCCCACGGCGTGTGCATCAACTCTAGAGGAGACATCTTCGTCGGTGAGGTATCGTGGACTCACACGGGCAGCCACCTGAACCCGCCGCGGGAGGTGCGGTCCTTGCAGAAACTGACCAAGCTGGGGTAGTTACCATGGCTCAACCGCCAATCGACGCCGCCCATGACTCGAATGAGTACTTCGACCCAGTAGACATAGAGGATTACCGCCGAAAGTCCAGGGAGTTCCTGGCCAGGGCCGCGCATTCCTGGCCGAAAGAGACCTGCACCAAGCGTCCGAAAAAGGATGGGGAGCGGCAGCCTGAATGGCCGAGGCAGTAGCGACCGCCCAAGGCTGGGAGTATCGCCAGCACGGGCAATTCAGTGTGGTCCTGAATAATGTTCGCCATTTAACTGGAGAAGACCGCTTGCGCGGTCTTCGAAGCATCGCCAACGATGTGCACGGCAACTACTACAAACGCGACTTTATGCTGAGCGGCGACGTCATCGACTTGGACCTGGCTTCAATAGAGGAATTGCTGGACATACTTTAGCCTCTCACTGATACGACCGGCGAGGACTGAAGGGCTCAAGGCGTTACTGAGGATTTACATGGAAATACGCATGGGAAGCCTGGTGCGGGACGCCCGAGAGGCTGCGGGCACGGCAATCATAATCGACGTATTCCGCGCCTTCACTACGGCGGCGATTGCCTTCGACCGGGGCGCCACTCAGATAACGTTGGTGGCGGAGGCGAAGGACGCGCTGAAGCTGCACCGGAGAGGTGTGGGCGACTTGCTGATGGGCGAAGTGGACGGCAGGCGGCCCGAGGGGTTCGACTTCGGCAACTCGCCGTTCGAGATTTCACAGGCGGACGTGGCGGGCAAGAGCCTGGTGCAGTCGACCCGGGCGGGCACAGTGGGAGTGGCGGCGGCGGCCGACAAAGCGGATACGATCTTCCTCGGCTCTTTCGTTGTGGCGCAGGCGACGACTGACGCCATACGGCGACGGGGGCCGGACGTAGTGTCCATCATCGCCATGGGGGACCAGGGGCGGGTGCGCTCGGACGAGGACGAGCAGTGCGGCATATACCTGCGCAACATCATGGAGGAGCGCAGGCCGGACTTTGATTCCGTCCGCTCGCTGATTATGACTGGGGGGGCTACGCAGAAGTTCTTCGATCCCGAGCAGCCACAATTCCACCCGCAGGATGTGGACTTGGCTTTGGAACTGGACCGTTACCCGTTCGCCATGCAGATTACCCGGGAGGACGGACTGCTGGTGGCCAGGAAAGAGACTCTACCTTAGCCGACCGGACAGGTGTTTAAGCCGGGCGCCTATCACCCGCCAGTACTTCTACAAAAGGGGTGCCGCCTGAAACCGGGGGTGCGTTTCCAAACCTTTGCGGACGGAAGGACAACCCTGGCGTGTTTTCTGCATTGACCGGGAAAAAGGAGAGATGCCATCTACCCCTCTGCCACTCTCCGGGAGAGGGAACGCTGCAAACATCCTCTTAATCCGCGACGAACCTGCCTGGGGCCAGATACTCGGCGCCAGCGACCTCAGTTTCACCTTGTGTTATCAGGTCGGCAGCCACCTGGCTCATACCAACGCTCCAGAGTATGCCCTTGCGTCCCGCGCCGGAGGCCAAGTACAGGTTGTCCCAACCGGGCAGGCGGCCCACGATGGGGATACCATCGGGGGTAACGGGGCGCAGGCAGGCGGTGTGCTGCATGATCTGTGCCGAGGCCACCGAGGGGGCCATATGAGCGAGGTCGCCAAGTATGCTATCGCGCCCCCTGGAATTGGGATGGTCGTCGAAACCTGCCTCCTCCTCGGTAGAGCCGGCCCAGACCAGACCATCGGCCTTTGAATCCACGTAGTTGCCGCGATAGTTAAGGGATACGTTGAATGGCGGACCGTCGTATCGCATCCTAAGGATCTGACCCTTAAGTGGTTCGACGGGCGCCAGGGCGCCGCACCACTCCGTGACCATGTTGGACCACGGGCCCATGGCGATGACCACCGAACCCGCTTCGATCTTTCCACCGTCATAGGTAACAGCGATGGCATGGCCTGTGCTGTGCTCTAGCCCGGTGGCCCGCCGCGTCACCAGCCTGGTGCCGAACCGTTCGGCGGAACGCAGGGCGGCCATAGAAAGGTGATAAGCATCGACCGAGGCCAAGCCGCCAATGAACAGGCCACCCATGCATTCTGGGTTTACCTTCGGTTCCAGCCGCCTGACGGAATCCCGGTCCAGCCATCTGACTTCGAACCCCGGGAGCCGCCGCATCCAGGACTCGTCTAGTTGTTCCCTTTCGAGTTCGTCCTCATCGAAGGCGAGGTAGAGACGATCGCGTGAACGGAACAGCGGGTCGAGGCCGGTGGCGCCCTGGAATTCCCGAGCTATGGACCAGTGCCGGCCGAAGCAGAACAGGCTGAAGTCCAGCAGCGGCTCGGGTACGCCGATGCCGTGCAGCGGGTCAAGACCTCCAAAGGCCAGTCCCGAGGCGTGGGTCCCGAGAGTGTCGGCCTCCATCATGGTCACGCTCAGACCACGGCGGCACAGCAGGTAGCTGGTCATGCTGCCCACTATTCCGGCACCGATGACCACAACATCTCTCGCGTCTGTTCTCAACGCAAATCACTCCGTAAATTGACTGCCATCGTGATAGACCCCGCCAGTTTGAGGTTACACACCCTTGAACCACTCCTCGAATCGCTCCAGGGGACCGATGGCGCCGGATATGGCGAACTCGTTGGCCGCGATAGCCTCTTGGCCGGTAATTCGTCCGTAGATGAAAAGCAGGAAAGCCGGCGCCTCACCGCACACCGTCCAGCGATCGGAGGTCCCTTCGGCAGTCGGCATATCGAAGCTGTCTCCAGCAACGCGGACGATAATGCTGGTCTCGTGAGGTGGCGCGAGGTCGAATTCGTAGACTACTGGTTTATCCAATTTGTCGGCGGGCCGGAAGCACATGTCCAGCCACTTGGGCGCCATACTGAGCAGGGAGTCAATGCTGTCCGGATGTAGCGAGGGCTCGGGCTCGAGCGCCTTGCGAATATCCCAATCGTGGATGGCGAGTTCCTGGATACGCAACTCGACGTAGTCGGAGGCGGGCATCGCGCCGCGTCGCAGATGCCAGCAAAGGGTATCCCAGCCATCGGGGGAGAACCCATCCATCTCCTCGTACAGCCGGGCGTAGTGATCATCGAAAGCAGCCACCAGTCCACCTCCGAGTAGCTCGCGACGACTGATATCACGCTGGGCGTTGGTGGCCGACATGACAGAGCTTTCCAGGGGCGTGAAACCCTCGGGCGGGCTCGAGTCGCCCGCCCTGCCCCGGCGCATGCTGTCAATCTGCCGTTCGGCGCCGCCGACGAGGTGGCTGACCACGTCCTGAACCTGCCATTCGGCGCATGCGCTGGGCAGGGCCAACTGCTCAGGCGTCAGCGATCCTGTCCGTACGCTGATACTGGAGGCCAGAGTCTTTACCAACTCAATCTGCGACTCGATGCCAGCCATGTAGTCATTCTCCTTAATATTGCTGCTACCGCAATGTCGCCGTTACCGCCGAGATGCTATCTCGGGCAGAAGAAATCGATTTTCTCGGGGTGCGTCCGTGCCGAGGTGGCGCCTTACGGATAACAGGGCTCTTTAATCGTCACCCTGAGTGCTGTGAAGGGTCTCTTTTCATTGAATGAGATTCTTCGCTCCGCTCAGGAATACAGAGTTCTGCACGCCCGAGTTAAAGAAAATTGAAAGGCCCTGTTCCAGGAAGTCAGGGCAATCTCGCCTTGATATCAGCATCGAAGCAGGTTGGGGCGGAGGAGCTGGCATTGCCGGTTTGCAGGGGCTCTTTTTTTATGATTCCGCTCATTTCCGCCATTATTATGTCATTTCGGCAATTCCGGGCTGGCCGCTGGTTCAAAGCAGGCCCCCGGGATGTCAGGCGGGTTCTGTTTGCTAGCTGTGATATACATAGAATATATGTTCTAGAAATGGCGCAGGCTTGGCAAGGGACGAATCACAGCAAAATGATATTCAAGGTCTGAAGACGCGATTGCCCTGTCCAGGAAGTGGCTCCGGTGGCAGGTTGCGACGGATTCGGTGTAGAATCTGCGAAAAGCTGCCCTGCAGGATTGTTCACCATGAAAATGTGCTTCTTCCATTTGATGCCCTACCAGGGACTGCCCAGCAACTTCGAACAAGATTACCACAGCGTGTGGGTGGATGTGCCCAATTCGCTGTTCGACCCGCGCGAAGGTCATCGCCTGTACGGCGACTACCTGGACGAACTGGAATTTGCAGAAGAGATGGGTTTCGACGGTATCTGCGTAAATGAGCACCACGCCAACGCCTACGGCCTGATGCCCTCTCCCAACATCATGGCATCCGCCATGGCCCGTGGCACGTCCAAGGCCGCCATCGTCGTACTGGGCAACAGCCTGGCACTGTACAACCCGCCCATCAGGGTGGCCGAAGAGTTCGCCATGCTGGACGTCCTAAGCGGCGGACGGCTCATCGCCGGATTCCCTTTGGGCACGGCTATGGACACTATCTTCGGCTACGGACAGGTACCCATCACCCTGCGGGAAAAGTATCAGGAGGCCCACGATCTGGTGGTCAAGGCCTGGACCGAGCGCGAACCATTCTCCTTCAACGGCAAGTACAACCAGCAGCGATACGTCAACATCTGGCCCCGGCCCTACCAGCAGCCACGACCCCCCATCTGGGTGCCCGGTAGCGGCAGCCTGGAGACGTGGGACTGGACCATCCGAAACGACTACGTTTATTGCTACCTGTCCTACGGCGGCTACAAGATAGGCAAGACGGTGCTGGACGGGTTCTGGAATGAGCTGGAGCGGCAGGGAAAGGAGTTCAACCCCTATCACGCCGGGTTCCTGCAACTGGTGGCGGTGTCGGAGACCGACGCTCAAGCCGAAGAATACAAGGAGTCCATCGAGTACTTCTTCAAGAAGTGTCTGCACATCCACTCCGGCTTCGGCAACCCGCCTGGATACCGGTCTGTGCGCAGCAACAACTCGCAGGTGGCGAACTCCACCTCGCAGTCGCGCGAGGACCAGCTCAAGGAATTCACCTGGACTGACTACCTGGAGGCGGGCAACGTCATCGTCGGCGGGCCGGAGACGGTGCGGGAGCACCTGGCCCACGCCATCAAGGAACTGCGTGTGGGCAACCTGATGCTGCTGCTCCAGTTCGGCGACATGCCCAAGGAACTGGCCATGAAGAACACCGAACTCTTCGCCCGGGAGGTTATGCCCTACGTCCGCGACATCTGGTCGGAGTACGAGACACGCTGGTGGCCGGAGGGCGTTTCCAACCCCAACGCCATCATGCCGGTAACTGCCTAGTCGCCCTTACCGGTCGCAACAGGGAACGCAAAATTGAGGGCGTCCCTCTTTTATCGGGACGCCCTTTGATTGAGAATCTCACACGCCAAGGACTGATTCTTTGACCACCAGCGATATCTCGGCCCACGACCCACATCCACGCCTCCGCGTTGACGCTGGCGGCGTGGAAATGACGTATGTCGACACCGGCGGCATTCCGGATGGCGCCGTGGTGTTCCTGCACGGAAACCCGACCTCATCCTACCTTTGGCGTAATATCATTCCCCACGTGTCGCCGGAGGTTCGGTGCCTGGCTCCAGACCTGATGGGAATGGGGGAATCGGACGGGACACCCAACGGTTCGTACCGCTTCGCGGACCACAGCAAGTACCTGGATGCGTGGTTTGACGCCGTGCTGCCGGACGGTATAGTTACCCTGGTGGTGCATGACTGGGGCTCGGCCTTGGGGTTCCACTGGGCGCACCGCCATCCGGAGCGTGTGCGGGGGCTGGTCTACATGGAGGCCATCGTGCGCCCTGTTACGTGGGAAGAGTGGCCGGAGGCAGCGCGGCAGGTGTTCCAAGGATTCCGCTCGGACGCAGGCGAGACGATGGTACTGGAGCGTAACATCTTCGTCGAGCGGGTTCTGCCGGGCAGCACCATCAGGGGTGTCAGTGACGAGGCGATGGAGGTCTACCGGCGGCGCTACGCCGAGCCTGGGGAGTCGCGTCGTCCCACGCTATCGTGGCCTCGCGAGATTCCCATCGACGGTGAGCCGGCCGACGTGGTGGCAATTGTGGCCGACTATGCAGAATGGCTGTCGCAGACCCAAACGCCCAAGCTATTCGTCAACGCGGAGCCGGGAGCCATCCTCACCGGGCCTCAACGCGAGTTCTGCCGCAGCTTCCCCAACCAGCGTGAGGTGACCGTCCCTGGCGTCCACTTCATCCAGGAGGACTCGCCGCACGAAATCGGCGCGGCGATCGCGGAGTGGTACGCGGGGTTGTGATTTGCTGACAGTAGCTGGTTGCTATGCCTTTGGCGGTCGCGTAGCATTCCACTATCTAAACTAAAGCCAAGGTGAAATGTACATATCGCTAGACCGCACTATCGGTGCCCGCCCAGTTGGGGCCTAAAGGTGATATGAGGTGCCGTGGAGTCCTTTCGGTCATCGTCAATCTCCCCGAAATGCACATCCCACCTTGGTATTGGTTTAGGCATCGCAGCTGGCAGGAGATCTCAAATTGGTAAATGAGTTCGGCAATAGTGATTGGACCGGGCAAAAGCTGCGAATCATCGAGGAGTATCTGAAAGCCTACACTACTGCACTGAAGAATCAGTCTTTTCATCTTTGGTACGTTGACGCATTTGCAGGCACGGGATACGTAAATTTTGACACAGGGAACATAGCACAGGGTAAGTTGCTGACTTCTGAAGATGGATGGGACAGTGAAGCGGCGAATGTTTTGAAGGGGTCCGCCCGACGGGCAATTGAAGTTAATGACAAACCGTTCGATGAATTGCTTTTTGTGGAACTTAATTCTGATTATGCAGTGGAGTTATCTAAGCTAAAGTATGAATTCAAAGACCGAAACATCCATGTTGTTTCAGATGACGCAAACAAATTCCTTCCAGATTGGTGTATTAGGAAAAGTAGGCAATTAGGGACACCTTGGCGCGGAGAAAGGGCTGTCATTTTCCTCGACCCTTTTGCTACCCAAGTGGATTGGGAAACTGTCCAGCGAATCTCAGAAACCGGATCAGTAGATCTATGGATCCTATTCCCCTTGTCGGCATTAACTCGGATGATGCCGAAAGAGAGGGAACCTGACGAAGCAAATATAGCCAATCTGAATCGGGTATTTGGTGGACAAGAGTGGCAAAACTCCCTTTACAGAGCAGAAGTACAGCAAACCATGTTCGGAGATGATATAACGCAGATAATTCGTGCAGAGCAACAAGCTATTGTAGGTTTATACTTGGACAAATTGCGTAGAGCATTTCCAGCAGTGGCTCCCGCTCCCAAGTGGTTTCTTAACTCCCGGAAATCGCCGTTATTCGCGTTAATGTTTGCCGCTGCAAATGAGAAGGGCGGACCAACTGCCCTGAGAATCGCCAATCATCTTTTGAACGAACTGGCAACTTGATGGCCGTTGGCAGCAAAATCGAGTGGACTGACGCGACCTGGAACCCGGTGACTGGCTGCAATAAGGTCAGTCCGGGTTGCAAGCTCTGCTACGCCGAGCGGCTGTCCAAACGGCTCAAGGCTACCGGGATGGTCAAGTACCGCAACGGCTTCGAGGTGACCTGCCACCCTGATACATTGGAAATACCTTTGCACTGGCGCAAACCGAGAACTATTTTCGTCAATTCGATGAGCGACCTTTTTCACTACCAAGTCCCAGACCAGTTCGTACGCGACGTTTTCGAGGTGATGGAACAAGCCTACTGGCATCGCTATCAAGTGTTGACCAAGCGGCCAGAGCGGGTGGTCGTACTGAATGACAAGTTGTCTTGGCCGTCTCAAGTCTTGCTGGGTGTGAGCGTCGAGTCCGAGCGCTACCTCCACCGAATTGACCTGCTGCGCGAGACCGGCGCGGAGACTAAATTCTTGTCTCTGGAGCCTTTGCTCGGCCCGTTGCCTAAGCTGAATCTCGACGGCATTGACTGGGTTATAGTTGGCGGAGAATCCGGGCCGGGTGCCAGGCCAATGGAAGCGGATTGGGCGCGGGACATTCGCAACCAGTGCGTCGCCGCTGCAGTTCCTTTCTATTTCAAACAGTGGGGCGGCGTCTTCAAGAAACGACAAGGCCGGCTACTGGACGAAAGAACTTGGGACGAGATGCCCAACTTTGATAAATTGCCTGTCGCGATGTAACCTAAAAGCCGAATAAAACTAGACGCGATTGCAACCCTCCCCGGAGCGACAATGCCTGAAACCATTAACCTGGAAATGCGCGGCGGCGACTTCAGTGCTGTGGTGCACACGGCTGGCAGCGGGCCGCCGCTGCTTTACCTTCACGGCGCAGTGGGACAGAAGGGATGGGCGCCGTTCCTGGAGCGGCTCTCCCAGCAGTTCACCGTCTATGCACCGTATGTGCCCGGCTACGGCGAGGCCACCGGTCTGGAGCACCTAGCCGACCTGACCGACCTTACGCTGTATCACCTCGCGTTGCTGGACGCTCTGGGCATCGACAGGGCTCACGTCGTCGGACATTTCCTGGGCGGGATGATAGCAGCAGAGATGGCCGCATTTTCCCCGGCATCAGTCAACCGGCTGGCACTGGTGTCGCCTGCCGGAGTGTGGCGGGACGAAGAGCCGGTGGCGGATCTCCTGTCGTTGAATGCCGACGAGTTGGCTGACCGGCTTGCGGCAACCCCAGCGGGCGCTTCGTCCCTCGACGGCCTTACCAATGTTCTGGCTCGCGACCGGATGCAGGACATCGCCGCCGCCGGGAAGTTTCTCTGGCCCCTTCCCGACAAGGGACTCCACCGCCGCGCCTACCGCATCAAGTCACCCACTCTGATCCTCTGGGGTGACCATGACCGCATCAACCCTCCGTCGTACGCCACTGATTTCAAAGGACTGATAGCAGGGTCGCGAACCGAAACGATTGCCAACGCCGGTCATCTCCTGATGTTGGAGCAGCCAGACGCCTTTGCCGACGCGGTCGCTGCGTTCCTCAAACAAGGGGACTGATCACCGCGCCTCAAGTTTGTAAACTCGACTCCACTGCCGATGCAAGGTTGACCCAGGCACTGCCCCCGGGATTCCAGCTTTCTCGGAAGAAACGGTTGACGATTCGGTTTACGGCAACCAGAAAGAATGATGTTTAAATGAGCAGAGACAACGTTGACACACAGCTTGATGCACTGAGGGGCATTCTTCGGGAGATGGGCTCGGTGGTGACCGCCTTCTCCGGCGGGGTGGACAGCGCGCTGGTTGCCGTAGCTGCCCACGAAACGCTGGGCGTAAACGCGTTGGCGGTCACTGCTGTGTCTCCAGCGTTGGCCTCCCGGGAGCTCAAGATAGCCGAAGCACTTTCCCGGCAATTCGGCTTTGCCCATCGCGTTATTCGCACGAATGAGATGGGCCGGGAGGGCTATACGGCGAATTCTCCGCTACGGTGCTATTTCTGCAAGACCGAGTTGTACACCCATCTCTCCGCGCTGTCCAAAGCTGAGAATTACGCTTGGGTGGCCAACGGCGCCAACACCGACGACGAGGGCGACTACCGGCCAGGCATGAAGGCTGCGTCGGAACACCGCGCCCGCAGTCCGCTCCTGGAGGCAGGCCTGGACAAGGCAGCGGTACGAGCTATTGCGAGGCAGCTGGACATCCCCGTGTGGGACAAGCCCGCTCAGCCCTGCCTGTCTTCAAGGGTGCCATACGGAACGCCGGTTACAGTGGAAACGCTATCTAAAATAGAGCGGGCCGAGGACTTCCTGCGGAGTATTGGCCTTCGGGAGTTCCGAGCGCGCCACCACGACAAGCTGTGCCGGGTGGAAGCGTGCGAGGCCGACATGGAGACCGCCTTCTCCCGCCGGGAGGAAATCGTTGCCGGGCTGAAAGATATAGGGTATGTGTGGGTGTCGTTGGACCTGACTGGCCTGCGGTCCGGCAGCCTCAACGAAGTGTTGAAGAAATAATCCTTGGAAACTGTCCTGAATTCAACCCGCCTCTTGTTCCATAAAGTTGCTGCACTCCCGGTGCTCTCCCGTCGTGAATTCCAATGAAGATTGCCTACATCCAGTCCATCGGCGGGGCCAGCGGCGACATGCTGCTCGGCGCAATGGTCGACGCGGGGCTGTCGCTGGAGTTGCTGCGCAGCGAATTGGGTAAGATGCCGGTGGGTGGGTACCGTGTTGATGCAGCCCAAGAGACTCGGTGCGAGGTGCGTGGCACCCACCTGAAAGTCCGTCTCGAGGAGCCCACTCGCCATTCCCCGGCCGCACTACTGGGGGCCGTGAAGGACTCATCGCTGGATTCCTCAGTGAAGGAACGGGCCGCGGGGGTCTTGCGATCCCTGTGGCGGGCGGAGGCACGGGTCCACGGCGCACCGGAAGAGGATCTCGAGCTTGAGGAACTCGGCAGTGTTGACACGCTGGTTGACGTGGTGGGGTTTTGCATCGCACTCCAGGAGTTACAAGTCGACGGGCTATATGCCGCACCTCTGGTACTGGGCGAGGCATCGCCGCCTCGACGTCCGGGCGGATATTCCAACCCTGCACCTGCAACCCTGGAGCTGATCGCCGGATCGGGTGCGCCCGTGGTTGCCGACAGCCCGGTCCATTCCGGAGCAGGAGAACTGACCACGCCCACTGGAGCGGCGCTGATAACTTCATTGGCTGAGTTCCAGCGTCCGGCCCTCTCAGTCCAGCGGGTTGGTGTTGGCTTGGGGACCAAAGACCCTGCGGGATTCCCAAACGCCCTGCGGGTGTGGCTGGGGGAGACGGAGGAAGTACCACCACCGTACGAGGGGAAACCAGACATCTTCCAACCGGCCAGCGTGGTTCTGCTGGAGACCAACCTGGACGACGCGCCTGGCCTGGTGCTGGGTTACGCGCAGGAGCGGCTGTTCGCGATGGGAGCCCTCGACGTGTGGCACACGCCGGTGCAGATGAAGAAGAACCGCCCAGGCGCGGTTCTGTCGGTGCTGGTCTCTCCGCACATGGAGCAGGCAGCGGTGCAGCTGATATTGCAGGAAACGCCAACTCTGGGCATCCGCTCTAGGCTGGTTGACCGCTACGTGGCCGAACGCCACAGCGTCGAAATCGAAACCGAGTTCGGCCCGGTCAGCGTCAAGGTGAAGTGGCTGGAGGGGGCAGCGGTCAGCGGGGCGCCTGAGCCCGACGACTGCCGCCGCATCGCAATCGAAACCGGTCTGTCGTTCCAGGAAGTTTACCAGCGGGTCTCCGAAACCGCCCGTGGGCAACTCCGTGGCTGAAGGTATGGCTGGGAGCCTCTACAAGAGCGGGTCGGATATCCCCCATCTGCTTGAGCAGGTGCGAGACGGACGAATCTCCACGGACGAGGCGTTGTCAAAACTACGTGATCTGCCGTTCCAGGACCTGGGCTACGCTCGGATAGACCACCACCGTCCGCTTCGCACCGGATCGCCGGAGGTCGTACTGGGAAAGGGCAAAACGCCGGATCAGGTAGCGGGAATCCTGTCGGCGCTCTGCGGACGGGGCCATCCTGTCCTGGTGACCAAGACCGGACGGGATACATACGACTCAGTGCGAGAGTTGGTACCCGAGGCGGAGTTTCACGAACTTGCCGGGGCTATAGTCGTTCCGGCGGCGCGCAACTGCGCCGGACAGGCCGGGACGCTGATCGTGACCGCCGGGACTGCCGACCTGCCGGTGGCGGAGGAAGCGAAACTGACCGCTGGGCTTATGGGGCAGGACGCCAAGCTGATCGTCGACGTGGGCGTAGCGGGCCTGCATCGACTGCTGGACCAACTGCCGGAGATCCGCGCAGCACGGGTCATCATAGTGGTCGCAGGGATGGACGCCGCGCTGCCGGCGGTGCTCGCTGGGCTGGTATCGGTTCCAATCATCGCCGTGCCCACCAGCACCGGCTACGGGGCAAGCTTCGAGGGATTGGCGGCGCTGCTTGCGATGCTCAACAGCTGCGCGCCGGGAGTGGCAGTGGTCAACATCGACAACGGCTTCGGCGCGGGCTACCTTGCCGCCCAAATTAACCACCAAATTACGTCCCCGGAGCAAACAACGCCTTGAACCAACGCGCCGGCTGTCTCATTCTGGCACTTGTGGTTGCCCTGCTGTTCGTGTCCTGCGGGATGCTAAGCCGTCTGACGCTAACGTTTTAGCACTCACCGGGGATCTGGTAATTACGCAGCCTCGGGACCGAGTTTCCAGGACAGGGAATTCACAGCTCAACAGCGTGCTCAATGTGGTTGACGGACAAGAGCTTGCCCCTCCAGTCAAGGTTCAGGCAGACCAGGTCGATGCGCCACGCAGTACCGGAGTGATATTGGCCGTCTGATCGCGACTGCATGAATTCCTCGGCAACCTCCGCCAAGCGCTCGGCCCTGGCGTGGGTGATGGATTCGTCAGCTCGGCCAAATGACTCTCCCCTCCTGGTCTTCACCTCAACGAACACCAACTCGTCGTCCTGCTGGGCAACGATGTCGATCTCGCCAGCGCGGGTTCGGAAGTTGGAGGCAACGATCCGGTAGCCCTTGGACTCCAGATGCAATCGCGCCTGCCCCTCGCCCCACTGTCCCAGTTTTCTGGCTGGGGTGCTCAACTTACGGACTGTTCCGGTAGCGGAAGGTGCGCCTGTGCCACGGGCGCGAAGGAACGCCGATGGATATCGCAGGGGCCAAATTCCCGCAATCGCTGGAGGTGTTGCCGGGTGGCGTAGCCCTTATGCTGGGCAAATCCGTAGCCGGGGAAGGCCGCGTCGTATTCGCCCATCATCCGGTCGCGCACAACCTTGGCGACGTTTGAGGCGGCGGCAATGCTGTAGCTGCGGCTGTCACCCTTGACCAAGGTATCGTAGGGGTATGGGCACTGCCGGACCGGAATGTAGTCAAGCAGAAGGTGGGCGGGCCGAACCCTGAGGCCGTCGACTGCCTCGAGCATGGCCCGCAGCGCGGCAACACCGATGCCTATGCGGTCGATCTCGTCAGGGGGCACCGATGCGAATGCCCAGGCAAGGGCCTGTTCCTGAACGGCCTGGAACGCCGTCTCACGGCGGGACTTCGAAAGGCGCTTAGAGTCGTCCAACAGATGCAACCATTCCTCGCAACCGGTGACGCCGGGGGGCAGAATTACCGCAGCGGCCACCACAGGTCCGGCCAGCGGCCCGCGACCTGCCTCGTCGGCCCCTGCCACGGGACTGAATCCCCGCAGGAGCAGGTCTCGTTCATGGGATAGATCAGGCATAGTCGAATGTCCGCTGTCGTTCCTTGCAGCCCCGTCCCCAAATAGGCATGGATGAAGCAAGTGTTTTGCTCCTCACAACGTTACACCTGTAATGGTTCTGCCATCTCCGTCAAAGAAGACTACACAACCGGGAAACAGATCCATTCCGCCCGGGACGCGCTTACCATTCCCCACTCAGATTGTATCCGATTCCTCATAGTGCTCAATTTCGCATTCGAGGTCGGCAAGAATAGCAATATCTTGTCCTTTCCGGTGTCGGGCAATGTTCACATCTTGCCTGCAGTTCGGTGTAATGGGCACGGAATGCGATTTATAAATCCCCCTTTTGATCAATAGCCACACGAAACCGCGCGCCCCTTTCCGCGTCTTTCATTGGTGGCGCCTCATCTGCACGAGGGGGAATATGGCGATAAAATTCTTGGCACCGCCCATGGACATCCTCCTGCGACACGGTGTCCTTAGGAAATACCAAGTTGGCAATGACAATTTCGGGCGTCAAGTCGAACTGATCCAAATGCCGTCGCACGCTCGTTTTTCGCCAGTACCTGCTCTTCGGCAGACTATCCAGTTGATGCCGAAGAAAGGGATTCACCCTTTCGACAAGCGACAGGCTTGCCTTCCGCAGGTTCGATGGTGCCGCCGCCGATCAGGGTGTCGCCCTGGTAGAACACGGCGGCCTGCCCGGGAGTGACGGAACGCTGCGGCTCCTGGAATCGTACCAGCGCGCCGTCGGGCCGGGGATGGAGCGTCGCAGCGGCCTCGTATGCCTTGTACCGGATCTTTACCGAAACGGGTGTGCCATCGCCGGGAGCACTTCCATTGACATAGTTCACGCCCGAGATCCATGCCTCGCCGTCGTAAAGAGCGCTCTCAGGACCGACCACCACGCGGTTGGAGTCAGCCTCCAGGCGTACGACGTAGAGAGGCTCCACTGAGGTCTTAGGAAGTCCCAGCCCCCGGCGCTGGCCGACAGTAAAGAATTCGATGCCCTGATGGGTCCCAAGCATCGTCCCATCGAGATCAACGATTTCGCCGGGTATGCCTGAGGTTCGCTGCCGCAGGAACTCTCGATAGTCTCCCAACGGAATGAAGCAGATATCCTGGCTTTCGGGCTTGTCGGCGGTGATGAGACCGGCGTCCAAGGCCATCTGGCGGATTTCCTCTTTGCGGTAGCCACCTACGGGCAGGAGTGTCCGGGCCAGCTGCCCCTGTGTCATACCGAACAGGACGTAGGACTGGTCCTTCCCATAGTCTACGCCCCTCTTTAGGACAGATATTCCGGTATTGTGCTCGACGCGGGCGTAATGGCCAGTTGCCACGTACCGTGCTCCAAGGGCGTCTGCGCGAACCATCAGCTGGCTGAACTTAATCTTGTCGTTGCAGGCGATACAGGGATGGGGAGTACGGCCGCGACGATACTCAGATACAAAATAATCCATGACCTGTTCGTGGAACTCCCTCTCCATGTTGAGCACATAGTGAGGTATATCCAGAAGGCGGCACACCGAACGGGCATCTACGACATCATCCAGCGTGCAGCAGCCCTGATGGTCTGCGGGCAGTTCGGACTCGTCCAAGTTGTACAGCTTGAGCGTTACACCGATGACGTCCCAACCTGCACGACGCAACAGCAGGGCGGCAACAGAGGAATCGACCCCTCCGCTCATTGCTACAACGACCCTGTCTGCCGACAAATGTTGGTTCATCATTACATCTATTCCCGATTTCAGCCTAGCACACCCTCAACTTGCCATACAACAGCGGATTCACTCAGGGCAATCGCGTCTTGATTTCAGCATCGAAGCAGGTTGGGGCGGAGGAGCTGGCATTGCCGGTTTACAGGGGCCCTTTTTTTATGATTCCACTCATTTCCGCCATTATTCTGTCATTCCGGCAATTCCGGGCTGGCCGCTGGTTCAAAGCAGGCCCCCGGGATGTCAGGCGGGTTCTGTTTGCTAGCCGTTTTATACATAGAACATATATTTTAGAAGTGGCGCAGGCTTGGCAAGGGACGAATCACAGTAAAATGAGATTCCAGGCCTGAAGACGCGATTGCCCTGCGGATTCACTCCTTTGGCGCACCTGGAAGTCCTTCGCAAACTATTTTGTCTTTGTCCCGATCCAGGCGGTGAGGGTCTGACCCCGGACCACCCTCCGAGAAAAAGAAGTCCTGGGCCTCTCGCCAAGTCGCGAAGTCAGAGCAGTTGCGGTCTACAAACTCCGGCTCTTCCGGCAATGATTCCGGTTCGAGGGTAATTGCTTCCGGGTCATCCTTGGGGGCGCCAAGGAGAGATTCGCATGCCGTACCATCGCCGTTGCTGTCGAGACGGTGACGGTCAATGGCTGGACCACCTGAGGCCAGGAAGAAGTTTTGGGCATCCCACCAGGATGAAAAGTCACTGCAATTTCGGTCGGATCCGTTCGGATCGAAGGGAAGGTCCGCAAAGTCTTGCGAGACCGGCGTGGGCTGAGTGGTAACGAGTGGCGCGGATGTGGGGAATGCGGTGGGCGGAGGCACGCTTGCCTCGCCTTCAGGCGCCCCGGTCAGAGACGAGCAGGCCACGCCGTCCCGGTTACTGTCCAGATTGTATGGGTCGGTTGAAGGGCCACCCTGGGACTCGAAAAAAACCTGTGCCGACGGCCAATCGGAGAAATCGCTGCAATTTACCTGGGGTTCGGGTTGGTGTGGGCTGACCGTGGGTTCCGGAGTGGGTCCAGCCGGGGTCGCGACAGGCGGTGTGAGCAAAAGTGTGGATGCGGGTGTTGGAGTAGAAACGAGAGAATCGGGAACTCGCTGCTGAATGGGTGAAGCGGGTGGCGGCGCAGGTATGCAGTCGGACGCGGTTCGGCTGCTCAACTGTGACACAGTCCCGATATTGCCGATGGCCTGGGACTCACCTGTCTCCGAGCAGCCGGTCTCATCGGGGGCCATGGTTGGATTGCTCCCGTTCAACATTGTTGCAGCCTGTTCTGGGGGTGATGATGTCTCGCTGGCCGAAGGTCCGCCCGGAAGGGTCTCGCAGGGCCGACCATCATCGTTCAAGTCCAGCCTGTGGGGATCGGCTTCCGGGCCTCCGGCGGCCAGGAAAAAGGCGAGCGCCTCAGAGTAGGTGTCGAACTCTCCACAATCGCGGTCAGGGCCAAAAGGGTCGTAGCGCAGGTCCCTCGGTATGGATGGCGGGACCGTCGGAGTGGACGGCGGCGGTGGCGTGCCCTTGCTGGGCTGGAGGAGCACCGTTGTTTCACAAGTGGCCAGCATCTCGGAAAGGGCGACATATTCCGCTTCTGTTACTGTCAGTCCCCACTGGTTCTTGATGCTTACCCAGTCAATGGCATAGACGCACCAGTAGTCTTTCAGTGGCGGGCGCCATTCCTCCGGGCCGTTGGCTCCCTTGGACCGGTTTGCGGAGCTAGTAGTCGCGATCAGGTGATTCTCGTATCCCAGGTAGTTGGCGAACTCTCGCTTGCGCTCTTTGTCCCAGCTCGAGGCTCCCGAACGGTGAGCGTTTCCCAGCGGCACCATGTGGTCCACATCCAGGTCTCCGGGGTGGTCTACCGGATCCCCGGAGTATGGTCCCACCCATTCCCCGGTCGCCACACGGCACCGCTCGTCCGTCTGGTAGGTAACGGCCACGGTTGATTCGGCGATCAAGACCTCCTGCCGGGCGTTCTGGCAGTCGCTGTCTTCGTCCGTCCAGTGACGCCACGAACTGCGATCATACTCGGGAAGGTTTGAGGCAACCGGGGCTATGGATATCGGCAGGACCAGTCCAACGGCTGTTGGGGTGTTGGCGAAGGGCGACGGAGTTGCGTCAGATGAGATCTCGGTCACGGCCGGGGGAGGCGTGACCGTGGCTGGGGCTATTGGGGAATCCCGCGTGGGCGTGGACGGCGAAATTAGCTCTTCAGTGGCATCACATCCAATGCCTGCAATCGCCAGGAGAGAAACAAGAAGCGGCAGCACAATTGCTCTGCTGAAGGGGGTACTTAGCAAGTTAATCGATTTCAAAAACCTCTTGAGTGAAAGGCTCTCCCCCGGAGTATACGAACGCCCAATTCGCGTATTGCCAGACCCCACTATTACCCGACCCACTCCATTCATTGTAAGCGATGAATCCAAAACGACGGCATGAATGCTTGGACAGATTACCCTGACCGGTAGATCAATGTAAATCCGGGTACATTCCGACTAAAGTCAGCAACCAAGGGTATCGCGTCGTCAGATGGTGTAAACCCCTAAACAGTCATTGCCATGAAAATATACTGGTTTCTTTCTCTTACGCCGCCTAAAGGTCTTCTATAATTCCCTGCCTTTTCCGTCATTCAAGCGGCATCGGGAATCCACCGCGTCCGCCAGGACCTTGGCCCAACTCAAGGACCGTCCCCAGTCCTGTCCATCCCCCAATCTCATGGATGAATTCCGGTTTAGACGAAACCTCCTGTCAGCAGGTCCTTCCCAAGCCTCATGGCACCCCTTACCAACGAAAAAAACGAAACCTCAAATCCGACACGGAGGCCGCCTGACCGAGTGGAGCCATTGGCAACCGACTCGACCCTTCCCATCGCCCGCCCCGCCTCAAACACCCCGAACCCCCGGACAGTTACAAAAATGCACGGTTTTTACCCTGTGGCCCGGCACTGCAATCAAAACATCCTATTTTCAGGGCAATGCCGGACTGCGGCAAACCCACTCAGCCAAGACGCGATTGCCCTGAGCCAGCAAATGGACAAACTTGAGCGGCATCATCGAGCGGGGTATGCTTTATTGGTGGAATTTTTCTGACAGGAGATTGCGGCCCCTATGGCCAGCGATTCGGGCCTTTATTCGGGACCATCTTTTTGCGGGAACTGCGGAGCACCCGTCGAATCGGGACAACGAGCCTGCGTAACTTGCGGCGCTCCGGTCGACCCGGATAGTGGCGCGCAGGAGACGTCTGGTCAGTATGCGGAGGAGTCTCCGCCGGACTATATCCCTTACTGTCGCAACTGCGGCGTCACAGTTCCGTGGGCTCGGGGCTACACGTGCAGCCGCTGCGGGGTAGCGCCGCTGTGCGACCTTCACTTCCGGTCCGCGGAGCGCCTCTGCCTCGACTGCGCAGACCGGCCTGCGAACTCGGAGACCGGCGAAGTTCAAGGTGGCCTGCGATGTGGGGCATGCGGAACGCCAGTAGTCCCATTCACTGACTTCTGTGCCAATTGCGGAGTCGCCCTGGCTGCACCTTACGTCAGGGCTGAATACGCAGGGTTCCTGTTAAGACTCGCCGCTTTCGTGGCTGACTGGGTCATCGGATACCTGGCGGCCGCCTTGATTGCCGCCATAATTGGAATCTCAATGACCTCTGGGGACATAGAGCCAGCGACGCTGCAAGACGTCTCGATAACCATCGAAAACTTCAACTATAGTTTCCTGATACTCTTCTGCGGTATATCCGCCGCCCACGGGCTCATTATGACCATATGGAAGGGCCAGACCCTGGGCAAAATGTTGCTCAAGATCCAAGTGGTCGATGCACAGGGCAACATCCCGCCTTGGCACAATGCGGCAATCCGAGAACTTCTCAGAGGGGTGATACTGGTGGCGCTGTTCCCTCTGGGCCTGCTGTACATCTGGGTGGCATTCGATTCACGAAAGCGGGGCCCACACGATTACCTGGGAAGCAGTTATGTTGTACGCAGGCAGCGCAGCGCCCGGACGCCCAGCGGGTTTTTCTAGTACGCAATCAACAGGCCATCTGCTACACTTGCGCCGCAACTGAGGAATCTGCCAGGCGCGTGAACGCGCGACGCCGGAGGACATCATGGCAGTTACATTTGGCACATCCGTACCCACCCGCGGGCCGTTGGCCGGACCCAACGAGCTGCGAGCCCTGGCCCAGCGGGCCGACGACCTGGGTTATGACCACATATGGGTCAGCGACCATATCATTCTGCCCAGGGAGGTCAGTTCGTTCTATCCCTATGCCTCCGATGGAGTGGCGACCTTCATTCCCGACCAGCCATACTTTGAGCCACTGGCGGCCCTGAACTTCCTGGCCGGATGCACCCAACGCGTGAGACTGGGGACCCACGTATTGATTCTGCCGTACCGCAATCCGGTCCTGACCGCAAAGATGCTGTCGACGCTGGACGTGCTCTCGGGCGGACGGGTGATTCTCGGTGCCGGTGTGGGTTGGATGGAAGAGGAGTTCGAGGCCATGGGCCTGGACACCTATGCGCAGCGCGGCGCGGTCACCGACGAATACATCGAGTTGTACAAGGAGTTGTGGACCAAGGACGAACCGTCCTTCGACGGCGACTTCTACCAGATATCGGGCAGCGGATTCTCTCCCAAGCCAGTGCAGCAACCACATCCGCCCATCTGGATCGGCGGACACACCGGCCCGGCGATCCGCCGCGCCGCTAAGTACGGCGACGGCTGGATGCCCATCGGACTGCGGCCTCCTGCCATCCTGGAACCGGAGGAACTGTCCGGGCTCATCGCGCGACTGCGGCGCCTGACTGTTCAGGCTGGGCGCGACGAAAATGCCGTGGACCTCACCTTCAGCACCGACGTGCGATTCAACAACGCCGCCGGTGGATCGCGTCCCTGGATGAACGGGCGGCCCGAGCAGATCGCTGCCGACCTGCGGCAGTACATGGACCTGGGAGTCTCCAACTTCATCATTGGCTTCCCGGCCGGAGACAGCGTGGCCTCGCTGCAGGAAAACTTGGAGCAGTTCTCTAGAGAGGTGATCCCACTCATCCCACAGGACTAGACGGCGGTTAAATCGCGCTCTCACCCTTTGCCTTATAGCAGGAGAACTGGAGGAAGGAACGATGTCAGTGAGGAGCGACCTAAAGGCCAAAATCCAGTCCGGGGAACAGATTGTCGCACCGGGTGCTTACGATCCCATCACAGCGCGACTGGTGCAGTCACTGGGCTTCAAGGCCGTTTACTGCGGCGGCTACATCTCGGGCGCTCACCTGGCGGTCACCGAGCCTCTGATGACCATGACCGAGCAGTTGTCAGTAGCAGAGAGGGTGGTCAAGGCCGTCCCGCTACCGGTAATCTGCGACGCCGACGCAGGATACGGTGAGCCGGTTCATGCGATGCACACAGTGCGCTCCTTCGAGAAATCGGGGCTGGCTGGAATTCACATCGAGGACCAGTTTTTCCCCAAGCGGGCTTCCTACCACGCGGGGCTGGAACACGTTATCCCGATGGACGAATTCCTCCAGAAAATCGGTTACGCTCTGCGGGCCCGCACGGACCCCGACTTCCTGATCGTGGGCCGAACAGACGCTTTCACTGCAGTGGAGGGTGATATGGACGAGGCCATTCGCCGGGGCAACGCGCTCAAGGACCTTGGAGTAGACCTAAACTAAAGCCAAGGTGAAATACGCAGTTGCACAGGGTAAATTTGTGAAGGAACTGGGTTAGCTGGTCTCGGGAGTTACGAGGGGTTGGTGATGGGCGTGAGGGAGATAGACCGGTGTCTGGAACAGTGGCGGATGGAAGTCAAGGACTTGCGACAGCGGATGATCCTGGCGCCGACGCCCAGGGAGCGGGAGAGGTGGTACGCCGTGCTGCTGCTGGCCCAGGGCTGGACGGCAGCGGCCACGGCGGAGACTCTGGAAAGGGACCCACACACTATTGGCCGATGGGCGTCGGCCTTCGGCGAGGGAGGGCCTGCAGCCCTGATATTCGAGCAGACCGGTGGTTCCCCCCCGCCCTTGACCAAGCGCAGCAGGAGGAATTGAAAGAGGCGGTGCAACAGCCTCCCGCTTCGTCGGGCATCGGTATGGCCAACTGGTATTGGAAGGTGGTGCGGCGGTTTGCCTCGGAGCGCCTCGGCATTGAGTTGAGCCGCAGCAGTTGCCTGAACTGGATGCACCGCTTGGGATTTGCCTTCAAGCGGCCCAAGAAGCGGTTGCTCAAGGCTGATGAGGCCAAGCGGGAGGCTTTCGTGGCGGAGTACGCCGTCCTGAGGGAGGAGGCCCAACGGACTGAAGCCAGGATATTCTTTGCCGACGAGGCCCACTTCCGGGCGGACGCGGAACTGCGGGGCAAGTGGGTGCTGAAGGGCCAGCCTGCTTTGGTGGACTCGACCAGCCCGCGGTATGGGGAGAAGGCCAACTACTATTCGGCGGTGTGCCTGGAGACGGGTGAGGTGGAATGGATGGAACTGGAGGGCAACAGCAACAGCGGGACCTCGGTTGCCTTCCTGAAGCAACTGAGGGAAAAACATCCAGAGCCGATGCGGGTCATCTGGGACAACGCGCCGGCCCATCGTGGCGAGGCGGTGCGGGAATATCTGCGGACGCCCGGACTTGACCTGCGGTTGGTGAACCTGCCGGGGTACAGCCCGGACTTCAACTCCGATGAGGCGGTCTGGGGCTGGGCGAGAGAGGAGGCGACGGGCAATCTCTGCCTGGGCAGCAGGGCGGCGGTGCAGGAAAGGGTCGGCAACTTCCTGGCCGGGCTGGCCAGCCGGAGAGACGAGGTGAGGCGCCGCTGCCGGACGGTACTGCAGTCACGGGCCGAAGCACTGCTGCCGAATTCCCAGCACGATTCCTCGCCTCAGGCAAATGCACATCCCACCTTGGCTTTGGTTTAGTAATGCCGCGAGGGGTCCGGAGCAGAGAGGATCTGGCCACCTTCCGCCAGGGTGTGCCCGACATCCCACTCATGGTCATCACCGGCGCCGACGACATCACGGTGGATGAGTACCGTGACCTCGGCTGCCAGTTCCTGATCTACGCCACTTCATCGATTATCGCGGCTGTTGACGGTGTCCGGCGCATCTACGAAAGCCTGAGAGACACCGGCCACATCGGCATCAACGCTCCTCAGGTGGCCGAAATGCGCGCCGAGGTGGAGGCGCTTATCAGCCTGCCTGAGTACCAGCAGGTGGAGGCGGAGACCACGGAACGGGAGTTCCAGCAGCACCGCGGGCATTAGACTTTGAATTTGCCTGCAGCCAGCAATAGGAACGCAGCTGCCGCCTGAATACATTCGCCAAGCTCTGTAATGAGAATAACCCGTTCGCCCTCGAGATGCCAGGGACGAACGGGTTATTCTTTTCAGTTGGCCAGTTGGCGAACACCCCTTTGGTAACGTCCGGCTTTACTGCTACGCGCGGCGGCGGAAGAAGCTCCAGACAGGAGCGGTGAATCCAGGTAGAACATCACCTCCGTCAAGGGTGTCTGACTCCCCAAGGACCAACGGTGCTTCGCCGGGGCGGTAGACGGTGAGGGAGACGGTACTCGGGTCTGCCACCATCGACATCCGGGTACCGTGGGACAGCCACATCATCGCCCTGTCTGCCATCTCCCGGTTTGAGTTGCTTGGAGAATTTACTTCCACCACGAGATCCGGGGCCACCTGTGCGAACCCGATGACTGGCGATGGAAGACGGTCCGGTGAGACCCAGGCCACGTCCGGCCCTCTCACCGTGTCCGGGTTACGCTCCAGCACAAAACCTGAATCGCCCACGCGAACGTCGCCGTAGTCAATTTCCTCGCAGTAGTTTCCAAATAGCCTGCCAATTCTGGCTACAAGTACACCATGTTCATCCCCTGGCGGCATATCTTCCGTCAACACTCCGCGGATGAGTTCACGCTGCATACCGTCGTCCGGCATCGCCAGCAACTCATCTGCTGTAACCAGTTCAGCCTTTGTAGTCATCTCGCGCCCTGCCAAGTCAATTGTTGCTGAAAATTAGTGACCGTAATATATCGCTGGACTCGCAACGCAACCCCTACACATTTGTGGGGACAGTGTCGCTGACGCCGTACTTGCGCTCCAGTTCATAGATCTCGCCGAGTCCGAGCAGAGAGGCGACGTCCCAGCGGGTAGCGAAGCGCTTGGGGTCAACGGCGCCGTTGACCTTGAGCTCCTCGAAAGACTCCTTGACCTGCTGGTAAATGAGCCAGATGGTACTGCCGCAGATCATTATCTTGTATCCCAGGTCATTAACGTCGTTGGTGTTCATCAGGTCGCCGTTGTACATGCGGGGCAGGTCAGCCATGTCGCGGGCGTAGTTGCGAATGTCCTCTTCGCTCTTTATGCCGTCCACGAACACGACGTCGGCGCCCGCCTCCACGTAGGACTTACAGCGGCGGATCGTGTCCTCCCAGCCGGTTACAGCGTAGGCGTCGCAGCGTGCGATGATAACGAAGTCGGGGTCCTTACGGGCGTCCAAGGCAGCGCGGATCTTCTGGACGTGGTCCTCGACGGGAATGACCTGCTTTCCCTCGAAGAAACCGCACTTTTTGGGGAACACCTGGTCCTCAATGTGGATGGCGGCCACACCGGCAGCCTCGTACTCCTGCACCGAGCGCATTACGTTCAGGGGGTTGCCGTAGCCGGAATCGGAATCGCAGATCACCGGGATGTCCACCGCGTTGGCGATGTACTTAGCATTGCCGACCATCTCGGTCATGGTGAGGAGACCCACGTCCGGGAAACCGCGCTCGGCGGCGGTGCCGGCACCGGTCATATAGACCGCCTGGAAGCCGACGGACTCGGCGATCTTAGCGTGGAGGGCGTTCAGGACGAAGGGGGCGACGACCAAGTCGCCGGAGTTAAGCATCTGCCGCAGCTTGGTGGTGGCTTTCATTGCGTACTCTCCTGTAGCGGGTCGAAATGGTGCCTGAATGATACCGCATTGCGAGAGCTTGGGGGCGAATTGACCAATGAAGCTACATCTTAAATTCATAACATGACGATTAACGTAAGTCGTCTTAATCGGCTCTCGTTAGCAGAACAAGATTCTAGAGTACAGGGATGGAGGAACTGGGCTGATCGCCCGCAGGGAATTCCCCTGGCGTTCCGGGCATTGAGGGCCAAGCAGTGCGCAGATTCTCGACGCTGAGTGCAGTCATGCCACTGACCTCTTTGAGGGGGTTCCGAGGTAACCATCTTGAAACTCTCCGGGAAACAAGGCGGGACCGTATGCAATCCGTGTTTGCCCCACAAATGAATGTGCCACCCCGCCGAGTCAGCCAGATAATCGCAGGGTAATGTTCCATAACGGGGGACACCGCCTTGCGATTTCGATGCCAGTTTGGAGCAGATTCCGCAATTTTGAATTGGCCCTCAAACCCAGTTCGATTTGGCCAACGCGGAGAGGATAGATGGAGAGAACGTTATGAGGTTGCCCATCGCCGACAGTTTCGAGCCCGCTACACTCTCACCTGCGTCCGAACCCTCAGCCAAAGCCGTCATTGCGTTCGCACTGCTCAGACGAATGCTGGTCCTTGACCAGACTGAGCAGCTCGATTACCCAAGTGACCTACCCGTACAGCCGGTGGCTGGCCAGCTGCTGCCAGGACAGGTCGGCAGACCAGCGACCGTTGCTCCAGTCGTCACCCGCCGCGTCAGAGGAGTAGCGGGTGAGCAAGAGACGCCAAGGCGTGGCCACGTAGCTCATATCCAAGCCTGACGCAACACCTGTGGCGAATTCCACCGCGTCGGCTAACATCGCCTCGGGAAACACGCCGTATTCCAGCAGTGCAATGCGAGGGCTGAAGGGCCTCGACGGGGAGAGGCCGGCGGTGAGGTTCTGGGCGGCCGTAAATGACTTTAGCTGCAGATCCAGTAACGATGCGGGAGTCTCGAACTGCATGACCACACCGTTCATTGAGACATCGGCCACGATGTCCTTGCGGCTGAGCATGTAGGGCTTTTGCGATCCTGTTTCACTGGCTATGCTCTCCACCTCTGCGGCCAGCAAAGGCAGCCGATCGTCGGGGCATGGGAAATAGGATGTAAGGGGCATCCGCAACATCTGCATCTCGGCGGCCCAAGAGGAATACTGGCCGCAGACTATCTGCCGTGTCTGGTAGACCTTGGCCGTAAAGGATGGTTGCAGCACCAAATCTATTCCGTAGCGGACCGACATCTCTCCTCTCCCGTGCTCCAAGATTGATTTGGATAGAAAGGTCAGGCCAGCATGGCTACGAGTTCCGGCAGGTTGGCTGTTTCCAGGTCGGGGAGGTCTTCAGTGAACGGAGCGTACGGGATATTGTGACGGTCCACGTAGGCTCCCCGCATTCCAACTGTCTTGGCCGCACGGATGTCCCATGCGTGGGCGGCAACGTGCAGGACGCTCCCGGCATCCGCTGACAGCAGCTCCGTAGCCTCGCGGTACACCCGAAGGTCGGGCTTGTAACATCCCGCTTGCTCCACTGAAATCGTCCGGTCCACTGGAATTCCCAGCGTCGACACGATGCGCTCGAGGACCGCCAGGTCGCCGTTGGATAGCACCGACAAGATGTAGCGGCCGCGCAGCGCGGTCAGCGATTCAGCAACGTCCGGAAACAGCGTGGGACTTACGCGGGCGGTCAGGAGTTCGTCGATGTCCTCGCGACTGTGTTCTATCCCCATGCGGACGAACAGCTGCGAGAGGGTGGTCCGTCGTAGCTGTTCGAAGGGAGTGCGTGGGCCTCCGAGAAATGTATCCACCATTCCCTCGTGCAGGTAGGCCCATTCCCAAGTCCGAACCAACTCCGCAGGGTCCAGGCTTACCTTGCGTTCCTCAAGGAAGCCACTAAAAGCGGGCGCGAAGGTCGCCTCGAGGTCCAGCAAGGTGCCGTACAGGTCGAAGGTGATGGCGCGGATTTGGCTACTGTCGAAAAGGGCCACAACGAAACTCCGTCAATCCCTGCCGGGAAAATGCGCAAATGGCGGCTGAATTATATCAGTAACCGGTAGGTTTTCTGCAGATAGTCGCATTGGGGCAGGACAATCGAGTCTTGATTTCAGCATCGAAGCAGGTTGGGGCGGAGGAGCTGGCATTGCCGGTTTGCAGGGGCTCTTTTTTATGATTCCACTCATTTCCGCTCATTTCCGCCATTATTATGTCATTCCGGCAATTCCGGGCTGGCCGCTGGTTCAAAGCAGACCCGCCGGGAAGTCAGGCGGGTTCTGTTTGCTACCCGTTATATACATAGAACATATGTTATAGAGAGGACGCAGGCTTGGCAAGGGACGAATGACAGCAACATGAGATTCCGGGTTTGAAGACGCGATTGCCCTGCGCATTGGGGCTCCTTAAATAAAACGGCAGGAATTCCCCGCGATCCTGGAGAGATGGCATCCATCTAATACCGACGTGGCGTCCCCCGAGTTCACTGGGGTTTGGACCCTACCAACAGAGAGATTGAGCTCCATTGCCAAGGTGTTGCAGGGTGAAAGAGGGGTGCTATAATAGTCTTCTACTGGCCCGGCCGAGGTGGTGGAATTGGTAGACACGCTGTCTTGAGGGGGCAGTGGGCGTGCGCCTGTGTGGGTTCAAATCCCGCCCTCGGCACCACAAACCGGCCAGGCGGCCCTTTCCCCGTGAGGCGGGGCTGCACAGTAAAGGCGACGTAGCCAAGCGGTTAAGGCGGAGGTCTGCAAAACCTCTATGCGGCGGTTCGAATCCGCCCGTCGCCTCCAAGCTCTGCCTGAGCTTCCCAAGTCTTAGTTGCCAAGCTCCTTCTTCCCCAAGATGCCGGCCTCATCCCCTCCCGGCGTTATTTCGAATCTCCGACCACGTATGCTTCTTTCTTGTGCCCTCTCTTTTTCGCCTGTTGATATGGAAACGACCGGGCAAGCCAAGGCCGCAAGCCGGGTGCTGTCAGCTTGCGCCTACCCCCTGACTATTCCAGAACCTGCACTCCCATCCCAATCAGTCCGTTGGGACAAGCTCAGCGTATCTCTTTGGAGGGCCGGAACTGGGTTTATCGATGAGAATTAACTGGAAGGGCCTAGTAGACGACCATCATTGAAGTGATGGCTGGTAAGATGCAGGGAAGCGAGGCCCAAGGAAGAAGACTGTGCAGCGGGGTGGATGTGATGGTCAAGAAATACCGTGTGGGACTGACTGGGGAGGAACAGGAGGAACTGAGGGCACTGGTGTCCAAAGGCCGGGCTGCGGCCTATAAACAGACTCACGCGCGCATTCTCCTGCTCAGCGATGAGAACCAGTCTGGCGGACCGATGATGGACCAGGAGATATCCCGGGCCCTCAAGGTGGGCACCGCCACGGTGGAGCGGGTGCGCCGCCGGTGCGTGGAGGAGGGGGTTGACGCGGCCCTGGGGCGCAGGGAGCAACTGCGCCGCCGTCAGAGGAAGCTCGATGGCCAGGGTGAGGCCCACCTGATAGCCATGGCCATATCCCAGCCGCCGGAGGGACGGGTCAGTTGGACCATGCAGATGCTGGCCGATGGATTGGTGGAGCGGGAGATGGTGGACAGCATCAGCCCGGAGACGGTGCGCCGGACTCTGAAAAAAACGAACTCAAGCCTTGGCTGAAGGAGTGCTGGTGCCTCCCGCCCCAGGGCAGCGCCGAATTCGTGTGCGCCATGGAGGACGTGCTGGAGGTCTATCATCGTGAATACCAGGACAATGAGGTCCTGGTGTGTCTGGACGAGACCAGCAAGCAACTGGTGCAGGAGACCCGTACGCCCCTCCCGCCGCGGCCCGGGGCAGCCAGGGCCTACGATTACGAGTACCAGCGCAACGGGGTGAGCAACCTGTTCATGCTGTTCGCGCCTCTGGAGGGATGGCGCCGGGTGGAGGTTACGGACCGGCGCACCAGGACCGACTGGGCGGAGGTGGTGCGGAAACTGGTGGATGGGGACTATGCCGACAAGGAGCGGATAGTGCTGGTGATGGACAACCTGAACACCCACCATCCGTCGTCCTTGTACCAGGCCTTCGAGCCGGCGGAGGCACGGCGGATCGCCGAACGGCTGGAGATACACTACACGCCGAAGCACGGGAGTTGGCTGAATATAGCGGAGATAGAACTGGGGGTGCTGGCGCGGCAATGCCTTGATCGCCGGATACCCAGCCAGAGAGTTCTGGCACAGGAAACCGGAGCATGGCAGGAGCAACGCAACCGGGCGGCGATTCGAGTGGACTGGCGCTTCACTACCCAGGACGCCCGCATCAAGCTCAAGTCCCTATACCCCTCAATACAATAGCGGCGGACTACTAGGCGGCGGAGTCCATACACCTGCTATGTCGGCAATTTCATGATGCGTTGCCGAACAGAGCACTGTGGCATCGGTACCTCCTCAAATACGGGGACAATCATTCCGCCGAATGGCGAATTGTCTCTTTTGTGCAGCCACTAGAATTTTCAAGTGTAGGCCGATTCTTAGCCTCCAGGCTGGAGGGTAAAAGGATTTTGCCGGGGCCACTAGTACTACAACGACGCTTTGCAAGAAAGGGGCTTTGAACCCCTATTCATGGCGACCTGCCCACACGCTTGACAGCTTTATTGTCGTACCTTCCTCGAAGCGAATTCAGGTCAAAATCCCACGAATTTGAGAAATCGTCGTTGTAGTACTAGTAGTCCGCCGCTATTGTATTGAGGGGTATAGGGACTTGAGCTTGATGCGGGCGTCCTGGGTAGTGAAGCGCCAGTCCACTCGAATCGCCGCCCGGTTGCGTTGCTCCTGCCATGCTCCGGTTTCCTGTGCCAGAACTCTCTGGCTGGGTATCCGGCGATCAAGGCATTGCCGCGCCAGCACCCCCAGTTCTATCTCCGCTATATTCAGCCAACTCCCGTGCTTCGGCGTGTAGTGTATCTCCAGCCGTTCGGCGATCCGCCGTGCCTCCGCCGGCTCGAAGGCCTGGTACAAGGACGACGGATGGTGGGTGTTCAGGTTATCCATCACCAGCACTATCCGCTCCTTGTCGGCATAGTCCTCATCCACCAGTTTCCGCACCACCTCCGCCCAGTCGGTCCTGGTGCGCCGGTCCGTAACCTCCACCCGGCGCCATCCCTCCAGAGGCGCGAACAGCATGAACAGGTTGCTCACCCCGTTGCGCTGGTACTCGTAATCGTAGGCCCTGGCTGCCCCGGGCCGCGGCGGGAGGGGCGTACGGGTCTCCTGCACCAGTTGCTTGCTGGTCTCGTCCAGACACACCAGGACCTCATTGTCCTGGTATTCACGATGATAGACCTCCAGCACGTCCTCCATGGCGCACACGAATTCGGCGCTGCCCTGGGGCGGGAGGCACCAGCACTCCTTCAGCCAAGGCTTGAGTTCGTTTTTTTCAGAGTCCGGCGCACCGTCTCCGGGCTGATGCTGTCCACCATCTCCCGCTCCACCAATCCATCGGCCAGCATCTGCATGGTCCAACTGACCCGTCCCTCCGGCGGCTGGGATATGGCCATGGCTATCAGGTGGGCCTCACCCTGGCCATCGAGCTTCCTCTGACGGCGGCGCAGTTGCTCCCTGCGCCCCAGGGCCGCGTCAACCCCCTCCTCCACGCACCGGCGGCGCACCCGCTCCACCGTGGCGGTGCCCACCTTGAGGGCCCGGGATATCTCCTGGTCCATCATCGGTCCGCCAGACTGGTTCTCATCGCTGAGCAGGAGAATGCGCGCGTGAGTCTGTTTATAGGCCGCAGCCCGGCCTTTGGACACCAGTGCCCTCAGTTCCTCCTGTTCCTCCCCAGTCAGTCCCACACGGTATTTCTTGACCATCACATCCACCCCGCTGCACAGTCTTCTTCCTTGGGCCTCGCTTCCCTGCATCTTACCAGCCATCACTTCAATGATGGTCGTCTACTAGGGTGCTCATGTCGTTGAACAGGATAGCCCTTGCATTGGTCCCTATTCTCCTGGCACTGGCCGGGCAGCTGGCCTGTGGCAGTGAACCGACGTCTGCGCCGCCGGTGGCCGCGCCTCAGACTGCCGCGGGCCTGCAGTCTACGCCTGTGCTTTCCGCAGCAGGCCAAGCCCAGGAAATTTCAGTGCCTGGGCCTACTCTGGCAACTGCGGAGAATACTCGGGAAGGCAGGCAAGAGACCCGGGAGCCGGGTCCATCTATGGTGACCACGACACCAGATCGGCCAGAGACAACTTCGCCAACTGAGCCGCCCGCTCTAACCGAGTCCGCGCCGACACCGGACCCGACGCAAGCCGTCGCGCCATCTCCGACCGTGGTCAGGGTATCGAGGTCGACCAGAACACGAGAGACTGCGCCAGAGGCGACCAGCGAGGACCTGACGGCGTTGGTCAACGGGAATTCTGAATTTGCCTTTGACCTATACCGCACACTGGACGATACCGACGGAAACTTGTTCTTCTCCCCGTACACCATCTCTCTGGCCCTCGCCATGGCATACGCCGGCGCTGGCAGCGACACAGAACGCCAAATGGCTAATACACTGCAGTTCACTCTACCCGAGGATAGGTTGCATTCGGCGTTTAATGCGCTGGACCTAGTGGCCCAACTGCTTTGAAATGATGTCTTGATGAATAGGAGTCTCGTCGAAGTGCACCGTCGGCCAAGTATCGCAGGGTGCTCAAGCCAATATTGTCCACTGATCATTTCAAGCGTGACTGAGTACTAGAACCCGGCCGACCAGGACCGCAACAACGATTACGAGGTCAACGTTACAGCCACCGACGGTGACAACCTTTAGGGCACAATTGCTGTGACTATCAATGTTACGGACGCATGCGCTGGAGCAAGCCCGGTGCCCGGGGCTCCTCCAGCGCCCAATGTCTCCGCCTCGCCAAGCAGCAGCCTGCATGCCTCATGGGCGGCAGCGTCGGGATCCTGCATTACCGGCTACGAAGTGCATCACAGGCAATCCGGCAGCAAAATTGGTCTTTGCCCGCTCCTGCCGGCACAAATCGCAGCCACACCATAAGCGGCCTTTCCGTCAGCACGACTTGCGATGTGCAGATTAGAGCTAAGAATTCACTCGGTACTGGCGGATGGTCAAACAAGTGGGACAGGAACTACCAGCGCCACCACAACAACCACGACAACCACGACAACCACGACAACCACGACAACCACGACAACCACGACAACCACGACAACCACGACAACCACGACAACCACGACGACCACGACGTCCACCGGCGGCGGCGGCGGTAGTGGCTTCGTGCCGGGCGCGCCGCCTCGGCCGCCGCGCCCGGTGGTGAACGTTCAGACGGTTGGAGAGTTGTTCCGCCCTGTGACCGCCAATGGGTCGCTGGTGAGGGTCTGGGGGTTCTCGAATCGATGGAAGAGGTGGACGTTCCACGATCCTGATCCCACATTTGCGGTTTTCAATACGTTGAAGCGGGTATATCTGTCGGCTTACCCGCCGGAGATCCTGATTGTGAATGCGGACTACAACCAGCAGTTCCGGGGCTGCCTGCTCCGCAGGGGCTGGAATCACATTCCAATGGAAGATGGACCTCCGGCGCGGGCCGGCAACAACGTACGGCCGAATGGGCAGGTGTTCAGCAAGCTGGTAGAGAACGGGACCGTGGAAAGGGTCTGGTGGCTGGAGGATCGAACGCAGGAGTGGAAGTTCTTTGACCCCGCTCCCGATCTGGCTCCCTTCAATACCCTTAAGACCGTGAACCTGGCGGCAAGTCCTCCTGTTGTCGTGGCGGTCAACGTCACAAGGAAACAACAGTCTCGAGATCAGCGACTTTACCGGAGGTGGAACTACCTGCTACTGAGGCAGGGGACCCGTTAGCGAAGGACCCCTACCGTTGAGGGCGTGCATGGGTCAGATGATGAACTCGTCGGCGATGGCAGCTTCGGCACGATCTCTGTCGTCGGCGGTCAGGGCAATGGTGGCGAAGCCTGAATACCGCCCCAGAATGTGCAGGCTCTGGATGTTCACACCGGCCTGCTTCAGATTGTCCGCCGCGGCGGCGAGGGCGCCTGGAACGTCTTGCAAGCGCAGCACGATGGTGTCGTCGCCCACTGCCTTGTAGCCGGCCTGGTTCAGCAGGGCGAGGGCGCGATCGGTATCGTCCGCGTTGAGGACAATCGTTCCCTCGTCCCCGCTCGTCATGGCGCTTATGCCTTCCAGGTTTATGCCCCCATCGGCCAACACTGCGGTGATGCCGGCGATAACGCCGACTTCATTGTTGGCAACGATTACGATTCGCTTTCGACGCTCCACTAGGCGCTCCTCATGGTGGAAATCATACTGCGACCGTCAGGAGGCGCAGTCTTCCACCAACTCGTCTATCATCTGGCGGGTTACGTGCGGCATGGTGATGATATGTGCCTGCTCTCCTTCAGGAGCTATCTGCCACTTCCTGAAGACTGCTTGGGGCGGCTTGGGAAAGACTACGGTGACCGAATTGGTATGGCGCCAGGCCTTGATTTCGCGCGCGTTGAATTGCTGTACGGCGTATTCGGCCGTGTCCAGCATGCCGCTCACCACTTGCCGGATGCCATCATCTCCATAACGGGCCAAGGCATACCACAGCATCAGCGGCGTGAGTCCGTTGCGAGAGCCCGACAGGGTTGTGTCGTGGACGCCCACGTACTCCACGGCGCGCCCAACCCGCTCAACGTAGGGCCTACGGGTAAGCACCACCCCGCATGGAATCGGGGCCCCGATGAGTTTGTGGCCGCTGACGGAAATGCTGTCGATGCCAGCGTCGAATCCGAAGGGCTGGGGCTCGGGCACGAAGGGCAGAATCATGCCGCTGAGAGCGGCGTCGGCGTGGATATACGAGCTGACGACCGCTTGATCGGCGAGGATCCGCCTTATCGTCGGGATATCATCAACCGCTCCGCGCATGGTGGTCCCGATGTTGGCCATAATGACCGCGGGCACGTCGCGATTGACCCGGACCATGTCCCGAAGGTCGTCATAGTCTATCTGGCCGTTCTCCTGTCGCTTGATCATTATGTACCGGGCGTTGAGCACCCGCACGTTTTTCAAAACGCTGTAGTGGGTGTCCTCGGAAAAGTAAAACATCCCATTTGGGAACAGTTCCCTAGCCAGATACAGACCGTACATGTTCCCCTCGGTTCCCCCAGAGGTAACATAGCCCCAAGCCTCATCCGGTGAAATGCGCATGAGCCGGGAAAAATAGGCGATGACTTCTTGTTCGAACTCGTGCGTATTGGCCCAGTAATTGCTGTCGTGGAACGGGTCGCCGACATTGTTCAGCGAATACTCCAAAAAGGGCAGAAGCAGAGAGTAATCGAACCGCTGATTTGTAGGATAGCCAATCTGACTCTCACAGGCGGTGCGAATCTGCCATTGCAACTGGTCCAGCCTATTCTGTATGGCCTTTTGGGTGATCGGCAGGCCTGTCGTCGTGCTGCTCATTTCGGTTCCACCCCCAAGATGCGGTAGACCATATAGATACAATTTCAATACCAGATTCAAGGGTAAGGCAGTTCATTTCAAACCACAACGGCAGAATACGAACCCAAGAATTTTATATTTCCAGTCATTTCCGCTCATTTCCACTCATTTGGCCGATTTCCCTAGGCGAGCAGGAGGGATCAGGAAACATGTGGCATAGCGTTTTGATCCCGGTATACATTTATTGAAAGCCGGACATTTCCGGTCAATTCCTGACATTTCTTCTGGGTGGGGAGATCAAAGGCACGGCTCGGCGGGCATCCAGAATAGTCCAATTTTCTATCCATATTGCTATTTCACCTGGCTGACTGGAGGCGGCATTCCACATCGAGAATTGTCGGCTTCACTGATTCAAGGTTAAACAGTTGCCATGAGGTTTGGCAACAGGCAACTGTCAGGGATTTTCTCCCTGCGGAGTCCGATCCTCCCGTTTTCAAGGGTGCGTGTGGCAAAAGCCCTTGGCCAAAAAAACAAGAGGCCAGGACAGCATTCGACATTCCTGCGGAAGCAGGGATACGCTCTCACCCTAACCCTCTGGGGGAGGGAATTCGTCAGACACCCTTTGAGCCAAGGACTAACGGCAGGAAACTGAATGTATATAATGGCCGTCCGAGGTAACGTACGGGCCTAGGCCGCAGGAGCGGTCCCGTGCGGGCCGCACTCACGCCGGTGCAATCCAATGAACCAGCAGTCCGGGAGGAGGATAAACCTTGCCTTACCTATCCCTGCCAGGGGTTGAACTATGGTACGAGGACGCCGGCGGGCCGGGTACGCCCGTCGTCCTCCTTCACGCCGCGTCCGGCACCTGTGAAAGCTGGGAGTACCAGGTTCCCGCATTCGCCACAGCCGGCTACCGGTGTATCACCTACGACCGTCGAACGTGGGGGAAATCAGAGGCCACTAACCCGGAGCACCAGCCAGGGTTCGCTGGAGATGATCTACACGCTCTGATTGAGCACCTGTCCCTGGAACGCGCGCACCTGGTTGGGACAGCCGCTGGGGGAATACCGTCGCTGGACTACGCCCTGACACACCCAGAGCGGGTGCGCAGCCTGGTGGCCGCCAACACGATTGGCGGGGTACAGGATGAAGTGTACCTTGAAGTGCAGCGACGGCTACGGCCTCCAGAAATCCAGAATCTCCCAGTGGAACTGAGGGAACTGGGGCCCTCCTACCGGGGCACCAATCCTGAGGGGGCGGCCCGCTGGCTGGAAATCGAGGAGGCCAGCAGGCCCGAAGGGGCGGTTCCCATGCAACCCCTTCGGGAGCCGCTGACCTACGCCCGGCTGCAGACAATGCAGGTTCCAACCCTGGTGCTTTCAGGGGAGGCGGACCTGCTGTCGCCTCCAGCTTTGATGAGGTTGCTGGCGGCTCACATCCCGACTTCGCGGTTCGTCTCCCTTCCCGATGCGGGACACGCGGGATTCTGGGAGCGGCCAGAGGTGTGGAACGGGATCGTGCTGGAGTTTATCGGCCAGCATTAGAGAGTAGCGGCACGGATCCCTGGGAAGCAAAAGACCCCGCAACAGTTTTCTTCTGTCGCGGGGTCAGCCTTCGCCTGCACCCCAGAGAGAAGAGCGCTAAATGTTCGACTATTGAGCGCTACGCTTCGGCGGCCCGGAGGGCCACAGCATCCAGACCGTAGTCCTCGGGCTCGCGGCCCTGCATGGCTGCCAGCACCCGCTCGGGGCTGAGGGGCAACGTGCGTATGCGGACACCAACGGCATCGTAGATGGCGTTGGCTATGGCGGCGGGCGGGCCAAATCCCGGCGGCTCGGCGACGGCACGGAGGCCGAAGGGGCCGTCCTCGCTGGGCACTTCCACCAGCACGGTCTCGATTTCCGGCACATCGATGGCCAGCGGCATCAGGTAGGTGGCCAGTGACGCGTTGCGTACCTGGCCGGTGTCGCGATCAATGAGGATTTCCTCGCTCAGCGCCCTACCGATGCCCTGCACCGCGCCGCCTTCGAGCTGCCCCTCGACACCCATGGGGTTGACCGCCAAACCGACGTCCTGGGCCTGGACGAAACGGGTGACCTTTACCTGGCCGGTCTCGCGGTCCACCAGTACCTCGGCGCCCTGGGCGTTGAACACCGGGTTGTAGGGCATGCTGGACAGTGACGCCGTGCCGACAATGGGACCACCTCGAGACGACAGGCTCATACGGGCGAGCTGTCCCATGCCGATGGACTGAGGCGGGTTGTCCAAGACGTAGACCGCGCCGCCCTCGCACTCCAGCGCGTCGGCCTGCACGCCGAGGCGGTCGGCGGCAAGCGCCATCAGCTTGTCGCGGGCATCTTCGGCGGCCATCTGAACCGCCCTGCCCTGGCTGTAGACGATGCGGCTACCACCGCTGGGGCCAGTGAATGGGGCAAGATCAGTGTCGCGCTTGGCGACAATCACCTGTTCCATCTCAAGGCCGAGCACCTCGGCGGCGATCTGAGCCAGCGAGGTGTCGCTGCCGGAGATGTCCACTGAGCCGGTGAGCATGCCGACCGTGCCGTCCTCATTGAGGCTGATGGAGGCGGTGGACGGACCGCTGCCGCTGCGCCACTCGCCGACGGCGATACCCACGCCCCGGGCCATACGTCCGTTGCCCGCCTCTGAATCACCACCGGAGCGGGACAAGGCCATCTTCTCCTGCAACACATCCATGACTTCGGCGAGACCGTGGCGGGGGATACGGGCTCCACTAACGCTGACGTCGCCCTCTTTCAGGGCGTTCTTGCGCCGGAACTCCAGCGGGTCGAGGCCGATCTTGTGGGCAATGACGTCCATGTGCGACTCGACGGCGAAGGTCATGTCGGCCACACCCGAGGCGCGATAGGAGCCGACGTAGACCTTGTTGGTGTAGACACCGTAGGACCGCAGCCGGAAGTTGGCGATGTCGTAGGCACCCAGCCCGTGACCGACTCCGGAGTTAGGGCCGGCCCCCAGATACGCACCGACATCGAACACGCTGCGGGCCTCGCGGGCGGTGATCTTCCCGTCGGAGGAGACGGCGGTTTTCAGGTAGATGTTGGTCTCGAGGCGGGGGCCGTTGAGGGTGAAGGTCTCCTCGCGGGTGTTGACCAGCTTGACGGGGCGGTGGGTCTTCGTCGCCAGCAGCGCGGGGAAGGCCTCGAGGGCCAACCGCAGCTTGGCACCGAATCCGCCACCCATCTCCATGGCGATGATCTTGATGTTGCCGATGGGCATGTCCAGCACCGAGGCGAGCTGCTGCCTTACCTGGTACGGGCCCTGGGTGGAGGCCCAGACGGTGAGCCGCCCGTTAGCTTCGATATTGGCGACGCAGGCCATCGGTTCCAGGAAACCCTGGTTGATGGGCTGGGTGTGATAGGTCTCCTCGATGATGTGGTCGGCCCCGGCGAAGGCCGCATCCACGTCGCCCCGGTCGGCATCCAGCATGGTGCAGTTGTTACCGCCGAGAGCAAAGCCGTAACCTTCGAAATTCTCGAGATCCGGGTGAACGACAGTCGTTTCGCCGGTGAGGGACGCCACCGGATCGACGATGCGATCCAGGTCTTCGTATTCGACCCTGATGAGCGAGAGAGCCTCCACCGCCGTAATCTCATCATCGGCGGCCACCGCGGCCACAGGCTCGCCAACGTAGAAAACCTCTTCGCGGGCCATAACCCGGCGGTCGCGCAGAGCGCCGGAGCCGAAGTAGACGTCGGGGAAGTCCCTACCGGTGATGACGCCCCGCACGCCGGGCAAGGCTTCGGCCTCGGAGGTGTCGATGCTGACGATGCGGGCGTGGCTGCGAGGGCTGGTAAGCACTTTGCACATCAGCATCTCGGGCAGGTAGACATCGCCGGCGTAGGTGGCGTGGCCGGTAACCTTGTCCAGCGCGTCGACACGAACGTGATTCTTGCCGAGAACTTTGAACTCAGCCATCTCTGCTACTGCGCCTCCTTTGTACTCTCAACAGCGTCCAAAACCGCGTCAATGACCTTGGAATAGCCGGTACACCGGCAGAGGTTTCCACCGAGGCCGAACTTGACCTCTTCCTCGGTGGGGTCCGGATTATCGTTAAGCAGGCCGACCGTGGCCATGATCAGGCCGGGCGTGCAGTAGCCGCACTGCAGTCCTCCGTTCTCTGCGAAACTGCGCTGGACCGAATGGAGCTCGCCGCCTGAAGCCAGTCCTTCCACGGTGGTGACCTCGGCGTTTTGGGCGCTGTGGGCCAGCACCAGGCACGAGGTCACCGGCTGCCCGTTCAGCAACACGGTGCAGGCCCCGCAGTCGCCTTCGTCGCACCCCTTCTTGGTTCCGGTCAGATGCAACTCGTCGCGGAGCATGTCCAGCAATGAATAGTAGGGCTCCACCAGTATGGTGCGGTCGACTCCGTTTACGGTGATATGGACAACTCTCTTCATGCTGCCGTCCTGTTGAATCTTCTTATTCGCAGGTAGCCCAGGTGGCCGATTCAATGGTTCACACGGCCACCTGTATCGCCAGGCGCCGGTGCTCCTCGTAGGGGACCGGTCTACCAGTGGCATCCGCGGCCGCTCGTTCCAGCGTTCGGCGGGTCAGCACGCCGACCATCTGGCGGCGGTAGTCAGCAGTGCCCCTCACGTCATCTATGGGGGTGGCCTGCGACATCGCCTGGTCTGCCGCGGCCTGCAGCATGTCTGCGTCCAGTATCTGACCTTGAAGCATTTCCTCGGCTGCGCGGGCCCGCAGTGGCGTCGGGGCGACTGCGCCGAGGGCGATGCGAGCAGAGGTACAGACGCCAGCGCGGTCCACCGTCAGCGCTGAGGCCACGCCCACAGTGGCGATGTCCATGGCGCCGCGAGGGCTGTGCTTTATGTACAGCGAACCGGTGTTGCGAGCAGGTGGTGGCAGGGCGATCTCGGTCAGCACCTCGTCCTGGGCCAACACCGTCCGCCCAGGTCCGGTAAAGAGTTGATCCAGCGGAACCTGGCGGTGACCGTCCGGTCCCGACAGGCGGCATTCGGCGCCGAAAGCCAGCAGTGCGGGGAGCATGTCGCCTGAGGGCGAGGCGTTGCAGATGTTGCCTCCCACCGTGGCGAGGTTCCGGACCTGCACGCCGGCAAATGACGCGGCCGCCGCGGCCAGCGCGGGGTAGTGTTGCCGGATGGCGGGGTGCTGCTCCAACATCTGAATCGTCACCAGCGCGCCGAACCGAAGACCGTTGCGGCGGCTGAAGGTCACCCGGCTCATGCCGGGAATGTGCTGAATGTTCACGACGTATTCGGGGTGCCAGAATCCGGCCCGCCACCGAACCAGGAAGTCGGTGCTGCCCGCGACAATCCTTGCCTGCTGCCCATGGCGTTGCAGCATGCCTATTGCCTGCCGAAGTGTATGAGCCTCCAGGTACTCGAAACGCTTCATGCCTACCTCGTCATCAGTACTGGCCGCGAGTGTAGAGAGGGTAAGCGGCCGATGTCAACGAGGATCACTTTGCGGTGACCGTTAAAGCTCAATGCAATGCGCACAGTTGGGTCTGGGCAGATGCTGTCGCGACACAAATAATCCAAGCCGTTCGGGACAATACATGAACAGGGACTACGGGAGGATCTGACAATTATTTTCGCCACTCAGGCGTGCGTGTTTTCGGAGTCCTCTTGTCTTTCAGCTGGCCGTACTTTGGTTTTACGTTGGACGAAAGACAGGACAATGCCAATGCAGAGGCGCCAATTCCTTAAGGCGCGGGGTCATAGGCCGGCCCGTCCGGAGTAAATTTATCCCACAAGGGCAATATGAATGCTACGATAGCCCCCAACACGAACCAGACAACGAAGCTCAACCCAGTTCGACGCATGGCCTCCATTAAAGCTGTCAAATTGAAACTCATCCCCGCCTCTTCGCCAAAGCTCCGCCAAAGTTCCGCCAAAGCTTCAAACTTCAGTCCAGCGATATGTACAGAAGGGATGAACTCGCGACTGTCATATAATCGACTCAATGACCTTAGGTCGCTGACACGCGGGAAAGGGATCAGGATTGTCTTGACAGAGCCAATGAATGCCTTGATATGCTGGCTTTTATCATGGACTGGGGAGGGCTGACAGCCCCGATACGGCTAATGCCGGGATGGCGGAAAGGCAGACGCGGCGGACTTAAAATTCGCTACCTTAATCGGTGTGAGGGTTCGACCCCCTCTCCCGGCACCATAAGACCCTACCAGAACCTCTCCTATTCGAAGCTACGCAGCAGGCTGCCGAAACCGGGGATGGGCTTCGTCCAGCCCAGTCGCTTCAGGGCTAGCCAGATGCTCGCCTGGTTGACCGTGATCACCGTTTTGCCCAGCCTCTGCTCCAGTTCCTCCGCGGCATCCAGAGCCCGCCAGGCCGTACCGGGCAGGAAGATAGTGTCAGCCTCCTCGCGGGCGACCGTGGGCACGAAGTCCATGATCGTCTGCGGCGGCTCGGCGTCGATCTCCCGGGGGTTCATGGAGTCCTGCATCCACGGCTCACCGTCCGCGCTGAGCACCTCGAAACCCGCTTCTTCCATCAACGGCTTGAGCCGATTTCGCAGGTGGTAGTTGCGGTATGGACCAGCGATACTCAGTTTTTGGGTGCCCATATGCCGCATGGCTGCAATGCAGGACGTGACAGCGGTGATTGAGGGCACGCCGCTGGATTCCTCCATGATTTCTGCCATTCTCTGGTCGAAGGCCATGTAACCTTTGTGCCACGTTCCCGACGTGCAGGCATAGACCAGTACATCGGGCCCGATGTTGGACAGGGAGCTGGCTCCACGGGCAACGTCATCGTTCATCTTGTTGACGTCGAACCCGAATAGCGCCCAGTCGATTTCATTGGCCTCGCCGCTGGACATGTTGAGGCGATGTCCCGCATCGGCGGTGGTTTCAGGCTGGGTGCCCCAGGTGCCGTTCCACATCCGCTCAAAATGGACGGTGATTTCCGGCGGGATCACGCGGTAGAAGTCAGGCTCCACCACGGGGTTGGTGGCAGGGACGAGTGCGCCGATGCGCTGGGTCTTAGCCAAGTTTGCCATGTTCCTCCGATGCCGGGGTGATTCGCCAAGCGAGTTTGGTGGATATCTTACAACGGCGGACCCCACGAGAATACGGGACACCAAGGCAGTTCATTCAACGGGATGGAACCACTCTGCCACTTCAACCGGAGGTGAAAAAGAGGGTATGCTGGCACGCTAACCGGAGGCGAGGTGCAGAGCCCTGGAAGATGTCGTTGTCTGGCAGTTGGCGGTCGTTTTTGTGGTCGCCGCAGTCGGTCTCTCACTCTCAGGAGTGGCGGGGTTCGGCGGAGGCGTAGTAATTCTGCCCGTGCTAGTCTGGTTCTACGGCCCCGCCGTGGCGGTGCCAGTGGTGGCGATATTCCAGTTGTTAGGCACGTCATCCAGGGTGTGGCTGAACCGGCACCACTTGAACTGGAAAGTGGCGGCCTGGTTCGCCGCGGGATCCACCCCTTTCGCCGTCCTGGGCAGTTTCCTATTCATCAGCGCAGACACAGACCTGCTGATTCGCATCATGGGCGGAGGCATGGTTGCTTTGGTGCTGCTGACCCAGCTACCGTGGTCCAAGCGTGTGAGAATGACGTTGTGGGGCTTTCTGCCCCTGGGGGCCAGCGCCGGTTTCCTAGCTGCGATCATGGGGATCCCCGGGCCTTTCGCGCCCGTTTTCTATATCGCCTACGGAATGAAACCCAGGGAGTATATGGCAACCTTCTCCCTAGGGATGCTGTTGATCCAACTCCCCAAGCTGGCTATATACGGCAGTGGCCAACTGCTCACTCCGCTGGTGGGCGTCATGGGGCTGGCCCTAGTACTACAACGACGATTTCTCAAATTCGTGGGATTTTGACCTGAATTCGCTTCGAGGAAGGTACGACAATAAAGCTGTCAAGCGTGTGGGCAGGTCGCCATGAATAGGGGTTCAAAGCCCCTTTCTTGCAAAGCGTCGTTGTAGTACTAGGCGTGGTCGCCATTGGAGGCGCCTATTTTGGAGCGAGACTGCTCAGGCGCATACCGGACAAGATGTTTGCGGCCAGTATCAGTATTATCGTGGCAGCCTTCGGCATCCTGTTCCTAATCACGGGCGGGTGATTGAACGACTGTGTCACCGTAATCAGTATTTTAATTTCCTTTACAATGGCGCAACGATTCGAATATTGGTCCAGAATTAGAGTTTATTTGCAGTTATCGGACCAGTTTTCTCATGATCATCGGTCATTGCAGGGAGAAGGGCGATGCTTGGTAACGGATTGTCGTATGTAGGAGTCGTAGTCCGCGACGTTCCAGTGGTAGCCGAAATACTCGAGCGGGATTTTGAGTTGCCGCGAGCAGATTGCGATATCGGCGACAGCGGCCGACAGGCTCCCGTATTTCCTGTGGGGGACACGGCGCTGGCGCTGTTCGAGCTGGGAGACCCGTTCGTTGGGGGTGCGGAGAAGACGGGTCTACATCACATGGCGGTAACAGCGGATGCGCTGGAGGACGCGGTGCGCGACGCGACCGAACTCGGCCTGCCGACGGTGTCCACCGGGCCGGAGCCGGGCCTGGGCGGTTCCCGGCGGATGTTGCTGGACCCTTCGGCCACCTGCGGCACTATCACCTTCCTGTCCGAACCCCTGTCACTCCCGGTTCAGGCAACGAGGGACGGCAAGGTGGAACGCATCGACCATCTCGGAGTGGCCAGCGCCGATAACATCGAGGTCACCGAGGTCTTCGCCCGCAGGATGGGCTGGCCGGTAGAAAGCACACAGACCGATGTGGAAATCTCCACCAAGACCGAGGCCTTCACGTCCGATAAATACGGCGTGGTATACCGCAGCCATCAGCCGGAATTCATCGGCGGCCTGCGCGTCTCTTTCATCACCGTCGGGGACCTGGAACTTGAGTTTCTGCAGAATATAGACCCCCGCTCGGTGGGCAACGTGGATTACGGCCATTCGGGCAGCACTCGACAGGACCAGGGGGCCATCAGCCGCTACATTGAGTCGCGCGGTCCCGGAATGCACCATACCGGACTCAAGGTCAAAGATATCAACGGCCTGCTGTCGCGACTGGGCGAGTCGGGGCTGACCCTGATTGATCAGGAAGGTCGGCCAGGCGGGCGACGCTCCCTGATCGGCTTCATCCATCCGGCCAGCCTGGGTGGGTGGCTGGTGCACCTCGTGCAGCGGGAGGATATGGGGTAATCTCGCCATTAGCCCTGCCTAACGGCGGGTGCTTCGGGAGCGTTGGCCGATGAGAGATGCCTAGGAAGGATGAGGACAGGTCTTCCGCAGTGAATCAGTTGCTGTCGCCCGCCTGCCCGGTTTCGGTCTTATTCTTGATCCTGGTCAGGTGGGGACCAACGGACACTTGGGGGAAAAGGCCCGGTAGCCGGTTGCCAAGCAGACGCTGGAACAGGCCGCGGGCCAGACGGATGGCATAAACAGGCCCGATGAATATACCGGGCACCATGGGTTCGACCTCCGAGACCATGGTGACACTGGTGCCGGTCGGCTCCCGCTGGAGGTCGAAGGTCACTTTCTCGATGCTGTGGAGCAGTCCGTTGAAGATGTTCTTGGTCTCAAGGACCAGCGATGTGGCCGGCTCGTGGGCGACAATGGTCGTTGCCCTGATCAGAGTTACCCTGCTTTCTCCCATTCCGCCACGGAGAATCAAGGGGCCCTGCATCTCTCCCGTCCGCTCCCTGCGGAATTCCGAACCCACCTCGGGCAGACCCTCGGGCAGGACTGTTACCCAGAAATCAGTTTCCTCGTTCCACTCGGCGAAGTGAGACAGGTCGGACAGGTAATCGAACACCTGCTGGGCCGGCGCGCCGATGACCACGCGGTTGCGGCCTACCAGGAACGGACCGGCCACAGGTCGTACCTAAACCGAAGCCAAGGTGAAATGCGCAGACGGTGGGAGACAAGCGACGAGGACGAGTCATTCTCCAGATACGTATGAGAGGAATTAACCCGCGCAACCCGGCTGATCATCATCGCCACTTAAATGTACATCCCACCTTGGCTTTAGTCTAGTCTTGACTGACGTCGTCGTCCGTGTCGACGCGGAAGCCGATGCCAACCTTCACCTGGTACCAGTTGGCGCTGGTACCGTCGATGGTGCCGCGGATTTCACGGACCTCGAACCAGTCCAAGTTGCGAATGGTCTCCGCGGCCCGGGAGATGGCCCCATCTATCGCCTGCTGTATGCTCTCGCTGGAAGATCCCACCAGCTCGACTATCTTGTAAGTGCTTCCTACCGCCATTTTCCTCTCCAATCAGATCTGCGAGCCGTGGGTTTGGTACTCTCGCAGCGGAAACATATAATATGCGCCGCGCCCGCATACGGCAACCGCAGCGGCATAAAAAATGTATGCAAAAATTGTGAAGTGCGACGAGTCCAATACCGGGAGCAGCCATGTTTTCCACTATTCATCACGCCAGTTATTTGGTCCCCGATCTTGACGCGGCGATACAGTCCTACGCAGCAACGCTGGGGGCGGTGGTCACCGGACGGGGGCCCGTACCGAACCTGGGCGAGGTCGTATTCCTGCAGGTAGGCAGCGTCGAAGTGGAGTTCATCCAGCCAGATGACCCCTTGGTTTTCGAGGGCAGCGGCGGGAACTGGGTGGTGCACCACATGGCCTACGCGGTCGAGGACCTCGACCGGGTGGTGGCCGAGCACCGGCAGCGGGGTTACCGGTTCATGACCGATGAGCCGTTTACCAACTTCATGGGCTACCGCTTAATCTACTTCGATCCTGCAGACACCGGGGGCTGCCGGGTGCACCTGACGGATGCGGCAACACTCAGGTGACACCGCCCGCGGGGATGAGCAGGAGGCCCGTCCCCGGAGATTCGGGCGTTATTCGACTATGGTAAGATTCCGGTAACAATTTACCGGTAGAATCCGCAACACCGTAACTGGTGAGTGTAAATCCTGCTTTTTTTCAACTATTGGCAGGTGTCATTCAATTCCAGACGGGAATATTAAGGAGACTGACAGGAATGAAGGCACTGGAAGGGCTGAAGGTGCTGGACTTGACGCGGGCCCTAGCTGGCCCCTTCTGCACCTTGATGCTGGGAGACCACGGCGCCGACGTGATCAAGATAGAAATCCCTGGTAGCGGCGACGACACCAGGCACTGGGGGCCACCCTTCATTGAGGGGGAGAGCGCCTACTTCCTGTCCATCAACCGGAACAAGCGCAGCCTGACCCTCAATTTCAAGGAAGACGAGGCGAAGGAGATTTTCCTCAGGCTTTCGTCAGACGCGGATGTGATTGTCGAGAACTTCACTCCGGGAGTGATGGAACGCTTCGGCCTCGGCTACGACGTCGTGAAATCGGTCAATCCGCGCATCATCTACACGTCCATATCCGGCTTCGGGCAGGACGGTCCGTACCGCCGCCTGCCGGCCTACGATCAGATAATGCAGGGCATCAGCGGCCTGATGAGCCTAACAGGCGAACCCGACGGCGAGCCGCAGAAGGTTGGTATCGCTGTCTCGGACATCGGTGCCGGCATGTGGGCCGCTTTTGCCATCATGTCTGCCGTTCATCACCGCGCCCAGCACGGCGAGGGACAGTACATCGACATTTCCATGCTCGACGGCCAAGTTGCCTGGCTCACCTACCAGGCGGCCACTCTGTTCGCCAACGGCAAGCCCCCGGCGCGGCTGGGCGCAGCGCACCCCAACCTGTGCCCCTATCAGGCGTTCATGTGCCAGGACGGCAAGTTCATCAACGTTGCAGTCGGGTCCGAGCGCATCTGGGAACGGTTCTGCGAGGCCATGGACCTTGAGGAGTTGAGAAAGCCTGATTACGCCACCAACGGCGACCGCGTCACCACCCGGTCGGTGCTGGTGCCATATCTGCAGCAGATTTTCCTCACACGGCCCGTGGCGGATTGGGTGGTAGACCTGCAGAAGGTGAGTGTCCCCTGCGGACCCATCAACGACCTGGCGGACATTTTCGCTGACCCGCAGATCGAAGCGCGCGATATGCTTCAGGAGATGGTCCATCCCACGGTGGGCAAGATCAAACAGACGGGCATTCCCATCAAGTTTTCTGCCACCCCCGGCGGCCTGGACATACCGCCGCCGCTTCTCGGACAGCACAACGGCGAGATTCTTGCCGGTTTGGGTTATAGCGCCAATGATGTTGAATCCCTGAAACAGCGCGACATCATTAATCAACAAAGTGAGCCGGGCAGCAACGGGTCCAGTGTTTTTGCGTTGCATTTCAATAATCAGCTTCTCCGGTCGGTATGAACGATGGACTTAGGCTTGAGAGACCGGGTGGCCATCGTGGGCGGCTCCAGCCGGGGCATGGGCCGGGCTATAGCCTTGGCATTCGCCCACGAGGGAGCCAACGTCACCATCTGCGCCCGAACGGAGGCTGATCTTCGCCGGGCTGAGATTGAGATGGCCCGGGCCACCTCCCAGCAACATGTGCTTGCCATTCCGGCCGACCTCACCAGGGAGGCCGATATTCGCCGTGTGGTCCGGGACACCGTGAGTCGCTTCGGCCATATCAACATTCTCGTGACTCGCATGCCCACAAGGGTCGAGGACGAGACCTCGGGAAGAGCTTCAGAACTTGACGACGAAGCCATATCCTCGGCGCTGGACGAGAGTTTCCTAGGCTCAGTCCGCTTCGCCAGGGAAGCCGTTCCCTATATGAAACAGCAGCGTTGGGGGCGGATCCTTAACCTGCTTCCCGAGTTCTCCCTGCATTCCATTCCGGTGGGAGCCATCAGAGCGATCGACGAAAGCGCGCTGAACACCGCCAACCGAATGGCCCTCACCGGCTATGCCAAGAGCCTCGCGAATGAACTGGCGCCATTCAACATCACCGTGAACAACCTGATCCACGGACCTGTGGAAGGCGATGCTCTCACAGAGGTGCTCGAAGAACGTAGTCGCGTCGAGGGACGAAGGCTGAATCAACTGGAGCAGGAGGCTGCCGCGCTCGTACCCATGGGGCGGCTTGGCAAGCCTGAGGAAGTCGCCGACCTCGCCGTTTATCTGTGCTCGGAGCGGGCATCGTACCTGACCGGCGCCAACATCGTGCTGGACGGAGGAATGCGCCAGGACATCCGCTGACCTAGCGTACAGGTCCTCCGTCACCGCATTCAACCTTGCTTCAACTGCCGGGCCGTCCTTGGAGTGAAAATGTACGAGCAAGCAACGCATTTCCAGAATGTTTACCGAGCCGCCCAGGAATTCATGGCGCAGGACAACACGCCCGGTTGGTTGGTGTTTGACTACCGGGAATCAAACCCGATTTTCCGGCAGGTGATCCAGCCCTCGGGACATGTCACACGCCCCTGCTACTTTTACCTGCCTGCGCAGGGTGCGCCACGACTGCTGACTCACCATGTCGACGCCGGTAAATTCGCCGACTCGGGCGTGGAATGCATCGTTTACAGCAATCGGGACACAATGGTTTCGGCATTGCGGGAGTTGCTAGCAGGCACCGGACGGCTGGCGATGGAATACTCTCCGATGAACGAGTTGCCCCGAGTGTCTCGTGTCGACGCCGGCACCGTGGAGCTGGTGCGCAGCCTGGGCGTTGAGGTAGTGTCCTCGGCAGATCTGATGCAGGCGGCGACGCACCGCTGGACTCCCGAACAGTATGCCGACCATCACGAGACCGCGCTGAAACTGGGACGCATTGTCAACGAGGCGTTCGCCCATGCCGGCGAACGCCTAGGTAGCGGAATAACCGAGCACGACGTGGCCGAGTTCATTCGACGCAGGTTCGCTGAGGAGTCGATCACCTCGCCAGATGGGCCTATCGTGGCAGTCAATGCCAACGCGTCGGATCCCCACTACGAGCCGTCGGCTCAAGTGCACAGCCCCATACGCCCGGGCGACTGGCTGCTCATAGATCTCTGGGCCAAGGGCACCGGGCCGGGCAGCGTTTTTGCCGACATCACATGGTGCGCCTACGCCGGGGACAAGGTTCCGGCACGTCAGCAGGAGATTTTCGACATCGTAATCGGCGCGAGAGACGCCGCCGTGGAGTACCTGCAGGAGTCGCACCGCAGGGGCGACGCGGTACAGGGCTGGCAGGCAGACCAGGTAGCGCGCGACTTCATCGGGGCCCGGGGCTACGGCCAGTGGTTTACCCATCGCCTCGGCCACAGCATCGGGTTCGAGGTGCATAGCGAGGCGGTCAACCTGGACGGCTTCGAGACCCACGACACTCGACGCATCATTCCCGGGGTCTGTTTCTCGGTTGAGCCGGGCATATACCTTCCCGAGTTCGGCGTCCGTTCCGAAATCGACGTGTTCATGTCGGAAACGGGCCCCTATCCCAGCTCCCCGGTCCAGCGCGAGGTCGTCCTGATGGGGTAGGTGTGGGTGTTTTCGTCCCCGTTGCCCCGTGACCACACTGCCGGTAGAATGGCGAGCGACGCATAGCTTGTATTAAGAAGGTTTGTAATGGAGTTTTCGCTCGCTTACGAGATGCAGCGTCCAATGCTGAACGACCACGCGGTCATCGAGGAGACCATCGAGCAGTGCATACTGGCGGACGAGATGGGCTTCGACGCAGTGTGGTTCGTTGAGCACCACTTCCTGACCACGTTTTCCGAGTCTCCTTGTCCCGAGGTCATTTTCGGCGCCCTGTCCCGGCTGACTAAACGGATACGGTTGGGGTTCGGCGTGGTGATTCTGCCCTACCATCATCCGGTTCGGGTTGCCGAGCGGGTGGCTATGGTCGACCACCTGTCCCATGGCCGCGTCGAATTTGGCACTGGCCGCTCGGCACCCTACGAACAGCTGGGCATGGGCATCGATCCTCGCGACACTCGAGAGATGTGGGAAGAATCCCTGTCAATGATTCCCAAGATCTGGGAGTCGGACTACTTCGAGTGGGAGGGGAAGTTCTGGAAGGTGCCGCCGCGCCAGGTGCTGCCAAAGCCCTACCAGAAGCCCCATCCACCCATATGGGTGGCCGCGCTGCAGCCCGCCACCTACCAACTTGCAGCGCAGAAGGGCCTCGGTTCCATGGCGCTGGGCGTCAACGCTCCCTCGGTGTTGGAGCCAGCCATCCGCGAGTACAAGACGGCAATCAAGGAGTCCAACCCGGTTGGGGCGTTCGCGAACAACAAGTGGCTGTCTTCTTGCTTTGGGCTGTGCGGTGAAGATGACGCCGCCACCAAGGAGCTGTCGGCACAATCCCTAAAGACATTCTTCGGCCCGGGCCGTCCTTATGTCCAGGACCAGAAGGATATCTACGCCCGGCTGCTGGACCAGTGGGGCGGAGTTCCCGATCACCTGGCACAGAATTTCTCACGTTACGTCGATGTGCCGTCCCAGGGCGGCAACGGCGGCTCGGGCCTGGACCTGTCCGGGGGCACCGCGCTGGCTCAGAAAGTATGGGAGGAATTCGACGCCGCCACCATGGCTGAGCGAGGAATCATCGTGGCCGGCGACCCGGAGTCCTGCATCAAGGCAGCGCGGCTGCACGAGGCCACAGGCGTCGACCAGCTGCAGTTCCTGATGGCCACGGAGTCCGTCCCTCACAAGAAGGTGATGGAATCCATCGAAATGTTCGGCAAATACGTCATTCCCGAGTTCAGGAAGTCGGACCAGGGTACGCCAGAGTGCCCCATCGACTTGAATGCCAGCTGAACGCTCTGGTCAAACAGGTAATAGCAATAGGGCCCTGACTGACATCGGGGCCTTTGCTATTCAGGGATACCGCAAGACATCATGGCGGTGCCGGTAGGTTAATATATAGGGCATCCAGTAGCGGGGGAGCAAGTATGCCGTTCGGTATCGGTAGCGGTTCGAGCGTCGCGGTAGTGGAGATGCACGGGGTAATCGGTACCCAGATTCGCGCCGCTTCCTACAGCAAGGTCTTCGAGACAGTGGCCAAGAGCAAATCCTACCGCGCGGTGCTGCTGGACATAGACTCGCCAGGCGGTTCGGCCGCGGGATCGGAGGCCCTGCATCGCAGCATCGAGCGAGTGGCGGAGAGCAAGCCGGTGATCGCCTACGTGCGCGGCATAGGCGCCTCGGGCGGCTACTACCTCTGCTGTGCCGCCAGCCAGGTCTACGCCCTTCCCACAGCACTGGTCGGATCCATCGGCGTAATTTACCTGCGACCCGTGCTGGAGCAGTTGCTGGGCCGCGCCGGGATAGAGTTCTCCATCTTCAAGGGCGGCAAGTACAAGGACATGACGGGTTTCTGGCGAAGCCCCACGTCCGAGGAATCAGAGAGATTCCAGAGCCTAATAGACGAGATCTATGACAACTTCGTGCAGGTGGTGACCAAGGGCCGCTCCCTTCCCGAGGAGACCGTCCGGGAGCTTGCTACAGGTGAGGTTCTAACCGGACAGCGCGCAGCAGAGGTCGGCCTGCTGGACCACATCGGGGACTACACCGACGCCCTCGACGCTGCGGCCCGGGCGGGCGGCACAAAACCGCGGGCCAAGGTGATTCAACCGCGCCGCAGCCTGTCGCAACGCCTGTTGGGTCGCCCGTCCGCCGAGGCCGCAGCCATTGCCAGTCTCTCGGAAGGTCTGCAGCGACTAATGGGCGGCGGCATCTACTACCTGGACCCGGCGTATCTTGCCGGGTGGACCGGAGAGGGCTGAAATACCAGGCGAAACTCAGCCGTCTCGCTGCGTCCGTTTCACTTCCTGCCATAACGCCTCTTTCTCGTCAAGTGGCAGGGCCCCGAAGTCCAGCCCGCGCTGCGTGGCAAGCTCCTCCATACCCAGGTAGCGCGACCGGAATCTGGCGTTGGCCTGGCGCAGAACGTCCTCGGCGTGGACATCGATCCAACGCGATAGGTTGACCAATACAAAGAACACGTCGCCCAGCTCGTGGATCTTTTCTTTCTGCGTCTCCGCTGCGCGTAGCTCCTCGATTTCCTCGGAGAGCTTGTCCAGCACGCCGGAAACGTCATCCCATTCAAACCCCGCGCGAGCCACGCGGTCCTGCATCAGCTGGGCCACCGCCAAGGCGGGGAGGCTGGCAGGAATGCCATCGACTGGCGACTTGCGGGTCCCGCCGGAAGCGGCCCGTTCCTCTGCCTTAATTCGCTCCCAGTTGCGCTCAACCTCACGGGCGTCCGAGACCGTCTCGTCGGCAAACACGTGCGGGTGGCGGCGGATCAGCTTGCGGTTGATCCGCTCTACCACATCGCCCATTTCAAAGTGGCCTGCCTCCTTGGCGATGTCGGCATGGAAGGCAATTTGCACCAGCAGGTCGCCCAGCTCCTCGGTCAGTACCGACGGGTCGCCACCGTCGATGGCCTCGAGAGCCTCGTGGGCCTCCTCCAGCAGGTTGCGCTTCAGCGACTCGTGCGTCTGCTCCCGGTCCCAGGGACAGCCCCCAGGAGCGCGCAGCCGAGCGACTATGTCAACCAGCGTCTGAAATTTGGAAATCTGTTCGTCGAATTCGTAATCAGTCATAGGGCGATTATAATCAGTGAAGTCCATGTTGCAATCGTTGACACAACCAGACAGCCCCCTCGCACGGGTCGCGCACCGGCTGCGATGGCTCCCAACCGCACTGTTTGTCGTCGCTGTCCCGGTGTTCCTAGTGACCGGCTGCCTGACATGGGCCTTTAATAGTGTCGGACTCTATGAGGGCGGCTTCGACAAATATCGCATCTCCCTCGCCAGCGGAATTTCCCGGGAGGACCTGCGTCAAGTGGCGTTGGACCTTCGGGGGTACTTCAACTCGGACCAAGAGCCGTTGCACGTTCGCACGCGCATATTCGGGCTGGAGCAGGAGTTGTTCAACGAAAGGGAAGTCCACCACATGCGCGACGTCAAGCGACTGCTGTGGAGCGTGTACGGGGCGTTTGTTGCTTCGGCAGTCTGCCTGTTTGTCCTGGTGGCAACAGGCTTCGCGAGGTGGCGCCAAGCCTACCTTCCAGCACTGGCGCGGTTGTCGGCGTGGGGAGGTGGACTAACCGTCGGCTTACTTGTATTGTTCGGCCTTGTGGCATCGGTGGGGTTCGATGCCCTGTTCCTGCTGTTCCACCGGGTCAGCTTTGCCAATGATTTCTGGCAACTGGACCCGCGCACCGACTACCTGGTGCTGCTCTTCCCGCAGGGGTTCTGGTTCGACGCCACTATGTGGGTCGCCCTGCGTGCGCTGGCGGGAGGATTAATCCTGGCGGTTGCGGGCAGCAGCTATCTTTTCTGGCGTCGGTGGAGCGAACGAAGAACAACGTGACCTCTCGCAGGCATTCAGAAAAACAGGCGCAATAGCCTGGCTGCCCGCCAGTTCCACGCGCCTGTCGAGGTTTATCGGGTACGACCGGAGTGACGCTTTCGGCCTAGTGGCCGCAGCCACAGCCTCCGCCACAGCATCCGCCGCCACCCATTGGCGGCAGAGGCCCAGGATTGAAGGACGGCTCCTCACCAGTGTTGCCGACCCTGGCGAATACCGAGATGGCACGCCTGGCGGGCTGTTCGCAGTTGGGGCAATCGGCGCCGGTGGCGCTCATCGGCTGAAGTTTTTCGAACTTATGGCTGCAAGTTGGGCAGTGGTATTCGTATATAGGCATAGAACTGCTCCAAACGATGTGTCTGTTACAGGGAATTTAACCCAGCACGAAGTCTACGGTCAAGTGCGCGGGTACGAAATGCGTGATTGCCGCACTTGAGGGCACAGGACCCGGAGCATTTTCTACTTGGTCCTACTGGTCTTCCCACAATCCTGCTCCAAGACACGAATGCAGTAGCTCGCTGTCAACCATGCCAATACCAGGCCTGAAAATCATTTATAATCTGGACTTGCGCTATTACGGAAATCGAAAAATCTTTGCCCATCAAAGGGAATGCAAGCTGGGAAGTGTGCCTGGTTTCGGGAAGTATAAAGTTTGCTTTCGCGCATAAGGTCCAACCCCTCTTTTAAGTGGTGGGTGTTCGCCACCATCGCCATCGGCACATTTGTTTCGGTGGTGGACAACGGGTCGGTACTGATCGCGCTGCCGGAAATTGAGGAACATTTTCAATCGGACTTGCCGACAGTACAGTGGGTGGTGGTGGGGAATGCGCTGGCCATCAGTGCACTGATCCTGCCAATGGGGCGACTGGGCGACATTGTAGGCCGCAAGTGGGTATACATAGGAGGGCTGTTCATATTTGTCGCTGGTTCGGCCCTGGCCGGACTGGCCCCAGACCTCACTTGGCTCATCTCCGCAAAAGTCTTGCCAAGGCGCCGGATCGGCCATGATCCAAGGCAACGGAATGGCCACAGTAATCACCGCATTCAGCGGGGCGGAACGGGGCAAGGCACTGGGCAGCCACATGAGCGTCGTGGGAAGCGGGGCTATTGCGGGCCCGGCACTTGGAGGACTACTGGTGGCCGCCTTCGGATGGCGCTCTGTGTTTTTCGTCAACGTTCCAGTTGGCGTATTAACCATCCTGACCTCGTGGCTCGTCCTGCAACAACAGGCGCGCCTAGAGGACTCAGGAGATCAGGGTAAGCCCAGATTCGACTGGCTGGGAGCCGGGCTGTCGGGGCTGTCACTGCTTGGATTCCTGATGGTTGTAGGTAACGGCCACAGGCTGGGTTGGGGCTCTCCGGCGGTGCTGCTGGGGTCAGTCGCAACCGTTGCCACCGTCGCAGCATTCGTGTGGTGGGAGCTGCGGACGACCGCGCCAATGCTGGACCTCCGGCTGTTCCGTCGCAAGCTGGTGGCCATCGGCATCAGCGCCAGCTGGCTGTCTTTCCTGGGCAGCCAGGCCTCTCGGTTCATGATGCCGTTCTACTTGCAGCGGGTGCTGGAGTTGGGCCCCAGGGATGTCGGACTTCTGCTAATTCCGCCGGCCCTATGCATGGTGTTGCTGGGCCCCCTGAGCGGTCGGCTGTCGGACAGGTTCGGCTGGCGTGTGCTGACCGTGCTGGGGCTTTGCTGTTCAGCCATCTCCGCCTTTGTCTTTGCCGGCACCCTCACTGAGTCCCCGCCAGTGGTACTCATCGTGCTGATGCTGATGCTCCAGAGCTGTGGAATGGCACTGTTCAATTCACCCAATAACAGCTCGGTGCTAGGGGCTGTGGAGCGGACCCAATACGGTGTGGTGTCCAGCCTTACCCAGCTGGTCCGCAATTCAGCCAATGTGACCAGCATCGCCATTGCCACCACAGTGGTTGTGGTCACAATGGGCGCCTACGGCGTGGAGCCCAGCCTAGATGCGGTGTCCCCTGAGATTGCCGATGCCTTCGTGGCGGGCCTTCAGCGAGCATTTCTCTTGATGGGAGCCCTGCTTGTCGTTGGTATCGGCCTTGCGATTGTCCGAGGCGAGAGGAGACGGACAGAACCAGTTCAGACCGGACGCAGCGACCCCGCGGAAAGTCCCGCGGACTAGAGGCAGACAGAGGGCTGGAACACAAGACTCCTGTTAATCCGCGCGAGCGGCAGCCTGTTCCGCCTGTTCGCGGGAACTGACATGGAACGAGACGGATGAGTTGCCATTCTCGTCGGGATGGCGCTCAAAATCCAAGGCCCTGGGACGGGTGCGGGGCCAGTTGGACAATGGCAGAGACGGTTGCTACACTAGGCTGCAACCCCGGCAAACAACGAACATTCGGAGGAGAAACCGTGGCAGACGTCAAGATCGAAGTCAGGGAAAATGGCCCCAACCGCATCACCGGGCCGATTGATATTGTTGACATCAGTGGCGCCAACTATTCCATTCCGGAAGGGCGCTGGGTTAGCCTGTGCCGCTGCGGACTCTCGTCTGAGAAGCCGTTCTGCGACGGCGCGCACCGCGACGGGGGCTTCCAGGCTGATTCCCAGGCCCGCTAATCGCATTCTAGGATTTGTCCCAACGGCAGGGGCGCATTTTCATGCGCCCCTATTTTATTTATGCATCACTGAGGTCCATTGAACTCAGCAACACTCAGCGAAATCGAGATTGCGCCGCTGACACCAGAACTCATTGACTCGCTGGGCATAGTACTGCGGGGAAGTTGGGGTTCGACCTGCTGGTGCATGTTCCCCCGCTTGACCGAAGCACAATTGCGCGGGTTACCCGGATGCGGCCCCAAGGGTCCTCGCCGCAGGGAGGCGATGGCTCGTCTTGCTGGTAGAGATCCGGCTCCAGGGTTGTTGGCCTTCGAAGGCGATCAACCGGTCGGCTGGGTTGCGGTTGCACCCAGGAATGAGTTCACGCGAATCACCCGATCACGTGCCACACCACCGGTTGACGACGAACCAGTGTGGGTAATTCCGTGCATTACAGTGCCGAAATCACATCGGGGTCGCGGCATCGCAGTAGCACTGATACGGGCAGCGGTTGCCTATGCCGCGGGGCATGGGGCGCCGGCGGTTGAGGCTTATCCCCGGGCCGACGGAATTCGCACCGGGGACGATAACGTCTATTTCGGCACGGAACCGCTATTCAGCCGCGCTGGTTTCCAGGTGGTAAGGGAGCCCAATGCCAATCGTCCACGCAACTGGCTCCCGCGTGTTGCGATGCGTATCGCCACGCCAGAGCATGGGGCGTAGCACCGCTCAATTCCGGAAGACTCGCATACTTTGTGAGGGTCTTCGGAATCCTCAGGATTTCTGGCAACTGCGGCGCATCGAGCGGATGCGTCGCACGCTGTCCAGCCGGTCTTCAGCCAAGCGAGCGGCGGCAGTGGCCGTGGAAATCTCCCCCACCTGCGACGTCTTTATTACACTGCCCATGATTTCGTGGATGCGCTCCGTCTTTTCCCGGGCCCGTTCGGCACTGTAACCTGCGTCGCCCATCTCGGCCTCGACATTGATGATGCCGCCGGCGTTGACGATGTAGTCGGGGGCATACAGGATGCCGCGGCGGTGCAGTTCCTCGCCGTCGTCATCGGTAAGCAGCTGGTTGTTGGCCCCTCCTGCTACCACCCGGCAGCGAAGCTGCGGTATTGTCTCCGCATTCAATATCCCACCGAGGGCGCAGGGCGCGAATATGTCGCAATCAGCGGTCAGGATGGAACCGGGGGATGTGGCTTCCAGTCCCCAGTCGCGCGCACGGTCGAGGGCATCTTCGAACACGTCGGTGACCACGATGTGGGTATCCTCTTCCATCAGATGCTCGCACAGGTGGCTGGCCACCTTGCCGAAGCCCTGGACAGCCACGGTCTTGCCACGCAGGCCACCGTTGCCCCAAACTTCTTCGGCACAAGCCTTCATCCCCATGTACAGGCCAAGCCCGGTCATTATGGATGTATCGCCGCTGCCACCGAGGCTGACCGGGAGGCCCGTTACGTGGGTGGTCTCCTGTCTCATAAACTCCAGGTCACGACTGGTGGTGCCAACATCGGTAGTGGTCAAGTACCGGCCACCGAGAGTATCGACAAAGCGACCGTAGGCGCGCATAAGGGCCTCGGACTTTTCGGTGTGCGGGTCGCCGATGATGACGCCCTTGCCCCCGCCGAAGTGCAGCCCCGCTACCGCTGACTTGTAGGTCATAGCCCGGGACAAGCGGAGTGCATCGGTCAGTGCCTCCGCCTCGCTCTCATACGGCCACATGCGTGTGCCGCCACATGCTGGCCCAAGAGTCGTATCGTGGACCGCAATAATTGCCTTGAGTCCTGAACCGGGGTCGGAGAACATTGCCACCTGTTCATGGCCATCGGCGTTCATTCGCTCAAAAACGCTCATTTCCGTCACCCCTACTACGTTTTCAGTACCACTATTATAATACATTTTGAACTGCAATAGTGAGTATTAATCACCATTTTTGGTAAATCCAGTCCAAAGCACGACACTGGAGGGACCGGGAAAGTCTGCGGCTGCTAGCGTTCTTTTCCCCACATCGGGTGACGAAACGTGGGTCGCGGCAGAATGCGGTCGATGGGGCGGTCCTCGGGCTCAGGCGGTGGTTCCGGCTCCGGTTCCTCGGGCTCAGGGCGGTATGCACGTATCGAACCCCGTTCAGGGCCGATATCACTCAGCCGGTCGGCGAGAGCCTGCAGGCTGTTCATGTTGTGCACCGGCAGGAAATCATCAACGTAGGGTAGGGCGGCCTGCATTCCCTGCGTGAGCGGCTGGTAGTTTGGGGAACCCAGCAGCGGATTCAACCATATCAGGCGGTGGCAGCTCCGCTGCAGCCGGGACGTCTCCCGGGCCAGCAAGTCAGGTTCGCCCCTGTCCCAACCGTCAGAGATGATCATCACAATCGCCTGGCCCCTGAGTGTCCGGCGCAGCCACTGGTAGTTGAATGTCTTGACGGCCTCGCCGATGCGGGTGCCCCCGGCCCAGTCGGGTACGGCACGGGATACCTCATTGATTGCCTGATCGATGCTGCGGTAACGCAGCTGCCGCGTGATCCGAGTCAGGCGAGTGGCAAACAGGAAAGCCTCGATGGGCTGCCCCGCCGCGATGGTATGGATGAAGTGGAGCAGCATGCGGGTGTAGCGCTCCATAGATCCGCTCACGTCGCAAATCAGCGCCAGCGAGCGGGGGTGGCTCTTGGGTCCGCGCCGGGCCAGATGAAGCATCTCGCCGCCATACTGGAGGCTTTGCCGCAGAGTGCGCCGCATATCAATGCTGGTGCCCTCACCGGGGACCATTCGGCGTGTGCGCCGGTGGCCCAAATCCCAGCGCAAGGCGGACATCATCTGGCGGGCTTCGGAGACCTCGTTGCCGGTGAACTGGGCGAAGTCCTTCTGGCGCAACACCTCGCGAGCACTATAGGTGCGGGTCAGATCGACGAGTGACACTGAGTCATCGTCAGCGTCGCCTTCCAGGGCCAAGGCATCGTCCATCGGTTCGTCGCTCCCCGCCGACACCTGAGGCCTGCGGAAACGCCGCTGCTCGCCCATTGAACGCAGGTCCATTCCGCTGCGGGCGGTGTTGGGCTTGCGCCAGAACACGTTGAAGGCCTCGTCGAAAATGGGCAGGTCTTGGCGGCGGTGGACGAAAATACTTCGGGCCGCCTGGTAGAACTCGGCGCGCCGCCCAATATGAACGTGCTCCGTGGCCCTTACCATGTCCAGCACGTTTGCCGGACCGGCATCAAGACCCAAGCGCCGCAACACCTCGGCGAAGCGCAGTAGGTTGGGCAAGATGTGGCCGCCCGGGTCGCCGCCCTCACGGTTCAGTGCGTAGAGGTTGGTTGTCATGGGAGTCAGCCGCGCCGTCCGCCGCCGCGGCGTGGACCGCGGTTCCGGGAGCGCTCCAGCATGGCGCGCACCGGTTCGCCCCGCACCTGTTCGATATCATCCTGGTACTTGAGCATCAGGCCCAGGGTGTCGTCGATCACCTCTGGCTCCAGTTCCCGCTGGTTGAGGGCCATCAGGGCCGAGGTCCAGTCCAGCGTCTCTGAGATGCCCGGAATCTTGTACAGCTCGGTCTCGCGAAGTTCCTGAACGAATCCGGTGACCTGCTCAGCAAGCCTGCGGGGCGCGTCGGGCATCCTCGAGGAAATGATCTGCATTTCCTTCTGGAAATCGGGGTAATCGATCCAGTAGTACAGGCAACGGCGCTTGAGGGCGTCATGCACCTCACGGGTACGATTGGAGGTAATAATAACAATCGGCGGATTCTCCGCCTTGAACACGCCGAGTTCGGGGATTGTAATCTGGAAGTCCGACAGCATCTCCAGCAGAAAGCCCTCGAACTCCTCGTCGGCGCGGTCCAGCTCGTCGATCAGCAGAACCGGCGCGCGTTCGTGGGCTGCGTCGATGGCCTGGAGCAGGGGGCGCTTGATGAGGAACCGATCCGAGAACAACCCGGCGGTGGCGCTATCCCGGTCCACGTCGCCGCTGGCCTCGAGCAACCTTATCTCCAGCAACTGCCGGGGATGGTTCCACTCGTAGACGGCCTGGTTGATGTCCAAACCCTCGTAGCACTGGAGACGAATCAGGGGCGTGTCGAGCGCGGAAGAAAGTGCGCGGGCTATTTCTGTCTTGCCCACGCCGGCCTCGCCTTCCAGAAATAAAGGACGCTGGAGCCGGAGAGCCAGGAAGATAGGCACAGCCAGCGAGCGGTCGGCAACGTAGCCCTGTCCGCGCAGCAGTTCCTGCACGCTTTCAATTGAATCAGGGGTGGTGGCAGTCGAAGTCAACGGATGGCTCTCCACAGGTTCGTTTTAGAGCATTGTATCTGAAATCCTTCTGAATTGTGCCCATACCGTCAGCCGGTGCAGGGCAATCGCGTCTTGATTTCAGCATCGAAGCAGGTTGGGGCGGAGGAGCTGGCATTGCCGGTTTACAGGGGCTCTTTTTTTATGATTCCACTCATTTCCGCTCATTTCCGCCATTATTCTGTCATTCCGGCAATTCCGGGCTGGCCGCTGGTTCAAAGCAGGCCCCCGGGATGTCAGGCAGGTTATGTTTGCTAGCCGTTATATACATAGAACATATGTTATAGATGGGGCGTAGGCTTGGCAAGGGACGAATCACAGCAAAATGAGATTCCTGGCCTGAAGACGCGATTGCCCTGTCAGCCGGTGGCAGATGGGACGAAAATGGAGGTGAAAAACCGGCGTACCAAGCGCCGCAAACGAGCCCAGTGATCATCAATGGATTCGCGCTGCTCTGAAGTCAAGTTGCTATAGGATGCCCCGAACTGAGGAAATCGCCACACGCTGAACACCCAGAATTCGGGCAACGAACCATCGGGCGGCTGTTCGGCCAAGTATCCCGAGCCTCCTCCGAGTTCCCACGACGCCAGAATCCTGCCGCGGTCCGCGATAGCCAACGCTTCCATCCAAGAGGCCCGACGATTCTCGCCGTGATGTGGACGCATCATCTCCAGCAGGCGAGCAAGGCGTTCGCTGTTATCCGCGGCAGGCCCGGCGAACCTGTGGGTGTAGCGGCTTTCCCACCGTGGTCCCAGTGCGGGGATTACCAGTCCGCCGTCGGAGGCAATGACCAACATCGAGGCTACTGCCGACCACTGCGCCGCTTTGTCGCGGGCGATGGACTCGTGGGTATCCCCGTCTTCTTCAGGAAAAGCGGCCTGGTCCAGTTGCTCAGGGGTAACGGGCGCGAAGGGCAACCCCTCGAGTATCTCGCGGAACTGCTGCTGCTTGTCCTGGTTACCCGTGGCCAGCAGGATAGGGGTGGACGGCATCTATGGCACTAGTCGATGCGTGCGACCGCTCGAGTGGCCGCGCCGTCCCCGCCCTTGAGCTTTAGCGGCAACGCCCAGAGCTCGAACTCCTCACCAACCAACTGATGCAGGTTGATGAGGTTTTCGATGAGGGGGATGCCCTGCCCCAGCAACAGGCGATGCACGGGAAAGTCGTTGATGGTCGACAGTGGGGTCGGTGGGTGCTTGTCTATGGGGAAGTCCACGGCCACTGCGTTGACACCGTTGTCGGCCAAGTAGGCCGCGGTGTCGGTACCGAGGTAGGGGCCGTGTCCATAAAATATGGGGCCGCCCGACTCGTTCTCGGCCCACCCGGTGAACAGGACGGCAATCTTTCCAGGCAGGGCTTCAGGAACACCACCGGCGCTCTGAACCTGTTGGATGGTGAGCGGCTCAAGGCCGCGAGCCACGCTGCGCAGGTCGATCAGCACCGCCGGTCCCATGTACTTCTCAAGCGGCATTTCGTCCACAGTGGCGGCGCCGGGCACGAAGTGATATGGCGCGTCCACGTGGGTCCCGATGTGAGTGGCCAAGCAAAGCTTCTGGTTGGAGCGGGCATGGGTCTCGTGAGTCATCAATGGAGAAGTTTCCACGCCCATGAGTCCCGGAATTTCGCTCACCCTTTCGCTGCCGAGGGTCAATGTCAGGTCAATAAGTCGTGCCATCCTGCAACGTCCCTCCGTTTAATCGCCAGGGCTGGGCGCAGGCGCGCCTCCAGGAGACGGGGCACCCTGTGGATCAGGTCTTCGCCTTGTGAGAGCGTCCAAGCGGGCCTCCGCCGGCAGAGAATCCTCCCAGTCGGGGATGAGAACCTGTTTGGTGGATTCCAAGGTCAAGATGGCCAAGACACCCACTAGGCTGAAGCCCATAGACAGCGCGAACACTGGCATAAACGAACCAGTCACCTCGTACACCAGACCGCCCAGGAAAGTAGCGACGGCATGGCCCAGCATTGCGCCCATGATCTGGTAGCCGTAGAGGGTGGCCAGCGGGCCTTGGCCGAAATATTGGCGGTTCACCACCAAGTAGGCCGACATTTCGCCGCCAAAGCCGAGACCGAATGCAACACCGAACAGGTAGAACGCCCACACGTCCTGGGCCCAGAACAAAACAAGGACGGTAACACCCTGTAGGAACAGGGCCACGATCATAACGGGTTTGCCGCCGAAGCGCTCGGCCAAGATCGGTACGATAAACCTGCCGATGATGCTGAAAATCGAGATAAACGAAAGTATGAGAGCCGCCTGGGTGAGTCCCATTCCCAGCTCTACGCCGAAAGGGATGGCGTAGATCAGGATGATTCCATGGCCGGCGCAGCCGAGACCGTGAATGGTGGGCAGATTCCAGAAGGCCCGAGTCCGGCGCGTGGCTTGGCCGAAGGCTTTCAGGCGCTGGGCCAGAATTTCTTTAGAAATGACTAGATCTGGCGGATCGTTGGACTCCGTCCCGTAGGGCCTAGTGTCCACGTCGACCGGGCTAGAACGGAAGAAGAGACTACAGGCGATTATCAGTCCTCCGCCCGCGAAGCCGATGATCAGGAAGGTGTCCTGCCAACCCGCAGCCCCCAGTAACTCTGCGATGCCTGGCGCGATAACCGCCGATCCGATGCCACCCGCCCCCTGTAACAGCCCTGTAGCCAGCCCCAGGCGTCGCCGGAACCAGCCCCCAATGGACGCCTGGAGAGGTACGAAAGTAAAAGCTTGAGTGATGGCCAGCATCACACCAAATGCGATAAAGAAGTGCCAGACTTCGGTGACCATTCCAACCAGGGTCATGCTCACCAAGTACAGCACGCCGCATCCCAACATGATGGGACGGGCGCCAAAGCGGTCTCCCATCATCCCGGCAATTGGAGACATCAGAGCCCCGACCAGGTAGTAAACCGCAATTGCCCCGCCGATAATGGCAATGCTCCAGCCAAAGCCGCCATCCTCGTCGTTGAGCGGGGCGACCATTATTCCGGCGGACATACTGATGGCCTGTCCTATTACCTGGACCACTATCAGGATGGCCAGGATTGTCCAGGCGCGATGGATACGGAAAGGGGACTTTGCGGCTAGCTGTGCCATATCACCTTACTTTGCCAGGGTTGAAGCAATGGGAAAAGGTTCAGGTTCAATGCAGGGGGCAGGCTTTCAGGAAGCCTTGGCCCCACCACGACTCGGCGGCGCCCCCGGAGGTCTCACCGATGGGGGCAACGCCGAAGGCGGCGCGTGTCTGATCGCCGCCTTCGGAATTCGCGGCTTCTGAGTCTTCCAGGGACGTCCCGGTGAGGCCAAAGGAAAGCTCCCGGCCCTCGACGTCAGACGCCACGGACCAAGCCCCAAAGAAGATGATCAGCGCCGCCGTTGCGATGATGACCGCCACGAACACGAATGGCGCCGGCATGTTACGTATAAGAGTCAGCTTCCGACCTCCACTTCGACCGGGAAGACCATGTTATTGCCGTAGCCGCGGCCGTCCCACTTGTTGGGGAACTCCAAGGGCTGGGTCTCGCCCAAGCTGTTGGTGGCGCGGCACATGATGGTGTAGTTGCCCTGCGCAGGCGGCTGCCAGCGGTGCTCCCAGCGGTACCAGGAATAGCCGACGCGCGGATGGACGACGTCCACGGGCACCCAGCTCTCGCCGCCGTCCTCGCTGAACTCGACCTTGGTGATCTCCGGCTCGCCGGACCAGGCAGCACCGGCGAGCCTGTAGCCGCTTACCGGGATGATCTCGCCGGGCACAGGATTGGTGATGATGGACTTGACCTTCAACTTGGTGTAGTAGTTGTAGGGTATGGGTGAGCCTGGCTCGTTCTGGGTCATGTAGCGCTCGGTCATGTAGAAGCCCTTGAACTCGTGGTCCAAGACGTGGATGCCGACCAGCCACTTGACCGAATTCATGCCATACCAACCCGACACCAGAAGCCGCAGCGGGCGGCCGTGCATAAGGGGAAGCGGCTCGCCGTTCATCTCGTAGGCCAGCAGCGTATCGGGGTGCAGCGCCTTGGCCATCGGCAGGCTGCGCTCGTAGGTGACTTCGGAGGGGTCGCCAACGACTTCGTCCGGGCCGTGGTCGGCGCCCTCGAACATCACCTCTACTGCGTTGTCCTTCACCCCGGCCAGTTCCAGCACGTCGCGGAGGGAGACACCGGCCCACTCTGCGTTGCCCATTATGCCGTGCCCCTTGATCTGCTCCATCACGGAACTGATCCGGAGGGATTTGGTGTAGTAATCCGGCACCGGGCTGTTGCCGCAGCACTCGAAGGTCACCTGAAAGCGCTTCTGCGGGAGCTTTTTGAGGTCTTCAAGGGAGAGGGACAGTTCCTTCTCGACCTGACCATCTACCTTGAGCCGGTAGGTGTTTACGTCGATTTCAGGACAGTCCGTCCAGTGATTGCGGACATAGAAAAGATCGTTGGGTACGACATTTTCCTGCAACGCAGACGGCGGCGCGGCAAAAGTTCGCAAACCCGCGTTGGTCGGGATGATCTGTGGTTCCACCCGGGTTCCTATCTGCGGTAGGGCCATGCTGTCCTCCTAAAACATCTGCGTCTTGCGACTTGGTTACTGCAAGATCAGGTGCCACCCACTGCTCAAAGCTCGCAAGGAGTCGGATTGCGGGCAGCGATTCTTATTCCGAATCTTATTCAAGGTAGCTGGTCTGCGGATCGTTGGTCGGGTAGGTTATCAGGAGCACCACCGGCGTCCAGAGGTGGTTGACCAGCTTGTGGGGCGTACCCGGAGGGGCCAGCAGCGTGGTGCCCGCACGGACGGTGCGCACATCATCGCCGATGATAGCCTGGACGGCCCCGGAGGTCACCTGTATTGATACGTCCGTGTTGTGGACATGCATCCGGCCTTCCCAGCCGGGGTTGAGCTGCACTTCCTTGATGGTAAGGGACTCGGCTCCCTGCTCGCTCGACACAAGGTAGCGTTCGCTCATCCGGTCTGCGGCGGCGGGCATTCGGACGTCGGAATGGTCAATAAACGGCATTTCAGCTCCAAAGTACCTGAGCATTTTACCACTGCGCCGATGCAAAATCATTTTAGAGCACGGAGTAACGGGGAGTCATTGGGAGATTCCCCGCTTTCTCCTCGCCCGGCACCCTCGAAAAGGCCGTCCTCTCGTCCTATCCAAGTCCAAGACTCCAAGTCCAAGACAAACGGACTCAGTTGCTTACCTGCCAATGAAGGCGGCGCCCTGTAAGCCAGACACCAACGCATCGAGCCGGCAGCGTTACTCGACGGTTACGGGGTAGCCGACGATGGCGCTGAAGTTCTTGCGCATGTTGTTATAGCGCGGCTCGCGGGACTGCACCCGTCCCACCTCGTCAGTAGCGCGGGACATTATGGTGTAGTCACCAGGCCTGGCGTTCCACTTATAGGACCAGCGCACCCACATGAAACGGTCGCGGGGAGCTTCGATATGGGCAACGTTCCAAGTCTCGCCGTCGTCAACGCTTACTTCGACGTTGGTGATGGCTCCGGCGCCGCTCCAGGCGTAGCCGCGAACCATGTGTTCGCCGGAGTTTATGACCTTTGTATTGTCGTTGGGCCTGGTTACGATGGACTTTACTCCGATGGTGGTTATCAGTTCCTTGTCGGGTGAGTCCGCGGAGTCGGCATAGTAATAGAACTGGTAGTGATACCAGCACTCGGGCATGTGGTCCATAACCTGGAGGCGCCGCAGCCACTTGACCGACCAGTTCCCTGACCAGCCGGGCACCAGCAGCCGCACCGGGGCGCCATGCAGGTGCTCAAGCAGCGCGCCGTTCTGCGCCCAAGCCAGGATGGTGTCGGGGTGCAGGGCCTTTTGAACCGGCAGTCCCTTATCATAATAGAATGCTTCGGTGCCCTCTTCGGCGGTGGCCGGAACGCCAATGTCCCATGCCTCAGCCCGGATGTAGAGCGACTTGTCGGTCAGGCCAGCCTCCTGCAGCACGGCGTACAGCGGCACGCCGGTCCACTCGCTGGCGCTGAGAATCATGGCCTCCGAGGTGCGGGAGGGACGGGGGCCCTCTCCCTTAAGGAACTCGAAGAAGGTGGCGTCAGAACCGGAGCACTCCATCACTGTCCGCACCGACCGGCCCGGGAACCTGCGCAGGTCGTCGAAGGACAGCGTCAGCGGGTTCTTCACCTCGCCGTCAATGGTCAGGGACCAATCGGCAGCAGGGACGATCGGCGGAACGTCAAAGTGCTGCACAGTGTAGTGCAGGTTGGTGGGCGTTATCAGGCCTTCGAGGTCCATCACTGGCGTGCGGATTCGCACCGTGCGGCCCTCGTCGTCCAGAAGGGTAATGGGGTTCACCTCCTTGGACGGCCAGCCATACCAATCGCCCGTGAGGCCGCTATTGGCTGCACTGGAGCCACTGGCCTCGTCCATACGCAAGAAATCAGGTACCGCCCCTTCTTCGCGGGTAGTCATCCGTTTTCCTCCCTGGTGCAATGTCGATTGTCGAGTCCAGTAAAAGCCATAAGGGGCGCATGGTCATGCGCCCCCCTATATTTAGCCGAGAACCCTAGCTGGTGGCGTACTTGTATCCCAGCTCAGTTTCCCAGCGCAAATAGTTCATCATCTCGCCGTAGCTGCGGTCCACGCCCAAGTAGTTGATGTCGGCGGGCGGACGCACGATGCCGGTCAGTCCTTCCTCAACCGGCAGCCCGGCCTGTCGCCAGGCGCCAATGCCCCCTTCCAGCACCGATACGTTGCTGTAGCCCAACTCGCCGAGGGTCACCGCTGCCAGGGCCGAATTACGCCCCGAGCTGCAGGTAACTGTGATTTGAGCGCTCTTATCGGGGACCGTGTCGCCAATCTCGATCTCCAGCCAACTGCGGGACAGCCACTTGGCACCGGGGGTGTGGCCGCCGGAGAAGTCCTGGCTGGTGTCAACGAAAAGCACGACCTGCGGCGGGTTGTCATGCAGCTCCTGGGCCGACACCAGCGTCGCATTGCGGAAGGCATCGCCCAGCCCGGCGACTGAGGCTCGCTCTGTTCCAGTGGCTAGTTCACGACCGGATGCAGCCCACGCGGGTGCACCGCCGTCCACCGCGTAGACCTCTTTGTGTCCCATCTGCCGGTAGAAGGAGCCGGTGACCGTGGCGCGGGTACGTCCGTCGCAGCAGAACACGATGGTGGAATTCTTGACCACCGCCAGATCATCGGCTCGCTGGACAGCCTGTCCGCCGGGCCACCAGCGGAATCCAGGAATGTGCCCGTCAGTGAATTCATTGTCGGTGCGAACATCGACCAGATAGACAGCCTCCGAGTCTCGCCTCGCCATCAGGTCTGCCAAGGCATCGGGGGATATGAACCGCACCCCGTCTTCCTCAGCAAGGCGGGCGGCGTATTCCTCGGCGGCGGCGCGGCCCTCCTCAGAGACTTCGGGCAGATCCACGCGGTCAGCGCCGTTTTCCAGCTCAAACCCGGCCAGCAACCAGCCGGAGGTGCCATTCTTCAAGCCAAGGGCCTCAACCCCCATGCGCTGCAGAACGCGTGTGCCGGTGATACTGCGGGTCCGGCCGGCGCAGTTCAGGATTACGGTGGTGTCCTCGTCCAGATCCTTAGTAATGTCCGTGATGCGCAACGCCAACTCGCCGCCTGGCATGCTGCGCCCCCCGGGAATGGCAAAGCGCTGGTATTCCTCGGGGGTCCGTGTGTCCAGGATCACCAGCTTGTCGCCGCGCTCGATGCGCTCATGCAAGTCTTCGGCGGATATTTCGGGGACGTGGTGCACCACCTCCAGCATCTCGCCGAAGTCCTTGCTGGGCACGTTGACCCCCCACTCTGTGGGGTAGTCGCGGGCGGACCAGCGGTTTACGCCACCGTCGAGGGCGGAGACGTTGGTATATCCCAGCCGCTCCAGGGTGGCGGCAGCCAGCTGGGCGCGGCGTCCGTCATCATCACAGACCACCACGCGCACTCCCTTTGCCGGTACCGAATCGTCGATGATGTACTCGATGCGGCGCCTCGGAATGAGGGCGGCCCCGGGAATATGGGAGCTGTTGTACTCTCCGGATTCGCGAACGTCAATCAGGGCAAAGGGGGTGTCGCCGTTCAACAGGGCATTAAGTTCAGCATCAGAAATCAAGTTGGGCATAGTTATCCGCTCACTTCACCTAAACCAAAGCCAAGGTGGGATGTGCATTTGCCTGAGGCGAGGAATCGTGCTGGGGATTCGGCAGCAGTGCTTCGGCCCGTGACTGCAGTACCGTCCGGCAGCGGCGCCTCACCTCGTCTCTCCGGCTGGCCAGCCCGGCCAGGAAGTTGCCGACCCTTTCCTGCACCGCCGCCCTGCTGCCCAGGCAGAGATTGCCCGTCGCCTCCTCTCTCGCCCAGCCCCAGACCGCCTCATCGGAGTTGAAGTCCGGGCTGTACCCCGGCAGGTTCACCAACCGCAGGTCAAGTCCGGGCGTCCGCAGATATTCCCGCACCGCCTCGCCACGATGGGCCGGCGCGTTGTCCCAGATGACCCGCATCGGCTCTGGATGTTTTTCCCTCAGTTGCTTCAGGAAGGCAACCGAGGTCCCGCTGTTGCTGTTGCCCTCCAGTTCCATCCATTCCACCTCACCCGTCTCCAGGCACACCGCCGAATAGTAGTTGGCCTTCTCCCCATACCGCGGGCTGGTCGAGTCCACCAAAGCAGGCTGGCCCTTCAGCACCCACTTGCCCCGCAGTTCCGCGTCCGCCCGGAAGTGGGCCTCGTCGGCAAAGAATATCCTGGCTTCAGTCCGTTGGGCCTCCTCCCTCAGGACGGCGTACTCCGCCACGAAAGCCTCCCGCTTGGCCTCATCAGCCTTGAGCAACCGCTTCTTGGGCCGCTTGAAGGCAAATCCCAAGCGGTGCATCCAGTTCAGGCAACTGCTGCGGCTCAACTCAATGCCGAGGCGCTCCGAGGCAAACCGCCGCACCACCTTCCAATACCAGTTGGCCATACCGATGCCCGACGAAGCGGGAGGCTGTTGCACCGCCTCTTTCAATTCCTCCTGCTGCGCTTGGTCAAGGGCGGGGGGGAACCACCGGTCTGCTCGAATATCAGGGCTGCAGGCCCTCCCTCGCCGAAGGCCGACGCCCATCGGCCAATAGTGTGTGGGTCCCTTTCCAGAGTCTCCGCCGTGGCCGCTGCCGTCCAGCCCTGGGCCAGCAGCAGCACGGCGTACCACCTCTCCCGCTCCCTGGGCGTCGGCGCCAGGATCATCCGCTGTCGCAAGTCCTTGACTTCCATCCGCCACTGTTCCAGACACCGGTCTATCTCCCTCACGCCCATCACCAACCCCTCGTAACTCCCGAGACCAGCTAACCCAGTTCCTTCACAAATTTACCCTGTGCAACTGCGTATTTCACCTTGGCTTTAGTTTAGTTGTGGATAGCGTCATTATGCGAACGCTCTCGAGTGAGTGTCAACCCGACAGACCGCCTGTGCTATACTGGCGGAGTTATGACTACGCCGAACGATGAATTGACGGAAATACCACTGTTTCCGCTGAATTTGGTGCTGTTTCCGGGTATGCCACTTCCTTTGCATATCTTTGAAGAGCGCTACAAGGCAATGATTGGTGACTGCATGCGCTACAACACGCCCTTCGGCGTGTCGCTCATCCGGTCGGGCCCCGAGGTGGGATCAGCCGCCGACCCGTATACCATAGGCACGACGACACGGGTGCTTCGCTCGGAGCTGCTGGAGCAGGGGCGGATGAACATCATCACCAAGGGCCAGCGCCGTTTCGAGATTATCGAGGTAACCCAGCAGGAGCCGCACGTGGCCGCGTTGGTCCGGCTGCTGGACGAACCCGTAGGTGAGGGGTTCACGGGTCTCTCTTCGGAACTAACCGAAGAATTCACCAAGCTGATGCGGAACCTTGTCTCCCTCAGCGGGGGCTATTCGTCGCAGGTGGACGTTCCCGAGGACCCAGTGGAACTCTCATATATGATCGCGGCGAACCTGGACGCGCCGATTCCCGTACGGCAGGAATTGCTGGAAGTTCCCACCGCGGCCGACCGGCTGATCCGCCTGGTCCCGCTCCTCAAGCGTCGCAACCACGCCCTCGAGGAGGAAATAGCCCGACAGAACCCGTTCAAAGGGCCCAGGCTAAACTAGCAGGGGCCTAAGCTGAACCAGCAGCGAACGCAAACGCCGGGGCCTCTACGCCCCGGCGTTCTTGTTTGTAAAGGTCGTCCCGGTCAGGCTGCGAAGAGCCTGAGCGCCCCCGACTCGGGTATGTATCCGCTGAACAGCTCCGGATGGATCATTTCGGCCATGATCTCCAGGCCGGTGACCAGGCGCGGGCCGGAGCGGCTGGTGTAGGCGCTGGCGTCCACGACGTAGACCCGGTCGTTGCGGACGGCGGGAAGGTCCTTCCACCCATCGCGCTGCGCTAGTATGGGCACATCCTCCAAACCGCGCTTCACGTCAAAGCCGCAGGGCATCATCACGATGACTTCGGGTTGCCGCTCGACAACGTCGTCCCATTCCAGCTTGAACGTGCCGGTGTCCTTGTCGCCAAAGCTGTTGCTGCCTCCGGCAATGTCCACCATCTCCGGAACCCAGTGGCCCCCGCACATCAGCGGGTCGGCCCACTCCACGTGGAGAACGCTGGGCTTGGTGTCCGCGTCGGCAGCGCGGGCGGCCACCGCAGCGATGCGGGCCTCCATGTCCTCGGCGATTTCATCAGCCCTCTCCTCAGCCCCGGTGGCGCGTCCCACGGAGCGTATGTTCCGGATGACGTCGCCCAAAAGCTGCGGATCGAGGGATAACACCTCGGGCTGCTTGGCCAGGCTCATGCTCACCTCGGCAACCTGCCGAGAGGAGATGGCTCAAACCTCGCAGATGGCCTGTGTGATCAGCAGGTCGGGCTCTGCGGCCTGCAGTACATCTTCGTCTATCTCGTAAATGCCCAGCCCCTGCTCCAGCCGCTCGGCGATGATACGGCTGATTTCGGCGCTGGAGGGCGGCTCCTGCCCGGTGAACACACTGCGCACAACCCACGGCTTGTTGCGCGCCGCGGGCGGATAGTCGCATTCATGGGTTACGCCCTTCAGACTGTCCTGCAGCCCAAGCTGGTAGACGATCTCGGTGGCACTGGGCAAAAACGAGCAGATGTTCATTGCGGAATTCTCCGTCTCTAGCGCCGTTTATCGGTATGGGAAGTCAGGCCCACGGTGGTATCAGCGGTCGCCACGGCGACCGAACCATAGAGGGGTCAACGCCGTTTCCAGGTCTCCACCAGCTCGTGGGCCTGGTCGTCGTCCACGCCCCACATCTCGAAGTTGATGCGAACGGCATCGTAGAGCGTGAGTTCGCTGGGGGCCTTGTCGGGATCGCGGTAGGACTCGATGCCCACCTCCATCCAGTCGAGGCGTATGTCCTCGGTGTTGGCGATGCGCTCGACCATGTTGACAGCGCAGGCGGTAATGCCGGAGAAGAACATCTCGCCGGCACCGATCTCCTCGCCGCCAGCGTCGTCGGCGACCCAGTGGTGGTTGCGGGCGTTGCAGATGGCGCGACCCAGGGTGCCGGTACTGTAGCTCTTGGCCTTGTAGGCCAGGGTCAGATTAGGCATGGCAACCTCCTTTCTGTTCTGGTTTCCTCAGTGGGTCAGGCGGCCTGGGATTGCACCCTAACCCCTCAAGGGAGAGGGGATATCCGTTTCGTCTTTCGCCGAAAATCAGTCAGCCACCCGGTAGGCGACACATTCGACGACTTCGATGGCCAATGGCTTCTGGGCCAAGCCCGTGGTGCCGATCACAGCCCTGCAGGGCGGGTTGGTAATGAACTCGCGGTATACCTTGTTGAACTCGTCCCACAGGTCCATGTTGGTGAGGAAGACGATGAGCTTGATGACGCGAGCGTAGCCGGTGCCGGCGGCTGTAAGAATCGTCTCCACGTGCCGCAGGCAGGCGCGGTATTGCTCCTCGTAGTTCTCTCCGACGGGCACGCCCTCGAAGTTCGAAGGCGTGGTGCCACGGCAGTAGACCTTTACCGCCCGCACTTTGAGCATACGAGTGAAGTCTTCTTCGAAGTAGTCGCTGTACATTCCCGTGCGATAGGAGACCGAGCCAGTTGCGTAGTGGCGACCATCGGCGATGACGAGGTCCAGCAGCCAGTCCCGCTCTTCGAATGGCAGTGCCTGTGCCTCCTCAATGCTCATCGCGTCGAGGCCGGCGAGGGTGTGGCCGGCTTGTTGTGTCTGGGTCATTGGGGGAATTCCTCAAGCCAAGTTTGGACGTGTAGCAACCGTCCTCACCCGTTCGAACGATGGCCTATATTAGCCTGCTGCGGCAAGGCCACGCAAGGCGCGGGAGGCGTCGGCATTCCGTTTCAGGTGCTCGAGCCGTCTTTTCGGCCGGAGAGGGTTGCCTTCGGTCGTCATTGGCCCACGGCCCTGGCCACGGCATTCGCCGGGGTAACGATCTTGCGCCGGGGTATCCGGGCTGCGCCCCTGATGGATGGTTTGACAGGCTAACGACCAGCGAGGTCCGGGCGCACGCCCCAGCCCGACTGCACCAGAGGGCATCCACTTTGCGCCATAGGGGCGAGGTGAGTACTTTGGCCGATGGTTTTTTGGATCCTACCGTATGCGGTTATTGCGCGTCCGAAATTGTGCTGGTGGCTTTCACCGCACCCCAGCTCCCCGCGGGCGGGAAGACATGCATCGCGGGGGCGGCACTAACGCCCCGAGGGGAGTGAATGGGATGGGGAAATTTTAACTATTCCAGTCATTTCCGCTCATTTCCTATCATTTTGGCCACCCGCGGACAAACTGCCAAGGGCCAGTACAGGCAGGCGGAGCGGGTGCCAGACCTCTTGTTGTGCCTTCCGGGCCTTTCCGGGCATTGGTCATCCTGTTGCCTCAATGGCTGTCCTGAAATGGCCGGCCCACTTTCCTCAAGGTCTTATCGGTACGGACATGGTTTATCGTACATTTGTTCCCTGCCTTTAGCAAGGGGCCCGGGAGAGAGGAGTAAGGGGAGTTGAGTCCCGCCCCGACGGCGCCGGGGTCTGCGCCTTTGGCGGGGGCAGGCTCGGTGGGCAATGACGGACCCAGGCCAGCAGGCCATCTAAATTTAAACGCTAGCTGCTTTGACACTGCCGGAAACCGGCCCGTAAGATGGTTCTGAGCTAAAGGAATAACGGAGTGCGCGATGGTTACGATTCCGGAACTGAAAGAGAAGTATGAGGGTCTGGACAGGCAGCTTCCCGCGAAGGGGGAGGAGGCCATCGAGCCGGAGTGCCTGCTGACCTTCGAGTACGAATATCCGGAGCAGGACACGGAGGTGGTGATCGACACCGACGAATTCACCGCCGTCTGCCCGTGGACCGGCTTGCCCGACACCGGAGAGCTGATCATCAGCTACGTGCCATCGAACAGCTGCATCGAGCTGAAGTCGCTGAAATTCTATCTGCTGTCCTACCGCGATGTGGGGATCGTGCAGGAACACGCCGCAAATCGCCTACTCAACGACCTAGTGGCCTGCTGCAGCCCGCGCCGTATGAAGATAACGCTGGACTACAAGATTCGCGGCGGTCTGCACACAGTGGTGTCGGTGGAGCATGGGACGGAGTAGGCGCCGCTAACCACCCCGCAGAAGCGCCGTCAGCTCTCGAATATCGGACAAACTTTCGAGCCGGGACACAGCGTCCGTTACCTCACTAATTCCGCTGTCGCCGAGGACATCCCTCGTCAAGAAGGCGAATTTCTCCCTCAGTTCGTCGGAAGGAGCAGGGTTCTGGTGGTCCCCATGGTGCGCGATCACCGACTCGCTCAGGATTCTCCCGTCGTTCAGCGAGACGGTTACCCTGGCGGCCGGGTAGTCATACCGCCGCAGGTCCATCTGGGGATCGGCGGACACCGATACCCGTTGCGCCAGGTCCCTCGTCTCCTCATCGGCCAGCCTGTCGGGATAGAACGCAGTGATGTCGGTTGCGCCGTAGGCCACAGAGGCCGCCAGGGCATAGGGAAGGGAGAATTTTGCCGCCAGCATGTTTGCGGGAGCAGGGTCGGTCATGATGGTGGCCAACGGCGGCGCGACCACGTCGATACTCTTGACATCGCTCGCGCCGAATTCTCCCCTGCGCAGGATATTCTGCATCCCGTCCAGAGCGTGGTGGTTGTAGAGGCAGCAGGCGTGCAGCTTGAAGTAGTTCTGCTGGATGCGCAACGGCCCGGACTCTCCCAAACCTTCTACCGCCACCTCGGCGTTGAACCCATTGCCGAGCAGCGACCCGTACACGTCAGAAGGCCCGTCTTCCAGGCCTGTGAACCCACACTGAACGAGGTTGGCTGCCATGATGCCCTGCATGGCCGACCGGCCGGGGTACAGGTTGCGAACCGTGGCACCTTCGATGCAGGGAGTCCAGGTATTGGCAGGGCTCATAGACGCGGCTATGTTTATGGCCTCCCGCGTTTCCTCCAGGCCCAGCCCCATCAGCCGGGCGGCAGCGACCGCAGAACCGACGGTGCCCCACGTGCCGTGGGAGTGGACCTCGGCTTTCACCACCGTTCCGGTGCCGATTCGGGACGTCACTTCGTAGGCTGCGATGACGCTTTCCAGGAAGGCGGCTCCGCTGGCTCCCAGTTCCTCCGCTACTGCCAGTGCGGGGGGGAACACGTGGATGGCCGCGTGCCCTCCGCCCAAGCGGTTACCCTCGTCCATCTCCAGCGCAACCCCGGCCGTACCGTTGACCAGCGATGCCAGCATGGGCCCGGCAAGGTCAGGATGGCCAACGACAGTTGACACCCCGGTCCCGCTCATCCTAACCGCCATCTCGGCCAGCTTGCGGTTTTCCGGCAGCCTGCTTCCAGCCAGTATTGCGCCGACCGTGTCCAGCACAACGGTGCGGGCCGCGTCGACAGCCTCGGGCCTGAGTTCGTCCAGGCGAAGTCCGCAGACAAAGTCGGCCAGTTGGTCCAGGTAATCGGGTCTTTCAGGCATGGAGACTCCTCATCCTCGGTGCATTAGCCGGCGGACGGATGCTCTTTCTCCGCACATGCAGGACTGATTGCCTTATCTCAAGGGCATCAGCATAATGGCCCTCACCATGTGCGACAAGAAGCGCCTGAATTTCGCCTACCTCGACAACTTGCGCGTTCCGATGCTCCTGAAGCGCAAACTGAGGCGGATCGCGGACAACAATTGGACGAAGATCCGCAGGCTGCGGGGCTGCTGCGGGGACTACGGGCAGCCCGGGTGTTGACTGCGGGAGGTTGAGCCGCCGGACGGCGGCCATCACCACCATTAGCAGTGGCGTGACGGGATCAAAGGCAAAAGGGCTTCGTAACAGTCGCTCTGGTTGAGTCTATCGGGTGATCCGGCAGGTTATACGGGTTCGACCAATCGTATTCCTTCCCACCAGTGCTTGCCGTGGCCGCGACGCTTTCGCCTGAGGCCCAGGCCCGTCAGGCGCATGCCAAAGGCCCGCTGCGATACTGGCCGGTGACCAGAGTCGCTACACCATAGCAGGAAGCCGGAATAAAGCTCCCCAGCCAACATCCTCCGGCCATCCCCAGTCTCGCACCGTTCGGCGATAAACCGTCCCAGCACGTTGACGACAGGCGGCCCGCCGTTGGTATCCAATCCTCTGGGGTTAAAGTCTCCTGCATCGTTCGACGGCGGCGAGGCATTATCTGATCCGGGGTTACTATGCCACCGGGATGCCTGTTCCCTGAGAGCAGTATCCCAGCTATCTTCATCGACTTCCGCCGGCTCTGGCAACGCTGGTGGCAGAAAAGGCGGCGCATCGGGCGCCAGGCGGCGTTCCGGCCTCTCTTCGGTATAGTCCCTGGGGCGCCTGACTGGAGGAGGATCTTCAGCCTCCTCGGACAGCGTGGCCGGTGAGCCGATTACGCCACCAAATCGTGTTGAGGACGACCCCTGACCTTTGGGAAGTGTGCGCGAACCGTTCGAGGAACCCGATGCAACCGCAGCATCGGCGCTTCGGGCGCAGTAGTCCAGCAGGTTGAGATACCTCTCCAGGCCGCCAAAATCATCCCAGCTCAGAACCCGACCCTCAAGGCCGGTTGCGTTCAGGGTGAAGCCGATACGGCGTATGTGGAACTGCCGCCGGTACGCCGGAGGGCATTCCCATACCGGCTGTAAAATTGACCGATGCACCGCCAGCCCGATGAGGTACATGCTGGAGAGCGCGGCGCGGAGTTCCGGCCAATCTTCCTCGACGGGTTCACCGGGAAACGCCAGCGCGAGGCTGCGACGGGACTGCAATGCCGACAGGGCAAATGCGGCCCTCATCTGGTTGGCCGCCCCACGTGTCAACTCGGCGGCCAGCTCAGATTCAGTACGGAAGGAATTTCCAGACTGTTGCTGGAACAGGGGGACTTCGCTTGATGGAGGGATAAGGGAACGTGGCGGCACCCTGCCTGATGCCGCCCCCTGCCACAAAGCGACAGCAAACGCCAGATTCTCTTTTATCAGCCTGATTTCTTCTCCCGGTTTCAAACGCCACCACCCCGCACTGCCTCCAGTAACTAGAGACCGGAATTGAAGTCCGCCTTGATCAACATGGACGCACCTCCCTCACGGAAGGCCGTTAACCCCGTAATTTATTCGCTGAGATTCATTACCACTTTGATGATGTTGTCCTCTCGCTGGTCGTACATATCGTAGGCTTTCTGGACGTCGGAGAAGCCCATTTGGTGAGTGACCAACGGAGCGGGATCGCACCATCCGCGCTGGCGCAGGGCAACAATTTCCTGGATGTGGCTGATGGGGTCGCCGCTTCGCGCTCCGGTCGTGGGGATGATCCGGGGCTGCTTGTCCATCAGCCAGTTGTGCTCCAGCGGGATGAACTCCTCTTCCTGGATACCGAAAATGATGCAGGTCCCGTTCTGACGGATCAGCCGGAAGCACATATTGAAAGTGTCTGCGTAGCCAGCGGCCTCCACAACCACGTCGGCTCCAACGCCGCCGGTGATCTCGGCCACCGCCTCCTCCACGTTATCCGTATCAGGATTCAACTGGTGGGTCGAACCGAACGTCTTGGAGGCCTCCAGACGATAGTCGAGCAGGTCAACTGCTATGACGTTGCGGGCCCCGATTCGGGAGGTGATCATGGTGAAGCTAAGGCCGATGCTGCCCTGTCCCATTACGAGCACGTTCTTGCCCAGCAAGTTGGGCATCTGCTGACAGGAGTACAGCACCGTGCCCGAAGGCTGGCACATTATCCAGTCGTCCAGCGAGCCCTCATCGGGAAGCAGAATCATACGGCTGGGGTCAGACACCATGTATTCAACCAGTCCAGCCGAACCCCTGGGAGGGATCACGATTACACGCTGGCCCTCGTGATAGGCATCGGTCCGGCTGTCCACGATGGTCCCGGCCAACTCGTGGCATGGATGGCCGATGGGCGCCGGATAGTACTCTTCCGGATTAATGGCGAAGCCATGCCGGATGTCGCTGCCGCAAACGGACACGCGCTCCAGCTTGACCAGGCACTGGCCGTCCTCGGCCGCGGGCGTTTCCGCTTCCAATAGTTCGAAGAGCTTGGGGCCGACTAGTCTGGCCGCTTTCATACAGTCCGATACTCCCTGGTCAAAATGCCACCGCGTACGGCGGGCTGTTGTGGTTCATTTGGGCTATATTACTAGGCTGGCTGGTCTATCGGCAATACATTACGTAAAGTCAGCAGGCCTGTACCGTGTCGAAATTTCCTTCCACACCCAAAATTCTATCTACCAAGTGACGAACTACAGGACGGGCAGGGCTTACGTTTTCGGCTTCCATGGCATCAGTGTAGAAATCAAGGTGGTGGGCGTAGGCCAAAAGAAACCCTGAAATGACGGATTGGTCTTCGGTCTCATCGGCGAGCCGCCCCGCTGCGATTTGCAAGTGGGCATACCTGCTGTGCCGCCACCCCCGGCGCAGGCAAATAGATTTCATTGCGTGAGCCGCTGCGCTCCACAGCTTTTCCGAAACTAGGATGATATCATCCTCAGCGAAAAAGCGGTCTGCGGCTTGGAGCAGGGCTATCGCATTTGGCCGGTGGGATTCAGTGTCTGCGCAGAGAATCGAGTGCCGCTATCCGGGGCGGGTGGACGTGAAGTGGATGAGGAGTTTGAGCGGGGAAAAATAGGACAGAATTTTCCCCACGAGTTCCCATAGATTCCCATATTCTCCCATTTTGCCTGCTATTTCGCGTTATTTCCTATCTGCGCCACTGCTGTGGGACAAGGATTTTCAAATTCGGTCCCATTGTGTCCCATTCCTGCTTTTCCCGGCGTTTGGGCAGGCCTTGCCTCTGCGGCTGTTGGCTGACACCAGCTGGGGCGCAGTGATGCCGGCAGAGGCATCGAGCACTATTTATCGAACACATGATCCTATAATATCGAAATCCAAAAGGCTTGGCAAGCGGCAAATGCCATCTGGATATCCAAATGCGATTGTCCTGGGGCTTGTAGGAACTCCCTGGCAATCACTGCATGTTTTTGCGCTTCGTCTTCTCGGGTTTGCACGGGAGCATTTGCCTATTGTTTGAGTAAGACTCGCTGGAATACCAATAATGCCAGCTTGGCACCCATCAACCCACCTGGGAGTAGCGGAAGCAGTCGACGGTGTGGTCGTTGACCATGCCGGTGGCCTGCATGAATGCGTAGCAGATGGTGGGGCCCACGAACCTGAACCCGCGTTTTCGCAGTTCCTTGCTCATTGTCTCAGACTCAGGAGTGCTGGCCGGTGTGTCTGCGAGGGAGCCCCACGCGTTCTTCACCGGTTTGCCGTCGACAAACCCCCAGATGTAGTCGTTGAAACTCCCCTGCTCCCTCTGCACCTCCAGGAAGGCACGCGCGTTTCCGATAGCCGAACCCACCTTCAGGCGGTTGCGCACGATTCCCGGATTGGAAAGCAGCTCAGCGACTTTGGCGTCGTCATAGGCGACCACCTTCCGTGGGTCGAAACGATCGAATGCCTCGCGGTAGGAGTCGCGCTTCTGCAGGATCAGCTCCCAGGAGAGCCCGGCCTGGGCCCCCTCCAGTATCAGGAACTCGAACAGCCCCCGGTCGTCATGCAGCGGCACTCCCCATTCCGTGTCGTGGTAGGCGATACCGAGGGGAGTGGTGGCCCACGCGCATCTGGTCGGCATCGCTATGGCGTCCAAATGCTGAAGTTGGAAAAACTTGGCGAACCCTCGTGGTCAAGGAAGAAGTCGCCCATTACGCTCACTCCGCCGTAGTCTTGATTGTGGGAGAGGTCTAGCCTGGCGACAAACTGGTCGTTAACAAAAAGCAAGCCAATGTCCTCTAGAGCGAAAAGTATCAATTGGTTGTTACTACCGATAGTCGCACCGGACTCCCACAGGAAACCATCCGCTACAACAGTGTAGTTATCGTCTCCCACATCACGCGAATTGTGGAACCAGATTCCAGCGCCAGTAACTCCGATAACTTCCAGCCGATCGACGGAGGGATTGCGAATCACAAATCCGTAGTCCCAGTCCGACCCCTGTGGCCTTGTGAACTGCGCTTCGGCGACCAGGTTGCTGGTCCGAATCCCGCTCTTGTGTTCCGCGATGAAACCCGGTTCCTTTTGCAGCTTCCCGCTGGCCGGGCCGTACGCCTTCCTCAAAGGCAGGACCTCGAACTCCTCGAAGCGGGTCACCGCCCCAGCCCGTTCGTTGCCTTCAAATGTGCCGGTGATTGCAGCAATGTCTCCGGCTCCAGCCACATCCGACAAGTCCAATGAAGTAACGAATTCGCGATTTACGAAAAACAGTCCGCGTTCGCCGACGACAATCACTTCCAGAATGTTTTCCCCACTTGGGCCGGTGTTGAAGACGTTGAGCGTTCCCTCAGCTATTTCCACATCATCAGAACTGCTGCCCCGGCGCCACATTAAGAACCATTTACGGTCGCTGGTAACCACTATTTGGACAAATCTGGCACTTTGACCACTCCCGCTTTGCCTGACTATAAATCCGTAATCCCACGGATGTGCGAGAGCAGAATAAGGGTTGAAAAAAGTAGCCGACACAACTCCATCGAACATGACTACATCTGCATGCTCAGTTTTTATCAAGCCGTCCGACGGGTTGTGGTTGAGTTCTCCATCCAGCGGACCAAAGCCGTCGGCTCCCGGCAACGTGGTTCGCGGCCTTCTGGTTGGAGTGGGTGTAGGAGCTGCCTGGGCAGTTTTGAGCGCGGGGATTCGGGTCTGTACGGTCGTTCCTGATATGGCGAATCCCAAGCCCTCGGCAGGTCTTCCGCTATCGGACGCGTCGATTCAAAAGGTGTTGATGCCCAAGATTTGGCCCGACAGGGAGAGCATCGGCCCGCCGCTGTTACCGGGGTTGATGGCGGCGTCTGTCTGTATTATTTCACTTGCAAAGGAGGAATCGTACCTGATGGCCGACACGATGCCCCGGGAGATGGTGGCCTCTCCCGAGAGGCCGAGGGCATAGTCGATGGCAACCACTTCATCGCCTGCCTCGAGTCCGGACGCGTCCCCGAATGGCAGGGAGCGGAATGTCCCGCAACAGATACTGATGACCGCGAGGTCCCGTGCCCGGTCGGTGCCACGCACTGTGCCACGGTATTTTGACCGGTCATTGACGACAACTTCTACCTCGCCGAATCCCTGAACGACATGCTCATTGGTGATGACGTATGCCGTCTGTCCGCTGGTTTCGAAGATCACCCCGGTCCCGCCGGCGCTGCTGGTCTCGATTCTCACCACCGACGGCCGCACCTGCTTGACCATTTCACTTAACCTGTTCACTGGAGCCACGGTCGGAACAGGGGTGCTGGTGGGACGTGAAGTCGATGTGGGGCGACGTGTCGACGTAGGACGAGGCGTGCGGGTGGGAACCGGCGTGGGCCTCGGTGTCGCAGTTGGTACGGGCGACGCAGTGGGGGTCGGGGTATGGGCCGGCGCCGGGGTGGCTGTAGGCGCGGCAGAAAGGGTGGGCATGGGCATGGCTGCCACCGTAGCTGCCATGCGAGCTTCGACCGTGGCATCGATGTCCGGCGGCGGAGTCGGAGTGGCCGTTGGCACGGCGCTCTGAGTAGCCGCAACCATGGCGACAACAGTCGCGTCGATATCGGGAGGAGATGTCGGTGTTTCGGTCGGAAGCGCCCCGGCCACGGCTGCCTCCACGGTCGCCCCGATGTCGGGAAGTGGTGTGGCGGTGAGGGGCGCCTGTTCGGTCCCGCAGGCGATCAGGGCCAACGCCAGTAAAGCCAAGAATGCAAATGCTTTGAATATCATACCTGAAATGGCCTGCGCAGCAGCAGGAGCAATAGCTGACAGCAGCAAGCCCTCATTTCACAACGCAGTCGCACGGCTTTATTATAGGACAAGCATCTCAGCTCAGTTCTATAGAATCACAGGAGGCCAGGACCAATGCCCAAGGAATATGACGTCATAGTGGTCGGCGCTGGCAACGCGGCCCTTTCTGCCGCCATCGCCGCCAGGGAGACCTCCCAGTCGGTCATGGTTGTGGAGAAGGCTCCGGAGTATTTCCGGGGCGGCAACACCTATTTCACCGGGGGCATCATCCGCTTCGCCTTCAACGGACTGGAGGACATTCAGACGGTCATCCCCGACATGTCGCCCACGGAAGTGGAATCGGTAGAGGTCGGCAGCTATTCCGAGGACCAATTCTACGACGACATGATGCGGGTGACCCAGGGTCACAGCGATCCCGAACTCGCGCAAATACTGGTCAGCCAGTCGCTCCCGACCATGCAGTGGATGCGTTCCAAGGGCGTCCGGTTCGTCCTTTCTTACGGCCGTCAGGCGTTCAAGGACGATACGACCGGCAAATTCCGCTTCTGGGGCGGCCTGCTGGTGGAGGCCGTGGGCGCCGGCAAAGGCCTCTCGGACCAGCAGTTCGACGTTTGCCGCGCCCAGGGCATCGATGTGCGTTATTCCACTCAGGGTACCGAGCTGCTGCGCGACCAGACCGGCCGGGTAAACGGCCTGCGCGTGCTCGGGCCGGAAGGCGTAGAGGACCTGTACGGCAGTTCTGTTGTGCTGGCCGCCGGCGGATTCGAGGCCAACGCCGAGATGCGCTGCCGCTACCTGGGCCCGGGCTGGGAATTGGTCAAGGTACGCGGCATCCCGTACAACACCGGGGACGGCATCCGGATGGCGCTCGACGCGGGAGCCATGCCCCACGGCCACTGGAGCAGCTGCCACGCCGTGGCCTGGGACCTCAACGCGCCGGCCTACGGCGACCGGACCATCACCGAGCTGTTCCAGAAGCACTCCTACCCGTTCGGGCTTATCGTCAACGTCAACGGAGAAAGGTTCCTCGACGAGGGATTGGATTTCCGGAATTACACCTACGTCACCTACGGTAGAGCGCTGCTGACCCAGCCGCAAGGCGTGGCCTTCCAGATCTTCGACGACAAGGTCAAGCACCTGCTGCGCGACGAGTACCACATCCCGCAAGTGACGATGGCCCAGGCCGACTCCATCGAGGAACTGGCGAGGCGCCTCGACATCGACCCCGACGGACTCGCTGCGGAAATCAAGGAATACAACGCGGCTGTCCAGACCGACATTCCCTACAACCCGACCGTAAAGGACGGGCGCGGCACCGTGGGGCTGTCGCCGAACAAAACCAACTGGGCCCAGCCCATCGACACGCCTCCTTACCTGGGCTACGCCGTTACCTGCGGCATATCGTTCACCTTTGGCGGAGTTCGCATCGACAACCGGGGACGGGTGCTCAACACCAGTCTTGAGCCCATCCCGGGACTGTACGCAGCCGGCGAGATGGTGGGCGGCCTGTTCTACCACAACTACCCAGGGGGTTCCGGCCTCGCCGCAGGCATGGTCTTCGGACGCCTCGCCGGCAGAAGCGCCGCCCAGGACGCAGCGGCCCTGCGGGACTAGCGGGGCAGTGCGTTTGTCCAAACCCAACCACGCTGAAGAAAGCGCAGATATCTGTGTAATTCCAGCAAAACTACAGCGCGCTATTGGCGCCAATAGCGCGGCTGCGCATTAAGAAATATTGACCAACTCCCATCGCCGGCAGATTGGAAGCGGCCTAAAACCAGTTGGCCTTGTCGACGACGTTGCGCAGGGGAAGGCCGTCGTTGAACCGCCTGCAGTTGTCGACGAACAGATCGGTTCTCCGGTCGTCGAGGTAGGGGCCAACGCCCGCCACGTGGGGAGTGATGAGCACCCCCGGAGCCGTCCACAATGGATGCCCCGCCGGGAGCGGCTCGGTTTGAAATACGTCAAGCCCTGCCCCAGCGATTTCGCCAGCCCGCAGCGCCTCCGCCAGGTGATCCAGCACCACAGTGGCGCCTCGCCCAATGTTGATGAAAAAGGCCGTGTTTTTCATTGCCCGGAACTGTTCCCGCGTGAACATCCCCTGCGTCTCGGGGGTCTCCGGTACCGTTACCAAGACAAAGTCGGCGCGCGGCAGCACCTCCATCAGAGCCTCGGGACGGTGCAGTTCTGCCATGCCAGCGGTCAGCTCTGTCAGCCGGGGATCTACGCCCAGCACCGTCATCCCGAACTCGGAGCAGAGCCGGGCCGTCTCGCCCCCGATTCCGCCCACTCCTACGACCACCGCCGTCGCCTCTGGCAGGTAGGTGGTCTGGTAGCCCTGCCTCCAGACGCCCTCCACCTGCTGCGGAATGTATACCTGGAATCCTCGGGCAAAGGCCAGCAGGAAGGCCATGATATGGGCGCTGATGTGGTCGTTGTAGATTTCCCGGGTATTGGTAACGACCACTCCGCTGTCGACAAGCTCCTGGGTGTAGTAACCGGCACGGGGACCGGCCTGCGGACAGGCGACCCAGCGGAGATTTTCAGCCCTCTCCAACAGTTCCGGCACGATGTCGCCGAAGGCGGCGTCGGCGTCTCCGATGAGCTCCAAGGCCTCGCCCACGGTGGGACAGAGATGCACGTCAATATCGGGGATCTCCCGGCGGAGCAACTCCGGCCAGTGTTCCTGGTAGTTGGGCGGGCAGATCACCAACTTGAAACCCATTTCCGTCACCTTCTCAACCAACTCGGTTAACCAACTCGGTTCCGGGGCCAGTGTAGAGACCACCGGTCTACCCGGTCAATCGCGCGGGGAGTTGCACCGGGTCGCACTGGGTTCGCGCGGGGAGACGCGCCGGGTCGCACCGGGTCGCACCGGGTCCGCGCGGGGAGACGCACCCTGTTCGGGCTGGTGGTATGATGATGACCTGATTTCAGGAATCGGCCTTCAGGCTCGGGGAAGGTGCAGAAATATGAGCGCAAATAAGCCCACACGGCGTCCGGTGTACTTCGGGTGGTACGTCGTGGCGGCTGCGGTGTTTGTGGGATTTGCCGCCGTAGGGGCCCGGAACGGGTTCGGCGCCTTCATCACGCCGATGACCGAGGAGTTCGAGTGGAACCGGCTCACCATTTCCTTTGCGGCAGGTCTGGGAATTCTGCTGAACGGTTTCATTCAGCCCTTTATGGGCCAGGTTTTCGACCGCACCGGTGGTCGAAAGCTCATCCTGGCGTCGGTGCTGGCGCTGGGCCTGATAACCATATCCCTGTACTGGACTTTCAACTTCCTGTTCTTCGTTTTCGTGTTCGGCATCCTGGCCTCAGTGGCTCAGAGTGGGCTGTCCCTGACCAACACTTCCGCGCTGCTGTCCCGGTGGTTCGTCAGAATGCGGGGCACTGTGATCGGCATCAACTCCACGGCGCTGTCGATCGGCGGACTGGTGATGGTGCCTTTCGCCGTCTACCTGGTGGACGCCGCCGGCTGGCGTATCGCCTGGGTCGGATTGGGCGCCGTAGTGCTGCTGTCCCTGCCTCTGACCTGGCTGTTCATTCGCGAGAATCCGGCGCAGATGAACCTGCGTCCCGATGGCGATGATGAGCCGTCAGAGGAGGCCAGCGCCCGTCGTCCGGAGCGCACTCCGGGGCCGCTGGAGGCAGCGTCGTGGCGGGACTCCCTGCGGTCGTGGCCCTTCTGGCAGATGTCTGGGGCCTATTTTGTTTGTGGGGCAACCACATTCATCCTGTCGATCCATTTCATCCCCTACGCCGAGGATCGTGGGGTTGACCGGGGCACCGCGGCGCTGATTTTTGCATTGATGAGCGGCCTGAACATCGTGGGGGCCACATCTGCGGGGTTTTTGTCCGACAAAGTTGGCGGCACCAAGAACTGGCTGACCCTCGTCTACAGTATGCGGGGACTGGCCTATCTGCTGTTGCTGGTTACCCCCTTTATTCCTGGGATGTCCATCGCCGGACTCTGGATTTTCGCCTGCGTCGCCGGGTTCTCGTGGATCGCCACGCTGCCGCTCACCTCGTCGCTCACCGTCGAGGTATACGGGCTGCGCGCCATGGGAACCATCTCCGGTATCACCTTTATGTTCCACCAGATAGGTGGATTCGCCAGCGTAACGCTGGCCGGCTGGCTATATGACATTACCGGTTCCTACACTGTGCCCTTCGCCATCGTGGGCTCTCTGCTCGCGCTGGCAGCCCTCTCGGCGTTCAGCATCCGGGAGCGCAAGTACTCGGCCCGGTATCAGCAACCGACAACTCAAACGGTCTGGGTAACAGATGCCTGATCCAGCCCACATTTTTAGTACGCTTCTGCTCCACCAGGGCGACGCGGCGGACCCTGAGCTGGTTCACTGGCTCAAGGAACGAATGGACGAAATCCTGGGCGTGGGCCCCTGGGTCGTGGTCGGCACCATGTCGGCCATCGTCATCGCGATTCCCGCTGCCATCGGATTGTTCTATCTCTACCAGCAGCGCAGGGGAGGAACTCCTCTCCCCTAGCGCTTCTGCCCAAAGGGGGAGAGAGCCAGCATCAGGGCTATGGCATTTGGCCGGATGGAATCGGTGTCTGCGCAGGGAATCGAGTGCAGCTATCCGGGGCGGGCGGACGTGAAGTGGATGAGGAGATTGAGCGGGGAAAAGGGGACAGAATTTTCCCCACGAGTTCCCATAATTTCCCAGATTTTCCCATTTTGCCCGCTATTTCGCGTTATTTCCTATCTGCGCCACTGCAAGTGGGACGAGGATTTTCAAATTCGGTCCCATTGTGTCCCATTCCTGCTTTTCCTGGCGTTTGGGCGGGCCCTGCCTCTGCGGCTGCAGACTGACACCAGCCGGGGCACAGTGAGGTCGGCACAGGTATGGAGCATTATTTATAGAACACATGATCATATCATATCGAATGCCGAAGGGCTTGGCAAGCGGCAAATGTCATCTGGATATCCAAATGCGATTGCCTTGGCGCAAGCATTTCGCATACTTGTCAGCGGGCAGCAGATTGGGTAGACTATCAAGCACTTCGACTATGGTACCGGGATGATATGGTACCGGGATGACCCTGCAGCCTGGTCCCGTAACGGAAGCGACGCCGGAGTGAACACAAAGAGCAACCCGGCTTAATCAGGTTGCGGACTTGGTTTCAAAGGCATTTTCTAGAGGAGGGTGTTTCCAGACCGCTATGTTTGACAAAAACTCATTAGACGCTCTATTCGACGAACTTCGCGACCAGTACGAGCTTGAGCAAGACTGGGAGGACATCCAGCGGGATGCTCACCTGGGAGTAGCCAGGTTGGATGGCGGAGTGGAGATCGGCAGCATCGACTCCCGCGTGGCCGAACTGGTGACCCGGCACAACCCAGGCTAGGTTTCCAGCCAAAGGTAAACACTGCAAGTAACGGGCGGCCTCCTCAATGGGGCCGCTTTTTCACGTCCTGAAAATGCTCACTGGTTTTAACGGCCTGCCCATGTGGCCATTTGGTATCATTGCCCCTGGTTTATGGAATCTTTCGAAGAACAGGCGACCACAAGCGCCGTTGCCACCAACGTCTCCCGGCCACTGCCGTCCCTCCGGCTGACTTCGGCCGTGTTGTTGCTGGCAGGCCTGCTGGCGGTGTTGCTCACGGTGGGACAGAGTTGGGGGGCACCACCGTCTCCATGGACTGGGCTGCAGCCGAAGTTTCGGTACGTCAACAGTGGCTGGATTTCGCCCCTGGATTTGCAGGAATTCGGCCCTCTTTCAAAGGAGTTCCGGGCCTTTGTCATAACCAATCAGCAGGAGCTGGACCGCTTCCAGGCCGGATTTGTCGGCAAGGTGAGCCGCGGCACCCCCACATCCCTGGGGAGGATTGACTTTGAGAAGTCAACGCTGCTCGCTGCCTACTATGTGTGGCGTCCTGTGAAAGGGGACCCGCTGTCCGTAGCTGACATCGATGGCCATGGCAACCGAGTCTTTGTTCAGATGTACCTGGAAGAGGACGCCCAGGGCCGGGAGTTCGCTTATCTCTACGCCCCGATGGTGATGGTGGCCGTGGAGCGCTCATTGTTTCCAGAGGGCGAGGAGATTGATTTCGTGTTCGAACTGGCCGGACACCCTTCCATTACAGTAAGCGCCGCGCCCAACTAGCGACGCGCACAGGCCCGACCTCGCGGGTCCGATGCCAGCCCAGGGCAGTCGCGAAAGATTGACCCCTGCAGGAACCGTACGGGATTCCCTAGCAGTTGCCCATCTCGACCAGGTGTCCCTCACGCCAGGCCATCTGACCGGCCCGGACGGCGGCAAACGTGTCCAGACGCATGGAGCCACGCTGCAGGTTGCCTGCGGAGTCCATCCAGACAAAGGCGCCCTCCCGCTGGTCGAAGACGGCCGCGTCTCCGCACATTCCCGGCGCCAGCGAACCGATGGTGTCCTGCAGTCCCAGAACACGCGCGGGGGTGTTGGTGGAAGCGGCAATAGCGTCGTCCAGCGGCATACCCATTGCGTGCATCTTGCTGACGAGATCGTTCATCTGGTAGACGTTGCGTTCGGGCGGCGGAACGTGGATGTCGGTGCTGATGGTGTGGGGCGCGAGTCCCTGTTGCAGCGCCGCTCTTGTGACCTCCACGTCGCAGTGAACGCCCGCATGGGCGAGATCCATGATGACGCCGCGATCCACGGCGGCCTTCACCTCGGGCCGAATCTTCAGGTTACGGTCGAGCATGTTTTCAGGATGGCCGTTGAAAGCGTGGGTAGAGATGTCGCCAGGGCCCAGGAATTCCAGCACATCGGGAAGCGGAATGGGTGTGCCGCTGACGTGCACCATCAGTCGGGTACCCGACTTGTCGGCCACGGCCCGCGCCGCCCGCATGGCCTCGTGGGCGTTCCAGTAGGCTACGGCGTTGACGTGCATTCGCACCTTGACGCCGAAGCAGAACCCGGGGTTCTGCTTAATGTGTTCGGTGGTCTCGTCGACGTCGATCACCCGCATATCGTGCAGGCCGCCGCCCAGCACCCGGTTGACCGCCAGCCCGACGGCTCCGACGTGGAGGAAGGCGAGCAGCCGCGTGCGGTGCGCCGGAAACACGTAGTCGCGCATGGCCTGGTAGTTGAGAAAGCCGGCGCTGCCTGCGTCTATGCCAGTGGTGGTGCCTGAGGAAAGGCAGATCTCGTCGGGGTTGACCGAAGTGGGGTTCCCGCCATGGTAGAAATGACCGTGCAGGTCGATCAGCCCAGGCGTGACCAGCTTGCCTGACACGTCTACCGTGGCGGAGGCCTGGGCCGCGTCTATGCGTTCGGCCACCGCGGCCACCAAGCCATCCTTGAACGCGACGTCCCGGCGATCGTTGATGCCTTGTGCCGGATCAAGCAGGGTTCCGCCGGAGAGCAGCAGGTCATAGGCGGGTGCAGCGGTAGTCATCGGTCATCCCCCGTTGGAAATCTTTGATCTGGAAGGAAGTTTCGGAGATCGGGCGGACTGATTCCGTTAAGCCGGCGGCGGCCCGCCGCCGTCAACGGGAGGGGCATCGCCAAGTCCCTGGATCTGGAGGATTTGCGGCTCCACGTATTCCATGCGCCGCATCCTTGGATACACCTGAACCTTGGGATTCTCCATATCCGCGTCGGTTATTTCATCCGACTCATCGACGGGCAAAAAACCGAAGGACTCGACTGCCCGGGCAACGAGGTTGCCGACCAAATGTGGGGAGCGGCCCTCCAGCCGTCCGAGCTGGAAGGCCAAGGTGACTGCAAGCTGCCCACGCGAAATCTGCTCGAAGGCATCCCGAGCCTTCAGGTCCTCCGGCATCCCGCCGCACTGGTCGAGGAAGTCGTCCAGCACCTGTCCAATAATGTCTGACAGGCCGCCAAGCTCGATCTCATTCATGAAACCTGTAAGCTTGTCGGTCAGATCCTCCACTCCATCCGGCGGGAGCACACCGTAGTGCTCGTGCGGCTCGTGGGCGTGTTCGTGCTCGCCGTGTTCCGGCTCGGGCTCACCTTCGGGTTGCTGGGGATCGGTCATTGCTGCCCTCGCTAATCGTCGTCGTCCGGATCTTCTTCAGCAGGAGCGGGGCGACGCGCTGCATACACCGATCCCGGCAATATCGCATTGGAGCGGTTGCGGCTGTCTGCGCCTGGCCGCGGCATTTCCAGCAGCGACTCCTTCAGGCCGGTAATTGTTTCTTCGCCCGCAGACAGGCCGATGACCAGGCCGGCCACCCCCGCGTTGCGCAGGGCCTCCAGCGTATCGCCGTCAGGGGCGCTGGAGATCTCGGCCAGAAGGCGCTTGCCGACGCGGCTACTGACTCTGGCCAAGCCCGCCAGGTCCTGCAGCGTCCAACCCGCCGGATCGCCGGGCAGCGATACCAGCACGGCGTCAACCGGCAATGGATTGATGTCCCGCAGTTCCTCCGGGGACGCACCGGAGTCCACCACCAGCACACGCGCTGCGTCCTTGGAGGTCACAGCTCCGAGGGCCGTGCCTGAAAGAGAAAACACCAGCACGTCGGCTCCGGCCTCGCGCCAGGATGCAGCGTCGGCAACGGTCAGTCCGTCGGCCCTGACGCCCCAGACGCCGGATGCTGCCTCCCCGATTTCACTTGCCTGCGGCGCCGAGGACCCGGACACCACAACAGCGTCCGGAGCCAGTTTTCCGGCAGATGCTGCCCCATCTTTGCCACCGTCGACAGTTACAATCAGGGCCAGGCCGGGCAGCTTGGGTGGGCGGGCCGCGCCAAAACCCAAACGGGGCGCAGAACCCTCCCTGATTTCATCCACGCGTTCCAGAAACTTGCTACTCATTCCCGCAATATCCCATCGGTTCTTTAGACTGGGCGACCTAACGGGCCGCGTTGCCGGTGATTATACTCCATGGCGACCCGATGGTGAGTGCGCCGAATCTGAATTACGGAATGCCTGCGCGCCTCCCAAGCCTTCCGTAAATGCCTGGAGTGTGGCCTCTCCTCAGCTAGTCCGCGGCTCCTACCGGGAGCCCCCGTCCCGTCCCTTATATGACTTACATTAACGGAGAACCTCACGGCCCCGCATCAGCTAGCACGATAGCGCTCCGGTTCAGTTGGTTTGCCTACCTTCGCTTCGTCAATCACCGCCGCTTCCATCTTCCCTCTATCCCTCCGCTCCTGCCTATCCCTCTGCGCCTGCATCCTCGCGCCGTTTCGCAGCCCGTCCTGTTTCGTCACTCCCACGGAAGCAGGAATCGAGGACCGTGTGCTTTGACAGTCAATGCCGACACCCGTTCGCTGCACAGTTGGCTCGGCCACCCGGTTCAAGAATCCGGTCCGCTGACACCAGCCGCTTGCCATGCCCCATCACCGATCCATAGCATGGTAGAGGTGGCATGTAATCGCGAGTTCGGCCGTGCGCACCGGTTCCATCGCTTGAGCACCAGGACGAATGCTGCAAATGCAACAGGAAACAGGAATAAGAGAGGGGTAGCATAATCCGGGACATCTGGGCTGGACTTTACGCATTTTAAGCGGCATAAGCGAGGGAATCTGCAATACGATGGTACAGAGTGGCGGGGAGTTTCTGTACATCGGAGTTGGCGGTCGATAGTGAAAAACCCTCCGACACCAACCACCAGTGGCTACGCACAAAGGTGATGTCATCCATTACTTTTCCTGGATTTTGCGTAAAGTCGAGCTGGGGACGCGGAAAATGCACGGGGGATTTTGGCCGATTACCCTCGGCGACTCAGCATGTCGCGCCACGGCCCAGCCCGCCCCATCGATTCACCCACCATACGAGGAAATCCACGTCCGTAATGGGCGCGCCGGGTTCGTTTGCGGTGCTTTTGGGCCGTGGCATATAATCCTCGCCTGAATCCTGAGGGATATCGTCGCATCATTTGTCGGCATTTCGCACCCTAGATTCACATTCTCGCTGTTTGGAACATAGTTCATGCTCCTGGCACTGGACATAGGCAACACCATGGTCACCATCGGTGTATTTGGGGATTCCGGGCTGGTCTGCACCATGAGGGCAGCCACGGATTCCCGGCGGTCCGCCGACGAGTACGGACTGCTGCTCACCAGCCTGTTGCAACTCAACGGCGTGCAGCGAGAGGACATCACCGAGGTGTCCATGTGCAGCGTTGTGCCCCCGCTGACCGGCGTCTTGGAGGAGGTGGCATCCACCTACTTCGGAGTGGCACCGCTCACGGTAACCGGCGCGCTCCGTACAGGGCTCGATATCGCCTACGACAACCCCCGCGACGTGGGGGCGGACCGCATCGCCGATGCCGTTGCCGCCAAGACCCTCTACGGCTATCCGACGATCATTGTCGACTTCGGCACCGCGACGGTATTCGACGTGATCTCATCGGAGGGTGTGTACCTCGGAGGAGCCATCGCACCGGGGATCAGCGTGGCAGCCGAGGCCCTGTTCCTCAATACCTCGCAACTGCGAAGAATCGAGCTGACGCCTCCCCCGTCGGCCATCGGCCAGAACACGACGGCAGCATTGCAGGCCGGGCTGGTGCTGGGCTACGCCGAGCTGGTCAAGGGACTTGTTGGCCGCATAAAGGGCGAACTTGGCGGCTTTGCCACCGTCGTTGCTACGGGAGGTCTGGCAAACGTGATCTCGCGCGAGACCGGTGTATTTGACCATATCAACCCCAACCTGACCCTGGTGGGCCTGCAGCAGATCTACGAACTGAACAAGAACCCTGATTAGGCGAACGGGGGTACAGCGTGTTAAGCGGCAAGCGGGTTGTACTGGGCGTCACTGGCAGCATTGCCTGCTACAAGGCCCTCGACCTGGCCAGCAAGCTCACACAGGCGGGCGCGCTGGTGGACACGATCATGACACACGGGGCGACACAGTTCGTGACCCCGCTGGCCTTCCGCAGCCTCACCCACCGGCCCGTGGTCACTGACGCCTTCGACGCCGGCTCCGAATACGCCGTAGAGCACGTGGAACTGGCCCGGCAGGCGGACGTCATTGTCGTCGCGCCCGCCACCGTCCACACCATCGCCAAGCTGGCAATGGGCATGGCCGACGACCCTCTCACCACGACCGTGGTAGCGTCCAAGGCGCCTTTGATGGTGGCTCCCGCCATGGACGCCGACATGTTCGAGCACCCGGCCACCCAGGAGAACCTGGCGCGCCTGCGGCAACGAGGCGCGGTCATCGCCGGGCCGGGGCAGGGGCGGCTGGCCTCCGGCCTGGTCGGCTGGGGGCGCCTGCTTGAGACGCCGGAACTGCTGGGCTACATCGCCTACACCCTGGGCCGCGAGGGTGACCTAAAGGGTCGCACCGTCGTCGTCAGCGCCGGCGGCACTGCAGAGCCCATTGACCCGGTGCGGGTCATCACCAACCATTCATCGGGCAAGATGGGCTACGCCGTGGCCGAGGCAGCCCGCGACCGTGGGGCCAAAGTGGTTCTGGTGTCCGCCGCAAAGGGGCTGGCCAACCCGCCACTGGTGGAGGTGGTCCCAGTCAGCACGGCGCAACAGATGTGTGATGCAGTGCTCGCCCGCACTGAAGAAGCCGACGCGCTCATCATGGCGGCCGCGGTGGCCGATTACCGCCCGCTGTCCGCAGCCGACCAGAAGATCAAGAAGTCCGACGGCGACCTGACCATTCCGCTGGCCAAGACCGTCGACATCCTTGCAACGGCCCAGGGGGATTTTGTGCGGGTTGGATTTGCAGCCGAGAGCGAGAACCTGGTCGAGAACGCCCGGGCCAAAGTTGCCTCCAAGTCCCTCGACCTAATCGCTGCCAACGACATCACCAGCGAGGGCAGTGGCTTCGGCACCGACACCAACCGCGTCACCCTCATCGACCGCGATATGAACGTCGACGAACTGCCCCTGCTGACCAAATACGAGGTCGGCAACCGAATTCTGGACAGGGTGGCCCGCCTGCTCCGAGCGTAGCGCTGCGGGAATCTCCATATGCTGGGCCGGAGCCAACTTGGAAGAAACCACTAAAGCGCAACATCCTCACCTATGGTGGGCCGACGTCGGCATCATCGCGGTCGGCAAAAACGCGATCGGCATTGTCGCGGCAGGCTTCTAAAACTCCTTCGGAATCGCTGCGCTCAGCCTCCTTAACGCCATGGGGTTGGTGACTTTCGCGCCCGTCAACGCCATGGGGCTGTTGCCAATCGGCGGCATCAACGCCATGGGGCTGGTGGCGATAGGCGGCGTGAATGCCATCGGAGTGGTGGCAATCGGCGGGGTAAATGCCACAGGAGTAATCGCAATCGGCGGCGTCGACAGCAACAGCGCGCTGCCGCCGACGTAGTGGCGGGTCAACGCGCCCGCATCACCTCAGATAGCTCTCAGGAAACCAGAACGGCAGGCTAATTTCCGACAGGGGCCTCCGCTTCCAGTCCCGGCGAGTTTTGGCGTGATCATAGTTGGCCTGTCGGCGCATCCGGAAGTCAGCGTTGCTCCAACCTATGCGCTCCAAAGCCAGAGCCATGGCGGGTGACATTCCACAACGGCCGTTCAGGAGACGCGAGGCGGTTCCACTGCTCACGCCCAACCGGTCAGCGAATTCGCTGACGCTCCAACCTACTTCTTCCATGCAGTCCTTAGCTGACGCTCCAACCTACTTCGTCCTGCTTCTTCCATGCAGTCCTTAACGGTGTCTCCCGGGTGGCTCGGATTTGAGGCAGTCAGAAATCCTCCTAAACCAAAGCCAAGGTGAGATGCGCATTTGAAGAGTACCTGGCGACTGTGGGACTGACTTCAACGTGCGGACGGGAGAGCTTTGCTTGGCAGCGCTGACCTGCCCTCGTCATTTCAGAAATGTAGATCCCACCGTGGCTTTAGTCTAGTGGTAGTCCACAAAGTCTACTTCTACAGCCTGCCCTTCAGAGAAACGAAATGTAATGCGCCAGTTTGCGCTTACCCGAATACTCCGGGTTCCCAGGCGATTGCCAGTCAATAGATGTAGTCGATAGGCCGGCAAATCCATTTGTTCGGGCCGTGTGGCGGCTTCCCAGTCGTCCAATATCCGGGAAATCCGGTTTACTTGAGCCGGATTGAGACGGCTGGCATCATCGTTTTCCCAGAACCTCCGCAGCCCTCAAATGGCTGAACTCCATACGTATATTGCATCACTGGTATATCGTCAATCGGCGTGGTCCGACGCAAGCGCCGGACCACGCCGATTGTCTGGACGATCTATTAGCCCGCGTATATCCACATATCCGCCGGGCCAAGATTGACGATCTGTCTAGCCCGAAACAGTTTCCTTGAAACGACGAATGGCCTCGATATGCTGGTCGGGGCCCTTTATGCCAGCGCGCATGGTGTTTACCGAAAGGTGCGTGGCGCCGACTTCGGCCCAGGACTCGGCCAGCTTGCCCCAGCTGTCCTGGTCGTCGGTGGCCAGGCCGACCCGGCCCTCGATGCCAATGTCCGCAGGGTTGCGGCCCGCGTTCACAGCGATCTGACGCATCTCGGCAATGCGCTCGGCACCCTCGCCATCGGGCTGGAACTGGGGGAACCAGCCATCTCCCATGCGGCCGATGCGCCGTACCACCTGCGGGGCCCCACCGCCGAACCAGACGGGGATAGACTTCGCCGGCCGGGGGTTGATCCCGGCGTGGGTGATGTTGTGGTAGCGGCCGTGGAAGTCCACGACGTCCTGGGTCCACAGCTGGCGCATGACCTCGATCTGCTCGGCGGAACGGCGGCCGCGGTTGCTGAAGTCTTCATTCAGGCCTTCGTACTCAACGTCGTTCCACCCGACGCCGATGCCCAGGCGCAGCCGACCGCCGGTCAGAACGTCTACCTCGGCCGCCTGCTTGGCGACCAGCGCTGTCTGCCGCTGGCTCAGGATCAGAACGCCGGTCACGAATTCCAGCTTCTGGGTGATGGCACCCAGGTATCCGAAGAGAACAAAGGGCTCGTGGAATGTATCGACGGAGCTGTATGGGCGCTCCCACGATTCGCGCTTGCTGGCATCGGCTCCCAGCACGTGATCGAACACCAGCAGGTGCTCATAGCCCAAGTCCTCGGCGGCCTGGGCGAAGTCTCGAACTCCGGCCGGGTCGGCGCCGATTTCGGTCTGCGGAAAGATGGCTCCCAATTGCATCGCTGCCTCCGTAGCTATTCAATTCGTCGACTGCCCGCCCCGGCGAGAATCCGGCGCCTGGGCCAAGGCGTATAGTATACCGATTTGCGACTTGATGAGGGAGAAATAGGTGAAATACTTGGCAACGGCCCTCGCAATAGCGGGCATCTTTTCCCTGCTTGTCCTGGCCGCCTGCGGCGGCAATGGTCCGGCTGTTACCTCGGAGCGAGGCGATGGCTCGGGGGCCGGGGAGTCCGGCGGTGAACACTCTGAAGGCTCCGAATCTGAAGGCTCCGAATCAGGCGAATCCAACAAGGAATCCGGCGAGCACAGCAACGAATCCGAATTGGGCGAGCATGGCGACGGCGGCGAATTAGAAGGAGAAAGCGAAGCCGGAGAGGAATCCGGCACGCAGTACGGCGTGAACGAGACCTACGACGAAGTTCGCGCCGGTGCCCGGCTGATAATTTCCTATGACGCAGACAGCAACACCTTCAACGGCTCCGTCGAGAACACCACCAGCAGCACACTGACGCAGGTACGGGTCGAAGTTCACCTGTCCAACGGCATCGAGCTGGGGCCGACAACCCCGGTTGACCTGGCGCCTGGCGCGGTCATTGACATCACACTAGAGGCGTCCAGTCAGCCCTTCGAGACCTGGAGTGCACACCCGGAAGCGGGGTGATGATGGGTTGGTTATCGGTGCAGGAAATCTGCCACCCACACCGTAATTCCCGCCCCCGGGGATTCATACTCCCTCGGCGAAGCGATGATGTAACTTGCCTTGTAATGCCCCTACCGACGCTTATACTGGATATGAGGAATTGATTTATGAACGACCTCGTTATCCAGACTGACGGCCTGACCAAGCGATACGGTCACGTGCTGGCAGTGGATGAACTGTCCCTGGAGGTGCCGAGGGGACGCATCTTCGGCCTGCTGGGGCCCAACGGATCTGGCAAGACCACTCTGATGAGCATGCTGCTGGGCTTGGTCCGTCCCACGGAGGGCAGCTTTGCCCTGTTCGGAACGCCACCTGAACGGGGCGGCCTGGACCGCGAGCTGCACCGCATCGGGGCCCTTATCGAATCGCCCACCTTCTATCCCTACCTCTCGGGGCGCAACAACCTGGCCTACTTCCAGGGCATCTCAGGGCGCGGCGGCGAGGATGATCTGGACTACCTGCTGGAGCAAGTGGGATTGGGCGGTCGAGGGGGCGACAAGTTCCAGACCTATTCCCTCGGAATGAAGCAACGTCTGGGGCTAGCCTACACCCTGCTCGGCGACCCTGAACTGCTGGTGCTGGACGAGCCGACCAACGGCATGGACCCAGCGGGCATGGCGGAGGTCCGGCAACTGATCAGTGGTCTGGCTGGCGAAAACCGTACCGTCATCCTTTCCAGCCACCTGCTGAACGAAGTGGAACAGGTATGCGACAGCGTGGCTATCCTGTCGCACGGTCGGCTCATAGCCCAAGGAAACGTGGCCGAGCTGTTGCAGGAGCGCGGGCGTCCGCAGGTTCGCCTGCGCACCACCGACAATGCCAAGGCTTGGGATATCCTGAACGCGCTGGCCTGGGTGGATGGCGTAAACGCGGACAACGGCTATCTGGTGGCCGGGATCGAAACGGACCGCTCCTGGGAGATCACAGCGGCCCTCAGCCGAAACGACGTCTATGTTGCAGAGATGGTCCCGGCGCAGATTTCGCTGGAGCAGTACTTCCTGGACGTTACGGAAGGGACGGCCTGATGACGATGGCAATGCAGGTGGCCCTTTTGACGCGGTGGGAGTGGTTCAAGCTCCGGCACCGCTGGGTGCCGTGGATACTGCTGGGTTTCGTGCTGGTGATCGACCAGCTTTTATTCTGGCTGGTCGCCACTCTGAGCGATGACGTCTCGTATCAGTCAACGTCGGAAAACATCGCCAACGGCCTGGGGTTCTCCGCCTTTTTCGGCCCGTTCGTCGCGGTGATTCTGGCAGCCGTGGTCATTGGTGGAGAATACGGCTGGGGCACTCTGCGCCCGGTACTGAGCAAGGGTGCCGGACGCTGGCAGTTACTAGCATCAAAGATCGCCGTTGTGATTCTGGTTACGGTCGGAATTCTGGTCATCATGTGCATAACTGTCACAATCAGCGGTTTTATCGCCGAGGCCGTTCTCACGGCCCCTGAAACTACCGAGACCTACGGAGACATTTCGGCTGTTAATCTGCTGGCCCTATTTGGCCGGATGCTTTACGCGTTCCTGCCGTACATCACCCTGGCGCTGTTCCTGGTGGTGTTGACAACCTCCAACGGAGTTGGCATTGCCCTTTCAATGGGATATTACATAGCCGAGAACATTATCGTTGTCCCCATCATTTCTAATTTTAGCTGGTCAGAAAGGATTTTCACTTATTTGCTGGGACCCAACGTCAGTGCCTGGCAGAGCGTCCCTCCAAATAACGATGGCGGCATCGCCACCTTCGGGGGCATCTCGGATATGGCTCACGGCTTCATCATACTCACCGTCTACATCGCTGTGCTCACCGCCGCCGCAATCGCCCTCTTCCTCCGGCGCGACATCGCGGGCGCGAAAGGCGGATGACTCCTTTCGATCACCGGCAGGACGCACGAATCAGGGGTTCAGGCTACATGCCTACCGCAGTCCTCTCCGAATATGACCGGCTTACTCGGATTTCCCGAGTGAATGTCTGACCAGGGCGACCAATGCGGCTAGGCTGACGATACAGGCCCCGATCACAATGAATGTCGCGCCCAGAACCTGCAGAATCTCCTCACCCAAGTCCGACTTCGTCTCCATAGCGAGGCCATATTGCGCAGTGGGCAGCATGCTAGGGTCATGCCAGAACTCACGCCGAGCAGGGTCCGAAAACGAGTTTAATATCTGCATCACCGCGTGGTAAAAGTCCTCACCTACGAACCAACCAGACGCATAGATGGCCAGACCCATTCCCACCACGGCGAATCCCAATTCAGCAAGAAAACTTCTCAGTATTTGCGGCGCCCAGCGGTTGATAAACAGGACCGTTCCAGTAATCGCGACCAGGCCGCAGATGAAAGCAGGTATGCCGGGGAGCAGAAGGATCAGCAGGCAAAGGAACAAGGCGGCGGAAATTGCACCCAGTGCCGGCTTGCCGCCCAGCCGATGCCCAGAATCTGTGGTTGACGGGAGGGCCGAGCCACAGTAGGCGCAGAATTTAGAGCCTTTTGGCAGCGCCCTACGGCACATCCCGCACAAAACAATCCTCGCCTCGCGATTAGGACAGCTGTAACGGCTCAGGCATTACAATCATCAGCCCACGTCTCACATTCGCCACTGCCACCAGCGCCTTTCCTCATGCGTCGCCACATTGCGGGCGCGATGGGTGGATGGAGGACAGCCGCCGCAAAACAGCGGGAGCGGGTCGCCAGATCGCCCCACACAATCATCATCATGGATAAAAGGCCGACCTACCTTCAGCCCTTCCTCGCCCAGAAGGCGCAGTGGCGCATGGGCTTGTTATCGTCGAAATAGAGCAAGCCGCCCATCTTCCCGTCGGACTTCTCCTCTATTAGACGCAGCCCAAGTGTTCCCAGGGCCTCCAGCAGTTCCAGTTCGTCATAAAGAACGAAACTGCGGGCCACCCCGTCGGTGCCATAGGCCCCGTCTACCGCATTCGCGACCCTGTGACCCGTCTTGAACATCAATTGCAACACCCCACCGGGCCTCAGCACCCGGGCAAACTCGGGCAGCACGCCGGCAAACACTATGTCGTGCGGAATGTGTTGAATGACGGCATTACACAGCACAATCTCAAAGCTGGAGTCATCAAAAGGCAACGGTACCTGAATGTCGGCTACCTGCAGGCGATCGGCACATTCCGGGCGGAGCCTGCGTGCTACCTCGATGTTTTCCGCCACCGCGTCCAAGCCGAACATGTCGAATCCCAGTTCGGCCAGATACGACATCTCCAGTGCGCCGGCGCCGCATCCGGCATCCAATCCTGGGCCAGAGGAGGCCAACTCCGCCAGGCGGAGATACAGGTCGCAGTCCTCGCGAAATTCCGGGTGTGACCGGTTGGCGAAGACCTGTCGCAACGCTGCGTATTCGGAAGCACGCTCCCGGTAGAATTCCAGTGAAAATTGGCTGTACTGGGGAATGTTGTCTGTCATGAAAAGTTTTGGCCCCCGGTCAACTGCGGTTGGCGGGGGCCAAATCTGTCCTGATTCAAGCTGCGGTCTTATTTGCCGTTGCCGCCGTTGCGGAAGGCTGGGATGACCTCTTTCCCGTACAACTCGATTGATTCCATCACCTTGTCGTGTGGGATGGTCTCGGTCTGCATGATCAGCATGACCTGGTCGACACCGATGTCCTCGTAGGTCTTGATGGTCTTGATGCAGCTCTCCGGGTCGCCGGCGATGATGACACCGCGGTCGGCGAGGATGTTGGCATCGAGTTGGGCCACAGCGGCACGGGCGGCGCCGGGGCCGCTGTCCAGGGATATGCCCGCCTCGGTGGCCTGGGCCTGGTGTTGCTCATCGGACTGGCGGAGCCAGCGTCCGAAGTCGGCCTGCAGGTGATCCGGCACACCGCCCCAAGCCTCAAGCAGTTCTTCGTAGGCATTGATCCTGCCCGCGATGTAGGGCTTGTCCGGGCCAAAGAAGGTCTTCATGGACTCGGCGCACAGTTCCTTCGCCGCCTGGTCATCCTTGGCGCAGAAGGAATGGACGTTATTGCCCCAGAAGTCGTTGATTTCGGCGCCCACCGGGTCGGCGTCCTTGATGGCGTCGCGATACACCTTGACGTGTTCGGCCAGCACGTCCACGGCGTAGGAGGCCGACGACAGCACGCCGATGCCCTTCTGGGCGGCGAGGCGGAAGCTCTCGGTCTGAGTGCAGGCCAGGTACATCCTGGGGTGAGGCTTCTGGTAGGGCTGGGGCAAGACCCGGCGGGGCGGAACGTTCCAGAACTTGCCCTCCCAAGAGAACTCGCCCGACGTCTGCCAGATCTGGGGGATCATGTTGATGGCCTCGTCCCAGCGGTCGCGGGTCTCGCGGGGGTCGATGCCCTGGCCGAGCTGCTCGTAGGCGTTGGAGCGGCCGGTGCCGAACTCAACACGCCCGTTGGTTAGCTGGTCGACCATCGCAGCTCGCTCGGCAATTCGAACGGGATGATGGTTGGGGAGAATAGACACGCCGAAGCCGATGCGAATGTTCTTGGTGCGCTGTGAAAGAGCGCCGAACATCACCTCGGGGCAGGGCGAACCGGAGAATCCGTAGAGGAAATGGTGCTCGACAAACCACAGGTTGTCAAAGCCCACCTGATCGGCCAGCTCGCACTGCGCCAGGGTCTCCTGGTAGAGCGAGTGCCAGTCGATTTCGTCATCATAGGGACGTTGCATTTCGTACAAAAGCCCAAACTGCATGAATCCGCTCCTTTCCGTTCAGATGCTGTAGTGAATCAGGCGCAAGTATACCCCATGCTCCAGAGGGCGGGTAGGTTGACTCGATCAGTGGTAGATCAGCCTAAAGACGACCGGCCAAAACCCCGGAGGATAGAATTATCCAGGACCCGCTGGAACCTGCGGACGCATTTCGAGCCTGCCGGTCAGTCGGTAAAAATATCCAAGGGCAGGAACGCAGAAACGACGAAGTTGGGGACGTCCACCACCTCGCTGACCTTCAGGTCGACGGCGACGCTGCAGATGCAGTAGGCCTGCTCGCGGCTCCAACCACGCTCCATGAGCAAGTGAATCATGTTGAGCAGAGCCTGCCGGGAGGCCAGCGTGCCGTTCTCCGATTCGTTGCGGCCGTCGGCAATACACATGCCCGTTGAGGCAATGAAACGGCGCGGCGCGGCCATCTCGGGGCTGGTAAAGTAGTCGTCGCGTTCGAAGTATGGGAAATTGATGCCCCGGCTGGCTGATTCTCCCTTGCGCACCGTGAAGCTGACGTGCAAAGTGCAGTCCATCTCGATGGCCGTGCCGCAGCATTCTGAGTCACCCTGGGCATAGTGGGCGTCGCCGGCCGAGAACAGTGCGCCGTCGGTGAATACCGGCAGCATCAAACGGGTTCCGGCGGTCAGTTGCTTGATGTCGACGTTGCCACCGTGCTCCCGGGGTGGAATAGTGCGCAGACCTTCTGATGCGAAAGGCTCGTCGGCTGGCACCGCTCCCTGGGGTGTCGGACCGACTACGGCGCCGCCTCTTCTCAGCAGCTCGTCCTCCCGGAGCAGTATTTCCTGCCGCAGGGCCCTTGAGGGCGCCACCCCTATAGTCCCCATGAACGACGCTTCGGGAACCCGCACTCCGGGGAGCTGTTCGGACTGGGCAAAGCCGTCTCGCATCTCCCAATGCACTATGAAGGGTTCAGTGTAAACATCTCTCAGAAATCCGAAGCCCGGCAAAATGGTCGTAAATCCCCACGACGCCGGCTCGATATTAATTATATTGACCTCAAGCAGGTCGCCTGGCTCCGCGCCGTTGACGTAGACGGGTCCGGTGAGGGGATGAACCAGGCCCAGATCGGTCTGCAATAAATCCGGTGCCTGGGTGTTGGGCGTAATCTGTCCATCGAAAGCGTTGCGGGTCTGCATCACCACTTCCTCGCCCTGGTCGGCGCGCACCGCGGGCGGGATGTCGGGATGCCAGCGATTGTGGCCCTTCTCCGGCTCGCCGCCGCACTGCTTCGAGTAATCCAACAAAATCTCTTTCACAGGGGGGCCTCCTGATGGTAGTTATGGAGTGTGAATCCGCATCTTGAACCCGGAAGTTGAATGGACCGGGCCATGCGCACGGGATTATAGCTTACAAACGGAGTCTCAATGAGTGGCAACACTATATTGGCGCTGGTATTCTGAATCCGGTTTTCCTGGGGCCTGAATCCGGAATTGGTACAGCCATAACGCGAAGCGAATGAGCGACCCGGTCTAACCGCATTCCTTACTCAAGAGTGGTTTGCTTTCGCGACCCCATGGTTTTCGCAGGAGGAACACAAATGAGGATTTATCTTTTTGTTTGCAGCGTTGCTGCTGATGGGTGTTCTGGCGGCCTGCGGCTCCGAGCCCGCCCCTCAGGAAACGCCCTCGATCAATCCACAGGCCACCAATACCCCGGTCCCAGCCTCGTCGCCTTCGGTCCCGACGGCAGTTCCCACGGTCTCCACGGCTCCAGAACCCACGCCTGCTGAGGCGCAAGGCAACCCGGTGGAAGGCGGTGTGCTGAGAGTTCTCGGCAGCGATCCGCCCACCCTGGACCCTCACCAGACCGGTGACGCAACATCCTCTCGCTATATACTGGAGGTGTTCGGGGGGTTGCTAACCATCGACCCGAACTTGCAAATCGTTTCGGATCTGGCCAAGGAGTGGACCATAGACCCGGACGGTATGGGTTACACCCTCACCCTTAACCCGGACGCCAAGTTCCACGATGGACGAATGGTGACCGCCGCTGATTTCAAATATTCCATCGAACGGGCCGCCGACCCTGCAACCGAAGCACCTGCAGCCGACACTTTCCTGGGAGATATCGTCGGCGCCTCGGATAAGCTCAACGGCCAAGCCGAATCAATCTCCGGCGTCAGCGTAGTTGACGATGCCACGATTCGTTTGGATCTGGATGCCCCCAAACCCTACATCCTGGCCAAGCTGACGTACCCCACGACTTTCGTGGTCGACAGGAACAATGTGGAGACAGGGCGGGACTGGATCCGGTCACCCAACGGCACCGGGCCGTTCATGCTCGGCGAATACGAGCCGGGCGTAATCATGCGATTGGAGCGGTTCGCAGACTACCACCTGGGACCTGCATATCTCGACGCCGTGGAGTTCAACCTTGCCGGTGGCGACGGGATGCTGATGTACGAGAACGATGAGATTCACTGGCGCCGTGCCGGTCTTTCCCTCATCGAGGCATTGCAGGACCCAAGTCATCCGTTGCGGGACGACCTGCACCTTGGCCCGCCAGACTTTGACGTGTCGTACATCGGCATGAATTCCAATGAGCCTCCCTTCGACGACGTCAATGTCCGTCAGGCGCTGAACTACGCCATAGACCGCGAAACCCTGTCCACTGTGTTGCTGAACGGCATAGTAACTCCGGCCGCCGGTATCCTGCCGCCGGGCTTCCCGGCCTACAACCCCGATCTTGATGGATACGAGTACGATCCGGAGAAGGCACGGCAGTTGCTCGCCGAATCAAAGTACGGCAGTGACACTTCGACATACCCCATCATAATCCTGACCGTTCCTGGTTCATTCGGTTCGTCAATCAGCCCCACGACTGAGGCAATCCTCGCGACGTGGGAGGAACAACTGGGAATCTCGATTGAAATCCAACAGACCGAGTGGGCCACGTACCTGCAGGACCTTCGTAAACGGCGATTCCAAATTTTCGGAGGCTTGAGCTGGGTCGCCGATTATCTCGACCCGGAGAATTTCCTCGACATCCTGTTCCACAGTGAAAGCGACAACAATCACACAGGATTCAGTAGCCCCGAACTGGACGCCATAGTGGAAAAGGCCAGGGTGGAACGGGACCAGGACGCACGGTTCGCTCTTTACCATGAGGCCGAACAGTTGCTGGTCGAACAGGCACCGTGGGCGCCACTGTGGCACTCCAACGGCGATAGCTACATCATCAAGCCACATATTAAAGGGCTGCCCCTGACACCACTCGTAATACCAAGATTACGGTTCGTCCACTTCATAGAGTGAACGTCGAGTGAACGTCGAATGAACGTCGAGAAAAAGGGGCGGGAGTGATTCCCGCCCCTTTGTGGTATCTTTTCGAGGAAACCGATATATCAGCAACCCGATTCCCCATTAGCTTAAGCTACGGAGAGGAACTGGGGTGAGGTAATTGGAAGTCTACCTGATCGACGGTACCTACGAGCTGTTTCGTGCTTACTTCGCCATGCCCAAGCTGGAGTCTCCGGATGGGCAGCCGGTTGGAGCGATCCGCGGCCTGGCACAGAGCCTGCTCAGCCTGTTACGGGAAAACGAGGTCACTCACATCGCCTGTGCTTTTGACAGTGTCATTCGGTCCTTTCGAAACGACCTTTTTCCGGGCTACAAAACCGGAGAAGGAACCCCGTCAGACCTGCTCGACCAATTCGCCTTTGCCGAACAGGTGGTGGCCTCAATGGGCATCCGTGTCTGGCCGATGGTTGAATATGAGGCCGACGATGCCATAGCGACGGCTGTGGCCAAGCTGCGCGGTGAGCCCTCCGTTCAACGCATCATCATTTGCTCGCCCGACAAGGACCTCAGCCAGTTGGTTGAGGGAGAGCGAATAATTTGCCTTGACCGTCGCAGGGGAGAGGTCATTGACGAGGACGGGGTGTTGGCCAAGTTCGGCGTACTTCCGGAGTCGATACCCGACCTGCTGGCCCTAATGGGCGACTCCGCCGACGGCATACCCGGGCTGCCCCGCTGGGGCGCCAAGTCGTCCGCCGCAGTGCTTTCTTACTACGGGCGACTGGAGGACATACCCACCATCGGGCCCTGGGACATCCAGGTCCGTGGAGAAACGGCGCTCCGGAGCGTCCTGTCGGAAGAATACGATAGCGCCTTGCTTTATCGCGAGCTGGCCACTCTCCGCCTGGACGTACCCATCAGCGCGTCTCCCGCAGATGTTCGGTGGCACGGGGTGCGCCGGGGCGAGTATGAGGCGATATGCGAGGAGCTGGGGTTGGGGCGGCTGGCTACGGCCCCTCACCGCTGGGCGCAGGACTAATCCCAGCCTTTTCGGTCGCTTGTAACCAGATCTGCCCACAGCCTCTTATTGGGAAGGGAATATGGCCCGGCAAAAGACGCTGCTGACCGCTGAAGAATTTTACCGCCTCTACAGCCACAAGGACGGCAGATACGAACTGGTGGACGGTGAGGTGGTTGAGATGGCACCTGTATTCAGACGACACGGCAGAACGGCAAGCAATATCGACGGTGCTTGCAACCTTTATTCTCGCCGTAGAGGCGAAGGCTGGTCAGAGGTCGAGGTAGGCTACAGGGTGCGATCGAGCCCGGATACGGTTCGCGGCCCAGATGTATCCTTGATTCTGACTGGGCAGCCGGATAATGAGGATGAGGGAAGCGGATTCGTCCCCGGGGCGCCTGACATCGCAGTCGAGGTTGTTTCGCCTTGGAATTCCGCTCCTGAGATCGCTCGTAAAGTTAGGGAATATCTGGCGGCCGGGTCTCAACGTGTCTGGGTCGCCTATCCATCGACCCGCATCATTGCGGTTCACCGGGCGGACGGGACCGTTCTGACATATACGAGCGATGACGTCATCACAGATGAGAATTTGCTTCCTGGCTTCTCCCTGCCGCTATCTGACATATTCCGATAAGCCCAACACCACAAGCCCCTTCGCTCCGGCCTGCCACTACATTGGCGCGGATGCTATAATGCCCGCAATCACCGCCACCGGCACGCGACTCAGCCATCCTGCAATGAGCTGCCGATTGAGCGGATAAAGCCGTTGAAAAGGAGATGACCATGCACGTCGGATACTTCACGGAGCGGCCTTACCAGGATCCAGATTCCGGGTACTTCGGCGCCACCGGCAAGCCAATTATGGACTTGACCGTCAGCAACGAAATATACGACCCGAAGCTGGGCGCTCATCTCTACAATCGCTACCTAGACGAGAAGCTTTACGCTGAGGAAATGGGCTTCGATGGGCTGATGCTCAACGAGCACCATGGCACCCCCTTCTGCATGGGCGGCGCCATGAACGTGGAGGCATCGATACTGGCCCGCATCACCAAGCGTGCCAAGATCGTTCTGCTGGGCAACATCATCCCGATCTGGGACGACCCGTTGTGGCTGGTGGAACAGTTGTCGATGATCGACATGATTTCCCATGGCCGCCTGGTCTCAGGCTGGGTACGCGGCACCGGTCGCGAGAGCGTGGCCCACAACGCGCCGCCGCCCTACAACTGGGAGCGATTCCAGGAGGCGCACGAGTTTATCGTGAAAGCCTGGACCACTCCGGGCCCCTTCCGCTGGGAGGGCAAGCACTACCAGTACAGACACGTCAACCCGTGGGTGCGGCCCTACCAGAAGCCGCATCCGCAGGTATGGCTGCCCGGCGTGATCAGCCGCGACTCGCTGATGTGGGCCGCCGAAAAGCGAATACCATACATCATGCTGTCCACCGAGCTTGAACCGACCAAGGCGGCGTTCCAGCTCTACCACGACACCGCCGCCGAGCTGGGCTACCAGTCCGGCCCGCAGAACCTCGGGTACCTTTGGAAGGTCCACGTCGACGAGACCGAGGAACTGGCCGAGGAAGCCGGGCGCAAGTTCGTGCAGGGTCCGAGCAACCCCTTCCTGGCCGGCAACGAAGGGACGACCAACCCGGCGCTGGTCAACCTGCCGGGACTGACCTCCCGCCGCCGCGTGCTCCCGACTCAGGGCAGCGCCACCGCGGCTCGGGGCGGCCCTGCCGGGGCAGCTGGTGTCTTGGGCCGCGCTTATGAGCAGCAGATCGCCGACTACACCATCATCTGCGGCACTCCCAAGACGGTGATTCCCAAGATCCGCCACGTGCTTGAATACCTGCGCCCCGGCAGCGTGTTCTTCTGGGACGGCGACGGCGCCATGACCCACGACGACGCCATGCGCAGCCTGCGGCTGATGGGCGAAGAAGTGATACCTGCCGTCAAGGAAATCGCCAAGGAACTGGAACTTCCCAGCTCCTTCGAGATCAATCCCGCCACCGGAAAGCCTTTCCCCGAGGATACGTCGGACATGGGCGCCACCGCCAGTGCGGAGGGAGGCCACAGCGCCGACTAGCTGTCCACACCCCACGGCAGAGGGATTCTCTGCTCTACCAGAGTGATCTTACAGGGCGGGTTGAACAACCCGCCCTTACTTGCAGAATCCAAACCAGAGTAATCGATCATGGTACAGCAACCGACTGCGGACGTAGCTGTCATTGGCGGGGGGCCGGCGGGAAGCGCGGCAGCGACGATGCTGGCTCGCCAGGGCTGGCGCGTGGTGCTGCTGGAGCGGGAACGATTCCCTCGCGAGCACGTGGGCGAGTCGCTGCTGCCCGCCTCCATGCCGGTGCTGGAGGAATTGGGCGCCATGGAAGCCGTGCAAGCCGCCGGGTTCCTGCCCAAGTACGGCGCGACCATGGTCTGGGGCCGTGACCCCAAGCCATGGAGCTGGCACTTCCGGGAGACCAGCGTCCAGTACCCCCACGCTTACCAGGTCTGGCGCCCCACTTTCGACCACATTCTCCTGGAAAACGCCCGGGCTCGTGGCGTAAACGTGCGGGAGGGATGCCGGGTAAGTAGCGTGGAATGGGGCGAAAAAGAATCCGGCGCCCTGCTCCGCTTTGTCTCGGACACTGGCGGACAACGAGAGTTGACGGCCCGGTTCGTGGTCGACGCCAGCGGACAGGCGGCGCTGCTGGCCCAGCAGACAGGGACTCGACATTGGGACTCATTCTTCCAGAACTTGGCCGTGTACGCCTACTTCGAAGGATGTGACCCGCTGCCTTCGCCGGACGAGAACAACATTTTCATCGAGGCCTTCGAGCACGGATGGCTCTGGACCATTCCGCTGCACACTGGATGGAGCAGCGTGGGCGCGGTGGTAGACAACCGCACTGGGCAGGAGGGCATCCAGAGACTGGGGGCGCGTGAGTTTCTCCACCAGCAACTGGAGCAGGCTCCCCACACCAAGGCGATGCTGCACAATGCGCGATGGATGGCAGGGCCTAACGTGCTGCGCGACTGGTCTTATTCCTCGGACCGGACTACCGGGCCCGGATTCGTGATGACGGGCGACTCGGCCTGTTTCGTGGACCCGCTTTTTTCTTCGGGAGTGCACCTGGCGCTGATGTCGGGCGTTATGGCAGCCGCCTACGCCACCACCGCGTTGAGGGCGGCCGACGGCGGTGATGAGCATCTGCGGGACACGGCAGGAGAGGTCTACCAGGAACTTTACTACAAGGAATACAACCAGTTCCGCGAGATGGCCCGGCTGTTTTATGCCAGCAACCTCACGTCGGACTCATATTTCTGGGAAGCCCGGCGCATCACGGGCGAGAACGAGTTCACACCTCGTCAGAGCTTCATACAGGCCGTGGCCGGTCAGCCGCCCCGAGGCTATGAGCGGGTGGTGCTGGACCGGGGCGAAGCCCCCGCCGACTTCGTCGCCAGCGTTCGCGCCGTGGAGGGGGACCGGGCGGAGCGAGTCCAACGTATTGCCGGCCTGCGGTCCGATCCCCAGCGCAACCAGATCATGAACGCAGTCCCCAGGCTCGGCGACGGCGTTCGCGTTGCCCGCAGGCCTGTGCTCGCAGTGGGAGAGTTCGTCTGGGGTTACAGTCTCAGCGCGGTGTCCCAACCCGAGGGTATGCCATGCAGCGAACTGGTCGCCGCCCTGGTTTCCCAGGTCGACGGAAGGACATCGGTGTCGGGACTCGTCGACCGTCTCGCTCAGGGCATGGAGCAGCCGACCAGGGCACAGTTGGAGGCCGCCGTTTCCCGAACCATCGAAATCCTCTACATCGACGGAACAATCGGACAACTCGGCTCAAAATGACTTTAATCACAGTGACTTTTGTTCCAGCGAGTGGTCGCGTTGACACACCCGCTGCGACCAAGCTTGGAGGCCGTAGCAGGACACCATGGGACGGTTTGGAACGGAATCTAAATTTTCCTGCCGAGTGTCGCACGGTCATATCTACCGAGACCAGGAATGGAGTCGCAACGGTTCACAATGAGAAAAATGGAACTGAATGGGACGTGAAACAATAAAATCTGTCCCATCGGCGCTTGGAATCCCACCTTTTACCCCCTCCTCCTCGGGCTATCCCGCCAGAGCAGTCCCACCCGGTGCCCCACGCCGCCGCGGCATCTTCCCAGCCAGGCGAGATAGCCCCCAGCACGACTTGCCTCTCCATTTGACGGGCCGTCCGAATTGGCGTATTAAGATTGCCGAATAGCTCAACGATCTCACGGACGATCTCATGGAGGTTGCCAATGACCACCCGACAGATACCCACGGAACAACAGGTCCTCGAATGGATGGACTCCCTCAGCAACTGGGGGCGCTGGGGCGACGACGACCAGCTGGGCACAGTGAACCTCATCACCGACGCCAAGCGGGCGCAGGCCGCCGCGTTGGTCAAGGAAGGGATCAGCGTCACCTGCTCGCGCCTCATTGTGCCGGAGGGGGCCCCGGACGTCACATCAATCCCTCCGCTTCACTATATGATCCGGGCGGGCGACAGCTGTCCTGATGAGGGGCCAGGTGGGACCTCCGATTTCATCGGGTTCTCGTTCCACGGCCTGACCATCACCCACCTGGACAGCCTCTGCCACCAGGTCTGGAACGGCAAGATGTACAACGGACACCCAGCCTCTGACGTAAACTCGGAAACCAAGGCCAACAGCCTCGATATCGACAAGGTCCAGAACGGCATCGTGACCCGCGGGGTAATGCTGGACATCGCCAAGGTCAAGGGCAAGGACTGGCTGGAAGCCGGAGAGTTCGTCTACACCGACGACCTGGAGGCCGCTGAGGAAGCGCAGGGCGTGCGAGTAGAGGAGGGAGACGCTCTGATACTGCGCCTCGGCTGGTACAAGCGCCGTCTGGAGCTGGGTCCGCCCGCAGCCGGCCGCCCTGGTTTGCATGCCGAGACCCTGCCGTGGCTCAAGGAGCGCGGCGTGGCGTTGGTGGGCGGTGACGCCTCGCAGGACGCCGAACCCAGCGGGTACCCTGGCATCGGACTGCCCGTACACAAGGTTGGAATCGTCGGCCTGGGCCTGTGGCTCATTGACGCCGGCAATTGCGAGGAACTGGCGGCCGTCTGCGAACGGTTGGGGCGCTACGAGTTCATGTTCAACGTGGCCCCGCTGCGTTTCAAGAACGCGACCGGTTCCCCGGTAAACCCACTGGCAATTTTCTAGTCAAGGTAAATCGAGGATAAGAGATGACCACGCAATCCAATACACTGGAAGGCAGGGTAGCCATAGTAACCGGCGCCGCCAGCCCCATCGGCATGGGCCGCTCCATCACCACCGGGCTCGTGCGTGCCGGAGCGCGGGTGGCGATGCTGGACGTCAACCAGGACTGGCTTGACCAGTCGGCCAATGACCTGCGCGAAATCGGCGGCGATGACGCAGTGCTGCCCATAGTCGCCGACGTCACAAGCCCTGAGTCGGTGGAAAACGCGGTGCAGCGGACCATCAGCGAGATGGGCGGACTGCACATCCTGGTAAACAACGCTGGCATTAACGCCCGCACCGGGGGGTTCGGAGCACGGGCCGCCGGAAGCCAGAACGACTTCTGGACCCTCGAGCCCGATGCTTGGCTGAGGGTGATCTCGGTGAACCTGAGCGGGCCGTTCCTGATGTCCCACGCTGTTACCCCCCATATGGTCGACCAGGGGTTCGGGCGAATAATCGGCGTCACGACCAGCATGGACACCATGTGGCGCAAGGGCGGCGCGCCCTATGGCCCGTCGAAGGCGGGGCACGAGGCCTTGGTTGCCATCATGGCGCAGGACCTTGAGGGTACTGGGGTAACCGCCAACGTGCTGACACCGGGCGGTGCAACTGCCACCAACATGGTAATACCCCCTGAGGGCGCCACCACTGACGCGCTCATCCAGCCGGAGGCCATGCAGTCGCCAGCGGTCTGGATAGCATCGGATGATGCCAGCCACTGGAACGGGCGCCGCATCATCGCCCACTTTTGGGACGACGCCCTGCCCCTGGAGGAGCGACTGGAAAAGTGCAGCGCCCCCGCCGCTTGGCCGCAGCTCGGCCTGCAGGCCGTCCATCCCGACTGGTACGGCCGGGCGTAGGGCTGCCACGCATTTCTCTGTTGTACAACTGCCTTTGTGCAACAGAGAGAAGAACCGCACTTTCTGGCAACTCAATCAAACGCAGGAACATTTCGATGTCCTGGATTCGTGAAGAGGCCTTGGATCTCTCACCGGTTATCAGGATTATGTCCATAAATCCGCAGGCGATGGAGACAGTCCAACCCCTGAACGCGGCGGTAACTTTCGGCTCCTCGGCCCTGACGAGGGTGCAGGAGGAAGCAATCGCCACCGTGTTGTCGGCCACCAATCGCTGCCGGTATTGAACCATGGCCCACGGAGTGTTCTTCTGTGTGCTAGAGGGGTGATTCAGCTGCGAACGCGGGCCCTTAGGGGCGCCGCTACGGAACGTACACACAATTGGCTGGTGGTGGTCTCACTGGTGATGATCTCCACTGACCTGCCCCTCGAAACCTAAACCAAAGCCAAGGTGAAATGCGCAGATGGTGGGGGGCAAACGACGGAGCCGGGTCATTCTCCAAGTACGGATGAAAGGGATTCACCCGCGCAACCCAGCTGAATCACCATCGCCACTTGAATGTACATCCCACCTTGGCTTTAGTTTAGTACTCGGTCAAGTCAGGTATTGATGGGGTAGAGGCAATGGAGTTTGGTTCTGGCGTCCTGGATGCTGAAGCGCCAGTTGATGCGGGCTTGAGCTTCGTTTCGCTCTATTTCCAGGGCGCGGACCTCCCGGCAGAGGGATTCCTCGTCCGGGAGACGCTGCCTGAGGCAACTGCGGGAGAAGATGCTGAACTCGATTTCCGCCATATTGAGCCAACTGCCGTGCTTGGGGATGTGGTGGAACTCCAGCCGCTTGGCAATGCGCCGGGCCTCGTCAGCTGGGAACGCCTCGTAGAGCGACGCCTTGCGATGGGTGTTCAGATTGTCCAGGACCACTCGAACCACCGCGACATCCGGATAGGCCTCATCCACCAGCCAGCGCATCTGGTGGGCAAAGTCCTCCTTGGTGCGCCGTTCCGTTACCTCTACGTGCCGCCAGCCGGCCAGGGGTTCGCAGGACAGGAACAGGTTGCGGGTGCCCTCCCGCCGGTACTCGTAGTCCTCACGCCTAGGCTGTCCGGGTGCCGCCGGGATGGGTGGCCGGGCGTCGGCCAGCATCTGGGTGAATGTCTCATCGAAGCAGACCACCGGCCTTTCGGGATTGTAGGGTTCGGCGTAGAGATCCAGGACATCCTCCATATGGGCCACGAAGTCGGCGCCCTTGACAGCGCTCCAGGCGTCGGGCCTAAACCAAGGTGGGATGTGCAATTCGGTGGTCTTGAAGACCACCGAAAGAACTCCACATCACCTCATATCCCCCATAGGCCCTAACTGGGCGGCCACCGGCAATGCAGCCTGGCGACATTTGCATTTCACTTTGGCTTTAGTTTAGATGGGCGGAAAGACCGTCGCCGGCAAACTGGCTTCCATAAAGCAAGCCTGAAGAATAACCGGAGCGGGTCGGAATTGACGCCGCGCACGGGTTACTCAAAAGAGGCTAACGGCGTGGGCAGAAAGGTCCAAGCCGGCGTACTTCAGAGCAGGGTACTGCCTCGAGGTGCCAAAATCCCACCGGTCCGCATGCCAGTTCGCGTATATCCCGATTTCGCTGGTCGGTGCCTGTAGTTCCAGGGTGGTCTTGCCCTCACCGCCAGCGCTGCCCACTTTACCGGAGGTTTGGATGTTCCAGTAACTGTCGCGGATTTCGCCGCCTGTTTTTTCACCAACCAAGCCACCGCCTTGTCCAAGTAAAGAGGACACTCTGCCGGTGGCATAACTGTTGACGATCGTCGTGTACCAGCTCTTCCCGACCAAACCGCCCGTATCGCTATTTCCTCCAGACACGCTCCCGGTGGCGTAGCTAGCGACGATTTCGCTATCACCATTGCTGCCTCCGACGAGGCCACCGGTGGAGTCCCCTTGAGCGGTCACGCTTCCGGTAGCATAACTGGCGAAGATTACGGCGCCGGGCGCATTCTGCCCGACCAAGCCTCCAGTATAGGAATTGTGGTGGCCTCCGCCAGTCACGCTGACCTCAGCATAGCTGGCGCTGATTACACCAACGTTTGCCCCGACCAAGCCGCCAACATTCGCACTGCCAAACACGCTGCCGGTAGCATAGCTGGCGTTAACTTCACCTTGGTTCAGCCCAACCAAACTGCCCGCGGAGCCAGCGCTGCTGTCGGAGGCGTTAGACACGTCAATCGAAGTCAGTCCGATATGCCTGATTTTGCTGTTGTAATCGGCAAGCCCGAACAGCCCGACATCAGCAATAACTCCGTCTAGGTACAAGTTGGCAATTGTATTCTCGTTGCCGTCAAAGATGGCGGAGAACTCGCGATCTCTGTCCCCAAGAGGAACCCATCCTGCGCCGTCGTTCCAGTACCTGTCGCCAGCATCGGGCATGTCATTGCCGTTGGTATCGAAGTCCAGGTTGGTGGTTAGTTCATAGCCAGAGCAGCCGGACGATGGGCAGCCCATGCCGGTAAGGGCATTTGGAAACGCACTGGCATAATCGGAGTTGGCGGCCACGCAGTCGCCGTCCAGGTCATGCCGCATGGAGTCCAGCTGCTCCAGGTTGGATATTTCAATCAGGCCATCGTTATCGGTGTCGTAGTCGGCCGTGCCGGTCGGAGTTGGCGTCTGGACTTTTCCCGTCTGTTTAGAGAGCAACTCGTTTATTGGCTCGTACGGAACAGTGTGGAGGCTGCCCTCGGGGCCGGAAACTCCCACATTAACCCCCCAGACTTTTCCTTCGGTGGAGAGAAGAGGCCCCCCAAAGTAGTCAGAGCTCAGATGTGCATCGTGAGCGAACATGCCTCGCCAGTTCAATTCCGGGGATTGAATCTTTCCTGCCGTAACAATCGCACAGGGAGGGACCACGCAGTCCGACGAAGCTCTACCAGGAAATTCAGGATAGCCGACTGCTATTGCTTGCGTCCCTGTCTGTGGGCTCCCTGAGGTTTCAAGTTCTAGGGCCGTGAAGTTATCATCGCAGCAAATCGACAACACAGCGACGTATTGGTAGGGATCGAATCCCACCACCGTGGCCTGGTAAGCGTAGGCCCTCCCCACCCGGACTTCGATTCGACTCGCAATTTCGCCGTCGAATTCAATGAAAGGCCCATAGGTAACTACAAAAGCCGTACCCCCGTCCGTCTCAAAGATAAAACCGGTGCCCGTTCGATGGTAGCCTTTTTGAGTTTGGTAAGCGGTCAACTCTACCAGGCCTTCTTCCGCCTGTTTCGCCAGGTTTGCGAGAAGTGTTTGGGATACTGGTGAAGCGGTAGGTTCTCGCTCTTGTTCTATGGTCACCCCTTCGTGGGGGGCTTGCGGTGGAACTCTGACCACCCAGCCATCGGGTCCAATACGCAGGCCGATGATAGGACCGATCTTCCGGTTGAAAGTGTCGGCGATAATGGGATGGCTGTTGTCGCCTATCCGGTTGACCCAACCCTGCACCACGTGTTCCATCACTGCCGTGTTACTGCGGTCGCTCATCTCATCCGAGAAGGGGACAAACTCCATTGCATCTTGTCCCGCCCAACGCTCGGTGGTGTTCTTGATCAGCCCTATCTCGTTCTGGATGGCTGCGACCCGCAAGGCCTCCAACTCCGATTTGGCGGCCTCTTCGATGATTATTTGCTGCAGGTCTTCGGGGATGGAAGCCCACTTCTCTCCGTTGATCACGTTGTTGTTGGACGGGAAGCTGAGCAGCGGGCCGATGATGTAGTCGGTCACTTCGTACAAGCGCAGACCGTATCCAGCATCCGCTCCCGTTACGCCGCAGTCCAAGATGCCACGCTCCATTGCCGTGTAGACTTCGGCGAATGCTAGGAAATTTGCGTGGGCGCCCATCCCGTTGACCCAGTCGGACAGAGCGGCGCTGTGGCTAAAGGTCTTCTTGCCCACGAACCCGTCCAGCGTGTCGATCTTCTCCCGGCAGAAGAAGAACCGGTCGTGTCCGGCGTACCAGTTGTGGTTCATTACGACGCCACCGGTCTCGGACAGCACCAGCTCTTCGATGTCCTTGATGATGACCTGGGCGGCCTCGAACTCCTGCTCGTGGGAAGAGTAGATGCCCCAGAGGTTCTGAATCTCGATGGGGGGCATTTGGAAGCCCGCGTATCCACCGTCGATGGTGGCCGAGTCCAGGGTTCCGTCGGTGACCAGGGCCAGCGTGCCCAGCCCGGTCAACCCAAACTCGGGGAAAGAGCTGGTAATAAATTCCAGTTTCCCGTTGGTGCGCTCCTTCAGGTTGGGCGCCAAATAGGTTTCCATCAACCGACAGGGCAGCAGTAAACGGTTGATGCAGGCGTGCCGAATGGTAATGGTTGGTCCGTCGTAGGTCATGGGCATCGGATCGGTGAGCCTGGCCTTCTCCAGCAGATCCTGGTATAAGGGGCTCTCGTAAATCCAGAGATGACGCTCCAGCGCCCCCAGGGGCACGTTGCCGTCGAAGTCTCCCTGGTCCACCGTGGGGGCAGGGCCGGCCAACTGGTTGATGTCGCCAACGTAGATCGCGCCTGGGCCTCCGGCGAAGCGAACCGCGTATTCCTGTAGGGTTTCGGGATCTTGCGCGTGCGTCCTTTGGATAGTTTGCGCATCGAACACGACAAGGATGAAATCACCGGCTTTCCACTGTAGAGCCTTAAACTCTTTGTCCGCAGGAGCCTCGAAGACCATGTAACCGTCCAAACCGTAGCCTTTCGGCAATTCAAAACTCCCTTCCAAGAACAGTACGGATTTCTCGGCTACATCCTCCTGTTCACCGATAGGCATTACACGAATTTCCGCTAGCCGCTCCGCACTTACCGAAAATCCCCCCGTGTCTTCCACCTCTAAACAGATGAACGGGTAGGTTCCGGGATCAGGGAACGCATGCGAAATTGATGCTCCGGGGCCGAGTTCGGCACGGCCATCGGGACCTATGGCGATTGACCGATCCAAGAAATGCACGGAAGCCAGGTAATGATCAGAGTTAGCTTCGCTTTGCCACTGTACTGTGGTTCCCGCATCAATAAGGGTGCCGACGCCGGCGAAACACTGACTCTGGTCTATCACGGCTACGGCCTTTGGATCGCCACGAAAGTCCTGCCACACCGTCCCGGATACCGAGACGGGCCGGTAGCTGGCACCGTGGAGGTCCCGCAACTCGGCGGCGTCGCTGTCAATGTTGATCGTGGCGCCGTCGGCGGTGTGGTTCTCCACCTTGAGCCGCAGCAGCACCAGCTCATTGCCGGGCGCCGAGGGCAACAGGCTCCATCGTCGAACCACCTGGTTGGGGTCGATGGTAGAGTAGCGAAGTTCCGGCAGGCGCTCCAGGTCGACCACGCTGACGTGCAAGGTCTGACCCTGGAAATACTGGCCGAAGGTGTCGGTTGGTCCCGGCCCGGGCGCTGGCGTGGGGAGCCTGCTTTGGGGTTCAACCTCTTCGCAATGCTCGGACAGGACGTCACTGAACTCAGATGCCGCACCTGCTTCTATCCCTAATCTCAAAATGGAAAGAATCAGCTCTCTATCGTCCAAGTATGACTCCGCAGCTGCCCGCGCTTCATCCCTGGTCATACCAGATTCTTGCAAGCCTTCTGATATCTCATGCAGAAGAGACTGCCTGGCACTTTCATTTGTCGTAATGCAATCATATAAATCATTGGTCAATATTTCTGATTCAGCCGACGTCGGGTTGAGGTGGGGTGTGGAAGTCCTTGTCAGCGGAGCATCCCCCGGCGCAAATTCCACTGAGAGGTAGTAGCCTCCACTATTCAACTCGGTTGCCTCTGTAACGACGATGAAATATTCTCTAGTCTTGGGTGCGCGGTAGACTATTTCAGAATTCAAGCCGAATAATCCCCCGCCGGAATCGTCGTCCGAGACGGTCTGGTTGTCGTCGGAATCGGGGGAGTCGACATACAAGAGGGTGTCCACGTTAAGGGAATCTGCAGAAACTCTAACCGTGTCCCCTTCTCCCAGGTTAATTGAGTACCAGTCCCAATCCCCAGGATGGTCCAAGCTTGCAGCGATGGTGTCGCCTACCTTGATGGTCCGTCCGTCGTCCGGGTCGTTCAGAGGCTTCAACCTGACGCTTCTGGTTACATGAAACTTGGATGGTTCGCCGCCCGTTGCCATCTCTACTTGGAGAAAATGGAGCCCGGTGGTGGTTAATTCCGCCTCTGCGCTTTCGACACCGGTGTAGCCGTCATCTACTTCCAGGACGAGTCCAAATGAGTCGAACACCCTGAACTTTCCGTCGCCATCGCCCTCGATTTCGATGTCGGCCGTCGTTCCATCTGCCCCCTCAAATACAAACTCGCGGGTGTCCCACAAGTTGCGCAGTTCTATCTCGAACTCATAGCTGCCATCTCCCACCGGCAGACGGCGGTCTCCCAACTCGGATGTGAATCCTCTCTGCGAGAGTGTCTGCAAGATTGGGCCAAAATCGGTCGAGGATGCTGCCAAGGTGTAGTTGCCCACGATGTTGGCGAACGTCGTTAGTCCGATGACCTCGCCTCTCAAATTGACAAGCACGCCACCACTTTGGCCGCCTGCAACCTCGGAGTCGGTCTGTAGGTAAGTTATCCCCGATCTCTCCCAGTCTCTCAGGTTAGAAAGGATATCTCGAGAGATGGTAGGTTGTGGAAACTGGTCTACTTCAGCGGGGTAGCCGATTATAAACAACTCGCTACCAACCTAGGCTTTGCGCATTTTCAAGCGGCGTAGGCGAGGGAATCCACGAGGCGGTGGTATAGAGCGACGGGGAGTTCCTGCGTATCGGGGTCAGCGACCGACAGTGAGAAACCTTCTGACGCCAGCCACAGGTGGCGTCGGACCAGGGCGATGGCATCCACGAAAGTCGGCGACGGCTTGTCGTACCAGGCGGCGGTACGCTGAGTGATGGGATGATGTTTTTGCAAGGCGTGGGCGGCCAGGGTGGTCCAGGAAAAGAGACCCAGCAGGGCGGGCGTGGTACGGGCGATGGCCAGGTCGGACCACTGGCGTTGGGTTTCCACGCCCAGATGGGTCCGCACCTCCTGAAAGGTGACCTCCAGTTGCCAGCGCAGGACAAACCACTGGAGGATCTGGATCGGGTCTGCCGCCGGGTCGGTACAGAGCAGGGCCTGAGGGTCGAAGGCGCCCTGGGGGTCTCGGATCAGCACCCAGCGGATGGTGACGGGCGGTTTGCTGGAGCGGTACCACACCGCGGTTTGGGAGGTGAGTTCCACGATGCGGGTGGTGCCGTCGTACCAGGCCACCTCGGAGCTGTCCCAAGTCACGTCGGCCTGCTCAAGAAGTGTTTTCAGCGGGGGTCGTCGCGGACCTTTCAATGGTGGACGACCATTCTGACCCGGCTGACGGGCTGGCGCCGGTGCGTACAGGGCGGCGTCCAAGCGCAATCTGGCAATGAGGGTGACGGGTTCACGGAGGGACTGGCAGCAGTGGAGCAGGTCCAGTACAGCGTAGCTGTTGTCGCCCACCAGCACCAGGGGGCGCTGGGGCAGCCAGCGACGCAACTGCATGACCATCTGTCTGGCCCAGTCGGTGACCTTCTTGTGGCGGCGTCCCTGTTGCTGGTGGTATCGCGTCGAAGGCGCCAGTACCGTGAGCACCGGCAACGCCCAATGGCGTCCGGCCCACGGCACCTGGCCCAGCCACATCAGGGAGATCCAGCGCAACCCGCTGGCCTTGACCAGTTGGTTACGGCTGGAACGCACTGCGTCGCGGTAGATGGCCCTGGCCCTGATCTTGGCCCCACGACGTCGTTCCAGTGTCTCGTCGATGCCGAAGACCAACGGGCTGTCGCCACCATCCAGGTGCTGGAGCAACATCACCAGCAGGACGCGGGCCACCTCACGGGACGACCACACCGCTCGATTGAGCACCTCGTGGTAGCGGGCGTAGTCGCGGTGATCACTGCGGCCCATGACCCGCAGCGCCGCCGCCACGGTGCGTTGGCCCGGGGTCAGGATCGCGCCAACCAACAGCAGTTGTGCTTTCCGCCAGGTTGGGCTGGTGAACAGCGTTGCGAAGGGAACGAGAACCGCTACAATGGCGCCGGGCAGGGTGAGCATGGTCAGACCTTTCTCGGAAAGTGGGGTCAGGCCAGCTTACCCTGTCTTTATTCTTTTTCTAAATTATGCGTAAAGCCTAGCCAACGGGAGTGCTCTCCCCATCTACGAGTCTGACCGGCTGGGCAGAAACCATGACTGGCCCCAAAATTGCCAAGTCTGACATTGGATCCCACCCAACGACCGGTACATCCGTCAACTCGGTCCCATCCGGAAAGACAACCCGGACCTCCAGGGAGGGCCAGACTACATGGTAGTTAGTGGCTATGTATCCTCCTTCTATGAGGAAGCCGCTCCCCGAACCAGCCGCTGTCTGAATAAAGGCTACGGACGGCGAAATCAGTGCATCCACTTCTGCGGCTGACATCCCCGCCCCAGGCGTTGCAGTTCCTTTGGGTGCGGATGTGGGAGTCTCCCTAGTCCCTTCCGTCGGCGAGGGAGTTGAGGGTAGTACAGGGGCGGGAGTAACGGTGGGGTTAGGCGTCGGCGTTACAGTGGGCATCGGTTGCAGAAACGGGGTAGGCAACGCTGTCCCCTGGGACTGAGGGCCGTTGCTGCATGCAACGAGAGAAATAACAATGAGCATCGCCGCGACGCCAATCAGCATAGCCTCGGAAAACCCGCCTCTCATATAGTGCATAAGACCCCGAGATGCCGCCGTCAACAGAGTAGAGTATGGTGTGCCACAGTTGCTTGATCACCAATCCGCGTTGGGCGACATCATCACACTCGCGCATGACGCATCAGAGGGCGTTTTCTGCTTTTTTCCACCGAAAAAGCGGGGAGGCTGTCAGGGGAATGTAACGGCTCAAACCGGTTTGGTGCTTAGGTTGGGAAGGCGCTGGGGTTTTCGGCATCATCGTCGTGGCAAGACCGAACGACGGAATCGTCCCATGCCCCCTCCCTATTTGAACGCATCTATCAAACATCGGTCAGGCTCAATTGGCTGATTTGGCCCACGAATCCGATTGGGGTTCAGGATCTCTGGGTCGAGGGCTATTCTCACTTGCGTGGCAGGGCTGTCAGCCATTCCAGTGGCCGGGCAGTTCTTCCAACTCGCGGACGCGGGCTTCGGCAGCGTCGCGAGCCTACTGCTCGGCATTAGCGCGGGAGTTCTCGTCCGACAGGGTGGCTATAGGGCGCCCCGTGGCCGGGTCGTAAAAGCACAACTCGCTCCCCTCCCAGCGGATGTTCAGGCCCAGCGCCGCGCTGTAATCACTGCAAGCCCCCGTCGGCAGTTCCTCGATGTCTATGGATACGTGCTCGCCGTCTACGAGCCGCTCCCCGGACAGCCGCGTTCCGTGATGCCGGCCCGTTTCGTCGAAGCGGTAATATTCCCCGATACCCAGCGCGGCGTAGCCCTCCCGCTTCGGCCCGCTGCCCTCACCGCCGGTGCGTCGGGACGCGATTTCCAGCACGAAGTCCGGCGGCCTCCCCTACTCCGAGATGACGTAGGCGTTGTTGAACTTGTAGGCCGCCGGGACTACGCCGAAGGCCACCAGCAGGTCTGGGTAGCGCAGGTCGGTCATGTCGCCGGTGGGCACGGGACTGATGTAATGCTCCCCTCCCACCAGGGCAGTCCCCGGCTTTCCTAAACTAAAGCCAAGGTGAAATACGCAGTTGCACAGGGTAAATTTGTGAAGGAACTGGGTTAGCTGGTCTCGGGAGTTACGAGGGGTTGGTGATGGGCGTGAGGGAGATAGACCGGTGTCTGGAACAGTGGCGGATGGAAGTCAAGGACTTGCGACAGCGGATGATCCTGGCGCCGACGCCCAGGGAGCGGGAGAGGTGGTACGCCGTGCTGCTGCTGGCCCAGGGCTGGACGGCAGCGGCCACGGCGGAGACTCTGGAAAGGGACCCACACACTATTGGCCGATGGGCGTCGGCCTTCGGCGAGGGAAGGCCTGCAGCCCTGATATTCGAGCAGACCGGTGGTTCCCCCCCGCCCTTGACCAAGCGCAGCAGGAGGAATTGAAAGAGGCGGTGCAACAGCCTCCCGCTTCGTCGGGCATCGGTATGGCCAACTGGTATTGGAAGGTGGTGCGGCGGTTTGCCTCGGAGCGCCTCGGCATTGAGTTGAGCCGCAGCAGTTGCCTGAACTGGATGCACCGCTTGGGATTTGCCTTCAAGCGGCCCAAGAAGCGGTTGCTCAAGGCTGATGAGGCCAAGCGGGAGGCTTTCGTGGCGGAGTACGCCGTCCTGAGGGAGGAGGCCCAACGGACTGAAGCCAGGATATTCTTTGCCGACGAGGCCCACTTCCGGGCGGACGCGGAACTGCGGGGCAAGTGGGTGCTGAAGGGCCAGCCTGCTTTGGTGGACTCGACCAGCCCGCGGTATGGGGAGAAGGCCAACTACTATTCGGCGGTGTGCCTGGAGACGGGTGAGGTGGAATGGATGGAACTGGAGGGCAACAGCAACAGCGGGACCTCGGTTGCCTTCCTGAAGCAACTGAGGGAAAAACATCCAGAGCCGATGCGGGTCATCTGGGACAACGCGCCGGCCCATCGTGGCGAGGCGGTGCGGGAATATCTGCGGACGCCCGGACTTGACCTGCGGTTGGTGAACCTGCCGGGGTACAGCCCGGACTTCAACTCCGATGAGGCGGTCTGGGGCTGGGCGAGAGAGGAGGCGACGGGCAATCTCTGCCTGGGCAGCAGGGCGGCGGTGCAGGAAAGGGTCGGCAACTTCCTGGCCGGGCTGGCCAGCCGGAGAGACGAGGTGAGGCGCCGCTGCCGGACGGTACTGCAGTCACGGGCCGAAGCACTGCTGCCGAATTCCCAGCACGATTCCTCGCCTCAGGCAAATGCACATCCCACCTTGGCTTTGGTTTAGGTGCTCGGTTTACAGGTAGGCGTTGCCATTGGCGGCCAGGCGGTCAAACTGGTCGTGTCGTCGGGTTCGCGCTCCGGAGAATCCGGGAAAAGGAAGGGGCTGAGGGCCTGGGCAGTCTTGGCAAAGGTGAGGGGTCTGGTCATTTTGTATCTTGCAGTTTGCGGCAACCCCTGCCCGCTCCCCGGCAGTCCGACGGGTTGGTACCGCCACTCCTTGAACTCCCTCTCACAGGCGTCCTTCTATTCCTTATTCTATAACCCCCGGCCATTTTCGGACAGCACCAAGCACGGTATACGGGGACGGGCCGGGAGGGGAGCGGAATTCACGCGGCCCATCTCCCATTTTGACGCAGTAGGCAAGCGTCCCAGGCCTGCCGGTTCCCGTTGACCGGTACAACAGCGCTCATTGCGCCTGTAGCCGTTAGAGGCCGGGCCGTCGGCGTGAACGCTGTCCGGCTAAACCCTGCCCGGCTCCGGTTGGGTCAGCAAGACGGAATAGCCCCTCTCGTCCACCTGACAGGACTCGAACTAAAACCGCTATACACGCCCTCGCAGTTCTGGCGGGATTGAAGTGAACTGCATCTCCCTGAGTATTCCGTGTTGCGCACGTAATTCAGCATTTGGGTTTCACTCTCCAGATAAAGTGTCGGGAAATAGCGTGGCCCAGTGGCCCAGCCGATGACCCTCTTTAGCCCCTGCTCCTATTCCCAGGGTACGTATCGTGGTTCATTTGCGTGGGGAATCCCGGCGAATCGCCCCAAGAGTCCTCGCCCGAGAATTCTTGGAACGTTGCAGAACCCCGCAAGGCGGCCACCAACTTGCCAGACGATTTCAGCGCATCCACGAAGATCGACGAGATGATCGCGGACCTCGGCGATTGGAGGGCTGAATCGCTGACTGAAATCCGCAGGCTCATCCACGAGGTCGACCCCGAGGTGGTCGAGGAATGGAAGTGGAGGGGGACTCCCGTCTGGTCGCACGAGGGGATGTACGCCAACGCCAACGCCTTGAAGGACAAGGTGAAGGTCACGTTCTTCCACGGAGCCCAGATCCCCGATCCCGGCAATCTCTTCAATGCTGGATTAGGCGGGAACAAGTGGCGGGCGATAGACATTCGTAAGGGAGACAAGATAGACGAGGTCGCTCTCAAGGCGTTGCTGCTGGAGGCGGTCGCCTATAATACCAAGCACCCAGTTCCAAAGAGCAGGGGCTCCAGGGTCGTCTGACACACTTTAGAATTGAAGAGCGAGCCTCATGCTGACCAGCCGAAGGCTCGGTAGGGCTGGGGTCGGATGCCAGACTGCAAATGACTGGACCTCTCAGCGGAAAGTCGCATTTCAGCCACCTCAGGCCCGCGAAGCGCAGATTGGAGCGAAGGCAATGGCCGCCGAGAGGACCAGGAAGTCTACCGAAATGGCAAAGAGGCCGGTTGCCGGGAAGGCTGACAGCAAGGTGGTGCTCCTTTCAGGTGGCAACCCGCAGATCGCGAAGGCCGACGGAGACGCCCCAGTGCAGGCATACATAGCGGCCATGCCGGGTTGGAAGAGCGATGTTGGGCGCCGCCTCGATAACCTCATCGTGCGCGACGTGCCTGAAGTGCGCAGGGCCGTGAGGTGGAACTCGCCCTTCTACGGCATCGAGGGACAGGGTTGGTTCCTGAGTTACCACGTCTTCACCCGTTACGTGAAAGTGACTTTCTTCCAGTGCGCGTCGCTGCGACCTGTCCCGCCGGGTTCAGGCAAGGACAAGGACTCGCGCTGGATCGATATCTACGAGGATGCGCTCGACGAGGAGCAGTTGGCGGAGTGGATCCGGCAGGCTGCCGCCATCCAAGGCTGGCATGGGTTCTGATTGTGACATTCCCGTGAACCTCGGTATGTAACAGGTCACAAGACCGGGTGAAGAGCTTCTTTGACCTCCTCCTCGGCGATGAAGTGCGCGGGGTGCATCACAGTACGCGACAGAAATTTCTTGGCCCAGACAGGAAAGAGCCGGAGCAAACGAGGGTGACGCGCCTCCACCCCGACGTTTCTGAATTCTTTGGAGGCTTTTCCGGGCGCTTGACCTTCTCACTGATATTGGACCCCCCAGCGAAGAGTCTGCAGTACGGTATGGTAAGGCCCGCCGAGCTGAACATAAACAGGAACCCTTGCATTAGCATTCAATCTTATGATGTAAACAGCCGCCCCCCACGGCCCAACGGTGGATCCTGCTACGTATACGGGCAGCACGCCAGGACGTCGAGATGCTCAGAGTAGGTGGGTAAAATTCCCGCCCACTGCTGGACATCATTTGGGCAATTAGGCGGTACGGTATCCAATGTTGCTGCCGTCGATAACGGCTATGGAGCTACCGAGGTCGAAATGGGGAAGTTACTGGTCGGGGTCATCGGCCAGACGATTGCTGTGGGCACGCGATTCGGCGTGAGCCCAAGGCTCGAACCCATCAGGGGTGATAGGTCGCATTCCCAGCATCGCGTGTATTCTCCGGGTGTCGGACGGTCCCGCCTTATATAACGGATTGCGGATGGACGCGCCATATGGGAGCGAACGGAGCTAACGCGTCCGGACCACCGAGCATCCGGCGTCAAGAATTCAGCCGTCTTCCAGATTGGCTTACGACCAGGCTACAAAGAATGAACGCAAAGGCAATCACGCTGGCGACCGTTCGGATGTTGTTCCATATCGACCATTCGCCAATGTAGGAGAGCATCTCGGAACGATTCTCAGGCAATCCTGGGTCCAATGAAGCCAAAGTTTCGTTCAAGGGCACGTTGACAAGAAAAGTGACCCCAAAAGCACCAATTATATAAACGCTCCCACCGACCAAGACCATCCACCCTGCTGGCCAGTCCCGTTGATGAGCCGCATGCGCCATCGCGGCAACACATGCCAACGGCGCACCAAAAAAGCCGACAGCGAACGCAATATTGCGCACAGAGGCATTTATCGCTTGCATTGCTTCCATAGCGATTGCAGGGTCAGCAGTAGACAAACCTGGCATGACCACAGCCGAAAACGCGAAGAAAAACCCGGCCATGACACCAACCCACAACGTAGCCACCGATCTGGACACTTTTGCCAGCGTTGCACCACCGTTCAAAACCTATCCTCCACCCAATAACCCACTATGGTTCCGCCCCGACACGTCACGCTGGCAAGGTAGCGTGAGCACCAACGGGCCTGACAATGTCGTAATCGGACCGAGCGGAAAGCCTGATTACGGGTGTGTTCGGGAACGCCGATCCACCCATCCTGAAGCCAGGCGACCGTCAAATCACCGGCTTGCAAGGTAGTGATATCGAATTCGAGGGCTAAAATCGGAGATTCGACATCGCCGGATCCGGACCGCTACCCTAAACCTACAACAGGGGATGATTTGGATAATAGTGTTTGGTATTCGGTATAGAGGCAATTGTGGCCGAATTGGTGTCAATTTCCGAGGTGATTAGGGCCTGTGGACATTTCATTGGCTGACTGCATCAGTCGCCACTTCCCGAGATGGATACGACGACTCCATTCTGGGGCTCCTTAGGGCCGGATATTCCATCTGCAGGTGCATCTGGCGGTCGACACGTCGCCAACCAGCCTTCGTCAATGCCGACCAAGAATAGTCGAAGCCGTTCACCACCACTTTTGCCTGCCTCGCAGGGGAGAGTAGGGTCTCCAACAGCGTTTGGATTCGACTGGCAATGCCCGAAACGCTGAGTACAATTTGCAGTCCGCCTCGGAATACTGTGGCCCGTGATTCTGCTCACGCCGGCTTTACTGCCCAAGTGTCTCTACCCAACGAGAACTTTCCGGCCTGGTTTCTAGCGATCAGGGCGGAGCTGCAGTAGGTCCGCCACACGAAACCCAGTGCTGAAACGTCAGACTAGGAGCTCTTTTACAAGGGACAAGCTGGCAACCAGCTTGTCGCGCCAGTCGTCTTGAGGATGGCGTACCGTGTTGGTGCACATCCTGAACAGGCAGACGGCCTCGCGCAGGTCTAGCTCGCTTTCTTTCCAGCCGAAGCGGCCGAGGGCTTCTTCCCGGAATGAGCCGTAGTATTCGCCGCGGCCGCTGTTCCTTCGGCCAAACTGGGACGCCCACTTCAGGTGAGCCAGGAAGTTCCCCACGTCCAGCATGGGGTCGCCCGGCCCCGCTCCCTCAAAATCCACGAGGGCGATCTTGCCGTCCGGCAAGATTACCATCTGGTCGTCGTAGAAGTCGTTGTGCGCGACGACCGTGGGCTGCCAGGCATCGGTGAACGGGTCCAGCACCGCGAGGGAGTCTCTGTATGCAGACCACCCTTCGTCACCCTCTCCGAGTGCGTGGCTGAGAATTTCCTTCGCTCTCCGGTATCCTCCCGGGAGGTTGAAAGGCGGTATGTCGCAACCTTGCAGTGGAACTGCCCACAGACTTTCCAACCCGTCAAGAATCAACCCCGGATCCGGTTGCTCACCCGCTCGCAGCTGCCTTCGCATATTCCTGCCCGGAATTTCCGACAGCCACAGCACTCCCCCTTCACGCCACAGGCCAGCCAACCTTGGAACCGTAAAGGCCGACTGTCCTATCAGTTCCGCTGAATTGAGAATGGATGCCACAACGGACGGGCGTACCACCCGGACATACAGTCGCGCTTTCCCCATTTGATGCCTCAGTACCGCGTGGCTCCCCGAACGATAGCGGACCACATCGACTCGCATGCGCCGGGGGGGAATCGCCATCACGTATTTGCTGACGAGCCGTAACGCAGGTTCAGGACTACAGGCTTCTCCCAGTCCCGGAAGATGGGGATCGTCGGGAAAGCGCGATATGCGAAGAGGCTTGCTGCGCTCCATGTGGAGGGTAAACCTTTCATTGGGCAGATACGCATCGAGATTCCATTCGACCTCGTAGGTGACGATGGCCTCCCTTCCCTGGGTGTGGCTGATGCCCATGATCTGGATTTCGTGGGGGTCGAGTTCCTGTTCCCCGAATGCGTCGCGGTATGTCTGCCAGACCCATCCGCCATCAAATAGCCCGGCCAGGTCCGGCAAATGCCGGTCGGCGGGGAATTCCATTCTGGGATGGATGGATATGTCAGTAGCTGCAGTTACCACGGCTAGCTGTTATCTGAGTCGTCTGAGTCGGTGTTGGTGAAGGGAGTGTCAATCCCGTCGTTGTCGTCATCGTCATCGTCATCGTCGTCTGGTGTAGGACGGGGCGTCGGTGCGGGTGTTGCCTCGGGGGTCGGAGCAGGGACTGGAGTAGGTTCGGGAGCGGGTTCAGGAGGAGAGGAGCGGGTGTCCCTTGCGTTTTCTGCGGCGATGTTCCCGTCACCCTTGATCTCCTCATTTTCCAAGGTGATCAGGTCAACAACCGAAGAACCCGAAATAACGGAAGATGCGTCAACGCCTGTGAAGCTGGCCGTCAGGGCAACGCCGCTCCAGATCAATGCCGCAGCCATGAGAAGGCCTACAAGGGCTCTGCCCGTAGAAACGACAGGTGCCCAATTCATGGGATTCTCCCGCCGGTTTGTCTATTGTTTCCGAAAGCAACTGAGTCGAAATGCGTGGAGGCTGGAGAATCCATAGGGCTGAGGCAGCAGCATCTTCCCTGTTCCAGCTTCCACCTTTACGGCACCGTCTTATGGGATAAAACCTGAGATACTGCCATGCTTGTCTTACTCATCACAGGGCAATCGCGTCTTGATTTCAGCATCGAAGCAGGGTGGGGCGGAGGAGCTGGCATTGCCGGTTTACAGGGGCTCTTTTTTTATGATTCCACTCATTTCCGCTCATTTCCGCCATTATTCTGTCATTCCGGCAATTCCGGGCTGGCCGCTGGTTCAAAGCAGGCCCCCCGGGATGTCAGGCAGGTTATGTTTGCTGGCCGTTATATACATAGAACATATGTTATAGATGGGGCGCAGATTTGGCAAGGGACGAATCACAGCAAAATGAGATTCCAGGCCTGAAGACGCGATTGCCCTGTTACTCATCACAAAATTCGGCGGGGTCCGTATCGTCAGGCTATAGCAACGTCCCTCCGGCGATTTTAACGTGGGTTGTTGTCAGATCAACTTTAACTGGTGCCGTCATCATCAACCTGATGCGGTTTCTAAAGCAGAAGCCCGCACTAAAGACATATCCAGCCTGGGCATACCTTGGTCTATGGGGCTGATCCCTTGGATCAGAATTCAGTGGGGGTCGAGTTCCTGTTCTCCGAATGCGCCGCGGTATGTCTGCCAGACCCGTCCGCCATCAAACAGTCCGGCCAGGTCCGGCAAATGCCGGTCGGCGGGGAATTCCATTCTGGGATGGATGGATATGTCAGTAGCTGCAGTTACCACAGCTAACTGTTGCCTGAATCGTCTGAGCCGCTCTCAGGCGTCTGCGGTGTATCCGGCGTGGGCGTTGCCGGCGTGGGCGTTGCCGGCGTGGGCGTTGCCGGCGTGGGCGTTGCCGGCGTGGGCGTTGCCGGCGTGGGCGTTGCCGGCGTGGGCGTTGCCGGTGTGGGCGTTGCCGGCGTGGGCGTTGCCGGTGTGGGCGTTGCCGGCGTGGGCGTTGCCGGCGTGGGTGTTGCCGGCGTGGGTGTGAGCGGAGTCGCCGGCGTGGGCGTTACTGGATCGGGAGTGTCAATCCCGTCGTTGTCGGTCAGGGGAGTGTCGATCCCGTCGTTGTCAGTCAGAGGAGTGTCGATCCCGTAGTCCTCGTCGTCCTCGTCGTCCTCGTCGTCTGGTGTCGGACGGGGCGTCGGTGCGAGTGTTGCATCGGGGGTTGGCGAAGGCACTGGAGTGGGAGCAGGTTCAGGAAGCGTGGATACCGATAGGGCCTGGCTCTTGCCAAGGCCAGCGCTGGACAGATTGGAAATCCACTTGGAGGCGGGACTGCCCTCCTGGATGAGGGTGCCCGGGGACCCCGTGTTCGAAGCGCGAAAGAGATCAAAGGCCTGGGTAGTCATCAGGGATGCCCAAACCTCGTAGGCTGTCTCCACCTCTAGTCCGGCAATGGTGAGGACCATTCCATCGGTTGCTCCGGACACTACACCAAAGCTGGGTTGGCCACCGGACTTTCTCCAACCGACCCTGAGGTAGCCCAGGGAAGCGCTGGGGAGGGATATCTGTATGTCGATTTCGCTGGACCGTGCCTCCGACAGGGTGAGCGCTCCTGGCAGGAGGGCCGCAGGTGTCCAGTCGGAAACTATGTACAGACTGAATTCGCGGTTTTCGCTCCCGTTATCGTCGGTCGCGGTTACTGTGCAGACGGTCTCCGCTTCCGTGTTGGCACCGTGGACATGACCCAGGGTGTTGGGTTCGAGAACAAGTTTCCCGTTTTCGACCGTGGCCGAGTCGTAATAGTCGGCACGGAAATCATCACAGGAGTGCAGGCTGAAGGAGGCGTCGGTGATGTCCTCGACAAGGAAGTCAGCCAGTACAACCTCTGCCGAGCTGCCGTATCTCGTAAGCACCCTGTAGGTGGCGCTGGCGTCGAAATAGGGGGGCGGGTCTCCGCTATTTGCAGGAACAGGACCAGGTGTCCCTTCCGTTCTCTGAGGCGGTGTTCCCGTCGTCCTTGGTCTCATCATCCTCCGAGTTGATCACCCCGGCGGCCGAATCACTTGAATTAACGAGAGCCGCATCAACGGTCCTGGGGCTTGCCGTCAGGGCAATGCCACTCCAGACCAGTGCCGCAGCCATGAGGAGGGACACGAAGGCTCTGCTGGTAGAAACGACAGGTGCCCAATTCATGGGATTCTCCCGCCGGTTTGTCTCGTGGTCCACAGAAAAGCAGCGTCTAATGCAGAGACTATCCGGCGCCCGTTATACAGTCAAGGCGCTGGTAACAATCAATCGGCCCGATGCTGTTACGAGAGGGTCCTGCCTGGCTCAGTTTTCGAAGTGCCCCGTGGATCCTTGGCCCAAACCAACCCGTTGTGGAATACCTCCACCATAGCAGCGGTCACTTATAGTGGATAGCTTAGACTGTCGCCCGGCATTAACGTTCGGCGGTCAGAAGACCGGTTGTGCGGACCGCGGTCTCCACATCTGGACCACGGAAGGTAAAAGCGTGATGTTCCTGGTGGCGCTGGGGAAGCGAGCCAGGCGTAGGCTAGTCACCCTCGACACCAGTCGGCTGAGGCAACAGCCCAACTTGTAAAGGGCACGCCACTTAAGGAACTTGACCATCGCCGAGGAGTTGCCATACTTGGAGAGAGAACACACCTCTCCCAGACCAAGCGAGCAAATTTTAGAAGTAGCGACTATCAAGGTCCCAAAACCGTCAAGCTAGAAAACGAAGTCGAGGAGTACTTTGCATGAGAGTGTATTGGCGAAAGGTAAAAAGGGGAGAGAACCTGATTCTCAGTGACGAAAACGACGGCCATGAAGAGGAGCTTGGAGGGTTCCGAGACACCAAACGGGGCATCGACGCGTCGGCGAAGACTTTTAGCTACGACCCGAGCCGCTCCCGGAAGGGGTTCCCATCTATCGAAGAAGCCAAGGATTTCGTGGAGTCCTTCAGACCTTGGGAGCTATTCGGTACCCAGGGCGTTACTGTCGACCCCGGGGTTAGGCCCGCCCTAGATTCGGCCACAACAGACACAGCGGGCACGCCAGACCAGCCGGCGTAGTCGATGGTGGCGGACCTGCGATCAAATGTAAGCGGCGGAGGTGGATTTAATCTTGGTTGGGGTGGAAAATAAGGGCTGGGATTTCGGCAACATTCTCTGCTGAGGCAACAGGACCGGCAAATATGGTTGACGCGGGACAAAGGGGGCCGGTCCGGGAAGCCGAAGGGGCCGCAGACTCAATTTGATGGTCACTTCCTTAAGAATCTGGTCACGTAGTCAACGTCGACTGCTGGCATTTCCATACCGATTTCCGACAATGCTTCGGAGAACCGGCTGATGTCGTAGACGCTGGTGTCGGACAGGTACGGCTCGACTGATTCCAGGGACCGGATCAGAACTTTCAACTCCATGTCATCATCCCGGTCGGCCTTCATTCCCAATCTTGATTTCCAGTCCCCCAATTGAGTGCGGTCCCCCACGTATCCGTGGTTCTCCATATATGCAAAAACTTGATCGGCGGGTACGGGGGCCTGTTGAACCACGTTGTATACCTTCCCCAGGTGACTGGGATCGTCGGAAATTTTCGTTATTGCTTTGACCAGAAAGTCGACAGGGGTCATTTCGAAGAACCATTTCGGCGCCAACGGGGCACACCCCAGACGTGCACAGGCCTTGATTATCGACGACAGGAAGTCATTCGGGTTGGCCGTACCGGTTCCACTGTGGTGACCAATGTTGCCCGGGCGGAAAACGCATACCGGCAGTCCTCGAGAAACAGCCGACCAGACAAGCCGCTCCGCAACCCATTTGGCCTGATTGTAGCCCCCCTCCATCCTGTCGACAAAGCCGTCTATGGCGTTGTTTTCCAAATAGGGGAAGTCGTCTCCTCCCGGGAAGATTCCGTTGGATGAAATGAACTGAATCGGCTTCGTTAAATCGGTGCAGGCGAACTTGAGCACCTCCAATGTCCCTCCGACGGTGTGTGGCTTGGCCGCAGAATAAGGGTAGGCGTAGTTGACCGATGCGGCGCAATGGAAAATCAGGTCGATCTCTTTCGCCAGCCGCCGGTAATCGTCATTGTCCAGTCCCATCCTGGGCTGGGTGAGGTCTCCAGCCACCGGGACAATCCGTTCTCCCGCGGAATGGCCGGCCAGCCCGTAAAACCTCAGAGTGTCCAGGACGCGGTTGGTGGACTCGCCCTGTCCTGAGTCCCTGTCCCTTACCAGGCAGTAGAACCGGGTATCCTGTCCAGCGGCACGCACCAGTTCGTCGAGTAAGAAGGCTCCAAGGAATCCGGTTGTTCCCGTCACAAGGACCGAGGACGCCTCGCTGATACGCGTAATTCTCGGGGCGCCTCCTGGTGCAATCTCCGGATCCAGTATCGAGTCCTCGACCAGCGAAATCCCAGATTCCATATTAGGCCCTCTTTTTTCCAAGTACGCGCCCAGCTCACTTATTGTGGGGTACTCGTAAATCTCCGTGCCCCTGAGTTCAATCCCAAACTGCTGTTCGATCCCTAGAGTGAGGCCCAGCCCCGTCAGGGAGTGGCCGCCGAGATCAAAGAAGTTCCAATCATCTTCCAGTGATTCAGTGTCGACATCCAGGGCTTCGCTCCATAGCTCCCGCAAGACCCTGCGACGCTCGGCCGCGGTTGCGTGCTTGGACAGCGGAGTGCGCTGCTTCACCTCAGCCCTCCTTTCTCGCAATGAGGGCAATGCTTTGCGCTCCAGTTTGCCCGTCTGTTGATTTATCGGGAGCGTCTCCAGTTCCATGAAGTGGCTGGGCACCATGTAGAGCGGCAGATGCCGTTCCAGCTGAGCACGCAGGTCTCTGCTCGTCCCGCTCTTCCCATCGACCTTCCACGCTGCCCGTGGTCCCCGGGTGACGTAGGCCACGAGCCGCTTGTTGACTTCATCCTCGTTCTCGGCCAGCACCGCTGCATCCGCCGCGTCACAGTGCTTGCGTAGGGTCTCCTCAATGGCGCTCAGGTAAACGGTGTAGCCTCTGATCTTGACCATCGAATCATTGCGGCCGATGATCGTCGTCATACCCCGCGCATCAACCTCGGCTAGGTCGCCGGTGGAGTAATACCTCTCGCCGTTCCATCTGACGAACCTCTCGGAATCCAGGTCGGGCCTCTTCAGATAGCCACGGGCCAGTCCGCGACCGCCAATCAAGAGCTCACCGGCCCCGCTGGAAGCCAGATCGGACTGCCCTTCCGGAAGCACTCGGAGTGTCACCCCGTCCATTGCGTAACCCACGGGGCAGGCATCCCTGCCGCCCAGGCTCAAGTCCGTCAGTTCAATGGAGCAAACGTCGTGGGCTTCACTGATGCTGTAGGTGTTGAACACCCGCGCAGACTTGGGCAGAACGTCCAGGGCCAGCTTCAGCAGGCTGGTTGGCACCACCTCGCCGTTCAGCCATACCACTCGCAGTGAGGACAGGCGGGCGCGCAATCGTTCTGGGCTTGCCGAATTCAAGATCCCCTGCAGCAGGGACGGAGTGAAGAGCACCTCGGTAATCCGGTGTTTCGCTATGAACCCGGTTAGCGCGCGCGGCACGAACACCGCATCATCGGGGATAACATATACCGTTCCTCCCTTCAACAGCGGACGGAGGAACTCCCAGGGAAAGAAGATGTTGCAGGCGACCCTGTCCCCGACACTGTAAGAACTGAACCTGTACCTGGCCAAGTAGGATGAAATCAGGGCGCCGCTGGTCTGCATCACCCCTTTTGGCTGTCCTGTTGTGCCTGAGGTGTAGGGGAGGAAGGCCAGATTGCCGGTGTCAACGCGAATTTCGTCGCTTGGGGGATCGAACTCTATCCAGGACTGGTCGGAGTCAACGGCCAATAGACGAGGCCCAGTGAATCTACTCAGTCTCGGCAAGTGCCTCGCCTTGGTAATCACCACCTTGGGTTGGGACTCGGACACCAATGCGCCAAGAAGGGAATCGGGGAGATCCAGGGCCACGGGCATGAAGGCCGCGCCGGCCTTCAGTGTTCCGATGGTCGCGGCGATATACTCCGGGCAGGTTTCCATGTATATGCCCACCGGATCATCGGTTAATACGCCGCAACGTCGAAGGTAGGCTCCCAAGGCATCCGTCGCCTGGTCCAGTTGTGCATAGGATATCTGTTCGGCGCCGAAGGCTATTGCCGGAGTGTCCGGAGTCGCCGTCGCTTGAGCCTTGAAAAGCTGATGTAAACCACTCTCTGCGGATTTCATTTCTCCATCTCAACCATCCCCAAACGCAATCAAGCGACACGGACATTTATTCTATATTATTAAAGGATAATAGCTTAGTGTACAAAATATGGAGACTAATATACATTGTAAATCCATATTAAGATTAACGTAATCCGACGTCTTCAAGGGTCTCCATATGCAATTCGACTCACTCGACTTCTAAAGTGAACACGCCCGGCGATATTCCCAGCTTTCCCACGAGTTCACCCACTCGGTGTATACCGGTTCCTCTCACCCTGCATTGACAGGGGACATGGACCTGCTCAATCGAGTTGTCGAGTTGGCGCGGGCGGAATGGTGGTCCGAACGCAGGTTGCGGAGCGGGAGCCCGGGACATTCACCTGCTGCAGGCGTGGGGCGGGACCCCAGGTGCTAAAGTTTCGGTAACATTTCTCAATGAGGCAACAGGCCCACTCACACGTAACCGAACGTCCAATCCCCCTCGCGCAGAGGCGTTGGGAATTTCCGCCACATCGGCCGCGTGCCTGCGCAATCCGGCCCAAAGGCCGCATGAGTCTTATGCAACGAAATGAGAGCCAGGATGTCGGATCAACCAGCAGTGTATCCGCCGCGAGCAGGTCATGGGAGCAGCGAAGATGAATGTCATCTGGATAGTGGCCGACACCTTTCGCAGGGACCACATGGGCGCATACGGCAATCCGACGATTCGAACGCCTTCCCTGGATGCGCTGGCGGCCAGGTCCATCAGGTTCGACGGACACTACGCCGCCGGATTCCCGACCATGCCCACCCGGGCAGACCACCTCACGGGCCGCTGGACGATGTCATTCATGGGATGGGAGCCCCTGCCTGCGGGAGTGACCACCCTGGCGGAGATGCTGGCTGAGCACGGCCTGCACACGGCGGCGTCGGTGGACACCCCCTACTATCTGAGGAACGGGATGAACTACGACCGGGGGTTCCAGTCATTCTTCATGAACCCGGGACAGGATACCATGTGGTCGCTGATTCCCCAGCCCGGCTATCACAACGAGGCCCTGGATGTCCGAGAGGCGTGGCAAAACGAAGGGGACCGCAATGCCCCTCGAACCTTCAAGACCGCCATTGAGTGGCTGGAACATCACTACAAAGAGGACTTTTTCCTATACATCGACACCTGGGACCCCCATGAACCCTGGGACGCTCCGGCCTACTACACCGAGCTCTACTGGCCGGGATACGATGGCGAGGTGGTGTTGCCGGTGTACGGGAACTGGCAGGACGTACCGGGCTACACCGAGGAGAGGCTCAGGAAGGGCCACGCGACCTACTGCGGCGAGATCACCATGGTCGACACTTGGCTGGGTTTCCTGATGAAGTCCGTCGAGAACATGGGCCTGATGGAGAAGACCGCCATCATCTTCACCACGGACCACGGTTTCCACTTCGGGGAGCACGGCGGCCTCTTCGGCAAGATGAACTCGGACAGGCTCCCGGATGGAAGCCTCCGGCCCTACGGCGATCCGGGATCGAAGTGGACCTACTCTCCGCTCTTCGAGGAGCTCATCCACCTCCCGCTTCTGATTCAGGCGCCCGGAGTGGTTCCGGGGGTATTTAAAGGCCTGAGTTCAGCGGTGGATGTGATGCCGACCGTGCTTGACCTGTTGGGGCTGGAGGTTCCGGCCTTCGTCCAGGGCCGGTCTCTGGCGCCCGGGATGCGGGACAACTCCCTGCCGGGGCGGGAGTACGTGGTCAGCAGCATACCCTTCGCCAATCCCGGCGACCCGGTCCAATCCGTGGACAGCCTGCTCCGTACCCTCTCAGATCCTCCGGTCACCACTGTAACTGCGGCAGAATGGAGTTTGCTCTACAGCCCCCAGGGTGGTCTGTCGGAGTTGTACAATCTGAATGCCGATCCGAGCCAAGTGAAGAACGTGATGGGAGCGAACACCGGCGAGGCCAGGGAACTTCACCGGCTGCTGGTGCAGTTCATGCGTGAAACCAAGGTGCCGGAGCGTTTGCTGCAACCCCGGTTGGAACTGCGTTTCTAGATCCGCTGAAAATTGCCCTCGGCGGGTGCGAAAAACAGGGGCACCCGGACCGCCGCCGTCCCGGCGGTCGCGAAGGCTTTGCCGGACACCGGGGCCGCATCGCAGCGGAAGAGATAATCCAGGCTGCTTTATTTCCTGCGGCTCAGATACCCAGGCTCACATCAGGGGCAGATCATTGGCATATCAGGGTCCCCCAAAATCACAGTCTATACAGGGACGTTTCAGTGATGAGTCAAAACCCCGATTTTTCCGAGGGCTTCTACAGGAGTCACGCGCAGCGCTATGCCGAAGTGAGCCACGGCTTCGTTCAGTCCATATATCTCAAGGCCTCACACCCGGGGCTCAAGGGCGATACGGACCTGATGGACCGGCTCCAGGAGTTGTTCCCCGCCGGCTCCCGGGGGCTGGATGCCGGCTGCGGGGCAGGCGCCCGCGACGTCTTCTTCTACTGGCAGAAGGGCTACGACATCTATGGGGTTGACTCCATAGATGAGAATGTTGAAGAGGCACGCAGGCTTCACCCGGAGATCGCTCAGCGGGTGTCCGTCGCTGACCTCCGCAAGCCCCTTGGCCATCCGGACGCCTCCTTCGACTTCGTTCTATGCAATGCGGTCATCCAGCACATCGCCCCGGACACAGTCCTGGGGGTAACCCTCCCGGAGCTGGCCAGATTGCTCAGGGCCGGGGGCGTGCTCCAACTCATGTTCAAGGTCGGAACGGGAATCGCAACGGTCTACGACAGGGACTACGGCGCGGACAGGACCTTCCAGCTCTACAGCGAAAGCGAGGTGCTGGGGGTACTGGCAAACCACGGCTTGAGCGTAATTCCGGCGGAGGGAGAGAGGCTGGGGGGAGTCATGTACTTTACCGACCCCAAGCCAATGGAACACTGCGTCCTGTTCGCGCGCAAGGCCGGCTGAATGGGAAGGCCCGTTGTTTCAGGACCGGATGCGTCTCCCATTGGGAGGGGTATGACCGCTTCGACGGTTCCTAAAAACCTCATGGAGATTACCCCCTCCTGGTTGACCGGGGCGCTTTATAGCAAGCATGCCTCCGGCAGCGCTTCCGTAACCGGATATTCTGCTGAGACCGTTGCCGAGGGGAAGGGGCTTCTGAACCAGGTGTTTCGCCTGAGGCTCCGCTACCACAATGATCCCCTGGACCTGCCGCGTACCATTATAGTCAAGCTCCCCCCAGCAGACCCGGCATTGAAGATGGTCTCCGACAGGCTGGGACAGGACCGGCGAGAGGTAAGGTTTTATCAGGAAGTGGCAGACAACTGTCCTCTGCAAACCCCTCACAGCTACTACTGTGGACTGGACCCAGAGACCGGGAACACCATTCTGCTGCTGGAGGACGTGAATGCCGCCCGCCAGGGCGACAGCGTGGCCGGATGTTCCTTGGCCGATGCCCGGCGCTCGATCGTCCAACTGGCTGAATTCCAGGCCTCCTGGTGGGACAGCCCCCGGCTGGACCGGTTGGATTGGATGCCGTTGAAGGACGACGAAACCGGCGTCTACCAAGAGATATATGCCGGTGCCTGGGAGTCCCTCATAAAAAAGGCCGGGGACGCAATGCCTCGAGGTTTACGGCTGCTGGGAGACCGCCTGATCATTGAGATTCCAAGGATAAAGGCCAAACTCACGGAACCTCCCCGAACGATTATTCATGGAGATTACCGCCTCGACAATTGCTTCTTCCCTGCGAATGCCCTAGCGCGACCGCTGGTCGTTTTCGACTGGGAGTTCTGCGCGCGCGGCAAGGGGGTCTGCGATGTTGCCGCATTCGTCACTGAGGCATTCCCCCCGCAGCAACGAAGACATAGGGAGATGGGTCTGCTGCGCGCGTACCACTCTTCCCTCGTGAGTAACGGCGTAAGCGGCTACCCATTCGAAGATTGCCTGTCCGATTACCGGCTTTCTATGCTGGAAGTCCTTGTCTTTTGGATCGTCACGGGAGGCTACTGCGATTTCGATGGTCAACGTGCCTCCGCGTATCTGCGCAACTCACTGGAACGCTTCGACGCCGCCATATCCGACCTTGCCTGCACTGAGTTGCTTTCGCGTTAACGTCATAGATAGGGCGCCGCTCCAGACAGCGGCACCTGAGACAACACAGACTTGAGCACGGTCTACGCCGACATGACGCACCCCAGAGGCGGTCCTGCCCTCTCCCAGCTCGATGCTGAGATTCCTCTGAACAAGTCGGGTGAGGTGGGGCATAGTTAGGCTGAACCAGCTGGTGCCTGTTGAGGGAGTGAAGGCAGATGGACCAGCCAACTTTTTCCGGCCTGGAATATCAGGGCAAGAAGCGCAAGACCCGCCGGGAACTGTTCCTGGAACGGATGGACGGCCTGATTCCTTGGCAGATGCTGGAGGACCGCATCCGCCCCTGCTACCCCAAGCCTGGGCGGGGACGCCACCCCTACCCGCTGTCCGTCATGCTGAGAACCCACTGCGTCCAGCTCTTCTACAACCTGAGCGACCCGGGCATGGAGGACCTGCTTTACGAGTCCGACCCGGTGCGGCGGTTCGTGGGGCTGAAGCTCTCAGGCCCCCTGCCCGACGAGACCACCATCCTCAATTTCCGTCATCTCCTGGAGCAGCACAAGCTGGGGCAGGGTCTTCTGGATGATATCAGCGCCTACCTGGAGTCCCAGGGACTGAAGCTGCGGGAGGGAACCATCGTGGACGCCACCATCACCCTGGCCCCGTCCTCCACCAAGAACCGGGCTGGGGAGCGGGACCCGGAGATGCATCAGACCAGGAAGGGCAACCAGTGGTACTTCGGAATGAAGGCGCACATCGGGGTGGATGCCAGCACGGGCATAGTCCACAGCATGCGCGCGACGGCGGCCAACCTCACGACGTTACGCAGGCTCCTACTGCACGGGGGCGAGACGGTGGTGTGGGGCGCCGCCGGGTATCAAGGGGGTTCAAAAGAGGGAGGAGAACCTGGGGCTGGAGCTGGAATGGCGGGTGGCGATGCGTCCCGGGAGTCTCCGGAAGCTGGAGCCTGGGAGCGAGGAGGCGCTGACGGATAAGGCGAAGGCGTCGGTGAGAGCCAAGGTGGAGCACCCATTCCTGAGGCTGAAGAGGTTGTTCGGTTACGGCAAGGTTCGCTACCGGGGGCTGGCGAAGAACATGGAGCGGCTGGCGCTGCTGGTCGGGCTGGGTAACCTGCTGACGGCGGAGGGTCAACTGGCGGCGTAGTGCGCAATTACTGCGGGGCAACGCCGGTCTCAGGGTCGCATCAAGCCTCGAACAGCCCCTGACCGGAGTTCTCACCCCTTTCGCAGTTCCGTCATACACAACCCGAGCCAATATCTCCCTGTTCAGAGGATTCCTAGAGCCGGTGATCCGTCATTACGCAACCGCATCCACTCGGTCGTGGGTAAAGACGCCCAGGACCCTCAGGATTTTGATGGTCTCTACGGACGGCGTCGCCGTCGACACTCAGGGCACGCGGTGTTAGGATGCCAGCGTCTTGGGACTTAATGACAAAGGGCACTCTCTGCAAAATCTGGAGGATCAGCTCATGCCCAGGAAAGCCTTGGATTATTCATCGCTCTTCAACAGGGAACTGCCTCCTCCCCCAGCTCCATGGGAAGGCCACCCCAAATACAACTTTATCGGTGGCCACAGCGATCCCGATATGGTTCCTATGGAGGGATTCACGGAGTCCGCCACGAGGGTATTCCAAGGCGACCCGAGAAACATTTCAATGTACAACTTTGACGGCGGTCCGCAGGGTATTACCCCGCTGCGCCAGTTCCTAGTTGACAAACTGGCGGCCCACCGCGGCATCGACACCTCGGTTGACGAGGTCCTCATCACGTCAGGATCAGGCCTGGCGATCGAGTTGATCAATGAAATTCTGCTGGAAGAGGGCGATACCGTTATCGTGGAAGCATTCAGCTTCTCCGGCGCCCTCGGCAACATCAGGCGTCGCAAGGTCAACATGATCGGGATCGAGGTTGACCAGGACGGCATGCGCATGGATCAGTTGTCAGAGGTGCTCGGGGACCTGCGATCCAGGGGAGTGCGCCCCAAGTATATTTATACGATCCCCACACTACAGAACCCCACCGGCACCGTGATGAACATGGAGCGGCGGTGGCGGATGCTGGAACTGAGCGAAGAGTATGGAGTCCCCATTTTTGAGGACGAATGCTACGCCGACCTCATATTCGAGGGAGAATACGAGAACGCGATCCGGTCTCTGGACGACTCCAACCGTGTGCTGCACATAGGCTCCTTCTCAAAGACCCTTGGCCCCGGCACTCGCCTAGGCTACATCGTGGCACAGTGGGAGGTGATGAGCCGCTTGCTGTCCCAAAAGAACGACGCTGGCACCGGTGTCCTGGACCAGATGATTGTTGCCGACTATTTCATCAACCATTATGAGGACCACATCCTGGATATGCGTGCGGCTCTGAAGCGCAAGTGCGATGTCCTCGCCAGCGCCCTCCGCGAGTCGTTTGGCCCGACCATCGATTTCGAAGTGCCCCGCGGCGGAATGTACCTGTGGGTCAAGCTTCCCGAGGGGGTCGATTCCCGTGCATTGAACGCACCGGCACTCAGGCAGGGGGTCGCGTTCAATCCGGGCCCCGACTGGTCTGCTGACCCGGAAGCCGCCGCCAACTACATCCGGCTATGCTTTGCCCTCCCCTCAGAGACCGAAATCTGGGAGGGGGTCGAAAAACTGGCCAATGTGTTTCGGAAAGAGGGCGCGATCCCCTGACCTTCGATTCCTCAGAGGATTCCTAATACTATGGAGGGCGTATGGGGCCGGGTCGGCGTCTTCAAGCCCAAGCCCACGCACCGGTGCTCCCGGCACTATGCGGTGAAACTCTTCCAGTCGGACAGGTAGGCACGTTTGGTGGCGGGCAACCAACTCCTGCCCTCCGCCAGGGCGTCGGCCGGTGCGGTGGACACTTCATCCAGGCGCCTGGATGAGGTCAAGCACGGATTCAGCAGTTATGGCCCTCCATCGCCCAGGCCTCCAACAGCTCGATGAAAGACTGCGAACTCCTGGCCATCAGTGTCCTCACCTTCTGCAGGCAGGCCCGCTTCACATGGCAGGCCTGGGAGGCGCAGCCCTCGGCGTGGTGTGGGCCGTCGAAGCTGGTGATCACCTCGAAGTACGCCTTGTCCTTTCCGGCGGCATAGCCCTCGGCGTAGCAGGCACTGGGCAGTCGCAGCGGAGGCGGGCGCTTGTCGGTCATGGCGGCCTCCTGAACCTCTTTTTCAGGGTGCCCGGAAAATCTCTTATTATGTGCGATAAGTACAAACATTGTGCATACTGAAAGCAACGCTGGAGGGCTGCGTTTTTAAGCAGAGCGCTGCCGTTCCGAGTGCTGGAGATGGTGGACGCGATTATTGGAAAAGGTGTTGTTGAGCGGAGGGTCTGGAGGCGTTGGGCGGTTCTGGGCTGGGGAGCTTCTTCAGCCGGCCGCCGAAGAAGGGGTCGAGGGCCTAGGCCATGATGCCCGCGGCGCACGAGCTGCAGTAAGCGCCGGCGTCGGCTATCAAGGGCAGCGACCGGGACATGGTCAGGCTGGCCAAGGTGATACTGGCCCGGTTCGCCAGGAAAGAGGACCAGACTCAAGAGGAACAGGAGTAAGAGAAATTATTAGACCCGTGTACGTCATCTACCACGACCAGTGCCCGGACGGGTTCGGGGCAGCCTGGGCAGCGTTCCAAGCGCTGGGATACACAACCGGGAACGGTAGCCCGGTTCATTACATACCCAGCAAGCACGGCCAGAGGCCCCCGGATATGGACCCGGAGGGAATGGTCTACATACTGGATTTCTCCTACAACCTGGAGACGATGACCAAGCTCTGGCACCGCCACGGAGGCAGGGTCACCCTGCTGGACCACCACAAGAGCGCCATGGAGGAACTCCAAGGCCAGCTGCCGGGCTGCTACTTCGACATGAATCGGTCGGGCGCGGCCATCGCCTGGGGCTACTTCAAACCCTTCGAGCGCATGCCGGAGCTACTGGCCTACGTCCAGGACCGGGACCTGTGGCGTTGGGAACTGCCAGACTCCCGTGCCGTGAACGCGGCCATCGAGGCGGCGCCCATGGACTTCGAGGTCTGGTCCAAGCTCGAGATTGATGAACTCAGGACGCAGGGGCAGCTCGTGGTCGACCGGAACAACCGGAGGATCAAAGAGCTGCTGGAGAGCGCCTGCGAGGTGCGGATAGGGAATTACACCGTACCGGCGGTGGAGGCGGACGAACTCGCGTCGGAGACCGCCGAGCGGCTCCTGGAACTCCATCCCCAAGCGCCGTTCGTGGCGGTGTTCCACCACAGCATCGACCAGGACGGCAACGAAGTCACCAAGTACAGCCTGCGCTCAGGGGGCCGCTCGGACGTAGCCGACATAGCCCGGGAGCTGGGCGGCGGCGGACACGCGGCAGCGGCGGGGTTCTCCAGCCCAAGCTAGGCTTTGCGCATTTTCAAGCGGCGTAGGCGAGGGAATCCACGAGGCGGTGGTATAGAGCGACGGGGAGTTCCTGCGTATCGGGGTCAGCGACCGACAGTGAGAAACCTTCTGACGCCAGCCACAGGTGGCGTCGGACCAGGGCGATGGCATCCACGAAAGTCGGCGACGGCTTGTCGTACCAGGCGGCGGTACGCTGAGTGATGGGATGATGTTTTTGCAAGGCGTGGGCGGCCAGGGTGGTCCAGGAAAAGAGACCCAGCAGGGCGGGCGTGGTACGGGCGATGGCCAGGTCGGACCACTGGCGTTGGGTTTCCACGCCCAGATGGGTCCGCACCTCCTGAAAGGTGACCTCCAGTTGCCAGCGCAGGACAAACCACTGGAGGATCTGGATCGGGTCTGCCGCCGGGTCGGTACAGAGCAGGGCCTGAGGGTCGAAGGCGCCCTGGGGGTCTCGGATCAGCACCCAGCGGATGGTGACGGGCGGTTTGCTGGAGCGGTACCACACCGCGGTTTGGGAGGTGAGTTCCACGATGCGGGTGGTGCCGTCGTACCAGGCCACCTCGGAGCTGTCCCAAGTCACGTCGGCCTGCTCAAGAAGTGTTTTCAGCGGGGGTCGTCGCGGACCTTTCAATGGTGGACGACCATTCTGACCCGGCTGACGGGCTGGCGCCGGTGCGTACAGGGCGGCGTCCAAGCGCAATCTGGCAATGAGGGTGACGGGTTCACGGAGGGACTGGCAGCAGTGGAGCAGGTCCAGTACAGCGTAGCTGTTGTCGCCCACCAGCACCAGGGGGCGCTGGGGCAGCCAGCGACGCAACTGCATGACCATCTGTCTGGCCCAGTCGGTGACCTTCTTGTGGCGGCGTCCCTGTTGCTGGTGGTATCGCGTCGAAGGCGCCAGTACCGTGAGCACCGGCAACGCCCAATGGCGTCCGGCCCACGGCACCTGGCCCAGCCACATCAGGGAGATCCAGCGCAACCCGCTGGCCTTGACCAGTTGGTTACGGCTGGAACGCACTGCGTCGCGGTAGATGGCCCTGGCCCTGATCTTGGCCCCACGACGTCGTTCCAGTGTCTCGTCGATGCCGAAGACCAACGGGCTGTCGCCACCATCCAGGTGCTGGAGCAACATCACCAGCAGGACGCGGGCCACCTCACGGGACGACCACACCGCTCGATTGAGCACCTCGTGGTAGCGGGCGTAGTCGCGGTGATCACTGCGGCCCATGACCCGCAGCGCCGCCGCCACGGTGCGTTGGCCCGGGGTCAGGATCGCGCCAACCAACAGCAGTTGTGCTTTCCGCCAGGTTGGGCTGGTGAACAGCGTTGCGAAGGGAACGAGAACCGCTACAATGGCGCCGGGCAGGGTGAGCATGGTCAGACCTTTCTCGGAAAGTGGGGTCAGGCCAGCTTACCCTGTCTTTATTCTTTTTCTAAATTATGCGTAAAGCCTAGCCAAGAGCGTGAGCCAGGTGAGAGCCTCGGACAAGCCTCCAACAACTGAAACAGACCAGCGCAGACAAAGGGCGCACACAGGCGCCAGAAGGAGCAGACAGTGGCCGCTAAGACCGTCATCAACACACTGGCCCTGTGGGTGTTGGAATCAGCCCGCAAGGGGCAGGGTACAGGGCGAGTGGTCATCCTGCCACAGCGGGTGGGGCTGATTTCTGGCAGTTTGATGAGGTGGTCAAAGTCCACGAGCCAATTTCCTGGTGACGGGAGACTCCACCAACGCCGGTCCTGCAGTGGGGGGTACTGCCGTGCATTGCTGCCCCCGCAGTCCGGGCACCTCTCCTAGCATGGCGGTTGCAGTATACGTACATCTTGCCGCCGCCCTTGGCACCCGTCCCTCGGTGGATTCTGGCTTAGGTGAATGCCTCAGTGAAGTGTTGTCTTGGGGATTGTGCGAGAGTTTTACCCCCTCGCTTGAAACCGAAAGCTAAACGCCCGGGGCGTGATTTCCCCCGGTGGTGGGCGCCTGGTTGGACGATGCCAAGGAATCTCGTTCTCAACGGCGATTGAGCTGCAGGCGCTCGCATGTATCCCCCTCCCCTATGCCTCTGGGGAATTTCGCGATCACCTCACAGAACGGGTCATCTCTATCGCGCACCAGCACGTTGGGGGCATTGCCGCTGCCGCGTAGCCGGTACAGGGATGCGCTCAGAAATACGTTCTCGTCCGATTCCGCCACGTTTCCCGCGCTGCCGGTGAAGTCGGCTTGGTCCATGAAGCCGTGACTGATCCTCGTCTCGTAGTCCTCCGAGGCTCCCCTGTCGAACCAATCCTGAAATGACTGCTTGATTTCCTCCAGGGGCACCGTCTCCCAGTAGTGTTTCAGGTTCAGGTAGATCTGCATCTCAGTCATTCCGTCTCTCCTTGATTTTTCTGCCCGCCGGCCGGGCTTGGTTCGGCCCTGACGAGCGGCCAGGCCAGACCTTGTTAGTGGATGGTTCGCGGTTGTGGCCTGTCCTGCTTGTGGGGGTGTTCCCGCGTTGCATCGGTGCCGGCGTATTGCTGGCCACTCGACTGGACATTTACCCTGAACAGCGGCAAAAGTCAGCCGGACAGATGGGTACCAACGCGGTCCGGAGCCGTCGACCCGCCGGAGGGGTGCCCAACAATCAAGGTACCGACGGCTTCTAACGGGAGTCGGCGCCCGGACTGCCCACCTTTGGCCGCCGGTCAGACATGAAGAGCGACCCGTCCCTTTCGAAGCGCCCTTCAAATCGAAGAGCATTCTCGTTTCCGGTCTCCTTCAGGTCGTCGTATTTCAGCGTGGACGCCTCACCGGTGGAAACAAGTTCAGGATCGAAGACCCTGACCATTCTCACCTTTCGATTGGAAAATTTCCCGTTCTTCTCCAACATCCAGAGTTTTGCCAGTAATTCAGACCCCAGACCAAACTCGGAGATCAAGTACCTGTTGACTACCTTCGTCACCACCAGGGACTTTGAAGCTTTCCAGAACATGAATTTCATGGCCTACCATCCTTATGTGAGCTTCCTATAATTTTGGAGCGTCGTGAAATTAGCTTTCCGTTCCATTCTCCGTGGAACCGGACTTGAGGATATTCAGCAAATCCCCCACGTCGATATCCTTCAATATCGGTCCATGGAGGGGACGGTCCTGGTTCACCGAGTAGGTATTGATTCGCCCTTGTCGGGACCGGGTTATATACCCCGCTTCGTCCAAGTCGGAGACGATCTTGAGCACGGTCCTTTCAGTAATCCCCAGTTGCTGCGAAATCTCCCTAGCGGTGATCCTCGGTTGCCGGAACACGGCCACCAGCACACCGCCGTGGTTGGTTATGAAGTCCCACCCCGGCATGTCAGTAAGTCCCATCTACCGATATTCCAAAAATCTGTATATGAATAATCATTCAGGTATTATGATTCGTGTTTCTCTTTTCATTATATACCACAATACCCCAAGAAACTGATGGGACGGGACCAATGGCACTTCTGCCTTGGTCTTCCCACAAGTGGATGAGTGACGCTCCCCCCATACCCCCGAACCCCTACTAAACTAAAGCCAAGGTGAAATACGCAGTTGCACAGGGTAAATTTGTGAAGGAACTGGGTTAGCTGGTCTCGGGAGTTACGAGGGGTTGGTGATGGGCGTGAGGGAGATAGACCGGTGTCTGGAACAGTGGCGGATGGAAGTCAAGGACTTGCGACAGCGGATGATCCTGGCGCCGACGCCCAGGGAGCGGGAGAGGTGGTACGCCGTGCTGCTGCTGGCCCAGGGCTGGACGGCAGCGGCCACGGCGGAGACTCTGGAAAGGGACCCACACACTATTGGCCGATGGGCGTCGGCCTTCGGCGAGGGAGGGCCTGCAGCCCTGATATTCGAGCAGACCGGTGGTTCCCCCCCGCCCTTGACCAAGCGCAGCAGGAGGAATTGAAAGAGGCGGTGCAACAGCCTCCCGCTTCGTCGGGCATCGGTATGGCCAACTGGTATTGGAAGGTGGTGCGGCGGTTTGCCTCGGAGCGCCTCGGCATTGAGTTGAGCCGCAGCAGTTGCCTGAACTGGATGCACCGCTTGGGATTTGCCTTCAAGCGGCCCAAGAAGCGGTTGCTCAAGGCTGATGAGGCCAAGCGGGAGGCTTTCGTGGCGGAGTACGCCGTCCTGAGGGAGGAGGCCCAACGGACTGAAGCCAGGATATTCTTTGCCGACGAGGCCCACTTCCGGGCGGACGCGGAACTGCGGGGCAAGTGGGTGCTGAAGGGCCAGCCTGCTTTGGTGGACTCGACCAGCCCGCGGTATGGGGAGAAGGCCAACTACTATTCGGCGGTGTGCCTGGAGACGGGTGAGGTGGAATGGATGGAACTGGAGGGCAACAGCAACAGCGGGACCTCGGTTGCCTTCCTGAAGCAACTGAGGGAAAAACATCCAGAGCCGATGCGGGTCATCTGGGACAACGCGCCGGCCCATCGTGGCGAGGCGGTGCGGGAATATCTGCGGACGCCCGGACTTGACCTGCGGTTGGTGAACCTGCCGGGGTACAGCCCGGACTTCAACTCCGATGAGGCGGTCTGGGGCTGGGCGAGAGAGGAGGCGACGGGCAATCTCTGCCTGGGCAGCAGGGCGGCGGTGCAGGAAAGGGTCGGCAACTTCCTGGCCGGGCTGGCCAGCCGGAGAGACGAGGTGAGGCGCCGCTGCCGGACGGTACTGCAGTCACGGGCCGAAGCACTGCTGCCGAATTCCCAGCACGATTCCTCGCCTCAGGCAAATGCACATCCCACCTTGGCTTTGGTTTAGTACTCGGTCAATTTTGGTCTGATGGATAGGCTCAGCGACTTGGATGTCGATGATATTCTGATTTAAGGAATATGTTGTTGTGAGGTGGCGGTGTGGTCAGAGAGAAATTTGCGGTCCGGTTGACGCGGGAAGAACGCGACCAACTGGAGCACATGGTCCGGGCAGGGAGGAGTCCGGCCCGGGTCGTAACCCGGGCCCGCATCTTGCTCAAGACCGGCGAGGGCTGGTCCGCGTCTCGGGTGTCCCAGTCCCTGGATGTGTCCGAGGGCACGGTGTTTCGCCTCAAGCGGCGTTTCGCCGAGGATGGGTTGGACGGGGCGCTCAGGGACCGGACCCAGCCCCACCGGTACCGCAAGCTGGACGACCGTGGCGAGGCCCACCTGATCGCCCTGGCCTGCAGCCCGGCCCCCGAGGGCCATGACCACTGGAACCTGCGCCTGCTGGCGGATCGGATGGTTGAACTGGGCGTGGTTGACTCGCTGTCCCACGAGACGGTGCGGCTGCATCTGAAAAAAACGTCCTCAAGCCGCGGCAGAAGAAACAGTGGTGCATTCCCAAGGTGAGCGCAGAGTTCGTGGCCCATATGGAGGATGTCCTGGACCTGTATGCCGAACCCTACAATCCCGAAAGGCCGGTGGTCCGCTTCGATGAGACATCCACTCAGATGCTGGCCGATGCCCGGCCGCCCATCCCGGCGGTACCCGGACACCCCAGACGTGAGGACTACGAGTACCGGCGGGAGGGCACCCGCAACCTGTTCCTGGCCTGCGAACCCCTGGCAGGCTGGCGGCACGTAGAGGTAACCCAGCGGCGCACCAAGGAGGACTTTGCCCACCAGATGCGCTGGCTGGTGGATGAGGCCTATCCGGATGTCGCGGTGGTTCGAGTGGTCTTGGACAATCTGAACACCCATCGCAAGGCGTCGCTCTATGAGGCGTTCTCAGCTGACGAGGCCCGACGCATCGCCAAGCGGCTGGAGTTTCACCACACGCCCAAGCACGGCAGTTGGCTGAATATGGCGGAAATCGAGTTCAGCGTTTTCTCCCGCAGTTGCCTCAGGCAGCGTCTCCCGGATGAGGAATCCCTCTGCCGGGAGGTCCGCGCCCTAGAACTGGAGCGAAACGAAGCTCAAGCCCGCATCAACTGGCGCTTCAGCATCCAAGATGCCAGAACCAAACTCCATCGCCTCTACCCCATCAATTCCTGACTTGACCGAGTACTGGCCGGGGTCGCCGTCTGTGGGAATCGACGACCGCATCGTTCCGGACCCGGACAGGTTCATCGGAACCCAGGTCGACATCACCGAGAAGCTGGACAGGCCAGCGTGTTGCTCCACGTGGGCGAGGTGTACGCTCGGTCGACGTCGGGCGGGCTGCCCCAGAGCCATTCGTGGCTGGCGATGGTCAAAGGGCACCACGCCTGGAAGCTGACCGGCGAGGGACGTGAGCGCTTGCCGGTCTACGGAGAGCACCTCTACGGGGTCCACTCCATCGAGTGCGGCGAGATGGACCAGTGGGAAACCCTGTGGGTCTTCTCCAGCATGCGTGATTCCCACACATTCGACGCCTTCTTCAAAGCGGAGCGACTGGCAGAGGAACTGCAGGTCCTGACCATTCCGGTCCTGTACCGGGGCATCTTCCATCCCAGCCGGGAGGTGCAGGAGTTTCTCACCACGGGGGTCCACGGGAAACCTTCAGCCCTGGGTGGCGACGGGGAGGGGCGGTGATCAGGACCGCCGGGGGATTTCCCAGGGCGGAGTTCGCCCTGAACGTCTGCAAGAGCGTCCGGAAGGGCCACGTGCAAACTAGAGAGCCCTGGACCAGGAACTGTAAGCAGCTGGTCTACGCTGCCGCCGATGAGTCTATTCCGGAACTCCCTGCAATTCCGGAATTAGCGTTGGTTGGGGCGGGACCCCAGGTGCTAAAGTTTCGGTAGCATTTCTCAATGAGGCAACAGGAGGACCCCCTCGAGGGCGTGTGGTGCGACGTGTTGTTGTGGCCTCAGAAGGATCCCGACACCGGCACCAACGCCAAGGATCTGCGGGCACGGCTTCGGTCAGCCCATCCAGGGCAGTCCAGCGGCGCCCAGCTGCAGACCCTGCAGCGCAGGCTGAAGGGCTGGCGCGGCGTCATGGCCAGGAGACTGGTCTACGGCTCTTACGATGAGTGTGCAGTCGAACAGCGTTACAGGGGCGAATCAACTTTGGCCGCAACAGGAATCAGCAGCTATTACTGAACCAAGTCAGGATTGGCAGGGATAGAGGCGATGGAGTTTGCGTCTGGCGACATTATCAGGAGCGGGCGCGTAATCCGAAAAGGCGAGGACGTAGGGCCAGCCCTACGGCAACAGATATGGCTATAACAGTTCAGGACTTGGCTACCGCGCTCCGGTTGATTACAGCGGATGATGACGCCCTAAACCAAAGCCAAGGTGGGATGTGCATTTGCCTGAGGCGAGGAATCGTGCTGGGAATTCGGCAGCAGTGCTTCGGCCCGTGACTGCAGTACCGTCCGGCAGCGGCGCCTCACCTCGTCTCTCCGGCTGGCCAGCCCGGCCAGGAAGTTGCCGACCCTTTCCTGCACCGCCGCCCTGCTGCCCAGGCAGAGATTGCCCGTCGCCTCCTCTCTCGCCCAGCCCCAGACCGCCTCATCGGAGTTGAAGTCCGGGCTGTACCCCGGCAGGTTCACCAACCGCAGGTCAAGTCCGGGCGTCCGCAGATATTCCCGCACCGCCTCGCCACGATGGGCCGGCGCGTTGTCCCAGATGACCCGCATCGGCTCTGGATGTTTTTCCCTCAGTTGCTTCAGGAAGGCAACCGAGGTCCCGCTGTTGCTGTTGCCCTCCAGTTCCATCCATTCCACCTCACCCGTCTCCAGGCACACCGCCGAATAGTAGTTGGCCTTCTCCCCATACCGCGGGCTGGTCGAGTCCACCAAAGCAGGCTGGCCCTTCAGCACCCACTTGCCCCGCAGTTCCGCGTCCGCCCGGAAGTGGGCCTCGTCGGCAAAGAATATCCTGGCTTCAGTCCGTTGGGCCTCCTCCCTCAGGACGGCGTACTCCGCCACGAAAGCCTCCCGCTTGGCCTCATCAGCCTTGAGCAACCGCTTCTTGGGCCGCTTGAAGGCAAATCCCAAGCGGTGCATCCAGTTCAGGCAACTGCTGCGGCTCAACTCAATGCCGAGGCGCTCCGAGGCAAACCGCCGCACCACCTTCCAATACCAGTTGGCCATACCGATGCCCGACGAAGCGGGAGGCTGTTGCACCGCCTCTTTCAATTCCTCCTGCTGCGCTTGGTCAAGGGCGGGGGGGAACCACCGGTCTGCTCGAATATCAGGGCTGCAGGCCCTCCCTCGCCGAAGGCCGACGCCCATCGGCCAATAGTGTGTGGGTCCCTTTCCAGAGTCTCCGCCGTGGCCGCTGCCGTCCAGCCCTGGGCCAGCAGCAGCACGGCGTACCACCTCTCCCGCTCCCTGGGCGTCGGCGCCAGGATCATCCGCTGTCGCAAGTCCTTGACTTCCATCCGCCACTGTTCCAGACACCGGTCTATCTCCCTCACGCCCATCACCAACCCCTCGTAACTCCCGAGACCAGCTAACCCAGTTCCTTCACAAATTTACCCTGTGCAACTGCGTATTTCACCTTGGCTTTAGTTTAGACGATGTTCAGACAGCCCAATTGGAACGGTTGGCGGGCGTTGCCGCCGCCCTAGTCGAATCCTACGCCCCTGAAGCTCCGCAAGCGATACAGGACGAAGCATCAATCAGGGTTGCCGGTTACTTATTCGACATTGCGCCCGATGATAGGAACATCCCGCAGAATGCCTTTGTATCCAGCGGGGCAATGGCGTTGCTGTCATTCTGGCGTGAGCAACGGGCAACGCCGACTCGCGGTTACAGGGAGTCCGCATAATGGGAATTAAGGACTTGATACGCGCTCCGGGCGCACTGAGGGAAATGCGGACTGAATCGGAGAGGCTAACCGAGATTCGGGAAAGCATCAACTTCACCGAAAGGTTGATAGCTCACTCTCTGGCAGTGGCAACCGGAACATTCAGCCCGGACGCCGCACAGACTGCGGCGGTTGAATTCGCGGCGGGATTGGTAGGCCGCGCCCTGGCGGTTGCGGACGTTCAACCGGAGCTTGCCGCCCGATTGCTCACGCCCGCCCGCCTAATGGACATTGGGCGCAAGCTCACACTAACCGGAAACTATGTTGCCAGCATCGAAATTGAGCGCGGGCTATTCCGTCTGAGGGCGGCGCGGCAATGGCAGATTATCAGGGGCGGCGTAGACGAAAGGACTTGGGTATACGAATTGGAGCTTGCCGCCCCAAGCGGCGCACTCACCAAGCGTCAAAAGTCCGTTGGCGTCTTGCATATCAGAATCAACGCCGATTCCCGCGAACCGTGGTTAGGCACGTCTCCGCTTCTCTCTGCGGGAATCAGTGCGGAGCTACTGGCAAGGGTTGAAAGCAAGACAGCCGACGAAATGCGGGCGCAAGTGGGTAGCTTACTCCCTGTTCCTGAAGGCATGTCACCGGAGAACAGGACAGCCCTACAGACGGATTTAGCCCAAGCCAAAGGGGATACTCTGATAGTCGAAACACAAGCCAACGCTCACGGCTTGGGGCGGCAATCCGCGCCGCAACTCGAATGGACGCCCCGAAGAATGGGCGCAAACATCCCTGAAAGCCATGTGACCTTGCGCTCCGATGTTGCCCGCGATGTTTGCGGAAGTTTGGGAGTCCCTGGGAGCTTGTATTCAGGGGCGGACGGCGCAACCGTGAGAGAAGGATACCAGCAATTACTGGTGTCAACCTTGCAACCGTTGGCGAGAATCATCGAATCGGAATTTACCGCCAAAGTGGGCTATCCCACTCAATTGACTTTCCAGAAACTTGCCGCCGCCGATGTTGCCGCGAAAGCCCGCGCTTACGGGATTTTGGTATCAAACGGCGTTGACAAAGAGGACGCCGCCCAAGTGTCGGGATTGGACTTGTGAGCTAGGCGCGTTGGCTGGCGGCTGGAATCGTTGCCTGTTACGGGCTGGCAGTGCTTGGGAGTCTGGCAGTGCGCCACTTGTGAGCTACTGGAGGCCCTTTTCCTGCTCCGGTGTCCAATCGACGGGAAAGGCGGGAAAGGGGCGGAAATGGCTTTCAGTGGGTTAGAAAAGAATGTTGGCGATTATCGCAGTTAACCCAAGAATTAGAGGAACTGCGAGGCCAGCGATTCTAAACCAGTTCTTTTGTAAGAAGTACCGTCGAGGTGCCATCAACTGTTCCCAGTATTCCCGCCCGTAAGCCGTTAGGCGATAACTGCTTGTACGTGTACGCTCAAAGGCCCCAATGTCTGTCAAAAATTGTAATGCGTCATAATCCAATGGTTTAGTAGATATGGACGTGGCGATAAAGGTACCCGGCTTTGCATAAACCCGAATCCACCGATGGACGGCGTGAGGACGCCGGAAGGGGGGTGGGGGAGTTACAAGCGCGATGGTCCGGGCTCGAATTTGGGTAGATGGGGGGTTGGCGGCGGTCTGCAGGTATTTTTGGGGGCGCCGATGGCGGCCTACAGTGGCTGTGGTGAGCGAGATGGCGGGAGAGGACACGGCAAGAGGCGCTCGCGGACCGGACTGGCGCGAGTTTGCGGGGACGTTCAGTTTGCGGGGACGTTGGGACACTGGCGGACGGGCGCCGTCAGGCCGGGAGTGGAATGGCTCGCAACCGGGCCAAGGCGCGACTGACCTTCTCCTCCCATGGCCAACCCTTGGGAAGATGCAGGGTCAGCCGGCGCGCCGAGCGTGTGAGCCGTCCGGCCAGGGCGAAGAACCGCCGCCTAAGGGTCTTGGTGGTCACCACCTGCTCGCCCAGACCGATTCGCGCCGTCCAGCGGGCCAAGTTGTGCGCCATCACCTGTATCGCCAGCCAGGCCCCGTTGGCGGCGAATCGGCCGGACGGCAGGTGGTTCAGCCCGACGCCGTACTTGAGGTCGCGTATCGCATTCTCAATCTCGGCGTGGCGGCGATGGTCAGCCTCCAGTTCGAGCGTCTCCTCATCCCGGTCGGTGATGAAGCCGTGATAGCTGTAGCTGGCGAAGAGGGCCAGTTGGGAACCGGGCGTGGGCTTCACCCGTCGGACGATGAGCCGCACCGGGGCAGCGCCGGGCTCACTCTCAAAGGGAGTGTAGGTGGTCTCGGCCACATCGGCGGCACCGTCCATCCAGTAGGGGATGGGCGTCCAGTCCGTCTCGGGTATGGCCTCGATGAGATGGCGCAGGCTTTTGTGCTGGCGGATGGTGATGGAGTAGCGGACATCCATCTTGCGGCAGACGGCGACGATGGCGTGGGCATAGAAGCCGCTGTCGGCCCGCACCGTGAGTTGACCTCTGGCGCCGGCGTAGCGCACCCGTCCCACCGTCTCGCGCAGGAAGTGGGCGGCACCCCGAACAGTGTTGGCCCGGCCCTCGCGCAGCCGGGACATCAACACGTCCCCGGTGCCGGCGGCCACGGCCAGCAGCGGGTGATAGCCCCGCTTGCCGGTATAGCCGTGGTGTCGCGCCCCCTCCTTGGCCAGTCCGTAAGTCTCGCAGATGGTGGAATCGAGGTCGATGGTGAACGGCGCGTCGCCGGGTCCCGCCCCAGCGGCCCAGGCCCGGGCCAGCAACTCCCGGCTCACCCGGTCCAGTTGACGGACATGGCCCCAGCGGAAGCTGCGCAGGAAAGTGCCCAGGGTGGATGGCGCCTTGACCCTGCAGTCGAGAATACCGGCGGTCCCACCGGCGCGCAGCGCATCGGCGTCGTCGATGCAATCGCCGCCCGCCAGGGCAGAGGCAACCAGGGTCAGCATCTTGTCGCCAGTGTTGGCCCGGCCCGGCGCGCTGCCGAGATTGAGGTGATGGTCTACGAGTTCCCCCAGGCCCAGGTGTTGGGCGAGAGTGGCCGGCAGGAGCAGGCCGGCATTGGCCACCAGACGGTGGTCGTCAAAGACGATGCGAATACGGTCGGGGTGGTTGCGTGATAGCATCTGTTGGGTGCTCCTGCTTTGGGACCGGTTTTCTGTCTCAAAACCATTATCCCAGAGGCACAGGAGCACTTTCTTGTATCTTCAGGACCCCGCTACACGCCCTCCTTCGGTGGATCGGGGATAAACCAAGTCGCGGAGATGCTTGCGGATTTGCGCCGATAGTTCTTTGGAAACTCCCTTTGACACTGACCACCTCCCAACTCTAGATTTCCTAGCTTTCAACGTAGCATCGCCCTAGATTCGGCGTCTACGGGCTACTGTCACTTGTCACGGAAAAGGGGCGGGATTGATTTCCCACCCCTGTTTCGTTGGTAGCCCGGTCCGCAAGGGTTAGCCCGCACAGTGCGCCGCCCATTGCTCCATAAGGGCGCGGCGTTGCTCCAACATTTCGGCGCGGGCGTAGGCCAGTTCAGTAGAGTTGCCGATAGAGTGGGCAAGGGAAAGCTCACAAGCCGCCCAACTTGCGCTAGTTTGCTCTTGCGCCCAACTGCGGAAAGCCGCCCGCATTCCGTGGATTGTTTCGGAGATACTGGAGCGGCGCAACACGCGGGCAAGTGCGCTAGGCGTCATTTGCTTACTGACGTCACGGGCAGACGGGAATATCAGCCCGCCCTCTTGCCCGCCTATCTCCCAAGCCTGATTCAGGATTTCCAATGCCCTTTCAGACAGTGGGATTCTGTGCGCCTTGCCCGCCTTCATTTTGTGAGCGGGAATCTCCCAAAGCCTAGCATCAAGATCAGTCTCATCCTAGGGCGCTCCCCGGACCTCGCCGGACATCGCGGCCATTTATATCAGGAACTTGACTGCCAGCCTCGTTATCGCGCTGCCCGACTGCCGGATGGTGTCCATGGTCGCGGGTAGCTCGGCGTAGGGCAGGGCCTCGAAGTGCGCCTTCTTTGTGGGCCGCTCGGTCGGCAGTGCCCTCTTGACGCCGGCTATGGGTTATCGGCCCGGAATTCCTTGGCAACGGCGTAGTTCATGACCATCTCGATCCGTTGCTTGACTCTGGTTGCCGTCTCGTGCCGGATGTTCCATATCGGCTCCGGACCCTCCATAACGTCAGCCGCCGATATTTCGCTAACCAGCTTCTAACCCACAGTCGGAAATGCGTGGACTTCTAGTACTACAACGACGGATTTTGTCAGCGCAAGATTCTGGTGTCGAATTTGAACCTAGAGAGGGAGTCTCAGGGATCTCCCTCAGCAGCAATTTGCAGGCTGGTCAGGAAGCGTTGGCCTACGTTCTGGGAAAAGTGTCGTTGTAGTACTAGAGAGCGCAACCATTCGCGGGCATGTTGCTCACTGCTCCAGCCGGGGCGGTTCAGTTCACACTTGGCTGGTGCCGCCTGTGAGAAGGTCGGGATACTCGCCTTCTTCGCTGCCTCTTTGGCTCCCCTCTTTGCCTCTGCCGGATCTTCCCCTTTCCTGATAACCGGCAATACCTCGGCTGCCTTCGCGCGGGCATCGGTCAACCCAACTTTGGGGTATCCGTCCAGTCCTCGCGCCACCGGCTTGCCGTTAACCCGCAGCCTCAGCAACCAGCGCCGCGACCCGCTGGTTGTGACCTTCAAATAGAACCCTCCGCCATCGCTGTGCGTGCCGCTTGGCAGGGCCGGTATTCCGGCTGCGGTAAGGACTGCCATCCGTATCCTTGGCACCTCCAATCCCTCCAGATTGTCCGCAAATTGTGTCCAGAAACGTATACACAAACATTTATATACGCCCCCTCAAGCAGGTGATTTCGGAGGCCTCAGTATCTGCGACAGGGGTAATGTAACGGAGGGTTTTTCTGTGACCATTCCGGCGATCCGGAGATGGCCAGCCACGCGATGCACGACTACACCCACGCCAGGCTCGAGCCTCAGACTCGCGCGATTCTGGACTTCGCCGCCAAGCTGACGCGCACTCCGGGGGATATGGCGCAGGCCGACGTTCAGCGCCTGCGCAACCACGGTTTCAGCGACGAGCAGATACTGTCCACCGTGCTCATCACCTGCACCTGCACCTTCAACTTCATGACCCGGCTTGCCGATGGCCTGGGCGTGGAGCCTCCCGAGGACCGACAGGAGTCCCACTCCCAGCGGATGAGCGAGGCGGCCAGGAGCCAGGACTGGCTGATGACGCCCCGGTCCTGGGAGGGGCGATTTCCCTGGAAAGAACGAAGGCCGCGAAGACGAAATCTTCGCGGCCTAACCACTATTGCAAGAACAATCGGCGTGTCTGCCTCTTGCGGGAGTTTAAGGGAGAAAGGACAGAATCTCTCCTGCGCCCTACCTCCCGGCCTTGATGAACTCCGCGACCCGTTCGCCGATCATCATAGTGGTGACGTTGGTGTTGGCGCGGATGCAGTCAGGCATGATGGAGGCGTCGGCCACCCGCAGGCCCTCCAGACCGTGGACCCTGCCGTACTGGCTGACCACGGCCATGGGGTCGTCGGCGGGCCCCATCTTGGCCGTGCAGGATATGTGCTGCGAGGTAGTAACCTCGCGGAACAGGTACTCATCCAGGGCCTCGTCCGTCGCCAGCTCAGCGTCGGTGGGCTCGATGCGTTCTTGGATGATGTCGTTGAAGGCGTCGCTTTCGCCCAGCTTTACACATAGGCGCACGGTCTCGCGCAGCCGCTCCAGATCAAAGGGGTCCTCCAGGTAGCGGTAGTCGAGGAATGGCTGCTCCGCCGGATCAGCCGATTGCAGGCGCAGTTCGCCCGCTCCCGCCGCCAGTTGTATGCCGCTGGTGATGCGTATGCCCACCGGCTCCATGCGGTCGCCGCCCTTGTTGATGCGCTCGGTGGCGAAGGACTGCATCGACATCTTCATGTCGTTGCGCAACGGCGAGCCGTCGGCGGTGTAGCGCAGCGTCACCTGCATCCGGGGGGCCATGCCGTCCAGCGGCACCTCCGGCTTTGTGCGCCAGGTCACCCAGACGTTCGGGTGGTCGCGCAGGTTCTGCCCCACGCCGGGCAAATCAGCCACAACCGGGATGCCGAACTCCTGCAGTTGGGCCGCTGGGCCGACGCCCGATAGCAACAGTATGTGCGGCGAGCCGATGGCCCCGGAACTCAGAATGATCTCGTCGCCTTCAACGGTGAACGTCTCGCCGCCGCTCTCCACTCGGGCACCCACGGCCCGGTTGCCCTCGAACAGGATCTTCTGCACGTGGCAATCGGCCCGGATGGTCAGGTTCAGACGGTGGCGCGTCTGGTCCAGGTAGCCCAGGGCAGTGCTCATGCGCACGCCGCCGGGGTTGTTGAAGGGAGTGGGCCCGACTCCCGAGGAGTCGGGGTTGTTGTGGTCTGGGCTGTCAGGGAACCCGGCCTCGCGGCAGGCTGCATAGAAGGCAGTCTGCGCTTGGTGCCAGGTTTCCGGCTTGAAGCGGTGGCACACGATGGGGCCGTCGGTACCGTGAAAGTCGTCGGAAAAGTCGGAGTCGGTCTCCAGCTTGCGGAAGAAGGGCAGACACTCAGTGTACTTCCACTCATCGTTGCCCATCTCGGCCCAGGTGTCATAGTCCTCGGGTACTCCCCGCAAAAAGACCTGGCCGTTGATGGCGCTTGAACCGCCGGTCACCTTGCCGCGGGGCACCATCATCGGCGGGGAGCTCTCGGTGGCTTTGCCGGTGAACTGCCAGTTGTGGTCGCTGACCATGATGTCGATCTCGGTGGAATAGCCGAACTTCACCTCTTCCGGCAGACGCTCGAAGTCCGGATAGTCCGGCCCCGCCTCCAGCAGCAGCACTGAGACGTTGGGGTCCTCGGTCAATCGCGTGGCAATGATCGAACCGGCGGACCCGGCCCCAATCACGATATAGTCGTACTTCATCTTTGGCTCCTTAAATGGAACGCAAAGGCGCAGGGGCGCAAAGACGCATAGAATTCCAGTGCGGCATTGCGCCCTTGTGTCATAGCGTCTAGATCAGGGCGTCGGGGGTCTGGATACCGTCAAGGTCGGCATCGGTGGCCGGGTTCTCCAGCTTCATGCCGAGGTCGGTGGTCATGTAGTGATAGACCTGCTTGAGGTGATGCGTGCTGTGGCTAAGCACGATGTTGAGCAGCTCCAGCACCGTGACCTCACCGCCGTAGTGGGCCGGCACCTCGCGCTCGAACCCCTCGTTGTTGCCGCTGTTAAGGAAGAGGATGATGTCGTCCCGAACCTTGAGACCGTACTCGGCTATCTGCGGCGCGGTGGTGACGCCTTCGAGCCGCTTGTCCTGGGCCTGCATGTCGTCCCAGCTCATGCTGCCCACCTCGTGGGACATGTAGGCGATCTCCGGGAAGGCGAGGATATGCAACACGGTGTCGCGCAGGCTCCAGGGCCGCCACGGCACGATTGTGTCCAATTGCTCCTGGCTGAACTGGTTGTTGGCCCGCACCGCCGCGCTCATGATGGCATCGTACTTCTCGGCCAGCCAGGAGGTCTTGCCCGACAGGTCGACGGACACGTCCAGCCGCAGGGCCGGGATCAGCTTCTTGGGGTAGTAGCCGATTATGACCTCGGAGTCATCGATGATAGTGACCGGCAGCGACTTGATACCCCGGCTCCGGAGATGTTCAACCGCGGCGGGTTCGCTCAGCAGGTCATGATGTTCGTAATCTATGCCGTTGGACTTGAGGAACTCTTCCAGAGTCCGGCAACTGAATCAACCAGGCTGGGTATAGACCTGAACGTCCATGGCCATACCACTTTCCTCCCTTTGTAAATATTGCGGGTATCCTACCACGCAACCGTCCGTAGCGGCAGGGGGATTACCGGGTTGTGCTACGATGCCGCAATGCTGAATTCTACGCTGATCGCAGTCATAGCGGCGGCCGTTTTGCTGGCCTCGCTCGCCTGTTCCCAAACGGATTCTGGGCGTCCTCAGACACAGGTCCCGGTCCTGACTTCTACCCTTACGGCCACCGCCAACATCGAGGCCACTATCGCCGCCAGCGTACAACAGACCACTGAAGCCCAGCCCACGGCAACCCCAGCAGCGACAGCCACTGCAACCGCAACGCCACCGCCGCCACAGACCCCCACGCCAACCCCGGAACCGACTGCTACTACTGAGCCTGCACCCACGACCACGCCGGTCCCCTCCCCCCCACCGACACCTCCTCCGACTGCAATCCTCACCCCAACTCCGTCCGCCACTCCGCGTCCGACTCCAACTGCCGCACCGACGTCCACGCCACGGCCCACTCCAACTCTGGCACCGACGTCCACGCCACGGCCGACCGCGACCCCGACGCCGACTCCCGAGCCAGCGCGCCCGTAGGTGAGAATCCCGTGTCCTGAGGCCATACCGGAGCAGTCCACTTCGATTACCGGGCTGGGCGATGGTGCATCTATGACCATGTCGCCCGGAACTCCCTTCGCTGGGAGCGACGTTCAGTTTGTGGTCAAGGGGCTCGAGCCATGGGACGTAGTCGAGGTCACATTCTTCGAGCCTACGGGGGACGAATCCGGGTGGATAGGAGATGACGATTACGCACGTTCCTGGAGCACCAACTATTTCCTGGCCGATGAAGACGGGGGTACCCGCTGGACCAGGTACGGCGCGCAAGACCAGGTAGGGGACTGGTCAGTGCAGATTCGAATCGACGACTCCCTGCGCATCGTCAACTACTCCTATACCAAGTTCCGGCTGCCTCGCCTCGTCAGCGTGAGGCTGGGCGTTCCCTTGTACGGCTGCCGCAGCGACGAGGCGACCATCTTCTTCACGGATTCGGTCAACTTCTCGGTGACCGTCGACATGCACGCCAACCTTGAGGCCGCAGCCAACTTCCTCGAGCAACGGCTGGGCGTCCGCACCTCCGAGACCCCCGTCATATACATGCTGGGCAGCCAGACGGACTTCCAGGCTGCCGCGGCGGCGTCCGGCAAGGAAATTGGTTGGGAGGGTGGTTTCTTCCGTTCCTTCGGGGAACACCAGGGCATATTCATCCAGAGCGACAAGCAGCGTACCGAGCTCTACCAGGCCCTGACCCACGAGTACGTCCATTTCCTCCTGGACGAAGTTGCGGGTGGCAGGGACCTGCCGGCATGGTTGAATGAGGGTCTTGCCGGATTCTACGAATTTGAGATAGGCATGGCCGGCGAGAACCCTGACGCTTCCTACACCCGCATGCTCCGGTCAAGCGACAGGGCCAAAGCCGCAGCAGCCGCAGACAGATTGTTCCAGCTACCTCAATTGGAGAGCCAGAGGGAGTGGAACAGACGCTCCGCGGATCAAGCGCCCCTGCAGTACGCACAGAGCCAAATGGCGGTGCGCTACGTGACCGAACGATACGGGGAGAGCGCTCTCATCAGCATTGTTCACCAGGTCTCAGCTGGAAGTTCAATAGCCGATGCCGTCGAAGCAGTATTGGGTGCCAGCTATTCCCGGTTCGAGGCCGACTTCGTCCAATGGCTCAAGGCTTGGGACGACCCAGGGAGGGCCGCCGCGCGACCATGCCTGCAGGTCATGTCCGAGATGGATGACGAACAGGAGGAAATTCTGACCTTGAGATCCCAAGCCACGAAAGAGTGGAATCTCAATTTTGACCGTGTGAAGGCTGAAAAAAGCGCTCTCGAGTTGAGAGATCGTTCCAAAGCTCTTCTTGACCGCAGCAGACTCTTGAAGCCTCCGGAGCCAGTCGTTGATTTACATGCGTCGGCGACACAATATTTCCGAGTCTTGAATTCTTGGTTGACAAACCGCGCTACATTCTTCAGTACCAACAGCGAATCCAAGCTTCGCGCGGCCAACGAATTGATTCCTGAAATGTCATACCGTCGCAGAGATTTCATTGATCGACACAATGATGAACTGTTTGTTATGAATATGTACGATTAGCATTTCGTCCATCTGTTAAGAGGGCACCCTCCAGCGTGATGGTCCGCAGCGGTCGTTTTGTTGCCGCAATCACGCCTTGGCTACAATTCGCCGCAGGCGCGCTCCGGTGCAAATAGCGAGTCTATGACCTTTCGCCGCCTTACCTCGTGCCAGCCCGCCCATATTGGATGTTGCCTATGCCCGTAACTACTGCTGAACCCTCGCTGGGATGTGCGATAATCGCTTTCACGAAAAGATGGCTTGACGGAGGGCAACATGGCTTCATTTTGGGAAACGATACCGGTTGGCGACCAGGATATGCACGTCTACGCCAGCGTCCCCAGCGGTCGAGGAGGCGGGCCGTTTCCCGCAGTGATCGTGAGCCAGCACGGAGGCGGCGTCGACCAGTTCATCCGCGACATGGCCGACAAGCTGGCTGAGGCAGGGTTTGCCGCTGTCGCGCCCAACCTGTTTCACCGTTTTACGGAAGATCAGCTTAACAACCGCACCGGACGCATTCAGCACCTGAACGACCCGGAAATTGTCGCCGACATCAGCGCCACTGTGGAGTGGCTCCGCGCCCATCCCGCCATCCAGGGAGACCACATCGGCATAACCGGCTTCTGCATGGGTGGCCGCGTCGCATGGCTCGGGGCCGCAACCAACCGCCACATCAAGGCCTGCGTCCCCTATTACGGTGGCAACATCTTCGTGACCTGGGGAGCCAACGATAAGACGCCCTTCCAGCTCGCCTCAGGGATCCAGTGTCCTGTGCTTTTCCACTTCGGGGAGATCGACGAGAACCCGTCTCAGGAAGACCGGGCCAGGCTCGACGCTGAGTTGACCCGGTTGGGAGTGGCGCACGATTTCCACACCTATCCAGGAGCCGATCACGCCTTCATGGACTACACCGGTCTGCGCCACCAGCATGAGGCCTCGGAGGCCTCTTGGCCGCGGACCGTCGAGTTTTTTACCAGCCACCTGATGAGATAAAGGACCTCCGCTGGAATTGCCGCAGACGAATAGCGCGACATCAGAAAGGAGAGTGCGATGAAATACGACTATGTCATCCTGGGCGCCGGATCAGCGGGCTGCACTATGGCCAGCCGGCTGTCGGAGGACCCGACCAAGAACGTGCTGCTGCTTGAGGCCGGACCGGACTACCCCGACTTCGATTCCTACCCTGACGACCTGAAGTTCGGCTACGACCAGACCGCCTCGGCCATCGACGCGCCGCACAACTGGTCTTTCCAGGGCAATACCACACCGCTGCAGACTGAACCCATGCCTGTCCCCCGTGGCCGGGTGGTCGGAGGATCCAGCGCCATCAACGGCCAGGTGCTGCTGCGCGGCATACCGGAGGACTACGACGCCTGGGCCGCACTGGGCAACGACCAGTGGGGCTTCACCAGCGTTCTGCCCTACCTGCGAAAGCTGGAAAGCGATATGGACTTCGGAGCCGACGACTTCCACAATTCGGAGGGCTTCATTCCCGTCCGCCGTTTTGCCCGGGAAACATGGCTGCCGGCCCAGCAGGCGTTCTACAGCGCGGCACTCGCCGCAGGGTTCCCCGACGACCCCGACATGAACCACCCCGAGTCGGGTGGAGTCGGACCCATCCCCATGAATAATCCCAACGGCGTGCGGATGAGCACCTCGCTGACCTTCCTGAGCGCCGCCCGCCACCGCCTCAACCTGACCGTCAAAGCCAATGTCGTCGTCCATCGCGTGCTGTTCGACGGCAACCGGGCCATCGGTGCCGAAGTGGAGAGCGGCGGCGAAAAGTTCACCGTCGAGGGAGAGGAAATCATCCTCTGCTCCGGCGCCATCGCCTCCCCGCAGATCCTGATGCTGTCGGGCGTAGGACCCACCGGAATCCTGAACGGCCTGGGTATTCCTGTGGTCCTCGATGCGCCCGGAGTGGGTCAGAACCTGCGCGACCACCCCAACATCCGCGTTCCCATCGAGGTCAAAGAAGACTTCCCCCTGGATCCCAAGGACCCGCGCACCCAGGTGGCGCTGCGTTACACCGCCACGGGTTCGGAGCTTCGCAACGACATCCAGATAATGGCGTCGTCCTTCTCGTCGCCCATATCCGGCGACCCGCTGGAGGCGGAGGGCATCCGCTTCACCGCCATACTGGAGTTGGCGTATGGCAAGGGTCAAATGAGGATTACCTCAACAGACCCCAACGTGCAGCCTGAACTCAACTACAATTACTTCGCCGACGACCCCAGGGATTTGGCCCGGATGCGCGAGGCGGTTCGGCTGTGCGTGGGATTCCTTGACCACCCGGACTACTCCGACATCGTGAAGGAACTGATCGAGCCAACCCCGGCCGACCTCGAGTCGGACGAGGCTCTGAATAACTGGCTGTTGCGCACGGTTTCCACCTCACAGCACATCTCCGGCACCTGCAAAATGGGAACGGCCAACGATCCCATGGCAGTGGTCGACCAGCAGTGCCGGGTCAGGGGCCTGGAGAACATGCGCGTCATCGACGCGTCGGTCATGCCAGACTGCATCCGCGCCAACACCAACTGCACCACCATCATGATAGCCGAGCGGATGTCCGACATCATAAAGGGTACCTAGCAGCTCGCCCGCCCGCTCGCTATTGGCTCTGACTATGGTGAGCGGGTTGTCCCATCGAAAACCCGTTCTGTTACTGAACCCTCTCCTTTGCTACAGTAGAAAGGAGAGGGTTTTGTCATGTTCCGCCTATACACAAACCGGAGGAGGCATAAATGAGCGCAGCAACCTCAATCCTGCCAAAAAAGCTGCCTCCAGGGCCACGAGGCCTGCCGATCTTCGGCTCTCTGCTGGAGATACGCAGTCATACTCACCTGTCGATAGACCGGCTGGCCCGCCAGTACGGGGATGTGTTTCTGTTGCGATTCGGCAGCGTGCCAACGGTGGTGATCAGCAACCCCTCGCTGCTCCATGAAGCCTTTGGAAGGGCAGAGCTGGCCGACCGCTGGGTCAGTGAGATTATGGACACCCTGAGCGGTCAGAAGGACCTGGTGCTCGCGCCCTACGGTGAACACTGGCGGCAGATGCAGCGATTCGCGAACCGCGAGTTGCTCAGCGCCCGAAACGTGGACAATGTCCGCGAGCGCCACATCGAGGCCGTCGTTGACGGTCTGGTCGAACAAATGGGTGAAATTGGGGCCTCCGGCGAACTGGTATCACCGCCCGACATGACAGCCCGCAGCAACGCCACCCTTATGTTCCGCAGCTTGTTCGGGCAGCCCGAGGACGCCACCGACGAATTCCTGCAGCAGCGGGACAGGCTGCTGGAATACATCAGCTGGATATTCAACAGTGCCACGGCTACAAACCTTGCCGACTACATTCCGTGGCTTCGTTTCCTGCCCAACAGCGCCCTGAAGGAAGCTACCCGCCAGGCAGAAATTGGCGGGGCCATCATCCGCGCACTGGTTGAGGCTGCCCGCAATCGTCCGAAGATTGATCTATCGTCGCCGACCTGCCTGGTCGAGGTGATGCTGGCCAGGGAAGAGGCGGGCGAAATAACCGAAGCGATGACCTGCGACCTGAGCATGGATATGCTGATAGCGGGAACCGACACCTCGGCCCAGACGGTCAATTGGTTCCTCCTGCTACTGGCCAACCGGCCCGGGATTCAGTCCAGGGTGCACGAGGAGTTGGACCGCGTCATCGGGCGCGACTCGCTTCCAACTGTGGACGACCGGACCCGCCTGCCCTACGTGTTCGCCTGCCTCGCAGAGTCTATGCGCTATCGGACCATCGGGCCTCTGGCGCTGCCGCACAAGGCGTCGAAAGACACGGAAATCGGGGGCTATCGAGTTCCTGGAGGGACGCAGGTCCTGGGCAACATCTATTCCATCCACCACGACCCGCGCTACTGGGACTCCCCCAACGAGTTCATCCCCGAGCGGTTCCTGCCGCGGGAAGACGGCTCGATGTCACCATCCCTGACCAGCCAAGCCTACATGCCCTTCGGCACCGGACACCGCCGCTGCCCCGGACGCCGTTTCGCCGAGACCACCGTCTGGATGCACATCACAAGGATGCTGCACAGTCTGCGGTTTGAGACGCCATATGGTGAGCCACTGACGGAGGACGAGATATTCGGCCTCGCGACCTCGCCCAAACCCTACACGCTGAAGGTGTCGCGGCGATGGTAGCTTGGAGAAGCCTTTCCTACCCCAGCTGCTCCAGGGCTCGGCGGTCGAGCATCATCTTGACTGGGCTGATGGGCCGGAAAGTCCGGGACATTCGCACGTCGCCCGCAAGGCTGAGCAGCGTATACGCGTCGTAGGGCTCCATTCCCTTCTCTCGCACCAGGAAATCGACCATGCTGCGAACGGCTCCCTTCATGGCCGGGCCCAGTTCCTCACCGTAGTACAGCACCACGAAGTAGTCAGGAGTCATGGCCTGGGGGCTCTCGATGCCCATACCCTTCTCGACCGTGACGCGGATATGGCTGTCGGCGGCGCACTCGGCGCCGGTGCCGCCCACCGCGCCGTCGCCGACCACAGCGTGGCAGTCACCCATGGCCAGCAGTCCACCTTCAACGAACACAGGCAGATACAGCGTGCTGCCCTCGATCAGTTCCTTGATGTCGATGTCACCGCCGTAGGGCCCGCTGTCGCTGGCTGTCTGCTGGGGGTAGGTGGGCGTGGTGGCCACGAGCCCCATTGAGGGATTGAGTGGGAGCTTGATGCCGCTTGGCAAAACGACGTGGCCGTCCTCGATGGTCATCACCGTGGGATAGGCGCGATCGAACTCCTGCTCCAGGAAGCCGCGGCCGGGCGAGACCATGTGCGCCGCTCCCTCGTTGGCGCGGGGCGTGACACTGATGAAGTCAACACGCAGAGCGTCCCCCGGCTCCGCGCCGTTGACGTAGATGGGGCCAATGGCCGGGCCCTTGAGCTGCTTCTCGTCCAGCGCCTTGGTGTCCCGCAGGCCCTCGAAGGCATCCCATGTCTCAACGATCAACTCCTCGCCGGAATCGATGGTGATGGCCGGCGGGTTGGCGGGGTCGAGAACGTAGATCTTGTGGTCACGGGTGAGCCGTTTCATGGGAGCCTCCTCCTTGCTCTTTCCAAGACTGGCGCACCTGGCTATACAGCAACAGCAGACAGCAACTCCAGCCGGTAGCTGACGCCATCGTCCGGGTCGAGGTCCACGACGCATACCGCCCCTTGCTCCGGAGCGCCAATGGGTCCGTAGGGACAGCCGGAGTAGACCGCCGTCGTGTCGGCACGGGAGACGTCAACGTGCCGGTCCCAGTGGCCCAGGGCCAGGTAGTGGCAGCCAGACGCGGCCACATCCTCCGGGTAGATGGGCGACGACCTCTGGTCCCGGTCGTTCTCAAAGTGGAAGTGCCCGTGGGCCATGCCCACTAGCCATCGGCCATTCGTCGGCTCGGGCATACCATCCAGGGGGCGGAAATTCGGCGTGTGGGACAGCATGGCGCGACCCCACAACTCCAACTCCAGCTCGGGAAAGGCCAGAATTTCGCCCTCCGGCTCGCGTATCACCCTCAGGTTGGCCGGCGGTTCATCGAAGGGAGGGCGGAGGTACACGGATGTCTGGTGGGCCAGGTCATGATTGCCCGGCAGCACGATAACCGGCGTTTCCAGCCGCGCCATCTCGATCACAAAGCGCTCAATTACATCGTCGGTAACCCGCTCGTTGTCAAAAACGTCGCCAGCCAGCAGGAGCACATCGCCCTCAAGCCGCTCCACCGCATCCACCACCGAGGACAGCACCTCCTCCGCTCTTGGATGGCCGGAGGGGTCGCCGAGGTGGGTGTCGGATGTGTGTATGAGACGGAGTTTCTTCATGCGGCGGGACTGCTCCTGCTGAAATTGTTTATCTTGAGGTTCCGGACCTAGTTTGCTCCGATTACGCCCCGTTGGCGCATGTCGGCAATCTGCTCTGGTGTGAAGCCCTGCTCCTCCAGCACTTCGTCGTTATGCTGACCGAGCAGCGGCGGTGGACGACGGATGGATGCCGGTGAGTCGCTGAGCTTGAGCGGGGAGTTGGGCGTCTTGAGCTCGGGCACGTTGGGATGCTCCATCTCCGCGATCATGTTCCGAGCCAGTACCTGCGGGTTGGTGACCACCTCGGAAACCTTGTTGATGGGACCGCATGGAACGCGCGCGCTGTTGATCAACTCTACCCAGTGGTCGGTGCTCTTGTGCTTGAACACCTCCATCAGGATCCCCACGCACTCCGCCCGATGGGCGACACGGTCGGTGTTGGTCGCGAATCGCGGGTCCTCCAGCAGGTCATCCCGCCCGATGGCCCGGCATGTGCGCTCCCACAAGCCCTGGTTAGCGCAGCCGAGAATGAAGTAACCGTTGGACGACGCAAAGCTCTGGTACGGCACCAAGCTCGGGTGGCCGGAACCCATGCGCTCCGGGTCCTCACCGGTGCCCAGGTATCGAGTCGCGTGGTAGCTGAGCGCGGCCACCTGGCCGTCAAGCAGCGCGGCCTCCACCCACTGGCCCTTGCCGGTCTGGTCCCGCTGTCGCAGAGCGGTCACCACTGTGCCGTAGGCCATCATCCCGGTGAAGAGATCCACCAGTGAGAAACCCACCCGCTGCGGCAGACCATCGGGTTCGCCGGTAAGGTGCATCAGGCCGCTGTATGCCTGGATGATCAGGTCATAGCCCGGCATGTCGGCCATGGGGCCGGTGCGGCCATAGCCGGATATGGAACAGTAGACGATGCCGGGGTTGCTGGCGCTGATATCGTCGTAGCCCAGGCCCATTCGCTCCAGAGTGCCGGTCCGGAAGCTCTCGATCATCACGTCGGCGTCGGCAGCCATGCGCCGCACGAGTTCAACGCCCTCAGGCTCCTTCAGGTTGACCGTGATGCTGCGCTTGTTGCGGTTGAAGGTTACAAACTGGGTGCTTTCGCCGTTCCAGAAAGGGGTCCAGTGGCGTATTTCGTCCCCAAGGGAAGGCTCCTCGATTTTCACCACGTCGGCGCCCATGTCGCCCAGCAGCATGGTGCAGAAGGGACCCGCCAGAGTCCGGGTCAGGTCAACTACTTTTATGTCATCCAGCGCGCCGGCCATCTCTGAATTCTCCACCGAGATCTGGCTTGTAAATTATTTCACAACCTGCCGATTATAGCACGGAGACCCTCCCAGCCCTTAGCCTGACCGGCAGGCCGGGCGATGCTGGCTTGACCGCATCCCAAGAGGAGCGGAAAGGACAATGAGCGTGAGCAATTCCCTGGGAATTGTGGTGCTGGGCGGGATAAATATGGACCTGGTCACCTACTCGGACCGGTTCCCTGCCGCCGGGGAGACGGTCGTGGGCCGGCGGTTCCTCACCTACGCCGGCGGCAAGGGCGCCAACCAGGCCGTGGCAGCCGCCCGAATGGGGGGTCGCACATCTATGGTGGGACAGGTCGGCGATGACCTATTCGGCCCTCAACTGCTGGAGGGACTCACCGCAGCGGGAGTGGACGTCTCTGGCACCGCCGTGGCGGAGGGTGAGACTTCCGGCATCGCCGTCATCAGTATCGACGGCTCAGCGCAGAACCGCATAGTGCAGGTGCTGGGCGCCAACTCCACCTGCGGCCCGGCACAGTCCGATGCTGCGGGAACAGCCCTCGCGGGCGCCAGCGTGCTCATGCTGCAACTGGAGGTGCCGGTCGAGGTGTCGCTGGCTGCGGCGAGGGCAGCTAAGGCTGCGGGAAAGACTGTCATCCTCGACCCCGGTCCGGTGCGGCCCTTCCCCGAGGAGTTACTGCAGCTTGCCGACGTGATAACACCCAACGAGACCGAGGCCGAGGCGCTGGTCGGTTTCCCCGTGAACAACATCATGGCCGCGGAGCGCGCCGCCGGGGAGTTGCTGCGCCGGGGCGCCGGGACTGCCATTATCAAGCTGGGAGCGCTGGGGGCCGTGTTCGCCACGGGCTGGCAGGGCGACGAGACCCACTTTCACGTACGGTTCATGGGCCGCCAGACTGCTTTCCCCGTGGAGGCGGTGGACACCGTGGCCGCCGGCGACGCGTTCAACGGCGCACTGGCCGTCTGCCTGGCCGAGGGCCGGCCATTGGAGCGGGCCGTGCTCCTCGCCTGCGCCGCCGGGGCCCTGGCAGTAACGACGACAGGTGCCCAGGATTCGATGCCGACCCGCGCCGCGGTGCAGGAGTTCCTGGCATCGCCCTGACCACAGGCTACCGAACAGATCTCCCTCGCAGGATCCGTAACATCAACAGCAACAACCCGGCCGCCACCCAGCCAGCGACAAGCAACCCGAAGGCCCACCAGTAAAGCGCCGCAGTGATCTCAACTGAAATGGCTACGACAGCCAGCCCGGTTAGCGCCACGGCCGCCGCAGCCGATATCCAGACAAGAACCTTCTCTGATTGACCGGCCAGGCGGACCCTCATCACAATTCCGGAGCAGACCATCCCGATTGTGAGCAGCGTCACTATGGCTGTGGCCTTCCAGTATGTATCGGAGTCCGGAGTGCCCCACAGGCCCAGCAACAACAGGAACAGCGCCACCGTGGCGAGGGCCTGGGCCGCAAGGCGCAGCGGCACCCGGGCCCCTTCGCCCGGAATCCTGGTGCTGGCCAGCATGGTCAGGAAGTAGCCCGCCACCAAGAACGCGGTTAACATCAGGCTGCCCCGCGTCTTGGTATACTCCAACGTGGCGATGGCAAATGCCGCCACGGCAATCACCGCCATCAGGGACACAAACAGGCCAACAATATGGACCTGGGGCTGGCCGGTCCATTCGCTCAGCTTCATGGCCAGTCCGCGGCTGATGTTGAGAGCGCCTCACCCATATAATCCATATAACCCATTATAGTTCCGGCCCGTTCGGCAAAGGGTTCTCCGGAGGTCCCCCATCCGGGCAGAGGAATACGTTGACCACACCAAGCGACAAATTCTGCGCCTCCTGCGCCACTGCCCTCGAATCACGCGAAATCTTCGGAACGGAGCGGCCCGTCTGCCCCCAGTGCGGGCGCGTGGTGTTTTACGACCCCAAGGTGGCCGCTGTCTGCGTCATCTCCCGCAACGGCCAGGTGCTGATGATTCGCCGGGCGACCGACCTCGGCTATGGCCTGTGGAGCCTGCCCGGTGGGTTCGTCGACCGAGGCGAGGTTGTCGAGCATGCGGCCGCGCGCGAAGCCTGGGAGGAGACCGGCCTTGAGGTCACCGTTGACGGACTGCTCGGCCTGTTCTCGCTCCCCGGAGACCCGGTAATTGTCGTGGCCTTCACCGCCCAGGAAACCGGGGGTACCCTCGCGCCCGGACCCGAGGCCATGGAGACCGCGTTCTTTTCCACTGATGCCCTGCCGGAACTGGCATTCAGCCGAGACACCGAGATTCTGTCCCGCTGGCAGACAAAATCCCCTCTCCCTTTGGGAGGAGATTAGCCAAAGCCCCCTCTCCCTCTGGGAGAGGGTTAAGGTGAGGGCGTAACCCTAATGCTGTCCAAGCTAACCCGTTCTGCTCTCGACCTCCTCTTCCCCATTTACTGTGCCGGGTGCGGGCGCGAGGGCGGTATCATCTGCCGGTACTGCGCCGACGACTTGAAGCAACTGTCGCCTCCCTACTGCCGCGTCTGCGCCGCCCCTGGAGTCGACGGCGTGTGCCGCTGGTGTCTGGAATATCCACGAGGGTTTGAATCCCTGCGGTCTCCATATCGATTTGAGGGACCTGTTCGCGAGGCTATTCACGCGCTCAAATACCGGGGAGTGCGGGCCGCGTCGGAAACTCTGGGCGAATTGATGACCCAGCACCTGAAACGAAATGCAGTCCGGAACGATACGCTCGTTCCCGTGCCGTTGCACCCCAGCCGTCTGCGCAACCGGGGCTACAACCAGTCGGCCCTATTGGCCAGGCATGTCGGAAGGAACCTGGATCTGCCGGTTCGCGAGGACGTTTTGGTTCGCGTCCGCAACGCCCCTCCCCAGGTCGAGACGCGAACTCGGGATGAACGCCGCACCAATGTGGGCGGAAACTTCGCCTGCGACGTCGACTTATCCGGGCTGACTGTGTTGCTGCTCGATGACGTCGCAACTACGGGCAGCACGCTGTCGGAATGTGCCAGCGCCCTCAGGGAGGCAGGGGCGTCCCGGGTCTACGCCCTGACTCTGGCGCGGGACGGGTAGCTCGATTGCCGCCTGCAGGGTCATTCGATTGTCGCCCTGAGTGAACCGTATCCAGGCGTCTCACCGTCGATGGCACGGTTCTTCGCTGCATTCAGAATGACATGGCTCAACACGCTGGAGGAAGCAATCATTAAATGACCCTATGTGATTGCCTCCGCTCCGGGCCAACAGAGCTATCACAATTGAATGCTTTGATGACATTACCCACTTGCCAACCCTCACGACGCTCCCGTAAAATGAATTAGTATAAATGTTCTGCACACCTCGAGGATTGCGCCGGAGATAACTCTGTCCCTGTCGAGAACTGGGCCGCCCAATCCCCGCGACCGGTGAGGAACCCAGCAACGGTACCAAATGGGGAAATGGGACCGAATGGGACGGAATGGGACGGAAATCAAGAAATCCCTTGCCGCCCACCCGAAAAGGGCCCCCTCAGCTTTGTTTAAGTCCAATTCGCCAACCAAAATGGGACGAGATGGGAAAAAATGGGACACGGTGGGGAAATTTCTGTCCTATCTCTCCCGAAAAAGGCCCTGCTCCTACCCTTGCTGGTCCAACCCGGGCTTTTTACCAGGGATTTTTAACTGTCTGTACATCGGACGCTCAGAACCCTGTCATTCCGGGCGGAGCGAACAGTCTCACTCATAAAAAAGAGACCCCTTGCTGCACTCAGGGCGACTATCAAAAAACCCCGTTGCCGCCTGGACTGCGGAATTGACAAGGAGGGGCGCGTCTGCTCAAATTGGGCTATCACCAAACAGAATGACAGGTATGGAGGAGAGCGTTATGGCAGGCAAGACTCTGATCTATGTCGGCGCCGAGGCCGACGGTCTGTATCGCAAGGAATCCGGAGACTCCCGCTGGGAGAAGTTGGCCAAGGGTATGCCACCCTCCCCGCAGGTGCGGGCCATCGTAGTGCATCCCAACGACGCCAGTACCATCTTCGTCGGCACCCAGCGGGGCGTCTATCGCTCGCAGGACGGCGGCGACAGCTTTGAGCGCATGAACATGACCGAGGGCCGGATCGTCTGGTCAATCAAATTCCATCCTCATGACTCCAACATCGTGTTCCTGGGCACCGAGGGCGCCGAGGTCTTTAAGAGCACCGACGGCGGCGAGAACTGGCAGTACATGTCCACCGTCGCTAACCCCGACGCGGTGCAGATGGCCTTCGCCACCCGCATCCTGGGCATCGGCATCGAAGCGGGCGACACCAACCAGATGTACGCGGCGTTGGAAGTCGGCGGCGCGGCCCACAGCTCCGACGGCGGCAAGACCTGGTCCATCGTCAATAGCGTGTTTGAAGGCGACGTTGACCTGCTGGACCTCCACGGCGTGACCGTTGGCGTCAACGAGTCGGTCTTCATCTCCAACCGCACCGGCGTCTGGCGCACCCGCGACCGGGGCCAGACCTGGGACGACCTCCAGTTCGAGAACTTCTCCAACATCCGCTACTCCCGCGGCGTCGAGGTCTCGCCCAGCGATCCCAGCACCCTCTACGCCTGCATCGGCCTGAACTTCGGCAGCGAAGAGGGCGGCATCCTGCGCTCCACCGACGCCGGGGACACCTGGGGCCGGTTCGACCAGGGCATCCAGCCCCTGAGCACCACCTTCGGCATCGCCGTCAACGACCGCGCCCCGGAGCAGGTGTACTTCTGCACCCGCAAGGGAGAGGTCTTCGGCACCCACGACGGCGGCGCCTCCTGGCAGGGACACGACCTCCCCGAGATGGCTGCCAACGTCAAGGCCATCGCCTGCACCTCGGTCTAGCTTCCACAGAATCCCATGTCCCTCTGGGTGAGGGTCTGGGTGGGGACGTACCCATGACCTCCTCAACCAACCCGGACATAGTGGCCGCAGCAAAGGCGCTGCGGCCACAAATAATTGCGGCCCGGGACGAGATGGACCGGCACCATCGGCTGCCGCCCTCTCTCGTGTCGGCCATGGACGAGGCCGGGCTTTTCCGCCCCTTTGTTCCCCGCTCTCTTGGCGGCGCGGAACTCGATCCGCTCACCGCCTTCCGGGCTGTGGAACAGGTGTCGATGGCCGACGGCTCGGCGGGCTGGTGCTGCTTTATAGCGGGGTCCATTGGCATGTATTCAGGGTGGCTGGAGAAAGCTGTCGCAAGGGAATTGTTCGGGTATCCATCCACGCTGCGGGGCGCCGGTTCCTTCCGGCCTCTGGGCACCGCGAAGATCACAGACGGAGGCTACATAGCCACAGGCCAGTGGGACTTCGCCAGCGGCTGCCACTATGCAAACTGGCTCTTCCTCAATTGCGTAGTCGCCGACGACAACGGCCCCTGTACGAACGCCGATGGCCTCCCTCTCCTAAGAATGATGACCGTACCAGTCAAAGAGGGAAGGATCATCGACAATTGGTCGGTCATAGGACTGCACGGCACCGGCAGCAACGACGTTGCCGTCACCAACCTGTTCGTCCCGGAAAACCGCACCTTCGCTCTCGCGGCTCAGCCCATCGACACCGCACGGTTGTGCACATTCCGCTCGGCCATGGCCATCACCTTCACCCCGCTCGCCGGGAACACCCTGGGTATGGCCCGCGGGGCAATGGATGCCTTCCTCGAATTGGCCGGTTCCAAGGCCAGCACCATGAACACGGCGCTGCTCAGGGACCGCCAGCCGGTCCAGGAAGTCGTGGGGAGGGCAGAGGCAATCATCAGCGGAGCCAGGGCCTACGTACTGGAATCAGTTGGCAAACTGTGGGAGGCGGTCCAATCTGGGAAAGCAGACCTGGGCGATGAAGTCCTGCAGGCAAGGTTGTCAGTAACCCACGCCGTCCACGAATCCGTGCGGGCCATAGACATGCTGTACCACGCCTCCGGCACCAACGCAGTCCGCCGCAGCAACCTGCTGGAACGCTACTTCCGCGACGTCCACGCCGCCATGATGCACGCCGGCGGCCTCCAAACCAACTTCGAGCAAGGCGGCCGCGTCGCCCTCGGCCTGCCCCCCGCCGCGCCGGGGTGGTAAGCCAAGTGAGCCAGCTAGTACTTTATTAACGCATAAAGCGTTGCAAACAAAATAAGCGATATCACTGGCAGAGCCACTTCAACCGCTATGACTAGATTCCTGTACGAAGTCATATCATTTCCAATAATCTTCTCTGCCATAGCAATCCCCTGCAATGGCAGGACTTTCTCCATCTCTTTGAGAACCCGCTGCCTATTGGTGAAAATCATCACACTTACTAAAATACTAGATAGCCAAACGACCGCTACAAGCATACCAGCAATGGCCAATGCTACGGGAATCCAGTCTTCCAATTCTCTTGGTAAATTCAACCTGTCCGAAACTGCTAGAGCCCCAGCAAGAGAAGAAAACAAAACAACAAATAATCTATGGATCTGATCTTTACGATCGTTAACTCGATCAGCCATTTCATAGTGTAGCTTGTATAGTTTTATGCAATGATCTTGGTATTTGTTTCCGTATTTTCTCCGCATGTAACGTTTCGTTTTTGACATGCGTGGCACCTCATGATGTTACGGACGGCTTTATCAAATACAAAGAGGAGGTTTTGAAGTCTGCTCTTGTGTTGCGTCAGCTACAGTCGGACCCAGGTTTCTGATCAGGCGAGGCAGGCGGTGCTGCTCTGCTTGCCGCCGCGCATCGCGAGGGCCACAGAGGAGTCCCGAGCATTTCTTATGAGGCTCTTCGCAACACCGACAAGAGGTATTGGAGCTTAGTTGCAAAAGGACTGATGATACAGGAGGCATTGATTGTAATTATCGGTTACGATTTAAGACAAGTCTGTTCTGTTCAGATAATGCACGTATTAAATACTGATTGTTCTTGATAGAGCTCTACTGAATTACTACCATGAACAATAGTAATTCATTTTGCTCACTCTGAACTGGGCCAACTGTCTATGTCACTTCTATATTGAAAGGTGCTAAATACCACGACGGATTTCATGACAATCGGTTACCACGGAGAAATAATTAGGCCATTGAATCTACAGTGAAGGTCGAAGAAATGGGGATACGCCAGTCGGCGCATCCCCAAAAGTACCGTTCAAATTGGGTGCAGGTGCAACCACCTCTGGGACCCTTGGTTCGTTACGGCCGGACCCAGGTCTCTGACCAGGCCAGGCAGGCGGTGCTGCTCTGCTTGTCGCCGCGCATTTCCAGGGCCACTTCGCCATCGGCATCGTCGCCGTTGACGGTGATGCGGCCGGAACTGCAGGGGATGAAACAGCTGTACACACCGTGGGGACGTCCCGGCGCGCTGCCCGCGGGCACCGTGAGCATGAACGGCTCGAGGAAGTTGTACCACGTCAGTGTGATCTGGTCGTCGTCGTTTTCGATGGTCTCCGTCCAGAACGTGTAGGTGTCGCCCTTCTTGCTGAATGCGGCGTCTATGACCGGGATGGACTGGTCGGCGAACTCGGGAAACAGCAGGCTCTCGATCTCCTCCTGGAGCCAGCGGGCAAGGGAGATGTTGTCGGCGTATATGCGTACGCCATCAACGAGGTCACTCTTGAGGAACAGCACGTGGCCTGCTCCGACAGGTGAATACAGTATCCTCCAGTGGCTTGACCGGGTCGTCTGTTCTTCGCCATCTACCAAGCGTATGAAGGAATTCTCGCCGGTGAGACGGATGGTGTTCGGGTCAATCGGATTTGCAGACGTCATGCTGCTGGCCTCCTCTTTCTCTGCCTTGCTTGGAGTTTATGGCTGTTTCGGTTGATTGGGTTGACTGAAACCGGCAGTCCGGTGAACGTCCTTAGGCTTGGCCGCGCTTTGGGTGGACCTGGCCCAGGATATCCTCCCGAACTACGATCGATGTCATAGGAATACTGGCTGGCTTATTAGTTCAGTACCGGCAACTTGGTTGCGAGGGAACTTGGTTGCGAGGGAGAAGGATGCGGCCTAATTGTACTAGGCGGCGGACAAATGTATACGCCGCCGCAGATGTTGCGGCGGCGTATACATCAAGGTGCGGGAACAGAACCCCTAGTCCTCTTTGGCGGGGAACCAGTCCTGCTTCCAGGGGAAGTCTCCCTCTGGGGAGTCGAAGGCCGGAAGGCCCTGGTCGACCCGGTCGCGGTAGGGGCTGGTGATGGGCTCACTGTACGGATAGATCCCGCCCTCGTAGACCTCGGGGCCCTTCTTGAAGTGCTTGGCCTCTTCCATGGTCTCGATGAACGGGGCGTTTATGTCGTAGAGCTGGTCCACGGTCTTGGGCCGGGGGCCAGCCTTGGAGACGTGGCCATACAGTTCGCGGCCGATAAGGCGTTCGGCAGTCCAGACGCAATCGATAAGCTTGTCGATATCCACGCCTGTCTCGATACCCATGTCATCCATCATGTGGAGCAGATCTTCAGTGGGGGCCATGCCCGTGGCGCGGCCGTTACCACAATAGGGGCAGCCGCCGAACCCGCCGATGGTGCCGTCCAACTCGAGGGTATCGTCAGAACCGAGGGTGCGCATGGCAGCGTAGGCAGATGCGATTGCCATGTTTCGACCGTTGTGAAGGTGCAGGCGGAAGTGGTCAATCTCCGGCCAGCGCTCCTTGACCCGGTAGACGCTCTCCTCAACCTTGGCCGGGGTGCAGTGGCTCATCGGGTCGCCCATGGAGACGCTGCGGACGTTGATGCCCACCTCGTCCCACATGGAATGTTCTTTCTCGAGCAGTGTCATCAGGCTGTCGACCGGGAACCCGCCCAGGAAGTTTGATCCCCAACTGGCGTTGCAGCCGATGCCCGCTTCCTTGATGTTCAGTTCCTGGGCCTGGGCCACGATCTGGGGCCAGCGTTCCATTTCCGCCATCTGACTGCGGTTGGTGTTGCGGCGCGTGAACACGTCGCACATGTGGCAGGAGAGGCGGGGATAGCCGTCGCGCTCTATGGTCAGGGGAGGCGAATAGGCTCGGGCACGTTCCACGCCACGAGAATTCAGTGCCAGCGCCGTGTAGGTGACACCGGGTTTGGGCGTGAAGCGAGTGACGATCTCGTCGATGCGCTCCATCTGCGGGGTCCACTTGGGGCTGACGAATGAGCCGACGACGATGTTCTTCAGGCCAGTGTCAGAAAGCTGGTCGAGGAGCTCCACCTTGTCGTCAACAGCGATGTTGGCGTCCTCAATCTGCATTCCCTCGCGCATCCCTTCTTCTTTATAAGTAACTTTCGGGTAATTAGGCATCTGGGCCTCCTAAATCGGGTTGGTGTGGTGATCTTCAACCAAGTAATCAAGCAACGCAAAAACCGTCAGATTGACGCGATTGTAGGGTTGCATCTCCCTCACTGTCAATCTTGTGCGCACAGCGGCAGATGCCGCAAAAAGTCAGGCGCGGAGCACATTGCCCGCGCCTGTCATTGAAACCAAATCCCCGGGAAACGTGAGCAACTCCCTGTCAGCTTTCGGGCTGGGGTCCAAAAATATAGTCCCTGACGTCTACGTGGCAATCCTGGCAGCCCATGACCTGGCCTTCCTTTTCAACGGTGCCGTCAGCCGCTAGGACTTTGAGCCAATACCAGTCATTGTGGTCCGGGTTATAGCCTGATTTCTTATACATCACCGTCGTGGCGGCGAGGTCGCCCGCGCCAGTGTAGTTTTCCTTGACGATGATGGATCCAGAGGGCGTTGTTTCCTCGCTTTCTATGGCCTCAAAAGCAGCCGGATTTACATACGTGGTTAGCAGCATGCCGTGGGGATCCGTTCCCGGGTACTTTTCTGTCGAACCGGGAAACAGCTTCCAATCATCATTGTTCCGGTAGTCTACTTCCTCGAGGTACGCCAACAGAGAGTCGGAGGACGTATCAGGCAGTTCCACTTCATCGGAACCTGCGCAGGCTGCCATAACCAGGATTACTGCCAAGATCCCGAGCACCGGTACCCAAAATAGCACCTTCGGCTTCCGCATTTTGGACTCCTGAAGTTACGTAAGGAAGGATGATTCGGGCCGCATAATAACCACTTCACCACGAACTGTCCACTCCAGATTGTGAACGAATTGTGAATTTAAATTCACGAAATATATATACCCAGGGTTCCCTTTCTGTAAGGCAGAATCTCGAAGACGAGGGGTTTTAGAAGGAGCAGGGTCAGCGCCCGCCCAGCTACTGGCCTGCCAGGACAATCGCGTCTTCAAGCCTGGAATCTCATTGTGCTGTTATTCGCCCCTTGCCAAGACTGCGCCTTCTCTAAAACATATGTTCTATGAGTATTCTATGAATATTACGGTTAGCAGACAACACCCGCCTCACTTCCCGGCGGGCCTGCTTTGAACCAGCGGCCAGCTGGAAATTGCCGGAATGACAGAATAATGGCGGAAATGAGCGGAAATGAGTGGAATCATAAAAAAAGAGCCCCTGTAAACCGGCAATGCCAGTTCCTCCCCCCCAACCTGCTGAGCTGCTGAAATCAAGATGCGATTGCCCAGCTACTGGCCTGCTCGTCCGGTTGACACTATCGTTGATTCGCTCCTATAATCGCTTTATTCTGATCGACTTGGGTTTGGCTAGTGTTAAAGTCAGCCATTTAAGAACCTAAAGTTGTCTGGGCACGTGGGGGAGCTCGGTTGAGCCGGGCTGAGAGGGTGGCCGAATGCCACCGACCCTTGCGAACCTGATCTGGGTAATGCCAGCGTAGGGAATCGGCGGTAAGGGCATAGCATTCTTGGGCCGCCAGCGATATCCGCTGGCGGCCCAAGTCGTTTCCAACACTGGCTCATAAAGGTTTCACTCTTTATTACGGGAGGAGCGCCATGGTCCAAACCGAATACACCAGCCAGTTCCAGGGCAAATCCAGTTTCCCTGCCAGCCAGAAGGTCTACAAGGAAGGCTCGCAACCATCCGTCAGGGTGCCTTTCCGCCAGGTGACCCTGAGCCCCACCACAGGCCGCTTCGGACAGGAGGACAATACCCCGTTTGGCATTTACGACACCAGCGGTCCCTACTCCGACCCGAACGCGTCGCTGGATCTGGGCCAAGGCCTCCCAGCACTGCGCCGGGAGTGGATCATGTCCCGTGGCGACGTCGAGGAGTATGAAGGATACGGCGTGCCGCTGCGCGGCAAGAACGTGGCCCAGCCGTTCCCGGGGCTGACCCGTAAGCCACTGCGAGGCAAGCCTGGCATGGCCCCGACGCAGATGCGCTATGCCCGCGAAGGCCTCGTCACTCCCGAGATGGAGTTCATCGGCATCCGCGAGGGCATAGACCCCGAATACGTCCGCGATGAAATCGCCCGCGGACGGGCCATTATCCCCTCCAACATCAACCACCCCGAATCCGAGCCGATGATTATCGGCCGCAACTTCTTGGTCAAGGTCAACGCCAACATCGGCAACTCGGCCATTACGTCCTCCATTGAAGAGGAAGTGGAAAAGATGTTGTGGGCCACCAAGTGGGGTGCCGACACGGTGATGGACCTCTCCACCGGCCGCGACATCCATACCACCCGAGAGTGGATCCTGCGCAACTCGCCGGTTCCCATCGGCACCGTCCCCATCTACCAGGCGCTGGAGAAAGTGGGCGACGACCCCTCGGAACTGACCTGGGAGCTGTACCGCGACACCCTGATCGAGCAGGCCGAGCAGGGAGTGGACTACTTCACTATCCACGCCGGCGTACGGTTGCGTTACGTGCCGATGACCGCCAACCGCATCACCGGCATCGTCTCCCGTGGCGGCTCGATCATGGCTGGATGGTGCCTGGCCCACCACGAGGAAAACTTCCTCTACGTGCATTTTGAAGAAATCTGCGAAATCATGCGGGCCTACGACATATCCTTCTCGCTGGGCGACGGCCTGCGCCCCGGCTGCATCGCCGACGCCAACGACGAGGCGCAGTTCAGTGAGCTGGAGACCCTGGGCGAACTGACCAAGGTCGCCTGGGAACACGACGTGCAGGTGATGATCGAGGGGCCTGGCCATGTTCCGATGCACAAAATCAAGGAGAACATGGACAAGCAGCTCGAAGTGTGCCACGAGGCGCCTTTCTACACCCTTGGCCCGTTGGTCACCGACATCGCGCCGGCCTACGACCACATCACCTCTGGCATCGGCGCGGCCATGATCGGAATGTTCGGCACCGCCATGCTGTGCTACGTCACTCCCAAGGAACACCTCGGCCTCCCCCACCGCGAGGACGTGAAGACCGGCGTGATCACCTACAAGATCGCCGCCCACGCCGCCGACGTGGCCAAGGGACACCCCATGGCCCAGCAGTGGGACGACGCTCTCTCCAAGGCCAGGTTCGAGTTCCGCTGGGATGACCAGTTCAACCTGGCCCTCGACCCCGACACGGCCCGCGACTACCACGACGAGACGCTGCCGGCCACGGGCGCCAAGGTGGCCCACTTCTGCTCCATGTGCGGCCCCAAGTTCTGCGCGATGAAGATCACCCAGGACGTTCGGGAATACGCCAGGGACCGCGGCGTAGAGGTGGAGACGGCTTTCGACAAAGGAATGGAAGAGAAGTCCCAGGAATTCCGGGAAGCTGGAAGCAAGATTTACCAGAAGGCTTAGATCCCCAACGGGTCTTTAGAACCGGATGCCAAAGGGGGCGATTTGCAAATCGCCCCTTTTTTGTTGAAGATTGAATACGACCTGCAATGGAGGAGTGGTTAATGGCGATCTACTTTCTGCTGGGAAGATTGAGCGGAGAGGGTCAGCGGATGCTGCACAGCAACCCTGACCTAGTTTCCGACACGGCTGCAACGCTCGAGGTTGATGGGGCCAAAATACTGGGGCAATACGCCGTACTGGGCCACTACGACTTCATCACAATGGTGCTGGCAGACGAAAACGAGGCTGTTGCCCGACTGTCGGCTGAGTTCGGCGTCCGCGCTGGCCTGCACTTCGAGACGCTCTCGGCTGTGGCGGTGGGATTCCTGGCCGACCAGGACCCGGCCGACGGAGTGCCCGACCAGACGTCAGTACAGATGGGGATCGGAAACGGCGGACACGGGTGAATGGCGCAGTTTACGAAGCGGCGAAAGAGCCAGTCAATTGCAGAGTCTCGGCGAAGCACCCGGTCACTGTAGAGCGGCTGCTTACCTGAGCTCATTCCCGAAAATGACTTAAATCAAATCGAAGGCGCGTTGCTGTTATGACGACGGCGAAGAAAAAGCTGCTGACGGCCGAGGACCTGCTCGCCTTACAGAGTAAGGGAGTCAAGGGGGAACTCATCAGGGGTGTGCTCTTCGAGACTGTGTCTACGGGAATAGAGCATGGGGAAATTGCGGCCAATTTTGCGGGGGAAATGCGAGGTTTCGTCAGGCCCAGGCAGTTGGGACGTATTGTCACATCCGATTCCGGAATACGCTTGGAAAAGAATCCCGACACCGTAAGGGAACCGGATGTAGCGTTCATTTCTGCCGAACGGCTGCCCCTGGGCACAAGAGTTTCGGGATATTCCGAAGTGGCTCCCGACTTGGTGGTCGAAATCATCTCTCCCAGTGATACTCTGCGAGAGATATACGACATAGCCCGGATGTGGTTGAGCTTCGGAGTGCTTTTGGTCTGGGTTGCAGACCCGGAAACGCGGACGGTAAGCATCCATCAGTCTGAGCACCCAATAGCAACCATGACTGACGTCGACACGTTGGACGGCAGTACCGTTCTGCCGGGCTTCACCCTACCGGTATCGGTGGTCTTCGAATAGACCCTGGTTCCTTTCAGGCAATGGTCTCAAAATGATTACTCCTCCAGCGAAGCTCCCCCTTTGGGGCGAGTTTCGTATGGCCTCCTCTGCGCTATAATGGGAATCGGCTTCCGCTCCGCATTTCCCAGCGGGCCTCCCGTTACCCGACACTTGCCCTGATGGTCGTTGCAGATGTTCAGTCCTGTTTCCAGCCGTGTTAGCTTCCCCGAACTGGACGCCCGGATCCTTCAACACTGGAAGGATCGGGATGTTTTCCGCCGTGCCGAGACAGAGCGGGCGGGCGCGCCGCGCTTCATGCTCTATGACGGGCCACCCACTGCCAACGGGAGCCCGGGTATCCACCACGTCCTGGCGCGAATCTTCAAGGACGTCATCTGCCGGTACCGCACCATGAAGGGCTACCAGGTGCTACGGAAAGGCGGTTGGGATACGCACGGTCTGCCCGTGGAGCTCGGAATTGAACAGGAACTGGGACTGACCAGCAAGCGAGACATCGAGGAGTACGGGATAGAGGAGTTCAACCAGAAATGCCGCGATAGCGTCTTCCGCTACGTCAAGGAGTGGGAAGAGATGACCGACCGCATCGGCTTCTGGGTGGACATGGACGACCCATACGTTACCTTGGAAAATGACTACATCGAGTCGGGATGGTGGATACTGAAGACGCTGTGGGACAGGGAGCTGCTCTACCAAGGGATGCGGGGCACTCCCCACTGCCCGCGCTGCGTGACCAGCCTCAGCTCCCACGAGTTGGCCCTCGGCTACCAGGAGGACACGCCGGACCCGTCGGTGTTTGTAAAATTCCGGGTGGAATCGGCGGGCTCCCGCGATTCGATCCCGCAGGTTCTCAGCGTCGAGGATACACCCGCTTACTTGCTGGCTTGGACCACCACTCCGTGGACTTTGCCGGGCAACACCGCTCTTGCAGTGGACGCCGACGCCGAGTATTCCGTAGTGGAGTTGGAAGGGCAAAGCGGCACGGAGCGCATCGCATTGGCTTCCCCGCTGGTGGAAGCCAATATCCGACAAGAACACAGAGTCGCCGGAACCCTGCGAGGCAGCGAGTTGGTAGGCTTGGCCTACACGCCATTGTACTCGCCGGACAAATACGGTTCTGAAGTGCGGCTGTTTAATCGGCGGAACCTCCCGGATGGCGGCGAATTCACGTCGCTAGACCCCGGCATCCTGTCCACCAAGGTAGTCGCCGCCGACTTCGTTTCCATGGAAGACGGCACGGGCATCGTGCACATTGCGCCGGCCTTCGGAGACGAGGACCTTGGACTGGGGCGCGAAAAAGGCCTTAATTTCGTTCAGCCCGTGGACCTACAGGGTGTAATCACGGGCGACTACCCCTTTGCGGGCAAGTTCGTGAAGGACGCCGACCCGGAGATTATGGCCGACCTCGAGGAGCGTGGTCTTCTCCATCACCGCGACGTCTACCGCCACACCTACCCCTTCTGCTGGCGTTGCGACACGCCGCTGCTCTACTACGCCAAGAACTCGTGGTACATACGCACATCGGCGCTTAAAGATGACCTTGTGGATGGCAACAGCCGAATCAACTGGTATCCCGACCACATCAAGGAAGGACGGTTCGGCGAGTGGCTGCGCAACAATGTGGACTGGGCCATATCCCGGGAGCGCTACTGGGGAACACCCATCCCTATCTGGCAGTGCGGTGAATGCAACAACCAGGTTTGTGTGGGCGGGCGGGAAGAGCTCAGGGAGCGTCTCGGTTCAGATGCAGAGATAGTAGACGACCTGGACCTGCACCGTCCCTACGTAGACGAAATCACCTTCCCCTGCGACGCCAGCGGCTGCGATGGTGTGATGTCGCGAATACCGGAGGTGATGGACTGCTGGTTCGATTCCGGGGCGATGCCATTCGCACAGTCGCATTACCCCTTCGAGCACCCCGAGATGGAAAAAGAGGGGCTGTTCCCCGCCGACTACATCTGCGAAGCAGTCGACCAGACCCGCGGCTGGTTTTACAGCCTGCACGCTCTCTCCATGCTACTGAAGGGAGAACCGTCCTACAAGAACGTCATCTGCTTGGGACTAATCCTGGATGAGCGCGGGCGCAAGATGAGCAAGCGGGTGGGCAACGTGGTGGAGCCGCTGCCACTGCTGGACGAGCACGGCGCCGACGCCCTGCGCTGGTACCTGTTCACCGCGTCGCAGCCCGGCGAGTCCCGGCGCTTTTCCTCGCGGCTGGTCAACCAGACGCTGCGGCAGGTACTACTCACGCTTTGGAACATCTACTCTTTCTTCACCGGCTACGCGGCCATCGACAAATTCGACCCGTCGAGGAAGCCCGCCGACTGGAAGCCGGAGAATGAGCTGGACCGGTGGGTGCTTTCAGAGCTCAACGAATTGATCGCCGAAGTCGACCGCTGCATGGACGGCTACGACCCCACTAATGCGGGGCGGCGTATCCAGGAGTTCGTGGACCGGCTGTCCAACTGGTACGTCCGACGCAGCCGACGCCGCTTCTGGCGCAGCGAGGAGGGAGACGCTGACAAGCAGTCGGGCTACATCACACTGCATGCCTGCCTGGTCACGGTGGCCAAGCTGATGGCACCTTTAGCACCGTTTGTGTCTGAGGAAATCTACCGGAACCTGGTCTGCTCCGTTGACCCACACGCCCCTGACAGCGTTCACCTAGCCGACTACCCGGTGGCCGACGAGTCCCTGGTGGACGAGAACCTGATGGAGGCCACCCGGCTCGCCATGCGCATCTCCAGCATGGGCCGGGCCGCCCGAGCCAAATCCGGCCTAAAGGTGCGCCAGCCACTGGCATCAGCGGCGGTCCGTACACGCGACGAGTCAGAACGGGCCTTCGTGGCGCAGGTTCGCCCCCAGATCCTCGATGAGCTCAACATCAAGGACATCGAACTGCTGGATGGTGATTCGGACCTATTCCTGCAGGCACAGATACAGGCGGGTGGAGAGCCTGAGGCTGTAGTAACGGTGGGCCACTACACCGCGTCGATGGAGGCCGGCTACCTGGTGGCGATGAACGGGGAAATCACCCTGGAACTGGCCGAAGAGGGCCTGGCCCGCGAGCTGGTGCACCGGATTCAAGGCCTCCGTCGCGGCGCCAACTTCGAGGTCACCGACCATATTGAGACCTTCTACGACGGCCCCGACGAACTGACTGGCGTGATGCGCGGCGACTTCTCCACCTACATCCGCGAGGAAACGCTTAGCGATCAACTGGAGGCTGGCCCGCCGCCGGAAGGGGCCAAGTCAGAAACCGCCAAGATCGAGGGGCAGGAAATCACCCTCGCCGTGCGCCGTGTCTAACCCTCGGGCTTTCTCTGCACAAACACGGGATGGTCAATCCAAGATTTCCTCTCCTCTGGAAAAGGGTTAGGGTGAGGGCTTACTTTTGCCGGAACTTCCCGAAGTCGAGAGCGTGCGGCGCAGTCTCCTGCGGTCTGGCCTTGCCGGACGGAAAATAACCCGGGCCGACATCGGCTGGGCCAATACCGTCAAACACCCGTCGGCCGAGGAGTTGACGGCATCGTTAGCCGGGAGGACGGTGGAGGACGTGGGGCGGCGCGCCAAGTACCTGCTATTCCCCTTGACCGGTCAGCCTGCCGCGACATTCGTCGCCCACCTCGGAATGACCGGCAATCTCGTGGTTCAGCCGAGCGAGCAGCCGCACCACCCAATGACCCGCCACACCTTCGCCCTCGACGACGGCCGAGAACTTCGATTCGTGGACGGACGCAAGTTCGGCAAGCTATGGCTGGCTGACGACTTGGGGAAAATCCTGCCGCCCCTCGGCCCCGAGCCGCTGGAGGACGACTTCACCACGGAGTGGCTGGCAGACTCGCTGGCCAAGCGCAACGCGCCGGTCAAGGCGCTGCTGCTGGAACAGTCCATCGCGGCGGGGGTGGGCAACATCTACGCTGACGAGGCGCTTTTTCTATCCGGCATCCGGCCCGACCGTCCGGCTGCGGAGCTGTCGGCCGACGAGGTGGTACGCCTGCGGCAGGGGATCATTGACTGCATCAATGCCGGATTCGCCATCTACGACCGAGTCCGGGACCTACGCTGGCCTGAGCCACCAGAGCCCATGGGCACTTGGAGCCATCCCCGCGATGCCGGGACGCCCTGTCCAAGCTGCGATGGCGAGATGACCTCCACACGCATCCGCGCTCGCGGTACCTGGTTCTGCGGAAACTGCCAAGTCTGAAGCCCGGTTATCATGCCGTGCCGTAGGTGTGGGTCGGGACCACGACTATTGCCGAGCGACGATCAGTGACCATGGCGGCGTCGTATTCATCCCAGTTGGAGTGCTCCTCGCCAGCGGCGGCGCGGTAGACGTCACGCAGGGCCAAGCGCAATTCGTCAGCAGCGGTTACTCCGGGCGACAGGATGCGGGCCTGCCCCTCCAGCACCACGAATGGCCGCCACTCCTCTGCAGAGACCAGCAGGGTGCAGTTGGGATTGCGGCGCAATATGTGCAGCTTGGCGCGGGTCTCAGTGACGGTGAAGGCCACCCCGTCAGCATAGGCACCACAGGTTATGATACTCATCTGCGCCGCGCCATTGCGACGGAAGGCGGTCAGCACTCCCCGGTGGTTGTTGGTGCAGAACTCGCGTACGTTGTCTGGTAGCATTTTCATCTCTCCGTTCGAATTTCGGAGTGCGCCCTCACCCCGACCACCTCCCAAAGGGAGAGAAGGGAGAGGGAGCATAGAGGGCAAAGCGATCCAGTTAGGGCATCAGAATTCAACCTCGTACATTTGGTAGCGGGTGGGGTACATGTCCAGCGATAGGTACACCTGCTGGGCCCTGGTGTTTTCCTGCTCCACGTAGAGGCGCAGCCCGCAGACGCCACCAACAGCCTGGGCCGCCTCCACCACATGGCGATGCAGCGCACTGTAGACGCCCCGGTGGCGAAACTCGGGGTGAACGTAGACGCTCTGGATCCACCACCACAGCCCGTTTCGCCAGTCGCTCCACTCGTAGGTGACCATCAGCTGTCCGGCCGGTTGGCCATCCATTTCGGCAACGAGGTAGAAGCCGAGAGAGCTGTCAGCCAGCACCGCCGCCACGCCAAGGCGGACGACCGCCTCGTCCAGCGCCATTCCCTCGGTCTCGAGGGCCATGGCGATATTTGACTCGGCGATGAACCCGGCGTCGGATGCCGCGGCCCGGCGAATTCGAATGTCCTCAGCCATGAGCCTAGTTTAGCAGGCCTGCGGCGTATAATGGCTCCACAACAAAGGACTGGTTCCTATGCGCGCCATCGTCCAGGGCAATCGCGTCTTGATTTCAGCAGCTCAGCAGGTTGGGGCGGAGGAGCTGGCATTGCCGGTTTGCAGGGGCTGTTTTTTTGTTATTCCGCTCATTTCCGATCATTTCCGCCATTCCGGGCTGGCCACTGGTTAAAAGCAGGCCCACCGGGATGTCAGTCGGGTTCTGTTTGCCACCTGTTATAGACATAGAACATATGTTATACAAAGATGCGCAGGCTTGGCAAGGGGCGAATGACAACGAAATGAGATTCCAGGGTTGAAGACGAGATTGCCCTGCGCCATCGCCCCTGTGACCCTCCTCCTGTGCCTGCTTGTGGCGATCTTTCAGGTCGCCTGCAGTGGTGACTCTGAGTCGACCGGAGCTGCCACTGAGGCCACTCCTAGCGGCACGGTCACCGTCGCACCTCCGGCACCGACGGAAGAAACGTCTACTGCCACCCCTGCAACGTTGCCCACGGCCGAAGCCTCTTCGAGAGGAACGACCACCGGCCAAACACCTTCCCCTCTTCCAACCCCCACGCCGTCGACCATCCGAAGGGCCGAGCCTACCACTACGCCGGCTCCCTTGCCGTTCGCCCGGGGTGAACTGAACTTTCCCAACCCTCCGGTGTCCAGCCTCTCCAGCGGCAAACAACGAGAGCCCATAGACTTCGATATCGGTGAGACAACCCTGTGGCGAGACGTCATCGGCAAGCTGGGCGATGCTGAGGTCGACTGTATTCAAGGTGAGCTTGGCGCGGAGAGGTACAAATGGGTGCTGGAACGCCCGGCGATGCAGGGGTTCTTAAAGGGTATGATTACCGACGAGCCTTGGGCGGAAGTCTGGCAGGTACTCCTCTGGAGTTGCCTTGAGCAGGGGACGGCGTTAGATCTGTTCTGGGCCAATATTGAGGGCCGAACCGAAGAGATAATCGACTCCATGAGAGGGGGCCTCTTTGGAATGTCCGAAGAGGTGGAGCTAGTCCTGGCTGAAGAATGCGTGCGAGGACTCGTGGCCTACACCGATTTTTCGAGGTTCGTCGCTGGGGGACTCCCTGCAGGCTCGGGGGAGAGCCGGGCCCATCGGAACGACGAAGGCGGAATTATCGTTCTTGCTCTGGGGTTGTTTTCCTGCTCCTTGCCACAGGATCTATCCGAGCATTTGTCAGAGGAGTATCAGGGCTTCAGCTTTTCTTCTGAATATGACATCTCCTGGAATGATGTGGCCGACAAGGTCACCGTTGCGGAGTCTTCTTGCATTCGAGAGGTACTGGGACTGGCGGACGAACCTGCGGCCGGCCAGGGGGTATTCGACGATCGCACAGAGCCGTGGGAGGTATCGGCCTGGGGATGTCTCTCACAGGAGAACGCGGCCCACCTGTTCGAGGCAAGCGATCCTTACCTCGGATCCCCGTTCCCAATGGAACGGGTGCTGGAAATCAGCGGAGACAACTCAGAGTGCGTCCGCGAGGCCCTGCATAAAGTCGACTACCCGGTCCTGGCAGCCGGCGGTATCCCTGGCACCGGCCACCAAAAGGGGGCGCCCTTTTATGCGATCCTAACGGCATTGGCCTATTGCCAAACGGAAGCCCTGTCAGGATACGAGAACTATCACAACGACATAGTAGCGTTTGTCCCGCTCCCTCCCGGGGTGCGAGCCTCGGGTAGCGTGGATTACACGGGAGATGTCGACGTATTCCTGGTCCAGATCGAAGAGGGCAAGTTTTACCAGGTAGATGTCCTGACAGGCAGCCTGCAAGCTCCACTGGCAGGCATGCAAGACTCCGCGTTCGGCTTTTCGGATACGTATTTCAAAAGGGAGGGCAGCGATAGGCTCTGGCCGATTACCTGCTACTCAACCAGCAAGACCCAGGAGTTTCCCATGGAATGGCGGGCGGAGAGATCGGGGGATCAGCTGGTGATCGTGCGGGGCGGGAGCTGCGACGACATGGGGACCTATACGGTAAGTTTGTCGGTGTCCGAAGAAGCAGAAGACGATCACGGAGACAGCCGGGGGGACGCAACGTCCATCGCGGTCGGGGAGACAGTTTCGGGCGTCCTCGGCTACGGGGACGACGCGGACTTTCTGACTTTCACTGTGATGGGGGAACAGACCTATGAGATAGAGGGAACCTGGGAGGACGGGTCTCCCCTCCGCTTCAATGTATACGACGATCTAGGGAACAGGCTGGGTTCGACCCACGACAGGCCGGACGAGCCGGTAAGAATATGGTTGCCCCACGACTATCGCGAGTACGTTGCCAGTGTCGGAATAGGTGAGCACGCCAAAGACCGCAGGCGCTCCGTCGGCTTCAGCTTGACGGTCTCCCTATCTGACATTAATGACGACTACGCAAACACCGGAATCTACGCTACCTACATTGTCCCCGGCGAACGCATCGAATCATCGATCGACTATCCGGGCGACAGCGACAATTTCCTCCTCCGCGGCGAGGTCGGCGAGTCCTACCGAATCGAAGTGACCGCTGCATCGTCAGACAGTTGGATTGGGGTGGGCACCTTCGACCCTCAAAAAGACGATTACGTTGGTGGAACGAGCATCATTATCAACGACTTCGGTAGAAATTCGCTTAACCTCTGGGTGGGCAGCATCCGAGACGAGGTGGGCAGCTACACGCTTGTCGTTTCCCCCTCATACATAGTCGACGATCACGGCGACCAGGTGGAAGACGCCACTAGAATTTCACGGGGGACGCCCATTGCCGGCAACCTCGAGCATGCACACGACTGGGACATTCTCTGCTTTCCCGTCGTTCAAGGTGACACTTACGAGGTGGAGCTGGTCATGGGTTCGCTCAAGAACGCCCGCCTGGGCATATACGACTCGTCAATCAAGTCCCACTCGGCCTATACCGCAGGACGACAGCCAGACAGTCCTCTGCGACTGACCTTGACCGCCGCAACCTCGGAAGACTATTGCGTTCACGTAGACGTATATGAACCAGACTCCACACTCTATGACCCCGACTCCATCGGAGACTATACCATCACCGTAAGGACCCAGTGAACCCAGCATGCGACACTGCCCTCCTTTCCTTGACCCCCTCATCCCCCCGACCCTACAATCGAATGAAGAAACCACTCATCCGGCGCTTAAGGTCGCGAAATGTTTGAGAACCTGACGGAACGGCTGACGGGGATATTCAACCGGCTGTCCAGCAAGGGGCGGCTGACCGACAAGGACATAGACGAAGCCCTGTCGCTGGTGCGTCGGTCTCTGCTGGAGGCCGACGTCAACTTCCGCGTGGCCCGCGACTTCGTGGCCAAGATCAAGGAGCGGGCCCAGGGCGCAGACATGCTGGAGAGCCTGACGCCGGGGCAGCAGGTGGTCAAAATCGTCCACGAGGAACTGACTGAGTTGCTGGGAGGTGGGGCGGCAGTCTCTGGGCGGCCCGGGATCACACTGTCGAGCCAGCCGGTATCGGCACTGATGCTGGTGGGCTTGCAAGGGTCTGGCAAGACCACCACCGCGGCCAAGCTGGCCCTCGAGCAGCGCAAGCAGGGCCATCGCTCCCTGCTCATTGCCGCCGACCTGCGGAGACCTGCGGCGATCCAGCAATTGGAGACCCTGGGCAAGCAGCTCGACATACCGGTGTATTCAGAGGACCCCAAGACATCTACGGCAGTGAAGGTGGCGCGTAACGGACTGGCCCGAGCCGCCGAGCTCGGGGTGAACTGGGCCATTGTGGATACCGGAGGGCGCCTGCAGATCGACGACGATCTGATGGAGGAGCTCGAGGAAATCAAAAACGCCGTCAGTCCCCACGAGGCGCTGCTGGTCGTAGACGCCATGACCGGCCAGGACGCGGTCAACACCGCCGAGGGCTTCCACCGGCGGGTAGGCCTGACCGGGCTGATCATGAGCAAGATGGACGGCGACGCCCGCGGCGGGGCTGCCTTGTCCATCACCCACGTCACTGGGGTGCCCATAAAGTACATGGGCGTTGGCGAGCGTCCCGACGGCCTGGAGGTGTTCCACCCGGATCGCCTGGCCTCACGCATCCTGGCCATGGGCGATGTGCTGACGCTGATCGAGCGGGCCCAGGAAGCCGTTGACGAGAAAAAAGCCAAAGAGATGGAACGCAAGTTCCGCCAGGCCAGTTTCGACCTCAACGACTTCCTGGATCAACTGCAAAGCGTAAAGAAAATGGGCTCGCTGGACCAGATAATGGAAATGATTCCCGGTATGGGGAACAACACCCGAAAGATGATGGCGGGGGACCTGGACGAGACCAAGCTGCGTCGCATCGAGGCCATCATCCACTCGATGACGGCCGAGGAGCGCCAGCGACCGGACATCATCAACGGCAGCCGTCGCCGCCGAATTTCAAGGGGCAGCGGCACCACTCCGCAGGACATCAATCAGCTGCTGAACCAGTTCAAACAGACACAAAGGCTTGTGCGTCAGATGTCTCGTTCCCGCAATCCAGCCAGCCTGATGAAGATGTTCACCCAGTAGGCGAGGGGCGCGCGGCCTATAACATCCCGGAGCGCATTGCGGCGAACAGGTAGGCGGTGGCGTAGCTGCGCCAGGGACGCCATCGCTCGGCCAGCTGATCCACTTCAGCATCAGTCACCGGCTTGCCCTCTTGCAGCAGGGAGGATATGCCGCGCCGGAGAGCCAAATCCCCCAGGGGCAGTGCGTCGGGGCGGGCAAGCCCGCGAACAAGAGCCCACTGTGCTGTCCAGGCGCCGATGCCCCGCAGCTGTGTCAGGCGACGAACAAACTCGTCGTCGGGCAGATCGGTGAGATCCACCCATTCGGGCTGCATGGCGGCCGCAGCCAGTCCGTAAATGTACTCTGATTTGCGCTGGGTTAGTTTCAGAGTGCGCAGCTCTTGGGGTGATGACTCAAGGATAGACTCGGGCCGGGGGAAGGCGTAGTACGTGATTCCGTCGAATTCCGCTGTATCGCCAAAACGCTCTATGACCAGCGTTCGCATCATACGAGCAACGCTAGCGGAAATCTGCTGCCCCAAGATGGCCAGAGTCAGCCCCTCGAAGAGCGTCGCGGTGCGAGGAAGGTGGAGGCCCCGGAACTGCTCCACCAGGCTCGACATTTCAGGGCCCAGGTCTGCAAGGTCGTAGAACGGGGTCACATCCTGGTCTGTCCCCAACATCCACTTGAGTTGTGCGGCGGCGAGTTCACCGTGTGTTTCGCTCAACCCCTCGCCAGACAATTCCATGCTCAACTCGGGAGTGTCAGCGGAGCCGGTGGAGGAGACCGTTGCAAGAGCAAGCCTGCCATTTAGATCCAAAAGCCGCTGGTAGAGGCCACCATCCATGTTGTCCGCCCCACTGCGGGCCTGGAAATAAGTGTGATATCCAGCCGTCAGTTCGAAGTCAAAGGGAGGCACGGGGTGAAGCCGAAGAGTGATAGTCTGCATCATTCCCATTGCTAACCCCGTGCGTCTTACTCGCCTGGGTGAACAGAGGGCTTGAGGGGTGCAGAACCGAGCACGGTGTAGCGGGCGCCAGTTGGAAGCATCTCGCTACGCATCACCTCCACCGACCCGACCCGACCCGCCACGAAACAGGATTGGGCAGATCGAGGGCGGACACCACCGTCCCGATTCGCTGGCTCTGTGCATCGGAAATGGTGCGTCGCGGCCGCCCCAACGTGATATGAGGGCGAAAAGGACGATGCTCGGCCGGATATCCCAGCGCGCTTATGGCTTTCTCAGTAGCGTGCTGAAGTTTCGAAAGCGAGTCCAGGTGGCCAGCAACACCCGCCCACAGAACTCGCGGCGCTCGACGATTGGGGAATATACCCAGTCCAAATAGTGACAACGATAGCGAGGGAGTTTCGGCAGCGAATTCCTCCACGCACTTCAGAAGAGGTTCAACTCCCATAGCGGAGATGTTGCCCAAAAACTTAAGCGTTAGGTGCATCCCGTCAGGGTGGGCCCACTGGATTCCGTCGGGCACGTCCTGTTGAATTCGGGCCACGGCGTCAATCAGTTGCTCCCGAGCAGCGATGGACAGGCCGACGGAGACGAACACGCGGACGGTATCGGGCTGGGCGCTCACGACTGCTCCGGGCTCTGCCCAAGGACGTGCCTGAGAGCAGACCGGGCAGCGACGACATCGATGTATGACTTGACCGTGCAGTCGAGTCCACCGTTTTCGGTATAGACGGCAGGGGCGACGCAGTTCACACGGCCCTCTTTTCGGTACTGCTCGGCCTGCTGATGGGCGCCGTTCGCGAATACGGCTATGGATAGGCCGCCGAGATCCTTGACCAACCGGAAACAGGGCACGTCCGTTTCGCCATCGCCAATGTAAATCATGTTCTCGAAGGGTACCGGACGCTCGCTCTGCGGCACGAACCTGTTGATGATCGAGCTGTCCTTCCAGTCGTGGGCACCCTTGTTTATACGGAAGAGGTACTGCGTTTTGGTCGTGAAGTTTATGGCAACTGCAGGCCAGACGGCGTAGCCTCTGGAATCGTAGAGAAACTTCGAGGCATAAATCCTGGTGAAACTGTTTGCTATGGAAGTACCCTCGATGATCTCCGAGTTGCCCGAAGAAAGAACATAGTGTTCAAGAGAAACGCCCTTTCCTCGGCTGTAAGCGTCCATGCGAGCAAACCAGTCTTCGACTCCGGGAAAGAACTCTATATCCCTGCTTCGGGCGACCAGGTCCTCTCGCCTGACCGGCATGCCGGCCGCCCTGGCCTTTTCGAGCATAACGAACATGTAGGAAAGGATTCCGTCGGCATCGTTTTCCTCAGCCAGCGCGTCCACTTCCCGCCAGAACTCCTTGGCGGTCATTCCGATGTCAGGAATGAACTGACGCTCCTGCATATTGCCAGGAGAGAGCGTCCCGTCGAAATCATAGATAATTGCCAAGGGTATGCACCCTGAGGGCATCTGCGTCTCCTGCTGAAACGGTACGCTGCCATTTTACTTCAAGCAGGGGCCACGACAACTACTGTGGCTCGCCCAATGTAGCAGCAACTTCGTCGTACCATGACACCAGGTCGTCGACCGAGTACTTGGCGTTAGCGGGGCTGGGGTTTGGAACTACGAAGACGCGGCTGGTACCGATGGAGTACGTTTGCAGACCCAGCTCCGGTGCAGCTTTCTCTCCTTCAGCGTACTGCAGGTATGCCCTGTAAGCCATCAGTCCGTGGAAGCAAGCAAGGCCCGGCTGGCACTGGAGCAGCTTCTCCCGGAGCAGTGGTGCCCAGCGGCGGTAGTCGGCGGCCTTCAGGGCGTTGCTCTGCGGCGAGGGGCGTTTCACCACGTCTGTGAAACCGATACCGTGCCCCTGCAGTTCAGTGTCATCGACGGGAGTACACTCGCGCCCGACGGCTGCCGGCAACAAAGCGGACCGGTTGAAAGCCGACCAGAACCTGTTGCGCGGGTTGGCGAAATAGTGCCCCTCCCGGGCCGAATATTCCGACGGGTTGAGCCCCACGAACACCAACTTCAATCCTGGTGCGAGCAAGTCGGGTAACGTCCGCATTTCTGCTTGACCCTCGGCCCCCGGCCCTGCTGGACTACCCACGCTAAAGCGCCAGCATGCTGGCGGCGTTGCCACCAAGGATAAGTCTGCGTTGGCAGTCGGTCAGCTGGGCCTCGAAAACCTCAGCCAGCGGACGAGATTGGCGCATCAGCGGGAAGTCCGAGGCGAACAAGATATGGTCCGCCCCAACAAGCCCGGATACTATCGCGTAGATGTCACGCTTGTACAAGAATGGAGAAGCTGCCGAATCGAAGTAGACGTTGGAGAGCGCGGTGCCCACCTCAGGCATCAACGAGTAGAAAGGCAGCCCACCGCCCCAGTGGGCGCAGATTATGGTGTTCTCCGGGAAGTTTTCGATAAACCGGTACACCATACCGGGAGATGTCTTTCCCTTTCCGGGATATTTGTGTCCCACTGGTTCGGAACAGTGGAGAAGCACGGGCAGCGACAGCGAGTGAGCCAGATCCATCAGGGGCGCCATTGCAGCCGTGTCAGCAATGCGAATGCCCTGAGTATCAGTATGAAGCTCGCCAATGCCGCGCAATCCGCCATTCGCGCAACGTTGGGCCTCAAGCACCGCTGCGTCACCCCACGACGGATTGACGGACGCGAATCCGGTCAGGCGATCGGAATGTCTGCTGACAACCTCTATGATGTAGTCGTTGGCTTGGACTGCGACTTCGTAGTTGGACCACCCCATACCCATTACCACTGCGTGGTCGATGCCGTCTCGGTCCATCGCCTGGAGCAACGCCGGCGCGTCCGTGAGACGGGCAAAGGGATCAGCCAAGATTTCAGCGAAGGTGGCGTCCCTCGCGGCCAGTTCATCGCGACGTTCGGCGAAGCTGGGGGGGAGGATGTGGCAATGGGCGTCGACGATCATTGTTGTGGCAGAGTCCGAGGCATCTACTCGCGAAATCTCGGTCGCGTAACCCCGGTATTGTACCGCTAATGGTCGCGCCCGTTGTCGCTGAATTCGTTGTCGCTGTAAACGGCGGTCTCGCGGCCTTGGAAAACGTGGACGACAAAGTTATTGCGAATTATGCCCACCGCGTCGGCAATGTCCTCGTCCACAGCATCCATTATTTCCTGAATCGCCTGTTGGGTAAGGCTCTCATCCACGGCCAGCGAGACATGCACCATTTCTGCAGTGAAGTGAATGTCGACGCGCCCAACGGTACGGTCGAACTCAACAATATTGTAGGCCTCGGAATACGGGGTTCGGACTTCCCGCTCGAACGTGAAATCAGCCATTTTCAGACAGGCTCGCGATTACGAATTTAGTCACGGCCTCACCTGGCCGCTGCCCATGATCACCCACTTGTATGAAGTAAGTTCCCTCAGACCCATAGGCCCGCGGGCGTGCATTTTCTGGGTACTGATACCAACCTCGGCACCCAACCCGAACTGTCCGCCGTCGGTGAACTGGGTGCTGGCGTTGACGTACACTGCAGCCGCGTCCACCTCGTCGAGGAAACGCATGGCCGCCCGGTAGTCCTCGGTAATGATGGCCTCTGAGTGGCCGGAGCCGTAAAGTTCAATATGCTCCAATGCCTCGTCAATGGAATCCACCACCTTTACGGCAGCGGCCATGGACAGGAACTCCCGGCCCCAGTCGTCTTCCTGCGCGGGCAGAATCTTGCCGCTGCCTCCCGGCCCCAGCACGCTCAGGGCACGGCTGTCGCAGCGCAACTCCACGCCAGCGGCGGTAAGCCCGGCGGCGATGCGGGGCAGCCCTTCGGACGCAATTGCGGAATGCACCATTAGGGTATCGAGGGCGTTGCAGATGTAGGGACGTCGCACTTTGGCGTTAATAGTCACATTGGCGGCCATGTCGAGGTCGGCGGCGCGGTCGACGTATGTGTGGCAGACGCCGACGCCTCCGGTGACCGCGGGCATTGTCGCGTTCTCTCCCACATACCTGACCAGCTCCTCGCCACCGCGCGGCACGATCAAATCGATGTACCGGTTCATCTCAAGCATGGCGTCTACAAGGCCGCGGTCTGGGTTGTCCACGAACTGCACTGCCTCTGTGGGGGCCCCGGCATCTGCAAGGGCGCAACGGATGAGGCGGACGAGCTCGGAATTGGACCTCAGGGCTTCTTTGCCTCCCCGTAGGATGCAGGCGTTGCCCGACTTGAAACACAGCCCGAAGATGTCAACAGTTACATTCGGGCGGCTCTCGTAAATGCTTGCGATGACGCCCAGCGGAATGCGCCGGCGACCGACTGTCATTCCATTGTCCAGTTTGCTCATCTCAATGATCTCGCCCACTGGGTCTGGGAGGGAGGCCACCTTGCGCAGTTCTGCGGCGGTGCCCTGCAATCGCTCAGGCGTGAGCAGCAGGCGGTCGATCATCGGTTCGCTCAAGTCTCCAGCACGGGCATCGGCGCAGTCCTGGACGTTGGCCTCCAACAACTCGTCGGTCCCGTTTTCCAGCAATCCCGCCAAGTTATGCAGCGCCTGATTCTTGACCCCACTGTTCAGGCGCGCCACTCGGCGCGAGGCACCGTGGGCGGCTTGCCCAATCCGCAAAAGGTCTTCAATGGTTCTGGTAGTCATGTTGCTCTCAATCAAACAGTTCGGGGCGGCTGATGAAACCGCGAATACGACCTCTATAGCAGCACCAGATTGTTGCGGTGAACAACTTCCTCACCGTAGTGATGGCCAAGGGTTTCCTCGATTTTGCCTGAACGCAACCCACGAATGCGCTGGATGTCTAACGCGCTGTAGTTGGCGATGCCGCATGCGATGTTCATTCCAGAGCTGTCCGCGATGTAAACGGTGTCCCCCCTGAAAAAGTCTCCGTCAGCCCGGCTGACTCCTGCGGGGAGCAAACTGCGATTGTTATGTCGCAATGCGGCCACGGCACCGTCGTCGACCACGACCTTTCCGCGCTGGGAGGTGCCGCTCAACATCCAGCGTTTTCTGGCCTCCAGTTTTCCCCCAGCTGCCTGAAAGTAAGTACCCACGGGCTCGCCGCACACCGCGCGAATGGCAACGCCATCGTCCCGTCCGTGGGCCATGATCATGGGGATGCCCGATGTGGTAACCAGACGGGCCGCTTCGAGCTTGGTGGGCATTCCGCCCCGCGCCCATGGCTGCAGGTGGCGCCCAGCCATTGCCTCAATGCGCTGGTCAATGCGCTCGACCCTGGGGATGAGTGTAGCCGACGAATCGACACGGGGGTCGGCGGTGTACAGGCCGTCTATGTCGGTAAGAATCAGGAGAAGGTCAGCGTCCACAAGGTTCGCCACCAAGGCGGACAACCGGTCGTTGTCGCCGAACACTGCCCCGATCTCGTCTACGGCCACCACGTCGTTTTCATTCAGGAGGGGGACCACTCCCAGTTCCAACAGTCCCTGAAGTGTGTTTCGCACGTTCAGATAGGACTGCCTATTGGACAGGTCACCGATGGTCAGGAGTGCCTGGGCCACAGTAACACCGTGAGCCGCAAACTGCTCCTGGTAGATATGCATGAGCTTGCTCTGGCCAACGGCGGCGGCAACCTGACGGGACCGAATGTCGCGGGAAACGGGACCATGCCGGCCAAGGGCTTCCCGCCCCACGGCGATGGCTCCGGAAGTTACGAGCATCACCTCGGCCCCCTGCTCTCGCAGCAGGCAAATCTGACGCACTATGCTGCCCAGCACGGTGAGGTTAACTCCAGCGGTGTCCTCGTCACCTCCAGACAAAATTGCGGTGCCTGCCTTGACTACGATACGGCGGTACAGAAGCGAACGTGGTGCGTCAGCAACGACGGCGTCCACCGATTGTATGGCCGAACAGCAGGAGTTGGGCTGGATCATGAAAAAGCACCTGGAGGAACTGAGGGGTTTCCCGCAGACGGTGGATAAATTCCGATTTCGATTAACCGTCTCCCAATCATATAGGCTACCGCCCATTAAGTCATTCCCGCCGGGTCGTATTGGGGACTCGCTGCCCGTGGCCAGTGACACAATTCCGCCGTGGTCAGAGTGCCGCCGTGGTTAGAGAAGGTTAATGTTTGCCCCAGGGCAATCGCATTTGAGAGTCCAGATAACATTTGCCGCTTGCCAAGCCCTTTGGTCTTCGATAATATATGATCATGTGTTCTATCAATAGCGCTCGATGCCTGTGCCGGCCTCACTGCCCCCCGGCTGGTGTCAGCCGCAGAGGCATGGCCCGCCCAAACGCCAGGAAAAGCAGGAATGGGACACAATGGGACCGAATTTGAAAAATCTTGTTCCACCGCAGTGCCGTAGATAGGAAATAACGCGACTTAGCGGGCAAAATGGGAGAATCTGGGAATCTATGGGAACTCGTGGGGAAAATTCTGTCCTGTTTTTCCCGCTCAATCTCCTCATCCACTTCACGTCCGCCCGTCCCGCATAGCTGTACTCTATTCCCTGCGCAGACACCGAATCCCTCAAGCCAAATGCGATAGCCCTGATGTTTGCCCCGGTACCGCTTGAAACACGATTCTGTATGGATTAGTCTGTTTCTCAGGCCTCGTTAAGGTCGAAAGGCCAAGAGAGCGGAGGATTGACTATGGCCCACGTTGGAACCTCGTTTTCCTGCTCCAAGTGCCACAACACCCAGTATGAAACGGAAGAGATACGAACTTCCGGGAAGTATTCCCGGTTTTTCGACATGCAGAACAAGAAATTTACTGCCGTATCTTGCACCCAGTGTGGATACACTGAGATCTTCCGGGGCGACTCGTCCAGGCTGGGTAACTTCCTGGACCTGTTGGCCAGCGGGTAAATTCTCCATCTATATCGACCGGGCTCTGAACAGGATTTGCTGAGGAAACAGAGCGGCGGAACAAGCCCAAGTCGCGAACGCGACATATTGCAGGGGTTGGAAAAAGTCCCAACCCCTTATTTGGCGTGTGTAGCTCACGAACTCAAATTCGCGTGCGTTCCGCCCGGATTTCCCGCCGACGGTCAGTTTAAATTCTCCCAAACGCTCGGAATTGCCTGATGTCTCTCACTGGAATCCTTAAACTACTGGTCAGTCATCCCGAATTCTGCCGCACACTCGATGCGGCGTCCGCAGATTCCGCGACCGTTACGGTGCGGCAGGGGGCACGGGCGGCGTTTATTGCGTCGCTGGCACAACGCGGGAAGGGGCCGCTGCTGGTGGTGGCGCCCCGGCCTGAAGACGCCCGGCGCCTGCACGACCAGCTGCTCACTTGGCTGGGCGAGGACGCGCCGGTCCATCTGCTGCCCGAGCCAGAGGTTCTGCCCTTCGAGCGGCTGGCAGTCGACGGCAACACCAGCAATCAGCGCCTGGCAGCCCTCTCTGCCTTGGCATCAGCGCGAAATGCTGGCGGACAGGAAACCCACGGCGATGAGAATTGCGTGCCCCCGGTGGTGGTCTGCTCAATCGGCTCTGCCCTGCTATACACCGTTCCCCCAGACCTGATGTCGGGACGGTTGGCATCGTCGGGCAATGCCAATGCCTGGCGTGTTGGAGACAGGGTAAGGCTGGACGCTGTGCTTTCCCAGTGGGTACACCTGGGTTACAGGCATGAGCCGGTCGTGGACTCGCCAGGATCATTCAGCCACCGCGGTGGCATCCTGGACATCTATCCGCCGGACCGTGAGCTCCCGTTGCGCATCGAGCTTTTTGACGACGAAATTGACACCATCAGGCAGTTCGATCCACTCACCCAGCGATCAGTGGGATCGGCAGAGGTAGTTCGCCCCATCGCGGCACGCGAACAACTGCCCGGCGTGGCGACATCAGGAGAAATGGAGGCCCGGGCGGCCGCAATTGATTTCTCACGCTGTAGCGATGCGGTCAGGGAGCGGATGGAAGAGGAACTGCAAGGCCTGACAGATCCAGGAGCCCCCGAGGCCAATCCCGAAATCCTGTCGTTCTACAGTGGCCTGGTAAATCACACACCACTCCTGGACTACCTTGGCCCGTGCGCGACGGTCCTGCTGGAACGGGCGGGCCGAGTGGAGGCCGAGGCATCGGAGTTGGAGGAACGGTTCGACAGGATGCGGGCGGCGCGCGTGGAGCGGGGAGAACTTCCCGGCAACTTCCCCTCGCCTTGCATAAGCTGGATGGAGTTCGCCGCGTTGCTTGGCAACCATCGAGTGGTGGAACTGCAGACATGGGTTGGCGATGAGGACGACAACATATTCCTCCCAGCCACGCCCTACTACGGGAGGCTGGAGCAACTCGCTGCAGACATCAAGCGGCGCCAGGGAGAACCGGTAGCGACGGTTGCGGTCACCCAGCATGCACGCAGGGTGGCGGAGCTCCTCGAGGAGCAGGGAGTCAGCACAATCCTGGCGGATAAACTCGAAAATGCTCTGGATCCGGGGCAAGTCTGCATCGTGCCCGGTTCGTTGCGCGACGGATGGTGCATCGAGCTTCCTACCGACCAAACTTCCCCCGCAAGGGCGGGGGGCCGTAAGGGACGCGCAGCATCCCAGCCCCTGGTAACCCGGCTGGATCTCGTTACTGACGCCGAGCTTTTCGGCACGGTCAAGGAGCGGCGGCAGAGGCGTCCCCGCCGTGCCGAGCGTGGACCTGATATCACGCTGACCGACCTCGAGCCGGGCGTGTTCGTGGTTCATATCGATCATGGTGTGGCACGGTTTGCGGGTACTACTCACATGGGAGACGGCGCCGACGAGCGGGAATACCTGGTCCTGGAGTACGCAGACAGCGACAAGCTGTACGTACCGACCGATCACCTGAACCGAGTCAGCGCCTACGTGGGAGCGCAGGAACACGCGCCGTCGCTGACGCGACTTGGAGCGGCGGACTGGGCTCGCATCAAGCAACGGGTTAAGGGCGCGGCGCGGGAAATGGCGCAGGAATTGCTCCGGATAAACGCGGCCCGCGAGGTTGCCGAAGGTCACGAGTTCAGCCCTGACTCAAACTGGCAGCGGGAACTGGAAGATTCGTTTCCTTATATGGAAACCCCCGACCAGGCCCAGGCCATAGTCGACGTCAAGTCTGACATGGAGCGGCCGCGTCCCATGGACCGGCTCATTTGTGGGGATGTCGGCTACGGCAAGACGGAGATAGCCCTGAGGGCTGCCTTCAAGACTGTAAGCGACGGGATGCAGGTCGGCATACTTGTGCCGACCACGGTGTTGGCGCAACAGCACTACGCAACCTTCACAGAAAGGCTCAGCCCCTTTCCGGTGCGCGTCGAGGTGCTCAGCCGCTTCCGGACTCCCAAGGAGCAGAATCTGGTGGTTGAGGGAATAAGGAAAGGCGAGGTGGACATCGTAATCGGCACGCACCGGTTGCTGCAGAAAGACGTTCAGTTCAAAAACCTGGGCTTGGCGGTGGTAGACGAGGAGCAACGTTTCGGGGTAAGCCACAAGGAACGCCTGAAGCAGTTGCGTCGACAGGTGGACGTTCTGACGCTGAGCGCAACGCCGATTCCACGCACGCTGAACATGGCTCTATCCGGGCTGCGGGACCTGTCCTCGATGTCATCCGCGCCCGAGGCGCGCCTGCCGGTCAAGACCTTCGTCTCCGAATACTCAGAGGACGTGGTCAAGGAGGCTATCCTGCGTGAGATGGAGCGGGGAGGTCAGGTCTTTTACCTGCATAACCGCGTCAGGAGCATCCACCAGGCGGCGGCGGACATCCGGGAGATGATCCCGACGGCACGGGTTATGGTAGGGCACGGACAGATGCCCGAGTCCGAACTGGAAGACGTGATGATAGACTTCGCCAACGGCGAGGCGGACGTTCTGGTCTGTACCACCATCATCGAGTCAGGTCTCGACATGCCCAACGTGAACACACTGATTGTGGAGCGAGCCGACCGTTTCGGCCTGTCCCAGTTGTACCAGCTCCGGGGTCGCGTGGGCCGGGGGCAGCACCGGGCCTACGCATACCTGTTGGCACCCCGTGGACGGCGCATTACCGAGGCGGCCGAGATGCGACTCCAGGCAATCCTTGAGGCCTCGGAACTAGGGGCTGGTTTCCGCATCGCCATGAGGGATCTGGAGATTCGGGGCGCGGGCAACATCCTAGGGGCCGACCAGAGCGGACACATCCAGGAGGTTGGCCTCGATCTGTATACGCAGTTGCTGCACGAGGCAGTCGGGGAACTGGAGCGGGAGAAGGGTCCGTCTGACGGCCCTGTATCCTATTCAGCCGGTGAAGAGCCCACTCGTATCGAGCTTCCCCTCAATGCCGGCATTCCAGAGGATTACATTGGGCACCTGCCGACACGACTCTCGGTCTACCAGCGGCTGGCGAAACTTACCGAACGCCGCGAACTGCCCGAGATTCGCGAGGAACTGCGCGACCGTTTCGGACCAATCCCCGAAGAGGTGGAGAGCCTGCTGAAGGTCTCAGAGGTTCGAGCCATCGCCGGGGCCGCCGGAGCCGAGTCGGTAATCCGGTCCAGCGAGTCTATCGTAATTACATTAAGGACGGCTGTTGGCGGAGCGAAGGCGCCCTTGCAGCGCGCGCTCGGGCCGGCTGTTCAGGTGGGTAATGCCCAGATCCAGATGCCCCTGCGCCCCATGGGCGACCAGTGGCTCTCTCGCCTGACTCGAACGCTGGAGCGACTGCAAGTTTTCACCGACAACATGCGCCAGTTGGCCGCCGATATCGCTAGGGCATGATCTCTGAGTAATGGCCGGTTACTGCCGTTACGATGCCCTGTTATAAGTTATTTAGGAAGTGCGTAAGGATGGTAAAGTTTTCCTGGGCTGGATGGATTACCGCGGCTCTGCTAATGTCATTGACGCTCACCGTAGCCTGTGGAGGCAGCGACGAAGGTAAGGCTGCCGACTTCCCAATCGTTGTATCGCAAGGTCAGGACATCCTTGGCGGCGACCAGGTGGCCATGGCGTCATTGGTGGGAGAGAAACCGGTAGTCCTCAACTTCTGGGCTGCAGAATGCCCTCCCTGCCGGGCCGAGCTTCCCGAGTTCCAGGAGTTCCACGACGAATACGGAAACCGTATATTGGTGCTGGGAGTGGATCTCGGCCAGTTCACCAATCAGGGTACACCGGAACAAGGACGGGAGCTTCTCGTCGAGCTGGGGGTAAACTTCCCGGCAGGTTACACCGAGGACGCACAGATACTACCAAAATACAATGTGCTTGGGTTGCCTACCACGGTCTTTATCAACTCCGACGGCTCCATTCACTATACTTGGACGGGTGCCCTGAACAAGGAGGCGCTCATCGAGAAGGGTGAGGAGATGCTGGAGGGATAAGTTGACGACAAACTGTTTAGGCTCAGGACGCTGAGTTCCATATGGAATTCTTGCTGTTCGCCATTCAGCTCTGTGATAAAATCATGCGGTCGGGGTGTAGCGCAGTGGCTAGCGCGCTACGTTCGGGACGTAGAGGCCGGTGGTTCGAATCCACTCACCCCGACCATTTTCCTACGTCACAAATAACGAGCTCACGCGGGATTTCACCCTCACCCAAGCCCTCTCCACGAAAGGGAGAGGGATTTTTTATTGTGCTATCATTTGCCCGGCTCTCATTCCTGATGCTGAAATTAAAGGAGGCACGTTTATGCCATTCGGAGGCAACGACTGGCTCGCCTTGACACCTGAGGAGGCCCTGGAGCCTGATCTTCCCATATGCGACCCTCACCATCACTTTTGGGACTACAGGACTGAGCGTATTCCTTTTCAGCGCTATTTGCTCCATGAACTGGCCGACGACGTGAATGGTGGCCACAACGTGCGTTCGACCGTATTCGTAGAAGCGCGGTCGATGTACAGGCCCGGCGGCCCCGAGGAGCTTCGCCCGGTCGGCGAGGTGGAGTTCGTACAGGGCCTGGCGGCAGCGGGCGACACCGGGTTGTACGGCCCCTGCAAGGCAGCGGCAGCCATCGTCGGCCACGCCAATCTGAACCTGGGCGAAAACGTTCGTCCTGTGCTGGAGGCGCTGCAGGCGGCCAGCCCCAACCGCTTTCGGGGCATCAGGCACTCAGTGACATGGGACCCGCACCCGGAGGTGGAGAACACCGCGGCCCACAAAGCTGAAGGCCAAATGAGCAGCGACAACTTCCGAGCCGGCGCACGGGTGTTGGCCGACATGGGAATGACGCTGGAAGGCTGGATGTATTTCCCTCAGATGCACGAGTTGGCCGACTTCGCCCGCGCTGTGCCCAACCTGACGATCATCTTGAACCACATCGGCGGACTGCTGCGAGAGGGTCCCTACGCCGGCCGGGATGACGAAATACTTGCCGAGTGGCGCAGGGGAATCGCGGCCGCCGCCGCCGCACCCAACGTTGTCATCAAGCTGGGCGGAATCGGTATGCCCCGCACCGGCTTCGACTGGCACGCCCGGAACACACCCATAGGCTCCGAGGAATTGGCGGCGGACATGAAGCCACTAATTGATTTCTGCATTGACCAGTTCGGTCCCAATCGATGCATGTTCGAAAGCAACTTCCCGGTGGACAAAGTATCGTACTCGTATACTGTGATGTACAACGCCTTCAAGCGGCTGACCACCCAATACTCCTCATCGGAGCGCGTCGATATGTTCCACGACGTGGCCACCCGCGTCTACCGGGTCAAGTACTGAAGGCAGGACCGCCGCAATGGTGCATTGTTACGTTTTGATTACCTCTCTTTTCAAGAGCGACGGTTAGTGATAACGTAACCGAATGATATTTGCGTCGGCACAGGCTGAGGGCACTATTGGTAAAGGCTCCCGACCTCCTGCGGGGGTCTCTTTTTGTGAAATGGCGCTTGCGAATTTGCAGGCCTGACTTGCAGCAGTCACATTCTCCCTGATCTGACCGGATGACGAGGGTCGTACCCATTTGGTTATTGCGATAGCATTCATTCTAATGGCTGTGTTCTTCCTGGCGGGCCTGTATGTGGCCGGCGCGCTGGGGACCTTGGCGCTGCTGCTAATGGAGATGTTCTCCGACGCGCCGCTGTCCAACATCATGGCCAACCGGGTTTGGGAAACGTATACCAGGTTCCTGCTGGTTGCCATACCTCTGTTCATCCTGATGGGCGAACTGGTGCTTCGCAGCGGCATCGCTGACCGAATGTACCGTGCCTTGGACCGCTGGGTGGCTCCCATTCCGGGTGGCCTTCTGCACACTAACATCGTTTCCTGCGCGATATTTGCCGCCTGTTCCGGATCCAGCATTTCCACGGCCGCCACGATCAGCCGCGTGGCGCTGCCAACTTTCCACACCAGGGGCTACAACGACCGACTGGTTGTAGGTTCGTTGGCTGCGGGTGGGACCTTGGGCATCCTTATCCCGCCCAGCGTTCTCTTGCTTATCTATGGTCTCAGCACAGGTACCTCAATCGGCCGCCTGTTCCTCGCCGGTTTTATCCCAGGGGCAATCATGGCTCTGGTTTTCATGGCGTTCATCGCTTTTGCCGCCATAGTCTGGCCAAGTGTTGCACCACGTTCCGAGGGAGAAACCTTTCTAAGCTGGCAGGGATGGATCGACCGCATAGCTGGCTCAATTGCAGTGGGGCCGGTCATAATCCTGATCCTGGCAGTGCTCGGATCGATCTATGGAGGTATAGCCACTCCCAGCGAGGCCGCAGCCATCGGGGTCTATGGAGCCTTTGTCCTGGCGTTTCTGTACAATTCGAAGGCACTATGGCTACCAGTATTCGCCAGCTTTCTTCGCATTACTGGGTTGATCAATTTTTACGAAATCGTCCGCATCCTAATCGGAATTGTAGTGGGCGCTGTGGTGTTGCATCTCACCGCCCAGACAATGTTCCTGGTGTTCTTCCCTAACCAGTCCCTCTTCGTTTCGCCAGATATTGCAGAGGCTGTCTTCCTTCTTGAGGTACTGATCCTTCCGCTTGCCGGTTGGGTATTTATTCTGTCCGAAGTGTCCAGAGAGGAACTACTGGACACGCGGATGCCGTCATCCGCCCAATTAAACGTGATCATGCGCGCAAACGTTGCCATGATAAAAGAAGTGTTCCAGTCCACCATGCGCACCACCTGCATGATTATGTTCATCTTGATGGCTGCGTTCACGCTGCAGTTTGCCTTCGCTTACCTTCGCATATCTCATGCTTTGGCCGACCTAGTTGTAAGTCTGGACCTGAGCCAAATGGAACTGGTAGGCATACTGATCGTTTTTTACCTCTTGCTGGGAACATTCATGGAGAGTTACTCCATGCTCGCCACCACGCTTCCGATACTTATAGAAACGCTGTTCCGCTCCGGAATCGATCTCCTGTGGTTCGGCATCATCATGATCATCCTGCTGGAGGCGGCCCAGATCAGCCCGCCTCAGGGACTCTCTCTTTACGTGTTGCACGGCGCCCGACGGGAGACGGCGGATGTTCGCGGGGTCACCGAGGGGGAGACGATTAACGACGTTTACATAGGGGTCCTGCCGTTTATGGTGTGCATGGCCGTGGTAATTGGAATCCTCATGGTGTTCCCGGAACTCGTCACATGGCTGCCGGACCAGGCAAAGGGAGCCCGTTGAGGTCGACCACCACGTGTGGTGGCTGTTCCAGCGAACTTTTCCCGACATAAGGATGTCCAAGTTTAGTAGCGGGCGCTAGAAGTAAATCTAAGCTGGCTTTAGTGATTTCTGTTGCTGTTATGGTACAACTCAAATTAGTGTCCAAGGCAACCTTGGTCTTTTTTGACTAAGCCCATTGCTTGAAATTAGAATGGCCTTTAATACTGAACGAAATTCAAACTTCGTCCAAAAACGGAATGTGGCAGTGGGTTTTGGCAACATCCTGAAGATGGTTTTTTTCGGCTTTCGGCCTGTCCTGTTGGTTGTAGCCACCGCTGTGTTGTCGCTGGGGCTCGCCGCCTGTGGAGGCGACGATGTGGCACCTGCCTCGTCCACGGTCGCGGCTCCTGCTCCTACAGCGACGCAATCTCCTGCTACCGAACTCCCACCGCCGACTGCCCCTGAGACCCCTGACCCAATAACTCCCGAAGCGGCTCCCGAGGGCGAGGCGCTAGACAAAAACGAAAAGGACAAGGCTTCGACGGACGAACCACCCGGCACGAGGGAACCGGAGCCGTCCGAGCCCCCCGCTACACCCGAGACAACTACACCAGCGGAGATGTCGGACGCAGAAACACTGGCCGCCTACGCCGCGGCGCACGCCAATGGGCCTGGCGCCATCTTCGTCGGGGACTCAACGCAGTTGATCGGGCCGCCCCCTCACGAGGGCCTAATGTTCAACATGCCAGCGGAGGTTTACTCCCAGATTGCCGGACTGGGGCTGATGGGTTCTGTGGAGCTGGCCGTGCCCAGCCATATGTTCATTTACACCAGCGACTATTACGGCGATCTGATCGAAAAAGCCAACCTTACCAATCCCACCAAACCGCTTTCGTCAGGCGAGGAAATCGAGATCCAACACGTTTGCCTCGACCGCAAGCTACCGCCCTGCGTACTCATTCAGTCATATATGGCACCCAATCTCGCTCAACGAACCAACGGCCAAGTCAAAATCTCGGTGGTGTCCCTCACGGAGCTCGCAATCCAGGGGCCGGACACGTTGACCCAGGTAAGCGATGGCACCCTCGACATGGTAAACATATTCACCGGTTATGTCGCTGGGGAGGTTCCTTCCCTTGAGGTGCAGTCGCTCTGGGGGTCGGCGCCGGACTGGGAAACTTCTTACCTGACCCTCACTGCATTGGCGGAGGATGTCGACAGCTTGATTGAGGATGCGACTGGCGGTAGCCTGGTGTTGAACCGAAACTGGTTCGCCGGTTCTGACCAATGGATTTACAGTTCCAAACCGCTCCAAACCGTGGAGGATTACAGCGGGTTGGAGATACGCACCAACTCCTCCTCGATGTCTGACTTTATCAGGGGAATGGGTGGAGAACCGGTCTTCTACTCAATCTCCGAACTGTACACGTCGTTGCAGCAAGGAATTGTGGACGCGGCCGCCTATGGCGCTCTCCTGGCGGTGTCCGCCAGGCTGAATGAAGTTACAGAGTACATGTCCGGACCCATAATTGGGTTCGGGTACACCAACAACGTTATTAACAAAGACGCCTGGAACAACATTCCCCCTGACCTGCAGCAGATAATGATTGAGGAAGGGGCAAAGGAGGAGCTGGAGGGTCTGCGCCTGGCTCCATTCCAGAATGTGGCCGCGGTTCAGATAAACACGCAACTTGGAATGCAGCCCATACCCTTTTCCCAAGAGATGTACGACCACATTCAGACCGTGGTCCTTCCCGAGTATGTTATCCCAGGATGGCTTAGACGGCTCGGATTTCCAGAGAAAAATGCTGATATTGTGGACATTTACAACAAGAAAGCGAGTCCATATTCGGGCGTTCGGATTAATGGCGACGGTTCTACCAAACATGTCCCGATAACCAAGGGGTCTCAGGCCAGCCAGTAGACATGGCCCCGACTTAACTTTGTGCCCGCTGAGAACCGGCAGGCAAAGGCCAGTTCCCAACCCAAGATCTCGCCCCTCAACGGGGCAACATATAGGAGGTATCCCAAAGGATGATCCATTCCAGACTAATAGTTGGCGCCTTGCTGATTCTCTCGATGCTGCTGTTCGCGGGTATCGCTGCCTGCGGCGAAGCAGCGACGTCTGAGCCGGACACTGATTCCGCCGCCGCGACCACCGAGGATTCATCCACAAGCGAAGAGGCAACGACCGAATCAGAGACTTCCACCGAAAGCGAATCCACTACCGAAGACCAGGCCGGGACTGAGGACGAGTCTGAGGCCGACACGAGCACTACGTCCACCACTGGCACGACGCCCAGCACCAGCACTGACAGTACAACCTCCTCCACGACTCAGGAGACTACTGAGGGAGAGGAAGACTCTGCCATGGTGATGCGGGAGGTCAGCGACGCTCTTAAACAGTACGCCGCTGACAACGCAGGTCGTGCCGGCGCAATCTATGTCGGCGACATCAACCAGCTAGTCGGACCGGCCCCGATGGACCAGGAAGGAAATCCGGACGCCGATCTGGCCGACCTCCAGGGTAACGTACCCCTGGACGCTCTGGAGGACCATACCTGGCTGTATAACAGTGACTATTACTGGTCGCTGCTCGAAAGGGCAAAGCTCACCGAGCCTACGCCCCTTACGTCCAGCGGCGAGAGTATAGAACTCCAGCACGTCTGCATCAACCGATCCCTGCTGCCCTGCAAGATCATCGAGCAGTTCTGGGCTCCTAATCTGGAAGACCGCACCGATGGCCAGCTCACCATCACCGTGAGCTCCTTCCCCGAGCTTGGCTTGGCCGGTCCCGACACACTGCAGCTCGTCTCTGATGGCACCATCGAAATGGCCAACATTTACACCGGTTACGTTGCCGGAGAGCTGCCCGCCATCGAGGTGCAGTCCCTATGGGGTATCTACCCCGACTGGGAAACCATGTACTTGTCGTTGACCGATATGCACCCGCAGCTGGAACAAATGGTCGCAGAGGAGACCAGCGGCGGCACCATCGTCAACCACAACTGGTACTCCGGCAACGACCAGTTCTTCTTCAGCAAGAAGGCCCTGCGAACCCTTGATGACTTCGAGGGACTGAAGACCCGCAGCCACGCTGCAGCCCTGTCCGACTGGATCGAGGGCATGGGCGCCGACGCACAGTTCGTAGCCTTCTCCGAGGTGTACACCGCACTGGAGCGCGGCATCCTGGACGCAGGCGTAACCGGCTCCACCCCCGGCTACGGACAGCGCTGGTACGAGGTCACTACCTACCTGAACGGTCCGCTAAAGAGCCTACTTTCAACCAACAACGTGATCAACGCGGTCGCTTGGGAAGACATCCCCGCCGACCTGCAACAGATACTCATAGAGGAGGGCGCCAAGTCGGAGCTGGAGCAGTTGCGCCTGACCTCCATCCAGAACGTCACCGGCGTGCAGAAGAACCTGAGCGCCGAACCCCCAATGGAGCTGGTGGAGTTCTCGCCGGATCTGGCCGACCACAGCCTGAACGTGGCCGTGAAGCAGCACGTCATCCCCGGCTGGCTGAACCGCATCCACTACCCGGGCGATGGCGATGAGGCGGTGGCGATGTTCAACGAGTATGTCGGCCCCTACGTCGGCATGAGCATCGGTGCTGACGGCACTGTGAGCGACGTGCCCATCACCAAGGGACCCCACTCCGAGTAGCAAGGCACTCTATTGCTATCAGCGCCCCTCCGAGACACAAGGGAGGGGCGCTTTCCGTTGATTCTCGGCAGTCCTTTATAGTTAGGTCCGCGACGGACGCGCCGCTGCCATTGGGGAACGGCTGTCAGCCACTCCATGCTTAGGCAAGGGTGCCTTGGGCAGTGTACACAAAGCGAATGTGACGGGTACTTTTATTTCAGCCAAGAGGGGATTGCGCTGGCTGAAAATTCGTGTATTATTGCCAGACGTAAACGTGGGGACTGCGTCCGCTTTATGGGCGTGAGTTCGTGGTCTGAAACTCATCAAGGTGTCAGGAATGCAATTATGACATTGACAATCCCACGACTGGTTGGCGGCTTATTCGTCGGTTGGGCATTGTACATAGCGGTACTACTGCTCTTTCTACTGAAATTCACGGTGCCCATTGAGATCACCGCAGTCTTCTCCTTGCTTTTCATCGTGTATTTCGTATGGCTACCATTGTCCACATGGACGCTGGGCGCCCGCGATGCGCTGTTTTTCACGAGAACAATTAGCCAGGTTTTTGACAGGCTGTACTTCATCTTGGGGTATGTCTGCGGCCTCGAATTGCTGCTGCTGGGGTTTTTCATCACCTACCAGGTCGTGGCACGGAAACTGGACTGGGTACAGGCTCCGGGTACTGACGTGATGAGCGGATATGTCTTGGCAATGGCCGCAACTTGGGCTTTCTCGTACTCACTGCGGTCGGGCTCCCACGTGCGTATTGACGTGCTGCTGCCTTATATGGGTCAGAAGACGCGATCCACTGCCGACTGGCTTGCATTGGCGGCGGTGCTGTTCTTGGGCTGGGTGACGATGTGGAAGATGTGGGAAACGGTTGTCAACAACTACACTCGTGGCGTGGTGACCAACGACTACCCGCTTACACCACTTTTTATTCCCAAGATCGTGGTGTCAATTGGCTTCACCCTGTTATGTGTTACTGCAATCCACATGATGTACATGATGGTGGCTGAGTCGTTGCTAACCAATGTGAACCGCCTTCAGGGCGGCGAGCAAATCGAGGCTCTGGAAGTCCTTGCAGGAGAGGCTGCCGGTGCGGCCGACTAGTGGACGACTACCGGCAACTGCTCCAATCCACCCTGCCGATAAATTCGGCGTGAGAGGTTAAGCCGTGGCAATTGGCGTCGCATTTGGACTGATGGGAGCTTTCTTCCTAGCGGGCATGTACGTGGCGGCCGCGCTGGGCGCGCTCTCCCTGATCATGATGCAATTCTTCTCTGATGCTCCCCTGTGGAACATCATGGCGAACAAGTCTTGGGAGGGTAATACCAGCTTCATTCTGGTCGCCGTACCCCTGTTCATCCTGATGGGTGAGCTGATGAATCGGAGCGGAATGGGCGAGCGGATGTACGCCGGTATCACGCGGTGGATATGGTGGCTCCCCGGCGGTCTGATTCACACCAACATCGTCTCCTGCGCCATATTCGCAGCCTGTTCAGGCTCCAGTGTGGCAACCTCCGCCACCATCAGCCGGGTCTCGCTGCCCAGCTTCCGGCAGCGCGGTTACTCCGAACGCATGGTGATCGGGTCGCTGGCTGCCGGCGGAACTCTGGGCATCCTGATTCCTCCCAGCATCAGCCTGATTATTTATGGCGTGCTAGTTGAGGAGTCCATCGGACGCCTGTACATGGCCGGGTTCGTTCCCGGCATGGTGCTCACGGCGAGTTTCATGCTCATGATTCTTGGCTTGGCGGTAATCTGGAAAGGCTTGGCACCGCGCGAGCACGGTGACAGCTTCTTCACCATTCAAGGGTGGGTGAACCGACTCATTGGCTCTATTTCCCTCGTACCAATAATCGCTCTTATTATTGTCGTGATCGGCTCCATATACGGAGGTATCGCAACTCCCTCGGAGGCGGCAGCCTTTGGCGTGTATGGTGCGTTCGTCCTTGCATTTATTCTGAACACCGAAGAGATCCTGCTCCCGATGTTCGGCGGAATGATGCGAGCGCTGGGCCTCATAAGGGTGTCTACCATGGTCAAGTGGGGGCTGGGTCTGCTGGTAGCGGTCCTCTTGGCCCATCTGATCTTACAGATAGGGTGGGCTCTCAGAGGATTCGACTTGGGCGACCCCACCATTCCCTTGGCCGGCATAGTCGGTGAGAAAATATTCCTGATTGAAGTTGTTATCGTCCCGTGGACCGGTTGGGTGCCATTCCTCGTCGGTGCGACGGAAGAGCGACTTCAAAACGCACGGTTCCCCGATAATGCGTTGCAGAAGCAAATTCTCAACCGAAACTTCCACATAGTTCAGGATGCCTTCATTTCAACCGTACGTACGACAGGAATGATCTTCCTGATTGTGCTGGCAGCCTTCACTATGTCCTTTGCGTTCGCCCGTTTGGGAATCTCGCAACAGATTGCCGAGGCAATCTCGGGTCTGGGTTTGAACGATTGGCAGTTGGTTCTGGTACTGGTGGTGTTCTACTTGGTACTGGGCACCTTTATGGAAAGCTTCGCCATGATGGTAACCACGGTGCCCATCCTGCTGCCCACCTTGGAAACCGCCGGCGTCGACCTTGTCTGGTTCGGCGTAATAATGGTGCTGCTGGTGGAAGCAGCACTGATCAGCCCGCCGGAGGGCATTAACCTCTATGTGCTCCACGGTGTCCGCTTGGATGTGGACAGGGAGCAGGCCGAAGCCGCCAACGAGGTGTTGCAGCAAAGCACCATTGCAGATGTCTGGATAGGAGTGATGCCCTTCATGGGCTGCATGGCTGTCACCACCGCCCTTGTGCTGATCTTCCCGGGCATTGCTCTCTGGTTGCCGAATGCCATCTACGGGGCACGCGCCTGACCTCTGGCACCCTTCACTGCAGCAAAAGTAAGGGGCGGGTTACGATACCCGCCCCTTACTTTTGAGTGATTGATTCGCTGCCATTCACAGCAGCGCGACGGTTGGGGCTCCATGTGCACCTCGCGCAGGCTGTCGAAGGCAGCAACGACCCGGACGCAGCATCCCCAGAGTCATATGAATCAGGGACGGGAATAACACTCCCGCCCCTTTATAGGATCAGTATCCGGGGAGACCGGGACTCCCGTTACTGGCTGGTGTCGGTCACCTGGAAGTGCTTTACCCAGAACTCGCCGCGATACAGGTTTTCGACCTCTTGGGCCATGTTGCGGCGCAGCTCGCTGCGTTCGTAGCGGAGCAGGGCCTCCTCGCTGTCCCAAACGCTGACATTCAAGCCCTCGTCGGGATCCTCAGTGCTCCGAAGTAGCAGACGTTTGCAAAGTCCTTCGACAGAAGAGGTCGTCTGCTCTACCTGGCCGCGGTAGTAGTCCTCGTACTGGTCCCAAGAACCGAGGCGCAACTTGCCCCAAGCCATCATCAGGAATGAGCCGTCAGAGTTGCCAGATCCGGATTGTGACACGATTTCGAAGTGCTTGATCCAGGTCTCGCCCCGAGGGTAGGCCATCGGATAGAAGAACTCCTCGGCCTCGTTGGCTAACTGACGGCGGGCGTCGCTAGTTTCGTAGTTGCGCAGTTCCTGCAGCGACGCCCATACGCTCCAGAAGCCCATCTCGTCGGGGTCCGACGTTCCACGCCAGAGTTGTCGCTCCTGCTGCCCCGGCATTCCCATGGTGAACGGAATCACCTTGTCGACATAAAACTCCCTTAGGTTATCCCAGGCGCCCGGGCGCGCCCTCCCCCATGCCAGTTGTACGTACATCTTTCACGCCTTCAGTCAGTTCGCCGGTTGCCGGCCCACGGTTTGCGATTCTATAGCAGAATAACCCGTTCGTCGATGAGTTCCACCGCCAGGGCTTTTGGTGCGGACGAACCCTCAGCCTGTGAGTCTCGAAGTTCAGCCTTCGGGAGGCTCGGTTCCGGCCGAAAGGAGTAGTACTTGACGCCGGCAAAAGGCATCGCGTACCGCCACTCCAGGGCCCTGGGCTTCGGCTGCAATTCCTGCGGCGGCGAAACCGGTCCTACTGAAATATCTACCGGGGGCTCCAAAATAGTAACCATTACCCACCTCCTAACTACTGTGCAGAGATGCCAGCCGACCTGACCAAGGGATTCGTTCCCCATCAGGCTTGCCTGTCAATAACAGTTTCTGTCAGGGCCAAGTGAAGGAATTGCTCTAAATCAGTCCTCCTCCTCCTCTTCCTCTTCTCCCTCCTCTACGTCGGCCTCCATCTCACGACTGACGCTGATGCCCAGCTCAATAAGGGTGCGACTGTAGCGATTAGCGAACAGTTGCGCCGTTGCGGCGTAGATACCTCGCCCGATGGCAGCGTCCTGGGTGCACAAATCCAAGAGCGGTGCCCTGGGAATCTGCAACAGTGTCATGCTTGTGAGGGCGGAACCAGCCGTAATAAGGGTGCCCTCTCCCAGCAGGACCGCCTGGGGGAATGACTCGCCGGGACCGGCAACCCTGACCGCGATTTGCCCCACATCGGCCTGGGCAGTCAGCTGGGCCTCGCCTTCCTGGATCACGAACAAGTTCTGCCCAGACTCGCCGCCAGCGCCCAAGGTTTCCCCCTCTTTTACAGTGACGGTACGGCCCAACGCTACAACGACCGAGATCTGCTCCCGAGAAAGCCGGGCGAACATGTCGACAGCGCTGAAGTCGAACTCATGACCAGGCTGTCCCGCGCCGGGTTCACCGCTGCCAATCAAGTCCTCGGGCCTGAAGACCCGCACTGGCATCACCGCCCGGCGCTCTACTTCTCGGGCAACGCTACCCTTGACCAGCCGGGCCAACCCGCGACGGTCGTGGGTGAACATGGATATCAGATCGACGGAATTGCGATTGGCATAGGCCACGATAGCAGCAGGCACTGAATCGTTGACCACTATAGCCGTGCTTGCCTGAATGGAGGACTCCCTCAAGCGGTTGGCGACACGGTTGAGGTAGGCAAGGGCCCTGCTGCGGTCCTCTTCCTCCTGCTGCGATCCCAGTATCACCAGTTCACCCATTGACCGGGTCCTACCGGGAGGTATGACGGTCAGCAGGGTTGCTGATCCATCGTTGTTGACCAAGCTGGGGATGACGTCAAGAATCCCTTCAGAGTCCGCTGAACGATCCAGTGGTACCAGCACGTTTTGATACATTGGAAAACTCCAAGAATGAAAACTATCCCGCCGAGCGTGTTTGATCTCCCGAATCACATCAAATTATCAGATAAATAACATTCTATTTGCATACGGAAAGGCGGTCAACAATGTGCCAACAATCACAAATTAGTGGGCACGAAAAGCTCGCCGAGCGGCGCTGCCAGTTCCCGTTCAACTGGAGCCCTTGGGTATGGCCGGAGGTGGTTAGATTCTCCCGACCAGGCCCTGCAAGAAGGCGCGGGTGCGGGTGGCGGATGTCTGGGAACCATCCACGGGGAAGATGGTGGCAAGCAGATCGGTGGCACCAATGTCGGCGAGGTGCCGGAGCTGGTCCTCCACCTCCGATTCGTTGCCCACAATAGCTATGCCACCGGGACTATCAACGCCTTCACGTTCGAGCATGGAGCGATAGCTGGGGAGGGCGGCATAGTGCTGAAAGAGCCGGTCGGCGCGGGCGCGCGCTCTTTCCGCGTGGTCAGTAACTGCTATGGGCATGCCGACGCAAAAACGAGGAGATGGATTGCCGGCAGCCGATGCAGCTTCGTTTACGCGTGGAATCACATGGTCCCGGAGAGTGTTCGGCCCGGTCATCCAGGTGACTGCGCCATCTGCCAGGCGCCCTGCGATTTCCAGCATTCGCGGGCCCAGGGCTGCCATCACCACGGGGCAGCTGACCATGTCGGCATCGGGAATCTGCAACTCGCCCGCGACACGGAACTCGCGGCCTGAAAAGTCCACACTGCTTTCTTGGAGCAACGGCCGCAGAACCGACAAATATTCTTCCATGTGCCTGGCCGGACGGGCATAGGAGAGGCCCAGCCAACCCTCAATAGTGGAGCGGTGAGAAACGCCAATGCCAAGGGTGAACCGCCCACCGGTGGCCACCTGAGCGGTGAGAGCTTGTTGCGCCAGAGCCACAGGGTGCCGGGGGTAGGTAGGCACAACGGCGGTGCCCAGCTCGATGCGGTTTGTCTGCATACCGGCCATCGCTATGACCGTGAGCATGTCGGCCCCGAAGTGCTGGGGCAACCAATAGCTGTCGAACCCGTCTTGCTCAGCGTCGGAAATGCGGTGCAACCGTTCCGCCACATCCCGCATCAATTCCAGAGCGCCCACAAACAGCCCGATGCGCATAGCAGGCACCTCCTACTTACTCCCCTGCAACAACCTACTTTCGTATCCCAGAAGACGTCTGCATGGGTCAAAGGTAGTCTAGCATAAGGACGTGGGAAGGGCAGCGAGACTCTCAAGGTCAGGGCAATCGCGTCTTGATTTCAGCATCGAAGCAGGTTGGGGGGGAGGAGCTGGCATTGCCGGTTTGCAGGGGCTCTTTTTTTATGATTCCACTCATTTCCGCTCATTTCCGCCATTATTATGTCATTCCGGCAATTCCGAGCTGGCCGCTGGTTCAAAGCAGGCCCCCAGGATGTCAGGCGGGTTCTGTTTGCTAGCCATTATATACATAGAACATATGTTATAGAAGTGGCGCAGGCTTGGCAAGGGACGAATCACAGCAAAATGAGATTCCAGGCCTGAAGAGGCGATTGCCCTGCTCTCAAGGTTGGAAGCGTTGCGTTCCAGAAGGCAAAGGGTTTTTCAAAATTACGACCGTTCCTTGGCATACATTCAAAATTTTCATCCACTGCAAATGACGGGCACGGAGTTACGGAAATCTTCAAAAAGTGGCCCATTTTATACACTTCAAAATTTGCCCTGCGTGGCCGGGTGGAGGGTGGAGTCAGAAAAACGACTGGAAGTTTCGGGTTCACAGGTGGTACGGTACGACGCCGTTTCGGGGTATCGCAATTGGGGAATGTCAGTAGCGAAAAGGAACGGTTATGAAGGCACCTGCAGTTGCGAATGTGGCGCGGCGGTTTCTTGGGCAGGGCCTCGGCAGCACGGGCCGGAAGTCCCCAGTATTACCACTTTTGCTTTCTTGGTAAGGACGACGGGGGTGCGTATATTGCGTCTATAGGTAGGAGTGAATGAAAAGACCTGGGAGCGATGATATAAATCGCTGTAGCGGCGCAGTCGCTGGATTCCCACTTCCTCGAGGTGACGTCGGGGGTCCACTGGTGATGGTCAAAGCGGGACCTGACCATCCAAAGTGGAACGCTGCCACCCGCCAACGGACGGATTGACGGGAGTTTGCGCCGATAGTAGGCTGAGAATGGATTTCAACTGTTTGCGAGACTACACCCGGGCCAATCGCGGCCACGAAAAGAGAAGATTGCGGAGGCTTTGCAGGAATGAGTTATCAAGGAATGATGGCGGAAACGGTCTTGATCAAAGGGCACGAAGGCGACCAGATCGACGCCTACCTAGCCCGTCCGTTGGGAGGCGGCCCGCATGGCGGTGTGGTACTGATTCACCACATGCCCGGATGGGACGACGCATCAAAAGAAATGGCCCGCAAGCTGGCGTACCACGGGTTCGCCACCATCTCGCCCAATCTGCATTTACGCGAGGGAAAGGCAACGCCGCAGGAGAACAGCACCAGTATCCGCGAGAGGGGCGGGATGCCCGACGTCCGGACAATGGGGGATGTTGAGGGAGCGATGGCCTACTTGCGAACGCTGCCGTACCTCAACGGCAAGGTGGGATTGATAGGCTTCTGCTCAGGCGGACGCCAGACTTACCTTGGTGCCTGCACCCTGGAGGGCGTGAACGCTGCGGTAGACTGCTGGGGCGGCGGCGTCACCCAAGGCAACGACCAGCTGACACCAGCCATGCCGGCCTGGCCGGTGGACTTCACGGCCGGGTTGAACTGCCCGCTGCTGGGATTGTTCGGGAACGACGATGCGCGTCCCTCGCCCGCTGACGTGGACGAGACCGAGGCGGCGCTGAAACAGCACGGCAAGGACTACGAGTTCCACCGATACGACGACGCGGGACATGGCTTTTTTGCCGTCGACCGGCCCAGCTACCGAGTGGAAGCAGCCACCGACGGATGGGAAAAGGTGTTGGGCTTTTTCGGCAAGCACCTGGGTTAGTTAAATCGCGGTTCAGGGGCGCATGTTCGTGCGCCCCTGAACAGTATCTCCGAAGTTAGCCCCTCAATTCTCTTCTTATTTCGCCATGGCCCTCTCCCTGAGGGAGAGGGAATTTTTTTGGAATCGCCTTGCTGCTAGCCGCCCGCGTCCAGCGTATTTTGCCCTTCTACTACGGCTGGGTCGTAGCAGGTGCCTCAGGAACAGCGGTCTTCGCCCGAATGGCACCGGCGATTACCACGCTGACCATCTTCATCTACCCGATGTCGCAGGAACTGGGCTGGTCGCGCACGCTGATTGCCGGAGCAGTGAGCGCAGGGGCGCTGGCGTCAATGGTGCTGTCGCCGGCCATCGGATGGGCCATCGACCGTTACGGGGCCCGTCCCGTGCTGGTGTCGGGTGTGGTAACGGTGGGCGTATCAATGATCTCCCTGGCGTGGGCCACCATCCCTGCCACCTTCTACGTGGCCTATGCAGCCGCCCGGGTCGTGTTTCACACCTCGGCGCCCATAGGGGCCAGCACTGTGGCAGCACGCTGGTTCGTAAGGATGCGTGGACGGGCCATCGGTGTCATATTCCTTTTCGGGGCCATCGGCGGCATGGTGTTCACCATGACGGCCGCGGTAGTCATCGACAAATTTGGGGTCGGCGCCGCTTGGGTTTCCCTCGGCGTAATCTGCCTGTCAGTCGCCCTACTGCCGAATCTTCTGCTGGTGGCAGAGCGGCCAGAGGCCCTTGGCCTGCGTCCGGACGGGGACAAGGACAGGGATTCAGGGATTGAGAGTGCCCGGCAGCAGCCGACAGCGCGATCTATGCAGGAAGTCGATTCCTGGTCAGCGCGGCAGGCTGTGGGAACGGCGGCCTTCTGGATATTGTTGCTCACCGGATTTGCAACCTTCTTCGTCCATGCCGGGGTCAACGTTCACGTCGCAGCGTACCTCAGGGACCAGGGGCTCACGCTGACCAACGCGGCCTCTGTTGTCACCGCCAGCTGGGTTGTATCGGCGATGGGCAGCGTCGGCTGGGGCTGGCTGATGGAGCGGGCGTCGGCACGGGTGCTCTATTCGGTGCTGCTGGCCCTGCTGGCCGTTTCGATACTCATACTGCTGGCCGCCGACGGAATCGGTTTGGCCCTGGCAGCAGCCGCTGTCAACGGTCTGGTGTCGGCCGGAGGTAATATAGTTCCGTCGGTGATGTATGCGGACTATTTTGGGCGGGCATCATTGGGTAAAATTCGAGGGATGGGAGAAATCGGTGTGCTGGTCGGTCAGTCCACCGGGCCCCTGCTGGCAGGAATAGTCTTCGACCTCAAGGGAAGCTATACATTGGTTTTCCTCGCATTTACAGCCATCGCGGCCGCCAGCAGCGTACTGGTGATATACGCCCGCCGTCCCGAAAGGGTAGGAATCCCAACAGCCGCCTGAGTTCCCTGACAATCTCCCAGAGAGAAGGAATCCTGGTGTCGCCTGGTAAGTTGATATGACGCAACCCGCCCAGCGTGAAATGCTGCTAGTCGCCTTTATGCAGGCGTCCAACTGCTCAAACTACACCGGCTCGTGGCGGCATCCTGAGACGGCGCAGAACTTTCTCGACCTTCAGTACTACCAAAACATCGCCCGAATACTGGAGTCGGCCAAGTTCCACATGGCGTTCATCGACGACAGACTGGCGATGCCCAGCCGCTATGGCGACTCGTACGCCGAGGCCATTGAACACGGCGTACGGGCGGTCAAGCTGGACCTCGTTCCGATCATCACGGCGATGGGGCTGGCAACGTCACATCTCGGTTTGGGCGCGACGTATTCGACCACCTACTATTCTCCATTCCACGTGGCCCGCCTGTTCGCCTCACTGGACCACTTCACCGGTGGCCGCGCCGCCTGGAACGTGGTGACCTCGCTGAATGACTCGGAGGCCCACAACTTCGGTGTGTCGGAACATCTGGAGCACGACGATCGATACGACGTGGCCGACGAGTTCATGGAGGCGGCGGTCGCGCTCTGGGACTCCTGGGGCGATGGGGCGGTCATTGCCGATCGAGACCAGGAACGCTTCGCCGACTCCACCATTGTGCGTCGAGCCGACTACGAGGGCCAGCATCTCAGTTCCCGGGGCCCGCTGACAGTCCCCCGATCCCCGCAGGGACACCCTGTGATCATTCAGGCCGGACAGAGCGAGAGGGGCCGCCAGTATGCGGCAAGATGGGGAGAGCTACTGTTCGTCATCTTTCCCAGGCCAGAGGCGTGCAAGGGATACCGTAACGACCTGCGGGCCCGCGCGCTGGCTGCCGGGCGAGATCCGGACTCCATTCGAGTGGCACCAGCGGTGTACGTGGTGGTGGGCGAAACCGAGCAGGATGCGGCGGAAAAGCTGGCGCTCATTGAAGGCCTGGCACGGCCGGTGGACTCCCTGGCGCTGCTCTCCGAGGTATTCAACTACGACTTCGCCCAGCATCAGCCCGACGAGTCATTATCCGACGAGGTGATGGCATCGATGACCGGGCTGCGGGGGTTTCTGGACCGGGTGATCCAACTGAGTGGGAATCCCAATCCGTCGCTCAACGACTTCGTACGCTGGTCGGGGCGCGGAACGCTAAGGGAGTTCCCAACTTTCAACGGTACCCCGGCGCAGGTGGTGGACCAGATGGAGGGATGGTTCGGGTCGGAAGCCTGCGACGGCTTCGTGCTCGCCGCGACCCACATGCCGGGGGCCTACGAGGACTTCGCCCGCCTGGTCGTGCCGGAGCTCCAGCGGAGGGGGCTGTTCCGGAGGGACTACGCCCGGGGCACGCTGCGCGACAACCTTGGTTTTGCACGGCCGGAGAGGAAATAGGGCTTGGGTATCAGACCAAGAACAGCATATTCGACTCTGGCTCCCTGAAATACGTTCGTTGGCATCGCTTGGGCTTGGGGCTATAATTGCGGCATCGAAAGTAGAGTCTGTAGGAGAGTGAATAGTTATGCCTTTGCCCGAACGCTTGAAATTCGGAATATTCATGGGTCCGTTCCACAGAGTCGGGGAGAATCCCACTCTTGCATTGGACCGGGACCTGGAACTGGTGCAGTGGTTGGACTACCTGGGTTTTGACGAGGCCTGGATCGGAGAGCACCACAGCGCGGGCTGGGAGACCATCTCCTCCCCTGAGATTTTCATCGCAGTGGCAGCCGACCGCACCAAGCACATCAAGCTGGGTACCGGCGTCATCAGCATCCCCTATCACCACCCGTTCAACATCGCCAATCGCATGGTGCAGCTTGACCACATGAGCCACGGCCGGGTGATGCTGGGCGTCGGCCCGGGCGCTCTGCCCGGAGACGCCTACATGATGGGCATCGACGCCACGGTACAGCGGCAGCGGATGGATGAGGGTCTCGGCATGGTGCTGAGACTAATGACCGAGACCGAGCCAATCACCTACGAAAGCGACTGGTTCACCCTGCGCGAGGCGATGCTGCAGCTTCGCCCGTACACCAAGCCGCACATGCCCATTGCCGTGGCCTCGGTCCAGTCGCCGTCGGGCGTGGCACTGGCGGGTAAGTACGGCGCATCGGTGCTGACCATTACCGTGCCGCGCGACCCCGGAGCACCCGACTCCGACCTTCGCTCGCTATGGGACATCGCAGAGACTTCGGCAGCCGAGCACGGGCAAGCGATGAACCGCGACGACTGGCGGCTGGTGCTGCCGGTGCACCTGGCCGAGACCAAGAAGGATGCGATGAAGCAGGCCCGCCTCGGGGCCGGACGCTACCAGCGAGAGTACTTCGAGCACACCATGGGTCGCGACGCCATTGTCAACGGGCCGCTGGAAGACATCATCGAGGTGATGGACGAGAGGGGCTCCTGGATCATCGGCACTCCCGACGACTGCATCGAAGGCATCAAGAAGCTGGAAGAACGCAGCGGCGGTTTCGGCGGCTTCATGGTGCAGGCCATCGACTGGGCACAGCGGGAGCATGTAATGCACAGCTACGAACTACTGGCCCGCTACGTTATGCCCGCCTTCCAGGGCACAACGGCCAGCACCGCCGGGTCGAACCAGTGGGCGTACGAGCGCCGGGATACTCTGAAGTCGGGCCGGGCTGCCGCCATCGATCGGGCCAAGGCCGATTACGCTGGGCGAGCTAACTAGCCTCCCCCGGTACGATTCGATTCAGGATACGCGTAGGGGCGCACAGCTGTGCGCCCCTACGTCTAGGATGGAGTCAAGCTTGAAAGCGATCTGGTATGAGGCAAATGGGCCAGCCGAAATCATGCAGGTTGGGGAAATGCCTGACCCTGAACCCGGGCCCGGTGAGGTGCGAGTCCGCGTCGTCTCGTCTGGGGTCAACCCGTCGGACTGGAAGCGGCGGGCTGGTACCACGGCGCGTATCGGCTTCCCCCGGGTCATCCCGCACCAGGACGGCGCCGGTGTCATCGATCGCGTTGGGTCGGGCGTGCCGGAGTCGCGGGTGGGGGAACGGGTGTGGCTCTTCGAGTCGCAGTTTGGACGTCCCTTTGGCTCGGCCGCCGAATACACGGTGCAGCCTTCCGGGCATGCGGTTCGGATGCCCGACTCTGTCAGCTTCGCGCAGGGGGCCTGCCTGGGAGTCCCAGCAATGACTGCCCACCGCTGCCTGTTCGCTGACGGGCCGCTGGACGGCAAGGTAGTGCTGGTGCCTGGCGGCGCCGGAGCCGTGGGCCACTACGCCGTGCAAGAGGCCAATCTGGCCGGGGCAACGGTCATCAGCACTATAAGCTCGGACTACAAGGCCAGCATAGCGACTGAGGCGGGAGCAGACCACACGATCAACTACCGCACCGAGGACGTTGCGGCCCGCGTGATGGACATTACGGGAGGAGAGGGCGTCGACCACATCGTGGAGGTGGACTTTGCCGCCAACTTCCCGGTGACCAGCGAGGTGCTGAAATCGTCGGGCGTGGTGGCGATCTACGCCGCAGGTACTGGCCAGCAGCCGCCGGTGCCGCTGCAATTCCGGCGCAGCAACACGGTGGTGCGCAACGTGCTGGTCTACGACATGCCGGAACCGGCCAAGGATGCGGCCATCGCCGACATCACGGCATGGTTAGAGGCGGGTGCGCTTACCCACCTGGTAGGCCCTCACTTCCCCCTGGAGCAAACGGTGCAGGCCCATAGAGCGGTCGAAGGCGGCGCCATCGGCAACGTGATCGTGGACGTGGCGACGGCGTAAGCTACCTTCAGGTGACATCAGCGGACAAACCCCCGGCCGGAGAGGCACTGAATGGCGAAAAATGGTTTCAGGGTCATGGACTCAGACATGCACATAGTGGAACCGGCGGACCTTTGGGAGCGATACATCGATCCCGCATTCCGGGATAGGGCTCCGCAGGGGATGAACCGTCACCCACGTGATCTGGGTGTGCGAGTGGGCGAGAACGTTTATCCGCTGCCCAACCGCAGCTACTCCAACGCCATTGCGCCACTGATGACCAGCCAGCAGGACGTCTACGCCGACTCTGAGCAGCACGACTGGGACAGCGCCTCCCAGCTGACCGCAATGGATAACGAGGGCATCGACCTGGCTGTTCTGTTTCCGAGCCGTGGACTGTTCACGCTGGGCGACAGCGACCTGGAACCAGCGCTTGCCACCGCTATATCGCGGGCCTACAACGACTGGCTGGCCGATTTCTGCAGCGGCGACCCGGGACGGCTGTTCGGTGCCGGTATGATCCCGCCGCAGGACATCGAGGGGGCCGTGGCGGAGGCCCGGCGGGCGGTGAACGAACTGGGGTTCAGGACGGTATTTGTGCGGCCCAACCCCGTGGCCGGACGCAACTGGCACGATCCATACTACGACCCGCTGTGGGCAGAGATCCAGAACCTCGGCGTGCCTCTCAGCTTCCACGAGGGCGGGCGGGTGAACCTGCCGCAGCCGGGCGACAATTTCACGACTCACATGCTTTACCACACCTGCACCCACCCGATGGGGATGATGCTGGCCGCGGTCGACATCGTGGGCGGCGGCGTGCTGGAGCGCTTCCCGGAGCTTACGGTGGCGTTCCTGGAGGGCAACTGCTCGTGGGCACCTTGGCTGCTGTGGCGGCTGGATGAGCACTACGAGATGTCAGCCTCATACGACCACCCCGACCTGAAGATGGAGCCCAGCGAGTACTTCCGGCGGCAGTGCTACCTGTCGGTCGAGTGCGACGAGGAGCCAGCGGAGATCGTGTCGCGATACGGCCTGGAGGACAACGTGGTGTTCTCCACCGACTACCCCCACGCCGACTCCAAGTACCCCAAGTCGGTGGACCGGTTTATGGAGCTTCCGCTGTCTGACGAGGCGAAGCGGAAGTTCCTGTGGGACAACTGCGCCAGGCTGTACGGGCTTGAGGTATAGCCGTTTCAGGGTTGGATGCCTGCCAGATTCCTTACCCCATCCCGGAAGACTTGGAAGCTCTTTGATTGGTTTCTATCTACGTCCATGCGGGGCGCGATGCTTCTGGCCCATTCACATTTTGCCTCTCCATCCGCCGGGAAACCCAACTCCTTTAGTTTTGCCGCCCCACCCTGATGCACGGCGTCGGCCAAGGCTTCCCACGTGCCACATATGCTGTCCTGGACGTAGCCGTTCAGAACTGCGTCTCTTGCGTTGGGGTAGGCTGCTTTGACCGCAGCCCGATCTCCCAGCAGCCATGACTCGCTTTCCTCAATGGCGATGCGGAACAGAGTTCTGGGACGCGGATTGCAGGCATTCAGCTCATCGAGTAAATCCTGCTTGAATCTCTGGCAGTCATCATCGTCCAAGTCCACTACTACTACAACCGATGTGGATTCATCGAGACTTCTGCCGAGTCCCCGCAATAAACTTGGCAAATTGTTCAACAACTGTTGGTTCTGCGGACTCGGCGCTTCGTACAAGTTATTAGGCAGTCGGCCCTTACCCTTGTAAGGGTGCATTCGCCAAGAATGCTCCGTGTAGTTTGCGCCAAGAATTTTTCCAAGGATATGCCCCAGCGCAATGCTGCCCGATGGGTCTTCAGCTAGTACCTCAAAGTGCATCGCCTTGCCTCGGGTCCAGAAAGTCGCTGTACCAGAGGCCGCCCAGAGTAAGACCCTCGTCCACCATTGCCTTCACGATTTTGTCGTCGCTGGCGCGGCAGATGGTAGCGAAGCCATCCTCTCCCTTTTCCAGCACCCAAACTTCTTCAGGCGTGAGCGCGTCTACCAAGTAAGGGTGATGCGTGGTTACGAAAATCTGGGGCGCGTTGTTTTCGCCGGTGGCGTGGGCGCGGAACTCGGCGGCGAGGGTTTCCAGCAGCTTGTGATAGAGACCGTTTTCCGGCTCTTCGATGCAGATGAAGGGGGGCGGGTTCGGGTCTTCCATCAAGAGCAGGTAGGCAAAGAGTTTGAGCGTACCATCGGACATCTGCTGGGCGTAGAAGGGGTCTACGAAGCCTCGGTCGTTGAAGCGGAGCAACAACCGTCCGTCGGGGCTGCGTTTCGTTGAGATCCGGTCAATGCCGGGAACCCGGCCAGCTATTTTGCTCAGGATTCGGTTGAACCCGTCACGGTTTTCCCGCTCCATGTACTGGACGACGTTGCTCAAGTTGTCGCCGTGGACACTTAGACGCCTTTGGGGGCCAGCATTTGGAAGGCCACGAGCAGCGTCCGGAGTAAAGTAGCTTAAGTACCAGCCTTCGATAAATTCGCGGAACGCTGCAATTCTGGGGTGTTGCCTCATGGCGCCTAGAGTTGCTATACCCAGCCTGCGGTTGTCCTGGAGGTCGACGGTTTCCACATCGTTGCTTACTTTGGAAGACTGTCCTCTTCCCATAGCGTGGTCAATCAGACTTGAAAAATCAACTCCTTCGTCACCGACTCTATCTATTTGCTGCCCCTGCACATTTCCTTTCCATGCTGCCCCCGCGCCATAGGTCAGCATCAGAAAGGCGCGGCTCGGGCCGTTGCTGTGCCCATCGGACTGTTGGTAAAGAATTTCGTTGAAGACAGACGGGCGGTCAGATTCATCTTTTCCTATGACGAGCAAATAGGTAATAAGCTGCGCCTCTGGGTCTCCTCGATAGCAAATTTCAAACCATATGGGGGCGTTGCTGCCTTGGGATCGGATGCGGTCAAAACCTCCGCGTCCCCGCTCGTCGCAGGCTGCTTCGACCCCCAACCTCAGGCAGTCGGCGAGAAAGCCGAAGGCGTCGAACAGTGAGCTTTTGCCAACTCCGTTTTTACCGATTACGGCGGTCAGTGGGGTCAACGGCTCGGCGTCCGGCGTAGTCAAAGTCCTACCGAGAGTTACATCCTTCAACACTCGGTAATTTTGGATTCTGATGCCTTCGATTATCGGCATGGGACTAAGCCTTCCCTTGCTTGCTCTCTTTCCAACAATGTATCACGCTGGCGGCTCACCCCCACCCTAGCCCTCCCCCTGAGGGGGAGGGGATGGAGTAGAGGGGCGGGTTTTAATCCCGCCCCTATGTTGGTCAGTTTCCCGCCTTGATGAAGTCGGATAGGCGCTCGGCTATCATCATGGTGGTTACGTTGGTGTTGGCTCGGACTACGTCGGGCATTATGGAGGCGTCGGCTATGCGGAGGTTGGCGACTCCTCGGACTCGGAGTTGCTGGTCTACCACGGACATGGGGTCGTCGGTGGTGCCCATCTTGCAGGTTCCGGAGATGTGGTAGGAGGTGCTTACGTTGCGCTTCAGCCAGTCGTCTAGGGCCTCGTTGGACTCGATATCGGCGGCTGTTGGCGCAAGGACCTCATCGATGTAGGGAGCGTATTCGGAGCCCTGCAGGAAGCTCACACAGAGTCGCACGGCCTCGCGCAACCGTTCCAGATCCCAGGGGTCCTCAAGGTAGTGATAGTCCATCTCAGGCGCCGCATTGGGGTCGGCGGAGGTGAGCCACAGCTCTCCCTTCCCCGCTGCCAGGTACAGTCCGCAGTTGACGGTGTGGGCCGGGTTGTTATCGCGCACCACCGTGTTGAGCGAGGCAGGGGACAGGATCATGTCGTTGGGGGTATCGGAACCCGCTGCGGTGTAGCGCAGGCGCAGGGCCCGCATGGCGATGGGATCCTCGGGTACATCGTCCTTGACCTTGAATCGGACGGTCACGTTGGGGTGGTCGCGCATGTTCTGGCCCACGCCGGGGAGTTCCACCGCCACTGGGATGCCCAGTTGCTGCAACTGGGAGGCGGGGCCCATCCCCGAGAGCATCAGGAGCTGAGGCGAGGCCACCGCCCCGGCGCACAGGATGATGTCGCCGCCCTCGACCACGAAGGTCTCGTCGCCGCTCTCGACCTCGATGCCCACTGCCTGCTTGCCATTGGGGCCGTCCTCCAGCACCACGCGGTTGGCCTGGACGTTGGCTCGTATGGTGAGGTTCAGGCGGTGGCGCACCGAGTCGATGTAGGACAGGGCCATGCTCATGCGCACGCCGTCGATGTTGTTTTCGGCGCGGAGGCTGACGCCGGTGGCCTCGGGGTGGTTCACGTCGGGGTGGAAGGGATAGCCGGCGCCCGTGGCGGCCTGGAAGAAGGCCTCCTGCAACGGGGGCCAGGTCTCGCGGCGATGATGGCGGACGGGAACGGGGCCGTTGGTGCCGTGGAAATCATCGTGGAAATCGGCGTCGTTCTCCAGCTTTCGGAAATAGGGCAGGCAGTCGATGTAGGACCAGCCCTGGTTGCCCCATGAGGCCCAGGTGTCGTAGTCCTCGGGTGCTCCGCGGATGAAGGTCTGGCCGTTGATGGCGCTGGAGCCTCCCAAGGTCTTGCCGCGCGGCACGGGCATCGGCCCCTGCTCCGGCGTAGCAGTGCCGGTGAAGGACCAGTTGTAGGGCGATCCGGCGGCGCGGGCCTCGAGATTAACCTGGCCCCAGCCCTGCTTGAGCATCTCGGGCAACTGTGAAAAGTCGGGGAAATCGGGACCGGCCTCCAGCAGCAGCACCGAACGATCCGGGTCTTCGGACAGTCGCGTGGCGACGATGCAGCCGGCGGTACCGCCGCCGACAACGATGCAGTCGTATTTCATGGGAACAGCCTCTCGCCAAGTTTGCGACATTGTACACGGTAGTCATTGCGGCTGGCGGGTGGCGTGCTGACCAAGGTTTTCCCTTCCCATCACGGGGCAGCTTGCGGCCTTCCCTCTTGGAGGGAGGGACAGCATCCGGCATTCCTGCGAAAGCAGGGGAACGCTCTCACCCTCCGCTTTAGCAGGGCAGGCTCTATCCCACTCCCTTCGAGGGGGAAATTTGGCCGCGAGCGAAAAGGGCTGGGTGTCCCTAATTTTTTTGTATTCCGATCATTTCCGATCATTTCCACTCATTTGGAGGTCTGCCGGACGGCGAGGGGGTTGGCCAGGCAATCCTAAATTTTAGATTTTCCGGTCATTTCCGGTCATTTCTGCCCGCCTCGTTCGGTTCACTGCGGTGGGGTTGAAAGGATCCTATTTGCTGTTGTATATAAATAGTACATTAATTCTAATTAAGCCACAAGAGGCAAGTGCCAGGAATTCCCGGCTCCGGGTTCCCAGCGTGATCGATGGGAAGGTCTTTCCGGCCAAAGTGAGGTCTCTTTGCCCGGTACAAGACCAATGCCCTTTCCTTCTCCCCCTCCCAGAGGGAGAGGCCCTTCGGCAGGCTCAGGAGGGGTGAGGGTGGAATCCTTTGCATCAACGACGATTTCCAGGACGATTTCCAGTATGGATACGCCCTCGCACTAACCCAGAGGGAGAGGGAACTTTGCCGGAGAATGAAAAGGCCCTGGTGGGTTGCGGTTCTGCGGTTGACCGGCGAATTGGCCCACTGCTAGAATGCGGCCACCTTGTCCGGGTTGTCCGGACGATGATCAGCCATCAATTGCAAGGCTGCCGGGCAGCCGAATCCCGCAAGTTTGGGGGAGGAAATGGCCAGGAAAATAAGCGTCTCAGTCGACCACAACCTGTGCGTTGGCAACCAGATGTGTATCTCCATAGCCACCAAGGCATTCACACTGAACGATGACCGGCAGGCGATCCCGGCGGATGTGGACGCCGACACCGAGGAGGTCATTCTGGATGCTGCGGAGCAGTGCCCGATGGCCGCCATCAGCGTGATGGACGCAGAGACTGGGGAGCAGCTCTTCCCGTAGCACTGAAACGCACCAGAAACACCAAGCCCTCCTTTTCAGGTGACAGGGGGGCTTTTTTCTTGTGGGCCGTTATACTCATTATGTCAAAATTCCGTGGCCACATGAGGGGAAACGGGGATGGATCACCTCTTTTTTCGCGGCGATAACCTGGACGGGCTATCCCGGCTGGCCGAGGAGGAAATCAAAGTCGATCTGGTGTATATCGACCCGCCTTTCGCGACCAACAATGAGTTCCTGATGGACTCGGAAAGAGCGAACACGATCAGTGCGTCGGGGGAGTTGGCGTACGCCGACACAGTTCGGGGGGACGAATACCTGGGGCAACTGGGACTGCGGCTGGAGGCCATACATGGAGTGATGGCCGAGGATGGGTCAATCTACGTCCATATCGACGTCAAGATGGAGCACCATGTGCGACTGCTGATGGACGAAGTCTTCGGCGCACGAAACTTTCGCAACAGTATCACCCGAATCAAGTGCAATCCGAAGAACTTCAACCGCTACTCGTACGGGAACATCAAGGACACGATACTCTTCTACTCGGTGAATCCCCATCGGATCAAGTGGCACCCGCAGGAGGAGCCGTTGACCGACGAGGACGCAGTGTCCCGATATCCGTTAGTGGACGACGAGGGCCGACGCTATGCGACAACGCCGCTGCATGCGCCGGGGACGACGCGCAACGGACCGACTGGCGGCACATGGCGTGGAATGCCTCCACCGGCGGGTAGGCACTGGCGGTATCCTCCGGAAAGGCTGGACGAACTGGACGCGCAGGGGCTGATCGCGTGGAGTTCGACCGGCAACCCGCGCAAGATAATCTACGCCGAACAGTCAGCGGGCAAGCTGCCGCAGGACGTGTGGGTCTACAAGGACCCGCAGCGTCCCAGCTATCCGACACAAAAGAACACGGCCATGCTGGAGCGAATCATACGAACATCGTCGGAGCCGGGAGACACGGTGCTGGACTGCTACGCGGGCAGCGGCAGCACGCTGCTGGAGGCGGCGCGCCTCGGCAGGGGGTTCATCGGGATGGACGGCGCTCCAGCTTCGTGGGAGGTTATTGAAAGGCGGCTGCGGGAAGAGGGGGCTGAGTGGCGATTCCTGCACGACACGCGCATGCAAGCGGTCGCTGCGCAGGGGAGCATTACGCCGGCATAGAATTTATAGTTGCTGGATAGATAGTAGAAAACCAATCACTAAAAAGGTGTAGATGAGGGATCAAATGTCGAACGTTGGTATTTGTCTGCTTATGACCGAGCACGATTTCGACATCGTGGGGCTGGCGCGCAAGGTGGAGGCTCTGGGGTTCGGGTCGCTGTGGGCGCCGGAACACGGGGTGGTGCCAGCAGACTTCAGTGTTGGCGAGGCAGGCGCCTCAGCCGGAGCGCGCAGCGCGTACTCAGACGGGCGCATCAACCAGATCATCGATCCGCTGGTGTACCTGGCGGCGGCCGCGGCGGCCACCAAGTCGATCAGGCTGGGGACGGGCATCTGCCTGGTACCGGAACGCAACCCGATCCGGCTGGCCAAAGAGGTGGCGACGCTGGACCTGGTGTCGGGCGGGAGGTTCTTGTTCGGCATCGGGGCCGGCTGGCTGCAGGGTGAGGCAGAGGTGCTGGGCGCGGATTTCCCTCGCCGGTGGAGGCAGACGCGGGAATACGTCAACGCCATGAAGGCGCTGTGGACCAATCCGGTGTCGGAGTTTCACGGAGAGTGGGTGGACTTTCCGCCGATAATCTGCAATCCCAAGCCGGTGCAGAGTCCGCATCCGCCGGTGCTGATCGGCGGGGAACTGAGGCGGGCGGCGCAGCGGGTGGCGGACTACGGTGACGGCTGGTTGCCCAGGGCGCGCACCACGTCGGCCTACCACGACCCGTCGCGGCTTCCGGAGGCGCGGCGGCACATTGAGGACCTTTTCCGGGCCAAGGGCCGTAACCCGTCGCAACTGAACATCACCATGTGGGACGCACCGCAGGACCGGGAGCAGAACCGGCGCTTCTTCGACGCGGGGGCCGACCACATCGTTCACATGCTGACGACGCGCGACGAACGGTCAACGCTGGAGGAGCTGGAGCGGGTGGCGGAAGCGGCGCTCTAGCTCATGGTGCGCAGGTGGCGGGCGAACTCGAAGCGGTTTTCGAGGAGGCCGATGTCCATGGCGAAGGACGCTGGGCCGACTGCTTCGCACTTGGAGTGGATGACCGACAGGCCTTCTCGGGCGGTGGCTGCAGCGTAGGCCTCCTCGAGAGCCTCGATGGTGTCGGCCTTTGCGACATGCTGAACGCCTGCCTCGCGGGCCACGCCGCCGAGGTCGGTGCCGGTGGTGGTGGCCGAGGGGAAGCCGCCCACGGAGAGCAGGCTCTCGTTGTCAAAGACGATGTGGGTCAGGTTGGGCGGGCTGTAGCGGGCCATGGTGCTGAGGGTGCCGAGGTTCATCAGCAGCGAGGCGTCGCCGTCGAGGACAGTTACCTGCTGGCCGGGCAAGGACAGGGCGATTCCGAGCCCCATGGACGAGGCGAGGCCCATGCCATGCTCGAGGTAAAAGAAGTTAGGCCGGTGTCCGCAGTTGTACAACTCGACGGCCACCGCACCCATGATGGTAACGACGATCTGCTCCTTCAGCGTGGGGTAGATGGCCTGCAGCGCGTCTGCTCGCAGCATCGTCATTCCTCCCACATGAGTTCGCGGGTGAGCAGCAGGGCCACGGGGCGCAGCGAGCTTTCCGCGAGGGTCTGGGCCTGCCGGATGTCACGGGCCACGAGAGCGGGATCCGACATCTTGCGGTACAAGATGCCGAGAGCGTCCAGCACTTTTTCGGTCACGAGGCCGCCCTCGGTCTGCCACGGGTCGCGCTCGCCCATCTCGCCGCGGTAGCTGATGAGCATCAGCAGGGGGATGCGGTAGAGCTGGGCCAGGGACACGATGCCGTTGATGGAGGTGAGCAGGCCGTGGTTCTGCATCAGCATGGCGGACTTGCGTCCGGCGAGGTGGGCGCCGGCGGAGATGCCCACGCCTTCCTCCTCTTTGTTGAGACGGACGAGGGTGACCTCGGGGTCGTCGTCGGCCATGCCAACGAGGTGGACCAGCCAGGTCTCGGGGAGGGCTGAGATGATGCTAACGTTGGCGTCCTTGAGGGCGTCGTAGATGACCCTGGAGTTGGCGGAGGAAACGGGCAAAGCGGCACCGCCGGGGTTTTGGGTTGGAGTCGCGGGCTATTCTAGGGTTTGAGGACAGCGGGGGTCAAACAGTCGTTTCTGCGTCGCGTCCGTGGGTGGCGGGCGGCATGAACTCATCAACGGCGAGGGCGACGTCCGGGAAGGCGCGGGGGCTGATGGTGTCGCCGGCGCGGCAGGTGCGGGAGGTAGTGTATTCCGAGCCGGATGGATCGACGTAGACGGTTACTTCACGAACGCGAAGGTTGGCGACCCACACCTCGGGGATGCTGGCAGCTGCGTATCTTGCCAGCTTGGCACCGATGTCGTAGGCAAGAGAACTGTCGGCGACTTCAATGACGAAGAATATGTCGTCTGGGTAATAGGGCCTAATGTCGTCGAAGGAGCGCACTCGCAGCACAGCAACATCGGGTTCAGGAGCGCTGCGGTTATGCAGGCGGATGGAGCCTTGCACTCGCACCATAGCGCGGCCTACCAGCAGCGGGGCAAGCAACATGTTGAGCCAGTCGGTGCCAAACTCGTGGCGATCTCCGATGGGTGCCATGGTGATAATTTTCCCGTCCATCAATTCGATTCGGTCCTCTTTTTGAAGGACACCCGCTTTCACCATGTCCAGGTATTCATCCACGTTGAAAAGCCGGGTGCCATTCAGCACGGCGGACTGTTCTCCCTCGGCAATGATGCCTGCCGATACCAGGACTTCGCATTCCTCCGGTGTGAACGGGCGGTTGGGCGGGAGTTGTGTTTTGGTGGTCGTCATCCAAGCCCCCGGCGGATTCCCAGCTTAAAGCTCCGGCAGAGAATCGAAATTGGCGGAACTACTGTCCACTACATTCTAACCGATGAGCATGGGGTATACTTTTTCAACTTCGCGCGAATCTGAAGGGGCATATTAGACAGCCCATGTGGGACACTGTAGAGACTTTGTCGCGGGATGAGATGGCTGCTCTGCAGGCGGAGCGGCTGCGGAACTGCGTGGCGCATGCGTCTCTAAATGTCCCGCTCTACCGGGAGAGGCTGGGCACGGCCGGCGTAGGGCCAGGGGGTGTGCGCTCTGTGGACGACGTGGCGCGGCTGCCCTTTACGGTCAAGCAGGACCTGCGAGACAACTATCCATACGGTCTGTTTGCTGTCCCGATTAGCGAGGTGGTGCGGATTCACGCATCGAGCGGGACGACGGGCAAGATGACCGTGGTGGGGTACACCGCCAACGACATCGCCATGTGGGCCGACCTGGTGGCCCGTGCGCTGAGCATCGCGGGAGCCGACCGGCGCGACATCATCCATGTCGCCTACGGCTACGGGCTTTTCACCGGCGGGCTGGGGCTGCACTACGGCGGCGAGCGACTGGGCGCGACGGTGGTGCCGGTGTCGGCCGGAAACACGCGGCGTCAGATTGAGCTGGCGCATGACTTTGGCGCGACAGTGCTGTGCTGCACGCCGTCGTACTCGCTGCTGATTGCCGAGCAGGCTGCAGAGGCGGGAGTGGACCTCGGCAGGCTGCGGCTGGGCGTGTTCGGGGCGGAGCCTTGGTCGGAGGAGATGCGGTTGGAGATCGAGGCGCGGCTTGGAATCACTGCCCTCGACATCTACGGGCTTTCTGAGGTCATGGGGCCGGCGGTGGCAATGGAGTGCCCGGTCAAGCAGGGTATGCACCTGGCCGAGGACCACTTCATCCCCGAGGTTGTAGATCCGGAAAGCGGTGTGCCATTGGCAGAGGGAGAAATCGGAGAGCTGGTGCTGACCTGCGTTACCAAGGAGGCCTTGCCCCTGCTACGCTACCGCACCGGAGACCTGACCCGGCTCACTCACGGACGTTGCGACTGCGGGCGAACGACGGTGCGGATGAGCAAGCCGCTGGGGCGCACCGACGACATGCTGATCATTCGCGGGGTGAACGTGTTCCCGTCGCAGATCGAGGCGATGCTACTGCAGACCGAGGGGTTGGAGCCGCATTACGAGCTTCACCTTGAGCGCGGCGAGTCGCGTATGGACGAGCTGACCGTGCGGGTGGAAGCCTCTGAGGCGCTATTCAGGGACGGCGATGCATCGGCCAATGCCGAGCGTAGGCTCTCCGCAACCTTGCAAAGCACGCTTGGGGTTGGCTGCCGGGTGGAGGTGGTAGGGCCGCGGCAGTTGCCTCGCAGCGAAGGCAAGGCGGTTCGCGTCGTCGACAACCGTCGTATATAGGCAAGATCTACCTGCTCTTCGCGAAATTGCCCGCGCAGTGATTCTCCTCATGACCATGCAGGCCCGTCATGCGGCGAATGCAGAACCCAATCGCGCACCACCGGGGAGTCCGTATTGTATCCCCGGTCGTTGAATCGCGTTATCGCGGAAATTCCTGGCGGGACGGGAGTGGCGAATAGGGATGGGCCCGAGCGGGAGTGCGGGCGGGGATGCAGGGTGTGGCGCCGGGATTGGAGGGAGCTATGCAACTGGAAACGATGCTCTATGAAAGCGACGGGGACCTGATCCGGCTGACGCTGAACCGGCCGCAGGCGCTGAATGCCGTCAACTACCAGGGTACGCTGGAGCTGCACGAGGCGGCGCAGGCAATCCACGACGACCCCACAGCAAGGGCGGTGATAATCCGTGGGGCTGGTCGTGCCTTCTGCGCTGGTATCGACCTGAAGGAACTGGCCTCGGGGGAGACACCACAGGCCTATTTCTACCATTGGGACCGGGCGCTGCGTCTGCTGGAACTGTCGGACAAGCTGGTGCTCTGCGCAATCCAAGGGTACGCGCTGGGCGGCGGGCTGCAACTGCCGCTGGCCTGCGACATACGCATCGCGACGGCCGATTCCCAGCTGGGTCTTCCGGCGGCCAAGGAGGGGTTCGTCCCCGGGCTGGGGACGTATCGCCTGCCTCGGTACATCGGACTGGGCCGCGCAAAGCGAATGGCCCTGTCGGGTGAGAACGTGGACGGGGAGGAGGCCCTGCGCATCGGGCTCGTGGACTACGTGGTCGACCCCGAGAACTACGACGCGGAGGTGGAAACCCTGGTCCAGTGGTACCTGTCGGTCAGCTCGGAGGGGGCCCGACAAACCAAGCTGATGCTGTCGGCCTTCCAGGACTACCCGCACGGCCAGTTCTTTGAGGAGTACCTGCGGCGGCAGGCCATCGCCATGGCGTCGCCGGACCATGCGGAGGCGCTGGCCGCCGTCCGGGAAGCGCGGGAGCCGGATTACCGGCGGGCTGGTCGCTAGCTTTGATACCCGGCTTTGATACAATGATAATAAGAATCAATGGGGTGTTGGGAAGGTTATGGCATCGGCGGACGCGGCTATAAGTACAGTTGAACAGGGGACGGGGCGGATCGACTTCGCCACTTCGCCGGAGCAGTACCGGCACTGGGGGCTGGAGGTGGACGGCGCGGTCGCCCGCCTGACCCTGCATGTGCAGGAGAACGCGGGGCTGCATCCAGGATACGAATTAAAGCTGAACTCCTACGATCTGGGCGTGGACATCGAGCTGTATGACGCCATACAACGGCTGCGGTTCGAGCATCCCGAGGTGGGCGCGGTTGTGATGACGTCGGGCCATGAGCGGGTGTTCTGCGCGGGGGCCAACATACGCATGCTGGCACAGGCCGAACATGCACTCAAGGTGAACTTCTGCAAATTCACCAACGAAACGCGAAACTCCATTGAGGACGCAAGCGCCCATTCAGGACAGCGATACATCTGCGCTATCAACGGGCCGGCAGCAGGCGGCGGCTACGAGCTGGCCCTGGCCTGCGACCACATCATACTGATCGACGACGGATCCAGCACAGTGGCGCTGCCGGAGCTACCGCTGCTGGCGGTGCTGCCAGGCACGGGTGGGCTGACCCGGCTGGTGGACAAGCGAAGGGTACGTCGCGACCATGCTGACTTTCTCTGCACGGCGTCGGAGGGCGTGCGAGGTCCCCGTGCATTGGAGTGGGGATTTGTGGACGAGTTGGCGCCCCGTTCCCGGTTCAAAGAAGTGGTGGCAGAGCGGGCTGCGGCGTTGGCTGCCGAGAGCGACCGACCTCCAGCAGGTCAAGGCATCATGCTGAATCCTCTGCGGCGTACATACCGCGATAACAGTGTTCTTTACGAGCACTTGAGGGTGGAGATTGACCGTCAGATGGGAGCCGGGGAGTTCTACATTCTGGGGCCGGAGAGTCCACCACCCAAAGACGCCGACGGCATCCGAGCGGAGGGCGATCAATTCTGGCCGCTGGCATTAGCGCGTGAACTGGATGACGCAATTCTGCATATGAGGGCCAACGAGGGAGACGTAGGGACCTGGGTGTTCCACACGATCGGCGACAGCGAGTTGGCGCAGGCCTACGACGACCTGCTACTGGCCTGCGCGGACCACTGGCTGGCAAAGGAGATCACGCTGTATCTAAAGCGGACGCTGAAACGGCTGGACGTCAGCTCGCGGTCGCTGATTGCCTTGGTGGAACCCGAGAGCTGCTTTGCCGGTACGCTGCTGGAACTGGTATTGGCCGCCGACAGGTGCTACATGCTGGACGGCGTGCTGGAGGAAGGCGGCGAACCGCCGACGATAAGGCTGAGCGGCATGAACTTCGGGCCTCTGCCGATGGTCAACGGCGTGACACGCGCCGAGGGACGGTTCCTTCGCACGGACGAACTGGAGGAGCACATCGGGCGGGAACTGGACGCGGAGGCCGCTCACGAACTGGGGCTGGTGACGTTCATTCCCGACGACATCGACTGGCACGACGAGGTACGGTTGGCACTGGAGGAACGGGCCAGCTTCTCCCCGGACGCGCTGACCGGGATGGAGGCCAACCTGCGCTTCGGCGGCCCTGAGACGCTGGAAAGCAAGATTTTCGGGCGACTCAGCGCGTGGCAGAACTGGATCTTCCAGCGTCCCAACGCGTCGGGCAGCCAGGGCGCGCTGCAGGCCTACGGCACCGGCGCGCGGGCGGAGTTTGATCGGCGGCGGGCGTAATTCACGCCAAGGTCACCACAAACCGAAGGGAGATGTATACGATGGCCGAAGAAACGGGCGTCACTCAAGAGGAATCGGGAGTGACTCTGACGGAACACTGCTACATCATCAGAAAGAAAGGGATACTGGGCGAGGAGCCCATAATCAAGGGCACACGGACGCCCGTGCGGGCCATCGTGGAGCTGTGGCGACTGGGATACGCGCCGGAGGAAATTCCTATCGGACTGCCCCACTTGAGCTTGGCCGCCGTGTTTGACGCCCTCAGCTATTACTGCGACCACCGTGAGGAGATCAATAAGCACATTGTAGAGAACAGAGTGCCGCCGGAACTCATCCATCCCAGTGTGAGGCATCTCTGAGCGAAGTACTGTTCATAAGCGTCTACCTGGATGAGGATGTAGATACGCTTATTGCAGAACTCGTTGCCTCCCGAGGGTTTACAGCAGTAACGGCGCGAGACGCACGACAACTGCGCAGGTCAGATGCGGAACAGCTTGACTACGCAGTGGCGCGCAGTATGTGCGTAGTTACTCATAATCGCAGACATTTCGAGGAATTACATTCCCAATACATGGCATCTGGACAAGATCATGCTGGAATCATAATTGCATTTCGCAAACGGCCCTATTCTATCGCTGTTCGGCTAAGTAACATACTTGAGACCATTACCGCTGACGAAATGCGAAACCAACTGCTCTACATTTGATGCGTTGGTCAGCCCAACGTCGGACCTCCAAGAGGGGCACATCGCCATGAGTATTAACTACACTGACCGCATTCCCAACAACGTGGGGTTGTCGGAGAACCGGAGGCTCCAACGTGCTCTCGAGTCGTGGCAGCCCAACTACATGAAGTGGTGGGACGACATGGGGCCGGACGGCTCCACCAATTTCGACGTCTACCTGCGCACCGCGATCAGCGTTGAGGCTGATGGCTGGGCTAACTTCGGCTTCGTCAAGATGCCGGAATACCGCTGGGGCATCTTCCTGGCCAAGCCCGAGACCGACAGGGTCATATGCTTTGGCGACCACCGGGGCGATCCGGTGTGGCAGGAGGTGCCTGGGGAATACCGTGCCCCGCTGCGGCGGCTGATCGTAACGCAGGGCGACACGGAACCGGCGTCGGTGGAGCAGCAGCGCCGACTGGGGCTGACCTGTCCGTCGCTGTACGACCTGCGCAACCTGTTCCAGATCAACGTGGAGGAGGGGCGACACCTGTGGGCCATGGTGTACCTGCTGCACGCCTACTTTGGGCGAGACGGGCGCGAGGAGGCCGAGGCGATGCTGCAGCGGCACTCGGGCGACGCCGATCGTCCGCGCATACTGGGGGCCTTCAACGAGGCAACGCCCAACTGGCTGTCTTACCTGATGTTCACCTTCTTCACCGACCGGGACGGGAAATACCAGCTGGCGGCGCTGGCAGAGTCGGGCTTTGATCCATTGTCGCGCACCTGCCGGTTCATGCTCACGGAAGAGGCGCACCACATGTTCGTGGGCGAGACCGGCGTGATGCGGGTAGTTCAGCGCACCGGAGAGGTGATGCGGGAGCTGGCCTCGGATGATCCAGAGCGACTGCGGGCAGCCGGCGTAATTGACCTTCCGACAGTTCAAAAGTACATCAACTTCCACTATGGCGTATCGGTGGACCTCTTTGGACAGGAGATCTCCACCAACGCGGCCAACTACTTCACCGCCGGACTGAAGGGCCGATACCTGGAGTCGCGTCTGGACGACGACCACAGGCTGACAGAGGGCGTCTGGCCTGTGCACACGGTGCGCGACGGACGCATCGCCCTGGAGAAATTTTCGGCTTTGGGCGCGGTCAATGAGCGGCTGCGGGATGACTACATCAAGGATTGCCAGCGTGGTCTCGACCGCTGGAACCGGGCACTGGAAAACCTGGGGGTGGAGTTCGGGCTCGCGCTACCCCACCGCTTCTTCAACCGTCAGATCGGCAACGCCGCGGGGGCGCGTGTTTCGCCCGACGGGAGGGTGATCAGCGAGGAGGAGTGGCAGGCGAAAGTTGCCCGGTGGCTGCCGACCAATGAGGACATGGCCTACGTGGACTCTCTGATGCGGCGGGTGATCGAGCCGGGCAAAATCGCCGGCTGGATTGCGCCGCCGGTGCGGGGGATCGACGGCAAGCCATGGGACTTTGAATATGTGCGGTTCGGATGAGGGGTAGACCAACAAGACAGGGAGAGGCGTTATGCAGCAGCATTCCGTGGTAGTCGACTCCAGCGTCAGCCCGTCCCGGATTGAGTATTCAGACGTCTTCAATGTAGCCGTACCCTTGATTGACCGGCACTTGGATGAGGTGCGGGGCGGCAAGGCGGCCATCGTAGTCGACGATACCGGGGAGACGGTCAGCTATGGGCAACTGGCGGAGCGAGTGAACCGGTGCGGCAACCTGTTGCGTTCGCTGGCCTGGGAGTCCCACGGGCGGGTGCTGATGGTGGTCAAGGACTGCCCCGAATTCTTCTACGTCTTCTGGGGGGCAATCAAGGCAGGGCTGATACCTGTGCCACTGAACACTTTGCTACGGGCGGATGATTACCGGCACATCATCGAGGACTCGGAGTGCGCCGGTCTGGTGTATTCGCCAGAGTATAGGACCGATATCACGCGGGCGCTGGCGGGGGCGGAGCATCAGCCGACGTTCATTCTGAGCACCGAGGGGCCGAGTTCTGTGGCGGACATGCTGGAAGAGGCGTCTGCGATTCTCGAGCCTGCCGCAACATCGGCGGACTCGGAGTGCTTCTGGCTGTACTCGTCGGGGTCGACGGGGCGGCCCAAGGGTGCGGTACACCGCCACCGGGACATCGTGACCACCTGCGTCCATTACGCCCGTAACACGCTGGGTGTGGTCGAGGACGACGTCTGCTTCTCGGCGGCCAAGCTGTTTTTCGCCTACGGCCTGGGCAACGCCATGACCTTTCCGCTGTGGGCCGGAGCCACGGCCGTCCTGAGCGGGCAGCGTCCCACGCCGGAGATGACGTTCGATATCATCGAGGGGCGGCAGCCGACGTTGTACTTCGGAGTGCCGACGTTGTATGCGGCGCAGCTGCGGGCACTGGACGAGACTCCCCGCGACCTGTCGTCGCTGCGGGCCTGCGTGTCGGCGGGGGAGGCCCTGCCGGCGGACATCTTCCGGCGCTGGCAGGAGCGCACCGGGACGCTGATCCTGGACGGCATCGGCTCCACGGAGGCACTGCACATTTTCATCTCCAACGCCGCAGACGAGTTCCGGCCCGGAACCAGCGGACGGGTGGTGGCGGGCTACGAGGCTCGGATTGTGGACGAGGACGGAGAACCAGTGGCGACGGGTGAGACAGGGCGGCTGTTCATCCGCGGCGACTCCACAGCGACCTATTACTGGAACAACCCAGAGCGGACCGCCGAGACCATGGTGGAGGACGGCTGGCTGAATACCGGTGACACCTACCTGCAGGACGCCGACGGTTACTACGTGTACTGTGGACGCAGCGACGACATGCTCAAGGTAGGCGGCATCTGGTGCTCGCCGGTAGAGATTGAGGGGCGGCTGATCGAGCACCCGCGTGTGCTGGAGGCGGCGGTCGTTGGGCGCGCCGACGCCGACGAGCTGATCAAGCCTGAGGCGTTTGTGGTGCTGAAGGAAGCCGGAGACGCCAGCGATGTATTGGCGGATGAACTGCTGGAGCACTGCAGGAGCGGGCTGGCCCGGTACAAGTATCCCAGGTGGGTGAACTTTGTGGACGACCTTCCCAAGACTGCAACAGGGAAGGTGCAGCGGTTCAAGCTGCGGGAATAACCAGGGCTGACGGATAATTGCGCCAACTGCGACCAGGGAGTATGCTGGCCGCAAAGCTTCCAGGAGGGAATGTCATGGCTAGAATCGCAAGAGTGGGCCACGTGGTGCTGAACGTCCGAGACACCAAAGAGGCCATCGACTGGTACACCAGCGCGCTGGGCATGGAGCTGATGAACCACGACCAGGGCATGGATATGGCGTTTCTTTCCTTCGGTGTGTCCGACCACGACATTGCCCTGATCAAGGTTCCCGAGGGCGTGGAGACCGGCAGCCCTGGTCTGTCGCATACCGCGCTGCAGCTTGAGGGCGGCGAGCCGGAGTTGCAGGACATGTTCGGGCGGGTGAAGGACGCGGGCTACGCGATCGACTTCACCGCAGACCACGGCCTGACCAAGAGCTTCTACTGCTTCGACCCCAGCGGCAACCGCATCGAAATTTTCTTCCAGCACCTGCACGACGAGGAGGCCCGCCAGTTCATGCGCGAAACCGGAGCGGTGCTGGACCCCTACGAGTTGGAAGCCGCACCCGCCGATTAGGACTTAACGACAGGCCAAGTGCGGAGGCGCTGGGTAAAACCCAGCGCCTCTTTCGTAAATTTATCAGTGGGAGTGCTCCCGATGACTAGCGTTCAGCGCAACGAGCTACCCTTCCTCAGCGTGGCCGAGCTGGGACGGCTGATCCGGGACCGACAGGTGTCGCCGGTCGAGGCGACCGAGGCATTCCTCGAGCGAATCGACCGGATCGACGGGCGGGTGAACTCCTATATCACCGTGTGCCACCAGGAGGCCCGGCAAGCAGCGCGCGAGGCCGATCAGGCAATCGCCGCGGGACAGTACCGGGGGCCGCTGCACGGCATTCCCATTGCCGTGAAAGACCAGTTCGACACGGCGGGAATTCGCACCACTTACGGCTCTTCGCTTGAGTGGGACAACGTGCCGACAGAGGACGCCGTGGTGGTGGCCAAGCTGAAGGAAGCAGGGGCCGTCCTGCTGGGCAAGCTGAACCTGTCGGAATTCGCGCTGGGGGAGAGCTTTCATCATCCGGGCGGGCAGCCACGCAACCCGTGGGACCTGTCGCGCAATCCAGGAATCTCAAGCAGCGGCTCGGCGGCGGCCACGGCGGCGTTCCTGTGCGCATCGGCGCTGGCGGAGGACACCGGCGGCTCGACGCGGATTCCGGCGGCGTGGAGCGGGCTGACAGGGTTGCGGCCCACGTGGGGACTGGTCAGCCGTCGCGGCGTGGCCGGCGTATCGTGGTCCATGGACACGGTGGGCCCGATTACGCACTCCGCCGAGGACTGCGCCCTGACATTTCAGGCCATTGCAGGGCATGACTCCAAGGACCCGTATTCGTGGAATGGACCGGTTCCTGACTACGCCAGAGAGATCCAGAGAGACATCGACGGACTCCGCGTGGGCGTGCTGAGGGAGAAAGTCGCTGAGGGAGGATTGACTCCGGAGGTTCGGCAGGTGATTGAGTCGGCGGTCGCCCAACTGGGCGAACTGGGGGCTACGGCGCAAGAGGTCTCGATTCCCATCGTGGAGAACGCCGGAGCAGTTTCCAAGTGCATCACCGACATGGACGGCGCGACAGTGCACTACGAGCGGCTGAAGACCCGGGTTTCCGAGTACGACCACAACACTCGGGTGCGGCTTCTGACTGCGATACTCACTCCGGCGCAGGCATACTACAAGGCGCAGAAAGTGCGGACTCTGATCCGGCAGGCGGTGCTGGAGGCGCTGGAAGAGGTGGATGTCATCGTGTTGCCCACGTCGCCGACGGTGGCGCCGCTGCTTCCGGAGGAGGCAGGGATCAAGAGCCAGGAGGACGCCCGCAGCCGTATTTCGGGTGTACGCAACTTCACCGGAGCGTTCAACGTTGCGAACCTGCCAGCCTTGTCGATCCCCTGCGGCTTCTCCTCAGACAACCTGCCGCTGTCGCTGCAGCTGGTGGGGAAGCCGATGGCGGATGGGCTGCTGATGAGGGTCGCCCACGCCTACCAGCAAGTAACGGACTGGCATCTGCGAAGGCCGCCACTGGGAGAGTGAGGCGGGGTTGCTCGAAAAATCCTCTATGTCCTGGCTTCCGTGCATGACCCTGTGAATCTCGATAGGACTTCTGTCCGAAAAGTAAAGGATGGCATAGCGGGTTCCTGCAACACAGTGGCTGCGCTACCCCGGCAGATAGGAACGTTCGACTCCCATTCGCGGGTGTTCAGCCAGTAGTTCAAAACAGTCGCGCAGTCGTGCAACCATTCTGCCAGCCACCGATTCGCCGCTCGTTCTTCGAAGATAGCCGCGAATGCGCGCGAGATCAGTAGCGGCGGAGTCTGATAAATGGTACCCGTCCATCGGTTGCTGCGCTTCCGTCTCCTCTCTGACTCGAGTTCCAACTCACGCTGCTTGATGTCCTCCAATAATTCATCGCGATTTTCCTTAGAATACGTTTTGTAGCGCCCGGCTTCGAAGTCGGAGATGCTTTGCTGCACCAAGTCTCGAACCAATTCCACTGCCACATCTCGCTGGTCGAGCAGGTCCAAGGCGCGTTCGAGCACTTCATCAACCGACTCGTATATGCCAGCGTCGACCTTCCATCGAATTCGCTTGAGCAATTCTTCGCTGATCCTTGTTTCCATAGTTCCTCTCTTCTGTACCATCGAAGAATACTCACATTCCATGTCCTCAGAAAGACGGCCTGCGTCACTTGCGCCCCTGCGTGGGATGGCCGACAATCGCCGCAGCCTACCGTAGGGAGCTACTCGATATGGACAGTCTGATTTCCCGCGCGTTGGACACCGCGGCGTCGCGGGGCGCGTCCTACGTCGACGCGCGAATGGTGGAGACGGCGCAGGAACGCTACTCGGTGCGCACCGGTGTGGTGGACGTGATCAGCAACGACGAGTCGATGGGCCTTGGGGTGCGGGTTGTAGTGGACGGAGCGTGGGGCTTCGCATCGACCAACACGATGACGGCTGAATCGGTGGACCAAACGGCAGCTTTGGCCGTCGAGATCGCCAGGGCGTCGGCGACGTCCGGCGGGCCGCAGGTGGACCTGGGCTCGCCTGTGAAGAGCCGCGGGGTCTACACCACGCCGGTGGAAGTTGATCCCTTCAGCATCGCTCCCGAGGAAAAGGTGGCATTGCTACTGGACGCTGACGAGCGGATGGGCCGGGTAGAGGGAATATCGGCGCGGACGAGCAATCTGATATTCATACGAGAGCGGAAAGCCTTCGCCAGCAGCGAGGGCGCAGAGGTGGAGCAGACAATATTTGAGGCTGGCGGGGGCATTCAGGCCACTGCAGTTGGCAACGGCGAGGTGCAGCGTCGCTCCTATCCACAGTCCATGGGTCGCCAGCAGGGATGCAGCGGGTGGGAGTATGTGCGGGACTTCGACCTGGCCGGCAACGCCGAGCGGGTTGCCAGCGAGGCCGTTGCCCTGCTCACGGCCGACCGCTGCCCAGCGGACATCACCACAACCCTGATCATCGGAGGCTCGCAGGTGGGGCTGCAGATTCACGAGTCCTGCGGCCACGCTATCGAGTTGGACCGGGTGATGGGGTCGGAGGCAGCCTACGCCGGGACATCGTTTCTGACCACCGAAAAGCTGCGCAACTTCCGCTACGGGTCGGAGCAGGTGAACATTACGGCCGACAGCATCCGCCTGCCGGGGCTGGGTTCATTTGGGTGGGACGACGAGGGTGTGCCAGCGCAGTCGACTCCCATAGTCGAGGCGGGACGCTTCGTCGGCTACCTGATGTCGCGGGAAACGGCAGCGACGCTTGGGCTGGAGTCCAACGGCACCATGCGGGCGTCGTCGTGGAACAGGCTGCCGCTGATCCGCATGACCAACGTCAGTCTGGAACCGGGCGAATGGGAACTGGAGGACCTGATAGCCGACACCGACGACGGCATCCTCGTGGACATGAACCGCTCATGGTCCATCGACGACCGGCGCTACAATTTCCAGTTCGGCACCGAGGTGGGATACGAGATCAAGAACGGCAAGCTGGGGCGGCTGTTGCGCAACTGCACCTACACCGGCATCACTCCTGAGTTCTGGAACTCCTGCGACGCGGTGTGCAACACCAATCACTGGACCATGTGGGGAACGCCCAACTGCGGCAAGGGGCAGCCGGGCCAGCTGGGCCATACGGGGCACGGCGCCGCGCCGGCCCGCTTCCGCAACGTGCGCGTGGGGGTGATGCGATGATCGGCGAAATCACTGCCCTGAACCTGCTGGAGCGGGCGCTGTCCCTGTCCACGGCACAGGAGACCGACATTTACCTGAGCAGTCAGGACCTGGGGCTGACCCGGTTCGCGGGCAACGCCATCCACCAGAACGTTTCACACAGCAACGTGACGCTGAACATTCGGGCCGTCGAGGGCAAGCGTGTGGGGCGCGCCACCACCAACGACGCCTCGGACGGTGGCATCCGGCGTGCCATGGAAGCGGCACGGCGCAACGCCCTGCTGATGCCGGAGGATCCGGCGTTTCCGGGGCTTCCTGAGCCGCAGCCTGTCCTGGGAGTGGCCAGCTGGGACGAAACGGCCGCTGCCTGTTCGCCGCTGAGGCGGGCGCAGATGGTGGGAGAGGTGTGCAGACAGGGAGCGGCAGAGGGCCTCGACACCGCCGGGGCCTGCCGTACCGGGGTGCACGAGATCGCCGTGGTCAGCAGCCGGGGTGTCCGCGCCTACCACGCCGGGACCTTCGCGGGGCTGATCATCACCACCCGCAGCGATACGTCGGCAGGCTGGGCTAAGGGCGGGTCGTGGCGCCTGGACGGCATCGATTACCCTACCCTGGCCCGCGAGGCCGTGGATAAGGCGGTGCGAAGCAAGGACCCACAGCCGATAACACCCGGTGAATACACGGTGGTGCTGGACCACTATGCCGTGGACGACATCCTGGAGGCGCTGTCGCTGTATGGCATGGGGGCGCAGGCGGTGCAGGAGGGCCGCAGCTGGATGTGCGACCTGCAAGGCACACGGGCCATGAGCGAGTCAGTATCCATATGGGACGACGGCGAATCGCTGGACGGCTGGCCCATGCCCTTCGACGTCGAGGGGGTGCCACGCCGTCGGGTTGAGTTGGTCGAGAACGGAGTGGTGAACCGGCCGGTACACAATACCTACACCGCGGCGCAGGACGGGGTGGCCTCCACCGGGCATCAGCAATACTTCACCGGCCCGCCCATCGCATCAAACCTGTTCATGCGGCCGGGCAGCCGAACGGTCGAACAGCTCATCGCATCCACGGAGCGGGGGCTGTACATCACCCGTTTCTTCTATACGCGCTTGTCCCACAACCGGAGTTGCGTGATGACTGGCATGACCCGCGACGGCACGTTCCTGATTGAGGACGGTGAGATTCGCCACCCGGTAAAGGACCTGCGCTTTACCCAGTCATACGTGGACGCGCTGAACGGCGTCGAGGGCATCGGCAACGAGGCCAAGCTGGTCCTGAACGAGGTGGGCTTCGCCACCCGGGTTCCGGCGCTCAAGCTGGCGAGATTCAATTTCACGGGGGTGACAGTGTAGGGAGGTGAGAATAACTCCGCTCAATCCCAGTAAGTGCTGTAACTATTCAACCCCTGTAGATGTTTTCGTTGTGCCATGCCAACTTGTCGGGATCGGGTTGCTCGTCTGTGTTGCCAGGTACGATTATTTTCGTGCCGTGCAGTTCATAATAGTCGCGACCATTTTCGAATTCTTCACGAATGGAACTACTCACTTCAAAGTCCAGGGAAGGAGTCACAGTGACATATCCTCGGTCAAACAGACTATGTATGTCCTTTCTCAAAAGTAGACCATTGTTGGCTTCATGAACTCCACCAGTATGAAATGGACGAATGTGCGCTGCGTCTAGGGCCGGCAACGTACGTTCTCTGGTCACTGCACACCGACGGCCGTAAACGTCTGTAACAACAACCCTGAAGCCACCCTGCCCTAGCCTCGGATGTACCAATTGGGGAGAGCCATATGCAGGTGCGTCCTCTCCAATTCCTCTAGTGGTATGTCTTGCCTTTGTATCCTGAACGGCCTTCCACAGTTCGTATCCTTCTTGACTTTGAGTATTGTAGGTCTTAAATCTTGTAATATTGGGTGCAAAGCTCTTGGGTGGCGAAAGATAGTCAGACTCCTCAAGAAAGAATGGCTGAGTAAGAATCCGACATCCAATTTCGAAGTCGCTTTTGGAATCGGGCTCTATCTTTCGATATTTAGCGATACTTGCCCGCATTTCCCAAAACGAGGTGGCACCGTTTGCTTCCCCAAACGCCTCCCATGCGAGATAGCAGGGCAAGTTATTAGTGTGCGCGAATATTCCCCCTCCCACGATCATGTTGTAGGGAGCGTGCAACTTAAACAGGAATAGTTCCCCAGGTTCAAGAGCCCTAAAATTGATGGCTGATGGAGACCAAAAGTTAACCTCAGTGAGGTCCTGGCGATCCTTCAACCTCTGGAACCACGCGTAATCTGTCACCGCTACCACTATGTTTATTGCCATTAGGGCTAGTCTCTTCCAAAACTGCGTCTTCAAAACTTGTGCACATTAGACTTGAAACCATATAAGTTGACAACAGCTCAGTCTCGGCTGACACGGCGCTAAGAATCGGGAGGGCCCTGCGAATGACACCGGAGTCCTGGGTGAATCTCCAAAAGCTGTATGACCTTGAGAAGGCACGAGGCTCGACCGACGTGAGTAAGGTCGAACCTCTCGTTTCTGAACCCGCAGGAATCCCTACCAGTGAACTCGGCTATTAGCCTCCGTTGGCCTCCACCGACGAAAGGAACTCCAGCACCCGGTTGGCGTACTTTTCAGGCTCGTCGGAGTGGGGTTTGCACTCGCCCCACTGGCTGTTGGGGACCATCCGGTGGGCCATCTCGGCCACGGCCCTGGGGTGGACGTCGTTGCAGCCGGGCATGATCATCGTGGGGACGCTGACGCTCTTCAACATCCTCTTGGTGCTGCCCAGCGTGGGGAACGGCCCGCCGAACAGGGCGTAGGCAGTGTCCCGCATCACCTGGATGAACTCCTCGGTGTCCATTGCCTCCAGGTTCTTACGATATTCGGCGTCAGTCTGGGCGATCTCCGGGCTATAGGGGGCGAAACGGTCGTCGGCGTCGAAAGCGTCGATCACCGCTGATATGCCGTCTGCAGCGGCGATTTCCATGCTCTTGAATACCTTGGACGTCAGATAGCCGTCGCAGATGACTCCGCCGGCGATGTTGGAGGGAAAGATAGCGCGCACCCGCTCAGGACGGCGGTAGGCACAGCCAAAGGAGATGGCGGCGCCAAAAGATCCACCGCCCAGAATGCTCTGCTCAATGCCAAGGGAATCCATCAGCCCGAACACATCGTCGCAGACCATGTCCCAGGTCTGAACCACCATGGGGCTGCGGGACTGACCGCCGAAACGCCGGTCGTACACGATGACGCGGTGCTCCTGGGAAAGGGCCTCCACCACTGAATCGTAGCTGCTGGCCACACCCTGCAGCCCGCCAGGGGAAAGGATGATGGGAGGTCCGCTCCCAGCCTCCTGATAGTGCAGTTCCGCGCCGTTCACTTTCGCTGTCGCCATAGTCAGGCCTCCTTGCCTGGGTGTCTGCTGATGTGGATTATAGGGGCAGGGGCAATTGTCGGCAAAGATTGACCGCGCTGGGGTGTACAACTACGATTCTGACAGTAGCCAGTCGCGGCAAAGGTGGAAATATGGTCGGCCAAGACTTCCAAGATGCGGTGCGCGATGCGGAACGAGGCCTGCTCGAGTTTCTCAGGACGTTCGAAGCGATCCAGAACGACATGCGGATCGAGCGTCTGGCAGAGTCCCAGACGCAGCTGCGCGAGGTGGTATCGGACGGCTTCGCGGGGCTGAACGCCAGGCTTTCGCAAGTGGAGCCACCCGAGACTATGCGGCAGTTCCGCGACTCGCTGATTGCCGGGGCGAGGCATTGCGGGAACGCGGCGGCGGCTTTTCTCGGCGCCGACGAGAGCGACTACTCAGTTACAGCAATTGACATGCGGCGGTCGCTGTGCCGGGGGCTGCAGATGCTGTATGGCGTACGGGCGCTCACGCCGACGCTGGCGAACTACTGGGTGATGTCCGATTCGCTGGCTGAGGAATTTAGGCTGGAGACGCCCGCGCCGGACGACAGCCCTCCGGTGGGGGTGATGCACCGCAGGAAGTCCGCACCGCTGGCCGACTATTCCTTGTACGTGCCGGAAGGCTACGCGCCCAGCCGGAGCTGGCCCCTGATCGTATGCCTGCACGGAGCCTACGGGCGGGGTGACCACTTCATCTGGTCGTGGTTGCGTCCAGCCAAGAGCCATGGGTACATGTTGCTGACGCCCAAGTCCCTCGATGTTACGTGGTCGATCCTGCAACCGGATCGTGACATACGCTCGGTGGCCGCCATGCTGGAGGAGATCTGCGGCGAATACGCAGTGGACCGAAGCAGGGTGTACGTGTCGGGCCTGTCCGACGGTGGGACGTTCACCTTCCTGCTGGGCCTTAGCCGCCCGGAACTGTTCGCCGGAATCGCACCGGTTGCAGGCGACTTCCACGGAATGATGGACGAAATGCTGCGCCGCAAGCAAGGGATCGACCTGCCTATCCACATCGTTCACGGGGCGCAGGATCACATCTTTCCAGTGGAGTCGATACGCAGTGGATACGGGCTGCTGACACGCCTTGGCTACAAAGCGCAGTACCAGGAACTGCCGGACTGGGGGCATTCGTACTGCTCTTTCGTCAACGAGCAGCTGCTGATGCCGTGGTTCGAGGGCCTGTCTGAACTGTGATATTTGTGGTTAGGATATTTTCGAGATTCGCCCCTTTGGGAAAGAGGCAGCAATCATAAGAACAATTCAATAAACAAATCACAGTTCAGATATTTTGACACAGCCTTCCCGTACTGGTTAAATTCAACGCACTCTAAATGCAATTGAGACAGGTGAATTGTGAAAGCAGCAGTATTGCGGGAAGTTAACCGGCCATTGGAAATCGAAGACATTGACATCGCGTCGCCTGGGCCGCGCGAGGTGCTGATACGCACCGGAGCGTCGGGTGTCTGCCACAGCGACCTGCACTTCGTGGAGGGTCTGTACTCGACGCCAATGCCCATCATCTTGGGCCACGAGGCTGCGGGAACCATCGAGGCAGTGGGCGAACTGGTGGACTACGTCAAGCCCGGAGACCGAGTAATAACCTGCCTGTCGGTCTTCTGCGGGATCTGCGAGCGGTGCACCGAGGGCCGCACGGTGCTGTGCTCGCGCACCGGGCTGAACCGAACGCCCAGCCAGACTCCGCGCCTGAGCCAGAACGGCGAGGAGGTGGCACAGTTCGCCAACCTGTCCTCATATGCCGAGCAGATGCTGGTCCATGAGAACGCGGTCGTCAAGATCGAGCGCGATGTGCCCTTCGAGCAGCTGGCGCTCATCGGCTGCGGCGCCACTACCGGTCTGGGCGCGGCGCTGAACACCGCCGCCGTGCGTCCTGGCAGCACCGTCGCTGTCATCGGCTGCGGCGGCGTGGGCCTGAACGCCATCCAGGGGGCGGCACTGGCCGGCGCGCTGCGCATCATCGCCATCGATGCAGTGGAGACCAAGCTGACGCTGGCCCAGGAGTTCGGGGCCACCGACGTGGTTGACGCCTCCGGCGGCGACGTGGTGAGCAAGATACGCGACTTGACCAATGGCGGCGTGGACTACTCTTTCGAGGCCATCGGCAAGAAGGAGACCGCCGAGCAGGCCTTCCACATGCTGCGTGCGGGCGGCACCGCCACCATCATCGGCATGATCCCACAGGGCACCAAGATCGAGTTGGACGGCCCGTCGTTCCTGCGCGAGAAGCGCATCCAAGGGAGCAGCATGGGCTCCAATCACTTCCGCACCGACATGCCGCGGTACGTGGAGTTCTACCTGCAGGGCAAGCTTAAGCTGGACGAGCTAGTGACGCGGCGCCTGGGTCTCGAGGATATCAACGAGGCTTTCGAATACATGAAAGAGGGCAGCGTGGCCCGCAGCGTGATCACGTTCTAGCATCAAAAACCCCGTCACAAAGTTGACACTTTTGGCGGGGTAAATTACCGTCACATTGATATATCCGCGGAGTGGCTGGAGAACGCTTGTCCCGCTAATCGGGAAGAGCGCCAGACATAGCCGCGGATTGGCTTTTGAGAGGAAAGTTAGGAGAAATGAAATAGAGAGGGAAGGTCAAGGGCCAGACTATAGTGTTCGATGAGCCGCTGGGCCTGGAGGAAGGGCAGACGGTAGAGATTGAGATTCGGTTAGTCAAGAAGGAATCACTGGAGAAGTATGGAATCAACCCCATCCCTTCCAGGGGCCACGTAGTCACCAACGAAATGGTGAATGAGATACGCGAGGAATTAGGGATCTAATTCTCGTCTACCCTGAAAGAGTATCGTGTTTACAGGGTGAAAGTAATTGCAGCCTCAATACGTGGAAATTGAAGGGACAGAATGCAGCAAGATATCTTCCAACAGTTGTTCGATTCAGTAAGGAAATTCGAGAAATTGCCCCGCCAAGCCGTAAACCCTGCAGTTTCTCCGCCCGAAGAAAACTCGATCGATTATGATCGATTGGTCATTCGACCGGGTGAGATTTTCATGCTGCTTCTCTATGTCGAGAAGCATTTGAGCTATTTGCTGGCCGCAAAAGATTCTGGATTTGAGCGCGTATATGAGCAGCTATTGGCATTTAGGGAAAGTGGAACGGAACCTGAACGCGATTTCCAGCAAAGATTCATAACTGCCGCATTACGTCAGCGACAACTTGTAGCTGAGAATAGCGACAAGGGGTTTTTGGCCTTAGTTAGAGACTTGGATAATAGGTTGGTCGGAATTCTGCCGAGTGATGCCCGCGAGCAAGGAAAATCATCCTTGGAGAAACTTGTTGGTTTTCGCCATACAATTGCACATTCAACAATTTACAATAGCTTAGTCATTGAAGGAGAGGAACTGATTTCACCCCATCTGACCAAACATACGTCGAAACTTAAGCGGAAAGCCTCAAGCACACACTTTGAGGACGAAACCTACTACGGAGTCAAAAAGATTATGAAAGAGGCACATGAGTTTCTTGAACTCTGTGAATTGGTAATCGGTTAAGACGAGCCTCTCAGAAAAAAGCTGTTTCGAGATCGACACCTGATCGATGCGCCTTGTACGTAGTCTCTCACAAATAGCCAAGTCGCGAGAGCCAACATGCGCTCCGGCAAATTCAGTACTTCCACTCGGGGTCGCGCTTCTGTAGGAAGGCCGTAATACCCTCGTGGGCGTCTTCCTTGAGCAGGTTGTCTACCATTACCTTCTGCGCCATATCGTAGGCGGCCGGGCGGTCCAGCTCGATCTGCCGGTAGAAGGCGGGCTTGCCCACTGCCAGTGTCTGGGCGCTGGCGGAGGCTATCTGGCGCGCCAGGGCGGCGACGTTATCGTCCAGCTGGGTGTCGGGGACCACGCGGTTGATCAGGCCGATTTCCATGGCTTCGGACGCGCTTACGGGGGTGCCGGTGAGCAGCATCTCCATGGCCTTCTTGGTTGTTGCGACAGACCGGGCCAGGGCCACTCCGGGGGTGGTGCAGAACAAGCCGATCTGCACGCCGGGGGTGGCGAAGGCAGCGGACTCGGCGGCGACGGCCAGATCGCAGGTGGCGACCAGCTGGCAGCCCGCGGCGGTGGCCAAGCCCTGCACTTGGGCGATCACCGGCTTGGGCAGCAGGCGGATGGCCTCCATAACCTCGGTGCACAGCGCGAAGACAGCGGTGTAGGCCTCGGCGTCTCGGTCGATCATCTCGTTCAGGTCGTGGCCGGAACTGAACACCGGACCCTCTGATCTCAGGACAACCACACGGACCGCATCGTCATCCTCGAATTCGCGGAACAGCTCCTTGAGTTCGCTCAGCAACTCGGTGGACAGGGCGTTGCGGCGTCCGGGATTGTTGAGGGTGAGGAAGGCCACTCCCTCCTGCAATTCGTAGCGAACGAGCTGTCCGATCATTACAAGTCTCCTTGACAACCGGTGATGTGATTCGTGCCCGGTGATTGTACGAGTTTAGCAAACCGGTGATGGCCGCGCTACGCCGGACGGGACAGCATCAATGTTGCCAGCATTTTCGCTACCGAGCGACCATCAGCAAAGGCATCGGCCGTGCAGACAGTGATAGTTCGGCCCGGGCGCAGCACCTCGGCTCGGGCGACCACGCTCTCTGGCGACGCATGGGCCAGGAAGTTGATTTTGTACTCGACAGTTCTGACGGTGTCTCCAGCGGAGCTGAGGCTGAGGGCTGCAAGAACGCAGGCGTCGTCCAGAATGGCGGCAACAAAGTTACGGTGTATCAAGCCGACGACGGAGCTACAGTGCTCTTCACCGGCAGGCAAGGTGATCTCTACAACACCTGGCGAGACCGACGTGAGTTCGCCGCCCCAGCGAGAGGCGGCGAACTCGTTTCGGAAGGCGTCGGCCACTCGTTCGGTGTATTCAGGGTCTCGAGGCTGGAATCTGGACATGGTCGGCGGACAGCCTAGAACTCGACGGCTTCCTTGAAGCGGCTCATCATTTCGATATGGTCGCCGGCCGTTTTCAGACCGGCGCGGCGGTTCTCGATAGACAGGTGGGAAGCGCCCATCTTGCGCCAGGCGGCGGTTTCTTCAATCCAATCCTCTGGCGAGGCGTTGGCTGTCTTCAGGCGGCCGTCCAAGCCGAGCCCGGCGGGGTCGCGCCCGTATTCCGCCATGTATCCATGGACCTTTTCCTGCAGGGCGTAACCGGCCTCGTCGGGGCCGAAGTTGGGACACCAGCCGTCGGCGATGCGCGCGACCCGTCGCAGGGCAACGTCGGGCGGGACCGGCGCGGCGGGGCTGCCCACGCCCAGCCAGACTGGGATGGGCCGCTGCACTGGCAGGGGGTTGATGCCGGCGTGGGTGATGTTGTGCCATTTGCCATGGAAGTCCACCGACTCCTTGGTCCACAGCTCGCGCATGACCTCGATCTGCTCGGCGCTGCGGGCTCCCCGGTCCTGGAAGTTCATGCCCAGCGCCTCGAACTCCACGAAGTTCCAGCCGACGCCGATGCCGAGACGCAGCTTCCCGCCGCACAGCACGTCGATCTCGGCGGCCTGCTTGGCCACCAGCGCGGTCTGCCGTTGAGGGAGGATGAGGATGCCAGTCATCAGGCCCATGTTCGGAGCCACCGCGGCCAGGTATCCCATGGTGGTTAACGACTCATGCACCACCGACTCGGTGTTGTACATGCCGAAGAGGGGATGGTCATAGGCGCTGGCGTCGGCCCCCAGCACGTGGTCGGCGATGAACAGGTAGGAGTAGCCCATGTCCTGGGCGGCCTGCGCGAAGTCGCGGATAGCCACCACGTCGGGCTCGATTTCGGTCTGCGGAAAAATAACTCCGATTTCCATGTATGCTCCGGTGTGTTGGAATGTGTTGCGCCAGATAGCTACGATCGACTGCGGTCAGGCTAAAGGATTGCGCCAGCGTACTCCGGGGAACCTCTCGAAGTCGGAATCAGCGGAATGAACTTCCGCATCGTATTCCATAGCCAGTGAAGCAATGTGCGCGTCGGGTACCAGATTGGGTCCGCTGCCTGGGACACTTAGGAATCGCCGAAAATATGCCAAATGTTGAATACCCGGATCTAGAGGAACAACGTGATGGTATTGAAGCCACTCCCTGACGTGATCAGCGGCATCAACCGGTCTCAACGGCGAGATCACGAATCCGGAGTGAGCCATCAATCGAACAAAGCCAGTGGTAACCACCCAGGGCAAGCCAATGGCTTCATCACCGTTTAGCAATTCTTCCCACCAGATACGAGCTGGTTCATACCTCGGTGCTCCGTCGTTGTAGGCATAGAGCAAATGATTGATGTCCGGAACAATCATGTTCCCCTAACAAGCTCCTGGATCCTCAAGAAATGTTCAATGTCCTCTTCTTCCAACAGCTGCTTCATTCTTTTTGGGTCGTCCATGCCTGGCAGGAAACCCCTGTGATTTGGGATGACGCGGAATTTGGATTTTTCTGACTCATGCCCAAGTTCCGAGGCGGCATCCGCCTCCAGGCTCAGCATCAAAACCGCGCCCTCTTCAAGGTCCAGCGGCTCCAGGGGCGTCAAGACCCCGTTGGCAAACTGGCCCTCACTTTCCTGATCATCGGTGTCATCCCGCTCCCATTCTACCCCAGCAGGCGGGACTTCTGTGTCTCAAACTCCTCGCGTGTCAGGTAGCCCTGGTCCAGCAGGCGGGCCAGGCGCTCCAGGTCGCCGACCATCGACGCGCCGGACGCCGCAGGATTCTGAGCTACCGACCGGTCCACCTTGCGGACGTCGGTCACGCCGCAGAGGCCCATGGCTACGCTCAGCTCTTCGCGAAGGATCTCAAGGCAGTGGGCCACGCCACCCTCACCGCCCACGGACAGTCCCCAGAAGATGGGGCGGCCCACGAAGGTGGCCTTGGCCCCCAGGGCCAGCGCTTTCAGCACGTCGGCACCCTTGCGGACACCGCCATCAAAGTAGACCTCGAGTCGGTCTCCGACGGCGTCGGCGATGGAGGGCAGCATGTCGATGGAGCCATCGGTTCCCTGGAGGGCGTGGCCGCCGTGGTTGGAAACCACCAACGCCTCGGCGCCATTCTCGACGCAGAGCCGGGCGTCCTCGGCGGTCTGGATGCCTTTGACCACCAGAGGCATGGAGGAAATTGAGCGCAGCCATTCCAGGTCGCGCCAGTTGAGAGCGTGTTCGAAGCTCTCGGCAAAGTTTCCACGGTTGGGCAGGTTGGGCAACTCGATTCCATCAAAGTTTTTGAGGATGCGTTCCTGGTCCAGGGTGTAGGCGTAGCGGTGCTCACGCTCCCTCGAGTTGGCGCCCAGATTGTCCACGGTGAGCATCATGGCCGTGTAACCAGCGTTTTCAGCGCGCCGCACTAGAATCTCGGTCAACTCGCGGTCCTGGAAAAAGTAGAGCTGGAACCACAGCGGATTGTCGGCGACCTCGGCCACCTCCTCGATGCTGTAGCTGGAGGCGGTGCTCAGGCCCATGATGGTGTCAGAGGCGGCAGCGGCCCGGGCTGAGGCCAGTTCACCGGCGGGGTGAGCTCGCTGGTGGGTGCCCGTCGGCGCGAGCATCACCGGCAGGCTTATGTGCTGGCCTAGAACCTCGGTGGAGATATCGCGCTCACTGACGTCTACCAGGACACGGGGACGCAGCTTTACGGACTCCATTGCGCGGACGTTGGCGGTGTTGGTCGTCCAGTCGGGGGCGTCCAGATCGCCGAACAGCCGGTCAAATAATGCCTTTGGCATGGTCTCTTTGGCGCGTGCCTCGTAGTCGCCGATAGTCAACAGGGAACTCTGCGTGGTCATAACCTTCTCCCGATATCTAGTGAAATCTTGGTGAAATGTATCCGCTATTTCGCCCAACTGACCAGTGCTTCGAGCCAGTGTCTCAAGGCGGAGGGGATGCCCGGTTGCTCTTTATTCTCACGTAGACTGCGATCGCCACAATGGCCAAGATTACCAGCAGAACGGGCCAACCGCCAAATATTTTGGCTGCGATAAAGCCTAGGAACATATGAATTAGAAAGGCTCCCGTCAATACAGGGATCATCATCACCAGGATCGCGACCACGGTTCCGACCTGCATGGCGAGGCTGGCAATGTCGGAGAACACGCCTCTCTTCTGGGCCTGCTCCGTCCCAATGCCCTCACCCTCGGAGGCTGGCGCAAAAAAGGATTCTTCTCTCCTGATCCTCACTACCAAGAAGGCAAAAAGGAGCCCTCCGAAGATGAGTGCGTATTCCCAATAATCGGAAAGGAAGAACAGGAAAAAGAAAAGCACTGCCATAGAACCGGCAATGGCAAGGAGCAATATGAGGGCCGCGACAGGGAGGGCGGCCTTGATGGCCTCGCCGTTGACCCTGACCAACCGCCTGGAGCGGATGTATTCCACGGCACCAAGCCCGGCCACGCCGCACAGGAAAACCCCAATCCAGATGGCGATTTCGAGCATCGTCACGTGCCTGGCGCGGGCTTGGTTGCCGGCGAAATCAATTGGCTTATTCGCAGGATCGAAAAGGCCAATCCGGACGCCGGATAAAAGGGAATTCTAACAGCCTCGACTACTCTATACGAAGCATTTTCCGCAATTAACAGCAAAGACAAGCAGTATGTGCTGAAATTCGTCGAACTGTTGGCTAATGGGAATCACAGTAATACCAGCAACCCACAGGCGTCACTTCGTGCTCTGGACGGGAGTGGGAGTCAGGCATGGATGCCTGGGACAGATGGACACTGGACGAAGGGGTGTGAAAAGCGGCGCTGGTGGCGTCTGTTTGCCCCAGTGGGGCAGACGCCACTATCCCAGATTAGAGCTGTATCGATTCTCGGCTACATGCCTACAAGGCGTGGAGGGTCGGGATGACTTCCTGGCCCACGAGGTCGATGTGCTCCAGCACCTCGGCTTGCGACATCTCGGGGTAGAAGAGACGGATGGCCACGTCGGTGAAACCCATCTGGTGATATTCGGCGATTTGCTCGACGCACTCCTCGGGGTTCCCAACCAGGAAGGTATCGTCCATCAGCGTTTCGAGGTCTCCGGTGACCTTGCGGGTCAGCTCACCGTCACTGCCATGCAGACCGTGCTGAGCATAGACCTCGTACTTCTTTGCAAAATTGGCCTGGGCGCGGGTCAACGCCTCCTCATGAGTGGGGGCGCAGAAGAACTCCCGGACGATGACCATGTCCTCCGGCTTTTCATGGCCGTTGGCTTCCAACGTGCGGTGGTACAAGTCAATCTGGTGGCGTATGGACTCGTTGGACTGGGCTGGGCCTACGTAGAGGATTTCGCCCTCACGTCCGACGCGTTCAACGGCTGGATCGCTCATTGCCGCCTGCCAAACCTTGGGGTATGGCTTCTGGTAGGGGCGTGCAGTAGGGCGGGCACCGGTTACTTGGTAGTAGCGGCCAATGTGGGTCACCTCGTCGTCAGACCACAGGCGGCGCATCAGTCCCATAGCCTCAGTGCAACGAGCGCCCCGCTGCGACATCTTCGTGCCAAAGGCCTCGCACTCCTCGGGGCGGTAGCCCAGGCCGATGCCCAGTATGAGCCGACCCTCGGCGATGTGGTCCAGCGTCGCTGCCTGCTCCGCCACGTCCACCGGGTTCAGCAGGGGGAGCAACAGTACCGAAGTAGCCAGCTTCATATCGCCCGGCTCGCCGGCCAGCCGCGCCAGCACCGGCCAGGGCTGGAAGTGCTGAAACGGGTCGATCAGGTAGTGGTGCGCCCAGCAGTAGATGTCGAACCCGGCGTCCCGCGACGCCCGGAACTGTGCCAGATGGTTCTGCCACTGCTGCTGGTGATCGATGGAGTCCCGCTGGACCACATGGCCGACCTGGTAGCCTATGCGCATGAGTTCTCTCCCGAGTAGAAAGATGATGTGACAAGGGTGCACTTCTGTGCGCCCTTGCGATGACCGGAGATTGATCAGCGTTTACGCGCCGACGTGGCGGTACTTGACCAGCCGGTAGCCCTCCAGGTTCTGGTTGGCGTATATGTCGCCGTGGGAGTCGACCCAGACGGCGTGGGCACCCTGGCCGTGCTCCACCTCGACAGGGCTGCCCCAGCGGGCGAGGATGTCGCCGTCCATGTCCAGAATAGACATGAACCCGTCAAGCTCTGGAACGTATAGGACCTCATCGGAGTCGATGTAAATGTCGCAGGGGCGGGCGAGGCCCAGCCACTGCTCCAGGAAGTTGCCGGCGCCGTCGAAGATCTGAATGCGGTTGTTCTCGCGGTCGGCGACGAACACCCGGCCATCGGTGTGCACCCAGACGCCGTGGGGAACGTGGAACTCGCCGGGGCCGGTCTTGCCTGGCTGGCCCCACGACTCGATGAGCTCGCCGTCACTGGTGAAGCGGTGGACGCGAGCGTTGCCGTAGCCGTCGGAGATATACAGGTCGCCCGAGGGCGAGATTGCGACGTCGCTGGGGCTGTTGAATGGCCCGGCGGCACGCTCCACGAGATCGCTGTAGCGGCCCGACCAGCCGGTGTCGGAGGGCTTGTCCCACTCGCCCATGGTCATCAGCAGGTTGCCCTTGGGGTCGTATTTCAGCACCACGTGGCTGTTCTTAACCGGCATGAACAGGTTCTCGTCGGCGTCAATGAACATCCCGTGGGCATCGGGAAGCTGTCCCTCGCCCCAGGACGTCAGGAAGTTGCCGTCGCGGTCAAGCACGATCAGCGGGTGCTCCCCGCGATTGAATAGATACACCCGGTCCTGGGAGTCAGTGACGATGGCCGTCTGCCCCAGCACCCAGCCCTCGGGCAGCTTTTCCCAGTTAGGCACCAGTTCGTAGGTATACTTACCCTTGCCAACGGTTGCCATTTCGTCGTCCCTCCTCGTTACTCTCTTACCGTGACGTACTTGGCTATTTTGTACCTTTATTGACCTCTGTGGCTTATTTCGAAGAGATTCCGGCCTGCGATACTACATCAGATATTGATAATCAGATATTGATAGCGACTCCAATTCTCGCGCGTATTTGATGCCGAAGAGGTGAATCTGGGCGACCATTTCGCCCTTGGGTGCATTTCGGTACATCACGCGAAGAATATCGCCGGCCTCACTGGCGTCCATAGGGGCATCCTCGCAGATGATCAATGCAGGCAGTCAAGATGTAGGCAACTAATAGTTTGTCAGCGTTTCGATGACCGCCTGCTCCAGCTCGTGGGCCCGGACCGCCACCTGCTCGGGGGCCAGGCCTCCCAGCGGGTGCGGGAAGCCCAGCGGCCGGAAGTCCTTGCGACCGAAGTTGTTGGCGTGGCGGAATGCCGAATTCAGGAACGGGTCGGTGCACAGCACCACCGTCGGGACGCCCCGGTTCTCGAGGGTCATTGCGTCGTGCACACTGCACGCGGTGCAGGACCCTCAATCCGCGATCGCGGTCACCACGAAGTCGCAGCTCGTCGCCAGCTCATCGATGATGTCATCGGCAGCAGGGCGGGAGTAAACGTACTTGTCCACCGCCAGCGAATCGCCCAGCTCGAGGTCCCGGTCCAGCAGTTCGCGAACGTTAGACAGCAGCAGGGCGGCGTTCGCCTTGCGGTTGCCCAAGAAGCCACCGACCTTGCCGTGCAGCGTGTCCAGCCGGGGCGCGGGCCTCCAACGGTTGGCGGCGTCCGGATCGATGGGGCTCATGAGGCCCATCAGCCGCAGGCGCTCTTCGACGTTGGTAACAGTCATGGTTTTCTCACCTTACACCCCCACCCTGACCCTCCCCTGAGAGAGGGGACATTTCAGCAGGGGACTGTAACTTAGATGCCCTCGATCTTGCGGATTACAGCGCGGGAACCCCAACCGGGCAGGTAGACCGAATGGGGGCCACCGGCCCCTCCGGCTACGAATATGTGAATCCGGTCAGGCGCTCGCACCACCGGCACCATCTGGTCGTCGTCCTCGGCGTCTATGAAGCGTGGCCAGAAGTGCCCCCGGCGGGCGTCGCCCTGCGGCGGGCCGCCGTGCTTCAGCATCCGCACCGGCTTGCGGGCGTGCTCGAACAGGAACTGCCGGATGTCCCGCTTGTTCCAGCCGTCGGCGTGCAGGAACTTGGCGTGCTCAGGACCAATCGCGACCATGGTATCGCCCATCACGTACATCTGAACATTGCCCATGGTGCACATGGTATCGGCCAGCACCGTCAGGAAGTCGCGGGAGTTGGAGGCGTGGTACATGATGTTGTGCGGTGCCTCGGCGGGGAACACCGTTACCGTGCTGTCGGTCGCGGCGTAGCCCATCTCCACGTGCATAGGCATCCACGGGTTGGCCGGCTCGTCCTCAGCGACGCAGTAGGTGTAGGCTCCGGGGTGTCCAAAGGTGGCCTTGTTGGTCTCGCCGGGAATGGCACCGCCCAGGTTCACCAGCGCCAGTTTGACGGCGCGCCCGATGGTGGCGTTGGCCCGCCAGCCGGCCCCGAAGCAGTTGTAGCCACCGTTGATGTCCAGCTCCTGCACCACCGGCCCGTTGACGATGAGCAGCGGTGTGTGGATACCGGTGGAGCACATCACGCCACGCAGGTTGAAGCGCTCGTCCATCATCGCCTCGAGCGCGGTGATGACCACCGGCATGTGTTCCGGCAGGCAGCCGGCCATCACGGCGTTGACGGCGATGCGTTCGACGGTGGCCCGCCCGCCCAGCGGCGGCAGTTCAGCGATGAGTTCGTCGGCGCCGCGGCCGGTGTGGGCCACAAATCGGCGGACCAACTCCTCGGACGGCGGCACCACCGGCAGACCGTCGGTCCAGCCAGTCTCAAACATCAGCTCAATGGCGTCATTTATCTCAGTAGAAAGCATTTTTGGAATTGGTCCAAGACAGTCTTGCGGCGATGTTTCGTTCAATGTCTGCGAGTGTACGGCGGGCGTGTGGGGGTGTCAACGCGGCGGGTAGAGAGCTACCAAGAGACGGGCTTGGGGATGGGGCCGCGAGGATGCTGGACCACATCAGGAAACTGGCTGGCTGCAAGAACGCTGCGGTTAATCTCTTTGAACGACCAATTCGCTACTTGCAATAAATCAGCACTAATCCTGCTGCGGCCATGTGGGTTAACCACCCCAACGACTCTTGTGAATCTCCTCACGGCGTATTCTATGGGCAATTGCAAGTCGGAGTCATTGGAGATAACTACAACCTCATCAAATTCTTCGTCAACACAGTCCATCAGCAATAATGTCGCCAGGTTCACATCCGTCCGTTTCTCCTCTGTCCTAAGGATGCGAACGGTCTGGGCACGCCCATCTATGGGCGAATAGGTCAAAGGAAAAGCCGGGTCGTAAGCAGGGTGGGATGAAAACCGGCCGAGGTGTACAGTCAGATTCGGAAGGGTTTCTAACGCTCGCAAGTAGATATCTTGCCTATTGGGGGCCTGCCTATCGTTCTGCATGGGAACAACCCGTGCTGTGAAATACCTGATCTGACCGATGGATCGTCCGGGCAGAAGTCTCTGACACATTGCGGAGAGATCGAGCCACCTGTGCGGCGTGCCTTTGAGTGCCCCGAAGTATAGATTGAAACCGTCGATATAGACGTTGGCCTTCATCAATGGTCCTACAAATGCAACGGCCACCTCTTTGGGAGGTGGCCGTTGACACTCAACCGCTATGAAGCGAGTGGGGGGACCAAAATTCATACTATCGTGGCATAGACTTACTGTCAAATGGCGAAACGACTGGCGAAACGACGTCGAGTCGGCCTCAGCCTCAGCCACCGCCCCCGACCTAGCCCTTGAACTCCGGCATCACTTCCTTGGCGAACCACTCCAGTTGCTCTGTTATCACGCTCTGGGGCGTGCCTACAGGATGGCTCACTCCAACGCGCTCGAGGCCCGGATACTCTTTCTCGACGGCCTTGATCTGCTCGATGACCCGGTCTGGCGGTCCCGCGAGGAAGGCTCCAGACTCGACTGCCCCCTGTATCGTGGGCAACCCGGCGTTGGGCGCGCGGCGCGGGTCGCTGATGTCACGGATCTGCTCATCAGTCAGGCGGCGGCTCAGGCGCAGAGGGCCGAACATCTTGAGGTTCTCCTCAAAGAAGCCCCGCGACTCTTCCATAGCCTGCTCCACGGAGGGAGCGAGGTGGAAGTGGAAGCCGACGCTGATGCCTTCACCGGGCTGTGCGTCCTTGTGGCCGGCCCGGATCATTGCGTTCTGGTAGCCGTAAATGACACTGTCCATGGCGCCGCCCTCGGCCACGCCGCCGCCAATGATTCCTTTGATGTTGTGCTTGACCATGAAGTCCAGCGCGCGCTGGGTACCGCCCTGGATCGGCTGCCAGCACTCGACGGGCAGCTTGCGCGGGCGCGGCACCAGGGTCAACTCCTTCAACGTGTAGCCGCGATAGGGCACTTCCGGCGGCAGGGTGTAGTTCTTGCCTTTATGCGACCAGGACTCTTCGTTAAACGCCTTGAAAATGATCTCCACCTGCTCCTCGAACAGCTCGCGGTTGGCGTCCTGGTCCTGCAGGGGGGAGCCGAAGCTCTCCACCTCCCGGGTGTGATAGCCTCGGCCCACGCCGAATATGACCCGCCCGCCGGTCAGGATGTCGGCAGTGGCGTAGTCCTCGGCCAGCCGTAGCGGATTCCACATGGGTGCAATGTTGAAGCCGCAGCCGAACTTGAGGTTCTTGGTCAAGTGGGCCAGGTGTACGTTGACCATCAGCAGGTTGGGCAGGCATTCATAGCCCTCGGGCTGGAAGTGGTGCTCGGCCATCCACATGGTGTCGTAGCCGTTCTTGTCCATTGTGGTAGCGATGGCCTCGGTCTTCGTGAAGACCGAGGAAAGGTGGTCGTTGTCGAAGTGGCGGTCATTAACCGCCGTGCCGCCGTAGCCGATGTTGGTCATATCGACGTGGCCGGCGTAAAGGCTGTCAAACTTGGTGATCATGGTGTCCTCCGTTGACTGTTGATTGCTCGTTGTTCTCTATGTAGGGGCGGATTTTAAGCCTGCTCCTACTCTATCGTGTAGCGGACTGTTCTACTCGTAAGGCTGAAGCTTAATTTCGTGCAGGGCGGGAATGACTTCCTTGCCCAGCAGTTCCACTGAGCGCATCACGTCGGCGTGGTTCATGTTGCCCTCGTTGCCGTAGATGTGCAGGTAGCCGGGGTTAAGGCGCTCGATGATGTTGCTGAGCTTGCGGGTGACGGTGTCGGGACTGCCTACTATGACGTTGTCCACGTCCTGCAGTTCCTGGTATGTCATCCGGCGTCCAAACCCGCCGGCGCCGGGCAGCTGACGCTGGATGCGCACGGCCTCGCGGGACTGGTACCCAGGCGGGTCGTTGTGCTCGAGAGGACCTCGATTGCGATGGTTCTCCGTCCAGAGGAAGGTCTCGCCGATGCGCTGGGCCTCCTCGTCGGTATCGGCGCAGAACACCCGCAGCAGGTAGCCGAAGTGCTCCGGGCCGGGCGTGAAGCCGACCTCTTTCGCCGTGTCGATGTAGACGCCTTTCAGTCCCTCGGTGTAGTCCAGCAGCGATCCAAGATTCATGTAGGGGTGCTGGTGCCGCGCCGCCCATACCACGCTCTCGGCGCTGGACAGGCCGGGAAACCAGATGGGCGGGTGCGGGTCCTGCACTGGAAGCACCCAGGGGTTCACCGCACGATAGTGGTAGTACTGCCCCTCATAGCGGAAGGGGCCGGGCTGCGTCCAGCACTTGATGATCAGGTCGTGGGCCTCCTCGAATCGGGCCCGGTTTTCGGCAGGAATGATTCCCCCGGCCAGGCTCTCCACGGCGGTGCCGCGCACGAACCCGGAGATGATGCGCCCGTTGGAGAAGCAGTCCAGCATGGCGATTTCCTCGGCCATCCGGATGGGATCGTTGACCGCAATCACGTTGCCAAGGATCGCTATCTTGGTGTTCTTGGTAATCTTGGATATGACCGCCGCGTCCAGGTTGACCGCTGGCTTCATGCACCAGTAGGAGGCATGATGCTCGTTGGACATAATTCCGTCGAAGCCCACCTCGTCGGCCAGTGCGTACTGCTCGTGGTACTGGTTGTACAGCACGTGGGCTTTCTCTGGGTCGAAGAACGTGTTGGGAAAGCCGAGCCGACCGGAGTCATACTGCTCCAGGTCGGAGTCGGTTACGTGGGCGTAGGGCTGCTCAGAGAACCAGAAAACCTCGATGGTGTCTTTCATTGAAAGCAGGCTCCTTGCAATGGGATTGGCACACCAATTTGGCGGTACTGCCGCAGCGACACCGCGATTGTTCGCAATCTAACCACTGGGCGACAGGGTGTCAAGAACGGGAAGGCAGCCCCTGGTCACACCGCAGTCGCTGGCCTTGCCGCCAGTTCCCGGCCATCACGTCGCGCGATGCCGAACCAAAAGGTCACCACCAACATCAGCCCCGCCGCGATGGTTAGCGCCAGCGGCCAGCCCGACCACGCCGCAACGAAGGACAGGGGCAGCGCGCCTATGTAGTGGAAGCCAGGGGTGAAATGGAAAACTCCCATCACCCGCCCCCGAAGCTCCGCAGGCGTCGAGAGCTGCAGGATCGTTGTCGCCAGCGGCCACACCGTTCCAAGGCTTACTACTCCCACCACGACAAACAGGCCCCACGCCACCCAGAACGATGTCGACCAGCCGAACCCTACCAGGCAGATGGCCATGGTCACGAGGCACACCAGCAGCCAGCGGTAGAGCCAGGCCCGGTTCATGAAGGTTATGAACACGTTGCCGAGCAACGACCCAACGCCCGAGGCCAGCAGCAGCAATCCCGCCCGCGTGGCGTCGGCACTCAGTTGGTCCTTTGCGAAGGCAGGAATCACCTGCAGATGGGACATCCCGAACCCACCGAAGGAGCAGGCGAGCACGATCACGGTGAGGAGAACCGGAGAGTTCTTGATGGCGGAGAATCCGTTGATGAAGTTTTGCAACAGCGGCTCACGGGCCGCCGATACCGCCTTGAATGAGCCGCCAATGGGCAGGATGCACAGAACGCTCAACCCGTAAAAGGCGGCGTTTGCTGCCAGGCCTGCGCCGAGCCCCCACACGTCCGCGTACTGTGCGATCAACGGGGGGCCGTCGATGAGCACTCCGGCCAGCGGAGGGCCGATTATCCGGCCGATGTGGACCGCGGCGTTGAACTGGGCCACGGCATCCAGCAGGTTGGACTCTCCCACCAGGTCGGACAGAATTGTCACCCTCGCCGGCTGGTTCAGGGCCTGCAGCACGCCCAGAAGTGCCACGGCGAGGTACACGTGCCAGAGGGTGACAACCTCCGCCATGGTCAGCACGGCCATCACTGCAATCAGCACGCCAACACCCAACTGCGTGACCATCAGCAACAGCTTGCGGTCAATCCGGTCGGCTATGACCCCGCCGATGGGCAGCAGTATGGTGTTGGGGATGCCGTACAGAAAGACGACGAGGCCCAGTTGCTGGATGGAGGACCCGGTCAGCTCCAGCACCAGCCATCCGAGCACCAGGAACTGCATTCCCTGGGCCACCGACTGGGAGAAGGACCCCAGCCAGAACCATCGGAACCCGACGAAGCGCCACGGCCCCTTTGACCTGGTCCAATAGGAGGACCTCGCAGGTGTGGGGGATGCGCTCGCTACCAACCCGGTGCTCGCACCAAGGGCGTCTCCGTCGATCGTGTGGACGCAGGCCATCCGGCGGATCCGGACCTGTGCGGCCCACCGGAAATTCCCTGACAGTGTACCTGCATCGGGCTGCGAGTGCGCGACCGGCGGCCCATCACGCGACCGTCGGATGCGCAGCCAGTTCGCGCCCCGTCCTGCGCCCCAGGCCGTAGGACAGCGTTATCAGCAGGCAGACCCCCGCCGCGCCGGTTATCGCCAGAGGCCAGCCGATCCCTGCAGCGGCCAACGTCAGGGGCCATGCCCCCAGGAAGTGGAAGCCCGGGACGAGATGGACCACTCCCATCACCCGTCCGCGCACCTCCGCCGGAGTAGACAGTTGCGTAATTGTGGTTGTCAGCGGCCAGACCCAGCCAATGGCCACCACCCCCACCAATAGGGCAAACACCCACGTCACCCAGAACCAGCCGGCCCAGGATGTCCGGGTCAGATCATCGAGAGATCCGCTCCAGGCAAACAGCGTCAGCAGCACGGTAAACGTCACGAGGCAGAACAGCAGCCAGCGGTACAGCCAGGCCCGGTGCATGAACGTCAGCGTCATGCTGCCAATGAAGGCTCCTATACCCGAACCAAGCAGCAGCAGCCCCACCTCGGACGCGCCGCTACCGAGTTGTTCCTTGGCAAAGGCGGGTATCACTTGGAGGTGCGCCATTCCGAACCCGCCAAAGAAGCAGGTCATCACCAGGACTGTCATCAGCATCGGAGTATCGCGGATGACTGTCAGCCCTTCCCCGACATGACGCAGCAACGGCTGGCGGGCCGTCTCGGGGCGGCTGTACGTCCCGCGGACCATAGCCAGCAGGAGAACGCTGGCCCCGTAGCATGCAGCGTTCAGCACCAGCACCACGCCCATGCCCCACTGGTCGATCATCACCCCGGCCACTGGCGGCCCGACAATCCTGCCCGCGTGCTGTGCCACGTTGAACTGCGCTACGGCGTCCAGCAGTCTGCTCTCACCCACAAGGTCCGCAAGCATCGCCAGTCTTGCGGGCATATTCAACGCCTGCAAAACTCCCAGCAATGCCGCCGATAGGTAGATGTGCCACAGCGCCACGTTTTCCGTGATGGTGAGCACGGCCAGCACGCCAATCAAGGCTCCCACCATCGCCTGCGTCACCATCAGGAGCCGCTTGCGGTCCATCCGATCGGCGATGACGCCGCCAGCCATCAGGAACGCGATGTTGGGTAAACCGTATAAGGACACCGTGAGCCCAAGCTGGGTTTTGTCGTCGGTGACCTCCAGCACCAGCCATCCCAGCACCAGGAACTGCATTCCCTGGGACAGTGCCTGGGCCACCGACCCTGCCCAATACCAGCGGAAGGACTGCTCCTGCCAAGGCCCTGATATCCGACTCCACCGGGAAGGTGAGACCGGGGAGGATGGCGCGTCTGCTACCAATGGAGGGTTCTCATTGACGATCTGTTCCGTTCAAGGCAACGTCTTTACTCGAGGCGCGGCAAAGGCCGGAGCTCTAGTCGGGGATCCCCATGCTCACACTGCGATAGCTGCCTTCAATGGCGCGGGTCTGGTGGCCCTGGCCGGTCATGTCCTCAGCCAGCAGCACGTCGCCTGGCTGGAACTGGCGGGTTGAACCGTCGCCGCAGATGACCTCCATCCGTCCCTCCAGCACGATCAGGTACTGGCGGCGCGTGGGGGGGTGCCAGTCGCTGAAGCTGTTCTCGGCCGAGCGGCGGAAGACCAGGTCCTCCCCGGGCTTTGTCGCTATCCGCAGCACGTCCTCGCTGGACATTCCAATGTCCTCGAAGTGAGACTGGCCGTCGTCGCCTGTGTAGATGCGTACCAGCATTTCAATTCCTCATTCAGGATTGGCCCATGCACGGTAGTCTGGCATGGGTGCAGGGGCCAGTATAATCTACAGCACAAGAAACGTTGGGAGTCATTCCTTTCGCCCATTCCGTCTCTGGAAAAGGCAGACGGACTGATTCCCGTAGAGGTGATTGCTGTATGAGTCGACTGGAAGGCAGGACGGCCCTGGTGACCGGATCCGGGCGCAACATCGGGCGGGCCATCGCCCTCAAGCTGGCGGGCGAGGGGGCCAACGTCGTGGTCAACTCCCGCTCCAACCAGGAGGAGGCCGAGTCGGTGGCCGAGGAGGCCCGCGCCCTCGGAGTCGGCGCGCTGCCGGTGCTTGCCGACGTCTCCGACCGCGAGCAGGTTGAGGCAATGTTTGCCGCCGCATCCGAGCGGTTCGGCAGGGTGGACGTGCTGGTCAGCAACGCTGCCATCCGCCCTCACAAGCCCTTTACCGAGCTGTCCATCGATGACTGGGAGCGGGTGCGCGGCGTGGTGCTGGACGGAGCGTTCTACTGCGCCCGAAACGCCATCCCGGCCATGCAGGCCAACGGCTTCGGCCGCATCGTGTTCCTCACCGGCGACGGCGCCTGGAACGGCTCGGCGCAGCGCTCCCACGTGTCGGCGGCCAAGATGGGCGTCGTCGGTCTCGCCCGGGGCCTGGCGTCCGAGTTCGCTCCCAGCAACATCCGGGTCAACGTCGTCTCGCCGGGCCGCATCAACACCAGCCGCGACCTCGCCTGGTATCCCGGCCAGAACATGGTGGACACCTCGGAGATCCCTCTCGGCCGCTTGGGCCACGTCGACGACATCGCCGCCGCCTGCGTGTTCTTTGCCACCGACGATTGCGGTTTCATCACCGGCCAGACCGTCCACGTAAACGGCGGCACCGCGTATTTCTAGGGAACATCGGCCCGCTCCGTTCTCTAAACCTGAATCGCCGTCTGTCGAGGCTAGTCCCTTAGGCGGAAATCCTTGAGGTTCGGGGAGATGTTGATTGTCGCATCGGTCAGCTCCTGGATTTCCTCGGGATTCCAGCCGGGGGCATTCTCCAGCAACTCGAATCCGTCGGTGGAAATGCCGAACAGGCCTAGATCGGTGACCAGCATCTTGACCACGCCCGGGGCGGTAATAGGGAGCTTGCAGCGCTTGAGCAGGCGCGGTTCGCCCTCCCGGGTGTTGTGCTCCATAGCGATGAACACGCGCTGGGCGCAGGCCGCGAGGTCCATGGCGCCGCCAATGCCTCCCCCCTTGCGGTTCGGGATGCGCCAGTTGGCGAAGTCGCCATTGTCTGCGACCTCGTATGCGCCCATCACGGTTACGTCGATCATGCCCCCACGAATCATCATGAATGAGTCGGCGTGGTGAACGATGCCCATGCCCGGCTGGGGTGTTACGTGCTGTCCACCGGCATTGACCAGGTGGCGGTCCTCTTCACCCTCGGCGGCAAGTGGCCCGTATCCAACGACGCCGTTCTCCGAGTGGTTGATGATCTCCCTCGAATCGTCGACATAGTTGGAGCATAGTGTAGGCATGCCCACGCCCAAGTTCACGATCCAACCGTCCTGGAACTCCATGGCCAATCGGTCGCACATCTGCTGGCGGGTCAGCTTGGTCTTTTCGGCGGTCATTTTCGATACTCCTTCGGGAGGCTCCGCTGCCTTGGGGTCCGCCCACAACCTAACCATCTCCCGGCGGGAGAAGGGATAGTCAGAAATCTACAGCCCCGGCTTGGCCCCGGACCAGATGCCGTCCTCGGGAATCTTGACTATGCGGTCAACGTAGATGCCCGAGACGTGGACGTGGTCCGGGTCGATCTCCCCGATCTCAACCACATCGTTTTCGACCTCGACGATGGTCATCTTGGCGGCCATTGCCATAATCGGGTTGAAGTTTCGCTGGGACAGCCGGAACTGGAGGTTGCCAAACTTGTCGGCCTTCCAGGCGCGTACCAGAGCATAGTCGGCATGCAGCGGATACTCCAGCACGTAGGTGCGGCCGTTGATCTCGCGATGTTCCTTGCCCTCGGCCAGCTCGGTGCCCACCGACGTGGGGGTGAAGAACCCGCCGATGCCGGCGGCTGCGATGCGGATGCGCTCGGCCAGGGTTCCTTGCGGCACCAGTTCCGCGTCCACCAGACCCTCGTTGTACATCCGCACAAATGGGGTGACCATCGAGGGATGGGTGGGGGCGGTGAAGGCGCAGACCATCTTTTTGACCTGCCCTGCCTCTACCAGGGTGCCGACATCAACGAGCTCGTCGAGAGTGCCTGCGTTGTTGGAGATGCAGGTTAGCTCCTTCGCGCCCTGCCTGTTTACCGCAGCCAAGAGGTTGCGGGGAGCACCAACGCCTGAGAAACCCGGGCACATAATGGTGGAGCCGTCGGGGATGTCGGCCACCGCTTCGTCCATGGTGGCGTACACCTTGTTTTTCATAGGAGAGCAATCCTCCAGGGTAATTGGGCCGCTTGGTGAATGGGTCAAATACTAGCGCAGAGCGGAGTGTCGCGCCACCGGGGAAGTCGAAAATCCGGCGTCAGACAAGCCATGCCGCCCGATCGCTGGGTAGAGTGCCCAAACATCATCTATGAGGTGTCTGCCCTGCTCGGATTCCGGCATTGCATTACACCTGCCCCTTGATTTTATCACGCCAGCGCCGGAAAGCCGGGATTGGCTAGACTGGGCCCCATGGTCTTTTAGTTGTTCACTCTCTCCTCCTAAGTCCCCTCTCTCCCTGGGAGAGGGTTGGGGTGAGGGCGTCCGTGGGGGGTCCTCGCTGGTGAGGGAACATTTGTCGCACCTGGATTCACCCTCACCCTTCCTGAGCTTGCCGTAGGGCCTCTCCCTCAAGGGAGAATGAGAAGGCCCCGGCCCCATCCCCTTGCCACATCACTTGAACATTAGTACTATTGTATAAGTCCCGCCCAAGGGCGGCAGGGCCAATCAAGAACAGCCACTGAGGCGCCGTGAATTTCTATGTCTGGTAACACCAAAGAGGCCCCGCGTACTCTTTCCCCCAGGCGCTCCCACGGCTCATCACAATTCCAACCCACCGCCCAGGAATCGGCGGAAATGAACGGAAATGAGCGGAATAAGAAAATTTCTCCATCAAATCCCCTCTACTCCTGAGCCTGTCGAAGGGCGGGAGGGGGTTCGGGAGATGGCCCGGGTTAGGGCGAAACCCACCAGCCAAACCTGGCCCGGCAACTGACCGTTACTATTAGGAGACAAAATTTTCAGCGTGTTCAGCGAAGGAGCCTCCCTCCACCCTCAGATGGAAGCCCTCGAACGCAAATGCGCCAGCCAGCTTGCCGTATACCGCCTCCGACCCGTCGTCGACCAAATCGCCGAGCTCTGGAACATCGCTGTCGCCAAAAAACAGCCCAAGCCCGATCTCCTGACCGGCGTCCGCAAGATAGCTGACGCCGGCTTCCGCCTGCCCACCTTCACCGCCCTGCCCACATACTACAAGGACTGCCGAAAATACGGCGACTTCCCCGACGCCAACGAAATCGCAGACAAGCTCTTCCCTCGCGGCCAGAAAGTCGCCCTGTCCGCCGTCCTCCCAGGGGTGTTTAGATGCCCTCCCTCAAGAGGCGAGGGGATCTAAACACCCTGACCATGCGGGGATCACCCCTTGACAACCATGGTGTTAGGACGAAAAATCCTAGGAGCAATCGACCCTGACAGGAGCTATCTATGGTTGCAACCAATCATCTCACTTATACCTACATTGGCATGGCCGGCGAGGGAGACTTCATTGGCGAGGGTGGAATTTTCCGGCAGGCCGACGGAGAGGCCGACTGGCAGGACATTTCGGCCGGACTGCCGGGAGAACCTCAGGTACGGGCGCTGTTGCTCAAGCCGGACAACCCTGCCGTGGTGTATGCCGGAACCCAGAACGGGGTGTACCGCAGCACTGACCGCGGCGACAGCTGGGTAAGGCTGTCCGACCCGTCACAGGACCGCGAGGTGTGGTCGCTGGCGGCCCACCCGACCGACGCCAACACGATCTTCGTGGGCTACGAACCCTGCTCCATCGCCCGCTCCAGAGACGGCGGTGATACATGGCAGGAAATGGACACCAGCGGGGTAACCTACCCCCACATCACCACCTACATGCCGCCGCTGGGCAAGCGGGTCATCGGCATGGCCATCGACCCGGTTGACCCCAACAACATGTACGCGGCCATCGAGGTGGGCGGGCTGCTGGCCAGCCGGGACGGGGGCGAGACCTGGGCGCAACTCATGGACGGGCCTTATCTCCGCAACAATACCTTGGACCTCCACCAGGTGCAGGTGAGCGCGGCCGACCACGGCACGGTCCAGATCGCCACTCAGATTGCCATGTTCCGGGGCCGGAACCAGGGCACTCGCTGGGAGCATGTGCAGGTGCAGGACATGTTCGTCGGCGGTTCCTACTGCCGCGATCTGCTGGTGGCGCCCGACGACCCGAAAACAATCTACCTGGCATCCGGCGCGGGCGGCGGCGCCGCACCTCCTGACACCGTGCCGGAAGGCGCACTGTTCCGCAGCCGCGACATCGGCGAGAACTGGGAGCGCCTTGACCTGGGCGACGTTCCGCCGGGCCGCATGATGCAGGTTGCCATCGATTCCGCCGTTCCATCCCGCATCAGCTGCGCGTCCTATTCCGGCGAGGTCTACAGCAGCAGCGACAACGGCCAGACTTGGACAAAGGGCATGCTGCCGGTGGAGTCGACCCGCTCCCTGCATATCTATCCCATGGTCTGCGGCTAGGCTATTACCCAAAGGTCGAGATTCTTGGCGCGAGATCTAAATCCCTGGGCCTCGCGCCCCGTTCCCCTGCGTCCATTTCTACGTGGGGGACCGCGCACCCATACCCTTCACTACCATACCTTTACCCGGAGGCCCGGTTTGTCAACCTCTGCATTAACTAGAGCCACCTATCGCATCACCCAGGACACCCTGGAGGAAATGGTCCTGGAAAAGAATGAGTTTCCCGTCGATTTTCAAGGACACCAGATTGTCCGCGAGGGGGAACTGGACAACGAGCACCTGGCAAGCAACGGCTTCCCCGGCAGTACGGCGGAGCGATTCCGCGAGGCCGGTCGGGTTACAGCGCAGATGCGCGAGTTCGGCCCCACATCGAACATGGCCATGTCCGACGGCTTTGACTTCATGGCGGCCTCGGTAGTGCATCTGTTTGACAGCCCGGAGTCGGTGAGCAGCTGGATGCAGGAAATATTCCTCAAGGACTTTGAGAACCACGTCGGAGACAGCGTTGGACAAGGCCATCAGCTGGTGGCGGCCAACAGGCTGGAAACCAGCGGATTTTTCGACGAGTCAGTGGCCCTGCGGGTGCTGCAGGGCGGCCCCAGCGGCCTGATCTCATCGACGGTAGTGGACTTCCGGCTGGGACGGCTGCTGGGCGTGGCGTTCGTGGGGACGATCGGCGATCACGGTCGCCCGGAATTGGCGATGCAGATAGCACAGGCGCTGGAGAGGCGAATGGCGTCGGTGGTGCTGGGGGTGTAGAAACATCCTCAAAGCAACATAAGACCCTTTCTCCATCAATGTCCTGACAGCCAGAAAGGCCGGAAGCGTTCCGGCCTTTCTGGCTGTCAGGATCTCGCTTCTCTTGGGTACTATCAGAGAGGTCTATCCAGTTGCTACAAGCCGGGCCGCCTCGTCGCCCATCTGCGACGTGCTGGCCTTGCCGCCCAGGTCGGCGGTAACTACCCGGCGTTCCTCGAGGCAGCGGGCTACAGCGGCGTGGACCCGGCCGGCGCCTTCGGCCTCCCCGAAGTGGTCCAGCATCATGGCCACCGCAGAGACAGTGGCCAACGGGTTGGCGATGCCCTGGCCCATGATGTCGAAGGCCGCACCGTGCACCGGCTCAAACAGCGACGGGTGGACTTTGTCGGGATTAATGTTGGCGCTGGGAGCCAGACCCATGCTGCCTGACACCACGGCCGCTATGTCTGACAGGATGTCGGCGAACAGGTTGGAGGCCACCACCACGTCGAAGTCCTCGGGCCAGCGCACGAAGTCCATGCAGGCCCGATCCACCAGTAGCGATTCGGTTTCGACCTGGGGGAATTCGACGGCGACCTCGTCGAAAACTTCGTCCCAGAAGACCATGCCGAAGGACTGGGCGTTGGACTTGGTAACGGAGGTAACCTTCATCCGCTTATTGCGGCGGACGCAGTGCTCGAAGGCGGCCCGGATGATTCGCTCTGTACCGCGGCGGGTAAAGACGTTGCTCTGAATCACTATTTCGTGGGGCGTTCCGACGTTGAGGCGACCTCCAACGGGGGCATACTCGCCCTCTGTATTCTCGCGGAAGATGACCATGTCGATGTCGCCTGCCTTCTTTCCTGCCAGGGGTGAGGTCACACCGGGATACAGATAGGCCGGGCGCACGCAGATGCCTTGGTCGAAGCCACGGCGCATGGGAAGCAGCAGGCCGTGGAGGGTGATGTGGTCGGGGATGTTCGGATCTCCGACGGCGCCGAACAGGATGGCGTCGAAACCCGACAACAGCTCCAGTCCGTCCTCCGGCATCAGGCGTCCGTTTTCACGGTAGAAGTCGCTGCCCCATGGGAACTCGGTAAACCGGAAGGACGGCCCCCCTGAGGAGGCCAACGCCTCCAGCACCTTGCGACCTTCGGCAATGACCTCGGGTCCCACACCGTCTCCGGGAATTACTGCCAGGTTGTACTCCGCCATAGATTCGCCGTCCTGTAGTTTCTGTTAACCCGTCTTGTCGCCCGTGAGCGGTGCATAAAACACCGGGCCGTGAAGAATGGAGAGTTGTTGGCTCTTCCTCCACCTGCGCCCAATTCAAAAGGCGCGATCGTCAGTTGACGGTCTGCACGCCTCCGCCCAACACCCTGAAGTGATAGACGGTCTCGGCGTCTGGGAAGGCTTGGGTGGCCCTGATGTAAGTAGACTTTCCGCGACGTTGCGTCGCATCCAGCAGCACGCCGGAAACGCCAGCCCCTTGGCCTCCGTTGACACCGACGGCGCCTACCTCGCGGGCGAAGGCTACCAGTTCCTCGAGACGGGGGCGGGACTCGATGCGACTGCCGGCCTCCGCAGCGACCGTAGCTCCTTGACCCACCAGTGCCGGACTCCTTTCCCCGATTCCCCGGCGAATAAGTCCGAGTGCCTTGTCGGTCTGGTCGTTGACCGCCTTCCACCGTGGAGTCGCGTCATCGAGACTCGACCCGGGAGAACCCCCGAAGTCAAGGGCGACGATTTCCATAGGCGGAGGTGCGCCAAGTGTCTCGCGCACCATCCCGGCGCGGTGATCGAAAAGCGCCAAGCCCGGCATCATCGCGCCTCCGGAAGGTTCTATAGACAGAGCTATCTGCGCGATGTCATAGGGACTGAGTTCTTCCCCAAGCGCCATGGCTGTGGCGGCGATGGCGGCCGACAGGTCGGCGGTGCTGCTGCCCAGGCGTTTGCTGCGCGGAATGGGGCTACTCACGCGAACCTCGGCCCTCACCTTGGCCCGACGCAGGTGGGCCAGTGTCCGGCGTACCGCCGCCACAGTCTTCTCACAGTCCTCGGTAGCGGCAACACCAGGGCCATTCCCGCTCAATTCCACCCTGACGCGGGAGTAGAAGTCGACGGGGCATGTAACCGAGAAAGGCATGTCTCCCAGTACACCCTGAGCCAAAACCCCGCAGACACCGGGGGCCCTTGCCGTGGCTGAACCCAGGATGTCGGTCGGCTCGCTGAAACTGTTGACTTGGCCGTCGCTCAAGGGGCGTTCTCCCTAAGATGCGATTGGGGTCCAGGTTTCGGCACCCCGATTTGGGGCAATTCAGGACAGGTGAGAGCCGTCGTTGAAAAGACGCAGCACCGCGTTGTCGTGATAGGTGTCGACGATGGTCAGCGTGCAGTTGCCGAAGACGAACCGCCAGTTAGCGTCCAGCGGCATGCCCAGCAAGGCCATCATAGCGGCGCGGAGGGAACCGCCGTGGCCCACCACCAGCACCGTGTCGCCAAGGTGCCTTTCCTTTATTTCGTTGATGACGCAGGTCATGCGCTCGCTTACTTCCCGGGTTGATTCGCCTCCATCTGGTGCATAGTCCAGATCCTTGGCAATGTACGTGGGGTATTCCGAAGGAAAGCGGGCCCGGAGTTCTGAATCGGTCAGTCCTTCGAATACGCCCTTATGGTATTCCCGCAGTTGCGCCGTGGGGTGCAGGGGAACATCCCGGCCATCGAGAATAGTGACCGCCGTTTGCGAGGCCCGGCAGAGATCACTGGCGTATGCGGCATCAAAACGAACTGTATCCAAACGCCTTGCGAGTCTGGAGGCCTGCCCCAAGCCCTTCCCGGAAAGAGCCACATCCGTGTGGCCCTGTATACGGCCCTCACGGTTCCAGACGGTTTCACCATGCCTGACTATGAAAATCTGTCCCATTGTTCCCGGTGGCTTGAAAGCCATTCTCAAAGTTGTGCTGTATTTTATCACGCGTTATCACCGGCGGAGGGGAGCACCGCCAGCCAAACCAAGACGATTGCAAAGTCCCAACATGCCTCGCTGAGCGTTAGCGAAGGGTCTCGGCGGCATAGTTGAGATTCCTCGCTCCGCACAGAATGATAGGGGGTGACAGCCACTTTGCAATCGTCCTACGGGGTGGACGCAGGGTTTTGGGGTTCTCTCTTGGGGGTGAGGGAACTTTGCCTGGTATGGATACGCCCTCACCTCAACCCTCTCCGGCTGAGAGAGGGGATTTCTTTGGCCCTCCCCCTCGAGAGAGAGGGAGAATCAACAGGCGGCGAGGGGGACAGCGTACAGGGAGACTTTCTTGCCGGGAGGGAATAGCTTGTCCGCGATCTCCTTGGCGTCGGGGAACTTGCCGTATTTTCGGCAGTCCTTGATGTATGTGTGGAGGGCGGTGAAAGTGGGCAGGCGGAAGCCGGCGTCGACCACCTTGCGGACGCATGTCAGGGGGTCGGGCTTGGGCTGGTTTTTGGCTACGGCGATGTTCCAGAGCTCGGTGATCTGGTCGACGGCGGGTTTGAGGCGGTATATGGCGAGCTGGCGGGCGCATTTGCGCTCGAGGGCTTCGATCTGTCGGCGGATGGAGGCGAGGGAGATTCCATCGCTGAACATTCTTTGACTCCTAAACTATGCGACGTATGCGGCTATTGCCTGGACATGGTTGTGCTGGCGGGATTTCACCCTCACCCCAACCCTCTCCCTCAAGGGAGAGGGAGATTGGATGGTTCTTGTCAGGATTTCGCCCTCACCCTAACGTACGCCCTCACGCCTAACCCTCTCCGTAAGGGAGAGTGGATTTGATGGGGAGATTTTTGTTATTCCACTCATTTCCGCTCATTTCCGCTCATTTTCTCAATTGGCGGCCAGACTGCCGAGGGCGGGTCCTGGCTCTGATGGTTATAGAACTAATGTACGTACATGGTTATACTACCAACGTATCGGGGGGGTTGGCAAGGGGGCGTAGCTGTACCGGGAGGGCGATTGGAAAGCCCTAATACGCCATTCTTCGCTTACGCTCGGGGTCTCGGCGGCATAGTTGAGATTCTTCGCTCCGCTGGGAATGACAGGGAATGACGGCAACTTTGCAATCGTCCTGGTCAAGCAGACGGGGCCAAGATTTCGAGTCTCGAATGCTCAAAATTATAAAGTGGACAGCGAAAAACTGACCCTTCCAGAGAAGTAAACCTGCTCCAGACACAAATTCATAGGTGGCTAAAATTCGTGCCTACTTTATGTTGACACGCTTGCAGCTACTTCCTACAATATTTAGACATTGCAGCTTAATGTAATTGTGCTGCCCAACATCATCTGTGAGGTGAGACAATGCCTCCACGAAAATCCCAAGCCAAGAAAACCGACGCGGCGGAGGCCCCTATGCCTGTACTGACAGCTTACTGCACAAAACTGCGCAAAAAGGTGGAAATGGACCAGATCGAGTTGGTGACCATGAAGAATGGGCGCCCAGCTGCGAAGGGTGTGGCCAAAGAAGACCCGAGCCTGTCCGTTTTCCGGATTTTGAGCAAGGCCGAGGCCGAGGAACTGGCCAAGGTCCTGGCTTAGGGAAACGATCCATTTCGACCATCAGGTAGCGTTTTACCACACGATCTGGCCATTCCAGAGTTGGTAGTACCAAGCTGGTGGGTTAGCTCGAAATTGTTTGTGTTAGTCCGTCTGCTGACAAATAGCTGGATGTTGCGGATGGCGCCAAATGGTCAAATTGGCTTCAACGGCCGGAGGTCCCTCCCCTTCGGCCGTTACGCTTGACTTCAAATCGGGGACACCCGGGACTTGACCGCAGACAGTCGCTGTGATTGACTACTGCGGGCCCGATTTCCGGGCAACGAAACACAGCCGGAATTGGCGAGCCAGCAAGCCACCAAACCGGTTGAATTACTATGTCGACGTTCTGTATGATAGTCCGGGTAATTTGGGGCACTGCGGGCGCCGCGCTGCAACTGCCCAAATGAGGGTTTTGGACTCGCGGACTCTGAGTTGTGTGTCCTGGCCGGTTATGAGCGCACCGGCCCTGAGATGACAACATCTTTTTGGGAGCCTTGTAGATGAGCTTGATTCAACGCAACGTTATCTCACTGTTGGTTCTGCTTGCCGTGGTCGGCGCGGGCGTTGGGATACTGACGGTCAGCAGCCCTTTTGCCTCCGGTCAAGAGACTGAAAGCTGCGACCCGGGCGTCGGCATCAGCATCGCCACTACCAATGCGTCTGGCCAGACCGTTGCCGTGGTGAACCATGGGGACGATGTTTACTACTCAGTCAAGCTCTTCAAAGAGGAGAGCCTTTGTGATTTCGGTGGCGGAACCCTGACGGTAACCCTGCCAGGTGCCACCGACGACTATCCGGATGGTACAGTTGAAATACCCGTCTCCAATACCGATGGGGCCGGGAATGTCACGGACAGCATCATAACCCTCGGAGATTCATACAACAGCGATCGACTCCAATACACTGTTAACCAGAATGACGGCATCCAGGGCAACGCAGATGACCAAGGAAGCGTTGAACTGACGGTGCGTGCGGTCTACAGCGGCGGTCGCTCTTCGGACTCGGATGGCAACCAGCTTCCCAACGAAGTGGACGCCACCGCCACCAGCATAGTTCGCATAGGGGCCCCCTCGGTGGAGATCGACATTTCGCCGAGCGTCGAGGACCTGAACAACCCTGATACGCAGTCCGTGCTCCAGGGCCAGACTGCCTACTTCGATGTGGTCATCACCAACACCGGCGGCTTCGAGTTGTCAAACATCTCAGTAGCATCCTTGGAGGACGCTGAGGCCGGCGAGGTGCAGATCGCGGATTGCGAAAGGGCCGCCGACGCATTTGGCGCCTTGGCCGTCGGTGCCTCCACCACTGTCTACCAGTGCGGCAGCACGACTGAAGCCACATTCGTGCTGAGGGCCGAGGTAACCGCCTCCGGCACGGCTCAATCCACCGCCGGTGAAGCCGCCTCACTTGTGGTAACCAACGACGACACCACTACTGTAATCTTTGGCACTGTGGAAGTTGGCATCACCATAGCGGCCCAGCGAGACCCGGTTCGATACTCGGACGACCCCGAGGCCCGAGAGGGGACCTTTACCATATTAGGTATCACCCCTACCGCCACGGACTTGGAGGGTGTCTCGGTTAGCGTAACTGTCACCGGTCCGGGAGGGGCACCCGCCGCTGCCGACGACTGTTCTCGTGAATATGCAACGGTTGCAGCAGCTACTGCCTCCAAGCCCGCGGATTTGGGTACGGCTGGATACTCCTGCTCAGCCAAGATGAACGAAGGCTTGAACACCATCGAGGCCACCATTCAAGGCACCATACCTGGAACCGCGACTGTGCTCACCGCGACGGCCAGCACTACGGTCGAAGCCATTTCCCCAGGCCTGACTGTCGAGTTGAGCCCACAAGACCAGACCATTCGCAGTGGAAATTCAGCGGCGATCACGGTTACCGTTACCAACGGGGCGTCTGAACTGACCGATGTGGCAGTCGTCGACCCTGATCCAAACAATGCCGACGGTCTTGACCTGAGCGGATGTACCACCGGCGCCAATAATGAAGCGATTCCGCTGTCAGCAATTGGCGACCTCGCTGCCAACGAACAGGTAGTCATAATATGCTCCACTGCAACTCTTACTGAGGAGACCGGATACGAGGCAGTTGCCATAGGCACCGCCCGGGACAACACAACTGAGCCGTCCGGCGTTGCTACCGCCGTCGTCAGAATCCTGTCCCCCAGCACTGATGTCAGCGTCTCCCTGCTCGAGGGCGGCTCCTCCGTGGTGCAGTTGGTGGTGCAGACGGTAGTCGTAACCGAAACCAACGACGGCGACTCGGACCTGACCGACGTATACGTTGACCTTGCTGCCGCGGGCATCGGGCCAGACCTCACGGGCAAGAGGCTGACCAAGGATTCCCCTGAATTCGTCCGCAGCTCCGGCGAAGGTGCCAACGACGATGACGTACTCAACCCTGGCGAGACCTGGGAGTGGCGCGTGGTTGTGATTGGCGTAGCCGGAAACGTTGTCCTGCTTGAGGCTGATGCGACCAGCATAGACGTTACTGTCAGCGGATACGGTACGGATGACTTGGGCGGCCAGGTCAACCCTGAGACCGACGCCGACGAAACCGAGACCCAATCGATCCCATTCTCGGTCAACTAACCCAATCACAGGCGTAGAACCCATGATGGCCGGAGGCGATGTCTCCGGCCATCATTTATTCCCAACAAAATCCGGTGCTCCGGTGGCGGCGCCAAGACCTTGCTGGTATCATTTGGCCGCAATTACTCCGCCACGCGCCAGCAACCAGACCGCCATTTACACCACCGATGGAGGGGCCATGGCTCTGACCGAACCCATCGTTTTCCTCAACGGGGAGCTTGTTCCCGAGTCGCGAGCCGGCATACCCATACGCGACCGAGGCTTCATTTATGGCGACGCCGTCTTTGACGCCGCCCGCACCTTCAACGGCGTCCCCTTCAAGCTGACCGAGCACGTGCGGAGGCTGTACGACTCCCTGCGCTATGTGCGAATCGACCCGGGCATAGACACGGACGAAATGGAGCATTGGTCTCGCCGGGTGGTTGAACACAACCATCCCCTCCTCCCAACCGGGCAGGATATGTGGGTGATGCAGCGAGTAACCCGCGGAGTCGAGGGCAATGACGCTACCCCAACAGTGCTAATCGAGACCCACGCCATCCCCTTCGCATCGAGAGCGCCGCTCTACCGCGACGGGGCCAGAGTCACCACCCCGTCGGTCCCGCGAATACCGCCGCGGTTCATTAGCCCGCGGGCCAAGACCCACAACTATTTGAACCTGGTGCTGGGCGACCTCGAGGCACAAGGCACCGATCCGGGCTCGTGGGCGGTATTGCTGGACGAGGCGGGCAATCTGACCGAGGGTCGCGGCTCCAACATCTTCCTGGTAAAGAACGGGTTGGTAGCCACCCCCAAGGGGCAGTACGTGCTGGAGGGCATCACTCGGGGTACCGTGCTCGACTTAGCCAGCGGGCTGGGTCTGGAGACTGCGGAGCGCGACCTGGACCTCTTTGACGCCTACACTGCCGACGAGGCCTTCCTGACCTCAACCAGCCTGTGCATCTGTCCCGTCTCCGCCATTAATGGTACGGAGATAGGCAGTGGAGGGGCGCCAGGCGCGGTTACGCGGCGGCTGATGCAGGCATTCACCGACCTGGCAGGGATGGACTTCGAGGAACAATACCTGGCGCATCTATAGTTACGGCCATATCCGCCAAGACTTCAGGCGCAGGAACTTAATTTATTTCAATGTCGACGGGAGGTTTTCATGGCCGATTTGCTGCCGGGCATCGTTGAATCGGGATCGGAGGCGCAACAGCTGGCCACGGGATTCGGATTCACGGAGGGACCGCTGTGGCACCCCGACGGATACTGGCTGTTCGTGGACATCCGCGCTTCGCTGGTGCACCGAATGGCTCCCGATGGGAAGCTCGAGGTGTTCAGAGACAACAGCGGGGGATCCAACGGTCTGACCTTTGACACGGCGGGCAACCTGATCCTGTGCGAGGGGGACAACAGGCAGCTTGCGCGGCGCAATGCCGACGGATCGTACGGTGCCATCGCCACCCACGTGGAGGGAAAGCGTATCAACCGGCCCAACGACGTCGTCGGCCGGTCGGACGGCTCGCTGTACTTCACTGACCCCAATGGCAGGCTGACACAGGAGGAGCGCGAGCTGGACTTCAGCGGAGTGCACCGTGTCTCACTTGCCGGGGCGCACACCATCGCCACCCGCGACACTGAGTATCCCAACGGAATCGCGTTCTCGCCTGACGAGAGTGTGCTGTACGTGGCCATCACAAGATTGGACGACAGTTGCATCGGCGAGAAGGAGCGAGGCGAAGTGTGCGAGCACCAGTTCATTCGCGCCTTCGACGTGGCCTCAGACGGTTCGCTGAGTAACAACCGAGTCTTCGCCACGATGTATTCGGATGAGGATGGGGTGCCCGACGGCATGAAGGTTGATGCCGAGGGGCGGGTCTACTGCACTGGTCCCGGAGGATGCTGGGTGTTCGACGCCGCGGGAAACCAGGTGGGTATCATCCGGCTGCCTGAGATACCGGCAAACTGCGCCTGGGGAGGCGAGGACAACCGGACCATGCTGTTCACGGCCCGTACGTCAGTATATTCACTGCGGATGACGACGCCGGGCACGGCGATACCACTGGGGTAGTGTTCCCAATTTCCGTCCAGAATACTGATGTAGGGGCGCACGGTTGTGCGCCCCTAGTCTGCTGTCGGCGGTTCCGGCACGAAATCCTGGCAAGTGACTGGGAAATGTTATGAACGAATACGACGCCATAGTCATCGGCGTTGGCGGTATGGGCAGCGCAGCGCTTTATCACCTGGCAAGGCGGGGTTGGCGAACCCTCGGGCTGGAGCAGTTCGACGTGCCCCACGAAATGGGTTCGTCGCACGGGTATTCCCGGATGATCCGGTACACCCTGCAGGAGCATCCATCCTACGTGCCTCTGGTGCGCCGGGCCTACGAGCTCTGGCACCAGCTGGAGAACGCTTCTCGCGAGCGGCTTCTGGTGACAACCGGCTCGATCCGGGCCGGCCACTCGGAGAGCGAGTATTTCCAAGGGGCGGTAGACGCCTGCGAGGAACACAACATCCCTTACGAAGTATTGACTGGCGCTGAGACCAGCCGACGGTTCCCCGGCTACCGATTCGATCATGACATCTCCGCCGTATACCAGGCCGACGGCGGATTCCTGTTGCCAGAGCGGTGCATCGTCAACCACGTAACCGCCGCACTGGAAGCGGGGGCCGAGGTCCATGGCCGTGAGCGCGTCTTGGACTGGGAACCGTCCGGAGAAGGCGTAGTAGTAAGGACCGCCCGCGGCAGCTACCGGGCGGGCCGGTTGGTGGTAACCGCAGGGCCGTGGGCCGGAAAGATCGCGCCGACGCTGGAGCAGTACGCCGTGGCCGAGCGGCAAGTGCTGGGGTGGTTCCAGCCGGAAAAGCCGGAACTGTTTCGCACCGACACCTTCCCTGTCTTCGGTATCTACGTTGAAGAGGGGCGGTTCTACGGGTTCCCGGTCTACGGCGTGCCGGGGTTCAAGGTGGGCCGATCCCACCACCTCCACCAGGCGGTTGATCCGGACCAACTGGATCGAGATGTATACGAAGAAGATGAGGCCGTCCTTCGAAATTTCGTGGAGCGTTACTTTCCGGAGGCGGCGGGGCCTGCCCTTTCCCTGAAAACCTGCATGTTCACAAACTCGCCCGATGGCCACTTCATCATTGACCTTCACCCCGAATATCCACAGGTGTCGCTGGCGTCAGGATTCTCTGGGCATGGGTTCAAGTTCGCCAGCGTAATCGGCGAGGTTATGGCCGACCTTGCCATGTTCGGGGAGACAGCCCACGACCTGTCCCTGTTCCGGTTGGACCGGTTCGAATCCACATAGCAGTGGACCGGAGAGTTGAACTGGTGCCACCAATCCAGGGCAGGCACCTGTGGCCAGAACCATAGCCCCCCGGAGTTCGACGTTTTCGGTCAGTCCAGATCCAGGACAATGGACAATTCATGCGTATCGGTGGCTTCAGCGGAGCCATTCTCGACTCCAGGGAGGGCGGCCAGAGTGATCCGAAAGAGGGACGATTGCTTTGGGACAGAGGGCGGCATTTCAACAGCGCCTCACCCTGTGTGTTAGACTAAATCGGCAGTCAGAACGGCGCGGGAGCACGATGGACTTTCTTTCTGTTGACCACCAGCCAGACCGCAAGTTGAGCACTCTGCTAATCGCCTTCAGCGGCTGGGCCGATGCCGCCGAAGGGGCCACAAGCGCAGTGAAATTTCTGAAACGCAAGCTGAAGGCGCAGAAGTTCGCGGAGTTTGACCCGGAGGAGTTCTATGACTTCTCCCAGACCCGGCCAACGACAACCCGCACTCGCGACGGAAGGCGACACATACATTGGCCAGCCAACGAATTCTTCCACATCGACAATCCCGAAACCGGCGACGGGATCATGCTGTTCACTGGCGTAGAGCCCAACCTGCGCTGGCGCGCCTACTCCCAGGGCGTTGCCGGCTTGGCTTCAGAGCGGGGAGTTGAGACTGTCGTGCACGTAGGTGCTTTGTTAGACGCCGTTCCACACACCCGCCCGGTCAAGCTGAGCGGCACGGCCACGCGACCGGACCTGTCGGAGTTCCTGGAAGGGCGCGAGATCCGTTCCTCCAACTACCAGGGTCCAACGGGCATCAGCTCATCGGTGATGGATGCCTGCATCAAACAGGGCCTGGGCTATTCTTCCATATGGGGACACACTCCACATTACCTGCAGGCTGCTCCCAACTACCGAGTTGCGTATTCCCTGCTGCAGACCCTGACCCGCCTGCTTCATCTGCCCTTGGAACTTGAGGAGCTGCAAGGAGCAGCCACCAAGTTCGACGAAGAGGTCGCCAAGGCAGTTCAGGCCGACGAACAGATCGGATCCTACGTCGCGAAGCTGGAGGGCCAGTACGACGAAAGCGTTGCCGACAGTTCGATCCTCGACCCAGAGGACCTGGTCCGCGACGTAGAGCGCTTCCTGCGTGGTGAGCGCTGAGTTTCGGACAGGTGCCGGCCACCCAAATCTTCAGTAGTCGAACCCGCCGGGTTGCCGCTGTTTCGCCTGTCCTCCAACAATAGATCGTTAGGAATACCCGAGGAACCCTGTTCTCTTTTCGTGAATTAAACAAAGCTGAATGGGAGGTATTCGTCACTCATTCGGGCTTGTTATTCGAGTTCGCTAAACGAATTGGTCGAAATCAGCGGACACCCATTGGACAGGGGTTGCGTTAGTCTTCCTTGACAAAAAATCCATCAGCCATATAATCCGACAAGTTTGCATTGTTGGCGGCCTGTGGAAGCGGCCAATGACAAGCGTATCCAAGGCAGGGCAATAAGCTCCCTGGCCTCAAAGGAGAGGTAGTGTTTAACGGAAGGAAAATTGTCTCAAGGTTTTGGTTTCCCATCCTGATGCTGATGGCATTGACCCTGATAGTGGCCTGTGGCTCATCGGCCACCGAAGAAGCAGAGACCGATAGTGATACCCAAGCGCCTGCTCCCGCGGAAACACCGGAGCCGCAGGACGCGACGCAGACGGAGGCTACTGAGACGACTGAGGGAGAATCCGCTACGCAGACTACCACTTCGTCGCAGGCGCCAGCCCCTCAGCCGACTTCGACACCGCGACCGGCCCCCACCACGGCGGTGCAAACGCACCAACCGGAAGGGGTGATGAATTACGCGGTAAAAGAGACTGGAATTTTCGAGGGGCACCCCAGGTTCATGTCCAGCCCCCGCGTTCAGTACTCGGCCGTGAGTTTTGGGGAGTCAATGGTCGCCATCCAGCCGGACCTGTCCCCCGGGCCGCTTCTGTCCTCCGAGTGGGACATCTCTGACGACGGCCAGTTTTGGACCTTCAAGGTACGGGATGACGTTGAGTTCCATCACCAGTGCGGCGAGTCCCGCGACCAGAGCTGCGGCACCCTGAACATCCACGACATTCTTTGGAACTACAAGGAATGGCACGAGGGCTCGCTGAACGCCCGCGCCGGCATCATTGGCGACTTTTGGGTTGGCAATAAGGGCGGCTCCCAGACGGTGATCGACGATTACACTGTGGAGATCGACACCGGCGAGCCCTGGCTCCGGGAGCGCGCTTTCGAGTTCATGCGCCACTTGGGCGGTGTAAGCACCACCATCGTGAGCATGCAACAGACCCGGGAAATATTCGAAGAAAATGGCGGCAACTGGGACGACCGCTATAGCGAACCCGGAGTAGTAACCGAGGCCTACGAGGAAGCCGCCAAGGAGGCCAGCAAAAACATATCCGCCACCGGTCCGTGGGAAATCGAGTCCCATGATAGCGGCAGCGTCTGGCGCTTCAAGGCCGTGGACGACCACTGGCGGCAGACCCCCTACTTCGCTCAATTCAATATGAGGTCCATCCCGGAGGAGGCTATTCGAGTGGCAGCCTTCGAGACCGACGAGTTGGACATCATGGAGATGGCCTTCGACTCCTTGCCCGCCGTGGAGGCCGTGGAGGGCACGGAAATCGTTGCCTGGCCCTTCGCCACCCAGGCAGGCCTGAATATCTACGGCCAGACCTACGGCGTGGACAAGGACGGCTTACCCTATACACACTTGGACTGCGAAAACGCCTGGGTGTCCTGCAACGAAGACCCCACCTCGGAAGAGTGGCTGAACACCGTCAAGGTCAAGAAAGCCATGTCCATCGCCATCAACCGGCAGGAGATTGTCGATACCATTTTCTCCGGTTTTGGCGCCCCCCTGTACATGAGGGACTGGATGGGTCACGAGGCCAAGGCCGACCCGCGCTGGACCTTTGAGTATGACGCGGACATGGCCCGGCAATTGCTGGAGCAAGCCGGTTACGGCCCGGACAACGAGTTCAGCATCACCTTGGTTACCGCCATCCGCGGCAGGCCCGGTGAGGTTGAGGCTTGTGAGGCCGTGGCGGGCTACTGGGAGGAAGTCGGCATTGACGTCGACCTCCAGCGCATTCCCTATGCCACCATCCGCCCTGAGCTGATTACCCGCACGTACCAAGGCGCCACCTGCCACAGCCTCAGCGGACGCCTGACCCCGGGCATCGGGGCCTCCAACTACGTGGCGGCGTCCACCTTCAGCTACGGCACAGAGCACCCGTGGATGGAGGAAAACATCACCGACTTGCTGGGCGAGACCAACCCCGTCCTAGTTGCCGAGAAGGAGCGCAAGGTCTACGGCTGGATGTATGACAACGCCATGGCCTTCGCCATTTACTCTGTGGACGGAATCTGGCCTGTGGGGAAGCGGCTTGACCCTGATTGGGAGCCCATAGATTTCAGCGAAGTCTCGTCGCCCTCCGGCTTCGAGTACATCAAGCACCGCCAGTAGGAAGAGCGATGCAGGGGCGGATATAAAATTCGCCCCTGCATGGACACTCTGTCTGAATCAGGATTTGCCGGATTACGGCATTTTCAGAATTGACGGCAGTGGCGGCGGCAATCACCGGGTGCGCGGTAATTCCCCGATCTAGGAAATCCTCTAATCCTGTAAATCCTGATTCAGACAAATTGATCGCACGTCTGAATCCGCACCGACGTTGGAATCGTATCGCATACAATCGTAACCGTTGCAATTCAAACTTTTAGCTGCGATATAGGCCGTCATGCAAAAATACCTGGTCCGCCGGTTGGTCTTGGCCATTGTCACCTTGCTAGCTGTCTCGCTCATCATTTTCATACTGAGCCGGTCTGCGGGCGATCCGGTCTCTCTCATGCTGGACGAGTACTCCACGCAGGAAGACATCGACCGGATGATGGCGAAGCTGGGAACCGACCAGCCCTACTATCGACAATACTTCATATTCCTAGGGAACGCCCTCCAAGGAGACCTTGGTGATTCAATAAAGGAAGGCCGCCCGGTAAGGGAGGTTATCCTAGAACGTCTTCCGGCCACGCTATACCTGGGCCTGACGGCTTTCATCGTCTCATTGCTGGTGGGAATTCCGTTGGGGATACTGTCATCAATCAAGCGCGGAAGCCTGGTTGACCAGGTGGGAAAAGTGGTGGCGCTGCTGGGCCAGTCGGCGCCGCCTTTTTGGCTTGGCATAATGCTGGTTATTTTCTTTTCCGTCTCCTTCAGGTTTTTTCCGACTTCCGGACGAGAGGACTGGAGCAGCATCGTACTGCCGGCCATCACGCTGGGCTGGTACTACGCTGCCGCCAACCTGAGACTGGTGCGCTCGGCGATGCTGGACGTGCTGGACTCGGAATATATCAAGCTGGCGCGGGCCAAGGGCGTACCCTACTGGGGCGTCGTGATGCACCATGCCTTCCGTAACGCCCTGATACCGCCGTTGACCTTCGCAGGCGTCACCCTGGGCGCGCTGGTCACGGGCTCCCTGGTGGTGGAAACAGTGTTCGCCTGGCCCGGCCTCGGCAAGCTGGCAATCGACGCGCTCTATGCCTTCGACTACCCTCTACTTCAAGGGGTGGTCGTCGTCTTCACACTGCTTTATGTCATGGTCGCTTTCCTTATTGACGTGCTCTACGCCTACATAGACCCCCGCATTCGGTACGCATAGGAAGGGAAAAGAGCATCATGGCGGTAAACACAACAACAGATTTTCTCACTCCCCAAAGCACCGGCATTGGAGCGCGGCTGGCCAGTCCCTATCGAGTCCTTCGGCGCTGGCCCGTAATTCCGGTGCTACTGCTGTCTCTGGTGCTTTTCGCAGGCATTGCGGCTCCTTGGATCTCACCCCACGACCCCAACAAGAATTCACTGCCCGAGCGAAGGTTGCCGCCCTTCTGGTATGAAGCCAGAACGGAAATCGCCACCAGGACAGTGGTGCAGCGGGTTCTGCCCGGACAAGATGCCCAAATCTCCTTGGCGGACGCCCAGGTGACAAATCCTGACATCCAGATTGGCGATAGCATCGAAGCCATCGATGTGACTCGCGCAGGAGGAAGCACCAAGTTCCTGCTGGGCACCGACCAGCTTGGGCGGGATATCCTTTCTCGCATCATCTATGGGGCCCGCATTTCCCTGCTGGTCGCTGCGGTGACCTTGGGCGTCGGCGGGTCCATTGGTGTACTGCTGGGGCTGGTAGCCGGCTGGTACGGCGGGGTGGTGGACGAATCAGTAATGCGGTTCGTGGACATCTTGCTGGCCATCCCCCTGGTATTGATCGCCCTGGCAATGGTGGCGACGCTGGGGACTTCGTTAGGTATTATCGTGGCGGTGCTGACAATATTCATCTGGCCGCGCTTCGCCCGCCAGTTGCGTGGCGAGGTGTTGCAACTGAAGAATATGGACTACGTGGCACTGGCCAAGGTAGCCGGAGCGTCAGTCCCCCGGCTTCTATTCGTTCACATATTTCCTGGGACGATAAACACCCTGATCGTTGTCGCTACCCTCCAGGTTGGCATCGTGATTCTGCTGGAAGCCACGTTGAGCTTCCTGGGAGCCGGCGTGCCGCCGCCAACCGCCAGCTGGGGAGGCATGGTGTCGGATGGACGGAACCATCTGGCAGGAGGCTTTTCCACCGGTTCGTGGTGGATTTCCACCTTCCCCGGAGTGGCCATCGTGCTGACGGTAATGTCTCTAAACCTGTTCGGCGACTGGCTGAGAGACAAGTTGGATCCCCGTCTCAGGCAAATAGAGTGACCCACTCTCCCAAGAAAGAGAGCCGACAAACATCATGACTATAGAAGTGACAACAGAACAGGACGTGGTGCTGCGGGTAGATAACCTGCGGACCTATTTCCAGACCAGGTGGGGCACAGTAAAGGCGGTGGACGGCATCAGCTTCGACCTCCGGCGGGGAGAGACGCTGGGAATAGTCGGCGAGTCGGGCTCCGGCAAGTCAGTGACCATGCTGTCGCTGATGCGCCTGATTCCCGTGCCGCCGGGCCGTATTGTCTCAGGGAGCATCGAGCTGGACGGCGAGGACCTGCTGCAGAAGTCCGAGAGCGAGATGAACAGGATTCGGGGAAGCAAGATCGCCCTAATCATTCAGGACCCGATGACGTCGCTCAATCCGGTGTTCAACATCGGCAGCCAGGTCTCGGAAGCCATCAGGATTCACCAGGATATTCCGAAGCACTCGATTAAGGAGCAGGCGCTGTCGGTGTTGCGGAGGGTGAACATCCCTGCCGCAGAGTCGCGAATGCGCGACTATCCGCACCAGATGAGCGGCGGCATGCGTCAGCGCGTTGTGGGGGCCATCGGCATTTCCTGCCAGCCGCAGGTGCTGATCGCCGACGAGCCGACGACTTCCTTGGACGTGACAATTCAGGCGCAGTACCTGAAGCTATTGAAGGAGCTGCAAAGGGACTCCAACGTGGGGCTGATCTTCATTACCCACGACTTCGGCATCGTGGCCAAGATGTGCGACCGCGTGGCAGTGATGTATGCGGGGCGCATTGTGGAGCAGGGCAGCGTTCGTGACATTTTCAACAACCCATCACATCCTTACACCGAGGCCCTGCTGGCATCGGTACCCCGAATGGAGGAGGACGTGGACCGGCTGTATTCCATCGAAGGTCAACCACCCACACTCCACGACCTGCCTGTCGGTTGCCCCTTTGCGCCCCGTTGCCAGTACGCAATGGACCAGTGCCGCGAGGAATACCCTGCCCGAGTCACGGTAGGCGAAGGCCACCACGCCTCCTGCTGGAGGTTAAGCTGAAATGATGACAACAAATGCACCCTCAGCCGAACTGGACCAACCGGGCTATGGGACCGGAAATGGCGGTGCCCTGCTCGAGGCCGTGCAGTTGAAAAAGTACTTCCCGGTGACCAGGGGTCTGCTCATCACCAAGACGACCGGCCACATCAAGGCAGTGGACGGCGTTTCATTCGAGTTGCGCCCGGGAGAGACGCTGGGAATCGTTGGCGAGTCGGGCTGCGGCAAGAGCACCACCGCCAAGATGATGTTGATGCTGGAGGAACCGACGGAGGGATCAATCCTCTTCGAGGGGAAGGACGTCCACAACGCCGATACCGAAACCAGGCGGGAATACCGCCGATCGGTTCAGGCGGTGTTCCAGGACCCGTGGAGTTCCCTCAACCCCCGAATGCGGGTTCGCGACCTCATAGCCGAGCCGATGGTCATCAACTGGGACATGGGCCGGTCGGAGATCCAGGATCGAGTGTTGAAGCTGCTCAACGATGTGGGGCTCAGCGCCTATCACGCCAACCTGTACCCGCATGAATTTTCCGGTGGACAGCGACAGCGCCTGGCCATTGCCCGGGCCTTGGCCCTTAATCCCAAAGTTATCGTGCTGGACGAGCCGGTTTCCGCGCTGGACGTGTCCATTCGCGCCCAGATAATGAATCTTCTGAGAGACCTGCAGTCTGAATACAACGTTAGCTACATGCTCATCGCTCATCACCTGGCGACGGTTCGCTACATGTGCACTTGGGTGGCAGTGATGTATCTTGGCCGCATCGTCGAAATGTCGCCGGTCAAAGAGCTGTTCGAGAATCCTTCCCATCCTTACACCAAGGCGCTCATGTCCGCGGCCCTCCCCTCGCATCCCGACACTGTGCAGGAGGAGATTATCCTGCCCGGCGAAGTGCCGTCGCCCCTGAACCCGCCGGATGGCTGCCACTTCCACACCCGGTGCCCGTTCGTGATGGACCGCTGCAGCCTGGAGGACCCGGAGGTCAAGGAAGTTTCGCCCAGGCACAAAGTCGCCTGCCATCTTTTCTGATTGGGCTGGCATTGGCTTGGAGTAGAACTGTCGCATTTCTGATTGCGCATTCCATATCAAGGCCGCCGGTGCTAGAATCTGCGGCATGACGGAAAAGCAGGCCAAGCGCCGAAGTCCTACAATGTCAGCGGCGCGAATAGCCAGGGTCGTCGGGCTGATGACGCAGGAATACGGACCTTTCCCTGCGGAGCGACGGCTTCCTCCCACCGATGAGATGGTCTTCACCATCCTTTCTCAGCATACATCGGACATCAACTCGGGCCGCGCCTTCGCCCGCCTGATGGAAAGGTTCGGATCGCTGGAGGCCGTGGCTCAGGGCGACGTATCAGAAATCGAGAAAGCGATTGCTCCCGGCGGGCTGGCCAAGATAAAGGCACCTCGAATCAAGGAAGTGCTGGAGAAGGTTCTGGAGCTCAACGGATACTCTCTCGATCTGTCGTTCCTGCGCGAGATGCCACTGGCAGAGGCGAAAGCCTGGCTCAGGCAGTTGCCGGGAATCGGGCCAAAGTCAGCAGGGATCGTCCTCAATTTCTCGCTGGGCATGCCGGCGATGGCAATCGACACCCACATATTTCGGGTATGCCAGCGGCTTCGGGCCATCGACGCCAAGACCAACGCCGACAAGGCCCACGACGTGATGGAGGCCAAGGTCCCGCCCAAGGATGTGTTCAACTTTCACGTGGCCTTCATCAACCACGGGCGCCGGGTCTGCCGGGCACAGCGGCCCCTCTGCGGAGAATGTGTGGTCGGGGAGATGTGTCCGTCGCGCCGGGGGCTGATGGCCAAGATGTCAAAATCAGAAAACGGGGCCAGGGCGGCTGGATCGCCGAAAACTGCCGCCGCTGGACCGGATGTGCTCCCGCACGTTCCCCCCGTATTGTTGGGATCCGGGTGAATTAAGATATCGACTTGTTGCGAGCAGGAATGTCCGGCCCGCCCATGAAACCATGAGAGTAAGTGCGTGCCGGCGACAAAGGAGGGCCAGGAAAGTGAAGGTAGGAATCATCAACGTAACGGGATACTCGGGAGCGGAGTTGGCCCGTATCCTGCGTCGCCATCCTGAGGTGGAAATCGCATCGGTTACAGGCCGCAGCGCTGCTGGTCAGAAGCTGGGCGAGGTGTTTCCGCACCTCGAGAGTCTGGACCTGACCATCGAACCGGAACTAAGCGGCAGCCTGGACCTGGTGTTTTCAGCCCTGCCACACAAGGCCAGCGCCGAGGCCTGCATCCCGGTGCTGGACCAGGGTGTCAAAGTGGTGGACATCAGCGCGGACTTTCGCCTGAAGCAGGCCGACGAGTACGAAGAATGGTATGGGGTGGCGCACCAGAAACCATCGCTGCTCGAGGAGGCGGTTTACGGACTGACCGAACTGCACCGCGATGAGATTCGCTCGGCACGGTTGGTGGCCAACCCGGGCTGCTACCCGACCAGCGCCATCCTTGCCCTTGCTCCCGCGGTGGACGCGGGCATCATCAGCCCGGATATTATCGTAAGCAGCCTGTCGGGGGTGTCCGGCGGCGGGCGCAGCCTCACGATGACCAACCACTTCTCGGAAGTGAACGAGAACGCCTTCGCCTATGCGGTAAACGGGCACCGCCACCTGCCGGAGATCACACAGGAACTCGACCCGCTGGCCGAGCAGCCGGTGCGGGTGACATTCCAGGTTCACCTGATCCCGATGACGCGAGGCATCTTCAGCTCCTGCTACGCTCCGCTGGTCAATCCCGGTGAATGGGCCGGGGACGAAGGCAGGCAACGGCTTGTGGACGTATACCGCGCATTCTACGCGGACCATCCATTCGCGAGGGTCGTAGCCGCCCCACCTCAGACCAAGCAAACGCTGGGCAACAACATGTGCCTGCTGCACCCGGCTATCGACCGGCGTACGGGTCGGCTGATGGTCTTCAGCGTGCTGGACAACCTGGTCAAGGGGGCCGCCGGACAGGCAGTACAGAACATGAATCTTATGGCGGGGTTCCCCGAGGACACGTCGCTGGACGAGATGGCGGTATACCCGTAGCGCAGTGCAGTGGGGTATGCTACACTCAAAAAGTACCGGATGTGCCCCGGTCGTCTAGCTAGGTTAGGATGCCACCCTTTCAAGGTGGAGATCAGGGGATCGAAGCCCCTCCGGGGTACCAACATACGCACTAAAAGAAATCCACGCCGCGGATACATCGGCGTGGATTTCTCTTTATAACGAAGCTCCTTATACTCCATTGCTGCGTCATCATCGAGGTACCTCTACCATGTCCGTAACCTGGGGACAATTCGCGGAGTCCGACCCTGAACTGGCCGAACTGGGCGAGGCGCAGTTCGCGCGAACGGGGCTGGCGTTGGTGGGTACCCTGAGGCGAGATGGATGGCCTCGCATCTCGCCGGTGGAGCCGTTTATCACTGGCGGGCAGTTGTATTTAGGGATGATGTTGAATTCGGTGAAGGCGCTGGACCTGATGCGCGACCCGCGCTGCGTAGTCCACAGCACGGTATCAGACAAGAACGGCACAGAAGGTGAGTTCAAGGTCTACGGTAGTGCCAGAGAGGTAAACAACCCCGATGAGTGGCAGAGATTCAGCGATGCGGTCTACGCCACTCTCGGCCTGCGAGTAGAGGACTTGGGGGGCCATTGCTTCGCCATCGATATCGAGAGCGTCGTATTCTCCGTGTTGCGTGGCGAGGAGTTTCACCGCCTGATCTGGAAAGCCGGACAAGAGTAGAGGACGCAGAAATATATTCTGCGTCCCCAATTTCCAATCATTCGATTCGGCTTAGTCGAATACGAAGACGCACTTGCCCGTAGTGGCGCCGTCGAAGGTTTGGAAGGCTTCGATGGCTTGATCCAAACCGTAGCGGTGGGTGATAAGCCGGTCGAGCGGCGCCTTGGTGTCCACGAAAAAGCGGGCAATCTCTATCAGTTCAGCCTTGCTGAACGTCCACGAGCCGAATACGGTCAGTACCTTGAAGATCACGTCGCGGTTAAAGTCGATCTCAGCCGGGCCGCCGACGCCGACGTAGCAGGCTCGGGCGAAGGGTCGCAGGCAAGATAGAGTCTGCTGCCGTGCAGTGGGGTTGCCGGACGTTTCCAGCGATGCGGTGGCGCCCTGCCCACCGGTGAGGTCGAGAATCGCCTGAACCGGGTCGTTGGAGGCAGCGTTGATAGTGTGGTCGGCGCCAAGCTCGGTTGCCAGACGCAGCCGCTCGTCCATCACGTCTATAGCGATGACGCGGGCCCCCATGGCTTTTGCCGACAGCGTGCCGCTCAGTCCCACGGGTCCCTGGCCAAACACGGCTACGATGTCCTTGCCCGAGACGTTCATCTTGTTCAGGCCGTTCCAGGCAGTGCCGGTGCCACAGGAAATGGCCGCACCTTCCTCAAACGAGAGTTCGTCGGGCAGGTGAACCAGGGTTCGGGAAGGGCAGATCATGTAGTCGGCATTGGCGCCGTGGCCGGTGCCGCCGCCGAAGGTTACGTGGCCGTGAGGGCACAGTTGCTCGTAGCCCATAGAGCAGATCTCGCAGACGCCGCAGCCCTCGTAGTGGTGGCACATGACCCGGTCGCCCAGCTTCAGGCCCGGAGGCGCCCCTGGGCCCAGCTCTTCGATGACGCCACAGGGCTCGTGGCCTGTGATCATCTCGGTGGGTTCGTCGTCGCGGTAACGGTGCAGGTCGGTGCCGCACAGACCGGAGGCCATGATCCGAAGGACCGCCTCTCCTGGCCCGGCATGGGGGTCGGGAAACTCCCGTATCTCGGCCTCCCGGTTGCCCTTGAACGTGACTCCGCGCATGATTGACTCCCCTTTCGTTTTGGTTGGGCAAATGATACCAAAGGGACGTAGAGCCAGGAAACGACTCCCAGTCGCAGACGCCAACAGGGACGTATCCTTGTACATTGCAGGCAGCATAGGACATATAAGATGCCAATGCTGAAACCGCGTTCCGGGATGCGGCTCACCGACGAGTAGTTCTTTGCGCTCTCCGATACCTGAGACAAGCGCAAGATGGAGCTGGCGGGGGAGTTCAGTATATTGTGCGGCAACCGCGGAAAGGACACGGATTTCTGTAATTTCGTCTGGGCCTGCACTTGGACGATTGCATAGACGAGTTCGAAGAGGTTCCAGACGAGGTACTGTTCGACCTTACAGCTGCCCTGTCATTGAATCACCGAGTTCCGCTGATCCCTGACTTGTGCGTTGTGCTTCACGATGGCGGAGCAGTATCAGGTAACCAAATGGCAGAGGGCCGCCGGACATCGTGGTTGAAGTCCTGTCATCTGACCGCAACCGCGTCCATGTACGGACGCGGCAGCTTTATGCCCTGGCTGGCGACCTGGAATACTGGATATTTCACCCCCGCAACAACACGGCCACTCTGCCTGAATTGCAGAATGGTGAGTACGTGGAACGCGCGGTGCCGACTGCCGACGAAACTCTGTCCAAGCCGTTACTTCCCGGCCTGTCTATCCCGTTGGCTGACGTATTCCGCCACAGCCACAGCCCGGCAGAGGCGGAGGTTGGGGACTGCCTGCCAGCGCTGGAATGCCCGCGCCCTTTGGATTATGATATGGGCACGCTGCCAGACGGGGCCGTTCTCCCCTTATCTGCCTTTTGAGATGTATTTCTTGCGCGAGCTGTCCGGCCTGAAGACATTTGTCTCCATTGACGAGCCATTCGACAGAGACATAGATCTTGAGTGGCTGGAAACCGTTGTTCAATCGGCATTGCTGGCAGCTTGCATAGACGGGGATGTTGAAGTCAGCCTGCTGATCACCGACGACGGAACGGTACAGGCGCTGAATGCCGAGTACCGGGGACTGGACGAGACCACCGATGTCCTGTCCTTTTCCGCCGATCATCCGGGCCACTGGGAGGGCGACGGCGATGAGCCCGCCGAACAGTTGAACCCGTCCGAATTCGTGCTGCCGCCCGGCATTCCGCAACCGCTGGGCGAAATTGTTGTTTCGTGGCCGCAGGCGCAACGACAGGCCGTAGAGCACAGCGTTAAGCCGCTGCAGGAGCTAGCGCACCTGGTCGTTCACGGAGCGCTACACCTCGTCGGTTACGATCATCTGGAACCGGAGGACACGGCGCAGATGCAGGCACAGGAGCGCGAGGCCCTCCTCTCACTGCAATTGACGGAGCCGATTGCGCCATGACATCGCAGGTCTACTACCGAAAGTGGCGCCCGTCCAGCTTCAGCGAGTTGGCCGGTCAGGAACACGTGTCGATCACGCTACGCCAGTCGGTTCGACTGGGGCGGATTTCGCATTCATACCTGTTCTGTGGCCCACGCGGCTGTGGCAAAACAACAACCGCCCGCATCATCGCCAAGGCGGCCAACTGCCTCGACCTGCAGGACGGCGACCCCTGCAACGCGTGCGCTGTATGCCAGTCCATCAACGAAGGCCGCTTCATGGACATCATCGAGCTGGATGCGGCCAGCAACCGGGGCATAGACGAGATACGCGATATCCGCGACAAGGTTAACTTTGCTCCGGTGCAGGGACGCCGCAAGGTCTACATCATCGACGAAGCCCACATGCTAACGGACGCGGCCTCCAACGCCTTTCTGAAGACGCTGGAGGAGCCGCCGGAACATGTGATATTCGTCCTCTGTACTACTGAGGCGCATCGTATACTGCCCACCATCATTTCTCGCTGTCAGCGGCTGGACTTTCGCCGCATTCCGTCAGAAACGGTGTTCGGGCGTCTGGCGGAGATCGCTGAAGCCGAAGGAGTGGCGGTGGAGCCCGCCGCGTTGCGCATTATCGCCCGCTACGCCGCTGGAAGTCTGCGTGACGCCGAAAATCTGCTGGAGCAACTGGTCGTGTCCTGCCCTGACGGGGTGACCGCTCCCCAAGTGGAAGAGTTGCTGGGGCTGGGCAGCGACGAGACGGCGCTGGAATTGGTCAAGTACCTGCTGCTCGGCAATACGACGGCCTCACTTTCGGCAGTAAACCAAGCAGCCTGGGAGGGGAGCGACCTGAGGCAGTTGCACCGGCAGACCTCCGATTTGCTGAGGGGATTCATGCATTTGCAGTGGGGGTCCGAGGACGCTGTTGACCTTCCAGAGCACGTGCGTGGACAGCTCAAGGAGTTGGTCGGTCAGCAGCCCCCGTGGCGAATAGTCCACGCGCTCAAGATTTGGGGCGCAGTGAATATGCGTTACGACGCTCCCTCCACACTGCCACTGGAGCTGGCGGTGGTAGAGATCTGCGAGGAATCTGCCGCCCCGGCACCTGCGTCCGAAGCGCCGCCGGTAGCCCCGCCGCAGAGGGCCCCCGCTCCGCAACCACCCAGGGCGCCGCCACCCCGCGAGCAGCGGCCCGAGCGACCACCCGCCCGGCAGTCCACCAGCGCGCCCTCGGCCCCGCGTGAACCGGCGGCACAACCCGCAGCCACGGGAAGCGGGCGGACTGGCAGCGAGTCCAGTGAGCTTTGGGTACAATGGAACAACACGGTAAAGGCGCTGTCCCGCCACAAAGGCAAGAAATATAACCTGGGAGCTTTACTTCGCGACTGCAAGGTGAACAGCATTTCGCTGGAGGGGCAGACCCTGGTACTCCCCTTTACCAACAAGGCCAACCTCGAACGAATGGAGGAGGAGCTGGATGACCCATCCTCCCGTCAGAGGTTGTCCGAGGCGCTTGCCCAGTCTTTTGGAGAAGGCTGTGATTATAAATTGACCTTGGTCAACGGACCGCAGGCCGGAGGCAACGCCAACAGATCGGCCCAGCAGAGCCCACTGGTGCGCGCCGCGCTCGGGATGGGCGCGCGAATCCTTCAGGAAGAAGAGGTTGAAGAATGAACCGGAACATGATGCGGCAGGCCCAGAGGCAACTGGCTCAGTTGCAAAAGATCCAGGAGGAGCTGGAGACGCTGACCGTCACAGGCACGGCTGGCGGGGGCGCTGTCAGCGTCGTGATGACCGGAAAGCAGGCGGTCGAGTCAGTGGAGATTGATCCCGAGGCGGCCGAGGATCTGGAACTGCTGCAAGACATGCTGGTCGGAGCCTTCAATGACGCCGCCATCAAGGCGCAGGAGCTGGCGGCCAGCAAGATGAGTGTCATCACCGGTGGCATGAATATTCCGGGCCTTACGTAGCTCCACGGTGAACGTTCCTTTCATCGAGCTCAACATGCACATTTCCGTCGGCCCCTCCTACCGCTATCAAAAGAACTTGCGGCCTGCGGGTTAAGAATTTCCACATGACCTCCGACAACCTCCCTTCAGCAGCTCCGTCCATTGCCCGGCTGGTGCAGGAATTGAACCGGCTGCCGGGCATCGGGCCCAAGAGCGCGCAGCGGCTGGCCTATCACATCATCCGCATGCCCGAGGAAGAGGCCTACGCCCTGGCCGAAGCAGTCACAGCGGTCAAGGAGAACACGATCCTCTGTGGCGAGTGCCAGAACCTTGCCGAGACCACTCCATGCGGCATTTGCGCTGACGGTCGCCGCACCAGGTCTATCATTTGCGTCGTTGAGGACCCGATGGACGTGCTGGCCCTCGAGCGGACCCGCAGCTTCCGAGGGCTGTACCACGTGCTGCACGGCGTCATCTCGCCCATTAATGGAATCGGGCCGGACCAGCTGAAGCTGCGAGAGTTGCTGACGAGGCTACACGATACTGACGTCACCGAACTGGTAGTGGCCACCAATCCGACCATGGAGGGGGAAGCCACGGCGATGTACATACAGCGCCACCTGGGACGCGACGACCTGCGCGTTACACGCCTCGCCCGGGGCCTGCCGGTGGGAGGTTCCCTGGAGCACACGGACGAGACGACATTGAGCCGGGCGTTCCAGGGACGGCAGGAGCTGTAGGGTTGGCCCCACCGCGAACTTACCGCTGTGACGGGTTGACGCTGAGAAAGGCTTCCATCGGCGAGGCCGACTTGGTGGTCACGTTGTTCACCAGAGAGCGGGGAAAGGTGCGAGCTGTCGGCAAGGGTGCCCGCCGTTCCAGCAGCAAGCTGGTTGGCCACCTGGAGCCGCTGACCCTTACCCGCCTTTCCATGGCTCACGGACGGGAATTGGACATCGTCTCTCAGGCCGAGGTGCTGGACGGTTTTTCATCGGTCAAGGCGGACCTGCCGACGATGACGCGCGGGCTGTACGTGGCCGAACTGCTGGACGGTTTCGGCCCTGAGGACAGTCCGGCACCCGGGTTGTTCCGATTGGCGGTCAACGTGCTGCGGAAGCTCCCAGACGCCACAGAGCCGGAAGCGCCGCTGCGGTACTTCGAATTTCACCTGCTGCGGCTGACGGGAATGCTGCCGGAACTCTACCAATGCGTGGAGTGCAGACTGGATGTTGAGCCCGACTGCCACCGGTTCAGCGTCAATCTTGGCGGGGTATTGTGTACCGCGTGCACCCCGGCCGAGGCTTGGGTTCGCCCATTGTCTCTGCGGGCGATGAAAGTCCTGAGGCTGATGCACCGGGGCGGTCTGGGGAACGTTTCGTCCTTGAAAGTAAACCCAGCCCTGGCCGCAGAATTGAAATCCATCCTCGCCAACACTGTGCGCTACTGGCTGGGCAAGGAAGTCCGTTCCAACTCTTTCCTGGAGCGGCTGTATATGGAGGAAGCAGCAGAAGTATCAGTTAATGGGTAAATCCGTCAGGATACACCTAGGCGTATGCTAGGCGCTGCTGTTATTATGTCGCACTGAATAATTTCATCCAGCGTCCATATAGGCGTATTTCGAAAGCAGTGAGGCAAACAGGGGAGGGGTGCGCTGATGTTTTCCAAGATTCTGATAGCCAACCGAGGGGAAATTGCCTGCAGAGTGATTCGCACGTGTAAACAGTTGGGCGTCAGGACGGTGGCGGTCTACTCAGATGTGGATTCTCACTCCCTTCATGTGCAGCAGGCAGATGAGGCGATCCTGCTGGGTGCGGCCGCCCCTCATCACAGCTACCTGAATTCCGAGAAAATCCTGGACGCCGCCCGGCGCACAGGAGCGGAGGCCATTCACCCCGGATATGGTTTCTTGTCCGAAAATCCCCGCTTCGCCCGCCAGTGCGAGGAGGCGGGCATATGTTTCATAGGCCCCCGCCCCGAGGTAATGGAGCAGATGGGGGACAAGGTGGTCGCCCGTAAGCTGGCCCGCCGAGCTGGGCTGCCGCTGTTGCCCGGGACCGACGACGCAGTACCCAATGACGAGGCGGCCCAGGCGGCCTGGAACCTGGGATTTCCGCTAATGGTCAAGGCCGCGGAGGGCGGCGGCGGTATCGGTATCCAGGTCGTTATGGTTCCCGAAGAGCTGGCTCCCCTGATCGAACGCGCACGACAGGTAGCCTCGGGGGCCTTCGGCAGCGGCCGCCTGTATTTCGAGCGATACCTGAAAGACGCCTCCCACATTGAAGTGCAGCTGATAGGGGATAATCACGGTAACCTGATTCACCTGTTCGAGCGGGACTGCTCGGCCCAGCGGCGCAACCAGAAACTTATAGAAGAGACCCCGGCAGCTAGCAAGCTTCCGCCGCAGGTGCGCAGGCGGCTGGCTTCCCTGGCAGTCATGCTGGGCCAGCGGATCGGCTACAACAACGCGGGCACCGTGGAATTCCTGGTATCGAGGGACGGCAGCATCTATTTCCTTGAGATGAACACACGCCTGCAGGTGGAGCACGGCGTAACCGAGATGACCACTGGCGTTGATCTCGTGGAACTGCAACTGAGGGTGGCCTGTGGTGAACCGCTGCCGATTACTCAAGACGATATCGTCCAGAATGGACACGCCATAGAAGCCCGCATCTACCCTGAGGACCCTGAGACCTTCCTGCCCGATGCCGGCGAGATTACCGACCTGCACCTACCAACGGTGGATAACGTACGGATCGACACCGCCCTTTGCGACGGTTACACCGTTGGGTTAGACTACGAGCCGTTGCTGGCCAAGGTGATGGCTTGGGGCGAGGACCGCGAGAAGGCCATACGTACGTTGCAGCGGGCCCTTCTGGAGTTGCGGCTCGAAGGGGTCAAAAACAACGTTGAGTTGCTCCGGGGCATACTGGCCAGCAAGGAATTCGCAGGCGCAACTCACCACACCGGGTCGGTGCCACACTGGGTCGAAGAGTTGCGTCAAAGGCACCTGGCCCATCAATCAGGGATGCCGGTGCACTATCATCACTCGAATGCCCGGATAGACGGCGTGAACGGCAACGACAGGTCGGAGAGGGAAATTGCGGCGGCAATAGGCGTGGCTCTGGCCATAGCAATGGACAACCCGCCTGCGGTCGAGATTCCCAGTTCGTGGCGCATCCAACGCAGGCGTGAGCAGCTCTTCTCCGGAAGCACAGGGAGCCGAGGTTGGCGGTAACCAGGCTGCGCGTCCGGGTTGGGAGCAACTGGTACAACGTCGAGGTTGGAGACCTGACCCAGTCGCCCATCCAGATTACCGTCGAGGGCGAGACATTCTCCGTTGAGGTGGAGGGTCTGGGTAGCCAGGCACCCGCCCGGCCCAGGAGGGGGCGTACGCAGACCCCTGGGATACTGGTACCGCCACCGGCCAGCCGGGTCAACCCCACGGGCGGCGACGGTAATTTCATTCGCTCTCCCATGCCCGGACGCGTTATTTCAATCATGGTTCGTCCCGGCGATAACGTGTCGGTCGGCCAGGAAGTGTGCGTGGTGGAGGCGATGAAGATGGAACAGAGCATTCGCTCTCCCCAGAACGGCGTGGTCAAGGAAGTCCGGGTACAACCCATGGATTCCGTCCGCACCAACGATCCCCTGATCGAACTGGAGTAACAGAGCCCTCTTCGTCCTTCCTCGACTGCACTCTCTGGCCTCTGCCACCCTGGCACTCGACGAACGTGCTTGACAGCCCCCGTCGTTAGCCCTTCAGAAAGTACGTCCGGGTACATCGCAGAGAGACACGGCAGAGAGACACGGCATCGCTTTTTCCACGACGTCTCGCCAATCCGGAGGGGAGTTTGTGTATAATAAGCTACCCAAAGTATCTATGCGGTGCGCGGCCGGACTTTATTGGCCGAATCCGTCTAAGCTCGGCCGGAGCAGCTCTAACGGGGACCTGTTCAAGACTCATAAACGGAGGAACAAGGATGAAATACGACTACATCGTTGTGGGGGGCGGCTCGGCGGGTTGCACCATCGCTACGCGGCTTTCGGAGGACCCTAACAATTCAGTGCTCCTGCTGGAGGCTGGGCCTGATTATCCCGACTTTGAAACGCTCCCCGACGACCTGAAGCTGGGCAACAACGTCTGGTTCTCGGCCTACGGAGACCATAGCTGGGCCTACCGGGGCCACATGACCGACGAACTGCCGGACTTGGAAATTCCGCGGGGCAAGGCAACCGGCGGCTCCAGCGCCATCAACGGCCAGGTGCTGTACCGCGGCGTCCCCGACGACTACAACCGCTGGGCCCAGTGGGGCAACGACGAGTGGGGCTTCACCAACTGCCTCCCCTACTTCAACAAGCTGGAAACCGACCTGGACTTCGGCGGCAGCGACTTCCACGGCTCCGAAGGCCCGGTGCCGGTCCGGCGGGCCCCGCGCACTGAATGGCTGCCCCACGCCGTAGCCTTCGAAAAGGCGGCCCTGGCCGAGGGCTTTGAGATTTCAGAGGACATGAACGACCCGGAGTCCACTGGCGTGTCCCCGCGCGCCCGCAACACCCTCAACTTCAAGGGCAGCAGCGGCGTGCGCATGAGCATGGCTCTGAACTACCTCGACATGGCCCGTCACCGCCTGAACTTCACCATCCGCGGCAGCGTCACCTGCCGTCGCATTCTGTTTGACGGCAAGAGAGCAGTCGGCATCGAGGCCGAGAGCGGCGGCGAGGTTTTCACCGTCGAGGGCAACGAGATCATCCTGTCCAGCGGCGCCGTGGCATCGCCCCAGATCCTTATGCTCTCCGGCGTCGGCCCCAAGGACCACCTGGAGAGCCTCGGAATCTCGGTGGTTCACGATTCGCAGGGCGTGGGCAAGAACCTGCGCGACCATCCCTCCGCCGCCGCCATATACCGGGCCGAGGGCGAAAAGCCGGACGTGCAGGCGCCGGTGATCCAGGTGGGACTGCGTTACCAGGTGCCGGGCAGCCCCCTGGAAAACGATATGCAACTCTCGCCCATGCTGATGACCAGCGAACACCGCCCAGCGCAGATCGACATTGACGACGACTTGAATTACGTCGGCATGAGCGCCAGCCTGCAGTTGGCGTTGGGACAGGGGGAGCTGACCCTGCAGGCCAACGACCCGCACGTGCAGCCATTCATCAACTACAACTACTACAAGGAACCGGAAGACCTGCGGCGGATGCGAGAGGCCATTCGACTGGGCGTCCGCATGGCGGAGAACCATGGTATCTACGAGAACATCATCATCGAACGGGTCATGCCCACCGACGACGAGTTGGCCGACGACGCGACTCTCGATGAGTGGCTGAAGCGCAACTCCGGCACTTCCCATCACATCTCGGGAACCTGCAAGATGGGGCCGGACAGCGACCCGCTGGCGGTGGTCGACCAGCACCTGCACGTCAAGGGCATTGAGGGCCTTCGCGTCGCCGACGCCTCTGTCATGCCCGACTGCATCCGCGCCAACACCAACGCCACCACCATCATGATCGGCGAACGCTGCGCCGACTTCATCAAGGACGGCAAGTAAGCGCGGCTTAACTGGGGTTTTAGCACAAAGAGCGCAGAGGAAATTCTCGTCTGCGCTCTTTGCATTTTAAGATTTCTGGAGGGTTCCGATGAGGTACAACTACATAGTAGTCGGGGGAGGGTCGGCGGGGTGTGTCATGGCATCGCGTTTGTCGGATGATCCGGAGGTCACAGTGCTGCTGTTGGAGGCGGGGCCGGACTATCCAGCGTTCGAGCACCTTCCAGAAGACCTGAAACTTGGAAACAACGTTTGGCTGTCTGCCTATGGCCCCCATAGCTGGGCCTACCGGGGCCACATGACCGACGAACTGCCGGACCTGGAGATTCCCCGAGGCAGGGCCACTGGGGGCTCCAGCGCCATCAACGGGCAGGTGCTGCTGCGCGGCATACCCGAGGACTATGACCGCTGGGCCGAATGGGGTAACGACCAGTGGGGCTTCACGAGCTGTCTGCCCTATTTCAACAAGATGGAGACCGACCTCGACTTCGGAGGAGGCGATTTCCACGGCAACAACGGGCCCGTCCCAGTACGGCGCTACCCCCGCTCGGAGTGGCTGCCCCACGCAGTCGCCTTCGAGCAGGGCTGCGTGGCCGAGGGCTACCCAGTCCACGAAGACCAGAACGACCCCGATTCCACCGGAGTGTCGCCGCGCGCCCGCAACACCATCGACGGGGTGCGCATGAGCAACGCCCTGAACTATCTGGACACCGCCCGTCACCGGCTGAATCTCACAATTAGGGGAGGCGTAACCGCTCACCGGGTCCTGTTCCAAGGCAAGCGGGCGGTCTGGGTGGAAGCCGAGAGCGGTGGCGAGGTGTTCACCGTCGAAGGTGATCAGATCATCGTCTGCAGCGGTGCCGTTGCGTCGCCTCAGTTGCTGATGCTCTCCGGTGTCGGACCGGCCGACCACTTGCAAAGCTTTGGAATCGAGATAATTCACAACTCGCCGGGAGTGGGCAAGAACCTTAGGGACCACCCGTCGGCTGCGGTGCTGTACCGGGCGCCCGGAGATCGACCCGACGTGCAGGCCCCGATGACCCAGGTCGGCATGCGCTACACCGCCACTGACTCCCCCCTGCGCAACGATATGCAGCTCCAGCCGATGCTGATGACCAGCGAGCACCGGCCAGCCCAGATCGAAATCGACGACGACAGCAACTACATCGGCATGAACGCCAGCCTGCAGTTGGCGATGGGACATGGAGAGCTTACCCTCCAGTCCACCGATCCACACGTACAGCCTTTCATCAACTACAACTACTATCAGGAGGAAGAGGACCTGCGCAGGATGCGGGACGGAATCCGCCTAGGAGTGCGGGTGGCGGAGCAGCCCATGTACCAGGGCATTCTGGAGGAGCGGGTTACGCCGACCGATGAAGAGCTGGCCTCGGACGAGGCCCTGAACGGCTGGCTGCGCCGCAACTCCGGCACGTCGCATCACATCTCAGGCACCTGCAAAATGGGACCGGACAGCGACCCCATGACAGTCGTTGACCAGTACCTCAAGGTCAAGGGCGTGGAGAACCTGCGAGTAGCCGACGCATCAGTCATGCCCGACTGCATCCGTGCCAACACCAACGCCACGACCATAATGATCGCCGAAAAGCTCTGCGACTTCATCAAAGCTGGGAAGTAGGCGCAGGGAACCCTTCAACTGTTCATGGGTGCGCACGGCTGTGGGCCCCCAGCTTTCCCCGTCAAACGAATGGAGTTTGGAATTATGAAACGCAGCGAGACGCGCATCCTGACCACCCACGCAGGCAGCCTCCCGCGGCCCGACGGGCTGGTGGATATGCTGGGCTCGGTCGCCCGGCGGGAGCTGGTGGACGAGGCAGCGCTGGCAAACGCCGCCAGGGAGGCCACCGCTGACGTGGTTAGGGCACAAGTTGATGCGGGCGTTGATGTAGTTAACGGCGGCGAGCAGTCGCGCGTCAGCTTTTCCACCTACGTCACGCAGCGTATGTCGGGGTTCGGCGGAGCGTGGACTCGGCGTGGACACCGCGACCAGAACGAGTTTTCGTCCATCGTCAGGCCCCGTGTGGTGCAAATCATGAGGGATGTTCCCATGTGCGTCGGCCCTCTGTCCTACGACCGGCTGGACGTCGCCGAGCGGGAGTGCGACGACCTGATGAGTGCTGTCGCTGCTACAGGCACGGCACACGAGGAACTGTTCATGACAGCCGCCTCGCCGGGTATCATCACCCTCACCATGAAGAACAACCACTACCCGACCTACGAGGACTACGTCTTCGCGATTGCGGAGGAGATGCGCAAAGAGTACGAGCTGATCGTCTCCAGGGGCTTGGTGTTGCAGCTTGACTGCCCCGACCTTGCCATGGAACGGCACGTCTCGTACCAGGACGAGCCGCTGGAGGCATTCCAGGACGTGGTGGAGCTGCACATCGAGGCCATCAACCGCGCCCTGCGCAACATCCCTCGCGAGCAGGTGCGCCTTCACGTCTGTTGGGGCAACAGCGAGGGTCCACACCACTACGACGTGCCTCTGCCCGATATCCTGCCCATCATCTACCAAGCCAAGGTCGGGGCGCTGGTGATGGAGATGGCAAACCCACGCCACGCCCATGAATACAAGGTTTACCGGCAGCTTCCACTGCCCGACGACATGCTGCTGGTGGCCGGGGTCATCGACACCAAGACTAACTACGTGGAACACCCCGAAGTGGTGGCCGACCGCGTCAGGCTGGCGGTGCAGGCTGCCGGTGGCGATCCAACGCGGGTGATGGTCGGCACAGACTGCGGCTTCGACACATCGGCCGGGTCGAACCGCGTCGACAAAGGCGTGGTCTGGCTCAAGCTGCGCTCAATGCGCGAGGGCGCTGATATTGCCAGCCGCGAGCTGTTCTAGGAATCATATCCGGATCAGCGTGCTAGGATTGCCTTGTGACAGTCCTCCCTTGCCTAGCATGATTTCCCTTACCTGCCACTATTCCTATACGCCTTCACAAACCACGCGATTTCTGGCCTTGCTCTTGACTGGGGGTCGTCCCGCAATACCCTCTGCCGAATACTCCATTAGCAAAATTGGAGATACTGGGACGGAATGGAACGGGAACAAATAATATCCGTCCCATCATTACCTGAAGCAGGTTCCTCCACCGTCATCGGTGGGCCAGCCCATTGGGCGAACTATGATTGATTTGTCATGCAATCACGGGGCTTCTCAGGGCAATCGCATCTTCAAGCCTGAAATCTCGTTTTGCGGTCATTCGCCCCTTGCCAAGCCTGCGCTCTCTCTATAACATATGTTCTATGTATATAACGGGTAGCAGACAGCACCCGCCTGACTTCCCCGCCTGACTTCCCCGCCTGACTTCCCGGAGGGCCTGCTTTGAACCAGCAGCCAGCTGGGAATTGCCGGAATGACAGAATAATGGCGGAAATGATCGGAAATGAGTGGAATCATAAAAAAAGAGCCCCTGTAAACCGGCAATGCCAGCTCCTCCCCCCCAACCTGCTGAGTTGCTGAAATCAATACGCGATTGCCCCGGGGGCTTCTTAAGCCAAATGAGGTGGTCCAGTCAATGTTGTAACATGTCCTCCTAATCTGGCGATGTGGTAAACTCTCGCCAACTTTAGCTACTGCTACTGCGGAGGGGCAGGTTGGCCGACAACTTGATTACTGACGAGGTCCGTGCGCTCATCGGTTCGGAGATCGCACCCGAGCGGAATCGTTTCCCCATCAGCGATGAGATGGCCTACGACGTGGCCGACGCTATCGAGGACCCGAACCCGCTGTACGTCGACCGGGAGGCCGCCGAAGCCAGCCGGTTTGGCGGGCTTATCTGCCCCCCGTTGGCAACCTGGAAGGATATCGCGCCGCCCATCGGGTACTTCGGCGCGGGACAGGAATCGCACTTCGAGGTGCCGCTTCCGTTCAATAGCTACGGCCTCAACGGCGGTAGCGACTGGCAATTTCTCCGTCCGCCATACGTGGGCAGCTGGGTCACGCGGCAGTTCAAAATACTGGACATTTTCCAGAAACAGGGCCGCTCCGGACCGCTGGTGTTTGTAGAGCGGCTGGAGACGCAGACCGACCAGCACGGCCGGGTAATCCTGCTTGCACGCCGGGTAAGCATCCACCGCGCGCTTGACCAGGACGCTACCGCTCCGCAGCAGGGCGCGACCGTAGCCAGCGACCTGCAGAATGTGGACCTTTCTCCGCCAGGACCAGGAGAAGAGGTGCCCAGGATTCAACCGTCCGACCGGCCTCAACTTCACTTCGAAGACGTCTCGGAGGGAATGGAGCTTCCTCAGGTGGTAAAGGGTCCGCTGACCACAACGCACCTGGTGCGCTGGGCCGCCGCCAATGGCAACTACGCCCGCATCCACTGGGACTTGCCCTTCGCCCAGATGCAGCAGGGACTGCAGAACGTGGTCGTTAATGGCTCCCTGAAGAACCAGTATCTCGGACAGTTGTTGGTAGACTTTGCGGGTCCTGCCGGCTGGCTCAGGCGGTTCTACGTGCAGCACCGCGGAATGGACTATCCAGGCGATGTCCTGACAGCCAAAGGCATCGTAACCGGCATCAGGGAGATCGAGGGGTTAGGCCACGTTGACTGCACTGTGACACTCACGAACAGCAGGGGGCACCAGACTGCGTCGGGCGTGGGCACCGTGGCGCTGCCCCGGCGCGATGAGGAACTTCCGCTGGTCTGGGAGCCGGAGGAATAGGCTTGCTTGGCGGACTGCGCGTTATAGACCTGGGTCCGGGGATCGCTCCTTCGTTCTGTGCGAAGCTGCTGTCTAACTATGGAGCGGAGGTCATCAAGGTCGAGCCGCCGGGAAAAGGGGACCCGGTCCGCCGCCAGGGTCCTTTCGTGGGAGACGATCCTCATCACGAAAAGAGCATTCCATTCCTTTATGTAAACACGGGCAAGCGGAGCGTTACCCTCGACTATTCGACTGAGTCGGGCTCCGCCGTTCTACAGAGGCTCATGGATGAAGCCGACGTGCTGGTGGAGGGGTTCCCTCCGTCAGAGACGGAGAGGACAGCCATCGGTTACGAGGATCTCTCACTCTCCCATCCAGAACTCGTCGTTACCTCTGTAACCCCCTTCGGGCAGGACGGTCCCTACAGAGACTTCCAGGCGACCGATATTATCACCTGCGCGATGAGCGGTCTGATGTACCACTCGGGCGACTCCGACAAGGAACCGTTGCGCAATGTCCTGGACCAGTCTCTCTACGTGGCAGGGGCCAACGCAGCTGCGGCCACACTGGTGGCCGTGTTCGCGAGGCTCTCGTCAGGCGAGGGGCAGCACGTTGATGTTTCAGTGGCTGAGTGCCTGGCCGCTCACCTGGTGCAGCCCGTGCCGTACTACAACTACATGGGCGCGACCAAGGGCCGGCGTCCGGTGCGCGGTTCGGGGTTCGAGGAGTTGATGCCGGCCCGGGACGGGTACGTAGTGCCGTCAGTACAGGGCTCGCAACCGTGGGAGACTGTCGCCGACCTGATCGGGTTGGAGGAACTGCACGACCCTCGCTTCGCCTCGGGCGCGGGGAGGATTGCCAACGGCGAGGAGCTCCGGGCGTTGCTCATCGAGGGTTTGGCCCAGTGGGACCGGCTGCCCCTGTTCGTCGCCTCGGGCGAGCGGCGGCTGGTGTTCGGCATGGCCCAGGACGCTGGAGACATGGTCGCTTGCCCACATTTAGCGGCGCGAAACTTCTTTCACGAGATCGACCATCCAGTGGTGGGACCGGCCTCTTACCCGGGTATGGCTGCTGTGCTGTCTGAGAGTCCGGCACAGGCTCCGGCACCCGCACCGCTGCTTGGGCAGCATAACGCTGAAATCTACGGCAGGTTGGGCTACAACTGCGACGAACTGGCGGCGCTTCGGTACGCGGGGGTAATATGAGCCGCCCGCCACTGGAAAACATCCGCGTCGTCGATCTGAGCCGGGTATTTGCCATGCCCTTCGCCGGGGCGAATCTGGCTGACCTGGGGGCGGAGGTAATCAAGATCGACACCTGCCAGGCCCAGTTCATTGAAACTACCCGCAGTATCACAGGTCCGTTCCCAAACAATCAGCCAGGCGAGCTGTGGTGGGAACAGGGCGGCACCTTCCAGACATTGAACCGTGGCAAACGCAGCCTCACCCTCGATCTGCGATCCGAGGAAGCACAGGCCCTCCTGAAGGAGCTGGTATCGGTCAGCGACATCGTGCTGGAAAACTTCACTCCCAGGGTGATGGCGAGATTCGGGCTGGACTACGCTTCGCTCCAGGCGGTAAAGCCCGACCTCATCATGGTCTCCAATACGGGCTATGGACACAGCGGGCCCTGGAGCAACTTCGGCGCCATGGCCTCGGCCCTCGAGCCGACCCATGGTACTGGAGCGTTCACGGGTTACCTGGAGAATGACGACTCCGGCGCTCTGAGGGAAGGTGGTATTCCCAACAAGGTGGGCAACTCTTACACCGACTTCCTGGCGACCTGGACAGCACTGGTCTCGGTTATGGCGGCACTACTGCACCGGGCCAGGACCGGGCGGGGAATGTGGATCGACCTTGCGATGTACCAGGCCGGGGCATCCTTTATCGGCGAGGGGCTGCTGGGCTACTCATTCAACGGCGAGAGAAGCCGTCGCATCGGCAACCGCCACACCTCCATGGCCCCGCACGGCTGCTATCCCTGCCTGGGCGAGGACCAGTGGGTAACCATTGCAATACGGGACGAGTCGGACTGGATAGCGTTCTGCGGGGCTATTGACCGGCCGGACCTTGCCGCGAACGGCCACTATATCACCATCCAGCAACGGCTGAAGAACCAGGACGAGTTGGACGGAATTGTGTCCAGGTGGACCTGTGAGCGGACCTCATACAAGGTCATGGAGGTGCTGCAGGCTGTTGGCGTGCCGGCGGGTCCGGTGCTGACGGCGGGGCAGGCGCTGAGCGACTCGCACTTCGGACACCGAGGATTCTTTGAAAGGGTTACTCACCCCGAGGAAACAGGCCTGGGCACCAAGGAATACATCGGCCGCGGCTGGAAGTTTTCAGTAAGCCAGGCGGAGGTACGCGGACCGGCCCCCCTTTTGGGTGAGGCCAACGAATATGCGCTCAGTGAACTCTTGGGGCTCTCACAGTCCCTGGTGGAGGGACTAGAAGAGCGGAACGTGATCGGCACCGAGCCTATCGGTGGCAATCCGCCTTCCCAAGTCCCGATGGAGGCACAGTTGGAGTTGGGCTCGATAGCCGGGTACGTCCCGGACTTTGAAGGCTAGGCGGGGCCCTTCCCCATATCGCCGATGCTCTTTCATTGCCTGGACGTGTATCCTCTCGCAGAACGATCGAAAAGGCTTGGCGCTCCCTGGCTATCATTTGACTCTTTGTCACTTCGTCAACCCCTGAATCAGATTTTTTCCTAATCCCGTTGCCTGTGCTCTACCGTGAGCGGAGGGACTGTGTCTTGCTAACCACTTCTATCAACCGATAGCGGTATCTGGAAGCGTCCTGCGGTAGTTCCTCATCTCCGGGGTAGAGGTCCTCTCGCTCTATCCTCAAGCGGTAGACAAATCCCTCCTCGTAGTCAAAACCTTCGATCATGTTATAGAACAGCTCTCCGTTCACCACGAGACACTTCTTCTGGGCCACACCTTCACAATCCTCGAGTTCAGATCCCACGGTTATCAGCAGCGGGACTTTCTCTCCGGATGGGGTACAGGCCAAGAGAACGAGCACCGCCGCCAGCGCGGCACCAAGCACTGCCATTGTCATTATTCCTGGAGGCGGCCGGGTCCAACCAAAACGAGGACTGTGTCGGAACGGTAATCGGTTTCCCATTTGTAACCCCCTTCAGATGTATAGTAACTATCATAAATATATATACGATGATGCAAGAAAGTCGGTTCTATTACATATTGACCAGAAGGATGGGAATGCTGTCGTCCGCACCATTGCCCACGAATGAATGAGCCCAATGAATTCGAATGTCGCGGGCGGATGGAAATTCGACATTAACAGTGGCGGCCCAGCCAGGAATTGGCTGCAATTGCCGGAGCGAAGGGATAACTTCGAGCGCGAGCATGGTTTGTAAGCGGCGGAGGTAAATTGTCCCGTGAGGGCGGGTAATCGCTGACTGCGATGATGTGTCTGTACCATCCCGGTTCGGGTCTGACCCTATTACTGACTGGCTCTCACGCCTTCCAACTGATCTGTCGGCTCGACCCGGAGATGGCCGATACGGCGCCAACGGCCATTGGTGCAGTGACCTGACAGGAGCCTGACTTAAAGTCTCTTCGCAGTCTTGTCCGCTCGCCTGGCCGACGCGCTACTCATTCAGATTGCTGAAATGACAGCAGTCGTCGTTCGCGAAGTCATCTGCGCCGTGCAGGTGGTCATCGGTGTCGATACTCACCTAGACGAGCATGTGGCCGTTGCCATTGACCAGCAGGGTGTGCGTCTCGCCCAGCGCCACGCCCCAGTGACCAGTCACGGGTATAGGCAGCTCGAACGGTGGTCCCGAAAGCTGGGTGAGGTTCGCGTCCTCGGGGTCGAGGGCACTGGTTCATACGGCGCCGGACTTGCCCGGCTCCTGACCGGTCACTGTTTTACCGTCGTCGGGGTCAACCGGCCTAACCGGTCAACCAGGTACCGGAAGGATAAGAGCGATCCCACAAATGCGGAGATGGCAGCGCGTGCGGTGTGCTGGCCGGAGTAGCCAATGCCACTCCCAAGTCCGGTGAGGGCGAAATCGAGATGATCCGTATGCTCAAAAGCACCAAAGACTCGGCTGTCAAGGCTCGTACCCAAACCGTCATCCATATGAAGGCCTTGGTCCTCACGGCCCCAGCTGGACTGCGAGAATCACTCGACGGTCTGACAGCCTTGCCTTCGCGGCGCGGTTGCAGGAGCTTCCGTCCGGGTCATCTCGAGGATCCCACGACGACGGCCAAGTACACCCTTCGGTCCCTGGCATGCCGCTACCTTCAACTCGACAAGGAGATCAGTGAACTGCGGGCCGAGCTGGAACGGCTAACTCGGATCGCAGCCCCGGCCTTGGTCAGAATCATCGGTGTAGGACCCGATACGGCGGCTGCTCTGCTGGTCTCATCTGGAAGCAACCCAGAGCGCATTCATTCAGAGGCTGCCTTCGCCTCGCTGTGAGGGGTGAGTCCGGTACCGGCCTCCTCCGGCAAGACCTACCGGCACCGGCTGAAACGAGGTGGCGACCGGCAGGTCAACGCCGCTCTTCACCGCATCGTTCTGGTCAGGCTCAGTCATGACCTACTGACCAAGGGTTACATGAGCCGCCTCACCGGCGAGGGAATGAGCAAGACCGAGGTCATCCGTTGCCTCAAACGCTATGTCGCTCGCGCAGTCTTCTGGGCCATAAAGAACTCCTTCAGAGCACCCAGTGCCGCACTTTGACATGTATAGGAGCATCTGGTGCGCGTGGATCCCTTCAATCGGGACAGTGGCACCCTGCGGGGAAAACGCACCGTCTGGGGTGGACGGGCCAGGGTCCGCACGGCCCTATAAATGGGGGCGATGGTACCCAGCCGCTTCAACCCGGTCATAAGGGACTGCTACCAGCGTCTGTTGTCTGCCGACAAGCCGGAAAAGCTGGCTCTGACCGCCTGCAGGCGCAAGCTGCTGATAATCCTCAACTCCTTGCTCAAGCACGGCTCGTCCTGGAACCACCCGGCCACCAAGTCCTTCACCCATTCCCATTGACTTTCAAGACAGTTGCTTGACACTAGCATTAGTCGATACGTTGCACATGCAGTAGCCAGTAACATCCAAGCACCAAGGCTGGGTTGCGACGATATACGTAAATATAATTATGATTTCGCTTCTTTTTCCTTGACACCCTGTAATTGAGAATGTAGAGTGCGCAGATAGTTTTCGCATAAACGCCCTGATTGCACTTCAAATCGACAGTAAAGCACCGCACCCACCCAAGAAGGGCAATCTCAAGGAAGCACGCCTTCTACCTCCATTCTGGATTGGTGACAATGTTCTATCGCTAAGAGCGGAGACGGAGATAGACCGTTCGGACCGATCTCATCAAATCACAGTTGCCAATGCCCAAGAATTGGTGAACATAGGCAATGCAAAAATTTAGAGTGGCGGGACCTCCGTTTCCTCCGGCGACCGTATCGTCAAGTTCAAGACCGTGGTGGCGGAGGCTCCTCCGGGAGGAGTTCCCTACGAAATCTCGCTCAAGAACGTTCAGGCCCTCGTTGAGCGGGGCAATTTGTGTCTCGTTGGCATTGACTCCGTCAAGGAGAGTAGCTTGATGACCGTAGCCGAGGGGCAACAGGTAGAGGAGATTACCGCGCGCGGGGGAACACTCAGTCATTTCCTAGGCGCGGACAAGGTTGGACTGGACATCCTGAGCCGCATCATCTACAGATCGAGGATTTCGATCGTAGTGGCGGGCATTGCCATCTTCATAGCCGGATCCATCGGCACCATACTTGGGAATCAGCGCAGGGTTCTTCGGCAGGTGGCTGGACGCGCTGATAATGAGGGCAGTGGACGTATCTCTGTCCATCCCGATCATTCTACCGGCGCTAGCATTGGTGGCGGCTCTTGGCGCCAGTTTCGGGACGGTCATCACGGTGCTGGTCCTGTTGCTTGGGGCGCACTACGCCCGCACGGTAACGCTATCGGTCAGGTCGGCGAACTTCATAGCCCTCGCCAGAGTTGCCGGGTCATCCGGCTTTCGCCTAATGCTGAAGCACATCTTCCCCAACGTATTCAACAACCTGGTGGTGCTGACTACGATGCAGGTCGGTTTCGTAATCATAATCGAGTCAACTCTGAGTTTCCTTGGCGCGGGAATTCCAAAACCAAGTCCAGCCAGGGGCCTTATGGTGGCCGATGGGCGCGACCTGATAGCCACGACCTCGGGCTGGTGGGTGTCATTCTTCCCTGGCTTGACAATCATGCTGGTAGTGCTGTCGATGACCCTGATGGGCGACTGGCTAAGGGACAAGCTGGACCCGAAACAGAAGCAGGTGTAGGAGTTTATTTCGTATGGCAAGCGATGTAGTACTGGACGTTCGGGACCTCCACACCTATTTCTTCAACCGGCGTGGCATCACGAAGGCGGTTGACGGCGTGAGCTTCACTCTAAGAGAGGGCGAAACGCTGGGCATTGTAGGGGAATCGGGGTGCGGCAAGACGATGACGGCCCGCTCGCTGCTGCGCATCATCCCCAAGCCCGCCGCCCGGATTGTATCGGGCGAGGTCATTCTGGATGGTGAAGATCTGGTCGCTCTCTCGGATGAGGAGATGAGGCAGGTTCGCGGACGGAAGATCTCGATGATTTTCCAGGACCCGCAGACTTCGCTGAACCCGGTCTTTACCATCGGCAACCAGGTAATCGAGGCCCTGGGTACCCACTCGAAAGGCCGCAGCCGCAATCTGGCTGAGAAGGCTATCGAAGCCCTGAGGAGCGTCCGCGTGGCAGCCCCAGAACGCCGGATGCACGATTTCCCGCACCAAATGAGCGGTGGAATGAAGCAGCGGGTGCTGGGCGCCATTGCCATTGCCGGCGCACCCAAGGTCATAATTGCCGACGAGCCGACCACGGCTCTGGATGCCACGATCCAGCTCCAATACCTCCGTCTGCTCAAGGATATTCAGGCAGAGACGGGGATGGCGATAATTTTCATCACTCACGACTTCGGCATTGTGGCCAGGATGTGCGACTCGGTGGCCGTGATGTATGCAGGTCGCATAGTCGAGCGTGGCGACGTGCGGCAACTGTTTAACAACCCGAGTCATCCATACACCCAGGCCCTGATGGCTTCAGTGCCCCAGATGGAACGGACCGACCGGTTGTTCGCCATTGACGGCCAGCCGCCTGCTCTTTACGCGCTTCCCGACGGCTGCCGTTTTGCCGACCGTTGCCACAACGTACGCGACATTTGCAAGAGGGAATATCCGGGCCCCGAAACGGCCGCACCGGGGCATACCTCCTTTTGCTGGATGCTGCATCCAGAGTGGCAGCAAGTCGCTTCCGTCGCCGCAGATACCGGCTAGGACCGGCGAAGCCTCCTCAACACCAGGCCACCAATGTCAGCGCAGAGACCGCCTGCCACAGTGCCCTGTAAAGGGTGGCGCTATATAGTGTCCCATGCGGGCGGGTAATCGCTGAGAAACGGCTGTCGCAAATTGGACCGTCCGCCGCCATTCATAAGGGTTGTAGCCGACCCCATGGATGGTGTGGCGGATGTACAGAGTGGACGTATATCTGCGGGTTCGCAGGGCGGTGATGGTGCGAGGGTAGGAGTATTCGGGAGGTCTCCAGAGAGTATGGCCTGCACCGGGACACGGTGCGCAAGATGCTGGCCCACTCCGTGCCTCCGGGCTATCGCCGGCAGAATCCGCCAAAGAGGCCCAAGCTGGAGCCCTACCCGGGGTCATCGACCGGATCCTCGAGGGCGACCTCAGGCGTCCCAAGAAGCAGCGCCACACCTCCAAGCGAATCTTCGAGCGGCTGCAGGATGAGTACGGGTTCGGCGGCGGATACACCGCGGTCAAGGACTACGTAAGAGAGGATCGCCGCCAGACCAGGGAGATGTTCGTGCCCCTGTCCAATCCGCCGGGCCACGCGCAGTGCGACTTCGGCGAGGCCCTGGTGGTCAGTCCGCCCGCTGTCGCTGGGTATCTTTCAAATGCGCATTTCACCTTGGGTTTGGTTTAGGATCAGCGTGCGCAGCCTTGAGCCACGGATATCGCGAGGGGACCTATAGGCTAGACGCAGTCCTGGTCCTCCAGTTCTTCACCCAGTTTTTGCAGCTTCCCGTCGGCATCTTCCAGCAGCGACATTTTTTTGCTGTTGCTGTCGCCGTCGTAGTCTTCGATATTTTCCATGGCTTCGCTGATGTCATCCTCGTGTTTGTCGAGTATGTCGCCGCACTCTCCCGACATTCCGAAACCGTACGCCAAAATTACGGCAGCAGCCTTCTCGCCAACCAGTTCCGCCTTCGTCTCTACTTCGCGGTCGGTGGGTTCTTCACCGCCACAGGCGAGAGGGAGAACCAGCAGGAGACCAATTGCCAAAGTCCAGACTATTACTCGCGTCAAACTCATCGTTCAAACTCCTTATATCCTCAGGACGCCGTAGCGCCCTGAGGATATCTTCAGCGGGCTGAGAGATGTCTGTCTCAGCTCGGTCACCGTGCCGTCGGCTTCAATTCGCAGCCCCACAACGGGGCCTACCCTGCGGTTGAAGATGTCCACGGCCCTGGCGGCCCTTGTTGCTCGGGCATTGGAGGGTCCCGGGTTCCATCCTATGTAACTGAGCCAGCCGGGGATGACGCGTTCGCGGGAGACCTGCAGGCTTTTCGCTTGGATCTCGGAGCTGAACTCCACGAGCCCACCCCATCCGTGTTGCGTCCACCGCAGCGATGCCTTGGACGTCTGCCAGACGCAGGGCTCCAGCTCGTGCTTGGCGCCCTCTTCGACAAGAATCCGCTGCAGGTCAGCCTGTATGCTGTCCTAAAGCCGACGTCTAACCACGCTGATCGTCAAGCCGAAGCTGTACCGGGGCCTCGCCTCCTGTGCACTCCGCAGTGAATTTATCTAGGCGGTAGGCCGGGTGGCCTGGGGCCTCACGGGCAGAACTGGAGACCCCCCAGGTCTGAACGAGGCATATACAACCGGCCCGACAAACTGCTTGGCACGCATCCGCTTAACTGGTTTCCAGCCAGGAGCAACGATTGCAGATTAGCGAGGTTGCCCAACTCCGGCGGTATCTCTCCGCTCAACTGGTTATCACCGAGGAACAGCCGGTTCAGGTTGGAGAGGTTGCCCATTTCCGGCGGTATCTCACCGCTCAATTGGTTCCCGGCGAGGGCAAGGAACTCCAGGTTGGCGAGGCTGCCCATTTCCGGCGGTATCTCACCGCTCAACTGGTTCCCGGTGAGGGTCAGGTACCTCAGTTTGGCGAGGCTGCCCATTTCCGGCGGTATCTCACCGCTCAACTGGTTCTCGCCGAGGCCCAACTCTATGAGAACGACGAGGTTGCCAAACTGCGGCGGTATCTCACCGCTCAATTTGTTCTCTCTGAGGCCCAGCCCCCTGAGGCTGGTGAGGTTGCCGAACTCCGGCGGTATCTCACCGCTCAGATTGTTTCCGTTGAGGATCAATGTGGTGACGCGGCCGTTGTTGTCCGCGGTGACGCCTTGCCATTCGCTGATCGGTGCGTCGCTCAGCCAGTTATTGTTGGCATTCCAATTCGGGCCTCCGGTGGCATTATAGAGGGCGACCAGCGCTTTCCGGTCCGTTTCGGGCGAGGTCTGCGCCATCGGGGGTCCGGCTGTGGGCGTGGGCGTGGCCGTGGCCCTGGGCGTGGCCGTGGCCCTGGGCGTGGCCGTGGCCCTGGGCGTGGCCGTGGGCTGAGGCGTGGCCTGCGGCCGAGACGGGGTCGCCTCGATGGCCGGCGTGACCTGCGGTAGCGACGGGGTCGCCTCGATGGCCTCCACTCTGGCCTCAGGCCGGAAAGGGGTCGCTTCGATGGCCGGTGTGGCCTGAGGTAGGGGTATGGTAGTAGCCGCCGGTGCGGACGTGGGCGTGGGGGCCCGTGTGGGCCGTATGGGAGTGGCCGTCGGCGGGGGCGCCAAATCCTCTCGCAGCCAGATTATCGCGGAGGCTATAGCAAATTCCCCGTCGGATTCGACCTCGCCCATCGTGACCCCGAATTCGGATACCCCGATGTAGTCGCTCAACTCCCATGCAATGCCACGGAGGTTGTCGACGATTTCCTCAAAGAGTTCGTCGTATTCATCGAGCGCCGCCTCCGCCATTTTGTTGTCATTGAACAGCGTTACAAGGTCCACATAAATCCATTGCTGCTCTGTGTCGAACCTGGAGAAGGCCGCGCCAAAGCCGAGGCAACCGTCTAAACTAAAGCCAAGGTGAAATACGCAGTTGCACAGGGTAAATTTGTGAAGGAACTGGGTTAGCTGGTCTCGGGAGTTACGAGGGGTTGGTGATGGGCGTGAGGGAGATAGACCGGTGTCTGGAACAGTGGCGGATGGAAGTCAAGGACTTGCGACAGCGGATGATCCTGGCGCCGACGCCCAGGGAGCGGGAGAGGTGGTACGCCGTGCTGCTGCTGGCCCAGGGCTGGACGGCAGCGGCCACGGCGGAGACTCTGGAAAGGGACCCACACACTATTGGCCGATGGGCGTCGGCCTTCGGCGAGGGAGGGCCTGCAGCCCTGATATTCGAGCAGACCGGTGGTTCCCCCCCGCCCTTGACCAAGCGCAGCAGGAGGAATTGAAAGAGGCGGTGCAACAGCCTCCCGCTTCGTCGGGCATCGGTATGGCCAACTGGTATTGGAAGGTGGTGCGGCGGTTTGCCTCGGAGCGCCTCGGCATTGAGTTGAGCCGCAGCAGTTGCCTGAACTGGATGCACCGCTTGGGATTTGCCTTCAAGCGGCCCAAGAAGCGGTTGCTCAAGGCTGATGAGGCCAAGCGGGAGGCTTTCGTGGCGGAGTACGCCGTCCTGAGGGAGGAGGCCCAACGGACTGAAGCCAGGATATTCTTTGCCGACGAGGCCCACTTCCGGGCGGACGCGGAACTGCGGGGCAAGTGGGTGCTGAAGGGCCAGCCTGCTTTGGTGGACTCGACCAGCCCGCGGTATGGGGAGAAGGCCAACTACTATTCGGCGGTGTGCCTGGAGACGGGTGAGGTGGAATGGATGGAACTGGAGGGCAACAGCAACAGCGGGACCTCGGTTGCCTTCCTGAAGCAACTGAGGGAAAAACATCCAGAGCCGATGCGGGTCATCTGGGACAACGCGCCGGCCCATCGTGGCGAGGCGGTGCGGGAATATCTGCGGACGCCCGGACTTGACCTGCGGTTGGTGAACCTGCCGGGGTACAGCCCGGACTTCAACTCCGATGAGGCGGTCTGGGGCTGGGCGAGAGAGGAGGCGACGGGCAATCTCTGCCTGGGCAGCAGGGCGGCGGTGCAGGAAAGGGTCGGCAACTTCCTGGCCGGGCTGGCCAGCCGGAGAGACGAGGTGAGGCGCCGCTGCCGGACGGTACTGCAGTCACGGGCCGAAGCACTGCTGCCGAATTCCCAGCACGATTCCTCGCCTCAGGCAAATGCACATCCCACCTTGGCTTTGGTTTAGGTCACAGACATATTCGATATCGACATCGGCAAAGGTGGCCGGGGAATCCCCCAATCTATCCAAGATGACTTTGAGAGCTGTGTGATCGGCGTCGGAAAGCGGACCCGGAGGGCCAACCAAATCGTCGAGCTGTTCTCTCTGCCTAACGGTCAAGATCGCCCCTTCGTCTTCGAAGACGACCATGCCGGAACCCCAGATTTCATAATCTCTGTACGACTCTTCCTCCTCGCCCTGTTCCTCCCAGTCGCCCCGTATGTCGCTGAAGATCAGATCTCCCGTGACCAGGGTCTCTTCAGTTCCGCCATATCCGAACCGGACAAAGTAGCCAACCTGATCAAACCCTATTTCTCTCGTGTCGAACTCGGCTTCTATTTTCTCAACCACCTCCTCTTCAAAAGTGCGAAAGTTTCCTGGAAATCGATTTGAGTTGCTCCTGATCGTCTGGACGTCCAGCAAAGACACGGACTCGGCACCTACTGGAATAAGGGCGAACACGCCGGAAGTGGCACCCTCGACCTGAGATGCTCCACTATCTCCGGCGGAGGCGCGGTCCGTTCCTAAAGGCGACGTGGAAGTCGCCCTTTCCGTCGAGGATGACTCCCGGGGCTCCGTTGGTTCATCGGACCCGCAGGCCACGGCCATCGACGAAACCACCAATGTACAGACGAATATCAGAGTAAATAACCAACTGGGATGTTTCATGCTTGCAAGTCCTCGGCAGTTGAAAATTTTCCTGTGCCCGTACGCGGGGCATTCGCATTCAGCCTAGACCGGTAATTGGGGGTCAGGTAAGTCCGACACCACTGGTGAATCGCGTTCCCAACCGGACTGCTCACACACTACTCGACGTCGGAACCTGCTGAAGGGTTCCAGCGAGAACTCCGGGCAGTTCACCTCATCGGGCAATGCTAGATCCGTGGCCCTCAGTGTTCGACGTAATTTCAGATAGGTGGTTCACTCTAGAAATCTGGCCGGAAAGTGGTTTGAGTCGCCGAGCATTTATAATTGGGGTCAACAAGCGTAGCGAGGGTTGAGAATGCTGGGAGAGCGTTCGGACCAGAGGGGTCTTTGGGAAGCGGACCGGTTGTACCTGGACCACGTGGGGAAGGACACCTTCTACGGTCTGCTGGCTTCCCCGCGGGGCCGGCTGTTCCAGGACTCCGATTTCGCGGTGTTCTACTGCGCTGACAACGGCCGGGACAGCGTGCCGCCCAGCCTGCTGGCCACGGCGCTGCTGTTGCAGACCCACGACAAGGTCAGCGACGCCGAGGCCAAGGCCCGGGCCGACTTCGACATCCGCTGGAAGGTGGCTCTGGGGATTGAGGTGGAGGACAGGCCCTTCGCCAAGAGCACGCTCCAGGTGTTCCGGGCCCAGCTGATCCTGCACGACAGGGTGCGGGAGGTATTCGAGTCCAGCCTGCGCCTCGCCCGGGAGTCGGGCTACCTGAAGAGGCGCAGCATGAAGGTGGCTCTGGACACGACCAACATCCTGGGCCGGGGCGCGGTGAGGGACACCTACAATCTGCTGGCCGACGGTATCGTCAAGCTGCTGCGGGCGCTGGCGCAGGTTGAGGGAATCAGCGTCGGGAAATGGGCCAAGGCCCGGGGATACGGGCGGTACCTCGCCTCCAGCATCAAGGGAGAGGCGACCATCGACTGGTCGGACAAGCGGGCGCGGACGGCACTGCTGGCGGGGATTGTGGGAGACGCGGACCGGCTCTTGGAATTATCGCGGCTGGCCCAGGGGGAGTTGCCCGAGGACGGTGCTGAGCGTCAGCAGATAGTGGCGGCGGCGGAACTGCTGGGGCAGTTGCTGCTCCAGGACATTGAGCGCAAGGGTGGCGACGGCGACGGCGTGAGCCTCAAGGACGGGGTGAGCAAGGACCGGATGATGTCGGTGCACGACCCTGAGATGCGCCACGGGCACAAGAGCAGCAGGAGACGCTTCGACGGACACAAGGCGGCGATTGTGGTTGACACCGACACCCAGCTGATCACCGCCGTGGAGGTACTGCCGGGCAACGCTCCGGACAACCTGGGGGCGCTGGAACTGGTAGAACAGAGCGAGGCCAACACCGGTGTGCCGGTGCAGGAGGCCATGGGCGACGCCGCCTATGGAGACGGAGCTACCAGGCAGACCTTCGCCGACGCGGGCCGCACCCTGATTGCCCGGGTGCCGGGACGGCCCGACCGGCAGCGCTTTCCCAAGAATGACTTTGTCATCGACCTGGTGGCGGGCAGTTGCACCTGTCCGGCAGGGCAGGTCACCCACACCATAGTGCCAGCGGGACGGCGTACGGATGCCGCGGGTCGGATACACCACTTGCAGGCCTTCCAGTTCGACGGGTCCGAATGTATGACATGTCCCCTGCGGTCTCAGTGCATCCCGGCCAAGGGCAGGAAGGGACGGCGGGTGCTGATCCATCCCCAGGAGGCTCTCCTGCAACAGGCCCGTGCGTTGCAACAGAGCGCCGGGTATGACGAATATCGAGCGCGACGCGTGGTGGTCGAGCACAGATTGGCCCGACTGGTCCAGTTGGGCATTCGCCAGTCCCGCTACTTCGGACGCGCCAAGACGCGATTCCAGCTGTACCTGGCGGCTACAGTGGCCAACCTGACCCTGGTGGCGGGCAAAATCGAGCTGTCGGACAGTGTCGGCGGTGGGCTTCCGCGCCACCGCGCCGTCCTCAGTGCCGTCCCCAGTGATGTCCAGGCTGTTTCCCACGGTGTGGTCGCCCATGCTACGGCCATTTTCGGCGCTGTCCGGCTCGGACTGCTGTGGTCCCAGATTCTGTTCGCCCCGGCTTTACTGCCGAAATCTCTCTCCCCATCCAGGGCTTTTCGGCCCGGCTTCTAGGCCGCAGCATAGTGTTCACGATCACGGGCCCCATCTGCGGTGCCAGCGCCACTGAACGCCAGGAGGATCCGGCCATACGGAGGGAGAGCAGAAGGTAAGCGTCGTTTTCCACGAATGAGGAGGGTTCCCAAGCGTGGCAGCGCTCCCCCTGTTATTCCTGCGATCGGCGTTGATCGCAGAGTCGCCGTCGCGACTGAGGCGTTTGGCGGGAGATATGTCGCCCACCTCCCTGGTCTCTGAGGGACACACAGCCGACTTCGAAACGGAAGGCTGATGCAAGCCCACCGCAGCGATTACGCCATGCTGGTCCGGGGAGATTGGCTCACCCAGGAACGTGGTGGCGACTGCCGGAGTGGCGCCCGTATCATGGAACCCGGCGAGCCGCGTGTCGCGACCAGCAGTGCCCCTGCGCAGTGCCCAGGCCATTGGTCGTCTCAAACTGGCGTAGCGGGCTTTGGACGCGTGAAAGTGTGTTTCCGGGGGGGTGTCCGAAGAAACAGTAACAACCTCCGGTCTTCTACATGGCCGAAATGCGCGAGTCCGTGCTCCGATAGCATTGCTCGGGCGCATCCAAGGTCCGCCTGGCCGCTGCAGGACCGGTGCTCGCGAGCACCGGCTCCGTCGAGGTCGCGGGGCCCTCTAGCCACGACGTAATTATGTGCAGGTCGTACCACAATCCGCAACCTCTTTCACCGCCTCCCCACAGCATCGATTCTCAGAATTTCTTTAATCGCACCGAAGTCGCAGATGCTCCTTAGCCCGAATCCACCGGAGAGCTGCCTTGGAGACAGCCCTCGAAGAACCTAAGCCCGAATCCACCGATGGACGGCGTGAGGACGCCGGAAGGGGGGTGGGGGAGTTACAAGCGCGATGGTCCGGGCTCGAATTTGGGTAGATGGGGGGTTGGCGGCGGTCTGCAGGTATTTTTGGGGGCGCCGATGGCGGCCTACAGTGGCTGTGGTGAGCGAGATGGCGGGAGAGGACACGGCAAGAGGCGCTCGCGGACCGGACTGGCGCGAGTTTGCGGGGACGTTGGGACACTGGCGGACGGGCGCCGTCAGGCCGGGAGTGGAATGGCTCGCAACCGGGCCAAGGCGCGACTGACCTTCTCCTCCCATGGCCAACCCTTGGGAAGATGCAGGGTCAGCCGGCGCGCCGAGCGTGTGAGCCGTCCGGCCAGGGCGAAGAACCGCCGCCTAAGGGTCTTGGTGGTCACCACCTGCTCGCCCAGACCGATTCGCGCCGTCCAGCGGGCCAAGTTGTGCGCCATCACCTGTATCGCCAGCCAGGCCCCGTTGGCGGCGAATCGGCCGGACGGCAGGTGGTTCAGCCCGACGCCGTACTTGAGGTCGCGTATCGCATTCTCGATCTCGGCGTGGCGGCGATGGTCAGCCTCCAGTTCGAGCGTCTCCTCATCCCGGTCGGTGATGAAGCCGTGATAGCTGTAGCTGGCGAAGAGGGCCAGTTGGGAACCGGGCGTGGGCTTCACCCGTCGGACGATGAGCCGCACCGGGGCAGCGCCGGGCTCACTCTCAAAGGGAGTGTAGGTGGTCTCGGCCACATCGGCGGCACCGTCCATCCAGTAGGGGATGGGCGTCCAGTCCGTCTCGGGTATGGCCTCGATGAGATGGCGCAGGCTTTTGTGCTGGCGGATGGTGATGGAGTAGCGGACATCCATCTTGCGGCAGACGGCGACGATGGCGTGGGCATAGAAGCCGCTGTCGGCCCGCACCGTGAGTTGACCTCTGGCGCCGGCGTAGCGCACCCGTCCCACCGTCTCGCGCAGGAAGTGGGCGGCACCCCGAACAGTGTTGGCCCGGCCCTCGCGCAGCCGGGACATCAACACGTCCCCGGTGCCGGCGGCCACGGCCAGCAGCGGGTGATAGCCCCGCTTGCCGGTATAGCCGTGGTGTCGCGCCCCCTCCTTGGCCAGTCCGTAAGTCTCGCAGATGGTGGAATCGAGGTCGATGGTGAACGGCGCGTCGCCGGGTCCCGCCCCAGCGGCCCAGGCCCGGGCCAGCAACTCCCGGCTCACCCGGTCCAGTTGACGGACATGGCCCCAGCGGAAGCTGCGCAGGAAAGTGCCCAGGGTGGATGGCGCCTTGACCCTGCAGTCGAGAATACCGGCGGTCCCACCGGCGCGCAGCGCATCGGCGTCGTCGATGCAATCGCCGCCCGCCAGGGCAGAGGCAACCAGGGTCAGCATCTTGTCGCCAGTGTTGGCCCGGCCCGGCGCGCTGCCGAGATTGAGGTGATGGTCTACGAGTTCCCCCAGGCCCAGGTGTTGGGCGAGAGTGGCCGGCAGGAGCAGGCCGGCATTGGCCACCAGACGGTGGTCGTCAAAGACGATGCGAATACGGTCGGGGTGGTTGCGTGATAGCATCTGTTGGGTGCTCCTGCTTTGGGACCGGTTTTCTGTCTCAAAACCATTATCCCAGAGGCACAGGAGCACTTTCTTGTATCTTCAGGACCCCGCTACACGCCCTCCTTCGGTGGATCGGGGATAAACTAAAGCCAAGGTGAAATGCGCAGATGGTGAGGGTCAGACGACGGAGCCGGGTCATTCTCCAAGCACGGATGAGAGGTATTCACCGGCATAACCCGGCTGATCATCATCGCCAATTAAATGTACATCCCACCTTGGCTTGGCTTTAGTTTAGGCCAGGACGGCGCAGCGTGTGCCGGTCTTCGTCCCAACTCCAGTCTTTGACATGATGCAGGCCATTCTCAATGCCCCAGGGATTGCGGAATAATCGGAGCAGCTCATTAGGGCGGCACCGACCGGGAGGCAGACCGGTCAGCTGATACCAGAGCTCTTTGGATGCTGCACCAGTGGCTAGCTCCAAGCTCATTTTTTTCATCATGGCGGTCTGCTGCGCCCCGGGGAATCCCGGTTCCTTCCGGATATAGCCGCCTATCTCGGCACTGGCCCAAAGCCTCCGGGTCTCGATTTTGCCCCCTTTTTGTCTACGGTCTCTCTTGCGGTCTCCCCAGTGTCAATGGCGCCGAGATATTGGGCCACTGGGGTGTTAACGTCCAGCAAAAAGGTCCTGGCTAACAGGCCAGCATAAATGTCACATTCACTCCATGGAGAATGTGACTTTGACTCCCAAGGAACAGACGAGACTACAGGTTCTCAACAGCCTGATGGCAGAGCACATGACGCTGGACCAGGCGGCCACGCTGATGGGTGTCAGCACTCGGCACACCAGGCGCATCCTGGCGGCCTACCGGGAGAAGGGAGCTGCCTCGGTTGCCCACGGCCACCGGGGTCGCAGAGCACCCAACGCAACGCCCGAGGCCGTGGCGTACGATGTGGTCCATTTGGCTCGCACCAGGTATTCAGGGGCCAACCACACCCATCTCAGCGAGTTGCTGGATGAGCGCGAGGGAATTGCCGTCGGCAGGACCACGCTCAGACGCATCCTGGTCAACGCCGGGCTGAAGAGCCCGCAGCGAAGGCGTCCGCCCAAGCACCGGGTACGCCGCCAGCGAATGCCCCGACAGGGGATGCTGATCCAGATGGACGGCAGCCACCACCCGTGGCTGGGGGATCAGGTTCCGCCGTTCACCTTGCTGATCGCAGTCGATGACGCCACCGGCACGGTGGCCCACGCCCTGTTCTGTGAGAAGGAGGAGTCCTACACCTATTCCCTGCTGATCCAAGACCTGCTGCAGAGCGTTGGCATTCCCATCGCCCTCTACGTCGACCGGCACGGGGTCTTCAGGCACACACCGGGGTCCGGCCTCCCCGGAACGTCGACCCAGTTCAGCCGGGCCATGGACGAGTTGGGGATACAGATGATATTCGCCCTCTCGCCACAAGCCAAGGGCCGCGTGGAGCGGGCTGCTGGAACCTTCCAGGACAGACTGGTCACCGAACTCCGGTTGGCGGGCGCCAGCAGCATCAGGGAGGCCAACGGGGTGCTGGAGCAGTTTCTGCCACGATACAACCGGCGCTTCCAGGTTCCCCCGCAATGCTCTGAGTCCGCGTACCGGCCTCTGGGCCCTGATCTATCCTTGGAGCAGGTCCTGTGCTTCAAGCACCGCAGGAAGGTGGCCAAGGACAATACGGTGAAGTTCCAGCTGCATACGCTTCAATTGCTGCCAGAGCCGGAACGCCCCAGCTATGCCGGCGCGGTTGTGGAGGTCCTGGAAGGACTGGACGGCCGGCTCAGGGTGCGCCATGAGGAACGCATCATCAATGCCCAGGAGGCGCCGCCCAGCCCAGCATTCCTCCGCAACGGCCATGGAGATTCGGCCACTCCTCCTGCCTCACCCGCCGGGGCCAAACACTCTGACCAGCGCTGGGCAACGACACTCAAGTCTCTGGACTCAAGGGCAGCGGATGAGGAGGATCAAGCGGGCATAACCGGAGGTGCGTCCGCTGCCTTGACGCCCGCAACTGTCCCCCCGCGCAAACCAACCTTCCTGCAGAAGGAGAGATGGAAGGCGATTCAGAAAGCCATGCGCAAGGGGATGTCGCTGCGGGCGATCGAGAGGGAGTTGGGGATCCACAGAGCCACCATCAAGAAATACATGGATGCCGACGGTCCTCCGGGGCGGCGGTCCCGGCCTGCTCTCACTGCGTCAACATCCGATACAGTGGCGCCATAACAAAGTGACATTTATGCTGAACACCTACCCGAACATTTATGCTGGCCCTCGACACCCCAGTGGCCCAATGTCTCGGCGCCATTGACATTCATCCGGGCCACGGTTGGAGCGTGAACTACATCGAAGCCGAGGTGGATGAGCTTGTCGCCAAACTACAGACCTTTGAGCCTACTGTTGCGATCGTGGAGGCTACAGGTGGCTTGGAGCTTCCCTTGGTGGCAGCACTGGCCGCGGCGTCGCTGCCAGTGGCGGTGGTCAATCCACGCCAGGTAAGGGACTTCGCTAAGTCCACCGGCCAGCTGGCCAAGAATGACCGACTGGACGCCCGAATCCTGGCACACCTCGGTGACGCCGTCCAGCCAACGGTGCGACCTCTGAGAGACGCCGAAGCCCAGGCCCTGAGTGCTACGCTGTCGCGCCGGCGCCAAATTGTGGCGATGCTGACGGCCGAGAGGAACCGGCGCGGACGGGCCATTCCGGAGGTATGCAATCGCATCCAGACCCACATTACCTGGCTTGAGGAGGAACTGAAAGATCTGGATGACGAACTTCGGGGGATCGTCCAAAGCAGTCCAGTATGGCGGGATAAGGACGTGCTCCTTCGCAGCGTTCCCGGTGTAGGACGGCAGGCATCAATCACACTCTTGGCTGATCTGCCGGAACTGGGCACATTGGGCCGGAAGCAAATTGCCGCCTTGATAGGAGTGGCACCGTTCAGCCGGGACAGTGGACCCCACCGAGGAAAGCGTAGCGTGTGGGGAGGCAGGGCTAGAGTCCGTGCCGCGTCGTACATGGGCGCGTTGGTGGCCACCCGGTGTAATCCGGTGATAGGGGAGTTTTACCAGCGGTTGCTGGCGGCGGGGAAACCGAAAAAGCTGGCGCTCACCGCGTGCATGCGAAAATTGCTGACTGTACTCAACAGCATGGCGAAGGCCGGAAGACCTTGGAATCCCGCTGTCCTATCTTGAAGATCATCAAGACAGTTGCCTTATGCTGGCCTTCGACACCCCAGTGGCCCAATATCTCGGCGCCATTGACATTGGGGAGACCGCAAGCAGAGACCGCAGACAAAAAGGGGGCAAAATCGAGACCCTGAGGCTTTGGGCCAGTGCCGAGATAGGCGGCTATATCCGGAAGGAACCGGGATTCCCCAGGGCGCAGCAGACCGCCATGGTGGAAAAGTGAGCTTGGAGCTAGCCACTGGTGCAGCATCCAAAGAGCGCCGGTATCTGCTGACCAGTCTGCCTCCCGGTCTGTGCCGCCCTAATGAGCTGCTCCGACTATTCCGCAATCCCTGGGGTATTGAGAATAGCCTGCATCATGTGAAAAACCGGAGTTGGGACGAAGACCGGCACACGCTGCGTCGTCCTGGCCTAGGTGAAGTCTTCGCCACTCTGGTGAATGTCGGCCTGAATGCCCTGCGCTTGGAAAAGTAGTTCCCTGCCGCCCTGTCCATGCCACTGCGAGCTAAGGCTTGCGCCTTCCGCCCGGAACAGACTATCGCCCGCTTATCTGGAGAATCACTCTGATTTTGCTATCGTCCAAACAGCCCGCCATAGGCCATGTGCAAAGTCCCAGGTCGGATTTAGACAGTCTGCGAGGGCCGGTTTCAGTAGACCCTACCGTCCTCCCGGCAGAGGCCGGGACCCAGGAATGCTAAGAGAACTGCACCGTTTTCCGGTAAGAGATCGTGGATTCCGACCTCCACCAGAAAGACTGCGTGTGGTTTTACGGACTTTGCACAGGCGTGCAGTCCACCGGGGCCATGCCAACGCTTATAGCGCCCGGTGCAGTAGCTCAACGACCTCTTCTTGACTGGCTATGGGGCGAGGATTGGTTGCGACCACCAAGTCCTCCAGGGCGTCCTGAGCAATGAGGGCCAAGTCAGCCTCCGACACACCCCAATCGCTAAGCCGGCGGGGAATGCCGAGAGTGTCGATCAGATTCTCCAGGGCCGAGACCGCCGCCGCGGCGGCCTCGTCGTCGTTGGCGTTCCGGGTGTCGACACCCATGGCCTCAGCAATCCGCCGTTGTTGCGGAGCCGTCACTGAGCGGTTGAACTCCATCACTCGGGGCAGCATGATGCAGGAAGTCACCCCGTGGGGAACGTCATTCCTGGCGCCAAGCTGATGTCCCAAGCCGTGGCTCAGGCCCACTTGGACGTTGGTCAAGTTGTAGATGGACATCCAGGCGGCTACCTGGCAGTAACCGGCCGACTCCAGGTCGTCACGGTCGCTGGTGGACCGGGGTAGGCGTTGCTGCAAGAGCCGCAACGCCTCCAAGGCCAGTCCGTCTGAAAAGGGAAAGCTGATATTGGAGCAGACGGTTTCAATGGCGTGGTCCACCGCTCGAATACCAGTCGAGGCCCAGAGCCATCCCGGTGTCGCCGTGGTGACCACCGGGTCCAGAAACGCCTCCGACACCCAAAGCCCATCGCCGGTATACAGGTCCTTTACCTTGCGTTCCTCGTCGGTGGCCCCGGCAAAGTTGGTGAACTCGCCGGCTGACAGGGTAGTGGAAATCGAAATGTGGGGTAAGCACGGGTTGTGCACCGCCGGTATTTCCACTTTATCCGGATACTGGAACCGGATACGGTAGCGGTCAAGTTGGCGCTCATCGGTGACGTTTTCAGCCAGGCACAACGCTACCAGCTTGGCGGTGTCGTTGGGACTGCCCCCACCAAAGCTGATCAGGAGGTCTGCATCAGCACTCTGGGCCGCTCGGGTAGCCGCCAACACCGTGGCTCTGGGAACGTGCTGCCGCGTCTCACCAAAAACTCCAGCACAGCGGTCGCCAAGCAACTCTTGAATTCGCCCCAAGATAGTTCCCTGCTGCATTAGGGAGTGCCCGGTGATGATGAACACTCTGGTGCCGCCCAGCTCATCCACCGCCGCCGGAAGACCGGAAAGACAGCCTTCACCGTAGTGGACCCGTTTCACCTGGGGGGAGGTGAATGACCCTGTAGGCAACGGAGTTCCGGGCATGATTTACCTCCAGACCTGTATTCATTTTGGGCCGACTAAACCACTCGGAGCGATTAAACCACGAGTGGACTGACACCGGATACCGGCGCCGCTCAATCGCCAGCCCAGTGTAGCCCAATTCCGGTGTCAATTATCGACGGGGCACTGGCCAGGGCAGAGCAAACGCAATCTCCAGAAAAGGAAGGTGACTGCCAAGATTAAAGTGGTGAGCAAGCATATGATGGTAGGGATGGTGGTGATGAGCAGTAATGCAGGTGGCAGCTTCGGCGAACAATTTGGCAATATGTAGGACCCCGGAAGGGAACAGAGCAAGCGGCATCAACTCTTGAACATCATCGCGATGACCATCCGCGCGGTTATCGGGGGCGCTGAGGGTTGGAGCGACGTAGAGTTGTTCGTCCAATGCAAGTACGAATGGTTCCAGAGATTTCTAGACCTGCCCAACGGGGTACCTTGCCCTGACACCTTTGCCAGGGTGTTCGCCCGCATTGACCCGGAACAATTCCGGGATTACTTCATGGACTGTGTGAGCAGCGTCAACCGGTTGACCCAGGGCCAGGTGATTGCCGTGGATGGCAAGACCTTGCGGCGCTCCCACGATCGCAACTCGGGGAAGGAGGCCATTCACATGGTCAGCGCTTGGGCTTCGCTTCCACCTTGGTGTTGGGTCAAACCAAGGTGGAAGCGAAGTCCAATGAAATCACGGCCATAACTGCGTTGCTCAACCTGCTGGACATGTCGGGTTGCATCGTCACCATTGACGCCATGGGCTGCCAGAAGAAGATAGCCCGGCAGATTGTTAGCCAGGAAGCCGATTACGCTCTGGCGATCAAGGAAAACCAAGGGAGGCTGCTGGAGGATGTGGAAGACCTGTTTTCCTGCGGACAGAGGACCGGATTTGAAGATATGAAGCACGATTTCTGCCAGACCCTGGACAAGAGACACGGACGCATTGAGACCCGCCGTTGTTGGACGATTGACGACCCGAAGCAGTTGTCCTCCGTCGATACCGGAAAGTATTGGCCGGGGTCGAGGAGCATCGGAATGGTGACGGCAGAACGGCGACGAAGAGAGCGAGTATCGGTGGAATCATCGGTGGAATCCCGGTACTACGTATCCCATTTGGAGTCGGACGCCAAGAAACTTCTCCAAGCAACTCGAAGCCATTGGGGAATCGAGAATCGGGTCCATTGGGTGGTGGACTTGTCCTTCCGGAAAGACGAAAGCCGGGTGCGAAACAGCGCGGGCGGATCAAACGGAGTCCTCTTAAGGCCACAAATCTGGATGTGCCGGGAAAACGGGTTCTCTTTGATAAATGGCATGAACCAGCAACCGTCCAGAATCACCTGGCAGATTGGATGCGCCTCAACCCAAGAGGCTCAGAACTGCTGATGGGAGAGGTGGTGTCCCTTTTCACAGGACCATTCCCAAACAACCATTGCTCAATAGAAAATTGCTTCAACAAGGATTCTGCAGGACCATACATGCACAATATAGCTAACGATACCCGATGGACCGTCCACCACCATGAATAATATGAATAATTTTTTGATTCCCCAAATTGCCCGCGAGCTTCAATTGGAGCGGAGGCAAGTTGCGGCCACCGTTGCCTTGCTGGACGACGGGGCAACCGTACCCTTCATCGCCCGTTACAGGAAGGAGAATACCGCCACCCTGGACGAGGTGGAGATTTCCAATATTCGGGATCGTCTGTCGCAGCTTCGGGAACTCGGGGATCGCCGGGAGGCCATACTGTCTTCCCTGGAAAAGCAGGGTCTTCTGACGGAGGAACTGGGTCGGGCGGTTCTCTCTGCTGAATCCTTGGCAGCCCTGGAGGACGTATATTTGCCCTTCAGGCCCAAGCGACGCACTCGGGCTGCCATCGCCCGGGAAAAAGGGTTGGCTCCCCTGGCTCTGTATATTTGGGGCCAGGAAGATTTTGACGTCGGCCTGGCTGCTGCAGAGTACGTGAACCCCGACACTGAGGTAAAAAATGTCCAGGACGCCCTGAGCGGCGCCAGGGACATTATCGGCGAATGGGTAAGCGAGGACGCCACGGCGCGGCGGGCAATTCGGGAGCTGTTTTGGGACGAGGGAGTATTTTCGGCGACGGTGGCTTCGGGTAAGGAAGAAGCGGCAGCCAAGTACCGGGATTACTTCCATTGGCAGGAACCTGTTGCGGGTGTGCCTTCCCACCGGGCACTGGCCATGTTCAGGGGAGAGAAGGAAGCGTTGCTTTCGTTGCATCTAACGCCTCCGGTTTCCTCTGCGTTAGCGATCCTGGAAAGGCTCTTTGTTAGCGGGCCAACCCAGGCATCTGAGCAGGTTCGGCTGGCCATTAAGGACCGTTATAAGCCGCTGTTGGAATCGTCAATGGAAACGGAGGTCCGCAAGGAGGTCAGGCGTCGCGCCGAAGAGGCGGCCATCAGGGTATTCGCCGACAACCTGCGGCAGTTGCTGTTGGCTCCGGCCTTGGGCCAGAAGAACATCCTGGCCCTGGACCCGGGCTTCCGCACGGGCTGCAAATTGGTCTGTTTGGACCGACAGGGCCGGCTGATGCACCAGGATACTGTCTATCCGCTATTGGGGTCGCGGGGGCAGGAGGAAGCCGCCAGTAAGGTGCTTCTGCTCTGCCGACAATACCAGGTGGAAGCCATTGCGGTGGGCAACGGAACCGCGGGCCGGGAGACGGAAGCCTTTCTGAGGAAGCTGGATTTGGACCCTCAGATTGCGGTGGTGATGGTGAACGAGAGCGGGGCCTCGGTCTATTCGGCTTCGGATGCGGCGCGGACCGAGTTCCCCGAACAGGACATCACCGTGCGGGGGGCGGTTTCAATCGGGCGGCGCCTGATGGACCCGTTGGCCGAATTGGTCAAAATAGACCCCAAGTCCATCGGTGTGGGCCAGTACCAGCACGACGTCGATCAGAAAGCATTGCGGCAGCGCCTCGACGACGTGGTTGCTAGCTGCGTCAACAGCGTGGGCGTGGAGCTGAACACGGCCAGTGGCCAGTTGCTCTCGTATGTCTCTGGCCTTGGACTTCGTTTGGCCAAGGCAATTGTGGAGTACCGGAACGACAACGGCCCGTTTGCCTCCCGGCAATCGCTGAAGAAAGTGCCTCGCCTGGGTCCCAAGGCTTTCGAGCAGGCGGCCGGGTTCTTACGCATCAGAGACGGCGACCATCCACTGGACGCCAGTGCAGTGCATCCCGAGTCCTACCGGGTTGTCGATGCCATTGCCCAAGACCTGGGCCAATCACTGGTGCAGATGGTGGGCAATGCTGCTGTGGCCCATGGGATTGACCCCAGTCGCTACATCGGAGATAACGTTGGGCTGCCGACATTGACTGACATTATCGAAGAACTGGCCCGGCCCGGTCGGGATCCACGCCAGGAATTTGAACCCTTTCACTTCGCCCAGGGGATAAACCAGATCGGGGACCTGACGGCAGGCATGAAGCTGCCCGGGGTGATAACCAATGTGACCGGTTTTGGCGCCTTTGTAGATCTGGGTGTACACCAGGACGGGTTGATTCACATCAGCAGGCTGTCGGACCGCTTCGTCAGCAACCCCTCGGACATCGTTAAAATTCAGCAGCGGGTGTGGGTGACCGTGCTTGAAGTCGACCTGGAGCGCAAACGAATCTCTCTGTCTCTTAAGTGAACTGAGAGGAGACTTCCGGCACAGAGTAGCGCAGCGGCAGTAAAACAAACCGTTGGTGCCGGGAACGACCAAAACCCAAATGCGGTTGCCCTGCGCTGGTATGTAAAGAGTTGTCCATTCGAGGTATGGCGAGGGAGTTGGGCATCCACAGAGAGACCGTGAGGAAATACATCCATGCTGAAAGACAGCCGTGTCGGCTGTCCCGGGCAACTCCGGCTACCCCGCCATCGGATACCGCTGAGGAACAGAAAGCGGCATTCTTGCTGAACACTTACGCAGACATATTCCCTTGATATCGACAGCCATAAATCAGGCAGGCCGAGCCGCCCGCGTGGTCCACTTTACCTCCGCCGTTTCCGTGTACCACCGGCGTGATGACCGAGGGCCGTATGGCAGGTGGAGTGGGCACCGTTTGGGAGCGAGAGATGACAGTGCAGGTGTGAGCTAAGCGTCGTCCGGTTCGTCTGGTGGCGGCGGTGCGGCGGTCTCCCTGCTGCGCTTGAGCCTGTAGCAGTCGCCGCTCATCTCCAGGATGTGGGCGTGATGGGTGAGCCGGTCCAGCAGCACCCAGGTCAGCCGCTCCGAGCCGAAGACCTCGGTCCACTCGTCGAATGGCAAGTCGGTGGTGACCAGGATGGAGCCCCGGTCGTAGCGCTGGCTGAAGACCTCGAAGAGCAGTTCCGCGCCGGTCCGAGACAGTGGGACAAAGCCCAGTTCGTTGATGATCGGCAGGTTCAGCCGGGACAGTTGCCGCTGCAGATCCAGCAGCCTTCTCTTGTCCCGGGCCTTGATTATTTCGTGGACCAGGGCGGCGGCCGTGGTGAGGTCCACCGACATCCCCCGCTGGCAGGAGGCCTCGGACCAGAGCCGCTAGGTCGCCGTTAGGTAACCGAGAGCCCCCGGTCTCAGGACCCGGTCCACTCGAAGCCAAGGTTGGCAAAGCGGACGAACACGGTCCCAAACGGCGCGGCCAGCGGGCCGTTGGCCGCCAATATGGCGATCGTGTGTTGAGCGCCGGGGGTGGCGTCGCCGGAAACCTGGACCCGTTGAGCAACGTTGAATCCCTGAACGGTACCCCTGTCGCGGTTGCATTCGCCGTCGATCCAGATTTCGCCGTAGTCGTCGACGCAGGTCTCAAACTGGACGCGCATCCCGTTGGTGGGGCGGCCGTTGACCGTCTCCGGGATGGTGATGGTGGTCCGGTACCAGGCGAAGGTAAAGCCGCTTGAGATCCCCACAGACAGGTCCTGGCACGTTTCCCAACCGGAGTCGTCGTAGCCGGGTAACCTGCACGGGCTGCCCTCTCCGTTTGCTACCAGCCCCTCGTTTTCCTGACCGGGCACAAAACCAATGGCGTATTTCCAGGTAGCATTAGTGGCTGCCTGTCCCGCCGCGTCTCCAATGTTGATGGTTGCTCTTGGCATATCTTCTCACCTGTTCACTGGGTTGCATTGCTGGTATAGAAGATTAGTAACACTGCGCCCGGAGTTTGGCAAATCCGGGATGGTCTGGCAGTAGTGATCCGTGCTTTAATGGGCCTGCGCCGGGGTATTCCTTGGGGGGTACGCATCGTGGTCGAGAAGAACGGTACCGCTATCATTGTGGTCTACACCGATGTGGCTGTCGAGCATGAGCCGATTTCAACGCCTGGTACAACCAGGAGCACTTGCCCTAGCGGCTGAGCAACCCTGGATTCCTAGATGGGGCCCGTTATGCATCCCTGCGGGGGGGCCCAGATACTTGGCCGCTTACGAACTCGAATCGGCGGAAGCCCTGCAGTGGGATGAATATCTGCGCCAGCGGGCCAACCAAACCGACTGGTCGAAGCGAGTGTCGCCCCTCATGGCCGCGGGGGATGGTCCGTAACGTATACACTCAGGTCTATCCCGCCGAAAGCGACCCGCATACATTGGGCCGTGGAATGGCGCCCGCGCTCCAGATCGGACGCATGGACGTGCCGCCGGAGATCGAGGGTAAGTACAACTCCTACTACGATAACGTGCGGACGCCGGGCAACCTGAAGGTCCCGGGATGTATGCAGGTCCGCCGGTATCAGTCCGTCGAAGGTTGGCCCAAGTACCTGACCATGTATGAGTTCGAACACGATGAGGTGCCCGAGACCCAGGCATGGGAAAACCAGCGCGTCCTGGCCGCGCTGCACGAATACATCGGGGGTACCTACGGTCACGCTTCTGCTTCATCCGGCGTGTACCGCCGTGTGTTTCCACCCCGCGCGTTCTGACATCTGCCCTGTTAGCCCGACCCGCTAATTGAACGAGCGGTTTACCGCGAGAGGTGGCGGCGATGCCTCGAAATTTGACCCTTCAGGAGTCCCACGAATTTCTGGACAGCAAGCCTGGCTGGATTGCGTTGACCACCATTGGGCCAGACGGGTATCCCCACACCGTGCCGCTGGGCTACTTTCGGCTGGGTGAGGACATCGTAATGGGAGTCCGGGGCAATACCAGAAAGCTCAAGAACATCCTGGACAACCCCAAGGTGAGCCTGCTACTGGAGAGCGGCAAATCGAGGGGGGACATCAAGGGCCTGATGGTCCAGGGCACCGCAACGGTGCATTCCGAGCCCTCCGATGCCCTGTACTTTGCCCGGGAAGCCGCGAAACTGCGCGGTGTCCCTGAGCAGGAGCTTCCCACCGAGCCTCGAAAGGATGCGGTTTACATAAAAGTGACACCGCAACGGATCCGCTCATGGGACTATTCCTAGCCGTTCCCGAATCGGGCGGACCGTCACGCAACCGATGCCAAGGGGGATAGACATGCCAAGACTGGAAGGAAAAGTTGCGCTGATCAGCGGAGGCGCGAGAGGACAGGGCGCAGTCGAAGCCAGGATGTTTGCCGGGGAGGGGGCCAAAGTTGTCATCGGAGACATCCTAAACTAAAGCCAAGGTGGGATGTACATTTAAGTGGCGATGATGATCAGCCGGGTTGCGCGGGTTAATTCCTCTCATACGTATCTGGAGAATGACTCGTCCTCGTCGCTTGTCTCCCACCGTCTGCGCATTTCACCTTGGCTTCGGTTTAGATGCCGAAGGGCAACAGGTGGAGGCTGAAATCAACGAGGGCGGCGGCGAGTGTGTTTACGTCCGGCTGGACGTCACCAGCGAAGTAGACTGGCAGCAAGCCGTCGAGACCGCCGTTGGCCGTTTCGGCAAGTTGGACGTTTTGGTAAACAACGCCGGTATCGGCAGCCCTCGCGGGCCGGATGGCGAGCGGGTCCTCATCGAGACTCTGACCGAGGACCAATGGGACCGGACCCTGGACGTGAACGCCAAGGGAGTGTTCCTGGGCACCAAAGCGGCCATCCCTGAGATGCGCAAGGCGGGTGGCGGCTCTATCATTAACATCTCATCGGTGGCTGGACTGGTCGGCGGGACCACCTCAGCCTACGGCGCGTCAAAAGGAGCTGTTCGTCTGTTCACGAAGGCGACTGCCATTCAGTACGCCAGGGAAGGTATACGCGCCAACTCCGTGCATCCCGGTGTCATCATCACCGCCATGACCGAGCCCATGCTGGCCGACGAAGAAGGACGGGAGATGAACCTGGCCCGGCACCCCATCGGCAGGCTGGGAGTGCCGGAAGACGTTGCCTACGGGGTCTTGTTCCTGGCCAGCGACGAGTCGTCCTTCATGACGGGAAGCGAGTTGGTAATCGACGGCGGGCTAACGGCCCAATAGCCGCGGGTTCTGGACTGATTCAAGAGCGACTGACCGCATCGAATCAGACGAGGAGGTTGTCCGTGCCAATCGAACGGCTATCACCGGAGTTGGACAGGTTGGTATCAGCCGACCAGGAATTGGAGGAGCTGGGCATCGGCTACGAGGTTGCCGAAGGGCCCCTCTGGTGGCACGAAGCAGGGCACCTTATTTTTAGCGAAGTAAGGGGCAGCAAACGATGGCAGTGGACTCCCGGCAGCGGCATCACCCTGTTGCAGGAATCGACCAACAACGCCAACGGACTGACTAGGGACCTCCAGGGCAGGATGATTCTCTGTGAAGGCGGCGCCGGGAGGGTGACGCGGATGGAGCCGGACGGTAGCATCACGGTGGTGGCCAACAGCTACCAGGGCATGCCATTGAACCGGCCCAACGACGTAGTGGTAAGGTCGTCGGACGGCAGCATCTACTTTACTAACCCCGGAGCGCCGGACCCCGGATTTCCGCTGACATACTCCGGCGTCTACCGAGTGTCTGCGGACCTGGGTACGATTTCGCTATTGGTGTCGGACTTTGCCTTTCCAAACGGCCTGGTTTTCTCGCCTGACGAAAGCATCCTCTACATCGCCGACTATCGCGGCGGAAGGATCAGGGCGTTCGACGTGAACCCAAACGGGATGTTGAACCTGGCCAGCGACCGGTTGTTCTGCCAGCTTATGCCGCCCGTCCCCATCACCCCTTATGGCCCCGACGGAATGAAGGTGGACGTCGAAGGCAACGTCTACAGCAGCGGGCCCGGCGGCGTGTGGATCATAGACCCGGCGGGCAACCATCTGGGGACAATCCACACCGGGGCGCAGACGACCAACGTGGGGTGGGGCGGGGATGACTGGAAGACCTTGTTCGTCACAACCTTCGGTTCCCTGTACCGCATCCAGATGAAAGTCGCCGGAATCGCCGTGCCTGGCAACGGCTGGACTACTGGCTATCAACAAAGACGGAGGTGAAGTAGGCATGGACGCAACCGGAGTCTCCCACATCGCCATTTGCGTGGCTGACATCGACCGGTCATTGGGCTTCTACCGGGATATCCTGGGTATGACTGTGGGGTACGACCGGATTCAAGACACCACTACAGGCGGCCTCCCCCACGTGTATAAGCACTCACGGCAGACGCGCCGCCAGGTGCGTTTGGTCATCGGCGAGGGTGAAAACTGCCCCACCATTACCATGACGACCCACCCCGGCGAAGACGCCGACGGGGACCCCATCAAGCTGGACCAGATCGGCCTCAGCCATTTTTCGATCTCGGTCTCCGACCTGAAGGGCCTGGCTGACGACCTGGCCTCTAAGGGCGTAGAGTTCGCCGGACCGCTGGAGTCCCGGCTCAATGCCCGGGGAGAGTTGACCAGCTTCTACGTTTACGACCCCGACGGCATCCTGCTCCAGTTCGACTCCGGCGGCGGAGGATAGGAGAAGGGAGGCGAGGCTATGGCCAGGCAAGGGATCGTGCTCTACCACGGCATAGACAGCGGCAGGGAGCTCAAGGAGTATGCCGAGACTGCCGAACGCTGCGGCTACGAGTCCTTGTGGGTCACTGAGCGGTATTTCCACGAGGAGACCTTCTCCATGCTGGGATTTCTGGCCGCCGTGACCCATGATATTAAGCTGGGCGTGGGAGTGGTCAACCCCTTTACGCGAAATCCGGCGCTGACCGCAATGTCGGCGGCCACCCTCGACCGCATCTCCGGGGGGAGGTTCTTGCTTGGCCTTGGCAGGAGCGACAGTTGGGTGGTCCACTACCGGATGGGGATACCGTACCGCGACCCCCGTGCCAGCCTCAAAGAGACGGTTGAGACCGTGCGCGCCCTGCTGTCGGGCAGTCCTGTAACTTCCGAAGGAGGCCAATTCAAGCTGGCCAACGTGGGGCTTGCGACCTTGCCTCTACAAGATCGGCTCCCAATCTATCTCGCGGCGATAGGTCCCAGGGCGCTGCGGCTGGCGGGCGCGGTCGCAGATGGCGTGCTGCTAAACGCCTATACTCCCACAACCTACATCAGCTACGCCGTGGACGAAGTGCGGAGGGCCGCACGTGAGGCGGGGCGTGACCCTGCCGACGTGGACATCGCTTGTATGTTAGTGGTGCGCCCGACCGATGACCTCGCGGGCATGTTGGAAAGCCTCAAGTCGCGGGTAGTGCGGCTGCTGGACGAACCCCACGTCGGTGAGATTCTGCTGGAGAAGGGTGGCTATGATCCGTCCATACTGCCCGCGCTCCGGGAGTCGGTGAAACAGGACGGTGGGCGGGACGCGGTCAGCCTCATAAGCGACGACATGGTGGACTCGTTCTACGTCGTCGGTCCGCCTGAGCGGTGCAAGGAACGGATCGAAGAATATCGCAGAGTTGGTGTCGACCTGCCACTGCTGCTCCCCAGACTGGAAGACTACAAGCAGGTGGCCACGAAGCTGGCAGCCACTTGATGAGGCGGCGGTACATGAAGAAGGACGCCACGCAGAGGGCCACAACCGAAATAGCCAATAGTTGGAGCTCCCACAGCACCATTGACCACGTGAGGTCGCCCGATACCAGGTCCCCTCGTCAGGGCCGAGGCGTGGGTCAGGGCAATGCCCAGGAGAGCATCTTGACTGTGTGCGGCACCTGGTCCAGGGGAAAGAAGAATCCGCTCACATAGAACATGGTGGTGCATGTAATACGTTGCAACACCCACTATGCCTTCGATAATCGACGTTAAAAAAACGCCGACCTGGGGGAATCGAGGTTTCCGGCCAGACTTCCAGCCAGCTAAGATTGCTACTCAGCTGGCCAGAGCCGTCACGAGCACTTGGCAATTCCGCATATTGGGCGCCAAGGATAACAGCTCACCGGATATGGCTGGTTTTGCCAATCCAGTGATGGTGCGGTATCTGGACTACAACGATTTTGGTGCGGGTGGTCATCCCAGTGACTCGATTCCCGGCGTTCTTGCCATGGCCGACTATCTGGGAAGCGACGGCCAAGCTTGACATGATGAAGCAGTCGTTACGAACCGTCCGTCTTTGACCGTAGATTTCAGAAAGCGGTAAGGCGGGGTTAAGCCGGCGCAATCCAGTCGGCGGCACGTTCCCCTATCATGACAACCGTTGCATGGCTACCACCTGACCTGGTAACCCGCGGCATCACCGACGCGTCGACCACCGACAACCCCTTTACTCCCTTGACGCTGCAGTATTGATCAACAACCGCCATTGGGTCTGAATCCGGACCCATCTTGCACGTGCCGGACACATGCCTGGCTGTTCCAACGGTTTGGCGTATATAGAGGTCCAAAGCGTCGTCGTCGGCCAGAATGTCATCCGTTGGGTGGAGCCGGTAATCGGCCACGTCTTTATACGCATCGGATTCAAGGAATCCAATCGCCATTCGCACGCCTTCCCGCACCCGACGAATGTCGTTTGGATGCTGAAGATAGCGATAGTTAAAGGCCGGCTGTACTGAGGGATCGGCAGACGCAAGCCTGACGTATCCCGAGCCGTCGGGTAGCCCGAGCGTGCACGAGATTCGCGCCACCCGGTCCGGGGGAACTTCACCGTTCAGGAACTTGGTCCGGAGACCGGGGACGCGCTCCGGCCGTTCATCAACCATTGGGGTGGTCCTCAGCAACATATCATGGGCTTCGCTGGACCCGTGGGAGGTGTAGTGTAAACAAAAGCGCGCCGCGTCGGTATCAGCAGCCAGGGTCATTCCGTCTTTGACTTTAAAGGTAATCTGGGCGCTCAGGTGGTTAAATAGGTTCTGTCCCACTCCGGGAAGCTCATGAACGAGAGGTATCCCAAATTGCTGAAGTTGGTCATTGGGGCCGATTCCCGATAGCATGAGCAGGTGGGGCGACTTGAGAGCCCCAGCGCTCAACACAACCCGGTCTGCTTCAACGTTGAAAATCTCGCCTCCGCTTTCTACTTCCACACCGACGGCCTTTAGATCCTTGATCACTACCTTCCTTACGAAAACTCCTCCCCTCACCGTAAGGTTGAGACGGTGGCGCATGGGATTTAGGTGAGTGATGGCAGCGCTCATCCTCCAGCCGTCAAGATTGTTCGAGGGCCAGACGCCAACCCCCGAGGGGTTCGGGCCATTGGTATCCTCGACTGTCCCATAACCCGCCTCCAAACAGGCTGCGTGGAAGGCCTTTTGGATGTCTGTCCAGGGCCCGGATTGACGACGCCTTACTGGCATCGGTCCGTCGGTTCCATGAAAATCATCCCGAATGTCGAGATCGTGCTCAGATTTTCTGAAGAAAGGCAGTACCTTGTCATAAGACCATTCATCGTTGCCCATACCAGACCAGGAGTCAAAATCCTCAGGTAACCCCCTTTGCATTGCCTGACCGTTGATGGACGACCCGCCTCCGATCACCTTACCCTGCGCCACGTGGATCTCCCCTTGCTCCTCGGTGATCGTTCCCCGCAGGGCCCAGTTATGTTCCGAGTCTGGGGATTCTGCAAAACTTGTGTGGCCGAACTTTATCTCGTCCGGAAGATAGGCTGGATCAGGGTAATCTGGCCCGGCTTCCAGCAACAGAACGGAAGTATTCACGTTTTCAGCCAATCTGCTGGCCAACACCGATCCAGCCGCTCCCCCACCGACGATAACAACGTCATATTTCATGGGCCCTCCTTGAATGCTTCGTCTTCTAACATAGGATTTCCCAGTTTTAACTGATTCCGCTGAGGATAGGACGTTCTGGGATTTCTCCAATTATAAACCGGCATTCTCCATATCGGCCGACCAGCAGGTTCCGAACAGGGTAGTTGGAGTGTCAACGGCGCCGAGATGGGCTTGTTGAAAGAGTCGGCATAAGAGTAGGGCCAGGCGACTCTTGGGCCAAAATGGGCGAACAGTCCATCATTTGTGAGGAATGGGGATGCTCTAGCCGCTGGATCGCTGCCGCAGGGACTCCACCTTCTTCCAGTTCACCAGCAAGCGGCTGCGGGACTCATTGATCCCAACCATCTTCTGATCCAGATCGATGAGCAATTGGATTTCGCCAAGCTGGTGGCTCCCTTGGAACACCGGTATTGCCCTGATTTCGGCCGGCCCGCCATTCATCCCGAGACAATGGTGCGGGCGCTCCTCATCTGCTCGCTTTACAACATCGCCTCCTTCCGCAGATTGTGTTCTGCCATCTCCGAGAACATTGCATATCGCTGGTTTTGCTTCTTCACCATCGACGACCCGGTGTTCGACCATTCCACCATCACCCACTTCATCAACCGCATCGGACGGGAAGGCTTCCCGGAAGTCTTTGAAGGCCTGAATCAGGAGTTGCTGCGGATGGGGCTTTTGTCGCCAGAGCTGTACGTTGATTCCAGCATGGTCAAGTCCAACGTCAACAGCTACGGCCTCTCCCGCAGTGGCATGACCGTGGAGGAGTTCAAGGAGCAGACCATCGAGACAAAGGAGCTGTTTGTTATGGCTCGCTCAACGGTCGACGACGAAGGGGTTGAGCATGAGGAGGTACGGTACTTCCAGGACGCCAAGGGCCGGCTGCCGCTGAGCCCGCTGGATACCGACGCCCGTTGGCGCATCACCAGACCCGGCGGGCCCTCAGGTTTGAATTACCAGTTTGAATTACCAGGATAGTGTCATCGCAGACCGGGGCGGTTTCATCCTGGCCTGGAGGATCACCAATGCATCCACAGGGGAATGGAAGGCAGTTACGCAGCTGCAGGAACGGCTACCGCTCCAACCGGTGTCGCTAGCGGGAGACATAGGCTACAACGCGGGTGAGCTGCGGCAACTCCTCAAGCACCGGAATATAACGGCTTCCGTTCCCATCCATCCCCTGCAGGAATCCAACATGGATTCCACCGGCGGCTTCGACTACCGGGGTCATCATCTGGCGGGTCCGCAGGGCAAGATCCTGAACCGGGGCAGGTTTCACAACCGGGACGGCGTTGATCAATACGTGGCCCGCCAGAAGGACTGCCGGGCATGCCCGGTCAAGGCGGATTGCGTCCCTCCTGGACAGTAACGCCAGTACATCGGCCTGACCACGTATCACCCGCTACACCTGAGAGCCAAGGAACGGAACCAGACCGCCGCGTATCGCCGGGAGCAGAAGGGCCGCCGTATCGCCTCTAAGGGAACCTTTGCATCTCTGGACAGACTGGGCTGGGCCAGGTCTCGGCGTGAGGATTGTGGAGAGTCGACTGCGAGGGATATATGGCCGCTCTGGCCCACATCGTGCTCAAGGCCATGCGACGGTGCGCCAAGGCACCGGACCTACGGCCCCATTGAAACCCAGGGCAGCGATTCACGGAGACCCGGCAACCCCAACCGCCTGCGGGGAGCCGACCAACCCGGACGGGGCTCCACGGTCCTGGTCCACTGGATTCCTGATGATGAGCGTCGCGGCCTTGATGAACGTCGCGGCCCTATTGTGGCACCCTGTCCCTCCGTCAAACCCCACTTTTTCAACTAGCCCAAGATAATGGGCCACTGAGGTGTCGAAGGCCAGCAAAAATATCCAGCTAGCAGTCCGTCCGAGAAACGCCGATGATACGGTGGTGAGGTTATGCTGGGAGAAACCTCCGGCATGGTAATACGCCAATGAGCAAGACCTTCCGTCCCTACGACCCCGGGCAATAGTTGCTGCTGCCGGCGGCGCTCCAGGAATGGCTGCTGATCTGTGTCGGCCACAACCTGCTGAAGCTGTTCCGCTTCGGGGACGGGCGACCAAGCAAGGCACGAGGCAGTAACCGCAGGTCTCCCCGGCGCACTGTCGGCAAGTTCCCACGGACCCTCTCGGTATTCACGAATCCACACCCTCCCACGCAGGTGGTCTCCAGCTAATCCCCGGACGGGCTGCTAAGACGTTTCTATAATCGCTGAGGTAGGCAGCACAGTCATCGTCGATACCCACCCACCTGAGCATCATTGAAACGTATTCCTGATGGTAGCTGGAGACGCGCCTCCTTATTTCCTGTTCGTCCAATTCCCGTTCTTCCTGCAACTCTTCCTAACTCTCGATCGATTGCCACTATCGTTATTTTGTCCCATTTGGGTTAACCCATCCGGCGGTGCCGGCTAGGAGTTCCCATTCCGTCTTCTCACGGAAATGCAGATTGTCTAGGCGAACCATCCAGGTGCCTTCGAGGTTTCCCCCCGATTGGACAGCCGCTGCGCCGGCTCATTGCGAGCTGCGCCTGTGGAAGCACCCAGTTGTGGAAATACCGGTGTGCTTTCCATTCTTGATAAGCACACGCCCGTTGGCCATTACAACCTCGGACACCTCTTTGACTTTTACACATTCGTGCCGGATGTGGTCTCGTATAAGTAACGGGTCTGGACGCTGGTCACCGCATCGGGATTAAACTCGACCATGGCGGCGTGGCTTCCAACCGCGATGGTGCCCTTGCGGGAGCGGAGTGTCAACTAAGATTCAAGTGGTACGCAATGACCGAGTACGACTGCTCCGCCTCGCCCTAGCCCGCGGTCAGGCGACGGCTGTGCGTCAGACCATACCTATATCGGAAAGTGTGGAAACTGTATCCGCAAGTCTCGTGAAGGCAGGTCGGCCAGTACATCCATCCGAGCGCCTGTCCAGATCATCGAGACATTGGTCCGTCTGCCTATCGTGGTGCTCACCGAGCAGCACGGACGCAGTGCATGGAATCCTTGATGACCTCCGCTTAAAGTAATATTCTTTGCGTAATCCAACGCCCTTCCTCTGTACTTCCTTCGAGGCGGTACAAGATGTGAGGCCGCCAAGGCTGCACAGTAAGGGGCCATTTCCCTGATGTTCTTCCTGAATGGGATGGAGTAAGCAACCATGGACAATGGAAATAGTGAAACCCTGGCCGCAACCCTAGTACTACAACGACGTTTTCTCAAATTCGTGTGATTTTGACCTGAATTCGCTTCGAGGAAGGTACGACAATAAAGCTGTCAAGCGTGTGGGCAGGTCGCCATGAATAGGGGTTCAAAGCCCCTTTCTTGCAAAGCGTCGTTGTAGTACTAGGGAGGTTCTGCTCAGGCCTGACCTACGAAGATCTCTCGCCCGAGGTGGTGGACTGGGCGAAATATCTGTGCCTGGACTTTGCGGGCGTCACCCTGAACGGGTCCACCACCGAGTCCGCCCGCACGGTGGTACAGGCCATCGAGAGCGTCAACCGGCCCGGCCCCTCCGTAATCATCGGCACCGGGAAGAGGGCACTTCCGGAGTACGCGGCCATGGCCAACGGAACGGCCTTCCACAGCTTGGAGCTTGACGACATCCACAATGACTCTTCAATTCACGGCGGCGTCATAGCCTTTCCGACAGCCCTGGCCATGGCAGATGTGACCCGGTTGGATGGCAGGAATTTCATCGCCTCGGTTGTGGCCGGGTATGAAGTCATGATGCGCCTCGGAATGGCCCTGAAGCCTGCCGAACACTACAAGAGGGGATTCCACCCAACCGCCACCTGCGGAGCCTTTGGCGCGTCGGCAGTGGCCTCCCGGTGCCTGAACCTGAGCGCCGAATCGACCACCGCAGCACTGGGTGTCTCGGGTAGCCAGGCCGCCGGAGGCCTGGAATTCCTGACGGAAGGGACGTGGACCAAGCGACTGCACCCGGGCTGGGCCTCGAACAGTGGGATATGGGCGTCGTTGCTCGCTCGAGCTGGCTTTCTCGCGCCGGCAACTGTGATTGAGGGCCGTTTCGGGTTTCTCCAGGGCTACTCCGGCGATCCAGACCCGGAGCTGGTGCTCCAGGGTTTGGGGGACGAATTCCAGATCACCCGGATGGGAATCAAGCCCCATTCCTGTTGCCGGTACAGCCAGGGCCCCATAGATTGCCTGCTCGATCTGCGGCAGACGCACGCCCTGCAGCCCGATGACGTAGAGACCGTGACCATTGGCGTCTTGAGCGCGGGATTCAACACCATCGCCGCTCCCGAAGAGGACAAACGCAACCCCCGGTCGGTAGTGGACATGCAGTTCAGCATGCCCTTCGGCGGCGCTGTTGCCCTGTTGTACGGGCGGGCGTCCCTGGGCGAACACACGGTCGCGGTGGCCCAGCGTCCCGAAGTGAGTAAAATGATGTCCCGCGTACATTGCGTGACTGACCCGGATCTCGACGCTCTGTACCCGAGTCAGTGGCCTGCGTGGGCCGAGGTCGCAACCACCGACGGACGTGTGCTGCGCAGCTACACGGGTTATCCCAAGGGCGACTATCAGAATGCACTCACCTGGCGGGAGATGAAGGACAAGTTCGAGGAATTAGCCGCGCTTGTCATATCCGGAAATCGCCAGGATCAGATCATCGCGGCCATCGATGCCCTGGACGAGATGGACGACGTGCGGGAATTGGCGGAACTGCTGGTTGTGAATGACGGCATGGCGCGACCCTGAATCCCGCAGTCGCCGGTCAGGGTCGGTGCTATTTCGTTTCTAGGGACTCGAACTGACCTGACTATTCCGCTCCTGGGTCAAACTGCGCCTATCCCTTCGAGGGCAAGGCCGGAACCCGGCATAGCTTGCGGGAACTGCTTGAATCTCAGGTTAGGCACTATCCTTGTGTACTGCAGGGTCACCGGTTCGTACTGCCTTGCTCTGCTGCTTTCATTAGTCGTGTTGACTGCTCTGTGCTTTCAACACACCGGTGCCGGTGGAGGGGGTTGAGGTGAGTTTTAGGGGGAGTATCCTTTCCGGATTGTAGATGCCAGGTAATTCGTTGACAGATTGGTAAAAGTAGATGTACCGATCTGGAGGCGAGGATGCGAAACAACAGCAGGGATTCCACTATAGAGCGCAACTATATCCAGCGGTGGCGGTTCCTGATGCGGGAATTTGAGCTGGTCAAGGCGGGCAGGCACCCCCCAGTTCCGGTTCCGCGAGGATTTCTACCGCTTTCACGGCTCCAACCGGCAGACCTTCGACAAGTACTACCACCGGTTCCCGCAGGATAGGAGCGATCAGGCGCTGCTGCCCAAAAGCGCAGCCCCAAGTGGAAGAGCAGGCGCACCCTCAATGAGGACCTGCTGGAGGGGAGCACCTTCGAGTCGGTGGAGGAACTAGAGGACTAACTCCAACAATACCTCCTCTACTACAACACAGCCCGTCCCCATCAGGCCCTCAATGGCAAACCACCTTTGGAAACGCTGGAACTTCCGTCAACGAATTAGCTCATACATACAAAGAGTGTCGGTCGGCTATCTTGTTGACGGAATCCCAATTGGGCTAGCCTCATGGAGTTCTGGTTCACTCGCCTCAGTTTATCTGCCCGGAGAAACGAGCCGTACCGGTCTTTGGTTATGTGTTCGATTGCCTTTTGGGGTACGCTGTGGTTCCCGAGTGCCTTGCTCAGTTGCTCTTCCGCGACGGCGAGCCATACTTTGTGCCGCCGGTCGTTTTTCGTGCAATTTCGGCAGGTTGTAAACGGCGGCGAGAAAGTGTCGCACTTGGGGCCATTGGTCAGCACAAGTGTCCTCTCCAATTGTTCAGGAGAAATGCCCGTTCTCACGACTGTAGTAACTGACGTTGCGGGTGAGGCAGATCGTCTATGCTGTGAAAGCTATGCGTCTCAGGTTCTTTTGAATCTTGGAACGCGAGGTTACCCCGGCTGCGCCTCAGCCTGTAGTTTTTGCCGTTCATTTCCAGGATCTGGACGGCTGCGACGAAGAATAGTCCGCACCCTCGACGCCTTTTCTCCCCGCTCCTATAACGTCGCCACTCTGCCTGAAATACTGCCGCCAGTTACCATGTCATAAGTAGTACACAGTTACTCCGCCACAGTGGTCAGTCTTCTCGGCGCCATTGACAGCTCCACCGTTTACAACAGTGGACGGTGACGGGACGTCCGCTATAATCTGCAGATTGCTATTACAGTTGGGGAACGATCATGGAAATTCAAGGTGGCGTATTCATAATCACGGGTTCGGCGACGGGGTTGGGAGCGGAGGTGGCTCGGCAACTCGCTGCAAAAGGCGGCCGTGTGGTTATCAACTACACCAGGAGCGAGGCTGAGGCCAAAGCATCGGCGGAGGCGTGCCGCGCGGCAGGCGGCGAAGCCATCCTGTGCCAGGCCGACGTGTCGGTGGATGAGGACTGCCGACGGATGGCAGCGGCCGCGCTGGATCAGTGGGGCCGCATTGACGGGCTGGTGAACAACGCTGCCACATCGGTAATCGTGCCGCACCACAACCTCGAGGGGCTGGCTTCGGAGGACTTCCGGCGCGTCCTTGATGTCAACGTGGTGGGCGCGTTCCAGATGGCGCGGGCGGTTACGCCGGCCATGCAGGAACAAGGCAAAGGGGCCATCGTCAACGTGTCGTCCGGCTCCGGGTTCAGCGGCTCGGGCAGTTCCATCGCCTACGCCGCGTCCAAGGCGGCGCTGAACGTGATGACGTATTCGCTGGCGCGCGCCCTCGCGCCGGAGATACGGGTCAACGCGGTGTGTCCGGGCGTGATGCAGACGCGGTGGTGGCGGGACGGCCTCGGCGACGGCTACGAGGCATTCATAGACCGGTACGCAGAATCTGCCCCGCTTAAGTCAGCCGGCACCACCGAGATGGTGGCGGACCCAGTGGTGTGGCTACTGGAGGGTGCGGAACACGTTACCGGTGAGACTATCCTGGTGGATGCGGGTTCGCACTTGGGGCCGTCGCCACGGCGGTAGGGAGACCGGGGTCATCGACCGCATCCTCGAGGAGGATCTCAAGCTTCCCGGAAAGCTGCGCCTCGCCGCAAAGCACATCTTCAAAAGGCTCAAAGACGAGTATGACTTCCTCGCTGGGTACACCATCGTCAAGGAATGCGTTCGCGAGCACCGCTGCCGGACCAGAGAAATGTTCGTGCCCCTGTCTCGTCCGGCTGATGGAAACCAGCCCTCCCCACGCCAATGTTGTCCATGCCACCTATTTTTCCCATCCGGTGGACGCGAGAAGGCGGTGGTAAAATCCTCGGGTATCCGAAAGAGTAGCACGACGGGAGGTGAGCAATGCCCGTGATGAGCGGAGCACAGGCGCTGGTGCGTTCCTTGGCCAGGCACGGCGTCGAGGTAGTGTTCGGGCTTCCCGGCGTACAGATTATGGACGTATTCGATGCCCTTTACGACGAGCCCGGCATCCGCATGGTCCTGACCCGGCACGAGCAGGCGACCACCTACATGGCCGATGGCTACGCCCGGACCACCGGCAAGCCCGCCGTTGCGCTGGTGGTGCCTGGCCCTGGGGCCCTCAACGCAACGGCGGGACTCGGCACCGCCTATGCCACATCATCCCCGGTTCTGCTGGTGTCGGGGCAGATAGAGAGCTATAACCTCGGCCAGAACCGGGGCGCGCTCCACGAGATCGGCGAGCAGTTGGACGTCTTCAAACACCTGACCAAGTGGTGCGGGCGGTCAGACAAGGTGAATGAAATCCCGGGAATGGTCCGGAACGCTTTCCGCGAGATGTCCTCTGGCCGGCCCAGGCCGGTGGAGATAGAGATCCCCTGGGACGTTCTCCCAATGACTGATGAAACCGAACTTCCGGAACCTGAAGGTCCAGGCAGGCAGCAGCCCGAGCCCGCCCTGATCAGGGAGGCAGCCCAGCTGCTTGCAGGGGCCAGCCGCCCCCTGATCTGGGCGGGCGGCGGCACAAGGGACGCTGCCGTCTCCTCCGAGCTTATGGATCTAGCCGAGGCCCTGAACTCCCCGGTCATAACCACGCCAGAGGGTAAGGGCGCAATCCCTGAAAACAGTCCGCTGTCCTTGGGCAGTTTCTACTACGCCCACGGGCCCGGCCATATCGCCCTCCCGCAGGCCGACGTCATCTTGGCCGTCGGCAGTCGGATGATGTTCACGCCCAACGTGCCCTGGGGAATCCAGCCGCATCAGAAGGTTGTCCAGATCGACGCCGATCCCGAGGAACTTGGCCGCAATATCCCCGCCACAGTGGGAATCGCCGCCGATGCTCGCCTGGGGGTACAGGCGTTGCTGGCGGAATTGGGAGGCAGGACACGGGCCAGCCAGTGGACCGAGACCGAGACCACGGCCATTCGCCAACAGGCCGATCTGGAAATCCGGGAGATGGCCCCTCTCCAGGTGGAGATCATCGAGACGATACGCCACGAACTGGACGACGACGCAATCATGGTCGCCGGGACCACTGACATCGGTTACTGGAGTCATCTGGCCTACCCGGTGCTGGCCCCGCGTTCCTACCTCACATCCTCCTACTTCGCCACCTTGGGGTATGCCTTCCCCACGGCCCTGGGCGCCAAAGTCGGCAACCCCGGCAGGCAGGTCGTTGCCACAACGGGGGATGGCGGGTTCGGGTACGCCTCCAGTGAACTGGCCACCGCTGTCCAGGAAGGGATAAATGTGGTGACTCTGGTGTTCAATAACGAGATGCTGGGGGCGTCGCACCACGACCAGCAACAGCGTTTCGGCGGCAGGGTCATCGGTACCCGGCTCCACAACCCTGACTTCGCCCAACTGGCCGAGGTATACGGTGCCGTGGGCGTCAGGTTGGACAGCCACGAGGGCCTGGGGGACGCTCTCCGTGACGCCCTGAGGGCCAATCTCCCGGTTGTCATCGAGGTGCCCATTCCAAACCTCCCGCCGCCTTTCCAGATAGCGCCCCGCGGATTGGAGAATATCGGGAGTTAGAACCCAGCACTGACTACTTGGTACTGCAGTCGCCTCCGGACAATGCCGAGGACAGGTGGCCCACAGCGGTCACAAGACCATTAGCTGCGGGCCCTGCCAGGACCGCCATGGCCCTGACCAGCATCAGATCACGATTCATACCAAGGATGTTCGCGACCGCCCGTGCTCTCCACTGGCGGGTATAGACCTCTACGTCAATCGTAGGCGGCGCCGGGGAAGAAGTGAGTTCGCCCCGCGCCCGCGCGTACAGACCAGGCTTAACGGCGGCAACTTGGCCTTCCAGACCGTCCGGCCACCCTGTCGACCGGTCGTTTCTTCCTGTCGCACCGACCATCAAGAGGTTACAATTCCCCCTCCGGGACCCAGGTCCGGGTCGCGAGGCGCGGGGAGCATCCACGATAGGGAACGGCTCAAGTCCACCGTAGAGGGAGTTGATCGTGGCCAGTGGCATGAACGGAACTCCGGCTCCTGTATTCGATCCTGAACGTTTAGCTGGGGCGATGGGAGCCCGTGGCGTAGACGGCCTGGTGATTACCACGCCCCTGAACGTGACCTACCTTTCGGGGCACAACCCCACAGCGCCCAAAGCCGACGAGCCACCGGGAGTCGCTGTCGTTATCTCGCGGCATGACTTGCAACACCCCATCCTGATTGGGCCTGACATATTTGTATCACCTTTCCTGTATGAGCCCATATGGATCGAGGATATCCGTCCCCACCGAAGCGTCCTCCTTCCGGTGGGCGCATCCACCGACCGGTCTGAGTTTTTCCGGTTTATGCCGGCCTCCCGGCAGGACTCCGGCTGGGTCAAGAACGCTGGTGACCGTCTCGCTGGTAGCTTCACCGAGGGGATCCGTGATGCTGTGCAGGACCTGGGCCTCACCCACGGACGCATCGGCTACGATGACCTGAGAGTGGGCGCCAAGGTTACAGGCTCCCTGGCGGACGTTTTTGACGCATACGACTTGATGATGTTAATTCGAGAGAGGAAGAGCGCCCAGGAAATCGAATGGCTGCGGGAAGCCACCCGGGTGAACCAGGTTGCCATAGAACGGACAGTGCAGTCTTGGAGTCGAGGTATGCTCTGGAAGGAGCTGGTGGATACCTATCACGCGGAGGTCTCGGCACTGGGCGGATGGGTCTACGACCCGGGCGGAGTCTTTTTCGCCAACCCGCTGGACGGCGACCCCGCCGTGCGACTGCGTGTGGACTCCGAGGACTTTGTGGTCCGGCCAGGTACCAACATCATGTTCGACTGCCATGGGACCAAGAACCAGTACTGCTGGGACGGCGGCAAGACCTGGGTCGTGGAGGATTACGGCTCGGACATGGCCCGCCGCATCGGCCGGGCTACCGCCGAAGCGATGAACGAGATTCACGATGCAATGCGCCCCGGAGTCCGGATTGGTGCCCTGCAGGAAAAAAGCCGACGAACGTTTCAGCGGTTGGGAGTGCCGCAACACGAGTCGGTGCTGACCTACTTCCATGGCCTGGGGCTGAGTCATGCGGATGTGCTGGCTTTGGTGGAGGACGGCTCCGATCCCAACTGGATGTTGGAAGAGGACATGGTGATAGCCGCTCACCTTCTGTGTCCGGGCGATGAGAGAGAACGCTGCTGGATCGAGGAGGTGTTCTTGGTCAAGGAGGGAGGATCGGAGCCCTTGTTCACCTGGGGCAACGACCCGTTGACCAACGGCTAACGGAGGGGTCCGTCTTCAGTACCCGCGCTGCCCTGACCGAGCGGCAACTTGGCCAGACAGTCCTGCAATCAAGGGCCGAGGCGCTCCTGCGAGACTCCCGGCCCGATTCCCGGCGTCCGGCAAATGCACATCCCACTTTGGCTTTGGTTTAGTAGTCGTGCAAGACATGAGTTGAGTCGTGTCTGCTATCCCGGAGTCCGCGGTCCTAACCTGCTTGGCCGGGCCGCTGGTCAGTCCTGAGACCCGCTGTAGCGGCGTCAACGCTGGATGTGCTGTGGTACGCATCTACCGGCCGCCACACTAGCGGCGTCAACAAGGCCACCGGCAGCATCAAGAGCAGGCCTGCGCCGGCGTTAATACCTATGGCCAATGAGATGCCGAATGCCTGGGCTATGACCCCGATTTCCACCCCGCCGATCAAGTGGCCTAGGCCGCTGACCAACCCCTGGGACCCCATTATCCGCCCTCGCATTTCAGCCGGTGACGCAAGCAGCAGGATGGTGCTCTGCATGGTGCTGAATCCTGATTGACCAATACCGGCGCTGAAGAGCAACAGGAAGGAAATCAGGAACCAGGGCGACCAAGCCACTGCAGCTACGCACACCGCCACAATCATGGCCCCTATCACGTAGTACCGTCCGTGAAAGGTGTAGTTGCGACGAGTAGCTATGAATATCGCCCCCATGAGCGTGCCAACACCTTCCGCCGAGCCTATTACGCCCCCCAGCGCGGGCCCCACCTTCAATAAATCGGTGGCGATGACCGGTATGAAGTATTGCAGTGGCAGCACCATGCCATTCATCACCAACGATATGCAAAGCACCCCCAGCACAAACTTGCTTGAGAAGGAATGCCCGATGCCTGACTTGATTCCCTGCGCGAACACCCTGTCCCTGCCCACCACCAACGCCGCTTTCGGCAGCCGTATCTTGAACATCAGGCAGGCCGCTATCAGGTCCATGGTCACGACTACTATGAAAGCCCCGGTGTAACCGTAAAAGGCAATCAACAGCCCGCCGGCCAACGGGCCCACAATCTTGCCTATGTTGTTGGTGATGGTCTCCAGGGACATGGCGTGGGTGATTCGAGCTTCGCCGGCCAGGTCGAAAAGCGCCGCCCGCCGGGCTGGGTCGTCCAAAACCTTGGCCGTGCCCTGCAAGAGTATGGCAAGGAAAACATACCAGGGATGAATGAGGCCCAGAATCAAGAGCGTCAGCAGCCCCGACGCGACAAGCAAATAGAAGGCGTGGATACCGGCCAGAATCCTCCATCGGTCCAGGCGGTCGGCCAGCATTCCTCCTACCAGCGATAAAGGCGGGCGCGGACCGTTGAGGAAAACGGAAATCAGTCCGACTTGAAAGGCCGAGTTGGTCAGTTCATAAATGAGGTATCCCAGCACCAGCAGTTCCATGCGGCGAGAGATTTCGTGAACCCACCGAGCCACCCACATCAGGCGGAAATCGGGGTTTTGCAGGACCACTAGGACAGGAATGTTGGAAAGTGGAGACAAATGGCTTTCTCTCGTTGAATATCGTCCGGAGGTACCAATTATATATACTATTTCAGTCGTACCTGCCGTACCGGAGCGCCCACTTCAGCAGCTTGGCTCGGATCGCCAACATAAGCCGCAAGGCTGCGGGAAGTCAACAGAGGGAGGGCGCATGCTTGGAGACCACCGGGGCACATTGGGGGATTAATGTCGCTCCGTTTGGTTGCCCGCGTCTTCGAGAGCATCCACAATGGGGGTGATTTGGTCAACCACCTCGCACCGTGGGGCCAATGCGGTCGCCAAAATTGTCAGTCGCGACTCCTATTCAGGACCCACCTTAATCCCCGACCGGTCATTGTCGTCCTAGTCAACCGCGTTTAAGCCCGAATCCACCGATGGACGGCGCGATGGACAGTGGAAGGGAGTGAGGGAGTTACAGGCGCGATTATCCGGGCTCGAATTCGGGTAAACGGGAGTTGGCGGACTGTCTGCAGGTGCTTTGGGGGCGCTGATGGCGGCCTACAGTGGATGTGGTGTTAGTAGCAAGTTAAAAATGGGCGGAAGTAGCAAGATGGAACTGACCCACCCGGTAATGGTGGCACCATCCGCAGGGACTCTGTGGAGGTGCGTCAAACACATTGCTGAAGGTGGAAGAAGTGAAAGAGATCTACGAGATGAAAGGGGCGGGCCGTTCGATCCGGGGGATTGCCCATGAGCTGGACGTGTCCCGCAACACGGTGCGCCGTTACCTGAAGTCCCCTGAGGCCATGCGGCCCAGGCCGCGGCCGCCGCCGCGGGGGTCGCGGCTGGACCCCTATGCCGGGCATATCGACCGGCGGATGGGAGAGGGGTTGGAGAATTGCCGGGTGCTGGATCGGGAGGTTCGAGCCCTGGGGTACCAGGGCAGCTACTCGACGGTGGTGCAGTATGTCCGCCCGCGGCGGCAGCACAAACAGCCCGAGGCGACGATGCGGTTTGAGACGGCGCCCGGTGAGCAGGCCCAGGTCGACTGGGGCAGCTTGCCGTACATCGGCGAGGACGGGAAGCGCCGCCGCGTCTGGGTGTTCGTGATGACGCTGGGCTGGTCCCGGGCCTGCTACGTGGAGTTGGTTCGCACGGCGGACACCGCCGCCTTCATCCAGTGCCACGTCAACGCTTTCGAGTACCTGGGCGGCGTGCCGCGGCGCTGCCTGTACGACAATGCCAAGGTGATCACCCTGGGACGGGACGAGGAGAGACGGCCGGTGTGGAACCGGCGGATGCTGGACTTCGCCCTGCGGGTGGGCTTCGAGGCCAGGCTGTGCCAGCCCTACCGGGCGCAGACCAAGGGCAAGGTCGAGAGCGGGGTGAAGTACGTCCGGCGCAACATGTGGCCCAGCATGCGCTTCACCGACGACGCCGACCTGAACCGGCAGGGATTGGAGTGGTGCGACGTGGTGGCCAACCGCCGGATCCACGGGACGACCCACCGGGTCCCTAGGGAGATGCTGGACGAGGAACGGGCCCATCTGGGGAAACTGCCGGACCGCGCCACCCTGGCGCCGTATCTCAGGGAGGACCGGAAGGTGGCCCGGGACTGCTTCATCAGCTGGGAGGGATCCCGCTACGGCGTCCACTGGAAGTGGGTGGGCCGTGTCGTGCAGGTGGGACAGCGACAGGGGGCGGTGGAGATCTGGGCCGGCAGTGAGCGCATCGCGGTGCATCCAAGGGCCCAGAAACCCGGTCAGCGCTTCATCCTGCCCGGCCAGTGGCAGGGACTGCCCCAAGGAGACAACCGGCCGCGCCGGGACGCGATGGCGGTGCAGGTCCCCGTGGGAGAGGTGGAGCGCCGCTCCCTGGAGGTCTACGAACTGGCCGCCGTGGGAGGTGCAGGGTGATCGCCCTGGAACAGGCCCGCCAGTACCTGGAGAGTCTCGGACTCAAGCAGGCCGTGGAAGTCCTGGACAACACACTCGACACCGCCGCCAGCAAGCAGCTGACCTATCCGGAGATGCTGGAGCAACTGCTGGGCGTCGAGGTGGATGCTCGCCGGGAGCGCTATCTCTCCACCCGGACCAAGATGGCCCACTTCCCCTTCCAGCGGACCTTGGAGCAATTCGACTTCGCCTTCCAGCCCTCCATCGACGAGCGGCAGGTCAAGGAACTGGCCAACCTGGCCTTCGTGGCCGAGGCCACCAACATCCTGCTCCGCGGGCCACCTGGCGTGGGGAAGTCGCACCTGGCGGTGGCCTTGGCCAAGAAGGCCATCGGGCGTGGCTACGGTGCCTACTTCGTCCGGGCCTACGACCTGATGGTGGACTTGCGCAAGGCCCGTGCCGAGCACAACCTGGACCGGAGGCTGCGCATCTACCTGGCGCCCAAGGTGCTGGTCGTGGACGAGTTCGGTATCTGGCCCTACGACCGGGACGCCGCCACCGCCTTCTTCACCTTGGTCTCGGCCCGCTACGAGCGGGGCAGCATCATCCTGACATCGAACAAGGGCTTCGGCGAGTGGGACGAGCTCCTCGGCGACACGGTCATCGCCTCGGCGGTCCTGGACCGGCTGTTGCATCACAGCCACGTGCTCAACATCCGTGGGGAGAGCTACCGGCTGCGCGAGAAACGGCAGTCCGGAATCTTCAGCTCGCATCACCTGCTGGGCGCAACGCCAGCAAATGGCAACGACAACTATCCCGACTGACAGAGTCGCTGGCCAATTGGCCACTGACGCAATCGCTGAGCAGTAGCGACAGGGTGGGTCAACTTTAGTTCGGCGGTACTCAACCAGGCTGGAGGTGGGTAACTCTAAATCGGCGGCACGGAGAACAAGAACCTGGTGGGTCAGGTCACCATCGGCGATACCGGGTCATTTTTCCGTCGGCGTTGACACCGCCGACAGCTTGAAGGTTTCGGTGCGGTGAGGTTGCAGTGCGAAGGCGCGCCAGATGCGGTTGACCGTGGTGTGGCTCAGACCGGAACGCTGGGCCATGGACCGGGTGCTCCAGTGCGTGGCGTCCTTGGGTGTGGACTCCAGCGTCAGCGTAATCACCCGTTCCACATCTTCATCAGTAACCGCTCGCGGTCGGCCGCTGCGGGGCTCGTCCGACAGGCCGTCCAATCGCCGTTCCAAGAACCGGGAACGCCACTTCCCCACCGTTTCGTCGGACACCTCCAAGTCGGCAGCAACTGCGATGTTGCTGCGGCCATTGGTACAGCCCAGAATGATTCTGGCCCGCAGCGCCAGGCCCTGGGCCGTCTTGGGGCGACGAACCCACCGTTCCAGCGTTTCCCTTTCGGTGTCGTCCAATATCAGCGGCGGCATTGGCCTTCCGATCGCCATGATCATCCCTCTCCTGAGTCGGTGATCGAAAGGATACCTCATTGCGAACACTATTACTACTAACTTCAGTTACACCACACTAGGGATCATCGACTTCGGCAATGCTTTTCGGACGAGTGCCGTGAAGGGGCCCGGTAAGGCTTGGTGGACGTTATGGCCACAGGTTGTTGTGGACCATGGCCCAGTGGTATACACAGAGTCTCCCTCGGACGTGATCGAACGACTTCCGAAGGCATCCTGGGGATTTATCACGCCGTTTGTGAAACGCAAGCGTTCCTCCGACCAGGAGGAATACTGGTTCGTTATTTCCATTGGCGGGTCGGGTGATCCGAAAGAGCTAACCCTGGATCAAACAATCACCGAAGAACTAAGGGCTCTGACCCGCCTGGTCGAGTAGGCAGATCCATCAAGCTCGAAACTCCCCTATGGCCGTCTGCGCGGGACTTGGGCGAAAGGGTTACAATCTACCCAGCCACATCTCAAAGATGGTTCTGCCTACGGTCAAAACAGGCCCACCGCCCGTAGGAACCCACTAATGGACTTCGATCCTACAGCCAATTCGCTTACGGTCCGCCATATTCGGCGGCCGGCGGCCGGCGGCCGGAGTGCGGCGATGCGAATAGGGGTTCTGGAGATTCTGCGTCCCGAGAGAAGCAGCCATTGGACCCACTCGGCGTACGCTCACTACTTCGTCAAGCAGTACGCCAGCATCATGCCACAGGCGGTCAGCGTATGGTGCCGGCAGATGGGGCACGAGTCCTTCTACGCCACCTACTACGGGCAGGGCGACGCCAAGGCCCTCTTGCCGGACGATTTGGACGTGGTGTTTATCTCCACTTATACACAGGCGAGCGCACTGGCCTACGCCCTCGCCAAGCTCTTCCGGCTGGACGGCGCCCGCACGGTGATCGGCGGCCCACACGCGAAGTCTTTTCCAGACGATTGCCGCCGATTCTTCGACGTGGTCGTGCTCGATTGCGATAAGACCCTGGTGGAGGACATCCTGAGGCAGGCGCCGAAGGGAGAGACGGTGACCAGCGGGCGTCAGCTCAAGGACCTGCCAACCGTCGAGGAACGCATGCCGGAACTCCGGACCTCGATCTTCTCCGGCGGAAAGCCCTATATATCCAGCACTGTGCCAATGCTCGCCAGCGTCGGTTGCCCCTACGCCTGCGACTTTTGCATCGATTGGAGCAACCCGTTCGCCTTGCTGCCCTTGGACAGACTCGAGGCCGACCTGCGGTTCATCTTCGACAAGCACCCCAAGCTACTTGTGAGCTTTCACGACCCGAACTTTGCCGTAAAGTTCGACGAGCTGTTCGCGGTCCTGGAGAGGGTCCCGCACGGGAATCGCACCTACTACATCATGGAGAGCTCCTTATCCATCCTGCGCACGTCCAGACTGGAAAAGCTGCGCTCCACCGGGTGCCTCTACTTAGCTCCTGGAGTTGAGTCCTGGTCCGCATACTCGAACAAGTCCGGCGTCGGGTCGAAACAGTCTGATGAGATCAAGCTGAACCAGGTAATCGACCATTTCCGGCTGATCCGCGAGTACGTGCCCGGGATGCAGGCCAATCTGATATTCGGGCTGGACGTGGACGAAGGAAACAGACCAGCCGAGTTGACCAAGGAATTCATGTCGCGCGCGCCTTTTGTGTGGCCGACCATCAATATACCCACTCCATTCGGCGGCACTCCCCTGTTCGACCGGTACCTCGACGAGGGGCGCATCCTGATGTCGATGCCGTTCGCTTTCTATTACGCGCCTCACATCGTCACCACCCTCAAGAACTACGATCCGATCACCTACTACGAGCATCTCGTCGATATGTATTCACACATGGTATCTCCGCAGGTCGTCATGAAGCGGTTATTGACCACGCCGGGGTATCCGCTCCGCGTGCTCCACGCCCTTCGCTCCCAAGGCGCGTGGCGTATCCAGAGAGAGTACAAGCGCATTCTGCAGGTGATGAAGACTGACCGGGAATACAGGGCCTTTCATGAGGGAAGATTGAAGGAGCTGCCGGAGTACTACCACCGCAAGTTTGAAGCGGCCCTCGGCCCGTACGCAGAGCTGCTATCTCGAGAGGACCGCCAGCCGTTGCTGCGGTCGTCGTCTAGCTCGTCAAATCACCCCCCTGCCTCACCTCTACCCCTTCCGGTAGGAAGGGAGACTGGTGCGACGGAACACAGAAGGAGCGGTTCAAAAGAGTGACTGACAAAACTCTATCCACGCTTCTGCCGATCCCAGGTTGGGACCCGCGACACGCCGGTGAGGTAGAGATTGCGGGCGGCACGGACCCGATTCTGCCGACTCCCTTCCGGATCGGTGAGACCGCCGCGGCCAGCTTGGCCGCCGTCGGTCTTGCTGTGTCCGACCTGTGGGAACTGCGGACCGGGCGCCGTCAGGAGATCAAAGTCGATACCCGGCAGGCCACAGCGTCGCTGCGCAGCAGCCGGTACTTGACCATGGACGGGGCGCCGGTCGCCGACGAGCGGACCCCTGCGAGCGTCCGCTTCCTCCCGTGGCTCTCTGCACGGGTATTACCTACCAAGGGGGACTCCTGATGGTCTCGACAACGCGAACGCGGCGAACGCAACACCTGGGGCTTACGCTGAGGTCTACCGCAACGCATGCGAGTACCAGCCCCTCCAGACCGTCTTCCAGCGGCGGAACAGCCCGATGAAGACGGGGTTGGTCCAACCGGGAGTGGGCCCAACTCAAACGGTCCAGGGAAGCGAAGGTCCCTTCAGCGATGGTCTGACGCCGCCGTCGCTCCCGCCGGTACCCTTCCGTACGGTTCCGTACGGTTCCGTTCTACCGACTAACCAAGATTGTCAGGCCTCTGCGGCCGTTCTTACCGGGGCAGAATCTGGGGCGGGGCCATGATCACCGGTCAGCGGCACCAACTGGTAGCCCAACTGCGCGGCCCTGCGCTTCGCGGCTCGCAGGGTCCGTAGGCGATATTGAGTTTCGTAGTATTCGGCTCCGGCGTCCGTGTACGCCTGGCCGTACTTCAGCGTTGCATATATGATTCTGGCCAGCTTGTGAGCCGTGGCGGTGATGGCCTTGGGCACTCCCAAGTGCGACTTCTTCCGGCGCAGGAAGGCGCCTAGGTCGCTGTCAGAGCGGTGGAGCCCGTTGGCAGCGAGACGCAGGGCTTTGGCGGCCCGGTTCGCCGAGGGCTTGGTCCGAGAGCTGATGATCTTCCCTCCAGTGATGCGGTTGTTCGGACTCAAGCCCAGCCAGGAGGCAAAGTGGCCGGCGGTCGGCCATCTGCTCATGTCCAGCCCGATCTCACCAATCACCTTCAGCGCCGTGTGAGAGTCCACCCTATCAATCCGGGTCAGGTCCACTCCGGTCATCCGGTGCAGGTGGCTCCGAACATCGAAACCCAGTTCGTTTTTCTGCTTTTTTCCGGTTGGACTTTCCTGCAGGAGGCGGGTCCTCACGACGGTCCTCGAACCCCTCCAGCTGGGTCTCTATCACCAGGTCGCACTCGGCTGTCTTGCCCTGGTACACCCGGTACAGTTCCAGAGCCTGGGTCAGCTCGAAGATGTGCTCGTCCCGCCAGTGGCCCTGCAACGACCGGGCTATGGTCTCCTCGTCCGCCCTGGTCCTGGGGTGTCGCAGCCGGGCCAGCTTCAGCGGGTCGCGTTCACCCCCAACAATGGCTTCGATGATGGCCATCCCGGTCTTGCCGGTGATATCTCTGATGACGTGCTGCAGCTTCACGTTCATCTGAGTAAGGGCCTTTTGCATGTGCTGAACATGCTGGGCCGCATATTCCACCAGCATGGCCCGCTGCCGCAGATAGCTTCTCAACCGCCGGCTGTCGGCCTCGGGCCGGAAAGCCGCCGACAGCAGGCCGTAGGTATGTAGCTGCTGGAGCCACTGGCAGTCCAGCACGTCGCTCTTGCGTCCGGGCACGTTCTTGATGCGTCTGGGGTCCACCAGCATCACCGCAAACCCCCGCTCTTCCAGCACTCCAAATAGGGGTATCCAGTAGCACTCCGGTGGACTCCATCGCCACTGTCTCCACACCGCACTCGGCCAGCCAATCGGCCAGGCGATACAAGTCCGCAGTGAACGCGGCAAACTCGCGCACCGGTTGCTCGCAGCTGTTTTCGGGCACTGACACGAAGTGGCTGCTGGCGCCCACGTCCACTCCCGCCGCACCAAAATTCACTCGTGAAAGTTCCGCCGGCAGACGCTCCCGCCTGCTGGCGGCCTTCACTGCCGGTTTGGCCCTCCAGCTGTATGTGCTCATCGTCCCATCCGCCATTACCATGTATGCGTGTCGCCAGGGTGTGCCACCGGCACGTCACAATCTATCGAACGGGAGCGCCCCCGAAAAGGCAGGCACCAATGATGCAACCGTAGGACACCGGACCATGCTGAATAACGGGCAATATGCGCGACTGTCAATTCGGTCTTATCCTGGATGACACCGCCCGCCACGATCGTACCTGACCGGTGTCCTCTCCAGTTACTCCCCTCTGCACGGCCCGGTTTCGGGCATAACACTGCTGAGTACTAACTTAAGACATGGAGCAAGCTATCATGAGGGGGGCGATAGACCCCAATGACGTAGGGTTGTCCTCGTAGGGTAAGGGCTTCGTTGCATGAAGGAGATTCTCTACTTTTGGAACGGCAAGCACTTTTTGGCCGGTCATCCACCGGGCCTAAAAGTGTGCGTTCACCGGTGGGTTGTGGGACAAAGCCCCCGATGGGAAAGCTGACGGAAGGGGTTCTCGAAGCCATCGACGGATTCCAGTCCGATAGCATTAGCCAGGATGTGAGACGTGGCACACGGAATCTGGCAATGCGGGGGTTCTTCGTGGGAGGAAACGCCCCTTACGGCGGGTCCCCGTTCAGGACAGAGGAAGAGTGAGACACAAGCTCGCTCCCGACCCCCGGACCGCACTCAACGTCCGGCGTGTTTTCGACCTGGCGCTGCTGGATGTAAAGGGCGGAGATAAAGTGGACCGTGCGGGTGGGTAGTCGCTGACATTCGGCGGTTGTAAATTGGACCGCCCGCCGCCATTCATAGGCTTGAAGTCGAGCTTATGGATGGTGCGACGGATGTTCAAGGCGGACGTATATCTTCGGGTTCGCCGGGCGGTGATGGTGGAGGGGATGAGCATTCGGGAGGTCTCCAGAGAGTTCGGGCTGCATCGGGACACGGTGCGCAAGATGCTCACCTACTCCGTTCCGCCGGGTTATCGCCGGCAGACTCCGCCAAAGAGGCCCAAGCTGGAGCCCTTCACCGGCGTCATCGACCGGATCATTGAGGAAGACCTCAGGCGTCCCAGGAAGCAGCGCCACACTGCCAAACGCATCTTCGAGCGCCTCAGGGACGAGTACGGCTACGACGGCGGATACACCACAGTCAAGGACTACGTCAGAGAGAATCGCCGTCAGACCAGGGAGATGTTCGTGCCGTTGTCGCATGCGCCGGGCCATGCCCAGTGCGACTTCGGCGAGGCCCTGGTGGTCATCGGCGGGGTGGAGCGTAAGGTCCACTGCTTCGTCATCGACCTGCCCCACAGCGACGGCTGCTTCGCTAAGGCCTATCCGGCCGAGACCACCGAGGCCTTCCTGGATGGGCACGTATCGGCGTTTGCCTTTCTGGGCGGAGTTCCCCAGAGCATCCTCTACGACAATACCAGGCTGGCGGTGGCCCGTATCCTGGGCGACGGCCGGCGCCAGCGCACCAGGGCCTTCATCGAGCTGCAGTCCCACTACCTGTTCGAGGACCGGTTCGGCCGCCCCGGCAAGGGCGATGACAAAGGCAAGGTAGAGGGCTTGGTGGGGTACTCGCGGCGTAATTTCCTGGTGCCCATCCCGTCCTTTGAGAGCTTTGATGCACTCAATGCCCACCTGGAACAACGATGCCTGGAGCGAATGGACGCTCAGCTCAGGGGCCACACGGAGACCATCGGGCAGCGGATAGAGCGGGACCTGGACGCCCTGCTGCCCCTGCCGCCGGTGGCCTATGATGCCTGCGACAAGCAGGCAAGCCGGGTGAGTTCGCTGTCGTTGGTCAGGTACCGGACCAACGACTACTCGGTGCCGGTGGCCTACGGATACCGGGACGTTCTGGTACGGGGCTACGTCGACGCAGTGGTGATCAGCTGCGGAACCGAGGTCATCGCCAGCCATCCCAGATCATACGAACGCGACGACTTCGTCTACGACCCCATCCACTACCTCCCGCTGTTGGAGCGTAAGCCGGGAGCTCTGGACCAGGCCGCGCCGCTGCAGGGCTGGGAACTCCCCGATGAGTTAGGGACGCTGCGGCGTCTGCTGCAGTCTCGAATGGGACGGCGGGGCAAGCGGGAGTACGTGCAAGTGCTGAGGCTGCTGGAGACCTTCTCCCAGCAGGAGGTGCACGCAGCGGTGAAAGATGCCATCCACCTGGGAGCCATCAGCTTTGACGCAGTGAAGCACCTGGTGCTGTGCCGGCTGGAGGGGAGGCCGCCCAGGCTGGATCTGGAGCTATATCCCTACCTGCCCCGGGTCCGGGTGAGCACCACGTCCGCCGGGGACTACATGACCTTGCTGTCGGGGAGGGCGGCATGAACGACCGGTCCACGCTGCTGCTGGAACACCATCTGAAGGAGCTGAAGCTGCCCAGCTTCCTGAGGGAATACGGGAAGATGGCAGCGCAGTGCGCCGCCGAGGGTGTGGATCATCCCCAGTACCTGCTCAGGCTGGCCGAGCTTGAGCTCATCGACCGCCACCAGCGCATGGTGGAGCGGCGGATCCGCGCCGCCCGATTCCCTGCCGTCAAAAGCCTGGACACCATCGACTTCCCGGCCATCCCGTCGCTGAACAAGGCGCTGGTGATGGAGTTGGCACGCTGTGAATACATCCAGCGCCGTGAGAACGTTATCGCCGTCGGCAACAGCGGCACGGGCAAGACCCACGTGGCCCTGGGGCTGGGTCTGGCCGCCTGCCAGCGCGGACTCTCTGTGGGTTTCACCACCGCCGCCGGTCTGGTGCATGAGATGATGGAGGCCAGGGACGAAAGGCGCCTGCTGAACTTACAGAGACAACTGGCCCGGCTGAATCTGCTGATCATCGACGAACTGGGCTTCGTGCCCCTGTCCCGCACCGGAGCAGAACTGCTATTCGAGGTCTTCAGCCAGCGCTACGAGCGGGGATCCACCATGGTAACCACCAACCTGCCCTTCGACGAGTGGACCGAGGTCTTCGGCTCGGAGCGCCTCACCGGAGCGCTGCTGGACTGGCTGCACCCATCACGTCCACATCCTGGAGATGAACGGCGAGAGCTACCGGCTCAAGCGCAGCCAGGAAACCGCCGTCTCCCAAGCTTCAGAATAAACCGATGACGTCTAGCTCACCCTGACGCTGTCTCCTCTCCCTCCCAGAACAGTGGCTACTCCACCTGCCTACGGCCCCCGGTCATCGGGCAGGTGGTACACGATTCCGGCGCCCCAGTTGTTGACGTCCAGCAATAGCGTCCTGGCTAACAGGCCAGCATAAATGTCACATTCACTCCATGGAGAATGTGACTTTGACTCCCAAGGAACAGACAAGACTACAGGTTCTCAACAGCCTGATGGCAGAGCACATGACGTTGGATCAGGCGGCCACGCTGATGGGTGTCAGCACCAGGCACACCAGGCGCATCCTGGCGGCCTACCGGGAGAAGGGAGCTGCCTCGGTTGCCCACGGCCACCGGGGTCGCAGAGCACCCAACGCAACGCCCGAGGCCGTGGCGTACGATGTGGTCCATTTGGCTGGCACCAGGTACCCAGGGGCCAACCACACCCATCTCAGCGAGTTGCTGAGCGAACGCGAGGGCATCGACATCGGCAGGACCACGCTCAGACGCATCCTGGTCAACGCCGGGCTGAAGAGTCCGCAGCGAAGGCGTCCGCCCAAGCACCGGGTACGCCGCCAGCGAATGCCCCGACAGGGGATGCTGATCCAGATGGACGGCAGCTTCCACCCGTGGCTGGGGGATCAGGTTCCGCCGTTCACCTTGCTGATCGCAGTCGATGACGCCACCGGCACGGTTGCCCACGCCCTGTTCTGTGAGAAGGAGGAGTCCTACACCTATTTCCTGCTGATCCAAGACCTGCTGCAGAGCGTTGGCATTCCCATCGCCCTCTACGTCGACCGGCACGGGGTCTTCAGGCACACACCGGGGTCCGGCCTCCCCGGAACGGCGACCCAGTTCAGCCGGGCCATGGACGAGTTGGGGATCCAGCTGATATTCGCCCTCTCTCCACAAGCCAAGGGCCGTGTGGAGCGGGCTGCGGGAACCTTCCAGGATCGGCTGGTTACCGAACTCCGGTTGGCGGGCGCCAGCAGCATCAGGGAGGCCAATGGGGTGCTGGAGCGGTTTCTGCCGCGATACAACCGGCGCTTCCGGGTTCCCCCGCAATGTTCTGAGTCCGCGTACCGGCCACTGGGCTCTGATTTGTCCCTGGAGCAGGTCCTGTGCTTCAAGCACCGCAGGAAGGTGGCCAGGGACAATACGGTGAAGTTCCAGCTGCATACCCTGCAGTTGTTGCCTGAGCCGGAACGACCCAGCTATGCCGGCGCGGTTGTGGAGGTCCTGGAAGGACTGGACGGCCGGCTCAGGGTGCGCCACGAGGGACGCATCATCAACGCCCAGGAGGCGCCGCCCAGCCCGGTATTCCTCCGTAACGGCCAGGGAGATTCGGCCACTCCTCTCCTTTCGCCCGCCGGGGCCTACTACTCGGACCAGCGCTGGGCAGCCACCCTCAAGGCACTGGACTCAAAGACGGCGGATGAGGAACATCAGGTGGGTTTAACCGGCGGTACGCCTGCCAGCTCGACACCCGCAACTATATCCCCGCGCAAACCAACCTTCCTGCAGAAGGAGAGATGGAAGGCGATTCAGAAAGCCAGGCGCAAGGGGATGTCGCTGCGGGCGATCGAGAGGGAGTTAGGAATCCACAGGGCCACCATCAAGAAATACATGGATGCCGACGGTCCTCCAGGGCGGCGTTCGCGGCCGGCTCTCACTGCTCAAACATCTGATACAGTGGCGGCATAACAAAGTGACATTTATGCTGAACATCTAGCCGGACATTTATGCTGGCCTTCGACACCCCAGTGGCCCAATTTCTCGGCGCCATTGACAGCTCAAACCTTGTATTCAAGAATCAATCGGTCGCCGATGCGATAACCCAATGCCACGAGAAATTCTACCGACACGAGGAGTTCGACTGGTACAGAGACTACCGACGGAGGCATTTCGAGGATCATCCACTAAAATCCTTAACACCTACTCCTTGATGTAACCCAGGGGATCAGTGGAACAAACGAAATACAGGGGGTTCACAGCCGTGTGCCCTCTGTGGTGAACGGCGAAACCTACAGATATCTTCGGGAGACGTGCCGTGCCAGTTCGCACTGGGGAGCAGTTCTTGGCGGGAATGCTGTCCCGCGTCAACTATTCTTGCCGAAACCTGTTGCCTCATTGAGAAATGTTACTGAAACTTTAGCACCTGGGGTCCCGCCCCAACCAGCGCTAATTCCGGCATTGGAGGAAGTTCCGGCACAGGCTCATCGACCGCAGCGTAGACCAGCTCTTTGGCCATGATGCCGCGCCACTGCTGTACTCTGCGTTGCAGCGTGCGCAAGTGAGTGTCGCTGAACCGGTCGGGATGAGCGGACTTCAGGCGGTTCAGCAAGGCGATGGCCTTGGCGTCCGGGTCCTCTTGCAACCAGGACAGCACGTCGCACCATACTCCTTCGAAAGGATCCGGCCGAGTTCGCCAGGTGCGGGGCGGTTGCACTCGCCGCTCCCGTGAGGCATGCGCTGCATCCTGCCGCCACAAGTCGGGCAACTTGGCCAGGAACTTTTCCAAGCTCTCACCGCTGGGAGTGGGCCGGATCTCGGGAGACGTAACCGCCGCCAGGGCCGACTGGGCTTCCCGGATGGCGTGCAGCAGCGCCACCGGGTCTAACTTGACCCGATACTCTCTCAGCGCCTCTTTCATCTCCACACTGACCGCGCCGTGCCGCATCAGCCGGTCGCAGGGCGTGGCTGGCGGGCTGTACCGCTTCACCACTCTGGAGCCGTGCCGCGTTTTCTCCACCAACTTGAACGACGGCTGGAAGTAATTCACATACCGTCGCACTGCTCCATACAGGTGGGCCATAGTTTGTCCGGCCACCGGGCCGGAGTAGCGGTCATGCCCGGTGAAGTGGCGGACCACGGCCCCGTTCTTTTGCTCAATCCAGGCCTGGTCGTTCTTGCGGTACGGCCGGGAACGGGTGAACTCGATGCCCCGCTCAGCGCAGTACTGGGTGAGAGTATCGTTGATGAATACGCTGTCGTTGTCCGAGTCAATGCCTTTGACGGGGAAGGGCAGCTGCCTTCCGATGGCCTCCAGGCCCTCGACCACCATGGACTGCTCCCGGGCCAGCAGCGGCACCGCTTCAGTCCAGCCGGTGCAGATATCGGTGGCCACCAGGCTGTGGATCATGGAACCCCACAAAGAGCCGCCGTGGTGGACGACCAGGTCGATCTCCAGGAATCCCGGTGGCGGCGCATTCCAATCGGCGAAGGTCCGCACCGGTATATTGCGGCCCGGCGACCGCTGCCTCCTTCGTCTGAGCCGGCGGCCTGCCGGTGTCCTGATGGGTTGGAGCAACCGGTCCAGGGTGGCGGCGCTGGCCGCCAGCAGCCGTTGGCGAACCTGAGGGTCCAGACCCAGGTGGCCGTGGCGCTCCATGGACTCCACCAGGTGGGGCAATGCTGCCCTCAGCCGCTTGCCGCAGATCCGGTCAGCAGCTTCCCAAACCACGATCAGCGCCTCACGAACCGCCTCGTCGTAGATCCGTCGGCCCTTTTTTACCGCCAGCTGCTGCGCTCCGTCATCGCCGGACTGCCCCAGCAGCCTGATGCCATGCTTGCGATGGTGGCCGGTCACTGCGATGAACTCGTCCAGAATCCGGCTTTTCTCCCGCTTGGATGAAGCTCGGTAGCGGTCTCGGATCGTCGCCAGCAATTCCTGTTTTGCCATCTTGCTGATGCCTCCTCCCACGTGGTCGCCTCCCCGATTTTGGGTAACATTTTATTTGAGGCAACTACTTTCGTTGGGTAACGATTTGGGTGAGGCAATGCGCGAAAAGTCGTCGATTAGTTTTGCCGGTTCACCTCCTCTGCTTGGCCCCGCTGCTGGGCTGCATCAGTCCGGTAGCTGGGGACGTCAAACTCGAGGATGACGGAGTGGTGCACCACCCGGTCGATGGCCGCGGCGGTGGCCATGGGGTTGGCAAAGATGCGCTCCCACTCGGAGAAGACCAGGTTTGACGTCATGCCCAGGGACCTCCGTTCGTAGCGTTCGGCGATGAGGGTGAAGAGCACCTCGGACTCCTCAGCCCCCTGGGGCAGATATCCCAGGTCGTCCAGAAGCAGGAAGTCGAAGTTGTCCAGCTTGCGGAGCCGGCGGGGCAAATCCAGGTCTCGCTTGGCGGCGAGGAGTTCCTGCACCAAGCGGTAGGCTGGGGCAAAGAGGACGGAGTGGCCGGATTCCACCAGCCGGTGGCCCAGGGCCCACAGGGCGTGGGTCTTGCCGGTGCCGGGCAGTCCGAAGGCCAGGACGTTGACGCCGTGCTCCACGAAACTGCCCTGGGCCAGATGGTCCAGTTTCTGGCGCAGCGCCAAGGGCATCCGGTGGTGCTCGAAGGTCTCCCAGGTCTAGCCCAAAGGCAGCCTGGATTCCCGAAGTAGCCGGATGATGCGTCGCTGGCGGCGATCCTCGGCCTCCTGCTCCAGCACCTCAAGCAGGGTGGGCAGGGCGTCGCCGTGGCCTGCCTCGGTGAAACGCGAGGTGGTTTCCGCCGCCACCGTGGGCAGCTTGAATTGGTGGCACAGCTGGCCGATGCGCTCCTGCACGACTCTGGTGTCGGTGTTCATCATCCACACACCGCCGCCACCGCCATACTGCTGGTGAGCAGGCCGTCATAGATTTTCAGGTCCGGCTGGCCGGACAGGGTAAGCACCGGGGCTTCGGGCACCTTGGGCTCGGCCAGGTCCCGCACCTGTGCGTAGTCGAAGGGCTCACCCGCCTCCAGCAGCAACGAAAGCGCGCTGTCCACCGTGGCCTCCATGGTCGTGGCCGCCAGGTGCACAATGCGCACGTACTCCACGTCGGCACGCTCCCCACGCCATTCCTTCAGCGCGTCATAGGCCAGCCTGAAGTGCGTGGGGGGAAACCGCTGCTCTCTGAAGCGGTACCGGGGAAGCGATACCGGGCGAACGCTCCCGGCTTGCGCACCAGCGAGCCGATGACGTGGCGGTAATTGGCGTTGACTTCCCCCTCGCCATGCACCCGACCCATGCCCTCGACCAAGTGGCCCTTGTAGTACACTTCCACCCAGTCGGCGTACAGACGGATCTGCACTTCCTTACCGATGAGACGGGAACCGATGAGACGGAAGGGGACGCTGTAGCCATGTCCCGCTACCTGGATGGTGCACCACCGGCGCACTTTGGACTGGTAGTTGGCGTATTCCGGCACCGGAGCTGGCGGCAGGGACCGCAGGCAAGCCATCTCCTGCTCCAGCTTCCCCTCTACCAGGCGATTGCGTCTCTCCACCATCTGCCGGACGAAGTCGGCGTAGTCGTCGACTGTGTCAAAATCACGGCTGCCTCGCAGCATCAGGGCCTGATCGATGGCGTCCTTCAAGCGGTAGTGGGCATGCTCGGCGACACCGTTTTCATGGCTCTGACCGGGATTGATGCGGGTGGAGCGGAGGCCGTAGTGGTCCAGCAGGGCCGCGTAATTGTCGTTAAGGGCGCGGCCACGGCTATTGCGCAATTCGTGAGTCGCAGCCGAGGTATTGTCGCTGCGCACCACCTCTGGAACACCGCCCAAGGTCCACAGTGCAGCCTGCAATCCCTGCTGCAAGGCCAGGAAGGTCTCGCCGGCAACGACCTCGGCGTAGCGCCACCCCGAGTGGCTGAGAATCAACTGGAACAACAGATGGGTATGGGGCTGTCCGGCGACGGTCACCCTGAGTTCCCCGCAGTGGGTGAAGTCGAACTGGGCCTCGCGACCCAGCGGATGCTCCTGGGGGAAGTACACCTCCCTATCCGGACCGTGGAGCGCCCTCCAATCCTGTAATCGTCGTTGCAGCGTGCGCAACTGGGATGCGCTGAACCGGCCGGGATGCTGATCGGCCAACCAGTCGATAATTGTCGTTGCCTTCAGCTTGCCAGTCGGATCATTCCGCAACAGGGGCGGGTCTCATCCTCCCACACCCCGTCGAATGGGTCGGGACGGGTGCGCCACCAGTGCTCCAATTTCGCCTGCGATGGCAATGGGCCATTCTGCCACTTGCGCGCTGATCGCACGCTCATCCCAGCCTTGGCCGCTGCCGCCTCCTGTGTTTTGCCCTCCATACATTTCTGCCTCATTAGCCTGACTTGTCGGTCCGTAATCAATCGGCACCTCCGCACCGAATGATTACCTCTTATTGACCGGCAAAAACAGTAGACGCTACCGGCAGGATTAATTGCCGTCTATCACTGAGAAAGGGGCTGTCATTCGCGCCGGGAAATAGCGCCGGTAACGTCATTTTGGGGCACCCCACTAAACCTAAGCCTCGGGCGAAAGTACTTTCGCCCGGTGACAGTTCGACTCTGGGCGTAGTTCAAGCCCCGTCGGCAACTTATTAAAGGCGGACCGCAGGTGCGTGTCCTGTTCGCAGTGCGCGGATTCCCGGCGGAGCTCAACCTGCTTCATCTGGCCAGATGAGCACGGGCGCCAGACTTGACTGCCAGGCGTGTGAAGGCGCTCCGGATCCCGTTAACGGCTACGCAGTTTGGTATGCCGAGTACTGCTTTCATATGCAGATGGTCCCTTGAAACCAAGAATTCAAGCAGATTCAGGAGACCAGTTTCGGCATGTCACGGCATGGTTCTTGACAGTTATAGCTGGGAATCGGTAGAGTTCCCGTGCCCGAGTCAACAGTTCGTGCAAGAATCCTTTAACTATCTTTCCAGAGGCTATAAGTTTGGCAGAAAGTTTAGCTCTAAGGGAACGCCCGTGGTATATTCGTCCGAATTTAAGGAATTTTTTTTCGGGCCTTCTTCAATATCCGATAATTCCGATAACAGTGATTCTCCTATTGCTGGTAGTGCCTGCAGTTGGAGCGAACTGGATTGCACCGCATGACCCATTCGACGGCGACCTGAATGCCCGGTTGCTACCTCCCGTGTGGATAGGTGAGAGCACAGTAACAAGAGAAGTCGTCGACCGAATTACGGATCGGCCCAACCAGTACACATTGGGTGAGGCCGCAAGACAGATACTGGCGGGCAAAGCCACGCTGGTCACCGCCGCAGGTCAGGAACCGGAAAGAGCAGTGGCAATTGGTGACCAGATGATTGAAGTCAAGCAGGCCGGTGGACAAGGAAAATACCTGCTGGGGACGGACAAGCTGGGGCGTGACATCCTCAGCAGGATTATCTATGGGTCTCGGATTTCCGTACTCGTAGCCGGAATTGCGATATTCATCTCAGGGGTTATCGGGACCACGCTAGGGATTACGGCAGGGTATTTCGGCGGCTGGGTTGATTCGTTGCTGATGCGCCTAGTGGATATCTCGCTCTCGATACCAATTATCTTGATGGCCTTGGTGCTGGTAACAGCCCTGGGAGCCAGCTACGAGACAATCGTGATTGTGCTGGTGATCTTCCTGTGGGCTCAGTATGCCAGACAGTCGCGAGGAGAGACTCTGACCGTGCGGGTCCAGGACTTCGTGGCGAGGGCGAAGGTCGCTGGTGCATCGGACGCACGGATAATGCTCAAGCACGTTTTCCCAAACGTGTTCAACAGCCTAGTGGTGCTTGCCACCCTGCAGGTGGGATTCGTCATCATTCTCGAAGCGAGCCTGAGCTTCCTGGGGGCAGGGATTCCGAGACCCAACCCCGCCTGGGGCCTTATGGTGTCTGACGGCAGGGAGCTGATCATCTCGTCGTGGTGGGTGTCGCTGTTCCCAGGGCTCGTCATCCTCATGGTGGTTATGGCGACGAACCTGCTTGGCGACTGGCTCCGCGACGAACTGGACCCCAAGCAAAAGCAGGTGTAGCGGAAGCTGCGCATTCGGCAGCTACGGCGCGCCCAGGTATTTGAGCCTCTCGGGCTAAGGGGATTACTTACTCTTATGCAGAGATACGTGATTATGCGGGTGGGCTGGGCAATCATAGCCCTTTGGGCCGTAAGCATCTTGGTATTCGGATTGGCCAGGATTACCGGCAGCCCAACTGACACGCTGCTGTCTTTCGAAGCCACCGACGAGCAGCGAGAGCTGATGGAAGCCTACTGGGGCCTGGACAAGTCCCTTCCCGAGCAATACGGCGTCTTTATAGGGAACATCTTCAAGGGCGACCTTGGGGACTCCTTCAAGTGGCGACAGCCAGTCACCGACCTGGTAAGGGACCGTTTCCCGAACACGATCATACTGGCGGTGCTGGCCGTCGTACTGGCCACCTGGATCGCAGTGCCATTAGGGGTTCTGTCTGCAGTTCACCGGAACACGATTTTCGACACCCTGGGCAAATCAATAGCGCTTCTCGGACAGTCGGCGCCGCCCTTCTGGCTGGGCCTGATGTTGATGTGGATCTTTGCGGTGAGGCTGGACCTAGTGCCCACCACCGGGAAAGGGGGCCCGTCGTCCTTCGTGCTTCCGACGATTGCCCTGGGCCTGTTCTGGGTGGCAGCCATGATGCGGCTGATTCGTTCGGCCATGCTGGACGTGCTTGACAGCGAGTACGTCCAACTGGCCCGCATCAAGGGGCTGACGGAGTCGAAGGTCATCTGGAAGCATGTGCTGCGCAACGCCGGGATCGCGCCCCTGACCTACTTCGGCATCATCTTGGGTAGCCTGCTGGTCGGCTCGGTGACGGTCGAAACCGTTTTCGCATGGCCGGGGCTAGGCTACTTGGTGTTCGAGGCCGTGATTAGCCGCGACTACCCGCTGGTGCAGGCGGTGGTGTTGATATTCAGCGTGCTGTTTATCGCGGTCAACCTGTTCGTGGACATCCTGTACGCTTACCTGGACCCTCGCATCAGGTACCAGTAGGCTCGAGTATCGTAAGCTGCTGGTTGACCGCCACGTTTTCCAGCAGCAGCTTCTTCCCGCTGGGCCAGAGGACTTCCACTGAATCCACTCTCTGGGATTCACCCAAGCCGAAGTGGGCCGGGATTACCGAGTGGGACATGTGAGACTGGCTGGCCCCCATTTCCCTAATCTGCGTAACACCTCCAGCGGTGACTATGACCCGCGCCCCAATGCCGAAGCGATTACTCTCGGCACCCCGGGTTTCGACACTGAGCCAGTTGTTTCCTGTATCGGAGGTGTTGATGAACAGGAGAGCGGTACCAGGCTCTCCGTCCCGTGTCCCCATGTTGACGACGAACAGATCGAGAAGTCCGTCGCTGTTGAAGTCCCCATGAGCAACACCACGGCCGGTGCCTGGATCGTCGGCACCCGAAGCACCGGAAACTTCGACAAAGGTACCATCGCCCAAGTTTGCGAAGAGGGCGTTGGGTTGATGCTCCATGTTGAAGCAGGGGTCGTTGTCCATCTGTCCTGCCACGGTGTACAGGTCGAGGCGTCCGTCATTGTCGAGGTCGGCGAAGACCGTTCCCCAGCTTACCGACGTGTCGTCGAACCAATTCTCGGGGATGCTGCCCCCGGCGGTCCCGGTTGACTCCGCCACATTGGCGAAAGTACCGTTGCCCTGGTTTTCAAGGAATTCTCCCTGGCCGATGTCGGTCATGTAGAGGTCGAAGTCGCCATCGTTGTCGTAGTCTCCGACAGCGAGCCCCATTCCGAAGATTTCCAAGTCCGTGCCCGACTCCTTGGAAACATCGGTGAATACCACCTGCCCCGATGAATCTGTGCCGTCATTTCTCCACATTACGTTGGGGTAGTTGGCAGATCCGAAGTCATTGACGACGTATATGTCGGTGTCGCCGTCGTTGTCGTAGTCGAGGAAGGCGGGTTTGAATCCGGCCCCCTTGACCGGGCTGGGGTATCCGAGGTCTTCGCTGAGATGGTGGGTGACGTTGCTGAAGGTGCCGTCTCCCTGATTTCGAAAGAGGGCCATGGGCCGGGATGCGCGAGCTAGTCCACTCGTGTCGAGGGCCAGTTTCCCTCCGATTTCCACTAGGTGGCGCACTACCAGTAGGTCAAGATATCCGTCCCGATCGTAATCGCCCCAAGCCACACCCATAGTGCGATGGTCTTTGTCCGGGTCCCCGACCCCCGACGATTCGGTAACATCGCTGAAGGAATCATTGCCGTCGTTTCGGAACAGCTTGCTGGCCCCGAAGTTAGCAACGTACAGGTCGAGGTCCCCGTCGTTGTCGTAGTCGGCCCACCCCGCTCCGTAGCCAGTGGCATCAGAGTCGTCAACCCCCGCAGCTACCGCCACGTCCGTGAAGGTGCCGTCTCCCTTGTTGTGGAACAAGGCGTTGGGGCCGGACGAATTGGTGGCGTAGAGGTCGAGATGACCGTCGCCGTTGTAGTCGCCGGCGGCGACTCCTCCGCCCAGATTAATGGCGGCCTGATTCCTGGTATGGAGGAAGGCCACACCGGCCTGATCCGCCTGCTCACTGAAAGCGATGGGGCTGTCCATCGCGTCAGAGGGATCGGGTTTCGTGGGGAGTTCAGCGCCGAAGTAGCCGTACATGGCGCGTATGGAATCGAACCAAGCGTCGTTGCATTCGAATTCCAGATCCTGCACAGGACCGCCTTCCGGCGGAACGTACCTCCTGGTATTGTCCAACTCCAGAGGAGTGAGACACTCCACAAGGGCCTTGAGGAGGGGGGTGAACATTGCTCCGGCCTCGAGAGTTTGGAGGCGCGATTCCAAGCACTCCACGCTGAACCTGCTTAGAGATTCCAGGGGTGGTATGACCTGGGTACGTGAAGCCAGTGAGGCGGACCCCGATGGCGCCGGGGTCAGAGTAGGAGGAATACCGGTGAGGAACTGTGCCCTTGCCTTGGTGGGTGCGGGCGGAGCGTCTGGGACTGACGTGGGCGCTGGAGGCGTTTCACAGGCCAGACTGAACGCCAGGGCGACTGCAAGTATACAAACAACCAGGAGGCGAGTAGATATCATCGGGAAGCTTCCGGTATTCGTAAGGTGAAGGGGCAGGCCATTGGCCCGCCCCTTAGTTACCTGAATTTACTCAGCGGCCTGCGTTGAGCTAATCGTAGCAGGGATCATCCGTCAAGCAGGCGATGATGAGGTCGAAGTGGCCGTAGTTGGCGCCGTCCGACCCTGGGAATTCCCAATTGTCGATGATGTTCGGGTTGGCGACGAACTCGATGAAGATGTAGTAGAAGGGCATGTAGGCGTACTCATCGTACAGGATGTTGCCCATCTCCCTCTGGAGGTCGTCGCGTTTGTCCGAATCAACGGTGGTCGACAACCCGGCGAACAGCTCATCCAGCTTTGGGGTTTCGTATAAGTGAATGGCGCCGCTGGAACGGTTGAACAGGCTCAACTGAGCGAACACCGTCTTGAACGAAGGCGGGGCAATCCAGATGCCAAAGGACTCGGGTTCTTTATTGGTCCAAGATGCGAAGTAGTTGGAGAATTCCCACTCCTCGAGCTGCAATTCGATGCCGACGTCGCGGAAGTAGACTTCAAGAGCCTGCATGAAGTCGGCCGACTCAGGGAATCCGAAGACGTTCATCAAGATGCCCCGGACCTCGAATCCATCGGGGTAGCCGGCCTCTGCCAGAAGTTCCCTGGCCCGGTCAGGGTCGTATCCATAGTGTTCATCGTACTCTTCGAGCCAGCGGGTATCCCAGCCTGGCAGGCTTTCGTAAAAGCCAATCTGCGGGCTTGTGGTAACGCGGCCACTGAACAAGGTGTTCTTGATGGTTTCCTTATCGATAGCCCGGTTCATGGCTTCCCGTACCCTAACGTCGGTATACGGATAGTCGGTCGCGAAAGGTGGGTCAAAGTTGTCCTCTTCCGCTGGGATCAAGCCTTGGAAGACACCGTTAAGCTGGTTGCCAGGGAAATTGCTCTGGATTATCTTCATGCCGTGGTCGGCAACGGCTGCGTCGGCCAGGTCGCGGGTCAACTCGGTTAGGTGAATCTCCTCGCTGATCAAGCCAGCGTTACGGGAAGCGACCTCACGAATCCACCGCAAGTCGACCTTTTCGAAGCTGGGTGGCGGATTGTTGCGGCGCCAGTGATCGTCCAAGCGTTCGTAAGTGACGTTTACACCGAATTGGCGACTGGTATAGCGATAGGGACCGGTGCCTATCATGTCCTCTTCATAGGCAGTATCGCCGCCGGCGTCATACTGGGCCTTGCTCATCATCAGGCCGCCGCCGCTGGGCGCGACGTAGAATAGGTAGTCGGGATTCGGGTTCTTCAACTTGAGGATGACCTCGTAGTCGCTCACCTTGGTGGAGGCGTCGAGGTCTATCTCTCGCCAGTCAGTGGCGTAGGCGAGAATGGCGTCGTCCCGCTGATACATGGCGACACTGTGGAGGACGTCATCGGCGGTGAATTCGCCCCAGTCGTTATGGAACTGAACGTCCTCTTCAAGCACGAAGGACCACTCAGTTCCGTCCTCGCTGAGATTCCAAGACTTGGCCAGCTCGGGGACCCAGACGTTAGAAACGGGGTCGATGTCCACGAGTACTTCCATCACAAGATCCATCTGCTGATGGTGGTCCACCGTTCCGGCCCAAGGCAGGTTGGTCTCGCCAGCGGAAGGATCGACGGAGATGACCAGCGTTTCCACCTTAGGATCACCGGTTATCATGGCAGGCGCTTCAGTCGACGCCGCGGCTGCTCCCGAGGAAGTGGTGGTAGCTCTAAATGCGCCGGTTGCCCTAGTGGGCGTGGGCTGCGGCCCCGAAGGAGCCGTCGTTGGAGCTGCATCTGCAGTCGGTGCGGAAGTGGCGGCAGGTTCCGTGGTTGCATCATCTCCACCACAGGCAACCGCGACCAAGGCCAGCGCCATGAGCACCACAGAAAGCAACAGAAGGCTCTGATATCTGAAAAGAAACATCTCCGACCCCTAGACAAAAGTTATATGCCGAATCCCTTCACTGGACACAATTCGATGTTTGGAATCTAGCAAAGTGGAGCACGCCTTGTCAATGTCTTGCCAGACATAAGCGGGGCACTGTTGCCTGCGAAACAAGAAGCCCGGGCAGTCCGCGTCCCCGGACACCAGGAGGACGATTCCCTAGTTCGCCGACATATGCGAGCTGTGAAGTGAACAAGGAAGGGGCGAGGCGAACTGCGCACCGTTGGAGGACAGGGCCGGAAGAACGGGGGATGAGGCCACAGGTCGCGGCCTTGGGCAGCAAGGCGCGCAGGACCTCGTTGGGCCTGGGACACTTTCCGCCTACGCGGCAGCGATCCACATAGTTTTGGAGGGCCATGAAGGTGTCGAGGCGGAACCCAAAATCCACCACGCGCTGGGAGAAGTGCCTTGGTTCGGCCTTTGCCCAGACGCCGGATTTCCCGGCAGTGGAGGCTGCCTCAGACCTGAGGACATCGACGGGGAAGCAGGGCGGAGTTCCCTTTCCTTCGCCCACTGCGGCGGCGCACTGGTCGCGATATCCCTCGGCAAGCGGGCGGAGGCGGACCACGGCGATGGGTACGATCAGCTTGCGGCGAAGGGCCGTACTATACTAAGTAACTATCTCAAATTAGGATTGGTCTTAAAGGGAGAACCCATAGGCGGTCGGGGTAAGATAGGGGAAACCTGTGTGGTGGTAGATGATGGGAAAGAGCGAGTCCCTGCCAACCATCTGGGAAATACCGGATGATCTGTGGCAGCGAATTGAACCGGTGATTTTGGAGTTGGACCCACCCAGGGGGAAGGGGCGCAAACGGGTGGACCAGCGGAAGATGCTGGAGGGCGTCATATTCCGGATGCGCAGTTCCTGCCAATGGAACCGCTTGCCCAAGGAGTTGGGGGATGACAGCACCATCCACCGGACCTTCCAGCGTTGGGTAGAGCGTGGGGTGCTGCAGGGTATCTGGGCCACCCTGATCGAAGAATGCCAGGAGTTGGACGGCGTAGATTGGGAATGGCAGTCCGCCGATTGCTCCATGGGAAAGGCGCGTTTTGGGGGGGCGCTATTGGACGCAATCCCACGGACCGTGGGAAGGCAGGAAGCAAGAAAAGCATCCTGGTCGACGGGGCCGGCGGACCACTGAGCGTGGTGGTGGCCGGAGCTAATGTCCACGACACGAAACTCCTCAGGCCGACGCTGGAGAGCATAGTGGTGGACCGGCCGGAAGGTGTCCAGAACCTGTGCTTGGACAAGGGGTATGACAACCCCACGGGGCACCGAACCGTCGCCGACGTCGGATACCAACCGCACATCCGGCGTATTGGCGAAGAGAAATTGGACCAATCGGGCGAGAAGACCCACCCAGCGCGGCGGTGGGTGGTGGAACGCACCCTGGGCTGGCTGTCCAAGTGCCGGGCGATACTGGTGCGCTACGACAAGAAGCCATCCAATTACCTGGGTCTGCTCCAACTGGCATGTGCCCTTATCTGGTACCGCCGTCAATGGAGCCTCGCTAATTTGAGATAGTTACTAAAGGGTACTTGTGTATAGCCCTTGCAGCAGGATTCGGATAGTCTCTTCCGGGGAACCTCAGGCGTCCAAACGAATGTGGCGTTTCAGTCGCGCCTTTGCCACCGGCTCCCATTGGCCAATTTGCCGGTGGAACAGCGGCCGTCGGAGACCGATTCCCCGTCTCGAAGCACCTTTCCATCCGGTGCGGGCCTCCTGCTCTGGCACCGTACATTCAACCATCCATATTTCCTCCCCCCTTTCCCGCGCCAAATTCACCACTCGCTTCATCTCTTCAGCGCGGCGGAAGGTCCCATCTAAGACCACTGACTTCTCGTTTCGGAGGCCCTGCTCCGCTTCCTGCAACCTTCGCTTTGTAGGTCCGTTCCGAGCACTGGGGAGAGTAAATGCCTTCCTGGAAGGGATCATACCGGTGCTCTTCCAAAACCAGACCCGCCATTGTTTTCCTGGTGACGACTGAGCTGGACTTTGTACAGAACATAGACAAATGATAAGGGCAGGGTAAGCTGACCAGACCCCTCTCTCACAAAAGGTCTGGACATGCTCACCCTGCCCGACACGATTCTACCCGTTCTCGACCCCTTCGCATCACTGTTTCGCGAACCGACCTGGCGGAAAGCTCAGATCCTGCTGGTCGGCGCGATATTGGCCACAGGCCAGCGCACCGTGGCCTCGGCGCTTCGCGTCATGGGACTGAGCGGCGACCCCAACTATGCCCGGTACTATCACGTGCTCAACCGGGCGGTCAGGTCTCCCCTTGGGATGTCGCGGATCCTGCTGGGACTGCTGATCCGGCACCTGGACCGTGGTGAGGGTCCCCCGATATTCGGTATCGACAAGACCCTAGTATTCGGCCAATCTGGCATTGTCAGTTAGTACGTGAACCCAGACAGGATGCTATCTTGGGGATAGACGAAGGGTTGTGGGATGTGAGGTGGTCATGGTGCAGGAGAAGTACGGAGTCCGGCTGGCAACACAGGAAAAGGGACGGCTCAGGAAGATGATCAGGGCTGGGAGGAGTTCCGCACAGGCGATTACCCGGGCCCGCATCCTGATCAAGATAGATGAGGGCTGGACCGCCCCCCAGGTGGCCACCGCACTGGACGTGTCGGAGCGGACCGTGTTCCGCACCAAGCGGCGGTATGCCGAGGAAGGACTGGACGAGGTGCTGAGGCACCATAACCAGGTCAACCGGCCCAGAAAGGTGGATGAAAGGGTGGAGGCCCACCTGATAGCCTTGGCCTGCAGCCCGGTGCCCGACGGTCATGACCACTGGACCATGCGGGCCCTGGCGGGCAAGGTGGTGGAGTTGGGATTGGTGGAGTCTTTATCTCCGGAGACGGTCCGCCTGCGGCTAAAAAAAACACGCTCAAGCCGTGGCTCAAGAAACAATGGTGCATCCCCAAGGTAGGTGGAGAGTTCGTGGCGGCCATGGAGGACGTGCTGGATCTCTACGCCGAGCCCTACGATCCGCAGAGGCCGGTGGTCTGCTTTGACGAGACCTCCACCCAGTTGCTGGCCGACGTGAGGGAACCGCTGCCGGCAAAGCCTGGGAGGCCGAGGCGTGAGGACTACGAATACCAGCGGGGAGGGACGCGCAACCTGTTCCTCACCTGTGAGCCTCGCCGGGGCTGGCGCCACGTGGCGATAACCCGGCAACGCACCATGCAGGACTTCGCTCAGCAGATGCGGTGGCTGGTGGATGAGGCCTACCCCGATGTCCCGGTGATTCGGCTGGTTCTCGACAATCTGAACACGCATCGGATGGCCTCGCTTTACGAGACTTTCCCGGCGGCCGAGGCCCGGCGCATCGCCAAGCGGCTGGAGTTCCACCACACTCCCAAGCACGGAAGCTGGCTGAATATGGCGGAGATCGAGTTCAGCGTGCTGGCCCGGGCCTGCCTGCGCGGACGCAACGCCGACGAGGACAGCCTGGAAAACGCCGTCAGCGCCTGTGTGTCAGAGCGGAACGCGATAGGAGCTACCATTAACTGGCGGTTCACTGCCCAAGACGCCAGACGCAAACTCCATCGCCTCTATCCCTGCCAATCCTGATTTGGTTCAGTACTAGAGCGGCGTCAGGGACCGCAGATCAACGCCCTCGGTATTTACCGTGATGCGGTTCGCTCCAGCCGCAGCTATGTGGTCAAGGCCAGCGGCCTGCGCTGGGTCTCACTGATGTGGCTGGGCCACATACCTTGGGCTGGAAGGTGCTGGGCTCGCCCTTCCTTACGGTGCTGGCGGCCTCGGGACGGTATTACCGGCGGCAGGGACGCCCCCACAAAAAGCTCACGGACTGGGCCCGCCAGATGATCCTGCAACTCCGCCGATGGCTGCCCGGCCGGCCATTGGTGCTGGTGGGGGACAGCCGCTACGCTGTCTTGGACCTGCTCCATTTCTGCCAATCCCTCCGGGAACCCGTTACCCTCATCACCATACTGCGTCTGGACGCCGGACTCTATGCCCCGGCACCACCGCGCCGGCCAGGTCAAAACGGCCGCCCCCGGGTGAAAGGCGCGCGTCTGCCCACGCTGAAAGAACTCCTGAACCAGTCTGCCCTCTCCTGGACCACCGCGGACCACCCGCCGGTGGCTTGGTACGGCGCCAGCACCCGCATAGTGGAACTCGCCTCAGAGACCGCAGTCTGGTGTCACTCGGGCAAGCCCCCGGTGCCCATTCGCTGGGTACTTGTCCGGGACCCTCAAGGCGAGTTCGACACCCAAGCGCTGCTGTGCACCAGCCCGGAGGTGGCCCCGGCGCAGATCCTGGAGTGGTTTGCCTTGCGCTGGCACCTGGAGGCGACCTTCCAGGAGGTGCGGACTCATCTGGGTGTGGAGACCCAACGCCAGTGGTCGGACCGCGCCATAGCTCGCACCACGCCGGTCCTAATGGGCCTGTTCTCCTGGACCACCCTGGCGGCCCACTCGCTGCAAAAGCGGGGCCCGATAACCCAACGGAAGGCAGCATGGTATAACAAGCCTGCGCCCACCTTCGTCGATGCCATTGCCATGGTGCGCCGCCACCTGTGGATTGCCTCGGAGGGTTTTTCAACGTCGCCGCCACGCACCGACGATGAAAAAGTACCCGACGCAATATACGCCCGGCTTCTGGACTCGCTGGCCTACGCTGCTTGAGTGTACAAAGTCCAGTTTATACTCTGCACCGTTTGGGGTTCGTGCTGAAAGGTCCAAGGAATCGTTTGTCAAGGCCGGTCCGGCCCGGCGGGCTGCCTTTGTGGCGGAGTATGCCGTCCTGACGGCATAAGCGCGCCGAACTGGGGCCAAGATATTCTTCGCCGGGGAGGTGCACTTCCAAGCGGACGCCGAGCTGCGGGGCAAGTGGGTGCTGAAGGGCCAACCTGCGTTGGTGGACTCGACCAGCCCGCAGTACGGCGAGAAGGCCAGCTATTATTCGGCGGTGTGTCTGGAGACGGGCGAGGTGGAATGGATGGGACTGGAGGACAACAGCAATGCAGCCACCTCTGCCGTTTTCCTGCGGGAACTGCGAGCGCGGTTTGACGAACCGCTGACCATGATCTGGGACAATTCTCCAGCCCATCGCGGCGACGCGCTACGAGCCCACATGGTCACGCCTGTTGCGCCTGCGCCCGGTGAACCTGCACAGCTATAGCCCTGACTTCCACTCTGACGAAGCCATTTGCGGCTCAGTGCGCCAAGAGGTGAGCGCCAACTTTTGCCTGGGCACCAAGGCTGCGGTGCAGGACAAAGTGGGCGACTTTTTTCGTCCGCCTGTCCGATCGTCGGGGAGAAGTCAAGCGGCGATGCCGGACCGTACTCCAAGCACCGGCGAAAGAACTAACTAGAAGCGCCCAAACCGATTTTCCCCGTACCGTAAATGTATATCCCACCTTGGCTTGGGTTTAGGAAACGGGCGGCCAACCGGTGGCCCGCCCTAATTTCCTCCAATCAAACTCTCCGCCTATTTGAAGTGGGGGATGACGTCTTCAGAGAGGCACTTCAAGGTGTCCATGACTACCTCGCGGGGAACGGATGATGTCCAGTTGCACTCGAACATAATCTCGTCGGTAGTGAAGGCCTCCCTGAACATGTGGATCTTCTCGACCACCTCTTCCGGCGTGCCGAAGAGGTTGACTTCCTCGGTGGCATCGGGGCCGGCGCTGCCAGCGTCAGTACTGCCGATGGCGACACGGCCCGCGTAATAGATTCGGGCGAGGTCCATGAGGTTTTCGACGCGCCGGTCGGCCTTTTCCTGGGTGTCGGCGACGAGAGTGGGCACCCGGACGACGGTGGTAGGATCTCCTTCATGTCCCGCCTCTATCCACGCCTTGCGGTAGGCATTGACGTCCTCGCGGAGGACGGCGGAGCCCCGCAGGTTGTGAGGGGAACTGCCGGCGCCGATTGCAATGCGGTATCCCTGTTCGCCCATGGGCACGAAGCTCTCCTGGCTGTCCACGGGAAGTAGCATGGGCATGGGCTTCTGCACTGGCTTGGGGATGCCCATGTAGCTCTCGTAGAAGGCGGGGTAGTTGAAGTACTTGCCCTCGAAACCGGAGAATCTGTCCTCGTTCCAGAGCTGCTTGAGAAGCTCGAGATACTCGAAGAAGTACTCCCGGCGCTCGGCAGAGCCGCGAGTGCGGGCCCCTGCGCCGTAGATGAAGCGTCCCTCGCTGATCTGGTCAACGATAGAAACCTGTTCAGCGACTTGGAAGGGGTCCTCGGGCTGGAGGTTGTCGAAAGCGTACCTTTCGTGGGGCAACGCCCGCGGGGATACGGTTTCACTGGGCAACCGTAGGGTCGGGCGGTGGATGGAGGTGCCAATCCTTATGTTCTTGGTGTGGTTGGCGATGACGGCGGACAGCATGAGGGACTGGGGGTCCATGCTGCCCTGGGTGGAGAAGTGGCCGCCGCCGAACCAGACGTAGTCCCAGCCCGCGTCCTCGATGTGCTCGATCTCCCGGAAGTTCTGCTTGTAGGCCTCGGCTTCGAGGAGCTTGCCGTCCCGATAGTCGGGGTCCCAAGGGACCTTGCCGCCTTCGTAAACGGCGTTCCAAGTGGTAAACAATCCAAAGTCCATGCTCGCCCCTCCTGTAAAAGTACGGGCATGCGATTCCATGTTACTCCCGATGATATTCCCGCGGGTTGGCAGAGTCAACGCCGAGTTCCGCCCGTCAGGGCGAGTGAAAAGGAAGCAGCCTCTATTGTTTTATGCTCATCCTCAGCTAGCCGCAGGGTGCCCTCACCATAGGCCAATGGTTCGAAAGGTTCACCGTGACCGGGTGAAAAAGGAGCCCGCGACGGCCCTGAGCGGCCCACGCAGGGTCTTTCAGTTGTCTCCGCAAATTTAAGCTGTCATTCCGGCCGAAGGGGGAATCCAGGGGTCTTGCCGATGGGAGAGTCGCGCGCCGGAAGCATTTTCAGATTCCTCGTTCCGTGTCAATGGCGCCGACAAAACGTACCGATGTGGCTGTCGACGTTCAAGGAGAATGTCCACCCAACTGGACAACATCAGGAACTTTCACGCTAAGATTTAGCTAGGTCCAATAGGACTGTGATCCGTGTTGTCTAGAATCAGGATTTCGCCGCCGTTCTGCTCGGCCATCCACTGGATGAGTTCAAAGCCGAACCTGGCGAGGCGGTCTCTATGGGCAACCATAATCTGGAGCTTATCTCCACGATGGAGTCGTTCCAGTAGGGAGACAAGTCCCTTCCTTTGGAAGTTGAGCCCGCCTCCGACGTCGGTGACGATATTTGCGTCAGGGTATTGTTCTCGCATGAACTGGACCTGTCTTTGCAGGTCGTCTTCTTGCTTGTGGGAGCTGACGCGGCAGTAGCAGACCGTTTCCGCTTCCTGGTTGCCTTGGAGGTAGGAGTCGACGTCATAGAGGCGCTGCCCGGCGGCGTTTCGGTAGTGGGGGATTTTGCCCTTGTTGGCATAGGACCTCAGGGTATTGGGATGGAGGCCGAGGAGTGCGGCTGCCTTCCGGCTTGGGAGGTGGGCCATGGCGGTGTACGTTACCTTTCCTGATTGTTAGTAAATGGAAACATACCTGTGTCTAGAGATTGGCTCCCTGCCTTTACAGCAGGTCACAGTCCCACCGCCTGCGCCGCACCATTGGGCCTTTACGGCTGCATTCCAGCATTGAAAAACGCCAGCAGGCACCAATTTGTCCGACTTCAACCGCGTTGAATGGCATTAACGACGATAAACCACCGAAGCAGCAGACAAGTTGTGCACAGTTCTGGCTCAAATTCCTCCCAATGCCTTAATATTGGGTTTTCCCAGTCAGCCGCATGGAGGCCGCAATGAGCGTCCTGATCAAGAACGGGCACATCTTCACTGCAGTGGACAGCTACGTGGCCGACATCCTGGTGGACGACGGAAAAATCCGCACCATCGGAATTGATCTGTCGGCGGACGCGGAAAACACCATCGATGCCACTGGCAAGTACGTTATTCCAGGCGGTATCGACCCTCATACCCACTTGGACTTCCCCTTTGGCGGCACCGTCTCTTCCGACGACTTCAGCACCGGCACCATCGCGGCGGCGGTGGGGGGCACCACCAGCATTGTCGACTTCGTTGTGCAGCAACGGGGTCAATCCTTGACCGAAGCTCTGGAGATATGGCATCAGAAGGCCGAAGGCCAGGCCACTGTGGACTACGGCTTCCACATGATCATTCAGGACCTGCCGGATCACCGATTGTCCGAGATGGACGAGATGGTCAGACAGGGCGTCACCAGCTTCAAGATGTTCATGGCCTACCGCGGCGCAGTGATGGTGGAAGACGACACGATCTTCAAGGCCATGGTCAGGGCGGCGGACAACGGAGCTTTGATCTGTCTGCACGCCGAACACGGACACATGATCGATGTTCTCGTGCAGGGAGCCTTGGCGCAGGGACACACCGCACCCAGGTTTCACGCCAGCACCCGCCCGCCGGTAACCGAGGCGGAAGCCACCCACCGGGCGATACGCATGGCCGAGGTCGCCGGGGCGCCGGTCTACTTTGTCCACCTGAGCTGCGCCGAGGCGCTGCAACAGGTGCAGGCAGCCCGCGCCCGGCAGAAATACGTTTACGCCGAAACCTGCCCCCACTACCTCACCCTGGACAACAGCATGTACGACCAGGATGGTTTTGAGGGCGCCAAGTACGTGCTCACCCCGCCCCTGCGGGACAAGTGGCACCAGGAGGAGCTTTGGAACGGGCTGCGGCGCAACGACCTTCAGGTTGTGTCCACAGACCACTGCGCTTTCCGGTTCAGCGACCAGAAGACCCTGGGGGTCAACGACTTTTCCAAGATTCCCAACGGAGGACCCGGAATCGAGAACCGCCTGAGCCTCCTTTATACCCACGGCGTGGCCTCCGGACTGATGGACCTGAACCGGCTGGTGGAGCTGTTCTCCACGACTCCGGCCAAGCTGTTCGGCCTATTCCCCCGCAAGGGCACCATCGCCGTGGGGAGCGACGCGGACATAGTCGTGTTCGACCCGGATGCCGAGACTGTAATCAGCGCCCAGACCCACCACATGAACGTCGATTACAACCTCTACGAGGGCATGAAAGTGAAGGGTGTGCCGGAGGTTGTAGTCGTCAACGGGCGCGTGCTGGTGGAGGATGGAGAGTACACCGGTATTACTGCAGGCGGCCGTTTCCTCAAACGCAGCGCGATGTAGGCGTATGGGACTTGGCTCAACCAGATCATCTGCCACCGCCAGGTTCCAGACACCCGGATGACTTTTGTTCCTCCGCATCTGGATCTTCTGCCGAGAATGAAATTTCGGGCTCACAACGGAACGATCCCTCTGGAGAGCGAGGACTTGTTGACCGGGAGGCCCAGCGCTCCTAAACTCCCGGCCAAAGAAAATATTCTGACGTTAGCTTCAACCAGGTGGGGTAGATATGGTCCAGCAGAGAATCGGGATGGTGGTAACGGCCGCCGACAGCAACGCCGCCCTGAGAGCGGTGGAAGACATGGACAATCGCGGCGTTGGCGCGGCTTGGATGACCAGCGGCAGCACCGGCGGGGGAGACAGCCTCAGCGTTTTCGCAGCCGCTGGACCCCGGACCCGCAGCATCATGTTCGGCACAGCCATAACCCAGACCTTTCCCCGCCATCCCATCGCCGTTGCCCAGCAGGTCTTGACCCTGGCCCAACTGGCTCCCGACCGGTTCCGGCTGGGGTTGGGCACCAGCGGTCAGGGAGGCGTGGAGCAGACCCTTGGCATCAACTTCCGGGCGCCCCTGGCCCACCTCAGGGAGTATGTACGCATCCTGAAGGCCTTGCTGCAAGAGGGCTCGGTGGATTACACCGGGCACTATTACCAAGCCCACACCAGTATCTCCGCCCCTGTTGACGTGCCGGTGATGGCCGCTGCCCTGGGGGAGAGCGCATTCGAGATGTGCGGCGCCGAAGCCGACGGCGCGATCAGCTGGGTTTGTCCAGGGGACTACCTGCGGGATGTTGCCCTGCCGGCCGTACAGCGCGGGGCCGAGCAGGCCGGTCGCCCCACACCTCCTCTTGTGGCCCATGTGCCGGTGTGCGTCCACGACGACCCCGAGGAGGCCCGAGAAGCCATCGCGGGACAATTCAGGGGTTTTGCCAGGGCACCCTTCTACCGGAACATGTTCAACAACGCCGGGTTTCCTGAGGTAACCGAGGGCGTGTGGAGCCCCGGGATGGTGGACGCCGTGGCGGTGTCTGGGAACGAGGAGCAGGTAACGGAGGGGCTGCGAGGACTTCTGGAAATGGGCGCGGCCGAACTCATGGCCTCTCCGGTACCTGCAGGACCGGACGGGGAGGAGTCGCTGGAGCGCACCATGGGACTTCTGGCCCGGCTTTCTCAGTCAGTGGCAGCGTAGTGCGAGAACAGGGACATCCCAAGGAACTCCAACCGAATGGGTGGTGGATGGCAACGAAACATGGATGAAGCAGTGCAACAAGCCCTGGAACGGGACCGTACCATCGACATCACCACAACCGGTCGGAATACCGGGCAGCCCCGGCGCAAGGAGATCTGGTTCCACAATATCGAGGGACGCCTCTATATCACCGGCTCGCCCGGCAGTCGTGATTGGTACGCAAACCTGGTGGCAAACCCCCAGTTCACTTTTCACCTCAAGCAGAGCGCCCAGGCCGACCTGGCCGCCCGGGCGACGTCAATCAGGGACCCGGACCAGCGGCGGGAGATCATTTCTCGAATCCACCAGAAAATTGGCGGCCACCGTGACCTCCAGGCCTGGTTGGAGGGCAGCCCCTTGGTAGAGGTGGAGTTGCTGCCGGATTAACATGGCCGGTGGTACAGCCACCTACTCACCTGACAACCAATTGATTGTCTAAATTCCACCCGCCCTGAATCTGCGACTGCAGTACTAAACTAAAGCCAAGGTGAAATGCGCAGATGGTGGGGGGCAAACGACGGAGCCGGGTCGTTCTCCAAGTACGGATGAGCGGGATGCACCGGCGCAACCCAGCTGATCATCATCGCCACTTAAATGTACATCCCACCTTGGCTTTAGTTTAGGTCTGCTTGAGTTGCGCTTGCAGCAATCCTAGTTCCCCACGAGCTAACAGCCTCTGCCAAGCCTTGTCGAATTGACTCCAACCCCCATGAGCCACACCCGCATCGGGTGGCCAATTGTACCGAAGGCCTATCCTAATATATACTCCCCAAAGGCCTCATGGAGGCTAGTAGTCCATCAGTGTTGAATTAAGGGATAGAGGGACTTGAGCTTGATGCGCGCGTCCTGGGTGGTGAAACGCCAGTTGGCCCGAATTGCGTCGTGGTTCCGCTGCCCTTGCCAAGCCTTGGTTTCCTGCTTCAATGTCTGCTGGTCCGGTATCCGGCGGTCCAGACACTGGCGCGCCAGCACTCCCAGTTCTATCTCGGCCATGTTCAGCCAACTGCCGTGCTTGGGCGTGTAGTGGATTTCCAGCTTTTCGGCAATGCGTCTCGCCTCTGCAGGCTCGAAGGCCTCGTACAGGGACGAGAGGCGGTGGGTGTTCAGATTGTCCATCACCAAGACTATCCGGCCTTTGTCCGGGTAGTCCACATCCACCAGTTGTCGCACCACCCGGGCCCAGTCAGCCTTGGTTCGCTGGTCCGTCACCTCCACCCGCCGCCACCCCTCCAAGGGCGCGAACAGCATGAACAGGTTGCTCACCCCGTTGCGCTCGTATTCGTAATCGTAGGCCATGGCAGTCCCCGGACGCGGCGGCAAGGGGCTGCGGGTCTCCCTCACCTGTTGCTTGCTGGTCTCGTCCAGGCACACCAGCACCTCGTTGTCCTCGAACTGACGGTGATACACCTCCAGCACGTCCTCCATGGCACAGACGAACTCGGCATTGGCCTTGGGCGGGATGCACCAGCACTCCTTCAGCCAAGGCTTGAGTTCGTTTTTTTCAGCGTTTGGCGCACCGTCTCGGGGCTGATGCTGTCCACTATCTCACATTGCACCAGCCGGTCAGCCAGCAGTTGCAGCGTCCAACCGGCACGGCCCTCCGGCGGTTCGCTACAAGCGAGGTGAGTCAGGTGGGCCTCTCCTTGGCCGTCCAGCTTCCTCGGGCGGCGGTTGACCTGCTCCCTGCGTCCCAAGGCTGCCTCCACTCCCTCCTCAACACAGCGGCGGCGCACCCGTCCCACCGTGGCGTCCCCCACCCTCAGGACCCGGGCTATTTCCTCGTCCTTCATCGCCCCGCGCTCTTGATTTTCATCGCTGAGCAGCATAATGCGGGCGTGGGTCTGTTTATATGCTGCCGTCCGTCCCCGGGACACCAGTCCCTTCAGTTCCTGTTGCTCCTCTACACTCAGACTGACCCGGTACCTCTTCGCTGGCATCCCCATCCTCCCAACATCACCTTAGCTTTTGACGTGTCCCGGCAATACCACAGCTAATTATCTATCAATCCTACGCTGTTGCACTACTAGGCGCTTCGGCTTTTTCAATGCGTCGCAAACGCATATGGTCCTAGTACTACAACGACGCGTTTAAGGTGGTGGCTCCATCCTGCCTTCACGGCGAGCGGAGCGGCGTCTCTGGTGGGAGCGGCGCGCCCGCTCGTTGCGTAGCTGCGTATCCTCCAGCCACAGCAGCAACTCCTCCGGTCCGAACCGTTCCCGGGGCAGCATTTCCCGCACCACCCGGTACACCTGGGGACGGGTGATCCGGGGCATCTTTTCCCCCCCAGTCCTGCTGCAGGCCCAGCAGGAACGCTCCACCCAGCAGGCACATGGCTATGTGGTGATGCCAGCCGGACCAGCTACGGGTCTCGTATTCGTCCAGGCCCACGTCGCCCTTTTCCGTCTCGAACTCCGTTTCAATGGGCCACCTGGAACCGCCCACATAGGCCAGGGTCTCCAGGGGAGTATCCTCGGCAGCGTTGGACAGGTAGTAGCGGGGCTCGCTGCCGTCCAGGTTTCGGCGGTAGACGGCCCATGCCTCCTGGCCCGGCTTGCCCTTCCGGGTTACCCGCACCCGCTGGGCCCAGAACATATAGCTCCGCGGTCCCTGGCTTCCCTGGGCCACCGTTATCTCCCGCCAAGCCTTATCCGGCAACTCGCCACTGCGCTGCTCCATGGTACGACGCTGCCCGTCCCTGAGCCTGGGCTTGCGGGGGCGCCCGGACCCCTGAGACCCCGGACTGGTCCAAGCCAACTCCAGGGGCCAGACCGGAGTGCTGCCCGGAACGTCCAGCACGTAGCGCATCCCCAGGCCCGCCAGGGACTCCCGAAAGGACGGCGACATCCCGAAGGCGTCGTCCCCGGCAACCCATCCGGCCTTGAGGTGGCCCAACCCCAGGGCCCGCTCCAGCAGCTCCAAGGCCAACTCCGTCTTCGACCGGTAGCTCAGCCGCTCCTCGGGCACACCCGCCGCCGCACACCGGTCCTGGTCGGAGATCCAACTCTCGGGCAGATACAGCCCCTTGTCCACCAATGCCTGTCCCAGCGGGCTGACGTAGGCCAGGAACATCCCCGCCTGGCAGTTGGCCACCTTCCCCAGCCTGCCGCAGTACTGCCGGGCTACCCCCACCGACTTCCGTCCCTGCTTGGGAAAGTCGCTGCCGTCCAACACCCACACCGCCTCGGGGTGAGCCAGCCTGGGGGCCAGGTATTCCTGCAGCCGACCGATGACCGCGGCATCGTCCCACCGGGCCTCGGTCAGAAAACGCTGCATCGCCCGGGCCGAGATGCCCACCGATTCCGACAGGTTCTCGGCGTTGCGCCGCTCCCCAGCCTGCACCAGCAGCCCCTGAAGATAGTTCCGGCTGTGCTCCCGCCACTGCTTGCGGCCGAAGGAGGCCGCGAAGAAGGCGTGAAAGTCCTGAAAGTTGTCGTAAACCCGCTCGAAACTCGCCCCATCCATCACCCAAACCACCCACTATCATCTTGACAACTATCCTACCAAACAACCCGTCGTTGTAGTACTAGGGAGTTTACTCCTCGGGACGCCTCATTTTCCCAAGGGAATGAGGCGTATTTTGCCGCCGGAGCGCCGCTTCTTTTACCACAGCTTAAGCTCAAGTAATAGAAGAGGCGAGGTTAGGAACGATGACTGACAACGTAACACGTGCGATATACAAAGAAGCACAAAAGCTGGTGGTTCGTCATCAGTCATACGCTCATCAGCTGTCTGAAAGCCTCAAACGCCGACAAGTCCGATCTGGAACTCCCTTGCCGACAAATAAGGAGATAAAGTTCCCCGAATATTGGGCATGTGACCAAGGCTTCAATCCCTATCATGTACGAAAACACTGCGATCCGATCGCCCGCGCAATCAAGAAATCATTGGGGAATTATTCTTATGCACCTAGAGCGGCTGTAATTCACGAAGTACCCAAGGCAGGCGGTGGAGTTCGCCAACTATCAGTGTTTCAGGTCGCAGACCAAGCCATTTCACGAATGATATTCGATCAATTGATGGCCAAGAATTCCAGTAGACTAAACCCTAAGTGTTACGCCTATCGCAAAGACAAAACAGTTCACGATGCCATACTGAATATTGCATACGACTTAAGGGGCTCTCAGAGAGTATATTTGGCAGAATATGACTTCAGAGAATTTTTTTCGTCCATTTGCCACAGTCAAGTTAAAAGGATCCTGTCCGACCGGCACTTTTATGTGACTAATAGAGAGATGAATATTGTCATGAGATTTCTGGAGGCTCCTAGTAGTCCATCAGTGTTGAATTAAGGGATAGAGGGACTTGAGCTTGATGCGCGCGTCCTGGGTGGTGAAACGCCAGTTGGCCCGAATTGCGTCGTGGTTCCGCTGCCCTTGCCAAGCCTTGGTTTCCTGCTTCAATGTCTGCTGGTCCGGTATCCGGCGGTCCAGACACTGGCGCGCCAGCACTCCCAGTTCTATCTCGGCCATGTTCAGCCAACTGCCGTGCTTGGGCGTGTAGTGGATTTCCAGCTTTTCGGCAATGCGTCTCGCCTCTGCAGGCTCGAAGGCCTCGTACAGGGACGAGAGGCGGTGGGTGTTCAGATTGTCCATCACCAAGACTATCCGGCCTTTGTCCGGGTAGTCCACATCCACCAGTTGTCGCACCACCCGGGCCCAGTCAGCCTTGGTTCGCTGGTCCGTCACCTCCACCCGCCGCCACCCCTCCAAGGGCGCGAACAGCATGAACAGGTTGCTCACCCCGTTGCGCTCGTATTCGTAATCGTAGGCCATGGCAGTCCCCGGACGCGGCGGCAAGGGGCTGCGGGTCTCCCTCACCTGTTGCTTGCTGGTCTCGTCCAGGCACACCAGCACCTCGTTGTCCTCGAACTGACGGTGATACACCTCCAGCACGTCCTCCATGGCACAGACGAACTCGGCATTGGCCTTGGGCGGGATGCACCAGCACTCCTTCAGCCAAGGCTTGAGTTCGTTTTTTTCAGCGTTTGGCGCACCGTCTCGGGGCTGATGCTGTCCACTATCTCACATTGCACCAGCCGGTCAGCCAGCAGTTGCAGCGTCCAACCGGCACGGCCCTCCGGCGGTTCGCTACAAGCGAGGTGAGTCAGGTGGGCCTCTCCTTGGCCGTCCAGCTTCCTCGGGCGGCGGTTGACCTGCTCCCTGCGTCCCAAGGCTGCCTCCACTCCCTCCTCAACACAGCGGCGGCGCACCCGTCCCACCGTGGCGTCCCCCACCCTCAGGACCCGGGCTATTTCCTCGTCCTTCATCGCCCCGCGCTCTTGATTTTCATCGCTGAGCAGCATAATGCGGGCGTGGGTCTGTTTATATGCTGCCGTCCGTCCCCGGGACACCAGTCCCTTCAGTTCCTGTTGCTCCTCTACACTCAGACTGACCCGGTACCTCTTCGCTGGCATCCCCATCCTCCCAACATCACCTTAGCTTTTGACGTGTCCCGGCAATACCACAGCTAATTATCTATCAATCCTACGCTGTTGCACTACTAGACTGCCGACCAAATCATATGATGGCAGTTCTTCTCAGAGCAGTACAAGAGGAATTCCGCTGGGGACGTCGGTCTCCCTCTTTGTCGCCAATCTCATGACCTACTCCATCGCCGAAGAATTAGAAAAGCTGGGGGTGGGGTTCGCGTTTTATTCAGACGATAGTATTGTTTGGTCCGACAGCTACGAAAAAATTTCACAAGCAGCCAAAGTAATTTCTAGTGCAGCGAGAGACGTTGGTCTCTGCATCAATTTTTCAAAGTCTGATGGAATTAGACTCCTTACTCCTGCAGAGGCACCAAGGGAATTGGCCGGTAAAAATGCGGTCTCGTTTATCGGCCACAAGATAGATACCAAGCATATCAGCATGAGGGATTCACTGGTCTCCAAAGCAAATCAAAAATTAAGTCGCTTGATTTTTTCCAACCTACTCCAGGAACCACTCCGGAGAAGGGTCAATCGTGCTCGTTTACTCGGGTTCGACTGGGACTATCAAGTGTTGATCAGTCAGATTCGTCGCTACCTGTACGGTGACCTTCATGAGGAACAAGTACGCCAGTATCTTGCTCGTACTGTGCCAAAAATCCATTACCGAGGCTTCATGAGCTTCTTCCCAGTTGTGGATGACGATGAGTTGCTGAAGAATCTCGATGGGTGGTTGGCTACTAAGATCTACTTAGCACTCCGCCGTCGTGCAAAGCTACTGAAGAACCTAGGAGTGAGTCCTTTGCCTAGTCCGCACTCCCTTGATAGGGAAAAGTTGGTCAATCTCAAGATATGGAACATAGATCTGCGTATACCCAGCTTTCTTCGCATGAGTAAGCTGCTTAGGAGCGCAGTAAGGACTCACGGCGCAAATGCGGTAGCAAATCCTAGGTCAGCATATTATTACTCTGCCTGATTTACTGCCGTCATTCATCATGTCAGTGGTACACGATTCCACCGCCGCAGTGGCCCAACTTCTCGGCGCCATTGACACGTGCTGGACCGGCTGGGACGCGACACGCTGGGTTTCTTGGAGTTGATCAACCGGCTGGCCACCATGGGCGTGGAGCGGAAGGTACTGGATATGCCGGTGAACGCTCAGGACGTGGCCAGCGGCGGTCAACTGGTCGCTTTGGTCACCGCCGTTTACAGACCCTGCGGTTAGGCGCTCGGACTGCTCCCAGGTGGGGAATCCTCCCTCATTGCCGCGGCCATGCCCGGTGTGAAATCTGACACGGCGCTCCAACGAGCGCAAAGACCCGAAATGTGCGCCAAATTTACCCGCGGCTATTGAGCAGGGCCGCCGGCGTGTAGATTCCAATCGGGTCTGAGGGAATGTGCTCGTAGGTCTGGACCGGTCCCAGGGTGTTCAACAGTTGACCTACAAGCATGGCCAGTCCGGCTGGTACGGCCATGAACAGGTGGACACGTCCACCGATTGCGTACTCGCCTCGGGCCCTGCGGGCAGTCTCGACCGTTTTTCGTGCGAGGTCCACAGCTTGGCCGGGCGTTTCCAAAACAGCGCCCTGCCTGCTGTCGGCGCGGTTGAGATGAACATAGGCCCTGAAAGACCCTGTTTTGCCTTCGGACGCAGCAACCGCCTGGGTGACGTCATTGTTGACGGAAACCAGAACCGCCAAATCTCCAGATCCTAAATCTCCGTCCAGGATGTTGGCAGAAAAGCCAGCATCTTCGCGGCCACATTTCAGGCTCCAAGTTTGGGTGTTACCATCCGGCATCCTCTGTTCCCAAACGGTGTCGATGCCGGAAGTGGCCATGAACTCACAACCGAGCGCAGTAACCGATGGCAACGACGCTAAGCCGCTGACCAAGAGCTGTCTGTTAGGCAACATTTGCCCGATGGCCCGTTTTACATCGGTTAGGGCCGGCAGCAACTTCCGCTGCCAGGCCTCGGCTGATGCTTCGCGGTTATGATCGCCACTGAACCTGTGGCTCCAGTCGATGATCAACGCTGACCCGGGTTGGATCCCGACGGCCCTTCTGGTATTGAACGATATGCTCAGGGGTGCGCCTTCCGGCAGACGAGCATCAATTGCCTGCAATCGCTGTTTGAGTACCTGATTGGCGACCATTGCGATGTCCGCATCAGTGGCAGGGTCGGCTTCGAGCTTGATCATGTTCCAATTGGCCACGTTGGACAGGCTCACGCTGTTTCGTATCGCGGCAGCAGCTTCTTGGTAGCCGAGACCTCCAGCGGCAATGGGCACTACGAAAAATCCGTCATCCCTGCCGTGCCGCTCAAACGCTATCGGTGCTTCGACGTTCCGTATCATCGGAGAGCCTGCCGTTTCTGGGCTGATCCAAAGCACAGCGTTAGCGATGCTGTCGTCTCGCAAGATCTTGCGAAGTTCCGTTTCGGTCGGTTCCGTGTTCAGGTCGTCGACGTCTCGCCAAGTAGGGATCCCCCGTTCGCGCTGGGAGGCAATCAGACGGGCGCCCTCTTCGCTGCGGCTCCTGCGGTAACTGAGAAAGGAACGGCCGGTTGGATCAGTCATTGGCAATCTCCGGTAGGACCTTGGTCATGCCCTGGCGTAAGTCGCACCACCCCCTGATTGCGGGGGAAGACGTGTGCGGTAATCGCACGATTTCCACCCGCGACCAGCAGGATCGGCTCTGGGCAGTTGGCATTGTCGTTTTCGGCAATCTCCTGCATTCGCCTGACGTCTGCGGCACTGGGTTCAGGTGAGCTCCCAGGGTGATAGTGCCATTCGCCCAGGTAATACTCTTTCTTTGACCACAGAAGCCGGAGCAACTCGTGCAGCCCCTGGGTGCCTCTGTAGAAGGCGGTCCGCCGCCGCTGCGAATCTGGTGGGGGCCCGGTAGCTCGGGTTGCGACCGCGGTGTCGAGTGTCTCGTTGTAATGGCCAATTAGCACCCCTCCGGTCTCCAATGGGTAAGAGGCGAGGCACATTTCCAGGATTTTTGTCACTAGTTCATCGGCGATGACCAGCCGGAACCGCCCGTCAGTAGACCTGAACGCCGGATCATATCGGCGGATCATTGTCCCTGAACATCCTGATGCCCGTGAAGTTTCCGTCTTCGTCCTCCTGTTGCTCAAGAACGGCAAAAGTCGAAACCGTCGGGGGATTGCCGATGGTCTGTTCAATTAGCTTCACTGCGGCCGCGGTCATCATCCAAACTTCATCAATGCGGGCAGGATGCCTCGGGTGCCAGCAGCCGGGGCCGTCGCGAGGCATTTCGCCCAGGTCGTACTCCTCGGTCTCCCGATGAAGCCAAGGCTGCAGTCGTTCTGTGAACTCTTTGCCCGGGAACGATGTCCCGTGCGCGGCAAAGAAGAACAGTCGGCGAGCGTGCAGGCCCAACGAGACCGAAACGAAGGTCTTGCTTTCGCCCCAAGGGAACCGGCTCATCGCAGCCACGGTGTCGTCATCCCCGGTGGTGTCAATGACAACACCGGCGGTCCTCACGCGTTCCAAGTGCTCGGCATCACCGGGAGGGAATGCGCCGCAGACGCCTGATATCTGAGCGTGCAACGTGGCGTCGGTCAGCCTGTCGGCCACCCCAGTTGCCTTGGCCCGACCAATATCTGAAATCAGCAAGGTATGCCGTACCAGGTTTCCGGCTTCCAAGAGGTCAGGATCAATAACGGTGAGATCCCGAACACCGGCCCGGGCCAGCATTTCGGAAAGTACCGAGCCGACCGCACCGGCTCCTATGATGAGGGTAGGACTGCAGGCTGCAGCCTCACTCAATCTGCCCCTGACGGAAATCTCATCACGGTGCCAATTTTCGGTCGTGAGCCACTGTAGAGCGGCGCTGTCTGGTATCGCGGTTTGTCCATACGCCAGCCATTTGCCTTTCTCGTTGTTGCGGAATCCCGGTCGCCGCATGAAACTCTGGTCCGGAAGCGACAGAGCAAGCCAGTGCATCCTCAGGTTCGGGCCACCTACTCTTTCCGGAATGGGAAACCCAATGAGCAGCATGGTGTGGTTCTGGGATCTCACGACCAAGGGACGCAACAGCCTATCCAGATCAATGGATTGCTCTTTGAACGCCTGCCTGAGTTCACCCCACGAAGCCGGCAATTGGTAAGGTTCCAATATTGGCGCACTGTCGGACCTGACCCAGGCGACCGATTGGTTCCCTCGGGAATCCAGGTTCCGACCCCACTCCTGCTCAACCACTGTCCGGCCTTTTCCATCTTCGAACTTGGTAACTGCGAAGATCGGAGAGGCTGTTTCTAGGGTCTCTGCAAGAGCGGCTCCGTTGCGATTCGCGATGACCGACCACCGTTCCAGAGTGGCGCTGCTTTCGGCGAAAACCGCCTTTGCTATATCACTACAGGGAACGTAAGGTAATTCGTAGTAGTCCCCTGCCTCGACGAGTTCGTTGCGCGACGCCAATTCCAGCCAAGTTTGCGCTCGCTCCACGTGCCAGGCCAAATTCCGTGCGGGTTCTGCCGGCTCGACGTCATACCCTCGTCGTTGAAGCGGAGCCGCTTCGGTCCAGGTGCATAACTTGTCCGCCCGCCAAGGCCGGTCTGGTTTGCCGACCCCATTGAAGTTCTGATGCGGAAACGTCTGGGTTATCCCGCCCACCTTGGCTGGCAAAATGCCTAAGCTATCGTCCGGGTAGTTGTTGCCAACGAGAGCGAACCAATCCGTCACCTGAGGTATTGGGCCATCGGCCATCGTGTCCGCTGTGATGCGGAGATGAACCGCCCAGCGTCGCTCCTGCGGATACCACTCCGGCTTCTCCAGTGTAACTACACCGGGCAGGTCTGCCAGTGAAGACAGGCCTGCCCGAAGGTTGTCGCTGGGCTGAATTTCCACGGCGTGTTTATCCGAACCGTCCGCCCCGGAGCTGGCTGGGTTGCTCACGGCGGGTGAAACTCTGCTGGTTGGCTCGCACAGGGTAACGGTTGCCAAAAATCTGTTTCCATAGTTGGGCACTTTCGCCGGCGTTGGTGCTGTTCATGGCCTGCCGGGCCACCTTGGCCACGTTCTGGGTCTTCCGATGGAACTGCCCAAAGTCCTGAGCGGTGATGCGCTTCAGCACATTCTGCTCAGGAACTCCGCGGTCAGGCGAGAACGGGACCTGTCCCGAATTGGCGAATATCTGGTAACGTCGGTCGATTTCTTCTAGAGTTTCCGTGAAACCCTGAGCCAAGCTGGTCACTCCATCGGGACAACAATCACCGATGATGTGCTCCAGCGGGTAGCTCTTCGGGTATTCCTGCTCCGGATGCTGGGATTGCCACCACCATTTGACCAGCCGCACCACTGAAGTGAAATGGCCGTTAGTCTTTCGGTTCTTTTCCTGCGTCCACCTGATCTGCTCCCTGGGATGTGTGCGCTGCCAGATGCGGGCTTCACGGTCAGGGATCCACAGGGGCTCACTCTTCCATTCGTGGCTGCCCTCCCAGGAATAGCCATAGGTGTATTCCTGCGCGAGCTCAGCCAGGAGGCCCTTCTCTTCGGTTTCGGAGGGCGCTGAGGTGAGTACCACATCCAGCTTCACGTCGGCCATTTCGATGCCGATGGAACGGCCCTTCTTCTTCCATTTCCCGGCGTAATGCCGGTTCAGAAAAGGGATCAGCAGATTCATTGCCTGCTCTGGGGTGAGCTTGTGCCGGTCGACCCGTGTCACTACCACAACATCAACGTCCGGTTTGTCGTCGGATTGAGGACGTATGCTGGTGTGCCGCCGGTAACTGCCCTGAAGGAAGGTTTCTACGATCAGCGGTTTGAGAGCGTCGTCCGCCATAAGTCGTTCTCGCAGCCGGATATGTGCGTCCCGCAGAGCGCTTTGTTGTGAGTTAGTCGGACTGATTTCGCTAACCAGTTCTTTCAGTTGATCATTCAGTTCCATAGATATTTCCTCTCATGCGGCGAAAAGTGGGGTGTAGTCGGGGATACATCACAGCCTTCGACAAACAGCCATTGATAACCTTACGACAGCATATCAAATGTCGTTATGACTATGCAAGCTATGTCTGTCACCACACTTTTTCAACGTAGCATACAACGCTATACTTGATGGCAGCACCGTGGAGGTTGGATCGCCATGCCCATTGAGATTGCTGGATTCGCTCAAGCCCTCGCTCGTTGTCTGGATTTCGAGACAGTCGAACCGCCGGAACTTGAAGACGTACTCGCGGACGCCACCGAACCACTTGAGATGCAATACGCCGAGGCATCTGCTGAGTCGCCGTTAATCCGGTCCGGGACGCTGTTCACTCATCTGCTGTTCGTTCAACACGGTACCGTAGTTCCATGGCAGTACCCATATTCAGAGTTGGAAGCCCCCTTCCTAATCGGCGAGCACGAGTTCCTGATGGACACCGATCGATGGGTCGCAAGCTACTCGGCCGTGACCGAGGCCATCGTGGTGTGGATTCCGGTGGCGTTGATGTACCTCGTGGTCGATAGGATCCCACGTGTGCGCAATCGAATGCACCAGCTGGTGATGCGCCGCCTTGCACGCTTCTACTGGACGTCCCTAGCTACTACCGGCACCCCTTCCTCTCGTGTGGCGGCGGCGCTCGTTTCTAGACTTGCCCTCGATGGCAAGGACCATGGCGAGGACCGGGAAATCTCGATCAGGCACAAAGACCTTACTCGCCTGACCACGATGTCGCGCTCCGCGGTCGCGGACGGATTATCTACATTACTGAAAGCAAACGTGATTGGACTGGGCGGAGACCGCTCATCAAGATTTTCCGGCGTGGTCTTGGTTCCAGATGTCGACCCCCTGAAGGATCATGCGTTTGCAGAAGTACGAGACAGGGAGATCCGGTCATTGCTCGCTCGGCCGGATGATGAATGAGCAACATGCATCCGATCTAATCTAAGCCCAAATCCACCGAAAGATGACTATGCAGCAGCGGAACGGGCGATAGGAGCAAGGGAGGGCGATAGTCCGGGCACGATTTGGGGTAGAGGGGGGTCGGTGTCTGTCTTTAGTTGCCGCAGGGAGACTTTGTGGCTCTCTGCGGCTGTTGGTCAGGGCGAGATAGCTGGGAGAGGACGCAGCAAGAGGCACTCGCAGACCGGACTGGCGCGAGTTCGCGGGGACGTTCGGTTGGCCGGATGGCGGCCGGTGGCCGCCGCCGCCGTCAGGCAGGGAGTGGCAAGGCGCGCAATCGGGCCAGTGCACGATCGGACTGGGCTCCCCAAGGCCAGCGCTGTGGCAGATGCAGTGTGAGACGGCGCGCCGAGCGGGTGATCCGTCTCGCAAGACCGAAGAACCGCCGCCGGAGGGTCTTGGTGGTCACCACCTGCTCGCCCAGACCAATCCGCGCTGTCCAGCGGGCGATGTTGTGGGCCATCACCTGTACCGCCAGCCAAGCGCCGTTGGCGGCGAAACGGCCGGACGGCATGTGGTTCAGCCCGACGCCGTACTTGAGGTCTCGGATGGCATTCTCGATCTCGGCGTGGCGGCGATGACCGGCCTCCAGTCCGAGCAACTCCCCGTCCCGGTCGGCGTTGACAGTGATTGCTGTAGGAGGCGAAGAGGGCCAGCTGGGAACCGGGCGTGGGCTTCACACGCCGGACTGTCAATGGCGCCGAGATATTGGGCCATTGGGCAATCGCTGGATCTACTTAGGAGTGAACCGCCTGGTGGCCTGTATCCATGACAAATCGGAACTGGGTGCCTACCGAGGAGCGGCTGCTGTGAGGAGGACGTGGTCGACTGCCGTGGTGTAAATTTCCCGGGAGGCGAGGAAGTTTCTTCCGCCTTCCGCCATATACGGGGTTTAGGGCCTTGGCCATGATGTCCGCGGCGCATGTGCAGCAGTAAGGGCCGGCGTCGGCCGCGCGGCGGCATCTCCTGCACTTTGCGTTGGCCATGTACCAGCCCCTCAAGGGAAGAGTGAGAACTTGACCATAACCTCTCTGTTGCCCTCCTCACAAGGGGCAACTGTCAGCAATTTCTCTAGTGGTGTCCAGCAGTAACGTTAAGCTGTGGGCTGCTTCTGGAGCTCGACCAGCCCACGGGCTGTGGTGCGGCACTTGCGCCAGCCGGCCACTTGGAAGCACCAGCCCGGGTTGGATCTGCGAACCATCCACGGGGCGACGTAGGTCTAGAGGCGCTCCTTCCTATGGCCACCTGCTCCAAGCGTAGCGCTCGGCGTTCAGGATCAACTCTGATGCCCGGCGCGTCCCGGTTTCCCGGCGGAACACCGAGCAGCAGGTCCCCCGAGGGGTAGTCTGCCCGTGGTCGAAGAAGCGTCTCCACACGAACAGTGCGCCGGCGTCCGGAGCGAGCAGAACGATCTTTTCGCCAGGGCCGACGAACCGGCGGCCGGGATTCCGCTGGCTCCCGAATAGCCGGTGGGAGTAGTGGGCCTGGTAGAGCCTAGCCCTGCGACCATCCCCATCCTTGACCTCGACCCAGATGCAGTCGGGTGGACTGGGCAGGTCTTGCAGCTCCTCGGCCGCGCGTTTGGCTGCCCGGTGGGCTGCCGTCCGGCAGCGGGTGGAGCAGAACCCGGCCCGCGGCGGCGCTAGGACCGGTACTGCCGGCCCTCGCGCAGTGATCAGGCATCCGGATAGAGGTACGCTGTCCAATCGATCCACTGCTCTCGGCGCAGGCCGATTATTGTGTCGGCGGCAGTGCCATATCGGGTGGCCCATGCCGACTGGGCCATGGAGATGATGACCTCGCACGCCTGGTGCGCCTCCTCTGGTCCATCTGAGAGGCGGAATATCCATTCGCGAGCCTGCATCTCTTCAAAGAGGCAGGTCTCCGGTAAATGGTCGATGTCGCTGCGGTCCGACTCGGTGTCACTGCATCCCGTGCCGATGATGGAATAAAACCGAAGGGTTTCCATTAACATTATCCATGTGTTACTGGTCTCTTCCGCTTCCGCCCATCCACCTTTGAGGTATGGAAGACCGTGGACATCGAGCAGGACGCCTGCCGCGAGGTCCTCGTCCGTGCATGGGCCATGGTCAATCAGAAATGCCAAGGTGGCCTCTATCAAAGGGGAACGTGGGGTCGGTTCGCTCATTGGTGCCTCCACTAGTGATGAATGATTCCACTGTAGAGGGACCGCTTGACACCGAGCTTTTAAGATAACGGGTTGTTCCCGTTGCCTCACCAGAGAATGCTACCGAAATTCCAGCCCTCATTTCCCGCACCAACTAGAAGTCTGGCCGGAAAGCCATTGGCCGGGTTGTGCGCTAGGCGAAGAAGACTTATTCAAGACTTATATGGCATGGTGGTGAATGTAATACGTTGCAATAGCCACTATGCCATCGATAATCGACGTTAAGAAAACGCCGACCTAGGGGGAATCGAGGTTTCCGGCCAGACTTCTCGAAGGTGGTGATGCCGACGCTGACGGTCTCGCCGGAGGCGAACAGCTCGGAGTCGGTTTGCCACCAGTAGCGGCCGGTGCCCGCCGTGTCGGGTATCGAGCTGTCCGAGGCCGCGAACTCCTGGCCCCCTACCGTAAGCGTGAACTCGACGGGCAGCGCGAGGGTGGTGGCCAGATACAGGCCACCGGTCTGCATCTGGCCACCGACCTGCTCGACTAACGCCAGTACTCGATAGGTGGTCCCGTCCAGTTCGAAGTCTCTGTCGGACACAGAGCCCGTTTGCGACCATGTGGAATAGCCGATCATCGGCGGGGAGTAAGGCTCGTAGGTACCGACGGTCACCTCGGCCGCCCAAGTTGGCACATCGGCCTGTTCCGCAGGCGCGGTCTCGGGAGTGGGCTCTGACGTGGGTTCCGGCGTGGGTTCCGGCGTGGGTTCCGGCGTGGATTCCGGCTCGGCCGGCGTGGTTGCCCGGACGGTTTTGGACCTTGGGCTCAGGCCATCAGCATTCCGGGCCCTCACCCGGTAGGCGTACCGTGTCGATGGCGCCACCGTGTCGTCGGTGTAGGTTGTGGCGTCTGTCCCGGTGTCCTCCTCGATAATGGTGAGGTCGCCCACGGCGTCGGTATCCCGGTTGCGCCGCAGTACCTGGTAGCCGGTGATGCTGCTGTCGCCCGGGTCAGCCCACGAGAAGGTAATGGAGCCGTGGGACACGGCGCCCGCCGTGGGACACGGCGCCCGCCGTGGGGCGGGCCGGCCTGTCCGGGGGGCTGTCGCTCTGCGCCGAGGCCGGCCAGGCAAAGAACGGCAGTACGGCAACCGCGGCAACCAAAAGGAGCGCGGCCCAGAGTAGCCCGAACCGGGGAGATGCCACGGCTCTCGGAAAGGTCATGGAGAATTCCCTTGCTCAGTGCTGACTGGGCCTGCGACACGCGAACCGAAACCGGTCGAGGATCTCCCGGCCTGATTCTCTCCGGGGCTGAGACGAGTTGAAGTTAAGGCGACACTGGCGCCCCTGCGTTTTCCCTTGTTATTCCATTCTCCCAGCGTCATGTGAAACTGACGTGAAGATTCATCGGGAATATACGTGCGGGTGTTGTGAAGATTGCCTGTATCTGCAGAGTTATGGCCTGTGTCGGAGGAATTTGCGCCGCATCCGTCCATTCGAGGCCACACACGACTCTCTGGCACGGGCTGAGACCGGGTGCAGCAGGGCCGCCGAGTGGTCTGCCGCCGCGGGTTCAGCGGTTCCTTACAGTGGGCATTGGGGGCGCCTCACTCCCGAAGGGCCAGTACCGCAACGACAGTTAACGGTGGCGTGGCCGGGGATGCCCGGAGGGAGTCGCGGCGGTCGGCGTGAAGGCGGCTGGCCCGATGGTTGCGCAGATGCTGCGCTTACAGCAGTCCCAGCTGCTGCTCAGGACCCGTCCACTTCCTGGAGATGAACGGAGATGAACGGAGATGAACGGCGAAAGCTACAGGCTCAGGCGCAGCAGGGAGACCGCCGCCCCGCAGGCTCCTGACGATCGCGAGGAGGAATAGGACGCGCCATCAACGCTGTCTCTACCTGCTCCTTCAACGTCTCCACCCTGACTGATTCACTGCCGTCAGTTATCACGTCAGTGGTACACGATCACGCCGCCCCGGTGGCCCAACATCTCAGCGCAATTGACAGGGGAGTCTCCCGGGGCGTAGTGGACCACGGCGGCTGCGGCGACAACTCTGCTCTCCTCGCGTCTGCGGTCACCCTCTGCCATGGTGAAGGAATCGATCCCTTCATTAGCGAAGTCCCACAGCTTGTTGCCCCACACCTCCGGGTCAATCGAGCCGTGCCACTGCAGTCCCCTCCCGGTGAGTCCTGCCGCGATCACCCGGCGGCCACAGACACCGCACTTGATGGCGTGGTCCTTTCCCCCAAGCGTCGTCCTGGTTGGTGACCACCATCGTCGTGCTGCGGCACTGGGGGCAGGCGGCTGCCAGGTAGACGTGCAAGGCGCTCCTCTCCGCTCAACAAACGGCCGTTTTTGAGAGTGGTCCCGAGGACCACATCCGTCAGCTTTGCCGTGCCTCTCATTAAATCCCCTCAACAATAATTGACACTCAACAATGCCGTCAAGGGTTTTTTGAGTGGACAGGATCGCTGTGCGGTAAGGCAACACCCTGGGCCTTACCCGGGTATACGTGCCGCTCCGATTGCATTGATCGAAGGGATTTGGAAACCGTCTGGCCTGCTCTACCTGTTTCGGACTGGCTTGCCCAACGCTGAGGAGATCTCCTTATGAAGCGCTAACTTTCCGAAATCGCGCATAAGCGCAAGCGGCGAGAGGGACAATAAAGGAGGTACATTAACGGAAATGTCTTCCGTGCCCCGGCTCAGGGCCAACCTGGTGCTCGCAGCGGGCAGCTATATGGTCGTGTTGATCTGGGCACTCTCATATCAGAAACCTCAGGATCCCGGCCCTATTGAGAGTTGTCAGTTAGGTGTTCTGTGAGAGTTGCTCCAACACGTGATCGGGCAGTTTCATTGGACGGTGAAGGTGTTCAAAGAACGGCATCACCGATTGGCCTATGTATTCCCACATAGCACAGTATTCGTCGTCTGTCATAGTTTCGTCGGATGCCTTACCCAACTTATCAAAGTATTGTTGCATTGCTGAGACGACGATCCTGGCCATTTCGTTCTCGTTTGCAATGGCTGTGGCTCTTCGCATCACTGGGTCAACTGCAGCCAGGAACCCACCTGTCTCCACTCCATAGTAGTCGGCTTCGTTTTCTGCAGCGACAAGAATGGCGGAGTTCAACTCAATCTCCACATCGAGTTCGCGGCCGTCGGTCGGATCGAACGCATAATGGCACTCAAAATATTCTCCGTCGTATTTCTCTGACAGGCGCATGACCGCTCTCAGGATGCCGAATATCTCGACGTACGCCATTAGCTCGCGGCTGATCGCGTCGCCCTTCACGTATACGCAGTTGATCGGCATTCCAGCCTCCCGCTGAGTTATCAGGTCCTTTTTGTAATACGGGAAAAGGCATCTCTCCCCAGTATCGCTGGTCAGATAAGCCAGCGCGATTTCAGCAGAAGATGGATCGAAGCCGGAGTGGTAAACCAGCGCAAGCGCAGATTTCACCAACGATTTGTAATGGTCGGGCCCCCAAGAGGAGTCGAAGATCAAGTAAGGCTCTTCGATATACCTAGAGCTAACCGTGGTGGCTTCCACCAAGGCCTCTACATCCAAGTCTAGGTTCCGTCTATCTTTGATCTTTTGAACTGACTTGCGCAGTTCGTCTTTCGATGCTGCTGTTACGCGCAGAGTCGTCCTGTTTCCTTCAATGATCTCTTTCTGGGTTGTGTGGCCGAACTCCATACGGTTTCCGGGTAGTACCCGAATGGGAGTGTCATCAGATGTGTACATGACCCGAGCACGAGGCAGAGGCTTTTGTCGCGAGATTTCGAGGAGTCTGGTCAGACCTTCAAAACTCTGTGCAAGAGCCGCGTCACATGAGCTACCCGCACCGCTGTTGCATTGTTGACAGATGAACTCTGAGACGGTTAGGGTCCCGCCAAGCGCGGCTGGGACGATGTGCTCACTGGAACGGTTATTGCCGGTTGCGGAGTTTCCGCACAGCAGGCAGGGTTTGGTATCAGTTGCCATGTTCTCTAAGTTCCTCAACGGTTGGTTGCCGCAATGGTTAGGTCAGCCACTTTAGTGCCTTCCCAGCCATTTCTCCCCGCGTGTAGCGGGCCACCATGTCGCCTTGCTTCCACCGGTTCTGGCGCTGCACTGCGGCGTTGGGGGCTCCGGCCGCCACTATCCGGCGGGCCATGTCGATGCGACCACTGTGTCCGCTGAACCCGTCGCCTAGGCTCGCGGCCCGCACCCGGTTGGCCAGGGCCTCCCCGGTCAGCCCGAACACCGGAGCCGCGGGTCAGCATCCTCTTGCCGGATCGCCCCCAGGGCCCGGGCGGTGACCGCCACCGTCTGTGGCTCGGTCTGGTTCATGCTTTTCCGGACCGTCAGCCGGCCCGTGCCGTCGGACCAGTGCTCCACGTCCCTCCAGGTCAGGGTCGCACTAAAGCTGACTCGGTATTTTCAGGCTCAAATTTAGCTCGGTTGGATTGAAAGAACAGACGCTGTCCGTAGCTACGCGTTGCGATTTTCAAGACTACCCAACACTCAAAGCAGCCAACTGCGACTGTAGTACTAGCCCATGGACTTCTCCTGAAATATCCGGGCAACGAGAACCCGACTATACGAACGTACCTGGATCTCAAGGAATCACTGGGCGGCTTCCTTCCAGAGACGGACGGTAAACCGGTTCTCTTCTTCGATAAACTCGGGAATGGTGCCGTTGTGCCGGCGCATTCCTGGAATGATTTTGTTGCGGACCCCCATGCCTCTGGCGTCGACGTAACCGTAGTCGCGCAATACATTGACTAGGCTCTGATTGCGTGCGTAACGCATTCCCGATTTCAACCCGTCCACCGTTACCGTATTAGGCAAGCGCCCCGGGCTCTGGATCTCCAGTCTGTCGGAGAATATCACCAGGGTCACATCAGTGCCGGTGATGCTGTAGTCGCGGTGAACTAAGGCATTGACCACAGCTTCGCGCAAAACTTCTTCTGGAAATTCCCAGAGATCTATGCGCTGCGGACCCTGCAGATGTGAGGAAGGGTTGGTGTTTCTCTTGATAAAGTCCCAGGCACGATCTACTATGCCCGGCTCCAGCATCAAGTCGTCGCGACTGCCGAGAGGAACGAGGGGCCCTTTGATGTCCAAGTCAGCCCGTGTAGGGTAGTCCGGCTCCGGCCCCAGGTAGCAGATGGCCCGGATTCCTGACTGCGGCAGGAAGCGGGCGGGATTGAGACCGAAAATTATCATGCCGTCGATCGTTGCCGCGATTTTTCCGGCCGATTCCGTCGCCAGTTCCAAGTTGCAAAGCAGTCTTTCCCATTGCCCCAAGTCATTTATTTCGGATGGATCCATTCCGAGAAATCGAGAAAAGTAGTCGCGGAGACGGCGTGAGTCCAAATCGTCAATGGAAGCCCCTGGTATGGGCTTCAAGCCGTAGCGAAGATGACCGGAAGCCTGAAACATTCGCTCCAGTTCCTCCCGGCTGGCCACGCGGCAGGTGCTGCCCACTCGGACGAAGTAGGTGCTCCTCTGGTTATGCACCCGGGCGTAAGGCTTGTCAGGACCCATTGGTACGTTGACGCACAAGACCCTTTGGCCGGATTCCACATCAGTCTGCCATTCCATGAAAGGGACGATGGGCGGTTCTATTTTGGAGCGGCACAATTCAGCGACCCATTCTTCCACATTGTCCCGAGTTACACCGGAAACCGAACCGTCGTCTTCCACTCCCAACAGGAGGATGCCCCCGTTCAAGTTCAAAAACGCGACGAGTTCCTTGGCGACGTCCGCGTTACTGACGTCGTCTCGTTTGAATTCTACGCCGGAATTCTCGAGGTTGAGCAAGAGTTCCAGGAACTCAGCCCGGTTCATTCGGCACTCTCTCAGAATCCATATTTCTGCCTTCGGGTCTCGAAGGCGTCCTTGCCCCCTTCTAGAATGTCCTCGACCAGCAATCGAACCCCCGGGGTATCTATGGACCCGATATGATCGTGTCTGATATCTGCTCTCCCTGATTCCGATTCCCCTTCACCGGAGGACGTTAGGCCAACTATGAGCTCGGCGTCACCCAGAACCGGTATGTTGGCGTTGTGGGTGGAAAAGATGAACTGCCGCCGACGCTTCTCCTCGCGCATCTTAGGGACAATTCCTTCGGTAATAAAGCGATTGTCCAAGTCGTCCTCAGGCTGGTCCACAATCAGAGGCGCGTCGGATTCGAGCAACAGCAGGAGAAGGACTGCAGTAGCCTTTTGTCCGGTCGAAAGATCGTCCAATTCTTGCCAGACAGGAGGGGCTCCGGGCGGGGCTGTGTTGAGTTTTATGACGGTAGTCGGTGGCAACTCCAGCTCTTCGATGCGCATCAGTGATTCCGCAGAAGCTTCGGCCAAGCGCTGAGCCTGAGAGGGAGGCAGAGCATATTTTTTCTGCAACGCGCCTGCACCTTCCCGGCAACTGGCTACAAATTCCGGCAACGAGAATTCCTGAACTTTTTCAAGGCTTTCGATTGCCTCCGAGAGACGCCCGCCGACTTCGTCTCGAAGAACTTTGGACAAAGGATGACGGTTCCCGGCAGTGGTTACAGCCACCTGAACGCGTTCATGGAGCTTTCGTCCCACACTTCTCGAGGCCCTGTCGAGCAGACGCGACTCCTCGGCCTTGATGTCCTCCCACTCTGTCAACAAGGTGCGCCTCCGGGCAGAATGTTCCCTCTCCAACCGAGTCAGCAGCGTCCGGCGTTCTCGTGAGGGACGCAGTCCCTCAATTTCGCGCCGCAGCCGGATAAATTCCTCCCCGTCAACCGCTGCTTGCTGCAGTTCGCGCAACGCTTTCTGGTAAGCTGCTTCTACCTTGGTTTTTCGGATGTTCCATCGTTCACGCACACTCTCAACACCCTCATTGGCGCGATTGAGCGCTTCCTCCAGCAGATTGGCCACCCGGGCCAATTCATCGCTCAGTCTTCCGAGGATCCGGGCACCCTCCGAGAGAATCTCCCGGTTGGGAAGGTCTTCCAGGGCTTTTGGAGACAAGAAGGCCTGGTCTATGGGCAACTCCTGCCGCAGCGTCTCCAAGAAATCCCGGAACGACTGCAACCTCTCCGGAATTGTGTCAAGCACCCTTTCTTCCCTGATAATCAGGCTTTGTTCGCCCAGCCGCTCCTCAAGTCCGGCTTCCCGGTAGTGCTCCAGGGTCTCCTCAAGGCCCGGTAATGTGGCCAGCCTTTCCTCTATCCCGTCAAGCTCGGATTGGGTGTCCAGAATGGCCTTTCTTGTCTGCTCCAAATCCCGGCGCACCGAGAGTTTGCGGTCGTTGAGCGATTCATCGCGGGCAACAAAGCGGTCAAGCAACGAGGTGCGGTTCTCGGGGCTTTTGCTAATCTCGGATATCTCATGCTGCCCGTAAATTTCCACGCCGGGAAGAATGTCCTGAGGCAACAGACTGGAAATTTGCCCGCTTTCGTCCCGGACTACCGTGGGATTGGGAACCACCCGCTCCAATCTGTAGTCCCGTTTGGACGGGCGGTGAGAGCGCACCTCCAGAGAAAGTTTCGTTCCACTGCGGAGCACATGGCGCACCATTCCGACATGAGCCTTTTGAGAATCCTCGCCGACGGCCTCTTTGCCTAACACGTACCTCAGGCTTTCTATGACCGTGGATTTCCCTGCGCCGCGGCCCCCAACCATTACATTCAGATTCGGGTTGAACCGTATGGTAGCCCCGTCCAAAAACCCGCCTTCCCAAGACAACGCAAGCAATTCGGCATGTTCTTCCGGCTCCGGGTCGGTATTCAACCGTATCCGGGAGTCGGGGTCTAGGAAAGCCTGCCGCAATCCTTCGACGGAAACCTCCGACATTTTTATCCAGCATGTGGCGGAAGCATCATCCAGGTCATCAGGCCTCGAGATGTCCTTGGCGTTAACCACGGCGACGGCTAGATCATTGCCTGCCGGAAGGGGCCGCCGATAGTCTGCGTTCTTGTTTTCCACTATCGAGCGAATTTCCATTGGCAGGTCGCACACCGGGCCGGGAATCTGGATGGCTGCAAGGGCGTCATTTTGCCACGCTCTAATTCTTGACTGCCCATTCAAGGCTTTGAGCAGGCCCTTTGAACCAGTGGCGTGAGCAGCGACAGTGATGCCCCCATTTTCCTTCACTTTCTCAAGTATGTCAGCGAAAGAAGCACTCGAAAGACTTGCTGATGGCCCAGGTTCGAGGATTCCTAGTTCGCCCAAGTATCGTTCTAATTTATCCCGGTCTTCGTAGTGCGGATAGATGCACAGAATGTGAATTCCTTCATTGGATTCGATCTCAAAACCGGGGAACACATGTATGCCCTTATCTGCGGCAGCCTGCTTGAATGCCGGAACGTCGGCGACGCTGTTGTGGTCTGTAACGGCAAGTACGGTAACGCCCGTCTCGGCGGCCCTCTTCACAATGGATTCAACATAGGTAGCCTCGTTGTCTTCGTGGGACTGCCCCCGAAAAGAACCGGCATAGTGATGGGGGTTTACCTGAAGTGCGCACTTATGGAATCTGGCGCCAGACATTGACCCTGCGTTTGCGTCAATTTGGACCATGACACTTCCTCTCCGGGAGTTTCCATTTCTCACCTGGGGGACGGCGGACTTTCCAGCAGGATGGTCACATCGTAACCGAGATTCTTGTCATGGACAGGTTCCTTGGAGAACCTCAACCAAAGCCAAAGTGGGCTGTGCATCTGCAGGGCGGAGGGAATCTCGAGGGTAGCTGAGTGTTATACGAGGGGAATTTGTCGCTTTGCTTATAAATCGGTCGTCTTTGAGAGGGCCGGAAATGGGCCCTCTTTCAGCTTTGTGCCAGCGCTCAACAAATACGCTCACAGCCGGCTAACCCATTCGTGATGCGCCCCGGCCAACTCTACGTACCGCTGCGTGTCCTTGAGGGACTGGTGGCCCAGCCATTTCTGCAGTACTGGGATCGGAATCCCTCGCAGGACGCAGTTGCGGCCGTAGGTGTGCCGGAAGGCGTGGGGGTGGGCCCGTGTCGGGTCGATTCCCACTTCGCGGGCAGTCTCTTTCATAACCTGGCTCAGGCGCCACCTGGAAATGTCCAGCATCGGCCGTTGCCGGTCCTTGTTGTAGAAGGACGCCAGATCATGCAGGCTCTCGACCAGATCGGCCGGCACAGGGACCTCGCGGCCCTTGCGGGCCTTGTTGCCCGGGGAGTCGGCCCGCACCACGATGATCGGCGGGTCCTGGTCCAGGCGCAGGTCAACGCGCCGCAGCGCCAGGGTCTCGGACACCCGCAGGCCGGTCTTGAGCATGATCCGGAAGGCCATGCGCGTCGGGTAGCTGGGCGCGCCCTCCACGAGGGCGGCCGCCTCCTCGGCGGTGAAGTAGTCGGGGATCTGCTGGACCTTTCTTGGCACCCAATCGCCTCTCGGGGGATTTTCGCAACCTCTGGGGCGAGTATGCCAGCAACGGTTGCCTTTCCGCAAGGCTGAGGGGGGTCAATTCCGGGGGGAGGGGTTGCGTTAATCGCACATAAGCGCAAGCGTCGGGTATGCGTTCGCGTTCCCTGGGAAACGATGGCGCTGGACAATAAAAATCCCTGGGCCGTGTCCGGGCCATCATCAGATAAAATTCGATCAGGCGTTTCAGTTCGGGCCATGTGTTGGTCGACGACTTCAGTGGGTCGAGCACCACGGAGAGGTAGATCAGGTTATTCCAAGTGATCGAGAAAGGCGAACAGTCACCAGGGCCACACTTGCTCCGCAAAGTACCGCAGATTCTTCCACCAATCAGGATACTCAGACAATAGCCATGTTAGGAATGGCGCTAGAAGTGCTGCTGCCAAGATAGTCCAGGTTAATTTGTTGATCTTTCGCTGTAGTCGGATATCCTCTGCTGCAGCCAACAATGAACCGAATTGCGTCAAGTGAGTGCGAATAGACCTGTCCATTTTTCTCAGCTGCTTAGCCTCTTCTGTGATCGCAGCCAACAAGACTTGGTTAAGGGCTTGTTCTTCTTCCATGTCAGGAGTGCATGGCTTGTACTTTTCAATCCACCCAAAGGAACCAGACTTGGCCTTAGCATTGGCTATCAAGTCAGATGTGACGGCAGATATGTCCAGGCTAAATGAAACATTATCACCCAAAGAATGCAGCTTCGCGATCGTATTACGATCGGTTGCGAGGCGGAATGATGCGGAGTCCCGGATTTTGCCTAAGTGACGTGTATAGCCTTCCAGCAATGAAATGCAAGCCCACAAACTGAGTATGTCTGGGAAATTCATGTTCAGCGAACTGAACATACTGGGCTTCCTTTCGCCACCATAGAGTTTGACAAGAGAATCAGGGATTGCACTTTCCTTGATGCTTAGAATTGAATGGTGCTGGCCATCTCGCGCTCCTCGATGAAAGGGTTTGAACTTCAAACCGCTAGTCCGCGTGGATTCCCAAGCCTCAAACGCTCCATCTAGACCCAAGAGTTGTAAGTACTGAGGAGGAGGAACTTCCCCATCCTGTCGAACAGGGAAAGGATCAGCCTCTGTCAAAAAGAGGAGTTCGCAAGTCGGTAATTTGCCGTCCAGCAGGTCAGAGCAGAATAAACCTGGAAGGTTTTCCTTGAACCATTGCGTGATTGAGTTTGAGATTCTTTCGCGAACAGATCGAATGCGCGCCGCTTTCTGAAAATCTGGGGTGTGGATTCTGTTTGTCTTGCCCACAGGCTCTAGATATGTCTGGTACTCAGACCTTAGGCTGGCGTCGAAAATCGTCGCTTCTTGTTCGTCAAAGACAAACGCCATCACGATGCAGGTTAGTGATGGCGATAAAGAAAACATTTTCCAGGTTGCATACTTCACCCCCTCGGGAAGGGAGGTCTCAATGGTATCCCCCAACCCAAAGCGTTTAGACCCAGGGGGCAATAGATTGCCGAGACTCATCCATCCCGATGTTCGGTGAAGACTTCGTTGCCTGCGGAGCCAATCGACAGGATCTCGGTCTAATCGTTGATTTGTCTCAGTGCTTGCGCCGAGCTTTTGGAGACCATCAACTAAGCCTTCGATGTATGTTGGTGTGTAGAACTCGACCGCCCACCTGCAATACAGGTCTATGTATTCCTCAGTAGGCGGCGCAGTCTCGGCGTTGCGCTCCCAGTCATTTTTCCGGGCGTATCCTAGGAATTCGTCGTCATCTCGGGAGGCGTTTGCCTCCCCCCAAAGCTTTTGAATCGCTAGCCAGGCAATCGGAAGGCGTTTTAGGTCCACACGAAATCTCCTACTCTCCAGTCCCAGCCCTCAGTGGAAGCCTGGCTCGAAACAATCAGCCAAAGGTTGAGCCGGTGGATAAGTTCTCTAAAGTCGCCGTCAAGGTGTGCCCATCCGCCTGCCATACTGCCATCTCAGTAATACTAACAGCTTTGATTTTCCGTAATCGCGGATAAGCGCAAGTGACCTGGCCCTGCGAGGTGCAACGCTGTGAAAGTGTCCCTCAGCGTTCCGCTCTTAAGATCGCCCTCGAGCTGAAGTGATAGCAGTTTGCCCCCCGGATTACATCCGCTCGACGGAAGACCGGTTGTGCGAAGCGCAAAACCGACGCTCGGACCCACGGTGAAATCACCCCGTTTGCAACGACCCTCTCGTAAGGTGCAAATGTCGGCATTTCCGCCAGTGGCGAAACCGGAGCTGTTTCCAGCCACCTCAACACCTGGCAGTACCTGAAACCAGCTAACCGAGGTCCCCCACAATTTACCTTGATGTCTGAGCATTTCACCGTGGCGTTGGCTTAGTCAATAAAACAAAACTATTGTTCTTATAATCGAAAGGGTGTTATCCTCAACAGCATGGTCAGATTTCTTCATTCCGCAGACTGGCAAATAGGGATGGCCAGGCACTTTCTTAGCCAGGAAGCTCAAGCTCGCTTTAGTGCCGCCCGGCTCGACGTAATCGAGGAAATGGGACGGATCGCCGTCGAGGAGCGATGCCAGTTCGTGGTTGTGTGCGGAGATGTTTTCGAATCGAACCAGGTGCAGAGACAGGTGCTGGTTCGTGCCCTCGAGAAGATGGCCGCTTTCCCTGAAGTGGGGTTTTTCCTGCTGCCTGGCAACCATGACCCGGTGAATGCCTCATCGGTCTACGAGTCTCCGACATTTCGCCAGCGCTGTCCGGACAATGTAAGGGTTCTCAGAGAGTTCGAGGTGGTTGAGGCGGTGCCGGGAGTGGAACTGGTCCCCGCTCCGTGGCCCAACAAGCATCCAGCCACCGACTTGGTGGAAGCGGCTTGCGCCGGGCTTGAGGCCGGCAGCGCCCTTCGTATCGTAGTTGGCCACGGGGCAGTAGACACGATGTCTCCGGATCCCGGTGATCGGAAGGTGATCGGACTGCGGGGAGTGGAGGAGCGAGTTTCTGCGGGGCTGGTCCACTACGTTGCCCTTGGCGACCGCCATTCCACGACGAATGTGGGCTCCACTGGCCGAATCTACTATTCAGGTGCTCCGGAGCCCACCGATTACGATGAGACTGAGCCGGGAAACGTTCTTGTCGTGGACCTCACGGCTGACCGGGTGGAAGTGGATATCAGGCATGTGGGGAAATGGCGGTTCCTGCAGCGCAACTGGCCGGTGAGTTCTGATCAGGACATTGACGCGTTGGAAGAATGGTTGTCCGGTGTGGAGGCCAAGGAGCGCACGGTCGTCAGGTTGTCCCTGGTAGGCCAGGTCTCCGTGGCCCAGAAGGCCCGCCTGGATGACCTGCTGGAACATCACGCCGACCTTTTCGGGGCTATTGAAATGTGGGAGAGGCAGAGTGACCTTGTGGTGATCCCTGATGAGACGGACGTGGACCACTTTGGGCTTTCGGGATTCGCGAGTGACGCGTTGAGCGAGTTGCGGTCCATGGCTGAGGGCGGTGAGTCGGCCCCTGCTGCTCGTGATGCCCTGGCGCTGTTGTACCGACTGGTGGAGGCCCGTTCATGAAGCTCCATCGCGTGAAGCTGACGAACTTTCGGGGCGTGGAATGCCGGGAGGTGGTCTTCGCAGAGAATGGCGTGACCATCGTTGAAGGCCCGAATGAGGTGGGGAAGACAGCCATCGCCGAGGGGCTTCGATTTGCTATTGACCTACCTGACACTTCTCAGAGGGCAGATATAAAAGCTCTGCAACCGGTTGGACGCGATGAGGGTCCGGAGGTTGAGGTCTCGCTGTCGTCTGGCGATTACGAGCTGGTGTACTGGAAGCGGTGGCTCCGGCGGCCGGGCACCACGCTTGAGGTCAAGGCTCCCCGGCAGGAGAGCCTTACGGGCCGGCAGGCACACGACCGGCTGGAGGCGATACTTGAAGAGACACTGGACGATGAGCTCTGGCGGGCCTTGCGGATCGACCAGGGGAAGGAACTGATTTTACCCAATTTCAGCCTGCCGTCCATGGGGAGGGCATTGGACCGCGCGGCCGGCGGCGAATTCGCTGATGAGCGTGAGGAGTCGCTCTGGACTCGCATCGGAGAGGAGTACGGCAAGTACTGGACTGCAACCGGACAGAAGAGGAGCACACTGACTTCGTTGCAGAAGAGGGTGGATGAGGAGCGGGAGAGGGCTTCAGGGCTGGAAAAACAGCTTGAGGCTATCGAAAGCGATGTTGCCGAGCTGGGGGGGTTGGTTACGGAGGCGGACCGGCTCTCGGGGGTATTGGCGGAATTCCAGAAAAGCGAAAGCGAATTCCAGCAGCGCGTGGTCGCGATTGAGCGGTTGCGCTCCGAGGTCGAGCGACTCGACGCGATTCACAGCGCCTCGGAGGCCCTGCGGGACGGCGCCGGGAATGAATGGGAGCGGCGCAAGGGCTTGATTGCCAATCTCGAGGAGCGTAGAAAGGAGCTGGCGGTTCTCGAGGCTCAGGCCAAGGATGCGGAGCCGGGTCTGGCTTTGGCCACTGAGCGCAGTGAGGCAGCCGCCACGGCGTTGAAGGTTGCTGACGTTGCTATGCGCGAGGCTCAGGAAAGACGCAACATAGCAATTGCGGATAGGGATTACCTGCGGCAGTTGATCGAGGTGGAGCAGCTCAGGGAGCGCCACGAGCGATACATCGCTGCCGAGGAATTGCTGAAGCAGGCCGAGGAATATCTGGAGACGGCCGTTGTAGACGATGATGTGGTCAAACGGGTCGAGGACGCCTACATCGAAACTGAAAGGGCTATGTCAGCCGTGGGAAGTGCTGCAGCCTCGGTAGAATTAACTGCTCTGCGCGAGTTGCCTCTCGAGTTGGGAGACGAGAGGATCGAGCTTGCGGTTGACGAGATCAGACGGGTCCGCGTTGAAGATGAAGCCACCTTGACCATACCTGAAATCGCACAGGTGCGTGTGATTGCGGGGCCGGAGTCTAAGGGTCTGGCCGAGGAGCGTCGTAAAACGGAGGATAACTACCGGCGGCTGTGCGAAGAAGCTGGTGTTGCGGATGTCAGTGGGGCAAGGAGGGCCGGGCAAGAACGGCAGGACGCCGAACGGAACAAAGACGAAGCCCATAAGGCTATCGAAAGAGAGCTACGGGACCTTACTCCTGACGTGCTGCTTGGGAAAGTGGAGAGTCTTAGGGTAAGGGTGGCTGCCTATCCGAAAGAGCGGACTTCGGAACCCGCTATGCCGGCGGACCTGGACCGGGCTCAGGAAATCGAGGCCGCGATATCAGGCCTGGTTAAGGAAAGCGCAGTTGCACTACAGACTTGTCAGGATGACGTCCAGGGTGCGGAGACTGCTCTGAAGAGCGTTCAGTCGGAAGGGGATAGTCTCAGGGCAGAGATCAACATGGCTCGGGGGAGGGAGGCCGATGCCGCCGAACAGCTGGCCGCGGAAAGAGAGAAACAGACGGATGAGGTTCTTGAGGGTGCTGTGGCGGCCGCGCAAGAAAGGGAGACTGCTGACCAGGAGGCCCTGGAAGCAGCCAGGGCGGAACTTGATGATGCCGATCCTGAGTCCGTGGAAGAGCGATTGGGGAATTACAAGTTGGCCACTGAGCGCGCGATGGGAGAACTTCAGGCGAACAGGGACCGGCAGAACGGGTTGAGAAGCAGTCTGGAGTTGCGCGGGGAGCAGGGACTACAGACATCTTACGACGAAGCAGTAAATCTGTTGAGTCACATGGAACGGGAGTACGCGGGGGAGGAGGCCCGGGCAGAGGCTGCGCGGGTGTTGCGAGATACGTTTGCCAAACATCGGGAGCAAGCTCACCAACGCTACATCGGGCCCTTCAAGGAATCCATAGAACAGCTCGGGCGCATCGTTTTTGGGTCTACGTTTGAGGTGGAGATCGACAGGAATTTGAACATTGTTCGCCGCACGCTGGACGGGGTCACGCTGCATGTTGAGCAGCTCAGCACTGGGGCTCGTGAACAGCTGGGTGTGATTTCACGACTGGCCTGCGCAACCATAGTCAGTCCTGAGGACGGTGGAGCTCCTGTGATGATCGACGACGCATTGGGGTGGAGCGATCCTCATCGTCTTGAAGGTATGGGTGCTGCCATTGCAGCTGCTGGCAGGCAGTGCCAGGTGATCGTGCTTACCTGCACGCCTGGCCGGTATTCCCACGTGGGAAATGGGACGGTAGTCTCGTTGTAATTGGGGTGGCGGACCCTGTTCTCTTGGAGAGTGGTGGTCCTACGTGAAGGGCCACCTGGAAGCGGCGGCGCTAAAGCAACCGTCTTGGAAGCTAAGGGGAAATGGTTTGGTATTCCCAGTACCGGCCGTACTTCACCAAGCTGTTGAGTATGGTCAGCAGTTTGTATCAATGGCGCAGGGGAATCGGGCCGATGGGGCGGAACCGTGCCCATAAGGTGAACCGGGAGGGGCTGCTCATCTGTGGCGGCCACAACTTGCTCAGGCTGTTCCGGCATGGCACCGGGGACCCCGGCAATGCACGAGGCAACGTCAGACACGGTAACTGCAGGTTTCCACGACTTATAGCCGGCAAGTTCCTACAGATCCTCTGGGTATTCACAAATCCACACCGTCTCACGCTGGTTGTCTCCCGCTAATCCTCGGACGGACTGCTAGTACCCATTGGGCAGTGCGCGAATGCTTTCGGAGCCTGTCCTAGAATGCAAATTAAGAGTGTATTATCGTCAGCTATAATAAAATACGAGAGCAGATATTACTTAACTTGGAGATAGACCTTGGACTCATATATGCCTCAGCCTGTTGGAACTATTGAAGAACTTCTTGCCAATAGTGTCGCAGCCCTTAAAGCTGAGCACCACACTGATGTCGCTTTGCTCGACATTTTGCAGAAAAACATCCTCACCCAGCTTCCGGCCAGCGATGCCGTGAAACAGGCAGTCAATGAGATCGAAGCCCTCGCGGCGTCGAGAGGAGAACCGGATGAACCTTCCGTCGATTAACATCGAACGGCTCAAAGTTGAAGGTTTTCGCGCATATCTTCAGCCCCAAACTATTTCCCTTTCCCGTGGGGCAGTCCCGCTAAGCCTTGCAGTCTTCGCACCCAACGCTGGGGGCAAGTCTAGCCTAGTCGATTCCCTCGAGTTTTATTTCTCCGAAGATGCGACATTGAAGCGACTGGGCAAACGAGCATTCCAAAGCCATGCCGGCCCTCTCGCCATCGAACATGTCGACGCCACAGAAAAAGGTCTCACGCCGTCTGTCCATTTGTGGTTCAAGCAGGGGCAGGACAAATTCGACGCCTATCGCCCAGCCTCCAGCAACCGTACGGAGGCAGCCGAGCGGGTAATGTCAACCATCAAGGTACCCTTCATAATTCGGGGTTACGAACTGAGAGGGTTCGTGGAAGACACTACTCCCGGAGAGCGCTACAAGGAACTTGCAGCCTGGTTTGCCCTAGAGCCTCTCCTGGCGATTCAACAAAACTTTCGGTCGCTCCGTAGCCAGATCAAACAAAAGTTTGAATCAACTTCGGAAGTCGACGAAAGGTCTCGCGACGTTAAGCGCGTAACAGGAAATGCAATCCCTTCATGGGACGAATCCGCCATCTTGATTTGGTTTAACGATGAAGTATTGGGTCCCTTGGACACAAGCATCAAAGTCGAGGAAATCTCTTCCCAGGACCCTGCTGTCTACGAGCTGAATAAGCGGAGAGAAGCGGAGCAAGAGCGGACGGGCGTTACACAACTGACCAGGCTCTTGGGCCTTGTCGAAACTCTCACCCAACAACCCGGGACGGAAGCACTCGGCCAAGTGGCCTCATTTGAAACGGCGATCGCAAATCATCGGGATGCCGTTGCGCGGGAAGAGCAAGAACGGGCCAATGCAAGCAACGCTGTGTTCAATCAAGTCTGGGAGCGGGCCAAAGCTCTATTTGACGAAAAAGTAGAGTTGGAGGCTTGTCCTGTATGCGAAACCGACTTTGACTTCAGTCCCCTCGGGTCCCGCCAAGCGGTTTACGCCAATCTATCTGACAAATTGACCGAACTACGTCGTTACAGGGAGGCGCGTAAAGGGTTGGAGGTCGCTGAAAAAGAGTTGAAGAAGGCGGCAGATTCTCTATCAAACGACCTCGAAACCGCTGTCTCTTTCCTCAAAGAGGAAGGTCATGAGTTGGACGCAGTCACTGTTTACTGGGAGGATCTGAAATCTTGGAAAGTAGGGGCAGAAGCCCCCGGCAGCAGCACAGTCATCGAGAATCTCCAAACGATTCACTCCTCTATCTCGGGTGAAATAGACCGAATCAAGAATCAGCAAGGTGAGCACACATACGGTAGGGCTTTCAGCACAGTGGAGGAACTGGTAAGAATCAAGTCCGATTTGAAAAGAATCGAGCAAACGAAGCAGAAATTGGGACTACTGCTCGAGGAACTCACTCGCCAGACTCACGCTATAAACAAGGACATAGTGGATCATACGCAAAACCTGATCGCTAATCTGCAAGGGGAAGTTTCCAAGATATACGGAAAGATACAGGGGGGCCTTGGGACCGCGCCGCCTATCCGAATTGAGCTGCCTGAAGAAGATGAACTTGACCAGCAGCGCGCCCAACTGGTGATCGACTTCTCGGAAAATCGGCAGGGTGTGGTCCCAAGTGGCTATCTTAGCGACTCACAGGTTCACACTCTGGCATTGGCACTGAGGCTAGCTGCAATTCGCTTATTGAATTCGGCTGCGCCCATCATCGTCCTGGACGACATAGTAACCTCGTACGACGCAGACCACCGGAAGAATATCGCGGCTGTTCTTGCAAACTACTTCAGCGACTTCCAGATTGTTTTGGTTACACACGACGAACAGTTCTTCAACTTGCTGAAGGATCAATTGCCCGCGGCTCGCTGGATTTTTAAGAGGGTCATGGAAGTCAAGCCGGGATTTGGGCCGGTCTTTCACGACCACAAGACTCCTGACGAAGCCATTGAAGCTAAACTGGAAGCGAGCCAAGGTGCCGCAGCGGAGATTAGACAAGCCGAGGAAGAATGGCTGCTTCAAATCTGCCGGGAATTCGGCACAAAGGTCGTGTTACGTCCCCCCGAAAGGGCATTTCAATATGACCGTGGGGAACTCGCAGACTCGTTGAGTAGCTTCCTGAAGGGTCTCGGGATATCTATTCCCGAAGTACTAGGGGTATCGGGAAGTTTCCTGGGCAGTTTGCAAAAGGGGGTGGTGGAAAACCTGGGCAGCCATCACTCAGATAACCCCTACAAAAGTGGCTCAGTGGGAGACGACAAAGCAAGATGGGAGGAGTTTAAGCACTTCAGGGACTTGTTCAAGTGTCCATCTTGTGGCAAGAGGCGGTTCCGGCGGCCCCCCATTCTCGAAAAACCTGTATGCACTAGTTGCCAAGCCCCGTTTCAGTTTTCGACCTCCCACTCCAAGCAATGACTTATACGCAGTGGCCTCGTCCAAACTGTTCTGCCGTTTGCAAGAGGAAGTCTCTTACGCCGGCCGCGGAATTGGGGGTTGAGGGCGCTGGCCGTGATCCCCGCGGCGCACGAACTGCAATAAGCGCCGGCATCGGCGTTGCGGTCCCAGTTCCTGCAGGTGGCGTTGACCATGGCCCAGGTCTTCGAGGAAGAGTATAGAACTCGACGATAACCCCTCGGTTCTTCCACTCGCAATGGCCGACTGTCATCAATTGCTGGGATCCCGCTCCTCTCCGTTTTTCGGGGAGGTTCCGTTTGCGTGTAGCGTACGCATGTTGTAGTCCGCAGCCTGGCGTACGCTACAGGAGAACGGATCCGGCGATACCTTTTCCGCCACTCCCTCACAAGGCTGGGCTGCCGGTATTTCCGCCAGTGGCGGAAATGGGGCGTTTCCCGCCAGTGATCGTTGTGGATATTCAGGCAAAAAACACCGTCCCGGGGTTTACGTCAGTCAGTCAGAGGACCGGTTGTGCGAACCGGACTCCCGGCACTTGGCGGAAGCCGGCCTGGAACGGCTGCCGGCACGTCCCTTCAGCAGGACGGGGAAACATGCCGCAAGGTCCGTCAAAGAGGGTGTTTGGCAATGTCCGATTCTGGAGTAATCATCTGCCATCTTTGGCTCAGTTCCAGGGGCTTGTTGAAAAAGTGAGCTCCAGTTTCACCAGACCTGCCCGCTGGCACAGTTTCAGAACCTGATGGAACAGGTCGGCCAGCGCTTTCAAATGGTCCTTGCAGAAGTAGGAGATGGTGTTGAGATCCGGGGTGTTATTGGCCGTCAGCACCCGGAAGGGATGTTCTCGTGGAGCCTTCAGGCGATGCGTCTCGAGGATCCCACCCCGGTGCGGCAGCCGCAGACCAGCGCCTTGACCATCGTGCCGAGATGGTAGGGAGGGCCGCCTCGCTCGTTGCCCTGGTAGCGGGCGGTGATGGTAGAGCGGTCCAGTTGGTCCAGCAAATCTGAGATGAAGTAGACCAGGTGGTCCGGCGGCCACTCCTGGAGCGTCGCTGGCAGCAACAACTTCTGGTCGGGATCGTAGGGACGGAAGGTGTTGTTCACATGCGACTCCTCGCCGATGAACTACTCACATCATATCCCCGCAATCTGAACGCCGTGTTACTCGGACGGGCCGCTAGCCACAGATGTGATAGGTGCCGTTTGCAGTGGAATCGCTGAACTTTCGTTTGATAGCACCTTCTCGACCGCGACAGTACATTACGAAAACGGGAGAGTGATCAGGCCGATGCGTTCACTTGGTCGAACGAAGCGGCAGTCGGGGCTTCACTGCGCCAGGAAAGCCGGGGGCTTGGAACCGGAGCCGTTGCGGTGGAAAAACGGCTGGTGCGTGCGTTGAGGACTGACATTTAGGCGCATCAGCCTGCCTGGAAAGTGGTTGACACTACATTTGCTCGACGACCTCCGTGCTCATCACGTCTCTCACGAGTGCAAAGAAGCGCGTTGCGGTGGCCTCTCCTGCTGAACAGTAGCTGAGGTAAAGCCTTTTTGTGGCCCTTGTTGCTGCAACATAAAAGAGCCGCTTTTCCTCTTCGACCCAGAACCGGTCGCCCAATCCAGTGGGCCCAGGAACCATGCGGTCGGCCACGTCCGCCACCCATACGACGGGCCACTGCCGCCCCTGAGAAGCATGAAATGTGCTCACAGTGATTCCGTTTCCATCTTCTCGAGGCACCGGTCCTCGATCCTCCCCCTGTACCGTGTGAGGAATGCCATGCATGGTCAGGACCTTCACCAGCCGGTCGATGGAGGAGTGTCTCCTGCAGAGTACGGCAATATTCCCCCACTGGAACCCAAGAACACGCGCCCCGTGAATACGAATAGCAGTGTAATGGTCCAGACCGTCCTGAGAGCCGTGGTATTCGCAGAGAATGGGCCTCTCGCCGGAGGAAGGGCCCGGATGGGGTTCCGCGTGCCCGACGCGGCGGGCCAGGCGGGTCATTCCCGGTCCTTGTGACAGACCTGCGGCGAAAGCGTGCATGGCTGGGGTGAGCCGGTGATCGGTGAATAGCTGGAAATGCTGACAGACAGGATGGTTGTTCCTGAAATGTTCCAAGGCCCCTCCGTCCGCTCCCCGCCATGAGCCGACCCTCTGATTGCTGTCGGCGACTGCCGTGATCGAGCCGTTGAGGCCGGCGATCAATTGGAGGAGGCGGTATTCGGCCTGCGTCAGGTTCTGAAAGTCGTCCACCAGCAAGTGTGGGCCAATCCCCTCTCTCCTTGCCGTGAGGCCGTCACGACTGCTCTGCATCAACCGGATGGCGTGAAGCAGCAGGTCCTCTCCGTCCAAGGCGTTCTGGCGCAGTTTTTCCTCATCGTACAGCTGGATGATCTCGTGCCAGAGAGGAGGAACGCCTTGAATGTCCATCTCCCGCATCCTGGAGCAGCGCAGGCGGTGCCAGCGAAGAATGTCGGGAACGTCCTCATCGAAAATGCGGAGCTGGTAGGCCCCTCTCTTGACCCGATCTCGAACCACTTCCTCAGACCGCCTGCGGTCCCACACAGTAAAATCGTTGGGTATTCCAGAGGTCTCTGGTCCGAAGCGGCGTAGCCAAGAATCGGCAAGCAACTGAATGGTCGTTATCCGTACTGATGCGGCCGCATCCCCGGATACTCCCTCTGTAATACGCCCCAGTCCTTCCAAAAAGGTGCTGCGGACTGCGAGAGCACGGCGAAGGTTCTGATTCAGGTAAATGATTGACCTGGGAGAAACCCCGTCTTTCAATAGGGAAGCTGCCCTGGCGTGCAGAGTTAGGCTCTTGCCGGTTCCCGGACCCCCCTCAACGAGAACCGGCCCTACCGGAGCCGTTGCCGCGGCATGCTGGACTTGATCTAACAGAATGTGGTCATTTGAATTCGCCATACTCCTCCCTCGAGAAATATCAACATACGGCCACACGGCCGACGCCCTGTGCTGGAGTCGTCTCACGACCTACCACGCGCGGTCTCCACGGCGCTGGATCAGCTCTAGCCTGGCCATTGTGGTGCTCATGGTACTCAGGTGGGTGATCGGGAAGGTCTCTCCCGCCCTCAGCCACGCCGGCTCAGAGCCTGTCATCTTCCCCTCTGTCGCTTGATGGAAATCTATGGCAAGCAGCGACAGGTCGCTGCCACGGGCAGCAAATCTCCGGGCTGCAGCCATATCCTCCCGGCGTCCCTTATCGCTTCTTACGCCCTTCCCAGCAACTACCAGCACAGGCCAGACATGCCCCCGGTCCCGTGCTATCCGGAAAGGCCCCAGCTTTCGGTCTATGGCGACATCCCCAGACGCTGAACGCTCCACCTCCAAGGCATGCCAGAGGGCGGTGCCGTTTCCCAAGGGAACCAGGACCCACAAGTCCGGCCGCAACTGCGTGCCGTCCTCACCGGAGTAGGTGATTTCCAGGCGCCACCCCGGAAATGCCTGAATACCAGCCCGCCTGAGCAGATCTTCCACCCTGGCCACCGCCTGTTCATGCTCCCGATCATGCAGCCTCTGGGCGGGGTCATCAGCCGTCAGGGCGGCAAAGCGCCCGTGCACAGTATTTGGATGCTGACGGTCACGCCTGGCGGCAGCGCCCCTGCCGCCATCCGAAAGGTAAACGCAGTGGTCGAAGACGGCCAACAGGCCGGCCTTTTCATACGCATCGACGATGGACTTCACCTTGCTCTCGGGATGCCCCACACCTTTGCCGATTATGGAGAAATTGCAGCCCGGGATTCCGTTCACCTTCTCGAAGACCCTTCGCTGCGGCACCCCCTGCATCGCCATCACCTCCGGCTTTTGCAGCAGCCGGTCTAGTTTCTTCTCGGGCAGCCCCACCCTTCCTGTCCAGCTGGAAGGTCGCTCGATCCTGCCCATGGGCATCAAGGGATTCATGGTCTGTATGATGTTTCCCTCCGCATCCACAATTGCCTTTGGCACGCCGGCATAATGACGCTGCACGAACCACCCTGCGAGGCGGTCCAGGACGACGAAAATCACTCCGGGAGCCCTTGCCGCTCCCAGTCCATTGATGAATCCTGGAACGGAGTCCAGGCCAGCGGTGGAATCGATTCTTCTCACAGACGGGAGGGAGAGGTCTCGTTCCGCCAGGCTGGCAGAAATGTGGTGAAGCCCCACCGTTACGGTCGGAAACGGCACCGTGTCCCCTGCTGTGGTCCGGTACCACCATATGGAGTGAATGTTGCTGTCCTGGGTGCTCTCCAGCCAGTCTATGTCTACCAGTGCCGTGGACTCGTCCAGCACAACCTCCCTGGGGTCGTCCCCCGGGTCCTTGGGGTAGACAAAGGGAGCAGGAATAGCCCCGGACCTGAATAGGCGGGGGGCCAGCCTCATTACCGGCTCATTCAACCTGAGACGGGCCAAATTCTCAGCGTGGCTTCCCTTGCAGAACTGTTGCTTCAGGGGAAGGGAGAAGTGGCTGCACACCTCGTTTATCCCCTTGTTCGTCAACACAATCCGCGTCTGTGCTTGGAAGGTCTGTCCGGCCTTGAACGTCCGGATGAAGCCGTCTCTTTTAGCCCTGTCGATCACATCGTAGATATTCGAGATTTGCATGGTGTTGAAGGCCTCGATGTCCTGAGCACACGGCATGATCAGGATGTACGTGATTCGCAGCAGCCCATTAGATCCTGCGTCCGGCGCTGTTTCTTCGTCTTGGTCTTCATTTTGAGCCTCCCGTAGTAAGGGCTTGGGTTTTCATATGCCGAAAAGGATCACATCCGCGTCTCGCCTGGCATGAAGGGAATTCAGACCTTTCCCCGGAACCGTGGGCTGATGCATGATCTATTTGATGCCCATACCCGGCCGTACCCGATGCGACCATCTGAAAATCACCTTATCATTGGCTTGACTTTCAAGCTTTGTTATCTTCGGGTTTTCCGGTAACCCCTCCTTTTGTTGTGATCAATGAGGGGAAAATGAGCGAAATCGCGGGGAGCCGGGTGGGTGGAAACTTCTCGGCCCGCCTTCGAGACCAAGGTACACAGGGACGTCCCGGAACCTGGGGACTAGTCCCTCAGGTTCCGGCGGCCCGGCCGGTCAGTTCCGAAGGGCCGAGGTCGACGTAGGGTGCCCCGCGACACCGCCACGGCTCTGCGGGATCTCTTCGACTGCCACGGACTCCGGTCCGCTCCCTGGCTGGGACTCGAGTCACGCCTTACGGGAATGGAATCCCGCCACGGGCGAGCGGACCTGGACGAGCAAGGAACAATCGAGAGGTCCGGCGACAGACGGGCGGCCTCTGCCAGTCGCCGAAGGGTACATGGAGCCATAATTCCGAATTATGGCGACGATTGCTTACCTCTAGTTATGGGGAGCATATTTTCGGCATTTTCCATGGGTGTCTTGCTAGAAGCATGCGGGGGATGGATTTCTCCCCAAGCCGGGCTGACTGACAAGAGCATCAATTCGGTGTGGGGGTCGGAGCGAGTCGCTTCTTGCGACGGTGCATTCATTCGGGCAGGGTGGAGTGTATTTTCGGGAATCGGCCTATGGGTCGGTCTGAGGTGCCCCCCCGGGGGCTACATGGAAGAACGGCTTTGAGCACGCACAAACCCTGGAGCATGTTTTCAGGCATCCGGAGGGTGATGGAACCGTCGTTCTCCGCCGGAGTCCCCGAGGCAGGTCGCCCTGATGGACCCTCCAGTAGTAGTCTTTGCCGCCGATGGTGGTCACCCACGGCGGGTCCGGGTCGTCGTAGCCCTCAAGCCTCTCCGAGTCTACGAAGGCACATTCCCGGTAACAGACGTGGACCACCGGGTCCTCCACCTCGCCTGGGTTAGGCCCTGCTCAGGTTCACCACCAGTGTGCCCTTCGGCGGGTCCAGGACCTTGGTGATATCTCCAGTGGAGTCGAACTGCATCATCGGGTCGCCTGGGGTGTAGGAGTTCTCTACCAGGACGAATTGCGTGTCCTTCCTTGAGATCTCTCCCGTCTGGCCCTGGTAGTATTCCCAGCCTATGTGTAACGTGGCTCTGTTGCCCGGCTTTGCCAACTGCTCTCCACGGTGACTCCCCGTGGCATGCCAGTTCCCGGCCCTGCGGGCCGGGCGAGCTGCACCCGAGACGGGGGCGATGACGTTGTTGCCGGTGATGGCGCTCTGGGTGTCGGACCAGCCGACGCTCCCCAGCTTGTTGACCGCTCTCACCTTCACGGCTTACTGGGTCTGGGCCTCGAGCCCGTTCAGGTGGTATACCAGTTCCCCTGAGGTCCTGGTGTCCCGCGTCAACTATATTTGCCGAAAAGGTGAGTTCCACCTCCAGGTCCCGGAATGACGGGTGGTTGCAGTTGCTGAGCACCGTGACGTCCTCGCTGAAGTCGACGCTGTATTCCAGGGTGATGGTGCTGGTTGCGCCGGCGCCTGGGCCGGTGGTCGCGTCGGGTATTGCCCGGATTATCTGTCCCGACGTGCCGAAGGCCTCACTGAGTTGGGGCACCGGGCGCCTGTTCGCTGCCAAGTCCACGGCGGCCTTGGCGTCGATGAACCCGAACCCGTACTGTTGTTGAACTGGTATCGCTCGGTGCTGGAGTCGAACTTCAGCCCGCCTTCCTCCCAACCGGGTTCGGTGGTGTCGTTCCTCCGGGCCGAGATCGCCAGGATGATTTTATTATCCCGCCAGGTGAGGTTGGGGTTGGCCCTCCGGAGTCCCGCAACCTGTGGGTGGCGGCGCTGATGCCGCCAAAGTCGTCCCGGTAGCATCCCTGGTTGGTGGCGGTGGAGATGGTGGGATCCTTGGATAAGTCGCTGGACGGTGCGCACACCCAGAGGTTGGAGCCCATTTCGGAGTGTGATGCCCGATCGTCCCAGTGGTTGGCGTATTCGTTCAGGTTGGAGTAGTCGCCCTCCTGGGCGAGGTTGCCGGCGACCCAGGCGTGGAGGACGCCCTTGCCCCCGTATCCCTTTTTGATACCGTAGTCTATTGCCGACCTCCAGAAGCGATGGGCGAGTTCGTGCACCGCGCCGTTACCGGGACGCTCGCTGTTGTTGGAGACGGCTGTGGTAGCCGAGTTCCGGCTTGCGTCCACCTCGTTGCTCTGGGTGCTGGTGGGGACGCGCTGAGCAGGTTGTAGCAGTAGATTTTGGCACTGGGCCGCTCCCCGCACTCCGACGGCGTTTCCCATTGCGGCGATGATGCCGGCCACGGTGGTACCGTGGGTGTTCAGTGGATGCACTATCTGGTTGGCGCCGTTGTAGTCGTGGTTCTTCTCGGCGGCCACGTTCTCCAACGGGGCGGCGTGGAGGTGCTTCATCCCCTTGTCCACGGCGGCGGCGTTGATGTCGTTGACCGAGTTGCCGCCGGTCCAGACGGGTTCCACGTTTATGTCCCTGTCGGCTCTGCCGGGGAAAGGGTTCTTTTCTTCAGGCGCCACTGGCACCCGCTCAGGGCGTCGTCGATTCCCGGGCTGCCTTCTATCCTCGCACACCGCTCCACCATCCACTTGAAGGCGGTGTTCTTGGTGGCCAGCGACGGTGTACTTGCCGGTGCTGGAGTTTCCTTTGACCTTGAGGTAGTGGGTCCCGGCCGTGAGCAGGTGTTCGATGGCACAGCCGTGGTTTCCGGCCAGTTCCTGCAGGTAGTCTTCGACGACGGACTGCCCGGTTCCATTCAGCAGTTCTCCATTTACCTTCAGTGAGGCGCTGTCGTGGACGGCCCAGATACTAACGTGGGTGTTCTCCTCGACCGTGATGCTGAAGTGGTCGGTGTCCTGGGCCTGGCCCAGGGTGAGGGCCTGTGCGGTTGCGGTTGTGTTCCCGGGTTGCCTGCGGCGGTGACTTGGACGGTGTAGGGGCCCGGTCTCATTTTCGTCGTAGCCCTCCACCTTGAGGTAGTGGGTGCCCGCGCCCAGGGTGCGCCGGATCTGGAACTGGTAGCGGTCGGGGGGGCGGCAGGCCATCGTCGTTGCTGGTCACCATGGTCCTGCTGCCGTTCTGGAGTTCGGCCTTGGTGTGCAGGTCTCCGCTGCCCCTTATGATCCACGTCGGTCTGTGCGGAGAGGGTGATCCTGTGGTAGTCGATGTTGGAGATCGGCCAGATGTTCCCGGACGCGGTCCCTCCCAGGGGCGGGTTGGCAGCGTTCTTGCGTTTGCTGGTGTCGGGGAAGGTCCTGACCTTGAGCGCATACGCCCCTTGGGCGCCGCCGTGTCCCGACACACTGATGTAGTAGGTCCCGGCGGCCAGCTGGTCCCAGATGAAGAAGTCGTAGGGGTTGGGTTCCTCCCGTTGTCGTCGGAGGTCTAGACCTCCCCGTCGGTGCTGTCTCGGAGAGAGCCCACGCGAGCTTGGCGTGTGCCTGCTGGGCTCCCGGGCGTCTGTGATGACCAGTTCGTAGCAGTCCACGTCCGTGCGGACGCAATCTCTCCTTGGAAGGTGTTGTCGTGCCAGGGCCTGATGGTCCCGCCCGAGGTCGTCCTCAGGGGGAGCAGAGTGGTAGCGTTGGTCCTGGTCTCCTTGGCGTCGGCCGGGGTGGCCTTGCTGGTGGAGGACCGTGCTCCGTCCCCGTGTCCAGGCCGGTGACGACGTGGAGCATGTTGCCGGCCCCGGTGTTCCACACGTTCTCCTGGTCGGTCTGCTTGGAGTCATTCTTGTCGGTGGCGCTGGTCTGGATGAGCCGGACGTCGTAGGCGATTGAGGTGGAGCCGCCGCTGTTCGACGGGGCGGTTCACTCCACGGCCAGCCATTTCTCGTCAGCGGTGAGGGTGCTGATGGACGGTGCTGCCGGCACCCCTGACTGGGTGTTGGCCCGGTCCGGCTGTGATAGGACCAGGAACATTGTGATTACTGCGGCCAGTATGAGCGGGTTTGCGTACCCTGCTGCTTTGTTCATGAGCGGGCCCGGGGGATCTCCTTCGGGATGTCGGTGGTTCACTTCGCGGTGAGTTCCCTCTGTCAGTTGGGGCTGGCGGCTTCGACCCAGTCCAGTGCGGCCAGGGCGTTGGCCGGGTACAGGGAAGGAAACCCGGGTTCGGTCTCGATGAAGAACCCGTTGGCCAGGTAGTCGAGCTCCGATATGTTCGCGAAAGAGACGCCGTTGTCTCTGAAGAAGGCGTCAGTCTGGGCCTCGGTCCAGGTCGGGTCCAGGGCCAGGGCCAGGAGCACTCCAGCGGCCAGTGTCATGGCCCTGGGCCCGACTGGGAGAGGAAGACCGTGTACGCTGGCTCTTCGTCCGAGATGGCGGTCCCGCTGTCACGGGTGGTGAACTGTCCGGTCCCTGCCACAGTCACGGGCTGGACGTTGCTCTGGATGGTTATCTTCCCGTCCTCTTCCACGATCAGGTCCTCCTGCAGGAACACGGTTATGATGCGCTCGCATTCAGGTGGGTCAAAACCATACCGGGGATTTCGCTCTCTAGATTGCCACGCTCATTTTCTCATCGGCGATAACACGGCGGGTGGTGATTCCTGAACCTCACCACGACACACTCATACACTGTTCGATACCAAGGGACCCATTGAGCTGCTGCTAATGGTGTTCAAAATCTTTTTGTGCGGAGGGTGGGTGCCGTCACCCTCCGCGATGTCCTAAACTAAAGCCACGGTGGGATCTACATTTCTGAAATGATGAGAGCAGGGCAGCGCTGCCAAGTAAAGCTCTCCAGTCCGCAGGTTGAAGTCAGTCCCCCCGTCCTCAGGTACTCTATCAAATGCGCATTTCACCTTGGCTTTGGTTTAGAAGAGCTGGGATTGTCATGGGCGTGATAGTGAGAACCTCAAAAGCGCCGCGAGCCGGTCTCACGTTCAACGGTGCTCAGCAGGTCTCGGCCGGATTTCGAAACACCGAGGTAGGTTTGCTGCCGCAAGAATGGTCCGTTCGCACGTTAGGTGACTTGGGGCAATCATTGATTGGGTTGACGTACGATCCTCAAAATATCGACCCTTCGGGCGTCCTCGTGTTGCGATCGTCCAACATCGGCAACAATTCGCTGCAGTTCGGCGACGACGTTCACGTGAATATGGACATCCCCCAACGGATGATCGCTCGTCTGGATGACTTGCTCATCTGCGTCCGCAACGGTAGCCGACCCCTGATAGGTAAGTGTGCACTCATCGATGAGCGAGCCGCAGGGATGGCTTTCGGCACATTCATGTCCGTTTTCAGGTCAGCCGATACCCGGTTTGTTTTCCATTGCTTCCAGTCAGATATCATCAAGCGCCAGATCAACGAACACCTCGGTGCGACGATTAATCAGATCACCAACAAGAGCTTAAATTCCTTCAAGATTCCGTATCCTGAACGGCGGGAACGTGAAGCCATTACCGCTGCGCTTTCAGATATGGATGAGATGCTAGACGCGTTGGGGGCTTTGATCGCAAAGAAGCAGGACATTAATCGCGGTGCCGCGCAGCGACTACTCACCGGCAAGACCCGACTGGTAGGGTTTGAGGGTGATTGGAAAACCAAGTTGCTGGGGCAATTGGGGCCATTCACAAAGGGACGTGGCATCAAACGGGAGGACGTTTCCAATAGTGGCGTACCGTGCATCCGCTACGGAGAGCTGTACACTCACTATAAAGATACGATACTGAACCCGGTGAGCCGAATACCTGCGGACGTCGCCGAAGGGGCTCTTGCCATCGATCCTAACGCGTTGTTGTTTGCAGCATCAGGAGAGACTGCGGAGGACATTGGGCGTTGCGCTGCATATATTGGGCAGGAGCGTACTTACGTGGGTGGTGACATCATCGTGTTGAGTCCGGTTGGTCAGGACTCAAGGTACCTTGGTTACCTTATGAATGATCCTATGGTGACCATGCAAAAAGCACGCATGGCTCAAGGTAACGCAGTGGTTCACATCAGTACCGGAAATTTAGCCCAGGTGCAGATCGATCTGCCGCCCTTGGAGGAGCAAACAGCCATTGCCAACGTTCTTGCCGACATGGACGCAGAGATCCTGGCATTGGAAAAGCGCCGCGACAAAATCCGTGCCGTCAAACAGGGAATGATGCAAGAACTCCTCACAGGCAGCAGGCGTCTGATGTAGTGTGCCTGCACCGCGACACGACCAATCGGCCGATCAACACGATTCAGGAGTTCCCCCATACCGCATCTGCTAATCCGGGGCTGCCGACGATATTGGATTGGGAACGGGCTAACTGGCAGAGAACCATGAGAAGGGCGGGACGATGAATGGAGTAGGGCAACCAGAATTTACTACCCAAGAGAAGGTCATAGCGTTTCTGCGGGATGTCTTGGGGTACACCTACTTAGGCAATTGGAAGGATCGCGCGAACAACCGCAACATCGAGCGCGAGCTCGTCGAGGACTGGCTTGTTCGCCAGGGGCACGATGAAAATCTGATTGCAAAGGCGCTGTTTGAATTGGAAAAAGCGGCGGCGTTGGGCGGCAGCAAGACCCTCTACGACGTCAATTATGATGTCTACGAAATGCTCCGGTACGGGGTCAAGGTCCAACCCGACGTTGGTGAGAACAACGTCACCGTTTGGTTGATCGATTGGGAAAACCCCGACAATAATCATTTCGCCGTAGCAGAGGAGGTCACGGTCATCGGCGAAAACACCAAGCGGCCCGACCTCGTCTTATACGTCAACGGCATCGCGTTGGAGATATTGGAACTCAAACGGTCAACGGTGTCGGTTGCGGAAGGGATACGACAAAACCTGGACAATCAAAAAAGGGAGTTCATACGACCGTTCCTCTCTACCATCCAGTTAGTGACCGCAGGAAACGAAGCAGAGGGCTTGCGCTACGGGGTGATCGAGACGCCGGAGAAACATTGGTTACGGTGGAAGGAAGCGGATTCCATACTGGCCGCCGACGATAACCCGCTGCTCAAGGAATTGGGCCAGCTGTTCTCGAAAGACCGATTTCTCGAGATCATTCATGACTTCATGGCCTTCGATGCAGGCGAAAAGAAAGTTTGTCGCCCCAACCAGTATTTCGGGGTGCAGGCAGCACAAGATAACGTGAGGCGGCGCGGCGGCGGAATCATCTGGCACACCCAGGGTAGCGGGAAAAGCCTTACGATGGTGTGGCTGGCGAAGTGGCTCCGCGAAAACGAGAAAGATGCTCGTGTCTTGATAATCACGGACCGCACCGAATTGGACGAGCAGATTGAAGGGGTGTTCCAAGGGGTTGATGAAGACATCTACCGCACGAAGAGCGGCGCGGACTTGGTGAATGTGCTCAACGCACGTGATCAATGGCTGATAGCCTCTCTGATCCATAAATTCGGTGGGGCCGAAGAGGGAGATGTCGACGGGTTCTTGGCGGAACTTCGAAGCAACCTGCCACCAGATTTCAGAGCCAAGGGTAACTTGTTTGTTTTCGTGGATGAGTGCCACCGAACTCAGTCGGGAAAGCTCCACGACGCGATGAAATCTCTACTGGGTGAGGAGGCGGTGCTGATCGGCTTCACCGGTACTCCTTTGCTCAAACGCGACAAGCAAAGCAGCATCGAAAAGTTCGGACCCTACATCCACACATACAGATACGATGAGGCTGTACGGGACGGTGTCGTGCTAGATTTGCGCTACGAAGCGCGAGACATAGACCAAGACCTCACTTCGCAGGCCAAAATTGACCAATGGTTTGAAAGCAAGACCAGCGGCTTGACTACCTTAGCCAAGGCCCAGGTGAAGCAGCGTTGGGGCACCATGCGGTCCGTCCAAAGCTCGTTGGACCGACTCAAAAAAATTGTCGCCGACATTGTGCTCGACATGGAGATTCGTGATCGTCTCAAAAGCGGGCATGGAAATGCCCTGTTGGTGTCCGGCAGCATCTTGTATCCTGACTTTGGCCCGCGACAATAGCTCATATGTGGCGGTCCGGGGCGCGGCAGACCGGTAGCATCTGGGTCATGGTAGACCGACCAATAGCAGGGGTCGCCGCGTTCCTCAACGGTAGAACCCGGACAGTTGCCTGGGCCAATCGAGCCCGCATCGTGCAAGGAAGGGTCAACACTGAAACAGGAGGTACAGGTGGAAGGAGAACCGAGGTTCGTAGGCATTGATGTCTCAAAGGCGCAGTTGGACGTTGCTGTCCGGCCTACGGGGAAGCGATGGACCCTGTCCTACGACCAGACCGGAATTGAGGGCCCCAGATAGTGGACCTGGAGCCTGCCTTGGTGTTGTTGGAGGCTACGGGCGGCTTGGAGCTGCCCTTGGTGGCCGCCCTGGCCGCTGCGGCGCTGCCGGTGGTGGTGGTCAACCCACGCCAGGTCAGGGACTTCGCCAGGGCCACCGGAACGCTGGCCAAGACCGACACTCTGGACGCGGGGGTCCTGGCCCATTTCGCCGACGCCGTCCGTCCTGAGGTGCGCCCCCTCAAGGACGCCGAGACCCAGGTCCTCAACTCGCTGACTGCCCGCAGGCACCAGGTGATGACCATGCTGGTCTCCGAGAAGAACCGGTTGGGTACCGCCATCGGCGCCGTTAGTCCCCGCATTGAAGCCCACATCGCGTGGTTGGAACAAGAGTTGAACGACTTGGACAAGGGGCTACGTCAGACTTTGCGCCGGAGTCCAGTGTGGCGTGAAAAGGACGACCTGCTCCGCACCGTTCCCGGTGTCGGAGAGCAGATATCCCTCACTCTGCTGGCCAATCTGCCAGAGCTGGGCACGCTGAATCGCCGGCAGATCGCCGCCCTTGTGGGCGTGGCCCCCTACAACCGGGACAGTGGCACCCTGCGGGGCAAACGCGCCGTCTGGGGCGGACGCTCCCGGGTGCGGGCCGTCCTCTACATGGGAGCGTTGGTAGCCAGCCGCCACAACCCTGCTATCCGGGACTTCTACCAGAGGCTGCTGGCAGCTGGCAAGCCGAAAAAGGTGGCGCTGGTCGCGTCCATGCGCAAACTGCTGGTTATACTCAACGGCATGCTCAAACATGGCTCCCCGTGGTGCGATATGACTCAGGCAGTAGTCGCTCATTCTTGTTGACTTTCAAGACAGTTGCTATTCGGCCTGCCGTTTGTACGATTTATTTCAGGAAACCGATCTGAAAGGCCGCTGCGCGATCGTGACTTCGTACAAACCGTCCCTGGCGAGCACTAAAGGTGAGGAAACTGGGGAGGGACTTACGGAGAGACTGCTCCAATACGACATCTACAAAGGAATGCTGGCTCAGCATTCCAACGAATCGGAAGACACAGCGATTCACAAAGCCGAACTGTTTGAAAAAGAAGTCAAAAAGCGCTTCATAGAACAGCCAGCGCAGATGAAGCTGCTGATTGTCGTGGACAAATTGCTAACAGGCTTTGATGCACCGCCTGCTACCTACCTGTACATCGACAAACCGATGCAGGACCATGGCTTGTTCCAGGCTATCTGCCGAGTGAATCGGCTCGACGGCGACGATAAAGAGTACGGGTACATCATAGATTACAGGGACTTGTTCAAATCGCTGGAACGATCCATTTCCGGCTACACGGGGGAGGGGCTCTCCGGCTACGACGAAGAGGATGTGAAGGGCTTGTTGACGGATCGCCTCCAACAGGGTCGTCAGCGGCTGGAAGATGCAAGAGAGGCGGTGAAGGCGCTATGCGAGCCTGTCAAACCTCCCTACGACACATCCGCATACTTGCGTTATTTCTGTGCGGAGGAGAGCGGAAATGCCGAGCAGCTAAAGGCCAATGAACCCAGGCGGTTGACCCTTTACCGGATGGTCGCCGCGTTGCTACGGGCCTATGCCAATCTGGCAAACGAAATGGAGATAGCGGGTTATTCCGCTGACGAAGCCAAAGAAGCCCACGCCGAAGTTGACCACTATGAGAAGGTTCGCAAAGAAGTGAAACTTGCCAGCGGCGACTACGTCGACTTGAAAATGTACGAGCCGGCGATGCGTCATCTGTTGGATACCTACATCCGGGCGGAGGAGAGCGAGAAGTTGGCAGACTTCGACGACCTGCCCTTTGTCCAATTGATCGTCGAACGCGGAGAAAAGGCGATTGATGAGTTGCCACTTGGCATTCGCAAGAATTCTGGGGCGATAGCGGAAACCATAGAGAACAACGTTCGCCGCCTCATCATCGACGAAACAGCGGTAAATCCCAAGTACTACGAGCAAATGTCTGCGCTGTTAGACGCGCTGATCAAACAGCGCCAAGCGGAGGCTATTGAGTACAAGGAATACTTGGTACGCATTGTCGAATTAGCCAAGCAAGTAGCTAGTCCAGGCAATCAATTTTCATATCCGGCAAGTATCAACAGCCCGGCTCTCCAAGCGATCTTCGACAATCTGGCGGAACCTGTTGATGGGACATATCCTTTGGCAGATGAGCTCGACATTGATGCGCGAGAGTCCAAGGCACTTGCATTGGACTACGCGATCCGCAACGTGAAGAAGGCCGATTGGCGCGGGAGCCGGATCAAGGAACGGGAAGTGCGCAACGCCATCAAATCCGAGCTCGGAGACGACGAGTCCGTGGACAAGATTTTCGAGATAGTGAAGGCCCGGAATGAATACTAGCGCCGTGGGTCCTCACTACATAGAGGTGGCCGGCACACCGGTGGAGCTCGTCAGGAAGCGCGTCAAGAACTTGCATATCGGCGTATATCCGCCAAGTGGTAGGGTTCGAGTCGCTGCTCCACTGCATTTTGACGACGATGCGTTACGCATGGCCATAATTTCTCGGTTACCTTGGATTCGCCGAAAGCAGGCTGAATTCCTACACCAAGAGCGACAATCCCAACGCGAGTTCGTGTCCGGCGAGAGCCACTACTTCGAAGGCCGGCGGTATCGACTTCACGTGGTCGAACACGACGGGCAACAGGGGATCAGCTTGCCTAACAGGACGACTATGGAGTTAAGTGTTCGTCTTGGGACGGGTCGAGAGAAGCGAGAGGAAATACTGGAGCGATGGTACCGCCAACAGCTTCGCGGTAAGATACCGGCGCTACTCGAAAAATGGGAGTCAAATCTGGGTGTCCAGGCGTCCGAAGTCCGCATCAAAAAAATGAAAACCCGATGGGGTACCTGCAACAGCGAAGCGGGCCGAATCTGGCTGAATCTTGAACTCGCCAAGAAACCGCTGGTTTGTACAGAATACATCGTCGTGCATGAATTGGCCCATCTGATTGAACGCAGTCACAACGAGCGTTTCCGGGGTCTGATGGACCACTCGTTGCCTCAGTGGAATTTGTACAGGGACCAACTGAATAAGGCGCCGCTGGCGCACGCGGACTGGCGTTACTGACGCGACGAACCTCTACTTGGGCCGAACGCGTGCCGTACCACAGCCGGTGACGCTATTCATGCGGCACATCCCAGGTCCAGGCAGCCCGGTTTTCCTTCTCCGAAGGCCGTCGGCGCTATGCCCTCGAGATCCCAGGTGCAGATCCGGCGGATGCTGCTGGAGGGCGGCCTTCAGACGATTCATCCCCGGCCGACTTCAAGAAACCCCGCTCCCCAAGTCCTCGAAGACCTGCTGTAATCCGGTGATAGGGGAGTTTTACCAACGGTTGCTGGCGGCGGGGAAACCGAAAAAGCTGGCGCTCACCGCGTGCATGCGAAAATTGCTGACTGTACTCAACAGCATGGCAAAGGCCGCAAGGCCTTGGGATCCCGCTGTCGTATCTTGATGATCTTCGAGACAGTTGCTTTTCGCTGACCAATTGGGCGGACATTTTCGCTGGACATCAACACCATTGACACCGTAACCAGTACGATCCGCTGAGCAAGGCTTCCCCTGAACGCGGTTATCGCCCTCTCACTCCCTGATCACCCCGTCGCGGAGTCTCTGTAGGTGATGCCTTTACTGTTTGGTGGGTCAATCCCAGGTCGGCGATTTCGCCCATTTTTACATCGGCGCTAACACGAGGGACTGCACTCCCGCTTGAGAGACAAATGAACCGGCTGCATCGGCGTACCAGGGGATACACCAAGAGCATGTATATGCTCAGCGAATCCACAGCCTTGGTATGCCTCGGTCTCAATTCGATCTCATTACAACTCACGTTAGGAATACTCTCGTCAGCATTCGCTTGACTGCAGAAGTTCCTCGAGTGACAATGGATTAGCTGGGGCGGCCCCGCTGTAACGGAGCCGCGCACCAACCCAGCACGAAGGTGGCGTTATCACCTGCGGGCTGGCGGGACAGCAAGAAGCCGTCCGGCGTCCCTCATGGTATCCGTCCACCTTCGGCAAGTAAATTGCCGGAGGATTTTTTATGGGCTGCTCACCCCGGTCAAGCCAGTGTCGTTCACGTCAACAAACGCTGGACATCCCTCTTGAGACCCTGCTCTCCCCACGCGGAAACCTCTGCGCCCGTTACGAAAGAGATCTGCCTGGATTTGAGGCCTTCATCGAAAGCGCTCGCAGGTATGAATTGCCGACTACTGACGAGGACCATGTGGACTTGGTGCGGACTGTCCTCGAAGTTCGTGATGCGGTTCTGTACCACCAACTCGAATAGGTCACATGCGGACAGAACACTTGGCGGGTTGAGCGACTTGGACAGGTGTCAGCCTCAGTTGACTCGTGTCAGTTCAGGGACCTCGCCGTTCTCTGTATAACCCAATAACAGAAGAACTCAAACCAGCTCAGCAAACCAGCTCAGGATGGAAGGAGAATCCAATGTCAGGCGAACGTACGAACCCCACACCTTGCACCTGCTGCCAAGAGGGCCACGGCACCTCCGACTGCTGGAGCAAAGCCTACGAGCGCGGCAGGCACGATTTCATCAGCGAAATCCACACCGTACTGGCCACCGACTTCGAGGGACACCACCCAGGTCATGACTGCGACGTTTGCCACATCACGAGGGCCATGGCCCAGATGACACCCTCTCTGCAGGAGGTGATGCAAGACACCACGGATTGGTTTATCACCATCGTGTCCGATCCCGAAGCACGGGAGTCCCTCAAGGCCATGATCGCCGCGACCGAGGACGCCGAAAGGCGGAACTGATTCGGTCCTGCGTGTTTTCCACGTACCAGTGCGTTGAGGCCACGACTTTCCCTTCCCAAGGGAGTATTCGGCCTCGACGATGTGGTCGAGCTTAAACCCGAATCCACCGATGGACGGCGTGAGGACGCCGGAAGGGGGGTGGGGGAGTTACAAGCGCGATGGTCCGGGCTCGAATTTGGGTAGATGGGGGGTTGGCGGCGGTCTGCAGGTATTTTTGGGGGCGCCGATGGCGGCCTACAGTGGCTGTGGTGAGCGAGATGGCGGGAGAGGACACGGCAAGAGGCGCTCGCGGACCGGACTGGCGCGAGTTTGCGGGGACGTTCAGTTTGCGGGGACGTTGGGACACTGGCGGACGGGCGCCGTCAGGCCGGGAGTGGAATGGCTCGCAACCGGGCCAAGGCGCGACTGACCTTCTCCTCCCATGGCCAACCCTTGGGAAGATGCAGGGTCAGCCGGCGCGCCGAGCGTGTGAGCCGTCCGGCCAGGGCGAAGAACCGCCGCCTAAGGGTCTTGGTGGTCACCACCTGCTCGCCCAGACCGATTCGCGCCGTCCAGCGGGCCAAGTTGTGCGCCATCACCTGTATCGCCAGCCAGGCCCCGTTGGCGGCGAATCGGCCGGACGGCAGGTGGTTCAGCCCGACGCCGTACTTGAGGTCGCGTATCGCATTCTCAATCTCGGCGTGGCGGCGATGGTCAGCCTCCAGTTCGAGCGTCTCCTCATCCCGGTCGGTGATGAAGCCGTGATAGCTGTAGCTGGCGAAGAGGGCCAGTTGGGAACCGGGCGTGGGCTTCACCCGTCGGACGATGAGCCGCACCGGGGCAGCGCCGGGCTCACTCTCAAAGGGAGTGTAGGTGGTCTCGGCCACATCGGCGGCACCGTCCATCCAGTAGGGGATGGGCGTCCAGTCCGTCTCGGGTATGGCCTCGATGAGATGGCGCAGGCTTTTGTGCTGGCGGATGGTGATGGAGTAGCGGACATCCATCTTGCGGCAGACGGCGACGATGGCGTGGGCATAGAAGCCGCTGTCGGCCCGCACCGTGAGTTGACCTCTGGCGCCGGCGTAGCGCACCCGTCCCACCGTCTCGCGCAGGAAGTGGGCGGCACCCCGAACAGTGTTGGCCCGGCCCTCGCGCAGCCGGGACATCAACACGTCCCCGGTGCCGGCGGCCACGGCCAGCAGCGGGTGATAGCCCCGCTTGCCGGTATAGCCGTGGTGTCGCGCCCCCTCCTTGGCCAGTCCGTAAGTCTCGCAGATGGTGGAATCGAGGTCGATGGTGAACGGCGCGTCGCCGGGTCCCGCCCCAGCGGCCCAGGCCCGGGCCAGCAACTCCCGGCTCACCCGGTCCAGTTGACGGACATGGCCCCAGCGGAAGCTGCGCAGGAAAGTGCCCAGGGTGGATGGCGCCTTGACCCTGCAGTCGAGAATACCGGCGGTCCCACCGGCGCGCAGCGCATCGGCGTCGTCGATGCAATCGCCGCCCGCCAGGGCAGAGGCAACCAGGGTCAGCATCTTGTCGCCAGTGTTGGCCCGGCCCGGCGCGCTGCCGAGATTGAGGTGATGGTCTACGAGTTCCCCCAGGCCCAGGTGTTGGGCGAGAGTGGCCGGCAGGAGCAGGCCGGCATTGGCCACCAGACGGTGGTCGTCAAAGACGATGCGAATACGGTCGGGGTGGTTGCGTGATAGCATCTGTTGGGTGCTCCTGCTTTGGGACCGGTTTTCTGTCTCAAAACCATTATCCCAGAGGCACAGGAGCACTTTCTTGTATCTTCAGGACCCCGCTACACGCCCTCCTTCGGTGGATCGGGGTTAAAGGGCCCCCTGGCTGTAGCAGAAAGTCTCGGAGCGCTACGAAATCCACAACTTTGACCAATTCCACCTGTATCAGAGAAGAGACAACGAACATAAAGAGGGAACAGTATGAAAGATCGACCCAACGCCTACAAGCGGGGCTATGCAGGAGGACGGAAGGCCATGTTCGAAGAGATCGTGTCCTCTTTTGCGGGCAAACAGCACGAGGTTAAGTGCCAGTGCGAATCCTGCCGGGTGATGCGCCTGGTAATGAGGGAGTATCTGGGCACAATCCGGGAAATGTTGGGGGAGGAGAAGTACCACCGGCTGGCTAACGACTTGGCGGTTGCGGCCGGTCAGGATTCCCGGCCTTTCAGGGGATAACGGTGTGTCTGCTGGAAATGCCCGGCCCCGAATCATGGAGAGCTGCAGGTGCGCCAAGTTTCTCCAGCCACACGTGTTATCGCCGATGAGAAAATGGGCGAAATCGCCGGGACGGTATTGACTGTCAAGGGCGATGACGTCAACCGGGCCACCGACAGGACGAGATACTCGGCAAGTTGACCGGAGAACCTGCCCTGGCAATGGTGATAGCAACCAGGATGGACGGCTCAACCCGGGAACTGGCGCACCGAAGGGGAGTGGAGACGGCACTCCGCCCGGAGTGGGGAGGAGGTCGTTCATCGACGGCGTCTGAGGTCGCCACGGGCAAAGTCAGGCGAACAGGCCTCCGATACCAGACAATCACGCCCGTTACGCCCGCCAGAAGGCCCAAAACGGCCCCCAGACACTCCGGGAGGTCTTTGAGGGCCTCCCAAACGGCCAGAGACCCCGAAACACGGCCCAGACGCGGATTAACCTGCGCCCCAAAACCACCCAGTGCTGCAGCACTGGGAGCGGGAAAGGTGCGCGGCCAATACCGTCCCACAGAAATGCCAAACAGGCCAGGGCGGATACCGGCGCCCGACCCCGCACCCGGCACCAACCCCGGCAGTCCAACGCGGCAATCCATCCACGGAGCAACAGACCATTACCAACGACTGGGAACATATCAAACACTCCACCCTCGCCCGGAACTTCAAGCAAGTCCCGCTCAACTCCGTCATCGTCACCGCCGCCGCGGGCATGCAGCAGCAGGGCAACATCCAGGGCCTCGGGATTTAGCATCAGCTCGCCGACGACCTCAAACCCAACGACCCGACCCAGTCCGAGAACCTGCTGGAAGAACGAGGCGTCCATCATCACTTCGACCCGGCAACCCTCAGGGACCGCCTCGCCATCTACCCGCAGGACGCCGGAACGCAGCCTGACCCCGATCAGCACAACCCGAGCGGGGCCGTAACCTGGTCCTCAACACCACCGTAACCAGGACCGTCAACACCCGGTCCAGTCCCTGATCAACGACTACCCTGATCAACGACTACCCGGCGAATGTCTCCGTAAGCTTCCAGCAGACAGCGTACACCGCTGCCGAAGGGGGCACGGCCCTGGTGAAGCTCACGCAGAGCCAGGCTCCGGAGAGGACCGTAACGATCCTCCTCAGCAAGACCGCCCAGGACGGGGCATCGGCAGCCGACTACTCAGGAGTCCCCGCATCGGTCAGCTTCGCCGCCACCGAGAGGGGAAAGACCTTCACTTTTGAGGCCACTCAGGACTCGGTGGACGACGATGGGGAGTCGGTGAAGGTGGAGTTGGACACCCCGCCCGCCGGGTTCTCCAAGGGGACCAACGACCACACCGTGATAAGCATCACCGACGACGATGCTCCCCAGTTGACCGTCAGCTTCGAGTCTGCCACCTATACCTTGGCATAGGGCGGCAGCGAGACGGTGAGGGTGAAGCTCAGCCAGGACCCCGAGCTGGTGGTGACGATTCCCATCATGAAGTCCAACCAGAACGGCGCTGCCAGCTCCGGCTACAGCGGCATCCCGTAGAACGTCTCCTTCAACTCCGGGGACACCGAGAAGACCTTCAACTACATGGCAACCAGGGACACCGACGACGGCAATGGGGAGAGCGTGAAACTAACCTTCGGAACGCTTCCCGCCAGCATCTCCGAAGGGAACATCAAGGAAACAGTCGTTTCTATCACCGACGATAATATGCCCGGGTCCTTGGCGGTCAGCTTCGAACAGAGCTCCTACTCGGTCGCCGAGGAAAGCAGAGAGACCGTCAGGGTCAAGCTCGACACGGACCCCCAGCGCTCTGTGACCATCCGGCTGCCCAAGACACCGCAGGACGGGGCGTCGAACTCCGACTACTCCGGAGTTCCGAACGACGTGACATTCGCCAGCGGAGAGACCTCCAAGGACATCACCTTCACTGCGACCGACGATGCTTTTGACGACGATGGCGAGTCCGTGAAGGCGGGCTTTTGGAACTTTGCCCACCGGAGTACCGGCGGGAGGGATCAACAAAACGGTCGTCTCCATCACCGATAACGATGTCCCAGCGGTCACGGTTAGCTTTGAACAGGCCACCTATACAGTGGTTGAGAGCGACGACTCATCCACCGCGGAGGTGCAGGAGAACCAGGTCACCATAAAGGTCAAGCTCAGTGCCGACACGGAACGCACCGTGACCATTCCGAACACGAAGGTCAATCAGGACGGGGCATGAAGCTCCGATTACTCGGGCGTGCCGAACGACGTGACCTTCAACTACGGCGACACCGAGAAGACTTTCAGCTTCACTGCCACCGACGACGAGGACGAAGACAACGGTGAGTATGTCAAGCTCGCCTTCGGCATTCTGCCCACGGGAGTGAACCCTGGCACCAACGACGAGACGACGGTCTCCATCACGGACAGCGAGACCTCACGACTCAGCCGCAAACGGGGGCCAAAGCGGCCTTCGGCGGGTCCCGAATACGCCGTGCCTGAGAGCGGCCCCGTGGAAGTTACCGTGACCCTCAACAACGACCCGGGGCAGACCGACCATACCCATCACCAAGACCAACGAGGACGGGGCCAGCGCCGCCGACTACTCCAGGGTGCCCGACGATGCGACCTTCGATAGTGGGGAAACAGAGAAGAGCTTCACCTTCTCAGCCGCCCAGGACTCGGTCCAAGACAGCGGGCAATCGGTCAAGCTGACCTTCGACACAATGCCGGCGGGAGTGACGGCGGGGCCCTCCGACCAGGCCACCCTCACCAGCACCGAAGGCATAGCGGTGAACTTCGGCGCGGCGGTGACCGTCAAACTCAACGGGGCCGTTACATACGAGATCAACGTGCCGGTAACCGCCGTCGGCATGAACGGGGCGACAGAGCACGACTGGACCGGGGTGCCGCCATTGCTGACCTTCACCTCCGGACAGAGCAGCGAGACCTTCACGGTCATGGTCTACGACGATGACGTGGAGAACGACGGGGAAGCCGTTGAACTGGGGTTCGGCACCCTGCCCACAGGAGTGGTCCCCGCCAGTCCCAGCACCGCCACCGTCACCCTGATGAACGCCGAAGTGCCGAATGGCAACACCAGCCCAGCCCAGTGCGGGGACAACCAGGCCAACAAGATCCTGCTTCTAGAGGGCGTGGGGGAGATTGTCACGTCCGAAGAAAGCGACTTCTGGGAAGTGTAGTTGGACCCCTTAAAGAACCACCTCCGGATCGAAGTTGCCTCAGGGGGTGACGGGACAGGCACCGGGACCTACCAGGTGAAGGTGCGGGTCAACAACTTCTGCATCATCGTGAACGGCGAGCCTCTATATCAATGCGACGGGGGGCCAAAGGGAAACGGACCCAGGGACCTACCCCGGACACCAGCACCTAGGCGGTGGCCTCCACCGGCAATTCAGACTTCTGGAACGCCGGTTTCCTGGGAGACAACTGGGACGAAGACTCGGATAATGAGTGGTGAAAAGTCCAACTGACCCAGGGTTACCGGTACACCGTGAAACTCCGGACAAAAACCGACTGGGACGAAGAACACCGGGCGACAGAGCTGAAGGTACTCGGGATCCACGATCAGACCAGAACAATGGTCGCAGGCACCGCCAGTTCCCGCAGCGGGAAGGGAGTGAGCGTCGTCTTCCAGCCGGATGCCACGGGACTTTATTACATAGCCGTTGGGGTCGGACGGCGACGACCGGACGGGCGTGTACAGGGTCAGGGCGACCGAAGAGGAGGTGGCAAGCGGGTCCCGGCAGGGAAGGTCGGCGGACCAAGACCAGCAGGGCAGCGGAGGAGGTGATAAGTCCGGGAGCGACAAATCCGGGGCGAAGGACGCAAAGACCGAAGAGCAGAACTCTCCCGCAACGGGGGGCCCTGCCATCACCGGGACGGTGCGGGTAAGCTTCGCAGACGACAGGGACAGCGCGGAAGAACTGACCAGCGCCCCCACCGCGCCTGTGGAGCCTGAACCTGACGAGCCTGAGCCCACGGATCCAGCAGAATCCCCGCCAAGCGCGCCGCAGAACCTCTTCATTTCCGCAGCCGGAACAGGGACCCTGGCCCTGAGTTGGGTTGAACCCTCCGACCCAGGCAGCCCCGGACCGGACCGGTACATAGTGCAATGGAAGGAGTGTTGTTGGTCAAGGAGGCGGAATAAGATGGCCGCTAAACCCCCAATAGCGGACATGTCATTCCGGCGCCGGGCGTGTGAAAGAAACCAGGCGGGGGACGGCGCCGAAAGCGGAGGGAGATAGGCAACCCGAGAGAGACCCGGGCAACGGAGAGGGCCAGAGGTGAAGTCCCTAGCCCTGGGTAGCCACCGCCCCCGGAGGACGAGAGCGCCCTCCGCATCGGCCACGGACATCAGGATGACCGCATCCCATCCTGTGGCGAATCCAGGGTCATTTCTCCGTCGGCGTTGACAAGGCGGCGGACAGCCTGGCCGACCTTCCCGCCAGAGCACAGTCGGCCAGGCGGGCAGGAGACACGGCACCTGCGGAGACCCCCGACCTTGAGCTGGACCCCGGGAAGTGCACCCCGGAAAGAGATGGGCCGGTTCATCGGCGCCCTCGCCGGACGCACGGAGCAGGACCAGGGAGCGCTAACCAGCGACGCCCCAGGCGCACTGGACTGCAGGGCTGGAACGCCGCGTTCCTGGCATAGTGGGGGTGAGTCGGCAAGAAACGTGTCCATATCCGTGCACTGAGGCCCAAGAGCCGCTATTTCCGGGGTATATCCGGACTTTGACCACCACCTATAGAAAAACCCCTGAAAAAGGCCTCAAACACAGAAAACAAACCGGCCGACTCCCTGCGCTATACCCAGACCCGCAAGGGGGGCGGTTTTGTGACTCTGCCCCCCGACGGCGCCCAGAAGCGCAGAGAACGAAGCACACATCGGCGCCAGGCAGCACCGGCACGAAGCACTCATCGGCGCCCAGAAGCGCCGGGAACCAGCCCCCCAGGGACATCACCAACACCCGGCAGAAGCCCGAATCTACTCCGGTCCAACACCGCACCGTCTCCGGGTCGCAACCCGCTCCCAAGACACCAGAATCCCGCGCCTAGACCAACACCAGGGCGGCCAGGCAACGCCGCTCCGTCAGACCCCGGAACAGGCCCCCAGGACTCCCCTGGAGGCAGGGAAACTCACCTCCAAATCGCCCGGGTGGTCAGACCCGGGGAGGCAAGGACACCAGCCCATTTTTCAGCCCGGAACCGGAGTTGCAGGCGCATTTTTGCAGAGAAAATCGGGCGCAAAATCAGCGACATACGTCCGAGTACAAATCGTATCTGTTTCCTAGGACAGGGACCCCCCCGGGCCCCCCCCGGTTTCGCACGCGAAAATCAAGACATAAATTTGTTCAGGGCCCCAGTAGCAAAACTCAGATCCTCACGGGTGAATCGAAAGACATACGTCGGACCCCCTCTTATCTTACTACGCGCGCGCGTATGAGGCCCCCCCAAATGCCAAAAAAGGGGAGCAAGGCGCATAAATGCGCCTCGGCCCCCCAAGCTGGATCTGCCCCGTTTCGGGCCGGAACAGCCCCGAAATCTAGTGTTCTCCAGCCTCCATGCCCGAGTACCGCATGACATCCTGCAGGATGTCGACCTCCCGGCCCTCCTCCATCGCCATGATCATGTCCTCCGCCTCATCTACCATCTTCGAGTACAGCTCCTTCCCCGTGGGCAGACCCCTGCCCAGAAGCCAGTTCCAAGCTCCCTTCAGACCGCCGTACTCCTTCTTCAATTCCCGGTTGACCCAGCGAAGACCCTTCAGCCTGGTGTCGATCTCCCGGTACCTCCTCCGGCCGTCCCAGTTCTCCGCCGGATCGGGAATCGACTCGTTGAAATACGTGATGAGCGCAAGCTCAATCTTGATCTCCAAGGCAACGGCCGCCAACCGGTCCCGGAGCGGGATGTCCACCTGGAAATGAACAGGAGAATGTCCAGTCCGTCGGAATGCCGTTCCTGGGGAACCGGCTGCGAAATTCGGAGCCACCGGTCAGTATGAACCGAGGCGCGGCAGTGCGACCCGTGAGCGGGTTGACCGAAGGGCATGCCGCTCTCTTCACGGAGTGAGCAGTGCAGAACCGAACCGGAGGCACAGGGCGGAGGAGTGGGCGGCTCGGCGCTCCGCCTCACTCCTCCGCCTGCCTTGGCCGAGTGGCCGTTGACTCCCTGGGGTTCCAAAGAGAGGGAATTGCGACATTGCCAGCGGTTGATCCAGAGCAACGGTACCCAACCCAGCAGTCGGTGCCGGGACTCATGTTCCGACACTGCCGAGGGGACGTTGACGCACCAGAACCTCCTCCTTAGAGGTCAGTGGCTCAGAGGGACCGAGTGGCTACGCTGCTTGGAAGGTCCTGACAACTGAACGCACTCGGATAATACTCGACCAAGACGCTGGAGGAGCCGGTCTCACCGCATAACCTCCGGCAAGAATGACCAAGAGCAACCAGAGACGGGCGGTCCTGCGGCGACGCGGGGGCCGCCCGTCTCTTTGTCTGTAGAACCGATTGACCGAGAGGGGCGCCAGCCGGCCAGAACCAGAGCCCACCGAACTGAACAGAGAACAAGAAGGCACATGAAGGAAAGGAGCAGAAGAAAATGACGACAACGAAAATGATCATAGATGTCTCAGATTGGAAGTGCCGCAGATGCGCCCAGACATCCATCGACACACGGAATACCCACCCATTTGCCGTCCCATGCCAAGGTTCCGCATACCGAGTGTCTCTGGTCAGCGACACCGAAGTCCCCACGCCGGAGGGGTGGACCACCCTGGGCGACATCACGCCGGGACAGGAGGTTTTCGACGAACAGGGACGAATATGCATGGTCGCGGAAGTTTCGGGAGAATCTGTGGAACGCGTTTCTGAGGTGAAATTTGGCGACGGCTCCAGCCTTGTGGCCGGGAATGACCATCCCTGGATGATCCTCTCACCTGCGGACTTCTTCCCGGCAAACCTGCGCATATACCGGCCGGGACCGTGGAATGCAGGATGCTGGCCAATGACAACCCAGGAACTGATGTTCTCCTTTAATGAGGCGACAGAAAGGCAGACAAGACCCCGTCATTACATACCGGTCGCCGCCCCCCTGAGATTGGCCGACAGGGAACTTCCAGTCCACCCTTGGATACTCGGGCTATGGCTGGGAGACGGCGACTCAGACAGTGCCACCATCTACTGCGTAGCGGACGACGAAATCCATTACCGGGCGAATGTTGGAGAAACCGGCGAACTCTGGAACGTTCTAAACCCTGGGGAGCCAGTTCTCCGATGCAGCCTCGCTCGGGGACCCGAACCCCTCTTGTTGACCCGTCTGAGGGGACTGGACTTGGTAAACAACAAGCACACGCCGCTTCGTTACCTGCGGGCGGCCCTGGAGCAACGGCTGGCGTTGCTCCAGGGCCTGATCGACTCCGACGGCCATGTCTATGCCGATGGGGCGGTGGAATTTACCTCGAAGTCCATCCGGCTCGCGGAGGGAGTCAAGGAGTTGGCGCTTTCCCTGGGAATGAAGGCGACGGTCAGGGAATCACGAGAAAGAGGAGTGGAGAGAAGGGTTTCAAGGCACTACCGGGTGAGGTTCACGCCGATCCTGCCCGTGGCCACGCTTCCGAGAAAGGTGGGCGTCGCGACCGCCTTCATGGAACGAAGGCCTAAGGACGTCCTCCTGAGGATTGCGCGGCGGCGAATCGACTCAGTCCAGGAGGCCGGGATACGCACCACCCGTTGCATATCGGTGGATTCTCAATGGGGCATGATGCTGGTGGGCAGGCAGATGGTGCCGGCACTGGTCCGCAGGGCAAATTTCCTTTAAGAGGCCACTGCTCGGGAACTCATACACTGCTTCGGACTCCCCATCTGCCTGAAGTACCGTGTGCTGACAGCGCCTGCCGAGAACGGACACCTGACCGACGATCGTAATTGACTCGTCAGGCTCTTATCCCTATTCGTCCCCCGAAATCGGCAGTTGATGCGGAGTCGCAGGCTGAGCGGGTTCAGCTCCGGATGTACCTCACCACCGGGAGGGGCAAGAAAGAGCGGCGACCCGTACAGTCCTGCCGAAAGGGGATTCCCACCAACGAAAGGGGTAGCCGTGCCACCTGGAACCAGCCGACCCGGCAGCCAGGGCCATAAATGTGGACAGGGGGGTCCATCCCCTTACGTGTGTGGACTGGGGAGCGCTTCAGCTCTGACGGCTTGACCCCGAAACAACGCCGAAACGAGTACCTGGGCCTCAATCTCCCTGAACCAGGTCGCTGCATCCATACCTCTCGCCCGCCAATATCGAAACCACGTTCCCGGACATCATGCCGGGCGGCGTCGGGTTACCCAAGTTCCCCAAGTACCGAATGCAGGGCAAGCTCATGATTCACAGCAAACCACACAACAGTGGAGGAACAATGAAGAACGAACAGATCCTGAGGTACAGGAATCTCTTTGAGAAGGAGGCAGAGTTCGTCCTCTTCCTGGACGGAATCGAAGCAACCTGCTCGAAGGAGAGAAACGCGGCCTTTCTGTACATACAGGACGAAGATGAACTGGAGGTGCCTGAACACAGGGAAGATGATATCGCCCGGGGCATCCCATTGAGGTCAAAGGTCTTGAGGTCAAAGGTCCTCGAGTTCTTGGTCGACCGCACCATGAGGTCGGACGAGACCAGCCCGCTGCACAGAATGATGCTCACCCACGGGGACCGTCCTGTGTATGTGCGGGTGGTGCACGTGCTAAGGGACTTCTGGTGGGCGGAAATTGAGGTGAGGCTGCCCAACGCCGGGCAGGATGAGAGTTGCGCGCCTGATTACGGAACGGTCCAGCACATCGCCTATCTCAAGGGAGGCGGACCGTGAATCCGGCAACAGGGTCCGGTTCGTTGGATGCGGATCCAGCCGGGGGAACAGAGCTGATGGCCGCACGCTGGACGCAGGCGGCCTTGGCCGGCCCGAATGGAAGGACGAGCAAAGAAATGCCTTGGGCCAAGCCGTAAGCATGACCCAAGATTACCAACCCAAGATTACCAACTGAGGGGAGACGAAAATGGACAGAACCGAATACCGGACCCTCATCCAGAAGATGGGGGCCAAGGAGAACATCATCAACCACATGGACAACATCCTGGACCTGCTCCTGCCGGCAGGTGGTTACGGATTTCTTCACATCGGCCCCGGTGAGTGGCCGCACGGTGATGAACTCGTAGCAGAGATCGTGGAATGGATAGCAGAAAAGGTGGCACCGCAACCGGGGCTGGATTCAATCTTTCAGTGCGACGTCCCGGAAGGCCGACGTCTGGTGAGGGTCCAAGTCCGGCATCTGCTGCATGACCACTGGCTCCTCAGGACCTACCACGCCGGCATCAACGAGTGGGGTGGAACGGAGGTGATGGTTGGACCCGCGGCGTTTGCCCTGGTACGGATCGACGGAAGCGGAACGATACTCCTCCAATGGCCAGACTCGTCGCCACCGCCCGCTCAGCCTGATGCTCCTGCTGGCACGGCGCCGTTGCTGTTCTGACTCCATCAGGGACACGATCATCCAGGGGGTAGCTGCGCCCGTTAATTTTGCCCGCTAATCGAAAACCTTGTGTCAAAGAAACGAAATATCCTTGTAATACGGCATGGCTTCCGTGCTCAGGACACCTCCACCGGGAGGGGCCAGATGCAGGTCGTGCCCTATATCAGGATCTCTGTCAAGGACAGGGGAACTGTTTCAAGTAGGGTAATCCCAATGGTGGCCTACCAACGAAGAGATTTTCCGACAGTTCTACGGGAGCTTCGGGCACGGTCAGGAAAGAGCATATACAGGCTGGCCCAATACTGCGAACTCACCGAGGCGTACCTTGGCCGGCTGGAGACGGGTGAACGCCGAAACCCGACCCGGGACACAGTGATGAAAATCGGGCTGGCCTTGGTGCAGGACAACGCCGAAGTAACCATCCACGACGTGCAGGAACTCCTCCTGGCCGCTGGTTTCGCACCTCTGCTCGGCCGTGGCGAGACCATTACCGTAGACTGATGCCGGTGAGGGCGGGCAGGCGAATCCGGCCGGAGCTCACTTTCCCTGTCCTCTTCCCTTCCGCAGGGACTTGCCGGCATTCGGATAGATCTGCCCCTGCCACCCATCGCCGTTGAATCCGTGCCGGTAGCGACGGGTCCCGTCCATCTCGAACTGGTCCAGAGGGGAGAATTCCTGGCTGATCAGGGCCGCCATCCTGCTGGCGATGTGGACATACCGTTGGACCATCGTCAGGCTGGTGTGGCCGAGGTTCTGTTGCAAAAGAAATACATTTCCGCCGTTCAGCAGAAACCTGGTGGCGTAGGTATGACGCAGAAGATGCGGATGCAGTCTGGGGACCCTGGCGGCCTTGGAAAGCCGCTCCGTGAGAGACCGCAGACCCTCAGCACCCATGCAGTGGCCGTCGATGCACAGGAAGAAGGTCTCGGCCTTCTGCCCCTGATTCTCGAACCGGTAGTGCTGGTCGTAGTTGAGCAGAACCCTCTGGCAGTTGAACCCGAATGAGACGATGCGCTCCTTGTTCCCCTTTCCCAAAACCTTCACGTACCGCTTGTCCAGGTGGACATCCTGGTGCTTCAGGGTGACAACTTCGGTGAGCCTGAGGCCAGTATCCAGCATCAGCGAAAAGATCGCCTTGTTCCTGGCCCCGAGAACGGTGTTGGGGTTGATGCTGGCGAAGATCCAGCTAATCTCCTCGTCGGTAAGTATCTCGATCTCCAACTCCCGTGGCTTCGGCGGCTTGACGTTCTCCAGCCGGTGAGTGTCGGTGTACCCCTGCCGGTACAGCCAGTTGAAGAAGGCCCGCAGGGCCCTGACCCGGCTGTTGACGGTGTGGCTGGAGGCAGGACCCCGCAGACCGGGCCTGCCCATGAGATGCAGGATGAAGAGCCGAACCTCTTCCTCGCCGAGATCATCCAGGCAGGTGGACATCCCCTCCTCCTCCAACCATGCCTGGAACAGCCCCAGTGCCTGCTGGTACCACTCCACCGTCCTCTCCGACAAGCCTTCCGACCTCTTGTGCACCTCAAACTTCTGCACCAACTCGCTGAGTTCCAGCTTTTCCGCGTTCATCCTGCTGCTCCGCCGTTTGGTTCCTGCTCTTCCTGTCCTCATCATGACTACTTGCCTCAACTTGCGTAATGGTCTGTCAGGCAAGCAAGGGGATGGGAAAACGGAACTCGTTCGTGACGGCAGGCAGCGTGTCGGATTTGCCTCCGGGCAAAGAAAAAGCCGCCCTACGAGGCGACTTTCTGCCCTCGGCAACACTCCTTTTCAGGAGTGAAACCAAGCTGAGTCATAGCTGTTGTGGCGTCCCAGGCAGGATTCGAACCCGCGACCCGCTGCTTAGAAGGCAGCCGCTCTATCCCCTGAGCTACTGGGACTCTTGGACTTTCATGTAACTGGAGCATTACCAGTATTTCACTATCTTACATGAAGTTCCGTTGGACGTGTCAAGGAAATTCGGGAAACTATCCGGTACGAACTCCGGGCGGGAATAAACTGAAATTTGCGCAGGCGCCTGCCGTCTGGCAGAATAGCTTGATTAACGCCTGTGAATTGGCGACAGGAGTGTTGGCCGATGGCTGACGAACTGCTTGACCTGCAGTCCACCCCCGACGCCCGCTACCTCATCGCCGGCTGGCGCCGCCAGTGGTCCGACGGCGGCGAAATCTCCAGCGGCCTGCCTCGATACCTCATCGAAAAATTGCAGGCTCGCCGCATCGGCTCCATGGGGCCCGAAGTGGCCAAGCTGTGTTATCCGTTTCAGGTCCCTGGTACTCACGACACCTATCGCCCTCGCGTGGCTTATCGCGACGGCCTTCCCGATACAGACATGCGCCGCGAAAACAATTTCTACGACGCCGGTAACGGAGTGATCATATTCCTTGGCGAAGAACCTTGGTTCCGGTTGGACGTGTATGCTGACGCTTTCTTCCAAGGTGTCAAGCAACTGGGAGTGTCACAGACCGTTGCCGTGGAAGGCTACAACGGCGCTGCCCCTCCCGACATGGAACGCAGCGTGAGTTGCATATACAGCCAGGCAAGCTTGAAGCCAGCCATGGAAAAGCTGGGTGTCCGGTTTTCCAACTATGGCACGCAGAGTCGCAATGGGCCTACCATTGGCATGGCCTTGATTACAGTCGCCCATTTCCAGCACCCGGATCTGGAGATGTTCCGTCTCGGCGCTATGGCCCCCATGTACCCGTTCCTGACCTCCAATAACGACCCAGTTGGAATCAGCCGCGACCACCGTTCCTTTTACGACATAATGAGGAGGATCAACTCCATTTTCAGCTTGGATTTTGATCTGTCTGAACTGAGGTCGCTGGGAGAGGCGGAGTCGCAGGAGTTGCGGGATACCCTGGAAAAGATCGGCGGTACCAATCCCACCGCCAAAGAGTTGATTGAACGCGCGCGTACGGACTTCAATTACACTCCCTTCGAACCAACAGTGGAGTTGGATCCTGCGCTTGACGATATGCTGGAAGACATTTTGCGGAATGCCTCCAGCAACGACGGTGGGAGCTAGAGCCCTCGCTAGATCAGCCCCTCCGCAACCGCCGCCTGCTCGATCAGTTCCCAACCATGATCGATGCCTGGCACAAAGCTGCTGCAGGCCTCACCCTTAAGTACTGCCTGCTCCACTGAGTCCGATCCGGTTACGGACAGGAACGCGGCCTCTATTTCCTTGGCTAGGGAAGGCTCCAATCCTCTTTGCGCCGTGAAACAGCAATGACTGTACGGCGGGCTGGACCAGAAGATGCGCACCTGCTCGCGAGGCAGGTTGCCCTCCTCAGCCATCGTTTCCAGGGTGCGCTGACTCGCCGCTCCTGCGTCGAATTCTCCCGAGGCAACGCGTTCCACCACATCCCGCTCGTCCGAACGGCCTTGGGATACCCTTTGCTCAAAGAAACTCGCAACCGCAAGGTCCTTGGTTGGGTTGATCCCTGCCTGTTTCAGGAGGTGGTGGGGCACCAGACCTGCCTGTTCCGAGCTACGACGGCCAAAGGCGAAGCGTTTGCCCTTCAGGTCTTCCACCGTGTCTATGCCAGAACCGGCACGAGCGATAAAGTGAGTCGTGAATCCCAGGTCCACGTCCCGCATTGCGATGACCTGGCACGGTTCATCTAACAGTCGCTTGATTTTGACGTATCCCAGTGGTCCGTTCCAGGCTAGATCGATGTACCCTGATGCGAATGCTTCTGCCATTACGTCGTAATCGGAATACAACACCCAGTCCAAATCTATGCCACGCCGGCGAAACAACGTTTCCAATCCCTGGAATACTTCAAGATGGGAAATTGTAGCCGTGCCACCCAATCTGACCATTTCGCCACCTCCAGTTCTTCTTGCCCGCTTCCTTGCTTTCTTCGTCAATGATATCAGGATTTTGCTGGAATCAGATGGTAAATCCTATCGATGAGTCGGACTGATGGCTAAATTCTGTATTCTTCATTAGTGATCAGTTTATTGATAACATATGCTCAGGCGGAGACAAAAATCTGAAGTCGGATGAGGGAAGGAGCTATGGGCTACAAGCCAAGACAGCTGGGCCACATCAACATCTACGTCCGCAATGCGGAGCGCTCTCGACAGTGGTACGAGGACCTGCTGGGGCTGCATACTTACGGGATGCGGGCAGGGCGAGCGGCATTTATGACGGCCGACATGGGCAATTCCCACGAAATTGCCTTGGTGGAGGTTGGTGAAAACGCCCCCGGTCCGCAGAAAGGTCAGGTGGGTCTCAACCACATGGCATGGTACATGGAGAGCCTTGACGACTTGAAGGAGCTCTACTACCGAATCAAGGAAAGGGACATCGCAATCGAGTCGGTGTCCGACCACGGTCACGCTGTGGGAATCTATATCCGAGACCCGGACGGCAACGGAATTGAGGTGTCTTACGAGATGCCTGCCGATGAGTGGGGGCACGAGGAAGGCCAATACATGATCGGCGGCACTGAAAAAGGCCGCCTTCCCGGCCCGTGGGACGAAGAACTCGCCAGGGTCCGCTAACGACTAAGGTTCGGTATAAGGCACTGGTAACCTGATGCCCTCCCCAAACCGGGGAGGGCGATGTAATTCGGGACTATTACAATACAGAAACAATCCGGTTGGTAGTCCCTCTATGACGACGGCCAAGCAGGGCCTGTTCACCGCCGAGAACCTTCTGCGATTGGACAGTAGGGGTGTGAAGGGCGAATTGATACGTGGAGTGCTGCAAGAGAGAATGCCATCGGGTGGACGAAATAGCGAAATTGCGGTTGCCCTCGAAGGGTAGATTCGATCCTTTGTGAGGCCTCATCGATTGGGACGGACAGGCCGTACCGACGCTGGCGTGCTGCTGGAACGCAACCCGGACACCGTGAAGGAACCGGACGTGTTCTACATCTCGCCGAGAGACTGCCGCCGGACGTTGAGGTAACCGGATACTACGATGTTGTTCTGGATCTTGTGGCTGAAATAAGGTCGCCGGGTGATTCATTGGCTGAATTCAATGAAAAGATCGCAATGTGGCTGCGAGAGGGCGCTAAACCAAAGTCAAGGTCGGATCTACATTTCCGAAATGATGAGATCAGGTCAGCGCTGCCAAGTAAAGCTCTCCTGTCCGCACGTTGAAGTCAGTCCCCCCGGCCCCCAGGTACTCTTCAAATGCGCATTTCACCTTGGCTTTGGTTTAGTACTACAGTTGCAGATTAGTTAGACGCGGTCTGTAGTGGCAACGCCGAGCTCTGGCCTGGTGACGCCGTCTCCACCACGACAGTACAGGATGAAATCAGGCAGTTGGTTCTCCGTCCATACCAGGCGGGTCAGCAACCGGCGCACCTCGGGCACTGTCATGGGAATCCGCTGTTCGTCTGGGCCGTAGTAGCCCCCTTTTCTCCCTGTTCCATGGCCTGATGCTTGATCACGGACAGATACGCGTGGGCCAACATCGCCAACGTGATGTGCCGGTACCAGCCATCCCACCTCCGCACTTCATACTGGTCCAGCCCCACCTGTCCCTTGGCCTCCTCAAAGCATTCTTCTATGGCCCACCGGGTCCCGGCCATCCTCGCCAGGTTCCTCCAGGGTCGTTACCGCCGGGCCGTAACAGACGTAGCAGGCCAGCTCCCCCGGGTTGGCCAGAGTGCGCCGGGCCAGCAGCCAATAACCCTTGCCAGGCTCCCTCAAGGGACGTATATCCACAGCGACCCAGTCGTAGACCCGTGGTCCCTTGGCACCGTCCCCGGCACTGCACCTCACCCAAACGCATTCCCCAACCCCGGACGCCAGCCGGTCAGCCCACACCTGGGGCAGGTGCAACTCCCGGTCCAGCAGCGTCCTGCCACTGACACTGGCATAGGCCAGAAACACTCCTACCTGACAGTTCTCGATCCGCCCTGGGGTGCCGCTGTACTGACGCTGCACCCCAACTGACTTGTCCCCTTTCTTGAGGAATCCGGTCTCGTCCACCGCCAGAACTGCGCCAGTGTCGGCCAGATGCTCGGCCACGTAGGACTTCAAGTTATCGCGAACCAGGTCAGCGTCCCACCGGTAGTTGAACAGGCGCTGCACCCCATCGGGAGTGGCGTCGCCCGCCCGCTCCGCCAGTTGCCAGCCGTTCTTGCGCTCCACCGGGCTGAGCAGCCCTTTCAGATAAACCAGCGCCCGCTTACGCGGCTCCGGACGCCGGAACCGTCACGCGATGCACCAGTGCATGCGATCGATGCCCTCAGCCCACCGGGCCACCTCCGCCACCTCTTCCTTCACAACAACCACAGCCTCACCTCACCACCTGTTGATTGCCCTAATTCTACCTGCGTTTAATCTGCGACTGTAGTACTAGTGACTCAGGCCTGTATTTGTACCTGCCGGCCTTGATTGGTGCCATTGTGTTCTCGTCCCCCTGTTCTCAATGTACTTTGTGGACTGAGTTAACTCCATGCCTACGATTTGAAGCCATTGGAAACGACAGATCTTCTGGCAGCCGGGACAGCCCCGAGGATTTTACTGACGGTCTTGTTTATATCTACATAATAGTTATTGTCAACTGGTCTGTTTATTCTCCCATTATGAGTACTCTCCATAATCACGACTTTCGCATTGCCATGGCCTCCCCCGTTCGATGGACTCCGTGGGAATTGGAGCGCAACTATAGGCAAATCTGAATGGAGTCAGCATTTTGATTCCTTTTGTTATCGTTTCTGTTAGGGCGCCATTGACAACAGAGGCGTTCCGGGTTGACGATCCCGCAAGAGCAGCCCAGGTCCCATACCCAACTCATTCGGAAAGGAATCACGGCATGAAAGTGCAGATAATGTCTCCAGCGGCCGACAGGGTGGACTTCAAGGTCACGCCCGCCCCCAGGCTCACGTCCTTTGAGGGCAAGACCATCGGTCTTTACAACAATATGACCGGCGGGGCCGACGTCGCCGTCGACCGTTTCGCCGAACAGCTGCAGCGCCGGTATCCCGGCGTCAGGTTCCAGCGTTACAGCGGGGACCTGCGCGAAGGCCGTCCCACGCTCAGCCGTGGCATCCACATCGACGACGAGGAAGCCGCCCGGATTGCCACAGAAGTTGACGCCATGGTGGGCGCGACGGCGCATTGAGGGGGCTGCACGTCGTGGCTTAGCCATGACATGGTCGCCATGGAAAAGGCCGGCGTTCCCGCCGTGGGCATCGCCGCCCAGAGCTTTGCCCGGTCGTGGCAGGCGTGTGTGGACGGGTGGGGACAGCCCACCACTGCTTATGTCGTTATTCCCCACGCCACCACCGGGCAGCAACCCGAATTCATCCGCAACATGGTGGACGGGCAGATTGACGCCCTAATTCAGGGTCTCACCACCTTTCCGGTGAGCCGTGGGCCGGTTACCGCCCGGAATACCGGCGGCGCAACAGAGGTCTTTACCGTGGAGATGGACGCATCGCCAGATGGTCTCAGTGCGGTGAACCGGTTCCTGGACGAACGGGACTGGAGTGACGGCCTTCCGGTCATTCCGCCCACGCCCGAGCTGGTGGAGAGAATGCTGGCTGACACCAGCCGGAGTCCCCAGGATGTGCTGATGGTCATGGAGCCTGGGTTCGGAGTCGCCACCGTGGAGAAGGTCGCGATCAACGCCGTGATGGCCGGCTGTCGCCCCGAGCAGTTCCCAGTGCTGCTGGCCGCCATCGACTGCCTGGCCCAGCCGGAGCTGAACCACCGGGACATGCAGGTGTCAGGCCACACCGAGGCCCCGCTGATCCTGGTCAACGGCCCCGTCGCGCAGCGCGCCGGCATCAACTGCGGCACGTCGGCCATGGGTCCGGGCGTGGTCAATAGCGCCAACACCGCCATCGGACGTGCGCTGCGGCTGTGCCTCATCAACATCGGCTACTGCAAGGCTGGGACGGGCGACCCCAACTTTATCGGCCTGCCCACCAAATTCGGAATGTGCATCGCCGAGAACGAGGAACTCAGCCCGTGGCAGCCCTACCATGTTGACTTGGGATTCCAGCCCCACGAGAGCGCCGTTACACTGGTGACCGTTACCGGCCCCGGCGACATCCTGGACTCGGGTTCCAGGAACCACAAGGACACGCTGAACAACATCGCCTCGATGATGTCCTACCCCGGCGCCAGCGCTGGCGGGTGGCTGCGGGGCTGGCAGTCGGCGCAGGTGGGGCATACCAGCCAGCGGGTGTCATACCCAGGGCCGTACCATCCCGTTGTGCTCAGCCCTTCCCGCGCGGTCATTCTCGCCGAAGCCGGGTACAGCAAGGGCGACGCCCAGGAGTGGCTGCACGAACATTGCCGGATGCCGCTGCAGGAGGCCATCGGCAGCCGCACCGTACCCAGGGACGAGAACGGCAAATGGCTGCATCACCCGGAACTGCAGGCACTGGAGAGCGATCCGGACGCCACCATTCCGATGCTGGAAAGCCCGGAGCAGTACCTGCTGTTCCTGACCGGCGGCACCACGCACTACGCTCACTTCTTCTACGGCACCTACGGCATCGCCACCCGCCCGGTGGAAGAGTCTTAGCCAATCTCGATGTGGGTGACGTCCCCAGGGTCGTCGCCACCATTCATCTCGGCGACTGGCCGTTTCCTCCGGAAAGGGCGGTCGGGATGGGGCTCCAGGGCGGAAGCTTAAGGGCGGAGCCGTTCGTAAGCTGAAAGCCGTTCTACGCCATGATTTTCATCGTATTCCAGGGCTGAGACCAACTGGCCGGTCATAGATTCTGGGCTCTGCAGGGCCATGTATACGGCTACTTCGGCAATGTCGTCGGGAAGCCTCATGCGCTTGTGAACTTCGTCGTCGTGGTCGTCGTTGGGCAGGTAAGGTTCCATCCGGGGCAGGGCTATCGCATTTGGCTTGAGGGATTCGGTCTCTGCGCAGGGAATCGAGTACAGCTATCCGGGACGGGCGGACGTGAAGTGGATGAGGATTCTGAGCAGGAAAAAGGGGACAGAATTTTTCCCACGAGTTCCCATATTTTCCCAATTTGCCCGCTATTTCGTATCTGCGACACTGCAGTGGAACAAGATTTTTCAAATTCGGTCCCATTGTGTCCCATTCCTGCTTTTCCTGGCGTTTGGGCAGGCCATGCCTCTGCGGCTATCGGCTGACACCAGCCGGGGCGCAGTGAGGTCGGCACAGGCATCGAGCACTATTGATAGAACACATGATCATATTTTATCGAAGACCAAAGGAATTGGCAAGCGGCAAATGTTATCTGGATTTCCAAATGCGATTGCCCTGCCATCCGGGGTCGAGGATGTTAACAGCAATGCCAAAGTCCTTCACTTCGTCCGCCAGCGACTCGCTGAGCTGCTCCACCGCCGCCTTGGTGGCAGCTGCGTAGGACGCCTGTCCGGCCCGGCCCCGTCGGGCCACGTTCTTCGAAGTCAGATTGACGATGACGCCGCTGCGACGTTCTATCATGTGGGGCAGGATCGCCTTGCAGGCCATGAAAGTGGTGGACAGGTTCGACTCCATAACCCGCCGCCACTCCTCTTCGGTGATGTCCATAACCGAAACCGAGTGGGTCAGGTCCTTGGTGAACAGACGGTATCCGCCGGCGTTGTTGACCAATATATCGACCTCCCCCGGCTCGCTGATAGTCTCCCGGACTGCTCGGTTGGCACCCTCGCCAGTGGTCAATTCAGCGTTGACCGTGTGGGCGCGTCGGCTCAGAGCACGTATTTCCAAGCTTACGGCTTCCAGCTCCGCAGGAGTGCGGGCTACAACGGCAACATCGCCTCCCTCACGAGCGTAGGCCAAAGCCATGGAGCGGCCCAATCCACGGGCCCCTCCGGTTACCAGAGCGACTTTGCCTTTCAGTTGCATCTTTGCTTCACCTTTCTGCAATGGCAAGGGCACCACTCCAGGTTGTGCACTGCCAGCCCAGGGCCGTGACCCTGGACAATGGGTCGATACCCTGAGCAGTCCTTGCCAGTTGTGCTTTCCCGAAAAAGAAAGATGGTCCGCTCTTAGTACTACAACGACGCTTTGCAAGAAAGGGGCTTTGAACCCCTATTCATGGCGACCTGCCCACACGCTTGACAGCTTTATTGTCGTACCTTCCTCGAAGCGAATTCAGGTCAAAATCACACGAATTTGAGAAAACGTCGTTGTAGTATCAGAGCTAGATCCTGCGCCCGTCGTAGAGCTCATCGCTCATGAAATCCATTGACCAGCTCTCGTCTATCCCCGCGGCCACCGGCCGCTCCACGCGCCTCTGGCACGACACGTGCCGCTTGGGTTTCTTGTTCCTCAGCATCGGGCCCTCCTGGCAGTACAGCCGGTAGACCCGCTTGTGGTTCACCTTCCAGCCTCCCGTTGCAGGGGGACGTGGAGACTCCGGTAGCCTTAGCTCACCCTGGTTAGAGCCAGGTCCCTGATTCGCATCCCCAGTGCCGCCTGCTCATCCGCCACGCTCCGGTACCGGTAAGAACCTCGTTGCAGGTTCAGCACCTCGCAGGCCCGGCGTTCGCTAACGCGGTAGGCCACCTAGAATCCGGGCCGGGGCCGCAGGTGGGCAGGCCTCAGGGCTTTTTCGCAGGACGCCCTGGTGTATCTACTTGTCCAGGCTGAGGTCGGACACCAACTGCTTCAGCTTGCGATTCTCCTCCTACAGGACCCGGAGCCTCCTTACCTGCGCCACACCCAACCCCTGGAACTGATTTTCCCACCGGTAGAAGATCTGCTCGCTGATGCCCATCTTGCGGCAGACCTCTGCCGTCGGCGTGCCGTCTTCCGCCTGGCGCAGGCCGAACGCGACCAGCTTCAGAGTGTACCGGGGACTCTTCATGGGACGCCCCCCTGACTTTTAGGTTTAGACCATCCCACAAAACTCGCATTCCAGCTGGACCAGTTTCCGGGGTGCAGATTAGCCGCAGAGGTTTCAGGTTGACACGCCAAACCCGAAAAGACTCCACGGCCTCCGTGCTCTCTGTGGCACACGGGGCCAAGCTTCCTTGCCACAGCGAATTACAGTCTCTGGTAGAATAACCGGCAATCCGCGGGACCGCAGGAGCAGGAATGGCTACGGAATCCAACTTCGACTTGGAATCATCAACTCTGTTGACAGTTGCAGACGACCCTTTGTGCAAAGAGGCGAGCCTGCCTTCGCTAGATTCCTGGATTACACCGACCGACCGGTATTACATACGGAATCATTTTTCTCACGTCCCAGCCTTGGACCTTTCGAGTTGGCGACTTGAGATTGATGGCTTGGTAGATCAACCGTTGACCCTGGCCTTCGACGACGTTGCCCGACTCCCCGGCAGGGAGTTGGCGTTTACCATGGAATGTGCGGGTAACAGCCGCTCCTACGTCACCCCCCCGGCGGAAGGCCTAGCGTTTCGACACGGCGCCGTGAGCACCGCTCGTTGGAAGGGCGTCTCATTGAGGGCGGTGCTGGAGATGGCGGGCGTGCAGGAAACGGCTACGTCGGTGGTTTTCGAGGGGGCCGACCGGGGCGAAGAAGAGGAAGACGGCGTGGCTTTTGATCTGAGCTACCGTCGGAGTTTGCCGTTGGCCAAAGCACTGGACGACGATACGCTGCTCGCCTTTGAGATGAACGGCGAACCGATTACAACTAACCACGGATTTCCCATGCGGTTGATCGTGCCATCCTGGTATGGAATGGCTTCGGTGAAGTGGCTGACCCGCATCCACCTGACTGACCAAGTCCTCGACGGATTTTTCCAGCAACGGCGATACGTGATGATCAACGAGGGGCGGGAAGACTCGTTGGAGCGGGAGCCGGTGACGACGGTGCTGGTCAAGTCCCTGATCGCAAGTCCCCGGCACGGCGAAGTGATCCAGGACCCCTCATTTACAATTCGGGGGTTCGCCTGGTCCGGGGAAGGACAGGTCGCTAGGGTTGAAGTAAGCACTGACGGCGGGCGCACTTGGGCGGATTCCACGTTGCTAGGTGAGCCCACCCCGCACGCCTGGCGGGAATGGGAGTTAGCCTGGCAGGTCCCGTCGTCCGGCCACTTCCTGCTGATGTCCCGCGCTACGGACTCGGCGGGCAACATTCAACCCGGTTCCATCGCCTGGAATTTCCGAGGGTACGCAAACAACTCCATCCACACTATCGCCGTAGAGGCGCCGGCGGGAAAGCCGATCCCCTCATGAAGCTGGGGTAAGCGCCGAGGGCATTCCCGGAGGTACTACTACCTGCTCCCGCGTGAATTAAAGGTCCCTAGCAGCCTGTCTGAGGTTTAACCGACAGACCGTGTTAGTCAGCCAGGATTACCCTGGGGCAACAATTCGTGCGTGGTGCGGGTAGGGACATGCGGATTGTCTCTTGAAAATCCCACTGCCCATTGCCCGGTACGATTCCTTGTTGTTCCCGGTGGTGACCTTGCCCCTCTCCCCGCCAGGCAACCCGAACCCGATGCGGAACAGCTTCAGTAGGTTGTGGTCTTTACAGATGAGCTACCACTCCAGGTTCACCCTCGCCAGACCTCGCAACAGGAACTGCCGGAAGTCCTGGCCCTGCTTGACCTAGCCGAACACTGGCTCAACCGTCTCCATCCAGAGGGCGTAGCGCTCACGTCCCCGTTTCGTCCGCAGCTTGCTCCGCGTCCCAAGCTCCAGACGATCGCGAATAAGAACAGGGAGCGCCGTCAACGCTAACTCTACCTACTCCTTTAACGTCCCCACTCCGACCAATTTACTGCCGTCAGACATCGCGGCAGTGGTACACGATGACGCCGCCACAGTGGCCCAATATCTCGGCGCCATTGACATCTAAACCAAAGCCAAGGTGAAAAGCGCAGAGACATGGGATAAATTTGTGGAGGAACGGGGTTACCTTATCTGGGAAAGAGCGTGGGGTAGTGATGGGTGTGAGAGATATGGACCAGTTTCTCGAACGATGGGAGATGGATGTGCCGGGCGTGCGCCGGCGGATGATTCTGGCGCCGGTGCCCCGGGAGCGGGAACGGTGGTACGCTCTGTGGCTTCTGACCCAAGGCTGGACCGCTCAGGCTACCGCCGAGGCACTGGAACGGGACACCCCCACACCATTGGACGGTGGTTGGCCGCCTTCGGCTAGGGTGGGCCCACAGCCTTGATATTCGAGCAGTCCGGTGGTGCCCCCCCGCCCTCGAAGCGGCGCAGCAGGCGGCGCTGAAAGGGGCGGTGCAGGAGTTGCCCGCCAACTCAGGCATGGAACTGGCCAACTGGAACTGGAAAGTGGTCTGCCAGTACGTCTCCGAGCGCTTCGGTATCAGCCTGAGCCGCAGCACCTGCCTCAACTATCTGCGCCGGCTGGGATTCTCCTTCAAACGCCCCAAGAAACGGCTGCTCAAGGCTGATGTGGAGAAACGGAAGGTCTTCGTGGCGGAGTACGCCGCCCTGTCGGACGAGGCGCGGTGGTCTGGGGCCAAGATATTCTTCGCTGACGAGGCCCACTTTCGTGCGGACGCCGAACTGCGGGGCAAGTGGGTGTTGCGTGGAGAGCCGGCCTTGGTGGACTCGAGCAGCCCGCGCTATGGCGAAAAGGCCAGCTACTATTCGGCGGTGTGCCTGGAGACCGGCGAGGTGGAATGGATGGAACTGGAGGGGAACAGCAACTCAGGAACATCGGCAGCCTTCCTGGGACAGTTGCGGGAGAGGCACAGCGGTCGTCTGAACGTGATCTGGGACAACGCGCCGGCCCACCGGGGCGAGGCGGTGAGGGAGTACCTGCGGACGCCGGGTCTGAACCTGCGGCTGTTTAACCTGCCGGGTTACAGTCCGGACTTCAATGCCGATGAGGCAGTCTGGGGCTGGGCTAGGGAGGAGGCGACCGGGAACCTATGCTTGGGGACCAAGGTCAAGGTGCAGGAGCGGGTCGGCAGCTTCCTCGTTGGTCTGGCCAACCGGAAAGAGGAGGTAAAACGCCGCTGCCGCACCGTCTTGCAATCAAGGGCCAGCGCCCTGCCGCGGGACTCCCACTCCAACTCTCAACACCCCGGACATGCACATCCCACCTTGGCTTTGGTTTAGTACTCAGTCACGTTTGAAATGGCAGGGTAAATTTCACGGGTGACAGTCAGTCTCACATTCAGTTCACTTAAACTTGCTTCTCAGCAACTGTCATTCCTGGCGTGACCCAGTACTAGTGTGCCCCATTGTCGCTTACGGTCTACAGTGGATCCTCAATTTCTCATAGGACGAACGTCGAGCATCTCGACCCGTACCTCCATTGCTCTGGGATATAGTGCCGGTCCAAACTGGTTGAATATCGCCACATCGGCCGCATCCCGCCCATAAGCGACGGCAACGCGCCCTCCACGTGGAACGGCCTGCGTTGCATCGAAGGTGTACCAACGGCCACCTACGTACGCCTCGAACCAAGCGTGAAAATCCATCGGCTCGAGTTCGTGCAGATAGCCTACGACGATACGCGCTGGGATACAGAGACTGCGAGATAACGCGATGCCCAAATGAGTGAGCTCGCGGCATACGCCCTCGCGCTGCTGGTTGACCTCGACTGCCGACATCTGAAAATTGCTGGAATCTGGATTGAAGCGCACGGAGGTGCGGATCCACTCTACAATTCTGGCCACTTGATCGTAGCCGGGCTCGGCGTCGTCTACGAGTTCCCTGCCGAGGTCCATAAACCGGTCGGACTCGCAATAACGACTGGGAAGAAGATAGGTTAGAACCCCGTCCGGTAGAGTATGCACCTCGTCAAATGGCGCGCCAGGCGACACGTCAAAGCCGTCTGCGGTTGAAACGTCCGCAGATCTACGGATTGAAAACTCACCTGGCGGTGCTATCAATCGCTCGCACAAGTTGCCGTAACCGTCCACATACTCTGTGATCGGTACGCTTGGCGTCAACGTGCAGTCTTCATGCGCCACCCACTGACTTGCTCCACTTCGAGGGCGGAGCATCAGGATCAAAGGTGTAGGGACGCTCACATCAAAGGTAATATCACAACTGGTGCGAAGCCACATTTCGATTCCCCTACCTGTCAAAACCACGTTATCAGCTGGCTATGGTCCAGTGTTACAGGGCGCTCTGGTGCAAGACCCGAAGGTGATGTATGCATCTTGGGCTCCAGGAATCGAAGAAGTCGTGGAGCACCAGGCTGTTGAGATAATAGACTGGCCCTGGTGTAACTCTACTGCCGTACGAAACGTCGATAGACCTCTTCCTCGAAAAGCGGTCCCTTTCGGAACCACAGGTGCTCAACCGCTCCGGAAGCGGCGGCCATCTGCGTTAAATGGTCGCTAATTAGCTCGTGGGAACCTTAGGGAAATAGGGCGCACCATCAACGCTGCCCCCTCCTATTCCCGTAACGTCGCCACTATGTCTGACTTACTGCCATCAGTCATCACGTCAGTGGTACACGGTCACGCCGCCCCAGTGGTCCAATATCCTGGCGCCATTGACATCTCCAGATTATCTGCTGGGACGGAAAGTATTGGTTTCCCCTGTGAACTGGGAGGTGGTTCTTGGGATCTTCTCCGATTCTGCATCCTATGCACCCGTTCAGTTTGCGTTCGAGGTGGTTGAAGAGGTCACGTTTACACTGCTCGTGTTACTCAGACGGCATTGAGTCCTGTTCCTTTGTTGAAGTTGCAGTTGCAGCGCCTGTGTGGCAACTGGCAAGGCTCGGGCCAGTTGGCGTCAGCTAGTTTCAATCGCGGGTGGCAGTGGTGCCTGGGTCCCACGGATGGACGTGAACGGCCTTCGCAATACTTCCGGCACCTCTGGTCAGTGGAAATTGCTCTCAAGCTGCAGTGTCGCTCTGGGTCAGAGCACGGTAGGGAGTCATGTGCTCAAAACAGGCCGGGGACTGGGCCATGACCCGGCAGCGGGCGTTTCGTTCCTACTCGTGGCCTTCGAGGTTTCCTAAACTAAAGCCAAGGTGGGATGTACATATGGCCGGTGGTGGGGATCGGTACGAGGGTTACGCGGGAGCCCCTCTGCTCTTGATTGCAGGATGGTCCGGCAGCGGCGCTTGACCTCCTCTTTCCGCCCGGCCAGCCCATCGAAGAAGTTCCCGACCCTCTCCTGAACCAGTTCCTTGGTCCCCAAGCACAGATTTCCGGTGGCCTCCTCTCTCGCCCAGCCCCAGATGGCCTCGTCAGCGTTGAAGTCCGGGCTGTATCCCGGCAGGTTCACCAGCCGCAGGTTCACTCCGGGCTTGCCCAGCCATTCCCGCACCGCGTATCCCCGGTGGGCCGGCGCGTTGTCCCAGATCACGTTCAGCCGACCGCTGTGCCTCTCCCTCAACTGCTCCAGGAAGGCTGCCGACGTTCCTGAGTTGCTGTTCCCCTCCAGTTCCATCCACTCCACCTGGCCGGTCTCCAGGCACACCGCCGAATAGTAGCTGGCCTTCTCTCCGTAGCGCGGGCTAGTCGAGTCCACCAAGGCTGGCTCTCCCCGGAGCACCCATTTGCCCCGCAGTTCGGCGTCCGCACGGAAATGGGCCTCGTCGGCGAAGAATATCTTTTCCCCGGATTCTTGAGATTGGAATGCCAAGGCGGCGTACTCCTCCACGAAGGCCTCCCGTTTCTCCGCATCAGCCTTGAGCAGACGCTTTTTGGGGCGCTTGAACGCGAATCCCAGACGGTGCAGATAGTTCAGGCAAGAGCTGCGGCTCAGGCTGATACTGAAGCGCTCCGAGGCAAACAGCCGCACCACCTTCCAGTTCCAGTTGGCCATTACGATGCCCGACTTGGCGGGCAACTCCTGCACCGCGGCACTCAACGCCGCCTGCTGCGCCTCTTCGAGGGCGGGGGGGAACCACCGGACTGCTCGAAGATCAGGGCCGCCGGACCTCCCTCGCTGAAGGCGGTGGCCCATCTGCCGATGGTGTGAGCATCCCGGCCCAGTGCATGGCCGGTGGCCGAGGCGGTCATGTTCCGGCACAGGAGCCACAGAGCGTGCCACCGTTCTCTTTCCCGAGGCGTCGGCGCCAGGTACATCCTGCTGCGCACACCAGCCAAGTCCAACTGCCACCGTTCCAAGTCCGGTCTTATCCCCCTCATACCCATCACCATCCCCACTCAGTCTGTTCCCCGTCCTGACGCTATACCTCCCTGATTCTAGCCAACGTATATGCAGGTTTCACCTTGGCTTTGGTTTAGGTGGCCGTCCATCCGATGGAGCCGCTGATTGGTTTCGGTCTGGGCTGTTTCCAGACGTTCGTTGACCAGTCGGTTTTTCTTCTGGGTAAGCTAGACGAACTTGGCGAAGCGATTGGGCTAAACCTGTCCAAGGAGATGGGCTTGGACTGCCTCTCGCCAAGGGAGGCTGTCGGCGATGGTATGGACCAAGCCGTCAATGTTGTTGATGGCAACCATGAGCCATGGTTGGATAATACGATTCTGCCGGAGTTTTACCATCAGTTCAAGCGGAGCTGGTTGATACCTCCATCAATGCGGGTCAGGCGGCTCAGGCAGGTTCGAGGTATCTGCGCTCCGTTTCGTACCAGGTGACATTTCCCTGCTTTATGGCCTCTTCCGCTTCTTGTGTGAGTCGCAGTGCGGCCACCACGGCATGGGCCGGCTGGCCGGTGAACCGCATCAGGTACCGGGCGTTGCGCAGGGCGCGGCGGGTGTCGTCCTCCCCGCCGGTGAACGACGCATCGACGGCAATGTAGTGGATCTCGCCAGTGTCGCGGTGGCTGGCCCGAACTAGGATGTCGGCGTTCTCGAAGCTCTTCAGGTCCTCCGATGTGATACCGGTGGTGTCGTTGTTGGCTGTAAAGCTGTAGAGGTCGTCGTCGTTCAGTTGTCCCTGCAGGCGACAGTTGACGATGCGGGCAATGCGGCGAATGGCGCGTTGGGCCGCGTCTCGGGCGTGGGAACCTCTTATGGGGACCAGGTCTGTTGTGATTTGGTGAACATCATCTTGTAGGCTATCGACTTGGAGGCTATCGACCTTGGCTGGAAGTTCCATCAGCTGGCTTACGTCCTCTTGGAGCTGGTCAACCTTGGTTGGCAGCTCCATCAGTCGGACAGCCTTGGCCGGCAAGAGCAGGAAGTCGTCAGTGAGCAGCGCCCGTAGCAGCAGGTTCTTGGCTTCGGGGTTGGCGGTCAGATTTCTAGGAGATGCCGGTCCGGCCTAAGATCTCCGGGCGGGCTATTCGATGTACTCGGGGAACGCAGCCCGAGCGACGTCCGCCGCTGACAGCTCATTGCTCCTTTGTCCCCTGCAAGCAAACGGAGCCGTAATCTGGCTGCGAGAAGCTACCTGATCCAAACCAAGCCCCGCGCCGTTAATGCGCGAAAACCCCGGCTTTCCATTCCGCAAAAGGGCGTGGCGGCCCTCCTTGTGCTAGAATATCGGCCATGGCACAGGAACAAGAAAACCCGATTTATTGGGACCAGAACGCGACCCGCTGGAATCTCACGCTTATCTTCTCCCTAGCGGTGGCCGTGCTCGGGATCATCATGACAGAACCCTTGCTCATAATCCTGGGCTTGGGGATGTCAGGATACAGTTGGCTCACAACTCCAAGGCGATTTCTCCTTTACCGCGACTCAGTGGTGGTCGTCTACGGAATGCCCCGCACACGTGTCGTTTCCTTTGCCGAAGTCGCCAACGTCGAGTTGCTCGCGCTTCCGCTCGGGGAGCGCTTACGTATCAGGATGTTGTCCGGCAGACCTCTCATGCTAATGATGCGCGATCCCGGTGCCTTTCGCGGTCACTTGGACGACGCGCTCGCCCGATACCACGGCCAGCAGACTGGCGCCGCTTTTATTGAAGGCACGGTACTGGAACGAGTAGAAGACCCCAACTTCTACGAGAGTGTCGAACTTGAACCCGAAGCGGAAGCTGACTTGGTGATAGAGTCAGAGGACACTGCCGCCACGCCCGGTAACCTCCCAGAATCCTCGGGAAGTTACTCCGAATTTGAGGAGGATCCGGAACCGGCTGCGACGGAGACTTACTCTGGTCAGGTGCAGGAAGCTGCCCGGTCATCAGGCAGCTACACGGAAAGATCCGCCCCCGACTTCTCGGGAGAGGGTGAGGCGACCTTAGGCGCAGAGGTGGAGTTGGAGATTACTAGCGGGGATGACGACCCGCCCGAGCGCCCACGCAGCCCGTACTGACCGCGGGGCAATTGCGGTTTCGCGCCGGTATTAGTCCCAATGGGGGGCACCAGAAGGGGAGATCATCCTGAAGCAAGGCGCGTGGCAATTGCCAAAACCCTTCCCTACAGTTTCAAGAAAAATTCAAAGGGGCGCATAAACTGCGCCCCTTTGATGTGTCAAACCGAACGTAGGCCCTACCGCTGCGTAGCAACGCTCTTTTCGGGATCGTAAACCGGACGCACTAGCTCGAACGTATCGGCAGTATGGCAGTACATGCTTCCCGCCAGGCGGCCGGTGGGTTTCATCAGGTGGTGGTTGATCCGGTGCCCGTCGATAATGTCGTCTCGAACGTGCATCAGCACGATGGTGCCGATGACCAGCCCGTGGCCCCCGGAACCCTCTCCCAAATTTATGACTTGGTTCAAGCGGCATTCCATGTTCACTGGAGACTCGGCCAATCGCGGAGGTTTCACGAGGTCCGACGGCACCGAAGTCAGTCCTGCGATTTCAAACTCGTCCATATCTTCGGGGTATTCGGCAGCGGTGCTGTTCATAGCCTCCGCAATGTCGTCCACCACGATGTTGACCACGAACTCCCCCGTCTCCTCAATGTTTCGCAGCGTGTCCTTGGTCTTGCGTTCCACCCGGCGCGACGATGAGAAGACCACCGTGGGAGGATCGTATGCCACCGCGTTGAAGAAGGAGTATGGGGCCAGGTTGTCCACCCCGTCCGGCGACCGGGTTGAGACGAAGGCGATGGGGCGGGGCACCACCACTCCGGTCAGGACGCGGTAAAAATTCTCAAAAGTCTTCGGGTCAATTTTCAAGACGCCACCTCTACAAGTACTATGTCATTTCGCAACCAGTTTGCTGCGCAGAATTATAGCGGGAACACTCTTGCAGGGCCACGCGGCGATGCTCTGCGTTATCTGGGGCTATCTAAACTAAAGCCAAGGTGAAATACGCAGTTGCACAGGGTAAATTTGTGAAGGAACTGGGTTAGCTGGTCTCGGGAGTTACGAGGGGTTGGTGATGGGCGTGAGGGAGATAGACCGGTGTCTGGAACAGTGGCGGATGGAAGTCAAGGACTTGCGACAGCGGATGATCCTGGCGCCGACGCCCAGGGAGCGGGAGAGGTGGTACGCCGTGCTGCTGCTGGCCCAGGGCTGGACGGCAGCGGCCACGGCGGAGACTCTGGAAAGGGACCCACACACTATTGGCCGATGGGCGTCGGCCTTCGGCGAGGGAGGGCCTGCAGCCCTGATATTCGAGCAGACCGGTGGTTCCCCCCCGCCCTTGACCAAGCGCAGCAGGAGGAATTGAAAGAGGCGGTGCAACAGCCTCCCGCTTCGTCGGGCATCGGTATGGCCAACTGGTATTGGAAGGTGGTGCGGCGGTTTGCCTCGGAGCGCCTCGGCATTGAGTTGAGCCGCAGCAGTTGCCTGAACTGGATGCACCGCTTGGGATTTGCCTTCAAGCGGCCCAAGAAGCGGTTGCTCAAGGCTGATGAGGCCAAGCGGGAGGCTTTCGTGGCGGAGTACGCCGTCCTGAGGGAGGAGGCCCAACGGACTGAAGCCAGGATATTCTTTGCCGACGAGGCCCACTTCCGGGCGGACGCGGAACTGCGGGGCAAGTGGGTGCTGAAGGGCCAGCCTGCTTTGGTGGACTCGACCAGCCCGCGGTATGGGGAGAAGGCCAACTACTATTCGGCGGTGTGCCTGGAGACGGGTGAGGTGGAATGGATGGAACTGGAGGGCAACAGCAACAGCGGGACCTCGGTTGCCTTCCTGAAGCAACTGAGGGAAAAACATCCAGAGCCGATGCGGGTCATCTGGGACAACGCGCCGGCCCATCGTGGCGAGGCGGTGCGGGAATATCTGCGGACGCCCGGACTTGACCTGCGGTTGGTGAACCTGCCGGGGTACAGCCCGGACTTCAACTCCGATGAGGCGGTCTGGGGCTGGGCGAGAGAGGAGGCGACGGGCAATCTCTGCCTGGGCAGCAGGGCGGCGGTGCAGGAAAGGGTCGGCAACTTCCTGGCCGGGCTGGCCAGCCGGAGAGACGAGGTGAGGCGCCGCTGCCGGACGGTACTGCAGTCACGGGCCGAAGCACTGCTGCCGAATTCCCAGCACGATTCCTCGCCTCAGGCAAATGCACATCCCACCTTGGCTTTGGTTTAGTACTACAGTCGCAGGTTAAACGCAGGTAGAATTAGGGCAATCAACAGGTGGTGAGGTGAGGCTGTGGCGGGGCATCGGGATGAAGTGGCAGAGGTGGCCCGGTGGGCTGAGGGTATCGACCGGGTACACGGGTGCATCGCGGGAAGGTTCCGGCGTCCGGAGCCGCGCCGTCGGGCGCTGGTTTATCTGAAAGGGTTGCTCAGCCCGGTGGAGCGCAAGAACGGCTGGCAACTGGCGGAGCGGGCGGGCGACGCCACTCCCGATGGGGTGCAGCGCCTGTTGTACAACTACCGGTGGGACGCTGACCTGGTTCGCGATGACTTGAAAACCTACGTGGCCGGGCATCTGGCCGACACTGGCGCAGTTCTGGTGGTGGACGAGACCGGATTCCTCAAGAAAGGGGACAAGTCGGTTGGCGTGCAGCGCCAGTACAGCGGTACGGCAGGGCGGATTGAGAACTGTCAGGTAGGCGTATTCCTGGCCTATGCCAGTGCCAGGGAGAGGACGCTGCTGGACCGGGAGTTGTACCTGCCCCAGGTGTGGGCTGATGACTGGGAACGCCGGCGTGAGGCTGGTGTACCGGAGAGTGTCGGCTTTCGGACCAAGCCCCGACTGGCCAGGCTCATGCTGGAGCGGGCGGTGGAGTCCGGAATCCCCTTCGCCTGGGTTGCTGGGGATGAGGTCTACGGCAGCGACCGCAACCTGCGGCTGTGGCTGGAGCGGCGGTGCGTTCCCCACGTGCTGGCCATCAAACGCAGTGAGAAGCTGTGGGCTTTGACGGACAGGGGACAGGTGGGGCTGGACCAGTACGAGGTACGGCAGTGGGACGGCTGGTACCGGCACATCACGTTGGCGATGTTGGCCCACGCGTATCTGTCCGTGACCAGGCATCAGGCAATGGAACAGGGAGAAAAGGGGGCTGTTACGGCCCGGACGAACAGCTGATTCCCATGACAGTGCCGGAGGTGCGCCGGCTGCACACCCGCCTGGTATGGACAGAGAACCAACCGCCTGATTTCATCCTGTACTGGTCGTGGTGGAGACGGCGCCACCAGGCCAGATCCCGGCGTTGCCACTACCAACGGCGCCTAACTAATCTGCACCTGTAGTACTAGCAACAACCAGCGGGACGGCTCGGAGTGCACTCATATCTCGACCCGAGGCGGTCAGAACTAGCACCGGTCGCTGGCCGGTAGCTTCCCCATTAGCCCAGCGGGTTCTGAATACTTCGGTCATGCGGCGCCGACGCCTTCATTCACCGCGGCTTCGCCCCCCTGGAGGCACCGAACTCTGCTCCCAGGTATCCAGCTCCGGCCTCAGCGGGTCCAGGCCGTATCGGTTGGGGCCGCGGGTCCCCGGCCGCATGAGCAGCCGCGTGAGTCGCGGCCCTCCCATCAGGGGCATGAATCCCATAATCGCCCAATGCCCTGACCTGTTGACGTCGTGCAGCCTGCGAACCGTCAATGACCACAGGGGCGGCGCCATCACGATCAGGTAGGCCACCCAGGCAGACAGCAACGCCCGCTTCCACGTCAGGCTGCCGACGAATATGGCGACCAGCAGCACTACGAAAAACAGGTAGAACCACCAGTACTCCGACCGGCTGGCCCGTCCATCAAGGGTCCCGAAGTTGCGAAACGCCGAAAGGATCGCCTGAATCGGGTTCATAATCCAAACCATATATCCTGGGGTCCCGCCTTCGTTCCCTCACTCCCCTCTCTCCCACAGGTTCCCGGTACAAAGCATCTGCGCCTGCGGATACCCCGATGAAAGAGGTGACGCGACTCCATATCACACCGCCGTACCGCACTCCGTGCAGAACCGGGCCTCTGGCTGCTGCTGCAAGCCGCACTGGGTGCAGTATCGTCGCTGCTCAACCTCGCCGTGCTGGACCGACTGAGCCGGCTCACTGTCAGATCCGTGGGCACCGTAACCTCCCGCTGATGGCCATGAGGCATAAGGATGCCCTTCCGCTCGAATCCCCGAGTCCCCCGCACGTTGTTGCAGCGGATCCGAACCATACTGATTGGGGTGAGGGTCGCCCGGTTGTATGAGGAACACCAGCAGCGCCACAAAGCCTATTACCGACCCCAGCACCGAAAGAGCGATGCCCAGGATTAGCAGGTCCGTGAATATCAGGGAAACGCCCACTATCAATCCGACCACCGTCAGCACGATCGGCAGCAGAAGCCACCATCCCGTCCTGTTGGTGTCATGCAACCTGCGAACGGTTACCGCCAGCGAGGGCAGCAGGAGTACCAGAGTCACGATGAATCCTATGAAGGGGATCCACCCCGTTAGGATTCGTACGATCAGTGTAAAGAGGAAGAACCACCAGTATTCCGACCGGGAGGCCCTCCCGTTGAAATCGATGAACTTTTGGAAACAGACTTTGATCGATTCAGTAAAACTCAAGCCCCTCGTTCCTCGCCATTGATATAGTGGGCGCTATCCCAAGGATTGGTGGGTTCCTGAACAAATCGTTACCCTGAGGCTAACTCCTTATGATAGTATCACGGCGACCAGTCGACACAGGTTCGAACGAAGGGGGCGAATATGGAAATAGGCGTGAGTACAGTACTCAACAGTAATGCAATGAACATAGCCGAGATCGCGCAGAAGGCCGAGGAGGTCGGCTTTGATTCCTTCTGGCTTCCTGAGCATCCCGTCATCCCCGTGGAAACCACCTCCCGCTACGGCGGCACACCCGACGGCTCAATCCCGCCTTTCATGGCCGATATGGGAGATCCGTTCATCGGGCTGGCGATGGCCTCTGCGACCACGTCGCGCATTAAGCTCGGCACCTCGATTTGTCTGGTGCCAGAGCACAGCCCACTGGTGCAGGCCAAGCAGATTGCTGCCCTCGACTATCACTCCGGCGGGCGATTCATCTTCGGTGTTGGCGCAGGTTGGCTGCGGGAAGAGACAGAGATCATGGGCGGCGATTTCGAGCATCGCTGGACTCAGACCCGTGAGGCCATCGAGGTCATGAAAGCCCTGTGGACCCAGGACGAGGCAGAACACCACGGCCACTACTACGATTTCCCGGCCATCAAGGTGTTCCCCAAGCCAGCGCAGAAGCCGCACCCTCCGGTCTTTCTCGGGGGCAACGCCCGCAACGTATTCCGCCGCGTCGTTGCCTACGGTGATGGCTGGTTTCCTGTTCGAGTGTCCCCAGAGGAAGTTCAGGCTGCGCGTGCCACGCTGGATGAACTGGCCGAGTCGGCAGGAAGGGATCCCAAGAGCATTCAGATCTGCGTCTACGGTGTCGGCGACAGGGACACGATCAACCGGATGGAGGACGCGGGAGCCGACATGGCTGTTGCCGGCCTCGGCAGCCCCTCCGGCGATGCCTTGGCCGCGATGGAGAAGCTGGCCGATGACTTGCTGGGCTAGAAGCAAACTCTGGGCGCTCAACTAACAGCAAAGAGGTAGCCCCAATGCGCATCGACGTTCACACGCACATCTGGCCCGACCGCATCGCGCCCGCGGTGCTGGAGAACATGGTCGGCACCTTCGGCTACCCTGCCGTGGGTATCAACACCGTCGACGGCATCAAGGAGCACATGCGAGCTTCGGGCGTCGACAAGTCGGTGGTGCTTGGAGTCGTCGAGCGGCTGGAGCACTTGCCCGGAGCCAACGACTGGCTGATCAGTATCCAGGACGATATGCTGGTGCCGTTTGGCGCCATGCACCCCGACCTGGAGGACAAGCCGGCGGAGGTGCGGCGGATGCGCGACGCGGGAATCAAGGGGTTCAAGCTGCATCCGATGGTGAACAGCTACTACCCTGACGACCCGCGGATGTTCCCGTTCTATGAGGAGATGGGCGACAACATGGTCGTTGAGATCCACTCGGGGCGCTGGGCGCACACGCAGCCCGGAGACACCATATGGGCGGACCCGGCGCGCATAATGAACGTGGTGAGGCAGTTCCCCAAGCTGAAGCTCATCGCTCTGCACCTAGGCGGGTTCTACATGCTGGACGAGGCCGAGCGCGAGCTCATCGGGCGGGAAAACGTGCTGATCGACACCACCTGGCCGCCAGCGCTAAAGGAGCTGGGCAGCGAGACGCTGGCCGGTATCGTCAGCAGGCACGGAGCGGAAAAGGTGTGCTTCGGCACCGACTACCCGCTGGCCGACATGGCCGAGGACGCCAAGTTCATCGAATCGCTGCCCCTGCCGGACGCGGCCAAGGAGCAGATGCTGGGTGAGAACGCCCGCGAGCTGATCGGCTTGTGAATTAAGGTGCGGCACCTGTGAGATACAGACCGCCGGAAACTGTTCCGGCGGTCTTTGCTTTTCTCCCCATTGGGAGAGGATACGCTCTCACCCTAGCCCTCTCCCCGAGGGAAAGGCGACTTGGCTCGTGAGGCGGCCGCTTTGCGTCTAGCGGCCGTCCTTGATGAACTGGGAAACGCGCTCGCCTATGGTCATGGTGGTTACATTGGTGTTGGCTCGGATGCAGTTGGGCATGATAGAGGCGTCGACGACGCGGATGTTCTCCATGCCGTGGATCCTGCCGTACTGGTCTACCACGGCCATTGGGTCGCTGGCGGGACCCATCTTGCAGGTGCAGGAGATGTGCTGGCCAGTGGTGGCATCGCGCAGCATGTAGGCGTCCAGGGCATCGTCGTCGGCCAGTTCCTCGTCGGAGGGCTCGACGCGCTCCTGGACGATGTCGCTGAACGATTCGTGCGCTCCCAGCCGGGCACACAGCCGCACTGCGTCCCTCAGGCGACGCCGGTCCTCCGGGTCTTCCATGTAGTTGTAATTTAGGAAGGGCTGCTCGTCCGGGTCGGAGGAAGTCAGCTCCAGGTGCCCCGAGCTCAGCTCCAGATCCAGCACGCTCAGCATGCGGATGCCCATGGCGTCCATGCGGTCGCCGCCCCGGTCGACGCGCTCTGTGGCGTAGGACTGCATAAAAATCATCATGTCGTTCCGCAGGTCGGAGCCCTCAGCCGTCCAGCGAAGGGTCATCTGGACGCGGGGGGCGAAGCCGTCCAGCGGGTAGTCGGGCTTGGTGCGGAAGGTGGTGTAGATCATGGGATGGTCGCGCAGGTTCTGTCCCACGCCGGGCAGGTCGTGGACCACCGGGATGCCGAGCTGGTTCAGGTGGCCGGACGGGCCTACACCCGACAGCAGCAGGATGTGGGGGGACCCGATGGCGCCGGAGGACAGGATGATCTGTTCGCCCTCGACGGTGAACCGCTCCCCGCCGCTCTCGACCTCCACGCCCACGGCCTTCTTGCCGTCGAAGACGACACGGCGGGTGAGGCAGTTGGGGCGGATGGTCAGGTTGAGCCGGTGGCGGGCCGGGTCAAGGTAGCCCAAGGCGGTGCTCCAGCGGATGCCATTGGGGTTGTTGAAGGGCACCGGCCCAACGCCGCTGGCCTCCGGGTGATTGTGATCGGGCGTGTCAGCAAACCCCTCGTCGCGACAGGCCTGGAAGAAGGCGGCCTGGTCGGGCAGCAGCTCATCCCGTTTGAAGCGGCGGGCGATGATGGGGCCATCGGAGTTGTGGAAGTCATCGCCCGGGAAGTCGGTATCGGTCTCGATGCGACGCAGGAAGGGCAGGAGTTTCACGTAGCTCCATTCGTCGTTGCCCATTTCGGCCCAGGAGTCGTAGTCCTGGGGCACGCCACGTAGGAACACCTGGCCGTTGATGGCGCTGGACCCACCGGTCACCTTGCCGCGCGGCACCATCATGGGCGGGGCAGTCTCGGACGCCTTGCCCCAGAATTGCCAGTTGTGGTCGCTGGTCATCACGTCGGTGGCGGTGGCGTAGCCGAATTTGACCTCGTCGGGCAGTTGCTCGAAGTCCGGGTAGTCGCCGCCTGCTTCGAGCAGCAGCACGGACACCGAGGGGTCCTCGCTGAGCCGGGAAGCCATGATGGAGCCAGCCGACCCAGCGCCCACCACGATGTAGTCGTACTTCATGGGTAGCCTCCTTATCTCCGCACGAATTTGCCGCGATGATACGGCGGGGGTAGTGGGGCGTCAACCGCGCCAGTTGAGACATGCTCCGATGGGACAAGCTTCGAGGGTGCGAAGGGTTCTGGCGCACTGGATTCGCGCTCCCCACCTCCGCTGGGACATGCCTCGTAAGGTGCTAGTTAATGGCGAGGGGGGACGGCGCACTGGGCGACTCTCTTACCGGTAGGGAACAGCTTCTCGGCGATTTGCTTGGCGACTGGCCGGAGACGAGATACGGCCAGATCGCGGTCGTACTCGAGTCGCAGGGCGTTCACCTGATTCCTGAGCTGGCTGAATGTCATTGCCTTTACCTCCTGCGACGGCCCTTGGGTTGGATTCATTTTCGCGGTCAAATCCAGACAAATCCGGTCATTCGGAGTCCTTGCGACAAGGCGGGCAGTGGGCGGCCCGCCCTGCTGGCGGGGGTCTATCTGCTGTCGAGGAGGGTAGCGCGGGAGTCCGGACGTGGTCGGCGAGCTTATCTATTTCGCAAAACCTGACGGCTCAAGTCATGGCGCAGCAGGCGGCGGGGATACGGTCGGCTGGGTTAGAGTTATCGATGGCCTCTGCGGCCAGGACGTAAATAAAGTGTGGCACGCGGGCTTGGAATTGCCTGCGGGCAACCTCGCAGGACTCCTGGTGGAGATGAGAGAGCTGTTCGCGGAACGCAGGATCGTCGAGCCAGCGTCGGAGGATTCTCTACAAACCATCGGAATCCCGGGCCGCCCAGGCTATGGAGGGAGAGAGGGAAACGATGGGGAGGGCAGCCAGATGGCGGAGAGTGAGATCGGAAAATTCGATTTCGCGGACATTTCCGGACAAATCCGGCATCTCCGGGTGACCGGGCCGCTTGGGGACCGAGGTACGGGCCTGTCGGGCGGCGTAGGAAAGGTCCTTGGGGTGATTGCCTTCAGTCATCGAACATCACAGATGCTAAACAAGCGTCCTTTGGGGGTCCGGCCCTTTTTGCAGGATTTATAGATCCAATATTTATAATACATATGTTCGTATCATTTGACAAGCGGAGGGCATCAGTAAGGTCAGGTCTCATCATTCTTACTCTCCCTAGAGGGTGAGGGGTTTGGGTAGGTAGAATCCTTCGAATCGGCAACGGTTTCTTCCAAGGCAGGGACGCCCTCACCCTAACCCTCTTCCGAAGGGAGAGAGGGTTTTTCCGAGGATGAAGAGGCGCTGGTCAGTAAGTAGGCGTTCGATCCAGCCTCGGCGGGGAGTGACGTGTAAAGAACCCTTGAGGTCCCAAAATGTCCGCCTGCGTCAGGCACGGTTTGAAAACCCACCGGCGGGGCGGCTACAATTTCCGGTACGCATTTCAATACTGAGAGGGAATTATGATCAAGCACTTTGGCAGCCTCTACGCGGGGCACGTGGACTTGGGCGATCTGGGGCTGGAGGCCACTCCGCTAAACGATCGCCGGTTCGACAACGACCATCTCATCACCATCTTCGACCGGTGCGAGCAGATGGCGAAGCTGATGGACCGGCTGGGCTATCACAGCTTCTGGGGAGCAGAGCACCACTTCCAGCATGAGGGCAACGAGGTTATCCCCAATCTGCTGATGCTGTTCGTTCACCTGGCCAGGATGACCAAACAGCTCAAGTTCGGGTGCGGGTTCAACATCAATCCCATGTGGCACCCGCTGCGGCTCGCCGAGGACTATGCCACCGCCGACATTCTGACCGACGGGCGGGTCATCTTCGGCGTAGGCCGGGGCTACCACTCGCGGGAGGTCGACACCTTCGGAGTGCCCAGCACCAACTCGGACAACGATATGAACCGGGAGATCTTCGAGGAGCAGGTCGAGGTCATCATGAAGGCGTTCCACGAGGACTCCTTCTCCTACCAGGGCAAGCACTACCAGCTACCGCCCGAGGTGCCCTACCGGGGCTACACGCTGAAGGAGCTGACGCTGGTGCCGCGGCCAAAGAACCAGCCGGTGGAGTGCTGGCAGCCGATGGTGTCGAGCAGCCAGCGGGCCATGGACTTCATGGCCAAGCACGACATCCAGGGGATCATGGGCGGCGGCGCGGTGACCGGCGGCGCCAACGACGACGTGATCATGCGCTGGACGGAGACGGTGAACCGCCACGGTCACAACGTGGAGCCGGGCGGACGGCTGGTCATCGGCCTGCCGACGTTCATCGCCGACTCGGAACAGGAGGCCATCGAGCAGGGCCGCAAGTACCTGGAAGAGGACATGAAGATGTTCGCGCCGCTGGGGTTCTTCCGGGCGCTTTCGGAATCGCAGATCGAGGCGCTGGGCGACCCCCGCCGGGCGCGGGGCGCCGGCCTGCCGACGATGGAAGACATCGTCAGCCAGCAGGCGTGGCTGGTGGGGACGGCAGAGCAGGTCACCGAGAAGATCATGGCCATCCAGGACAGGTACCCCGGCCTGGAGCACATGCACGTGGGCTGCAACCGCATGGGCGCGCCGTTGGAGGTCATGCTGGAGCAGCTGCAGCGGTTCGGCGAGGAAGTGATGCCGCACTTCAACGTGGAGGAGAAGCCGCTGGGGTAGTGCAGCGAGGATGCGGGATGATGGGGACACTTTGTGCAGAGTTGCCTTCATCCGGTTAGCTAACGTCCTAATGAAGGCGAAGACATAGCAGGTGTCCCAGGAGGGGCCGGTCCCAGCCAATAGGGACCGGCCCCTCGCGTTATACTGGGGCTGAGAGTCGCAAGGGCGGGAGCCTTGGCAGATGACGATAACAAGGGTAAAGCTGGAAAACTTTACCGTCTTTGAGAGCCTGGACCTGGAGCCGTCGCCGGGGATAAACGTGCTGGTGGGGGCGAACGGGACGGGGAAGACGCACCTGATGAAGGTGTGCTATGCGGCTTGTGCTGTTACGGGGTCAAATGTGGATTTCCTGCGGAAACTTTACAACGTGTTTTTGCCCTCTGCAAATAGTTACTACAGATTAGTCAAACGCGGAAGCGAGAAGCAATTAGGAAAGTTCGGAATTTTCTGCGTTGAAAGGGGATTGGAGCTATCGCTCGACAAGAGAGGTGGATTGTCTGGAATGGGGAGCGCAGAAATAAATCCAGTCAATTGGTACGAACCCAAAATCGAGAGCGTGTACATTCCAGCTAAAGATATGCTCGCCAATGCACCTGGTTTCAGATCGCTTTACGCGGCACGGGAGGTCCACTTCGAGGAAACCTACCAAGACATTCTGGACAGGGCTTATCTGCCGGTACTGCGCAACCCTGCCGAGTTTGTCCCTTCACATGTTCTCGATCAATTGGAGGCCGAGCTAGGTGGGAAGGTTACAGTCCAAGGGGAGGAGTTTTTCCTGAGCGACGAGCAAGGGGAGATTGAATTCACGCTTCTGGCCGAAGGGATACGCAAACTGGGGTTGCTGTGGCTGCTGATCCGAAACGGGAGTCTCAAGCCTGGGGCGGTGCTGTTCTGGGATGAGCCTGAGGCGAACCTGAACCCGAAGCTGTACCGGGTGGTTATCGAGGTGTTGCTGGAGATGGAGCGGCTGGGGGTGCAGATATTCCTAGCCACCCACGACTATGTGATTCTCAAGGAACTTGACCTTCAGGCCAAGGAGGGGGACCAGGTTGCATTCCATTCCCTGTACCGGTCGGAGGAAACAGGGGAGATTGCCTGCCACACCACAGACAAGTTTCTAGAGATCCACCCGAACGCCATAATGGAGGCGTTCGACAGCGTTTATGACCGGGAGATCAAGCGGAACATGGCGGGCCTTGCATGACTAATGTTCTCCGGGAGATGGACTTGGAAATCAGCGTCGACGACGCATTGAATGTGCGGAAGGTCGATGACCCAAACCGTGAGTTGCAGCATTGCATGAAGACGGTGGACTTCATTATCGAGCGTCAGGATAGCTATTACTTTATTGAATTCAAGGACCCGGAGCATCCGCTGGCTACAGCGCAAGCCAGAAGGGAATTCATCGATGGAATTGATTCTGGAGGACTGGATGAAGACCTTAAGTACAAATACAGGGACTCTTTTCTAAACGAATGGGCGTCGGGACGCGCAGACAAGCCGATCTACTACTGGGTGTTGATTGGGCTGACAAGACTATCGACATCGGAATTGCAGAGGCGGACAGACAGCTTGAGACGAATTCTGCCACTACAAGCACCAACGTCGTGGATTCACCCTGTCGTTGCCGGCTGCGGAGTGTTCAACATAGTGACGTGGAACCGTAACTTCCCGGAACTCGCGGTCAAGCGCCTGTCCTCGGTCTGAACCACCGGAGCTGTCCGACTCGGCGGCCGCCTTGACAGCCGTCGCGACGGATTCGATAATGTAAGTGCTCGCCGAGGTAGCTCAGGTGGTAGAGCACGGCACTGAAAATGCCGGTGTCGACAGTTCAAGTCTGTCCCTCGGCACCACTTCCCATCAACCGTCCACGTGGCATTCCGGCATCCGGATTGGGCACCTGCAGTCCCGCGTTCTGATTGGCGACAGTACCGTTAATGCCTGCGTCTCCCCTCCCCCATATCCTTCCCAGACACTCACCTCGCGGTCGGTTCTGCGCCATTGGTCGGATCTCCTCGGGACCGCCATTGCCCCGTACATACGGGAGCGAAAGGACATCCAGCGCCGCGTCCGGCGGCATCCAAATGCGCCGCGAATGCTATGGGTCAATCTCCATCCACTTTGACATTCACATTGCTCACTGATATGTTTCAACGCGACATTTCGAATTCAGGTTCGGCCCTGCAGGTTGCGCTGGATACGGCCCGGACCACAATTGCAGCAGGGAATAGCAGTGAACGAAAACGTACCACCCTCAGAAAAATGGGCCCATATGATCGTACAGTCACTGAAGGACTGGGACACGTCGCTCATTGCCTACGTGCCCGACACTTCCATTCACCGGGTGACCAAGATCATTGACGAAGATCCCTTCTTCCACTTAGTGTCGGCGACGCGGGAAGAGGAGGCCGTTGGAATCGCCGTAGGCTCCTACGCCGCCGGACGAAACTCCGCCGTGTTCATGCAGACCAGCGGGTTCGGCAACAGCATCAACGCGCTGGCCAGCCTTTGCATCCCGGCCCGCGCGCCCATACCCTTTTTCATCAACATGCGGGGCGGAACCGGCGAGTTCAACATCTCGCAGGTCCCCATGGGCCGGACAACAGTGCCGATCCTCGACCTGTTCGGTGTAGTCAGCTACACCATCGACGACGACTACCGGATGGACAACCTGCTGGATGGGGCCATGAAGCTCTGCTACGCAAACCGCCAGCCAGTGGCCATCTGCCTGACCCAGAGGCTGCATGGAGGGAAATTTGCGTAGGTTCGACGCAATTGAACTGGCGGTCCGCCTGGCCGGAGACCGCCCCATTGTAGGTAACCTTGGTCCGACATCGGACGAACTGTGGCACGCCGGACACCGTGACCGGAACTTCTACACCTACGGCAACATGGGCCTCTGTTCCTCTCTGGCCCTCGGGATGGCACTGGCCACCGAGGAGCAGATCATCTCGCTGGACGGCGATGGGTCGCTCCTCATGAACCTGGGGGCGCTGGCGTCCATCGGGCGGGAACGGCCGAAGAACCTGACAGTTGTAGTGTACGACAACGAGGCGTGGGGCCAGACAGGCAACCAGATGAGCCATACGGGCACCGGCACCGACCTTGAGCAGGTGGCCCTCTCCTGCGGCATCACCAGCACCACCACGGTCGCCGACCTTGAGGAATTCGAGGGGGCACTGTCCAATGCCCTGGCCACCGAGGGGCCCCACATCATCGTGGCCAAGATCGAAGAGGCGGGATACCTGCCCGTGGCACCGGTGGAACCCGAGTTCACACTTTACCGTTTCCGCAACACCTTTGTTCAGGGGCAGCAGCCCGAAAGACCACAGTGACCAATACGAAAACGGTCAGGTCAGGAAAGGCATACCACAAAGGGCGGGAGTGATTCCCGCCCTTTGATCGTGGCTCGAACGCGAGTGTCGGGTTAGTTCTTAACGTACTTATCGAACCAGCCCAGGGTGCGGGACAAGGCGTCAGCAGCGGCGTCCTCGCGGTAGTCTGGGCGCTCGTTGCAGTTGAAGCCATGGCCGGCGCCGGAGTACATCTTGAAATCGTAGGTAACCCCGGCGGCCTTCAGGGCCTCTTCTACCTGTGCCACGTCAGCCGGCGTGGGGTTGGCGTCGTCTTCTCCGAAGTTGCCCATTACCGGAGCGGTGGAGGCGCTGGTGCGTTCGACGGGCGCGGGTCCGTCCCCGAACGGCACGAGGATCCGGCCGCCGTAATACACGGAGGCGGCGCTAAGGCCGGGGCAACTGGCAGCGGCGAGGTAGGTGATCCGGCCGCCAACGCAATAACCGACGATGCCGATCTTGTTGCCGCTGGTGCGCTGGTACCGGTTCTGCAGGTAGTCAATAGTTACGTTGATGTCCTCGATCAGTTCCTCGTCATTCAACGCGCCCATGTACTGCTGCACCTGGGGCATCTGGTCATAGCCGAGCTTGGCGTTCTGGTGCTCACGGTGGTAAAGGGAGGGAGCGACGGCGACGTAGCCATGGCGGGCGTATTCGTCGCAGACCTGCTCGATGTGGCGGGTAACGCCGAAAGCTTCCATAACGACGATGACCGCCGGGAAGCTGTTGCCCTCGGACGGGGCAGGATGGCTGACGTAGGTTGCCATGTCCTGTCCCTGGGCTCCGACCAGGCCGTCGGCCTCCCTCTCGCCGGGGAATCTGATGTTCTCCCAGAATGATGGCATAGAACTCCTCCTGTTCACTGTCCGTAGTTCAGAGCCGAATCGTACCAGCGATTTTGCATCACTCGTCCAAGCTGCCGCAATGGCGGGGGCCAGCGGTAGTAGACAGTGAACGTCGCCGACTATTCGGCTTAATGCGAATGGGATTTTAGCAGATTCGCACCCAGTGGAATAGCTGACGCCTAGATTATTCACAATAGACAGCTTGATCGGCGACTTTTATGGGTGGGTCCGGCCCTACTTCCCCATTTATTGCCTACTGCAACAGGCGCTTGCGCATTTCCTCCGGGACGGACTGCAGGCGGCGCCGAAAGGCGGTGTTGGCGCGATCGGACACGCGGCGTGCTGCCTCCTCCATCAGTGCCACTCCTCCCAGGAAATCGTCAACTTTGATGTACTCGGCCTCGATGCGGCCTTCGGGGGCGCCGTTGTGGTAGTTCCCGAGCGGGAATGCGATGCCGGTGGTCCTATAGCCGTAGGCGGCGAAGGCGCTGGCCTCGCAGACACCTCCGCTCATCAGCTGCCGCTGGGCGGGGAATCCTCCCTCACGTTCGCTCAGGGCCTCTCGCGCCCTGATGAGCACCGACTCGGCATCGGCGTCAAAGGTCGACCCGGCATCACCCACGCGGATAACCGGCCCCTTCCCCTGCTCAGCACCCGGCAGGGTGCGGCTGGACTCGGCGGAGATGATCAGCGTGCTCGGCGGCAACAAACGAGTTTCCGCTGCCAATCGGGCTCCAACCAGACCGACCTCTTCGGCGCGGGTGAATAACGCCAGGACGTCGCCCTCGGGTCGGTCATCGCTGCGGGACAGGCGGGCCAAGGCGGCGAGGGCCGAGGCGCAGCCAGCCAAGTCATCGACCGCCCGCATACGGATGTACTCGCCGTCCAGCTCGAAATCCACGAGGTCGAATACTGCTGGGGCGGGCAGGGGCAGCTCCGCGGCAATGGCTGGGTCGGGCACGCGAATCAGCGCCCTGCGCTCCGACTCCTGGCCGTACGGTCCAGCGGTCTCCGCCTGGACCCGGCGACCGCCCGGCAGAATGACCTGCAGCGGCACGCCGGCCGCAAAGCTGGAGGCCGGTATACCACCCAGGGCATCGGCGACGAACTCGCCGGCGTCGCCGTGGCGTTCGATGAGCTCAAAGCCGGGATGGTCCATATGGGCCACGATGGCAAGGGGCGGGACGTCTACGTTGCTGCCCGGGAGGCGGGCAAGGATGTTTCCAGGAGCATCGGTACTGTACTCTATGCCGTTCTCGCCAAGGATCGTTCGCACGACCGAGGCAACACCCGATTCGTGGTAGGCCACCGCCGGCTGTGCTCCCAACCGGGCGAGGTAGTCCAGAGCTTCTTCTCTATCGTTCAAAGGGTTTCCTCCATACTGGGAATTTACCACTCCCAGTCAAGTTTGAAGGGGCGGGTGTGGGGCTGCTGGTGGGGGGCGGGTTGCTGATCCGGACCTTTTCCCCCTCTCCCTCCGGGGAGAGGGAACTACGCCCGATCCTGTATACTCTAGCGACTATGTAGAAATGGGGGAATTGGTTGTGCTGGAGCAATTCAAGGTTGGACACGACGAGGCCGAATTCGTGCGGGGTGAGGACCTCAAGTCGACGGTGGCGGGGATCTTCCGGCAGTTGGGCGTGCCGGACGGCGACGCCGAGCTGGGGGCGGACGTGCTGGTGTTGGCCGACCTGCGCGGGGTGGACTCCCACGGCGTGTCGAACATGCTGCGCAGCTACGTGAACGGCTACCAGGATGGGTCGATCAACCCGCGGCCGGACTGGAAAGTGATACGTGAGACACCGTCGACAGCAACCGTGGACTCGGACCGGGGGTTGGGGACGATCATCACGCCGAAGGCGATGGGGATAGCCATCGAAAAGGCCCGCAACGTCGGAGTGGGGATGGTGGCGATCGGGAACGCGAGGCACCTGGGGATGGCGTCTTACCACTCGATGCTGGCCCTGGAGCACGACATGATCGGTGTGTGCATGACGAGCTGTCCACCGTCGGTGCTGCCGACATTCGGAGCCGAGCCGCGGCTGGGCACCAATCCCATTGCCATTGCCGTGCCGACGGGTAACGAAGCGCCCTTCGTGTTCGATGCGGCCACGAGCTCGGTGGCCGTCAACAAGATACGCATCGCCCAGCGGCTGGGCGCGGACATCCCCGCTGGCTGGCTGGCCGAGCAGGACGGGACACCGATCATGGAGGAGAAGCCGGCCCCGGACAACTACTGGCTGCTGCCGGTGGGAGGAAGCCGCGAGGGCGGTTCTCACAAGGGGTACGGGCTTTCGTGCGTGGTGGACATCCTCGCTGGGGTGCTGACGGGCTTCGGCTACGGGGCCGTGCCGGGACGCCCCAACTTTGGGCACTACGTGGCCGCCTACAGCGTGGACGCCTTTACCGATGCGTCCCACTTCAAGCAGGAAATGGACGAGTGGGTGCAGATGATGAACGCCACCAAGCCCGCTCCCGGACACGACCGGGTGCTGGTGGCTGGCCAACCCGAGGCGGAGATGGAGACCCTGCGGCGGGACGAGGGCATCCCGTTGCACCCAGACGTATCGCAGTCGATCCGCGACATCTGCGCCGAGCTGGGCGTGGAGTGCACGTTCTAGGGTGGGCGGATGGTATCGGCTAACTCTCATCAGACGACAGCAATTTGGTGGACTTGGCCATGATGCACCAGACCAAAATAGAAAGTTTAGGGATTACGAATTATCGTGTACTTCAGGACGTAGTACTCGATGATTTGCCTCGAATGGTTGTGGTCGTAGGCACCAATGGTTCGGGAAAGTCCACTTTATTTGACATATTCTCATTCTTGCAAGATGCCTTGAACCGTAACGCCGCCGCTGCCGTTGCGCAACGGGGGGGATTCCAAGAACTGGTCAGCCGTGGAGCTAGAGGGCCTATTGAATTCACCATCAAATTTCGGGAAAGCGGAGGACGGCTGGCGTCCTATACCGTTCAAATAGCCTCTGAAAACGGTCAGGTTGTCGTGAACCGCGAAGTGCTGAGTTATCGGAAAGGTCAACACGGTTGGCCTTGGCGTTTCGTAGATTTCAAGAAGGGGATTGGTAAAGCAATAGTCAATGAATCAGAATATGGGCTAAAAGGGAAATCTGAAGAGTGGGAGTATCACGAACTGCACGACCCCAGCACTTTGGCCATTAAGGGCTTGGGTCAGTTTAAGGACTTCCGTATTGTCTCTGAACTTTGCAGCATGATTGAAGGCTGGTACGTTCCGAGATTCCATGTTGTCGGCGCTGCTTCCAGCATCGAGGACTGGTACGCCGACCGCCTTTCATCTAGCGGAGGCAATGTTGCTCAAGTTGCAAAATACCTCCTCGAAAATCATCCCGGCCGCTTTAACCAGATTCTCAATGTGATGAGTCGAAGAGTTCCGGGCATAAGCAGCGTCGAAGCTAAAACCACCGGCGACGGTCGATTGGTTCTAAGTTTCCAAGACAAAAATTTTAATGATCCGTTCATTGGTCGCTTTGTATCCGACGGCACTATGAAGATGTTTATGTACCTAGTGCTGCTTTATGCCCCCGAACCTCACCCTTTACTGGCAGTCGAAGAACCTGAAATACAGTTCTATCCCGAACTGCTCCAGGAACTAGCCGAAGAATTTAGAGCATATGCCCAGCGCGGCGGCCAGGTGTTTGTCTCTACTCACTCGCCTGATTTTCTTAACGGAGCGGAGTTGGAAGAAATCTTCTGGCTTGAAAAGCGCGGGGGATTCAGCACGGTAAAAAGGGCCTCTGACAACGAGTTGCTGCGTAATCTGGCAACTGGCGCGCTACCTGGCTACATGTGGAGCCACAATATGTTCGAGGGATCTGGGATTTCTTGGGAAGAGTAATTTTCCTCCTAGAGGAACCTTCGATGCGAATCCTGCTTGATGGTCTCCTGCCTCGAATTTTCCCTGAGCTAAGTTTTCATTGTGTGCCTCACGGAGGAAAAGATGATTTGGAAAACAATATCCCTCGCCTACTTAGAGATTGGAGGGAACCTGGAGCCAAATTCGTCGTAGTTAGAGATAACGATAATGCTGATTGCTTAGTATTGAAGGAGAAACTTAGGCAACTATGCCATCAAGGTAGACGTGCAGATACTCTGATCAGAATAGTGTGTCAAGAGCTTGAGGCTTGGTATCTAAGCGAACCAAGGGCGTTGGCAGACGCCTACGAAGACGAAAATCTCCAAAACATCGGAAGAAGGGCACGCTACCGTCATCCGGAATCACGCGCAAGGCCCTCTGAGGATCTCAAAAAGCTGATACCTACGTTTCAGAAGACTGACGGTGCCCGCCGAATTTCGCGCCACCTGACCCGGGAGGACAATCAGTCACACAGCTTTGCAGTCTTTCTGAACGGTGTCGAAAGGCTATGCGCAGTTGATCCCTGATGCGTGCCCCGTCACGCGTGGGGCGGGCGCATTGTGTGCCAGGGGGTGTGCTGTTCGTAGGCGTGGGCCACCTTCAGGACTGTTGATTCGTCGAAGGGGCGGCCACCGATCTGCAGGCCGATGGGAAGGCCCTCGGAGTTGAAGCCGCAGTTGATGGAAATTGCGGGGGCGCTGGCCAGGTTGAAGGGGCGGGTCATCACCGGGGGCAGATCGCGGGCCATTTCCTTGGATGTGATGGTGGGGTCCTGTCCCACCAGCGGAGCGCAACTCTTGGATGTGGGCAGAATCAGGACGTCGCAGGTTTCGAGGGCACCCAGCACCTCGCGGCGTACCATCTCCCGCAGCTTTTGTACCTTGTAGTAGGCCTGAGCGGGCATGATGCTGCCGGTGAGCAGGCCGACTCGGTTGGAGTGGCCGAACTCGTGGAGGCGCTCGCGAATCCAGTCGCGGTAGGTTACCGACGCCTCGGTGTTGATCAGAGCGGCGGCCAGCGTGCCGCCGTGTACGGTCAAGGGCAGGGACACATCCTCAACGGTCGCTCCCAGCTCTTCCAGGACGGCGCCTGCGCCAATGATTCCGTCCCGCACTTCCGGATCCACGATGTCGCTGTCGATCAGCTCCCGGATGGCGCCGACACGCACGCCGGAAAGGTCGCCGCCAAGGATTTTTCGATAGTCTGGGACTGGAGCGTCCCAGGTGTAGGGGTCTCTCGGGTCGTGCCCGGCGATGGCGCCGAGGGTGATGGCGGCGTCCTCGACGGTGCGGGAGATGGGGCCGACCTGGTCCATGGACCATGAGCCTGGGGCCACGCCGTAGCGGCTGACTCGTCCCCAGCTCGGTCGAAGGCCGACGATGCCGCACCAGGCAGCGGGGCGGCGAATGGATCCGCCGGTGTCTTCGCCCAGGGACGTGGCGCACAGGAATGCAGAGGTGGCCGATCCGGAGCCGCCACTGGAGCCTCCTGTGAATCGGTCGAGGTCCCACGGGTTGCGGTTAAGGCCGTAACGCTGAGAGCCGCCGAGGGCGAACTCGGTCAGGTTGGTCTTGCCCAGCAGAACGGCCCCGGCGCGCTTCAAGTTGACGATGGCCGTGGCGTCCTCTTCCGGGACGAAGTCAGCCATCAGGCGTGAGCCGACGGTGGTCCGGATGCCCTTGGTCCAGATCTGGTCCTTTACCGCCACCGGGATGCCGTGCATCGGGCCGAGGTAGTTGCCCCCGGCGATGGCCCGCTCCGCCTCTTCGGCGGCAGCCATCGCCTCTTTGCGACAGACAGTCAGGTACGAGTTGAACTTAAAGTTCAGGGCATCGATGCGATCGAGGTAGGCGGAGGTCGCCTCGACCGGGGAGACCTCGCGCGTCCTGATGAGCTCCGAAAGTTCCGCCGTGGTCAGGAAAGGAATGTCCTGCTTGTCCATCTTCCGCTCCTGCGGCCGTCGATTGGTTAGTTCAGGCTGTTGGTCTCTTTCAGTCGTAATTCCCGAGATAGCGGAAATCTACCCTGCTTCGCAACCTCCACGCCGATGTCGACCAAGGCCACTGGCTTCCCGTTTTCGCGGGAATGACAGTTCGGATTCCACAGCGAGCCTTGAGATTGTTGGCTAGTCGTTCGGGGGAGTCCAATTCCAAAACCCCAGATTGCCCCGGGCCGGAACCGGTTGATCGAAGACCTCCACATCCTGGAGCTCCCAAGCATACCGGCCAGGGGAGAAGTCCCCCATCGACCGTTCTTCCTCCGAGATGTCCTGCAGGTCCTCAGTCCGGTGGCATGCCACAATTTGTACAGTGCACACAACAGCACCGAGTGGCAGCTCGGTCAACCCCGCTCGGGCCATATCCTTCTCATATTTGCCAGCGTGGATGGCAAGGAGTCCCCGGTGTTTCGTATTAAAGGAGCGAGTTTCGTACCGTTTGCGCCCCTCGGTGATGTACCATGCCCAAGGTTGACGAATGGTTAGAGCTCTCATCCAACTTCCCCTATGGCCATCCGGGGCGCTAGTCCTTCAGTGCCGGGATCACTTCCTTGCCGAAGAGTTCGAGGGAGCGCATGGTGTCCTGGTGGGAGAGGGGGCCGCCCTGGGCCTCGAGGAGCAGGGCACCGATGCCAAGCTCTTCCTTGATGTAACGCAGCTTCTTGATGACCGTCTCGGGGCTGCCGACGACCAGATGGTACTCGTCCTGCAGTTCTTGGTATGACATCTCGTTCAGCGGCCTGGAACGGCGCAGGGTGTTGGCGGCAGCGCCGGCGGCTGAGAAGTATCCGGGGGGAGACCAGTATTCCCGCGGCCCCTTGAGCGGGTGTCCCATGCGCCACATGAACGCCTTGCCGGACTCCTGCGCCTTCTCGTCGGTGTCGTTGACATGGGCGCAGATCATGAACGCGAACTTGTCGGGTTCCGGCTCCCAGCCGGCCTCGTTGGCGTGCTTGCGGTAGTTGGCGAAGAGGTTGCGCGCCTGGTCCATCCTGGTGAGGAAGGCGGCGTAGGTGTAGTGATTGTCAGCGGCCCACTTGACGGTCTCCGGGCTTCCGGTACCGGGCACCCAGCAGGGCGGGTACGGCTGCTGGATGGGGAGCATCCACGGGTTGACGGCGCGGTAGTGGTAATGCTTGCCCTCCCAGCGGAAGGGGCCTGGCGTGGTCCAGGTCTTGATGATGAGGTCGTGGCATTCCTCGAACCGCTCCCGGTTGTGGATTGGGTTGGTGTTGTTGGCCCAGGTCTCGATGCCGATGCCGCGGACGAAGCCGGAGATGATGCGCCCACCGGAGATGACGTCCAGCATGGCGATCTCCTCGGCCAGACGCACCGGGTTATCGGAGGTGGGGAGCATGTTGCCCAGCATCAGGATCTTGGCGCGGTTGGTGACGCGGGCCAGGATGCCGCCGGTGATGTTGACCTCCACGTCCATGCACGACGGAGTGTTGTGATGCTCGTTGATCATGAGGCCGTCGAAGCCCACTTCCTCGGCGTACTGGTATTCGTCGAGGTAGCGCTTGAACAGGTCATGGGCCGTGCTGGGGTCGAAGTAGGTGTTGGGAAAGGTCAGACGCATGGAGGGATAATCGTCGACCACAGACTCCGGGAAGGCTGGGTAGGGAAACTCGGTGAAGTAGAAGACTTCGAAAGACATGGTGTGGGCTCCGTTCTGAAAGTTGGGGCAGACGATCCTATGGTTTCGTTAACAGGTTGTAATGAGCAGCTAATTCTGCGACAGAAGCCAGTCTAACAGAGCGTCGACAAAGGCGTCGCCGTAGCCCGGAGAGTGGCCGCCTTCCGCGCCCATCCAGAGTTCGATATTGATGCCAGGGGCGCAGCCCGACTCCAGGCGGATGGCGTAGGTTTCAGGGCCAGGGACGTCTTGATCAAGGTCGAGGGTGGTGTAGGGCTGCGGGTGTTCGGGCCAGTCGCAGCCAGCCCGCTGGGCCCAGCGCATCACCTTCTCCTGGGCGCCGGCGTAGAAGGCCGGTTTGCCGTCGTCTCTCGGGTCGGGCTCCGCGACTTCTCCCTCAAACCGGATGACTTCATCTGCTGTGCCGTGGATGTGCAACACCGATACGGGGGATGCACCATTGCAGTTGGAGTCGTCGACGTAGCTGGTGCCGGCGAGGCTTGCCACCGCACGGAGGCCGGGGAGGCCCTTGCAAGCCAGGTGGTAGGCCATAAACCCGCCGTTCGAGTTACCGAAGACGTACACGGGCCCGAAGTCCTTAACTTCCCGGGCCCTTGCTACGAGACCGGCCAAGTAAGCGTAGTCGTCGCCGCTGGCCTTGGCGGAATCGCCAATCTCATCGGTGGGATTCCAGGAGGGGTTTCCCTCGCCGTCTGGTGTCCCGTTGGGCAGCAGCAGGCCGAAACCGCGGGAGATCAAGCGCTCGTGCAGAGGGAAGTACATGCTTTGGTCGGCGGAGTTGCCTCCGTAGCCGTGCAGGGAAACGATGAGCGGGTTGCCATTGATGGGTTCCAGAGGCATAACCAGGATGGCTCGCTCTTCAGCTTCGCGGGAATCGATGTTGTAAACCTCCCCTCCAGCCCCCTCTGCCAACTTCCTTGTGCGGTCCAGGACGGTGCGGTCCAGGACGGTTTCTGCAGGTTGCGCCGCGGACGGCTCGTCAGCAGGTTTGGAATCATCCAGCTTGGCGGTGAACAGCGCCTCCACCTGGGACACTCGGTACTCGAGGTCTTCCAAACGAGTGTCCAAATCATCTGACCGCTCGCTGGTTCGAGACTGGCGCTGTTCCAGAGCAAATACTTGGTCGGCGAGCTGCCTCAACCAATCGAAGGTATCGGCCTCGACCTCCTCCAAGGCCAACACTTGGTCGTCGAGCTCGTCCAAACGCTCGTTGATTCGGGTCTGGCCCGCCTCCAGGTCTGCGAGCTGCTGTTCCTGTACCTCCTCGGAGTCGGCCACTTCCTCCTCGTGCACCTGTGCATCCTGAGCCGCTTCCTGTTCCTTAACGGAATTGGCCTGCTCCTGCCTGAGGGCGGCGATTTCGGCTCTCAGATCCGAATTCTTGCCGCTCAGGTTTGCGACCTCATCTTTCAGGTCGGCGTACTCGTCCGACAGGGATTCGAGGGACTCTTCCTGCGAGTGGGCCTTGGCCTCCAGCTCCAGCATTCGCTCCTCGGTTACGGCGTCTGGGCCGCCGCCGCAGGAAAGCAAAGTGGCGACCAGCAGAATGCAGGCCGCCACCAGTGCAAAGTACCGCCAGGATCCGGCCCTTCCGGCCGATAGCAATCCGGCGAGGTTCATCGGCTAGGCCAAGAACTCCAGCGCGGCCTTGACGAACTCTTCGGGCTTTTCGACCTGTGGGGAGTGGCCGCAGTTCTCGATGACCACCAGGTCTGAGCCGGGTATGCTCTCTTGGAAAATGCTGCCGCACTCCACCGGGACGATGCGATCCTGGCGTCCCCAGACCATGCGAGTGGGCACCTTGACGCGCTTGAGCAGGCCGCCGGCCAGCCGCGGGTCGTGCATGTAGGGCTTCCAGGTGAGCCGCACCGCCATTTCGCGGTTCAGGTCGGAGGTGAGCTGCTCCTCGGGCGAGAGCTCGCGGCCGTAAATGGCATCGTAGTCAGCAACCTGGCTGGTGTCGTGGAACTGCAACTCCAGGACCTGGGCCGGGCTGATGATGAAAATGTCGGTGATCTCGCCCTCTTGGGGCTTCACGCCGGCGGCGCCGACCAGCATCAGCTTACCGACAGCGTTGGTGCAGGTGGCGACCAGCTCGGCGGCGATCCAGCCACCCATGGAAAAGCCGATGGTGCGGACACGATCGAGTCCGAGGGCATCCAGGTACCAGGTGTAAAAGGCGGCCATATCGGGGATGCTTTCCAGCCAATCGGGCCTGGGGGACTTACCGTAGCCGGGATGGGACGGATAGTAGACGGTGTAGTGTTGGGCGAGGGCATCGGCGAAAGGGAGCCAGCCGGAGTTACCTCCCGCGCCGTGGAGGAGGAGCAGGGGCTCACCGCTGCCTCCCTTGAGTGTGTGGACTCCGACTCCGCCGACATCAACAATTTCCTCGGTAAACGCGGGCATGACTGCTCTCCTAATTATTCTCAACTTTGCCGGGTTTAAGACGCCGTTGGGTGATAGCAGGTTTGGATAGAAGGGCCGGGTTCAAGACGCCGGGTTTAAGAAACACGGGCGCCCCTGCCAGCTTGCTTTCTCGTCTCAGCTATCAAACACGGGGGGACTACTCCGCCCGCATTTTCTGGAACGGATCGGTCAGTTCCAGATCTTCGCCGATCTCGCGGAGGGCGGGCAGGACTGCCTCTCCCATAAGTTTCAGGCAGTTCATGGTGTCAGCGTGGGTGGTGTCGCCGTCGTTGGTCCAGATGCCGAGGATGCCGGGACGCAACTGGCCCAGCACGTCGCGCAGCTTGCGGACCACGGTCTCCGGACTGCCGACGATCCAGCGATTGGACGCCAGAATCTCGTCGTAGCTGGCCTCCTCCAGACCCAGGCCGAGGAACGGATCCTTGCGGACCCGGCCCTGGTAGCGGGCGACGCGGGGGTCTTTGACGCTGCCGCTGTAGCCGATGGGCATCATGTAGTCGCGTGGCATCGGCACACGGCCCACGCCGACGTTGCCGGTGAGAAAGCCCTTGGCCGACTCATACGCCTTTTCGTCGGTGTCCTGCACGTGGATGCGGCACAGGTAGCCGAAATTTTCGGGGCCGGGCTCGTATCCGTTTTCCCGCGCGGTCTCGGTGTAGATGGACATCATGTCTTCGGTACCCTGCGGGTCGGTCTCCAGGTAGATATAGGGATAGCGGCGTTCAGCGGCCCAGACCAGGGTCTCGGGGCTGCCAAGGCCCGGAATCCAGACCGGAGGATGAGGCTGCTGGATGGGCCGCTCAAAGGGGTTGACCACCCTGAAATGATAGTGTTTGCCCTCCCAGCGGAAGGGGCCGGGGGTGGTCCAGGTCTTGATGAGCAGGTCGTGGGCCTCCTCGAATCGCTCGCGGTTGAAAAGCGGATTGACGTTCGCCGCGAGGCTCTCAACCCCGGTGCCGCGAACGAAGCCCGACACCAGCCGCCCGCCAGAGATCATATCGATCTCCGCCAGTTCCTCGGCCAAGCGCAGTGGGTTGTCGAACACCGGCAGAGGGTTGCCCAGCAGCACGATCTTGGGGGTTTTGGTGTTGCGGGCGAGGATGGCGGCCTCGAGGTTCATGGTGGCGCCAAGGCAGGTGGGAGTGTTGTGATGCTCGTTGAGCATCAGCCCGTCGAACCCGGCTTCCTCACAATATTCGTACTCGTCCAGGTACTCGTTGTACTGGCGCGAGCCTACCATCGGGTCAAAGTTGCTATTGGAGAAGGTCAGCCGCACCGCCTGGTTGGGGCTGTTGCGCACGGCCTCCTCGGTGTAGTTGGTATAGGCCCGCTCGGTGAACCTCATCAGGAACATTGCAATCGTCTCCTATGTTGATCTCACAATGCTGTTGGAAGAGTCATACAGAAAAATTAGAAAAAGCCTGCCGCCTGCGTCTTATTCGCCTGGGTTAATGCGAATCATCGGACGCAATAAAACGCGGCCCAAGATTTCCGCAGTGGTACGAAAAATCAAATTTGGCACCGGATCCTATCCTACCCGTGCGCTTTGCGAGGGTCAAGGAAAGAGCTCCAAGGCGACGTCCTTCCGAAGTCCTGTGCTATATTGAAGGCACTTCCGTGCAGCCGCAGTTGCACCTCCGTGTGCGTCTAACTCGCCCGGTGCGTCCTGACTTGCCTGGGGTAATCCTGCGATCAACCTGCCGACTATATCGAGGTTCCCAAATATGTCCAGAGTTCTGGTATCCGATCCCATAGGCCCCGAGGGTATTTCCCTTCTCGAGACCGGCGCAGAAGTAGATGTCAAGACGGGCATGAAGCCCGCCGAACTGCTGGAAACCGTTGGAGGTTATCAGGCCCTGGTCGTCCGCAGCGAGACCAAGGTAAATCGTGAGGTCATCGAGGCTGGAAAGGATCTCCAGGTTATCGCCCGCGCCGGCATCGGAGTCGATAACATCGACCTTGAAGCCGCCACTGGAGCCGGTATCGCCGTCGTCAACGCCCCTACCGGAAACACCGTGGCGGCCGCCGAGCACACGATGGCACTGATGCTGTCACTCGCCCGCAACATTCCCGGCGCCCACCACTCACTGCAATCCGGCGAGTGGCGTCGCAGCGCGTTTATGGGTATCGAGGTCCGTGACAAGACCCTTGGCATCTGTGGCCTCGGCCGTGTCGGCTCTGAGGTGGCCCGCCGCGCCCAGGCCTTCGGCATGCGGTTGGTGGGCTACGATCCATTCGTCTCCCCTGACTATGCCCGTCGCATCGGCGTGGAATTGCTTCCTCTGGACGACCTGTTGGCCGAGTCTGACTTCGTCACCCTGCATACGCCGCTGACGGAGGGCACGCGCGGAATGTTGGGAATGCGCCAAATCGAAAATATCAAGCCCGGAGCCCGCGTCGTCAACGTGGCCCGCGGCGAACTGGTCGATGAGGCGGCTTTGCTGGCCGGCCTGGAGTCAGGCCGCCTGAGTGGGGTGGCGCTGGACGTGTTTTCCAAGGAACCCCCCGATCCGAGCCCGCTGCTAGAGCATCCCGGGGTCATAGTCACTCCTCACCTGGGCGCATCCACTCGAGAAGCGCAGCGCGAAGTCGCCATCGAGGCAGCGGAGCAGGTGCTGGCAGTGCTCAAGGGCGAGCCGGCCCGGAACACTGTCAACGCTCCTTTTGTCGCCCCCGAGGTTCACGAGGTGCTGGCGCCCTACGTTCCGGCTGCCTCCATGGTGGGCAAGCTGCTGGGCTTCCTTTCGGAGGGACAGATCACCGGCATCTCCATCAGCTACGAGGGAGAAATCGCCCATCACGACTGCCGGATGCTCCAGGCCGCGGTACTCGCCGGGCTACTGGGTCCGGTCAGTACAGTCAACGTCAACTTGATCAACGCGCCGGTACTGGCCAGAGACCGGGGTTGGAATGTAACCGAGCAGAGCAACCGGGTCTCCAGGGAATATGCCAGCCTCATTTCCGCGACCCTGCAGACTTCCAACGACAGCCTGACCCTGGCTGCCACCTCCATGCGCAACGAGACCCATATAATAAAATTCAATGACTACTGGATGGACATCGTTCCCAATACACCCTATCTGTTGTTCGTGGACAACCGCGACCAGCCGGGCTCCATCGGCGCAGTGGGCACCATCGCGGGCCGACACAACATTAATATCAGCTTTATGGGCGTGGGGCGAATGAGGCTAAGGGGACAGGCCATGATGGTCATTGGCCTTGATGATCCGGTGCCGTCTCACGTTATGGATGAGATTACGGCCCTTTCCCACATCGAGAGCGCCCGGTTGGCCACGCTGGCCGGGTAATTGAGGAGGAACACCGTGGGCGAGAAGATCGGCATTATGGGCGCAGGCGCCCTCGGCAGCTACGTAGGCGCATTCCTGTCCCGCGAGGGCGAGGACGTCACTTTCATCGATATGTGGCCGGAGCACGTGGAAAAGATGCGCGCCGATGGCCTGCATGTCACGGGCAGCCAGGGACCGTTCACCGTACCGGTGAAAGCCATGCACCTGACCGACGCCCAGGGCATCACCGAGCCGTTCGATTTCGTATTCGTCTCCGTCAAATCCTACGACACAGAGTGGGCCACCCACTTCATCCGCAGATATGTGAAAGAAGATGGCTTCTTCGTATCCCTGCAAAACTGCTGGAACGACGTGATCATAGGCGGCATCGTGGGAGAGGAACGGACCGTGGGTTGCATCGCCTCCCACATCGAGGTAGCCCTGTGGGAGCCGGGCCACGTTACTCGTGGCGGCGCCGTGGGCCGGGATCATGGCCACCACGTCTTCCGCGTAGCGGAATTGAGCGGAATCGAGTCCTCTCGTTCCAGGATGGTGGCGGGGCTATTGGACAATATCGACGGCGCCTACTCTTCCAACAATCTGTTTGGCGAACGCTGGGCCAAGCTTTGCCAGAATTCTATGGGGAACGCCATCTCCGCCTCCTCGGGTCTAGGTTCTCAGGAGATGGCGGACGACCCCCGCTGCCGCCTCATTCGCATCCAGCTCTGCAAAGAGGGAGCGCAGGTTGGCTTGGCTATGGGCCTGAACGTGGTGGATATCAATGGCCTGCCCGCCCAGACCTGGGCTGACGCCGACAGGGGCGACGTCTTCGAAGAACTTGACGCGTTCCTTGCCGCGCGCGGCGGGCGCGTCAACTGGCTGGCCTCCATGGCGCAGGATGCGCACAAGGGCCGGCGCTCCGAGATCGATTTTATGAACGGGATGGTCGCAGAGAAGGGCCGCGAGGTTGGAATACCGACGCCCTTCAACGACGCGGTGATCGTGGCAATGCACGGTGTGGACGACGGCACCCTTCCCCAGGGAGCGGACCACGTCGATCGAGTCCTGCTTGCCGCCGGGCGGTGATAGCCGGGCCGGCCACCAGAGTCTGGGTGCCCACATTCTTACCGTTTCTCTGAGCAGCCCATCCGAGCCAATCGCGGGAGGCAGCCATGTTCATTAAGGTGGAACCTGCCGAATTCTTTATGTACCGGGTCATTATCGTATTCGATCTGGAGGCCCCCAATTCTGAGGACCCGGAAGTCCAAGACTATATGACCGAGTGGGAGTTGGAACCCAAGTACCAGCGCACAGGGGACTTCGAGGGAAGCAACTGCGAGATAATGCAGTTCGGTGGCTGTTACTTGGGAAAGCACCTGGGCAAGATATCGGAAATCCAGCGCAACCACGTAGAACGGGAGATTATAACGGCCGAGATCGGGCTGGCACTGGATAACGACGGTGACCCCGTCGCCATTCCCGAAGATGTGAGAGATGCGACGCTGTCGCAGTTGGTACAGACCTTCCATCAGCCGGAGGTATTTCAGCCCAACGATGAGGGCCTGCTCGAGGCGGTGCTGGACGCGCCGGCCGTAAGGCAGGCAGCGCGGGAGTTGCTGGCGGCTGCGGATTAACGAGGCCCAACGCCCCGTCAGGCGTTTTCTCTGTCAGAATCAAGAAACAAAGCCCCGGAGAATAAACTCCGGGGCTTTTCAAATCTCAAGCGAGGTGCAGGGGCGGGTTTGTTGGGCGGAGTATGGAGCGGGTGATGGGAATCGAACCCACGTGGCTAGCTTGGAAGGCTAGAGCTCTACCACTGAGCTACACCCGCCCGCAGTGAGCATAACTGAGCATCCTGCTTAGTATTATAGCCCCAGCAAGTGCGGGTTGCCACTTAGTAACTATCTCAAAAAGGTATTAGTGTGAGAAGGAGAACACAAAGGCGGTGGCGTTAAGATAGGGGAAATCTGTGTGGTGGTAGATGATGGGAAAGAACGAGTCCCTGCCAACGATCTGGGAAATACCGGATGATCTGTGGCAGCGAATTGAACCGGTGATTTTGGAGTTGGACCCACCCAGGGGGAAGGGGCGCAAACGGGTGGACCAGCGGAAGATGCTGGAGGGCGTCATATTCCGGATGCGCAGTTCCTGCCAATGGAACCGCTTGCCCAAGGAGTTGGGGGATGACAGCACCATCCACCGGACCTTCCAGCGTTGGGTAGAGCGTGGGGTGCTGCAGGGTATCTGGGCCGTCCTGATAGAAGAATGCCGGGAGTTGGACGGTGTATATTGGGAATGGCAGTCCGCCGATTGCTCCATGGGAAAGGCGCGTTTTGGGGGGGCGCTATTGGACGCAATCCCACGGACCGTGGGAAGGCAGGAAGCAAGAAAAGCATCCTGGTCGACGGGGCCGGCGGGCCATTGAGCGTGGTGGTGGCCGGAGCAAATGTCCACGATACGAAACTCCTCAGGCCGACGCTGGAGAGCATAGTGGTGGACCGGCCGGAAGGCGTCCAGAACCTGTGCTTGGACAAGGGGTATGACAACCCCACAGGCCACCGAACCGTCGCCGAAGCCGGATACCAGCCGCACATCCGGCGTATTGGCGAAGAGAAATTGGACCAATCGGGCGGGAAGACCCACCCAGCGCGGCGGTGGGTGGTGGAACGCACCCTGGGCTGGCTATCCAAGTGCCGGGCGATACTGGTGCGCTACGACAAGAAGGCATCCAATTACCTTGGACTGCTCCAACTGGCATGTGCCCTTATCTGGTACCGCCGTCAATGGAGCCTCGCTAATTTGAGATAGTTACTTAGAGGGTGTGTAACCAAGGCAATCGCGTCTTCAAGCCTGGAATCTCATTTCGCTGTCACTCGCCCCTTGCCAAGTCTGCACATTTTTGTATAACATGTGTTCTATGTCTATAACAGGTGGCAAACAGAACCCGACTGACATCCCGGCGGGTCTGCTTTTAACCAGTGGGCCTGCTTTTAACCGGTGGCCAGCCCGGAATGGCGGAAATGATCGGAAATGAGTGGAATAGAAAAAACAACCCCTGCAAACCTGCAATTCCAGCTCCTCCGCCCCAACCTGCTGAGCTGCTGAAATCAAGACGCGATTGCCCTGGGTGTGTAACAAATTCCCAAACAGGGAGTGCGACAAATTCCCTCTCCCTCTGGGAGGGGGTTAGGGTGAGGGCGTTCCCCCGTTTTCGCAGGTATGCGGGATGCTGTCCCGGCCTCTTGTTTGTTGGCAAAAGGCTCTTGTCACCCACCCTCTTGCATACCGGGATGGGCTCAGTCCCTGAGACGGCGGGCCCCGGGCCGGGTCGTCCTTGCCGAGGTACCGCCATTTTGCGGGTCGGTGGGCCGGTTGCCGTTGTTCGCGGTGCCGTCTTCGCCTGACGAGCTGCCGTCGATGTCCGCACGGGGTTCCCTCTTGGAATCGTTCGGCACGACGAAGCTGAGACGTTCTCGCAACTGGTAGATCACGCGATCGACCTCGTAGTCGGGGGTCTGGTAGCGGGAGAGAGAATGTCGCACAATCTCCAGACCTGCCTCCATTTCCGGCCAGACCACCTCTTGTACACCCATCCGTTGCAGGTCCTCACCCTCGGACCTGGCCCTTACCCTCGCCACGATGTCCAACTCGGGCTGCAATTGGAGGGCCTGGTAGGCAGTAATCTCCACGGAGACCGGATCACCAGTGGTCACCACCAAGAGTCCGGCCTGCGGAACCCTGGCCGCACGCAGCACTTCAACGCGGTCAGAAGAACCGAGTACCGTGTGATAGCCATCGGTCCGCCACTCGTCCAGCGTACGAGGGTCAAGGTCGACAACGGTGAATGGGACATTGTGCACCCTGAGTTCCTGGGCCACCAGTGAGCCGACGCGTCCGAGCCCGCAAATTACGACGTGACCAAAGGTCTGCCTGGGACGTTCCTCCGCGTGGGGATCGCCGATGCGGTAGGGCCTCAGCACTCGGAAACGCCGGCTCAGCGACGTCACCAAAAGGGTGCCTCCAGAGATAATCGGAGGTCCAGCCGCCATCGTCAGCACCGCCGACACCACGATAAGGGAATGGAAAGTCTGGTCTACCACCTCCAAAGTCAGCGCGCCGGCAACGAGGATAAAACTGAACTCCCCTATTTGTCCCATTCCCACCCCAGCCAAGAGGGCGGTGCTGGGAAGGTATCCTGCAACCCGCACGATAAGGGCCGTAACGATGAACTTGATCGCCACTGCGGCGCCAATGATGGCCAGAACCTCGACGTAGTGGTCGACAAGGAATATCGGGTCGGTCAGCATCCCCAGCGAGGCAAAGAAAAGCGCGGCGAATATGTCTCTCAGGGGAGCGACCTCGGCCAAGGCCCAATGGCCGATGTCGGACTCACTGAGCAGCAGGCCGGCAACGAAGGCGCCGAGGGCAGCGGACAAACCCACGAAGTTGGTGAGGCCGGAAATGGCGAATACTATGGCCATAACCATGAGGACGAAGACTTCCCGGGATCCCAGGAGGGTTATCCGGCTCATCGCCCAGGGCATGACCTTGATGCCCAGCAGCCCGACACCGCCGATGACCACCACCGTCTTTATAAGACCAATCCCGATTTCCCGCAGTACGCCTGCGCCGCCGCCACTGCCGTCGAGGGCGGGCAGAATCGCGATCATCAGGATGAAGACAAGGTCCTGCATTAGCAGAAACCCGGTCAGCAGGCGACCGTGCAGGCTGTGAATTTCACCGCGGTCCGTCAGGGTCTTGAGCACCACCATGGTGCTGCTGAGAGCCCCAACCATTCCAAGTATAATCGCGGTGGACACATCCAGACCCAACAGCAACCCGATTGGCGTCAACAGGCCAGCCGTAACGCTGATCTGCAATATGCCGCCCACCACGATCACCTTTCCGAGGCTGACCAGCTCGCGCAGGGAGATCTCGATTCCGATGGCGAAGACCAGCAGCACCACGCCTATCTCGGCGAGCTTGTGCACTGTATCAACGTCAGCCACCGTGGCGAAGTGCAGCCACTCGTCCCCGGTGCGTCCGGCGACGTATGGACCAATAATCATGCCCATTGCGAGATAGCCGAGCACGGGCGGTGCCCGCAATACACGGGCAACTACACCGCCCACGAAGGCCGCGATGACGACCGTTACGAGGTCGATGAAGATGTGACTCTCGAAGTGAGCCTCGCCCATAGTACCTTGATAACCTATACCGGCCCGACAATTGCGCGTCAGCCTTGACCGGCGAAATTGACGCTATTATAGGTTCCTAGACAGTGTCATTGCCAACCTCGCGAGGCGCAGACGGGGCGGAGAACGTTCTATCAACCCCTTGTGGAAAGGCGAAAGCACCCTGGAAAATGCCTCAGAGGGTGTGCGACAAATTCCCTCTTCCTCTGGGAGAGGGTTAGGGTAAAGGCGTTCCCCGCTTTCGCAGGTATGCCGGATGCTGTCTTGACCTCTTGTTAATTGGCAAAAGGCTTTCGTCACACACCCCTAACAGGCAACTGATAAGGTGGCATCTGGCCTATAGTGGCATCTGACCAAAACTTGATTGAGGAGAGAAGAAATGGCAGTTGAACATCGAGACTACCCCGACATCGCCCCTGCCGGCCCAACTTATAGCCGCGGAACCCGAGCCGGCAATCTTCTGTTTGTTTCAGGCTGCACCGCGCGCGGCTCGGCCGCGCAGGGCAAGCCATTGATGGAGCAACTGGAAGTTACTCTGGAGCGTGTTGTCGGAGTAGTGAAGGCAGAGGGCGGCAGCCCAGGCGATATCGCCAAGATCACTTGCTTCGTAACCAGCATCGCCGACTGGACCAACAACCCGGAGAAGCAGGCGGAACTGTTCGCTCGGTTCTTCGAAGGGAAATACCCTGCCAACTCGCTGATCGAAATCAGCGCGCTGGCGGAGCCTGGTCTGGACGTGGAGATCGAGGCGATAGCCGTACTGGGTTAGGCTGGCCCTGCGTCTCTTCCTCGCGCCTCCCCAATCCAGCGGCGAATGTTGTCAGGGCTGAGCGGCATGCTGTTCACACGCACTCCGAATGGAGAGAGCGCGTTGGCCAAGGCGTTTCCGAGGGCGGCACCCGTGGCCAGTATGGCTCCCTCGCCTGCGCCCTTTACGCCCAGTGGGTTCAGGGGCGATGGGGCATCCTCCGTTATCACGGTCTCTATGTCCGGGATGTCGGTGCTGGTGGGCAGCAGGTAGTCCATCAGGGTGCCGGAGACCAGCTGACCGGCACCGTCGTATACAAGTTCCTCCAACAAAGTTCCGCCGATGCCCTGGGCCGCGCCGCCCACCGACTGACCGTGCATTGTCAACGGGTTGATGCAGCGACCTACGTCCTCCACTACAACGTATCGCAGCACTTCCAGCTTGCCGGTTTCCGGATCGACGGCGACGTGGGCGGCGTGGCTCCCATAGGAGTAGGTCCACTCCTCAATGCGGAAGTACTCAGTTGCGTCGAGGGCAGTGTCAGGATCGTCGAACTGGCGCTGCGACTCGGCCAACGCGGCCACCTGCTGCAGGGTCAGTTGCCGCTGGTCCAACGTGCTGTCCTTTGCCACAACCACCCCGTGCCGCAGGTCCAGCGCCTCGGGCGTGGTGTCGAGGTAGCTGGCAGACAGTGAGAGTATGCGTGCGCGGAGGGTCTGGCAGGACAGGTGAATCGCGCTGCCGGCCATCACAGTCGCACGGCTGCCAAAGGTTCCGATACTGGCGGGAATGTAATCGGTGCTGCCGTGGAAGACGCGGACGTCATCCATGAGAACGCTCAGCGAATCGGCGCAGATTTGTGCCATCACCGTCTCGTGTCCCTGTCCCATTGTGGTGATGCCGAGGTAGACCTCGATGCCACCCTCCTGGGTGATCAGGACGCGAGCGCCCTCGAAAGGGCCGAACCCAGTGGGCTCGACGTATGACGCGATACCGACCCCGTGATAGCGTCCCAGATCGTCCGGCCCTCGGCGTGAGGACAGTTCCCCATAGCCGATCTGCTCCAGCGCGCGATCGAAGGCACTGGCATAGTCTCCACTGTCGTAAACCGTGTCGCGACCGTCCAGACGGGTGGGACCGACGTTGTAGGGCATCTCGCTGGCGTCAATGAGGTTGCGGCGACGCAATTCCGCTGGGTCGAGGCCAAGGTCCGCAGCGACCATGTCCAGTAGGCGCTCGCGGATGAATGTGCCCTCGAAAAACCCGGGAGCGCGGTAGGTCCCCGCCCCCATCTTGTTGGTCATAACGCATTTGACCGAGGCGTGGAAGTTGGGAATCCGGTATGGCCCTGTCATCATCACTGCCGTCAGGGCAGGCACAACACTGCCATGAGTGCGTACATAGGCCCCCATATCGCCGTAGACCGTCGTCCGCAGACCAAGCAGAGTACCATCATTTCGCGCTGCGATCTCGACCTGGCAGAGGACCTCGCGGGAGTGGTTGGCCGACACCAGGTGCTCCGCTCTGTCCTCCACCCACTTGACCGGGCGCCCCAGCCTGAAGGAGGCGAAGGGAATCAGGAAGTCCTCGGCGTAGAATTCTCCGCGTACGCCGAACCCCCCGCCCACATCCGGCTCTATGAAGTGGATGCGCTCCTCGTCAATCTCGAGGTGGCGCGCCAGTATCGCCCGGTTGGTGTGCGACACTTTGGTCGGACCCCAGACACGCATGTGTCCATCGGTGGGATCGAAGCTGGCAACCAACCCCCGCGTTTCCAGGGGATTCGCGGTATGGCGGTTCGTGTTGAACTCCTCGGTGCGGGAGTAGTCGGCGTCACGGAATGCCGCGTCCACGTCGCCAACGCTGATCTCTGCTGAGCCCGCCAGGTTGGTGCCATTGGCCGGATGCACCAGCACCGAGTCGGTCAGCGCGTCGGTTATACAGGTAACGGCGGGTAGGGGCTCGTAATCGACCTCAACAAGGTCTATAGCGTCCTCCGCGATATACCGGCTTTCAGCGACAACCACTGCGACGGCCTCGCCGGCGTGGCGAACGGTGTCGGCGGAAAGCGGAGTCTGGAGGTAGTCCTCGAGGCCGGGCAGGGGAAAGACGCGCATCGGGATGGGTTTGGCGAGTTCTGCGATATCAGCATAGGTGAAAATTGCCACGACGCCGTCGAGGGAAAGGGCCGAAGCAGTGTTTATACCGCGCACTCGGGCGTGGGCGTGCGGGCTGCGCAAGACGGCGGCGTGCAACTGACCGGGCATCCGAATGTCATCGAGGTACTGCCCGTTCCCCGTGATGAACCGAATATCCTCACGCCGCCGAATGGGCGCGCCGACATAGGTCTGGTGGGGAGGCTGAACGGTCACGGCGTAATCCATCCTTTATTTTCCGGGATCAGGGCCAGTCTCGACAGGCCCCGCCAAGCCGACGACTCCCGGTTTAGGGAAAGGTTGTTCGGGTACGGGGTCGACGAGCTGAGTATATTGGCATGGTGCCCGGCGCAGCAAGAAAGCCCGCAGGGAGCAAGACCGGGCTAAGAGGATATGTAACAAATTCCCTAACCCTCTGGGAGAGGGTTAGGGCGTTCCACCGTTTTCGCAGCTGCGCCGGATGCTGTCCCGGCCTCCTGTTTGTCGGCAAAAGGCTTTTGCCACACACCCTCTTAGACCGGTAGCCATGCCTCTCCTCCGGCACCCCTGCCGCCGCGCACCGGGCATCGTCCGAGGTCCAGCTCTCCGGCAGATACAGCCCTTTGTCCACCAACGCCCGGCCCAGTGGGCTGACGTAGGCCAGGAACATCCCGGCCTGGCAGTTGGCCACCTTGCCCAGCCTGCCACAGTACTGCCGGGCCACTCCCGCCGATTTCCTCCCTTGCTTGGGGAAGTCGCTGCCGCCCAGCATCCACACCGCGTCATGGTGTCCCAGCCTGCGACCCAGGTACTCCTGCAACCGCCCGATGACAGCGTCGTCGTCCCAGCGGGCCTCAGTGAGAAAGCGCTGCATCGCCCGGGCCGACACGCCCACCGATTCGCAGAGGTTCTCGGCGTTGCGCCGCTCCTGGCCCTGCACCAGCAGTGCCTGAAGGTAATTCCGGCTGTGCTCCCGCCACTGTTTGCGGCCGAAGGAGGCTGCAAAGAGGGAGTGAAATTCCTGAAAGCTGTCGTAGACCCGCTGGAAGCTCGCCACATCCATCACCCAAACCACCCATCACCATCTGGCCACCTGTCCCACCAAATAAACCCGTCATTGTAGTATTAGCGACGCTGGACTTAGCTTGGCCCGAGGAATTACAAGCGGGATACAGCTAGCCCGCTGACTTGCCTATCGACGAGCATACACAAGTTAAGACCGCCGCGTGCTATGCCGGATTCAAGAAATTCAGATCAGTCGACAGCTTTCGGCGATGTGTCGAGCGCGAGACCCAAGCCGAAGTTGGGTCGACGCAAATATGGGCTACTCTCGAAATCCGGAGTAAGGCACCATCTCACTCTATCAGCAATTGATTACCCCTAAGCCACCCCGTATAATCATTTTCAAATGCCGAGGCGTTCTATCCGAGGCAATAATTACAATGGGAAGGAGGGATCTGTCCAGCGAAGGGCGAAATTTTTTCGCGTTAGAACCCGCTGGAGGATGGCAGTTATGGTAATTGCAGACGTATTGACCGGCACCTTTACCGTCAAGGCTGGGCACGCCCAGATGCTGAAAGGCGGCGTCATCATGGACGTGGTAAACCCTGAGCAGGCTGTGGTCGCGGCCGAGGCTGGCGCGGTCGCTGTAATGGCCTTGGAGCGGGTCCCAGCGGATATACGAGCGGACGGTGGCGTGGCCCGAATGACTGATCCAGCCATCATCAGCCGCATCATGGATGCGGTAACCATTCCGGTAATGGCCAAAGTGCGAATCGGACATTTCGTGGAGGCCCAGATCCTCGAGGCGCTCGGCGTGGACTACATCGATGAGTCCGAGGTGCTGACCCCAGCCGATGAGACGCACCATGTTTGGAAGCACGACTTCAAGGTACCCTTTGTCTGCGGTTGCCGCGATTTGGGAGAGGCGCTTCGCCGCATCTCCGAGGGTGCCGCTATGATTCGTACAAAGGGAGAGGCCGGCACCGGAGACGTGGTGGAAGCTGTTCGCCACATGCGGGCGGTCCAAGACGCCATTCGCAAGCTGAAGACGATGCCTGACGACGAGTTGGTCGTGGAGGCCAGAGACCTTCGGGTGTCCTTAGAACTCCTGCAGGAGACCCGACGGCAGGGTCGTTTGCCCGTCGTCAACTTCGCCGCTGGCGGCGTCGCCACCCCTGCCGACGCCGCGCTGATGATGCAGTTAGGGGCAGATGGTGTGTTCGTCGGCTCCGGTGTCTTCAAATCAGGCGACCCAGCCAGCCGGGCCTACGCCATCGTCCAGGCCGTAACCCACTACAACGATCCCAGTATTCTGGCCGAGGTGTCCAAGGACTTGGGCGAGCCCATGGTTGGCCGCAGCGTGCGCGAGATTCCTGAGGGAGAGTTGCTGGCGCCACGGAGCATTTAGGAGTTTCGAATGACGAGGGCACGAACGGGGTTGTTCTAAGGCACAGTGAGCTTGAGCAGTATGAGTGCCGCCAAACTCAAGTCGGTTACCCCCTTGGTTGACACCGGGGTAACACACTCCGTGACGCCAGATTCAGCATGGAATTCCCCATTGTAGGACAGGCTTTTCACTATAGTTGACGGGAGCGAGGTTTAACACGACTAAGGCATGGACTCTTCGGCATCGAAGAAGGCGAATTCCCCTACTCAGTCATGCTTTGAAACCGAGCGCCAATTCCTCCTCGCACCACAATCAGCTAAATCTTCAACCTGATGGTTGACTCGTAGCAAGAGCGACTGGTCATCAAACCCATGAGGGCCAGGGACATCTAGGTCCGATACAGATTTCAAATCTGCAGCAGAGCGGGACGACCGGCACGAAGAATTGAAAATAGGCGTCTTAGCGATACAAGGCGACTTCGCCGAGCACATTGCGATTCTTCGCAGCATTGACGTGGAGACTCGGGAAGTCAGATTGCCGGAGCACTTGGAGGCTCTGGACGGATTAATTATCCCCGGCGGCGAGAGCACTACCCTGAGCCGCCTCATGACGATATATGAACTGAGGGAGGCCGTCGTGCGCATGGTCTCCAATGGATGCCCGGTGTGGGGAACCTGCGCCGGCATGATTATGCTGGCCACCGAAATTACCGAGCAAGACCCTGTGCCCCTCGGACTGATCGATATCAGCGTTCAGCGCAACGCCTTCGGGCGTCAGGTCGATAGCTTCGAGCAGGAGCTTCAGATCTCTCCCCTTTCCCCCGAACCATACCACTGCATATTCATTCGCGCTCCTGTGGTCATCCGCGTTGGGTCCTCGGTGGAAGTGCTGGCCAGCCTGGATGACGGCCGACCCGTGGCGGTGCAGCAGGGCAACGTGCTGGCTACCGCCTTTCACCCCGAACTGACGCACGATACCAGGGTCCATCAGTATTTCTGTGGTCTCGTGGAATGAATTTCGCTCTCGCCTCTCTTAATATGGAGTCGCGGCGGTTCGTTTTCAAGGTATCCGGAACAGGCCCAAATCATCCTGGATGGAGGAATGATATTGGCGATGGTGCAAGACGCTGTGCGGGATGAAATGGAGTTGGTGCTGGACGTGCTGCCAGAAAGGGTGTCCTTTGCCCTGAGGCAGCGGGACGATCTTGCTGAATTGTTGGAGGTGGTGCTGGATCTGGGGCGGGCACCGGAGGCGAGGTTCGTCAGCGGTGATTTCCCGCTCAGTTCTGACGAGGTGAGCGCCGAAGACCTGCAGGGCGTCATTGAAAGAATGGGCGAGTTCGGTGACGACAACCGAGCGGGCATCGAGCGCACCCTGCATCGAATATCGGCCATTCGGAACCGGCGCGGCCGGGTCATAGGCTTGACCTGCCGGATTGGGCGAGCCGTATTCGGAACAATCAAAATGATCGAGGACTTGGCGTTTTCTGGCAAGAACATTCTCCTGCTGGGGCGTCCGGGTGTGGGCAAGACAACTATGCTCCGCGAAATGGCGCGGGTTCTCTCAGTGTCTGCGAACAAGAGGGTTGTCATCGTGGATACCTCCAATGAAATCGCGGGGGACGGTGACGTTGCCCACCCCGCCATCGGAAGGGCCCGGCGCATGCAAGTGGCCACTCCCCTCCAACAGCACGGAGTGATGATTGAAGCGGTCGAGAACCACATGCCTGAAACAGTCGTGATCGACGAGATGGGGGCCGAACAGGAGGCTGCTGCAGCGCGCACCATCGCCGAACGAGGTGTGCAGCTTATTGCAACCGCCCACGGCAACACCCTCGACAACCTGATCATGAATCCCACACTTTCCGACTTGGTAGGGGGGATACAGACCGTTACTCTGGGTGACCAGGAAGCCCGGTACCGCGGAACGCAGAAGACGGTCCTTGAACGGAAGGCGCCGCCAACTTTCGATGTCGTCGTTGAAATACAAAGCTGGGAGCGCCTCGCGGTCCATAGTGACGTAGCCCACGTCGTGGACCAGTGGCTGCGCGGCTATCCCATCGTGCCTGAAATTCGCTGGATCAACGAGAACGGAGAGGTGGAGCGGGCCGAGGAAGAATACCGGGCCAACGAGGACGCCCCAGCCCCGTGGCAGCCGGAGGGCCGCCGCAACGGCCGGGACTCGGGACCCGATCGCCGCAGCGAGCACAACCGGGAACAGGGGCGGAATGCACCCAGTCCCCGGTTACCTAGGCCAATGAGCGAAATGTCCGCTGAAGAGGCAGACATGGTCTCGGAGGTCCGTGTTTTCCTGTTCGGCGTTGGGCGCGACAAGCTCGAGGGAGCGATGGTTGAGTCAGGCGTTGCGGCCCAAATTGTCAACGAACTGCGCCGCGCCGACCTCGTGCTCACTACCAAGACCCACTACCGCCGCGGGTCTCAGCTTGTGAGAATTGCCGAGGCCAACGGCAAGCCAGTGTTTGTGCTCCGTAAGAATTCTCTACCACAATTGCAGGACTTCCTCCGCACAGTGGTCGGTCAGTGGAACCGCAACGGAGGCCGCGCTGCTCCGGAGCCGGAGGGGAGGCCCCAGGGTCCCAACATCGAGAGCGCCATGGATGAGGCAGAGGCGGCGGCAAACCGTGTGCTGGGCGGAGAAACGACCGTCAAGCTGGCTCCTCAGCGCTCCCACATCCGTCGCCTGCAACATATGCTCGGCCAGCGTTACAACGTGGCCTCGGTAAGCCAGGGACGCGAACCTGATCGTTCGGTGATGTTCTATCGAGCGTAAATCCGCAACAGCGCCAGTCTCGCAATAGAAGATTCGATTGTGCACAGGGCAATCGCATTTGGATATCCAGATGACATTTGCCGCTTGCCAGGCCCTTTGGTATTCGATATTATAGGATCATGTGTTCGATAAATGGTGCTCAATGCCTCTGGCGGCATCACTGCGCCCCAGCTGGTGTCAGCCAACAGCCGCAGAGGCATGGCCTGCCCAAACACCAGGAAAAGCAGGAATGGGACACAATGGGACCGAATTTGAAAATCCTTGTCCCACAGCAGTGGCGCAGATAGGAAATAACGCGAAATAGCAGGCAAAATGGGAAAATATGGGAATGTATGGGAACGCGTGGGGAAAATTCTGTCCCCTTTTTCCCCTCAGACTCCTCACCCACTTCACGTCCGCCCGCCCCGGATAGCTGCACTCGATTCCCTGCGCAGACACCGGATCCCTCCGGCCAAATGCGATAGCCCTGCGATTGTGCGGGGTTTCACTTGCGCCGCACCTCTAGGAACTGTAAACTATCGTCATTCTGATTCCCTCGGAGGACATCAATGGAAGGCAAAGTCCAGATTGAGATTACCTACTGCGTCAGTTGACAGCACCTCGGTACTGCCACGTGGATGGCAAATGAGTTTTTCCGGCATTTTGGACCCGACGCAGCGGTAGCCATTTCCCCTCGCGGCCAAAGCATCATGGAAGTTTTCGTAGACGGCGAGCGGATATATGACAAAAAGGGCGAAGGTAATGTGTTCCCCGATTTGGCCCGTGTTCGCAAGATGCTGGCCCACGTCCGGGAAAGGATTGCTGAGGCCGATCTGGTAGCTGCGGACGACTAGAGATCCAAGCATCTGATAGAGCAATTGATAAGCCCCTCCAATTGACGGAGGGGCTTACTCTTTGCATAAAGCCAGCCCAGCAGGAGCGCCTGGCTCCTCTGCGACCGTGGCTCTGGCGAGGAGCCGCGCGGCCGTTAGCCAGACTTGATCGGCCAACTCCTCTATCGGCAGGCGGGCATCTATGGTTTGCCACCCCGGAGTGTCCTTGGCCACCTCGAGATATCCTTGGCGTACACGGCTGTGGAATGCCATCGACTGGTCCTCGAATCGCCGGTGCCCCGCGAGGTCGGCTCGCCCAACCTCGGCAGTATCTTCGGGCATCAGGGCCATCTGCAGCTGTGGGGATCCTACGCGATTCAGGCCCTCGGAAGGGTCGGTGTCCAGCAAAAAAGTGATGTCGGGCTCTAACCCACCGGTCACGTATTCGTTCATGTAATGGATGACATCTTGCTTGATGCCTCTGCCAAATCCCTGGTACGCAATCGTGGAGCCCGTGTAGCGGTCGGCGACGACCGTAATGCCTCGGTCGAGGGCAGGCTTTATCTCCTCGGCCACCAACTGCGCTCTTGCCGCAGCAAATAGCAGGAGCTCGGACTCTAGCGTCAATGGCCGCTTGCTTTTAAGGTACTCGCGGAGGTAAAGGCCGAGAGCGGTCGTTCCAGGCTCTCTGACAAGGACCGCTCGGTTCCCCGACTCAGCCAGCCGTTGCAGAAGCCGCTCCGCTTGCGTGCTCTTCCCGGACCCCTCGCCTCCCTCAAAAACAATAAACAGTCCCTTGGCCACGTAGAACTCTACACCAACGACCCTTCGATGTTTGGACTTCAACCTTGCGGCGCAAGGTGACTTTTCCCTGTACCCGCCAATAGTAGCATGATAGACCGAGGAACCCCCTACTTCCCTCGCAGGGGAGCGATGACGTCCTTGCCGTAGCGACGGATGATGGTTTCCGGCGAGGGCCCGATGGCGGTAATCAGCAGAACGTCAACACCGGCATCGAATATGGCTCTGGTCTTGGCACGGCACTCGTCGGGCGTACCGACTATGGCGAACCGGTCGGCGAAATAGTCGGTCAGGCCCAGTTCGTCGGTGAGTGTGGCATTGCGGGTCTGTCCGATCTGTTCGTGCTCAGCGGCCTCGTACTCGTGGTGCAGGACCGAGACGGCCTCGCGGTACTGCTCGGGGACGTTCTTGCCCTCGAGGGTAAACCGGAAGGCGTGATGTCCCGAGGCTGCCAGGGCCATCTTGATCTCGTCGACGGCCTCGTCGCGGTCGTCGGCGATGTTGCACTTGGCGAAGGCCCAGACACCGGCAGAGCCCTCCACACGCCCGGCGGCGCGCTCGCCCTCGCGGATGCGGGCGACGGTGTCCTGCAGCACGTCGGCGGTGAGGCCGGTGTGGATGATGTCGGCGACGGAGCCCGCCATGGCCAGCGTGCGCGGGCCTTCGGCGGACATGGCGACGGGGATCGCGGTGCTGGACCAACGGACGTGGGCGCGGTTTCCTCGGTATTCGACGGTCTCCCCAGCCAGCATCTCGCGGACTGACTGGATGTAATGATGCAACTCGGCCAAGCGCGCCGGGCGCAACCCAAGATTCAGCACGGCGCTGTCTCCGCTGCCTAGGCCCAGAAACGCCCGACCTTTCGACAGCTCGTTAATTGAAGCTATGGCTGAGGCAGCCACCGCCGGGTGCCGGGTCAGGGGGTTGCTGACCGTCGGCCCCAGCATAACGCGCTCGGTGGACGCAGCAACGACCCCGAGAGTCACGTACAGCTCGCGGGCCAGCGACTGGGAATCGGCGATTCCTACGTAATCAAATCCCATTTCCTCGGCCAAGCGTGACCCGCTGGCCACGTCTTCGAGATTGTTGGGGAACATTGTGACGCCGAATTTCATACGGTGTCCTTAATTTTGATAGCTAGGTTCGCCGGTGGACGAGGGCCGGGCTGGATTGGGAATCCCTCACCCAAACTCTGAGGGAGAAGGGATGGGTTATTGGTAGACCCGCCGCGGGCCAACGGTCTTCATGTAACCCTCGTAGTTCCGGCGGGTTTCCGAAATGGAGTCGCCGCCGAACTTTTCCATGAACGCCTCGGCAAGAACCAACGCGACCATTGCCTCGCCGACGACACAGGCCGGCGGAGCCTGGCAGATGTCAGAGCGCTCGTAGTGGGCCTGTACCTCGTCGCCCGTGTCGAGATCCACAGATGGCAATGGGTGCATAAGCGTGGCGATGGGCTTTATGGCGAACTGAGCGGTCAGCGGCATGCCGTTGGTCATGCCGCCCTCGGTTCCACCGAGATTGTTGGTACTCCGTTGCCAGGGATGTTCGGGATCTGTAACAGGCTTGATGACGTCCTGTACCTCAGAACCGCGCTTGTGGATTATGTCCCACCCGGGGCCAATGGAAACGGCCTTGACGGCGTTGATGGACATCAGCGCATGCGATACCCGCCCGTCGATCTTGCGGTCCCAAGACACATGGGAGCCCAGGCCGATGGGGACGTTCTCGGCAATGATCTCCACGATGCCACCGACGGTATCGCCGGCATCCTTCGTGGCGTCGATTTCGGCGGTCATGCGCTCGGCGGCCTCGGGGTCAGCACAGCGCACCGGCGACTCCTCCACTGCCTTCCAATCGATCTTCGCCGGGGGGGTCGCGCGGACGCTGCCAATGGACAAGACGTGGCTGCGGACGGCTACGCCGAACTCCTCCAGCAGGCGGAGGGCCACGGCGCCGGCAGCGACGCGGGCAGCGGTCTCGCGGGCGCTGGCCCGCTCCAGCACGTTACGTACGTCGTTGAATCCGTACTTCATCGCACCCGGCAGGTCGGCATGGCCGGGGCGCAGACGGGTGATTCGCTGGCTGCGGGGGCTCTGCGGCTCGCCTTCAATTGGGCGCACCGACATGGCCTCTTCCCAGTTGGCCCAGTCCCGGTTTTCGATGCTCATGCCAATGGGGCTTCCCAGCGTCGTCCCATGACGGACGCCGGAACTAATGTGAGCCCAGTCCTGCTCGATCAGCATGCGGCCGCCGCGCCCGTATCCCTTCTGACGGCGAGCCAAGTGCACGCCAATATAATCCTCGTCTATGGGCAGGCCGGCGGGCACGCCCTCCACTATTATGAGGAGGCCCTGGCCATGGGACTCCCCCGCAGTTACAAAGCGAACCATAATCTTCCAGTCTTATTGTAATTATTAGTTACTCAAAAAACCCCTCTCCCGAACGGAGAGGGCTATCGCAAGGACATTAACGGTGCGGTTCGGCTATCCTCTCTCCCGCATCGCGGCGGTGGCAGCATCCAGCATAACGGAGACGGGAGCGTCTTGCCCGGTCCACATCTCGAAGGATGCAGCTCCCTGATAGACCAACATCTGGATGCCACCGAGGGTAGTGGCACCTGCTTTTGCGGCCTCGCGCAACAGAGGTGTTTCCAAGGGATTATACACTAGGTCGTTAACCACGACCGTGGGCGGTATGTCGGCGGCTGATAGAGGTGTGCCGTGTTCGTCGGGGCCGTGGACCATGCCCATGGAGGTGCAATTGACGATGAGGGCCACCTCTCCAGTTGCCTCTTTGGCGTCCGACAGCGCCAGTACCTCGGCTGCGACACCGCTGTCAATGGACAGCGCCGCCAGCCGCTCTGCCCGTTCCCGCGTGCGGTTGGCGATGAATATCTGAGCCACGCCCGCTCGGGCCAGGGCGTACACGACACCGCGCGCCGAACCGCCGGCGCCAAGCACCAGTACATCCCGACCGCGGGGTTCAAAGTCGGCACCCTCGCGCAGGGCACGGAGGAAACCGATACCATCGGTGTTGTGGCCGGTCAGCCGCCCATTGCGATTGACGATTGTGTTGACCGCCCCGGCGGTTGAGGCCCAGTCATCCACCTCGTCAAGGAACGGGATTACCCCTTCCTTGTGCGGCACGGTTACGTTGATTCCCAGCGTACCGGGAGCCCGGAGCCCGTTTATGAACTCGCCAACGTCACCAGGAGCGACATCCCAGGGCTGGTAGGTACCGTCAAAGCCGATGGCGTGCAGTGCGGCCTGCTGAAATTCCGGCGAGATGGAGTGACCTATCGGGTGCCCGATGATGCCCAATCGCTGCGGCATTGCTACGCTCACTCCAAAGGACTAGTTTCGGTGGTACTACCGGCCCAGCTGCTCCAAGATCTCGTCGAGACGCTGCTTGCGATCGCGAAGCTCGGCCAAGCGAGCTTCCTCGTTTTCCACCACGTCGGGGCGGGCCTTTTCGCGGAAGTTGGGGTTGGATACCAGCTTCTCCACCCGCTCCAGGTTGCGGTCACAGTCGACCAGTTCGGCCCGCAGGCGTTCTCCTTCGGCATCCAGGTCCACCACGCCCTCAAGCGGCAAATACACCACCATCTGACTGCCTACGAGGCTAACGATGGACTTGGACTCCACTTCCCCTGCGTTGACATGGTAATCAAAATTAATCTTTTTTACTCGAGCTAGCGACTCGATTACCCCTCTTTCCTCCGAAAATGCCGTAGACAATTGGCTGTTAGGCACGATTCTAGCCAATTCTAAGCTCTGAGCTGGGGGTATACCCAATTGGGCACGCACATTTCTCAGTATTTGGATGGCTTCTTGGACCGCTTCGATCTGATTTTTCGCTGCTGGATCAATGAGCCCAGCGGGCTCAGGATATGGAGCGATCATTATCGACTCGAATCGGGTGTCGCCCTCCTCGGGCAGATACGACTTGAGCGTCTGCCAGATTTCCTCGGTAATGAATGGCATGAACGGGTGCAGGAGCCGTAGGATGCGCTCGAGGACATGGGCGAGAGTTGGCAGCGGCGAGGGGTGGCTGTTGTTTCGGAGGCGAATCTTGGCCATCTCAATGTACCAGTCGCAGTAGTCGTTCCAGATAAAATCGTGGAGCTTCTGCTGCGCGTCGCCCAGTTCGAAACTCTCCAGCGCCCGGTTGACTTCGTCCGTTACCTTGTCCAGGCAACTTACGATCCAGCGATCGTGCCGATGCTGCGGCGACACGTCGCTCCAGCCCTCGAGACCAGACCGTCCCTCGAGTTGGCTGATGACGAAGCGGGAGGCGTTCCATATCTTGTTGGCGTAGTTGCGGCCCGCCTCTAGCCGATTCTCGGTGAAGCGCAGGTCGTTTCCCGGCGCAGTGCCGGTGGTGAGGGCGAAGCGCAGGGCGTCGGTACCGTATTTCTCCACCATGTCCAGCGGGTCCATGGTATTGCCGCGGGTCTTGCTCATCTTGGCGCCGGAACCGTCGCGAATGAGGCCGTGCAGGTAAACGGTATTGAAGGGAGCTTTTCCGGTGTTCTCGATGCCCAGCATGATCATGCGGGCAACCCAGAAGAAAAGGATGTCGTAGCCCGTTTCCAGCACCGTCGTCGGATAGAAATAGTCGAAGTCGTCGGTGTTCCCCGGCCAGCCCAGCGTCGAGTGAGGCCACAAACCGGAGCTAAACCAGGTGTCCAGCACGTCGGGGTCCTGGAGTACGTCTGGGGAGCCACAGGCTTCGCAGGCGTCAGGGTCAGCCTTGGCGACGGTCATGTGGCCGCAGGGGCCGCAGTACCAGACGGGGATGCGGTGCCCCCACCACAGCTGCCGGCTGATACACCAGTCCCGGATGTTCTCCAGCCAGTTCAGGTAGACGCGGGTGAACCGCTCGGGGACGATGCGGATGTCGCCCCCGGTAACTGCCCGGTAGGCCTTGCCCGCGATGGTGCCCGGCTCCTCGTGGTTGCCGATATTGACGAACCACTGCATGCTAATGAGCGGCTCGACTACGGTAGCGCAGCGCTGGCAGTGTCCGACAGAGTGGTTGTGCGTTTCTACCTTCTCAAGCACGCCCAGCGCGTCCAGTTCCTCGACGACGCGGCGGCGGGCGTCGAAGCGCTCCATACCGGCGTACTTGCCGGCGACTTCGGTCATGTTGCCGTCTTCGCCGATTACGTTGGGGGCGTCGAGCCGGTGCCGCTGGCCGACCTCAAAGTCAACCGGGTCGTGGGCCGGCGTGACCTTAAGCGCTCCGGTCCCGAACCCAGGGTCGATAGCCTCGTCGCCAACCACTGGAATCACTCGCCCCATAATGGGCAGGACAACGTTCCGGCCCCGGATGCCGTCGTAGCGCGGATCGTCGGGATGCACCGCTACGCCGGTATCGCCCAGCATCGTTTCAGGGCGGGTGGTGGCCACAGTAACGTGCCGGTCGGGTTCGTCTTCCAGACGGTAACGAATGTGGTAGAGCTGCCCGTCAACGTCCTTGTAGTCCACTTCCAGATCGGACAGGGCGGTGGCGCAGCGCACGCAGCGGTTGATGATGCGTTCGTGCCGGTAGATCAGCCCTTTTTCGTACAGACTGACGAAGGTAGTACGAACCGCGTTGCTGGGCCCGGCGTCGAGAGTGAACTTGTGCCGTTCCCAATCGGCGGAGATGCCGAGCCGCCGAGACTGCTCGTGGATAATGCCGCCGGATTTCTCGACGTGCTCCCAAACGCGCTCCACGAAGGCCTCACGGCCAATATCGTGGCGGCTGGTACCTTCGTCCAGCAGTTGCCGTTCGACCACCCACTGCGTGGCGATGCCCGCGTGATCGGTGCCGGGCAGCCACAGCGTCGGCACGCCGGTCATGCGCCGGTAGCGGACCAGCGCGTCCTCAAGAGCCTTCTCCAGAGCGTGGCCCAAGTGCAGTTCGCCAGTGACGTTGGGCGGCGGCATGATGATGACGTAGGGCTGGCGTGCCGTCTGCGGGACGGCGTGGAAATAGCCCTTGTCAAGCCAATTCTGATAGATACGCCGCTCCACATCGGCGGCGTTGTAGGCCCTTGGCATCTGGCCAGAGGCCCCTGGCGTGTGGGCGGAAGTCATCGGCGAACACAAACTCCGCTGCCGGCAGCACCGGCGTCGTATGGGAAAGCCCACTGGCGACCGTGATTCAGGCAACGAAAACCGCCATGGGCTATTGAGGCAAATATACCACCAGCGCGCGCGGGGCGTCTATTGAGGGAGGTTGGGGGAATAGCAGGTTTCCCTCAAGCCCTCCAGGCGCAGTATGGCGAGGCGGGTGTCGTAGGCGACACGGGCCGGGTCCCAGTAGTTGACCCGGCGCTTATGCAGCCAGTAGGTGAACTCTTTGAGATCGGTCAGGTTCAGACCCTGCCGCTTCCCAAGGGGGACCTGTTTGCAGAACTCGTCGAGCAGGTCGGTGCGGGTCTGGGTGTACAGGTGGCGGAACGCCTCCTCCGCCAGTTCCTCATTGTCGGAGTAGCCCATTGCCAAGTGGCGTTTGCGGACGTTTTCTTCCGCGGCCAACTGCAGCGCCTCTTCAAGGACAACGCCGTAGTGGAAGTTTAAGTAAGCGCGGTATTTGCTGACGCCGAACAGGTCGCGCAGCTCGTCATCCGGCAGGGCCTCGGGCAACAGACCGTGGAAGAGCAATTGCTCCAACTCTCGCTGCGGTATGCAGTCGTCTGCCTCTTCACTGAGTCTTTCAGCCAAGAGCAGCCAGTCGAACGCCTCGCCACCGACCATGTATTTGAACCTGCGTTCCCGGTGCCACTCCTCTGCGGGTATCCAACGCCCCATGGCCTCCAGCAGCGCCCTGTACCAAGGTATCCCCGCCGCCAGTTGAGCGCGGAAATGCTGAATCACGTATTCGGGAGACTGACCTTCCGGATCTTCGGGTGCTCCTTCACCTACACCAACGCCAGCGGATGGCAACTGGAACCCATCGGACACGGCGTTGCCGATGGCCTCTACGGCCGCAGGTGTCCTGATGCGGGGCATCAGGTTGTGGCCTGTGAGGGCGGGTGGCCGTTGGAGACCGACGGCGCAGCGGTGGCCAAGGCGGCATCAAACACCTGCATCCTCTCCGGCTTGGACGTGCCGATGAAGCGCAGGAACTGATCCACAGGCATAGTGTTAAGGATGTGTCGAGGTTCGCACCAAGCACGACGGGCTACGGCAACGCCGAACCGACCGCCAGAAAGGTGCGAGTGATGGTGCGAGTCAGTGGATATGACCAGCGGAACGGCCAGTTCTCGGGCGCGATAAGCGTGGGTGTCCTTGAGGTCCAGCCGTTCGGGGGAAGCGTTTATTTCCAGCGCCGTCCCGGTATCCCTGGCGGACTGTAACACTGCCGCCAGGTCGAAATCGGTAGGCGGCCGCTGGCCAAGCAAGCGGGTGGAGAGGTGGCCGATGATGGTAACGTGCGGGTTCTCCATGGCCCGGATGATGCGCCGCGTCATGGTATTCCGGTCCTGCGACATGGCGTTGTGCACCGACGCAACCACCACGTCCAGTTCGGCCAGCACTTCATCTGGGAAGTCCATTCGGCCGTCGGATCGGATGTCTACCTCCGAGCCGGCCAGGATGCGGATGTCGTACCGCTCCTGTAGCTGCCTGAGCACATTTCGCTGTGAGGCCAGGCGCTCGGGGGTCAGCCCGTTGGCGACTCCGAGACCCTGTGAATGGTCGGTGAGGGCCATGTACTCATAGCCCAAGGAGGTAACGGTAGCCACCATCATCTCTATGGGGTCGCTGCCGTCGCTCCAGTCGCTGTGCAGGTGCAGGTCGCCGCGCAGGTGCCTCGCTTCGACAAGCTGCGGCAGCCGCCCCAGAAGTGCGGCGTCCAGTTCCCACATTCCTGCGCGCAGTTCGGGGGGAATCCACGGTAGGCCCAAGCGAGCGTAGAAGGATTCCTCGTCAGGAAATATTTCCACCTCTCCAGACTCGATGCTGGTGATGCCGTATTCGTTGAGGGACAGACCCATCCGGTTGGCGAAGTCGCGCAGGCGGATGTTGTGCTGCTGACTACCAGTGAAATACTGAAGCATCGCACCGATTGACCCGGCCTCACCGGTACGCAGGTCTATCTGCAATCCTGGCTCGACGATGACGCTGGTCTTGCGCGGGCCATTGACCAGCACTTCCTGCACCTGCGGAAGAGCGGCCAGACAGCGTCCCAGTTCCTCCGGCCGCGGGGTAATGGCCACCAAGTCTACGTCGCCGATGGTCTCCTCCCACCGCCTCAGGCTACCGGCGGGAGTGAGGAGCGCGATGTCCTCGTCCTGCTCACGAAGGCCCGCCATGACCATCTCGGCGGTCGGTAGTGCCTGTCCAATGGGTGTACGGTCACTGCTCATGTTGCGGGAGGCGCGGATGTTGCGGAGTATACTTTCGGCGGCCTTTTCCCCCATGCGTGGCAGGGAGGCAACACGACCGTCCTGCGCGGCCTGTTCCACTCCCTCGACAGTGCTTATGCCCAGCTCGGTGCCAATGAGGACGGCGGTCTTCGGGCCTATGCCGGGGATTGCCAGCAGGTCAATCGCCCCTTCGGGCAACTCCTTCTTGATTGTTTCGTAGGTCCGCACCTGGCCGGTGGTAACCAACTCGTGAATCTTTTCGCTGATGGCCTTGCCTATCCCAGGTATGCTGGTCAGCTTCTGTCCGTCGACGACTGCCTGAGCTAGGGGAAAGGACAGCCCATCAATGGCGCGGGCTGCCCGCTGGTAGGCGCGAATCTTGAATACAGAATCACCCTTCATCTCCAGCATCATTCCGAGCTGTTCAAACAGCTCGGATATTTCCTCGTTAGTCGGTTGATTCGACGGCATACTGCACCCGTCTTACAGCCGCCACAGCATGAATCGGCGGCCTTTCCACCACTAAAATCTGGCGGTTTCTTCTCCACTATAGAGTGTTGCCTCTGTCTTGTCGAACGGGAGTAAGGTCATTGTCCAGCCCTATGACGCGTTACTGACGGGTCGATCGGTGCGATGCAGGCTGTCCCATCATCAGTAGTCTGCGGAGACGGAAAATGCGCTGGAATAGCCTGGTACCTGCTCCGATTCGATTGACACCCCGCATAGTTGGTGGCTATATTCCACCTATCACCATGGAGTAGTGAGGAGACTGGACGCTATGATGCAGCAGACTGGGCGATTCAGGGTTGAGGCGGGCAACGTAACCTTAGTTGTCCAACACGAGCTTTGGGACGGCAACATCCAGGACCACTCCGATCAGGGCGTCGTAATCCTGGTCGAGACTGGCGGCGCAACCGCGTTGCGTTTCAATTGCTTCGACCGCGAGCGCAGCTACGTTTACGGACCAGACGGCAAGAATGTCAAATTCCGCATGGACGAGACAGTGGACGGCAACCCCATCGGCTGGACGGTAAAGACCCTGGGATCCAGCATCGTCATCATGCTCACCGAGGCGGGCTATCCCGAGGCCGCCGGAGCCGTTGATATGGGCGCCGTGTCTTCGGCGCTGCACGAGGTGGAGAGTGTGGCCCGAGCCAAATTCATGGCCGAGCGCAACACTGTCAAGCACAACCGCGGCACCGACGTGTTCGAGGCCGGCAACATAAAGTTCGGCCTAGAGAACCGCAAGTTGGGATCCGGCGACGGGGGCGTGGCCATCCACGTTCTCAGCGATCTTGCTGGTAACACCGGCCGTGTGTTCACAGAGGAGACCGAGCTGCTGGCCTTTGACTGCTTCTGGGACGGCCCCCACTACCACTATGGCCCGCGCAACAAGAACCACCGGATTTACTGGGACAAGACCCTGGTACCGGATCCGCTGGGCTGGTGTCTGGACCAGTTCAAGAGCAAGAAGCTGAAGGCGATGCTCGAGCGCGCCGGCTACCCTGGTGTGGCCGCCGACCTGGACGAAGATGTCATTGCATCCGTGCTGCCAGCCGTCGAGACCTGCGCTCGCGAGATGGAGGCCAGCGGCATCCCCGCCGAGGTGACGCCCAACCTCGTACGATAGACCTTGCGGCACTACGCAGGCTTCAACGGACACACAGACCGCTGCGGTTTCGAACTGCGGCGGTCTTTCTTTAGACATTCCGATGGCCTTCTTACGCTACGTATTTCGTAGCAAAATTCGTGTTGCGAATTTTCGAAAAAAGGGTTGACACGACAACTGTGTTAAGGTAAATTCGTCGTCATCAAGCGGATGAGCGCAACCATACCGGAGGCGGTACTGTGTACGTTTGCGTGTGCAAGGGAATCAGGCTCTCCGAAGCGGTCGAGTCGGCCAAGCAGCGCGGGTGCGCGCCGGACGACCTGACCGAAACCTGGGGTTTCGACGATTCCGACTCCTGCGGGCGCTGCCTGAACAACATTGACCGCATATCCGAGATGGTTGAGGTAAAGCTGGTGGGTTTGCTGGTCAAGGCCGCATAGCTCCAAACACTGAATGTTATAATGGTTATAGGCGAGCAGAAACCCGCCGGCGCGCTTGGCGTCACCGGCGGGTTTTTATTTCTCACGAAAAGGAGTCCAATCAATGAAGGCCAAGGAAGGCGTTGTCGAACGCCTCAACAACATACTCTCCATCGAGCTCACAGCTATCAACCAGTACTTCATCCACTCCGAGATGGCCAACAACTGGGGTTTCCCGGGAGTTGGAAACCTGTTCCGGTCCAACAGCATGTCGGAGATGGAGGATGCCCAACAGTTGATCCGGCACATCCTCTACCTTGAGGGGTTGCCCAACCTGCAGAGGCTGAACCAGGTGCAGGTCGGTGAGTCCATCAAGGAGGACCTGGAGTTGAACCTAGAGGCCGAGAAGGGAGCGGTGGATGTGCTGGCCGAGGCCATCGCGCACTGCGCCACGGTAGGCGACTTCACCACCCGCAGCATCCTCGAGGGTATGATCCGCGAGGAAGAGGAGCACGTCGACACCCTGGAGACGCAGCTGGAGATCATCAACCATATCGGCATCGAGCTGTACCTCAACCAGCAAATACACGCCGACGGCTAATCTGCGCCACAACAGCGCCGGATCGTGGGGCCGGGTCTGCAGTATTGCGGGCCCGGCCTTTTTTCTTTTTCCTATTAGTTCGCGCAACAGTGTATATACTTACCTTCCCTTAATTAATTCCCTTTCTTGTATATACCTACCGTCCTTCGGATGGGCCACGCTTAATGGACGGCTGGGCCTACAAGTCCCGGCGATTCCGCCCGGCGTTCTTAGCCTGTTCGTGGCACCGGATCTATTGCGGCTCCAGCGTTTGGTGGGTCTCGCTGTTGGCGATTATGGCGTCCCAGTCCCAGCGCATGGGGTGCATCTCCACCTTGCGCCAGGCCTCGGACTGGTCGTGGTAGTGGGGGCTGCCCGGGTGGCCGGAGCTGCCGAGCGGCACCGCCCACAGCGAGTCGTCCCAGTTGGCGGTGTCGTAGGAGTAGCGGGCCACCGACAGGCTGGTGACCGTTGCAGGCGCGGCGGACGAGTAGCCGCCCTGGAGCGGGGTGTCACCGTCGCCGCTGGTGGGGATGGACGGCGGGTCCAGCAGGCCGTCGAGTTCAGGGTGCGCGGCGGATAGCGTATGCCGCGGCACAGCGCGGTGGATGCGTTCCCAAGCCCAGTCATCGGGGTCGTCGCCGAGCCGGGCACGGAGGCCAGCGAGGCCCACAGCCAGCGCGCGGGCGATCGCCTTCGGCCAAGAGTCGCCTTCGGCCAGCAGGGAACGGTCGTCCTGGCGAATCATCTCGACCATCCTGGCCTTGAACCGGTTGCTGAAGGAGCCGAGGCCCCGGTCGGCGGGATGCCACGCGGCATCGGCCAGCTCCGGAGTCAGGTTGCGCTCCAGCAACTCCTTGAGCAAAGCGTCGCGCATCGCGGAGTAGATGGTTGGCTCGACGCGATGGGCGTCCATGGATCCGTCCCAGGCCAGGAGGCGTTCGCGGGCGATGGCCGACAGGGCGTCCTGCGGCTCGACGCCGGGGAGGACCGCCAGGTAGGCCAGCGCCGGCTGGGAGACCCTGTAGGCATGCACCTTGGCCATATCGGGCGCGGCGGGTCTGGTAAGGGACTTCAGGCCTTGGGTCACGCCCTTGACGCGAAACTCGGGAGTGAAGTCGATGGCGATGTAGTGGGGATAGTCCTCGCCCACCGGCCTGTTGTTAGCTGTAGCGATGTAGCCTTCCTCAGGGTTTATGGAACGGGGCAGCTCCTCGAATGGGATGTCGCCCTGCCATTCGTGGTCGCCGGTCCAACCCGGCACGGGGAGCCAGCCGTTGACTCGGGAGCGGATGGGTATGCGACCGCGGCACAGGTAGCCGAAGTTGCCGTCAACATCAGCGAACACGAAGTTGTTGCAGGGGTCTACCCAACCCTTCTGAGAGTCTGCCAGCTCTTTGGCGCTCCGGGCACTGAGCATCTGCCACAGGATGGCGGGCCACTGTGATGCCGACTCAGTGGCGGTGTACTTGAGGGCCATGCCTGCCCCCTCCTGTCTCTCCCCCACGCCTGGAGGGGAATCAAATGGGGGGCCGCCGGAAATGACGGGGCCGTGGCCGGTCACAACCACGCGGACAGACTCCTCGCGTCCGCTGCTGCTTCGGACGGTCTCGTCGTGGACCTCGGCGTCGAGCCACTCTCCTTTGTAGAGATACTGCGGCGTGTCCGCGTTCCGGAGCTGCTCAATGTACAGGTCCTGGTAGTCGGCGGCGGTGTGGGTGACACTCCAGCAGACCCACGGGTTGTGGCCGAAGTGGGGGAATGCGGGAACGCCGGGGAAAGACAGGCCGGTAACGTCGAACTCGGGGCAGGCGATACGGTTCTGGTAGTAGGCGTTGGGGGTGTCGAGCCCTCGGTGAGAATCGCCGGCCAAGATTGGCTTACCGGAGGCGGTACCGGAGGCGGCTCCGCCCCGATTTTCCACGGGAGGCTGGCCTCCCAACACCCAGCTGTTGCTGCCGACGTCCATCTCGGCGAGGTGGTTCAGGGCTGCTGCTCCCTCGGCCAGCTGCTCCAAGCCCACGTCGAGCGATCCGCCAGCGGTGGCACCGGGGGGCAGGATCAGAAGGTGGCCGGGTTCGTAGCCGGGGAAGAGCCGGCCGGCCTTCTTCGGCCCCATTGCCCGCACCATACGGGCGCGCCAGACCTTGGACTCGAAGACTCCCATCAATATGTGGCGGACCTTGTAGACGATCAGGCTGTCCCACGGCCCCCAGGGTTCGGGCCTCTCGTTTTCAGATAGCAGGCCAGCGATAGCGTACTCGGCAGGCAGTGGACCGGGGCCTTCGATAAAGGCGTTGACCCCCGAGGCGTAGGCGTCGAACACCATCCTCGTGTGGTCGTCCATGGCGTCACAGTCGGCCTTCGCACTGGCGGCCAAGCGGAAGCGGCGCATGAGCTTGTCCTGCTCCAGGGCTGAGTCGCCAACGGCTTCGGCCCAACGTCCGCTGCCGCGCAGACGGTCGTATTCCATATGCCAGAGGCGGTCCTGGGCGGTCACGAATCCCTGGGTGAAAAAGGCGTCGCGCTCGTTTTCTGCGCGGACGTGGGGGATGCCCAGCCCATCGCGGTAGACGTCCACTCTGCTGGTGAGGCCATTGAGTTGCAGGGTCCCCGAAAGCCTCGGGACCGCCTTCGCCAGATCAGTCCTGCCGATGGTACCGGTGCCACTGGTGCCAACCATGCCGTTCACCTCCGCCGCGAATTCTGGCGATGATAACACGGCCTCGCGAGAGGAGGAGTCAGGGTGAAATTCCCGGATGACGCAGTGTTCCCGCGCCAGCGGGGACGCCCCCACCCTCCCCGGGAGGGAGAGGGAACAATTACAAGGCCTTGAGGGGCGTGGCGGTATGCCAGGGGGTACCACCTGCCGACGGGTGTATTCGGCGTTTGCGAGGGCGATGGGAACCAGTCGGCGGGTTTTGGCCCACGGGAGTAGGGAGCGCATGACTTCGAGGCGTTCGGGAATCTCGTTCCGGCCGAGGCAGCGGTTGAGGTAATTGTGGAGGGCCATAAAGGTGGGCAGGAGAAAGCCACCTTCCTCCAGGCGCCTGATAAAACTATCGCACTGGAGGGGAGGCTGTCGGTTGGCGACGGCCTTTACCCACTGGTGGCAGAATTCCTCGACCAGCCGACGAAGACGTACGCCCGCAAGAGGGATGGCCAACTTGCGGCGCCGGCGGTCGATGCGATGTCTGAGTTCTGCCATTGCCAGTTCTTTCTCCAAAAAACTATGGGGATGTGGAGGCGGGCGGTCCGGGCTGGGCAGCATTCTGGGTCTTGTGTTTGTCCCTCCCCTTTAGGGGTATGGAACAATTAGGAGCGCCCGGATACTCAGTTCGCGGAGCGGTGGGCCGTCCAGAGAGGTAGGGCTTCCTCGAGGTCAAAGACCTGATTATTGGCCTTCTTGATCTCGAACTTCTGCATTCCTGGGTTCAGTGAATATCGGGCGGCGCGGAGGCGGGTGTTTCGCTCGATGGTCTGCATGGCCTCGGCCAAGACGAGGACAGCGCGCAACATGAGGCCCTGGATCTGTCCCAGGGTCACACTGGCAGTTTCCCGCTGGAGGCGGGTCATTTCGTTGCAGAAATGGTGGTCGTCGAGCCAGCGGCGGGGTGTGGTTCCCCGGGATGCCCGAGACGCGGGCGGCTTCGACGATGGACGGTGTGGTGAGAATTATGGGAATCGCGGACTGCTGACGGAGGTTCAGGTCAGGAATCTCGTTTTCCGGTCATTTCCGGACATATCTGGACATTCGGGGTCAAATTCGAGGACTGTGTCCGCCGACAGGACGGAGTTACCGGTAGGGGGAACGACTTTAGAGCGGGCGGTCTGCTTTCGCTTGGTGGGCATGTACCTTCCAGGGCCTCAGTGGCCATTTGGATTTTGGAGTCTCCAACTTCTATATTAGAATATATATTCGTATAATTGCAATAGGGGGTATCAGCCGGGGGTTGGTATCCTGGGGGGTTATGGAGGGATTCCGCACTGGCATTCACCCTCACCCCAGCCCTCTCCCTCGAGGGAGAGGGGGTTTGGGGGATAGGGGGTAGGGGCGGCCAGTCTCTATGACTGTTGGCGGGGCTGCGTTTTCAAATTGCGAATTCCACGCATATAATTGGAGGGTGTAATTCTGGGTGGAGCCGATGGCGTAGCTGGAGGCTCTACTGGTGTTCAGGGGTTGTCCGTGGCGATATTGAACATTCGACTGGTGCCAGACCCCATTTTGTTCAGAAAGGCCCGCAAGGTGGCCAAGATCACGGCGCAGCACAGGAATCTGGCCAGCGACATGGTCGAGACCATGACTGAGCATCACGGCGTGGGACTGGCGGCCAACCAGGTGGGCGTGCTGGAGCGGATCTGCGTAATCCAGACGCCGGATATGGAAGAGGCGATGGTGCTGGTCAACCCCGAGATCGTCGAAAGGGAAGGGGAACGGGAGATAGAGGAGGGCTGCCTGAGCGTGCCCGGCTACCGGGGGATGGTGGTGCGTTCCGAGAAGGTGCGGGCGCGGGCGCTGGACATTAACTCCAAAACCTTGAAGGTGGAGGCTGAGGAGTTGCTGGCGCAGGCGCTGGAGCACGAGATAGACCACCTGAACGGGATCATGTACCTGGACCACCTGGTGGCACACACCACGGTGTACAAGATTCCGGAGCATCCGGACGGCAGCGAGGAGGACGCCCTGTACGAGGCTGACGGAGAGGGCGACGACCACACGCACGGCCATGAGCACGAGCACCCGCACAAACCCGAATTCGATGCCCTTCACCTGCAGCTTCACTCGATGCGAGGTGACGCTGCCGAGACTGGCCCGGTGGAAACCACGGCCCAGCAGGACCCGGTTGCCTAACTGCCGGAACCGGCTGCTCCTGAACGCCACTTCGGCCAGTTATTTGTTCCGATTCCCTCCGGACCTGTCCGATTGATGACATCACTTTTGCCTACATCCGTGATTGACCGGCTCGCTGCCTTCTTTGCTGCCCGTGAGGTGGAGACCCACATCGTGGGCGGGATGGTTCGCGACCGTCTGCTGGGGCGGGAGTTCGAAGGGGACGTTGACTTGGCCGTACAGGGGGACGCGGTAGCGCTGGGGCGGGAGTTGGCGGACGAACTTGGGGGATCGCTGGCGCCGCTCAGCGTGCCACGCGGGATGATGCGGGTGGTGCTGCCTCCTGCCGGTGTGGTGGACGCGGGCGATGGAGAACACAGCCGAATTATCGATCTGTCGGGCTATTTCGGCGACATACAGAGCGATCTGGAGCGACGAGATTTCAGCATCAACGCCATGGCCGTTCGGCTGACGGAGTGGAGGAGCGAGGATTGGGTCGAGGCGGTGATCGACCCCTGCGGAGGACGCGCCGACCTGGCCCGGAAAGCGATCCGCGCGCTGGGCCCCGACGTATTCCAGAACGATCCGGGGCGGCTGCTGAGGGCGGTGCGGCTTTCGGGCGAGCTGGGGATGCGCATTGAGCCGGACACGGTGCGGCTGCTGATCTCGGACGCCAGCCTGGTGCGCCACGTGTCTCCCGACCGGGTGCGGGACGAGTTCCTGAAAATTCTGGCCCCCGATGGGGCGCGCGCCCGCATCGAGGCGCTGGACCAGCTGGGAATGCTGCAGCACATCATTCCGGAACTGATGGCGTCCAAGGGCGTGGAGCAGCCAAGAATGCATTACTGGGACGTGTGGGGGCACAGCCTGCACACGATACAGGCCGCGGAGGGAGTTACTGGAGGACACCAGAACTCGCCGGTGTACTCCTGCGTGCCGTGGACGCCGGAGTCCGAGGCCCACTTCGCGGAGGTCGTGAGCGACGGCCACACGCGCCGAACGATTCTGAAACTGGCGGCGCTGTTTCACGACGTGGCCAAGCCGCAAACCAAGACACTGGAACCGGACGGGCGGACGCGGTTCTTCGGGCACTCGGAGCAGGGCGCCGAGGTCGCGGAGCGGAGGCTGACGGAGCTGCGGCTGAGCAACAGGGGCGCGAGGATGGTGTCGGGGATGGTACTGCATCACCTGCGGCCGACGGGGATGTCGAACGAGGGGGAATGGCCGACGGACCGGGCGATCTACCGATACTTCCGGGACACGGGTGAGGTGGCGATTGACACGCTATACCTGTGCCTGGCGGACTATTTGGGGGCAAAAGGGCCAGAGTTGTCGCATCCCGAATGGCTGGAACATGCTAGAATGATTTCACACGTGCTTCACACAGGCACGCGGGAGCCGGTCGCCATAGACATGGCGCGCCTAGTCAGTGGACACGACCTGATGTCCCGGTTCCAGCTCCAGCCTGGACCCCACATTGGCGCTCTTCTTGAGATGATCGAGGAGGCGCGGGCAGCTGGCGAAATAGAGACTCAGGAGCAGGCGCTGGAATTGGCAGCTGCGACAATTGAAAGCCAGGGGTACTCCCGCGACGAATCGCGGGCCTGTTCCGTTTAATAGATGCGTTCCCGCAGCGTCCGGCTCACGGTAGTAATCCTCCTCATCCTGGGACTTGCCCTAGCGGCCCTGGGATTCCGTGCCATCAACATCGACATACCGGGCCTGCCCGCGCTGGAGCGGGAGGGCGCTGGTCCTCTTGGCCTAAAGCTGGGGCTTGATCTCAGTGGTGGCGGCCACTTGGTCTACCAAGCCGACACGGGTTCCCGCTTCGACGTCACGCTGCTTGAGCCAGCGGACCTAGAAAACATCGCTGCGGCGTTCGATGGATTCCGCTTCGGCGACGAGGAACTAGCGCTTGAGGACTACCAGATATTCCCTCGCGACGTTGATTTCATACAACGAGAGGTCGAGGCAATTTCCGCTGTAGTCACCGAAGGTGAGGCAGTCGAAGGTGAGGCAGTCGCTGACGGCGAGGAACCTCCCGCGGAAGGAGAGCAGGCCTCCGATGGGGAAGGGGCCGAGGGTGAGGCAGACGCGGAGGAGCCGCAGGAACCAGAACTGGTGACCGTGGCGGTAGCCAGCACGTTCCAGGTGAGGACGCCTCTGCTGTCGCCGGACGACCCGCGGCGCACGGGGCTGCGGGATTCCATCGAGGACGGGCTGGGGCAGGTGGACCTGTTCCAGGTGACGGACATTGGCCATCCAGACGCGAGCCAGATGGCGGGAGTGCTGGACAACATCACCCGGCGCGTGAACCGGTTCGGTACCGAGGAGCCGATTATCCAGATATTCGGCGACGACCGGATCATAGTGCAGCTGCCGGGGGCGAGCGGGTCGACCACGGATCTGGCGTTCGCCGAGCCGGTGGACGACATCAGAGCCGTTTCCGAGGCGCTTACCGGAGCGGGCTACCGAGATGTGAAGATCGAGCGTGTGGACGAGAGCACCTTCCGCGTCCTGTCAAATACGATCAGCGCCGAGGTGCAGACCGCTGCGAGACAGGCGTTGACCGACAGCATCGGGGTGCCGGGGCTTACGGTAAACAGTGCCATCGACGAGGCGAAGGCGCTCATAGGGCAGACGGCGCTGCTGGAGTTCAAGGAGCGGACCTGCGAGGACGAATTCTGCGTCCAGTTTGAGGACACGGACCTGAGGCTGACCGGAGACGACCTGGAGCGGGCAGAGGCGGCCGCCGACTCCGTGGGATTCGGCTGGGTGGTCAACCTGCAGTTCGACGGGCGCGGCTCCGACATATTCTCGGACCTGACGCGCCGCATTGCCGGAGTTACGACGAAGCGCATTGCGGTGTTCATGGACGACGAGGAGATCATCGCGCCGGTGGCGCGGGCCTGGATCCGGGACGGGAGGACGCAGGTCAGCGGAGACTTCAGCCGGGAGGAGGCACGCACGCTGGGCATCCAGCTGGAGTCAGGCCGCCTGCAGGTGCCGCTAAAGCTGATCCAAGAGAGCGACGTTGGCCCCGCGCTGGGAGCCGAGTCGCTGCGCAACAGCCTGAAGGCCGGACTGGTGGGTCTGGGTCTGGTGCTGGTATTCATGATCGCGTACTACCGGATGGCGGGCGTGGTGGCCGCGTTTGCGCTGTTGTTCTACGCTGTGATGGTGCTGGCGGTGTTCAAGCTGATACCGATCACGCTGGAGTTGGCGCATGTTGGCGGCTTCATCCTGTCGATCGGCATGGCGGTGGACGCCAACATCCTGATCTTCGAGCGGATGAAGGAGGAGGTCCGCATCGGGCGGACACTGGCCTCATCGATGGAGGTCGGGTTCAGCCGGGCGTGGCCGGCAATTCGCGACTCGAACATATCCACCATGATCACGTGCCTGGTGCTGCTGTGGTTCGGCGACCGGCTGGGCGGCGGTCTGGTCACGGGAGTGGCGATCAGCCTGTTCATCGGCGTGGCGGCGAGCATGTTCACCGCGGTGGTGGTGAGCCGCAACCTGCTGCAGCTGATGGCGTTCGCCGGGCTGGGGCACCGGATCAACCTGTTCACGCCTGAGAAGGTCGGAGGAGAGCCGACGCAGGCCAGCTCGGGGTCAGCGAGCGGAGGAAGGCGGTAGTGCTGGACGTAGTCGGCAAGCGGGGGTGGTACTTCCTGTTCTCCGCCCTGATCATCATTCCGGGGATTCTCTCCATGCTTATGCCGCCGGGCTGGGTGACGCTGAACTCCGGATTGCGCCCGGGCATCGACTTCACGAGCGGCGCGGTGTTGAACGTCACTTTCATTGAGGACGTGGACCAAGAGGAAATACAGAACCGGATGACGGCGCTGGGCCATCCAGAGGCGCTGGTGCAGCAGGTGGGAGTCAGCAACTACTTCATCCGAACCGAGGTGCTGGAGGAGGCCACTGAGGGCGACCTTTCGGAGCGGGAGATCATTGAGCGCGACCTGGAAGAGACGCTGAGACTGGATCGCGATCTGGTCGAGTTCGAGAGTGTCTCGCCCATTGTGGCGTCCGAGACAGTGAACATCGCGTTTTACGCGCTGGCGGCGGCATCGGTGTTTATCCTGCTCTACGTGTGGTACGCATTCCGGCGTGTGCCGAAGGCCTACCGGTATGGCGTGAGCGCGGTGATAGCCCTGGCCCATGACATCCTGATCATCTTGGGCGTGTTCTCCATCCTGGGCAGGGTCATCGGGTTTGAGGTGAACTCGATGTTCATAGTCGGCCTGTTGATCGTTGCCGGTTACAGCGTCAACGACACCATCGTGGTGTTCGACCGGATCAGGGAGAACGTGATGCGTCATCCCGACCGGGACCTTGGTGGGCTGGTGAACCTTAGCATCATGGAGACCATTGGGCGCTCCCTGAACACCAGCATGACGACCCTGGTGGTGCTGGTAGCGATGTTGCTGATCGGCGGGCCGAGCATCCGCGAGCTGCTGCTGGTGTTGGCGGTAGGGGCGATAGCCGGAACGTACAGCAGCATCTTCATCGCGAGCCAGTTCCTGGTGATGTGGGACCGGGGCGAGATAAGCCGGCTCGGGCGGGCGCGCCAAACAGCCGCGACCGCCGCCTCCACGCTGCTGAGCCTGATCGGCAAGTAGCCTTCGCAAGATCCGCCCCGGCTGGGTTGGTATAATTAGCGTAGCCGGTAATGGATGATTACCGCGAGTCGATCTGGGGTATTCGACCCGAGGATCGCGGGTGGTTGCAGCTCCTTACGTTGGTGGGAGGAGTCACTGGTTCAATTGCTCTCACGAATTTAGAGCTAGATTCTCCCATAGCTGGACTCCGACCAGCGAAGTGGCACGGAACCTTGCTCCCAACATAGGCTCCAGTTTCGTTGCATCAGGTTTCATCGCTTGGGCACTGCTCCAGGCAAAGGAGACAACGATGTCAATAGGTAACTGAATAGGAGCAGCCAATGCACGGCGTCGGCAAAGGGGGATCGAGGAGGCCCTTGTGCGGGGATGCGAGGAGGGTAGGCCCCGTCATCATCCCGGCGGGAGCGAGCACCAATGGCCACGATGCACAAGACAAGAGTGCTACCAATGACGGTGAGCCCTCGAAAATCCGATCACGGTGGTCCAGTTACCTTATTTTTGCCAATTAGTTAAGCGTTGGATAACAGGGCCACGCGGCAGAGGGCGGTGTGTTCGGAGAGCATTTCCGCGGCGTGCGGCGCGTCCTTTCGGGGCATTGGGCGTTGCATCACTGGTGTCAGGGTGCTGTCTGCGGGTAGCTGGATTGCCCGCTGGAGCGGCATCGACTGGCTTACCGAGCAAGTGTTACTGCCTCCCTTGCATCTGTCAGAATGATGCTATTAGCCCGTGGACGAGTTGCGCACTATCGGTGGTATGCGTCATGGATGCGTTCGCGTCTTCAAACGCTACATTATCCAGATTGGCAACTCCTTTTTGCAACTGGTCCATTGCAATTTGAGTATCATTCGCCATCACCGTTGCTGTCCGCTGCATTGCTGCTGATTCGGGTCCTTGCCACTTCAAAATATCGTCGGTAGTCTGGTCTATGAAATAGATGTTGTTTTCCAATTGCATTACCCAGACATCGTCTACCAGTACTGATGGATTAATACCTGCATTCATCAGGTCTTCTCCCATCATTCCAGCTACGGTGCCAAAAGCCCGCATGTCCTGCGTTATGCGCTGAAATATTCTTGTTCGACCTCCGACGGACAGGTCGGCGTTGGCACCGGCGTTGGCGTTGTGGTCCCGCAGGCTATGGACAGTGTCAGGATTCCTACACTGGCGCCCAAGCCGATTATAGTTTTTTTCAGAAAGTGCCCGACCTTACGGTGTAGATTGGACCAGTCGCCACAAGGGTCTTACCGTGTGAGCCGAGTGGGCATGGAGCCCTCCTATTGATCGCGCACGCCCCACTAACTGAGATAAGACTGACTTGTGGCGAGGCTACGTTACAGTACAGTACGGTGAAGGGGCGGGTGTATCAATGCGCAGTTAACTATATAATTCTCAAACCTTTGACCAGACCAAGACGAATAGTCTCACCAACCGGAACCAGATTATTCGCTGCGCTCAGTATGGCAGGATGGGAGAGCGACTTTGCAATCGTCCTTCCCATCCTTCCCTGGAAGGAGAGGGGATTTGTGGCACGCCCTTTGGGTTTGTCAGCCCGCGTGAGGTACGAGGGCCACTCGGCCGAGGACGGTGCGTTCGGAGAGCATTTCTGCGGCGTGGGTCGCGTCTTCGAGGGGTAACAGGCGTTGCATCACTGGGGTGAGGGTGCCGTCCGCGGCCAGTTGGATAGCCCGCTCGAGGGTCTGGCGAGAGACGCCTGAGACGCCGGTGATGCGGGCGTCGCGGAAAACGATCTCGGGGATGAGGCCGCGGAGGTTGCCATCGCCACCAACCTCTCCCAGGAGCGCGAGGCGACCGTACTGCCCGAGGCAGCGGACCGACGAGCGGAGGGTGGGAGTGCCAACGGTGTCGATTACGACGTCGGCTCCCTGGCCGTTGGTGAGCGCCATCACCACTTCCGGGAACTCAAGACCGGAGTCTGGCCCAGCCATCTCGATTACATCGCTGGCGCCGTAGCGGTACAGGACGGTGGCCTTTCCCGAGGTAGAGGTGACCGCGATGGTTCCAGCCCCCTGAGCGGCCGCGAGCTGGACGGCGTGAACGCCGAGGCCGCCGCCGGCACCAGTGACCACGACCGTATCTCCGGCGGATACGTTGACGGCTGACAGGGCCTGCAGGGCGACTCCCGCCGGGCAGGCGAGCAGGGACGCCGAGGTCAGGTCCACGGTGTCGGGCAGCGGCACGAGGCTGTATTGGGATAGGGTCACGTACTCGGCGAAACCGCCGTTGCGCCAGTGACCGATGCCCTCGCCCTCACGGCAGCGGTGTTCCTGGGCAGAATGGCAGCGATCGCACTGGCCGCAAGCGTTGGTCAATAGGGACACGACACGGTCGCCGGGCCTGACGCGGTCCACGTCCTCGCCGACCCCCTCGACGACGCCGGATATCTCGTGGCCGAGCACCACCCCGGGAGCGACGCCACGCCGCAGGGTGCCGTTCATCACCAGCAGGTCGTGGTGGCAGAATCCGCAGGCGGCAACTCGGACCAGAGCCTCGCCGGGGCCGGGTTGAGGGATGGGGAGGTCAACGAGCAACAGCTGAGGGGGTGTTCCGGGACTTTCCAGCATCAAAGCGCGCATGGCTCGACATTGTATGCGCTCGGCGGTGCGCCGCCAACGGCTGTCCCGTATAATCGCTGGGTCTTTTCATTATCAACGTTGGTGCAGGGAAGCGGCTCTCTTCTTTGAGTGAGATTCCTTGCTCCGCTCAGAGTGAGAGAGTTCTGCACCCCCGTGGTAAGGACAATCAAAAGCGTCCTGCGTATTTTCAGCGGCAATATGGTATCTACAGACTCCTACGAGAGGAATGACATTGAAAATAGGAGCGCACGTATCGACGGCCGGCGGCGTCAGCAAAGCAGTGGGGCGCGGACAGGAGATCGGATGCGAGGCGCTACAGATATTCGGGTCGTCTCCGCAGTCGTGGGCCTTCCGGGACATTCCTGACAAAGAAATCGAGGCATTCCGGCAGAACATGGCCGATGTCGGGATGGGTCCGGTGTTCCTCCACGCCATTTACCTGGTCAATCTCGGGACGGAGCGACCGGACGTACTGCAGAAGGGGATCGACTCCCTCGCCGCACACCTGACTCTAGCGGGACGGCTGGGGGCCCAAGGGCTGATATTCCATCCTGGGAGCCATGGGGGCGCCGGTTTCGAGGCCGTGCTGCCTCAGGTGGCCGATGGCATCCGGCAGGCATTGGACAAGGCGTCCGACGGCCCCTGCCTTGCCGTGGAGAATATGGCGGGTATGGGCAAGCATATCGGCGCACGCTTCGAGGAGCTGGGCGCCATTCTCGACTCGGTGGACGACGAACGGCTGAAGGTGTGCCTGGACACGCAGCACAGCTTCGCCGCGGGCTACGACCTGACCACGGGCGAGGGGATAGAGGACATGCTGGCCCAACTGGACGCAGGTCCAGGTTCGGCCAACGTGGTCGCGATTCACGCCAACGACTCGAAACGGGTGTGCGGGTCGGGTGTGGACCGGCACGACAACATTGGTGAGGGGTTCATCGGTGAGAGTGGCTTTGCGGTGTTCATGGGACACCCAGCGTTCAGCGACGTTCCGTTCCTGCTGGAGGTGCCCGGCTTCGAGGGAAAGGGGCCGGACCAGCGCAACGTTGACATGCTCAAAGAGATCCGACAGCGGGTGGGCGCGCCACTGTGATCCAAATGACTTACAGAGAGTTCGTGCGGCACGTACGCAGGGCGTACTCCCAACTCCCCGCGAACCTGCACCGGCGGCTGGACAACGTGGACATCGTGGTGGAGGAGTGGCCGGGACCCGACGAGACGGAACTGATGGGCGAGAACGAGACCCTGTTCGGACTGTACCAGGGATGGCCTCTCACGGAACGGGGCAGCATCGGCGGCCCGCTGCCGGACCGCATCGTCATATACCGCCAGCCCATCCTGCGCGCCTGCGAGACACGGGAGGAGGCGGCCAAGGAAATACGCATCACGCTCTGGCACGAGGTCGGGCACTTCCTCGGAATGAACGAGGACGACCTGCATCGGCTGGGTTACGGCTAACCTTGAGCGTTCTACCGGTCGACGCCGCGAAAGTTGTCGTCAGGCGGCTCGGCGATTCCATCAGATGCCGGTTCAGCGCTTGCCGCCCTTAGCCCGCCTAAACTCGAAGTCAGGGTGGCTGTTCGGGACTGCGGTCGGGCTGGGGCTATTTCCAGTGGCGCCGGCGACGCTGGCGAGCCTGGTGGCCGTGGCCGTTTACTGGGCGGTGCCAATCGACGGGGTCTCGCCCGCCTTCCTGGCGCTGGTGGCCGGTTCGCTTCTCATCGGACCGTGGGCCTGCGGGAGTCTTATCAGCGAGACCGATCACGATCCCAAGCGGGCGGTGTGGGACGAGGTGGCGGGGATGTGGCTGACCTGCCTGTTCCTGCCAAAGACGCTGCCTTGGCTGGCGGCGGCATTCTTGCTGTTCCGGGTGCTGGACGTGCTGAAACCGTGGCCGATACGTCAGTACGAGCGGCTGCCGGGGGGGTACGGGATCATGGCCGACGACGTGGCGGCTGGGGTGATCGGGGCGGCGCTGCTGAACTTGGTGTACCGGCTGGCGTGGTAGGGAGGCTTTACGAAGCGCGGAAATCCAGCTCCCGAATCAGACAAAAGCGTTGATGCAACGAATACCCAGACTTCTACACACATCCGGGACGTGCCTGTTCGCTCCCGTTCTGCTTGGCCTCGAAACTTCATTGCTGACCACTACCCGCTCGGCTGGGTCGGCGAGTGCGTAGGCAGTCAAGAATGGGTCCTGCCCCATCTTTGTAACATCCTCATCGTTCAATTGATCGAATTCCAGCCCGTAGCCTTCTTCAATCACCCTTCTTACCAGCAAGGCGCTGGTTCATCCTGCAATAAGAGAGTTGTCTGGCGATCCCTAAGCCACTGAATGAGCGCGCCTGGCGTGCCTGCAGTTATTTCCCGAAATATTTCCAACGGGATTTTTACTTGATTTTGGGCGGCTGTGCCATCAGGCTACTCTGAAAACTGCGGGACCCTTTCAATAGGATAATAGTCCCGGTTGGCATTTATTGGGACGTTGGCATCCAGCAGGTTGAGCTATTATCTATAGCCTAAGCCCAAGAGGGGCGGCCACTCGAGAGAATTGCCTGGACCTGTGCGGGGCGCACGTCCAGAATCCTGGCGGCTCGGGACGTGGACAGTTCCCCGCTCGCCATCAAACGGCTTACGAAGGATGTGAGCCCCTCGCCAAGCCTGTGTCGACGCACCACATAATAGTTGGGCCCGCCATCTTCAGGCTGTCGTTGCGCACGCTGAGCAGCACGCAGTTGAAGCCACTGTTCGCAAAATCTTCCAGAGAGTTCTCGATACGGGGTCTGTCCCATAGCGCCGGCACGAAATGCCGTATACGCCACCATGGTGCGGCCGAGGTTGCGGCCGTTGGCGCAATCGCCAATACGTTCAGCCATGTCGTCGCGATCAGCAATATTATGCAGGCCGATGTCTCCGGCTTCGTGGACTGGCAACAGGAACTCACCGGCTACGTCATCGCAAAATCTCTCGATTTCGTAGTCCGCTTGCTGCCCACTGACCCCGGTCTGGCCGAGAATAAGGTGGACCATCTCGTGCAACAGGGTGAAGGTCCACGCGGCCCGAGAATCCCGATTGTTGATCACAAGGAAAGGAGCGATCTCATCCGCGATGGAGAACCCTCGGAAAACCTCCAGCTCAATGGCAGTGTGATGACTGCCCAAGTCGCCTTTGAGCAGCACGACCCCCCTCTCTCTCAGCTCTGGCCCGCATAAAATTGAATGCGGTATCTGGGCCCTTCTGGGCACGGTAGTCTGACTACTGAACGTTGAGAGAAGCCTGAAAAGATTCCAAGACGACAGATTGCCCTTCCGCCATTGGCCGGGAGCCAACGAAAGGGAGGTGGCCCCCATCATCATCGTCTTCCAGAACGGCTCTAACCATGCTTTGCCGAGCCTTTATGTCCCGGAGGAGGGCATCGAGGTTTGCGGCTCCGGTTGGGGACTGAGCGTCTCCTGCGAGAGTGCGGAAATCAGCTCCCCGGTCGCCCTTCACCGGCGGCTTCGGCAAATAGAAGGTGAGCAGCGGGCGGCGGTACCGCTTGGACATTCTCAGCAAGAGAGCCCTCGACTGGTCCTCGGCACCCGACTCGTAGCCGGCCAGCCGATCGAGGGCAGTCCACTTTCTGGTATCGCGAATGTTCAGTTTTCTAACCGCCTCCTCTTGCGTGAGGCCAGAGTTCTCGCGCGCCCAGATCAGTATTTCTGGATTTACAGCAGGCATATCATTTCGGAATATATCAAAGGGTCCACTTCATTCGTGCGTTGCAGAGCAGTGAGGTCAGGGCAATCGCGGCTTGATTTCAGCAGCTGAGCAGGTTGGGGCGGAGGAGCTGGCATTGCCGGTTTGCAGGGGCTGTTTTTTTCTTATTCCACTCATTTCCGATCATTTCCGCCATTCCGGGCTGGCCACTGGTTAAAAGCAGGCCCACCGGGATGTCAGTCGGGTTCTGTTTGCCACCTGTTATAGACATAGAACATATGTTATATAAGAGGCGCAGGTCTGGCAAGGGGCGAATGACAGCGAAATGAGATTCCAGGCCTGAAGACGTGATTGCCCTGGCAGTGAGGTTAGCTCGTTTGCCCGGGAATTGGGGGCATGCTATACTCGAGACGATTGAAAATGCGCCTTTTAGCGGGGCGGGTCGCGGTCGGCGCGCCTATCTCTGGCCTAGCCAGTGAGGATGATCGAGGTATCGGATGGTAGAACCCCAGGAACAGCCCATTGAGGAAATTGCGCAGAATCCTCCGGTCGCGGCGCCCACGGAACCGGCACCCGTAGCGGAGGCGGCAATTGCGCCCGCGGCGGCGCCTATGGAACCGGCATCCGTAGCGGAGGCGGCACCTGCCGTAGTGGCAGAGCCTCCCGCCGCACCGGCAGTTGCGCCGGCGGCCGCCGCAGTGGCAGTGGCAGAGCCTCCCGCCGCGCCAAGCGCAGAGGTGGCAGAGCGGCCTCCCCGGCCAATACCGGAGCGTCCTCCACAGCCCACGGGCCGCGAGCCCATCAACATGAAGGCGCTTCTTGAGGCTGGCGTGCACTTCGGGCACCAGACGCGCCGTTGGAATCCCACCATGAAGCGCTATATATTCACGCAGCGCAATGGGATCCACATCATCGACCTGCAGCAGACGCTGGGCATGATCAACGACGCCTACAAAGACATGGTCGAGCTGGTCGCAAACGGCGGGAAGGTCATGTTCGTGGGGACCAAGCGGCAGGCCCAGGACGTGATCCAGTCCGAGGCGGACCGCTGCGGTATGTGGTACGTGAACCAGCGCTGGCTGGGCGGGACACTGACAAACTTCCAGACCATCCGGACCCGCATCAACTACATGCTGGAGCTGCAGCAAAAGCGCGACCAAGGGTATTTCCGCCTGCTCCCGAAGAAAGAGGGCGTGAAGATGCGGGATACGCTGAACCGGCTGGAGAAATACTTCACCGGAATGCGGGACATGACCACTCTTCCGCAGGCCATATTCGCGATTGACATCGGCCGGGAGAACATCTGCGTGGCTGAGGCGCGGCGGCTTGGAATCGACGTCTTCGCGATCGTCGATTCCGACTGCAACCCTGACCTGGTGGACCATATCGTCCCCGGAAACGACGATGCTGTTCGCTCCATCCGACTGGTGACCAACCGCATGGCCTCCGCGGTGCTGGAAGGTCTGGCCCAGAGAGAGGCTGCGCTTCAGGCCGAGATGGAGGAAATGCAGTCGCTGGCGGCCGACGCGGCGGGCCTGGCCGAGCCGGAGGGCCTGTCGGAGCGGGAGGACGCGGCACTCACCGACGCGGTCACGCTGGACGAGGGCACCCTAGCGGAACTTGCGGCAGCAATGGGGGCCAGAGTCGCCGGCGGCAGGGACGACGCCGAAATCGTAAGCGAGTAGCTCTGCCCGAAAGGCGAAATGACTATTCCGCTGCCTGAACCCGGCGAGCTGAGCGTTGATGGCCATGAGCAAATCAGCCGCCGGTTTCTTGAACACGCAAGAACCCAGCTGGCTGGCGGGGACCGGCTCCAAGCTGCGGAAAAGGTCTGGGGCGCAGCGGCCCCACGCGCTCAAGGCCGTGGGGGAACAGCGCGGCTGGGTTCACGACAGGCATCCGGATATTTTCGACATCGGGGAGCACATCGGGGAGCATCTGGGAAGATAGTTCGACAGGGCGGAGGAATTCGACCGCTACCTTGTGCGCACGTAATACGTGCACCGGGATTTCCACGAAAATGACCGGAGCGAGCTGTCTTTTCGGTACGCGCTTGAGGATGTTGAAAATCTGATCGACGGATTGGAAACGATCCGGAATTTGTTGCCAAGGAACTTCACAGTCCGGGACAACGACGACCGGATCAGGCTGGGGCGCCTGCTGGGGCTGCAGAGGGTGGACCGGCCGACGACAGGGAACCATTCACCGGTTGGTTACAGCCAGATCCACACAAATGATACTAACGAGTTTTAAGGAGTAGACCGTTGGCTGTCAGCACTGAACTGATACGCACCCTGCGCGACCAGACCGGCGCCGGAATTATGGACTGCAAGCAGGCCTTGGAGGGCGCCGATGGCAACCTGGAGAAGGCGGCGGAGGCGCTGCGGAACAAGGGGTTGGCCGACACCGCCAAGCGGGTGGGCCGCGCGACCAACGAGGGGGTGATCGAGTCTTACATCCACACCGGCGGGCGCGTTGGAGCCATTGTTGAACTGGGATGCGAGAGCGATTTCGTAGCGCGAATGGACGAGTTCAAAGAGATGGCCCATGACATCGCCATGCAGGTGGCGGCGATGGCGCCGGTGTACCTGGACCGGGAGGACATGGAGGAGGGCGACGAAAGACCCGCGGCGCAGGTGGCGCTGCTGTCGCAACCGTTCATCAAGAACGGGTCGGCATCGGTGGGAGAGCTTGTGAGAGAACTGGCTGCCAAGACGGGTGAAAACGTCAAGGTGATCCGGTTTCAGCGCCTGGCAGTGGGCGAGTAGCTGAACCGGCAAGATGGCTGACTCTCCATCCCCAACTTCGGCCCAGCCAAGTTACCGCCGGGCCCTGCTGAAAATAAGCGGCGAGTCTCTCAAAGGCTCCGCCAGCGGCGGCATTGACCCCGAGACGGTCAAGTACCTGGCCAGCCAGGTTGGGGACGCCCACGACCTAGGCGTACAGGTTGCTATAGTGATCGGGGGCGGCAACATCTGGCGCGGTGGAGAAGCCGAAAAGTGGGGCATGGAGCGGGCGACCGCGGATTATGCCGGCATGCTGGCGACGGTGATCAACGCGCTGGTGCTGCAGGTGGCGCTGGAGGACCGAGGCATCGACACCCGGACGCAGAGCGCCCTGCAGATGCAGGCGATCGCCGAGCCGTACATCAGGCGCCGGGCGGTGCGCCACTTGGAAAAAGGACGGGTGGTGATCTTTGCCGCCGGCACGGGGCATCCATACATGAGCACGGACACGGCCTCGGCGCTGCGAGCGCTGGAAATAGAGGCGGATGTGTTGCTGATGGCCAAGTTCCTGGTGGACGGGGTCTACGATGACGATCCCCGGGTGAACCCATCGGCGGTGCGTTTTGACCGGATGGACTACGAGGATATACTGGACCGTAAGCTGGGGGTGATGGACGCAACAGCGTTGACGCTGTGCCGGGAAAACAGCATGCCCATAGTTGTCTTCGACGTGTTCAAGCCGGGCAACGTGGGATGTATACTGAACGGAGACCACGTAGGAACAACCATAGGTGGAGGGAGTAACCATGCCCGCGAATGACGATGATGCGGAATTAACCGCGGAGCAGGTACTGAGCGACATAGACTCCAGGATGGACCGCTCGCTGGACGCTTTCAAACGTGATCTGGCCCAGTTGCGGACAGGCCGGGCCACCCCCTCACTCATCGAGAATGTTTCGGTCGACTATTACGGATCGGCGACTCCGCTCAAGCAGATCGCGTCAATATCCGCTCCGGACGCCCGTGCGATAGTGGTGCAGCCGTGGGACAAGGGATCGATGCGGGAAATCGAAAAGAGCCTACAGCGCTCGGAGATGGGGTTCAACCCTTCCAATGACGGCAACGTGATCACGGTGCCGATCCCTGCCCTGACCAATGAGCGCCGACAGGAGATGGTCAAGCTGCTTCGCCGGAAGGCGGAGGACGGCAAGGTGTCGCTGCGGAACGTACGGCGTGACGGCCTGGAAACCCTGCGCAAGATGGAGAAGGACAAGGCCATCTCGCAGGACGAGAACCGCCGGGCACAGGACCAGTTGCAGAAGGTGACCGACGGCCATTCCAAGCAGATAGACGAGACCGCATCCGCCAAAGAGACGGAGATCCTCCAGGTCTAGCCCGAGTCTGTGTCGGCCTCGGCGGAGAGGGGCGAAGCGGAACGGAGCAGGTTGAGCGCAGGGGACGAGGGTGGGCCGCAGGTCCTGGCCGGAGGGGGTCGAGGGCCCTTTCATGTGGCGTTCATAATGGACGGCAATGGCCGTTGGGCCCAGCAGCGGGGTCTACCGCGTCTGGAGGGTCACCGGGCAGGGGTGGAGCGCATCCAGATTCTGCTGGAAACACTAAGTTCCCGTGGCGTGAAATTCGCGACGATTTACGCATTTTCCACGGAGAACTGGGGCCGTCCGCAGAACGAGGTGGACGGGTTGATGAGCATCTTCGCGGATGCCGTAGAGGTGCAGACCCGTGAATTGCACGAGCGCAACATTCGTATCGTACACGTGGGAAAGACCGGGAACCTGAATCCCGCCTTGCGTGGCGCCATCGAAAAGGCGCAGGCACTGACCCAGGACAACACCGGCATCACACTGAATGTGGCTTTCGACTATGGCGGGAGGGACGAGATCCTGAGAGCGGTGCGGCGAATCGTCCGGGACGGTCTGGCACCCGATCAAGTGGACGAGGAGACCTTCAGCCGCTACCTGTTCACCGCCCACTGCCCCGACCCGGACCTGATCATCCGCACGGGGGGCGAACAGCGCATCAGCAACTTCCTGCTTTGGCAGTCGGCTTACAGCGAGTTCTATCACACCTGCACCCTCTGGCCGGACCTTCAGCCCGCCGAACTTGAGCAGGCGCTTGAAACATATCGCACCCGTCAGCGGCGCTACGGCAAGGTAGCCGAAACAGAGACCTGAAAATGCCGCGCCAACTGGTTTTCCGGGTGGTGTCGGGCGCGGGTGTGGCGGCAGTCGCTGTGGCATCCGTATTGTTTGGGCCGCCGCTGCTGACCATCCTGGCCCTTGTTGGCGGTACGATCGCCATCTTGGAGGCCTACCGCCTTTCTCCAACCGGAGTCGGTCGCATGCCCTTGGCCCTGGGGGTCTTGGCGGTGCTCGCGCTGCTGCTAGCGGCTGAGGCGGCCTGGGGGAGCACAGACTATCTAACCGCATCTGGTATCGTCCTGGCGATCTTTGCCTTTGCCGCAGCCCTTTGGTTCATTGCCGCCTACGAGGGTGGCCGGCCAGTAAGCGCCTTTCTGTTTCTGCTGCTGGGGCCGGTGTACGTTGGCTTCCTCCTTGGGCACGGTCTTGCCATCTACGATCTGTCGTCCGGAATCGAGGGAGCGGACAACGTGGGGCGGAACTGGCTGCTATTCACCCTGGCCGGAACGTCGGCGAGTGACACGGGGGCGTACGCGGTAGGGCGAGTGATCGGGCGGCACCAGATGACCCCCACGCTGAGTCCGAACAAGACGTGGGAGGGAGCCGCCGGAGGGGTGGCCGCCTCGGTGCTGGCGATGATGGTCGTCGGTGCCCTGTTCGATCTGGGAGTTGCGCCCTGGCAGCACGCGGTGGCCGCGGTGGCAGTGGCTGTGGCAGCCCAGGCAGGGGACTTTTTCGAGTCGTTCCTGAAGCGACAGGCCGACGTGAAGGATTCTGGTAGTATAATGCCCGGACACGGCGGTCTACTGGACCGGATAGACAGCATGCTCTTCACCCTGCCCGCCGTATATTATCTGGTGGCGATGGGATTCGGGCTATGAGAAAGATCGTAGTTCTGGGGTCGACGGGCTCCATAGGGCGACAGACGCTGGACATAGTCCGAGCCTTCCCTGACGAATTCGTCGTGGTGGGACTGGCGGCAGGCACCAACACCGCGCTGCTGAAGGAACAGGTGGAGGAGTTCCAGCCTGCCCACGTGTGGAGCGCGGCGGCTGGGCCGAGCGAGTTTTCCAGTACAGCCTACACTCCGATGGAAGAAATGGTCGCCCTGCCAAATGTGAGCCAGGTAATGGTGGCGCTGATGGGCAGCGTGGGCCTGGTCCCCACCCTGAGCGCACTGGCGGCGGGGAAGCAGGTTGCGCTGTCGAACAAGGAACCCATCGTCATGGCGGGGAAGCTGATCAAGGACTACGAGGCGCGTTACGGCGGGCAGGTGTTGCCGGTGGACAGCGAGCCGAGCGCCATCTGGCAGTGCCTGCAGGGGGAGGACAACGAGATCCTGCGACTGCTGATAACCGCGTCGGGCGGTCCCTTCCGCACGACGCCGCTGGAGGAGATCGAGAACGTCACACCGGAGCAGGCGCTGCGGCACCCCACCTGGAAGATGGGGCAGAAGATCACGATCGACTCTGCGACGCTGATGAACAAGGCCTTCGAGGTGATCGAGACGCACTGGCTGTTCAGCGTGCCGTGGGAGCGGATCGAGGTAGTGGTGCATCCGCAGAGCACCATCCACTCCATGGTGGAATTCGCGGACGGTTCGGTGAAGGCGCAACTGGGGCCGCCGGACATGCGTCTGCCCATCCAGTACGCGCTCTTTTATCCTCAGCGGCTGCCCAACTCCATGATCCCGCGGCTGGACACGTCGATTTCGCACAGCCTGAACTTCGACCCGCTGGAGCCGAAACGCTACCCCTGCTTCTCTCTGGCCATCGAGGCGGCGGGGAGGGGGGGCACCTACCCGGCGGTGCTGAGCGCCGCAGACGAGGTGGCGGTGCAGGCGTTCCTCGACGGAAAGATCAGCTACGGGGGAATACACCGACTGGTGGAGCAGACGCTGTCGGAGCACGAGTCGCTGCCCGGCGAGACGGCCGAGGAGATCCTGCAGGCGGACGGGTGGGCCTCGGCGCGCGCGGCAGAATTGGCCGGAGGGTGATTCTGGTTGCCGCATCCGAATTGTGGCAGGAACCGGTAACGGGGTGGCGGGGATGGCGACAGACTTCATCGCAATAGACCTAGAGACGGCCAACTCAGACGCCCGCTCCATTTGCCAGATAGGACTGGTCCGCTTTCGCCACGACACGCCCGACCGGGAATGGACGTCTTACGTCAACCCGCGGGACCGTTTCGATCCGGTGAACGTGGGCATCCACGGCATCACGGCGGCGAAAGTTCGCAGTTCCCCCGATCTGCCGGAAGTGGCGGGGAATCTCCGGGAGATGCTGAATGGGGAAATCGTGATAAGCCATACCTCCTTTGACCGGGTTGCTCTCGGTAAGGCCTTTGAGGGGCACGGGATTGCCGGTCCGGACTGCCATTGGCTGGATTCCGCCATGATTGCGCGGCGGGCATGGCGGGGCCTGCGAGAAGACGGGGGATACGGGCTGGCGAATCTGTGCCGGATATTGGGCTACCGCTATCAACACCACGATGCGCTGGCCGACGCCAAGGCAGCGGGGGTAGTTGTGTTGGCAGCCGTGGAACAGACGGATATGGGATTGGACCAGTGGCTGCATCAGGTTAAAAAGGCGGTGGGCGAGGGACCGCAGCTTTGCATTCGCGCCAAGGCTGATTTCCTGAGCAAATGGAGCGCGGGATCAGGCGGGAAACCTATCGTACCGGGCGCGAGTGATGTCGATGATGAGAAGCCACGAGCGAACGGGGCCCAGGCGGGTTCCGGCTCACCAAGAGGCGGATATTGGGGACGCTTCTCGAGGCGACTTGCACAGCGGCGCTAACAAATATCGATAAGAATCGGCCCAATCTTATTTCCAGCGTCGGTTCGACGGGGGATATGCGGTTCTCTGATCTTGGGCGGTCAATTTAGTGCGGAGTTGTGGCTTGCTCCCGATGGCGACAGATTTCATTGCGATAGACCTGGAGACGGCCAATCCGAACCCGTGGTCAATCTGCCAGATTGGAATCGCCGAATTCGGTGCCGGAGCATTGACCAATGAGTGGATGACCTACGTTGACCCGGTGGAGCGATTCAACCGGGATAACGTGGCGATCCACGGCATTACAGGGGCGGCGGTGCGGGGCTGGCCGAAGCTCCCGGAGGTATTGGACCGGCTCCGGGAGACGCTGGAAGGTAGGATCGTGGTGAGCCACAGCCAGTTTGACCGGGTGGCGTTGGAACAGGCCTTCGACCGATTGCGGACGCCACGGCTGCGCTGTTCCTGGCTGGACTCGACAATGGTGGCGCGGCGGGCCTGGGAGGGATTTTCCAGGCGCGGATTCGGGCTGGAGAATCTCTGTCGGCTACTTGGCTACAGGTACCAGAGGCACGACGCGCTGGGCGATGCCAAGGCCGCGGGCGTGGTGGTGCTGGCGGCCATCGACCAGACCGGCATAGGGCTGCCGCAATGGCTGGAGCAGATGGAACTGCCCATGAGCGAAGGACCGCGCAGGGCGATCAGGGCTCTGTCCCAGATGCCGCCCGGAACCGAGTACGCCGAGCGAGAGGACATCAACCGGCCGTCGAACCAGGTTATCAGCCCGGAGATGCTGCGGTTGCTGGCCGGACATGGTGCGGGAGAATCACGGTAGAAATGATGCGACCTCTCCCCTCGGAGAGGAACCAAAGTGTGAGGAACACCAGGCTACGTAGATGGAAACCGTACTTTTTGCAATAGGTACGCTAATCCCGTTGCTGCTGATCCTCGTGGTGGTGCACGAGCTGGGGCACTTCGCCACGGCACGGGCCTTCGGGGTCAAGGTGCTGGAATTCGGGGTGGGATTCCCGCCGCGGGCCTTTGGCATATACACGGGGCGGACGCCGGTTATCCTGCACCCGCAGACGAGATTCGTCGGACTTGAGGGCCCGCAGGACCTGCGTCCCGGGCAGCGGGTGAAGGTGGGCTCGCTGGAGGACGCGGGATGCGGCCTGGTGGCGTTCGAGGTGGAGCTGCACCGCAACAGGGAAAAGGACGAGCCGGAAGGCAACTTCAATCATCCGGTGGACAACCTGCTGTGGCACGAGGGCAAGGTCCGCGCCGTTGGGGACGGCTCCTTCGAGCTGGCGGACATGCTGTACTCGGTGAACGTGATCCCGCTGGGAGGGTTCGTGCGGCTGGCGGGTGAATCGAACCCCACGGTTCCTCTGAGCCTGGCGTCGCGTCGGCCGTGGGAGCGGGTGGTGGTGCTGGCGTCGGGGTCGCTGATGAACGCGCTGCTGCCGCTGCTGATCTTCACCATCCTGTTCATGCTGCCGCAGGAGGTGGAGCTTGGGCGGCTGGCGGTCACGAATGTGGGACCGGACAGCGGCGCGGCCGAGGCGGGGATTCTGCCGGGAGACGTGCTGCTGGAGGCAAACGGGGAGCTGGTGGAGAACCGGCTGGACCTGACCCGAGAGATCAACCTCAACGGCGGGTCGGAAATGACCGTACTGGTGGAGCGCGACGGGCGGCAGGAGACGATGGCGCTGCGTCCCCGCTTCGACGCGGACAGCAGCCGCTGGCTGGCCGGGGTGACCGTGGAGCTAGTGGACAGCCGGGAGGTGCGCCGGTCCCGGCCGTTCTGGGAGGCGGTGCCAGCCAGCTTCGTGGGGACGTGGGAGCTGCTGTTGCTACTGAAGCAGTCGGTGACCGGGATGGTGTCGGCGGGGGCGGCGCCGGAGCTTTCCGGGCCCATCGGGATCGCGCAGATGACAGGAGAGGTCAGCCGGAACGGGGGGCTGGTGGGCTGGCTGAGCGTAGGCATACTGCTGAGCATCAACCTGGCGATCATCAACATCCTGCCGTTCCCGATGCTGGACGGAGGGCGCATCGTGTTCGTGGTGATCGAGTGGGTGCGCCGCGGGAAGCGCATCTCGCCGGAGAAGGAGGGGCTTATCCACCTGGTGGGGCTGGCGGTGATTGTCGCTGGGGTGGTGGCCATCAGCGCCAACGACATCATGCGGCTGATCGAGGGCGGCAGGTTCCTGGGAGGGTAGCCGGAGCCGACTCGGCGTCGGCCCCGGCCATAGTTTGTGCTGCCGATTGGTTCCTCCGTCTGGAGATGTCTAGGAGACATTGCTGTCCGATGCGGCGGAGTCGGCATCTTTCTGGATCCGGAACAGGTTCACTGTGTAGAGACCAGTATTGCCTGCGCTTTGCCAGGGAGTGCCAATCTCCACGAAGTAGGTGCCGGGTTCGTATTGGTCAACTAAGGACGGGACCGGGTCAGGCTCAGAGTGATGCCTGTCATGCCCATTTTCAAGATAGGTGGCCCAAATGCCGACGGGCTCGGGTGCTGCGGTCACTGACAATTCGTAGGTCCCCTCTTCCGCGATTTCGAACTTGAAAAAGTCGCGGTCGTCCAGGGATTCCAGGCCGTACAGCGGCCGGGCGTGACCTTCTTGGGTCTCCCACCAGTCCCAGGCGTTAATCCCTGGATCGTCTGGTGAGACGTCCGAGTCTATGCAGGCCGTGATGGATTCTCCAGGGTGCAGCGTTACATCCCGGGCCGTCTTGTAATCGTCGGCGTAGTCGTCGGCGCGGACTGAGAGGGTGTAGAAGCCTAGGCCCCCGCGGTCGTTGGACCCTGCGCCAACGGCGATGTAATAGGTGCCGTCGCGCTCGGAGGTGAAATGGGCGCGGGCCCAGTTGTTGATGAACCCGCCCTGGTCATGTTCGCCCATCACCTGCTCACCCTCTTCGTTGACGATTTCCAGTATGCTGGGGTCGATCAGTTTGTTTTCTACATACTGAATGAAGAAATGCGCCTCAGGGCCGGGTCCTGCGAGATCCAACGCGCTCACAAGCTCGATGAAGTAGTCCTCTCCACCTGTTGCTTCGAAGCCGTACCAGTCTCTGCCTTCGTCCTCTGCCGTCAACTCCCCGTCAATCTTGCCGAGGAGGTTTGGCTCGATGTTTTCGGCGTTATCAATCCATTCCGGCAGATCCGGTTCGACAATCGAAGGTTCCTCAATGAGCGGATCTTCGACGGGCGGAGTGATGGTCGGCTCTTCAACGACGACCTGGGCCACCAGGTGCTCCGGGTCATCTTCGAGGCCGTAGAACACGCGGTTCAGCCTGCCGTCGTCGGGGTTGACGGGCCAGAGTCCGCTGTCGCGGGTATCTTCGTTGTAGTAGAGGCCGGTGCCGGCCCAGCCGTTTTCGACGCTGATGCCGTTGAGGTCTTCGTCATCGGCCTGGACGGTGTAGCCGAAGACTATGTTGTCGGTGCCGTCACCCCGCACGACGTGGGCGACCCTGCGGTTCTCGCCGATCTGCAGGTACAGCCCGGCGTAGTCGGTCTGCTCCCCCATCTCCGGGTTCTTGCTGGTCACCGGATGGGTGAACTTCGCGGTGACAAGGATCCTGTCGCCAGTGGTGTATGCGAGCATGGTCTCGTCACCCACATCGCTCACCGGGATTTCGCGCGGGATGGACCTAATCTCAAGGTCGTAGATCCCGACGCCGTCGTCGTCCTTGATGGTGATGGTGCACTCGGCGTCGTCCCCGTCGTCATTGGAGTTGTTGAATTTCAACAAGTAGGTCTCGTCGGGCTCAGGGATTATGTCCTCCAGGGTATGAAAGTTCCGGCCCATCTTGCCATTCTTCGACTGATGGCCGTTGCTGGCCTGGCCTTCGGCATACATGTACTCGTAGTCGGACTCGTCAGCGGTCTGTGCCTCTGTGTACCAGAAGACTCTAATCTTTTTGTAGGGCGCGGTGTGATCTTTATACTTTTTGCGCACTACCAGCCTGAAGTCGTCGCCTTCTTCCACTGGATTCTCAATGCATTCCATGTAGAGCCATGGCTCGCTGCTCTCCGCGTGGGCAGTACCGGGAGGCGGTATGATGGTGCCGAACGCGACGGCAAGCGACACCACTGCAAGAAGGGTGACAAAGCTTAACCTACGGGCGCGACCGACTCCCAAATTTGTAAGATGTCTCTGTATAGCAACCATGATCCATTCCTCCCAATTAATTTACTGACACCGTTGATATTATTTATTAGTAATTGTGATACCAATATTTCCAATGAGCGCCGCAACCCTCTGGGGCGTTCCTGAGGGCAGGGGAAAGAGTTGCCTGCCTTAGGGTTACCGGGTGAGTTGGCCGACGAAATGCGGCTTGTGGGCGCTGGTGAAAGCCGCGCCACCCGGGGTCTACGGGGGACTGGGGTGCAGGATGGTCGGCCCTGGAATGTTATTGGTAAATACCATAATCATTATCCTAATATCTGGTATAAAAGTAATACGCGGAGACAGATGGTTCGGATTTGCGGGTAACGGGCTGTTAGCCGGTTGAATCACGAAGGGCAGGCAGGTCTGGGCCGGGACAATTGCAAAGTACTTGAGATTCCGTTGGAGGTGAGCCAGTCGAACCACGGGCGGAATCTCCCAGCCCGTCCTTCGACAAGCTCAGGACCAACGGACTGGAGAAACGAGCGGCTTTGCAATCGCCGTGGGTCCGGTGCAGGACGACTGCAAAGTCCCAACATGCCACCATGAGCGTTAGCGACTGGTCTCGGCAGCATAGCTGAGATTCTTCGCCCCGCTGAGAATGACAGGGGGTGCGGGAACTTTGCCTGGTATGGATCCGCCCTGACCCTAGCCCTCTCCCAAAGTGAGAGGGAATCAGTTACACGCCCTCACACGCAGCGACATTACCGTCGGCACATATAGCCGCAAGGAAGGTGCCGAACCACCGTCTGTGCGAATGAAAAAATTTAGTTTTCCGTTCATTTCCGCTCATTTCCAGTTATTGCCGGGCTCCTTTGCAGAACCCGAGTCAAATTGGGAGGGGATACATAGTAGGGTTTTTGCATTTGGTTGTCTGGATTCCACGCATAAACAGGGGATACGTCACGGCTGTCGGAAAGGGGCTGGCAGGTGATGGGGCATCCGGTGAATTCGTGGGGAAAATGGTACTCCATTTTTCCCGCGCCCTCCCATATTTTCCCACTATGCCCCATTTTCACCCCGAATTCACGGTCATTCCTATCTGCGGCGCTGCCGTAGACAGAGGTTTTTCTGATTACCGTCCCATTTGGTTCCATTTTGTCCCATCCCCGTTTTTCTCCGTCCCAGCAGGTTGGGTGCGTGCGGCTCTGAGCCGGCACCCGGGTCAGAACCCGGGCCAAAACCCGGGTCAGATACAGGGTAGTTTGGATGTCATTGCTCTACGATAACGTCCGCGTAAATTGCTCAGGGAAAATGTCCGTCTATGAAGGACGTGACATTGAACCAACGAGAACAGGCAAGACTCCAGGTGCTCAACAGCGTGATGGAATATCAACTTCCCAGGGCTCAGGCGGCCGAAATTCTAGGGGTAAGTGAACGCCAGGTCCGGCGAATCCTGGCGGCCTACCGGAGGGATGGGGCCGCCGCACTGGTCCACGGCAACCGGGGCCGCAAGCCCCGCAACTCGGTCCCCGAGGATGTCGCTGCCACCACGGTCATCCTGGCCAGCGAGAAATACGTCGGCTTCAACCACAGCCACCTGACCGAGGTCCTGGCAGAGCGGGAGGGCATTCAGCTGAGCCGGCAGACGGTAAGCCGTCTGCTCAACCGCCACGGCCTGAACAGTGCCAGGCGCCATCGTCCCCCCAAGCATCGTGTACGCCGGGAGCGTATGCCCCAGGAGGGCATGCTGCTGCAGATCGACGGCAGCCATCATCGCTGGCTGGAGGACAGAGGGCCCAGATTCGTATTGCTGCTGGCAGTGGACGACGCCACCGGCACGGTGGCCAATGCTCTCTTCCGACCCAAGGAGGACACTCGGGGCTACTTCCTGCTGATGGATGGGGTAATCCGGCGCTACGGCATCCCCCTGGCTCTCTACGGTGATCGCCACGGGGTCTTCAAGTTCAACGGCAAGCCCAGGCATATCCCCCAACCGGTGGGCCCAACCCAGTTCACCCGGGCCATGGGGGAACTGGGCATCGAACAGATCTTTGCCCGCTCGCCACAGGCCAAGGGACGCGTGGAACGCATGAACGGCACCTTCCAGGACCGGCTGGTCAGCGAACTCAGGTTGGCGGGAGCCGCCACCATCGACCAGGCCAACGCCGTGCTGCGGGACTTCCTGCCCCGCTTCAACAACCAGTTCCGAGTGCCTGCCCAGCAGTCCCCGGCCGCCTATCGTTCCTTGTCATCCTCCCTGCATCTGGAACGGATCCTCTGCTTCAAACACCTGCGCCAGGTGGCCAGGGACAACACCGTCAAATACCAGTTGCGCACCCTGCAGCTGCTTCCAGCCCAGAACCGGCCCAGCTATGCCGGTGTCAAGGTGGAGGTGCTGGAGCAGAGCGACGGACAGCTCATGGTGCAGCACGAGGGGAAAGCGATCACCCACCAGGAAGCTCCGCCCAAGGCGGGAGCGCTGCGGGCCGCCCAGGGAGCACTGGCTCCTACTCCCGAACTGGCCCAGGTGGTCAGGAACCTGAGCCAGCATGGTCTCACCAGGTTGCAACTGCAGCGCCTGGCCGCTTTGGAAGCACCCGTCGACCAACCGATGAATGATGAGAACGGCCCCACCTCTTACACTCCGCCACCCAAGCAGGCAACGCCGCGCAAGCAGGCCCTGTGGAAAGCTGTCCACCACGCCAGGCTGCAGGGTGTCTCCCTGAGGGGTATCGCCAAGCAACTGGGTATTTCCAGAAACACGGTCAGGAAGTACGTCGACTTGCCAGCTCCCCCCATCAACCGGACTCCCAGACTGACTACCCAATCAGTAACTCAGCACCATACCAACGGACATTTTCCCTGAGCACTTAGGCGGACATTTTCGCTGGACAACGACAGGCTGGACAGGCATTCAGAACCAATGATAGAACATATGAGTCTATTGTATGGAAGTACCACACGGCTTGGCAAGCGGCAATGTCATCTGGACGAGTTTCGTTCGAGGTGGTTTGGCCAAGGGAGCGCCAATGAATTTGAGACTTTCACCCTCACCCCAACCCTCTCCCTCAAGGGAGCGGGAGAATTAGAGAAAGGGGGAGCGGGAGAATTAAAGGGGGTGACGGAAACTTGGCAATCGTCCCAGGTCTGGTGCAGGACGATTGCAAAGTGGTGGAGGGAAGTTTATACAGACAGGGAAGTGAGATATGGGAGTGTGCGGATATGGAGGCGGCGGAATCTCTGTTCGGATGTTTGGAACTGGTGCCGGATCCCAGGAGGGCCAGGGGAGTCCGGCATCCCTTTCAGGCCATCCTCCGACTGACCCTGCTGGGCTTGGTTTGTGGTCAGACCACCATGGCCCACATCGCCCTCTTCGCCAAGATGCACTGGCCGGTGCTGAGGGAGCCGTTGGGCTTTGTGCGGGACCATCCGCCCCACGCCACCACCATCTCCCGCACCCTGGCCGGGGTCCCTTATGAGCAGCTGCAGGGCGCCCTAGCGGGATGGGTGGCCCAGGTGGTGGCGGACCAGGAGGTGCACGCCTCGGTGGACGGCAAATGGGCCAAGCAGTCCGAGGACGTAAGCGGCAATCCTCTGGTGATGGTGAACGTACTGGCCCATGACCTGAAGCTGTGCCTGGCCCAGTGGCCGGCATCGGAGAAACGGTACGAACCCGGGGTGTTGCGGGAACAGCTGGGGCAACTGTTCGAGCGCTATCCCGGCCTGAGGCTGCTGACCATGGACGCTCTCTATGCGGAGCGGGACCTGTGCCAGGCCATCGTGAGCCACGGACGGGACTACCTGGTGCGCATTAAGGGGAACCAACCCCAGGTGCTGGCGGCATTGGCAGAGGGATTTGCTGGGGAGGGACCGGTGGAGCCCGAGGCGCAGAGCGTGGAAAAAAAGCGGGCGTGATCGAGAAACGGCGCATCTGGACCGATGAGGCATTGGCCGGCTATATCCGGGATGAGTTGGGCTTTCCAGGAGTGAGGCAGGGTGTGATGTTGGAGAAGGAGAGGGTGGACATAGCCACCGGGGAGGTGAGCCGGGAGCGCTGGTATCTGCTGACCAGCCTGAGTTCCCATCGCTGCGCACCCAAAGAACTCCTTCAAGTGATCCGCAACCACTGGAGCGTTGAGAACAGCCTGCATCACGTTAAAGACCGCAGTTGGGACGAGGACGTCCACACGCTGCGCCGTCCGGGTCTGGGCGAGGTATACGCCAGCCTGGTCAACACAGCGCTCAACGCCCTGCGCCTGGAGGGATGGTTTCCCCTCCAGATGTCCATGCCCCTGCGAGCCAAGACCTGTGCCTTCCGCCCAACCCAGACCATCGCCCGCCTCCGCGGCCAAGTCTCCTGACTTTGCAATCATCCTGAGGTCTGGTGGTGTACGCTGGAATGCGCACCCTGTTTCGTGTAACATGGCCGCGAGCTTTACATTGGCTGGCTAGGTAGGTTGGGCTGGCCGTTTCAGGCAGTTGGAGCGAGTTGAGATGATCAAGCGACGGCCAACGAAACCGGTCTACGTCGGCGGGGTCAAGGTTGGCGGTGATGCCGAGATCACCGTGCAGTCAATGACCAAGACAGACACCCGCGACGTGGCAGCCACGGTGCGGCAGATCCACGAGCTGGAGGAGGCGGGCTGCGACATCATTCGCTCCGCCGTTCCGGACATGGAAGCGGCCATCGCCATGGGCGAGATCAAGAAGCAGATCAACATCCCGCTCATCGCAGACATTCACTTCCACTACCAGTTGGCGCTGAAATGCCTAGAGGGCGGGGTGGACTGCCTGAGGCTGAACCCCGGCAACCTTCGCAACGAGGACCAGGTGCGGGAAGTGGCGACGGCGGCCAAGGCACAGAACGTGCCGATCCGCATAGGGGTCAACTTCGGCAGCCTGCCTCCGGTGGGCGGCATCGGGCGGACGCGGGGATTCTCGCGCCACATGGACCTAGTGAACAAGCTGCCCAAGGCCGGGGAGGCCAACGAGGGCGACTACAGCGCAGTGGACCACATGGTGGCGACGGCGCTGTGGGAGATCAGCCTGCTGGAGGAGCAGGACTTCGACCAGATCAAGATCTCGATGAAGGCGTTCGACGTTCCGACGACGGTTGAGGCGTACTCCCGGCTGGCCGAGATGGTGCCCTACCCGCTGCACCTGGGCATCACCGAGGCGGGAACCAAGACCTCGGGGTCGATCCGCACCTCGGTGGGTCTGGGCGTACTGCTATACCAGGGCATTGGCGACACCATTCGCGTTTCGCTGAGCGACGATTCGGTGGACGAGGTGATCGCGGGATACGAGATCCTAAAGTCGTTGAACCTTCGGAGCAAGGGCGCGGTGCTGGTGGCCTGTCCGAGCTGCGGCCGGGCGGACGTTGACGTGCGCAAGCTGGCCAACGACGTGGACGCGCTGCTGCGCAAGAGCAACCGCAATATCAAGGTGGCTGTGATGGGCTGCGAGGTCAACGGGCCGGGCGAGGCCAAGGACGCCGACGTTGGCATCGCCGCGGGAGCGGGCCGCGCGGTGATCTTCCGCAAGGGGGAGAAGGTGCGGGTGGTGCCGGAGGCGGATATGCTGACGGCGCTGATGGAAGAGGTGGAGGCGGAACCGGCAACTGTCGATTAGACCAGGGCTGTTCCGCAAACCTACGCCGAAATGCAAACAAGCAGCGTTCAATCGGGTATTCGGACACTGAATTGCTCCGGCGTCACTCCTTTCCCTGTCTCTCGTATGATTGTGTTCGCGTTTTTTACATTGCTAACTCGGTTGTAATTGCCTTCGACATAGAGTTTCCCGGCCTGCCTGGACACCCTAAAATTCTCCCCTGTCGAATGAACTGGGCTACCGGAAACTATATAGCGTTTGCCAACTTTAACTGGCAACTGAGCTTCATTCAGTCTGCCATTTTTGAGCAGCCAACGGACGGTTTCTGTAGGTATATCTGCCCAATACTTAATTTCAGTGGCTGAGCCGTCGGGAAAACGGATTTCCGGGGGCGGTTTGTCCCCAATCGGTTGCCATTGCGCCAGCGATTGCCATTTGCCTTGGTGCGGTTGGATGGTTAGAGAGGGAATGGATACCACGGGCGCTGAAGCTGACTGAGGTTGGTTGACTGTAATAGAGGGTTCTGGCTGCGGCTCCAGTAGCGGCGCATGCGCTTGTCGAACTATTCCGCTCTGGACGCTGCGCCGCCACAAGACTAAGGCATCTAAACACACATTAGCCGGGGAATCTGTTATGTCGAAACTGACGATCTTCTTGTCCGCAAGGGGAACCGGCCGGTGTGTTTCGTACACATCCCACTTTCTGCCATCAGTAGCGACAAAGTACTCAATGCCATCGTTGACACAATAAGTGACGCTTTGCTCCGCTGCGCTGTACAAAGGTGTGCCGAGCTTCTTGGCCTCGATCACAATGACGGGCTTGCCGCCGCTGAGCAAAGCGTAGTCTGCATACCCGCTGCCCAGTTTGTACTCCGGCATCGTCAGCGCCGGGTCTTCAGTGTCCCAGGCGAGGGCACGCAACAACGGATCAACTAAGGCGTTACGGGTCAGCGCTTCGCTTTGCTTGAGCTTGTCTTGATGGATTTCCATTCGCTCCCGGAGCTTTTCGATTACCTGATACAAGTCGTCCAGCAGCATTCCGGCGCACATCCCCGTCATTTCTGCGCATTATAGCAAACGCTTCCGCACTATAATGGACTAACGCTTTGCGACTCCCCGTTGATGGAGCCCAGAAGCTTCTGGAACTTGTCCGCGGGCTACTGCTGGGGTAGGCTGGAATTTCTTTTCGTCCAGTCAATTCAATTTCTTCCAGGTGGCACTAGTAGTGCAACAGCGTAGGATTGATAGATAATTAGCTGTGGTATTGCCGGGACACGTCAAAAGCTAAGGTGATGTTGGGAGGATGGGGATGCCAGCGAAGAGGTACCGGGTCAGTCTGAGTGTAGAGGAGCAACAGGAACTGAAGGGACTGGTGTCCCGGGGACGGACGGCAGCATATAAACAGACCCACGCCCGCATTATGCTGCTCAGCGATGAAAATCAAGAGCGCGGGGCGATGAAGGACGAGGAAATAGCCCGGGTCCTGAGGGTGGGGGACGCCACGGTGGGACGGGTGCGCCGCCGCTGTGTTGAGGAGGGAGTGGAGGCAGCCTTGGGACGCAGGGAGCAGGTCAACCGCCGCCCGAGGAAGCTGGACGGCCAAGGAGAGGCCCACCTGACTCACCTCGCTTGTAGCGAACCGCCGGAGGGCCGTGCCGGTTGGACGCTGCAACTGCTGGCTGACCGGCTGGTGCAATGTGAGATAGTGGACAGCATCAGCCCCGAGACGGTGCGCCAAACGCTGAAAAAAACGAACTCAAGCCTTGGCTGAAGGAGTGCTGGTGCATCCCGCCCAAGGCCAATGCCGAGTTCGTCTGTGCCATGGAGGACGTGCTGGAGGTGTATCACCGTCAGTTCGAGGACAACGAGGTGCTGGTGTGCCTGGACGAGACCAGCAAGCAACAGGTGAGGGAGACCCGCAGCCCCTTGCCGCCGCGTCCGGGGACTGCCATGGCCTACGATTACGAATACGAGCGCAACGGGGTGAGCAACCTGTTCATGCTGTTCGCGCCCTTGGAGGGGTGGCGGCGGGTGGAGGTGACGGACCAGCGAACCAAGGCTGACTGGGCCCGGGTGGTGCGACAACTGGTGGATGTGGACTACCCGGACAAAGGCCGGATAGTCTTGGTGATGGACAATCTGAACACCCACCGCCTCTCGTCCCTGTACGAGGCCTTCGAGCCTGCAGAGGCGAGACGCATTGCCGAAAAGCTGGAAATCCACTACACGCCCAAGCACGGCAGTTGGCTGAACATGGCCGAGATAGAACTGGGAGTGCTGGCGCGCCAGTGTCTGGACCGCCGGATACCGGACCAGCAGACATTGAAGCAGGAAACCAAGGCTTGGCAAGGGCAGCGGAACCACGACGCAATTCGGGCCAACTGGCGTTTCACCACCCAGGACGCGCGCATCAAGCTCAAGTCCCTCTATCCCTTAATTCAACACTGATGGACTACTAGTTATGAAGTTTACGAGAATGCTCAGCAGGACGCTGCGCTCAGACCCGTCCGAGGCGGAAACATCCAGTCACCGCCTCATGCTGCGGGCCGGGCTAATCCAGCAGGTGGCCGCGGGAGTGTATTCATATCTCCCGCTGGCTTGGCGGTCGCTCAAGAAGATCGAGAACATCATCCGCGAGGAGATGGACGCTGCGGGCGGCCAGGAACTTATGCTTCCTGCGCTGCAACCGATGGATCTGTGGGAGCAGACCGGGCGACGGGCCGCGTTCGGGGAGAACCTGTTCTCGCTGCAGGACCGGAGCGGACGGGCGATGGTGATGGCTCCGACGCACGAGGAGGTAATCACCAACGTGGTGAAGAGCAACGTGCAGAGCTATCGCGACCTGCCGCAGCTGCTGTACCAGATCCAGACCAAGTTCCGGGACGAACCGCGTCCGCGGGCCGGGCTGATCCGGGTGCGCGAGTTCGACATGAAGGACGCCTACAGCTTCAACGCGGACGACGCCAGCCTAGACGACACCTACCAGGACATGGCGCAGGCCTACCGCAACGTGTTCCGGCGCTGCGGGCTGCCAGTGCTGATGGCGGAGGCAGACAGCGGGGCCATCGGCGGAAAAGACTCGCACGAGTTCCTGCTGCCCACGGAGACGGGCGAGGACACCGTTATCACCTGTTCCCACTGCGACTACGTGGCCAACGCTGAGAAGGCGCAGGGGATCTATCCGTCCGTCGAGCGGGAGGCTGAGGAGCCGCTGGCGGACGTTGCCACGCCGGGCGTCAAGACCATCGCCGGTCTGGCCGAGTTCGTGGGCGTGCCGGAGTCTAAAACGCTCAAGGCGGTGTTCTACATGGCCGACGGGGAGCCGGTGTTTGTCACGATTCGCGGGGACCTCGAGGTGAACGAGGTCAAGCTGAAGAACGCGCTGCACTGCGACGAGCTGCGATTCGCCGAGGACGAGGAGGTGCGGGCCGCCGGGCTGGTGGCAGGAAGCGCGTCGGCAGTTGGCATCACTGGTATCCGCAAGGTGGCCGATCCTTCAATCGAGAGCGGCAACAACTTCGTGGTGGGAGCCAACAAGCCCGACACGCACATGACCGGTGCCAACTACCCCCGGGACTTCGAGGTGGACCTGCTGACGGACATCGCGCTGGCGCAGCCCGGCCAGCTGTGCGGGAAGTGCGGGCACCCGCTGGAGGCCACGCGAGGCGTGGAAGTAGGGCACATTTTCAAGCTGGGCACGTTCTTCAGCGAGACGCTGGGGGCGAACTACGTAGACGCCGAGGGACGCAACCTGCCGATCACGATGGGCTGCTACGGCATCGGAGTGGGGCGGCTGCTGGCGGCGGCCATCGAGCAGAACCACGACGAGCGGGGCATCGTGTTTCCCCACCCGATCGCTCCCTACCAGGCGCACCTGGTGGGGCTGAACCTGTCCAACGAGGATGTGGCCGGGGCGGGCGAGGAGCTCTATGGCCAGCTGAATTCGGCGGGGATCGAGACGCTGTACGACGACCGGGTGGACCAGGCGGCGGGGGTGAAGTTCAACGACGCGGACCTCATCGGCCTACCAGTGCGGCTGGTGATCAGTCCGCGGAATCTGAACAACGGCGTGGTGGAGGTCAGGGGCCGGGAGGAGGCCGAGGCGGAGACGGTGCCGCTGGCGGAGGTGGTGGAGGCGGTGCGAGCGCGGCTGGCGATGGAGTGAAATTAGTACCCTTGCTGTTCTGGATAGCCCTGCTCGCTGCAATCGCGGCCTGTGGGCCTCCAGCGACGCTAACCGCACCGCCTCCTGCTGCAACTCAGCAGCAGCCCACCGTCACTCCGAAAGCACCGCCACCCACAGCTACTCCTGCGCCGACCGCCACGGTTGCAGCAACACATCGTCCCGCAACCGCAACGCCTGCACCTACGGTGACGCCGACGGAGCCTCTGCTGTCCGAGATTCCCAAGTTGGGGCTCGTCGAAATTCCGCCAGATCACCCGGCGGCGCCCATCGCCATGCTGCCGGGCGGTTCCTTGCTGTATGCCTATATCAACATCGAAGCGGCAGCACAGAGACCAACCTACCAAGAGCAGATAGAGTTTGCCCTGGATCGTTTTGTCGGCGCAGACGAGCTTCTTTTTGCCGAGGAACTGCTCGTCTCTGTCGGCACTCGCGCTTTAGCTCTATCAACCCCCTATTCAATCGGGGAATGAGCTTGCGTTCTATGGGGCGACTTCGCTCGGGTTGGGAATGCTCTGAGGGAGGCCTCCGAGTCCGGTGTTGGTCTGTCCGCGAGTGTAGTTGATACTCGCGGTGGGATAGACATTTACTCCCTTGTAAGGACGCACAGTTCCGATGATGAAACCGAAATCTATCTGGCGGTGCCGAGCCAGGAAACTCTGGCTACCAGTCCGGACCTGGAAGCAGTTCGGGAAATGATTGACCGGCAGATTGACGGTGGCAACCTTCCGCAGCCACTAGCCGTGATGGTGGAGGATTGGGGACTCTCAGACTTTCTGCAAGCCATTGTGCTGGAAGACTACGGCGGTGGCATCAACGTCCAGGAGACTCCAATCAACGCGGCAAGGTTCTACGCCTTTCACGCCACGCTGGGAGAGGACTCGGCCACTACCCTTCGTGCTTTGCAGCAATACGACGATGAGGAACAGGCAGCGGTAGCCTGGCTGAACGAGTAGCCCGAACCCCACTGGCGGGATATAGGTTGGGGCGGCAGCGCAACGATTGACCAGTGGCGCAGCAATGGCTCAACGGTCTACGGCGAAGCCACAGTGCCCGACGAGTACGTGCCTGCCTTGGTGCAGGGCAACTAGACCGCCTCCCTACCCCTCACTCCCGGCGCGGTTCCAGCAGTTCGCTGAGCCTTGGCAGGTTTTCCAGCGGCGGCGGGGCGAGGTGGTGCAGGTGGGAGGAATTGCCGAGCATCATCAGCAGGCGGAATTGCGCCGCCAGATCATCGGCCAGGGCGCGCTTCGCTTCAGGCTCAGACGGACCCGCGCTACAGGACGATCGGATACAGCAAAAGGGTGATGCACAGCCAGTGGACCCATAGAGGAGGGACGGTTTACGCTCATATCACCGTGCCCGACGAAGACTCTATTGACCTCACAGGCGACCTTACATGGGGCAACTGAGCGGGCTTGGGCCAAACTCAAGGTGCTGCAATTGATGCAGGTTGCCCGTGGAGGTTATCTGGACAGGGTAATCAGGATTCTTGTGGCGCGGCTCTCGCCGGTCGCTGCGGTCGTGCTGCTGGCCCTGCTGGTGGCGTGCGGGTCGGAGGCTACACCGACGTTGGAGCCAGTTCCGGAACCTACGCTGGCGCCCAGGGCTGTGCCGACGGAGCCTTCGACGACGGACGCGACGGAACGGTCTCCGCGGCCAGCGGCAAGGCCGACGGCTGCGCCGCCCACGGAGGCCCCGCCGGAGCCCACAGCATCCGCGTCCATTGGGCCGCGGACCGTGGCACCGGAGGAGGCTACAGCAACCGCTGAGGCGACTGTTGTGGCAGCGGGGCCTCACCCAACCGCGACGACGACGACGGTTGCCCGGCCGGCGGAACCAATTGCCGCCGCGACTGTGCGGCCTCCCGAATCCACTCGGACACAGTCTTCCCCCAGCGCGACGCCAGAGCCTGACGAGGTCGATATCGCACGCGATCATCCGGCGGCGCTGCTTGCTGCCCTGCCTGGGGAGACCGAATATTTCACATATTCAAACACCGGCGCCATGAGGAGGAACCCGACGTTTGTGGAAATCGTGGAGGAAGGGCTATTAGACTTTGTGGAATCTGACAGGCGGGTACCCGATGTTATGCTGCCTCTCATAGAGGGAATCGGGACGGTAACTATCGGAGTAGGCCCAGCACCCAGATTTCGGTGGACAGAACTGCTGCAGGGCGATTTCACCGACGTTCAGCATCATCTGCGGCAAGCAGCCGGTGAGACTGGTGGCAGCGTCATTACCACGCTGGCTGAGGAATACCGCGGCGTAGAAATCTTTGCTGTCGTGGAAGATCTGGACTACATCCAAAACCAAGAACTGTACTTGGGGACACCGGAACAAGAGTTACTGATTATTACCGAGGAGTTGATTCTAGCCAGGGAGACGATCGACCGACTGCTGGACGGTGGCAAACTGCCCAGACCATTTGCGTCTATGCTGGACGACTGGGGGTGGCCGGATTATCTGTTTGTTCACCGCCTGCCCTTAAGAACGTACAAGGCTGAAATATCGCATCTCAACTTTAGAGAGGACGAAACCGCCATTATGCGCGAGATCCGACAGTACTCCAACGACGAGCAGGCAGCAGCAGGCGCCATCCGTCTGAGGGATGAACCAGCAGCGGGCCTCGGGGCATGGATGCAGAAAGGCAGCTATGTATTCTCGGAGGCCACCGTCTCTGGCGAGGAGGCACTCAAGTTAATAGAGTGGGATTGACCGAATCAAGATGGAGCCTGGTTCCATATCTGAGGGCACCAGTGAATAACCGTGGAGGCTAATTGAACAGACTGATCAAAATTGCATTGACCCGGACGTGGCCGTTTGCCATTGCCTTGGTGGTGTTTGCCGCAGCCTGTGGGTCGGAGGTCAGGCCGACGGAGCCGCCGCCCACTGTGATCCCCACGTCACCGACCACCGGGGCACCCGCGACTGAGGCGACGCTGGCGCCCACGGCTGTGGCGACGGAGCCTGTGCCGACGGAGGGGACGGAACGGTCTGCGCGGCCAGCGGCAACGGCGACGGTTGCGCCGCCCACGGTGGCACCGGCGGAGGCCACAGCAACCGCTGAGCCGACTGGTGTGGCGGCGGGGCCCAGCCCAACCGCGACAACGCCGTCTACGGTTGCGCCGACCGCAGCCCCTCCGACGGAGGTGCCTCGGACGGAGTCTCCGCCGTTGCCGACTGTAGACGTTCCGGCGGGGCATCCGGCGGCGGTGCTGGCCCTGTTGCCGGATTCCTCGATTTACACCTATATCAATCTGGAAACGGTGTCGCAGAGGCCGGACCTGATGGAGCATGTTGAGTTTCAACTGGCCCACTTTGTGAGCCAGGACGAGCTGCCGTTCGCCGAGGAGCTGCTGGTGTCGGTGGGCGCGGATGCTCTGCTCCTCTCGTCCCCGTTCCGCACCTACCAGTGGGCAATCGTTCTGCTGGGCGACTTTTCCCGGCTATCCGATACGTTGCGTAGGTCCACCGAGTCAGGTGGTGGGCTCTCCGTAAGCATCATTGACACTCACCGGGAAATCGAAATTTATGTCTTGGTCAGGACCAGGAGTTCTGGATACGAGTCCGAGATTTACCTGACGGTGCTGGACTCGGAAACGCTGGCGGCAAGCCCGGACGCAGACGCGATCCGGGAAATGATCGACCGGCACAATGACGGGGAGCAACTGCCGAAGGGACTGGCGGCCATGGTGGAGAACTGGGGGCTATCCGATTTCCTGGAGGCCTTCCCCCGCGAGGGCTTTGACGAGCAGGGCAGGCCGATAGACGTCTCCAGAATCTTTGCCTTTCACGCCGAGTTGGCGGATGGGTCGACCACAACATTTCGAGCCCTGCAACAATTCGATGACGCGGAGCAGGCGGCGGCCGCGGCGGCCTGGCTGAACGAACAGGACGAGCCGGGGTGGAGGAGCATTGGCTGGGGCAGCAGTGCGACGATCGACGAGTGGCGGCACAGGGGCGCCACGGTGTACGGCGAAGTTGTGTTGCCGGACGAGGAATTGCCTGGGCTGATGCAGGGGAACTAGCGGGGGCTATGGCGTGTGAAGTCCCGGGGCTCCCGCTTTCGCGGGGATGCAAAGCAGGATCTCCTGGTTGTCCCCTCCCGCCGGGAAGGAGTAGGCAGGGTGGTGCGTCCCCCTATGTTTGCGGAGTTGCTGAAACATACCATTTCACCCTCACCCCGATCCTCTTCCTCGAGGGGGAGGGAGAAATCGAACCACTGGCCATAGCCGTGAACCAGCGGGATCGGGGATCAGTTGCGGCGCGGCTCGATGAGCTCGTTGAGCATCCTGAGGTTTTCTTCCAGCGGGGGCGCGAGCTGGTGCTGGCGAGAGGAACGGAGCATCAGCAGGAGGCGGAACTGGGCGGCCAGGTCGGTGGCGAGGGCGCGTTTGGCCTCGGCCACGGTATCGGCCTCGACGGGGACGCGGATACCATTGAGGGGCAGGTGCTGCTTGGCCTCTCCGGCCCAATACTTGTCCAAGCTGTCGAGGATGATGATGGGGATTCCGTTCTTGATGGTGACGTTGGCGTCGGGCGCGCAGTCCTCGGGGCCCAGGGAGTCGACCAATACGGGGGTGACTTCCGAGTGGCTGATGTGAAAGACAGCGGAGTTGGGCTGGGTGGAATCGACGTCGCGCCAGATCCAGTCGGGAGGCGTGGCGTAGTCGACCCCCGGCTGCACAACAACGGGCAGCGCCAGGTCCTCGGCCAGCAGGCGGTCCTCGGGTGTGCCGGCGGCCTCGGCGGGGTCGTCAGCCGGCATGGTTGTGGCTCCCGTCGGTGTCGAGTTCCCAGGCGGCGTAGACCTGCTCGGGCAGGGTGATCGGACCTACGGCGTCCTCATACTCGCGGACGTGCTTTGCGGTGAGCAGAGCGATGGCCTTGAGCATCTGGGGGCTGACCTTGATGCGGGCGCGGAGGATGGGTTCGCGCTCCTCCATCTGCTCGCCGAAGAACAGCACGGCAGAATAAAGGCTGCTGAAGATGTGCATGGAGTCTGCGTAGAATGTGATGGGGTCGAGGGAACCGGGTTCATCGGCCTGAGCCTGGGTGTCCCCGGGCCGGGCGTAGGTTTCCTCGTTAGGGGTCTGGTCTTCGGGGGGAACGTAGGGACGCTGGACTACTGGCATTGCGCCTCTCCTGAGCGTGCGAAGGATGGCGGGTGTCGGTTGGCGTCATTATACAGGAAGGATGGCAGTGGCGAAGCCGGCGCGAAGTGCGTGGCTCAGGCCGATTGGCCCAGCGACGAACCGAGGCGGGCCGGTGGGAGAGCGGCGGCGCAACTCGTCGGCCTCACCGGCCAGGAACCGCTGAACTTCGGGGGTACGCGGGAGCATGAGGACGCCGTTCACATCGACGCCGAACCTGGCGTAGACCTGGTCTTCGCGCTGGCGTTGATTCTCGCGTTCCTCCTACCGGGCTTGTTCTTTCCATTCCTTGATTTTCATTGCGGCGAGAACCATAAACCAGACGACCTCCTTGAGTATTGTGGCCAGCAGCGCGGCGCCTGCTGACACGGTGATGACGTTTGCCAGTTGGGGCCACAGGTCATCGAGTCGCCAGGCATTCCAATAGATTCACAAGGTCATGGATCCGGCGGCCAGCGAAACCAAGTAGACCGAGCAGTAGAGGACGCCGAGGTCTCGCAGGGCCCTGTTACCGGATTTATCGATTCAAGATTATCCCAAGAACGCTGATGGAGGCCTGTCAATGGAAAGAGCGGGGGCGTTTGAGTTTACTGGGTTGGAATGTTATCCACGTTGGGCGTGGCAATTGGCGCCATAGCCAGCCTGGTTACGGCGCTTGCCTAGGCGGTCCGCCTTTTGGACTCTCGCTGGTTGGTGCAAACAGCGTCAGGGCAAATGCGCCCGATACGCAAGGTGGAGCCTCCCTGTTGGCTCTGGCCGCCGCCCAGGCCGGTGTAGTAATAGACGCCGCACTGAAGGCAGAGCCAGTCGCCTTCGTCATGAACCAGATCTCCACGGCATTTGAGACATGCTCCCAATCGGAAGATTTTCAAGCAGATTCCCATTGTTGGTCATCGATAAAACTTGGAGTCGGTCGATGGACTTAATGTAACAGAATGTATGTTCTGTTACAAGCTGAATCGGTCAGAGTTGCTTTTACATAGCATTTCACCCTCTCCCCAACCCTCTCCCTCAAGGGAGAGGGAGTTAACTAGATCTGCCGCGGGAATTGCTGGCGCGCCGCCCGCATTTCACCCTCTCCCTCAAGGGAGAGGGAGTTGACCAGATCTGCCACGGGAATTGCTAGCGCGCCGCCCGCATTTCACCCTTATCCCAGACCCTCACCGTCCGCCCCTCTTTGCAAACCCGAGGAGAGGGAGAATTAAAAGGTGCTACCCCTGCGGGCGGGATGGTTGTTGGGCGGAGAGGTGGCGTGATATTCTTTTTGTCAGAGTGCCCCTGTAGCTCAGTGGATAGAGTGCCGGCCTCCGGAGCCGGAGACGAGAGTTCGACCCTCTCCGGGGGTACCACAGATCGAATACCTTCCTCTTCTTTCCGTTTGCGTACGGGGCGTGGCCCAGCGGCAGGGCGCCTGGTTTGGGACCAGGAGGTCGGCAGTTCAAATCTGCCCGCCCCGACCATTATTTCGGCTTTCACCTTCTCTGATTGCCGTTCTGGCCCATGGTCTTTCTCCCCTTCTCCCCGCTGGGGAAGCGCTATGCGGAGGCGACTTCCGATTTACGCACGGTTGCCGATCTGTTCGCTTTCACTGTCATCCCAACCCTCTCCCTCAAGTGAGGCGGAGAATGAAGGAACCCTCTCCCCTATGAGAGACGCACATGAGAGACGGAGAATGAGAGGGCTTGGGTAATTTCGCGGTCGACCTATCCTAGCGTCCCATGTGCGTTAAAATGACTTGCGTTCAACAGATCAGGAGGGTTGTCATGAGATTGGAAGGGAAAGTAGCCATCATCAGCGGCGGCGCTCGCGGCATGGGAGCCGAGGAGGCGCGCCTGTTCGCCCGCGAGGGGGCCAAGGTCGTGATCGGCGACGTGCTGGAGGAGGACGGCCGCAAGGTGGAGGCAGAGGTCAACGAGGCTGGCGGGGAGTGCGTGTTCGTGCGGCTGGACGTTACCAGCGAGGAGTCGTGGGCCGAGGCGGTGGCGACGGCGGTTTCGCGCTTCGGGAAGCTGGACGTGGTGGTCAACAACGCCGGCGTGGTGGCCCGGGGCGTGCTTGAGGACACCACCGTTGAGGAATGGGACCGGGTGATGGACGTGAACGCCAAGGGCGTGTTCCTGGGCACAAGGACGGCCATTCCCGAGATGCGGAAGGCCGGGGGCGGCTCCATCGTCAACATTTCGTCGATGTCGGGCATGGTGGGGCAGAGCTACATCCAGCCGGTGTACAACGCGTCGAAGGGTGCGGTGAGGATTTTCACAAAGTCGGCGGCGATCCAGTATGCCAAGGAGAACATACGGGTGAACTCGGTGCATCCGGGCCCTATCGACACGCCGATGGCGGGGGAGCGGCTGAACGACCCGGTTCAACAGCGGGAGGCGGAGGACCGCAATCCGCTGGGGCGGACGGCGCATCCGATCGAGGTAGCCTACGGGGTACTGTACCTGGCCTCGGACGAGTCGTCGTTCGTTACGGGAGCGGAGTTGGTGATCGACGGAGGGGCAACGGCTCAGTAGGGCCGTAGGGGGCGAGAGTCAGGGTAGCTCGATGATGCCGCGGTCGGGGTTTTGGCCGAAGGCGATAATCTCGTCGTAGTGGACGCGGAAAGGGATTCGACCACCGCAACCGGAGAATTGCCGGTACGGATCCGGATGAGTTTGGGAGGAATGGCCCCGCTCTTCGCTTGTATCGAGGAAGTCGGCATCTTTTGAGAATACCGTGAATCCGTGAGTTTCGGCATACGACCAGATACTGTCGTTGAATGCTCGGCGAGACATGACTTCGCGGATGAGGATGGAGTCGGGGAACAGGTCCCGCAATCGGCTTCTGGGCTTCTGTGAGCAGGTTCACCCAGTGTCACCAGCTTGGGACTCCCTGACTACCTCCCTAGCCTCGTCATTCCAAACGACTGAATTGATTGGCGCCAATGAGAACCGGCGCCCCCGGGCGGCGGCGAAGCCCAGACAGGCGCGGAAGTCTTTCTTGGTTAAATCGGGGAAGTCGTCCGGGGTTAAATCGGGGAAGTCGTTCGGTCTCTCATTTTCGGACATACCGCTCGCGAGTTACTCAAGCACATCCCCGAGAGTCATGCTGAGATCGCGAATGCAGGGCTTGCCGAGTCGCTTTCCCGGTTCGATGGTGATGATTTTGGTGTAGTTCACCGGAATGTAGTCGGCCCTATGTAGTCGCCCTTTGCAGACAATCTCCTCTCACCCAGTACATAAATTCTAACACCTGCGATAACATCGGCGATAAAAATCCAAGAGTAGAAGTTGGAGCGACACATGCAAGAGCGACCGCTGGCCGGCAAGGTGGCGATAGTTACGGGAGCGGCGAGTCCGATGGGGTTGGGACGAGTCATGACCGAGGCGCTGGTGAGAGCCGGGGCGCGGGTGTCGATGATGGACATCAACCCTGAGTGGCTGGGGCAGTCGTCCAACGACCTGCGGGAGATCGGGGGCGACGACTGCGTGATGACGCAGGTGGTGGACGTGACCTCGCCGCGGGAGGCGGTGGCGCGGACCATCGCGGAGATGGGCGGGCTGCACATCCTGAGTGAACAACGCAGGAATTGCGCCGCGGAACATGCTGCTGGGCGGGGAGACGAAGAACAACTTCTGGGAGGTACCGGCGGCAGAGTGGGACCGAGTGATGGCGGTGAATGCGGGCGGTCCCTTTTATATGTGCCGGGCGGTGGTGCCGCGATTCCTGGCGCAGGGCTGGGGGCGCATCATCGGCGTTACGACCAGCCTGAACACCATGTACAACCCGGGCGGCACCCCCTACGGCCCGTCGAAGGCGGCGCACGAGGCGATGATAGCGATGGCGTCGCGAGAGCTGGAGGGAACGGGAGTCACGGTCAACGTGCTGGTGCCGGGCGGGATGGCCAACACCAACCTGATTCCCGACGACGCGGCGCACAGCCGCGAGCGAATGATCCAGCCGGAGGTGATGCGGGCGCCGGTGGTGTGGCTGGCGTCGGAGGCCTCCGACGGGATTAATGGACAGCGATTCATCGGCTACTACTGGGACGAATCGCTGCCACTTGAGGAGCGCATCGAGCGGGCGGGGGCGCCAGTGGCGTGGCCGCAGCTGGGAGCGCAGGCGGTGCGGCCGGGGCAGTAGATTGGCAGGGAGATCCAGAGGTTGATTGACCAGGGGTTGGTTTTTTGCGCGAGCGGAGTCCTTTGGTTGTCCCCTTTTCGCGGGATAGGGATACGTTGGGGCGTTTCTCCGATGTTTGCGGAGTTGCTGATACCTACCATTTCACCCTCACCCCAACCCTCTTCCTCGAGAGAGAGGGAGAACTAACGGGGACGCCGGTCATCATCCTCGAGAGAGAGGGGGAATTAAAAGGGGACACCGGTGCTCTCCTTTGACGAGGAGGGGAAATTACAGGGCGATTGATACGTGGGAACCGTGTGCTGCAATAAATCGGGAGTACGATTATCATTGTTCGAAGCGATCAGACTTGGGGACACGAATTAGAGTTGCAAATAATTTCAGCGCGTCGAAATGCGGAAACAAGCATAATCCGTCTTCATGATGTTATGGGGCGTTCATTATTATTCTTGAATCAGTATTGACAAGGGGTGGCTCACAGGATTAAATGTTTATTGGGTTATAGGGTCAGCAAGCCCGAAGGTTTGACTTGCCCGCTGTAAAATTCCGGTAGCCATCCGGGCCGGGTATCCAGGAGGGAGTCCCCGGAGGCCGGAGCAAAGCAGTAAGAAACTGGAACAGCCGAAGAAAGGAGGAATAGATGTCCCACCACGAAGTGTCCCAGCAAGAGATTGCCCTGATGGCCCACTTGCTGCGGCGGGCCGGTTTCGGTGCCAGCCGAGACGAGATAGAAGCCCGGGCGCACCAGGGCTACGATTCCGTTGTTGAGGAACTACTTAATCCCGCTGACGATCCTGGTCTCGATGAAGACATGATGTATCGCGCCTATCCGTCGTATTTCGACAAGGCCGCTATCGAGACGGGTCAGACCGAGATCGTCTACAGGATGATCAACAACAAGCACCAGCTCAAAGAGAAGATGGCGCTGTTCTGGCATACCATACTCTGCGCTGGAGACAACAAGGTAGACAACGCGCGGACGACGTCCATGCAGTACGACACTTTCCGCGAGAAGGGCATGGGCAACTTCAAGGAACTGCTGCTGTGGCTGTCAACCGACCCGGCGATGCTGTACTACCTGGACAACATCGAGAGCCACAAGACCGCGGTCAACGAGAACTACGGCCGTGAGCTGCTGGAGCTGTTCTCGCTGGGCGTCGGCATGGACAACGAGTTCAACTACGGTGAGGACGACGTCAAGGCCTGCGCCCGTGCCTTCACCGGCTGGAACCTGGCCCCGACGATCCCGGTGTTCCCCTACGGTCGCACGCCCTTTGAGTTTCGCTTCGACCCGGCGGACCACGACTACGGCGAGAAGACCTTCCTTGGCGAGACCGGAAACTGGAACGGCGACGATGTAGTCGACATCATCTGCAAGCAGCCCGGCGCCGCCCGGTTCGTTGCGCGCAAGCTGTACGACTTCTTTGTGGCCGACGAGCCGCCGGTTCCGTCTTGGCGCCTGGCTGAGCCGCGCGACATGGACGCCATCAAGCAGCTGGAGAAAGCCTATTTCGACTCCGGTTACGACGTCAAGGCAATGCTGCGGGTGCTTTTCACCAGCGACTTCTTCAAAGACGAGGCAGTACGCTACGCGAAGGTGAAGAGTCCGGCGGACGTGGTCATCGGGACCATGCGGATGGCGCAGGACCACACCGAGCCCAAGCCCGGTCTGTTCTTCGTGGCCATGGAGCCCAAGTACATGGGCATGGACCTGCTGAACCCGCCTACGGTTGAGGGCTGGCACATGGGCCGTGAGTGGATCAACAGCGGCAGCCTTATCGACCGGATCAACTTTGCTTCGAGGATCCTGGGCGACACCAGCCTGCCCGGCGTCCAGTCGATGGTGGGCCGGTTAATGGACCAGGGCGAGAACCTGACGGCTGCTCAGATGGTTGACGGCTGTCTTGACCTGGTGGGTCCGCTGACCATCTCCGATGAGACCCACAGAGAATTGGTGGGGCACGTGTCCCAGGGCGGAGACCTGCGCCACAGCACCGATTCTGAGAAGGCGGACTTCACCCGCCGCGTGGGTGAGACGTTCCAGATGATCGCCACCACCTCGGAATTCCAGTTCGGCTAAGCGTCCGAAGAAAGACACGGGGAGTGAGGGAAAAGAAAGAACTCACTCCCGCCCAAAGAGTTTGAGACACAAATCGCTGACGAGAATAACGGAGGAATAGCGATGGTATCCACCAGCAAGGATCCGATCTTGTCTGTAGTCTCCCTGTCTGGCGGGAACGACGGGATGAACACGGTCATCCCCTACAGCAACCCGCGCTACCGGGACTACCGCCCGACCCTGGGCATTCCCGAAGAGATGATCGTGCCCCTGAACGACACCTTGGGTCTGCACCCCTCCATGGCACCCCTCAAGAAGTACTGGGACGAGGGCAAGCTGGCCATCATCCAGGGCATCGGCTACCCCAACGGCAGCCTGTCGCACTTCCGCTCCATGGACATCTGGGCTACCTGTGAGCCCGAGATTTTGGGCGTGGAGGGCTGGCTGGGCCGCGTGGTCAAGCAGCTTGACCCGAACAAAGAAAACGTACTGACCGGCGTCAACTTCGGCCGTGGCCTTCCCCGCGCTCTGGCCATGGAGGGCGTGCCCATCGCCTCCGTCGGCGACCTAACCAGCTACGGCCTGCTGACCGAGCTGGAGCGGGAAGAGCAGCGGAACGAGGCGCTTGACCTCTTCGGCCGCATGTACGGCCCGGCCATCGGCCGCGGCGCGGTTGAGGACTTCATCCGCAGCACCGGCGTCGAGGCCATGATGGGCGCCGATATCCTCGGCACCGCCCCCGGTATGTACCGCGGCGAGGAAGAGTACCTGCTGGGCAACATCGGCGGGTACATGCGCGATATGGTCCAGGTGCACAACGCCAACCTGGGCACCCGCGTATTCTTCACCACGGCTCCCTACAACATCTTTGACACCCACGCCAACCAGGCCGTGGGGCAGTCGAACCTGCTGGGCGACGTGGCCAGAAACGTTGACTCCTACATGGCTGACCTGCGTCATCATGACATTAGCGATAACGTCGTAACGCTGTTGTACTCCGAGTTCGGTCGCCGCGCCTTGGACAACGGCTCCGGGACCGACCACGGCACCGGCGGCGTAGCCTTCGTCATCGGCGAGAACGTCAAGGGCGGCCTGTACGGCGAGTATCCGTCGCTGGAGCCGGGCGAACTGGAGGACGGCGGTAACCTGCAGCACAACAACGACTTCCGCTCCACCTACGCCACCATTCTGGAAAACTGGATGGGCCTGGATTCCAAGGAGATCATCGGCAGCACCTGGGAGAAGCACGACTTCATCTAAACCGGCTGCCAGGTAAATCGACTACCGGATAAAGAACCGGTGAAGTCAAAAAGGGATAGAAAAAGCCACCGGAGCGCAGCGTTGGCCAGTCTGGGCTCCGGTGAGTAAAAAGAGAGTACGAATATGGTAGAAGGAAACGACGCGGCCCAAGACGAGGGTCGGGGCGTCCTCCAGTTTATTCTGGATCTCATCAGGTCTGGAGTGAGCGCCCTCAGATCGGTGATAACCTCGGTTGTGGATACTGGCCGGAATCTGGTCAACGCACTGGTAGAGTGGGTGCTGGGCGCGATCACTTCACTGGTGAGTTCTGTTGCCCAGCGTGTCATAACCAACATCGCCACTGAGGTGTAGGCGCGCCGCGTCTTCTGCCCGCCAAGGCGGGCAGGTTCCCCGCAACAGCAATCACGAAAGGAGGCAAGCCGTGGCAAGTGTATTTCTCGGCATCAACGACCGCACCTTCACCTATAAGTGGGTCGCCGGTCGATCCGAGTTCCAGGGAACCGGGTTCCGCAACCCTATGGACTTCGCTTTCGGGCCGGACAACTCGATCTACGTAGTGAACCGCTCCTACGAGTCCCGCTCCGATGGTACCCGCATCAACCTGTTCACACTGGATGATGACGGCACCGAGCACTACGTGACCGAGTTCGGCGGCTATGGCGAGGCCCCCGGTCAGTTCTTGTGGCCCATGTCCCTGGCTCTGGACAAGGACACCAACGTCTACGTGTCCGACGAATATCTGCACCGCATCACCATCTTCGACAAGGATGGCAACTACCTCAGCCACTGGGGCACGCACGGCTCCGGCGACGGCGAGCTGGACCACCCGGCGGGCCTAGCCATCCGCGACGACGTGCTGATTGTGGTAGACAGCCGCAACAATCGGGTGCAGAAGTTCACCTTGGACGGAAAGTACATCTCCCAGTTCGGCAGCTTTGGCACCGGGCCGGGCGAATTCAATACCCCTTGGGGCATCGGCCTCGACAAAGAGGGCAACATCTTCATTGCGGACTGGCGCAATGACCGCATTCAGTCGTTCACCAACGACGGGCAGTGGCTGGCCAGCTTCGGGCAGCCGGGCACCGGCGGCGACGCTTCCTATGCCCGCGAGCATGGTGGCTTCCACCTGGTAAACCGGCCGGTGGGCCTGTTCAACCGCCCGACGGGCGTGGCCGTGGACAAGGACGGCGACATCTACGTGGCCGACTGGCTGAATAACCGGGTGCAGGTGCTGACTCCCGAGGGCAGGTTCATCACCGAGTTCACCGGCGACGCAGCCCTGTCCAAGCTGGGCGAGCAGAAGATCGAGTCCAACCCGGACATGATCCGCCAGCGCAACGGCGTCCGCGACTTCACTCCCGAGAAGGTCCTGTGGGCCCCCGTGGCGGTGAAGGTGGACGACAATGGCCGAGTCGTCATCGCTGACACGATGCGCCATCGCTTCCAGGTCTACCAGAAGAACGACGAGCCGGTACTGGTCTAGTCCTGAAAGCCGCCTGGCAAAAGTAGCCAGGCACTGAAACCCTTGGGGCAGGCGAATTAGCCTGCCCCTTTTCACGCCAAAATTTCTGGAGCGCACATGACACAAGACCGCGAGCAGACCGGCGGAACCCTGGCCCAGCAGATGTTTGGCCCGCAGGCAGGAGTTTACGCCGCCAGCAAGGTACATATCAGCGACGACAGTCTCGAGTCAGTTCAGAAACTCACCGCGCCAAGCCCGGCGAACGGCGCCGCTCCCTACCGCTGGGCAGTGGACATTGGAACCGGGGCCAGATTCACCGCCTTCGCCATGGCCGAAGTGTCGGAGAACGTGGTGGCATCCGACATCACTCAGCCCATGCTGCGACAGGTCAGGCGCATCAGCGGGGAACGGGGACTACCGAACGTGCGGCTGGCCCAGAACGCTGCGGAATCCCTGCCCTTCGCCGACGGCAGCCTGGACCTCATCACCTGCCGAAAGGCCGCCCATCACTTCGGTGATTTCGAGGCAGCCCTCAATGAGATGCAGCGCACGCTCAGGCCGGGAGGCTCGCTGGTGATGGCCGACACCGTGGCGCCGGAGGACGACGCCCTAGCCAAATGGCAGAATGACGTCGAGCTGAGGCGCGACTACAGCCATGTGGAGGACCGCAAGATCTCGGTGATACGCCAACTGCTGGCCGACCGGGGGCTGGAGGTGGCCGGATGGGAGGATGAGCGGGTCTACCTGTGGTTCAACGACTGGGTGATGCGGACCAAAGTTCCGGAGGAGGAGGCCCAGGCACTGCGACGTGAATTTCAGGGGGCTTCGCCCGAGCTGAAGGATGCGTTCCAAGTGGGAGAACCGGAAGGGGATGGCGACTTCCTGTTCTCGTTCCCTGTCTGGGTGTTCCGGGCAGTGAAGGGTTAGACCGGTACTTCAGCTTACCCCAAATGCTCAATGTATGAGCGTCAACTCCGCCAAGGCAACGCCAACGCCAACGCCACTCATAAGCCAGCGGAGCGCGCGCATTCCCCCGTGTAGTTGCCGCATTTCTCCGCGCAAGTCGGTTTCTCTGCCAAGCTAGACTGGCCACGCCTCCAGTCGCCAGGCCATGTCCCAGAACTGGTGCTCGAGGCGGAGGCTGGTGACGTAGGCGGTCTCCATGGCGGCCTGCTCCTCTGGGCTGGCGGCATTGCCTATGCGGTCGGTCAGTGTGCGCAGGTAGGTTGCCAGATCGCGGAACTCGTCCGATGAGTACATGCCGACCCACTCGGCATAGAGCGGCGCGTGGGTGGGCGGTCCTTGGCGATCAAGGTGCTCGCCGATCTCCCAGTAGCCCCACTGGCAAGGCAGAAGAGACGCCGCCAACTCGCCGAAGCTTCCCTGCGACGCGACCCGCAGCAGGTAGCTGGTGTATGCGACGGTTGTCGGAACCGGGCGGGTGGCATCCAGCTCCTCGCGGGTGATGCCGAACTGGGCACAATAGCGGCGGTGCAGCTCCATCTCGGTATTGAGCGTCTCGTCGAGCAATCCCGCGAACCAGGACATGACCTCCAGCTCCAGGGCCCGTGCCGCTCCCAACGCCAGGACTCGGGAGTAGTCGATGAGGTATACGTAGTCCTGGACTATGTAGAACTTAAACCGCTCTGCGTCGAGATCGCCGCGACCGATGCCGCGCACGAAGGGGTGGTCGAGGATGGCCTGGCGAATGGGAAGTGCGCGCTGCTCAACGCCATCTATGAAAACCATGACTGCTCCAGCCAGTTTTCGCGAGGAGGACGTCGGCGGTGGTGGAAAACGTCGGCGAGGGGGATGGCGAGGCCCGGCAGCAACGGAGTGGTAAGGGTGTCGTTGGCGCTGAGAATCGCCCGATCGACGTATTCTCCGTCCCGTAATTCCAGTTGGGTGACAGTGTCGTTGCCCGGGTCTATGGGCCAGCATTCCAGCACCCCGGCCTCCGCGTAAATCTGCCGCTTGCGCACGAGGTCCCTGTTGCGGTCGGTGGAGAGTATTTCGACAACGATATCGGGTGGGGCCTCGACGCGGCTGCTGCCCACGATGCCGCGGCGCTCATCCAGGATTATTACTATATCCGGCTCAGGGGCCCTCTGTAACGTCCGCGACAGTAAGGTAGTCATTTCTTGATACAGGTGGGCTGGTGGCTGCTCGAAGCTGTCCAAGTAATCGAGGATACGCCGACTGAATTCGAGCCCCAAATACTGGTGATCAGGTGTGCCTGATGCCATGATGTACAGCACTCCGTCGTCGAGCTCCCACTTGCCGTCGGTTTCTCCGAGGGCCAGGAACTCGTCGAGGGACATACGCGTGCCGGTGCGGAGGCCGGTGGTGGACATGTTTCGACTCCGTGTGTCGGCGTCAGGAATACCGCATTACATGTTGCAATTGTAGCAGAGGCTATTCTGCCGAAATTCAGGTTGACGGCAAGAACCCAGGTGCAATTCCGGCAAGTTATCCACGCTTTCCACCCATTATAGGGTCACCGAGATGCCAAATATCTGACAGTCTCGGCTTTCGCCCTTCAGTTCAACAGCCTATAATTGTTTCAATCCCAACTCATTACCACGGATGTGATTCCTATGGAAGTTGTTTTCACCCAGGATGTGCCCAACAAGGCCCGCGCAGGCGAGGTTCGGAAGGTTCCGGACGGCTACGCCCGCAACTACCTGATACCCAAGGGAATGGCCGTAATGGCGAGCCCGGAGGTGCTGAAACGGCTGCACAAGATCAAGACGGCAGGCGATGAAGTCAGGCTGCGCGAGACCAAGGTGCTGGACGAACTGAAAGAGTCCCTGGAGGACACCGAGATCACGGTTCAGGCGCGGATTACGCCCACGGGCCGCTACTACGGCGCCATCACCAGCACGCACATCTCCATGGCGCTGTCCGAGGCCACGGGCCGCGAAATAGAGCGGCGCTGGATCGAGGTGGCAGAGGCCATCCGCGAACCTGGCGAGTACGACATCACCCTGCGATTTTCCACGGATATTTCCGCCACGGTCCACGTAATCGCCGAGGCCGAAGAGTAACAGTGACCCTCTACGCCGAAAGGCTGCTCCCGCACAACATCGAGGCGGAGGAGTCGCTCATCGGGTCGTTGTTGATCGACGGCGAGTGTATTTCCCGCATCGCGCCGATGCTGCAGCAGGGTGATTTCTACCGGGAGCGGAACCAGCTCTGCTACGACGCGGCGGTGGCGCTGTTCCAGCGGGACCAGGCCATCGATCAGACGACGCTGTCCGGAGAGCTGGCACGGACCGAGAAGCTGGATGCGGCCGGCGGGATGGCGTACCTGTCGCACCTGGTGTCGATCACTCCGACGTCGGTGCACTCCGAGGACTACGCGGAGATCGTTTCCCGCACAGCGATGATGCGGAAGCTGATCGCTGCGGCGGCGCGCATCTCGGAGCTGGGCTACAAAGACACTGATGACGTGGACGGAACGCTGCGGCAGGCAGAGGACGCGCTGTTCGCCGTTCGTGGCGGGATCCCAGCGCGGGGGTTCGTTCCGCTGCGGCAGATTTATGACCAGTATCTGCAAGACCGGGCCGGGATGATGGAGCCGCTGGCGGACTCGGTAAGCCCGGTGATGTCCGGCTATAACGAACTGGACGAACTGCTGGGCGGGATGCAGCGGTCGGACATGGTGATCCTGGGCGCCCGGCCATCGCTGGGCAAGAGCACGCTGGCCCTGAACATGTGCCTGAACGCCGCCAAGAACGGCTCAACGGCAGGTGTGTTCAGCCTGGAGATGAGCTGTGAGCAGTTGGCGATGCGCATCCTTTCGGCGGAGGCGGGCATCGACTCGCACCGGCTGCGGCTGGGACTGTACACCATGGACGAAGAGCAGCGGATGATCGACGCCATCGGTCAGCTGTCGGACCTGCCGGTGTACATCGATGATACGCCCTACCAGAGCATGATCGAGATGCGCAGCAAGGCGCGTCGGCTTTCGCTGGAGCGCGGCCTCGACCTGCTGGTGGTGGATTACCTGCAACTGGTGTCGGGTCAGGGACGTGGCTTCAACGCCAACAGGGTGCAGGAAATCAGCGAGATTTCCCGCTCGCTGAAGGCCATTGCGCGGGACCTGAACATTGCGCTGATCGCCTGCTCACAGTTGAGCCGCCTGGTGGAGAACCGGCCGAGTCACCGGCCGATGCTCTCCGACCTGAGGGACAGCGGCAGCATCGAGCAGGACGCAGACGTGGTGATGTTCATCCACCGGGAGGACCTGTACATCACCGAGGAAGAATGGGAACAGCAGCGGCCGGGGCAGCCGTACCCGCGGAACATTGCCGACATCATTGTTGCCAAGCACCGCAACGGGCCGACGGGCAGCATACAGCTGGAGTTCCGTGACAACCTGGTGCGCTTCGACTCGTTCGCTCGCGTGCCTGCCTTTTGAGCATAGTCCGCGGTTACTGAAAAGGCGCGTTTCAAACACGGCCCACGGTTACTGAATAGGGTCATTTCAAACACTGGTCGGATGGACGAACGATTCGGCTGAAACCATGTGAAACCATGTCAATTCATGTGAAACCACTTGAAATCATGTGAAACCATGGTGGATTCCCGCCCCCGCTGCTGCGGGGATTGAAATTTCTGGCGGGAATTCCGGGACAGAGGGAGTATGGTCTTCAGCGGTTTTCCCCGGGACACACTCTATACACCCACGCCGGACCCACTCTTTGGCCCGCTGCTGGAGGATATCCAGGATATGGCGGAGTTGAAGGTCACGCTGCGGGGTATCTGGCTGCTGCACCACAAGCGGCAGGGCCAGCGGGCGGTGTCGCTGGACGAGTTCCTGACGGACACTGCGCTGCTGCGGGGAATAGGCCCCGCGGCCGATACCAGCATCGCAATAGATGAAATCCGGCGCGGGCTGAGGCTGGCGGTGCGGCGGGGCGTGTTCCTGGTACACGGCAGCAATCCGGAGGAGGCGGTGTTCGTCCTCAACAACGACGCGGGCCGCCGGGCGCTGGCGCAGCTGAAAGAGACATGCGTCAGCAGTTCAACGGGGATGAACGCGGACGAGGCGCCGGCGAGGGCACGGGAAAAGCTCAACATCTTCGCGCTCTACGAGGACACGATCGGGATGCTGTCTCCGATAATCGCGGAGCGCCTCAAGGAGGCGGAGCAGAGATATCCGCCGGGGTGGATCCGGGAGGCCTTCGAGATCGCGGCGCTGGAAAACAAGCGAAGCTGGCAGTATATCGCCGCCATCCTGTCCCGGTGGGGATCGGAGGGCAAGGGCAACTGGGCAGGTGGGAGCAAGGATGATGGAAAGCCTGGGCGAAATTCTCCGCAGAATCAGCGCGGCAAGTACAGCAAAGACTTCGAACGGTACCGGGGCCGCCCCGGCTCCAGAACCGGCGCGCGCTGACGACTGCCCTCACTGCAACGGCAGCGGGTGGGTGACGCAGCGCGTTCACGTGGGACACCCCAACTTCGGGAAGGCCGCGCCCTGCCAGTGCCGGGAGACCGATGACTCGCTGCCGTCGAGGCTGGAGTCGTTAAGGCGTTACAGCAACCTGGGGTCGCTGTCGCGGCTGACGTTCTGGGCGACGCGCACCGAGGGGCCGATGTCGGACGTGGCGGCGCGGCGGATGTTCGCCGAGGCCCTGCCGCAGGCGGCCGCATACGCCGAGAACCCTGAGGGCTGGCTGGTGCTGACCGGGCCATCGGGCAGCGGCAAGACGCACCTTGCCGCTGCCATCGCCAACCGCTGCATCGAACGGCAGCAGACCGTCTTCTTCATCATGGTGGCCGACCTGCTGGACCATCTGCGGGCCGCTTACTCGCCCACCAGCGAGATTGCCTACGACGACCTGTTCGAGCAGGTCCAGAATGCGCCGGTGCTGGTTTTGGATGACCTGGGGGCGCACAGTTCCACGCCGTGGGCGCGGGAAAAACTGTTCCAGGTGATCTACCACCGCTACAACAACGTCCTGCCCACGGTGCTGACCATCCGCGGTCCGATGACCAGACTGGATGAGGCCTTTCGTACCCGGCTGGAGGCAGAGGAACTGTCGACCGTGCTGCAGCTGGGGCACCTGAACAGCCGCCTGGCCCTGGGGATAGGCGAGGTGCGGTCGGAGATGCTGTCGCGCATGTCCTTTGCCGGATTCGATGTGGCCGGTGGGATAAGGGCCACCAAGAAAGAGCAGGAGGAACTGACGCGGGCCCTCCATTCCGCACAGACATTCGCCAGCTTTCCGGAGGGGTGGCTGCTGTTCACCGGCAGTCGCGGTTCGGGTAAGACGCATCTCGCCGTGGCCATCGCCGGGGAGAGCCTGCGGCAGGGGCGGCAGGTGTTCTTCGCCTTCGTGCCCACGCTGCTGGACCACCTGCGGATGACCTACAGCCCCGACAGCCCGGTGGCGTTTGACGACCTGTTCGAACAGGTTCTCAACTCGCAGTTGCTGATCCTCGACGACCTGGGATCGGAAAACAGCACTCCGTGGGCGGAGGAAAAGCTGTACCAGATCGTGGTCCACCGCCACGAGGCGCGGCTGGCGACGGTGATCACCACAGCCTCAAGCATGGAAGAGCTGGAGAACGCCAAGCCGCGCATTGCCTCGCGCCTGGTGGACAGCATGGTGGTAGACTGGGTGCCCATAGATGCGCCCAACTACCGGGACCAGCGGCGGCGGTAGGGGTTGGCGTTTCAGGTTGCGAAGACTGTTCTTCTCTACTTCCTCTCTGCCCTCGAAGCAAGGCGAGGCCTGCGAGTGGAGTCAGCGTTCTTAAAGGTGTGGCGGCTTCGTCCTTTCCCAGCCTTCTCCCTCCAGGGAGGGGTTATGGAAGGGACGGGAACTGATTGATACCTGCGCTTTCACCCTCTCCGCAGCCCTCGTTCCTCGAGGGAGAGGGGGGTTTGGGAGGGACGTGAGTGTATGGTATAGCTGCGCTGGGGCTTCGCTGGCCGTTATGCTAGACTAGGGCCGCTACGAAAAGGGGGCTGGAAATGGCGCAGGGAGAGCAGTACCGGGTCGTCCGCGAGCGCAACGTGATGGTGCCGATGCGCGACGGGGTGCGACTGGCAACCGACATCTATCGCCCCGACTCGCCGGGCCGATTTCCGGCCCTGGTGACGCGGGGACCGTATGGCAAGGACGGGTACGCCGACAACCAGGAGCACTCCATCTGGTTCTTCCCCCAGCGTGGGTACGTGGTGGTGAGCCAGGACTGCCGGGCGCGCTTTGATTCAGAGGGCGACAACTACGACCCGCTGTTCCAGGAAGGGCAGGACGGCTACGACACCGTGGAGTGGGCGGCTCGCCAGCCGTGGTGCAACGGACGGGTGGCGACCACCGGGCAGTCGTATTTGGGGGCGACGCAGTACACGCTGGCCGCCGGGCCGCGACCGCCGCACCTGGCCTGCATGGCGCCGGTGTCGGCGTCGGCGGACTTCCACCAGAGCTGGGTGTACCACACGGGCGGCGCCATGGAATGGGGCTGGATGGTGCCCTACGCGATCCACAAGGGGCGCAACACGCTGGTGCGGGCGGGGCGCGAGGACCTGCTGGCGCAGATGGACGAGTATGTGCTGCCGCCGGACAATTTCGCCCAGCCCATGACGGACGCGTGGTTCCGGCACCTGCCATTGCGGGACTGGATCGACCGGCTCAAGGAGACCGCGCCCTATTTCCACGAGTACTTCGACCAGGAGAGGGACGGTCCCTACTGGTCGCGCATCAACCTGATGAGGAACGCGGACAAGATCTCGCTCCCGATGTTCCACGTCAGTTCGTGGTACGACATATTCCTGGAGGGGGCGCTGAACGGCTACCAGTCGCTGCGGGACCGGGCCGCGACCGCCGAGGCGCGGCGGAGCCAGCGGCTGCTGGTCGGGCCATGGGCGCACATCCGCCCCTACACCGCGCCGACGTCGGGTGACACGGGCGACATCGACTTTGGCCCGGAGGCGCGGATCGAGCTGCACGAGCACCTGCTGCGCTGGTTCGATTACTGGTTAAAGGACATCGAAACGGGGCTGCTGGATGAGCCGCCGGTGAGCATCTTCGTGATGGGCGAGAACCGGTGGCGGGCGGAGCAGGACTGGCCGTTGGCGCGCACCCACTACACCAAGTGGTACATGCACTCCGACGGGCTGGCGAACAGCCTGGACGGCACGGGTGTGCTGTCGACCGCGCCTCCCGGGGAAGAGCCGCCGGACGTCTACACCTACGACCCCGCCAATCCGGTGCCGACGCGCGGCGGAAATACGCTGATCATACCGCAGGGGGTTGCGGATCAGCGGGAGGTGGAGTCGCGGGAGGACATTCTGGTCTACACCTCGGGGCCGTTGGAACGGGACATGGAGCTGACGGGTCCCATCACCTGCACGCTGTACGCGGCGAGCACTGCCACGGACACGGACTTCACGGCCAAGCTGGTGGACGTGCGGCCGGACGGGTATGCCCACAACCTGCAGGACGGCATCGTGCGTGCGCGCTTCCGGACCTCCGTGGGCGAGCCGTCGCTGATCCGGCCGGGGCGGATCTACAAATACGAGATCGACCTGTGGTCAACCAGCCACGTTCTGTTCGCGGGGCACCGGCTGCGGCTGGAGATTTCGAGCAGCAACTTCCCGCGGTTCGACCGGAACCCCAACACCGGCGCCGCTATCGGGGTGGACGCGCGGCTGGAAACCGCGTTGCAGACGGTGCTGCACACTCCGGATTACCCGTCGCATGTGACGCTGCCGGTGATACCGCGGTAGGGAAGGCTTACTGTTCCCGGACATTGCGTTCTGGAGGGGCGTGCGGACGCGCCCGGAGTTTGGGTCTCAGCATCGCGAAGTATGGCAGGGTACAGGGCGCACGGCCGTGCGCACCTACGGTGGGAACCGGTGGAAGTGGTTCTCGCAGTGAATTTCAGGAAAAGGACGCAGGGAACCATGAATACAACCCGGAGCACAACCCGACAGCTGTTTACAGCAACGCAGCGCGAACTTCTTGATGCAGTGCTGGACCGCATCATCCCGCCACAGGGGAACCGGCCCGGGGCGGGCACACTGGGAGTGGGGGACTTCGTGGAGTTGGTCGCGGTGGGGGAACCGGGGCTGACCCGCATGTTCGTGCAGGGGCTGGCGTCCATCGAGATCGCCGCCGCGGAGAGGGGCCCCGGCGGATTTGCGTCGCTGACGAGCGAGGCAAGGGACGAGACACTACGGTCCGTGGAGCAGTCGGACGGCAATTTCTTTGGCCAGTTGGTGCTGCAGGTATACAACGGATACTACACTGATTTGACAGTTTTCGAGAAGATAGGATATAGTCTTCCCTTGCCTCCTCAGCCGGGGGCGAAACTCGAACTTCTGGACGAGACTTTGTTAGAGGCGCAGCGCCAGCGACCCCCCTTCTGGACTCGGGTATAACCGATTTAGTGGGCGGGCCACCGGCAAGAGTGCCGGGGAGGACGCCATGCCCGCCACCACTCGCAGGGAAGAATTTGACCTGAAGCTGGTCGGACTGGAAGCGGAGGTAGAAGGCCTCGCTTATTACGTTGGCGAAGCGATCCACCGTTCCGTAGATGCCCTCAAAGCGCGAGATCTCGCAGTCTCCCGGCAGGTAATCGAGGACGACGACTATATCGACCGCAAGCAGGCTGAGATCGAGGCCCGCTGCATAAGCCTCATCGCGACCCAGCAGCCCGTAGCCCGTGACCTGCGCTCGATTATTGCGTTGCTCCACATCGGGGTGGAGTTGGAGCGGATGGGGGACTACGCCGAGGGAATAGGCAAGATCAGCCTGTCCATCGGCGAGGAGCAGACGCTCAAACCGCTGATCGACATTCCCCTGATGGCCCAGAAGGCTACGGACATGCTGACCAGCAGCATCGACGCCCTGCTGAGCCGTGACACAGAGAAGGCGCAGGCGGTGCTTGACGCCGACGATGAGGTGGACGACCTTTACAATCAGGTGTACCACGACCTGCTGGAGTACATGATCGCCGACCCGAGCACCGTCCAGCGGGCCACGTATCTGCTCTGGGTGGCCCACGACCTTGAGCGCATCGCGGACCGGGCGACCAACATTGCCGAGCAGGTGGAATTCTTGGTCAATGGCAGCAACCTGGACATTGAGATGTCGCCCATCAGGCAGACTCAGCGCGAGCGAGTGCTCGCCGCCTCCGGTTAGCACCAGCGACCGGCGCCTCAGATGGGGCGCCGGTCCGCTTTTTGCCCCTTGCGGACTGATTTCTCTTCCTGCCCCCCGGTCCTGTAATTCTCCCTCTCCCTTGAGCGAGGGGCTGAGTGAAGGTGCAATCCACCGCATCGGCAGCGGTCTCTTCCCGCGTGGAGACGCCCCCATCCTGACCCTCTCCCAGAGAGTAGGGACAGCAAAAAGCCCTGTTTCCACATTGACTTGACAGTTGTGTCTATGTCTCTTATGATAAGAACATACATTCCGAACACAAGTTTCCTAGAGGTAAAGAAATGTCAGGCGCGCAGGTAACGGAAATCCATTGCAAGACACTGCTGAACCGGCTGGACATCCCGTCCTTCCCATTCCGGTGGACTCTCAATCCCTACCGGGGGTGCCGTCACGCCTGCACCTACTGTTACGCCAGGCCGACGCACGAGTTCTGGGGCATGAACGCGGGGCGCGATTTCGAACAGCGGGTGTTCGCCAAGGTCAACGCGCCCGCGGTGCTGCGGCAGGAGCTGAAACGCCGCAGCTGGCGCGGGGAATCCATCGCCATCGGCACCGCATCGGACCCCTACGAGCCGGCGGAGGGAGAGTACGGTCTGACTCGAAGGGTACTGCAGGTGCTGGTCGACTTCGCCAATCCCGCCTCCATCACAACGAAGGGAGTGCTGGTGCGGCGCGACGTGGACGTGCTGCGGGAGCTCAGCGAGGTCGCCGCGGTCAGCGTGAACTTCAGCATCGGCACGGTGGACGACGAGATCTGGAGGCAGATGGAGCCGGGAGCCCCGCGTCCGCAGGCACGATTGGAAGCGATGCAGCACCTGGTGGAAAACGGCATCAACGCCGGGGTGATGATGGCGCCGCTGCTTCCCGGCATCAGCGACCACGAGGAGAACATCGCGGCGGTGGCCGAGGCGGCGCACGATCACGGCGCGCAGTTCCTGGGTTCGAACGTGCTCTTCCTGAAACCCGGCTCCAAGGAGTGGTTCATGCCCATGCTGCGGGAGACCTACCCGCACCTGGAGCAAGCCTACGCCAAGCTGTACCGCAAGACCTATGCGCCCGAGGAGTACACCAAGAGCATGCTGTCCGTCGTGGACCGGGAGCGACGACGGTGGGGGCTGCACCGGAGGGAAAGGGATCCGGCGCCCAAGCCGGTGCGCGGACAACTGGAACTGGCGCTCACGGCGTAGACGCCCGGGCGTCGGCTCGCGGGAAAACGAGGGTTCAATCCGCTGGTTTACGGCACTACCGGGTGTAGCGGTAGCCGTCGCCGGAGCGGTCGCAGTTGAGTCGGCGGCTGAGGTGCAGCCCCTCGAGGACGAACTCGGCGGCGGCAGCGACGACCTCGGGCCGCCGGTCGCCATCGGTCAGCTTGGTGACCGCCGAGGTCAAGCCCTCGATGGCCGCCACCATCTCCGGGTAACCGGCGGCAGGGCGCTCGCTTCCGGTGAGGGCGACCCCTCCCAGGTCGAAGGCGAGGATCACATCCTCCAGCTCGTCCAGTTCGAACATCGAGCCGAAAACCCGCAGCACAGCCCGGCGTGTCAGTTCGTCGGTGACGCGTGACTCCCTTCCATCCTCGAACGTTTCCAGTTCGATTTTGCCGGCAAAGGACGCGACGATGTAGGAGAGGTCGCTGACACGGGGGCAGGCCCACTCTTCGCCGTGGATTATGCTGCGGCGAACGGAGTTGGACAGGGCGGTCTCGAAGTTGGATATGGAAACCCGCACGCTGACGCCGGAGCGCTGGTTGATCTCGCTGCTGAGGCGTGCCTGAGCGGTGATCTCGGCCAGAATGCGCTTCATGTAGTCTGGAACCACCAGCTTATCCTCGTCGGGAAAGCGGTTGCGCTCCTGCTCCATGATGGCGATCTCGTCCCTGGGATCGCGGGGGTAGTGGGTGTGAATCTGGGAGCCGTAGCGGTCCTTGAGGGGCGTAACGATGCGACCGCGGTTGGTGTAGTCCTCTGGGTTAGCGGTGGAAACCACGTAGACGTCCAAGGGCAACCGAATGCGATAGCCCTTGATCTGGACGTCGCGCTCCTCCATCAGGTTGAACAGGCCCACCTGGATGCGCTCGGCGAGGTCGGGCAGCTCGTTGATGCAGAAGATGCCGCGGTTGGTGCGGGGAACGAGTCCGTAGTGGATGACGAGCTCGTCGGACAGGTAGTGGCCCTCCGCCACCTTGATGGGATCGATCTCGCCGATCAGGTCGGCGATGGAGATGTCGGGGGTGGCCAGCTTTTCCGAGTAACGCTCCTCGCGGGGCAGCCACTCGATGGGGGTGTAGTCGCCCTCTTCGGCCACCCGGTTGCGGCAGACCTGGCAGATGGGGTGATACGGGTCGTCGTTTATCTCACAGCCGGCGATCTTGGGGATGAACTCGTCCAGCAGGCCGACGAGGCCGCGAATCAGACGCGACTTGGCCTGTCCCCGCTCTCCCAGCAGGATCACGTCCTGACCGGCGAGGATGGCGTTCTCGAGCTGAGGAATCACCGAGTCGTCGAACCCAATGATGCCGGGAAAGACCATCTCCTCAGCGCGAATCCGATTTATCAGGTTGTCGCGTATCTCAGAGCGGACGGGGCGAACCACGTAACCGCTGTTGCGCAAGTCGTCGATAGTGAGCAGCGAGCTGTAATCAATCATCAACAAAGGCTCCGATCCGGCAGAGGCCACACCTCGGAACAGGCCTTGACCGGGAATTGTACCAACTTACCACAACTTCCCCTATAATTGAACGGAGCGGCAAAATGCGGAGGAGTGGCTCATGTTTATGCGACTAGCAATCCCAGTGCTGCTGTTCCTAGGGCTTCGTTTCTTTCCTCATATCCTGCGTTTTGCGAAACTGGTGTGGGCGCTCACCTTCGACAAGCGGGTGCCTCTGGTTCTCAGGCTGCTGCTGCCCATTGCCATCGTATATGCCATATCGCCCATAGACCTGGTCAAGGACACAGTACCGGTCCTGGGGCGGTTCGATGACCTGATCTTCCTCGCCATGGCTCTGCTGCTGCTGGTCAAGCTGTCGCCGAAAGAGGTTGTGGACGAACATAACGGCGTGATTCCCCCGTCCAAGCGGCCGGAGGACAAAGACCCTGACAACGTAGTCGACGGAACGAGCCGGGTAGTCGACGACAAATAGCCAGGTTTGTACAGACCCCGGGTTTGTACGGGCCGCAGGTTTTTGCAGGCCGAAGCGTCATCGACTGGATGATCTGGCATCCCCGCGGCAGCCCTCCCGTCCACCAGGAGCAGACCTATTTCCTCCCCAACTGCGCGGCCTGAGTCCGAGCCTCATTTGCCCATTCCCGAACCCGCCGGGAGCGAGATCGTTCCCGGGCCCGGGATGGGGCTTTATGTCCACGTGCCTTTCTGCAAGACCAAGTGCCCCTACTGTGATTTCAACACCTACCAGGGCATCGAGGGACAGATGGGCAGCTATCTTGAGGCGGTGACCCGAGAGCTGCAGCTTTGGGGAGACGCGCTGGGGCATCCCGGAGTGCGAACAGTGTTCTTTGGCGGGGGGACGCCATCGTACCTGCCCGACGGGGATATCGCGGGGATCCTGGGGGCTGCCTCGGAGGCGTTCGTCATCGACCCGGATGCCGAGATCACCATTGAGGCCAATCCCGGTGACCTGGATGAGGCTGCCTGCCGGGGGCTGCTGGGGCAGGGTGTGAACCGGCTGAGCATCGGCGTGCAAAGCCTGGACAACGGCCTGCTGCAACTGCTGGGGAGGCGACACAGCGCCGACGGGGCCATCGAGGCCTTCCAGACCGCACGAGGAGCCGGGTTCGACAACATCAACCTCGACCTGATGTACGGGCTGCCCAACCAGACGCTGGGCCAGTGGGAGGACACGATCAGGAGGCTGGCCGGACTGTCGCCGGAGCACATCTCACTGTACGCGCTCACGCTGGAGGAGGGGACTCCGATGCGCGTGTGGGCGGACCAGGGCAAGATACCCGAGCCTGACCCGGACGTGGCAGCGGATATGTACGCGCTGGGCCGAGAGGTGCTGGCGGCGGCGGGGTACCAGCACTACGAGATTTCCAACTGGGCACGGGCGGGGCTTGAGTCGCGACACAACCTGATCTATTGGCGCAATGAGCCGTACCTGGGCGTTGGGCCGGGAGCGCATTCGCGGCTGGGTGAGTACCGGTTCTGGACGGTGCTCTCGCCGCGCGACTACGGTAGCCGGGCAGCGTGGTGGCCGGGAGAGGGAGCGACGCGCTGGTCTGAATTTGGGGAGGAGGCGCTGCGGGAGGCCGGCACAGTGGACGGCTGGGAGCACATCGATGTTGACACGACCTGCGCGGAGACCATGTTCCTGGGCCTCCGGCTGCTGAACGGGCTGGACTTGGCCGGGGCCTCGGACGCCGTGGGGCAGGACTTGGCGGCGAGGTACGAGGGGGAGATCGAGGAACTGCTGGCGCTGGGGCTGCTGCGCAGGGAGGGGAGCATGATCCGGCTTGATCCGGCGGCGTACCTGATCGCCAACCAGGTGTTCACGAGGTTCCTGGCGTAGGGTGCACCGTGTTGCCCCAGCGTCTGGCGAATCCGGGGTCCTCTTTGCCCATTGGGTGTGGTTGAGATAACAGGAATTCGTTAATCTGTGTAGATTGGCGTTCTCGAAGCAGCTACGCTAGTGGCGTGAGGCTGCGAAGGAGAGCCGGGCAGTTCCTCCCACAGGGAATGTGGCAAGTACTGCTCCCCAACCAGCCGCCGTAACCAGAGATTTCCAGATTGCCGAATTCGGGGAGGCCGAGAGTACCGGACTGTCGGTTGTGAGGCAGGAGGAACCACTGGTCGAAAATGACGGTTCCAGCGACGCCGACGCGAGTGGCGAAACGCCGCTGCCGGAGGGCGTATCGCCCGGGTTGGTGCGGGATGCCCAGATGTACGCAGACCAATTCGGGGTTGACCTGCAGGAAGCCATAACCCGTCTGATGCTCCAGGAACCGGCTGGGGAGTTGGGCGCCGCCCTTGAGGCACATGAAGGCGGTACTTTATCCGGATTTTGGATAAAGCACGAGCCGGAATTTGGCGTTGTAGCGGCGTTCACAGGGGATGGCGAGGAAACGATTCGCAAATACGTACAAGGCGGACCGCTGGAGGAATTAGTCGAGGTCAGGCAATCAGATGTGACGCTACGTGACCTCCGGAAAGCCCAATCGGCAGCCACTGGAATGGTTTCCAAATTGGAATTTCAGGTAGCATCCAGCATCAACGTGTTCGAGAATCGAGTGGAATTGTATGCCGAGAATCCTGCGGAGTTGGCAGAGGCTTTAAGGGATTATGGGATGACCCTCCCCGACCACGTAAAAATAATCGGGCAGTGATTCATCCAAGCAAAGGGAGCCGTCAGACTCCTCTTCACCGTCGAAATCTCCTGGACTGTCTGTCACTCGTGGATATGGCACTATGAGCCAAACCCCACGAGCAAACGGACACCGAATTCGGAGTTGGCGTGGGTCCCACCAAACAAGATTGTGGAATATCTGCTGAACCCGTTAAACCCACGTCCGGCTGGGTCTTTTGATTGCCTCCCCCGCCGGAAAGGGGTGGTTTGGGGACGTCTCCCCGATGTTTGCGGAGTTGCTGATACATACCATTTCACCGTGACCCCGACCCTCTCCCTCAAGGAGGAGGGAGAATTAAAGGGCCCTGCCCGGGCCGGTGGCAAGGCAGAGGACTTCGCCAAAATGGGGTATGATACGGGTAACGCTGATGTGCTGGAACGCGGCCTGGTAAGTGTCGTGCGAAATCATCCGCCCTTCGAAGAAAGAGTAGCGTCCCAATCGGCTACTTATCGAATCAAGGGATACATTTCTACTCCTGAGGACTGGCACCGACATATAGAACCGTTTGGGAAATCCGTCCCGGCGACCTGAGACCACGTCCGGTTCTGCCTATCCAGTGAGCAACTCCAAGAGGTTGAATTGTTTCCAGAATTCCAGTCGGCTGCCTTGATTCACGACATAAGCGTATGGGAATGAACCGGGTTTGAAAATTTTGACCTCAAGGGTGGCGACGAGGGAGTGCCGTAGATCTGCGCGGCGCCAGGGGCGGTGTCGCCAGAGGGTTCAGCAATGGGTAAAGCGCATACCGAAAATGTTCTGTTCAGCGCAGAATCGGACATCAGCTTAATCGAGCCCGACGAGGTGTTGTGGCACATCAGCTTGAGAGAAAGGGACGAAATAGTGGCCGTTCGAGAGTTGACGCCGGTAATTCCTGCACCTCCGGACGTTCTGAGTCGTAGTTTATGTACGTAATCGGCACAGCAGGGCATGTTGACCATGGCAAGTCGACGCTGGTCAAGGCGCTGACGAGCATCGATCCCGACCGGCTGCCCGAGGAAAAAGAGCGGGAGATGACGGTTGATTTGGGCTTCGCGTGGATGACGCTGCCCAGCGGGCGCGAGGTCAGCGTCGTCGACGTGCCTGGCCATGAACGGTTCATCAAGAACATGCTGGCAGGCGTGGGAGGAATCGACCTGGCGTTGCTCATCGTGGCCGCCGACGAGAGCGTGATGCCCCAGACACGCGAGCACCTGGCCATCCTCGACATCCTGCGGGTTACGCGAGGCTTGGTGGTCGTGACCAAGACCGACCTGGTGGACGAGGAGCTAGTCGAACTGGTGAAGGCGGAGGTTGAGGATACGCTGGAGGGAACGTCGTTCGAGGGCTGCCCCATGGTGGGGGTTTCGGCGTACACGGGTGACGGTCTGGACGCGCTGCGCGGGATGATCGACGGCATCCTGGACGACACGGAAATGAGGCGAGACCTTGGGCGGCCCAGGTTGCCCATTGACCGGTGCTTCACCATTTCCGGTTTCGGCACCGTGGTAACTGGGACCCTAATTGATGGCTCGCTGGCCGTGGGACAGGAAATCGAGCTGGCCGGCTCGCAGCAGAGGGCCAGGATTCGAGGACTGCAGAGCCACAAGACGAAAGTGACCAGTGCGGAACCGGGAGTGCGGCTGGCGGTGAACCTGTCGGGGATATCCCGGGATGACATCGAGCGGGGCGAGCTACTGACCTCGCCGGGGTGGCTGCGACCGGCCCGCCGCCTGGACGTCCGAATCAGGATGGTGAACGACGCGCCCCACCCGCTGAAGCACAACGAAGGGGTCACGTTCCACCTGTTCACCAGCGAGTCGCCAGCGCGGGTGCGCCTGCTGGACGCGGAGCAGCTGGAGGCGGGCACCGAGGGCTGGGTGCAACTGTTGCTCTCGGAGGCACTCCCGGTCGTAAAGGGCGACTACTTCGTGGTCCGATCGTCCGACAGCACTCTGGGGGGCGGGCAGGTCGTTGATCCGAATCCGCGGCGGCGGCACCGGCGTTTCGACGTCGACGTATCGGAGCGGCTGATGCTGCTGGACGAGGGCGCAGACGAGGACGTAATTGTTAGCGTGGCCGAGCAGTGGGGGCCGTGCGGCCTCACTGAGCTTTCGCGGCGGGCCAACCTGCCACGGGAGGAGGCGCTGGAGCGGGCGGTGGAGCTGGCAGAGGAAGGGGACCTGATCGCGCTGGGCGACCTCACCACCGACAGCGATGCAGTGGTCTACTCGTCGCTGGGATGGGGGACGCTGAAGGGACGGCTGGCAGGGGTGCTTCGCTCGTACCACGACCAGTATCCCCTGCGCAAGGGGGCGCCGGCACAGGAGGTGCGCAGCAGGCTGGGGATGTCGCAGCCGGTGTACCTGCGAGCGCTGGGCCGGCTCAGCGAAGAGGGATTCGTGGCTGAGGAGGGGCTGGCCGTTCGCCTCCCGGGACACGAGGTAGAGTTCACGCCGCGAATGGAGCAGCAGGTCGCCAGGTATCTGGAGTCGCTGGAGCGGGAGCCATATTCGCCTCCCACGGACCAGCCTCCTGAGTCGGAGGTGCTGAGCGCGCTGGTGGAGCAGGGGAAGGTGGTGCGGATGGGCGATTCGGTTGTTTTCTCCACCGAGGCGTACCGGGAGATGACTTCGCGCATCGTGGAGTACCTGCGGGAGAACGGGAGCATCACGGTCGCCGAAGCGCGAACCCTGTTCGACACCAGCCGAAAGTACATTCTGCCTCTGCTGGAGCGTATGGACCAGGAGCTGATTACGCGTCGAAACGGAGACGAGCGGGTGCTCAGGTAGATTTCCTACCCGCATCGAAGATCGCCGTCCCGTTGCAAACAACCTTTGAGTCGCTTTCTTTAATAGTTCTCTCGCAGGGGCAGAGCCAAGGACTTACGGTGCTTCACTTGATTGGTGGTGTGGCTGCGGGATAACAGGGTCAAAGCGCATCCGGCAGTCTCTCCTCTTTGGACCTGGATTCTAACCTGGCTCCCGGCGCCAACGGCCGGCGCAGAGCAGTGGTGGAGCAGCCGAGCTACCCTGGAGCTTACAGGTCAAATAGTGCCGCTGGGAGGAATGGTCTACGGATCGTCAATCTTGGTGTTGGAGGTCTTGCTAGGAATGCTCTGGGCACCGGCACAACGAAAGATGGAAATGGGCAAAGCGCGACGGGAGGGTGTTCAGGAGGGGCGCTAGGAAGGGCGCGAGCAAGCCTTCCGGAGCTTATCAAGGCCGATGTATCCCTTCCTCCGGAAATCCTTCAGGATTTCGAGGATCCCGAGGCCAGATAGGACCGATTCGGGCAGTTCGCGGCGAGAGCCTGGACCGATACAAGAACACCCCTCTACTGTTCCAGGTAGTCCAGGAACTCCTGGTAGGTGGAGAACTGCGAGACCGTAATCAGGAAGTCTCCCAGGGAATCGCTCCGGTTCCGTAGCTCCCGCAACTGTCCCTCAATGGGGCTGTCGGAGGCCGCGCTGGTTGCGTATGAGCCGTAGAAAGCGAAGAATGCCTGGTTGATCTTGCGAATGCGATAGCCATGCTCCAGCAACCCCAGCCTACGTTCTTCCATGTAGGACTCGGCCTCCCCGATCCGGCCCTCGGACAGTAGCGCCTCAGCCATTTGCCTGGTCTCTTGCATCTCGGCGTTGAAGTCGAAGGCTCCGGGGTCCCGCTCTGCCTGGGCTCTAGGGGGCTCACGTTCGTAGGCGATTCCGGTCATGGCCTCGTAGGCGCGGTCGCCGATTTCCCAGCCGCCCAGTGTCGCCGCCGTTTCATTGAGTGTGGTCATCTCCGGGCTGTCCCAGAAATGTTGTCCCAGTGGCTGGAAAAAAAACCAGTTGTGCAGCCACTCGTGAGCAACGGTGGTGGTGGCAAAGTGCAGACTGCCGCCGGCGGACACGACGCTGGGAAAGGTGCCGACCCCTCCAGTGTCGACCACGATCGCTGACAGGTTCCTCTCGCCAAGCGTGATGTCCTCCAACTCGGTGCGTTCGTCAGGGCGGACACCGTTCCGTAGCAATATATTGTCGAGCCGGAAGATGCGGTCGCGGGGCGAGGTTACCAGCAGAGCCGGCGAGTGGCTGAGCACCGTGTCCACCGGTGGCAGAATGACACCAATCCGTGATGAGAACCCCTCATCAACCAGGATGTCGCTGATTTCTCTCTCCACAGTCTGTTCGACGGCGGGCCGGATGCTGGACTGGCGGCCGTGGATTTCCATCAGGCGACTGCGTATTTCCTCCGCTTGGGTGGAGCGCTCTTCAATGGTCAGCAGTTCTCCCTCCAGCCGGCCCTCCTCCTCGTGAAGACGAAAGAACTCTTCGGCCAGGGCCACTCGCTTCTCCCGAGGGAGCGGTGAGTTCCAGGGTAGCAGGTCAACGAGTTCGTAATACCACTTGTCGAAGGCGTTGCCCACCTCCCAGGCAAGCAGGTTGAAACGGTGGGACGCTATTGCCACCTCCGCCTCCGAGGGGCGGTAGTCTTTTCCGGTCCACAGCAGCAGGGCGACGAGAGCACACGCCCACAGGCCCTGCAGAAAGCCCCGGAAAGCGGCCCGTAAGAACTGCGGCGACATGACCGCCAACGGATCGCGTGGAAGGACGGTGCTCATGGCCTTTCCAACCTGCCCTTCTCCCGTATCCTGCGCCAACTACTACAGGTATTCTTGCGGCCCGCGGCCCTAGGCCAACACCCGGTAGTGGTAGCTGGAACCCAGCAGGTCTCCCTCTTCGAACCGGCTGAACCGGAGGGGCGATATGTCTATGGTGGTCGACTCGCCCTGTGCCACCAGTTCGGCCACAGTGAGCCCGATCATTGGCGACAGCTTGAAGCCGTGGCCGCTGAAACCGACGGCGCAGTACAGCCCGTCGACGCCGGGGGCACGATCGAGGATGGGGTGCCAGTCTGGCGTGGTGGTGAACAGGCCAGCCCAGCCACCCCGAAAGTAGGCGTCGGACATGGCGGGGATTCGCCGCGCCAGCTTTTCCTTGGCGGCGGCCATGTCATCCAGGCCTGCAAGCTGGTTGTAGGTTTCGACGTCGGCCTCCTCGTCATCGCCGAAGCCCATCAGGGTCATGCGCGGGCCGTCGGGGCGAAAAGAGAAAGACTGCGCAATGTCGCCCACGGCAGGGTGTAGCGGGAGGCGGTCGACGGGGCGCACCAGGGATGCCACCTGGTGGCGCACGGTCACCAGCGGGACGTCAACGCCTACACTAGCTAGCTCCGCCTTGGACCAGGGCCCGGTTGCGACCACGACTGCGGGCGTCTCAATGCGGCCCTGCGACGTGTTGACGGCGCGCACCCGGCCACCCTCGACGTCTATTCCAGTGGACTGCACGCCCAAGTTTATTTCGGCGCCGAGGTTGCGAGCCGCGTTGGCATAGGACGACGTTACCAAGTAGGGGTCGGCATAGCCCGACTGCGGCTCCCAGCCCATGGCCTCGTCCTCGGTGACCGACACCATCGGGGCGATGTCGGCGAGGTCTGCTGCGCTGACGACCATGGTGTCGATGCCAAGGCCCAACTGCATGGCGCAGTTATATTCGAGGCCGATTCTGTCTTCCTCTTTTACCACGACGAGATAGCCGGTTTCAGTGAAACCCGACGGTCCGCCGACGATGTCCTCGAAACTGGCGAAGACCTGCAGGCTTTCCCAAGCCATTGTGGCAGTCACGGGGTTGGAGTAGTGCATTCGGCAGATGGACTGACTGCGGCCTGTGGAGCCAGCGTTGAGTATGTCTTTCTCGAGGAGCACAGTGTTGGTTATCCCCAACCTGGCGAGGTTGAACAGGATGCTGCACCCCATCACACCGCCGCCTATGACCACCACATCCGCCGTAGACTTCACGCCCTACTCCTCCTGTCGAATCCACCGGACATTCGAGACAAATGACCAAGGAATCAATCCAAGTTATCAATCTAACGTTACCGGGCAGGAGAGGCGCTGGCAAGCCCGGATTCTGCAGTGGCCAGAGGCGGAAATCCGTGCTGTGCGGGCACCCCCATCGGCGACGGGGATGCAGCTCCAACAATACCTCTAATGTTTTGGGGCCAGTGGTTGCCGTCGCGGTGGGGCTCGGGCGATAATGGTCCACGAAGACCCCCAGTCAGGCGCCGCTGGTGGTCCGGAAACCGGGTTCCACGTGGCCTGCGACGTGATTGTCATCGATCAGATGATTGAGTTGCGCCTGTAGTAAAGCATCCGACTGGTAAACATTCCAAATTTCGGGGAAATTTGCCTTTAACCCCAATTGACGGATGCTGGCCCCAGGAGTATATTGACGGCGTGAATACTAATTGGCTCGAATCCGCCGATTATTGCACCTGTACGCCCACATAGGTGGGTGAAATTAGCTGCGTCGCCGAGCTGACGCAACCAATGAGACATGATAGCCCGCCGATGATGAAAAATCGCCGGGTTTTTGCTTTGTGAAATTTTAAGCGATAAATTTTGGGAGGAGAACTTGAGTAGCCATACCTCTAACCAGCGGCGAACCCTGGAGAACATACACCAGGACAGCTTGGAACTTGCCCGGTCGTCCCAGTCAATTATCCCATTTATGGAAGAAGAGGTAGTGCGGCTTGAGGAGGAATCCGAGAAGTTTGAGTCTGGAGAGCAGGACAACGCCACCTTCACCCCCTTCCGGCTGAGGCAGGGCGTCTACGGGCAGAGGCAGGCCGATGTGCAGATGATCCGGGTCAAGATCCCGGGCGGCATATTGACGACTGAATCGATGAATGGCCTGGGCGAGATCGCCGATAATTACGCCCCGCTGGGGAAGGGCCACATCACCACGCGCGAAAACGTGCAGTTCCACCACATACCCTTGGCCGAGTGCCCCGATGTTCTGCGCTTGCTGGGAAGGGTGGGGCTGACCAGCCGTGAGGCCTGCGGCAACACTGTGCGCAACGTGGTGGGTTCACCGTACGCGGGCGTCGATCCCGAGGAGGTGTTCGATCCGACTCCCTACCTGGCAGCCTACGTACGCTTCGGCGTTCGGCACCCCATCACGCAGGGCTTCCCGCGCAAGTTCAAATCGGCCTTCACCGGCACCGACGCCAGAGACCACGTGTCGGCGGCCATTCAGGACTTGACCTACGTGTCGCAGATCCGAGTGGTGGACGGAAAGGAGCAAAAGGGATTCAAGGTGTTCTGCGGTGGCGGCACCTCGATTATGCCCCGGCTGGCCAAGCCGCTGTATGAGTTCGTTTCGGTGGACGACTACCTGCGGGTGGCACTGGCCATCTGGACTGTGTTCAACAACGCGGACACGCTGCGGAAGAACCGGATGATGGCCCGTCTAAAGGTACTGATCGACCGCATAGGCCTGGACGAGTTCCGCACCATGGTGGACGCGGAGCTGGAAAAGATAGGGCCGATCGACCCCACCCCTTACATGGAAGTGGACGAACTGCTGCGGGAGACTCCGCCGCCGGCCGTCAGCGGGAATGGTGCAGGCGCCTCGGAGGAGTTCAAGAAGTGGCGGGGAAGCAACGTTGAGGCGCAGCGGCAGGAAGGCTACTACTCCGTAATGGTCAAGCCGGAGCGGGGCGACCTGGACGGTTCGCAGTTCCGGGCCGTGGCGGACATAATGCGCAAGTACACCGGCGGGCGGGCCCGGGCCACGCAGGAGCAGAACCTGGTGCTCCGGTTCATTCCGGAGGGCTCGCTGCACGCCGTCTGGGAGGCGCTGGACAGCATAGGTCTCGCCGAGCCGGACTCGAAGGCTATCACCAACGTGGTGTCCTGCCCCGGCACCGATAGCTGCAAGCTTGGCATCACGTCGTCGATGGGCTTGGCCAAGGCACTGCGGAACGAGATGGAGGAGTGGAGCGGGGAACTGCTGGACGATCAGGGCGTGAAGGACATCCGCATCAAGATGTCTGGCTGCCCCAACGGCTGCGGACTGCACCACATCGCCAACATCGGCTTCCACGGCGCCGCGCTCAAGGGCCCGGACGGGCAGCAGGTGCCAGCCTACGAGTTGTTCCTGGGAGGGAACTACGGCGACAACCGGGTCGAGGACTCCCGCGTCGGCACGCGCATTCCGCGGGTGAAGGTACCGGCGAAGGCGGCCCCCAGCGTGCTCAAGACGATCGTTTCTTACTACAAGTCGAACCGCGCCGACGAGTCGGAAAAGTTCAACCAGTTCCTTGACCGGGTTGGCTTGGAACAGCTGACCGAGGTGGCCGTCGCCGCTGAAAAGTCGGCCCAGGAGGCTGCGCCCGGCTCCGACATGTACGTAGACTGGGAGCGAACAAACATTTACAAGCTGGAGCGCGGCGAAGGCGAGTGCGCCGTATAACCGGAGTGTTTCTGATCCGAACCAGGTTCTGTGGTCGTTGAACCACCTTGGTCCGTTCGCCCTCGTAATACGGGAGGGCGGACGGACTATTTTTAGGCAACTTCGAGAGCTACTACCAAGGCAAATTCAAGGGCTACTATCAAGGCAACTACTAGGGAAACCACCAATAAACTAACAGAGCAACTAACGGCAGGATAGGGAGGCGAATTGGCAGCGTCGCTTGAAGGCAGGGTCGTGGCCTACGTCGAGGCGCGCATGCAATCGGAGATGGGCGCGCTGGTCGAACGGCACGGCGGCGTAGCATTTGCCGCTCCGGTGTTGCAGGAGGTCTACAACACGGACACGCCGGAGGTAACCGGCCTGATCGACGACCTCTGCGGGGGCCGGGTGGACGTAGCCGTGCTGCAGACGGGGGTGGGCACCCGAGCGCTGTTCGGGGCGGCCGAGGAGCTGGGGCGCGGCCCCGAATTACTGGCCGCGCTGGACCGGATCACCGTGATCGCCCGTAGCCCCAAGCCCGCGTCGGTACTGCGGCGCAACAAGGTCCGCATCGACCTGATGCCGCCCGAGCCGTTCACGTCGGAAGACCTGATAGCGTCCACATCGGACATGGAGTTCGCTGGAAGAGAGGTGGCAGTGCAAGCCTACGGCGGACCCAACAACTTGCTGACTCGGACGCTGCGGGACCGGGGGGCCAACGTGCGGGAGGTCTCGCTCTACAGCTGGGGGCTGCCCGATGACCTGTCGCCGGTGCTGGACCTGATCCGCAAGATGGAGGCGGGCGGGATTGACGCAGTGGCCTTCACCAGCCAGCCCCAAGTACCCAACCTGCTGGCCATCGCGGCACAATCTGGGCAGGAGGACGCTCTGCGCTGGTGCCTGAACTCGGATATGGTCGCCGTGGCGTCGGTGGGGCCAGTCTGCACACGCCGCCTGTTGCAGAACGAACTGAAAGTAGACGTCGAGCCGGAGCATCCGCACATGGGGAACCTGGTGCTGGCGTTGGCGGAGCATTTCCAGAGGCAGGCGCAACCGGCGGCCGGGGACTGAACTGTCGGCAGTATTGGCTATCTGCCGCGCCATTGGCCCGGAGGGTCGTCCTGATCCATTGAACGGCCGCGCCATTTCCGCGGACTCCGACTCAAGCCGCGCTCGCCCCGTGGAGCGCGGTAGTAGATGACGTAGCCTGCAACAACCAAAGCCAGACCCGCAAAGAAAAAATAGTGCCAACTGAAGATCGCACCGATCAATATGAGGGCGATTCCGGCGATCAGCGGATACTGGAATTTCAGACTGGAGACGCGGACCGTCCGTCCACGTCCCGGGTTGGGTGAGCGGCGGCGAGGGGGCGGAGAATCCTCCGAGCCGCGCCTGGGCAGCTCCGGCGTGCTTTCGCCGGACCTCTCCAGTATCTCTTCGATTTCCTTTTCGTAACGCTGCCGGCTCATGACTCTCGCCGTCCAGACCTGATCCTGATTTAACAAGAACTGCCTTATTTGTAGATTTTAACCCATAGCGTTCGTATTTAGGGACACGGAACGACCCAAAATGGAGGCCCTCCCTCACCATCCGAGGGAGGGCCTTTCCTGACGCGGGCTTGCGGCCGCCGTCAGCCGAACCGGCCGGAGATGTATGCCTCGGTCCGTTCGTCATCCGGGTTGGTGAAAATTTTGCTGCTTTCCTCGAATTCGACAAGGAAACCGCCTATGTTGCGCTCGTCGCTGAGCATGAAGGCGGTCTTGTGGGAGACACGGGCGGCCTGCTGCATGTTGTGGGTGACGATGATGATGGAGTATTGCTCGCACAGCTCGTTCATCAGCTGCTCGATGGCCAGGGTGGCGATGGGGTCGAGGGCGGAGCACGGCTCGTCCATCAGGATCACGCTGGGCTCCACGGCCAGAGCCCGGGCGATGCAGAGACGCTGCTGCTGACCGCCAGAGAGGGCCAGGGCACTGGTGTTGAGCCGGTCCTTCACCTCGTCCCACAGCGCGGCCGCCACCAGCGAGCGCTCGACGATCTCGTTCACATTGCCTCGGAAGCCATTGATGCGGGGGCCGAAGGCGACGTTGTCGTAGATGGACTTGGGGAAGGGATTGGGGCGCTGGAACACCATTCCCACCAGGTAGCGGATCTCCGTGGGATCAACGCCAGGGTCATAGATGTTTCGACCTTCGAAAATCACCCGCCCAGTCACGGAGGCCGTGGGCACCAGGTCGTTCATGCGGTTGAAGCTGCGCAGCAGGGTGCTTTTGCCGCAGCCGGAGGGGCCGATGATCGCCGTGATTTCGTTCCGGGCCACATCCATGGTGACATGGCTGACCGCTGGCTTGGAGCTGTATAAGACGCTCAGGTCGTCGGCTTTGATGATTATTTGCGGCTCTTCCACGGCGCTACCCTTCCAGTTTGTTTTGGAATTTGTTGCGAAGGAAAACTGCCAAGGCGTTCATCAGCAACAGGACCACCAGCAGCACAATAATGCCGGCCGCCGCCGCTTCGTGGAAAGCCGGCTGGGGCCGCGATATCCAGTTGAAGATCTGGATGGGCATCACGGTGAAAGGGCTCTGCGGCCCGTCGGGAACGAAAGGCACGAAGGTCAGGCCTCCCATTGCGATCAGCGGCGCCGTCTCGCCAATGGCCCGGCTCACCGCCAGAATGACCCCGGTCAGGATGCCGGGGAAAGCCTGGGGCAGCACTAGGTGCCGGACAACCTGCCAGCGGGTCGCTCCCAGCCCGAAGCCGCCCTCGCGCAACGAGCTGGGCACGGCGCGAATGGCCTCGCTGGAGGCCACGATTATGATCGGCAGCACCAGCAGCGCCAGTGTGAATCCACCTGCAAGGACACTGGGGCCCAACATCATCATCCGCACGAATATCTCAAGGCCCAGCAGACCGTAGACGATGGACGGGACGCCGGCCAGGTTGGCGATGTTAATGCGGGCAATCTGCGCGAACTTGCTGCGACTGGCGTACTCTTCCAAGTACACTGCCGCGGCGACGCCCAACACGAAGGACACTATGCCCGCGATGCCGACGACGTAGATGCTGCCCACCAGCGCCACGCCGATGCCCGCCTGCTCCGGGTGCCGTGAAGGGGGCGCCCAGTCTATATGTATGAGCGGCCAATTCCAGTCAAATCCGATATCTTTAACTATGAAGCTCCAGCTGACCCGGGCGTAACCGTCGGAACCAATCTGGAAAAGCAACACTCCCAGCATCCCCAAGGCCACCAGGACGGCCGCCAGACAAAGGGCGTGAAAGGCCCGGCCCTTCATCACTCGCCGCTGCTTGAGGCGGGCGAACTCGCTTGGCGACATGAGCGCCACTATTCGTACTCCTCACGGAAGCGGTGCACCACGTACTGGCTCAGCAGGTTCATTCCCAGGGTTATGACAAAGAGCAGCAACGCGACGGCGAAGATGGTCTTGTATTCCAGAGTGCCGTTGGGGGTGTCGCCCAGGCTGACCTGGACGATGTAAGCGGTCATGGTCTCGATGGGCACGAAGGGGTTGAAGGTGAAGTTGGGTTTATACCCAGCGGCGATGGCAACGATCATCGTCTCGCCAATGGCGCGGGAGACCGCGAGGATGAAGGCCGACACGATGCCCGACAGAGCCGCCGGGACCACCACCCGCGTCGATACTTCCAGCTTGGTTGCCCCCAGAGCGTAGGCCCCTTCCCGCAGGGAGCGCGGCACCGCCCGCATGGCATCCTCCGAGAGACTGGCCACCATCGGCAGAATCATTATGCCCATCACGATGGACGCGCTCATCGCGTTAAAGATGGAGATGCTTTCCGAGATGCTCTGCAAAATGGGCGTTACGAAAAGCAGTGCGAAGTAGCCGTAGACCACGGTGGGGATGCCAGCCAGGATTTCCAGCACCGGCTTGATGATCCGGCGAACCGTGTTTGGGGCGTACTCACTAAGAAATATGGCGCTGAGCAGACCCAAAGGCAGGGCCACGACCATGGACAGGATGGCGACCAAGAAGGTGCCGCTAACCAGAGCGAGGACGCCGAAGTGCTTGGATTGGAAGAGGGGAGTCCATCGGGTACCTGTGATGAACTCGATGAAGGAGACTTCGCCGAAGAACTGGAGGGCCTGAAAGAGGAGGACGAAAATAATGCCGGCGGTGGTGAGAATGGACATCATGGTGCAGATGACCATGATGACCGTGATTACTCTTTCGGGGAGAAGCTTCCTCCAGCTGGCTCGGAGGGCCCTCCCTTCTACGCCGGTGCTGATACTATCCAGGGCCACGTCCCTAGCCACTCCCTACTTTTTTCCGCGCGATTTCGGAAGCCATGGCAACGTCTAAAATAAATTCCCGAAAAAAAAGCTCCCCGGAACTGAGTCCAGCGAGCGGTCAAACCACACCACTGCGGCTTTCCTTTCATGGCGTTCCGATTATATCTTCGCTCAAGTTGCCACGCAACCCATCGCCGAGTGAATCTCAGGACGATTGCAAAGTGGTGGAGGGAAGTTTATACAGACAGGGAAGTGAGATATGGGAGTGTGCGGATATGGAGGCGGCGGAATCTCTGTTCGGATGTTTGGAACTGGTGCCGGATCCCAGGAGGGCCAGGGGAGTCCGGCATCCCTTTCAGGCCATCCTCCGACTGACCCTGCTGGGCTTGGTTTGTGGTCAGACCACCATGGCCCACATCGCCCTCTTCGCCAAGATGCACTGGCCGGTGCTGAGGGAGCCGTTGGGCTTTGTGCGGGACCATCCGCCCCACGCCACCACCATCTCCCGCACCCTGGCCGGGGTCCCTTATGAGCAGCTGCAGGGCGCCCTAGCGGGATGGGTGGCCCAGGTGGTGGCGGACCAGGAGGTGCACGCCTCGGTGGACGGCAAATGGGCCAAGCAGTCCGAGGACGTAAGCGGCAATCCTCTGGTGATGGTGAACGTACTGGCCCATGACCTGAAGCTGTGCCTGGCCCAGTGGCCGGCATCGGAGAAACGGTACGAACCCGGGGTGTTGCGGGAACAGCTGGGGCAACTGTTCGAGCGCTATCCCGGCCTGAGGCTGCTGACCATGGACGCTCTCTATGCGGAGCGGGACCTGTGCCAGGCCATCGTGAGCCACGGACGGGACTACCTGGTGCGCATTAAGGGGAACCAACCCCAGGTGCTGGCGGCATTGGAGAGGGATTTGCTGGGGAGGGACCGGTGGAGCCCGAGGCGCAGAGCGTGGAAAAAAAGCGGGCGTGATCGAGAAACGGCGCATCTGGACTGATGAGGCGCTGGCCGGCTATATCCGGGATGAGTTGGGCTTTCCAGGAGTGAGGCAGGGTGTGATGTTGGAGAAGGAGAGGGTGGACATAGCCACCGGGGAGGTGAGCCGGGAGCGCTGGTATCTGCTGACCAGCCTGAGTTCCCGTCGCTGCGCACCCAAAGAACTCCTTCAAGTGATCCGCAACCACTGGAGCGTTGAGAACAGCCTGCATCACGTTAAAGACCGCAGTTGGGACGAGGACGTCCACACGCTGCGCCGTCCGGGTCTGGGCGAGGTATACGCCAGCCTGGTCAACACAGCGCTCAACGCCCTGCGCCTGGAGGGATGGTTTCCCCTCCAGATGTCCATGCCCCTGCGAGCCAAGACCTGTGCCTTCCGCCCAACCCAGACCATCGCCCGCCTCCGCGGCCAAGTCTCCTGACTTTGCAATCGTCCTGGAGTGAATCTCAGGGTCTTTTAATTGTTGGGGCGGAGGCCGATGAGGGATAAGGCCTCCCAGGGTTTCCAGCCGTAGTGGCGCAGGGCTGCGGATATGTTTTTGACTCCGCCCAGCCTCAACATGCCTATTACCAAGTTCCGCAGTGCTGCCAGCAGTTGCGGCGCCGACCCAGTCCGCACCTGGCTTAGGTCCTCGCCGAATACCACGTCCTGCACCCAGTGCAGCCGGTTTTCTATGCTCCAGTGCCCCCGCCAGATCTCCAGCAACCGGGGAGCATAGGCCTGTTCCGGCGGGAGGCTGGCGATGGCGTAAGCCCGCTCGATAGTCTCCCTGCCTTTGTGCCTCCTGGTCCGCTCCACACAGCAGACCTGCCCCAGACCAGGCCAATCCAGGTAATCGTTCAGAGCTGCTGATGCCCACAACCGCCTCCTTTCCCAGCGGTCTCCGTGGCGGCCCTCCTGGCACACCTCGGCAAAGCTCTCTCCCCAGGGCGGCAGGTCAAAGAGCAGACTCACCTCCTCTTTCACCCCAGGCTGATTGTCCTTCAGCACCTAGAAATAGTCCCCGCCCTGCTCCAAGATGCTGCGGTTAAACTCCCGCTGGGTGTAGAGGGCGTCTCCCGTAATCACCTTGTCCTTGAGTTCCAACTGGGCCAGCAGGCCGGAGGCCAGCCCCAGTTCACTCTCCTTGCCATCACCCCTGACCCCCCTTTTGTCCCAGTACCAGGCCGCTCTCTCCAGCGTAAGCCGCCACCAGCCTCACCCCCGGCAGTTCCCTGCCGTGTATCCCCCGCAAGGCCTGGCCGTCTATGGCAATGGTGGCAGCCCCCTCCCCCATGCACTCTTGGGCCCAGCGGCCAAGCGCTGCCTCGAAAGCATCAGCATCCAAGCGCCGAAACACATGATGCAAAGTGGCCACGCACGGGGTCCGCTCTCCGCTGAATCCCAGAGACTGCGCTAACTGGGGATGTTCCCGGCCCCACTGGGGTGTCAATAATCAGGGACTTCCTGCCAGGTATTTGAAGAATAATCAGGGCCATTAGGCCAGCTATTCGGGGTCATTCGGCCACTCTGACCGCCCAATGCGAGACCATGGCCGCACTTCATTGTGAGGTGCAGCATGGCCTACAAGGAGGTGTCAAGCAACTGTCTTGAAAGTCAATGGGAATGGGTGAGGGACTTGATGGCCGGGTGGTTCCAGGACGAGCCGTACTTGAGCATGGAGTTGAGGATTATCAGCAGCTTGCGCTTACAGGCGGTCAGAGCCAATTTTTTCGGCTTGCCAGCCGACAACAGTCGCTGGTAGAAATCCCTTATGACCGGGTTAAAACGGCTGGCTACCATCGCCCCCATGTAGAGGGCGGTGCAAACCCTGGCCCGTCCACCCCAGACGGTGCGTTTGCCCCGCAGGGTACCACTGTCCCGGTTGAAGGGAGCCACGCCCACTAGTACTACAACGACGCGTTTACTGTGTGGCGGCTCCGACCTGCCTTTGCGGCAGGCGTAGCGGCGTCTCTGGTGGGAGTGGCGCGCCCGTTCGTTGCGTAGCTGCGTGTCCTCCAGCCAGATCAGCAATTCATCCGGCCCGAACCGTTCCCTGGGCAGCATCTCCCGCACCACCCGGTACACCTGCGGGCAGGTGAATCGGGTGGTGCGGGGCATCTTTTCCCCCCCAATCCTGCTGCAAGCCCAGCAGGAACGCTCCTCCCAGCAGGCACATGGCGATGTGGTGATGCCAGCCCGCCCAGGTGCGGGTCTCGTATTCATCCAGGCCCACGTTGCTCTTTTCCGTCTCGAACTCCGTTTCAATACGCCACCTGGAACCGCCCACATATGCCAGGGTCTCCAGGGGAGTACTCTCAGGGGCGTTGGACAGGTAGTAGTGAGGCTCGCTGCCGTCCAGGTTACATCGCCAGATGGCCCAGAGCACCTCACCGGGCTTGCGCCTCTTGGTTACCCGCACCCGCTTGGCACTGAACCGGTAGATCCGCGGCCCCTGGGACCCCTGGGACCCCTGGGCCACAGTTTCTTCCCGCCAAGCCTCCTCATCCAACTCTTCTCGGCCCTGCTCCATGGTCCGGCGCTGACCCTCCTGCAACCTGGGTTTGCGGGGACGCCCGAACCCCGAATTTTCCGGACTGGTCCACGCCAACTCCAAAGGCCAGTAGGTAGTGCCGCCGGGAACGTCCAGCAGGTAGCGCATCCCCAAGGCCGCCAGGGAGTCCCGGTAGGACGGCGAGATCCCGAAGGTGTCGTCTCCGGCAACCCATCCAGCCTTGAGATGGCCCAGCGCCAACTCCGTCTTCGAGTGGTAGCTCCGCCTCTCCTCCGGCACCCCTGCCGCCACGCACCGGGCATCGTCCGAGGTCCAGCTCTCCGGCAGATACAGCCCTTTGTCCACCAACACCCGGCCCAGTGGGCTGACGTAGGCCAGGAACATCCCGGCCTGGCAGTTGGCCACCTTGCCCAGCCTGCCGCAATACTGCCGGGCCACTCCCGCCGATTTCCTCCCTTGCTTGGGGAAGTCGCTGCCGCCCAGCACCCACACCGCGTCGGGGTGTCCCAGCCTGCGACCCAGGTACTCCTGCAACCGCCCGATGACAGCGTCGTCAGACCAGCGGGCCTCAGTGAGAAAGCGCTGCATCGCCCGGGCCGACACGCCCACCGATTCGGAGAGGTTCTCGGCGTTGCGCCGCTCCTGGCCCTGCACCAGCAGTGCCTGGAGGTAATTCCGGCTGTGCTCCCGCCACTGTTTGCGGCCGGAGGAGGCTGCAAGGAGGGCGTGAAATTCCTGAAAGCTGTCGTAGACCCGCTGGAAGCTCGCCGCATCCATCACCCAAACCACCCATCACCATCTGGCCACATGTCCTACCAAATAAACGCGTCGTTGTAGTACTAAACCAAAGCCAAGGTGGGATGTGCATTTGCCTGAGGCGAGGAATCGTGCTGGGAATTCGGCAGCAGTGCTTCGGCCCGTGACTGCAGTACCGTCCGGCAGCGGCGCCTCACCTCGTCTCTCCGGCTGGCCAGCCCGGCCAGGAAGTTGCCGACCCTTTCCTGCACCGCCGCCCTGCTGCCCAGGCAGAGATTGCCCGTCGCCTCCTCTCTCGCCCAGCCCCAGACCGCCTCATCGGAGTTGAAGTCCGGGCTGTACCCCGGCAGGTTCACCAACCGCAGGTCAAGTCCGGGCGTCCGCAGATATTCCCGCACCGCCTCGCCACGATGGGCCGGCGCGTTGTCCCAGATGACCCGCATCGGCTCTGGATGTTTTTCCCTCAGTTGCTTCAGGAAGGCAACCGAGGTCCCGCTGTTGCTGTTGCCCTCCAGTTCCATCCATTCCACCTCACCCGTCTCCAGGCACACCGCCGAATAGTAGTTGGCCTTCTCCCCATACCGCGGGCTGGTCGAGTCCACCAAAGCAGGCTGGCCCTTCAGCACCCACTTGCCCCGCAGTTCCGCGTCCGCCCGGAAGTGGGCCTCGTCGGCAAAGAATATCCTGGCTTCAGTCCGTTGGGCCTCCTCCCTCAGGACGGCGTACTCCGCCACGAAAGCCTCCCGCTTGGCCTCATCAGCCTTGAGCAACCGCTTCTTGGGCCGCTTGAAGGCAAATCCCAAGCGGTGCATCCAGTTCAGGCAACTGCTGCGGCTCAACTCAATGCCGAGGCGCTCCGAGGCAAACCGCCGCACCACCTTCCAATACCAGTTGGCCATACCGATGCCCGACGAAGCGGGAGGCTGTTGCACCGCCTCTTTCAATTCCTCCTGCTGCGCTTGGTCAAGGGCGGGGGGGAACCACCGGTCTGCTCGAATATCAGGGCTGCAGGCCCTCCCTCGCCGAAGGCCGACGCCCATCGGCCAATAGTGTGTGGGTCCCTTTCCAGAGTCTCCGCCGTGGCCGCTGCCGTCCAGCCCTGGGCCAGCAGCAGCACGGCGTACCACCTCTCCCGCTCCCTGGGCGTCGGCGCCAGGATCATCCGCTGTCGCAAGTCCTTGACTTCCATCCGCCACTGTTCCAGACACCGGTCTATCTCCCTCACGCCCATCACCAACCCCTCGTAACTCCCGAGACCAGCTAACCCAGTTCCTTCACAAATTTACCCTGTGCAACTGCGTATTTCACCTTGGCTTTAGTTTAGGGCGGTGATCTGTCGGCGGTTGAGAGTCCCCAGTTCGGGCAGGTATGCCAGAAGGGTAAGAGAGATCTGGTTTCCGATGCCGGGTACGCTGCGCAACAGGTTGTCCTTCTCCCGCCATACAGGACTCTGGCGGAGGGTCTGCCGTAAGCCCTGGTCCAGGTCGTCCAGCTCCTGCTTGAGCCAAGCGATGTGAGCCTCGATACTGGGCCGGACGGTGACAGCGTCGCTGGAGAGGCGGTTCCTCTCCGCTACCAGCATGGTCACCACCTGTTGTCTGCGGGCCACCAGCGAGTTGAGGGTCTGGGTATCGGCGTCCCGGAGGGACGCAAGGGAGGACGAACGGCCTCGGCGAAGTGAGCTAGGACCGCCGCATCCAGGGAATCGGTCTTGGCCAGCCTCCCAGTGGCCTTGGCAAAGTCCCGCACCTGGTCGAGGGTTGACTACCTCCACCGGCAAGGAAGCAGCTGCCAAGGCTGCCACCAAGGGCAGTTCCAGTCCGCCCGAGGCCTCCAGCACGGGATTGAGTTGCTGCATCTGGGCCACCAGTGTCGCGATACCGGCTTCGTCGTTGGAGACCTCTGACGTGTCTCCCCCAGGACGGATGGCCACGTCCACCCTGGCCTTGGCCACATCGATCCCTACGTAAATATCGTGTTGCTCCATGAGAACCTCCTTGCGAACCGTCGGCCCGTCCTTGCAAGATGCGGGCTTGGATAACCCCGGCAACTGTGCGGGCTCTGTTCTGAAAAGGGTGCGGCGACCCAAGCTTGACAACGGTCTTCTATGACCCAGGGCGGGCCGGTCTGCCGCACCCCGCACACCTTTGAGAGAGAAAATTATCCAATTCCAAACCAAGATACAAGGGCGCAGGTGATTATTCTGCAAATTTGCAGAATAATCCCGATGGCCCCCTGACCCAAGAGGAGGCTGCAAAGCAGTACGAATTAAGTCTGAGAACCCTTGCCTACGGAGCAAAGGTCTTTTCGCGGGACAGCACCGCGGTTCCCGAACTGCGACAGGCTGTACGCGAAGACAAGATAGCGGTCAGCGACGCATCGCAGGTGGTCAACGAAACTCCAGAGACCCAGCGCAGGGCGGTTGACCTCGTGGCTTCAGGGGAGTCGAGAACTGCGGTGGAGGGAGTGAGGAAGACCCGCCGGGAAGCGGCAGTTCGTCCCTCGGAGGGAGTTGATGTTGTTTCTCCAGCCTATGAGAAGGACGGCATCTGCATCCATCGAGGTAACGTCACTGACCTACTGGTAAGGCTGAAGCGAGGCAGCGTGGATGCGGTCATCTGCGCTCCGGGTCCGGATGACGATTACGGGGATAGCACTCCGGCCCTCGCGGCAATTGTCGCGTCCCATGCCCTCAGCACGGAAGGGATCCTCGTTTTGGCAGCAGACCCTGGGCGGCTGCCGGAGCAACTGGCCAGAGTGACGCAGCGAAAGAAACTGGAGTGGATTTGCCAGGTCCATCTCGTCTTTGAGTCCGGAATCGGCAACACGGGAAAGCCGCACTACATCGAACAGAGAACTGTCCCGCTGCTCCTGTTCGGTAAATCCGGGACACGCCTCGACGGTGGCGATGATGTGATCGACGTCCCCCCTCAACCGGAAGAATCCAAGAACGAGCCTCAGTCAATTCAGCATGCAGCGGAGCTTGTCATTCGCCGTTTTGTTAAGCCTGGTCAGGTAGTCTGCATTCCCGATCTTTCAGTAGGGAACAGACACCTGCTCATCGCCGCCGCCAAGGCCGGATGCAAGATCATTGCAGCAGACAGTAACCAATCTCGCGTCAGGAGGGTGGTGAAGGAACTGTCGAAGCTGCCCTCCAACCTTCTCTCGGATGATCGTGCTGGCGCGTGAACGGGTCGGTCGGTCAGTTGGTTTGGCCCCTGCATCACAATCGGACTCGCAAGGCCTTGGCTGTCGTCAGGCCGATAATTCCGGTGCCGCTATCCAAGGAGCGTGATGCTCTTGTTTACTCCAGTCCGCTCGGCCTCCGAGGCTGAGAGGAGCCGACGGTTCCTCGAAAAAAATTCCGTCGGTGGACTGCTACCAGCGATGTTGTTCCCCAGGTCGCTGCCGCCCTGCATTTCACACGGCGGCAGCGACGCGGCGACGCAGGTTGCCTCAGGCCTTGTCCGATGTGATATAGATGTTGACCTTCTGGACGTTTTGGAAAACCGCATTGTCAGCGTGGAGGTCCAGCGCCTCCGGAATGCCCGAAGCTAATCGCATCGTGCCGGGCACCTACAGTTCCACCTCCTCGGCGATCTCGTCCCCGCTCGGCGGGTAGTTGACCCTGCATGTGGCTACCACCTCGATGAGGCGCTCGACCAGGTTTTCCGTCCCGAACAGCACACGGACACCGGCCTGGAAGGACCAGGCCTCGATGTTGGCGTCGGGCAACATGTCCGGGAAGACCAGCATGGGGATGACGAAGGGATTCCTGCCGGCCGGCAGCCGCTACTGCAGATAGTCGTGGAGCTGCATGGACGACCGCCAGCTCTGCTTGGCCGGGATGGGCTTGCGCCCCTCACCTCCCGGGGTAATGAGGTACCAGATGCCACGGCCCACGCGGTAGCGTCCCCCCTTGACCCGCAGGCCTGTGCGGGCGATGTCCTCCAGCCAGATGGCATAGTCGACTTCCCGACCATCGCTGCCGGCCCTGGCCTCGTAGAGAGCCACCCCTGGTGTCTCGCTGGCCTGAAGCTCGCGGAACATCGTGAGCTCCGCCTGCAGCTTGGGATCGTGGGTCCGGTCCTCCGGGAATTCCTCTGGGCAAATGTTAATCCTCTCCCTCATTGGGGATTATTTGATATTTGAGAGGAGTCAACCGGACACGGAAAGGCCCGGGCAAACACTCTCGCAGAGGGCGCCCGGGCCTTTCTAATCCCTATCGTCAGAAAAGACTTTTAGGGGAGTCTCAGCTACAAGTTAGAATCGTTTCTCCGGTCGCAAAATACGGCAAGACCTGCTGTCCTGTTCTTGGAGCGCCCTGCCATGGGCCAATAATTCACAGTCAGCGGAACGGGTTGATCACAAGGACGCCGTCGTATGACTGATTCTCGTTGAGGTCTTCGGAGTAGACGGCGTCGCAACCCTGCATCCCTGCTGCCGCCAGTATGGCCGCGTCCCAATAGGATATCCTGTACCGGTCGGCAACTTGAACAGCCCTATTGAACAGTTCCGAAGTTACTGGCACAATGGGCAGGCCCATGAACGAATCGAGAAAGGAAAGGGCCTGCTCGTGAGTCATGCGAAGTCGGCCCATGGTCCGGGTGGCTTGGTGATAGAACTCCTGGAACACCTGCACCGACAAGCACAACTCCTCTTCCTTCAGCACTTCCGCGGCCCTGGCTCTCTTATGCCTCTCCTCTGGGGAGGTATCGGCGGCGTAGATGAGGATGTTGGCGTCAGCGAGCCGCATTTCTGTCGTACAGTTCCTCCCGGCTCAGTCTCTCACTGGCAGCGAGCCCCAAGCCCTCGGCCTCGAACCTTGCCATGACCTCGCCCTGCATTCTCGCCCTGCGCTGCGGCTCGGTTTCCTCGGAAGGCCGCTCCCCTGCCTCATCGAGAATCTGCAGGAGGTAATCCCGCAGCATCGCGGACATAGAGGTGCCCATTTGGGCGGCCTTGATCTTGGCCAGGCGATGGATTTCATCGTCGACGGCCACGCTTATCACTTTCATGGCAGGTTCCCATTATTTGTGGAAATATGGAATTATGTTAGCATTTTACCGCCATTCCAGCACCTAACTCTTCAGTCTGGCTGTCTGATACCAAGATCGTCCATTGCGGAATTCCTTGGGATGGTGGATAGGACTGTGGACGCGAGGATGGATACAATACCCACGGCAGCCTGAACACTCCAGTCGTGCCGGGTCCTGAGACCGCTGGAACCGCTTGTTGTGAGCGCCGGTACCCCGGGGACAGTTCAATGGCGGGTGGGTCTACGGTTTGAAGATAGCAGTTGTTGGATTGGGTCATGTGGGGACCGTCGCCGCCACGAGCCTTGCATTTTCCGGACACGAGGTGCTGGCGACGGACGTTGACCCGGCCAGGGTGCAGTCCTTGAGCGCCGGGATATACGACGGATACGAACCGGGGCTGGCGGACCGCCTCAAGTCCGCGCTCACGGCGGGCAACATCCGGTTCCGGGACTGCGACAAGGTGGACGAGGACCTGGGAGAGGTCGCTCTCATCGCGGTCGGTACGCCGCCGGGTGAGGGATATGCTCCTGAACTGGGCCAGGTGCACGCCGCTATTCGCTGGGTGCGGGACAGGAGTGATGGGAACCTGGTGATGGCAATGAAGAGCACGGTGCCGCCGGGCACCGGCAACAGCATCATCCAAAGCGAGCTGCACGGCACAGGCATCGGCTACGCCGCCAACCCCGAGTTCCTCCGTGCTGGACAGGCGCTCCTCGACTGGAATTCCCCAGACCGCATTGTCATCGGGACTACCCACGGCGACGCTCGTTCTCTTGAGGCGGTACGCAGTCTTTACCACGACATCGACGCCCCGGTGGTGGCCACCGACATCACCACGGCCGAGATGATCAAGTATGCCAGCAACTCCTTCCTTGCCATTCGCATTTCCTTCATGAACGAGATCGCCGCCATCTGTGGCCAGGTTGGTGCATCCATCGACGACGTGAGTGAAGGTTTGGACCTGGACTCCAGGAGCGGCGCCAGGATATTCGCCGGGGTCGGCTACGGTGGGCCCTGCCTGCCCAAGGACATCGGCGCCCTAGTACTACAACGACGTTTTCTCAAATTCGTGTGATTTTGACCTGAATTCGCTTCGAGGAAGGTACGACAATAAAGCTGTCAAGCGTGTGGGCAGGTCGCCATGAATAGGGGTTCAAAGCCCCTTTCTTGCAAAGCGTCGTTGTAGTACTAGAGCATCTCGCCCGGCAATCCGGCGCTGGTTCCGACCTGTTCCGTGCCGTCATCGGCGTAAACGAGCAACAGTGGCAACTTCCGCTCCGCGCTCTCAGAGAACGGTTCGACGCCAACCTTCACGGGCTGAAAGTCGCAATCCTCGGCCTGGCCTTCAAGCCCGGATCTGGCGACTTAACCGAGGCCCCAGCAGTGAAGTTGGCTCGCGCTCTTATGGAACAGGGAGCGCAACTGACGGCCTACGATCCCAGCGTTGGAGACGGCGAGAAAGCGCTCCTCCCTGATGGTGTACGGGTCGCCAAGGATGTGTTGACCGCCACCACTGGAACGCAGGCCGCTGTTGTCATGACCGAGTGGCACGAGATAGTCGAGACCGATTGGGCCGCTGTAAGCCAGGATATGACCCCGCCAAGGATCGTCTTTGACGGCAGGAACGCTCTCGATCCGATGACCCTGATGACGGCGGGGTTCGAATACGTTGGCGTCGGGCGGGCCTCAGCACCGAAGGAATCGCTCGGTTACTGAGGTGCCAGATGCCCGTTGACGGAAGTATTCTCATCACTGGCGCAGCCGGTTTCGCGGGGTCCAGCCTCGTTAAGGCGCTGCTTGCTGAGAACTATATGGTCTCTGGCCTCGACGTGGTTGCTCCCGCCCACGCCAGCCTCCTACAGGAAGGGCTTTCCCATCCCAACTTTCGCTACGCCTGGAAGAGTATCCAGGACATCCAGCCCTCGGATGTTGAAGGACATTCGGTGGTGGCGCACCTGGCGGCCCAGCCCGACACTCCGATGGCTTTCGATTCACCCCGTTACACCGCAATGCAGAACATCGGCGGGACGGTGGACCTGCTGGAGGCGGTGCGCCATGCGGGCGGCGTTTCCAAGGTCCTGTTCGCGGGCTCCGGCAATGAGCTGGGGCGGCCCCTTTACCTTCCTATGGACGAGGACCACCCCCTCACGCCTCACAATCCCTACGGGTTCTCCAAGGCCGCCGCCGAGTTGGCCATGTGGGCTTGGCACCGGGCCTATGGCATTCCCTCGGTGGTGCTTTCCACCGGAGTGGTCGTCGGCCCCAACATGCGCCGCGAGGTCTTCATTTTCAAGTGGCTGTGGAACGCCCTGCACGGCAGGCCCATCGTCGTCGAGGGAGGTCAGCAGACCCGTGATCTGACCTACGTCGACGACGTGATTCGGGCTTGGATGCTGGCCATGGAAGCTCCTGACGAGCAGGTGGTGGGGCACAAGTTCTACGTTGGCTATGGAGAGGAGCACACCATTGAGGAACTGGCCTTGATGTGCCGGGCCATCACTGGTTCAGACGTGCCAGTCGAATACGCCGACTACCGCCCCGGGGAGGAGGGGCAGCGGGAGGCGTTCAGCACCGAGAAGGCCCGGCGGGTGCTTGGGTACAGCCCGCAAGTCCCTCCCGGGCAGGCCATTTCACTGACCGCAGAGTGGGTCTCCAGAAAACTCATTGATCTTTCGTCTTGAGTTACCGAAACAACCGGTGCTATGCGCGACACCGGCTGTTTCGTGTTTCAGTAACCGGAAGCCATCCTGAGGTGGCCGTCCGGCAATTCCAGACCCGACGGTCTAGTCGTAGAGTCCACCACGCGCTATGAAGCGTTCCGGGAAGACTTCGACCTCCGCCAAAGCCTGCTGCACACCCACTGTGAGAATTGGACTGCTGTAGGTGAGTTCCCCCTTGGTGTTATCGAAGAAGCAACCCCGCGGGTCGATCATCAGATAGCTGCCCGTCATCGCCTCGTTGTTCTCGGGGACCACGGTGATGCCGTCCCGCACGATCGACCGGTTCCGGTCCACGTAGAGATCGAATTCATCAGGGGTGATGGCGAAATCGTCGAAATGTAGATCGTTCTGGCCTTCCACAGGTAACGCTTGGAATATCTTCCATCTCTCGGGACCTGTGGCCCTGATGAAAGATCGAAAGTCCTCGTCGACGTTGTGGCGGTTCACCACCATGTTAACCTTCAGGCGTATGCCACGGGCCTTTGCGCTTTCCGCGATGCTCAGGTAATCCGCCTTGGTCATGGGCGATTTGCCCTTGACCTTACGGCCGATCTTTTGCTGGCTTTCGGCGTCCACGCTGTCGACGCTGATGGCTAGGATGTCGAGGCATGCATCGAGGTTGTCCAGCCACGCCTCCGTGATTCTGGAACCATTGGTCACCACGGAGGTGGTCAGGCCCAGTGACTTGGCATGGCGAATCAGCTCGGATAGCCATGGGCAGAGGGTGGGTTCGCCACCGGCGAAATTGATCTTGAGGAAGCGGGCTTCAGCGATGAGGGTGATCAGGCGGATCGAGTCATCCTGGGGGAGGTAGGCGGCGCCTTGGAGAGGTAGGTCGAGGAAGGTTGCGAAGCAGAAACCGCAGCTCAAATTGCACGGCTTCCAGAGGTGGTAGTTGACCGTGGTGACCTCACTGACGATGGAGCATGCTCGGACGTTCACCTTTAATGTCCCAACCCTTGAATTTGACACCGCAGTCTATTGGGAAGACCTTTTCACAGTGTCGGGTTTCGCCTAAAGTTTATCGGACTTGACCGCGCTTGACTAGCGTGCTGACCGCCCTCGCCCCAGCGGTAGAGATATTTGCAGTCGTTGGCAAGAACGGACCTCGCCTGGGGCAAGTGGGGGCCTGTGGTCATATGCTGGGATTCTTCAGCAGACCGACCGGGCTGAAATTACAGTGTGTTCGGTTGCCCGCCAAGAGAGATGAAGCTCTCCATAGGACCGCCATATAAGCAACCCATCCAGGTAGCCCGGCCACCCAGTCACCTCCAGGGACGATCGGAAGATGCTGGCAACGAAGACCGACAGGATGATGTCGTGCGAAACAAAGACGTGGAGCCGTCCGTTCCCGCCCAGAGGGCTTGTTGCCAACTCCAGCAGGATCTCAACCCCCTCTTTTGTTGGGCGCATCCCCGGCAGGGGCGTCTCATCCTGGAGTTGGAGGCGGGCCATTTCGGAGATGGGAAGCTCCAGAAATAGCGGGCCGGCGGTTTCGGCATCTACAACGAAAGCGCCGGGGCCTCCGAGGCTCCGGTCCTTGGCGACCTCGGCGGAAGAGCCGGCACCCCGGAGCATCGCCTCCGAGGTCTGAACGCATCTGGGCACCGGGCTGGACACTACGGTCAGCGCCCTGTATTCCGACAGGGCCGTGCCCAGCTCTTCTGCTAACCGAGTCCCCTCTGTGGTGAGATTCACGTCGTGTCCGAAAGTGCCCGCCGGAATGTACTCTCGCTCGGCATGCCTGATGACCAGTGAGGCATCCGCTTCTCTTGGGACCATGGCCAACTGCTCCAGGATGGAAGCCACAGGATCGGGTGCGGTCAAACCGCCCGCGCCCTGATGACCGAGCTTACCGAACGGGTCGGGATCACCTCTGTTAGTTCAAACCCGGCGTTGTCTAGCAGGCCCCCGAACTGCTCCACAGTCCGCTCGGCGCCCCCGGCCACGATCAGCATGTTCAGGTCCAGCAGGCCGCCGGAGCGAGTGTCGACGTCCGGCACCATCTCGATCACGTAAAGCGCACCGCCCTTCGGCATCGCCTCCCTGGCCCGGGCGAGGATGCGGACCGCGTACTCGTCGGGCCAGTCATGCAGCACCCGTGCCAGCACCACTGCATCGGACCGGAGCGGCCACTGCTCGAAGAAGTCTCCGGCAGCAAATCGGCATCGGCCCTTCAAATCGTGCGGAGGCTCAACTTCGCGGACCACCTCCGGGAGGTCCATCACGGTGGCCGTCAGGTCAGGGTAAGCGCGGAGCAGGGCAAAGGCCAGTTCTCCGGTCCCGCCGCCCGCGTCGAGGATATGGCTGTGCGTTCCAAAGTCGCAAGCTTCTGCCAATGACTGGTAATCGTGCCGTGCATAGCTGGCGAAGGCCCTGTGGGATGAGCGCAACTGGTCCGGCCTCTCCCTCAGGTGCTCGAATAGGTTCTGTCCGTACAGCTTCCTGAATGCGGAGCGCCCGGTCCGCAGGGAGTACATCGCCTCGGCCCAGGCCGCATAGGTCTCACTGCCCCATAGGGAGGCGGCATCGGCCAGCGAAAGTGGGTGCGAGCCTCGCAGCAGGGCGCCCTTTTCGGTGGAGTGATAGACGCCATTGTCATCTAGCCTGACAAGCCCCATCTCAGCGAGGGCCCGCATCAGCCGGGTTCCCACGGAGTCCGCCAGTTTAAGGGACCTCTCGATGACCTGCGCCGAGCCCGGCAGTGTCTCGAATACTCCAAGTTCCACCGCGGCCCGTATGGCCTGGGTCCTCCACATCCCCACCATGTCGCCGGACAACTCTTCTAATGGGGAGCGCAGCGGGCCTCTCAATTCCATCAGGGTCTCGCCCGTCTCTCCGATGACCGACAGCGACCCATTGACGCCCTCCACCCTGGCCTGACCGTTGTAGAAGGGTTCAACGTTCCTGTAGCGGTCCCGGTACAGCGGCTGTCCGTGAGTATCGACGTGATGCCAGCCCTGCTCGTCCCGGGCACGGGCAAAGTTCTTGTGGAACACGTCCAGGTCCAGGAACCACCGGCCATGTAGTAGCACGCCAGACTCGTCGATATGGCTGTGCCGCCCATCGTCTCGCTGCACGACCGCGTAGCCGTCCTTGAAGTCCCCGGCGTAGCGGTGGGGTTCGGAATAGGCAGGAATGCCGTTCTCGTCGATGTGGAAATACAGCCCGTCAGGAAGGCGCACCGGGCAACGGCCCTCCTGGAAGTTGCCGCACCAGGCATATTGCTCGGGGTAGAGAGGACTGCCGTCGGGCAGGACATGAAACCATCCATCTGCGGAATGGATAGCGGCGCGGTTTTCGTAGAATCCGAAGGTCCTGAGGTAGCGCGAGTCGTAGGCCGACAGCCCGTCGGGGGTGATGTGGTAGGCGCCCGAGTCATCCAGCACCGGCGCCAGGCCAGGCACGTGGAACTTCAGCACCTCCAGGAACCGCGCCGCATATGCGGGCATCCCATCGCGGACGTGGTGGGTGCCGTCCACCGATATCCGGTAGTCCGGCCAGTTGCCGCTCACGGGCCTTCCGGCCTCCGCATGTTACATCCCTGGCACAGCGGCTTCTCCATGTAGCTGGACCGGAGGTCCCTGTAGGCATCACCCTGCCAGATATCGTGCAGGCTGGTGTTGTTGACATTGCCGAAGTCGCCCAGCGTGCGGCGCAGGGCGTCGGGCGCGCAGCAGGGATTGAACCTGCCGTCGGAAGCCACCCAGGCCTCCTGACCGAGGAACGGGCACTCCGCACCGGCTGCTATCTCGCCCTCGGCGGCGGCATCGAGCGTGAAGATGTTCTCCAGCAACACCCGGCTCCCGTCGGGCAACCGGTGCCCCTCCGCAGCTTGGTATGCCGCGTCCACGGTGGCGTTCCACCTCTCGATGGCCTCCGGGCTGCGGCGCATGGACTGGTCCTTAATCTGAGAGAAATGCACCCACAGGTGATGGCCCTTTACCCGGTCAACCCCCATTTCGGCGGCCAGTCTCACCACATCGGGCAGTTCTACGTAGTTGATTTCCATGAAAGTGAGCTGGAATGTGACCCGACAGCGGTTGCCGCCTCCGGCCGCGTGTTCGTCCCGGACGGCGATGAAGTTGCGGACGTTTTCGAGGACCGTCTCCCACCTTGTGCCCTGCATCACCCTTTCTTGGGTCTCCTTGGTGGAACCATTCCAGGACACCTTGACGTCGGATGTGACGGGCACGATGCGCTCGGCCCAGGCTCTGGCTCCCCGTCGAGGAAAGGTACCGTTGGTTGTCAGGTTGAGCTTGACTCCGTAGTGGGCACAGAGGTCCAGAATCTCGTCGAATTCCCGGTACAGCAGCGGCTCGCCCATGGTGGAGGGAATGATCTCCCGTAGGGGCGTGCCCACCGCGTCGGCCAGGACACGGCGGATCAGGTCTATGTCCATGCGGCGCCTGGGTAGTCCCGCACTGAGACGGTCGGGTTGCGTCGTGCTGTACGGGGAGTGGTCCTCGCACATGATGCAATGCAGGTTGCAGTCGTCGGGGTTGGTGTCGAAGGTGATTCTCCACGGCCCCGGCCTGACGCTTGACGAGGGTCCGGTCACTGGCGCCGCCTTGCTGAGCGTTGTCATCACGTCCTCCTTTCGCGGACCAGTCTCTCGTAGATCTGCTCCACGGCGAGGGCGTGGTCCCTGATGTCCGGGACGTTACCGTTCGCCACTTGCAGGTACCCCCGGTTGCCCAGTTGCATAGCCAGTTCCGGGTCGTCGGACAGCCGCTGCATCTGGCGAGCCAGCGATTCTGGGTCCCTGTGGGCAAAGAGCAGACCGTTCACCTCGTGGTGGACGTACTCGGCCATCCCGCCATAGTCGGCCGTGATCACCGGGACGCGGGCCTGCTGGGCCTCGTGAATCACCAAGGGCGAGTTCTCAGCCCAGATGGACGGCACCACGATGGCGTCGCAACGGCTGAACACGTCCGGAACGATGTCCTGATTGCGGTACTCACCCATCCACACGACCCGGTCTCCGGCAGACCTAGGCAGATTGCGGCCCAGAGTCCTGAGGCCCGCGGTCTCGACGCCCCGGTCGCGTCCCCAGATGCGCAGCCTGGACTCGCCGGACAGTTGGCCAAAGGCCTGGATCAGGTGGTCCACCCCCTTGGCCGGGATGTGGGTGCCGATGTAGCCGAAGGTGAAGGGCTTGCCAGGGACTCGCTCTCGGCCCGCCATCCTGTCCAGGTGAAAGCCGTAATCCAGATAGGCGAGCTTCTCTTCCGGGAGCCCGAATTCGTCCCTGAACCGGCGCAACAGGTACATCGCCGGCGCGACGAATACCTCCACCGAGTCGCAGATCTCGCGGATGTGCGCCATTCGCCGTCCCACCCACTGGGTCCAGTAGTCGGCGTCCAGTTCGTACTCCTGCTGATCTCCGGAAAAGTACCGCGAGTAGCAGCGCTCCGCGCACTTGCCGTCGACCTGCCCGTCGCAGACAGCCCAAGGGTCGGCGGGGTTTTCGGGGTACATCTGGATGAACTGTCCCCGTGGGCACATTAGCCAGTAGTCGTGCAACGTGAACACCACCGGCACGCCCCGGTCCCTAGCTGCAAATACCAAGGAGGTGGACAGGTGGTTCAAGTGCCCGATATGCACCACATCCGGCTTCACTTCGTCGAGGACGTCCTCGAAGGCGTCGTCCACGGCCTGATGACGGTAACCGTCCCTGGCCCTCGCCATGTTGATGATGTGCAGCTTGATTCCCGGCGCCGACGGGTCGCTGTCCTCCCGCAAGGCGTACTCGGGCAGGAAGGCGTTCTCCTGCCTGGTGAATACGTGGACCTCGTGCCGCCCGGCGAGCGCCTGCGCTAGGCCCTGCGTGTAGACCTCAGAGCCGGCGTTGTACCGCATCGGGTAGCCGTGGATTACTTGGACGATCTTCAACTAAACCAAAGCCAAGGTGGAATGTTCATTTGGGATGGGTAGGCCGGGCTGCGGCGTTTCCTGCTTCGGAAGCGGTCTTCGCCTTTACTGGGTCTGATTCGTCTTCATCGCAAGAGGGTGCCGAGCATCTCCAAAACCTGTTCCACCACTCGCGGAGTCGCTTGGGTTGCCAAGTCGGCCTGCCTGGCGCGCCAGTCCAGACTCTTGATGTGGTCAGACAGCACCACGCCGGTGATGTCGTCTCCCTGCGGGAGGGATACTTCAAAGGGGTAACCTTTAGCTGCTGTGGTAACCGGGCAGAGCAGGGCGAGTCCTGTCCTGTCGTTATAGCTCCTGGGACTCAGGACCAGCGCTGGCCGTCGCCCTGCCTGCTCGTGCCCGGCCTGAGGGCTGAAGTTCAGCCACACGATGTCGCCCCTGCCAGGAACATAGGGTGCGCTCACCAGATTTCCCTGCCTTGGGCTGAGCCTGTATCCCATTCAGAGTGCAGGTTATCCGCGGTGACCCGGGACAGCATTTCATCCAGGTCGTATGTCCTCTTGGTCAGAGTCAGACGTTCACCGTCCGTGGTCATATCGATTGCTGACCCGGCGTGGATGCCCCACTCTTCTGCCAGAGGCTTTGGTATCCGGACCGCCAAGCTGGTGCCCCACTGGGCTATGTGCGATTGTGTTCCCATTTGAGGTCCTCACTGTCCTAGAAATATCTATTATATATATCCAGTTGTTGCTGTGTTGTCCAGCGGGTGAGCCGGGCAGTGTAAAGGGCGGAGGTAAATTGTCCCGTGCGGGTGTTGATGGCCAGCGAGAAGGTCCTCGCTAACTGGCCAGCATAAATGTCACACTCACCTCAAGGAGAATGTGATATTGACGCCCAAAGAACAGGCGAGACTACAGGTTCTCAACAGCTTGCTCGCAGAGCACATTACCCTGAACCAGGCGGCTGAGCTCATGGGCATTCCCCCGCGCCACACCCGGCGCATGCTGACGGCGTACCGGGAGAATGGAGCCACAGCCTTGGCCCATGGCCACCGGGGCCGCAGGCCAGCCAACGCTATTCCCGAGGCGATCAGGAGCAGGGTGGTCCGCCTGGCTCGCACGGTGTATGAGGGAGCCAACCACACCCATCTCTCAGAGCTGCTCAGTGAACGCGAGGGTCTCGACATGGGCCGGACCACCCTGCGGCGCACCCTGGTCAACGCCGGGCTCAGCAGTCCGCGGCCCAGGCGCCCGCCCAAGCACCGGGTACGCCCAAGCACCGGGTACGCCCAAGCACCGGGTACGCCCAAGCGGATGCCCCGGGAGGGCATGCTTATCCAGTTGGATGGCAGTTACCACCGGTGGCTGGGCGAGGACGGACCTCAGTTCACGATCCTGTTCGCGGTGGACGATGCCACGGGCTGCGTGGCCGGCGCCCTCCTCTGCGATCATGAGAATACCAGCAGTTACCTCCTGCTGATGCAGGGACTCTGATGCAGGAACTGATACGCCGCCGCGGCATTCCTCTCGCCCGGTACACCCAACGGCACGCGGTCTTCAAACACCGTTCGGAATATCAGCCCGCCGGCACGACAACCCAGTTCGGCCGGGCCTTTGAGGAGCTGGGGACACAACTGATTTTCGCCCGGTCGCCTCAGGCAAAGGGGCGGGTGGAGCGGACGGCCGGAACTTTCCAGGATAGGCTGGTCACCGAACTCCGGCTGGCGGGAGCGGCCACCCCGGAGGAGGCCAAGGCCGTCCTGAAACAATTCCTGCCCCGGTTCAACCGGCGCTTTGGCGTTCCGCCCAAAAGCCCGGAGTCTGCCTTCCGGCCCTTGGAGCCGGGTCAGCGCCTGGGGCAGGTCCTGTGCTTCAAGCACCGGCGTCGCGTGGCCAGAGACAACACCGTGAAGTTCCACAGGCACACCCTGCAAATATTGCCAGGTCGGCACCGCCCCAGCTACGCCGGAGCGGTGGTAGTGGTGCCCGAGGGGCTGGACGGCCGGCTGTCGGTACAACATGAGGGACGCATCACCGCCTCCAAGGATGCGCCGCCCAGTCCGGCATCTCTTCGAAGCCGCAACGAGACTTCCCCAGCTGCCACCATCCCAACCCACGATCCCGAACTCGCGTCAAAACCTTCGGTTGCAGCCCTCGATCTGCCGGGCGCAAAGCCGGATCAAGAAGATGCTCGCGCTGCAGCAATCGACGATCCGGACGTAGCCGGGTTGCGGGTAGTCGCATCGCCGTGGAGGCCGACGTTCCTGCAGCAGGAGAGATGGAAGGCGGTGGAGCAGGCCAAGCTTCAGGGGATGTCCATTCGGCGGATGGCGAGGGGGTTGGGAATCCACACAGACACGGTGGGGAGATACATTGACGCCGAGAGTCCGCCGACGCGGCGAACTCCGGCAATTCCTCCGGCACCAGCATCTGATACCATCGCAGACTAAGCAAAGAACATTTCTGCTGAATACTTAACCGGACATTTCTGCTGAACCTCGACAGCCGTTTGTCAGCGACTGCCCGCCCGCCCGGGACACTTTACCTCCGCCGCTTACATGATGCGTTCGAACCGGACGATGAGATACATCGCCGCCACCCTGGCCGCCAGCGCCCGCTCGTCGCCCGCTTCGAGGTTCAGACCGGAACCCACCCCCAAGCTCACGGCGGTGTGAGCGGCGGCGGCCGCCGTGGCCCAGGCCATGTTGACCCGAAACGACGTGAAGATCACGGCAATGGCGCCCAGAGCCGGGTAGTAGGTAAGAAAGATGTAGTTGTCGAATCTGCCGCTGACAGCGATGTTGGCTGTAATCAGCGCAATGTCCATGGCGCTGAGGCCAACCATCCAGCGCCAGGTCACCGGCCTGTTCGTCAGGAGCCGGTAGTGGAATACACCATTGAGCGCTGCCAGCATCACATTCAAGAGGGCGTATCCGATGTCCTCGGGATACCAGAGACCCGGACGGTAGGCCAGCAAAACGGCGGCGAAGAACCAGACGATCCATCGCCCCCAGACCGTGACCTTCGCGGTGTAGAGCCCCACGTCGGCGTCGGCGTCGGCGTCGGCCAAGGCGAACCACTGCCCCATCCTCCCTATGGTGTGTACGTACGTCATCAGGACTTCCGGCAGCTGACTCTCAGCCTCAACCTGCGCCGCGACATCTGCGCCACCCCGTGAGTCGCTCCAGGGCAGCCATCCCTGTAGGCGCAGACGCACAGGCGCACAACTGGCGACTATTGGTTTGCACGAGCCTCCGAATCAAATATATCGCCTCATTTACAGCGATTCCAGACCGGAATGTGTACATCCTGGGTGGACCTATAGATAGCTCTTTATACCCAACTATGTACTAAGAGCTAAATCGTGAATGTCATAACAGAGCCCTGGAACTCAAACTCAACAATGTACAAACAAATCTAGGCAGGAGCCGTGATTGGCGGCAAGATTATTCTTGGGGAGATTGCCCGTGATCTCTTCGGTGAGAGTCGTCATCAAGGACTCGAGTATGCCGGTATCGGGAATGGCTGGAACGGCCGGACTTACTGAAGGCCGTCGCTGGAACAATGCGGCAGCGGGTTGCGCTTGGAGCCCTGTCCGACCCGGACGTGGCCCTGTATTACGTTACTGCGTCCGGGTCGGACAGGGCTCCAAGCGCAACCCGCTTCTGGATGGCATCCATGCCGGCCTTCGGCAAGCCAAGGCTCCCGGTCCGGAGTCGCCCGTCGGGATACGCTATGACCTCGACTTTGTACAAAGTTGGTTAGAAGCCATTAGATACATAGGGTGTGGCTATATATCTCCATTTCAATACTTTTTGAATATCGCCTTCTGGGCCCGACATTCAAAAAATGCCCTAAACTAAAGCCAAGGTGGGATGTACATTTAAGTGGCGATGATGATCAGCCGGGTTGCGCGGGTTAATTCCTCTCATACGTATCTGGAGAATGACTCGTCCTCGTCGCTTGTCTCCCACCGTCTGCGCATTTCACCTTGGCTTCGGTTTAGTAGGCCAACATCCTTGTTATGACGGGTTGCTCGGCAATTGTCTGCATGGGCCCATTCTGTCAGGGCGAGCCCCAATACCAATTAACTCATCATTACAAAGATTTCGGACTACTAAACCAAAGCCAAGGCGGGATGTGCATTTGCCTGAGGCGAGGAATCGTGCTGGGAATTCGGCAGCAGTGCTTCGGCCCGTGACTGCAGTACCGTCCGGCAGCGGCGCCTCACCTCGTCTCTCCGGCTGGCCAGCCCGGCCAGGAAGTTGCCGACCCTTTCCTGCACCGCCGCCCTGCTGCCCAGGCAGAGATTGCCCGTCGCCTCCTCTCTCGCCCAGCCCCAGACCGCCTCATCGGAGTTGAAGTCCGGGCTGTACCCCGGCAGGTTCACCAACCGCAGGTCAAGTCCGGGCGTCCGCAGATATTCCCGCACCGCCTCGCCACGATGGGCCGGCGCGTTGTCCCAGATGACCCGCATCGGCTCTGGATGTTTTTCCCTCAGTTGCTTCAGGAAGGCAACCGAGGTCCCGCTGTTGCTGTTGCCCTCCAGTTCCATCCATTCCACCTCACCCGTCTCCAGGCACACCGCCGAATAGTAGTTGGCCTTCTCCCCATACCGCGGGCTGGTCGAGTCCACCAAAGCAGGCTGGCCCTTCAGCACCCACTTGCCCCGCAGTTCCGCGTCCGCCCGGAAGTGGGCCTCGTCGGCAAAGAATATCCTGGCTTCAGTCCGTTGGGCCTCCTCCCTCAGGACGGCGTACTCCGCCACGAAAGCCTCCCGCTTGGCCTCATCAGCCTTGAGCAACCGCTTCTTGGGCCGCTTGAAGGCAAATCCCAAGCGGTGCATCCAGTTCAGGCAACTGCTGCGGCTCAACTCAATGCCGAGGCGCTCCGAGGCAAACCGCCGCACCACCTTCCAATACCAGTTGGCCATACCGATGCCCGACGAAGCGGGAGGCTGTTGCACCGCCTCTTTCAATTCCTCCTGCTGCGCTTGGTCAAGGGCGGGGGGGAACCACCGGTCTGCTCGAATATCAGGGCTGCAGGCCCTCCCTCGCCGAAGGCCGACGCCCATCGGCCAATAGTGTGTGGGTCCCTTTCCAGAGTCTCCGCCGTGGCCGCTGCCGTCCAGCCCTGGGCCAGCAGCAGCACGGCGTACCACCTCTCCCGCTCCCTGGGCGTCGGCGCCAGGATCATCCGCTGTCGCAAGTCCTTGACTTCCATCCGCCACTGTTCCAGACACCGGTCTATCTCCCTCACGCCCATCACCAACCCCTCGTAACTCCCGAGACCAGCTAACCCAGTTCCTTCACAAATTTACCCTGTGCAACTGCGTATTTCACCTTGGCTTTAGTTTAGTTACGTGATCTTACCTTTGATGCTTACCTGCGGAATGTACAAAGTCCAGCTGACATTTCGGACCGAAAACCTCCCCTTGGCCGGGCAAGCTCGCGGTGCTAGCCACGGACAACTTGCATCTGTTGCTCAGGGGCTGCCAGAACGCGGTGCAGCAGTCGGACTAGGAAAAGCGCTCGCTCATTAATGAGAAAAAGACAAAGGCGAATTTTCCCCTTCTCACCTAGCGCATCACTGAAGGGGTATACGTCTCCTTAAGGACGTACACAAAGAGGGACGGCCTATATGTTTGTCAAACAGCGGACGCCAAGGTGCTCCCCTAGACCGGCACGACGAGCAGGCCTTCACTAACGACATCTCAATCCGAAGGAGGCCCAAAATGAATGCGAATTACGGAAGCCTACTGCAGAGGCCGGCCCTCACCCTCGGAGTGCTTATTATCTCAACCTTGGTCGCACTATTCTGGATTTCCGGCATACTCAACCCTGCGCCGGTTGCTGCGGACGCAGCCAAGTTCTACCTGGACTGCCCCACTACGGAGGTCCGCGAGGGCGAGTCGGTCGATGTCTTCCTGGTACGGGTAGCCGATCATCAGCACAGCGTCACCTTCGGCGCCTACTGGCACACCGACGCCGGTACAGCGGGCACCGACGACTACGTGCACCAGAACTCGGGCGCCGTCTGGGGCAACGACTCCGAGCGGCTTGCCAACCGTGCGAAGCGCACCTTCGAGACCAGTCAGGACAGCATTGTCGAGGGCAGCGAGACCTTCACTGCCCGCTTCACACCCGTGGACAACGTGGTCGACCGCAACGACCCCACGCGCGACGAGAAGTGCGAGATCACCATTATCGACGATGACCCGAATATCACGGAAGTTGAAGTAACCTCGTCCCCGGCCTGGTACGACACCTACGGCGTGGGCGAGACCATCGAGATCTCCGCCACCTTCAACGCTCCAGTTGAAGTGGACGGCAATCCGGCCCTTGGCATGTGGGTTGGCGGCGTCTGGCGGGGTGCCCGCTTCCATCGGCAGTCGGCGGACAACAAGGTGATATTCATCTACACCGTCAGGCCAGAAGATCGTGATACCGACGGCATCGTTATGGACGGCGGCTACCAGGACGAGAACGGCCGCTGGCACAACTTCGTCAACCACACTGCCGTCACCGCTGCGGGAACCGACATAGTGGCCTACCGGGCCTACCGCGGCCTACCCGCCCAGTCGGGCCATAAGATTGACGGCAGCCTGCTCCCATACGGGACCAACACTGCGATTATATCCACCCCGGCCAGCGGCGATACCTACCGGCATGGTGAGACCATATATTTCTCCATCGTTTTCAGCGCGCCGCTGGAGGTGGAGGGAAGCCCGCAACTGAACCTGCGGGTGGGTGACGTTGGTATGGGGCAGAGAGGCGCCAGGCTCGAGGGAGGGTCCGGCACCACCGCCCTGTTGTTCGGATATACGGTGGCGCCGCATGACCTGGATAACGACGGCGTCACAATCCTGGGAACCGCGATGGAAACCGGTGGAATCATTGACGCCGTCACAATCCTGGAAACCTCGAGACGAACCATCGGAATCCCGGGTCTGGGCGGCGATGGAACCATCAAGGTCAAGGGCACCAATACGGTGGTGACTCCTATCTTCAGCGGCCTTCTGAATCAGGTCGGCCACAAGATGGACGGACGGCCGTACCCCCAGTCTATTTCCATAACATCCTCTCCCGCCGCTGAGTCCGACACCTACGGCCTGGACGAGGTGATTCAGGTCAGTGTCCAGTTTGACCAGAACGTGACCGCCGGAGCCGATGCCGCCGTCATCTTGCAAATCGGCTCCGATTCCGACAATAGCCGTGCTACATACGCCTCAGGCAACGGCACACCCACACTGGTGTTCGAGTACACCGTTGAAAGCGGCGACACAGATGGTGACGGCATAAGCGGCTATCTTCCCCACGGCCATGACATCAAGGCTACCGGAACGGAAGCGCTTTACCAACCCGGGGCGGGCGAGGACCGGAACGCGATGACCCTGGGGGTGGATGCCAACCACAAGGTTGAGGGGAGTCCTACGGGCGCGGACACAACTGCCCCAACCATCTCGTCCATAGCCTTCTACAACAGTCCCGGCCCTGGCGAAGACGAAACCTACGGCGTCGGCGACTGGGTCGGAGTGAAGGTCTCATTCAGCGAGGACATCGTCGTAACCGGCAGGCCGCAGATCGAACTGTCCATTGGCGGCAACGCACGGCAGGCCCGGTACGAGCCGCTGCTCAGCAGAATTGAGCAGAAAGCCGACGGCAGCGAGAACTCACTCCTCTTCGGCTACACCGTGCAGGAAGGTGATGTTGACAGCGACGGCCTATCCATCGGCGCCAACAAGGTCACCCTGAACGACGGTACGATCAGGGACGATGCCGCAAACGACGCGGTGCTGACCCATGATGCGGTTCCTGATAATTCGGGCCACAAGGTGGCCGCCCCGGACGTAACCGGGCCCACCGTCCTGTCCGTTGACGTCACCAGCACGCCGGCCGCTGGAGACACTTATGACACGGACGAAGTGATCAAGGTCACCGTGATCTTCACCGAGGACGTAACGGTCACCGGATCGCCTCAGCTGACGTTGGACTTCGAAGGCACGGACAAGACGGCAGACTACGACACTGCAGACGGTGATGAAGTCGTGTTCGCCTACACGGTGGCTCTAAACGACAGCGACTCGGACGGCATAGCTATCGGGGCCGACAAGATTACCCTGAATGGCGGCACCATTAAGGACGGGGCGGAAAACGACGCTACCGTGACCCACAGTGCCGTGGCTGAGGACCCGGACCACAAGGTGGACGGCTCGGATACGGTGGCACCCACCATCTCCACTCTGGCCTTCACTTCCGACCCGGGGGAGGACCAAACCTACGGGGCAGGTGACACCATCGAGATCACCGTTACCTTCAGCGAAAATGTGGTGGTTACCGGAACCCCTCAGCTGGAAATGGAATTCTCCTCAACTACAAACAAGCAGGCCAACTATAGCAGTGTCACCGGAGCTGTTGTCGTCTTCTCTTACACTGTTGTAGTGGGTGACCGGGCCTCCGATGGTGTGGGTGTGGCGGCCAACAAGCTGACCCTGAACGGCGGCACCATCCAGGATTCCTCGGGCAACAACGCAGTGGTATCTCACAGCTACTATTTTCCGAGACCGATTCACTTCGTGAACGGCGCCGGGGGCCTTTAGTATTACAACGACGCATTGCCAGAAAGGTCAATCCTTGGGGCGGTTTTGAACACTGACATGAATTTTGCCAAAGCTGGAACGAGCAGTTACTTGACCTTCCAAGAGAGGATAATCCGCCTTTCTCCTCATACCGTCGTTGTAATATTAGTGTGGCAACTGGCAAGGTTCGTGGTGTGGTGCACTGAATAGAACAAGGGGAGATAGCAAGCCTTTCCAGGTTCCGCTTCGGGAATTTCCGCAGCGGGGACCATGCTTGATTTAGCGGGAAGAATGATGAACAGCAGGAAGTTTCAAATCGGAGCCGCGTTAGCGATGGTATTAGTGTTGCTCGTGGCGTGCAGCGGTGGGGAGACCGGAGCCGGCATTACCCGCGCAGAGGTTGAGGAGATAGTGCGGGAGCAATCGGCGTCGTCCCAAGACGGTCCCGGCATTACCCGCGCCCAGGTTGAGGAGATAGTGCGGGAGCAATCGGCGTCGTCCCAAGACGGTCCCGGCATTACCCGTGCCCAAGTTGAGAAAATCGTAAAGGCAGCCATCGCCGGCGTTCCCCAGTTTGAAGACGGGTCAACCAAGGCAGAGGTGGAAGCGGCCGTACGCTCCGCCATCGCCGACCTCCCCCAACCCGAGTCTGGCCTAACCGCAGCCGAGGCCGCCGGCATAGCCCGCATGGTGGTGGCAGGAATCCCTCCCAAGTCCTCACCCGCCGACTACACCAAGTTCTTCGTAAATAATGCCATCAGCCGCTATGAATCGGATGGCATCGCCGCCACCCTCGCTTACTACAACCGCGTGGAGAGCGTGGACGGGCAGTGGTACGTCTTCATCGTGGACGAGAGGGACCTGGTCATCGCCCATCCCGATGGGAGCCTGGCTGGTCTCGACCTGAAGGGCCCGCTGGGCACCGACGCCAACGGCTACAACTTCGGCCAGGAAATGCTGTCGGCCGGCGATGAGGGCAGGTGGGTGTCCTACGTTTACCGGGATCCCGAAACCAGGTCCATCGGCACCGATTTCGGCGAGTTGCAACTCAAGAACGCCTGGGTGGTGCGGCACGACGGGCTGCTGTTCGGCTCCGGCTGGTATGTCGACGCTGACGAATTCACCAAGTCCTTTGTGGCGGCCGCCGTGGACAAGTTCCGCGCGGTGGGGCTGGAAGGGACCGTGGAATACTTCACAGGCTCGGAGAGCGATTTCGCCGGCCTAGCAGCGGCCATCGACTACTACAACAGCATAGATACGGTTGAGGGGGAATGGTCTGCGTTCATAGTGGACGGCAACGGCAGGATCGTCGATCACCACGACAAGAAACTGGTGGGAAGAGACCTGGAGGACCTGTTCGGCGTGGCTATGTTCGAGGCCAGCGAGGAGGGCAACTGGGTGACCACGGAGTCCCTGCGTATCTGGGTGGTCAGCCACAACGGGCTGGTGTTCGGTTCCGGCTGGCGTAATGACGAATCGGGCGGCTGAGCGGAGGGGGCGTCGCCCGGGTTTCCAGGCAACGGAAAAGCCCGCATGTGGGATCGGCGAAGGGACAGGCAGCGGCCCCGCACGTAGCGGGTCCGGCCAAGTTCCCGGGACGCTCGGACAACGGCCCTGTCAATGGCGCCGAGATATTGGGCCACGTGCACGGTCCACACCGGTCGACACAACAGCACCCTGAAAAAACTGCGCATAACCATGGCGGGTGCATGATGCGCAGGCGCTATTCACGCTTTACGGTGCGCCTGACCGTCGCAGGCGATACGCCGAAGGACCTGGCGGCGCGCCGCTGGCTTACCCCGCTGCCAACCCACAGGGTGGTGGGTGGATATCGCCATCGTGGAGTACACCCATGAACTCATGCCTCTGGTTTGTTTCACTCACATGCGCGCTGGTTGCGATTGCTGCTTGTGGGCCGGAGGCTCCTGGAACCGCTCCTGCTTCAGGAACCTCTGACCTGCCCCCCCCAAATTGCGGTTCGCGCAACCGGTCCTCTGACTGCCGGACGTAACCGGGGGGAGAGGACGGACCCGTCTGCCAGTCGTTGACGAATGAGGGCAACAGCGTTGCTTTCGCAAGGGTCATTGCCCCCGTCCGCTGGACTGTGGCCTAGGCCCTCTCCCCCGTGCGGGTGTTGTTTACCTATTTCCGAGGAGTGCCGCACTCCAGCCTTATGGGGCCTGCAGGCCCCGAGCGGACCACAGAACCGTTCCTGCGTATGATTTCACTTCCATCAAGCTCGACACTCAATCCGTGCAGAGAATGTGGCTCACGCCTCGTTTTCGACCCGGTAGCCGGTTCATGCCAGTTGAACCACCCAACGGACCCAGAGGGACACGGTGGCGCCATTCAACACTCCGACGGCAATGGACCCGGCCCCGGCCGCCAACCCGCCGGTGGTGCTGGTGGTCATCGTGGACCGTCGCACGCAACTCCGTGGCCCCATGCTCTACAGAGGATGGAACTACGTCGTAATGCGGTAGGTCCCGGCCAATTGTGTCGAATTGGCGCGCAAGGATGGCACAGAAACGGGAGCGATCGAGAATGGCAAACGAGCAGAACCGGAACGAAGGACAGGTACTTGGATACCGAATAAAACAATGGGATCGCCGGCGAAGCCCGCTAACCGCTCCCCGGCTCACTTATGGAGTAGTTTGGATGTCATTGCTCTACGATAACGTCCGCGTAAATTGCTCAGGGAAAATGTCCGTCTATGAAGGACGTGACATTGAACCAACGAGAACAGGCAAGACTCCAGGTGCTCAACAGCGTGATGGAATATCAACTTCCCAGGGCTCAGGCGGCCGAAATTCTAGGGGTAAGTGAACGCCAGGTCCGGCGAATCCTGGCGGCCTACCGGAGGGATGGGGCCGCCGCACTGGTCCACGGCAACCGGGGCCGCAAGCCCCGCAACTCGGTCCCCGAGGATGTCGCTGCCACCACGGTCATCCTGGCCAGCGAGAAATACGTCGGCTTCAACCACAGCCACCTGACCGAGGTCCTGGCAGAGCGGGAGGGCATTCAGCTGAGCCGGCAGACGGTAAGCCGTCTGCTCAACCGCCACGGCCTGAACAGTGCCAGGCGCCATCGTCCCCCCAAGCATCGTGTACGCCGGGAGCGTATGCCCCAGGAGGGCATGCTGCTGCAGATCGACGGCAGCCATCATCGCTGGCTGGAGGACAGAGGGCCCAGATTCGTATTGCTGCTGGCAGTGGACGACGCCACCGGCACGGTGGCCAATGCTCTCTTCCGACCCAAGGAGGACACTCGGGGCTACTTCCTGCTGATGGATGGGGTAATCCGGCGCTACGGCATCCCCCTGGCTCTCTACGGTGATCGCCACGGGGTCTTCAAGTTCAACGGCAAGCCCAGGCATATCCCCCAACCGGTGGGCCCAACCCAGTTCACCCGGGCCATGGGGGAACTGGGCATCGAACAGATCTTTGCCCGCTCGCCACAGGCCAAGGGACGCGTGGAACGCATGAACGGCACCTTCCAGGACCGGCTGGTCAGCGAACTCAGGTTGGCGGGAGCCGCCACCATCGACCAGGCCAACGCCGTGCTGCGGGACTTCCTGCCCCGCTTCAACAACCAGTTCCGAGTGCCTGCCCAGCAGTCCCCGGCCGCCTATCGTTCCTTGTCATCCTCCCTGCATCTGGAACGGATCCTCTGCTTCAAACACCTGCGCCAGGTGGCCAGGGACAACACCGTCAAATACCAGTTGCGCACCCTGCAGCTGCTTCCAGCCCAGAACCGGCCCAGCTATGCCGGTGTCAAGGTGGAGGTGCTGGAGCAGAGCGACGGACAGCTCATGGTGCAGCACGAGGGGAAAGCGATCACCCACCAGGAAGCTCCGCCCAAGGCGGGAGCGCTGCGGGCCGCCCAGGGAGCACTGGCTCCTACTCCCGAACTGGCCCAGGTGGTCAGGAACCTGAGCCAGCATGGTCTCACCAGGTTGCAACTGCAGCGCCTGGCCGCTTTGGAAGCACCCGTCGACCAACCGATGAATGATGAGAACGGCCCCACCTCTTACACTCCGCCACCCAAGCAGGCAACGCCGCGCAAGCAGGCCCTGTGGAAAGCTGTCCACCACGCCAGGCTGCAGGGTGTCTCCCTGAGGGGTATCGCCAAGCAACTGGGTATTTCCAGAAACACGGTCAGGAAGTACGTCGACTTGCCAGCTCCCCCCATCAACCGGACTCCCAGACTGACTACCCAATCAGTAACTCAGCACCATACCAACGGACATTTTCCCTGAGCACTTAGGCGGACATTTTCGCTGGACAACGACAGGCTGGCGCCGCTTCGACATCAGTTTTTCGTAATGGACTTCTTCCAAAAGAGACCGCAAGGCCCGCGCCTGCGACAGGGACCAGTTGTGTTGAGGACAGGTATCTACGCCGCACTCCTTTCTATCACGATGGCAGTCTTGCTGGCTGGTTGCCAGTCGGGCGCCACATTTACGCCGGCAGAAGATGCTCCGTCGCAGCCCGGAGACCAGGCATCGCCAACTGCCGAGCGACCCCATCCCCCCGCCGAATCTGCGCCACCCACCGATGTGGCCGCTGCTCCAGTTGCTGCGGTCTCCAGTGCGGGCAGGCCCGCCGGTCCTGCTCCTGAGTCGCAGTCAATCCCCGGTCCTACACCAAACGCCGTCTCCCTGACTCCATCACCGACGGCGGACCCCACTCCTGTGCCCACCAGAGACCCGACTCCGACGGTGATGCGAGTGTCGCGGTCGTCAATCACGCGCGACGAATCTCCCGAGGCGGACGCATCAAGAGTCGCTGCCCTCGTTGGCGGCAACACCGCCTTTGCTCTCGATCTTTACCAGGCCATACAGGGCTCCGACGGCAATCTCTTCATTTCCCCACACAGTATCTCCTTGGCCCTGGCAATGGCCTACGCGGGCGCGCGCGGCGACACCCAGCGGCAGATGGCGGAGACCCTTCACTTCGACCTGTCCCAAGAGCAGCTGCATTCCGCTTTCAACGCCCTTGACCTCTCCCTGAACGGTCAATCATCGGAGAAGGCGACGGATTCCTTCTCAACGTTGCCAGTTCCGTCTGGGCACAGGACGGTTACGGCTTTCTGCCTGACTACCACGACACGCTGGCCCTGAACTACGGTGAGGAAGTGAGGCCAGTGGACTTCCGCCGAGACCCGAATGCCGCCAGTACCCGGATAAATGATTGGGTGGCGGACGAGACAGAGGAACGGATCACGAACCTGATTTCGCCCGACGCCATCACCCCGTTCACCCGGCTGGTGCTGGCCAACGTCGTGTACTTCAAAGCCGAGTGGCAGCAGCCCTTCGATGAGGGGGCCACATCCCGGCAACCCTTTTTCGCGCTGGACGGCACGGAGAGCAGGGTTGAGATGATGAGACAGCAGTCCAGCCTCCGGTACGCCGCCGGGAACGGGTACCAGGCCGTGGAGTTGCCCTATAAAGGCCGCGGGATGGCAATGACCATCCTGGTGCCCGACAGCGGAGGATTCAGTGAATTCGAGGAGTCCCTTTCCGGCAGTGCGGTGATGGGCATTCTGGACCGCCTCGTTCACGAGGTCGTCCGCCTGACGATGCCCAGGTTCAAAATGGAATCTGCCTTCAGCCTGTCCGATACGCTGAGGGACATGGGGATGGAGAATGCCTTCGACGAAGGCTCCGCGGATTTCTCAGGAATGGATGGACGGTCCTGCCAGGCGAGGGGCAACATCTGCCTGCTGATCTCCGACGTGCTGCACAAGGCATTTGTCTCCGTTGACGAGGCGGGCACCGAGGCAACCGCAGCTACGTCGGTAATGTTCGGCGAGACGCGAGCGGTGGAGGCCGATCCGGAGCCCATTGAGCTGACCATCGACCGTCCCTTCATCTTGTTGATTCGGGACCGAGACACCGGATCCCTCCTTTTCCTGGGCCGCATTGTGAGTCTTAGATGATGAACGGTTGCTTCGACAGGACTGGGATTCCCAGGTTTACGCTGGCCGCATACCAATGATCAGAATCCCGGCGATTTCGCTAGTCGTTGCGCTCTTCGGCCTCCTGGCCGTGAGCTATCCCCTGTTTGCTGATGACCCTCCCGGGGAATACGCAAAGGACGACTCGCCAGTCAGCCCGCTGTTGCGGGAATTCATCGAGCAACGTGAGGGGTCGGCGACCCAGTCCGAGGCCCAACCGGTTATTGGTGCCGTAACCCGCGGCCAGTCCAGCGTCGGCCTTATCGTCAAGGAAGCGCAGGGGGCAGACAGCCCGCTCCCTGAGGAAACGGCGGACGATCCCGTGCGGTTTGACTCATCCGGCAACGTGCAGGTCTACATCCACCTGGAGAACACCGACGACGCCACCCTGCAGGAGCTTCGAGACCAGCGCGCCAGCATCGAAATCACCAACTCCGACTGGAACGTGGTGCAGGCGTGGGTGCCCATCTCGGCCCTCGACCGGATCGGTTCGCTGGACGCGGTGCGGCGGATCGAGCCTCCCGACTACGGAGTGACCAAGACCGGCCGCACCAACACGGAGGGCGATGCTGGCCACCGTACCGACATGGTACGGGCCTTTGCCGGCCTAACCGGCGCCGGCGTCAGGGTGGGCGTCATCTCCGATGGCGTGGACTCTTTAGCTTCATCCCAAAGCAGCCGCGACCTGCCCAGCAGCGTGGAAATCGACCCGGAACGCTCCGGGGAAGGCCACGAGGGCACCGCCCTCCTGGAAATAATCCATGATCTGGCGCCGGGGGCCCGGCTGGCCTTCTCCGGGCCGATGGGGTCCCTGGACATGACGGAATCCATCCTCTGGCTGGCCAACGACGCCTTCGACGGCGAGGGCGCCGACATCATCATGGACGATCTGGGTTACTACCTGCAGCCCTACTTCGAGGACGGCTACGTGGCCCAGGCCGCCGCCGACGCGGTGGCCGGCGGCGCCGTGTTCGTATCCGCCGCCGGCAACTTTGCGAAGCGCCACTATGAGGCGACCTTGCTCCGACGACGGCAATGGCTACCACGATTTCGACAGCTCGCCGGAGACCGACATCGCACTGAGGGTTAGGGTCAGCGGGAGCATGTCCATCCGTTTGCAATGGAATGATCCCTTCGGTGAGTCCGGCAACGACTACGACATCTACGTCTGCCCGCCCGGAATCAAGCCGCTCAAGTTCAACCTTCAGAACGATGTCTGCAACAGCAGCTCCTACATCCAGGACGGTGACGACGATCCTTTTGAGTGGAGCTATTTCGGTGGTTACGACGAGGCGGACATCTACATACGCAAGTACTCCGGCTCCGCCAAAACCCTCGAACTCTTCACCCCCCGCGGCGAAATCCTGGAACACGGTGTGCCCGAGGGCGGCATCATTGGCCACCCCGCCGTTGCCGGAGTGCTTGCTGTCGGCGCCATCGACGTGGATGACCCGGGTCAGGACGACCCGGAGTCCTACAGCGACAGGGGACCATCAGTCCTCATCGGCGACACCAGGAAAAAGCCCGACGTGATGGGGTTCGACGGTATCTCCACAACCGGCCCCGGCGGTCGTTTCAACCCCTTCATCGGCACTTCGGCCGCCGCTCCTCACGTGGCAGGCATCGCCGCCGTGGTCATGGAGGCCCAGAGACTCGCCACCCCCGACGCTACCAAGAAGACCCTGGCCGATGCGGTCACCAAGAAACTGCGCGACACCGCCATCGACCTGGCCGAGCCCGGCCATGACGACGCCACAGGCTACGGCAGGGCCGACGCCTTTTCCGCCATAGAGTCCATCGCCTCAGACTCCGACAACGTGGATCTGGCCCCCAGTTCCGGGTTCCCGGCCACCCACACCGTGGACTCCACCGGCGACGGCGCCGACGACGACACCTCCGACGGCGTTTGCGACGACGGCAGCGGCAACTGCACCCTTCGCGCCGCCATACAGCAGGCCAACGCGGGAACCGGCGCAATCATCAAGTTCAGCATATCCGGAAGCGGAACGCAGACCATCAGCCCGACAACGGCCCTGCCCAGCATCACCGACCCGGTGTTCATCGACGGTTACAGCCAGACGGGAGCCAGTGCGGGCACGGTACTGGTCGAGCTGGACGGCACCAGCGCCGGTGATGACGTCAACGGCCTGACCATCAGCGGCAAGGGCAGCCACGTCCGCGGCCTGGCCGTCACCAACTTCTATGGCAACGGCATTGTGCTGCAGGGCGGGCTGGGTGAGCAGGTACTCGCGGGCAATCTCATCGGCACAGACTCCTCGGATGCCACTGACCACGGCAACGGCAAGGCGGGGGTGTACGTAAACGGCGCTCCGAGGGTCGTGCTGTCGGACAACGTCATATCCGGCAACGAGTCCCACGGCGTTTCCATCGAGGGGGGCGCCCGCGGCCCCCGGCTCTACCAGAACAGGATAGGCACCAACGCCGCCGGCACCTCCAACGTTGGCAACACCCTGGCTGGGGTCCACCTGAACAACCGCGTTGACGGTGCCCGGATTCGAAACAACGTCATCTCCGGCAACGACAGCCACGGCGTGAGCGTGGCCGGCAGAGCATCAAACACCTTCATCGAGCACAACCATATCGGTACCGACCAGGCAGGCGACACCGACCTGGGGAACACCGGCTCCGGCATCCACGTCAGCGGGTCGAGAAGGACCACCGTTGCCGGAAACGTCATCGCCGGCAACGACTCCCACGGAATCAGCCTGGCCGGGTCGGGCACCAGTGACACGGAAATCACCGAGAACCACATTGGGTCCAACGCAAGCGGTGAGTCCCTGGGCAACACGGGCTCCGGCATCCACATCGGCGAGAGTTCCCACACCAACCGCATTGAGGAGAACACCATCGCCAACAACGGCGGCGACGGCGTTGCGGTGGAGTCCAGTGGGTCCACCAGGAACGCCATCCGCCGGAACGCCATCCACGACAACACCGGCGACGGCATCGATCTGGGCGGCGACGGGGCCACCACCAACGACACCGGGGACAGCGACAGCGGTCCCAACAACCTGCAGAACTATCCCACCTCCATCTCCTTCGCCAGCAGGGGCGAAGTTGCCACGGTAACATTCACTTTGGACGTCACCTCGGGCCGCAGGTACCACATCGATTTCTACTCCTGCGACGCCGCCACCAACGGGGAGGGCAAGGAGCTGCTGGGTTCCGCATTGTTACCGTCGGCTTCCAGCACGGGTCAGAATCAATACATCGCCAGTACGCTCAGGGACCAGATCAGCCGGATAAAGGCCCCGTCGGGCACCCACATAACGGCAACGGCCACTGAGTCGACCAGCATCAGAAGCACGGGTTCCACCTCCGAGTTCGCCCCCTGCGTGGCGCACGTTGCCCTGCCCGGGCTGGACATTTCCAAGGACTACGCAGACGTAACCGAGGGCAGCACCGCAACCTACACCGTCGCTCTTTCCTCGGCTCCCAGCGCCGACACCGACGTGATCATGTACCCTGTGGATTCCGGCGTGGCCACCGTTTCCACGGCGAACGATCCTGCCAACAAGCTGACGTTCACGCCCGCCAACTACTCGCAGCCCCAGACCGTGACCGTGTCCGGCGTTTCCGACGATGATGGAGACAATGACGCCACCGTGATCTCGCACCGCGTCCGCATCGGCGACGGCGAGTACGACACGGCCCGGCTGCCGGTGGAGGTGGACGACGACGACCCGCCATTGCTGAACCTGACCAGCACCACCACCGGCGTCACCTTCCCCGGTGCCGCCACGATTGCCGTGGGCCATTCCGTGGACGGCACCTTCAGCCTCGACGAGGGCGGCGTCGCCGCCACCTACACCGTCGCACTGTCCAGCGAACCGCCGGAGGACACCACCGTCACCCTGGATAGCTCCTTCAGGGCACCACTGACCGTCTCGCCCGCCTCGATAACATTCACTAAACTAAAGCCAAGGTGAAATACGCAGTTGCACAGGGTAAATTTGTGAAGGAACTGGGTTAGCTGGTCTCGGGAGTTACGAGGGGTTGGTGATGGGCGTGAGGGAGATAGACCGGTGTCTGGAACAGTGGCGGATGGAAGTCAAGGACTTGCGACAGCGGGTGATCCTGGCGCCGACGCCCAGGGAGCGGGAGAGGTGGTACGCCGTGCTGCTGCTGGCCCAGGGCTGGACGGCAGCGGCCACGGCGGAGACTCTGGAAAGGGACCCACACACTATTGGCCGATGGGCGTCGGCCTTCGGCGAGGGAGGGCCTGCAGCCCTGATATTCGAGCAGACCGGTGGTTCCCCCCCGCCCTTGACCAAGCGCAGCAGGAGGAATTGAAAGAGGCGGTGCAACAGCCTCCCGCTTCGTCGGGCATCGGTATGGCCAACTGGTATTGGAAGGTGGTGCGGCGGTTTGCCTCGGAGCGCCTCGGCATTGAGTTGAGCCGCAGCAGTTGCCTGAACTGGATGCACCGCTTGGGATTTGCCTTCAAGCGGCCCAAGAAGCGGTTGCTCAAGGCTGATGAGGCCAAGCGGGAGGCTTTCGTGGCGGAGTACGCCGTCCTGAGGGAGGAGGCCCAACGGACTGAAGCCAGGATATTCTTTGCCGACGAGGCCCACTTCCGGGCGGACGCGGAACTGCGGGGCAAGTGGGTGCTGAAGGGCCAGCCTGCTTTGGTGGACTCGACCAGCCCGCGGTATGGGGAGAAGGCCAACTACTATTCGGCGGTGTGCCTGGAGACGGGTGAGGTGGAATGGATGGAACTGGAGGGCAACAGCAACAGCGGGACCTCGGTTGCCTTCCTGAAGCAACTGAGGGAAAAACATCCAGAGCCGATGCGGGTCATCTGGGACAACGCGCCGGCCCATCGTGGCGAGGCGGTGCGGGAATATCTGCGGACGCCCGGACTTGACCTGCGGTTGGTGAACCTGCCGGGGTACAGCCCGGACTTCAACTCCGATGAGGCGGTCTGGGGCTGGGCGAGAGAGGAGGCGACGGGCAATCTCTGCCTGGGCAGCAGGGCGGCGGTGCAGGAAAGGGTCGGCAACTTCCTGGCCGGGCTGGCCAGCCGGAGAGACGAGGTGAGGCGCCGCTGCCGGACGGTACTGCAGTCACGGGCCGAAGCACTGCTGCCGAATTCCCAGCACGATTCCTCGCCTCAGGCAAATGCACATCCCACCTTGGATTTGGTTTAGGACCGGTGAGGCATCAGCCTCGGACAAGTACCAGTGGGACGACCCGCAGACGGTCACCCTGACGGCGGTTGCGGACGACGACGCCTTCAGTGAGACAGAGGAGATCCTCCACGAATCCAGTGTTAGCGGAAAGGCCTACACAACGGCAGTAATCAGGGCCATCATTTCCGACAACAGCCTGCCCAGGCTGACCTTCACGCCAAGCTCCAGGGAGGTTAATGTCGACGAGGGCAGTACTGCCACGTATTCCATCGCCCTGGCCAGCGACCCTGGGGACGGCAACACAGCCACCGTGGCCATCCGGCTCACGGGATTCTATACAGTCGGTGACCCCATCACCTTGAATCCCGAGGAGCTGACCTTCACCGGCGGTGCCGCCGGAAACTGGGCAACGGCTCAGGAAGTGACCGTAGCCGGCGTCGCCGACGACGATGAGTTAGACAACATCGCGGAGATCGAGCACAGCCTCACCATCGGTGATGATTCCGGCTCCATGCCCGATGTTAATGTCACCGTCAACGACGGGAACCGCGCACCATACTTTGAGGAGGGAATCCTCACCGTCCGGTCAGTGCCGGAGAATTCGGCAGCGTCCACGGACGTGGGGAGCCCGGTGACTGCCCTGGACCTGAACACCGGCGACACCCTGACCTACACCCTGGAGGACGACCCTGATGGCGAATTCGAGATCAACTCCTCCACCGGGCAGATCACCATCGCTTCCGGTGCCACCCTGGACCACGAGGCCAGCCCGCCGGTCGTGCGCCTGGTCAAGGTGACCGTCAGCGACCGCACCACGGGCGGGCTTACCGACAGCATAGCCGTGGACATCATGGTCGCCGACGTCAACGAGCCGCCGGAAATCACCGGCGAGGCATCGCCCTCCATCGACGAGAACACAAGTGTCGCAACCAGGGTGGCCCGCTACACCGCCACCGACCCGGAGCGTGGCTCCATCACATGGTCGGTGGAGGACACCGCCGCTAACCCGAGCTACGACTTCGAGATCGACTCCGGCGGCAACCTCCGGTTCAAAAGTTCACCCGACCACGAGGCCGAGGAAGAATACAGCATCACGATCGTCGCCACCGACGACGGGGACCCCGCCCAGTCGGGAGAACTCCCTGTCACCGTGACCGTGACCGACGTGAACGAGCCGCCGGAGTTAGCCGGAAACGAAGCACTTTCATTCCCGGAAAACACGGCCACCACAATCGTCCTGGAAACCTACACCGCCTCCGACCCCGAGGGGGATACAGACATCGACTGGAGCCTGGGCGGGTCGGACCGGGGCGACTTCACCATCACCGGCGGGGTTTTGGCCTTCGCCAACCCACCAGACTACGAACGCCCGGCGGACTCAGGCGGCAACAATGTCTACAACATTCAGGTGGGTGCCACTGACAACGGGATCCCGGCCCTGACCGGCACGCTGGACGTCACCGTAACCGTAACCGACGTCAACGAGGCGCCGTCCACGCCGACGGGCCGCAACGCCATCACGGTTGCGGAGAACAGCACTGGCAACCTGGCCCGCTACGGTGCCACCGACCCGGACAGAGGCGACACGGTGACCTGGGGCGTCTCCGGCACCGATGCCAGCGCCTTCCGCATTGACTCCTCCGGCAACCTGGCCTTCGACGGCGCTCCGGACTATGACAGCCCGGCGGACTCGGGCGGCGACAACGTCTACAACGTAAAGGTGGACGCCAAGGACGAAAGCCTCACCTCTTCATACGACGTGGCGGTTACGGTCACACCCGTGGACGAGCCGCCGGTGGTCACCGGCGCGTCCACCATCAACAACTACGACGAGAACGGGACGGGGAGCGTGGCAACCTACACCGCCTCCGACCCCGAGGGCGACACAGACATCGACTGGAGCCTGGGCGGGTCGGACCGGGGCGACTTCACCATCACCGGCGGGGTTCTGGTCTTCGTCAACCCACCAGACTACGACCGCCCGGCGGACTCAGGCGGCGCCTCCCAGCCCCGTATTTCTCCGGAACGGTCAGGGAGGCTCCGCAAGTGTTTCTGTCCTGGCTTTCGACGCCCACAGCTCGGGTGAACGATGGAAAGCGACTCTCGAATCGCTGGACTCAAGGGCAGAGGGGGAGAACGACCCAAGAATAATCATTGACGGTGTGGCCAAAGCCGGCAAATCCTCAGCCACCCCTCCGCGAAAGCCGACGTTCCTTCAGAAGGAGAGGTGGAAGGCGATTCAGAAAGCCCGTCGCAAGGGGATGTCGCTTCGGGCAATCGAGCGGGAATTGGGAATCCACAGAGCTACCATAAAGAAATATATGGACCCTGAGGGTCCACCAACGCTACAATCCTGGGTGGTTGCTGCCACGCTGTCATCTGATAACATCGCAGCTTAATCGAGTTACATTTTTGCTGAACATTTAACCGGACATTCCCCCTGAACTTCGACAGGCTTGCAGCAGAATTGGGGAGGGAAGATGCCCCGGATCGCCCGATCCCAAGTGTACCGAGTGGTGCGGGAGATGCTGCCCAGGGAATGGTTCGGGCCGGATGAATTGCTGATCCGGATGGAGGACACGCAGCTACGCCACGAACGGGCGCTCCGCTCCCACGAGAGACGCCGCTCCGCCTGGCGCAAAGGCCGGCCAGAGACGCCATCTTGAACCCGTCGTTGTAGTACTAGCAAGTTGGCTTATCGGTATGTTGACCATGCTGGCAATTGCCTGCGGGGCGGAAACCGACTCGCCCGCAGATCCCACCGCATCCAGGGATGCGGAGCCAACGTCAATCGCCAGCCAGCCGGCGGCAGCGCCGGTCCTGAGTCCCGTTTCAACGGACGCGCCCGCACCCACTGTTGCACCTACTACGACACCCACCCCCACACCGGAACCCACTGTTGCACCTACTGCGACACCCACGCCCACGGCCGTTCCGACACCTACGCTGGCTCCCATGCCCATTCCGGCATCCAGCCCGGACAACTTCCCCGGGGTCCAGGACGGGTTGACCGACATTGAGGAGGAGGCCGTGCGTTACTTGCAAGAAATACAGCGCAGGCACCCTTCCATGGCCGAGGATGTCTTGTCCGCCCTGTGGCTTGCCAACGGAATCAACGAATCAGAGGAGTTTTTTCTTTGCACCTTGGCAAGCGTCGACGAAACAGCAACCGCCCAGGCCATTTTGGTTAATATGGTCCGGCGGGGAGCGACAGATCTCACGCCAGCAGTGAGAGATTTTCTGCCTCCATGTCCCGCACCTACGCCCACTCCAGTGTCCAGCCCGGACAACTTCCCCTGGGTCCAGGACGGGTTGACCGACATTGAGGAGGAGGCCGTGCGTTACTTGCTAGAGATACAGCGCAGGCACCCTTCAATGGCGGGGGATGTCTTGTCCGCCCTGTGGCTTGCCAACGGAATCGACGAATCAGAGGAGTTTTTTCTTTGCACCTTGGCAAGCGTCAACGAAACAGCAACCGCCCAGGCCATTTTGGTTAATATGGTCCGGCGGGGATCGACAGATCTCACGCCAGCAGTGAGAGATTTTCTGCCTCCATGCCCCGCACCTACGCTCACTCCGTAGTCCAGTATGTACAACTCCTCCTCTTATACCGCGGTGATCAACAACAATCAGGGGACGATCACCGCGGAGCTTTACCCCGAAGAAGCCCCCCTGACCGTGAGGAATTTTATTACCCTGGCTGAAAAAGGGTTTTACAACGGCGTGATATTCCACCGGGTTGTCCCCGAGTTCATGATCTAGGGCGGCGACCCAATCGGCACCGGCGGTCCCGGCTATCAATTCGATGATGAGATATTGCCCAACCTATCGTTTGACTCTCCCGGCATCTTGGCTATGGCGAATGCCGGGTGAAACACCAATGGCAGCCAGTTCTTCATCACGGTGGCGCCAACCCCGCATCTGGCCGGAGGGCACACAATTTTCGGCAAGGTTACCGATGGGCACGACGTGGCCGATGCTATCTCCATAGTACCCACTGCCGGCGCAAACCGCCCCCTCACCGACGTGATCATCAAGGATGCAGGATAGTTGTCAAGACCGGAGGACAGCCAGGGCAAGGACCTTCCGTGGACCATGTCAACGGCGCCGAGAAGTTGGGCCACTGGGGTGGAAGAATCGTGAAGGCGCTACCCGGACTGGCAGCCAGGAGCCGCCGGACCGCCGGCGCCGGCACAACCCCCTGAACTGGGGGCAACAACCAACCCGGACACATGAGGGGGGCGCCGCACCGTTGCAGCGCCCCTTCCATTTGCCGCCAAAAGCCCGGACAACCACGCCGGTTCGTGAAACACCAGAGCTGCCGGGTCTGCCGCGGTAGTCCTGCACAGGACGCGCTGCACAGTCTCATCGTCAGGGACTTCGGCCAGTGGAGCTGGCCACCGGCCACGTTGCCGTGATAAGGAAAGGTCCTGCCCCAGATCGGCAGGAATTCAGGGAAATCTGTCCTTCCAGGATGTGGTTTAAGGCCTCTGGAATTCCGGAGCCGGCCTAGAACCCCCCATGGAACATTCCGCAGCCCCGCCCGCCCAGGGCCGCGGACAGAGTGATTTCCTCTGGGGTCCAGACGGTTGAAGTTGCGGTTCGCACAACCGGTCTTCTGGCTGCCGGACGTAACCCGGGGACTCAACGGACCCCGTCTGCCAACTGTTGACGACCGAAGGCAAAGTGCAGGTCGGATGCCGCAGGCACCATGGCCAAAGCACTCAACCCCATCTGCGGCAGGCCTCGTGAAAAGGCCCCCAGGCCCTCCGATCCATCCCCGCAACAGCGTCTCTTCCGGTAACCCTTCCGCCCGCCAGTTGACTGCCCAAGGAGCCGGCGTACAGTTGTACGCATGGGCACCCACTATCACATCTGGCTTTACCGCCACGACTTGGACGGGGCCATCCGAGCAATGGAGCGGGACGACAAGGCCCTCCTGCCCTGGCGCAAGGCGAAGTACGCCCTGTCCGACGGGCGCCAACACTGGAACGCCAGCCAGGTGCTGCAATGCGTCGACGGAGCCTTCTGCTAACCCATGCTCGAGGAAATGGTCGAACGGGGGATGCCCCACGGCCCGAAGTACGTGTCAATCGAGCAGCTGGCCGACCAAGCACAATCCATCCGTCCGGGGGCGAAACACGTTAAGGCCATGCGAGTACGAGAGGTGCTGGACGCGGCGGGACTCATCAAGAGTCTGGAGGCATGCAGGACCGATATTATGGAGCGCCAAGTCGCCGTTGACACCGAGTTGGGACAACTCTTACGGCAGATCTGCCCCGGAGAAATAGAGGCTCAGGGGTGAATGGAAGGCCGGGGCAAGTGGCTGCTCCCGCCCTGCCCTCCGCAACTGTGGCTCAGGGCCTCTCCCTGCGGCGCGGTCGGCGGCCCCGAAGGCGCACACCGCTGCCGGACGTGGCGATCTCGACTCCCCGCCCCACCAGGGCCGTGAGGAGTTCCGTTTGCTTGTGGTGTATCGACAACCTGACCCTCGCAGTCTGTGCCGTCGTGGTTTCTCCTTTCGGCCTTACCGGATGGCTGGTGCCATGGGCCAACAAGCGCTTCGACTTCGCGGTTCTACCTCATGCACCACAAACAAACGGAACCATTGGCCGAAAATCACACGAATCGTAACGCTCAGATCACAAGGGGCCTGTAGTATGGAGCTTAAATCGAGACCTGCGAAGACAGCCGACCCGGGTTAAGCAAGGTGTCTCGGCGCGTCATGCCCCAAAAGCGCACACGGCACTGAAACATCACCCACTTCCTGCCCGACGACCATCCGCAGCATCTCGAACGGTTCCAGGTGGAGCCCGACCTTTCGTGGTCGGAGATCACCCGCCGCGGCGGGGCCTATCGCCACATGGAGTGTCGTTGGAAGGATCGTGGAGTACCGCACTGAAAGGCGTTGGCGGGGCTGGCCTACAGCCGAGGCTCGGCCATCTGTTGACCGACTGAGGTGGCGCGCCGGTGATCGCCGGCGACCGCATGGGAGGTGTTCTATGTGGAGCAAGACTCGAAGGTGGCCGACCTCTACGCAGCTACTGAGCGCATCCTGTTCCAAGCGCCACCTCGGTCAATCCCGCCTACCGTATAGCGCGCCGTATACGCCGATTCCAGCATCAATGAGTGAGGTGAGCCGTGTCCGGCCCCAAATCCTGTTCTGTCAGTAAGTGCCAAGTACTCCGTTCCGTCTTGGCGGACGTGGTCGGGTCAGTAAAGCTCCCGGCGCTGGCGTCTCTCGTGCTTGCCGCCGCATTCGCGATGCTCTTGGTGGCATGCGGAGGTGAGGGGAAGTCCACCACGGCGTCGTCCCAGGGGCAACCAGAGGCGACTCCCACAGTTGAGGCGATGATGGAGGAAGCAACTTCCTCGCCGGTTCCGGATCCCTCGCCGGTTCCGGATCCCTCGCCTGTGGTCTTGGGGGATTGCCGGGATGGCATGAGGTTGCAGCCCGGCGAAGGGTGCCGCTACACCGGCGGCGGTAACCCGCAGGCCAACGTCGTTTTGTCGGTGCAGCATGACGGGGCAATCTGCCGGGAGGGAGGCCCGGTAAAACGGGAGACAGGCGTCGGCACCATCAACGTGGGCAGCCTTCGTCTTTGTAGCTCTGGCGGTTTCGAACGCGACGATGCGTTCCATAGCGACATTGCAGCCAGAGCCAATGCCGACGGGAGTTGGACCTTCTACGAGTCCGAACTGTCTGCCTCCGTGCCAAGGAGCACCGCAAGTGCCGCGCCGACCATAACACCCACGGCCGCCCCTCCCCTGACCGTGTACGAATCAGGACAAACTATTCCCGATTTTCCCTCCGACATCCCCAATGTAGTAAGAGGCGGCGCGTCGCTGCAGATGGTTGGAGGGAACGTTGTCATTACAATGGGCAATGGTGGGACGGTTGAATACAGCCACGCTACGTACACCTGCGTGTCCGGGGAGGGATGTGGTATCGAAAACGGCCGCGTCACCACCGGCACAATCCAGGCCGCGGATCCTAAACTAAAGCCAAGGTGAAATACGCAGTTGCACAGGGTAAATTTGTGAAGGAACTGGGTTAGCTGGTCTCGGGAGTTACGAGGGGTTGGTGATGGGCGTGAGGGAGATAGACCGGTGTCTGGAACAGTGGCGGATGGAAGTCAAGGACTTGCGACAGCGGGTGATCCTGGCGCCGACGCCCAGGGAGCGGGAGAGGTGGTACGCCGTGCTGCTGCTGGCCCAGGGCTGGACGGCAGCGGCCACGGCGGAGACTCTGGAAAGGGACCCACACACTATTGGCCGATGGGCGTCGGCCTTCGGCGAGGGAGGGCCTGCAGCCCTGATATTCGAGCAGACCGGTGGTTCCCCCCCGCCCTTGACCAAGCGCAGCAGGAGGAATTGAAAGAGGCGGTGCAACAGCCTCCCGCTTCGTCGGGCATCGGTATGGCCAACTGGTATTGGAAGGTGGTGCGGCGGTTTGCCTCGGAGCGCCTCGGCATTGAGTTGAGCCGCAGCAGTTGCCTGAACTGGATGCACCGCTTGGGATTTGCCTTCAAGCGGCCCAAGAAGCGGTTGCTCAAGGCTGATGAGGCCAAGCGGGAGGCTTTCGTGGCGGAGTACGCCGTCCTGAGGGAGGAGGCCCAACGGACTGAAGCCAGGATATTCTTTGCCGACGAGGCCCACTTCCGGGCGGACGCGGAACTGCGGGGCAAGTGGGTGCTGAAGGGCCAGCCTGCTTTGGTGGACTCGACCAGCCCGCGGTATGGGGAGAAGGCCAACTACTATTCGGCGGTGTGCCTGGAGACGGGTGAGGTGGAATGGATGGAACTGGAGGGCAACAGCAACAGCGGGACCTCGGTTGCCTTCCTGAAGCAACTGAGGGAAAAACATCCAGAGCCGATGCGGGTCATCTGGGACAACGCGCCGGCCCATCGTGGCGAGGCGGTGCGGGAATATCTGCGGACGCCCGGACTTGACCTGCGGTTGGTGAACCTGCCGGGGTACAGCCCGGACTTCAACTCCGATGAGGCGGTCTGGGGCTGGGCGAGAGAGGAGGCGACGGGCAATCTCTGCCTGGGCAGCAGGGCGGCGGTGCAGGAAAGGGTCGGCAACTTCCTGGCCGGGCTGGCCAGCCGGAGAGACGAGGTGAGGCGCCGCTGCCGGACGGTACTGCAGTCACGGGCCGAAGCACTGCTGCCGAATTCCCAGCACGATTCCTCGCCTCAGGCAAATGCACATCCCACCTTGGATTTGGTTTAGTGACGTTGAGAGTCCCACGCCCATACCGACAGCCGCGCCACAGCCCACGGCCACGCCCAGACCGACAGCCACGCCGACACCGGAACTCACGGCTGCGCCAACGGCCACACCGGTCCGGCCCGGCAGGTTCTCCGAGTTCGACGGAGCCGGTGCAGCCGTTTGGCAGAGAATGCATGGGAGCGGACAGATCGTGGCCTGCTACGAGGGTCTAGCGCTGCCGAGAGACAGCTTCTGCTTGTCGGAGGGCTTCAGGTTCACTCCTGACTATTCCGAGATTCTGGACACCAAGTTTCTGGTGGCCCACCTTCCCGATGGCGACGCCTTTGTATTATATGAGAACACCACGTCCAGAGCTGCAGGGGACATAAGGCTGGGCTGGATAACCTTCGAGAACCGGGTAATCACTCACCTGGAATTCAACGCGTCCCAGGCGTCCACACCCGTAGCCACGGCCACGGCCACACCCAGACCGACGGCCGCGCCCACACCGGAACCCACGGCCACGTTGCCCGATCCTACCAAGGAGCCCATCATCTTTAGCGACCTACCCTGGGAAAGCGCCCAATTGCAGAACCGGATAGCCCAATACATCATCGAACATGGCTACGACTACCCGACGGGTGTTATAGCCGGAGCTACATTGCCCCTGCTCGAGGGTCTACAACGCGGCGATACCGACGTCACCATGGAGGTATGGTTGCCCAACCAGGACGAGGCTTGGAACAAGGCCCGTAGCGACGGGGTGGTCCTATCCGTCGGCCGCAGTTTGGGTTCCGATTGGCAATCGGCCTTCGTGATTCCAGCCTACCTACAGCAAGAATACCCAGACTTGGACAGCGTCGGCGACCTGAAAGACCCGCAGTTCAAAGAGCTGTTCCAGACCGCGGAAAGCGGCAACAAGGCCCGCCTCGTGTCCTGCGTAATTGGCTGGGCTTGTGAGAAAGTCAACGCCGCCCAGATTGAAGGATACGGTCTCTCAGATCACGTTCACATCGTTAACCCCGGAAGCAGGGCCGCGGTAGACGCGGACCTTTACGGCGCCTACGAACAGCAAGAGCCTTGGCTCGGCTACCAGTGGGGGACCAGCGACCCCGCCCTGAAGCTGGACCTGGTTCGTCTGAAAGAGCCTGCTTACAGCGACGAGTGCTGGTTCACCAACAAGGCATGCGCCTACGAGGACTCCAACATTATCATAGCGATTAATTCCGACTTGCTGCACTCAGCCCCAGATGTGGTGGATATGCTGTGGCGATGGGACTTCAACCTCGACGTCTATAAAACCGTCGCCCGGTGGCAGGATGCCACCGGAGTTACGGACCCGAATTCCACGGCCATCTGGTGGCTCGAGAGCAACTCGGCAATCTGGAGCGAGTGGGTCACTGCCGAAGCGGCGACTAGTGTCCGGGCGGCCCTCGACCGCGGTGATACGGCCGCAGGCTGGCCCGATAGGTAGGCTTGGCCGGTTTCGCTTGAAAGTAAGGCTGTGTAAAGGGCGGAGGTAAAGTGGGCCGCGTGGGCGGAAGATTGCTGAGTATCGGCGACCTAATAGTGTACCGTCCGCCGCCATTCATAGGCTTCAAGTCGAGCTTATGGGCAGGACGATTGCAAAGTTGCCGTCACCCCCCTGTCATTCTGTGCGGAGCGAGGAATCTCACCCATGCCGCCGAGAGCCTTCGCTAGCGCTCAGCGTGGCATGCTAGGACTTTGCAATCGTCCTGGCTTAAGGGTGGTGCGATGGATGTACAGAGTGGACGTATATCTGCGGGTTCGCCGGGCGGTGATGGTGGAGGGCAAGAGCATTCGGGAGGTTTCCAGAGAGTTTGGGCTGCACTGGGACACGGTGCGCAAGATGCTGGCCTACTCCGTTCCTCCGGGCTAACGCCGGCAGAATCCGCCAAAGAGGCCAAAGGTGGAGCCCTACACCGGCGTCATCGACCGGATCCTCAAGGACGACCTAGGGCGCCCCAGGAAGCAGCGCCACACCGCCAAGCGCATCTTCGAGCGGCTGCAGGATGAGTACGGGTTCGGCGGCGGATACACCACAGTCAAGGACTACGTAAGAGAGCATCGCCGTCAGACCAAGGAGATGTTCGTGCCCCTGTCCCATCCGCCGGGCCACGCCCAGTGCGACTGTCGGCGAGGACCTGGTGGTCATCGGCGGCGTGGAGCGTAAGGCCCACTGCTTCGTCATCGACCTGCCCCACAGCGACGGCTGCTTCGTCAAGGCCTATCCCGCGGAGACCCAGGGCAATCGCATTTGGAAATCCAGATAACATTTGTCGCTTGCCAAGCCCTTTGGATTTCGGTAACATATGATCATGCGTTCTATCAATAGTACTCGATGCCTGTGCCGGCCTCACTGCGCTCCGGCTGGTGTCAGCCGACAGCCGCAGAGGCATGGCCTGCCCAAACGCCAGGAAAAGCAGGAATGGGACACAATGGAACCGAATGGGACCGAATTTGAAAAAACTTGTTCCACCGCAGTGCCGTAGATAGGAAATAACGCGAATTAGCGGGCAAAATGGGAAAATCTGGGAATCTATGGGAACTCGTGGGGAAAATTCTGTCCTGTTTTTCCCGCTCAATCTCCTCGTCCACTTCACGTCCGCCCTTCCCGGATAGCTGTACTCGATTCCCTGCGCACACTCCGAATCCCTCAAGCCAAATGCGATAGCCCTGCGCGGAGACCACCGAGGCCCTCCTGGATGGCCACGTCTCGGCGTTCGCCTTTCTGGGCGGAGTGCCCCAGAGCATCCTCTACGACAACACCAGGCTGGCCGTGGCGAAGATACTGGGCGACGGCCGGCGCCAGCGCACCCGCGCCTTCACCGAGCTGCAGTCTCACTACCTGTTCGAGGACCGGTTCGGCCGCCCCGGCAAGGGCAATGACAAAGGCAAGGTTGAGGGCCTGGTGGGGTACTCGCGCCGCAACTTTCTGGTGCCGGTGCCGTCCTTCGAAAGCTTCGATGCACTCAATGCCTACCTGGAACAACGATGCCTGGAGCGAATGGACGCCCAGCTCAGGGGACATACGGAGACCATTGGCGAGAGGATGGAGCGGGACCTGGACGCCCTGCTGCCCCTGCCGCCGGTGGCCTACGACGCGTGCGACAAGCAGGCAGGCCGGGTGAGTTCCCTGTCCTTGGTCAGGTACCGGACCAACGACTACTCGGTGCCGGTGGCCTACGGATACCGAGACGTTCTGGTACGGGGCTACGTCGACCAGTGGTGATCAGCTGCGGGTCCGAGGTCATCGCCAGCCACCCCAGATCATACGAACGCGACGACTTCGTCTACGACCCCATCCACTACCTGCCGCTCCTGGAGCGTAAGCCGGGTGCTCTGGACCAGGCCGCGCCCCTGCAGGGCTGGGAACTCCCCGATGAGTTCGGGACGCTGCGGCGTCTGCTGGAGTCCCGAATGGGACGGCGGGGCAAGCGTGAGTACGTGCAGGTGCTCAGGCTGCAGGAGACCTTCAATCAAGAGGAGGTGCACGCAGCGGTGAAAGATGCCATCCACCTGGGGTCGCTGAGCTTTGACGCAGTGAAGCACCTGGTGCTGTGCCGGCTGGAGGGACGGCCGCCCAGGCTGGATCTGGAGCTCGATCCCTACCTGCCCCGGGTCAGGGTCAGCACCACGTCCACACATGACTACATGACCTTGCTGCCGGGGAGAGCGGCATGAACGACCGGTCGACGCTGCTATTGGAACACCATCTCAAAGAACTGAAGCTGCCCAGCTTCCTGAGAGAGTACGGGAGGATGGCTGCCCTGTGCGCCGCCGAGGGTGTGGATCACCCCCAGTACCTGCTGCGCCTCTCTGAGCTGGAACTCATCGACCGCCACCAGCGCATGGTGGAGCGGCGGATCCGCGCCGCCCGTTTCCCCGCGGTCAAGAGCCTGGACACCCTCGACTTCCCAGCCATCCCGTCGCTGAACAAGGCGCTGGTGATGGAGTTGGCACGCTGTGAATACATCCAGCGTCGGGAGAACGTCATCGCCGTCGGCAACAGCGGCACCGGCAAGACCCACGTCGCCCTTGGGCTGGGCTTGGCCGCCTGCCAGCGCGGAATGTCTGTGGGTTTCACCACCGCCGCCGGTCTGGTCCACGAGATGATGGAGGCCCGGGACGAGAGACGGCTGCAAAATCTCCGAGGCAACTGTCCCGGCTCAACCTGCTGATCATCGACGAACTGGGCTTCGTCCCCCTGTCCAGAACCGGCGCGGAACTGCTCTTCGAGGTCTTCAGCCAGCGCTACGAGCGGGGCTCCGTCATGGTGACCACCAACCTGCCCTTCGATGAGTGGACCGAGGTCTTCGGCTCGGAACGCCTCACCGGAGCCCTGCTGGACCGGCTCACCCACCACGTCCACATCCTGGAGATGAACGGCGAGAGCTACCGGCTCAAGCGCAGCCGGGAAACCGCCGCCTCACAGGCTTCAGAAGAAACCGATGAGGAATAGCCGCACCGCCAACGCCATCTCCTCCTGTTCTTGTAACGCCGCCACTCCGACCAATTTACTGCCGTCAGTCATCACGTCAGTGGTACACGATCACGCCGCCCCGGTTGTCGAAGGCCAGCATAAATGTCCGGGTAGGTGTTCAGCATAAATGTCACTTTGTTATGGCGCCACTGTATCGGATGTTGACGCAGTGAGAACAGGCCGGGACCGCCGCCCCGGAGGACCGTCGGCATCCATGTATTTCTTGATGGTGGCTCTGTGGATCCCCAACTCCCTCTCGATCGCCCGCAGCGACATCCCCTTGCGCATGGCTTTCTGAATCGCCTTCCATCTCTCCTTCTGCAGGAAGGTTGGTTTGCGCGGGGGGACAGTTGCGGGCGTCAAGGCAGCGGACGCACCTCCGGTTATGCCCGCTTGATCCTCCTCATCCGCTGCCCTTGAGTCCAGAGACTTGAGTGTCGTTGCCCAGCGCTGGTCAGAGTGTTTGGCCCCGGCGGGTGAGGCAGGAGGAGTGGCCGAATCTCCATGGCCGTTGCGGAGGAATGCTGGGCTGGGCGGCGCCTCCTGGGCATTGATGATGCGTTCCTCATGGCGCACCCTGAGCCGGCCGTCCAGTCCTTCCAGGACCTCCACAACCGCGCCGGCATAGCTGGGGCGTTCCGGCTCAGGCAACAACTGCAGGGTATGCAGCTGGAACTTCACCGTATTGTCCTTGGCCACCTTCCTGCGGTGCTTGAAGCACAGGACCTGCTCCAGGGACAAATCAGAGCCCAGTGGCCGGTACGCGGACTCAGAGCATTGCGGGGGAACCTGGAAGCGCCGGTTGTATCGCGGCAGAAACTGCTCCAGCACCCCGTTGGCCTCCCTGATGCTGCTGGCGCCCGCCAACCGGAGTTCGGTGACCAGCCGGTCCTGGAAGGTTCCCGCAGCCCGCTCCACGCGGCCCTTGGCTTGTGGCGAGAGGGCGAATATCATCTGTATCCCCAACTCGTCCATGGCCCGGCTGAACTGGGTCGACGTTCCGGGGAGGCCGGACCCCGGTGTGTGCCTGAAGACCCCATGCCGGTCGACATAGAGGGCGATGGGAATGCCAACGCTCTGCAGCAGGTCTTGGATCAGCAGGGAATAGGTGTAGGACTCCTCCTTCTCACAGAACAGGGCGTGGGCCACCGTGCCGGTGGCGTCATCGACTGCGATCAGCAAGGTGAACGGCGGAACCTGATCCCCCAGCCACGGGTGGTGGCTGCCGTCCATCTGGATCAGCATCCCCTGTCGGGGCATTCGCTGGCGGCGTACCCGGTGCTTGGGCGGACGCCTTCGCTGCGGGCTCTTCAGCCCGGCGTTGACCAGGATGCGTCTGAGCGTGGTCCTGCCGACGGCAATTCCCTCGCGCTCATCCAGCAACTCGCTGAGATGGGTGTGGTTGGCCCCTGAATACCTGGTGCGAGCCAAATGGACCACATCGTACGCCACGCCCTCGGGCGTTGCGTTGGGTGCTCTGCGACCCCGGTGGCCGTGGGCAACCGAGGCAGCTCCCTTCTCCCGTTAGGCCGCCAGAATGCGCCTGGTGTGCCGAGTGCTGACACCCATCAGCGTGGCCGCCTGGTCCAGCGTCATGTGATCTGCCATCAGGCTGTTGAGAACCTGTAGTCTCGTCTGTTCCTTGGGAGTCAAAGTCACATTCTCCATGGAGTGAATGTGACATTTATGCTGGCCTGTTAGCCAGGACCTTTTTGCTGGACGTTAACACCCCAGTGGCCCAATATCTCGGCGCCATTGACATTCATCCGGCCCACGGGCCACGGTTGGAGCGTGAACTACATCGAAGCCGAGGTGGATGAGCTTGTCGCCAAACTACAGACCATTGAGCCTACTGTTGCGATCGTGGAGGCTACAGGTGGCTTGGAGCTTCCCTTGGTGGCAGCACTGGCCGCGGCGTCGCTGCCAGTGGCGGTGGTCAATCCATGCCAGGTAAGGGACTTCGCCAAGTCCACCGGCCAGCTGGCCAAGAATGACCGACTGGACGCCCGAATCCTGGCACACCTCGGTGACGCCGTCCAGCCAACGGTGCGACCTCTGAGGGACGCCGAAGCCCAGGCCCTGAGTGCTACGCTGTCGCGCCGCCGCCAAATTGTGGCGATGCTGACGGCCCAGAGGAACCGACGCGGACGGGCCATTCCGGAGGTATGCAATCGCATCCAGACCCACATCACCTGGCTTGAGGAGGAACTGAAAGATCTGGATGACGAACTTCGGGGGATCGTCCAAAGCAGTCCAGTATGGCGGGATAAGGACGTGCTCCTTCGCAGCGTTCCCGGTGTAGGACGGCAGGTATCAATCACACTCTTGGCTGATCTGCCGGAACTGGGCACATTGGGCCGGAAGCAAATTGCCGCCCTGATAGGAGTGGCACCGTTCAGCCGGGACAGTGGACCCCACCGAGGAAAGCGTAGCGTGTGGGGAGGCAGGGCTAGAGTCCGTGCCGCGTCGTACATGGGCGCGTTGGTGGCCACCCGGTGTAATCCGGTGATAGGGGAGTTTTACCAGCGGTTGCTGGCGGCGGGGAAACCGAAAAAGCTGGCGCTCACCGCGTGCATGCGAAAATTGCTGACTGTACTCAACAGCATGGCGAAGGCCGGAAGACCTTGGAATCCCGCTGTCCTATCTTGAAGATCATCAAGACAGTTGCTTTATGCTGGCCTTCGACACCCCAGTGGCCCAATATCTCGGCGCCATTGACAGCAGACTGAGGCTAAGTCTGGAATTGGGCATTTTCGGGCACTCTGGCCTTCTGATGCCGGGCCGAATGTTCGGCCCATGCTTGGGGCAGTTACAGTTTCGGGCCCAGCAGGGTCCTGCCATTAACGCAGGTATAGGCCAGAGATGCTCTGACCTGGCAGTTAGCGCTCCGCCCTGCTATGCCGCTGCACGCGCACAGACTTTTTGCCCTTCCTCAGGAATACCGATTACGCCCACTACCAATCAACAACGCATGTTGACACAGCCGGCAGATCTGACCAGTTAATTCAGATCTGCCGGCTGCTTTCGGCACTAGCGCCTCGTCCCTGGCTCTGCTCTGGTCGAGTTCAGGAACTCACCACCTGCATCAGATTGATTCCAAACTGCTGGGCGGCGTTTTGGCCGAGCATGCGGGCGATACTCTCGTCGTCTATACCAGCGTTGCGCAGCATGTCTATCGCATCCCAGGCGCTCGTTGCGTCATGGTGAGGGTAGCGGGAGCCCCAAACTATTTTTTCGGTAAAGAGGTGGGGCAGCTTTTGTATGAGGCGCTCCTCGGCGTCAAACCCGAGCATTACCTGGCCTTCTTCCCACATCTCTTCAGGGTCGGTCCGGACCGGGTAGTAGTGCAGCAGCGGAATAACCCGGGAAGAAGCCTCCATTTTTTCCAGTACCTCTTCCATCCAGGAGGCCTTGCCGTGGGCCACTACGACCCTCATTTCCGGGTATCGCTGCATCACAGTAAACCCAATCAGGGTCGACGCCACGAACATGTGATTGTCGAGCCAATTAGAAATCACCGGCGCCAGCGGGTGTCCGAGGGGCATTCCGGCAGACAAGAACGGGCGGCTCTCTCCGGTGCCACCGCCCGCGAAAGGACCGCCGCCGCCGCCGTTATCGAAAGGTATGAGGTTCAGCCGTCCCTTCACCTTCTCGATGAACTGCCCGTGTGAGGTCCACTCCGGGTTCCACAGTCCCGGCGTGGGATGCACGGCGGCAGCCAGCTGGACGGATTCGAGTTCTGCCCACAAGGGGTCGTAATACGGATGGGTGAAATAGTGCCCCTCGCGAAACATCGGCCGTATAAAGACTCCCCGGAAACATGACATTTTAGAGACCCTCTGCACCTCCTCAATGGCCATGTCCATATCTTGCAAGGGCACCATTGCCGCAGCGAAAAGTCGGCCGGGAGCAGCCCCGCAGAAATCGGCGATCCAGTCGTTGTATGCTCTCGCCAGGGCATAGGCAACGTCCGGGTCTTCCACCAGGTGGAATCCCTCCGCGAACCAGGTGGGGTAGAGAAAGGCCTGGTCCACTCCCATGGCGTCCATGTCGGCGATCCGGGCCTCAGGGTCAGAGGCGCCCTCTATCTCCGAATGTATGACATCCGGGTCCAAGCCCCCGACGGAATCCCAAGTCATACCGGGCTTCCATATGGCGTGCCGTGGGATGTTGGAGTTGGACGCATCCCGGAATACTTTGCCGTTGACCTTGAGGTAGGAGTTTGACTTTCCCCGCTCCCGCCACAATGCCGACTTGCCGAGGATTCGATATTCTGGATCTAGGTATTCCTCCCACAACTTCCTAGGCTCGACCACGTGAGAGTCGCTGTCAAATACTGTGAAGCGCTTCTGCGTCGTCATTTCGTATTGTCTCCACAAAAGATTGGGGCCAATGGGTTTATTGAGTAACAAAAGACCCCTCATTTCAGGGGTCTTTTGTTTTTCGAGTCGTGGTCCGCTTACCGCCTGAGAAGGCTAGATTCCGGAAGAAGGGCCGTTTCTATCTCCTCTTCCGTCGGCCACCAATCGGGCCTCTGGATCTCAGTCACGCGCTGACGGATTATGTCCTTGGGAGCCTCCACATTGTACAGGCGGCGGGCGTTGCCACCCAGGAAGCGGGCCTGGTCGGCGACGGGCAGTTCGCACTGCTGCATAGTATCAATGGCCCGCCAGGCGTCGTCACCGTCGTGATGGTAGACGTCGGAGGCCCATATGAGGATGTCCCGGTAGAACTCGGGGTAACGGGACGGCGGAGCCTCATCGCCCTCGAACCCTGTCATGCAGTGCTCGAAGAATGTCTCGCTGGGGAGCCTGCTGAGAGGCGCCATCTGCCGTTCATTGCGGTAGAGCTTGTAGGCCTTGTCGCACTCGTCCAGCACAAAACTGAGCCAAGTGGACGACGCTTCGAAAACAGCTGCGTTGATTTTCGGATGCTTTTCGAAGAAACCCGCCATCAACACCATGCTGACCCAAAGCGAGGCCTCGGCCTGGAAATTCTGCACGTTCGACAGGAAAGAGTGAGGCAGCCCGGACGAGGATATGGTACGGCGGATCAGTTCCGCGCCGGAGTATTGTTCACTGTATCCCATCGGCTTCAGGCCGCCGCTGGCTGGGAATGGGTGCATCCCATATACCAGACCAGTGTCCTCAAGTGCGTTCCACACTGGCTCGTATTTCGGCTGCACGGGGTAGTTACCCCAGGCATCCATGGGCCGGATCAGCCCAACGCGGCAACCGCGCTCGGCGACCCGGTAGATTTCCTCAACCGCGTACAGAGGGTTTTGCATGGGAAGCAGCGCGGCAAAGAAAAGCCTGTCGGGGTTTTCCAAAGTGTATTCGTAAGCCCAGTCGTTGTAGGCCTTGCACGCAGCCTTTGCGCCCAGTGCATTATGCAGCCACGGGTACGTATCGATGTCGGAAGGGATGATCATCACCTGGTCGATCCCCTGCATATCCATGTCTCGCAGACGCGGTGCAGGTTCGTAGGAGCCGTCGTGGTCCAGGTATTCCACTTGCTCCTGGGTCAGGGCCGTGCCCGGATCTAGGTTGCGGACATTGAGCGCCCTTTGGATATCGTGTTTAACTCCGGGTCCCGCGTTGGTGATGACCCGCATCGTGCCGGGCATTCCACCGCGGCGCTGAGACCCTATGCCTACCCCTGCCTTCCCGTTGACTATCAGTTGCCTGCTCTCGGCGTCGTACCACATGGTGGCCTTGAGCGCCTCAAGCTCCTCGCGTGTGAGGTTGTCGTTGGCTCGTTCCCATATTTCGGGGGGCTCGGTAATGTGGGCGTCGCAGTCGAATGTCGGATAGTCCTTGCTCATGTTGGAAAATCTCTGAACTGGCACTGTCCACCTCCTAAACTCCGGGACAGATTATTGATATCCATTTTCGGCCTAGATTAGCACAAATCGCGTCAAATGACCAAGATGATTTCTGAAACTGTACCTGAAATTCAAAATACGTTGACGAGATGGAACACACGGCTCGGCAGTTTGGCGGAAAACACGCTGCGTCCCGCAACGCTACCCACTTTTTCGCCTTACCGCTTGTCCGCTGGACCTCCGGACCCGATGGCGGGCCCCTGCCGCAGGTCCCGGCAGGGGCTGTCGGAATCTCGAAGAGCCAGCGCTATTTACCTTGCTGCTTTAACCCTGTCAAAGTCGCGGGGAGGGAAGTGGCCGGCGTTTGGATAGGCAGCCACGACCTCAGGGTTCACCGTGAACGTGGCAGCGAACCAGAACAGAGGCAGCGTGCCGTACTCATCATAGATGTAGTCTCCGGCGTCGCGCAGCAACTGGTCACGCTTCGCAAGATCCGTTTCCGGCGAGAGCCGGTCGTAGATCTCGTCGATGGTATCCCTTTCGAAGAAGTGGCAGCAGATGTTGTTCTTGCTGTAGTAAATGATCTCCAGGATTCGGGGGTCATCGAACCTAAGGGTGGCGTCGGTCCAGGCCACTCCGCCCATGGTCCCCGACAGGTAGTGCGTCCGCCATTCGGACAGTTCCGAAACCTCCAGCTTGACGTCCGCGCCAACGTCCTGCCAGTAATTCAGGATTGCTTCGCCGAGGTCGGCCAACTCAGGCAACTCGGGGCGTATGGTCAGCAGGTAAATGGTGTTGGACCAGTCGAGCGGCTGCCCGATCTCGGCCTCGACCTCCGCCAACAGCTCTCTGGACCGCTCCGGGTCGAATCCGTAGTTCTCATCGAAGTTGTCCGTCCAGGCGTCGTTCCAGCCGGGCAGACTCGGATGGAAGAAGGTGACCGCCATGTTTTCGCCCTGCCCGCGGAACAGGGCGTCACGAATCTCGTCGCGGTTGACCGCATGGTTCAGGGCCTGACGCACCTTCTTATGTACCCAGGGCACTTTTTCAACGGGGTAGTAGATGTCGGCGTAAGGCAGTTCTTCATGGGTTCCATCACGCTTGCTTCCCTCTCGAATCACCCCGTCATCGTGGTAATTGCCACCGAACATGGTATAGACAGGCACCGATGGAATCGTGGCCTCGAGGACCACCATCCCTCCCTCGATGGCAGTCGGCTCTAGGTCCCTGGGCAACATTACTATGTCGGCCTCCTTTGCCAGGACCATCGCCAGCCTGGTCGAGTGCTCGGGCACTCGAAGTATCTGTACCTCCTGAAAGTCGGGAGTTCCAGCGTAGTGCTGGTATGGCACCTGCTCGTACAGCACGTAGGATCCTAGGACCCGCTCCACGAACTGGTAGGCACCAGTCCCCACGGGACTGTTTTCGATGCCTTCCTGACCCTCTGCATCGTAATGGGCTTTGCTCAGTATCGAGTGGTAGAAGTCACTGCTCTCGAGGGCCCACACGTCTATTTTTGCCGCGTTCAAGTTGTAGATCACCGTGTGATCGTCCACTACCTCGACGGCGTTCGTGTCTGAGAGGTCTTGGTAGAAACGCACAAAGGCGGAAACGGACTGTTCCTCTATTCGCTTTTCTATGGAATGCAGCAGATCGTCCGCTGAAAACTCACCGAAGTCCCTGTGCCACTTGATGCCTTCCTTGAGGTGCCAGGTCCAGGTGGTGAGGTCCGGGCTGACCTCCCAGGTGGCCATCTGTGACACATATCTCCCTTCGAGGCCCATGCGGGTGAGGCCCTCGTACATCGGTGTGTTCTGGAAGCCGAATTGGGGAACGATGCGGGTCGGGTCGTTGCCCTCTCGTTCTATGGCCGCTGCCACCCTGAGCCGGCCGGCGACGGCCTCCGTGCCTCCTGCATCAGGGGGCGAGGTTGGTTCCGGGGTCGCCTCTGCAGCATCTCCGGCGGCCGGAGGTGCTGTGGCCTCCGCCTCGGTTGGCTCCGGAGCTGCGGTGTCTGCGCCTCCGCAGGCCAGGATCACGGCCAGCAATCCCAGGGCAAGGAATGTAAAAGGTCTCCGAAGAAGATCGCGTACCAATGCATTTTCCTCCTGTTACAACAATAGTTCCGTCAAACCAGGGATCTCCCAGCCCTGCTCATTTCTTGTGTTCTGGCCGTTTTCCCGGGGAACCCATGGCAACGTGGCCGATACGATTTCCGGATCCCAGATTTAGAAATCCACATCACGGCCTGGACATTTCTGTCCAAGCCGTACGATAAATTACAACCCAAACGGGAAGCGGAATTGGGAATGCTTCTCCAAGCAAAGGTGACCGGGAACTCGATGACAACGTTTCACGCATGTACCTTGGCCGGTATGAACAGACAGAGTAGACGTTGGAGACCGCTAATTATTTGAATGATAACCAGCCATGTTATTGATTTCTCTCGACCGGTCCCAACTCCCGCCGACAGCTTCCACAATCTGCAGACAGCCTCGGGCGGGACGGGACTTTGCCTTGGTCATTCGGCAGCTACCACATATCCGAGGCCCCCCGATTCCGAAGAGGCTGGAGTTGCGTATTCCTCGACCACCTCGGGATTCACCATGAAGTCTGCCGAGAGTCAAACCAGGAGCAGGAGCAGCGGTGCCGTACTCCTCGCGGATGCAATGCCCGGCTTCGCGCTGCAGTACTCTCCTGGGCAGGGGCGGATAAGATGGCGACCCTCCCCCACAGGCTTGATGTTGAACAACTCCAAAGGGACGAGAGAGATCAGCCCCGAATTACTTCTGATCCATTCGCAGGTAACCTCCACTAGCTGATGATGCCGGATTGCTTATGCAAATGAGCGGCAACCTCGTAGAGGTCTCCGTCGACCGCTTGGGGTTACCGCCGATTCCCTAGGCTGGCGCGATAGGTCCGGACTTATTTCACCGCCTTTACATATTCCAGTTGCCTTGGCGGGCCCAGGCCGGAAGTCAGGTATTCCGCCACTACTTCCGGATTCACGACAAATTCTGCCGACAGCCAGAGGAGAGGCAAAGTGCCATATTCTTCGTGGATATGGTTGCCCGCTTCCCGCATCAGGGAGTCGCGTGCAGCGGAATCGGACGTAAGCTGCAATTCCTCATAAACTCGGTCGATTGTTTCACTCTCGAAGAAGTGGCAGCAGCCACCGCTGTAATAGATGATGCGCAGCATTGCCGGATCGGGGAAGCGGATCGTTGCGTCGGTCCAGGCGAGGTTGTTGTGGTGGTTTTCTACGCTATCGCCGTAGATTTTGTCCCTGAATCGCTCGAACTCCCATTGCTCGAGTTTGACCAACGCACCGACGTCCTTCCAATAGTTCTGGATCGCCTCACCGACGTCTTCCAACTCGGGCAACTCCGGGCGGGGTGTGATGATAAAGAGGGTTTCGTCCCAATTCAGGGGCGCCCCCATGTCCTCCGCGGCCTCTTGCAGCAACTCTTTGGCGCGCTCCGGATCATACCCGTAGTGATCCTCATAGCCGTCAATCCAATCCTGGTTCCAACCGGGCAGCGAGGAATGGAAAAAAGAAACGGCCATCAACTCTCCTCTGCCCCCGAGGATCGTGTCTTGTAGTTCCTGTCGATTGACCGCCCGGTTCAGGGCTTCGCGGACCTTGCGATTGTTCCACGGAATGGTGGGATCATAGTGTGGTTTGCTTGGCAGGTAGTTTCCACCAAATTCCACATATATCGGACTGGTTGTCGACACTGCCTGGACCACTTCCAAGCCCGCGTCAATCGCCGGCTTCTGCAGTTCAAAGGGCAGTATAACGATTTCCGCCTCACCCGCCAGGACCATCGCCAACCGTGTGGAGGACTCTTTGACGATGAAGAGTTGAATCTCATCGAATTCCGGTGCGATCCGCCAGTGGTCGTAGGGGACTCGTTCGTACAACACGTACGACCCCGAAACTCGTTCATTGAACTGGTAGGGGCCAGTTCCGATCATCTCGCGATTCACCCCTTCTTGGCCCTCGGAATCGAAAAAGGCCTTGCTCAAAACCGCGCCCCAATATCGGTAAACTATTTTCTTGTCGCAGCACAGAGAGGGCTCGATTCCCGGAGTGTGAATCACCACGGTATATTCATCGGGCGTCTCCATATTGTCGCGCCAATATTGGAATTTTTCCTTTTCGCTCACCGCGGAGTCGTCCCTTAGATAACGGTCAAAGGAATGGACAACGTCTTGTGCCGTGAAATCTCCCCAACCTTTATGGAATGGAACACCCTCTCTCAGATTGAAGGTCCAGGTCAGGCCGTCATCGCTCATATTCCATTCGGTGGCAAGCATCGGCCGGTAGTCTAGGTCCGGAGGTTCTTCGGTCAGGCCCTCGAACACCGAGCCCGCTTGGACCCACGCGTCGATTGATGCCATATAGGGATCGTTGACTTCCCTTTCCAGTGACGCCGCTACCCTCAAGCGGCCTGCGCCGGCAGGTGATTCGACTGCGGAATCGGGCTCAGGAGTTGGAGCTACCGCGACCGTGGGCGACTCATCGCCGGTCGTCGCCGGAGCGGGAACTGGAGTTGCCGTCGTGGACGAGCCGCATGCCGCGGCGGCAAACAGCAGGAGCAGGGTAAGAGCAACAAATACCACGTGAAAATTGTTCCGAATCATAAAAGACCCTCTCTTGAGAATGGCGCTGGATTGTCTCTATTGATGGTAACCGATCCCATGCGGCAATGCGCATGGGATCGGTGGAGTCTGCCGGGTTACTGGTCGGCTTACCTGGCCGCTTCAACCCTGTCGAAGCGGCGGGGCGGGATTCTCCCAGGGTTATTTAGCTGCAACCACATACTCCAGATCTCGCATTCCGAAGAGGCCAGATGTTGGGTAATCCGCGACCACCTCGGGATTCACTACGAAGTCTGCCGAGAGCCAGAACAGGGGTAGCATTGCGTACTCCTCAAAGGCGACATTGCCACCTTCTCGCAGGTATTCGTCCCGTTTGTCGAAATCTGTTTCCGGCACCAGTTTTTCGTATGCTTCGTCGATGCCCTCGTGTTCGAAGAAATGGCAACAGAGACCCTGCAGGGTGCGCCCGCTGTAATAGACGATCCTCAACTGGTCAGGGTCCTCGAACTTTATGGTCGCATCAGTCCAGGCGACACCACCCACCTCTCCCTTGAGAATATGCTCCCGGAACCAGGCAAATTCCCGCTCTTCCAATGCAACGTCCACACCTATAGCCCGCCAGTAGTTGACTATGGCCTCTCCAATGTCGGCCAATTGCGGCAATTCGGGCCTTATGGTGAGCAGGTAGATCACCTTGGACCAATCCAGCGGCTGCCCGGTCTCGGCCTCGACCTCGGCGAGCAATTCCCTGGCCCTTTCGGGATCATATCCGTACTTTTCTTCATACCGGTCCAGCCATTCGGGGTTCCAACCTCGGAGAGACTCGTGGAAGAAGGGCACAGGCATCGGTTCTCCCTTTCCTGCCAGGAGGGTTCTCTGTATCTCGTCCCTGTCAATTGCCCGATTGAGGGCCTCACGGACCTTCTTGTTGACCCAGGGCACCTCCTCGAAGGGGTGGTAGACATCCGAGTAAGGCAAATCCGGTGAGTTGCCCAGCCTCGTTCCTGAAAGCTCCTCATGGAAGTTTCCACCCATCATCGCGTAGAGCGGCACTGTGGGAGTCCGGGCTGAGATTACCTCCATGCCGTTCTCCACAGCCGTCGATTCCAGGTCTGGAGGAAGGGCGGCTATGTGGGCCTCTCCGGACAGCAGCATCGCCATGCGGGTGGCGTGCTCCTTGACGAAGAAAAGCTGAACCTCCTGGAAGTCCGGTGTGATCCGGTAGTGGTCGTACGGCACGGCTTCGTAGAGCACGTTGGACCCGAGAGTCCGCTCGACGAACTGGTAGGGCCCGGTACCGATGGGATTGTTCTCCACTCCGGCCTGCCCTTCCGCATCGTAATGGTCCTTGCTCAACATGTGGTTGTACCAGCGGTTGGCGTTGAACACCTCCAAGTCCAGCTTCGGCACCGCCAGGTGGTAAATGATCTGGTAATCGTCCACCACCTCGATGCTTCCTTTGCCCAGTACTTCATCACGGTAGAAGGAGGCGTGGGCCGATATGCTGCCCTCCCTGGCGTGTCGGTCTACACTGTGGACCAGGTCTTTCGACGTGAATTCTCCGAAGTCCTTGTGAAACTGCACCCCCTCCCTCAGGTTGAACGTCCAATCCTTGAGGTCAGCGCTCACGACCCAGTCGGTTGCGAGCATGGGGACGTATTTTGCGAACTCGTCATAGCGCACCAGGTCTTCATACATTGGCAGAAACTGGGACTGGTGCACGGCCGTGACTTGATGGGGGTCGTTGGTCTCCCGTTCGATGACGACAGCCGCCACCAGGCGGCCCACGGCTGATGCGGCGCCATCAGGGGCCTCGCTTGTCGTGGGGACAGAGGTTGGGACCGGTGTTTCGGCGGCAGCCGCGCCCGAGGCAGAGGTGTCCTCCGCTTGGGTGGGTTCCGGGGTGTTAGTGGCGGAGCCGCCACAGGCCAGTATCAGGGCCAGAAAGCCCAAGACCAGGAAGGTAAACGGCCTCCGTAAAAAGTGATGCATCAATTTAGTTTCCTCCTTGCTTTTTGACAATTCGGTCGGACTAAATCTGTCGCAATTTGGGATCCAGTTTGTCTCGCAGCCAGTCTCCAATCAGATTGACCGATAGCACGGTCATGACGATTGCCAGACCCGAAAACAGGGAAATCCACCACGCTGCCTGGACTATGAGGTCCCTGCCATCCGCGACGATGGAACCCCATGAAGGTGTGGGTCTGGGAATGCCAGCGCCAAGGAAACTTGCGGAGGACTCGATGATGATGACGTATCCAACTTGCAGGGTAGCCAGAATGATCAGGCTGTTGAACACGTTGGGCAAGATGTGCTTGATCATGATTCTGGTGTGCGATGAACCGGCAACCCGTGCCTTGGCTATGAAGTCTTGGGTCTTGATTCCCAGCACCTCGCCACGAACCAACCGCGCGTACCGGGACCAGAGCAGACCGGAAATAACGGCAATCAGGGCAGTTAGACCCGGCCCGATCACCACCACAAGCACCAGGAGAACTAGAATGCCCGGGAGGGCCATGAAAATATCGATCAATCTGGATATCGAATAATCGACCCACCCTCCAAAATAGGCCGCCAGGATTCCTAGGGCCGTGCCGATGACGCCAGAAATGCAGATCACCGCCAGCGAAACATACAAGGAGTACCTTGCGCCGTAGATTATCCGCGTCAGCAGGTCGCGACCCAGCTTGTCAGTCCCCAGCGGGCGGTCCCAGCTTCCGGCAGTCCGGTCAACGAGCTCAACCGGGTCCCCTACGGCGAGGGATGTCGGATCGGGGTGGCTGGTCTGGCCGATCGTTGTGCCCGGATTGAGAGCCTGGGCGCGACTGAGAGAAATGAACTCGTTGCTGTTGCGGCTCTCCGACACGGTCTTGATGGTCGTTTTGACTCCGACCCACGCAGGCGGCTCCAAGCGGTGGGACAGATCGGCCTGAATTGGATCATGGGGTGCTATCAAGTTGGCAAGGATTGAGGGCAGAACCAACACGACCAGCATTATTACTAACGGGATTACCGGATACCGGCGCGCAACTCTCAGGGAATTTCCAACGCTCGACGGGGAATAACGAATGAAATCTCCGACTTGGGACATGGTAGCCATCGCGATTTCTTTCTCCTTGAAGACGAAGCTAGGTGCGCCTTATTTCCCTGTCCAATCCTCGACTTGACCCGCTGCTATGCGTATCGAATCCTGGGGTCCACATACGCATAGAGGATGTCTACAAATAGATTCAGCCCGATGAATCCGACGGCAAACACCATTGCAACCGCCTGCACCACCTGGAAATCCCTGGCCAGGACGGCTTCCACGGTCAGCATTCCCAGCCCCGGCCAGGAGAAGACGGTTTCTACGATTACGGAACCAAGCACCAGGGCGCCGGCAATTATCCCGAAGTAGGTGAGCGGGGCAATCGCCGCATTCCGCAGGCAATGCTTCCAGGCTATCTTCCAGCCGGGCAAACCCTTGACCCTGGCTAGGTTCGCATATTCACTGTCCATGGTGTCCAGCATCGAGGACCGCACGAGCCGCATGATGGCGGCCACTTCGAACCACCCCATGGTGACTACGGGAAGCACCATGTGGGAGAGCCCTCCCCGCCCGGACGTCGGGAACCACTCCAATTCGACAGCAAACAGCCAGATCATCATGATGCCGATCCAGAAAGCTGGAGCGGACTGTCCGAAGAGGGCAAAAATCTTGCCGATGTAGTCAAGGGGAGTATCTTTGCGTATTGCGGTGAGGACCCCCAACAACACCGCCATAACTGCCGCAAGCACCATGGCGGATCCCGCCAACTGCAATGTGGCGCCGATACGGCTGGCCACCATCTGCATTGCGGTCCGGCCGGGCCACTTGATCGACTCGCCAAAGTCCCCTTGAACCGCGTTTCCAAGGAACTTCGCATACTGGATGTGCAGGGGCTTATCCAGCCCCCAGAACTTCGTTAGACGTTCGTAGTCCTCAGGACCGGCATCGATGGGCAGCATCAGGACCACCGGATTGCCCGAGGCGCGGGCTAGGCCAAAGACAATCACTGAAACCGCCAGCAGAACAAAAACGGCCTGGATCAACCGTATCGTAATGTATCGCTGCATCTGACTCCCTGCTCGCCTTAAATCCCGCTTATCCCCCGAGGTTCTCTGCCGGTCATCTCTACTCGTCAGGGTCGATGATGATGTCTGGTGTAGTGTTCACTCCGTAGCGGTCAAAGACCTGATCGATTTCGGAAAGATCCGCAGCGGAGAGGGCCCAGTCCAACACACCCATATTGTCCTCAACCTCCCGGACTGTGCGGGTGCCCACCAGTGCCACGCTGACGGCCGGATTGGACAGAACCCATCTCAAGGCCAGTTGCGGCATTACCTTGTCACGCCTGGAGGCTATTGGTGCAAGCTCTTGCACCACTCTGACGTTTCGCTGAAAGTTTTCCTCGGCAAAAACGCCAACGTTCCAGCCGGGCCTTCCACCAGTGGATCGCCAGTCGTTGGCTCCAAAGGCGGTGTCGGTGGAAAAAGCCCCCGTCAAGAGGCCGAAGGCCAATGGTCCGTAGACCATAAGTCCCGCGTCCTGTTCGAGACAGTAGGGCGAAATCTCCTGCTCGACTCGGCGATCAAACATGTTGAGGCCGTACTGCAGAATATCTACGCGCCGCGTTTCGGCGCATTCCTCGATCTGTTCAAGAGTGAAATTGGACAGCCCTACGGCCCTGACCTTGCCCTGCTGCACCAGGTTGTCCAAGGCAGTCATGGTCTCATCGAAGGGCGTAGTCACGTCCGGCCAGTGAACCAGGAGAACATCCAGATAGTCGGTCTGAAGGTTCTGCAAGCTACGTTCCACAGACTCATTGATGGTGACCAGCCTGCTGTCCCGTCCCTTGGGCCGGCCATCGTAACCCACACCGCACTTGGTAACCACCAGGACATCCTTGCGTTTGGGCCCCAGTGCACGAGCCAACATGGTTTCCGACTCACCGCGGCCGTATGCCGGAGCAGTGTCGAAGCAATTGATCCCAAGATCTATGGCACGGTGTACTGCATCGGTGACTTCACGTTCGCTGATATCGCCATACCCCCCTCCCATTTCCCAACACCCGAAGCCAAGCACTGAAGTGGTCATGTCCGTTGGGCCAAACCGACGGTATTCCATTAAACAACCCCATATGTGACCGATTCGGTAGACTTAAAACCAGTGTTTACGTGTTCATAGACTGATATAGAGCAACCACAATTTGTATTGATGCCAAAGAGTAATAGTATATTTACAATTCGTCAATCATTGATACGGAACAAAAGGCTTTCGTTTGGCCGTGCCTGGAAATGGCTAGGGACTACGGCGCAAGCTACCCCGAGGCAGCGGTTCAGAGGTGAGTGACAGCACCCGGAAGGCGGAAAAGACGGAAAGGAACCTGCTATAGACTCAATGCTCCGAGCACTAAATGCACGGATTGCCTCGCGACGCTACGGTCAGCATGGAATCTGGGGTTTTATAATTCTCCCTCTCCCTAGTACTACAACGACGCGTTTAAGGTGGTGGCTCCATCCTGCCTTCACGGCGAGCGGAGCGGCGTCTCTGGTGGGAGCGGCGCGCCCGCTCGTTGCGTAGCTGCGTATCCTCCAGCCACAGCAGCAACTCCTCCGGTCCGAACCGTTCCCGGGGCAGCATTTCCCGCACCACCCGGTACACCTGGGGACGGGTGATCCGGGGCATCTTTTCCCCCCCAGTCCTGCTGCAGGCCCAGCAGGAACGCTCCACCCAGCAGGCACATGGCTATGTGGTGATGCCAGCCGGACCAGCTACGGGTCTCGTATTCGTCCAGGCCCACGTCGCCCTTTTCCGTCTCGAACTCCGTTTCAATGGGCCACCTGGAACCGCCCACATAGGCCAGGGTCTCCAGGGGAGTATCCTCGGCAGCGTTGGACAGGTAGTAGCGGGGCTCGCTGCCGTCCAGGTTTCGGCGGTAGACGGCCCATGCCTCCTGGCCCGGCTTGCCCTTCCGGGTTACCCGCACCCGCTGGGCCCAGAACATATAGCTCCGCGGTCCCTGGCTTCCCTGGGCCACCGTTATCTCCCGCCAAGCCTTATCCGGCAACTCGCCACTGCGCTGCTCCATGGTACGACGCTGCCCGTCCCTGAGCCTGGGCTTGCGGGGGCGCCCGGACCCCTGAGACCCCGGACTGGTCCAAGCCAACTCCAGGGGCCAGACCGGAGTGCTGCCCGGAACGTCCAGCACGTAGCGCATCCCCAGGCCCGCCAGGGACTCCCGAAAGGACGGCGACATCCCGAAGGCGTCGTCCCCGGCAACCCATCCGGCCTTGAGGTGGCCCAACCCCAGGGCCCGCTCCAGCAGCTCCAAGGCCAACTCCGTCTTCGACCGGTAGCTCAGCCGCTCCTCGGGCACACCCGCCGCCGCACACCGGTCCTGGTCGGAGATCCAACTCTCGGGCAGATACAGCCCCTTGTCCACCAATGCCTGTCCCAGCGGGCTGACGTAGGCCAGGAACATCCCCGCCTGGCAGTTGGCCACCTTCCCCAGCCTGCCGCAGTACTGCCGGGCTACCCCCACCGACTTCCGTCCCTGCTTGGGAAAGTCGCTGCCGTCCAACACCCACACCGCCTCGGGGTGAGCCAGCCTGGGGGCCAGGTATTCCTGCAGCCGACCGATGACCGCGGCATCGTCCCACCGGGCCTCGGTCAGAAAACGCTGCATCGCCCGGGCCGAGATGCCCACCGATTCCGACAGGTTCTCGGCGTTGCGCCGCTCCCCAGCCTGCACCAGCAGCCCCTGAAGATAGTTCCGGCTGTGCTCCCGCCACTGCTTGCGGCCGAAGGAGGCCGCGAAGAAGGCGTGAAAGTCCTGAAAGTTGTCGTAAACCCGCTCGAAACTCGCCCCATCCATCACCCAAACCACCCACTATCATCTTGACAACTATCCTACCAAACAACCCGTCGTTGTAGTACTAGAGGGGGAGGGCTGGGGCGAGGGTGAAATTCTTGGATGACACAATGTTCCCTAACCAGCAGTGACGCCCCCCACCCTGGTCCTCGAGGGGAGATCTGGAGAGGGTAGCCCGCACGGGAAAGTTTACGGTTTCAAAAGGCAGCACAGGCTGCCAGGAATTCCCCCGACGGTATCGCATCTGGGTAGAGGTGATGTAGTGCTGCCAGTGCTTTCTCATTCTCTGCAGGTGCAGAAGGTTCCCAGTAGGGTAAAAACCCCAGCGACCTGCATGGCGTGTCGTCGCAAGGTCGCAGCTATGTTAGGACGGCCGGCCCGCGGCACTAACGGGCTAACCGGTTGGGTAAAGCTGCCATCCACTTGAGGACTGGCCCCAATCCCTATCTGGGAGCGGCCTTCGTCAAAAGTGACACCCGCACCCCACGCACCCGGTTATCTCTACTCCAATGCTCACAGGAGTACCTCAACAACCGATCCGCTCCGGCCACAGTGGCCGGGGGACTGGTAATTCAGTAGCTTACCGACATCTACCCTCGTCCTTTCACACTCCGCCGCTGCTCCAACCGGGATACGGGCTGCAGACTCGGCCACACTTCCCCCGCCGCTCACAACATAGCTGTTTAACTCCGGGTCGGCCAAGGCCCCCACAACTCCCGGTGCTCCAAGCGGCCATGGCGCTGGTTGGGCGAGGCATCCAACCCTGGCACTAATGCAAGTGATTAGTTGGTTCCTGCCACAGTACTTTTCAGCCAGCGAACGGACCACTGTGCCTCCGCTCAATACCCATAACGCGCCCACGCCGTCCGAGTCAGGATTTCGACACCTGTAGGCAAATTCAAATGCCCGGGCATCACAGGAGAAAATGTTGTTTGATCGAGTTGTTACGGTTCCGTCAGCAGACCGTCTGCCATTTCCAACTGCCTGTCTCCTGCTGCGGCCAGGGCGAGATCGTGGGTGGCTACTATGACAGTGGTCCCCTCGGCGGATATTCGTCGCAGGATATCGATGATGGAACGGGCCGTCGTGGTGTCCAGTTCTCCCGTAGGTTCGTCTGCGAAAACCACCTCCGGACCGGTGACCAGGGCCCTTGCGATGGAAACACGCTGTTGTTCACCCCCGGAGAGTTCATAGGGCCGGTGCTTTGCGCGGGGGCCAAGCCCCACAGACTCCAGCGCATCCTGTGCGCGCCGTCTCCGCTCCCGCCAGGACACTCCGGAAATGTGAAGTGGCAATTCCACATTCTCATGGGCCGAGAGCAGCGGCATGAGACCGAAGGACTGAAACACAAACCCGATGTTGCGCCGCCGAAACTCAACGAGTTCTCTCTCCGGCAGCCGTGACAGGTCCTGGCCCCTGAACAGGGCGGCACCATCCGTCGGCCGGTCGAGGCCCGACAATAGGTTCAGTAGCGTAGTCTTCCCCGAGCCGGAGCGACCGGTGAGCGCCAAAAGTTCACCCTCGCCCACATCGAGGCTCACGTTTCTCACCGCCCAGACCTCTGATCCACCGCTTTCAAACTTACGGGCCAGCGAGGACGCCGATAATATCGAACCGCTCATTCCTGCGTCCTATGTTCCGTGTTGGAACTGCCTTCGGGAGGCCTCAGCGTGACATGCCCGTCTTCAAGATCGATCCGCGCCAGGCCGCGGTTGCTGAAGCGCTCAGCCAATCCTTGGGGCAACTGCAGCCTACCAGCGTCATCGACCACTATTAACTCCTCTTCTGTTCGGGAGCCGTCGCGCTGGTATGTGGCAGTGGAAATCGTCTCCGAGCTTATGCGCCCGTCCCGGATGTGCACCACCCGGTCCACGAACTGCGAGACCCCTGGATAGTGGGAAACTATGATCACGGTTACGCCAAAATCCCGGTTCAAGGTCCGTAGCATCTCGAATACCTGGATCGCCGTGGCCGTATCCAGTTCGCCGGTGGGCTCGTCGGCCAGCAGCATCGGAGGCTGGTTGGCCAGGGCAACCCCGATGGCTCCAAGCTGCTGCTCTCCTCCGGAAAGCTGATGAGGCAGGCAGCTCGCCTTATCGCCTATGCCCAATGCCGTTATCAATTGGCCGGACCATTCCCGCCGTAGTCTGCGGGGCCTTCCCGCCAATGCCATGGGAAGGTCTATGTTTTCTGCCACGTTCAGGTAAGGCAGCAGGTTGCGGGCCGTTGCCTGCCACACAAAACCTACATCCTGTCGGCGGTATTGGACGAGGTTCCGTTCCGATATGTTGAGCAGGTCGCGCTCGCCAACCCAGATCCCTCCCGCCGACGGACGGTCCAGTCCCGCAAGAATATTCAGCAGGGTGCTCTTGCCGCTGCCACTCGCGCCGACTATCGCTACTAGCTCGCCCTGCATAATGGTCATGTTCAGGCCGCGCAGGGCTACAACTTCCAGGTCCGCCCTTTTGTAGATCTTGAATAGATCGCGACAGACTACAAACGGATCCTGTCTTCCCGTAGATGGTACGCTGCGGTATTCAGTGTGGGAGTCCATAGTTGGCGTTATTCTCCCAATCGGAGTACTTGGTGCAACTGTAGCCTTGCGGTCAGCCAGGTGAGCCACAGGCCGCAAAACAGGGTAATCACTCCAAGGATAACGTAGGACACCAGCAGTCGCTGCCAGTCGGTCGTGAATACAAGCGACGGCGTGATTCGTTTGCCCGCCTCCGCGACCTCCATCAGGGGAAGCAGACTGGCACCGAGAAGCCACCCCAGCAGCGTTCCCAGTCCTACCCCGCAGACTACCACGATAAGCAATCCCGCCCATAGGATGCTGCTCATCTGAGCCCTCGATATCCCCAGGGTGCGCAGCATCGCAAACTCGGTCTGGCGCTCCCTCGCGTCCAGGCGCGAAAACAGCAGGAGGCCGCTGGCGCTGGCAATCGCAATGGCCAGAAACAGCAGCACCAGCAGCCCGCCCCAACCTGCGTTCACCAGCGGTTGGTCCAAACGCGCAGCTACCAGAGTCGGGGCGTGGTGCACGCTCCTGATGCTTACTCCAGCATCCCGCAAGGCGCTGGAAACCGCTTCAACATCGACTGAGCCGCCGACTCCGGAAATCCACAGTTCGTTGGGACCCGTGGGTGGTCGAGGGCTGTGCCGGATGGCGGACTGGTTGAATCTGGAAATGTCCACCACCACAAAGGGTTTTTCTGCCGGGTCCAGCGTCGGAAAAAATTCCAACTCCCCGGCTACCTCCAGCAGAATGGAGTAGTTGGACAGGCCAAGGATCACCCTGTCCCCGATTTTGGCGTCCGCGATCTCGCGGAATCGCGTGCTGACCAAGGCTGGTATCGGCACTTCCGGGCTCCCTGCCCCGATCCCAGCCAGACCTGTACGTCCGGCACCAAAGCTGTACCTCGTGGTGATGAGGAATTCTCCCTCCGCCGCTGATCCGCTTGTCTCGAGAGAATACAGTCCTGGCTTGCGGAAGTCCTCTATAACGTGCCAACCGTCAATACTGCTGAAATCATGGACCAGGCTTTCGCCCCTTGGGGTAGTCGCATTGACCCTCCCGAAGAAAACAGCACCGCCTTCACTTGCTCTGTAGCGGCCGCGCACAAAAATCGACATAAGGCGGAATGGTGGTCGCAGCTCCAGTGGCTGCGTCCCACTCCCGGGCTGGTTTCCTCCCAGTGCCTCCCCGTACAGAGGCAGCGACAAGCTGGTCCACCCTGGCCGGTCCAGGTCTCCGATCCGCGCGTCGATGATCCGGCCTCGTGTGTCCTTGAGCCGCACCCACACTTCCAGGAAAGGCGACGAGCCGCTCGCCCTGGCCCAGAGCGTTAGGGCAGTCGCGTCCGGAGGTAACTCCAGCCCGTCCGGGTCAGGCTGCGGTCCTGGGGCCGGTCCATCTGACCTCAGGACACCTGACAGATCGTCGGCCGATAAAGCATCAGCGAAATCCTCTCTGAGCCACGCCGTATCCCCAATGGCGTCGGCCTGTACTGCCAGCAGTGCACTCGACGTACTGAAACCACTGGTGGTGAGAAACGACGAGGTGCGGAAAACGTCCGCTGCTGCTTCTATGCCTTCCAGACCGACCACTGTCGCAGCCATCCCGGAAGTCTCTTCCAGGTTGGTGTGCCGCAGGCGCAGATCGGCCCCTGCCTCGTACAGGGCCTGATCGCGTTGCCCTCGTTCCAACGTAGCCGAAAAGGCACTGCCCATAACCCCCAGGGCGGTGGCAAACATGACCAGCACTATCAGCATCGCAGGCGTCAACGGGTCGCGAGAGAGATGCCGCAGCACATGCAGCAGCCAGGAGGGTGCCACCGGACCGGCAATCCTGGCAAGCGCCGCAGTGAACCATGGAAAGGCACGCAGCACGATCAGGCCGGCGGCCGCCAGGCCCAACACCGGCCCCAGCAGCAGGCTGTAGTCAATGGACAGCTCTCTGCTGCCTAATGACTGTACAAGGAAGGCCCCGCGGCTCTGGAGTTGCCACCATACCAGTCCAATCAACGCCAGCAGGGCCACATCCAGGTAATACCGGTGAAGAATGCTGGAAGTGGGCGGGCGGGCACTGGATTGACGGACCTCAACACCCCCCTGCCGCGATGCCACCAACGTGGCCACGGTGAATACCAGGACGGCCAGGACGCCGCCCGCCAGCCCAAGGAGGAACGCCGGCAGGGAAATTCCCACCGTCGCGCCTACTGGCTCGCCGGAGACCCCGCTCAACCGGAAGAACACGAACCCCAGGAGCTTGATCAAACCCAGGGCTGCGTAAGGCCCTGCAATGACCGCAGGCGTTGCCACGATCAGTCCCTCGCCAAGCCCCAGGACGGCAATCTGAATGCTGGTAGCGCCCCGGCTTTTCAGCAGGCTGATCTCCGTCTTGCGGGACCGCACTATCAGGCCCGCTATCAGGGCCAGGTAATACGTCAGGATGGCTACTACCAGGAACAGCAGCAGCAGCAGCGGCAACCGGCCCAGGAGCAGCTCCTGCTCGAAATCCCTCAAGAGACTGTCCAGGCGGATCCTGTAACTGGAGTTGCTTAGGCCAACGGTGACCGACCGCTCGATCTGGGCCAGCAGGCGCTGAATCTCCTCGACCTCGCTGGCAGGCATCCGTTCCGGGTCGGGATGGAAATGCCAGGTCGTATCCGCATAAATTGCAGGATACGAACCTAGGACCTCGCTCAGCAATGCTTCCTCACTGGCAAAAAGTGGCACCAGCGTCCACCGTTCGTCCTTCTTGCTGGATGTGGCGGAAAGTCCGTACCAGAACTCATCCGACGGATCCAGCACTTCGAAAATGGCGGCGATTCGCACTTTCATGGGCAGCGAGTCTTCAAATAACGACGCGGGGAATATCTCCATGACATCGCCAACGCCCATTCCCAGGAGCTCCGATCCCAGCCGGTCCACCGCTATTTCCACCGCCGCGCCGCTGGTGCCCGGACCTGTCGGCCACTGGCCCTCGAGGACCCGGACTCGTCCGTCCATCCCCGTGAGATGGACCACCGGTCCTCGAGGCCGGGATTCTTGGTCAACCTCCAGTTGGGGCCGGCCTTGGAAGTAAAACGTGGCCGTCTTGATCAATCTTTTCTGATTTTTAAGGTAGGGTTGGAAGGGTTCCTGCACATACTGGCGGACATAATTGTCCCTGGCCCGGAAAGCCGCACTGCGTCCCTCCACGCTGGGCGGATCATCCCGGCTGCTGAACGAGCGCACTGTGAAGTTGACTTTCTCCAGCTCCGATCGCCCCAGAGCGTCACGCAGTGCTGCGTTTGATAGCAGCTCGGAGAAGATCACTCCGCTGGCCATCAACGCCACCGCCAGCATTATTCCACCGAACAGCACCGCCTCGAGCCGCCAGCCGCTGACGGCCCGTCCGATGGCCATTACGTACGCAAAACGAAGCAGCGACGCCAACAGGCTACTCCCCCATCCGCAAAACGTCCGCCGGCCGGTCACGGCGGGCAAGGATGGCTGAGTAAAGAGCGGACCCCATCACCGCTACCGTCAGACCGGCTAGTACCAGTGCCAGCAGCAGTTCGTGTACTCGGGGAATCATCGGCGGCACCAGGGTGGAACGGCCGGGTGTCAACTCAAGCATCTGGATAAGTTCAAGCCCCGGCCAGTAACCGATGGCGGCACCGGCCAGAATCGCAGCTCCGGCCATCAGCCACTTCTCGGCCACGAGGGTCAGCAAGAGCTGCCTCGTCGAGAGACCCAGGGCCCGGGCTACGGCCATGTCCACCCTGGCAGCTCTTGCCGAGGCGACGCTGTGCATCAGCAATGCGATTCCCACCGCGATTCCCACTGCGCCCATGCTCAAGGTGGTGAGCCCGTTCCACCCACCACCGGCGAGTGGATTCCGGGCCGCCCGGTCAGCGACTGAGTTTCGGTCGACTAACGAAGTCAGCGCTGGCAGCTCGCGGTCTATTCTCGATGTCACAGCGTCCCGGTCGTATGAGGGGTCCAGCGAGAGCCATACTTGAATGGTATCGTCGACGCGTCCCGTAGTGGGAAGAAACTTCCTGTAAGTCAGGAACGTATCGATGTCCAGAATCACGAATGGCCGTTGCAGATTGGATACGGTGGGAAACAATTCTGTTTCGCCAACGATTTCAATGGGTATGTAGGCCTGACCGTGCTGGATCCACAAGCTGTCGTTAAGCTGAAGTCCGCCACCCCCAATGGCCGGTATTGGCAGATTGACGGGCGTGATGTGCACCCCTCGTTGCTGTCCGGTGAAGGGCTCCACCCAGGAGAAAGTGAGACCGCCAGACCCGGACCGAGCGCCCGTGGGCTCCCGTTTTACCGCGTCCTGAGTTCCTGCGTTAAATTCAATGGGCCTCCAGTTGCCCATGGCCTCGAAACCCTCCACCACAACACCCTCTGCCGGCAGGGATGGTCCAAAGGCCGTGATGTCATCCAGGTGGATACTCCCCGATGGCACTCTCGCAAAAGAACTGGTGGTGAGGAAGATCGCAGTCAGAGTCCACTCGGTTTCCAGTTCGATCGATCGTTCCGACAGATCTTCGGCAAAGAACCGCCAATTTCCCGCCCCGCCGTCGCTTTGACCAAGAAAGCTTCCCAGCGATACATTCCTGTAATTGCCCGCGCTGTTCGCCAGCTTGGCCCATACGTTGATGTTGGCCTCCAGCTCCATCTCGTTGAGGCGTCCGGTGTCCATCCACACGCCGATACGCTCTACGCCCGAAGGCAGCGGCACCCCGGAACTCCCCTCAACGGGCTGGCCGCGAATCCGCTCCGTCAGCTGGACGAGAGTGGAGCTGGCAAAATCGTCCCGGAACCAGGCGGCCTGCGCTAGGGCCTGTGGGTCAGCGGCAATCAGGAGCGCAGAAAAAGCCGACTGTCCCGTGGCAAGACTTATCGTATTCTGCAAGACTGGGGTGGCTGTCCTGACGCCGGGGATCTGCTCCAATTCCCCGGCCAGGGTCTCCTCTGCGCCGGAACCCGGCAAGTTTGAAACCCGGATCACCACGTCTCCCCCGACGCTGTATAGGGCCTGTTCCCTTTGGCTGCCTGACAGGCTTGACTGGAAGGTCGCGCCAAACACTCCCAACGCTGCCGAAAGCATCAGCAGCACCGCCAGCGACGACGGCAGTACCGGGTCTCTTGCAACTCGGGTCATTCCGAAGGACGACCACGCGGGGCCGAACCGCATGCACACCCAAACGATCAGGCGCACCGCCAGGGGCAGCACCCGCAGGAGCAGCAGCGCCCCAGCCAGGAGGCCAAGTACCGGACCCAGTATCACGGATGGATCTATTTCCAGGCCCCCGGGATTTCCCGAACCGGAAGCCAGGGAGCTCGTCAGAAAACCCTCCCTTTCCCCGAACTGCCACCACACCAGGCCGACGGCCAAGAGGGCAACAACGTCGAGGTAGTAGCGTTGAAGAACAGAAGACTCCGGAGGACGGGATCGTGTTGTCATGGATTCCGTAATCCCGGAACGCGCGCGAGCAACCGCTGACAACGCCAGCGCCGCTAACGACAGGACGGCTCCTATGGCACCTATCCAGAACATCTCGCCAACTATCGTGACCTCGATGGGTCCACCGCCAAGCCCGCTGAAGGTCGGGAGCATCGCGTAACGGACGATTGCCCAGGCAATCAGCGGCCCCACCGCCACCGCAGCCGCAGCCAGCATGCCGTCCGCCAGGAGCAATACGCCACACACCTGGACGAGACTCCCACCTCTGCCTTTTAGGAGGCCCAGTTCGTCGGATTGGCTGCGCCCCAGGATTCCGCTGATCAGGATCAGGAAATATAAAACAACGATGATTACCAGGGAGACGAAAACGTACACCGGGATCCTGGCCAGTGTCAGGTCCCGCTCAAACTCGTCAAGCGTCAGTCCCAGCCGACTCAAAACGAAGGTTCGAGGATAGGACTTGTTCAGGTCAGTTTCCAGGCCATCCAGCGACTCTTGGGTGGTATCAACCCTTCCCGCCGTAATTATTGATGGATCGACAAATACGTTGAAGCCGAAGTCGCCGATCGCGATCGGAAACCGGCTGCCCAGCACCTGTAGAAAGTCCTCCTCGGTGACGTACGCCGGAACGATCGATATGTCCCCATAAGCCTGTAGACTGAACTGGCTTGGGTAACCCATCCAGTATTCCTCGCGGGGGTCCGAGGGAGACACCACACCTACAACTTCCAGCACAATGCGTTGCTCAGGCGAAGAACGAAATGGTGTGATGTATATGCGGTCGCCCACCTCGTATCCCAGGCTCTTGGCGACTTTCTGCCCCACCACGGCCTGTAACTCGACGCCTGCAGGTCCAGCTTTGCCAGACTCTTGCGGCCAGCTCCCTTCGATCAACACGGTATGCTCGGGGAATCCGGTCATAAAGAATGGCCGCCCGGCAAGGATGGTCACAGGCGGTGGTCGCCCTTCGGCGTTTGTGGTAAGGGGCATCCCGGCCTGGGTGCGGCCAAACCGCTCCACCTGAGTGCTCAACTCGCCCAGGCGTTGCTCTATCGCCGATTCGGCAATGTGCCGCAACTCTGCATAATCCGCGGGTGCCAGTGGGCGGTTTTGCGAAAGAATCTGGATGTTAAGGCTGCCGGGCGTCTCGCTGTACAGCGCGTAGCGTACCCCTGCCTCTGAAAGCACTCTCGAATAAAGGGCAGTGGCGCTCAGCAGCACCACCGCGGCCAGGATGCCCAGTGAAGTGGCCGCAGTCAGCCCCCACGACTGGCGTAGCCGTCGCCGGGTCAACCATAGGGAGAGCAGTAGCAGCCGAGTCATTGCGCGATTATACCCGTCTGCCCATTCTGAATGTCGATGCGCTGGTTTTTCGGCGTTCGCCAGTCGACCGCCTGATATGCGGCGCCCCGGTGTTGGGCGCCCCGGTGTTGGGCGCCTCGGTATTGGAGGAAGGCCTGGAGAGTATTAGCCGGCCAGGGCCCGCCAGTCTGGCCACTAACCCTGAAGGAGGGCGAAATGAGGCGATGTCGCAGCACAACCAGGTGGGCAACTCCCCGGCCATCACCTCAGGATGAATAGCAAGTAGGCCGAAACACGGACAGTAACTCTATTCCAATGTCGCTCCCATCCAGGCAAAACACTGAAGTGTGCAGCTACCAATGCCTGAAAGACGAACTGTGCCATAATAAGAATAAATCACAAGCACGGCTGGGGAATCGAAAGCTCCTGCCATCGGAGTGAGATAAGGTGCCTGACCAAAATATAGAGGTTGCCGTACTGGGCGGTGGGTGCTTCTGGTGCGTTGAGGCCGTTTTTACAGAGATCGCCGGAATCACTTCCGTCACGTCGGGGTATTCCGGCGGCCACAAGCTTAACCCGTCCTACTATGAGGTATGCAGTGAGAGAACCGGGCATGCCGAGGTGGTGCGGTTGGAATTCGACCCCGACCAGATCGCATTCCCGGACATACTGGAGATGTTCTTCGCAACTCACGACCCCACCACACTCAACCGTCAGGGGGCGGACCGGGGCGCACGGTACCGCTCGGTAGTTCTTTACACTACCGAAGCCCAGAAGGGCCAGGCAGTGGATTTCATCAAGGCGTTGGATGCGTCTGGAACCGAAAACGGGCCGGTGGTAACCCAGGTTGCCCCTTTCGAGGTATTCTATCCCGCAGAAAGGGAACACCAGCTTTTCTACCAGAACAACCCCGGCAGTATGTACTGCCAGCTGGTGATCAACCCCAAGGTTGCCAAGGTACGGCAGAAGTTCAGCTCCAGGCTTCGTTAGCTTTCCTTAATACGTAGCCAACAACCACGACGTCTCCCTTGGCGTTGCTGATGTCCGTGGCCGTCCTTTGAGGTTCTCGGACAATCTGCTTGGGGACTGGCTGCGGGTGCAAAAGACCACGGTTGCCGCTTCCATGGCTATGGCCCGTGCCAGTCCGCAGGTTGGCGTCGGCGACGATTGCGCCCATTCCGTCCATCTGACCCACGGCTGGCCTACCGGGACGAACTGAACCCTGCCCCACCCCTTGTCGCAGGTGGTCCCACGATTCGTCCATGCTGCCGAAGGCTTTGAACTCGCCCCGCGCGAGACAGTCTTCGGGTTAACTCATTGACCAGGGACTCAGCGTCCCGGCGTAGATAGAGGCATCCGACGCGGCGGGGGCGGTACCTCCTGCAGACTGCTCAAGTCCATGGGCGGCAGGTCTACCTGAATAAACTCCTGTACGCCATTGGCCAGCTCGTTGTAGCTTCCAAACCAAGACGCCAATTGGCGGCGCCATGCCTCTAGCCCACCACTGGCATGCAGTTCGAAAACCGCCTCGCGTCCGTCCAGACCCGACGACACCTGGTCCCAAGCGAGCTGCTGCAGCGCAGTGTAGCCGCCTCCGCCGAAGGCGTCCTCCAGCTCGGCGGCCATCTCCGGGTCTGCGAAGTCGGTGTCGGCAGGGGCGTTGACCAGCGACGAGCCGGGGAGACCCCGCAGGATCTCGCCCATCCGCTGGCGAACCCTGAGCGTGTTGATACCTGCGGAGGCCACGTGAATCTGGTTGGGCAGAGCATGCCCGCTCTCCGTCGTTTCCGGTTCGAGTTCCGCCGCCGTCATGCAGGTGCGCGTGGTCTGGACGTTGACGGTCAGCTCGACCAGTTGCTCGATTGTCTGAGGATTGTCCTTGAGGCCCATGACTTCAGCCAGGGCAAGACCAAGGCCCAGGGTCAGCTCAGACTTGGCGAGCCAGCCGTAGCTGTGATGCCATAGCAGCCAGCACACCAGCGAATGGCGCCGGTTTCGGTTTATGGGTTCCCCGGTAAAAACGCGGGAGCGGGGCACGAAAACGTCCTCCATCCAGACCATTGAGTCCAGTTCATCAAACCGGCTGCTCAGCGGTGACAGGAATGGATTGCTGTGTTTGGCAACGGCTCGGCGCGATACCACCCGCAGGCCGGGGGCGTTCACTGGTACGATGAACCACAGGTGCCTCCCGCTGCCCGGCGGCAGCTCGTCGCGGCTGGTGATCAGCAGGTCCTCCGCGAAAGGCGTGCTGGTGTGCATCTGGATCTTGCCCGACACCACAATGCCCTCAGCGGTTTCGCTGACCAGGCGGAGCGCCACCCGCTCGCTCTCGTCCTGACGCAGCCGTGTCCCGATCAGCGGTCCAGCCCCGGCGAAGGTGAGAAACCTGCCGCTCTCCGCCAGGGATTCCAGGTACGCCTCGGCCGCCTCGATCTCCTCGGAGGAGTGGTTCATCCGCTTCAGAACATTCAGCATCCCCAGGGCAATCAATGCGCCGTAGCCCGGTGTGTGCGTCATATTTCCGCCGGTAACGAAATGCACGGCGCTGATGGCCTTCCCTAGCCGCCTCAGGTCCGCAGATGTCTTTGGCGGGGTAAGCGCGAGAGGTTGCCTATGGCCGTTTCCATCGGACGGAGTAAGCAGGATATCCTGCCAGGCAGCATCGAAGTGGCGGTCATACCACGCCACGTACTCATCCACCATCGCAGACGTCGCTGGATGTGTTGTGACGTCTGCCACAGCACCTTCGCCCAACACCCATACGTCGCGCCCATCGCGTAGACTCTCTTTGTAGTCAGCTCCCGTTCGCATACTTCACTGTCCACAAGATAATCGGATTCAGTTTGCAGTTGTACATTGACACGCGCTGGCGAGGATATCAAGCAGCGACGATCGGAAGGCTCTAAAAAATTATCTCATCTCCCCCCCGCCCCGAACGCCCCCAAATCCCCTCTCCCCAGAGGGAGAGGGTGAAATCCCGCGCATCAACACCCCTCAGAGACACTAACGGTGTGGCCAGCCCCCGAGGGCAACCACACAAGCCAAAGGACGGTCACCCTGAGCCCAGGAAAGGACCTCACTTTGCTTAGCCAGCCTTTCCCACTTGCTGACATGTACCTATTGACCAGCCCCAATCTATCGAATTGATTAATGTGGACCATACTGTGAGAGATATATTTGGCACTACCAATGGACAAAAAGAGGAATTTCGACCCTACCGTGTTTTTCGAGGACTTCGTCAGAAAGCACTTTAGAGAGTTAGGGTGCAAACTGAAAGACCAACCTCGGGTCATCGAGCGGCGGTCCAACTATCCCGCGTCACAAAAACAGATGTGTCGGTTGCGATTTTCGGTTGGGAGCAGAATGCGGAAACAGGGATTGGCCGAATAACCCCTCCCCATGAAGACTTGAGACGGCCAAGCCTATTGGGCAATGCGGAGAACTCCACACTTGGCGGGATACTGCTGTTTCACAATCTATGGCCGGATAATGTGGAACAGGTGAAAGCGTGCCTATATGAAAATCCTCGGGCACGTAATCCTATCCCGCATTGGCTGACGAAGACGTTTCCTCACGCATACGTGGACGAGAACCGGGGAATCCAGTATCTCTGCTACCCACTCCACCCAATACCTGCGTCGCCAACCCCTTGCCAAACACACTAGAACACTCGTACTATTAAAGGTGTCCAGCCCATAACTCCGCCCCAAGGGCGGCCGGGCCAATTAAGGACAGCCACTGAGGCACCGGGAAGCCCAATGTCCGGAAAAACCAAGAAGGCCCCACGAACCCAGACACCCAGGCGCTCCTCTGGCTCGGAACCAGGTCGGCCCCTCGAGCCCAAACGGCGGAAATGAACGGAAATGAGCGGATTCAGAAAATTTCTGGCCTCACTTTCCGCCAGCAGTCCGCCCTGCCATCCGTCGTCGTGGCACCCTCCATTGCCGAGGCCGCCCGCAACACCGGCGTGGCCGAGTCCACTCTGCGCCGCTGGCTGGAGGATCCCGCATTTCGGAACGAACTCGACCTCGCCCGCAAGGAGGCCTATGACCTCGCCCTAAAGCAGCTCCAGGCCCTGATCCCCGAGTGCTTGGCCATTTTCGCCGACGTCGCCGCCAACAGCCCCGACCCGGCCCTCCGCCTCCGCGCCGCCCGCTACCTGATCACCTACGGCGTGAAGCTCCACGAGGTCGACGGCCTCAATGAACGTGTCCGCAACCTGCAGCAGGCCGTCGAGACCTCCAAAGAGAGTGGCTGACAAGTCTAAAGAGGGCGCACAACAAGTCCCCTCTCCCAGAGGGAGAGGGTTAAAGTGGGGCATTCCCCTGCATTCGCAGGAACAACTAAGGCAAGGTCTCGCCAGCCCTAAAACTGTCGGGAGCCTACGCCCTCTAAGACAACAACTGGCCCATAGGCGCGCCAGCACCGGAACCCGCACAACATCTGGAAGGTGAAATCAAGTAGTTGAGCCGCATAAGGAGGCGCATCGAATCCCTCGATCGCAAATTGGCCCTCCCTCTAGCCGCTGTGCGCCTCCGGCCCTGGCCCAGGAGTTCTGCGATCAGCGGGCCGTGGCCCTGGCCGGCCACGAGCCCCTCCCCAAAACCCAGCCCTTCATCCAGCGGTTCGTCGCCCGCGGGTTCCGGCTCAACAACTTTATGATCCTCCACCGCCACCTTATCAAGAGTCGATGAGGGGTCGCGACAATAAAGAATTGCCCGACGCCAGGAGGATAGTTGCCGATCTCCTTCCCCGGGCCAACGGGCTGGGCGTCGTCTACGCCCTGTTCACCGACGACGTGTCGGCACTGCCATAAACGCCAAACCACCACCTCCGCCTCCAAGAGCAGCAGCACTGAGGGAACGGAGAACCCTCATGCAGCAACACCGGCCGGCTCTGGTAGCCGGGGCTTGAACACCCTCGGGAAGGCCGAGCGTACACCCATCAACACCAGGCCGGTCAGGACCACGCTGAGCATGGTGATGGCCCGGTCAAGCAACACCATCGCGGCAGCTCCCGGCAGACCGATGGGAGATATCCGCACTGCCAAACCCGCCACCCCCGCCTCCACCGCCCCGATTCCGCCCGGCGTTGGGAATAGGGATAGGAGCGCACCCCCAAGGGAGAGCACCGCCGCCGCGAACAACCCAACCTCCAGCCCCAGGGCCTGGCACACCAGATATAGGCGACCGACCTCCGCAGACCATGCCAGCGCACCAAGCAGGGCGGTCAGCGGAAAATGGCGGCTGCCGCCCGCAAATCCGGAACGGAACCGCAGGTGAATGGACAAGAGAAGATCAGAAAAGTCTCTTGAGGGCAGAAATCGCTGCAACGGCCACCTCACCAGGGGCACCAGCAGGAGCACCATGCCCAGCCCGAGGAGGAGGATCAGCGAGACTCCCAACGCACCCAGTCCCACGTCCCACGGACCGGACAGCACGAGTAGCAGCCCCGCCGAGAGCAGGAACAGGCCTACCAATAACCCGTCCAGAAGACGCTCCGCAACAATGGTCCCCATCACCCAGGAAAAGGACGCTCCCCACTCCCGCTGGCACAGGTGGGCCCGGAAGGGATCCCCGAGCCTGATCCATCCTACGGAGTTCACAAACCACCCCAGGAGGACCAGCTGCCCGCAGTATAAGAAACCCGGAACGGGCACAGGAGAATCGCCCATCAGCACCCGCCAACGCGCTCCCCGGAGGAAGTAGCAGGCATAGTGGACCAGGACGGCTGCGACCAGAAGGACGGGATCGGCAGAAACGACCAATCCCCAGGCCTCCCCCAGATCCAGGGGAAACCCGAAGAATGCCACATACCCTCCGCCTGCGGCCAACAGGAGCAACATAAGGAACTTCGGAGACAGCAGTAACGACCTCAAGGCAGATAGCAACTTGCTGGAAGCCTCCTGAAACCAAACGGGAGAGTCTAGATTGACCAGGGATCAATTCGTTAGTTTCACAAACTGAACATCGGCGCTTGGAATCCGCCCCCGCAGCAACCCGAGCTATCGAAAAGACGGCCCGGCTCACACTGGGCCTAATCTACTATACGCCCATTCGGAGAGGACGGAAGCATAAATAGGACGGATGAAGAGAAAAATCAACCACCAATTGTCGAGATTGGAACCTCCCATAACTCTTTATATCTGTTCGAAGCAGCAAAGTGAGGAGAAGCCACAATCTACTGAAACCAGGTGAAGCCCAAGAAACTGGCATGCCGATGAAGGGCGTTCGAGGATACTATACTGGGCGAAAACCCATCACAATGCGTCCGCCGGGGCACTTTTGCCCGCCGGCGCGCATTTGCAGGAAGGGAATGATGAAATACGATGTGATAGTGGTCGGCGCCGGTTCCTCCGGCTGCGCCCTGGCAACCAGGCTGTCCGACGACCCCAGCAGGTCGGTACTGTTGCTGGAGGCGGGACCCGACTTTCCAGACCCTGTCAACCTCCCCGATGAACTCCGCGACGGGCTTAGCACCGCCGCATCGGCCGAGAACTCCGCCTTTAATTGGTCCTATTCGGGCCAACTGTCACCCAGCCACTCCCAACGGACGCCAATCCCCCGGGGCAAGGTTGTCGGCGGTTCCAGCGCCATTAACGGCCAGTCCTACATTCGCGGCCTCCCCGAGGACTTCGACGGTTGGGCGTCTTTGGGAAACGATGAGTGGTCCTTCATCAAGGTGCTGCCCTATTTCCGGCAGATCGAAAACGACCTGGACATCCGGGACGACTTCCACGGTTCCAGCGGCCCCATTGAGGTACGCCGCCACAGCCGGCAAGACGAACAGCAGGTTCAGCGAGCCTTCTATGCCGCGTGCGTGGCCGCCGGATTCCCTGAAGACCCGGACGTTAATCACCCGGACTCCTCCGGCGTGGGGCTCATGCCAAAGAACAATACCGGCGGCGTCCGGATGAGCATGACGCTGACCCACCTCAATCCCAACCGCCACCGGCTGAACCTAACCATCAAGCCCAACGCCCACGCTCTTCGGATATTGTTCGAGGGCCATCGGGCCGCGGGCGTAGAGGTGGAGAGCGGCGCCGAACGGTTCGTAGTGCAGGGGGAGGAGATCATCCTCAGCGGCGGTGCCGTGGCCTCTCCCCATTTGCTCATGTTGTCGGGGGTCGGCCCGCCGGACCATCTTCGGGAATTTGGCATCCCGCTGGTGCACCGCCTGCCCGGGGTTGGCCAGAATCTGCGGGACCACCCCGGCGCAAGGGTGTGCCTTCGAGTCAAAGACGACGTGGCCCTGGACCCCAATGGCCCCTGGACCAACCTCACCCTCCGTTACACCGCCACCGGCTCCCCAACCCGCAACGACATCATGATCAGTCAAGCCTATCCTTCCGGTCCGCCCTACGGCGACGCGTCGGCAGACGACGACTTTCGAATTACATGCTCCCTGGAGCTTCCCAACGGATCGGGGGAGTTGAGGCTGGCGTCTTCCGACCCCCACGTATACCCGACGCTGGACTACCGTTACATGGAAGACCCCTGGGACCGGGAACGGATGCGGGAAGCCGTCAGATTGTGCGTGCGCCTCTTGGAGCACCCGTCTTATCAACCGCTGATTAAGGAAATGATCAACATCTCCCCCAGTGACCTGGGCAGCGATGAAGCCCTGGACGCTTGGCTGTTGGAAAACCTGACCACCGCAATCCACATGTCCGGCACCTGCAAGATGGGCCCTGCCTCGGATCCCATGGCGGTTGTCGACCAGTATTGTCGGGTCCACGGCCTGGAGGGGCTGCGGGTAGTTGACACCTCGGTCATGCCCGACGTTGTCCGGGCCAACACCAACGCCACGGCCATCATGATCGGCGAACGGGTCGCCGACTGGTTCAAATAGCAGGGCTATCGGATGGCCGAGGGTTTCCTAGGCCCGCGTGAACGACCTTACCATCCGACTTTTCGGCACCGTCATAGACCTGACCGGCAGCCTGCCAGGTCCCGCCGGAGAATTCCCGCTGATGGAAATGGGCGGGCTCTGGGTGTGAATTCCGATGCCGAAACCCAGGGTAGGGTCATCCGAGCGGTCCGTGAGGACGAAGTTAGTGTTACAACGACGGTTCTCAGAGAAACACCATAGGGTGGACCAACCGACTCAGTCTTAATCGGGGGATCGCCGCACCGCATTTCCCTGTTGGAACGGAGGTATGACCGGCCTGAGCGAATCGGCGAAATCAACCGTGCAGGACGGCTCGCCACCATTGCGACGCTACGGCGAAGGGGCGACCTGCACCGTAACAATGTCTGTGTCGTGGTATTTGTGGTGCCGAACCGAGGATGCGTAATGACGCAGGAGGCGGAAGGAAATTTCGCGCTCGTCCTGTATCTCAGGCTGTTCGTTCATATAGGCCAGCTTGTCCTCCAGATTCCCGCCCTCGGTGGTCACCACAAACTCCATCTCAATGGCGTCGTCCGCGCGACGGGCAGAGACAATCAGGCGCTTCCCGGCATCCTCTTCCGGCTCCTCATCCTGCGACAGCAGGCTCGACAGGGTTTCCTCGCCGGCTGACCTGAGCCGGTTTATTGAGGCCTCGTTCCAGCCGGAGCTGCCAGCGAATCCCTGGAGGTAAGAGTCAATACTAGGTAACGAAGCAAGGTTCATGGCCACGATCAAGCGCCTGCGACGTCTGGAAGTGAACTCCATAAGCAGAGTGAGCAAAATTACACAGACCGAGCCGGTTGTCATGCCGTTGCTGAGCAGGGTCCCCAGGGTTCCGGTCAGCAGATCGGGCAGAATCACCTGGTTCTGGAAACCTATGCCTATCCAGAGAGACACCCCTATCACCGCGGCTTTTCGTCCGTCTACGCCGTCCCTGAAAACGGTCCTCATTCCCTGCACAAAGAGGAGCGACAGCGTAAAGATCATGTACGCCACCAGAACGGGGCGTGGGGTGGCGACAACCAGCGCTATCAGCTTTGGAGAGAACGCCACCGCTATCAGAATCAGGCCTCCATAGACCCCCATGCGCCGCGCTGCGACACCGGTGAGCATCACCCTCGCGGAATTGGCCGCTCCTATCCTGTTGGGGAGGGTGCCCAGGGCCGCAGCCATGAGATTGGTCAATACCAGCAGGTGGTGCGCCCCCTGAACCACGCGGAAGTCAGTGGCCCGGGGCCTGCGCCATGCCACCTGCTGAATCACTACGGTGTCGGTGATCGAATTGATGGTGATTGCCATGTTCACAATTACGAACCCCGGCAAAAGCCCCCAGAAGGTTGCGCCAAAGCTGAGGTCGAATCCCGGCCAGGTAAAACTGGGAAAACCAATCCAGGAAGCTTCCGCCACATGCTGCCAGTCATATGCGCCGAAAGGGGCCGCTATCGCGCACCCGACCACGATCGCGACGAGCGGTGCCCATTGCTGCCACTTGGGCGAGGCGAACAGCCTCAGCGCCATCAGGATGATCAGGGTCGTTCCTGCCAGGATGGGCGCCGCCATCGGGGGAGCGCCCTCTGGCAAATCAGAAAGTCTGCCGAGTACGATGGATATTATCGTCGAGGCCAGCAACATCAGGACCGTTCCCGCGACCAGCGGGCTGATGACACGCCGCAGCCAGGAGAGACGGGAGATGAACACGAACTGTATCAACGACGAAACGACAATCAGGCTCGAAAGCAACGCCGGGCCGCCGGCCACCAGCGCCGAGATACAGATGGCGATGAAGGCGGATGAAGAAACTACGCTGAGGGAATATCCAGACCCGAATCTCCAGAATTGAAAGGTCTGTAGAATCGAGCCCAGTCCGCAGACCACAAGGGCGGAAAAGAAAATCCAGGACAGATAATCCTGGGATTGCCCACCCGCCACAGCGATGATAGAGGCCGTGGCGGCCATTGCCGCCATGCGGGTCATAACACTCTGGAATCCGTGAGCCAGGGATACCGGATGGCTTGGCTGCTCATCCGGTTGATAGACGATGTTTTCGTTTACCTGCGCCACTCGTAATACTGGTTCGCTGTCAAGTTAGCCCTCATAGTAACAAAACGACGGCTTCAACATGGTGGTTCCGGCCTGACGATACGGCAAGTAGCACGGCGTCTCTCGTGGGAGCGCCGCACCGTGTTGCGGGACACGTCCAGCTTTTGGGCAATTCCCCGGATTGGACGGCCCGCCCCATTCATCTCGTAGATCTCTTTCACTTCTCCCACCTTCGGCAATGTGTTTGACGCGCCTCCGCAGAGTGTCTGCGAATGATGCCACCAACATCGGGTGGGTCAGTTCCATCTAGCTACTTTCGCCCGCTTTTAACTTGCTACTAACACATTTGCAGCGAGCTAGCCACCGCGCTGATCACGACAGGCAGGTCTATGTTACAGGAATCCTCTAATACGGCTTATGACTGACCACCATACCGGACCCTCAAAATTCAACTCGTAAGTACGTCGTGAAGCCTTCGCGTCAACGTCTATAGGCCCGCTGGTCCCGAGCCTCTCGAGTGGATGGCCCGTCTTCGGATCGGATTTGCGGGTCGACTGGCCAGCACTATCAGGGCCTCCTACGCAAATAGAACAGCGTAGGAGGAAAGGATCATGAGAGTATAGTTTCCGGTAAAGTCGTAAATGAGCAGTCCCATAAGCGGGCCCAGACCCAGTCCACCAGCTTCAATGTGACGCAGGGTCCCCGCAATGGCTCCATAGGAGTTACGGCAAAGTAGTCGGCCAGCAAGTTGTACATCAGCACTTCCAATCCGCTGTGGGGAAGGCTCCGCAGCACTCCAAAGGCATAGGCCCCAGGGAGCGAGTCCACCCACAGCAGACCATGGCCATCGCCGCAGACAGGGCCAGCGCGGCCACGATGCACCACCTGGGTGTAATTCGTGCCGCCACCTGCCCCCAGACCAGGCTGGTCAGCGCCAGAAAAGTGCTGATGCTCAGTTGCTCCAGCTGCCTGTGGGGTCGTAATCCCGGCGAACTTACGCAGGTAGGGCAGCACCAGGCTGAACCCCAGACCGGAAGTGGCGGCGACCTTGAGGATAGTGGCTACAGCAATCAGCCAGAAAGCCCGGGTCCGCAGCGCCTCTCTGGCGGTAGCGCTGACCCCTGACGCAGCCCGTTGCTGTCCTAACCGGCCCGTCTGGGCGGAACCGCTGCCCGCCGAATGGGCTCCCGTGGGGGGCTGATTAGGCGCTGCGCCGTCGGGTATCAGTCCGATGTCTTCGGGACGCCGCCGCATTATGACTATCATCGGCACGGCGAGTGCCAGGCTGAAGAATCCCAGGTAACGGAAGGCCGCCCGCCAGTCGGCCAGTACGGCAATGGCCGAAAAGGCATGGATGATCAACGACCCGCTGATGGGACGGTATATGCCGGTCAACGCCAGGGCGATATTCCGGCGGCGGTTGAAGAAGTTGACGGCCATAGTCTGGGGGACCACACCGATGAGAAAGGGCTGGCTAACGGCGCGCCCTATAACCGCCGTAATGAAGAACTGCCAGGCAGTGTGCACTCCGCCAATGGCTAGCATGAACAGCCCTAGGACTATCACACCCACAGGCATCAGCCAGCGGGGCCCGTACCGGTCGGCCAGCCATAGTAAAAGGGCGTGTTGGGGCGCCAATTCAGGAGAGTGGAGAGAGAGGACGCCATAGGAGTGATTCTAATATCAGACAAGACACATTCGTACAAGAACCGATGGGCAGAAGCCAGGACGAATGCAAAGTCAGGAAGCTCGCCCTACCAGTTGGGCGACAGTCTTCGTTGGCCGGAAGGCGCACGTCTTGGCCCGCAGAGGCATGAACATACGGTCAGGAATCCATCCTTCCAGGCGCAGGACGTTCAACCCGGTGTTGACCAGGGTGGCGTATATATCTCCCAGCCTTGGACAGCGCAGCGTGTGAACGTTCTCATCCCAGCTGAGGCGCTTCACGTGATGCAAGCTGTTCTTGACGTTCCAGTTGTTGCGGAGAAGCTGAAGCATTTCCTTTGGACGGCGCTGCCGGGGACTCAGGCTGGTCAGCGGAAACCTGTGCTCCCGGCTCATCTCCCCGGTGATTATTTTCACCGTATCCCTCTCCACCATCGCCCCCTGCCGCGCCCTGGGGAATCCCGACTCATCTGGGATGTAGTCGGCCAGCAGGGCATCGGTCCGAATCCGGCGGCTCTCAATAACTCCCGCTTCCCGGCAGACCCGTCGCCAGCGCCTCAGGCTGTTTCCCTTTAATTCGCACCGGATGGTCCCGTCCGTGGCCGACTATGGCTTGGCACAGGCCCCGCTCCGAATAGGGGGCATCCATAGCCAGTAGCCGCAGGACGGGATTGTGCTTGGCCAATGGCCCCAGTCGCTCCCGCAACAGTTCGGGTTCGTGCCGGCTCTCCGATGCCTGACACTGGGCAAGACACAACTGGGCCAGAGCGTTGCCATCACCAGGGGATTACCGGTGGCGTATTCGGGCTGCTTGGCCCACTTGCCGCCCACGGAGGCGTTCAGTCCCTTGTCAGCCACTATGCGGGCCACTCCGGCGGTACGGGCCCTCTGCGACTGCCTACAAGGGACTCCGGCCAGGGTTCGCGAGATGGTGGTGGTGGCGTGTGGAGAATGGTCGATGAGAAACCCGAAAGGCTCCTTCAGCACCGGCCAGTGCCTCCTGGCGAAGTGGGCCGTGGTGGTCCGGTCGCAGACCAAGCCCGGCATGGTCAGGCGCAGAATGCCTTGAAAAAGATGGCGGACTTCCCTGGCCTTCCCGGGACCCGCAGCTGCTCAAAGCACCTGAACAGAGATTCCGCAGCCTCCATGTCAACAAACCTCCTTCTCCGTCTTTGCAATCGACCCGGGCAGAAGCAGGTTTCGATGTTCATCGAAAGTGTAGTAGCTGACGGGCCGATGGGCGAATCACTCTCATCTTGCGGAGAACGTAACGATGACGCTAAGCCCGAATCCACCGATGGACGGCGCGAGGGCAGTGGAAGGGGGTTAGGGAGTTACAAGCGCGATGATCCGGTCTTGAATTCGGGTAGGCGGGAGGTTTGCAGGCGCTTTTGGGGGCACCGGCGGCGGTCTGCGGTGGCAGTGGCGAGCGAGATGGCCTGATAGGACACGGCAAGAGGCCCGCGCGGACCGGGCTGGCGCAAGTTGGCGGGGACGTTCGGTTGTCCGTTGGCTGGCTCAGACACCGGCGTTGCCATCAGGCAGGAAATGGAACAGCTCGCAATCGAGAGAGGGCGCAACTGAACTGGGTTTCCCAAGGCCAGCGCTGTGGCAGATGCAGTGTGAGGCGGCGGGCCGAGCGGGTGAGCCGTCCGGCCAGGGAGAAGAACCGACGCCGGAGGGTCTTGGTGGTCACGATCTGCTCACCCAGACCGATGCGCGCTGTCCAGCGAGCGAGGTTGTGGGCCATCACCTGCACCGCCAGCCAAGCCCCGTTGGCAGCGAATCGGCCGGACGGCAGGTGGTTCAGCCCGACGCCGTACTTGAGGTCTCGGATGGCGTTCTCGATCTCGGCGTGGCGGCGATGGTCAGCCTCCAGCTCGAGCGTCTCCTCATCCCGGTCGGTGATGAAGCCGTGGTAGCTGTAGCTGGCGAACAGGGCCAGTTGGGAACCGGGCGTGGGCTTCACACGCCGGACGATGAGCCGCACCGGCGCGGCGCCGGCCTCACTCTCAAAGGGAGTGTAGGTGGTCTCGGCCACATCGGCGGCGCCGTCCATCCAGTAGGGGATGGGCGTCCAATCCGTCCCGGGTATGGCCTCGATGAGATTGCGCAGGCTTTTGTGCTGGCGGATGGTGATGGAGTAGCGGACATCCATCTTGCGGCAGACGGCGACGATGGCGTGGGCATAGAAGCCGCTGTCGGCCCGCACCGTGAGTCGGCCCCTGGCGCCGGCGTAGCGCACCCGTCCCACCGTCTCACGCAGGAAGTGAGCGGCGCCCCGAACAGTGTTGGCCCGGCCCTCGCGCAGCCGGGACATCAACACGTCCCCGGTGCCGGCGGCCACGGCCAGCAGCGGGTGATAGCCCCGCTTGCCGGTATAGACGTGGTGTCGCGCCCCCTCCTTGGCCAGCCCGTAAGTCTCGCAGATGGTGGAGTCGAGGTCGATGGTGAACGGCGCGTCGCCCAGGATGATTGCAAAGTCAGGAGACTTGGCCGCGGAGGCGGGCGATGGTCTGGGTTGGGCGGAAGGCACAGGTCTTGGCTCGCAGGGGCATGGACATCTGGAGGGGAAACCATCCCTCCAGGCGCAGGGCGTTCAGCGCTGTGTTGACCAGGCTGGCGTATACCTCGCCCAGACCCGGACGGCGCAGCGTGTGGACGTCCTCGTCCCAACTGCGGTCTTTAACGTGATGCAGGCTGTTCTCAACGCTCCAGTGGTTGCGGATCACTTGAAGGAGTTCTTTGGGTGCGCAGCGACGGGAACTCAGGCTGGTCAGCAGATACCAGCGCTCCCGGCTCACCTCCCCGGTGGCTATGTCCACCCTCTCCTTCTCCAACATCACACCCTGCCTCACTCCTGGAAAGCCCAACTCATCCCGGATATAGCCGGCCAGCGCCTCATCAGTCCAGATGCGCCGTTTCTCGATCACGCCCGCTTTTTTTCCACGCTCTGCGCCTCGGGCTCCACCGGTCCCTCCCCAGCAAATCCCTCTCCAATGCCGCCAGCACCTGGGGTTGGTTCCCCTTAATGCGCACCAGGTAGTCCCGTCCGTGGCTCACGATGGCCTGGCACAGGTCCCGCTCCGCATAGAGAGCGTCCATGGTCAGCAGCCTCAGGCCGGGATAGCGCTCGAACAGTTGCCCCAGCTGTTCCCGCAACACCCCGGGTTCGTACCGTTTCTCCGATGCCGGCCACTGGGCCAGGCACAGCTTCAGGTCATGGGCCAGTACGTTCACCATCACCAGAGGATTGCCGCTTACGTCCTCGGACTGCTTGGCCCATTTGCCGTCCACCGAGGCGTGCACCTCCTGGTCCGCCACCACCTGGGCCACCCATCCCGCTAGGGCGCCCTGCAGCTGCTCATAAGGGACCCCGGCCAGGGTGCGGGAGATGGTGGTGGCGTGGGGCGGATGGTCCCGCACAAAGCCCAACGGCTCCCTCAGCACCGGCCAGTGCATCTTGGCGAAGAGGGCGATGTGGGCCATGGTGGTCTGACCACAAACCAAGCCCAGCAGGGTCAGTCGGAGGATGGCCTGAAAGGGATGCCGGACTCCCCTGGCCCTCCTGGGATCCGGCACCAGTTCCAAACATCCGAACAGAGATTCCGCCGCCTCCATATCCGCACACTCCCATATCTCACTTCCCTGTCTGTATAAACTTCCCTCCACCACTTTGCAATCGTCCTGCGCGTCGCCGGGTCCCGCCCCAGCGGCCCAGGCCCGGGCCAGCAGTTCCCGGCTCACCCGGTCCAGCTGGCGGACGTGGCCCCAACGGAAGCTGCGCAGGAAGGTGCCCAGGGTGGATGGCGCCTTGACCCTGCAGTCGAGAACACCGGCCGTCCCCCCGGCGCGCAGCGCATCGGCGTCGTCGATGCAATCGCCGCCCGCCAGGGCAGAGGCAACCAGCGTCAGCAGCTTGTCGCCGGTGTTGGCCCGGCCCGACGCGCTACCGAGATTGAGGTGATGGTCTACGAGTTCCCCCAGGCCCAAGTGTCGGGCGAGGGTGGCCGGAAGGAGCAGACCGGCATTGGCCACCAGTCGGCGGTCGTCGAAGGTGATTTGGATCCGGTCGGGGTGGTTGCGTGCTAGCATCTATTGGGTGCTCCTTCTCTGGGACTGTTTTGCTGTTACAAAACAATTATCCCAGATTCAAAGGAGCACCCTTTGGCCACTGCAGGACGCTAACCTGACGCCCTCTATCGGTGGATTCGGGCTAAGAGAACAGGTGCGACTTCGGGTTATTCACAGCCCATAGTTTGGTCTCATTAGGTATTACCAATCGATCCAGCCAATGGGAGGGAGCGGATGACAGCCCAGCGCGCGGAACCGCGTTGCCACAGCGATAGAGGAAGGGACCAATGGCCTAGGGCAGGCGTCTTAACCTACCCTTAAATTGGGCCCACGGATTGACAAGATGGTTAACGGTCGTGGCCGATTCCAAAGCGATATGCGCATCGGCTGCTCCGAAAATACTATTTCGCCATCACAGATGCGGTTAACGTCGCCAATGCCCTGCTTCAAGGGGCCGTGGGCTGATATGTGAGGGCCGACGTGAACGAGGACCAGTTTCTTCACTCCGGCGGTCTGGTCCAATCGTGCCGCACCAGTCGTGCCGCACTGGACGCCAACCTCCCCGTTGGCGTCCTGACCGCTTAATCGTCCCAGCGCATTCGGAGCATCATGTCGGCCCCGCTGGCCAACTCAGCCACCGAGCCGCAGGCCTGGGTGTCGCCGGTTTATATCACCCTCCCATTGACTGAGGCCATCCGGTAGGACAGGAAGTTCAGCTATGGCTGGACTTGCTCCCCGGGAACGGCGGTGAGTGAAAAGAGGTAGTCGACCAGGGTGGGGAATAGTCCGGCCTTGACCAGCTTGTGCCTGGTGGCCGGCCCTCAGTCGAGCATCAGCAGCCGGTCGCCGAGCTTGAGCACCGGGAGTTGCCGAAGCGGATGGGCGTGGGCGTTCCAGCGCACAGCGTGTATATTTCGGCCATTTTCTGTCTTCACCATTACCGAAGTTGTTTGCCTGTTGCGCGGTTGGAGTCAAGCATACCACCCAGTCGGTGGCGGAAATCAGGCGTTGGGTTCCTCGGCAGGGCAATCGCGTCTTGATTTCAGCAGCTCAGCAGGTTGGGGCGGAGGAGCTAGCATTGCCGGTTTGCAGGGGCTCTTTTTTATGAATCCACTCATTTCCGCTCATTTCCGCCATTATTATGTCATTCCGGCAATTCCGGGCTGGCCGCTGGTTCAAAGCAGGCCCACCGGTATGTCGGTCGGGTTCTGTTTGCCATCTGTTATAGACATAGAACATATGTTATACAATGGGCGCAGGTCTGGCAAGGGCCAAATGACAGCGAAATGAGATTCTAGGCCTGATGGCACGATTGCCCTGGGTTCCTCAGGCGGGAGTTGCGGATCATTGGAAATTTCCCCCATGCTGCTTTAGAGGGGTCTTTCGAGCGACGGTCGCTCCTCAGTCGGAATTTCACTGTGCGCTCAGTCATACTTTCGACCGTTCTAGTGGACGTCATATACCCATGAATTTACAATCGGAGCAGGTTGGATCCTCTAAAGGAGGAAACACTAATGGCGGACACTGCAGTACCCTCCAATTTTGTCCCGAGCGGGGGCACACCAATCTTTACCGAAGAGAGCGTTCCCGATGCCCTGCAGCGAGAGCACAAGCTGGCGGAGGGAACTTGGGGTGTGTTGCGCGTAATTGGGGGCAAAATCCGCTTTGTAGATCTTGAGTCCTTTCAAGAGAAAATCATTTCGGCGCCCGACCAAGTCACGATTCTCCCAGGGGCGCCGCATCAAGTGGCAATCGAGGGACCGGTTCAATTCAGGATAGACTTCTTTCGGGAATCGATTCCGGAGACCCAGGGTGGTCCAACAGGATAGTCGGTTATCGAGAGTAGCGCCTCATCCCCCGGACGATGTGAATCAAACATCGAATTTGGTCAGAGGTCACCACTCTCCGTAGAGCCCTCTGGGGCCAGCTCCAGGAGGCGCATGCCCCGTTCCACCTGCTGCCCCGGCTGGACTGCCACGCGCCACACCACGCCATTGCGTGGTGACGTGATTGCCAACTCCATTTTCATGGACTCCATCACCGCTACGGTTTGGTTTCGTTCCACCCGGTCTCCCTCGGCGACCAGCACCTCCAACACCGCGCCGGGCATGGGTGCCAGTATGTCTCCAGTCGCTTCGGTTGAAGCGGCGTTGCCCCGTCGGCGAGTCTCGGGCCGCCGGAATACGTAAAGGGCGCCCTCCAGCCACAGGTGCATCTCGGGGCCGACCCAAGCCCAGGCGAATGCGTGAGTCCGTCCTGATTCTGTGCGACAAAAGCCCTCTCCTGTCTTCCCAGACTCGACGATGAGATCAATTGAGGGTTGCAGGCCAGCCGGTACCTCGCCCTCCAAGTGGAAGGCGAAATGACCGTCCCGCTCGTCTGTCCGATAGCGGTAGACTTCACCCCCGACCGGATAGGTCTCCCGCATTTCACCCTGGCCTTCGGTCACGGGAATCTCTGCTCCCCGGCGGACTGCCAGGGGCTACCACTGAAAAGGCCTTTGCCCCCGGCCGACGGCGACGCGGGACCTACCGGCTGACCTGCCGCCCACGCCGCCAGCGCACGAGCCATCACGCGGGAATCGCCGGGCATGGCTGGGTTGGTAACCGCCGGGTTCCACTCGAGGAAGCCGGTATCGTACTCGCCGCTTTGAAACTGGGGATGCCCCACCACCGCCCGCAGCAGAGGGATGTTGGTCACCACGCCCAGGACCAGGAACTGGGACAGGGCCACCTCCATCCGGCGCAGGCTGAGGTCGCGGCGCGGCGCCCAGGCAATCAGCTTCGCCAGCATGGGGTCGTAGTAGATCGACACCTCCTGATCCTGAGCCACCCCGCTGTCCAGCCGGAGGCCAGGACCGCTGGGGGGCCGCCAGCGCAACAGAGTGCCAGTGGATGGAACAAAGTCGCGGTAAGGGTCTTCGGCGTAGATGCGACACTCTATGGCGTGACCGCGGGGCTGGATGTCCTCCTGCTGCAACGTTAGGGGCTCTCCGTTGGCGATGCGGACCTGCCACTCCACCATGTCCACGCCCAGAACGGCCTCAGTGACCGGGTGCTCGACTTGGAGCCGGGCGTTCATTTCGAGGAAATAGAACTCGCCGCTATGTGGATCATACAGGAACTCAGCGGTCCCGGCGTTGACGTATCCGGCCCTGCGGGCCACGGCGATGGCGGCATCGCCCATGCGCAGGCGCAACTCCGGCGTCAGGGCGAGGGAGGGAGTCTCTTCGACTATTTTCTGGTGGCGGCGCTGCACACTGCATTCCCGCTCGCCCAGGTGGATAGTATGCCCGGACCCGTCGGCCAGCACCTGCATCTCCACATGGCGGGGGTTGCTGATGTAACGCTCCAGGAAGACTCTGCCATCGCCGAAGGCGGCCTGGGCCTCTCGGCTGGCCGACTCCATCCCCTCGTCCAACTCGCGCGGCCGGCTGACCAGGCGCATACCCCGGCCGCCCCCGCCCGCGGCAGCCTTGACCAGCACGGGGAACCCCCACCGCTCCACGAATTTCTCCGCAGCAACGTCCCCCGGCAGGCATTCGGGAGAGCTGGGCACTACCGGCACCCCGGCGCTCAGTGCTATGTCCTTGGAACGCAGCTTGTCTCCGAGGGCCGCCATGCTTTCAGGAGTTGGCCCGATGAAGGTAATCTGCGCTTCCCGGCAGGCCCGGGCGAACTCAGGATTCTCCGACAGGAAACCGTAGCCGGGATGTATCGCATCGGCCCCGCAGTCGCGGGCGGCCTGGACGATTTTGGAGATACTCAGGTATGTCTCGTCAGCGGTGTTGCCAGGCAGGGCCACGGACTGCTCCGCCGTGGTCACATGGGGAGCACCTGCGTCCGGGTCAGAATAGACTGCTACGGGGGTAATTCCAATGGCGCGGAGAGTCTGGTTAATTCGGACCGCGATTTCGCCTCGATTGGCTACCAGGACTTTGGAGATCATCCTTCAACACGCTCAGTAGCAAACATCCGGCGCGGGGCCGTGTGGTTGAGACGGCCCTCCTTTTCCTCTCTCTAGGGGAAGGTCAGGGTGAGGGCGTTTCACATTCGGAATACTCCCTGCTTTTTCTCCGGGAATGGGGCGTTGATGGAGGCAGCGATTCCCAGGCCCACCACGGTGCGGGTATCTACGGGGTCCAGGATTCCGTCGTCCCACAGGCGGGCAGTGCTGTAGTAGGGGTCGCCCTCCATCTCGTACTTTTCCACGATGGGCCGCTGCAGTTCGTCCCGCTCCTTCTGCTCCAGGGTCCGGCCCTGCCGCTCCAGCTGTTGCAGCCTCACTGTGGCCAGGACCTCCGCTGCCTGCTGCCCGCCCATCACGGAGATGCGGGAGTTGGGCCACGTCCACAGGAAACGGGGCTGGTAGGCCCGGCCGCACATGCCGTAGTTTCCCGCCCCGAAGGAGCTGCCGATAATCACGGTGAATTTGGGTACGGCGGCGTTGGAGACGGCCATAACCATCTTGGCCCCGTCCTTGGCGATGCCGCCTGCCTCGTACTGGCGGCCAACCATGAACCCCGTGATGTTCTGCAGGAACAGCAGGGGAATACCCCGCTGGCTGCACAGCTCGATGAAGTGGCTGCCCTTCAGTGCGCTCTCGGAAAAGAGTACGCCGTTGTTGGCGACCACTCCCACTGGGTAGCCCCAGATGCGCGAGAAGCCGCAGACCAAGGTTTCCCCGTACCTGGATTTGAACTCATGGAAGCGGCTACCGTCCACGATGCGGGCAATCACTTCGCGGACATCGTATTGCCGCCGGTTGTCCGGGGACACTATGCCGTATAGCTCCGCCGGGTCGTGGGCCGGCAGCTCCGGGCTTGAGAGCTCAAAAGGGGGATCGCGTCGACGCACAAAGTTCTCGACAATATCCCTGGTGATGGCTAGGGCATCCTCATCATCGGCTGCCTGATGGTCAGCCACTCCGGATACCCTGGTGTGCACCTCGGTGCCGCCGAGGGTCTCAGGGTCCACTTCCTCGCCGGTTGCTGCCCGCACGAGTGGCGGCCCACCGAGAAAGATGGTGCCCTGTTGCCTCACCATCACCACCTCGTCGCTCATGGCTGGTATGTAGGCGCCTCCGGCGGTGCAGGACCCCATGACCACAGCAACCTGCGGAATGCCCAGGGCCGACATCTGGGCCTGGTTGTAGAAGATTCGCCCGAAGTGGTCACGGTCGGGGAACACTTCCGCCTGCAACGGGAGGAAGGCTCCCCCGGAATCAACAAGGTAGATACAGGGCAGGCGGTTCTCAAGGGCAATTTCCTGGGCCCGCAGGTGCTTCTTCACGGTGATCGGGTAGTAGGTGCCGCCCTTGACCGTGGCATCATTGGCGACGACCACCACCTCTTTTCCTTGGACCACGCCCACGCCGGTTACAATACCGGCAGACGCCTCCTCCCCGTCGTACATATCCCACGCTGCCAGCGGACTCAGCTCGAGGAAGGGAGTGTTGGCGTCCACCAGCACGTCAATCCTCTCCCGGGCCAGCAGCTTGCCACGGCTGCGGTGCAACTCCACCGCCCGCTCCCCGCCGCCGGATCTCACTCGGCCCAAACGTTCTTTCAGGTCCCGCACCAGTTCCTTCATGCGGGCATGATTCTCCAGGAAATTCCGGTCGGCGGTTTGCAGGTTGGAGCTGATTACTTCCATGTTCTCCCCCAGCGGCTATGCCTGAGCGGTTTGCTCCGAAGCCCGTTCGCATGCTCTCTGTCCATATTATATCCATCTCTAGTACTACAAGACGGGTTTAAGGTGGGCGGCTCCGGCCCACCTTTGCGGCAGGCGTAGCGGCGTCTCTGGTGGGAGCGGCGCGCCCGTTCGTTGCGTAGCTGCGTGTCCTCCAGCCAGATCAGCAATTCATCCGGCCCGAACCGTTCCCTGGGCAGCATCTCCCGCACCACCCGGTACACCTGCGGGCAGGTGAATCGGGTGGTGCGGGGCATCTTTTTCCCCCCAATCCTGCTGCAAGCCCAGCAGGAACGCTCCTCCCAGCAGGCACATGGCGATGTGGTGATGCCAGCCCGCCCAGGTGCGGGTCTCGTATTCATCCAGACCCACGTTGCTCTTTTCCGTCTCGAACTCCGTTTCAATACGCCACCTGGAACCGCCCACATAAGCCAGGGTCTCCAGGGGAGTATTCTCTGGGGCGTTGGACAGGTAGTAGCGAAGCTCGCTGCCGTCCAGGTTACATCGCCAGATGGCCCAGAGCACCTCACCGGGCTTGCGCCTCTTGGTTACCCGCACCCGCTGGGCGCTGAAGATATAACTCCTCGGCCCCTGGGATCCCTCCGCCACAGTTTCTTCCCGCCAAGCCTCCTCATCCAACTCTTCTCGGCCCTACTCCATGGTCCGGCGCTGCCCAGCCCGCAGCCTGGGTTTGCGGGGGCGCCCGAACCCCTGATAGTCCGGGCCGGTCCACGAGGGCTCCATGGGCCAGACAGTGGTGCCGCCGGGAACGTCCAGCACGTACCACATCCCCAGGGCCGCCAGTCCCTCCGCCAGTCCCTCCGTCAGTCCCTCACGGAAGGACGGCGACATACACCGAAGGCGTCGTCTCCCGCAACCCATACGACTATCAGATGGCCTCGTTCCAAGGCCCGCGCCAGCATCTCCAGGGCCAACTCCGTCTTTGACCGGTAGTTCCGCCTCTCCTCCGGCACCCCTGCCGCCGCGCACCGGCCATCGTCCGAGGTCCAGCTCTCCGGCAGATACAGCCATTTGTCCACCAACGCCCGGCCCAGTGGGCTGACGCAGGCCAGGAACATCCCGGCCTGGCAGTTGGCCACCTTGCCCAGCCTGCCGCAATACTGCCAGGCCACTCCCGCCGATTTCCTCCCTTGCTTGGGGAAGTCGCTGCCGTCGAACACCCACACCGCGTCACGGTGTCCCAGCTTGGGGGCCAGGTATTCCTGCAACCGCCCGATGACAGCGTCGTCGTCCCAGCGGGCCTCAGTGAGAAAGCGCTGCATCGCCCGGGCCGACACACCCACCGATTAGGAGAGGTTCTCGGTGTTGCGCCGCTCCTGGCCCTGCACCAGCACTGAAGGTAATTCCGGCTGTGCTCCCGCCACTGTTTGCGGCCAAAGGAGGCTGCAAAGAGGGCGTGACATTCCTGAAAGCTGTCGTAGACCCGCTTGAAGCTCGCCGCATCCATCACCCAAACCGCCCACCATCATCTGACCAGCGATCTTACCAAACAACTCGTCGTTGTAGTACTAGTGCGATAATCAGCAAGTCGGGACGTTTGCCGCCTAGAAAACGTCCGGCGGCTCCGGGACAACCGTCGCCAGCCCGGCCATCCGTTGCAGGATGCGGAACAAGTCGGTGTTGGCGACAGGTTCGTAGATTGTGGTCATAGTACGCTCTCGGAGGCCATTGCATTCGGCTTGGCGCGGCAGCAGTGTCGCTGCACGGAGTTGCCAGCATCCTAGCGCGTGACGGAAGGGGGCGCAACCGGACCGACCTGTTCGACGGGGTGCGAGTGGCGGCGCTAAAGTGGGCCACCCAAGCGAAAATATGCTGCGTACGCAGTTCTTCCATGTTGTTCCAAGTTCTTCCCTGGCCCGTCCGAACAGGGTGGCGTCTGGGGGCTGTGGCGCCTGATGGCCATGGCTCCGTCATGCATCTTTTCCAGCCGGCGCGGTCGTGGCGGTACTGGAGGGCTGGCTTCGAGGGAGGCAGCATAGACCTGCGCATCTGCAGGAGGTCTTTTCCGTTTTTCGTTGACCCATGATTTGTCTTAGTTTTATACTCATGCCACGGCTTTTCTCAACGGTGGCCGTCAGTTTATTGGGCGGGTGTGCTGTGTATTACCAGACTAGTGTTGCAGCTCTGGCGGACGTGGTCCTGCCGGTGGAGGAATTCCGGGCGCGGGTGGCCAGGGACACGCTCCTCATCGTTGGATTCACCCTCTTCGTGGTGCTGCTTGCGCGGCTTTCCATTCATCTGCCTTTCACACCGGTGCCGGTTACGGGGCAGACGTTCGGGATGCTGGTCACCGGCGCGGCCCTGGGGAGTTGGCGGGGCGCTACCTCGCTGGGACTGTACCTGGTGATTGGAATGTTCCTGCCGGTATATGCTGGTTCGTCGGATGGATACCTGTGGCAGGGTGGGCTGGGCGAGTACGTGTTCGGCTTCAGCTCCGGCAGCTCGGGATACTTTTGGCAGCTTGCATCCGGCGGATACATCATCGGCTTTGTAGCGGCGGCGTGGCTTGTCGGGTTCCTGAGCGAGCGAGGTTTTGGCAGCGGTGCCTGGGCCCTTCCGGTGCTGCTGGCGGGCAACGTGCTGGTATACGTGCCGGGGCTGATCCAGTTGTCGCTGTTCGCGCCGGACGGCAAGACGCTGGAGTGGGGTCTGTACCCGTTCATCGCCGGCGACTTGCTCAAGCTGTTCCTGGCGGCCATGCTGGTGCCAGCGGCCTGGGGTCTGGCCAACTGGTTCCGCGGCGATGATGACTATGGCGGCCGCGGATCTAACCGCGACCGGTGGTTCTAGCCGCGACGGTGGTTCTCGGTGCGACCGGCGGTTCCAGCGGCAATTGGTGGTTCTCGGCGCGACCGGTGGTTCCAGCGGGAGAGGGAGGCTCGGTATGGACCTGATATGGCTGGGGCATTCATCATTCAGGCTGCACTCGCAGGGGATGGTAGTGGTTACGGACCCGTATCCGGAGGCTCTGGGCCTGCGGCTCGACGGGCGTTCTGCCACGATCGTGACGGTCAGCAACACGCACCCGAACCACTCGGCCGATACGGCGGTGGCGGGGGAGCCCAAGGTTTTCCGCGCGCCGGGCGAGTACGAGTTCAGCAACGTGATGGTGCGGGGGGTGATGACTCCCCTGCCGGAAGGGGTGCCGCACGAGCACCGGAACGTGGCCTACACCATCGAGATGGACGGCATCAGCGTGTGCCATCTTGGGGATCTGAGCCGTGCGCTGACCACTCCGCAGGTGGAGGAGCTGAAGCCGGTGGACGTGGTGCTGGTGCCGGCGGGCGGGCACTGCACGGTGAGCCTGGACCAGGCGCTGCAGACGATCCAGGATCTGGACCCCAAGGTTGTGGTGCCGATGCACTTCGGGCACGGGCAGGAGGGCGTGACGCTGGACGGGGTTGAGCCGTTCCTGCGGCGGCTGGGGCTGGAGAATGAGACGCAGCCGCAGCCGAGGCTGGTGGTGACTCCGAGCAGCCTGCCGTCGGATCTGCGGGTGAACCTGATGGCTCCACGTCCGCAGGACTAGGCCGCGGCCGGGCTACCGGGACAGGGAACGAGAGGGCGCAGGAGAGATGTCTCCTGCGCCCTCTTTGTGTTTGCGGGGGGTGGCTCTGGCTGGCTTCGGGTTGTTGGGCTGGGGGGTTTCACCCTTTCCCTAGCCCTCTCCCTCTAGGGAGAGGGGATTTCTGGGGGTGGCTCTGGCTGGCTTTGGGTTTTGGGGTGGAGGTTTTCACCCTCTCCCTAGCCCTCTCCCTCCGAGGGAGAGGGGATTTGTGGGGGTGGCTGTGGGGGGAGGGGGTTTGCGGGGGTCAGGTTCGGCGGAACAGGTTGCTGTTGCCGGCCCGGCGGGCAGCGGCGTACAGGATGATGAGGCCGGCTACGGCGAGGGCGGCGCCTCCGACGATGGCGAGGGGCGGGATGCGGGTTACGACGGTGTCGCCGGTTACGGGCAGGATGGCGGTCGGCGTCGGGCCGGGGACCGGCGTCGGCTCGAGGATTGCGGTCGGCTCGGGTGTCGCGGTCGGCTCGGGCGTCGGCGTGGGCGTCGGTTCAGGCGTCGGCTCGGGGGTCGGGGTGGGCTCGGGTGTCGGCGCGGGCGACGGGAGCGGGCCGGAGAAGATCAGGTTGGTGGAGTAGAGATCGTAAACTCCGATGAATTCGGTAGAGTCGTCGGCCTGGATGCTGCCGTACTGGTTGACTATGTGGAAGGTGACGTCGCGGCCGATCATGCGGCGGTCGGTGGGGGCGAGGATCATGCCGGTGAAGGCGCCGCCGGGTCCGATGGTTACGGCGGCGGACTGGTAGGTGCCACAGTCGTCGACGCAGGCGACGAGCTGGGTGCCCTCGGGGGCGGGTGCTCCCTGGACGGTTACGGTGCCGGAGTAGTAGTCCTGGAGCAGGGGTTGCAGGGGACGCTTGTCCTCCTGGGCCGGGGTGGCGGCCACCAGGGCCAACATCATTAATGCCGCCATTGTTGCCAGCGGCCCCACTGCCCACTTTGACCTCACGTCCGCACCTCCGCGATCAAGCGCCGGATATAGTCCAACCATTATGTTGGCTTATTTCTAGGAATATTTCAACATTATATCAAACTAGTTTATGCGTTGGTGGTGCTTTTAGGATTTTGGTGCTGGGGGTTTTCACCCTCTCCCTAGCCCTCTCCCTCGAGGGAGAGGGGATTTTGGTTTGGGTTGTTGGTGCGCCTTTGGGTTTTGGTGATTGGGGGTTTTGGCCTCTGCCTGGCGCTCTCCCTTGGGTTTTTGGGTCGTTGGGCTGGGGGTTTTCACCCTCTCCCTAGCCCTCTCCCTCCGAGGGAGAGGGGATTTTTTTTGCGTGGGGGATGGGTTAGGGGCGCCTTTTTGGGGCGCCCCTGTTGCGTTGGTTGGTTGCCTGGGCCCGTTTTTGCGGGGGGTGGGGTTAGCCGCTGTTGCGGCCGGCTATGAAGGCGCCGCCTGCTGCTACCACGCCTACGATAGCTACGATGAGGGCCACTATGGCGAGGAGTCCTCCGCGCCGGAGGCACCCTGTTCGCCAGCGGCTCCAGGGGCGCCCGGAGGTCCGGCGGGACCGGCATCGCCGGTGGCGCCCTTGGCGCCGGCGGATCCGGCGGATCCGGCGGATCCGCCTGCGCCGGCGTTGCCGGTGTCGCCCTTGGGGCCGGCGTTGCCGGTGTCGCCCTTGGCGCCGTCAGGGCCTGCGGGGCCACGAGCGCCGGTGTTGCCCTTGGCGCCCGATTCACCCTGGGGTCCCATTTCGCCGGGGGCGCCGGCGCTGCCGGGGCGGCCCTGGGGGCCACGCATGGCCTCCATTTCTTCTGCGGCGGTCTTGGTGGGCTCCGCCGGGGCGGGCATGTTCTCCGGGTCGCTGTAGGCCATTAGGTCGGCCTTCTTGAGGTCGAACTTCTCGCCAATCATGATTTCCTGGCTGGGCATGGCTTCGTACATCATGCCTTCCTCGCCCATCATGACCGAGAACATGACCGAGTCGCCAACGTCGCCCATGGCGAACTCGAGCTTGTACATGCCGTCGGCGTCGACCATGCCTTCGGCGACTTTTTCCTCGCCGACCATGGCGACGACCATGGTATCCGAGCCGGCCTGTGCGTCATCGATCATGACACTGCCGACGACTGTGAAGGGGCCCTGGCCCAGGGCCAGGGCCACCGTCAGGGGCAGCGACGCTAGCAGAGCGATGACGCTCAGCAGGGTCACAATTCTGGTAATGGTCATTCCTTCCTCCCGTTGCAATTTTGCCGTTGAATCCTGGGTTGGTGAAATTGCCGTGCGGCGGGCGGGAGGCCCGCCCGAGCGGCGGCGGGAAGCCGTCCTTTCCGCTTGGTGGACGGCTTCCCTGGATTACCGTGTTCCGGAGTTACGGGATTTACCCTGTGCGGAGGTACTGCCCTACTTCAGGGATACCGGGTTGGTGCCGGCGTACAGGGTGGAAGGCGTGCTGGTGAACTCGAGGGTCTCGCCTTCGGTGAGAATGATGGTAACGATCTGACCGCTGGTCACCTCGCTCAAGGTGTTGAAGTCGGCGATCTCGGGGTCAGGATCGTAGAAAGACCAGACCTGGGTGGAGCGTTCGAGGAACCAGACGCGGACCAAGCGATCGCCCAGGGTCTCGAACACCTCGGTAGGTGTGCCGGTGGTGAAGGCATCAACAATCTCGATGGTGGTCCTTACCTTTTCATCGTCAGCGCCCTGGGTTGAAACCGACGCCTCCACGGTATGGGTCCCGGCCTTAAGTTGGGGAACCAGAACCTCTTGCTTGACGAAGGAGCCGAGGTTGTCGGTTTCGGCACCGGTACCAGCGACAGTGATGCCGGCGATACTCAGCTTCACTATGGTGAACAGGGGCATATTGTGGCCTTCGATGGTCAGACGTCCACCGGATGCCACCTGCATGGGTGCAACGATTATTTCCTGAGGAGGCAACTCATGCGATGCCTTGGCCCTGAACTTGTTAATTGGCTTCGCGGCCGACTGAGCAGTGACATCCTGCTCGTCGCCGATTTCCGCGTTGCTGGGAACGGTAAAGCTGATGTTGATCCTGCCTGCCGAGTCGGCCAAAACTGCTCCCTGGAGGTTTTCGTCCCTGACGTCTCCGTAGTAGACCTGAACAACCCTAACAGCGGGGAAGTTTTCTCCGGCAACCGTCACAGTGGTTCCGCGGCGGCTCACCGAAGGAGTGACCGTAATGGTGGGCTCGGGGATGGTAATCCGGCCAACTGCTATGCGACCGGTCCAGTCCTTGACCTCAACCCGGTAGGAACCGGGCGTCAGTCTCGTGGAGGCCTCATCGGCAGTTGTTGAATCTTTATAGGAGGATGTGATGACGAAGGTGTTGTTAAAGTTCCCGTTGGTATCAATGTCGATCATGTTGACCGGCACGTTACCGGTGGTGTTATTGAGTCCGACGTCGCCCACCTTGACATACTGAATGGGTGGAACGTCGCTTTCGTCATCGTCCTCGGTGAGCGGATTGTCATCCGGCGGATCAGCGGACAAGCCGCTCACCTTGACGGTGAACTGCTGCCCCAAAACGAAGGTTGGCGGATCCACGGTGATGTCGAGCGCCCCGATGGTTACGGTGCCCTTGGCGACGTCTTTCTTAAGGTTTGTCAAACTGCCTTCAAGGTCATCGGAAGTACCGGTGACCTTCAATTCCTGCACACCCAAGCGGGCAGATGGAGGCACTACGATATCGATTTCGAAGTCACTTCCGCTACCTCCGTCACTAAAGTCGGAAACATCCTCATCGCCTATGGTGACCGCTGTGACCAGGCCATAGGTCCAGTCGTCGAAGGTGATGGTCAGTTCATCGCCCTGCTGGGCAGCCTCTTCATCAACTTCGATGGTAGGGGTGATGGTGAAATAGGCAGTCTTGTCTGCGGTGCGACCGGTGCCGTCCACGATAGTTATCTGGTTTCTACCACGCAGGCTGTCTGTGGCTACGTAATCTGTGTCGGTTTTCTTTTTTCCGGCCTTATCGACCTGATCCACGCCTTCTACGAAATCCGAGGAAGAGGTTTCTATCTCGATAGAAACCTTGCCTCCAGACTCAGTCCCGTTACCGAGACTAATGTCCTCGGCATCTCCCGGGGGACAATCTGCGTGCTGGTCGGCACAGTCGCCCTGGACCAGGTACGCGGTGGCGCCGCCCTTGCCGATACCCACGACTGAAACCGTCGTCGCGGTCCCGCGAGAGCCAGAGGCAGGTTTGAGACTCACCACGCTGTTAATTGTACTGGTCAGCGTATGGCCCTGGAGGTCGCCATCACCCACGCTGACGGTTGCAGTTCCAGCGACGGCCGGGTTGGTTATGCCGGCGGACTGCTTGAACGTGATCCGGTAACGATTGAGCGAAGTTCCGGCAGCTCCATCAGCACCAGGGAATCTGGCAAAAAGGGCCAAGGTCACCTTGGTGCCGCTGACCACAATGGACCCCGGTTCACCGACGTATTGGGGGTCCTCGCCTTCTTCGGTTCCCTGACCGGTATCCTCATCAACATCCTCGATGATGATGGAACGCTCGGTAATAGATGACGGTACGCCGAAATTCGCCAAGTTGACAGTGATGTCGTTGGCGCTGTTCTTCGAGGCCACAGCCCAAGCATTGACGACCACCTGCACAGCAGCGCCGGCGGTGGCGGAGGAGAGGGCAAGCGTACCGCCGCTGGCACTGATGCCGTGCGCGACTTCCCTTGCTACGTTATCATCGCCCGCAACGCCCTGTAAGATAATGACTGGTCCAAGTGTCGGATCGCCGTCTCCATCAACAGCCGCTACTTCAGCCGCTGTCGGATTGGTCAATCCGGTTATCTTGAGAACAATGTCCACTCCGGCCGCTGGGGCGTCGAGGTAGTCAACGCCGTCCTCGTCGTCATCAGTGACCATGTTAAAGGCTATCGTGGCTACGTCACCGCTGAGATTTACGCCCCTTATCGTATCGCCATCCTGTGTGGCGGACGCGTCCGCATCAGTAGCCTGTTCGAATTCACTGGGCAATGTTACAGTGATGCTTTCGACGCCATCCGTCGGGACTGTATCGACCTGGAACGTTACGGTCATGGTGACATCTTCGGCACCGGGGAGGTTGTCACTCACTTCGAGGGTCGCGCCTTCACTCACTTCGGCGCTGACGCTCGTGGCGCCGAACACGCCCATGGCGAAGAGGGCGGCGAGGATACCGGCCGCCAGTAAAAGGGCAATCCCTGTGGATTTGCCAACTAAACTAAAGCCAAGGTGAAATACGCAGTTGCACAGGGTAAATTTGTGAAGGAACTGGGTTAGCTGGTCTCGGGAGTTACGAGGGGTTGGTGATGGGCGTGAGGGAGATAGACCGGTGTCTGGAACAGTGGCGGATGGAAGTCAAGGACTTGCGACAGCGGATGATCCTGGCGCCGACGCCCAGGGAGCGGGAGAGGTGGTACGCCGTGCTGCTGCTGGCCCAGGGCTGGACGGCAGCGGCCACGGCGGAGACTCTGGAAAGGGACCCACACACTATTGGCCGATGGGCGTCGGCCTTCGGCGAGGGAGGGCCTGCAGCCCTGATATTCGAGCAGACCGGTGGTTCCCCCCCGCCCTTGACCAAGCGCAGCAGGAGGAATTGAAAGAGGCGGTGCAACAGCCTCCCGCTTCGTCGGGCATCGGTATGGCCAACTGGTATTGGAAGGTGGTGCGGCGGTTTGCCTCGGAGCGCCTCGGCATTGAGTTGAGCCGCAGCAGTTGCCTGAACTGGATGCACCGCTTGGGATTTGCCTTCAAGCGGCCCAAGAAGCGGTTGCTCAAGGCTGATGAGGCCAAGCGGGAGGCTTTCGTGGCGGAGTACGCCGTCCTGAGGGAGGAGGCCCAACGGACTGAAGCCAGGATATTCTTTGCCGACGAGGCCCACTTCCGGGCGGACGCGGAACTGCGGGGCAAGTGGGTGCTGAAGGGCCAGCCTGCTTTGGTGGACTCGACCAGCCCGCGGTATGGGGAGAAGGCCAACTACTATTCGGCGGTGTGCCTGGAGACGGGTGAGGTGGAATGGATGGAACTGGAGGGCAACAGCAACAGCGGGACCTCGGTTGCCTTCCTGAAGCAACTGAGGGAAAAACATCCAGAGCCGATGCGGGTCATCTGGGACAACGCGCCGGCCCATCGTGGCGAGGCGGTGCGGGAATATCTGCGGACGCCCGGACTTGACCTGCGGTTGGTGAACCTGCCGGGGTACAGCCCGGACTTCAACTCCGATGAGGCGGTCTGGGGCTGGGCGAGAGAGGAGGCGACGGGCAATCTCTGCCTGGGCAGCAGGGCGGCGGTGCAGGAAAGGGTCGGCAACTTCCTGGCCGGGCTGGCCAGCCGGAGAGACGAGGTGAGGCGCCGCTGCCGGACGGTACTGCAGTCACGGGCCGAAGCACTGCTGCCGAATTCCCAGCACGATTCCTCGCCTCAGGCAAATGCACATCCCACCTTGGCTTTGGTTTAGACTATTCATTTGTGAATTTCTCCTTTCGGTCAGGCCGTATGCGGCAGGCGGGGCCACGTGGGTCCCCTTGCGCCGTTGGGGCCTGTTGTCCCCGGTCGGGCCGGGGATATTCCCCCGTTTCAAGCCGGGGGCAGGCTTTTGGTTCAGGCTCTGCCGGTGGTGGGGCCACTTGGGTCCCCTTTGTACCGGTGGGGCCTGAGGTTGCCGGGCATTGGCCTGGCCGACCTGTAGCGGAGGTGGGGCCACCTGGGTCCCCTTGTACCGCGTGGGTGCGGGTGCCTGCCGGCGGTTGGGAATCCCCGCAGTCGCCCTCGCGGAGGCGTGGGCTGGGGGATGACGGAAAGTCAAAGGGTCCTGGATTTCCCGCCCCTGGCGGGGGGAGTATTACATTGGCCCGTCCTCCTCACGAACTGTGGATGGCCGGGCGATGCCGGCGGATGTTGCGATATGCGACGTAATAGTAGCAATGGCAGTATTACGCGCTCGTTACGGTACGTCAAGGGATTTTGAGATTTGTTTAGAGATTTTTGGCGTTGTTGGGGTTTGGGGGTTCACCCTCTCCCTAGCCCTCTCCCTCTAGGGAGAGGGGATTTTGGTTGGGTGCGCGCGGTTCGTTCTGCTCCCTGGCACTTTCCTTCTAGGGAGAGGGGATTTTGGTGGGAACGTTTGGGCTGGTTGGGGGGTTGCGATTTCCCGTAATTTCCCATTTTGTCCCGTTTTGGCTGTTTTTTTGCGCTGTCCAGATACGACTTGGGTGGTTGGCGGGAGGTTTTTTGGATTCGGCCCCATTTCGTCCCATTTGGTCCCATGGGGTTATTGGGGGCGTTTGGGTTGGCGAATCTATGTTCTGATTGGGCATGTATTGATGTTACTTGAGGGTGGGTGGTTTGCCAAGGGGTTGGGGGGTTGGTGGGTTGGGTTTCTGTTTGGGTTTTGGGCTGGGGGCGTTCACCCTCTCCCTAGCCCTCTCCCTCTAGGGAGAGGGGATTTTGGTTGTGGGGGTTTCGGGGCTTTCGCCCTCGCGCTGGGTCTTTGGTTTTTGGGTTTGGGGATTCCAGGGCTATTAGGATTGCTTGTAGGACTGCGTCGGGGTCTTCTTTTAGTTCGTTGTTCCAGAATCGGATTACTTGGTAGCCTCTGGATTCTAGCCATTTGGTGCGTTGGGCGTCTTGGGCTTGCTGTAGCTGGTGGTGTCCGCCGTCGAGTTCTATTATTAGCCGTTTTTGGTGGCATACGAAGTCGGCGATGTAGGGGCCTATGGGTGATTGGCGGCGGAAGTAGTGGGGATGGAGGTAGCGACGTCGGAGGAGGTACCAGAGGGTTTGTTCGGCGTCGGTGGGGTGGTGGCGGAGGAGGCGGGCGTTGGCGGTGGATTGGGGGGGTTGGCGCATGGTTGCTCTTTTTTTGGGTTGGGGGTGGTTGGGTGCTTTTGGGGTGTTGGTTGGTGGGCTTTCACCCTCTCCCTAGCCCTCTCCCTCTAGGGAGAGGGGATTTTGCTTCCGGGGCTTGGGACGCTCGTTGGTGACTTGGGACGGGTGTTGGTTGGTGCTTTTCAGGGTTTTGGTGGGTGGGGGTTCACCCTCTCCCTTGCCCTCTCCCTCTAGGGAGAGGGGATTTTGTTGGGGTACGGTCTCTGCGTTGCGCTGGGGGGTTGCTGGGGAGAGGGGATTTGGGTGGTCAGGTGGCGCCGGCGGTGGATAGGGTTTTTAGGAACTCGCGGTTGTTGGCTGTTTTGGATAGGCGGTCGAGGACTCTTTCGGTGGCGTTGCCGCCGCCGCCGCTGCCTGGGTTGTCGGAGAGCATGCCGATCATGCGGCGGAGGAGGACGACCTGTTTCAGGGCTTCGGGGGAGTAGATGAGCTCTTCGCGTCGGGTGCCGGAGCGCACGATGTCGATGGCGGGGAAGTAGCGACGCTCGGCGAGCTTGCGGTCGAGGTGGAGTTCCATATTGCCGGTGCCCTTGAACTCTTCGTAGATAACCTCGTCCATGCGGGAGCCGGTGTCGACGATGCAGGTGGCGATGATGGTGAGGGAGCCGCCTTCCTCGATGTTGCGAGCGCCGCCGAAGAACTTCTTGGGGGGGTAGAGGGCGATGGGGTCGATGCCGCCGGAGAGGGTGCGGCCGCTGGTGGGTACGGCGAGGTTATAGGCGCGGGTGAGGCGGGTGATGGAGTCGAGGAGGATAACGACGTCGTTACCGAGCTCGACGAGGCGCTTGGCGCGGTCGAGGCAGAGCTCGGCGACGCGGCACTGGTCTTCGACGTTCTCGTCGAAAGTGGAGGCGAAGACGTCGCCCTTGATGGAGCGGCGCATGTCGGTCACTTCCTCGGGGCGCTCGCCGATGAGGGCGACCATGAGGATGGCTTCGGGGAAATTGGTGACGACGCCGTGGGCGATCTGCTTGAGCATGGTGGTCTTGCCGGCCTTGGGGGGGCTGACGATGAGGCCGCGCTGGCCGAGGCCGATGGGGGCGAAGAGGTCGACCATGCGGGTGGAGAGCTCGCTGGACTGGGTTTCGAGGACGACCTGGTGTTCGGGGAAGATGGGAGTGAGGTGCTCGAAAACAGCCCGGGAGCGGCCGTGGACCTTATCGGTGTCGAGGCCGTTGATCTTCTCGACGCGGACGAGGCCGAAGTAGCGCTCGCCTTCCTTGGGAGGGCGGACCTGGCCGGTCACGGTGTCGCCGGTGCGGAGGCCGAACCTGCGGATCTGGGACTGGGAGATGTAGACGTCGCCGGAGCGGTGGATGGAGACCTGACGGAGGAAGCCGTAGCCTTCGTCGAGGATCTCGAGGATACCGGTGGCAACGAGGGACTGCTGGGCGGAGGCGACCTGGAAGAGGCGGCCGAGGAGGTCCTCGCGGTGGAGGTTACCGAGGGCGTTGCCGTCGCTCAGGCCGACGGACGGCGCGAGGGCGAGGAGTTCTTCCTTGGACTTGGAGCCGAGCTCAACAACGTCCAGGGCAATACGGGTAGCCACCATGTTCACCTCTTTCTGGTTGGTGTGGCCGGCGTCGGCGGCGGGAGGAGCGGGCCTTGGGGGCCGGCTTCGGGCGCGCGGTGCGGGCCGTTTGGGTTGGGAGTCGCCTTCGGGGGGAGCGTTGGTGATAGCTTGTTCGTCTTGCATCATTACACCTGGCCGGGATTAACCCTGGCCTGCCTTTTGCCAATCTGCGATGAACCGGGCCAGCCCGGCGTCGGTCAGGGGATGATTTGCCATTTGCAGGAGAGTCTTGTAGGGGATGGTGGCGATGTGGGCGCCTGCGGAGGCGGCCTGGATGCAGTGGAGGGGGTGGCGGACGCTAGCGGCCATGACCTGGGTTGGGATGCCGGCGTTGCGGAAAAGGGTGGCGATGTCCTGTATGAGGGCGATGCCGTCGTGGCCGATGTCGTCGAGGCGGCCGATGAAGGGGGAGACGACGGTGGCGCCGGCCTGTGCGCCGAGGAGGGCCTGGTTGACGGAGAAGCAGAGGGTCTGGTTGACGCGGATGCCCTCGGAGCTGAGGGTAGCGATGGCTTCGAAGCCCTCGATGGTGCTGGGGATCTTGACCCAGGGATTGGGGATCCAGTTGGCGATGTCGCGGCCCTCGTCGACCATGCCCTGGGTGTCGGTGGAGACGACCTCGACGGAGATGGGGCCATGGACGAGGTCGGCGATCTCGGCGACGGCGGAGCGGTAGGCTTCGCGGTTGCCGATGCCAGCGGAGGCAGCGAGGGACGGGTTGGTGGTCACGCCGCTGATGACGCCGAGGCGGGCGCCGTCGCGGATTTCGCTGATGTTGGCAGTGTCGAGAAAGAGCTTCATTGTGCCCTGTTTCCTAAGTTAGATCGGATAGTTCGGGTTAGTTGGCTTCAGCTGTGAATTGTTCTGGATTTCCGCATCCCGCCACCGCGAGGACTTGCCTCGCAGGAATGACGAGGTGAGTGGGAATGGCAATCAGTGCGGGCTGGCAGTTCTCTTGCTTGTGTCTGATCCTCTTGTATCTGATCCGGATGCTTTGCTCTTCAATCCAGCGGGAGGGGAGGCTGGCTACCTTCGCGGATGGTCCTGGTGGCCTCTCGGATGAACCTCACAAAGAGCGGGTGGGGCCGGTTGGGGCGAGACTTGAACTCGGGGTGGTACTGCACGCCGACCATGAACGGGTGGCCGCGGACCTCGCCGGCCTCGACGAGCTGGCCGTCGGGGGAGAGGCCGGCGGTGATAAAGCCGGACTCTTCGAGGCGCTCGCGGTAGGCGTTATTCAGCTCGAACCTGTGGCGATGGCGTTCCATGACCTCGCTCTCGGCGTAGGCCTCGCCGGTCAAGGTGCGGGCCTGAGGCCGGCATGGGTAGCTGCCGAGGCGCATGGTGCCACCCTTGGAGGTGATGGCCTCCTGCTCGGGCATGATGTGGACGACGGGGTGCTCGGTGTCGGGCTGCAGCTCCTCGGAGTTGGCGCTCTCCAAGCCCAGGATGCTGCGGGCCCAGTCGATGACCATGACCTGAAGGCCGAGGCAGAGGCCGAGGTATGGCACTTTGTGCTCACGGGCGTAGCGCACGGTTTCGACCATGCCCTCGACGCCGCGGGTGCCGAAGCCGCCGGGCACGACGATGCCACAGGCGTTGCGCAGCAGGTCGTCGGGGCCGTACTTTTCAATGTCCTCGGAGTGGACCCACTGGAGCTCGACGTCGCGGGTGTGGCTGAAGCCGGCGTGTCGCAGAGCCTCGCGGACGGAGAGGTAGGAGTCCTGGTATTCGACGTACTTGCCGACGAGGGCGATGGGGAGAGGCTCCTTGGGCCTGTCCATCATCTCGACCATCTGGCGCCATTCTTCGAGGCGGCGACTGTAGCCGCTAAGTCCAAGGGTCTCCAGCATGATGTCGCCCAGCCCCGCTTCCTCCAGCACCAATGGCACGCTGTATACGTTGTGGACGGTTTCCAGCGGGATAACTGCTTCGCTGGGCACATCGCAGAAGGAGGAGATTTTCTCGCAGATACCGGGGGGAACTGGATGGTCGCTGCGGCAGATGATGGCGTCGGGCTGGATGCCGATGGAGCGGAGTTCCTTGACGCTGTGCTGGGTGGGCTTGGTTTTGAGTTCCTTGGCTGCGGAGAGGTAGGGGAGGAGAGTCAGGTGGATGTAGTAGACGTTATCGCGGCCGACCTGGTTGCGCATCTGCCGGATGGCCTCCAAGAAGGGCAGGCCCTCGATGTCGCCGACGGTGCCGCCGACTTCGACGACAATAACCTCCGCCCGGGACTCGTCTGCGAGCCGGAGGATGCGTTCTTTTATGTCGTTGGTGACGTGTGGCACGGACTGTATGGTCCCGCCGAGGAAGTCGCCGCGGCGTTCCTTGGCGATGAGGTTCATGTAGATGTCGCCGGCAGTCAGGTTGGAGCTTCGGGTGAGCTCGAGGTCGATGAAACGCTCATAGTGGCCGAGGTCGAGGTCGGTCTCACCGCCGTCGTGGGTGACGAAGACCTCGCCGTGCTGGTAAGGCGACATGGTGCCTGGGTCGACGTTCAGGTAGGGGTCGAGCTTTAGCACCGAAACGCTAAGGCCACGGCTTTTCAGGATGCGGCCGACGGAAGCGACACAGATACCCTTGCCCAGTGAGCTAACGACGCCGCCGGTGACGAAGATGAACTTTGTTGGCATTTATCCGCGCAACGATGGTTGTGGAAATGCGGGTCGAACGGGCGCCGCCATTGGGGGGTGCGATTGCGAACAATGGGAACCGCAAAGGCAACGCGAGGGGGGGAAGATTCGAAAGTGAATCTATATTGGGGATTATATTTATTCAACTCGTTAGTGTCAACATCAATGTTTGAACAGCGAGGTTTTGCGGTTTTCGACGTCAAATCCGATAAGGCAGGAATCAAACAGGGGAATTGTCTGTTCTTCCTTCCTCTCCTGCAATTCCCGTTCCTAGCGTTTGATTCCTGCTTCTGTGGGAACGACGGAGGTGCGAGACTGGAAATGCGGTCGCCCTGAAGAATCAGCAGATTTATAAACGGGTCAGCAGGTGGCTCGGGTAGTGCTCAAGACATTTTGCAGCAGGGTGGTTTTGTGTGCAGAGCAGCGTGCCTGACGTCGCTCAGCCTTGCCGACGCCTTTCGAGTTCTGCCTCCAGTTCTCTGACGCGAGCTTCGGCGGCGATGCGGGCTTCGCGCTCGGCAATGCGGGCTTCGCGCTCGACGATGCGGGCTTCGCGCTCGGCGATACGGGCTTCGCGCTCGGCGATACGGGCTTCGCGCTCCTCGGCAAAGGTCATCAGGTGGGCCTGTACGGCCGGGTCGTACCAGCGCAGTTGGCCGTGGTGCCAACAGAGGTCGAGGTTGAGGACCTCGCTGTGCCCGTGAAGGTGTTGAGGCCCGACTTCGAGGACCTGTATGGAATGGTATCCGTCATCCAAGAGAATGTCGCCGGCAATTGGCGCGTCGTGGCGTACACCGCCTGTGGGGTCGAAACGCCAGTATTCAGGTATGCCGAAGTTGGCGTAGTCGCGTCGCTTATCGCCGATGTCGTCACCACCGGTACTTGCAGAGGCCACCTCCAGCACGAGGTCGGGCGGCTTCCCTTGATCCCGTATGGAGTACCCATTCTGATCGACTGCCAGCGTCCGGTCTACGTTGAAGGCGACGAGCAGGTCGGGTATGCGGTGGCCTTCCTGCTGGCTGGGAGTCCACCGCACCGGTATTTCGCTCAGCACGATGATTGTGTCGTGGTTGCCGAAATGTGCTTCCAGGGCCGCCTGGTGGGCGGGTCGGTCCAGGTAGATGGAGTTCTGCATGTCGTCCCTGGGAGGGAAGTGGGGGAACTCTTCCAGTGTTTCAGGGCTCTTTTGTTGCGGGGTCAATTTGCTAGTCATCGCTCCCCCAGGGCGGATCTGCTGGATGGCCCGTATGACCATTATAGGGTAGAGCGAGGGGCATTGTTCGGATTGCTGTATGTCTGGGAGATTCCGTTTTAGCTGGAGCAGTCCCTGACACAGACTGTCATACCCACCAATGCCGGAATCCAAGGCTCCTTCGCTAACGACTCCCCGGTGGCCCTAAGGAAGTGTGAGACAAAAGCTCTTTTGCCAACCACCAAGAGGCCAGGACATCACCCGGCATGCCTGAGAAAGCGGGGGAACGCCCTCGCCCTAACCCTCTCCCTTCCGGGAGAGGAAATTTGTTAAATGCCCTCTAAGAAGAGATGGTATCTGAACGGCACATACGCTGGATTCTGCGGCCGTTGAATTCCCGCCCCGACTGCACAGTTAGTCTGCGACCTTCGCGGTTATGACGGTATGACCGCCTACGGAATTGTTTAGACGCGATCGCTCTGAGATGCTGATTTCGCGATCTGTCGCCTTGAACGGGACTGGTTTACTGGGCTCTGACGACCTTTCGAATTTCGATAACTCACCGACCCCGGATGGCTTCCTCAAGGGCGGTCCAAGGGAGGAGGGCACACTTGATGCGGACGGGGTACTGCCGGACCACGCCTAGGGCTCCGAGGCCGCCGAGGTCGGGAGGTGGCTCTGCGGAGGGGTCGGTGGCGCGGTCCCGGAGAAAGGCCTTGAAACGGGTGGAGAGTCCGGCGATCTGGTCCTGTGTCTTGCCCTGGACGGCCTCGGACATCATGGAGGCGGAGGCCTGGATGATGGAGCAGCCCTCGCTATTGGCATAGACGGCATCCACGGCGCCGTCGGCGTCGAAGTGCAGGTGGAGGTCTATGAGATCGCCGCAGAAGGGGTTCAGCTCGTAGGCGGTCAGAGTGCTCGCGGGCAGCGGCGTGCGGTTCCGCGGCGTACGGTAGTGATCCATGATCATCTGGCCGTAGAGGCCGTCGAATGCTGGGCCGGGTATCTGGGTCATAATTCTTGCTAGGCCGGTCTCATCCAGTAATCAATCAGCCTGATCCTGATTGCACTGTAGGCGGAGAGTGACGTCTCCACTTGGTGGTTACGGTTTGGTGGTTACGATTTTGCATTGCCGCCGGGGATATGGGCACCGGAATATGGCGTAACGGAGGACTGGAACGGGTTTCCGGCTACTCCGTGGTGACCGAGTCGCCCTCGCCGGCCAGGGCGGAACGCATAGTGTGCCAGGCCAAGATGGCGCACTTGATTCGAGTGGGGTACTCATTGATGCCTGCGAGAGTCTCGAGGTCGCCGAGTGTGTCGTAATCGGGTTCCTCGTTGGGGTGAATGATCATGCTGTGAAAGGCGTCGAATATACCGTGTGCTTCGTCGAGGCTCCTGCCCTTGATGCTCTGGGTCATCATGGACGCCGAAGCGCGGGAGATGGCGCAGCCGACACCCTGGAACCCCACGTCCTCAACCTTGTCGTCCACAACCTTTAGGTAAAGGGTTATCTGGTCGCCGCAGAGGGGATTGTAGCCCTCGGCGGTTGAACTGGCGTCTTCCACCTTACGGAAGTTGCGAGGCTTGCTGTTGTGCTCCAGCAGAATTTCCTGGTAAAGGTCGCTGAGTCCCGACATTAGCTGAACACCTCGATGACTCTGTCAATGGCCCGGACGAGGGCGTCTATATCTTCTCTTGTATTGTACATGGCCATGGAAGCGCGCACCGTGGCGGGAATCTGGAAGCGCTGCATCACGGGCTGGGCGCAGTGGTGGCCGGTGCGAACAGCGACACCCTCGGCGTCGAGGATGGTGCCGATGTCGTGGGGGTGGATGTCCTCCATTACGAAGGACAGGATGCCGGCCTTGCGGGGCGATGTGCCGATGATGCGCAGGCCGCCGATCTGTTCCAGGGCCTTCGTGCCGTAGTCGAGCAACTCGTCCTCGTAGGCGGCGAAAGACTCGTAGCCGACGGACTGCACGTAGTCGATGGCGGCGCCGAGGCCGATGGCTCCGGCGATGTTGGGTGTACCGGCTTCGAACTTGTAGGGCAGGTCGTTGTAGATGGTGTTTTCGAAAGTGACCGACTTGATCATGTCGCCGCCACCCTGGACGGGAGGCATGGCCTCCAGCAATTCGGCCTTGCCGTACAGGACGCCGATGCCGGTGGGACCGAATATCTTGTGGCCGGAGAAAACGTAGAAATCGCAGTCGAGCTTCTGCACGTCGACGGCCATGTGGGGGACGGCCTGGGCGCCGTCGAGCATAACCGGCACACCCCGGTCGTGGGCCATGCCGATGATCTGCTCCACTGGCAGGATGGTGCCGAGGGCGTTGGCCACGTGGGTGATCGAGACGAGCTTGGTGCGAGGCGAGAGCATCCGCTCGTATTCGTCCATCAGCAGCTCGCCGGAGTCGTCAATGGGGACGACCTTCAGGACGACGCCCTTTTCCTCGCGGAGCATCTGCCAAGGGACGATGTTGGAGTGATGCTCCATGTTGGAGACGATGACCTCGTCGCCGGGGCCGAGGTTCTGTTTCCCGAAAGACTGGGCGACGATATTGATGCTGTCGGTGGTGCCGCGGGTGAAGATTATCTCGTGGTCGTCGACGGCGTTGAGCAGGCGCTTGACCTTGGCGCGGGATCCCTCATAGTCCTCGGTGGCATTCTGGCTGAGGGTGTGGACGCCACGATGCACGTTGGCGTTCTCGGTGCTGTAGTAGCGCACCAGCTCGTCAATGACCACCTGCGGCTTCTGGGACGTGGCCCCATTGTCGAGGTAGACAAGAGGGTTGCCGTTGACCTGCTGTTGCAGGATCGGGAAATCGGCCCGGACTTTTTTCACATCGAAACCCGTGGGCATTTGAGTTCTCTCCTAGACCTGCCGATTCGGCCCTACACGAAGGCGACCGGCAGGCTCTTGACGGCGATGGAACGGTCGAACAGGGATTCCAGGTAATTGCGCAGGGCTTCGGGCTTGACCTTGTCGACGATTTCGCGGGCGAAGGCCTGAACCAGCATGCGGCTGGCCGTTTCGAGGTCAAGGCCCCGGCTGCGCAGGTAGAAAAGCGTCTGGGCGTCAATCTGGCCGGCAGTTGCTCCGTGGCCGCACTGGACGTCGTCGGCGTAGATCAGGAGGCTGGGTTTGCTATCGACCTCGGCGTCCTCGGACAGCAGCAGGTTCTTGTCGGTCTGCTGGGCGTCGCTCTTCTGGGCGTTACGGCGGACCATGACCTCGCCACCGAAGACGGCGCGGGAGTTGCCGTCGAGAATGCCCTTGTAGTTGAGGCGGCTGGTGCAGCGGGGCTGGGCGTGGTCGATGCTGATGAGATTGTCGATGTGCTGGCCCTGACCAGTGTAGTAGAGCCCGTTGAGGGAGCAGTAGGCGCCGGGGCCGTCCAGCGTCACGGCGAAGTCATTGCGGGCCAAGGCGGTGCCGAGGGCGAAGGAGGCGGAGCTGAAACTGCTATCGCGCTCCTGATGCACACGGGTGGTGCCCACGTGGAAGGCGGCGGGGTTCTCGTCGAGCAGGCGGTAGTGGTCTACCTGAGCGCCCTCGCCGACGACGATCTCGGTTACGGCGTTGGTGAAGTAGCGAGGGCCACTGGGGCCGCTGTACGCCTCTATCACAGTCAGGTTGGTATTGCGCCCGGCCAGGATCAGTGTACGGGGGTGGCGCGCATACTGCTGCTCGCCGTTCTGCTCATCCAGGCCGGGGAAGCCGCCGTGGTTGACGCAAACGGCTACCGGCTCACCGGTGCCGTCAGGGATGCGGACGACGGCGACGTCTCGCAGGAACGCGGTATTAAGCGCGGTGAAGCCGTCATCCTCCAGGGGAGCCAGGCTCCCCAAGTGCTCCCGGACTTCCGATTCGTTTTCGTGGAAGGAGGAAGCCGCGGAGATAGCGGAGAATCCAAAGTCAAGCTCTGCGTCCTCCTTGCGCTCCGCATTCATTAAAGGATAGGCGAATCCGACGCGGGCGATGGGGGCGACGGCGGTATACTTCCAGCGCTCGTTGCCGCGTCGGGCCGTGGGCAGGCCGATCTCGCTGAAACGCTCCCAGCCAGCGGCGCGCAGATCGTCGAGCCACGCCGGGCCGTTGCTGGCGGCGGCGAGGACAAGGTGGTCTTCGTGGTAACGATGGTTGCTGATGGTTCTGGTAGTCATTTCTCTCAGCAATCGGTCAAGCTATTACTCGCTGGACCCGACTTCCTCCCGGATCCAGTCGTAGCCCTTTTCCTCCAGTTCCAGGGCGAGCTCGGGGCCGCCGGAGCGGACTATTCGGCCGTCGACCAGGACGTGAACCCTGTCGGGGCGGACGTAGTCGAGCATTCGCTGGTAGTGGGTGACAAGGACCATGGCGTTGTCTTCGGTCCGCAGCCGGTTAACGCCGTCGGAAACGATGCGCAGGGCGTCGATATCGAGGCCGGAATCAGTCTCGTCCAGCAGGGCCAGCTTGGGTTCGAGTACTGCCATCTGGAGGATCTCGTTGCGCTTTTTTTCGCCGCCGGAGAAACCCTCGTTGACGGAGCGGCGGACCAGTTCGGGGTCGATCTCGACTGCCTTGACCTTCTGGTCGAGGAGGCGCTGGAACTCTCGGGCCGAGAGTTCCTCTTCGCCATTGTGGACGCGGCGGGCGTCGACGCCCGCCTTGAGGAACTGCCAAGCGCGTACGCCGGGAAGCTCGACGGGGTACTGGAAGGCGAGGAACACGCCCATGCGGGCGCGGATTTCAGGTTCGAGGGCCAGGAGGTCCTCACCGTCGTAGATGGCCTTGCCGGCGGTAACGGTGTAGTCCGGGCGGCCCGCCAGAACGTTAGCGAGAGTGCTCTTGCCGGAGCCGTTGGGGCCCATGATGGCGTGGACTTCGCCGGCGTAGACCTCGAGGTCGACACCGTTCAGGATTTCCAAGTCGCCCGCAGAGGCGCAGAGGCCTCGGACGGAGAGCAGGGGGTTGTTGTTGGTCATCGTCTCATCCGGTTATGGTTTAGGATGTCCATTGTTGAGTCGAGCAGACGGTTGAATATTTCGGGTTTCAGTCTGGCTAGTGTTCTGGTTATCAGGCTCCCATTTCCGGTGAACAGCTTGTTGGATCGGAAGTAACTTAACGGCGTGCAAGGAGCCTTTGGTAGGGCTGTCGTTCGTCAGTTCTATGGCCAAACTGTCTATTTCAGCATTGGTTGTAATCTGTCCCAAAATCCAGTCGCCCAGGCCTGTGTCGGCTAATATCCAGGTTGGACGAATTGTTGACCGGGTCAAGTTAGAGAAAGGAAAACGCTACAACGACGGCAGATTCTTCAAGTGGGAGGGCCAAAATTCATCCTCTTCCATCTCTGCCCGGAGTCGTTCTTCTGAGTAACCCGCGGTGCCGGTCGACATCATCAACGAAATGAAAGCGTCCTTGTCCAGGACTTCACCACTCGTCGGCAGGTCTACCTCCTCCTGCAACCTGATGGCGCCGTCCTCATTTACATTGCCCCGGTAAGTGTGCAACGTATCTGGCACTCCATTCCCGGCCCGTTCGCCCCTACCCCACCGTGCCTTCGAGGCTTACCTTCAGGAGCTGGGAGGCTTCCATGGCGAACTCGAAGGGTAGTTCCTGGAAGATGCCGCGGCAGAAGCCGTTGACGATCATGAAGTGGGCGTCCTCGACAGACATGCCGCGCTGCTGGCAGTAGAAGAGCTGGTCGTCGCTGACCTTCGATGTGGACGCCTCGTGCTCGAGCTGGGCCGTGGGGTTCTTGACCTCGATGTACGGGACGGTGTGGGCGCCGCACTGGTCACCTATGAGCAGGGAGTCGCACTGGGTGAAGTTCTTGGCGCCGTCGGCGGTGGGCATCATTTTGACCAAGCCGCGGTAGGTGGCGTTGCCCTTTCCCGCGGAGATGCCCTTGGCGACGATGGTGCTCTTGGTATTCTTGCCCAGGTGGACCATCTTGGTGCCGGTGTCGGCCTGCTGGTAGTTGTTGACGAGAGCCACCGAGTAGAACTCCCCGGTGGAGTTGTCGCCCTGCAGGATGACGCTGGGGTACTTCCAGGTTATGGCCGAGCCGGTCTCCACCTGGGTCCAAGAGATCTTGGAGTTGCGCCCTCTGGCGAGACCGCGCTTCGTTACGAAATTGTAGACGCCGCCGTTACCATCCTTATCGCCGGGGAACCAGTTCTGGAGCGTCGAGTACTTGATTTCGGCGTCGTCCAGCGCCACGAGCTCCACCACTGCAGCGTGCAACTGGTGAACCTTGCGGGCAGGGGCTGTGCAGCCTTCGAGGTAGCTGACGTAGGCGCCCTCCTCGCAAACGATGAGCGTCCGCTCGAACTGGCCGGAGTCGGCCTGGTTGATGCGGAAATAAGTCATTAGCTCTATGGGGCAGCGGGTGCCCTTGGGGATGTAGGCGAAGGAGCCGTCGCTAAATACCGCCGCGTTCAGGGTGGCGAAGAAGTTGTCGGTGTAGGGCACCACGGAGCCGAGATACTTCTGTACCAGCTCCGGGTGTTCCTTTACCGCCTCGCTCATGGAGCAGAAGATGATGCCTTCTTTCTCCAGCATGTCCTTATAAGTGGTGGCGACGGAGACGCTGTCGAGCACGGCGTCCACCGCCACGCCGGCCAGCCGCTCCCGTTCCTGGAGGGGGATTCCCAGCTTTTCGAAGGCTTCCAGCACCTCAGGGTCCACCTCGTCGAGGCTCTTGGGTGCGGCGTCCTTGGACTGTGGCGCGGCGTAGTAGTAGATGTCCTGGTAGTCGATGGGGTCGTGGTGGATGTTGGCCCAGGCCGGCTCCTCGTACTTGAGCCGTTCCCAGTGGCGATAGGCCTTTAGGCGCCACTCCAGCATCCACTCGGGCTCTTCCTTCTTGGCCGAGATGAGACGAACGACATCCTCGCTGAGGCCCTTGGGGGACAGGTCGGAGCCGATGTCAATGGTGAACCCCCACTTGTAGTCGGAGTCCAGCTCGGTGGCGGTGGTGTCGCGGGAGATGACCCTGGGCGTGGTCATTGTCTGCTCCTGTCGGGTGCGGGAATGTGGCGCCGGGCCAGTGCATTAGTCCGGTCGCCGGCCATTGCGCCTTTGGCGGCCAGCGGGAAGGCTAACATTGTTGTGGTTGCAGGTCAACAATTATGCTAGCACCGGCGTGTGGGGGTGTCAACGAGGTTCAGAGGGGGCCAGAAAGAGATTGGGAGGCGGCCAGAAAGCCAGCATTGCCACAAGCGTACATCACCAGCGAGACATTTGGCGCTGCTTCTCAAACCGCTAGGGAATGAAGGTGATCACAAGAAATTAACGGGAGGCTAGTAGTGCAACAGCGTAGGATTGATAGATAATTAGCTGTGGTATTGCCGGGACACGTCAAAAGCTAAGGTGATGTTGGGAGGATGGGGATGCCAGCGAAGAGGTACCGGGTCAGTCTGAGTGTAGAGGAGCAACAGGAACTGAAGGGACTGGTGTCCCGGGGACGGACGGCAGCATATAAACAGACCCACGCCCGCATTATGCTGCTCAGCGATGAAAATCAAGAGCGCGGGGCGATGAAGGACGAGGAAATAGCCCGGGTCCTGAGGGTGGGGGACGCCACGGTGGGACGGGTGCGCCGCCGCTGTGTTGAGGAGGGAGTGGAGGCAGCCTTGGGACGCAGGGAGCAGGTCAACCGCCGCCCGAGGAAGCTGGACGGCCAAGGAGAGGCCCACCTGACTCACCTCGCTTGTAGCGAACCGCCGGAGGGCCGTGCCGGTTGGACGCTGCAACTGCTGGCTGACCGGCTGGTGCAATGTGAGATAGTGGACAGCATCAGCCCCGAGACGGTGCGCCAAACGCTGAAAAAAACGAACTCAAGCCTTGGCTGAAGGAGTGCTGGTGCATCCCGCCCAAGGCCAATGCCGAGTTCGTCTGTGCCATGGAGGACGTGCTGGAGGTGTATCACCGTCAGTTCGAGGACAACGAGGTGCTGGTGTGCCTGGACGAGACCAGCAAGCAACAGGTGAGGGAGACCCGCAGCCCCTTGCCGCCGCGTCCGGGGACTGCCATGGCCTACGATTACGAATACGAGCGCAACGGGGTGAGCAACCTGTTCATGCTGTTCGCGCCCTTGGAGGGGTGGCGGCGGGTGGAGGTGACGGACCAGCGAACCAAGGCTGACTGGGCCCGGGTGGTGCGACAACTGGTGGATGTGGACTACCCGGACAAAGGCCGGATAGTCTTGGTGATGGACAATCTGAACACCCACCGCCTCTCGTCCCTGTACGAGGCCTTCGAGCCTGCAGAGGCGAGACGCATTGCCGAAAAGCTGGAAATCCACTACACGCCCAAGCACGGCAGTTGGCTGAACATGGCCGAGATAGAACTGGGAGTGCTGGCGCGCCAGTGTCTGGACCGCCGGATACCGGACCAGCAGACATTGAAGCAGGAAACCAAGGCTTGGCAAGGGCAGCGGAACCACGACGCAATTCGGGCCAACTGGCGTTTCACCACCCAGGACGCGCGCATCAAGCTCAAGTCCCTCTATCCCTTAATTCAACACTGATGGACTACTAGGGCAAGTCTCCTAGAGTTAGCTGACGTGGGTCAGTTGGTTTAAGCGCGCGACGGGAAATCGGGCCACGCGTTCCTGCGTGTGTAACATCTAGGACTCTATGGAAGGCGGGATGAATGTGCACTAGGGGAGATGGAGACACTAGTCTCCAGGTTTCTCTGAACGTTCGGCCATTACGATAATGAGGCCGATGCCGGTGTTCAGCAGCGAGCCCAATAACTCCAATCTGAAACAGCACGTCCGCCATCGACAATTCGTCCGTCTGCGAGCCTTCCGCCCAACCTAGGAAATCTGGTTGATTTTTCGCAATGGCGACGGTCGCGTATCGACGAAACTGCTCCCACTGCATTACGCTAGGAACGCCGGCGAATTCCAGCAGCACTTCTTCGAGTGCTGGATACAGGCCCTTAAATTCAGCGGCGATGGATCGAATAAAATTGTCAGCGAACAGCGCTTCACCGTCCAATATGTCCTGTTCATGAACTTCGCTGTGTCCGTTCCTTTGGGCTTGATCAATCGCTGCTTGGCAAAGGCCTAATACATCCATTGGGCGTGGCAGACAGTGAGAAAGTATGTAATTCGCCGAACTGCTTTCATTGACTTGGTAAGGAAAGATCATGGACCAAATTAGGTCATCATCATCGTTCTCTAAGTCTATGCCTACCGAAAGCCGTTCCGCCACTAAATGCTTTAGGTTCTGGGTAGTCCAATCCATGCGAAGATAATCACGTTTTGGCAGGTCTTCATCATATAGCGACAAGACGTCGAAAATATCTTCCCTAAGAAACAGCGCTACTTGGAGGTTTCCTTCGAAAAACAATTGCAACTTGTATGCTTCGGCTATAAGTCCCAACAGTAGATCAATAGACGGCCGGGAATCTGAGCGCCAATGCTTGTCTAAATCATCAACAACAATGAAAAAGGTCGCATTTTCTCGTTTAGCAAGATCTCTGAGTCTCCGATTAATGTTGTAGTCCCTAAGGGAGTCTATAGGAGACTGAAAGCTCAGAAAGCTCTTCCCAGGAATTAGACTTGCCGTAAAACTGCCCAACGTTGAAATAACTCTAGCACCAAAGTCAAGTTCTAATAGTGCACGATTGTCATCGTAATATTGGTACAAATTGTTACTGTCTTGATCATTTCGTGGAGCGTAGAGGTGGTCGCTTTGTTCTGCTAAGGACTTCAACATCTCCGTTATTAGAATGTAATTCCACGTGTTCTGATACACTAATTTAGGATTGGCTAATACTTGCCCGCTGTCTAAAAATTCCGAAATCTGTTCAAGTTCAAAGTCGTCCGGAGCTATCTCCACCGTGATCGTATTTGATTTCTCCTTTAGGCTGTCTTTAATAGCTTGAAAATTTGCACTTTTACCTGAGCCTCTCCTACCGATGAATATCGAACGCCGACCAGCAACCGCATCCTCATATTCCTTAGTGGGAACAAAATAATCCAGCAAACCGGTGTCTTGTAGCGCATCCGGATGACCAAGATAAAGGTTCCGAATCTGATTGATCTGGCGTTGAACCCTTGCTCGGTTGCGAGATGCAATAATTTCACTTTCCGACGCTTTTCTCTGTAGGTCTATCCATCCTTGCACAATCTGAACGGCTTGACTTTCAGAGTCAAAAGGACGAAACAGACTTCCCAAATCCAAAATGGGGGTTTTTGGTTCCTGCTGTAAAACCAAAACCCGCTTGCCCAGACCTATAGCAAAACCAATCAGAAGTGCTACGTTTGCGTTATGCTCCTCCCAGTTCTGGTTTTGCTTGCTCACAAGGCTAGCTATTACCAGTGATGCTCTCTGTATTTCACGGGCATGCGGATAGAACTCATCGTACACAGAATCACTAGGGTCCATCTTACTTAGCTTAAAGAACCCACTCCCAAGAGTTCTGTCAATCTTGCTGATCCAGTCGGTAGTCAACTTTGGCTTAAGATGGAACACTGTATTCGGAATTTCAGCGTCATTGAAAATGCCCATCTGCTCCAAATAGGGCAATCTGCGATCCGGATGCTCGGGCACTGATCTTTCTCCCGAGAGCAAGTTCAAAATATATTGGTGTATGGAAGTCCTCGTGTCATAGAAGCAGCTCTCCAAGGTTGTGAGGAGCGTTCTGTTCCATGGAATTACATTTGTGTCTCGCAAAAGGATAGGCAACCTGCCGACTGCCAATGCGTATCCGACTTCAAGCAGGACATTAGGATTAGGCTCGGTTACTTCTGCGAGAAGGTAGTCATGACCGTAAATCCCCTCGCAAACTTTTGAGAAAAGTAAATCGTTCCTAATAACGTCCTCCCACCGTTCCACCTTAATCCCGCTTTGGCCTAACTCTCCTGTCAAGTGTAGAGAAAAGTCACGCCATTTTTCGGTCGAAGGATAAGCAAAGAAAAACGAATCACGGCCGATAAAGGGTATCTGCTTGTTGCATTCAATACCTTCTATAGAACAATATCGATTAACACTGGCTATTTCTTGCATATTTGCACATTTGTGGAGGATTAGGTTGAATTAGTGGACTTTCATCAGACGCGAATTTTAACTTACACGCCTCATTTTGACGAGTCAAACGCAGGAATCAGCAGTAACGACGATCTAACGTTGAGCTACCCCGTGCGAAATGAAGGGCGCAAGTTGACCACCCTCGCCCACCGTGGCTATCATCCGAAACAGAAATATGAAGGCAATGGAGCCCACGAAATGAACGAGCCGCTTTTGTTTGGGGACTGCCATTCGCACCTGGACCAGTATGATGCGGCGGAACTGCCGGGGCTTCTGGAGCGGGCTGCGGAGGTGGGGGTTGCGTCGGTGATCCTGGCGGGGACTACGCTGGAGTCTACGCGGGCCTGTATTGAGTTGGCGGGGCAGTTTGGCGCGTTCTATGCGGGGGTGGGGATTCATCCTTGCCAGGCCTATGAGTTAGTAGACGACGCGATGTATGCGGAGCTGGAACGGCTGGCGCAGTTGCCGAAGGTGGTGTGCATCAGCGAGGTGGGGCTGGACTACCTGCCAGAGTCGCCCGACCATGCGGTGCAGGACCAGGTGTTCCGGCAGCACATCCGGCTGGCAAAGAGCCTCGACCTGCCGATCATTTTCCACTCACGGGAGGCGCATTCGGCCTCCTTCCAGGTGCTGCTGGAGGAGTCGGCGGGCGACGTGGGTGGCGCGATGCACTACTTCCAGGCGGACGAGGCAACGGCGCGGGAGGCCATCGACTGCGGTTTCTACATATCGCTGGCGCGTCCGCTGACCCGGCTGCCGGAGGTACAGGAGGCGGCGCGGGCGATCCCACTGGAAAACATCGTGCTTGAGACCGACGCCTTCCCTCAACCCTTCAAGAAGTACCGGCACAACTGGACCGAGCCGCGGCACGTTGCGGAGGTGGCGCAATGTTTGGCAGAGGTCAAGGGCGTGTCAGTGGAGGAAGTGGCGGAGGTTACCACCGCCAATCTAAGGAAGATGCTGAACCGGAGGCAGACTTTCATATGACCACACAGCACGACCATCCCGAAGCCCAACCGCACCCGGAAGCGCCGGAGCAGATCGTACCGCAGAGCCTGAACGACTACCTTGAGGTTATGACCAAGGCGGTGTTTCAGAGTGGTCTGTCGTGGTCAGTAGTGACCAGCAAGTGGCCGGGGTTCCAGGCAGGGTTCCAGAGCTTTGACGTCAATGCGGTCGCCGCCATGGGCGAGCCGGAAGTCGATGCGCTGGCCGTCGACACAGCCATTGTGCGCAACCGACGGAAGATCGTTGCGACGGTCCATAACGCTCAGCGTCTGATCGAGCTGGACGAGGAGTACGACGGCATCACTAACTACCTGCGCTCCCACGACGACTTCTACGCCGTGCTGAAGGATGTGCGAAAGCAGTTCAAGTACATGGGAGACACGGGTACCTACTACTGGATGTACGTGCTGGGCGAGGACGTGCCGGACTACTCGGAGTTCTGCAACCGGGGGAAGTAGTCGGCGCGCGGGCCTGTGATACCATTCTCATACCTTCTTTATTCTCTCGCCACAGGTCAGGGCCCGGAGGATTGATGCAATGACGACTCCCGAAAAGTGCCAGATGGCCCTTAAAGAATGGGCCATAACCTGCGAAGCCATCGGCCGGGGCGAGCAGATACTCTTGCTTCGGAAGGGGGGCATCCACGAGGACGGCAAGGACTTCCGGATGATTCACCGGGAGTTCCTGCTGTATCCGACCTACGAGCACCAGAAGGCTGACCTGCTGCGCGCTGAGCATCAGCCGGCGCTGGAGTCCCTGCTGGAGCGTCCTCGGGACGACAAGCAGATCAGCTTCGCGCACTTCGCGGTGGCCGAGGAGGTGCTTGAGGTGGAAGAACAAGACAGAGTGGACGACCTGGCGCCCCATTACATCTGGACAACGGACTATGCGCAATCGCGGCTACGCTGGAAGCCGATGCTGCCGCTGTCGGTGATGCTGCTGCGAGCGTACCGGCTGGAGGCGGCGGTTACGGTGCCGTGGCTGCCGGAGTACAGCGGGTGCACGTCGTGGGTAGAGGTGCTGACGGACGTGCCGCTGGGGCGGGTGGAGCCGGTGCTGAGCGATGCGGAGTTCAGGGTGCAGGTGGATGCGATCAAGGGCAGCCTGGGTCTGGCGGTGGCGGCGGGGTAGCACTGTGGTTCCGCTGGCTGGTTCCATTCTCCGTGGAGAACTGAAATGAGCGAAATGGCTTCCCTCCTGGAAAGGAGGAGCCGCGAGCGTGGGCTTCTGCCTGCCGATGAGCCGTTGACGGCAGAGAGGGCGTTTGCGCTGGTGCGGGATATGCCCTACCGGCGGGCGAGTTCGCGGAGTCCGGAGGCGATCGTTGCGGAGTGGCAGGGGACGTGCTCGGGAAAGCACTACCTGCTGGCGGACATCTTCCGGGAGCTTGGTCTGGAATCGAAGGTCGTGATGTGCACCCACCGTTTCACGCAGGAGAATACCGGGCATTTTCCTCCAGAACTACGGGAGTTGCTGGCGGATGGGCCGGTTCCTGACGTACACACTTACCTGCGGATTAAGACGTCCGAGGGATGGACGGTGGTTGACGCGACCTGGCCGAGCAGCGCGGGGCCGCTGGGAATGACGGTTAACAGCGAGTTCGAGCAGGGCAGGGATATGACGGTGGCCCGCGATCCCATCGAGACGCTGCCTGTGCCGGACGGGCAGGACCCGCAGGAGTTCAAGGAAAAAGTTGTTGCCGAGTTCTGCGGAGCCGGCAGCAAGGTGAGGGACGAGTTCATCGAGGGTCTGGGCCGCTGGTTGGGCGAATCGACTTAAGGAAGCAGGAACGATGAAATTCAGACAAATGCCACGAACCGACCTTATCCTGTCCGAAGTGGGGTTTGGGGTTTGGACAGTTGCCACCAACTGGTGGGGGCGGCTGGAGGACGCCGAGAGGGCCGCGCTGCTGGAGAACGCGGTGGAGTTGGGCATCAATTTCTTCGACACCGCCGACACCTACGGGGACGGCTTCGGCGAGGAGATCCTTGCGAGTGTGCTGGGGCACAAGCGCAATGAGCTCGTCATCGCAACCAAGTTCGGGTATGACATTTACGATCCGACGCCGCGGGACGGACACCGGGAGCGTCCGCAGAAGTTTGACAAGGAGTTCGTGAAATTCGCCTGCGAGCAGAGCCTAAAACGGCTGGACACGGACTACATCGACCTGTACCAGGTGCACAACCCGCGGGTGGAGGCGCTGGAGCGGGATGAACTGTTCGAGGTGTTGGAGCAGCTCAAGTTCGAGGGCAAGATACGCCACTACGGGGTGGCGCTCGGGCCAGACATCGGCTGGTTCGAAGAAGGGGAGATGTCGATGCGGGAGCGGCAGGTGGAGAGCCTGCAGGTCATCTACAGCATCCTGGAGATGGAGCCGGCCATCGACTTCTTCCCAATCGCCGAGGAGTGTGAAGTCGGGTTGCTGTCGCGTGTGCCACACGCCTCTAACACGCTAACTGGGGAGTTTACGGAGGTGCCCGCTTTCGACGAGAACGACCACCGGGCGTTTCGCCGGGCCGAATGGATGCGCGAGGCGCTGGCCAAGGTGGAGCGGGTGAGGTTCCTGGCACAGGAGGACTCCCGGACCATGGCCCAGTCGGCGCTTCAGTTCGTCTTAAAGAAGCCGCAGATAGTGTCGGTGCTGCCGAACTTCACCAAGATGGAGGACCTGCACGAGTACACCGCCGCGGTGGATACGCCGATGCTGACAGATGAGGAGCAGGCGTACATGGAAGAGCTGTGGCAGAACAAGTTCTACCTGGAGGACGTGGAGCCGGCGTTCCGCGAGATTTAGGGGATCATTGCGTTAGGCAGGCCTAGACTCTGACCCTCCCCGCAAAGGGGAGGGTCTTGCATCTTCCGCAGCTCCCCTAGAGCAGCACAGGGCCAACTCCTACAGTGCGGATGCCAGATTACACGGCCCATGACTCCTAACGATAAGAGAGAACGTCTCCACAAAGAACATGCTCGCCTTTCTCTTACCCACCTGTTTGGGTCGACATCGATGCTACCTCTTCAATACTACGAGCTACGCGCACATTTTCGGATCGCCAAGCGTCGGTCAGATATTCCATGAAGCCTTCGGCTGAATCTATAGGCAAACAGAGTTCCGACAATTCTGTACCAGCGGGAGTGAACTCCGCATTCCCGAACCGGATGGGACCATTTTGGGCAAGGTACAGGCGCTGGTTTCCATTTTCGTAAGCAGCAAACTTGTCGTTCCCGTGATTTACTTCATAACCGACAGAAACATACCTTATTAGTCCTAACCAGTCGAGACGAGCCAATGAGTCAAAACTGACCTTTCTTTCCGTATAAATCTCGTGTTTATCATCCAGTACCGCCAATTTCGACTTGGCAGAGGCCCTCGTGAAACCCGAGACACCATTTGCGTCCACTATCGGATTGACGGGGATGAGGCGAAAATCACAAAGACTACGGAAGAGCAAGGCATCATCTGGATCCATGTCTGCCATCGTGTTAACTGTCTTCCGGGAGTAGGACCCCGGATTGTTGGCCTCGCCGGCCAATAGCTGAGCCCACAATTGGGCCATTTCCTCGTTGGAGCATGTGCGCGCCTTGTCTTTAAGGTTGGCGGCCCAATCATCGCTTATTCTGGAGGGATCAGCCTCGTCGGCCAACTGAGGTAATGCTTTCTGCAGTATTTTTGCGAGATTGATAAGGTTCGTTCGCCCGCCACTGGATAAGATTGCTTCAACCACATCAGGATCTCCGGGAAACGAGTCTATGTGGTGGCTAATCTGGAAAACCAGGGCTTGCTGTAATTCGGCCTGCGCCTCAGCGTCTCCTCGACGCCGTATAATCCAAGGTCCGAGAATTCTGGATGCCAATTCTATGGCGTTATTGCCAAATTCGAATACCTGTTCGATCATATGTGTGTGGCCGCACTCTCAATCTTTATGAGCAATTCGAAGTTCTTTGTAAACTCCGGGTAAACTATGACAAATGTTCTTTCGACGGTGAAGTTGTTAACCTAACTAAGGTCTCGCCCGCTTCATCCTATCAACGGTTTTCCAAGTCCGCGCCCCGGTTAGACTTTCGGTGATGTGATAGCATCTCGGCCTGTTTTACGCGTCCCCTTAGGTGCTGCGATCGTGTTCCAGCTCATCCCTGAAAGTAGCCGTCATGCCTTCGGGCAACGCCAAGATTGCGTTATTGATTCTGCGTAGCCCGCGTTGGATGGCGCCGATTTCCTCTGACTGTCGGTAAAGTGTGTCGATCAACCACTTTGTTAATTCCCGTTCCTCCAAGTCGGCAGAGAACTCCACACATTGCGTGTGGGCTTGGATTTCTACATAGCCCACCCCCTGAAACGGCCTGGGTGCGTCCACTAGGTTATGCCGAGAAACGTATCTCCGAGAAAGATGGACGCGTTTGTCCCTAGTCAATTCCCTTTGCACACTACGCATGTACCTATTCACATCTCCGACAAATTGGTGCAAATAGTATAAGTGCCCTAATGGGTCGGGGAAAGCGACCAAATGACACTCGCCGCCACCCAGGTTTGGCCTGCATTGGGTGGTCGGGTATAATCCATGAACCGGTGTTTTGGGGAGGGCGTGTTATTGCGGGCGGGGCGACCGGGAGTTTTTGACGGAAATTATGGGGAGCTCTGGCCCATGGTTGTACAAGTTCAGGCAGCGCAAATGGTTTACCGATTCAGCGAGGGGGACGCCTCCATGGCTGACCTGCTCGGCGGCAAGGGAAGCAATCTCTGCGAGATGACTCGGCTGGGGCTGCCGGTCCCTCCGGGGTTCGTCATCACGACGCAGGTCTGCCGCGATTACCTGGCCGGGGACTATACGCTGCCCGAGGGGCTGGCGCTGACCGTGCGCGAAATGATCACGGAACTGGAGGAGTCCATAGGGCACGATTTCGGTTCCGTTTCCAATCCCCTGCTGGTGTCTGTGCGCTCGGGCGCCCGCATCTCTATGCCGGGGATGATGGACACAATCCTGAACCTGGGCATCAACGACAAAATCGTTGAGGGCCTGGGGGAGATGATGGGCGACCGGCGGCCGGCGTGGGACGCCTATCGCCGATTCATCCAGATCTACGCAGAGGTGGTGCAGTTGGTGCCGCCGGGGCCGTTCGAGGAATGCCTGGCGGAGCACAAGGTCCGAGCCGGAGTTGAGTTGGATTACCAGCTTACCGCCGAGCAGCTACAGGCAGTAACTGCGGACTTCAAAGAAATCGCGCTCGAGTTGGCCGGGGCGGCGCCGCCGGAAGATCCTTGGGAGCAGCTTTTCGGGGCGGTTGAAGCGGTGTTCCGGAGCTGGAACAACCCGCGGGCCACGGTGTACCGGAACCAGTACGGCATCGACCATGACATGGGCACCGCTGTGACTATCATGGGCATGGTATACGGCAACCTAGGCCCGACGAGCGGGACCGGCGTGCTGTTCACCCGCGATCCGTCGACGGGCCGCCGCGAGGTGTATGGCGAGTTCCTGACCAACGCGCAGGGCGAGGACGTGGTGGCTGGGGTGCGAACTCCTGAGCCGCTGTCGGCTCTCGCTGGTGCGATGCCAGAACGCTCCGAGGAACTTCTGCGGCTGGCCTCCAACCTGGAGCAACACTACCAGGATGTTCAGGACGTCGAGTTCACCATCGAACAGGACCGGCTCTACCTGCTGCAGACGCGCAACGCTAAACGCACGCCGCTGTCAGCAGTAAAGACGGCGGTGGACATGGTGCGCGAGGGCATGATCGACCGGGAGCAGGCGCTCAACCGGGTGGACCCGGAAGAGATTACGCAGCTGCTGGTGCCCCAGTTCGCAGCCAACCTGGACGGGGAGGAACTTGAGGGCCGACTGCTGGCCACCGGAGCGGGTGCGTCGCCGGGGGCTGCCTCGGGCCGGGTCTGCTTCGATGCCGACACGGCGGTCGACCTAGCGCGCCGGGGAGAGCGGGTGATACTGGTCCGGCCCGAAACCAAGCCAGACGACATCCACGGCATTATCGCGTCGGCAGGAGTGGTCACCAGCAGGGGCGGTGTCACCAGCCACGCGGCGGTGGTGACGCGCGGGCTGGGCAAGCCCTGCATCGTCGGGTGCGAAGGAATGCAGGTTGACCTGGAGCTCAAGGTGATGAACGGCCATGGACACACCCTGGAGGAGGGTGAGCAGATCAGCATGGACGGAGCGATGGGGAGGGTGTACATAGGGGAACTGGCCACGGATAATCCGCGGCTGGAGGACCTGCCCGAGGCCAAGGAGTTACTGGACTGGGCAGACGAGACCCGCAGGCTGGGGGTGATGGCCAACGCCGACACGCCCGCGGACGCACGTCAGGCCATCGTAATGGGGGCCGAAGGCATCGGGTTGTGCCGGACGGAGCACATGTTCCTGGATCCGAACCGCCTGCCTGCGGTGCGCCAGATGCTGCTGAACTCGGAGGCTGCCGAGGAATGGCGGCGGGAGCACGAGGGACACCCCATAGACCCGCTGGCCAACCCGTTCATGAATCCCGAGGTATCCGACATACCGTCGGAGGTTGTTGCCTTCTACCAGGCACTGGACCGAGTGAAACTGCTCCAGACCAACGACTTCCGGGGGATCTTGCGGGTGATGTCCCGGAAACCGGTGATCATCCGTTTGTTGGACGCACCGTTACACGAGTTCCTGCCGCCCTACGACGAGCTACTCGTCGAGGTGGCTACGCTCAAGGCGACCGGAGCGGATGCGGACGTGATCGCGGAGAAGGAGTCTTTCCTGCAGCGGGTGGAGTCGCTGCGGGAGACGAACCCGATGCTGGGCCATCGCGGATGTCGACTGGGGCTGTCTTTTCCTGAGATTTACCGGATGCAGGTGGAGGCGATCATCACCGCCGGGGCGCAGTTGGTCTCGGAGGGTCTCGAGGTCTATCCGGAGATCATGGTCCCGCTTACCGTGGATGTGGAGGAGATGCGCCGCCTGCGTACCGACCTCACGCGCGTGGCCGCCGAGGTGCAGGAACGCATGGGAGTGGAGGTGCATTACAAGTTCGGCACCATGATAGAAACGCCCCGAGCGGCGCTCACTGCCGGTCCGGTGGCCGGGGAGTCCGAGTTCTTCAGCTTTGGCACCAACGACCTGACGCAGATGACATACGGGTTCAGCCGCGACGACGCCGAGGGGAAGTTCCTGCGCAACTACATCAACGAGGGCGTGCTGCCCGTCGACCCGTTCGAGAGCATTGATCGGGACGGCGTGGGGGAATTGGTAAGGCTGGCGGTACAAGCAGGCCGCAAGGTGCGCCCTGACCTGGAGATAGGCATCTGCGGCGAGCACGGAGGCGACCCGAGGAGCGTGGCCTTCTGCCACGAAGTGGGCCTGGATTACGTGAGCTGCTCTCCATTCCGGGTTCCGGTGGCCCGGCTGGCGGCGGCGCAGGCGGCGCTTAACGACAATTGATTTTCTGTCCTGGAGACACCCTCTAATGAATCGGACTCTGTTTTTGGTGGGAGTGCTGGCCGTTGTTGGGCTGGCACTCCTGATTGTTGCCTGCGGGTCGGACGATACGCCGACTCCTCCACCCGTTACGACGGTTGCCCCGACGACAATGACGCCCGCCGCTACGGGGCCTGGGAATCCCTCCGCACCGCCTACGCTCGCTCCAACCGCGCCTTCGCCACTGGCGACACCGGCACCGACCGTTGGGCCCACGCCCGCGCCGACTGTGCCTCCCACGTTGGTTGCGCCGACGCCTGCGCCGACTCCCGAGGAGCTAGAGGAAGCTGATCCCAGAGATGCCTACTTCGCCATGGACCGGGTGCTGGAGGTCAGCATCGAAATCGCTGAGGAGGACTGGGACGCTTTGCGCCACCAGACCCGGACCTTCGACGACCTGATGGCGGAGATCGAGGAGTACAACCTGTCCCGGCCTTTCGCTGACATCTACACCTGGTTCTCCGCCACGGTGACCATCGACGGCGAGACGCACACCGAGGTCGGCGTTCGGAAAAAGGGGTTCCTCGGTTCCCAGAGCGACACCAAGCCCTCGCTCAAGCTGCGCTACGACAAGTACGTGGACGGGCAGAGCCTGGGTGGCGTGATGGAGCGGATGACCCTGAACAACAGCGTGCAGGACCCGTCGATGATCAACACCTGCCTGTCATACCAAGTGTTTGCCGCCGCGGGGCTGCCGTCGCCGCGCTGCAACTTTGCCACGGTCACGGTGAACGGCAAGGGGCTGGGACTGTACATTCACCTTGAGGAGATCAAGAAGCCGTTCCTGGCGCGGCACTTCGACAGCGCCGAGGGCAACCTGTACGAGGGGACCGTCAGCGACTTCACGCCCGAGTACCGCGGCACCTTCGAGAAAAAGACAAACGAGGATGAGGACGACTGGTCGGACGTGGACGCCGTGATGGCAGCGCTGCAGGACCCGTCGGACGCGGGGCTGGAGGCGCTGGACGGGCTGGTAGACCTCGACCGGTTCCTGTCGTTCTGGGCGACTGAGGTGCTGGTGGGCCACTGGGACGGGTACGCCGGCGACCGCAACAACTATCACTTCTACCGGGAGCCGGACGGCAAGTTCGTGTTCATTCCGTGGGGGGTGGACGACACCTTCCATCTCAAGGACGATCCCAATCCCTTCGACAACATCAGCAATCCTCCTCCGTCTGTGCTGGCTCTCACTGCCATTCCGAACCGGCTGTACAACATCCCGGAATGGCGGGCGAATTACGCCGAGCGGCTGAAAGACGTTCTGGGCACCGCCTGGGACACAGATGCACTGCTGGCCAGCGTGGATGAGATGGCGGCCATTGTGCAGGAGCACGCGCTGCCTGCTGAAAGGGCCAAGTCAGCTGAGGACACGGAGCGGGTGCGGAAGTTCATCCTGAAGCGCACAGGGGAGATCCTGGCGGACCTCACGCCTGAGCCGCCGGACTGGCCGGAGCCGTATGTGGGTGCAGGGACCGGATCGGGAGGAGACTTCTCGGCGTTTGAAGTTCATTTCGAGACGACCTGGGGATCCAATGACAGTGCAAATCCCATCGAGGAGGGGCGGGTCACCTATCTGCTCAGCGAGGACGGGGTGCAGACCGGCGACCGCATCGAGTGGATGGGGGTAACCGCAGGGCCCGCAAGCTCCGAGGAGCAGGCGTTGCTGCCAGGGGTTGCCGACTCGGCGTCAATTACCATGATGATGTTCCTACCCGCAACCGGGGAGATCGAGGGAGTCACCGTCGTTCTGCCGCGGGACATGCTGACCGACGGAGCAGTGTTGACCCTGGGCGAGGACCCCATCGGCGCCGTGGCATGGGGCATTCCCTCCGGTGCTGCCTTACCAGAGTGGTTTGAGCCCCTGACGGCCGGGACGCTGGAGTTGACCGTGGCTGGTTCAGCGACGGATGAGGTCATATCGGGGCGGTTCAGCGGCGCCACCGAGGAGGAATCTGGGCCGGTCGCGGGAGAAGTGGAGTCTGGGACAGTTGAGGTCGGTTTTGAGACCGCCTGGGGTTCCAACACGAGCCCCAACCCATTTGCTGAGGGGACCATCACGCGACTGCTGAGCGACGGAGGGGAGGAATCTCCAGAGGGCCTGAGGGTCATAGCTGGTGCGGCTGGTCCGGATGAGCAGCTCCTTTTGCCCGGTCTGGAGGAACTGGCATCGATCGCCGTTTTGGGCTTCGAGGACGATGGCTCACTGGTCGGTATGACAGTGGTCCTGCCCAAGTCCCTGCTAACCGGTGGCGCCAGCCTGGTAATTGGCCGCGACAATATCGCGGGGGGAATCTGGGCAGTAGCCCCTGGCGCTGCCGAGCCGGAGTTCTTCCTGCCGTTCACGGAGGGCACGCTGGAGTTGTCAATACCCGGAACGGAGACCGGCGCAATCATCGAGGGCAGCTTCTTCGGCGGCTACGGCAACACGACTGAGGCGGAGCCGACGAGAACGTACACTTACACTGGTGACGAGCCTGACCCCTCTGCGTCGGACCTAGGCCTGGCAATCAACGAGGTAGCGGCCAGCGGCGACCAACTGGACTGGTTCGAGCTGTACAACACGGGCGACTCGGTCATTGATCTGGCTGGCTTCGTTGTTGCCGACGACCTGGAGGATGCCGCCAAGCGCGTGTCGTTCCCTGCAGGAACCACCATTGCTCCGGGCACCTATATGCAGGTCGAGGTGGATACCGACAACTGGGCCGGCTTCAAGCTGGGTGGCGACGAAGAGCTGGGCGTCTGGACCTCGGAGGGCGTGCTGGTGGACAGCGTGGACTGGGATGAGGGTGACGCCGGAGAGGGAGCAAGCTATTCGCGGCTCCCCGACGGTACCGGAGAGTTTCATTCCGTAATATCCACACCGGGGTATGAGAACGAGCATCATCACTGACGCCTGCGGAAGCGACGATGCTGGTGGTGGAAACCGCTATAATCACTGAATCACCTAGACTGGTTAGTCCGAGAGGGCGTGTGACCAGGGCCTTGTGTCCGCAATTGGCAGTATTTGGCGTCATCATTTATTTCTATAAAAGCAGGGGGACGCCCCCACCCTAACCCTCCCCCGGAGGGAGAGGGGACTTTAGAGCACCCCCTAAGGAGCTAACCGTGGTAGCAGCACCCTCACTCGGAGCAAACGAGGAAGCCCGTGCCCAGATCGTCGCGCTGGTGCGCGATTTCGTGCGCCGCGAGGTGGAGCCGGTGGCTGCCGAGCTGGACCGCGAAGACCGGGTGCCTCACGACCTGATCGACCAGATGAAGGAGCTGGGACTGTTCGGCATCACCGTGCCCGAGGAGTATGGCGGGCTGGGTCTGGACTACACCACCTTCGCCAGCATTTTCGAGGAACTGAGCATGGGACTGATGAGCCTGAGCGGCGCCATCGGGACCCATCACATACTGACCTACGTGCTGACCCACTACGGCTCCGAGGAACAGAAGCAGCGCTTCCTGCCCGACCTGGCATCGGGACGGAAACGGGGCGGACTGGCGCTGACGGAGCCCAGCGGGGGCACCGACGTGGCCAACCTGCAGACGACGGCCACCAAGGATGGCGAGGAATACATCATCAACGGCTCCAAGATGTTCATCACCAACGGGCGGTATGGTGATATGTTCTGCCTGCTTGCCCGCACAGACCGCGACATGGAGCCGCGCCACCGGGGGCTGAGCGCCTTCGTCATGGAGCGCGGCGAGCCGGGCTCGGGCTTCGAGGTGGGCCGCGACCTGGACAAGCTGGGCTACCGCGGTCTGGACACGGTGGAGCTGAATTTCAATAACTACGCCATCCCAGCCGACAGCCTGATCGGCGACCAGGAAGGCGTGGGTTTCGGCCATGTGATGAGCGGGCTGGAGACAGGGCGCATTAACGTGGCGGCCCGAGCCGTGGGTGTGGCGCAGGCGGCGTTCAACGCATCCATCCGCTACGCCCAGCAGCGGGAGTCGTTCGGCAAGCCGATCGCCGAGCACCAGGCCATCCAGCTCAAGCTGGCCGACATGGCGACCAAGATCCAGGCGGCGCGGCTGCTGGTCTACGATGCCGCCAACAAGAAGGACGCGGGCGGACGCATCGACCTGGAGTCGGGGATGGCAAAGCTCTTCGCCAGCGAGATGTGCGGGGAGGTCACGATGGAGGCGATGCGCATTCACGGCGGCTACGGGTTTATCAAGGAATCGCCGGTTGAGCGGTACTACCGGGACGCGCCGCTGATGATCATCGGCGAAGGAACCAACGAGGTTATGCGGCTAGTGATAGCCCGCCAACTGCTCAGGCGGCCTGAGTATCAGATTTAATCCGGCTGTGTAACAATAGGGCCAATCTCAAGAGGGTGAGTCTCCACGATGGCTCCCCTCTTCGCGTTAGGGGCCAATTCGAAGTTTCACAATTGATCTCCTTTCCCCAGGGAGAGGATTAGGGTGAGGGACAGAGTATGAAACCTGCCAAGTTCGACTACTTCGCTCCAACCACCCTGGACGAGACACTGGAGCTGCTGGCCCAGCACGGTCCCGACGCCAAGGTGCTGGCAGGCGGGCAGAGTCTGATGCCAATGATGAACCTGCGGCTGGTGCGTCCAGCAGTGGTCGTTGACATCAACAGGGTGGAGGGACTTTCCGGGATATCTGCCAGCAACGGCACGATAACCGTCGGTGCCCTCACCCGGCAGCGCGACCTGGAGCGTTCGGACGTTATCCGGGACTCGTTCGCGATGATGACGGCGGCGATATCGCACATCGGGCACTTCCAGATACGCAATCGCGGGACCATTGGGGGTAGTTTGGCCCACGCCGACCCGGCTGCCGAGCTGCCTGCCCTCTGCACCGCCTTGGACGCCGAGTTCGTGGTGGCGGACAGGAACGGTACGCAGACGATGTCGGCCGCCGAGTTCGCCATCGCGCCGCTGATAACGTCGCTGGCGCCAGAGGAACTCCTGACAGAGGTCCGGCTGCCGGTGTTGCAGGGCGATGGCTGGCGTTGGGGCTTCCGCGAGGTTAGCCGCCGCCAAGGGGACTTTGCGCTGGTTGGTTCGGTCGCGATGCTGCGTACAGACGCGGATGACGTGTGCCAGGAGGCGCGGGTTACCATGTTCGCCGTGGGAGACGCTCCGGCCCGGATCCCCGCAGCGGAGGCGGCGCTGGTGGGGCGCGTGGTGGACGCCGACGCGCGGGCTGAGGCGGCGGCGCTGGTTTCGGAGGCAGTGACGCCCGGTTCCGACATCCACGCGTCTGCCGAGTACCGCAAGGAAGTCAGCGCGGTAATGGCGCGCCGTGCACTGGAAGACGCCTGCGCCGGGTAACGCGCCCACGAACCAGAGATGGCCTCTCGTCGATTTTGACCTACTCCCTTGATTGAGGAACCAACTGCCGAAAGTTACAAGCAGGGCAGCCTGGAGAACTCTCCGCGTGAGGTAACCGGATGACGCAACTGATCGACATCAAGATGACAGTGAACGGCAGGGAGTACACGGGACGAGTGGAGCCCCGGCTGACGCTGGCCGACTTCATACGGCAGGAGCTTGATCTGACTGGCACTCACCTGGGTTGCGAGCATGGAGTCTGCGGCGCTTGTACCATCCTGGTGGACGGTGAGGCGGTAAGGTCGTGCCTCCTGCTTGCGGTGCAGGCCGACGGCGCGACGTTGATGACCGTCGAGGGACTGGCCAACGGGGTTGAGCTGCATCCGCTACAGGCACAATTCCAGGAGAACCACGCGTTGCAGTGCGGGTTCTGCACTCCCGGCTTCCTGATGACGGCGTACGCGTTCCTTCGGGACAACCCCAACCCGACGGAGGCGGAGGTGCGGACGGGCATCGGCGGCAACATCTGCCGTTGCACCGGGTACGCGCCAATTGTGCAGGCGATCGTCAAGACGGGGACAGTGTGAACTGCGAGACTTCCTTTGCTGTTCCTGCCCAGGCGTCATCGAACAGGGGTGTGAAATGACGACCACTGAAACCAAGCTCATCACTGCAGAAGAGTTACTGCGACTTCCCCGGGGGGAAGGAAAGCGCTACGAGCTCATCCGGGGAGTCCTGATAGAAAAAATGCCGACAGGAGATCCGCATGGAGATTCAGTGATTCGCGCCACTATTCTGGTAGGTACCTACGCCGAGGAATATGATTTCGGGGTTGTCCGTTCCGGGGAACCTGGGTATAGACTCGAGAGCACCCCCGACACCGTTCGGGCCCCTGACGTGGCATGGATCGCGCCGGGCCGTATTCCCGATGGAACGCAAGGCTATCCGGAATTGGCTCCGGACTTGGCTGTCGAGGTCAAATCCCCGAGCAACTCGAATCCCGAAATGGCGTCAAAGGCCCAGATGTGGCTATGCTACGGTTCAAGGGTCGCGTTGGTGCTCGACCCTGGCGCTGTCACTGCAACCGTCTACAGACCCAACGGAGAGCCCGTAGTTTTCAGCGGAGACGACATTCTTGAACTGGATGACCTGCTGCCCGGGTTTTCAGTAGAGGTCTGGAGGCTCTTTCGCAGGCATCGGTAGATAGATATCCAAAAGGAGCGCGGGATGGCTGATCACGAAGAGGTGGCACGGCCCGAGCTGGCCCGGATGGTCCGCGGAAGGGGCCGGTTTTTGGATGACGTGAAACTGCCAGGGATGTGTTTCGCCGCCTTCGTGCGCAGCGAGCATGCCCATGCCAACATCGTATCGATAGACGTGTCTGCAGCAATGGAGGTGCCAGGGGCCATCGGTGTCATCACGCCGGACGAGGTGCTGCCGCACGTGAACCCGGTGCGGCCGGCGGCACCGGGGTCGAGCGAGTTCGCGCGTCCCTACGACCGGTTTCCGATGCCGCCGGGCAAGGTGACGTTCGTGGGCGACCCCATCGTTGCCGTGGCCGCTTCCACTCCTCACGCTGCGCAGGACATGGCGGAGGTGGTTGCAGTGGAGTACGAGCCGCTGCCGGTGGTGGGCGGATTGGAACAGGCAATGGCGCCCGATGCGCCGGTGATCCACGCCGGGATGGACGACAACGTGGTTTTCTACCGGCAGTTCGGGGACGGCGATGTAGATGGGGCCTTCGCGCGGGCCAGCCTGGTGCTGGAAAAGACCTTCCACTTCCCGCGGCAGACCGGCGTTCCACTGGAGGCCCGGGGCGTGATCGCCCACTACGATCATGGCCAAGAACGGCTGACGGTGTGGGCATCCTGCCGGTCGCCGCACCTGGTGCGGACGACCATTTCGAACGTGATGCGGTTACCACAACACGCTGTGCGAGTTATTTCGGGCGACGTGGGGGGAGAGTTTGGTATCAAGGGTGCGGCCTATCCGGAGTCCATAGTTCTCTCCTTTCTCTCCCGCAAGGTGGACAGGCCGGTCAAGTGGGTGGAGGACCGGATGGAGAACCTGCTGGCCTGTGGTCACGCCCACGAGATGGCGGTGGACGTCTCAGTGGCGGCGGAAAATGATGGCAAGGTTCTCGGCATACGCGCCCGGGTGCTGGCGGACCAAGGGGCACACACTCTTGGTCCGACCTCGGCGGGTCTGGAGCCGATGACTGCCGGGCAGTCCATCGTGGGACCGTACCGGATCGATAATTTCGTGTGCGATTCGTATGGGGTGCTGACCAACAAGTGTCCCGGTGCGGCGTACCGGGGAGTTGGCACCGTACAGGGCGTGTTCGTCATCGAGCGGGTGATGGACATGCTGGCGGACGAACTGGGGCTTGACCCGGCCGAGGTGCGGATGAAGAACTTCATTCAGCCGCAGGACCAGCCGTTCAGCACTTCCGCGGGGCGGCTGTACGACAGCGGGGACTACCCGGAAACGCTGGCCAAGCTGCTGGAGGTCTCGAATTACCAGCGGCTTCGAGAGGAGCAGGCAGAGGCACGAGCGCGGGGCGAGAAGGTAGGGATCGGAATCTGCTGCTTTGTGGAGCACTCCAGCACCGGATCGCAGGACTACCGCAAGCGCGGAGTGTATGGGTTGCCTGCTTTCGACTCGGCGACCATCCGGGTGGACGCCGGAGGGAATGTACTGGCAGCGGTCAGCGCAAAGTCAACGGGCCAAAGCCATGACAGCGTTTTCGCTACCCTGGTTGCAAGGGAGATTGGGGTGCCGTACGGGACGGTAAAGATCCTTGAGGGTGACACGGATGCCACCCCCTTCGGGTCTGGAACAGGGGTGAGCCGCAGCGCGGTCAGCACGGGTGGGGCCATCCGGTTGGCGGCGCAGGACATCCGGCGCAAGGCTACGGAGATCGCCCGGTTCTTCCTGGAGACCGAGAACGAGGAGCTACAGGTATCTGACGGGCAGATTTTCGATCCGGCAGACCCGTCGAGGAGCGTTACCTTTGCAGCTGTAGCGGCGGCGGCCCACGACGCCTCGCGCATCGTTTCGCTCCCAGAGAACATAGAGCGAGGGCTGCAGTCGACCCGCACCTTTGATCCGCCGCACCAGACCTTCGGGCATGGGGCGCACCTCGCAGTAACGCGGGTGGACCCTGAGACGGGGATGGTCGAGGTGGAGCAGTACTTCTGCGTGGAGGACTGTGGCACCATCATCGACCACGTCATCGTAGATGGACAGGTGGTCGGAGCGGTGGCACTGGGCATCGGCAACGCACTGCACGAGGAGCTGGTATACGACGACAGTGGCCAACTGCTGACGGGCACTTTCATGGACTACCTAGTGCCGACAGCGCCGGATATCCCCGATATTCAAACACTGCACACCGAAACGCCATCACCCTTCACCCTGGGAGGTGTCAAGGGTGTGGGCGAAGCAGGAACCGTGGGGGCCTACACGGCGGTGGGCAACGCGGTGGCCGATGCGCTGCTGCCACTGGGTGTGGAGGTGACGCACCCGCCTGTCGGGCCGCGCCGGGTGTGGGAGATGATCCATCGGGGTAAAGAGGGATCATAGCTGTCTCACTCCTAGCCTGATCAACGGAGATGACGAAATGACTGCGGGTTACATCGGCGCTCCGATTCGGAGGAGGGAGGACCGGCGGTTCCTTACTGGGCGGGGGCAATTTGTCGACGACGTCAAGTTGGCAAATGCGCTGCACGCCGCAATTGTGCGGAGTCCCCACGCCCATGCCCGCATCGTTTCGATCGACACCGGACCGGCGCTTGACATGCCTGGAGTGGCCGCGGTTCTGACCTTCGAGGACATTGCTTCCTTCGTGGAGCCGCGGCCGATCCCCGTGCGGCTGCGGGCTTACAGTGACCTGCTTCGATTCCTGCAGTATCCACTCGCCCACGGCAAGGTCCGCTACGTCGGTGACCCGGTGGCGGTGGTGCTGGCGGAGAGCCGCTACCTGGCCGAGGACGCGGTCGAGGCCGTTCAGGTCGAGTACGAGCCGTTGCCCGCCCTGGTGGACGTGAAGGAGTCCGTGAAGGGAGAGATCCTGATCCACGAGGCACAGGGCACCAACGTTGCCTACGAATATAACTCATCCATCGGCGACCCCGAGGCCGCTTTCCGGGACGCTGACTATGTGCGGAAAGAGGAGTTCCGCTGTCACCGCCACACCGCCAATCCAATGGAGACGCGGGGGCTGGCGGCATCCTACGATCCCGGGCGAGAGCAGCTAACGGTGTGGGGGGAGACCAAGGTGCCTCACTACAACCGTGGAGTTCTGTCGTCGTTGCTGCAGATGCCGGAGCACCGTATCCACTTCGTGGAACCAGACGTGGGTGGCGGGTTTGGTGTAAGGGGCGAGTTTTACCCCGAGAACTTCCTGGTGCCCTTCGCTGCGATCAAGACGGGACGTCCGGTCAAATGGACCGAGGACCGGGCCGAGCACCTGATATCGGCCAATCACTCGCGGGAGCATGTTTGCGATCTGGAACTGGCGGTGCGGAGGGATGGCACGATACTGGGGATGCGGGCTCGGGTGATGGGAGCGCTAGGCGGCTACGTCCGAACTCACGGGGCATCGGTTCCGACGTCAACTACGGCGTTGCTGCCGGGGCCGTACTACATCCCCAACTACCAGTGGGACGTGAAATGCGTGCTGACCAACAAGGTTGGGATGGGGACGTTCAGCGCGCCGGGGAGGTACGAGTCGTGTTTCTTCAGGGAGCGAATGTTTGACATGGTGTCCGCGGACCTGGGGATGGATCCGGCGGAGTTCCGGTTAAAGAACTTGATTCCCCCGGAAATGATGCCGTACGAGCTGGGCCGCACCCGGCCGGAGTCGTATTCGATCATCTACGACAGCGGGGACTATCCTGAGCTGCTGCGGCAGGCACTGGCAGACATCGACTATGAATCGCTGAAGCCGCTGATCGGGCAGAATGTCGACGGCAAGTACCACGGGGTTGGCACGGCGTGTTTCGTGAAGAGCACAGGTACCGGCGATCCCGGGGAGAGCGCCCGGATCGCCATCACCAACTCGGGCGGGCCCCACCAGGGACCACTGCCCGGCGAGCGGGGAATGGAGCCATATCCAGGGCAGGAAGATGCCCCTGCCCAAGCTGAAGTGGCGGTCTACCTTGGCATCGCCACCATGGGACAGGGCCACGAGACGATCTTCGCGCAAATCTGCGCCGACGGACTGGGCGTCCCGATGGAGAGCATCACCGTCTACCACGGAAGCACCGACCTGACGTCCTACGGGGGCGGCACCTACGCCAGCCGGGGTACCACGCTGGCGGGGAACGCGGTGTATGGCGCTGCACAGAAGCTGCGGGAGCGAGTTCTTGCAGTTTCTGCGGGCTACCTGGACGTGGACCCGTCGGAGTTGATGTTAGCGGGCGGCGTGGTTCGTCGAGTGGACGACCCTGAAGGTGCGGGCATCACACTGACGCTGGCCGAGGCGCTGCGGCTGGCGACCCCGGCCAGCCGGTACAACCTGGGCGAGGCCGGATTGGAAGCCAGCCACTACTTCCAGTCGCCTCAGGAGCTGTACCCTTGTGGCGCTCACGCGGTGCACCTGGCGGTGGATGCGGAGACAGGCGAGATTGAGATAGTACGGTATGTGATCGTGGAGGATGTTGGGCACGTGATCAACCCGCTGCTGCTGCAGGGGCAGATTACGGGAGCGGCGGCGCAGGGCGTGGGCGCGACGATCCTGGAGGAGCTGGTCTACGACGAAGATGGGCAGCTGCTGGCAGGCACGTTCATGGACTACCTGCTGCCGACGGCCACCGACATCCCGGACTTCGAGACCAAGGTGTTGGACCTGGCCCCCTCGCCGCTGAACCCGCTGGGGGTCAAGGGTGGCGGCGAGATTGGCATTGTGGCGACGGGGGCGGCCCTGGCCAACGCGGTCTCGTCGGCGCTGGCACCCCTGGGTGTGCAGGTGCGGGACCTGCCACTGAGCCCGGACCGGATACGGCGGTTGGTAAGGGAGGCGGGAACAAGGTATTGACGCCAAAGCGCCCGAGCTCTCTGAATATCACGGGTTTGCCGTGCCTTGGTTCCGGCGGCTCAGACCAAGACCAGATTTCGCCAACCCAGACCGTAGTACACTCGGTGTGTTAGTCCGAAAATGAGTCGTAGCTCAGTTATACCTCCGTAGAGGGTTCGATGGTGTCCAGAGTTTCCTATTTCATCCGGTCAAGTCGTGCTTGTACTCGACCACGGATGTCAGACGGCACGGCATCAATCCAATTTCCGAAATGGTCTAATCCTCGTGTACAACGTAGCGGACAACCCTAACCACGAACTTGATTGTAGCCAATTGGCCACAGGGTATTCAGGCTGATGCAGCATCCAGAAATAAAAGGGGAGGGTTTGACACTCTCCCCTTTTGTATTGTTGACGACTAAACGGGGTTGTTACCGGCCCTGCCAGTTGGGCTTGCGCTTTTCGGCGAAGGCGCGAGGGCCCTCCTTGCTGTCCTCGGTGGTGAGGAGCTGGTCGTACATGTGGTAAGTGAGAGATGAGATGTCCTGGGTGGACATGTTCAGGCCGCGGTAGGCCAGTTCCTTGAAGTACTGAACGGCCAGCGGGGCATTTTCGGCAATCTGCTGGGCCAAGCCCATGGCCTCTTCCATCAGGTCCTCGGCGGGGACGACCTTGTTGAGGAAACCGATGTCGTAGGCCCGCTGGGCGGTTATGGGAGCGGCGGTGAACACCAGCTCCAGCACTGCTGACAAGGGGATCATCTTGGGCAGGATGGTGCCGAACGGCGGCAGAAGGCTCCACTTCGATTCGGTGATGCCCAGCTTCGCGTCCTCGGAGGCTATGCGGAGGTCGCACATCTGGGCAATGGACCAACCGCCGGCCAGGGCGAATCCGTTAACTGCGGCGATCAGGGGTTTCCAAGTCTGCGGCCACATGTAGGGCCGGTCGGGGCTCATGCTGTGAGAGGCGCGGGCCTGCACGCCTTCGGCGTTGTCCTCGGCGCGCTCCTTAAGATCGCGGCCCGCGCAAAAGGCCCTGCCCGAACCGGTAACGACGGCAACGAATGCCTGCGGGTCGCTGTCGAACTCGGTGATTACGTCCGCCAGTTCCTGCCGTAACTGCCGGTTGATGGAGTTCAGCGCGTCGGGGCGATTCAGGGTGATGATGCCGATGTTTTCCCGCTTTTCGTAAAGGACTGTCTCAGGCAAGTCGGTTAGCTCCCTTTGGTAGACTCAGGTAGTTAAGAACGGGCGGAGTAAGGATTGGGTACGGAAGACATGCCCAGATCGTGCTCGACGTAATGGCCGAGGAACGTGCCGCCCACGACGTGGAGGTGGCCGTGGCTCTGGCTCTGCAGCCCGTCGCGCCCGAAATTCGAGAGGATGCGGAAGCCGTTGGGGGCATACATGGCACCCATGTCCACTGCCAGACTGCCAAGCCTTGGCAGGAGGCCACTGTCCCACATGCCTATCTGGGAAAGGTGCTCTTTCGGCATCACCAGCAACATAAGCGGCACCCAATCCAGCCTATTGACGACAACGATGATGTCGTTGTCTACATACCGCACTCGTGCCGGTGACCGCCCCGCGACTATTTGGCAAAAAACGCAATTAGGGTCGGTTCTCAAGGGCCGCTTCCAATGGTCAGTTTCGGGGTCAATTTCGCGCCGAAATTCGCAATGAATATAGTCGGGGGCCGTAGGGTTGTCAACGCAACGGGAGGCGAACCGTCCATGGATGTGAATACCTATTCAAACCAGCACGCCGTCGCGTTGAGGTGGGCCGTTACCAGGCGATCGCGTCTTGATTTCAGCAGCTCGGCAGGTTGGGGCGGAGATGCTGGCATTGCCGATTTGCAGGGGCTGTTTTTTTATCATTCCACTCATTTCCGATCATTTCCGCCATTATTCTGTCATTCCGGCAATGCCGGGCTGGCCGCTGGTTCAAAGCAGGCCCGCCGGGAAGTCAGGCGGGTTCTGTTTGCTACCTGTTGTATTCATAGAACATATGTTATACAAGTGGGTGCAGGCTTGGCAAGGGGCGAATGACAGCACAATGAGATTCCAGGCTTGGTGACGCGATTGCCCTGGGGCCGTTATGGTTATTCTGGATCAGTGATTCGAAGGGATTAACATTGGCGTGCCGGTTGTCTCTGCAGGTGTGCGGCCCTATTGATTCAAGTTGCTCTCGTTTTACAGCTTTGCGGGTTATGGTATTATTTGCGACGGAGGGCGCGATGTTCGGATTGGGTGTTTTGACGGTCAGCACTTCGGGTGCGCAGGGCAGCCGCGAGGATACCAGCGGCCAAGCCATCCGGGATATGCTGGCGGCCGACGGTTTTGAGGTAGTGAGGTCTGAAATTGTGCCGGATGATCACGCCACGATTGCGAACACGCTTGCCCAGTGGGCGGACGCCCCGGACGTGAACCTGATTGTTTCGACAGGGGGGACCGGCCTAGGGCGGCACGATGTAACGCCGGAGGCCTGCCTGTCGATACTGGATAAAGAAGTGCCTGGGCTGGCAGAGGCAATGCGGGCCAAGACGCTGGAGTTCACGCCCATGGCGATGATCAGCAGGTCGGTGGCCGGTATCCGGAACAGCACGCTGATCATCACCCTTCCCGGCAGCACCAAGGGCGTTCGGGAATGCCTGGAAGTGGTGCAGCCGGTCCTCCACCACGCGATAGAGCTGCTGCAGAGGGAAACGGTTAGCGAACATCCTCGCTGACCAATCGTTCCCGGCAAAGGCTTCACGTAAACGCCACCAATCACCAGGGAGCGTCCTTGGGTGGGTGTGGCAAACCACCACAATAAGACAAGACTCTGAATTCGGATTGGCAGGGATGAGCGACGATTCCAGCAATGAAAATGTAGTTTACTGGCCGAGGGTTAAGGAACTTCTCGATGCAATAATGGCGAGATGGATTGAGAGATGGGGGCGTGATCCCCTGCCAGGCATCCATGCGTACTACTGGGAGACGCCGGAGGAATTGCAGGCGTCGGTGCTTTCGGGCATCCGGGCCATTGAGCCGGGAGTATCAGGAAGGGATACGCAACTGGTCCGATCGCTGGCTCGCAGCGTTGGGACATCCGGCAGGATGCCACTACGAGGCCCGTTCATGCCGCGAGACGAGATCGAGGAGATCATCGCCTGGATCGACAACGGGATGCCGCACGGGCCGGACTGCTAAATGCAGAGGGTGACGCCCTTGCCCTAAGAGAAGGGGAAATGCGCAGGGGCAGGAATTCCAGGTTGCAGACAAGAAAGGGCGCACGGCTGTGAGCCCTATTTTTTTCTGGAGATCCCCAGCACATTGGCACGCCCTCACCCTCTCCCAGAGAGTCGGGTATATCCCGGAGAGAGGGAGTTGCGGACAGAAAGAACAGGGGCACTCATCCGAGCGCCCCTGTTCAGTTTCCGTTGCCGAGGGTTGTAGTCTACTAGCGGAGGACGGGCTCGTCTTCCTTGACGTAGACCTGGATGCGGCCGCGGGTGTGGTCAATAATCGCGATGCGGCCCTTGTCGTCGATGCGGACGCCGCAGGGGTGAGCGAACTTCTGCTCGTAGGTAGGGTCGTTGGCGTAGGCGATATTCCGCTGCCGAATCATGTCGGGGTTGGAATTCAGCTTGTCCTTGCCCCACTTGGACAGGGAGGCGTCGCCACGGAACATGGTGATGAAGCGACCGTCGGGAGCGAAGACCTGCACCCGGTTGTTCATCCAGTCGGCGACGTAGATGTCGCCGTCGGTGTCAACAGCCACGCCATTGGGGCGGTTGAACTGGCCGACGCCGTCCCCGGTCTGGCCGATGGACTGCTGCCATTCACCGTCGTGGCTGAATACCTGTATGCGGTCGTTGCGCCAGTCGGCGATGTAGATGTTGTCGTTGCTGTCGAGGCTGATGCCCCACGGCAGGTTGAACTGGCCCGGGCCGCTGCCCTCGGAGCCGAAGCTGCCGATGTGCTGGCCGTCGAGGGTGAACCTCTGTATGCGGTTGTTCTTGCTGTCGACAACGACCATGTGGCCGTGGGAGTCAATGGCCAAGCCGGACGGGCCGTTGAGCTCGCCCTCGCCGGAGCCAGAGGTGCCCCACTTGCTGATGTAATCGCCATCGGCGGTGAACTTGGTGATGCGGTTGAGCCACTCGTCGGCGACGTAGACGTTGCCGGCGCTGTCCAGAGCCACGGCGGTGGGCCAGACGAACTGACCGTCGCCCTCACCGTATTCGCCGAAAGCGCTGACATATTCCTCGTCCAGGGTGCACACAGTCATGTGGACACCGTCGGGACGGTTCTCGTAGGAGCGGTTGATGACATAGACCGTGCCGTCGGAAGTGATTGCCATGTCCACCGGGTTGCGGAAGCCGGTGCCGGCGAATTCGTTCCGGCCGACGGCATGGCTATGGTAAAACGTCCGGTCCTTCAGACCGAAGAAATGTGTTGCCATATCCTTACCTCATCGTGCTTTGGAATGGGAGAGCATAAGTGATGACGCCCTCCCAAGAAATCGGTGCCCGGAGACTTTCTAGGTGTTGAAGAACTTCACGCGCTCGAAGTTGCCGTTGACGATGGGCTCAGCGTCGAGGCTGAACCAGTCTTCGAGGATGGTGGAGTAAACGGAGCGGAAGTCCAGGTTGAAGGCCAAGTTGCCGCCCTCTTCCTGATCTGCCGGAGCTATGGACGGGTACATGCCGTAGACGCCGCCCTTGACGTGCTCGCCGACGGCGAAGGCCACGCTGGCTGCGCCGTGGTCGGTGCCGGAGCCGTTGTCGGCGACGCGGCGGCCGAACTCACTGAACAGCAACAGAGTTACGTTGTCGCTGGCGTCGTGGTCGCGCAGGTCGGTGAAGAAGGTGTCGACGGTGCTGGAGACGTCGGTCCACAGGGCGGCGTTGGCCTGCGCCTGGTTGGCGTGGGAATCAAAGCCGTTGTAGGGCGACGTGGTGTACAGAACGCGGGTGCCGAAGTTGGCCAGATGGGTCTGGGCGATGTTCTTCATGTAGCCGCCAATGACGGTATTGGAGTACTCGACATTGGAGGTGTACTTGTCGGGTGCGGTGGCCAGGATGTCGGCGCCCTTGAGGGCGTCGGTGCCGGTGGAGTGGATGTAGTCCAACACCGCGCCGGAACCGATGGCGGGGGAGTACATGCGGCCGAAGACGTCCAGAGCGCTGTTGCGCTGGTCTTCGCCGTCGATGCCGGTGAGCAGGCCGTAGGTCTCGAGGTTGCCGACGGAGGCGACGGGGACGCCTTCCATTACCAAGGCGCGGGGGAGGCCGCGACCGAAGTTAACGGAGGTCAGCACGTTTTCGGCGGTGGGATCCATCAGCTTGGCGGCGCGGCCCAGCCAGCCCTCGGTACCGATGATTTCGGGCTCGCAGGTGTGCCAAATGTCCATGCTGCGGAAGTGGGAGTAACTGGGGGTGGGGTAGCCGATGCCCACGAACACTGCCAACTGGCCGGCTTCCCAGAACTTCATCAGGGGAGCCATGGTCGGGTGGAAGCCCAACTCGTCGTTGATGGGCAGGATCTGGTCTTCCGGCACACCGATGGTGGGGCGGAAGTCCCGGTAGTGGCCATTGTTGCGGGGGATGACGGTGTTCAGGCCGTCGTTGCCGCCGGACAGAGAAAGGACTGCCAGGACGGGGTCTTTCGCGGTCGATACCATTTGTCGCTCCTTCTAGCGTTGGATTTACGTTTGTTGATCAGCAGTCCAACCGCTCACCCTTGGACAGGTTCTAAAGGACTTCACAGGCCAAGAATGGGCGGTTGGACAAATTGGAACGGAGATTACTCGAACTGGAACTCGGCCGTGGCGGCGATCATCTGGAACATCTCGCCGGTGCGGCGGGTGAATGTGGCGCGTTCGCCATCGCTGCCGTGGCTGAGATTGCCTTCCTGAGAGGCGTGGGCAACCAGCTGGGCGAGGGTGTCAGAGGTCACCTGAACCGGACCAGTCATGTCGAGACAGCCCTCGACAAACTGCTCGGGTGTCAGGCTGTCGCTGCGGGCCATCAGGCGGTCAACGAGGCCGCGGACGCCATCAAGCTCGGTGTTGCCGAGGAGCTCAGCAGCGAAGTTGATGCGCTCAACCAGCGTGCCGCTGTCGATCCACTCGCGGCCGGTGTGCCAGCCCTCCACCGTGGGGGGATTCATCAGGTCCTGGCCCATGTACTTGGGCTCCTGGGACAGCTCGAACAGGCCGGGCTTGATTTCCTTGTGCTCGCCGACCATGCGGAGCAGGCTGATGACCATCTCGGCGGGGTTCTTGACCTTCTGGTAACGGACCGACTCGTCCTTGAAGAAATCGGAGGTGAACAGGGCCTCGAGCATGGCCTTGATGGAATAATCGTTGTCGAAGTAAGCCTGCTCGAGAATCTTGATGGCCTCGACGTCCCGGGGCGGGGTTAGCCGCCAGGCGGGGATCTGCGGCTCGTCGGCCACGAAGAAGTTGTACAAGTGGCGAGCGAGGAAGCGGGCCGTTGCCGGCTGCTTGCAGATGATGTCGATGATATCGTCGCCGTTCAAGGGACCGGATTCGCCCAGGAAGGTCTTTTCGCTGTCATCGTGGTCTGCGGGGTCGAAGCGGAAGACCCAGGGGCTGCGGCCATGGGGGAACGGAGGATACGACGGGGCGATGTTCCAGCCGGTGAAAGCGCGGGCGCAGACCTTGACGTCATCCTCGGAATAGTTGAAGGACTGGTCCATGCCAACGCCGAGGGAGAAGAGTTCGAGGAGCTCACGCCCATAGTTCTCATTCAGGTTGGCCTTGTGGGACTCGGTATTGTCGAGATAGTACATCATGCCGGGGTTGGTGGACAGCCTGAACAACAAGTCGCGGAAGCTGCCCATGCCGTGCTCCCGGAACATATTGACCATGATGCCCATTTCCTGGCCGCTGTCGATCTTGCTGTGGCCGGCGCAGAAGATCATGTGCCAAAACAGCCCGACCTTTTCCTGGAGCTGGTTGGGGTTGTTGATCATCTTGTATACCCAGATCTGGGTGTTGACTTCGATGGCGCCCGGCTCGTAATAGGACGGGTTGTAGCGCATCAGGATGTCGTCGTCGACGCCACCCGTGGGGTTCAGCAGTTCTTGGACCACGTTGTCGTAGCCCTGCGCTGCCTTGGCTTCGATCTCATCCCGGCTTGCACCGAAACCGGCGCGACGCATCAGGTGAGCTACCAATGCAATGTCCTGGTCAGCCATAAGTCCCTCCTCTTTTACTTTTTCTCTTGCTCAGGCCGTTTGGTTGCCAAGTTTCTGAAGACCTTTTGGTCCCCGTTACAACTAAGGAGACATCCCGCTCTGGCGTGGCTTGCCAGCTTAAGATGCCACCCTTATGTAACATTCATTACAATGTAGAAATATATGGCAATCAGGGGGAGGTGTCAACCACCTTTGCGGCAGGCTGAACAATCTGGGGGAATCGTCAATTAGGTATTGTACTATAGGCAACACCAGAATTCAGCCATAGGTGTCAGGTGCCCAGGACGATTGCAAAGTGGTGGAGGGAAGTTTATACAGACAGGGAAGTGAGATATGGGAGTGTGCGGATATGGAGGCGGCGGAATCTCTGTTCGGATGTTTGGAACTGGTGCCGGATCCCAGGAGGGCCAGGGGAGTCCGGCATCCCTTTCAGGCCATCCTCCGACTGACCCTGCTGGGCTTGGTTTGTGGTCAGACCACCATGGCCCACATCGCCCTCTTCGCCAAGATGCACTGGCCGGTGCTGAGGGAGCCGTTGGGCTTTGTGCGGGACCATCCGCCCCACGCCACCACCATCTCCCGCACCCTGGCCGGGGTCCCTTATGAGCAGCTGCAGGGCGCCCTAGCGGGATGGGTGGCCCAGGTGGTGGCGGACCAGGAGGTGCACGCCTCGGTGGACGGCAAATGGGCCAAGCAGTCCGAGGACGTAAGCGGCAATCCTCTGGTGATGGTGAACGTACTGGCCCATGACCTGAAGCTGTGCCTGGCCCAGTGGCCGGCATCGGAGAAACGGTACGAACCCGGGGTGTTGCGGGAACAGCTGGGGCAACTGTTCGAGCGCTATCCCGGCCTGAGGCTGCTGACCATGGACGCTCTCTATGCGGAGCGGGACCTGTGCCAGGCCATCGTGAGCCACGGACGGGACTACCTGGTGCGCATTAAGGGGAACCAACCCCAGGTGCTGGCGGCATTGGCAGAGGGATTTGCTGGGGAGGGACCGGTGGAGCCCGAGGCGCAGAGCGTGGAAAAAAAGCGGGCGTGATCGAGAAACGGCGCATCTGGACCGATGAGGCATTGGCCGGCTATATCCGGGATGAGTTGGGCTTTCCAGGAGTGAGGCAGGGTGTGATGTTGGAGAAGGAGAGGGTGGACATAGCCACCGGGGAGGTGAGCCGGGAGCGCTGGTATCTGCTGACCAGCCTGAGTTCCCGTCGCTGCGCACCCAAAGAACTCCTTCAAGTGATCCGCAACCACTGGAGCGTTGAGAACAGCCTGCATCACGTTAAAGACCGCAGTTGGGACGAGGACGTCCACACGCTGCGCCGTCCGGGTCTGGGCGAGGTATACGCCAGCCTGGTCAACACAGCGCTCAACGCCCTGCGCCTGGAGGGATGGTTTCCCCTCCAGATGTCCATGCCCCTGCGAGCCAAGACCTGTGCCTTCCGCCCAACCCAGACCATCGCCCGCCTCCGCGGCCAAGTCTCCTGACTTTGCAATCGTCCTGGTCAGGTGCCCAGGGCTATCGCATTTGGCTTGAGGGATCCGGTGTCTGCGAAGGGAATCGAGTACAGCTATCCGGGACGGGCGGACGTGAAGTGGATGAGGAGATTAAGCGGGAAAAACAGGACAGAATTTTCCCCACGAGTTCCCATAGATTCCCAGTTTTCCCCATTTTGCCCGCTAATTCGCGTTATTTCCTATCTACGGCACTGCGGTGGAACAAGATTTTTCAAATTCGGCCCCATTCCGTCCCATTCCTGCTTTTCCTGGCGTTTGGGCGGGCCATGCCTCGGTGGATGTCGGCTGACACCAGCCGGGGCGCGGTGAGGCCGCGACAGGCATCGAGCACTATCTATAGAACACATGATCATATGTTATCGAAATCCAAAGGTCTTGGCAAGCGGCAAATGTTTTCTGGATTTCCAAATGCGATTGCCCTGGTCAGGTGCCTGCGTGCCGGTAACCCCGAGTTGCACCCGGTGAATCTGCGGTTGCCGTGCGGAGGAGCTTTTTCCTTGGATCAGTACTCATCCCTTCCTCCCTATCAGAGTTGTCCTTCTTGATCAGAATTTGTCCCTCATGCGCCAACGAAAACCCTGCGGACCACTCATTTTGCCATCAGTGCGGCTCACGTCTGGGGGATGCGCAAGAATCCGACAATGACATTTCGGGGGCAACGCGGCCAATCGCGCGGCGCCCGCCGGAGGAGTCTCGGCTGCCGCCACCCGGGTCGTTCAGGTCCGGAGCCTACCGGTTGGTGCGGGCGCTCTTGTATAAGCAGGGGACTTCGGCGTACAGGCCTCCCCTGAGCAGCCCCCATACGGGCACCTCTCCCTCGCCAAACCCATTTTCGACAGGAGATGAAGCAGAGCGGGAGTCTGTGCCTTGGACGGTTGATACAGTCCAGGCTATCCCGGTTAGTCCAAGCACTATTTCGGTTAGTCCAAGCACTATCCCGGTTAGTCCAAGCACTATCCCGGTTAGTCCAAGCACTATCCCGGTTAGTCCAAGCACTATCCCGGTTAGTCCAAGCACTATCCCGGTTAGTCCAAGCACTATCCCGGTTAGTCCAAGCACTATTCCGGTTAGTCCAAGCACTATTCCGGCACCGGGCCGTTTGAGGGAATCCCTTCAATCCTCCACACGCTGGTTAGCAAAAGCGTTGTTGGAGCGTCACCTCCTGGCGCGGGGGACGACGGCACCTACGCCGTCGGCAGCCGCGCCGGTGCACAGAGCCCATGGCGTATTAGCGGCACAGCAGGAGCCGGTTGCCGACAGGAAACGATGGCGACTTCCGACCGGACTGCTTGACACCATATCCGGTGGTATCCGGGGAGCCCTGGGGGCCGCGGGCCGGGCGCGAGATACTCTAACCCCGGCCAAAGAGCTTATTGTGCCGCGTTACGTGGAGGTTGGTGCCGTTGCACTGATCACGCTGATGGCGGTGTTCCTGAGAACCTGGGATTTGTCGGGAACTCCTGCAGGGGTTCACGGCGACGAAACCGAGATAGCGATGGAGGCCCTGCGATCCATCAGGGGCGAGAGCCTTGGAATCTGGACGGGGGTTACGCTTGGTGTTCCGGCGGGCTACGCCCATTGGATGTCGCTGATCTTCCGAATTGGCGGGGCCGATATAACCACGATGCGCCTGGCCTCGGCCATTCCGGGGGCGGCCATCGTACCCGTGGGGTACCTGCTGGTACGCAGCCTGTTTCCCTTCCGAGTGGCGGTGCTCTCAGTTGTGATGCTGACGGTCTCGCTATGGTTCATCGTGCAGAGCAGGATAGCTTTCGGTGGAATAACCTCGGTGTTTATGGCGTTGCTGGCCATGTGGCTCATTGTGGCTGCGGCGCAGTCGCGCAGGCCATGGGTCGCCGTGGCTGCGGGCGTCGCATTGGGGCTGGGGCTGTATTCGTTTAAAAGCTTCCTCTTTTATTTTGTAGGTATCTGGGGGGTGGCTCTGCTCTCGCTGGCCGCAAGCAGAGAACTGCGCCGGATCTGGGAGATTTGGCTGTGCCTAGGCGTATCGGCCTTGGTGGGCGCACCCATGATTCTCTTTTATGCCACTTCGGGCTTCATTGGGTCCAACCTGAGGGATCTCTACGCAGTTTCTCTGAGCGACCCTTCGACCTGGGAAAGGATTCCCGGCATGGCGTTGCAAACCGTCCTGCTGATTCACAATGCGGTGCAGGGCAACACGACTGATGGCTCCCCAGCCATTCCCATCGTGCCTTTTGTGGCCTCGATGTTTTTCTGGGCAGGTGTGTTGGCCTTGTTGCTGTTTATAAAGGAGCGCCGGTATCAGCTATTGCTTGCGGCGTGGCTGATTGGGATGGCCCCGGTGCTCATAGTTACGGGCGCGGAGGGCAGGAGGTATCTGCTGGGGATATTCTTTGTGCTGGTCATCGTATCGGTCGGTGTTGACAGTTTGCTGATTCCCCTAGTATTACAACGACGGTTCCTCAATTTGGTCATTCCGGGGCCGGAAATTGCTTCGCGGAAAGTAAGACCACAAAGCTGTCAAACGCGCGGGCAGGTCGTCATGAAGAGGTTTTCAAGGCCCTTTGTTACGAACCGTCGTTGTAATACTAGGGGCGTGGCTGAGGAAGTACTTCCGGAGACACGGATTGACGCGGTCCCGAGCAGGGAACCTGGCCATTTTCAGCGTGGCGGTGTTGGCTGTGGCCTTCGCGGCTCTGTTTGCCACGCAGAATTTGCGGGAGCTGGACCGTTGGGGCGACGGAGGGTCAGTCAGGTGGTTCTTTAACTACGAGTATCAGCAGTCGATATTGCTCCTGAAAGATCTGGGCGATGGCCGGGAGGTGCGCTTTTATTCGGCAAGGCATTCGTTCGAAAGCAGTATCCGCCGGTTCATGCTGCCCGATGCGACCGGTACGGACGGCAGCCAGGAGTTTGGAGGCAGCGGTGAGCTCCCTCCAGCGAATGAGATTGGAGACGGTACAGTGTTCGTGTTCCTGGATAAATATCTTGCCTTGGCAGACATCCTGGAAGAGGAGATTCCCGAGTCAGAGAGGATAGGGGAGTTGGTGGAGGACGGTACGACGCTCTATTTAATTTACCTCGTGCCCAGCGGATAAGGGGACGCATGACGAAGGACGATTTTGCTCCAGACGCCCAAGCCTGGCGAAATGATTGCTCTTGCCGCTGAAGCGCCGCGCCGGTACTGCGCCGAGTGGAATGCAACAATGACCAATCAGGGAATCATTTTTACTTGACACTGTTATGGGGCGTTGCTAACATCGGGAGCCATACATCGGCAGCCGATGTTGATTCTCATCACTGGGTGACCTTTGTCAGGAAAGGCGGGGAAGAGACACAGGCAATGGCAGCGGATTCGACATCCGGTTGTCCGCCGGCTGCGCCCTCCGGCCCAAGGCTCCCGGGTATGTTCGCCCGGTATAAGAGCCGGATCGAGGACGAACTAGGGCTAGCTGTGCCTGAAACCGGTGGAGCGGATGTCCGCCTGTTGATGGGATATCATCTGGGTTGGCTCGACCAGCATGGTGTAGCCGACCTGTCAGGCTCATCGCAGGGGAAGGCCCTGCGGCCCACGCTCTGCCTGTTTGCCTGCGAGGCCCTTGCGGCCTCATCTGAACGTGCCGTTCCCGCCGCTGCGGCACTTGAGTTGATCCACAATTTCTCTTTGCTCCACGACGACATACAAGACCAGGACCTGGAGCGCCGGCACCAACCCACCGCTTGGAGCCTGTGGGGCATTCCCCGGGCATTGGTTGCGGGAGACGCAATGCATTGCACCGGTGACCTGGCCACGCTGAGGGCGGTGGAGCAGGGAGCTTCCGACGTGGTGGTACTGCGAGTATCCGAGATCTTGACGAACAGCTACCTGGCGATGATCGAGGGGCAGTGCCTCGACCTGGAGTTCGAGGGCCGGACGGATATCACGACCGACGAGTATCTGCACATGATCGCCTGCAAGACGGGCGCCCTGATTCGGTGCGGTCTGGAGACAGGGGCGATGCTGGCTGAAGGGGACGAGGCCTCGGTAAGGGCGTTTGCAACCTTTGGAGAAGGATTAGGCCGGGCTTTTCAGATCAGGGACGACTACTTGGGAATTTGGGGAGACGAGGCTACACTGGGCAAGGCCACCGGGAATGACATACGGAGGCGGAAGAAATCCTTCCCAGTGGTGTTCGCCCTGGAGCGTGCAGCCGGAGCAGCTCTAGACGATATGCAACGCATTTACGGCCGGTCGGAGCTTGAGGAGGACGACGTGGAGCGGGTCCTGGCGATCCTAGATGAGGTGGGCGCCCGGGAGCAGTCGCAGTCCATCACGGAGGAGGCGGCAAATCGGGCCCTGGACGCGCTGGCTCCGGTAAAACTTCCGGATTGGGCCAGGACTGAGGCGGAGGAACTGGTGGATTTTCTCGCCCGGCGAGAATACTGAGGACATGGGGCAGTAAAGAAACAGGAAGCGCGGAAATAGTGCCCGGCACATATCCGGATTCCAGATTCGATTTACCAGGATTCTCCAGAAGGAAGGCTGATGACCACAACAGAAAAACGCGCCAAGAGGCCCATGGAACTTTCCGTACGCCTCGCTGGCTACATCCTCAAGAACAAGGCTCGGGGAAGGAGCAAGTTTCCCTTGGTGACCATGCTCGAGCCGCTTGAGATGTGCAATCTGGCCTGCATCGGCTGCGGGCGCATACGCGAGTACAAGCCGGTGCTTGACAAGATGATGTCCGTGGACGTGGCAATAAACGCGGTCAAGGAATCAGGCGCGCCAATAGTGTCCATCGCCGGTGGCGAGCCGACGATCCATCCTCGAATCCACGAAATCATCAACCGTCTTGTGGCGGATAAGTACTTTGTCTACTGCTGCACCAACGGGTTGCTGCTGGAGCGGGTGATGGATAAGGTGCCGCCCTCCAAGTACCTTTGCTGGGTGGTGCACCTGGACGGTATGGAGGACAAGCACGACGAGTCCGTGGCTCGTGCCGGCGTGTTCAAGAAGGCGGTGTCGGCCATCCAGGAAGCCCTGGACCGGGGGTACCGCGTATGCACGAACACCACCGTATTTCGGGGCAGCGATGTCGAAGACTTGACCGAGATGTTCCGGATGGTGAGCGGCATTGGAGTAGAGGGCTCGATGATCTCGCCGGGGTATGACTTCATTGACGCTCCGGACCAAGAGATCTTTCTGACCCGGCAGGAGTCGCATGAGCTCTTCAAACAGCTGCTGGATCCCGCGAATTCTGAAGGGGCGAAGTTCTACAACAACCCGCTCTACCTGAACTTCCTGAAGGGCAACCGGGAATACCAATGCACGGCGTGGTCCAACCCGACCTACACAGTGATGGGCTGGCGAAAGCCCTGTTATCCGCTGGCGGATGAACACGTGGAGCACGTTTCGGAGCTATTCGAGAAGGAACTGTGGAATAACTACGGCGTGGGGAAAGACCCGCGATGCTCCAATTGCATGATGCACTGCGGCTTTGAGTCGGCCACCATTTTCACTGCAGTGCAATCACCAAGGGACTGGGCAACACTGATCAAATCGGGGGCGGCCCACAAGGGCGGAATCACCGCCGCCTAAGGGCTTGATGTTTCGGGCAGAAGGATAAAGGGGTCCCATTGCTTTTCGTAGTCGCCAGCATGGTACCGGAATTGACCGGACTTCAGCGAGAGGTGGAAACGGTTGATTCTTCGCGCGGTGTGGGAATACCGGTGGAGTTCCACTTTGTTGGAGTGGGGCCGAGGCGTGCCGGCGGCGCGATGGCAGAGGTGTTGGCGAATGCGAAGCGCCGGCCGGAAGGCGTGCTGATGCTGGGCGTGGCCGGGGCGGTGGATACCAGCATGCGATCAGGGGATATCATATTGGCCGACACGTATGCCCTTGACTCGGAGGGGGATTCCGCCACGGATATTTCCCCTGACCCCGAAATGCTCCAGGTTGCCGAGGCGGTTGCCGTCAATTTGCGGGTGCCGGTGACCCGAAGCAGCTCGCTCACGGTGGACCACCTTATCGTGGAGGACAGGGAAAGGCGCGAGCTGCGTGAGAAGTTCGGGGTAGGCAGCGTGAACATGGAGGACCATACGGTGGCGGCGGCTGCAAAGAAAGCCGGTGTGCCGTTTCTATCGGTGCGGACCGTCCTGGATACTGCTGACCAGAGGATCCCCAGTTACCTGCCCGGGCTTTCGCGTAGCCGTAACGCAGTATTCACCGAGATACTGTTTAAACCGTGGCGCATTCCCACCCTGATGAAACTCAAGAAACAGATGGACCTGTGCCAATCGGTAATAACCAGATTCGGCATGACCTATTTTAAGTTGGAAGCGGAGAGGCGAAGGAGCGCCAGGGAAAAAGCGGCCGCCGAGGCCATCTACTAGGGCTGTCGCTCCGGTGTGAGAGACGGAATTGGCGAGGATGAAAGTTCTGGTTACCGGGGCCACGGGGTTCATAGGCGGAAACCTGGCTCGTGAGCTCTGGCACCGCGGATACGAAGTGCGGGCACTGGCCCGTCCAGGCAGCAATACATTAACAATGGAAGGGACCGGGATTCATCGTACCGAGGGTGACATTCTCGACAGAGGGTCGCTGAGCCGGGCGATGGACGGCTGCGAGGCGGTTTTTCACTGTGCCGCCGCCTACACCTTCTGGTCCAGGGACCCTCAGGGTCTGCGCCGGACCAACGTGGAGGGCACGGTCAACGTGCTGGAATGCGCAGCAGCAGTTGGCGTGAGGCGCATCGTGTACACCAGCACCGTATCGACCATCGGGATTCCAAACGACGGAGGGCTGGGCGACGAGACGACCGGGTTGGCCAGTCACAGGCTGCACGGCCATTACAAGCAATCGAAGTTCGATGCGGAGCAGGAGGCGTTGCGGCTGGCCGACGAAGGAGCGCCGATTGTGGTGGTTAACCCCACTGCTCCTGTGGGGCCGTGGGACGTGAAACCGACGCCGACGGGCAGGATCATCCTGGATTTTCTGCGGCGGAAGATTCCGGCCTACCTGGCCACCGGAATGAACTTGGTGGATGTGGCCGACGTGAGCGCCGGACACATTCTAGCCTTTGAACAAGGACAGATTGGACAGAGATACATTCTGGGTAACCGGAACGTGACACTGAAAGAGATGTTTGAAATGCTCAGCGGATTGACTGGCCTGCAAGCGCCTCGGGTGCGCCTGCCGTACTGGCTGGTGGTTGGCGCGGGGTACGCTGAGCAGGCCATATCGGGTGGGTTGCTGGGACGGGAGCCGCGCATACCCGTTGAAGGAGTACTGGCGTCAAAGAAGCCTGCCTGGGTGAGCAACCAGCGGGCGATCACGGAATTGGGGCTACCGCAGAGCCCGGTGGAAATTGCACTGGAGCGAGCCGCCGAATGGTTCATGGTGCACGGATACGTGGAACGCGGTAAGGGATGGGCTAACAGTTGATGTCAGAATCTGCAAAACTGACGCTGACCAAGCTGGCACCGCCAGCGGTGCTGGCGGACAAGGTAAAGAAGGCTATCAGCCACTCCCACAGATATTTCCGGGAGGCACAGCACCGGGACGGCTACTGGTGGGGCGAATTGGAATCGAACCCGACCATGGAAGCCGAATACCTGATGCTGAGCCACTTCCTGGGACGGAAAAACCCTGAGCGTTGGCGAAAAATAGCCAACTACATATTGACCAAGCAGCAGGACGACGGCTCGTGGGGACAATACTACGAGGCACCCGGGGACGTCAGCACCAGCGTTGAATGCTACTTCGCGTTGAAACTTGCTGGCCATTCCGCCGATTCTGCACCGCTGATCAGGGCTCGGGAGTTCATTCTGAGCAGGGGCGGAGTGCCGAGAACCCGAGTGTTCACCAAGATCTGGCTGGCCCTGTTCGGGCAATGGGAATGGAGCGGTACGCCCAATATTCCCCCGGAGCTGATCCTGCTGCCGTCTTGGGCGCCCTTCAACATCTATGAGTTCTCGAGCTGGGCGCGGGCTACCATCGTACCAATGAGCATAATCCTGACGGAGCGCCCATATTGCGCGATCCCAGATTCGGCCCGGATCGACGAACTCTATCCGGGGGGGCGCGAGGCGACGGACTTTTCGCTCCTGATGCCCGACGACTGGATGTCGCGGGGGCTGTTCACCTTGGACCGGCTGATGAACCTGTATCGAAAGGTTCCTATGCAGCCTCTACGCGGGCTGGCCAGGAGGCGCGCCATCCAGTGGATACTGGACCATCAAGAGCAGGACGGGGCTTGGGGAGGAATACAGCCGCCATGGGTATATTCCCTCATCGCACTGCATCACGCGGGGGAAGATGAATTCTCCGACGCATTGAACAAGGGATTCGACGGGTTCGATTCCTTCGCGATTGAGGATGAGGAGACATGCACGGTGCAAGCGTGTATCTCGCCGGTGTGGGACACCTGCCTTGCCCAGGTGGCACTTCTGGAATCTGGCCTGGCGCCAAACGATCCGATGGTAGCGAAGTCGACCAAGTGGCTGGTGGAAAACCAGATTCTTGAAGAGGGCGACTGGGCTGTGCGGGCAAAGGGGACTCCCCCCGGAGGTTGGGCGTTCGAATTTCACAACGACAAGTATCCCGATATAGATGATTCTTCCGAGGTAATCATGGCGCTGGCATTGGCAAGGATGGATGGCGAGGATGAGTCCAGTCGACTCGATGCCATACAACGTGGGGTCGAGTGGCTCGAGGGTATGCAGTCGAGGAGCGGCGGATGGGCCGCCTTCGACAAGGACAATGACCGTCAGTACGTGGCCAAGCTGCCATTTTCCGATTTTGGAGAAACCCTGGACCCACCCAGCGCAGACGTGACGGCCCATATCCTGGAGATGTACGGACGGCTGGGTTACTCGGCCTCGCATCCCCCCGTGCAGCGGGGATACAACTACCTGAGGCAGGAACAGGAAGCCGACGGACCCTGGTTTGGACGCTGGGGTGTCAATTATGTCTATGGCACCGGAGCGGCGCTACCGGCGATGGAAGCCATAGGAGAGGATATGACCCAGCCGTACGTTCGCCGGGCGGTGGACTGGTTGCTGAAGCACCAGAACGAGGACGGCGGCTGGGGCGAATGCTGCGGTTCGTACGTAGACGATACCCTGCGAGGGGTTGGTCCGTCGACGGCGTCCCAGACGGCGTGGGCGCTCCTGGCCCTGATAGCTGCCGGGGAGGCAGACTCCGGGGCCTCCCGGAGAGGAGTCCAGTACCTGCTGAACATACAGCAGGATGACGGGAGCTGGGACGAGCCATATTTCACCGGCACCGGATTTCCGGGGTACGGGATAGGCAGACGCCAGAACGGGATGCCAAAGCCCGGCGAGTCGGGGTACCAGGGCTTGGAAATGCCGGCCGGGTTCATGATCAATTATCACCTTTACAGAAATTATTGGCCCCTGCTGGCGCTGGGACGCTTCGCCCGGGCCATATCCAACTCCGTTCCGAGGGAGCCAGGCCAGCGAAATGGCGTCACCCCCCACAGGCCGCAAGCAATGGGCGGGCTTAAAGGATGCGAAGCATGAAGACCAAGTCATTTTGTCTCAGTGTCAAGACCAAGGAAGCTCCCGAGTTCATAGATATCACGGACTGGGTATCCGGTTGCGTCACCGACTCCCAAGTGATGAATGGATTCGCCGTGGTTTATTCCAAGCACACCACAGCGGCTGTAAAGATAAACGAAAACGAGCCGCTATTGCTGGAGGATATGGCTGCTTTCCTGGAAGGAGCGGCCCCTCGGCATGCAGCGTACCGGCACAACGACTTTGAGATTCGAACGGTCAACATGAACCCGGACGAATCGCCCAACGGCCACGCCCACCTGCAGCACCTGCTGCTGGGTACCAGCGAGACCGTGCCGATCCTTGATGGGGAGATGCAGTTCGGAACGTATCAAAGCATCTTCTTCATCGAACTCGACCATCCGCGCAACCGACAAGTCATGGTCCAAGTGGTGGGCGACTAGAATTCAGATACCCACGACTATCAACGACGGGGCGTGGTATAGGGAACATCCCGCTCGCGCTCCGGATCGAGTTTTCGGCGGAAATGGCGGCATCTGTTTCGGAGCTGGAGTTGGCGTACGCCGACTGTCAGAAGCTCACTCGGCGAGAGGCCAAGAACTTCTATTACGCGTTCGTGACCCTGCCGCTGGAGAAGCGGAGGGCGATCTACGCGGCATACGCCTTCTGCCGCCACTGTGACGACTCGGTGGACGATGCTGCTTTGCCCGAAGACAAACTCGCGGCTCTGGCTGAGCTTCAGGACAGTATCGAACAGACATACCAAGGACGCCCGCCCACGCCGATGTTTCTTGCGCTTGCTGATGCCGCCGACCGGTACGCCATTCCACAGGACTATTTCCGGGAGATCATCCTGGGTGTTAAAAGTGACCTGGTAAAAACGCGATACCAGGATTTCGAAGAGCTCAAGCAATATTGTTACCGGGTTGCTTCGGTGGTGGGGTTGGTATGCATCCAGATCTTTCAATACCGGGACGAGGCCGCAAAGGAGTATGCGGTAGATCTGGGCCTGGCGATGCAGTTGACCAACATCATGCGGGACATTCGTGAGGATTGGGATATGGGCCGCGTGTACCTGCCGCGGGACGAAATGGTCCATTTCGGCTACAGCGAGCAGGAGCTTGGAGAGGGGATTCGCAACGAGGCGTTTATAGAACTGCTCCGCTTCCAGGGCAGCAGGGCGCGGGAGTATTTCCGCACCGGCTTTCGTCTGCTACCCTACCTGTCGCGTCGCAGCAGGGCTTGTCCGGCGGTATTGGGGGCCATCTACTCCCGAGTACTGGACCGTATAGAAGCGTCGGATTACGATGTTCTCGGAGAGAACCGGATCGCTCTGAGCACTAGCGAAAAAGCCCGGATCACCGCCCGGGCCTGGCTGGCGAGCACACTCTCGCTTCCGCTGCCACGCTAGGGGATGTGCCCATAGTTGCGAGATGCGGGCGCCGGGAAGAATCGGTCCTCCTGATTGGGAGCGCTTCGCGGCCGGGCGTTCGCGTGGCTCCACTCCAAGTAGGACCTGCTAGACTTTCTCCATGACGACGCCGACAACGCCGACAACGCCGCAAAAAGTGGTGGCGGTAACCGGATCTTCGGGGCACATTGGGACCAAGCTCCTTGAGCACCTCGAGGAGACTCCCGGCCTGGGTAAGCTGGTAGCTTTCGATGTCCGCCCACTGGGGGCTCCGGTCCACAACATCGCCGCCTATCGCAAGGACGTGTCCCAATCGATTCAGGAGGAACTGGCCAGGCACCGGGTTACCACACTGGTTCACCTGGGGTTCCAGTGGGAGAGCAGGCTGAAACGCCGCGACGCGTCCGTCATGAGCGAGCGAAACGCCGCGATGGTGCAGAGCGTAATCGAGTCCTGCAGAGATGCCGGTGTTCAGCACCTCATCTACATCAGTTCCCACAGTGTGTACGGCGCCATGCCTGGCCTGCCCCTTCCGGTTAACGAGGAGCGGCCGCGAAATCCGGCTGCAGGATTTCCCTACGCCGTGGACAATTACAACGCGGAACAGGCCCTGTTGGAGCTGGCTGAGGGATCGCCGGAAATCAAGGTGACCATTTTCCGCAGCTGTCCGGCCCTTGGGACAATGACGTCCATGGCCTGGTTGCGAGAGCTTTACTTTCCGGGGTGGCTGGGTTTGTCGGACCACAACCCTCCACTGCAATTTATCAGCGACGACGATTTGGCGCGAATCCTATGCCGGGCGATTACGGAGCAACTTGCCGGGGTCTATAACGTGGCTGCAAACGGCGTAGTCTTCCTTAGAGAATTGGCCGAGGCCCTGTTAGCGCGTCGAATCCAGCTGCCGGCGAGCATTGTATATCCACTGAAGCGTCTGACCGGGGGCGCGCTGGTCGCTTACAGCCACTACCTGGACCGCTGGCCGGTGATCATGAGCACGGCAAAGCTGAATAGGGCGACCGGCTATCGGTACCGCCACTCGGCGCTGGATGCAGTCGAGTCTCTCGTCAGCTATAACCGCGAGTTTCAGGAACGGCTTCCCACCCTGATGGAAGTTCGGTGAGCCAACGTCATCTCGGATACCTCCCCTGTGGGCCCGCGCGAGTCCTGCCTGATAATTTGCGATGCGCCTGATCATTGATACCGATCCGGGAGTGGACGACACGATCGCCATCCTAATGGCTTTGGCAGCGCCGCGAGCGGAAGTTGTGGGGCTGACTACCTCAGGGGGGAATGTGTCGAGGGCGCGGGCCACCCGCAACGCCTTGGCGCTGCTCCAGGCAGCCGGAAGGGCGGACATACCAGTGGCTCGGGGCGCGGCGCGGCCGAGGACAGGAAGATTCCGTCCGTCGGCAGCTTTCCATGGCCCGGGAGGCCTGTCTGTGCGGTTACCAGAACCAGCCCAAAATACATCAGAAGAGACGGCCGTCCGGTTCCTACACGGGAGAATATCGGCAGAACCGGGCAGGGTGGCAGTCATGGCTCTCGGCCCGTTAACGAACCTCTCGCGACTGGAGGACCGGCACCCCGGCGTCCTGTCGCAGACGGCTGGCGTGGTCATAATGGGCGGAGCAGTGGAAACCCGCGGCAACGTTACGCCCAAGGCCGAGTTCAATTTTTACAGCGAACCGCTGGGTGCAGACCATGTGCTCGGACTGGGGACTCCGGCAATGCTGGCAGACCTTGCAGCGTGCCGTCAGGTGGGTATCAGCAGGGAGCAGGCCGGGGCACTTTCTCCGAGACGCCGATCGGGAGATTGGCGCTCAGAGTGCTGCAGGGCTGGTTTGAGCGCGATGAGCAGCGGCAGAGGTTCGAGTTCTATGATCCCTTGGCGGTGGCGCTCGCCCTGGATCCGGGGGTTGCGAGGTTTCGGCAGGTTGGGCTGAGCGTTAGCACTGATGAGGGGATCTCCGGGGCGCCTCATTGATTACAGACGAGCCGGGGCCAGTCTCCCTGGCCGCCGAAGTGGACACGGTGCGCTTTTTCGGCTTGCTGCTTGATTTGTTCGGCTGGCGAGGACTCTAGCTGCCATCTTCTTTTGTTCGGCTGGCGAGGACTCTAGCTGCCATCTTCTTTTGCATATAGCCTGAGTAGTCCGCCTCGGCGATGGAAAATCGCGTTTTTTGGGAGTATTCCTTATGCAAGGTCTGAAATATTACCTGTACGATGGAAGCCCGACTCAAATTCACTGGCAAGGAAAGACAAGAAATGTCGAAACTTCTATACGTAGTGGCGCTGATTGCCTTGGTGGCGATCCTAGCGTGCGGTGGCGACGAGGCCACGGAAGCCCCTGCCGACACGTCGTCCCAGCAGCCTACAACAGCGCCCACGGCTATGACGGAACCAACCGAGATGTCCACATCACCACCTGAACCTACCACGGCTCCAGATCCCACCGACACTCCGGAGCCGACGGAGGCCCCCGCCACGCCTGAGGCCACGGAACCGGAGACTGGCGCAATAGCTCCGCTTAATATGAACGACCCGGTGTCAATTGCGGCGGAGTTGTCGGAGTCGGAGCTGGCCTGCGTGGCTGGCGTTGCGGAGATTGGAGAGCTTCTACAGCTATTGGCGTCTCCGGAATTGGCAACGCCAGAGCGACTGGGACAGTTAATCAATTGCCTTGAGGATGAGACCCTGCTGCAGTACTTCCTGGCTGGACTCGTAGGGGCAACGGGGCCGCTGAGCGTCGAGACTTCGATGTGCATTCGATCGGGGATGGAGGGGGTTGACCTCCGCTCGGTTATGCTGGCTGGCCAGGCAGGCGACGAAGGGGCTGCCATGATTGGCAGCATGTCTGCTCTGTTCCTGACGGTGTCCTGCCTGACCGATGAGGAGATGGAAGCTGCCGGACCCACCCTCAGCATGACTTCGGAGGACCGTGAGGGATTTCAATGTGTTATGCAAGAACTGGGGGGCCCTGAGGGACTGGGAGAGATCCTCAGTGCGGAGGGAGAGGCAGGCTTCGTGGCCCTATTTGGCGCGGCGATAGCGTGCGGCCTGGAGTTGGAGGGAGGCCCCGGGATGACTGATGGCCCTACGGACTTACTCCCGCCCCCGCCTGGAACTGAGCAGGGTACCGAGACCGAGGATCCCGGCACGATGCAGGATAACTTCTCGCGAATCATCTCACAGCTGTCGATAGCGGAGTTGACGTGCTTAGCTGAGGCCGGTATCACGCCGGAATGGATGCAAGACCCCTCGGCGCTGGATTCCGCGACACCGGAGCAGCAGGTCCAGATCATTGGCTGCTTCGACGACGAGACGGTGCTGAACATATTCCTGAGCGGCCTCGTAGGAGACCCCAGCCAACTCAGCGAAGAGACTTCCACCTGTATCCAGACTGGCCTGGAGGGCGTTGACCTGCGCTCGGTGATGCTGGGTGGCAATACCGGCGACGCAGAAGTTGCCATGGTTGGCAGCATGTCTGCCATGTTCCTGACGGTGTCCTGCCTGAACGATGAGGAGATGGAGGCCGCCGGCCCGGCCCTAGGTATGACTCCTGAGGACCGGGAGGGACTGCAGTGCCTCATGCAAGAACTGGGTGGCCCCGAGGGACTGGGGGAGATCGTGAGTGCGGAAGACGAGGCAGGCTTTATGGCCCTTTTCGGAGCGGCCATCGGATGCGGTGTCCAGATGGAGGGCATCGGCGCGGGCGGCTAGACAGCCACTGAACGGGAGTCGGCTTCGGCTCGCAGGATGGGGATGAGTTCCCTGCCGTAGTCTACGGTGTCCTGCAACGGGTCGAAGCCGCGAATCAGCACGGTCGAGCAGCCGGCATCGTAGTAGGCCATCAGAGACTCGGCGACCTGCTCTGCGGTTCCAACCAGGGCGGTGGTGCTGCCTGCGGCGCCTGTAGCTGCGGCGATGGGCATCCACAAGCGCTGGTCGTGAATCTCGCCCTGCGCCGCGAGGTCCAGCAGGCGGCGGGAACCCACCGACTGCAGTCTGGCGGGACGGTTGGGGCCGACGGATTCGCCAACGGAACCGCGAACCCGTTCCAGGATACCCCGTGCGCGCTCCCACGCCTCGCCTTCCGTGTCACCCAGGATGGGACGTACCGACAGGCTGAAGCGTATGTCGCGATCGTAGCGGGCGGCGCGGGAGCGGATGGCGGCTATCTGCCCCTTTATGGAATCGACGGGTTCACCCCACAGGGCGTACACGTCAGCGTGGCGCGCCCCGACCTCCATCGCGACCTCGGACGCGCCGCCGAAGTAGAGCGGAACGTGGGGTCGCTGCTTGGTGCGCACCTGGCTGTGGGCCTGCTCGAGGTGATAGAACTCGCCCTTGTAATCGAAGGGAGCATATTCGGTCCACATGCGGCGGATGATCTCCATCCACTCGCCAGTGCGGCGGTAGCGGGAGTCGTGATCCAGCCAGTCTCCGTCGCGCCGCTGCTCTTCGTCGCTGCCACCGGAGATCACGTGGAGCGCAATGCGTCCTCCGCTGAGCTGGTCGAGGGTTGCTGCGTGGCGAGCCGCCAAAGTGGGAGCCATGAACCCCGCGCGGTGGGCGATGAGATAGCCCAGACTCTCGGTGCGCGAGGCGGCGTATCCGGCCACGGCGAAACCGTCGGCGGTGGCCGAAGAGTAGCCGATGAGCACCTTGTCGAATCCACTTTGCTCATGGGTCTGGGAGAATTCGGCGATGTAGTCAGCGTCCACTCCCGCCGGTATCTCGTCGGCTGGGTTGATGCCGCCGCCAAACAAGCTGACGGTTACACCGCGGGAGGAGTCCCGCTCGCGGTTGACGCCGATCATGCCGATTACTTCAATGTTGGACATTCAGTCATTCCCTCAGCAGGCTGGTTTCGATGTTGGACATTCAGTCATTCCCTTAGCAGGCCGGAATGGAGTATTTACACAGTATTGCAGTGCGTTAGACGGTCAACGGGACCGCGCTTTCGCGGGACTGGTGAGAGGACACGACGGTCTCAGGGCACCGACGCGCGGAGTCTGGGCAATAGCAAAGTGGAGTAGAAGTGGCTCGAGCACGCCATGACCGGAACAGCCAAGGCGTAGCCTGCCATCGCGGCCGATGAGCCGACGGTGAGCACAGCCACCCAGTTGAGCAGCGGGACGGCCGCAAGAAACATGAACAGTGGAACGATTGACTTCCTGGTGTGGTACAGGGCCACCAGCGAAAGGGCGCCGACCGGAAGCGCAATCAGGGGCACCGAGGCCAGCAGGACGCCAACGGCAACGGCAGCGCCCCGGCCGCCGCGGAATCGGAGAAACACCGGCCAGATGTGTCCAGCGAAAGCGCATATGCCGGCGAACATCTGGATACCAGTGTCGTGGGCAATGACCCCAGCCACTATGACGGCTACGCCGCCCTTGATGATGTCGAAAGCCCCGCAGGCAAGCCCGACCCGTGGCCCCACTTCGCGGAATACGTTCGCAGCGCCACTGTTGTTGTCGCCCATGCTGCGAATGTCTCGCCCCACGGTTATCCGGGTAACAAGATAGGCCGTAGGGATTGCACCTATGAAGTAGGCCAATAGCCCCAACCCGAGCCAGCGGGCTATTTCAGTCAAGGTCTCCACGAGCGGCTGTGGCCATCTCCTTTAATTCGAAGGGGCAGGTCAATAGCCTGCCCCTTCGAATTACGACGTTACCGGCTTCCCGCTGAGGGGAGGGTCGCCATCTACGGGTTGAAGGCGACGTGGGACTCCCCTCACCTGGTTTGAATTGCCATTAACCACTGCCTGTCCACGCTTCGTAGTTTTCCTGCATGGAGTGGACGTGCTCGGCGACGTGTCTTGAATAGACTTCGAGCCAGTCGTCGAGGGTCATATCGCCGTTCTCCGGATGGTAGGCGGAATGTCCCCACGTGTCTTCCGGCAGCGTCTTGATTAGGGTGAAGGTCTTGTGGCGGAGCCACCGGAATAGCGCCAAGGTATCCGATATGTCCTGATCGTGATATTGCAGTGCCTCGGCCCATCGATTCTCGTCGTAGGCCATGAGGGACTGGCCTGGTTCGGCGATCAGGCGGCGGCACCTGATGTAGCAGTTGACCTCGCTGTCGGCAATATGGATCAAGTGCTCGTGGATGCTCCAGCAGCCGTGTTCGTCCCGAAAAGTCCACATCTCCTTAGGAAAGCGCTCCAGGGACTCCACCAAATGTGCGTAGCCCTTGCCGTAGGACTCTATATTCTTTGCTCTTTTCTCAGGAGTCAGCACCGATGTACCCTTCCCGGTAAGTGGTCAGGAGCCAATTCCGGCCTTCAGACATCGTACTGAAACCAGCCCGTCAAAGCCTACGCCGCAACCATATTGGGAACCGCTGCGGTGCACCAGTGCAGGTACTTGGGGTTACGGCCGAAAACGATGTCGAAATACATTCGCTTCAGGGCTGTGGACACCGGGCCAGGATTGCCGTCGGCGATGGGGCGGCTGTCCAGCGATATCACGGGTGTCAGATGGGCTGCGGTGCCGCTGAGGAAGACCTCGTCGGCCAGATAGAGCTCGGTGCGATCTATGCGGCGTTCGACCACCTCGATGCCCAGATCCTCCCGGGCGAGTTCCATCACGGTCTCGCGGGTGATGCCAGGGAGGGGGTTGTCTTCAAGGATCGGGGTAATCAGCTTTCCCTTTCGCATCATGAACAGGTTCTCGCCCGAGCCCTCGGCCACATGCCCGTCCTGGTTCAGTAGGATCGCCTCGTCGAACCCGGCCAGGACCGATTCGGTCTTGGCGAGGATGCTATTCAGGTAGTTGGCGGAGGTCTTGATCTGAGTTGGCGTCATCTGGTCCTCGAGGCGACGCCAGGAGGAGGTGCAGCAACGCAGATTCTCGGTGCTAAGGTAGTTGCCAAAGGGCACGACGATGAGGGTGAAGTCGCTGGCGATCTCATGAAGCTTCAGGTTGGCGACCAACTCCTCACTCTTGTAGGCGAGGGGCCGGATGTAGACATCAGAGCGGTTGCCATTTTTCTGTACCAAGTCAACGGTGATCTGGCAGAGGTCGTCGACGCTGTAGGGGATATCGAGCATCAGTATCCGACAGCCAAGGTGCAAGCGCTCGTAGTGTTCGCGCAGGCGGAAGATGTAGGTGGTCTCGTGCTCTGCGTTCCAATTGCCGCGGATGCCCTCGAACACGGCCGTGCCGTAGTGGAGGGCATGAGTCATAACACTCACGCGGGCGTCCTCCAAGGGCACCACCTCGCCTTTAAAGAAGGCAAATTGGGGCAGGGGAGCACCTTTGTCGGAAGCCGCAGAGTTAGTCATTATATTTTTCCTTTAGCCAGAGTGAGAGGTAGATTATATTGGAAACCTCAAATTGGTGACAACATGCCATCACAGCACATAGGTGGGTTCCGCGTACTCTCGTTGTTGAGGGATGCACAGGGCAATCGCGTCTTGACTTCAGCAGCGCGGCAGGTTGGGACGGAGAGGCTGGCATTGCCGATTTGCAGGGGCTGTTTTTTACTATTCCACTCATTTCCGCCATTATTCTGTCATTCCGGCAATTCCAGGCTGGCCGCTGGTTCAAAGCAGGCCCGCCGGGAAGTCAGGCGGGTTCCGTTTGCTACCTGTAATGTATATAGAACATATATTCTCACAAAGCACACAGGCTTGGCAAGGGGCGAATAACAGCGAAGAGATATTCCAGGCTTGAAGACGCGATTGCCCTGGAGGGATGCACTTGTTGCGGCGAAAGTTCAATTCAATCCGCACTGGTCTATAATCGCCGCTGGCTAATTCAGGGCACGGGCCATACCCGGTCGAGCCGGTGGTTGGAGTCTTATGAGGGGACAGGCAGCGAGGGTTGCGGCCGCGACGGTTGCCCTCCTGGGAGCGGTGGCCCTGATCGTGGTTGCGGTGCTGTTGCTGACTCGAGGCAATGAACCCGCGCCGGTTGTGATCGTTGCGCCAGAACCGACAGTAGTGGCAGAGCGGCCCGAGGCTGACATCACAGTGCAGGTGAGCGGGGCGGTGATGTCGCCTGGGGTTTTTGTGATGGGCGAAGACGACCGAGTGATGGATGCGATCGCAGCCGCCGGAGGATTGCTCTCCGACGCCGATCTGTCGAGCATCAACCTGGCCCGGCGAGTTCAAGATGAGGCCCACTACCACGTCCCTCTGCTCGGTGAGACTCCTGGCTCAGCCGTTGACCCCACGACCGCCAACCTTGGGACGAGAGTCGATGACGGCCCGGAATCTCTGGTTGACCTGAATTCTGCCACAGCCAGGGAACTGGAGTCGCTGCCAGGTATCGGTCCGGTGACGGCTGGGAGGATAATCGCACACCGGGATTCCAACGGTCCATTCGCCACCCTTGATGATGTTCTGGATGTTCACGGCATTGGCCCCAAGACGCTGGACGCGGTCCGCCTGCTGGTAACTGTGTCCGGCGGGCCGTAGCGTTTTGCTCCAGCAATTACCGGTCTTGGATTATTCCCCGGGACAGCCTGGAAAAATCCGGTCTTGAGGCTGGGGTTGCTGTCGGCGGCGTGGCTAGCAGGGGTGCTGGCCGGTCTGTCCGTCGTGCTCGACACCTCGTTCTTGCTGCTGCTGGCGGGCGCCCTCGGACTGGCGGCCACTGGGTTTTGGGCGGTTAGGCTCCCTGTTATGCCGGCGGTTTTGTTGGTGGTCCTGTTGCTGGGAGTGGTCCGCGCAGAGATGCACTCCGGCCAGAAAGATGGGTCCGAGCTAATCGGGAAAGAGGTAATCGCTTCGGGCGCGATTGTAGATGATCCCGAGACCGCCGGAAGGCTGGTGAGATTCGAGCTACACGTATCCCAAGTCACTGTCGGCGGCACCAAGAAAGAGATTGATGAACGGTGGCTGGTGTATGCCGATCCTCCTGAAGACCTGGTATCCCACCGCGGCGCCCCTTTCTTTCGTTATGGCGATGAGGTCACGGTGCACGGGACTCCCATGCTGCCGGAGCCGATTGACGGGTTTGACTACGCCTCATACCTGGAGGCGCAGGGCATCACCGCAACTGTCTTCGATGAGGATGTACGGGTAACAGGTGAGGGCGGGACATGGTGGCGCAGGGCGATATTCGCGAGTCGCGGAAGGCTTGCCAGAAGTATTGAGCAAGCCATGCCGTACCCGGAATCAGCGCTGGCATCTGCGATGCTGCTGGGTAAGCGCGAATCCCTGCCGCCGGTGTTGGTGGAGAAATTCAGAGGCACCGGAGCAGCCCACCTGCTGGCAATCTCCGGGTTGCACGTGGGCGTCCTCCTCGCCGTCGCGGCAGGAGCGGGTGCGTGGCTGCTGGGAAGGCAGCGGCCAACGTATCTGTTCGTTGCGGGATTGATCATCTGGGTCTACGTGCTCGTAGCCGGGGGCGCCCCCTTCGGCGATCAGAGCGGCAATGATGGGCACGGTGTACCTTGTGGCGCTTGGTCTGGGACGACCTTCGAGCGCCCTGCCAGCGCTGGCGCTGGCGGCGGCAGCTATGACCGCCGTGAGTCCTGGGCTGATTCGGCAAGTCAGCTTTCAGTTGAGCTTCGCTGCCGTCGGTGGAATCGCCCTTGCGCTGGCTCTTTTTGGAGGCAGATTCAACTGGGGTTCGTCTCCGTCGACTGGACTGGGAAAGAGATTGCTGGGCTGGGCGACCGCGCTGAGTGTGGTCTCGTTGGCTGCCACCCTGGCTACCTGGCCACTGGTGGCCGTGAGCTTTGGGGAGGTTGCGCTGATGGGCGTCCCGGTGTCGCTGCTCACGGTTCCGGCAATGGCTCCACTCATTGGGACCGCATTGGTGGCCGCGGTAGCTGGACTTGCTTTTCAGCCTCTGGGTGAATACCTGGGGTGGGTCGCAGCAGCTCCAACTGCTTATCTCATCGCCGTGGTCTCGGCCTTTCCGTCCTGGACGCTGGACGCAGACTGGGCGGGCCGCCCCCTGCTTTTGGCGTGGTACGGGGGTTTGGGGTTGGCGCTACTGGCCGCACAGCCACGGTGGACTCGACGCTGGCGGCGAGGAATGAAAGCCGGAGCCCAGAGCGTGTCGGAGTGGTTCGAGAGGAAGCGGGTGCCAGACTCGAAAGACACTGGAAATGATGGCAGGCATTGGCCCTTACCCAACGCGTACCTGACTCTGGTAGCTGCCGCTGTTTTGGGGATAGTAGCGGTTATCCTTTGGCTGCGGGTAGTGGACGGGCCCGACGGGGACTTGCACATATATTTTCTCGACGTAGGTCAGGGGGACAGCACGCTGATCGTTACGCCGTCAGGGCGGCAGGCCCTAATCGACGGCGGCCCCGACGGGGATGTAGTCTCTCAAGCGCTGACTCGCGCTTTACCGGGAGGAGACAAGAGCTTGGACCTCGTAATCCTGACCCACCTGGATTCTGATCACAGCCACGGGTTGCTGGAAGTGCTGGATCGTTTCATCGTTGGAGCGGTGGTGTCCGGCCCGAATCCAACTGGCGGCGAGATGCAGGCGCGGTGGGAGCAGCGGCTGGAGGAGCACGGCATCACGCCGGTGGAGGTGCGAGAAGGATATTCGATCCAGATGGATGAAGATGTTGAGCTAGAGGTATTGAATCCTCCCAAGGACCACTTGCTGGGAGATTCCAATAATGATTCCTTAGCGCTGCGGCTGACCTACGGGGAAGTCAGCGTGTTGCTGACTGCGGATATTGAGGAAGAGGCCGAGATGCGCCTATTGAGCGGCGGGATGCTCTTATCCAGCACGGTACTGAAGGTTGGGCATCACGGCAGCAGTACTTCCACCACGCAGAGGTTTCTGGAAGCCGTCAGTCCCCTGGTTGCAGTGGTATCGGCTGGACTCGATAACCCATATGGACATCCAGCGTGGGAGGTGGTTGAGCGCCTGGAATCGACGGTCGGTGCGGACTACATTTTTCGGACGGACATACAGGGCACAGTCGAAGTGGTATCGGACGGGGAGCAGGTGTGGGTCAGGACGGAGCAGTAGAGAAACCACTCTTAGACTTGCCGGTACGTTTGCAACTGGTGTTCGATACCGGCTCATTCGGTATGCTGGCTGTACCGGGCAACCGAGGAGATCAAATGCAGACACAGTCAACGGGAGTATTGGAACATCGGGAGACGGCTCAGCAATTCCTGTTAGAGACAGACGAGTTCTTCGATCTGTGAGATGACCTACAGGGTGCGGAGAAGATGTGGGGCGCAGCTGCCCACGCCGTCATCGCCATCCGCCAGCAGCGAGGATGGAGGCACCGCAGCCAACGGGACATGAGCGAGGCTGTAGGGCTAGTGAGTGATGAATTGCGGGAAGCCGGTGACGCATCAATGGCCACATTTTTATTACAGGGCTTCGTGATTGTTTCAAATTATCACATCCATTTCTACCATCGGGATATGGATGAGAATGGCGGTGGTGGCTGATTCTTCGATACTGCCAAGAAGGCCGTGGAGCGATTCGTTGAGCGAATGCTTGCTATCTCGGAGTCGCTGTGAGTAATAGGCACTACATAGCCGCTTAGAGGGCAGCCGGAAGGGTTGCCCTTTTCTTTGTTGCTGGATTAAGGTCTTGGTTGGTATCAGCAAATGGAGGACGGGGCATTGACTGGTTACAAGCGAATTGATGGGCGGCGGTGGGATGAGCCTCGCCCTGTGAGCATCACAGTGGGGTACCAGAAGTCGGCTGAGGGGTCGGCACTGATAGAGATGGGTGGCACGAGGGTGTTGTGCGCCGCCTCGCTGGAGGAGCGGGTGCCCGCCTTTCTGCGCGGGCATGGAACCGGCTGGGTGACGGCTGAGTACTCAATGCTGCCCAGAGCCACGAATACCCGCACGTCCCGCGAGCGCGATACGGGCCGGGTCAGCGGGCGCTCGCAGGAGATCCAGCGGCTCATCGGTCGGTCGCTTCGTGCGGTTACCGATATGGCGGCGCTGGGTGAACGGACGGTGCAGATCGACTGCGACGTCATCGAGGCCGACGGCGGCACTCGCACGGCGTCCATCACCGGGGCATACGTGGCACTGCACCAGGCGATGACGCTTCTGGTACGCAACCGGGTATTGCGCCGTGTGCCGCTGGAGTGCCCAGTGGCGGCTGTGAGCGTGGGCATCCTGCGGGAGGAGTTGCTGCTTGACCTTTGCTACGCCGAGGACTATGAGGCCGACGTGGATTTCAACGTGGTGATGACGGCCAACGGCGGGCTGGTGGAACTGCAGGGAGCCACGGAAGCCCGACCCTTCGCCCGCCCGATGGTGGAGCAGGTGCTGACACTGGCGGCGCGTGGGCTGGAGCCAGTATTCCGTGCCCAACGGGAGGCGCTGCGGCGGGTATAAGGCTGGCAGGTGGCACCTCTTGTGTCTGGCTTGCTCCAAACAGCAACACAACCAGGCGGGGCTGATCTCAATCGGTACTGCTGAACTGGTCTGCCGCTATCTGGGAATGTTCAGGCCTGCAATTCTTCTTCTTACTTCGGCAATATTCTGAGAGGTCCCCGAAATGTCCCACTCGATACTGACAAGGTGATCCCGGTTATAAAGGACAGGAGGGTTGTTCAAAACAAACAACGGGTTGGCTTTGTATATCTCGGAAAGCAACTGAAATAGCAACCCCTTGGTTTCCTCTTCAATCGCGTCAAGGTCTGCTGACGAGGGGCTGACGAGTTCATATTGGTGTAGGATCAGCCTTCCAGTAACCATGACAACCTTGACCTGCAACCGGAAGCTCTCACTGGTCATGTTCAGTCTCGTTTCCAATATCTCCTATCCGCCCAAGGGCTATTACCATTTGGCGTGTAATGAACTGGTCTGCAGACGGTGGTTGGGCTGCTTATAGGGAGAACCCCGTCTGCCCTGAGTTTGTCGAAGGGCAAACGGGGTTCTCTGTTTTGCTATGAAACGCAGGTCCCCATACTCATGCACTGCGTCAGTCAGTCGTTTGTCCGTCTTCCTCGAGATGGACCAGGGGTAGGCCCAACTCGGACAAAGGGGCCTCAACAGTGGCGCGGTCGCCTACGACCAGGACCTGCAGGTTGTCGGGTCGTACGTGAGTCCGGACAACGCGGTGCACGTCGTCCAAAGTTATCGCCTCGATGGACGGGCGGACGTTGCGGAAGTAATCGTTGGGAAGGCCGAACTGCTCCAGGGCGGCCAACTGCCCAAGTACAGAGGCTGGCCGCTCGAAGCTGGCGGGGTAGGCCCTGAGGATACCATCCTTGGCGTTTGCCATTTCCTCGGGGGTGATAGGGCGCTCGCCATTGATCTCCCGAAACTCCTTAAGCGTCTCGTAGACCGATTCCTTGGTGGCGTCGCTCTGCACGGAACCGCCGGCCACCAGCATGGAAGCGCTGCGGTGCCATTGGACAGCGGACTGGTAGCCGTAGCTGTAGCCTTTGTCCTGCCGCAGGTTCTGGTTGAGTCGCGCCGAAAACTGACCGCCGAAGGAGTAATTGGCCAGCAGCAGGGCGAAGTAGTCGGGGTGGAGCCGCGGGACAAGGGAGTGCACGGCACGGATTACCGACTGGGGCGCGCCTGGCCGGTCGACGAGGTAGATTGTGGTTTCCTTGGTGATAGGGTCGGTGACATCGCCGCCTGCGATCTTGTCTATTGAACCGCTCCACTCGCCGAACACTGAAACAGCGCGGCGCATAACCTCCTCGCGGTCCACGTCCCCGACGACCAGCAAGTGGGCGTTGTCGGGGCGGTAACTGCGTCGGAATTGGCCGATCAGGTCTTCGCGGGATATGGACTGGACGGAGGTCTCTGTGCCGCTGATTGGATGGGCGTAACCGCTGGCCGCGGGGTAAACCAGGCCGGCGATCATCCTTTCAGCAATGACGTTGGGTTCGTCTTTGCTGCGGTGCAAGTCAGTCAGATGCTCGCGGCGGACTCGGTCGAGCTCGTGCTGGGGGAATTCGGGCGAGAGAATCACTTCGCCCATCATGTCCAAAGCGGTGCCCCAGTGCTTGGTCAGCGTCTCTGTTGATATCAGCGAATACTCGCGGCGGCTATCGACGGACAGGCGGGCGCCGATGAACTCGAAGTCGTTGGCAATCTGTTGGCTGGACTTGCCGGCGGCACCCTCTGTCAAGATTTCTCCGACCATACCGGCAAGTCCAGGAAGGTCGGCAGGGTCGGCGGATGCGCCCGAACCGAGCAGCACGCCGAAGGCGACGATGGGCATACCGCGCTGTTCAACGAATGTAACGCCCATCCCGTTGGGCAGCCGATCGCGAGTGGGCAGCGGGGGAGTGAAGCTCGGCTCATCGGTGGGTGGCGGCATTATGTTACGGTCGACGGTGGCCGTGGCAGCCGAGAGCGGCGTTTCGGGAAGTACCCGCAGACGCACGCGATTGCCGGAGACGTAGGTCCCCGCCACGCGCAGGATGTCCTCCCGCTCCACTGCCAGACAGCGGTCAAGGCTGGTGTTGATCAGACCGGCATCGGACTCGAATACATTGAAATGGTTGAGTTGGTCCGCACGCCCGCCGAAGCCGCCGATGCGGGCGAGCTGTCGGTAGTGGGTCGCTTCCATGCGGTTCTTTGATCGGGCTATTTCTTCGTCGGTGGGCGGGTTGCGGTGGATGTTCTCCAGTTCGTCCTCGACTGCAGCTTCGATTTCGTCCAGGCTGTGGCCCTCGGCGGCGGTGACCTGAACCAGCAGCTGCCCAGCGATCTCGGACGGAACGTAGCGGATGTAGGCGTGCTGGGCGATCTGCTTTTCGTAGACCAGGGAGCGGTGCAGGCGCGAGCTGAGGCCGTCGGACATCACGGCCTGGTACAGTTCCAGCGGCGCGTCATCAGGGTGGCCCTCCGGTGGCGCGGGCCAGGCGATGTAGAGGCGCGGCAGGGTCACCTTGTCGTGCATATCGATGTCGACGCGGCCTGTCAGCAACGAGTCCTGCCGGCCGATGCGGGGCACGCTTTCGCCGGGGGGCAGGTCGCCGAAGTAGCGGTTCACCAGATCCAGCGCCTCTTCCGAGTGGAAGTCGCCTGCGATCGCGAGGCTGGCGTTGGACGGGCCATAGAAGCGTTGAAAGAATTCCTTGACGTCGTCGAGGCTGGCGGCGTTGAGGTCTTCCTGAGAGCCGATGGTCATCCAGTGGTAAGGATGCGGCAGTGGGAACAGGGACGACTGCAGGTGCTGGTGGGCCATGCCGTAAGGCCGGTTCTCGTAGGACTGGCGGCGCTCGTTCTTTACGACGTCACGCTGCACATCAAACTTATGCTGGTCCAAGCCGTCCAGCAGGAAGCCCATCCGGTCGGCCTCCAGCCACAGGGCCAGCTCGAGGTAGTTGGAGGGCACATCCTCCCAGTAATTGGTCCGGTCGGTGGTGGTGGAGCCGTTCAGGTTGGCGCCCGCCTTCTGCAGCGGCTCGAAGTGGCTGCGATTATGGTGCTTGGTGCCCTCGAACATCACGTGCTCGAAAAGGTGGGCGAAGCCGGTGCGGCCCATCTCCTCGTTCTTGGAGCCGACGTGGTACCAGACGTTGACCGCCACCAACGGGATGGTGTGGTCCTCGTGAAGGATGACGTCCATACCGTTGGAGAGCCTGTGCTGCTCGAAGGCGATGGTGACCATCAACAAACTTCCTAAGTGTAGGGTTAGATGACGTATAAGTTCCGTTAGGCAGACTCAACCAGTGCGGGCTCTACATCAGCAAGGCTTCTTCCGGTACCAGTCTCTTTCCAATCAGGTCCACTACCAGAAGCATGTCTTCCAGCGCTGTTGCACCCAACAGGTATAAACCTTCCGGACCGAAGACCACTCTGGCCTCCCCTTCGAACCCCCCAGTCTCGAAGTAGGCCAAGGCAGTCTGGTATTCGACTCTTTCGCCGTTGGCAATTCGTAGCCGCCTCGAACGAGCGGGTGCTATCCCCATTCGTTCCAGCGTGGATGCCGGAATCATTGAGTAAGTTGCCACAGTGTCGACCAGGGCATTTACGGTTTCAGTGGCACCAGTGGTCAAGTTGCCAACGGTGAGGGGGACACTGAAAGTTCCCACGCCTACGCCCCGGCCTCGTGGGCCCAGTAGTTCTCGTCGGTGCGCTCGCTGATGGGCGGGTTGGTGCGGTTGTTGGCGACCTCTTCTGCATCCCACAGCTTGGAGAACTTGAGGGCGCGGGGGCAGTGGCTATAGGACTCTTCCACCTCGATGAGCAGACCCTGGAGGTGGCGGGAGTTGTCGTCGGTCTCGTAGAGAGCAAGCTCAATGTTCTGCTTGTCGAGTTCGTCCTTGCCGACGATGCTGGCACGGCCGTTGACGCGCACGGTGTCGTTGATGCCCGGGATGAAGAAAATCAGACCAACATAGGGGCTGGCCTCGATGTTCTGGTAGGACTGGAACAGCTTGTTACCCGCCACATCGGGGAAGAGAAGGCGGTGGTCGTCAATTACCTTGACGAAACCCGGCTTGCCACCCTTGGGGGAGGCGTCGCAGCGGCCTTCGGCGTCGGCAGACGCCATGACCACGAAGGGGGCGTTGCTGACGAACTCCTGGACCCATGGAGTGAGGTGGCCCTTGAGCTTCTTCACGGCCCTCTCCGATGGAGGACCGAACTGCCCGTTGAACTGGGTGTCGCCGACTGCTGCCTGGTCTCTGGTGGCTGTCATAACGCCTGCTCCTTCGTAGCCTTGTCGTATCCGGTGATTCTAGCCGTCCCGCCTGAAAGCGTCTAGGCTGGACTAAAACTCGATGCCCGGCTGGGCCTTGATGCCCTCGTGGTAGGGGTGCTTGACGAGAGTCATTTCGGTGACCAGATCGGCATAGTCCACCAACGCAGGTGGTGCGTTTCGACCGGTGATGATGACGTGCATCATCTCGGGGCGGTTGCTCAGGGCCTCGAGGGCGTCCTCCACTGGTACCCAGCCGTAGTGCAGGACGTAGGTGAACTCATCGAGGATCACCACGTCGTGCTCGCCCTTGGCAATGACATCCTTGCAGTCTTCCCAGTGGGCCCGGGCCAGGTCGGCGGAGCTATCGAGGTCCTTGGAACGCCAGGTGAACCCGTCGCCCATTGCCCGCACCTCGATGTCCATCTTGCGGGCGGCGCGTTGTTCACCGAAGTTGGCGGTAGTGTGCTTGATGAACTGGAGCATGATGACTTTCATGTCACGGCCCCAGGCCCGCAGCATGACGCCCATGGCGGCGGTAGTCTTGCCCTTACCGGAGCCGGTGTTGACGATGACGAGGCCCTTATTGATGCGAGGGCCGGTCACCGACTGGGGGGCGGGTTCCGTCCTCGTGCCGGTGGTGTCCTGATTGCCTGCAGTCATTGTAAGTTTCCCCTACCTCGCCCTCTCGCTGTGGAGAGGGAAATTGTTTGGTCAGATCCTGCTATGGGCGGCGCAGGAGTCGATGAATCGTGAGGCAAGTCCCTGCGCGCTGCCCAGGTGCACGTGAACGTACGTGGCCCAAACGCTGCCGGACTGAAAGCCGTCGGGGCGGCCGCCTTGATTGACGACCCGGTACACCGATTCGCCTTCGTCGGGAGGCTCCTCCAGCGTCGACCAGTGGAACTCGTGGCCTCGCACCTGCTGACCCTTTGAAAGCAACGGGCCGTCGGAGCGGGCCTCCACCTCGCGGTAGCCGAGGGACAGGCGTGACTGGGACATCGCCGACACGGCGGGCAGCAGCCCCGCCATGGAGTGGGGCACCCCGTCGAAACCGGTCAGGCTGCGCCCGAGGTACATCAGTCCGCCGCACTCCCCGTATACCGGTATTCCGCGCGCCGCCGCCTGCCGGATAGACTCAAGCATGGGGCGGTTGGCCGACAGTTCGGCGGCGAACATCTCGGGGAAGCCGCCCCCTAGGTAGACGCCGCCAGCGCGCGCGGGCAGAGACTCATCATCCAGTGGGCTGAACGGAGCGATCTCGGCACCCCAGGCCTCCAGCAGATCCAGAGAGTCCTGATAGTAGAAGTTGAACGCCTTGTCCTGCGCGATGGCAATCACGGCACGCCGGGGCTGTGGCTCCTGCGGGTAGACCCGCGTTCCGTCGCCGTCAACGGGCGATGGCGCCGCGGACAACTGGGCCAGCTCGGCTATCCGCCCGATGTCGATGGTCTCCTCGACCTGGGCGATGATGGCTTCATACCACTGGTTGGCCACGGTGCCTTCGACAGTGGGAATCAGTCCCAGGTGTCTCTCAGGCTGCTCGAAGTCGGGTCGCCGAGGAAGGTAACCCAGTACTGGCAGGCCGGTGGTCGCCTCGACCTGTGGCTTGCAGAATTCCAGGTGGGCCGGGCTGCCGACTCCGTTGAGGATGACGCCCGCCACGTTTAGATCAGGGTCGAACTGCTGGTAGCCAAGCACCTCGGCTGCGACGCTGCGTGCAACCTTGGAGGCGTCGGCGACGAGGATCACCGGGGCGCCAAGGAGCTTGGCCAGCTGGGCGGTGGATCCCTCCTCGGTGAGACTGGAATGACCATCAAACAGGCCCATCACTCCTTCGATCACGGAAATGCGGCGTTTCGAGGATGCCTTGGAGTAAAGTTCCAAGACCGTGGTGTGCGGCAAGAGCCAGGTATCCAGGTTCCGTGAAGGGACGCCGCAGGCCACCTGGTGGTAGGACGGGTCGATGTAGTCGGGGCCGGCCTTAAAGGGCTGCACGGTGTATCCCCGGAGGGTCAGGGCGCCCATGATGCCGGTGGCGATGGTGGTCTTTCCCACCCCGCTGCGAACGCCGGCAATAACGACGGTCGGAGTCATAAGGTCCAACTCCAAATCACTGAGGGAAGGATTTTGACACCCGTAGCGCCCAACGCTACGATAGCACAACGCTCGCCCGTTAGCAGTACGCCGTGCGCTACGCACTGCTGCAATGGCGGGAGTGGCGACACACCGCCCGACCAACACCTGTTTCGAGGCGCTGGAGGCAAGTATGACAACTGAAGCCATCCAGTTTCGGCGGGACTTCTGGACGCGCTACGCGGAGCTCTATCCGGACGACGGTATCAGCCCGGGATGGGGCAGAGCGTATGCCTGGATTCCAGTTGGCTCCACTGGATTAAACGTTTCGCTGGCCGTCTACCACTGGGGAGCGGGACTCTGGCTCCGGGGAAGAAGGGGCGAGTCTCTGGCCGAGTCGAAGTCGCGAATTCATATATATAAGGAATCGTTCTGGAAGGCTCTGAACGACGCCTTCGACGGGCGGCTCCAGGATAAGCCAGCTACCGAATGGGAAGATCTGGAAGGTGGATTTGACGCCCGGAGGGATTTCGACGTCTCTGACACGGAAAACTGGTCGGACATGGCGGCTTGGCTACACTACATGCTCCACATATATCTGCGGGTTGTTGAGAACTCGATGGTGCCGCAGCAGTAGGGACGCGTAGGAAGTTGGCGGATCGAAGAGCGATGGAGACGGAATAACCCAAACCTGCCTCCAGGCTTTTCAGACTGATATCGGGTCACTCGGATACAAACTCATACGGCAGGTGCGAATATGCCCAGGCTTGAGACACTGAGCGAAGTGCAGCGTCGGATGCTGCAGATGTTCCCGTGCATGGAGCACGACGACTCCCCGTGGACACCCATGCGAAAGCCGCTGAGCGAGAGCAAAGTGGCGATGGTCACATCGGCAGGGCTGCACCTGCGAGACGACAAGCCCTTCATCTCGGATATTCAAGGAGGTGGCGACTCCTCGTACCGGGTGTTGCCGCGCTGTACCCCGGCTTCGGACATAATCCAGAGTCACGTCAGCATCGGCTTCGACCACACTGGCATCTACCGGGACATCAACGTTACCTATCCCACAGACCGTCTGGAGGAATTACGGGAGCAGGGTGTGGTCGGTTCGCTGGCCGACAACTACTACTCGTTCATGGGCGCCATTCGCGACGCCACCAAGCTGTCGAATGAGACAGGGCCCGAAGTGGCGCGGCGCATGTTGGACGAGGGAGTGGAGGTCGTTTTCCTGACACCCACTTGACCCCTATGCTCGCACGCGGTCAGCGTGCTGGCACGGTCTTTCGAGGAGGCGGGAATGAGCACGACCGGCGTCGTTTTTGTTAAAGAACACGCCGAGAGGACCAAGCCCCCGCGGATGCTCTGGGTTCCCTACGCCTTTGGCAACGCCCTCGGGCGTTCAGGCGACCCACTCCTCCAGCACCAGATACTGAAGGCGACTTTCGACCTGCTGGATGCGGAGAGCGGTCCGGTGCTGGAGGAATTCGAGGACGACACGATGCCGGGGGACCTCCTGCAGTCTTCAGTGGTCGCGCGCTCCGACGCGGCGAAGGGCCTGAATCCCGCCGACGAGCTGACGTCGCTGCGACCTTACTACGAGCGTTGGGTGGAGAAGAATGGCGGTCGAACAGCGGTGGGCATCAGCGGCGTGCCGCAGCGATGGTTCCGCGGCATCGTTCGATTCCTGGAGGCCTATGCCGCCGGGGAGGACACGGACTATGACGGACGGCCCGGGAATGTTGGCGTCCCGCAGTTCATCAGGTATTGCGTGGACGACCTGAAGGCCTTCTACTACGAGGCCCGGATGGAACAACGGCCCGGAGCGGAAGACCTTGAGATCCACGAGTGGTATTGGAGCGAGACGGCCATGAGCGCTCTTATCATCAAGCTGGCCGAATCGATGCGCGAGTCGGAGGACCCTGCGGTCAAGGCCATACCCTACGGGCTGGCCCGGTAGTCTCGGGTCATTACACTGATCGAAGCCCTCTCCCGGTTGGGAGAGGGCATTTTATTCTGAGAGAGGTGCAAAGATGGCTTTCTTCACCTATGACCACATCCACCTGCTGAGCCAGGAGCCAATCGAGACGGCACGGTATTTCAACGAGATGTTCGGCGCGCGCATAGTGGAGTCGGTGCAGTCGGACGGGAATTCCCGTGTGGACCTGGACCTGAACGGGTTGGAGATATTCATAGCCCGTTGCGCGGCGGACGCCACCCCCAGCGCCGACCATCCGCACCAAGGACTGGACCACTTCGGCCTGCGCGTGGAGAATCTGGACGAGGCCGCCGCCGAATTGAGGGCCAAGGGTGCCGACTTTACCTCCGAACCCCACGAGATCCGCCCCGGCGTCCGGATCGCATTCGTTGTGGCCCCAGGGAACATCCGAATAGAGCTGCTTGAGAAGGATCCGAACCGGGTGGGGTCTTAGCTCGCGGGCCTTCAGGTGGGCAAGTCCACTTAATAAGGAGAGGTCCAGAGGGAAATGAATTTTTAGTTCAGGATTGACGGCGAATTCAAAGCTACTGGAATAATCGACTGCCCGGAGTCGGCGTCCAGACAGAATCGTTAACTTGGAAAACCTTTTGCGTCTTTACGCCCACATGGCGGAGCAATTCGCTGAGAACCTGCAGGAAATAGATGAGAATCAAGGGTTCCTGGATGAATCTCAGCGTCGCAACAGTATTGGAACGCCAGTTGAAGGCGGGATGTGCGGTGAGGCTCGGCGCCGGGCACGTGAGCACCTGGTCCGTTCGTTTCTATGGAGCGTATCCTCAAGCCATCGCGGCAACCTGTCCGGCCCGAGCCGTTCCCGGGGCAGCATATCCTGCCCCACCCGGCAGACCTGCGGCCCTGTAATCCGGGGCATCTTTCCCAACAAGCCTGTTGCAGGCTCAGCGACGGCTGACCTTTCCGCTTTAATAGAATGGCAAATTCAGATGACGGCAGGTAAAATCCGCTAATTTTGTATCCAGGGAGTGGATGGGGCCGGTACCCCTTGCATTCTTTAATACCGTTATCCCTCCCCTCGACGATTCTCGAAATTAAGGACCAGATCACTACGAGAGTTTCTTGGGGACTGGCCCAGCGAAATGCCGTGATACAATTTCTTCAGCTGTCCATGTGGGGAGATGTGCCGGTGGCGGCAACGATTCTGTCGGGGACGGACCTGTCGGCGGAGATTCGCGCCGAGGTTGCTGCGGGTGTCGTCGAGATACGTGAGAAGCACGGGGTAACACCAGGATTGGCCGTTATCCTCGTTGGCGACGACCCTGCCTCCGCTGTCTACGTGAACAACAAACAACGGGCTTGTGAACAAGCAGGCCTGTATAGCGATTCAGCGCGCCTTCCTGGAAGCGCGACCGAGAAGGAAATCCTAGCCGCGGTCCACGCATTCAATGAAGACCCGCGGGTCCACGGCATTCTCGTGCAACTGCCTCTGCCTGATGGAGTCGAACAGCATCGCATTATTGAAGCCATCGATCCCGACAAGGATGTGGACGGAATTCACCCCTACAACCTGGGCAAGCTGCTGCAGGGCCGACCGGACTTCGCGCCCTGCACTCCGGCCGGGATCGTTGAGTTGCTGATGCGTAACGGCCACGACCCGACTGGCGCCAACGCGGTGATATGCGGGCGCAGCGACATCGTGGGCAAGCCGCTGGCCGCCCTGCTGATGCAGCGGGGGCGAGGCGGCAATGCCACGGTAACCGTTTGCCACACCCGCACGAGGAACTTGGCCGAGGTCACCCGTGCCGCGGACATCCTTGTGGCCGCCATAGGCCGTCCGGAGGCCATCACGGCCGATATGGTAAAGGATGGTGCGGTGGTGATCGACGTGGGCATCAACCGGGTGGACGATCCCTCGGCCCGGCGCGGTTACCGTCTGAAGGGCGACGTGGAGTTCGAGTCCGTATCGCAGAAGGCCTCTGCAATTACGCCCGTTCCGGGCGGCGTGGGTCCAATGACCATTGCCATGCTGCTGGTGAACACACTGACCGCCGCCCAAATAAGCATCCACGGCCGTCACCACTCGGGTTAGGTCTGGGTCGTTCCACAACCCGTGCAAACCAGCGACTTTGACTACGACCTGCCGCCAGAGCTGGTCGCGCAAACGCCGGCTGAGCCGCGCGACTCCTCCCGCCTTTTGGTTCTGAATCGGGCAACACGCGGGATAGCGCACCGGCATTTTGGCGACGTCCTCAGTTATATCCGCCCCGGCGACCTGATGGTTTTCAATCAGAGCCGCGTGATACCGGCGCGGCTGTTCGGCGTCCGGGACGACAACGGCGGCAAGGTGGAGTTGCTGCTGCTCCGCCGCGAGGGCGACCGAATCTGGGAGGCCCTGGCGCGTCCGGCACGTCGGCTGCGGCCCGGAATGACCGTCAGCATCAAGCCGCCGGGCCACCTGGGAGTGAATGCTTTACCCGATCCCGGCCTTTCGGTGGAGATACTGGAGTCGAGATCCGCGGGCCTGAAAGCGGTGCGGCTGTCGACGGAGGACGCCATAGAGCGAATGGGCCACACCCCTCTGCCGCCCTACATTCGCACTCCTCTCGACGATCCTGCGCGATACCAGACGGTGTACGCCAGGGAACCTGGCAGTGCCGCCGCCCCAACGGCCGGGCTGCACTTTACGCCGGAGCTACTTGCCCGCATCCGGGATGCGGGAGTCGAGACTGCCTTCGTATCGCTGCACGTGGGTCTGGACACATTCCGTCCGGTGCAGGGTGAGGACCCGATGGAGCATCACATTCACACCGAGCGGTACTCGCTAGACGGGGAAACCGCTGACAACCTGAACCGGGCCCGAGCCGATGGCCGCCGGATCGTCGCTGTCGGCACCACCAGCGTGCGAGTGCTGGAGCAGGCCGCAACTGACGCCGCCATTCCTGGCGGCCTCTTTAAGGCGGTGGAAGGCAACGCCAGCATCTACATTCTGCCCGGCCACCGGTTCCTGGCCGTGGACGCGATGATCACGAACTTCCATCTGCCACGGTCGACACTGCTTATGCTGGTTTCCGCATTCGCCCAGCACAGCGCAGGCGAGGGAGGCTCGGGGCGCGAGATGATGCTGGCAACGTACGCGGAGGCAGTGGGCATGGGCTACAGGTTCTATAGCTTTGGTGATGCGATGCTGATTCTGTAGCAGTAGTCGACAGGCTCCGGATTCTGAACGTACTTTCAGCCAACGCTGAGTTGGATGTCCCCCAGGCCCTCGAAGGTGAAGCCCGCCTCGTCGCCGGGGTTCAGGAACTTTGTACTCACGATGCTGCCGGTCATCACCAACATCCCCGACTTGAGTTCTTTGCCGCGACCCGCCAGAGTGTTGGCCAGCCAGGCCAGGGCGTCCAGCGGGTGCCCCAGCACGTCGCGCCCATAACCCTCGCCGGCTGGTTCCCCGTTAATGGTCATAGCTCCCCGGGAGTTTTCCAGGTCAAGGGTCTGCCAGTCTGACTTCTCCTGCCCCAGTACCACGCCAGCGTTCCAGGCGTTGTCAGCGGCCACTCCCAAGAAGTACAGGTTGCTGTAATCGGCCCCACGGTCGTCCACCAGCTCAAAGGCGGGCATCAGCGCACCGACCGCCCCGGCAACGGCGTCTCGGCCATAGGGGGCATCGCTGGCTGGCAGGTCGGCCGTCAGCCGGACGGCGACCTCGCACTCGGCGCCTATGCGCACGAAATCCGCGGCCATCACCGATGCAGGGGAGTGATGCACGCCGCTCTCAAAGACCGCTCCGGCGGCTGGGGCGTCAAACCCGACCATCCGCTGCATCACGGGAGTGGTCAGCGCTATCTTGTACCCGACGATCGCCCCGCGCTCCGGCGCCAGCAGCGCCTGGAAGGCATCCTGCATGTCGTAAGCCTCGTCGATGGTGACGGGGGAGATGTAGTCGGGCAACGCTTCATATTTCTGTCGCAGGCGGTGCGCCTCAAACAGGTATTCCGCCGCTCTTTGTGCCTTATTCGCCTGGGCCATCTCGTGACCTCCACGATCCGTTAGGGGGATGCCAATCAGTCGAAGAACCGGAGACTAGCCGCCGTGGAAACAGCCTGAATTCCCAGACTGCCCAAGAACATGAATGCCCCTCTCGCAGCGAAAGTTGACGTCCGGCTCGAACGCGTATAAGTATGCCCAAAATCGAGGAAACCGCAACAACGACAGTCAGGGCAAGCTGCGACGAGCCCGGCATTGCCGAACCGTTTCCCGCGGGTCAAGCTCCGCACTCAATCATTGGTGGAACGGGGTCAGACCAGCTGGAGCAGTTGCAGTGTGTTGCCGTCTGGGTCGCGAAAGGTGGCGACCCATCCGCCCCAGCTTTCCTGTTCCGGCTGGCGGATGAATTCGACGCCCGCATCGGCCAGCCTGGCGGCGACGGCGTGGATGTCGGCCACGCCGAGGTGGGGCATGAAACGATAAGGGTCGCTGGAGTTACCGGACACCCGGTTGTGGAGACCGATATTGAAGCGAACTTCACCCAACTCGAAGGCAATGAAGTCAGGATGCCGGGAATGCAGGGGCAGCTGCAGTACGTCGTTGTAGAAACGGAACATCTTTTCCAGGTCGTCGGTCCAGAAAGTGACACCCACGACACCCGTAATCATCTCGGCAACCTCCGAAAAAGCGAAACCGGCCAGTGCGTCACACCGACCGGTTTGCTCAATTATTCCGGGAAGACCAGAGTCGGCTCGGACTATACCTCCGCCAACTCTCCGCGTCGTTTGGCCGCTGAGCAACGCGGGCACAGGCCGTAGAAATCCACCCTCTGCCAGCCCACCTCAAAATCGGACCTCTCGGTGACGCTGTTGCGCAGACTCACGACCATGTCGTGGACGTCGCTTGAGGTGTCGGCATCGATGACATTTTCACACTCGATGCAAACAAGGTTGACGTGGGGTTCCATGTTGGGCTCGTAGCGCGATTGGCGCTGGAAAGGAAGCTCTTGGATCAACCCGCTCTTCTGCAGCACACCCAGCGTCGAGTATATGGTTGCAAGCGTCATCGATGGGAAGTGATCACGCACCCTTTCGTAGATCTGCTGTACCGTGGGATGGTCTTGAGAATTGAGAACCACTTCTGCAATGGCCAACCGTTGCGGAGTAACCCGGACGGCCCACTCCCGCATCCGCTCCACCAACTCTTGCTGTGTCAACATAAACCGCTCCGGGGGGCTTGAACGCCGCCGGGCAGGCGCCGGGACACCTGCCTGAATGAATTCGGAATCTTTCCTTACTATATCGTTTATCCGGCATTCGGGCAACTTTGAGACTGTCGCTGCCGTGGCATTTCTGACCGGCCCGTTAACTAAGTAGGACGCCCCGCTATTCCTGCGAAACGGCCATTGACCGGGGGAACACCCGTACGAAAAGCGAAGGTATGCTGACGTTGAACAGGTAGTAAACGACCGGTACAACGATAAGAGTCAGGGCAGTGGAACTTATCAACCCTCCTATTACCACCGTTGCCAGTTCGGCGCTGATGATGCCGCCCTCACCGCCGGAAAAGGTCGCCAGCGGGAGCAGTGCGAAGCTGGTGGTAAGCGCGGTCATCAGGATCGGTCGCAGCCTTACCCGCCCCCCGGCCACGAGCGCGTCGGTCACCGACATGCCCCGTTCCCGCAGTTGCTCGACGAAGGCGATCAGGACGATGGCGTTGGTCACCACGATCCCGATCAACAGCAACAGCCCCATCATTGCCGGCAGCCCGAGGGTTCGGCCGGTGATGGCCAATGCCACCGTCACCCCAATAAGCGCCAGGGGCAGACTGGTGATAATGATAAAGGGATTTCGCAACGACCCAAGGCTGCCAACCATCACCAAATACATCAGAGCGATGCCAACGGCCATGGACAGGAATATAGCTTGGAACCCCTCGGCAATGTCGGCGAAAATGCCGCCGCTAGTAACCGCCACCCCTGGCGGCAGATTGAGTTCCGCGATCCTCCGATCGATTTCCGCTCCCACCGCCTGAGTGTCCTCGGCCGTGATTTCACCGGTGATGCTGGCGGAACGCTGTCGGTCGGTCCTGCTGATTCTCACCGGGCCCTCTCGAGTGGTGAGCCGGGCCAGCTCATCCAGGGGAGCCGTTCCGCCCGGACCGGCGATGATCAGGCCCCTCAACCCGTCCAGGCTTCTTACCGATTCGCGCCCGCCGGACAACACGACCTCGGTGCCCTTTCCGTCGATGTTGATGGTGGTAACAGATCGTCCCACGAGGAACTGGCTGAGCTGCAACCCCACTTCGCGGGAGGACAGGCCGATCGCGGCGGCTGCCGACGGGTCAACCTCGACCGCAACCTCCTCCCTGGCCTGGGAGATGTTGCTGGAAAGATTAACCACCCCGTCCACCGTGCTCAGGGACGTGACCAGTTCCTGGGAAACCCTGGTGATGTCCTGATAGTTCGCTCCTGCGATGCTGATCTCCACCCCGCCGCTGGGAGGGCCATCCTCCAGCTCAGTAATTCTCAGTTGCCTGCCGGGAGTCTGAAGCCGCTCTCTCAGGTAGCCGGCTGCGTCTTCAGGAGCCTCGGAGTTCAGAATGATGAACAGGCTTGCCTGGTTGAACGAGGAGGGTATTCCTCCGCTGCCCAGATCGGTGGCGCCCACGGTTGCGGTGTAGATCTCGGATATGTCCCGTATGTCATCCTCGATCTGTATTACCTCCCGAAGCGTACGGTCGGGGGGTGTTCCGGGAGGAAGTGTGAGGTTCACCTCCACGTATCGCTGTCCGCCGCTGGGGAACAGGGTTACCGGAATCTGTGTCAGCAGCCCCAGGCTGGCCACGGTAATGGCCACGGCAGCGATGATGGTGATTGCCTTGTGTCCCAGGGCCCAGCGGAGGATCGGGGTGTATATCCTCTGCATCCAGGTCTCGTTGACAAAGGTAATGTCATCCTCTCCCGCTTCTTCCGGCAGGTCGCCAGGACGCAACAGGTAGGCACCCAGGACCGGCACTGCCGTCAGCGCCACCACCAGCGACGCTGCAAGGGCAAACACCACGGTAAGGGCAAAGGGCAAAAAGAAGGAACCCACCAGGCCTGAGATGAATGCCAGGGGTATGAACACCACTATCGTGGTAAGCGTCGAGGCAAGAATGGCAGGCCCGACCTCGGTGGTGGCATCCAGTGCCGCGCGCCATCGTTCCCGGCCCGCCTGTATGTGGCGATAGACGTTCTCCAGGACGACGATGGCATCGTCGACGACGCGGCCCACCGATATGGCCAGCCCGCCCATGGTCATGAAGTTGAGTGTCATATCCTGCCAGGTCATCAGCAGTATTCCGGTGAATATGCTAAGCGGTATGGACAGGGCTATGACTACGGTGGGGCGCAGTGTGGTCAGGAAGCCGCGCAGCACCGTCGGACGGATGGTGAGCATGAAAATGAACACCACGAACACCGCGAAAAGGAATCCGAAAAGCGCTTCCTGCAGCAGGGTGTCGATCTGGGTCTGTATCTCCGGGCCCTGGTCTGACACTATGACGATATCAACGCCTGGCGGGATTCCCTCCAGGCTGTTTATTGCCTCGCGGACCCCGTCGGTAACCTCAATTGTGTTGGCCTCCGCGTCTTTAATGACAGACACGTTGATCGCAGGCTTGCCGTTGGTGCGAGAGATACTGGTTGGCGTCCCGTCTGTCAGCCGCACGTCGGCCACATCACCCAAACGCACGGGCCCGGTCTTAGAGGAACCGACCACCAGGTCGCGAATTTCCTCCACCGATCCCAGGGTGTGGATCGTCTTCACGGGCATCGAACTTCCCGCGCCGAAGATCAATCCTGCAGGTAGCGTAACGTTGTTGTCGCTGAGGGCCGCTGCGACCTGGGGAAGTCCGATTCCATTTTCCAGCAGGCGACCTGGGTCGGCAGATACCTGCACTTGCCGCTCCACTTCTCCGGTGACAGTGACCTGCTGGATGCCGTCGATTCCGTTGAGTTCCGGCAGAATCCTGGTCTGAAAGAATTCGGATAATTCGTCAGCCCCGCTATTGGAAACTACGCTGAACTGAATCACGGGGAACTGGTCCGGGTCGAACCGGGCCACCTCCGGGGTCTGCGCCCCGTCAGGAAAGCTCAATACGTTCACTTGGTTCTGTATGGCGATCTGCGCCTCTGCCATATCCGTCCCATACACAAACGTCGCCAGGACCAGGGAGTTGCCCTCCAGACTCGTTGACTGGATTCCCTCAAGTCCATCTGTACCTTCAATGGCCCGCTCTATGGGTTCAGTCACATTCTCGACGACTGCTTCCGGGTCGGCTGATGGGTACGAGGCGGTGACCACCACCAGGGGGAACTCAATTTCTGGGAACAGCTCAACCTGCAACGAGTTGTAGGCGAAAACGCCGCCAGCCAGCAGGAGGATCACCGCGAGCAGCGTGACTGTCCGTCTTCTGATGGCGGCGGCAGTTATAAAGCGCATTTTCTCTCCACAAGCATTCCGTTGGTTGGCCTCCGGGAGCGCAAAAAATCGCCGTCCTGCCTCACTACTAGGGCGGCAGCGACGGCGCGATCAGGGCGCGCTCCAGATCACCGAATAGCGTGTGACTCACCGGATTGCCAAGTATATGAATTATAATACGAGTATCCTGGGCAAGTAGATTTGAGTTTCGCAGTTCTTGTGGCAGTTTTGTGGAGAACCGGCCCGAACCCTGAAACAGGCAGTCCTTAAATGACGGACGGAACGCGAGCGAGAATGTCCCTCTTTTGCTGATTATGAGGAGCGGCGACAAATACAAACTCTTATACGACGGGGCGTGTCCGATTTGCCGCCGGGAAGTGCTTTGGCTTCACCGCCGCCGTCCACAGGCGATTGAGGCGATTGACACGTCGGCACCGGAATTCGATGCTGAATCTTACGGACTGACATTTGAGCAGGTGGACGCCGCGCTGTACGGTTTGCGGCCGGATGGGAGCTTTACGCAGGGAATGGCCAGCCTGCGCGAGGGATACCGGCTGGCTGGCTTGGGATGGCTGATCGCCTGGACGGGATGGTGGCCCGCCCGTCCGCTGTTCGACGGGTTCTACCGATCCTTCGCCCGTAACCGGATGCGCATTGGGAGACTGCTGGGACGCGAGGAGGACTGCGGCGATCATTGCAGCCTGTAATGCGTTCGGGGAAATGAGCCCAATCGCCCCCTGCAGGCTCTGCCGACTACATTTACATTGTCTCTTTCCGCACTGTCGATCTGTCCCTGATTTCTATTTTGGTAATTCTCTCCACTGCGATATCAGGTGTAACGCATCCTCTGTCTTTATATGCGGCCATTGAAATGCGCACCTAAGTATGTTTATTTTTTGTTAGATAACATTCGGATAGGCCACTCTCTTACGGGAAGGAATCTATAGTAGCCCATACTTATAAGCGTGCGGCCAAAATACGCGTGCGGCCAACGTTGATTTCCAAATTCACATAGAACCTTTGTGAATAACAATCATTGTAAATTTTGTTTATAAAGCGCTCATACAATTCCGTTGTGGCTTTCGGTCCGCTAGTGGAGAATATTTGTAAGTTGCATGTAATGAAATGCCATACGGAAATGCGGCGTTTGGATGCAAGAGGAGGAATGATGCATTCAGGTATGAAAAGTTTATTCTAGCAAAGGAACTTTAGCGGGACGTCCGCTTTGCTACTGGCGGCGGGATCAATCCCTGTCTGGATGTTCGTAGCGGCCGTCCAGTTGCAGGCTTACTTCCGCTGATAGTGTGAATCATCCTACAGGCTGCCCGCTTCCTGCGGCAGCCTGGGTCATTCAGGGGGGTGCGGGAGGTCGGTGAGTGCGGTCCTTCTGCGGTGTGCGGTTCTGCCGCATCCCCCCAATCCAAACAGGATTATCCAGCGAGATTACTTCAACAAACAGGGCGCGCTTTGCGGCGCGCCCTCAACTTTTCGGGCTTTGCCGAAGGGCTAACAGCCAAGTAACAAATCCCCGCGTTGGCAATTCCGACTATGAGTCAAGGGGCCACTTGAGAACCCTTTCGAGGTTGGTGAGATATTTGGCGAAAGCGGTGCGGCCCGCGGGTGTTGCCTGCACCCAGGTACGAGGCCTGGAATCAATGAACTCCTTGGTGGTGGCCAGGTAATCGGCGTCCTCCAGCTTCCGCAGATGGGTGGTCAGGTTCCCTCCGGTGAGACCGAGGGTATTCTGAATGAACCCATAGGCCAGCCGGCTGTCCTCCGGCTGGGCGACCAGCATGGTCATGATGCGGAGGCGTATAGGCTGGTGAATCGTCTCGTCGAGGACTATGGCGTCCTCGATCATGGCAGTCCGCTTCTGCGGACCCACAGCGCGCCCGACACGGCGACCGCCAGCATCGCCAGCCCAGAGACGAGCGCTGCAGCGTCTCCCAGCAAGTAGCTGGGAACAAAATAGGCTGCTGCGATCCCCACACCCACGACAGCTATGGCAGGGCGGTGCATGATGCCGAAAAGCACCCATCCCAGAGAGATGATGGCCAACACGATGCGCTGAATACTGGCCCCTGACGTTCCCTCCGCCCACAACCCTGCGGCCCCCGGAAGGAGAAAGGCTGCCAAGACTATTGCCATCCAAAACAGAAACACTCTGATGCCTGCCCGGCGAGCGGCGTCACCGTCGGCGTTATGCCTGCCTGCCCGATGACCGATCAGGGAACTGCCGGCCATTCCGGCGAGGCCCAGCGCTCCCCACAGTAGTCCGGGGAACCAAGGATTGGTATCGGCGAAATCGACCGCCAGCGTTGCTATCGTGTACTGCGCTATGAACCCGACGGAGCAGATCACTCCCCACAGCAGGAGTATCGTCGCAGTACCCGCGAGATACAGGGAGCTGTGCATCCGGTCCATGGCGCCGTAGATGGCATTCAAGCTTTCCTGGGGAGTGAGATTCCCCGGTGCTTCTCTTGTTTCATGCATCTTGCTCCTCCTCTTGATGTTCTGCGACAGCTTTTCACGTCGTTCGCATGATCTGTGCGTAAACATTATCACAAACTAGTTTGTGTCGCAAACTATAGTTGCGTCAGGTCTGTGCATTGGGTTATCAGAGGAGGCAATGGAGGCTTTGCGTGGCTGGCGCCGGTCCTCAGAACCCTCTCGGGGCGGGACCGGCGCCTGTTGTTGATCGGAGGCCGATGGGGAAACTTTCGCAGTCTGGTTCAGGAGACGTTATTGGAAGCATCACCGATGCCTAGAGACCAGACAATGATTCCGTAAACAATCAAGACCGGAATAAAGGATAGCACCACCACGAAAAACGCCCGCCACGTGGATTCATAGTCCAACGTTTGACGAAAGGAAATGACCATCGCTGCCAGCTGCCAAATTAATGCAGCGAACGTGATGATGCCGCCCGCAATGGGTATAAAGACCAATATACTTAACAGCCCGGGCGTTTGGGCAAACCCGGTGCCCCGCGCCACCTGGCCCCAGTTGGCGTGAGTGGCGGCGGTCTTCAGAATCGTCGTCCCGATGAGCATCGCCGCAAGGGCCCACACGGACCACAAGATCACGCCGCGGATGACTCCAAATAGCACTCCCCTCACGATATCCCCATCGCCTGCGAGTACCCCGCCAATGCCGCTGGCGATGGAAACGAGGATGACCACGAGCACCGCCTGCCATGTAGCGCTGCTGTCGTGTTCGACGTCCTCGAAAGTATCAGGGTCCAGGCGGGCCGCGCCCAGCATTCTTGCGAACATCCGGTTACCTCATGCGTCACATGTCTAGCTTACTGCTCTTGGAACACGAGCATTTCAAGAGTGTGGCAAGGGTAGCAAATTCGTGCCCTGGTATTGAACAGAATTGGCTGCGAGTCTTGTCGAATATCCGGCCCGGATCCGGAGACAGCGATTGGGTGGGGTCGTCTCCCTGATGTTTACAGAGTAGCTGATAGATGCCATGCCACCCTCTCCCCGGCCCTCTCTCTCAAGGGGGAGGGGGAACAAGAGGGCCTGGAGTCCTGGGCCAGAGGGAGCGTGCAGACTTGTTTGTTGGTTATAATCTCCGTCAGGCCAATTGGTATGCCCAAGATCAAGGACAAATAGCGAGGGACCATGAAATACGATGTCATTATTGTCGGCGGGGGGGCTGCGGGGTCGGTTCTGGCCGGCAGGCTATCCGAGGACCCGAACCGATCCGTGCTGCTGCTGGAGGCAGGCAAGGACTATCCAAACTACGACCTGATACCCGACGAGGTCAAGTACGGCCACACGCGGTACGCCGAGTCCCCCGATTCGGAGCACAACTGGGCCCTCAGGGGTATGGCCACCGAGGAGCAGGGCGAGATCCACGTGGCCCAGGGCAAGGTACTGGGCGGCGGATCGTCGATCAACGGACAGGCCATGCAGCGGGGGCTGTCGGAGGACTTCGACGACTGGGCCGCGCTGGGCAACGACCAGTGGTCTTACGCCAACGTGCTGCCCTTCTACCGCAAGACGGAGAACGACCTGGACATACAGGACGACTTTCACGGCACCGAGGGCCCGATGCCGGTGCGGCGCCGCGTGTCGAGTGCCGAACCCGCCATCCAGCGGGCGTTCCGCGAAGCCTGCCTGCGCGAGGGCCATGCGTCGGTGGAGGACACCAACGGCGCCAACCCCGTCGGCGTCGGGGTATCGCCCACCAACAACCTGGGCGGAGTCCGGGTCAGCACAGCCATCGCCTATCTGAGCCAGAACCGCCACCGGCTCAACCTGACCGTCCGCGGGGAGGTGTACGTCCGCAGGGTCCTGTTCGAGGACGGGAAGGCCGTGGGGGTTGAGGCTGAGAGCGGCGGCGAGATCTTCACCGTCGAGGCGGAAAAGGTCGTGCTCAGCACGGGCGCCCTCCGATCGCCCCAGTTGCTGATGCTGTCGGGTATCGGCCCGAGGGACCACCTGGAGGAGATGGGGATCCCCGTCGTCCGGGACCTGCCGGGCGTGGGACAGAGCCTGTTCAACCACCTCAGCGTGCACATCAACTTCAAAGTGAAGGACGGGGTGGAGCTCCCGGCCGACCTGGATGCCCCGCACTACCGGCTGATATTCACCGCCCCGGACTCCGAGAGTGACTACGACCTGGTGCTGTCCACGGTCAACGTCGTCGACGAACGGGAGGAGCGCGTGGGCGGCGTCAGGACCAGGTACCGCACCGGCGACGTGCCCCCGGACCAGGCGGCGCGACTCTCCTGCACCCTGGGCGTGCCCCGCGGGTCGGGATATGTGCGGCTGGGGTCTGCCGACCCGTCGTTGCAGCCATCGTTCAACTACTGCTACCTGCAGCACCCCGAGGACATCCGCCGGGTCAGGGAGGGGATACGGTACGGGGCCAGGCTCCTAGAGTCCGGGGCCTACAGCGACGTGGCCGACTACCGCATTACGCCCACGGACGAGGAACTGGCGGATGACGAGGCGCTGGACCTCTACATGCGCCAGACCGTGGGGACGGCCCGGCATGTTTCCGGCACCTGCCGGATGGGCCCGGACTCCGACCCCATGACAGTGGTCGACCAATACTGCCGGGTGAAAGGCATCCAGAGCCTGTGGGTCGCGGACGCCTCGGTGGTACCGCAGCTCCTCCGTGGCGGCGGACTGCACCCGACGGTGGTCATGATCGGCGAGCGTGTCGTCGACTGGATCGCCCAAGGCTAGTCAATTTCGGCCAGCAGTGCGGGCCAACGAAACCTTTCACAACGTGGGCTATGGGCGCTCAGGCGCTCCCATAGCCCTTTCCCTTTTTATGGCCCGATCTACTTGGCGGTGATGCCGCCGTCGATTATGAGCTCGATGCCGGTGGTCCAGGCTGATTCGTCGGAGGCAAGGTATAGCGCGCCGTAGGCGATGTCATGGGAAACGCCGAGGCGCCCCAGGGGAACCTCGTCGGTGCGCTGCTTCAGGACCTCGGGGTTGTCGGATATTCCGGCGAGCATCGGGGTGTCGACCGGTCCCGGGTGGATCGAATTGCAGCGGATATTCTCCGACGCGTGCTGGATGGCCGTGGTCTTGGTGAAGGTGCGCACCGCGCCCTTGGAGGCGCTGTAAGCGCTGCCGGTCAGGGCACGCCCCAAGATGCCGGCGATGGACGACACGTTGATGATCGAGCCCCCTCCAGCGCGGCGCAGGGCGGGCAGCGCCTTGCGTGTCCCGAGGAACACGCCCTTGACGTTCACCTGCATGATCCGGTCCCACAGCTCTTCGGTGGTGTCCTCTATCCTTTCGTCATTGGCGATGCCAGCGTTGTTCACCAGCACGTCCAGCCTGCCGAACCGGCCCTCGGCCGTGTGGACCGCCTCCTCCCAGTCGGCGTCGCTGGTCACGTCCAAGTGAACATATACCGCTTCCCCGCCTGCCTCAGTAATCTTCCGTTCAACCGCGCCGCCCTCGTCGTCCAGCACATCGCCGAAGACGACCCTGGCGCCCTCGGCGACGAACATCTCGGCCTCCAGGGCGCCCTGGCCCCGTGCGCCGCCCGAAATCAGTACAACTTTCCCGTCCAGCCTGCCCATGTGTTCCCTCCGTCATTTGCTTGCATTCGCCTGGTTTGAGCGCTGCAATTCTATCAGCGCCAGCGCCGCCGCAGGTCTTTGCCTGGGTCTGCGACTGCCGTGGGGAGGGACGCCCTCACCCTCTGACGGAGGGAGGGGGACTTGTCGTAGAAGGTCTACGACGTGGGGGTAGGGATGGCAGACAGGTTGACCTTCCGGCCGGGAGGGAAGATCTTTTTGACGATTTCCTTGGCTCGGGGATGTCGCCGTATTTTCGGCAGTCCTTGAGGTAAGTATGGAGGGCGGTGAAAGTCGGCAGGCCGATGCCGTTGTCGATGAACTTGCTGATACAGGTAATGGGGTCGGGCTTGGGCTGTTGCTTGGCTATGGCGATGTTCCAGAGCTCGGTGATCTGGTCGGCGATGGGCCGGACGCGATGCATGGCGAGTTCGCGGGAGAGTTGGCGCTCGAGTATTTCGATGGCGTTCCTGATCTGGCTCAAGGACATGATTTCACCTTCCAATCCGATTCTGACTGGGGGGCAAATTTTCTTATTCCGCTCATTTCCACTCATTTCCGCTCATTTTTGCCTTTTCCATCGGAAGTTGGGGCCGGTGGAAGTTGGGGCCGGCCTCTCGACGGGAGCGGGTTGGCGGCGGCGAGTTGATTTATATAGAACTAATGTACTCACATGGCTATGCTACAACACATTGGCGGGTTTGGCGAGAGTGTGGTTGTCAGTGCAGGGGTTGAGGGACGCAGGGGCGCAATGACGCAAGGGCGCTATGCGAACGGGGACGCCCTCACCATAACCCTCTCCCCGGGGGGAGAGGGAATTATCAAAAGCGCCCTCGCCCTCCCCGGTAAAGGATTTTGATGGGAGGAGAGGCGGGTTTGAAACCTGCCCCTACGAGACTGAAATATGGAGAGGCTGTGCGGGGTGCACGCCCAGGAATGACGGCATGGGGCGGGCGGGATATAATCGGAGCGACCGCCTCGCCCACCAACACGGCTGGCTGAAACGGGGCGGAACAGAAGGGGGACAGCTTATGCCGCAGCGCACGTTGTGGATGCACGGCGCAAATATGCAGGTGGAATATCCCAATCGCATCACGTCGGCGCGGGCCACTGGGCCTTTCGTCAGAATCGAGGGCGCCAGGGGGCAGAACACCTGGCTGCACTTTCCGCTGCCGACGCCGGCGGTCATCGACGGCGCACGGATGAAAATTGACGGTGCACTGGTCAGCTTCCGCACCCGGGATCATGCCACGGTGAATGAGATCATCGTCTACGATGGGGACCAGCGAATCGCGGAGCACATGGACTTGGACCTTCGCGGCGAGCACCCAGACCATCGAGTGGACGTCCCCGGCAGCCCGGAGATAAACCGCGGCATAAACGTCGTTCTCGGCGTTGCCTTCGACAGCGTCGCCCCGGATGTTCGCTCCATGCAGATAGAGATCATCGGCGTCGGGCTGGAGTACAACGGGTAGGCGATCCGAGGGAAACGGCCTCACCCTGACCCTCTCCCTCCGGGAGATGGAATTTGCAAGGCGCCCTCACCCCAACCCTTTTCCCTCAGGAGAGGAAACCATACTGCCAATCCGTCCGCCCGGAGCTTGTCGATGGACGGGCGAAATTGTGGAGAACTTTAATGACCGCGCACAGGAACTATATCGGGGGGCAGTGGGTGGAGTCGGTTTCGGGTAGAACCTACCCCGTCTACAACCCAGCCCATAAAACTGAGGTCGTGGCCGAGTTCCAGACCTCGAACGCCGAGGATGCCGGGATCGCGGTTACCGCGGCCCGCGAGGCCCTGCAGGGGTGGGCCGAAACACCCGCCCCGGGACGCGCGGCGGTGTTGTTCAAGGCCCTGGAGATCCTGGGACGCCGTGCCGAGGAGATCGCCACGGCCATTACCACCGAGGAAGGCAAGCCCATCGCGGACGCCAGGGGCGAGGTGCGGCGGGCCATGAACATCATCGAGTACGCTGCGGGCGAGGGCCGACGGATGTTCGGATACACCACACCGTCGGAACTGCCCAACACGGTGGCCTACACCGTCAAGCGGCCGTTGGGGGTGGTTGGCATAATCACGCCGTGGAACTTCCCGGTCGCCATTCCGGTGTGGAAGATGGCCCCGGCCCTGATCTGCGGCAACGCCCTGGTATTCAAGCCCGCGTCCTCCACTCCGCTGTGTGCGGTGAAGCTGGCCGAGGTGTTCGAGGAGGCCGGGCTGCCGCCGGGCGTGCTGAACATGATCACCGGCCCCGGCGCGCAGGTGGGCAACGCACTGGTGGAGGACACCCGGGTCAACGGGATTTCGTTCACCGGATCCACCGAGATCGGCACCGAACTCTACGCCAACAGCGCCCGGCGCCTCAAGAAGGTGCAGGCGGAAATGGGCGGCAAGAACGCTGTCATCGTGCTGGGAGACGCCGACATGGACAAGGCGCTGGGCGGCATCGTGCAGGGCGCCTTCGGATCCACCGGGCAGCGCTGCACCGCCACCAGCAGGGTCATTGTGGAGGAATCGGTTTACGACGAGTTCATGAACGGCCTGCTACAACGGACCGCCAGCCTGCGGGTGGGCGATGGCATCGACCCCGAGATGGACGTGTCGCCGCTGTGCGGGCAGAGCCAGTACGAGAAGGTGCTGGAGTACATTGGCGTGGGGACCGAGGAGGGCGCCAACCTGGCCTTCGGCGGCCGCGGCCTGACGGGCGGCGAGTTCGACGAGGGTTACTACGTCGAGCCCACGGTGTTCACCGATGTGTCGCCGGAAATGCGCATCGCCAAGGAGGAGATCTTCGGGCCGGTGCTGACGGTGTTCAAGGCCAAGGATCTGGAGGAGGCGATCCAGATCTCCAACAGCGTGGAGTTCGGGCTGTCGTCGTCGGTCTACACCCGAGACATCAGCCGGGCCTTCGAGTACATCAACACCGTGGAGACGGGCATGGTGCACGTCAACGCGCCGACACTGGGAGGGGAGGTGCACCTGCCCTTCGGGGGCCTTAAGTCCTCGGGAGTGGGCCAGCGGGAGCAGGGCACCGAGGCCTTCGACTTCTTCACCGAGACCATCACCGTCTACATCGACCACGGTGAGGCGGCGAGGCAGCAGGCGCGCTTCATCTGAGCCTGCACGAACAGGTTCACCGCGCGCCGAGGTTTCTCGGTCGAATCGCTCTTTCATTGGACGAAAAGGGAGCCGGGGGGAATTGTCCCCCGGCTCCCTTGGTTTAGCCCTTGGAGTGGCCACGCCGTGCGGGTCGGCATTGCTTCAGTCGTCAGTTGCAGAACGGCAGGCCTGCAACGTTGGTTGAACCGTAGTTGGGGTCAACTTGGCCGATCCACTTAGCAGGCAGACACCCGGTGATAGAATTCCCGTTGATCTTGAAGGCCCTTAGGCTGCTCATGTTCCCCCATTCCTGGGGTATCTCCTGATCCATCATCGGACCCTGGGCCTGGTTCTCGTCGCTGAGCAGCAGAATTCGAGCGTGAGTCTGCTTGTAGGCCGCAGCACGGCCCTTGGACACCAGTGCTTTCAGTTCCTCCTGCTCCTCTCCCGTCAGACTCACCCGATACCTCTTCACCATCACATCCTCCCACTTCCCGGTCCCTGCCCGTAAGCGCTAGCTCATCAGCCATGATTTCAAAGCGGTTGCTCTACTAGCTCCACTGGGGAAATAGTGCATTTGGTGTTCAGTTGCAGAAAGGGAGGCCGGCAACGTCGGTTGAACCGGGGCTGGAGACAACCCGGGCACGCCACTCCGCAGGCAGACATCCCGTGATCGAAGTTCCACTAATATTGAGGGTGCGCAGACTGCCCATATTTGCCCATTCCTGGGGAATTGGTCCAGACAACTGGTTGTCTTGAATGTACATGATTTCCAGGTTCACCAGGTTTCCAAGCTCGCCAGGAAGGCCTCCCGTCAATTGATTGCTGCGCAGGCCCAGAAACTCCAGCCTGGATAGGCCACCCAGCCACGGGGGTATGTTCCCGCTCAATGCGTTCCGACTTACAGAGAACCTTGTGAGATTCACGAGGCCGGCCAGCTCATCAGGTATGTCGCCACTCAACTGGTTGCTGGCAATTTCAAATTCCTTGAGATTTGAAAGCTGCTTTATTTCGGCCGGTATTGGCCCGCTGAGCTGGTTGTTGTTTATCCAAAGAAATTCCAGGCTGGCCATGTCGCCCAATTCGGTGGGTATATTCCCGCTCAACTGGTTAAAGCCGAGACTCAGCTTTTTCAGCAGAGAAAGTTTGCCCAGTTCCGGCGGTATCTCCCCGCTCAACTGATTTGAATACAGGTCCAACACCGTCAAAGCGGTAAGCTTGCCCAACTCGGGGGATATATCACCCTGCAATTCGTTGATCTCGAGGTTCAATAGGGTTACATACCCTTGCACATTTGTTGTGACGCCGTACCATTCGCCAATGGGCCTGCCGCTCAGCCAGTTTTCGTTATTCGCCCAGTTTGGCCCGCCGGTGGCGTGGTAGAGAGCGACGAGGACCTCCCGGTCGGGAGGGTGCGTTTTGCCTGCAGTAATTGCAGTGCTTCCGGGGGTCGTCACACTGGTAGTTGTCGACCCTTGGCCCTCCGCACAGAAGGAGAGGCCAAGTTCGGCGAAATCGTTGTCTTCCACGTAATTGAGGCCATCTGGCAGGCAACCGCTCAATTGGTTATCCGACAAGGTCAGATTGGTCAGTCCAGCGAGGTTGCCCAGTTCAGCGGGTATCGCGCCCTGCAGCTGGTTACTGCTCAAGAAGAGCCTGCGCAGATTTGAGAGCCCTCCCAGTGACGGTGGAATTTCTCCACTCAACTGGTTACCAGCGAGGCTCAGCCACCATAAATCGGCGAGATTACCCAGTTCCTCCGGAATATTTCCACTCAAATCATTTGCAGGGAGGTTCAGCGAACTCAGATTCGCGAGTCCACCCAACTCAGGAGGAATCTCCCCCGTCAGCCGGTTGTGTGCAAGGTTCAATCCTTCCAGGTTGGTGAGTCGGCCGAGTTCCGGCGGTATGGGCCCGCTCAAGGTATAGGATTGCGCGATGATCAGCCGCCTTAAGGAGGTCAGGTCCCCCAAAGCTGGGGGGATGCTGCCGCTCAAACGACTCTCGATGAGATTGAGGACTTCCAGATTAGAAAGACTCGCCAAAGCCGCTGGTATTTCGCCCTGCAAATTGTTGCCTTGGAGCACCAATTCGGTGACTCGCCCCTCCGCGTTAGTCGTAACGCCGTACCATTCACCGAGGGGCCTGTCGCTCAGCCAGTTTTCGCTGTTGGTCCAGTTGGGCCCGCCGGTGGCGTTGTAGAGGGTCACGAGGACCTCCCGGTCTTCGGGGACTAGCGCAACGGTGGGTTCGGGAGTTGGTTCAGGGGCAGGAGTAGCCGTTGGCTCTGTTGTGGCGGTGGGCTCCGGAGGCAGCGTTGGCTCAGTTGCGGCGGTGGGCTCCGGTGGCGGACTTGCCTCCGGCGTGGCGGTCGGCTCGGGCGTGGGGTCAGCCGCTGTAGTGGCTGTCTCCTGCTCGGTGGAGGTTGGCTCAGGCTCATCTGTAGCAGTGTCTCCTCCACAGGCCAGGAGGAAAGCCATTAATACCAGGATCGTCACGCCAAGCAGTGGGAAGAGGATCCGCCGAGATAACAGCGCGGTCATATTGCACTCCTCATGATTCAATGACCAACAGGGCGAAAGTGAAAAGTCTTTCCGCTGCAAACATTTGCCCTGAATTTCAAGCCCCGAGAAAGTTGGATGATACCACGGGATTGCAAGTGCAATAACGCAAGCACTCTCTGCAGGGAGACACATCGAGGGTACGCAGAGCACAAATGCTTTCGCCCGCGCTGTCGATAGCGTGGGCGAAAGGGGATCGCATTTGGGTCAATCGGGCCGCAATGGCAGCAGGCGATGTTGCCCAGGAGATGTTCCCGGCCAACGGCCGCCTCCCAGGCCGAACGGCAACCTGGCCAACTGGCAAACAATGCCTCGCCCCCACCCCGGGCCCTGTGTGATGAGATTACCGCATCTGCGGGGACGTGCTAGCGGGCCACGAAGGAGACGCTGTCCTCCCCGTTCACCCTGATGCTGAATTCGGTACCAAGTTCAAAGTTTGCACCCAGCGGGACTATCGTACGGTCGACGGGAAAGTCGCGGGTGCACCGGGCCTCGGGGTTGGCCACCTGGTGGTGGGAGATACGCACCTCGATGACGGTGGGTTCTCTCCGCTGTATCTCATAGCCGTTGTACTGCGTGCAGCTGCCGCTGGGCCTGCCCGAAATGACCTCGAGCTGATACAGTCCTGACTCACTTTTTGGTTCCAGAACCGCTACGTTTTGGATAGGTGATTCGGCAATGTAAGTGTTTCCCATCTCAGGGACAGGCGGCGTGAAGGAGGTTGTTTCAATGCCATTTACGACAATCCGATACATTGTGCCGGGCTTGAGCGGGGCGCGGACTGGCAGCACCTCGTCGAGCTCCACCATCTCCTCATCGCAGGCGATCGCCCAGGACGACTGCGGACGCTGCATCAGCGTCAGGCGGAGGTGGATGTCGGTGCCAGCCACTTCCACGCCCTTGTTGCCAGGCCGCGCACAACCCTCTATCGTCGATTGCCAATAGGTAACTCTCAGCAGCGGCGCCGGCTCGTTGGGCAACAGAGAGGCACCAATCACAGGTACAGGGACTTCAACCCATGTGCGCCAGTCCGCTCCTTCATCTTTTCCTTCCCATTGCGCCTCGGATGGCGGCTGTACCAGCACCAGCAGCATGTCCACCCGCCTCGGGTTTCCGCGTGTGATCACCTCGTAGGCCGTGTCGTTGATGAATGCCAAGCGTCCGTCTGACTCAATGATCCTCGCACTGATAGAGTAAGTGTTGCGAGGGTCAATGTCGTTCCGGTTGTAGTCGACCTTAAAGTGGACGGGTACTTGGCCGGGATTGATGATCGTCTGGCCAGCGATGAGCGGGGCTGCGGCGTCGGCATACGACACGTCGCGTAGCTCCACCGCAAGCGTTGCGCCAGCCGTAAGGGCCAACCGCTCTCGATAGGTGACCGTGCCGGTTACTGACGCGTTGGTCTCTGGATTGGAGGCAGGTTTCGATGTGGAGCCGATTTCTTCCGCACCCCCTTGGCAAGAGGCAAACCCCAGCATCAACGCGACCAATAGCGTCAACACAGTAATCATGGGTTTCTCCCTAGGGACGCATCCATCGTTCTTTCAATTGGTGAAGCCACTCGCTTTAGCATTGTAGTTTTCTTGTAGCGTCGTCGAATTCACGCTCTACAGTTCCACCCTGATGTCGTTGGCGCAATGAATAGGTACGTACCCGTAATAGTACCCAAGCGACCCGGTTTGCGAACTGCCATGAGAGTGCGGAACCTCACCTGTATTTGAATAGGTGCATGCCCGAGGGTCAGGTTTGTCCCCAAGCGACGGCCCTTGCCCCAAAGCGTTCTTTGGAGTCAAGTGGCACAACTGATTACGGCACCCTCACGTGGCTCCTGGTTTGTCGAGATTCACCCGAATTTTGTGGTGAATCTGTTGACCAGCGAGGGGAACATTGATGGAATGAATTTTCTGGTTACAGATACTTACGCCTTGGGTTGCCGTTTGGTTACCGGTTACAGATAGTTACGCCTTTGGTTGCCGTTTGGTTCCTTTCAAATCGTCTCTAATCTTGGTTGCTTGCATGGATCCTCGGCTTGGTCCATTGCGGTGTACCAAAGCAGGTGAGAGGCAATCGGATGGCAGGCGGATCCAGCATTTTGACGGCGGATTGCACCATTTCTTCTGGTGACGGCATAGATTTCCCGCCGGGGAAGCCGCGATAGGGTCTTGCGGAGGCATCTGCGCGTCGAGGCGATTATCCTGAAGGAATGAACATTTGCGGGCGCGGTCAATACAGGATTGCCACGATTCAATACACCGGGAACAGGGTTGCCATGCCGAAAAGGTGGAAGACATCAAGGACCCGTTCCCTGAGGCGGTTGCCCGTTCGCTGGAGGTCCTGGTTGAGACGGAGCGTTTCTTGACGTGATTGGTCGCTCAAACTCAAGAGGGACGGACATACTTTCATGCCGCACTATTATCGCTACAGGTTCTGTGCAGTCCAAAACCCTCAATCCTCATTCACCGATGCCCGCCAATTTTCGAGATTTCGCTCGATTTGTGAAGACCCTTGCCTCCACGCTAATCCCGGCAGGGTACTGATACTTGCGTCCCCCAAATCGGTGATTAACGATGGGGATGAAACCTTGAGCGGGCGGTGCTGTACCAGCGCACCGAACTGGCTGTCTCTCCAACCTTGTATTTCAGCCCGTGTATTTCAGCGCAAGTATTGCAGCGTACATCGGCATGCCCAAGCGCACAAACGGAATTAGCAATGTCAATAACTCGCAATTCCATGGTTATTTCGCTGTAAATTGAACGATGTTTGCCTCTTCAGGCAACGTTCATCGCCACAAGAGTCAGAGAATCAGACCAGGAGGCTATTTTGAGGCTGAAGATTGATGATAATACCTGGATGCAGGATGCAAACCAGACGCGAACGATCGGAGTTGAGTGAGCCGGTTCTTACTCCTCTGGCTGGACCACGCGAATTGGTTCCCCGTTGCCCTTTCACAAACGGCAACTCTCCATTGGTTGGGAAAGAGTCTGCGTTCTGGACCGGCAACCTCTACGGTGTTGATTGCATTTTATTGAGGTGAATGAACGTCGACTCGAGTAACGATCAACCGGCGTGACGGGAGGGATGCAACTGAGCTGCTATTGCAGGGTGCCAGCGCCGATTATGCCGCCAAGAGAGTGGGGCCACGCCGCTCAGGAGCAAGAAAGACTCAGGGTGTGTGTGACAAAAGCCTTTCCCAACAAACAAGAGGCCAGGACAGCATCCGGCATACCTGCGCAAGCGGGAGAACGCCCTCACCCTAACCTTCTCCCAAAGGGAGAGGGAAATTTTCACACACCCTCTCAGGGGGAGCAGGAGAGGGGGAAATTCCGCTACGACAATTATGCCGTGTGGTGCGCAAGCTGTCGTACAGTCTCGGAAGGGTGGCAGAACCGTTGATGGACTAGATGGTACACGATACCAAAGCGGAGCCCAAAGGCTAGTGGGCCCCGCCGGTCTTCCTCAAGGGATCTGTTCTTGTTCCGGGAAGTCGTCCAACAGTCCATTCCTGACGGCCCAGACAACCATTTCCTGCTTGGATTTGGCCTGCAGTTTTCTCTGAATGCCATAGATCGAATTTCGTATGGTCAGGGGCCTCTTCCCTCTGACCTCAGCGATCTGGGCATAGGAAAGGCCTTGAGCGAAAAGCGTGAGTATTTCCTGTTGGCGTGTGGTTAGCCGTCGTGTTTCAGTCGAGGGCGATCCTCTGTGGGACAGACGCCGTCCCACAAGGAGCTGCCTAATCACTTCGCCTGGAAGACGGAATTCACCGTCCGCGACGTCGCGCACTGTGGCGAGCAGTCTCTCTTTTCCGGTGTCCTTGGGAAGATATCCTGTTGCACCGGCCAAGACTGCATCGAGAGCGACGTTCTCTTCGGTGGAGGCGGTCAAAATCAACACCTGGGTATCGGGCAACGTGGTCCTGATGTCCCGGCAGGTCTCAATGCCGTCCCTGACCGGTAGCAGTACGTCCATTACGACCACGTCCGGTTTCAGTTCTTGAGCGGTGAGCAAAGCCTCCTCACCGTCCCCGGCGTGCCCTACCACCTCGAAGTCGCCGGCGCTTTCCAACATCTCCTGCAGTCCGACCCGCATAATCTGGTGATGGTCGGCGAGGAGGACCCTAATCCGTTCAGTTGAAGACAATTTGTCCTCTCCTCGACTGGATTCGTGGGGCATGGTGCATCCCACTACATATTCCCGTCCAGATTTGTCCCGTCCCCCCTGCTGCTGGCAAACGCTTCATTGCCACCTGTTATCCGCTGCCTGATATCACGAACCAAGTGGCGCAGAGCCTGAAGATTCCCTTAACCCTGAAATGGGTAGAGCCCGGTAAAATCGCCGCTTTGTACAGGTCTCCTCACTGTACTGCCTTAACGGCAAGAGTATCTTTATGATCGCCGAATGCAGCGTTGCACTATCATATTCCAGGGCATCCTCAAGTTTCACATCCCAACTGCAACATTCCACTGTCCCCTTTGATTGGCGAGCATCCTTGGAAATCAGGTTGGAGCAGTGGCGATAGTACCTGCCTTAAACTCAAATCAATTAACGTTCGGAGAAATAAATATGATGTTCCGAGGAACAAAGAGGCCTAATTTTACTATGTCCTGCGTTGCAAATGCCCTTTTTTGCAAGCCGAGATTTAACATCGATCGATATTCCCTGATAGAACTCCGCGTCGTGGCCAGGCCAACGAGATCAGGAGACATCCCTGCGTTGACTTATTCTTCGGCGCGCCCCTCGCTATGACGCTACATTTTGCTGGTGGAGTTGCCATAGGAGAGTATCTGATATAACGATATCCGACATTTGCCGAATTGACTGTTCGATTCACAGAATGCACATAAAAGCCTTAACGTGTTCGAAACTTTACGGTCGACCCTTTGGATAACATGCCATCGTTTCGCTTTGTAATGCAGAACCGCGAGCCACGGAGACAGCATGTGGTTTGCGGAGATTCGGGAACTACGCAGATTTCACCGAAGGTGGTGCAAGCAAATCGTTTGGACGCAGCCGGTTGTTACTCAGCTGTGATGGCGCATAGTGCCCGTGTGGGGCAGCGCGGGTTCCGCTTCCCTCGGCCCCGTGGTGTAATATTGCCTGAGATTACGGCTGCCCCACACGGAATGCGGCGGGTGGCACACCTTCGGAGGCGTTCATGTCCCAACTGATGACCGGCAAGCAGGCCCTGCTAGAGATGCTAAGGGCCGAAGGAGTCGAATTTATCTTTGGTAACCCCGGCACCAGTGAGGGGCCCATCATCGACATTCTGGGCGACTATCCGGATCTCCGTTACGTGCTGGCCCTTCAGGAAAGCGTCGCGATGGGCATGGGAGAGTCATATGCCCGGTCGACGGGACGGGCCTCCTTCGTCAGCCTGCACGTTGACAGCGGACTGGCAAACGGCATCGCCCTCATGCTGGACGCCCTCAACACCGGCACGCCGATGGTGGTGACGTCGGCCAACTACGACATCCGCAAGACCAACGAGACCATTACCGACCTGGCCAACCTTGTGAGACCGGTAACCAAGTGGGCGGTGGAGCTCTCTCACGCCGACCAGATTCCCAGCGTCATACGGCGGGCGTTCAACGAGGCAAACACCCACCCCAAAGGGCCAGTATACGTGGGCTTCACTTCCAACGCCCTGGAGGGGCTGGCGGAGATGAACATTGAGCCGTCCCGGCCCAACTACAGCGATACTCGTCCCAGCGAAACGGGCATCGCCCTGGCGGCGTCGTTGATGCTGGACTCCAGCCGTCCCTTGATGATGGTCGGCGACAGGCTATCGGACGACGACGCCATCGACGAGGCCGTGGAGCTTGCCGATCTGATGGGCCTGCCGGTGTACCAGGCGAGGGGCGCCGAGGTGGCATTCCCGACAACCCATTCCCTGTACATGGGAGCGATGTCCCTCCGCGTGGCATCCCAGCGCGCCGTGCTTGAGCAGGTTGATCTGGTGCTGGCAGTGGGGTCCGATCCGTTTGAGGAGCTCTTCTACTGGGGCGACGTTATCCTGCCGCCCGAAGCAAAGCTGGTGCACATCGATCCGGACGCCAGCCACATAGGGCGATCAGAGCCCACCGACGTCGGCATCGTGGGCAACTGCAAGCTGTCTCTGTCCGACCTGATCGCTGCCTTGAAAGAAAGGCTGTCTTCCGGCGACTTGCCGGAACTCGAACAGAGGAAGCAGACGGTGATGGCGGAAAGGAACCGCGCCCGTGAGGCCTTCGAGGAATCCGTGGCCGAGAACTGGGAGCACAAGCCCATGACCCCGGCACGGATGATGTACGAGCTGTCCGCCGCCCTGCCGGAGAACGCCATAGTTGTAGACGACTCCATCAGCAACCGGGGCGTGATGCGCCACTACTTCCAGGCCACCCGCCGCGGCGACCTGCGCGGCGTTCGCGGCCAGTCCATCGGCGGCGGCATTGGTGCGACCATGGGCACCCAGTGCGCCTACCCGGGCCGGACCGTGTTCGGCCTCATCGGCGACGGCAGCGCCATGATGGCGGTCCAGGGTTTGTGGACGGCGGCCAACGATAACATCCCCTGCGTGTTCGTCATCTGCAACAACGGGGCCTACCGGGTCCTGAAGGTCAACTTCAACGTGTACCAGAAAGACGTGCTGCAGCTGCCCGAGACCTCCGGTGGTCAGCTCATGTACTCCGATTTCACCACTCCCTTCGACTGGGTCTCCATCTCCAGCGGCCTCGGCGTTTCGGCCGAGCGGATTACCGACCCGGCGCAGATCAAGCCGGCGGTCGACCGGGCAGTGGCTTCCGGCAAGCCGGCGCTGCTGGATATCGTGATTGACGGATCGCTGTAAACGGCGTCCAGGCCCCTCCCATCCGGCGCGATCTCTCCCAGGACAGGTGAATTGCGATGCGAACCAACACAACCAAGGCCAAGCTCAACGAGGGTGAGGTCGTTTTCGGCGCCATCATCACGCGCTACGCACCCGACATGGTCGAGATCTTCGGGGCGCTGGGTTATGACTTCGTGATGATCGACTGCGAACATGGGCCAGCCGACCTGGACCAGGTGGAGCACATGGTCCGCGCCGCCGAGTCGTTTGGAATCACGCCGATCGCGCGGATACCCGACCACCACGAGCAGACGATCCTGCGCTACCTCGATCGCGGCCTGCAAGGGATCATCGTGCCCCACGTCAACACCGGCGAGCAGGCGGCGGCCATTGCCACGGCCGCCCGCTACTACCCCGACGGCAAGCGCGGCATGGGCGGCGGGAGGGCCCAGGACTACGGCATCGGCGTTGGCCGTGACGAGGCGACATCCTGGATCAACTCGCAGGTGCTGGTGATCCCGATGGTCGAGGACATCGAGGCCGTCGGGAACCTGGACGACATCCTGCAGGTGTCCGGTGCCGACGTCCTGCACGTCGCCGCCTCAGACCTCGGCCAGAGCATGGGCAACCCCGGCGTGGCCGAAGTGCGCCGCGTGATGAGCGAGGTGATTCCCCGCGTCCGGGCCGGAGGCAAGTCTGTCGGGGTGGGTGGCAACAACCCCGCCGATACTGCCGGAGTGGCCGAGTTCGTCAGGCAGGGAGCCAACTTCGTTACCGTGTCGGCCTGGGGCCTGCTGCGGATCGGCGGCGAAAACTTTCTCAAGAACGTAAGGGCAGAGCTGTAAGCATCCGCCCAATCCCTTGTGCCCCACCGGAGGGACGCCCGTCAGGCGCTTTGGGGCAATCCAGTCTTGGGCCGCGGGCGCCGTGCTATGGCAAACAGCACCGCGCTGGCTGCATACAACCCGGTCAGCACCAGCAGCGATTCGGTGTATCCGCCGGTCCGGTCCACCATCCAGCCCAGGAACAGCGGGGTCAGCATCATTCCCGCGCTGTAGAATACCGAGATGATGCCGGTCAGCGTGGCGAAGTTACTGCGGCCGAAAAGGTTGCCCACCAGCACCCAGTTAAGCACGGCCGCCCCCTCGAGGATGGCCAGCCCGGCCACGAACGGGAAGATGATCCACGTGCCGGGCACCAGGTCCAGCGCCAGCAACGATACGGTTCCCACCGCCATGCCGACTCCCAGCACCCCCTGCCCCGGCAGTCTCAGGCCGGAGAAGCCGATGAGCAGCCGCGCCGGGATGGATACGAAGAATAGCAGCGCCATCAGGTCGGCCCCGGCCTGCTCCGAGGTTCCCTTCCAAACCATAATTGGGATGGCATGTACCAGGATTCCACTGGTGACCGAGATTCGGAAAGCGCTGGCCAGCAGGATGCACCAGTAGGCCGGCGTGTGCAGGGCCTCCCGCACCGTGAAATCCTGCCCCGATGACTGGGACGACGACGGAGCCGACGACGGCCCCACCACCTCGCCCACTTCGGCCAGGTCGATGCCCATGCTTTCTGGCGAACGCCGGATAAAGAAGGCGAACGGTATCACCACCACGACTACGAAGATGCCGGTGTAGAGCATTACGTCGCGCCAGCCCAGGGACTCGACGCCCCGGGACAACACGGGAATCAGCATCGCGCCACCCGCTGTGTAGCAGGTGATGACCAGCGTCATTCCGATGGCGCGCCGGCGGACGAACCAGCGGTTGGTAACGGCCAGGAATGTCTGCCCGAACCCGCTGTTGTTGCCAATCGAGACGACACCGACGTAGACCAGCACAAAAACCCAGTAGCCGTTTACGCCGGCAAGGAAAATCAGCCCCACGCCCGCCATAATCCCGAAGACCAGAACTATGGGCCGCGAGTCGAACTTGTCCACCATCCAGCCGACCAGTGGCCCGCCCACGCCCGCCTCGCCGCGGGACAGCGCGAAGATCAGCGAGACCTGCGTGTCGGTCAACATCAGGTCTTCACGGATGGGGATGTAGAACACGGGAAAGCCGTAGGAGAAGATCGCTCCGGGGAACAGCGCCAGGAAGCAGCAAGCGCCGACCACCCACCAGCCCGGGTATATGCCGTTGAGGCGATGCCGGAGACCGGCGATGGACGCCATCAGGCGATGGTTTCCGAAGTCAGAACTGCCAGGCAGGCAACAGGGTTAAGGCCGGCACCCATGGGCAAGATGTAACTCCCTCGTAAGACGTCACGCTGGAATTCGCAAAAGAAGCGCCGAAATCATAACACACGGCGTTCCCCCAACCGCAGAGTTCCATACGCATTCCATGCGCACTGCCTACGCATTCGCGGGGTGCCGGTTCTACCCTCCGCCCTCGTCTTCCTCGCTGCGCCGCCGCAACTGTTCCTCCAGGCGGCGCAGCGAGTCCTGGGTGGCCCGCAGCTCCAAGAGCAGGGAGTCTGACGTGGGGGCCTGCTCCAGGGCACGCAGGCGTTCCTGCTTGGCCTCGTCCAGGTTGTTGATCACCACCGCGATGAACAGGTTGATCACCACGAAGGTGCCAAAAACTACGAAGCTTACGAAATATATCCAGGTCAGCGGGTGGTACTCCATCGCCTTGTACATGATGTCGGTCCAGTCCTCCAGGGTCACCACGCGGAACAGGCTGAGCAGGGCGATGCCCAAGTTGCGCCAATGTTCCGGGTCATGCTCATGGAACAACTGGTATCCAATGATGGCGTAGACGTACACCATCAGGCTCATCAGGGCGACGATGTGCAACATTCCCGGGATCGAACGCACCAGCGTGGCCACGATGAGCCGGAGTTCCGGCACTGCGGATACCAGACGTAGCAGACGCAACAGGCGCGCCAGCCTGGCGATGACGGCGAAGCCGCCGGTAGCAGGTATCAGCGAAAAGACAATTATGGAAAAATCAAAGACGTTCCAGCCGTCACGGAAATAGCGGTCAGGCCGGGGCCACCGGGCAAAGATTTTCAGCGCCGCCTCGACGATGAAGACACCCAGCGTGATCCTGTGGCCCAGTTCGATCCAGCCGTCGAAGCTGTTTATCACCTGGGGAATGGTCTCCACCCCAAGGACAACGGCGTTAGCCAGGATCAGGGCGATTATGAAGAATTCGAAGGCGTTAGATTTGGTCAGCCGGTTGGAGTAGTCCCTCAGAGTGTCAACCATGGCGGGGAAACAGCTACCTCCCACCTTGGGCGGGATCGTGGTTCTCGCTCAGTTTTTCCAAGGGGGCGAAGCTCAACAGAAGCCGCTTGGCGCCAACGCCTCCCGAGAATTCCACGGTGACCTCTACGTCCGATGCGGTAACCTCGCAGGCGGTAACAATGCCTTCTCCGAAAGCCCGGTGCCGCACCGGATCTCCCACCCGCAGGGCGGGCGCGGACGACGGTCTCGCTGCTGCTGCAGCGAGAGCGGCAGCGCGGATTGAGCTGCCACGGCCGGTTTCCGGCGCTGCGACAGTTCGGGCGGCGGCCGAAGACAGCGCTGCCGGAGCCAGCAAGTCCTCCGGGATTTCTCGAAGGAACCGAGAAGCCAATGCCGGACCTCCGCTGCCGAACCGGAACCCTCGCCTGAAAGCGCGCAGCAGGTAGAGGCGTTGTTCGGCCCTGGTCATGCCGACGTAGCAGAGTCGCCGCTCTTCCTCCGTCTGCTCCTCGCTGTGCATCGAACGCGAATGCGGCAGCAGGCCCTCCTCCATGCCGACGATGAAGACGACCGGGAATTCCAGCCCCTTCGCCTGGTGCAGGGTGATCAGGGTGATCGAGTCCTCCGCGTCCTCGAGGTCGTCGACCTGTGAGACCAGAGACGTGCGCTCGAGTAGCGACCCCAACCCGTCGGGCGGTGTTTCGGCATTGAACTCCTGAGCGATAGCGCGAAAGTCCATCACGTTCTCCCAGCGCTCCTCGGGCCGGTCGTCGCTTTCCTGGATATGTTTCTGGAGACCGGACTCCGCCAGCAGCACATCGATGAGCTTGAGTACCTCCGCCTCACGGCTGATGGCAAGCAGGCGTTCGATGAGGTCGACGAACTTGGCGATGGAGGATGCGGCGCGGGCTGGCAGCGGCACAGGGTTGGCCTGCCTGGCTGTACTGGCGGCGGCAATCTCACGCATGGCGTCGAACATGGAAATGCTGCGACCGGCGGCCCATTCTCCAACTTGCTGCATTGACTTGGCGCCGATGCCTCGCGGTGGCACGCTGACCACGCGAGCCAGGTTCATGTCGTCCTGCTGGTTGTATATCAGAGCCAGATAGGCCGTCAGGTCGCGAATCTCCTTTCGCTGGTAGAAGCGGGTGCCTCCCACCAGCCGGTAATTCACGCCCTGCTGCAGGCAGGCCTCCTCCATGGCCCGGGACTGGGCGTTCACCCGGTACATTACCGCGCAGTCGCCCAGCTTGAACTTCTCATCGCGCGTCAGGCGCTTGATCTCCCCAATTACCTTGCCGGCTTCCTCATCCTCGTCATAGGCCTCGTCCACCTGGATGGGGAGCCCGGTGGCATTCTCGGTGAACAGCTTGTGGTCAAGGCGCTGGCCGTTGGCTTCGATCAGCCCCTTGGCGGCGTTCAGGATTGTGGACGTGGAGCGATAGTTCTGGCCCAGGGAGATGATTTTCGCCCGGGGGTAGTCGGCCTTGAAGTTGAGAATGTTACGCACGTCGGCGCTGCGCCAAGAGTAGATGGACTGGTCGGGGTCGCCCACCACGCAGAAGTTCTGGTGCGATTGCGACAGCTGCCGGGAGAGTTGGTACTGGGCCACGTTAGTGTCCTGGAACTCGTCAACCATCAGGTAGCCGTAGCGGTCCTGGTACCGCGCCAGCACCACCGGGAACTCCCGGAACAACTGCACTGTCCGCAGCAGCAGGTCATCGAAGTCCACGGCGTTGTTGCGGGCCAGCAGCTCTTCGTAATGCCGGTAGACTCGTGCGCAGACCTCTTCGAAGTAGTAACCGGCGGCGTCCCGGGCCATGGCCTGCGAGTCCTTCAGCAGGCTCTTTGCCTTTGAAATTGTTGCCAGCACGGCGCGGGGCGGGTAGCGTTTCGGATCGTAGTCCGCCTGCTCCAGGCATCGCTTGATAGCGGATATCTGGTCATCGTCATCGAAAATGGAGTAGTTCCGAGAGAGTCCGATGAATTCGCCCTCTCTCCGCAACAAACGGGCGCAAAATGAGTGGAAAGTGCCGACCGTGAGGGCGTCTGCTTGCGAACCGGCGAGACGCCCCAAGCGGTCCTTCATCTCCCGCGCCGCCTTGTTGGTAAAGGTCATAGCGAGGATGCTGTAGGGACTGACCCCGTACTCCTGCACCAGGTAGGCGATGCGGTGCGTGATCACGCGCGTCTTGCCGCTGCCCGGACCGGCAACGATGAGCAGCGGGCCGTCGGCCGTCTCCACAGCCTCACGCTGCGCAGGGTTCAGTCCCTCCAGTAAATCGGCAACCTGGGTCATCGTTATCGTTTTCCTGTTGAGGTCCGGTGCGACGATTTTTCAAGCAGCTCTTTTAATGCGGATTCTATCTCCGAAAATCGACAAATGCTTACGTTGTTAGTCTTGGCATAGGCCCTTACGCTTGGAGCTATGCGATGGAATGCCTGATTGGGGACGCAAATTAATGCCTCCATCCTCCTTCCCTCTCGCATCTTTTGCATTTGGAAAATGTCGTGAGTTACCACAGGACGGGTCTTGACTTCCACGATTGCAGTATCCCCTCCACGCCGCAAGAAAACATCCGGCACAAATTTCGTTTCTCGCAACCACGGCCAAAAGCGAGGTTTCGAAAATTCAGAAGCGAATGTTGTGTCATATCCTAAGTCTTTAGCGATGTCCCTAACTCGGTTGAAAATTGCTCTCTCTTGAGCCATAGCCATCGTGATGTTCCTTAACAGAAGAAGATTTTTTGGATCAGAGCACCTATTACGCCAGTGACGAGGGAACTAAAAACCCACAAGCCAATTATTTGACATCTCCTAATTATTCGCTCTATCTTGAGTTGAGCGGCCACTGTACTATTTCCACTGCTGGGGGCATCTAGCAGTTCAATTTCCACAGGTGCATCGAACAGACGTCCCAAGGCATTCTGAATGGCGCACATCGAACCTACGCAGTCGATCAAGCGCCTACTGTAAATGGTTACCTCCCATTCCCCTGTCATGAAAACAGCGGTTCCTAAACTAAAGCCAAGGTGGGATGTACATATGGCCGGTGGTGGGGATCGGTACGAGGGTTACGCGGGAGCCCCTCTGCTCTTGATTGCAGGATGGTCCGGCAGCGGCGCTTGACCTCCTCTTTCCGCCCGGCCAGCCCATCGAAGAAGTTCCCGACCCTCTCCTGAACCAGTTCCTTGGTCCCCAAGCACAGATTTCCGGTGGCCTCCTCTCTCGCCCAGCCCCAGATGGCCTCGTCAGCGTTGAAGTCCGGGCTGTATCCCGGCAGGTTCACCAGCCGCAGGTTCACTCCGGGCTTGCCCAGCCATTCCCGCACCGCGTATCCCCGGTGGGCCGGCGCGTTGTCCCAGATCACGTTCAGCCGACCGCTGTGCCTCTCCCTCAACTGCTCCAGGAAGGCTGCCGACGTTCCTGAGTTGCTGTTCCCCTCCAGTTCCATCCACTCCACCTGGCCGGTCTCCAGGCACACCGCCGAATAGTAGCTGGCCTTCTCTCCGTAGCGCGGGCTAGTCGAGTCCACCAAGGCTGGCTCTCCCCGGAGCACCCATTTGCCCCGCAGTTCGGCGTCCGCACGGAAATGGGCCTCGTCGGCGAAGAATATCTTTTCCCCGGATTCTTGAGATTGGAATGCCAAGGCGGCGTACTCCTCCACGAAGGCCTCCCGTTTCTCCGCATCAGCCTTGAGCAGACGCTTTTTGGGGCGCTTGAACGCGAATCCCAGACGGTGCAGATAGTTCAGGCAAGAGCTGCGGCTCAGGCTGATACTGAAGCGCTCCGAGGCAAACAGCCGCACCACCTTCCAGTTCCAGTTGGCCATTACGATGCCCGACTTGGCGGGCAACTCCTGCACCGCGGCACTCAACGCCGCCTGCTGCGCCTCTTCGAGGGCGGGGGGGAACCACCGGACTGCTCGAAGATCAGGGCCGCCGGACCTCCCTCGCTGAAGGCGGTGGCCCATCTGCCGATGGTGTGAGCATCCCGGCCCAGTGCCTGGGCAGTGGCCGAGGCGGTCATGCCCCGGCACAGGAGCCACAGAGCGTGCCACCGTTCTCTTTCCCGAGGCGTCGGCGCCAGGTACATCCTGCTGCGCACACCAGCCAAGTCCAACTGCCACCGTTCCAAGTCCGGTCTTATCCCCCTCATACCCATCACCATCCCCACTCAGTCTGTTCCCCGTCCTGACGCTATACCTCCCTGATTCTAGCCAACGTATATGCAGGTTTCACCTTGGCTTTGGTTTAGAACCTCTGCAGTAAATACGGTAGTGCTTGGAACTGGCCCTCCCCAAGCTTGCTCACCGCGTTTTTGAGTTAGCGTTTCGAAGAGGCGGGTGTCTCTTAAAAGGCCTTTGGCATTATCGTCTAGCAATCGGCCTTGATCTAGAGTGAATTTAGTGATCAGGGTTTTCATATTTGTCGCTCGAATTCAGCCTGGCAGCACGCGGAAGTCTCCCGTGCGCTGCCCCGCGGCAATATCGCGGGTGCTACCCCAGCGCGGCGATCACTTCCTCGCTGTTCGATATGGTGGAGAGGAACGGCAGGGCGACGGTCAGAGAGGCGTCGTGCGCCTCCTGATTCACCGAGGCGCAGCAGTCGCCGACAATGACGACGTTGTAGCCGCGGTCGCTGGCCTCGCGGGCGGTGCCCTCGACCACGAAGTTGGTGGCCACTCCCGCAAGCACCACGGTGCCGATGCGCTTGTTCTTCAGAATCGGTTCGAGATCCGAGGCCATGAAGGCGGAGACGCCGCGCTTGGTAACAACCGGCTCTCCCTCCTGGGGAGTCACGGCGTCGTGAATAGTGGCGCCCCAGGTGCCCTCGATCAGCGCGTTGGCGCCCTGGAGGCCCTGCCACAGACCGGCGTTGGCCGGACGCTCCGGGTATCCGGGCCGGAATTTGACCGAGACGTAAATGACGAGGATTCCGGCGCTGCGGGCAGCGGCGAGCACCTGGGCCGTCTTGCTCAGTACACCATTATCCTTGACCATTTGGGCGAAACCGAAGTCCTTGAACGCACCCTCTTCATGGACGATGTCGTTTTCGAAGTCCATTAGCAACAGGGCGGTATGTCCGGGATTGAGTTCCAGAGCCATGACGTCCTCCATTAAGGCGATGGGCGTTACTGTTTCGGTTTGAAAGAGCCGCGCCTCATTATAATACGACATAATGCACGGCACGCTTGGTATTCTCGTGTCGTCTGCCTGGATACTTGCGAGCTGACCTGCGATTTGGCAGCCGAATGTTATAATGGGTAATCAGCGTTGACCTGACGGAATTCGAAATTCATGGGGCTTCTCCCCATAGTAGCCCGAATCTCCGGCGGGCTGGCAGCTACAAGCCATCCGGCTAAAGATGACCCAAGGACGTGCCATGCTGAAGATTGAACCCCAGAACCTTCGAACTCCAGGACCCACTCCCATTCCGGACGACATCGTCGAGGCGATGGGGAACCCGATGATCAACCATCGCGGTCCCGAATTCGACGAGCTGATCAAGAAGTGCACCGCCCAACTCAAACAGGTCTTTATGACCAATAATGACCTGTTCATCCTGACCGCCTCCGGTACCGGGGCGCTGGAAGCCTCGCTGGTAAACACGCTGTCGCCGGGGGACAAAGTCCTGGCGGCTACTGCCGGCTCCTTTGGCGATCGCTTCATCGATATGGCGGAGGCCTTCGGCACCGACCTGACTCGTCTGGATTTCGAGTGGGGAGAGCCCATCGACCCCGACGCCATACGCCAGGCGCTGCAGGATGACCCTGAGATAAAGGCTGTGATGGTCACCCACAACGAGACTTCCACTGGCGTTACGCATCCGCTGGAGGAGATCGCCCGCATCGCGAAGCAGGAGTTCAACAAGCTGCTCCTGGTAGACGCGGTCAGCAGCCTGGGCTGTCTGCCGCTCCCCGTGGATGCCTGGGACTGTGATCTGGTCGGGACCGCCTCTCAGAAGGGCTTCATGATTCCCCCAGGGCTGGCTTTCATCAGCGTCAGCGACCGAGCGTGGGAGGCGCAGAAAACGGCCACAATGCCCCGGTTCTACTTCGACCTCGAGGAGGCGAAGAGGACGCTGGAGCGAGGCCAGACGCCCTTCACCCCCAACGTTGCCGCCATGTACGGCCTCAGCCTGGGCCTCGACAAGATCATGAAGGAGGGCCTTGAGGGCGTATTCGGTCGACACGCAGCCATCGGACAGTTCACCCGCGATAACATTCGGGAGCTGGGCCTTGAGCTGCTGGTGTCCGACGAGCGCTATGCCTCCAACACCGTAACGGCGGTGAAGATGCCGGAGGGCATCGACGGGCGGGCCCTGATGGGTAGGATGCGCACTGAGAAGAACGTGGTGCTTGCCGGCGGCCAGGGCAAGCTTAGCACCAGCATATTCCGCATTGGTCACCTGGGCCACGTAACTGAGGACGATATAGGGGAAGTTATCGAGGCCCTCAAGGATCTGTTGCCTGAGGTGGGTTTCCGGGCCAACTAATCCCACTAATTTACGCCGAACTGAGGGGGCGCACGATCGTGCGCCCCTGTAATATTAGGCAGAGGTATGAACGGATGGTGCCCTTGAAAATGGCACCGGAGTCGTAAAATGTCGGTATCGCAGCTGGAACAAGCTATGGCCAATCTCCGAATCGGCTTGGCTCAGATGGAAAACAAAGAGGCTCAGCTGGACGCTCAGATCTCGCAGTTCCGGCAGCAGCTCCGGCGAGTGCCGCGCCAGGCAATGTATGGGCAGGCCAGCCTCGACGCATCGCTGGCGGCAATGGGGGAGATAGAGGAGCGCCTGTCCGATGCGGAGGCTGTCCGTCGCCGTCTGTTGCAGATCAAGACCTCAGCTTCCCAGGAACTCGAGTCCCTGATAGTGCTGAAGCATGTCGACGAGGCCCGCTCCCAATTGGCCGACCTCAAGAGGCGCAGGGACAGCGACGATGAAACGCTTGCGGAAATCCGGCGTCTTGAACAATTCATTGCCGAGGGAAGCAGGCGCGCCGAGCAGGTCATAACCGCCCGCTACGAGCAACGAATCTGACAACGTAGGTCCGGATGGAGAGCAAACGCGTCGGGGGCGCATGGCGGTGCGCCCCCGAACTCCCCTGAGGCGATCCATTAATTGGGTCTACAAGTTTAAATCTCGCCGTCGATGCGGTTTATGACCAGTCCTGTGGGCAGCTTGGGGTAGAAAAAGGTGGATTTGCGAGGCAGCCTCTGACCCTGTCCCACAATTTCCTCAAACGCGTCCATGGGAAATGGCTTCATGAAGAATGCCATTTGCAGTGTGCCGCTGGCCACCCCCGCTGCCGCCTCGTCGTGATCGTGCAGGAAGCCAAGATGCTCAAGCGTTGCATCCCCTAGTTCGGGGCGCAACACCTTTTCCTCAAGTACCCACGCTTCGGATACTGCCAGCGAACCCCAGTCTTTGCCGATCGCGGAGTCGCGCAGTGTTAGCAGTTCGGCTCCCTCCGGAGTTACCGCAGCCATCACCCGACCGGTCCTTCCTCTCGCTTCAACCCGTTCCACCAGCTGTTCGGCAGATAGGTCTCCTGCAGGTTCTGAGTCGAAGACTTCGTTCAAGCGAGCCTTCACCCTTGCCAGCTGTTCGGTGGTCAGGCCGTTCAGGTTGCGATGGTAGGGCAGCACCACCAGACCGGGATCATCGAAAGCGATGAGCGTCATCATCACGTAGTTATGCGCCAGCGACGAACCGTCGGACCCTTCGGCGTGTCGAGCGATGCGGTACTGGCGGGACGCCTCGTAGCGGTGATGTCCATCGGCCAGGAAAACAGGGCGGTTTGTAAAGAAACGGGTGATGGCGTCTACATCTCGCCGATCGGAAACGCGCCACATGGCCGTGTCGGAACCGTACTCATCGTGGGCGTCCACCTCGGGCGCCCCGGACATCACCCGTTCGAATACGGATTCCAACTCGTTATCGGCGTCGCTATACAGGGACATGATTGGGCTGATATTTGCTGACACCGATTCCATCAATGTAACGCGGTCCCGGACTGCAGGAGCCTCGGTGAACTCGTGGGGCAACACCTGCCTGGTTTCGTAGTCCTCGATGCCTACGCAGGCGATCAGTCCCAGGCGCGATCGCTCCTGCCCACCCAACGAAAAGCCGTGGCGTAACAGGTAGTAGGCAGGTTCCGCCTCCTGCTGCAACACGCCATCTCGCAGCCACTGTTCGAATCTCCCTGCTGTCTCGGCATAACGCCCCGCCGGATCTTCCGACCAGTCCAAGCCCTCCCCGGCCTCCAGGTGGATTACGTTCAAGGGATGCCGGTCCATCAGCGCCTGCTGTATCCGGGGCGTAATCAAGTCGTAGGGAGGGCACAACACGGCAGCAATATCGTCAACCATCGCCGGGTTATATCGCCACCCACGAAAGGGAGTAACTTTAGCCATCAGCGCACCATGCTAGCGATAAGGGTAGTTTCCCCACACTGTGCTCATTGCCCAGTGCGGCAGCATTCCGTACCACAAGTATAGGAGTAAGCAAAGGGCATCGCAAAGCCCTCCTGTTCCAAGGCGATCCCATTTGAATTTCCTGGTGACAGTTGGCCTTTGCCAAGCGTGATAGCGCCGCCCCATCATTGTTGTGTGGTGTTGTGAAATAGCTGTTCGATTCGTTTGATCCTCACTGATCACTTCCCGGTCATAGCATCTCCCGCTGTGCCGGAAAACCTCATGAAACGAAATGGGACGGGAATCAGAAGTTTCTGCCCCGCGCCGGCTGAGTTCTATCTGCGCCTGGGCGCCTGATGGGAATATTGGAACAATTTGGGGGAAACTGAGACTGGAATGGGACGCAAAGCCAGAGTTTCAGTCCCACGTCCCGGACCATCTGAAGCTCGGCCATCCCGCAAATGCACTGCATCATCCCGGCTCGACTATTGAGCCCAATTTACCGTCCCATGGAACTTCTTGAACCAGATGCAATTAACCTGTCTGTTGGTACAGGGCAATCGCGTCTTAAAGCCTGGAATCTCATTTCGCTGTCACTCGCCCCTTGCCAAGCCTGAGCCTTTTATATAACATATGTTCTATGCATATGACAGGTGGCAAACAGAACCCGACTGACATCCCGGTGGGCCTGCTTTTAACCAGTGGCCAGCCCGGAATGGCGGAAATGATCGGAAATGAGTGGAATAAGAAAAAAACAGCCCCTGCAAACCGGCAATGCCAGCTCCTCCGCCCCAACCTGCTCAGCTGCTGAAATCAAGCCGCGATTGCCCTGTCTGTTGGTATTGGAGATGGCAGTCCCAGTGTGCAGATATGGTATACTGACCGGCGTCTTCAAGGGCCCCTGAACAGGTTAATTCCTACTGCGAGGAAGGTTGCTGATGCCCGGCGCGATCAACCCGGTTGACGGCGGCACTATTACCACAGCCCGCGGGTTCAAAGCTGGCGGTACGTATGCCGGGATCAAGACCTACTCCGACGACAAGATGGATGTGGGGATGCTGCTGTCCGGCACCCCCTGCGCTGCTGCGGGCGTGTTCACCAAGAGCAGCATCGTGTCTCCATCTGTGACCGTCAATCGCGAGACCCTGGCCGGCGGGCAATCCATTCGGGGCCTGGTGGTCAACTCCGGAATCGCCAACGCCGGTGTTGGAGAGCAGGGATACATCGATGCCAAGGATATGGCGGTGATTGCCTCCGGCGCTCTGGGCGTTAAACCGGAAGAGATGCTGGTTTTCAGCACCGGTATCATCGGAGTTGAACTTCCCATGACCTTGATCAGGTCCGGCGTCGAGCAGATTGAACTGTCCGAGTCCGGCGGCAACCCCCTGGCCCGGGCGATGATGACCACCGACACCCATCCAAAAGAGGTCGCCTTAACCGTCGACATTGGCGGCACTGAGGTGCATATCGGCGGCGTCGCCAAGGGATCCGGTATGATCCACCCTAACATGGCTACCATGCTGTGCTTTCTCGCGACCGACGCGGCAGTGGACCAATCTCTCCTCCGTGCCATGCTGCCCGAAGTAGCCGACTACTCGCTGAACATGCTCACCGTCGACGGCGACAGCAGCACAAACGACTCCCTGGTGGTGCTGGCCAACGGCGCCGCTGGAAACACGACAATCACCGCCGGGACTCCGGAGGCCGATGCGTTTAAGGCCGGCCTGCTGGAGTGCTGCGTGCAGCTCACCCGAAAGCTGGCCCGCGACGGCGAAGGAGCAACGCACCTGCTGGTGGTCGAGGTCACTGGTGCGCGCACCAGTGAGGACGCAAGGGTGGCCGCGCGCACGATTGCGTCGTCGTTACTGGTCAAGTCTGCGGTCTACGGCGCCGACCCCAACTGGGGACGCCTACTGGCTGCCTTGGGCCGGAGCCAGGCCGAGGCCGTCGAGGAAAAGATCGATCTTTTCATCAACGGAGTCTGCATAATGGAAGCGGGAAAACCAATCCCGTTCCATCGCGACGCCGTGGTCGCACTCATGCGTGGAGACGAGGTTACCTTCCGCATCGCCCTCAATCTGGGCAACCAGGACGCTACAGCCTGGGGTTGTGACCTGACCGAGGAATACGTCGTCATCAACAGTGCCTATACTACCTAGGCCACAAATCCACATCGAAAGCCGCGAGCGCAGAGACCGCAGAGACAATCTTTGACGAACAGATTTCTCTGGGGCCTCTTTGTTTTTGCGAACTGAAACCCTGAATCGAGGAGCATTGTCCTGTCCATCGTAGTGAAAATAGGCGGCAGCACCCTTGGCAGCCACGACACCACGCTGCTGGACCTGGTCAAGCTGCAGCAGGCGGGCGAGGAAGTCGTAGTGGTTCACGGCGGCGGCAACGTCATCTCCCGCTGGATGCAGCGCCAAGGCATTCCGCCGCAGTTCGTTGGCGGCCTTCGTGTTACCAACGCCGAGAGCCTGGAGATCGTCGTGGCGGTGCTGGGCGGCTTGATCAACAAGGAACTGGTCTCGATGCTGGAACAACTGGGCGGCAAATGCATCGGCCTGAGCGGCGTCGACAGCTGCATGTTGACCTGCGGCATCGCCAACCCCGAGCTTGGCTACGTTGGTGAGGTCCAAGAAGTGGACACCGGCCCAATTCGCTCACTGCTGGACTCCGGCTACATCCCCATGATCGCTCCGCTGGGTGTGCACCGGTTCGACGGCTCTGAGAACGCCGGCAAGCCGCTGAACATCAACGGCGACACCGTGGCGGGAGAACTGGCCCGCGAGCTGCAGGCCGACCGTCTGGTGTTCCTGACCGACGTGGCCGGCGTCATGGACGGCGGCGGCCGCATCATTCCACGCCTTGACCAGCGTCGGGCCAATATGCTGCTCAACTCCGGCGTGGCTGGCGGAGGGATGATCCCCAAGCTGCAAGCCTGCCTGCGCGGCCTCGAGGGGGGCGCCGTTGCCGACATCGTCGACGGCCGCCATCCCAACGCCCTGATCGACTGCCTCCAGGGTCGCTCCACGGGCACCACCATCACCGCCGGGCGCCCGCCCAGGCCCTGACAACAACTCTTTGCGTGACACTCCTTCGTCCCCCTCTATTCCCGATCTCACGCTTTCCCTTCTCCCCGCCGCCACCGTGTGAAAGATTCCGGCGGGTATGCGATAATCTCAGGACACACATTTGGACGGAATCTCGCAGACGGACTATCGGGAGTAGAGGACTCGTAATGAGCATCAGCAGCGACTGGATCGACGTTGAAAAGAAATATTACGCCCAGACGGTGCGCCGCCAGCCGGTGGTTATCGTCCGTGGCGACGGCACAGAGGTCTGGGACGCCGACGGCAAGCAATATCTGGACTTCGTTGCCGGGTGGGCCGTAAACCAGCTGGGCCACAGCCACCCGGTCATCACCCAGGCCATTGCCGAGCAGGCGGGCACGCTGATCCAGACCTCCAACCAGTTCTACACTGTACCGCAGCTGCAACTCGCCGAAACGCTGATCGAGAACAGCTGCCTCGACCTGGTGTTCTTTGGCAACAGCGGCGCCGAGGCCGTCGAGGGGGCGATGAAGCTGGCGAGGCGCTACGGCAAGCTGAACCGCGATGGCGCCTACGAGATTATCACCGCCTTCAACTCTTTCCACGGTCGCACCCAGGCTACTGTCGCTGCCACCGGTCAGCCCCACTATCAAGAGAACTTCGCCCCGCTTCTGCCGGGCTTCGTCCACGTGGATTACAACGACGTCGAGGCCGTGATCAGCGCCACCACCGAGCGCACTGCCGCCGTGATGGTGGAGCCGGTGCAGGGCGAGGCCGGCGTCATCATCCCCGACGACGACTACCTGCAACGCCTGCGCCAGTGGTGCGACAGCCAGGGAATCCTGCTGATCCTGGACGAGGTGCAAACCGGTATGGGACGGCTGGGCAGCTTGTTCGGCTACCAGGAGTACGGCGCGGAACCCGACGTGATGACCCTGGCCAAGGGGCTGGGCTACGGCGTTCCAATCGGCGCGTTTCTGTCCAAGGCCCACTGCCAGGCGCTGGTGCCGGGCGACCACGGGTCCACCTTCGGCGGCAACGCCCTGACCACCGCCGCGGGCTACGCCGGGACCAAGTACCTCATCGATAACGACATCCCCGGCCAGGTCAAGGAAATGGAACCTTACCTGCTGGGACGGCTGAACGAAGTCAAGGACCGCTTCTCCTTCGTCTCGGAGGTGCGCGGCAAGGGCCTGCTGGCGGCCATGGACTTCGAAGGCACTATCTCGCCGCAGGTGCTGGCCAACTCAAACGAGGCCGGCTTGCTGCTGAACGGCCCTCGCCCCAATACCGTACGCTTCATGCCCCCGCTAACTGTATCGCGGGAGGAGATCGACGAGGCCGCCGAGCGCCTCAGCACTGCCCTGTCCAAGATTTAGCCCCGCCCAGCCAGGTTTCGGGCATCACAGGCAGGGGCGCGCCAGCGTGCGCCTCCTGCCTGCCTTCGGGAATATTGCGACCGAATTTGGAGAGGGCCAGGCGGTAACGATGACCCACGTTGCCGCATGTATCCAAAGTGAATGAGTGATGGCGAAACGAGAGTTTTACGTTGTCATCGAAAAAACCGAAGACGGGTGCTTTCTAGGTGAGGTGCCCCAGCTCAAGGGTTGCCACAGTTACGGGCACACCCTCGATGAACTCATGGCGAACATTAGGGAAGTCATATTGCTTTGCCTTGATGACCTGCCGGAATATGACGATTCTGACTACCCTTCCGAAATCGTTGGGATTCAGAGAATCGAGGTCGCGGCCTGACGGCAAATGCCCGCCTTCCGGTCCTCAGGGCCGGAGAGGTCATAGGCGGTCTGCAAAGGCTGGGGGGTTCGAGAGAGTGCGGCATAGGGGTAGCCATATCTTCATGAGCCACCCAGACGGTCGCGCGACTGTTGTGCCTGATCACGGTTCTCCATCCTTGCACCCAAATATGACCCATAAGGTTCTGAAAGACGGGAACATACCAATCGCGGATTTCATAGCAGTGCTATAGCCAACCACACCGGAGCAACTTGACCACATGCCAAACGACAAAATCGTGCTCGCCTACAGCGGCGGCCTGGATACCACGGTGGCTGTGCCGTGGCTCATGGAAAAATACGGCGTCGACATCGTGACCCTCACCATAGACTTGGGCATGGTTGACCTGGACACCGCCCGGCAGCGGGCGCTGTCCATCGGCGCGGTCGAGGCCGTAATCGTCGACGGTAGGCAGACGCTGGTGGACGAGTTCCTGTTCCCCAGCCTCCAGGCAGGGACCGTGTACGAGGAGCAGTACCCGCTGGCCACCGCCCTGGGCCGTCCGCTCATCGCCCGCTACCTGGTGGAGGCGGCGCGGGAGCATGGCGCCTACGCTGTCGCCCACGGCTGCACCGGCAAAGGCAATGACCAAGTGCGTATTGAAGTCGGTGTCTCGGCCCTCGACCCCAACCTGAAGGTCATTGCGCCCATTCGCGACTGGGGGATGAGCCGCGACGACGAGATCGAGTACGGGTTGGCGCGCAACCTGCCCATCAACACTCGGGCCAGCCGCTTTTCAACCGACGAGAACCTCTGGGGTCGCAGCGTGGAGGCTGGCGAGCTCGAGGATCCGTGGCTGGAGCCGCCGGAGGACGCCTATCTGTGGACGAAATCGGCCTCCGAAGCCCCCGACGAACCAGCCTACCTGGAAGTCACCTTTGAGCGAGGCATGCCCATCGCCATCGATGGAGAAACGATGGGCAGCGTCGACATGATCAGCCATTTGAACGCCGTCGGAGGCGAGCACGGCGTGGGTCGTGTCGACCACGTCGAGAACCGGCTGGTTGGCATCAAGTCCCGCGAGATTTACGAGTGCCCCGCCGCGGTAATCCTGCACGCAGCCCACAAGGCGCTGGAGACCATGACCCTGAGTAAGGATCAGGCCCGTACCAAGGCCCGCATCGCGCAGGAATATTCCGATGTGATCTACAACGGACTGTGGTACACCGCCCACCGCGCCGACCTGGACGCATACGTGCAGAGCACCCAGCGACACGTGACCGGGGAGGTGCGGGTGCGTCTGCACAAGGGAAGCTGCACCGTGGTGGGCCGGCAGGCTCCGCGGGCGCTCTACAATTACGGCCTGGCCACCTACGACCGGCAGGACCAGTTCGACCACGCGTCGGCCGCCGGGTTCATCAGCATCTACGGCCTGCCCGTACGCACCCAGAACCAGGCCCAGCCGGAGTAACCCGCCTTTCATTCCTTTAAGTACAAGTCACCCGCGGATTTCACCCTAACCCTCTCCCTCAAGGGATAGGGAACTTGACGGGATACGGAGGAACAATGACCGTCGCCGCCCGAATGCATGACCTGGGAACCGAGAGCGCCTTTGAAGTCTTGGCCAAGGCCCGCGCGCTGGAGGCCCAGGGCCGAGAAATTATCCATCTCGAGATCGGCGAACCCGACTTTGACACTCCCCGCCACATCATTGAGGCAGGGATGGCGGCCATCAGCGACGGGTTCACCCACTACGGCCCCACTGCGGGGCTGCCGGAGCTGCGGGAGGCAATTGCCCGCAACAGCCGCGAAGTGCGCGGCACCAACACCGAGCCCGACAACGTGGTGGTCACCCCTGGCGCCAAGCCCATCATGTTCTACGTGCTGCTGGCGCTGGGCGAGCCGGGCGTCGAGGTCATCTACCCCAATCCCGGATTCCCAATCTATGAGTCGATGATTCGCTTCACTGGCTGCACCCCCGTGCCGATGCAGCTTCTGGAGTCTACGGGCTATCATCCTGACCTGGACTTGCTAGCTTCGCAGATTACAGACAAAACCCGGCTCATCATACTCAACACACCGGAGAATCCGTGCGGCTCGGCCCTGTCGGAGGGCGAACTGCGCACCATCGCCGAGCTGGTGATGGCGCACCCGAACCTGTACGTGATGGCCGACGAAATTTACAAGGACATCCTCTACACGGGCGAACACTTCAGCATCGCCTCGATTCAGGGAATGGAAGAGCGCACGATCATTCTCGACGGATTCTCCAAGAGCTACGCCATGACCGGCTGGCGGCTGGGCTACGGCATCATGCCGCCTGAGTTGGTGCCACACGTGGTCCGGCTGGCGGTTAACAGCGTGTCGTGTGCCGCGACCTTCACTCAGAAGGCGGGCATCGCTGCTCTGGAGGGCCCCCGCGACCAGGTCGAGGCCATGACCGCAGAGTTCGCGGTCCGGCGACGTATCATCACCGACGGCCTGCGCAGTATCCCCGGAATCCGCTGCCCCGAGCCCGAAGGCGCCTTCTACGCTTTCCCCAGTATCGAAGACACCGGACTGTCCAGCCGCGAGTTCGAGGATAGGGCAATGCAGGAGGCCGGAGTGGCTTTGCTTTCTGGCTCGGCCTTTGGTCAATTCGGCGATGGCTACGTGCGCCTGTCCTACGCCAACTCGCAGGAAAACATCAGCAAAGCCATCGACCGGCTTAGCGCCCTGGTTCGCAGCATCTAGATCCGGTTCATTTCAACACGGTCACAGGAGATCAACATGGCGGAATGCAAAGTGATCCACTCCGACGGCCTTGAGGTCGAAATCCAGTCTGGCGCTATGACTCGCCTGGCTGGTGTGTCCGAGGCTCTCACCGGTTCTACTGGTATCCACCTGGCAATTGCCACCATTCCGCCGCACTGCGCCTCCAGCCCTCACTACCACGTCAACTGCGAGTCGGCCATCTACGTGGTCAAGGGACACGGCCGGTTCATCGTGGGAGACAAGCTGGACAACCCGCTGCCCATCGGCCCTGGAGACTTCATCTACGTCCCCGCCGAGGCAGTGCATCAGCCGGTCAACGACAGCGACGAGGACATGCAGATAATCGTCGCCCGCAACACCCCGGTAGAGATAGTGGCCGAGGTATAGCCATGGAAAAGTTCAATGTATCGATGAGAGTTGGTGGCTTGGCCAAGTCCTCACTTGCTGAGGTCGAAGCCTTGGCTGATACCGGCTCAATTCATAGTTACATCCCAAGAGATGCATTGGACGAAGTCAATGTTCTTCCCATAAAAACTCGCTCGTTTACCTTAGCGGACGAAAGAGTCGTCGAAATGGAATTCGGATGCGCCACTTTCGTTTTACAGAGTTTGGAAGTAATCGCGCCTGCAATATTCGCCGAGGAAGGCAGCAGCCCGATTCTTGGTGTAAGCACCTTGGAGGCGGCGCACTTCGCTACTGGTTCCGTAAACGAAGGATTGGCACCCGTGTTGCCCTTGGGGTGGTTCGGCAACGGCAGCCAGAGCGCTTCGCGCTGAGTCGCCATTGTTGAGCGTCAATCCGGCATGGACTATACTAGCGTCGCCCCGTCATATCACTATCGCCGGGGCGTTGGTCGGAACTGACACCGGAGTTGCGAGACATGGACTTGGGTCTTACCGAAATCCAGCAGATGCTCAAGAGCAGCGCGCAGGAGTTTCTGTCGCGGGAATGCCCCACCACGCTGGTGCGGGAAATGGAAGAGGACGAGCGCGGTTACCCCGACGACCTCTGGCGACAGATGACCAGTCTTGGCTGGGCAGGCGTGCCGTTTCCTGAGCAATATGGCGGCACCGGCGGCGACTTCCTCGACTTGGCTGTGCTGCTGGAAGAAATAGGCCGTACTCTGGCTCCGAGTCCGTATTTCTCCTCGGTGGTGCTGGGAGGTCTAACTGTCCTAGATGCTGGAAACGATGCCCAAAAGGATGATCTGCTCAGCCGCGTATGCGACGGTAGCGGGATCATAACTCTTGCAGTCACCGAAGCCACCGCCACATACGAAGCGTGGGGTGTGGAGACCACGGCGACTGCCGACGGCAACGGCTTTGCGCTGAATGGCACCAAGCTGTTCGTGCCGGACGCTCACGTCGCCGACGTGATCATCATTGCCGCCCGGACTACGCAGGGTGGTGCCCCAGAAGCGGGCATAACTCTGTTCCTGGTCCCGGCGCGAATAGATGGCCTGGAGATTGCTCCTATTCGCACCATAGGAAGCGAACGTCAGTTTGAGGTCTCGCTGAACAACGTGCGCCTTCCTGCCATCTCTGTCCTCGGAGAGGTCAATGGGGGCTGGCCCATCACCGAACGTGCAATCCAGAGAGCAATTGCCGGTCAGTGCATCACAATGCTGGGTGGAGCAACTGCGGTTCTGGACATGACCGTGGAATACGTCAAACAGCGCACCCAATTCGGCCGCCCCGTGGGTAGTTTCCAGGCGGTGCAGCATCACTGCGCCCAGATGGCAACCGACGTCGAGGGTTCTCGCGGTGTGGCCTACCAGGCAGCGTGGATGCTGGCAGAGGGCCTGCCGGCCCAGCGAGAGATTTCCATTGCCAAGGCGTGGGTCAGCCAGGCCTATCGACGCGTGTGCGCCACCGCCCACCAGTGCCATGGAGCCATCGGATTTACCAAGGAACACGACTTGCAGCTGTACACCCGCAGGGCCAAGGTCCAAGAGCTGGGCTACGGCGACGTCAACTATCACAAGGAAGTGGCGATGGCCAGCATCGCCGGAGAATAACTCAGGGAGTCAGCCTAGGATGACAACCGCCAGCCCTTGCATATTCTGTTCCATCGCCCGCGACTCGGCCAACCCGGACGTTGTCTACCGCGACGACCGGTGCTTCGTGGTCAAGGACATCAGTCCCAAGGCTCCGGTGCACCTAATGATCGTTCCCAATATGCACATCGCGTCGCTGGCTTATGTCGGCCCGGGCCAGGTGCCCATCATGGGACACCTGTTCGTCGTGGCCGAGGAAATGGCCCGCCGTCAGAACGTGACGCTGAGCGGCTTCCGCCTGGTGCTGAACCAGGGCCCGGACGCAAGCCAGACCATTGTCCACCCGCACGTACACCTGCTTGGCGGGCGGCAGTTGGGTGACATGGGGTGACCTCCGCGCCGACATATCGAATCGCGAACGACAAGTTCCGGGAACGTTTTGCGTCGCTGCCCGTCAAGTTGCAGGCGCACATCTTCCGGGTTCGCGACGTCGGCCTTGACCTTGCCTCCCGGCATGGTATCGACGAGGAGCGTGCGGAACTGGCCATTCTTGGCCACGACGTCGCCCGGGCTGCCAAAAAGAACGAGATTCTGAGAATGGCCGACCGGTTCGGAATGTCCACGCTGGACATCGAACGCCGCGCTCCGGTCACGCTGCATGGCCCGGTGGGCGCCGAGTTACTGCAGCACGAAGACGGGCTGGACGATGAGGAGATCCTGTCAGCCGTGCGCTGGCACACCACCGGCCACCCGACACTTACCCCGCTGGGTCTGGTTGTGTTCATCGCTGACAAGCTGGAGCCTCGCAAGATCAAGTCCTACCCTTATCAGCGAGAGCTTCAACACATCGCCAACGAGAGCCTGAGCCAGGCGGTGCTCGAATTCCTTTGCCGGGAGTCGGCCCTGCGCCTGCAGAGCCGCAGGCCGTTACACCCAAACAGCGTCGCTGCCATCAATGCCTTGTTGACGGCAAATGAAGCGAACAGAACGAGAAGACCCAAGGCGCTGGCTTCATAAGGAACGGGATAGGAAGGGGCTGGAGTTTCGTTATGGAAATCGTCTTAAGCCAGACGGCTGCGGAACACATAATCGGCAAGGGCGGGCGTGTGGCCGTTGACCTGCTGCAGCATTCCTCTTGAGCGGGTTGCGCTGTCGAGGTATCGGTCGATACCAGAGTACACCGCAGGAGCCTGTCGGGTTATGACAGCATCCAGATCAATGGCGTGGAGGTCCTGACCCTTCCGGAGTTGTCGCGACATGTGGTCAGCATGCAGATTGATCTCCGGTCATTCTTGTTCTTTCGCAACCTCAAGGCTATTGTCGCCTTCGACAACGGAATGGTGATCGGCAAGTCAGCTTACGGTATGCAGAGTGCGGAAGTGGAGGGATAGTCGAAGGCCACTCCGCCCCGGCTTTCTCCCTCACCCTAACCCTCTCCCACTGGAAGAGGGAATTCTTGTGACCTCCTCACCTTGCCTTGTATTCCGGTGGGCGCTTTTCCACGAATGAGAGGCTGGCCTCCTTGAAGTCCTCGCTCATGTGCAGCTTCAGGGGCAGCGACTGCATGTCGGCATCGGCGCCCGCCTGCACCCACTGGCGGCGCGTCAGCTTGACACCCACTCGCGCCGAAAGTGGTGGAGTCTTCAGTACCTTTTCGGCGAGCGCCTCTGCGACCGTCAGGTGGAAGCCGTTGGGGACGAGGCGGTTGATCAGGCCCAGGCGGTACAGCTCTGCAGCCTCCACTGGTTCACCGGTGATAACCATCTCGCTGGCAATCTTGGAGGGCATAAAGGCGTTGACCTTGGCCCAGATTCTGCCGCCGGCCAGCCCTCTGCGCGTTTCGGTGATACCGAACTTTGCATCCTCCGAGGCCACGATCATGTCGCACTCGGCGGCGATGACGATGCCGGCCCCGAGCGCGTAACCGTGAACGGCGGCAATGACTGGTTTCCAGTTAATAGTGCGGCCCAGGTACCCCTCCGGATTCGGACCGCGCTCCCGCCGGGCACTCTCCTGGGGTGTCATCTCCACGAAGCGTTGCTTGATGTCGGCGCCGGCGCAGAATGCTCTTCCCGCCCCGTGGATGATCCCGACCCATGCATCCTCGTCCGTGTCGTACTGCAGCAGCGCCTCGTGCAGGTCTTCCTCAAACTGGCGATTCACCGCGTTGAGAGCCTGAGGCCGGTTGAACATGATGTAGGCAATCCGGCCCTTTCGTTCGTAGGTCATTGTTTCGTAATCGGTCATTTTTCCTCCTGGGACAATGTATTCTCGGGATATAGCAAAATAGAACAAATCAACAAAATCAGCTAATAAACTTGTTGACAGACGCCGTACACCTGTTCTAAATTTAGCATGCAGATTTAGAACAGGTGTTTTGGAGGCTTATATGGCCATTTTGCTTGCCAGGCGTCCGGAAATCTCCCAGTACAGAGCTGAGCGTTCCCGTGCTAATGAGGTCTCAGAATTCTATCATTACGAGGATGTTGGCTGCGAAGCGTCGGATTCCTGTCTCGACTGCCCCTTGCCCAAGTGCAGGTACGACGACCCGGCTTGGTACCAGCGCAACCGCCGCCTCGCTCAGGACTTCAGGATGTTGTACGTGATTCAACAGGAATCGTTGGGTATCCAGGAGGCGGCTGAGCGCTTCGGCGTCACCGTCCGAACCGTCTTTCGCATTATGCAGCGCTGCCGGGAGGCCATGATGCAGGACGGCGTTAGCGGCGAGACGGAGTTCTTGGCGGCATAGGCGCAAACCAAGTATCGCATCTCAACGGTTATCTCTTTTGAAGAGGTTGGTTTCCTCCCCAACCACGTCGTAGAGGCGCACAGTGTGCGCCCCTACGATGCTTTTCCACGATCGCGAAGCTAGTGTTGCTATCCTCTTGGCAGCCCCAAGCCTCGGCTGGCGATGATGTTGCGCTGCACCTCGGAGGTCCCTGCGGCGATGGTGCCAGAAAAGCTCAGCATCCAGTGCTCTTGGACGCGCCCCCGTAACGGAGCCCACTTTTCCTCTCGCCCCAGAGTTCCATACAGGCCGAGTACGTCCATGGCTGCCTCCGTAACCCGGCGCAAGGTCTCGCTGCCGAACACCTTGCTCATCGAGGCCTCGCGGGTGGGCACCAGACCCTCCCCCTGCATGTACGCTACGTTGTAGGCGATCAGGCGGGCCACTTCGCATTCGATGTAACGGTCGGCCATAAGGCTCCGCACCCAGGGGACGTCCAATAGCGCTTGCCCGTTGCGCTTGGTCTCAGTGGCGTACTCGCGAACGTCGTCCAGCAGGCGGCGTGCGTTGGCCGAGTAGTCGATTCCGGACCGCTCGAAGTCCAGCAGCGTGACCGCCACGTACCAGCCGCGGTCCTCCTCGCCGACCACGTTGGCCCGTGGGACGCGAACATTGTCGAACAGCACCTGGTTGAACTCGTGCCCGCCTGCCATGTTGATGATGGGCCGTACCGTAACGCCCGGCGATTTCATATCCACCAGCACAAAGCTGATGCCCCGGTGCTTGGGGGCGTCAGGGTCGGTGCGGGTGAGCAGCATGATATGGTCGGCCCGATGGGCCAGCGTCGTCCATATCTTGGCACCGTTGATGACCAGGTCGTCCCCGTCGCGTATTGCTCGAGTGCTAAGCGACGCCAAGTCGGAGCCCGACTCAGGTTCGCTGTAGCCCTGGCACCACTGCACCTCACCCCGTGCCACGGGCGGCAGGTGAGTGCGCTTCTGTTCCTCCGAGCCATGGATCATCAAAGTGGGGCCCAGCATGCGTACGCCGAAAATATCGCGCCCAGGGGCCCGCAGGTAGGCGATTTCCTCATTGAATATGGCCGACTTCACGGGCGACGCACCCTGACCGCCGTATTCCTCGGGCCAGTGCATGGTCAACCAACCCCTGTCGGCCATCTTCCGGCGGATGACCCGGGTCAGGTCCCAGTCGTCCTCTTCTGGATAGCGCCCCCCGCCTTCCCAGGTTCCGGGAAGCTCGGTGGCGAGGAAGGTCCTCAGGTCCCGACGAAATTGCTCGTCTTCAGGGGTAAACGTAAAATCCAAAATGGCACTCCCTGGCGGTCTCAGGCAGGGTGGGGAAAGCGAAATCGACGGACGTGGTTAGCCGCCGACAGCGACGCAAGTGACGGTTCGTACTACGCCGTCAACCGTGTGGATGTGGCCGGTCACCAAGTCACCAACCACCGAGATGTCGTCGGCGCTGATCATGGCAATGATGTCGTAGGGGCCGGTCACGACATCGACGGTTGCGATTCCTGGCAGCCCTGTAAGCGTGGTGGCCACCTCCCGGGTCTTACCTACGGACGTCTCCACCAACAGATACGCTTTAGTCGCCATTCTTGCCTTCCGTATTATTAGCTCTTTGCGATTCTACCAAACACGGGCAATTCTACGGCCCGCCAAATTTCGTGTCAATTGCGCCATAATGTATGCATGGAAATGGCTGGAAACGGTGGCATGAGAGAGTTGGCCTACGGAGCGAATTCCTTGGGAATTCACCTGTCTGATCGTCAGTTGGAACAGTTTGAGCTGTATTACCGGGAACTGGCTGATTGGAACCAGCGCGCCAACCTGACCGCCATCACTGGCTACGACGAAACGCAGGTCCGGCACTTCCTGGACTCCCTTACCGTCTGCTTGCCATTCGTGAGCGGCAAGGAACAACCAACGCATAACCTCGACGGCATCGAGCGGGTGGTGGATGTCGGCAGCGGTGCGGGATTTCCTGGGTTACCACTCAAGCTATCTTTTCCAGAGTTGGAAATACACCTGGTCGAGTCGGTGGGAAAGAAGACCGCCTTTCTGCATCATATGGTGGAGTTGCTGGCGCTGGATGGCGTTGTCGTGCATACCGGCAGGGCGGAAACGCTGGCCCGGGACCCGGAACTACGGGACACATTCGACTTGGCGCTGGTTCGGGGAGTAGCGAGGCTATCGCTGTTGATGGAATACGCCCTGCCCTTCTGCCGCGTGGGTGGCTTGACGGTTGCTCACAAGCACGGCGGTCTGGAAGGCGAACTGGCCGAGGCGGAGTTCGCGCTTTCGGAGTTGGGCGGGCAGCCGGCCGGAATATTTCCCGTCACGCTTCAAGGTTTGACAGACAGCCGCGTCATCGTTGCCTTCAGGAAGGTCGCGACCACTCCGGAGCGGTACCCGCGCCGAGTCGGCATACCTGCGAAACGACCCCTCTGACTGCGCATCAGGCGGCCAAAAGAAATGACCCCGCTCGGGGGATGCGGGGTCAACGGTTCGCACTGATTGAGTCCGCTTGTGAATCAGTCGTGGGCCGGGGGCTCGTGGTAGTACCGAGTGTCCGGGGCTCGGTTGTGGATGTTCTTCGTACCCTTCTTGAAGATGCAGGTCCGTATGTTCTGTTCCAGCTCCTTCGGGTCTATGGCACCGTAACGGGCCACAGCCGCTTCGCTGGTCAGATAGTCGTTCATCTTCTGAAGGACTTCATCCGCCGATTCTCCCACTGCAATGAAGCGGTCCCGGGGGTCGGACAGGAAGTTGCTGACCCTGGAGTAAAATGTGTCGGGCATTATTCCTCCTCCTAAGCTTTGGCGAAGGTTCGCCAAACTGCCTGGCAACACTTGCCTCTTAGTAGGTGATTGATACACCATCGGCGCCTGCGTTGTCAACGCACGCAACTTCACCCGTTCCACCGAGTCCTGAGGCTGGAACGATTTAATCTTGGGTCACTACGGCATTTCCGGGGATTGCGGGGTGCTTGACCCCAAATTATCATTGCCGCATCCCGCGCCTCCAGCGAGGCCGGATTCAGGAAATCTTGGAGAACAAAAATGTCCGTTATGGTTACCGGCGGCACCGGCTTTATTGGCAACCGCATCATCCGCAAATTATTGGAGCGCGGTGAGGAGGTGGTCTGCTTCGACCTCGCCCCACCACGGGGAAATCTCGCCGAGTACGTGGACCGGATCAAGATGTATCGCGGCGACGTGACCCAGTTGCCACAGCTGATGGAGGCCATCAAAGCCCACGGTGTGACGCGCATCATCCACATGGCCGCTCTGCTGCCGCCCGACACGGAGGACCGCCCCCACTTCGCCATGCAGGTCAACATCGGCGGTACCAACAACGTATTCGAGGCGGCCCGCTGGTGCGGCATAGAGCGCGTCGTCTACGCCAGCTCCATCGCGGTCTATGGGGTTCAGGACACTTTCGGCGAGCGGCCCATCAACGAGGACGATGTAAACGACCCCATCAATGTCTACGGTATGACCAAGTCGGTCAACGATTTCTCGGCCCGCCGCTACACCGACCTGTACGGCCTCGACCTGCGCGGCATTCGCATCTGCACCGTCTTCGGCCATGGGCGAGTTACCGGTATGACTGGAATGATCGGCGGCCTCATGGTGTCGCTGCCCGCCATTGGCCAACCCATATCCATGCCCTTCCACGAGGATGAACCCTCTCCTATGATCCACGCCGAGGACGCAGCCGAGATTTTCGTTCGCGCCGCCCTGTCCGACAAGCTCAACCACCGCACCTACATCAGTGGCGGCAGCCTAGCCACCATCAAGGACATGGCCGACGCGGTGCGCAGCTTCATTCCCGACGCCCAGATCACCACCGGTGACCGCTCCGTACCCCATGTATACATGGTGGACAACAGTCGGATGCTGGCCGACATAGGCTACGAAATTGCCCCGCTGCACCAGCGGATTCTCGATCACATCAACGACGCTCGCGCCGAGGCTGGCATGGAACCCTTGGCTGGATAGAGACGACTGCACAAGACCTGACCACCAGGGCAATCGCGTCTTGATTTCAGCAGCTCAGCAGGTTGGGGCGGAGGAGCTGGCATTGCCGGTTTACAGGGGCTGTTTTTTTGTGGTTCCGCTCATTTCCGATCATTTCCGCCATTATCCTGTCATTCCGGCAATTCCCAGCTGGCCGCTGGTTCAAAGCAGGCCCGCCGGGAAGTCAGGCGGGTTCTGTTTGCTACCTGTTCTATACATATATACATAGAACATATGTTATATAAAAAGCACAGGCCTGGCAAGGGGCGAGTGACAGCGAAATGAGATTCCAGGCTTGAAGACGCGACTGCACAAGACCTGACCACGGAGGGGCGCACGGCTGGACGCCCCTCCGTGTATAATCGAGAAAACCTGATATTTTCCGCCGCCCCCAGCGCGGCCACGAGGGAAAAAATGAGTATCGCCATCGGATACATGCCGGGAGCTTTCGGTGAGGGCGGCGAGAACCCCAACTATCTGCGCCAGCTGGTGGAAACGGGTGACAGGCACGGATACGATTCAATCTGGCTAAGCGACCGAATCGTCAGCGAGAAGTTCAGCCTCGAGGCTATGACCGCCTGTGCCATGGTCGCGGCATATTCTGACCGCTTGAAGTTCGGCACCAGCGTAATCGCCATGCCGCTGCGCAATCCGGTGGTGCTTGCCAAACAGATCGCCACGCTAGATTACCTCTCCCAGGGCCGGTTCTTCCCCGCAGTGGGACTGGGACAGGAGGAACCCGAGGAGTATGAGGCCTGCGGCGTCAGCAAGGAGCGGCGCGGTCCTCGCACCGACGAGGCCATAGAACTGATGCGCCGTCTCTGGGAGGAGGAGGTCGTCACCCACGAGGGCGAGTTCTACACCTGCCACAACGTCTCTGTAACTCCCAAGCCATTCCTGCAGCCATCAACGCCAGTGTGGATCGGCGGACGCACCGCCGCCGCCGCCCGTCGCGTAGGCCGCGTCGGCGATGGCTGGCTGGTGTCCAGCGCCACCCCCACCGAGGTCAAGGACGGTTGCGATATACTCTTTGAGACAGCGCACGAGTTCAACCGTGAGATCGAGGATGACCATGTAGGCGTGCTGATGGGCTACTACGTAAGTAACGACGTGGAGGAGGCCACCATCAAGGCCAACCAGTTCGTTACCCGCCAACGCCCCGACGCCCACTTCACCGAGTTTACCGCCGTCGGTCCAGTCGATCGCATCGCCGAATACGTCAACCGATACGTTGAGTCAGGCGCTTCCAAGTTCGTAGTCCGCCCCCTTTGCCCTGCGGAGGAGTCCATGGAGCAGCTCGACATCCTCGGCGAGGAGCTCCTGCCCCAGTTCCACAAGTAGGCGCGACGAAGAGAATTCGAAAGGGGAATAACCCACGTATCGGTTACCATTCGAAATCCCGCGGACCTTTCCCGCTCTGGGGAAGGTCTTTTTGCGGTCGACACCGGCCCCGTTGATTGCGTTGTGCCGCGGCAGCATATGGAAGCCATCGGCCTCGCACCCGAGGGACAGAGGCAGTACGACCTCGTCGATGGCAGCAAGGTTACGATGGACATCGCCGTAGCCAAGGTCGAGTATTTGGGATAGTTTGCCGGGGCAACCGTTGCTATAGGGGACGAATTCGTCGAACCTCTCTTGGGAGTGACGGCCCTTGAGTCTATGGGGATCGAGGTTGACCCGCACAATCAGGAGTTGAACAAGCTGGGGTCAATCCGCCTGGTAGGAATCCGACCCACTACCGGTCAGTCTCCCACGTAATCAGCAGATCCCGCATCGGCTGGCGCCAGATGGCACGGTAGCCGCCGTCGTCTGCCACGAAGAGCTCATCGAACTGCTCATCAAAGATGCGCCGGGCGCTGTCTCGAATCCCCTCCAGCGACCAGCGGCCGAAAATCACCGAGTCCAGCGCCTCCTCACGCGTGGGGTAGTGCCAGTCCTCCCACCACGTTGGCGCCGGCAACACCCGCAAATCCGGCAGTATGCCCATGTCCCACAGCACCGGCAGCAGCTCTCGGTGGCCCGGCCTCGGAGCCAGCGGCTCGCCGTACACCCGCCGGAACAGTTGCCCCCCGCGGTTGGGCGGAGGCTCGCTCCACACCAGGATCATCACTCGCCGCCGAGCTGCCGCCTGCATCCTTTCTACGAACGGCACGATGTCTCGCACAAAATACGTAACGTCGCACGTAATCAGCACATCGCCGGTGATGCCGTGGTCATCCATCCAGCCGGCCGGCACCAGGCGAGCGTTGGTTATCCCAGCCTCGACCCTGGACCCCTCGTACTCCGCCGCCATACCTGACGACGGCTCGACGGTCACCACCTCGCGGCAACGCAGGGCCATGGGCAGCGACACCCGGCCCGCTCCACCGCCAATGTCCACCACCACGTCGTCCGGCATGACATGACATGCGAGTATCGCGAGATTCGGGTCCAGCTCACGGTGCGGATCGAAGCGAAACTGGGCCGCCGACTGCCCCGTCCAGAAGTCGGCGGGCAGCGGCCCGAACAGCCGCAACTGCTGCTCCTCCACGACATCCAACAGGGCAGCATATCGTTCAGCGGCATTGGGCATCGTCTTCTCCGATCCTTTGACTGCCAACTAGATTGCAGGGCGGGTCTTGTACCAGCCTGCGTGCTGTTGGTACGTGTAGGCGGCCTGGATCACGCCCGGCTCGTCGAAGGGCTTGCCGGCAATCTGCAAACCTACGGGCAGTCCGCTCTCGGTGAAGCCGCACGGCACCGAGATGGCAGGCAGGCCGGTTACGTTGAATGGAGCGGTGAAGCTGCGCCCACGCACCGTGGAGGTGGGGTCGTATCCCTCAAAGGCGGGCGCCGGTGTCGTCATCGTGGGTGTCACCAGGAAGTCTACCGTCCTCATTACTTCGGCGAACTCCCGTCGCGCCCAATTGCGCACCCGCTGGGCTTGCAGGTAGTCGGCGGCGGTGAGCAACCCGCCGGTGCGGAACCGGCTTCGTACTATGTCCCCGAACTTCTCCGGCATCTTCTTGAGGTTAGGCTCGTGGTATGCGTAGGCCTCGCTTACCATGATGACGGAATTGGCGGCCCGCACGTAGTCCAGACTGGGAAGTGCGACGTCGCGCACCCTCGCGCCCAGTCCCTCCAGCTCCGTCACGGCCTTTTCCACCACAGCCACGGTCTCCGGGCTGACACTGGGGTCGGGATCAAAGAAATAGTGCCGTGGCAGTCCGATGGTCACGCCCTTGATGTCCTCAACCAGCGACGCCGAGTAGTCTGGCACCGGCGCGGTGCTGGATGTGGGGTCCCTTGGGTCGTGGCCCGCGATGGCCTGCAGCATGTAAGCGCAGTCCTCCACCGTCCAGGTCATCGGTCCGGCGTGGTCCTGCGACCAGCTCAGCGTGACCACTCCGGCGCGACTAACGCGCCCGTAGGTGGCCTTGATGCCGACGATTCCGCAATACGACGCGGGGCCACGAATGGAGCCGCCGGTGCAGGAGCCGAGGCCGCCCATTACCTGCCCGGACGCCACCGCCGAGCCGGTGCCGCTGCTGGAGCCGCCTGTGATGTGGTCTAGGTTCCACGGGTTTCGGGCCGGCTCGAAGGGTGTCGACCAGTCGGGGCCGCCCAGCGCGAACTCGTGCATCGCCAACTTTCCCACGAGCACGCCTCCAGCCTCCTTGAGCCGTGCCGTGGTGGTGGCGTCTACTGTCGGCACTCGGTCCAGGTCAACGTAGGACCCGGATGTGGTGCGCGTGCCCGCGGTGTCATATAGGTCCTTGAGGGCGAAGGGGATGCCGTGCATGGGGCCACGGTAGTTGCCCCGTAGCATCTCCGCCTCCGCAGTGCGCGCCTGCTCCATGGCATTGTCTGTCATCATTGTGACGAAAGAGTGCAGGCGGTCGTCGGTGGCTTCAATGCGCTCTAGGCATGCCCGCAGGAGTTCCACCGGAGACAGTTGGCCGGACCGCATCAACTGGCCGGCCTCCCGCATGGTCAGGAAATACAGCCTGTCTTTATCAGCCATTTGAATTCACCCCGCAGTTGGATATGGAATGGGAACGATGAATCGCGATCAGGCTACGCCCCGGGCCAATCGGGGTGAAACTCCACCACCATCTCCTCCGCGCCGAAATTGATGTCGTGGAGCTGCGCGGCGTAGGCGGCATAAAGATCGTATATTGGTTTGAGTTCTTCCAGCTCTCCGTCTTTCAGGCCGAAGCCGGCCCGGTCGGCCATAAGCCGGAATTCCTCCATCGAGACTTCGCCTCGCTCTGGCATGGCACAACCTCCACCTTTTCGATTGGCAAAATCAAATGTCTGATCGATAGCGTAAGCTACTGTTGGTGCTATTATACGCACAATTTCGGCAAAGACCGGCCGGCAAATCCTGAGTCGAGGAAATACGACGTGACTACTTACGTGTACATCTCCCTGCAGCGAGAGGACCGGATTTCCCTCTATGTGCTCGATCCCAACACTGGCGGGCTGACTCGGCGAACGGAGTTCCCACTACCGGGAATGCCGGCGCCCATGGCAGTCGATCCGCAGCGTCGTTACCTGTTCGTCGGCCGGCGCCGGCCTGGCGACTTTGGCCTGACGAGCTACGCCATCGACCACGAAACCGGGCGGCTGAGGGAACTCGGCGGTGTGCCATTGGAAGGCGACCCAGTCCACATCTCCGTCGACCGCACCGGTAAATACCTGCTATCGGCCCACTACTACCAGGCCCGGGTCGGCGTGCATGGATTCGGCGAGGACGGCGCTTTGGATGCCACGCCGATCGAGTGGCGGGAAACGGGCATCGGTGCCCACTACGTCCAGACCGACCCGTCCAACCGCTACGCCTACGTGCCCCACATCGCCGAAGGTGCCCACACCGGGCTGAATGCCATCTTCCAGTTTCGATTTGACCAACTGACAGGAAGGTTGGCCTCCTGCGATCCGGATCGCGCAGTGCCCAACGGACCTGAGGGGCCGCGACACGTCTGCTTCCACCCCAACCTGGACGTGGTGTACTCCTCAAACGAGCAGGGTTGCAGCGTAACTGCCTACCGGTTCGACCGTTCCATCGGAACTCTGAGCCCCTTCCAGACCGTCCCCACGCTCCCTGATGGCTACAACGAGCACAATTCCTGCTCGCAGATCCAGATCACCCCGTCGGGAAGGTTCCTCTACGCGCCAAACCGCGGCCACAACAGCATCGCCGGATTCGCGGTGAATCCCGCCGACGGCACTCTGACCCCACTGGGCCAAACGCCTACTGAGGACATCCCCCGTGCCTTCAGCCTTGACCCGACGGGCAACTACCTCTATGCCGCCGGACTGGAGTCGGCGAGGCTGGCATCGTACCGGGTCAACGCGGACAGCGGAGCCCTCGAGCCACTGGAGGTCTATCCCATCGGCCAAGGCCCAATGTGGGTGCTCATGGTTGACGTGTAGCGAATAATTCCTCGCACCCAACAAGGACTCGCCGTAGCCGGCGAGTCCTTTACTTTAGGAGAGCAATCCGTCATTGCCGCGAAAGGAGGAATCCGGGAGCTTCGTGGGCCAATTGAAGGCGGAAGCGGCAGTCGACTAGCCCACCATCCACCATGGATCTTCCAGCAGGCCCTTGACTGTTTGCAGGAAAGCGGCGGCGGGCGCACCGTCGACGACCCGGTGATCAAAAGTCAGGCTCAGGTACATGGTCTCGCCCTTGGCGACCTCACCATTTACGATTACCGGCTTCTCCACTACACGGCCCACGCCGAGGATGCCGACCTGCGGCGGGTTGATGATAGGCGTGAAGCCGTCGATCTCGTTGGCACCCAGGTTGGTGATGGTAAATGTGCCGCCGCTGATCTCCTCCGGGCGCGTCCGCCCTTCCCTGGTACGGGCAGCGAGGTCGCGATTCTCGGCGGCCAGTTGCGCCAACGATTTCCCGTCGGCTCCGCGTATCACCGGCGTCACCAGGCCCTCCTCCAGCGCCACGGCCAGGCCGATGTTGATTTCAGACAGCATCTGAACCTGCGCCTCGCCGTCGGCCGACGTGGTTTCGATGGCGTTCATCCGTGGGTGGCATTTCAGTGCCTCTGCGGTGGCCTTGACCACCAACGGCAGCGGCCCAATGCCGCCACCTGCCTGCTCCGAATGATGGCGCGACAGCCCCCTGCGCAGTTGCATGGCCTCGGTGACGACGGCCTCGGTTGTCAGCGTGACCTGCGCCGTGGTCTGGAGGCTTTGCAGCATTCGAGTCGCCACTGCGCCGCGAATGCCTGACAGCGGTACAATCCCATCTGCAGCTGCACCTAGTGTGCTGGCAGCAGCAGGAGCGGACCTTGCCGCGATTGCGGCTTCCACGTCCTCGATCAGGATCCTGCCCTGCGGCCCGCTGCCAGTCACTACGGCCAAGTCGATGTTGTTCTCCCGGGCCAAGCGGCGGGCGGCAGGGACGACTGGCACTCGCCCCGGTGTGGCATCGGCGCCGTCAGCAGCAGTAGTGGGGGAAACCTGCAACGCAGCCTCGACATCGGCCAGCAGTATTCGGCCGCTGGGGCCACTGCCTCGGACTGCCGCCAAGTCTACGCCCCGATCGCGCGCCAACCGGCGGGCCGCTGGGACAACCTGTACGCTGACGCCGTTGGAGGCGGGTGAGACCTGAGTTGCTGGCGTGGGCGATGTACTGGCAGCGGCAGCAGGGGCGATTGGGGGCGCCAGTTCTTCGCCCGGCTCGGAAATGACACACAGCACGCCGCGAATGGGCACTATCTCGCCCTGTTGGGCTACGATGCGGCTCAGTACGCCCGATGCCGTCGACTCCAGCTCCGTCTGCAGCTTGGCAGTCTCCACCTCTACGATGGGTTCGCCCTCCTGAACGGTGTCGCCTTCCTGCTTCAGCCAGCGGACGATGGTGCCGTCCTGCATCTCCATGCCCCATTGGGGAAGCACGATCTCCGACGCCATAACTGCAACTCCTTCTTGAGGTGAGACCGCGTAGAATTTTACTATCGGTATGGCGTAGGGGCGCACAGCTGTGCGCCCCTACAAGGTCAAGATAAGCCTACGATTCAACTGAGCTCCGATCCTAGCCCAAGGTGACGCGCACGGCCTCGGCGATGGACTCGTCGGTGGGGTAGCACAGCGGCTCCAAGGCTGGGCTGAAGGGTATGTGGACGTTTATGGTGCCCAGTCTCTGGATTGGCGCCTGCAGGTCCCAGAATCCTTCCATCGCCACGATGGCGGCGATTTCGCTGGCCGCGCTGCAAGTCTTGTGGGCCATGTCAACCACCACTAGCCTGCCCGTCTTGGCGACCGATCGGAGGATGGCCGCCTTGTCCAGCGGCACCAGCGTGCGAGGGTCGATTACTTCGGCAGAGATTCCTTCCGATGCCAGCGCGTCCGCCGCGGCCAGCGCCCTTGGTACCATTCCGCCGATGGCAACGATGGTGGCGTCGCTGCCCGCGCGCTTAACGTCGGCCACGCCCAGGGGGATGGTGTAGTCCTCCTCGGGAACTTCGGCCCGTGCGCCCAGGATGGTGCGGTCTTCCCAGAAAATAACCGGGTCGTCAGTGCGGATGGCCTGCTTGAGCAGGCCCTTGCCGTCATAGGCATTGCTGGCGAACACCATTTTGAATCCTGGGATATTCATGAACAGGGGATGCGAGCGGTCGGAGTGGTGGGCCGCCATGCTGCCGCCATAGTACATCGCGGCGCGGTAGACGATTGGCAGGTTCACTTGGCCGCCGAACATATAGCGCATCTTGGAGGCCTGGCTGACCAGTTGGTCCATCCCGACCCACATGAAGCTGGAAAGGCTCTCGACGATGGGGCGCATCCCCACCGCTGCCGCGCCCACTGCCGCGCCGAAGAAGGCGTTTTCGGAGAGGGGACAGTCGCGAACCCTGTCGCCGCCGAACTCGGTGAAAAGTCCGGCGGACGCGCCGTAGACGCCCTTCTGGATGTCCTCACCCATGATGAAGACGCGCTCGTCAAGGCGCATCTCTTCCAGCATCGCCTCGTTGATGGCCTGGGTGAAGGTGATGTTGCGGGTCTGCGTTGCAGTTACCATTCCTGTTCCTCCTTGCAAGGTGCTGAACGGGTCTTTCCCATACTACCGTCACCCTGACCCTCTCCCAGAGGGAGAGGGAATTGGGGATGGATGCGTTGCTTGGAAAAGCTCCGTTACTCCAGCGGGATGGGTTCGGCGTACATATCCTCCCAGACCTCGGAGGGGTCGGGGTAGGGGCTCTCGCGGGCGAAAGTGACGGCCTCTTCGATCTCGGCTTTGACCTGCTCTTCCATCGCGTCCAGTTCGCCTGTCGTGGCGATGTTCTGCTCAATGAGCATGGCGCGGTGAATGTCCAGGGGGTCGCGCTGCTTCCAATGCTCGACCTCGTCGTCGTCGCGGTAAGGGTTGCGAACGATGCGGCCTAGCCCCAGCGAGTGGTCGTAGTAGCGGTAGGTGCGGCCCTCGACCAGGGTCGGCCCCTGACCGGAGCGAGCTCGCTCGACGGCATGGGACACCGCCTCGTGCATCGCCAGCGCGTCCTGCCCGTCCACCAGTACCCCGGGGATGGCGTAGGCCGCGGCGCGGTCAGATATGTTGGCCACCGCCACCATGTCCTTGAAGCTGCTGGTCACCGCATACTGGTTGTTCTCACAGAGGAAGATGACGGGCAACTTCCACACGGCTGCCAGGTTTATGGATTCGTGGAACGAGCCCTCATTGCTGGCGCCGTCGCCGAAGAAGCATACGGCCACGCGGTCGTTGCCCTGCAGGCGGCTGCCGAGGGCCGCGCCAACGGCCACGGGGATTGAGGAGCCGAGTATGCCCGACTCTCCCAGGATGCCGATGCTGAAGTCGGCCAGGTGCATGGAGCCGCCCTTGCCCTTGCAGATGCCGGTCTTCTTGCCCAGCAGCTCGGCCATCGCTGTCTTCACGTTGCCGCCCTTGGCGATGGGATGCCCGTGAGAACGGTGGTTGCCGGTCATCCAGTCGTCGTCGCGCAGGGCCATGCAGGCGCCCACGGCCACGGCTTCCTCTCCAATGTAGGAGTGGGCTGCGCCGACGATTTCGCCGCGCTCCACCAGGTTGATGACTGCCTCCTCGAAGTGCCGGATGCGAAGCATTCGCCGCATCATTTCCATTAGCGCCGTTTTGTCCAGCATAACCGCGCCTCCTTAAGTATTACCGGTAGAATTTGGCGAATGATACCAGAATTCCGCAATTGAGGGACACTTGGAGAAACAAGAATTGTAAATGCCGTCGACAAATCGTTTTCCCACAGCTGTACGCTTTAGCGATTTCTGTCGTCACGCCCTATAATCCAACGACCGAATAATCCAGCGACCGAAGAGTCGTCAGAAAAACGTGGAGGTAGTGATATGCCCATATTGAAGCGGGCAGATGCTGAAACCATCGAAGGCTACCCCGGAATCCCACGTGCCACGCTGGTGGGATCCGAACAAGGGGCACAATCGCTGTGGGTCGGCCATTTGGAGATCAGCCCGGGCTCCACCATCACCACGCACATTCACCCAGACACTGAGGAGGCCATGGTCATCATCGAGGGTGAGCTTGAGGCAGTTCTGGGCGACGAAGTGATCACCCTTGGCCCCGGCGACACTGTACTTGCCCCTGCCGGCATCAAGCACGGGTTCGTCAACCGCTCCAGCGAAAAGGCAGCACTTCTCGCCGTATTCCCTAAGACGGAGTTCCAACGAGTTCTTGTCTAATAATCACGCATGTCGTAATACATTTGCCGGATATTGTCTATTGTCAACTCTGTTGGTAATTTGGTAGACTCACATCACCCTTGAAGGGATACCGTGGGCGGCGTCCCTGGCTGAATCAAGACCATCTTTAGTGGAGGTGACACATGGTCTCCACCCTAGTTTCCGATGATATGTTCAGTCCCGCGGCTCTGAATGACCCCTATACATACTTCGGTCGGCTGAGAGACGAGGATCCGGTCCACTGGAACGAACTCTACGAGTTGTGGATCATCACCCGGCACGATGACCTGGTGTGGCTGACCCGTAACCACGAGAAGTTCTCCAGCGCGACGTTCCTCAACGACCCGCGTCCGGCCTACCCGGCCATTTTCGAAACAGATGAGGAACTCTACCGGATGGCATGCGAGTACCAGGGGATGATGTTCATCCAGCATGACCGCCCGGTCCATTTGGACATGCGCAAGGTGGTGCACCAGTTCTTCACTCCCAAGTCCATGGAGGAGTGGCGCCCGTTGGTAATTTCGGCCACCAACCACCTTCTGGACCAGGCCGAATCCAAGAGTGACGTTGACCTGATGCGCGACCTGGCGGTGCCGCTGCCCCTGCTGGTTATCGCGGAGATGATGGGCGTTCCCGAAGCCGACCGCCCCTACATCCGCACGCTGGCCGAAAAGCTGCTATACACGAACCGGGGCGAGCCGGACCGCTACCGCACGCTCATGGAAGGCGTGAACGGCATGTTCGAGTACTGTGGGCCGCTGCTTGACGAGCGGAAGGAAAATCCTGGAGACGACTTCATCTCGGTGCTGGCCAGCGGCGAGAGAGATGGCGTGTTCAACCGGGCCCACACGCTGTCGAACACGGCGCTGCTGCTGATCGCCGGCCACGAGACCACCATCAACCTGATCTGTAACGGGACCAAGTCGTTCATGGAAAACCGGGACCAGTGGGATCTGTTCCGGCAGGACACCGAGGGCATGATGGTGCGAGCCGCCGAAGAGGCGCTGCGTTACGACTCGCCGGTTAAGACGCTGCCGCGCCTGGCCAGCGAGGACGTGGAGCTTCGCGGCAAGCAGATCAAAAAGGACGACCGGGTTCGCTGGGTTATCCCATCGGCTAATCGCGACCCCGACAAGTTCGAGCGACCCGACGAGATGGACATCACCCGCTGGCCCAACCCGCACGTTGCATTCGGTGCCGGTGTGCATCACTGTCTGGGTTCCACCATCGCCCGCGTGGAGGGGCAGGAAGTCTTCCGTGCCCTGGCCGACCGCTACCCCAACTTGGAAATGGTGCCCCACGAGACGGAGTACCAGCCGACGATGGCGCTCCGCTCAATGATGCAGCTGCCGATGAACCTGAACGTCAACTAGTTCGGCAGAGAGACTCGGGCTAACAGATAAGGGGCGGATGAGTAACCCGCCCCTTATCTGTTGTTACGGGCTTTCCCGACTTGGGGCAGGACTACTCCTGCAGGTCGTGGTACGCGGCCAGGGCGGCCGTGATGCCGTCTCCGACGGCCGCACCCAGCTGCCGGGTGGAGTCGGCGCGGGCATCGCCGCAGGCATAGAGGCCTGGGACGCCGGTGCGCATGTGGATGTCGGTATAGACGTGGCCGAGGGCGTCCATCTCCAGCAGGCCCTTCAGGTACTCCGTGTTGGGATGGAAGCCGACGTAGATGAATGCGGCGGCGATGCCGTAGTCGTAGGTCTCCTCGGTCTTGAGGTTCTTCACCCGCGCCGCTTCCAGCCCCTCGTTGCCGACGAATTCCTCGACCACGTGGCTCCAGAGGAACTTGACCTTGTCGTTGTTGAAGGCCCGCTCCTGCAGGACCTTGGTGGCCCTCAGCTCGTCGCGGCGGTGGACGTAGGTAACGGAGTTGACGATGCCGGTTAGGTAGTGGCCCTCGTCCATGGCGGCGTCGCCGCCACCGATCACGACCACGTCCTGGCCGCGGAAGAAATTGCCGTCGCAGACCGCGCAGTAAGAGACGCCGCGACCCGAGAACTCGTCCTCGCCCGGCACGCCCAGCTTGTTATGGGAGCCGCCGGTGGCAATGATCAGGCTCTTGGCGGTATAGGTTGCGTCGTCGGTATGGACAGTTTTGACTGGCTCGTCGGCCCGCTCGATGCCCTGCACCTCGGCATAGTCGATCTCGGCGCCGAACCGGGTCGTCTGTTGCTCCATCATCATCGCCAGTTCCTGGCCCTTGACGCCTTCGGGAAAGCCGGGATAGTTATCGATCTCGTCCGTGATAAGCAGCTGGCCGCCCGGGCCCAGTTGCTCGATAATCAGCGTTTTGAGCATCGCCCGAGTGGTGTAGAGACCGGCGGCAAGACCCGCGGCCCCGGCCCCGAGGATAATTGTGTCGTAGTCTGTCGCGGATGTCGTCATGCGGTTCGCCTTCCTATGCTGTTGTTAGGTATGAGTCGCCATCTTGGTCTCTGCGAGCACCTGAGCGGGGGAGCGCGTCCCTATCCGTTCTTTGTCCGTCCTTATCCTGGAAGCGCACTCGCGGCCGGTGCGTTTGCCCTGAGGTATTCGACAGTGCGGGCCAGGCCTTCGGCCAGATCTGTCTTGGGGGTCCAGCCCAGTTCCCGCTCTGCCTTGGAGCAGTCGAGGCTGATCCGGTAGACGTCACCAGCGCGAGCGGGACCGTGGTCGGCTTCCCAGCGAAATCCGGTGATCTTCTTCAGCATTTCGTATAGCTGATTGACGCTGGTCAATTCCCCGGTAGCTATGTTCAGCGCCGTGTGGTGGCCCCGATGGATCGCGGCCATATTCGCTTCAACAATGTCGTCAACACAGACAAAGTCCCTGGTCTGGTTGCCGTCGCCAAAGATCCGGGGGCGCTTGCCGCTCAGGATGGACGAAATGAAAATTGCGACCACGCCGGCCTCCCCGTAGGGGTCCTGGCGCGGGCCATAGACGTTACCGTAGCGGAGGGTGGTGTAGTTCAGGCGGTATTGCCGCGAGTAAAAGTCCAGATACTGCTCGGCCATGTACTTGGACATCCCGTACGGGGAGATGGGAATGACTGGCGCATCGTCGGGACAGGGCACGACCTCCGGCTCTCCGTAAAGCGCGCCGCCCGTCGAGGAATAGATCACTTTTCCCACGCCTGCCCGGCGGGATTCCTCCAGCAGCCGCAGCGTACCCAGGACGTTGATCTCGTTGTCCAAGATCGGGTCCTTGACGGAACGGGGCACACTGGACTGAGCCGCCAGGTGGAAGACCAGGTCGGGCTTCTCACGGTTCATAACTTCCCGGAGCGTGGGCCGGGTGATGCTCATGTGGTGAAAGACGGCATCGTGATTGAGATTCTTCAGCTTGCCGGTGGTGAGATCGTCAACGATAACCACCCGGTAACCCTCGGCCACCAGACGGTCAACCAGGTGAGAGCCGATGAACCCGGCTCCACCCGTAACCAGCGCCGACCTGCGGTAGGCCATTCAACCCGCTCCTGATGCCCCAGGGCTGCACTTGAAACCCGCCCCGAAGGGTCTCTCCCTGGCCCGATGAAAGACCTCCGGACAAGGGCCGGAGATCATTAATTCCATGATAACCCCATTGCCTGTTTTTGCACAACGAACAGGCAATGGGGTAGCAGGGATATCGCATTTGGCCGGAGGGACTCGGTGTCTGCGCAGGGAATCGAGTTCAGCTATCCGATAGAAGCGGACCAGCGGGGAAATGAGGAGTAAGCGGGGGAAAAATGGGACGGGATTTTTCCCCCGGTTTCCCATATTTTCCCATTATTTCCCTATTTGCCCTCGAATTCGCGTTAATTCCTATCTGGAGTCTCCCCTGAGGGACAGATTAGGGACAGGATTTTTGAATTGTGTCCCATTGTGTCCCATTGCTGCTTTTCCTGCCGTTTGGGTAGGTTATGCCATTGCGGGCGCGGGCGGGCGCGGGCCGGCACAAGTCGGGAAACAACGCGATAAGCACAGCCATTGAGGGCGACATATGGAACACATGTTCCTATGATATCGATGGACAAGAGGCTTGGCAAGAGGCAACTGTCGTCAAAATATTCAAATGCGATTCCTTTGCCTCAGACAGTTACCATAAAGTTTTCGAGGGTGTTCCACCCCTGAATTCAGCCTTGGCGGCGCAAAACAACCTGAGAAATGTAAAAAATCGGGACATAAGGAGTAAACATATTGAAACAGGCCCGGTGTTATGTTTTTTGCACGTACCAATAAAGCCAAGAGTCTGCGGGTACTGCCCGCGCACTCCCGCACGAGTCCAGGGGCCTCCCAGGACCAACGGGCGGGCAGTCAACTTACCGGCGAATGCCGGTCTCGATGTAGTGAGAGTGTGGAGGGGACATGTTCCACCGGGTACCTTTTATCTCCCCAACGGCAGTGGCCACCACTGCGCTTGTCATCCTGTTGGGCCTTCTGTTTGCCCTGTCGCTTTCCCCTCCGGGCACCGCGCACGCGGACCACTCCGATCGACCCACGGTCAGCATCAAGGCTGTGATGCCGGAGGTCGGCGAAGAGGGCAGGGACGTCACGGTCACCCTTAAGCTCAGCAGGCCGCTCACGGACGATGAGGAATGGTGCTATCCGGGAGATGGCCCTGGCCAGACGCCCAACTCAGGGAAGTGCATTGAGGGTGGACTAAAAATCAGGGATAACTATAACGACCACTTGAACGAGGAAGGGCACAATCCAGCTGACACAGACTGGAAATTTGTTTTCCGCGGCAGCCAGGTCGAAGACCGAATTAACGTCGGGATCCCCGATGACGAGTGCATCACACCCGACCGCCAGCTTGAGATCTGGATAGACACGGCCTATCAGGACCGGGACGATTATCCCGATGAGACCAAGTACGGGTACGATATAGACACTAAGAGACACTATGTCCCGGTCAACGGCAACGACGTGACGAACGGTCCTGGTTGCAATCCTGTCGATGAGGGCACTACAGAAGAGGCCGACTACAACAAGGCGCCAACGTTCGATGATAGCGGAAACCCGCCCGAATTCTCCGTGGACGAAAACACCGCGGCAGGCCAGGATGTTGGTAGCCCGGTCTCTGCCTCCGACCCGGAAAACGACATGCTGACCTATTCCCTGCAAGGCCAGGACGCTGCCTCATTCGATATTGACTCCTCCAACGGACAGATAGAAACGAAGGCCGCCCTGGACCATGAGACCAAGGACACATACCACGTGGCCGTGTTCGTCAGGGACAGCAAGAACATCCACGGCAACTCTGACACGGTAGACGACAACAGCATTGACGTCACCATCAACGTCAGGGACGTGAATGAGCCGCCCGTGTTCGATGCCAACGCGCCCGCGACCCTGAACATCCTGGAAAACACTGACGAAGGCGAGAACGTCGGCAGCACCGTCACAGCCACCGACCCGGACGACAGCGACACGATCACTTACTCGCTGGACGACGAAGATGGCGCCTCCTTCGAAATCGATTCCACTGGCCAGATTACAACCAAGGACCCCTTGGACAAAGAGACCAAGGACTCCTACTCCGTGACCGTTACAGCCACCGACTCGGGCAACCTCACGGACACGCACGCAGTCACCATCACCGTGACCGACGACGATACCGAGCAGCCCACGTTCAACGACGAATATGCCGACGGCGATTCAAGCATCACCCGCGAGGTCGCCGAGAACACAGCGGCCGGCCAGCCCGTCGGCGACCCGGTGTCCGCCACCGACGACGACGACGGCGACACGCTGACCTACTCGCTGGGCGGCACCGACGCCGCGTCATTCGACATCGATACGGCCACTGGCCAGATAAAGACCAAGGACGCCCTTGACTACGAGGACACGCAGTCGTATTCGGTGACCGTGTCCGTGACCGACAGCGAAGACGACACGGGCAACACCGAGGGTACGCCGACAGAGGACGCCAGCATCGACGTAACCGTCAACGTAACCAACGTCAACGAGGGGCCGGCCTTCGCCGCCAACGCCCCTGCAACCCAGGATGTCGCCGAGAACACCGCTGCCGACGCCAACATCGGCAGCGCCTACACGGCCACCGACCCCGAGGGCGACACGCCGCTGACCTATTCCCTGGCCGGCACCGACGCCGCATCCTTCGACATTGACACGGCCACCGGCCAGCTCAAGACCAAGGCCGATCTCGACTTCGAGACCAAGGCCAGCTACAGCGTCACCATCCAGGTGACCGACGGCTTGGACGCCGATGGCAACACCGAGGGAACAGCGACCGTCGACAACACCTACGACGTGACCATCACGGTCACCGACGTGGACGATCCGGGTAGCATCACGCTGTCGTCGCAGACCCCCATCGTCGGCTCCGCCCTCACGGCCACACTGACCGACCAGGACGGCAACGTTACCGGCGAGACCTGGGTGTGGGAGAAATCGGACGACGGCCAAAGCAACTGGACACCCATCTCCGGAGGGACAAACAGCAGCTACACCCCAGACGCGAACGACGACGGGGACTACCTGCGGGTGTCGGTCACCTACACCGACAATAACGGAGCGGGAAAGACCGCCAAGGCGGAGGCCAGCAACGCTGTGGCCTTGAGACAGGCAACGAACGAACACCCCGAATTCGTCGACGCCACAACCACCCGAGAGATCGCCGAGAACACCGCAGCTAACACCAACATCGGGGCACCGGTAACCGCCACCCACGCCGACAGCAAGGGCACGCTGGTCTACTCCCTGGACTCTGGCGATGGAGCATCATTTGAGATCGATTCCAGCGGCCAGATCAAGACCAAGGATGCGCTGGACCACGAGACTAAAGGAAGCTACACCGTCACCGTATCGGTGCATGACGGCCTCGATGACTATGAGGCCGCCGACACAACCGAGGATGACAGTATCGAAGTCACCATCGCCGTAACCGATGTAAATGAGCCGCCGGCGTTCGCTGACGATGCGCCCGCCACGCAGGACGTCGCTGAAAACACCGCGACCGACACGGACATCGGCAGCCCCTACACGGCCACCGACCCCGAGGACGACACGCCGCTGACCTACTCACTGGGAGGCAACGACGCCGCGGCCTTTGCCATTGACTCCACGACCGGCCAGCTGAAGACCAAGGCCGACCTAGACCACGAGACCAAAGACACCTACGAGGTCACCATCCATGTAACCGATGGCAAGGCAGCGGACGGAACCACCGAAACCAACGCAACCATCGACGACACCCACACCGTGACCATCACCGTCACGGATGTGGACGAGGACGGGAGCCTCTCCCTGTCCAGCGAGCACCCGCGCGTCGGCGCACCACTGACCGCCACGCTGAGCGACGAAGACGCGGACGTTGCCAGTGAAACCTGGGTGTGGGAGAGTTCCTCAGACGGCCAGGACCCGTGGACGGAAATCTCCGGCGAGAGCACCAGCAACTACACGCCGGTCTCGGGCGACCTGGGCGACTACCTGCGGGTCACGGTCACCTACGACGACACGCACGACACCGGACACACCATCACCGAGCAGGCCGACAACGCCGTGGTGGAGAACACCGCGCCTGAATTCAGCAGCACCTCGACCAGCCGGTCTGTCGCCGAGAACACCCCGGCAGGCCGGAACATCGGCTCCCCGGTGACCGCGACCGACAGCGACACTAGCATCGGCGACCGGCTGACCTACTCGCTTGGCGGGACCAACGCCTCGTCATTCGGCATCGTGGCGTCGTCCGGCCAACTGCAGACCAAGTCCGCCCTGGACTATGAGACCAAGACCAGCTACAGCGTGGTCGTTACCGCCAGGGACACCGCGCAGGCCACTGATACCATCACGGTCACCATCAACGTCACCAACGTCTCCGAGGGCGGCGGCAATGGCGGTGGCGGCGGCAACAACAACGGTGGCGGCGGCGGTGGCGGCGGCGGTGGTGGCGGTGGCGGTGGCGGTGGCGGCACTTTCTACACACCACCACCTGTGATCACCAATATCGCGCCGCGATTCGCCGATGACAGGACGAAGCGCACCGTAGCGGAGAAGACTGATGCGGGAACCAATATCGGCGCTCCGATTACTGCCACCGACTCCAACGGCGACACGCTGACCTACAGGTTGATCGGCGCCGACGCCAGTTCCTTCGACGTCGGTTCTGCCACGGGCCAGCTGAAGACCAAGGCCGAATTGGACTACGAGATCAAGGACAGCTACATACTGGGCGTGTCCGCATCTGACGGCAAGGGAGGCAGCGACTCGATAACAGTCGCCATCAATGTAACCGACGTCGTCGATGTGCCCGTCACCAACGAGGACACTCAGGTAGTCGTCCTGGTGGACCCCGACGAGGAAACCGAGGTCCAGACCCCTGATGGAGATGTCACGGTCACAATCCCAGAGGACACTCTGGAAGACCCGTTCTTCGTCAGCGTGGACACCGACTCTGAGGACTGCGACTGGTCCTCCCAGGATCCCCCGCCGGCCGACGAGCTGCAGACCTGTATCACCGTCGAGGTCTTTGACACCCAGGGCAACCCAATCACGGGGGATGACATCCTTGATCCATCCATAACCATCGAGGTAGAACTTGATGAGGACGACATTGGCAATGACACCATCGTGGTGCTCACTGAGTCTGACGGCGATTGGTCGGAGGTTGATTTCACGCAGGTGACTGATGATGGGGGTGTCATCACAATCACAATCGACGGCGTTACCGGCCCCGGCATCTACGCCGTGGGAACCAACGCGGCACTGACCCAGGTCAGGTCTATCGTCCCGCCCCAAGAACCGAAGTCGAGCCAGCAGCAGTGGAACGTCCAGCGCTCCATTGCTCCGCCGCCTCAACCCACGGCCGTGCCGGAGCCGACACCCGAACCCACGCCGGAGCCTACCCCGGAGCCTACCCCAGATCCCACTCCGGATCCCACGGCGACGCCTACGCCGGATCCCACGCCGACGGCAACGGCTGCGCCCACGGCTGTACCGACGCCGACGGAGGCGCCTACGCCCATTCCGACCGCTGTCCCCGGGTCTGGCTCCGAGCAGCCGGAGGTCCCCAATCAACAGATGGTGGCCCCGCCGGAGATCGTTGATCTCGGGAACGCCTCTCTTCCCGGCGGCCCCCAGGCAACCGTTACGGAGATTCCGGAGGAACTCAGGAACTTCCGCATCTGGCCCATAATTCTGCTGGTTCTGGGCGTTGTTCTCGAGCTCGTATCCATAGGACTGTTCCTCAAGCAGCACGAGGCAGACAAGCGCAGGATCTGGGCCGGGTACTAGGCGCGGCCACCGTTGGAGCGCGCTGAGATGTGTGTTACAGTTTTCCGGCACTGCAGACCCGGTCCGCACATAGCGGACCGGGGCCTCAATTGAACATCAGGAGGCCGGAAGATGGCCGAGAAAATCGGTTTCGTCGGGTTGGGCATTATGGGCAAGCCCATGGCCCGCAACTTGCTTAAAGCGGGGTATGAGCTGACCGTTTACGACATCGTGGGGGAGGCGGTTGAGGAAGTTGTCGGTGATGGCGCATCTGCGGCGTCCTCCAGCCGTGAGGTGGCGGCCGCTACCGACAAGATAATTACCATGCTTCCCGATTCGGCAGATTCGGAGAGGGCGATCCTCGGGCCCGATGGAGTGCTTGAAGGCGCCTCGGCTGGCAAGACCATCATCGACATGAGTTCGATCGCGCCGCTTGTGTCCCAGCGCATAGCCGCAGAGTGCGCCAAGAAGGGCGTGGAGATGCTGGACGCCCCCGTGAGCGGCGGCGAACCGGGTGCCATCAACGCCACCCTGGCCATCATGGTCGGCGGGAAGCAGGAAATCTATGACCAGAACTTTGATCTGCTCAAGACCATGGGCGGCAACGTGGTGCTCACCGGCGACATTGGAGCCGGCGGTGTCACCAAGCTGGCCAATCAGATCATAGTCGCCGCCAACATCGAGGCTCTCGCCGAAGCGTTGGTGCTGGCCACCAAGGCTGGTGTGGACCCTGAGAAGGTGTTCAATGCCATCCGCGGCGGCCTCGCGGGCAGCAATGTGATGGAAGCGAAGGCCCCGATGATGCTGTCCCGCAATTTCCGCGCCGGGTTCCGCGTCCGGCTGCATCAGAAGGACCTGCGAAACGTTCTGCAGACGGGTCAGGAGTTGAACGTGCCCCTGCCGGTCACCGCGCTGTTGCAGCAGATGCTGGGCGCTCTGGTAAATGAAGGCGAGCAGGAGTCAGACCACTCTGCACTGCTCAAGTTCGTCGAGGGGCTGGCCGGAATCGAGGTCAAAGCCGGGGGATAACAATTCCTTGCCGGGGGTCTACCACAGGGGGGCGCACCGTTGTGCGCCCCTGTTTTTTTGGTCAGTCCAGTTCCTTGAAGCGGGCGTCTCGCCAGTTGAGGGCAGCCCTCAAGCCCTTTTCGGCGGCGACGGCGTTGAACTCTTCCTGTTCAGGGCTGGTGCTGGTGTCGAAGATGGTCATCAGCTCCAGGTTCTGGGAAATAGAGGTGAGAAAACCCATGTTTTCCAGCGCGCGATTGACCGCCACCTTGGTCATCTTCATCCCGAGTTCCGACATCAGGCACATCTTGCGTGCGACTCGCTCGCATTCTTCCATCAGTTGGTCGTGGGGCACGACGCGGTTGACCAGTCCAATTCGCGCCGCCTCGTAAGCGTCCACGGTGTCGCCCGTGAGCAGCAGTTCCTTGGCATTGGCGAGGTTGACACTGTAGGGGGTTACAAGGAGCGGCGGGCCGAATCCAGCTCGAATCTCCGGTTCACCCATCACGGCGTGCTCCGAGGCTATCTTGACATCACACACCTGAACCAGCTCGCAGGCTCCCCCCAGGGCGTAGCCGTTCACAGCGGCAATCACCGGTTTGGGGATATTCCACACCCTCAGGAATCCGTCGATCAGGCCCTGAAGATGGGTGCGCCAGCCGTCGGCAGATCCCTTGTGGGGATGCGGTGCATCGGGGTCTGGGGTGATGTCAAACCCGGCAGAGAATGCCCTCCCCGCACCTGTGATGATCACAACCCTGACATCCGGGTCTGCCTCGGCGACGTCCATTGCATCCTGAAAGTCGGACAGCAGGGCGCCATTTATCGCGTTCAACTTGTCCGGCCGATTCAGAGTGATGTAGGCGATGGCCTCCCGCCTTTCGTAGATTATGTTCTGGAATGCCACGTTTAGTACTCCTGGCTGGTTCAATTGTCGCGAAGCCCGTTGCTATTCGCCGGCATCTCGGACGATGTCAATTTGCTCTATCACCACACTCTGAACCGGAGCATCCCGGCCCCCGGTGGGGACGCGTGAAATAGCGTCCACCACTGACTGCCCCTGCGTCACTGTGCCGAATATAGTGTGCCGACCATTCAGCCAGTCGGTGGGAACAGTGGTGATGAAGAACTGGCTGCCGTTGGTGCCGGGGCCGGAGTTGGCCATTGCCAGCTTGCCCGGAGTATCAAACACCAGGCCAGGCACGATCTCGTCCTCGAACTGGTAGCCGGGGCCGCCCCCGCCTGTGCCGGTGGGGTCTCCACCCTGGATCATGAAGTTTTCGATAACCCTGTGAAATGTCAGCCCGTTGTAAAAGCCCTGCTGAGCCAGAAAAACGAAATTGTTGACGGTGACCGGTGCCTGGGTTGCCAGCAATTGCACTCGGAAATTGCCCTGGGTTGTACGGAAATCTGCGAAATAGTCCGCTCCCGATTCCAGCGTCATTGCTGGAGGACCGGAATTCTGGATTCGCCCAGATTGGGGGGCCGATACGATTGTGGGAGTGGCCGCAGGTTCGGCAGTACCTTCGGCCGCCGGTGTGCCGGACGTCATTTCGTCGGTGGAGGCTGCCTCCGTCTGCCCCGGCGTGGCATCAGTGCCGGCATCGGGTGCTTGCAAGACACAGCCCATGAATACCATAAGAGCAATCAGGAGAGCGATCATGGTCAGAATTCTCATAACCCTACTTATCTTCGGTTAATAGTGCCTGTCGGCGAAATAATTGAAGCCTTTCCTTCTGCGGACCTACAATTTGCAATGGTATTCGGTGGGGCGCACACGTCTACCAAGCCGTCGTTCGACTCCACGAAGTATTGCTTGAACGGTAGCAGGCCCCGCTCATCTTGCAGGGGACGAAAGATCCGCTGGCCATCACCACCAAGAGTATAGCGATGGTGGAAGGGTATTGTACCCCCGCGTGCCGCATCCTCTGGGATTGTCCGTTTTTGTCCGGCAAGCCCAAGGTCTCCCGTGACTCCTCTCAACCCTCCGCGTCTTGCTTGCTGACACGTAGAAAATAATTCTGAAGGTCTGCGCTGCACTTGAACCTGCCGCCGAAGGCTGTCGTTTCGAAAGTCTCTCGCCGGTCTTGCCTCCCCTGCACCATGGGGCAGATGTAGTTGCCCTCAATTAAGACGGCGGCGCCATCGGTCTTATTTTCGAGGATGTTGCATATCTGTTCCGTCAGACGTTCCTGGACCTGCAACCTGCGAGAGAGGATGTCCACCAGCCGGGAGACACCTTCGGGAGGTCCCTGTCCTTTGCGGGAGAGATACGCTACGTGTGCGACTCCGAAAAAGGGAAGCAAGTGGTTCTCGCAGGAACTGACAAAAGGAATGCCCGACAGAACGACCATTCCGTCGTCAGAGGATGGCGATTCCAGCGAGGGCCCTCCGTTCCAGAGCATCTCTACTAGATCTTCATTCCCGTAGCGGTAGCCGGAAAACAGCTTTTCCCAGAAGTTCACCACCCGCCGGGGCATCCTCTCCAGTTCCGGACGGTTGGGGTCTTCGCCTATCTGCTGTAGAAACCTTGTTACCGTGTGTTCCGCGTCTTCGGTGAGTTCGGTCCCCTCCCATGGAAACACTATCCAGTCAGTGGTCTCCTTTACAATCAGAGCCTCCACTTTGAGTCCCTGTTTATTCCAGACCTGCTGCGCGGTGCGTCCACTGTCAATGATGTCGTCCACGGCGATCGTGGCCTCGGTCCAGTCGGCAGTGATGCTGATGCCGTGATTGCTGCGAAGCAAGGCGGCAACGACGCTGCCGCCTCGGGGAATCCCCCAACAGCAACTGCCGGGCGGGAGCCGGGCAGCCATCTCGTCCACCAGCCGATCAATCTCCGCCCAAGTCAGGTTTATGACGGCCACATGGTCCTCCCGCACGAGGTGATCCTGGGTGGGCAGAATACAGCAACCATCGAGAAGCGCATATCAGGTACAGGTACTCGTTGAGTCAACATACCGGAAATGTGCGATCTCAGTGATGAATTCCCTGCGTTTTTCATGTAGCTTCCGGGCATTCCCAACTGGCGTGCTGATATTAATGCGTGCCCCTATATAGTTCGGAGTGTTGCCGGCCTCGTCCTTCTTATACAGGGCGCACAGCCCCGGACCAGGGTAGTCTCCTTTGAATTCCACGGGGATAACCACCGCCGGGATCTCAACCGCGTGGCGGTGGTAAGCGTCCGAGTTTTCGCACGAAATTGAATTCGGTTCGGCCCGCATGGTTCCGTATAGCCCCACCCGCCTGTCAATGAGCTGGAAGCTTCGACCGTAAAGGCCCCTGGTAAACATCGCAGTCCAACGACCATCCGGGCAGCGGTCGGCTAACATCTTGACGTACCGCATTCGTTCCAGGTAACAACTCGCGGACGATCCGATGGCCTTACGATGATCTGGCATGACCTGCCACCTGGTTGCCACAACACTGGTGGACAAGGCAGAATCCCTAGGTGAATTGCTCCGGAATTCCTGCAAATTGCTTTCCTGTTTTGGCTGGGACAGACCCTGAGATGCTACTTATCCGAGATGGCCAGGGTTTCCACCCGACTCTGCCCTAAACAATTCCAGGCCTCAGTTGCGTCTTTCTTTTGATCGGCCGCTGTGACCGGGCTCAACGCTTTCGAGGGCCTGCCGGGCGGGGATTCCATTTCCGGCGTCGCGGTCCAAGTCCCACTTTCCCATCGCCTCGAGGCCCCAACGCCCGAAATGGAGTGTTGTCCAATTCGACAATGCCACCCGTTCGGAGGCAGGAGCTCCAGCCGGGGTGCTTGCCTAATGGTTACCGGCCCTGATCAATGCAGACGTTGAATCCTCCGAGAAACCGGTACACTGGCCTCAGACGCCGGTCACGGGCAAGAATATACCAGAAAGCGGCGACGATACAAAACGGGTAGCAAGCCTACGAGAGAACCAGGGAAACATGCCGATTCAGTCGATGTCGCTATTCGGAGGGGGCCACTCTTCCCGGGGGTCGCTCGACGCGTCGTTTCGTCGAAACAGACGGGAGTAAATGTACCGAGCCGAAAGCACAACCGCCGCCAACGCTGCCACCCCGGCAAGCAGCCAGACGTCGAAGAAAACGAACGGTGACTGCTCCTCTCTCTGCTGCGATGACCGGGCCTGCTCAGTAGTGGCGGTCTGTCCCGCATTACCGGCGCTCTGCCTGGAATCCTGCGGTGTGGCGGTATTTGGCCCGGTCTGCACCTCCGATTCCCTGTCCTCCGTGTACCCGGCAATTTGAGCTGTCTCCGAAACCGTATCCCTCGCTGGCTGAGGCTCGTCCGCGACCTGATCGGGATCTGAGGTGGGTGCGGCCGCGGCCTCTGCCCCGACAGGGGCAGGAATCGGCAACCCGGCCCAGCTGTTGTCGAGGCCGTGATCGTCGAACCCGTAGACATTCAAGAGCGCCCTGTCGATCGAGTTGCTTCCGGCAATTTCGCCGATGAGCAGCCGAAACCTGTCCTCACCATATTGCTCTATCAGGTGGGCAACCACGCTGACTGATTTCTGATAGAACAGCGGTATGGTTTCAGGCGTGCCGGACAGACTCTTCATCGCCTTCAGATGCGGCGTTCGCTGGTACAGCTCGCTGCTGCTCCGCACCCTGACGCCGGGTTCCATATAGGTAGCAAACCCCTCGTTCAGCCAGTCCGGCATCTCTACGTTTTTGTTGTCCAGGGCTTGGCGTAACATCAGGTGCGCCGACTCGTGGACGATGATTCTGCGGTCCAGTCCCTGCCCTACAAAAACGCCCTGCTCCGGGAAGGCATACCCCGCGAAAGTGCCGTGGTCCGTTGTGGTCTGACTCTGGACAGGAAAGGCGGCATTTGCGTCGGCATAGCTGTTGTAAATTACTCCCTTGAACCCGACGGTATGCTCCAGCTGCAGCAGGTCCTCTACCCGGCGCAGGTCCTCCTGAATAACCGGGACAACGTCCTCAATCCTGTTGTCTCTGATGTCGTGGTAGACCAGTTGAAGCGGCCCAATATTGACTCGCTTCCAATCGAATCGCTGGTCCAGATACTCCACTACGGTACTGTCGGTCCTGAGAACGTTGCCCTGCACATCGCGGATCTCGAAATAATATTCCACGTCCGCCCCAGGTGCGATGTAGGTGGACTCCCTCACTGGGATGGAGCGCGTGGCCACAACTCGCGCGCCGGGCTGAAATTCTGCGTAAGCGTAGCCCCACCTGCGCGCGCCGACGGTACGATAATAGACTCGTACCTCCGCGACCTCGGATTCGGATTCGACGTCTACGGTAACCACGACGCCGCTGGGATAATTTACTTGCTGCCCTGTTTCCAGCACCCGTATTTCGCCGCCCGCTGCCCTTACCTGCGAAGGCCCCAGTCCTGTAACCGCCAGCGATGTGGCTATGATCAGGAGCAGTCCAAGTGTGGCGCCGAAAGACCAGCCAATTGCCCGCAACGACAACCTCCAAACGGTCCGTATTCCCGATTATACGCACCAGACCGGGTGCCGGACTTACGCGACTAAACTAAAGCCAAGGTGAAATACGCAGTTGCACAGGGTAAATTTGTGAAGGAACTGGGTTAGCTGGTCTCGGGAGTTACGAGGGGTTGGTGATGGGCGTGAGGGAGATAGACCGGTGTCTGGAACAGTGGCGGATGGAAGTCAAGGACTTGCGACAGCGGATGATCCTGGCGCCGACGCCCAGGGAGCGGGAGAGGTGGTACGCCGTGCTGCTGCTGGCCCAGGGCTGGACGGCAGCGGCCACGGCGGAGACTCTGGAAAGGGACCCACACACTATTGGCCGATGGGCGTCGGCCTTCGGCGAGGGAGGGCCTGCAGCCCTGATATTCGAGCAGACCGGTGGTTCCCCCCCGCCCTTGACCAAGCGCAGCAGGAGGAATTGAAAGAGGCGGTGCAACAGCCTCCCGCTTCGTCGGGCATCGGTATGGCCAACTGGTATTGGAAGGTGGTGCGGCGGTTTGCCTCGGAGCGCCTCGGCATTGAGTTGAGCCGCAGCAGTTGCCTGAACTGGATGCACCGCTTGGGATTTGCCTTCAAGCGGCCCAAGAAGCGGTTGCTCAAGGCTGATGAGGCCAAGCGGGAGGCTTTCGTGGCGGAGTACGCCGTCCTGAGGGAGGAGGCCCAACGGACTGAAGCCAGGATATTCTTTGCCGACGAGGCCCACTTCCGGGCGGACGCGGAACTGCGGGGCAAGTGGGTGCTGAAGGGCCAGCCTGCTTTGGTGGACTCGACCAGCCCGCGGTATGGGGAGAAGGCCAACTACTATTCGGCGGTGTGCCTGGAGACGGGTGAGGTGGAATGGATGGAACTGGAGGGCAACAGCAACAGCGGGACCTCGGTTGCCTTCCTGAAGCAACTGAGGGAAAAACATCCAGAGCCGATGCGGGTCATCTGGGACAACGCGCCGGCCCATCGTGGCGAGGCGGTGCGGGAATATCTGCGGACGCCCGGACTTGACCTGCGGTTGGTGAACCTGCCGGGGTACAGCCCGGACTTCAACTCCGATGAGGCGGTCTGGGGCTGGGCGAGAGAGGAGGCGACGGGCAATCTCTGCCTGGGCAGCAGGGCGGCGGTGCAGGAAAGGGTCGGCAACTTCCTGGCCGGGCTGGCCAGCCGGAGAGACGAGGTGAGGCGCCGCTGCCGGACGGTACTGCAGTCACGGGCCGAAGCACTGCTGCCGAATCCCCAGCACGATTCCTCGCCTCAGGCAAATGCACATCCCACCTTGGCTTTGGTTTAGACGTCTCAAACCGTCACTATGTCGACCGGTCTGCCTGTTGCCGCTCCATCTCGATCAGTGCCTCCTTGCGGTGCAGGCCCCAGCGGTAGCCCGCCAGGCCGCCGTCCTTCCGCACTGCGCGATGGCAGGGAACGATGGGCGCCACGGGGTTGGTGGCGCAAGCCCGGCCCACCGCGCGGCTGGCTGTTGGCTGGCCGAGATCCCCCGCCATCTCCTGGTAAGTCAGCGTCTCCCCTGCGGGTATCGCCTGCAGCCTGCGCCAGACCCGCCACTGGAAGGCCGTTGCCAGCACGTCCAGCGGAAGGTCGATTATCGTCAGGCACCCGCCGAGGTATTCCAGGATGGCGGCAGCCCACTCCGCCAGTCCTGGAGTTTCGGGGGAATCGTCGCCGAACGCGACGCAGACAAGCGTGGCGGCCCGGAACTCCTGTTGCAACTCAGCGAGGAGTGCATCTGTGTCATCCCCCAGCTTGACGGCGCAAATGCCCGCAGCAGTCCCGGCCACCAGCAGCCCACCCAGCGCAGACGTGGTGATGATGTAGCGGATCTCGGCACCCGCTCCGCCCTTCCGATAGGTGGCGGGAGTCATCCCAATCTGTTCCGATACTTTCTCATAGAGGCGGCTCGAGGAGCCAAACCCAGCGTCGTATGCGGCATCAGAAACGTTCGCACCGTCCCTGACGAGGGCCTTGAACCGCAGCAGCCGCTTGCCCCTTGCATATTGCGCTGGCGTGATTCCCGTCTCCAGTTTGAACAGCCTCTGCAATCGGGAGGGTGTAAGCTCCACTGCCTCAGCCACGTCCTCGGTGCGTGGCAATGTCTCGTTGGTATCAATGTAAGACTCGATGTACCTGCAGGCAGCCCCGATGAGGTCCGCGTCGGTCTCCGCCCGGTCAGGCAGGCAGCGCAGGCAGGGACGGAAGCCGGCCACCCGGGCTTCCTCCGGCGAGCGGAAGAACCGGACTTGTTGTCTGTGAGGCCGACGCGCTGGGCAGGTCGGGCGGCAATAGATTCGCGTGGAGCGTACGGCGCATATGATAACCCCGTCCAGGCTGCGGTCGCGCGACAGGAACGCATCCCAAAGTCGTTCCGGCTCCAGTAGTTGCGCTACGGTACTTTGCAGTGTCATTTCAAAGTCCTCGCCATCTTGCTGTCATCACTGGTGGGTGGGCGACCTACCAGTCCCGTGGCCGGACGAAATGGGTTGAGTTAACCAGGGCCAGCAGCCGCCCGTTGCCGTCGGCAATTCGGGTGGTTGCGGCCATCAGCGTCCGGCCGGGATGAGGAATCGTCGCTTCGGCGACCAGCAAACCCTCGCGGATGTTGGAAACGATCTGGCTGGAAATGGAAACCGCGACCGGAAGCTGCTCAGGATCCAGGTCACCCCGGTACGCCGCAACTGAAGCCAGGGTTGCAGCGGTATCAGCCAGAGAAACCATCACGCCAGCGTGGATGTAATGATGCGGCGTGTACAGGCCGGGGTGCACCGGCATCTCCACCACCGCGCGTTCTGGCCCTACCTCCACTACTGTCATTTTCAGCAGGTGCATCAGCGTCTCTGCGCCGTACTGCTCGTTGAGCCATTGTGCGAGTAGTTGGGGCGACAGGCCTTCAGGCCACTTTTCCATGGGCGTTCCTAAAATCCTTGAGAGTTCTCATCCTCTGTTTCCACTCGGCAAGGTTAGCTGATGGTGCCAGTCATTTCTATCCGAATTTAGACCTTAAACTTCCGCTGCTCTTCCCTGCGTTTCTGCGTTTTTGACGGAAGCCTATCAGGAATGACACAGACGTCCTCTGATGTTACAGGTTTAAGGATTCTTTGGCCCCAGAATGCGCGATTCGAACATGACACCCATCGGCCTCACACCAAATTCGCCTGCCTCTTGGTTACCTGCCTGCCCGTGAAGGCGGAACTGCGACGCCATCCACAGCTCCGTCGCAGGCCGCTTGTGATTTTGAAGGGGCGAGGCTCTCGCGATGTGGTGCTCGACAACTCTCCGCAAGCAGAAGGGAATGTACCGTGCCTAGGGGCCTTGGTCTGGGAGCCTTGGTCTGGGGGCCTTGGCCGAAGGGCCCCTGGCCGAAGCGCAGGCAATGCTTGGAAATGAGAGCCGCCGTGCCCGCTACCTGGCGCATGGCTTCGAGCACGATCTGCCGAACGGAGTCTCCTGTGCAGCGGCTTGATTAACTGCCTTGGATGTTAGAATAGCCCATCTCAGAGAACAGTACTCCGGCAGACCACTTCTGTGGAATTGCCCGGGCCAGGAGACCAAGATGGACGACCTGCTTGTGATTTCCTCAGATTCCCACGTTTTCGAGCCGCCCGACCTGTGGACCGACCGCATCGATGCAGAGTTCCGGGACCGCGCTCCGCGAATGGAGCGGATCGGCGAAGTTGATCAACTGGTGGTGGAAAAGGACCAGATGATCGCCGGAATCGGACTTATCTCCAACGCTGGCGCGAGGTTCGAAAACCCCGGGCAGATATCCGCCCAAGGCCGGTTTGAGGACGTACACGTCGGTGGTTATGACCCGGACCAGCACATCCGCGACATGAAAATCGACGGCGTTTCCGGAGAACTGCTGTACCCGTCGCAGGGCCTGTTTTACTTCAAGGTCGCCGACTCGCCGCTGATGTCGGCCATTTTCCGCACCTACAATGACTGGCTCGCCGAGTTCTGCGCGACCAACCCCGACCGTCTCAAGGGCGTGGCAATGATTAACCTCGACGACATATCCGAGGGCGTTGCCGAGCTGCAGCGGTGCGCCCGGCTGGGAATGTCGGCTGCGATGATCACCGAGTACCCACAGGAACACCGCCGCTACGACAGTGCGGAGTATGAGCCCTTTTGGGCCGCCGCCCAGGACCTCGACATGCCAGTCAGCCTGCACACTGCCACACGGCGCGAGGGACGGAGCCGCGGAGCGGGCGCCACATCGGTGCGGGACGCCAGCGGCCGGGCCACCAAGGTGTTTTACCCTGCCACCTCTTTGTGCGACATCATTTTTTCCGGTGTGTTCGAGCGCTACCCCAGGTTCCATCTGGCCATCGTGGAATTCGAGCTTTCTTGGGTTCCATACCTGCTCGACTCCATGGACTACACCTACGTCGAGCGGCAGGAGGAGGCATTCTATCGCTTCAAGGGCGATGTCCGCCCCAGCGACTACTTCCGCAACAATGTTTATCTGAGCTTCCAGGAGGATGCTGTGGGGATCCGACTGCGTGACATCATCGGCGTCGACCGCCTGATGTGGGGCAGCGACTACCCTCACTCCGAGTCAACCTTCCCTCGCTCCCGCGAGGTGCTGAGCGAAATCCTGGAGGGGGTCCCAGCAGACGAGCAGGCCAGCATCGTGGGAGGCGCGGCGGCCAGCCTCTACGGTTTCGAACCCGCAAGGGTTGCAATACCGATCGCGTAGCCGCGATGACTAACGGGAAAATAAACGTTGACCCAAGAAATACGATGGCAGTATCGATTCCGTAATTTCTCCCGTGCGTATTCATTGCTGGGCGAGGCCCTGGCGGGGGAGGTCGAGGATCTGAACGATTTGGAGAAAGAGGGAGTCAGCCAAAGGTTCGAATATACCTTCGAGTTGAGTTGGAACACGCTCAAAGACCGCTTGGAACACGACGGCGTAATAATGGATTCAGTAACGCCACGAAATGTTCTTCGGATCGTATGCCACGGGCCGGTTCACGTCTCGCTCAGACATAGACTTGGCAACCGTGGGCATATCCGACCGACTTCTCCTGGGCCGTCTGGTTCTCGACTTGGAGGACTTGCCCATCGCACAAAAGTGCGGTGTACAGGCATACGAAAGCATCAACTACGATCCGCTCAAACTTCATATTGATGAACACGGAGTCACCATATACTGCAAACCGAGACAGTAACGTACCGTCTTGGAGGGATTGTCCGAACGGAATGGGAATCACTATTCAACTTTAAGGAGCCGGAACGATGCTGGATATGCTGATCAAGGGCGGGCAGGTCGTTACCCCATCAGGGGTCGGTAACTGGGACCTTGGGGTACAGGGCGAGCAAATTGTCGCCGTCGCCCTGCCCGGCGTGCTGTCGGAGGAGGGCGCCACGGTGATTGACGCGGCGGGCAAAATCGTGGTCCCTGGTGGGGTGGAAGCCCACGCCCACGCGGCGGCCAACGTGCAGCCCGGCGCCCGCGAGACCGTGCCCGGCACCCCCAACGCCGGACCGGCGGTGCATTCCCTCGGCGCCATCTGGGGCGGCACCACCACGGTCGTCGATTTCGCGCCGGTGCCCAATGAGGGCGACCTCGCCGCCGGCATCCATGATTTCATGAACGTCTGGCAGGGCAATGCGTACACCGACTATTCCACCCACTGCATCTACCGCAACGCCAATACCCCCGACTCCATAGCTCGCTTTCACGAATTGGTCGAGGCCGGGTTTCCCAGCGTGAAGATATTCACCACCAACATCCGCCCGCCCGATGCGGAGGGAACCAGCCTGACTCCCTTGGGCAGGATTGATACCGGCAGGCTGGGCGACCTGATGGACCAGATCCACCGCCACGGCGGGGTGCTGGCCGTCCACGGCGAAGACGACGAACTGGTGATGTACAACTATTTGCTGGCCCAGCAGCGCGGCCTCTGGGACTGGTACAACGTCCACCTCATCCACTCCAAGACCGTCGAAGACCTCGCCTTCCGGCACGTGGTTAGGCTGGCCCAGCGCACCGGGGTCGGCATGTACTTCGTGCACGTTACCGCCTCCGACGGCATGGACGTCATTTCCGAGGCCCGTGCCGCCGGTATGCCGGTGTACGGCGAGGTTCTGACTCTGGCCCTCTCCTTCGAGGCGGAACAGTACAAGGAATCCGACGGGATGAAATATCACACCTACCCGTCCCTGAAGTTCGATGAGGACCGGACTGCGCTCTGGGACGGCATAATGAAGGGCGATCTGTCCTTCACCGCAACTGACAGCAGCTTCACTACCTACCTGGATAAAATAGCCGGCACCAACGTCCGGGACATTCGTGGCGGCAACGTGGGTATCGAGATTCGCATGGGCGTCAACTATAGCGAGGCCGTGGTCAAGCGGGGTATGTCCCTCGAACGCTACGTCGACGTCACCTCGGCCAACGCGGCAAAGCTGCTGGGCATGTACCCGCGCAAGGGCTGCATCGCCGCAGGCAGCGACGCCGACTTCTGCATCATCGACCCGTCGGTCAACAAGCCCTTGGCCATCTCCGACTTGCACGTCCGCGACTACAGTCCCTGGGAGGGCTGGGATGTCGAAGGCTGGCCCACCACCGTCATCCTGCGCGGCAAGGTTATGGTCGATGACGGCCAGTTGCTCGGGGGCCCAGACGACGGGCGCCTCATACTGCGCAAGGTGGACCAGTCCGTCCTCAACCGACCCGTGTTCTAGCCGTCCTGTTCTCCACCACCGGGCGGCTGGCGCCGCACATTTGAAGGGAACCCTGAAGATCCGGGTTTCCTTCAAATTTCCTTAAAGTTCACTCGATATATTGGTAGGCACAGCAGGGTGTCGCCACCCGGGCGAGTTTGAACGGACGGGGAGCAAGGTATGAGGAGGAAGTGGATTCTGATCGCGCTGGCTGTAGGGCTGCTGGGTGCAGCCGTCTCCGGCGGTGTTGCGCTGGCCTGGGGCGGTCCGGGGAACGGATGGGGCCGGGAAGACCAGGACGAACACCGGACAGCCGTGGCATCCAAGGTCGCGGAAATCCTCGGCACCGACGCAGACGAAACTGCCGACGCAATCGCACAGGCCAACCAGGAAGTGCGAGAGGAGGCCCAGGAAGCTGCGTTGAAAGACCTGGCCGACCGCGTCGCTGAAACCCTCGGTACCGACGCCGATGAAACTGCGGGCGCTATAGAAGAGGTCGCAGAAGAAATGCGCAGCGAGGCGCTGGAGAGCAAGCTGCAGGATGCCATCGACGACGGCGACATGACCGAGGATGAAGCCCAGGAAATCTGGGACAAATTCGCGGACTCCGGTTGGCACGGCTATGGCCTTAAGGGTCTCTATGACTCGGAGGACTTCGCCGACCGCGTGGGCGCGATTCTGGAAGTCGAGGGCGACGACGTAGCCGAAGCCATCGGACAGGCGGTGAGCGACATCCGCAGCGAGGCCATCGAAGGCGGGCTGCAGGCAGCCATAGACGCTGGCACTATCACTGAGGATGAAGCCGCCGAAATCCGGGAGAAAATAGAGTCCGGCGATTGGAAAGGCTTCGGCAAGCGCGGGCGCCACGGGCGTCATGGCGGCAAGGCCAACTGGGGCCACGGCGGCGGGCGCCACGAACGTCACGGTTCGGATAGCGATCCCACGGCCACTCCCGAACCGGCCAGCAACGGAGATTCCGCCTGACCCGGCAATGACAGGGCTGACGCCCTCCACCTCCGAACGGGCGCAGGAAGGGCATGGAGTCCTTCCGCGCCCTCATCAATTGCAGTCCCAACAACAAGCAATGCTCCACCTGCATGCAGGAAAGGCCTTAAAAATGCACTACAGCGACACACTGCAAACAGTCCTTGTAGTAGACGACGATCCGCACATAGTGGAACTGGCAAGGCTTTACCTGGAGCGCGACGGCTACCGCGTGGTCTCAGCCAGCGACGGTGCAAGCGGGCTGACGTCCGCACGGGAAGAGCAGCCCGATCTTGTAGTTCTGGACGTAATGCTGCCCCTCGTTAACGGGCTGGACGTATGCCGAACGCTTCGGCAGGAATCGTCGGTGCCGATCATCATGCTCACAGCCCGGGTCGAGGAGGATGACCGCCTGGCTGGCCTGAACCTGGGCGCAGACGACTACGTCCCCAAGCCGTTCAGTCCGCGAGAACTGGCGGCTAGAGTCCGGGCGGTGCTTCGCCGATCCAACCGGGGAACCGCCGGAGATGAGGCAGCGACATTGTCTGCGGGTCCTATAGAGCTGGACCTTCGATCATTGCGGGCCACAGTAAGCGGCGAGGAGGTTCGTCTGACGCCTACGGAGTTCCGCCTGATGGGACTCCTGATGAATCAGCCCGGCCGCACTTTTACCCGCGACGAAATAATAGACCGGGCGCTGGGCGACGATTTCGACGGATTCGACCGCACCGTGGATGCCCACATCTCCAGCCTGCGTCGCAAACTGGCCGCCGCGTCGCGTGGGAGTTCCGAGATGATCCAGACGGTCTACGGCAGTGGCTATCGGCTTGGTCATCCCTCCGGAGTTTCCTCAACCTGAACGTGAGGCTGGTGCCTGGTTTCATGTTAGGACTGTTTTCCAGCCTGCAGTTCCGCTTGGCGCTCGGGTTCGTGGTGGCCCTCGCCGTGGCGCTGTTATTGATAGGCATGGCCACCGGCGTGGTCGCTGGCAAGCAGACCCAACGGTTTGAGAGGGATCGCGATTCCCTGCAAGTGGCACGGGTTCAGCAGTTTGTGTCAGACCACTATTCCGGGCGGCGGGACCAGGATCATGGGAGCTTGCAGGAAACGCTGGAGCGGGCAGGTCGCGTTTCTGGCGTTCAAATAAAGGTCTATGACCAGGATGGCCTACTGGTTGCGGATTCCCATTCTTACTTTCCCTTCGTACAAAATGGGCGGAATGCCAATGGACGAGGAAAACTCAGCGTCGACATGGGGAAATTCCCGGTCTACCAGGATGGGCAGCAGGTGGCCGCTTTCACTGTGTCCAGCGCTGACCTCCCCGGCCCAAACCCACGGGATCCGTTCCTGGCCAACCCGGTGCCGTCTGACATTTCCAGAAGTGTCAACCGGTCCCTGCTGTGGGCCGGGTTAGGGGCCGCTGCACTGGGTACCCTCCTCGTGTGGCTGTTGTCGCGCCGCACCCTGGCCCCGTTGCAGAGCCTCGGCGAAGTTGCCCGCCAGCTTGGAGGGGGCGACCTGTCGCAGCGGGCCAGGATGTCCGGCCCTAGTGAAATCCGCGAGTTGGCCCGAAATTTCAATGTGATGGCCTCAGACCTCGAAGAGTCCGAGCGCCATCGCCGCAACCTCACCTCCGACATCGCTCACGAGCTGCGAACACCCCTGTCCAACATCCAGGGTTACCTCGAGGCCATGAGGGACGGGCTCGTCCAGCCCAGCCCGGAAACCATCGACACCATTCACGACCAGGCCCTGCGCCTCTCCCGACTGGTCGAGGACCTGCGCCTGCTCTCTCAAGTGGAGTCTGGCGACCTGGAACTCCAACTCACCCGCGTAAGCCTGGAGGATGTGCTGCAGTCCGGAGTGGATGCGGTCCGCCCTCGCGCCGAGGCCAAAGGCGTATCCCTAACCCTCGAAGTGGTTCAATTCTTGCCCATTGTGGAGATGGACGCGACCCGCATTTCCCAGGCCATTGGCAACCTCCTTGAAAACGCCATCACTCATACGCCAGGGCAGGGCAGCGTAACTGTGTCGGCCGGTGTCGAAACGGACCAGCTGGAGATAGCCGTATCCGATACCGGCCCCGGGATTGCTCCCGATGATTTGCCCAGGCTGTTCGACCGGTTTTACCGGGCCGACCCCTCCCGTTCCCGGGAGACCGGCGGTAGCGGACTGGGATTGACCATAGCCCGCAGGTTGGTCGAGGCCCACGGCGGGACTATCGAAGTGCGCAGCGTAGTGGGAGAAGGCAGCCGGTTCACCATACGTCTGCCTCTCGCTGGGTAGAACTTACCGGTCGGGTTGGATTTCCCCTGAATCGGACTTGCTTTAGGGCGCGAATTCGGGATAGCATCTTGGTATGCAGCGGGAGATGCGCCCGGTTCTCACGAGGACCGCATCACCGGTAACGCTTGGCCGACCGGTGACCTCACCGGTTTTGACCAGAACAAGCGCTTTTTCTATGTTTGGAGGGGGCCGAGTCCGTCGTGGCTGAGCCGCCTTCCTCAGGCCCTGCCGGTTCGGTACCACGCCGGTCGGGCCTTTTCTTTTCGTGGACACACTCACCGTTTCGCGATCTCCTCTTTCGTTGTATCGCCGAGACTGTCGGAACTTGGCTGATGGTGTTCGTCGGCACCTCCGTGGTGGCCGCAGCCGTGCTCTCCGGAGCGCAGGCTGGCCTGTGGCAGGTGGCAGTGGTTTGGGCCATCGGTGTGTCCTTGACGATTTACCTGACCGGCGCCGTTTCCGGCGCGCACCTGAACCCGGCAGTAAGCCTCGCTTTTGCCATCTTTCGCCCCCGCGACTTTCCCGTACGTTTGCTACTGCCCTATTGGGCATCGCAGTTTCTTGGGGCCATGCTGGCCGGGTTGACTGTCCTCCTTCTCTATGGCCCTTTCATTCGCCACTTTGAGATGCAGCACGGCGTGAACCGCGGTGAACCGGGCAGCCAGCTGTCCACCATGATGTTTGGCGAATACTTCCCCAACCCCGGCATCATGGGAGTGGACGAAACCGCGCGGGCCCTGATCACACCGCTGGGAGCCGCCGCCGTCGAGGCTGTCGGCACCGGAATACTGGTGCTGATGATTTTCGCCTTGGTTGACCGCCGGAACAGCAGCCTGCCGGTGAAATACCTGGCGCCCGTATTCATTGGCTTGACCGTGGCCATGCTCATCAGCATGCTCGCTCCCCTGACTATGGGAGGATGGAATCCCGCTCGGGATTTTGGGCCACGTTTTGTGGCATTCCTCGCCGGTTGGGGCGAAGTGGCAATACCCGGCCCGTCCGGTGGCTTCTGGGCCTACATTGTCGGTCCGTTCGTCGGTGCCCCCGTAGGAGCGGCGGTGTACGAGTTCCTCGTCCGGCCCGCGTTGCCGCCGGAGGATGCATGTGGTTAGGACCTTGGTGGCAGTTCCGGCCCTCCCTTTGAACCCGCAGACACAATCACCCCATCCTCAAAATTTTGGTTGTGCTACTGACTTCCGGAGTAGCGAATGCGTTACCCGACCCGACAACCCGATACAAATGCGATTGCCTGGACTCGACTTTGTACAAAGTTGGTTAGAAGCCATTAGATACATAGGGTGTGGCTATATATCTCAATTTCAATACTTTTTGAATGTTGCCTTCTGGACTCGACATTCAATAAGTGCCCTAGTTACGTGATCTTACCTTTGACGCATACCTGCGGAATGTACAAAGTCCAGCTGGGAGCCTGTCTGAGAATTGACCAACTGGCCATGTCAGTCAGTCAGCGCTACGAGCGGGGATCCACAATGGTGACCACCAACCTGCCTTTCGACGAGTGGACCGAGGTCTTCGGCTCGGAGCGGCTCACCGGAGCACTGCTGGGCCGGCTCACTCACTACGTCCACATCCTGGAGATGAACGGCGACAGCTACCGCCTCCAGCGCAGCCGGGAAATCGCCGCGTCCCAAGCTCCAGACGATCGCGAGGAAGAATAGGGCGCACCGTCAACGCTGTCTCCTCCTGCTCCTTCAACGTCTCCACTCCGACCAATTTACTGCCGTCACTCATCACGTCAGTGGTACATGATCACGCCGCCCCAGTGGCCCAACATCTCGGCGCCATTGACAGTCATTGCGCAAGTCGGGGGCGTTGTTGTCCGCCAGCAGCCGGAAGGCGATATCCTCGTGGAACCTCTGAGCGATGCGTCTTGAGGAAGCCACGCCGGTGCAGTAGCCGTAGAGCAGCACCTTGATCATCGTCCGGGGAGCGTAGGGAGGGCTGGGCCGACCCGCCTTTCCTCCTCGTAGCGGACCGTGATGGCCGAGAGTACCAACTGGTGCACCACATCAGAGATGAAGTAGGCCAGCTGGTCCGGCGGCAGCAACTGTTGCTCTGGATCGTAGGGAATGCAGGTCTTCCTCATCGCCGGCTCCCCGCCAATGAACTGCCCGCGTCATACGACTACAACCTGAAAACCGTGTCCCTCGGACGGGCTGCTGGAGCGGCGGCGGCCATCCGGAGGTCCATCGGCACCAATGAACTGATGCGACTGACCGAGATTCTCACCAAAGATTCAACCATCACCATGAAGGTCGACGTCGACCGGGAAGGCTTCGCGTTGCTGGATTTTCCCGTCGACCAGGGGAAGTAACAGCAGGCCACTGACCGCTACAGAAATCGAGTGAAGTCCACCAGCCTCTTGTTCCAAGGGTCAACCGACAAGCGCAGGGCCTCAAGCGTGTGAGACCCAAGCAAAGCGGGATCGGAACCGGCAGCGAATATCACGCTGGTCGTGGCTATGCGGCCCATAATCCGCACTCTGGCCTCGCCCAAATCCCGCTCAACGGCTCTGCCGTCCGCCAGGCGAGGGGGGATCGCGCTCTTTCGCCACTACGCCCAGTTCCCACAGAAGCGTTTCGAGGACGGCGAGAAAGCTGGCGCCAGCGTCTACTATGGCCTATATGTTGCGGGATGAAACACCGTCAGACCCAATTATTTCTACTGCATGACTTAAAGCGCTCACGGTCTCTCCCACCAGCGGAGTCCCAATCTACGAGATGACCTTCCCTTTTTCAATGGGCTCTCCAACGCGCCTTATACTAGTAGTCCATCAGTGTTGAATTAAGGGATAGAGGGACTTGAGCTTGATGCGCGCGTCCTGGGTGGTGAAACGCCAGTTGGCCCGAATTGCGTCGTGGTTCCGCTGCCCTTGCCAAGCCTTGGTTTCCTGCTTCAATGTCTGCTGGTCCGGTATCCGGCGGTCCAGACACTGGCGCGCCAGCACTCCCAGTTCTATCTCGGCCATGTTCAGCCAACTGCCGTGCTTGGGCGTGTAGTGGATTTCCAGCTTTTCGGCAATGCGTCTCGCCTCTGCAGGCTCGAAGGCCTCGTACAGGGACGAGAGGCGGTGGGTGTTCAGATTGTCCATCACCAAGACTATCCGGCCTTTGTCCGGGTAGTCCACATCCACCAGTTGTCGCACCACCCGGGCCCAGTCAGCCTTGGTTCGCTGGTCCGTCACCTCCACCCGCCGCCACCCCTCCAAGGGCGCGAACAGCATGAACAGGTTGCTCACCCCGTTGCGCTCGTATTCGTAATCGTAGGCCATGGCAGTCCCCGGACGCGGCGGCAAGGGGCTGCGGGTCTCCCTCACCTGTTGCTTGCTGGTCTCGTCCAGGCACACCAGCACCTCGTTGTCCTCGAACTGACGGTGATACACCTCCAGCACGTCCTCCATGGCACAGACGAACTCGGCATTGGCCTTGGGCGGGATGCACCAGCACTCCTTCAGCCAAGGCTTGAGTTCGTTTTTTTCAGCGTTTGGCGCACCGTCTCGGGGCTGATGCTGTCCACTATCTCACATTGCACCAGCCGGTCAGCCAGCAGTTGCAGCGTCCAACCGGCACGGCCCTCCGGCGGTTCGCTACAAGCGAGGTGAGTCAGGTGGGCCTCTCCTTGGCCGTCCAGCTTCCTCGGGCGGCGGTTGACCTGCTCCCTGCGTCCCAAGGCTGCCTCCACTCCCTCCTCAACACAGCGGCGGCGCACCCGTCCCACCGTGGCGTCCCCCACCCTCAGGACCCGGGCTATTTCCTCGTCCTTCATCGCCCCGCGCTCTTGATTTTCATCGCTGAGCAGCATAATGCGGGCGTGGGTCTGTTTATATGCTGCCGTCCGTCCCCGGGACACCAGTCCCTTCAGTTCCTGTTGCTCCTCTACACTCAGACTGACCCGGTACCTCTTCGCTGGCATCCCCATCCTCCCAACATCACCTTAGCTTTTGACGTGTCCCGGCAATACCACAGCTAATTATCTATCAATCCTACGCTGTTGCACTACTAGGCAGCCGCGCCCTTTCAGTGCCATGGTTTTGTGTATTCACAATACACTCTCTTTTTTAATTCGCGGCTGCCGTTTGTCCGGTGCCCAAATCTACCCAGGAAATCTACAGCGGGAGCGACACCACCTGGCGGGTCTGGGAGCTGCGGGTGACGGCCTCGGTGAACTCCATGTAGTGAAGGCCAACATCGAACGGCGTGCGGGTGATGCGTTCCTGGCCGCGGATGGCGCTGCAGAACTCCTCCTCGACGCGCCAGTACCCCTGGCTTTCGGCGGGGTTGTCGAGCTCGACCATGCCGCTGTCGCCCCTTTGGCCGCCGTGGACGTTCAAGGAGGAGTCCAGTTGCAGCGTGCCCTCGCTGCCATAGATCCAGACCTCGTTGCCGCCACCGAAACCGGTCACTGCGCTGAAGCGCATGTTGGCCTGCGCTCCGCTGGCGAGGTCGGCCAGGATGTCCACGTGGTCGGGGATGGTCACCGGTTCGAGTCTGCCGTCCTCATCCCGGCGCTGCTTGACGGTTACCCTGGTGTTCGCCATCACGCGGGTGGCAGGACCGACCCAGCGAATCATCGCCTCGTACCAGATACCCATGTTCAGGATGTTGAAGCCGCTGAGGTCCCGGTTGTTGCGCCAGTGCATCGGGCCGCCGATGTCAGCGAAACCGGGCGCATACGACTGGAGCGACACCGACAGCACGTCGCCTATATATCCCTCGGCGATCTTCTGGGCCAGCAGATTGTCCACCCTGAAGGTCAGGGGCGAAGGGACGATTTGGGTTACGAGGCCCGGGTGCCTCCGCGACGCCTCCAGCATCTCCCTCGCCTCCGCAGCCGACGCCGCCATCCGGGCCTCGCAGAGCACGTGCTTGCCCGCCTCGAGCGCGGCGATGGTCAGTGTCCGGTGCATGTATGGCCAAGTGCCGATGCACACTGCGTTGATCGACTCGTCCTCCAGCAGTTCCTGCCAGCTGTCATAGACCGTGGGGATGTTGAACTGGTCGGCGACTACCTGCCCCGACTGGCGGGAGCGGTTCGCCACCGCGGCGATCTCGACACCGTCCACCTGGTGGAAGCCCGGTATGTGCCGGTCGCGGGTGTTGCGCCCCGCGCCGATGAGCCCGATTCTGATTCCCTCGTCAGCCATTCTTACTCTCCTATTCTTGACGTTACAGCGGCAGCCGATGACAGATTCGACCCATCCGAAGAATACGGGTTGGAACTAAGACGCGGCGCAATGGTTCCACCGCCAGCCTAACTCCCTCCAAAGCGTGGGCACCCATCAGTGAGGCTACCTCCTCGGGGCCGAAGGTGACCCACGTAAATGTTTCCAGCCCGTCTATCCGCACTCGTATTTCTGCAGCCAGATCTTCCACTACACGACCACCCGCCAATACAGCTTCCACTGTGTCCGTGGGTACTATTCCCAATCGTTGCAGAATAGATCCAGGAACCTGCGAGTAGGACGCTCCGGTATCCACCAGAGCATCCACCGTCTCTACGCGGTCCCCATTGGCGCTGATAACCTGCATTTCATGGTAAAACGTTCCCATATCTCTAGCCTCTCTGGTCAACCCCTCACAGCAACAGTGCATCGGTCGGCACCAGGCGTTCCTCAACGGAATCCACCGCCAGCAAAATGCCTTGCAATGTGTCGGCCCCCATCAGCGGCGGAAGATCGTCGTCACCAAAAGCAACGATCCTCGTGGCCTCCAGCCCATTGACCCGGAGCTTGGTTTCTCCGATTTCCCGTGGAATCCTGTTCCCGTCGGCAACCCGGTGCAGTACGGTTCGATATGGAACCACGCCGAGGCGACGCAGCATACTCGCAGGCAGCACCGTATGGCTGGCCCCGGTGTCCACCAGCGCATCAACAGTCTCACAACGAGAGCCGTCGCCGCTGGAGACTTCCATAGGCCAGTAGAACGTTCCCATCTTGCTACCCGCTTCCTATGAGCTTAAGCCGGCCTGTACGCGGGATCAGTTCCTCGGCTACTGGGTCGACCAGCAGCAGGAACTCCTGGAGCGCGTTGGATCCGATTAGTGGGTCAGCGTCTTCTGGTCCAAAAATGACGCGCATATGGCTTTCATCGCCATTTATGACCAGCATAGCCTGCCCGATGTCGTGTCTAACCACACTGCCATCAGCCTGCTCGAATCCGCGCTGTCCGATAGGAGCGATATTCAGACGCTCCAGCATGCTTCGGGGGAACATCGAGTACGACGCTCCCGTATCCACCAGCGCATCGACGGTTTCCAACCACTCTCCGTCGGTGCTCCATATTCCGACGGGCCAAGTAAACCCGCCCATTGTTAGCACTTCCTTGGTATCCATATGGGACGGCGAAAAATGGCAAGTAGCCACTCTTCGCCATCTCGAAACTTCCCCCTACAGCGGCAGGGGGATGGCCTCGCCGGTCTGGGCGCTGCGGGTCACGGCCTCGGTGAACTCCATGTACTGCACGCCGATGTCGAAGGGAGTGTGGGTAATCTGCTCCACACCGCGGATGGCGTTGATGAACTCCTCCTCCACGCGCCACTTGCCGCGCTTCTCCGGCGCGATGGGCAGCTCCGACAGCTCCTCGTCGCCGCGCTTGCCGCCAAGCACCCTGTTGAATGGAGGGCCCTGCAGGCTGATGGTGCCGTCGTTGCCGAAAATCCAGAACTCCATACCCGACTGCAGACCGGTAACCGCACTCCAGCTGAAATCGGCGGCCGCCCCGCAGCCCATCTCGCACAGCACGTTCACGTGGTCGGGCACCGTAATCGAATGCATCGCCCCGTTATCGTCACGCCGGCGGTTGGCGAAGGTGTGCGTCATGGCCGTCACCTTGGTTGCCGGACCCACATAGCGCATGATGGTCTCGTACCAGATGCCCATACCGAGGATGTTGTAGCCGCTCAGGTTGCGGTCCTGCCGCCAGTGCAGCGGAGCGTCGTAGTCGATGAACGTGTCTGCCCTGTTGGCCCGGGCGTGGTTGTCGCAGACCCGCAGCCGCACGGCGAGAATGTCGCCCACGTAGCCGTCTCCGATGAGGTCGATGACGGTGTTGTCCACCTGCAGCGTCTGCGGCGCCGGCACGATCTGTGTTACCAAATCGGGGCTGAGGCGGCTGGCCTCCAGCATCTGGTGCGCCTCGTCGGCGTTCATGGCCATGCGGGCCTCGGTCAGCACGTGCTTGCCCGATTCCAGCGAAGCCAGCACCAGGTTGCGGTGCATGTAGGGCCATGTGCCGATGCACACGGCGTCAATGGACTCGTCCTGCAACAGGTCGACCCAGTTGTCGTACACGGTGGGAATCTCATACTCACCGGCGATTCGCTCGCCGGACTCGCGGCTGCGGTTGGCAACGGCCACGATTTCGACCTCGCGTTGTTCGCGGAAGCCGGGGATGTGGCGCAGGCGGGTGTTGGCTCCGGCCCCGATCAGGCCGACACGGATCATTCCATTCATCATGAGATTGACTCCTTGGAGATTGGTCTTGCGCCAATTCTAACACGGGCAATTCCCGGCAAAGGGGGGCGCTGTAGCCACGGGAATGAGGGTACGCATAGCTTATAATTTCATGCGGCCCCATCTTTTCGTTGGTGGTTTATGGGACTGCTGGATATTGGTTTCGCCCCTTTCCGGGGATTCCTGAACTTGCTGTTTTCCTCCCCGGTGAGGGTGGAGGGCGACAGCATGGCGCCGACGCTGCAGAACCGGCAGCTGGTGATGGTGGTGCGCCCCGTCTTCCCGTGGAACCGCCTGCGACGCAGCGACGTGGTGGTGCTCACACCGCCGGGTCCGACTCCGGGAGAGCCCGAGGGCACGTGGTTCATCAAACGGCTGGCCGGGATGCCTGACGAGGAAATGGTGCTGGCCAACGGCCACCTGTACGCTGACGATGTGCTGCTGGCCGAACTGCCAACAGACGGCGCCCGCGGCTCGGGGAATGCGGCCGGCGAGCGGCGGGAGTGGTGGAACGGCCCCGACGAATATTTCATGCTGGGCGACAACCCGTCCGACAGCCGCGACAGCCGGGCCTTCGGTCCCGTCCCTGCCGACCACATCATCGGCCGAGTCTGGCTCCGCATCTGGCCGCTCAGTTCATTGGGCCCGGTACGCTGAATCTCTGCGTACAGCCGGCCTTACCCTCATCATTTCGGCATCCGATCTCTCCCGGTAATTTAGGCCCGCCGCCTACCTCCCCCTTTAAAACCCACCCCCCAATGTAATATAATGAATGGTTGTGCCATGCGATTGCACTAGCTGCTGCCCTGATTGTGAGTGGTGTTCGTGACTGATTCCAAAATCCAGCCGGGAGCATTGGTCCGCGACAGCCGCTCCCGAATGGGGAAGGTTGTCGGCGACACCGAGAATGTCGTCATAAACGACAGCACTGTGGCTGTCGTGGCCGTCGACTTCTGGGGCCAGAAGCAACGAAGGCCCGCGACATCTTTGACATTGGTGGATAAGCACAGCCCCGAGGCACTGCTTTGGGAGAGTCCCGCCGACCTGGCACAATGGGCCGATGATGCGCCGCTGAAGCTGATCGCCGTTGCCCTGTCCGTGGACGGGGGCAGCGGCAAGGTGGCCGACATACGGGAAAAGCTGGACGACCGAATCCCCGGATTGAAGTGGGACGGCTTGTGGCGCAAGGCCCCCTCCCTGATGAGAAAGCTGCCGGAACACTTCAGGATAACCAAGGTCGGCAAGGACAGCGAATACCGTCTCCTCACCAGCGTGGATGCCGTTGCCGCGGCGGACGGTCTGAAATCCGTTGGCGCCACGGACAAGGGAGCGGCCACGCCAGCGGACTGGAAGGCATGGCTGCAAGCTTCCGCCCACGGGCCGGCTCCAGGGCGGTCTCCCACTCGGCAGGTCGCCAGCTCCCTTTCCAGATGGCCCGCCGACACCATCGAAGCCGCCCTCCTGCGGCTCATCACCAGCGCGGAAGAACTTTCGGCTTCGCGCGACGCCACAGCGCAGGCCGCCGAGGGCTGGCTGAGAGCAGTGGCGCAGTCGGCACTCCGTTGGCGGGAGGTTGGCGGCAGCGACCCACGGGGGTACATCGCCGCCCGTGTCGGTGAGGTGCTGGCCCGCCTGGCCAGAATTGCCGGCGACCGGACGCCCCAGGACCTGGTGCTCCAGGCCGGGGCGATGGATGGCGACGTAGATGCCTGGCGCCGGGGATTCCTGGCGGGAATGTGGGAGTCCTTCGAAGGCGAGGACGCTCGCGACTTGTATCTGACCTCAGCCTCCGTCCTGGGCCGTCAGGCGCTGGCAGACCTTGCGCGGGAGACATTTGCCGCGGCCTTCGGCCCAGATTTTTCCGAGCGACGTCACGCCGAACTGGACCGTCTCCTCGATGCTTTGCCGGAGGCCCAACGGGTGCAGCTCCTGCAGGAGGTGGTTGCTTCAGCGGCTACGGGACAGAGGGATGGTGTACTGAGCTACATCACCAAGAGCCGTCACACCTCGGGCCCTGAACATCTGGCCCTCTGGCTGGCGGCAATCCTGAATCTGGGGGACGAGCAGGGAGAACTGGCCACCCGGATCTCCCGCGAGCTGGCTGAAATACTGGAAGATCCGAAGAAGTACGGCAAGCCTGTAGAGGTAGTTTTTGCGAGCGTGACAAGCAAGGTCAGCGAGGCCCAGGGCGGTGCGAAGGCTGAGGTACGGACACAGGAACAGTCCCACGCGGCACAGCTCGAACAGGAACGCCAGGAACAGGAGCGGCTGCGGCAACAGGTGCGGGAGCGCAACGCCGAGCTTGCTGCCAAACGCGAGGAGTCGCGGCTGGAAGTCCGCCGGGACATGCTGCTGGCTGTCGGCGAAGTGCTGCAGTCCTTGTACCGTGGAAATTCATCCGGAGATTTGGCTGGGAACGTTGGGGCAGGACTCACCCTTGCCCTCAGGGCCGGCGGGGCCGAGCCCTTGGAAACTCCAGGCGCCATTGTTGCTTTCGACCCCGAGCTGCACGAAGCGGAGGGCCGTGTGCCCGCCCGCGGGACGGTGAGAGTTACAGCTCCGGGGGCCGTATACCGAGGCGGGACCCACGGGGACCGCGTGCTGCTCAAAGCTCAGGTCAAACACGAGGCAGGTTAATGGATATCGTAGGCATAGATTTTGGCACTACCAACGTGCGCATCTCCACCTGGGACCAGGACGACCCCAACGCCGGCCTACCGCAGTCGCGCCTCATCGGACGGGGCGACACCACGGTCATGCCGGTGGTGGTCGCGCTGCAGCGACAGGGCGAGGGAGACGTATCCATCATCGTAGGAGAGGATGCCGACGCCCTGGAAGACGGGGACAACACGGTGGTCATCCGCAACATCAAGCGCTGGGCACTGTCCAGTGACACCTATGTCCAGTGGCGGTTGGAAATGAGCGAGACGGGCTTGCCCGTCTGGTGGAACCCGGACTCGGGCAGCGTCGAGGCCTGGGGGCAGCATTTCCAGGTCAAGGACCTGATTGGCGAAGTCCTCAAGGAGTCGGTGAGCCGGGCCAACTTGCCAGCCTCGTTCGAATGGCGGGCCGGTTGTCCGGTGCAGTCGGGCTACGACTACCGCTCCATGCTGTCCGGGGTAATCACGGGACTGGCCGGGCAGGGAAGGGTGGAATGGGTGATCGACGAGCCGGTGCTTTTCTTGGCAGCGGCGCAGCGGAACATCGACCCCGACTCCCAGGCCAGGCTGCAGGGCTCGTACCTCGTGTACGACCTGGGCGGCGGCTCATTTGACTGCGCGCTGGTCGACATTCGCGAAAACGGCGAGATGATTGTCTTTGGCGCCGACGGGGACCCCCTGCTGGGCGGCTCGAACGTCGACGCGGAGCTCGCAGCCTCGCTTCAGTACGCCGGGCCACTGAACCTGCTGCGGCTGGCCAAGGAGCAAGTATCCCCCGACAACCCGGATGCGGCGATCAGCGGCGACGTCAGTCTGAGCTGGGCGGATGTGGAAGCGCAACTCAAGAGCGGCAACTTCGTGCAGCGGTCCCTGATGGCCATGCGCGATGCCTACATCAGTGCCAGGTCGATGGTTTTCGGCTCGCTGGTGGAGGAGAACGAGGAGACTGGCGAAGTGCGCTTCGTCTGGCAGCGCAACTACTCGGACATGGCGCGGGACGTTGACGGCGTGATAATGTTTGGCGGGCCCACCCGTTCGCCCTTTTTCAGGGAGCACCTGTCCCGCTGGTTCGGCGACACCAGGGTGATGCTGGCCAGCGACCTTATCGGGGGCGTGGCCGACCCGGAGCTGACCGCCGTCAGCATGGGGGCCTGCTATTTCCCGTCGGGTGACAACTTCCACCAGGTGCCGACGCGCCTGCCCTACCAGGTGGTCCTGGAAAACACCAGCACCGGCCTCGAGGAGGACAAGGTACAGTACCTTCCGCACCAGCATTTCGTCGAAACTTTCAAACCCGCCGAGCAGTTCGAGTCCCCCTGGCTGGACCAGGACAGGGGCAATCCGCAAGAGTACGAGATGACCATCACCGACCCGGACGGGGTGGTGCTGGAACGGCAAGTGGTGGACGGCTACCTGGAGGACGGGAGACGCCAGCCGGCCACCAGCCTGCGCCTGGTCATCGACCGCCTGGGTCCGGTCTACGTGGAGAAAAGATCTGAGGGCACCGGACTGCCATGGAGCAAGAAAATCGCCGTGGTTGAGAACCCGCCGTGGCAGACCGAGGAGCAACGCGAGAAGCTGGAGACGCTGCGTCAGAGACAGCGCGAACGCGAGGGCGGACGCCGCCAGCAGGCGCTGTTCCAACTGGAAGAACAGCTGCGGCACCCCGAACCGTAGTCCAGGCTGCCAGGAGAACACAGCAAGAAGCGGGCGCCCTTTGAACAGGACGCCCGCTGCATTTTTGCCGTCTGGTTGCGCCCGGAGTGGCTCACACCCGCCACATGTCTCCGGTTTGAAAGATCAGGTCAATCTGGTGGACCGCATCGGCGGGCCAGCCAGCCATCTTCATCCAGTCCTCGAAATGCGACTGCTCCACGGCCTCGCACTCGGTGAAGAGCTTGCCCTGGGAAGTGTCGGCGTAGACCTTCAGGATCGTGGTGCGGCGGTCGGGGCGCCACTTGCTGACGCCGCCGGTGTAGGCGCCAAGCTTGTCCCGGATTTGCTCCTCGGTCAGTCCCTCGATGGTATGCGTGGCTAGAAACCTGGCCATACGGCGTTTACCTCTTTAAGGCCGGATTGTTCGCTTAGGGCACCGGGGGTAATGCCCCCACCCTGACCCTCTCCCAGAGGGAGAGGGGATTTTGTTTTTGCTCCCCCGTGTGGAGGGGGTTGTTCTTGCTCCTCCAGAGAGAGGGGGAGGGAATTGACTCTAGTCCTGCGGCGGCACGAACGGGTAGGGGATCGGCGGGCCGTCTCGCAGGGGTAGCGCGACCGTGGCGGTGCCGGGCATGCTCTCGATGCCGTCCTGCGTCTTCATGCCGATCTCCAGGTCGATGAGGCCCATGCCCCCCTTTTCCTGCTTGCCCGTGATGCGGCCCCACATGATCAGCACGTCGCCGGGAACCAGCATGGCGCGGTGCTCAAACTGCGCTTTCCACGGCCAGCCGCTGGGCAGCGTCCAGTCCTTAAGATACTGTGGCACCACGCTCTGCTTCCACGAGCCGTGGACCAGCAGGCTGGGGTTCCTGTCGTGGTTCAGCCCAAAATCCAGATCGTAATGAATCCGGTGGAAGTTCTCTATGGCGGCGCTCCACCGGAACAGGTGCGTGGGCGTTGGGGCGTAGATGTACTTGGGCAGCTCGTCGCCCACGTCCACGTCCTCGAAGTAGGTTTGCTTCTTGTTGCGCAACTGCTCGGCCGAGGGCTTCTCATTATGTTCGAGAATCTTTTCCGCCGGCATCTCGAGCAATTCTTCCAGTTTTGCGCTCATATTTATTCTCTCTACGTGAGCTGTTGCGGGGGATTCACCCCCACCCTGACCCTCCCTCTGGGGGATTTTGTGTCAGCGGCTGGATGCGCCCTCATCCCGACCCTCTCCCGGAGGAAGCGGCAAGTGCGAGGTCAGTCTAGCGCCGGATGGAGGACTGGCGGGTGATGCAAAGCAGGTCGCCGTCCTGGTTCTTGTAGCTGGTCTCGACGGTGATGATCAGGAAGGCCCGCCCGTCGCGCCCGGAGCGTTCGCGGATGTCCGAGTACCGGTTCTGGAAGAATATCTTGTCCCCAATGCTGGGGTACTTGTAAATTTCCAGCTCATTGCCTGCATTGAGCACCCGTACCAGGTTGGTCGGCACATGAGGCAACGCGCCGGGGCGCTCCACGCTGCCGATGCCGTCCGACTCGGGATTCTCATTGAAGGCGCGGGTGATGGGGTCCTCCTGCTCGGGGCGGTGGCGGCCCACCATGTAGCTGACCATGATCGGCGGGGCGATGACGCCGCCGAAACGGGTGCCCTCGGCGAACTCTTTGTCCCAGTACCGCGGGTCGGGGTCCATCACCGCCTGCGTGAACCGCCGCAGGTATTCCTCGTCAACGTAGCCCCACGATTCGACAACGTCCCCCTCCACTCCGATCATGGCGCGGACTTCCGGGGTGAGGGCCGATTCGGTGTCGTGCTGGGCCTGCTGGGTCATGGCCGTCTCCTTTTGACGCTGCGCAGGGGTCGCGAAGCTTAACGATCTATCGGCCAAAGCCTACCCCAGCCCCCCAAATTCGTCAACCAATATGCGCGCCTGCTGACACCCGGCACTTGCCAAAACGCAGGACATATCGTAGTCTAATATTGTAATAGTACATATGTACTAATGAATAAGAGCCTGTCTCCCTGTGGCCACCAAGCATAGGAAGAGTGAAAGTTGAGTAGATCTGAATGCCGACGCTGCCTATCGTCAAGAATATTGCGCCTGAGCAAGAGAAGGGAGGACGACAACCACGTCTTTCGCTGCCTGGAATGCGGCTACCTGTTCAGCCCGCCGAGGCCGTCCACGCCGCAGTCGCGCAACACCGCCATGGCACCGGGCTATTCGGCGGGCAATTCCGGTGGAAGTCTCTAGACCGCGGCCGCACCCTCGTCCTCCGGCAGGCCGTGGTCGGGCCGGGGCAGCGCAACAAGGAGGCGCAGCAACCACATGACACCCAGCGGGGAGATGACACGCAGCGGGGCATTCGCTCCCCGCTGCTGTCTCCCGTCGCCTTCGCCCACGACGTACTGAACGTGCGGCTGTGGGACAAACAGGAGGAGGTGCTGACCGCCCTCACCAATAACCGGCGCGTCGCCGTAAATAAAGTCGGGAAACGGGCTCGGCAAGGGCTTCTGCGCCGCCGTGGCCGTGCTGTGGTTCATGCACTCCCACCCCGGCAACGCAATCACCCTCAGCACGGCGCCCACCTTCCGGCAGGTCCGCCACATCCTCTGGCGCCAGCTCCACCGCCTCTACCGCCCGGTGGCCGAAACGCTCGGCGGCAAGATGCTGGACACCCGCTGGGAGTTTTCCGACGGCCGGTATGCCATGGGCCTGTCGGCCGAAAACGCCGACCAGTTCCAGGGTTTCCCCAGCCCCAGCATGTTCATAGTGGTCGACGAGGCCGAGGGCATCAGCGAAGACATCTACGAGGCCATCGAGTCCGTGATGACCTCCGCCGATCCGCTGCTGCTGCTCATCGGCAACCCCACCACCATGGACGGGGCCTTCCGGCGGGCCTTCTACGAGGAGCGCGAGATCTATTGCCCCATTACCATCTCCGCCCTCGACAGCCCCAACGTGCGAGCCGGCCGGGTCGTCATTCCCGGCCTGACCACGTCAAAGTGGGTCGAAGAGCGCCGCAATGTCTGGGGGGAGAACAAGCCGGTGTACCGCTCCCGTGTCCTTGGTGAGTTCCCGAACCAGGGCGATGACACCCTCATCAGCCTCAGCCACATCGAGGCCGCGGTAAACCATATCGTCGACGCGGTGTCCTGGACCATCGGCGATGACACTATCTTGGCATCGGAAAGACGCTCCACCGGGGACGTCGTCATCGCCGTCGACGTCGCCCGCTTCGGCCCCGACAGCAGCGTCATCCTGCTGCGACGCGACGATTCCGTCGAGGAGATCCAGGCCCTCCACCAGCAGGACACCATGCAGCTCGCCGGCAGGGTCGCCGCCGCCATCCGCGAGCACAACCCAGACCACGTCCTCATCGACGAGATCGGAATCGGCGCCGGCGTCGTCGACCGCCTCCGGGAGCTCGGCCACCCGGTCCGCGGTATCAACGTGGGCCACCGCGCCCGCCAGGACAAGGTGTACGCCAACCTCCGGGCCGAAGGCTACTGGACCTTGGCCGAGCGGTTCGCGTCGGGGTTTATCACCATTCCCAGCGACAACGAATTGATCAGCCAGCTTGCAACCCTGCGCTACAGATACGATTCCCAGGGCCGCATCAAGATCGAAGGCAAAGACGAAATCCGCAAGCGCGGCCTCCCATCCCCCGACAAGGCCGACGCCCTGATGCTCTCTTTCCTGGACACCGGTAAAAGGGTAAAGCTATGGACCTGACCCCGTCACCCCGGCGTAGGCCCACGGCAGTCCGGTCGCCAATGGAGAAAATGAGCGGAAATGAGTGGAAATGAGTGGATTAACAAAATTTGTCCCCCTCAAATCCAAACTCCCTCTCCCTTGAGGGCGTACGCTGGGTGAGGGCCTAATCCCGACAAGAGGCATCCAATCTCCCTCTCCCTTGAGGGAGAGGGCTGGGGTGAGGGTGAAATCCCGCCAGCACAACCAAGGCCAGGCAATAACCGCATGCGTTAGGAGCAGCAATTATGTTCAGCGAAGGAATCTCACTCGCCACCATCCGCCGTCAGATAGAAGCCCTCGAGCGCAAATGCGCCCGCCAACTCGCCATGTACCGGGCCAAACCCGTCGCCGACCAGATCACCGAGCTCTGGAACATCGCTGTCGCCAAAAACCAGCCTGTCCCCGACCCCCTGTCCTGCGTCCGCAAGTTCGCTGAAGCTGGCTTCCGCCTGCAAACTTTCACCGCCCTCCACACTTACATCAAGGACTGCCGAACATACGGCAACTTCCCCGACCCCAGGGAAATCCTCGAAAAGATCTTCCCACCCGGCAAGAAGGTCTCCCTCGCAGCCGTCCCCCTCGCCAACAGTTAATACTCCCAGAAGTGGAGGGTCCAAAGTTCCCTCTCCCTCAATGGAGAGGGAGAATCAAAAGGCCCTGTTACTCCCCAGGTGCGGATTTGACCGGATCTGACCGGAAAAATAGAAAACGAGGTCTTCCAAATGATGCAGAAACTGGCGCTGCGCCTCCCGTGGCGCAATCGCCTTGACCGTGAAACCGCGACGCCCGTGCGGGCCAAGGCAGGCGGCGTCGCCAGAGCCGACATGGACGGTTTCCCGGCCCTGGACGGCGCGGGCGGAGGCTGGAACCGCACCGAGTACGGCGAGTACTACGCCACCAGCACCCCGGTCTACGCCGCCATCAAGGTCCGGGCCGACGCGCTGACCCGCCCGCCGGTGGTGGTCTATCGCCGCACCGAGTCGGAGGCCGGCAGCCAGCGCCTTCCCGTCGGACCCGCGCACCCGGCGCAGCAGCTCCTCGATCGGGTCAACCGCTGGTACACGTCCGCCGACCTGTGGCGCGCCACCGAGATCTACCTGAACCTGTGGGGCTCCGCATACTGGATGCTCGACCGCGACGCCGATGGTAACCGCGAGCTTTGGCCGCTCCGCCCCGACCGCATGTCCATCGTGCCCGATCGCGACGAGTACATCCGCGGCTTCGTCTACCACGGGCGCAGCCGCATGGTCGCGCTCACCCCCGACGAGGTGGTGTGGTTCCGCTACTTCAACCCGCTGGAGGAGTACGCGGGCCTGTCGCCGGTGGCCCCAGCGCGGATGGCCGTGGACATGGGCCGCGACGGCCTGCGTTTCAACCGCAACTTCCTGCGCAACTCGGCGCAGCCCGATTTCGTGATGCTGACCAATGAGTACATGAACGACAGCGAGGTCGATGATTTCTACCGCCGCTGGGAGGCCCGCTACCGCGGCCCGGCCAACGCCCGCCGTCCCGCCGTGGCCAGCTTCGTCCGCGACATCAAGACCCTGGGCTTGAGCCACCGGGAAATGGACTTTATCCAGGGCCTGCGCTGGAGCCTCGAGGAGGTCAGCCGCGCCTACGGCGTCCCCCGCCCGCTGCTGTCCGACCTAGAGCGCGCCACCTTCTCCAACGTCAACGCCGCCGAGCGTTTCTTCTGGCGCAACACCATGGTCCCCGAGATGACCTTCCTCGCCGGACAGGTCACCCGCAAGCTGCTCCCGATGCTCGGCTACGAAAACCTCGAAATGCAGTTCGACCTCTCAAGCATCGAGGCCCTCGCCGAGGACGAAAACGCCCGAACCACCCGCGAAACCCAACTCCTCGACCGCGGCGTCCTAACCATCAACGAAGTCCGCCGAACCCGCAACCTACCAGACGTCCCCTGGGGCAACACCCCACAGGAGAGGGATTAAGAAAAAGCATGCAGGAACAACAGAGGAACCCATTTGAGTACGCAGCCGCAATACTCAAGAGCAGTGCTTATGACGCGCCGTTGTTGGGAAGTTTCATATCTGTTAAATTCCCGTCCACAATACCCACAATGTTGTTGAGCGGGCAAGCTAGGATTTTGACGGACGCGCTACTCAGTACATACGATCAGGAAGAACGCCTCTCTATGGTCTATGTTCAAGCAATCGCCGCCCGTGCTGGGTATTCCACCGCGGAACGCGATTTGGACAGGGACGGTATTGACTTAAGCATCCAAGCCGGAGGAGCAATGCGGGTGTCGCTCGACCTGCAACTTAAGGCCACCATCAATCTGGGTGCTCCTAGGGATGGAGCGTTTCACTTTCGTTTACCTAGTCGGAATCACAACCTCCTATGCTTGGCCACCGCAACCCCTCGTCTCTTGGTAGTGCTTGATTTGCCGCGGGATGAAAGCCAGTGGATGACAGTTACGCACGATGAGCTTATCCTGAGACGCTGCGCCTATTGGGCCAACTTTGCCGGCCGGGACGAGAGTGACAACGCCCAATCGGTTACCGTTCCAATCCCGGAGCAAAACTTGTTCGATGTTCCAGCCCTGCAAGCCCTGATGCAACAAACGAGAAGTGGGAGGATACGGTGACTACAAATTTGCATGATCCTAAAGTCTTGCGCGCTGTTTCTCCGCTGTCGTTGTCAGCCTACGCCCGCTTTGCGGGCTGGTCGAAAACAGAGGAGTACGGAGATTACTCCGACGTTTATGCCGGTGTGCAATTGCCCGAGATAGTAATTCCCCGGACACAGCGTTTGGGCGACTACGCCCAGGTCGTAGCTCGGCTCATCTCCATCTTTGCCCAAGTGGCCGAGGTGGATGAAGTCGAACTGTATAACGACTTGGCTGTGGCTGACCGGGATGTAGTCCGTGTGAAGGCCAACAACGGCGACAATGATCGAACCATCGACTTGGGTCAAGGAGTTGACTTGGTCAACGGCGCCCGCGACATGGTCCTTGCGGCAGCGTGCTCCCTTCTGGATCCCCGTCCGGTCTACCGAGCCGGCGCCAATAGAGAGGCAAATGACTTTATGCGTCGAGCTCGTCTCGGCCAGACCGAAAATGGCAGTTTCGTGGTAGCCATCCTTTCTCCTGTTGTCCCCCCACGTGTGCAGTTAACCCTAGAGGGCATGGAACCGGATGACGAGCCAATGGAACGTCAAATCTCGAGTCGTTTGGCGCAGGCCTTGTCGGCAACTCGCACAGCAACATCCAGGACCATGGGTGGCGACACAGGAGCGTTCAAGGAAGCTGTGTCAGAAGGGGCCAGTGCCAATCTGTGCGAGGCGTTAGTAAAAGTAATTGAACCATTCGCTTCTGTGGACGTGAGCACCACCTGGGCACGGACTCGTCCATTGCAGGTTCACAGGAACCAAGTGCAATTTGCCAATGAAGATACCTCCATCCTGAGGGAGGCAGAAAAAATCTACCGCAGTCGCGAACCCCGCTTGGACATTAAGCTCTTCGGCGCTGTTCGAATGCTTAGGCGAGACTATAGCGACACCGACGGAACCGTCACGCTACATGCAAGCATCGACGGGAGGGTTCAATCTGTATCGGTAGTTCTTAGTGAATCCGACTACAACCGTGCCAGTCAAGCAAATGTGGAGCAGGTTCCGATTTCGATTGAGGGTGACTTGGAACAGCTAGGTCAGCGTTGGCGCCTTTTGAATCCCCGAAATGTTGACGTTATCGTCGCCGAACAGGAAGATCGGGCCGCGGAGACATCAAACTGACCTAAATCTCCATCGCCCAAAAATGGTGCGCCGAGCCTTCCGTTCACGGCGGGAAGGCTCGGCCCAAGAGTGCCAAGTACGTGGAGTGAGCTGGCGGTGTCCCCAGCCCCTCGCGGCCCTAGATACGGCCCCGCAGGCGGGGGTCCAGGACGTCCCGGAGGGAGTCCCCCAGCACGCTGAAGGAGAACACCGCCAGCGTAATGAAGACACCGGGAGTTACCGCCAGGTATGGCGCGAACAGCAGGTTGGTCAGGGCGTTCGACAGCATCTCCCCCCACGTGGGTGTGGGCGGCGGGATGCCCAGCCCCAGGAACCCCAGGGCGCTCTCCGTGATGATCGCCACGCCCACCAGCCCGGTGGCCACCACGATGTACGGGGCAAAGCAACCGGGGGCGATGTGCTTCGCAATGATGCGTATGTCGTTGGCGCCAATGGCCCGGGCCGCCTCCGCGTACTGGGTCTCCTTGAGTACCAGCGTGCTCGCCCGGACAACTCGCGCACCATACGGGATGAAAGGCACCGCGATGGCGACGATTAGGGTGTTCATCGACCGGTCCAGCGCGGTCAGCAGCGCCAACGCCAGGATGATGACCGGGAAGGCCATCAGGATGTCCACGAACCGCTGCATTATCGCGTCGGTCTTGCCGCCGTAGTAGCCGCTGACCAGCCCCAGTACCCCACCTACCAGCGTGCCGGCCACGGAGGCGATGACGCCCACAACCAGCGAGCGCCAGGCGCCGTGCAGGATACGGCTCAGAACGTCCCGGCCGAAGTTGTCTCCTCCCAGCAGGTACTCCCCCCAGCCAGGGTTCGAATACTTCCCCGTCACACCCAGCTCCAGCGGGTCGTGGGGAGCCACAAATGGACCGGCCACCGCCAATAAGGCGAGAAAGAGGATGATACCGATGCCCACTGTACCCAGCGGCGACCGCCGGTAAAAGTGGGCCACTCCCCTCATGAATTTGGACAACCGCCTCGGTGCCAGATCGGCGGCAAGGTCGGTGGTTTGTGTGTTGTCAACAAGTGCCATAGGTGCTTGACGCTCGGCGTTACTGGTACCGGATCCTGGGGTCCAGCCATGCGTACAGCATGTCTGTCAGCAGGTTGGCCATGATCACGATACCGGCGAAGATCAGGATAATGGTCTGTACCAGCGGGAAGTCCCGGTTGGACACCCCGGTAATCAGCAGCGTCCCCCAGCCGGCCAGGTTGAACACCCTCTCGGTGACCACCACGCCTCCCAGCAGCGCGACAAACTGCAGGCCGCCGATGGTGACGATAGGGATGATCGCGTTCCGGAGTCCATGCCGGACGGTGACTGTACTCTCGCTCAGCCCCTTGGATCTCGCCGTCCGCATGTAGTCCTCCTGGATCACCTCCAGCAGCGAGGAACGGGTCATGCGGGCGATGAAAGCCACCTGGAAGTAACCCAGCGTTACAGATGGCCAGATCATCTGCTTGATGTTGCCCCACGGGTTTTCGAAGGGACTGACCCAAGACAGCTCCGGCTGCCACGCGAACGTCTTGGCCAGGAACAGGACGATCATGATGCCCAGCCAGAACACGGGAACGGAGAGCCCGATGATGCTGAACACCCGGAGGAAGTAGTCGATCATGGAGTTGTGCCGGATGGCGCTGATAGTGCCCAGCGGCACCGCCAGCACCACCGCAATAATCATCGTATATACGGCCAGGTTCAGGGTCACCGGGAAGTGCTCGATCATCAGCTCAGCAATGGGCCTGCCACCCAGGAACACTGAGTAGCCCAGGTCGCCGCTGAACATCCCGGATATCCAGTTCCAGTACCGCTCATAGAGAGGGGCGTTCAACCCCAGCTGCTCCCGGAGCTCCGCCACCGTCCTCTCGTTGGCGGTATCCCCCAGGATGGCAACCGCAACGTCGCCGGGGACCACGGCCATGATGATGAAGATGATCAGCGACACGCCAACCAGGGTGGGGATCGCCAGCAGGAACCGCCGGACAATGTACTGCTTCATGCTTTACCAGATACCTGGGAATTGAGCTGTTCCCCCGGCAGGGCGGGTTGGCCGTTGCCGGAGGAACCGGAAGGTGCGTGAATATGCGCCGCTGCTACGGCCTGGAGTGTGGCAACTCGGGGAAGTCCAGCCAGACGTACTCCATCCTTGCGTTGGTGCTTCGGATGTTGGCCGATGCCGTCCAGCCTTTGACGAAGTTCCACCTGGCGTGGTTGATCAGGAACCAGTGCATGATCATGTACGAGGCGTCGTTCATGGCGATCTCGTCCATATCCCAGGTCAACTGTTGGCGCTTTTCAAAGTCCGGCTCAAATTTCTGAGCCTCGTACAGGTCGTCCAGTTCGGGTATGGACCGGCGCTGGTACCACCGTCCACCGTCGGTGATGTACAGCTGCCCGAACGTGTCCGTGGGATCGTCGAAGTCCAGGCCCGCACCCAAGAGTGACATGTCGAAGTTGCCGGAGACCTCATTGCCCCTGGTCTGGGAAACGTCGGCGGGATCCAGCACGATATCTATGCCGACCTCTTTGAGCATAGGCTGGATGATCTGGCAGTACTCGATGCTGAAGGCGATGTTGGTGGAGCACTGCAGCTTCATCGAGTTCCAATCAATGGTGCCATTCTCAGCCTCGTATTCGGCCAGCAGTCGCCTGGCATTTTCCCGTCGTACTTCCATATCCGGACCGTAACCGATGAGCTGCTCCTGCCTTTCCGGCGGGAGGGCCCAAGGGCCCAGCGGGAAGTTGCCTGTACCGACGGTGCCTTTCTGTCCCGCCAGTTCGGAGATGCCAGCCCGGTCGATGGCCTCGCTGATGGCCTGCCGAACCCTGATGTCGTCGAAGGGCGCATTCTCGGTCATCAGGGCCAGGTGGGACTCCGTCAGGATGGTGGCGTTGGAGATGATGATGTCGTCTTCCTGGCTCTTCAGAGCCTGGGCCTGCTCGTCGGTCAAAGTCGGGTGAGGAGCAGACTCATTCCAGAAGGTGCGCTTGGTCAGGATTGCCGTAGACCGCACCTGCTGGTCCAGGATGATGTTGTAATCGATCTCATCCAGGTACGGGGTGTCATCCTTGAAGTAGTCCTGGTTTCGCTCGTACTCCCAAAGGAGGGTGTCGGGTTCACTTCTGAGTTTGAATGGCCCGGTGCCGACGCCAGTTGTCTTAAGGGCGTTCACCGGATCCGGCTCCACGATGTGCTTGGGTATGATCCCTTGCCACCCATTGGAGAAAACGGACAGCACCAATGGCGACGGCCCCTTGCCGTTAATCACAACGGTGTTCGCATCCGGGGTGTCGACACTCTCGATCAGCGATTTCAAGGTTTCCTTACGGGGGCTCACCATCCCTTCTGGAGGGAACATTATCCGTTCAATGGTGTACTTGACGTCTTCCGAGGAGAATGGTGCGCCGTCGTGCCAGGTAACGTTTTCCGCCAAATGGAAAGTGATCGTGGCTCCCTCGTCTGCAATTTCCCAAGAGGTGGCCAAGTCGGGAATGAGCTCCAGGGCCAACGGGTCGTAAGGGCTGGTGGCCAGCAATCCGTTGTAGATGGGAGCGGTGATGGTGTACACACCACCGAAGGACGTCTGGTGCATATCGGCGGACGGGATGAGCTCCGGGCCGGAACTCAGGAACTTACCGCCATACCTCGGCTTTTCGTCGTTGGCCTCTGCGAGGGCCAGGCCCCCACCGGATATCACTATCTTTGCAGCTTCACTGTAATGAGAGTCATCGCCACCGGCAGTGGCTACAGCCTCCACAGAAGCTACCGGTGCTGCAGCCTCAGTCGGCTCAGCGGATGTCGATTCAGACGCGGTCTCTTCTGTAGCCTGGGCCGCGGGCGGTTCGGTGGCAACAGCCTCCTCAGTGGCAGAACCGCCGCAGGCAGCCAGCACGGCCAAAGCGAATATCACTCCGATAGTGAAAACCATGCGAAACTTGAAACTGGGTAACATTGATGGGGTACCTCCGCTTCCCGACCACCAGATTCCAGCGGCAGCAGGGGAATTTCAGGAATGCTACATGACCATTCCTGAATAGTCAATCTATATGCTGTGACGTTCATATATTTAGCTAAATTATAATAGTATCTTGTACATTTATAATTGCAATTCGTAATAGCGAGTCCGTGCCAATGCCAGTCAAACGGCAACCGGCGCCGCCTGTCGGCGCGGCCTTTCTCTTACGGGCTACGGGCAAGGCGTGCGTGTTGGGGAACAGAGGGCAGCGTTCGTTGCTCGGGCCCTGAGAGGGGAAACCGCAGCCTGGGTCCAAGCCCCTGTCTAGCGGTTGCGGAGGCGGGGGTCGAGGACGTCGCGGAGGGCGTCGCCCAGCATGTTAACGGCGAGCACGGCGATGCTGATGGCTGCTCCTGGGGCCAGTGCCAGCCACGGGGCGTTCTCGAGGTGGCGCCTGCCCTCCAGGGCCAGCATCCCGCCCCACGTCGGGGTCGGCGGAGGTGTGCCGAGGCCCAGGTAGCTCAGGGCGGCCTCGATGACGATGGCGTTACCGACCCAGATGGACGCGATGACGATGATGGGCGCGACGACGTTGGGCAGGATGTGCCGCAACACGATGCGGGGTCCGCCGGCCCCGATGGAGCGGGCAGCCTCGATGTACACGTTCTCTTTGATAGCCAGCACCGTGCCGCGCACCACCCGGGACGTTCCCGGCGCTATGACAATTGCTATTACGAGGATGATGTTGAAAAGACCCGGCTGCAGCATGGTAATAACGGCCAAGGCCAGCACAATGGCCGGTATCGCCATCAGGGTGTCAACAACTCGCTGCAGGACCTGGTCTACTTTGCCGACAAAGTAGCCGGACACCAAGCCAACAAAGGTCCCAAACACTGTGCCGAGCGCCACCGCCCCCAAGCCGACGAGCAACGATACCCTCGAGCCGTAAATGATGCGGCTGAACACATCGCGCCCGATAGCGTCGGTGCCCAACGGGAAGGACCAACTGGGTCCCTCCAGCCGCACCGGGAGTCCCACCTCGTTTAGGTTGGAATCGTAGGGGTCGTAAGGAGATACAACCGGGGCGAAAATCGCCGCCAGCACGATGATCACCACGATTACCGCGCCGATAGCCCCCAAGGGCTTGGAGACGGCAAACTTCTTCAGGGTCGCTACTTGTCGCTTCAGCCTAAGAGATGCCTGCTCCCTCAGGTTTGACGGTGCAGATTCGATTTGCAGAGGGTCGGTTACTCTAGCCATATCGTATCCGCGGGTCGAACCATGCGTAGGAGATGTCGACCAGGAGGTTCATCAACACCATGATCCCGCCAAAGAATATGACCGCCCCCTGGACGAGGGTGTAGTCCCGGAATATGACCGCGTCGAGAGTCATGTTCCCCACACCCGGCAGGAGGAAAATGGTCTCGATAATGACGGTTCCGCCCAGCAAAATGGAAAACTGTTGTCCCACCAGTGTGACGACTGGGATGAAGGAGTTCTTCAGGGCGTGACCAATGATGATACGTTGCTCGGACAGTCCCTTGGACCAAGCCGTGCGTATGTAGTCCTCACGCAGGACCTCCAGCATGGACGACCGGGTCATGCGCATTATGATGGCGGAGAACCTGAACCCGATGATCAGCGCCGGGATGCCGAGCTGCTGAAATACTTTGACAGGGTCAATCCAGATTTCCTCGAAGCCGCGCGGAGGCAGCCAGTGGAACCATAGGGACAAGATGAGGACGGCAACCACGCCGGTCCAGAAATCCGGCAGAGACAACCCCAGGATGGAGAACATCCGGCCGCCATAGTCGGCCAGCGTGTCCTGCCGAATGGCGGAAAGAATGCCAATGGGGATGGCAATGACCAAGGCGATAATCAGCGACATAATCGCCAAGTGCAGGGTCAGCCAGACCCTGTCGCCCAGCTCGCTGCTGACCGGCCTGCCGCTCAGCAGCGAGTCTCCCAAGTCCCCGCGAAACATGTCAGCCATGGTGTCCCCGTACTGAACGAAGAAGGGACGGTCGATTCCCAACTCCTGCCGGGCCCTGTCGTACGACTCCTTGGTCATGGTGGCGTCCGCGGCCAAGCGCATCATCACCACGTCGCCCGGGAAGGCCCGAACCATGGAGAACACCAGCAGGTGAACCAGCCACAGAACGACTATGGCCATGAAGACTCTTCGTAAGATGTATTGCCGCATACGCGCTAAAGGGCTTCAGCAGTTTGAGATTCAGATTTGTCGGACTTGTCCAATGTCAGGAGGGGACTATGGCATGGGCCGGAGCTCAGCCAAGTTCTCCGGGCCATTGGCAGACACGGCAGAGCGTTCCGCAGGCTTAGAATCTGCGGAACGTCTGGCCGTGCGTACCTTTAGTTTGGATACCTTGGGGTGCCCCTACTCGGCGAACTTGTCGAAGGAACGCTCGGGAGCGCCATCGGTCAACCAGGCCGACTTGACCTCGTAGGAACAGTACCCGGTGAACCAGCAGTACGGGTTGTCTCCGGCATGCATGTACTCCTGGGTCAGCCTGTAGTGCGGCGGGACTATGGTGGTCAGGCGATAGACCTGGTCGGTCAGGTAGTCCCAGAGCTCCGACTGAATCTCAATCTGCCGGGCCTCCTCGGCGCTGACCCATTCGTCCAGCATCGCGTCTATGTGGTCATCCTGAATGTGCGGGCAGTTGACGCTGGACTCCGAGTGATATGGGAGATACAGCCAGTCGTAGGCTGTGGGGCCGGAGCCGTATGGGCTGAGACCAATGAGGCTATCGTTCATCGGCTCTCCGCATTTGCTCTTGGACCACCACGTGGCGTACTCGCTCTGCTTGATGGTGGCATCGAGCCCGATGTCCTCCCACATCTTCTCCAGAAGGACCGCGGTGTCGCCGAAAGTGAAACCGGAGAGCTCGCCCCACTCGATCTCGACCTCAAATCCGTCCGGGTACCCGGCTTCAGCCAGCAATTCCTTAGCCCTCTCGGGATTATATTGGTACCACTCTCCCAGGTTTTCCACGTTGTAATCGGCGATGTCAGTGTAACCGCCCACTGCCCAGGGCATGGGGCCGTAAGGAGTGGCGTCGCCTGCGTTAATGACGTCGGCAATGATATCGCGGTTGATGGCCATTGACATGGCCCGCCGGACGTTGACGTCGTCGAAGGGCGGCTTATCCAAATTCAAGAAGACACCATGGTCGCCCCAGCCAAACGAGGGGATCCGGTAGAGCTGGGATTCGGGAACCGAGTCAAGGACCTGCTCAAGGACGTCGAAGGAACTGATGCGCAGAAGGTCGATCTGCTCCGCCCGATACAGGGCAACCTGGGTTGCCGGGTCGCGGGTGAACACGTACCGCACCGCATCAAGGAACGGCAACTTTTCTCCCTTGATTTCCAGGTGGTAATCGTCGGTTGCCTCGAAAAGCATTCCCTCGCCGGCGGAGAACTCTTTCAGAAGGAATGCGCCGGTGCCGCCCGGGTTATCGTGCAGCCCGCCCTCTAATTCGTGCGCTTCCTTGGCCACCACCGGCGGCGTGGAGCCGTTGGTGTACAGCGGCGGGAAGTTCGCCAGCGGCAGCTTGAGGTGGAAACGAGCTGTCTCGTCGTCGATCACCTCGACGCTCTCCACCGATGCCGTGGCCGTATATTGAGGAACCAAACTGAGCAGGTCGAAGGAGAACTTGACGTCCTCAGCGGTGACTGCCCTTCCGTTCATTGGAGCAATATCGTGGAAACGGGCGTCGGGGTCGATCTTGAAGTCCCAAGTGCTCGGGTCCACGGCCTCCCAACTGATGACGATGTTGGGCCGGATGGTGGGAGTGGTGTGAACCTCCGGGAACCACCAAGTAGATTCCCACTCCAAAAGGGCATCGTACTGTGCCAGGTTTTCATTGTTCCGGGCCCTGTTGGGATCCAAGTCAGGGATTGGGCTCATGGTCAGGTGGGCCACTCCGCCACGCTGCGGAGGCCAAGGCGGTTCCATGGGAGGCCAAGGATATCGCTCATCCAGTTCTTCCAAGATCTCTGACCTTGCCGCGAAGGCATAGGGGGTGGCGGTGGGGTCACCGCTCGCCGCCGGGGCCTCCTCGACCGTGGACGCAGTCGTGGGCGCAGCAGTTGGTTCAGGCGGAGTTGTCGGGGCCGCCGTAGGTTCCTCTGTGGCCGATCCGCCGCAGGCTGCAATCACTGCCAGGGAGAGGATGGCGACTATGGTTAGAATGACTCGGGTTCTCAGGTTGCCTAACATCGGGTGGACACCTCCGCTTATTGACCGCTTCACTACCAAGGTTGAACACCAAGTTGATTACCAGGAGACTTGGTGGGACTCAGGAGTGCTATATCACCGCCCCTAATGAGTCAACCAAATTGTCTTCTGTACAGGATGATTGCAAAGTCAGGAGACTTGGCCGCGGAGGCGGGCGATGGTCTGGGTTGGGCGGAAGGCGCAGGTCTTGGCTCGCAGGGGCATGGACATCTGTAGGGGAAACCATCCCTCCAGGCGCAGGGCGTTCAGCGCTGTGTTGACCAGGCTGGCGTATACCTCGCCCAGACCCGGACGGCGCAGCGTGTGGACGTCCTCGTCCCAACTGCGGTCTTTAACGTGATGCAGGCTGTTCTCAACGCTCCAGTGGTTGCGGATCACTTGAAGGAGTTCTTTGGGTGCACAGCGCAGGGAACTCAGGCTGGTCAGCAGATACCAGCGCTCCCGGCTCACCTCCCCGGTGGCTATGTCCACCCTCTCCTTCTCCAACATCACACCCTGCCTCACTCCTGGAAAGCCCAACTCATCCCGGATATAGCCGGCCAATGCCTCATCGGTCCAGATGCGCCGTTTCTCGATCACGCCCGCTTTTTTTCCACGCTCTGCGCCTCGGGCTCCACCGGTCCCTCCCCAGCAAATCCCTCTCCAATGCCGCCAGCACCTGGGGTTGGTTCCCCTTAATGCGCACCAGGTAGTCCCGTCCGTGGCTCACGATGGCCTGGCACAGGTCCCGCTCCGCATAGAGAGCGTCCATGGTCAGCAGCCTCAGGCCGGGATAGCGCTCGAACAGTTGCCCCAGCTGTTCCCGCAACACCCCGGGTTCGTACCGTTTCTCCGATGCCGGCCACTGGGCCAGGCACAGCTTCAGGTCATGGGCCAGTACGTTCACCATCACCAGAGGATTGCCGCTTACGTCCTCGGACTGCTTGGCCCATTTGCCGTCCACCGAGGCGTGCACCTCCTGGTCCGCCACCAACCTGGGCCACCCATCCCGCTAGGGCGCCCTGCAGCTGCTCATAAGGGACCCCGGCCAGGGTGCGGGAGATGGTGGTGGCGTGGGGCGGATGGTCCCGCACAAAGCCCAACGGCTCCCTCAGCACCGGCCAGTGCATCTTGGCGAAGAGGGCGATGTGGGCCATGGTGGTCTGACCACAAACCAAGCCCAGCAGGGTCAGTCGGAGGATGGCCTGAAAGGGATGCCGGACTCCCCTGGCCCTCCTGGGATCCGGCACCAGTTCCAAACATCCGAACAGAGATTCCGCCGCCTCCATATCCGCACACTCCCATATCTCACTTACCTGTCTGTATAAACTTCCCTCCACCACTTTGCAATCGTCCTGGTCTTCTGTACTCAGGGTCTTGTAGTTGTTCCCTCTCACCCCAGGAGAGGGAGAATCAAAATACCCTGCCTCTGTATTCCGTTCGCAGTCAACACACAGCCTGCATCCTGCCAAATGTTGCGAATGGCGCAACTCATATCACGGATTCAGGCGTCAGGCAAGCCAGTCGTCGAACCATGCCAACATGCGCGCCATGTATTCCTCTCTCATCCTTGGGTGGCCGGTACGAGGGAACTGGTGGTTGCTGTTGGGGAACCGCACGAACTCCACGGTCTTTCCGAGGCGCTTCAGAGCTACGAAGTACTCTTCACTCTGGGCAACGGGACAGCGGGCGTCGGCTTCCCCGTGAAGCAGCAGGGCCGGGGTGTTGACCTCTTTGGCGAAGGAGATGGGCGAGCGGGCCAACAGCTTTTCCGGGGAGTCCATCACCGAACCGCCCCATTGTGGCTCTCCGAAGCTGACGCCGATATCCGAGGTACCGTACATGGTGTACAGGTTGGTGCAGGGGGCGCCGATGACCGCCGCCGCGAAGCGCCTGGTATGTCCGATGGCCCAACTGGTCATGAAACCGCCATAGCTGTATCCGTGGATTCCGAGGCGGTCTCCGTCCACGTAGTCGCGCTGACAAACGTGGTCCAGGGCCGCCATCAGGTCCAGGTAGTCCTCGCCGCCCCAGTCGTCGAGAACCGCACGCATGAACTCGTCTCCGTAGGTGGAGGAGCCGCGGGGGTTCACTGCCAACACGAGGTAACCGGAACCGGCCAAAGCCTGGTGAGAGTGCACGAACGAATCGTAGAAGGCCCCGTTTGGACCACCGTGTATGTCGAGAACCAGTGGGTAGCTGCCTGCGGAATCAAATAACGGTGGAAACCACAAACGGCATTCGATGCTGACTCCAGCCCGTTCGATGCTGAACTTTTCCAGTGACGTCGCGGGTTGCCGCCGGAGGAAAGAGGCGTTGGGTTCAGCAACTAAAGTCGCCCCCCCGGTTGATAGGTCAATCACGTGGACTTGCGACGGAGAGGCAGGGGAACTGGACGCCACCGCTGCCAGCCGGGCGTTCCCATCGAGGGACAGGCCTGCGACCAAGCGGCCTCCTCCCCAAAGCTGCCGGGGGGCTTCCCCAGTCGCAGACGCCTGGTACACGTAGCTCTCACCGTGGCGCTCGCCGAGGAACACGATGCGGCCGTCATCCGTCCAGCAAATGTCGGACTGACGGGAGGCGCCCGGCCCGCCTCCGAGGGCTGGACGCTGGTCATCGTCGGAAATTCGGCTGGGAGCATTGTCTGGATCCAGGATGTAGAGCCATCCCTGCCAAAGGACCATACCCGCAGGGTCCTCGGAGGCGACCGCGACCAGAAGCCGTGAGTCGGGTGACCACGCGACGGCGCCGACACTGCTGAGGCTACCCGACCAACACTCGGCCACTCCGCCGTCGGCTTCCACCACGTAGGCCTCGGTCAGGGCACGAAAGTCCCGGTCGCCTCGCCGGTCGGAAACGAAGGCGATTTTCGTCCCGTCAGGCGACCATACGGGGCCGAAGTCGTCCCAGTCTCCCCGGGTAATCTGGGTGACCGCATCCGATTGCAGATCTGAAACAAACAGGTGATAGTGGGCGTCGCCCCTCCAGCCCTGCAGGTCGTGTCGAAAGCGAATGCGATTTACTTCGACCACCCTGGGGCCGACGGCCTGATTTCCTGCTGCTGCTCCCGCCGCCGGTTCTGTATCGGCGCAATAAACAATGCGTCCGCCGTCCGGTGACCACGCAAAATCGAAGACTCCCTTGGGGGCACTGGTAACCTGTCGAGCTTCCCCGCCGCCTGCACCCATGACCCAGACCTGGCGCGGCATCCCGGACTCCCTCGCCCTCAAAAAAGCCAGCCGAGTGCCGTCGGGGGAAAATCGGGGGCCGCCATCGATGTAACCCTGGGTGTACTCCCAAGCGGTCTCCACACCCTGGTTGTCTGATTCTCTCAGGGCCAGGTCGGCCATCATCAGGCGGGATCGTGCCTCGGCAGTCGCACCGGTTCCGTCCACCCATGACTGGGCGTAGACGAGTCGCAACCCGTCGGGGGAGACGGCGGGGTCGGCGGCTGCTTTGAGTTCGTACACGAGGTCGGCGGGGATGGGCATACTATTCACCAAATGGAGCGACAGACGTCGCCTGGATTTTGAGTATTATATGAGAATCACATTGGTTTCTGTTTGCACCCCGCGTCCGAAGTGCGTGGAATACTGACCCTGGAGGCTAACAATGCAGCGGGACCTCATAGGCTATGGCAAGAATGCGCCGAAGATCGAGTGGCCCGGAGGCGCCCGGATTGCGGTATCGCTGGTGGTGAACTATGAGGAAGGCGCCGAGCGCAGCACCCTCGACGGCGACCCGCACCACGAAACCAACAACGAGGTGCCGTCGCCGGTGCCGGCAGGCGACCGCGACCTGAACAACGAATCGTTCTTCGAGTACGGCAGCCGGGTGGGTGTCTGGCGGCTGATGGACATGTTCCGCCGGTACGACGTGAGGTCGACGTTCTTCTGCTGCGCCCTGGCCCTGGAGCGCAACCCCGAGGTGGCGCGGGGGATACCGGCGGAGGGCCATGAAGTCTGTGGCCACGGCTACCGCTGGGAAGAGTATCACCTAATGGAGCGGGACGAAGAGCGGGAGTCCATAGCCCGCACCGTGGAGTCGCTGGAGCGCACCACAGGGGAGCGCACATTGGGTTGGTTCACCCGCTACGGGCCGAGCCTCAACACCCGTCAGCTGGTGGTGGACCACGGCGGATTCATCTACGACAGCATGGGTATGAATGACGACCTGCCCTACTACACAACGGTCAAGGGACCGGACGGAAACGATCAGCCGTGGCCGGTGGTGCCGTACAGCATGGAGACCAACGACGCGCGCTTCTGGCGGGGCGGGCTGTCCAGCGTTGGCGCGTTCTACGAGTACCTGAAGGACACGTTCGATGTGCTGTATGAGGAGGGGCGCAGCCACCCAAAGATGATGTCGATCGGGCTGCATTGCCGCATAGCCGGGCGCCCGGCCCGGTCTCGTGCAGTGGAGCGCTTCCTACAGCACGCGACGCAGATGCCGGGGGTGTGGTTCGCGCGGCGGGACGAGATTGCCCGCTGGTGGCTTCAGAAATATCCGCCGGGGACGCTGGGTTAGGCGAGCTCGGCTACGGCCTGGGCGAGGCGGTCGACTTCTTCCTCGGTATTGAAGAAGTGCAGGGACGTTCGTATGGACTCAGGGTAGTGGACCTGACGAACCACGATGCGATGATCCTGCCACAGCCGAGCCACCACGGAATCGGCAGACTGCCCGGCCACGACAAAGGACACCAGCCCTGATGCCGCGGCATCCCCCGAGGGCGACAGGACGTTGACGGCGGAGATTTCGGCGAGCTGCGCCTTGAACCGGGCCGCCAGGGATACGTTGCGGGCTTCGATTTCGGGCACGCCGACGCTCTCGATGAAGCGCGCGGCTTCGACGAACGCCGCCTGCAGCGGAACGCTGCCCGAACCGCCGAGGAACTTGTCCATGCTGGAGGTGTTCAGGCGGTAGCTACCGGGTTCGCCCGATTCGCCGTCCTGGATCACGGCGCGGCCTCCGGTGTGTGCCGGATGCACCTGCTCGATCAGATCGCGGCGGATGTAAAGCGCGCCGACGCCCTCGTAGCCCAGCACCCACTTCTGGCCGGGAATGGAGTAGTAGTCGAAGCCGTCGCGGTGAACGTCGAGGGCGATGTGGCCGCCGGTCTGGGCGCCATCCAGCATGATCTCCGCGCCGTTGGCGTGGGCCACCCTCGACAGCTCGGCGACGGGCATTCGCAGGCCGGTAGAGTACTCGATGTGGCTGACGAAAATCAGGCGGGTACGTTCGTTCATAGCCGCCTCGAACTTGCCGACGATGGCGTCGTAGGAGTCGTGAGGGTCGAGGTTCAGGACCTGAACATTCGCGCCGTAGCGTTGGGCGATGTGGTAACTGGGGGCGAGCACGGACCCGTGCTCCAGGTTACAGGTGACGATCTCGTCACCTTCCTTCCAAGCGAGACCGCTGAGAACAATATTCAGGCCCTCCGTGGTGTTGCGGGTGACCAGCGTCTCGTCGATGTCGGCGCCCAGCAGACGGGCGGCAGCGCGGCGGGCCTCCTCTTGGATTTCGCGGCCACTCTCATAGACGCCAGGGGTGGTCGGCCCCTGCTCCGCTTCCAGCATAACGCGCTGCTGCATGGCCTCGGCGGCCCGGCGCGGGGGCGGACCGGACCAGCCGGTGTTCATGTAGGTCAGGTTCTGGAGGACCGGAATCTCTTCGCGCAGCTTCTGTACGTCCATAGTGGCCAATCACTCGCCTTCAGTTGAGGATGTACCTGGTGGTGCTTCTTCAAAGCGATCGCCGCTGGTCTCGGCGGCCAGGCGCCGCTCGTTCCGGGCGACCCACACGGCCTGGTTTCGCGCCTCGCCCTCCGCACGGGCCCTTTGTTCGCGCCGTTGCGCCTCCTGTCTACGGTGCTCCTCAAGAGGTTCGATCAATTTCTCTCTCAGATAGTCTGCCACTACCACAAAGGTCGTCGACCCATCTATTGTCAGCAGGGTGAGACCGGCGGCACCTACTGTGTTGACGCCAATGCCCTGCGGGCGAGCGGTATGCTCCAGATGGAATCCCGGTCTTCCTGCGGCTGCTGGCCCGGTTCCGCCTTAAGTTATTCCACCTTCATTGTATCCCACTGGCAAGTTAATCCGCTCCCTCTTCATACCAGGGGGAGCGGATTCTGTTAGCCCGGAAACGACTCGCCGTTAGTGCGGGGAGTAGGGAGTGGGGCGGAGGATGGAGTGGGTGGAGACGCGGACCAAGGAGCCGTTCTCCTCGGAGGCGGCGCGGGCCTTCTGCCAGTCGGGGTCGTTCTGGAAGGCGCTCCAGCTCTTCTCGCGGGCGCCCAGGCCGGGGTAGCCAAGCATGTAGACCAGGCGGTTGCTGGTGCCGATGTCCTCGGTCCAGTAGGCCACGTTCTCGATGCCGTGCTTCTCGAACAGGCCCATGGTGTGGTTCTTGAATCGGTTGTGCAGGTCAGGCAACTTGCCGGGCATGGCGTCGTAGATGCGCAGTTCCTGCACCGCCGTCTTGAACTTGGGCTGGGGCGAATACGGCGTGGGAGACATCAGTGAGTTGAGCACCTGGGCCACGATGGGGCCTTTGGACTCGGTCTCGGCGCGGACCTCGGCCCAGGCCTTGTCGGCCTGGAAGGCGGCCCACTTCTCAGCGCGGTCGGTCACGCTATCGAAGCTCAGGATGTAGGTGAGCTGATTGCTGGCGCCGATCTCGTCGGTCCAGAAGCCCATCATCCCGATGTCGTACTGCTTGAAGAAACCCACCGTGTGGTTGGCGAAACGGGCGTTTATGTCGGGCAGCCTGCCGGGGACGGCCTTGTAGATTCGGGACTCGTAAATCATTTTCGGTCTCTCCGTTTCAGAATTTCTCCCTCACATCAATCCTCTCCCTTGGGGAGTGGGAACAAAAGGGAAAGGTAACAAATATTGGGAAGGTGGTTACTTGTTCTCGATGAACTCCAGCTGCACGCCGTCGGGGCCCTCGAAGAAGACGACGCGGCGGTCTCCGGAGACAACGGCTTCTTCCAGGATCGTGGCGCCATTAGCCTTGAGCATATCAATCATGCCCTGGATATCGTCGGCGTCGATGGCGATGTGCTCAATGCCGTATTTCTGGTCGCGGGTCTGGGTCTCGATGTGCTTGGTCACGTTGAGGGTCAGCCCATATAGGTCGAGGCGGACCCCGTTCGCGCCCACATCGGCAATCTTGGTGGCACCCAGGGTGTCGATGTAAAACTGGGCCGTGGCGAAGGGATCAGGCGACTTGAGGTGAACGTGGTTAAGCTTCAGGGCCATGTCGAGCCTCCTAGCAGGTGAGAATTGGAACACGGGGTGGTTAAGAGTGTCCATGGTCTCTGATTCCGCAGAATAGTTTACCCCTTCCCAAGGCGTCAAGCAGAGCGAGGTTACCGGGGACGCAGGGCAATCGCGTCTTGATTTCAGCAGCTCAGCAGGTTGGGGCGGAGGAGCTGGCATTGCAGGTTTAAAGGGGCTCTTTTTTTATAATTCCGCTCATTTCCGATCATTTCCGCCATTATTCTGTCATTCCGGCAATTCCCAGCTGGCCGCTGGTTCAAAGCAGGCCCGCCGGGAAGTAAGGCGGGTGCTGTCTGCTGACCGTTATATACATAGAACATATGTTATAGAAAGGGCGCAGGCTTGGCAAGGGGCGAATGACCGCAAAACGAGATTCCAGGCTTGAAGAAGCGATTGCCCTGACCGGGGATGTTCCAGTGCAACTTGTCCAGGCGTCCGGACAACCTGCTGGCGCACTTGAACTCGATTCGGGCACGTCGCTGGAATCCAGCAGCCCGCCCGAACGGCACCGGGTCTGCAATTTTTGCAATTTTTGCGGGGGCCGGGCTGCGTCGGAGTGAGGGGGTTGAACCCTGCCGGTTGAGGTTCGTCGGCAGCGACCCACGTTCTGGTTGGAGATTTCCAGCTGGGAATCGACCATTCCTCGTTCCGCTATAATGCGGGTGTCTATAAGAACGCGATTCAGGAGGGGATTATGCCCATCGAGCAGCTTGCCCCGGAGTTTGCGAATATCATTTCCGCCAACGCGGAGATCGCGCGGCACACGCCCGACGATTACGGCGGAGACAACGGCCCGGCCGAGGGGCCGGTGTGGTGGTCCGATGGCGGATACCTGCTTTTCAGCGACATCCACAACAACCGGCGCATCAAGTATGTGCCCGGCCAGGGGGCCAGCGTCGACCACGAGCCGACGAACCGGTCCAACGGGCTGACGCGCGACCTGCAGGGGCGGCTCATCGCCTGCGAGCATGACAGCCGCCGCGTGACCCGCACCGAGCCCGACGGCAGCATAACCGTGGTAGCAGCCAGCTTCCAGGGGCGGCCGTTGAACCGGCCAAACGATGTGGTGGTCAAATCTGACGGCTGCATCTACTTTACCGACCCGTGGACTCTACCCACACCGGCCACCCAGTTCGACCAGACCTTCTCAGGCGTCTATCGGGTCACGCCCGACCTGGGAGGCATCACCCTGCTGGTGGACAACTACGTGGTGCCCAACGGCCTGGCCTTCTCGCCCGACGAGAGCGTGCTGTACATCAACGACTCGCGCCGGGGACACATCCGCTCCTTTGAGGTCAGTCCCAACGGCTCGCTGGCGCGCCAGACCGACCGGGTGTTCGCCGACCTGACCGGCTCCGAGCCCGGCGTCCCAGACGGCATGAAGGTGGACGTGGAGGGAAACGTGTACTGCGGCGGCTCCGGCGGCCTGTGGGTGCTGGACTCGTCGGGCAAGAAGCTGGGCGTGGTAGTACACGGCGCATCGGCCACCACCAACCTGTGCTTCGGCGGCGCCGACTGGAAGACGCTCTACTTCACCAGCCGCAACCACCTGGGCTCGGTGCAGACCAACATTGCCGGCATCCCAGTGCCCGCGAAGTAAGGAAGGGCATCAAATCAGAGAGCGCAGGTAAGGGTTTGAACCGACCGTTTCTGCGCTCTCTACGTTAAGTAATTAGGAGGAAGCGCCATGCCACGCATATCCCCGGTAACCCGCGACCAGCTTTCAGAAGAGGACCAGCAGTACCACGACGCCATCGTCGGAACGCGCGGCAGCGTACGAGGGCCCTTCGGCGTGCTGTTGAACAGCCCCAAGCTGGCGGCCCGCGTCGCCGACACAGGCGCGTTCGTGCGCTTTGAGTTCGAGCAGCCGGAGTCGCTGAAGGAGACGCTGATCATCGCCACGGCGAAGGAGATGAACCAGCAGTACGAGTTCTCGGCCCACGCCCGCCTGGCCCGGCAGGCAGGGGTGTCGGATTCCACCATCTCGGCGATCGCCAACGGCACCGCCCCGGCGGGACTGGAGGGCGACGAGGCGCTGCTGGTGAACTACGTCCACGAGCTGCTGCGCAATCACAAGGTCAGCGATGCCACCTTCAAGGCCATGACCGACCGTTTCGGCGAGAAGGACACGCTGCACTTCACCGTCTTGGCCGGCCACTACTTGCTGGTGGCCCAGGTGCTCACTGCCTTTGACGTGGAGCTGGGCGAGGGCATGGACAAGGAGATCCCGGACTAGCCTCGACGATTTGCAACCGATAATCCCGCGGGGCCGCAATTTCAGGCTCCACGGGATTGGTTTATCATGGGAAGGCACCTATTCGCCGCCCGAACGGAAAGCAGATGCTGACGATTTCAGTGAAAAACTTCGGCCCCATCGCAGAGGGATCAGTCGACCTGAAACCCCTGACGATCTTCGTCGGCCCCAGCAACACCGGCAAGTCGTACATGGCGACGGCGGTGTACGCGGTGATGCGGGCAGTTGAGGGGAGGCCGCAGGTTCCTTATACACGGAACCTCGCGCAGCGGGGATTGGCGACTGGTCTCAAGAGCCAATGGGAAGTGCCATCTGAGGTTACCGACGCTATAAGGGAGTGGGTGAAGGGTCAGGATGGCAAGGCTTGGGATGGGCAAGAAATTCCCATCAAGGCCCTACCGGAGAAGGTTTACTCTGAGCTAACCAAATCTATCACCCAGGTGCTTAACTGGTTCCACCGCGACGTAACGCAGCAATTGTTACTGTCTTACCGTGGGAATTCCGAACTCGTTAGCCGAGCGAGCGGGCCCGAGGAATTCCGACTGACCATTGAGCGGCAATCACCGGCCCTGAAAGTCGGCATTGAGCTGACGAAGGGCGGAGCCATGAACCCCCAATTCGACATCTCAGAGGCCTCGGCACCATCTCACTTCATTGAGTATTGGGGCCCGGCCCAGCAGAAGGATGAAGAGATATATCCGGAGGTTTACTCAGCTTTCTTTTCGCACCTGCGAATTTCAGCGGCAGAGTGTGTATTCGACGGGTTACCCAACAGCAGCTATTTTCTGCCGGCATCCCGGACGGGCATTGTCCAAGGGCAGAAGATTCTTGCTGCCTCGATAATCCGGCAGTCGTCCTTGCTAGGATCGCACCGAGTAAACATTCCGGCTTTGCCAGGAGTAACCACCGAGTTCCTGAGCGACTTGGTCAGCTTGGATAAGGGCTTGAGGTTTCGTAGCCCCAGCAAAGAGTGGGGCAAGGCAGTTAGCTTCATTGAAAGCAACGTTTTGCACGGTGAGATTGACTTGGACGAATCTGCTGACCTTCCTTACCCAGAAATTGCATACACAACAGCGGCAGGACAATTCAGCCTCGAACACTCCTCATCCATGGTCTCGGAACTCGCCCCGCTGATCCTGTTCCTGAAGTACCTCGTCAACCCTGGCGACCTGCTCATCCTGGAGGAGCCGGAGTCGCACCTGCACCCTGCGGCGCAGCGGCAGTTGGCGCGGGGCATCGTGCGGCTGGTGAACGCCGGGGTTGAGGTGCTGATCACCACGCACAGCGACATCATCATCAGCCAAGTAAATAACCTTCTGGCTCTACGACAGGCCAGTGTGGAACTGATTGAGAGCGGTGGATTTGAACCTGAAGATTTCTTGCAGCCGGACCAGGTTAGTGCATACCTGTTCCGGTATAGCCAGGAAATGGGGGGCTGCGAGACCGTAGCCCTTAAAATCGACCCGGACACCGGAATTGATGAGGGCGAGTTCGCCAGCGTCTTTGAGGCCATCTACGACGAATCCATAGCGTTGCAGCGCGACCGTAACTGATGGCGTACTCCCAAATTGCGGAGAGCATCCGCGGCACCTATGGCGATTGTTGCCTGACTGATTTATATGAGGAACCAAATTGCAGAATTGATGTTTCAGGGATGGAAGACTCTGAATTGGCTACGATACACGGCGATTTTAACCAACGTTGTCCGAATCACGGGGTTGCCACTCGGCTGTGCGACCGATTGATTTTCGGAAGGCTCAACGGCGATTTCATCTGCGCTGCCGAACTCAAGGGCGGCAGGAACCCGGAAGTCCCGAAGGCGATCAGTCAGATTCAGGGAGGGCTGGAACTGGCAAGGTCAATTTTGCGAAACCGCACCATCGAGAAATGGTATCCGCTGCTGTTCTTTCGAGGCAGAATGAAGGGCAATGACCTTCGCGCTATACAGACAAGAACAGTTTCCTATGGTGGAAAGAGGAAGTTGGTTGACCGCATCGACTGCGGTTCCAGCCTGCTCAACTACCTGAACCGGCAATAGAAATCTAGCGACAAGCAATAGCAAGGAGGCGACCTGATGCCGCACACGCCGCATGGGGTGAATTTTGAGTCCAATAGGCCGGTGGTTATGGGACGCAACGGGATGGTTGCCGCCGGGCATCCGCTGGCGGCGCAGGCTGGCATGGCCGTCCTGCAGCGGGGCGGCAACGCCGTCGACGCCGCCATCGCCACGGCTGCGGCGCTGAATGTGGTCGAGCCGAATATGTCGGGCGTTGGCGGCGACGGGTTCATCATGATCTACAACCGGCAGGCGGGGACCATCGAGGTTTGCAACGGGACCGGCGCGGCGCCATACGCCACCGATGTCGACTGGTACCGCGAGAACGGCATTCCTACGAAGGGCATCCTGTCGGTGTCAGTGCCGGGGCTGGTGGACGCATGGATGGCGACCCATGCGAAGTATGGAACTCTGTCGCGGGCGGAGGTGTTTGACGCGGCAATCGACCTGTCGGAGAACGGCTTTCCGGTGACGCATGTGCTGGCCGGGGTCATCGCGGGCGACCGGATGATCCAGGAGTTCCCTGACTCGCAGGCGATATTCGCACCGGGTGGCGGGGCGCTGCGTCCGGGGCAAATCCTCCGGCAGCCGGGGCTGGCCGACACCTTCAAGGCCATCGTCGACGGGGGGCGAGACGCCTTCTACGAGGGCGAGACGGCCCGGGCCATCGTCAAGTTCAGCGAGGAGCAAGGCGGGCTTTTGTCGCTGAAGGACTTGTCCGACTGCCGTTCGCGGTGGGAGGCGCCAATCTCCACCAGCTACCACGGCCACACGGTGTACGAGGCGCCGCCAAACTCCAGCGGGCATGTGCTGCTGCAGGAACTGAACATCGTTGAGCAATTCGATCTGAAATCGCTGGGCTGCAACACCCCGGAGAGCATCCACCTGATGGTCGAGGCCAAGAAGCTGGCCTTCGCCGACCGGGAGGCCTACATGGCCGACCCCGACTGGGTGGCCGTGCCCGTCGCCGGGATGCTGTCCAAGCAGTACGCAGCGGAACGGGCCCGGCTGATCGATCCGGAGCGGGCGGCCGAGGCGGTGGGCCACGGCGACCCATGGAGCTACCAGCCAGCTAACTACAGCCGCCGTCCCAAGGCGGCGGCCTCAGCAGGGGCAATGCAGGAGGAGGATACGACCTGCTTCGTGGTGGTGGACCGGTGGGGCAACGCCGTCTGCCAGTTGCAGAGCATCCAGAGTTCGCTGGGGTCCAGTATCGTTGCCGGCGACACCGGCATCCTGCTCAACAACCGGATGACCTACTGGCATCTCGACCCGGATCACGTGGACTGTCTGCAGCCGGGCAAGCGGGTGCGACACACGATGAATCCGATCATGGTGTTCCGCAACGCCGGGGAATCCCATCACGCTATTCAGAACGGGGGCTCACGCAACGGCGAATCCGGCCACGGCAGTCTGGCCCTGGTGTGCGGCACTCCCGGCGCCGACACGCAGGTGCAGACGAACATGCAGGTCATCACGCACGTGCTGGACTTCGGCATGACCGTGGCCGAGGCGGTGGAGGCCCCCCGCTGGCGCAACACCCACAGTCCGACGGAGTCCAACATACCGCACGAGTGCGACAACCTGCTGTACGTCGAGTCGCGGTTCCCCACAGGGACACTGGACGGGTTAAGGCGGCGGGGGCATTCTCTGGAGGTTATGCATGGTTGGGGCGCCTCGGGCAACGAGATGATGATACAGGTGGATGAGAACACCGGAGCCCTTCACGGCGCCGCTGACCCGCGCCGCGACGGCTACGCCGTGGGCTGGTAGACTAAGGAAAGAGCGCCTGACGTCTGTCCTGGCTGAATAAACGGACGGTTGGGTTGTGGATGAACAGCGGCATCCCTGACGAAATACGTTCATACTATGGCAGGCCGGGGACGACCGGATATTCCCAACACTTTACCCGTTCGTTTCAGAGGTAGTTAATGCGCATACCCGGCGATAAACGCAGTCCCTTTCCCGACGAGTGCGGCAACCAGGCAGGCATGTTCGCCGAGGCGGTGCGCGACGGGAATATGGACTTGGCGTGGTCGATGCTATCGAAGGAAACACGGGGCATGCGGATGGGCGTGTGGGCCACGCGCTACCGAGTCGATATGCAGGTAGCCTACCGGGCCGGGTACAATCCCGGTCACCCCCTGCGGGAGGCAATGCTGGAGGACTTCCGCACCACGGTGCTCCGCCTGTGGCCGCTGGAGGACCTTACGGATCTGGGTATCTCGCCCACCAGCTATGTGGACGACGAGCACGCCTTTGCCTTCCTTCCATTCGGAATTACCGAAGACAACACGGAGGTGCGCCGGGGCCGCGCGATGAACGGACTAATACTGCCAATGCTGATGGAAGACGGCGAGTGGAAGATCGACCTGCCGGGGTGGCGGTTCATGGATAACCCCAAGGCCGACGATCCGGAATCCGAGCAGAAGGAATAGGGCCGCAACGTGACAGGGCGCCGACGCGGAAGAGCGGCTACGGCAGAGCTGCCGCGTTCGTACGAGGAGCTGACGCTCTGCGAGTTGTGCCTGCGAGAATCGGCGCGGTACACCGAGCATCACCTTGTGCCGCGCTCCCGCGGCGGCAAGTTCGGGCCCAAGGCGCAACTGTGCCCGACATGCCACCGGCAGCTGCACGCTATGTTCTCCGAGAAAACACTGGCCAACGAACTCAATTCCGTGGAGAGGCTACGGGCGGACCCGGAGTTCGCTGGATACCTGAAATGGGCCAGCAAACAGAAAGAAGGCGTCGGCTTCCGCGTTCGCCGCGCCAACACTCGACGCTGAGACACAGGAGCGTCCCTTGAACGACCAAGATCTTATTGACCGTATCCAGGAAAAGATTGAGCGCCTCACAGAGCGCGAAATCGAACTGCGCATTGACGAGGATGACGGCGGTCAGTTGGGAGTGGACTTCGGCCGCGACGTGCCGCTGGTGATAATGGGCCGCAATATATTCGAGTATTCCGGGTTTGCGCGGCTCTGCACGGAGTATGCGGTCGCCTCGATCCGGGAGGGGCGGGAGATTCCAGAGATCGAGTTCCAGATGCTGCTTTCCCGGAATTAAGCTTAATAACTCGAGGATCCCGCACACAAATGGCTGCCGAACCGAAACAAGACCTGTCCGAATATCCCCGGCCCTGGTTCTACCGTCCGGAGATCTACTACAGCTTTATCATCTTCCCGCCGGTCTGGTCCATACTCACGCTTCGTTCCCCCTGGCACAGCGGGGAGGGCTTCCGCGGTATCGTGGTCGGGGGCCTTGCCTGGTTTTTCATTATCGCTTCAGTTGTCCTTTCGGTGCGATGGGTGCAGGAGGGCGGCGGCGTCAATCTATTTATATTCGTGCCGGGGATACTGCTCACGCTGCTGACGCAGGTGCAGTGGACGGCGCACCGCGCTCATTACGGGCCTCCGCCGACAGAGAAGGAGGAACCCAACGCGACCACGGCGCCCGTGGCAAACACTCATGCTGACGACTCTACATCCGAAGCTGGCGATGGCTCCTCGGCTTCTGAATATGGCGACGCCGAGCCGGCATCAGGCAGTCCGGCCGGATTCTCCTCCCGCCGAAGGCGGCGTCGACGTCGCAGGCCCATCAGCCGGTCGGCGGATTCCGATACGCTCTGCTAGAATACATGACCAGATAACCTGCAAATACAACCGAATCATGCCCTGCCGAAGGAGAAATCATGGCACTCCACTATGACGGTGAAGTACGTATCGTCAAGGTCAACATGGGCCCCTTCATGAACAACGGCTACATAGTTTCCTGCCCGGAGACCAACGAGGGCATCCTGATAGACACGCCCGCCGAGCCGGAACTGCTGCTGAACGAGGTGGGTGATGTCAGCATCAAGGCCATTCTGATCACTCACAACCACCAGGACCACCTGTTGGGGTTCGACGAGATCACTGGCAGCCTGGACGCGCCGGTGGGTATCACCACTGCCGACAAGGGACCGCTGCCCAAGGCTCCGGACGTGGAGCTGGCCGACGGCCAGGTCATCAGCTTCGGCAACCAGGAACTGAAGGTCCTGGTAACCCCGGGCCATACCGACGGCGCGAGCTGTTTCCTGGTTGGCAAGCACCTGTTTTCGGGAGACACACTGTTCCCCGGAGGCCCGGGCAAGAGCCGCAGCCCGGAGGCGCTGGAGACGATTCTGGAGAGCATCACGTCCAAGCTGCTCACCCTGCCCGACGACACGCAGGTCTACCCCGGCCACGGCGACGACACAACGATTGCCGAGGCCAAGCGCCGCCACGACGTCTACGCCTCCAAGTCTCACCCGGAGGGTCAGTTCGGCGATGTCGACTGGCTGAACAGCTAGACCCCGGAATACCCACTGTCCCATAGGGGCGCACGGTTGTGCGCCCCAGTCTGATGATATGCAATTCCCCAGAGGCCACCCGGGAAAGGAAGGCCGGAATGACAACCGCCAAAACCCCGCAGACATTCCGGTTACCGGACCCGCCGGACGACCCGGACGACCCGGAAGACAAGTTGACCAGCTTCGACCACCTGAGCGCCACTGGCAGCGCCCATCACCTGGTACAGCACTTAGGCAACCCCGAAACCACTCCTGTCGCCGGTGAGCACTACCTCACCAGAATCCATACCCGCAGCTTGGCCGGGATGCGGTATCCCGACCTGCGCATCGCCTTTAACGCAGACCCCGCTGCTTACCGCCAGAGCAACGCATGCGTCATGGCGGAACAGGGCAAGCCGCAGGACTTCGTGCCGGCGATCGCTTCCAGGCGCACCGGACGGGAAGATGTCGAGTGATTCCCGTCTCCGGCCATAGTATTCTTCCGAATCCTCAGGGCTCTCAGTTCTCCCTCCCCCTTGAGGGAGAGGGCTGGGGTATTGGCAATATCGCAGGTATGAGCCCCTTTGAATACAGCGATCGGACGCCCCCCACCCTCTCCCGGAGTGAGAGGGGACTCTTAGAATACCTTGTCGAATTATTGTATTAACGGAGTAAGAATGTTCCAACGTTCAGTCCTCGGCAACCAGCTACGCGTCGTAACCTCGATGATGGAGCACACCCAGTCGGTTTCGATCACCATTTTCGTTGGAGCCGGCTCACGCTATGAGACTCCGGAACTTGCCGGGGTGTCGCATTTCATTGAGCACCTGCCGTTCAAGGGGAGCCAGAGGTGGCCCACGGCAGGCGCCGTGAGCGAGGCAATCGAAGGCGTGGGCGGCATCATGAACGCCAGCACCGACCGGGAGGTGACCGTGTTCTGGTGCAAGGTAGCGCGGCCGCACTTCCGAATCGCCTTTGCCGTGCTGCTGGACATGCTCATGAATCCGCTGCTGGATTCCGAGGAGGTGGAGAAGGAACGGGAGGTCATACAGGAAGAGCTAAGGATGACCTACGACAATCCGTCCTATCGTGTCGACCTTCTGATAGATGAGGCACTGTGGCCGGACCAGGCCATGGGCCGCGACGTTGGGGGCACGCCCGATACGGTGGCGGCGATCGATCAGGATACTATCCGAGAGTACATGGGACGGCAGTACAACCCGGCCAACACCGTGGTGTCGGTGGCGGGCAATGTGACTCACGATGAGGTAGTCGACCTGCTGGAGGACTCCACCCAAGACTGGCATCCGCAGACTTCGCTGGAATGGGAGCCGGTGGTCGAAAACGACCTCGCGGGGCCTATGGTGAAGATCGAGCGGCGCCGGTCGGACCAGTCGCACCTGTGCCTGGCCCTGCCCGGCCTGTCGCTGAACGACCCCGACCGCTACACTCTGAGCCTGCTGAACGTTATTCTGGGCGACGGCATGAGCAGCCGCCTGTTCATGGACCTGCGGGAGACCCGCGGTCTGGCTTACGACGTGAGCAGTTCCATCAACCACTTCCGGGACTGCGGCTCCATGGTGGTGTATTGCGGTGTGGAGCCTCGAAAGACCAAGGACGCCGTCAGCGCGGTGATGCACCAGCTGGATGGGATGCGAGTGGAGGCCGAGGAGCGGGAGTTGCACAAGGCCCGCGAGTACGCTACTGGTCGCCTGCTGCTGCGGATGGAGGACAGCCGGGCCGTGGCGTCATGGATGGGATCGCAGGAGTTGCTGCAGGACCAGCTCTGCTCCGTGGAGGAAATCGTCGGCAGGCTGCAGGCCGTAACCCCTGCGGACATCTCCAACCTGGCCACGCGACTGTTCCAGCAGGACCAGCTACGTCTCGCGCTGGTAGGCCCTCAGGGTGGGCAGAAGACGCTGACCTCGCTGCTCAAGCTATAACAAAGAGAACTCCCTCTCGGTTAAAGAGGGAGTCGCCAAGTCCTGGGGCTGATTGTTTGGTCTGGTGGCAGTCGGCTATGCTGAATCCTCGGTCTTTCCTGCGGCTTCCTCTTCCCGGTGCACCTTCTTCGGGAATCTTACCCAGTGGATATGGTCCATCAGCGCCTTGTTCACTATCTCGTTCCGCGAATGTCCATCTTCCAGCCTTTCCTCGAACCAGTCAATGACGTTTTCGTCCAGCCTGAGGTTTATGTCCTTTGTGGCTGGGGGTACTGCGGGTCCCTCTTGCTCCCGGGCTAATCCACAGGCTTGAACGGGACTCCAAAAGAAGCTACTTCCTCGACCGGCCTAGCATAGAGGATTTCGATTTCCTGTCGCTGCCTCTCAGTCAGTTCAGCTAGATCTTCCGGCGACTCTTGCAGCCGCCGGATGGCCTTCTCGGCCTTCTGCACCCCTAAGGGGAACCGTATTCGGTACATTTGCGCCCCGAGAGCCCTGTTGATGGAATCATCCAACGTCTGCCCCTTCCCGAGACTGCTTTCGAAACAATCTATGGCGTATTCGTCCAGATCGAGGCTAAAATCCCTCCATACTGGGCGGTAGAACAACCCCATCCTGAATCCTGACCAATCAGTGATTTACGGGATGCCAGACAAGCGGACTAGATTCCTTCATTCCTGCTTTCGCGGAAAGACGGATGGATGTTGGGAATTTCGGGCAGAATCAGGACTACATCACCCCCGCCAGCTCCTCCACCCCGGTGGGCGGCGAAGGCTCGTGTCTGGTCGAGGGCGACCTTGAGGTAGGGGGCGGTAACACTGCTGGGGTGCTCGGCCAGTTGCTCGGGGGTGCCGGTGGCGATGAGATGGCCGCCCTGGTCGCCGGCGCCGGGGCCTAGGTCGATCAGCCAGTCGGCGTTCTTTATCACGTCGATGTTGTGCTCGATGAGGATCACCGTATTGCCACCGTCCACCAAGCGGTGCAGCACGCCCAGCAGGGCGGCGCAGTCCTCGAAGGACAGGCCGGTGGTCGGCTCGTCCAGCAGGTAGACCGTCTTGCCAGTGGCCCGCTTGGACAGCTCGGTGGCCAACTTGACGCGCTGGGCCTCTCCTCCCGACAGCGTGGTGGCAGGCTGGCCGAGGCGGATGTAGCCGAGGCCCACATCGCGCAGGGTCTCCAGCTTGGGGCGGATGCGCGGGAAGTTGATGAAGAACTCGAACGCGGTATCCACCGTCATGTTCAGCACGTCGGCTATGTGCTTGCCGCGCATGGTCACTTCCAGCGCCTCGCGGTTGTAGCGGAGGCCGTGGCAGATCTCGCAAGGGACGGTTACGTCGGGCAGGAACTGCATCTCGATCTGGTTGTAGCCCTCGCCCTGGCAGGCCTCGCAGCGTCCACCCTTGACGTTGAAGGAGAAACGGCCCGGCTTGTAGCCTCGCACCCTCGACTCCGGCAGGTTGGCGAACAGCTCCCGGATTGGGGTGAAGGCGCCGGTATAGGTGGCCGGGTTGCTGCGCGGAGTGCGGCCGATGGGGGACTGGTCGATCTTGACCACCTTGTCCACGCCCTCGATGCCGACGAGGTCGTCATGCTTGCCGGGCAGGTCGCGGCCGTTGTTGATGCGCTGGTTCAGCTTCTTGTACAGGATCTCGTAGACCAGGCTGCTCTTGCCCGAGCCGGAAACCCCGGTGATGCAGACGAGCCGGCCCAAAGGGAACTCCACGTCTATACCCTGCAGGTTGTTTTCGCGGGCCCCGGTGACAGTCAGGGAGAGGCCGTTGCCCTCGCGGCGCTGTTCGGGGGTGGGCACCTGCTTGCGCCCGCTTAGGTACTGGCCGGTGAGCGAGTCGGGCGCGTTTTCGATCTCCTCCACCGTGCCGACAGCGACGACCTGCCCGCCGTGCTCGCCTGCCCGTGGGCCGAGGTCGGCGATGAAATCGGCGGAGCGCATCATGGCCTCGTCGTGCTCCACGACGAGCACCGTGTTGCCCATGTCGCGCAGCCGGGTGAGGGTGTTGATCAGCCGCTGGTCGTCGTGGGGGTGCAGGCCGACGGTCGGCTCGTCGCAGACGTACAGCACGCCGGTCAGACCGGAGCCTATCTGCGTGGCGAGCCGGACGCGCTGGGCCTCGCCGCCGGAGAGGGTCTGGGCGGTGCGGTCCATGGTTACGTAATCGAGGCCGATACCGATGAGGAACTTGAGGCGGCCGTCAATCTCCTTGAGGACCTGGTTGGCGATGGTCTTGTCGCGGACCGAGAGTACCTCTGGGGCCGCTGCGCTGCTGTTGGATGCAGACTTTCTTCCTCTGCCAATCTTTGAGCCGTTTCGCTTGCCGTTCTGGCGTCCGTTGGTTGCGGGGGCGTCGGCACCGTTGGAGGCGACGGTGGCGACGAGGCTGGTGCCGCTACGGTTGTACTCGGAGTCGGGATCGATCTGCTCGACCCACTGGGCGGCGGCGCCGATGTTCTTGGCGCAGACCTCCATGATGCCGAGGCCGCAAACCCTGACCGCCAGAGCCTCGGGCCGCAGCCGACGGCCGTCGCAGGAGCGGCAGGGGCGGGCCGACATGTAGCGCTCGATCTGGGAACGGGAGTAGTCTGATTCAGTGGTCTTGTACCGACGCTCCAGGTTGTGGACTACGCCCTCGAAGTTGGTGTCCCAGCTATAGGTGCGGCCCCGGTGAGTGCGGTGGCTGACCGTTACCTTCTGCTTGCCGTTTCCATAGAGGATGAGGTCGACGTGCTCGGGGTCCATCTCGCGGACAGGGACCTTGGCGGAGAATCCGTTGGCCTCCGCCACCGCCTCCATCAGGCTGATGTACCAGGCTCCAGAGGTGCCGACCCGCACCCATGGAGTGATGGCGCCCTGGGACAGGGACAGGTTCTTGTTTGGGATGATCAGCTCGGGGTCGACGGCCAGCTTGTAACCCAAGCCGGTACACTCGGAGCAGGCCCCGTGGGGGCTGTTGAAGCTGAAAGTGCGAGGCTCGATCTCGGGGAGGCTGACGTTGCAGTTGGCGCAGGCGAACTGCTCGGAGAACACCAAAGTTTCGCCGTCGCCACCTTCGGAGGACTCACGCAGAACTTCGACGACACCCTCGCCCTCACGCAGGCAGGTCTCGACCGATTCGGCGACGCGGGCCAGCTCGGTTTCGGGGCGGACGATGAGACGGTCCACAACGAGCTCAATGTAGTGCCACTTGTTCTTGTTGAGGTTCAGGTTATCGATCTCGTCCAGCATCCGAATTTCACCGTTTACACGGATACGGACGAAGCCGGCCCTGCGGGCTGCCTCGAAGACGTCCTTGTGCTCACCCTTCTTGCGGCGAATCCTGGGCGCCAGCAGCGTAATGCGGCTGCCTTCCTCCAGGGACATGATGGAATCGACGATCTGCGAAACCGTTTGCCGGGCCACGGGGCTGCCGCACTTGGGGCAGTGGGGAACGCCGACGCGGGCGAACAGCAGGCGCAGGTAGTCGTAGATCTCTGTGACCGTGCCAACGGTGGAGCGAGGGTTGTGGGAGACTCCCTTCTGGTCAATGGAGATGGCGGGGGAGAGGCCCTCGATGTAGTCGACGTCGGGCTTGTCCATCCGGCCGAGGAACTGCCGGGCGTAGGCTGAGAGCGACTCGACGTAGCGGCGCTGCCCTTCGGCGTAGATGGTGTCGAAGGCCAGGGAACTCTTGCCGGAGCCGGAGACGCCAGTGATAACCACCAGCTTGTCGCGGGGCACGGTGATTTCGATATTCTTGAGATTATGTTCGCGTGCGCCCTTGACGTGAATGAAATCCTGCGGCATTCGTGAGTATCCCTCCCGCCCAAGCGTCGTACGTAATTTTATCACCGTCGAGGGCCACGCGCCCTAGAGCGAAGGCCAATTGGCCTTGCCGTTTGCTTTCCTATTGTCGTGACGAGAGTGTATTGTCATTCCGAATTTTCCCTATTGAAACACGCGCTTCCACGGATTAATCTGTGCATGATATAACTCGGGAATGCTGGTCGTGGCGACTGACCAATAGGGGACCCACCAGTCGCCTATTAATAGACCTTGGTGCATCTTTAGATTGGCGGATTGGTATATGGCGAGGGAATTGTTTGGGAAGGGGAAAATACTGATCGGCGTGATCCACCTGTTACCCCTGCCGGGCTCCCCCAGGTGGAACGGCAATCTGATATCGGTCATGAACCGGGCCAAAATGGAAGCATGTGTCCTGGAGGACGGTGGCGCGCAAGGCATTATTGTCGAGAACTTCGGAGACTCGCCTTTTCGCACCGGCCGCGTAGAACCTGAGACTGTGGCCGCCATGACACTAGCGGTGGAACGCGTGCGCTCCTCGGTTTCGATCCCCGTGGGGATCAACATGCTTCGCAACGACGCTATTTCGGCCCTGGCGGTGGCAGTAGCAACGGGTTGCGAGTTCATCCGAGTCAACGTTCACTACGGAGTGATGGCGACCGACGAGGGCATAGTGGAGGGCGAGGCCCACGAGACGACGCGCCGGCGCCGGTCGCTGAATGCAGACGTGCAGATCTTGGCCGACGTGCTGGTAAAGCACGCCGAGCCCATGGGCCAGAGCGACATCGGCCTGGTTGCACAGGAAACGACCAGGCGCGCGCTGGCCGACGGGCTGATCGTGTCCGGCCCGGCCACCGGCCAGCCGACCAACAGCTTCGACGTATCGGTGGTGCGCCGGGCGGTGCCCGACGGTTTTGTTCTGGTGGGCAGCGGCATCAACGAACACAATGTGTGGCGCATCCTGGAACACGCCGACGGCGCGATTGTGGGAACAAGCCTAAAGACCGAGGGCATCGTAACCAACCCCGTGGACCCCGACCGCGTGCGCCGCCTGACCGAGATATTCGAGTCGATGAAATAGGCAGGCCCGAACCGCTTGAAATCCGGAGTTATTATGGAGATTGAACTTGACCGGGCTGTGGGGTTACTGGACTATCTTGGGCGGGTAGTCTGGATAGACGGTGAAGTAATCAACATTACAAACAGTGGAAGGCCTACCTTAAATTGATTCCCCACCCGGAAGGCTCCCCTATCAACAAATAGGAATGGACTCGGGGAATAGGTGTGGACAAGGGCCAGTCCTGGATTGCACCGCACCTCCCCGAAACGTCCCAAGAAATCATTGACGCCTCCGAAGGCAAATGGTCCAACGATGAAGTCGTGTTCGAGGGATATCTATGCAGGTAACTATGAGTGCAGCCGAATCAAACCTCGCTCGGCTGGGGAAATTTGTTTTGGAAAGGGGAAATAGTCATTCTCAGAGAGGGGAAACCCTATTTGCAAGCTGGTTCCCCACCCAGATGGAGAGCCCTAAGAGGAGGATCTGCCACGGCCTTACGGTCTGATGGAAGGGCAGGTTTGGATCTCCCCTGACTTTGATAAACCGGCCGTTGAAATTTGTCAGCCTGCTGAATGCTGACGTGGCAGCTTCGCCTAATATTGGACAGCCATGCCCTGCTCTGGGTGATCACCAGAGAGTGCCGGATACGTTAAGCAACTATCGCTGCCATCCTGGATCCCCTAAACCAAGTTTACGTGAGCGCCGCCAGCGTTTGGGAGACCGAAATAAAGCGCGCTACCGGCTGATTGGAGGCACTCGACAAGCTGATTGAATTCATAGATAACTCCGGTTTCTTTGGACTGATGGTGACATTCCGTCATGGCGATATGGCGGCTCGACTTCCAATCCACAACCACGACATATTCGACCGGATGCTGATCGCCCAATGGCAGGTCGAGGGTTTGACGTAGGTTACTAGCGACTCGCTAATCGCCCGATACGATGTACCGATAATGCCAGCGCGTCAATCATTGCGGTTCAGGGATTTCACGACTTCAACCTTCCCTCTGTGAGACAGTGGACGAAGAGGAAAGCCCCCTGGCATTGGACAGGGGGCTTTCTTTTCTCTGTATGGCCGCAGTTGCTAGGCCAGTTCTCGGCCCACCTGGGTGAATGCCTGGTCCATTCCTGAAATGATCTCGTCTATCTCGCCGGATGTTACGCACAGAGGAGGGGCAACGTTCATGTTGTCGCTACCGCGGAGATGGAGGCCATTGGCCTGGAAAGCAGAGGTCAGGCGGCTACCCAGTTCAGCATCAGCGGGGTACGTCTCCTTCGTCTCGCGGTCCTTTACCAGCTCCATGCCACACATCAGTCCGAGGCCGCGCACCACGCCGATCATTGGGTGCTTCTCCTGCAACTCCTTCAGACCTTCCAGCAGGTAGGCTCCCTGACGGGCCGAGTTTCCGACCATGTCCTCGTCTTCCATGATCTGGATGTTGCGGAGGGCCGCGGCGGCCGCCACCGGGTGGCCGCCGAAGGTGATGACGTGGCGGAAGCTGACCCGCTGGCTGCCGACGAAAGCGTCGGCGATCTCCTTGCGGGTGATGGTGCCGCCCATGGGGATGTAGCCGCTGGTGATGCCCTTGGCCACGGTCATCATGTCTGGGGTGACGCCCCAGTGCTCACAGGCGAACATCTTGCCAGTGCGGCCGAAGCCGGTGATGACCTCGTCGGCGATGAGCAAGACGCCGTACCTGTCGCAGACCTCGCGGAGCATGGGCCAGTAGTTGTCGGGAGGGACCACGGCACCCATGGGGCTGGACACCGGCTCGGCGAACACCGCGGCGACGGTCTCGGGGCCCTGGAACTTTATGGTGTCCTCGATGGCCTTGACATTGCGCTCGCCGCATTCTTCGGGGGTCTGGCTGTTGAACTCGCAACGGTAGAAATTGGGTTGCGGGACGTGGAATGTGCCCGGCATCAGGGGTTCGTAGTCGGCCCGGGGATAGAGATGGTTGCCGCCCAAGGCCATGGCGCCGGCGGTGGCGCCGTGGTAAGAGTCCTTGCGGCTGATGAACTTGATGCGTCCGGGCTCGCCGACACGCTTGAAATAAGCGCGGGCGAGCTTGATGGCGGTCTCAACGGACTCGGAGCCGCCGCTGGTGAAAAAGGAGCGGGACAGGTCGCCGGGGGTGATCTCGGCGATTTTCTCGGCGAGGCGGATGGTCGGCTCGGTGGTGGTGCCCATGGGCATGTATGTCAGCTTGAGCATCTGCTCATAGGCAGCGTCGGCAATTTCCTTCCGCCCATAGCCCACGTTCTTCAGCCAAAGGCCGGACATGGCGTCGATGGAGGTGTTGCCCTCGGAGTCAGTGACTCGCACTCCCTCGCCGGACACGTAGATAGTGGGTTCGCCCTTCTCGGCCATGTCGCTGGGTTCCCGCAGGTAGACCCACAGGTGCTCGAGGGCGGAATCCTGCAGTTCCTTGAGGGTGTTTGCGCTGGTCATGCCGCCTCCGGTAGCTGGCTGATTTTATGAGAATGCTAGCCGATTGTACCCGCTGGCACTGGAAAAACAAAACTGCCCTCCCTCTTCCAAGGAGAGGGCAGAGGCACCGCGAAGCTTGCTGACAGGAGCGTCTCGCTGGCAACAGCGGGCTTCGAAAACTCCGATGGAGCTAGCCCTGAGGCGTGATGTCCTGGAAAATGCTGAAAGCCGCGCACTGCGGGTCGCCGAGGGCCGCAAAACGACCGATGGGCGGCTGGCCTTCGGTCGGCGCAATGTCGGTGGCCGGAACGTAGACCGTGGCGCCCAAGGACTGGGCCTTGGCGACGGCCTCGTCCGCATTTTCGACACCGAAATAGACGGTCCAATGGGGCGGGAATTCCCCCATTCCGGGAGTAATCTGCATCACGCCGGCGACTTCGGTTTCGCCCGCCCTCAGCATAAGGTATTCCCATTGCGATTCCGGCACCTGGAACTGCTCGAGACCCAACACCGCCTTGTAGAATTCGAGGGCGGCGGCGCTGTCGGTGGTCAGCAGTTCGTGCCAGAACACGGCGCCTGCCTCCTGCTTGACGCGGGCGCCGATGTGCTGATTGGGCTGCCAGATGGCAAAGAAGGCGCCCTGGGGGTCCTGGCACATTGCCATGCGCCCTGCCTCGAACACGTCGTGCGGCCCAAACACCACCTGTCCACCGTGCTGGCCGATGGCGGTCATGGTGTTGTCGACGTTTTCTACGGTGAAATAAATGTTCCAGTGGGATGGCACGCCCTGGCTGCGCTCCTCCTCACCCTGCTGATACATGGCGCAGGCGGGCAGGTCGTTTATTGTCTGCATGTGGTAGTACGAATTGGGAGCCATCTCCTGCGGGTTGTCCACCCAGCCAAACAGTGCGCTGTAGAAGGACAGGGCACCGGCCTCATCGGTGGTTGAAAGTTCGGCCCAGGACGGGGTTCCCGGGGCGTACGAGGTTACTTCCGGCATATGGGTGTTGTACTCCTTGATTCAAAAATTCAGCCAAATCCGTGCCTAAAAACAGCGGCACAGAAACAGTTTAGGACCCAGGCAATCCACTGGGCAATCGGCGACTGTCATAAAAACAGCCATTCCGGTCGCACTGGGAGAAAAGAGGCCGCTTGCATTTTAAGCATCTATGTGGTAAATGTACATATATGGAAGATTTTAGCGTCCCCGGCAGTGCGAGGCTGCCCAAGAATTTCATGACCCCGTGGGTGCTGCTGGTGCTGAAGCAGTGGAACCTGCATGGCTACCTTATTCTTCAGCAACTGAACCGGATGGGATTCCCAGACATTGACCACGCCACCCTTTACCGGGAGTTGCGTCGCCTGGAAAAGGAAGGGTTCGTAGCGTCTGAATGGGAGACCGGCGGCAGCGGACCAGCGCGGCGAGTTTACAGCATCACCAGTGCAGGGGAAGAGATGCTGCGGGGCTGGACTGACGTAGTGTCGGGCTACCAGCGGATGATCACCGGTTTTTTTGACCTTTACGCCCAGGTTTTCGGATTCGCGCCTCCCTCGGAGAACGGCGAGCAATCTGAACCTTCCACAGGGAAGAGGCCCGAGGAGCAGTCAAATGAATTCAAGGAGGACAGCAGGCCCTCTCCCTGATTCCGCATAGAGGAAAGAGAACGCGACCGGGTTTCACATCACCCCAGAATGGAGTCACACAGTTAAGGAGGAGTTACAAAATGGCAGGAACCACAACCAAGAGCGCAGAGGAACTGGTGCAGGCATACAATAAGGCCATGTCCAGTGGTTTAGGCGCAATGGACGCAGGCATGGCGCAGACCACGGCGGCAGTCAAGCTGATTACCGACGCTGTTCAGGCCGAGCGAACCGAGTTCAGCAAGGTCTGGGAGAAGGCGGCCGTCCAAAGCCGCGAACGCACAGAGAACCTGACTGCCCTGTTCCCAACCGTATTCCAGGGCATGGCAACGACGCCGACGGCCGGCATTCCGTCGATGAGCCCCGGGGCCAAGGAATCGGTGGGCAAGCTCATCGAAGGCGAGATGGCTTTTTACCAGGCATGGACGCGGGCGTGGATGCAGTACATCGCCGGGGTGGAAGAGCGCCGGAGCGCAGCGGCAAAGGCCCTGCTGGATAGTAACGCCAAGACCATGGAGTCCGGCCAGGAAACAATTAAGCATGCGGTAAAATACAGCGAGGCTTTCATTGACTGGTCCCTTGAAACTGTGAGCGGAAAGAAAACGCAGGAAGAGTAGGAGTTGCTTGTGGTCAGCCCGGCTGAGTTTGCTTCCCAGTTTGAAGGGGAAGCGCAAAAGAACATGGAGCGGGTGCAGGCGATGGTGGACGCCTTCGTGGTTAACCCGTCCGACCCGCCGATGGCCCTCACTCCCAATGAGGTAATCTGGAGGCGAGGCAAGACCCGTCTTATCCGCTACCATTCCACCGAGAGACCCGTGGCCTATCCCACACCCTATGTCATTGTTCCCTGGTTGGGCATCAGTCGTCCTTACGTGCTCGACCTGATGCCCGGGGCCAGCATGATCGAATTCCTGGTCAACCATGGACATGACGTCTATCTGTTGGACTGGGGGGAAATCGCCGAGGAGGACAAGGAACTGGGGTTTGAGGAAGGGGTGTTCAAAATCCTGCCCCGAGCCATTGACCGAGCGATGGAAGCCTCCGGAGCTCGAGAGATCACTCTCAACGGCCTCTGCCTGGGAGGGACGATAAGTTCCTGCTACCTGGGGCTCAACCCAGATGCCCCGGTGCGCAACTTTATAGCGGTGGTATCTCCAATCAATTTCGAGGAAGGCGGACTGTTCCGTACTTGGCTGAACGACCCGCATTTCCCGGCAGACAAGATCGTGGAGCGATACAACGGGCTGCCTTCCAGCCTGATGAACACGGGCTTCAAGATGTTGCGGCCCACACTGGAGGCGCAGGCTATAGCCGGCCTCTGGGCCAACGTGAACCGTCCCGGCTACGTGGATGGATACAAAGCAATGAATCGCTGGGCCAACGACTTCATCGGAATGCCCGGCCGTTTTTTCTCCCAACTTTCCAAGGACCTCTACTCCAACAACCGGCTGTACGGCGGCGAGTTTGTGCTGAACGGGCGCAAGGTGGACCTGGGCCGCATCTCACAGCCACTGCTGGTGGCGGCGGCCAGCCAGGACTACATCGTGCCTGCTGCAGCGGCTCGCAGCCTGATGGACGCGGTATCCAGCACAGACAAGGAATACATCGAGCTGCCCGGCGGTCATATTTCAGTCTTTTCCGGGCGGCAGGCCCACCAGACGCTCTGGCCCAAGATAGACGAGTGGGTCTCGGCGCGAGCCGGCTAAATGTACCTTCTCCAAAGCAACGGGTCATCGACCAGGCGTTGTCAAGAAACAAGGAGCACTGAATGACCACGCAGAACAACACAGCCAACGCTTTTGAGCAGTGGCGGGAAATGTTTCAGAAGTCCACGGCAGCGTGGACACAGGCTGCCGGCGCAACAAGCAATCCATTCTGGCCTCCGTTTTTCGGCGGAGCCCCGGGAGCAGCTCCCGGATTCGGACAGATGCCGGGATTCGGGGCAGCACCCGGCTTCAATCCCTTCGCGCAATTCACGCCACCGCCCTATGCGGGCGATCTGCAACAGGTGTGGCAGCAGTTCTACAGCTCGTGGGCCGAACAGTTAAAGAACGCGATGGCCTCGGGAACACCGGGACCAGAGGCATTGCTCAACGCACAGAAGCAGTGGTCGGAGCAACTGGAGGCCATGGCCAAGATGTTTACAGAGGTCATGGGCACCGAGGCTTTTGCCAGTGTGATGGGCAAGTACATGGAACAGTCGCTGCACTTGCAGGAGCGGATCGACAAGCAGGCCGAGCCGCAAATCGACACCATGCTGCGGGCTTTCAACCTGCCATCTCGGGGACAGATTGACCGGATGTTCGAGCGGGTGATCGGCTTGGAAGAACTCCTGGATGACCTTCAGGAGGAGAACCGGAAACTGCGGGCCCAAGTGGAGGCTGCGTTGCGGGCTCCAGCGGCGCGTCCGCGTGGCCGGGCGACCGAGGCGCCTCCCACGTCAGAGTAAAGGGGCCGGATTCTCCCGATTAGACAGGAGCGCCGCCGAGGTTCACTTCGGTGGCGCTCCTCTTTCTAAAGGCCGGGTTTCAGCCGGGCTGCCCGGGCCCCCCCGCCTGGTAGCGTTCAAGTTGCTCTCGCAGCAACCGCAGCTCCTTAACGGCGTCCTGACGGGCTGCCGCTTCCTCCCGCAAAACCGTCTCAGCTTCCTGCCGTGCCGTTGATTCCTCGTGGAGGGTGCGAAGCCATTGCCCGCTGGCCGGGTCGTAGAACCGCAGGTTGCCGTAGGGCAGCGCGCAGACGTCCAGACACCCAGTACGGCGCTATGTCCCCACACCAAGTCGTCCCTATGCGTAGTCAGCTCTATCGTCCGGTATTCGATCTCACCCAGCCATTCACCCGCCAAAGGAGGGAAGAAGTAGTCGCTGGTTGGGTCGAACGCCAGTATTCGATCACTCCCATTTCGGCGTAGATGTCCCTCTATTCCCTATGTCCCCGCGCCAAGTGCTGCCCGAGGCCAGTTTCATCACCATGTCGGACGCCTTACCTTCCCGCCAGACGATTCAGGAATTGCAATTGTGCTTTTCGGAGCCGAACACCACGAACACGTCGGGCGCAACGCGGGTTTCATCGTCGTTCATGTGGTAGCAAATGAGCATATCGCCGCCGGCGTAGACATCCTCCCGGTCGGCAACCCATTCCCGCAGGGTGTGTATGACGTCCACCATCGCAGTTAGTTGGTAGTCGTTTTCTGCCATTGGATCGCCGTCCGAGTCGGGATATTCGATGCTCAGATCGTCTTCTTCGAGTTCGTAGGGCGGGTGCTTCGCGGACAACTTTATTCGCTCTGCGGTCATTGCATCGTGCTCCGTGCGGGCTTTGACATTAGGTTCGCACACGGCAGGCATGGACAGTTGTGCCGCACCCCTGCCGGTAGTAACCTTGCCGGAACAGTCCGCGAAGGAGAAACGCCATGGCCGCCACAACCGTCAGCCGCATCCGGGCCTCGGAGCGGCGCGAACTGGAACAGGAACTGAGTCAGCGGGTGTCGGGTGAGGTGCGCTTCGACCCGTTTTCCCGCGTGCTGTACAGCACGGACGCCAGCATCTACCAGATGGAGCCGGTGGGAGTGGTGATTCCCCGCAGCGCCGCCGACGTGCAGGCGACCATGGAGGTGGCCCGCGACAACCGCGTGCCGGTGCTGGCCAGGGCGGGTGGCACCAGCCTGGCGGGGCAGACGGTCAACCACGCCATCGTCATGGACTTCAGCAAGTATCTGAACCAGGTGGTGGAGGTCAACCGTGAGGCCTCGTGGGCGCGGGTGCAGCCGGGCATCGTGCTGGACCAGCTCAACCGCGAGCTGTTGCCCCACGGCCTGATGTACGCCCCCGACCCGACCACGTCCAGCCGTGCCTGCGTGGGCGGCGGCATCGGCAACAATACATGCGGCGCGCACTCGGTCATCTACGGCAAGTCGCTTGACCACATCATGGAGCTGGAAGTCCTGCTTTCAGACGCCAGCGCCACCCACTTCCGGCCACTGGACAGCGCGGAGCTGGAGGCCAAGCTCAGCGGCGCAGGGTTGGAGTCGGAGATTTACCGAGGCGTCCGACGGTTGGCGCAGGACAACGACGCCGCCATCCGGGAACGCTACCCCAACATCATGCGGCGGGTGAGCGGTTACAACCTGGACGAGTTCCTGACCGAGTCGATCGGTCCCTACGCAGGGTCGGCCAACAGCCACGGCTTCAACCTGACACGCATGGTGGTCGGCTCAGAAGGGACCCTGTGCGTGGCCACCGAGGCCAAGGTGAACCTGGTGCCGCGCCCCACGATGACCGCACTGTCGGTGGCCCATTTCCACGACATCTTCCAGGCCAGCGAGGCGGTCAAGGAGATACTCAACCACGGCCCGTCATCCATCGAGATCATGGACAAGAACGTGCTGGACCGTTCACGGCAGTCGCTGGGGCTGGGGAACGCCATGTCCATCATTGAGGGCGACCCGGGCGCCATACTTGCGATCGAGTTCTACGGCGAGTCGGAAGATGAGCTGACCTCCAAGATGGAGGACCTGAAACGGGACCTAGAGCGGCGTCGGCTAGGTTACGCCTGCGTCAACCTGCTGGACCGTGCGGCACAGGCCAACATCTGGAACGTGCGAAAGAACGGCCTGGGACTGCTGATGAGCATGCACGGGGACGCCAAGCCCCTGCCCTTCGTTGAAGACACGGCCGTCGACCCGGAGACCATGGGCGAGTTCGTGCGCAGGTTCGACGAGATCGTCCGCAACCACGGCACCGAGGCCGCCTACTACGGACACGCCAGCGTCGGCTGCCTGCACATCCGCCCGGTGGTCAGCCTGAAGAATCAGGAAGGCGTAAACCGCATGTACGCCATAGCCGACGAGATTAGCGATCTCACCAAGGAGTTTGGAGGCGTTCTGAGCGGCGAGCACGGCGACGGCATTGTGCGCGGTGTGTGGACGGAGAAGATGTTCGGCTCGGAGATTTACGAGCTTTTCCGTGAACTGAAGTCCACCTGGGACCCCGACGGCATCATGAACCCGGGCAAGATAATCGACTGCCCGCCTATGACTGAGAACCTGCGCTATGGACCAAGTTACGGTGCAGACTCACTGACCACCAGCCTGGACTTTGCCGTGGATACCAACTACGCCGGGGCGGTGGAGATGTGCAACGGAATGGGGGCGTGCCGCAAGCTGGAGGGCACCATGTGCCCGTCATTCATGGCGACACGAGAGGAGGAGCACTCCACTCGGGGGCGGGCCAACCTGCTGCGGGCAGCGATGTCGGGCAAGCTGCCCGAGGGCACCATTACGAGCCAGCGCCTGTATGACGCGCTCGACCTGTGCCTAGAGTGCAAGGGGTGCCGGGCCGAGTGCGAGTCGGGCGTTGACATGGCCAAGCTGAAGTACGAGTTCCTGGACAACTACTACAAGACCAACGGACTGCCCCGGCGCAACAGGATATTCGGCAACATTGCAAAGTACAGCAAACTGGGCAGCAGGTTCGCGCCCTTCTCCAACTGGATGGCGGCCAGCCCAATCGGCAAGCTGTTGTCGAGTTCACTGCTGGGCATACACCCCGACCGCCGAGCTCCCTCGTTCGTTCGGCAGACCTTCCCGCAGTGGTTCCGGTCGCGAGGACAACGCCGTCCGGCGACGGCGGGGACGGTAGTGCTGCTCAACGACACCTACATGAACTACAACTACCCGGAAATCGGAAAGGCGGCGGTAGCGCTGCTGGAGGCTGCAGGGTTCAAGGTGGAGCTGGCTGATGCGCCCTGCTGCGGGCGACCGATGATCTCGAAGGGGATGATGGACGCAGCGAAGGCCAACGCGCAGCACAACGTGGGGCTACTGCACGCATACGCGGGGAACGGTGTACCCATCATCGGGTGCGAGCCCAGCTGCCTGCTGACCCTTCGGGACGAGTACCCGCAACTAGTGCCCGGAGAACAGGCACGCACTGTTGCCAGCCAGGCGTACCTTATCGATGAGTTCCTGGCGAAGCTCAAGGCCGAGGACAAGCTCGACCTAGAGTTCAAAGACACGGCCAAGCAGGTGCTGTTTCACGCCCACTGCCACCAGCGCTCGCTGGCCGGGACGGCGTCGTCGCTTAACGCGCTGCGGCTGGCGCCAGGCTACCAGGTGGAGCTGACCAACGCCGGTTGCTGCGGAATGGCTGGTTCATTTGGCTACGAAAAGGAGCACTATGACATCTCGATGACCATCGGCGAGCAGGCCCTGTTCCCCCAGGTCAACGCCAAGGGCCCCGACTGGGAGGTGGCGGTGATGGGAGTCTCCTGCCGCCAGCAGATCGAGCACGGCACTGGCCGCAAGGCGCGCCACCTGGCGGAGGTGCTGGCCGACGCGCTGGGGTGAAGGTACCCGGCTATCGCTTCGCCCCAGTAAACTGTCACCTGACGGTCATGCGCTTTCTGGAGTAGTGGCAATGCGTCAGGTACCCCGATGACCGTCTTGCATCACATTTCGATAATGCGTTGCATGTGATGTTGGTTGTCGTTCCGGCTCACCACTCACAAGTCCCGTAGCGGTCGCCATAGCGCCGCTTCTTGCCGCTGGCAACTACTTCGTCGTTCCCCAGCTTGCGCTCGACCTTGGCGCGGGCACGGAATTGGCGGTGTTCGGGCAAACCGGTGCTTCTATTGCCCCTTCGGACGATGGTTAAGACGCTTTGGCGACCGTCTCGAACCTGAGAATTGTGACCCAGATGATATACAACGTGCCCTTGGTCGAGAGTGTTTGAAATCAATTGCCTTCGATACGTCCGGCTTACTTCCCTTCCTCGTGACGCAACATCTAGTCCCGCCAATACGGACATTGTTTGGATAAGATAAGCGGCCGCATATGCAGCCGCCTTACAAAAGTAGCTCTGTACTCGTTTCTTTTATTTTAAATCAGGAACCGGCGATGGGCATCGATCTTATCCTCGGCTTTAGGGTTTCCGTAGGAGCGATTACACGGCCGTGATGGTGATGTGGGACATGTAGGACTCGGCTCGGGCGCCATGCCAGTGGTTCTCGCCCTTGCGGATGTGCACCACGTCGCCGACGGCGATCTGCTGCTCCTCCGTCTCGTTGGCGACTATGCCGACACCGGATGTGACCACCAGGATCTGGTCGCTTGCGTGGGTGTGCCAGCCGGTGGTGGCGCCACGCTCGAAGTTGACCACGCTGCTGTTGAAATTCTCGCTGGCGCCCTCGGGGATCAGCGGCTGGCGGGTGCGCCGCACGTCGCCGCCTGTCCAGCCCGGCACCGGAGTGGCCGTGTCGATGAGAACCGTTTCCACTTCCGCAATTCTGATTACCCGCATTTGCACCCTCCATGTCAGTTCGGATTGGCCCGATGATACACCCATAACCGGTGCAATAGTTAATACTCTCAACGGGTCGTCTCTGTCTATAATAGAGTCCTCTCACTTACCATAAACTGGTCCTGTCAACATATTCACAAGGCAGGCGGGGCACCTTTCGAGGGCGGTTCACATCCTATGACCAGTTCCGGCGGTAAACGCCCCGCGTGGGTCGAGGACCACCTCGAACGCTACCGCGCGTCCGATGGCGAGGACGGGCACATGTGGCAGGGGGCGACAACCCTGCTGCTGACCACCACAGGGCGACAGTCGGGCGAGAAAATCACCACACCTCTGATCTATGGGCGCAGCGGCGACAGGTACCTGCTGGTAGCATCCCGGGGCGGCGCAGTGATCCACCCACACTGGTACCTGAACCTGCGGAACAACCCGGCAGTGGAGCTGCAGGTGGCGGACGACAGGTTCTCTGCGACGGCCCGGACGGCCACGCCTGAGGAAAAGGATGAGCTGTGGCCCATCATGACGGCAATATGGCCCAAGTACGACGAATACCAGCAGCACTCGGTGCGAGACATACCCCTGGTGATCCTGGAGCGGCAGTAGCCAACCGCGCGTGGCGGAGAGCATAGAGAATTCGGGAGGACGGTGATGATAGGCAACGGTCTGGCATATCTGAGTGTAGTGGTGCGCGACGTAGCGGCGGTGGCTGAGATGCTGACCCGGGACTTCAAGCTCGAAGCAGCCATGCTGACGGTGGGCTCCAGCGGGGCGCGCACCCCGGTTTTTGCCATCGGCGAGACGGCCGTTGCCCTGTTTGAGGTGGGCGATCCCTTCGTCGGTGGGGCGGAGCGGACCGGCGTGCATCACTTGGCGGTGTCGGTGGAAGGGACTGTCAGTGCGGGTATGGACGCTTCAGATCTCGGCATGCCGGTACTGTCGGATGCGCTGGAATGGGGAATCGGCGGGACGCAGCGACTGTTGCTGGACCCGAGATCCACTGGGGGGGTGATCACCTATCTGTCGGAGCCGCTTTCGATTTCCCGGCATGAGTCTGGGGTGGTTGAGCGCATCGACCACATCGGCGTGGCCAGCGAGAACAACGACCTAGCGCAGGACATCTTCAGTCGCCGGCTTGGCTGGACGGTAGAGAGTACCCAGACCGATGCCGAGGTCGCGCACGTCGTCGAGACGTTCACCTCGGACAAGTACGGAGTGGCCTATCGTCCCAAGAGTGCGGACCTAGTTGGCGGAGTGAAGGTCGCTTTCATCACCATCGGCGACTGCGAGCTGGAGTTCCTGCAGAACCTGAGACCGCAAGCCGTGGAGCATGTGGAGCATGTGGAGCGTGGCCCAGGCAGCACGCGCCAGGACAGGAACGCAATCAGCCGCTACATCGATACGCGGGGCCCCGGGCTGCATCATTTGGCGCTGAAGGTGCGGGATATCAATGGGCAGCTGGGCCGCCTGGAGTCGGCGGGCTACACGCTGATCGACGCGCAGGGGCGCCACGGCAGCCGACAGGCCCAGATCGGTTTCATCCATCCGGCCAGCGTGGGCGGAATGCTGATTCACCTGGTGGAGCGCGAGGAGTTTCCGTCTAGCGAAGAATGGTAACATCCTACCAAGTCCACTGAGATTCAGGCGGCAAGCCGGGAGTTGGTCTCGCAATGCGTTTTCTATTGAGCAGATGGCGCGGCATAGGAACCAGGCTGTACTTGGCGCTGGCGTTTGCGGTGCTACTCACGCTGGTGTCCAGCGGGGTGGGCATTTATTACTTTGAGCGGAGCGGAGACCTGAACTACAAGGCCGAGTCGGAATCCGTTCCGGTGCTAGAGGCATCTTGGGAGGCCGCCCGGGAAGCGGAGCGGCTGCGCGGCCTGGGCCTGGAGTTGCTGTCGGGGACCGCCGAAGTAATGGAAGAAGAGGATGTCAGCCGTTCCATCGGCCGGCTCGAGGATGCCCTGTCCCTGCCCAATGGGGTTCCGGTACTGACGGATGACGCAGGGAGGGTCCAGGATGCAGCGTACGGCGTTGCCAACGCCATTGATGCCCTTCGCATAAACCGGGCAGACACGCTGCAAGCCGACGAGGCAGTGGCGGGCCTGCGAGAGCGCATGGCGGCGTTGCCCGCTGACACAGAAACTTCGACTGAGGGCCTCCGACTGCTGGGGAGGGTGCTGCGGGCCGAAGACGAGGCAGGGTTGGACAGCATGCTGGAGGAATTCCGGTCTCTGGTGGCCGGTGGCCTCGAGCAGCCGATAGTTGACGCTGGCGGAGGCGACGGCGTGTTTGCAGTGCAGCGCCAGCGGTTGTTGCTGATGGAGCAGCGACAGGATCTGGCGGCCTCTTTCGAGGAGGCCGGCGCCAGTCTCGGGGCCGCAACGGCGACTCTGCTGGAGGGAGCGAGGGCGCACTCCTCTGAGGCTCTCGGGCAGGCCGTGCAGAGCTTCGATCAGGGCCGTGTGCTGCTGGCGGTTATCAGCGTGGTCAGCGTCGTCGCGGCGACCCTGACGGCGTGGCTGTGGGTCGGCAACGCGGTGGTGTCGCGGCTATCTGCCCTGTCCCAACGCATGCGGACAATGGCCGCGGGAGACCTGGAAACGCCGGTGCCCGAGATCGGCAGGGACGAGATCGGCCAGCTGGCCGACGCGCTGGAGCACTTCCGGCAGCAGGCGCTGGAGGTGCAGCGTCTGAACCTGGTGGAGCGTCTCTACGGGGAGTTGCAGGAGGCGAACGCGGAACTCCAACGCATGCAGGCCCGGCTGGTGGCGCAGGAGAAGCTGGCAGCGTTGGGCGAGCTGGTATCGGGCGTGGCGCACGAAATCAGCAATCCACTAAACTTCGTCAAGAATTTCTCGGAGGGTTCGCTCGACCTCTACAAGGAGCTGTCCGAAATGCTGGACAGCTATCGCGACCGGATGTCGGATGCCGACGCGTCCCTGCTGGACGAGCTCACCGGCGAGATAACGGAGAGCCTCGGTCGCGTTTCCTACAACGGCGGCAGGGCGCTGGCCATCGTGGAGCGCATGCGTGGGCTGAGCGCCGATGGAGGGACGCCGGTCCTGACCGACCTGAACACGGTGTTACGTCGAGCAGCGCAGCAGGGCTCCGAGACGTTCGAGTCGGAGTTCGATGACTTCCAGGTGGAGTTGGAATTCGATCTGGATGAATCGATGGGAGAGCAGATGCTGGCCGAGCGGGATTTCGGCGAGGCGGTAATCAACCTGGTATCCAACGCCTGTTTTGCCATGCAGACCAAGCGAGCCGAGCTTGGGGAGGGGTACGAGCCGCGGCTCTCTATATCGAGCCATCTGATTGAAGAGATGATCGAGGTGCGGGTTCGGGACAACGGCCCCGGTATCGCCGAGGAGAATATCGACCGGATATTCAATCCCTTCTTCTCGACGCGGGAGGGCGCGCTGGGTGCCGGGCTGGGACTACCCATCGCAGCCGACGTAGCCCGGCGGGCGGGGGGAGACATAGTGGTGGACACGGAGTTCGGGGAGTACGCGCAGTTCACCATGCACCTGCCGGTGATGGAAGAGGTGGTCGAACCGGATGAGGTGGGAGCGCCGGAGAGTATGGCCGAAATCGTGGAGCGCATGAGTGCCCAGACGTAGAGCATCCCGACAGATGTGGCGGCCCAATGGCTGCCGGCGAAGATTCCCTGGAAGGCCGCGAGGGCATACTCGCGGCCACCTTTATTGTCCGGCGACCACGGGCACGGGCGTGAGGTCTGGAATGACTGCTCCATCACCCAGGAATTTTGAATTTTCCTATCATTTCCATTCATTTCCGCCATCCTGGGAACGCTGCGCGTCGCGCTGGGTCTTCGGTTATCCGGTTATTCCGCTCATTGGCTGACATCCTGGGCAGGCTGTTCGACGCGCTTGATTTTTTGCAAATCCAGTCATTTCCATTCATTTCCGCCATTTTGGGAACGCTGTGCGTTGCACTGGGTTTTTGATTTTCCGGTAATTCCCCTCATTGCCTGACATCCTGGGCAGGTTGTTCGACGTTCTGAATTTTATGAAATTCCTGCCATATCCGGTCATTTCTGCCATTTTGGGAACGCTGCTCGTCGCATTGGGTTTTTGATTTTCCGGTTATTCCCCTCATTGCCTGACATCCTGGGCAGGTTGTTCGACGCTCTGAATTTTTTGCATATCCTGCCATATCCGGTCATTTCCGTCATCCTGGGAACGCTGTGCGTCGCATTGGGTTTTCGATTTTCCGGTAATTCCCCTCATTGCCAGTCCGTTTGAGGTCAAGCCTCGGCTTGTAATAACGTACATTAGTTCTATAACCACTGTTCCTATTATACAGAGTGTCCGGGAGAATGGCAATTGGGCGAGTGTCAGCGGCGGACTTGCGAATCAGGTGGTCATTCTTGGAACGCCATTCTGGCCAGGCACGGGGGCAAATCACCTAATTCGGAACGCTATCAGTATCAGCGATCCGGAGGGAGGCCGAATCCGCTCCGAACCCGTGCGTCCACCGTGCAGGAGTGATTGCAGGGGACTGTACTCAGCCGCATGCAGGACTTTACCGGGCGGGTAACGACAGGTCAGAGTTTTCAAACTCGCCAGCCCTATAGCTACTCCCGATGGGTCAGCGGCGGCGCAGGATGAGGTATACGAATACGCTTCCGGCAACGACCAGCACTATCAAGAGGATGAGCAACAGTGGCCAGCGGTCGCGACCGACTGCGGCGGCCTGGCCGAGGGCGTTGCGGACGCGGGGAATGGCGTTGCCAATGACGGGCAGGCCCGGCTCCTCAAGGGACGGAGGGGGCGGGGCCGGAGCGGCGGCGGGCAACGATGTGGGCGTGGGCGTGGGTGTGGAGGTGGGCGTCGGCGTCGGCGTCGGGGTAGCGGCGGCGCCGACGCCTGCCTGGGCCGTCGCCAGGAGATCGGGAGTGGGCTGCGGCGTGAGGGTGGGCGTCAGCGTCGGGGTCGCCGTGGGCGTGGTCGTAGGTGTTGGCGTGGGGGTAGGAGTCGGCGTCGGCGTCGGGGTGGCCGTCGCGGTGGGCGAGGGTGTGGGGGTTACCGTGGGCGTGGGTGTAATGGTGGGCGTGCCGACGCTGGGGTCAAAGGCCTTGCCTTCCCATTCGACAGGGCCATCGGACTTGGTCGTGGAGGAGTCAGCCTCGCCGACCACGGAGAAACGACGATCGCGGTTGTCGGGCGTCGGAGTGGGCGTAGGCGTAGGCGTGTTGGTGGGTACCGGCGTGGGGGTGGCCGTTGCGGTGGGGGTGGGCGTCATTGTTGGTGTTGGTGTGGGCGTGTTGGTTGGTGGGTCGACGACTATTGGGTTACCACCGCCTCCGTCTCCGCCTCCGTTGCCGCCCCCGTTGTTGCCGTTATTGCCGTTGTTTCCGTTATTACCATTGCCATCGCCGCCGTTACCGTTGTCGTCGGCACTCTGAATTGAGATGGTCGGACTACTCCACAGGGTCTCAAGGTTGTTCTCATTGTCGTTAAAGCTGACCTGAACCCTGAGCCTCTTGCCTTCATCGGCGGAAGTGATTTCGTACGAATCCCCTGTTTTACGTGAAATGTCGAAATAGCTGCCGCCTGACTCCCTTTGCCACTGGTAGTTATAGGACACCATGTCGAGGCCGTCGGCGTCCATGATCTGGTCGATATGTGCGGTTAGCGTCTCACCCACCTGGGGAGTCCCGCTGATGGTGGGCCTGCCGCTTGCCTGCATATTCGTCAGGTCAACCCCATCACAAGCCCTGCCTGCGCCGGTATGGTTGACTTGGACGGTTATGGTGTCATGGGCCATGGTGTAGCCGTAGGGGTCCTCCGGCGGCTGGTCGGGATGCGACATGTCTTCAAATGCAGTATTGATTTGAATCTCAATGTCGCGGGTGTCTGAATTCCCGTCGTTGCAAGCGAAAACGGTGAGTATCTTTTCCTGCTGGCCTGGCCGGAACTTGAAGGCAATCAGTTCGTCGGCAAACCCCCTGTCTCCCCCGTCGTTGTTGTACGAGTCCCAAACTATGATTCCGCCCTCGATGCAGGGCGTCTCCGTAGCGTTGTCAGCCCCATAACAAATGGCGTTAGTCTCGTCTGCATCAGGGTCCCCAAGATGCGGGTCGAGGTTCACCTTTACTGCGAAATTCTGCCCTTCGTCCACCGAGGACGGAGTGAATTCCCTGTCCAGGCTGGCATGTGGGACGGTCTGTTGCGAGGCTGGCCGCCCCTCCACTGGCCTTCCAAGGTGCAGGGCCAAAATCAGGGCCATGGCGGCGACGGCCATGCAGAAAACGGCGAGGAAAAAGGCCTGGGAGAGGAGGCGCTTGCGGTGGGTCAGGGATTTAAGCGACATGTCGGCGGAAGCGAGTAGCTGGGGCCGCGCACTCAGGGGTGCGGGACAGGTGTGGCCGCTGGGCAATTTCCTGGGTTGGGGAATGCAAGCAGGACCGCAGTCTTACTGCCTGCCACCTCCGGGAATTCATGTCCGCCACGGAGAGCCTGATGAAATTCACCACGTCGCAACCCGCCCTCGAGGACCGTCCATGAGCGTGTTTCGTCGAGGGATTATATGCCCTGCTTACCATAACGTGCTAGGTGAGAAATGTACCAGTAGTTACAACAGGCAGGACGGTGTTCCCGAACAGTGTTAGCGCCGGACAGGTCCGGGTTCGTATCTGAAATTCGCGGAGTATTGGCCGCAGGAGATACAAGGGAAATCATCGCCTGCGGCGGATGAGGTAGGCGAACAGGAATACGCTGAACACCAGGGCTGCGCACAGCAGCGAGACCAGCGTGATTCGCTTGTGTGCCTCGAACGCGACTGCGTCGAGGGCGTTCCGCGTGCGGTGGAAGGCGTTGCCGATGATGGGCAGGCCCGGTTCGCCGAGTTCCGCAAGTGTCGGCGGGACGGGAGTCGGCGATGCGGTGGCCGTGGGCCTGGGCGTAGCGGTCGGGGTGTGGCAGTGGGCGTGGGTGGTGGAGTCGCCGTTGGCGTTAGCGTGGCGGTTGGTTCGGGCGTGTGAGTCTGCGTTGGTTCGGGCGTGGGCGTGGCTGTAGGCAGCGGGGCCGGAGTTGGCGTAGCTGTAGGCAGCGGGGCCGGAGTTGGCGTAGCCGTTGGGGTGGGCGTGGGGGTGGGTAATGGAGTCGCCGTTGGCGTGGGCATTGGCGTGTGAGTGGGCGTGGGTTCGGGGGTGGGCGTGGGCGTGGCTGTAGGCAGCGGCATTGGTGTTGCGGTGGCGGTGGGCACGGGAGTTCGGCGTCGGGGTGGCCGAGGGTAAGGGTTTGGGTGTTGCGGTGGGTGCAGGTAACGGGTCGGGATCGCTGCGCGGGGGCCTTCGCGACCCCGGGCTCGGCTGTCGTACCACCGGCGGTTCATCCGTCTCCTCTTCCATTGTATCCGGCTCAGGCCCGGGTGGATCCGGCTCAGGCTCGGGCACAAGCGTGGGCCGGTTATCTCTCATCGATACCTCGACCGATTGGACGATACCCTGGGAATCAACGTCCAGCAGAATAATTCGATACCAGTACCGCTTGCCTCGAGTTGTATTCTGGTCTGTATAGGTGCTGGGCAGGTCTCCAGTGTACGCTGCGCTCCAGTGCGAACTCCTCCCAACCTGTGGACCATTGCGGTCCCGCTTTTTCATCTCAATGCCGCGGGTATCGGGGGGGTTACTGCAATCCCAATGCAGATTTATGCCCTTGGAGTACGTTTCGGCCTAAAGTGCGAATCCGTCGGTACAGGTTGAGGATTGCAGATGGAATGCCGGGTGCTGGCCATTGCTGTTGGCGTACGGGGAGCCGTCGAGCTGGTGAGAGAAGGCTGATGTATTCATAGACAACGTTGCCCACAATACGACAGTCATGGACAGACCGGCTGCCAAGGCCGGAGGTTGCTTGAGAACATCCGCTATTTGCATAGAGAGGTTTAAGTACCGAGGATTCCCGGTCCGGACGGAAAAAGCCCACCTGGCCTCCCCGTAACCACGAGGAAGGAGGAAGTGGTCACCCTCCCCCGGCTGTCCCCTTTTGGTCATCGGCGGGCTGAGTCAGAGTTTTCAGGACCACCTCAGTTCCCGACTCAGATATGTTTTGGTCTATGCGTTTCACCGGACCCGATTGCGTGAGAGGAGGGCTGCGATTGAACCGGCTGCCGTTGGCCGAATCCCTCTTCGGGAAGACTTGCATCCTGTGGCCGGCTCGGGGAAAAGGGCGAAGCACCAAAACCGTTGCAGCCACTTTTGAATGTAAATCTGAGGAGGGACTAAGTCTGTTCAATTTCACAAGATGCACAAGTTTATATAGCGCTGTTCAGAACCCGCAGCTTGACTGGCCAATACTCTGAGCCTCATGCCCGCACGGTGTGTGAGATGTTTACAGCGTACGGTGAATGCGTCGCCCACATTGGGTCTCCCGATTTGCGTTCAGACTGGGCCGAACTGGAGAGACACTTCACCAGGCAGGGACGTACGGGCACGCAGATTCGTCGGCAGAGCACCGGTCACCGCAGTTGGATTCGTATCTCTGTCGGACAGCGGCTGTACTGGAGCAGAAGGTGCGCGTATATCTGGAGGCTGGCTAGCAGAGTGCCGATCTCAGTGCATTAAACCGCGTGCGTTGCGGACAAGCGGTGCTGCGTGGCACAATCCTTTCCACACAAGGGGATGGCGACGAGCGCCAAGGCGACGTTACGGACTAACGCTTTTCATCTCATTCCCGAGTCAAAGCACCCGATTCTTCCCTGCGAACCAAAGGCATCGACGTCCCACACAGCGGGAACGGTCCTCATCAGGGGACGTAACGACCGTAGGAGAAGCTCAGGAGAAAATAGGAAGACCAAGCGACCCGTTCTGAAGATTGCCGAAGGAGGCTGACATGTCCAGTGATTCTGACAACGCCGGAAAACTAGGCTTCGACGATTGCACAGTGCCGGAGACCAGCATCAGCGTTTACGAGGCTCTATTCCGCAGGCGGATGGCTTGGGACTTCCTAGACCAGCCGGTGCCCAGGGAAGCTCTGGACCGGCTTCTGGCCACGGCTGTCTGGGCGCCGAACCATCGGCTGACCGAGCCGTGGCGGTTTTTCATCATTGAGAAGGGCAGCGCCGCAGCGGAAAAGGTTGCCGGGTTGGCCTACGACTTTGCCCTGCAGCGGAGCGGCAACGAACGCCGGGCCGAGGCCACACGGGACTCCCTGCTCAATACACCGGTCCTCGTCTACCTGTACTCCACGCCGGGACGGGATGAGGAGGGCACCCGCGAGAATTACGCGTCGGTGTGTTGCGCCGCCCACAACATGGCCCTTGCGGGGGTAGCCGAGGGCCTGGCGGTAACCTGGGAGACCGGCGGGCCCACCCGCCATCCCGAACTTGGCAGGGCTCTGGGAGCCGAGGACGACTGGAGCCTGGCCACCATGCTGTCGATTGGCTACCCCGCCGAGAATCCCCGTTCGGAGCGGACCCCGGTAGACACCTTTGTCCACTGGCTGGACTAGTCCGGCCTTCCCCTCACCCTTCACCTGTTAACGGTCCCAATCCTCCCTGAGAAAGTTTCTCAGGGAGGGATTCGCGTTGCGCGTTTGAAACATCCAACACAGGAAGGAGGCGATATGCCCATCATCAGGAAGAGTGACCTGAGCAAGAATGAGGAGACAACCTCGCCGGGGCTGGAATCCTTCAACATCGTGGATGCGGGCCACGGCAGCGATGCGCTGAGGGTCGGGGAATTGACCATCGCCGCCAAGTCGCGCGTGCCGCGTCACACGCACACCAACACGGAGGAGGCCATGGTCCTGTTGGAGGGGGAGTTGCAGGCCCTGGTGGGTTCCCAGCGGGAGACCATCGCGCCCGGCGACGTGGTGCTTGCGCCAGCGGGAACGGTGCACGGCTTCGTCAACGTCTCCGACACGCCGGCCCGGTTGCTGTACGTCTTCCCGATTCACGAACCCGACCGGGTGCTATCGACGCCGCCCGACGCACCGCCCTCGGGGTTCCCGTCGGAACAGGGCCTCTCCGGCTTCAGTTCTCCCCACGACCGGCCTCTGGAGCGGGAGTCCTAGCCTTGACGAACCTATAACTGAAATGTATTGTGATCACAGTACCAAATCGCCCCACAGCGAGGGAATGTAATGGTGGAATTCGACAAAATTATACGCAACGGCACGATTGTCGATGGCACCGGCGGGACGCCGGCTTTCCGAGGCGATGTCGCCATTAAAGACGGCAAAATCGCCATGATCAGCGGCCGGATCCAGGGATCGGCCAAGGAGGAGCTGGACGCCACGGGCTGCATCGTCGCTCCGGGAGCGATCGACCTGCACACCCACTACGACCTTCAGCTCAACTGGGAACCCTACGCCACCATGTCCGGCTGGCACGGCGTCACCTCGGTGACCATCGGCCAGTGCGGTTTCGGCTTCGCCCCGTGCAAGCCCGAGGACCGGGACGCGGCGATGCGCCTGATGACCAGGATCGAGGCAATCCCGCTCAGGACGATGGAACTGGGCCTGCGCTGGGACTGGGAGACCTTCCCGCAGTGGATGGACAGCCTGGACAGCCATCCCCTGGGCGTCAACGTGGGCGCGCTGGTCCCGTTCAACACGCTGCGTATGTACGTGATGGGGCTGGAAGAGTCCCGCACCACGATACGGGCTTCCGACGAAGAGATCCGGCAGATGGAGAACATCCAGCGCGAGGCCATGCGCGCCGGCGCCTTCGGCTGGTCGGCGATGAAGACCCTAGCCAACCGCCCCGACGACGGGCGTTTCATTCCCAGCCAGGTGGCCTCCAACGACGAGTTCCTGGCGCTGGCCAAGGTCTTGAACGAGTTCGGGGTCGGTCACATCGGTTGGACCCGCGGCCCGGCGGAACGGCCGTTGCCGCCCGGTGAGCCGGACCTGATTGGCGGCGGAGACCCCGGCCCCGTCGTGGCCGCGGTTACCGGGCAGTCCGCGATCCTGATGGACGCAGTGGAAGGCGACGCTCCGGGCAGAGGCCGCGAGGACTTCCTCATCGAGATGTGTCTGGCCTCCGGGCGGCCCATCCAGTGGGGCGCGGTGTCCTTCAACGAGAACGCCCCCGGCCGCTACAAGGAACAGTTGGCGTTCTTGGAAAGGGCCCGCCAAGAAGGCGCGCCGATGTTCGCCCAGACGACGGCTTACTCCCCCTCGCCGGTGTTCGAGCTGGCCGAATACAACGGCTTCGACGCCATGCCCAACTGGATTGACCCGTTCGTGGGCACGCCCGAGGAGCGGATCGCCAAGCTGAGCATCCCCGAGAACCGGGACAAGATGCGCCAGGACGTGGGCGCATACGCCGGACAGGGCGGCGCCGCGGACGCAGCATCCGAGTGGTCCAAGATGCGGGTGGTCGAGGTCCGGGAGGACCGCAACTTGAAGTACGAGGGCAAGAACATCGCCGAGCTGGCCGAGATGATGGGCACACATCCCATGGACGCCATGCTCGACCTGGCGATTGACGAGGGCCTGCGCACCGAGTTCACATTCGACTCGGCCCAAGGGACCGACAGGAAGGCAGTGTCCGAAATCCTGAACCACCCCTACACGCACCCGTGCGTGTCGGACGGCGGTGCCCACACCCGGTATCAGACCCTCGGCTGCTGGCCGGTCAACATGATTGCGGACCGGGTCAGGGACCAGGGGATGATGAGCCTGGAGAAGGCGCACTACAAGATGAGCAGCCTGCCTGCCTCCATCGCCGGTTTCACTGACCGGGGAATCCTGAAGGAAGGGTACGCAGCCGACATAATGGTCTATGACCTGGACAATCTGGGCCTGCAGTTCGACAGCCCGGTCTACGACACCGACTTCCCGGGCGGCGAGCGACGCATCATCCAGAAGGCCAAAGGAATCCGATTCACCATCGTCAACGGTGAGGTCACCTTCACCGAGGGCACCGTATGCACCGGCGCCACGCCAGGCAAGCTGCTTCGCAGCTACGATATGGTCAGCCGTTAATCACGGCGAGGGCCGGACTCGCCAGCCGGACACCCTTTGGAGGGGCTCCTCAAAGAAGGAGCCCTTTCCTTTGAGGTCTTTATAGGGGGTGCCAAAAGGCTCATGCCGGCAATTGGCAGACGGGATGGCATCATACGTTCCTGCGAAAAGCAAGTGCCTGCGAAGAACAAGGGTACGCCCCTACCCTAACCATCCCGGGGATTTGCCAGCCAGCCTCTTGGAGAGCCGGGTCTGCGGAAAGAATTGGGACTGCTCTGGTGCCTGAAGGTTCGCCCCGGTTTCCCGGCAGGTCGAATGGATTGTCGAGCTAAAAAGATTGAAATAGCGGGTCAGGGGCCATATGCAGAGAGGCAGAGTGTGGCTCTGAAGGTGTTGAACGGCGGATGGGACGTGCCTGAGGTGCTGTGGGCCGAGAGACCTGCTGCGTAGACCCAAGGCAGTTTTCTGCTGGTGTGTCGCGGAAGCAGCCTGTACCGGGTCCATAGATGTGGAACGGAGTGGCTGGGGATGGAGGATTCGAACCTCCGCTACCTGATCCAGAGTCAGGCGTCCTACCGCTAGACTAATCCCCAATAAGAACGGCCTCCGTCGAGCAACGGAGAACCACACTTCCATGGTATTGAGGGCCGGGTATGGTGTCAAGCCTGATTCAGCTTGACAAGGCAGCGCCCGATGTAACAGAATCGAGATGCTTCTGAGCATTACCCAGAGCGCTCACGGCAGACTATCGCCTCTATTTGCCCCGATTACGGGCAAACGCGCCAATCACCGAAAGCGAGGTAAAGTGCATGACGCTGGCAACAGTGGGCAATAAGTCAACGGTGCAAGTATCCGGCACGCCGGTAGAGGTCTTCTCCGGCGGCTCCGGTTCTGGCCGTCCTCTCCTATTCCTCCATGGCGGCGGCGGGTTCGGGACCTACGATCCCACCAGCGGCCCAATGGCCCAGGGGCGCACGGTCTACGCGCCGTCCATCCCTGGTTTCTTCGGTACCCCACGTCCGGGGTGGATCTATTCCATCACCGACGTTGCCCACTTCACACTCGAACTGGCCCGCGAGTTGGGCCTGGACGATTACGTGGTGGCCGGCCATTCCATAGGCGGCTGGATTGCCGCGGAGATGGCGGCAATGGGCGGCAGTGACATCAATGGCCTGATCCTGATCGACGCAGCGGGTATCCGCCCCAGCAACTCGGAAATTGCCGAGGTCATGATGGTGGGTGCCGCCACGCGATTGCAGCTCGCCTTCCACAACCCGGAGCAGGTGCCCCACTATGAGCACTTCACCCGCGAGCTCACTCCCGTAGAGGTGACCAGCGACCACTCCAACCGCGAGATGCTGTCGCGTCTGGCGTGGAAGCCCTACCTGCACAACCCCAGTCTGCCCCACTACCTGACCAAGGTTCAGGCTCGCACGCTGATCGTATGGGGCGCCAACGACGCCATCATCCCTCTGGAATGCGGCGAGATCTTCCGCGGCTCCATCCCGGGCTCCCAGCTTTCGATCATCAACGAGTGCGGCCACAGCCCGCAGATGGAGAAGCCCGACGAGTTCAACGCGGTGGTGTCCGCTTTCCTAAACCGCCTGTAGGCCGCAAACAAAGCCACGGAACCGGCAACCCGCAATTCCCTCTCCCCACTCAGGGAGAGGGAATTTTTTGTAGAATACCCCCGCAACCCATCAAGACCGGAGGCAAAGATGCCAGAGGCCACTCTAAAAATCGAGAGCGCTCGATACGTCATCACCCTGGACGGGGAGCGGCGCATCATTGCCGACGGCGCGGTTGTGATCGAGGGAAGCCGCATTGCCCAAGTGGGCAAGACGGCGGATGTTGCCGACGTTGCAGCCGACCGTGTCATCGACGCGACGGGAATGGTGGTGGCGCCCGGACTGGTCAACGGGCACATGCACATCAGCTATGCGCACGCGACGCGGGGCATCTTCCCCGACAGCCTGGGGTCGAACTACCTGCCCAACGTGTTCCGGCTGCAGGGCGAGATGACCGCGGAGGAGGAATACCTTGCCTCGCTGCTGGGCATCACCGAGCTGCTGAAATACGGCACGACCACCTTCCTGGATCCCGGAAGCACCAAGTTCCTGGACGACGGGCTGCGGGCCTACGAACAGTCGGGCTGCCGCATCATCGTAGGCGCGCACGTTACGGATCTGCCGAACCCAGTCAACCTGCCGGTGTACGAGACGGACGAGGCTGTCGACATCGTGGGTCGCGTCATTCGCGACTACGACGGCGTACTGGACGGGCGGGTGCGGGCCTGGGCGATGCCTTTTGGGCCCAACTTTGCCACGCCCCGCCTGCTGCAGGAATCGAAGCGCCTGGCTGATGAGAACGGCGTCTCCCTGACGCTGCACTTCAACAACAGTGCATCCTACGTGGAGTCGTGCCTTCGCGCCACCGGAATGCGCCCCACTCAATACCTGGAAAGCCTGGGCGTGCTGGGCGAGAACGTGGTGATGTCCCACTGCCTAGGGCTGGACCAATCCGAAGTGGAGACGCTGGCACGCACCGGCACCAAGGTGGTGGCCGTGCCCACGGCAGCGGTCAAGTCCGGGTTCGGCATGACATCCGGGTCGGGTGGCGTCGCGCCGGGAGGACTTCTGCCGGAGATGCTGGAGGCGGGGGTGATCGCCGGCATCGGCACCGACGCGGGCAACAACTCCAACCTGGTAGAGACCAACCGGGCCATGTATCTCATCGCGGTGCTGTACAAGGACGCCCGCCGCAGTTCAACGGCCATCACTGCGGAGACCGCGCTGGAGTTGGCAACCATCAGCGGGGCACAGGCGCTGGGGCTGGGCGACGAGATCGGCTCCATCGAGCCTGGCAAGAAGGCCGATATGGCGCTGTACGACACCCGGCGCGCCGAGTGGGCCACGCTCTTCAACCCAGTGAACAGCCTGGTCTACAATGCCGACGGGCGGAGCGTTCATACCGTTATTGTCGACGGGCGGGTGGTAGTGGAGGACCACAAGCCGCTGTTCGTGGACGAGCAGGCCCTGATAGCCGAGGTGCAGGCGGTGGGCGAGAGCATGCTGGCTCGCACGGGGCTGTCATTCCCGCCACCGTGGCCGATCGTCTGATTTGTAAAGCGGCGGCAGGCTAACTCCCTCTCCCTCTGGGGAAGGGTCAGGGTAGGGCGTTCCCTCGTTGACGAGAATCTGTCCAAGAACAGGATTCCATCCTCACTTAAACCCTCTCCATCGAAGGAGAAGGAAGCGAAAAACGTGGAGGTCCAAAGTGTCGCAGTTGGTTCTGATCCACGGCCCCGGCGCGGGCGGTAGTGCTGCGTCCTACCGATACCAGATGCAGCGATTCCCGGATGCGCTGGCACCCGACCTGCCCGGTCACCTGGAGGGTGAGTCGTTCGAGGATGTGGCCGGCTACACCCACTGGCTCAGGGACTGGCTACACGAGCGGGGGTACACCTCCGGGTTGGTGCTGGCGGGATTCACCCTTGGCGCCTGCGTGGCGCTGGACTACGCGCTGACCTGGCCTGAGGAGGTGGCCGGCCTGCTGCTGATGACCGTGGCCATGCGGCCCAAGGAACGGGCGCCGGGCAGCCTGGAGTTTCGCCTGAACGCGGCCAAGGGCGGGGAGCCGATGCAGAAATGGCTGGACACCATGGAACACATGCTGCTGTTCGTAGATGATCCGGACCTGCGGAATGAACTGATGGAATGCCACAAGAAGGTCGGCCCCATCTCGCAGCACAACGACCTGCTGACCATCGACCGATTCGATGCCCGCGACCGCATCCACAGGCTGACGGCGCCGCTGACGCTGGTGCGTGGCGTCGATGACCCGATGCAGCCGGACGAATATGAGCTGGAGATCCATGAGGCCGTTCCCGGCTCCCGCTACATCAAGCTGGAGCGGGCCGGACACTTCCCGCACTGCGAGCGGCCCGACGACGTGAACGCGGCGCTGGCGGAGCTGCTGGGGGAATGACAACGACGGGCCGCAACAACCGTGCGGCCCAACATCCGCATTGCACGGAGATCCTCAGTTGGTATCCCGGAGGTAGAACAATGCCCGGTCCGTTGGAAGGCGTGAGGGTGGCTGACTTTACCGAGATCATCGCCGGGCCGCTGTCCGGGCGGATTCTCGCGGAGATGGGCGCGGACGTGATCAAGATCGAGCCGCCGTGGGGCGAACCGTGGCGGCTGACGCAGCGGTTCACAGCGACAGAAAGCCGCACGTTCATGGTCTACAACCGGGGCAAGCGCAGCCTGCCTCTGGACCTGACAAATCCTGAGGCTCAAGAAATACTGTCGCGCCTGGTCAAGAACATCGATGTGGTGCTGGTCAACTACCGCCCCGATGTGGCGGAAAAGCTGGGAGTGGACTACGAGAAGCTGTCGGCGATCAACCCCCGGCTGGTGTACTGCGAGTTGACCGCCTACGGGCGGAGGGGGCCGGACGCCCACCGGCCGGGCTACGACATGATCATCCAGGCGATGACCGGCATGATCGCCTCGGAAACCAAGACAGTGGACGACGTGCCGTCGTGGGTGTGGAGCAGCCCGCTCATCGATACGGCTTCGGGCATCGCGATGGCCGGGGCGGTAAGCGCCGCCCTGTTCGCCCGGGAGAGGACAGGCGTGGGGCAGAAGATTGAGACAACACTGCTGGGGCAGGCACTCAACCTGATGGGCGCGCGGTTCCTGCACGTGGAGAAGCTGGACCGCGAGACCCGCGATAGGACGCTGCGGGACATTCGGGAGCAACGCGAGGCCGGGGCTTCCTTCGACGACCTTGTGTCGCTGTCCCCTGGCAGCCGGCGGCGCGAACACCACGGCAACATCTACTATCGCGTGTACATGGCCGCCGATGGGCCGATCGGCGTCGGGTGTCTGAGCCAGCCGCTGCGGCTGCGCCTGCTGGAAACGCTTGGGCTGACCGACGAGTCCATGGCCCCCGACTGGGACCCAACCAATCCAGAGTCCCGGGAGTACACGCGGGACCTTGAGCACCGCGCCGAGGAGTTGTTCCGCAGCAAGCCCAGCGCCGAGTGGCTGCAGATCCTGGAGGAGCGCAACATTCCCGCCGGGCCGGTGCGTTTCATTGAGGAGATGTTCGACGACCCGCAGGTGGTGGCCAATGACCTGGTCGACGAATTCGTACACTCGCAGGAAGGGGCGGTGAGGATGGTCGGCCCGTACGCGAGGTTCAGCGGCACGCCGCTGCCGCATGCGCCGCCGTCGCCCGCCTTGGGCGAGCATACCGCCGAGATACTGGAATGGCTGGGCTACCGTCCTGAGGAAGTGGAGCGCCTGCGGGAGGACAAGGCCGTATCTTAACCTGCATTATCCACGCATCCTCTGGTGCTTCCCGCATCCTCTTGTCCTTGGCAGGACCCTATGCTGATGTGTCCTCTGCAGCGGCCTGAAGCTAATGTGGAGAAGGATGTTGGCGCCCGCAAAACTCCGAGATACCCTGAATAACCACAGCCTTGCCGGCCCCCTACGACGGTTCTCTCACATTTCGAGACGTTTATGAGATACTGCGACTCCCAGTACTGTTCGCGCCGGTCGCGATTGCGGGTGGGGCGGGGGCCTCTGGAGCTACGTGATGATCACTCGATAGCGGAAAACCAAGGAAGCTGCGGAAAAAGCTGGCGAGACTCTGGCAACGGAACTGGCTGAGTAAAGGGAACGCGCCGCCGAGGAGCGAAAGCAGCTTCTCGCCACTGTCGAAAGCCTCACCGAAAGTCTCGCTGAGTGACAGAACGGTGGAAACGGGCGAACTTCCCAGTAAGCCCACTCGTTCAACGCTGGTGAACCTCCACCTCACCCTACTTACATTCTCACCTCTTCGCCTTGACCGGGTGGTAGCGTGCGCCTATTATTCCGACATCCCAATGGGGGTATAGCTGATGGAACGCGCCGAAATTCCTTTCCTGACCATCGCGGAATTGAGCGACCTGATTCGCAGGCGAGAGGTGTCGCCGGTAGACGTTACCGAGGCATACCTGACTCGAGTGGAGACGCTGAACAGCGACATCCGCGCCTACCTGACTGTGACGGCCGACCAGGCGAGGCAGGCAGCCCAGGAGGCCGAGGACGAGATTGCCAACGGCCAATACCGCGGTCCGATGCACGGCATACCGGTTGCGGTAAAGGACCAGATGTACACCGAGGGTATCCGCACGACCATCGGCACCCCGGTGTTCGACGAATTCGTCCCCGAATATGACGCTACGGTAGTCGCGCGGCTCAAGGAGGCCGGCGCGGTTCTGCTGGGCAAGCTGAACATGACCGAGTTCGCAACGACGGCGCTGTCGCACCAGTTCGAACCGCCCCGAAACCCCTGGGATCGAGAACGCTCCTGCGGCGGCTCGAGCAGCGGCAGCGGGGCCGCCACCGCCGCGTTCATGGCGGCGGGCACGCTGGGCGAGGACACCGGCGGGTCGGTGCGCTGCCCGGCAGCGTGGTGCGGGCTGGCCGGGATACGGCCCACATGGGGACTGGTGAGTCGTTACGGGGTGGCTCCGGGAGTGCGTTCCATGGATACCGTGGGGCCGCTGACGCGCACTGTGGAGGACTGCGCGATCATGCTGCAGGCCATCGCGGGGCACGATCCCAACGACCGCCTGACGCGGCAGGAAACTCCGCCCGACTACCGCGCGGCCCTGACCGGTGATGTCGACGGGCTCCGCATCGGCATCCTGCGCGAGGTGCTGTACGCCGACGCGGTGGAACCGGAGGTGGGCCAAGCCATCCTTGACGCCGGCAACGTGCTCTCCAAGCTGGGAGCAGCCGTCAATGAGGTATCCATACCCATGGCGGCCCACGCCGGACCGATCAACGGCGGCATACGGGTCGAGGCACCAACGACGTACGGCAATCTGCTGCGGGAGCGGCCGAGGGAGATTGGCCACGACAACCGCATCGGGTACCTGGTCAACGCCATAATGCCTGCGTCGCACTACTACAAGGCCATCCGGCTGCGTACACTGCTGCGGGCGGAGGTACTGGAGACGCTGGAGGAATACGACCTGCTACTCTCTCCGACCATTGGTGTTCCGGCCCAAGTGAGGACCCCCGACCCGACGATAACCGGCAAGGATAACGTCGGCCGGACTCCGTGGCTGATGACGAACGTTCCCAGCCTGGCCAACCTGCCTGCGCTGTCGGTGCCGTGCGGCTTCAGCGAAGAGGGACTGCCGCTGAGCCTGCAGATAGCCGGGCGGCCATTCGAGGAGACGACCGTCCTCCGGGCCGGGCACGCCTACGAGCAGGCGACGGAGTGGCACACCCATCGCGCGCCGGTGTAGTGCGATAGGGAGGGTGCAGGGACACTTAGCCGATGCTACGCGGCCTGAACAGCACCTCGATGGACTATCATCACGATAGCGGCCAGGGCAATCGCGTCTTGATATCAGAAGCTCAGCAGGTTGGGCGAAGGAGCTGGCATTGCCGGTTTGCAGGGCCTGATTTTTTGTTATTCCGCTCATTTCCGATCATTTCCGCCATTATTCTGTCATTCCGGCAATTCCGGGCTGGCCGCTGGTTCAAAGCAGGCCCGCCGGGAAGTCAGGCGGGTTCTGTTTGCTATCCGTTATAGACATAGAACATATGTTACATATAAAGCGCAAGCTTGGCAAGGGACGAATCACAGCGAAATGAGATTCCAGGCTTGAAGACGCGATTGCCGTGCGATAGCGGCACTTCGGACGACCTTGTGCTTTTCGAAGGCGTATCGTATGTGTTTACATATCACGTCAGAAGAACGACGGAGCAACGGAGTATCAGAGCAGAGTGGATCCAAAAAGCCCCGAACAATTGGGTAACAACTCAACGAACTAATATGGCTTTATCCCCGGGCAGAGACATATCCCGGTGGTAGCTGTTTCCGGCGTCAGGCAGGCAATCCCAACGGTATTTCACGACGGCGATGCAACTGAGTTTCTTTATCAGGGGAATCACGATTACTTCGATGAAGTGAGACGATGAGACCTGCGATTAAATACGGCCCGCGAGTGGACAGCCTCACCATTGACGCTAAAGACGACGTTAAAATAGCGGTATCCTCTTGCGTTGAGAATTGCCTCGTGGGCGATTTCAGAAGCGAGAACAACACCGATGTATTTGAATGGAGTTGCTGGCGGCGGGAAAGTTGCTCGCCCAATTTTGCACAGTGAATGAATCGGAGATCCTCGACTCATGGAAGGCTGCTTCTGATATGGTGCCTCTTTGGGCAGACTACGACAAGAGCTCAGACATCCTGACCATAGGCACCAGACGCGCCATAGAGCGGTTATTTGAAGAAGGACCAGGCTTCGTAGCATATTCGGGATATTGCGAACGAGGCTTTCATCAAAAAATATAGCGTCGTTGGATACGAACTGCACGACGCCTCGGATTGTCTGGCGCTCTACTTCAAGCTCAACCGCGCTCCACTGACAGTGCACGGGAGCGACTCCGATTGACGCTGCCCATGCAGGCTACTAAACTCGTTTCCAGACAGCATATTTTGAACCGGCAGGATTCCCCGGAGATTACCAATGAATTTCGGAATGTTTACCGACTTCCACGTACGCAAGGGCGTCTCACAGGCAGAGGCCTTCGATGAGTCCTTCGCCCAGATTACCGAGGCAGAGCAGATGGGATTCGACACCGTCTGGCTGGCCGAGCACCACTTCAGTCCCGAACGGGCCTTGCTGGCGTCGCCCATGGTGATCGCCAGCGCCATCGCCGCCCGTACCCAGCGCATACGCACCGGGCTAGCGGTGCAGGTGCTGCCGCTGACCAATCCGCTGCGGGTCGCCGAGGAGGCGGCCACGGTGGACCACATCAGCAAGGGCCGCTTCGACTTCGGCATCGGGCGCAGCGGGCTGACCAAGTATTACCAGGGCTACAACGTGCCCTACTCCGAGAGCCGTTCGCGGTTCCTGGAGGCCCTGGAGATCATCATGAAGGCGTGGCAGGAGGACAGCCTGTCGCACGAGGGCGAGTATCACACCTTCCACGACGTGACCGTGACGCCCAAGCCGTTCCAGCAGCCATACCCACCGGTGCGCGTGGCCGTGGCGGGCGAGGACACCTTCCCGCTGGTGGGAGCGATGGGGCATCCCATCTTCATCAGCGCCAACACGGGGCGCGAGGCGTTGAAGGAACGGCTGGCGTCATACCGCGAAAAGCTGGCGGAGTCGGGCTTCTCGGGCACTCCGGACATCGCCATCCGCGTGCCGGTCTACTGCGCCGAGACTACGGAGCGAGCCCACGAGGATCCGAGGGTGAGCGCGTTGGGGGCAATCCAGTACGCCGTAACCGAGCTGATCCAAACCGCCGCCAACCCGGAGACCGCGGAGCGGATGCGCCGCATCGCCGCCGCGCCCTACGAGCAGGTGTTGGAGGAACGGGTGGTCTTCGGCACGCCCGCCAAGATCGTGGACACCATCAAGGGCTACCAGGAGGATCTTGGCGTGACGGGTGTGGTGATGGAGGTCAATTACGGCGGCCAGATCCCCACCGACAGGGTCAACAACTCGCTACGGCTGATCAGCAACGAGGTGATGCCGCACTTCTAGGGGTGAGGGCTAGCGTCCCTTTTCCAGTGTTCCCACATTGCCGGTCCTGCCTTGGGGCCGGTAATTTTATGAGGACCCCTTGGGATTCTCGATATTTGGGCAGGTGTAAATGGGCATTCGCATGCAGCCGCGTGAGGTCGTAATCTGCAAAGATGATCCGTTCCGACATGACTTGCTTGATCGCAAGGAAAAGGCAGAGGTACTGACTAGCCTGATAAGGAACATTGACGGACCTTGCACCATGGCGGTGGACGCAGCGTGGGGAGCCGGAAAGACGACCTTTCTCAAAATGTGTGAACAGCATCTGCGGAACGAAGGCTTTCCAGTAGTCGAGTTCAACGCCTGGGAAACCGACGTGTTGGGCGAGCCCTTCGTCGCTTTAACCTCAGAGATCACCCAAGGACTGCGCCTGTGGCCAGATCGCAGGGTCAAAGCGAAACTTCAGCGCATTGAGAGCGAGGCAAAGAAGTGGCTGGCAAGACTCGCTCCAGGAGCAATTCGCCTAGCGGCTAGCCCCTTACCAATCGTGGGAACTGAGGTGGGCCACAGTTTAAGCACTTATGCAAAAGAAGCGCTGACTGGTTACGCTCAGGAACGAAAATCAGCGTCGCAGTTCAAGGCCTCTCTGCAAGACTTGGGGAACGCGATCTGGGAAGCCACAAAAGAGAAACCCGTTGTAGTATTAATCGATGAGTTGGACAGGTGCCGACCGACTTATGCAATCGAGTTGCTGGAAACAGCCAAGCACATTTTTGGCGTTGATCACGTCGTATTTGTCTTAGCGGTCAACCGCGCCGAGTTGGCCCATTCAGTCAGAGTTCCGTATGGGGAAAAGTTCGATGCAGAGGGATATTTGCGGCGATTTTTTGATATCGATTTTCGACTGCCCTCTCCTGACCGCACGGCATACATCAAGAACACGCTGACAATAAATGGAGTATATGAGTTCCTGAAAAATTCTCCTGATATGTTTGCCAATAACCAAGTGGCATTGAACGCTTTGACAATGTTGTTGGGGCGATCTAATCTGACCCTAAGAGACATCAGCCAAGCACTGCATCGACTCAATGTGGTATTGTCCTCGCTGGGAAATCACGAACACGTCTATTTTGGTACATTGGCAGTGCTTACCGCGCTCAGTTCTACCAATCCGGCTTTGTATCGACAGTTCGTGGATGGGAATATTTCCACGGAGGATGCCATTGATTCTCTATTCCAAGAGCCCTCTTTCTTAGAACGACGCCGTTCATCGGAGGGCATACTCGTTGAGAGTGTAATCATTGCTGCAAGGATGAGCGCCAAGGACTTTGGTCCCGCCTCAGACCCAGAGGAACGAAAGGCAAGGTATCCACTATATTCTTACTATGCCAACATTGTGGAAAGCGCACGTTCAGCTAGTGGGCTTGCCACAGAGGAATACTTCCAAGCCCGCAACATATGCAAAAGCATGGAAATGTTCCACCTTTCGGATCCCCGTAGAAATGAACCGTTGGGATTTGAAGAAACTGTTCAGCGATTTGAACTTCTGTCTCCAGACCTCAAAGAAACGGCTACCTGAAGTTCACTCTTGTCTCATAAAGAATGGCCCCCTAGCTCACCGGGCCGGCGAGGGGGGTGGTGGGGCCCTGGCATTCCATGAACTGGCCGAAGCCTGGTTGCTGCTCCAGCTTGCCGTCGTTTAGCAGGATTTGGCCTCGGAGGAGGGTCATCCAGGGGCGGCCGGTGATTTCCCAGCCCTCGAACAGGGAGTAGCCGGCGTTGCTCAAGTGGTCCTCAGACGTAATGACGCGGTCCACGCCGGGGTCGAGGATCAGCAGGTCGGCGTCGGCGCCGGGCTGGATTACGCCCTTGCGGGGGTAGAGGCCGAAGACGCGGGCGGGGTTCTCGGCCATCACGCGGGCCAGCCAGGTGATGGGCATGCCGCGCTTGACCACACCCTCGCTGTACATCAGGGGCGCAAGGGTCTCGATTCCGGGGGAGCCGAAGGGGACGGAGGCACCGTCGGGGGTGACGAAGATGTTGTCCCAGCCGGGCTTCTTCAGTTCCTGCGGGTGGGGAGAGTGGTCGCTGGCGACGATGGAGATGTGGCCCTGCTGCAGGCCAGCCCACAGGGCGTCGCGGTCGGGGCCGTCCTCGGGGCGCAGGGGCGGGCCGATCTTGGCCAGCGGGCCGACCTTGCTCATCTCGGCGTCGGATAGGAGCAGGTACTGGGGGCAGGTCTCGGTCCAGATGCGCTGGCCCTGAGCCTGAGCCTGCTTGATGCGCTCGAGGCCGAGGTGGGTGCTGAGGTGGACGACGTAGGTGGGGCAGCGGGTGGCGGCGGCCATGGCGATGGCGCGGTTGATGGCCTCCTCCTCGGCCCAGTCGGGGCAGGCGACGGGGAAGAACTCCGGGTGGGTGTGGCCATCGGCAATGAGCTTGTTCTCGAGGTATTCGATGATGTTGCCGCTCTCGCAGTGCAACTGTAGCACCCCACCGGCGCGGGCGACCATCTCCATGGACTGGCAGATGTAGTCGTCGTCGCACATCCGGCCGGGGCGCTTCTTGTAGGTCATGAACATCTTGAAGGACTTGAAGCCCATGTCCATGGCCTCGGGAAGAGAGCGCAGGATGGAAGGGCGATTCTGCAGGATGAAATGGAAGCCGAAATCGACGACCGCCGAGGCGTTGATCTCCTCGCGGATGCGGTTGCCGGACTGCACCAGCGTCTCATCGCCGTCGAGGGTGTAGTTGGCGAAGGGGATGAGCGTGGTCATACCGGCGTGGGCTGCGGCCCGGGCGCCTAGGGCGTAGTCGTCGTGGCCGTCGAGGTGGACGTGGGCGTCGATGAGGCCGGGGAGCACGAACTTGCCCTCGGCGTCGATGACGCGGTCGGCGGGCGGCAGGAGGTGCTCGGGGGCCACCGCCACGATCTTGTCGCCCTGGATCGCCACGGCGGCGTCAAGGACCTGGGACGACGTAACGACCTGGCCGCCGCGGACGATGGTGTCTACTCGCGTCTGTGTTGCCATGCTCGGCCTCCGTGGTGTTCTCTATCTGAGTTGCGGCGAGTGTAGCGGCGGGGTGGCGGTTTTTCAACGATCATCAGTCTAGGGTTTTACCACCGCCTGGTATTGAACGCCTGGGCCATAGCCTGTAACCTGACCTGCAAATGAGTCCAGCAGTTGACCTTAGCGACGTAATCGGATTTCAATGGGATGACGGCAACGCCAGAAAGAGCGAGGAGCGGCATGGCGTAAGTCAAGCCGAAGCCCAACAGGTCTTTGCAGATGAACGCCTTTTGTTCGACCGGGACATCCGTCATAGTCAGTCTGAACAGCGTTATAATGCACTTGGAAGCAGCATGAATGGTCGTTTGCTCCACGTTACCTGTACTGTGAGGAATCAAGGCACAATCATCCGAGTAATTTCCGCTCGCGACATGAATCGCGGGGAGCGTGATCGATATGCCCAAGAAACTTAAGCCGATTCCGGCATTCGCCAACGAGGAAGATGAGCGCTTATTCTGGGAAACGCACGACTCCTTTGACTACGTGGATTGGGACAATGCCGTCCGTGTTCGCCTTCCCAATTTGAAATTCCCACACGAGACGAAGACGGAACAAGCCAAGCCTGAGAGTGGTCCGGTAGCTGACTGAACTTATCCGATTTCTACACTCTCCCCACATCCCCATCAGGAGGGCGCGCCCTTATGGAGCTTCAGGACAAGATTGCGGTGGTTACCGGTGCGGGGCGCGGCATGGGCCGGGCCATCTCGCTGCAACTGGCCGACGCCGGGGCCCACGTGGCGGTGGCCGACATCAACGCCGAGAACGTGGAGGAGACCAGCGTCGAGGTCAAGGCGCTGGGCCGGGAGAGCCTGGCCATCCACGCGGACATGGGCAGCGTTTCGGACATCGACCGGATGATCACGCAGGCCAAGGACGCCTTCGGGCGCATCGACATTATCGTCAACAACGCAGGCATCACCCGCTACCTGTACGTGATGGACGTGGAGGAGGAGGACTGGGACCGGATTCACCGGGTGAATGCGAAAGGCGTGTTCTTCGGCATGCAGCGCGCCGCGCGGGAGATGATCGCGCAGGGCGACGGCGGGCGGATTGTGAACATCGCTTCGATCGCGGGCAAGGGGTACTCGGGCACGTCGAATGCGGCGTACGCGGCCAGCAAAGGCGCGGTGCTGTCGATGACCATGATCGCGGCGCACCAACTGGGGCAGCACAACATCAACGTCAACGCCATCTGCCCCGGGTCGACGCTGACGGAGATGGCCGCCGAGACCATGCAGGGCCGCGCCGACACCTCCGGCCAGAGCATCGCGGAGCTGGAGCAGCTTCGCGACTCGCGCATACCGATTGGCCGTCCCAACACGCCGGAGGACATTGCGGCGATGGCGCGCTTCCTGGCGGGCCCGGGCGCCCGCAACATCACGGGGCAGGCGTTCAACGTGGACGGCGGGCTGGTGATGCACTAGGCGCGGTTGACCGCAGGGTCTACAATCAGGGCATGGAACTGACTGTTCGACTGTTTGCGCTCTACCGGGAGCGGGCCGGCACCAAGGAGTTCTCGCTGGAACTGCCCAGCGGCGCCACGGTGTCCGACCTGACCGACGCGGTGAGGGTGCGGTTTCCGCGGCTGGCGCCTCCGGAGGTCAAGATCGTGGTAGCCGTTAACGCTGACTACGCCGAGTCCGACGAGGTGTTGAAACCCGGAGACGACGTTTGCCTCATCCCGCCGGTGAGCGGCGGCTAGCCTGGACCTTGTGCGAGGGAATCATGATTGAACTGACCTCCCAGACTCTTGACCCCGAAAAGTTCACATCGGTCGTTCGGCGGAGTACAAACGGCGCCATAGTCACCTTCCTGGGGACCACTCGCGACAACTTCGAGGGCAAGGGTGTGCTGACGCTGGAGTACGAGGCCTTCGACGAGATGGCGGTCAAGAAGTTGGAGGAAGTGCGGCAGGAGCTAATGGCCGAGTTCGGGCTGGACGACGTGGCCATCGGGCACCGCACTGGCACTGTGGCCATCGGCGAAATCAGCCTGGTAGTGGCAGTGGGTTCGCCGCACCGCAAGGATGGGTTCTACGCGTGCCACAAGGCCGTCGACCGCATCAAGGAAGTGGTGCCGATCTGGAAGAAAGAAGTGTACGAAGACGGCTCCCGCTGGGTGGCCTGCGAGGACCACGAGTTCACGCACGAGCACGAGGCTGCGCTTCAGGCTGGTGATGGGTAGTGGTGGGACGAATTAATCACTGTCCCTAACAGGTCCTTGTCTCTCTGAATTCACCCTCAACATAATCCTCCCCCTAAAGGGAGGGTTATTTTTTGGCTCTTTATTGACGGATGTCTCCGGCAAGCGCCAGGTCCAGCTCGTCGTGGGAGGCGGAGAGGGCGGCGCGGATGGCGTGGCCTACGGTTTCTGCTGGGATGAGCTGCAGCCCCGGCGGCGCCTCGACGTCGCGCAGGGATGCCTGCGGGAGGATGCAGCGGGTTAGGCCGAGGCGGGCGGCCTCGTTGACCCGGCGTTGGGCGTGCGGGACGGCACGGAGTTCAGCGCTAAGGCCCACCTCGCCGAAGGCGGCGGCGGGCGGCAAGGGAGCATTACGGTAACATGACGCGATGGCCAGTGTGATGGCGAGATCGGCTGCGGGCTCGGTGGCGCGGAAGCCGCCTGCGACACTGACGATAACGTCCTGACCGCCCAGTTCCAGGCCCGCACGGCGAGAGGCCACCGCCGTGAGCATCAGAAGTCGGTTGTGGTCAACGCCGTTGGAAACGCGGCGGGGAGCGGGCAGCTGCGAGAAGTTGGTGAGAGCCTGAACTTCCAGCAGGAGGGCTCGGCTGCCTTCGAGGGCCGGAGTCGCGATGGCGCCGAGCTGCGGCCCGCTCCGCTGGGACAGCATGGCGCGGGACGGATCGGATACGTCGTCCAAGCCGCGCTCGGTCATCAGGAAGACTCCGACCTCGTCGGTGGAACCGAATCGGTTCTTGGCTGCCCGGAGGACACGGAAGCCTCCCGAATCCTGCGATTCGAGGTGCAGCACGGCGTCGACCATGTGTTCCAGCACCCGGGGTCCGGCCAGGGAACCGTCCTTGGTCATATGTCCCGAGATGAACACGGGTTTGCCGGTGGACTTCGCCCATCGCAGCAAGCGCAGGGCGGACTCCCGCACCTGACCGACGCTACCTGGGCCTGAGGCCTCGTCTTCGCATTGCAGGGTCTGGATGGAGTCGACGATGACCAGCCCCGGCTGGGTTTCCTCGAGCCGCTCCAGGATGGAGTCAACGTCGGTTTCGGCGAGCAGAAGGATGCCCTGCCCGTTGACTCCCATTCGGTCCGCGCGGAGCTTCACCTGGACGGGCGACTCCTCACCGGTGACGTACATCACCGGCCCGGCGACCGACGCGGTGCGAGACGAGGAAGCGGACGCCGCCAGTGAATGGGCCAGTTGCAGCAACAGCGTAGACTTTCCGACGCCCGGCTCTCCAGTCAGGAGTGAGACCGAACCTGGGACGATACCGCCACCGAGCACGCGATTGATTTCTGCGGAGGACAGGGCGATCCGGGGCTGAGAATCCGCGGAGACGTCGGCCAGGGAGAGCGGCTCGGTGGCCGAAGGAGCCAGCCATGCGGAGCGGCGCGAGTTGCCCGAAGACTGGGGAGGAACCGCCGGTCCCTCTGCCAAGGGACGGGTTGAATTGCAATGTGGGCTGGGGCAGAACCCCATCCACCTGGCGCTCTCGTGCCCGCACTCCCGGCAGAAGTAAACCGTCCTGCGCCGTTCCGCCGCCTTCGCCATACCACTCTCCTGACATTCCCAGTCTACCTGAGTGGATTATACGAGAGCAGATGGATGGTTGTCGGCGGGCAACTGTCATCAAAATGGCTGCGGCAGGCACCTGGACCAGCAGCGGAGGTTGGGACGCCCAGCCCTTTCACGCCGCTTCACTACATTTACCCACAGGGAAAGCGGGCACGAATAACCCGGCGACCACCAGTGTGCGGACTATGGACATCCAGATTAAGGACTCCACGCCGGCAATCTCAAGGGCGGCTGCGGTCAGCACTTCGACCGCAGCCGCTCTACATACTGGGCGGCCACCAGTATGCTACGGCGGCAATCCGGATTACAGGCAGGCAGCTCACCCTCCAGCACTTACGGAATAAAAACCGGCGCGTCGAGCACTAGGCTTAACGCGCCGGTTCCATCGATTCGGGGTGGATACGGAGTTACTAGTCGGCGGGGGCCGGTTCCTCTTCGAGCACTAGGCTGGTAGGGGCCTTGGTGATGATCTTGATCTGGCCATCCTCGAAGTCGACGTAGGCGACGTCACCGGCTCCCAAGCGACCAGCGAGCAGTTCCTCGGAGAGCTGGTCTTCCACCTCATTCTGGATGAGGCGGCGCAGGGGGCGGGCGCCCAGCACCGGGTCGAAGCCCTTTTCGCCCAAGTGTTCCTTGGCGGCGTCAGACAGCTCCAGACCGATCTGTTTGTCGTCCAACTCGTGCCGTACCTGGTCCATCATCAAGTCGACGATGGACAGAATCTCGGGCCTGTCGAGCTGGTGGAATACCACCGTGGAGTCGATACGGTTGAGGAACTCCGGCTTGAAGAACCGGCGGACCTCCTCCATAACCTTGTCTTTCATCCGCTCGTAGGCGCTCTGGTCGGTGCGAGCGCTTTCTGACTTGACCGCGAATCCCACGGAGGTCTCGCGCTTGATCAGGTCGGAGCCGAGGTTGCTGGTCATCACCAAGATGGAGTTGCGGAAGTCCACCTTGCGGCCCCGGGCGTCGGTCAACGTGCCTGCGTCGAAGATCTGGAGCAGGATGTTGAAGACCTCGGGGTGGGCCTTCTCGATCTCGTCGAGCAGGACGGCGCAGTAGTTCTTGCGGCGCACACCCTCGGTTAGCTGACCGCCCTCGTCGTAACCCACATATCCCGGAGGGGCGCCGATGAGGCGGGCCACGGTGTGCCGTTCCTGGAACTCGGACATGTCCAAGCGGATCATGTTGTCTTCGTGGCCGAACATGAACTCGGCCAAGGCCCGGACGAGTTCGGTCTTGCCGACACCGGTGGGGCCAAGGAACATGAACACGCCGATCGGTCGGCGCGGGTCCTTGAGGCCGGCCCGGGCGCGGCGAACGGACTTGGAGATATTAACGACTGCCTCGTCCTGGCCGATGATGCGCTTGTGTAGATCGGCTTCCATCTGGAGGAGGCGCTCGGTTTCTTCTTTAGCGAGACGGGCGACCGGGACGCCGGTCCACATGCTGACCACTTCAGCGATGTCATCTTCGGTTACGACCGTGCGCTCGCGGCCACGACCTTCCTGCCACTCGCTGCGGAGTTCGTCGAGGTCCTGGCGCTGCTGCAGCTCGCGGTCGCGCAGTTCTGCGGCAATCTCGTAGCGCTGATCGGCGATGGCCTCGTCCTTCTCGCGACTGACAGATTCCAGCACCTGCATTGCGTCGCTTACCGAGACCGGGGTGACGCTGCCGCGCAGGCGGACCCGGGACCCGGCTTCATCGATAAGGTCGATGGCCTTGTCGGGGAGGAAGCGGTCGGAGATGAAGCGCGCGGCCAAGTTGGCGGCGCTATGTATGGCGTCATTGGAATAGGTCACGTTGTGGTGGTCTTCGTATCGCTCTTTGACGGCATTCAAGATATCCACGGTTTCGTCGGTGGTGGGTTCTTCCACCCGCACCGGCTGGAGACGGCGTTCCAGAGCCGGATCGCGTTCCACATACTTGCGGTAATCGTCGAGAGTGGTGGCGCCGATACATTGCAACTCGCCACGGGCCAGCGACGGCTTCAGGATATTGGAAGCGTCCACCGCGCCCTCGGCTGCACCGGCCCCGACAAGGGTATGAATCTCGTCGATGAACAGAACGCAGTTGCCGGAGCTCTTGATCTCTTCGATGACCTTCTTGAGACGTTCCTCGAACTCGCCGCGGTACTTGGTGCCGGCGACTAGCGAACCCATGTCCAGGGTCACCAGGCGCTTGTTCTGCAGGGTGTCGGGAACATCGCCGCTGGCGATCATCTGGGCCATGGCTTCGACAATTGCAGTCTTGCCGACTCCCGGCTCCCCAACCAGCACCGGGTTATTCTTGGTGCGGCGGCTAAGGATCTGAATGACCCGCTGCAACTCCTTATCGCGGCCATGCACCGGGTCCAACTTATCGGACCGAGCGGCCTGTGTCAGGTCGACGCCCAGGTTGTCCAGGGTCGGGGTCTTGGTGGTGGCGCGGCTGCTGGACTGCTGGCCCTGGCCGGAGGTGTGGCTAAGGATACGGTGGGTCTCGGAGCGCACCTTGTCGAGGGTGACGCCGAGGCTTTCCAGCACGCCGGCGGCAACGCCCTCGCCCTCGCGGAGGAGGCCGATGAGCAGGTGCTCGGTGCCGATGTAGGTATGATTCATGCGGCGGGCTTCGTCGACCGCCAACTCCACGACCTTCTTGGCTCGGGGAGTGAGGCCAATCTCGCCCTGGGCGGGCTTTTCACCGCGGCCGATGATGAACTCGACGGCGGAACGGACCTTAGAGAGGTCGACGGATAAGCTGGAGAGGACTCGGGCAGCCACGCCTTCCGTCTCGCGGACAAGACCGAGAAGAATGTGCTCAGTCCCGATATAGTTGTGGTTAAAACGCTGGGCCTCTTCCTGAGCCAGCGAAAGAACCTTGCGCGCGCGCTCCGAAAACTTCTCGAATCTGCTGCCCATAATACCGCTCCTGACCTTGAGGGGGCGTAAAGGTTGGTCTCCACCGATGGACGAGGGTCGCGCTGCCTACGCGCAGGAACTCCCTCCAGTAAAAACCCATTGTATTGGGCGCACAGCAGGGTGTAAAGGCACGTGGGGGCGGGAACTCGCCAGTCCTTTTCCGGCGTGAGGGGGGACGGGGGAACACTCCGGTCTTTACGGGCCGGGGGATACCCCGCGCCAAGCTCGCACCGGTGTTGGATTTCTAAAGAAGGGATACCTGAGAATAGCCTCCCGGCGGTGACCTATTTTCCCACCCAGTCGCCCGAGCAGTATCGTCGGCGCTGAGGCGTTTCACTACCGTGTTCGAGATGGGAACGGGTGGGGCCGCCTCGCTAGAACCACCAGGAAGCATTCAGTTCGAAAGTATGCACCATTTTTCACAATCGCACAAGGGGTTGAGCCGAAGACTTCAGGGCTATCGCTTTTGGCCGGAGGGATACGATGTCTGCGCAGGGAATCGAATGCAGCTATCCGGGACGGGCGGACGTGAGGTGGATCAGGAGTTTGAGCAGGAAAAAGGGGACGGAATTTCTCCCACGCGTTCCCATAGATTCCCATATTGTCCCATTTTGCCCGGAAATTCGCTTTATTTCCTATCTGAGGCACTGCATTTGGACAAGATGTGGACAAGGATTTTCAATTTCGGTCCCATTGTGTCCCATTCCTGCTTTTCCTGGCGTTTGGGCGGGCCATGCCTCCGCGGCTGTCGGCTGACACCGGCTGTGGCGCAGCGATGCCTGCACAGGGATGGAGCACTATTCATAGAACGCATGATCATATAATATCGAAGTTCAAAAGGCTTGGCAAGCGGCAAATGTCAACTGGATGTTCAAATGTGATTGCCTTGGCGCAGACTTTGAAGGCGGGCTCCCATTCGGGGGGAGGTCCGCCGGCCGAGTACGGGGGCCTGCCGGCGGGCCGGTAGAGGGACATGGCTCAACCGAACGAGGGTGTCTGAGCGGGGGAAATCCTTATTGCTTTGCACAGAAAATGTTTTTTATTCCCGATTTATGGTGCAAGTTTGTTCAGAATTGTCGATGGTTCCGTTGTCTCCTTCCAGCGAATTGCAGCTACGCCGTTTTCACCTCGGTGTGTGTTTACAGCACTCGCAGGAGTTCCAGGATAGCCTCTCGTGTTCGGCGTCTGTGAGTGCGCAATTCCGCGTCCGGCAGGTCTCCGTGGTAGAAGTAGTGGTGTAGCCGTTCGGCTGAACCGAACCGACAGCGTCGGATGTTCCCTTCTTGGGTGGTGTCCAGGTACTGGGCGGTTCTGAGGAATGCTCCGTGGCTGTCGTGGGGGAGTCCGTCGTTCTGGGCGATGGCTATCAGGCATTGGGCGAGAGCTCCCCACAAGAACTCGGCGGCAATCATGTCGTTGCCGCCGTCCCCTGATTCTTGGTCGGCCCGCCTCATGAGTTCCCGGGCCATGCTGAGATGTTTTTCCTGGTTCATGGGGCCGCCTGTGCGGCCAGCCGGTTGCTCCAGCCTATCTCCTTTGTTGGAAGTTATTTGCCTGTGCCTACGCGGTCAACTGTGGGAGTGTTCCCCGCTGGCTGCCGCTCCGGGCCTGTGCGGGGGCATTTATTGTGCAGAGCCAGTCCTTATATGTATCTATATGTGTCTTATTTTGACGCTGAGCGTCGCATTTTCCTATGCAGGACCTGATACCCATGGGCCTGGGGTGGGGGTGAATCCGGCGCGTCAGCGGCTTGGCATCCAACGTTGGAACGCCCTCACCCCACTCCCAAAAGGTGAAAGAACAACAAAAGGCGCCCTCACCCTGACCCTCTCCCAGGAAGAGGGGGAACAATCGGAAAACTCTGCTCATCTAAAAAGAGGAAGGAGTCGCGAAACAGGGTTCAGCGCACGGGCGCATTGGGTTTTTCACCTGTGCAGGCACAGAGGACGCAGGGCCTCAGGTTCCAGTGCGAGTGGCGGCTTGGAAGGAGAATTCAGGCCTGGAAAGAATACTCGACCTGCTCAGTGGAGACGAGGGTTACGCCCCAGCCGGCCATCCAGCAGGAGTGGCGTCCGTCGCCACCGGCGACCAGCACGACCACGTCGCTGGCGGAGCGGACGATGGGGACCATCACGTCGTCGCGGGATTCATCGATCCAGGCTGGCCAAGTACGGTTGCCGTAGTGGGCGATGCCCTTGAGCTGTCCGACAGGCATACGGGCGTTATGGAAGACGTAGTCCTTGACGTCGGCCTTGCTCAGTCCGGAGGCGGCGACCTCAGCGGCGTGCTCGGGGCAGAGCACCAGGATGACCTGCCCGCCGGTGGCCTGCTAGTAGTAGTTGGCGATGCCCACGGTCCTCATATTGCCCACGATGGTACCGAGGACGCCAAAGCCGGTGCCGGAGGTGCTCTCCATTATCCGGTACGCCCAGGATGCCGGCCACAGTGACCGTGCTGCTGTCGGGCGAATAGCCCCGCTCCACGTGGAGCGGTTCCCAAGGGCTGCGGGCCTCGTTCTCGGCAAAGCAGAAGCTGTAGCGTCCCGGCGAGCTAAGGGTGGCCTTGTCCATTTCGCCTGGGGTGAGCCCGGCGACGTTGCGGATGATCAGCCGCAGGGCGCGTCCAACAACGGCGTTGGCGCGGAATCCGGGGCCGAAGCAACCGGCGTCGGCCTGGATGCCCAGCCGGGGAGCGACGGGGCCGTTGACGATGACCACCTGGTTAGCGCCGCCGGTGGTGGCGGCAGTGCCGGCGAGGTTGTAGCCCTCGATCAGGGCGGCGCGGACGGCGGTTACGACTACGGGGAAGTACTCGGGCTTGCAGCCGGCCATGACGGCGTTGATGGCCAGCTTCTCGAGGGTGGCGCGGGAGTTGCTGGGCTGCATCACGCCCAGCGAGTGCTGCGGGTCGGCATCGATGGCAGACAGCATCTCGCGGACGGCGTCCTCGGTGGGCGGGGCGACGGGCAGGCCGTCGGTCCAGCCCTGCTCCCAGAAGTAGTCCTGCATGGCGGGGTAGTCGGCGGGGACGCTGGCGCGGCGGGAGGCGAGGTGTTGGGTGGTGGTCATGGTTGTTCCTTATAGCCCAAAGGGGAGTTTCCAGCGGGAGGCGGATGTCCGCAATGGAGTGTTGGTGAACTCCTCGAGCTTAGCCCGTTAAGCCCCGATCCACCGAAGGAGGGCGTGTAGCGGGGTCCTGAAGATACAAGAAAGTGCTCCTGTGCCTCTGGGATAATGGTTTTGAGACAGAAAACCGGTCCCAAAGCAGGAGCACCCAACAGATGCTATCACGCAACCACCCCGACCGTATTCGCATCGTCTTTGACGACCACCGTCTGGTGGCCAATGCCGGCCTGCTCCTGCCGGCCACTCTCGCCCAACACCTGGGCCTGGGGGAACTCGTAGACCATCACCTCAATCTCGGCAGCGCGCCGGGCCGGGCCAACACTGGCGACAAGATGCTGACCCTGGTTGCCTCTGCCCTGGCGGGCGGCGATTGCATCGACGACGCCGATGCGCTGCGCGCCGGTGGGACCGCCGGTATTCTCGACTGCAGGGTCAAGGCGCCATCCACCCTGGGCACTTTCCTGCGCAGCTTCCGCTGGGGCCATGTCCGTCAACTGGACCGGGTGAGCCGGGAGTTGCTGGCCCGGGCCTGGGCCGCCGGGGCGGGACCCGGCGACGCGCCGTTCACCATCGACCTCGACTCCACCATCTGCGAGACTTACGGACTGGCCAAGGAGGGGGCGCGACACCACGGCTATACCGGCAAGCGGGGCTATCACCCGCTGCTGGCCGTGGCCGCCGGCACCGGGGACGTGTTGATGTCCCGGCTGCGCGAGGGCCGGGCCAACACTGTTCGGGGTGCCGCCCACTTCCTGCGCGAGACGGTGGGACGGGTGCGCTACGCCGGCGCCAGAGGTCAACTCACGGTGCGGGCCGACAGCGGCTTCTATGCCCACGCCATCGTCGCCGTCTGCCGCAAGATGGATGTCCGCTACTCCATCACCATCCGCCAGCACAAAAGCCTGCGCCATCTCATCGAGGCCATACCCGAGACGGACTGGACGCCCATCCCCTACTGGATGGACGGTGCCGCCGATGTGGCCGAGACCACCTACACTCCCTTTGAGAGTGAGCCCGGCGCTGCCCCGGTGCGGCTCATCGTCCGACGGGTGAAGCCCACGCCCGGTTCCCAACTGGCCCTCTTCGCCAGCTACAGCTATCACGGCTTCATCACCGACCGGGATGAGGAGACGCTCGAACTGGAGGCTGACCATCGCCGCCACGCCGAGATCGAGAACGCCATCCGAGACCTCAAGTACGGCGTCGGGCTGAACCACCTGCCGTCCGGCCGATTCGCCGCCAACGGGGCCTGGCTGGCGATACAGGTGATGGCGCACAACTTGGCCCGCTGGACGGCCCGTATCGGCCTGGGTGAGCAGATCGTGACCACCAAGACGCTCAGACGACGGGTCTTCGCCCTGGCCGGACGGCTCACACGCTCGGCGCGCCGGCTGACCCTGCATCTTCCCAAGGGTTGGCCATGGGAGGAGAAGGTCAGTCGCGCCTTGGCCCGGTTGCGAGCCATTCCACTCCCGGCCTGACGGCGCCCGTCCGCCAGTGTCCCAACGTCCCCGCAAACTGAACGTCCCCGCAAACTCGCGCCAGTCCGGTCCGCGAGCGCCTCTTGCCGTGTCCTCTCCCGCCATCTCGCTCACCACAGCCACTGTAGGCCGCCATCGGCGCCCCCAAAAATACCTGCAGACCGCCGCCAACCCCCCATCTACCCAAATTCGAGCCCGGACCATCGCGCTTGTAACTCCCCCACCCCCCTTCCGGCGTCCTCACGCCGTCCATCGGTGGATTCGGGGTAAGTACTGTCCGTCCGGGGCCACTGGCGTCCTGATCGATCAGAGTAGAGGGCACGTCTTCCCAACTGAAGCCACTTCTACCGAACGCGTCACGGGGCTCCCAGACGATTACCGAGTCGCCGTCGATGGTCCACCCGTTAGGGACTCCACCCTCACTCCTGACGAAGGCGGTGGGACGCAGCAGGTTAACCAGACGGGCCTTAACCCTGTCGTAGCGTTTTTCAGCGTAGTCCAGCCAAGTAACGCTGCGGCACCAATCAGGACCATGCTCAACGGACTCACACAGGATTTTGCTGAGCGTGTGGGAGGAAAGGGCGAGCCAGTCTTCGGGGAGGCGATCTTCGTCCAGGCGTTCGATTACATCCGACAAGTACCGGCGATAGAGGTGCCCTGACAGTCCGCGACGCATTTCCTGAATTCTGCCCTGCAGCCGCTGTCGCAATCCCTCTTCGTGAGCCGGGAGAGCCGTTGTTGTGTAAATCATCAAGCTGCGCTTCACCACTTCGTCCGGAAACGATTGTGGTTCTGCGTTCATGGACAGGATGAATCCCGGGTATTCAGAGACATCGGGTTGCAGCTCGTCCTTGATCATATCCCGGCCGTGGGTATTGAACGCCCTGCGGCCGATGTCGTCGAATACCACAGGGAAGCGCTTGTAGCCGTGCTGGAGTCCACGCAGTTGCGCCTTGGTGAAGCTTCCTTTGTCTACCGTGTGGGCGAACCCAAACATGGAAGTCATGAGGGTGTCGACAAGGCTAGTCTTGCCGCAATTAGATTTGCCGAAGACGATCGCAAAGGACGGGTAACGGATTACGTCGCTATCCTGCAACAGGGCCAGTGACCGCATATCGCACAGGAATGGGGAGAAGTACAGCCAGGACATCAGAGTGAAATAGTCGCGCTGGAGGGCTGGAACGTTTCCATCGAAGGCCTCTTCAAAGTTTTGAAAATACCCGAGGAGCAATTCCGCGTCGCTGCAGACCAAGCTGTCGTCCCATTCAAGGGCGAACCTATCGCCAGAGAGTAAGCCTGAGCGGGTGATGCGGTCCAAGGAAAAATATCTGCTGTCAGCTTCCTCGGCGGACTTGACCAGCCTGATCCTGCTCAACTCCCGCTTGACCTGCTGAGTCAGCGTTTGTCGTCCGTTGCGCACGGGAGGAACCACTGCCGATATGCGCGGGGAGAGTACGGCAGCGACTTTCTCGATGCGCTCGATTTGCACCGGAGCTGTTACGTGGGTCTCCTCGGGGACAGGAGCATCTATCACCAGGGTGCCAGAGATATCCGACAGGACCGGAGTTTGGGAAACTTCAATTTCGGCCCTTGTTATCTTCTCCTCAGGCAACGGAATCTCGTCGGAGGCATCGTTCCGAATCGCGTTATACATACGGTTGTAGTGGTCCCAAGCGGCCTGGTCGTCGTCGAAAACAACCAGTGTCTCTGGCTGCCTGCCGGAAAAGGCTTGCTCGGAAAGGTTTGCGGAGCCGACGATGACTCGATTGCGGTCGCCGGGACCGGAGAGCAGGTAGAGCTTGGCGTGGGCTATCGATTTTCGCAGCACCCGGAAATGGGCCTGTCCAGAGCGAACCCTCTCCAAGATTCGGAGATGCCGATCATCACTGAGGCCCATGATGGCAGCGCGGGTATCGCCAACCACGACCTGCTGAAAGGCGAGGACCGTCTTGATGTCTCGCAGGGTGTTTTCGCAGCCAAACACGCACTCGAAAGAATCAAAGGAGTATTGGTCGAGCATCCGGACAATGGCGTTGACGCTGGCTGAGTAGGTCAGCACACGAAGGTTGTCGAATTCGTCAAACAAGCCCCAATCGAATTTCTGCTCATCGAGGAATTTAGCGCGGACTACTCGAAGCCCGGTGCCGTCATCCAAATCGAAATTGGGCTGACTTTCAAAACCCTTGAGCATACTCAATGCTCCGCGAGGTAGAGTAACAACAATAACGAGGAGGGTACCGATTCAAATCAGCCATTGGAATCTCTATTCTACCAAGAGAACCCCCTGGGGTGTGTCCCCGCCAAGCGGCCCACAATCTCCAGCTCGCCGCGGGAGTCACGAGCCCGCATCACGGCCAGTGGACGCAAAGATCCGGAGGGCAATAAAAGCGTGGAGAACAGGGTTGGCGCGGTAATAGTCAGCGGATGTCTATGGCGGATAGGACGTCCCAGTTTTCGCACAAGTTGGTGGATTCGTCCTGAACTGCGAGGGTTGTAACAACCAGGACCGGATTTTTGTATCCGGCGAGGGCGTTGCTGGTGAGGGCGACTATCGCATCGAAGGTGCCGTCTTCGGCCATGGTATAGGAGGTCACTTCGCCGGTCAGCGGCCCGCTCCAGAAACGGTCGCCAGGGAGGAGCAAGTTCAGGTAATCCAAGAAGTGGTGACCGTTCTCATCGCGTTCGTAGAAGCTGAATTGGCTGCAGTACCCGTCGATGTCCTCCAGGCTGATTGTTTGAGGTGCTGCCTTCCCCACGAACCTGAGCGTGTTTCCCGTGATAGTGGGGGGATAAATCCACCCGATCGTATCCCAGTGGTAGTCCTTGTACGCTTTCAAATGGGCCGGTATTTCTCCTTGCGAGACAGCCACCTGAGAATAGCTTTCGCTGCCGGCGCAGGTGCTCGTCTCATCAGGTTCCACTCGACTGCGCACCACCAGGGAAAGCTCGGGTATTTCAGATATGCTTCGGTCGTTGATTCTAGCGGTTACCGAGAACTCCCCAGTGCCCGGATCTATCAGGTCGTTAATTACGACGACCGCGGAGACCTCGCTGCGTGTCCAGCCAACGGGCAAGGGGTCGCTCAAGCTGGTCACCCACTGCTGACCGGCAACATTGCGATAGAGGTTGAACTGGGAGCAGAAGGGGTTTTCGCCCAGCACGAAATTATGCACAAGGCCGGGTTCGGTGGTCCTTCCGGCGAAGTACAGGTAATCGCCGTCGGTGGTTGGAGGGAAGGTCCATTGGACTACATCGAGGTGCAGGAATTTCCTCATCTCGGGCTGGCCGCCGTACCAGCGATTGATGATTTCCAGTGCAGCGGGATCATCGCCGAGCGTGGCCCTTATATTGTCGATTGTGTGGACGGGCTTTGTCTCACCCTCCGCCCTCCTGGTCAGATAGGCAATTCGAGCATTGAATGCCGAATCCCCATATAGATTCTTCAGCTCTCCAAATATGCCGTCGCCGAGGGTGTAGTGGCAGCCGTAGCCTGAGTAAGGGTCCTCATAGATCCTGTCGGGGCCGGCCGCCACAAGTTCGCTGATGTTGGGGTAGTTCCCGCACCAGGTGACCGGCGGGTAGACAACCTCACCCGGAGCGACGGCCTGCACGACCTGCTGCTCGATAGCGCTAGCCAGGCCCTCGTCTATCCAGTCGGCGGGTTCGTTGTGGTGGAACCAGGAATGAGCCACCTCGTGGGCGATGGTGCGGAAGGCGTCATCGCATCCATCATCGACCTTCAGCGACATGACGGAACCATTGATTACATACGGGTCATCGTCGAGTCGAGGGGCATAGCTCATTCCGTTGTTCCCGCAGAATCCGCCGTGTACCTCACCGACCCTTTGGAGTGTGACCCTGGGGGAGGGATAGGGAACATCCAGGAAGCGTTCCGCAGTGTTTATGGCCAGAACCAGCTGTTCAGATTGCATATGATTCTGGTGGAAGCCGGTAACCTTGACGTCGACCTGCTGTCCCAACGAGGTGACTATTGTTTCGTTGTGATCCTCCCCTACAGCGACCGGAGCCACTGAGGGGGGAGGGTCTTCTGTCGGCGTGGGAGTGGGAGGAAGCGGCGTGGGTGTTGGGGGCGGAGTCGGGGTAGGCACAGCACGAGTGCTCGTAGGCTGGGGCTGGGGTGTGACGAGGGCAACGACTGTGGCCACAGCTTGCTTAGCATCTGCAGCAGCCTCTGCGGCGACCGTCGAACCCTCCGCAACGACCGTAGCAGCCTGTGCGGCGACTGTAGAGCCCTCGGCAACGACCGTAGCCGGGATATTGGGCGGTGGGTTCTGTTCTATGAATTCACACGCTGCGAAGAGCAACAAGAGAGGCACGAGCAGGAGAGCGGAGATCGTGGCCGCAGCATCAGGACGCATCGAGCCGGACCACCCATCCCTGCTTCAACCTGATTTCCCCCTACCCTTCCGTCAGCAGGGCGACGATTTCGGGGGCGTAGTCGTGGGCCATCTGCCTGACGTCGTCTGCTGGGCGGCTGGCCAGCGGGCTGGGGAGGACTACTATGCGGGCGCCGGGCATGCCCAGCGAGGCGGCGCGCAGGTTGGCCGCGCGGGTGAAGCTGCTGGTGATTACGCTGACCGAGGGCTTTCCGGCGGATTCGGTTATAACCGTGTCGCGGAGACCCCACGCCGTGCAGCTGCCTCAATCGGCGATGGCGTGGATGATTGCGTCGCACTCCGCGAGCAGCTCTTCCAGCTTTTCGTCGGGATGCGGAGCGCTGTAGGTGGCCTTACGGTTGTAGACGATCCGCTTCACGCCGTAGTCGTTGATCAGTGTCTGCTCGAGCTCCTGCATGAAGGTGTCGGCGTGGTACTTGCGGTTTTCGAGCAGGCCGACGACCTTGCCCTCCAGCCCGGACAGGGAGGCACTGAGGCCGACTTCTTCGGGGACGTCCTCGGCGACGGGGACCAGGATTTCAATGGTGCGTTCCGCGGTGGTCATAATGCGCTCCTCCTGGGTCTGAGTGCCGCTTAAACCAGAGTCGCCAGCCAAATCTAGCCGCCGAGCTGGAAGAACTTGCCCTCGGTTTTGATGGAAGGAGCGATCACCATCTCGGCCTTGTGCAAGTCCTGTACGGAGTAGGCGCCGCACATTCCCATGCCGACCCTGAGGGCGCCGATGAAATTCTGGGTGCCGTCGGTGACCGAGGTGGGGCCGTAGAGAATCTGGCTGAGACTGCCCTTGGTGCCGACCTTGACGCGAGTGCCGCGGGGCAGCTCGGGGTGGGGGTTGGCCATGCCCCAGTTGAAGCCGCGTCCCGGGGCCTCCTCGGCCTGGGCGAAGGGGGTGCCGAGCATCACGCCGTCGGCGCCGCTGACAATGGACTTGCAGATGTCTCCGCCGGTGCGGATGCCGCCGTCGGTAATCACCGCGACGTAGCGTCCGGTCTTCTCGAAGTAGTCCTGGCGGGCGGCGGCGCATTCGAGGGTGGCGGTCACCTGGGGCACACCCACGCCAACTACCTCGCGGGTGGTGCAGGCGGCGCCGGGGCCGACGCCGACCAGCAGGCCATCAATGCCGGTTTCCATGAGCTCCATGGCGACGTCATAGGTGACACAGTTGCCGACCATCACCGGGACATTCAGGGACTCGATAAGTTCGGAGAAGATGAGGCCGCGATAGCTGTTGGACATGTGCCTAGCGGTCGTGACAGTGGACTGCACGACGATCATGTCGGCGCCGGCCTCCACCGCCGCCGGAGACATCCGCTTGGTGCTCTGGGGCGTAAAAGATATAGCACAGGTAGCGCCGGAGCTCTTGATCTCCTGGACCCGCGCGGCCAAGAGGTGGTCCTTGACCGGCTCGGAGTAGACCTGCTGGAGGAACTCGGTAATCTCGGCCTGGGGGGTGGCGATGATGTCTTCGAGGACGGAGTAGGGGTCGTCGTAACGGGAATAGAGTCCCTCGCCGTTGAGCACGGCCAGTCCGCCGAGCTCGTGCATGCGGGTGGCGAATCTAGGGGAAACGGCGCCATCCATGGCGGAGGCCATGATGGGGATCTCCAACTCGAGGTCGCGAATGGTCATCTTGGTGGAGGTGAGTTCAGGGTTGATAGTCACCAGACCGGGAACGATGGCAACTTCGTCGAAACCGTAAGAACGTTCAAGTTCCTTAAAAAGCCTCCTGCCCATCACTTTCCCCCTTCTAAATTCAGAATCGAAAAGAGTATAGAAAACTGAGTTCGGTTAGCTCTCGATTTAATCAGTTTTCGACGCAGAAAGTCAACGGAAATGCCGCTGCACAACGCCACCAATCTGCATGATGCAACTCGGGCATGGGGCGGGGATCCACTTGGGAGCCTGTCCGAGGATTAGTTTGTTGAGGCGAAAAAACGTAATGACCTGATTGTATTCTCTACTAATATGCTCACATGGGCCTGATTAATGAATAGTTAGCCCTGCAGGTTACGATATTCGGTTAGAACATTATTTCTCAGGCAGGCTCCCGGTGGCCGGATATAGAGCAATCAAGTTCCTTTTTACCAACTAGTGTTGGAGAATGTGTTGACGATAACAGGCATGACATGATACAATTTCGTAAATTGAAAGGAAGATCTTAAGATAGAGTGAGCGAGATGGTACAGCAAGCGGAGAACCTAGCCGTTCAAGAAGTCCCCGAGGTTGTTGTGGTCTGCCAGCACCACTGGCTGATCAAAGCTGCGGACGGTCCCACCAGCCCGGGAGTGTGCCAAGTGTGCGGTGAGACGAAGGATTTCAAGAACTACGTGGAAACGGCAACCTGGGGCGACACCCGGCTGATCAACCGGCAAGACCCGGTGCCCACCAGCGCGATCATGTCGACAAAGATGGATTCCTGGGAGGACGAGTAGCCGAAAGGCGACGAGACTCGTGACGCCCCACCCCTAACAGGGTGAAGTAGCAATCCCGGCACGGAGCCGGGGTTCGCAGCCCCAAGAAAACATGGGGCCGAACCCCGGCTTTTTTTCATGGGAATATTCGGCTTTCACCCCCTTGCCACCGCACCTGAAATTATGTCATATTGTGGCCTATCAAGAGGCTCTGCCCCATATGTGGTGGTTGAGGGGTCAGTGAGGACAGCAGAGTCTCTTTCCCAACCTGCCCGTCAACCCCTGCCGCCCATTGTCCCATGGGATTTACCCCGGTACTCTCAGTAATGATCGGAATTTCCCGAGTCACGCGGCAGGGAAAGAATCCCGCACTCGCCCCAGATGGCGCGGTTGCGTTTTTCCTGGAGGACCTACCCTTTGGCGTTTACCCATCTGCACGTCCACACCGAATACAGCATGCTCGACGGCATCAGCCGCATCCCCGAGCTGGTGGAACGCACCGGCGAGTTGGGGATGGATTCGCTGGCCATCACCGACCACGGCACTTTTTACGGCGTGGTTGACTTCTACTCGGCATGCCTCGAGGCCAACATCAAGCCCATCATTGGCTGCGAGGTCTACGTCGCCCACAACAGCAGGCACGAGAAGAACCCGTCGGAAAAGAGCCCGGCGCACCTGGTGCTGCTGGCTCGGGACAACACGGGCTACCGCAACCTGATGCAGCTGGTGACCAAGGCGCACGTCGAGGGCTTCTACAACCGTCCCCGCATCGACAAGGGACTGCTGGAGGAGTTCGGCTCCGGGCTGGTCTGCCTGTCGGGCTGCCCGTCGGCGGAGGTGCCCCGGCTGCTGGCCGACGGTAACTACGACGGAGCAGTGAAAGCCGCGGGCTGGTACCGAGAGCTGTTCGGCGACGGGTACTTCCTGGAACTGCAACAACACGAGCACGTGCCGCAACTGGGCCAGATCAACGAGGGACTGCTCCGGCTGGCGCAGGACACCAGGCTGCCGCTGGTGGCCACCAACGACGCCCACTACGTGCACCAGAAACAGTCCAATTTACAAGACATATACATCTGCATCCAAACCAACACCACGGTACGTGACGAAAAGCGGCTCAGGATGGAGGACGATTCGTACTACATCAAGAGTCCGCAGGAAATGGAGGAGCTCTTCGCTGGCCTGCCAGCGAACGTGACCAGCGAGGCGATGGCCAACACCGGAGTGATCGCTGACATGTGCGACGTATCGCTGGAGTTCGGCCAGACCCACCTGCCGCGGTACGACACACCCGGCGGCATGGACGCCGACGAGTACCTGGCGCAGGTGTGCGAGGAGGGCTTCCGGCGGCGCTATCCCAACGCGTCGGCCGAAGCCGTGGAGCGGTTGCGATACGAGCTGGAGGTCATCCGCTACACCCGTTTCGCCAACTACTTCCTCGTAGTATGGGACATCATCAAGTTCGTGCGGCAACGGGAGATACTGTTCGGCGTGCGTGGGAGCGCGGCGGCCAGCGTGGTGCTTTACTGCCTGGGCATAACGGACGTCGACCCACTGGAGTACCGGCTCGTCTTCGAGCGCTTCCTTAATATGGAGCGCAAGGAGATGCCGGATATCGACATGGACTTCCAGGACGACCGGCGGGACGAGGTGCTGCACTACGTCATCGACAAGTACGGCAACGACCGAGTGGCCCAGATCATCACCTTCGGGACGCTGGGCGCCAAGGCGGCCCTTCGGGACGTGGGTCGCGCGCTGGGAATGAGCTACGGCGACGTCGACCGCATCGCCCGGATGGTGCCGTTCAAGGCACGGAACCTGGAGGATGCGCTCAAAGGGAGCACCGAGCTGCAGGGCGCGATGGATGGCAACGAGGCCGTTCGCGAGCTCGTGGACCGGGCGCAGGGACTTGAGGGAATCGTCCACCACGTCAGCACCCACGCCGCCGGCGTGCTCATCGCCGACGAACCGCTGACCGAGACGGTCCCGCTGCAGCGCCCGGCGAGGGGCGACGAGTCCAGCCCGGTGCTGATGACGCAGTTCAGCATGGACCCGGTGGCCCACCTGGGCCTGCTGAAAATGGACTTCCTCGGGCTGACCAGCCTGACGATCCTGGACCAGGCGGTCAAGCTGGTGCGGGAGAGTCTCGGGGTCGAGATCGACCTGCAAGCACTGCCGCTGGACGACGGGCCCACGTACGAGCTGCTGTCATCAGGCAACACCACGGACGTTTTCCAGCTGGAAAGCGCGGGGATGCAGCGGTACATCGAAAAGCTGAAGCCGTCGAACATCGGGGACATCGCGGCGATGATCGCGCTGTACCGGCCGGGGCCGATGGAGAACATCGACCAATTCATTGACGCCAAGCACGGGCGGGCGGCAGTGACGTACCCGCATCCGAGCCTGAAGGAGCTGCTGGACGAGACCTACGGCATCATCGTCTACCAGGACCAGGTGCTGCTGATACTGCAGCAGTTCGCCGGTTACACCCTGGGCGCCGCCGACATCGTGCGCAAGGCGATGGGCAAGAAGATCGCCTCGCTCATGGCGCAGGAAAGGGACAACTTCGTGGCGGGGGCCACCGGCAAGGGCTTCGACCAGTCGCTTGCGGTGGAGATTTTCGACCTGATCGAGCCATTCGCGGGCTATGCGTTCAACAAGGCGCACAGCGTCAGCTACGCCCTGATCTCTTACTGGACAGGCTATTTCAAGGCCCACTACCCGGTGGAGTACATGGCGGCGGTGCTGAACGCCCGGCTGGATAACACCGACAAGACCATCAGCTCGATCAACGAATGTTTCCGGCTGGGCATCCCGGTGTGGCTGCCCGACGTAAACCGCTCCGGCGAGTTCTTCACCATCGACCACGACGAAGAGGGCAAGGCCGGTCTTCGCATCGGGCTGGCGGCCATCAAGACGGTGGGCGAGGGAGCGGTCAAGCCGCTGGTGGATGAGCGGAAGGAAAACGGCCCGTACCGGTCGGTCGACGATTTCTGTCGGCGGGCCGGCGCGGACAACCTGAACCGACGCACCTTGGAGAGCATGGTCAAGGCAGGCGCATTCGACACCATTGCCCCGCGCGGGGCCGTGCTGTCGGCACTGGACCGCATCGTGGCAACGGCGCAGCGCGAGGCGCAGATGCGCAGCAGCGGCCAGAGCAGCCTGTTCGGCGCAGGGACGGGTGCGGCAGGCACAGGGACGGGTGCGACAAGCGCAGGGCCAGGTGCGACAAGCGCAGGGCCAGGTGCGACAAGCACAGGGCCGGGCAGCACTATCGCGGAGGAGCCGGGCATCATACTGGGCACGAACGATTCGTCGCCCGAGGAGAAGGCCTCCTGGGAGCGGGAGCTGCTGGGCGTCGCCCTGTCCCACAACCCGCTGATGGCGCTGACCGCGGCCAACACCGGCGGCTCCGTGGTCTCGCTGGACCAGCTCAGCGAGGAGATGCAGGGACAGCAGGTCAGCGTGGTTGGCATAGTCAGCACAGTTACCGAAAGGGCCCGCCGGGATGGTCAGCGATTCATCATCGTGGGCCTGGAGCTGCTGGGCGGCGTGGTGGAGGTTACGGTCTGGCCCGAGGCCCTGCAGCGGACTGAGGAGATCTGGCAGACCGGCCGGACTATCCGAGTCAAGGGACGGGTACGCCTGAGGGGCGAGCAACTGGAACTATCGTGCGATGAGGCCGAGGAATTCGTGCCGGACCGCCCGTCAACTCTGCCGGCCAACGCCACCGGGAGCGGCAGATCCGCCCCGGCCAAGGGCAGCAACGGCAAGGGGAAATCTCAGGCGGCCCACGCCAGCGGGAATGGCAACGGCAACGGCCACAGCCCATCCGCCGAGGGATCCGGCGCCGCGGCGTACGCAGCCAGCAACCGGCTGGTGCAGCTGGTGGTCACCGATTCGGGCGATCCGCAGCACGACGCGATGCTCCTGAGGGAGGTTATCGGCGTGATCCTGGAATACCCGGGACGCGACAAGGTCAACCTTGACATCCGCACGTCGAGCAAGCGGGTGCTGATGGAGCTGCCGGTGGTGAGCACGGGATACTGCGACCCGCTGCGAGAACGGCTGGAGGACCTGCTGGGTCCGGACACGGTCACAATGACTCAAGAGATGCCGCTGGGCGTTTGACGCCTCCCGCCGGTGGCAGGCGCGGGTGCGACGTGAGACTGCCAGCTTGCGGCCCGGAGCTGATCTACCGGTGGGCGCTTGGCGATTCAGCGGAATTGCCTTGGAATGCCTTCCGTTTGTAGCAATACAGTCAATTCAATTTAAATATTTGCGGTTATTAGAGAAAGCCCCAACAAATGTTACGATAAATAGAGAAAACATTTCGCAGCAGCGCTATTTATCAGCATGAGAGGGTTGCCAGAAAGTTGACCACTCCTTCAGCCGATGCTAGACTGCCCGCGAACTGCTTGGAAGGCAAATCCCAAGCCAACGATGCCCGGCGACTCCAGGTCGAGCTACGGCTCCCTGAGGCCAGACAAACCGGGTCCCAATACCAACCCGATGGAATTAAAGATGATTTATTACTCTACGAGGCCTCCGGTTCGGAATAGATACGGAAATCGAATCCGAAATCGTCAGAGGTACAGCCTGCCCTGCGAGCCTTAGCTCCCCACCCCAATCGATAACGAATGGGGCTTCTCCCACCGGCCTTTCCCGCCTCGCCCCAACTGATGCCCGGAATGCCGACTTATAGTCGGGCCCGCGGCAGGTTCATCGAATCCTCAACTCACCACTGCGGGAATACTTGCGCCAATTTTTGACAAAAATTGGCCGACTGGTGGAAGGATGACTCCTAATTAGTTCGGTTGTCAACGGAAACAGATACGGAATTTTCGTAATTTTTAGATTCATTCAAAACAGACAGCGAAAAACACCACCAATCGCATCACCATAGAGGAGGAAATAATGCGAGAAGTACTACGATCCAAGATTCACCGGGCCTGGGTGACCGACGCGAACCCCGACTACATCGGCAGCATCCTGATCGACGAAAACCTGATGGACAAGATCGACCTCTGGAACTTCGAGAAGGTCTTGGTCTGCGACGTGACCAACGGCAACCGCTTCGAGACCTACGCCATCGCTGGCGAGCGGGGCTCGGGCGTCATCTCCGTCCAGGGCGCGGCCGCACGGCTCAGCGCCAAGGGCAACTGCCTGATCATCATGTCCTTCGAAGTCTCCGACACTCCGATTGACCCACAGATGATCCTCGTCGACGAGAACAACCGATTCGTGGAGTACCTGGAGGGCGCCAAGCATGTCCAGCAGGTTCACTGAGCAGGAAACCGAGTCGTACTACGACGCCGAAGATGCCATCTACCGAACCGTATGGGACGAGGATGGCAGCGTCCACTGGGGATACTTCGACGACACGACCGGCACTGACTTCCTGAAGGGCTGCGCGAATCTCGACCGGATAATGGTCGAGAAGGGGCGCATTGCGTCGGACGCGCGGGCCCTGGACCTGGGGTGCGGCAACGGCACGACGGCCATCTGGCTGGCTGAGTACTCCGGCTGCAACGTTACCGGCATTGACCTGAGCGGCGTGCGCATCGACAACGCCAAGGCCGCCCGCGAGCGGCAGGATCCCGGGCTGCGGGAACGGCTGGCCTTCGAGAAGGCATCGGCCACAGAGCTGCCCTTCCCGGATGGCTCGTTCAGCCGCATCTGGAGCCAGGCCGTTATCTACCACGTGCCGGACAAGCGCACGGTGCTCAAGGAAGTGTACCGGGTGCTGGAGGACGGCGGGATCTTCGTATTCGACGACCTGATCAAGCCGAAGCAGGACGTCAGCCCGGAGGCGCAGCGGTTTGTCTACGACCGGCTGCTGTACGACACGGAGTTCAGCTTTGAGTCTTACCAGGACGCGCTGAAGGCCCAGGGGTTTGAGATACTGGAGGCCGAGAACATCTCCAGGCACCTGCGGCAGTCATATCTCTGCTTGGCCGACAGAACGCCCAAAGGCACCAACGACGAGCACACCGAGCATTACGAGTGGCTCACCGAGGCGTACCTGGGCACGGCGCAGGCGGTGGAAAACGACGAGTTGGGATGGGGCCTGTACATCTGCCGCAAGTAAACTTCAAGGGCCTCGACATCGCGAATGATCACACAGAAATTCCCTCTCCCTTGGCGGGGAGAGGGAATTTGAAATGGAGGAAACTATGACAATGCGGGACAGCCACGATCGCGTCCAATGGGTATACGAATCCACCAACAACCAGGAACTTGAAGAACGGTACGACCAGTGGGCCACCGAGTATGACAATGATCTGGACCAAGTATTCGCTTGGAACGCCCCCCAGAACGGCGCCAACGCGCTGGCGAAGCTGGTCCCGCCGGGCGCCGCGATCCTGGATGCCGGGGCGGGTACAGGCCTGGTTGGTAAATGCCTGGCCGACGTGGGGTTCACCAACATGGCGGCAATGGACATGTCGCAGGGCATGTTGGATGAGGCAAAGCGCAAGAACGCGTACAGCTCCTTCCACCAGATGACCCTGGGGGAGACCCTGGGATTTGAAACCGGGCAGTTTGACGCAGTGGTCAGCGTCGGAGTCTTCACGCTGGGCCACGCCCCGGTGGAGGGGTTCGATGAACTGGTCCGGGTGACAAAGCCCGGCGGCTACGTCGTATTCAGCCTGCGAACCGACATGGTGGACGACGGCTTCCAAGAATACTTCAAGAAGATGGAGGAAGCCGGCCAATGGAAGCTCGTCGAGGCAACGGAGCCTTTCCAGCCCCTGCCCAAGGGAGAGCCGGAGGTGTTCCACCAGATATGGACGTACCAGGTCGTCTAGGCAACCCGATGACCAGGTGAGTTTAGGCTGGGCCATATGACATGGCTGGGTTATTTGACCCGGATGCGGGAGGGCGCCATATACCTGAACAGCAGTCAGTCCGTAGGCGATTAACGATGTTCCATGGTAGCCTGTCGCCTGTTCGTTTCCTAATCATCATCGGCGCCTTGGTGCTGCTGGTCCTCCTCCTGCTCCTACTCGCATGCGATGTGGAGGAGGCAACCGAACGCCCCACGCGTGAGCCGCAGAACACCGCCACGCAGACGCCAGACGAGGAGCCCACCGAGCCGCCAACACCAACGCTCACGGTTGCACCAACACCAACGACCAGTCCGACGCTCACACCGACACCAACGCTTACTGCCCCGCCCGCACCGACGGCGACTGTTCCACCCGTTGCCACCGTGCCCGCGCCGACAGCAACGCGGCCGGCACCTGTTCCCACACGTGCGCCGACGGCCACGCCGTTTCCGACCGCGGTGGCAGCACGGCCACAGAGTCTTGAGTCGTACGCGGCGGAGTTCGCCGGCGGCCCCGGCGCTGTCTACGTCGGCGATCTGCGCCAGTTGGCCGGCCCGGCGCCCGTGCCGGGGCTCGGGGACAGGAACGGCCAGGTGCCATTGGATTCGCTACAGCGGCATTCGTGGATCTACGAGTCAGACTACTACCGGTCGCTGCTGGAAAAGGCCAGTGTCACCAACCCGACGCAGCTGACCAGCAGTGGAGAGCAGCTAAACATACAGTTCGTCTGCATCAACCGGGCGCTCTTGCCCTGCAGGCTTTATGAAAGTTATTTCGCCCCTAACGTGCTGGCAAGGACCAACGGCCAAGTCCGATTCAATATCACCTCGTACCCTGAACTAGGGGTGGCAGGCCCCAATGCCATCAATCTGGTGTCAGATGGAAGCCTGACCAGCGCCACCATTTACAGCGGGTATGCGACCGGTGAAATTCCCGCCCTTGAGATCCAGACACTTTATGGCATCCATTCGTCGGCCGAAGGATCGTATCAAGCTGCCGCGTCGATGGTCGGCGACCTTGACCAGTTGATTGAGGACGGGACCCGTGGCGGCGTGATCTTCAGCCACGGCTGGTACGCCGGTTCGGACCAATACCTATTCTGCCGGGACTCCGTAGAATCTCGCAGTGACTTACAAGGCAGGAGAACACGCTCCCATAGTGCATCGCTCCCGGACTGGTTAACCGGGATGGGTGCGCAGGCACAGTTTGTTGCATTTGCCGAGGTCTACAGCGCCTTTGCGCGAGGGATACTGGATTGCGCCGTAACTGGAGGCGTCCCAGGCTATGGCCAACGCTGGCACGAGGTGTCCGATTACATCGCTGGGCCGATCTACAGCGTCACCGCGCAGGCAAATGTGATCAACAGTGACTTCTGGAATCGCATCCCCTCCGACCTCCAGCGGATCATCCTGGAAGAGGGCGTCAAGATGGAACTGGAGGCGCTGCGACTGGCTCCAATTCAAAACGAGGTCGGGCTCCCCAAGCTCCTGGAAGCGGGAATGGAATACACACCCTTCTCCAGCGAATTGCAGCAACTGAGCAGACAGTCTGTAATTAACCAGGTTATTCCCAACTGGATCAGGCGATTGGGAGACGCCAGAGACCCGATCATTACCGAGACGTTCAACAACAAGGTGGGGCCGATCGTCGGCATGCGCATCGAGGCAGACGGCACAGTGACCGATTTGGGCGGGACCACACCTACTGTTTCGACGCCTCGACCTACGCCGGCGCCAACGCAGACGGCTACGGAGGCGGAGGCGGAGACGGCCACGCGGCCTGCACCTCAGGAACTGGTCCCCTACGCCACCCTGAATGCCGGCGGTCCAGGCGCCATATACGTCGGAGATCTCAGCCAGCTGGCCGGCCCGGCGCCCGTGCGGGACTTGGGTGATGACAGAGGCAACGTGCCGCTGGATTCACTCGAGCGGCACTCGTGGATTTACGAGTCGGGCTACTACTGGGAACTGCTCGACAGGGCCCGGTGGGCTAACCCGACGCGACTAACCAGCAGTGGAGAGGGATTTAATATTCAGTTCGCCTGTATCAACCGTGGCCTGCTGCCGTGCAAGCTGATGGAGAACTACTTCGCGTCTAACGTTCTGGACAGGACGAACGGGCAGGTCAGGTTCGAAGTCAGTTCTTTCCCCGAACTGGGATTGGCAGGTCCAGATACACTAGACCTTGTAGCTGATGGCACCCTGCCTGCGGGGACTGTATACGGCGGTTACGCGGCAGGATCTATTCCAGCCCTGTCTATCCAGAGCCTCTGGGGGAGCGCATCTTCACCAGAGGAATCATATAGAGCTGCAGCCTTAATGGTCAGTGATCTAGACCGGCTGGTCGCCGACGGGACAGGAGGAGGGCAAATTATCAGCCATAGCTGGTATGCCGGTCAGGACCAATTCCTGTTCTGCAGAGAGGCCATAGAATCGCCCAGCGACTTCTATGGCAAAACAACACGGTCTCACGTCGCAACTCTCTCGAACTGGATCAAAGCAATGGGTGGAGAAGCCCAAGAATTGGGCTTCGGCGATGTATACACCTGGATCGAGAGAAACAGACTGGATTGCGCCATCACCAAAGCCGTGACGGGCCACGGACAGCGTTGGTACGAGGTGGCCGACTATGTGATGGGACCGATTTACAACATACAGGCAAATGGCAATGTGATCGGCAGAGACTTGTGGAACTCCATACCTGCCGACCTGCAGCAGATAATCCTGGAGGAAGGCGCCAAGCTGGAACTGGAGGCGCTGCGCTTGGCCTCCATTCAAAACGAGGTCGGGATGACGAGGCTACGGGACGCGGGCATGGAATACCTACCCTTCTCGCCACAACTGCAGCAATTGAGCCGGAAGGCAGCAACAGGGGGTGTCATACCGGGGTGGCTGAAAGCTGTTGGCGACACCAGCAATCCCATAATTACCGATACGTTCAACGGCAAGCTCGGCCCCATCGTGGGGATGCGCATCGAATCCGACGGCACGGTCACTGACCTACGGTAAAGAAGTCAGGGCGTTAATTATCGAGCGGCGGGGCCGGATAGTCCGGCTCCGCCGTTTTTCGCCACTGTCGCTATGAATCCTGAACGTTGGCTGAGGCGTATCGTCCATTGGCAGGTAGAATTGCCCAAGCGGTAAGCCAAATCGAGGTGCGGAGCTAACGCCGTGCGATTTCCCTGGGCCAATGTTGCGCTCATTGCGCTGTTCACGTTTGAGCTGCTGACCGGGTACCTGGGCCTCACCCACTCGAACCCAGAGTGGATCGCGGCCATGCACCTGCACCGCATCACGGGATTCGCCATCCTCGTGCTGTTTGCCTGGAAGGCGCGCAACATCCTTGGCTCCTTCCGCACGCGGCAGAACTGGAGGGCGTCGCCCGAGGCCATGATCGGCTCGACCCTGCTGCTGGTGGGGCTGCTGACGGTGCTGGGACTGGGGCTGGCGTGGAGCCACATCGGGCCGTACAGCTTCCTTGGCTTCTCCGGGACCACCATCCATCTGAACCTGGCCCTGCTGCTGCTGCCGCTGCTGATATGGCACACGTTCCGGCACAAGATCAGCATCCGGACGCGGTACGTGGCGGGGCGCCGAAACTTCCTGCGCTTCGCCGGCGTGGCGGTTGCAGGGCTGGCGGCGTGGCAGTTATCGGAGCAGCTTTTGCAGCTGACGGGAGCGCCAGCATCGGACCGGCGGTTCACCGGCTCGCACCCGGAGGACGGCCCCGACTTTCCGGTGACCATGTGGCTGAACGACCGCACACAGCACGTAGAGGGAGAACAGTGGCGGCTGCGGGTGGGCGGACACGTGGAACGGGCGTATGAGCTGGACTACGAGGAGCTGCAGACGTGGCACAGCCAACTGACCGCAACACTGGACTGCACCGGTGGATGGTACACCACGCGGGAGTGGGAGGGGGTGCCGGTTTCCGAGTTGCTGGCAAGGGCGCACCCCAAGCCCGGTGCGGGCAGCATCACCATCCGCTCGCGCAGCGGGTACTACCGCAGGTACTCCATGGACGAGGCCGGCCGCGCTCTGTTGGCCAGCCGGGTGGGCGGAGCGCCGCTTTCGCCGGGGCACGGGTTCCCGGCGCGGATGGTGGAGCCGCACAAGCGGGGCTACGACTGGGTGAAATGGGTGGACGAGATCACGGTCAACGACACCGGCAAGTTCTGGCAGCCACCTCTTCCGCTGACGTGAGGAGGATAAGGGCCTGCCAACTTCGCACTCACAAGGCGGTTGAGGCTGACGCCCTCCTCGGCCGCCTGCAGGACGAGGGCGCAGTGCGTTTACGGCGTAACCCGCACCATGAAGTTTCCGCTGTAGGTGCGGTCTGCGATGGGTTCGGGTGGCGTTTCACCAGTCTCCTGCATGTCCTCTAGTACTACAACGACGGGTTCAGGGTGGAGGGTCCATTCTGCCTTCACAGCGGGCGGAGCGGCGTCTCTCGTGGGAGCGGCGCGCCCGTTCGTTACGTAGCTGCGTATCCTCCAGCCACAACAGCAATTGATCGGGCCCGAACCGCTCCCGGGGCAGCATCTCACGCACCACCCGGTACACCTGCGGGCGGGTGATCCGGGGCATCTTTTTCCCCCCAATCCTGCTGCAGGCCCAGCAAGAACGCTCCGCCCAGCAGGCACATGGCTATGTGGTGATGCCAGCCTGCCCAGCTCCGGGTCTCGTATTCGTCCAGCCCCACCTCGCCCTTTTCAGTCTCGAACTCCGTTTCTATGCGCCACCTGGAACCGCCCACGTATGCCAGAGTCTCCAAAGTTGTGTCCTCGGGTGCGTTGGACAGGTAGTAGCGAGGTTCGCTGCCGTCCAGGTTCCGGCGGTAGACCGCCCAGTGGATTTCGCCGGGCTTGCGCCTCCTGGTAACCCGCACCCGCTGGGCGCTGAACCGGTAGGTGCGCGGCCCTTGGCTTCCCTCTGCCACCGTTATCTCCCGCCAGGCCTCCTCCGGCAACTCATCACTGCGCTGCTCCATGGTCCGGCGCTGCCCATCCCGCAGCCTGGGTTTGCGGGGGCGCCCGAACCCTGGATGTGAATTGCCTGGATATTCCGGACTGGTCCAACCCGGCTCCAAAGGCCAAGCCGTGGTGCCGCCCGGAACGTCCAGCACGTAGCGCATACCCAAGGCCGCCAGTCCCTCCCGGAATGACGGCGACATCCCGAAGGCGTCATCTCCGGCAACCCACCCGGCCTCCAGATGGCCCAGTTCCATGGCCTGCGCCAGCATCTCCAAGGCCAACTCCGTCTTCGAACGGTAGCTGCGTCTCCTCGCCGGCACACCCGCCGCCTGACACCGGGCATCGCCCGAAGTCCAACTCTCCGGCAGATACAGCCGTTTGTCCACCAACGCCCGGCCCAGCGGGCTGACGTAGGCCAAGAACATCCCGGCCTGGCAGTTGGCCACCTTCCCCAGCCTGCCGCAGTACTGACGGGCCACTCCCGCCGATTTCCTCCCCTGCTTGGGAAAGTCGCTGCCGTCGAACACCCACACGGCCTCGGGATGCCCCAGCTTGGGGGCCAGGTATTCCTGCAACCGCCCTATTACTGCGTCATCGGACCACCGGGCCTCGGTGAGAAAACGCTGCATCGCCCGGGCGGAGATGCCCACCGATTCGGAGAGGTTCTCGGCGTTGCGCCGCTCCCCGGCTTGCACCAGCAGGGCTTGAAGATAGTTCCGGCTGTGCTCCCGCCACTGCTTGCGTCCGAAGGAGTCCGCAAAAAAGGCGTGAAATTCCTGAAAGCTGTCGTAGACCCGCTTGAAGCTCGCCGCATCCATCACCCAAACCGCCCACCATCATCTGGCCAGCTATCCTACCAAACAACTCGTCGTTGTAGTACTAGTACTTCGGCTACGATTCGCCGTACTTCTGAAAAGGCGTCCTCAGGAGTTGTTCCCGCCAACTCAGAGACGGAAACTCGGCGCAGAGTCCGACGAATTCCCCATCGCCGGGGGACCAAGTAACGCGATAGGCGTAGTGGTCAGTGGTCAGTGCTTTGGTCTCCATGGCACTACTCGTCCAGAAACTCCAAGATCACTTGGGCCAGCTCCTCGGGCTTGTGGTAGCCGATGTCGTGGATCGTCTCGGGGATCCAGTGGGCGCGGCCGTTGGGCAGGGCGGCCTCGGCGGCGCTCACCATCCGGCGTCGGAGCTGGGCAAAGTCGCTGTTGGAACGCTCGGGCAGGGGGCCCGCGGCGACCAGCAGGGCCGGGCACTGCACCTGCGCCAGGGTGTGGGAGCAGGGGTCGTCCCACATGGCGCGGATGACCTGGGCCTGGTTCGGCGGGCGCAGGATGTCCTGGATCTGGCCGTCCTCATCCTCGTAGACCATGGTCTGCACGATGCGCTCGATCTCGCTGTTCCAGAAGCTCGCCATCTGCTCCCGGAGGCGGCTAAGGAACTCCTCCCGGTCGCCCGTAACGTTGCGGGGACGCAGACGGTCGGAGAACACCTCCCACGTCGGCTCGGGAAAGAGGCGGCCGTCCAGGAAGCCGCCGTCGATCATCACGATGCGGCGCACCCGGTCGGGGTGATGGTAGGCGAAGTTGCTGACAACGTGCCCGCCCCAGGAGTGTCCCAGCGAGGCCACGGGTCTCGCGAAACCCGGGATCTCGGCAGCAACGTGGTCCAGCAAGGCAGAGAGGTCGTCGGACAGCGTGTGCCAGTCATAGCCCGATTCGGCCTGGGTGGTCTGGCCGTGGCCGCGCTGGTCCGGGGCGATGATGCGGTATTGGTGCCGCAGGAGACGCGCCACGATGTCGTACCAGTGGGCCGACGAGGCCAAGCCGTGCAGTGCCAGCAGGGGTTCGCCGTCGCCTCCCCAGTCGAGGTAGCGCATATCCAGACCGTTGACGTGGGTCCATTTTTCCATCGGTTGTGCAAGGGTATTGTCAGCCAACTCAATTACTCCTAGCCGAGATATTAATCGCCCAGAGCTGCATCCGCTTTTGACGGATTACCGACTAGCTCTTCTTCTGCTTCCCGTTTTATTCCATTCTTCGCCAAAATGGCGTCCTGGAAGGGCTTCAGGACATACTCAGCACTGTCAATGCGGATCGCCACTGCCGACGAGGGGGCGTTGTCATCGTCCTTGTCGTAGTGCACGATGACGTCCTGCGCCATTTCCTGCTCCAGCCGCGCTCTTCTGCCCATTTTCAATGAGCAGAATTTGTCCTTCTGGGTAATGTTCCACCAATGCAGAAGGCATGGGTTCTCTAGCCGGTCATTTTACGTGTTTCATCCACGGTCGCCTTCCGTACCTTTACTCCAGTCTCCTGTCGTGGTGCGCGGTAAGAAATCGTCCGGTCTCCAGACCGTCAACGGACACCACCATTATCCAATGACGATATTCAGCCACCCATCCAGTAATTATCGTGCGAAGTCCGCCTTATAAAGTTTACACCTCATACTGTTCACGGGCTGTGCACGCGGATTGGCGAGTACTGCCATGACCCATTCGGGGAGGACACTGCCATGCCGTACCAGTGCGGTTTCCTCGTGGCCAGCCACCTTGGATAGCAACTCAAAGGCCCGCCGAAGCCTGGCGCGCTGTTCGTCGGCCATCCGGCCAGAGCCGGTGGGTTCCATGCTCAACCCTGTGACGCGCGTTCCAGCTCCATCTGCAGCAGGCGGGCCTTGACTCCCAAGCCGCCGCCGCCGTAGCCGCCGAGACCGCCGTCGCTGGAAATGACACGATGGCATGGGATGATCAGCGAGAAACGGTTGCGGGCCATGGCCTGCCCGGCAGCGCGCATGGCCTGCGGACTGCCGGCCTCCGCGGCCAGCCATCGGTAGCTGCGCGTCTCGCCCGGCGGGATGGTTCGGCAGGCGTCCCACGCGGCGCGGAAAAAGGGGGGCGTGCCCTCCAGGTCGAGCTCGATATCCTCGAGGGCCGTCAGCTCGCCCTCGCTGTAGCGAACCAGGCAGGAAACTATCTTGCTGAAAAACTCCTCATCGTGCACTGCGTCATCTACGTCGCCTCCCAGGTCTTCCATGACCTCCTGCGGCGTCGGCTTCAGCGTGGCGCGCCTCAGCCCTTTCTCGCTGGCCACAAGGCCAATCCAGCCGGCGGGCAGCTCCTGTATGTGGTACTTGTAAGTGCTCACGATTCGATCCTCGGATAGATTCGATACGCCACAGACCTTACCAGCAATGGGAAGCGCAGGTTGAGCCAGGCGTCGCCCAATTGCCTCCGTTGCGCATCGGGCACCGTGCGGGCACCGTAGCGGGACTGCACGTAGGTGTCGACGATAAGCTCCACGCGCTCGCGGTGTGCTGGCAGGAGCAGGCTGAGCCGCTCTCCGAACTGATATGGGGTCCTCTGCGTGGTCCCCGACAGCCCGCCGAGAGCTGCCAGCGCCTGCACCCGGACGTACACTCCCGACGGGTCGTAGGTTGCAAACATGTACCGTCGGAAAATCCACCAAGCCGTCACGAAGGATGCCACCACACCACCCAGGACCACCACCACCCAGACCCAGCCAGGGGTGCCTCCTCCGCTTATCACCTCCGGAACCGGCTCATCGACGGCACCGAACGGCTCGGCGAAACCGAGGCAGTCCGCGACGAAGTCGTCCAGGCATTCCACGTCAAAGTCCGAGAAAAATGCCTCGGCAGGCTCCACGCTCACCTCCTCCCCGGGCACCATCACCGCCGGGAGGGCGGCACCCGGAGTGGGCTCGAAGGGGATCCACGAATAACCGGGGAAGTAGACCTCCACCCAGCCGTGGCTGTGGCTGTCGGCAACGGCATAGATTCCCTCCACACCGGTGGGATCGCCAGTGGTGTATCCCACGGCGACGCGGGCCGGTACGCCCACCGAACGCAGCAGCACGACCATGGCAGACGCGAAGTACTCGCTGTAACCCTGACGCTGATCGAAGAGGAAATGGTCGACTCCGTCGGCATCGAATGGTGGCGGATCCATCTTGAGGTTGTAGTCGAGACGCTGCAGATTTTCCCGAATTCTCACCGCCTTTTCGAATGGGGTACCGCGGTCAACGGTGATCTCATGGGCCAGGCCTCTTATGCGTTCCGGGAAGTCTGGAGGAAGCTGGGTGTAGCGGTGGAGTATATGGACCGGATAGTCCGTGCCTGCGGCCTGCAGCTGCTCGGGTTCCACTACGGCAACCGATGAGGTCACGATGTAGGGGTAATGGGAAGGGAAGTCATCATCGCCGCTACGAACCGACAATATGTCGGGCGGGTTGGGCAGGGCCTCCTCAAGGGTTAGGGACGTTATGCGGCCCTCCTCTCTTTCGATTTCGGACACGCGGAAGTTGGGAGGCAGCAGGGCCGAGAGTTCCGCTTCGCTGGCGGCCGCACCGAGTCTCACTCTCTCCGACAGAGCACGGGCCGAGTCGGCCAGCGCACGCGGATGATCGTGCAGCGGGTCTTCCAGGGAAAGGTCAACCCAGTACAGGGGCACCGCGGGGGTCTCTATCTCCACGTCCCGGTCCACAGCGCTCACCTGCGGTCCCGCAAACATAATTTCCGAGCTGTAGAGTGGCGTGACCGCGTAGGTGACAGTGGCCCGCTCGCCGAGATCCGCCGGCCTGGCAAAGCCCGGCGAGTGATTTATCGGCTTGAATTCAGTGTGCTGGGAAATCCAGCCCTTGCCGGTGTAGGTGTCATAGGTGCGTGCCTTCCAATACATGGGGAGGGGCGAATCGACCAGCAGCGTGTGAGTGGCCGCGGGGCTGATGGTGCCCTGGAAGGCCATCACGTCGTCCCAGACCCGAAAGCCTATGTCGCGGCGGGCCGGCAACCCGGCAAACAGCCGGTTGAAGTCGTCCTCCAGGCTCACGAAGGGTCGCCGCATAGACTCGTAGGCGTTGGTGGCGATCGACCAGGACCCACCGGCAGGCAGCAGCAGCGCAATGACGATCACTGCGAGGGAGAGGAAGAAGCTGTCGGAAAGGCTGAGGGAGCGCAGGCCCTCGTCGTAGCGGATTCCCTGCCGGTCCCAGTGGCTCTGACGCCGCACTGCCTGAATCCGCGCCACCAGCAGCAGAGCAGTGAACAGGTATAGGGAGAGGTGGAAATTGGTGTGGGGGGGCAGGAATGTCAGGTTGGAGAAGAGGCCCAGCCCGCCGAGGGCGAAAACGCCCCAGAAGTTGCGATGGCGCAGGAACACCCAGGCCCCGAGGTACCCGGTGAGCCACGAAGCTGTCACCAGGCCAAAGGAGAAGGGGACCTTGTCGATGCTGATCGAGTTTTCCTGCGCAGCCTTCAGCCACAGGGTCAATCTGTCCCAGAGTACGCTGGCGCCACCGAGGGGTTCGCCGTCGAAGGTGAAGTTGGAAAGCTGCCAGACCACCGTCAGTCCGCCCAGTACGAGGCCGGGCAGGATGGCCAGGAACCAGTGGACGGGGATGCGATAGAACACGAAGGCTGTGAGCATTCCCAGCATGAGTATGCCGACCAAGGCAGGTGTGGGAGCCCAGTCGGCCTGCTCCACGGACATGACAACCACGCTGAGATTGAGGGCAAGGAGCAACAGGGCCAACCAGCCATCGGCGGGACGCAAGAACCGCAACACGCCAAGGCCGACGCCGCCGAGATCCTCACTGTCCCAGTTCAGGGTGGCCGTACGCCTTGCAGTCTGGCCGCCGATCACGCGGTGGCCCCCTGCTCCTCCACTTTATCGAGTTCCCCCTCTTCCCCCGGAGAGCCGACCTGATTGATCTCGGCCGCAGCGACAGGATCGAGGGCTTCGAGGATATTACGGTTGAGCGGCTGGGACAGGGCGGAATCGAGACTGCTGTCCTGGCGCGCCACGTAGGCGGGGACGAGGTTGGCGGCTGCCGCTTCGACCACGGGCCCCACGGTATTCTTGCTGCCGAAAGAGGCCGGGTCGACCAGCGCTATGGAGACGGTTACGTTTCCTCGCTTCAGGTCCAGCAGAGCAGGCAACCAGGTCAGGTCGGTGTTCGCAGTCACCACCGTAACCGAGTGGAAGTGGTTCAGCTGAGGACGCATGGAGTGCAGGAACTCGGGCAACGGGGCGGCCTCAGCGGCCTGGGCGGCGGCCAACGTCTCCATCATCCGGCTCAGATGGTCGGGGCCGTTATCGGGACGCAGCAGCCTGCCCGCCTCGGCGTTCACTGCCATTCCCACCGGCAGCGACAGTTCCATCAGCCGCTGGGCCAGGGAGGCAGCAAGGCTCACGGCCAACTCCTCGGTGTTTTCCGCCCTGAACTGGTAGGGGCGCCCGGCGCCGGTCCCGTTGGCATTCCCGGGCCTGATAGCGCCGTCTCCGTAGTAGTGGGAGGGACGATGCAGGTCCAGCAGGATCCAGAACTGAGCCGCTTGCCCGATGTCGAACTCCTTCACCATGGGAGCGTTCATCCTGGCGGTGGAGGGCCAGTGGATTCGGCGGTAGGCGTCGCCGGGCCGCCAGGTGCGGATCGAGGCCACATCGGTGGTTACCTGGTCGTAGAACCGGGTGAGGCGGCTCTCGGAAGGCAAACCGGCAAAGCGCGCGTCGAGGTTGGGTAGCGGCACCACCGCCGGGTAGACGATGTAGGTGTGGGGGTCGGAAAAGTCCCTTCCCATGCGGAACAGGCCGAAGGGGTCCTGGCTTGTCACCCGTACGTGGCCGCCCTCGAACAAGCCCCGTCGTGCCAGGTAGGTCTCGATGCGCCAGCCCCGCGTCTGGCGGCGGTCCAGGGACAGACCTCGGCCGCCGGATTCGGGAGAGGCGTTGACCAGCTCGGTGACCTCCAGCCATGATTTGGGTATCATGGTCCGGTTGGTCACAGTCACGCGGCCCTCGAGGAAGCCACCGACCTGTCCCCGGTCGCCCGAGCGCGACACCCGGATTTCGAGGCCCTTGAGGTTCAGCCAGGCCCAGGCTGCGCCCACCATCATGATCAGCACAACGGCGTAGAGCAGGGTGTAGAGGAAGCTGAACCCGGTCCCGATGGCGTAGAACAGCGGCACCACCAGGAGAGCCACCAGGATCATGGTGCGTCTGTTGACCGTAAACACGGCTGGACCAATGCCTCTTGTCCCCCGCGCAGCCGGAGGAGGGGGAGTTTGCGGAACGACGTTATAATACACTCAATCGGCTTCGTAGACATAACCGTTCCGGCACTGACCAATCCACAAACCAGAAGAGGTCGCAGTGGTGCAGGCAGATACCGCCCCCGCCAAGGCGCGGGCCATCGTGGAAAACGTTTCGCAGGTGATCGTGGGCAAGATATCGGTCATCGAGCACACCCTGGCGGCGCTGATAGCCCAGGGCCACATTCTGGTGGAGGATGTCCCCGGCGTGGGCAAGACGATGCTGGCCAAGAGCCTGGCCGCCTCACTGGGCTGCCAGTTCAAGCGCATCCAGTTCACGCCCGACCTGCTGCCCAGCGACATCACCGGAGTTTCCATCTACAACCAGAACACCAGGGAGTTCGAGTTTCGCGCCGGGCCTGTCATGGCACAGGTGGTGCTGGCGGACGAAATCAACCGCGCCACGCCCAAGACGCAGTCAGCCCTCCTGGAGGCCATGGAGGAGTGGCAGGTGTCGGTCGACGGCATCACCCACCACCTGGGCTATCCATTCATTGTCCTGGCCACCCAGAACCCCATCGAGTACGAGGGTACGTTCCCACTGCCGGAGGCTCAGCTCGACCGGTTCCTGATACGCATCAGCCTGGGCTACCCCGACTTCGCCGAGGAATTGGCCATCATCGAACGGCAGGAGCGCATCCACCCCATCGAGACGCTGGACGCAGTGGCTACCCCCGAGGACGTCGTGCGGATGCAGGCGGCGGCCACGGAGATCTATGTCGACGGCACGGTGCGGGAGTACATCGTGGGGCTGGCCGAGGCCACGCGCAACCACGAGGATGTGGCCCTGGGGGCGTCTCCCCGGGCGTCCCTGGGCATGTTCCGATTGGCCCGCGCGTACGCCCTGGTGATGGACCGTGACTACGTGATACCCGATGACGTGCAGGCGCTGGCCTACGGCGTGATCGGGCACCGCATCATCCTGTCGCCTGCCGCCCGCATGCGCCGCATGCAGCCCCGCGAGGTGATAGAGCGGCTGCTGGAGTCCGTCCCCATCCCGGGCGCCGCTCGATAACAGCCAGATCGGCCGACAGGGTATTCGGGAGCACTGACATACAACCCCGCCCTGGGTGAGCCCTTATTCCCAAGAATCCGCCCCGTCTCCCGGGGCGTATTATCCCCAGCAAGAAGGAAAGCGTGAGTTAATGCTGCCCAGAACCCGAAAATCCAGCGCAAGATTCATCGCGCTGGTGGCCGCAATACTTTTACCGATAGTGCTCTTTGCCGCGTGCGGCGGAGACGATCCCGCAACGTCCACCCCGGCCGCCACCGAGGCTCAAACCGAGACGCAGGTTACGGCTCCGGCGGACACACCCGTACCAGCCAACACGCCTGAGCCAACCTCCGTACCGGAAGAGACGCCCGAACCAGTTCCAGCGGACACGCCCGAACCGGCCCCGGAAGACACTCCGGAACCAACCCACACGCCTGAGCCAACAGCGACCGTGGAGCCGACTACCGCGCCTGCCACTCCCGAACCAACCGAGGAACAACCCGCTGCGACGGAGGAACCCACGCCCACTGAGGCGCCTCCCGCTCTCACGGAACTCTGCGAGGGCACCGAGGGAGGTGAGGTCGGAAACTGCGCCCCGGAGCTACAGGGGATCCAGGAATGGATCAACAGCGAACCCCTCACAATGGAGAGCCTGAGGGGCCGGGTGGTCTTGATCGACTTCTGGACCTACTCGTGCATCAACTGCATACGCACGATTCCCTTCCTGCAAACCTGGCACGAGCGCTATGCCGACCAGGGGCTGGTGATTCTAGGCGTCCACACGCCGGAGTTCGAGTTCGAAAAGGTGTATGACAACGTGGTCGAGGCCACCGAAGAGATGGGGGTGGCCTGGCCTGTGGTGCAGGACAATGACTTCACGGTCTGGGGCAGCTATAACAACCGCTTCTGGCCGGCCAAGTACCTGATAGACAAGACTGGCGAGATCCGGTACAGGCATTTCGGAGAGGGTAGATACGCCGAGACGGAAGCGAAGATACGCGAGCTGCTGGCGGAGGTGGGTGCCGAGACCGACTCACTAGCCCTGCCGTTACCGGACGACCAGCAGATAGACCCGGCGTACCTGACCACCGACTCCAAGCGCACTCCGGAGCTCTTCGCAGGCTGGCGGTTCACGTCGATCCAGGGGCGAGGAGGGATCGGCCAGCCGGAAATCTATATGGAAGCGGCCCGGACTTCCTTTCAGGCCGGGGATCAAGCGGGCGTGGTGGCCGAGTTTGAACAGCCTGAGAAATTAAGCCCCAACGTCATCTATTTTCATGGACCTTGGTCAATTGGTCCTGAAAGCGCCGTGCATGCCAGGGAAACGGAAAGTTACATCGACGCGATAGTATTGCACTATTCCGCTAGGTCGGTGAATGCGGTCTTAACCTCGGAATCAGGCGAGCCATACAGGGTCGTCGTAACAGTCAACAATGAATACCTGACAGATGATAACAAGGGAGAGGACATCATCATTGGCGAAAACGGTGAGAGCTATCTGATAGTCAGCTCCCCGAAGGCATATCGGATAATCGAGCATCCTGAATGGCAGGAGCGGCAGATTCTTGCGATGTCCTCACTATCTAATGATTTCGGCCTATTCTCATTTACCTTTGGCACCTATGAGGACGGTTTCTGATGATTCGTCTCCCGTTCATAATGGCAGCCGTGGCCCTGGCTGTATTAATAGCCTGCGGTTCCGACCCGACAGCGGCTCCCGATCCAACACTGTTCCCGTCGCCGACGACGACCACCGTTGCGCCAGCCTCCGAGCAGGCCACGGACGAGCTCGCCGCTGGAACGGAGGCTCCCGCCAACGCGGAGGCCAAGGAAACGACATCGGCTGCGGCCAATATACCGCCCTGCGAGGGCTCCCGAGGCGGCCGCATCGGCGACTGCGCACCCGAGTTCATGGGCACGCAGGAGTGGATCAACAGCGATCCCCTTACTTTGGAGAGCCTGAGGGGCAAGGTGGTGCTCATCGACTTCTGGACCTACACCTGCGTCAACTGCATCCGCACGCTGCCTTTCCTCAGGGAGTGGTACGACCGATACGCCGACGAGGGGCTGGTCATCGTGGGCGTACACACGCCCGAATTCGAGTTCGAGAAGATATACGATAACGTGGTTGAGGCCACCAATGACGAGGGCGTGGCCTGGCCAGTGGTTCAGGATAACGACTTCGCAGTGTGGCGCAGCTACTCAAATCGCTACTGGCCGGCCAAGTACCTGATCGACCAGAGTGGCGTGATCCGATACACGCACTTCGGGGAGGGCAAGTACGGCGAGACCGAGGAGATGATCCGCAAGCTCCTGGAAGAGGGGGGCATGACGGCGAAGCTCGACCTGCCCCTGCCCGACGACCAGCAGCGCGACTCCTCCTTCCGTTTGGGCATGGACGTTACCCGCGAGCTGTTCGCCGGCTGGAAGTTCACCGCCACCCAGAGACGCGGCGGCATCGGCCAGGACGACGAATATCTGCAGGCGGCCCGCGAGTCCTTCGACAGCGAGGACCAGCCCGGTGTCATTGCCCAGTTCTCCGCTCCTGATTCTCCGGACAGCAACCTAATCTATTTCAACGGTCCTTGGGCCATCGGCCCGGAGAGCGCCCGCCACGCCGAGGACACCGACCACTTCGACCACTACCTCGAGTTGAAGTATTCCGCCCGCTCGGTCAACGCAGTGCTGACCTCAGAGTCAGGAAACGACTACCAGGTGCGGGTGACAGTGAATGGCGACTACCTTACCGATGAAAACAAGGGAGACGACATAATCATCGACGAGGACGGTATCTCCTACTTGCAGGTGACCGATCCCAAGCTGTACAAGATCGTGGAGCACCCCACCTGGGAGGGTGGCCAGGTGCTGCGGATGGCATCGATGTCTGATGACTTCGGCCTCTTTTCCTTCACCTTCGGAGTCTACGAGGACGGTTACTGATGCTTAGAATGCCCGTCCCCCTTGCGATTGTCTTTCCACTGCTGCTTGTTGCCGCGCTGACCCTGGCTTTCTCGGTGGCTTGCGGCTCTGAGCCCGCGCCCGACCCAACGGCCACATCGTCCCCTGCGACGGCGATGCCTACATCGGCGGCGACACCCACCGAGGGGCCCGTGGTTGAGGGGCATCAGCCCACACCTCCTCCTGCCACTGCTGAGACCACGGCGGCTGAGACCGGTCAGTCCTCCGAGTCCCAGGACGCTGCCTATCTGCCGGACCGGGACGGCGATGAACTGAACGTGATCCTGGCCACCACCGTCCTGGAGACCGGTCCGCAGCGGGTGGCCTTCCTGCTCACGACGGAGACCGGCCTGGTCAAGGACTCCACCGTGCAGTTCACGCCGGTCTACGTTCCGAACAACACGCCCGGAGAGCAGATCGAAACGGAGTTCAACGAGTGGCCCTACGGCACCCGCGGCACCTTCGTCGCCGAGGTGGACTTCGATCGGCCCGGCCAGTGGCGGCTGGACATCGTAGCCGAGGGAACGGACGCGACGGGCTGGGGAGTGCAGGAGCTCGAGGTCACCGAAAACTCGCCGATTCCCGCGTTGGGCGCCGCGAGCCCCCTCAGCGAAAACAAGACACTGTCTGTGTTCGACGATCTGGCCCTGATTACCACGGACTACAGCCCCGACGAGGAGCTGTACCGCGTGACGGTGAGAGAGGCGGTGGAGAGTCCCCTGCCCGCCGTGGTGGTCTTCGCTTCGCCCGCCTTCTGCACCACCGCGACGTGTGGTCCGCAGGTGGACGCGGTGTCCGAGCTGCGCGAGAAATACGATGGGCAGGCCCACTTCATCCACGTCGAAATCTACGACAACCCCGATGAGATCCAGGGCGACCTCGACAAGGCGCGCATCTCTCCCATCGTGGACGAATGGGGCATGACCAGCCTGCCCCACTGGTTCAACGAGTCCTGGACCTTTGTGCTGGATACGGACGGACGCGTTCTCTCCCGTTTCGAGGGTTTCGCTACCGTAAACGAGCTGGAACAGTCCCTGCAGGCAACGCTGAACTGACGACGCCACCCCAGGGCGACATGACCGGGTGTAACGTTCCGGTCTATTTCCGGTCTATTTCCGGTCTATATGGTATGCATTCTGCGGGGGCGGGTCTGAAATCCGCCCCTGCCTCACGTTAATGTCAAGTTCCCTGGCTTGACCACCTGTCTCGGCAGATTACCCGCTGACAGTTGGCCCTTGCCAAGCCTCAAGACCCTCCCGTATTATCATTGGACAGCGACGCAGAACATATGTTCGTTAGCCTCGGCCTTGGTTGATCGCCGGGACGGCAGCCCAGATGGGACACAATGGGACGGGAATCAATAAAATTTGTCCCATCAGCCCCCTAACGTGGCCCGCTCCAAACTGCGCAATCGGTCCGGAAAGCAAAAATGGGACACTTTGGGACGGGAATCAAAATTTGTTGTCCCATTAGCCCCTGAACGTGGCCCGCTCCAAACTGCCCGACCGGTCCGGAAAGCAAAAACGGGACGGAATGGGACACAACGGGACGGGAATCAAAAAATTTCCCATCAGCCCCCAAAGCAGACTCCCCCCAACCGTCCTGCTCGACCCAGCCGGATCAGATGAAAAGCGACAAATTCCAACGGAAGACAGGGCGAGTCTCCGGCCAGCCGCGATGTTCCTCCTCTCAACAGGCCAGCACTTTGTCGTCCCGAGAGGAACTGTGGTTAAATTGGCGACATGCTTGAGAACACGGTTCACCTCAACGTAAACGGCCGTACCTACGATCTCGCCGTCGCCTCGCACCAGTCATTGCTGGACGTTCTGCGCGACGATCTGGACCTGACCGGCGCCAAGCGCGGCTGCGACCGGGGCGAGTGCGGGTCCTGCACCGTGCTCCTCGATGGCAAGCCGGTCTACGCCTGCATCACGCTTGTGGGCCAGGTGCGGGGCCGCCAGGTCCTGACCGTCGAGGCGTTGACCCAGGACGGCCGCCTCGACCCCGTGCAACAGGCGTTCCTCGACGAGGACGGCGGACAGTGCGGCTACTGCACACCCGGGTTCCTCATGTCCGCTCGCGCCCTCCTGGACGCCAATCCCACCCCCAGCGATGCCGACATACGCGAGGCCCTCTCTGGCAACCTGTGCCGCTGCAACGCCTACGGCCGCATCCTCCAGTCCGTCCGCACTGCTGCGAAACGCGCCTGAGCAGGCTACGGTGGATACGTCGGGCGCGGCTCCGCTCCAGGTTATAATGTCCGCATCCATCCCACGGCCTGCGAGGCCCGCCATGACCACCAAGCCCGTCACCCCGCAACCTGGAGCCGGGAAACTGCTTCGCTTTCCCGATGCACCGCCGGAAGAGATGACTGCCTATTTCAACGTCAATCTGCCGGGATATCCCGGTTCGCTCACCGCCCACTTCGGGAACCAGGAAACGACCGTGATACTCAGTGAGATAGCGGCGGGACTGTTCGCACGAGAGGACCGGGAGGGCATCAGGTACCCCGACCTGCTCATCGCTTTCAACGCCCGGCCCAAGTTGATCATACCCCGCAATGGCTACCTCATCCCGGAGCAGGGCAAGCCGCCTGACTTTGTGCTGGAGGTGGGTTCTGAAAGCACGGGTCGCATCGATGAGGGCCGCAAACGCCAGGACTACGCCCGCTTTCGCGTCCCGGAATACTGGCGATTTGATCCATCGGGCGGAGATTATCACAGCACGCATCTTGCCGGAGACCGGTTGGCGGGAGAGGAGTACGAGCCAATCGCCATCCAGCGGACTGTCGAGGGCCACTTCCGGGGACACAGCGAGGCACTGAACCTCGACCTGTGCTGGGAAGACGGCCAACTGCGCTTCTGGGACCCGGTCGGTCGTCTTTACCTGAACACGTACCTGGAGGAGCGCGACGCCCGCGTAGCCGAGCGCGACGCCCGCATCGCTGCCGAGGCTCGCGCCGACGCTGAGGCTGCCCGGGCCAGGGCCCTTGAGGAAGAGCTAAGCCGCCTCAGGGGTGAATAGCCACGCAGCGTCAACGCGGTTGACTCTCCTATATCCCGCCCATAAACTCGCAGAAACACCGGAATCGCACACCCCCAGGAGGCCCCCAGCATGGCGACAGTCCAATCTCAGAGCAGCGGAGCGCCCGTTCAAGCCGGGTTCCAGGCCGCCACCCAGATGGGCGCCGCTGCCCGCCGGCTCCTCGACAGTCTCACCGCCGAGCAGAAGGGCAGGGCAACCTTCGAATACATGGACGGCGAGCGGATGTACTGGTACTACCCGCCCATCAATCGCCACGGCCTTGCCCTGCGGGACATGGACGCCAACCAGCGCGAGCTGGCCTTCGCCCTGCTGGCCTCGGGTCTGACCCAGCGCTCCTACGAGCAGTGCCGACAGATCATCGAGCACGAGGACGTTCTCGGCCCGCTGGAAAAAGACATGGGCATGATCACGTTCGTGCGCGACATCGAGCTGTACTACTTCACCATCTTTGGCGAGCCGGGCACCAAGGAACCCTGGGGCTGGCGCATCGAAGGGCATCACGTCTCCCTGCACTTCAGCATCTGGGGCGACAATGTCATCTCGGTGACCCCATTCTTTTTCGGCGCCAACCCCGCCGAAGTACGCAAGGGCCCCAAGCAGGGACTGCGCATCCTAGGGGACCGCGAGGACCTGGCCTTCCAGCTAATGGAGAGCCTGGACGACGGGCAGCGCTCCACGGCGACGATCTATGACGAGGCGCCGCTGGACATCCTGACCTACAACAGCACCAAGGTCTCCTTTCCGTTCAAGCCGCAGGGGCTGGCGGCCGCGGAAATGAGCGGCGGCCAGAAGGAAACGCTGCTCAACCTGGTCGCTCTGTACGTGGGACAGGTGCGGACCGACCTCGCCGAGCAGAAGCTGACCGCCATCCGCGAGGATGGCGTCGACCACTTCCACCTGGCGTGGGCCGGGCCGGTGTCAAAGAATGACCCACACTACTACCGCATCCACGGAGGCAACTTCGTGGTGGAGTTCGACAACCGGCAGGACGGCGCCAACCACATCCATTCGGTTTGGCGCGACATCGAAAACGACTTCGCCGCCGACGTTCTGCGGGAGCATCTCCGGCTGTTCCACGTAATCTAGCGAAAGGTTCGGAGTTTCCACCGGGGACGCAGAGCCGGCAGTCAGCCATGCTCTGCGTCCTTGGGGTTTCCACCACACTCTCCTCCCGGGGACACTCGTATGACGCTCAACGTAGCCGGCACCAGCGTGGTCCGCCGCGACCTCGAGGTGAAGCTAACCGGCGAGGCCCGCTACACCGCCGACCTGAAACTTCCGGGCATGCTCCATGGGGCCATTCTGCGCAGCCCGCACCCTCACGCCAACGTGCTGCGCATTGACGCCTCCGAGGCCCTGCGCCTGCCCGGAGTCCACGCCGTGATCACTCCCTTCGACGTTCCGGCGGGGCGTCTTGCTCCCGACCTCACCATCCTCGACACACGGGTGCGCTTTGTGGGCGACGAGGTGGCGGCGGTGGCCGCTGACGGCCTCGACACCGCCCGCGCTGCGCTGGAACTGCTGCGGGTCGAGTACTCCGTTCTGCCCCATTACAATACCCCGGAGGCCGCTCTTGCCCCAGACGCCGTCGACATCCACCCCGGCGGGAACCTGGCTTTGGGAGAGGTGTTATCGCTGGAACGTGGGAGCGTAGCCGACGGGTTCGCCGTGGCCGACGTGGTGCTGGAGGACGAGTTCAAGATCCCCACCCACTCGGCCGCACCACTGGAGCCCCGCGCCGCGCTGGCCTCGTGGGGAGAGGATGAGGGCGCTGACCTGACTGTCTGGAAGACCACCCGCGGCGTCCATGTCGACCGCGATGCCCTCGCCGCTGCGCTGGGACTGCCTGCCCACCGGGTGCGCGTGATCGGGCCATTCCTCGGCGCAGGCTACGGCAACAAGGACGAGACCCGGCTGTCTGCGATTGCCGCCACGCTTTCGCAGCGTTCCGGGCGCCCGGTGCGCCTCGAGTTCTCGCGAGAGGAAGAGTTCATCGCCGGGCGGGTGCGCCACGCCGCTAAGATTCACATCCGCGCGGGGTTCAGGACAGACGGCAGCATCACCGCCATCGAGGCCAGCACGATGCTGGACACCGGCGCCTACTTGGCCTCGGGAGCGGGTGTGGCGCGTCGCACCGGGCAGGGCATACTTTACCTCTACCACTGCGCTAACGTGAGATACGAGGCGCACCTGGCGTACACCAACCGCCCCACCGCTGGCTCCTACCGAGCCCTGGGGGCGCCGCAGGGCCACTTCGCCCTCGAGAGCCTGATGGACCGCGCCGCCGAACATTTCGGCAAGGACCCGCTGGCCTTCCGGATGATGAACCACGTCCGACCCGAGGGGCAACCGGGCCAACGAGTCACGCCACTCGACCGAGTCATCGACAGCCAGCCGCTGGAGGGCGGCATTCCCTTTTCCAGCAACGGCCTGCGGGAATGCCTCGAACTTGGTGCGGAAGCCTTCGGCTGGCGCAACTATCTCCCTGAGCATCCCGCCGACCCCGCCCTGAGGCGCGGTCGCGGGATGTCTATCATGATCTACCGTGGCGGCCCCGGCTCGCCCTCTGCCGCCGAGGTACGGGTGGAAAAATCCGGAGCCATCAAGCTCATAACTGGCCTGATGGACGTGGGTGAGGGCGCCTCCACCGTCCTGCCCCAGATCGCCGCAGAAGTCCTGGGCGCGGAATACGAGCACGTTGAGGCGGCGTTCGCCGACAGCCGCGGCACCCCCGACGCGCCCATCACCGCCGGATCCACCGCGACCTTCTCCACAGGCACGGCCGTGGTGCAAGCGGCGACCGAGGTGCGGGAGTCGCTGCTGGAACTGGCCTCGTCAGGGTTGGAGGCGCCGGTCTACGATTTGGACGCCGCTCACGGCTGGGTGTTCGTCAGGTCCGACCCGTCCCGCCGCATGGCGCTGACCGAGGTTGCCGGGCGAATGGACGGCGACGCGCTATCGGCCACGGCGTCTGTGGTCCCCGGCAGCACGAACCACATTGTCAACTCATTCGGCGCCCACTTCGTCGAGGTGGAGGTGGACACCGACACCGGCCGGGTGCGGGTGCTGCGCTATGTGGCCGCCCACGACTCGGGCCGCATCATCAACCCCCGCGCCGCGCTTAACCAGGCCGAGGGCGCCGTCAGCCAGATGCTCGGCTTCGCCCTGTCGGAGGAGCTGGTCACCGACGCGGCTACCGGCGTAACTCTGAACCCCGGCTACCTCGAGCACAAGTCGCCGACCATCCTCGACTATCCGGACATTCACGTCATCTTCGCCGACATCGTCGATCCGGTCGGCCCGCTGGGAGCCAAGGGCCTCGGCGAGGTGCCGACGGTCGGCGTGGCCCCCGCCATTGCCAACGCCATCTACAACGCCACTGGCGTCCGCATGCGACGCACGCCGTTCACGCCGGACAGGGTGCTCGCGGCGTTGGAAACTGGCCGCAATATTTCGAAAGAAGTATAATTTAAGTTTACTGTTGCAAAGGAATTAGGAGGATTGCAATGCCATCTCTATTTCTAAGCCGCATCTCCCCTCAGGAAAGAGAAAAACTCATTGGCACTCTAATGAATACTCAATCAGGTAATTGCTTTATATGTGGTGGCCAAATCGACTTAACTCTGCATTCTACTAGCATTGACATTGATCACATCGAACCAATCAGCAATGGCGGAAAAGATGGACCAGAGAACTTCGCCGTAACCCACGAATCATGCAATAGATCTAAACAGGCAAGTGATTTGCGTGTGGCCCGAGTACTGGCGTCTTTCGAAATACTTGCCCACTCAACTTCCGAAGAAAACCGGGCTGCCAATCTAGGTGATGTCCTAGAGAAATACGGGGGTAGTAAATTTGAATTGTCAGTGGCAGTCGTAGGCGAGGTGTTGAAAACGAGCTTTCCTGAACTTGCCAACAATACTATTAGAGAATTTCCCATTGACTACGATCCTTTATCGGGATTTAGATATACTTTTCTGAATCTACCAATAGAATATTTACACCATGACAGTCATATCAATCCTAGAGCAATTGGCACAAACTTAAGAAAACTAGTTGTCGAGTTCCATAAAGGACTTCCGCAGCTCCATGTATCTCTTGGTTGGATCCACACCTCGGACAGTGGAAAAACCAAAGTACAAATCTTTGATGGACAACACAAGGCGGCATCCCAAATCCTCTTGGGAGTGCGCAATTTACCGGTGAGGATATTTATTGACCCTGATATAGATGTGCTTTTGACGGCAAATACCAACGCCGGTACCACCTTGAGGCAGGTTGCATTCGACAAATCGGCACAACGAAGTCTCGGTAGTTCGATTTTGCAAGACAGGATTGAAAGGTATTTGAATGATCAGGGGCGAAATTCCGACGATGAGAGTTTCTCTGAGCGGGATTTGATGAACCACTTCAAGGGCGAGGGTCGGGAAATGAGGCGTTACATTGTGGATCGCATACGCGACAGCATTACAACTCATGGAGACAACAAACTTAGAGATTATATTGAGTTTGGTGGCAGAGGTACATCGAGACCTCTCAGCTATAGCACTATTGAGAAGACCTTTTACAGGTTTTTTATTTTCGACGATGTGCTGCCAACAGCATTCAATCATAAATTTGAAGAAGGTGTTAACCCTCGTCAACTCGAGATTGAACAAATCGTCCGTCTGATGAATATTGTTGCTGACAAGATTTTCACTGGCCAATTCGATCCTACCCGTGGTACAAGTAGATTAGAGAGCGATGTACAGAAGGGCAAAGATGTAGTGGAACCCCATCTTCGAGCATTTCGGATGAGTAAAGAGGAAATAATCTCTGTCTGGCTGCAATACGTGCGACGTATAGTACGTGATTACTTCTCAATCACAGGCAGACCAATCGACGAAAGCAAGCTCTTTCAGTACGAAATTCCCGAAGCGTGTTGGGCAAATATCGAAAATTTTATTGAGTCCCTGAAAAACCTTCCATTGTGGGTAAACAAGGATCTCTCTGCTTTCGCCTTCGGTGGAAAACGCAATCCCGACTTTTGGCAGTCAGCCTTTGAGAGTGGCCATACGCCCGACGGGAGTAAAGTCATGACATCTGGGATAAATATTATGGAAATGATTCAACAACAGTGAGGACGCCCCCATTCCAATACACCGATGCGCATTCCATCGACGAAGTGGTGGCGCTGCTCTCACAGCCCGGCGCGGTGGCCTTGGGCGGTGGCACTGACCTGCTGCCGCAGGTGCGGGACGGCGTTGTAGCGGCGGATCAGCTGGTGGGACTGGCTGCGATTCCGGGGATGACGGCGATTGCGGAGACCAGCGACGGCGGGCTGACCATCGGCGCAGCGGCCACCATTGCGGACGTTGCGGCGCATCCCGTCGTACGCCGCCGCTATGCCGCGCTGGCCGAGGCGGCGGGCGGGTTGGCGACTCCGCAAATCCGCAACGAGGGCACCATGGGCGGCAACCTGAACCAGAGGCCCCGCTGCTGGTACTATCGCAGCCCGCTCATTCCCTGTCTTAAAAAGGGCGGCGACCGCTGCTATGCCTTGGCTGGAGACACGCGGCTGCTGTGCGTCACCGGCGGCGACCGCTGCTACATCGTGCATCCGTCCGACACGGCGGTGGCTCTCAGCGCGCTGGACGCCCGAGTGGAGACCGTCGGGCCCAATGGGAGGCGGGAGTTGCCGATTTGCGAGTTCTTCGCCAGTCCGGGGCGCGATCTGCTCCGCGAGAATGTGCTGGAGCCGGGGGAGCTGCTCACCCGAATCAACTTGCGTTCCGACGCGCCGGAGCGCAGCGCTTACCTGAAGGTGCGAGAGCGGGAGTCGGGCGACTTCGCCCTCGTCAGCGTGGCCGCAGCCCTTACGCTGGACGGCAATGGAACGGGTGCGGTTATCGGCAAGGCCCGCATCGCGCTTGGCGGCGTCGCCCCCGTCCCGTATCGAGCCGCCGAGGTGGAGGGCTACCTGACCGGGCATTTCGCCAGGGATGTTGACCCCGCCTATGCTGCCGCCCTCGCCCTGCCCAACGCCACGCCGTTGCCACAGAATGGGTATAAAATCCCCATGGCCCGCAACATCATCAAGCGCGCCCTCAGTACCCTGCTCGGGCGCGAAAGTTAACGAAGGATACTCACTTGAGCGACTACATTTTCCTCGAGCGGCAGCCGCCGCTGGCCACCATCACCATCAACCGCCCCGCGCAACGCAACGCCATCAGCTTTGACATGTGGCACGAGTTGGCCGCGCTGTTGCGACGCCTCGACGCTGACAGCGAGGTACGCTGCGTGGTCATCACCGGCGCGGGCGGCGAGGCGTTCTCCGCTGGCGCCGACATCGCGGACTTCCACAAGCACCGTTCCGACTCGGTCAAGGGCAGGGGCTACAACGACGCCGTGAACGGGTTGCTGGAGGCCCTGACCGAGATGGGAACGCCCACCGTCTCAATGATCCAGGGCTTCGCGGCCGGTGGGGGCTGCGAGATGGCCGTGGCCACCGACCTGCGCATCGCCGCTGAGGGCAGCCGCATGGGCATCCCGGTGGCACGCCTCGGCATCACCATTGGCCACCGCGAGATGCGCGGGCTGGTCGAACTCGTGGGCAAGGGCAACGCTCTCTACATCCTGCTGTCAGGCAGGTTATTGGACGCCCACGAGGCACTGCGCATCGGGCTGGTCAACCAGGTGGTGCCACCCGAGGAGTTGCACGACGCCACTTACAAACTGGCCAACGAGATAGCCGGCCTCGCGCCTCTGTCTCACGCCGTGAACAAGCTGACGCTGCGACAGGTGCAGGCCAAGCCCAGGCTAGCCGACCTGACCGACGAGGAGAATGCGCTGCCTCTTACCCAGTTCGACACCGAGGACTATCAGGAGGGCTACCGCTCCTTCCTCGAAAAGCGCCGCCCCAACTTTGTCGGCCGGTGAACATAAGGAACTAGAAATACTTCCTCTCCCTCGAGGGAGAGGATCAGGGTGAGGGCTATGGCCACGCCGAAGACAAATCCCAAAACCCGTGCCGACGTACTCATCGTGGAGCGCGGCCTCGCCGAGTCGCGGGAGCGGGCGCAGGCCCTGATCATGGAGGGGGTCGTGTTCACGCCTGCGGGCCGGGTTGCCAAGCCGGGCGCGCTCCTCGCCAACGACATCGAAGTGGAAGTCCGCGGGCGCCTCCCATACGTCAGCCGTGGCGGCTATAAGCTGGCCCACGCCCTGGACGAGTTCAAAGTCGACGTTGCTGGACTCGTCGCCCTCGACATTGGGGCCTCCACCGGAGGGTTCACCGACTGCCTGCTGCAGCGCGGGGCGACGCGCGTCTACGCCATCGACGTGGGCCACGGGCAGCTGGCCTACACCCTGCGCCGCGACCCACGAGTTGTGTGCCACGAGAAGCTGAATGCCCGTCTCCCCTTCCAGCTTCCGGAGCCCGTGGACCTGCTGGTAATCGACGTTTCGTTCATCTCCCTGACCATGGCCCTGCCGCAGCCATTGACGCACCTGCAAACGGGTGGATACGCGGTAGCACTCATCAAGCCCCAGTTCGAAGCACGGCGCGGCGAGGTTGGCAAGGGCGGCGTCATCCGCAGCGACGAACTGCGCGAGGACATCCTAATGCGCGTGGAGCAGTGGCTGTCAGACCGAGACGACGTTGAACTCCTGAACACGGTCCCATCGCCGATCACCGGCGACGCGGGAAACCACGAGTTCCTCGCCCTGCTCCGCAAACAGTAGGGCCCTCGCGTGAGGGCATTCAATGACCTCCAAAATCATGTATGATGAATGCCGTCGACCTCCTGTCGGCGGTAATTTTCATATGGAGAGAAACACATGTACGTGCTGAGGAGAATTTTCAAGTGCAAGCCCGGTGAGGCCCGACGTGTGGCCAGCCTCGTGCAGCGGCAAGCCCAGGCCTTCGAGGAGGCGGGGCAGCGGAGTGAATGCAGGGTCTATTTCAACGGCGCCACCACTCCGGCAGAGCAGGACATCGTCGTGCTGGAGTGGACCGACGAGACCCTCCGCTCGACCTTTCGCGCCGGCATCCAATTGCCGCAAGCGGTCAGGGAATTCGGTGGCCAGGTCGCCCAGCTCACAGAGGGCAACCGGATAGAGATTATGGAGCTCATGACCCCCGACAAGATGCTGGACGTGTGAGCATCGCCCGGGTCAATAATGGCCGGCAAGGACCGCCCAGCCTGGCGCAACCTCCAATGGAAATCCAATTGCGGAGAACAATCGATGTATTTACTCAGGAGAATCTGGAAGTGCAAGCCTGGCGAGGCCCGCCGCGTGGCCAGCCTGGTGCAGAAGCAGGCAACGATCTACCATGAGGCAGGACAGCGCAGCGAGTTCCGGGTCTACTTCAACGGCTACACAACTCCCTCCGACCCAGATTCCGTAGTGCTGGAGTGGACCGACGAGGCCCTGATGTCTCCCATGCGCGCCGGGCACCAGATCCCCCAGGATGCTCTGGCGGTCGGCGCCCAGGTCCGCGAGCTCACCGAAGGCAACCACATCGAGATCATGGAACTCATGACGCCGGACAAGATGATGGACGTGTAGGGCCGGGTGGCAATGTAGTATCGGGTAGCAATAGTGTACGCCCCTGTCACTGCAGAAAGAGGCGATCGTTATGACCTCAAGACCGGCATACCCCGGACGAGGATCTGTGCGGGCATTGCTGGACGATGCCTGGGATCAGTACCACTCGGCAGTTGAGCGGCTCGAGGCGGGCGATATACGCGACGCCTGCGGCAAGGCCTGGAATGCCACGCGGGCGGCCTCTGAGGCCGCCGTGCTGGCCCACCAGGGCAACACCTCAACCACTATCAACATCTCCAGCGGACTGCGGTCTCTAGCCAGGAAGTACGACCTTCCCAGCCTGTCCGCCGGATACGCCCAGCGCGGCCAGTATCTGCACAATGACGCCTCTTACTACGGGGTCTGTGACAGCGATGACATCCCCGATCTGATTCACGGTACAGCAGAATACATCCGGGCCGCTCAAGAGTTGGCTCAACGGCAAGAAGGGTGAACCAATGCAAGTGGAAGAGATTGCGGCCAAGCTTACCGAGGCGGGCAAGACGGTGTCCGTGGCCGAGGCCTGCACCTGCGGGCTGGTGGGATACATGCTGGGCACCGTACCGGGGAGCTCACGCTACTTCCCCGGCGGCGTAATAGCCTATACCGGCGGGCTGAAGGAATCGGTGCTCGGTGTAGCGGACGAGGTCGCGCCAAACCACGGCACCGTCAGCCGCGAGATGGCAGTTGGCATGGCACGCGGGGTGCGCGAACTGACCGGCACCGACTACGCCATCTCCACCACCGGCGTAACCGGCCCCGCTGCCGGGCGCTCCGGCCTGGCCATCGGCACATTCTGGGTCGGCCTGTCGGTCAAGGGCGGAGAGGACACCGCCATAGAGGTGCACCTCGATGGCGACCGGGACGCTACCAAGCATGGCGCCGCGCAGGCCGCCCTCGACCTGCTGGGCACCGCCCTGTAGCTGACCGGTCCCCCCTCCTCAAAGGAGAATGCCGAGGTGTTCTCTTATTCCAACTCCCTCTCCCTCTGGGAGAGGGTTAGGGTGAGGGCGTACCCCCACTCAGGAAAGGATCTGGCTGAGGAAGGTCTGGGTCCGCTCCTGTTGCGGGTTGTTGAAGAACTCCTGTGGCGGCGCATCCTCAATGATCACGCCCTCGTCGAACATCAGGATACGGTCGGCCACCTCCGTGGCAAACCCTATCTCGTGGGTCACGATGATCATGGTCATGCCCGACTCCGCCAGCTCGCGCATCACGTCCAGCACCTCCCGTATCATCTCCGGGTCGAGGGCTGAGGTCGGCTCGTCAAAGAGCATGATCTTGGGCTGCATGGCCAGGGCGCGGGCGATGGCGACGCGCTGCTGTTGACCGCCGGATAGCTCGCCCGGAAACTTGTCCGCCTGTTCCGGGATGCCCACCCGCTCCAGAAGCTCCATAGCCACCTCGTCGGCCTCGCTGCGTTTCCTCTTACGCACCTTGATCGGCGCCAGGGTTACATTATCCAGCACCGACAGGTGCGGGAACAGGTTGAACTGCTGGAACACCATCCCCACGTCGCGCCGGATGGCGTCGATGTTGCGCACGTCCTGAGTCATCGGCACGCCGTCAACCACGATTTCGCCGCGCTGGTGCTCCTCCAGTCTGTTGATGGTGCGGATGAAGGTGGACTTGCCTGACCCGACGGCCCGACCACCACCAGCTTTTCGCTGCGCTCCACCGACGTCGTCACCCCACGCAGAACATGGAACTGCCCGAACCACTTGTGCACGTCGCGGCACATGATGATGGGTTCGCTCGCCGCTCCGTTTTCCTGTTCCTCGATCATCTCCGACTCCAATCGCCTTTCCGCGCCCTGCCCTCTACCGCTCGCCGACTCCCAAATGTTCCTCGACCTTGCCGCTGACGTAGGACATGGTGTAGGTGAATACCCAGAACACCAGGGCCAGGAAGATGAACACCTCCTTGGCGCTGGAGAGGTACTCGGTGTTGCCCTGGATGAAGGCCCGGCTGATCTCCAACACGTCCAGCATACCAATGATGTAGACCAGGGTGGTGTCCTTGTACAGCGAAATGAACTGCCCCACGATGGCCGGAATCACGTTGCGGATGGCCTGCGGCAGGGAGATGAGCATCGTCGTCTGCCAGCCGGGCAGGCCCAACGCCCGCGCCGCCTCCGCCTGCCCGGGGTGCAGCGCCTGCAGCCCGCCCCGGATGTTCTCGGCCATATAAGCAGAGCTGAACAGCGTGATGATAATGCCGGCCCGGACGAGCGAGTTGGAGTTGAAGTCCTCGGGGAAGGCCAGCGGGACCAGCACCTGCGACATAAACAGCAGCGTGATAAGCGGCACGCCCCGAAACACCTCGATGAACACTACGCACATCAGCTTCACCACCGGCAGGTTGCTCCGCCGCCCCAGCGCCAGCGCGATGCCGATGGGCACACTCAGGCCGATTGGCACCACTGCCAGCAGCAGGTTCAGCGTCAATCCGCCCCAGTGAATGACCAGTACCGGCTGGAGTCCCGGAATCCCTGGCAGGCCTCGCATAAGAATCACCGACACGATGAAGGCCGCCACGACGTAAATGACGATTCCCCGCACCGATATCCCGAAGAAGTGGGCCACGGCCCATCCCACCAGCAGTGCCGGTATGTTGGCAGCCAGCAGCAGACGCACGTCCATCCCCATACGGTCGAAGCTGTAGGGCAGGAAGGCGAACAGTGTCAGAATTACTACCACGCCGATGGCCAGGCGTCTGGCGACGGCATTGCCCGCCATTCCCCAGGCCATTCCGAACAGCACCGTCACCAGTAGCAGTGCGACCTGCGGTCTCCAGAAGCAGTTCTGGCCGGGGCAGGAACCCTCGGTGTTGTACTGACCGATGACCATTTGCCCGCCCAGCACGCCGATGACCGTCCAGTCGGCTCCGGTTATCACCCAGCGGAGGCCGTAGAACAGCGCCAGCACGGTGACCGCCGCCGAAACGACCGTCAGCAAGCTGTTCCACTTCGAGCTGAACAGGTTCCCCCGCAACCAGCCGATTACCCCGACCTCCGTAATGGGCGGGGGAAGGCGCTGTCCTGGGGTCCCCGGGTTTGTCTGGCTCGCTGCTGGCTGTGGAGTGGCAGCCATCGTCAGTTCCCTGTGAACCGGATGTGCCGGTTATAGAGGTTTCCGATGAGCGAGTAGGTCAAGCTCATAGCCAGGTAAGCCGCCATGATCAGGAGGAATATGGAGACCGCTGGCGCCGTCTGCGTCATCGTCTTGGCCACGTTTGTCAGGTCGGCGTATCCGATGGCGCCGGCCAGGCTGCTGTTCTTGGTCAGGTTCAGGAACTGGCTGATCAGCGGCGGAATGATGACCCGCAATGCCTGCGGAAAGGTGACGTAGCGCAGCGTCTCCATGGGCGTCAGTCCCAGCGCCCGCGCCGCCTCCGTTTGCCCGCGCCGGACCGACTGTATGCCAGCCCGCACAATCTCGGCGATGAACGAGGCGGTGTAGGTGACCAGCCCGACCAGCAGCACCACCAGGCCCGCAGGCGCGGTGAACCCGCCGACGATGTTCCCGAACCTGCCCTCGCCACCAGGAGTGGTGATCCCGTAGGGTGAGTCCCCGGCTACCAGGCTGACTACAATCCAGGTTATCGCCCCGACAATCACCGCGGTGGCAAATCCGCCCCACAACGGGTAGGTTGGCCGACCCCGGTGGATCTCCTCGACGAGAAGCATCCGATAGACGGCCCAACCCGCGACGATGCTTGCCGCCCCCAGCAATGCCCACACTAACGCCGGCCCAATGGCGGTGGCCTGTGGGAAGGGCATGGAAATGCCCCTGTTGTTCACGAGCAGCCCACCGCCGATCACGTGACCCTCGGTCACCGGAGGCAGGGCAAGGATGATGTAGAACCAGAAGAAGAGCTGCACCAGCAGCGGGACGTTGCGGAAGAACTCTATGTAGACCGTGGCCAGCTTGGACACCAGCCAGTTGGTGGACAGCCTCGCCACCCCGATGAAAATACCCAGCATCGTCGCCAGTATCACGCCGACGATGGACACGACGACGGTGTTCACCGCCGCCGCTCCCAGGGCGTAGGCGAAGGTGTCCGACGACTCGTAGCCAATGAACGTGTGCCCGATGGGAGTCTGGTAGGACCGGTCCAGGAAGCCCCAGCCGTGGGGTATCTCCCGGCCCTGCACCGCGTTGGCGATATTCGCGAAGAACCAGGCCACGAGTACGACCACAACGATGCCCGACACGATCTGCAAGGTCCACTGGAGGACCTTGGTGTGCCGCCAGACCTCGACGCCCTGGTAAGTTAGGACGCTCCTCAGTCGTGCCATACGAGTTCTCATACCCTCAACGGGAAAGTCGAGCCAAATCTAACACACGCGGGCATGTTGTGAAACTGCCCAGGGATGCGATATCCGCAATGGCTTAAAGCCAGTCCCGCACAGTACCGGGAAATATACCTGGACATACGCCGGGTGTCCGTCCGCAGTTTAGCGAAGACAATGCGCGTGGACACCCGCCGTATAGTGTCCCGAGGCCAAGTGCAACCTGCCTGTGGCAATCTGCCTGTGGCAACCTACCTGTGCCAACCTGCCTGTGGCAACCTGCCTGTAGCGAACTGGCCCGTGGGAAACCGGCCGTCCGCTAGCGAAGCGGGGCGGCGTAGATTTGCCCTCCCTTGGGGCAGCCTTGGCATGGAGCGTCGGCCCACAGTGCGTTGCGGCCCCCCTCGCGCGGAAGCTGGATGCCCTGGGCTCCCAGGTTGCGGTCGTAGATCTCGCCGTAGTTGCCGACGCCCCGGATCACGTCCTGCGCCACGGTCTGCTCCAGGCCCAAGGTCTCCTGGGAGAACGAACCCTCGAGGCCGAACAGCCGGTCCACCTTGCTGTCGCCGGTGACCGCCGTGGGAACGTCATTCATCCCGATGCCGAAGGCCTCGGCGTAGATCAGGATGGCCATGACGGTCTTGACGATGTCGTACCACTGCTCGTCGCCGTGGGGTACCATCGGCCCCAGCGGCTCCTCGGAGATGGTGTCTGGCAGGATCACGTGGGCCTCCGGGTCCGGGAGTGTGTCCAGCAGAGATGAGAGCGCCGAGCGGTCGGTGGTGAAGGAGTCGCACTGCCCTTGGCGGTAGGCCTCCAGCGCGGCCTCCGAGTCCTCGAATGTGACCACCACAATGTTCAGACTCGCCTCGTTGGAGAAGTCTTGCAGGTTGAGCTCGGTGGTGGTGCCCTGGGTCACGCAGACGTTGGCGTCCCGCAGCTCCAGCGCGCTTTCCACGCCCAGGCTGCGGGTGACCATGAACCCCTGCCCGTCGTAGAACATGGTCTGGGTGAAGTTGCCCCACTGGGCGTCGCGGGAGGACGTCCAGGTGGTGACAGTGGACAGCATATCGACCTCGCCCGCCTGCAGAATCGGCCCGCGCTCGGCTGGGTATACGATGCGAAATTCGACCGCAGACGGATTCCCCAAAACGGCCGCGGCAACCGCCCGGCACAGGTCCAGGTCGAAGCCGACGTTGTTTCCGCCCTCATCGATGTAGCCGAAGCCAGGTGTGTCGCTGCCGGTGGCGCAGACCAGCGTACCGTGGTCCCGCACCCGTTCGAGACGCGACGATTTCTCCTCCACTTCTGCAGCGGAGCCGGAGGTGGATGTATCGTCTTCGGACCCACAGGCCAGCAACGCTACCAGGGATGAAATAGCCAACGCCATTGCTATCAGGGTAAGACGGGGCATAGCCGTTCCTCCTCTCGGTAAGCTAGCGAGTCGCTTACCCGAGTCGCTTACCCGAGTTGTTTACCCGAGTCGCTTACCATGGTACAGGCATACCCCAGGCAGAGAGCAATGGGATTCTGTGTGGGAATCATGAAAAAGGGGCGGGTAAATAACCCGCCCCTTTGAGTTCACCGGGTTGGCAGCCGTAGTGCTGAGATCAGCGCAACGGGGCTGAGTAGATCTGGCCGCCCTTGGGGCAGTCCTGGCACGGAGCGTCGGCCCAGAGGGCGTTGCGTCCGTCCTCGCGCGGGAGGTTGATGCCGTCGGGGCCAAGATTGCGGTCGTAGATGTCTCCGTAGTTGCCGACGGCCCTCAGCACGTCCTGTCCTACCGTATCGCTCAGGCCCAGGGTGTCCTGGCCAAAGGCCCCCTCGAAGCCTTCGAAGCCGAGCAGGCGGTCAACCACAGTGGTATCGGTGGCGGCGCTCGGGACGCTGTCCTGGGACACGCCGTAGGCCTCGCCGTAGATCAGGATGGCCATGACGGTCTTGACTATGTCGAACCACTGGTCGTCACCGTGGGGGACCACCGGGCCCAGCGGCTCCTCGGAGATGGTCTCCGGCAGGATGGTGTGGGCCGACGGGTCATCGAAGCCAGAGCCGATGGCTGCCAGCTGCGAGCGGTCGTTGGTGAAGGCGTCGCACTGGCCCTTCTGGTAGGCGGCGCTCACTGCGTCGGTGTCCTCGAAGGTCAGCGGCGTGATGTTCAACTTGTACTGGTTGGAGAAGTCCTGCAGGTTCAACTCGGTGGTGGTGCCCTGAGTCACGCACACTGTGGCGTCCTGCAACTCCAGCGCACTGGTCAGGCCCAGTGCGTTGCTGACCATGAAGCCCTGGCCGTCGTAGAACATGGTCTGCACATAGTTGCCCCACTGGGCATCACGGGAGGTGGTCCAGGTGACCGTGCGCACCAGCATGTCCACTTCACCGGACTGGATCGTTGGCCCCCGCTCGGCGGCCGTGATCAAGCGGATCTCGATGGCGTTGGGGTCGTCCAGCACTGCGGCGGCGACGGCGCGGCACAGGTCGATGTCGAAGCCAACGTTGTCGCCGGAGGTGGGGTCAATGGAGCCGTAGCCCGGCACGTCGTTACGGCTGGCGCAGATCAGGGTGCCACGGTCCTTGACGGTCTGCAGCCGGTTGGCCTCTTCCATCATGGCAGGAGCGGCATCCGGGTCCGGGGTGGCAGTTACCACCACCTCCACGATCTGCGGTTCCGGGGTGGCGGCGCCATCAGTGTCAGTCGTCTCAGTGTCCCCACCGCAGGCCACAACCAATAGAAGCAGCATTGCTGACAATATAGCCAAAGGGAAAAAAATTTTAGTTTTCAAACCGTTCCTCTTCCTCCCGTGTTCTTAGAAAGTGTCCCCAAATTCATCAAAGCGTTTGCAAAGAGTATAAGTGTACTCACCAGCGATTTCCCACCCTGCGTCGCTGATTTGCGGCCAATTGTTGGCTTTTCGCCGCTCGTGGGCGCCTTCACGGCCTTCGCCACTCCCTGAGTGCTCCGGTGGAGTGCTCCGGGAAGAGCCCCGGCGCTAGCGGCCACGCAGTCTCGGGTCCAGCACGTCGCGCAGTCCGTCCCCCAAGAAGTTGACGGCGAACACGACCACTCCGATGGCGATCATCGGGGGCACCGGCAGCCACGCCTGGGTGTCGATGTACTTGCGGCCCAGTTGCAGCATCCCGCCCCAGGTCGGCACGTCCGGCGGAATGCCGACGCCAAGGAAGCTCAGCGCAGCCTCCACCACGATGGCGAACCCCAGGCTGATGGTCATCAGCACGATGTACGTCGCCGCCACGTTGGGCAGCATGTGGCGCAGGATGATACGAAGCGGCGTCGCGCCGATAGCACGCGCCGATAGTGTGTAGTCCAGCTCCTTGATACTCAGGGCCTGCGATCGTATGACCCGCGTTGCTCCCGGCAGAAGTATCGCCACAAGCGCAATCATCACGTTGCGGTCGGAGGCCCCCAGGGCCGCCATCAGGCCCAGCGCCATGATGATGGGCGGGAAGCCCATGAGCGCGTCAACGACGCGCTGGATTGCCAGGTCGACGACTCCGCCCATATAGGCGCTGAAGACGCCAATCAACGTCCCGCCGGTAATGCCGATCAGAACGCTGACCAGGCCTACCTTCATTGAGATCCATGCCCCGTACATAAGGCGGCTGGTTACGTCGCGCCCCAGATCGTCGGTCCCAAGAAAGGTCTCCCCTCCCGGCCCCAGAAACTTGGAAGCCACCCCAATCTCGTCGGGGTCATAGGGCGACACCCCTGCGAAACGCGCCAGCAGCGCGATTAGCACCACGGCGACAAGAATCACGGCGCCGGCGAAGGCGATGGGCTTGCGCCGGGCGAAGTCCTTGATAACCGCCGGAAGGGCTGCAACCCCGGTAGGCCTGGGGCGCACCACCTCCAGATCCACCGTCGCAGCAGATCCGGTGTTGAACACTTGCATCTGTATATCTCCCTACCTATTGCCTCAGCATGCGGATGCTACGCCATCGCCCCTGACACAGAGAAACACACCGGCCCAAGCCGGGCGGCCCGCCGCGTTAAGAGTACCTGATCCTGGGGTCAAGCAACCCGTAGAGCAGGTCAACCATCAGATTGATTGTGACGATCACCGCGCCGATTATCACGATCTCGGCCTGGATCACCGGATAATCCCTGAAGGAGATGGAGTCAATGAGAATGGTGCCCATTCCCGGCAGCAGGAAGATGTACTCGATCACCACCGTGCCGCCGAAGAGCCTCCCGAACTGCCAGCCCGAGATGGTCAGGATGGGCAGCACGGCATTCTTCAACCCGTGCCTGAGCACCACCACCGTTTCGGCCAGGCCCTTCGAGCGGGCCGTCCGCATGTAGTCTTCCCGCAGTATCTCCATCATCGAAGAGCGGGTCACCCTGGCGATAAAGGCCATCTCGTAGAGGGCCAGGGCCAGGGCGGGAAAGATCATCTGATGCATGTTGGTCAGGGGGTCTTCCTGGAAGGTGACATAGCCCAGCGGAGCCAGGCCTCCCGTTCGCACGAGTATCAGTACCAGCAGCACCGCCACCAGGAAGTTGGGGATGGCGATCCCCACGAGCGTGAAGCTCCTCGCCACATAGTCCAGCCAGCTGTCTGGTTTCAATGCCGACAGGATCCCGAAGGGCACCGCCACCAGCACCGCCAGGATTGTGGCTATGATCGCCAATTCAATGGTCACCGCGATGCGATTTTGCAGCTCGGTCATCACCGGAGCGTTGAACTTCAGCGAATCGCCGAAGTCGCCTCGGAGAATGCCGCCGATCCATTCGAAATACTGCCGGTAAATGTTACGGTCGGTGCCAAGTTCCTGCCGCAGGTTTTCCAGGTCTTGCTGGGTGTAGTTGCCCCCGCCACCGGCTTCAAGGATAGCGATGGCCGGGTCTCCAGGCACCAGCCTCATCACAACAAATACGATGATAGTGATGAGCAGCACCGTGGGTACGAACAGGGCAACCCGTTTTGCTGCGTACTGTCTCATTTCCGTCCTATCCCGGTCGGCTGTGCCGGCAGGGGTGCGAGAAAGGGCGAATTACCCTTGGCATTTATGAATCGTTAATTCCGGTTAACTTGCCGAAAATGCGGAGCCATCCGAAATGACTCCGCATTTTCATTGTGCCTTGGTATGGAGGGATCGTCCACTTGGACTCACCCTCCGGTCAAAGCGGTGCTGCCTAGCGGTCCAGCCAGAGGTCTTCGTGCTTGAAGCCGTACTGCACCGTCTGCGGCGGGTTGAAACCGCGGATGTCCTCGTGGACCAGCCAGAAGAACTTGCCCCAGAAGAGGGTAACCCAGTGGTTGTCCTCGTAGCCAGCGTCAAGATTGGAGGGATCGGTCGGCACCAGGTACGACTCAATCTCCTTCAGGATCTCCCGTCGCTCGTCCACGTCCTGTGTGACCTTCTGCTGCTCGAACAGGTCACGAATGGTCTCCGTTTCCCAGTTGGTGTAGTTGCGGGTGGCACCGGTGAGGTACACACCACCCAAGAGGGCGTCGGCATCCAGCACCGTCATGCCCTCGCCCTGGCAGGAGAGCTCCCAGTCGCCCAACGCATCCTCTGCCCTGGCCGTCTGGTAAAGAGCGTAACCAGCGGCGCTTTCATGCACCTGGATCTCGCCCCTGATGTTCAGGGCCTCCTCAAGCTGCTGCTTGACTACTTGGCAAGTGGCGGGATAAGAGCCGACCTGGCGGACGTCGTACGTGGTCTCGAAGCCGTCGCGATAGCCGGCGTCGGCCATCAACTGCTTGGCATAGGCCAGGTCGGCCTCACCGCCGTCGCCGCTCTTGGACCGGATGCCGGGCCACTCCGAGCAATCCCCGAGGTCGTATCCCATACCCATCATCGGGCAGGGAGTGTCGGCCGTGCCGTCCTCGACGAACTCGTTGAGTTGGTCGTAGTCCAACGCCAGGTAGATGGCCTTGCGGATGCGGGCGTCGGTGAACGGCTCCACCTTCCGGTTGATCATCAGGCCCCAGTTGCGGGTGCCGGGCAGCTCGTGGGCCACCACGTGGCCACTGTCAGCGTCCTCGGTGTCCGCGTCAACTTCCAGGTATTCAGTGGGGGAGAGGTTGGAGAAACCGGAGTTCATCATGTCCAACTGTGCGGCCTTGAACTGCGAGATGAGCGTGCCGGTGTCGACGATGATGAAATGATCAATCTGTTCGAAGTAGGGCCGGTTGTCCTTGAAGTAGTTTTCATTGCGAACAACCCGGTAGAAGTTTCCGCGGCTGTACTCATCCAGAATGAACGGGCCCGACATGGCGCCGTATTCCATCACGGTTTCAGCCTGCTTCAGGTCATCGACCGCGGGGTTTTCCAGCACGTGCTTGGGAAGTATCTTGACGTAGTCCAGGGACATGAAGTTGATGAACGCGCCGGACGGGAAGGACAAGTTGAACTCCACCGTGGTGTCGTCGATCATCTTCACGCCGCCTTCCTCAACGGGAAGGGTGTAGTTGCGGAAGAGACCGGAACGCCCGATGGAAACAGCAGGGTCCATATACCGGGCCATGCTGAACTCGACATCAGCGGCGGTCAGGGGAGTCCCGTCGTGCCATACAGCGTTGTCGACCAGGTTGAAGGTGATCGTCTGCCCGCCGTTGCTAACATCCCAAGTGGTGCACAGGTCGCAGACCACCTTGGTCGTGTCGGTGGTGTCGAACTGCACGATCTGGTTGTAAAGCTGCGAATAGGCCTGCACGCTGGACAGCGAGCCGGAGCCTACCGGCTCCCAGACCTCGGCATCAGCGTAGGCAGACATGCGGATGTTGCCGCCTGCCGTTGCATCACCCGCCGGGGGCTGGGCCACAATGGAAGTGGGCGTCGGGATCGGCGTGTTGGTTGGGCGGGCTCCACTCGACCCGGAAGCGCTGGTGGACTCTTCCTCCTGCTCCCCTTCCGCGCCGGTTGCGGACGGCGCGTCCGTGGGTGCCGGAGCGACTGTGGTCTCAGATGCGGCTGGCTCCTCTGTCGCCTCATCCGAGGACCCGCAGGCCACCACCATGGCCAATGCCACGATAAGCGCCAGCGGAATCATCATCCTGATATTGAATAACCGGTGAATTGCCATATGTCTCCTCCGAATTAATTGTTGGCGGGATTGGATTGGAATAATCGGTTACGGGACTGGTGTTTACGTATACCGACGCTAATAAGGAATTATTGTTACGACAATCTTCATTGCGAGGGTTGGTGCTCATTGTATAAAGTATTGATTTAGTGAATATTCAAACTGAGAAATGCTAGCCCAACAGCTGCCCGTCGTCAAGCAAAGAAAGCCGTTCGGTTACAAAAAACCTCTCCTCTTTGGGAAGAGGATTTTTGCTCTGCCGGCGCTAAGGTCGAGATGGACTATGCCCCGGATGGCTTGCGGTAAGGTTCCAGCAGGAGGCGCACATCCGTATCCACATCGGCGTCCACGTAGAACGGCTCGAAGTCGGCGGCGCGGGTCCAGATGCGGGCCGCCTGGATCAACGCCGCCCGCTCCACCGACGCCGGCCACCGCAGGATGGCCACGCCCGCACCGGCGCTCTGTGCCGCCGCCTCGCTGCTGTTCAGCCCGCGGGCCACGCTGAGCTCGCTGCCGTCGATGGCGGTGATGAGGACCTGCTCCGACGTAGCGTGACCGGCGCTTGCCGTCGCTCCCAGCAAAACAGTCTGCCCCACCCGGAACTGCGCGCCATCGCTGACGGTCATCAACGCCGCGTCCGCAGTCAGCTCGGCCGCCAGGGTGGCGCCGGAAGGCTCGGCGAAGCAGCGGTACCCCCAGACGCCCTGCACCCGGAAGTTGGCCTCACCGGCCTCGAATCCCCCGGTCCGGTCCCTTGGCGCTCGAATCGCGCTGTAGGGGTGGCCCCAGGGATGCAGGGGCGCGGCGTTGTAGGGCACCAGCCGGTAGTCCGCTTCGTCCCAGGCCCTCCCGAAGGAGCGGCCCCCGGCGTCGGCCTGCGACAGCTCGCCGACGGCAATCAGGTCGGGGACCAGCAGGCGGTCTGCGCCGGGCCCGTCGAACAGGAGCGCCTCAACGCGGGGGTAAAAATGCCGGTTGCAGTAGTGGTCGACCCAGTCCGACACCGCCAGAAGCAGCTCGAACAGCTCGTCGTCATCGTCGGCGCCGGCGGCGGGGTCTTTCAGCACGCTGTCATCCTTCAGCTTGGTCAGGTCACCATACAGTGAGCGGTACGCTTCGCGGGCCATACTCCTCCTTGATTAATAGAGGGCGATCGATAGAGAACGGGAGTGAGGTGCGGGCGAGGGAGTACACCCTAGTAGTCCATCAGTGTTGAATTAAGGGATAGAGGGACTTGAGCTTGATGCGCGCGTCCTGGGTGGTGAAACGCCAGTTGGCCCGAATTGCGTCGTGGTTCCGCTGCCCTTGCCAAGCCTTGGTTTCCTGCTTCAATGTCTGCTGGTCCGGTATCCGGCGGTCCAGACACTGGCGCGCCAGCACTCCCAGTTCTATCTCGGCCATGTTCAGCCAACTGCCGTGCTTGGGCGTGTAGTGGATTTCCAGCTTTTCGGCAATGCGTCTCGCCTCTGCAGGCTCGAAGGCCTCGTACAGGGACGAGAGGCGGTGGGTGTTCAGATTGTCCATCACCAAGACTATCCGGCCTTTGTCCGGGTAGTCCACATCCACCAGTTGTCGCACCACCCGGGCCCAGTCAGCCTTGGTTCGCTGGTCCGTCACCTCCACCCGACGCCACCCCTCCAAGGGCGCGAACAGCATGAACAGGTTGCTCACCCCGTTGCGCTCGTATTCGTAATCGTAGGCCATGGCAGTCCCCGGACGCGGCGGCAAGGGGCTGCGGGTCTCCCTCACCTGTTGCTTGCTGGTCTCGTCCAGGCACACCAGCACCTCGTTGTCCTCGAACTGACGGTGATACACCTCCAGCACGTCCTCCATGGCACAGACGAACTCGGCATTGGCCTTGGGCGGGATGCACCAGCACTCCTTCAGCCAAGGCTTGAGTTCGTTTTTTTCAGCGTTTGGCGCACCGTCTCGGGGCTGATGCTGTCCACTATCTCACATTGCACCAGCCGGTCAGCCAGCAGTTGCAGCGTCCAACCGGCACGGCCCTCCGGCGGTTCGCTACAAGCGAGGTGAGTCAGGTGGGCCTCTCCTTGGCCGTCCAGCTTCCTCGGGCGGCGGTTGACCTGCTCCCTGCGTCCCAAGGCTGCCTCCACTCCCTCCTCAACACAGCGGCGGCGCACCCGTCCCACCGTGGCGTCCCCCACCCTCAGGACCCGGGCTATTTCCTCGTCCTTCATCGCCCCGCGCTCTTGATTTTCATCGCTGAGCAGCATAATGCGGGCGTGGGTCTGTTTATATGCTGCCGTCCGTCCCCGGGACACCAGTCCCTTCAGTTCCTGTTGCTCCTCTACACTCAGACTGACCCGGTACCTCTTCGCTGGCATCCCCATCCTCCCAACATCACCTTAGCTTTTGACGTGTCCCGGCAATACCACAGCTAATTATCTATCAATCCTACGCTGTTGCACTACTAGCTCTCCTCGCTGTACTCGATGATCACCCTGTGGTCGATTGACGGAGGGCGGCCCCTCCAGCGCAGGCTGAGCGGCTCGCCTCGCCGCCCGCGGGGACCCTGTTCCCGCAGGTAGGTGCGGGTTGACGCCGTTCCGCCTTCCGGCACGACCAGGATATCGACGGCCCGGGACGGGTCGGTGCCCAGGCTGCCCGCAGTGCCGAAATACAGCTCGCATATTTGGCGCGCGCCGGAACCAGCCTGCACCACCTTCACCCTAAGCAGCCGGATGCGGTAGCCCTTGGACGGCGTCAGAATCGTCTGCCGTCCCCGGCGGCCGGAGTCGGTCAACTCGGTGGCATTGAGCGTGAATGGCCGGCGCCGCAGGGGTGGTCTGTGAGACGAGCGAGTGGTCATGGACGCTCCTGACTATTCCCCCATCCCCTTATTAAGGAGAGGGTTGGGATGAGGGTGAAATCCTTGACGGTCAACTCTTGCCGGTTAACCACGGTCTTGCCGATCAGCTCTTGCCGGTCAACTACGGTCTTGCCGGTCAACTCTTGCCGGCCAACCACGGTCTTGCCGATCAGCTCTTGCCGGTCAACCGCGTTTGGAATGCGTTGGGAGGCCCCCACCCTGACCTTCTCTCCGGAGGGGGAGGGGGCAACCTCTCCGCTAGCTCTCCTCGGTGTACTCGACCACGATTCTGTGCGCTGCCAGCGGCGCTACACCCGACCAGCGGCCGCTCAGCGGCTCGTCGCGGAGCCCTCGCGGCCCCTCTTCCCGTGGGAACACGCGGGTCGAGTCCTCGCCCAGGTCCGGGATGTCCAGCGTGTCCACCGCTCTGCCGGGTTCCGAGGCCATGGTCTCCCCGGCGCCGAAATAGACCTCGTACAGCCTCCTCCCGGCGGCCAGTTCCTGGATGACCCGCACCCGCAGGATGCGCAGCCGCTTGCCCTTGTTGGGCCTGACCAGCGTTTCCCGCAGGTTTGAGGTGTTGGAATCGTGGGCGCGCAGGAACGGCTCGTAGACCCGGGGCCTTGGCCTGACGCTTGTGTTCTGGGGGCGGTTGCGGCGCGAGGTCATCGCAGCATGCGCCCCAGGCCGGCGCCGCCCAGTCCCGCGATGGCCGCCAGCGAGGCCGTCAGAGCCGTGCCGTTGATGCCCTGCGACAGCGCGTAGGTCTCAATGCCGCACACCGCCACGATGCCGAGGCCCGCCACCACCGCCCACGAGCGCGAGGACTTGCCATCCCGCCCTTCCTTGCGATAAATCACTTGGCGCCTCCTTATTTTCGTTTTTCCGGCCATTTCTGGTCATTTCGGGCCATTCCCTGCATTAGCCCAAATCCACCGATAGAGGGCGTCAGGTTGGCGTCCTGAAGCGGCAAGAAGGTGCTCCTCTGAATCTGGGATAATGGTTTTGCAATAAAAAACCGACCCCAGAAAAGGAGCACCCAATTGATGCTACCACGCAACCACCCCGACCGTATTCGCATCGTCTTTGACGACCACCGTCTGGTGGCCAATGCCGGCCTGCTCCTGCCGGCCACTCTCGCCCAACACCTGGGCCTGGGGGAACTCGTAGACCATCACCTCAATCTCGGCAGCGCGCCGGGCCGGGCCAACACCGGCGACAAGATGCTGACCCTGGTTGCCTCTGCCCTGGCGGGCGGCGATTGCATCGACGACGCCGATGCGCTGCGCGCCGGTGGGACCGCCGGTATTCTCGACTGCAGGGTCAAGGCGCCATCCACCCTGGGCACTTTCCTGCGCAGCTTCCGCTGGGGCCATGTCCGTCAACTGGACCGGGTGAGCCGGGAGTTGCTGGCCCGGGCCTGGGCCGCCGGGGCGGGACCCGGCGACGCGCCGTTCACCATCGACCTCGACTCCACCATCTGCGAGACTTACGGACTGGCCAAGGAGGGGGCGCGACACCACGGCTATACCGGCAAGCGGGGCTATCACCCGTTGCTGGCCGTGGCCGCCGGCACCGGGGACGTGTTGATGTCCCGGCTGCGCGAGGGCCGCGCCAACACTGTTCGGGGCGCCGCCCACTTCCTGCGCGAGACAGTGGGACGGGTGCGCTACGCCGGCGCCAGGGGCCAACTCACGGTGCGGGCCGACAGCGGCTTCTATGCCCACGCCATCGTCGCCGTCTGCCGCAAGATGGATGTCCGCTACTCCATCACCATCCGCCAACACAAAAGCCTGCGCAATCTCATCGAGGCGATACCCGAGGCGGATTGGACGCCCATCCCCTACTGGATGGACGGTGCCGCCGATGTGGCGGAAACCACCTACATCCCCTTCCAGAATGATCCCGACGCTGCCCCGGTGCGGCTCATCGTACGGTGGGTGAAGCCCACGCCTGGTTCCCAACTGGCCCTCTTCGCCAGCTACAGCTACCACGGCTTCATCACCGACAGGGACGGGGAGACCTTGGAACTGGAGGCCGACCACCGCCGCCACGCCGAGATCGAGAATGCCATCCGCGACCTGAAGTACGGCGTCGGCCTGAACCATCTCCCCTCGGGCAACTTCGCCGCCAATGCTGCGTGGCTGGCGGTACAGGCGATGGCCCACAACCTGGCCCGCTGGACGGCGCGAATCGGTCTGGGCGAGCAGGTGGTGACCACCAAGACCCTTAGGCGGCGGTTCTTCGCCCTGGCCGGCCGGATCACCCGCTCGGCGCGCCGTCTCACTTTGCACCTTCCCCAGCGCTGGCCCTGGGAAGCCCAGTTCAGCCGCGCCCTGGCACGGCTGCGCGCCCTACCACTCCCAGCCTGACGGCGCACGTCCGCCACTGCCCCAACGTCCCCGCCCTCGCGCCAGCCCGGTACGCGAGTGCGTCTTGCCGTGTCCTATCCCGCCATCTCGCCCTGCCCAACGTCTGCAGACGGCCATAGGGGCCCCCAAAAGCACCTGCAGACCGCCGCCAACCCCAAATCTACCCGAACTCGAGCCCGGACCATCGCGTCTGTAACTCCTTCACCCCCCTTACGCTATCCTTGCGCCGTCCATCGGTGGATTCGGGATTAGTTAGAGGGTGGCCACAGTACGCACGGCTGTGCGCCCCTACACGAGGGGCGGGTTTGAAACCCGCCCCTACCGGTCGTCTTTCAATGCCATCGGGTAATTGCCATCGAGTAATTGGACGGTACCGCCTACACCCCGGTGATGTTGTACTGCAGCGCCGTGTGCGAGGCCGACGCGCGGGCGCCGCTGCGCTCCTGCAGCGCGATGCGGAAGCTCACCACCATGATGTTCTGGCGCTTCTGCGCGTCCCGGACGGTCTCGATGGACAGCTCGCGCTTGAACCCCACCCGCCACTGCGAGCGGTTCACGATGAGCAGCCGCCCCTTGGTATTGGCGTTGCCGCCGCTGGTAACCTTGCCGTCGGCGTCGGACAGGCGCATCTGCTCCGACACGATCACCGGGATGCCCTCCACCGCCCCGAGCTGGCCGGTGAGCAGCGTTGCGTGAGGGCCGAACTTGTCCAGCGTGCGGAAGCTGTCCACGCTCAGCGACTTGATGAACGTGTTGACGTCGGTGATGTAGGCCAGCTCCGAGGGCCGCACGCCGTACTTGCCCAGCTTGCCGCGTATCTCGTTGAACATGTCGGCGCTGACCGCCGCGTTGTGGTTGTTGGCCATGGCGGCGTTGTCCACCAGCGGCTGGTGCAGCAGGCCGTCGAATCCGATCAGGAAGTGCCCCGTCCCCGCGGTGGTAGCCGCGGTGGTCGCGCCGTCGGCATTGATGTTGTTCTGCGCCGTTGTGTCGCCGTTGAGGATCACGTCGTCGATCACCTCGTGGGCGTTGCGCAGCAGGCTGCGGCGCAGCTCGTCCATCATGGCGATCACCGCATCCTCGTCCAGGTCAAACGACCACGGCACCTCGGCAACCAGCTCGTGGGCCGTCAGTGTCTGCCGGGCCGTGGCCGGGGCGCTGCCGGTGACTGCGGTGTTCTCCGTGCCGGGGTACCAATTAACGTCGCCCAATTGCAGGGGGATCTGAAAAGGATTGCTGGGCATCTGCACCGTGTTGAACAGCGGCGCGATGGCCGTTTCGAGGTTCACATCGTCCCACAGGGCGCGGGCCTCCTGGGTGTCCACCAGCTCGTCGCCCGACCCGGCGGTGGTGGAGTCCATGGCCGCCTTGAGGTTGGACTGCCAGTCCTCCAGCATCCTCGGATTGGCCCCCGACGGCTCGCGGAGCTGCGCCGACAGCAGGCTGCGGGCACAGGCCAGGTCGAGGTGGTCCAGGCCGGCGTACTTGCCGAGGAGCACCCGCGACCGGTCGCCGGCGTACTGGTTCAGGATCGCCATCCTGTCGCCCTGCCGCCGTGAGTCCTGCAGCTTGACGAGCTGCGCGCCCAGCCGCTCCACCTCCTCTTTCAGCGGCGGAATCTCCGAGTTCATCCTGGACTCGTAGAACTCTCGGATGCCGCCCAGCTCGCGTTTGACCAGCTCCAGGCTGGCCGTGGAAAAAGCCCCGTTGTCAGTGGTCATACTCTCTCCTCAGACTCCAATAATTTCTGAATTCCACTCATTTCCGTTCATTTCCGCCGGCGCCGCTCACGCCCGCGCCGCCTCCAGCTCGGCCAGCAGCGCCCCAACCGCGAAGGCATCCCGCCAGGAAACCCCCGCCTCTCCCTCAGAGAGTCCCCTCTCCTCCCGTGAGAGGGTCGGGGTGAGCGCGTCCCCCTCCGCCTCCCGGCGCAGCGCCTGGCGATTGGCCGGGACGGGCACCGCGCTGACCTCCAGCAGTTCCTGCTCCAGGTAGCGCAGGCCCAGGTACGCCCCGGTGCGGCCGTCGCGCCGCTCCTCCCAGCGGACGGGCCGGAACCCAACCGACACACCCCACTGGAAGCCGCAGGCATACAGCTCCGCCACCTCCTGGGCGAAGGCGCCGGGCGCGAACTCCATCTTCGCCAGCAGCCGGTGCGGCTCCGACCACACCGACACCGCCCGTCCGATGGCCGGGTGACGGTAGTCGTGAGCCCACAGCAGCACCGGGTTCCGCAGGTACGCCTCCAGCATCCAGCCGTCCGCCGACACCACGTCGCCGTGCCGGTCCACGTCGTCGGTCGACAGCACGAAGGTCAGCACCCCAACGGCCCCGGCGGCCTTCTGATCCGCGCCTGCCGAAGGCGACACCTCCAGCGCCGCGCCGGCCGCGCTCCACTTGACCACCGAGGCCCCGGTCCCAATATCGAGCTGCATCCATTCCTCCAACTCCCGCCGGGCGCGCCAAACAAAAAGGGACACACCCATAAGGGTGCGTCCCTCAAAATTCCTGCTTCGCCTGGCCGCTCGACCCGGCCCCGGAGCTAACCCGTCAGCCCCGAGTCCGTCGTCAACGGCTTACAGAACATCTGTTTCGATTGACTTTTAGTCTACACAACCGGAAAGGGGCCTGTCAATGCCCAACCGCCAGCAGATCCGCCAACCCCCTTGCCTCGGGCACCGCGGATAATTGTAGCCCTCGCCCCAGCAGGCCACGGAACCGTCCCGCTGCACCCCGCAGGTGTGGCTAAACCGGGGCTGACGGAGGCGAACTCCCCGGCTCCGTTCCCGCTGAGTCTGGACGCGACTCTGCCGGATTACTCGGTGGCTCCTGCCGGTTCTGGCGAATCCTCGACTCCGCAGTCGACGAGGGAGGCCATCACGAGCAGGATGGCGGGGTCGGCCCACAGGGGAGTCGCCGGGCGGGCGGGGCGGCGGTCGTGGTCCTGGCGGTCAAGGGGCTCCCCTGCGTGCAGTACGAACCAGACAATCGATTAGTATCGATAAATTCGCATCCTGTTGTTCAACCTTCTTATTCAACCTGGACTTATTCAACCTGGATACAGTCAATCGCCTCATGTCAGCAGCAGGGTCTTGATTCTCCCTCTCCCCCGGGGAAGAAGGAATTTTGCCTGAGAATGAAAAGGCCCTACCTCCCCGTACAACTACTACAACTACGCCCCCTTGCCAAACCCCGCGATACGTTGGTAGTATAACCATGTACGTACATTAGTTCTATAACCATCAGAGCCAGGACCCGCCCTCGGCAGTCTGGCCGCCAATTGAGAAAATGAGCGGAAATGAGCGGAATAACAAAATTTCCCCGTCAAATCCACTCTCCCTTACGGAGAGGGTTAGGCGTGAGGGCGTACGTTAGGGTGAGGGCGAAATCCTGACAAGAACCATCCAATCTCCCTCTCCCTTGATAGAGGGCTGGGGTGAGGGTGGAATCCCGCCAAGAAGCATCCAAACTCCCTCTCCCTTGAGGGAGAGGGTTGGGGTGAGGGTGAAATCCCGCCAGCACAACCATGTCCAGGCAATAACCGCATACGTCGCATAGTTAGGAGTCAAAGAATGTTCAGCGAAGGAATCTCCCTCGCCTCCATCCGCCGACAGATCGAAGCCCTCGAGCGCAAATGCGCCCGCCAGCTCGCCATATACCGCCTCAAACCCGCCGTCGACCAGATCACCGAGCTCTGGAACATCGCCGTAGCCAAAAACCAGCCCAAGCCCGACCCCCTGACATGCGTCCGCAAGGTGGTCGACGCCGGCTTCCGCCTGCCCACTTTCACCGCCCTCCACACATACATCAAGGACTGCCGAAAATACGGCAAGTTCCCCGACGCCAAGGAGATCGCGGACAAGCTATTCCCTCCCGGCAAGAAAGTCTCCCTGTACGCTGTCCCCCTCGCCGCCTGTTGATTCTCCCTCTCTCTCGAGGGGGAGGGCTAAAGGAATCCCCTCGCCCGCCGGGAGAGGGTGAGGGTGAGGGTGAGGGCGACGGCGAAATGCCAGCAGCCACCAAAGAACTCCCGTCTCTCAGAGGGAGAGGGTGAGGGTGACGGCGTATCCATACCAGGCAAAGTTCCCTCACCCCCAAGAGAGAACCCAAAACCCTGCTTCAACCTCGCGCTTGACTGGCAAAAATTCCCGCGATATGTTAGCCTCATCTCGTTAGGCATATTCGCTGGATTCTAAACTTGGATACCAAGAGGCGGGCATCGCCGCCCGACTACTGAGGGAAGGAGCGCATCGCAATTATGGAAGTAACGACGCTCGCCATTGAAAAGCTCAAGGAAGTTCTGGAAGAACAGGGTGAGCAGGAAGGAGCCCTGCGCGTCATCGCCATTCCGGCGGAGACCGGCGGCCTCCAATACATGCTGACCATGGAGAACGAGTCGCAGAACGACGACACCGAACTGAATCTGGAAGGCGTCAAGTTCCTGATGGATTCGGACAGTGCCCCCTTCCTGGAAGAGGCCACCATCGACTACGTCGAGAACTTCGGCGGCCAGGTCGGCTTCGTGATCAACAACCCGATGTTTGCCCAGGCCGGTGGTTGCGGCTCGGGCTGCGGCTGCGGAGCCGGCGGCGGCGGCGGTTGCGGCTGTGGCAGCGGGGGATGCGGCAGCCACTAGGCCGAGACCCGCACCGCTCCAACAACCGGTAACTACCGCAGACCCCTGACGGACGACTGGATGGGAACCTCCCCAGTCTCCCCAGGGGTTTCCCCGTTCCCGGCGCTCACGGGCGCGGAGGCGAGGGGCAAGGCACCCACGAAGACCGCCGAATTGACGGCGGTCTTCCTTGCGTAACACCCGAAAATCCAGCGTAATACCCGATAATCCGCCCCGCACCCGGCAGCCAATAAGGCGCGGGTTCAGTGCCGAAAGCGATTGCCCACCGAGGCCATGGGCATCCACCCACACTGCCGGCAGTGAGCAGCTTGGCGGCCACTGACCGAGGTAGTATCCGAGAGTACCGTAATATACCCTGAAAATGCGGGAAGTTGGACCATTGAACAGGTTCCTGCGTCGCCGATGGACAAGATTCACCCATCCGGCTGGCCGCCGCAGGCTATGTCACCCTGGAGACTGGCGTTGGAACGAGCGGATCTTGGTACTCGGGGAATCGATCGCCTTGGTCTCCGCAGTATTGGGCCTGGCCTCGGAAATGTGGAATTGGCATAGCACCAACTGGTTCCTGCTGGCCACGCCCATCGTGGGTTCCGCGTCGCTCCTGTGGTACGCCTGGGACACCGTGACCGTCGGCGACCGCCCTCTGTCCAGCGCCTCCATCCACAACATAAGGCAAGTCGTCCAGGCAGCGCTATTGGAAGATGCGGGTGCTGTCGTCGACTGGCAACACCCCGACGATGAGGGATCCATTCCCTTGCGCATTGAGTAGTCGTCCATTTGCAAACGTTCCGCCAACCCCTTTGACAGTGGGACAGCCTTTGGGATTGGGAACGGAACGAAATAGACTAAGAGAAAGAGACCAGAGAAACCAGGAGGAAGAGGAGGCAAACAAAAAGACCGCCCGTAATAGGCGGTCCACACTCTATTTGCCCTGGAAAATGGTCGGGGCGGTCAGATTTGAACTGACGACCCCCTACACCCCATGCAGGTGCCCTACCTGGCTGGGCCACGCCCCGACACTGGCCCTATTATAGCACGCAGGCGGCCGGTCAAGACAACGCCAAATGCGGCGTTCGTACTCAACACGCCGCAGGGCCATTGCCATCAAGCCCAAGTGCGTGATAGAATTCACGATGAAGTTAGAGACAGAAGAAGCAAGAGCAAAGACGCCAAAATGCTAGACGGCGAAACGAAAGCACAAATAATCCGTGACTACCGGATCAACGACAAGGACACCGGCTCTGCCGAAATCCAGGTCGCGGTACTCACCGAGAACATCAAGCAACTCACCGACCACCTGCGGATGCACCGCAAGGACGTACATTCACGTCGCGGCCTGCAGGTCATGGTCTCCAGACGCAGACGCATGCTGAATTACCTCAGCAACGAAGACGTCAACCGCTATCAGACACTCATTTCCAGGCTCGGACTACGCCGCTGATAATGTCGGCGACAACCCCGATGATCTCGGGGTTGTTTTTCGTCTAGCCCCCGTCCCACTCCCTGCTATCTTCCCGACTAACTCACTTTTGAGTGAGGTCGCGCGTTTTATTATGGCTACACAATTGGCATCCCCTACTGTCGTCCATCGAGAGATCGGCGGCGAAACCCTGGTCCTCGAAACCGGACGCCTCGCCTTCCAGGCCCACGGCGCCGTCACCGTCCGCTACGGCGAGTCCATCGTCCTCGCCACCGCCGTCATGTCCGACCGGCCACGGGCCGAGGATATCGACTTCCTCCCCCTGACCGTCGACTACGAAGAAAGGCTCTACGCCGCCGGCCGCATCCCAGGCAGCTTCTTCCGCCGCGAGGGCCGTCCCGGACAGGAAGGCGTTCTCGCCTCCCGCCTGACCGACCGCTCCATCCGCCCGCTGTTCTCCAAGAGCCTGCACAACGACATCCAAGTAACCCTGACAGTCCTGTCTGCAGACCAGGAGAACCCGCCGGAAATCTTGGCCATGATCGGAGCATCGGCTGCCTTGTCCATCTCCCAGATTCCCTTCGACGGGCCCGTCAGCGCCTGCCGCATCGCCTACCGGAACGGCGAGTACATCATCAACCCCACCTACGAAGAGAGCGATGACAGCACTCTGAGCATGGTCATCGGCGGCACCCGTGATGCCATCATCATGGTGGAAGCCGGCGCCAACGAGGTGTCCGAGGAGGTCATCCTCGAGGCCATCCGGCGCGCCCAGGAGGCCAACGGAGAAATCATCAGCCTCATCGAGGAACTGGTGGCCCAGGTCGGCCAGCCGAAGCTCGAGGTCAAGACCGACAAGGAAGCCGCCCAGAAGCTCGACGACAGTATCCGTGGTGTCATCGGCACCCGGCTCGCCGACGCCCTCAGCGAGAACTTGGACAAGGTGGCCCTGGAGGCCCACGAAAACGCCTTCCGCGACGAGGTAACGGAGAAACTTTCGGAGGAATACTCTGGCAAGGTCGTTTCCGAGGGCTTCAAGAGCGTGATGCGCGACGAGGTGCGCCGCCGCATCCTGGAGCAGCGCATCCGCCCCGACGGCCGTGCGCTGGAGGAGATCCGCCCCATCACGTGCGAGGTCGGCATCCTGCCCCGCACCCACGGCTCAGGCCTGTTCACCCGCGGCATGACCCAGGTGCTCTCCACCATAACCGTCGGCTCCCTGTCCATGAAGCAGACCCTCGACACCGTCGGGCCCGACAACACCAAGCGGTTCATGCACCACTACAACTTCCCGTCCTTCTCCACCGGAGAAGCGCGGAGAGTGGGTTCCCCCGGACGCCGCGAAATCGGACACGGTGCACTGGCCGAGCGCGCCATCCTGCCCACCCTGCCCCCTGAAGACGAGTTCCCCTATGCCATCCGCGTGGTGTCCGAGGTGCTTAGCTCCAACGGCAGCACGTCCATGGGCAGCGTCTGTGGCGCATCGCTGGGACTGATGGACGCGGGCATTCCCATCAAGGCCCCGGTGGCCGGTATCGCCATGGGTCTGGTGACCGGCGATGACGGGCAGTACTCCATCCTGAGCGACATCCAGGGCATCGAGGACTTCCTCGGTGACATGGACTTCAAGGTCGCCGGCACCGCCGCGGGGGTCAACGCCCTGCAGATGGATATCAAGTGGACCGGACTGACCCAGGAAATCCTGGCCGAGGCGCTGGAGCAGGCCCGCGTGGGGCGGCTACACATCATGGACAAGATGGCCGAGGTCATCACGACCGCCAAGACCCAGATGAGCCCCCACGCCCCCAAGATGATCCGCCTGAAGATCAACTCCGACAAGATCGGCGCCCTCATCGGCCCCGGCGGTCGCGTCATCCGTGCCATCCAGGAAGAGACCGGCACCAACATCGACGTGCAGGACGACGGCACGGTGACCATCGGCGGCGTCGACCAGACCAAGCTGGAAATGGCCCATGCCAAGGTCGACAGCCTCACCCGCGAGCTGACTATCGGCGACATTTTCACCGGCAAAGTGGTGCGCCTGACCAACTTCGGCGCATTCATAGAGCTGGTGCCTGGCCGCGACGGTCTGATTCGCAATGGCGACCTGGGCGACCTTGAGGAAGAGCTGGTCGAGGGCCAGGAAATCACCGTAATGATCCATGAGATCGACTCGCAGGGCCGGGTCAACCTGTCCCGGCGCGCACTGTTCGGCGACGACAGCCCGTCCGCTCCTCGTCCTGAGGGCGCTCGCCCCGGAGGCATGGGCGGTGGACGCGGCGGCGACCGCGGTGGACGTCCCGGCGGCTTCGGCGGCGGCGGACGCGGCGGCCCAGGTGGGCGTGGCGGCGGAAACCGCAACGGCGGCGGTCGTCCCCCCATGGGCGGCGGACGCGGCCCCGCCGCAACACCGGATCGGCGCTTCGACGGCGGTGCTCGCGGCCCCAGCGCCCCCGGCAACTAAGCCAGAACCCGGCATAAGACGCAAAGAGCGCAGAGAGCTTGTATTTCTCTGCGCTCTACGCTTTTAATGATTAATGACCCCAGTCCAATCATCCCGGTCTATTCATCCCAATGGAGGCTGATATGGCAGCGATTCGAGTCGTGATACATGGCGCAACCGGCAAGATGGGCGTCGAGACCGTCGCCGCCGTCTGCCGGGAAAATGATATGGAGCTGGTGGGGGCCGTCTGCGGCACCGACCGCGGCGGCGTGCTAAACACGCCCGCCGGCGAAGTCCCCATGTACACCGGACTGGACGGTCTCTCCCGGCTGCTGGACGAGACCCGCCCCGATATGATGGTGGACTTCACCAACTCCACCGCATGCATGGATGCGGCCCACAACGCCGCAGCCCGCAAGATCAACCTCGTGCTCGGAGCCAGCGGCCTGAACGCCGACCATCACGCCCAGCTCGACGCGCTGGCCAACGACAACGGCGTGGGCATTATCGTGGCCCCCAACTTCGCTCTCGGGGCCATCGTGCTGAAAAAGCTGGCCGAACAGGCCGCACCCTTCTTCGACTACGTCGACATAGTCGAGTCCCACCATGAGATGAAGATCGACGCGCCCTCCGGCTTTTCATTGGCCCTTGCCAACAGCCTTGCCCAGCAGAAGCAGTTTTCCCGTAACGTCACGGAGAAGGAGAACCTGCCCGAAACCCGCGGCGGCGACGTACACGGCGTTACAGTACATAGCGTCCGCCTCCCCGGCCGAAGCGCCCACCATGAGGTCGTCTTCGGCGCTGCCGGCCAGACCGTCACGCTCCGTCACGACACGCTCGGCCGCGACTGCTACATGCCAGGCGTGGTTCGCTGCATCCGCGAAGCCGCCGCCCGCCCCGGCCTGGTCGTGGGCCTGGAGAAGGTGCTCGGCCTGTAGGGCCTTGAGGATATGTCTGCCGCCGGCTTCAGCTGATCCACGTCTGATATAGTAATTTGGTGAGTTTCACGCCAAGGAGGAACAGATTCCCGTGGAAGACTTGACCATTGCCGTTGTTGGCGCTACCGGAGCCGTGGGCGCAGAGTTCCTGCGCATCGTCGAGCAGCGTTATGCCCCTGATAGCCGGAAGGCGTCGGTCAAGGGCGGGATGCCCCGCCTGCGGCTGATGGCGTCCAAGCGCTCCGCCGGCAAGCGCATCGTTGTCGGCGGCGAGGAACTGGTGGTCGAGGAAGCCACGGAAGACTCCTTCGAGGGCGTGGACGTCGCCTTCATATCGGCCAGCTCCACCGTCAGCCGCGCGCTAGCGCCCCATGCCGTGGCTGCCGGAGCGGTGGTTATCGACGACGGCTCGGCCTTCCGAATGGAGCCCAACGTTCCGCTGGTGGTGCCAGAGGTCAACGGTAAGGATGTGGATTGGCACGAGGGCATAATCTCCATCCCAAACTGCTCCACCACACCGCTGGTTATGGCCGCCCACCCGCTGCGCGAGATCAGCCCCATCCGCCGTGTCATCGCCGACACTTACCAGTCGGTCTCCGGCGCCGGGGCATCGCTGGTCGCCGGACTGCGCGAGCAGTCGGAGCGGCTCATTGACGCCGACCACAGCTCCACCGCCAGCGAGCCGGGCCAGATCGCCTACAACCTGATCCCCCAGATTGACCGGTTCATGGACACCGGCTATACCTACGAAGAGCAGAAGATGCGGCAGGAGTCGCAGAAGATCCTTCACGACCCGGACCTGCGGATCTCCGCCACATGCGTCCGCGTTCCGGTCTACGTTTCGCACAGCGCGGCGGTGCACCTGGAGTTCGAGCGCCCGGTGTCTGTCGGCGAGGCCCGCGAGGCCTTGACGGCCATGCCCGGTCTGACCGTCTTGGACGACCCGGCCAACGGCGCCTATCCCATGCCGTGGGACGTTTCCGGCGAAGACGACGTGTTCGTGGGCCGCATCCGTCAGGACCTGTCCAACCCCAACGGCTTGGCCATGTGGATCGTTTCCGACAATCTCCGCAAGGGCGCCGCGCTAAACAGCCTGCAGATTGCCGAGGAACTGATCGCGCGCGGACGCCTGAAGCCGCGCGCCGCCAATGTTTCCGCATAGGCCTCACAGTCCTTCCCCGGTATTCGCGGTAACGGGCCGTACAGGCTGCAACCCTGCAGTGGCCCAGGGTTGCCAGTGCGACTACCATGCGTATAATGGGCGCCAAAGAGAGAGCTAGAGTTTCCTCATATGGAATTGATGGAGGGGCACCATGACTGAGATAGGCAGGCTGATTACCGCAATGGTCACACCGTTCGACGCCGACGGCAACGTCGATTACGAACAGGCCAAGCGGCTCGCCAACGCCCTTCTTGACTCCGGCAGCGACGCCGTCATCGTCTCCGGCACAACCGGCGAATCGCCAACGCTGACAACGAAAGAAAAGATCCGCCTGTATGGCGAGGTCAAGGATGCCGTCGGCGACCGTGGCGCGGTGATCGCCGGCACCGGCAACTACAGCACCGCTGAGAGCATCGAGCTCAGCCAGGAGGCTGAAAAGGCCGGCGTCGACGGGATGCTGCTGGTGGTGCCCTACTACAACAAGCCTCCGCAGGAGGGCCTGTATCAGCACTTCAAGGCCATTACCGAGAGCACCAACCTGCCGGCCATACTGTACAACGTGACCAGCCGCACCAGCCTGAACATGAGCCACGAGACCACCATCAGGCTCAGCGAGCTTGAGCGAATCGTTGGCATCAAGGAAGCGGGCAGCGACATGGACCAGATCACCCGCATCATCGACGGAGCCAAGCCGGGCTTCCTGGTCTGGAGCGGCAACGACAACGAGACCTTCTACATCATGGCGACGGGCGGCTATGGCGTGGTCAGCGTCGCCTCGCACCTCATCGGCAGCCAGATCAAGCAGATGATGGGTCTGTTGCTGGAAGGCGACGTCGAGGCCGCTGCAGCAGAGCACCGCCGCATGCTCCCGATGTTCAAAGTCCTGTTCGTCGAGTCCAACCCCATCCCGGTGAAGTACGGCGTCAACAAGGCCGGCTTCAATGTTGGCAACCCCCGCCTGCCGCTGATACCGGCCTCCGAAAAGGCCGCCTCCGAAATCGACAAGGTCATGTCGCAGTACACCATCGACCTGCCAGTCTAGCCACCGGCAGGGCATACCCAGGAAAAGAGAGCGGCCCCGCGATGGTGCGGGGCCGTTTTGTTTCCTGTCTTATGGTCTGCCACAGAGCCGAGACCCTACTGCTCCACTTCTCTGAAAGCAACCTGCTCAGCTTCCGCCCGGGCCCGCTGCGGAAGAAGCGACCTCTTTTATCGTACAGCAGCTGGTAGCGGCGCAATGGCCAACCACAGTTCAGGGCAATCGCGTCTTCAAGCCTGGAATCTCGTTTTGCGGTCATTCGCCCCTTGCCAATCCTGCGTTCGCCTTATAACATATGTTCTATGTATATAACGGTTAGCAGACAGCACCTGCCTTACTTCCCGGCGGGCCTGCTTTGAACCAGCGGCCAGCTGTGAATTGCCGGAATGACAGATTAATGGCGGAAATGATCGGAATAATAAAAAACAACCCCTGCAAACCGGCAATGCCAGCTCCTCCGCCCCAACCTGCTGAGCTGCTGAAATCAAGACGCAATGGCCAACCACAGTTCAACTTGAAAGCAATGCTGGCGTAAACGGCGAAGCTCTGCCCGATTTTGCGCTCGTACTCAGAGTTGACGAGCACGCGCAAGTCACGCTTAATAACGCAAATTACAGTTTGATCCGAGTCAACGCTACCATCAGCCGGTTGCCGAAAGATGGTGGTCGTTACGACCTCTAGGCCGACTAGAACACTGGGCTGATCTGGATGGTCTCGGCGCGGCTGGGGCCGGTGGAGACGATCTGCACCTGGCAGCCCACCAGTTCCTCGATGCGGCGGATGTAGGCCACGGCGTTTGCAGGCAACTGACACAGCTTGGTGGCGCTGGCCGTCGGCTGGTCCCAACCCGGCAACTCTTCATAAACCGGCGCGCAGCGGGCCAGCAGCGATGTGTTGGCGGGAAAACGGTCAACGTCCTGGCCGTCAACGCGGTAGCCCACGCAGATCTTGACCGACTCGAAGCCGTCGAGAATGTCGAGGCGGGTCAGCACCAGGCCGGTGAAACCGTTTACGAGCTGGCTGTATTTGCCAGCCACGCCGTCGAACCAGCCGATGCGGCGGGCGCGTCCGGTGGTGGTGCCGTACTCTTGGGCGATCTCGCGGATTTTTTCGGCGAAGCCATCCTCGATCTCGGAGGGCATGGGGCCCCCGCCGACACGGGTGGAGTAGGCCTTGAACACGCCGAGCACACCGGCGATAGACTGCGGACTCAGGCCCAGGCCGGTGCAGGCGCCGCCGATGGACGGGGATGATGACGTGACGTAGGGGTAGGAGCCGTGATCGAGATCCAACAAGGTTCCCTGGGCGCCTTCCAACAGGACGCGCTTACCGAGAGCCAGCCTATCCTGCACGATCTGCTCAGTGGGGTGGGCGTAGGGACGGAGTTGCTCGGCCCACCGGCGGCACTTGGCCTTGACGTCCTCGTAAGCCAGGGGCTCGGCACCGTAGATCTTGGTGATGATGGCGTTCTTCTGCTCCAGGACGCTCTTCAGCTTGGGGGCCAGCGTTTCCCAGTCGAGCAGATCGCCGACGCGGATGCCGGCGCGGCCGGTTTTGTCGACGTAGGCGGGCCCGATACCACGTCCGGTGGTGCCGATGGCGCTGGCACCACGGGCCTTTTCCTCGAGGGCGTCGAGCAGGACGTGATAGGGCATGATGACGTGGGCGCGCTCGCTGACGTGCAGCTTGCCGGTGTCGATGCCACGCCCGCGCAGCATTTCCATTTCGTCAGTCAGCACGTCTGGGTCGACAACCACTCCGTTGCCGATGATGCCGTCAACCTCGGGCCAGCAGATACCGGACGGGACCAGGTGGAGCTGGAAGACTCCTTCGTCGTTGACCACAGTGTGGCCGGCGTTGTTGCCACCGGCAAAACGCACGACGCTGTCCACCTCCCCAGCAAGGTAGTCAATGACTTTCCCCTTGCCTTCGTCACCCCACTGTCCTCCGATTACGGCGTATGCCGGCATCCTAAAACCGCCTTTCTACTAAAACGAATTAACCAGCCAACCATAGTCAGCGCAATACGCAAAACGAAGCCGTCCCCAGTACAGGGCGCGGCCCAGCGATTATATCAAATTACCCTGAATGGTGAAAGCGGAGCCAGCGATTCGACCAGGGTCTATTTGTTGTTACCTCAGCGACAGCTATAGGTCTCCTGCGTGGAAGAGATTCCTCGCTAGTCTAAAAACGACTAAACTAAAGCCAAGGTGAAATACGCAGTTGCACAGGGTAAATTTGTGAAGGAACTGGGTTAGCTGGTCTCGGGAGTTACGAGGGGTTGGTGATGGGCGTGAGGGAGATAGACCGGTGTCTGGAACAGTGGCGGATGGAAGTCAAGGACTTGCGACAGCGGATGATCCTGGCGCCGACGCCCAGGGAGCGGGAGAGGTGGTACGCCGTGCTGCTGCTGGCCCAGGGCTGGACGGCAGCGGCCACGGCGGAGACTCTGGAAAGGGACCCACACACTATTGGCCGATGGGCGTCGGCCTTCGGCGAGGGAGGGCCTGCAGCCCTGATATTCGAGCAGACCGGTGGTTCCCCCCCGCCCTTGACCAAGCGCAGCAGGAGGAATTGAAAGAGGCGGTGCAACAGCCTCCCGCTTCGTCGGGCATCGGTATGGCCAACTGGTATTGGAAGGTGGTGCGGCGGTTTGCCTCGGAGCGCCTCGGCATTGAGTTGAGCCGCAGCAGTTGCCTGAACTGGATGCACCGCTTGGGATTTGCCTTCAAGCGGCCCAAGAAGCGGTTGCTCAAGGCTGATGAGGCCAAGCGGGAGGCTTTCGTGGCGGAGTACGCCGTCCTGAGGGAGGAGGCCCAACGGACTGAAGCCAGGATATTCTTTGCCGACGAGGCCCACTTCCGGGCGGACGCGGAACTGCGGGGCAAGTGGGTGCTGAAGGGCCAGCCTGCTTTGGTGGACTCGACCAGCCCGCGGTATGGGGAGAAGGCCAACTACTATTCGGCGGTGTGCCTGGAGACGGGTGAGGTGGAATGGATGGAACTGGAGGGCAACAGCAACAGCGGGACCTCGGTTGCCTTCCTGAAGCAACTGAGGGAAAAACATCCAGAGCCGATGCGGGTCATCTGGGACAACGCGCCGGCCCATCGTGGCGAGGCGGTGCGGGAATATCTGCGGACGCCCGGACTTGACCTGCGGTTGGTGAACCTGCCGGGGTACAGCCCGGACTTCAACTCCGATGAGGCGGTCTGGGGCTGGGCGAGAGAGGAGGCGACGGGCAATCTCTGCCTGGGCAGCAGGGCGGCGGTGCAGGAAAGGGTCGGCAACTTCCTGGCCGGGCTGGCCAGCCGGAGAGACGAGGTGAGGCGCCGCTGCCGGACGGTACTGCAGTCACGGGCCGAAGCACTGCTGCCGAATCCCCAGCACGATTCCTCGCCTCAGGCAAATGCACATCCCACCTTGGCTTTGGTTTAGTCGGGGAAAGCAGGACGAGGTGGCAGAGGAACTGTCGTGGTCCCAGGAAAAGCGCCAACGATTCCGTATAGGAGTGAACCCGTCAAACCACATGATGCCATTCATTGGGGTTTCTTTCCTGGGAATGGTGAGACAGAATTTATCCCAGCCAGTCCCATCTTTTCTCGTTCAGTCCCATTATGCCAACTCACCAGCGAGCGGGATTCAAAGCTAAAAGTCCGCCTTCCAGATGTCGTGGGAAAGAAATTTTTAATTGCCGTCCCATTTCGTCCCACACCCCTGTCTGGCCAAGGGAGGGAGCACCGGGCTATGGTGCAAGATCATTTGTGCGCTAATATGCACGGGTTAATGATAGTAGGGTGTTGGGAGGCTTGGCAGAGGGTGAGTGTCAGTGGCGGGTTGTCCGAACCGGGATTTTCGGGATTGGGGTGGTTCCTGAATTTCCCATAGCCAGACGGTTGGGGCAGCTGGGGCTGTGGCGTGATTCGCGGGTCAGCCGTAATCTGCCGTGATGCCGCGGGCCTGCTCGCCCCAGCAAGCGACGGTTCCATCAGTCCTTAACCCGCAGGTGTGGCTGTCTCCGGCGCTGACGGAGACGAACTCGAATTCCTCGGTGCCGGGGCCTCCGATGCCTAGGAGCCTGGGCATGGGCGTGCCGGCCGGTTCAGTAGACTCCAGCTCAACGGTGGGCTGGGTGTCAACGCGGCCGAGGATCCCGGTGCGAGTGGGACCGGGGTCTGCGACCCGCGTTGCCTGAGGGCGGGCGCCCTGCTCGGTTGTCGGGGCGGTGTTTGCGCGGGGCTTCGTAGCCTCTGGCTCGGAGGAGTCGCGTGTTGGCCTGGGGTGGGGTCGTCGCCGCCACCGCAGGCGGCGAACAGAAGCAGAGGAGAGATCAGGAGAGCCGGGACGCTCCACGGGAGAGTTACCTGATGGCCGGAGGGGCGGCTGGAGGTTTTGCCGGTCATTGCGGTCCTTCTGCCGGGTATGGTGGAATAGCATCAGTGTGTCCGCATCATAGAGGGTTACCTAAACCAATACCAAGGTGGGATGTGCATTTCGGGGAGATTGACGATGATCGCAAGGACTCCACGGCACCTCATATCACCTTCAGGCCCCAACTGGGTGGGCACCGATAGTGCGGTCTAGCGATATGTACATTTCACTTTGGCTTTAGTTTAGGTACTGGCGACCGCTGTGGATCGTAAGGTCTGTTAATTCTCCCACTCTCTTGAGGGAAAGGGCAGGGGTGAGGATGGAATCGTGGATGACACAATGTTCGCTCACCAACGGGGACGCCCCCACCCTAACCATCCCCCGACAATCTAAAGACCCGTGCCCCCGGGCGGCGGGTTCGCGCGGCAGGCGTGCAGGGGGTAGAATGGATGGACGGCAATCGGGCAGACTCCATCCTGCCTTGGGCGGGGGACGATCATGACGCTTAGAGACAGGCTCGAAGAGGATATCAAGGATTCCATGCGGCAGCGCGCACAGCCGAGGGTGGACGCCCTGCGGTTCCTCAAGTTTGCGGCGCAGGCGGTGGAGAAGGAGCGGCGCGAGACGCTGGACGACCAAGCCATGATCGAGGTGGTCTCCAAGCAGGTCAGCGACCGCCGCGACAGCGTCAAGGCCTTCCGCGAGGGCGGGCGCACCGAGCTGGCCGACAAAGAGGCGTTCGAGCTCACGGTGCTTGAGGAGTACCTGCCTCCGCAGTTGAGCGAGGACGAGATCGTTGCCCTGATCCGTGATATCGTGGCAGAGGTAGGTGCCACCGGACCCCGCGACCGCGGCAAGGTCATGGGCCGCCTGATGCCGCAGGTGCGCGGCAAGGCGGACGGCACCGAGGTCAACCGCCTCACCGGCGAGATGCTGGACTCTCTCGGTTAGTCTACGGGTTAGTCAGGCATGCGATTCGGAATCCTGCAGTTCCCCGGCACATGGAGCGACACCGACTGCCACCATGCTGTTAGCGCCGTCCTCGGCCAGGAGGCGGACTATGTCTGGCACAAGGATACCGGGCTGGAGGGGCTGGACTGCGTCATCCTACCCGGGGGCTTCTCTTACGGCGACTACCTGCGGCCAGGCGCCATGGCTCGCTTCTCGCCGGTTATGGCCTCGCTGTACGCGTTCGCCGAGTCGGGTGGAACGGTCATCGGCATCTGTAACGGCTTCCAGATACTGTGCGAGTCGGGCCTGCTGCCCGGGGTGCTGCGGGCCAACCGGCAGCTGGAGTTCCGTTGCCAGTGGACCAACCTCCGCGTCGAGCGCGCCGACACCCACTTCACAGCCGGGTGCAACCCCGGTCAGATACTGCGGGTGCCAATATCCCACGGCGAGGGCAACTACTACGCCGACGCCGAAACGCTGGACATGCTGGAGCGCGAGGGGCGGGTGCTGTTCCGGTACTGCGATGACGCAGGGCAGGCCACCGACGAGGCCAACCCCAACGGCTCGGCCCGAAACATCGCGGGCATCCTCAACGAGGCGGGCAACGTGCTGGGCATGATGCCGCACCCGGAGCGTTGCTGCGAGGAACTGCTGGGCGGAACCGACGGGGCGCTGATCTTCCAGTCGATTGTTGACAACGTGGGCCGGACCAAGCCACGCCCATGATGGCGATCGCCCTGCCCCTGTTGTCGGCGGGCAGTCTCGGCAGCGGCGCCGTTGCTGGCCGTGCTGGAATGCAGGGAGAGCGACCTGTCGCAGTTCTCGGCATCGCCCTGGCGGTGGGATTCATCGGCGTTACCATCATCGACCTGGCTCTCGACCCCTTCGGACTCTTCGAGGTACCGCTGGCCGCGTTGCCATGGATCGCTGCCTTTGGCGTGGTGCAGTTCGGCGTCGGCCGCACCACGGCATACATTGGCCTGAGCACAATAGGGGCCTCTGGCGTCGCACCCTTCATATCCACGCAAGTACCATTCGCCGCCTTCTTTGCCGTCGCCTTTGCCGGAGAGACCCTGCACCCGCTGGCTGGCGTGGGCACCGTGGCGGTCATGGCCTGCCTGCTGATGGCCGGGGCAGCCACCGGCACCGCCACTGTTCTTGCCCAGCAGACGGTGAACATCCACGACTCATCCCTGTCGATTGCTGCGCTGGGCATGTTCATTGTGATACCCGTCGTGGGGATAATCGTGGCCGCAGTCCGGCCGCCAAGGAGTTCGACTGGAGTTCGATGGGGTTCATCGTCCTCTCGGGCCTGAGCACCACGGTGTCGACCGTTACCCAGCTGTTCGCGGTGCAGCGGGCCAGCTTGGTCATCGTCGCCCCCATCCTGGCAACCTTCCCCCTGTGGACGCAGCTGCTCTCAAAGATCTTCATTGCCCACCTCGAGGCGACAACCCTGCGCCTGGTGATCGGCGCCGTCCTCGCGGTGGTGGGCGTGATTGCAGTGTCCCTGGGCGGACAGCTATGACCGTGATCGCCGGTACTGGTTCTTCCCGTTCCAAGTACCGCAGACCAATGTCCTCCCGACATGCCGGCTGACGATGATAGGCATAGCCCTCTCGCTGCTGGCGGCCATCGGCCTGGGCGGCGGCGCCGTATCGGCCCGCGGCGCCATGCCGGCAGTCAATCCCTTCACCGCCATCGCCGTATCCCTCGTGGTCGGGTTCGTGGGTGTGGCGATCGTGGCGCTGGCCTTCGTGTATTCCGACTTCAGCGAAATCCCGAGGGCGGTATGGCCGTGGATCGTGGCGATGGGAGTGGTGCACTTCGCGGGCGGGCGCTCGCTGGGATACCTGGGAGTGAGCGCAATCGGAGCCTCCCGGACTGCTCTGTTCATATCGGCGCAAGCCCCCTTCGCCGCCTTCTTTGCCATCGCATTTGCCGGGGAGTCCCTGCGCCCGCTGGTGGCCGTTGGCACGGTGGGCGTGGTGGCCGCCCTGCTGCTGGCCAGCGGAGATTCGCTCACGGAGGGCTGGCGGGCCGACCGGCGCTACCTGATCGGATGCCTGACGTCCTTGGCGGCGGGGGCGACCATGGGCGGGAGCACCGTCATCGCCAAGCAGACGATAGAGGTGTATGGCTCGCCCCTGGCGGTCACGGTGCTGAGCATGATCGTAGCGATGGTGCTGATCGTTCCCGCGCTGGGGATCGCGGCAGCGCTGAGCCCGGCCGTGAGGTCCTTCGACCGGCGGTCAATGAGCCTGGTCTGTGTTTCCGGCGTGAGCGTCGCGATGGCGATCGTGGCGCAGTTCTTCGCGGTACAGCGCCTCGACGTGGTGGTTGTCGCGCCGATTCTCGCCACCTTCCCCCTGTGGACGCTGCTGCTGTCGCACGTCTTCATCGCGCGGCTGGAGCGGATCACGCTGCGGCTGGTCATCGGGGCGCTGCTGGCGGTGGCCGGCGTGGTGTCCGTGGCGGTGGGAGGGCAACTATAAAGGTGGGAAACGCCCTCACTCCGCCCCTCCCCGAAGGACTCGGGGACTCGCATCACTGGGAATGACCTTGCGATGATTGCCATAATCCTCTCACTGGTGGCGGCGTCCAGCCTCGGCGGCGGCGCGGTGGCGGCTCGAGCCGGAATGCCTGGAGTCCATCCGATTGCGCTCATTGGCGTGGCCCTCGTGGTCGGCTTCGTTGGCGTTACGATCGTGGACCTGGCGTTGAATCCTTCCAACCTCTTCAATGTACCGCAGGAAGCATGGCTCTGGATCGTGGCCCTGGGACTGGTGCAATTCGGCATCGGTCGTACAGTTGCCTATTCAGGCGTCAGCTTAATTGGGGCGTCGCGGACTGCCCTCTTCATATCGACATCGGTCCCCTTTTCCGCTCTCTTCGCCATCGCCTTTATCGGAGAGTCCCTCAAGCCCCTGGTTGCGGTGGGCACTGTGGCCGTGATCATTGGCCTGCTGCTGGCCAGCGGAGACTCGCTCACCCAAGGCTGGCGCGCCGACCGCCGCTATCTCATCGGATGCCTCTTCGGGCTGACTGGCGGGGCGGCCACGGGCGCGAGCACGGTCCTGGCCAAGCAGGCTGTGAGCGTATTCGACTCGCCCTTGACGATCGTTGCGCTGGGCATGCTGGCCGCCATGTTCATCGTAGTACCCTCGGTGAGCGTCATCGCTGCCCGCAAACCTGCTATCAGGACGTTCGAATGGAAATCCATGGGCTTCGTGATCCTCTCAAGCCTGAGTACCGCGGTGTCCATCACATCCCAGCTCTTTGCGGTGCAGCGGGCCGACGTCGTTGTCGTCGCCCCCATCCTGGCAACCTTCACACTCTGGACCCTGCTGTTTTCCCACATATTCATCTCGCGGATGGAGCAGATAAACTTGCGCCTGATTATCGGCGCCTTGGTGGGTGTGGCTGGAGTGGTAGCCGTGGCACTGGGAGGGCAGTTGTGAACGCGGGTCAACCCCATCCTTGGACTCGCTCTGAGCGACACGTGTCGTTGTCCGGGACCCCACATCGCCATTGCAGCTTTCGCTAGAATCCAAGAGCGGGCCCATATAAAAGAGACGGACCCAAATAAAAAAGCAACTCGGGACTATGCTGAGGATTCAATTTCCGATCTCCCTGCTGATGGAGAATAAAATTTTCCTGGCGGCAGGCAAGCCATGACCGCCATTGGGCTCTCATTCCTGGCCATTATTGGCTTCGGCAGCGCCACCATATTCGCGCGCCTCGGGATGGGTAGGGTCGGCGCGTTGCCGATTGTCTTCATCTCCCTGTTCTTCAGTTTCGCGGCGTCGGGAATCCTAGCGATCATCTTCGCGCTCAGGGACTTTGCGACGCTGCCGCTGATCGTGGTGGCCTGGTGCGTGATGCTGGGGGCCTTCAACTTTCTGGGCGGGCGCAACCTCTCGTACCTGGCCGTCGGGCGCATCGGGGCGGCCCGCGCCGGGGCCATCGTCGGCACGTCGGCGGTGTTCGCCTCGGTGCTGGCCATCGTGTTCACCGGCGAGCGGCCCCACTGGGTCGTGTTGCTGGGCACGTTGGTGGTCGTGGGCGGACTGGCCACCGCCCTGGGCCGGAACATCCTAGGAGGCGGAGGCCAATCATCCTCTCCCGGCTCTAAACCCGCCGAGGGACGAGAGCGAAGATTCGTGCTGATCGGCTATCTGCTGGCCTTCGGGGCGGCCTGCTGCTACGGCACGACCAACGTGGTGGTCAAGCAGCTGACCATCGACTACACATCACCGCTGGTGGTGTCGACCATCAGCCTGTTCTTCGGGCTGCTGCTGGTGGCCCCGGTGGCCGCCAAGCAGGCGATAGCGTCCATCGGCGAAGCGCGACGGTCGCCGGGGTTCCTGGTCTACGCCGGCCTGTCGGGTTTGGCGGCGGCCACGGGCGTCAACTGCACCTACATGGCATTGCAGCGCGCCGATGTGGTGGTGGTCTCGCCGATTGTTTCCGCCAATCCGCTGTTCACGCTGATCCTGGCCGCGATATTCCTGTCGGTGCAGGAGAACGTCAACCGCTGGCTGGTGCTGGGCACCGCCATCACCGTCGGGGGCGTTGCGCTGGTGGTGCTGGGGAGCCAGCTGTAGCGGGCGAATCGGGCTGCGCAGGATATGGATAATTTCATTTTCCCGAGCATTTCCACTCATTTCCGCCATTTCCGGCGAGGGCTGAGCGTACCGCGATAGCCGGGCTGCAAGCAGGAGATTTCGATAATCAGGTCAGATGCGGTCATTTCCGGCGTTTCCGGAGCAGGCGGCGCTGGAAAAGCCACGCCTGGGATTCCTGGATTTCCGGTCAATTGCGGTCATTTCCGGCGATTCGGGGAGAGCTGCCTCTGGGCAGGCCGGTCTGGCGAAACCGGCCGGGAGGCTGGGAAACGTGTTTGGTTTCTTATTCACAGGCACTTTCCATCGGGAGGCCTCAGTGGACTCTTTGAAATTGGCATAGTTTTCGAATTTGTGTTCGTATTAATAGTACGGTGACAGTGGAGCGCAGGGCAAGGGGCGGCTGTCAGGAAATTGGGACTGGTGACTGGGGTTCCGGATGCGGGAACAAGCAGTGACGGCGGCGTGTAGCCCGGCTTTTCGCGCCATGGCATAATCGTGGGGCACAAATTGAGATGGCGAGGAGGCCCCATGCCCGGACTGATTTCCACCACCAAGATCAACCACGTGACCACCATGGTCAAGGACACTGCCGTAGCCATGGAGTTCTACAACAATCTGCTCGGCATCAAGCAGATCGAGAGCCAGGTCGACAACCCGGAGATCACGTGGCTGCAGCTGGACAGCGGCATCATGGTCCACCTGATCGAGACCCAGGAAGCACCGGCCAAGCCCGACCGCATTCACCACGCCTTCGAGGTCGAGGACTTCGAGGGCACCCGCGCCACGCTGGCAGGCAACGGCTTTGAGATCGAGCGCGAGGGCGTTCGCTACGACGGGCAGGCCTTCCTGTTCATCCACGATCCGGACGGCAACCGCGTCGAGTTCTGCACCTCCAGCGGCTACTCCCCGGCCCCCGCGCGCCCGACGAGCTGCTAGGGGCAATGCATATTTAGGGTTACGGGCTTAAGCCCCTAGGAGCCACTAGTGTAGCTGGTATTAGTGCTGGTCTCTGCACCTCTCTTACCGCCCTTATTGGGCAGGTTAAACGCCTAGCGAGCAAATTTAATTCAGGAGAGGTGAATAATATGACAAATATTTCAGGAACCACGCGAAATATCTTCGACTTCGTAATCCCAACTACGGAAATCCTGTTCAACACAGCAGGGTTATTGTTAGGTGCGGAGGCCGGCGCCGAACCAGGCTACCTAGGGGCTTAAGCCCGTAACCAGTCACTTGGTGCTGAGTAAACTTCCTTTCGGAGACCCACAATGTTCGACAAGATTCAGCACATCGGGTACCTGACGTCCGACCTGGAGGCCGCCGTTGAGTGGTTCGAGCGGTCCTTTGGCGCGGTCAACGCGGGCGGCGGGCCGCTTTCGCCCAGCTACGCCGTGCCCAGCGGGGGACGCAACGCCTACCTGCGCTTCGGACAGGCCGAGGCGGAGATCATCGAACCTGAGGACAAGTCGGGCGTCGGCAGCAAGGTGCTGGACATGCACCATGTCGGCTACGTGGTTGAGAGCATCGAGCAGACCGTCGACAACCTGAAGGCCCGCGGCTTCGCCATGGCCAGCGACGAGCCCTTCGTCAACGTCTTCGGCCACCAGGTCTTTTACCTAGACGCCGAGACGACCAACGGGACGCTGGTACACCTGACGCAGTTGGCGCCTGCGGCATTGGGCGCCGACGGCACAGGCCTGGAGGTGGAGCGCATCGTCCACGCCGGCTACCTGGTCCGGGACCTGGACGCGGCCATCGATTGGTATGTGCAGCGGTTCTCGGGCACCCACGTAGGCGGCGGAGTGTCGCGGCGAGGTGGGCGCAACGCGTTCGTAAACTTCGGCCAGGTGCAGGTGGAACTGATCGAGCCGGGCGATCCGGCGACGATTCCAGCGGATGTCCACCTGATGGACCATGTGGGTTACGTGGTGGGCGACATACCGACTTGCATGCCCGAATGCCAGCACCGTGGCCTACAGTTCATCGCCGAGGCCCCCGCCACCAACTCCATCGGGCAGCAGGTGCTCTACTTCGACACCGACACAAGCCTGGGCTCGCGGATGCACCTGACCCGCCTGCCGGACTGAGGGCGGTCGGCGAACCAACATGGCCGAGCTGCCGCGCAACATCATCCTGGTGGGCTTCATGGCCTCGGGCAAAACCAGTGTAGGCCGGGCGCTGGCCAAGCGTACCGGCTGGACACTGGTTGATGCCGACGACGTGATAGTGGAGCGGGCGGACAAGCCCATCCACCGAATCTTCAGCGAGGACGGGGAGCCGGCGTTCCGCGAGCTGGAGCGGCAGGTCATCACCGACCTGTGTGCCGGGGAGCGGCAGGTCATCCCCTCGGGCGGAGGAGCTTTCGTCAGCGCGGAGAACCGGGACGTCATGCTTGCGGGCGGGCGGGTGTTCTTCCTGTCGGCCAGCCCCGCCGAAATTCTGCGGCGTGTGCGCGAGGAGGATGCCGGCGGGCCCATCCGTCCGCTGCTGGCGGTGGACGACCCGGAGGCGCGCATCGCCGAGCTGCTGGCGCAACGCACCCCGGCCTACGCGCAGGCGCACCACACCGTCGACACCGACGCGCTGACGGCTAAGGGCGTGGCGGCGGAGATCGCGGGGCTGTGTGGGATGGGGTATCCTGAGGCGTAAATGTCCTGCGACGTCGATCAATATCTACCAAAAGGTGATTCTCCAGACTTTGAGGTTGAGCGGCTCGTTCATTTGCCTATGCGGATTGTCCGAGATCTCCAGGCTAGTGGAAAAGGACGATCCCGACGTAGTTTTAGGCAAAAAGAAATTTATGAACTGCAATTGGAATCAGACGATGGCAATGTTGTCTTGCTGAGGGCGTACAGACGGAAGGGAGGCGACTTGATAGCAGAGTTACACCACCAGTCTGTCAAAATGCGCGCCTTGCACACCCATGAAGGCCATCGGAATCCTGGGTGTCGCCATTCTTTGCCTGATGGTCATATGCACTTTCCTTCAGTCGCATTCCCGTTGGCTGAAGGGAAAAGCTCCTATGCCTATGAATTGGACTGTTCAAATGACGAGCACTTGGTTAATTTCATAGACCGATTCTGCGCTATTCTTGACATTCAATTGGGCCCCTTTCAGTTGACGCTCAATTCTACTAGATATTAGTGAACAGAATGAATTGTCAGATTATCTTGGAAAGTATCCGGGGCGGACTTTCTGATTGGACTCGGGTGATTCCACTCGATTCCGGTGAATGCCTTGTGCGGCTTCCCTTTTGGGATGGTGCAGGTGATCCCGTAGAACTTACCGTGGCAGTGGAAGAGGGGCGCGCCACCATTGACGACGCTGGGTCAATAGCGGGGCTGCTATTCTCGTTGGGACAAGACGAACAGCGGACACCAGCATTCAAGCTTCTCGAGGATTTGGGGCGTACGCACGGTCTCGAGATAGACTTTGACGAGGGCCTAGTTAAGGTTTCACTAGCAGAGGGCGATTTATACGACGGTATCACTGAGATGGCGAAGGTTGTTCTCGCAATGCATACTGTGGTACCACATATGCGGGTTTCCCAACGCCGACTAGGTTCTTTCGGTCCTCGCCTCAAGTCTAGAGTCGCTCGCAAGTATCGCGAGCTAGAGATACTCGACTTGTTGGAGCGTTCGTACCCACTTGCCGGCGCCACTGTATCAAACTGGCCAATAGACTTTCATTGGTCCGTGGGGCGCAATGGGAATTCATACGACGTAAATGTTGTGACGGCGGACCTTAATGTCGCCGAGCCTCTTGAAAAAGCCCAAAAAATAGCAGCGTTGTCCGTGGATACTCGAGAGCAGCATCAGCCCGGCATCGGACTGTTGCGTGTAGTCATCGAATCGCAAGACGATAATGCCCAAGCCCTAAAAGCCCAGGAATTTCTGCGCTTTCACAGCGACGACCTGGACTATCGTGTATTTGACTTGCGAAGCCAAGATGAAAGCTCTGAATTCTACGATTCGTCGTTGAGAGAACTCACGACAGACATGCCGGAGTCGTGGGCTGAATTGTTATCATCCAAGGTAAATTGATCCCTTCCTGCTCTACCAAACTAGGCACAGCCAATATGGAGAGCATGCGGTAACAGCTATTCGATAAACGGAGCGACCATCATGCCAGACGCCCAAGCTACCGACCCCAACCTGGCCGCCACGGTACATCACTCGGGAGGCTCGTACCCTGTTGTTGCGGGGTGGGATATTTTGGACGACCTGGGCGAGCGGCTTGCGGACGTGGGCGTCCGGGGCGCGGCCTACATCATCACCGACGACAACGTGATGAACCCCTACGGGCGACGTGTGCAGCGGGCGTTGCAGGCGGCGGGCATCCCGGCCCACTGCTTCATCATCCCTGCTGGCGAGTCCAGCAAGAGTTTCGAGCTGGCCCAAGCCATCTATCACTGGCTGGCCGAGCGCCGGGCCGAGCGGGGGCACACCATCGTCAGCGTCGGTGGGGGAGTGGCCGGCGACCTGGGCGGATTCGTCGCAGCCACCTTCCTGCGGGGAATGGCCTTCGTGCAGGTGCCCACCAGCATGGCCGCCATGGTCGACGCCTCCATCGGCGGCAAGGTGGCCATCAACCTGCCCATGGCCAAAAACCTCGTAGGCGCCTTCTACCAGCCCAAGGGCGTCTTCGCCGATGCCTCTGCGCTGTCCACCCTGGGCAAGCGGGAACTGGCCGAGGGCTGGGCCGAGGCCATCAAGCACGGCTTCATCCTCGACGCCGAGCTGGTGGACGTGTTCGAGGAGCACGCCGAGGCGTTGATGGACGTGGACCCCGAGATCTCCGCCGAGGTAATCCGCCGCAGCATGGCCATCAAGGCCGAGGTGGTCAGCCAGGACGAACGAGAGACGCTGGGCGTCCGCATCCTACTGAACTACGGCCACACCATCGGCCACGCGCTGGAGTCTTCCACCGAGTACGGCCGCTTCCTGCACGGCGAGGGCGTGTCGGTGGGCATGATGGGCGCCGCCCGCATGGCTGCCGAGATGGGCCTGATGTCACCGGCCATCGTCGACCGGCAGCAGCGGCTACTGGAGCGCTTCAACCTGCCCATCAGCGCCCCCGGCGTCCCGGCCGAGGACGTGCTGACGGCAATGTCGCTGGACAAGAAGGTGCAGTCGGGCACCAACCGCTGGGTCATGCTCGAGGACGTGGGCCGCTCGGTAGTCCGGCAGGACGTGCCCTGGGAGCTGGTGGAGCGCACAGTGCGGGATCTGACGGGGTAGTCTGAACTGTGCTTCGTTTGTTTTAGACTTGGGTAACAACACTTTGAATCAAACGTAGTGGGTTAGGGAGTATTGCGCTTCGCACCATCTCTGTATGAAAGGCTTCCAATTAACCAAATATTCCTAGTCCACAAAGACTCCCACGAGGGTTGCCGCCAAAACGCCCAGCAAGGATACCAACACTCCGATCCCTATCCAGACCAGTTTATCGAGTTTTGCCTCTAATCGGTCAGTCCTCATGTCCATTCGATCCATTCGCTGGGCATGTTGGCGCTGACCTTCATCTAATCGACCAAGCTGATGTTCTGTGCTTTCAGAGGCCATCGTCTACACTCCGCAGTCATGAGGTTTCGGCGGAGTGTAGGAGAAAGAGGCGTACAGACCATGTTGAATATGGTGGAACGTAATGTGGGTTTCGTATCCGAACACATCACTGATTTGGATTGGTTTCTCCAGCTCAACAGGACATCTGCAATTGCCGTAGTCGAGTCGTAGCGCATTGCTATCACCTGAAGCTATCTCCACCCACATATCACGGTTTACAAATTGCATTGTGCCCTGAATTCCTGGAATCTGAATCCCGTGCCACTTCGTGATGGTAACCCAGTTCAATTCCTCGTCGATCGGCTTAATGAGGAACCGAATTGGATCAGGCTTTCTCCAGTCAGTTTTCTCCGCATCGACTGTAAGTGGAACGTAACCTTCAGCTAATATGCTGACTGCCATTCCCTTCTCAATGCAGTAGGGATGCATCCGAACTTCCCCGCCTTCCCTTGTGCGGTCGGTGTACCGTGTGCCATTAGGCTGCTCGATGGAAACTTCGGCGTGTGGTACACCTTTCCCCGAAATTGCGTCCCAAACTATGACTGTAGCCTCTGGCACCGTCCCTTCCTCCTAGTACTCATAGTGTTCTTTTTGCGTTTCATTCTGGAGCATACCTAAGTTTATTGCAAAAGCCCTTGTAACCATAAGATTGGTTCCGGTAACCCGTCGGTCAACCGAATCGCCGACAGAGGATTTAACCGGACCATTCCCAAAAATCACATAAATCAGAGTTCAGACTCAGTGCCCGCCTCCACCCCTCCTGCGCTCCCGCGACCTTGCCATCATCACCAGCAGCACGATGCACATGCCGCCTCCGCTGCCCAACAACACCACGGACGCTACGGTGGACAGCGCCTCTGCGCCCGGCACCGCCTGCGACACTTCCTCCAGCGCTACGGCCACGGCTCCGGTCAGGATCAACAACCCATATAAGAACCGGATGCGCGACGGATCCACCCTCTGCGTAGCGCTGGCCCCGAGTTGCGAGCCAATTGACGCTGCCGCCAGCATCAGTACCGCCATCAGCGGGTCCACCCGGTAGGACAGGGCGTAGGCGAACGATCCCACCGACCCGGTAATGATGATCTGGAAAAGGTCGGTACCGATGGCGATCGTTGTGGGAATGCCCAGAACGTAGATGAGCACCGGCATCAGGATGAAACCGCCGCCCGCCCCGAGCAGGCCGGCGATGAAACCGATGCCGAAACCGATGCCGATTGGCACAAAGACCGATATGCGGTCGATGCCAGAGACCGGCAGGGCCACGTAGGTGGAGATGCCGCCGACGCCCGGGATGCCGACACGGTGCGGCGGTATGCGTAGCGAACGCACCCGCTCCGTAAGTCCGGCAGTGGTGATCTCCTCTCCTCCTCCCGTGTGCCTCCCTCGTTTAAGCCACGTTCGCCAGAAATCGTAGAGGATGAACAGTCCGAGCGACGCCAGGAATCCCACGTAGATGTAGCGGATCACGGGGCCGGCGATGCCAGCGGCCTCCAGTGTCCCGTTCACCCACTCCGCAAGGAAAATGGCCGGGATTGTGCCGGTCACCATCAGGGCGCCCATCTTGAAATCGACGTTGCCCAGGTTCCGGTGCTTCAGAGTGTTGATGATGGAGGTGCCCATCACCAGCGTCAGGCCGGTGCCCACCGCGTACACCGGGGGCACGCCGAATACCAGCAGACCGCCCGTGATGAGGAATCCACCGCCCACCCCGAAAAAGCCGCCGAGCATCCCCACAATCACGCCTAGAAAAACGAGGAGGGCCGGGTGGATGACAACGTCAGCGTTAGGAAAGTACATCGTCCCCGTCGGACCGCTTCCGCCCTCCCCGCAACACGTCAACAGCCCGGAAAATCCCGCCCCAGAACACAGAGAGGGAGAGCGCGGCGACGGCCATCACGCCCAAAACGAAAACCGCCCACAGCAACGGCTGGCCAGAGCTGAGGCTTGTCAGGAATTCGGTCATAACTGCACTGGGATATACTTGAACGGAATTAAGGGATGATAAAGCAAAACCCGAGTATCGGATAGCTGAAATGACTGCCTCCGCCTTCTCTTTCCAGCTGCAGCACACCAACGGGCCGGCCCGCGCCGGAGAGATTCACACGCCTCACGGACCTGCGCCGACGCCGCTGTTCATGCCGGTGGCGACGCAGGCGACGGTCAAGGGCCTGACGCCCGAGGAAGTGGCGGACGTCGGCGGGCAGGTCGTGTTGAGCAACGCCTACCACCTCTACCTGAGGCCCGGAGTCCAGACCGTGAACTCGCTGGGCGGGCTGCATGGATTCATGCGCTGGCCCGGACCCATTCTGACCGACAGCGGCGGCTTCCAGGCCTTCAGCATGGGTTCGCTGCGCAAGGTCACTGACGAGGGCATCCGCTTCCGGTCCCACCTCGACGGCAGCGAGCATAACTTCACGCCCGCGCGGGCGACCATGAACCAGGTGGGGCTGGGTGCCGACATCATCATGTGCTTCGACCAGTGCATCGCCTACGGGGCCACCGAGAGGCAGGTGAGGCAGGCCATGGAACGCACCCACCGCTGGGCCGCCGAGTGCCACCGGGTGCACCGCGAGTCCGGCGCTTGGCCGGGGCAGGCGCTTTTCGGCATCGTGCAGGGCGGAACTTTCTCTCACCTGCGCGACGAGTCAACCGAAGCCATCACCGCCATCCCTTTCGACGGTTACGCAGTGGGAGGATTGGCCGTGGGCGAGGACAAGGAGCAGCTATACGGCTTCACTGGGCAGGTCGCGGCCCGGCTGCCGCAGGACAAGCCCCGCTACCTGATGGGCGTCGGCTCACCCGAGGACCTGGTGGAGGGCGTGGCGCGTGGCATTGACATGTTCGATTGCGCCCTGCCCACCCGCGTGGCCCGCAACGGCGCCATGTTCACGCTCGACGGCCGGGTCGACGTTACCAAACGGCGTTACGCAGAGCAGCACGGCCCCGTTGACGAGGAGTGCGACTGTTACGCCTGCGCCAACTATTCCGCCGCCTATGTCCACCACCTGTTCCGCGCCAAAGAGATCCTGGGGCTGCGGCTGGCATCAACCCACAATCTGCGTTTTGTGCTGCGCCTGATGGAGCGGATACGCGAGGCTGTTCTGGAAGACCGGTTCCAGACCTTCAGCCGCGAATTCCTCGGCCGCTATCGCCCAACCGACGAGACCGCGCGACAGGAGCAGAAACTGCGCTGGCTGCAGGAACGGGGAACGTAGAAAAGGGCGGAATATATCATCCGCCCCTTTGACTCAGGCTCGGATACACATTGCCCGCACCCTCAATGCCACGGGGCGAGATCTGTGTTCAGCGAATTCGGCGCTTAACGGCCGCCAGCCACAGCCGGGACGATGCTGACCTCGTCCCCGGAACTCGTGGCAGTGTCCAAACCGTCCAGGAACCGGACGTCCTCGCCGTTCAGGTAGATGTTGACGAAATAGCGCAGCTCCCCGTTTTCATCCAGCAGGCGGTCTTTGAATCCCGGGTAGGAACCCTCCAGTTCATCGACCATGGCTGCCAGGTTGCTGGACTCCACTTGCACTTTGTCCAGCCCGTTGGTCATCCGCCGCAGCGGGGTGGGAATTCGAACCACGACGCTCATCAGGGAAACTCCTCCCAGTTAGTTGGTAATGAGAACTGCGGGAATCGGTCCAATTGCCAGTTGCCTGAAGAGGCTTTCATCCTTGAGAACGATCCAGCCCCCAATAAAACGGTTGGCGAACACAGCTACCAGCAAAGCCCCGCCAACTCCCATAAAACATCCTGTCAATGCGCCGGTTCAATTCACGTTGTCCTTGCTTCAATTCTTGCTGACCGTCGAGCAAAGCATTGGTTGTAGCTTCCAAGCGTCCTATGACACGCCATATCTCTGACAGTTCAGATGGAGAGGTATCGGAGTTGGTCGGCGTTAGAGCAGGATTCGCGCTGGTGGTCATCTTCAATCTCTTAACGGCTGCCTAGCCGTTGAGCGCCGCCTCGAAGGACGTGATCGTGGGCTTGATCTTCAGCGGATGCACCACCTCGTCCTCAACGGCCTCCTGGGTCTTCAGCCCGTTGCCGGTGATGTAGACCACGGTCAACTCATCTGCGCCTATCGCTCCCTGTTCCGCCAGATGGGCCAGGGCCGACACGGTAACGCCGCCGGCCGTCTCGGTGAAGATGCCTTCGGTTTCAGCCAGCAGGCGGATCCCGCTGACAATCCGGTCCTCGGGAACAGCATAAGCCGAGCCACCTGAGTTGTTAATCACCCGCAGCGAGTATATGCCGTCGGCCGGGTTGCCGATGGCCAGCGACTTGGCCAGGCTGTCGGGCCGCACCGGGGTGATGCGCGCCTCGTCTTTGTCCCAGGCGCTCACGATGGGCGAGCAGCCTTCGGCCTGCGCCATGTGCATCCGGGTAGTGACCGCCGGGTGATGCACCGTGTTCTGGTCGGGGCCGAAAGAACTGGCCTCAACACCGTCGAGCAGGCCCAGGCAGGCCAACTCATTAAGGCCCTTCCATATCTTGGTGAACATGGCCCCCGATGCCGAGGGCACAACCACGTGGTCGGGCACGCGCCACCCCAGCTGTTCCGCTACTTCGTAGCCCAGCGTCTTGCTGCCTTCCGCGTAATAGGGGCGCATGTTGATGTTGACGAACGCCCAATTGTAGTCGTCGTTGTCCGCCAGCTCGCTGCACAGGCGGTTGACCTGATCGTAGGTGCCGTCCACAGCCACCAGCGTCGGCCCGTAGATGGCCGCGCCGATAATCTTGCCGCGCTCCAGGTCGGAGGGAATGAACACCACTGCCCGCATACCGGCCCGGGCGGCATGCGCAGCGACACTGCAGGCCAGGTTGCCGGTGGAGGCGCAGGAAATCGTCTCGAAACCGAACTCTACGGCCTTGGTGGCCGCCACCGAAACCACGCGGTCTTTGAAAGAGAACGACGGGTTGACGCTGTCGTTCTTGATATACAGATTGTTCAGGCCCAGCCGCTTACCCAGGTTGTCAGCCTTGAGCAGCGGCGTAAACCCCGCCATGATATCCACACGGTTTTCGCTGTCGGCGGGCAACAGGTCGGCGTAGCGCCAGATGCTCAAGGGCCCGGCGGAGATGCGGTCCCGGCTGACCACCTCGGAGATAGTGGCGTAGTCGTAGACCACTTCCAGCGGGCCGAAACAGAATTCGCAGACATTCAGGGGATCGGCGGGCTGTTCGCGCCCGCACTCGCGGCATTTGAGTCCAGTAACGAAAGCCACTGCCCTTGGTTCCTCCTCTCCGGCCGCAAGCCGGAGTAAGCCCCGAGATAAGGCTCCGCCGCACCATGGCAGGCGAAAAAAACGCCTGACACACTCCGCTCCAGGCTGCGGCGATGGTAGCAAAACGCCCCCAATCTTGTCAATCTGATTGCGGGCCGCGGCACGGCTGGGTATCCTCAAAAAGGACAATCCACCGCGCGGCGGAGTAGCGACCATGACCATGATTGACTATGACAATTTCAAGCGGTCGCTGAGAAACCTCGAACTTCAGAATGCCAACCGCAAGCAGCTGCCGTTGGACTTGCCGCAACTGATTCACGAGGGGATCGACGAATCAGTCATCCAGCGATTTGAAGTCTGCTACGATACCGTGTGGAAGACACTGCGCCGCTACCTCATCGAAGAGATGGGATTCCCCACCATATCCGGGTCTCCAAGGACCATCATCCGTACCGCCGGGGAAATCGGACTTCTGGACTCGCCAGTAGAGCACTGGATGGAATACGTTAATCTCCGCATCGGGACCGCCCACGATTACAGTGGAGAGAAGGCCAAGGCAGCCCTGGCCCGGGTAGACGACTTCATCGCCGACGCCATCGCCCTCTACCGGGTCATTACGGGGGAAGCATGGGAGTAGGGCACGGCGCCGGGGCCAGCGCGTCAATTGACCTGCCCCCAGCCCACCTGAGCCTCGTGCAGGACCTGCTGAAGGCCCATCTACCCGGCGTGGCGGTGTGGGCCTACGGCTCGCGCGTAAAGGGCAACGCCCGGCCTTACTCAGACCTGGATCTGGTGGCGTTCACCGAGCCGGGACACGCGTCCCAGTTGAACGCTTTGCGAGAGGCGTTTGAGGGCAGCGACCTGCCCTTTCGAGTCGACCTTTTCCCCTGGCCCGAAACTCCCACGTCGTTCCATTCCCAGATTTTGAACAATCATGCGGTCCTGCAGCAGGGAAGAGAGTAGATCGAGAGAATTCTCCGCACTCTGTAAATTCCAGCCCCAAAGATTGGGCAGAGTTGAATCCGATGGTATAATCGGCGGCGTTTACGGCCCGCCGCTCGGCGTCGGGACTGAAGCGACCCAGGTTTCAGGTTCGAGAATCACCTGTGGACCAATTGCGCCGGTACATAGCCTTTCTCCAGGAATACTCCATCCCGCTCATTCTCGGCGTGGTAGCCGGGTTGGTGTGGGCCAATATCGACTTCTCCAGCTATCACGATGTGGTGGAGTTCGATTTCTGGAACTTCGGACAGGGTCCCTACGTCGATGACCACGGGCACGACGCCAACGACTTCTACATCTTCGGCAAGCATGTAACCGTACACTTCCTGGTCAACGAAGTGTTCATGGTCTTCTTCTTCGGCATTGCGGCCAAGGAAATCACCGAGTCCATTCTGCCCGGCGGCGCGCTGAACCCCATCCCCAAGGCCATCAACCCGCTGATGGGGACCCTGGGCGGCGTGTTCGGCCCAGTCGGTCTTTTCCTCCTGCTGGCCATCGTGTTCTACGGTGGCAGCGACGACTTCGGTGCCGTGGCCAACGGCTGGGCAATCCCGACTGCCACAGACATCGCGCTGGCTTGGCTGGTGGCGAGGGTGATATTCGGCAACCGGCACCCGGCGGTGAACTTCCTGCTCCTGCTGGCGGTGGCCGACGATGCCATCGGGCTGGTCATCATCGCGGTCTTCTACTCGTCGGACGTGCAGCCCCTGTGGCTGCTACTGACCGCCGGAGGCGTAGTAACCGCCTTGGCCATCCGCAAGGCCGGCATTACCTGGTGGCCGGTATACATCCTGATTGCCGGCGGTATGAGCTGGGTGGGTCTGGTCAAGGCAGGGGTGGAACCGGCCCTGGCACTGGTGGTGATCGTGCCATTCCTCCCCGCGCTGCACGTGCCGGAAAACGAGGGCGATGAATCCGGGGAGCATGCGAAGCACAAAGATGAGGACTCCACGGCCCACGACCACGCCAGCGGAGCGCACGGACACGCGATGGGCACGCTGGAACAGTTCGAGCATCACCTCAAGCTGCCGGTGGATTTCGGCCTGTTCTTCTTCGCCTGGGCCAACGCCGGCGTCGCCTTCGGCAACATCAACTCAGTCACGCTGATGGTGCTGGTGTCGCTGATCGTGGGCAAGACCGTGGGCGTCTCACTGTTCTCCGTCATCGTCTCGCGGCTGGGATTCCCGCTGCCAGAGGGAATGAGCCTGAGGCACCTCATGGTGGCCGGCATGATCGCCGGACTGGGCCTGACCGTGGCGCTGTTCGTGGCCAACAAGGCCTACAACACCCCCGCGGGACTGGAATTCCTGGACCCGGGCAAGATGGGTGCTGTATTCAGCGTGATTGTGGCCGCGCTGGCCTTCGCCACGGCCCGACTCCTCGGCGTCCGCCGCGACCCGGACTAACGGACCAGGAAGGCTGCAGCGAACGCAGGGTCTTCGCAAATTGGACACTGCGTTCTTTGTTTTTAATCACTAAAATTGGAGACGACTAGATGATAGGTGTACTGACGCACCACTGGGCCAAGCCGGACAAGGTCGAGGAAGCCAGGACGCTCCTGGACGGCAACGGTCTGGCCCAGAGCAAGGCCCCCGGTTTCGGCAGCCGCCAGACCCTGATCTCCTTGAGCGACCCGACCAAGATCTCCACCCTGGTCACCTGGGACAGCAACGATATCTACGACGCATGGCGTGCCAGCCCCGAGCGCGCCGTCGCCATGGCCGGTGCCAACGAGCTGTGGGCCCAGCCGCCGGAGTCAGAGCGCTTCAATATGGTGGACTAGGGCAAACGCAGGCCCTGAACTGGATGCTGGCCCAATAGTACGCGCGTACGACCGTGTTAAAATCAGGGCCGAATGCCAAGTGAAGCTGTGCCACGCCACACGGGTGGCGTAGCGTCGGCCAGAGGCTCCTTGATGGCTCTCCGAAAGACTGCAGGAAAGTACAAGATGCTGCCCTACCGGAAAGGTGGGCCGATCGACTATGCCAGTCTTGAGTTCGATGCCCGCGAGAAGGAAGTACCGCCCGACCACATGGGACAAAGCAGGGAAATCCACGAAGTGATGGCCTTGCTGTATGCCCATTTCGCCGACTTCAACAGACGCCCCGATGTCTTCATCGATTCCGACACCAACATTTGCTATGACCCCGGCAACCTCAACGTCCGGGTGGCCCCGGATGTTTACATCGCTTTTGGGGTCGACGCCGAGGCCATCCGCCCCCGCAGGATTTACCTGCCCTGGGAGGTCGGCAAGGTCCCTGACTGGGCGCTGGAAATAGCCTCGGAAAGCACCAGACGAGTCGACGTCAACAACAAGCCCGGCATATACCAGCGCATCGGCGTGCCCGAGCTCTGGCGGTTCGATCCTACCGGCGGCAGATACTACGGCTTTGCGCTGAACGGCCTGCAACTGGTTGGCGGCGAGTACCAGCCCATCGAGCTGACCACCGAACCCGACGGGATACTAAAGGGCTATAGCGAGGTGCTGGAACTCAGCCTCGCCCGGGACGAAGGCTGGCCCCGATTCTATGACCCCGCGACCGGCGCCTACCTGGAAAACTGGCGCCAGGAACGGGCAGCTCTGCAAGCCGAGCGCGAGGCCCGCGCCGCCGCTGAAAATGCGTTGGAAGCGGAACGGGCCAGAATTCGCCAGATGGAAGAGGAACTGCGCCGCCTTCGCCCCGGTGGATAGGCGGCCGTACGGAGGAGCATACCGTGAGCCGCAGAAGTTTCTGGGCCTGGGGGCTGGAGCAGGACGAACCCACCGGGCAGCAGGTGCGCGAGGCCGCCGCCCGGCTGTCGCAGCGCTACGGCGTCCCCGTCGAGCCAGTGATGCCGCCCCGCGCTGAGGACCTGCGCCTCAGGGCTCCTCGCATCAGCCCGCCGTCGGCACTGGCTGGCATCTGCGCCGACGACGACCACGACCGCGCCGTCCACACCTACGGCCGCAGCTTCCGCGACCGCATCCGCGCCTACAACCTCCGGTTTCCCAACCCGCCCGACGTCGTGGCCCGCCCGACCACCGAGGACGAGGTCACGGCGGTGCTGGACTGGTGTTCCTCGTCGGGTTACGCGGCCATCCCCTACGGCGGCGGCAGCTCAACCGTCGCCGGTTTCGAGCCGCCCGATGACTACGACGGCATCGTCACCATCGACCTCTCCGCGCTGGACCAAGTGCTGGAGGTCGACGACATCTCCCGCGCGGCACGCATCCAGGCGGGCGCCTACGGGCCGGGGCTGGAGGCTCAGCTTCGCCCCCACGGCTTCACCCTGCGGCACTACCCGCAGAGCTTCGAGTTCTCCTCGCTGGGCGGCTGGATTGCCACTCGCTCCGGCGGCCACTACGCCACCAATCACACCCACATCGACGACTTCGTCGAGTCGGTGCGGATGGTCACCCCGGCCGGCGTCTGGGAGTCGCGGCGTTTGCCCGGCAGCGGCGCCGGCCCCAGCCCCGACCGCATGGCCATCGGCAGCGAGGGCATCCTGGGCATCATCACGGAGGCCTGGATGCGCATCCAGGCCCGGCCCCAGTACCGCGCATCGGCGGGAGTTACCTACCCCACCCTCGCCGCCGGGTCCGAGGCCGCCCGCCACGTCGTGCAAGCCAAGCTCTGGCCCGCCAACTGCCGCCTGCTCGATCCGGGCGAGGCCGCCGCAGCTGCCGGTATGGACGGCACCCGCGCCCTGCTAATTCTCGGCTTCGAATCCAACGAGCTGCCCCAGGACGACAACATCCGCCAGGCCGTCGCCATTGCCCGCGACGCCGGCGGCACGATCGACGAGGCGGACATCCGCATCTCGTCGCCCGACACCCGCAGCGACGAATCATCGTCCGGCGACACCGGCCGCCAGGGAGCGGTCGGAGCCTGGCGCAACGCCTTCCTCGGCGCTCCCTACCAGCGCAACATCACCACCGGCCTTGGCCTGGTTGCCGAGACCCTCGAGACTGCGATCACCTGGGAGCGTTGGCCCGCAATGGACGAGATGGTCCGCGGCGCCCTGCAGCAAGCCCTCGACCGCGTCTGCGGGGGCGGGTCAGTCTCCTGCCGCTTCACCCACGTCTACCCCGACGGCCCAGCGCCCTACTACACCTGGGAGGGCATGGGGCGACGCGGCGCCGAGCTGGAGATGTACGCTGAGATCAAGCAGGCGGCGTCCGACGCCATCATGGCCGCCGGAGGCACCATCACCCACCACCACGCAGTGGGCCGCCTGCACCGCCCCTGGTACGATCAACAGCGCCCCGAGCTTTTCGCCGCGGCGTTACGAGCCGCCAAGCGGGCGGTGGACCCCAACGGCGTGCTAAACCCCGGGTTGCTGGTGGATCTGTAGTTATTGGATCTCAGAACTACTGGCCTGTACTCTTAACTAAGTTGCCGTCGACCACAGCTCTGTTAGTTCATATATCCTATTGTTTGGCCGTTTCCATTGTCAGCGATCAGCAACAACAAACCCTCTACGACGTTCCTGCATCGTAGGCTCGTAGCATGACTATTGCAAATTCAACAGACAGTACGTAGGAGTTGGCTTCCTCTGGTGTCCAGTCTAATTCTGTTTCACCAACGACTCTCCGCCTAGTTCTCCATAATTCTCTAGCAAGTTCATAGAATTCATCAACTAACAGCCCCTCTCTCCTCAACGCGACTAGGAGATGAGGTCCTCCACTTGGAATTGATACGACTTTACGGTCCTGCAATATAGATCTTGCCTCGCGCTCTAATCTGCTCCAAGCCTCTATTACAGTAGCAACGGGGTTAAGGCCAACAATCTCTTCGCCGAGGCCAATTGAATCAACTTGGTCGACCCGTTGAACTTGTTCCGCGCGTACAGCCCTCTCTGCACCTCCGGTCTCCACAACCATATTAGGCTCCGCGTCTCGCTTTCTGAATTCAGGTTCTTCTTCTTGTTTAGGCATCTCGGCCTGGTTGGCTTGTTCAACCCATTCTGGTTGCTCGTGCCTTTTCGCGTAGTCTCTTTTAACAATCCCGATAAGTGCTGCCATATATTCGTTATCCATTACATCGATGGAAGTGGACCCATGCCGAATACTTTTGATATTTTTTATCATTGTTGAAATAGGGACTCTGAAGACCAAGACTAGCAATGCCAATGCAATTATCGAAATTATTGGCCATGCTATTGCGTCTGTCAGTTCGGCCGTAAAAGTAAGACCATCCACCTTGAAACCCTCAACAATCAGCTGCTTTTAATCACCATTGAGCAGGATATGGCAAACCCACAGTCCTCGCTGTGTAGTAGTCTTTACTTAAACCCAAAAGAAAGAACCAGACAAAGAAGCCAAAAATGATCGTTGGAAAACGGGAATCTCGAACATTCACTGACACATTGGTCTTTTCGGCCCCAAATGTCTGTGCATATTGTTTGAGGACGGAGAAATGCACACGCACAATCAATAGTAAAATTGATTAGTTCAAGGCCCAATTTCACTCAATGGCGCTTATCTACGGCACTCAATTGATATTTGGAGTTGACCCACCATGCTACGAACCCGCCTCTCCACACTTCTCGGCCTCGACTACCCGGTAATGTCCGCGCCCATGAGCAACCACAGCGGCGGCCGGCTGGCGGCTGCGGTATCCCTGGCCGGCGGACTCGGCACCTTCGGCGGCACCAACGATCTTGGCCCCGAGTGGCTGCGGGAACAGATAGCGTACGTCCGCGGCCAGACGGACCGGCCCTTCGGCGTGGGCTTCATCAACCAGCTGATCGAATACGACACTACCAACATCGAAATTGCCCTCGATGAGCGGGTGCCAGTGTTCATCTTCTCTTTTGCAGACCCCGGCCCATGGGTGGCCCGGGCCAAGGACGCCGGAGCCGTCGCCATCTGCCAGGTGCAGTCGCTGGAGCTGGCGCGGCAGGCCGTCGACGCCGGGGCCGACGTGCTGCTGGCCCAGGGCAACGAGGCCGGGGGCCACACAGGCGACATGAACTTGCTGCCCCTGCTGGTCGAGCTCGTGGAGCGCTACCCCGACATGCCCGTGCTGGCCGCTGGCGGCATTACCACCGGCCGCGCCCTCGCCGGTGTGCTGGGCGCGGGCGCCGACGGCGCATCCCTGGGCACCGCTATGCTCGCGACTCCCGAGGCCGTCGAGGTCCCCGATTCGTTCAAGGAGCAGGTCGTGCTCTCCGACGGGCAGGACACCACCTTCACCCGTCTCTACGACCTGCTGGGCGCCCGGCCCTGGCCCGACGGCATCGCCGGGCGCGTCTACCGCAACCGCCTCGTGCGGGAGTGGGACGGCCGCGACGCCGAGATCCTGGCCCACCGCGAGGAGCTGACCTCCGACGTAGCCGCCGCCCGCGCCAGTGGGGATACCGAGGTATCGGCGGTTTATATGGGACAGGGAGCTGGCCACATCAACGCCATCCGCCCCGCCGCCGATGTGATGAGGGAAATCTGCGAGGGAGCGGAGGTTATTTTGCGTGACCTGTCGGAGAGATTCCGGCAGTCAGGTTAGTCATCCCTGGCCAGCGCCGCCGTGTAACATCATTGAAACATTCGGGCCGCTGGGGTTAGAATGGGCCATCTCCTCGGCATCCACCTGGAAAGCGGTGCTTGATGTTCGGTTTCGGAATGCGGCCCGAAGGCCTGGTTGTCGGTAACAAGCGCGTCCACTACGCTTGGGTCATCGTCGGCGTCGCTACGATCATGTGGATGACCAGCTCCAGCATGCGTTTCGCCGTGGCGATACTCGTGCCGGAGCTCGAAGACATCTTCGGCTGGACCATCGCCTTCCCGGGATTCGCCTTAGGGCCGATCATTTTCTCGGGATTCACCTTGGGGACGATCACTGTCATAACGGGCGGGTTCACCGTCCAGTGGCTGATGTCGGCGGCGCTGAGTCCTATCTGCGGATGGCTGGGCGACCGTTACGGTGTGCGGAGGGTGATGTGGGGCGGTGGGCTGCTGTTCATGCTCGGCATGATCATGACCGGCATCATGACCAGTTGGTGGGAATTCTACCTGTACTTTGGCATTGTGCTGGCGGCGGGCATGGCCGCCTTCCAGGTCACTCTGGTCTCCGGCGTCACCCTCTGGTTCCGCAAAAACCTGGGGCTGGCCATGGGGATACTGCAGGCCCTGCAGGGCCTCGGCACCGGATTGGCCATCCTGATGGTGTACCTGCTGTTCGAGCGGTACGGGTTGCAGGTAACTTTCTGGATACCGGGCATCGCCGGTGGTTTCATCCTCCTGACCCTGACCAAGTGGTTCTATAACGAGCCAGCAGACCGGGGAATCACCCAATGGGGAGCGCCCGCCGACGAACCGGTGCGCAGTCTCCAGAACAACGCCATCGCCAAACTGCGCACCGGCGTCTTTCTGAAGCAGGTGCAGAAGACCTCCGCGTTCTGGAACCTGGCTACTATCCACGGCCTGGGGTGTGCCGGGCACAACATAATTCTGATCCTGCTCGTTGCCATCGCCATCGACGACGGCATTTCCAGTGGCGTGGCCGCCATGATGTACCTGTCGCTCACCGTGGTCAGTACCGCCACCCGTTTCGCCACCCCCGTCATCGCCGATATTATTGGTAGCAAGTTGGTCATGGGCGTCTGCTTCTCCCTGCAGACGTTCCCCATTCTGATTCTGCTCGTTGCCGGCGACAGCGTACCACTATACTTCCTGTTCGCCGTGCTGTTCGGCATCGGGATGGGCGGAGAGATGACGGCCTTCCCCATCATCAACCGCCAGTATTACTCCGACGCGCCCACCGCCACAGCTTACGGATGGCAGATGATGGGTGCTGGCTTGGGCATGGCGTTGGGCCCGGTGGCGGCGGGAGCCCTGCGCGATATCACCGGCTCCTACGTTTCTTCCCTGTGGCTGTCTTTCGGACTCAGCGTCTTCGCCGTTGTCGCCATCCTGTTCTTGCCTACCACCAAGAACCTGCAGCTGCCCGATTGGGAGGAAGCCCTCCCGCCCGAGGCCCGAACCGGCATTGCAGCCGCCGCCAGCGCACCGCTCCAACCCACCGCAACTGGCGCACAGCCCGCAGGCGCCGCCGGCGACGGCGACGGAGACTGACCGCTCTGCCAGAACTTGTTCCCCCTCGCTCCGGGGGGAGGGTAGTGGGTGAGGGCGTATTTTGACACCTCTCACCATCTCGGCAACCGAGCTCGGCGGCTACGCCGGTTTCGGCTTCTGCGCCCGCTGTGCCTGGATCCGGATGCACGTCCGCCCCCTGCCCTGGCAGGGCTTCCCCGGCATATTCAGCAGCATCGACCGCTACACCAAACTGGTGATACTCGGGCACCTCGGACGGGAGGGCCATCTGCCGCCGTGGCTGTCCGAAATCGGCGACGCCGACGGTCACATCGACCCGCCTCACTGGTCGAAATTCCAGGCCGTGGATGATAAAACAGGCGTAACCCTCCGGGGTGAGGCCGACGCTATCTTCCGACACCCCGACGGCTCCTGCGCGATCATCGATTACAAGACGTCCCGTCACAACCCGGACAACCGGAGCCAGCACCGCGTTTACCGGGCCCAGCTCAACGCCTACGCCTGGATCGCAAGACATCTGGACTTCCCGCCGGTGTCCCGGCTTGCCTTGGTTTACATGGAGCCAGCCACCGATGACGACACCATCAACTCCACTGACCCAATTGACGCAGCAGGGTTCGTCCTCGGCTTCCGGCCCCGAGTGGTGGAGGTGGACCTGGACCCCGAGCGACTGATTCCGCCGCTTCTCCGCCAGGCCGCCCGCATCCACGCGCTGCCTGCCCCACCGGAAGCCGGCAGCGGCTGCCGCGACTGCGCTGCTCTCGACGGGCTGCTGGCGGCGTTGGAAAGATAGCTGCAAGTATGGGACTGTATAATAAATCAACCCCATCCACCGAACATCGGGTGAAACTATGACCACAGCTAAGAACAAACTGCTGACCGCCGAAGACCTGCTGCGGCTCAACAGCCAGGGGGTCAAGGGCGAACTTATCCGGGGAGTGTTGCACGAAACCGTGTCAGCTGGAGCGGAACATTCGTTTATAGCAGGAAATATCCTGGCTGCATTTCATAGCCATGTACGCCCTGGACGTTTGGGCCGAGTCGGAGGTACGGATGGCGGCGTCCTGGTAGAACGGGACCCGGACACAGTGCGCGAACCCGACGTCTTTTTCATTTCCGCCGTTCGGCTGCCCCTGAACGTCCGAGTGCAAGGTTATCTTGAGGTCGTCCCGGAGTTGATTGTCGAAATAGTTTCTCCCAGTGACTCCCAGCAGGACGTGATCGAAAAGATCACTATGTGGCTCGATCTTGGAGTGTCCATGGCCCTGGAGGTACGCCCGGTGGACCGCTCGGTGGTGATTCATTGCCGCGGAGCCTCGACGGAGACTCTCTCCGGCGAAGATGTGCTTGACTGCGGAGACGTGCTGCCGGGGTTCAGCATGCCGCTGAGCGAGATCTTCGACCACTAGCAGCCCTCAGCAGGGGATCTCGCCCTCGTATATCTCCTCGTTCACCTGCAACTGCCTAACGTAGCAGATGATGTTGTTCACGTCGCCCTCGGACAGTCCAGGGCGAGGAGCCATATCCCCGAACACCCAGTGATGTTGCGGAACACCGTTGTTCACGGCGTTGTGGAAAGCGAAATCCGGGTGATGGTTGGGGTTGTAGATCACGTGCACCAGCGGCGGCCCGGTTTGCGTCCCATCTCCGATTGGCCCGTGGCAGACGGAGCAGTGAGTGGTGAACGTCGACTCGCCTTCCTGGAATGAATTGGAGACACTCCCTGCCACCCCACCCGAGTCGCCACCCTCTCCCGAGCAGCCGGCCACCAAGAACAGGGCCAACAAAACCGAGATCCAAAACCCCACCTTGCCTACTCCCTTCCCAGCCCAAACCATCTTATTACCCTCTTTGCAACCGTTCAAATAGGGCCCGGACCCTAGGTACTGGCCCGGCCGCGGCGCAGGGCACGGCCCGGCAGAATGCCGGTGTTTTCGCCGTTGTCGATGACAACCTGCCCGTTGACGATCACGTAGTCGATGCCGACGGGGTACTGCTTGGGGTCCTCCTTGGTAGCCAGGGCCTTGACGGTGTTGGGGTTGAATATGACGATGTCGGCCTTGAACCCGTCGCGCAGGATGCCCCGGTCCGGCAGTCCAAGGCGCTGGGCCGGGAATGACGTCATCTTGCGGATGGCCTCGGGCAGCTTCAGGTGCTGCTCGGCCCGTACGAACTCGGCCAGCACTATGGGAAAGCAACCGTAGCTGCGCGGGTTCGGGTACTCGCCGAACAGTATGGCGTCGCTGGCGATCATCCCCGCGGGGTGCGACACGAAGGCATAGAGCGTCTGGGCGTTGGTGCCCAGCCCCACGGTTGAGATGCCCAGATTCTCCTCAAGCAGCAGGTCGAACAGCGCGTCCTCGGGGTCTTGGTCGCGCATTTCCGCGATGTCGGTGATCAACCGGCCGTCGTACTGCTGGTTCTGCGGCTGGGTGAAGTTGGTCAGCCAGTTGTTTTCCAACCGGTCCCGGGAGAGCTCGCGCTTCATCCGCTGCCGGTCGTCCTGGTCGCGCAGAGCGTCCATCAGCCTCTCGGGCCCGCCGTCCTTGGCCCAGTGGGGTAGGCCGATGGTGACCGTGGTGCCGGAGTAGGGATAGGTGTAGCAGTCGAAGGTGACGTCCATTCCCTCGTCGCGGCCCCGCTCCACCAGCCCAAGGTAGTCCAGGTGGCTACCCACGCCGGATGCACCCTGCCGGTAGTGCGTCAGGTGTACGGGACAGTCGCCCAGACGCCCAATCTGAAGCGCCTCCTCCCACGGGGCCATCAGCCCCTGCGAACGCAGGCTGGCGCGGGTGTGGGTGTGGTAGTGGCCGCCCATGCGGGCCGCCACCCCGGCCAACGCGCCCAGCTCCTCGGTCGACGCGTAGGAACCGGGCGGATAGTCCAGGCCCGTCGAGAGCCCCCACGCGCCCTCCTCCATGGCCTCGCGGGTCACCGCCTTCATGTCCTCCATCTCTGCGGGCGTGGCCGGGCGGTCTTTCCAGCCGACGCTCCAGATGCGGACGGGGGAGTTTCCTAGGATGTAGGCCATGTTGATGGCCACCGAGTTGTCGTACTTGTCCAGCAGCTGCGCCACGGTGAGCCAGTCGGCGGGCAACGGCGGATAGCCGTTCAGCCCCGAGTCCAGCCAGATGTACCGCTCCAGCTCCTCGCGGGTCTTGAAGGGTGCGTGCGAGATGCCGTCGATGCCCACCAGCTCGGTGGTCACACCCTGCCGCACCTTGGGGTCGTGGTGCGGCTCACCCAGGATAGTCAGCCCGGCGTGGGAGTGCAGGTCGACGAACCCAGGGCACACAACGTACCCGGTGGCGTCGATGGTCCGCGCCGCCTCCAGCCCCAACACGTCGCCCCGGTGGATGCTGACCCGGTCCCCCTCCACCGCAACGGCGGCAAAGAACCCGGGGCTGCCCGTCCCGTCAACAACCATCCCGTTGGCAATCAGCAAATCAATCATGGCCGGACCTCACAGGTGTGGGGTATTGTCAGCGGCGAAATCGCCCAGCGATTATATCCTGTGTAACACGGTTTCAGTGCCGCATGAGTTTGCGGAAGGGGGATTTGGCAGATTACACTTTTGGATGTCCGGTAGTTTCTGTGGGAGACATGGGTGGAGATTTCGTTCCAGAACCGAAGGCTGGAAAGGGAGTTCAGAACGGCGAGAGACATTCAACGCAACTATGGCTTACGGATGGCTCGGACAATCATGGGGCGTGTTGATGCCCTTGCCAACGCTGATTCTCTGGCAGAGATTCCTCATACTCCCCCGGAACGGTTACACCAACTCGAAGGAGAGCGGCATGGTCAATATGCGATCGACCTTGTTCACCCATCCAGGTTGGTTTTCCGTATAGCCAATGACCCTATCCCGCTAAGAGCCGATGGCGGAATCGACTTGGAACAGGTAACTGCGATCATTATCACGGAAATCGTTGATTATCATTGATTGGGATTAAAATATGGCAACTTCAGCCAACACTTTCGAGCCGACTTATGCAGTGCCGACTGGCTGGGTATTGCAGGACCACATCGAAGCGTTGGGCATATCGCCACTGGAATTCGCCCACCGATGCGAGTGCCCGCCGGAGCTTATCTCCGACATAATATCCGGCTTCGGAGTCATTGACTCAATCGCGGCAACAGCTTTTGGTAGAGAGACGGGGCTTAACAAGGATTTATGGCTCAGGATGGAAGTGGCCTTCCGCCGCAAGCTGGCTGAATTCTACGAGAACTCGGATCTGGCGCAGTGGGCCCAGGAGTTTCCAGCAAAGGAACTCGTCAAGCGGGGCGCGGTCAGCCAGCACTCGCTGGGGGCCGAGAACATGGCCCGGATGATGTCGTTCTATAATTTTTGGTCTCCGGAAGAGGGAAAAAGCAGATACGGCCCCGATGTTGTGAGTTATGGCAATTCGCCGGACTTCGATAACAACCGGCAGGCGATAGCGGCGTGGCTGCGGCTTGGAGAGATCCAGGCGCAAAGGACGGAATGCCCCAAATACGGCAAGATGAAATTCAGGAATTCGTTAAGCAGCGTACGTGAACTCACCGGTTCCCAACAAGGCCTGTCGGGGCTATTGGAAGAAGCGCAAGGATTGTTCCTCAATTCAGGTGTGGTCTTGCTTTTCATAGATCCGCTGTCAGGTGCGGCGGCAGGGAGCGCGGCCTGGTGGCTGCCGGAGGATAAGTTTATGGACATCCCTGCCAAGCCTGTCATACAGCTAAACGCGCGGCACAAAACCGATGCCAGCCTGTGGTACGGCCTGTTCCACGCAGCAACACACATCCTGCTGCACGGCAAGCGGCGAGTGTTCGTTGATCCGATTCCAAATCAGGCCATAAAGGGCGAAGCCAACGGGGGGGATGCAGAAGACCAAGCCGACGCATGGGCGCAAGACTTCCTGGTGCCTCGATCTAACTGGAATGCATTTACAGACACTTTCCTGGGCAGCGCGAAAGAGGTCAGACACTTCGCCGCAGAACAGGGCATCGCTCCCGGGATCATCGTAGGGCGATTGCAGCATGAGGGGCTCCTCGATTGGAACCGCCTGAACACGCTCAAACATAAGCTTGTCTGGACTGAGACTTAACCCGACTCTGTTCCTTGGCTACCGCATTGCCCGCAGCACCTTCTCCGCCGTGACCGGCAGGCTGGCGACGGGCGCGCCGATGGCGTCTGCCACCGCGTTGGCGATGGCGGCGGCTACGGGGATGTTGGCGCTCTCGCCGATGCCCTTGCTACGATAGGGTGCTGGGCCGTTACTCCCCTCCACCAGCACGGTCACCAGCTCGGGGACGTCTGCGATGGTGGGAATCTTGTAGTCCCCGAAGCTCACGGTGGAGATGTGGCCGTCCTCGGTCTGCAGCTCCTCCATCAGTGCATACCCCAGGCCCTGGATTACGCCGCCCTCGACCTGGCCCTGGTGCATCAGCGGATTCAGGATCGCCCCCACATCGTGGGCGGAGACGAGCCGCTTGACGGTGACCGCTCCAGTCTCCGGGTCCACCTCGACCTCAGCGGCCTGGGCGCAGAACGAGGTCATGTCCGGCGGCTCAGAGGCGAACTCGTACTCGGCCACGATGGTGCCGTCGCCAACGTGGGCCACGACCTCGCCGATGTTGATCGTGCGGTAGTACGCGGGACGCAGCGGCGACGGTCCGACCACCACCCGCCCGCTCTGCAGCGAAACGTCCTCCTCAGGCGAGTCCAGCAGCGGTGCAGCGGCGCGAATGAGCTGCCGTTTCAGCTCCCGTGCCGCGCCCACCACGGCCTGCCCGGCCGTGTAGGTCACCCGCGTCCCACCCGACCCGGAACTGAACGGCATTTCTGAAGTGTCCAGCAGCTTGATGTCCACCTCGTCCACGGGGACGGACAACTCCTGCGCCACCATCTGCCGCAGCACGGTGTGGGAACCTGTGCCAGTGTCCCAGAAGGCCATGTGCAGGGTGGGATGGCCCGACGAATCCATGCTGATCTTGGCCGCGAACCGCCCCACGCCCTGCGACAGGTCGGTGATGGCCAGCCCCCGTCCGGTCAGCGCATCCGGCCTCTCGGGCTTGGGAGCGTCCCAACCCACCGCGGCGGCGGCTCGGCGCAGGGTTTCCTCGGCGCGGATGTCCTGCCAGACGTGGCCAACCGGAGAAGCGTCGCCGTCCCGCAGCAGGTTCTTCTGCCGGAACTCGTAGGGGTCCATGCCCAGCTCGCGGGCGATCAGGTCGGTGTGCGCCTCCACGGCGAACACCACCTGCGGCTTGGCGGGGCTCCGCATGTGGCCCTTGGGGACGTTGTTCGTGTAGACCATGTAGCTGTCGATGCGGGCGTGCGGGATGCGGTAGACGCCACAGAGGTGGTCGGCTCCCCGCAGGTACACCGTCGGCTTGAACGCCCCGTATCCCCCGCTGTCGAACACCACCCGCGCCTGCCGGGCCACCAGCGTGCCATCACGCTTCACGCCGCTCCTGATGGTCATGGTCGCCGGGTGGCGTGGGTTGGCCGCCATCAGCTCCTGTATGTAGTCCATCACCATCTTGACCGGACGCCCCGAGTGCAGCGACAGGTAGTAGCACAGCGGCACGTCCATGAACGAGCCCTTGCCGCCGAAGTCGCCGCCAATGCTGCACGGGTGCAGCACGATGCGGTCCTCGTCCATCCCCCACACTGCGGCCAGTTGCTCTCGCAGGGCGTAGGGGTCCTTGTTGTTGACCCATGCCTGTACCTGTCCGGACTCCTCAGCGCTGACCACGCAGGCGTGGGGCTCGATGTAGGCCTGGTGCATGAGCTGGGCGTTGAAGGTGTGCTCAAACACTAGGTCGGCCTCGGCGAATCCCTGCTCCACGTCGCCCTGGCCCCAGGTGATATGAGCGAACACGTTGTTGATGTCCGATTCGGGCTGCGGCAGTCCCGTGTACCCGGACATCTCCGAGTGCAGCGTCGGTGCGTCCGGCTCCATGGCTCTGTGGGCGTCAAAGACCGCGTCCAACTCCTCGTACTCCACGTCGATCAGCAACAGAGCTTCCTCGGCGGCCTCCTCGGTTTCAGCGGCCACCGCTGCCACTTTCTCGCCGACGAAGCGCACCACCTCGCGGGCCAGCACCGGCATATCCCGCAGCCGGCGTCCCACCAGCGAGTCGGGCAGGTCAGCAGCAGTGATAACCGCGTGAACGCCCGGAACGGCGCGAGCATTGGTCGTGTCGACGCTGACGATGCGGGCGTGCGGGAAAGGCGACCGAAGCACTTTGCCCCAAAGCATACCCGGAAGTGAGACATCAGCCGCATAGATCGACTTGCCGGTAACCTTGTCCGGCCCCTCGCCGCGAACGACGGACTGACCGATGGCGCGTGTGGTCGTGGTCATGTCTCCCCCATCTGTTTTGCCACTGACTAGGTAGACCGGCCGGGCAGTATCCGACCGGTCCCGGGCGTCAGGTCCCAGTCCTCCTCCTGCAACCCTCGCAGGTAGTCGATCTGACCGTGGTGGTTGTTCTTGTGGACAATCACGTGCCGCAGTGAGTCGCTCACGGTTTCCTGCTGGTCCCGGCCTCCCATATGCTCCTCCAGCCGTGCGTCTTTCAGGGACACCAAGAATCGCGCCGTATGAGCGTTCACCGCCTCGGCGTAGGAAATCAGCACCTCCGGCGCGGGGATCGCAAGGCTGCGCAGTCCCAGACGATCGCCGGGGTCGGGTGCGGTCTCCGGCTGGCCGAAGCGCTCGAACCACCCACCCGACACCCACAGGTCCTGCTCGTAGTCGCCCTGCCGGCCGGCGGTGCGGCTGATGCGGGCGTCCTCGTTGCGCGTCATGTGCCAGAGGATGAAGCCGATGTTATTGGACGTCGGCGCGGGCCGCCACGCCATCTGCTCCGCCGTAAGGCCCCCGCAGGTGACCATCAGCCGCAGATGCGTCTGCGCCAGGCAGTCGGCGATGAATTGCTGCGCCTTCATCAACATTCCTCTTTAGAAAAGAGAGTATCCACGATACTCTTCACCAAACTGTCCATTTGGAAGAAGAAACCGCACGAAAGGGCGCGGTGTATTCAGGTGAATCTCTTCGATTCCTGTCAAGTTGCCTAGCACCAGTTCCGTCACCCTGTCGGCATAGCTTTGGCCACCCGTTAACAATATTGCCGCGACGCGATTGTCGATGAATACTCGCCGCTCTCGTTGCTTTCGGACCAAATTCAGGTCTCTGGAAAGAACCACGGCCTCTTCCATATGACCAACCAAGGGCAGCCAGATGACGTCTGGCACTCCTAGCAGACCTAAACTGTCAAACGAACGTGCCTGGTAGCCACTCTGCTCAATGGCGTCCACCAACTGGGGGCTGATGTTTTCATCGCAGACTAAGAACAAGGCGCAAAGAGATGGGCAAACCGAAGTGCTGCCTCAACGTCGTTGCAAGTAATGTCAAAGTCTCGAGCCAGAGATTCGACGGATTCCCCACCAACAAAATAGTCCCTGATGTCCACCACCCGCAGTCTTCTGCCCTTGATGGCCGGCTGGCCTCCGGCACGTTGAGGGTCCAAGGCCAAACCACCTTCTTTACCGAAGGGACACCAACGTGATGCGAAATCCTGTTCATAGTCCAATTGCCCTAGCGCCTTGACAGCCTCGATTGTTAACTTTTCTTTCTGCGCCAGAAGGTTTATGTGTGCGAATGGGAAATGTGTACCCCATTCCGCAGATAAGCCATCGTGAAATTGGCGGACTTCCTTGTAACTCCCCTTTTGTCCTGCTCTGATCTTGCCAACAATCAGGATCTCCACAATTTCCAGAAAGGAGAGTCGGGTCAACCTGGTCCAAGGTCTCCCCATACCCTCTTTCCAACGCGGCTTCAATTCCAAAATGTAGCTTGGGTAGTCCTCCAACCAGCGCTTTATAGAATCTGTGGAAACCCCCGTCAGGCGATGGGCCTCACCAATCCCATAGGCGCCTTCAGTGCGCCAGGAACCCAACCGTTCCACCGTATCCAGCATGGCGGCCTCGGGTTGGCCCTCTCCCGCAGCGGGAGAGGGCGTCGTGGTCCGGTTGTCGTCGGGGGCGTTCACGGCGTTACCCCTAGTAGTACACCGCGGCGCCGGTTCCGCCGCCCGCCGCGATGACCTCACCCGTCACCGCCCAGGCCTTGTCCGACGCCAGATAGCAGGTCAGGTAGCCGATCTCCGACCCGTCTACCATCCGGCAGATGTGGTTGCCCCGCGGGGAGTCGGGTGCAAAGTCGTGCGCCTCCACCTCCACGACCGGGATACCCAGCTGCGCCGCCCGCGCCTCTAGCAGCCCAGGCGTGCGCTCGGTGCGGGTGGTGCCCGGGTGGATGCAGTTGACCGTGATGCCGAACCGCCCCATCTGGATTGCTAACGTCTTGGTCAGGTGCACCATGGACACGTTGCGGGCACCACCGCTCAGGTTGCCGGCCGTCCGCCCGTTGCCGCCGCTGATGTTGATGATGCGGCCCCAGCCTTGCTCTTTCAGGTGGGGGATGGCTGCCCGGGCACAGCGAAGCGCCCCCACGTACTTGACGTCAAAGTCGTTGATGAGGGAGTCCTCGTTAACCGTATCGATGGGGCCGGTGGCATCCGCCGATCCGCCGGGAGGGGACCCGCTGTTCACCAGGATGTGCAGCCCGCCCAGCCGCCGCGCGGCCTCGGCAACCGCCGCGTCCACCTGCTCGCGGCTGGTGGCGTCCATGGCGATGGCGATGATGTTACGTCCGGTGGCCTCCGCGATTTCCTGGGCCGCCTGTTCCAGATCGGTAACGGTGCGGGATGCGATCGCCACATCGCAGCCCTCACGGGCCAGCTCCAGCGCGATGGCCTTGCCGATGCCCTTGCTGGCGCCCACCACGAATGCTTTCTTGTCAGTGAGTCCGAAGTCCATTTTGCCACTCCTTATTTAAGTGCCGGGTTTTAGTTACCGGGTTTTAGTTACCCGGTTCGATTGTAGTAAGTGTAGTGTCTATTCCGAGTTCGAAGCTGGCTCCAGCCAGTCCTCGGCAAGCAACTCGATGGTCCCGCTGTCCAGGACCACGTAGTAGACGTTGGGGGTGCCCGCCTCCAGCTCCAGCGTGGTGCCGGTCCAGTCGTCGGTCATCTGCGGCGCGATGGTGCCCAGCAGTCCCCGGGAACTCTCCGGCGGCTGGCGGTGCGCGCCGCCGCCGCTCCTCCGAATCCGGACTCGCTGGTCAATCGCAAACCTGTAGGGAGTCACCATAGGCACTTTGCTCCAAAAAACATGACAAGAGCATTATAAGGGATAAGAGTGGGGTGCTATCGCCGCCACTGGCCAAAGATTCGGGAGGGGGACTGATGACTCCGGGTGCTTACGACGTGCTTACGACGTGCTTACGACAGTGCCCCCTCACTGGAACGATATTGGCGAATGGCCCGGAAGAACGCCCTAACATCCTCCGCCAGCAACGCGGGCTGCTCCATGGCCGCAAAGTGCCCGCCGCGTGGCATCTCGGTCCAGCGCTGCACGTTGTGGGTGCGCTCGGCCCACTCGCGGGGCGGCCGGTTGATCTCCACTGGAAACAGCGCCACCGCGCACGGCACAGTCACCCGCTCGCCGGGCTGGAAGCGCCAGTTGTCCACCCGGTTCTCGTAGTAGTGCCGCACTGATGACGGGCCGCTCTGCGTGACCCAGTAGAGCATGATGTTGGTCAGCAACTCGTCGCGGGTGTAGCTATTCTCTGGGTTGCCGCCGCAGTCCGACCACGTGCGGAACTTTTCGATGATCCAGGCCGCAAGGCCCACCGGCGAGTCGTTCAGCCCGACGCCCAGCGTCTGCGGCTTGGTTCGCTGGATGTGGAAGTAGCCGCCCTCATCATCGAACCAGCGCCGGGCAAGGCGAATAAACTCCTGCTCCGCCTCCGTCAGCGGCGGGTCGGGGGCGCCTCGGAAGGCGGGCACGCCGGTCATCAGGTTCATGTGCACTCCGGACACCGACTCGGGAAAGTCAAACCCCAGCCGCGAGCTGATCATCCCTCCCCAGTCGCCGCCCTGCGCCCCGAACCGCGTGTAGCCCAGACCCTCCGTCATCAGCGAGTGCCACATCCCGGCAATACGGGTGTTGCTCATGCCCCGGTCGACCGGCTTGTCGGAGAACCCGTATCCCGGCAGCGACGGCACCACGACGTCGAAGGAGTCCGCCGCGTCACCGCCGTGGGCCACCGGGTCGGTCAGCATCGGAATGATGCGCAGCATCTCAACCACCGATCCCGGCCAGCCGTGGGAGATGATCAGCGGGAACGGCTCGGGCCCCCTGCCGCGCTCGTGGATGAAATGCACGCCCAGCCCGCCGACTTCCGCCCGGAAGTGATGAAATTCATTCAGCCTCCGCTCCTCGGCCCGCCAGTCGAAGTCCGTGCGCCAGTACTCCACCAGCTCCCGCAGGTACGCCGGGTCGGTGCCGTAGTCCCATCCGGAGCCCGGAATCTCGTCGGGCCAGCGGGTGTCCGCAAGCCGCACCGCCAGGTCGTCCAGCACATCCTGGGAAACATCAATGGTGAACGGCTCGATTTCCACAGCTTTACTTCCTTGCTACTCCCTCTCCTTTGAGGGAGAGGGCTGGGGTGAGAGCGTACTTTTCGCCGGCCCAGGGCCATGGCGATTGTTAGAGCCTAAGCCGTGAACCCCGACTCCCGCCGCCACTGCAGGTAGTCGGCCAGCGCAGCCCGCAGGTCGTAGTCCGGCTTCCAGCCCAGATCCTGCCGCAGCCGGTGGCCCGACAGCGGCCCCCGCGACGGCACGGCCCGCCGCGCCTCTGCGGCTGCAGCCTCAGCCGGCCCCGAGGGGGCGGGCCCGCTGCCGGGCGCAATCTCCGAAAGTACGTCCAGTATCTCCCGGTAGGTTATCCAGGGCCCGGAGGTCAGGTTGTACAGGTCGTGAGGCAGTTCCGGCGCGTCAAGAATCGCCTGCAGACCGCGAGCGGTGTCGACGGAGTAGGTGTAGTCTCGGCCCTCCTCCGGGTCGAACGAGCCGGTCTGCACCTGCAGCGGCTCGCCCCGCGACACCTGGCCGGTCCACTGGTACAGCGCCGACATCACGGCGCGGTGGCCCGTGACCCGCTCCATGGGGCCATAGGGGGTGCTGAGCCGCACGCTGACCGTGGAGAATCCGTGCAGCTCGCCGTAGCGCCTCGTGATTAGCTCGCCCGCATACTTGGTGATGCCATACATCGAATCGGGAGAGACCGGCATTTCCTCGCTGTAGGTCTGGTCGGTGCCCGCAGCAATCCCATAAGCCGCACCCGAGCTGACGTACAGGACCCGCTGCACTCCCGCGATCCGGGCCAGTTCCAGCACGTTGGCCAGCCCCCCGACGTTGATGTGGACCACGTCTCGCCCTCGTTCGACCTCCAGGGGGAACTGGTTCACCGTGTACGTGGCGGCATGGATGATCTTGTCGATGCTGTGGCTGGAGGCCAGGCCGTTCACCGCGTCGGCATCTCGGATATCTCCCTGCACGAAGGCGATCCTGCCCTCCCACTCCGCGACGAACTGCCGCATGAGGCCGTCCGCCGGAGTGATGTCGTGGCTGATCACCTCGTGCCCAGCCCGTGCCAGCTCCCTGACGATATTCGCTCCGACGAATCCGGTCCCGCCCGTTACCAAAGTCGCCATGGCCGCACCCTCCAGTAAACGGCTCGCCGCAGCGCCCGCGGCCGCCGTTTCGGCCAATTGTAGCACCGCTTTCCGCACGTGCAGCGGCTGGGCAGCGGGACGCAATCGCCAGTCTAAAGGTCCGGTATGTGACATTTCCTTGGTATGGGTGGGCCAGGGCAATCGCATTTGGGTATACAGATGGCATCTACCGCTTGCCAAGCCTTTTGGACTTCGATATTATATGATCATGTGTTCTATAACTAGTGCTCTATCCTTGTGCAGGCCTCATTGCGCCCCAGCCGGTGTAATCCGACGGCCGCAGAGGCATCGCCTACCCAAACGCCAGGACAAGCAGGAATGGGACACAATGGGACCGAATTTGAAAATTCTTGTCCCAATGCGGTGCCTCAGATAGGAAATAACGCGAATTTCCGGGCAAAATGGGAAAATCTGGGAATCTATGGGAACTCGTGGGGAAAATTCTGTCCCCTTTTTCCCGCTCAGAATCCTCATCCACTTCACGTCCGCCCGCCCCGGATAGCTGCACTCGATTCCCTGCGCGGACACCGGATCCCTCCGGCCAAATGTGATAACCCTGATAGGTGGGCGTCGGCAACTTGACATCAGACGCCGGGCAGCCATACGATTTGACATGAGCCTTCGGCTGGTTTTCACTTTGATTGGCTCGTCGTGGGGACATAGCTCAATTGGGAGAGCGCGGCGTTCGCAATGCCGAGGTTGGGGGTTCGACCCCCCCTGTCTCCACCAAACAAGTTCACCGCATGGTACCATGCCCCTGTAGCTCAGAGGATAGAGCGGCAGCGTCCTAAGTTGCGCGTCGGGGGTTCGAGTCCCTCCAGGGGTACCACTTCCAATTACAAGATAGGGCACAAAGTTAAATAGTTACCATTTTGTGCACCCCTTTTAATCAGGGAATTATATTTTTGTGTCCACCGGCTCCTTATCCGAGACTGTATGGGTCGTGGAGCGGGAGCAGGATGTGGCTAAAGACTTGCCGCCTATCCCTTGGAGTGGTTATGGCTGAAATCTTACTACCGAATGGCACTAAGGCAACGGGGAAAACCGTTGTTCTTAAGACACAGGACGGGGAACAACTGACGGCAACTGACGAATTTGACCTATCGCAAGATGGTAACAGCGTGAGCATTTTCGGAACGGGTCAAATTATCTGGGATGTGTTGAAGGGCGGCAGAAAACTTGAAGATTTGACACGTGCTATTGTATTGTCGCCAACAGGCGCACAAATAATGCAGGTAGTTATCACATCGTTTGTAGAGATGCGTAGTCAGCAATTTATGGTGGAGTTTGAGGGGTACGTTGATCGCAGTCCGGTGGACACAGGGATATAATTCCCTTTAATTAGGTAAAGCTGGACTTGCTAGCTTGGACCTGCATTGACAATGACTACCGAACGCTAGAATTTTTCAAGGATTCCGGCCCGCGTAGAGTGTCTCCTCAGAACGTGTCTACGAATATTTGAAGCGGAAGACCACAGGAACTCTTTGCCCCAACACAACGCGCCCGACGGTCGCCGGTGTCCTTACGATGGACCGGGCAGGCCAATAGCCAGTCTATAGGCCCCCAACAATTCTCCGGATAATACCTCACGCAATGTAAAATAGGCCGTAGTCATCAAGGTGTACACAACCCCCTTCGCTGATTATTCAGCAGGCGACGGAGTTCCGTTTGTTTAATGGAACGGCGTTTGAAATCATTCGAGGGGGTCGATTGAAATCTGGGGCTGAAAAGGCCTCGCATCAGATTTCGACAGGAATTGGGATAATCGCAACTGTCGTGATGATCGGCTTTTTCCACAAACAGTGCAGTTAGCAGCGGCGGGGCTGTGTGCGGCCAAGGTCGTACCACTGCAGTGGATATTCCCTACCTTAGTAACGTGAATCATTCCGTCAGCCCTGCCAGCCATTCGGCCCGTTCCCGGTCCATCTCTGCGGCAATCAGGCTGGTGGGCGCGGGCGCAGGGCGCTATGTCTGCAGCGGTCAGGCGACGAAAGTTAAGCCACACGGCAGCAACGTCTCGGTAAGGCTGTCCTCTTGAACAGACGTCCCGTGTCGTGTGATACCCTCCGTTTCACGACTAGCCCAGGCAGGCAGCCCAACCCAGCGGAGGCACCACCATGAGGTTCGCAGCATTCACCACCGTGGCGGCATCCGCGGGCGAGTCCACCAACGCCGCCGACATGCTGGACAACCTGAGACAGCAGACCATCCTGGCCGAGGAACTGGGTTTCGAGGCCATCTGGCTCGGAGAGCACCACTTCGGCCCCTACGGAGTCGGCGACCTCCCTAACCCAATCTTGCTGGGAGCAGACCTGGCGGCCCGCACCTCCCGGATACGCATCGGGCAGATGGCCAACATCGCCCCCTGGTGGCACCCCATTCGCCTTGCCGAAGACCTGGCCATCCTCGACAACATGACCCGCGGCAGGATTGACGTCGGATTCGGCAGGGGTATCTGGCCCTACGAGGGTCCGCAGTTCCACTCCAACGCCGACCCCCGGAAGAACGAGGAAAACCGCGAGCTGTTCCGGGAAACTATCGATATCGTCCGCAAGATATGGACTGAACCTTACTTCTCCCACGACGGCCCCAACTACAATTTCCCCGCCGAGGGCACCGTGTTCTCCCACCCGTCCATACCTCCGGACCCGTCGTGGCAGGACGGCGAGCGGGTCACTAGGCTCAGGGTGACTCCCAGGCCCTACCAGCAGCCCCATCCGCCCCTGTGGATGACCGTATCCACCGACAACTCGGTCGCCGCCGCGGCCGAGATGGGACTGAATGCCTGCTACTGGCAGCCACCTCCTGCCAGGATCCGGCAGAGGATGGAGCTCTACGCCGAGGTCCGGTCCGAACTGGAGGGCAGGCCGTTCTCCATCGGCGGGCCAGGCCGTCATGCGCTCAACCTACGTAGCCTCTTCCATGGAAGAGGCCCGCAGGGACGCGGAGGCCGCGATCATGTCCTCCTTCACCTACAACGACCCGTTCCGGAGCAGGCAGGTGTTCACCAACCCCGGCGAGGAGCTGGCGCAGGACGTGAAGCTCGACTGGGACTTCCTCGAGCCGCGCACCCTGCTCGTCGGTTCTCCCGGCAACATCATCGAGAAGGTGCAGGAGCTGCAGGAGGTCTGCAACCTGGACTACCTGCTGGTCGAGTTCACCCACCCAGGAATGCCGCTGGGGAAAACGCTCAGGAATCTCGAGGCCTTTGCCACCCAGGTCATGCCGCGGTTCACCGGCGGTTAAGCAGCCGCGGCCATCATCGCTGCACGCCTGGCGGGCGCAATCTGCTATAGTCAGCTCAGCGTGACCGCATCTGGCCCAGACGTCTGCCGGCAGTGCCCAGGCAGCAGGAGGCATCATGCAGACCGGACTGTTCCTGGAGTTCCCGGCCCTCGATGAAGTAACGGACCAGCAGGCCTTCCAAGAGGGATTCCGCCTGGCTGAGGAGGCGGAGCGCCTGGGCGTGGAATCGGTCTGGCTGGCCGAGTATCACTTCATCCCGTTCAGCGTGCTGTCCTCCCCGGTGATGGTGGCCACCGCCATCGCCAGCCGCACCCAGCGCATCCGCATCGGGCTGGGCGTGCTGCTGCTGCCGCTGGGCAACCCCATACGCATCGCGGAGGAGATCGCCTCGCTGGACCACATCAGCCAGGGGCGGCTAGACCTCGGCGTCGGGCGAGGCACCTTCCCGGAGCACCACGACGCATTTCTCTCGCCCTACCCGGAGAGCCGGGGGCGGTTCGAGGAATACCTGGAGATTATCCTCAAGGCCTGGAGCACCGAGAAGTTCTCCTTTGAAGGCGAGCACTACCGCTGCTACGACCTGGCAGTCCGGCCCAAGCCATACCAGAAGCCCCATCCACCGATCCGGGTCGGGATAACCTCCGCCGAGACCTTCCCGATCATCGGACGGATGGGTTACCCCGTATTCGTCAATCCCTCACGAGTCTTTGCTCTCTCCGACCTCGCCGAACACGTCGAGGCCTACCAGAAAGCCTGGAAAGAAGCCGGCCACCCCGGTGAGGGCAACGTGGGCATCCGGTTGCCGGTCTACCTGGCCGAAACCGAGGAGAAGGCCTACGAGGAACCCCGGGAAAGCACACTTGCGTCGATGCAGGGCATCGGCCAGCGCGTCGCTGCCAGCGCGTCCAGGGAGGGCACCACGGGTAACTGGCAGGCGGAGTCCGACCACATACTCGGCATGAACTACGACGACTGGCTGCGCGACAAGGTGATTTTCGGGACGCCCGAATCCGTCCTGGACAGGCTGCTGCAACTCACCGAGAAGCTGCAGCTCTCGCACATCGTCTTTGAGAACAACCTGGGCCGCCGCATTCCCTACGACCTGCAGGTGAAGTCGCTGCGGCTGTTGACGGAACGGGTGATACCTCACCTGCCCTGAACGAACTCCGTCCGCGAAATGCCGGGCGGTGCGGGAACTATCGCGCCATCACCGACCCGTGGCAGTTATGGATGGGTTCCGAGCCGGCGCAAGGCCGACCGTATCCTGCTCGAAACTATCTTGCCCGAAATTGGCAAGGGCACGATTCCGTCCCTATCGTTCGTACCATCGGGATACCGGGCAATCGGCTCGACTCTACGCTATTGGGGAAAAGTTTCTGGTTTCGTCAAGTTTCAAGGAATGGTGCAATTGTATTATACTAAGACAGTGCCTGTAGCTGGTGGCGGGCGAATTATGCAGTTGCCCAGAGAGAGCAGCAGGCTCCCTTGATTATCTGGTTAGTGAACTGCATGCCTACTACTGAAACAGTATGGGGGGAACATGGAAGTTAATGCGGAACGTGATGGCGCAACTCTGATTGCGAAGACTGAGGGCCGCGTAGACGGCACCAACGCCACGGAGTTTCAGGATGCCCTGAAGGGCGCTATTTCAAACGATGACAGGGCTGTCATCCTGGATTTTGGAGAGCTCTCGTATATCAGCAGTGCCGGCCTGCGGGTCATCCTGCTGACCGCCAAGGATATGCGGACTGCTAACGTAAAATTCGCCGTTTGCTCCCTGTCTCAGTCGGTGCGCGACGTCTTCACCATCAGCGGATTCGACCAGATTATCGATATCCATGACGACCAGCAGACAGCACTGAGCGCCGTGAACAACTAGTCCACCACCACGGCGGGAGGTCCCGCCGTCCCGGTATCACCGTGGGGAAGAATTTTTGGGAGAGGGCCTCGTCACATGGTGGCATCGGCGCATGATACGCCAGCAGCAACCTACAAAATACTTGTCGTGGACGACGAACCCGACCTTGAGCCGCTTATTCTGCAGAGGATGAGGCGCAACATCAGGTCCGGGCGTTATGCCTTTGTTTTTGCTCATAACGGCGTCGAGGCCTTGGAAGTCCTCCACAGGGACTCCGACATCGACATGGTCGTCTCTGATATCAATATGCCCCAGATGGACGGCCTCACCCTGCTGGAGCAGATTCCCAAGGTAGACCCTAATATACGCTCCGTCATAGTCTCGGCTTATGGCGATATGCGCAATATTCGCACCGCCATGAATCGCGGCGCCTTCGATTTTGTTACCAAGCCGCTGGACTTCGAAGACCTGCAAATCACCATCGAGCGCACCCTTACCCACATGGCCGAGTGGAAGGATGCCCTGCAATCCCGCGACAAGCTGGTCGCCCTGCAGAACGAACTCGATGTGGCCAGCAAAATTCAGCAGGCCATCCTTCCCGCCAGCTTCCCGGAAGGGGAGGGCTTCGATGTGTATGGCAACATGGCCCCGGCCCGCAACGTGGGCGGGGACTTCTTCGACGTGATCAACCTGGAAAACGGTCGCTTGGGGCTGGCGGTGGCCGACGTGTCCGACAAAGGCGTTCCCGCAGCCCTGTTTATGATGTCCAGCCGCACTTTGCTCAAAGGGGCGGCCATCGGCATGGGGGATCCCAGCGGAGTGCTTTCAGAGGTTAACGACCTTCTGAACGAAGACAACGAAACGTTTATGTTCGTTACTCTCCTTTACGCCGTATTCGATCCCGAGTCCGGGCTACTTACCTACGCAAACGGCGGCCATTCTAATCCCCTTGTGGTTCACACAGATGGTTCAAACGAAGAACTACCCACGACCGGTGGCATCGCTCTGGGCGTAATGCCCAACCTGGAATACCGCGAGGCCAGCGTGACTCTGGCGCCCGGGGATACCCTGATTCTTTACACCGACGGGGTTTCCGAAGCCATGAATTCTGAAGGGGAAGAGTTCGGGGTTGACCGGCTGATGCGGATCTTCAACGAGCGCGCTCCCGCGTCTGCCAAGGAAGCCAACGAGGTCATCCTGCAGGCAGTGGTCGAATTCGCCGACGGTTACCCCCAGTCGGACGATGTGACCTGCCTGGTTCTCCGACGAGTTGGAGGATAGTGTTGAGCGAGACTGTTTACCTGAAAATCGGGCCTGACTCGAAGGCCAGCAACTCCGACAACTTGCAGTACATCCAGGGTTCGGTCGAGGAGTTGGGTGAGCGTGAAGCCTGGCCGGTCAGCCTGACTTTCAAGGTTAACCTGGTCCTGGAAGAGTTGGGGCTCAACATACTCAGCTACGGGGCGGAGGGTAGCGACCGGGGGCCGGAAATTGAAATCGTTCTCAAGTCGAAAGACGACGCCCTGACCATCGAAGTCTCCGACGACGGCAATCCCTTCAACCCACTGGAGGACGCCAAGGACCCCAAAGTCGAAGCGATGCTCGACGACCGGCCCATCGGTGGCTTGGGCGTTCATTTCGTGCGCACACTGATGGATGACCTGTCCTATCAACGCACTGCCGGCAGGAATCTGCTCAAGATGGTTGCCAAAAGAGAGTGAACCGGCGGCACAGTTCCGTCAACCTTGGGGAAACGTCTTCAGGAGCGCGTTGCGCAAAACGCAGGCTGGGGCCGTTTCCTTTCATTTCTACCGAATGTTGTTGATGACATCAGTGAACTGCATCATTGGGAGACCGGCGTAAATGGACTCCGCACCCGGGCTCCTATGCTCCGTGACGTATTTGTGCCGCCCTCGGCTTGCGTATTGCGTCGCCATCCTGATCCTCGCCGTTGCCGCCTTGGCCTGCAGCGCGCCTCCCGCTCCAACGGAGACCTCCACGTCGACTGCTGAGCCAAGTCCCTCTCCAACCGACCCGGCGCCTTTGGCCAGCAAAGGCGTCACCGATGACACAATCCTGTTCGGTCAATCCGCAGCTTTTTCCGGCCCGGCGCGGGAACTGGGAATCAACATGCGCCTGGGCATACAGGCTGCTTTCGCCGAGGTGAACCGGCAGGGCGGCGTGCACGGCAGGCAGCTGGAGCTGGCATCCCTGGACGATACCTACGAGCCCGAGGACGCAGCCAAGAACACCAGGGCCCTGATCCAGGAACACGATGTCTTCGCCCTGATCGGTGAAGTCGGAACGCCCACATCCCGCTCGGCAACTCCTGTGGCGGCCGACGCAAACGTCCCGTTCATCGCTCCGTTCACGGGCGCGGCCTTCCTGCGTGAGCCGCAATGGTCCAACATCATCAACCTGCGCGCCTCCTACAACCAGGAGACGGAAGAGATGGTGGAGCGCTTCACCACGGATCTCGGCATCGAGCGCATCGCGGTCCTGTATCAGGACGATTCCTTCGGCCGCGCCGGTTATAATGGCGCCCTCGCCGCCCTGCAGCGCCGCGGCATGAAGCCAGTGGCCGTCGGTCTCTACCCGCGCAACACCAAGGCTGTCAAGACCGCCCTGATCGAGTTGAGCAAGGGCAACCCTGAAGGAATCATCATGGTTGGCGCCTACGCGCCCATCGCCGAATTCATCCTGTGGGCCCGTGAAACCGGCCTGGTAAGCGCGGAGTTCATCACAATCTCCTTCGTTGGTTCAAATGCTCTGGCAAAAGAACTTGGCCCTGACGGCGAGGGTGTTTACGTCACCCAGGTCGTGCCCTTCTACAAAGACGAATCCCTGCCCGTCATCGTCTCTTATCTCAACGCGCTGATGGAATATGACAAGATTTCGGAACCCGGTTTTGTCTCCTTGGAGGGCTACCTGGCTGGCCGGCTGGCCATCGCCGGACTCCAGCAATGCGGGCGCGACGTGGCCCGCGCCTGCTTTATGGACGCACTCCTGAACGGCGGAAGCTTCGACATTGACGGCTTCCCACTGAGCTACATCGACCAGGCAACGGATAACCAGGGTTCAGATACCGTCTTCCTCACCGTAATCGGCCCCGACGGGGAATATCATCCCATCGAGACTTTGCAGGATACTGTCAACTGACGAACTGACCAGGTCTACCAATCCAACCCCCGCGGGACGTTTACAAACATGGACCATATGAAACGCCTGCTGGCGCTCCGTTTCCGCATCTCGACTCAGCTGTACGCCGCCTTCGGTGTGGCCGTTGCCCTCACAGTGGCCGCCAGCCTCATTGGCTGGTTCAGCTTCAACCGCGTCGACACCGCCCAGGCCGAGGTCAACGAAAGAAGCATACCGGAGATCGAAGCCGCCTTTGGCGTGTCCGAATACAGCACCTCGCTGGGAGCCGCCGCTCCTCGCCTCGCCACCGCTGCCACCTCCGACGAGGCCGACCAGATATGGCAGGAAATCCAGACCGCCAAGGAGATCTTCCAAGAACATCTGGACAACCTGGAGGAAGTCGACCTCGAAAGCTCCCAACGTATAGGGATCTACTCCGAGGCGTTGGAGACCTACATCGAGACCATCCGCGAGACCAAGAACGTCACTTTCGACCTGAATAGAGAGTCGGACCGCCTCCTGAATGAAATGGAGGACCTGCGGGGCGAACTTGAAGCAATTCTTATAAGTGAAGTAGACAACGAGCTGTTTTTTATCTTCACCGGCCTGGAGGAACTGGGCGAAGAACCGGCCGAGTTTTCGGTTCACTTCTCTGAAGAGGAGTTCGGTACCTACCGCTATCTGAGCGCGCTCCAGAGCGACACCAACATCGCCCTCCAGCAGCTCTCCACCGTCTTCAGCATTTTTGACCCCGCGCTGGTAGAGGCCCAGGAAGAGCGATTCGAGTCCTCCATTGCCTCCATTGAGCGCAACATGAACTACCTGGAGAACGAGGAACTGGAAGCCCAGCTCACCCCGCTGTACGACCAGCTCCGGGAGCTAGGCCTGGCCCGCGAGGGTATCTTCCTGGTACTCCGGTCCCGGCTGCTGCTGAACGAAGAGCAGAGCGTTCTCCTAGACCTCAGCAGGCAACAGACCTCCAGTCTCGCCTCCGTGGTCGACGAGTTGGCGAAGTCTGCCGCTGCCTCCGCCGAGCAGGCCACTCAGTCCTCTGATCAGGCCATAACAACCGGCAGCAGGTTGCTGCTGGCGATCAGCGTCATCAGCGTTATAACCGCCCTGCTCATTAGCTGGCTGTTTGTTGGCCGGGTGCTGCTCCACCGCATTAACATGCTTTCAGAAAGAATGCGGCGCATGGCAGGCGGACAGTTGGAAGAGGAAGTACATGTGGAAGGCCAGGACGAGCTGGCCGAAATGGCCGCCGCCCTCGAAGTCTTCCGCCACAACTCTCAGGAAGCCCTTCGCCTGAACCTCGTTGAAGAGCTGAACACGGAGCTGGAAGGAAAGAACACCGAGCTCGAGACGGTGCTTGTCGACCTCCAGACGGCCCAGGACCAGATCGTCATGCGCGAGAAGCTGGCCGCCCTGGGTGAGGTCACCGCCGGAGTGGCGCACGAAATCCGCAATCCCCTCAACTTTGTCAAGAACTTCTCGGAACTCTCCGCAGAGCTCCTCGTCGAGATGCAGGAGGTCATCGAAGACGGCGGCGACGCCCCAGACCTCTCTCTTATCTCCGACATCTCCAAGGACATCGTGGAGAACATGGAGCGCATCAAGCACCACGGCGACCGGGCCAACCGCATCGTTAATGACATGCTGCTGATGGGTCGCGGCTCCAACAACTGGCAGACCGTTGACCTCAACACCCTGTTGGTCGAGCACGCAATGCTCGCCTACCACAGCGCCAGGGCAACTGACACCGAGTTCCAGCTGACCGTGGAACAGGACCTCGATGAAAATGTGGGCGAGGTGGAGGCCATCCCCCAGGACCTCGGCCGGACCTTCCTCAACATCGTGGGCAACGCCTGCCAGGCAACTGACGAAAGGCGCCGCAAAATGGCCGAAGCCGGCATCGGGTACGAGGGCTACAGTCCCACCGTATGGGTCGCCACCCACGGAATGGAAGACGAGGTGGAGATCCGCATCCGCGACAACGGACCCGGAATCCCCCAGGACATTATTGAAAAGATTTTCAACCCGTTCTTTACCACCAAGCCCACCAATCAGGGCACCGGCCTGGGACTCGCCATAACAAGCGACATCATCCGGCAGCACGGCGGCACCATCGTGGTGGAATCCGAACCCGACAATTTCACCGAGATGACGATCGTCATACCCAGGGCCGCTCCCGCCGAAGTGGTGCAGGACACCGAAGATACAGAAGACAGCGCCGAAACGCCCGCCGCCGCATCGACGTAGCACCGGCCCCACATCCTGCCTGTCCCGCCCATGCGTTAATGGAACTGCTCGCCGGGCATGCAGGAAACAGCAGGCCATCTTTTCCCTGCCCTGTGGCGGGATCCGCTGGGCTGTATAATACAAAAGTACCAATGAGCCAGGCGATCGGCCCGAGGGTGAACGGTTCAACCTGCCGATGATGAGCTGATGCAGTGAGTTTCGACGGTTACCAACTCGACCCCGCCGTCTACGACGAAATGTTCCTGCCCAACGGCGAGCCCAGGGAGCACGCCAGGGCGGTGTACGACGCCCTGGCACGCATGTCTGCCGATGAACTCGCCGGTATCCAGGGTCGTGTTAACCAGACCTTCTCCAGGGAAAGCATTTCCTTCACCGTCTACGGAGATGCCGAGGCCGAAGAACGCATCATTCCCGTCGACTCCATCCCCCGCGTCCTCACCTCCTCCGACTGGCAGGAAGTATCCGATGGCCTCACCCAGAGAATCCGGGCGCTGAACTTTTTCCTCCAGGATGTCTACAGCGAGGCCCGCATCATCGACGACGGCGTCATACCGGAGGATATGGTCAAAGGTTGTCCTCAGTTCCGCCCCGAAATGCAGGACTTCGCTCCTCCCAATGGCACTTGGGTGGCCGTCTGCGGCAGCGACGTGGTCCGCACCAACGACGGCTTCCGCGTGTTGGAAGACAACCTCCGCGTGCCCTCCGGCGTCTCCTACATGATCGCCAACCGCAAGGCCGCCAAGGCTAGCCTGCCCCGCTTGTACCGCAGGTCACGCGTGCAGGAGGTGGAGCAATACGGCGCCGTGCTGCGCACCACGCTCGCCGAGCTGGCCCCCGCCGGAAAACCCGACCCCGTCATTGCCTTGCTCACTCCCGGCGTATACAACTCCGCCTATTACGAGCACATGTTCCTCGCCCGTGAGATCGATGCGGAACTGGTGGAGGGCCGCGACCTCGCCGTCCGTAACGGCATCTTGTACATGCGCACCACCGACGGCCTTCAGCAGGTGGACGTCCTGTACCGCCGCGTCGACGACGATTTTCTCGACCCGCTGGTGTTCCGGCCCGACTCGCTGCTGGGAGTCCGCGGCCTGATCGACGCAGCGCAACTGGGCAACGTCACTCTCGCCAACGCTCCCGGCACTGGCGTGGCCGACGACAAGAGCGTCTACGCCTACGTCCCGGACATGATCCGCTACTACCTCGGGCAGGAGCCTACGCTGCAGAACGTTGAGACCTACCTGTGTCGTCGCCCCAAGGACCTCGAATACACCCTCGACAACCTCGCCAACTTGGTGGTCAAGCAGGTGGGAGGATCGGGCGGCTACGGGATGCTCATCGGCCCCCACGCAACGCAACAGGAGCGGGACGACTACGCCAGGGTTCTACGCCTAGATCCCGCAGGGTTCATCTCCCAGCCCGTGTTGGCGCTGTCGCGTTCTCCCTGCCTGATAGACGGCCAGTTCGAGCCGCGCCACGTCGACCTGCGTCCCTTCATCCTCACGGGACGCCAGACCCGCATCGTCCCCGGCGCGTTCTGCCGCGTCGCCCTGCGCCGGGGCAGCTTGGTGGTGAATTCAAGCCAGGGCGGCGGGGGCAAGGACGTCTGGGTGGTGCAAGACGAGGACCAGGACGAAGGCCAGAACCACGAACGGGAACAAAACCAGACCCAGGACCAATCTGCGTAAGATTTCCTCTCCTGGTGGAGAGACCCCGTGACGTCAACTGCCGTTAAGCCCATAGCAGGAGCAACCGATGCTTTCCCGCCACGCGCAGAGCCTCTATTGGATCGGCCGTTACCTCGAGCGGGCCGGCCACCTCTGCCGCCTGCTGCGGCTCCAGTCCGACGCGCTGGTGGACCGGCCCGTCCGTGAGATCCATTTCGGCTGGAACCGTATCTATACCTGCCTGGATCAGGAGCCGCCGGGCGGCAGCATCGAGGTGTTCGCCGAGGAGGACTTCGCCCTCGCTGATTCCTTTGCTCTCGCTGACGACCTGACTTTTGAACGCTCCAACCCCTGCTCGGTCTACGCCTGTTTCGCTCAGGGACGCGAAAACGCCCGCGATACTCGACATTGCATAAGCCCCGAGGTGTGGACCAGCCTGAACACCGCATTCCAAAGGCTGCAGCAGCAGGACATTTCCAGCGTATGGCAGGCCGAGCCGACGACCTTCTACGCAGAAACAGGCGCGGAGATAACCACCTTCGGCGGCCTTACCGAGTCAACGATGTATCACGACGAAGGGTGGAGTTTTCTCCAGATCGGGCGCTACGTCGAGCGCGCCCAGGGAGTCTCGGCGCTCCTGCTCTCGCAGGTCGACATCAGCGGCATTGAGGATGATGGCGAGTTCTACGAGGCCGACTGGACCTCTCTGCTGCGCATTTATCACGCAGTGGAGGTCTATCATCACATCCACAAGGCAGAAGTAGTCCCCGGACAGGTCCTCGACTTGCTGGTGAGCGACCCGCTGCTGCCCGAGTCGCTGGCCCGCTCCGTAAACCTGATTACCTCTGAGATCGACACCATCGGCAAGGGCCCTCGGCGCCACTCCAGCCGCGCCGTCCAGCGCCTTACCGGCAGGCTCTCCTCGGTGCTCAACAACGAATGGCCCGACCACGAAAACCACATAGCCCTGCTTAGGGAGGTGAACGAATATCTCAGCGAGCTGCATTTCCTGTTAACCGCCGCCTACTTCGAATACCCGGTCCAGGAGCAGCCCCCCACCTGGCTCCGCAACCGCTGAACTTGCAGTTGAGCGGTTCCCTGTACCGCGGCGAGTAGCCCCTCGCAAAGGCCAGCCTCCGGGCACCTTCCCGTGAAAGTATGAAAGGCCCATTTCGGGCCACATCCCCGTGAACGAGTATAAAAGGCCAGTCTCCGGTCACCTTCCCGTGAACGAGTATAAAAAGACCAGTCTCCGGTCACCTTCCCGCTAACGACAAGAAAGCAGGGTAATCGCGGTTTCAAGCCTGAAATCTCATTGTGCTGTCATTTGCCCCTTGCCAAGCCTGCGCCCCTTCTACAACAAATGTTCTATTTATATAACGGGTAGCAGACAGCGCCCGCCTGACTTCCCGGCGGGCCTGCTTTGAATCAGCGGCCAACTGGGAATTGCCGGAATGACAGAATAATGGCGGAAATGAGCGGAAATGAGCGGATTCATAAAAAAAGAGCCCCTGCAAACCGGCAATGCCAGCTCCTCCGCCCCAACCTGCTGAGCTGCTGAAATCAAGACGCGATTGCCCTGGAGGAGAGAGCAGAATGGAAGCCTGTTCCATTTCTGCGATGTGGAAATTCGTTGAAAACCAAACTGCGTTGCGCTAAAATCAAAGTCTGCGCAGGAGCGTAGCTCAGTTTGGCCAGAGCGCTGGTCTCCAAAACCAGTGGTCGCGGGTTCGAATCCTGCCGCTCCTGCCAACCTTCAGAAAATTCAGGCTCCGGACTTGCCGGGGCCTTTTCTATTGCAATCAGACCAAACCGGCCGTCGTTTGAATCCTTCCCTTCGACCGAATACAATTGCAACGATTGACAATTTAGGCAATGTCCTTGTACGGAGGGGTATATGACCAGCGTAAACCGCGACCCGGTCCTGATTGTGGTTCAGTTGACCGGCGGTAACGACTACATGAATACCGTGGTGCCTTACGCCGACCCGCTCTACAGGGACAATCGTTCCACCGTCAGCGTGGCGCCTGAGGCCGTTCTCACCATAGACGGGAACTACGGCTTGAACCCCGTGCTGGCTCCACTGAAGGAGCTGTACGACGATGGCCGGGTGGCGATCATCAACGGCGTAGGCTACCCCAATCCCAACAGGTCTCACTTCCGGGCCATGGACATCTGGCACACCTGCGAGCCGGAACGCGTGGCCACCGAGGGCTGGCTCGGCAGGGCCATTCGGGACATCGATCCCGGCGCCGAAAACGTTCTCACGGGCGTCAACTTCGGCCGCGGGCTACCCCGGGCGCTGGCGATGCAGGGAGTACCCGTTGCCTCAGTCGGCTCGCTGGAGAACCACGGCTTCCTCACCGGAATAACCGACGAAGAGCGTCGCTCAAGGGCGCTGGACGTCTTCGCCCGCATGTATTCACCGGCCATCGGCTCCGGCGCCGCGCTCGACTACCTGGGCCGCACCGGCGCCGACGCGCTCAAGGGCGCAGACATCCTCAGAACGAAAACCGCCAGCTACTCCTCTACCGTCGAGTACGCCGAGACCCCCATCGCCCATAACCTGAAGGGAATCGCCAAGACCCACTTGGCCGGTCTGGGCACCCGCGTCTTCTACACCGCACAGGCTGGCTACGACACTCACTCCGGCCAGATGCCGGTCCAGACCCAGCTGCTGGGCGAACTGGCCCAGGGTATCAGCGACTTCTTCGCCGACCTGCATGAGCACGACGCTTCGCAGGAAGCCATCATGCTGGTCTTCACCGAGTTCGGACGCCGGGTCAAGGACAACGGCTCCGGCACCGACCACGGCTCCGGCGGCGCCGCCTTCGTCATCGGCGACACTGTCTCCGGCGGAATGCACGGCGTCTACCCGTCGCTGAAGGAAGAGGACCAGTTGGACGGAGACCTTCATTTCCAAGTCGATTTCCGCAGCGTCTACGCCACCCTGGCCGAAAATTGGCTTGGTCTGGACGCCCAGCCCATCGTCGGCGGCAACTACGAAAAGCTGGATTTCATCTAGCCCAATGTGCCCGTGCACTTGGACCTCGGAGCAGGCCCGACCTCCATTACCTGACCGGCGCTTGACCCTGAATCGACTCCTTGGGAGAGGAACGTGAAAGTAGGCATCGGACTGCCCGGCAACATACCGGGCACCAAGGGAGAATTCATCCTGGAGTGGGCCAGGCGAGCCGATGCCGGCCCCTTCTCCAGCGTGGGCACCATCGACCGCCTGGTCTACGACAACTACGAGCCCCTGGTTATCCTCTCGGCCGCAGCCGGCGCAACTAGCAGGGTGCGGTTGCTGACCTGTGTGCTGCTCGCCCCACTGCACAACCCCGGCCTGCTGGCCAAGCAGGCCGCCAGCCTGGACGCCATCTCCAGCGGGCGTCTGACCTTGGGCGTCGGCGTTGGCCGCCGTCCCGACGACTACGAAGTTGCCGAAGCGGAGTTCACTCAGCGTGGCCGCCAGATGAGCCGCACCCTGGCCACCATGCGCAGCATCTGGAAGGGCGACGTGGTCACTGCCGGGCAGGGCACCATGGGCCCGGCGCCGGTTCAGCCCGGTGGACCGGAGATTCTCATTGGCGCAGGCGCTCCCCACGCTGTTCGCCGCGTCGGACGCTACGCCGACGGGTTCATCGCCGCCGCTGGCAATCCCGTCGCCGTGGAACAGCTGTACCAGATCGCCGTGGAATCCTGGGACGCCGAGGGCCGCTCCGGAAGGCCCCGCCTGGCGGGTGTCGCATCCTACGCACTGGGGCCCAACGCAGCCGACAAGGTGGGCGGGTACATCCGCCACTACTATTCCTTCCTCGGCGACGCGGCCGAGACCATGGCCCAAAACGCCATTTCCACTCCCGAAGCCATCAAGGACACCCTTCGCGACATGGAAGGGATCGGAATGGACGAGGTCGTATTCCTGCCAAGCGTCTCCGAGATGGACCAGATGGACCGTTTGTCAGACTTGCTCTAGCGGCCACCGTCTGTCGGAAAACTGCACAACCCTGTGCCCCCGTACCAGAAACAGCGAGGAATCACAGCAATGTTCGATGTCGACGAATTCGTAGCCGCCTGTCGCGGCGCCCTCGAGGAACACACCCCCGAACTGGCGGTCAAAGAGTTGCTCAACTCTGCCGTCGCTCGCCCCGGCGAGATCGAGGCGGCCCTGGGTACTCCGGAGGATGGTGGCATCTCCACCCTGCACCGCTCCGACGAGCTGACCATCATCAACGTGATCTGGCCCCCCGGCATGACCATCTACCCCCATGACCACCAGCTCTGGGCCGTCATCGGTCTGTACGGCGGCCAGGAAGACAACACCTTCTTCCGGCGCAACCGCGATGGCCAGGGCCTTGAACGTGCCGGCTTCCGCGAGCTGCAGTCGCAGGAGACGCCATTAACCTCGGCCGCGATGCCATCCACGCCGTCCACAACCCGCGGCAGATGTACACCGGCGCCATCCACATCTATGGCGGAGACTTCTTCGCCCAGCCCCGCAGCGAGTGGGCCGACGAGTCCTCGCCCGAAGCCCCCTACAGCGTGGAGGGCGCAATGCGCGCCTTCGCCCAGGCCAACGAGCGCTGGCTCGCCCAGCAGCAATAGCCTACAACCTTTGGCTTTCGGCACCCGCTCATCCCATTGCTGGCTCAGGATGAGCGGGTTTCGTATTGCCGGATTCACGGTCTGGCCGCCGTAGCCCCTGCAGTCAGCTGAACCCCAGCTGCGCCTCTTTCATACTGACAAACCGCTGCCCGCTGCCGATGACCAGGTGGTCCAGCAGCTCCATCCCAAGCAGCTTTCCGCCCTCCACCAGTTCGCGCGTGATCGACACATCGGCGCCGCTTGGCGTCGAGTCGCCGGACGGGTGGTTGTGAACGGCCAGAATCGAGGTGGCGTTGGCCCGTATTCCCGGCCGGAACACCTCTGCAGGGCGCACCACCGAGCTGTTCACGTTGCCGATGTAGATTTCCTCAATGCCCATCACCTCATTCCGGGTGTTCAGCAGCAGGACACGCAGATGCTCCTGCTCCAGCGCCGACATCTCCGCCGACAGCAGGTTGACCACGTCCTCGGGGCAATGACAGTCGCCCGCTCTTCGGGCGCCAGCGACACGAAGCGGCGCCCCAGCTCCAGCGCCGCCAGGATCTGGCACGTCTTGGCTTCACTCAGCCCTCTTTCTGCGCAAAGCTCGGTGTACGTCGCCTTCCCCAATCCCCGCAGGCCGTCGAACCTCGAGAGCAGCCGCGACGACTGCGAGATGACGTTCTCTCCCGCCGACCCGGTTCGCAGCAGGATGGCGATCAGCTCTGTGTTGCTCAGGTGCCGCGCGCCATAGGCCGCCAGCCGCTCCCGGGGCCTCTCCTCGCTGGGCATCTCACGCACCGTCGGCCCTGCGCCGTTCCGGTTCTCCAGTCCATCCGTCGTCGTTGCCGTCGCCATATACTCGCTCCATTTTGCCACTTGGGGTCGCCAACATTTCAACGGAACGAGACACATGGGCGCAATGGGCAAGTGTCATCAATTACCGCGCACAAGCGTAGGGGGGCACATTGTTCTAAAAGAATTCCAAGGCCCCCGCGCTCGATGGTCGCGGAGGCCCTGTGGCCGGTCTGGGTCTCGACTGTGTTGGAGAGGGGCATGCTGTAATACATGGTAGCCTCCTCCCCGGAGACATCCACCCTGTTGACGAAACTCTTGAGAAACCTTGAGGTGACCTCCAGGTCGTCCGGGTCTATCTGTTCTCCCAGTTCCTGGATGGTTTCCCGGAGCCCTTCCGGGTCGGCGAGGAAGGCCATCAGTTCCTGTGTCTCCTCGTCCAGTTCCTTCTGTTGCCGGCTGAGCTGTTCTTTCTCCTTGTTCAGGCTTCCGAGAGCTTGGTTGAAGTCCTGGAGGTTCTCCGGGTGGCTCTCCTTGGCCGTCTTGAGTGCCGCCATCATGATGGCCTTTTCGTGCTCGATCTCTTTCAGTCGTTTAGCGATGGCCTCCTGACGGCTCTGTTCCTGAGCGATGTGCTCTCCAGTGTTTCTGGACAGGGCATCAAGTTGTTCATCGATGATCGACGGTGCCGAGAGCCGCTCCCTCAGTGATGTCCCCACGGTTTTCAGAAAGTCGTCAAGCTCCACGTCCGGGTTGTCGCAGTATTTTACCCCCGATCTCTTCTTGACAGCGCAGGTTAGTTTTTTGCCGCCGTTCTTGGAGTTGGCGATGACCATGTTCGCCAGCTTGTGGTGCCGGTTGCCGCATTTGACCCGGTCGCTGATGGGGTTGGGGCTGTCGTGGGACCTGGGCGGCTCCCGCTCCGCCCTGGGTTTTTTCGGCATGAGCTTCTGAACCCTGTTGAAGAGCTTCTTAGGAACTATGGCAGGGTGTGCGTGGGGATTCTGCACCAGCTCGCGGCTTCTTCGGTGCTTGGGGAAGGCGGAAGTGGACTTCTTGGCGACTTGCGAGTAGCCCCGATAGGTGATATTCCTGAGCATGTTGATGATGGTGCCGGTGCCCCACAACCCACCCTGCGGCGCTGGAATCCCCTGACCGTTCAGGTGGTTGCAGATGGCCATTGGCATGATTTTCTGGTCCCGCATCGTGAAGACGAGCAGGACGTTTTTGGAGTGCTCCGGATGGGGCCTCCAGCGGGGGCGAAGTTTGCCGCCTTCCTCCACGTAGTATTTTTCGTATCCGTATGCCACTACGGGAGATATGTCGTTGCCCATCCGGACGGAATCGGACTGTCCACGGATGGTGAGCTTGGAGATTGTCCTGGAGTACTCGTGGTTGAAGATGAAGGACACGTCCCAGAGGAGTTCGTTGTCGTCGTCGGAATTGGTCTCGTCCGACGCTGAATGGATGATGATGTCGTTTTCGTCGAGAAGTTTCAGGTACGTGTGAGGGTCGGCCTTCGATCTGGAGAAGCGGGACAGGTCATAGAATACGACGTGGGAGATTTGGTTATCCGGGTCCAGTACGAAGTCCATCACCTCCAGAAATTCTGGACGTCTACTGGCGTCCAGACCGCTGGCGACTTCATAGAAGGACTGGACCACGTCTAGTCCCTTTTTCCTGCAGTAGGCGAACATGACGTTGTCCTGGCCGCCGTGAGACAGTTGTTTGTCCTGTCCGGGCCCTCCCGAGATTCTGGCGACAGTGACTGCTCTGTTGGAGAGTTCCGTTGGCATGGCGACCTCTCGGTATGCGGTTACAGCAACTTCCTGCCCGTGAAATGCTGATACATCAGAATGACGAATTGCTGCACGTCCGCGGGCGGGATTCCGGCCGGCTTACTGTAGTGCATGAAGTCAGGGTCTGCGATCACGAACTCGTAGATTCGGTTGAGTTCGGCGTTGGAGTCCGCGAGCACTGCGGCATGCTCGTCGAAGGGCAGGCCGGCGGCTTGTAGCAGGTCACCCAGCGGGTAACGGTAGTACGCAGCGAGCTTGGAGAGTATCTTGACCCCGGGCCTCTTTGCTCCGGACTCTATGTTGGACAGGTAGGCATTGGATATACCGGAATCGGCCTCCACCTGCCTGAGGGTTCGAGTCCCTCTGAGGCGCCTGAGTACGGAGGTGATCGGGGGGCGTTCCCTGGTAACAGCCGGGGTTTCGTCGTGCTGGCCGTCGCTGCCAGGCGGGTCCATTACTGCTTGGCTGGATTCGACCATACGTTCTATACTTTGCATGATTTCCTCCGTTGGAACCGTGCTTTCAGCTGGCTGATTTATGCTGTAATAGTGCTATAATCTCTGTGGGTTGTTAACCCACAATCTAGAAAAGGACAGCACTGGACTACCAGCGACTATATTCTATCAAATGACTAACAATAAGGGAAATCCTGCTCCTCAAGGTGAGGATGACAGCAGGATTCAAGCATCAGACAGCATATATTCTCTGCCTAAAGAGGCCAGGGAGGTGCTGAATGACTGGCTCTTTGCCAAGAGGCTCAAGAAATTCCAGTTGATGAAACAGTTGAAGGAGGGCGAAGGGTGGCGCGAGATGCCTTCTGTTGCCAGGGAGTTTCATTCATCCTCCCCGGGGGATGGTATGAAGGTGGATGAAACAGCGGACGCTGACGTTGTCGCCTTTCAGGGAGAAGCTGGTCCGGAGGTGGCGTTCGTGGAACGTCAGACTTCAGATGTTGGGGAGACGGAGCCTCAGGCTTCTGATGGAGCGCCGGTCTGTTGACTGGATGCGCTTCAGCCAAGTAAGCTAGGGCATTTGATGATCGTCTCCCACTGACTGGGGTGTGGACTGTTGGGGGCAGAGCCGTGTTGACGGTTGTGCCTCGGGGCTCCACGAATAGTGGCGGACGGGTTACTGGGCCAGGGCTATCCGGTCGGACGCAATCCGGGGGTGGTTTTGTTCATCCGGCAACGGGTGGTGATAGAAGACCTCGGCTGAGTCAGGGCCGATCCGGATTTCCCGGACGAATATGTTGAGCAGTTCTCTGGTTTCCTCCGGGCCTACGTCTTCGAGGTGAGAGCTGATGTCCTGTGCGTCCTCTCTGAGTCCCTCGGTATTGCTTATGAAGGCGAGTTTATCGAGCTCTTCTCGGGCTATGTGGGACTCGTAGGCCAGACCCATCCTGGTAGCATTGATCTCGTTGACTGCCTCAGCGACGTCCGCATAGGTGGCTAAATTCTGGTCGACAGGCTGCAGGACTTGGTCCTTGAGCAGGTCCTGCTCCACAATGGACGATTCGCTGCGCTGCAGCCGTTCTTTTTGGGTAAGCGACGCTTCCGAGGCCTTCTGCTGGATGTCCTCTGTCAGCAGTGCGATGGTGCTGTCGTTCATTACCCTTTTGAGGATTCGGGTTACGACCTGGGCCACCAGGCTCTCCGCGTTGACCGGCGTTGTGGGGCAGCGGTCTGACCCGCGGTTGGCATTTACCGGGCAAACATAGTTGACTCCAATTGCGGTCATGGCCGTTCCGCAGTTGGCGCAGTGCACCAGGTCGTTTGGCGGAGTCTGGTGCTCAGGAAGGGTTGCCATTTCGAACATTGTGTTCCTTTGCCTGTGTGGGTTCATAGTTTTTCAGAATGAATGACATTCGTCAAGCTGCTGTTGGTGGAGGTGCTGAGCGTCAAAGTGATTGTGGCTCGTGCAGGTCTTGGCTGTCTGTCTGGTTCTGCGGATCTCCACTCCTGAGTTGTCTGTACATGGGGATGATGTTCTGGATGGTGTCGGCCTGCTCCTGGGTCAGCATGCGGCTTGGGTCTGGCTCAAAGGCGTCCTCGAGGGCCAGGTAGACAGGGGTCTTGTCCACAAGTATTTCCTCTTCGTCCGGCCATCTGGCATCCGTCAAGGATTCTACGGTTCTGAAAGTTGCCGTCACATATCCTACGGCGCTTATGCGTCCCCGGATTTTGGCGAGTGCCAGTTGCTCTGGCGAGTATCGCCAGACTGTGATGGAGGTGCCCTGCTGAAGTTCCAGGGAGTCCTCGGGGGTGGTGAGCAGGAATACTGTTCCTTCGCTGGTGGTCCGGTCGATGAATCCGATGGGCATAACGTAGGGTCAGGCCATTGCGCATCCTTGTCTTCTAGAATAAAAAAAGGGACAGGCGACCGCCTGTCCCTTGGTTTTGCTGGTGGTGTTGGATCCTTTTTGTGGTTCTGGGACGTGTTTTATGATGGAAGCTTAACTGCTGCGCTGGGGCTTGTGGACTCCGGTCGGTGTGGCGGAACGAATCTGCTAGGCGTTGGCCTGGCGGTTGGGGATGCTGAGAAATGAAAGGGCGAGCCGCCGGTGGGCTCGCTCTCTGATTTGCAGCGTGTTTATCCGAAAATGTCGCTGTGGGTGCCAGTCTGCATCAGGGTAACGGTGGTCTCGTTCTCGTCCCAGACGAGGAGCCAGTCGTTCTCGATGTGGCACTCCCATAGAGGGGCCATGTTGCCTGTGAGCTGGTGGGCCCGGTGGCGGGGTTTCAGGGGTTTTCCGGCGACGAGTGTATCTAAGACCTCTTTGAGTCTCCGTTGGTTTTTGCCGCGCCTGGCAGCCCTGCGGAGGTCCCGTCTAAACCTCGTCGTCAGGATGAGTTCGCGCATCTTGGAACTCTGCTATCAGTTGATCAACGCTTCCGACGCTGGCGAGGTCTTCGCCTGCCCTCGCCTTGCGGACGACTTCCTGCGTCTCCTCGTTGGGGATAAGGTTCTCTATAGGGAAGGTGCCGTGGAGCGCAGTCTGCTTGTAGAAAATAGCGATGGCTTGCTCGGCAGTCATTCCCATCTTGGCAAAGACGGCTTCGGCCTTTCGAACTACCTCGGGGTCCGGGTGACCGTGTGGTGCTTTGGCTTTCGCGCTGGTCATGGTCGACTCCGCTGGTTGTCTGGTGTTTCGGTTGGATGAGCCTCTGTCAGATAGGTTTCGTCTTCTGCCTCGATGCTCGTCAGCAAGTTTAGCTGACTGACGATTCTCACGGTCTCGACGCTGACGGTGCAGACGCGCTGCAGGAGGTCGATGACCTTCTCCTTATGGTCGGCGAAGCGGTAGGTGTTGAAGCGTTCCCGGATGGTGGGGTCCCGAGGCGTGCGCTCCTTGTACTGGTCCAGCACCCACTCGAGTGCGGAGCGGCTGCCGAGGCGGTAATCCCAGGCCTCTACCGGCACGCCGGTCAGCATGGTCTTGTTGTCCAGGACGATGGTGCCGCGGGCCTTGTCGGCCTTCAGAGCTGCCTTACCCGGTTCGCCGTCTTTGTCCAACCGCTCCAGTGCAAAGGGCTCGGCGTCCTCGAAGCCGATGTGCAGGTCCAGCAGTTCCTGGCCCAGCCGCACCCAGGTCTCGAAGTCATCGTGGAATGGCAATCGTGGGAACTCCCGCAGCAGATCGACGGCGTAATTCTCGCGGTACTCAGGGTCGTGAAGGACGGCATAGGTGTAGGCGAAGATGTCCTCGGCAGTGATGTCCTCGTTGCCGTAGTGCTCGCGGAACTGCCGCAGTCCCCACTCCGTGATGTTGCTGACCCGCTTGCCGTCGGCGGTGTAGCGGTAGAGAGGGAGGCACTGTGTGTCCCCGGTAAAGTGAAAATCAGTTAGCTTGTTAGAGGCTAGGATGTAGAATGCCTTTCCGTTAACACAGAAATTGACGACTTGATTCGTATTCCTCAAATCATTGCCGAAGATTTCATAGTGATTCTTAGTCAGCACATCATTCAAGGTGAAGTCGGCAAAATGGTGCTTGATTACGAATGGACGATAGAGCGTTTGTATGCGGTTATTCTCGCTATAAACAATACGCCGCCCTCGATGAAACTCATTTCTTAGGTCGCGGCTCCACTTAATGACTGGATCAAATGATTGGTCTTTGTTGTCGAGAAGTTCGTTATATATGTCGGCGAAGCAGAGCGCCTTGTCACGTAAGTTGCGGATCTCGTAATCAAATACCCAATCGTCGCGGTTCGATTTCATGCCGTTGGCATATAGGCCAAACACTGCTTGCTGCTCGTTAGTTGATTCTGCGAATTTGGTCTCCCTGTTAGCTATGGAAATTAGATTTGTGAAGCCGAGATCGGACTGGTTGAGCCAGTTGTTTTTGATGTCCGGCGCGATATCCTCAAATGAAATCTCGTCCAAATTGGTCTCTCGAAGATAGGCCAATTTGTCAGTTGCTAACTCAGCATCTTCCCGCCGCGTGTAATGGATGACTATGTTGCCGAGCTTGGCCTTTTGACGTACATAGAAACCAATGGCGACTCCAGTCTGGATGCCAAAGACATTGTGAGTCGTTCCCGAGATTTTAGGGTTTCGGCGAACATCCGAACCCAGATCTATGACATAGAGATCGCTGAACTCGTTCGCCGCCACTTTCCGATACCCGTCATCCTGCCTAGAGTCCAAATAAGAGCGGTTGGTAATAAAGGCGATGATTCCGTCGTCATCCAAACGATCCGATGCCCAGCGGATGAACCGCTTGTACACATCGTACTGGTGTGTCTTCTGGGCAGTGCCCTCTTTAATATAGGTATCGCTGATACGCTTGTCGATTTCTGGATAGGCACGATTGTCCCCACCATCCCCCCAGAGGGTCGCGCTGTCGTTGTAGGGTGGGTTGCCGATAATCACGCTGATGGGCTTTTCGTTCTGCTCCTGGACGCGGAGCCAGTTCTCCTCCGACATGCTGCCCAGGTTGAACAGCGTGCCCTGTCGCGTGACCGCGCCACCGGTGGAGCCCGCCTGTTGCCAGTCCATGTTGTCCAGCGTGTCCACGAAGCAGAGGTTGGGGAACTCGAGGTATTTACCCGTCCGCTCCCGGTAGCTGTACTCGATGTTCAGGTTGGCGATGTAGTAGGGCAGGATGGCCACTTCGTTGGCGTGGATCTCGTTCAGGTACTTGTACTCCAGACGGTCGGCGGGCAGGTAGTCGATCAGGCTGGTAACGAAAGTGCCCGTACCCGTGGCTGGGTCCAGAATCTGCACGTTCTCATCGGCGAGGCTGCGTCCGAAGTGCTTCTGCAGCAGATGGTCCGTCCCCCGGATGATGAAATCAACCACCTCGTTTGGCGTGTACACCACTCCCAGCCGGTCGGCGGCGGCGGGGTTGTACGCCTTGTAAAAGTCCTCGTAGACGGCCTTGAGGAACCTCTGCTTCTCGGTGTATTCGGCGATCTCGTCGGCGGCCCGGCCTATGGCCCCGTAGTAGGCCCGCAGCCGGGCGATGGCCTGCCGGCGTACATCTCCGGTGAAGAACGTCCGCTCCAGCGCGGATAGCTGCCGGGCGATGTTGTTCTCGCTATGGTACTGGGCCTCGGCGAAGACCCGCTGAAAGATGTCCTGGGTCAGGATATGCTGCAGCAGCATCTCCCGCACGTCGGCCTCGGAGACCGCTGGGCCGATGCTGCGGTGGCACAGTTCGAGGAATTTCGCTACCCCGTCCTGGTAGGCGGCATTCCCCGCCTCGGCACCCGCCACCGCCTGCCGCAGGTTTTCCAGCACGGATGGCAGGTCGGCGGCGAACTGCTGCCGCGCCTGCCGGAACTCGCCGATCTCGGGCAGTTCGTAGTCGAGGAAACGGCCGATGATCCGGTGCAGACTGGCGGGGTCGGTCATGTCGATTCGCATCGCCTCTCCGCTGTTCTGGAACAGCACCGCGACGCGAGAGTCCTCGAATATGATGTTACTGCGGGGATACCCGCGATCGAACTTGCTCTGGATTTCGGCGTCCAGGTTGTCGTGGGTGTCCTTGGCCTCCCAAAGGCCTCGTGTCATGCGCAGGGAATCAAGCACGGTGCCGTCAGGGATGATGCCACTCGGAGCCCGCAGCTCCGGCACCAGCACCAGCCTGTCCCTGTGGGCGGCGCAGTAGGCCGCCAGGCAGTTCTGGAAGGCCGGGCGGATGTTCAGCTCGTTGTCGGAGCCGCCAACCTCGATGAGCTCGGCCAAGGATGCGTAGTAACGTTCTATGTTCGGCAATGCGGGCATGGCCACTTTATGATACACCCACGTCAATTGAGCCTGAAAATTTGTCGGCTCACCGAGTTCCCGAGCTCTGTAGAGTCCAGCTACGTCGAGTTCGAAGGCTGGTTACTTCTTGCTCATCAGGAGATTGAGGGCGCGAAGCGATTTCGAGATCTTCTTATGACATTCGCTCCTAGCGCCAGAGGGTTTTCGTCGTGTATGGTCTTCAATGAAGTTAACATCCCTTATCTCCGGGCAAACAAGGACCGTTTCCCAGATTGGGGATGCGAATAGCTTCAGAATTCAATTCTGTCTGGTGAGTCCTCATGGCCGAGACTTCCGCCATCGAATGGACCGACTCTACTTGGAATCCTGTTACTGGGTGCACCAAGGTCTCCCGCGGATGCGACAACTGCTATGCGGAGCGGTTTGCCGAGCGTTTCCGTGGGGTTGCTGGTCATCCCTTTGAAATGGGGTTTGACCTGACGCTGCGAGAGGAGCGTCTGGTCCAGCCTCTTCGTTGGCTCCGCCCCCGTCAGATATTCGTTAACTCCATGAGCGACCTGTTCCACAAGGCTGTACCTTGGAGTTACGTTGACCGTGTATTCGACGTGATGGAACAAGCTGACCGGCATGTGTATCAGGTTCTCACCAAACGCAGCACTCTCATGCGGGATTACCTGAAACGCAGGTACGGAGACTCGCCAGCTCCGTGCCATATCTGGTGTGGCGTCTCCGTCGAGGATCCTTATGCCCTTGTCAGGGTACGGCATCTCCAGGAGGCCCCTGTTTTCATACGTTTTCTTTCCATAGAACCACTTTTGGATCGCGTGGGCTCCTTCGATGTATCCGGCATTTCTTGGATGATAGTTGGCGGTGAGAGCGGCCCTGGTGCCCGCCCCATGGAGGAGGAATGGGTGTGTAAGCTCAGGGGCCTGTGTGAAGACAATGAGATACCTTTCTTTTAAGTCAATGTCGTCCCCCGCCGGGTCACTCCTGGTGGCGATCCACTTAACGTAGATTAACAAGGGGAAACCCGGGATGGTCAGAAGGACGATATAGTTGATGATCAGCCCAATGGCTGACTTGTTGTTGCGGAGAACGTACCTGTGCCTGACCAGCCATCTATGGAAAGCCAGGGCTAGGATGAAAAGAGGGGATGGTTGGGAGGTAGAACCTTCGCTCTCACTGGGGATCGGAGAAGTGGAACGCCCTTGGACGGTGAAGGATGGGACAGCCTGCCAAAGCATCCACACCCATGCGAAGCATACAAGGGGCACGAAGGTGCCCCATCGGTAATTCACCAGTCTGGTTCGCTAGTCGGGTTGAATGGGATGCTTTGGCAGGTCAGATACTATCGAACAACGACAAGGGGAGTCAATTAAAAAAGGGACCCTGCATCATTTGTTTGCAGGGTCCTTTCCTATGTCAGAAACCGGCGGCGGGTTCGTGGATGAATCCGCCGCCTTTCGTCGCCAACATTTCAAGCTTTAGGGTTTTGGAAATGTCTTTTGTTCGGGCAGTTTGCGAAATTGCGCAAGTTAGGGTATAGTCCCTGCCATGGACCGCGACTACACCGATTACCGAACCCCGGGGCAGCTCATTGCCGATCTTCTCTCTGAAAGAGGATGGACGAAAAGAGTGCTTGCCATTGTCCTTGGTGTAGATGAAGCTGGCATCACTCGCCTCGTTTCGGACAAGCGTCCAGTCACAGCCGAAATTGCTGTATCGCTTGAGGACATTTTCAAGGTCCCCGCCGAACAATTCTTGGACCTTCAGAAATCTTATGACCTAGCTAAAGCTCGGATATCCGCCAGGCCAGACCCAGGCCGCGCCGCACGGGCGCAGTTATTCGGCGGACTACCCATCACAGAAATGATCAAACGAGGATGGCTGGAAGCAAACGATATCCGAGACGTACACCACGTCGAGGCAGAATTAGCCAAGTTCTTTGGAGTCACCTCACCAGACGAAATCGAGATACTTCCGCACGCCGCGAAAAAGACACATGTTGAGGAGAACGTGACGCCGGTCCAGCTAGCGTGGTTGCACCGCGTGCGTCAACTAGCCAAGGATATGGTCGTATCTCGGTATACCCAATCCGCAGCACGTTTAGCAATATCCAAATTGGGAGACCTCCTTGCCTCACCAGAGGAAGCCAGGAGTGCACCTAGAGTTCTTGCGGAGAGTGGTATCCGCTTTACCATTGTGGAGACGCTGCAGTCTGCGAAAGTGGACGGCGCTACTTTTTGGTTAGACGATACATCCCCTGTAATCGGGATGACGCTGCGTTATGATCGCATCGATAACTTCTGGTTTGTATTGCGGCATGAGCTCGAACATGTTCTGCGGGGACACGGGAAGGCCACGGTGACCTTGGACACCGAATTAGAGAAGGAACGCGCCGGTATTGGTGACGATGTATCAGAGGAAGAACGTGTCGCCAACGATGCGGCAGCGGAATTCTGTGTACCGCGTGCGACGATCCAGCGGTTCATTGATCGTAAGTCGCCGCTCTTTTCCCAGAGAGATGTTATCGGATTTGCCCGCACGCTCAACCTGCATCCTGGACTAGTGGTCGGGCAACTACAACACCAAACCGGAAGATATGAACTGCTCCGAAACCATCTTGTGAAGATCAGGTCCATCATTGCGCCAAGTGCAATAGTGGATGGCTGGGGAGATATCGCGCACGTCAGCCGTTGAAGATCGAAGTGTGGGGGAGATAACTACCAATGACAGCGAAACATGTTGAAATGCAGCGAATTATCCGGTTGTACAAGCAGGAGAGCGGCGAGACCGAAGTGGATATGCGTGAAGTCGCGTTGTACGCATCTAGTAGTCCAACATCTTTGAAATGAGTACTGACCAAGTGTATTGTACCAAGCATAGGGCGAAGAGGATTGGGACGTGTGAGGAGGGGATGGCGATGAAGAGATACCGGGTCAAGCTGAGTGCGGAGGAGCGGCAGGAACTGAAGACATTGGTGTCCCGTGGCCGGGGGGCGGCTTACAAGCAGACCCACGGGCGCGTCCTGCTGCTGAGTGATGAGGCCCATGTGGACGGGGCCATGAAGGATGAAGACATTGCCCGGGTTCTCCAGATTGGCCGTGCGACGGTGGAACGGGTGCGCCGGCGCTGCGTAGAGGAAGGGATTGAGGCGGCGCTGGGACGAAAGCGGCAGGTTAACCGGCGTCCGAAGCGGTTGGACGGTCAAGGGGAAGCCCACCTGATTGCCTTGGCCTGCGGAGAACCGCCGGAGGGCCGGGCGAGTTGGACACTGAAACTGTTGGCCGACCGGCTGGTCGAATGCGAGGTAGTGGAGAGCATCAGCACTGAAACGGTGCGCCAGACGCTCAAAAAAACGAACTCAAGCCTTGGCTGAAAGAGTGCTGGTGCATCCCGCCGCAAGGCAGCGCCGAGTTCGTCTGTGCGATGGAAGACGTGCTGGAAGTCTATCAGCGCCAGTATGGGGACAACGAAGTTCTGGTCTGTCTGGACGAGACCAGCAAGCAACAGGTGAAAGAGACGCGCCGGCCGCGTCCGGCCCGGCCTGGGGCGGCGGGCTCCTACGATTATGAATACGAGCGCAACGGGGTAAGCAACCTCTTCATGTTGTTCGCTCCGCTGGAAGGGTGGCGCCGGGTGGAAGTGACGGACCGGCGCACGAAAGCCGATTGGGCCCGGGTGGTCAAGCAACTGGTGGACGAGGACTACCCGCACAAGGACCGTATTGTGCTGGTGATGGACAACTTGAACACCCACCACCCAGCCTCATTGTATGAAGCCTTTGAGCCTGCCGAAGCGCGGCGCATCGCCGAACGGTTGGAGGTCCATTACACTCCCAAGCATGGCAGTTGGCTGGATATGGCCGAGATCGAAATCGGGGTGATGGCCCGGCAATGCCTGAACCGCCGTATTCCCGACCAAAGCGCTCTGCGGCGGGAGGTGGGAGCGTGGCAGCAACAGCGCAACCGGGACGCAATACGGGTGGACTGGCGCTTCACCACCGAGGATGCCCGCATCAAGCTCAAGTCCCTCTACCCACCAATACAACACTGATGGACTACTAAACCAAAGCCAAGGTGAAATGCGCATTTGAAGAGTACCTGGCGACGGGGGCGGACTGACTTCACCGTGCGGACGGGAGAGCTTTACTTGGCAGCGCTGACCTGCTCTCGTCATTTTAGAAATGTAGATCCCACCGTGGCTTTAGTTTAGTAGTGCAACAGCGTAGGATTGATAGATAATTAGCTGTGGTATTGCCGGGACACGTCAAAAGCTAAGGTGATGTTGGGAGGATGGGGATGCCAGCGAAGAGGTACCGGGTCAGTCTGAGTGTAGAGGAGCAACAGGAACTGAAGGGACTGGTGTCCCGGGGACGGACGGCAGCATATAAACAGACCCACGCCCGCATTATGCTGCTCAGCGATGAAAATCAAGAGCGCGGGGCGATGAAGGACGAGGAAATAGCCCGGGTCCTGAGGGTGGGGGACGCCACGGTGGGACGGGTGCGCCGCCGCTGTGTTGAGGAGGGAGTGGAGGCAGCCTTGGGACGCAGGGAGCAGGTCAACCGCCGCCCGAGGAAGCTGGACGGCCAAGGAGAGGCCCACCTGACTCACCTCGCTTGTAGCGAACCGCCGGAGGGCCGTGCCGGTTGGACGCTGCAACTGCTGGCTGACCGGCTGGTGCAATGTGAGATAGTGGACAGCATCAGCCCCGAGACGGTGCGCCAAACGCTGAAAAAAACGAACTCAAGCCTTGGCTGAAGGAGTGCTGGTGCATCCCGCCCAAGGCCAATGCCGAGTTCGTCTGTGCCATGGAGGACGTGCTGGAGGTGTATCACCGTCAGTTCGAGGACAACGAGGTGCTGGTGTGCCTGGACGAGACCAGCAAGCAACAGGTGAGGGAGACCCGCAGCCCCTTGCCGCCGCGTCCGGGGACTGCCATGGCCTACGATTACGAATACGAGCGCAACGGGGTGAGCAACCTGTTCATGCTGTTCGCGCCCTTGGAGGGGTGGCGGCGGGTGGAGGTGACGGACCAGCGAACCAAGGCTGACTGGGCCCGGGTGGTGCGACAACTGGTGGATGTGGACTACCCGGACAAAGGCCGGATAGTCTTGGTGATGGACAATCTGAACACCCACCGCCTCTCGTCCCTGTACGAGGCCTTCGAGCCTGCAGAGGCGAGACGCATTGCCGAAAAGCTGGAAATCCACTACACGCCCAAGCACGGCAGTTGGCTGAACATGGCCGAGATAGAACTGGGAGTGCTGGCGCGCCAGTGTCTGGACCGCCGGATACCGGACCAGCAGACATTGAAGCAGGAAACCAAGGCTTGGCAAGGGCAGCGGAACCACGACGCAATTCGGGCCAACTGGCGTTTCACCACCCAGGACGCGCGCATCAAGCTCAAGTCCCTCTATCCCTTAATTCAACACTGATGGACTACTAGCTTTCGGCAAGAACAAATACAAGCTAAAAATAGCCTCAGGGAACGTTCCCGCAGTCTCTATGGAACATCCCCGATTCGTCCCGGAAATCCGGACCTGCGTCAATACTGGCAAGCACTTCCTCTCGCCATGTGTCGCCACTAACGAAGTACAGAAAGCAATTATATCCCAGCGTACTCCCTCGCTGCGGGAAACCAGATAAAGTGCCTCCAACACGCGTCAGTGCTCAATTATTCCGAGGTCAAGACAGCCGGATGCTCGATAGGGAGCCACCTGGCAGCAACAACCAGTACATACCTCCACGGGAAAGCAGAAAAGCGATAGCGCAAAGTGCATTCTTGACCTCTCTCCGCAGCCCACCGATGAAGCCAGTAGCGTTATCAATTGCACCTGCCCATTTCCTGTACCAGACACACTGCTCGTTTTGTGGGTCGATCTCCCTTTTCCGCCAGCACGGCGAATCCCTCGATACGTCGACGCTCAAGTGCGCCTCCAATCAACACCGGGACATCCCAAACAAATCACGTCCCGGCACCGACCCTCCCGCAACCGCCGTAAATGCACCAATGGGACTGCACAATCCAGCCACACCCCTTCATCAGGGAAGAAACACCCCATATGGCCAGTCGGCATAGTCATCTGTGAATACCCGCTGAGGCGGACCTTCGATTACGTCAGCAAGCAGGTTCAATACCAGGTTGTCCAACCTGGCCAACCTTTCCAACTTGTCCCGCAGGACTTCGAATGAGACGCGGTCCTCTGGCACCTTCTGTCCCCTGGACGTCGTAACGCCTCCGAAGCCATGGAAGGAATGGGCGAGCGTGTTCCGGAAGCTGTAGAATTCCCGCATCTCCTCAGCAAGGTCCCCAAATTGGTCCGTCAGGCTTCCACTCTCGGTAAGAGCCTCGTACAGGCGCACCTTCGACCGAAACGGTATCGGCACCTCCATGAACCAGTTATGAAATTCCGTATGGTGATTGCCCACCTCCAGCCACTCCGCCAGAAGAAAGGTCAAGTTCATCTCCAGAGATGCCACCAATCCGAGATACTGTCCTCGCATCCGGTCGTATTCCCCGACGAACTCGTCGCCAACGCTCATCCTCTCCCTCCTGTATACCCAAAATACACCTCCGAATAGAGCCACTCCGCCGACACGGCACCGGTGGTTTAACCGACAATAACTTCCCGCGCCCAACCAGGCAGTTTCTAACTCTGGCCGGCTGCACATCCTACCGTCAACCGCCTTCCATCAACAAGGTCAAGATGCCCCCTCAATTCACCCGAAAGCCGCACCTCTAAACCGCAGGGCAATTGCATTTGAACTCTTGAGGCCTAATCATGGTCCAAAATGGGACTGGCAACCGAAGAATCCTAGTGTCAGGCGGCTGGCATTTCGTGATTTGGCGGCCTTCGTGCCAGAAATTGCAGGGGAAAGATCCCGAAAATGCCTGCTACAGACCCGGAATTTTTCAAATGCGATAGCGCTGCTCTAAACCTCCCTTCATCTAGGATTATTGCCAAATCCGATGTTTAGAATTGCATCGCCAATTTGCCGGAGTCTAATCTGAGCCACCTTATCCTCGGCGGCCGGACCCCGGCTTAGCAAGCCAATCAGTTCGGAATTGCTCTTCGCCAGGAGTGAGATTCTGAAGAATCTTTAGAGAATCTTGCAAAAGGAGGCCCTGCTGGAAGCGTGTCTCGAGAGTCGTCTCAGGCTTTACGATTAACGGAATGGCGGGCCAGGAAAAAGTAGGCGGCGCGGTCGGCCAGTGGCGGCTGAAGCGGAATACAGGGATGAAGTTACGGGCGGGGTTGCTTTTCGGTTTCCATCCGCTGTGCGGCTTCTTCGAGGGATTCGTCCTCGCGGCGGTTGCGGTCGGCTTCGGCTTCTGGGAGGCGTTCCCGCTGACTCGGTCAAAATGGCAGTAAAGCTAGTAGTCCGCCGCTATTGTATTGAGGGGTATAGGGACTTGAGCTTGATGCGGGCGTCCTGGGTAGTGAAGCGCCAGTCCACTCGAATCGCCGCCCGGTTGCGTTGCTCCTGCCATGCTCCGGTTTCCTGTGCCAGAACTCTCTGGCTGGGTATCCGGCGATCAAGGCATTGCCGCGCCAGCACCCCCAGTTCTATCTCCGCTATATTCAGCCAACTCCCGTGCTTCGGCGTGTAGTGTATCTCCAGCCGTTCGGCGATCCGCCGTGCCTCCGCCGGCTCGAAGGCCTGGTACAAGGACGACGGATGGTGGGTGTTCAGGTTGTCCATCACCAGCACTATCCGCTCCTTGTCGGCATAGTCCTCATCCACCAGTTTCCGCACCACCTCCGCCCAGTCGGTCCTGGTGCGCCGGTCCGTAACCTCCACCCGGCGCCATCCCTCCAGAGGCGCGAACAGCATGAACAGGTTGCTCACCCCGTTGCGCTGGTACTCGTAATCGTAGGCCCTGGCTGCCCCGGGCCGCGGCGGGAGGGGCGTACGGGTCTCCTGCACCAGTTGCTTGCTGGTCTCGTCCAGACACACCAGGACCTCATTGTCCTGGTATTCACGATGATAGACCTCCAGCACGTCCTCCATGGCGCACACGAATTCGGCGCTGCCCTGGGGCGGGAGGCACCAGCACTCCTTCAGCCAAGGCTTGAGTTCGTTTTTTTCAGAGTCCGGCGCACCGTCTCCGGGCTGATGCTGTCCACCATCTCCCGCTCCACCAATCCATCGGCCAGCATCTGCATGGTCCAACTGACCCGTCCCTCCGGCGGCTGGGATATGGCCATGGCTATCAGGTGGGCCTCACCCTGGCCATCGAGCTTCCTCTGACGGCGGCGCAGTTGCTCCCTGCGCCCCAGGGCCGCGTCAACCCCCTCCTCCACGCACCGGCGGCGCACCCGCTCCACCGTGGCGGTGCCCACCTTGAGGGCCCGGGATATCTCCTGGTCCATCATCGGTCCGCCAGACTGGTTCTCATCGCTGAGCAGGAGAATGCGCGCGTGAGTCTGTTTATAGGCCGCAGCCCGGCCTTTGGACACCAGTGCCCTCAGTTCCTCCTGTTCCTCCCCAGTCAGTCCCACACGGTATTTCTTGACCATCACATCCACCCCGCTGCACAGTCTTCTTCCTTGGGCCTCGCTTCCCTGCATCTTACCAGCCATCACTTCAATGATGGTCGTCTACTAGAGTGCCCCCCACTTCGTCACGTTTCAACTAGGCGCGTTTTTCCGCCATTCCACGTCGTCTGTGAAATCCATTGGCAATACAATTGGTTGTTCCTCCGGGTGAATGCAATTCCAGTGGTCGGCATCCAACGTCAATTGCAATCCGTCTCCGACCATTTGCTCTCTCCGGTTGACCAGTGATTTGAGCATGGGCTCTCTCGGTGCGTAATCAATATCTATCCAAAGATGTAATTGCCTATCCCCCTGATATGTTGGAATGGCATGATTCGCTCGGTAAGGCCGCCCCGTTTGTTCATCCTTGCGAGTCTCTATCCTTGCAGCTTTAGTGAATTGCGTGGCAAGGCTGTCAATTGGGTCAACCGGTCTTGGAAGTGGCCAACCCTTACTAAATTAAAGCCAAGATGGGATCTACATTTCTGAGATGATGAGAGCAGGTCAGCGCAGCCAAGTAAAGCTCTCCCGTCCGCACATTGAAGTCAGTCCGCCCCCAGTAGCCGGGTATTCATCAAATGCGCATTTCACCTTGGCTTTGGTTTAGTAGTCCAACCGCTTTGAAGTGATGGCTAATCAAGTTGGAGTCAAATACGTGAACACCACCGCCCAAGTGTTGCCGGGCGATCACGCCAAACTATGCTTCTCCTCATTTCAAAAATTTCGTCCTACTAGGCGGACAGACGAGGTGAGACGGCGGTGCCGGACGGTCCTGCAATTAATGGCCGAATCACTCCTTAAAGACTCTCCGCCCGATTCCCAGCCTCCGTCAAATGCACATCCCACTTTGGCTTTGGTTCAGTTGGGCCTAGCTTTTCGACTTGCTGGTTGACTCTCGCTCGGCTTTCCGCCTCGCCCTTCGCTCTGCGTCGTCCTTCCTGCGCCTGATTCGGTGTTTTTCAGCGCAGGCTTCACACATAGTCTGGTCGGGAATGGTAGGTTTCATACAGTCCCGGCACAGGCCAAGTTCCTTAGCTCGTTGCCGTTTCCGGTGTGCTTTTCCTCTTTGGGCCTCCTTGCGTTCGGGGCGTTGTTGACGAAGGCGTTCGTACTCTTGGCGGGCTTCGGACGTGGGGATTTATCGGCCACCTTTGGTGGGGAGTGGCTGGTCCTGTTGGTAGGCTGAGGAGGTGAGTTCTTTGGAAGTTCCGGCACAGCAGCTTTGTGGGTCAGCTCACCTTTTGCCCGCTTGGCTACTGCGCGCCTCTTTATGTCGTAGGCTCTGCGGGTTACTCGGTGTTTTTCAGCACACCGTTCGCACCTTGTCTGGCCTTGGATGGCTGGCTTCTCGCAATGTCTACATAAGCCCAAGGCCTTAGCACGGGTGCTCCGTTCCTTGTTCCATATGCTTTGTCTTTCCCTCTTGGCCTCTGGAGTGGCCGGTATTTGCTTCGGCTGAGGTTCTTTCGCTGGTGTTGGTTTCTTGCGATTGTTTGCTTTCGATTCAGTCTTTTGCCCTTTTGTCTTCGCAGTTCGCTTTGGTGGTGTTGACGTAGGTCGGGTTTTGCGTGGCAGAGGGAAGGTGTGTGGGAAGATAATTCTTTTAGAACAAGCGTAGGGGCGCACAACCGTGCGCCCCAGTTTTAGTTTGCTTCGCGTCGGAATTGCCGGACCGGTCAGAACTTGGAGAACGACCCCTCGTCGCGGGTTATGAACTCCAGCACCGCCGGCTCGCCCGACGCGGTGGCGGTCAGGCCGCGCTTGATGGCGGGAACGATCTCGTCCGGCTCGGTGATCTTCTCGGCGTAGGCGCCCATGGCCGCAGCCACCTCCGCGAACTGCCCGCCCAGGGTCTTGACCTGGTACTTCTGGATCGCCACCGGGAAGCGACTGTCGTCATAGATCGACATGTAGGAGTTGTTGATGATCACGGTCATGATCGGGATTTTGCAGCGCACCGCCGTCTCTATGTCCAGGCCCACGGTGCTGAACGCCAGGTCGCCCATCACGTTGATGACCTGCTTGTCGGGCTGGGCCATCTTGGCCCCCATCGCCAGTCCCAGGCTGTAACCCAGCTGCGTCGACTTGCCCCAGCCGATGAAGCTGCGCGGCTTGCGGGCTTCCCAGAAGGGCACCATATATTCGCGGGCACTGCCAGACTCGTGGGTTACCATGGTGTTGTCCAGGTCAACGGTGTGAATCAAGTCCCAGACTACCCGATAAGGATTCATCGGCTTTTCGTTGGAGGTCAGCTTCGGCATCCACTGTGCCAGCCACGCCTCCTTGACCGAGCGGATGTCGGCCTGCAGGGCATGGTTGACCGGGCGCGGTGCTCCGGCCCGCTCCTTGACCTCCTCCAGCAGTTGCCGCAGCACCAGATTGGCGTCGCCCAGCAGCGGGTAGTTGCAGCGGAACTCGCGCCCGATGGCGTCCTCGTCATTGGTGAGGTGGATAAAGGTCTTGTTGTCGGCGATGGGCACGGCAAAGAAACTCTTGGTCAGGCTGGCACCCACGCCGAACACGGTATCGGCACCGTGCAGGTACTTGTTGACCATGGCGGTGGTGCTGGGGCCACCTGCGCCCAGGGCCAGCGGGTGATTCTCCGGGAAGGCGCTCTTGCCGGGCAGCGTGGTCATCACCGGTGCCTGCAGGAACTCGGCCAGCTCCACCAGCTCGTCGGTCGCCTCAGCGTACAGCACGCCCTGGCCAGCCTGGATCACCGGCCGCTCGGCGGCCAGCAGAACGGCCGCGGCGCGGCTCACGTCCAATGGGTCGGCCTGCTGCAGCACGGCGCGCGGTGATTCGTAGTCGAACAGTTCCTCCGGAAGCTCGGCGGTGGCCACGTCGGCGGGAATCTCCAGCAGCACCGGCCCAGGTCGCCCGCTGCGCAGTTTGGTGAAGGCCCGTCGCATCATCGACGGGATGCGCTCCACCATGTTGAACTCGTCGGACCACTTGGTGATGGTCTCATAGCTGCGCGTGGGGTAGAAGTTGGGATGCACCCCGCGCTTGTCCCGGGCCATCCCTGCGGGCAGCAGCAGGATGGGCACCGACTCGGAGTAGGCCTGGGCGACGCCCCCGAAACCGTTCTCGGCACCCGGCCCGTTCTGCATCATGAACACGCCGACCTTCTTGCCGTTGGTGGCCCGCGAGTAGCCGTCCACCATGTGGACGCCGGTGACCTCCTGCCGGAAGATTATCGGGCGGATTCCGGCGATGGCCGCCGCCTCCAGCAACGGCTGGTACGGCACGCAGCCAATAAATTCCACGCCTTCCATCCGCAGTATGTTGGCGATTGCGGTGACTCCGTCCATGTGTCTGCCTCTCCCTTTTCCCTTTGGCACAATCTGAAGGCAAGTCTATGGAGCGCCCTATGGAGTGTCAAGGAACGGTCTTAGTGGAGCATTTGAAGACGCGTAGAGGGCCATTTGTCCCGAACCTGCCATAGATACAATGCTGGGAGAGTTTCGTTCGAAAAGTCCACGGCATTAGCAGGGCAATCGCGTCTTCAAGCCTGGAATCTCATTTCGCTGTCACTCGCCCCTTGCCAAGCCTGCGCCTGTCATACAACATATGTTCTATGTATATAACAGGTGGCAAACAGAACCCGACTGACATCCCGACTGACATCCCGGTGGGCCTGCTTTGAACCAGTGGCCAGCCCGGAATGGCGGAAATGAGCGGAAATGAGCGGAATAGGAAAAAAAGCCCCTGCAAACCGGCAATGCCAGCTCCTCCGCCCCAACCTGCTGAGCTGCTGAAATCACGCCGCGATTGCCCTGACGGCATGAGGCAATGGTCAGGAAAATCAATGGAGCCCGACTATACTATCCATGCAGAAAGTGCAATGGCGGAGAGGGTAATCCAGATAGAATGTGTGGAAAGAACCCTCAGCCAACCAGCATTGAGGATGCCAGACCCGGATGATCCTCTGGTCGAACGATTTTTTTGTGCTATCCCGGAAAAAGACAATCGGGTGTTACGGGTGGCCGTCAACACGCACGCTTCCCCTTGGAGAGTTGTCACGACCTTCGAGCGAGACATGTGAGGGCAGATACGAAGATTGACATTGACAAAGAGACGGACGCGCTGTACCTGCGATTAGACGAGTTACAGATTGTCGAATCCCAGGAAGTAGCCCCTGGAATTATCTTGGACTACAACAACAGCGACCAGGTGGTGGGCATGGGAATGTTAAACCTGTCGAAGCGTTCTCCTCATCTCGACCTATCCAATGTGCAAGTCTCGTCGACATAAGAGGCAGCGGCCAAGATGCCAATGCGAGAGTGATGACACTCTACTCCCCGCTGAAGCTCCAGACGGTGAAGCGCTGCGGTGTCAGCTTGATCACCGGGTTGCCGTCCAGATCCATCTCACGGTACTGCCGGTACTTCTCGCGGAGCAGCGCCACCGCCCCCGCTGCCTCGCTCTCATCGCCTTCCAGCAATTCGGCGCGGCACGATACCAGAACGTAGCGGAGCGCCTGCCAGTCCTCGTCGTAGTGGTCGGCGATCAGCGAGGCCTGCGGATTCGAGAGGATGTTGCGCACGCGACGGAGCCGGCTCAACTCGACAGTCTTGGGCTTCTGGTCAAGAACGATGTAGATGCTCTCACCATCGTACGCAAAGCACACCGGAATGGCGTGCGGGCGACCAGCAGCGTCCGCTGTCGCCAGCCGGGCCACCCGGGCGTCGGCAAGGAAGCGGGCTTCCGGTTCAGTTAGCGGCGTCACTGGAACCCCAGGGGCTAGGTATCGCCGGGAAACAGGCGCATCGGGTCGTCCAGGAACTCCAGGTTCTCCATCTCGTTGTGGGCCGCATCCGACATCGCCGCGTCGCCGTCGCGCACACAGTCGATCAGCGCCCGGCGGGCCTCGGCTCCACCGATCTTACCCAGCGCGGCAATAATGGCCAGCCTAACCTCCGGGTCCTCGTCCCCCAGCAGCTCAATCAGTCGCGGCGTCACTTCCTGCTGTCCCAGTTCGCCACAGGCGTTGGCAGCCTCGTAGCGCACCGCGGCGTCGCTGCTCTCCAACTCCTCCAACAGCGTGGGCAGCCAGTTGGTGTCCCCGGTTCGGCCCATTGCATGAATTGAGCTGGATCGCAGGTCCTGGTCCTCATCCTCGAATGCCCACCGGATATAGTCCTGCACCTCATCGGTGTTGAAGGGAGCCACTGCTTCTAGACAGCGTCGGCGCACCTCAAGGTCCTCTATCTCGTCCTCGAGAAAGTCCATCAGGACGCGGTATACCAAGGCGCCCTCTTGGGACGTGATTTTGCCGTCCAGGGCCAGTATCGGAAACTTGCCCAAGGCCAGCGCCGCCGTGGCACGGATCTGCGGGCCCCGCTCCGAGCAGAGCAGTTCCGCTAGCTCGGTCATCAGCCAGCGCTCCTCCTGCTCCCACAGACCCTCAACGCCGAACTGCGCGAGGCGGTCGTCTTCGTCTTTCAGGCACTGCCGGAAGATAGAGGTGAAATCCAGTTCGAGGTTGTCCTCGGCCTGTTCCACCATTGCCTTCAGCACCTCGCGCCTTTCCCCCTCATCCAGCGTGGAAAGGAAGCGGTCAAACTCCACCACCTCAGAAGGCGACGGATCAGATGCCTCGAGAAAAGGCGCTTCGCTCAGCGGCCCCGACTCGTCGACAATGGCTCTTATGAACACGTCTATGGCCATGGTTTAGACAGTGTAGCACGCTGTAAGTCGGCAATGGCCAAGGGCAGCGCGTCCAGCAAATCGGAGGCGGCCAGGCCCGCCTGCCCGATTCGGCCAGTCACGATCTCAGCAGCCGCCGCGTGCAGGTAAACCCCCACGGAGGCGGCTTCGGGTGCCGGAATCCCCTGCGCCAGCAGCGACACGATCACCCCGCTTAGCACGTCGCCGGTACCGCCGGTAGCCAGGCCGGGGTTGACGAAGGGGGCGATGCGCACCGGCTCGCCCGGAGCGGCGATCACCGTGTAAGCACCCTTGAGCACCAGCGTTGCGGCCCAGCGCTCCGCCCATTCACGCGCCACGGTCCACCGGTCGGCCTGTATATGCGCTACCGGAACGCCAGTCAACGTCGACATCTCTCCAGGGTGGGGAGTTAGCACCACCGTGCCGTTGATCCTGCCACGCCAGTCCCGTATCCCGGAGAGATTGTTCAATCCATCGGCGTCAATCAGGAACGGCTGTCCCGCCAGCATGGTCTGTGTCAGGTGGAGCAGACCTCGCAGAAACTCCGCCGTACCTTCAGACCAGCCCATGCCGCATCCGGCCAGCGCCGCTGTAAACCGCCGTTCCGATTTCGCGATAACGCCGGCCGCGGTGGCGGCAATTCGCCCATCATCGTCCTCCGGCAGCGGCAGATGGATGGCCTCTGCCCCCTTGGCCGCTGCCATGGTGTAGACGCCCTCGGGACTTGCCAGCGTGGTAAGACCGGCGCCCGTGCGCACCGACGCCTGCGATGCCAGCCACGCCGCCCCGACGTAATGCCGCGACCCAGCCACGACCAGGGCATGGCCGTAAGTTCCCTTGTGGGAATCGAGACGTCTGGCAGGCAGGCGATCTCTGACCCACTGGGGCGTCATCACCTCGATTTCCACCGCTCGTTCTTCCTGCAGACCAACCGGAACGCCGATATCCAGCACCTGCAGTCGTCCGGTTCGTGCCGCCCCCGGAAAACGCAACAACCCCACTTTGGGATACCCCAGAGCCAGCGTGGCATCAAATTGCGGACAGGCGGGATCTACCTGTCCAGTGTCGGCGTTCAGTCCGGTGGGCAGATCGAGGGCCAGAAGCCTCGGCGATTTCCGAAACCCCCGAACCCGATGCAAATGCCGCATCGCATCGCCTACGGGCCCAGCCAGCGGCCGGGAACGTCCGGTGCCCAGCACGGCGTCAATGACCAGGCTGGACCGTCGCAACATCCGGTCAAGCATGTCGGTGTCGGACCCGAAAACGACCTCGACGCCATACTCAACGGCGAGCTTCAGCTTGGGGTCCTGCTCAGGCCGGCGCGTCACCAGGCAGCAGACCACCTCCGCCCCCCAGCGCCGCAGGTGCCGGGCCGCCACCAGCCCATCGGCGCCGTTGTTGCCCGGCCCCACCAGCACCACGATTCGCGCGCCCGCCGCGCCGCCCAACTCGGCCCGAGCCGCCCGCGCCACCGCCAGACCGGCATTCTCCATCAACGTGTCTGTGCTGACGCCCGCCCGCTCAGACGCCTGCTCAATGGCCGCCATCTGCGCGGCGGTTACAACTTTCACGGCGATAGCTGCGTGTCGCCGAGCACCTCTTCGGCTACGTCCAGAGGCAAGTGGACGTTGTAGATTCTCAGCAGATACTTTACCCGCTCCCTCTCCTCTAGGCGCCCTATGTGTTCGTATGTCCAGCCACCGTCGAAGATTGCATCAGTCGCCTCAGAGGGCAGCTTTACGCCATTTTGCTTGAACAAATCCTTTATCCGCTTGTTCTCTTTTTCACGCCCTGTCTCAAGACGCAACAGGCGTAATATCTCGAGACCTCTTTGCCGTTCCTTTTCTGCTGTTTGAGCCTTTCCTGCTTCTCTGATGTCTTTCCCGCGTTCAAACATCTTATTTCCCCGATTAGCTTTCCGAGTCTTCGCGGCGGGTTACCACGAAGGCCACGGCATTGTCCTGGGAGTCCGACATGCTGATCGAAATCTCAAGCACGCCCAGGCGCTCGGCTCGGCTCTTGGCGCGGCCGTGCAGCAGGACGCTGGGCGCGCCGCTGGGCGCGCGGACGACCTCGATGTCCTTCCAGCCCACACCGCGTACGCCGGTGCCCAGCGCCTTCATCGTCGCCTCTTTGGCGGCAAAACGCGAGGCCAGCTTGGACGGCCGGCCGCGGCAGTATTCCAGCTCGCCGGGGGTGTAGATTCGGCTTAGGAACCGATCGCCGTAGCGCTCCAGTACCCGGGCTATCCGGCCTATTTCGACAATGTCGACTCCGGTGGAAAGCATGGCATTTAATGCCCTCACCCCGAAGGGATGTGGGTTTCCAGACTGCCTCTAGTCCGGCACGTGCCCCGGAAGACCCAGGCGGTCAAGAATCTTCGACATCGAGTAGCTGCGGTTCAGCACGTAGAAGTGGACGCCCGGCACTCCGGCGTCCCAAAGCTCCTCCACCTGCCGCGCCGCGTACTCGATACCAAGCTCTCGCACGGTGTCGTCGTCCTCCCCCAGCCGGTCCAGTTCCGCGTCCAGATCCGCCGGGATCTTGGAACCGCAAAGGGCGGTGAACCGGCGAATCTGCGGCGCGCTCAGCACCGGAAGCACTCCCGGCAGCACCGGTACGTCGATGCCTGCGGCCGCGGCCCGGTCGGCAAAGGCGAAATAGTCGTCGTTGTCGAAGAAGAGCTGCGTGATCAGGAAGTCGGCTCCGTTGTCCACCTTCAGCTTGGCAAACTCGAGGTCCCGCTCCAGGCTCACCGCCTCGGCGTGGCCCTCGGGGTAGCAGGCGGCGGCAATGCCGAATTCGTAGTTGGCCTTGAGGTGGCTGACCAGTTCCGAGGCGTGGCTGAACCCCCCTTCGGTGACCGTGAACGCCTGTTCGCCCCGCGGCGGGTCACCCCGCAGCGCAATGACGTTCTCGATGCCCGCGCCGTCAAGGCGCTGCAGTACCTCATCCAGCTCATCGACGGTCTGGCCGGCGCAGGTCAGGTGGGCCATTACCTCGACGCCCGCCAACTCCTTCGCGCTGATGGTGATTTCCTCGGTGAACTGTCTCGTCGAGCCACCCGCGCCGTAAGTCACCGATATGAAGTCGGGACAGTAAGCGGTCAGTTCCGACACAGTGTGCAGCACACCGGGAATGCCGTCAGCATTCCGCGGCGGAAAGAATTCAAATGATATGGTGCGCCCCTTTTGGAGCATTTCTCGTATCTTCAAAGCCTGTTAAATGTTCCTCCGTGTTTTTCTCCTCACCCCCATCCACTCGCACGTTGTTAAGGCGGCAAGCCAGCAAATGCCCCTAGTCAGAATTGCGGCGTACGCTTCTCCACGAACGCCTGCACTCCCTCGGCGGGGTGCCCCGACGTCGCGACGTACTGCGCGAAGGCCATTTGCTCGACGGCCGAGCCGTCCCGCACCGTCAGGTCCCTGCCACGGTGCGCCACCTGCTTGATCCAGCCCAGTCCCGGGCGGCTCTTGCCGCGCAGCGGGGCCACCAACTGCTCCAGTTCCTCGTCCAGCTTGTCCAGCGGCGCCGAGCGCAGGGCCAAGCCCCACTCCACCGCCTGCGGGCCGTTCAACCAGCGGCCCGTGGTCAGCAGCTCCATCGCCCGCTGCGGGCCGACCAGCCGCGGCAGCCGGATGGTCGAGCCACCGCCGGGCATCAGCCCGAAGTTGACATGCTGGTCCCCGATGCGGGCATCGTCGGCCACCAGTGCCATATCGCAGGCCATCATCAGCTCCAGCCCGCCCGCCAGCGCGAACCCGTGCACCACCGCGATCACCGGGATGGGCAGGTCCTCCACCTGGAAGATCACCTCGTTGATTTCCGTCAGGTAGCCCCGCAGAGCCTCAGGGGTCTGGAAGGCGTCCTGGAAATACTTGAGGTCGGCCCCGGCGCAAAAGCAGCGCCCCTCGCCGCGCAACACCATCGCCTTCACCGATTCGTCCTCGGCCACATCGCTCAGCGCCGCAGACAGGTCCGTGACCAGCTCGCGGCCCAAAGCGTTCATTGCGTCGGGGCGGTTGAGGCGTATAGTGGCTATTCCTTGGTCTATCGAAAGCTTGACGTTCTGGTAATCCAAAGCGACTCCGGTGTGGGTGTGATTTCCCTTATACTATACCCGACTCGGCGCCCCTCGCGCTGACAGGGGGCCATATGAACGGCGACGGCGGACCCACCGGCTGCACCCTGAACGTCCGGGTCCAGCCCCGGGCATCCCGCAACCACGTGGCCGGCTTTCGCGAAGGCACACTGCGAGTGAGCGTGACCGCACCGCCTCACGACGGAAAGGCCAACGCCGCAGTGCTGGAGTTGCTGTCAGACTCACTGGGAATCGCCAAATCGCACTTGCAAATCGTCCGTGGCCACACCTCTCGCGACAAAGTGGTGTCCGTCGAAGGCCTGCACGCCGAGCAAGTCCGGCAACTCCTCCATCCCAAGGCGTAAACCCCGCAGCATAACCACCAATCCAGGAATGAGACGCATGGGAATCCGATACATGAACTTCGGCTGGGTGTTGGATAACGAGCTCGCCGGTTCCCAGGGCCCGGTCAGCATGCAGGACCTGTTCTTCCTCTACCAGCAGGGAGTCCGGGCCGTCATCCGCATGGAGCAGCGCACCATCCCCGCCGACACGGGCGGCTACGTCGACATAATCGACATGTACGTTCCGGTGCGGGATTTCACCCCTCCGGACCAGGAACAGATCGACAGCATGATCGAGTTCATCGACGAGCAGGCCGTGCGGCACGATCGGCCCGTGGTCGTAAGCTGCTACGCCGGCATCGGCCGCACCGGCACCGTGCTGGCCTGCTACCTCGTCAATCGCGGCTCCCCGCCGCCCGACGCCATCAACGAGGTACGTCGTCCTCGCCCGGGTTCCATCCAGACGCCCGAGCAGGAAGCCGCCGTCTACGAGTACGCCCGGCGGCAAGCCACAGAGGAGTGATTGCAGTGGTCAGAATTGCCCGTAACCTCGTCGACGAGATGGTGGAACACGCCCGTGAGGACCTGCCCAACGAGTGCTGCGGCATCTTGGCCGGGCCGGGTGAAGAGGTCGTCAAGAGATATCCCATGACCAACGTGTCCGCCAGCCCCTTCCGATTCGACATGGACCCAATTGAAATAATGAATGTGGACACCGAGGCAGCTGACAACGGATGGGGTCTGGTCGCTGTTTACCACTCCCACACCCGGAGCGAGGCCTACCCGTCTGACACAGACATCCGTCTCCTGGGCGGCTTTGGCGAATGGTATACGGACACCCGATTCGTCCTGGTGTCTCTCATGGACAACGAAAACCCCGCAGTACGCATCTTCCGCATAGAGCGCGGCGAGGTCACCGAAGAAGCGCTTGATGTAGTGTAGCGGCTACTGCCCGTTGCCAGCGTACGCCAAACTTTCTGCGTCCTTGATGTAGTCGATAGTTTCGCGAATGCGCCGCTCGATTCCCTCTTGATATTCCATAATTCCGGAATAGAAACGGTCGCCGTGAAGCCGTTGCTGGCGAGAGTAATACCTCCCAACCAGACTCCTGGCCGCCAGTTCTCCTCGGGCAAATCGGTCCAGGCGTCCGGAAGTTTCTGGCGTCTTCAGCGGCTCCTCGCCCGTTCGGGCCAGCAAAAGAGCGTTGGTGGCCCGAAGGGTTGCACACCACGATTTCTCCGCAGCGTCTCGAATGTCCCCCGCAGCCAATTGTTGCAAGGAACTTTCGTACATCGCGTGTGCGTCGGCGAATATCTCTCTCACTTCGTCAGTCGCAACCATTCCGAGCCTCCTGATCGAACCGCAGCGGATGCCTCCTATCGATTCTACCCCTCCCGCTCGACCGTCTCAGCGTACCCACCGCTCAGCCGCGCCTCGTCGTCATCGCCGCCCGTGTCCGCGCTGCCCAGGTAGCCCACGCCGATCGCCGCAGCCAGGTAGCCGATGGCCATCACTGACATACCTGCCCGCGCCACCAGTTGCGGAATCCGATTCCGCGACATGATCAGAACCAACCCGATCAGCATCAGGACTATCGCCACTGTCCCCGCCAGGAAGTGCTCCGGCTGCGGGCGGTTCAGCAGGATGGCCACGTTGTCCGTGCCGATCCCCGTGCCCTCAATCACCTCGCCGCCGCGGTAGAAGAGGTCCGCATAGAACAGGATCGTAACGTTGAACGCGCAGCTCCCGTAAAGGCCGGCCACGCCCAGGTCGAAGGCGCCGATCCGCGCCGCGGCGATGGTCGACGACGCCTCGGGCATCGTCGTAACCAGCGACACCAGCAGGATGCCCAGCGTACCGGACGAGATGCCCGTGATCTCTGCGATGCTGTCGGTGCTCACTCCCAGGAAGAAGCCCGAGATGATCACGCCCCCCGACACCAGCGCGAACATCAGCCACGCCTTGCCCAGGCTCATCTCGGGATCCTCTTCCTCTCCGTCGTCCCCGCCTTGGGGTCGGGTCTTATAGACCACGTACATTCCGATCACGAAAACGACAATGATGATCACCGAGGTGAGGCCGATCTTGAACGCCGCTATATCCAGCTTGAGCGCGCCGAAAATCAGGGCCAGCGACGTCAGCGCCACGGCGGTTACCACGAGATAGCCCTGCTCCGGCGCCACGCGCTCCAGGAACAGCTTGCCCCCGAACACCAGGGCCACCGCGGCGAAGGTGAACATGTTGAGCATGTTGGCGCCGACCACGTTGCCGAAGGCCAGGCCGGGATTGGGCGGCGACACCAGGCTCACCGCCGTGATGTTGGTGGCCAGCTCCGGCAGCGAAGTAGCCATGGCTACGAGGATGCTGCCCACGAACAGCCGTCCCCACCCCGTCAGCGTGGCCAGGGCGTCGCCATACACCGCAAGCCGTATACCGAAAAAGATCACCGCACCGGCGCTGCCCAGGAACACCAGGATGGCAGCCCACAAGCTGCTGAATTCAATCATTCCCTTTGAACCTCGTTAGCCACAGAGATCACGGAGAGCGCAGGGGCCTCTCAAATCAATCCTCTGTGGACTCTGTGGTTTACCCCCGCTCGATGCCAGCCACGATACGGTCGCCCATCTCCACGGTGCCAACGGAGCTGCCTCCACCCGCGATGTCGACGGTGCGCAGCCCGCTCTCCAGCGTCTGCTCCACCGCCCGCTCCACGACCGCCGCCTCCTCGGAGAGGCCCAGCGAGTAGCGCAGCATCATGGCCATGCTAAGGATGGAGCCGATGGGGTTGGCGATGCCTTTGCCCGCGATGTCCGGCGCCGTGCCATGAATCGGCTCATACATACCTATGGACGGCTGCCCTTCCACCGGCACACCCGCCAGGCTGGCCGAAGGCAGCATGCCCATGGATGCTCCCAGCACCGAGGCCTCGTCGGTCAGGATGTCGCCGAAGGTGTTCTCGGCAACAATCACGTCGAACCGCGACGGCACCTGGATGAGCTGCATGGCGCAGGCGTCCACCAGCACGTGCTCCAGCTCGACGTCCGGGTATTCCTCGCCCAGCCGCGTCGCCACCGTGCGCCATAGCCGCGAGCACTCCAGCACGTTGGCCTTGTCCACCGAGGTCAGCTTCTTGCGGCGGCCCCGGGCCAGCTCGAACCCCACGCGCAGCACCCGCTCGATCTCGCCCTCGGTGTAGCGCATGGTGTCCTCGGCGATGATCCCGCCCGGTGTCTCCCGCCGTCCCCGGGGCTCGGCGTAGTAGAGACCCCCGGTCAGCTCCCGCACCACCACCATGTCCACGCCCTCCAAGACGCCGGGTTTGAGCGGACTGGCGTCGGCCAACTGCGGATAGACCTTGACCGGGCGGATGTTGGCGAAGACGCCCATGTGGGCCCTGATATCCAGCAGGCCCTGCTCGGGCCGCACCGTGGCGTTGGGGTCGTCCCACTTGGGACCGCCCACCGCGCCGAACAGCACCGCGTCGTTGTCGCCCGACATCCCCCGCACCTCGTCAGTGAACGGGATGCCATGCTTGTCGATCGAAATACCGCCGATGTCCCCGTACGACAGATCAAACGAGTGCCCGAACGCCCCGCCGACAGCCTCCAGCGCACGAACCCCCTGGTCCGTAACCTCCGGCCCAATCCCGTCGCCGCCCAGAACTGCAATCTTGAACTCCAAGTCCAAACCTCCGGGTCCGACTGCCGCGTTGCTACATAGAACGTGCCTGCCAGCATGCAGCGCCAAAAACCGGCAACAGTATACCAAGTAAGGGGAAGCGGCGGGGTGGGGTAGGGTCAAAGTGAACACAGCCCTCCTCTTTGGCAGTCATTCGGCAGTGAGGTTGTGCAAGAGTAAAATGGGTTCGTTGCCATTCGTCAGGCACACAAGGACTTGGACCGTGCTAGAGAAATCATGGCTAAAAACGAAACTGATCTATAACGCCAGCTTCACCTGGTTCCTTTTGGTGGCTGTTGTCTTTTTGGCCGTAGGCATATGGCAGACCGTAGAGTGGTGGAGTTGGTTGCATCCTGAACCGCCTCTAGAGGGGGCAGGGAACGTACAGTCTCAGCCCACCGTTTCTAACAGTGAGACGCTCCGAAACGTAGGACTCCTACTTGGGGGTCTCATAGCATTTATTCTGGCGATATGGCGTGGCTGGGGCTGGGTAGCTGAAAGACAATCAGCCACAGCTCAACAACAAGCGGATACTGCTCACCAAGGTCTGCTCTATGACCGCTATCAGCGCGGGGCGCAAATGTTGGGCGATGTCAATCTAGCGGTTCGGTTGGCGGGAATCTATGCATTGCAACGTTTGGCTGAAGAGAATCCTCTGCAATACGACGATCAGATAGTGAAGCTATTTTGCTCCTTTGTCAGGAATCACACGGAAAGCGACGAGGAGTTCAGAGAAAGATTCAAGAGAGTTACCCGAACGGATAAGGCAACGCCAGAAGATGTCCAGACGGCATTGGCCGCTATTCGAGATCGCTGCCAAATTGAGGAGAATCAAAAAAGGCCGATCCCGTTCCGTCTAGACTTAGGCGGAGCCTCGATCGTTGGTTGCGACCTTACTGGCATGGATCTATCGCATGCGATTCTAGACCAGGCAAGATTGAACTCTTGCAGACTTTCTCGATCTAACTTTTTTGAGGCGGAGCTAAGCCAAACGAACTTCAGTGGTTCCGATATATCCGAATGTGTCTTTAATGGGGCAAAGACCTTTCAGACCGTCTTTATTTTTGTCTCGGGTAACAAACCGGATTTTTCAGATACCACTTTGATGGGAACCAATTTCTCCGATGCTAAATTGTCAAGCCCGATTTTTAGGAAAGCGATGTTCATGGAGTGCGAATTCAAAAATGCTTCCCTGCAGGACGCCGACTTATCATGGGCTTACTTTCACACCAAAGAGAGTGAACTTACAGTATTCTCGCGAAAGGTTGGATTGACCCAAGCCCAACTTGATGAAGGCCGATGGGATTCCTGGAGGCCACCCGATCTCAACGGTCTTCTTGATGCAGAAACCCTCCACCCTCTGGTCTTGAAGCGGCAGGTATCTGGCGAGCAGTAAGGAAAAGACGAACAGCTTGCCAATGATTCATAGCGTATACTGCAAAGGCGGCTAATCGTTTAGTTTGCTGTAGAAGCCCCATGACCACCATCAACAGCCAGGATGACTTGCTCCGTGCGCTGCGGGAGAACCCGGAGTGGAAGGAGGCCGTCCGCGCCCTGATCTTGGGGGAGGAGTTGCTGCAGCTTCCCGCAAGGTTCAACGCGTTCGCGGTCGAGCAGCGGCAGGTGAACAAGCGCGTTGAATCCGACATCTCGGACCTGAAGGCCGGCCAAACGCGCCTGGAGGAAGGGCAAGCAAGGATCGAGGCAGGCCAGACAAGGATCGAGGCAGGCCAGACAAGGATCGAAACCCGCATGACCCGTCAGGAAAACGACATGTCCACCGTCAAGGCCGCTCACGCCCGTTGGTCTGCCCTACGTGGCGCGGAGAGCATAACCCTCGACATGGACATCCAATATGTGAAAACCCTGACGGAAGCCGACCTGGTCCGCATCGCCAAAACGGCTAGTCCCAACATGCCCCGAAACGAACTGTTCAGTTTCAGGACCGCCGACCTCGTGGTTGAGGCAACTGACGAATCGGGAGCCGTGTACATCTGTATGGAGGCTTCCTACACCGGCGATCTGCGCGATTCAGACCGCGCCCAGCGAAACGCCAGCATGCTCACGGAATTCACTGGCCACCGCGCCATCCCCGTAGTCGCCAGCGTCCGCAACGTCAACGAGGTAACAGCCCTCATCGATAGCGGTGCGGTTTACTGGTACCAGATCCCGGAGCGTTATATGGAGACCGAATAGCCACACACACAAAGCTCCCTCTCCCGGGGGGATGGGAGAGGGAGCAGCAGGCAGCCTCCCAAAGGCGGCCCTCCTGCCTCAACTGTGTGTGCTGGCGGCGTCCCTATGCCGCCAGCGGGACGGCCAGACGCTCCGGCGCCGCGGGCGAGTCCTCCGGATTGGCCCGCCACGTCGACCCGTCGGGGTACACCACCAGCACCGGACGCGTCGTGTGCTCCAGCAGCGCTTTCAGGCTGTAGCCACGCAGCCGCTCGAACAGGCCCGAGTTGACCAGCGACACCGGAATCAGGATCAGGTCTGCGTCCTCACGCTCCGCCCACTCCGCAAGGTGCTTGAACCCATGCGCCGTCGGCAGGATGGCCTGCGCCCCGGCACCTCTCCTCCGAATGACCTCAATCTGCTTGGCCACCGGCGACCGCCCCAGCCGGCGTAGCTCCGGCTCACCCAGCGTTCGAATCCACTGCCGCCGGTTCTCCTCCGGGTACGGACTGACCAGGTACGACGCCGCCGTAATCTCGAACAGCACCACCTCGCCTCCGCCGGCCGACGCCAGTCCTGTCGCGCAGTTGCGCACCACCGCGTACTCCGTCGAGTCGTCCAGGCTGGTGACCGCCATCACCCGCCGTACCCTGCCCTCACCGCCGCCTGACCTCAACGCCTTGGCCCGCACAGACTCCAGGTGCGCGATCACGGCATGCACCACCCGGCAGTCGTTGGTGATGAATCCCCGGAACTGCTTGCCCGGAGACGATATGCCGCCCAGGCCGAAAATCTTTTCCGGCGAAGTCTCCCAGCCCACGAAAGCAATGGGGGTGGGGTGGGACGACACCAGGAACCACTGGTTCTCCAGCGCCCGGGTGTTCCGTGCCACCGGTGTCCAGATGTTCTCCAGACCCTCGGGCACTGCCTCCAGCGGAAACTGCCCGAATGCGGCGACCTTGGCTCCCGCTTCGATCAGGTGCCGGTATCGGTCGGCCTCCCAGGTCAGCCGGTCCGCGGTCTGGAACCCCGCGTAAAGGTCGGCTCCCGACGGGCTGTCGCGAACCTCCCGCTCGATCTCCCGGCTGAATTCCAGCATCTCGGCGGCATCGCTCAGGAAACGAAACCCCTCTATCGGTGTCCCTCCAGCCCGTAGCTCCTTGTTCATCCGCTCGATCAACCCCTCGACGCCACTGAAATCCCGCAGCAGAATGTCGTTGTCAGCTATCGTCCATTCCATGGTCTGTACCCCTCCGGCCCCGTTTAGTATCTAAATACTACTTATCAATTAATGATATATACCATTGCGAATACTTGTGGCAAGCCTATATCGTATATTGAATATGGCAATTCAGAATTGTAGGGCAGTTATGCTGCTATTGCAGGACACTCAACGCGCGCATCCCCTGCCTTGGAACCACCGAACAGCTACCCCAGCAGTTCACGCCCCAGCAGCATTCCACCGCCCAGCACCACCAGGACAATGACCACGTACCGGAACACGCGCTCGTTGAGCCTCCCCACCAGCAGGTTGGCAATCCCGAACCCGACGAGAAGACCGGGAAGCAGCATCGCCATATTGACGAGGGTGTCCCGGGTGTAGAGGCCGGTGGAGGCGTACAGCACCACCGACAGCAGGCTGGAAATGCCGAACATCGCCGCCAATGCAGCGCGCACCGTCGGCGGCGGCCACCGCTGCGCCACGGCGTACACTCCTCCCAGCGGCCCTCCGATGCTGATGGCGGTAACCGCCAGGCAGGTCACAAAGCCATACAGGCTCCCCGACCCAGGGAAGGAGGCGATGGGAAGCTTCAATTCCCGCAGGTTCAACAGGCCCAGCACCACGATAACCACGCCAATGATGATCCTCAGCACCCCCGGATCCGAGATGTTGAGCACGAACACCCCCAGCGGGGCAGATACCATACCGCCCAGGATCAACCCTCTGCTGACCGGCAGGTCAATGTGCCGCCACGTGCGGGACAGCACCAGCGACAGTTGAACTACTATGAAGGTATTGATTATCACCACCGTCGGCTTTGCACCCAGCAGGATCAGCAAGATGGGAGACGCCACCATCCCCAGGCCAAAGCTGACAGCCCCCAGGACCACTCCACCCGCAGTGACCGCCGCTATTGCGATCGCCAGCTCAAAACCGGAAAGCATCTGCCCGGACCCCTAGGGACTCGCCGTCCGAAAAGGCACTATCGCGAGCCATCAAAATGCCTGCGTCGAGCGCAACCCTACCATGCTGAGAGGCACCGCGCTTTACTCCTGAACGACCATGTGGCCGCGGCTGGCGAGCGCGCATGAGGAGAGGGAAACCCAGAAGAGGAAAGGGTGCTGACATTCACCCCAAACCGTGTGTAACGTGTCCGATGGAGCACTCAGCAAGGGGCTGGAGGGTTGGGTGGTCCGCAACAATCCGGTGCAGATTCAGGACATTCAACGCGACGCCTACACCGTAGCCTCCCCCAGCCCGCCGTACTCAGCGGCCACCGCCTCATCCTCGCCCGGCCAAGTCGGCGTCGTGTGGCACAGAAAGCGAAGCGAGGCGTCGGGAGCGGCAGCAAACTGGAAGCGCCAGCCCGTCGGGATCACCAGTGCGTCCCCCGTCGACACGTCCTGGGGCGGCACCGACCCAGCGTCAGCGTCCAGCGGACATCGCCAGACCTGCCCGCGCCCCTCCAGGATGTACCAGGTCTCCTCAACCGTGCGGTGGTACACCGGCCTCGACACCTGCCCCGCCGCCAGCGTCACCTCTACCATGCTGCTCTTGCTCGCCCCGCTGCGGGCATCCGTCAGCAGCCGAATCTCCGACCCGTCCGGCGCCAAGACGTCCGGCTGCTCTGCGCGCCTCGACAACGGGAGCCGTGAGACCGCGCCCTTTCCATCCCCCGATCCGGTTGAAACGTCACTCTCGTTCATTCCGCAATCCTCCCGTAACGATTGCCTCACCCTGTAGCGGCGGCGGTCAGTCCCTCCCCAACAACTCCCCAATACGGCACGGCAAAGGCAAACAGCACGGCCACCGCCACCAGGGTCATAATGACCCCCGTCCGCAGCACCTCAGGGGCAGAAATGTCCGCCCTCTGATAGATGAACACGCTCCCGGCCGCCGCAGCCGGGTAGTACACCACCGAATCTCCGACGATGACCACCGCCAGGCCGCATACCATCGGGTTCAGCCCCAGCGACGCCCCGGTCGACATCGCCACCGGGATGATGAACGCCAGGTAGCCCGCGATGTTCGGCATCACGAATCTGACCACCGATGCCGCCCCGGCCATCGCCAGCAGCAACAGCCACGGCGAGTCCCCCAGCCTCCCCACAGCCGACACCAGCGTGTCTGCGAACCATCCCGCCGCTCCGCTTTCCACCAGTGCGCTCGACAGCGACAGCGACGTGGCGATAATGAAGAAGTTGCTCCACCCCAGGTTCTGCTCAAATTCCCGCCACGACAGCAGTCCGATTCCCGGCAGCAGCACCACCACCATCGCAATCAGCGCCGGCACTGCGGGCGACAGGCCGTGAGCAAAGTCGGTGAACCACAGCAACGCCACGCCCGCCGCCAGCAACCCAGCCTTCACTTCCGACGTGGTGAACGCCTCTCGCCCCTGTTCAGCGTCAGCACTGGCATCGGCCACCGATAACCCCGCGAACCCGGAACGGTACAACAGAAAAACGGCCAGACCTCCCACCACCAGAATGATCCAGAAGGGCAGCGCCATCAGCACGAACCAGCGCGTCCAAGAAAAGTCGCCGATGAGCGACGACGCCACTATCGGCGTGATCCCACCGGCCAGCAGGGCGGTGGACCCCAGGCGATTCAGCGAACCCATCGCCATCATCACGCCCTTGTTCAGCGGGTCCTCGCGGCCAATATTCCAGCGCCCCATGACCTGCTCGTAAACATGCACCAGGATCGCGCCCCGAGTAGTGGCCGACGGCAGCGCAAAGGTCAGGGCGGCGAAGGATACCAGCATCTGAACGTAAAGCCTCCGCGGACTGCCCCTGGCCAAGCGAATCAGGTACCCGGCCATCCGGTTCGCCAGACCCGAATGCTGCACCCCCAGACCCAGGGTAAGCACGCCGATCAGAAAGTAAGGCACCGGCTGGGAAAATCCGTACAGCGCAGCCTCGATGTCCGGAGTCGCCTTGAGGAGCGTCAACAGGACGACTCCCGCGATCCCGGTCACCGCCAAGGGAAGCGCCCCAGTGGCCCAGAACCCCACGGCCAATGCCATGACTGCCAGCGCCCGTTGCCCCTCGTCGGTAAGTCCCTCCGGCGTACCGGCAAGCAGAACCGCGGCGAACGCCAGCAGCGGCACCCCGAACTTAACCGCCGCAACGGCCAGTCGATCGCCTAAGACTTTCAATCCGCCTGTGGGTTCGTACGCCGTCATCTACGAGTCTCTGTCCCTTGGCCTCGACCGGTCTCCGCGTCCCATGTTCTGCCCTCTCCCATATAGTGACAGGGCAGTGGTGAGGCGTCCCTTTGATGATGCCACAACTGTCGAAATTGTCCTCTCTCCCTTGGAGGGTAGGGCTGAGGCGAGGCTTCCCCCGATCCTGACACCGCAGTCGAAATTGTTCCCTCTCCCTTGAGGGAGAGGGTTAGGGAGAGGGTGAAGTGCTTATTATTGACCTCTTGTAGAAACTGCCGCCAACGCAACAGCTTGGCGAGCCGCACGGCGCTCCCGTAGCCGAATGCCGGACCGACCTAAAGACAAGACCCCCGGAGTGCAGCCCCCGGGGGTCCTCGCCGTCTATACGTCTGTCCCTGCCGCTTACGACACTGCGGGCTTGCGCCCCTTGCGGCTGAGGAAATCGCTGAAGCCCTCCTCGACGGTAAGGCCACGGAAGCGTCCCTGCCGCCCCTCGATCTCCGTCCAGAACTGTTCCTCCAGCGAGTTCCCGGTGTGCTCGATGAGCAACTGCTTGATATTGTTGACCCCCTCGGGCCGGTTCTTGGCGATGCCCGCCGCGACCTCGATGGTCTTCTCCATCAGGTTCTCCGAGGGCACCAGATGGTTGATCAGACCGATGTGGTAGGCCTCTTCGGCGAACACCTCGCGCCCGCTGTACAGCAGCTCCTTGGCCTTGCCCCAGCCCACCAGCGTCGGCAGGCTCCAGGTGGCGTTGAGCTGTCCGTAGTTGACGGCGAGAAACCGGAAGCTGCTCTTCTCGCACCCGATCAGGAAGTCCATGCTGGTGGCCATCACCGTACCGCCGCCGTAGCAAAGGCCGTTGATGGCGCCGATGACCGGCTTGCTGCAGGTGGTCAAGTGCCAGGTGTAATTCGCCCTCTCTGCAGCGCCCGCGTCCCGCTGCTCCTGGGTGAACTCCCGGTTTTCATGGATGTCGGCCCCGGCCGAGAATGCCCGTTCGCCCGCCCCGGTGATGATCACCGCGCCGATGCCCTCGTCAGCCTCCGCTTCAGTTAGGAACTCGTCCACCTCCCGCGCCAGCCTCAGGTTCAGCGCGTTCAGAACCTCCGGCCGGTTCAGGGTAACGATGGCGACCCGGTCCACCTGGTCGGTGGAGATCATCTCAAAAGCCATATCAGCAAAGACTCCTCAGCCGCCCGCCGAAAGCGGCGGGACATAATCTGCTCATTCGCGTCGCCGGGCACAAAGCGCCAACGGCAACCTCCTAAATAAAGCACAACAACCCCCGCATTGCAAACACCGACATGTGCAGTGACATTTCGCTATCGCAAGCATCAAAGGCACCGTGCTAGAATCCGGCCCACAGTTATTCGGAGGCGCGGTAAAAAATGACGACAGCAGAGGCAAATTCGACTGCCTGGGTCGAAGAAACCTCCCGGGAATATCTAAACAAGCTACTGGACCGTCATCATCAGGGAGCTTCCGAAAACGACATCCGCAGCGCCTTCCGCGATTTCCTCGTCCGCACCGGCATCGCCGACGACGAAAGCGAGATTGTCACCGAAACCCGGCCCGCTGCCGATAGCCGCAACAAAGTTGACCTGTATCTCCGCAACACTTACGTAGAGTTCAAGCGCAGCATCATCAAAGGCAGCGCCATTGACCCGGAGGCCATCGCGCAACTGGACGGCTACATCCTCGAGAACGCCAGAGCTGGCCTCGGCATACAGAACGGGATTTTGACCGACGGACAGCATTACCTGAAGCGCTCCGTGGGAGATAACCTCCGCAAGGAGACCGCGGAAAAGAACCGCCGGGCCTTCGACAGACCCGAACAGGGAATCCGCCTGTACGAATACCTTCACGACATAATAGACACACAGGCCAGAGACATCACGCCCACCTCGGAAACGCTGCTCCGCTATTTCGGGCAGGACAGCGACTTCTTCAAGACTGTAACTGCCCTGCTTGAGGAAGCCCACCAAGAGAACCGCGAACATCCCACGGTGGCGGTCAAGCGCAAGCTCTGGCGCGAGCTGTTGCAGGTCGCCATCGGTCAGAACTCCGTCGGCGATTCGCCGGAATACGACTGGCTCTACGTCCGCCACACCTACCTCACCGCCCTCGTTGGCATCATCGTTCAGGCACACTTCGACATTGACGTTGCCCGTTACGCCGACGCCGAACCGGACAACCTGCTCAACGGCGAAATCCTGCTCCAGCATACCGGACTGAAGGGCATCACCGAGTCTGACCTTTTCACCTGGACGCTGGAAACCGGCGACCGTTCCTATCTCGGCGTCATCGCCCGGCAGGTGGCGAAATTCGACTGGCAGGATAACTCCGATGACCTCGCCGCCACCCTCTACCAGAACACCATCACCGCCGACGAGCGCAAGCGCATGGGCGAGTATTACACTCCCTCCTGGCTGGCCCAAGCCATCACCGAGGAACTGATAGACGACCCGGCCAACGCCAGGGTCCTCGACCCCGCCTGCGGCTCCGGCACCTTCCTAGCCGCCGCTGCCCGTCACCTCATCGCCCACACTGAAGACCTTACCCCCGGCCAGCAGCTTGCTAAACTCCAGGAAAACATCGCCGGCATAGACCTGCACCCCGTCGCGGTCCAGCTTGCCAAGGCCACGTGGGTCATCGCCTGCCATGGCGTTATCATGGCCGCCCGCATCCCCGGCCATACCGGCGAGACCATCACCGCCCCGGTTCACCTGGGCGATTCGATGCAGCTACGCTACGACAACACCCAACTGGACGCCCAGGGCTACATTACGCTAGACACCGGTGAATACGTTGAATCGGAATATGCTGACACCCTGGCGGAAAACATAGATCCCCTGGTCCAAGTGCAGTTTCTGATTCCACTGTCCCTGGCCCAAGACACCGAACGCTTCGACAACCTGATGATAGACCTGTCCGACGCCATTGAGCGGGGCGATGACGCCATTAGGGTACTGGATAAATACGGTGTCACCGAGCCCGCCGAGCGCGATCCCATGACCGCCGTCGCCGCCAATATGCAGGCCCTTCACCGCGACAACCGCAACCACGTCTGGGCCTACTACCTACGCAACATGACCCGCCCCATGGTCATCTCCCAGCAGAAAGTCGACGCCATCATCGGCAACCCGCCCTGGCTCACTTATGATCAAAGCGCCGACATCATCCGCGAGGAGCTGAAATCACTGAGCCAGAACCGCTACCAGATATGGGCCGGCGGTCCCAACTCGCCTCATCAAGACCTGGCGACTTTGTTCTACGTACGTGTAGCAGAGTTGTACCTGAAAGGGAGCGGAAAAATTGGGATGGTGCTGCCCCACAGCGTTTTGAGAACCGGGCATCATCTCAAGTTTCGCAACGCCTACTATGAAACCAAAAGACCTCCCCGTTCCCGAGCCGCCAAACAGGCCATCAGCCTCGACTTCAGCGTCAAGGCCCCGTGGGACTTGGCGAAGCTGAACCCCAACAACTTCTTCCCCAATACCAGTTGCGTGGTCTTCGCCCGGTTGCCTGGCTCCCGTGGCGATGCCGTGCTCCACGGTCAAGAGGCCAAACCACTGGCGCCGGGACAAGTGGAAATTTGGACTGGACCCACTGGTTCGCCGCACGTCAGCCGTAGAAAGGCCGACCTCATCCACGATGACGGTACGATCCGGTCGCCCTTTGAGCCTTTCGCCAACCAGGGTCCCACTATTACAGACCGTCGGCTGTTCTTCGTAACGGCCCATCCTAACGAAGGACGGTTCGCTCTGCCCGATACTTACCTGACTTTCCCTCGCACGGGTACGTTGGACAAGAAAAGTTACAGCGTCGCCGCGCTGGAAGAACACATTGTGAGTGGGGACAACCTCTTTAGCGTGTATCTTGGCGAATCTCTGGGTCCCTACGTCGCCATGTCCCCTCTGGTCGCTGCCCTGCCGGTGAGCAAGGCCACCTTTGTGATGCCGCTGGACCACTCTGATTGCAAGGAATTGCCCAGCGGATTCGTCCGCCATGACGCCTGCGAAGTTGACACGCAGCGACTGGACGACAGGATGCGCTCCCGCTGGGAAAAAATGGAGCAGCTGTGGGAGGCCAACCGGGGCAGAGCCGACATCAAGTCCCTGAGCCAACGCCTGAATTATCACAACATACTCACCAGCCAACTGGAATACTTGCGTGAACCTGGCAACCGACCCGTTCGCATTGCCTATACGCAAAGCGGACGACCTACGGCAGCGTTGATAGTGGATGGTCAGGCAATCCTGGATCGCAAACTGTACCAAGTAACCTGCCGTAACTTGGAAGAGGCATACTACCTTCTGGCTATTATCAACAGCCAGACCTTGGAGCGGGTAGTTAGCAATTTTATGCCGAAGGGTCTCTTCGGGGCGCGTGACTTGGAAAAGCACCTGTGGAAACTGCCCATCCCGGAGTACGAGGCCAGCAACAAAAATCACGCCACGCTGTCCCTGCTAGGGCGCGAGGCGGAGCAGGAGTGCCAGGCCCTACTGTACAAGCTGACGAAGTTGAACGGCGAGGACTGGCTGACCACCACCAACGTCCGCTCCAACCTCCGCAACGGCTGGCAGCCTGGAAGCCCAACCGCCCAGGCCATAGAGGCCTCCGTAGAGGAGCTGCTTAATTCAAGCGTCGCATAGCGCTTACTGGTCCTATTTCTTTGGGCTCCATCTTTGGCTACCCACCAGGAGGCCCCCATGCAGCAACGCGACTTCGTCGGCTACGGCGCCAACCCGCCGCAGTTCCGCTGGCCCAACGACGCACGCATCGCCGTCTCCGTGGTCGTCAACTACGAGGAGGGCTCCGAGTACTCCACCCTCGACGGCGACCCCGCAGGCGAGACCTCCGGCGAGTCGCCCTCGCCCCTCGGTCCCGGGGAGCGCGACCTGGCCAACGAGTCCTTTTTCGAGTACGGCAGCCGCGTCGGCATCTGGCGCATCATGGACATCCTCGAGCGCAACAACGTCCCCAGCACCTTCTATGCCTGCGCCCTGGCCCTCGAGCGCAACCCCGACGTCGGCCCCGAAGCCATCCGCCGCGGCCACGAGGTCATGGGCCACGGCAATCGCTGGGAGGAGTACTACCGCATGGACCGCGATGCCGAGCGGCAGGCCATCCGCGAGGCCGTCGACACCATCGAGCGCATCTGCGGCCAGCGCCCCCTCGGCTGGTACACCCGCTACGGCCCCAGCGTCAACACCCGCGAGCTGGTCGTCGAGGAGGGCGGATTCGAGTACGACTGCAACGCCTACAACGACGACCTGCCCTACTGGACGCAGGTGCATGGCAACCCCTGGCTTGTCGTCCCCTACTCCCTCGAAGTCAACGATTACAAGTACTGGCGCGGCGACCTCCTCACCCCCGAGCATTTCTTCCAGGTCGCCAAGGCGTCCTTTGACCAGCTCTACGAGGAGGGCGCAACCCACCCCAAGATGATGTCCGTCGGCCTGCACTGCCGCATCATCGGCAAGCCCAGCCGCGCCCACGCCCTCGACCAGTTCCTCAAGTACGCCTCTGAAAAGGAGGGCGTCTGGTTCGCCCGCCGCCTCGACATAGCCCGCTGGTGGAAGGAGCACTACCCACCGGCATAGACACCCATGCCCGACGAGGCACATGACAAATCCCCTCTCCCGGAGGGAGAGTGTTAGGGTGAGGGCGTCCCACCATCCTGTATATCCTGTCCATCCATGTCAGCAAAACCACCTCAAAGGAGCCAACCCATGAAGACAGTCCGCATCTACCAGACCGGCGGGCCCGAGGTCCTTAACTACGAAGACGCCCCCGAGCCGGCCCCCGCGCCCGGCCATGCGCTGGTCGAGATCAAGTCCATCGGCGTCAACTACACCGACGTCTCCAGTCGCAAGGGCACCAACCCGCCCGACGCCTACCCCTGGACGCCCGGCCGCGAGGCTGCAGGCATTGTCACCGCCATCGGCGATGGCGTCACCGAGGTGGCCGTGGGCGATCACGTTGCCTACGCCATGCACACCGGCACCTACTCGCAGGTCCATTCCGTACCCTCGTGGCTGCTCGTGGGCATCCCCGACGGCATGGAGTTCGCCACCGCCGCCGCCACCATGCTCCAGGGCATGACCGCCCACTTCCTCGTATACGGCATCGCACATCTGGGCGAGGGCGACCGCGTCCTGGTCCACGCCGGCGCCGGCGGCATGGGCCTGTGGCTCATCCAGATGCTCAAGCGTCTCGGCGTCTACGTCCATACCACCGTCTCCACCGAGGAGAAGGCCGAGCTGGCCAAGGGCGCGGGAGCCGACCACACTATCATCTACACCCAGCAGGACTTCGAGGATGAAATCCGCAAAGACGCCAACGGCCAGGGCCTCAAGATGGTCATGGACGCCGTCGGCGCCACCACGTTCGACAAGGGCATTCGACTCCTCGGACGCCGCGGCTACATGGCCCTCTACGGCGCAGCCGGCGGTCCCGTCGGACAGGTTGACACCGGCGCCCTCCGCGGCGGCTCCCTATCCCTGATCCGCCCCAGCCTCGGCGACTACACCGCCACCCGCGACGAGTTGCTACAGCGCGCCACCGACGTCCTGAACTGGGTCCAGTCCGGCGATGTCAAACTCTACGTAGGCCTCGAGCTGCCCCTCTCCGAGGCCCGCGAAGCCCACCGCAAGATGGAGGGCCGCGAAACCACCGGCAAGATCCTGCTCACCCCGTAACTGTTTCTCTCAGCGAAACGGATCAGGGAGAGACTTTCCCAAGCTTCTGGTCGTAAAGGAAATTGACAGCCGCTGTCCCCCCGGATACGTTTGTACCAATGCGGGCAACCTTCGAAATAGACGCGAAGCTGGTGCTGCTCTTGCACGAGATTGCGGAGCGCCGCGGCATGACAGCCTCCGCCCTCGTCGAGGAAGCAATCCGCGTCGTCGCCGGCGCGAGCTCGCCGCCCGATCCCGCCGCGAACCGCAGCCGGCCCCTGCCCTCGTGGCCCATGGGCCAGCCCCTGGTCGACGTCTCAAACCGCGAGGAACTTGACGCCGCCATGGATGGCCCCGGCGCAGCCAAGCAACTCTACGGCAGCTCGGCCAGGACGTAGTCCGTGCTGTTCGACGCCAACATCCTGGTCCACGCCGTCAACGAGGCGTCGGAACTGCGCGAGTCCTGCCAGGAACGGTTGGAGGAGGCCCGATCCGTGGCCTCCTCCCTTCATCTGACCTGGGAAATCGCCTATGAGTTCCTGCGCGTCGCCACGCACGCCGACGTCTTTCCCTCGCCCCTGAGCACCGACCGCGCCCTGCGCTTCCTCAACGAACTGCACGACTCACCCGGCACGAAGCTGCTGGCACCCACCGATCGGCACCAGCAGGTGCTGGCGCTCACGCTGGCCGAGTTCCCCGACGTTCGCGACAACGGAATGCGCAGCCTCTACACCGCCGTCCTGATGCGGGAGAACAGCATAGACCGCATCTGTACCCTCGACCGCGAATTCCGGCGCTTCCCCTTCCTGACCGTCGTCGACCCCCGCGGCTAGCGGCCCCCCGCCCCCTACTGCGCCACCCACCCTCCGTCGATCACCAGCTCGCTGCCCGTCATGAACGACGCCTCGTCCGACGCCAGGTACAGCACACCGTAAGCCACGTCGATGGCCTCGCCGTACCGCCCCAGCGGTATCCGCGACTCCATCAACTCCCGCACGGCGTCGTCCGAACGCCGCCCCTCCGTCATCGGCGTCACGATCGGCCCCGGGTGCACCGAGTTGCACCGTATGCCGTCCGCCGCGTACTGGATGGCCGTCGACTTGGTCAGCAGCCGAACCGCGCCCTTCGACGCAATGTACTGCGGGCTGGACTCGCTCATCGCCACTATCCCAAGCTGCGACGAGATGTTGATGATCGATCCGCCGCCCGACCGCTGCATGGCCGGGATGGCGTACTTGGTCCCCAGGAACACCCCCTTGGCATTCACCTCCATCACCCGGTCCCACTCCTCCACCGTCGTGTCCTCGATGCCCCCGGTGGCGCTGACCCCGGCGTTGTTGACCAGGATGTCCAGCCGCTTGTAGACCTCCTCGGCCATGGACACCGCCCGCTGCCAGTCCGCCTCCTTGGTGACGTCCAGCCGAACGAAGATCGCCTGCCCGCCGGGAATCTGCGCGGCCACCTCCCGCCCCTCACCATCCAGCACGTCGCCGATCACCACCTTGGCCCCCTCCCGGGCGAACATCAGCGCCTCCTCGGCGCCCATCCCCCGGGCGCCCCCGCTGATCAGAGCAACCTTTCCTTCCAAGCGCATTGCCGTTCACCTCCAGTCTGTCTAAATCTGACTGTGAATAGAGGTCGCTACCCGAGGCAATGATATGATATGCCTTTTACACAAGACTAGGGAATCTCACGCCAGCGGAGAACAAAAGTGGGAACTTTCCGGATGAATCTCTGGGTTGGCAATCTGTTCACCGATGCTGGCACTACCGTCGAAGCCCTGGTGGATACTGGAGCAACTTACTCCATGATCCCTGGTTCCGTCCTGGCTGAATTGGGAATCCTGCCGGTTGAGTCCAGGACATCGAGGATCGCGGACGGTAGCCGGGTCGAGATGCAAACGTCCTGGGCCAGGTTCTCTGCAGAGGGACTAAACGCCGTCGTGCGAGTCTCATTCGGCCCCGAGGGAGTCTACCTGTTGGGCGCGACTACTCTGGAGGATATGGGACTAGCCGTCGATCCAGTAGACCAACGGCTCATCACCCAGGAAAGCTTGTTGATGCAATCAAAATCAGCAGCAGACGCCTCCCCGCATAACTCAGTAACCGGATAAGTCAGACACTTGTAGGGGCGGGTTTGAAATCCGCCCTTTCTCCATATCGCGCCCTAATACCGCGTCTGCTGGCTCATCGGCGTGTACGTCCCCGGATGCACCGCACACAGCCCGGCGTCCACCGGCAGCACGATCCCCGTGATCCAGCGCGCCTCTTCGCTGGCCAGGAACAGCGCCGCGTAGCCGATATCCCAGCCGGTGCCTTCCACATGCATCGGCGCCGAATTCCGCCGGTACTGCCGCAGGTCGTCGTCCATCCGCGGCGCCACCATCGGCGTGTACACCAGCCCCGGCGCGATGGCATTCACCCGGATGTTGTCCTGCGCGTGGTCGGCCGCCATGGAGATGGTCAGCCCGATGACCCCGGCCTTGGAGGCGGTGTAGGGCGTGCTCATGTGCGCCCGCAGCCCGGCGATGGACGATATGTTGATGATCGACCCGCCACCGGTCTCGATCATCCGGGGGATCACCGCCTTTGCCGCCAGCACCATGGTCTTGAGGTTGACCGTCATCACCCGGTCCCAGTCCTCCTCGCTGACCTCCACCACCGTCCCCCGCTGCGAAATCCCCACGTTGTTGTCGAGGATGTCCACCCGGCCGTAGCGGTCAATGGCCGCCTGCGCCATCTGTTCGCAGTCGTCCAGCTTGGTCATGTCGCCCTGGAACGTCGACGCCTCGCCGCCCTCCGACTCGATAATCTGAAGCGTTTCCTTGGCCCGGTCCTCCACCTGGTCCACCAGCAGCACCCTGGCCCCCTCGCGGGCCATCAGTATCGCCGCCGCCTTCCCGTTCCCGATCCCCGCACCGCTGGACCCAGCCCCCGTAATAATAGCCACCTTGCCCTCAAGCCTCGGAGCCCGCTCCACCATTGGTAATCTCCTGCCAATTCACACTCAAATAGCGCCACGCAAGGCCCACGGACGCTCCCGCTACTATCCCTCAAGCAAGCTACAATATCAAATGCCAAAAACATGCGGCCCATTTGTCTGGCCGACCAATTTAGGTGTCGCCGGCCAATAAATGTTTCGCCTAATCGCCTCTCCAATTGAGCCTCTAGGGCCCAACTTATTTAACGCATCTGTATTCAACTTAAATTGCGCCGCAAATGACAATCCGATCATGAGAAGTCCTTCACACACTGAATACTGAGTATTTAATTCACCTGGTAGACTGTTCGGAAAAGTCCGCGTAGAAAAAGAGTCCACGAATAAATCACGAAGTCCCAAACTTTCCACCATATTGTAATTTATCCGGTTTCGTTGTTCGATTAACCACATCGTATTGTTCCCAATAGGCGATAACAAGTGCGCATAGTTTTGTTCCGCAAAGCTTCTAAACTGTGGAACAGTCCCATAAAAAGCCTCCCACAAACGTTGATGGGACCCGTCCCTATTAAATTGGAATTGACTTTGCTTTTCCCCCACTGTCCAGCGTCTCAGCTGCTGAGTTCCTGGGTTCGTCCCCGATACCTCAACTACATGTTTGTGAAACACTCGACAGCCAAACATTCCCAAAATCGCCTGCGCTGCAAACCAGGACCCGTAGTAAAGCGTAACTTGTGCCCAATGACTAGAGCTCGGGATCATCAGATCAAGAGCTCTGCGGTAATGACTTCCGGCCAAAAAAAGGCATCTCTCCACGTCACGTAAAGCGCAAGAGCGATATTCTTCAAACCGTGCACTACCCTCGTTAATCCATGTCACATTCTTAGGGATTTTTCTATTGAAATCTTCTAAGGAGTCACTCGCCACATTTGCCATCGCTTGGAAATTTGTGCAAAAATACTCTGCTCCTAGAATATTGAAAGTCTTCATTTTTCACCGCCGGTCGGCAAAACTTGTTCTCTAATCTGCCGATATATGGCAGTCATCCCTGCCGACCCCTGCATCGATCTGATAAACTCAGGGTCTAAGGTATGTTCATCGATCCGACTCAAGTATTTGACAAAATTCTTCGCGCCAACTTCCGCCAGCCTATTCTCCCCAATTTCCAAACACAAATCCGACAAAAGACGGAATAACGACCTTAAGACCCTAGCTTTTAAAAAGGCCGAATTTGGTTTTCCCCAACGATCTGAATCTATCTGTTGGATTGCTTGGGAGTACTCCAAAATGATTCGATACTGTTCTAGGAATGATACATTTGCAAATGGGCTACTGCGGCGCAATAAACTGTTGAATTCAGGTGCCAAAGATCCTTGCTTTATTTGCATTTCTGCTTGCTCGCCCGTAAGGTCAATCCTCTGAAAGAAAGGACTTTCCTGTTCGGTCGCAAGTAAGTAAACTATTTCTGCAGCACCGAGACGCTGAGGATCATCGTCAGGTTGGATAAGCCTAACCAGATCCCATCGCAATGAGGAGGGAACACGCTTTTGATTGTCATTGATTTCCAAAAACAACCGTGCCATGCCTTCCTCAGTTAAACCAGTGTGAATCAAACAACTATAAGGTGCTTGATAGTTTGAAAACCGTTGGGCCCACAACCTATGTTGTCCATCAACTATCAAAAAAATGGCGTCATCAGGTATTAATACCTGCCCATTATTGACCTCGATAGAGTCAATATCTGTTGCAAGTACAATAGAATTAGGAAAAGTACGCTGTTGATCCAGCACCGCAACCGCAATTTCTTTTGCCCTTTGGTCTTTTACCATCCGTTGAAAGCCCCTAATTGGATCCTTGATCCTCCAAGATGGCGTGGAGTGACTCAATAACCAATCGCCCGCCAGATTTGCACAAATTACCTTTGGCTTTTCTTGCAAAAGAAAACCTTGTACTGAAGATGTTTTCGTATTCGTCGTCATTTACCTACCGTCCAAAATAACGGAATATGTGTTTTTTGAATAGATCAAATACTCAGAAATTACATGCCTATATTTTGGATTCCCAGCCAACACACTACTGCGGGATATCTCCTCATGGATAAATCCCTTGTATAACGACAGAATAGGCTCGTAGCTAGCGTTGGTCACAACTACATAACAACCGCGCTCTACCAGTTCCACAGCTTTCCTACCCAGTCGCTCCTGATCATCCCAAGTAAAAAGGTTTTTGTTGTATTTCAAAAAGCCGTTTCTCGAATGACGTGTAGTATAAGGAGGATCAAAATAAATGAAGTCGTTTTCTTTGGCATCCCGCACTGCTGAGGAAAAATCTCCAGATCGCAACTCTGCGGTCTTAAGCGCTTCAGATATCTTTAGCAAATGGCCCGCATCAAAGACTCCGCGATTATGGTAAGCGAAAGGCACGTTAAACTTACCGTCGAGGTTCACCCTATACAGACCATTCCAGCACGTACGATTCAAAAAGATTAACTGTGCGGATTTAGTGGCCCTGTCATCATAAACATTATCTCTCACGGCATAGTACGTGGCTTCATCATTCTGCCACTGTTCCAGAGCAGCTATAACCTCCAGCGGCTCGTCCCTCAAACTCTCGTACGTCTCCACTAACCGTTCATTAGCATCCGAAAGGACGCTTCCTTCGGGCAACAGGGAGAAGAAAAGCGACCCGCCCCCCAAAAAAGGCTCGTAATACGTTCCTTTTCCTTCCGGCACCATCTCACGCAGTCGGTTCGACAACCACTGCTTACCACCAGCCCACCTCAAAAAGGGCTTTAAGGGCTTGTTCCGTTTGATCAAGATTGTTAGTCTCCTGGCAAGCGATCCTCGAAACTAGGCCAGTTCGAGGTCTGCCCATTATAGGCGTGCTCTTTAGCAGGGCCAACTCCCGCTAAGTCCCACCCTGTGTGCACAGGCAACTCGTTCACGGTTCTATCTACCGCTCTCCCACCCCCCACTGACACCAGGACGATTGCAAAGTCCTAATTTGCCACGCTGAGCGTTAGCGAAGGGTCTCGGCGGCATAGGTGAGATTCTTCGCTCCGCTCAAAATGACAGGGGGTGACGGCAACTTTGCAATCGTCCCCCCACCGCCCACAGGATGATTGCAAAGTCAGGAGACTTGGCCGCGGAGGCGGGCGATGGTCTGGGTTGGGCGGAAGGCGCAGGTCTTGGCTCGCAGGGGCATGGACATCTGGAGGGGAAACCATCCCTCCAGGCGCAGGGCGTTGAGCGCTGTGTTGACCAGGCTGGCGTATACCTCGCCCAGACCCGGACGGCGCAGCGTGTGGACGTCCTCGTCCCAACTGCGATCCTTAACGTGATGCAGGCTGTTCTCAACGCTCCAGTGGTTGCGGATCACTTGAAGGAGTTCTTTGGGTGCACAGCGCAGGGAACTCAGGCTGGTCAGCAGATACCAGCGCTCCCGGCTCACCTCCCCGGTGGCTATGTCCACCCTCTCCTTCTCCAACATCACACCCTGCCTCACTCCTGGAAAGCCCAACTCATCCCGGATATAGCCGGCCAATGCCTCATCGGTCCAGATGCGCCGTTTCTCGATCACGCCCGCTTTTTTTCCACGCTCTGCGCCTCGGGCTCCACCGGTCCCTCCCCAGCAAATCCCTCTGCCAATGCCGCCAGCACCTGGGGTTGGTTCCCCTTAATGCGCACCAGGTAGTCCCGTCCGTGGCTCACGATGGCCTGGCACAGGTCCCGCTCCGCATAGAGAGCGTCCATGGTCAGCAGCCTCAGGCCGGGATAGCGCTCGAACAGTTGCCCCAGCTGTTCCCGCAACACCCCGGGTTCGTACCGTTTCTCCGATGCCGGCCACTGGGCCAGGCACAGCTTCAGGTCATGGGCCAGTACGTTCACCATCACCAGAGGATTGCCGCTTACGTCCTCGGACTGCTTGGCCCATTTGCCGTCCACCGAGGCGTGCACCTCCTGGTCCGCCACCACCTGGGCCACCCATCCCGCTAGGGCGCCCTGCAGCTGCTCATAAGGGACCCCGGCCAGGGTGCGGGAGATGGTGGTGGCGTGGGGCGGATGGTCCCGCACAAAGCCCAACGGCTCCCTCAGCACCGGCCAGTGCATCTTGGCGAAGAGGGCGATGTGGGCCATGGTGGTCTGACCACAAACCAAGCCCAGCAGGGTCAGTCGGAGGATGGCCTGAAAGGGATGCCGGACTCCCCTGGCCCTCCTGGGATCCGGCACCAGTTCCAAACATCCGAACAGAGATTCCGCCGCCTCCATATCCGCACACTCCCATATCTCACTTCCCTGTCTGTATAAACTTCCCTCCACCACTTTGCAATCGTCCTGCCACCGCCCACCCACCCCTTGCCAACCCCCGCACCTTCCGCGTACAATGACTTTATGCCATTTAGGAACGTTTGTTCCCCAAACGCCACCTCGGCCCTGGCCCCATCCGGAGGGCCAACCAACCCCAGTGGGACAAAATGGGACGGTTTGGTACTGAAATCAAAAATATCCGCTCCGCCCGGTAATTTCCAAAGCTGAAGGCCCGGAATAATGGGCGAAAATGGGAATTCATGGGAAGCGATGGGGGAAATTACGTCCCAAATTTCCCACCCCCTTTGTGCTACCCGCCCAGCCCAGACCAGGCCCGCTGAATCGCCCGAATGCGACACAAAGTTACAGAATGTTGCGCAAAAAAGGAGTCGCGTCGCCTCGCACCCCCTCTAAATCGACCCCATCCCTTTGCCCGAGCACACGCAGGGGTCTAGTGCCCGCCCGTCAATCCCGGCAAATCAAAAGGACCCTTTCCTTGACGCCAATTCCACCAGTCCCTAAACTGATGATGGTTTAATCCGCAATTGGGGGGACGTGCTATCCAGACTCTCCCCGCCGGTCGGCTGGCCGGAACAATTTAGGCCGGAATCATCCAGGCCGGAAGTATCAACTGCATGGTAGAACCAACATCTCGCGGCCGCGACGTCGCACTGTTCATCGACTGGGAAAATTTCAAAATCAGCCTGGCCGCCGGGAACCGCTCCCCCAACCTGTCGGCATTGAAAGAGGAGGTCTCTAACCAGGGTCGGGTGGTGGTCGCCAAGGCCTACGCCGACTGGGTCACCCGGGCGCCCGAGCTGCGCGGCGCCAGCCAGTTCATCGTCGACCCTCCGTCCCTCTACGCCGCAGGCATCGAGCCCGTTTTCGTGCCCACACGCATCCCCTCCACCCAGGCCTCCACCGCCAACGGCATGCGCACCTACCGCGTTAAGAACAGCGTCGACGTCAAGATGACCGCCGACTGCATCGAGTGCGCCCACTCCTACCCCAACATCGGCACCTTCGTGCTGGTATCGGGCGACTCTGACTTCCTGCACGTGGTCAACGCCCTGCGCACCATGGGCAAACAGGTGGTCATCATCGGAGTGTCGTGGAGCACCTCAAGACGTCTGGCCGACCAGGTGGACTCGCTGGTGCTGTACGACAAGGACGTGGATCCGCTGGCCCCGCAGCCAGCCGTGCTGCCGCAGCACGCCAACCGGACGGAAGCACAGAACGAGGTCCCGGAGCTGTCCGAGGCCATCCGCGCCATCGAAGACATCATTCGCGAGGAACGCGCCGCTGGCAGCAATCCGCTGCTGACCTCCATCAAGCAGCGTCTGATGCGCCGCTACCCCAGCTTCGACGAGAAGAAGCTCGGTTTCTCGGGCTTCAAAAAGCTCATGGCTCGCGCCGCCGAGGACGGCAACATCAAGCTGATCCACGCCGGCCTCGTCGACTGGGCCATCATGTCCGACGAAGAAACCCCCGAGGGCACCATCGAGGAGAGCCCCTCCGGCGTGGCCGCCAGGCCCACGAGACGCCGTGGCGGGCGCCGCCGCACCGGCCAGCGCGACTCCGATTCTGACGCCGATGACACCGCAGAAGAACCCGAAGATGTTGCGCCTGATTTTGCGGATGAGCCGGAATTTGCCGGAGACACCACGTTTGTAAGAGATCTGGAGGAGACCGCCGCAACAGACTTCGACCTGTCGGATGTGCCTGAAGAGGACACATCTGCCACGGACTCCGTGAGCGCAGGTAAGCCGGAAGAGCCGGTCGTGTGGTTCGACCCCGACGAGGAAGCCAGCGCCGTGCTTGCATCCGCCGACTCGGCCGCAGGCGAGCCCGAGGCCACTCCTGAAGCCGTCGAACCTGAGGACGTGTTCGGCAGCGACGCTGAGTTGGCCTCTGCTGTACAGGAAGTCGTGGCATCCATTTCGCTGCCCCCCGAACCCGAGGACGGGCAGAACTCGGAACGGATGTCCGATCTCATAGTCATGTCGGACTACCTGGAGCACCGGCAGGGCGTCAGCCACGTAGCCTTCAACTACCTCGTAACCGAGATCTGCAGCGCCTTGGAAGAAGGGCTGGCCGCTGGCAATCCCCAGATCGCCCACCGCTGGAACGACGTCGGCGCCAAGGACTACGTCAGCAGGGCTCTGCGCGGCCTGTCAGACAGCGGCTTTTTCAAGCGCTCGACGCACACCTGGCGGGAAGAGGGCCGCCGACGCCAGCGACGCACTTTCAACTTGGACCGCGAAAACGACCTGGTGGGCCGCATGCTCACCGCCCGCTTGGGACCCGCCTCCGGTGCCCCTCCTCCCACCAATCCGGACGAATCTGGAGAGGCCGCCTCAGACGGCGCAAGCGAGCCGCAGCAGACCGTGGCGGACGACATCCAGCCAGTGGTGGAGCAACTTGCCCTGGTCAATGGCGGCCACGCGGCTGAGACCGAACCTGAGCCGGAGCCTGTGCCCGAGCCGGAGAACGCGCCTGAGCCGGAACCACCGGCTACGCCTACAGCACAGGACGAAATCGACGCGGACTACGACGAACCGCAGCCCCGCAACGTTCGCCGTCGCCCCTTCACCAGCCGCCTGCTCCGCAGCTGACCGGTCAATAACAAAGGGATTTATATACCTGAGTCCGGGGTGGCGTTGCACTTTAGGTAGTTCAACCCCTCGTCACCCCGCGCCCGTGAATGCGGGAATTCAGGAATCCTCGACCGAAAACCCAGTACATCGCACGCGAGGAAACCACCTGAAACGGAACGTTACCTCGATACCGTTTTAATTTTTCGCGTGGGTTCCCCAAAGCCACGTAGACGAAGCTTCGGTCATCCAGGGCGCAGCCGGGAGTGGGCGTCGGTGTAGGATGGAAGGACGCTGGCTAAGTTTAATTTGGGGGTGTCTGTTGTGTTGTATTGACCGGAGATGCAGATGCGCAGGTTCTGGATTGCCTTGGTATTTATCTCCCTGGTCTCAACGGTTTTAGCGATTCCGTTCGCTCACGGTCAGACCAATATATGCCATTACCAGGGGCGGGAAATGGGTTCGGCATTCATTTACTGGAAAGTTGCGATTCTGTGAACCGGAAAGGCAGCCACGCCATATACACCAACTTCGTCCAGGAGGGTACGTCCGAAGTCATCATCAGTCTCGAATCCGACGACGAAAGGGTCGATACATACTTATACCTGATTGCCGGAGACGACCCGCACGGCCCGATCCTTTACCAAAACGACGACGATGTGGTCTCCTGGAGGTCAAGAATCCAGGCAACCCTGGAGCCAGGAACTTACACCATCGAGGCGACGACCCTCGATCCGGGGGAGACGGGGTTTATCCGGGTGAATATCAAGGGCCTGGTCGATATTCACGAGATTATCCCCGAAACCCCGGTCTCCATAACCACCACCGAGACCGAAGTGTGCGCGGTTGCCTCAGACGGGAAGGTTATTTGCAAGGACACGCTCGCCTACCTCGGTGATACCGCGCCGAAGAATGTTCGGTTTGTTGCGCTGACCAGCGGAAGCATGCACACCTGCGGACTGTCGACCGAGGACAAGATCTGGTGCTGGGGATCTCCGACTCGGTGGGAATCCCTCGGCAACGAGATTCACGCGACAGAGGCTATGGAAAGGGCGATGCGGATCAATGCGAGTATCGTCGTGGTTAACGAAATAGGCTCCGGGTTCATCGTGAATGAGCGGGGCGATGTCATCACTAACTACCGCACAGTCTATGACGCCGCCAGCGTGCAGGTCAGGTTGCACAACGGCCAGATCTTAGACGGGGAAGTTATCGGCAGAGACCGGATTCTGGACTTGGCCCTGATACGGCTTCCGGAGGGGGAAGGGCTGCAGCACCTACCCCTCGTATCATCGGCCATAGTCGACCATTCAAGAGTTTGGGCTGTGGGATACCCGCATAAAAGCGCCACCATGCAAGTGGTCGGCGATTGGGGCGGCGGCAGGACATACGGGCTGCACGGGGCCGAAAGGATTCGGATGGACAGCCCGATAAGCCCAGGAATGGCCGGAGGCCCAATGGTCGACAACAACGGGTATGTAGTCGGAGTGATGGTCTCGAGGGATTTCTTTGGTGAGCACAACAACACGGCCGCGTTTTCCTTGGCGTCGGAGGTAGTGAAGGAGCGCCTCAAATTTTTGACTGCTGGAAGCACAGCGCCGCAGCCTCCCCGATTCCATGAGTCAGACGGCCGTTGGATATTTCATAGCCCGAATTGTCCTGATGACTACGAGAACTGTGTCCCGCAGATGCGGAACTACAACAACGTGTTCGCCACCTTGGACGCCATCGGCCTGAGCGATTCCTACCGACACGAGCCGGTTAGCGACTACCCTACCCTGACGATAGGTTGCGATGGCTGGTCCGGACTCGTCGTGCGATACGACACCAACGGCCTGAGCTACGAAAGTCGTGAGGGCGTTCACGGCTGGGTGTTCGTGGACAACCGGGCCCGCGCCGGTAGGCTATATCCCAGTAGCTGGGGGTCTACCAGTGGCAGGGTCGATTCTGCTGACTTCACTGGGGAAGCCGCCATCGAGATTGCCCGGCTACTCTATAAAGCCGAATTCGATAACGACACCATCGAGATCGGCATCCTGAGCAACCAAGGGCAATCTATAGGAGTCTTCGAGCCGGAGGGGTTCACGAAGCACTACTGGACGTTGCCCTGCGCCGAGTAACGGACGTTGATGCCGTGGTATTCGAATTCCTGGTCGCAGTCTCCTCTCGGCAATCCCCTTTGTGGCGGGGTTGGTGACATACAATAGCAGTAGCCGGTTCCGGTGGCTTGGAATGACGTTGATGACGGGGAGTCTCGCGTTCGTTGCGCAAGTGTTCGCCATCGGCACGCCCCACGAGGTAACGGAGACTGTGCGGCCGCGGTAGTCATTGGGAGAGTGCCACCGGGCACACTGATATGTGCTATGACGGCGTCTGGGTGAGGGACTGCCACCCCTAACCCGGTATAGCAGGACCTGTCTTCTACCCACCGCGGCTGACAAAATAGTATCGACCTGCCATCACGATTCAGCTAATATCCCCGCATGAAACACGACTCTACTCCCGCCCCTGGGATTGCTTCAGTAGTTGACCTGTATCAGAGAAACGGGGTAGAGAAGTCTGAGTCCAACGAAGGGAGGCCGGGAACGCAGTGCCGCAGACCATCCGTCCCGACAAGTTGCGAGATATTCTTGACGAGATAGAGCAGGATGAGCCGGCACAGGAAACCTGTGAGGGCGGCGAGTAGCCGCCCTCACAGGTTTGGGACACCAATATAAATCCCTCTAGAAATCCAGTATCAGCGTCGACCATCCGAAGTCCCGGGCTCCGAGGCCTTCGGCGGTGTAGGGGTGGTAGTACTCCCGGAAGCCCGATTTGGCGATGCACTCCTTGCTCTTCTCGACCAGCGGCTCGCTCAGCTCGGGGTATCCGTGGCCCCTCAGCGAATGCGACAGGAAGTAGTTGGTGTTCATCCACGACGGCCCCCGCCAAATGAACCCGCCGGGGTTGCCCGGCATGAACTTGGGGTCCGAGGCCGGCACCGAAGGCAATGGGTAGGGCGTCCAGAAGTGCTCCGGCTTGCGCACCCAGTCCTCCACCAGTCGCTCCACGATCGGCCGCGGCAGGTCCGCCATTATCAGCGGCATCAGAGAGCTGATGGTCACGGTCTTCAGCGGCTTCTCGTCCACGCCTGACAAGTCGAAGAAAGCCCCGACCTCCTCGTCCCAGCACTTCTCCACCAGCGCGTTCAGGGTCCTGTCTGCCTCGCGGTTGAACTCGGCGGCCTCCGGCGAGTCCTCCCCCGCGCTTTCAACATGGAGCCGGGCCAGCGCCCGCATCGAAAAGCAGTAGATGGAGTTGACCAGCACGTCCTCGACGTGAAATATGTCAGCGGCCAGCACGGCATGGTCGTCGTGCCGCAGTGGCCTGTAGGCCGCGTACACCTTGCGCAGCGCGGTGATGAATCCGCGGTTGCTCAGGTCCTCCAAGCCCAGAACCTCGTCGTACTTGGGAGAGCAGTCGGTCCCCGCCTCCTCCGGCTGAATAGCAGCGATCAGACCGTCATTGTCGGGGTCCCGCGCCTGCCGCAGGTAGCGGTAGTATGCTGTCAGGATGGGCAGCGCCTCCTGCAGGAACTCCTCGTCCCCGGTCTCGCGATATATGCGAGCAACGGCGTAGGCGATGATGGGCGGCTGAATGGTCGCGCTGAAGTACGGTTCGGTCATCCCCACTATGTTTCGGCTGAGAAAGTCAGGCTGCTTCTCCATCTCCCAGAATATGATGTGGGGGATAAAGCCGCTGGGCTGGGCGCCGCTCATCAACGATCGCATCTCCTTCTTGGCCTGCTCCGGGTCTAGATGCAGCAGCGCGATGGCGTGGAAGCAGGAATCCCAGAACCACTGGAAGGGATAGCCGGTCAGCGAGGGGCAGACGAAGCTGTACTCCTTCCCATTCCAGTCGGCAACTCCCTGCCGCAGGTTCGACAGCAGTATCCGGCGCGCCCCCTCCTCCAGTTCCTCCCGCGTTATGGCGCTTGTCATTCTTGAAACCTCCTGCGGCTCTGATGCCGTTCTTTGTACCATTCGCCCGAAACTTGTCGACTGTCAACGCTCCGTTTCAAAGGGATTGAATATCCGAATCCCATCATAGTCCTGGCTGGCACTCATGTCCTCTGAGTACACCGCGTCACAACCGCTCTGCTTTGTGGCAGCGAGTATCTGGCAGTCCCAGCAAGAAAGATTGAACTGCGTTCGGTTTAGAAGCGCTCAGGTCACTGTTTCACAGGGTCAGGTGTTGGACATAGTGGCGTTGTAAGTCTTCAATTACTTCCGAGGCTTCGTCATGGGTGAAAGGACCACGCCGCGATGGGCGTGTTACTTGGAATTAGAACTCCCCTAAGATTTGTACAGATACCGCAGGATTCCCACGGTTCGTGGGAAATCAACTGCCACCGCAATCTGCTGTTTTCTCCGCTCCTTCGGCAGAGGACTGGTAGAGTAATTCGGTATGTTCGTGTCAACGAAGCGCATTGCGGTCGTATAGTTCTTCCCGAGTCAGATTTTCGGAGGGATCGACTCCTCCTCCCCTGGCATAAATAGCCGCGATAATTTACCTGAGGGTTCTCTTGGGATGCTGTATCCGATTCTCGCTCAGGCTATTGAGATAAACCCTAACCATCGCCGAAACCGACGTCCCCTTTCCGCGGCCTTAAGCCTGGCAAGGCGGTAAGTTTCATCGTCAACCGATACAGTGATGTTTTTCATAGTTTCACGATTTCAGGAACCTGTTGGCTTGAGTATAAGCACCGGCTACTCGTTAAACAATTCTGGATTAACGGCATTTTCCCATCGACAGAGGGCAGCTCTACTTCCCGCCGCGGTACACCTGCAGGTACTTCTCCCCCACCGCCGGCCAGGTGAACTCGGCCAACGCGTAGTCACGGGCATCATCGGCCAGAGACCGGCGGCGCTGGTCGTCGTTGACCAGCTCGACCAGGTTAGCAGCGGCGGCCTGCCGGTCGAAACGCGGCGTCACCACTGCTCCCCTGTGCAGCAACTCCCGGTTGGATCCTACGTCGTGGGTCAACACCGGCGCGCCGTAAGCCATCGCCTCAAAGTAAACCAAGCCAAAGGCCTCATAGTGGGAGAACAGCACGAAAAGGTCGGCACGGGCATACCACTGGGCTAGTTCCTCGTCCGACACCTCGCCGGGCACAACAACCTCGCCAGACAGGCCGTTTTCCTCCAAGAATCCGGCGATCGCATCTGCGTCTCCCTCGTCACGGCCCACCAGCACTAGGCGCACCGGCTTGTTGAACTCCTCTCGCGCTTGGCGGTACACCTCCAGCAGCCACATCTGCGCCTTGTGCCTGCCCAACCTGCCCACGCAGAGGATGGTCAACACCGAAAGGCCGTCCCCATTCCCTGCTGCTGGGAGCTCGTTCCCCGCGAGGTTCGTTTCCCGATCAGCCTCGAGACGGACAGCCTCGATTACCGCAGGATCCGGCGGCGGTGCTCCCCAGCCAATGACGCTCACCTTCCGGGCCTGTGCCAGGTAAGCGCGGCGCAGGCCATGTGCCTCCTGCTGTGTGAGAGGCACGATGTCGTCAATGGTGCGGCAGAGTGTGGCGTTGATGGGGGCTAGCCACCAGCGCACCATCGGCAGGGTGTGAAATGAAGGGGTGAACACGAACCGCGCCCGCCCTCGCCAATGAATGCGCGCCCAATAGTGTCCCCAGAACCAGCCGTCACCCACGAAGTGGATCACATTGGGCTGGAACTCCTCCAGGTACTGCCGCACCCGGCTGGGCGAGAACCAGACCAGCGGCACCGAGTACAGCGGCACCGACCAACGTGGAAACCCGGGCAGCCGGAACACCTCAACGCCATCCGGGAGGATCTCGCGGTCGGGCCAGTCGGGTTGCGCCATGCGGGGAAATGAATACTTGGTGGTTAGCACCCCCACCGCCTCCACTTGAGGCGACTGCTGTATCTGGTGGGAAAGCTCCTCAATGGCGCGCTCAATGCCGCCCAGGTAGGGCCGGTAGTAGGGGGTCAGGTACAGTACGCGCAGCGGCGCGCTATCCACTGGCCGCCTCCAGGGCTTGCGTCCATACGGCGGCCAGCTGCGAGACCGGCACGTCCATGCCGTATCCGGTCTCGGCGCCGTCCTCGTCGCGGCTGCCAATTTGCAGGGAGAGCCCGCCGGTGAACCCCAGCAGCGACGCCGGGATGCCGTTGGCAAAGGCCAGGTCCTCCAGCAGGTGCATCCGCTCCCGTTGCACCGACACCACTATACGCGACTGCTTCTCTCCAAAAAGTGCGGCATCCCAGCGAGAAAATTCGCCCAGCGATCCCTGGAACCGAAAGCCGGTGCCGCCAAGGATGCAGGACTCCGCCAGCGCCACCGCCAGCCCACCGTCGGAGCAATCGTGAGCTGAGAGTGCCAACCCCTGCTTGACCGCCTCCCGGCAGGTCTCCTGAACCCTGCGCTCAAGCGCCAGGTCAATCTGAGGCTGACCGGCGGTCAGGCCTTGCATCACGCTCAAATACTCGCTGCCAGCGAGGTCTTGCGACCCGGCGCTCCCGATACCGGGGCCCAGCAGCAGCACCGCCAGCCCCTCTGACGGAAAGCCCGCGCCAACTGCTATGGCTGCGTCCTCCAGCAGGCCAAGTGCTCCGACCACCGGCGTCGGATTGACCGCCTGGCCCTGCGTCTCGTTGAACAAGCTCACGTTGCCGCTGACCACCGGAGCGTCCAGTGTTTCGCTGGCCAGTGCCATGCCCCGTATGCACTCCTCGAGCTGATGGTAAATGTCTGGCCGCAGCGGGTTGCCGAAGTTCAGGCAGTCGGTCAGCGCCAGCGGCCGGGCTCCAGTGCAACTGATGTTGCGGCAGACCTCCGCGACGGCTATCTGCCCGCCCACGAAGGGGTCGAGGTAACACTGCCGTCCGTTTCCGTCCACCGCCACTGCAATGGCCTTGCGGGTGCCCTTGATCCGCAGGACAGCGGCATCGCTGCCGCCCGGGCCGATGACTGTGTTGGTCTGGACCTGATGGTCGTACTGCCGGTAGACGGCACCCTTGCTGGCTATGTTTGGCGAGGCCAGCAACCGCAGCAACGTCTCAGAGGGGCCGCACTCGGGCAGCGGCAGGTCCGCAAGCGACATCTCCCGGCGCGCCACGTCGCCCTCCGATGGCTTGCCCTCCAGTCGATACGCTGGGGCCTCGGACAGCGGCTGTATCGGCAAATAGGCCACCGTCTCTTCGCCGTCGTAAATCCGCGCCTCCGGCTCTGCGATAACCAGGCCTATATCGCGGCAGTCTACGTCCCATCGTTCGAATACAGCCCGCACCTCGCCAACCCGCTCCGGCAGCGCTACCAATAGCATCCGTTCCTGCGACTCCGACAGCATCACCTCGTAGGCGTTCATGCCTGTCTCGCGACGGTGCACCTTGCCCAGGTTCAGACGGATCCCGCGCCCTGCCCGCGCCGCCGATTCAATGGCCGCGCTGGTCAGACCAGCGGCTCCCAGGTCCTGGATAGCCAACACCGCGCCAGTGTCCAGCGCTTCCAAACAAGCCTCTATGAGTACCTTCTCGAGGAATGGATTACCCACCTGCACCGTCGGTCTCAGCTCCGCCTCCTCCTCGAATGTGCGCGAAGCCAGTCCTGACGCTCCGTGGATGCCGTCCCGCCCCGTATCGGCGCCCACGAGCAGCAGCACGCTCCCCGGCACCCGCGCCACCGCCGATGCGATCCGGTCCCTGTCGATCAGACCGACACACATTGCGTTGACCAGCGGGTTGTGGGAATAGGAAGGATCGAAGTAGATTTCGCCTCCAACGTCGGGAACGCCAATGCAGTTGCCGTACCACGAGATCCCTCGCACTACGCCGCCGAACAGGTGCCGGTTGACGGCCCCATGGTCCGGGTCGTCCAGCGGCCCGAAGCGCAGGGAGTTCAGCAGCGCTATGGGGCGGGCGCCCATGGCCAGTATGTCGCGCACAATCCCGCCAACACCTGTCGCCGCTCCCTGGAACGGTTCAACCGCCGATGGATGATTGTGCGACTCCACCTTGAACACCACGGCCAGCCCGTCCCCTATGTCCACTGCCCCGGCGTTCTCCGCGCCGGTCTCCGACAGCACCACGGGCGAGGTGTGGCTGAACATCCGCAGCAACGGCCGCGAGTGCTTGTAGCCGCAGTGCTCGCTCCACAGCGCCCCAAACATCCCCAGCTCAACCGAGTTGGGTTCGCGGTTCAGCCGTTCGACAATGAAGTCGTACTCGGCGCGGGTGAGGGCAATTTCGTCCAGTACTTCCTGGCTGACGGGCATGGTTCACCACGGGAGCAGGATGGGTCACGGGGCAATACTACCACTTGGAATTCCCTTGGGGAATGCTCAAGAAAAATCATGTGCATCACCACTCAAGGAAAGTCAGGGCGGCCCGTCCAATGCCGTAACCTGCCCATCCGCGACGTGGAAGTAAGAGGCCCCCGCGCCGAAGAATCCGGATACCTGCTCGGGGTCGGTGGTCGTGATCAGTACCTGCGGATACCGGCACGCCTTTTCCAGCACCCGCAGGCGGCGGGAGGCATCCATCTCCGACAGCGCGTCATCCAGCAGCAGCAGAGGACCCGTCCCCCGCGCAGCCGACAGGGTCTCGGCCTCGGCCAACCGCAGCGAAAGAGCCAGCGTCCGCGCCTGCCCCCGGGAGGCAAATGCACCCATGTCCACACCGTTCACGACAATGTCGAAGTCGTCACGGTGCGGCCCGGCGCTCGTGGCTGCCGTCGCATGTTCTCTCGAAGCCACGGCGACCAGCGCATCCCGGAAGTTCGCCGCCATCCCGTCGTGGCCGGAAGCAAGGGGAACATTGGGCCGGTAGCGCACCTCAAGTTCCTCCTCCGTTCCGCTCAGGTCTCGATGATGGCGGATGCAGGCGGGCGCCAGCACGTCCATCACCTCGTGCCGCCGCCAGGTAAGCCAGGAACCCTCTTTCACCAGCTCCCCATCCCAAAACTCCATTTCGTCGAGCGCAGCCCTGCCTTCGCGTCGCAGGCGTAGCAGCCGGTTTCGCTGGCGCAGCACCTGCTGGTACCGCTGCAGCGCCTTGAGGTACAGTGGGTCGGCTTGGGATAGGAGGATATCGAGGAAGCGGCGGCGGGCCGAGGGCGGACCCTGCACCAGCTCAATGTCCAGCGCACTGAACAGCACCGCGTGGACCAGACCCACCAGCGCCCCTGCAGTGCGGCGCATCCGGTTGACCCTGATCTCCTTGCTGATACGGTAACCGGGCCCGCTCGCGGCGTCTGATGCGTGGACGTGGTAGCCAACGATGACCCGCTGCCTGTCGGAGGGATCGTCGGAATCCTCTACGGTCCCTTCGACTAGAGCCAGCTCCCCTTCCTTGGCCGCGCCAAAGTTGACCAGTTCGCGTTCGTTCTCGGCGCGGAAAGAGCGGGCGATGGCTAGGATGTACACCGCCTCCACCAGCGCCGTCTTACCCTGGGCGTTTTCACCGAAGTAGACCGAAACACCTGCCGGCACCTCCAGGTCCACCTCGACCAGGTTCCGGAAATTGCTCAGCCGAAGATGGGTGAGAGGCACCTATACTTTTCCCCGGAGTTCCTTTTCCTTGAGCTGCCACTTGGTCAGTACGATTCCTGGGCGTAGAGGCATATTGGTTTCTACGTCGTCGTCTTACTTTGCCTGCCCTCGACATCTGAGGAGAGCGACGAGTAACTCCTCAGCTTCGTGGTCTAGTAACTCGTCCCGCTCCAGCTTCAAGAGGATCTCATCCCATGGCTCTTGCAGCATGGGGTTCCCCCGTGGGCCCGTCCCTCAACGTAGATTCGGAATTCCCTCTAACTTGTACTCATCCCAGATTATATCCGTCTTGGCATTTGTAGTCGCCAGCTTTTGCAAATCCAAAGGCTCCAGTCTGCCTTCCAAGGACATTACCCGACCCTGAATGGAATACGGGAACGAAATGCCCAGAGGGACAGCGTCAAAATTTCGCCGACGAAGGCCACCAGGACAGCGGAGGCGATGGTAATCGCGCCTTGCGGAATGTCCAACGGAATCATTGGAACTGCCTCCTACTCCCCCTGCAGTCGGCGGATTTCGGCCTCCAGTTCGTAGGCCTGCCCGGTATCGCCCGCGGAAAGGCGGAAGCAGCGGTCGAGGTACAGCTTGGCCAGTTGCGAGCTCCGCTCTGAGGTGTCCTGCGCCACCGCGAGCAGGTTGGCCACCTGGAATTCCTCCGGCAGGTGGCGGGCCAGCGCCGCGATCTCCTCACCCACCTCTTCGGCGGCCTCCCGGTCGGCCCCCTCTACGGCGAAGCGCAAACGGCCCAACAGACGCGACAGTTCACTCAGCTTGTCGCTCTCGCTCATGAAACTGAACAGTACGTCGTTGACATTGAACGACGAGTCCAGTTCATCCTCACGTTCTGCGGCAGACGACAGGATTTCGGATTCGACTATCGCGGCCTCACCACCCACCACCGTTGCGCTCTTGCCGGAGGCGGCATACAACTCCGCGTAGCGGGACACGGCCTCGGTTACCGACTCCATCATCCGCGGGAGGTCGTAAGAAAACATGTTCCCTGCATAAACCAGGTCGTCGCCGCGTTGCCGGCTCAGGCGCTCCAGTTCGGCAAACCCGTCCACCGGCTCGGGCACCGGCGGCATGGCGAAGGAGGAAAGGTCGTTCAATGGCAGTGCCCCCAGGTGAGAGGCCAGGAAGGGTGGCAGGAACTTGGTCAGGTCCGATTTGATCGGCAGGGTGACCACGTAGCTGGCGTATACCTTGTCCGGTTCTGTATCAACCTTGAAATACACCAGCGCGTGCCCCGCCGGGTTGTCGTGGTCCCCTCGATCGAAATAAAGGTCCATGGCTTGCCGTCACCCTTCCATACGCTGATTTCAGCCCAATCTTTGCCAAGCTTTTTCGCTTGTTGCTTTGCCCTCAATTATAGCATCGGCCCCGCAGCCGACTGTTTACCGAGTGTCTGTCGTTGACGGCATTGGGCAAAAAAAGTATCGTATAGCCAATCTCAATCTGTACTGATTGGCCTATGGTCAAGGAGCGGGATATGCCCGATCCCAAAGTCAAAATATTCGACTACGACAAGATCGAAATCGGCGAGGAACTGGGTTCCTATGAATACACCCTCACTCAGGACATGCTGGATAATTTCCGCTCATCCATCAGCGACCCCGATGCTGTATTCCCGACGCTCGCCGTTAAGCACGACGCCACCGCCTTCGCCATGGTCTACGAAGACAACACCGGCGGCGTCAACGCCGGCAACGAAGTCGAATTCTTTAACCCTCCCGTTCCCGGAAAGATTATCCGCGTCACCGGCCGCATTGCCGACAAGTACATGCGCCGCGACAAGCCCTACATGGTCATCGAAGCCACCGCGGTCGACGAGGACGGGCGCCTGCTTGAAAAACTCCGCACCTACCAGATGAAAAAACCCGACGAGGTGGGCAAGAAATGGCATCCGGAAGGCTAGACGAAATGGAAACCGGCCGGCAGATACCGTCGGTCACCAAGACCGTGACCCAAGACACCATCAACCAGTTTGAGAACTGCGGCATCTTGGACCGCCAGAATATCCACAACAACCCCGGGCTGGCCCAGCAGCGCCTCGGAACCACCTACCCCATCGCGTCAGGCCGGATGTCGGTGGCCTTCGCCGCCGAGAGCCTGCGTCGCTTCTTCGGGCCCGCGGTCTTCAACCACACCGGCAGCGTCAACCTCAAGTTCCTGCGCCCGGTCAAGGGCGGCGACACCATCACCGTGACCGGCGAGGTCTCCCGGCAGGAGGACTCCGACGACGGTTCCCTAGTCATCGTTAACCTCGTCTGCGAGAATCAGAACGGCGACCGCACCGCCGTCGGCATCGGCACCGCTGTAATCAAGTAGTCCTTCCGAAATGCGAGACATTTCAGGAAGCATTCAATGTCAACCACCACTGACCGGGTAAGCGAACTCTTTGCCGATGCGCAAACGCTATACGAGGACGCCCTCGAAATGCTGGATCAGGGCAGGCTCCGCAACGCCGCCGAAAAGGCCTGGGGCGCCACCAAGCGGTCAACGGACGCTATGGTGCTGGCGAGGACCGGAAATGAGCCCCAGTCCGCAGGCGCGGCGCGCCGGGCATTGCTACGGCTCGGCAACGCGGGGCCGGAGTTCTCTACGCTCCACGGCCAGTACAGCATCCGGTCAGAACTCCTTCATGTGAATTGTTTCTATGACGGAAACTGCGAGCCCGAGGCTGAAATGACGAACCTTATCCGGACCACAGATTCCTACATCCAGGACGCAATCAATCTGGCAGACGCGCAGTAGCCTGGTGCTGCCAAATCCCCAAATCAAACAGAGAGAGGAGAAATATGGCAGGTTCCGAGCACGGCAAGGTCGAGGCTGAAATCATTTACTGCGTGGCTTGAGGCTACTTCCCGGTCGCCACGTGGCTGGCGATGGAATTCTTCAAGTCCGACGCTCCCGGCGATATCGCCATCAAGATGACGCCCTCCGATAGGGGACGTCTCGAGGTCTATTTGGACGGGGACGTGATATTCGACCGGAAGACGGACGGCGGCTTCCCTGATCTCGGCAAGGTAAACGAACTCAAGATGGCCATAGCCGAAAAACTGTTCGAGATCGAAGATGCCTAGCCCGGGCCGCCAGTTGGCAGCGAACGCGAACGCGGGAGGCCACAATGGCTGACCCCCAGCACGTGACCATCGTACGGGCTGGCGCAGAGGCCGTCTCCCGGTGGCGATCAGATAACCCCGGCACCGAACTCGACCTCAGCGGCGCCGACCTGAGCGGCATAGACCTTCAGCAGGTCCGGCTGGACAACGCCAACCTGTCTGGAGCCAACCTGTCGGATGCTCGACTGACCCACGCAAGATTGCCCGCTGTCAACCTGTCTGGAGTCAACTTGGAACGGGCCGACCTAGGCCGCGCCTCCCTCTCGGCGGCAAACCTGTCCGGGGCCGACCTGACCAACGTCAACCTGTTCTGGGCCGACCTCAAGGGCGCGAATCTGGAAGGGGCGGCCGTACGTCATTGCCGTATGAACCGCATCTCCCTCATCGGCGCCAACCTGAACCGGACGGACTTCAGCCAGTCCAACATGATTGAGGCCGACCTCCGCAACGCTGACCTCACTGACGCCGTGTTCGTCTCCACCAACATGAACGGCGCAGACCTCTCCCGTTGCAGCATGAGCGGCGCCGATTTCACCCGTGCTATGATCCGCGACTCCATGTGGATCGCCGCCAACATGACCGGCGCCAACTTCGACCAGGCCAGTCTCCACCGCTCTGATTTCACCCTCGCCAAGTGGGACCACACCACCACCTTCCCCAAAGGCTTCGACCCCAACAACATCGAGTTCCTCGACGTGGGCGTGTAGCTTCATAGTGAGGCCGGAATTTAAAGAACTGGCAGATCAACTGGAGCCACTGCTTAAGAAGCTCCTAGACAGCCCGAAGCGTACACTGGATCAACTGGCAGAGGTTTCCGATCAAGGGGTCTACGTCTTTTACGAGAATGGCGAACCGACTTATGTGGGTCGCTCCAATCGAGTGCGTAGCAGAATCAGGGAACACGGCGCCAATGGCGAAAGGAATGAGTCGGCGACATTTGCGCTCAAACTTCTCCGAAAAGAGATGGACGACCCCGGTGGACATTCCCCCAGGTACTCCCGGAAGAAGATCGATGAATGTCTCCTCCTGAAATCGAAGTTTGCTGAAAAAAGAAAGCTCGTGCGAGGAATGCAGTTCCAGGTTGTCGGAATCAAATGCCAGCGACTTCAGTACTTATTCGAAGCTTATGCGATAATTTGCTTGATAACTACTGAATACAACTCGTTTGTTACTACATAGTCCAGATAGGACTACATGATGCCCACCATCCTAATAAACGGCCCCGCCCGCTCCGGCAAGACCAGCCTCGCCGCCGGTCTCTTGGCCCACCTGCGCGACACTGCGCATCCCGCTGCTTACGCCAAGCCGTTCTCGCCGTCCGCCAACTCCGACGCCGACGCCGACCACCAGTTTGCGGCAAGCGTCCTGGCTAATGCGCTAGGCATCACCCCCGGCCCCGCGCCGCTCGGGCTGACCGCCAGCGTCGCGGATGCTGCCGCGGCCGTCTCAAGCCTCCGTGACCAGGCAGAAACCATCATCGTAGAGGCCACCGGCGCGTCACCCGCGGAAGACCTCGCCACTGCCATCAACGCGCGCGTACTGGAAGTCCACACCTACACTCCCGGCCGCGATTGGGCGCAGCTGGCGGATGAGACTGCCACACGCTGGGGCAATCGCCTGGCCGGCTTGGTGGTCAATGCCGTGCCTCCTTACAAGCGGGATGCTGTAGCCGCCTCCGCCGCTCAGTCATCGGCAGACGTGGATGCGGTGGTGATCCCTGAGAGCCGCGTCATGCTCGCCCCCACGGTGGCTCAGGTTGCCGCGCACTTGGGTGCCTCCTGGGTACAGGAACCAGTGAACGCCGACGCTCCCATCGAGCGTTTCCTCATCGGCGGCAATATCATGGACAACGGCCCCACCTACTACGGGCGTTACGCCAACCAGGCTGTCATCACCCGCGCCCAGCGGCCCGACATCCAGCTGGCCAGCATGCTCGCCCAGACGCGCTGCCTGGTACTCACCGGCCCCGGCGAGGCAAGCAACTACGTCAGGGCCGAAGCCCTCGAGCGCGACATCCCCCTGCTGCAAGTGGCCACCTCCACTATCGAGACCGCCGACTCCCTCGACCGCCTCATCGAAGCGTCTACCGCCCACAGCCTGGCCAAGGCGCGCCATTTCGCAAGCCTGCTCGAGCTGCACGCAGGCACCCAGGCGTTGGATAGCTGGCTCAGGTAGCTGCTGCCCCGGATACCCAGCACCCCCGCAACCCCCGCAACGAAACACCGCTTTGCAGGCAGATGGCCGTTTGCAAGCTCCTTTCACCCTCGCTCTACGCGCTTTTGGTAGGCACAAACCTGCTCTGCGGCACCAGGAATTCCCCTCCGAAAGTTGGCTATCGCATCCAAAATATGACAAACAATGGGACGAGGATCGAAATTTTTGTCCCGTTTACAAGCAGCTTCGGATAGGCTCCACCACACCGGAAACAACTGCACCACAGGGCACTGTCTCGGTTCGCGAACTTCCGCATCTCTCCAATCTATCGAGTTAGCACGACCAAACGAGGGATCCACTGTCATTAGCCACGCCTCGGGCAACCTGGGCCAAGCCTTGAACAGGGTAGGATGATTGCAAAGTTGCAGTCACCCCCCCCTGTCATTCTGGGCGGAGCGAAGAATCTCAACTATGCCACCGAGACCCTTCGCAAAGGCTCAGCGTGGCATGTTAGGACTTTGCAATCGTCCTGTTGAACGGGCCAGGGCAATCGCGTCTTCAAGCCTGGATCTCATTATGCAGTCATTCGCCCCTTGCCAAGCCTGCGCCCACTATAAAACATATGTTCTATGTATGTATATAAAACAGGTAGCAAACAGAACCCGCCTGACTTCCCGGCGGGCCTGCTTTGAACCAGCGGACAGCTGGGAATTGCCGAAATGACAGAATAATGGCGGAAATGAACGGAAATGAGTGGAATCATAAAAAAGAGCCCCTGTAAACCGGCAATGCCAGCTCCTCCGCCCCAACCTGCCTCGATGCTGAAATCAAGACGCGATTGCCCTGTTGAACCGGCCTCGCGGCATCAGTTCCCTCAGTTTCCTGTGATATAATCCACCGCGAATTATTAGCATTCATACCTGCGGGAGAACGCGTCATGGACTTGGGACTCCAGGATAAAGTTGCCATCATCACCGGCGGAAGCGACGGCATCGGAAAAGCGGCGGCCCTCAGCATGGCCAAAGAGGGTGCGGCGGTCGTCATCGTCGCCCGGCGTCAGGACGTCCTCGACCAGGCGGAGCAGGAAATCCTGGCCGCAACCGAAGGCCAGGTCATGTCCATTTCTGCTGACGTTATGGATCCCGGCTCCGCTAGGAGCATCGTCGAAAAGACATTGAACAAATACGGACGGGTCGATATTCTGGTCAACAACGCTGGCACCTCAATGGCCAAGGCCTTCGAGGAAGTCTCCCACGAAGACTGGGAGTTCGACTTCGAGCTCAAGGTCTGGGGCGCGGTTCGGCTGATCCAGGAGTCCATCCCGGAAATGCGCAAGGTCGGAGGCGGGCGCATCATCAACGTCACCAACCTCGGCGGGCGCACCCCCGGCCCCTCGTCCATGCCCACCTCTATCTCCCGCGCCGCAGGCATCGCCATCACCAAGGGCCTTTCCAAGGACTTGGCCCAGGACAACATACTCGTGTCCACCGTGTGCATCGGCCTGATCAAGTCCGGGCAACACCAGAAACGCTATGACGCTCGGATTCAGTCCCAGCCTGATCTCGACATCGACTCCTTCTACGATCAGCTGGCCGTCGGCCGGCAGGTGCCGCTGGGCCGCGTCGGTGAGCCCGAAGAGGCCGGCGACGTCATCGCCTTCCTCGCCTCGGAGCGCGCCAGCTACCTGACCGGCATCGCAGTCAACCTCGACGGCGGCGCATCGGCAGTCCTGTAAGTTCCCAGTCTCTGAGTGAACGGGCGCCCCCGCATTCAGAGGGGCAAGAAAAAAGTAATGGGGCGCACAATCGTGCGCCCTTACCTTGCGAATTACGAAATAGGTTCAATTCCCCCAGTGTCCTCCCGGACATTGGTCTGACATTTGGAGGCAAGCGTGACCGCTTCATACCTTAACGAACTGCAGCCCAGTACGAGGCTCTTGTTAGGCCCTGGCCCAAGCTCGGTACATCCCCGCGTGCTGCAGGCGATGACTCTCCCCGTAATGGGGCACCTGGATCCGGATTTCTTCCAGGTCATGAACGAAATCGGCGATATGCTGCGCGAGGTCTACCACACCGAAAACGTAATGACCATGCCCGTCTCCGCCACCGGCACCGGGGCCATGGAGACCGCCTGCACCAATATCCTCGAACCGGGCGACACAATGGTCGTCTGCCGCAACGGTTACTTCGGCATCCGCCTTGGCAACATCGCCCAGCGCTGCGGCGCCAAGGTGTACGAGGTGGACTCCCCTTGGGGCCGGCCCGTCGACCCCCAGGCCCTCAGCGACGAGCTGGACAAGCACCCCCGCGTCAAGGCTGTCGGCGTCGTCCACGCCGAGACCTCCACCGGCGTGCTGACCCCGCTGCCGGACATTCTCGAAGTCATCCACCGCCATGGCGCTCTGGCCATCGTGGATGCGGTGACCTCCCTCGGTGGCCACGACATGCGGGTGGACGAATGGGGCATCGATGTTTGCTACAGCGGTACGCAGAAATGCCTCGGCGCGCCTCCTGGTCTCGCCCCGATTACCCTCAGTGAGTCTGCAATGGAAGTGGTCAAGACCCGCGAAACACCGGTGCAGAGCTTCTACTTCAACCTTCAGGACCTGGAAAGCTACTGGGGCCAGAGCCGCAGCTACCACCACACCGCTCCCATCTCCATGACTTACGCCCTCCGCGAGGCCCTGCGCATGATGATGGAGGAAGGCATCGACAACCGGATCAGCCGCCACGCCAAGGTGGCAGCCGCCCTTCGGGCCGGCCTGCAAGCGCTCGGCCTGGAGCTGCTGGCCGACCCCGAATTCCGGCTCAACCCTCTGACTACGGTGGGAATTCCCGAGGGCATCGACGACGCCCAGGTCCGCTCAATCCTGCTCAACGATTACGGGATAGAAATTGGCGGCGGGCTCGGCGAGTTCCGCGGCAAGGCCTGGCGCATCGGGCTGATGGGCGACTCCGCCCGGGACCGCAATGTGCTCGCCCTCCTGTCGGCCCTGGAGCAGATCCTGAACGCTAACGGCTACGAGGTTGCCTACGGTTCGAGCCTGGCTGCAGCCCAGCGTGAGTTGGCCGCTTTCAGCGGCTGACGTCCGTCCTCCGCGTGCATAGAAAGTGCTAGAAACCCTCGGAGGTCTCCTCGGAGGTCTTGGCCTGTTCTTCGTCGGCATGTGGTTGCTCACGGAGAATCTAAAGGGCTTGACCAACCGTCGGCTTCGCATGATCGTCGCCGACTGGGTCCCCAACCGCTATGCCGCATGGGGTTGGGGGGCGCTCTCCGGCAGTATCCTTCAGAGTCTGTCGGCCCTGACATTCATCACTATCAGCATGTTTCGGGCCAACCTCCTTACCACCGAACGAGCTTTCGCATTCCTCATTGGCGGCAACCTGGGGGCCGGGATCCTGGTGCTCTTGGTATCGCTGGATATCCAGCTGGCCGCTCTATACGTCTTGGGTGCTGCCAGCGTGTTGATGTTGAGCGAAAGGGCCATCAGGTTCCGGAACATCGGCGCGTCGCTGTTTGGAGCCGCGTTGATGTTCGTCGGTCTTGGGCTGGTCAAGGGGTCCGCTGCCTCTTTCACCGGTCAGCCGGTGTTCGATGAATTTCTGGGAATGGCGGGGGGGTCTTTGTGGTTTGCCTTCCTCGCGGCCGTAGCACTGTCATTCATCGTCCAATCATCCGTGGCTGTGATGGTCTTCGCCGTTGGCATGGCCTCTGTCGGTATCTTGACAGACGACCAGGCCATCATGTCGATCTTCGGCTCGTATCTCGGAACGAACGCCACCCTGCTGATGCTATCAGCTAACCTGACTGGTGTATCGCGCCGCATCGCCATGGTTCAAGTCTTCTATAATTTTTTGACCATTGCGGTATTTATACCACTGCTTTACGTCGAAATATGGACCGGCATACCGCTGATAAAGTCCCTCATCCTATCTTTGCCTCTGGACCAGCCATTGGCAGCGCTGAGCTTGGTTACTGATGTCTTCGTCGCAGCACCCGTTGTATTCTTTGTACCTCGGATTGCCCAGCTCTTTTCACTGTGGTGGCCTGCAACCTCTACGGAAGTGATGTCGCGTGTCGCGTACATTCACGCACGGAACTATGGTGATGTTACTGCTGCGTTGGACCTTATCTCTCTGGAGCACAGGCGCGTACTTTCCTCCTTCTCGTCTTACCTGGATGCAGTGCGTCACGGGAGAAGGATTGACACTCTGAAGGATTCAATCAGGCAACTAATAAGGGAAATAGATGAATTCTTCACTGAGGCTAGAAAACGGCACCCCGCCCATGAGATGGAGGCCGTAAATTCCATGCTGGCGCAACAGAGGCTGATGGTCTGGCTGGAGGAGCAATTCTCGGAGTTGTGTTCCGAGCTGAACGAACTGCCCAATGAGGGGGAAATAGGTCAATTTAGGAATGTTATAGTCGACGGCATAGACGCCGTTATCTTGGTCATAATTGATGGACTGACCAGCCGGGACCCGGACGACTGGAGGACGGCCATTCAGCTCACCGGCGACCGCTCCCAATTGCTGAGCCGTATCGGGGCAGACTACATGTCAGGAGACTCCTCAATCGGTGATGCTGCCCAGGCCAGCATCCTAAAGGTTACCAATACGACGGTGGAGATATTCTTTCTGTTTTCCCGGCTGACACGCGAAATCGAGAATTCCCGCCTCCTTCTCCCCGCTCAGCCGGCATCACCCCGGCCACTGCGATAACCCATTCCTCGACGTGCATAAAAGGAGCGCTCGCATACCCGGTCCATTGCCGCTTTAACCATGCGTGTCGCCGGCGACTGCAGCTGGTTCACGCTCCTGTCGGCACTGGAGCAGACCCTGAACGCTAACGGTTAGGAGGTCGCCTGCGCTTCCACCCGGGCATCTGGCTGGCCCGGGCCTCATCCAGGTCCATCTGCAGCGGAGCCGGGCCGCCGCTCTTGGCCCGGCGGCCTGTGCCGCGTTCACCGCGAGAGGAAACCGGCCCTTCCAGACGGTACGCCTCATCCAGGATGTCCACCACGTGCCGGACGGGAATCTGTTGACCGGCGGCGGAAAGTCCCTGCTCCAACTGCATCATGCAGCCGGGGTTGGCGGTGATAGCCTCCTCGGCGCCCGTTTCGATGATCGCCTCCACCTTGCGGCTCAATATGCGCCGGGAAAGCAGCGGCTGTACTGCCGAGTAGATTCCGGCGCCCCCGCAGCACATCGAAGGATTCTCCATCTCCCGGAGACGCACTCCCGTGATTGATTGCAGAATGGTTCGCGGAGCCACTGATATCCTTTGGGCGTGGACTAGGTGGCAGGGGTCTTGGTAGGTTACCTGCCGTTCCAAGTGGGACATTGGCCGCCTGAACGGCAGTTCCAGCAGCAGCTCCGTAATGTCCCTCGTCCTCTCACTGGCCTGTCGTGCCTTGGCAACGTATTCGGGATCATCCTTCAGGAGCTCGTGGTACTCTTTCATGCTAGAGCCGCAGCCCGCCGAGCAGGTAACAATTCGGTCAGCACCGGTGGCAAGAAATGCGTCTATGTTGCGCCGCGCCATCTTTCGCCCGGTCTCCAGGTCCCCCGCGTGCAGATTGAGAGCCCCGCAGCAGCCCTGCCGGGGCGGCACTGCGACCTCGCAGCCATTGCGGGTCAGAACGCGCACCGTCGCCTTCATCGTTTCCGCCTGCATCAACGGCATCACGCAACCCGACAGCAGCGCAACCTTGAGTCTCGGCTCCTCATCCTTGGAACGGTGCGTACGCCGTGAAGGCCCAAAGAACCGCCCGCTCATCCGAGGCATCTGCGATTCCAGTTCTGAGAGGCTGCCCGGCAGCAACCGAATTAGGCGCGTACGGCGGAGCAGCCCTTGAACACCCAGGTGCTGGTAGAGCCGCACCAGGCTCGCTCCCATCCGCATCAGCCCCGGACGCGGCAGGAGCCCCCGGAGGAACCAACGGGTCATTCGTTTCAACCCGTCCGACTGGCGCCCGCGGGCACGCACCTGCGCGCGAGTGCGTTCCATCATCCTCCCGTACGGCACTCCGGAGGGACACACTGCCTCGCAGGCCCGGCAGTTCAGGCAGGCCTCCCAGTGGGAGACGATACGGTCGCTGATGCCAACCCGACCCTCGTTTACTGCTTTCATCAGCGCAATGCGGCCCCTGGGCGATTCCATCTCCAGCCCGGTGACGCCGTAGGTGGGGCAGGCGCTCAGGCACAGTCCGCAGTGCACACAACGGTACATGTCTGCTTCGGCCGGGGCATCGTCGCCCGCAAATCCTGCAAACAGCGCGGCCAGTGTTGGCTGGGCCGCGGGCCCACTTGAGTCAACTGCATCAGCCACTTCGCTCTCCAGCACATCGACGACGATAGACGCATCAGGAGATGGGCTACCTGGCTGTTCAGTGGTCATCAGAGACGTCCCAAGAAGCGCCCACGATTCAGTAACCGTTGCGGATCAAATTGGTCTTTGATTCGCCGCATCAAATCCATTCCTTCGGGTGCATCTCCCCACACATCCAAATTCACCTTGATAGAGGGATGGCAAATTTCTATGACGACTGACGCGCCGTGCTGTCTGCCCGCCATCCGGACATCTTTAATGGCATTCAATATACCCTCTTCATCAGACTCCCCCCAGAAGAGCAGCCTCAACGAACCAAACCCAGGATCGACCAGCATTTCCGATGGCGTTTCCAGCAGCCCGATCTTCAGGCAGGATTCCGCCAGCGCCGGTATGATTCTCCGCGGCGCAGCAAGGCGGAAAGCCAGCACCGGCTGTGTCGTCTCCTGCCAGCCCAGATCGGCAGCCCACTGCCGGGCGGCATGGGGAGCCTCACCCTCCATCCCCACGGCATCGATCGCGCCCGCATCGAGCAGTGTTGCCGATGTGTCCTCAACCCGTCTCTGCACAGCTCCAGCCCGGCCGGAAAAAAACCCGAGTCCCAACCCACCCATTCTCTCACCTATAGCCTGGCCTAGGGACGACGCCGGATGCGCCGCCAGGAAGCGACGGGCGAGCCCCCCGGTAACTGCCAGGTAGCTCATCGGTCCGGACGAAAGGTTCAGTGCCTCCCATCCGGCCTGCACTGCCTCCTCCATAGTGTCGAACGGCGCAGCCAGTGTGTATTCCTCAGGTTGCAACGGCGAGACCTTGAACGAGGTCTCAACGATCACCGCGAGGGTTCCGAGAGAACCGGTGTACAGCTTGTTGAGGTCGTAGCCAGTTACATTCTTGACCACCCTGCCGCCCGCCTTGGTCGCAACGCCATCCGCACCGACGACGCCTATGCCGATGAGCCAGTCGCGAGGCGGCCCGTAAGCATGGGCCATAGGGCCCGTGTAGGCCGTGGCTAGCGTACCGCCAACGGTAGCACGTCCTGGCAGCGGCGACTCCAGCGGCACGAACTGCCGGGCCGTCGCGAGTTCCCTCTGTAGCGCCTCGAGTGAGATTCCAGCCTCAACCGTGGCGGTCATGTCCCCCGGCTGATAGTCGATGATCCGGTTGAGGCGAGAAAGATCAAGTACCAGGCCAACACTGTCCGGTGGGTTGCCCAGGATCGTCTTGGTGCCACCACCTCGGGGGAAAACGGGTACACCGCTCTCTGCGGCCCACCGCACCACGCCCGCCACCTGCTCCCGGTTCTCGGGAACAACCACCGCCATGGGACTGAGCCCATCTATGGCGTACTCCGAATGTACGTAGGCAGGGGGCAGGGATGCCTGCGGCACAATCCGGCTCAGCTCATCGGCGTAGGGTGTAGTCAACGGTACCGCGCCTATTCCCCAAAGCTGATGAAGGTTACTTTTCTCTCTTCGGCCAACTGCTGCCTGACTGCATCTACGTGAGCACTCCCAACGGCCGGAATTGACTCCTTCCCTGTAGCACTCTGTAGGAGTTCGGACCTGGCTGCCGCTCGGTTTATGTCGCTGTCAGCGGCTGTTACTGAAATCTCCAGGGCGACCACGGTAGCTTGATTTGGGTACCTTTCTCCCTGAATCACCAAGTCCGTAGTATCTGCCTCGATTCGTTCCTGACCGCTGATTATGCCTTGGTCCTCCGCGGCGTCCATGAGCTCGTGGAAGGCCATATTGTCGGTAACGCCTTGGCCCTTAACCACACTCACGCGGCGTATACTCAGCGGTCGGCGGACGACGGTGGCGATGTTGTTCACAACCCTCTCCTCGCAAGCATTGCCTCGCAGGTTTCCGACGGCGCCTTCCAATCTGGCTTGACCAGCCTCAAGCCGCGACTGCCCTGCCTTTAACTCGGCAACATCCCTCTCCAACGTGCCTAGCCCTCTGTTGGTGGTTTCTGCAAATTCCGCCAGCCTCTGCGGCAGCCCCAATTCTTCTTTGCTCAGCAAAGCGCCCCGCAGGGCGTCGCCCCACTCGGCTTGTTCGCGGATGATGCGCAGGATGTCTACAAAATCGTTTACGGTATTCATCGTTTATCTCGCCTTGCATTCCATTGTAACTTCCCACGCCTCGCCGCAGGAAAAATGCACGGGCTGCTAGGCGTACATGCCCGGCGTGGGACGGTGAGGGACGGCGTGATGGCGGTGTCCGTCGGGGAAGATTTTACCCGGGTTGATGTTATTCCGTGGAGCGAACGCATCCCTTACCCGCCGCATCACATCCATGTCCTCGGGCCGGTACACCAACGGCATCTGCTCCTTCTTCTCCAACCCAACACCGTGCTCACCAGTCAGGGTGCCGCCCGCAGCCACGCAGACCTCCAGCACCTCCGCTCCCGCAACGGTTATCCTCTCGAGCGCGCCGGGCTCCCTCTCGTCAAATAACAGGCATGGGTGCAGGTTTCCGTCTCCCGCATGGAATACGTTGGCAATGGAAACTCCATGCCTGCGACCCACCTCCGCCACCTGCTGCAGGACAGTGGCCAGCTGGGTTCGTGGCACCACCCCGTCAACCAGGTAGTAGTTGGGGGCCAGGCTTCCCAGCGCACCGAGCGCTCCCTTCCGACCCTTCCATAGCTGCTCCCGCTCGGCGGCCTTGGCGGCGAATCGCACTTGGCTGGCGCCCGTGTCCCACAGCGCTGCTTCCACCTCAATGCCGATCTCGTCGACTTCCTCGTTCAGTCCCTCAAGCTCGATCAGCAGCACCGCCCCCGCGTCATCAGGATATCCCGCGTCAGACACGTTCTGCACCGCACGAATGCTGAGAGCGTCGATCATCTCCAGCGCGGCAGGCACGATCCCTTGCCCGATTACAGCGGAGACGGCGGTGCAGGCCGATTCCACATCAGGGAAAATACCCAAGTAGGTCTTGACCGCCTCAGGAACCGGGAGAATCCGCACCATGATGCGCGTCGCGAGGCCAAAAGTGCCCTCAGAGCCGGTGAACACTCCCCGCAGGTCGTAGCCGGGCGTCTCGCGTGCCATGCTTCCCAGTGACACAACGCTACCGTCCTCCAGCACCACCTCCATACCCAGTACGTGATTGGTCGTGGTACCGTAGGCTAGGCAGTGAGGGCCACCGGCATTCTCTGCGATGTTCCCGCCCAGGCTGCAGGCCCGCTGGCTGGAGGGGTCAGGCGCATACCGCATCCCGAACCGGCGAACATAGGTGTCCAGATCCAGGTTAATTACACCCGGCTCCACTACGGCATGCCTGTTTTCCCGGTTGACTTCCAAAATGCGGTTCATGCGGGTAAAGGCAATCTGGATCCCGTCTGGATGTGATATGGCGCCGCCGCTGAGCCCCGTGCCGGAGCCACGGCCCACCACCGGCACTCCGGCATCCCACGCAAGGGCCATGACTCGGCTGACCTCATGAGTGTTGAGCGGGAATACCACCGCGTTGGGCATCCCCCGGTCTATCGAGCCGTCATACTCAAAGACCAGCAGGTCGTCGGGGTGAAAGACGACATTGGCCGAGCCGACTATCTGCTGAAGTCGGCCCACAAATTCGCGCACTCCAAATGCGGCCAGCCCGCCGCCCGGTCGAGCGTCCACATTATCGGTTGTAGTCAAGCCCGATCCTGCCCTGTAGTCTGGTTCAACACCGAAAGACCCAAGTATGACAAAGAAAGAGAAGTTTCAGGACTGAACGAAGTACATCGCCCACTTGGTCCTACCCAGTATCGGATGATAGCCTCTACCCCGACACTAGGCAAGCAAGACCCTTTCGGTCGAAATCCAAAACTCCCGCTTGACACGCCATCGGAAGCTGTCCTATCCTTCTTGTTAACAATTGAATACTCTCAAAGGCTGTGAAGGGGATTAGTAGGCTTCCAGCAGGGCAACAAGCGAGCCGGGTATGGTGAAAGTCGGCGCCCAGAGCAGAAGCGCGAATGGACCCCGGAGCCGCAGGCCGAACCCCCCAATTGGGGCTAGGTTGAGCCGGTTAGGGCACCGTTAAAGGCCCGCGGCATGGGACTGATTAGACTACATGTCCCCCCGCCGGTAGAGATTTCGGGTATGGCTGTCTAGGTTAGAGCCAGGGCCGGAAATAAGGGTGGCAACACGATGCAGACTCGTCCCTTGACGGACGGGTCTTTTTGTTTGGAGATGGAAATGTACTACCCCACGCTGGAGCAGGTCAAAGCCAGGGCGCGCGAGGGCAACCTGGTGCCGGTATACCGCTCGATCCATGCGGATCTGGAGACGCCGGTATCAGCCTACCTCAAGGTAACTCGCGGCCCCTACTCCTACCTGCTGGAGAGCGTGGAGGGCGGCGAGCGGCTGGGCCGTTACAGCTTCATTGGCACCAGCCCCTACAAGGTCATCACCTCCGGCCCAAGGGAACCGGCCGGCGAAATCGACCCACTGACACCGGTCGAAGAGGAAATGTCGCGTCACAAGCTCATTCCCATCGAAGGCTTGCCCGGCTTTCACGGCGGCGCGGTGGGCTATGTGGCCTATGACGCCATCCGCTACTTCGAGCCTCGCGTGCCAGTGATGCCCGCCGACCCCCAAGGAGTGCCGGAATCGGTGTTCATGTTCTGCGAGACCATCCTGATTTTTGACCACCTGCGCCACGATATAAAGGTCGTATCCCACGCCCGGCTAAACGGAGACGTGGAGCTTGCATACAACGACGCCGTCGCCCGCATCGAAGAGATGGTGGCTTTGCTATCCCGCCCGCTTACCCTGCCCGACGAGCTGCAACAGGGCGCTGCCTTTCCGCCCAGTCACATCGAGTCAAATTTCACTCCTGACCGCTACGCCGACGCCATCGAGAAGTGTGTCGAGTACGTCTACGCTGGCGACGTTATCCAGGTGGTCAACTCCCAGCGGTTCTCCCGCCAGACCGGTGCCCACCCATTTCAGATATACCGGGCACTTCGCAGCGTGAACCCCTCGCCCTACATGTACTACCTCGACCTAAACGGCTTTCAGATCGTGGGCGCGGCCATCGAGTCGGTGGTAAAAGTGGAAGACGGCATCGCCTCCACTCACCCCATTGCCGGCACCCGGCCGCGGGGAGCCACGCCCGGTGAGGATGAAGCCAACGTAGCGGAACTCAAGGGCAGTGAAAAACAGCGCGCCGAGCACGTGATGCTCCTCGACCTTGGCCGCAATGACATCGGCCGGGTCAGCGACCCCGGCACCGTAGAGGTCACGAAAATGATGGAGGTAGAGCGCTTTTCCCACGTAATGCACCTCGTCTCCCACGTAGAGGGGCGCCTGCGGAAGGACCTCACCCCCTACGACGCCCTGCGCTCCTGCTTCCCCGCCGGCACCGTCTCGGGAGCTCCCAAGATCCGGGCTATGGAAATCATCGCCGAAATCGAGGGCGAGAAGCGCGGCCCGTACGGTGGTGCCGTCGGCTATTTCAGCTACTCAGGCAACATGGACACCGCCCTAGTCCTGCGCACCGGCATCTACAAGGACGGAATGATGTACGTGCAGGCCGGCGGCGGCATCGTCGCCGACAGCGTGGCGGAAGACGAATACCAGGAAACGCGCCACAAGGCCAACGCCATGATGCGTGCCATCGACATGGCCGAAATAGGATTCTAATTCAGTTTCCTCCCCCAACAACCTACTCCCTCCCCCCTGAGGTGGAGGGTTAGGGCGGGCGTGAAAACCAACAGTGCATCAACCGATAAGAGAGGAGAATCCAACCATGATGAAGTCGTTTTTTCACACCGGATTCGTGGTCCGGGACATCGAGGAATCTGTACGCTTCTACTCTGAAATCTTGGGCATGCGCGTCGCCGGCCGCACCGAGCGGCAGGGCGAGTTCGTGGAGCAGGTGCTTGCCTTCCCCGGCGCTCACATCAAGGGCGGCTTCGTCGACATGGGCGAGGGGCACCAACTGGAGCTGATCCAGTACCTGTCGCCCCATAGCGGCCCGAACTCTGTCGAGCGCAACGATCTCGGCGCGGCGCACCTGGCCTTCTTCGTAGAGGACCTCGACAAATTCTACGCCGACACCCGCGGCAAGGGCCTGCAATACAACAACCCGCCCGCCTCCATGTCCGACGAGGGCGGCAACTTGTCCCGCAAGGCCTGCTACGCCCAGGACCCCGACGGCAACTGGCTGGAGTTCGTCGAGCTGTTCTGAGAATCGTTCACTGTCCCAGAACCCAATTCCCTCCCCCTTGAGGGGGAGGGTTAGGGTGGGGGTAAAATTCTCCAACCCCAGAACCGTCCCAATCCAGACGGGAGCCGCCATGCTTCTGCTTATCGACAACTACGACAGCTTTACCTACAACCTCTACCAGTACCTGAGGGAACTGGGCGCCGAGGTGGACACCCACCGCAACGACAAGATCACCCTCGACGAAATCGAGGAGATGGCACCTGACGGCATCGTGATCTCCCCCGGACCCTGCACTCCTATGGAGGCGGGCGTGTCCAACGACGTCATACGCAGGTTCGGGCCTACAGTGCCGACCTTGGGCGTCTGCCTGGGCCACCAGTGCATTGGTTACGTATACGGCGCCCGGGTCGACCGGGCAAGCGAGATACGTCACGGCAAGACCTCCATGATCAACCACAACGGCGCGGGAGTACTTCGCGGCCTCCCCAACCCCTTCGAGGCCATTAGATACCACTCCCTCGTGGTCTACCCTGAGACGGTCCCCGACTCACTCGAGGTTACCGCCCGCAGCGAGAACGGCCTGATCATGGGCATCCGCCACAAAGAGCACCCGGTGGAGGGCATCCAGTTCCATCCCGAGTCCATAATGACCCCCGACGGCAAGGCTCTGCTCCAGAACTACCTCGACCAGGTGGCGGCTCACAGCAATGCGGAGGCGCCATGACCGCAAAGAGACAGGAGATCTTGTACCTACTGACAAGAATGCCCGAGAATCCCAGCTACGCCGCCGCCTTCGACCAGCTTCGCCCGCTATACACTCCGGGAAGTCGCCCCGATCATCGCACAGTACGGCCACCCACCCCGACCGCTGGGCAACTGGCGCCGCGACATTACCGGAGCAGTGGAAGCGGAGGAGCAAATGCGGGTGCGTATCAGCAAGGCAGAGTTGCTCAGTTTGATGCAGCGCCTGCCCGCTGATGTATCCGCCGCAGAGGTCATCGACGAGGCAATGTATCAACTGGTACTGTCTTACAGCATCGACAAGGCCTGCCAGAATGTAGCGGACGGCATGGGTATCTCCCGCCAGGAAGTGAATCAGCGGATGCCCATCCTGGCGGGGTGACTCCGGCAGTCAGAGTCAAACTGCAATTCATCAATGTCCTGGTATCCTTTAATTCCAGGACCCAGCTATCCACTGCGGAGCAACAAACGTGGACATTCGGGAAGCAATAGACGCCGTCGTGTTGGGGCGCCCCCTCGCCATGGAGCAGGCGTCGGCAGTGATGCGCCAGATCATGCAGGGGGAGACCACCCCGGCCCAGCTCGGGTCCTTCCTTACCGCCCTTAGGCTCAAGGGCGAGACCACCGAGGAAATCGCGGGCATGGCCACCGTCATGCGCGAGTTCTCCCTAAAGGTGCGCGTCGAGGGAACCGTCGTTGACTCGGTGGGCACCGGCGGCGACGGCTCCAATTCGTTCAACATCTCCACCGCCGCGGCCTTGGTAGCCGCCGGTACCGGCGTACGCATAGCCAAGCACGGCAACCGCGCCGCCTCCGGCAGCTGCGGCGCCGCCGACGTGCTGGAGGCACTCGGCGTACGCATCGAACTGCCTCCAGAGGGAGTCGAGCGCTGTATCAACGAGGGCGGCATCGGCTTCATGTTCGCTCAGGCCTTCCATCCCTCCATGCGCCACGCCGGACCGGTGCGCCGGGAAATCGGCATCCGCACCGTCTTCAACATCCTCGGACCGCTGACCAACCCCGCCGCTGCCCAGCGCCAGCTCATCGGCGTCGCGTTTCCCCAGCTAGGCGAAAAAATGGCTGACGTGATGCGCCTCCTGGGATCGGAGCGCACTCTGGTAGTCCACGGCGAAGGCGGTCTGGACGAAATCGCGTTGGACGGCGACACCACAGTCTGGGAAGTGCGCGACGGCGAAGTGGAGAGCTGGACGTTCCACCCCGAAGGCACGGGCCTGGGCCGCTGGAGCGTCCACGACCTGCGCGGTGGCGACCGGGAAGCCAACGCCGCCACGATGCGCCGCTTGCTGGACGGAGAGGGTGGCCCCATCCGCGACTCGGTCCTGCTCAACACCGCCGGCGTCCTGTTGTCTGCAGGTGCCTCCGCCAGCATCCCTGAGGGCATCCAGGCCGCCGCTCAGGCCATAGACACCGGCGCCGCCCGCCAAAGGCTACAGACGCTGGTGGAGCTCAGCAACGCTGCGACGTAGTGAACAGCCCTGCCATCAGATTCACCGCCCACGCTCTTGAGAAACTTGGAAATGAGCGAGCACTTAGCTTTCCTGTTGACGAAGACCTGGTTCGGGGCCTTCTGTTGAGCCCGCATCAGCTTGCACCCGCCAGAGACGGGCGAAGTTTCGCACAATCCCCCGTGGACGAGCGCCACCTGCTGCGAGTCCTGTTTGAGGCAGAAGCAGAGGGATTCGTTATAATCAAGGTATACATCGCCGCCAGGACACAATATGAAATTTAGGTACAGCGCGGAGGTCGATATTCTGATGATACTCTTGTCATCGGACTCCATCGACTATGGTGAGGACAACGAGGCGGTGATAGTCCGCCACGGCCGGGACGGTACTCCGCTTTCGTTGGAAATATTGGACGCCAGTTTATTCGTCGTGCTTGCCAATACGAGCTTGCTGACCGGACAGGTCGTTACCAATCCAAACGTTTCAGGGGTTCACTTCACCAATGAACGGGATCTTCCAATCCGTTCACTTCCCAAGGGTAATGCAGATTGGCGGTTCAAGTATGACGCCGTCAGCGATTCACTCAATGTTGAGTTCGGCGGCGGCGAGTCGGATTTCTGTCGCACAAACCACGACATCGCCGTTTACTATGATCGCAAAGGGCTCCCGACCGGCCTGAAGATTTCAAAGGCCCGCGAATTCGTATTGGGTTCCTTGAAGAGCGTCCTGCTCCACGAGGAGGTGACCGTTGCCTGAAATGCCCAGCATCCTTGATGAAATCGTAACCGCCAAGCGGGTGGAGTTGGCAGAGGCCATGCAAGCCATGCCCCTGGCTGACGTGGAGCAAGCCGCGTCCAATCAGCCTCGCCCACTGAACCTGTCCGGCGCACTCATCGGCGGCGGCATCCGGCTGATCGCCGAAGTCAAAAAGGCCTCGCCCTCTCGAGGTCTGCTTTCTCCAGACTTCGACCCGGTTCGTCTCGCCGAGACTTACGTCACCAACGGAGCGGCCGCGGTTTCCTGCCTCACCGACCCACGCTTCCAGGGTGAACTGGCTCACTTGTCGGCCATCAAGCAGTCCGGGGCCTCGGGCCGCGCTCCCGTGCTCCGCAAGGACTTTATCTTCGACCCCTACCAGGTATACGAAGCCCGGGCCGCTGGCGCCGACGGCATCCTGCTCATCGTCGCCATTCTGGACCCCACCCAGCTGAAGGAACTGCTCGCGACTGCCCAGTCCCTCTGGATGCAATGCCTAGTGGAGGTCCACGACGAAACCGAGCTGGAAACGGCAGTCGACGCGGGTGCCGAGATCATCGGCATCAACAACCGCAACCTGCACACCTTCACCACCGACCTCGCGGTCACCCAGCGGCTGGCCCCGCTGGTCCCCCGCGGCAAGGTGGTGGTCAGTGAGAGCGGCATCTTCACCCGCGACGACCTCCGCCTCCTCAACCGGGCGCGCGTCAACGCCGTCCTGGTGGGCGAGGCCCTCGTCACAGCCATCGACGTCGCCGCCAAGGTGCGCGAGCTGTCGGGGCAGCGCGAGCCGACCGCGCAGGGCCAGGCCCCGGTATGATCAGGGTCAAGATCTGCGGCATCGGCACCCCTGACGACGCCTGTGTGGCTGCTGAGGCTGGAGCAGACTTCATCGGCATGGTCTTTGTGCCCGAGCGCCACCGCCGCATAACACCTGACGACGCAAGGGAGATCGTTGATGCCGTGCGATGTCTGAACGGCCCGACTCCTCGCATGGTCGGGCTGTTCGCCGACCAGCCGCTGGAAGATGTCAATGAGGTCATCGCCCACTGCGGGCTCGACGCCGTGCAGCTATGCGGGCAGGAGAGCGGTGAATACTGCGCGGAGGTTGCCTGCGAAGTCATCAAGGTCGTTCACGTCCCAGCCTCCTACCGGGCCCCCGACAATGTGCCGCAACTGACCGAACGCGTCCAGGTATACGCTGACGCCGGCTGCCTGGTCACGCTCGACCGATTGGTCGAGGGAATCCAGGGAGGCACCGGACAGAGCTTCAACCTCGACGTCGCGGCGTCCCTGGCACGGCACGGCAGTTCATTCCTGTTGGCCGGTGGTCTGACCCCCGCCAATGTGGGCCGGATCATAAGCACCGTCAGGCCCTGGGGCGTCGACGTATCCAGCGGCGTGGAAACCCTTGGCAGGAAAGACCGCCGCAAGATCCAGCGTTTCGTTTCCAGCGCCCGGGACACCGACGCCGCCCTCAGCGGCGCAGTTTGACGGGCGGCAATATTCCCTCTCCCTCCAGGGGACAGTTAGACTGGGGACGTTTCCCTCCCATACTTTCAGAGACCGGAAGGCACTAGATGGCAACTCAACCAACAGATGTATTCCCCGACGAACACGGCCGCTTCGGCGACTTCGGCGGCAAGTTCATCCCCGAAACCCTGATGGCTGCGGTGGCCGAGCTCGAACGAGCCTACAACACCGTAAAGGCCGACGAAGACTTCCAGGCGCGGCTGGCCGGCCTGCTCAACACCTACGTCGGCCGTCCCACTCCGCTCTACTACGCCGAAAACCTCTCTCGGCATCTGGGGGGCGCCAGGATCTACCTCAAGCGCGAAGACCTGGCCCATACCGGCGCCCACAAGATAAACAACGCCCTCGGCCAGGCCCTGTTGGCCCAGCACATGGGCAAGCAACGCATCATTGCCGAGACCGGCGCGGGACAGCACGGCGTGGCCGCCGCCACGGCCTGCGCCATGCTTGGCCTGCAGTGCATCGTGTACATGGGCGAGGAGGATATCCGCCGCCAGTCGCTGAACGTCTACCGCATGCGCCTGCTGGAGGCCGAGGTGATCAGCGTCGAGTCCGGTACCAGGACCCTTAAAGACGCAATCAACGAGGCCATCCGGGACTGGGTCACCAACGTCGAGACCACCCACTACCTCATTGGGAGCGTGGTCGGTCCACACCCCTACCCGGTGATAGTCCGCGACTTTCAGACAATCATCGGCCGTGAGGCCCGCGCCCAGATACTGGAGGTCGAGGGCCGCCTGCCTGACTACGTTATGGCTTGCGTCGGCGGGGGCAGCAACGCAATGGGCACCTTCCATCCCTTCGTCCCTGACGAAGACGTGCGGCTCGTCGGACTGGAGGCGGGCGGCAAGGGCCTGGCCAGCGGCGAGCACTCGGCCACCCTCACCGCCGGACGCCCAGGCGTTCTCCACGGGGCCATGACCTACCTGCTGCAGGACGAGCACGGCCAGGTCAGCCCGGCCCACAGTATCTCGGCAGGCCTGGACTACCCGGGCGTGGGCCCGGAACACAGCTACCTCAAGGACAGCGGCCGTGCCGAATACCAAGAGGTGACCGACCCACAGGCCCTCGAGGGATTCCACCTCCTCTGCCGCACCGAGGGAATCATACCGGCACTCGAGTCGGCCCACGCCATCTACGGAGCGGCCGAACTGGCCCGCTCCCTGCCACAGGACAGCATCATCCTCGTCTGCCTCAGCGGTCGCGGCGACAAGGACATCGGAATTGTCGCCGAAGCGGAGAACATCGAGCTTTGAGCCTGGAGCAATCCTTGACCCCCGCACCGCCGCCGCCTACAATGTACTAGCCCGTCCCGTGGGGCGGCGATGCTGTGTTGTATACAACCACACAGCCCCGGAGGGTGTTATGCCAATTACCAGAGACGGCGTTGAACTCTCGGTTGAAATCACCGAGAAGGCGGCCGAGAAAATCAGGTACTTTGCCGAGAAGGATGGAACGGAAGACAATGTCGGGGTTCGTGTCGCCGTAAAAGGCGGTGGCTGCTCCGGTCTCACCTACGACCTGAAGATTACCGGCGAGCATAACGACACCGACAAGGTGGTCGAGCAATATGGCGTTAAGGTAATCGTCGATAAGAAGAGTTACATCTATTTGGTGGGCACTCAGCTGGACTTCTCTGACGGGCTGAATGGCAAGGGTTTCATCTTTGAAAACCCCAACGCCAAGAAGGCCTGCGGCTGCGGCACCTCGTTCAGCGTCTAGTCGTATCAGCCCAACCCGGCGCCGCCGGACCGCTCATGGTCGGAATCAATTGCGCCGTCTTCTGCAAACGAAGGCGGCGCTTACTTGTTAGCCCCAGACTACATCCCATGCGGGAGGCAACATGGCGCTGCAACAGTCTGATTCGCAAGTCCCGGCAACCGGAGATCTCCTCGCCGGCGCCCTGTACGTTCATCACGACACGTCCAGCGGCTGCCTCCAGGCTACTGGCGACGATGCACTGGACCTGCTCAACCGGCTCTCCACCAACAAGGTCGACCATATTCAGCCCGGCCACTGGGCACCCACCGTGCTAACCAGCGACCGCGGCCGCATCGTTGACCTGCTCACCGTCATCCACGCCGGCGACCACATCTACCTCCTGACCAGCCCAGGCCAGCAGCAGCCGGTCATCGAATGGCTGGACAAGTACACCATCATGGAGGACCTCGAGGTCGAAGACGTGTCCGCCTCCACAGCCATCATCGCCCTTGCTGGCGAGGGCAGCGACTCCGTGCTGGGACTTGAACCTGACGGAACCGAACGACTGCCCGGCCTGCAATACCCTGCTCCCGCGATCTCCATCGGCGGCCACGACGCCATCACCATCAGCCGGCCGCTGGGCGCTCTACCATGCAGCCTGCTGATTGCCGCTCCTGACGCCGCTGACGGAATAATGGCTGTCCTATCCGGGTCTGGCGCAACCAACCTCGGCGCAGACGCCTGGGAGGCTCTGCGGGTGGCGAACGGCGCTCCGGCCTTCGGCACCGAAATGGGGGAGCCCTACAATCCCTTGGAAGCCGGGCTAATCGGCGCTATCGACTTCACCAAGGGCTGCTACATCGGACAGGAAGTCATCGCTCGCCTCGACAGCTACGACCGCGTACAGAGGTATCTATCGGTACTTCGCTTCTCCGACGGCTGCGACGTCGCGGCCGGAACCGCGCTATACGTGGATGACAGGCAGGCCGGGACCGTAACATCGGTCTATCGCACCCCCGGTGGGGAGCTGAGTGGTTTGGGTTTTGTCCGCACCTCTGCCGCCACACCCGGCCAGGAGCTGTCCTTACAGGCGCCCCAACCTGGGACCGCCACGGTCGAAAACACCCCAAAGCTGTTCGGACCCGGCCAGGACTTCAGCTAGCCCGGATGAGCATTACTCCGGCGCCGAGGGAGCCTGGCATGTTGCAGAAACTGGAAAGGAACCCGTAAATACCAAGCACAGCAAACCCGTTGCCAAGCTGCCACCCTACAGGGAGAGTATGCTGGCTTGGTTTGGCCGGGACCGTCACAAGATAAATGTCACATGGGATGTCGTTTATCCGCTCGATGAAGCATGGGAGGCGGAGTCCGATCAGGACCGCCTGCTAAATTCAAGATCCTTATGGATACCCACGTACTCATCTGGCTTAGGTCGGCAACCCTCACCTCGGCTCCACAGAGAGAGGCCTCTGTCAGCTAGTCTAGGAAAAAGGTAACGCTGCGATGTGATCGGTTTCCTTCTGGGAAATCGGAATGCGTACTGAAAGATGGCGGATTCAACTCAGCTTCGATGCAGGCTAAACGCGGGAACTACAGCTGCAGGAGGGCTTGGTTGAAATTCCGTTAACAGGGGAAATAACCATTCGCGCGTCTAGACTGCCGGATTTCCACCGCGACCCGGCCGATCCGTTCATCGTCGCTACCGCTCTCGAAGGACACGATCTCATCGCCCCAGACGAGCGCATCATCGCATGGCCCAGGCAGCTCTCCCGCATCGACGCAAGTCAATAACTCGCACCAGAAGAAGATTATCTGCCGTTGTAGATGAACGTCACCTCGTCCCCTGAACGCTCTACCTTGAAAAGTGACCAAAACTGGCAACCTGCCGCCTCCACTGCCTCCCTACCTCCCTCATCGCGATCAACCAGGGTCATGGCGTGGGTGACGTTGTATCCCTCGCGTTTGGCCATTTCTATGGCTTGAAGCAAGGAATCTCCACTTGTAACTACATCCTCCAAGATTGCCACTGGCTCAGCGCCTGTAGGAAACTGACCCTCAGCAAGTGCCTGTGTCCCATGTTCCTTAGCCTCTTTTCGATGATAAAAGGCTCGTATCGCTGGGCCCTCGCGCAACCCGCTAAACAACACTACATGCGAGACAATCGGAATTGCTCCATAGGCAGTGCCACCAACACTGCAAATGCCGAGTTCGTCCAGCTTGCCAACTATTCGGCGAGCCACTAACATTGCTCCCGCGGGATCCAGGGTCAGCTTCTTGGAATCGAAGTAATAGGAAGACGATTTCCCTGACGCAAGAACGAAGTCACCGAAGAGCAAGGCCCCCGTTTCTTTGAGCAGTCGAGTTTCCTCATGCTCTTCTTCGACTGCAGCTTCGGAAAGTAAATCAATCACCATTGATTACACCCTAATCCCAGCTTCCCATAGCGAAACCAGTCCGCAAGTTTGTGAAGAAGGGCACATGTTGAAGTGGGGGAAATGTTACCACAATGCGACTTGATGTTCCATAACCTCGGCACCCTCTAAGCCACGTATAGCCCATTCTCCCGAATATACCGCTCCACCGCCGCTGGCAAAAGACCATCGACTGGCATCCCTGCGGCCAGACGGCTGCGGAGCTCACTGCCACTGACATCTATCGCCGCGAAGTCAATGCAGTCCACCCGCCCAAGTGCGTAAGGATTGAGGGCATAGAACCCATCCCAATCGAAGCCCGCGTATCCTGGTCGGCTCACCGCCAGCAGCCGCGTCCACTCCACCACACGCTCCGGCTCCACCCACTCGTGAAATCGCTCCAAAACGTCCAGTCCCATGATGAAGTGCAGATCCACCGTCGTATCAAGCTCAGTGTACAGCTCTTGGAGCGTCTCGACGGTTAGCGAAGGTCCGGTCCGTCGAACCTCTATGTCCGACAGCTCAAAGCCATCATATCCATCAATGGCCAGACGTAACATCTCGACGCGATGGCTTGCGCTGGCAGTGGGTTCGGCCGATTTTAACCGCGGCTGCCCAGCCGGCACTATTATCACCAGGTCCAGCGCTGCCTCATCCCTTGCCCGCTGGGCAATCTCCAGGTGTCCTCGGTGAACCGGATCGAAGGTACCCCCGAGAACTCCAACCCTGGTCAGAACCATTCCACTTCCACTTGCCCGATGCGAATCGTGTCCCCGACCTCGATGCCCTCGTCAATCATCTTTTCGGCTATCCCCGTCCGGCGCATCTCTCGCCAGAGCTGTAGCAGCACACGCTGATCTCGCGTGTCCGCCAGTGCGCTCAACCTCTCCAGGCGATCCGATTCGATGACGAAAACACCGTCCTCCACACGTACCGATTCGGGTCCTCGGCGGGGTTTGGGAGCCGACCGTTCCCAACCAACGTCCTCTTCGGAGAAAGTATCCTTGGGCAGCTCCTCGAGGGTCGCCCCGATACGCCAGAGCATTGCGTCGACGCCCTCACCAGTAGCTGCCGAAATGAACATCACATCGCCCTGCGGCTCTCCCATTGCCAGCATCGCCGCCTGCAGGCTCTCACCGATCGGGCCTATGCTCTCACGCACTTCGGTCACGTCCAGCTTGTTGACAACAACCATCTGCCGCTTGTCCGCCAGTTCCGGGTTAAATAGCAGCAACTCATCCCGAACCATCCGGTAGTCGTCTGCAGGGTCTTCTGAAAGCCCATCCACCAAGTGAATGTACAGCCTAGCGCGCTCCGCATGCCTGAGGAACTGGTGGCCCAGTCCAACCCCCTTGTGCGCACCCTCCAGGAGACCCGGAATCTCCATCATTACGAAGTCTCTGTTACCAGCCTTGACCACTCCAAGCACTGGCTCCACGGTCGTGAATGGGTAATCGGCCACGCGAGCCTTAGCCGCCGAGCACCGCGAGATCAGAGTAGACTTGCCGGCATTCGGCCTCGCCAGCAGCCCAACATCCGCCAGCAGCTTCAATTCAAGGAACAACACAGCGGCCTCGCCCCGCTCACCACGTTCAGCCAGCACCGGCTCCTGGTTCGTGGGGGTAGCAAACCGTGCGTTTCCCCAGCCACCTGAACCGCCACGCCCTACCAGGTAAGGTGAATCATCCCGGATATCCGTTAGGAAGTCGCGCGATCCATCCTTGTTCAGCTGCCAAACGACCGTACCGAGGGGCACTGGGATTAAACCGTCTTTCCCATTGCCCCCACGGCGATTCTTACCCTTTCCGTGGCTTCCCGAATCACAATAAATGGTACTATTGAACTTTATATGGAGGAGGGTATTATAAGACCCGTCACCCACGAGGTAGGCACTGCCGCCATCGCCCCCATCTCCCCCGTTGGGACCCCCCTTAGGGCGGTATTTCTCCCGCAGGAAACTGGCGCACCCATTCCCACCATGACCGGCTCGGATGTTAAGTCGAACGGTATCAATCATCGCATTTTGTCTTTCTGATGAATTTGCCTGTTTGGATGGTTAATAGTAATTGAACATTAAATTAAATTTCGATGAATAGATAAAGAATAACAGTAATAATTGCGTTGATAAATTTTATAACTTTTGTTGGCTGTCAGACTGGACACCAATAGCAAACCTAGACCTTCAATTCCTGCTGCAATTGTTAGTTATTTTATCACGGAGAAATAGCGGTGTATCAGGGATATTCCTAGCTGTGGTGTTGTTATGAGAGTCTCAAATTTGGATTGGGCTACGGGCTACGGCTGCATGCGGTGATAGCCACCCACGATACATGGCCGTTTGTAAACAGTTTGGCGCTAGCTTACCCACCTGGAAGCCCTCATCGTCCACAGATATTGTTTGCTATCATAACGGCGTGACATAAAGGCGGCTTTTCCTCGATGGGAGCAGATCATGTCTCCTGTACGCCCTTTGATTATTTCCATGGCGACTCTTCTGATTCTGTCGGCTCTCTTGGCATGTAGCAGTTCGCTGCCTGTCGCTGATAACGCTCTGGAGGATCCACAATCTGATGCAGACAAAGTTCCAATGATGAACCGGATAGCATACATAGACAATACCGGTGATTTACTCCTGATCAACCCAGACGCTACAGGCGAGGAGCGTTTGACTGGCGATGTACGGGCGGGTCTCTTGTCCCAAGTCCTGGAGAGGGGCGACTCGTACGCTTGGCCCACGTGGTCGCACGATGGCACCAAGATAGCTGCATCCCGGGTCTCTGTGGGGAACGAAGAGCCCGGGCTCTCTGTTCAGGTGTTCGAATTGAACAGCGGCCGCAATGTGTCGACATACAATAACGAGCTGATCGCCCCGGTGGCAGACGGGACCCCACACTATATTTACTGGTCACCGGATGACCGGCAGCTGAGCTTTCTCGCACCTACACCCGAGGGACTGACGCTATTCGTGAGGGACCTGCAGACCGACGAGGAAGCGGGCGCAGTTGCGGTTGGAGCTCCTCTGTACTACCAATGGACGGCGGACTCCCGGCTGCTGGCTATCCATAGCGGTGATAGAGTTACTATCGAGGAGCCAACTCCGGAGGGTTCTGAAACCCGCGTGGCTGTCGACGCCGTGGCTTTCCGCACCCCGGCCATCTCCCCCGACGGTTCTCAGGTTGCCTACTCCGGGTTCGGGGGAGGAGTCCATGGTATCTTTCTCGTCCCGCTGGATTCGCTGGGTGGCTCCCCCAGAATGCTGACAGAAACCGAGGGCCTCTCAGCCTTTGCATGGTCGCCTGATGGTTCTGTTCTGGCCGTCGCCGAACAACTTAGGACCGGGATTCCGGTTTTTGATCGGCTGCGTCTGATCTCAGCCGACGGGACCGAGAGTTCAACTTTGGTCGAATCACAGCTCCTCGCATTCTTCTGGTCTCCTCAGGGAGACCGGATTGCTTGGATCGGTATCGAGCCGCAGAGCCGCGCTATGGATCTTTACGTGGCCCCAGTGGAATCCGGCAATTCCGCCGGCGAATCTCGCCATCTGTTCAGGTTTAGCCCCACAGGCGAGCTGTTCACTTTGCTGAGCTTTTTTGACCAGTACGCCCTCTCGCATTCGATTTGGGCTCCCGACGGCTCCGCCCTGGTGATCACTGGAACCGATGGGCCGGATTCCAGCAGGCGAAATGGTAGCGCGCCCCACGGTGGGCAGGTGTACGTAATCGATGTCAACAGTGGGGAGGCCCATCGGATTGCTTCGGGCAAGGCGGCGGTGTGGTCCTGGAACTGACAGGCCTGAGCGCTAAGGCTGTTTCACCTGCCTGGTTCACGCATCCCTGGTTAAAAGGGTGGAGGACCCTTCTGGCCGTTCTCGTATTTGCAGTGTGCTTGTCCGCTGCGAGTTGTTCCGGGGCCCAGGCAACGCCAACTGCAACGCCTATGCCGGTCGACCCTGGGGAGGCGCTTCAACGTACCGTGGAGCGTCTTGTTGATTTGCAATCGGTGTCGTTCGATCTGCAGCACGAGGTTGGGTCAACCATCTTATTGCCTGGAGTCTTGATGACCCGGGCTTATGGGAGAGCACTCGTACCTGGAATGTTTGACATCACCGTTGAGGGGGAGTTGCTTTTTCCTCGGTCATACCTGGAAATCGGAATGATCAGCATCGATGATGACGCCTACATGACCAACTTGATTAACGGTCAGTGGGAGCAGGTCCCACCGGAGTCACTACCCATCAATCTCGGCGATTTTGGCGTTACTCTGGCTGGTATTGTGGAAGAGGTCGAGGCGCCGAAGCTGCTGGGTCAGGACCGTTTGGACGGCGTGGACGTATATCATATCGGCGGCGACATCATGTCGGAAACCCTGAAGGAATTGGTGCCGACCGCCGGGACCGGCTTTCCCGTTGCCCTTGAAATGTGGATCGACCGTGAATCGGGAATGCTGCGGCAGGCGCTCATCACCGGGCAGGTTGTGCTGACTGACGTAAAGGAATCACTGCGGAGGCTGACCCTGAGTGATGCCGACAAGGCGATAACTATCGAACCGCCGGAGCTGTGAGATACTTGATCCTGATGAATCTCCCTCTTCCAGGACCGGAGGGAGTTTATTGGGGTGCCCTTGACATCACAACCTGTGGCCGCCGGGTCCGCGTTCCCCCATCGGTACTCGACGTGGGTCATCCTGACCGTCACAGGCTTGGGAGCCTTCATTACCGCCCTCGACCAGACGGTGGTGGTCACTGCCCTCCCCAGCGTGATGCTGGACCTCAAGATCCCCATCACCGAGCTTGACCGCGTTTCCTGGATAATAACTGCCTACCTGTTGGGTTACACCGTTGCGATGCCCCTCATCGGCCGGTTAGGCGACGTCTACGGTTACCCCAGGGTGTACCAGGCCTCTCTCATCGTTTTCTGCATTGGAACCAGTCTGGTCGCCATTTCCCACAGCTTCGAGTTCATGATCGGAGCTCGCGTGATCCAGGCCATCGGAGGCGGTGCTACCGTGCCCCTGGGCATGGCGCTGGCCACGACCCTGGTTCCTCCCGAAAAGCGGGCCCTGGCCCTGGGGGTGGTCGGTGGCGCTGCGGAGGCGGGGTCTATGCTTGGCCCGGCCTATGGCGGCGCCATCGTCGAGTTGTCTAGTTGGCGCTGGATTTTCTGGCTCAACGTACCCCAGAGCGCTATTGTCTTCGTTGCCCTGATGCGGCTGCCCAACTATCGTACTCCGGGCGACCGGGTCGACTACCTTGGCGGGGCGCTGCTCATCGGTGCGCTTTTCCTGCTTTCTCTGGCCCTCTCACGTAAGGATCTATTTACGCTCGATTCCACTGTACCGTTCATTCTCGCAGCCTCCGGGCTGGGACTGGGCGGTATGCTGGTGCTTGTGGAGCGCCGAGTTTGGCAGCCGCTTCTGGCCGGCGTCTTTCTTCGGTCCCGGGCCTTCCTCCTGGCGAACATGTCCCAGGCCCTGGTTGGCGTGGCGTTGATCCTCGCCATGGTGACCGTGCCTCTGACCGCCGACACAGTTATGCTGAAGGAACCTTTCACTGGCGCTCTGTGGTTGCTGCGAATGACTGGGGTGATCCCCATTGCGTCGGTGGTCGGCGGCTGGTTGTTGCCGTGGGCTGGAGGCCGCGTTTTGACGGTAACCGGCCTGCTGATGGTGGCGGCGGGCCTGTTCCTGTGTTCCCGGTGGGAGATTGGCGTGGACGACCCAGAGTTGACCCTGCAGCTCCTGATCGCGGGCGTTGGGTTCGGTCTGGTCATCGCTCCCATCCTCCACCGCGCCCTGCATGCCGTCGACGAGGACTACCGCGCCACCGCCGCTTCCCTGGTTACCGTCGCCCGCATGATGGGAATGACTCTGGGTCTGGCGGCCATGTCGGCGTGGGGCGTGGAGCATTTCCAGGTCCTGACATCGGGCTTGGAAATGCCACTCCCACAGGCCGGCGAGTCCACCGAGGTCATCAACGCCCGGATAGAGCAGTATGCCGCCGGCGTCAACGAGGCTGGCCTGTCGGTATTCCGGGCATTCTTCCGTACCGCAGCATTAGTTTCCCTCGCCGCCATCCCCTTCGCGCTGCTGAGGATGAGGGATGAAGGTGACAGAGGCCTGTAGCTCGAAGTGTTCAAAGACGCCGCAAAGGGTCAGGTAGCGGCGTGGATGATGGTCTCGGTATTGGGACTTTACTTCCTGCCCCTGGCCATAACCTGGGGCACCGACAGCCCCTTTTTTACAGCGGCATCGGGGGGAGGCAGGGCAATGGCGTCTTCAAGCCTGGAATCTCATTCCGCTGTCATTCGCCCCTTGCCAGGCCTGCGCCCTTTGTACAACATATGTTCTATGTATATAACAGGTGGCAAACAGAACCCGACTGACATCCCGCGGGGCCTGCTTTGAACCAGCGGCCAGCCCGGAATTGCCAGAATGACATAATAATGGCGGAAATGAGCGGAAATGAGCGGAAATGAGCGGAAATGAGTGGATTCATAAAAAAGAGCCCCTGCAAACCGGCAATGCCAGCTCCTTCGGCCCAACCTGCTGAGCTGCTGAAATCAAGACGCGATTGCCTGGGGGGAGGGGTTGTGATTGCTGCCTCGCCTGTATCCTCCGCTGTCAACGGCGGCTATGCCCAACGCCTGGACTGGTCGTCCGGCGCAATCCCAATGGCAGAGGCGCCGCAGGTTCTTGCCCTAAAGTGGATATGCTTCCTCCAATTGTTGCACCTGCTCGGATGTAAGCCGCCAGCCTGACGCCCCGCAGTTCTCCTCCGTTCGCTCCACGCTGTTGGTCTTGGGAATCACCACCACCGGCGACCGGGTGAGGCACCAATTCAGCGCCACTTGCGCCGGTGTCCTCCCCACATCGCGGGCCACGCTCTCCAGCGTCTCCCATGCCCAGCCGGCCCGCACTCGCGGACGCACCGCTAGCGACCCGTCAGCCAGCGGCGTGTAGGCCATCACCGTGATCCCGTGCCCCTCGCAGTGGGGGATCAGGTCCCGCTCTATGCCCCGCCGTTTCAGGTTGTACAGCACCTGGTTGCACACGATTGGGAATTCCGGCATCGCGGCCTGCGCCTCCTCCATCTGCGCCACCGAGAAGTTACTGACACCGATGTAGCGCACCATCCCACTGTTCACCAGCTCCTCCATCGCCCGCATCGTCTCCGCGATGGGTACGCTGTGGTTGGGCCAGTGAATCTGGTACAGATCAATGACGTCGTCGTTCAGCAACCGAAGGCTCCTCTCGGCGGCCCGCAGCACCTGGTCGTAGCGCAGGTTGCTGCCCAGCACCTTGGTGGCGAGGAATACCCGGTCCCGGATGCCGCTGATGGCGAGACCCACCGCGTCCTCGGTGCGGTACATCTCGGCGGTGTCGATCAGGTTGGCCCCGAGCTCTATGCCGCGCCGCAGCGGTTCCGGACCGCCCCGGTACTTCCACGTCCCCAGCCCGACTTCCGATATCATCACGCCCGTTTGGCCCAGCTCCCGGTACTCCATCGACGGCCTCCGATTTGTCAGGATGCAGGAATGTCGCAGCTATGTTATACCAGTCGGGTTAATTATCGCGGGCCTTGGCCCACAACTCTCGAACCCGGAGGTAGCGAAATGGAATTCCAGGATTACGAGAACTTCGTGAACAACAACCATCGCGGGGTTATCACCACTTACAGGCGAAACGGCGCGGGTCACACGAGCATTGTTGTCTGTGGCGCATACAAGGGCAAGGCGGCCTACGTCATCGTGTACGGCAGCTCGGTCAAGGTGCGCAACCTGCAGCGCGACAAGCGCTGCACCATCATGGCAGTCAGCGAGGACTGGCGGAGCTGCGTCAACGTCGAGGGCACGGCGACGACCATGAGCTACCACGACACCGACGCAGAGACCATGCGCGTAGAGCTGCGCGAAGTCTTCCGCGCCTGCAGCGCCCACGGCGATCACCCCGACTGGGAGGAATACGACGAGGCAATGGTCAGGCAGGACGGCGTGATAGTCCTCGTGGAGCCCGAGCGCATCTACGGAAGAATCCGCGGTTAAGCGAGGCAAACCATTGATCGCGGAGCAATCCACGCTCCGCGGTCAAACCATATCGCACGGAGTCAAACGCCGTGCCGCCGAAGTGGGGTCGTCATTCCCGGGACAGTTGAGTGATGACCTGCCCATAGGGACGTGGAGAAGCGTCCTAATGCAGGCGGGATTGCCAAAATACACAATAGTCGTTGAGAAGTCACCCAAAAACTATGCCGTATTTTCTCCCGACACACCTGGGTGCGTAGCCACTGCAGATACTCCCGATGAGCTGAGGCTCGATGATTCAGGAGGCGATTGAGATCTACTTTGAGGGAATGGAACTCGATGGATATCCCATTCCCACTCCCACCGCATGTGTCGAAAGGGTAGAGGCAGCAGGCCACGAATACGTCATCGTCTCTGAGCGGCACCCGGGAAATTACGTGGCTTATGTCCTCGATTTTCTGCCTGAGTGCGATGTTGTAGGAGATTCGGTTGATGGAGTTCAGCAGAATAGCAGGGGGGACATCACCGACTTTCTGGCGGTGAAGGAACGGAATGGAGAGCCAGCTACGGGACCTTCAGCATGGGCGGAAACTATGGAAATACCCCACCCAAACGAGGTGACTGCCTAGCCCACCCCCAGCGATGCGTCAGCCAGGCACACCAGCTCTCCGCGTTGGTTGGTCCCCCGCACTCGGCACTCCACTATGCCGCGGTCACCCTCCCACCGCCGCCCGGTCACCTCTCCTGCAAACGTCACCGTATCTCCGCTGCGGAAGGGCGTGATGGCCCGCATCAGCAGGCTCCCACCGTTGTAGAACGCCTCGGCCGGAAAGGACAGATGCAGCATCTGGTCCACGTACGACATGGTGGCTGGCCCGGAGTTCACTGTACCCCCGAAGATGTTCTGACGCGCGAACTCCTCGTCGGTGTGAATGTTGCTCTCGTTGGGCCGCCCCGCCAGCCGGAAGGCGCTCCGCCGGTTGATGATGTCCTGGCTCTCGGTGATGCTCAATTCCGCCAGCTCCGTCCCCTCAACTGCCGATTCGAAGTCCAGCAGCCGTCGGCGACCGGTTCCATCATGTGTGGGAGAGGCTGACTCAATCCCCTTTCCATCAGGGGGAGGGTTAGGGTGGGGGTGTGCCGATCCTGCCGGGTTTTCCGGTACGTCCCGCTGGCCCCCGGAATAGTCGAAGATGCAGGTGTAGTCGTACTCTACCGTCGTCTCGCCCCGTTGGTTGATCCCCTCGACCCGGAAGGTGACAAACCGGCTGCCCCGGCGCTCGTACTTCTCCAGCGTTCCGCGCCTGCCGGTGATGACGTCCCCGGCGATGACGGGCAGGTTCCATCGGATCTCGCACTTTGCGAACGGAGTCTGCTTGCGGTCGGTCTTGGATTGCTCCTGCGCCACGAATCCGTTGGCCTCCGCGATTTCCTCCCGAAGCAGAGGCGCAAAGGCCAGCACCATCGTCGGCATGGCCAGAGACACCCCCGCGCCGCGATAGCTCAGATCGCCGTTCAGCGCCACGTCCGCGTACCCGGCGATGTTCTCGGGGGTGATCTCCACCACCGTCTCCGCCCCGCGCTGCCCCGGCGCCACTGCCTCGAAAGTCCAGAGCCTCTCTGCCATTTCCACCATGATCTGGTTCTCCACGTATGTTGACTTGGGTTGGGATGTTCCTGTCAGCGGTCCCGCCGCCGTTGAGGTCCGTCCGCTGCCCCTACCTGATGTCCGTTAAGTCGTTGGTGTCCGGCGCGGAACTAGGCAGGTGATCAAGAATCCGCCGGATGACTCGCGGTGTGTGTGCCCGACTCGCAGGGTCCAGGTGGCGGCTGGCAGCGTCAACATAGGGCTGGCTGATTCTGGCGAGATACGGGGAAACTCCTTCCCTCCGTACGGCTCCGAGGGCCTCAGTGTAAAAGTTCAGGACATGGACGCTTCCCAGCTGCGCGCCCGCCTGTATCGCGCCTGCGGCCACCAGCGTCGATACCACTAGCAGCGACCGTTTCTGTTCTCTTGCCGCCTCGTTCAGCTGTGTGAAGACCTCGGCCAGGCGCTGCGGGCCCGGGATCGACTCGGCATTCTCCCGGAGCAGCACCACCGAGTCCCGCATATCGGCAATTGCCGTCGGCGGTATGTCAATCGTGTCGGCCGCTTGACCAACGGCTCTGTCCAGCACCGAGAGCAGGTCATCGACCGACGAGACGTCGGTGCTGTCCGGCAGGACGTCCGTCCGCTTGAGTTCCTTGACGAACGCGTCGAGGTAGATGCGCGTCCCCCCGGTAACATCCGAGGCGACGGCAAGGAACCACAGGGGCGAAAACCCCACGGTGAATACGCTCACCGCCTCTACGATATTTCCTGCCACCTTGCGCTTGATCAACTCCTGCCCCGAGATGGCCTCTTGGGGGAACCGTTCACTCACACCACCAACCGCCTCAATGGTGATACGCAGTGGACGGGCTATCAGGCACTGGTATATCTTTGCGCCCCGCACTGGTGGCGGCAGAATGTGGTCTGAGGCCTCCAGCAGCAGCCCGCCGCCACCCGCCGCCGTGGTGCGGATCAGCCGCTCTGGCAGCGACACCACGTATCCGGCCAGAGACTCTCGGTCTTCTTGCCCCTGGCCGGACCCGCCCACCGGTCTATCGGTATTTCTTCTGGATGATTCAGGCATGATAATTCCTGTCCACGGAATTAAGCATTGTGACAAGGTATGGCTGGAAAGCGTCGAGGATGCTGTTAAGCGCCCGTAGTTCCGCGCCTGTCATCCTAATCATAAGCCACTGTGTCAAAGGACCGACGTCTGCTACCGAGATCGCTCAGTAAGGTGCTTCCCGCGAGGTCACAGGGCGCACCCGCAAGTCCCCCAGGGTCCCTGGATCAGAGGGGTCGCCGCCTGATTTAAGCATGTTCACCTAGGACTCGCGGCTGGGCCGGTAGTACTGGCGGCACGACTCCTTGACCGACGAGTCCACCCAGGCGAGAAAGACTTGGAAGTCATCTATGGCCTCGTCAGTCCGCCCCATTACGGCGTTGACCAGTCCGCGGCTGTCGCGGTCCGCGACCGTTGGGGGCGGACTCCAGTGCCTTGCTGCAGTAGGGCAGCGCCAGTTCGGGCTTTTGCTGTATCCCCAGCTGCCCGCAGAGCGTGTTGTTGTACGCCGGGTTGCGTGGTTCCCGCCCCTGGGCCGCACGCAGATCCTAGGTGGAGCGCTCCCAGTCCGCCAGGTCGGGGTGCACCATTCCCCTGTTGTAGTAGCCTGCCGCTGCGTCGGATGAAAGCTCGATGGCTTTGGTGAAATCTGCGATGGCCCTTTCGGTGTCGCCGCCCCCACCGCGCTGGAGGTGCGCGTTGCCCCGGTTCACTCACGTCGTCGCCAGCGCCTGGTCCATGTCCAATGCCTCCTTAAGGTCTTCGAAGGCCCTGTCCAGATCCCCTTCCGCGCCGCGCTCACGGTAAAGGGCCGCCCGGTTGACCAAAGCTCCCGCGCCCTCCGACCCTGCGTAATTGGCCCGATCCAAGTCGCGGAGGGCCCGGTCTAGGTCCCCCGGCTGTCCCCTCTCCACGTAGGCTACGGCACGGTTGAAGTGCGGACCAGCCATCCTCGGCTCCAGCTCCGTCGCCCGCGTGAGGTCGGCTATGGCCAAGTCTGGCATCGTCGGGCCTGCCCCTCTCCAGGTAGGCCAGCCCACGGTTGCTGTAGGTTTCCGACGAGCGCGGATGCACCGTGAGGACCTGGGTGAATCGCCAGATCGCCTCGTCTAAACCAAAGCCAAGGTGGGATGTGCATTTGCCTGAGGCGAGGAATCGTGCTGGGAATTCGGCAGCAGTGCTTCGGCCCGTGACTGCAGTACCGTCCGGCAGCGGCGCCTCACCTCGTCTCTCCGGCTGGCCAGCCCGGCCAGGAAGTTGCCGACCCTTTCCTGCACCGCCGCCCTGCTGCCCAGGCAGAGATTGCCCGTCGCCTCCTCTCTCGCCCAGCCCCAGACCGCCTCATCGGAGTTGAAGTCCGGGCTGTACCCCGGCAGGTTCACCAACCGCAGGTCAAGTCCGGGCGTCCGCAGATATTCCCGCACCGCCTCGCCACGATGGGCCGGCGCGTTGTCCCAGATGACCCGCATCGGCTCTGGATGTTTTTCCCTCAGTTGCTTCAGGAAGGCAACCGAGGTCCCGCTGTTGCTGTTGCCCTCCAGTTCCATCCATTCCACCTCACCCGTCTCCAGGCACACCGCCGAATAGTAGTTGGCCTTCTCCCCATACCGCGGGCTGGTCGAGTCCACCAAAGCAGGCTGGCCCTTCAGCACCCACTTGCCCCGCAGTTCCGCGTCCGCCCGGAAGTGGGCCTCGTCGGCAAAGAATATCCTGGCTTCAGTCCGTTGGGCCTCCTCCCTCAGGACGGCGTACTCCGCCACGAAAGCCTCCCGCTTGGCCTCATCAGCCTTGAGCAACCGCTTCTTGGGCCGCTTGAAGGCAAATCCCAAGCGGTGCATCCAGTTCAGGCAACTGCTGCGGCTCAACTCAATGCCGAGGCGCTCCGAGGCAAACCGCCGCACCACCTTCCAATACCAGTTGGCCATACCGATGCCCGACGAAGCGGGAGGCTGTTGCACCGCCTCTTTCAATTCCTCCTGCTGCGCTTGGTCAAGGGCGGGGGGGAACCACCGGTCTGCTCGAATATCAGGGCTGCAGGCCCTCCCTCGCCGAAGGCCGACGCCCATCGGCCAATAGTGTGTGGGTCCCTTTCCAGAGTCTCCGCCGTGGCCGCTGCCGTCCAGCCCTGGGCCAGCAGCAGCACGGCGTACCACCTCTCCCGCTCCCTGGGCGTCGGCGCCAGGATCATCCGCTGTCGCAAGTCCTTGACTTCCATCCGCCACTGTTCCAGACACCGGTCTATCTCCCTCACGCCCATCACCAACCCCTCGTAACTCCCGAGACCAGCTAACCCAGTTCCTTCACAAATTTACCCTGTGCAACTGCGTATTTCACCTTGGCTTTAGTTTAGGTCGGCGTATTTCCCGCCCAGGTAGGCGTGATCCAGCCGGTAGCGCAGATTTGCCAAGGCTGCGGGATCGGATGGCGGGTCCTCCAGCGCCTGGATCAGCACCGTCTTGGCCAGGTCAAACCCCTCCTGCTCCAGGTACAGTTGGCTCAGCGTCAGCAGCGCCACTGAGCGGACCTAGGCGGTCAGGTTAATATTGATCGCCGTGGGCAGCTCCGAAGGCGACGAGCCAATGTCAACCACCTGGGGACCGAAGGATTCGCACTCTGTGCGCGCGGTGGTCAGGTTGGCCAGCACCCTTCCGCTGTCATACTCGCCCCAGATGACGATGGCCGCACCGGAGATCTCTACCGCCGATGATGCCTCCGGTTCCCCGGGCAGTTCCTCAGGCCACTCCGCTGTCCTCACCCCAGTCAGCCCGGCGGCAGAGAGTTCCTTGTCGATGCCGTTCTTGAGCCGCCCGCGGATGTTGAACCCCTGCTGTCCCGCTGCGTAGTTTGCAAAGGGGGCAATGATAATCAGGGACTCGTCCGCTGCGGCCACCGGGTAATCATGCCCCTCAGAAAGGCGTAGCAGGATGATCGCAACGGCGATCGCAGCACAAGAGTCGCCGCTGCGATGGAAGCCGCCGCAATTCGTACCCAACGCCGCCTCCGGGAGATCGCCCGCGCCGGTGCCGCTGGAATTTCCCCCGAGGGTGAAAAATCCGACGAATCGAGCTGCTCGTCCCGTTCCTCAGGAGTCAAACGCAGCAATTCGGCGCATCGGAGTACTTCCTCCCTGTATCGAGGACGGCTGGTAACCCCCTCCCTTCCAGCGAATCAGCGTCAGGCGGGTGATCCCGATGCGCCTCGCAAGATCGGCATCCCCAATGCCAGCCCGTTCGATGTGGGCGGTCAGAAGCTCGCCGAATGTTGGCAAGTGTTACAACTCCGCTGCACAACGCAGGCGAAATGTTACACATTTGTCGTCCAATGTACACCCGCCAAAAAGCAAAATCGCCATTGCCACACCAAATTTAAGGAGGCACTGAGATGTACCCGATCCTCTCGAAAACAGTCGTCCCCTGGCAATGGTTCTGCTGCTCGCATTGATGGCTTGCGGCGCCGACGCCGAGTACCCCACAAGCGCTGCCGACTCCCAGGGGGCGCCCACCTCCGTTCCCGCCGCTGCCTCTCAGCAGCAGGTCATCATAGAGACCACCCAGGTCGAGTCGACCGTGGGGCTCAACGCCATTGGCCAAGCCGCGCCGTCCGAGGGATTCAACGCCATCGGCGGCTCAGCCACGGTCAACGACGCCGCTTACGATCTGACCTTCTTCCAGCACTATGGCGTCAACCCCTTTATAGACACAGAGGATGATCAACTCTCAACCTTCGCCATCGACGTGGATACCGCGTCCTAAACGGTGGCCCGCAGGTTCCTTGATGACGGCTACGTCCCCGACCAGAACTCCGTGCGCGTGGAGGAGTTCTTCAACTACTTCGACCAAGGCTATGAGGCCCCGCGGATGACACCTTCGCCATACACATAGAAGGCTCACCCTCGCCATTTGGCGGCGCGAATCACTGGCTGATGCGGGTCGGATTGCAGGGCAAGCAACTGCTGGCGGAGCAGCGCCAGGGCGCCACTCTGATCTTCACCATCGATATATCCGGCTCCATGGCCCGCGAGGACCGGCTGGGGTTGGTCTAGTAGTCCCTCCGGCTGCTGTCGACGAAATCCGTTCCGACGACAGGGTCGCCATCGTCACCTACGGCGACCGGGGCTCGGTGCTGCTGGAGCCCACGGAGAGCCGCAACAAGGGGGGGTCCTGCAGGCCATCGACTCCCTCCAGTCAAGCGGCTCCACCTACGTCGAAGACGATCTGAAGGTCGCCTACAAGCTGGCCGCCGACGAGGTCGAGCCGGACCGCATCACCCGCGTTATGGTCCTGTCCGACGGCGTCGGCAACTCCGGAGCCGAATCGATCCTCAACCAGATCCGGCAACACGTCGACAAGGGTGTCACCCTGACCACGGTTGGTTTCGGAATGAGCAACTACAACGACATTTTGATGGAGCAGCTCGCCAACGACGGTGATGGCGCCTACTACTATGTCGATGCGCTCTCCGAGGCCCAGCGCATCTTTGTTGAAGACCTCACCGGAACGCTCCAGGTTATCGCCAAGGACGCCAAGGTGCAGGTCGATTTCAACCCTGAGACCGTCAACCGCTACCGGCTGCTGGGTTACGAAAACCGCGACGAGGCCGACGAGGACTTCCGCGACAACGCGGTGGATGCGGGCGAGATCGGTGCCGGACACAGCGTTACTGCTCTTTATGAACAGAAGCTCCGTGAGGGTGCGGAGGGGTCCCTGGGAACCGTCTACATGCGGTACGAGGATGTCGGGCTCAACGAAGTCGCCGAGATCAACTAGGAGTTCCATAGCAGCGATCTGGCGGTCACCTTTGATGAAGCCCCCCCTCGCTTCCAGCTGACGGCAGTGGTCGCTGAGTTCGCCGAGGTCCTTCGCGGCAGCTACTGGGCTCGCGAGGGCAGCTTGTAGGCAGTGGCTGACGATGCCCGGAGAGTGCAGTAACTCCTCCCCGATTCCACTGACGTGGCCGAATTCGCCGGTCTGGCCGCTCAGGCCGCCCAGCTCAACGGCCTCGCTGGTGGTCAGTAGCCCCAGCCGGCAACTGCTCCCCATCCCGGCAGGGCAGGGAGAATTCTTTAGCCTGAGCGGCATGAGACCGGCTACGGTATGATAAAGAACCAATCGAAAATACCATCGGAGGCTTCGAAATGAAGGTAGGGTTCATCGGACTGGGAACAATGGGGGCCAGCATGGCCTACAACTGCCTGCAGGGCGGCAATGAGATGGTCGTCCACGACATCCGGCGCGAGTCGGCCACCCAGCACCTTGAGGCAGGCGCGGTATGGGCCGACTCCCCCCGCGAGGTGGCGGTAGCTTCAGAGATCGTGTTTACGTCACTGCCCGGCCCGACCGAGGTCGAGGCCGTGGGCCTCGGCGAGGACGGCATCCTCGAGGGCATGAGCGAGGGCAAGGTCTATTTCGACCTCAGTACCAGCACGCCGACACTGATACGCCGCATCCACGAGCAGGCTGCCGCCCGCGGCATACACGTGCTGGACGCGCCAGTAAGCGGCGGGCCCCGGGGCGCGGCGTCCCGCAACCTGGCCATCTGGGTTGGCGGCGACAAGGAGGTCTTCGACCGCTGCAAGCCCGTGCTGGACAGCATCGGCGACAAGGCCTACTACGTCGGTCCCATCGGCTGCGGCGCCATTGCCAAGCTGGTCCACAACTGCACAGGCTACATCGTGCAGGCGGCCCTGGCCGAGGTGTTCACCATGGGTGTCAAGGCGGGCGTGGAGCCCTTAGCGCTGTGGCAGGCGGTCCGCAAGGGTGCCCAGGGACGCCGCGGTACATTCGAGGGGCTGGCCGAGCACCTGTTGCCCGGCAAGTTTGACCCGCCCGATTTCGCCCTCCGCCTCGCCCGCAAGGACGTCGACCTCGCCCTCTCCGTGGGCCGCGAGTACGACGTACCCATGCGGCTGGCCCAGCTGACCTTGCAGGAGATGACCGAGGCACTGAACCGTGGCTGGGGCCACCGCGACTCCCGCGTGGCCATGCTCCTCCAGGAAGAGCGCTCCGGCGTGGAGGTCCGCGTAGACGAGGCCCTCCTAAACGCCCTCCTCGAAGAGGAACGCCAGTCAGGGAGCTAGTGTAGTAAAATCGGCACTCATTAAACCTCAACCCACAAGGCGAGGTTCATCCAATGGCAGACAGGGCAACGGGAATCAATCCCGAAATGCTCCGCTGGGCACGTGAACAGGCCGGGTATGCAACCGTCGAGGCGGTTGCAGCCCGCCTGAAACGCCCTCCTGAGGAGATTGAAGCCTGGGAATCGGGCGCCAAGTTTCCGACGTGGCGCCAATTCGAGCGGATGGCGAGGGAGCTTTACCATCGCCCAACCGCTCTGTTTTTTTTGCCTTCCCCCCCGGACGAACAAGTCCCCAACGCTGAATTTAGGCGCCTTCCGGAGGCAACGCTCGACGACCTGGAACCAGACACCTGGTTGGCCATTCGCCAAGCGAGAGCCCGCCAAATGGACTTGGAGGAACTGGCACCATTTGATGACTCACTAGAGAGATTGATTATTCGTGATTTGGCCGATAGCGTCACGCCGGATGGAGCGGATAGCCTAGCAAGGGAGGCTCGCGGTTATCTAGGGGTCTCGCTAGATGAACAGTTTTCTTGGAGGACAGAGGAGGCTGCACTTGAGAATTGGCGGGACGCGGTGCAATCGGCCGGGATTTGGGTTTTTAAGCGCCATTTTAGGCAGAAAGACGTAGCCGGATTCTGTCTGAATGGAACTCATCGGCCGATCGTTTACTTGAATAACGGACAACCCAAGGTGCGCCAAATCTTCACTCTGTTTCACGAGATGGCTCATCTGCTCTATGGATTTAACCACTTAGAGCGTTCCGATGTAGCGCACTATACGGATTCACTAGCAGAGCACGACAAGGAAGTTGAAATAGCGTGCAACAGATTGGCCGGAGAAATTTTGGTGCCAACGAGCCATTTCAGGAATTTCGCGGCTCCCTATTTTGCTGAGGGGTTAAACGACGACAACATCAATCTGTTAGCAAGGCGCTATAGAGTTAGTCGGGAGGTCGTCCTTAGAAGGTGCCTGAACCAAAGCTGGATTGAGGATGCGTTCTATAGCGAAAAAATACTACTTTGGAACGTACAGGCTCTTGAGCGCAGTGAAGCATCCGGAGGAGGGAATTACTACGCCAACCAAGGGACGTATCTGGGAGCCAAGTACACCGCCCTAGCTTTCCGTGGCTACTACCAAGGTGCTTACGACATTGACCAACTGTCGCAGTATCTAGACGTCAAGGCTTCGAACGTAGTTGGTTTGGAAACTTGGCTGAACCAGAGGCTAGCGTCTCGATGACAGAATATTCACTGGACACCAGCACTCTCAGCCAAATCTACCGATCCCTTTACAAAGACAGATTTCCTAGTTTCTGGGTCAGATTCAACGAGCTAATTAGTTCTGGAAGAGCAAGTTCCGTCAGTGAAGTCGAAGCCGAGTTAAGTGGCGTTAGTGGGCTTCTGGCGGCTGTACAGGAGTTGAAGCTGCTGAATCCAGACTTCTTTTCGTTGCCCTCCTCAGAGGAGCAGGATTTTGTTGCTGAGATCTTTAACGTACCCCATTTTCTAAATCTTATCAGTGCAAAGGCCATGGCCAAAGGGACTCCCGTCGCGGATCCTTTTGTAATCGCCAAGGCAGGGCCAACAGGCATGTGTGTTGTGACTGAGGAAGCGCGTCGCCCTAATGCTGCAAGAATCCCTAATGTATGTGACCACTTTGGAATCGAGTGCATCAATCTGCAGGAATTGATGGAGCGCGAAGGCTGGCGGTTCTAGCCCCCTAGCCCTCCGGGGTCCAGCGCAGGTTGGGCCGCCGCGCCGCCTGCGCCTCGTCCAGCCGCGCCACCGGCGTGGTGTGCGGTGCGTTCCTGACCAAGTCTACATCCTCGTTGATCTCCGTGTTGATCTGCTTCAGCGCCGCCACGAAGTCGTCAATCGTTTCCTGCGTCTCCGACTCCGTCGGCTCGATCATCAGGCACTCCGGGACGATCAGCGGGAAGTACATCGTCGGGGCGTGGAAACCGTAGTCCAGCAGGCGCTTGGCGATTTCCAGCCCCCCGGCGCCTCGCGCCCTCTGCCAGTCGGCCGAGAAGACGGCCTCGTGCATACAGGTGCGGTCGTAGGGCAGGTGGTACACGTCCTTGAGCGCATTCATCATGTAGTTGGCGTTCAGCACCGCGTTGCCGCTGATGGATATAACGCCCGCTGCGCCCAGCGTCCTGATGTACGTGTAGGCCCGCACCAGCACGCCGAAGTTTCCGTGGAACCCCGCCAGCTTGCCGATGCTCGATTCCGGCGTAGCTAGTCTGTAACCGTCGGCCTCGGACCCCGCGACCACCGGCGCGGCCAGGTACGGCGCCAGCCGCTCGGTGGCGCACACCGGCCCGGCGCCCGGCCCGCCGCCGCCGTGAGGGGTGCTGAAGGTCTTGTGCAGGTTCAGGTGGCAAACGTCGAAGCCCAGATCGCCCAGTTTCACCCGGCCCAGCAGCGCGTTCATGTTGGCGCCGTCGCCGTAGACCAGCCCGCCCGCCTCGTGGACGATGCGGCAGACCTCGACGATGTTGGTATCAAACAGCCCCAGGGTGCTGGGAAGAGTAATCATCACCCCGGCCAGGCTCTCATCGGCCACGTCGTGCAGCGCCTCCAGATCCACGTTGCCCTGGCTGTCCGATGCCAACTCCACCACTTGGAAGCCAGCCATGGCCGCCGATGCCGGATTGGTGCCGTGGGCGCTGTCGGGGATGGCCACTTTCGTCCGCCTGATCTGACCCTGCGCTTGGAGATATGCCTTGACCATCAGCATGCCGGCTAGTTCTCCGTGGGCCCCCGCGAGGGTGGCGAGGCTCACCGCCGGAAGCCCGGTTATCTCGTCCAAGAACCCCTGCAGGCGGTACAGCAGATCCAGTGCCCCCTGCGACTGCTCGGCGGGCTGCATCGGGTGGATGCCAGCGAATCCCGGCAGGAAGGCGGTCTCGTCGTTGATCTTGGGGTTGTACTTCATTGTACAACTCCCCAGCGGGTAGAAATGCGTATCGATGGAGAAGTTACGCTGGCTCAGCCCGGTGAAATACTGCACCACCTCCGGCTCCGATAGCTCCGGCAGCGGCAGGTCGGCGCGCAGCAGCGCCGCGTCGGGCATGGGCTGTGGAGGCACGTCGGACTCCGGCAGCACGGCCCCGGCCCGCCCCGGCACGCTGCGCTCCATCAGCAGTTTGGAAGTGTCGCGGTTTCCGCCTTGACGCATTGCGCGTTTTCTCCTACACGGACGAGAGGGCCGTGGCCAGCTCGTCAATCTCGTCCTTGGTGTTCATTTCTGTAACGCAGAGCAGCATCCCGTTCGGGTAGCGGTCGCTCACGTCCAGTCCGCCCAGGATGTTCCGCTCCATCAACCGCCGGTTGATCTCGGCGGGCAGAGCGGGACACTCGACCACGAACTCGCGGAAGAACGGGCCGCCGGTCGCCGTATAGCTCGGAACCGAGTAGCCCGGCAACGCAGCTATCTGCGATGCGGCGTACTGAGATTTCTGGTAACACAGCTCTGCGACCTGCCGCAGCCCCGACTTGCCGAGCGCGGCCAGGTAGATGGTCGCGGCCAGGGCATACAGGGCCTCGTTGGTGCATATGTTGGACGTCGCCCGTTCCCGCCGGATGTGTTGTTCCCGCGTCTGTAGGGTCAGCACGTAGCCCGTCTCGCCGTTGCGGTCCACGGTGCGGCCCGACAGGCGGCTGGGCATCTGGCGGATGTATTCCTGCCTGGTGGAGAACAGTCCAACGTAGGGCCCGCCGTAGCTGGGCGGAATCCCTAGCGGCTGGCCCTCGCCGGTAACGATGTCGGCGCCGAAGTGGCCAGGCGGCTTGAACATTCCCACCGAAATCGGGTCACACGACACTACGGCCAGTGCTCCCGCGTTGTGCGCCGTGTCCACAATCAAGCCCAGGTCCTCGATGTCCCCGTAGAAGTTGGGGTACTGTGTGACCAGGCAGGCGGTGTTATCGTTCACGCCCGATGCGGCATCGGCTACTATTGCCACCTCCAGGCCCTGCGGCCGGCAATATGACTCGATGACCGACCGATACGCTGGTGACACCGTGTCCAGAACCGCGATTCGCTCGCGGCGCGCCACTCGGCAGGCCATCAGCGCGGCCTCTGCCAGGCTGGTGGCGCCGTCGTACATCCCGGCGTTGGCCACCTCCATCCCGTATAGGTTGCAGATCAGCGTCTGGAACTCGTAGATCACCTGCAACGTTCCTTGGCTGGCCTCGGCCTGGTATGGAGTGTAGGCGGTGATGAACTCTCCCCGGGTGACCAGCGATTTCACGATGGCCGGGATGAAGTGATGGTACGAGCCGGCTCCAAGGAACGACGGTCCGCTGCCTAGGGTCCGGTTGCGCCCGGCCAGCGCACCCAGCTCCCGCTGGATCTCCAGCTCCGAAAGCGGGTCTGGCAGACGCAGGGGCGGGTTGCGGTGCTCCGCCGGAATGTCCGCGAACAAGTCATCAATGGACGCAACACCCAGTGAGGCCAGCATTCCTGCCTGTTCCTCGGGCGTGTTGGGGATGTAGTGCGACTGGAAGTGTTCGTTACCGCTGCCGTTGGCGGCGCCGCTGCTCATCAGTGCTGCTCGGCCACGTAGGCGTCGTATTCCTCCGCCGACAGCAACGTGTCCAGCTCGGACACCTCGCTCATCGTCACCCTGATGAGCCAGCCCTCGCCGAAGGGGTCCTCGTTGGTAAGTTCAGGCCGATCCGCCAGGGCGGCATTGACCTCGATCACCTCGCCGCTGACCGGTGAGTAGAGATCGGAAACGGCTTTAACCGATTCCACCTCTCCCATCTTGCCCAGGTGCGCCACGGTGTCGCCGACCTTGGGCAGTTCGAAAAAGACGATGTCGCCCAGCTGGTCTTGGGCAAAGTGGGTGATGCCGACCAACGCACGACCGGCGTCGGCATCTTCGATGATTATCCATTCGTGTTCGCGTGTGTAGCTGCGGTCTTTGGGATTCATCGGGGATTTAATGCTCCTTGCGCCAGGGGCAGTGGCCATAAAGAGGGCCTAGTCGCGACGCCTGGCTCTTGCTGTTCGTGGACGTCGATAGTGGGGAAGAGCGGTGACGGTAATCTCCTCGATGAGACCCCGCTTGTCCATTTCAAGAACGGTTCCCGGTCGCGAGAATTCGGGAAAAACGTAGCCCATACCCAGACTGGTGTCAAGGGTGGGCGAGTAGCAGCCGCTCGTCACCTGGCCCGCCGGAAAGCCCAGCACCGACAGGGTGTACGTGGCTCGGGGAGCAGACCGTCCCGGCATCTGCAGCCCGACCAGCGTGAACTGGGTGCCCTTTTCCCTCTGCTCGGCCAGCGCGTCGCGCCCCACGAAATCCTTGTCGAAGTCCACGAACCGGTCTAGTTGCGCCTCAACCGGCGTGGTGGACTCGTCCAGCTCGTGACCGTGCAGCGGCAGTCCGGCCTCGGTCCTCAGCACATCCCGCGCGCCCAGCCCGCAGGGAACTGCCCCGGCGTTAGTCAGCGCCTCCCAGATAGAGGGGGCGGTAGCGGCCGGGGCCAGGATCTCCACGCCGTCTTCGCCAGTGTAGCCTGTGCGTCCAACCAGCACATCGGCGCCACACATCCGCGACTCTGTCCACGCGAACGGGCGCAGCCCCTCAAGGCCGCCGTCCGCCAGCTCCCTTGCCAGCCCCAGCGCGGCGGGTCCCTGACAGGCCATCAGCGAGGTCTGCATCGTCTGGTCGTTCAGTGTCACGCTGTCGCCGAATTGCTGGCCGATGACGAGCCCGAACCAGTCGATAACCCGGTGGCGGTTGCCGGCGTTGGGGATGAGCAGGTAACGGTCCTGTGCCAGACGGTAGAATATGGTGTCGTCGATGACCCCGCCGCGCGAGTTGCAGATCATGCAGTAGCGGGCCCGTCCGATCTCCAGCGTAGCAGCCGAGCCGGTAACTACCAGGTCGAGGAAGTCAGTGGCCGACGGCCCCGAGATGTACACCCGCCCCATGTGGGACACATCGAACAACCCGGCGCCGGTCCGCACCGCTCGAACCTCGGCCAGGATGCCCGCCGGGTACTGCACCGGCATGTCCCATCCGCCGAAGGGCACCATCCGCCCGCCGGCAGCAACGTGAATGTCATACAGTGGAGTGCGCAGGTTCGCGGAGTCCATCAGTCTTCCCCGGCGGCTAGGCGCGCCTCATATACGGAGCGAGTCAGTGCGGCCAATTTATCCTTTCTTTCTTCCCATTCTGCTACGGATTTCATGGGGAAGCCAATCTGTATATTGCTATCCTCTACATTTCGGCGGTTGGAAGGATATGTCCAAAATTCCGACAGTTCTCGCCGAAGCTGTGTGAATTCCGTCGGGCAAGCGTTGACAGCATCGTTATAGAACATTGGCATGACCAAATCTGGATGATTGGCAAACGGGCCTAATTGAATTGCCGCGACGGCCCCGCGTGAACCAGCAAGCCTCATGTCTAGCCGGTGCTTCGCCCAATCGCTGGAGCCGCGATTGGCAACATAAGTGACACGAGGGAAGTTTGCGCGGAACATCTCCAATACGGCGTCCCACAATTCCCTTGCTTCCGGGTATTGTCCGGCGTGTTGATCTATGCGCTGCTCCAAGAGTGCCCTGCGCTCTGCCCTTCCAGGCCTAGGTCTGCGTTGTCTGCCCTCCACCGGTTCAGCGACGGCCTCCACCTGCACCTGGCGGGCCAACAGCGTCTTGCTATCGTAGCTGTATCCGTGAAAAGTCAGCAGCGATATATCTACGCCGCGGTTCGCGAGGAACTGCACCATCCTGGTGGTGCGTTCGTCGGCTCCCAGGCCAACCAGAACCATCCGCACCGGCTTAAGTGAGGCTGATTCAGTCCCTCCGAAATTGTCGCCGTACCATTCCTCGAAGCCCTTGTTCTTGTCTACGCCGTGCAGGCTGGGGGCCTCCGAAATGTAATTCACCAATTCCGGTTCGGACCTGGCGTCCAGGAAAGAGGCGTAATCGATGATCTGGGCCACGGCGTCGCGAGAGAGGGTGCCTCGCTTGAGTTCGAAGACCACCAGCCGCCCGTCTTCGTCCACCCCCAGCAGGTCCAGCCACCCATCGTCGGTCCGGGTCTGGCGGCCCACCAGCGTCAGGCCATCCATCAGCAAGTCGGGGTTGCTGACTATTGTGTCTTCCAGCAGCCGCTCGGACTCCATCTGGTTAGCCGTTTCGAGAGTAGTAGCTCCCCCGGCACCGTCAATTGCCCAAATTTTGATCTCGGCAAGGGCCAATATTGCCCCCAGCAATTACTAAATACGTCACTAAAATGATAAACAACCTGCTGGATAACCGCAAGCTAGAGGCCCGTAGCAAACCTGTTCTCCAGGATACCTACCCCGCAGGCGCCAGCCGGAACCGCCACAGCGCCACCGTCAGGAACAGCCCCGCGAAAACAATCAGCGCCGCCATTTCCGGAACCACGTCTATGAACTCCGCACCGAACAGCATCAGCTTGTTCAGTCCCCCGTTGGCCCACCCGTGGGGCGTCAGCCGTGCCAGCGACTGCATGAACGGCGGCGTGATGAACAGCGGCCACCAGCTCCCCCCGATTGGCGCAAGCACCAGCGACGTCAGCACCCCGGCCGCTGACGCCGTCCGCACATTGTTGACGAAGCTGGCCAGCAGCACCCCGAACGCCGCCGACGCGACCACCATAAGCAGCGACAGCACCACCACCGCCGCCGGCGATGCGCCCAGGTCGATTCCGAAGGCCAGCGACCCGACGGTCCACATCACTGCCACCTGCGCCACTCCAATGACGCCGCCTGCCAGAAACTTGCCCACGATCAGCGATTCCCGCCTCACGCCGTTCGCCATCAGCCGTTCCAGCGTGTGCGTCTGCCGCTCGCGGGCCAGGGCCTCTGCGCCCATGGCGGCGGTGAAGAAGACGAACATCGTCAGGTAGCCCGACAGCACAAAGTCTGAGCTGTTGAACGGGGCGATCTCTCCCACTTGCTCGATCTGTAGGCCGATGGCCGGGCCCCGGCTATCCGACAGCAGCTCCTCCAGCACTGCCTCCGCTTTCTCGAGGTCGCTCAACTCTGCAATCGCAGCCACCGTGGCTTGGCCCTCGGAAAAACGCGCGGCGATCTCTTGGGCGAACCCTCGCAGGGCGGCCTCGTCGGCGGGCGGGAGATCGCCCACGACTACCTCCAGCCGTGCCGTTTGCCCCGGCCTCAGTCGCTGGGTGAAGTCCGGCGGAAACGATACGAACCCGCGGATCTCCCCAGCCTCCAGCGCTGCCGCAGCATCGTCGTAGTCCATGGCCGTCGCATTGACGTCGGCGCTGTTGGTAATTACCTCGATGGCCTGCAGGCTGATGCCCTCCTGCTCCTCGGTGGCCAGGTAGAACTCGAGGGCAGCGTGGTCCGGTCCCGCTCCCCGCAGCGCCAGCGAAAACCCGATGACGAACACGAAGGGCAGCAGGAACGAGAATGTCAGGGCGGCTCTGTCCCCGAAGAAGATGCGCGTATCCTTGAGCGCCAGCAGGAGGGCTTGTCGGGCTACGGTGCTCATGAACCCCTACCGTCCCTCCGGCGTGATGCTGAACAGCAGGCGGGCAACGGCCAGGCCTGCTATCGCCACGCCGCCCATCACCAGCATCTCCAGCCATTGCTGGCCCAGGTGCTCGCCCTTCCCGATGATATTCTGCATCGCGTCAATCGCATAGGAGTTGACGGTGGCCTTGGATATGGCCTCCAATACGCTGCCCTCTGGTATCTCGAAGAATGTTCCTCCGAAGACCACCATCACCAACGTGAAAAACACCGCCGACCATGTCGCCTGGTTCCGGGTGCGCGCCACGGCTCCAATGACCAGCGACACCCCCGTGAACGCCGCCGCCGCCAGCATAGCGAAGCCCAGCAGCTCCACAAACGCCAGCGGACCGCCCGGCCGGAACACGACGAACGCCAGCGACAGCATCACTACCGTCTGGAACACCCCCCGAGCCACTCCCGACAGGAACTTGCCGAGGAACAGTTGGTTGACCCCCAGCCGCGTCGTCATCAGCCGCTCAAGGGTGCCCGTGCGCCGCTCCTCCACCAGCGCCTGCGCCGCCAGCGTCACCGAGAACATGACGAACATCACGATCAGTCCAGGCAGCAGCCAAGAGAACAGGTTGTCCTCGGACTCAACCCCAGGGTCCTCTCCAGCCCGACGCACCTCCAAAACCACCGGCGGCGTCGTTCGCAGCAATGCCAGCTGCGCCTCGATTTCCGACTCGCTGCGCTGCTGCGGGACCCCCGATCCCGACAGCGCCTGCTGCGTCTGGTGGCGCACCCGGGCGTCGGTGGCCATGTCCCGCGCTATGCCTCGCACGATCGCCGCGACGATCTGGCCGGTGTCGCCCCCATTGCCCCGCTGCCGAAACACCAGCGGCGATTGCCCCCCTGCCTCCATAGCCTCGCTGAACCCCGCCGGGATAACCACTGCGAACAGGATGGCCGACCGGTCCAGCGCAGCCGCGGCATCCGCCTCTGTTCGCTCTTCCACCTCGATCTCCGCCAGCGAGTCCAGACGCTCCACCAGGTCCCGAGCGTGAGCCCCGCCGTCGAGGTCAACTACGCTCGCCGGGGTGAACACATCGCTGTCGCTGCTCAACGCCCCGTACATCAGCGCAAACAGTAGGATGGGCAGAGCGATGCTGAAGGCCAGCTCGGCCCGGTTGTTCAGGAATAGCTTAAGTTCTAGCAGCGCAATGAAAACGGGACGGAGCATGGTGGGCGGCTCTATTCCGCCGTTCCTGAGAATGTCTTAGACCTTTGAGCGTCCCGGGCCAGGGTCAAGCGCCGGCCGGCTGCTCCAACAGGAAAACTTCGCAGGAGAGTGAATCCCCGCAGTCGGGGCAATGGTGCCGTGGGGAGAGCGAGCGTCAACTGGGTACTAAACCAAAGCCAAGGTGGGATGTGCATTTGCCTGAGGCGAGGAATCGTGCTGGGAATTCGGCAGCAGTGCTTCGGCCCGTGACTGCAGTACCGTCCGGCAGCGGCGCCTCACCTCGTCTCTCCGGCTGGCCAGCCCGGCCAGGAAGTTGCCGACCCTTTCCTGCACCGCCGCCCTGCTGCCCAGGCAGAGATTGCCCGTCGCCTCCTCTCTCGCCCAGCCCCAGACCGCCTCATCGGAGTTGAAGTCCGGGCTGTACCCCGGCAGGTTCACCAACCGCAGGTCAAGTCCGGGCGTCCGCAGATATTCCCGCACCGCCTCGCCACGATGGGCCGGCGCGTTGTCCCAGATGACCCGCATCGGCTCTGGATGTTTTTCCCTCAGTTGCTTCAGGAAGGCAACCGAGGTCCCGCTGTTGCTGTTGCCCTCCAGTTCCATCCATTCCACCTCACCCGTCTCCAGGCACACCGCCGAATAGTAGTTGGCCTTCTCCCCATACCGCGGGCTGGTCGAGTCCACCAAAGCAGGCTGGCCCTTCAGCACCCACTTGCCCCGCAGTTCCGCGTCCGCCCGGAAGTGGGCCTCGTCGGCAAAGAATATCCTGGCTTCAGTCCGTTGGGCCTCCTCCCTCAGGACGGCGTACTCCGCCACGAAAGCCTCCCGCTTGGCCTCATCAGCCTTGAGCAACCGCTTCTTGGGCCGCTTGAAGGCAAATCCCAAGCGGTGCATCCAGTTCAGGCAACTGCTGCGGCTCAACTCAATGCCGAGGCGCTCCGAGGCAAACCGCCGCACCACCTTCCAATACCAGTTGGCCATACCGATGCCCGACGAAGCGGGAGGCTGTTGCACCGCCTCTTTCAATTCCTCCTGCTGCGCTTGGTCAAGGGCGGGGGGGAACCACCGGTCTGCTCGAATATCAGGGCTGCAGGCCCTCCCTCGCCGAAGGCCGACGCCCATCGGCCAATAGTGTGTGGGTCCCTTTCCAGAGTCTCCGCCGTGGCCGCTGCCGTCCAGCCCTGGGCCAGCAGCAGCACGGCGTACCACCTCTCCCGCTCCCTGGGCGTCGGCGCCAGGATCATCCGCTGTCGCAAGTCCTTGACTTCCATCCGCCACTGTTCCAGACACCGGTCTATCTCCCTCACGCCCATCACCAACCCCTCGTAACTCCCGAGACCAGCTAACCCAGTTCCTTCACAAATTTACCCTGTGCAACTGCGTATTTCACCTTGGCTTTAGTTTAGTCTCGCAGGCTGCGGCCGGTGAGTTCAAGGAAAACGCTTTCCAGCGTGACCGTGGCGGGGTCGCCGATCTCCGCCTTCAGTTCGTGGGGGGTGCCCAGGCGGATCATCTGCCCGTGGTCCATGATCGCCAGCCGGTTGCAGAGGCGGTCCGCCTCCTCCATGTAATGCGTCGTGTAGAGCACGGTCATCCCTTCGTCGCGCAGGCGTTCCACGGTGTCAAAGATGTGGCTTCGTGACTGCGGGTCAATGCCAACCGTGGGCTCGTCGAGGAAGAGCAGCAGTGGACGGCTCATCAGAGAGACGGCCAGGTTCACGCGACGCTTCATCCCACCGGAAAATTTGTCCACTTTGTCCCGCGCCCGCTCGGTGAGTCCCACCGATTCCAGGTGCTCCGCCGCCGCCGCCTTGGCCTCGGGCCCGCTCAGCCCCGCCATGCGGCCGAAGAACACCAGGTTGTCGTTGGCCGACAGCTCGGGGTACAGCGCCAACTCCTGCGGGCAAACGCCCACCAGCTTGCGTACCGAGTCGCTCTCCCTCGTCACCGAATGCCCGCCGATCACCACGTCGCCCTCGTCCGGGGACAGCACGGACGACAGCATTCGGATGGTGGTGGTCTTACCCGCCCCGTTCGGACCCAGCAGCCCGAAGATCTCCTGCTTGCGGATGCTGAACGAGACGCCGTCCACCGCTGTCAGCCCGCCGAAGGACTTTCGCAGGTCCTTGGCAACCAGGTATTCCGGGGCCTGGGTGGCGCTTTCGCGTGTAGTAACCATCGGTGATTTAGGGCATCCAGAGGAGGAATAGTCTGGCGCGGCAGCGCCGGCTCCATTGTATAGGTGATGTATCCCAAGTTAAATGAGTACTTTGGGACTGACCAGGGCTATCGCATTTGGCCGGATGGAGTCGGTGTCTGCGCAGGGCAATCGAGTGCAGCTATCCGGGGCGGGCGGCCGTTAAGTGGATGAGGAGATTGAGCGGGAAAAAGGGGACTGAATTTCCCCCACGAGTTCCCATAATTTCCCAGATTTTCCCATTTTGCCCGCTATTTCGCGTTATTTCCTATCTGCGCCACTGCTGTGGGACAAGGATTTTCAAATTCGGTCCCATTGTGTCCCAATCCTGCTTTTCCTGCTTTTCCTGGCGTTTGGGCGGGCCATGCCTCTGCGCCTGTAGACTGACACCAGATGGGGCGCAGTGAGGCTGGCACAGGTATGGAGCACTATTTATAGAACACATGATCATATGATATCGAAGACCGAAGGGCTTGGCAAGCGGCAAATGTCATCTGGATATCCAAATGCGATTGCCTTGTGGGACTGACCCTATGGACTGGGAATGTCCGCCGATACCTGGCCGGGGTCGTATCCCACCAACTCGACAAACCCCCTGCCTTCGACCAATTCGCGGCTTATCGAACCATAAGATAACTTTACCGCCCCTTCCCAGTAGACAACTGGCAGGATCACGCCAGCGGCAAATTCCGCATGCGGTAGGACGGGTCCCAAATACAGTTCAGCTTCCAGTGAATCTATTAGGAGCCGCCAGCCCATCGGGTAGAGGATCTGCGTGTCGGGACTCTCCCACCCATACAGCGCCTCCAGGAATACACCATCGCCGGGCACGTGGGTCACCGTGCCGTCAGGGTCTACGTAGGTGGCGTACGCCGCCACTCGTTCCCCAGCCGGCGGCGGACCACACGGATGGTCAATGCAGAAGTGCCTCGACTCCACCGGTTTCCTGACCACCGCCACCATCAGGTCCGAGCCGTCGTCCAGGTGCAGGTTGATCCAGTCCCATCCCACGTCCACACGCGAGATATCTCCCCACTGGTGGTCCATCCAGCCGGAGCCGGACACTGCCCGGCGCCCCTCCGCACCCTCAAGCCAGCCGTCCAACTCCATGCGGGTCCGCGAGTAGTAGTAGGTCTCGCCGGCCTCTCCCAGGTCCACCAGGCCTGTAGAGTCGTGCAGCACCGGTTCCCGTCTGGAGACCGCCCCAAGCTCGAGCGTGCTCCCGTTGAGGTCGAATTGCAGCACGTAGTTCTCGCCATCGCCTCTCATCACCCACCCCTTGGCGTCGATGTCCACGCTGGGAGATTTTGGGTCGAGTGTGGCCAGTGCCCCCCGCTCTCCCGCGAGGTGCACCTCGCTCTGATGGTCGCTCAGCGTAGCATGCAGGAGATGCGGCGTCCCCACCGTCAGTGTCGGCGACTGGAACGTTACGAAGTGAAAGCTGTACTCGTCCCCGTCGTCATCCCAGAGGAAGCCGTTGAAGTACCACCACTCTATCGCGGTCTCGTGCGGCCCCTCGTCCTCCGGCAGGGAGACCAGCGACCCCTCCGGTTGCGGCGTTGCCATGGGCGACGGCTCAGGCGTCGCGGTGCTGGGCAAGGGTGTGGAGGTGGGTGTCGGCTTGTCAGCGGGCCTGCTCGCCGTGGGAATCACCGTGTCGGCAGGACGCGAGGCTTCCAGCTCGGGCTTTAAAGGGGATTGCGTCGGCCCCGAAGCAGGTTCTGAGCCGCAACCCATCAGCACCACGATGAGCGTCGCGGCGAACAGAATAACGAGGGAGAATCCGGCGGATCTGCGTAGAAGGCGAGGGAGCAGGGGAAAATTCAGATGCATGTATGTCGTTCGCCGGTCCCGTAGAGTCGGGTTTCCCTCAATTATAATCGCCCCAGTCCCGGCACACGGCCCCGTCCAGGAACAATGCGATCAACCGAAACTGCCATCCCTGCATCTTCAGTCTCAAACACAAGAAAGAGTCGAGGAATTCCTTTACCCACGCATCCATGTGGATCCATGGATTCCTCGACCCCGCAACTCCCCGGCTCGGTGTGCGCCCCGCCCGACGCTACCGGTGGCTGATCAGTCCCTCGTCCATCATCGCCTTGATCGCCCCATCGAAGGCCTCCAGCGAGAGGTCGATGTCAGACTCCGTGTGTACGCCCGACAGCACCCCGCTGGTACGCGACATCAGGTCAACTCCCCGCACCTGCAACGCCTGCCGGAAGTTGGTTTGGACCTCGGAGGAAACGCCCTTGAGCGCGTTGGCATCCAGCCCATCGATGGAAGTGCCCCCGAAGTAGATGTGGAAGGTCGACGACTCGCCGTAGACTGCGGCGGACACCTCGTAGCGGTCCACTACCTCGCGAAGTCCCGTCCTCAGCCGCGCGGCCATGGCGTCGGCCTGCGCCTGCATCTCGCCCGTGGCCACGATGCGCAGCGCCGCGTTGCCCGTTGCCGCGCAATACGGGTTGGCGTTGAACGTCCCGCCGTGGTAGACGCGCTGGAAACGGTCGTGGTGGGAGTCCCCGGTCTGCTCCATCACCGCCATCACCTCGTCTCGTCCCGCAACCGCGCCGCCCGGCAGGCCGCCGGTCAGGATCTTTGCCATGGTGCAGAGGTCCGGCCTGATGTTCAGCACCTCTTGCAGTCCGCCTGGACTCCACCTGAACCCGGTTATCACCTCGTCCAGAATCATAACGACGCCGTACTTCTCCGTCAGTTCCCGGACGCCCTCGACGAAGCCGGGGATCATCGGCACTGTACCATAGGAGGCTCCGGATCCCTCGGTGATCACTCCGGCGATGTTGTTGTCGTTCGACAGTACGTCCTCCAGCGCGTTCAGGTCGGGTGGCAGCACGATCATCGAGTCCACCGTGCCTTGGGGTATTCCCGTCGATGACGGCACGTCGAACGGCGCCAGGTTGCCCGGCATTACGTAGTCGTGCCAGCCGTGATAGTGGGACTGCCAGCGCACGATCTTTTCCTTGCCGCTGTAGGCCCGGGCCACCCGCATGGCCAGCGATGTCGCCTCTGCTCCGGAGCCGACGAACCGCACCTTGTCGGCGCAGGGCATCAGGTTGCATACCCGTTCGCCCCATTCAAGCACCGTCTCCACTGGCGACCCGTAATGCGAACCGTGCGGGGCCACCCTCACCAGCGCATCCACCACCTCGGGATGGGAGTGCCCCAGCAACAGCGAGGCCGAACCCAGCCCGTAGTCGATGTACTCGTTGCCGTCCACGTCCCACTTGCGCGGTCCCTGCCCGCGCTCGATGGTTATTGGGAAGGGGTCCGCCACATAGCCGTCGTGGCCAGCACCCCCAGACGGAAAATGCTGCTGGAACCGGGGAAACAGCGCCGCAGACTTGGGATTTCTCCGTATGTACTCCTCGCGGATTGTCTCGGCCATAGTAATCCTCCTGCATTGGGGCGTCTGATCTGCTGCTTGCGCGCATTGTATCCCTGATTCAGGGTTCTTCCAATTGCACTCTTCGCCCCGAATAGGGTCTGTAATTCTCCCTCTCCCTCTCCCTTGAAGGAGAGTGCTGGTGTGAGGGTGAAATCTCGAGATGGCACAATGTTCCCTAACCAGCGATGGCGTCCCCACCCTAACCCTCCCCCGGAGTGAAAGGGAACAATCAAAAGATCATGCCGCCCCGGGTGGTCACTCCCGCGGAGGCCGCAGTGGCCGGCGTTCCCAGGGGGAGAATTCAGTGTCGCTGGATCGCCGCCGTTCTGCCCGGGATTACAGAGCCCGCATCCCGGCGCCCACGAACCGGTAACAGCAGAACTGGACTATTCCGGATACTCCGGACCTGCCTGCAACCGAAATTTGCGCTATCATTGCCATTCTCTCGGCATGAGGGGAGGCACGGACTCGGAGCAAACTGCGGACTCGGACCATACTTAGGAGGGACGATCATGGGTACGCTGACGACCGAAGAAATACAGGCATTCCTGTCCCAGCCACGGACGGCCCACCTGGTCACCCTGCGGCCCGCTGGCACGCCCCACGTGGCGCCCGTCTGGTTCCTGTGGGATCAGGGCCGCGCCCTCGTAATGGCCGATACTGGGGCGGTCAAGGTGCGCAACATCCGCCGCAACCCGGCCGTCTCCCTCTGTGTCTCAACTCCGGACCACCCCTATTCCTTCGTTACCATCGAGGGAATAGCGGACGTAACCTCAGACGGCTTGGAAGGGATGGTTCAGCGGACCTGTGTCCTGTACGAGGGACCGGAGCGCGGAGCTGAGTTCGCCCAGGAACTGCTCGGGGGCGAGCGGCTCGCCCTGATCGTCATAACCCCCGACCGGCTAATGTCCTGGAAGGAAGACGACGAATAGGGCAATGAGAGAGAATTTGCACCTATGACTTCGGCGGCAGAACCCCGTTCATCCACGCCACCAGGTCTCGAATCACCTCGCCGCTGATTTCGTGCCCCATGTCGTAGACGTGGAACTCGGGGCTGTATCCTGCGTTCTCCAGGTAATCCTTGGCCGCATGGGCCGTGGACTCCGCGATCATCTGGTCGTAACGGCCGTGCGCCACGAATACCGGCTGTGTGCGCTCTGCGGGAAGGCGCGGGTCCAGCTCGTTCGCCCCAGGCAGCGTGGCGCTGAGCGCTGCCAGCCCGGCGAAAGTGTCCGAACGCCCAAGCCCGCAGCGATACGTCATTCCTCCGCCCTGCGAAAAGCCCAGCAACAGGCAGTTGCCCGGCTCCACGTTGAACAAGGCCATAACTTCGTCGAAGAAACCAGCCAGCAGCGTTTCAGAGTTGGCTATTTCGTCGGGAGTCGAGCCTCCCCGAGGCGTCATCCAGCCAAATCCGGCATGGCCAAGCCCCAGGTTGAACGGTATCGGCGCGTTGGGGCAAGCGTAGACATAACCAGTCGGGCTGATGGCCGGAGCCAGCCCGGCGAGATCGTGCATATTGGCCCCGAATCCGTGCAGCATTATCACCAGTGGATATGAGGCCGCACTGTCATAGTCGTCGGGCAGCACCGTCACGTACGACAGCCCGGGGCCTTCGTGGACTTCGCCCTTCATGGCGTTCTCCTGCTGTGGAGCGTGTCCTTTCATCCTAACATGGCAGGCATGCGAAATGTGGCGCCACAGGTTCCGGAGGCTGTCATTTCTGATATGCTGGAGTTGGCAGACAGCCGGATATCGTGGAGCTATGTCATGGAAATCATCTACCATCTGACCTCCCGGGAGGCATGGGCCGCAGCCCAGCCCACCGGCGAATACGAGGCCCTCAGCCTCGCCGAGGAAGGCTTCATCCACTGCTCTGCCGACGAGGCGCAGATGCTCCGGGTCGCTGAGCGGCTCTACCCCGCTGCCACCGGCCTCCAGGTGCTGGACGTCGACACCACCAAGCTGCAGGCCGAGGTCAAGCGCGAGCCCAGCCGCTCCGGCGAATTGTACCCGCACATCTACGGTCGCATAAATCTCGACGCTGTCGTCCACGTTCGCGACTTGACCCTGGACGCCGACGGTCGCCACAGTCTTTCGTAAATATCCCCTCTCCGGAAGAGAGAGGTTTAGAGTGAGGGCGTTTCCTGGCAATGAGCGGAAGTGTATCGGGTTACGAAGAATCGGAACTGGCCGCGATACACCGCGCCATCGCGCCCCCGCCTCCACCCGCACCCTCCGAAGTCCTCGCTACCATTGAGATACCTGTCCACGAGTGGATGCGCCCCTTCTGGAAGCTGATCGACCTTGAGCCCGAGTTGTTCGTCCGCCTCTCAACCGACCCATGGGTCGAGGCTCTCTCGCATTACACCTTCTTCCCCCCTGTGCTCCAGTGGCGGGAGGAGGAACGCCGCATCCCGGAACTGCGAATGACCGGACGCACCCGCGGGCCGGTGGCTGTCCTGCGCTCCGGGGACCGCCACCTCGCCATCAAGCCTTTCCAGAACTCGCGCGAGGACGAGATCGCCCGTATCGCCGCGTCCGTGGGCGCTGGTCCGGCCCAGTTCCCGTCGCTGCCGGGATACCTGGCCGAGCAGTTCGCGGAGGGCACTTTCTTTACCGACCTGCCGCCCGAGCGCCGCGACTCCGCCACCATGCGCTCCGTCGGCCTGCAGCTGGGCGGTATGCTTCGCCGTCTCCACCAGGCTGGCATCTACTACAACGACGCCACCCTCGCTGATCCCGAGGGCCGTTCCCACCTGATCGTGGACGGCGAAGGCAGATGCACCCTCATCGATTTCGGCGTCTCTCTCCTCCTGGACCGCCATCCGGAATACAGCCGTGAGGAGGTCCACAACTTCACGCGCACCCTGCCCATGTACCGTATTTTCGCCGGCATGGCGGACAACCGCACCGAGTTGGATGATTTCCTCCGGGAGTACGGAAGGCAGATGGCCGAGGCTCGCCCTGGGGACATCATGGCCCGGGACCTGAAGTTCGCCCAGCAGGGCCTCTCCATCGCCGCCCAACGCCTGGGCCAGGACATCATCGCCCCCCTCCGCGACGGATTCCTGGAGTCCTACCGTCCGGCTGCCTGACCGGCGCCTCCCCCGGTACCAGGCAAGGCCCATGATCCCCTTTGCGGCAGGATAGTGACCAGATCCAATCCCGGAACGATCACCCTACCTCAGCGACTTCATGTACTCGATGATGTGCGGGATATCCTCGTCCCTGACGCCCAGCGTCGGTGGCATCAGTCCCGCCGTGAACCCCTTCGTTATCTTTGCGTCAGGGTCCTTGATGGACTCCGTGATGTATTCATCATTTACCGTCACCGAAGTCCCGCCCTCCAGCGACTCCTGCGTGCCATACAGCCCCAGCCACGTCGGCCCCACCAGCTCGCTCCCGTTTGCGGAGTGGCAGGCCTGGCACCCGTAGCTCAACGCAAGTTGCGCCCCGACATCCGCCGACGCCCTGCCGAGGCTATCCAGCGGTACGGCTGTGGGCGGCACTCTCTGCGACGTGGCCGTCGGATCCGCGCCACAGGCAACAACGAGCAGTGCCACCGCAAGAAACAGCGCAACGGGGAGACGGCATCCTCTCTGTGCGCGGTTGAAGACAATCAGACTACTTGACATCACCTGCACGCTCCGTGCCATTCGTACCCCGTTGGAATAAGGCTAAAAAATTCCCTCTCCTTTGTAGGAGAGGGATGAAGAACAGCCTGAAGCCCAAGGGGTTAACTCTAATTCAGCGACTTGATGTACTCGATAATATGCGGGATTTCTTCGTCTTTTACACCCAGCGTCGGCGGCATCAGACCAGCCGTAAACCCCTGCGTTATCTTTGCGTTGGGGTCCTGTATCGACTCTTTGATGTACTCGTCGTCGACCGTGACCGACGTCCCGTCGTCTATCGACTCTTGCGTGCCGTACAGCCCCTGCCAGGTGGGGCCGACAAGATCGCTCCCGTCGGTCGAGTGGCAGGCCAGGCAGCCGTAGCTGAGCACCAGGTCCGCGCCGATGTCCTCGTTCGGCGGCCCGCTTATATCCGCCGTCGCAGCGGCTACGGCCAATACCGGAGCCGTGTAAGCGATCGCAGGCACCACCGGGTGCGGCGTCGACGTGGGCTGCGGCTCCGTCGCCGGGCAGACGTTATCCCCGTGCTCCCCGATGCTGTGGTCAAAGTAGCAGGGAGTGTATGGCGCGTCTGCGGCCCTCACCTCTCCCCCTTTGATCGCCGTGAACAGCCCGATGAGAGACAACCCCACCATCACCGCCAGTGTCATTCCCGCTACGAACGCCCAGAAGAAGAGCTTGTTGTCAAACTTCAGGTGCATGTAGAACAGGATGACTATGGCGAACTTGATGGCGGACAGCACGAACAGCAGGATCGTGGTTGACGGCTGGCCTAGCGCGTCGCTGATCACCTTTTCCTGTTCGCCAGGAAAGTCCATGATTATGATGAACTCGACGATGGTGATCGCAAACAGCAGTATCGCTACGATGACGTACTGTATGAGGGTGGGGTGCCCGCCGCCGTGTTCAGTTTCGTGAGTTATGGCCATTTTGGGGAGCTCTCCAGGTCTTTGGAAGCCGGTATCAGGAAGCCGGACTTTCGAAAATGCGGTCCCCTGCGCTAATGACCGGGAACTGCCGGGCCGGCGTCAAAGCCGCCCACCAGGTACAGCAGTGTGAATATTACGATCCAGACGATGTCTACAAAATGCCAGTACAGTCCGCAGATTTCTACGTCCAGAGCGGTTCCTGGGTGTATGCGCCCCTTGAACGACAGTATGAACAGCGCCAACAGCCAGATGATCCCCAGCGTTACGTGCGCCCCGTGGAATCCCGTCAGTGTAAAGAAGGTGGCGCCGAACAGGTTCTGCCCGAGCGTCAGACCTTCGTTCTTGAACAGGTTGAACTCATACACCTGGAAGCCGATGAAAATGGCGCCCAGTATCGCTGTGGCCAGGAGCCACAACCTGATGCCCATCTGGTTGTTCTCATGGGTGGCTGCCAGGGCCCGCACCATCGCGAAGCTGGAACACAGCAGCACGAAGGTGCTGATGGTGGTTATCGGGATGTCGATGATGTCGATCGGGTAAGGGCCCGACAGGCTCTGGCCGCGGTAAACCATGTAGGTGGCGATCAGGGATCCGAAAAACAGGCAGTCGGAGCCTAGGAACACCCACATCAACATCTTCCGGTGGTTGAGACCGGTGGTGGTGTAGTCGTGGCCTATGTGCTCGGGATGCTCGTCATGGCTGCCCCCGTGGGCGCCATGTCCCGCATCCGAATGGTGGGCCGTTTCTGGTGCATGGGCCAAAGTTAGCGTCTCCTGCCCCGGCTATCCTAGTGTCCTTCCTGGGCGGCCGGTGGCTCGTTGGACCAGCCTATGACACCGATGAATGCAATCAGTCCGCCGAGGAACGATACGCCGTAATGCGACAGCAGTCCCCCTCCGATCAGGCCCACGCCGGCCGCCACGATGATCGGCCAGTACGATGGGCTGGGCATGTGAATCGTGCTGGGGTCGACCGCAGCCTCCGGCTCGGTGATGGGGTTGCCAGCCTCGCGGGCCTCGTCCTTAACGATCCAGTAGTGGTCGCGGCCCCTGATCCGTGGGACCTCGGCAAAGTTGTATGCTGGCGGCGGAGAGGCGATTGTCCACTCGACGCCGGGAGCGTCCCACGGGTCGTGGCTGACGCGCCGGGCGTTCCGGTTCTGAAGTATGTTGTACAGGAACACCAGGATGCCGACGAATAGAATCAGGTAGCCGAGGCTGGACAGCATGTTAAGGGGGCCCCAGCCGAACTCGCTGGAGTAAGTGTAGATGCGGCGCGGCATTCCGTTCATCCCCACGAAGTGCATGGGGAAGAAGGTCACGTTCATGCCGATGAATATCAGCCAGAAGTTCAGCTTGCCCAGTGTCTCGTTCAGCATCTTCCCCGTCAGCTTGGGCCACCAGTAGTAGATGCCGGCGAATATGCCCATTATCGAGCCGCCGAACAGCACGTAGTGCAGGTGGGCGACGACGTAATAGGTGTCCTGCTGCTGGAAGTCCGACGGGGACACCGCGTGCGACACGCCGCTCAGCCCGCCGATGATGAACAGGAAGATGAAGCCCAAGGCGTACAGCATCGCCGTGGTAAGTTCGATGCTGCCTTTCCACAGCGTTCCCAGCCAGTTGAATATCTTCACACCTGTGGGCACGGCGATGAGCATGGTGGTGATGGTGAACACCGAGTTGGCGATGGGGCCCAGCCCCACGGTGAACATGTGGTGGCTCCACACCGCCCAGCCCATGATGGCGATGACGATGCCGGAGAAGATGACGAAGGGATAGCCGAACAGAGGCTTCTTGGAGAAGGTCGGCAGAATTTCCGAAACTATTCCCATCGGAGGCAGGATCAGAATGTAAACCTCGGGATGTCCGAACACCCAGAACAGGTGCTGCCACAGGATCGGGTCGCCGCCCTGTTCGGGGATGAAGAAATGCGTGCCGAAGTTGCGGTCCATCACCAGCTCGATCAGCCCCACGGTGATGACCGGCATTGCCAGGATCAGCAGGAGGGAGGTTAACAGCGTCATCCAGACGAACACCGGCATCCGCATCAGCGACATGCCCGGCGCACGCAGGTTGATGATCGTGACCACGAAGTTAAGACCGCCCGCCACGGAGGAGGTTCCAAGGATCAGCAGGCCGATGGCCCAGAAGTCCAGACCCATGTTCTTGCTGAAGGGCTGTTCCGTCAGGTTGGCGTAGGAGAACCAGCCCGCATCCGGCACCTGGTTCACAATGAAACTGAAGTGCATCAGGATGGCGCCGAACAGGAATATCCAGTAGGAGAGCGCGTTCAGGCGCGGGAACGCCACGTCCCGAGCCCCGATCGCAAGAGGCACGACAAAGTTAAAAAACGCTACACCCATCGGCATGATGACCATGAAGATCATCACCGTGGCGTGCATGGTGAACATTTGGTTGTAGCGGCTCGGCCCCAGGATGTCTGAGTCGGGGGTGGCCAGCTGCATTCGGATCAGCCCCGCCTCTATCCCCGATAACAACATGAAGACCAGGGCCGTCGACCCGTACAACACGCCAATCCGCTTGTGATCGACCGTGGTTATCCAGCTCCACACCCCCGAGGTGGTGGAAGATGGGCGGGGCAGTACTTCAGTTATTGCAGCCATCGATTGACTTTCCAGCGGCCAAATTCATGCCGCGCCGTGGCGTCCGGCACGGACACCATTTTAACGCAAATCCAAGTCTATGGTTATTCCGGTGTCTCTGGTTATACCCGTTTCTAGTTAAAATTCAGCAGGTAGTCGATCAGCGCGTCTATTTGGTCATCCGACAGGTTGGCGTCTCCACCGCCGTCGTACAGGGCGGCGTTACTGTACATCAAGTTGCCGGGCTTGACTTCTTCTGGGTTCTTGATCCAGGCCCGCAGGTTCTCCACGCTCAGGTCGACGATGCCCGCCGCCAGAGTCCCGCGCGTACGCAGGTCGGTCAGATTGGGGCCGGGCACTGCCGCATTTTCTTCGCCCGTCAGGAAGCTCTTTAGCCGGGTCTGCGCCACCGTTTCGATCTCGGGTCCGTTGACCGTGTGGCATAGCGAGCAGTGGATGGCGAACTGAGTCTGGCCTTGCTGGGCGCGCGGCGTTAGGGCCGGCGGGGGACTGTATTCCCTCACCCAGTCCTGATATTCATTTTCAGTTAGTACAGTCACTCGGAATCGCATCTGGGCGTGCGCTATACCGCACAGCTCGGCGCACTGCCCGTAGAAGGTGGCCGGCAGTTGCTGCTCGATCATGTCCGAATCGGCCATCAGCCATAGCGTGTTTTGGCGTGTGGGTACCACGTCAACCTTGCCGCCCAGCTTGGGTACCCAGAAACTGTGCAGTACGTCGTCGCTTTCCAGGATCAACGAGACCGGACGGTCCACCGGAATGCGCAGGTCGTTGGCCGTACTGATCCGCTTGCCGTTGCCGTCGGCGTCATTGTATTCAAACTCGAAATACCACTGGTGGCCGGTGACCGTGACTTCCAGTATCTCGCCCTGATCGGTGGGTGGTTGGTCAAGCTCGAAAAGCGTGAACACCGACCAGATGCCCAAGCCCAGGATCAGCGCTGTGGGGATGATGGTCCACGTAACTTCCAGGGCCGTGTGCCCGTGAATCTGGGGCGGACGCGGCTGTCCCGGTCGGCGCCGGTACCGGATTACAATGTAGATCAGTGCGCCCTCGACCAAGACGAAGACAGCGACCATCGTCCAGAGGAGGACATTGAATAGCTGAAGCTGCTTCGCTGCAACCGGCCCGGCAGGATCCCAAGTTGATTGGATTCCCTGGCTGCAGGCTGCCGTCAGTAGAAAAAGCGCCGTCAGGACGCCGAAAACGGCAAGCCGCTGTGGCCTGAAGGAGCGTGGAGCGGAACGTTCGTGGTCGCCAGAGGACATTTCAGGACTCGTGGATATGGGATCCGCCGGGGACTCTGCCCGCTTCCAGGGCAACAACCCCATGATGGTCTCCCCCAGTGCTTTGCCTGACTGGAGTGTATTGGAGTGTGTGCTTTTTTTCACTACCGCGCGAAACATTATCACAGCCCAACGTGAGTGTCAATTGAATTTGCCCGCAGCCATGGGGCTTTCTTTCGGCCGTTTTCTCCAGTGCCCTTCGCGCTGTGATTGCATCGCCGCAGGCCCCGGGACATCGCACGGCGGGATGGCCATGCGAGAAAGACGCTCCGGGCGAGAAAGACGCTCCGGGCGAGAAAGACGCACTCGGAAACCACGGCGGAGAACGACATCGTTCCCAAGCGAGAGATACACCAGTCCTTGGCTATTGGTGATTTCTGTTGCTTCCACGCCATCGCCGGCGATCTCTACGGCGAGCCTTTGATCGGCGAGCGACTGGTCGGCGGCCGCTTTCGGCCCTTCGACCTCAGCAGGGGGAATGACGAATCGGTCCTCGGCTTGGACCTGTCCTGGGAGCGCAATCCGGACGGCTACGGCTGGCTGTACCTCTACGACCCTGGGACGGGAGAGCGCCTCCGGTCGTACAGCGAAGTTGCCGCCTCCCGCCGCGCCATAAAGGCTCAGGTTGACACTGCCCAGGAACGTGCCGTTGCGATCGAGGAGGAAGCGAGGCAGCTGCGAGAAAAACTGCCGCGCCTGCGGGGAGAATAAGCCCCAGCGGCCGTGAGTCCCCTCACACCCACCAGCGGTATACGCCGTCGGCCATCATCGCCCCGAAGAGCAGCGCCAGGTACAGCAGCGAATACAGGTACAGGTTCCGCGCCTTTCGCCGGCTCAGGTCCTGCCGCAGCCGCCACGCTGCCCACATGAACACCGCCCCCAGGCCTGCCGCTGCGCCCAGGTACACCAGCCCCACTGCACCCGTGGCCGCGAACACCAGCGTCAGCGCCACCAGCACCAGCGAGTACACGAAAATGCTCCCCACCGTCTTCTCTGGCCCGGCCACCACCGGCAGCATGGGCACCCCCGCCCTCTCGTAGTCCCCCTGGATCAGCAGCGACAGCGCCCAGAAGTGTGGCGGAGTCCAGAAGAAGATGATCGTGAACAGGTACAGTGCCGGCAGGTCGAAAGTGCCTGTTACCGCCACCCACCCGACCACCGGTGGAATGCTGCCTGCCGCGCCGCCGATGACAATGTTATGCGGCGTGCTCCGCTTCAGCCAGCCGGTGTACACCAGCACGTAGAACAGCGTCGCCGCCAGCGTAAGCCCGGCCGCCAGTATGTTCACCCAGTAGGCCAGCACTCCGAAGGCGACTACGTTCAGCCCTATGCCGAAGGCCAGCGCTGCGAGTGGGGCAACCCGGTTCCCCGGCACCGGACGCTGCGCCGTCCGCGTCATTAGCGAGTCGATGTCCTGGTCCATGTAGTGGTTGATGGCGTTGGCGCCCCCGGCCCCCAGCGCTCCGCCCGCACAGACCAGTAGCAGCGTCATCAGGTCCGGAATCCCCGATCCGCCGATGTGTCGCGACGCCAGGAACATCCCGCCGATCGCCGTTACCAGCAGCAGCGAGATGATCGGCGGCTTGGTCAGCGTCAGGTAATCGGACAGCAGCCCCAGCGGGCCGCCTCGTACCCGGCGCGCCGCGCCCGCGACGGACTCCGCCGCGGCATCTGTCGCCGCGCGTTCCATATCCAACGTGTCTATTTGTCCTGCTTGGTCTGCCATGTCACTCCGGGCTAGTCTGCCCGCTCGGTTCCCGTGAGTAGCTCAGAATCGCCAGCGCCGCCACCACGGCCCACACGGCCGAGGCCAGCGCCAGATGCAGCGCTCGCAGCTCCACGTCTCGCCCGAATCCCGCCCAGACAACGCCCGCGCCAGCCAGCGCCTGCGCCACGAACAGCCCCACCGCCGCGAGCGACAGCGCCCGAATAAGCGGCGGCTGTGTCCGGCCCCTGAAGCCGAGGTGCAGCGCATACATTACCACCAGTCCGGCGATTAAAGCCACCCAGCGGTGCGCCATATGAATCATCTCCAGCTTCCCGCCCGGGAATAAGCCGCCTAGGTCGTTGGTGCACAGCGGCCACGTCGGGCACGCCCACGTCGCTGATGCCGTGTTTGTAAGGTAGGAGCCCGACAGCACCAGCAGGAACAGCGCCCCAGCCGCCACTAGCGACAGCCTCGGAAACAGCCGTGCCTTGCCCACGGCCCACGGCTGTGGTCCCTCTTGCAGACCGCCCCGGTAGGCCATTATAAGCACCAGCACGCAGCAGGCCATCGTCAGCTCCGCCACCGCCAGGTGCGTCATCACCGTGTGCGCCGACAGCTCGGTAACCACCGCTGCTCCGCCCAGCAATGCCTGTACGATGACCAGGACGACTGCCGCCGTGGCGGGCCACATGATCCACGGTTCCCTGCGGTACCGCAGCCACGCCCCGATCGCCGTTGCCGCAATCAGCGGCCCCACCAGGAACGATGCGGCAATCCGGTGGGCATACTCGATGATCGCCTTGGATTCCAACGGGGGTAACCACTGCCCCGAGCACAGCGGCCAGTCGTCGCCGCAACCCAGTCCCGACTCCGTGACCCGCACCACGCCGCCCAGCACCAGCATCGCGAAGACCGAGACCACGCTGGCCCACGCCAGTCCTCGGTACCAGCCGTCGGCCGCCGCGTTGCCGGCTCGGAACCGGCCGCTTACAGCTATTTGCATTTGGTCACTCTCCGGCCCCATCGCGGGCACGGGTCAAGGTGGAGGTCAAAGGGCTCGGTTTGCCGAATACTGGTGTAAACGGTGGCGTAGCTGTGTTGGGTCAAATGGACGCCGCGGGAGAAAAGGACAAGCTCCCCTCTGGACGGAAGCGACGGAAACAATGGAATCGAAAGACGGCTGGCAAGAGGGCCGATACTCATTCGGAGGAGTGTGTCTGATCGACTATGCACTACCTAAGACGGGGGTGCAAAAAAGGATGTGGTGACGAAAACCGTATCATCGTCACTGGCGCGTTGTCAATGAAATTCTATGCCGCGCGGGCACCGGTTTTGCCCCTCACGCCCTCGCCACCTCGGGCCCTCTGATCGTACAATGTCACCATCTGGAATGACGGGATAGATTAGTCATGGCCAAGAAAAAACGGGATAAGCATAAGGAACGCCTCCCCGTGGACCACCAGTTGACCGCCACTCCGGGCAACAAGGTATTCGTCGCCGACGCCGGTGCCATGCAGTTCGAGATTCCCAGGAAGTGGCACATGAAACCGGGCGAGAACGACTCCATTCGTTTCTCTGACAAGAAGAACGAGGTCGATGCTGGTATAAAGTTGGAGGTCTCACTGATCTACACTCCCAACATCGACTGGAGCGGGCTCCCCCTGCCCCTGTTGATCGAGACCTCCGCCCTGTCCGATGACTCCCGCGGCATCACCGGGCGGGGTCCCTTCCAAGAACTGCGCCGCGCCACTCTGGAGGCGGCCTGGCTGGAGGTGGATTTTATCGATCCAACCGAAAACCGCTCGGCACATTCTCTGATTAGCATGGCCAGGGGACCAGCCGCCTACGCGCTCCTCACCCTCGACTTCTGGACCGAAGACGGCCCCCGCGCCCGAAGGGTGTGGGACTCGGTCATCGGCTCCCTGAAGCTGGATGGCAACAGCCGCGACCGCCTCAATCTGGACGGCAGCCCAAGAGTCCCCAAGCTCAGCATGAACTAGCTGACGACCCTGGGACCCGCGGGTTGGCCACGAGTTGGCTGGCAACCGGAACCGCCGTACCAATGCGGCGTGGCGGGTGGGCCGCCGAGGGGAGGATCCTCGGAAGCCCGCCTCGCCGGTAGAGAGCGGATGGGATGAGAGGAATCCCCCGCGGTCCCCTCATCCCGGGTGGCTTTTCTGGCAGTGAACTGCTGTTGCTGACGTCCGCGCCGTCTCACTGCCGCTCTGAATATAGGGCACTTCCCTTCGGACCGGCTCGACCCCCGCCATCGCGCCTTATCGCGCCTGCGTGCCCTCAAACTCCGGGTTTCCTGCCTCGGACTTGCCCCCCGAACCATCCTGCCGTGGCCTCGGTACGTAGGCCCGCAGCAGCGTCTCACCCGCATGGTCCGAGAAGCGGAAATAGTAAGAGGTCAGGTCGCCAAACGTCTCCACGAACTGGATGCTGCCCACCAGCTCCTGCTCCAGGTGGAAAAGCCAGTTGTCGGCCCGGACTGTCACCTACTTGCCGTTTACCTGAGGCTCGTGTATGCCCCGCGAGGTGTTCTCGCTGACCATGTGGCCCGGTCCCACGATCCACATCACCGACTCGTCTGGACAGGTGAGCTCGAGGATGTTCGGCAATGTCGCCTCCACAATGTCGCTTCTGTACGGATTTCCCCAAGAATCTCTCCGTGGTCTCTCAGTGGCCCCCGAGGCCCCCGCTTTTCTCCGCCTGCAGGCCGTACGGCGGGCAACAAAAAAGCCCTGCCCACGAAGGAGCAGAGCGCAAACGGTCCAGAACATGCCGGCGCCCTTCCTCGAAGGCCGAAACATCGCTGGAGCCGTGGACCGGACTCGACCCGATTGCGTAATTCAACCGGGGCCTACCGTTGCGGGACAGTGCTGGACTTTGACCAGCTTCCTCGTTCAACCCCCTCGAGGGGGGCACTCCCAGCGTTGGGCTATTCAATTTTTAACCGGCGGCGCCACCACCGCCTGAAGGCATAATGCCCCAACTCCCTTCTCACTGTCAACCGTCCCCAACCACCGCCTACGCCAACCGGCCCAGCTCATCCAGCGCCCGTCTCCAGTGCCCCCTCATCAGCTCCCGCTCCTCCAGGCTGGACAGCCCCTCTTGCTGAAAGCGGATTGCGGTCTTGTCTCCGGACGGCGTCAGGTAGATTTGCAGCGTCGACGGCCCGGCCAGGTCCGGATGGCTCCAGGTCAGCCGGATTCGCTGCCCCGGTACGGACGAACGCACCTCTCCGTGGCGTCCCTCATCCGTCAGGTATTGCTCACCCCGCTGCAACTCAAAGCGTTCGGCGCTCCCCAGCCAGGCGTCCCTCCCGGGCCTGTCCACCAGCAGCCTCCAGGCCGCATCCGCGCTTACGGGAAGCGTCTTCTGCACGCCCACTTGGAAATCTGCCTCCGACGACTGCCCAACCACCCGCAGTCCCCGGGCCTGTTCGTACCCCACTGCCACGGACTGCTGCCACCAACCATTCGACAGTCCACCCGGACCCGCAGTCAGGGCGACGATTTCCCTGTGCGTCATCTCTCCGGCGCCAAGTCCGTCCAGAAAATCGACCCACTCGTCCCAGCCTCTTGCGGTGGCGGCGGCAACTGCCTCGCTCGAAACCCCGCTCCATTTGCCCTCGTCGGTTGGCACCGCGCTACCTCCGATTCCGTGTCGGCAACAACTATAACCCAGCTATAACCCAGCGAGCCGCTCAATCGCCCTCCCCGTACAACTAAGCCCCCTTGCCAAACCCCGCGATACGTTGGTAGTATAGCCATGTGAGTACATTAGTTCTATAACCATCAGAACCAGGACCCGCCCACCGCAGTCTGGCCGCCAATTGAGAAAATGAGTGGAAATGAGTGGAAATGAGTGGAATAACAAAATTTCCCCGTCCAATCCCCTCTCCTTAGCCCGAATCCACCGATGGACGGCGCGAGGGCAGTGGAAGGGGGTTAGGGAGTTACAAGCGCGATGATCCGGTCTTGAATTCGGGTAGGCGGGAGGTTTGCAGGCGCTTTTGGGGGCACCGGCGGCGGTCTGCGGTGGCAGTGGCGAGCGAGATGGCCTGATAGGACACGGCAAGAGGCCCGCGCGGACCGGGCTGGCGCAAGTTGGCGGGGACGTTCGGTTGTCCGTTGGCTGGCTCAGACACCGGCGTTGCCATCAGGCAGGAAATGGAACAGCTCGCAATCGAGAGAGGGCGCAACTGAACTGGGTTTCCCAAGGCCAGCGCTGTGGCAGATGCAGTGTGAGGCGGCGGGCCGAGCGGGTGAGCCGTCCGGCCAGGGAGAAGAACCGACGCCGGAGGGTCTTGGTGGTCACGATCTGCTCACCCAGACCGATGCGCGCTGTCCAGCGAGCGAGGTTGTGGGCCATCACCTGCACCGCCAGCCAAGCCCCGTTGGCAGCGAATCGGCCGGACGGCAGGTGGTTCAGCCCGACGCCGTACTTGAGGTCTCGGATGGCGTTCTCGATCTCGGCGTGGCGGCGATGGTCAGCCTCCAGCTCGAGCGTCTCCTCATCCCGGTCGGTGATGAAGCCGTGGTAGCTGTAGCTGGCGAACAGGGCCAGTTGGGAACCGGGTGTGGGCTTCACACGCCGGACGATGAGCCGCACCGGCGCGGCGCCGGCCTCACTCTCAAAGGGAGTGTAGGTGGTCTCGGCCACATCGGCGGCGCCGTCCATCCAGTAGGGGATGGGCGTCCAATCCGTCCCGGGTATGGCCTCGATGAGATTGCGCAGGCTTTTGTGCTGGCGGATGGTGATGGAGTAGCGGACATCCATCTTGCGGCAGACGGCGACGATGGCGTGGGCATAGAAGCCGCTGTCGGCCCGCACCGTGAGTCGGCCCCTGGCGCCGGCGTAGCGCACCCGTCCCACCGTCTCACGCAGGAAGTGAGCGGCGCCCCGAACAGTGTTGGCCCGGCCCTCGCGCAGCCGGGACATCAACACGTCCCCGGTGCCGGCGGCCACGGCCAGCAGCGGGTGATAGCCCCGCTTGCCGGTATAGACGTGGTGTCGCGCCCCCTCCTTGGCCAGCCCGTAAGTCTCGCAGATGGTGGAGTCGAGGTCGATGGTGAACGGCGCGTCGCCGGGTCCCGCCCCAGCGGCCCAGGCCCGGGCCAGCAGTTCCCGGCTCACCCGGTCCAGCTGGCGGACGTGGCCCCAACGGAAGCTGCGCAGGAAGGTGCCCAGGGTGGATGGCGCCTTGACCCTGCAGTCGAGAACACCGGCCGTCCCCCCGGCGCGCAGCGCATCGGCGTCGTCGATGCAATCGCCGCCCGCCAGGGCAGAGGCAACCAGCGTCAGCAGCTTGTCGCCGGTGTTGGCCCGGCCCGACGCGCTACCGAGATTGAGGTGATGGTCTACGAGTTCCCCCAGGCCCAAGTGTCGGGCGAGGGTGGCCGGAAGGAGCAGACCGGCATTGGCCACCAGTCGGCGGTCGTCGAAGGTGATTTGGATCCGGTCGGGGTGGTTGCGTGCTAGCATCTATTGGGTGCTCCTTCTCTGGGACTGTTTTGCTGTTACAAAACAATTATCCCAGATTCAAAGGAGCACCCTTTGGCCACTGCAGGACGCTAACCTGACGCCCTCTATCGGTGGATTCGGGCTTAGGGAGAGGGCTAAGCGTGAGGGCGTACGTTAGGGAGAGGGTGAAATCCCGCCAAGAACCATCCAATCTCCCTCTCCCTTGATAGAGGGCTGGGGTGAGGGTGGAATCCCGCCAAGAAGCATCCAAACTCCCTCTCCCTTGAGGGAGAGGGTTGGGGTGAGGGTGAAATCCCGCCAGCACAACCATGTCCAGGCAATAACCGCATACGTCGCATAGTTAGGAGTCAAAGAATGTTCAGCGAAGGAATCTCCCTCGCCTCCATCCGCCGACAGATCGAAGCCCTCGAGCGCAAATGCGCCCGCCAGCTCGCCATATACCGCCTCAAACCCGCCGTCGACCAGATCACCGAGCTCTGGAACATCGCCGTAGCCAAAAATCAGCCCAAGCCCGACCCCCTGACCTGCGTCCGCAAGGTGGTCGACGCCGGCTTCCGCCTGCAGACCTTCACCGCCCTCCACACATACATCAAGGACTGCCGAAAATACGGCAAGTTCCCCGACGCCAAGGAGATCGCCGACAAGCTATTCCCTCCCGGCAAGAAAGTCTCCCTGTACGCCGTCCCCACCGCCGCCTGTTGATTCTCTCTCGAGGGAGAGGGCCAAAGAAATCCCCTCTCCCTCCAGCAGAGGGCCAAAGAACTCCCCTCTCCCTCAGGGAGAGGGTTAGGGAGAGGGTGAACGCGTATCCATACCAGGCAAAGTTCCCTCACCCCCAGGGGAGGAAGAGAACCCCAGAACCCTGCGACGATTGCAAAGTGGCTGTCACCCCCTGTCATTCTGTGCGGAGCGAGGAATCTCACCTATGCCGCCGAGACCCTTCGCTAACGCTCAGGGTGGCAAATTAGGACTTTGCAATCGTCCTGACCGTGCACGCCAGACAGTAGGAGGGCCGATACGCCGCTGTGATATGATTTCTAGCTGCAATGTCCCAGGCCGTGCATGTGGAAGAACTGGTCAAGCGCTATGGCGATGTCCTCGCCGTGGACCATCTTTCCTTTTCCGTCGAGCGCGGCGAGATATTTGGACTCCTTGGTCCAAACGGGGCAGGCAAGACCACCACGCTCGAGATTGTGGAGGGCTTGCAACGGGCCGACTCTGGATCCGTGAATGTGTTGGGAATGGACGCTGCCACCCGGACACGCGAGATCAAGGCCCGCACCGGCGTTCAGCTGCAGGCGTCCTCCTATTACGAATACCTCACTCTCCACGAAATACTCGCGCTCATCGGCAGTTTCTACCCCCGCCGCCTCGCGCCCGCGCAGCTGCTGGAGCGGGTGGGGCTCGCCGGCATGGCCCGCCGCCGGGTGCGCCAACTCTCCGGTGGCGAGCAGCAGCGCTTTGCCCTGGCCGCCAGCCTGGTAAACAACCCGGAACTGGTCATACTCGACGAGCCCACCACTGGCCTCGACCCGCTCTCCCGGCGCAATCTGTGGGAGCTGGTCCGCCAAATTCGCGAGGCGGGTGCGACCGTCATCGTGACCACTCACTACATGGAAGAAGCTGAGGAGAACTGCGACCGGGTGGCCATCATTAACAATGGCAAACTACTGGACTGCGGTTCGCCCAGGGAGCTCGTGAACCGTATCGAAGCGTCTTACGCAGTGAAGCTGGTGACTGCTGCCCCGCTAACCGGAGAGCAGCTGGAGTCCCTGCACTTGAATGGCGGAGTGCCCCCCATCACTGACGGCAACGAATGCTTCCTGCGGTTGGACGGCTCCCCCGCGGCCCTTCAGGACCTGCTGGACCGCGTGACCCAGAGCGGCGTGGCCCTCGAGAACTTGGAAATCACGCCGGTAACCCTGGAAGACGTGTTCATCGAACTGACGCGGCACTAGTTCGCGGCGTAACGGCAGAGGATTTCATTGCTGGCAATCACCCTGGCCAACCTCAAGATGATGGCCCGGAACCGGCAGGGCCTTTTCTGGGCCCTGATCTTTCCGTTGCTCTTGGTGGTTGTCTTCGGACTGTTCGACTTTCGTGGGGTCACTCCCTCCGGCTTGGCGGTTGCCGACTACTCTGGCGGCCCCAGGGCGGAGCTGCTCAGGGAGCGGGTGAACGGCATTACATTCCTTGAGCTGGAGGACGTGGACCCGGATCACTTGGACCTGGAAGCTGCCGGCGGACTGGATAAGGCGCGGCAGAGTTTGGTTGACGGGGACCTCGGCTACCTGTTGCTCATCCCCGAGGGTCTCGACGACCCTGCGGCAGAAAACCGGAACGGCGCCGTCGAGCCGGTGACGCTCGTCTACGCCACCCGGAACCCGGAACGGAACCAGCTTGTAGAGGGTGCGGTACACAGCCTCGTCATCGAGCTGCGGTCCGACGGACAGCCCATCGTGCCGGAACACCTGGTTGAGTCGGAGGTCATTGACGTTCCGGAGGTCGACTACTTCGACACTGTGCTGCTCGGCCTACTGGGGCTGGGCATAATGACCAACAGCATCATTTCCATCGCCGTGCGCATCAGCACCTACCGAAATCAGGCGGTGCTCAAGAGGCTGTTGGCAACGCCTCTCCCAGTGTGGAAGTTCTTCGCCGGCGAGATCATCGCCCACCTGCTGCTGGCCATGGTGCAGGCGCTCATCATCCTGGCGGTGGGGGTGTTCGTATTCGGAGGCGATGTCCACGGCAGCCTGGGCTGGGTGCTGCTCATCGTCCTGCTGGGCACCGTCGTGTTCCTGAACATCGGCTTCATCCTGTCGGCCTGGGCCCGCAGCCCGGCCGCCGCCTCCGGCATGGGCAACGCCGTCGCCCTGCCGATGATGTTCCTGGCGGGTACGTTCTTCTCCACCGCCTCGCTGCCCTGGCTACTCCCGTACGCTGCGCTGGCCCTGCCCCTGACGCCCATGCTGGACGCCCTGCGCGAGGTGGGAATCAACAGCGCCCCACTGTGGGAGACATGGCCGCAGCTCGCGGCCCTCGGTGCCTGGGCAGTTGCCACCGCGCTGCTGGCGGTGCGCGTGTTCCGGTTCAGCTGAATATCCAGCACTTGAGGTACGTTCCGGAACTGACAACCTAACAGGAGGGGCGACTTTAGGTTCAGTTGCCCCGGATCAATCGCGGAGGCCCGTTGCGATCAGGCCGCCATCCCGCTCCTCGAACTGCACCTCGATAGTCTGGCCCAGTACTTGGTGCAGCCTGAGATGCGCCCCGTTCTTTTCCAGCGCCTCTACCGTGGCGAACGTCCAGACCCGCCCGTCGTCGTCGCGGATGGTGAGCGATTCGATCTCCGCCAGGTTGCGGTCAACGACCTCGACGATCACCCCTCGCACCGCGTCCGGCGAGTCAACGCAGCCCGCCATACCAACACAAAGGCAGCAAACCACGACCAAGATGAGGAGATGCCCAAATGCCCTTGAACGTAGAGATTGTCCCCGGCGAGCCAGCCGCTTAATTGAGCACCTCAAGCAGCGCCTCTTCTATCACCTCAGTGGAGGTGAATGCCTCGAACTTGGCTCGCACGATGCCGTCAGCGTCCACGACAAAGGTCCATGGCTCAGTGGGAAGCCCCCACTCCACGACCGCGTCAACTGCGTCATCCCGGCCCGGACGGTCTCCCTCCTCAACCAGATGGGGGTCCTTGTAGACCTCCACATGGATGATGTTGGCGCGGCCATCGTAGTGTTGCTGCAGGCTGCTCAGCTGTTCCACCTGGGGACCGCACGTGCCGGTGGTGCAATAGCGGGGTGTGGAGAAGCAGACCACGAGGGGCTTCCCCGCGGAGATTGCCTCGTCTATTGAGATGGCGTAAAGCGCAGGGTCAGGTTTACTCGCGGTGGTTATGTGCGATATGTCAGCAACGTCGGTCGCGAGGGGTGTAACGCTGGTCGGGGCCGGGGATCCTACGGCCGGGGTGTCGCTCACCTCCTTGACCGTGAAGGCCGACTTGGCGATCACTTCCTGACCGTCAATGGACGTGAATTCCGTCTCTAATTCCCAGGAGCCTGCAACGTCAAACTCCGCGGCTACGGAGAATACCCCGGATGAAAAGGGCCATGCCTCGAACTTGGCTGTCAGCGTTTCACGTGGTTCCCTGGTATCAGAGCTGGGAGGTAGATAGTACGTCCGCACCGTGGCGCTCTCTGCCTGGAGAGGAGGTCCCTCGCGGGAAACCACGCCATAGGTCAGTCGATCCCTGCCCACGGCCATATCACTGGTCAGCACCACCGCAGCGAACTCTGGTCCGCCGAACTCCTCCGTTGGCGGGACAATCGCCCCAGCATCGCGGCAGGCCATCGCGATAACGAGCAGCCACAGGACAACGATCGCTGGGAACCGCACCCACAGTGGTCTTATCGCGGCGAAGGTGGGAATAACCCGGGAGCGCCGATTGCGTGTCGATTGCACAAGAGCCCCGTCAGTAGTTGATGGCACGGACTGCGCCGCCTTCCACGCCGATGGTTTGGCCAGTGATGGCCCCGGCGCGGTCGGAAACAAGGAACAGGACCAGGTCGGCGATGTCTTCCGGCTCCACCATGCGGCCGATGGGAATGCCTGCAATCGCCCGTGCCTCGGCCTGCTCCACCGTGATGCTGGCGTCTCGCGCCTGCCGCTCCAAGATCATGGTCTGGCGTGGCGTGCGGGTGGTGCCCGGGTGAATGCAGTTGACCAGGATGCCATCCGAGGCGACCTGATCGGCGAGGTTCTTGGCCATGTTGGAGACGGAGGCATTGGTGACGCCGTTGCTGTTGGTCAGTGGGTTGGATTGCCGTGCGGCCATTCCCCCAATGTTGATGATGCGCCCTCCGCCCCTTTGCCTCATATGGGGAATGCACTCACGGGCGCAGCGAACGTAGCCCATTACCTTGACGTTGATGTGGTTGAGCCAGTCCTCGTCGGCCAGTTCCATGAATGGCGCGGCGGTGGAGTTGACTGCATTGTTGATCAGGATGTCAACGCCCCCCAGCTCAGCGACCGTTGCGGCGACCAGGTTCTTGATGTCGTCGGGTTCGCCGGTGTCGGCCTTCACGGCCAGCGCGCGGCGGCCTGTCTGGGCGCGGATGTCAGCGGCGGCGTCTTCCAGCTCCTCCACTCCGCGGGCGCAGATGGCGACATCCACCCCCTCCTGCGCCAGGGACAGCGCGGTCGCCCGCCCGATGCCCTTGCTGCCGCCCGTAACGATGGCAGTCTTTCCTTCCAGTCCCAGGTCCATTTGACGCTCCTAATCTTGGATGGTGAGGTAGGGGAGACGCTGATTGAGAATTCAGCTGATCTGTTTAGTTCTAATCAGGCACGCAGCACGCGACCATTTCCGACACATTCGATGCGTTGTCGATGGCGGACACCGCAGCTACGAGGCCATCCAGCTTTCGGGTAGGCCAGTCCATCTGTGGAAACAGCTCACCCAACCTTGCCCGCTCGGTAGCGAAGTCCCACATTAGCTCGTCGCCTCGGAACTCGTCGCTGACTTCATCGCCGGATCGGGTGCGTACGGTAATTCGTGGAGCGAAGGAGCCGCGAGTCCGCTGCCCGGTTACCTCGACGCGTTCCTGCAGTTCCATTACCTGCCGGTCGAAGTCGGCGGAATCAATGCCGGGATCGAGGCGCTGTCTGAGTGGCGGGTAGCTGCCGTGCGTCCAGGTGTATGCGGTGAAGTAGTGGGTGCTGCCGACCCCCGGCATTCTGCGGTCAGTGTTGGGGAATGCTGGCGATGGGTAGGTGGTCTCCAGCCAGTTCATTTCAACTGTTATGTGCTCCACGTCCTCGGGGGCGATATCGTGCGCGGCTCTCATACGGGTGGTCAGCTCGATGACCGGACAGTTGTATCCGGCTGTCGGGTATATCTTGGGCGTGACATGCATCAACTCCCAGCGGTCGCCCAACTCTTCGACGGTGTGCGCAAGTGCGGTGGAGCCGGGGCCACCATCGCCGGGCGGGTTGAAAGAGAATGTGTAAGAGAGATCTCCTCGGTTATTTCCAACAAAGCCGTTGTAGAAACCCGCATCACCCTCCAGGCAGGTCTCAGAGCCTCGGAGATTCTCGCGGGCCAGGAGCGCTGCCATTATGCCGCTCCGGGTTGCGTTGGGCTCGTGATACAGGATCTCCCGCCCGCTCACCCGCGGCCCTTCCGTCGTCCCGCCGGCAAAGGTGCAGGCCAATGCCAGAGCGGTGACCGTCTGGTCCTCGTTCAGATCCAGCAGTTTTGCGGTGGTTACTGCCGCGCCCAGTGTGCCGTATACCGGGCTGCAACGAAACCCGCGCGCCTGAGTCGTGGGGATGAAATCGCCAGCGATGCGCGCCTCCACCTCGTAGCCTGCGGCCATTGCTGCCAGAACCTGCTGGCCAGTAGCGCCGGACATCTCCGCTGTAGCGAGCGCCGCCGGGATGATACAGGGACCGGGGTGAATCAGCATCCGGTACGAATCAGTCTGATTGGTGGCGTGCATCAGCTTGCTGTTGGCGAAGGCTGCGCCGCTGCGGGTGGCCCGGGAGCCGTCCGCAAGGACAGTAGCACCAGAGTTGCTGGCTTCCTCTTGTTTAATCAGCTCGATGGCAGCCTTCCCGTGGGCCGTCTGGGCGCCAACCAAAGATACGAACGTGGCGTGCAATAGCGACGCCTTCAGCTTGTCCACTGCCGATGCGGGTATCTGGGAATAGTCCAGCCCGGCAACGAACCGGGCATAAGTGCGAGCAAGGGCTTCGGGCATGGTGCGACTCCTTGATGCTGGGTCTCGCTTATGTGCTGATTGGTACTTGAGTCAGACGGAGGGTGTAGGCCGCTGGCTGTGCTATGCGGTTGGTGGTTCGGCCTGTTGAGGTACGGCTGTAGTATCTGTTGGCGCTGATGCCCGACTTTCAAGTCAGGTCCCGGATGTGTGGGCGGAAGACCAGCTTGATTAGGGCAAGCATGACCACGGCCCCGATAATGCTCAGAAATATCAGGATATCAAACTCTCGAGTAGCCATACCGATGGCGGTACCCGCGGCAGGTGGGTGCTCGGTGTTGGTGATGGCCATCAGCAACATGGAAAGGCCGACCGCCAGGGCCAGGGACAGATTCAGCAGGATCGACCTGTCGCCCAGATACGTTTCGACAGGCGCCAGGAACAGGAAGGCGGAAAACCCCGATCCCAGTATCAAGGCCACACCGTGGCCTCCGACCACTGAGCGGATCCTTGCCGTCCGGTTGGACGGGCTAACGAACATTCCCACAACGCTGGAGGCGAGACCCGCTGCGATGGCGGCGGAGGACAGGGAGTTGACAAAGGCCAAAATAGCCAGCATCACGATGGTGGCCACAACTGCCTGGATGGCAAACCGAAGGGGGGCACCGGCGAATCCGGGGTCCAGCCAGACCCATGGGTCGCCTGTTTCTGGGTCCCTTCCCGAAAGGAGCCGGAGGAAAATCAGGTTGTAGTCGAGTTCTCGGCGGCGCTGGCGTAGCCAAATTCCCGCCAGCAATACGGCAGCAATCCTGCGACGGCGGGACCGGCGCCTCCTGCGGACCCAGAAAGCCACAGGTTACAGGGTCCGCACCCAGTCGAGCCACACCCGGGCACAGGCTGTCGGTATGATGTGCTGCACGAATCCGGTTATGCCGGGGAACACCACCCGCTTGCCGTTGGGGAACAGGTCGGCCGCCCCGCGGAAGTCACCGAGCACTTCCTCTCGCAGGCTGGCGGCAGCCAAAACCAGCACGGGGGTCTGGACGTTCCTGAGGGACGGGCCCAGGTCTCCACCAGCGTTGGCCTGGAAGCCTTGCACAATGTGGGCCGGGGTAGCTTTCATCTGGTCGGCGTACCAGCGAATGTATTCCGGAGGCACCAGGTCGGGGTCCAGTCGACGTCCGATGCTGTCGTCCACCCAAGCCTCGATCCCCTCCCGTTCGATCAGTTCGGCGCTCTCCTGATGGTGGGAGTCGAAACTGGTGGGAGAGGTGCAAACGGTCAGCGAGAGCAACCGCTCCTGGTGACGGGTCGAGTAGTTCATGGAGATAGAACCACCCACCGTTTCACCGATTAGGTGAAACTTTTGCAGCCCCAGTTTCTCCACGACCTCTCCCAGATCGTTGGTGAAGTTGTCCAGCGACCATGGGTAGCCAGGCTCCGGCACATCCGACTGGCCCATTCCCCGCATGTCAATCCGAATCACCCGGTAGTGGCGGGCGATAGTGGGCACCCATCCGAACCACATCTTGTGATTCTTGGCCATCCCGTGGTGCATGAGCACGGTCTCGGGCTCCGTCCACGGATCGGTGAAATCGTCCACCGTGTAGAACAGTTCTGTTCCGTCGTCCAAGCGGAGTTTCATCATCCCTCCGGTGTCCTGTATGTCAGCGCCTTGGTTGATTGGCGAATGGTCAGTGGGGTACGAAGCGACTCAGTCTGGATCCTGCGATATCAGGCCCTGCTCCACAAACACCGAACGGGCTACCCGCATAGCGGTACGGGAGTTAGTATAGCTGCCGTAGAAAACCAACTGGAAGAACACCTCCATAATTTCCTGCGGCGCCGCGCCCACGTGGAGGGCTCCTTCGATTAACCGGCGGATCTGGCGGTCGTACTGGCCCTGAACTGCCATGGCCGACAGGCTGCAGAGGGCTCGGTTTTTGGAGTCCAGGCCAGGTCGGTCGTGGATGGCGCCCCAGTGATATTCTTCAATGAACTTCTGGGCTTCCATCTCCAGTGAATTTGGATCATCCACCGGATAAAGAGGAGGCTCGCCCATCTGTTCGTCATAGATGCGGAGGCCGTTCTGATGCAGTTGCTCTACGGTCCGGTCTGTGTCGTATACCCGTGTAGGGGTGTAGTCGATGCCCTGTTCCTCGAAGATATCCTTGGTCAATTTCATTGCTGATTCCACTGACGGGATCCCCACCAGGAAGGTCATCTGAATCACGACCTCCACAATCTGGTCGGGAGTTACTCCCAAGTTCAATGCACGCTCTATGTTGCGGCGCAGCAATGGCATCTGCCCCAGGGCCGTGAGAGCGGCGACGGTGCACATGCAGCGGCTTTCCATTTCCAGTCCCGGCCTTGTCCAGACCGATCCCCACAGGGCCTCGTCGACTATGCGCTTAAGGTCCGGAGCCAGCTGGTCGATGCCCGGCAGAGCGTAATGGCTGGAGTTGCCGCCAGCCAGCCGCCTGCGCATTTCTTGCCCTCGATTGAAACGATCGTCCAATGTCTCCAAGGTCTTGCCCCTCCGAGTACCCCGTCAGGGGGAATAGATGCGGGTGAGAGGGGCTGCTCCTACCAGGAACCGCCTTCACCCTGTCTGACTCTTTCAAATGTAGTGGGGTCTCTTTCCGGTTAGCTCGTGGCCGTCATCACCTCTTCGGAAAACCGAGCCATTCGCTCCTCCGTCTCTGCGTGGTGGGGGCTGCGAAAGTCGAATATCAGGTGGGTTACACCCACGTCTGAATAGGCCTGAATATCCTGCAGCACTGCCTCGGGCGGACCGGAGAATCGGCGTCGATTCCCATCCGTGCCGCTGGCCGCGTCATATAGAGGGGCCTTCATCGACACCTGGATGTTGGCGGGGTCGCGCCCCGCCCGTTCGGCGTGCCGGTGCAGGTATGCAAGGTTCTCGGCCAGTTCCTCAGGCTCCAGCGGGGCGGCAGGGATTGCCCCCACAGGGTGCCACGCGTTTCCCAAGCGGGCGGCGCGGCGCAGGGCGGCACGACTCTGTCCCCCGATCCAGATGGGTGGATGGGGAGTCTGCACCGGTTTGGGCAGGAAGATTATGTCCGAAAACTGGACGTGTTTGCCGTCGAAACTGGGATTGTCCGCGGTCCAGAGTTCGATGAACGCTCGAAGATATTCATCGGTGGCGGCCCCGCGTTCCGCGAAGGGCGGAGCGTCCAGCAATTCGAACTCTTCCTCCATCCACCCAACGCCGGCGCCGACGATCAGACGGCCCTTGGACAACATGTCCAGCGTGGCCAGCATTTTGGCGCAGAGCAGCGGATTGCGATAAGGAACGATCATCACGCTGGTAACCAGCCGGATATTCTCGGTGACGCCTGCCAGAAAGGCCAATGTCGTGATTTGCTCCGGCCACTCGCCTGCGCCAGAGTTGCCGCCAGCGAGGATGCTGCCAGTGATGCTGTATGGGTAGACTGAGCCCACCTGTCGTGGCATCAGTATGTGGTCGGGGGCGACCATGCAGTAGAATCCCAACTGGTCGCCCAATTGGGCTATGCTGGCCAGGGCGTCGGGCTGTGCACCTTCGCCGCTGTTTGGCAAGTAGAAACCAAACTGCAAAACTATCCTCCGGCAAGGAATTTTCGCTCCGATTTTAGCATAAGCCGCAGTTAATCCGGGTGCTGATCAAAGCGACCGCAGGGCAATCGCGTCTTGATTTCAGCAGCTCAGCAGGTTGGGGGGAGGAGTTGGCATTGCAGGTTTGCAGGGGCTGTTTTTTTGTTATTCCACTCATTTCCGATCATTTCCGCCATTCCGGGCTGGCCACTAAACTAAAGCCACGGTGGGATCTACATTTCTGAAATGATGAGAGCAGGGCAGCGCTGCCAAGTAAAGCTCTCCAGTCCGCAGGTTGAAGTCAGTCCCCCCGTCCTCAGGTACTCTATCAAATGCGCATTTCACCTTGGCTTTGGTTTAGTTAAAAGCAGGCCCACCGGGATGTCAGTCGGGTTCTGTTTGCCACCTGTTATATATATAGAACATATGTTATATAAAAAGCACAGGCTTGGCAAGGGGCGAGTGACAGCGAAATGAGATTCCAGGCTTGAAGACGCTATAGCCCTGAAAGCGACCGCAGTAACAGCTCTTTCCCTCTTTGATTCCCTATGCACAGTTCGCGCTTCCCATTCCCTATCTTTGTGTTGTGCCCATGGAACCCCGAAACCGCTAGAATGTTTCAGTAGCAACCATGGCTGCCGGATAATTTAAGCGGAGGTGTGGACGATGGCACTTCAGGAATTTATCAGGGAGTCCATTGAAATCAACTGGGAATGGCTGGAGCGTTATTTGGAGGGGCTGTCTCAGGCCGAAATCGAATATCGGCCCAATGACCAGTGTCACTCCATAGGGTTCATAGTCTGGCACTACGGGCGCGCGCTGGATATGTGGACGCAATCCCTGGCCCGCAAGCAGCCGCAACTCTACGAACGGGAATGGGCGGAGCGACTGGGCAAGAGTTCTGAGGCGATGGATGTAGGTTTTGGTTACAGCGCCGTCGATCTTGCCAACTGGCACTGCCCTGACAAGGCTTTGCTGGTGGAGTATGCCGCCGCCGCCCGCGACAATTTCCTGGGCTTCCTGACAGAGCACGACGACGATTCTTTGACCTCAACGATGATGACCAATCGCCAGGGAAGCGAAATTCCCTTGTCGACGATGTTCCGCATGCTCATCTGGGAGGTCAACCAGCACGGCGGACAAGCTGGGTATCTGCGCGGCATGCAGCGTGGCCTGGGCGCGTAGAGGCGCCGCATGGGCCTTTTGATGACAGTACTGTTTCGTCGCGCCTTCTGGAAATTACTGGAGAAATGCGCGCAATAATTGAGCAAATAAGGTTGCCGTTACGCCTGCGTTCAACACGGTTTCGGTATCAATTCAGCCGTTTCATGAATGGGTTTCGACCTTGACACTCTTCCCGAGCGCCGATAGACTCGCGGCTTGTCGACGGAATGTTGTCAGGGCTGAATGCTCTTGGGGGTTGTCTCAACCACCGGCATTCAGTAAATCGAGGATCGGTATAGCATCAAGGGGGTATTCAAGTGTCTAGCGCCTCTTCGTTTTTGACCGAGGAAATGCGCCAGCAGGCCATCGGGTGCGAGAGCGCACCCAAGATCGTGGAAGTGGAGAAGGGCGCAATCCTTAAGTTCGCTGAGGCCATTGGGGACGAGAATCCCCTTTACAGCGACGAGGTCGCCGCGCGTGATTCCCACCACGGCGGGCTGATCGCGCCTCCCACGTTCCTGCGGTCTATGGTAACGGCACGCCCAGAACTGCCGTTTGACGTGCCTTTTGATCGGTTGTTAGACGGGGGCAGCGAGTGGGAATACTTCGTGCCCGTACGACCCGGTGACCGCATCTCATCAGTCTCCAGAATTGAGGATTTGAACGAGCGAAACGGCCGGATTGGTCTGATGCTCATTTACACCATTGTCATCACCTACTCTAATCAGTTTGATCAGGTGGTGGCGACGCAGACCAGCACCTCGATTCGCTACTGAAATCGGGGCCTCTGTTCTCTCTGAAAAACGGAGCAGGTGGGCCGCTGGTTTCATTGAACTTGGCCAGGAATACACTCGGAGGTTGAACCATGGCAGATCAGATCGTTTGGGACGAAATTGACGAAGGATTCGAGATCGGGCCGATGGTGCGCCATCCTTCAAGCCAGCAACTGGTCAAATACGCGGGGGCTTCCGGCGATTACTACCAGATCCACTATGACAAGGATTTCGCCCAGGGCACCGGGCTGGAGGACATCATCATACACGGTGCCCTCAAGAACGCTTTCCTCGGGTCCTTGGTAACTGACTGGATGGGTCCCCACGGAAATCTGCGTCGCCTGTCCTGCCAGTACCGGGGCATGGATATACCCGGGCGTCCCATAACCGCCCGCGGTGTGGTTACCAGCAAATATGAGGACAACGGCGAGTATTTGGTCGATTGCGAAATCTGGCTGGAGAATGAGGAGGGCCAGCGCACCACCCCAGGGCGCGCCACGGTCTCCCTTCCCAGAGGCTAGTGCCGGGTTAGAGACCAAACCACAAAAATATCAAAACCCAGGGGTATAACTTTGGTTGATTCACTTACGGACAAGGTGGCGGTAGTAACTGGCTCGGGCCGAGGCATAGGCCGGGGCATAGCCCTGGAGATGGCGGCGGAAGGCGCCAAGGTGGTGGTTGTCGACCCAGGCGTCAATGTAGACGGGTCCGGCCAGGATAACTCCGTCGCCGCCCAGGTATGCGAGGAAATCCGGGCGGCCGGAGGAGAGGCCATTCCCTGCATGGAATCAGTGACTTCCATGCAGGGAGGAGAGAAGATCATTCAGACTGCTGTCGACAACTTCGGCAGGTTGGATATCGTCGTGACCTGCGCTGGTATCCTGCGGGACCGAATGGTCTTCAACATGACCGAGCAGGAATGGGACGATGTGATAGCTGTCCACCTCAAGGGCACCTTCACCGTGGTGAAACATGCTTGCATCTTGTTCCGGCAGCAACGTTCCGGCCGGATCATCACCTTCTCCTCCGAGTCCGGCTTGATCGGAAATTCTGGCCAGGCCAACTACGGCGCAGCGAAGTCCGGTATAGCGGGGTTCACCAAAGTGGTTGCCAAGGACATGGGCCGCTACGGGGTAACGGCCAACGCAATTGCTCCGCGGGCCAACACCAGGATGATTGGCGATATCCCAGATAGCGCAGCCGAAATTCGCGCCCGTAGCGGCGTCGCCGCTATCCCGGGTGAGGATATACTGAACGAGCTTGACCCGAGCCATATCGCGCCTTTCGCCTGCTATCTGGCCAGCGACTACGCCGCCAATGTTAATGGCCAGACCTTCTTGGTCTACGGGGACACGGTTTCCCTGATGTCGCAGCCTCGCCCACAGCGTTCCATCTACGAACCGTCGGGGCACTGGGACATGGAAACGCTGGCTCCTCTGGCCCGTGATGTGCTGACCGCAGGCATCACAAACCCCGCTCCGCCAACGCCGCCCAGGGAGTAGCCGGAAACCGCCCCGCAGCAAGGTGGTGCAGGCTGATGGTTAATGTCAGTGAGCAGTTCCATGGAACTTGGCGGCTCCTTGCTTGTGAGGGGCGCTGGTCCGACGGGCGCGTGTCGTTCCCTTACGGTGAGAAGCCTGACGGGATATTGCTGTATGACGGCAAGGGTATTTTCGCAGGCCAGATTATGGCCCCAGGGAGGCCTTGCTTCGCCACGGGTAATCTGCTCAAGGGTAGCAATGACGAGGTAAGGGCTGCATTCGAGGGCTATGTGGCCTACTACGGAAGCTACGATGTGGATGAATCTGAAGGGTTGATGATCCACCAGGTGGAGGGAAGCTTCTTCCCAAACTGGATCGGTGAGCGTCAGATCAGAAAGTTCGAATTTGCGGATAATGGAAGACTCCAGCTGAGCACTATGCCCATCAAGGGGTCGCGGGCCGACCTGACAGTGGTACTCCTCTGGGAGCGTGCTGACTGACCAGGCGAGTCGGCAAAGTACAGCGGGCTGCACCTCCCCTCCCGGGCGGAAATGAGGGATTCCCCGCAGTATAGATACTAAGGCGGGATTCCCCGCTGGCAAAGAAGAGGCGATGGAATGGCGAACCTGCTGAAAGACAAGGTGGCAATTGTTACTGGGGCCGGCCGCGGTATTGGGCGGGGCGTTGCCCGCCTGATGGCCGAAGAGGGCGCCAAGGTCGTAGTCTGCGACTTGGGTGTAAACGTGGACGGCTCTGGCGCGGACATGTCTGTGGCCGAAATCGTGGTTTCGGAGATTAGGGAGGGCGGTGGCGAAGCCGTTGCCTGCACCGAGAACGTAGCCTCGATGGAGGGAGGCGAGAAGATCATCCAGACCGCCCTGGACAGCTTCGGCAAACTGGACGTCGTGGTCACCGTGGCAGGCATCCTGCGAGACCGCATGGTGTTCAACATGACCGAGCAGGAGTGGGACGACGTAATCGCCGTTCATCTCAAGGGCACCTTCTCGGTGGTCAAGAACGCCTCCGTGCTTTTCCGCCAGCAGCGTTCCGGACGAATCATAACTTTCAGCTCCACCTCCGGGCTGTATGGAAACTCGGGCCAGGCCAACTACGGCGCGGCCAAGGATGGCATCGCAGGGTTCACCCGCGTAGTGGCCCGCGACATGGGACGTTATGGCGTGACTGCCAATTCCATTTCGCCCAGCGCAGCCACCCGAATGACTACCAGCATCCCAGACGAGGCCCGCGAGTTGCGCGCCGCCCGGGGCATCAGTACCGGGGCCAGCGTTACAATGCGTGGCGGGGCCGACGACATTGCACCCATGGTAACCTGGCTGGCCTCCGACGAAGCACAGCATGTCAACGGCCAGGTTTTCCACGTAACCGAGGGCCTTGTCAACCTGCTCAACCAGCCCGAGGCCGTTAAGACTATTCAGAAGGATGGCAAGTGGACCGTCGAAGAATTGGCCCGCGTTTTTCCGGCTACCATCGGCCTGGAGCTGTACAATCCCGCTCCCAGCCAAGTTCGGGAGTAAGAACCACATCGTAACTAGAAAGATCTGAAATGCTATGTGGCGAAACCAGATGCCTCTGAAATACGGACATTTGGCTGCCGAATTCCTAAATTCCAAAGTCGAGAGCAAATATGTTTACGAACTTCTCCGCTTCCTACGCCGGGCACGTTGTTGATGACAATTTGGGATTTGACGGTACGCCGGCCAACGATCGCTGGTATTCCAATGAGAAGCTGGTTGAGACCTACGATTGGGCTCTGGAGATAGCCAAGCACCTCGAGGCCAGTGGGTATGACGAATTTTGGATGGCCGAACATCACTTTCAGCCAGAGGGTTACGAGGGTATTCCGAATCTGCTGATGCTGGGTCTGTATCTGGCCACGCAGACCAAGACCCTTAAGTATGGCTGCGGCTTCAATATCACCCCCATGTGGCATCCGCTCCGCCTGGCTGAAGACTTTGCAATGGCGGACATCCTGTCCAAGGGCCGGATCGTCTTCGGCGTGGGCCGGGGCTATCACACCCGCGAAGTCGAGACCTTTGGCGCACCCATGCGCGACTCCGACGCCAATCGCGAACTTTTCGAAGAGCAAATTGAAGTAATGGTGAAGGCCTTCAATGAGGACTCCTTCTCCCACCAGGGTAAGCACTTCCAGATTCCGGCTAGGGTGCCCTACAGGGGTTATGAACTGGAGAGGCTGACCTTGGTGCCCCGCCCGCTAAACCGGCCGGTGGAGATCTGGCAGCCTCTGGTCAGCGGGAACCCGCGGGGAGTCGAGTTCATGGCCAGGATGGGCATCAAGCCCTTGCTGGCTAACACACCGGAGCCCACCCTGGGCGAACGCATGCGGATGTACCAGCAAGCCCAGTTGGATGTCGGTCGTGAAACGCAGTTGGGTGAAGGCGCTGCCCTGGGTTTCCGCATGTTCCTTGCCGAAACGAAGGAAAAAGCGATTGAGAAAGCCAAGCCCTACTTTGAGGAGGCGATGAAATTCGCCGCGCCGTTGGGCCTGATGCCACTGAACCAGGATCAGATCGACGCGGTGGCCGCTGGCGGGCGTTCGAGGGGCGTCAAACTTCCAACGCTGGAGGAAGCCGTCGAGGGCGGCGGCTGGATCTGTGGCCCGGCTGATGAGGCTGTCGAGGCTCTCAAGAAGGCCGAGGAAAACTATCCTGGCGTCGAGCGGGTCAACATTGGTTCCGTCATGGGCATGCCCCTGGAGGTATTCAAGGAACAGCTCAGCATTTTTGCCGAGGAAGTGATGCCCGAATTCAAGGGCTAGTCAGCATAAGCATCCGCCGCCGCCAGTTAGCTGGGTTCAGTTGCACTCGGCGGCGGACTTTTCCCCAGAACAGTGAAACAGGGTCCTTCGGAAATCGCCCGATGGGCCCTCTATTCTTCCCGCATTGGTATCGTGCCCCAGGTTATGGCGTCGGCGTCGGAGCTGAGCCCTTGCTCTTGGGCCAGTCCCCTGATGCTCAGCAGCGTGGCATTCACCTCCGGCGTCAGGAATACCCAGTCGGGTTCCTCAGGGAACCAGTAGGGGGAATTGATGCGGACGACCTTCATCTCCCCGTCGTTCAGATAGATTCCGAACTTGGATGCCTGCTGCATTTAATTGCTCCAAACTTCCTGATTTTCGTATGACCTGCCTCCCGTTGGATCGTATATCCCGCGAAACTCGGGCGGCAACTGCAAGGCCACTCGCTCCATAATCATGCGCAACATGCTCTGCATCACCGGTCGCGGGGTGCGACCCTCCACTGAGGGCAGGGTGAAGGGAGGGCCGATGTTCGCGGTCAGGCGACACATCGGCATTGGCATCCGCCAACCCCTCATTTTCTGCGTGCCGGTCACTCCGACTGGCAAGATGGTAGCTTGCGACTTGAGGGCCAAGTAGACCACTCCCAGCTGGGCCTCCTGCAGAGCATGGCTTTTGCTTCGGGTGCCCTCCGGAAACACAACCACTACTCGGTCCCGGTCCAGCAGTCCCAACAGTGTACGCATCGTTTCGGTGCTGGCGGTGGCGCGATCGTATGGGAAGACGTGAAACCCGCGCATTAGAAATCTGCCGATCGGGTTACCAAACAGTTCCCGTTTACCCAAGAAGTGCAGTGGGCGGGGAATTGCGGCAACCAGCAGTGGAGGATCGGTGAAGGCGAGGTGGTTGCACACCAGGATCACCGGACCATGGGGAGGAACGTTTTCCTTGCCGATAATGTCCATGCGACCAAACGTCCCGAAACAAAACCGGGCCAGGGGGCGGCCCAGACGATAAAGAATGGTGGCTCTTTCAGAGGCCATCAGTTACCCGTGGCCCGCCTGATGATAGAGTCCACTACCTCATCGACGCTCAGGCTGCTGGTGTCGAGTTGCCAGGCATCGTCGGCTGGGCGCAGCGGGGAGTCATCCCGTGAGGAGTCGATGGCGTCGCGGGCCTCTATTTCCCTCTGGACTGCCGCGGAGTCTGCGGCATGACCGCGTTCCCGCATTTCTTGAGAGCGGCGACGGGCTCGCTCCTGCGTCGAGGCGGTGAGAAACACCTTAAGCCCGGCGTCGGGGAGCACAACGGTTCCTATGTCGCGGCCAATCATAACTATGCCTGTCCCGCCGGGCACTGGGTCAGCGCCGTTTCTCCGACCGACCACCGAGGCCGCGTAGACTCTTTGCTGTTCCACCAGGGCGCGTCGTACGGCAGGGTGCCGGGAGACGTTTGAGACGTTGCTATCCACGTGCGTCTCGCGCAACTCGGACCCCACCTGGCGTCCCGCCACCTTCACCGAATCGCCGTCCTTTGAAGCTGGATGTACCTGTACGGCCTTGGCCAGAGCGCCCAAGGCGTCGGCGTCGTCAGGCGAAATACCTTCCTCCAACGCCAGCCAGGTAACGGCCCGGTACATCACGCCCGTGTCCAAGAACCAATAGCCCAAGCGTCGAGCGAGTTCACGGCCTACGACCGTCTTGCCCGAGGCGGCTGGGCCGTCAATTGCGATGGTCAGAATCATTGTTTGACGATTATAACATCGGGGATTTATGGAGCGCGCAGGCCCGAAAGAGGCTATTCTTTGCGAATGCCTCAGCTCGTTTCAGGGTCCTTCGCTGGCTCGAATCAGATTAGACTTATGTTGCTGCTAGTGGCGACGGCGGCATTGTTGGCCGTGGTGCCTCTCGCCCGAGCCTACGATACTTTTCCCGGCGACGAATGGATGCTGCTGCAACTGCGAGAGCTGCGCGGCGGCTGGCTTGACGATGCAGCGCTCGTCATATCGGGTATTGGCGAAGCCGGCATCGGGTTGGGTGTCGCATTACCTTGGATCCCAGCCGTCGCCGTTGCTGGCATGCTGGCGGCAAGGCGATGGACCGACGCGGTGTTTTTAGCGTCTGCTGCCACCGCTCCGGCAGTCAACCTGGGGCTGAAGGAGCTTGTAGTCCGCCCCCGTCCCGACAGTGCCCTGGCCCTGGTGGAAGTTTCAGGCTATGGTTTTCCGAGCGGACACTCCGTTTTCGCCGCCGCCTTCTTCGGGGCGCTGATCATACTTTTGAACGACTGGGAGGTCCTCGACGAACGTCCGGCTCTGCGTCGGGCCGTGCAGGCGACTCTGGGGCTTCTCATCGTCGGCGTTGGTGCCTCCCGCGTGTGGTTGGGAGTGCACTGGCCCAGCGACGTCATGGGAGGATTTCTGTTCGCGGCGTTGTACCTTGCCGTGCTGGCTGTGGTTCGCCGAACTGCAGAATCCAGAAAATAGCCTGCTGTCTGTTGGCAAACCCCCAAAGTCTCCACCCACCTTGAAAATGTCCTCAAACCGCCAGGATGTCGTGGGGCCTTGAATTCAAGGTGAAGACCTGCTCCGGCCCCCGTGCTCAAATGTGAACCCGACAGGGATTTTGCTCAGCCTCTCCCGAGTCGCCCGGGATAATTCTCCGATAGTGTCGCATTTGGCGGGACACGGGACTATTCAAATGGCCCGTAGGCTTTATTCAAGAGCCCGCGGTTGTCACACCTTCACGGGCTGCCCGGGGCGTTGAGATCCATTGTCGAAAGGCGAGTCAAGGTCACTAGATGCCAAAGCCAAGGCAATCGCATTTTGCCGGAGGGAGCCGGTGTCTGCGCAGGGAATCGAGTGCAGCTATCCGGGACGGGTGGACGTGAGGTGGAGGAGGCGTCTGAGCGGGAAAAATAGGACAGAATTTTCCCCACGCGTTCCCATAGATTCCCATATTGTCCCATTTTGCCCGGAAATTCGCGTTATTTCCTATCTGAGGCACTGAATTGGGACAAGGATTTTCAAATTCGGTCCCATTGTGTCCCATTCCTGCTTTTCCTGGCGTTTGGGCAGGCCATGCTTCTGCGGCTGTCGGCTGACACCAGCAGGCACGCAGTGAGGCCCGCACAGGGATAGAGCATTATGTATAGAACACATGACCATATAATATCGAATTCCAAGGGGCCTGGCAAGCGGCAAATGCCATCTGGATATGCAGATGCGATTGCCCTGATGCTAAAGCAGTGTAGCCGGACCGATAATGATGATGAGTAAGAGAAGGCAGAACCGCATTCAATAGGTATTCCGGGCGGAACAAGGGCGCGAATTGACCTCCACCGGAACAGCATGGTCTTCGCCCCTGTTCACTATGTAGCAGTTCTCCTGGGCATGTAGTGGCTATGGGGACAGGTCGCTTCCCAAAGACGATATGCTATGAAATCCATAGTTAGTTGCCTGGCATTCGTAGCACACGTGGTAGACTGGAAGGGTGAATTGGGTTGATACACTGTCGCTGGCTGCCTGGGGTTCGGGCTTGGTGGTGGGCCTGTTTGCCGGACTGATGCGGGTATGGTTACCGCTCTTATTCCTAATGGCGGGGATTGGGTTTGGCGGCGCACTTGGCGAAGTTATCGGCCCGGCTTTTTCTCTGTTCATAGACAGCGAAAGAGGGCAAACGGCGGCGGCGTTCCTGTTGATCTTCGCTGCGATGATGCTGTTCGGTGCGTTCATCAGCCTGGCAGTATTCGGACCGTTAACCATTGCATCGTCCCTGGTGTCAGTGATTCCTATGGGCGCCACGATCAACAAGGCCGGAGGGGTGTTGCTGGGGCTGCTGTTCACCGGGACCTTTTGGGCCGTGGTGCTGATCGGGCTACAGCAAATTCCGGTGAAATCCGTGAGCAGAGCCATAGATGAGTCGTCCATTGCTACGGCACCCCTTGGGTGGGTGGACAGATATGTCGCGTCAATAGAAATCTCCGATTAAAGGGATAATTTCGACTAATTACAGTTGGATGACAAGACCACGGAGTCTTTGCGCTATAATGAGCTTGATTCTCTTGATCGGAAAGGCACTTTACTAATAATCAGTCGTACAACCGGGTGAATTGATATAACAGGATAGCCATCAACCGGACCGGGAGGCGCGTTTATTGGCCAGAGTTGTTGAGAAAACTCAGGTTGCCCCGGTGAATGGTGTGGCTGCATCGCTCGAGAATAGAGCAGAGCGGCCTGACCCCAGCGTGCTGATACGCGCACCAGTACTGGTGCTGAATCTGAACTACGTGCCGGTCAACGTCTGCTCCGTACGCCGCGCCATCGTGATGGTGGGCAAGGGTAAGGCTGAGTTGCTGGAGCAGCACGAGGGCAGCCTTCGCACCGTCTCCGGAGAGATTGAGGCCCCGGCAATCATCCGGCTGGTCTACCTGGTGAAGCGGCCCTTCCTACCCCGCAAGCTGTCGAAGAAAGAGGTGTTCCTGCGCGACAGGTTCACCTGCCAGTACTGCGGCAAGAAGGCCCAGGACCTGACGCTCGACCACGTGATTCCCCGCCGCCAGAACGGCGCGCACACCTGGGAGAATGTGGTGGCCGCCTGCAACCGGTGCAACCTGCGCAAGGCTGGGCACACCCCCGCAGAGGCGAAGATGACGCTGCGCACCGTCCCGCGCGTTCCGGACCCCAACCCGTACCTGATCCTCCAGAACCGCACTATCCTCGAAGTCTGGAAGCCCTATATTCCGTGGAACCTGGAGTGACAGGATTCCCGGCAAGATTTTAAGCGCGGGTTAACTCCATTAGTGGGAATTCCGGTCTACAAATAGGAGCGCCGAGGGATTGCCTGTAGAGCCCTCAGTCTTCTTGGTCTTTTCCTGTGTACCTGGCCCTGAGCCTAACTCCCAGCCCTGCCGCTGTGCCCAGTGCCAAGCTCACAATGAGCAAGATGCTTGCGTCCTCTGGAGTCGCAGCCTGGTTGATGGGTACGAATATAGCCAGCGCAATTGCGATGCCCGTTGCCAAAGCCCCGCTGCTCACCTTCTGGGTAGAAGTCAGATATTCCCCCGCTTTGAATCTCCTGTAGCTATCTGCGTCCGGTGAGGCCCTGGTAACGGCGCGGAAATCAGACTGTTTCAAGCGACGTTCGGGCATCTTGCCACGATCTCTGGGCAAGAGATTGCGATACCGGTAACGGAACTCCGCGTCGCTCCGATCGGATTTCCTCAAATTGCACCCAGGGCAAAGTAGTTGCAGGTTTGCAAGATTGTTGGTGCCGCCTTGATTCACGGGAGTAACGTGGTCGATGTGGGATGCCCCAGTGGTCAGCTTAGTGCGGCAGTACATGCAGAGACCCGTTTGATCCCTATGGAGTTCTTCCCTTCGCCCCTTCGGCCATGCAGTTCTTGTTCCAGGTTTGGGCCTTGCCCCTTTTCTCAGGAGAGATAGGGTAATGATTCCATGAGCCGTCTTCAGAGATGCCGCTTTGAGGAAGCGCCAGGATTTAAGAGCGACATCTCGGGCTTTGTTATTTCTGGGGATCATCTCAAATGAACCAGTTCCCTATTCCACGTGGAGCATTAGGGTTTCGAGGGCCAGCCGGGGGCTGGCGTTGGCGTCCAGGGCAGTCAGGGTGTCCATCAGGCGGCGGATGAACGCAGCGATCTGCGCGGTGGTCAACGTTGCGGCGTGGGTGCGGAGGGCGTCGGACTGGTCGGCGTTGTGCAGGTACTCTTCGGCGCCCTCTTTGACGAGCAGCAGATCGCGCCACCAGCGGAGCCAGAGGGCCAACAACTCCCGGGCTGCGGGCCGGTTCGAGCTGAACAGCGAGGCCACCTCGTTGGCGTAGGTGAAACGCGTGTCGAGTCCGGCCGCTACGGTTTCGCGCATCCGCTCAAGGTCTGCCTGTCGCTGGTCGAGAACCTGCGGGTCCTCGAGGGCCTGCAGCGCCCAGCCGAGGCAGCCGCGGGAGAGACGGTAGAGACGGTCGGCTTCGATTTCGGAAACGCTGTGGCGTGCGACGAGGAATTGGGTCATCTGATGCCGGGACATGGGCAGCAGCTGCAGCGTTTGGCAGCGGGAGCGGATGGTCGAGAGGAGAGACTCCTCGTCGTCAGTAAGCAGGAGGAACAGCACGCCGGGAGGAGGCTCCTCCAGGGTCTTGAGGAGCGCGTTGGCGGCGTCGACCGTCATCGTGTCCGCCCCGGCAATGATGATGACCGAGCGGGATCCCTCGTAGGGGTTGAGGTTGACGCTGTGTTCCAGTTCGCGAATGGCGCCGATGGTGATGGTGGTGACTGTGTTCCGGTCCTCAACCTTGCGGCTGAACTCGATATCGACCACCCGCACGTCGGCGTGAACGCCATCCGCGATGCGCTGGCACTGGACGCAGGCACCGCATGGCGTGCCGGGCCCCTGCAGGCAGTTGACGGCCTGCGCGATCTCCCGGGCCAGCGTGAGCTTGCCCACGTGGGGCGGGCCGGTCAGCAGATAGGCGTGGGACTCGCGACCCTGCTCCAACGCAGGCTGCAATCGCGCCAGCAGGTGGTCCTGTCCGAGAGTGCGCCAGGCCATTGGGTCAAGCAACCGGTTGATAGTGGAACAAGGCGCCTACACCACGTCGCAGTACATCAGGTCCTGGTAGCTCTCGCGGCGGCGTATCAGGCGGCTGGCGCCGTCTGCTGCCAGCACCATGGGAGGCCGCGGATTCAGGTTATAGTTGCTGGCCATTGAGGGGCAGTAGGCGCCGGCCACGGGGATCGCCAGCAGGTCGCCGGACTCAATCTCGGGCAGCATCACGTCGGAAGCCAGCAGGTCGCCAGACTCGCAATATTTGCCGGCGATGGTGACCTTTTCGGCAGCGTCGCGGTTGCCCTTGTTGGCGACGACAACTTCGTATTCGGCCTGGTACAGGGCGGGTCGGATGTTGTCGCCCATTCCGCCGTCGACGCTGACGAACTTTCGGACTCCGGGAATGTCCTTGATGGCGCCGACGCGGTAGATGGCGACACCGGAGGGCCCGATGATGGAGCGGCCGGGCTCCACCACGAGAGTCGGCAATTCCATGCTGAGGTCTTCGCAGGTGGAGGTCATGGCCGAGACGATCGCTTCGGCGTATTCGGCAACAGACGGGGGCTGCTGGTCGCGGGTGTACGCGACGGCGAACCCGCCGCCGGGGCTGAAGTGCTGAAGTTGCAGTCCCTCCTCGCGGAACTCGGCGGCGAAGCGCAGGACCAGCTCGGTGGCGACCCGGTAGGGCTCCAGCTCGAACACCGGCGAGCCCAGGTGGAAGTGCAGACCGCGCAGGTTCAGGTTCTTTGCGGCGAGTGCCTGCCGCACGGCGATAGCGGCGTGACCGGTCTGGATGGAGAATCCGAACTTGGAGTCGAGGATTCCGGTGGTGGTGTAGACGTGGGTATGCGGGTCGATGCCGGGCGACACCCGCAGCAGTATGTCCTGGGTCTTGCCCGCTTCGCCGGCCAGGCGGTCCAACAGTTCCAGCTCGTGGAAGCTGTCGACCACGACCCAACCGATTGACTGATCGAGGGCCTCCCCAAGCTCCTGCGGGGTCTTGTTGTTGCCGTGGAAATACACATCCTCGAGCGTTGCGCCGGAGTTGACGATGGTGGCCAGCTCGCCGCCGGATACGACGTCGAACCCCAGGCCTTCCTCCCGGAGCAGCCGGGCGAGGGCCGGGTTGATGAACGCCTTGCAGGCATAGGCTACCTTGGCGCCCGGGGCACGCTGCCGGAACTCGTTGACGAAGGAGCGGCAGCGGGCGCGGATGGTCGCCTCGTCCAGCACGTAGACCGGGGTGCCGTACTCTTCTGCCAAGTCCTGCGCGGTGCATCCACCGATCACCAGTTGACCATCGGCGTTGATCTCTGCAGAGTCGGGGAAAACGGATTTCGGGAACATGGGGGTCCTCCTCCTCTTGAATCGAAACGCCTAATGACGAGCTACGGAACCTCGTCGGTTTTCCTGGACTTGAGCCATCGTTTAAGTGAGGACTGAGTCTCGCCAGACTTTCTTCCCGCGAGCAGGCTCTCCACGCTGATGTCCTCGTCCAAATCGGGCCAGTTTATGCCCTGGCCTCCTCCTATCAGGCGCCAGTTGCTTGTTTCGGCGACCGTTCCGTGAGCCAGGCGTGGATACCAAGCCAGAGGAACGGAAATTGTCCGACCATCGGACAACTCGGCAGCCAAGGTGTCATCTGAAACGGATATTGCTTCCGCGTCGGGGACATTTACGTCAATGGTTGAAATATTCATTCCACGATTCGATCAAAGTAGCTTGATGATCTTCAACAATCCTGGCAATACGGCGAATCTCCGTGCGGTTAAAGCCTCCACTAGCCTGCATTCTCACAGGGTCCAGCCAGAACTTACAAATCCGGTCATCTCGTTCGACGTGAACGTGGGGCGGTTAGGAGCCGTCTCCTGAGTAGAAGAAAAGGGGATAGGGACTCTGCCTCAAAATCGTAGGCATAAAGATTTCTCACGAGGCTTTGCCAGCCACCTGTAACTCCCACCCGTGGCTCATGGAAATCATAGGCCTGCCCTGACTTCAAACGCAAGCCGTTCGCGTTGACGTTGAATAGGGCCAACATTATACTGCGGGCACGTTTGGCCCAGGCAGCCGAAGCCACAGAACCCTACACTTCAGGAGGGTACTGAATTGAGAATTCAGATGACTGTCAACGGGCAGTCCCGGGAGGGGGACGTTGAGCCCCGCCTGCTTCTCGTACATTTCCTGCGAGAGAACCTGGGACTGACCGGCACAAAGATTGGATGTGACACCAGCCAGTGCGGCTCGTGCGTCGTCCGCATGAACGGCGCCACCGTCAAATCCTGCACGGCTTTTGCGGTGCAGGCCGATGGTGCGGACATAGAAACCATTGAGGGTCTGGCCGTGGACGGGGAACTGCATGCGATGCAGGAAGCCTTCTGGAACAAGCATGGCCTTCAGTGTGGCTATTGTACCGCCGGCATGATCATGACAGCCGTGGAACTTCTGGAGCGCAACCCCAACCCGACGTCCCAGGAAGTCCGGGACGGGCTGGAAGGCAACATCTGCCGCTGCACCGGCTACCACAACATCGTCCAGGCGGTCCTCGCGGCTGCCGAAGCCAAGGGAGGCTAGGCGATGACTACCAGAATATTTGGCTCAGGAATTCGTCGCCGTGAGGACCCGCGCCTCATCACCGGCGGCGCTACTTACACTGATGACGTTACTCTGCCGGGGATGGTGAACGCCGCCATCCTGCGCAGCCCCCATGCCCACGCCCGCATCACCGGCATCGACACCGCCGCCGCCGCGTCCGCACCAGGAGTGATCGCGGTCTACACCGGCGCCGACACCGAGGGGGCGCTGGCCCCCATCCCCTGCGCCTGGATTCCCCCGGAATCCGACGTGAAACCTGTGGCCCACCCGGCCATCGCCAAGGACGTTGTGCGCTACCAGGGCGACGCCGTGGCCGTGGTGGTGGCGGAGACCCGCTACCAGGCCGAGGACGCGCTGGAGCTGATCAACGTCAGTTACGAGCCGCTGCCCGCCGTGGTGAACCCGGTGGCGGCGATGGCAGAAGGCGCGCCGCAGCTCCACGAGGACGCCCCCAACAATCAGGCCTTCCACTGGGTGGCGGTCGGGGGCGACCCCGACGCGGCCTTTGCGGAGGCTGACGTGATTGTCAGCGACACCATCATTCAGCAACGTCTCGTCCCCAACGCCATGGAGCCGCGCTCTGCCGTGGCGAGCTGGCTGGGGTCCATGGGCGAGCTGACCCTATGGAGCACCAGTCAGAACCCGCACATCGCCCGCTTCCTCGGCTCGCTGGTAACCGGCGTGCCGGAGCACAAGATACGGGTTATCGCCACCGAGGTCGGAGGCGGGTTCGGCAGCAAGATTCCTGTCTACGCCGATGAGATGATCGCCGCGTTCTGCGCCATGCGGTTGAACCGGCCGGTGAAGTGGACCGAGACCCGCTCCGAGAACTTCCAGGCCACCATCCACGGGCGCGATCATGTGGAGCAAGTGGAGATGGCGGCCAACCGCGACGGCAAAATCACCGCCGTCCGCTCGGTGGTTCACGCCGGCATGGGCGCCTACCTGTCCACCGCCGCGCCGGGGGTGCCGACCATCCTGCACGGGCTGATGTACAGCGGCCCCTATCAACTGACCGCCACCAAGGCCGACATCTACGGCGTGTTCACCAACACCACCCCCGTTGACGCCTACCGCGGTGCAGGCCGTCCCGAGGCCACCTTCCTGCTGGAACGGCTGGTGGACCTAGTGGCCGCCGAGGTTGGCAAGGATCCCGCGGAAGTGCGGCGGATGAACCTGATTCCCAAGTTCGACAACGGCCACGACGTCTGCGCGGGCCTGACCTACGACAGCGGCAACTATGAGGCGGCGCTGGACATGGTGCTGGAGCACGTGGGTTACTCCGGACTGCGCGAGGAGCAGGCCCACTCCCGCGAGCACGGCCACTACACCGGCATCGGCATTTCCACCTACTGCGAGATCTGCGGCCTTGGCCCGTCACAGGTGGCCGGCGCCGTAGGCTTTGGCGGGGGGCTGTGGGAGAGCGCAGTGGTGCGCTTCCACCCGTCGGGCAAGGTCAACGCCTACGTGGGAGTATCGCCCCACGGCCAGGGTGAGGAGACCACTTTCGCCCAGGTCGTTTCCGACACGCTGGGAGTGCCAGTCGACGACGTGGAGATCGTCCACGGTGACACAGACAACACCCCGATGGGCTGGGGCACCTACGGCAGCCGCACCACGGTGGTTGGCGGCGGCGCCCTTCTGCTGGGCCTGAACAAGATCAAGGACAAGGCCCGTGCCTTGGCGGCCCACCTGCTGGAGGCCGCCGAGGCCGACATCGAGTACGCCGACGGCCAGTTCTTCGTTCGGGGCGCACCCGACCAGAGCAAGTCAATCCAGGAAATCGCGCTGATGGCGAACGTGGCCTGGAACATGCCCGAGGGCATGGAGCCGGGTCTGGAAGCGTCGGCCTTCTACGATCCGCCCAACTTCGTCTACCCCTTCGGCGCACACGTCGCGGTGGTGGATGTTGATACCGACAACGGCCACATCGAGCTTCGCCGCTACGTGGCAGTGGACGACTGCGGCCCGCAGATCAACCCCATGATCGTCGAGGGCCAGGTGCACGGCGGGGTGGTGCAGGGCGCCGGGCAGGCGCTGTGGGAAGGCGCGGTCTACAGTGACGAGGGGCAACTGCTCACCGGCTCGATGCAGGACTACGCGCTGCCAAAGGCCCACATGGTCCCAGACATCGAGACGCTGTCGACGGAAACGCCGTCGCCCCACAACCCGCTAGGAGTCAAGGGAATCGGCGAGACGGGTACGATCGCCTCGACGGTCACCATATACAACGCAGTCATAGACGCGCTCAGGCCGCTGGGGATAACGCGGCTGGAAATGCCGCTGACGCCCGAGAGGGTGTGGCAGGCGATCCAGGACGCCAAGGCATAAGACGTTTGCACTCAACGAAGGGGCGGGTTTCAAACCCGCCCCTTCGACGCCGAAAGGTGCGATTCACGGCAAGAGTCAAAAGGGTATTGGAGATTAGAGATGTATCCGGCGCGATTTGAGTACAGCAAAGCGGGATCGGTGGCCGAGGCCATCCAGATCCTGCAGGGAGACCCCGACGCCAAGATCATCGCCGGCGGCCACAGCCTCATCCCGCTGATGAAGCTGAGGCTGGCCCGCCCCTCGCGGGTGGTGGACATCGGCGGCATTGCCGGACTGCGGGGGATCAGCGTCAGTGGCGGTGTCGTCAGCATCGGCGCGCTGACCACTCACTACGAGATTTCCTCGTCGGCGGAAGTGCAGGCCAACTGCGGCATCCTGGCCGAGGCGGCCAATGGCGTCGGCGACCCGGCGGTGCGCAATCGCGGCACCATCGGTGGGAACGTGTCGCACGCTGACCCGGCCTCCGACCTGCCGACGGTGCTGACCGCCCTCGGCGCGAGCTTCACCCTGCAGGGGCCGTCGGGTTCCCGCACCGTGGCGGCTGACGACTTCTTCGTCGGGCCCTTTGAAACCGCGGTGGGCGCGAACGAGGTACTGACAAGCGTCAGCGTTCCCGTGCTTGCTGCCAACCAGGTGGCGGAATACGCCAAGATGGCACATCCAGCCACGTCATTCGCCGTGGTCGGCGCCGCGGCGGTGGTGACACTGGAGGGCGACGGAGGACACGGCCATGGGCATGATCACGGTCATGACCACGACCATGGCCACGGTCACGCCCCGCGATGCACCGCGGCCCGCGTTGCCGTCGGTGGTCTGACCCAGAAGCCCACCCGGTCGCCGGCGGTCGAGGCTGCGCTGGCTGGAAGCGAACTCACGTCCGACTCCATCGCCGCTGCCGCTGCCCTCGTGGGCGGCGACCTGGGCGACGACCTGCTGGGCGACATTTATGCCTCCGCTGACTACCGGCGCAGCATGGCCGGGATCGAGTTGAAGCACGCCATCTATCACGCTGTGGGGCTGGCCCACCACTAGAATCCAGAATCGTGTTGACCGGGAGCGGAGCGGAGATGCCTGCCGAGAAATGGGTGGCGCTCCGCTCTGTTTGTATTATTGGAACCAGCACCAACGAAGAGGGTCCGCTTCGGACCCGGAGGCCGCCGTTGACCGCGTGAACCAGCCCAGCGATTCGTCAGGAGGCTGCTTGCCGTGTCCGCTGAAATGACAACTCCTGCGGAGGCCAGCCGCGCAAGACACAGTCGAATTGGGCTGGGCTACATATTCATCGCGGTCGTTTCCTACGCGTTTATTCCCACGGTGATCGGCCATATCGGCGGGGAAGCACTCCCCTTCTACTTCATGGGCGCCTGGCGCGCGGGCGTTGCCGTCGGGTGTGTCGCCATCCTGATCCCCCTGTATGTGCCCCTTGGTTCAACAGATACAACTGGGGCAGATTCAGGTATCACCTGTCCACCTCAGAGATAAAGGCAATTGACTGGCGTTTCCCCATGATCCGGGTGCACCTGCGCGTCGATGAACTGCGCATTCCGCTGCTGAAGTGGAAGATACCCGGGGAATTCATCGACTGGCGGATCCTGCTGACCATCCTCGGCAACTGCGAGTATGCCCTCTTCGCCTGGTCGGTCAAATACATTGACATTGCCGTAACGACCCTTCTGTTTCAGTCGTGGCCGATATTCTTCCTGTTGCTGTCAGCGATGCTGCTCAGGAAGGACGCCAATATAGACACCTCAGGCAAGGGGACTCTTTCGCTGATTTTGCTCATTGGACTGGGCTTTATCGGCTTTGCTTTCATCATCTTCAGCCAGACGGGGGAAATCGGGAAATTTGGTGAGATCGGGGCGTCCCAACTGGTCATAGGGATGGCCCTGGCGCTCGGCGCGATGGCACTCAGCAACCTCAAGGCATTCGGCATAGATTGGGCCAGGAACCTTGGTACCCAACTGTCGGGGAGTCTGAGGGGGCTGGGCAGCGATCCTGCGATTTTCTTCGTCATCGTTTCGTTCTTGCTGAGCAGCCTAGGCGCCGCAGTGGTTGGCCTGATCGTGGGGTTTGGCAGGGGCGAGACGTTCGATTTCGAACTGCTCAGCTTGGCTTTCCTCGCGGGACTTGTCGTGAACACGACCGCTGGCCTGATGTGGCGAAAGGCGAATATGGCCGATGACGATATCAGCTTCAATGCCCTGGGGTATGCGATTCCGGTCTTGGCTCTGGTGGCGCTGTTTATCTTCAACCAGGCCGACATCTCCCGGGTTGACTACCTGATATTGGGCGCCACCTCCATCATCGTCGCCAATTTGCTCATCAACTTCGAGGCCGAAGTTCGGTGGAGCTTTGGGGCGTTGATTCTCGCGTTGGGAGAATGCGGCACCATAGTATATTTCCGGGGGGACATCTTCGACTGGCTGGGCATTGCCAGCTGGACGTGGTCAGGAGACGGATACTTCGGTTCGGTTGCGCTCGCTGCGACAGTCTTCACCCTGCTTTTGGCCTTCAGGGTGGCCAGGCTGGTCACTCGCACCAGCGACGAGGAGAACCGCACATTCAGGATAATGCGAAAGCTGGACTCTCTGGTCAGACGAGACGTCATCAACAGCGAGGTTCGCAGGTGCATGCTGGTCATCGACGAGTCCAACAACCAGGCGGTCTTGAAGGAATATTATCTCAAGACCAGAGAGTACATCGCCAGCGCTCTTCCCCAGAACGACTCGGACCGTCAGGCTCTCAACGAAACGGAAGCCGAATTGGACATGCTGGTCCGATCCAAGCAGGTTTCTCCCGTCCTGGGCGAGATTTTCGCTCTGTTGGTCTTCGCTGGCATCACTATTTTCCTTACGATGTTTACCCGGCCGTCCGAACCAGACGGCTGGATTCGTTTGCTGATCGATATGTTCGCGATGCTCGTGTCATCAGTTATCATATTTCTGATGATATATTCCATGGACCTAGACCGCGAGCGCGACGCCCACAAGCTGGAGAGGGTGTCAGATACGGGAGATGATAGCTATCTGCTGCTGTTTCCCGATACTGAGCAAAGGCTATTTGACCAGTGGTTATCGGTTGCGGTTGGGGCAATACTCATCCTGGTCTACGCTGGGCTGCTGGCGCACAAATGGCTGGGCTGGTTCAGCTAGCGGGCGTGAAATACGAGCAAAAATGCTATTCACCTTGGGAGACGAATGAAAATACTGGTAATCAACGACGACGGGATATCCTCGCCGGGCTTGTGGGCGGCGGTGCGGGCGGTGAGGCAGGTGGGAGAGGTATTCGTCGTAGCCCCGGCCAAGGAGCAAAGTGGGGTTGGCGCTTCGCTGACGCTGCACTCTCCGGTGAAGGTCATCCCGTGGACACCCGATACTGAATTCCAGGAATCCGGCGATGGACAGAATCCGGTAACGGCCTACGCCGCCGAGGGCACTCCCGGCGACTGCTGCATCATTGCGCTGGAGACGCTGACAACTGGCGTGGGGCTGGTGGTGTCGGGCATTAATTCCGGCTCCAACACGGGTTGGGACGTGATGGTGTCGGGGACCGTGGGAGGTGCAGTGCAGGGCTTCAACCGCGGGCGCTCCACAATTGCAGTGTCGGTTGGCTCTGTTACGTCCCCCCGCTACGATGTGGCAGGCAGGCTGCTCGAGGGTCTTGCCCGCCGCCTCTCACAGCGAGAGGGGGAGCCTCTGTTTCTGAACCTGAACGTCCCCAACGTGGCGCCCGACGTGTTGAAGGGAATACGCGCGACGAAACTGGGTGGCCTGTCATACCGCGAGTCGGTGAGGCTGGACGGCACGGACGGAGATACCAAGCGCTATTGGATCGCCCGCAATCGTCCCGGCAACCAGACGCAGGCTGAGGACTCAGACATCACGGCGTTGAAGAACAACTACGTCTCCCTCACGCCGCTCAAGCTGGGCATGGGCGACGATTCGGGAGTTTCAACTGTTGAGGCCCTGCTAGATGGGCTGATGGACTAGAGGCGTTCTTCCATTCCCTTTGGAATGGGGCGCTAGTCGTCTGCGGCGACCGGCTCCGGGGCAATGGCTCGCGAAACGCCAATCATCGAATCGCGGGTGACCAGAGCCGCCAGTTCATCCTGGCTCATCCCGTCAGTGCCTGCGGGCCGCTGCGGCAACACGAGGTAGCGCAGGTCGGCAGTGCTGTCCAGCACCACTACATCCGTGTCCTCGCTGACCTCCGTGCCGAACTCGCTCAACACGCTGCGGGGATCGATAACTGCACGCGAGCGGTAGGCGAAGCTCTTGTACCAGTCTGGTGGGCGACCCAGCAGCGCGCGGGGATAGCAGGAACAGAGGGTGCACACCACGAGGTGATGCACTTCGTCCGAGTTCTCCACAATTCCGAGCTTGGGCGTAGGGTCGGGCAGCGTGTAGCCCATCTCGGCCAGCGCTGACTCGGGATCGGACAGCAGCTTGTCCCTGTACTCCGGGTCGGTCCAGGCCCGCGCCACCACTCGGGCGCCGTCGGCAGGAGAGCGAGACTCCACGGAGTCCACGTTGCGCTGCACTTCCTCCAGCGTCAGCACACCTTTCTCGGCCAGCAGCGTCTCCATAGCGCGTACGCGGCGGGCGTGCCAACTCAGTTCCTCGGTGTCCATGCCCGGATGTGTGTGGTCGCCGTGGTCGATTTCGTTGCCGTGGTTGGCGCTCATATCGGGGCCTCCTGTCAGGCTGTGCGCTCCAGCCATTGCTCGTAAATATCCACCTGCAAGCGGTCGGAGGGAGGGCCGTTGTAGTTGTCCCACAAATCGTTCTGGGGGAACTCCACGCGGTAGAGAGGCTTGAGGGGCGTGCCATCGCCGCCGTGGGCCAGGGACTCCGGGTCTGGGTAAATGCCGCAGAGTGCCACAACGCGCCCGGTCCTGCCCTGCACGTAGACCGGGGTGCGGTAGTGTGTCGGCGGGTTGCCTGTGCGAACCGTAACCATGTCGCCGTTATTGAAAGCGATCTGTTCAGTTGCGCTCACGCTCAGTTTCCCGCGCTTTCCTGACGAGTCATTGTTGCCTCCAGCTCGGCGGCGGTCAATACACCCTTCTCGATCAGCAGGGCCTCCACGGCTTCGGTCCAGCGCTCGTAGTAGCTGAGGGACTCGTAGCGCTCGGAGGGCAGAGCCTCGATGGCGCGGCGGAGTTCGTCAACGCCCAGGTAACCCTTGTCGCCCAGAACCCCGCGGATGGAGTCGATGCGGCGTTCCCAGTCCATCAGGACGTGTTCGGCCTGGTCGATGGGGTCGTCGTTGGGCCGTCCGCCCATGTCGTGAAACTTGGCCGTGTCCGTCATTTCAGATGCTCCAAGTGGGTTGGCGTTATGCTAAACGGGAGCGGCGGCGTTGGCAAGGTGCGGGTTAGAGCGGCTCGGTGCCCTCGGAGAGGATGTCGATGTACTGCTGGTAGGCGTAGATTCGATTTCGTGCCCGTCCGGTAGTTTCCTGCACAATTCCTATTCTCTCCAAGATCTCCAGTCCTGACATAACGCCCGGCGTTGAAAGGCCGGTGCGTTCCTTGACTTCGGAAACGGAGACTAGAGGACGGTCCTTTAGTACTGTATGTACCTGCATGGCAGAGGCCCTTGACCGTCCCTGTTGGCGGATTACCTGCTCATCTGCGTCGAAAACCTCCAATAGCCTATGCGCTGTTGCAACGGCGCTATTTGCCGTTTGAGCAACGCCCTCCAGAAAGAAGTTTAACCATCCCTCCCAATCGCCTGTGCGACGCACTCCATCCAACAAATCATAATATTCTGGGCGATGCTCCTTGAAGTAGAGGCTCAGATACAGCAACGGCTCGCTCAATAGTCCGCTGTGACAAAGCAGAAAAGTTATCAACAACCTGCCAACACGTCCGTTGCCGTCCAAGAATGGATGGATTGTTTCAAATTGCACATGGGCAAGGCCGGCCTGCACCAACGAATTCATCATTGGGTTTTCGGAATGAAGGAACAACTCCAAGTCTCCCATACAGTCCGCCACCGCTGCGGGCGGGGTCGGAACGAAATGGGCATTCCCTGGCCGGCTCCCACCAATCCATACTTGCGAACGCCGAAATTCGCCCGGAGTCTTGTTGCTGCCCCTACCGCTAGACAGCAGGATTCCATGAATCTCCCGAATCAACCTGCTGGAAAGTGGGAGTTCTTCAAGTCGCTTCAGGCCGTATTCCAAGGCCCTGACATAGTTGGCAACCTCGACAACGTCATTGATGGGGTCGCGAATCGCGCCAGGTAATTCGAATAACATCAAGTCAGATAGGGAGGATTGCGTTCCCTCTATCTGAGAGGACAATACGGCTTCCTTCCTCACGTAAAAGTAGATGAACAGCCTACGGTCAGGAAGCAGTCTCGAAATGCCATCCAGCCGGCCCACTGCCGTCAGCGCTGAATCTGAGGCGCGACGAATCTCCTCGAGGTCGACTGCTGGTCTGGGTGGCAGTGGAGCCGGAACGAAAGCGGCAATCGTTTCACCTGAAACATTGGTTACTTGGTAGTTACCCGGATCTTCCCGCCTCACATTGAACCTCTTGTTAAGCAACTCTCACTAAGTGCGAGAGTTAGTAAGAATTACGGAGTAAATCTTACTAAGAAAGAACAAGTATAGCAACTGCTCCCGGCTATTAAGATTTTCTTATCAGCCGGGAGGTCTATTAAGAAATACCTACTAATTCTTAAGACGCGGGCGCGAACAGTCTGGCGGCGTCTATGGCGCGCATGAACTCGACGTTGCGGTGGCTCTTGATGAACTCGATCAGTTTTTCCAGCATCAGCAGGCGGCCGGGTCGGCCGATGTATTGGGGGTGCATTGTGAGCACGAAGGCGCGCCCGTAGCGGTAGAGGCCCTCGAACTCGGCCGCCCATGTGCCGTACACTTCATCGGGGTTGCGCATTGGTCCCAGGCGGTTGGCCACTGGTGCATACACGAAGTTTGGGGCGTCGTCCAGCACCCAGTGAATGGGTATCTCCACCAGTTTCTGCCCGGTTTGCGGAGCAGTCTCAATGTATGGTGCGTCGTCGCCCATCAGGCTGCTGTCGTATACGAAATTGTGGCCGGTCAACAGGTCCAGCGAGTGCTCGCTCAGTTCCCAACTGGGCGAGCGATATCCCAGCGGCCGCTCTCCGGTAAGGCCGCTCAGGATGTCGATGCCGCGGCGCAGCACCTCGTCCTCCTGCTCGCGAGTGAGCGTGGACGGAGGTTCATGCATGTATCCGTGGTGGGCCACCTCGTGGCCACGGGCGGCGATCTCCCGCACCAGACGCGGATGAGTCTCAGCCACGTAGCCCGGAATGTAGAAACTCGCTGGAATTTCGTGGGCGTCAAGCAGGTTCAGGATGCGCGGGGTGGCCACGCTAGGGCCGTACTCTGCCATGGACATCAGGCTGGGGTGGTTCTTGAAGTTGGGATCACGGTTAATCCAAGACGACACTCCGTCCACGTCGAACCCCAGCATCGCCACGCACTCGATTTCGTCGGGCCATATTCCTGCCATAGCTTTGCTCCTTTAACGTGGGGTGAGAGTGTGGATGATGGACACTCATGGACCACTCAGCCTTTCGGGGCCTCGATCCGGTCAAAACCGGTGTAGGGACGCAGGACCTCGGGGATGACAATGGAACCGTCTGGCTGCTGGTTGTTCTCCATGATGGCAATCATCACACGGGGCAAGGCCAGGCCGGACCCGTTCAGGGTGTGGGGCAACCGGGGCCGGGCGCCCTGCTCCGTACGGTAGCGGATATTGGCGCGCCGGGCCTGGAAGTCGGTGCAGCTGGAGCAGGAGCTGACTTCCAGCCATTCCTGGCAGCCGGCGGCCCAGACCTCGATGTCGTAGGTCTTGGCTGCTGCGAAGCCCATATCGCCAGTGCAGAGTTCCAGTACACGCCAGGAAAATCCGAGCTGACGGCAGATTTCCTCGGCGTGCCCAAGCAGCCGTTCCAGTTCGTGAGGGGACGACTCGGGCTCCACGAACTGGTACATCTCCACCTTGTTGAACTGGTGCACGCGCTTGATGCCCCGGGTATCGCGGCCTGCCGCGGCCCGCTCGCGCCGGAAGCAGGGAGTCTGGGCGACATAATACATCGGGAGCTGTCCGGGCGGGATTATCTCGTCCCGATACAGGTTGGTGATCGGGACCTCGGCCGTGGGGATCAGCCACAGGTCATCTTCAGCGTCGTGGTAGAGGTTATCGGCGAACTTGGGAAGATTGCCGGACCCCTCCATGACGTCGCGCCGGACCACAGCTGGCAGGGCCAGCTCGGTGTAGCCGTGCTTACTGGTGTGCAGGTCCAGCATCCAGGAGATGAGGGCGCGCTCCAGCCGGGCGCCGGCGCCGATGGTGGTGTAGAACCGGCTGCCGGAGAGCTTGGCGCCGCGCTGGAAGTCGATGATTCCCAGCCGCTCCGCCAGTTCCCAGTGGGGGAGCGCCTCGAATTCAAGCTCCGTTGGGGTTCCCTCCGTGCGGTAAATGCGGTTGTCGTCGGAATCCGCACCGATGGGAACGTCTTGCAGCGGCAGGTTAGGAATGTTGAGCAACATCTGGCGCACCTGTTCCTCTGCATGCTGGGCGCTGGCCTCCAGCTCGTCCACGCGACGGCCCAAGGTGCGCATTTCCTCGATGACCTCGGGGGCCGGTGGCTGGCCCTGGGAGCGGGCGTGTCCTATCTCGCGGTTCACCTGGTTGCGACGGTTCCGAATTTCGTCTGCCTCTGTCCTGTCGCGGCGCCAGGCAGCGTCCAGCTCCAGGATTTCGTTCACCGTATCGGGTTCACCTCGGGACTTTATAGCGTGGCGCACCGTGTCGGGGTCGCGCCGCACCTGTTCAATGGCAATCATTCGTTACAGCCCTGGTTAGTATCGTGCTGTGGCGTGCTAGGATAGCGTCAGTAAGCTATTATATTACATAGCAAACTCCAAGCCGCGCACAGGATACAAGATGCTGACCGAAGAACAACACGCTCAAACCGCGCTGGACTTCTTGGAGAAGGCCGACCGGCATTTTGCCGAGGGAGACCAGATTCAGGCTTCGGAAAAGCTGTGGGGCGGTGCCGCTCACGCGGTGATGGCTGTGTCTATCGAACGCGGATGGCCCCACACCAGCCACCCCGCGATGAAACGGGCCGCTGAACAACTCTCCGAAGAACATGGAGACCCGCAAATCGCCGACAGATTCGCCGTTGCGGAAAAGTATCACCGCGACTTTTACCATTTGTTCATGGAAGAGGAAGAGTGGACTACTGACCGTCCCAAAATCCGCGATTTGGTGGCGCGGGTGCTGGCTCTGCGGAGCCGCGGCGGGCAGAACGGTCAGGCCCCATAAGCCTACTGCCCCTTGGGGAAAAGAATTTTGAACAATTCTTTAAAATCCGTTGATTCGGCGCAAAAGCGGGATTTGTTTAATTCTCGTTTGTTGTGGTTGAGCTTACGGGTAGTGGAACTCTTCCCTAATTTGCACCCGAAAACTGGATGTTTCTCTGGGTTCTTTTCTCCGAAGAACCGGTAAGATAATTTTCCGCTACTATCATCATAAATCAGCCAAACTACACAACCACCCGGTTGTGCTTACAATTTAATGTTCACGTCTACTCTGGAAGTCTTGGCGCCCGACTTGGAACTCTTTAGTTGAATATGCCGGCTAACGCCTTCGCATTCCAAGATTAAGTCACATCCAGCATTGTCTACGTCATACCTTAGAGCCTGTTTACAATCTCTTCAGGATTAGCACCGTGAAGGCGAGGACCACCATTTGCAGACTGGTATTGAGCTTTCCCTCGCAGTTCTTCCATAGTCGGCGACACTTCTCCAGCCAGGCGAAGGACCGCTCCACCACCCAGCGTTTCGGCAGCACCACGAAAGTGTGCAGTTCATTGCGTTTCACCACTTCTACCGAGGCTTCCAGCAGGTTCTGCACCGTCGCGGCGAAGGGCTTCCCGGTGTAGCCCCCGTCGGCCATCACATTCTGCACCCGGCTCAGGTCGGCCCGGCTTTGTTCAAACATCGCCAAAGCCCCGGCCCGGTCGGTAACGTCGGCGGTGGTCACATGAATCGCATGAGGCAACCCCTGGCTGTCCACCGCGACGTGGCGCTTGATCCCGGACACCTTCTTGCCCGCGTCATAGCCCTTGTTACCGGCGCTGTCGGTGTTCTTGACGCTCTGGGAGTCCACGATGCAGAAGCTTGTCTGCTCGCTCCGTCCATTGCTTTGTCGGGCCGCGCCAACCGATTTTTTTTAAGACCTGCTCCAGAATGGACTCTTCCTGCGGGCCGGGCCGCTCACTCCATTGCCGGAAATACTTGTAGCAGGTGCGCCAGTCCGGGAAGTCCGCCGGGAGCATCCGCCACTGGCAACCGCTCTTCAGCAAGTAGAGCACGCCGCAGAAAACGTCGTACAGGTCCACGGTGCGGGGCTTGGTCCGTCGGCGGGCCGATTCCAGCATGGGAAGAATCCGGGCGAATCGCTCCCGGCTGATGTCGCTGGGATAGGAATGAGACATGATTACCCTGCCTTGGTAATAGTCTCAACTTAACATATCCCAGAGATCGTAGACAGGCTCTTAGAACGTTGACTATCTGACGCCGCAGCCATGCTGCTTGCAAGATCTCTGAAAGGAATGCACACTCGAACATCTTTTCACGGAAGAGCGATTCCTGGTAGTCAAAGTTACCTGTCACTCCCCACTCTCCTGTCTTCCACCCTGCTGGACAGTCCGCATCTGGGGGAACAGTACCACGTCTCGGATGGAGGGCTGGCCTGAGAGGAGCATGACGAGGCGGTCGATGCCAATGCCGAGGCCGCCGGTGGGCGGCATACCGTACTCCATCGCAGTGAGAAAGTCCTCGTCCAGCCGGTCAACCTCCTCGTCCTGGTACAGTTGCCGGATTTCCTCCTGTCCCTCGAAGCGCTGCCGCTGGACCTGCGGGTCGTTCAGCTCGGTGTAGGAGTTGGCAATCTCCATGCCGCAAGCGAAGGCCTCGAATCGCTCCACGTAGCCGGGCGCGCCGGGCTTGGCTTTGGCCAGTGGGGACATTTCCTCGGGGTAGTCCATCAGGAAGGTGGGCTGCAACAGGTGCGGCTCCACGAGAGTTGACAGCAACTTGTCGATGATGCGTCCACGGCTCTCGCGGATGCCGGTGTCGACGCCGAGGGAGCGGGCGCGTTGTTGCAGATCCCCGTCGTCGCAGGCGTCGAGGTCTACGCCGCCGCGCCGTTCCAGTTCCTCACGGAGGGACAACCGACGCCATGGCGGTGTGAAGTCGATGATGTCCTCGCCAACGGCGACCTTCATCGAACCCGTTGCCTCCACGGCGAGGCGGGAGATCATCTGCTCGACCATGTCCATGACGTGGTTGTAGTCGGCGTAAGCCTCGTAGCTTTCCAGTAGGGTGAACTCGGGGTTGTGATCCTGGTCGATACCTTCGTTGCGGAACACGCGGCCGATCTCGTAGACCTTGTCGAAGCCGCCGACGATCAGGCGCTTCAGGTAGAGCTCGGTGGCTATGCGCAGGTACAGCTGCTGGTCGAGGGCGTTGTGGTGGGTGATGAAGGGCCGGGCGTGGGCGCCCGCCGCCACCGGTACGAGCACCGGGGTGTCGACCTCCAGGAAGCCGCGGTCGTCCAAGAACCGCCGGATGCCGCTGATGACCTTGCTGCGCAGCCGGAAGACGTCCATTACCTCGCGGTTGGCGATGAGGTCGAGATAGCGCTGTCGGTAGCGGGTCTCGGTGTCGCGCAGGCCATGGTATTTCTCGGGCAGTGGGCGCATGCCCTTGGCGATGATGACGGCGCTGGAGGCGTCGATGGTGATCTCACCGGTGCGGGTGCGGATCAGGTTGCCCTCAACGCCCAAGTGGTCGCCGATGTCGAGGTCCTTGAGCAACTCGAAGTCCTCGCCGACGTTGTTGCGGCGGAACAGGGCCTGGATGGAGCCGGAGTCGTCCTGCAGGTCCAGGAAGGCTGAGCGCCCCATGTTTCTCAGGGCGACCACACGGCCGGCCAAGGAGATGCCCTCGGCGTCGGTATCGGGACGGGACTCGGACTGCACTGCCTCGAACAACGCTTTGGCGGTTGCGTTGTCGCAGGTGCGGAAGAAGCGTGGAGGATAGGGGTCGATGCCCCTTTCGCGGAGGCGTTCGAGCTTGGCTGTGCGGCTGGCGATATGTACGGAGGCTTCTGAGTCGAGGGCTGGAAATGTGATTTCTGCCTGTATCTCTTGACGACCGGTCATAGGAAGTTACGTCTACTCGATGGCGATTATTTCCAGCTCTATCTTGCCGGAGGGGACGTTGACCTCGGCGATCTCGCCTACCTTTTTGCCGAGGAGGCTTTTGCCGATGGGGGAGACGTTGGAGATTTTGCCTTGGGCGGGGTCGGACTCGGCGCTGCCGGTGATGGTGTAGGTGGCTGGTTTGCCCTGGGGGTTCCGGACGGTAACCTTGGCGCCGACGTTAACGGCGTCCCGTTCCCCGCGTTCCTCGTCGATGATTACGGCGTTGCCGACCATTTCGTCGAGAGTCTGGATGCGCCCCTCCACGAAAGTTCGTTCGTTGATGGCCTCATCGTATTCGGCGTTGCTGACCGTGCCGCCGCGCTCGCGGGACTGCTGAATGCGGTCAGCGACCTCGCGACGACGCTTGGTTCGCAGCTCCGTCAACTCTGCCTGCAGCTTGTCCAGCCCTTCGCGGGTCAAGTATGTGGGCTGAGTCATCTCGATTTCCTCTGGTGGGGAAAAAGCACAAGAGAGTCCGCCTGGGGCGCGACCCTCCTATCGTTGACTGGATTCTAGCAATGGCCGGGTGGGATGTAAAGGAGGCCGACCGGTATGTTTAACCCAGTTGGCCCTCGGGAGACCGGCACGTCACAAGGAGACCGGATAGAGGACCTGAATGACCTTGTTGTCGCGGAGGACTTCGAAGAACGGGTTGGGGTGGTCGCGGGTCTCGAGCCAGCGGTTGGTGAAGAAGGCACAGAGATTGGCCAGCTGCATTGCGGGGGAGTCCTGGGCGTTGACGAAGCAGATATTCTCGTGGAGCCCGGTGGCGTCTTCTCCCTCCTCGGAGTGCCGGAAGTCGGCCATCATTCGTTGCTGGATGTTGGAGCCCTCCTGGGCCAGCAACATTGCGTACTGCGTGATGGGAAATGCGCCGGACATGATCTGGTCGTGATTGAGGGTGGCCATGTTCATCTCGTCGAGGTACATGCTCAAGGCGAACAGGAAGCGGCTCATCACCGGGCCGATGGGTTCATTCCAGAGCAGGGCAGCGGGGGACGAGGTGCTCGTCCGCGCCTCGCTGAGGATTTGCTTGTCCAGGAAGGCGGAGACGACCGGCGTTTCACGGCGAATCATGAGGTCGAGACATTCCTGGATCAACTGAGAGCGTTTTTCCGGGTCCCAGGACGCGTAATGCTCCAAGCCCTCGAACAGGTCCACCGGGTTGATTATTCCGGGGGTACCGTCGTCACCCAATGGGAAACCGAAGTGGCGGCGGCAGAGGGCTTCGAACTCCCCGTTCAGGGAGGTTATCTGGGTCTCGTGGAGCATGAGTCCAGCCACGACCTCGTGGGGCAGGGATGAGCCGTCGGCACTGGTTCCGGCGAGGCCAGTTTGTCCGATATATACCAAGTGCATACGGTCGACTCCTTTCTGAATCCTGGAGAGGGCTGGACTGCAGTCAGCCGAAGGGACGGCTGGCCACTAGTCGGATTCTTCCTCTGCCGGTCTTCCTTCCCCTTCCTCCCCGTCTGTGGTGCGAGGAACCTCGATGCGGGCGACCATTTCCTCGGCGTCGGTGAGCAGGGTGACGTTGCCGGCGAGAACAATGTCTCCGACCCTGAGTACGCTGTTCAGATCGATCAGAGGGCCCAGATCCATTTCAATGTGGCCTGGCATTTCCATCGGCAGGGCAGACACCAAGACGTCGAACAGCAACTGATTGACGGTGCCACCGCCGCGGGCGGCTCCGGGCGCCTGGCCAGTAAGCGTCACGGGAACCTGGGCGGTAACGAGGCGGAGGAGGTCGGCAACCATCAGGTCGACGTGCAATACGGTGTCGCGCCTGGGGTCCCACTGAATCTCCCGGACAAAGGCCATGAGGGTATCAGACTCGCCTTCGATGGTGACATTGATTGGGGAGCTGGCGCCTGCGGTGGCCAGCGCTTGAATGAGGCGGGGCGCGGCGCATTGCAGGGAACGAGACTCGTAGGCCGGGCCGTAAATATGAACGGGAACGATGCCCGCCCGCCGGAGCCGACCGACCTTTTTGCCCATAAGTTCCCTAGGCTGGAGCTCCAGTTGCACCACGCTGGTTGTCATTTTCAGTCATTCTCCTGATGGGTTTTGACGAACACAAATGATACCACCCGGCCAGCGGTAATGGAATGGTGCAGGTGCCGCCGGGGACTCGTTCCCCGCTCCCCGCCCCCACTGCGCCTGAGTCCGCGGGGACATGCTTCGCGGACTCAAGAAAGGGGCGGATATAACGGGATTATGAAGAGGTCTCCTTAAAAGGGGTACTCGACCCAAATGCAATTTGCAGTGGTGATTCTTCAGGGCAATCGCGTCTTGATTTCAGCAGCTCGGCAGGTTGGGGCGGAGGAGCTGGCATTGCCGGTTTGCAGGGGCTGTTTTTTTCTATTCCGCTCATTTCCGTTCATTTCCGCCATTCCGGGCTGGTCGCTGGTTCAAAGCAGGCCCACCAGGATGTCAGTCGGGTTCTGTTTGCGACCTGTTATAGACATAGAACATATGTTGTACAAAAATGCGCAAGCCTGGCAAGGGGCGAATGACAGCGAAATGAGATTCCAGGCTTGAAGACGCAATTGCCCTGGGTGATTCCGAAGATTGCAAGCGTAATAAATTGACAGCGCGTTTATCATAAAGGCTGATTTTTTAAGGCTGATTGACGAACGGAGGGCATCAAATGGCGTCACATTCTCTGGGGCTATCGCTGCACGAGGCGGCTCGGCGCATGGGCGTGCCGTTTGTCGATGAGAACGAGCCGGAGGACCGGTTCGTGGACGCCAACGGCCTCCGGTTTCACTACCTGGAGTGGGGTAACCCGGCCAATCCGACGGTGCTCATGCTTCACGGTGTATCGCAGCAGGCGCATAGCTGGGACTTCATCAGCCTGCCGCTGTCGCCGGACAACCACGTGCTGGCGCTGGACCAGCGGGGACACGGCGACTCGGACTGGGCTCCCGACGGAGATTACTCGCTGGACGCGATGGTGGGTGACCTTGATGCCATCGTTCCGGCACTGGGGCTGGACTGCGGCAAGTTCCACCTGATGGGTCACTCCATGGGCGGACGAAACAGCTTCGTGTGGGCGTCGCGGCATCCGGGGGCGCTCAAGTCGCTGACCATCGTGGACACCGGGCCGGAGACCGCCAGCAGGGGACGGCAACGCATCCAGCAGTTCCAGAAACTACCCGACAACCTTGACAGCCTGGACGAGTTCGCCGACCGCATCCAGGAGTACACGGGCCGGACGCGGGAGCAGGTGCTGGGGGCGCTGAAGTACAGCATTCGCCAGGGCGGCGACGGCAAGTGGACGTGGAAGTATGACCGGGTGATTCGCGAACGAGGAAGGCAGGACGGCCCCTGGTCGCCGGAGCAGCTGTGGGAGTGCTGGCGGCGGATCGACTGCCCGACGCTGGTGACGCGAGGGGACCGGAGCGACGTTTTCTCGGACGAGACGCTGCAGCGGATGGGGCGGGAGATCGCGGACTGCACGGCGGTTACGATCGCGAACGCGGGGCATTTGGTGCAGGGGGACAACCCGCCGGACTTCCTGGCGGAGGCGCGGGCGCATTTGGAGCGGGCGGAGGGGATGGCTAGCTCCGTAGAATAGGAATACAGGCCTCTAAACCAAAGCCAAGGTGGAACCTGCATATACGTTGGCTAGAATCAGGGAGGTATAGCGTCAGGACGGGGAACAGACTGAGTGGGGATGGTGATGGGTATGAGGGGGATAAGACCGGACTTGGAACGGTGGCAGTTGGACTTGGCTGGTGTGCGCAGCAGGATGTACCTGGCGCCGACGCCTCGGGAAAGAGAACGGTGGCACGCTCTGTGGCTCCTGTGCCGGAACATGACCGCCTCGGCCACCGGCCATGCACTGGGCCGGGATGCTCACACCATCGGCAGATGGGCCACCGCCTTCAGCGAGGGAGGTCCGGCGGCCCTGATCTTCGAGCAGTCCGGTGGTTCCCCCCCGCCCTCGAAGAGGCGCAGCAGGCGGCGTTGAGTGCCGCGGTGCAGGAGTTGCCCGCCAAGTCGGGCATCGTAATGGCCAACTGGAACTGGAAGGTGGTGCGGCTGTTTGCCTCGGAGCGCTTCAGTATCAGCCTGAGCCGCAGCTCTTGCCTGAACTATCTGCACCGTCTGGGATTCGCGTTCAAGCGCCCCAAAAAGCGTCTGCTCAAGGCTGATGCGGAGAAACGGGAGGCCTTCGTGGAGGAGTACGCCGCCTTGGCATTCCAATCTCAAGAATCCGGGGAAAAGATATTCTTCGCCGACGAGGCCCATTTCCGTGCGGACGCCGAACTGCGGGGCAAATGGGTGCTCCGGGGAGAGCCAGCCTTGGTGGACTCGACTAGCCCGCGCTACGGAGAGAAGGCCAGCTACTATTCGGCGGTGTGCCTGGAGACCGGCCAGGTGGAGTGGATGGAACTGGAGGGGAACAGCAACTCAGGAACGTCGGCAGCCTTCCTGGAGCAGTTGAGGGAGAGGCACAGCGGTCGGCTGAACGTGATCTGGGACAACGCGCCGGCCCACCGGGGATACGCGGTGCGGGAATGGCTGGGCAAGCCCGGAGTGAACCTGCGGCTGGTGAACCTGCCGGGATACAGCCCGGACTTCAACGCTGACGAGGCCATCTGGGGCTGGGCGAGAGAGGAGGCCACCGGAAATCTGTGCTTGGGGACCAAGGAACTGGTTCAGGAGAGGGTCGGGAACTTCTTCGATGGGCTGGCCGGGCGGAAAGAGGAGGTCAAGCGCCGCTGCCGGACCATCCTGCAATCAAGAGCAGAGGGGCTCCCGCGTAACCCTCGTACCGATCCCCACCACCGGCCATATGTACATCCCACCTTGGCTTTAGTTTAGGTTTCCGAATAACGACCGTGCAATTTCGGATTCAGGTGCCATCGAAACTGTTCGCTTTATGCATAGATCGAGTTTAAGGTGAAGGGAATATTTGCGTGAATGTCGCTCAGGTTTGAAAAAGTAGTTAGCATTGGGGGAAGCTGGTGTTAGCCGATTCCGACAAAGTGAAAGCTCTTATTGGGCAAGACGTTATCTTAGCGGTAGCACCATCCGCCGTTGAACCAGGGAAAGTAATCATCGTGGTGGGACAATTATACGATTACGGTTTCTTTTCAGATATACCCTTGGGCACAGCTAATATGATGGGAGCGGTCAAGTTTACTGTTGCTCTCGGCGCTGACGAATATCAACACGGTGAAGGCTCTTGGATCTTTCCGGCGCAGGCAACGTTACAGGAATGGGCTTCTGAATTGCCCAAGCGCCTTGATTTTGTCGACTTGCCACTTCCTGCAGGTGCGCAGATGGAAGAAATTCGAAATGTGATCGCTGTGGTTCAATTGCAGGATGGCATGAAGGAAAGGTATTTCGAAGAGGCCAATAAGTTGTTTCTGGAAAATAGTGAACAATAGCAGATATTGAGGTGAATCTAAGCGGAAGCCGAGTCATAGCCGTCAGTCGCTGCTGACTCGGGACTCCCGCCGGACTTCCTAGCGGCGGCGCGGGCGCATTTGGAGCGGGCGGAGGGGATGTAGGGTAAGTCCCTTATCATAGTTGAACGAGATGAGTCCCCCTCTACGGGGACTCATTCTGTTTGCAGGGCCTGGCGAGCTTCCTATCTGGTTGGTTTTATTACCCAATATGCAAAGGCAAAGGATACGACGGTTGCCAGCATCGGCAGCCAGAAGGCTTCTTCGTTGCCTGAGGCGAGAACGAATACTGCAGCCACGGCAAGCAGCAAGATCAGTGCATCTCCCAAGTGGCGGACCAGCTTGATGGCGAGGGCCATGCAGAGCAGGATGGTTGCCGCGATCCATATCCAGGACGCTACTGCGGGAATCCATCCATAGCCTGGGATGCTGATCAGGGCGTATCCCTGCCACGATCTGGGAAAAAGGTCGAATGCCATGTGAACTGCATATCCCAGTCCTATCCCCATACCGAATCGGCGCGGCAATGGATTGTCGGCCTGAGCCAAAATAAACGCCGCCAGGGGAAACAGTGGGCCGTGGGTGATGATTGAGCGGTGGAGCAGGAAGCCGACGCGCTGGTCGATGTCGGGCAATATCAGTCCGATGTATGCTGCAATGCCCAACGCGACGAGGCTCAGGGGCTGCCATAGCAGGTTCATTGACCCAACATATCTCAACCCACACTGTCACATCAACCGGACGCGGCGCTGCCATCTGGTACCCATGGATATAACGGCGGTCTTCCAATTGAACAGGCGGGGGATCAGCTTACCAGGAACGTTGCTTATGTCGGCGGGTAGGATGCCGATACCTAAACTAAAGCCAAGGTGGGATGTACATTTAAGTGGCGATGATGATCAGCCGGGTTGCGCGGGTTAATTCCTCTCATACGTATCTGGAGAATGACTCGTCCTCGTCGCTTGTCTCCCACCGTCTGCGCATTTCACCTTGGCTTCGGTTTAGGATTTCGAGTTCCTGGAGCAGCAAAGAACGCTTCGTATCAGTGTTTTTCCCGGGCCAGCAGTCGATGAGCACCGTAACCGACGAAAAAGGCTACGGTCGCCAGAATTCCCTGAAACAACGATGAGGCAAGGACTAACATTAATGCAAAAGCGTCGTTTCCAGGAGGCAAGGCAACAGCAATTCCAATAAGAATGCAGATAGGGAAGAACAAGACGTTGCCTGCTCTTGTTGAATGCCAGCCGCCGACTATTGGGAAGATAACAACCGAGAATAAGAAAATTACCTGGGGGAGCGGAGTAAGTCCGACCATTAACTCCGTGTAAGTGAACCCGACACCTGCTCCGGCGAGCCCGGAGAGGGCAATTGCTGCAGGATCTTTCAAGTGGGGATAGGCCATCCCTGCAGGATAGCCTATCCCGTTCACAGCCTACTAAGTGAACAGGCGGGGGATCAGCTCGCCCAGGGCGTAGCCTACGGCGGCGGAGAGGGCGCCGATGCCGCTGTGGTATATTTCTAAATGGAAGTCGACGAGTCCTTGACAGCCGTTGGGTACGTCCCAGGTTGACGGAAATTAACAATGAGCATAGAGCGTGTTACCTGCATCAACATCGAAGGCTACCCTGTTTCGCTAGTGCTGAATGCTGTCTATGAAACCCTGCCGGATGAGGATGCTGCCAAGCACAACCTGATTCGGGTCATCGACGAATCAGGGGAGGACTACCTGTATCCTGCGGTCTACTTTGTCCCTGCCGACGTTCCTGCAAAAGAACCGGGACGGGAGTTCCGAACACGCGCTTGATTGAAAGTGGAATGAGTTCGACGCAGGTGCAAGGGCCGGAACTCCGATAGAGGGGATTCCGGCCTAAATTTTTGCATTCTCAGTACCATACCAGAGCCTAATATGAACTATCCTGAAATGATCGGCGAAATAGAGCTAATCGAAACCATCGCCAGAGGTGCCTCTGTTCGGGAAAGTCGTCGTCTAGCAGAGCAATACGGGGAGCACCGCCGACGCCAGTGGCGAAAGATGAAAGGGTTCGCACTCATCAGGCTGCCGGATGGAATTGTCGTGCGCGCAGAGGTTCACTGGTACGAGGCTAACGGGATAGGCAGGCGAGAGCTAAAAGTGAAGCGGCTTCTGTACGAGGTTTCATGACCGCCTGATAACCGGCCTCGGACTTACGTATTTGAATGAGAACTCGGGACAACAAACAGCCCTCACAGCAAGACCCATCATCTCCAACAAGAATAGAGAAATTTGACTGACGCCCTACGTGAAGAGGCGGGGGATGAGCTCGCCCAGGGCGTAGCCTACGGCGGCGGAGATGGCGCCGATGCCCAGGATTTCCAGGCCCTGGAGGAGCGGGGAGCGCTCGACCAGGCGGCCCTTGAGCAGACCTAGGGCGAAGAGGCCGGCGAGGGTGCCTCCCACTGAGACGCCGATGGCGGTGTTGCCGGTCAGGAAGAAGTGGGGGACGAGCGGGATGGCGGCGCCGGTGATGAAGGCCAGGCCCATGACCAGAGCGTCCTTGACCGGGCTGGCGGTCTCCTCGGTGCTGATGCCCAGCTCCTTCTCCACCAGCGTCTTCAGCCAGAGGTCGCGGTCCTGGGATATCTCGTCGGCCATCTGCCGCGCCTCGTGGTAGGTCCTGCCTTCCCTCTGGAAGAGGATCACCAGCTCGGCCAACTCCTCGCCGGGGTTGGCGTCGAGCTCGCGGGCCTCCCGCTCGATCTCGGCGCGCTGTACGTCGCGCTCGGCGCGGGAGCCGAGGAGGGCGCCGGTGGCCATGGAGATCATGCCGGGGAGGGCGCCTGCGAGGCCGGCGACGACGACGGTGGTCTGGCTCTCGAAGGCGACGGCGAGGCTGGTGACCAGTGCGACGGTGCTGAGCAGGCCGTCCTGGGCGCCGAAGACGACTTCGCGCAGGCGTCCGAGGCGTGCGACGCGCCAGATCTCGCGGTCGACCTCGGCGGCAGCGGTGTTGTAGGTGTCACGGTCGAAGGCCCGTCCGGTGGCGGCTGCCGCCTCGGATGAGCCGTCGGGGACCGGAGCATAGGACACGGCTCCGATGCTGGCGGGCATGACGGGGATCTCGGGGGCGGGAACGGGCATGGGTGCCGGCGCCGGGCGGACATCGCCGTTCTGCGCGGCCAGCTTGGCTTCGAGGCCGTTGAGGGACGCGATGAATGCCTCGAGGTGGTGGCGCTCGCGCTCCATGGCAAGGGTGAAAGAGTCGGCGGCCTCCTGGTTTCCCTCTACGAGGGCTTCGCGGATCATCATGGGGTAGATGGTGGCGGCCTCCTGGGCCTCGCCCTCGATGATGATGCGGAGGTTCTCGGCGGTGGATGCCATGTCTCCGGTGACGCGCAGGTGGTTTACGCCGTGGATGATCTCGGCGCCGGCGACTTCCTGGAAGATCTGGGCGACCTCAGGGTGGCCCTCCTGCATGGCGCGCTGGGCGTAGGCGTTGTACTTGAGGTTGGCGAGAGCCTCGGAGACGATGGCGTTCCAGAGGTTCTTTTCGGTCCTGGTGAGAATAACAGGCTCGGTGGCCATGGTGGGTCCCCCGCACAAACGTCGTTCACAGATAAATGCTTAATATATTGTATCAAGAAATTTGGGTGGACGGAGGTATTTGGAGAGGAGAATACGAAATTCGTAGTGATGGCCAGCCGCTGGGGAGTCGGTGTAGTCGCACATTCTCCGGCGGTCGTGGGCGAGGTATCGCTGCAACTACGATCCTGGCTTTGGCCGGTGCATGCCCCGCGGGGATGTCGGAGCGTGGAAAGGGGTGCGCTAGCCGCCGGGGGAGGCGTGGTGGCCGATCATCTTCCAGCCGTCGGCGTGGCGGGCGAAGAAGTTGGTGGCGTAGGTGGAGAAGTTGGCGGCGCGTCCCTGGACCACGCTGGTGATGCCCTCGACGCAGGTGACGCAGCCGAACTCGCCCTGGACGACGATGTTGAGGTAGCGGACGTTGAAGTGCATCAGGTTGGCGTTGTCGAAGATGCGGGCCCAGCTCTCGCGGATGGTTTGCCAGCCGACGATAGGGGTCCAGCCGGGGTGGACGCACATGGCGCGGTCGGAGTTCTCCCAGACCTCGTCCATGCGCTCGATGCTGAGCTCGTTGAATGCGTCGTAGAACCGCTGGTTGGCGGCCCTGATTTCCTCAAGGATTTCGGGTTCGTCGTTGAGCATGGCTCTCCGAGGGGTGCGCCCTCGCTGTTCGACTCGGATTTTGGGGGATGCCCTCACCCTAACCCTCTCCCAAGGGGAGAGGGGATTTCTTGACGGTCAGGGCTGGCGGCCGGCACGGGTGGCCCAGTACTCCCAAGCGCGGCCCATGGTGCGGGGCTGGACCTGCCCTGCGGACATGGCGGCCACCTCGCCGGGGGAGAGGTACGTGACGTCTCCGAGCTTCAAGGATTCGAGGAGCAAGCGTGCGTTGACCTGCAGGTAGACTGCGGCCATGACCGCTTCCTTGAGGGAGCCTCCGGCGACGACGCAGCCGTGGCCGCGCATAAGGGCGACGCGGCGCGCGCCGAGGGTGGCGGCCAGGTCGTGGCCCTGGGCCAAGGTGGTGACCAGCAAGTTGGTGTCGCCGAAATTGTCGCGGATGTCCCAGACGGGGATGTCGTCGCCGATCAGGGCGGCGAGGTGGAACATGGGCCGGAGAGGGACGCCGGTGACGCCAAAGGGGACGACGGGCTGCGAGTGGTTATGTACGACCGCCATGACGTCGGGGCGGGCCTCGTAGACGCCGCCGTGGATAGGGCGTTCGGAGTACATCTCGCGGCCCCGCTGGTCGATGGGCTCGTTCTCGAGGGTGTACTCCATCAGGTCAGAGGTCTCGACGAGCTCGGGGGCGCGGGAGCGTGATAGCCAGTAGCGGCCCGGGTTGCCGGGGTGGCGGATGCTGACGTGGCCGTAGGCATCGACCACATCCTCGCGGGCGAGGATACGGTTGGCGGTGACTAGGTCCTCAAGCTGCCGGTCGAGGTCGGGCATGCGCCATTTGTCCTACGGGGTTCCTGAGATTGACGACAGGGGCGCACGGCTGTGCGCCCCTTAATTGACGGTTGAACCAGTGGGTCCCGGCCTAGTGGGTGGGCGAGAAGGCAGCGGGGACCATGATCTTGGTCTCCTGACTGAGCAGGAACTCGCGGGTGGGCGGCGGCCAGTGCGGGGACTTAATCGCCTCCTCACGGATGTGGTTGCGCTCTTCCAGGTCCTTGTAGGGCCAGATGTGCACCCACTTGTTCAGCCCGCCGAGCTCGGTGTGCCAGGCGGCGGCCAACGGGGAGAACTCCTCGCGGTGGGGGACGGCTGCCTCCCAGCGCTTGAGGACCTCGCCCATGGAGCCGGTCTTGTAGGTGTAGGAGCGCATCTCGTACACGTTGCCCAGCGCCTGGCCTCCGCCGAGAGGGCGCATGAACGGGGCGGGGATGAAGATCTCGGACTCCATTTTGACGTACATATCGGGGTCGTTGGCGGGGGGCCAGTTGGGGTCCTGGGCGGCCTCGGCGCGGATACGGGTACGCTCGTCAAGGGTCTCGTAGGGCCAGACATGGATGACCTGATTGAGGGGGCCGATCTCGGTATGCCAGAAGGCGGCGAGGGGGGAGTACTTCATCCGGTGGGGCAGCGCATTTCCAAAATTTTCCTCGAAGGTGGGCACGCTGCCGGGTTTCAGGGTGTAGGTGCGGACCTCGTAGATCATCGCGGCGTTCTCCTGCAAAAATGGGTTACATCGCGGAAGGTTCAGTGCGTCGATAGTGTACCAAACGCGGGGTATGCGGGCAATTTGTGGTGGTGCCTACCAGGGCAATCGCGTCTTGATTTCAGCAGCTCAGCAGGTAGGGGCGGAGGTGCTGGCATTGCCGGTTTGCAGGGGCTGTTTTTTTGCTATTCCACTCATTTCCGATCATTTCCGCCATTATTCTGTCATTCCGGAAATTCCCAGCTGGCCACTGGTTCAAAGCAGGCCCATCGGGATGTCAGTCGGGTTCTGTTTGCCACCTGTTATATGAGTAGAACATATGTTGTATAAAGGGCGCAAACTTGGCAAGGGGCGAGTGACAGCGAAATGAGGTTCCAGGCTTGAAGACGCGATTGCCCTGGGTGCCGACCTGGTCACCCTCTGTTGGAGGGAAGGTTGGGGAGGTGGTGTTGTACCAAGCGAGGGAAGGCCGTCGTGAATGAGCGGTTCACCCTCACCCCAACCCTCTCCCTCAAGAAGGGAGAGGGGGTAATGACGGACCGGAAGTCAGAAGAAGTTGCTGACGTTTTTGGCGAGGAGGACTGTCTGGTCCAGGACTATCTTGCGGTATGCGACCCTGAGCTGGCCGCCCTCCCGGCGCATCACGTCCTCGCGGCTGCCGACGTAGAAGTCCTCTTCGGTCTCGCCGCGAGTGCGGTACATGATGAAGTTGGAGTAGACCTTCAACTCCGATTCACGCTGACCCGGCTCGACCTCGATGTTGGAGACGAAATGGCGGGTGCGGGACGGCGGGTCCTCAGCCCAGGCCATGCCCGTGTCGAGGCGGCGGATGCGGCGGGTGAGCGAGTCCTTGTCCTCGTCCATGATTGCCAGCTCGTCCGCACGGGAGATATCGCCCTCCTCGTAGCGGGAGCCGTCCAGGATGGAGATGGCCTTGCTGTAGGCCGGGTAGCGGTTGGACCTCAGGGGCATCCAGTACTTCACGTCGTCGGTGAGCAGGTCCAGCCAGTCGTCGAACCGGCGCGAGTCCAGCAGCCTGGCCTCCCGGTACATGAACTGCTCAACCTCGCTGATGATTTCGTCCTGCATAAGTGGATTCTCCGATGGCGATGTATCTGAGGGTGAGGGCCGGCGTCAGGAGGGCCAGGTCTGGGATTCCATGAGTTGGCTCCAGCGACCGTAGAAGGCGCGGTGGTTGTTTTCGCTGATCCGGTAGTCGCTGGCCACGCCGAGGAGGTCCCCGTCGTAGCGGGCGTGGCCGAGGCCCATGCCGATGTTGAGCTGATGGCGGCGGGAGACCACGCCGAGCCCGGATTTGCTGCAGCCTTCCCAATTGTCCATGTCGTCCTGTTCGAAGACACCTGACGGGCCAAAGGAGCGGATGGCGGTGAGGCGGAAGGCCTCCTTGACGGACTGCGGGGCTGCCTTGTCGACGTACACTGCGGCCTGGATCTCCGTCTTGCCGGGCCCCTTGGGCTGCCAGACTCGGAAGGTGCGGGCGATGCTGCGCAGCAGGGACAGGTTGGGGAATATGGTGCCGGCGTGGGGACGAATCAGCCTAAGGCGTTCACCCAGACGCTTGTTGACCTCGTCGCGAATCTCGTCCTCGTAGGCGAGGATCTCCGGCACCGCCGGGTCAGAGGGGTCGTCGGGTCCTATTCCGACGATGCAGTGGCCGTTGCCCGGCGAGACGACAGCGCCCTCGCGGGAGGGGCGGGAGCGGAAATCGCCGCCGAATCCGGTGGTGACGGCAGACAGGTGGCTCCAGCCGGTGTGGTAGCCGTCGCCGCAGAAGTTTTCGGCGGGCATCTTCCAGTTGGCGGGGATGGTCCACTTGTGGATACCGCCGATTACCTCAACTCCGCCCTCGCGCCGGTCGAAGAACACGTCCAGGTACCAGGCGGCGTCGCCGAGGTAGTCCAGGAGGGGCGGCGCGTCGCGATCGAAGGTGGCGAAAACCAGTCCCTTGTAGGTGTCGAGCTGGGCCACGGGAGTTAGGCCCCACTTGGACTGGTCGAGCTCGTTGTAGTACGCGTCCTGCAGGTTGGGTACGGCCTGCAGCGAGCCGTCGTTACTGTAGGCCCAGCCGTGGTAGGCGCAGATGAAGGCGGCGGCGTTGCCGGAGTCGGCGCGGCAGAGGCGGTTGCCGCGGTGGCGGCAGATGTTCAGGAAGGCGCCGACCTTGCCGTGGCGGTCGCGGGCGACGAGCACGGGGTCTTCGCCCATGTAGGTGGTCAGGAAGTCGCCGGGATTGGGTATCTGGGTCTCGTGGCAGAGTAAGAGCCAGCAGCGGGCAAAGATCTGCTCCAGCTCCTGCTGGTAGATTTCCTCGTCGCTGAAGATGCTGGGGTTAAGGAGGCCGTTCTGGGTGTCGACCAGACTGGCCATTGGTGCCAATCCCATGGGAACCTCCTTGCCGGATGAAGGTGCTTCCATACGAGCTTCCGGTAACGTCTGTTTCCGGACTAGCGAAACGGCAGCTTTTGAATCAACTCCTAATGACCTAGATGTCGTGAGCTAGCGTACGATTAGTTATCGAGGCCAGTCAGTGGCTGAAGAATTGCCACCATCTGAGCGATGCTCTCCAGGTCCTCGCCGATTGCGTCGGGATTCAAATGCCTCTTGCGTCTGTAATCGTTGAAGTGGAGTTCGTTAGCGATGCTTCTCAAACCGCTCAAGCTGGCATTGCCTGTCAGTCGCCGCGCCTCGTACAGCACCGTGGAAAAATCCGCGTGGGTCTCATAGGTCCAGCCCTGCGCGATGGCAACGGCCTTGGCCATGTGGCGCTGCTGCTCCCCAGCCTTTTTCGGAGGCCTGGTGAAGGTCTCCCGCGGCCAGGTATTCCCGGCTCTTGGCCAGGAACTCGCGTGCTTGGGCTTCGTAGTCGGCTATTTCGGTTGGATTGGGGGTCATATCTGGTTGCTCCGGTAGTTTCCAATGAACGGGCGCACGTCTCTCGACTTGCTCGGGAGTGCACCCGTACAGGCACTCGTCGGTGCTGCCTACAGCTCAGCCCAGCTTCGGGCGGCCATGAGTTCGCTCCAGCGCTTGTAGAACTGGCGCTGGTTGCTGTCGCTGTAGCGGAACTCAGCGGCCAGGGCCTCGTACTCCTCATTGTAGGACTCGTGGCCCAGGCCCATCTGGTAGTTGAGCATCTGGCGGCGGGCGACCACGCCCCGGCTGGTCTGGGAACATTCCTGCCAGTTGTCCATGTCGTCCTGCTCAAAGGTGCCGGAGGGGCCGAACCCCCATATGGCGCTGAGGCGTACGGCCTCTTTCACCTCGGGCGGAGCGGCCTTGTCGGCGTAGGCCCAGGACCAGATCTCGATGCTGTTTGGCCCCTTGGGATGCCAGACCCGGATGGCGTGGGAACTGCCCCGCACAACGGAGAAATTGGGGAACACGGTGCCCACGACTGGGTTCAGCTCCTTGGCGCGGGGGCCGAGGCGGGCCTCCAATTCATTGCGGGTCTCATCATCGTAGTCCTTGAGTACCTGCAGCGGCGCGCCGGACTGGTATGCCCCCACGGCGATCATGCCGTGACCATTGCCCATGGACACCGGTCCCCCTTTCATCTGCGGCTGCGCGGTTACGCCCACGCTGAAACCGGTGCGGATGGGGGACAAGTGCGACCACTGTACGTGGTAGGCGTCGCCGACGAAATTTTCGGCGGGCATCTTCCAGTTGCAGGGAACGACCCACTTGTGGACGCCGCCAAGGACCTCGCTTCCACCCTCCCGCCGGTCGAACAGGGTGTCTAGGTACCAGGCCATGGGCCCGAGGTAGTCGAGCAGGGGCGGCGCGTTGTGGTCGAAAGTAGCGAATATGAGGCCCTTGTGGGTGTCGAGCTGGGCGACGGGGATGAGACCCCACTTGGTCTGGTCAAGCTCGTTGTAGTAGGCGTCCTGCAGGTTGGGGACGGCCGCCAGCTTGCCGTCGGCGCTGTAGGCCCAGCCATGGTAGGCGCAGATGAAGGTGCCGGCGTTGCCGCCGTCGGCGCGACAGAGGCGGTTGCCGCGATGGCGGCAGATGTTCAGGAAGGCGTTGACCTTGCCCTGCCTGTCGCGAGTGACCAGAACGGGGTCCTCGCCCATGTAGGTTGTGAAAAAGTCGCCGGGGTTGGGGATCTGGGTTTCGTGGCAGAGGAACAGCCAGCACTTGGCGAAGATCTGCTCCAGTTCCTCCTGATAGATGGACTCTTCGCTGAATATGCGGGGGCTGATCAGGCCCTTGTCGATATCGACCAGCGTGTTGACGTCTGCAAGAACCATGCTCTCGCACCTCCCTCGGCGTTGGCGTCCGTCATATAGCGGTGTATTTGATGGATTGTATTACAAGCTGGCCGGGAAGATAAGCGGCGTGGATGAATGAGGCACTTTGCTGACCCGCCGTCCGCTGCACCGCCACGTCGTCGTAGTTGGCGTCGCCCTTTACGCAGACTATGGTCCATAGCTCTTCGCGAGTCTCGAGGGCGGCGCGGGTTAACATTTCGTCGCGGTAGCCTGGGTGCATCGACAGTTGGATGCCGCGCACGATGCGGCTGACCGCCGCCATAGCGTCTGCCTCGCCGACAACGTAGTCGGCCATGTTTTACAGGTCTTTGAGCTGCGGCGGCCATCCCGATAAGATTGATGCAACTCGGATGAGTACTGCCTTATCTCAGTCCTCGCCTCTCCAGTGCCCGACAGACCAGCAGTAGGACGGTGTTATCAAATCTACGGAAGGGATGCGGCCGCCGTGCCAAATCTGGTGCGCGTGGGCGTATCATTGCCTACGAACAACTAATCGGAGTATCTGGTATGCCGAAAACGGTATCCACCGTAGTCGCCTTCATTCTCGCCCTGATTCTGGCCTGCACATCCGCCACTGAATCCCCAGCCCCAACGCTCGCCCCCGCATCTACCGAGACACCCACCACCGCGCCCACGGAGATGTACACGCCCGCCATACCGGGGCCGATGCCCACGGAGCCTGCACGGGCCTCTACACCGGCCACGACGACCGAGCCTTCGCCCACGGAGATGAACACGCCCGCCATACCGGGGCCGATGTCCACGGAGCCTGCACGGGCCTCTACACCGGCCACGACGACCGAGCCCTCGCCCACGACAGCGCCTACGCGGGTCCAGACTTCGGCACTGCCCTCAGATTCACCCAACGGTTGTGCTCGGCTGTGCGACGGTTGGTTTTGGGAAGAGTACGGGTGGGACGTAGAAGCGGTAAGGGCCGAAATAGATCGCGGTGCAGACCCTTCGGCCGTGGGGCCAGCGGAACGTTCGCCCCTGAGTCTCGCGCTCAGGTGGTCGCTGGACTCCGGGGGCATCAAGGTGTTGCTGGAGCATGGCGCCGACCCCAACTTCGCGCTGTACTCCCCTCCCCTGCACTACGCCGTGGAACTCGCCATCGACCTCTCTGATCCCGAAGTCGCAGAACGGGTTTATGAATTGGCGTTAGGAGAAGGATTGGAGGAGGCGGAGGAACTTGGGATCGCTTACGTCGAAGCTAACTCCATCGAGATAGTCAGGCTGCTCCTGGAGTACGGCGCCGACACCCAGGCCAAGAATTCTGATGGACGGTCGGCCCTGGTGCACTACTTCAACTATCAGGTCGAAAACGAACGTGGAACCATCAATTCCGAGGTAGTCAGGTTGCTGCTGGAGCACGGCAGCGATGTGGATCTCTTGGAAGACGAAGGCTTCGGTGGCTTCTACACGGTCGATCTTGCTCTGTTGGCCAGGGCCGACGCCGAGACCTTCAGATTGCTGTCCGAACACGGTGCTGATTCCGCCCTGCTCTCCCAGCTCTCTTACGGGTTGCTCAGATTAGCCATCGTGGGCCGCGTGGACATTGAGGTACTCGAAGTCCTGCTGGAGATGGGATTGGATCCCCGGGCGACCAACGACCAAGGCGACACGCCCTGTGACTGGCTTGAATACGCCATCGAAAGGGATGAGTGGAGGGAGTGGGCAACCGAGGGGATACGGGCACTGCTGTGCCCGCCTGCCCCAAGATAGATGCGCTCGGCGCGACTCGCAAACGTTGACTCGTTACTGATACGAGGAGGATGCTCGCTATGCCAACGGTGGATGTACTGCTATGGTCTCCGCTAGCTGACGGGCGGCGGCGACTGTCGGGTCGCCGTCGGGGGCATCTCCCATCACGCAGATAATTCCCCAGAGGCCGTCTCGGGAGTCGCGGGCGGCGCGGTTCAACATCTCGTCACGGTTGCCTGGGTTCATAACCAGCTGGACGCCGCGTACGAGATGGCCGACGGCGGCGAGGGCCTCTGGCTCGGCGACGACGTAGTCGGCCATGTTCAACATGTCCCTGACCCCGGCCGAGAGGCGGGATGGGTCGCCGTCGCCGAGGGCGGCGATGTTCAGGGCGCGGTCCTGGGAGCGGAAGGCAGCGACGAACTGGCGGGTGAGATCGATCTGGCGGGCGTGGCCAGCCTCGTGGCCTGCGGAGCGCTCCAGGAGTTCGAGGAGGGTCAGGCCGGGAAAGGCGTGCTCCGGGTTGGGCGGAGTTGCGGGCTGGGCCAACTGTTCGGGCGTGAGCTCGGAGAGCAGGGTTCGGAAGCGGTGGTGGGTGGCCTCCTGGTGCTCGAGTTCCTGTCGGAAATGCTCATCGCGGCTGGAAAAGGGCGGCAGCATTTCCATTTCGCCGCGAGCAATCCTCTCCAGGGCGTCGACGTATCGCTCCGAGTCCAGGTGCAGCAGGACATCGCGCACCGACCAGCGCTGGCCGAGGAAAGCCTCCTCGGTCCCCAGCCCTTCCAGCGACTTGAGCAGAACCTGATGGCCCTCGTCGAGTCGTCGAATGGCAGCGTCGCGACGCTGCTCGATGGATTCTCTCTCTTCGGGGTTCAAGCACACCTCCGTCCCCTCTCATCCTGACGCAATGCGGGGGAAGCGGGAAATTGCGGCAGATTATACCCGGCGGGCGGCGTGGCGGCGATGATAGAATCGCTTGGTATGGCATCTCACGTTGGCAATACAGAAAGGTTGGCGGGGGCGACGGTACCGGCGGCGCGGCTGCGGCGGATGCTGGGCGAGTTGGCCGCCGGTGCGGAGGGCGAAGAATCGTCGTCGCTGTACCTCGCGCCGGGCGACAGCCCGGATGCGTCTGCGTTGGCGATGTCGGGTTGGGCGCAACCTGTTTCAGACCTTGGAGACTCGGCGCTGCGGGACGGCTGCGGGCTGGTGGGCCTGCGTACAGGCGGGCGCGGGCTGCTCATCGCGCCGCCGTTCCCCGTGCCCGAGACCTTCCTGGCCATGGACTGGGACGACGAGCCGCTGCGCAGGATACTGGACGCCGACTTCACCGTGGGCGTGGCGCTGGTTAGGCTGGGGCGATTTTCGGTAGCAGTGTTTCGTGCCGGGGAGCTGGTGGAATCCAAGACGGACTCGCGGTACGTCAAGGGCAAACACCACGCCGGGGGGACGTCGCAACTGCGCTACACGCGGGTGCGCGAGGGGCAGATAAGGCGCCTGTATGACAAGGTGTGCGAGGAGGCGAGAGCGCGACTGGCGCCGCCCGCGGCGAAGCTGGACTACCTCGTACTGGGCGGCGAGCGTTTCACGCTGAACGGGCTGCTGAAGGAGTGCCCTGCGCTGGCGGCGCTGGGGCCCATCACGCTCAAACGACGGCTGAACATACGCGATCCGAAACGTGATACTCTGCCGCAGGTTGCGTTGATGCTGACGGAAAGCCGGGTCTGGGAACTGGGCTTCGATGTAGCGGCGGGGTAAACACAGAGGGCGCTGAAAGCGCAAGGCGATTGGGGATATTCCCACCTAAACCAAAGCCAAGGTGAAATGCGCATTTGAAGAGTACCTGGCGACGGGGGCGGACTGACTTCACCGTGCGGACGGGAGAGCTTTACTTGGCAGCGCTGACCTGCTCTCGTCATTTTAGAAATGTAGATCCCACCGTGGCTTTAGTTTAGTCTCGGCGTTCCATTGGCACTGAACGTTTGGTAAAGCAATAGGTCTGGAGATGTTGGATGGCTCTGGGTGGTTTTGAGTCGGCGAAGCGGTTGTTGGAGTTCGACCAGGTGCTGGGGCAACTGTCGGCCTATGCCCGCACCACTCTGGGTCGCGAGAAAGTGGCCGCGCTGGAGCCGTCGGACGACCTGCTGGAGGTGGCGACGCGCCAGCAGGAAACCACCGAGGCCCGCCGGTACATTGACGGGGGCGGGTCGCTGGAGTTCGGTCCGGAGCAGGACATCAGCGAGCTGATTCAACGCGCCCTGCTTGGAGGGCTGCTCAGGGGGGAGGAGCTGAACGCCGTCCGAGCCTTCGCCCGGGCAGCCCGATTCGACCGCGACGAGCTGAGAGAAAAGGAGAACCTGCCGCTGCTTTCCAGCCTTTCCAGCAACATCCCGGAGCTGGGACATCTCGACAGGGAAATCGGCGGCGCCATCAGTCCGGCAGGTGAGGTGGTGGATTACGCCAGTCCGCTGCTGGGGCGGCTGCGGGCCGAGTCGCGACAAGCGCAGAGCCGGCTAAACGACATAATGGAGCGAAACCTGCGGCGCTTCCAGAGGGCCGAGTTGGTGCAGGAGCCGCTCATCACGCAGCGCAACGGGCGGATGGTGCTGCTGATCAAGACGGAGATGCGCTACCGGGTGTCGGGCATTGTGCACGACGTCTCCGACAGCGGCGCGACAGTGTTTGTCGAACCCATGGCCGCGGTGGATATGGGCAACCGCTGGCGGGAGGCTCGGCTGGCCGAGGAGCGCGAGGTGGAGCGGGTGCTGCGGCAGCTGTCGATCCGGGTGGGTGAGACAGCCGAGGATCTGCTTCTGGCGCTTGACATACTCGCTCGGCTGGACCTTGACGTCGCCAAGGCGCGCTACTCAACGGCACTGCGGGCCACGCAACCGATCATCGAGGAAACGGCGGATGTACTCCATCCTAACCCTGTCCTGAACGGAGCCGAAGGGCCTCCGCCAGAAGGAGAGGGAATTGGCGATGACGAGCAGAGCGGGATGCGACGGATGCAACTCAGCCGGGCCCGTCATCCTCTGCTGGCTGGGGCTCCGGGATCCAGCGGGAGCGTGGTGCCCATCAGCCTCTCCATGGATTCGGAGCGGGGCGTGCTGTTGATCACCGGCCCCAACGCCGGGGGCAAGACCGTGGCTCTCAAGACCGTGGGCCTGCTGGCGATGATGGCGCATGCAGGGCTGCACGTCCCCGCGGAGGAGGCTCGCTTTCCTGGGTTCGACGGCATCTACGCTGACATCGGCGACCAGCAGAGTATCCAGCAGTCGCTGTCGACGTTCAGCTCTCACATCACCAACCTGCTGGGCATCATGCGGCGCTCCACAGAACGGTCCCTGGTACTGGTAGACGAACTTGGCACCAGCACCGACCCCGAGGAGGGGGCGGCCCTGGCCAGCGCCGTGCTGCGGCATTTCCAGGGGATGGGCCTGTTCCTGGTGGGCACCACCCACCAGCGGGGCGTGGCCCGCACGGTGCAGGAGCACCCGGGTATGAGGAACGCCAGCGTCGATCTGGACCCGGTTACGCTGGCCCCTACCTACCAGCTCACGGTCGGATTGCCGGGTCGTAGCTACGCGTTGACCATAGCTGCGCGGCTGGGGCTCCCACAGGAGATCATCGACGACGCCAGCGCCGGGATCTCGCCGGTAGAGCAGGCAAACGAGACGTTGCTTCGAGAGTTGCAGCAGGAACGTCGCACCGTGGAGGATCTGAAGGAGGAGGCGGAGTCGTCTCGCCTGGCCTCTGTCAGACTGCGGCAGGAGCTTGAGGAGCAACTGGGTTCGGTGGAGGCGACCAAGACCGAACTGGTGGAGCAGGCGCGGCGGGAGTTGCAGCTACGTACCAGCGGAATTATGGACCGCCTGCAGCGGGCCGAACGGTCATTGTCCCTGCCTCCTGCCGTCCCACTCGCTGGTCGGACCGGTGCAACTGGTGGCACAACTTCGACCGGTGCATCGCCCGACTTCCGCGAGCACCAGGAAGCTCTCCGGGAGGTGCAACGGGAGCTGGACACGGCCAACTGGCAGCCCATCGAGATCAAGCGCACGCCGTGGCAGGAGCGGCTCAAGAGCGGTGACCGGGTCTACGTACGGGGCATCAGCCAGCCGGTGGAGGTGATCACTCCGCCGGACTTGGGCTCCGGATCGGCGCAGGCGCAGCGGGTGGAGGTGCTGCTGGGGACCATGCGGGCCAAGATCCCGGTGTACCAGTTGCAGAGGCTGGCCGAGGGGCATCCGGCCGCCGCGCGTCACGGAATCCACCTCGACCGCGCCGAAAACCGGCCGCAAACTCCGAGGCGGCCAGACCCGGAGATGGACCTGCGGGGTTACAGGGTGGATGAGGCCGTGGACCGGGTTGACACGGCCTTAAACGATGCGGCGCTGGATGGGGTGTCGCAGGTGCGAATCATCCACGGCCGGGGCACGGGGGCGTTGCGGCGGGCGATTCGCGAGTTCCTGTCGGACCACCCGCTGGTGTCTACCGCTGTCGACGGCGAGGGACCTGGCGGCGACGGGGTGACGGTCGCGCACCTGCGGTAATGGTCGGAAGGTGCGGAAACCGGTGGATGGTAAAATCGCTAAATGACGTTCGCTGGAATCTATCGAATGCGGAATTTGACCTTACCCTAAACGCCGTCAGGAGTTTGGTCCAGCGAGACATAACGGAGCGGGAAATCAGACACGCAGGTGCTACTGCCTTGGCTATAGAGTAGTACTTGGACGATAAATATTCTCCCTATTTGCCTGCTGCTGGGATTCACCGATGGTGGCAGGCCTTTGCATATGCCAGTTTGTCTCGCCGAGACCATTCTTCTTAGAGTAATAATGGTTTACGAACCAGACCCCGCCGACTGGATCAATCACACTATTCGGCACACTATTCGGAGATAGCCATGTTGAGTTGTGCGGTCTGCTGATGTAAACAGTGCCGGTTGGATCTCGTGGCCGAGGTTTTCAATGTCGACGGCGAGTATGACATGGTTCAGCAAACTCCCGCAGAGGATTGCTTTCGCTGCGGGGAACAGTCAGTAAGCATTGAAACAGCGGAAACAGTGCGGTTGGCGATCAAGGCAGGAGCAGCTTCAGCCCGGTCTATCCAATTGCGGGTTTTCGAATTTTCGTCCGCCCGAAATGACAGATCAGCGGACGCGACTGTACCTTAGTTCCAGAAATTACAGTAACGCCCTTAACTCCTACATGCCCTGGAACCATGGTTGGCGGCGGTCGGCGAAGGCTTTGATGCCTTCCTGGAAGTCGCGGGTGTGGGCGGTGCGGGCGAAAGCCTCGGTCTCGGCGTTGAGCTGGTCCTCGAAAGTGGAGTCCCATGAGCGGTCGTAGAGTTCCTTGACGCGGCCATAGGCGACGGTGGGGCCGCTGGCGAGCCGGGTGGCGGTCTCCAGTGCGTGGCGGTCCAGTTCCTCGTCGGGGCATACCTGCGACACCAGGCCCAGTTCCAGAGCGCGGGGCGCGCCGATGGGCTGGCTGGCCAGGTACAACTCCATGGCCCGTCCGGCGCCCAGCAGCCGGGGCAGCAGCCAAGTCGAGCCGCCGTCGGCAGGGGCGCCGATGTTGGCGTAGGCCATCAGGAAGCGGGCGTTCTGCGCGGCCACGCGAAGGTCGGCGGCGAGAGACAGGCTGAAACCCGCGCCGGCCGCCGCGCCGTTTATTCCTGCAACCACGGGCTTGGGCAGCCGCCGCAGTGGCAGCACCACCAGGTTGTGCAGAGCGTCGGCCAATTCGCGGATGGCCTGCGAGATTCCATCGGGACCACCTGACTCCAGCTTTGCGACCAAATCGCGCACGTTGGCGCCAGCGCAGAAGGCGCCGCCCGCCCCAGTCAGGAGCACGGCACGCACGTTGGGCGACGCACATTGCACCACGGCCCGTCCCAGCGCTCCTATCATCTCCGGGGTCAGGGCGTTGCGGGTTTCGGGGCTGTCCAGGGTGATGATTCCCACGGCCCCCGAAGTGGTGAACTTGACCGATTCATCAGCCATCAGTGTTTTCTCCTTTTCCGATCAAAGAGGACTCTAAGTTTCCGCGCTCCCGCGAGAGTGGGAGTGACAAACTCGAGCGTGGAGGCGCGCAGATCAGTCCAGCAGCAACGATTCATTGGTAAACGGTGTCCATAAATTCGCTGATCTCCTCCAGCAGGAAGCCTTCAACGGCGATTTCCGGGGCCCAGGTTACCTGGTCGGAGGACCAGCGAACGGTGGGACGGCGGTGGGCGCCGATACCGATGATGTTGTTCAGCACCCGGTGGGCGTTGTCGTTCATTCGCAACGAGTTGGGCTGGAGCGGCGCAGCGATGCGGCCGTCTTTGATGAGGTATGAGTCAGCGATGATGGTGCCGCTGAAATCGCCCGACGTGATGCCGTTGACCGGGTAGGTATACCAGATGCGTCCGATGTAAACGCCATTACCAACGCGGTGGAGAAGTTCCTCGTGGGACAGGCCGTTGGCGCCCTCGACGACAAGGTTTGAGGGAATGGTGGACGGAGGGCCGGTGAAGTTGCGGCCACCACCGTTGCCGGGCCGGAACCCGTTGCGGGGCGCGATGCTGTCCAGCACCTCTGCAGGGTCGCGGCCCAGCTTCCGGCGGGCGTCGGGGTCGTGGCGGATGCGCTGGTAGTTGTAGTAGTCGGACAGCAGTCCCGCCAGCTCCCCGCGGCGAATCAGGTCGGTACGGCCGGTGGGCAGACCCTCGTCGGTGATGCGTCGGGAGCCGGGCAGTGACAGCGCACCAGTGCCCTGGAGGAGCTGTAAAGGGCCGTCGTCATAAATGCTGATTTCCTCCGACGCCACTGCCTGTCCCAGCTTTCCAAGGTAGGGCGAGGCACCGGCGTAGAACATCTCAACCTGGAGGCCGGGCATCAGGATCCACTCGAGGATCTCGGCCACGGGCTGCGGCCCGAGGATGACGCGGTATTCGCCGGTGGGAGTGCGTTGGCCGCCGCCGTATTCAAGCCCAGCGGACGCGATGGCGTTGCGAGCGGCCTCGGAGGCGGCATGACCATCGAATTCTGCCAGCCTTCCGCTAACCGACCAACCACTGCCCTTGCTGTTCTGCCGCTCGACCATAGCGGTGGCGAAGGACATAACCAGCGTATTCTCCTCGGTCTGGACCACTGGAAGGTGGGTGGAGGCCACGGCCATGCGGGACTGGAGCAGTACTACGTCGCCGCCGAGGATCAGGCCGAGGTTGGGGATTTGGTCGGGCTGGCCGACCATTGCCAAGAGCTCCTCGGCGGAGCCGAAAGTGTCCAGCGCACGGTCCATCATGCGCCAGCCTGTATCGACCAGCTGCTGACTGTCCACGTCCATAATGGCGGGGTCGTAGCCTGTGGCGTCTGATGGTTCGGACATGGGGGATGGTGCGGGGATGACGTTGTCGGGCTTGGGTAGTGACACAAACTCGGGGTCGGCCACGGCGCCGGCGCGGGCCTTGTCCAGCGCGCTCCGGGCACCGTCCAACGACAGGTCATTGGGTTCACTGCCGAAGCCGGTGCGGCGTTCGTTGTCGCCGGTGCGGAACACGACGCGCAGGCCGAGGCCGTATGACTCGGTGGACTTTGGTTCCTCGACTCCGTTGCTGGGGATGTGTGAGGTGTAGTTCAGACGTACGGTGAGGTTGGCGTCGGCTGACGCGAACACCTCTACAGCCTCCACGCCCGGCTGCGCCGACGCGTATTCAAGGGCGTCTGCGGTGGCAGTTCTGAGTTGTTCTTGGGATGGCATTCAGGAAATCCTTGGGCATCTCCGTAATGGGTTCAAGCGCCTCCGGCGCGGTCGCTCTCCTTCATGTCAAAGGGCACATGTGGCATTTGTAGTTCGATCCTAGAAATCTGGCCGGAAAGCCTTGTTCCGGAAGATGTATTCCGGCAGTGAGGCCGACGCAAGCAAGGCCAAGGTCAAAATTTGAGCGATCCGCGGAGGGACAAAATCTAGAGCGGCTCGGATGGTCCCGGCACGGAGGGCGCTCCCGACGCTGGTATCGCCGTCGGTGCCGGCCGGCAGTCCGGCCTTGGCGGCCACTAGGGTCAGGTTGGCCACCGTGGCCGCCAGATACAGCTGGAATCGCGTCTTGACCCTGCCGAAATAGCGGGACTGGCGGATGCCCAAATGGACCAGCCGGGCCAACCTGTGTTCCACCACCACTCGGCGCGCTCGATATTCGTCGTACCCGGCGCTCTGTTGCAATGCCCGGGCCTCCTGCAACAGGGCTTCCTGGGGATGGATCAGCACCCACCGTCCCTTCCTGCCTCTGGCCGAGATGCACTGGGACCGCAGTGGACAGGTCATACATTCGGACCCGTCGAACTGGAAGGCCCGCAGGCGGTGGACCCGACCCGCGGCATCCGTACGCCGTCCCGCCGGCACGATGTTGTGGGTGACCTGCCCCGCCGGACAGGTGCAACTGCCCGCCGCCAGGTCGATGACAAAGTCATCCTTGGGAAAGCGCTGCCGGTCGGGGCGGCCTGGCACCCGGGCTACCAGCCTGCGGCCCGCATCGGCGAAGGCTTGGCGGGTTACGCCGTCCCCATAGGCGGCGTCGCCCATGGCCTCCTGCACCGGCACACCGGTGTTGGCCTCGCTCTCCTCCACCAGCTCCAACGCCCCTAGGTTATCCGGAGCGTTGCCCGGCAACACCTCCACGGCAGTGATCAGCTGGGTGTCGGTGTCCACGACGATGGCGGCCTTGTGTCCGTCGAAGCGTCTCCTGATGCTCTTGTGCCCGTGGCGCATCTCCGGGTCATGCACCGACACCATCCGGTCCTTGCTCACCCCACCCTTGAGGCTCACGCCGTCATCGCCGTCGCAGTCGCCGCTCTTTCGCTCAATGTCCTGGAGCAGCAACTGCCCCAGCAACTCCGCCCCAGCCACTATCTGCTGCCGCTGGACGCTGTCCTCCGCCGATTCCCCCTGCGCCTGCCGCGACAACTCCAGCAGCCGGTCGGCGTCGGCCACGATCCCGGCCAGCAGTGCCTGACGCGCCCCCTTGTCCGACCAGTCGATGGTCGCCTCTCCCTTGATGCTGGAGGCGAGGTACCGCCCGTATCCCCGGGTCTTGGCCCATTTCCCGACGCTGATTCCCTCAACCTGGGCCAGCGCCCGCAGCAGATTGACGATCCCGTCGGCCAGCAGGTTGAAGGTGTCCTTCACCGCGCCCCGGCCCAGGATGTTGGTCGTGTCCAGCGCCACCCGCATGCTGCGCTTCTTCAGGTACCCCGACTCCCGGGCCAGCCTCAGGCTGGACTCGAACACCTCCCGCACCTTGTCGTGCAGGATCAGCTGGGCGCGGAACACCTGCAGCGTGCTCTTGGCGAAGGGCCTGTCCTCCACCTCAATCCCCAGAGCCACCTTCCAGCGAATGTCGAAGTCGGCCCGGGCCTTGGCCTCGGCGTCGCTCACCTTGTCGTGAGTCTGCAACAGAAGGGCAGTGGCCAGCAGGCTGGGTGGCACGCTGTCCCGGCCGTTGTCGGCGCAGTAGAACTCGCCGAAATCTGCGTCCCGGAACAGACGGCCCCGCAGCGAGGCCAGCAGACCGTAGAAGGTATCCCGCCCCACGTGGTCCAGATACAACCGGTCTGCTTCCCACAGACCCCTCTGGTCCGAACGCTCTCCCAGCATTCTCAGCCCTCGCTACCCTTGTTGACTCCAAGTATAAATGCTGGGCGACTCAAACCACTTTCCGGCCAGATTTCTAGAGCCAATGGAGGACTATCCGGGTCCCGTCAGCCGGGCGATGCCGCGCATGGTGGGGCCGCCGTTGCTCATACGTTTGGCCTGCATTGGCTGGCCCTTTCCGCAGTTGGGGATGGGGTAGACGCCCAGATCGTTGCCGACAGCGTCGATGGAACGGAAGTAGTCGCGGCTATCGGAGGTGATGCCGCCGTCGCGGTAGAGCCGCCCTAACTGTCCGTTCTTGATCTCGTACACCTTGACCGCGGTGATGCGGAAGTTCTCGCGTGACTCGGCGATGGAGGGTGTGCGGCGACCGTCGATGTAGTAGCCGTGGTCGACCTCGGCGATGATTTCCTGCGGGTCGCGGTCGCCGGGGGCGAATACGGTATTGGTCATGCGGATCAGCGGCACGAGTTGAGCCTCGGTGGCCCGGGCCGAGCCGTTGGGGGACACCCCCATAATGGCGGCGGTCTGGCGATTGTTCAGGAACTCCTCCAGCACGCCGTCGCGGATGATGTAGGCCCTGCGCCCCGGGGTTCCCTCGTGGTCGTAGCGGAAGGAGCCGTGGCCGTCCATGAGTGGGTCCGAGTAGGCCGACACAAGGGGCGAGGCAATCTGTTGGCCCAGCTGGTGATCGTTCAGGTCATTGAGGAACCAGGAGCGGCCGGCGTAGCCCGTCTCGTACTTCAGGGCGCGGTCCAGCTCGGAGGGATGGCCGACGACCTCGTGCACCAGCAGGGTGTTGAAGTGGGGGTTGGTCACCACCACCACGTCGCGGTCTGGAGGCTTGAGTGGCGGCGCGGCGGCGACCTCGCGGGCATCGGCGGACAGGCGGGTGCAGAAGTCCACGAAACTTGGCAGGACGATGGGGCCGCCTTGATAGCCCCCCGTCAGGATTTCCCAGCCGCGCTGGTGGCCGGTGAAGTCGTAGTGCTCGAAGTTGCCGTGCTCCCCGTTGCATACGACGATGGCGAAGCCCTCGGTCTGGGCAAAGGCCTGGTCGATGTCGGCGCCCTCGGAGCTGATGTACAGCTCGCGTGTGAGCTGAGTGTTGGCAAAAGCGGCACAGTAGCCCACTTGTCCATCAACGTCCTGCAATGCCCGGCAGCCATCGACGGCCATTTGTAGCACCGCAGCAAGTGGTACTTCACGGGGGTCGTCGAGATAGGTGGCGCGGACGGTGTCGACGGCTGGAGGCACAGGGGCCAGTTCCGTGCCGGTCAGCGAGCCTCCCAGTAGAGGGTGAAGCTGGCGCATCCGGTCTTTCTGGACGGCGCTGGCGCGAGCCCTACGGTGGGCCTCCTCCAGTCCTTCCCACACAACTGCTTCGATATTGCTTGCGTCGGACTGTCCCAGAACCCGGCCGTAGTAGCCCGCGGCACTTATGAGGTCGCCGGAGATGGCGCGGACTCCGAAGTTGAAGGAATAATCTTCGCTGGCGGCCTTGGTATTACCGTTCTCGGCCGCCGCACCTTTGCCCTCGCGGACTTCGATGCGCATGTCGCAGTAACGCAGGTCAGGGAGCGAGCGAGACCGCTCCCCGATCAGCTCGTGTAACTTGGGCCGGAGCGCGTCCAGCGTTTCGATACAGACGCGGGTTGCCATAGTGTCCGCTTCTACCCGTTGTCGGCGGCCCAGGCGTCGGCGCAGGCTTTAGCGACGGCCTGGGGGACGGCAAGGTCGAGGGACCACGGGATGACGCGTTCGGGCGTGGGCTCCGGGACCAGGGCAGCCAGCGCCTGACCGGCAGCCAGCTTCATGCCGGTGGTTATGCGGGTGGCCTTGGCATCGAGAGCCCCCCGGAACACGCCGGGGAAGACCAGGCTGTTGTTGATCTGGTTGCGGAAGTCGCTGCGGCCCGTCCCCACCACTGCGGCACCGGCGGCCTCGGCCAGGTCCGGCATGATCTCCGGGACCGGGTTGGCCATGGCAAATACGATGGAGTCCTTTGCCATGGACGACACCATCTGCGGGGTCACCATATCGGCCACGGCCAAGCCGATGAACACGTCGGCACCGCGCATGGCCTCGGCGATGCCGCCGGTGCGATTCTCCGGATTGGTGATGTCGAGCATCGACTGCTTGATGGGCGTCAGATCTGTGCGGCCCCGATGGATGATGCCGACGCTGTCAACCAGGATAATGTTGGTCGCGCCGAAATCGAGCAGCAGCTTGGCGGAGGCGATGCCGCCCGCGCCCGCACCGGCAAATACAAATGTCGAGTCTTCGATCTTGCGCCCGGTGACGGCAAGACTGTTGATGACGGCGGCAAGGACGGCGATGGCGGTGCCGTGCTGGTCGTCGTGGAACACGGGGATGCCCAGGTCCTGCAGGGCTGCCTCGATGTCGAAGCACTTGGGTGCGGCGATGTCCTCGAGGTTGACGCCGCCGAGGCTGGGGGCGATGGCCCTCACCGTGTTGATAATTGTCTCGCTGTCCTGGGAGGCGACGCAGATGGGATAGGCGTCCACTCCTCCGAGAGCCTTGAACAGGATGGACTTTCCCTCCATCACGGGCATGGCGGCTGCGGCCCCGATGTTGCCGAGACCCAGCACAGCGGAGCCGTCGGTGACTACGGCGATGGTGTTGCCCCGGTTGGTGAGGTTATAGGATTCCGCGGGGTCGGCGTGAATCGCCATGCACACCGACGCCACGCCAGGGGTGTAGGCGATGGACAGGTCATCCAGCGTTTCCACCGTCATCTTGGATGCGATGCTTACTTTGCCGCGGCTTTCGCGGTGCCGGCGGATGGCCTCTGCTCCGTAGTCCATTGTCATTGTATGCACTCCTGACGTGGTTGGGATCGGTTGCGTAGGTTCGGCCTCCCGGAGTCTATCAGTGCGTGAAAGGCACAACCCGCCACCGTTCACGACAGAGCTGGAGTTGTGCATGTCTCTCCACTGTGTTGTCCCGCGCTGACGGACCCCGCGGTCTACCGAGTTACGGCGCCCTCGGATGCTGACGATGCCAGCTTGGCGTACTTGGCCAGGGCGCCGGTGGTGTAGTTGGGAGGGAGGGGCTGCCAGTTGGCGCGGCGGTCGGTCAGTTCCTCCTCGGTGAGCTTGACGTTGAGCTGGCGGGCCGGGATGTCGAGCGTGACTTCGTCCCCCTCCCGCAGCAGCGCGATGGGGCCGCCCACCGCCGCCTCGGGGGCTACGTGACCGACCATTGGGCCGTGGCTGGCGCCGGAGAAGCGGCCGTCGGTTACCAGCGCAACGTCGTCGCCCAGACCCTGACCAACGATGGCGGCAGTCACCCCGAGCATTTCCTGCATGCCAGGGCCGCCCTTGGGGCCCTCGTAGCGGATGATCACGATGTCGCCGGCCTTGACCTCGCCGCGCTGGATGGCCTGGAATGCGGCGGGTTCTTGGTCGAAGACGCGGGCCGGGCCGCGGTACACCCGCTCCTGGTGACCGGCCACCTTGATGACCGCGCCATCGGGGGCCAGGTTGCCCCGCAGGATGGCTAGGCCGCCGGTGGGGCTGCGAGGCGTGTCCACCTGCGAGATGACCGGCTGGTCGTCAATGACGCTGATGCCCTCAAGGTTCTGGGCGACGGTCTTGCCGGTTACGGTCATGGCGTCGCCGTGGAGCAGGCCCGCCGCCAGTAGACGCTTCATCACCAACGCGATGCCGCCGTAGCGCGACAGGTCGGCCATCACGTAGCGGCCGGCCGGCTTCATGTCGGCGATGTAGGGCGTGGCCGCGCTGATGCGCTCGAAATCCTCCAAGGCCAGAGGCACCCCGGCCTCGTTGGCGATGGCCAGCAGGTGGAGGACGATGTTGGTGGAGCCGCCCATGGCTACGCCCACGGTGATGGCGTTCTCGAAGGCCTGCTTGGTCATGATGTCTCGGGGCCGGACGTCCTCTTCCAGCAGCCGCATCAGGGTGCGGCCCACGTCGCGGGACTCGCCCAGCTTGCGGGGGTCGATGGCGGGAATGGAGGCGTCGCCGGGCAGGGACATGCCCATCACCTCTATGGCGGTGGACATGGTGTTGGCGGTGAACAGGCCGGCGCAGGAACCCTCGCCGGGGCAGGCGCGGCATTCCAGATCGCGCAGCTCCTCGAAGGTAACGTCGCCTTTGGCGTAGGCGCCCACGGCCTCGAAGACGTCCTGGATGTTCACGTCCTTGCCGTTGTACTGGCCGGGCATTATGGAGCCGCCGTACATGAATATTCCGGGGACGTTGAGTCGCGCAAGAGCCATCATGCAGCCGGGCATGTTCTTATCGCATCCGGCGATGGTGATCAGGCCGTCCATGCGTTCGCCGAAGGTGACCAGCTCGATGGAGTCGGCGATGACCTCGCGGCTGACCAGCGAGGTCTTCATGCCCTCGGTGCCCATGGAGATGCCGTCGCTGACGGTGATGGTGCCGAACTCGAAGGGGATTCCTTCGGCGGCGCGAACACCCTCCTTGGCTCCGTTGGCGAAACGGCCCAGGTGGACGTTGCAGGGAGTGACGTCGCTGGCCAGATTGGCGATGGCGACGAAGGGCTTTTCCATGTCCTCGTGGGTGATGCCCATGGCCATCAGCATGGCGCGGGCCGGCGCGCGCTGCGGGTCGTGGGTGATCTCGGCGCTGCGATGCTTGGTCTTGGCGGGCTTTCCGATTTCAACTGGCGCTGTCGCTGCGTTGGTGGTGGCCACAGGGTCATCTCCGTCAGGGAAAGGATTGGGTTCAGCGGGGGCGAGTAATCCCGGAGTCCCCGATGTCTGGGTGTTGCCGGAAATCTGTCGCGCAATTATAGGTTGCTGCCAATAGAGGCACAAGGCGGCAGAACTCTAGACGGAAGTGGATGCAGCCAATGATGATATGAAAGGATATAGAGGTAGAGGAGATGGTCAGTTCTAGTTGACAGATGGCTTGGCGCTTTCAGCAATAGAGGCTATAGCATCCAGCTTCTCTATCACCTCTGGAGAGATTTCCTGTGCTGGAATGTAATTGGCCAGTTCGTAGAAATCCTTTTTGTTCATTAGGTTAGGTAGATCCAGTTTTTTGAAATAATTACGAAATAATGGAGTCAGGAAAATATCGCTGACTTTAACCTCCGCATCCCAAGGGGACCCTTGCCCGAGAGTGAACATGGCCCCCTCAATTTCCGTGATGGAATCACTCATTGCCTGAATTCGTCTTGGCTTCTCCCCTACGGCGAACAGCGGGCCTTGAGAGTCAGCCTCGGCAGACGCTTGGGCGTAGGCCTCCAGCATAGATCGGGTACAAAAGTAGTTTTCGATCTCACGTCGTTGCCATGTGTGGATTTCCAGAGCCCCTCCACCGTCCGTAGTCATTTCCAGGCGATCGAAGAGCGCAAGACCCTTCAGCTCTGGAATTGCCTCCCTAAGTCCGAAGTAGTGATTCCGGGCCCTGCTGGGCTGATTTTCCACATAGCTAACGAATGGTCGTTCCAATGCCTTGAGTGCCCGTTCGTGGCCAAGTCGGCGGGCAAAGGTCTTCATGATTGCTAAGTCAGTGGAACCCTCAAGGTATAGCACCCATCCGGTTTGCTCGGCTTGATAATACTGGTCGAACCCTATGTCTCGTAGGGACTTCAGTACCTGGCTGCCCCGGTCATCCATCCTGTGAGGTTTACCAACAAATGCGATGACCATATCGCGGTCGGCGGCCTCCGTTAGCAGGACTTCAGAATGGCTGGCGGCAATGATCTGGTTGCCGCTCTCTTGGGCGGCGTCGGAGATCATCTGATATATCTGGCGTTGTCTTAGAATTTCCAAGTGAGCGTCCGGTTCATCGAGCAACAAAACAGCACCTGGATTGGCATACATATATGCCAATATCAGTAATGTTTGTTGCAGACCGCGCCCGCTGGATGACAGGTCAAGAGAAATGCCCCGCTCGCGGTAACTCATTACTATCTCCCCGCGCTCGGCTACGTAGCGGGGCGTCTCCAACGTAGCCAAGAACAGTCCATATATCTGCGCAACGAGCCGTTGCCAAATATCGGGAGTTTCTTGCTCAATACGGTAACAAAGATTCCTTAATACCTCTGCCGTGCGACCCTCCCCGATTCGGACATTTACTGCCCCTGCGTCCAGTCGGTCCTCCGTAGCCGCTAAGCCTGACATTGGCGGGAGAAAAGCCACCTGAACCGACCTTGCATCTTCTGGAACTGGCATTCTTTGCCCGTCTATGGTTCTGAGAGGGCGGCAGTAGAATGACTCTTCGTTTGCATAGTCGAACTCGAGTCCACACTGCCATTCTCTCCCACCATTCACCCCTGAAACGCAGATGTTCACCAAGACATTTTCGATCTTCTGGCGTCCCTCGTCCTTATAGGAATTTCGAACGTGGAGGTCTCGCCATAACAATCGCGCGCTTGGAACTGGAATAGAAACGAGGTCCCGCCGGTTTACGGCGACACCCCGCTGGCTCCGGCCCGACAGCGTTTCTGTGTGGCCCCGGCGCTCAAGCCACCGTTTCAAACCGATGTCCCACAATGCCAAAGCCTGCATTGCCGAAGTCTTGCCGGAGTTGTTGGGACCTATAAACACTACAGGGCTGCCGAGTTCGATTTCTACCTCACCCAAGCCCTTGAAATTGAGAAGAGAGAGGTTGGTAAGCATAGAGCACCCGACAAGGCAATTGGCTGTCGATATTCTATCATCTGGAAGAACGTGATAGCCCGTAATGGCAGGAGCCGAAATGTTAAGGAGTTATTCCAAGTTCCTGCCCAGCCGCTTTTCGTAGCACAGGCTGAGGGGGTCTTCGGGCGGGTAGCTGCCGAAGGGCGGGATGCGGTAGTAGCCGCATCTCTCGTACAGGCCGATAGCCTCGGGTTGATATATGCCGGTTTCCAGACGCATCAGGCCTGCGCCCCTCTCCGTCGCGACCTCCTCGAGGTGTGCCAGCATCCGCTTGGCGAGGCCAAGGCCGCGGAACTTGTCGCGGACGTACATCCGCTTGATCTCGCCGTAGCATTGTCCCGGGGCATCGGGCTCGTCAAAGATCTGCACACCCCCGCAGGCCGCGGGTTCGCCGTCGTGGTAGAGGACGAAGAACTCGACCTGCTGCTCTACCAGCTTCTCGATACTGTACCCGTGCTGGCTTTCCTTTGGATAGAGGGGATGCAGGTAGGCGTCCAACTCGGCAATGAGCTGGGAGGCCTCCTTGGTACCAGGGTGTTCCCGGCAGATGATGCTGGATTTCGTAGCGTTCATTATTCCAGTCTAGCACGGGACTGACCGGCCTCCCACACCTGTGACGCCCATTCATCCTCGCCTTGAATAAAGGAATAAAGCAACGGGCCACTCCCTTCCTTCCTGGTGAGATTCTTCCGTCTTGCCTGACCGCCGGATCCGCCGGATTGACCATCAGGAGAGGCTGTTGGAATGGTCCACGGCTTGCGCGGTTGACCGATTTCCTTTAACCTTTTGGACGGCTCGAAATGACGCGAGCATACGATGTCGATGGTCCAAAAACCTTAGAAATCCCGTTATGGAGGGGAATGATGTTCAACCCCATAGGATGGTTCAAACCCGCGGTAGCCAAGGCCCACTGTGATATTCCCTGCGGAATTTATGACCCCATCAGTGCCAAGATTGCGGCGCAGACGGTACAGAAGATGGTGTTGCGGATGCAGAACTTGGAGCATCCGGCCCCCGGTTCCGAAATGTCGGCGCACCAAGCCTTCGCCAACACCTTCAACCGCTACGTGCAGGTGAAGGAAGAGCACGCCGAGAAGTGCAAGGAGGAGCTGCGCATCCTCTGGGCCGACTATGCTTGGCCCGGTATCGCCGCCGCCGAGATTGCCGCCAAGTTCAATGCGGCCATCAAACTGGCCGGCCAGTGCAAGCAGACCGTCAGCATGGAGAACGCCGAGAACTTGGTAGGCGCCTGCGACGACATCGCCGCCACCTTCTGGGGCACCAAGAACCAGGAGTACAGCGACCCCCTGGCTGCCGCCCGCTACGGGGCGTAGCCGCTACCCACCCTTAGTGGAATTCAGTGACGATGAAGGGGCGCACAATTGTGCGCCCCTTTCCGTTGTGGCGTCTTAAACGCCGAGGGCTAGCTTCCTTCGATGGCTGCCGGGCCCTCAATGACCTGCACCGGGAACTCCTTGGCCCGCTTGGCCTCGGCCTTCGGCAGGGTCACAGTTAGAACGCCGTGCTCGTACCGAGGCTCCGCCCTGTCCTGTAGAACGCCGTGCTCGTACCGAGGCTCCGCCCTGTCCTGGTCCACCGTGTCGGGCAGGCGCAGGGAGCGGTGGAACGAACCGCTGCGGCGCTCGCGCATGAGGTAGGCACCGTCTGCGCTTTCGAACTGGGACGCCGTTTCGCCGCGGATGGTCAGGACGTCGTCCTCGATGGATACCCTGATGTTTTCAGGGGCCACGCCGGGCAGTGAAGCCCGGACGTAGAATTCGTCTCCGTCAGCCACCACATCCAGGGGCGCGGCCCAGGCTTCGAACCCGTTGCTATCGTCGTGGTGGAAGGTACCGAAACGTCTCAACATGCGATCCATGTTCTCATGCATCTGCATGAGTTCGCCGAAGGGGCTGGAATGGTTTCTTCGCTGCAACATCATGCTTTTCTCCTCGCTATCGATAGTGGTCCGTTGTTCAGTACGGATTGCTGTGTCTCCGGGGTTAGCCTAGTAGTCCGCCGCTATTGTATTGAGGGGTATAGGGACTTGAGCTTGATGCGGGCGTCCTGGGTAGTGAAGCGCCAGTCCACTCGAATCGCCGCCCGGTTGCGTTGCTCCTGCCATGCTCCGGTTTCCTGTGCCAGAACTCTCTGGCTGGGTATCCGGCGATCAAGGCATTGCCGCGCCAGCACCCCCAGTTCTATCTCCGCTATATTCAGCCAACTCCCGTGCTTCGGCGTGTAGTGTATCTCCAGCCGTTCGGCGATCCGCCGTGCCTCCGCCGGCTCGAAGGCCTGGTACAAGGACGACGGATGGTGGGTGTTCAGGTTGTCCATCACCAGCACTATCCGCTCCTTGTCGGCATAGTCCTCATCCACCAGTTTCCGCACCACCTCCGCCCAGTCGGTCCTGGTGCGCCGGTCCGTAACCTCCACCCGGCGCCATCCCTCCAGAGGCGCGAACAGCATGAACAGGTTGCTCACCCCGTTGCGCTGGTACTCGTAATCGTAGGCCCTGGCTGCCCCGGGCCGCGGCGGGAGGGGCGTACGGGTCTCCTGCACCAGTTGCTTGCTGGTCTCGTCCAGACACACCAGGACCTCATTGTCCTGGTATTCACGATGATAGACCTCCAGCACGTCCTCCATGGCGCACACGAATTCGGCGCTGCCCTGGGGCGGGAGGCACCAGCACTCCTTCAGCCAAGGCTTGAGTTCGTTTTTTTCAGAGTCCGGCGCACCGTCTCCGGGCTGATGCTGTCCACCATCTCCCGCTCCACCAATCCATCGGCCAGCATCTGCATGGTCCAACTGACCCGTCCCTCCGGCGGCTGGGATATGGCCATGGCTATCAGGTGGGCCTCACCCTGGCCATCGAGCTTCCTCTGACGGCGGCGCAGTTGCTCCCTGCGCCCCAGGGCCGCGTCAACCCCCTCCTCCACGCACCGGCGGCGCACCCGCTCCACCGTGGCGGTGCCCACCTTGAGGGCCCGGGATATCTCCTGGTCCATCATCGGTCCGCCAGACTGGTTCTCATCGCTGAGCAGGAGAATGCGCGCGTGAGTCTGTTTATAGGCCGCAGCCCGGCCTTTGGACACCAGTGCCCTCAGTTCCTCCTGTTCCTCCCCAGTCAGTCCCACACGGTATTTCTTGACCATCACATCCACCCCGCTGCACAGTCTTCTTCCTTGGGCCTCGCTTCCCTGCATCTTACCAGCCATCACTTCAATGATGGTCGTCTACTAGAAGTAGTAGCGTACGCCGGGGCTGGGCACGCGGTAGGCCAGGTAGGTCCGGGGAACCTTCTTCTCCTGGCTGGCATCTTCCAGAATCTCCGACACCTGCTGGGCCACCTTGCCGCTGATCTCCTGGGCCTCGCGCTCCATCACCGCGCCGTTGTCGTTGCGAATTTCTGTTGCTGCCATCTCACTCGTCCCTCCGCTTGGATTGATCAGACTATAGCAGTTGATATGAAACGTGTCACTAGGCTTATCATAGAACGGCATCACTTGATTCGAGTCGCATAATATTACACATATACCGTTGACATTAGTCTTCATGCGAGCTATAATAGGGATAAGCTGGAGGCGATCCGGTATAGGGGCCGAGGATGACAATGCAGCAGACGCCAGGAATCTACCTTATCAGCGTCGTGGCGGACGAGCTGGATATGCACCCGCAGACGCTGCGCAAGTACGAGCGCGCCGGGTTCGTGGTGCCGCTTCGAGTGGGAGCGTTGCGCACGTATTCGGACGAAGACGTGGCCCGGCTTCGGCTGGTCAAGCACTTCGTGGATGACATGGGCCTGAACCTGTCGGGCGTGCAACTGGCCCTGAGAATGACTTCCGAACTGCTGGCCCTGCGCCTGGAAACGGCGGCGGAAAGCGGCCCCGTCGAGCGCATTGACGGGATGCTGGCAACTCTGGGAGTGCGGGTGGTGCAGCGCCCCCGGCCCGAACCCGAGGAGGAGCCGGGCGCCGCGGGCGGGTCGGCGCAAGGCACGGAACGTTGGTTTAAGGTGAACCCCGGCGAGTCGGTGGAGTTCGATACTGGGGAGGGGGAGAAGGGCTAGCCTCTCTGGCGGTTACTCCCGGAGAGCCTTGGGCCAACCTGCAAACGGATTGACCGCTCGTTGCGGCAACCAGCAGAAGAACGCTAATACGCCCTTAGCTGTTGGTGTCGCCGGAGTCCAAGCCAGTCAGAGGAGCCAGAAGTTCCAGCAACTCCGCCACTGCCTCCAATCCCTCGCCGATGTCCCTGTCGTTCAGATGCCTTTTGCGCTTGTAATAATTTACGTGCAGGTCGTTGGCGACGCCGCGAAGGTCTCGAAATCGTATATTGCCAGTCAACTCCCTGGCCCGGTAAACCCCGATCCACCGAAGGAGGGCGTGTAGCGGGGTCCTGAAGATACAAGAAAGTGCTCCTGTGCCTCTGGGATAATGGTTTTGAGACAGAAAACCGGTCCCAAAGCAGGAGCACCCAACAGATGCTATCACGCAACCACCCCGACCGTATTCGCATCGTCTTTGACGACCACCGTCTGGTGGCCAATGCCGGCCTGCTCCTGCCGGCCACTCTCGCCCAACACCTGGGCCTGGGGGAACTCGTAGACCATCACCTCAATCTCGGCAGCGCGCCGGGCCGGGCCAACACTGGCGACAAGATGCTGACCCTGGTTGCCTCTGCCCTGGCGGGCGGCGATTGCATCGACGACGCCGATGCGCTGCGCGCCGGTGGGACCGCCGGTATTCTCGACTGCAGGGTCAAGGCGCCATCCACCCTGGGCACTTTCCTGCGCAGCTTCCGCTGGGGCCATGTCCGTCAACTGGACCGGGTGAGCCGGGAGTTGCTGGCCCGGGCCTGGGCCGCTGGGGCGGGACCCGGCGACGCGCCGTTCACCATCGACCTCGATTCCACCATCTGCGAGACTTACGGACTGGCCAAGGAGGGGGCGCGACACCACGGCTATACCGGCAAGCGGGGCTATCACCCGCTGCTGGCCGTGGCCGCCGGCACCGGGGACGTGTTGATGTCCCGGCTGCGCGAGGGCCGGGCCAACACTGTTCGGGGTGCCGCCCACTTCCTGCGCGAGACGGTGGGACGGGTGCGCTACGCCGGCGCCAGAGGTCAACTCACGGTGCGGGCCGACAGCGGCTTCTATGCCCACGCCATCGTCGCCGTCTGCCGCAAGATGGATGTCCGCTACTCCATCACCATCCGCCAGCACAAAAGCCTGCGCCATCTCATCGAGGCCATACCCGAGACGGACTGGACGCCCATCCCCTACTGGATGGACGGTGCCGCCGATGTGGCCGAGACCACCTACACTCCCTTTGAGAGTGAGCCCGGCGCTGCCCCGGTGCGGCTCATCGTCCGACGGGTGAAGCCCACGCCCGGTTCCCAACTGGCCCTCTTCGCCAGCTACAGCTATCACGGCTTCATCACCGACCGGGATGAGGAGACGCTCGAACTGGAGGCTGACCATCGCCGCCACGCCGAGATCGAGAACGCCATCCGAGACCTCAAGTACGGCGTCGGGCTGAACCACCTGCCGTCCGGCCGATTCGCCGCCAACGGGGCCTGGCTGGCGATACAGGTGATGGCGCACAACTTGGCCCGCTGGACGGCCCGTATCGGCCTGGGTGAGCAGATCGTGACCACCAAGACGCTCAGACGACGGGTCTTCGCCCTGGCCGGACGGCTCACACGCTCGGCGCGCCGGCTGACCCTGCATCTTCCCAAGGGTTGGCCATGGGAGGAGAAGGTCAGTCGCGCCTTGGCCCGGTTGCGAGCCATTCCACTCCCGGCCTGACGGCGCCCGTCCGCCAGTGTCCCAACGTCCCCGCAAACTGAACGTCCCCGCAAACTCGCGCCAGTCCGGTCCGCGAGCGCCTCTTGCCGTGTCCTCTCCCGCCATCTCGCTCACCACAGCCACTGTAGGCCGCCATCGGCGCCCCCAAAAATACCTGCAGACCGCCGCCAACCCCCCATCTACCCAAATTCGAGCCCGGACCATCGCGCTTGTAACTCCCCCACCCCCCTTCCGGCGTCCTCACGCCGTCCATCGGTGGATTCGGGGTAAAGCATATCGCTGAAATCCGCATGATTGCCGTACTCCCAGCCTTGGGCAACGGCAACAGACTTGGCCATGTGAGCCGCTGCGCCCCAGCCTTTTTCCGATGCTTGATGAAGGTCGCCGGCAGCCAGAAAAGTTCGGCTCTTACTCAGAAACTCGCGGGCTTGGGCTGCGTAATCCGCAACCTCGTTGTCGGCGATCATATTCTCTCTATTTATCTTATTAGTGTAGTTTGCAGCTCCGGCAACGTCGCATTAATTATAACTGACTACTACCCCAACTCCGCCAGCGCCTCCCGCACCCGCTCGATGGTGGCGTCGATGTCTGCCTCGGTGTGGGCGGTGGAGACGAAGCCCGCCTCGAACTGGGAGGGGGCGGTGTAGACACCGCGCTCCAGCAGGGCGTGGAAGTAGCGGCCGTATTGGGCGGCGTCCGACTGCTCTACCTGCGCCAGGGAATCCACGGGGCCGGGATTGAAGAACCCTGTGAACATGGAGCCGACTCGATTGATCGTCCCCGGGACCTCGGCGGCGCTGAAGGCGGCGCTGATGCCGTCGGTGAGGCGGGCAGCCAGCCGGTCGATCTGCTCGTAGACGCCGGGCTTCTGCAGCTCGGTCAGCGTGGCGACGCCGGCGCTGACTGCCAACGGGTTCCCAGACAGAGTCCCCGCCTGGTACATGTCGCCCAGCGGGGCCACGCGTTCCATGATCTCCCGCCGCCCACCGTAGCATCCTACGGGCAGCCCTCCGCCGATGATCTTGCCCAGGGTGGTGATGTCGGGCATTACCCCGTACAGCCCCTGTGCTCCCCCTGCGCCGACTCGAAAGCCGGTGATCACCTCGTCAAAGATCAGCATCGCGCCGTCGTGGGCGGTGACGCGGCGCAGCCCCTCGAGGAAGCCGGGCGCGGGTGGCACCACGCCCATGTTCCCGGCCACCGGCTCTACTATGATCCCGGCGATGGCGCCGGGGTAGTTGTTGAACAGCTGCTCCACTGAGTCCAGGTCGTTGAAATCCGCCACCAGCGTCTCTCTGGCGTAGGACTCGGGAACCCCGGCGCTGGTGGGTATTCCGTGAGTCAGGCCACCCGAGCCGGCGCGGACCAGCAGGCCGTCGGCGTGGCCGTGGTAGTTGCCGGCGAACTTGATGATCTTGTCGCGTCCGGTAAAGGCCCGGGCCAGCCGGATGGCGCTCATGCAGGCCTCTGTGCCGGAGTTGACCAGCCGCAGCGACTCGATGCTGGGCAAGGCTCCGGTGATCAGCCGGGCCAGGTCGACCTCCTGCTCAACCGGCGCGCCGAAGCTGGAGCCGTTCTGGGCGGCCCGCGTCAGGGCCGCCACCACCGACGGGTGGGCGTGGCCGAGAACCAGGGGCCCCCAGGACCCGAGATAGTCGATGTATTCGTTGCCGTCCACATCGACGACGCGGGCGCCGCTACCAGACGCGATGAACGGCGGCGTGCCGGTGACTGCGCGGAAGGACCGCACGGGGCTGTTGACGCCACCGGGCATCAGGCGCTGGGCTTCGGCGAACAGTGCTTCGGACTTGGCGAGCTGCATGGCTGTTCCTGGCTGTCAAAATTTCGTCGTGGATGCAGGGAGACGCCATCACCCTGACCGTCTCACGAAGGGAAAGCAGACTGTGGTAGGGACAGATTGACGATGGTCTACCCCTGTGCCCAGCGGGCGACGTCCTTGGCGAAGTAGCTGATGATGATGTCGGCCCCGGCGCGTTTGATTCCGGTCAGGAGTTCGGTGGTGACCGGACGCTCGTCAACCCAGCCGTTCTGGGCGGCGGCCTTGACCATCGAGTACTCGCCGCTGACGTTATAGGCGGCCAGCGGGTGGTTGAAGCGCTCGCGGGCCTCGCGGATCACGTCCATGTAGGCCATGGCCGGCTTGACCATCACGATGTCGGCGCCCTCGGCAATGTCACTCTCGATCTCGCGCATGGCCATGCGCGAGTTGGCCGGGTCCATCTGGTAGGTCTTGCGGTCGCCGAACTGGGGTGTGGAGCCCGCGGCGACGCGGAAGGGGCCATAGAATGCCGAGGCGAACTTGGCCGCGTAGCCCATTATCGGCGTGTCGTCGTAGCCGTTGGCATTCAGAGACTGGCGGATGGCCCACACCTGGCCGTCCATCATGGCCGACGGCGCTGGCAGGTCGGCGCCGGCCTGCACATGGGACAGCGCCGTACGGGCCAGCAGCTCCAGCGTGGCGTCGTTGTCGATGCGGCCGTTGTCGATCACCCCGCAGTGGCCGTGGTCGGTGTACTCGCACATGCACACGTCGGTGGATACCAGCATTTCTGGGTGGTCGCGCTTGATGGTGCGCACAGCCTCCTGCACGATGCCCTCGGGATCGTAGCCCTCAGTGCCCAGCGGGTCCTTCTCGGCGGGCAGGCCGAAGAGCAGCACGCCGCCGATGCCCAGTTCGGCCGCCTCGCCCACTTCCTCGGACATCACGTCCAGCGAGACCTGGTGGCAGCCCGGCATCGGCTCGATGGGCTCGCGCATCCCGTGCCCGTGCATCACGAACATCGGGTAGATGAACTCCTTTGGCGAGAGACGGGTCTCCCGGGCCAGGTTCCGCAGCGGGTCGCTGCCGCGCAGGCGGCGCAGGCGGGTCTCGGGATATCCGCTGTAGCTGGTCATGGCTCTACTCCTCCAGTTCACCATTCAGGACGCAAATCCAAAGAGGCATTTTCAAATAGCGGCGCGTATGGGGTCTGTGGTCGAATAATGTTTGATCAGGGCTGCAGCCAGTCCGTCAACAGTGTGTTCCTCGGCTTGGATGTCCACACGCAGCCCCATCTCGTGGGCCGTGCCGCCGGTTACGGGGCCGATGCAGGCGATAAGGCTTCCGGTCAGGGCGTTCCTGCCGGGACCGTTGTCTTCTTCCAGCAGGGCCAGCAGGTTGCGGACTGTGGATGAGCTGGTGAAAGTCACAATGTCGATGCCGTCGGAAAAGGCGTCCCGCGCCCGCTGTGCCGCGTCGGGTGGCGTGATTGTGCGGTAGGCCGCTACGCGCTCCACGCTGGCTCCGAGGCGGGACAGCCCCTCCGCCAGCTCGTCTCGGCCGATGTCGGCGGCTGGTAGCAGAACGGATACGTCGCTCCAATCAAAGGTCGCCAGCTCCTCCAGGGCCGCAGACGACACGGACCGGGATGGCGTGAAGTCGGGACGGATGCCACGCCGTTCCAGCGCGGCCGCCGTGGCAGGCCCCATGGCCCCGACGCGGGCGGTGCCGAAAGCGCGGGCATCCCTGGGCGGGCGGGAGACAGACGATGATTCCAGTCGATCGAAAACTGAATCCACGGCGTTGACGCTGGCGAACATAACCCAGCCGTAGGAGGACAGGCGCGCGACGGCATCGTCCAGCGGGGCAAAGTCGTCCGGCGGAGCGATGGCGATGGCCGGCAACTCCACCGGTTGGGCTCCCGCATCCTCCAGCAGCTCGCACATCCGCGAGGCCTGGGTACGGGAACGGGTGACCAGCACGCGCTTGCCGAACAGCGGTCGGTTATCAAACCAGGCAAGCTCCTCGCGCAGGTTCACCACCTCGCCGATGACCGCCACCACCGGCGCGGCCAGCTCGGCGGCCCGGCCCTTGGCGGCAGCGGTGGCCAGCGTGCCGGTCACGGTGCGCTGCCTGCTCCAGGTGCCCCACTGCACCAATGCAACGGGCGTGTCGGCGGACAGCCCTGCGCCCTGCAGAGCCTCCAGAATCTTCTCCATGGATGCCCAACCCATCAGCGTCATCAGGGTGCCACCCTGGGCGGCCAGTGAACGCCCCAGCGCCTCCCAGCGCACCGACGACTCGGGCTTGGACGGGTCTTCGCTGCCGCTGACGACGGTGAACCCGGTGGCGATGCCGCGGTGGGTTACCGGGATGCCTGCATAGGCTGGGGCAGCGATGGCCGACGATACGCCCGGCACAACCTCGAAGGGTATCCCGCAACGGGCCAGTGCCAGTGCCTCCTCGCCGCCGCGCCCGAACACGAACGGGTCTCCGCCCTTGAGCCGGGCCACCTGCAACCCAGCGCGGGCCCTGTCTACCAGCAGCGCGTTGATGCCGTCCTGCGTCAGCTCCTGCTGCCCGCGCGCCTTGCCCGCGAACACCCGCTCGGCGGAGGCGCGCGCATAGTCCAGCAGCGACGGGTGGACCAGCCGGTCGTAGACAACGACATCCGCCCGCTCCAGTGCCTCCCGGCCCTTCACTGTCAGCAGCCCGGGATCGCCGGGCCCAGCGCCTATGAGGTAGACCTTGCCAGTCAACGAATATGCCCTTTCATTCCGCATCAATCACAGGAAAACGAATCTGCCCATACCAATGAGGCAACCTAAAGATTCTCCGTAGCCGGTGGCCCCTGCGGTTGGCGGGTGTCCTGGAGCAGGTCGGCGCCGCCGCGCTCGGCCACGGCGAGGTAGGCGTCTCCGGCGAGCTGTTTCGGGTCGTGCTTCAGGCCATCAACCTTGGCAGTGAAGACACGGGAGCCCTCGGGGTTGCTGAGGAAGATAGTCATCAGAAGCTCGTGGCCCATGCAGCGGGCGTAGGCGCCTACGGGGATGGAGCAGCCCCCGCCCAGAGTCTCGAGAAAGGCCCGCTCGGCCGTCACCTCGTAGCGGGTGGCGGGATGCTCGATGGACTTCAGAATATCCAGCATCCTCCGGTCGTCCTCACGGACCTCCACGGCCAGCGCCCCCTGACCGGGGGGTGGGACGAAGCGCTGGGGAGAAAGGTAGTCGGCAACGCGGTCCTCCATGCCCAGGCGGGCCAGCCCGGCGGCGGCCAGTACAGCGCCGTCGGCCTCGTCTCCCTCGGCTTTGCGCAGGCGAGTCTCGACGTTGCCGCGAATGGGCACGACCTCCACGTTGGGAGCGTAGCGGCGCAGCTGGGCGGCCCGGCGTGGACTGCTCGTGCCGATTCGCGCCCCTTCCGGAAGTTGGTCCAGTGGGCAATTCCAGCGGTTGACGAGGACGTCGCGCGGGTCGCGGCGCTCCGGGATCGCGCCCAGTGTGAGTCCTGCGGGCAGCTTGGTCGGCATATCCTTCAGGCTGTGGACGGCCATGTCCAGATCGCCGGACAGCAGGCGCTCCTCCAACTCGCTGACAAACACGCCCAGTCCCATGCCTGCCAGCGGAGAGGTCTGGTTGGCGTCGCCGCTGGTGCGGACGACGACAACCTCGAACTCGAGCCCGGGGTGGTGCGTCTTGAGCTGGGCGATGGCCTCTTCGTCCTGGATCAGCGCCAGGGGGCTGCCCCGGCTGCCGACGCGGATGGGCCGGTTGCGGGTCATGACCGTACCCCGGCGCGGGCCAGTTGGCACCCTCCGTCATGGCACTGCGAGATGTCCTGGCATAGGCCCCGGCCATCGTCTCCGGTCAGCCCAGCGAGAAGCTTTTCCGTAGCCTCAGTCTGCTGGCCGTCCTGCACCATCGCCAGCAGCTCCGGGGTTATGCAGCATTGCCAGCGCTGCGGGTCGATGGTGGATAGCAGCCCCGCCTCCCGCAGGTGCGAGCGGGCCACCGCCATAACGCTGGAAAGGTCGGCCCAGGCGAGGGCATCGGAGGTCTGCAACGACTCCCGCAGCTTGCGCGCCAGGGCCGGGGAGACGCCACCGGTGGAGATGGCCACGGTAACCGGCCCTCGCTGCACGATGGATGGTGCGATGAAGCTGCAGTTGGGCGGGTCGTCCACGGCATTGAGCATGACGCCCCGCTCCTCGGCCTCCTCGAATATGCGTCGGTTGACCTCGCGGACATTGGTGGCTGCGATGGCGATGAACGCTCCGTCCAGGTCGCCTTTCTCGTACTTGCGCTGCTCCCAGCGTACGTCCCCGTCGGCCACAAACTGACGGATGCCGAGAGTCGCGTCGGGGCTAACGACGCAGATGTCCGCGCCGGAATCCAGCAGGCGGCTGATCTTGCCCTCTGCCACGGTTCCACCGCCGACTATCACGCAGCGGCGACCGCGCAGGTTGAGGTAGACAGGGTAATACGAGGTCATTTCCCTTCGCTCGCGTTTTTCTCTCTCTCCGGGAGAGATCTAGGGCGGGAGGGTTCCCCACAGGGACAGTCGCGTTAGTCTGAGGACGCCAGAGGAGCCATCTCTTCGAACTCCTCGCCTTCCAGCTCTGCCGAATCAAGGTCGGCCATCGACTCCGACGCAAGGTATTCGTCATAGTCGGGAACGAAGTAGCGCACCCGGGTCTTCTTGTACTCCCTTGAACTGTACAGGGCGAGCCGGTCTGTGATGCCGGTGGCCTCGGAGATCTCTTGGCTGTACTGCTCACACCCCTCCGGCGTGGTGGCGTGCACCATGGTGAAGTGGGTGTAGGGCCAGTCGGGGAAGGTGGGCCGCTCGTAGCAGTGCGTGACCGACTGGTGCCCCGCCATGATCATGCCCACTTCCTCGGAGCGTTCCGGCGGCACCTTCCAGACGATCATCGCGTTGGACCGGAAGCCGGACCGGCGGTGGTGCAGCACTGCGCTGTAACGGCGCATGATTCGCCGCCCCTGGAAATTTTCAGCAAGGGCGAACAGTTCCGTCGTAGTTATGCCCAACTGCTCGGCGATGGGGTCGAAGGGGCGCGGGACCAGCGGCAGGTCCTCCTGCATCCCGCGTATTGCCTCTTTTTCCCAGTCGGTGACCGGCTGGGGCTTGTTCCAGCTATCTGCCTCCGCCTTGTCGAAACCGTCGGGGCTGAAGTTGTAGGACGAGCCCTGCTGCTTCACCATGTCGAAGTTGACGCCTATCTTGAAGAACCGGATGGTGGGCATGATGCGCGATTCCATGGCGCCGGTCTTTCGGCCCATGTGATTCGCGGTCGCCTCCAGGTCATGCTCGGGCGGCACCGCAAGGGTGAACCAGAGGTTGTAGTAGGAACCCTCGCGGGCGTAGTTGTGGCTGACCCCAGGATGGCGGTTGATCTCCATGGCCGCCCGGTGCAGCTTGTCCGGCTCGTATGCCATGGCCACAAGGGTGGTCTTGTAGCCCAGCCGCCGCGTGTCGAAGATGGCGCTGATCTGCCGCAGAACGTTCTGGCGCTTCAGCTCGGTCAGACGAGCGAGGACGTCCTCCTCGGTGGTCTCCAGCTGGTTCGCCAGGTCAAGGTAGGGCTGCTCGACCATGGGGAAAGGCGACTGGATCAGGTTGAGCAGTTTGCGATCGATCATGTCCATTGTCATACCCTCTGCCCGTAGAATGTATTCAATCGTAAGGGGAAACGCCTATCGAGACCGTTCGGACGAAAACGAGTGCTGGTAAGAGGCGCAAAGACCCGTCAGTACCCGGTCCGATGTTTCCAGAATGCGCGACCAGGACGCGGCGGGCGCGCTGTCCAGTACCATTGTGCGGAAGAAAACGAAGGCCTCCACGGAGTCGGTCAGGGCTACATTGCGCTCCATCATTTCGGAACCATATTCCTGGCCCAGCATACGCGCCTCCGACAGCAATTCCTGCCGGCGGCGTCGAGGCCCTGATTCCTGCATGAGTAACGAGAGCAGGCGGCGCCCGAAGAGCCGCATGCGGTCATTTCCCTCCGGCTCCACGGCCTGAAACCAAGGCTGTTGCGTCACGCTGTCCTGGGTGAGACGGCGTCGGATGCGGCGCAAGGCCGGCGCCTCGCCCGAGTCCTCGCGGAACGGCTCCGGAGCCGGGCGTGGAGTTCGGGTCAAGGCCTCGACGTCCTGTCGCAGGAAGCGGCGGTGCCCCCCTGGGGTGCGGTACACGCGCAGGTGACCGGCGTCGGCCCATTGGCGCAGGGTGGTATCGCTAACGTCCAGCAAGCGGCAAGCGTCGCCCAGCGATAGCCAATCCCCGCTACCCTGGGCCGACATTTTGCTTGAACTGGCTTCAACCACGGTGTTTGGCCTGCAAAACCTGTAAGAACCTGAATAAATCTAAGAGAATCCCACGTTGGCGGAGGCGAGATTAGCACAATGGGTCCCGAAGGTCAAACCGGCGGGACCTACCGGAGAGGCCGGATCACGGACATACATGTGTGGGCGCACAGCCGTGCACCCATACACTCTCGCCGCTGATGTTCCCTCTCATTCTGGTAGAGGGTTAGAGAGAGCCCGGCGCTACCCAGGTATGTCGTCGTAGTAGTGTTCCTCTGAGATGACGCGGCCCTGGCGGAACTGCTCGATCTGCTCCTCGCTGTACCCCAGCATCCCCTGCAGCACCTCCTCGTTGTGCTCCCCCACCTGCGGCGTCGTGCCGATGTTCACCGGCGTCCGCGAGAAGTGCCAGTAGTCCCCCGACACCGCGATCTCACCCGCCAGGAAGTCCGGCACCTCCACCATGGCCCGGCGCTCCCACGGGTGCGGGTCCTCCGCCGCCTGCGGTATCGTGTTCACCGGCGCCGCCACCACGTCGTGGTCCGTGAAATGCGCGATCGCCTGCTCCATCGTCCGGTCGGCCAGCAGCTCCCGGATGGCGGCGTTCACCAGCTCCGCGTTGGCCAGCCGCTCGTGGCGGGTGTTGAACCGCGGGTCCTCCAGCCACTCCGGCCTGCCCAGGGCGTTGCACACCCGGTGCCAGTGATGCTGGTCCCCCGCCGAGATCAGGACCCAGCCCTCCTTGCAGGGATAGATCCCCGAGGGCGGCGCCGTCGACTCACCCCGCTTGGGCGGTATCTTGGTACCGTGATAGGCCGTGATCGGTATCTCGGTCATCGAGTAGCCGGTGTCGGCCAGGCACACGTCCATCGACTGCCCCTCGCCGGAGACCTCCCGCTCGTGCAAAGCCGCCAGCGTGCCGATGGCCGCGTGCAGCGCCGTGATGCGGTCGATGATGGGCACTCCGGTGCGTATGGGCGGCATCCCCTCCTCGCCGGTGACCATGGTGATCCCCGACATTGTCTGGCCGATGGGGTCGTAGCCGATGTTGTCCTTATACGGCCCGAACTGCCCGTAGGCGGACACGTTGACCATGATGATGCGTGGGTTCAGTTCCTTGAGGGCCTCGTAGCCGAAGCCCATGTTCTCGATGGTGCCGGGGCGGAAATTCTGCACCACCACGTCGGAGACCTTGACCAGCTCCCGCAGCACCTCCTTGCCCTCCTCCTTGCGGAGGTCGATGGAGAGGGACTTCTTGCCGGAGTTGTACTGGACCCAGTAGGAGGACTGCTTTTTGACCCAGGGGCCGTGGTAGCGCGTCTCCTCGCCGCCCAGTCGCTCGACCTTGATGACCTCGGCGCCCATGCGGGCCAGCACCTGGGCGCAGCGCGGCCCGGCCTGGTGGCGACCCAGGTCGATGACTCTGACGTTCTCCAACGGATGGTTCAGTCCTGCCATTACCCTCTCCTCTCCCGGCCTGCTCTTTGCAAATACGGACAGGCCCTGCACCGGTAACTTGCCGGCATTCTACGGCCCACAGCCATATACGGCAAGGCAATGGAAGGATGCACGCATTTCGTAATACTGCTGTAAGATTCAACCGTGTATTATCTCGTTTCGCTAAATAAATCGAAGCCAGCAATTAAAGAATGGAGGACAGAGATGTTCAAGCTGAGCGGTTGCCCCAAGTGCCACGGAGACCTGTTCGTTGGAGAGGACATCTACGGTAGATACCTGAGCTGCGTGCAGTGCGGGCGGTATTTTGCAGTCTCGGAGGCCGCACACCTCGAGGAGGGCCGGGAGGCCGCAGCTCCCGCCGCTGGCCCACCGGCTGCGGCCGAACTTGAGCTGGCCGCATAGCGGTGCGGTTCGACCAGGTGATGTGAGTACAAAACTTTTCCTAAAACACCACCAAAATTATTGACTACCACGCTCCTCAACCGATAGCTTTTGCTGGACGGGAAATTGCGCCGGTCGACGGCCACCCGTCCAGCATTATTTTTCTTTTTCTGCGATGTGGGAATGAGGAGGCGAAGCAATGTTCCAAGAACAGACACAGGGCGCGGTCGCGCTGGAGGAGGTCCCGGTCTGCCGTCACCACTGGGTGATCGAGCCGGCCAGTGGCCGCTACAGCAGTGGCGAGTGCCGGAACTGCCACGAGGTTCGCGCTTTCGAGAACTCGATCTACAGCTCGGGCGACGCCGACGCAGACGAGAAGTGACCCGAATGGCTGCGTAGCAATGAACTGGGGCAGGTCCAAGACCTGCCCCAGCTTTCGTCTCTGTTTCTCGAGTCCCGACGGGATTCCAATCGTCCACCCCCGCTCGGGGGAAGGGCAATCGTTCGGCTACAGAATTGCCACGGGGTTGACCGGCGAACCGGTGCCGCCCACCACCCGCAACGGATTCACGGTGAGCATGAACTCGTAACGGCCTTCCTCGGCGCACGCCTCGGCCAGCGGCTGCAGCAGCGCGTTGTCCAGCAGGCCGATGCCGTAGGCGAAGATGGAGCCATGCACCGCCCACGAGAGGTCGTAGCCGTTGGGCGTGTGGTCCATCATGTCCCATCCCAGCAGGCAAATGTCCGACTCGCGGATGAACTTCAGGCAGGTCATGTGCAGGCCGGGCCGCTCCAGGGGGTTGCTGCCCCAGATCGCGTTGCCGTCTGTGTTCCAGGCCTCTCGCCCCCCGTAGACCAGCAGCGCGTCGCCGGGGCGCATCTCGACGCCCTGCTCCTTGGCGATGTCCTCAAGCTCCCAGCCGTGGATGGGGGTATCCATCGTCACGTAGGCCCCGCCGCGGTGCTTTGGCACATCCAGCAGCACTCCCCGAGTGATCAGGCCCTGGTTCCAATGGTGCACAGCCCCCCACTGGGCGCCGTCCATAGTTATCTGCTCATCCGGGTTGCGGCCGTTCCACATGCCGTTCTCGTCCCACACGTGGCACAGGGCGTCCAGGTGCGTGGTGGCCGTCCCGTGATAAGAGATGCCGTAGTAGTCGGCGGAAAACCCGGCCGTGGGACTGCGGTAAACCTTCTTCATGTAGTGAATGGCCGGGGTCGGGTTGTTGGGAGCAGGAATCGACGGGAAATCGCGGCTGAGCGATACGGCCTGTCCCGATTTGACCAGTCCGGCGGCCTCGATGCGCTTTTCCTGGGTGATCATATTGACCGCCCCCATCTGGTCGTCGTCGCCCCAGCGGCCCCAGTTGCGGTCGTCTTTGAGGTAAGCCAGCACCTCGTCCTTGGTGGGAATCCTGCGTTCCATCGGGAACCTCCTAAGTGTTCTCTGCGCGTTGCGGTCAGCTCTTGGTGGCCGCCTCTGTAAGGCAGCCAAAAAATCGGTCCATCATATTGCGGGAAACGCTCTCCATCATCCGCTGGCCCACCCGCGCCAGCAGCCCCCCGGCTTGCCCGTCACCCTCGACGGCGACGGTGGTGACGCCGCCGTCCTCGGTCAGCGTGACGAAGGCCTCGCCATTGACGAAGCCGGGTGTGCCGTTGGCGGACACTACCAATCGGTACGAGTCGTACGGGTTCCAGTCCTTGATCGACACCTTGGCGTTGAAGTTTCCCCGCACCGGACCCAGCGACGCGCTGATTGACGCTTCATAGTTGCCGTCGCCTACGTCCTCCAGGCGCTGGCACCCGGGGATGCAGCCCTTCAGCGACTCGGGCTCGGTGATCGCGACCCACACAGTTTCGCGGGGTGCGTTAATCTGGTAGCTGCCGGTGAGTTTCACGATGGCGTTTCCTTGAATTTTCGAATATCGGCCGGATTGTTCCTGCCCCGGCCCGTGCGTCCTCCGAAGGAAAAGCAGCCTACAGCCGCTCGTCGGCCAGCAGCAGCAGCTCCAGCAGCACCTGGGCGCCGTTGGCGCAGTCCTCGGGGGATGAGTACTCCTCGATGGCGTGGCTGATGCCCCCCACACTGGGCACGAAGACCATGGCCATGGGCGCGATTGTCGCGATCGCCTGGGCGTCGTGGCCCGCGCCGCTGGGCACGAGCTCCCACGTGAAGCCAGCCCGCTCGGCGGCCTCGCCCACCCAGTCCCGCATCCCCTGCGTGATGGGCACCGCGTCGGTGAAGCGGTGGCGATTGATGGTTATCTGCACGCCGTCCTGCTCCTCGGATTCTAGGGCCATCCGGGTCAGTTCCCGCTCCGCGTTCTCCAGCGCGGTCATGTCCAGGTCGCGAATCTCCACGCCCACCGTGGCGCGGCCCGGCACCACGTTGACCGCGTTGGGCTGCACGTCCAGGGCGCCCGCGGTCGCCACGCGGCATATCTCATCCTCGGCCGCCATCCGCTGCACCTGCACCACCAGCTTGGCCGCCGCCACCAGGGCGTCGCGGCGTTCTCCCATGGGAGTGGTGCCGGCGTGGTTGGACATCCCGGAGATGTCCAGTTCAAAGACGCCCCTGCCGGTGATGCCGGTGACGACTCCAATGGGAGTTCCCGACCGGTACAGGTAGGGACCCTGCTCGATGTGCAGCTCGAAGTAGGCAGCGAGGTCGCCCACCTTGCGGGCCGCCTCGTTCACCCGCGACAGGTCTCCGCCTATGTCCCCCATCCGCTCGGCCAGCGAGACACCTTCGGCGTCCACCGCCACCAGGTCCTCCGGCTCCAGCATCCCCGCCATGGCCCGGCTGCCGATGAGCCAGCGGTGGAATCGGGTGCCCTCCTCGTTGGTGAACACGATGGCCTCGATGGGATGACGGGTGACGTGGCCGTTCTCCGCCAGCGTCTTCACAACCTCGATCGCTCCCATTACGCCAAGGGCCCCGTCGTACTTGCCGCCCAATGGCACGGTGTCAGTATGCGACCCCATGGCGATGGCGGGCAGCGAGTCGTCGGACCCCGCTTTGCGGCCGATGATGTTGCCGGCTGTGTCGATGCGGATTTCCAGGCCCGCCTCGCGCAAAAGACCCATGGTGTACTCGCGGCTCTCGATGTCGGCCGGCGAGAAAGCCAGGCGGTCCATGCCCTCAGGTGTCTCTCCGAACTTGCCCAGCTCATCAAGGGTCTGGTTAAGGCGCGCCGAGTTGATGGCCAAACCGGGCATGCTGGCACATCTCCTTAATTAATCAGAGGTGGGTATCCGTAGCGGGAATAAACATTGGGCACAGTATACAACTGCGCCCACATATTGGAGTTGCCCGGTCCTGAAAGCTGCGGACCAGTCTCCCCGACGTCCCCGGAAGCGAAGGCTAATTGCGCCTCTTGTCGTTCCCCCGCCTTCGCCGTTGAGGGCGGATCTCCCTGATCATATCCTCCAGGCTCCTCCGGTCTATACCCAGCCCCACCGCTATGTTGACGTCGCGCTTGACCTGGTCCTCGTTCCCCAGTATGGCGTTGGCCGTGGCACGGTTGACGTAGGCCACGGCGAAGGTGGGCTCCAGCTTTACGCACTCGTTCAGGTCCTTGATGGCCCAGTCCAGAGCGCCGGTTGCGATATAGGCGTCGGCCCGGTTGTTGTAGGGCACCGGGAAGCGCTTTTCCAGTCGTATGGCCTGCGAAAAGTCGTCGATGGCCGCACCCATCCTGCCTGCTGCTCGGTGGGCCGCCCCGCGGTCGCTGAAGAAGCCGGCGAACCGGGGATTGATGCTGATTGCCCGCGACAGGTCCAGCACCGCCTTGTCGTGTTCGCCCATGGTCTGCAGCGCATTCCCCCGTACGCTGTAGGCCACCGGCTGGCGCGGATTGAGACTGATGGCCCTGTTTGCGTCGGCGATCGCCTGCTCAGGCTTACCCTGGTTCAGGTAGGCCGAGCCGCGGTTGCTATAGGCCAGAGCCAACTCCGGATCGCGGTTGATGGCCTCACTGTAGGCCCGGATCGCCTCGTCCAGGTTACCCCGGCGCTGCTGGGACACTCCGTAGTCATACCAGCGCTCGGGCTCAGGCTTCCCAACACCCCCAGGCAGAAGGCGGCCCAGTATTTGCATAACCCCCGGCAAATCGCTGCTTTCTCCTATCCTGGCCGGCTGCGGCGAGGCAACGGCGACCAGACCCTAAACCAATACCAAGGTGGAATGTGCATTTCGGGATCTTGAAGATGACCGAAAGGGCTCCACGGCTCCTCATATCACCTTTAGCCCCCAACTGGGGTCGCCCGCTACAGTGCGGTCTAGAAATATGTACATCTCACCTTGGCTTCAGTTTAGGTACCTACCCTCGACTTGGCGACGGAGAGGTGGTACTCCAACTCATCCCTGTCAGCCCCCATCATGACCGCCTGCTCCAGGTCGTCCAGGGCCAGTTCGTGCCTGCCGGTGACAGTATACAGAATGCTGCGGTTGATCCGGGCGTCAATGTGGTCCGGCTTGTTCTGTAGGGCTAGGCTGAAGTCCCAGATGGCCCTCTCCGGCGCGCCGATGGCCACGAACAGCAGTCCGCGGTTGTAGTAGGCCTTGGCGTCGCCCCGGTTCATGGTCACAGCCCGGTTGAAATACCACAGGGCTCGGGTCGGCTGGCCCCAGCGGGCGTAGATCATCCCCCACTGGTAATAGAAATTGCTGATCAGCAGCCGCATAACCGCAAACGCCTGTCCCAGCACTCGAAGCACCATCATAACCGTCACATTTAACCACACCTGGCACCGGCGGGACAGGGAGGGCCCCAGCCAACATTTCACCCTCTCCCTCGGGGGAGAGGGTGAAAGCACACGCATCTCAATACTCCCTCACCCTTGACGGAGAGGGCTGGGATAAGAGTGAAAGCACACGCATCTTAATACTCCCCATCCCTTGAGGGAGAGGCCTGGGATGAGAGTGAAAGCACGCGCATCTTAATACTCCCCATCCCTTGAGGGAGAGGGTTGGGGAGAGGGTGAAAACACACGCATCAACGACTCTGCCTGGATCGGGGAGACGCCACCACCATAACCCTTCCCAGGCGGGAGCAGAAACAATTGAAAGGCTTTCAAACTGCAGACAACCGCCTCTTGCAAGTTATTTAGAACAAACGTATCATAATCTATGTCTGGCCTGTAAGTCCCGGCCCGGAGACGACAAGGCCAAATATAGACAACAACTGATGCAGCGTGATGTTTTGTGCCCGACAACCGAATCAAACCTCCTGCTCCTAGCTCCTCTGGGGCAACCCTGCCCCGCTCCGAAAAGCGCCGGTAATGTCCGGATATGCTCGGACTATCGAATTTCCAACCTCACCCCCCAGCCGCTGGCACAAGCCCATGCCCACCTGCCCCGAATCGGTGGAAATGAGTGGATTATTGCGTTTTCCAGACCAACTCAGCGCCAACCCTGCCCAATCGCCGCTATTGTCCGGACATGCCCGGACTATCGAATTGCCAGCACTTACCCCCAGCCGCCCCAAATCGGCGGAAATGAGCGGAAATGAGTGGATAATTAAAAATTTCCCCTTCTTCCCCCACTCGGACACCTGAGCCTACCACCCCGCCGTTTGCCCGCTCCCACCGACGGGATATAATGGCCCGCAAAGCAGCGGAACGCCGCTACAGACAGAAAGGGAGGGAATCGCCATGGGCGCTACCGAAACCATCGCAAGTTGGGTCGTCAACACCAATTACGAAGACATTCCGCCCGACGCCATCCGCGTCGCCAACGAGTCCTGCTTTGACCTGCTGGGCGTGATTCTAGCCGGCTCCGTACAGCCAGTGGGCCAGATCATCCAGAAGTACGTCGCCGACCAGGGCGCCAGGGGCGAGGCCACCGTCCTGTCCGGCGGCGACCAGACCACCCTCGCCAACGCGGCCCTCGCCAACGGCACCATGGGCCACGCCCTTGATTACGACGACTTCGGCGGCTTCGGCCACCCCACAGTCGCCATCTTCCCCGCGCTGCTGGCCATCGGCGAGCAGACCGGCGCTACCGGCCGCGACCTGCTGGAAGCCTACGTCGTCGGCTGTGAGGTCGGCCTGGCCCTCCAGCACACCACCAAGTACAAGCAGATGGACCGCGGCTTCCACAGCACCGCCGTCATCGGCCGACTGGCCTGCGCCGCCGCCTGCGCCAAGCTGCTGAAGCTGGATGAGGTCCAGACCGTCACCGCGCTGGGCATCGCAGGGTCCATGGCCTCGGGCCTGATCCACAACTTCGGCACCATGACCAAGCCCCTCCACGCCGGCCTCACCGGCCGTGACGGCGTGACCGCCGTGCAACTGGCCCAGGCCGGGCTGACCGCCGGCGACCAGGTGGTGGAGCACCCATTCGGCTTCGCCAACACTGTCCTCGGCCCGGGAATCTACGACCTCGACGAGATGGCCGACAATCTCGGCCAGCCCTTCCGCATCCAGGACGCCCTGATCATCAAGAAGTACCCCTGCTGCGGCGGCAACCATGCCATGTTGGACAGCCTGTTCAGCCTGATGCGCGAGAACGACTTTACCTTTGAAGATGTGGCCAACGCCGAGATCGACCAGTCCTACTACTCGGTGGTCATGCTCTACCAGGAACCGGACGACGACCTCAAGGGCAAGTTCAGCGCCAAGTACAACGTCGCCGCTGCCTTGGTGGACGGCGAGGTCAATATCGACACCTTCACCCAGGACAAGATCGACGATCCCACCATGGGCGATGTCATGGACAAGGTCCGCACCCGCGTCATGGCCAAGTCCGAGGAACTCCTGACCAACTCCGAAGACGGCCTGAAGGTGAAGATCACCCTCAAAGACGGCCGCGTCCTGGAGCACACAACCGGGCGCGCCGACATCCTCGGCAGCCAGAAGAACCCGTGGGGCTTCGACAGCATCAGGGCCAAGTTCGAGGAGAACGTCGCCCTGGTGCTGCAGAACGATGATGTAAACCGGGCCGTCCAGGCCTGGTCCGACATCCCCGAGGTAACCAACGTAGCCGACCTAGTCCGCAGCACCCTCGTAGCCACCAAGGCGTGAGCCCACACATTTCAGTGTCGTCCAACAGGCCGCCCCCTGATTCCGGGGGCGGCCTCTCATTTTGTGTCTCATAATTGACAAAATAGGCCATTCAAAAATAGAATCGCGCATCTTCTCGGATATTCAGCCCTCAATATTGACCATCAAACAGGTATGTTTGTTAAATGGGGCTGTGTTTTGAGAGGAGGAATCTAAACCCTTGGAGGAAATCGAGATGCAATCAATCGTGCGTGACCGATTCAGGTTCTTTGCTTTGCTGGTCGCACTTGTGGCCTTGCTGTCTCTGACACCCCTGTTGCTGGCTCAGGAAGGGGAAGGCAACATCAAGTGCGGCGACCAGATGGTTCGGACCATCGAGGAATGTCAGGAGCTGGCGAAGGGCGGCGGTGAGGATGCAATGGAGGACGGCACCGAGGAGGCCATGACCGACGCCGCCGAGGGTATGGAAGACGGCGACGGCACGATGACGACAGAGAGCTCTGCCGACTTCTGGCCCTCCCGCTGGGGCGCAGATGACCGGGCCGGGTCCTCCAACTGGATAACTGCGGAAAAGGTTTTGGAGGCCGCAAATCTTATCGAGACCGGAGACATCTACGAGTTGGGCCGCCAGTACAGGCATGGTATGCCTCTGTTCGGGACCAGGACTTACTCGCTCACCATCCCCGGCGCTCCCACCGGCGGGCCCTTCCCCGGTGGCCTCATCTACCACGATGAGTTCATCGTCGGCGAACTTGGCCAGGTCGGGACCCAGTTCGACGGCCTCGGCCACGTCGGTTACATCCACAACGGAGTGGAGCGGTTCTACAACGGGCTCACCGAAGACGAGATAATGGGAGGCTACGGCCTGCAGCAACTGGGTGTGGAGCAGATAAAGCCCATCTTTGCCAGGGGAATCCTGATCGACATCGCCGGCTACAAGGGTGAAATGCTGGACGCCGGCACTGTGGTCACCATGGAGGACGTCAATGGCGCCCTGGAAGCCCAGGGTATGTCTGAGGATGACATCACCGATGGCGACGTCGTGCTGTTCCACTACGGATGGGGAGACCTTTGGGGTGTGGACGACGACAGGTACAACTCCGGCGCCCCGGGCATAGGCCTGGAGGTCGGCAAGTGGCTTTCCGGCCAGAACATCACCCTGGTCGGCGCTGATACCTGGCCCGTGGAAGTTGTGCCCGGTGTTGACGACGCTGACGCCTTCCCTGTGCATAAGCATCTGCTCGCCGAGAACGGCATACTGATCCACGAAAACCTGAACCTCGGCACCCTTGCCGACGACGAGGTGTACGAGTTCGCCTACATCTTCGTTCGCGTGCCGTTCAAGGGTGGCACCGGCTCACCTGGCAGCCCCATCGCGGTCAAATAGAAGCCCAAAAACACGGCCGCTGCCGTCAGCTCTAGGCTCACCCGAGGGAAACAAGAGGGCCCCGGACAAACATCCGGGGCCCATCCCATCGGGAAACAAAGCTGCTGCAGGGGACTAATCGCCGCTGAAGATGTCCAGGATCCGCAGCAGGATCAGGAAGATGTTCAGGAAGGCCACGTAAAGGCCGACCGCCCCCATGATCGCCACCTGGCTGGCCGCCCGCTCGTCACCGCGCCCGGCCGCCTCTCGGGCCAACTCCTTGACCTGCTTGGTTTGGTAGACCGTCAGGCCCAGGAATATCGGCAGGGCCACCAGCGTGATGAGCCACGAAAGGGCGTTCGAGCCAATGAACCAGTTGACCACCCCGGCAATGATCACACCGAACAGGCCGATCATGCACATCGTGCCCAGGCCCGACAGGTCGCGCTTGGTGGTGTAGCCGATGCCGCTCATCACTGCGAACACCCCGGTGGTCAGGACGAAGGCGAGAACGATGGTGTCGCCGGTGTAAGCCCAGAAGATGTAGGAGATCATCACTCCGGTTATGGCAGTGAAGACCAGGTAGGCCCCGCCGGCCACAGCTGGAGGAACCCGGCTGGCAAGGAAACTGAGCCCGAATATGCAGGCCAGCCAGACTCCCAGCACCACAAAGTACCCGATCATCCCGAAGTTCTCGAGGATGCTCTCCAGGATTCCAGCCTGGTGGCTGACCCAGGCCACGGCGCCCGTCGTTACCACGCCAAGCGCGATCCAGCCGTACAGGCGGGTCATGGCGCCAGTGAAAATGCTGTCGGCAGCCTCCTGCGAGTAGAAGCCGCCCCGCGATCCGTCGTAGTACAGGTTAGCCATTGGCACCCCCACTTGGGAGACGTGATAGCTCCCCTCAGAGCGTTCACAGAAATGCCGGGGAACCTGACGCTCCCCGGCATTATATTTTACTGAATAGGCGGGACTTACGCAGCCCACTCACGGGGGCTAAATCAAAGGAGTCCGACCCTACGAAGGTCTTCTGCATTCCACCGTGCCTGTTCTTCAATAATGAATTGCAGGGTTCCTATCGGAATGGTCTCTCCCCGACGGGTAAAGGCAACGGACACTCTACGACCATCTGGGTGCCGATATCGGTGGGGGCTGTCCCTTTGACAGTTGAACATAAACCCGTCATCAGGGAGTGCGCGAATCAGGCGACGGGCCGAAAAAGGGCGAAGCCGGCCACAGTCGACTCCACTTAAACGGCTACGTAGACCGGCACCCCGTCGGCAGTTTCCTCAGACTCCCCTGAATGAAGGGGACTTCCCTCGTCCTCGAATTCCCCGATGACAATTTCGTGGACTTCCTTAATGTAATACAGATCCTAATCTCGCGTGTAGCCCCAAGTAGACGCGCCGAAGCTGGCCTAAGGAGGGTAATAGACGTGCCACCCTTCCGCGTCTGTTGCCAGTACCACTCGGAACACATAGGTGTTCACGATTTCGTATTACCTACGGCTCGACGCGGATGTTGTCGCCCACCTTGATGGCACCGCCGTTGATCACTGTGCAGAGCATCCCGCGGCGGTGGTTCAGTTCGGACTGGAGGCCCTGGCGGATGGCGTCCATCTTGCCGCAGGGCTCGCATTCCCCGACGATCTCCATGGTCACTTCGTCGCCGATGAAGACCACGTTGCCGGCGACGGTTTGCGACAGGTCCAACCCAGTTACAGTGATGTTCTCCTTGATCTGGCCTGGGGCCAGCCCGAAATGCCCGAGGGTCTCGTTATCCATGATCAGCACCTGCCGCATGTTGCCCTGGCGGCAGCTGCGGTCTCCCTCTAACCCCAAGCCGGAGATGGCGGTGGCCTCCTGCACCGGGTCGGACGGTGTTTCCTTAACTCGGGCAATATGAAGATTGGTTATGCTTCCCTGTTGCATGGCGACGCTCCTTTCGCTTGCGCCAGCCCATTCCGGCCGGCCCATGTCCGTGTTGTTTGTGTCTTTGGGGGTATGCTAACCTGAAATGCAGGATGGCGCGACGGCGCATCCCATTTTGTGACGGCGATTATATGGGCTGGAGCGCAGCCGCGCCACTTTGGATAGCGCCGGCGCAAGACCGGCCCGGACATCGATATTCCAAGTCCTACGGAGAGACGGCAGATGGCCTACGAGTTCATCAAGACGGAAAACCGAGACGGCGTGCTGGTGCTGACCATGCACGACCCGCCCACCCGCAATGCACTGGGCCCCGAGATGTCGGCGGAGATACAGATCGAACTGAATCGGTTCGAGGATGACCCGGAATGCCGGGTCCTGCTGGTCACCGGCACCGAGCCTTCTTTTTGCTCGGGGGCCAACGTGCGTAACTTCAACCGACGAATCGAAGAGCAGGAGGCGGCCGGCGAGAAGCCGGACACGCTGCCCTGGGGCAAGATGGAGTCCCGCTTCGCCAACCGCGACGACCGGGTGGAGTATGCCGGTGGCGCCCCGCTGGTGCCGCTGCGCATCCACAAGCTGCAGAAGCCTTCCATCGCCGCGGTCAACGGCCACGCCATGGGCGTCGGCATGGGCGTTGCGCTGGCCTGCGACATACGCATCGCCTCTGAGGGCGCGATCTTTTCAGAGGCCTTCTCGCGTATGGGTTTGATTCCCGGCGACGGCTCCTGCTGGCAACTGCCCCGGCTCATCGGCATGAGCAACACTCTGCTGCTCCAGTACACCGGCGACCGAATCGACGGCAACGAGGCCTACCGGCTGGGCATCGCCAGCAAGGTGGTTCCGGACGGCGAACTGATGGAGGCATCCATGGACCTCGCCACGCGTCTGGCCAAAGGAGCGACCCAGTCGCATGCCCTCACCAAGTACCTGGTGCACCGCAGCCTGGACATGAGTTTCGAGGAGAGCCTCGACCTCGCCCATGTGGCCCAGGCCCAGGCTCGCAAGACCGAAGACCACAAGGAGGCCGTGCAGGCCTTCCTTGAAAAGCGTTCCGCAATCTTCAAGGGGCGGTAGTAATTTCCCTTCGAAAGCAGGAACCGGCGTTCGGGACTCCCGGATAAATTCCGCACGGAGAACCAAATAGACGGGTAACTCAAACACGCTGCGGGAGGAGAAAATGAGCACGATCAGGGGACGCGCCGACACCCCCTCCTCCCCCGACGTGTTGGCCGTCGCCGAGGGAATGTTGCCGGAAATCCGCGAGGCCGCCGACAGCATCGACGAAGCCCGGCGGGTCCCTGAATGGCTGGCAGACCGCCTGGCGGCCGCAGGGTTCTTCCACCTGCTAACCGGAAGAGAACACGGCGGCCTTGGGGCTGATCCAGTCACTGCCGCCCGGGTCATCGAGACGCTGTCGACTGCCAGTCCCTCGGTGGGCTGGGTTACCATGATCATCGCCACGGCATCCTTCTGGACGGTGCGCATCGTACCGGAGGAGGTGCGGCGTGAGATATTCGCCGAGGTGTCGCCGGGCCAGATCCAACCGACAGTGATCGCCGGGACGCTGGTGCCCCACGGACGGGCTATGCGGGTGGAGGGTGGCTGGCGGCTCAGCGGACAGTGGCCCTTCGGTAGCGGCTGCCATCACGCCACATGGCTGCCCACCGCCGCGTGGCTCTACGACGATAACGGCCCCATACGTGACGACGACGGCACCCCCCAATGGCGGGCCTTCCATCTCCCAGCCTCCGAGTGCGTCATCCTTGATACATGGCACACCTCGGGGCTGAGGGGCAGTGGCAGCACCGACTACACCATGGATGAGGTGTTCGTTGCGGAGAGTTACGTAAAGCGCCACTCGCTGCTGGAGCCCTCGGCCCTGCCCGATCCGCGCTACGCCTATCCGGCCTTTAACGTGCCCATGCTCTCGGCAGTGGCCCTAGGAGCGGCGAAGGGGGCGGTGGACTCGCTGGTGGATCTGTTCGGCGGCAAGGTGGACCGCCGCAACCAGCGGCCTGTGGCCAGTGCATTCGACAAGCAGGCCGATCTGGGGATAGCCGAGGCCACAGCAGGCTCAGCCCGTGCCTATCTGTACGACACAACCGCCCGCGCCTGGCACCTGATCATGGCCGGCGAGGAGTTGCCCAGGGATCTCAGGGCAGGAATGCGGCTGGCCTGCACCCACGCAGTAACGGCTTCCGTGCAATCGGTGGACCGGGCGCATTCGGCCGCGGGGGCCAGCTCGATATACTCTGCCTCGCCCCTTGACCGGTACTTTCGCGATGTCCACAGCGTCGCGGCCCACGCCTTCGTGCGCCAGACGACAATGGCCGACGGGGGCATGCTGATGCTGGGTCAGGAGCCGGCATTCCGGGTGTTCTAGTACTACAACGACGTTTTCTCAAATTCGTGTGATTTTGACCTGAATTCGCTTCGAGGAAGGTACGACAATAAAGCTGTCAAGCGTGTGGGCAGGTCGCCATGAATAGGGGTTCAAAGCCCCTTTCTTGCAAAGCGTCGTTGTAGTACTAGTGAGCCCTATCGGCAGATAAAGGGCCGGCCCGGATCTTGGAGTCCGGTCCCGCAGGTGAACGAATTCGTGAATTGAGACGAATTGCCCCTTGACGTGGTTCGAAGGGCAGTCTACAATGCGAGTTCGCAAGAGGAGAGGCAATCAATTTGATGGTAACGGACGCCTGACATAGGCAGCACCCTCAAAGGGATACCTGAACAGCGGTTCGGGAGAAGCCCGAGCCGTTTTTTCTTGCCCGCACCTTAAAAAGAGAATACGCGACCTGAAATAAATCCTGCAATCTTCAATGTGTGCCCGCGTACGTTACCGTAGCGCGGCGGGCGCATCGGACTCCGGGGAAGGCCCCGGTGTCTCAATCCGGGGCACGGGTCCCGGAAGGTTTGAAGTTCCTTGCGTGGGTCAAGTTATTAAGAGCTTACGGTGGATGCCTTGGGACCAAGGGCCGATGAAGGGCGCGGCAAGGCTGCGTTAAGCCCCGGTGAGCCGTCTAGCGGGCATAGCCGGGGATACCCGAATGGGGAAACCTTGACCGGTGTTGAGTCGGTCAACCCGATTTATCGGGAGGTAAGTGGGGGAACTGAAACATCTAAGTACCCCGAGGAAAATAAATCAACCGAGATTCCCCTAGTAGTGGCGAACGAACGGGGAACAGCCTAAACCAGTGCGACCTAACGGCATGAGGGCCTATGTCGCACCGGGGTTGTAGGGACCGCCTAGGACCGCCTCATCAGGTCCGGAGGAGTTACAAATCCTGTCTCTAGTCGAAGGAACCTGGGAAGGACCGCCATAGAGGGTGAAAGCCCCGTAGGCGAAAGGGACCGGACTCCTGGCAAGTTACCTGAGTACCACGGGGCACGGGAAACCTTGTGGGAATCTGGGGGGACCACCCTCCAAGGCTAAATACCCTTGGTCACCGATAGCGTACCAGTACCGTGAGGGAAAGGTGAAAAGAACCCCTAGCGGGGAGTGAAATAGATCTGAAACCGTAAGCTTACAGAAGGTCGTAGTCCCGATTCGTCGGGATGGCGGCGTGCCTATTGAAGAATGATCCGGGGACTTAATGTATGGAGCGAGGTTAAGGAACTGTAGTTCCGGAGCCGCAGCGAAAGCGAGTCTGAATAGGGCGATTAGTTCCATGTATTAGACCCGAAACCGGGTGAGCTACCCATGGCCAGGTTGAAGGTTCGATAACACGGACTGGAGGACCGAACTCGTGGCTAGTACAAAAGCTTGGGATGAGCTGTGGGTAGAGGTGAAATGCCAACCGAACCCGGATATAGCTGGTTCTCCCCGAAATGCATTTAGGTGCAGCCTCGGGTTAGGTGGACGGAGGTAGGGCACTGAATGGGCTAGGGGGCGTGAGCTTACCAAACCCAATCAAACCACCAATGCCGTTCATCCGATGCCCGGGAGTGAGACAGTCACAGATAAGTGCGATTGTCGAAAGGGAAACAGCCCAGACCACCGGCTAAGGCCCCCAAGTGCAGACTAAGTGGGAAAGGAAGTTGGGTTCCCCAGACAACCAGGAGGTTGGCTTAGAAGCAGCCACCCTTTAAAGAGTGCGTAATAGCTCACTGGTCGAGGGGTCCGGCGCCGAAAATGTAACGGGGCTTAAGTCTGCCGCCGAAGCCGTGGATGTTCAGGATTCAAAGACAATAGGCCAGCCCGCACCGGGTAGCCGCAAGGCGAGCCGGTATTGGTCGGTCTGGAGTCTTTGGAGACTCCTGGGCGTGGTAGGGGAGCGTTCCTCGGGCGACGAAGGTGAGTCGTGAGGCTTGCTGGAGCGCGGGGAAGTGAGAATCCCGGAATGAGTAGCGTAAATCAGGGTGAAAATCCCTGACGCCGAAAGCCCAAGGTTTCCTACGCAACGTTCATCGGCGTAGGGTTAGTCGGTCCTAAGCCGTAGGCAAGCGCCGAAGGCGATGGACAGCAGGTTAATATTCCTGCACCGCCATTTTTTCGCTTTAAAACCAAGGAGGGATGCGGGAGGCTAGGCAGGGCATGCCCATTGGACATGGTGTGTCCTTTTCCGTAGGCGAGCCGGGGCAGGCAAATCCACTCCGGCGCTAAGCTGAGGGTTGAGGAGATCGGACCTTAGGGTTACGAAATCCTGTTGAAGCCAAACCGACCAGAAAAGCTTCGTGGTTATGGAACTGTGGCGACCGTACCGCAAACCGCCACTGGTGGGCTGGGATAAAAGTCCCGAGGCGTTCGAGATAACCTCCGTTAAGGAACTAGACAAAAGAGCCCTGTAACTTTGGGAGAAAGGGCCCCCCGGGGGGTGAAGCCACTAGCTGGTGGAGCGTTCTGGGGGCGCAGAGAAGAAGGCCGGGCGACTGTTTAACAAAAACACAGGTCTGTGCTAAGGGGAAACCCTACGTATACAGGCTGACGCCTGCCCAGTGCCGGAAGGTTAAGGGGAGCGGTGCAAGCTGCGAACTGAAGCCCCGGTGAACGGCGGCCGTAACTCTAACGGTCCTAAGGTAGCGAAGTCCCTTGTCGGGTAAGTTCCGACCCGCATGAATGGTTGAACGACTTGGCCATTGTCTCGACGGAGGGCTCGGTGAAATTACGGTGCCCGTGAAGACGCGGGCGACCTGCGGCAGGACAAAAAGACCCCGTGGAGCTTTACTGTAGCCTGGTATTGGGCTGGGAGCTGTCATGTGTAGGATAGGTGGGAGGCTTAGAAGCCCCGACGCCAGTCGGAGTGGAGCCATCGTTGAAATACCACCCTTGTCAGTTTTTGGTTCTAACCTGCATTTGCGGGGACAATGCCTGGTGGGCAGTTTAACTGGGGCGGTTGCCTCCTAAAAAGTAACGGAGGCGCCCAAAGGTCCCCTCAGGACGGATGGAAATCGTCCATAGAACGCATTGGCATAAGGGGGCTTGACTGTAAGACCTACAAGTCGAGCAGGGACGAAAGTCGGGCAAAGTGATCCTACGGCACCGTGTGGAAGGGCCGTGGCTTATCGGATAAAAGCTACCCCGGGGATAACAGGCTTATCTCGCCCAAGAGTTCACATCGACGGCGAGGTTTGGCACCTCGATGTCGGCTCGTCCCATCCTGGGGCTGAAGGCGGTCCCAAGGGTCCGGCTGTTCGCCGGTTAAAGGGGTACGTGAGTTGGGTTCAGAACGTCGTGAGACAGTTCGGTCTCTATCCGCCGCGGGCGCAGGAGGCTTGAGGGAACCTCTTCCTAGTACGAGAGGACCGGAAGGGACAGACCTATGGTGTTCCGGTTGTTCCGCCAGGAGCAGCGCCGGGTAGCCATGTCTGGTATTGATAAGCGCTGAAGGCATCTAAGCGCGAAGCTACCCCCAAGATGAGGCCTCCCTCCCCTATTGAGTTAGGGGGTAAGACTGCAGAGAGACTATCTGCTTGATAGGCCGGATGTGTAAGGATGGTAACATCTTCAGCAAACCGGTACTAACCAGTCGAGAGGCTTGACCCACGCAAAGAACTTCAAACCATCTTTGAATGTGGCAGGATCCAGGCAATCACTCAGGTCAGTGTTCTCTTACACCATCGCGGGGTGGAGCAGTGGCAGCTCGTCGGGCTCATAACCCGAAGGTCGTTGGTTCGAGTCCAACCCCCGCTACCAATAAGGAAGCAGAAGGCCCCGACAGTATTGCCGGGGCCTTTAAATATGACCCTTTATAGAAGGCAGATTTGTTTGACGGAAACCTACATTTGACCTATAAGGGAGTAGGAGACCTCGGCGTCTCTGTGATTGAAGACGCAGGGTCGCAACCGCCGCTATGCGTAGGAGTTTTCGGAGAGATTTTCACTTGGTATGGGCGTCCAACGAGAGAGGAATGGAATTCCAAAAATGGAAATTCGATATAGGGATGGCGAGAAGAGAACGGCGAGGAGAAATGCCCTGGCGTAGCGACGAATATGCGGTTTCCATTGGTCTTGTGTTCAGTGATGACGGCGGTAATGATCGAGACGTTGACAACCTTTTCAAACCGATACTGGACGCGACAGCGACAGTCCTTTTCCAACCGAACTTAGAAAGATTCCTTGCGCCTATATCCGATGCTATTCAACCCTATCGAATCACAAACATATGGCAACCAGTCCGCAGGGCTAGTATATGGGGCTAAGGTGACCACAGATTCAGAACCGTATTTGCTCATCGCCTTCCGGATGTAGGTGGATCTCTATTCCGCCCCTCTCACGCTTGGAAACAGGAGGGAATTGCTGTCTCCGTATCGTCGAAACCATTTTAATACAGGCAACCACGAGCAACTTTTAGTATCCGCGACCCTTCCAATACAATAGCACCGTCTGGCGAGAAAGTGGGGCTGATACAATTTCTATCGAGTTGCCCTCTACCGCCCCCGGCTCAGCCTTCGCCTGCGCTGTAGCTGCGACAGCACCAGCGACCCGACGATCAGCACGACCGCGGCGGCCACGATGACGAACATCAGGTTGAACCCGCTCTCATCCCGGGCCCGGACGCTGAAGGTGTGCGTTGCCGGCCCCGCCGGGCTGTCGATGTCCATGGTAACATCCCAGTCCCCCAGGGCGTCCAGGATTAGGTTCCCCTCGTACAGCTGAGGACTTTGCGGCGAGTTCACCGCCTCTGTCTGGGCGGGTGCGCCCGGCCCGGAGACACCAACCTTGACTGTGGCATCCTCCACCGGCGACTGGGCATCTGCCTCAAGGAGCAGAATGCTGACATGCAACGGCCCCACAATGGGGTCGGCGGGCAACACTCCAACTCGAATCAGGTATGGGCCCGCGACCTCGTCTATCACCACCAACCGAACCGATCCGTTGGCCGATGCCGCGTCCAATGCAAATGCTGCGGTGAATAGTAAGGCCGCTGCAGACACCAGACAGAGAAGGAAAAGCCTGGGAAAGCTGGAACGCATACGGGATTGCGGAACTGAGCGGTCCAATTATACCGGAGGCAGGCCGTTGTCCCGGCGGACTTCATCAATGATGTCCCGCACACGGGATTCCAGCGGGGGGTACTCCAGCTCGAACTCGCCGAGCAGCCGGCTGTTGTCCACCAGGTAGTTGCCTGATTCCTCTTTTCCGCCGTCGGCGTCGAAGGAGATGTCGGCCTCCGGCAGGAACCCGCGCACGATATCAGCCAAGTCACCCATGCTGATGGGTATGCCGCCGGTGTTGTAGACCGTCTGGTGGCAGGAATCGGCCAGTGTCACCCGCACGAAGGCCTCGGCCACGTCCTCAACGTGCACCGGCAGGCGCATGAAGCCGCTCTTGGGGAAGCTCACCGGCTCCCCGGAGGCGGGTAGCACGACGCATCGCACGTGGTCTGTGGAGCCGCGCACCTTGTCGGGGCCGGTGACGTTGGCCGGGCGGATGCCGGTGATGTTCATTCCGTAGACGCTGTTGAACTGGTCGGCCTGGAACTCGTTAAACCGCTTGTGCATGGCGTACTGGCTGGTGCCGTGCATCGAGTCGTCCTCGTTGACCAGCCGGTCGCCGAAGGCGCTCTGCTGCCCGCTCACCGCCACCGAACTGGCATAGACCACCCGGTCGACGCCGCAGACGCGGGCCGCCTCAAAGCAGTTGTCCATCCCCAGCACGTTCAGCTTCATGGTGAAGTGGGGTGTGTCGTCGCCGCTGCCCAGCAGGTAGGCCAGGTTCATGACGCGGTCGGGCTTGGAGGCCAGCACCGCCTTGACCACGTCCTCGAACTCCATGATGTCGCCCCGCATCACGCTGACCAGATCGCCGAACTCGCTGAATGACACCGCGTTCGGGTTGATGTCCATCACCGCCACGCGCTCGCCGCGCTCGGCCAACCGGCGCACGGCGCGCCGCCCGATGAATCCGGTGCCGCCCAATATCAGCGTGGTCATTGCCGCCTCCTGCCGTCCAAAACAATGTCCATATTCGCAATCGATAATCGAGTTTGCCGTCTGGTTTGTCAAGTTGAGGGCTTTACCTTGTCAATCCCATCTGACAGAATCCCAAGGCAAACTTGGAACCGACAGGACGGAACCGACAGAACGGAACCGACAGGACGACCAATGGCTGAAGCATCACTGCATGACAAGGTAGCCATCGTGACGGGGGCCAGCCGGGGAATCGGCAAGGCCATGGCGCTGGGCTTGGCCGAAGCAGGGGCCTCGGTGGTGGTGGCGGCCCGTACCGCCGAGCCGAGAGCTGGCCTGCCCGGCACCATCCACGACACGGTGGCCGAGATCGAGGCCCGCGGAGGAAGGGCGCTGGCCGTGGCCTGCAACGTCCGCGAGGAAGACAGCATCCGCGACATGGTCAACACCACTCTTGATGAATTCGGCGCCGTGGACGTCTTGGTGAACAACGCGGGTATCGGCGGCTATGCGCCCTTCCTCCAGATGACGCTGCGGGAGTGGGACCTGAACATGGCCATCAATCTGCGAGCTCCGTTCATCGCCTGTCAGGCTACCGTGCCTATCATGATCGAGCAGGGCGGAGGGAGCATCATCAATGTATCGTCCCACGCCGCCACCAATATCTTCTCGTCCACCCTTGGCGAAGACCACGACGCGGGCATCACCCTCATCGGCCAGGCCTACGGAACGGCAAAGGCGGGCCTGGAGCGGCTCACCTGGGGACTGGCGGCAGAGCTGGGACCGCACAACATAGCCGTCAACGCCCTGAAGCCCCTGCGTCCCGTGGCCACCGAGGGCTTCCGGGTGCAGCGCCCCGACGCCGACTTCTCGACCTGGGCCACCCCGGAGGATATGGCGAAAGCGACCGTCTACCTGGCCGCCCAAGACGCCCGCGGCCTCACCGGCGCCATCATAACTGACGAGGAACTTGTCCGCCGGCTGGGGCTGTAATCAGGGCAATCGCGTCTTGATTTCAGCGGCTCAGCGGCTCAGGAGGTTGGGGCGGAGGGGCTGGCATTGCCGGTTTAAAGGGGCTCCTTTTTTATGAATCCACTCATTTCCGCTCATTTCCGCCATTATTCTGTCATTCCGGCGATTCCCAGTTGGCCGCTGGTTCAAAGCAGGCCCTCCGGAAAGTCAGGCGGGTGCTTTCTGTTAACCGTTATATACATAGAACATATGTTATAGAATGGGCGCAGGCTTGGCAAGGGCGAATCACAGCAAAATGAGATTCCAGGCTTGAAGACGCGATTGCCCTGGGGTTGTAATCGTCTAGTTTGTCTGGCTCCTCCCTGGTACTGCAGTCGCCGATTGGTAACAGGTAGAAATGGGCCACTCTTGCGGTGATGGGGTGCAGTTAGCTCTCAAAGCCGAGCCCGCGGCGTTTTCTTAACGGCCGGCGTACCTCAGCGCTGCCGCTCCCTCGTTGACACCCCCAAGTGGGAAACGCACAATGGCGGCCATGGCAGGAAGGCATCTCAGATTCCTGGGCACCAAGGCGGTGCCGACGCTGGTCCTCGTGATATGGCTGGCGGTCCTGACCGCCCTGGCAGCCTGCGGCGGGGATCAGACGTCGCCGGCAGTGGATACCCCGGTCCCTGCTACACCCACGGACACAGCCGCTCCGGATGCTACGCCCGAGCCGACCACTGGTACGTAACCGGCAGCGGCCCAGGCACCTGCTGACACTCCCACACCGACGCAAACGTCGACTCCCACCGCGGCTCAGGAGCCCAGCTCCGCGCCAACGTCCGCGGTGGCACCGACCGCCACGCCGACGGCGACACCCACACCCACACCAGAGCCCGGGCCGGCCCCTGCTGTGACTCCCGTACAGACAGCTACGCCCACGCCCACCGCAACTCCCGAGCCGACGGCAACACCAACTGCGACCCCCACACCGGCACCGGCGCCCACCGTTACGCCCCAACCAACGCCCACGCCGCCACCAGCCGCGACGCCGACTGCGACGCCTCCGGCCAAGCCAGTGGTTGAGCTGAGTCGGTCTGAGGGAGCCCTCGGCGACGTCATAAGAGTCAGCGGGTCCAACTTCCCCGTGAATGCCCGGCTCAGGATGATGGACGTCGTCGGACCCCAGGCAGAGTCTCTGCTCGGCCGGACCCCGGTCAGCACGTCCGCGGACGGGACGCTGGCGGTCGAATTTGTCGTGCCAGACGTGCGGCCCGGGCGTTACACCTTCCAGGTAAGAACCGACAGGGGAGGCGGGGGCGGAGCGCGGTTCACCGTGCTGCGCGGAATCGCTGCGACTTCGACGCCCACTCCAGTGCCGCCGCCGTCGGGACCGCCGCTGCACCCAGCCCTAGCGGGATACTCAACCCTGTTTGCCTCGGTGATGTCAACCCTGCCGGCCCGCTACGACTTCGTCAACGACGGAATGAGCGCCGGTGAGAAAGAGGTAATGGACTGGGCGGACAGCCGACTCTTCAGCAACGAGAGCTATCTGGACAGCCGGTGGGGGCCGGACAACTGGCCCTCCGACGTCTGGACCGCCTCGGTGCAGGCGATCCCGCTGCTGATGCTGGAGATCGACATCCAGAAGAGGTCCAACGGCAAGCACGTCATCAACTGGGAGGTCGACAGCCTGGACCGGGTGCTGGACGGCCTGGGCATCTACGAGGGGGTCTGCGTCCACTGCTACGGCAAGACCGGCTTCGACACCGTGGAGCTGGTCAACACCAGCTATTACTCGATTGTCTACAACCAGCAGCACGTCCACCGGGAGATGCTGAAGACCTTCGCCTATTTCGTCAAGGCGGACAGGGAGGGCATCTTGGTCCGGAGTCTAATGGAAAACGGCCCTGACGATTTCGACATGCTATACAAGCGTGAAATCGACCGTGCTATTCACCAGGGAACCCGCTACAACAGGAGCGTCGCTTTTACTGCCTTCGGCTTCAACAATCTGTCGTTCATGTCGCAGATGGAGCTGCCCGGTGGCACGATCAAGAGCTTCCCGACGATGGTTTACGAGATCATTGGCGACGCGGACAGTCATAGGGAGGCTGCGGAGACGTGGTTCGGTCACATCAACCGGGAGTTGATCCACTTCACCGGCGACGAGGAGAATTTCGCCGACCTATTCCGGCCCTATTCCAGGACGCCCTACACTCCGGAGCCGGGATACACACTCATCGTGGGCGAGGGTGGCAGCCCGTCCTCCACGGGGCTGACGGTGTCGGCGTTCCGGCTCCTGGGCCTCAAGGCGGAGCAGTTCTTCAGCCCTGAAATGGGCTACCGCACCGGGGCGGTGGAGGTCGATGGCGAGTGGTATTACCACGATGGCAATTCCCCACTGAGCAGGACTGAACTCCCCATGTGCGCTTTCTTTAGATCTTTGTATGAAATCGAAACCCTCGATATAGAACCGGATTGTCTCGAACAGCTATTGGCCGTACAGAGATAGTTTCACCGACCTCCGCGAAGGATTCGCGCTGCGCGTGAACCTCCCCAACGGACCTAGAGGCGAGTTACACGGGGTGATGTTTGGTTGTGCTGGGCCGCGCGCCGGCCATGTCCAAACCGGGGCAGGCCGGGATGGTGGAAATCATCGTTGCCTTCGGTGAAAGCCAGCTACCGGGAGAGGGCCCCGGATAACTGCGCCTTTTGCAACCTCCAATCCCAGCTTTCCCCACCGGGGTGGCGGACCCGAGAACCCCACCCGATCCTGCAAAAACCTTGCCGATTAGGGGCAAGTTAAACTCGTGATAATATTGAATTATCACGAAGTTAACCAAGGCGTCCATGACCACCGATCTGGCCGTCGTCCAGCAACTCCACAACACCCTGGATCTGCCGGAGCGCGACCGTGGTGCGGCCGGGGCCGGTGCCGCAGGCCTCCGGGACGCCAAGGCCGGGAACACCCGCCGGGCCTATGCCCCTGCCTGGCGGCAGTTCCGAACGTGGGCCGAGGCCGGCGGCCACCCCGCACTGCCCGCCGCCCCGCTTCTGCTCCGGGTTCCTGAGATTCGGGTTCCTCGGTCGTCTCCTCCTGCGTCTGAGACCCGGCCACAGTGATATGGATGCTATAAGCAGGGCCATCAGTGTTGATGCCAGGAGGACAAGCCCGGCCAGGAAATAGTTGGGACCAGTCTGGGAGAGGCTGACGCGCAGGGACGATCTTCCCTATGGTAAGTGCGGAGGCGGCGTGAATAGGATGAGGAGTTTGAGCGGGAGAAAAGGGACAGAATTTTCCCCACGAGTTCCCATGGATTCCCAGATTTTCCCATTTTGCCGGCAAATTCGCATTATTTCCTATCTGCGGCGCTGCAGTGGGACAAGGATTTTCAAATTCGGTCCCATTGTGTCCCATTCCTGCTTTTCCTGGCGTTTGGGCGGGCCATGCCTCTGCGGCTGCCGGCTGACACCAGCCGGGGCGCAGTGCGGCCCGAACAGGGATAGGGCACTATTCATAGAACGCATGATCATATAATATCGAAAGCCAGAAGGCTTGGCAAGCGGCAAATGTCATCTGGATGTTCAAATGCGATTGCCCTGTTGGCCATGGCCCATGGCCTTGCCAGTTGCCTGGGTTTGGTTGACACGGGCTTTGTCTCCGGTGCTGTCCTTACGGACCGTTTATTTCGAGATCTCCGGTTGTGTATGAGCGCTGCTGGGTATTTTCAGAGCTCAGGACTGGGGCGTGGATGCCTGCCCCTGGTCGTTTGCGCCCCAGCAGGTTATCGTCCCGTTCTCCCGAACTCCGCAGGTGTGCCCGCCGCCGCTTTCGATGGCGATAAACCTCTCATCCTCTGGCGGGTCTGCTTGACCCTCGTTGTCGTTTTCGCTCTCGGCCCCCAGCAGATCGGGGTGAGGTCTGTCCGAAGGGCGCATGTGTGGAAGTCACCGCTGCTTACGGCCGTGAAATCCCGGCCTTCGGGCGCGGCTGTCTGTCCGCCTGAAACTAACTCCCAGCATGCCAAGGAGCCGTCGGTCGCCAGGGCGCAGGTATGCAGGCGACCGGCGCTGATTTGGGGAAAGGTCAATTCCTCGGGCGGGGGTGACTGTCCGAAGGAATTGCCTCCCCAGCAGACTGCGGTCCCATCCTCCCGGAGACCGCAGGAATGCCACCAACTGCTGGAAATCGACGTAAGCGCCGCATTCTCCGCTGGCGGTTCCGTTTGTCCCAGGTATATGTCGCCTGCGTTGGCCCCCCAGCAGACCGGAGTGCCGTCGACCCTCAGGCCGCAGGAGTGGAAGGTTCCGCTGCTGATGGCTGCCAGGGGTTCCTGGGGCGGGGTGACCTGGCCGAAGTCTGATTCGTCCAGATCATCTCCCCAGCATACGGGCATGCCGTCATCCTGCAGTGCACAGGTATGCCAGCCGCCACTGCTGATCGAGGTGAAGGCCATATTCTCTGGTGCAGAGGACTGCCCCACCTCGTCGCTTCCCCAGCACATGGCCAGTCCCTCCAGGGACAGGATGCAGTTGTGGGCTCCCCCGGCGCTCAGGGAGAGCGGGTCCGCTGCCACTCCGGTCTCCAAAACGGCGACCGCCGGCGGGCTGCTGATTGGCGAGTGCTCCGGGACGCGGGTTTCGATGTGGGTGGGCCCAGGCGTTGAGGTGATTGGCTCTTCCGTTGACAGGTACCTGGCCCTCGCCTGATCGCAATCGCTGTCCAGCCAACGACCGTTCTCATACACCATCAGGCTTCGAGTTATACCAGCGATGTTCTCCCCATTGAGACGTGGCCATGTTGACACGATGACCGCCTCGCTGGTTTCAGGCAGCCTTTTGACAGCCATTATCTCGTTGGTAAATTCTCTGAGCTGAAGCAGAGGGAGAAGCTGGTCCACCTGCGCAGCAAATTCCTCGGGGTCCGGCTGACAGGCTTCCGAATATGTGGCCATGGCCCTCTCCAGGTCGGGGTCCGGTTCGGCTCTGACGGCATCCAGGAACTCCGCGCCCAGCTGGACGGCAATTTCCGCCAACTCCTCGTCCGTAAAGTCGGCGGGGTCTCTTGCGCCTCTGATTGCGGTAGGGCTGGGAGTGGCGACGACCGTGGGTGCAGCGGCCAGCGTGGGTTCCGGGACAGGCGTGACGGCCCGGTCTGCCTTGGTGTTTGAGGGCGTCGGGGTATCCGGGTGTGCCGGTTGGGGAGTTTCGGTGGGGACCGGGATTGCCTCCCTTGCCGGGGTCTCCGGCGTGTTCGTGGCTGGGGCTGTTGGCGCTGCGGTGCTTTGCCCCGCACTGGCAGTTTCCTGCGAGGTTGGGGTCTCCGCGGGATCGGTGGAGTCGTCTCCGCACGCGGCGATGAGAATAAGGGCCATCAACCCGAGCATAAGGCTGAGATGTTTGCCGACTGATTGCCACTTACTCATCGTTCGCCATTGATGGAGGTTTCTCCTGATGGAGGTTGGTTCCAAGGAGATGGTCTGCTTACGGGATGCCCTCGGTTTGTGGTACTTCATGCGCGCTCGGCTCTTTACTGGATTTAGGTTTTGCCATTCCGTTTCCGGGAAGCGCGATTCCCGTTCCCGCCGCTTGGTGACGGACAATTCCTAATCTCTGCCCGCAGCCCGTTGGACCTCCGAGCTGCCTAAACTAAAGCCAAGGTGAAATACGCAGTTGCACAGGGTAAATTTGTGAAGGAACTGGGTTAGCTGGTCTCGGGAGTTACGAGGGGTTGGTGATGGGCGTGAGGGAGATAGACCGGTGTCTGGAACAGTGGCGGATGGAAGTCAAGGACTTGCGACAGCGGATGATCCTGGCGCCGACGCCCAGGGAGCGGGAGAGGTGGTACGCCGTGCTGCTGCTGGCCCAGGGCTGGACGGCAGCGGCCACGGCGGAGACTCTGGAAAGGGACCCACACACTATTGGCCGATGGGCGTCGGCCTTCGGCGAGGGAGGGCCTGCAGCCCTGATATTCGAGCAGACCGGTGGTTCCCCCCCGCCCTTGACCAAGCGCAGCAGGAGGAATTGAAAGAGGCGGTGCAACAGCCTCCCGCTTCGTCGGGCATCGGTATGGCCAACTGGTATTGGAAGGTGGTGCGGCGGTTTGCCTCGGAGCGCCTCGGCATTGAGTTGAGCCGCAGCAGTTGCCTGAACTGGATGCACCGCTTGGGATTTGCCTTCAAGCGGCCCAAGAAGCGGTTGCTCAAGGCTGATGAGGCCAAGCGGGAGGCTTTCGTGGCGGAGTACGCCGTCCTGAGGGAGGAGGCCCAACGGACTGAAGCCAGGATATTCTTTGCCGACGAGGCCCACTTCCGGGCGGACGCGGAACTGCGGGGCAAGTGGGTGCTGAAGGGCCAGCCTGCTTTGGTGGACTCGACCAGCCCGCGGTATGGGGAGAAGGCCAACTACTATTCGGCGGTGTGCCTGGAGACGGGTGAGGTGGAATGGATGGAACTGGAGGGCAACAGCAACAGCGGGACCTCGGTTGCCTTCCTGAAGCAACTGAGGGAAAAACATCCAGAGCCGATGCGGGTCATCTGGGACAACGCGCCGGCCCATCGTGGCGAGGCGGTGCGGGAATATCTGCGGACGCCCGGACTTGACCTGCGGTTGGTGAACCTGCCGGGGTACAGCCCGGACTTCAACTCCGATGAGGCGGTCTGGGGCTGGGCGAGAGAGGAGGCGACGGGCAATCTCTGCCTGGGCAGCAGGGCGGCGGTGCAGGAAAGGGTCGGCAACTTCCTGGCCGGGCTGGCCAGCCGGAGAGACGAGGTGAGGCGCCGCTGCCGGACGGTACTGCAGTCACGGGCCGAAGCACTGCTGCCGAATTCCCAGCACGATTCCTCGCCTCAGGCAAATGCACATCCCACCTTGGCTTTGGTTTAGGTGGCGACCGACTGAAGCACCGGGCAGGGCCCGGGGCCGCTCCATTCAGTGGGCGACAAGTAGTTCTACAGATTGACAGCGAAGCACAGAGCGGTTCTGCCCGTCTCCGCCCCCGTGCTTCGCTGAACCGTATCCTCAACATTCAGAACAACTCAAAGTAAGGGGGGATATGACACTCGAATACGGGAAGGGACCCGAAGAAACCCCGGCGACAGACCTGTGATCAACGACAATTAGTCTTGCCGGTTGGCGACGACTATTTTTGCCGGTCCCCAAGAGTAATCATCCGGTACAGGAGGTGCCGGATTGGTTACAGATCAGCAAGTCGCAACACTGAGGCAGAGACGAATGGAAGGAAAGACGCAACAGACGGCGGCGGCAATGGCGGGGATGAGCGAGCGCTCGGCCCGCAAGTGGCAGTGCGGCCCGTTGCCGTCGGAGACCAAGACTGAGCGCCAGTGGCGCACCCGTCCCGATCCCTTCGACGGAGTCTGGGAGAAGGAGATCCTGCCCCTGCTCCGGGGCGAGGCCGCCGGCAGGCTCAGGGCAACGACAATTATCGAGTGGCTGGAGGAGCGGCATCCCGGCCGGTTCAGCGCCTCGCAGCTGCGCACCCTGCAACGACGATTACAAGACTGGCGAGCGCTCAACGGCCCGGACCAAGAGGTCTACTTCCCCCAGGAGCATCCCCCGGGCCGCGAGGCCCAGATCGACTTCACCCACTGCAACTCCCTGGGAGTGACCGTCGGCGGTCGGGCCTATCGCCACCGGCTGTTCCAGTTGGTGCTGAGCCATTCAGGGTGGCGCTATGCCGAGGTGGCTACGGGGGAGACCTTCCTGGCCCTGAAGCAGGGGCTACAGAACGCCCTGTGGGAGCTGGGCGGTGCGCCTCGGGTGATCCGCTCGGACAACACCTCGGCCGCCACCCACGAGATGAGGCGCAGCCGCGGCAGGGCCCTGAACGGCAGCTACGCCGAGCTTCTGGACCACTATGGGCTCGAGTCCACCCTGATAAATGCAGGAGAGTCCCATGAGAACGGCGTTGCCGAGCAGGCCCACTACCGGCTCAAGGACGCCATCGACCAAGCCCTCATGCTGCGGGGCAGCCGTGACTTCAGCTCCCTTGAGGAGTACGCCGGCTTCGTTCGCAAGGTGGTGGATCGGCGCAACCGGCTGGTGATGGGGAAGCTGGAGGAAGAGCGCCCACATCTGCTTTCCCTGCCCCCAGCCCCGGTGCCGGAGTACGTCAACCACCGGGCCCGGGTGCGCAAGTGGAGCACCATCCAGGCAGCCGGACGGACCTACACCGTGCCCTCCCGGCTCATCGGGAAGGAGGTGCAGATCCGGCTGTACGCCGAACACTTGGAAGTGTACTACAAGGGCACCTTCGTGGATCGAATGGAGCGGGTGCGGGGCGAGAAAGAGGCCCGGGTTGACTACCGCCACGTCATCGGCTCCCTGGTGCGCAAGCCCGGGGCCTTCGCCCGCTACCGGTTCCGGGAGCAGATGTTTCCCACCATGACCTTTCGCCTGGCCTACGATGCGCTCCGGGAATGGCGTGGGGAGCGGGCCGACGTGGAGTACGTGCGCATCCTGCACCTGGCGGCGACGACCATGGAGACCACGGTGGACAGCGCCCTGGCCCTGCTCTTGGAGGCGGGCGGACCCTTCGACTACGCCGCAGTCAGGGAGCTGGCCAGTCCCGCGCCGCTGCAGGCGCCGGCACTCAGCCTGCCCGGGACGCCGGACCTGAGGGTCTACGACTCCCTGCTGGCGGAGGTGGCCTGATGCTGGACACCCTGACTACTGACACCCTGATGACGGACACAGTGGCCATACAGGAGCGGATCGGGGAGCTGTGCCACCAGTTCCGGCTGCCCACCATGGGTGCGCAGTCGGTGTCCCGCTTCACTGCAGCCGGCCACGGCGACGCCCTGGAGACTCTCTTGGAAGTACTGGAACAGGAGGCCGAGGACCGCAGGCAGCGGCGCATCAGCAGGCTGCGCACCGCGTCCAGGCTGCCGGCGGGCAAGACCTGGGAAACCTTCGAGCACGACCGGGTGCCTCTGTCTCTCAGACAGCAACTGGGGGAACTGGCCGACGGCAGCTTCGTCGACCGCGGCGTCAACGTCCTGGCCTTCGGTCTTCCCGGCACCGGGAAAACACACGCCCTGTGCGCCTTGGGCCACCGGCTGGTGGAGTCGGGCAGGTCGGTGCTCTTCGCCCCGGCCTACCGGCTGGTGCAGGATCTGCTGGCAGCCAAGCGGGACCTGGCCCTGCCGCGACAACTACGGAAGCTCGACAGCTACGACTTCCTGCTGCTGGACGACCTGGGCTACCTGCCCCAGGGGGCCGAGGAGTCGGAGCTGCTCTTCACCCTCATCGCAGAACGCTACGAGCGCCGGTCCCTGGGCATCACCTCCAACCTGGTCTTCTCCCAGTGGGAGCACATCTTCGCCAACCCAATGGCCACCGCGGCCGCCATCGACCGGGTGGTCCATCACTCGGTCATCCTGGAATTCAACGTCCCCAGCTACCGGACCGGAGTGGCCCAGCAGCGGGGGCAGGATAAGGAGGTGAACCGGCAAGAATAATCGACGCCAACCGGCAAAAGTAGTTGACGTTAAACAACTGATCGCAGGAAGCGCCCAGGTCCAGTTGGTGGTGGGCGCTTACATCAGGGTCAGCTCCAAAATGCAGGGGAAAAAGGGAACCTCTACAAAAACCCAGGTAGAAAGGTGCGAGCAGGCGGCCAGGGAGATGGGTCAAACCCTGGACCCCAGGTACATCTGGGTGGCGACCGAGTCCGGAGCTTACCTGGAACGGGCAGTCCTAGACGAAGTGCGAAGGGCGGTGAGAAACCGGGATATAGACGTCCTCATAGTCTTCGAAATTGACCGGCTCTGGAGGGACATGGTCGACCCGGTAATCATCGTCCGGGAATGTCTGGAAGAGGGGGTGAGAATCCATTTCGTAGAGGGAACGAACGATACGTCCCCGATGGGACAGCTCATGATGCTCATCTCTGGATTCTCCGCTCAGACAGAGCGAACCCAGATCATCGAACGGTCTCTGCGAGCCAAGGGCAAGATAGCCAGTGAGGGCAAAAGGCTGCCCAACGGGACCGGACAGGGGCTTTTCGGTTACAACTACGACCCGAAACCGAAGTGCAGGGTCATCAACGAACGAGAGGCTCCTGTGGTCAGAATGATGTTCCAGTGGGCTGCCGACGGGGTGACGGCTCACCGGATAGCCTGCAATCTGAATGAGGCGGGCATACTCAGCAAGACCGGGAGACTCTGGACTCAATCGACTGTAAGCAGACTGCTCCGTAACCAGGCATATACGGGGACACATTTCTATGGGAAGGCCCGGTACCGGCAGGTAAAAGGCGGGAAAAGGGAGGTGAAACCTAAGCCAAGTTCGGAGTGGCAGCCGATTACGGAATTTACTCCCCAGCTCGTCTCTCCAGAGTTCTGGAAGACGGTACAGAAGAAACTGGTAGTCCGGCAGGCCATGTGGGACGGGAAGAACAAACGCCGTCACCTGATGACAGGATTCGCCTATTGCGGAAAATGTGGCGGCAGAGTAACAGGAAACATGTCGGCGAGGGGTTACTCCTACTACAGGTGTTCGAGCGCCATTTCCAATCCGGGAAGACCTGCGACATGCGACGCACTGGGCATCAGAATGGACAAGCAGGACCCGACGGCTTGGGACCTGGTTGTTGAAGCGGTCAGAAACCCGGACATTATCAGCGGTGACGTCCGCCTGCACGTCGAAACGGGTGAAGGCAACACTGGAGAGGAGATGAAAAAGCTCCAGCGGGAGATTGGGGACCTGATGGGACAGGAGAACAAGCTCCTGGACGATCACCTGAATGGAATATTCGGTCAAAGAGCCATTAAAAGCAAGGTGGCTCAGGTGAGGTTAGCTCTTGACGAGAAGGAGCGGTCCCTGGAAATACTGAAGGAGCAACAGAAAAACCGGGAGGACGCTGCCCACGCAGAGGAGAGGGTCTCAGAATACTGCCAGAGGTTCTCGGAGGGCCTGGACGACCTTGACAGCGAAGGAAAGCGAACGCTGTTCGCAGCGTTCGGTGCGATGTTCACGGTCACGAGGGAGGAGCTGAAGGTGTCCATCTCAGTGGACCCTGCAACAACTACAATGTCACCGATAACACGGTCACGGCGCAGGCCGACGGCCCCGACTGGAAACTGCCGGCCACCGGATTGACCGTGACAGCGGGAGATGACCCTGGGGAACTGGAAATCACCTGGGACGCCCACACCCAGACCACGAAGACCTTTCTCAACTACCGCGTTGCTTGGACACCAAACGGCGAAGGTTTCAAGAGCGCCGACCAGACCGACTGGAACACGCACACCGCCGGTACTCAGCACACCGTGACCGGCCTGAACGCTGGCGCGACCTACAAGGTCAAGGTCCGGACCCGGTACGAGGGCAACCAGGGGTCACGCTGGACCGACGTCGTGACCGGACAGGCGGCTGCGCCCACGAACTCCGCAGCCACCGGGCAGCCGACCATCACGGGGACCGTAGAGGTCGGACAGACACTCACTGCGGGGACCTCCGGCATCGCAGACGGCAACGGGACCACGAACGCCGTATTCAGCCACCAATGGGTGCGCAGCGCCAGTGGCTCCGATAACGACATCACGAACGCCACCGGTTCCACCTACGCGGTCACGAACGCCGAGATAGACAAGGCCATCAAGATCCGAGTGAGCTTCACCGACGACGACGGTTACTCGGAAACCCTGACCAGCAACGCAACAACGTCAGTACCAGTACCTGCGCCGGTCATCGTACCGCCGGAAGCGCCTCAGATTGCGCAACAAGCGAGCGATGCTGAAGCAACCCCCGTGCTCAACGACTGGAGCCTCAAGCCCAGCGGGCTCGGAGTCGACGACAGCTTCAGGCTCATCTTCCTCTCGTCCACCAAGCGTAACGCCAGCTCTGACAGCATCGGTGCCTACAACACCTGGATCCAAGCCCGAGTTGCAGCCGGCCATGACGACATCCAGGCATACAGCGACGGATTCACGGTCGTCGGCTGCACTGCCGACGTAGATGCCCGGGACAACACCGGCACCACCCACACCAGCGCCGACAGAGGCGTTCCCATCTACTGGCTGAACGGCAACAAGGTCGCCGACGAATACCAGGATTTCTACGATGGCTCCTGGGACGACGAGGCGAACGACAAGAACGAGTTAGGCGCCAACGGCCCCAACACCTCACAGGAAGCCAACTACCCCTTCACCGGCTGCAACCACAACGGCACGGAGGCAGCAAACAACACTGTCCAGCCCAGAGGACTAAACTAAAGCCAAGGTGAAATACGCAGTTGCACAGGGTAAATTTGTGAAGGAACTGGGTTAGCTGGTCTCGGGAGTTACGAGGGGTTGGTGATGGGCGTGAGGGAGATAGACCGGTGTCTGGAACAGTGGCGGATGGAAGTCAAGGACTTGCGACAGCGGATGATCCTGGCGCCGACGCCCAGGGAGCGGGAGAGGTGGTACGCCGTGCTGCTGCTGGCCCAGGGCTGGACGGCAGCGGCCACGGCGGAGACTCTGGAAAGGGACCCACACACTATTGGCCGATGGGCGTCGGCCTTCGGCGAGGGAGGGCCTGCAGCCCTGATATTCGAGCAGACCGGTGGTTCCCCCCCGCCCTTGACCAAGCGCAGCAGGAGGAATTGAAAGAGGCGGTGCAACAGCCTCCCGCTTCGTCGGGCATCGGTATGGCCAACTGGTATTGGAAGGTGGTGCGGCGGTTTGCCTCGGAGCGCCTCGGCATTGAGTTGAGCCGCAGCAGTTGCCTGAACTGGATGCACCGCTTGGGATTTGCCTTCAAGCGGCCCAAGAAGCGGTTGCTCAAGGCTGATGAGGCCAAGCGGGAGGCTTTCGTGGCGGAGTACGCCGTCCTGAGGGAGGAGGCCCAACGGACTGAAGCCAGGATATTCTTTGCCGACGAGGCCCACTTCCGGGCGGACGCGGAACTGCGGGGCAAGTGGGTGCTGAAGGGCCAGCCTGCTTTGGTGGACTCGACCAGCCCGCGGTATGGGGAGAAGGCCAACTACTATTCGGCGGTGTGCCTGGAGACGGGTGAGGTGGAATGGATGGAACTGGAGGGCAACAGCAACAGCGGGACCTCGGTTGCCTTCCTGAAGCAACTGAGGGAAAAACATCCAGAGCCGATGCGGGTCATCTGGGACAACGCGCCGGCCCATCGTGGCGAGGCGGTGCGGGAATATCTGCGGACGCCCGGACTTGACCTGCGGTTGGTGAACCTGCCGGGGTACAGCCCGGACTTCAACTCCGATGAGGCGGTCTGGGGCTGGGCGAGAGAGGAGGCGACGGGCAATCTCTGCCTGGGCAGCAGGGCGGCGGTGCAGGAAAGGGTCGGCAACTTCCTGGCCGGGCTGGCCAGCCGGAGAGACGAGGTGAGGCGCCGCTGCCGGACGGTACTGCAGTCACGGGCCGAAGCACTGCTGCCGAATTCCCAGCACGATTCCTCGCCTCAGGCAAATGCACATCCCACCTTGGCTTTGGTTTAGAGTACTTCGGCAAGGTGGAGGTCACCCGGCGCCCCGGATCCACCGGCGGCAGGAACCTCCCCAATCGGTACCGGATAACCGGCGAGGAATTCGACTGGCAGCCGACCCCCAAGGAACCCCGGGAGCCGGGCCAGATCTTCGCAGCCTACCGCCGCCGCCATGCGGAGATAGAGGCCGAACATCGCCGGAGCTACGAGGCACTCGAGCAGAACCACCGGCAGCGGGAGCAGGACCTGCTCCGGCGCATCGGCGAACTCGAGGCCGCCGTGAATGGTCATGCTCCCCGCCATGGGGAGGACGCCGCCCTCTCCATGGGCGAAACCCTCGGCAGCCGGGAGGCGGCCATCCTGCCCGAAGCAGCACCCCCGCCATCACCCGACACTCCCGACTCACCCGGGTCCCTCGGGAAAGATCCTCCCGGGCCCAGCGACGACAATCCCCCCGGCATCACTGCCGAACCGCCGGAAGCGCATGCCCAGGAACTGGACAGCCGGGAGACGGCTATCGCTCCGGACCCGTCACAGGAAGCAGAGGACGAGGTCGACCTGCTGACGCGCGAGTTCTGGCCTTGGATCAAGGGCAAATGGGATGACATCAATAACGCCATCCACTGGTACAAGCGGAACCGCGGCGAATGGACACGGCAGCTGAAGAACGCCAGGGCGGCCAGGGAGGCCGAGGAACGCAAGCAGGCCAAGCCCGGGGACCGGGCGGACAGGCATCGCCCGGGATACGAACCGGGATACGAACCGGGAGGGGAGGAAACAGAGAGAGTCCCGGTATGGGACAGCAGCATACAGGCGGACCCCGACGCCAGGTCGCTGTGGAGCGCGGTGCTGGCAGACCTGCAGCTGCAGCTGCCCCGCCCGACCTTCGAAACGTGGCTGAAACCCACGGCGGGTGTGGCCTTCCAAGGAGACCGGTTCATCGTGGTCGCCCCGACTCCCTTCGCCGTGGAGTGGCTGGAACGAAGGATTTTCCACGCATTGCAGAGCGCCCTGGAAAGGGCGGCAGGCCGCGGCCTGCAACTGCAGCTGCAGGCCCTCGCAGCCCACAGCGGCGATGACCCCCCGGTGGGGGATGATGACCAGGGGAACCCCTCAGGCCCGGATCAGGAACCACAGGATCACGAAACAGGGGGTGAAACCGGTGAGTGAGAACCCGGTGAGTGAAGGCAAGGCAGCCAGGGTGGCGGGCGCCTCGGTCACTTACGCAGCCATACGCTACCGGAACGCGGCAAAGGCGGCCCGGAAGCGCGGCGGGAGCCCCCTCAGGGACGAGGTGGCGCGGGCCCGGGCCGGACTCCTGCTCAGTGCGGCCGCAGCATGGCATCCTCTCTGGCTGAAATGGCGGGCCTCCCTGGGGGAGACGCACCTGCCGGAATCACCCATCCCGCCGGCGCAAACCCGCATGGGGGAGGTGTTTCAAGCATCCAAGCGGTTCGGTTTCGCCGTGAGCCAGGGAAACCAGCCCCACACCCTGGCCGGCGAGATCCTGAGGGCGGCGGAGCGGCTCCGGAGGAAGGACTACACGTCCATTCCATGGAGGAAGACCCCGGCAACCGAGGAGGCAACCGAGGAGGCAACCGCCCCGGCGGAGTGATTCGCGTGCCACCCACGCCTGAAATTCCCGGCCCGCGGTCAAGCCCCTGACCTGCAGCGGATGATGCCCGGACCGTCCAGTAACGACCGCTCCCAACGCGACGGGGATTCAACTGGTGCCGGGTTGTTGACGCCCGGGAGAGCATGACCGTGGCCCACGTGCATGCCGAAGTTGAAAAGCCCCCGATAGACGACACCCACCTCGCCCCGGTCAGACGGTTCCCAACAGGGGCCACAGCACCGGCAGGAATGGTTGACGCCCATCCGCCGTGCCGGCCCGGCCGTCATTGCAGATATACGGCACATCCGCAATGGGACCGGCCCTTATTGCACGATCCGAAGTTACGGGCCGGTGCAGGCTGCACCAAGATTGCCATCAGCGGCCTGACGGAGTTCCAAGCATCCAGCGGGGGCGAGCGCCCTCCGGAGTCCGGTTGCGGCTTCCAGAGTTGGGACGACTGCATTCGGCTCTGAGACACCGGCTGCATCACCAGGCCCCGCCGCCCCTGCGGTATTCCGCGGCGCCTGCAGAAGGTCCACGGCCAGTTCCCAGCGATCCGGCTGCCAACACACCGGGGACTCCTCCGCCGGCAGCGCAGGCACGTTGTGGCTGCAGGGCACAGTCAATGATGAACAGCCCAACCCGGCCGATGAGCTGGTTCAGGGCCCGGACCGCCACCATCGTCCTTGACCGCACAGCCGGTTCGCGGACGTCAGTCCGGTGTTGCCCAACCAAGGCCAATGTCCGACCCAGGGAAATCGCTTCCGGCCATGGCGGCAACGCCATGGCCGGTTTTAAGACAGCGGTGGCCCTACAACACCGGTTCCCAGCATCTCCTACACCGTCCGGATCAGCAGCAACGTTAAAAGCAACACGACCCTACCTCAGAACCAGGCCATTCTCGTTGGCCAGAAGCAATCCCCAGCCGTGTGCAAGCTATGTAGTAGTAGTCTTATATTTGTATCAAAGGCGTATCAACTGTTATTACTATGACTACGGGAATATATGGCCGGGAAACGGCTGTCAATAATGACAAAGCGATAACCTGCAGCACATGAAGGACTGCAGTTGGGATGGGGATTATCAATGATCATTAACAGGCTGCTGAAAAACCCGCGCGTGGCCCGACAGTCCCGAGGGAACTGGTTAAAATAAGTTTACCTTGGACGCAACCCTGGAGGAGGTTTCGCCGATGCACAGGAGACACAATTTACAGGTGCCTCTGTTGGCCTTCATTGACCTGGAAACGCGGGTGCCAGCGGATCATCCCCTGCGTGTTTTCAAGAGGGTGGCGGACCAAACGATCGCATCGTCTGGGCCAATGCGCCCTCACTACTACTGGTCTGGACTCAGTGAACCTCACTACCCGCATCTGGCCATGAGGACTCCATGACGGGGCCTGCCCCGGACTGGGGTCGAGTCATGGAAGCTGTCGCTCTGGAGATCCTGGGAGACCCGCCAACACGTTACACAAATGAACTGCGGTACGGAAATCACGAGAGTCTGGTCGTCAACGTGAGCGGTCCGCGCGCCGGCCAATGGAAGTCTTGGGAAACACACGCCGTCGGCGGTGTCCTGGCCTTCATTGAATACCAGCTTGGACTAGAAAAGCGGGAAGCGTGGCGGTGGCTGCAGGAACGCCACTTGGTTGATAGCGGGGCCCCTGCCCCAAAAGCCTCGGCTAACGCTAAAAAACCGAGGCCCGCCACCATAGAGCCACGTTCCTCAAGGCAGACGTCTACCACGAAGGAGCGAGACCAGCAGCACCTACAAAAATTCGCCCGGGACCTGTGGGCATCGTCGGAGATTATCCCTCTGTCACCAGATCATCCGGCCCGCAGGTGGATGGCGCACCGGCATCTGTGGCGGCCGGAACTGCTGCTCCCCAGCTCCGTCCGATGGATACCGGCAAGATCCCCCCTTTTCAGAGGATTGCATCAAGGCGCAGGTAGTATTGCGGTCCTCATGGCTCCTCCATCTGCGTGGGAGGCGGCCTGACCCCAGAACCCCGAGCTCGAGGCCATCCACCTGGTCAGCATCGACGAGGACGGCAGGCCGGCGTTTGACCGGCCTGCCGACCATACCGACCTCAGGGGGAACGCCCGCCCGGGGTTGGGCAAGAGGCTCTACGGGCCTACCACGGGCTCTGTCGCAGTCCTGGGACACCCAGTGCTGGCGAAAACCAACACACCCAGCCGGGTCATCGAGGGGCTGGCCGATGGGCTGGCCCTCGCCTCCCGCTTCGAGGGGCCTATGATCGCCAGTATCGGAACCCCGGCAAGATTGGCCAAGGATTCGGATTTTGTAGCTTGGCTGTCAACCTCTCCCCACGGCGTGGTGATTCACGCCGACGCAGACGGACCCGGTCAGGCCGCGGCACGGGCACTCCGAGGCGCACTCCAAGCAGCAGGTGGTACCAGGATCCGTGCCGTGCTCCCTCCAGAGGGAGCTGGGAAAGACTCCGCAGACATCGCTCAGCACAACCCCTTACTGCCCTTATCGAGCTCCTGGGCCAGCTATGCCGTCACCCTGAGAGACATGAATCCTGCGTGGCCCGACTGGGAGATCGTCCGGCGGGCAGACATCGCCACTACTGGAGGAGACAATGACCAATAGCAATCCCTTCGAAGGGGCGGACCTGCCACCCGACGCCGAGGAGTGGATCCGAGCTAACCCACATGAGGCCCGCCGGATCCTGGAGCAGATGAGCGCGGCCGACGGTCCAGACGATGCGATTCCGCCACCCACACTCGAATGGGCGCATGAAGGGGATACCGCGTTCCCGAAACCAATCTTGGGCTGCGCCGCGATGGGAGGCGCGGTCTTATCTGAAGGTGAGACCTGCGTCCTGTCCGCTGCCGGCGGAACTGGCAAATCCACCCTTGCACTGTCCATCGCACTCTCCGTAGCCATGGCAGATGATGACCTGCCGGAGCCGGCGGAACTGCAAGGGGGCCTTTTTCACGGACACGGCGGCCCCGTCATCTACGCGTCATACGAAGACCCTCCGGCAGTGATCAGATGGAAGCTCAGGAAGCTCGCCGAGATCTGGATCCCCGGACACAACACTCAAATCACTGCCGAAGACAACACTCGAATCACTGCCGCCCTGGAGCGTGTGGGTTTGGTGTCCATGAGAAGGTGGCCACTCTATGGCCCCGTGGGGGACCGCGGCAGTTACAACACTGTGCCCGGCCGGCTGGATGGTTGGCATCACCTGTGGAGAGTGGTGGACGAGGCCAAACCGATTCTGATCATCGTAGACCCTGCCCTAACGGCTTTCGTCGGAGAGGCGAACTCGCCGACCCAGGTCATGGCGTTCCTCGACGCCCTGTCCAGCGAAGCTGGGAAACGAAAGGCGGGAGTACTCCTGCTTGCTCACTCCACCAAATCTGCCCGCGCCGTCAAAGTAGACCCGTTCCACCCAGGGATGGTCTCCGGTACCGGAGCATGGACTGACCATGTGAGAGGGGTCCTCACCATGGGGGAGTACGAGCATACAATCCCGGGGTCAGGGAAATCGGAACAGGGCAGCAAGGACGACGATAAGGTTTACTTGCCAGTGTTGAGGGTGAACAAAGCTAACTGGGGGCCCAGCCGGTTGACGGTAGCCATATCTTCCGATACTCCGAAGGGCGACCCCACACCAGTGGGGTTCGCGGCGGTCGGGTCTTGGGGGCGTGGAGAGATCCCCGGGGAGTATCAATCATATGCAGCACCTGGCTCGAAGGGAAATGCAACAGAACCGCAGGAGCAGTTTGATGAATTCCGATAGGTCATGGCCTGAGATTCTCGAGTATTTCGCGAAAGGGCTGGCCAACCCCCTGGGGGTAAGCGAGGTCGACATCCCCACCCCAGAGCAGTTTGCTGTCTTCGTGAACTTGGGGCGCTGCCCGCTCGAGGCCCGCATTGATGCATGGGCGCGACTGAACCGCTTACTGGTACTCATGGAGGCTGTAAAGACACCAGAGTTGCTCAGGGATTTGCTGGAGCTTCTCGATGACTCCGAGCTTATGGAGCAGATTCCATATGAGAACTTCGTCTCTATCACGCAGATCACCAAGGACGGCGTGCTCGAAGGGGAGCCTATGGAATCTGATGCACTGCGGTTCAGCGTTCTAGAGCTCGAAAAATTCAGGAACCAAGAGCCCGTGAACTCCCGGCCACATTCATTCCTGGTACCCCTAATGGGTGCCTGGCTACTACATCCTAAGCTACGCCCAGTAGCACCCGAGCGGCGGCAGACGCGCATAATGCCTGAACCCATTCGCCATGCGCTTCCCAGCCAGACCGCTCTACCTATGCCCGCAGGAGAAGGGCTTGCCTCGTTGGGCCAGCAGTCCTCCACGACAGCCTATCTGCCCGGGCTGGGGCCGTCACCTGGGTCAGTCGTGCCAGTATTACCACTTCGAGTGGCAGAAATTTCAACCGCAGGACCAGGTGCCCCCATCCCTTCCAGGCTCTGGTTCGGGTGCCAAATGACCCTTTCGATAGGCTGCCGTACCGGCGACAACGAAACCCTGCCACTTACCTTGCGGGAGATAAGTGGCTGGCTGTGGCCAAACGGATGGAACCGCCGCCGGGACTTGCCTCGGCTTATCCAAGGCCTCCGCGACCTCGTCACTATGGGGATAGTTTGGGAAAGAAGGGAGTGGCTCTTGGTCAGACCTCTACTCGTACCCACTCTGGAAACCCAGTTGGATGACTACCTGCTAGTGGAGGTAACCTCGCTACCTGGCAGTGGCCGGGGGGCAATGATAGACACCAAGCCGCTGTGGGAGCTCGGGGCAAAAGGAGCAGTGCCCTGGCGAATCTGGATCCGCCTCGCCTATCTCTGGGACAAGGCCAAGCGCGGAAACGGAGGCTTCCGAGTCTACGCCGAAAGGCCGGAAGTACGACGAGGCACAAGTGGAGGCATTCTCGACAGCCAAGGAAGGCAAGTACTAAAACCCGACGGCAGGCCGGTCTACGATTGGAGCGATCCGAGAGCTGTCCGCACCGGCAAGCAGGAACGGAACCCGCAGGCAGAGCGAGTTCCTCCTTTGGGAATGACCGACCTTGCGCTTCTCGGTTTCGACAATGCACCAGTATCGGGCGGAACCCTACGTTGGAGAGCCAAGCAAACACGCGAGTGACTGACCAAGATTGAGGAACTCGGCGTAGTCGTGCTGGAACAAGCAGAGAGCAGCAAGCTCCGCGTATTGGAACCCTACAAAGAGACAGATCTCACAAAGCAGCCCAGGAGTAAAAAGGAGGTGGTTAACTACCAACGCCGAGCTGGTTAACTACCAACGCCGAGCTGGTTAACTACCAACGTTTTGAGCAAAATCAGCTACGGATTTTGCATCAGCACATTTACTACACGGGGATCACTATCCCCCGTCCCCCTGGGGGAGCTGCTAGTACTACAACGACGGGTTGTTTGGTAGGATAGTTGTCAAGATGATAGTGGGTGGTTTGGGTGATGGATGGGGCGAGTTTCGAGCGGGTTTACGACAACTTTCAGGACTTTCACGCCTTCTTCGCGGCCTCCTTCGGCCGCAAGCAGTGGCGGGAGCACAGCCGGAACTATCTTCAGGGGCTGCTGGTGCAGGCTGGGGAGCGGCGCAACGCCGAGAACCTGTCGGAATCGGTGGGCATCTCGGCCCGGGCGATGCAGCGTTTTCTGACCGAGGCCCGGTGGGACGATGCCGCGGTCATCGGTCGGCTGCAGGAATACCTGGCCCCCAGGCTGGCTCACCCCGAGGCGGTGTGGGTGTTGGACGGCAGCGACTTTCCCAAGCAGGGACGGAAGTCGGTGGGGGTAGCCCGGCAGTACTGCGGCAGGCTGGGGAAGGTGGCCAACTGCCAGGCGGGGATGTTCCTGGCCTACGTCAGCCCGCTGGGACAGGCATTGGTGGACAAGGGGCTGTATCTGCCCGAGAGTTGGATCTCCGACCAGGACCGGTGTGCGGCGGCGGGTGTGCCCGAGGAGCGGCTGAGCTACCGGTCGAAGACGGAGTTGGCCTTGGAGCTGCTGGAGCGGGCCCTGGGGTTGGGCCACCTCAAGGCCGGATGGGTTGCCGGGGACGACGCCTTCGGGATGTCGCCGTCCTTTCGGGAGTCCCTGGCGGGCCTGGGGATGCGCTACGTGCTGGACGTTCCGGGCAGCACTCCGGTCTGGCCCCTGGAGTTGGCTTGGACCAGTCCGGGGTCTCAGGGGTCCGGGCGCCCCCGCAAGCCCAGGCTCAGGGACGGGCAGCGTCGTACCATGGAGCAGCGCAGTGGCGAGTTGCCGGATAAGGCTTGGCGGGAGATAACGGTGGCCCAGGGAAGCCAGGGACCGCGGAGCTATATGTTCTGGGCCCAGCGGGTGCGGGTAACCCGGAAGGGCAAGCCGGGCCAGGAGGCATGGGCCGTCTACCGCCGAAACCTGGACGGCAGCGAGCCCCGCTACTACCTGTCCAACGCTGCCGAGGATACTCCCCTGGAGACCCTGGCCTATGTGGGCGGTTCCAGGTGGCCCATTGAAACGGAGTTCGAGACGGAAAAGGGCGACGTGGGCCTGGACGAATACGAGACCCGTAGCTGGTCCGGCTGGCATCACCACATAGCCATGTGCCTGCTGGGTGGAGCGTTCCTGCTGGGCCTGCAGCAGGACTGGGGGGGAAAAGATGCCCCGGATCACCCGTCCCCAGGTGTACCGGGTGGTGCGGGAAATGCTGCCCCGGGAACGGTTCGGACCGGAGGAGTTGCTGCTGTGGCTGGAGGATACGCAGCTACGCAACGAGCGGGCGCGCCGCTCCCACCAGAGACGCCGCTCCGCTCGCCGTGAAGGCAGGATGGAGCCACCACCTTAAACGCGTCGTTGTAGTACTAGCGTCGCCCCCCAGGGGGACGGGAAGGGAATGATGGACTGAAAGTGAACGCAGCAGCCCACATCGATCTGGACGCCCCCCGGTATCGTGATGCTGCAGCGCAGATCCTGTCCCGGCACGACGCCCTCCAGCCCGAAGCCACCATCACGAGCGCAGTCCGAGGTTTCCTAACTGCAGCTGTGGGCCCTAGCGATGGGAACTCAGTTGGAAAGCTGCCCCACCACCTGCTTCGGGACCTTCCCGTTCCCGGAACCCGCCGCGGCCCAGCTCGCCGCCATCACCGGCGCGGCCGCACGGCTGAACCAACTGCGTGAGGGCTGGCTGAACCCGCCCAACGCGACGGCTTTGGAATTAAAGAAGTGCACGAACCAACGACACAACCAACGAGATAGCCAACGAGTGACCTGGCTGACCAACATCCATGCCGCTCTGGCCGCCGCCGTAGCCGCCGCCCACGGATGGCCCGACGGACTGAACGACGCAGACATCCTGGAGCGCCTGCTGACCCTGAACCTGGAATGGGCGGCGGAACCGGCCAACGGATATGCCCGAGCAAGAACCTACAATCCTGATCACCGACGACGGCGACCGGATCATGGTGCCCACCGCGGAGGAGAGCCAGGCCATCGATGAAAAGACCGCCAGCGACCCCGACGACTTCGAGCTGGACGATGCTTGGTTCGAGGGCGCCAAGCCTTCCCAGGAGCTCTTCCCCGAGGCCTACGGGCGGGCGGTGCGACAGAAAGATGCCCTGAAGGCCGGCCTCATCCGGCGCGACCTTCGTGATCGCACGCCACCGGCGGCCGTGGAAGCATAAGCGACACGCACAGGCGTTCGCAAACAGAGTAAAATAAGGGGAATCCCAACCAAGGGGGTTCCCCTCATGACCCGTTACCTCGCCTTCGACATCGAAACCGCCAAGCCCTTCCCAGAGGACCACAACTGGCGCTCCACTCGCCCCCTGGGCATAGCATGCGCCGCCGCCTACGGCGTCGGGGACGAAAAACCCCGGGCCTGGTACCACCGCTCGCCAAACGGCGACATCGAGCCAGCCCTCACCCGCCAACAGGCCCAATCCCTGGTCAACCAGATCACCACATTGACCGACCCGGACAAAACGGCGGACCCGTACACCCTCCTCACATGGAACATGGAACGGTTTGGGTTTCGACCTAGACATCCTGGCCGAGGAGTCCGGCATGCCCGAAGAGTGCCGCCGGATAGCCCTGAACCACGTCGACATGATGTTCCACTTCTACTGCACCCTGGGTTACCCCCTGGGCCTGGGCAAAGCAGCACAGGGCATGGGCACCCCGGGCAAACCCGAGGGCATGAACGGCGCCCTGGCCAACGAGATGTGGAACAACGGCGACCGCCTACCAGTAATCCAGTACTGCGCCAGCGACGTCCGCTCCACGTTAGCCCTCGCAAGAGAGTGCGAGGCCCAGCGTCGCCTCCAATGGACCAGCAACACCGGCCGCCAGAGGTTCTTCAACCTGCCCAACGGCTGGATCACAGTCCGCCAGGTGCTGGATATCCCTGCACCGGACACATCCTGGATGACCGACCCCCTACCAAGGGAAAATTTCACCGCCTGGCTGACCGATTGACATCCAGTGCCCCCGGCCACGAAGGAACCCGTGCCCTACCCGAACCCCACAATAATCCTGCTGGCCGTCCTGCCGATGGGAGGTCAGGACCATCGCCGGCACCCCCCGGGGCCCGTGCCGCGCTCACCGCCAACAACCACCCACAGAGAACCCAGACCCTCGAGGACAACCTCGCCGCAGCCACCGCCATCAACGCCGCCACCCAGGAGGCCGTCGACCTCGTCCACAACGAGACCTCCCGCACCCGGTTCGACGTCCCCGAACCCGCCCCGGGCAGTTGACGGAGAATCTCATGCCAGACGACCAGAAACCCCAGGCCGAAACGGCAACCAACCCCTGCGTCCTCTGCGGACACCAACTGTCACCGGAGGAGGCCGCCCACAGCGAGGTCCACGAGTCCTGCCACCGGGCGTTCGAAGAGGACCAGGCCAGGCAGTACCTGCAGGCCGAGCACCGGGCAGAGCTGGCCCGAGACGTCTGGGGGGAACGGGCGTAGCTTACCGGCTGGCAGTAAAATGAGGGCGAAGCCCGGCGTTGACCAGCCCGCAACCCAACCAGGTGGAAGAAACGGAACACGACGGCGTTGGAGCGATCATGACAGCGGAAAGACTGCCGGGAAAGCGCAGCGGACCCGACCCCCGGGCCGTCGCCGCCGCCCGGGACCTCAGGCAGAAACTCGACGCCGAGTGCGTGATACTGCTGGGTTCCAGGGCCCGGGGGGACTACCGCGAGGGCAGCTCGGACATCGACTTCATCACGATAATCAACGGTCCGGTGGACCGGGACACAGAGATCCGGGTCAGACATGCCACCAGCGACGCCGTCAGACTGCACTATGGCCACCATCTGGCGTTCGACTCAATACCGATGACCCCCGGCCAGTATGAACTGAAGAGCCGCCACAGCATCAACCATCCAGCAGCCAGCGCAGCCAAGGAGGGAATATTCGTGCCGAGAAATGAGGGCGAGTACGGACGGGAAAGGGACAGCGCAGAGGAATTCAGGCGCGATTACAGCGAGGAGACCTGGGAAACCCGCGACCGGATGGCGGACGCCAACGGCTGGTACGGAGCGATGCAGGCGCTGATAGACATAAACGCCGACGACCTCACAGTGTTGCGAGCCGCCCAGAAGGCGCTGGAACATGGCCTGAAGGCCTACATATCCGCCAGGACCTCCAGCTACGCGGAGATACACAACCTGGAAGAACTCGCCGACAGAATGGCGGAGCTGGTCAGGAGAGACCCAGAGTCCGAGCCCATCCGGTTCCAGAGCGACATCCAAAGGCTCTCGGCCTTCGCAGGATACCAGTCGTACGGGCCGCTCACGGGCGGCGAGGACTACCGGGAGCTGTCGAACAGCGTGACCGCGGACCTCACCCGGATATATGCCCTTATAGAGGGACTGACCCAAGAGAACCCCTGGGAGGTTCCAACCCGGTTGCGAGGCCTGAGGGTGGAACCCGGGCACCGGTGACGGAAACTCCAGACGTTCCCGACCAATCCAACGGCAACAGACAGCAGGCCCCTGGGCCCCGTCCCCGGGGCCTCTCTGCGCCACACCCAACTCGCTCACGCCCGACCCCAGCAAAACTTCCCGGAGTTTCCCCATGCCCTCCTACAACAACTACTCCATCCGGACCAAGGCCGGGGCCGAGAGGGGACTCGACTCCGTCGACCAGCTCACCCGGCAGCCCCAGCGCACGTTCTGCTACGCGGTCGGCCAGGACGACGGCTCCCTCACCACCCTGACCGAGCTCAAGCAGCACATACGGGCCATGGCCGGCACCCCCAAGGGCCGCCGCGCCGTCCTGATGGCCGACCAGGTCCACTCCATGGGAGTCCTCGCCGAGCTGCACGTCAGCGTGAACCAGCACCCGGCGTCATCACCAAATGGCAGGAGCAATGCCAACGGCGCATAATGCCCAAACCAGACGGCCATCAACCAGCAACGGAGGAGAAGCATGTCCACCACGCCGGAACCGGCAGGAAGCGAAACAGACTTCAACGCCATTGCCGCTCAACTCAGACACTTCAGGAAGGACACCAATTACATCCAAGCCCACTGGGAAGAATGGAAGGAGAAATACCCGGACCACCACGTCCTGGTCTACGGCGAAAAGCTCATCAGCGCCTCGACCGACCTGAAGGAGGCGATCCGCCTGGCTGAAGACCAAGGAGTTGATCCAGGACATGCAGCACGAGCATTCTTCTCAACGGACACCTCAGATCTGATACTCAGGTCAGCCATATGGCAATAGAAGGAATCTACCTGGCCCGACCGGCAGGATATCCCGCACCGTTTCTGCATGCGGTGGTTGAACTGCCCAGAGTGGAACTCAGCAACGAAGTCGACTTCCTGGTCGACACCGGAGCCGATAACACAGTGCTCCACTCCCGTGCCGTCGAAAGGCTCAGAATCGACCGCACAGGGCTACATCCGCCCGACGCCCGAAGCCGCGGCATCGGCGGGCAACTCGATTATCACACCGAGCCCGCCAACCTCCACTTCCTGGACGGCCAGACCATCATCACCTGGCACTGCGAGAACCTCCGGATCTGCGCCGACATCGCCGACCCCGCCCTGGCCCGTCTGACAGAAAGCATCCCATCTCTGCTGGGACGCAACTTCCCCCTCCTCAACCTCTGCCTCACACTGGCAGACCCACTCAACAACCAGTTCTCACTCGAACCCTACCGGATCACACCCCAGGGGCCCGGCTCCGCCGTCATCTCCTGAACCATCACGGGACACCTCCGTAAACTGTCCATCGGCACAGACCCAGCACTCCGCAGGAATCGATCGCCGGGGCGGAAACATGGCAAATCCCGCCGGCGTCACAAAACGGCAGGACCCGTCAATCTCTCCAACTCCACCGTTTTCTGAAAACCGAAGCACCTGAGCATTTTCGGAAAATACCGCGGCGCAGTCAAAATCGCCCTTCCCGGATTTTCGGCGGACCGCAGGGTTTTTCAGAAATCGCCCCGCCGTCGGCAAAATCGAGTTTGCGGAATTTCGTCCGCAACGCCAGGTTTTTCAAAAACGCATCACCGCCGGCAAAATTCATTTTTCGGATTTTTCAGCAGCCCGCACGTTTTTGAGAAAACGCGGGACCGTCACCAAAATCAACTTTCCGAAATTTTCGTCAGCCCGCGGGGTTTTCAGAAAACGGCGCGACGTCACCCAAATTGATTTTCCGGCTTTTTCCTCAGACCGCCGAGTTTTCCCAAAACGGCGCGGCGTCGCCAAAATCGACTTTTCGGAATTTCGAGCAACCCCCGGGTTTGGGACAAACCGCATCTCCGGAGCCAGCGCTCCACCAACCCGGCACCGACGGCTGCACCAAGGCCGACGACTACATACTCCAACTTGCGGCCAATCTCCTGACGGCCAGCGACGGAGACACCGTCGATAAATACCTGGCCCTTTATGGACTGCGCGACTGCGCGACCGCCAGCCACTACGCCGAGTCCCACCCGGAACTGCTACCGCCTCCCGAGGATTTCTGACCAAGGCATTTCTGACCAAGGGAGACACAACATGGCCGAGTTCAAAACAGTCAACGGAAACATCTTCAACTCAAACGCCCACGCCCACGCCCTCGTCAATCCCGTCAACTGCGTGGGCACCATGGGCGCCGGACTCGCCAAGCAGTTCCGGGACCAGTACCCGGCCATGCACCGGCAGTACCTGCACATATGCCGGAAGCACCTCCTGAAACCCGGCCAGGTCCAGGTCTTCCACCAGTCGCCCACCCGGACCATCATCAACCTGCCCACCAAGGACCACTGGCAAAATCCCAGCACCCTCGCATACGTGCGCTCCGGCCTGATCGCCCTGCACGCCGCCCTCGAGGAGCACCACATACGCTCTGTGGCCGTACCGGCACTGGGGGCCGGCCTGGGCGGCCTCAGATGGACCGACGTCCTGCCCCTGATCAAAGACCACCTCACCGGTGATAACCTCACCGTGGAGATATATCCACCACGCTGACCCCAGACCAACCGGCGCCAACCGCCGGCCCCGCTGCCTACCCTTCGCAAGCTCCAGGCAGCGGGGCAGACGACCGGGCAGCCAGCTGCCCACGCACTCACCGTGCAGAAGGAGACCCGTCATGCGAGTTGCAATCACCAAGGACCCCGAGCCAGCCTTCGGCAACGGGATACTCCCCTCCCAGGTCTTCTCGTTCATCAACCCCGACGGCAACACCCAGCAGGGAGTCCAGCTGAAACACCCAGACAGCAACCCGCTCCCGTTCCGGGCCGGAGACCAAGTCGACATCGACGGACATACCGACCACACGGGCGTGTTCCACATGGACAGCTTCTCCCCCGTCACCACCTGACCCCCGAACCGCTCGGGAACAACCCGGTACCCGCAGGACATCAGTCCCAAATCCTGCATCCGCGACCACTTCCGACACTTATCAAAAGCAAAAGGAGGTACGCCATGAATACAGGCTGGAGGGCGGCCAGCGACTCCCGCAGGCCCCACAAGTCCCAGGAACTCCGCAAGAGCGGCGGCAAATCCACCATCAGCAAGCGCCGGAGACAGTCCGTCAAGGACTCCAACTCCGCCATGCGCCTCCGCGGCCAGCTCATGGCGGGCAAGTCCGACGAGCTACTCCGCAGGGAGGATGAGACCGAACGCCGCAAGCGCGAGTTCATCAAGGGCCGCTGATACCGGCCCCGGACCATCCCCGGACTCCACTCAGAACGGCCCCACGGGGCCGTTTTCGCGTATCAAACCCCCGTAAGGGTCCATTGGCTCACCCAGAGGGCTCAAACCCCCGCAAAACGGCTCACAGCGCAAGCGCGCAACATAAAATGTCCCACAGGGACCGAAAGGAGGCACCGCCATGACCATCAGAGACGCCACCACATTCAACCCCGGCCACGACCAACGTGAAGACCAGCCGTTCATGCGGCGCCTCTTCGAGGTCAACTACACCTGCTCACTGTGCGGCCAGGACCACATGGCCGAGACCTACGTCCCGTCAAACACCAACAACCTCGACGAGCTGAACGCCGAGGCACTCCGCGCCATGCGCAATCCCCAGACCGCCATCCCGCTCCTCCAAGCCCACATGCGCTTCATCCACTCCGAGCAGGGAAACTTCGAACAGCTCCTCGAACAACTCCGGAACTCCCCAGACGGCGCCGACCTGGTCATCAACACCGTGACCATGACCAACGAGGAGAACCTCTCCTGCGACCTGTGCGCCCACAGCTTCGATACCCCCGCAGAGCTCGCCATCCACATGGGCGTCAATCCCAACACCAGCACCCGGTTCGCCCCAGCCGCCTGCGACGCCAATTTCTGATGGGCCGCGCAGACGAGTTCAAAACCAGGCCACCAACGCCCTGGCCACCGGCCAGATCACCATCGAGCAGCTCTGGATGGGAGTCCTGACCGACTCCCATCAAATCATAGAAGACGACGACCACATCATCGTCGCCACCAAGGGCGCCACCGCCCACGCCACCGGCGAAGAGCTCCTGGCAATGGCCGCCCGGTTCCAAGACGGAGACTACGGCAACATCCCCGACGAGCACGACCGCGGCGAGTACCAGTGGAACTCCTTCCACGAATTCGGCACCGTGCTGGGCATCTACCAGGCCCAGGATGGCACCGACATCCACGTCCTCCAGCACCACCGGCTGTCGCCGCCCACGGCCATGCTCCCCGAAGAGCGCTAGCAGCATCCAGAACGGAAAAGGAGTCCGGCAATGACCACCGCGTCCACACCGTTCACCACTGCCAACGCCGTCAGCTCCATCGACCTGCTCCGCCCCAGCGACCAAGCTCCCTCCCCAGAGGAAACCCTCGACGTCACCATCGCCGTCTGGACCCAGGCCCAGCAGGTGGAAATCACCCCCACACCGCACGGCACAACCGAAGCCGAGCACTTCCTCGCCTGCAGGAGGACCGCCCTCCAAGACGCCGCCCACGCCGCCTACCTCACCGCCTTCGAAAACGCCAGCCCCGAACACCGGGACTCCCTCCTGCAGACGCTCCACCAAGACCGCCTCACCCTCACCGGGTGGGCCAACAACCAGGCTCAACCAACCCTCACCGAGATCGACCGCACCGCACTCCGCCGTGATTATGTATTCCTCTTCGGGTTTCCCATCATCACCTCCGAAGCAATCCGGTGGATCGCCCAGATGACCGCGGGAATTCCCCTCCTCGAAATCGGCGCCGGCAACGGCTATCTCGCAGCCGAACTCATCAAGGCCGACATCGACGTCATCCCCACCGACCCCCACCCAGCCGGCACCGAAAAGGGATACCGCATCCCAATGGCACCCGTGCCCTCCGTGGACATACTGCCACTGACCGGCAAAGAGGCCATCGCCCTCCACCCCGAACGCGACATACTCTGGTCCTGGCCCGACCTCCACGACAATTACACCCACCTGACCCTCCGGGAGTTCAAGGGCAGATTCCTCGTCTACATCGGCGAGGACATGCACGGCAACACCGGCTCCCTGGAATTCCAATACATCCTCCAAACCGAGTTCCATGAGCTCGGCTCATTCAACATCCCCACATTCCCGATCTCCCACGACCGACTCGTCCTCTACGAACGCGCCCGACATCCGCTCGCCGGCACACCCCATTCAGCCTTCCCCACCGCAGCCTGGGAAGCAGCACTCTGACCCGGCATTCCCACCCGACACTCCCACACGGAGACGACCCGCCATGACCAACGACTGGCAGCAGATCAAACGAGCCGCCCTCACCCGCAACTTCCAGCAGATCCCCCTCGACAACGTCATCGTCACCGCCGCCGTCGGCATGTTCCACCAAGGAAATATCCAAGGCCTCGAAACCCAACACCAGCTCGTCCGCGACCTCCGTCCCACCGACCTCGAACACTTCGAAACCGCCCTCGTCAACCAGGGCGTCATCCACCCCTTCGACCCCGATACCCTCGACCAACGCGTCCATTCCCTCCCCACATTCCGGCGTCACCCCGCCTGATCATCACCGGTCACAGGGACCGGGAAATCGGACACCACACCGGGGGCATTGCCCACCGAAAAAGGGCGGCATCACCCCCTCCATCAGCACCCTGCAAAACCCGGCCATTTCCGGGTCCAATCAGCCCCTCACAGGGGGTCATCGGCCCACCGTCCACGGGCCCCTCACAAGGGGCCTGCATCCTTTCCTCAAAAATAGGTTCCCCCCTCCAATCAGCCCTCACGAAAAAGGAGGTTCCTCCCTTTTAAAATCAGGACACCTCCCAGCTACGATTTGTACCTGGTTCTCTAGTCAAGCCCCCCCCTGCCACCCCCATTTTCCCGTTTCCTGAATTTCAGTACACCTTCCAAAGCTGTCACAGATAGGGAATCCCGGCCAATTTTTGCGCGAATGAAAATACACCTTCCAGCTTTGTTTCAGCACCCCATGCACCCCCCTCCTAGAGGGCGAAATCGCGTTTTGCGCGGGGAGGGGGGGTCCAGGCCACCCTGTTTTTGCGCGCCCCCCCCGCGGCCCTGGGCCCCCACCACCCCGAATTTGGGTCCACCCAAACCAAGAAAAAAGGGCCCCGGAGGGCCCTGGGAGAACCTGCCCGAAACCGGGCCTGAAAACCGGTCTGAAACCGGCACGAATCACCCTGACAACGCCCGGCCCGGTTCCTCCCCCGGAGCACCTCCCGGACCACCCGCCGGACCGCTCCCGACGAACTGCATCGCCTGATCGACAATGTTCTCCTCGAAACGCTCGTCGTTCATCGCCGCCAGCATTCCGTCGGCATGTTCGATCATACTGTCGTACAGCATCTTCCCCGTCAGCGGCGCCTTGCCTATCAGCCAGTTCCACATCCCGCGCACACCCCGCCGCTCCTTCTGCTGTTCGCCCTCAACCCAGCGCAGACGCGCCAGCCGGCGCTCAATCTCCCGGGCACGCCGGTGAGGATCCCAACTCTGTCCCGGCTCAGGCACCGACTCCTTGAAGTAGGAGATGAGGGCCAGCTCGATCTGGCTGACCAGGCCCAATGCCGCCACCTGCTCCTCATAGGTCATCCCCAACCGGAACATCGTCAGACCGCCAGGGCCCGGGCGTTCCTGAGCGCAATCCGCCGCTTGTCCTGCTCATCCTTCCACCCGACACCCGGGCGGCCGGAGACCATCCCGGCCAACGACACGTCGGCGATGTTGTCCCCGTCCAGGTCAATGCCCATCACACCATCGTCGGAGATCTCGTTGGCACCCCGGACCACAATTGCACCACCGGCCGGCGCAACCGCGCCCCCCGCCTCTGCGGCTGCTGCCGCACGGGCCCGCCTGAGACCGGCGTCAGCCCCGTCAACGACCGCCACCACCGGCTCCCCCGACCCGGCGTCACCCCCCACGACGTCCCTCACAAGGAAGAACAGGTATTCCAGCTCATCAACATGCGTCTGCTCAAGCTCCTGCTCTCCCGCCAGCACCCTGGCGACAAAGTCCTCATCAACACCCAGGTTCTCGCCGACGCTCCTAGCCCCCAGGTATCGACAGAGCACCCCGGTGTCGACCCGTTCATCGCGTCGGAGAAGACCCGCCGCGGCAGGGTATTGGAGCCAGAGCCCCGTGACCGCATACCCGAGGGACTGTCAGCCAGGGACCGGATGCGGCGCAAGCTGCGGACGAAACGGGGACGTGCGCGCTACGCCCTTCGGATGGAGACGGTGGAGCCGGTGTTTGGCCAGATCAAGCAGGGCCGGGGCTTCCGGCAGTTCCTGCTGCGGGGTCTGGCGAAGGCGAACCGGGAGTGGCTGCTCATCTGCGCCGGCCACAACCTGCTGAAGCTGTTCCTCTTCGGGCCCGGGATGTCCGGCAATGTGAGGGGGCAAAGGCGCCAGTGGGAACAACCAGGAATCGTGCGGGGCCATGGGCAGTGGGATTTTCAAGCGACAATCCGCAGGTGCTTAACCGCACCAGGCAAGAACTGTTTCCGCAGGTAATCCCGGCTGACCGACACCGCCAGTTAGTCAATCCTCAGACGGGCTGCCAGGGTCTGGTACAACCACCGGCCGCTTCACACCGCCGCACGCGCTCCATACACGGCACGCTCCCATCATCCACGCACCACACATGCACCATCCTCTCAACGCCGAGGGACCGTGCCACCCGGAAGATCAGCTCCCGCTGCCGCCATCGGTCACCACGAACACCAGCAACCCCGGCCAGGCGGCATCCGGCCCCACCGAATATTCCCGGAGATCCTACGCCAGCTCAGCGAGCACCTCTCGCAGCAGCACTTCAACCTGCAGAAGGCCGCTCCAAAAGAACGCGGCCCATCCCCGCGCGTACCTCACCGCCGCGTCTCAAGACACCCCGCTGAACCATTGGAACGACTGCAGGGCGCCCATCGACGTGATCGACCCCGCCACCTGGTAGAACCATTCCACCGGCGGCAACCTCGCCAACAGCTGAGACAGCGCCCACGGCTGCTGCCACGCCAAGCCCTCCAGGCCAATGTCATCGAGTCCTTTTTGAGTGCCCCACCAGCGGGTCGACCTGTCCCGGGTGGTGCCCGGAGACTCACACCCCCCCACCCCCGTCCCGTGCAACTCCCAGAGGCGCGGGTACACGTTCGAATGATCACGCCCCGAAACCAGGGTCAGACCGGCAGCGTTCCCCAGCGGGAATTCCACGACAGCGGGCAGCAGGGACCGGACATGCTCTGAAAGCGGCAGGCGCCGCAGCGCCTCCTGCTCGACCAAACTGTCCAGAAGCACCATTATTTCCGACCCCTCCCAAACCGCAGGGGCCTGTCCCGAGTCTCCGCATACAACCCGACCTCAAGCGGATCCTCATCACCCAGGACGTTCAGAACCTCCCCCAACTCAAGGCCTCCCCCCCGCCATCCTCAACCAGAACCACGCCCACAGCACCAATGCCATCCACCTTCACACCCCCCACCAGCTCCATCAGATGCTCGACCTTGCCCGACAGGCCGGGGTCCTCCGACCCGTCACTCCCGTCTTCTTCCAGGACCAGAGGCTCTCCCACCCCCAATTCCCCAACCCCCTCGACACCGGCCAAAACGGCCCCGAGGCCCGATTCACCGCCTTGAACAGCAACCGCCTGCATGTGCAGATCAACGTCCACAGGCCCGAAATCCCCGTCTTTGACGCCCCCGGAGGGTCGTCCATTTCTTCCTGAACCCCATCGGGTTCGGCGACAACGCCACCCCCGCCCACCGGCTCAAACATGGCCACAGGCTCCCGGACCCCCTCATCGCCCTCCAACTCCCCACCAAGAGAAACCACCCCATAGCCACTCACAGCGAGGAAAGCCTCCATATCGAAATCGCCCGCCACAGCTCCTACAGCCTCAACCAGCGGCTCTTCCTCAACGCCCGCCGCAGGGGCCGCCACAACCTGGTCGACGACCTCCACCTCATCCGGAGCACCACCCTCGACGGCGCCATCGCCGCCTACCGGCGCGGCATTCTCCGCCCCGACGTTCGTGGCGAACTCCACCCGCACCCTGGCCATCTCCTCCTCACGCACCTGCAAGCGCTCTTCCTCAATCTCCTGACGCTTCTCCGCAAGCTCGTGGTATTGCCGCTGCAAAACCGCCCGTTCCTCGTCCCGGATCCGGTTCCGCTCCTCTTCCACCCGGTCCAGATCCGGCTTGAGTTCCTCCCTCACCTGAACCACGAGTTCCTCCCGCACCTCGTCGGCCACCCTCTTGCGCACCCGCCCCTTGACCTCGTCCACCACCACCACCAACCCCAATGTTGTTTGTTGTTCACCTGCATACGGCAGCGTCCCTGGGCGCTGGGCCCATATGGCAAATGACGGAGAAGGAGCCATGGGGTGGGGTCAACCGGGTGCTGCAGGAGCACCCCCCATGAGGATTCAACCAGCAACCAACCAACGCCACCGGCCGACGCGGATGCGCATCGGCCCGAACCCCATGCCTTCACATCCGAATCTCAGGAGAACACCCAAGCCGATGCTACATTCTCGCCAATTGCCACTATTGCCTTCCCAATTGCCTTCCCACACCTCACTAAACCGCTCTCCCGCACAGGCTCCCCCGACAGACTGCCAGATGTCCAAGAGCGGCGGCTGCGCGGCCCTGGCCAGCGACACACCGGTTCCAACGGCATCCGGGTGGACCACCCTGCGGCGCATCAAGCCCAAGGCTCTGGTCTTCGACCAGAACGGCGTTCCCTGTAGCGTGACGGCGGTCTGCCACCGTGCGGAGGAGCCGTTGTACCGGGTGAGCTTCTCCGACGGATCTGACCTCATCGCCGGGGCCCGGCACCCCTGGGTCACGCTGACCTATTCCATGCGTTGCCAGATCCACAAGCATCGGCGCCGGCTCCAGGACTGGGCAACGCGGTTCATGCCCTTCACCACGGAGGACATCCGGGACTGCCTGACCTACGAGCGCGGCAAAACCCTGGTCACCGCCATGCATTCAATCCCGCTGGCACTCCCCCTGCAGTTGCCGGAGCGCCCCTTGGAGATCGACCCCTACCTGCTCGGATTGTGGCTCGGGGATGGACATTCAAATGAAGCGGCCATCACATGCCACATCGACGATGAGCCCCATTACCAGGCGAAAGCCGGGGCCGCTGGAGAGAAATGGCGCATCAGGTCCAAATCCAACAACGTGCTGACCTGCGCCCTGTCCCGGGGGCGGATACCCCTCTTCCGGACCAGGTTGGTTGCACTGAGCCTGCTGGGCCACAAACATGTGCCCCAAAAATACCTCCGGTCTGCCGGACCGCAGCGGCTGGCACTGCTGCAGGGCCTGATGGATTCCGACGGGACAATTGACCGCAGAAACGGGGTGGCGGAGTACACCTCAATCTCGGAGCGCCTTGCCAGGGGCGTCTTGGAACTCCTGCTCACTCTGGGACAGAAGGCAACCATGACCAGGGTGGTGGACGGCGCCAAACTATATGGCAGGATAATCTGCGACGATTGGAGCGTGAACTTCTCCCCGACGATCATGGCCGTGTCCCTTCCCCGCAAGGTGGGAAAGCTGGCCGGGCCCCTGGAGCGGAGAACTGCTCCCGCCCTCACCAGGCTGGACCAGCGCTACATTCGTGCCGTGGAGCCACATGGAGTTGGTCCCACCACCTGCATAGCAGTGAATTCCCACTCGGGTCTGTTCCTGGCCGGCCGGCAAATGATTCCGGTGTCGGCCCGCAGGAAATGATGAATTCATTTCAGATCCGGTCCCCAGCCAGCCCTGGAAGCCGTAGACGGCATTTCCAATAGTGCACCGGCCTGACGCCCCTGACGTCCGCCGCCCCAGTGGCCCAACTTCTCGGGGCCATGACACAGCAGCCCTGCTGCTGGGCACCGCAGCACTCGCATTGACCCAGAACCTCCATACCTGGACCGGACACCTGGACCGGACACCTGGACCGGACAGAACCCGCCAGCCGGATTGGATTTCATCGACGTATGGAGAACGGGAATGATCGTCGGGGCCACGGGGACCGCCACCGCGTTCCTCGCCACCCTCTACATCGCCCAGAGGAACTACCTCCTTAGCGGGCTCCACATACCGCGACTTACGATAACGCTCACCGTTGAAAGATTCGCCGTCAGCGAGAGGTACGGCGTCCTCGCCGCCGCACTGTCGGCTCAAACCACAGGCACTGGCCTGTGCAGGGTCAACAGCAAGACCTGGAGAGTTTTGGTAGTATCTCCCTACGTCGCCAACGCATCAGAACCCAAACTCACTCAGGGATGGTACCGGAGAGCCGCACACGTACCAGCCAAGGAATGATCCAAATGGCAGACCTGAACAAGAAGCAGACTCGAGAACAGAAGCAAGGCAACGCCCTGCAGCAAAGAGGCAGAGGGGGCGGACAACCCATGCCCACCCCGCCCTTTGGAGAACGAAAGACCTGGGAACCCCCAACGAAGAACACCACCCCCGCCGACCGGGTCAAGAACAAGTAAGTCCCCGGCATAAACGACGCAAACCATTGGGCCTGGGCATAGATCCAGGCCCAATTCCTTTTCCTCAGGCCACCCCACCACAAGACCGTGGCCCGCTGAAATCAGCCCCGCTATTCACCAAGGAGCGGGGTTTTAACAACAACAGCACCACCACCACAACCGGCAACTGGGCCGAACCGCCCGGCACCCCAGCCCAAAAACACATGGCGCCACGACACCGGACCCCCTGGGCCTCCTCCTCATAACCCTCATCGCCGGGTGGACAGCCACCGTCGCCCTCATCGGCGTCTTCCATTCATCGGTCTCCTGTTCTGTTCCTGACCGGCCACCTGAACGACACCCTGTCAAGGCAGGAAACAGCAGCAGCCCTGACCACCCTCTCACTGTGGCTGGGTCCTACAATGGGAATAGCACTGTTCATCATCCGCTGCGTCCCCGCAGCAACGAATATCCGCAGGTCCTGATAGGAGCACACGTTGAACGAAAAAACAGCCCAGGACGCCCTGGCCAGCTGCAAGGCCGCACTCCCTGCCGCAATCCTCACCGACGGCACCGCCATCACCAGCGGCAACCCGTTCCTCGATTTCGACAGCAACCGCTGGGTCCCCGAGGACCAGCTCATGAATGCCATCGAAAAGGACACCGGCTCCCGCCCCGGCCCCGAGGAACTCGCGACGGCCATGCTCGCCATCGGCAGCCGGCGCAAGGTCTTCCGCACCAACCGCTGGGCCGGACAGCAATACGACCAGACCGTCGTCGCTGCATGGTTCGCCGACCGACCCCTCGACAGGACCGAAGAATCCGCCTAAACCCCGCAGCCGCCCCGCAGGTGCGGGGATCTTCCCTACGAGCTGCTCCAGCAATGACATGCAAACCCCGAACGCACGGGGAGCTCCCACCAGGACCCGGAGGGCAACCCTACCAACAGGAACCGGCTGGCCAACTTCCTGCTCCGCTTCGACGTCGCTGGCAATCACCAAGACCCTCCGCCGCCACACGACGGGCAGGACCAGCACCGAAGGGCATACCTCGGATCCGGAACAGGCCACTGAGAAACGCAAGACAGGAATTGGGACAGCCCGGCGGCAAGGCCTGAGAATCGCATACCACAGGCCACGAAGAGGATCATCATCATGCCGACGGCGATCGACGTAATGGCGAACGAGAACGCCGAATACACCAACACCGTCATAGACAAAGCGGCCGACATCATCGGGGAGATGGCGGCCGGCAAACAGGACTGGACCGCAGTAATGGCACTCGAGGAGGCAGAGCGGGAGTTCAGAAACCAGAACGGCCACGGCGAAATCAACTTCACCCTGACGGCGCTGATCAACAGCCTCAACAGGCACCTTGCCGCGGCAACCGAAGACCAAAGCAACCAGCCGAAGTCCCTGCTGCAATCCCCGGCCCCGGGTTACAGCCCAGAAGAAGCCGCCACGACACTCAGAGACGCAGCCAACAAAGTCGCAAGAGAAGTCCATGAATGGACCATCAGAACCGAACAGACGCTGCTCGAAATAGCCCAACTCCCCATTACCGAAGAAGACATAGAAGAAGACATAAGAGAAGCGGTGAGAGAAGTAAGGGAAAAGTAGGCAAACCGTGGAGCTTTGCACAACCAAGATTCCACGACCACCCTGAAAATCAAAATGCACCAAGGTTAGAACCAGAAAGGTGGGAAACAATAAAGCACTACCTGCCACAGGCAGGACTCCTCGTGATAGGAACCCTGCTGGGCGCAGATTTCTCATCCATAGCGCTTTACACCGAAATAGACACGGAAATAGAAGAAAGCCTGGCCACGAACGAGGCAGAGATCGACGTCAACAAGGCGCAGACCGATAGGCTTATGGGACGCTCACAGGATTTCCGACGTTGCCACTGGCTCAGGAGGATGACCACATGAGCGGGCAAATACTAACAGTAGCAGGCGCCATGTTCATGATCCCGCTGGTACTGATGTTGGGAATCGGAGTGCCAGGAGACATCCCGGGACGGGTGCTATTCTTCGGCGGATGGTCCATGGCCTTCAGCATGATAGTCGCAGCCATAGGCGTGTTCGTGGGAATGAACGAGGGGCGCTAACTGCCTTGGTAAGCAGGCAACAATCCGCTCCTGAGTACGTACCAACGTCGCATAAGACCGCGGGCACCAACCCGGCGGTTCTCTGTACAGAGAGTAACCACGCCGGCAAACTTCCAGCTTTCCCCGTCCGAACCGGACACCACCTTGGAGAGTCCACAGCAATGCCAGAAAAGAAGGAACCCGGCCACGTGGGTGACGGGTTCACAACCTCCGCCCAGGACTCTATTCCAGCCACCGGGCGGCGGCCTCCGAGCGGCGCAGACCGCAGTCCCGCAGCACCAGCACCAGGGCGATGTCCACCATGGCCCGGCGACCGCGCTCCATGGGCGACCGGACCGTCCCAGGATGGCCTCCAGTGCGTCATCCAGCAGCGCCGGTGGTCCAGACGTGGAGACCGCGGTTCGCACAACCGGTCCTCTGACTGCCGGGCGTACCCCCGGGGCGGTGTTCTTTTTGCCTGAATGTCCGCGACGGTAGTGGCGAAAAACGCCCGGTTTTCGCCACTGGCGAAAATGCTGACAGTTCGGTCTTGTGACGCCCTGGCGAAAAAGGGTAGGATGGGGATATGCCCACCTACGGCTACATCCGCACCAGCCGGGACCAGGAGCCCGGCCATCCCGGCAGCGACCCCCACGTCCAGCGCCACCAGCTGGTCGAGGCCGGCGTGGATCCCGCCCGGGTCTACGCCGACGTCGCGGCATCGGGCGCCAAGGAATACAACAGCCGCGACCAGTGGCACGTCCTGGACCAGCAGCTCGCCCAGGGTGATGTGCTGGTGGTGGCCGCCATAGACCGACTGGGGCGGCGCTACCTGGAGACCATGTGGGCGATCTACGACCTGCAGCGCCGCGGCATCAGGCTGCGGTCCCTGGCCGACAGCGAGGTCCAGTGGACGAAGTACCTGGACGCCGACCCCGACTCGCCCGAGGCCTTCATGGGCAACGTCCTGGCCAGCATGGCGGCCTACGTGGCCAGCCAAGAGCGGCAGAACTGAGGTGGACCCTACATAGGAGTCAGGAGATGGCTGCGATTTGCCTGTACAATTTAAGGGAATTCTGAACACTGAACGAGGCTGTTCGTCCGGTCTGAAGGTGGGGACAAATGACTGATGACCTGTGGAGCCCTGAGTCGCCAACGCTTCGGGAAACCATAGTGTGCCATGCCGATATCCTTGGGTTCAGCGATATGACCACGTGTGCCTTCCGCGAAGGGAAGGCAACAGATTTCCTCAAAAGGATAAAGGAGGCCTTGGACCAAGCACACGAGGGCATACGCCGTTTCGCTAATCCCTTCGGACGGACACCTCCGACTTTCGAAATAAAGCTCTTCACCGATAATTTCCTCGTTGCTTATCCGCTCGCCGACCCCGCCGGTGATCGGGGAGAGCCTGAGCTCGGCACCGTTCTAATGCTGTTCGCCGAGGTGCAAACCAAACTTGCGTTGGATGGCTTTTTTCTCCGTGGTGCAATTGCCAAGGGTGATCATTACCAAGCCGGGGACATTGTCTTTGGGAACGCTCTCTTGGAAGCCGTAGGCCTCGACAAATCTGGTGGCCCGCCCAGATTGGTCATCGCGCCTTCAGTTGAACCTCTGATATTGGAGCACCTTGCGTATTACGGTGATGGCGACGCTCCTCATCATGTATCCCTACTTGAGGACCCGTGTGACGGCCAGTTGTTCCTTAACTATCTGGAAGCGGTGTTGGGACACTTTCCTGACTTCTACGACTATGCCCCCATTGCTACTCACCGCGATCAGGTGTCTGAATGCTTGCGCAGGTATGAGTCTGACGAGCGCATCAGGCAGAAATACGAATGGGTTGCCGGTTATCACAACTATTCCTGCACGGAATTGGCGGAGCGGCATCCAGTACCAACCACAGAATGGGCTGACCCGGAATACGCCACAGCCGCCATGTGGGCACAGGGGTTACCGAATTACATCATCCCCATTGAGGGCCAGGCCTCTCCGCTGCCACTCGACGCGAAACGACTGCGTCAGCGCCTTGACGCGCGTTAGGCTTCCAGCGAACAGAGTGGCCGGCCTCCATTGAATGAGACCTGTAGGGCTGCCTCTGGATGGCAACAATAGTGCCCACTTGGTGATCGTCCAAGTAGTCGCGTGTAGAAAATCAGCAGCTCTTCCGGCAGGTGCTTGTTCTTGTTGGCGAAGGGGGCGCAGTCCATTGGTCGGCTGACACAGGCAGCCCCTTTACTCTTGGCCCTCGAACCACAAGAGGAAATCCGGGATGTATTTGTGGTTGGCTGTGCTTTTGTAGCCCCTTTCTACGGTGAGGCCCTGGAGGTTTTCGGGTAGGGTCGGGCCATCGCCGCCCCAGTAAATGAAATCCTCGCCGATGAGGACCCTTTCACAGCCGGTGCCGGTGCGGGTCAGTTTCCAATCCTGCTCTCCGTTTCGCAGACTGTGAAGGGACCATTCCTGTTGCCACTCTCCCGTAGGCCCACGGTGGTAGATGTTGTCTCCTACGGCTTTTTCGCCGCCTGTTTGACGTCAACTACCTTTGCCGGCCTGCGCATTGCTTCACCCAAATCGTTACTCTAGGGAAGTGGTTGCCTCAACCCAAGTACTCAGTCACGTAGGGGGCCAAGAGCGTTCGGAAAGTCGCAAACTCATGCCATAAGTCCATCCACCTGAACTGTCGCCGTAAGAACTGTTATTTCTCAGCTGACCGACTACCAATCCACTTCTACTTCGCAAGCCTCAAGAACCGGCTTCACCGCCCAGTAAAGCCCAGCAGGACTGAATACGGCGGTTACCACATCTAAATTTTCTGGCTTCACTTGAATGACAAATTCGTCAGCATTGAATAAATCACGGATCATAACAATGGCCCTTTCGCCAGCTATAGAAGGACTCCCCTCAAAAATGTTCCACTCCTCTATCTTGACAGGTTGATCACCGATTCGGAATGAAACTGTAGGATCGTTGAATGAAACTGTTGGAGAGTTAATCCGACTGGACCACCCAACCCCTAAATGCACCGTATTCTCGTAACACGCAATCCCCATAAGCCAAGAAATCCCCATGAAAGATAATTCTCCATCTTGCTCGCTCAGGACGACAAATACTTGACGTCTTCGTGTCAGTGGGTCTATCTCATCCCGCAAGGTCGCCCACTCGCCGTAGAAAGGCATTGGCGTGGATGTGGGTGTTCCGACAATCCGCGTCGTGGGCGTTGGATAAGGTGTAGCCGTTGGGTAAGGCGTGGCTGTTGGCAAAGGGACAGGGGTATAGGTTGGGGCTGGTGTGAAGGTCGGAAGCGGCGTAGCCGTCGGCTCCGGTGTCCAAGTCGGCTCGGGAGTCCAGGTTGGAACTGGCGTCCAGGGCTGGGCGGTGGGACTGGGGGCAGACGTAGCGGTTATCGCACTGGTGACGGGAGTTGCCGTCGTCTTCGGTGTCCAAGTCGGCTCGGGAGTCCAGGTTGGAACTGGCGTCCAGGGCTGGGCGGTAGGACTGGGGGTAGACGTAGCAGTTATCGCACTGGGGACGGGAGTTGCCGTCGGGTCAGGTTGGCTGCCGCAGGCCATGGACACGACGGCTAGGGCCAGCAGGAGAATCACGAAGGCAATGCGGACGAAATGGGCAAGCGTAGGCATGTATCGCACTTGGAGAACTCCCTCGCAGCTTGGGATGAAGACCCATTTGTCCACGCAACCTACGGCCCCTGACCACCAATATTAAAACACCCCTCCGCGGAGAAGCACCTCAACGGGCCGCGTGAAACCGCCTACTCGGGCGAGTGTCATCGCTGGCTTGGAATGAAGGCTATCACCGCCACAGTGGCTCCATCGGCGTGGAACGGATGATGATGGGGGCAGGCGGCCCAACCTTCGCACCCTCGACAGCCTTGGACAGATAGCCCCGAGTGCCTTGCAACTTCTCTTGGATCCCGCTAAGCAATTTCCGTAAATGCACTTTCTATGTTGTCCGTCTCGCTACTTGCGCTTATCCGTGATTTTGGAAAGCCACGTCGGAATCTCCCGCTCCAACCAGCTTTGCACGCCTCCTGTCCGTGGGCTACAGTTGAGGCATCGCTTTCCAAAAGGCAATTATAGGGCGGTAGGATGGCGCGCAGACTCCACCGGATCCCTGATTACTTCAGCGAAGAGGAAGCGAGCGCTGGTCGACACCGTGCCCTCCTACCTAAGTCGCATGGCCTCCTGGTAGAGCTTTATCTGGGGAGGGCCCGGATATAGGCCGGGGATTTTTCTTGCCTTGCACCACCGTTTCCCAGGGAACGCTGCAACACTCCCTGGATCCAATCCTTGAACAAATCCAGCGCCTCGCGCATTTCATAGTTCAGCGCGGCAACTGTAATCGCCTAACCCCGAATCCACCGAGAGACGGCCTTAGGGACAGACCTTGAAGAAGCCGGAGGGTGCTCCTCTGAATCTGGGATAATGGTTGTGGAACAGAAAACCGCCCGGAAACAGGAAGCACCAAATAGATGCTGCCACAGAACAATCCCGACGGTATTCGCATCGTCTTTGACGACCGCCGCTTGGTGGCCAATGCCGGCCTGCTCCTGTCGGCCACCCTCGCCCAGCACCTGGGCCTGGGGGAACTCGTCGACCATCACCTCGACCGCGGCTGCGCACCGGGGCGGGCGAACACGGGGGACAAGATGCTGACGCTGGTGGCCTCCGCGCTGGCGGGCGGCGATTGCATCGACGACGCCGATGCGCTGCGCGCCGGTGGGACCGCCGGTGTTCTCGACTGCAGGGTCAAGGCGCCATCCACCCTGGGCACTTTCCTGCGCAGCTTCCACTGGGGCCATGTGCGCCAACTGGACCGGGTGAGCCGGGAGCTGCTGGCCCGGGCCTGGGCCGCTGGGGCGGGACCCGGCGATGCGCCGTTCACCATCGACCTCGATTGCACCATCTGCGAGACCTACGGACTGGCCAAGGAGGGGGCGCGACACCACGGCTATACCGGCAAGCGGGGCTATCACCCGTTGCTGGCCGTGGCCGCCGGCACCGGGGACGTGTTGATGTCCCAGCTGCGCGAGGGCCGGGCCAACACTGTTCGGGGTGCCGCTCACTTCCTGCGCGAGACGGTGGGACGGGTGCGCTACGCCGGCGCCAGAGGTCAACTCACGGTGCGGGCCGACAGCGGGTTCTATGCCCACGCCATCGTCGCAGTCTGCCGCAAGATGGATGTCCATTACTCCATCACCATCCGCCGACACAAGAGCCTGCGCCATCTCATCGAGGCCATACCCGAGACGGATTGGGGGCCCATACCCTACTGGATGGACGGTGCCGCCGATGTGGCCGAGACCACCTACACTCCCTTTGAGAGTGAGTCCGGCGCTGCCCCGGTGCGGCTCATCGTCCGGCGGGTGAAGCCCACGCCCGGTTCCCAACTGGCCCTGTTCGCCAGCTACGGCTATCACGGCTTCATCACCGACCGGGATGAGGAGACGCTCGAACTGGAGGCTGACCATCGCCGCCACGCCGAGATTGAGAATGCGATACGAGACCTCAAGTACGGCGTAGGGCTGAACCACCTGCCGTCCGGCCGATTCGCTGCCAACGGGGCCTGGCTGGCGATACAGGTGATGGCGCACAACCTGGCCCGCTGGACGGCCCGTATCGGCCTGGGTGAGCAGATCGTGACCACCAAGACCCTCCGGCGTCGGGTCTTCGCCCTGGCCGGACGGCTCACCCGGTCGGCGCGCCGGCTGACCCTGCATCTTCCCAAGGGTTGGCCATGGGAGGAGAAGGTCAGTCGCGCCTTGGCCCGGTTGCGAGCCATTCCACTCCTGGCCTGACGGCGCCCGTCCGCCAGTGTCCCAACGTCCCCGCAAACTGAACGTCCCCGCAAACTCGCGCCAGTCCGGTCCGCGAGCGCCTCTTGCCGTGTCCTCTCCCGCCATCTCGCTCACCACAGCCACTGTAGGCCGCCATCGGCGCCCCCAAAAACGCCTGCAGACCGCCGCCAACCCCCCATCTACCCGAATTCGAGCCCGGACCATCGCGCTTGTAACTCCCTCACCCCCCCTTCCAGCGCCCTCACGGCGTCCATCGGTGGATTCGGGCTAAACCAAAGCGAAGGTGAAACCCGCATATACGTCGGCTAGAATCAGGGAGTCATAGCGTCAGGAACGGGAGCGGGCTGAGTGAGGATGGGTATGAGGGGGATAAGGCCGGACTTGGAGCGGTGGCAGTTGGATTTGGCTGGTGTGCGCCGCAGGATGTACCTGGCGCCGACGCCTCGGGAAAGAGAACGGTGGCACGCTCTGTGGCTCCTGTGCCGGGGCATGACCGCCTCTGCCACTGCCCAGGCACTGGGCCGGGATGCTCACACCATCGGCAGATGGGCCACCGCCTTTAGCGAGGGAGGTCCGGCGGCCCTGATATTCGAACAGCCCGGTGGTTTCCCCCCCCCCCCGCCCTCGAAGAGGCGCAGCAGGCGGCGTTGAGTGCCGCGGTGCAGGAGTTGCCCACCAAGTCGGGCATCGTAATGGCCAACTGGACCCCTCGGCAAGCTCAGGAGGAAGGTGGTGCGGCAGTTCCTCTCTGAGCGCTTCAGTATCAGCCTGAGCCGCAGCACTTGCCTGAACTATCTGCACCGTCTGGGATTCGTGCTAAAGCGCCCCAAGAAGCGTCTGCTCAAGGCTGATGCGGAGAAACGGGAGGCCTTCGTGGCGGAGTACGCCACCCTGGCATCCCAGGCTCAAGGGTCCGGGGAGAAGATATTCTTCGCCGACGAGGCTCACTTCCGTGCGGACGCCGAGTTGCGGGGCAAGTGGGTGCTGAGGGCAGAGCCAGCCTTGGTGGACTCGACCAGCCCGCGCTACGGAGAGAAGGCCAGCTACTATTCGGCGGTGTGCTTGGAGACCGGCGAGGTGGAGTGGATGGAACTGGAGGGGAACAGCAACAGCGAAACGTTGGCAGCCTTCCTGGAGCAGTTGCGGGAGAGGCAAGGCGGGCGGCTGAACGTGATCTGGGACAACGCGTCGGCCCACCGGGGAGAGGCGGTGCGGGAATGGCTGGGCAAGCCCGGAGTGAATCTGCGGCTGGTGAACCTGCCGGGACACAGCCCGGACTTCAACGCCGACGAGACCATCTGGGGCTGGGCGAGAGAGGAGGCCACCGGAAATCTGTGCTTGGGAACCAAGAAGCTGGTTCAGGAGAGGGTCGGGAACTTCTCCGATGGGCTGGCCGGGCGGAAAGAGGAGGTCAAGCGTCGCTGCCGGACCATCCTGCAATCAAGAGCAGAGGGGCTCCCGCGTAACCCTCATACCAATCCCCACCACCGACCATATGCACATCCCACCTTGGCTTTAGTTAAGTATTACAGCGACGCTACTCCAGAAAGGGACTCTGAGCGCCTCTTCATAGCGACCTGCCTACGCGCTTGACAGCTTTGTGGAAGCGTCGTTGTAATACTAGCCTGCTGCTACCGGAACCGGAGGCAGTTAGACACTGCGACGGGCAATCACCTTGGTTGAACCGGATGGAGCAGGGAAACGACGACCGGTCATACGGATCAGCGGCTACGGGTTAACGCCGGCCAGCATAAGAGAAGCAAGCAATGGCTTGAGCAAGCCTGATGATGGCAAGCCCCAGCTGGCTGGCATCCTCCGCCTGATAGACCATTTCCCCTGATTCCAGCGTAACACCCAGTACCCTGCTCAAGTCTTCGACTTCCCCTGCCCGCGGTCCACCAACGGTCAGGGCGGTACCGCCGGCGGATGCGGCGGTCAGTACAAAGCCACTTCCGCTGATTGAGATTTCCAGCTCGACGCTGGTACCATCAGCCTTGAGCAGCGGCGTCTGAACAGTAACCTCGTTTTCAGAATGGGCGCTGACCTTAAACAGGGCTGGCAGGTCTGCCGAAAGGGCAAGTCTGACCTCTCCGGCAGTCCCGGCCAGGGCTTGAGCCTTTTGCTCGGCGGCCTGGTTGATGGCGAAGTCCCGCGTGACGCGATTGAGAGTGTCCCGATGTCCCAGTTCCGCATCCCGCCAGGTATCGTACCTGCGATAATACTGCGTTAGGGGATCGAACAGGGGCATCTCATAGGCCGAAGTGCCAAAGGGCTTGTATCCACGGTTCTCGGGCATTATCGAGAAGGTGGTCCTGACCATCACTTCTCCGACTTTGTCCTGACCGACAATTGCCTTTTCCGCCACGTCATATTGCAGTCGCCAGATCGCATATTCGGGCGCAGTCACTTCTACCGCATTTCGGTCGTCGTCGATTATCCGGTAAACGAGTTTGTCGTCTTCAGGTGGCAGCTCGAGTCGCTTCACCACGCTGCGGAACCGGTCCAACATGCTTCAGTCTCCCCGTATTGTGTCTGGAGCAGGCTCTGATACAAGAGCGCCTTAGGATCACCGGCGGCCGCCATTGACCGGGTTTCATAATTATCGTGTTAATTGCCAGGCGAGGCCTGTTTATATCTCGCCGCACACGCAGGTATGTCGTCCACCTGTGTGCCGCCACTAATTTCGGGTTACTTTACTGGAAGTTCCTGGTTAGCGGGAGGCGGACGGTTTGGGCGTTTTCCGATACCCGATAACTTCCTGCTGGCTCGCCCGACGGTGACTCCTTATTCTAGCCTTTAGCCGTCCTCAGTGCTCGCAGTTACCACACATGATCAACGACAATCAGTCTTGCCGGCCTGTTGCCTCACCAGATGACGTTACCGAAATTCAAAACTAAAGCCAAGGTGAAATGCACATATCGCAATACCGCACTGTCGGTGCCTACACAGTTGGTGCCCAAAGGTGATATGAGGAGCTGTGGAGTCCTATCGGTCATCGTCAAGACCCCCGAAATGCACATCCCACCTTGGTATTGGTTTAGGACGGTCTTTAGTGGCGCAGGTCCGATTTTCCCTCCGTGCCTAGCCAGTTAACTATCGTATCCCCAGCGGGGAAGTTGATGTCAACGCCTTACGCACCGTCCCCGGTGAGCAGTCCAACAACCCGGGCAATACGCTCTTCCAAGCCGGGAGTTGTCCGCCAGCGCGGCTGGACTAGATGATCCTGTCTCCCGGCCCTGGCGTGGACTGGCTGTCCGACTCACCCGCCGCCCCGGGCAGCGGGGTCAAAATTACGCGCCAACGGGGAGTTTCCTTGGACGCCTCGACCAGGAGTTCCCCCAGCGGGACATCGATGTCGATATCGTCGAATTCGAAGTTGAAGGCGGCCCTCACGTGGGCGGGGCAGACGAGGCCCGCCGTGGCGTTGTTCTCGCGTCCCTCCTGCCTCAGTCCTTCGCGTTCGGCGGGGGTCATCTTGATCCGGCGGTGGCAGCCGGGAATGGCGCATTTGACCGGGACTTTGCTGGGCATTCCCCCAATATTACAACGACTGCTCAAGTAGGGAGTTTCGGGCAGGCGCGCAGGGTGTTCAGCGTCAACTTTACCTCCGCCGGTTACATGCAGGGGAGGCATAGAAAATTCATCGATGGCTATCTGATGGGAGTGGCCCGGTGCTCCGAGTGCTGGGCCGCTGCTGTTTGGGAAGAATTCGATATAGTTCCCTATCGTCACGAGCTTTACTCAAGGGTTTGACCCGCCCCCAACCGGGGCTGACGTTCGCGCTGCTGCCCGAGGTACAGACGACAATATCGCGGTTCGCACAACCGGTCATCTGACTACCGGACGTAACCCGGGGACCACAGAACGGACCCGTCTGCCAGCCGTTGACGAGCAGGGGGAGCAACGTTACTTTCGAGGCACAACTACCTCCCGTCTGCTGGACTGTGGCTTGAGCCTTCTCCACCGCGGCAGCATCCATTCGCTCAATTCAGCGCCCCACCAAACAACGTCGGCTCGCTCAGCTAAATCCAGCAGTCCGGCCTGTAAGCGGTTGGTCGCGGGTCACTGGCCCCGCGGCGGTGGTGGTGGTCGGCCATCGCCCGCTGCCACCTCATTCAGCAGTCCGTTCCGCCCGGCCCAGACCACGAGCTCCTGTTTCGAATGGACTCCCACTTTGTCCTGAATGCGGTAGACAGCGTTCCTGACGCCCACGGTCTTGGTCCCGCTGGGCTCGGCGATTTGGGCGTATGATCTGCCGCCGGCAAACATCGTCAGGATTTCCTGCTCTACCGCGGTCATCCCGTCCAAGGCCCGGTTGGCGGTGAGCCCCCGCTGGCTGCGGACCATGGCGGGGACCCGCCTGATGGACCTGTCCGGAATGCGCAGAAGGCCCTGGGCCACATCCCGGATCGCCTCCGCCAGCTCCTCAGGCCCCGAGTCCTTCTGCAGGTAGCCCGTCGCTCCGGCGGCGATTGCCTCGATGACCGCATCCTCTGTGGTGGAGGCCGTCAGCATCAGCACCCGCGTGTCCGGCCGCAGTTGCATGATCTCCCGGCAGGCGTCCACTCCGTCCTTGTGCGGCAGCATCACGTCCATGACGATGACCTCGGGCGCAAGGCTCTGTACCATCCTCACGGCCTCAACCCCGTCTCGCGCCAGTCCGACAACCTCAAAGTCCCCCTCTCCTGCAGGGCGTCCCGCAGGTCGTCCCTCATGATGGGATGGTCATCCGCCAGCATCACCCTGATTTGTTTCGTCAGCGACATCCCGGTCTCCCCTCGACAGCTACCTGTAGGGTGTCTCGCATTGGTTGTTCGCATATCTGCGCCGCAGGCCACACGACCGAGGTCGCGGACCTCTGGCGACCCGCCCTCGGGTCCCGTCCTACGACGAGTCTTGGTCCTGCTCATGGCGCCGGTGTGTGTCCTCGATGGCGACGTCAAGCTCGTTCCACATGCGCTCCACCATCGAGCGCATCCGCATGTTCTGGTAGGCGCCCCAGACAATCATGGCGGGCGGCACCACCAGGATGGAGACGATCAGCGCGTACGCGATCGTGATCGCCGCCGTGATGCCGAAGTGCTCCAATGACTGCAGCGGCGACAGCGTGAGCACCGCGAACCCGAGCGCCGTCGTCAGCGCCGAGCCCAGCAGAGCAGAGCCGGTGTTGGCGAGCGTCCGGATCGCCGCCGCCTCCGGGTTGCGCCGCTTGGCGAACTCTTCCCGGTAGCGATAGATCACGTGGATCGTGTAGTCCACGCCGACCCCGATTGAGAGCGCCGTGGTGATCGAGGTGACGATGGTGTAAGGGATGCCCAAAAGCGCCATTGTGCCCAGTACCCAGATGACGACGAGCACTATCGGTCCTACCGCGATGAACCCCAGCGCGGGCTGGCGCAGCGTTATCCAGAAGAAGATCGTGAGGATGCCGAGGGCTGCCGCGATCGTCGTGATGATCGCCTCTGTCTGGCGATCCCTTATCTCGTCCGAGGTGGCGAGTACGATGATGTCCTGCGAGGTCATCGCGATCTCTTTGTCGTCGCCGAACCACAGCCCGTCAATGTCCTGTACCATCCCCTCGGTTCGCTCACGATTGCCCGAGAGGGCCCGGAACTGGAGCAGCGTGGTGTCTATGCCCCCCGTGTCCCTGACCAGAACCCGCGCCACGGCTTCGGGATCGGTGGCGGCGAGCGCATCAAGGAACTTCTGAATCAGCACCGGATCGAGATGCAGCCCCGTTGTCGCCTCCGCGAACAACCGATCTAGCTCGGGGTCGTACCTGTCACCTGGCGTGCCGTCGTCCGTGGTCCAGTCGAGGACGAGCAGAGGGAGCGAAGCCTCCATCCCGCCGTCCGCAGCCCGTGGCCGGCTTAGGTCGTCCTCAAACGCCTCCGTCATGGAGAACAGGTTCTGGAGCACGCGGGTCTCCGTCACCTCCGCCCTGACCAGGACGCTTACAACCTCCGTTGAGCCTCCGACGGCCGCATCGAGCGAATTCAGGTCCTGGGTCAAGCTCCCGTCCTTGGACAGGACGTCGCGGATAGTGAAGTCCGTGGTGATCCCCGAGGCCGCGAACCCGAGCCCGACCGTCACCGCAACTACGAGAACCAGGTAGGCCACTGGCCTCTGCGTGATGGATGTCCCCAGCCTTTCCGCCAGCCGGTCGACGCCGGGGATTGCATTTGCGATCAGACGGGGCGGAGGAAGTGGTCCGCGGGCCTCGCGACGCTGGTCGATGATCGTTCGCGCGGCTGGGATCAGCGTCAGCATCACGGTCAAGCTCAACCCGACGCCCAGCGCCGCGACCACGCCGAAGTCCCCGATCCCCGAGATCGGCGAGAGCAGGTTCGCCAGGAAGCTTACGGCCGTGGTGGCGGCGGCCAGCGCCAGAGGGATGATGACGTTCCGTAGCCCTGCGAGCACCGCTACCGCCACCGGCTCGCCGGCCATCCGTTGCTCCCGGTAGTGCGACACCACCTGGATCGAATAGTCCACCGCGAGGCTTATCAGGATGATCGGCACCGTTGCCGTGAGCGCGTTCGGTGGGCCGATCAGATCCAAGGCGCCCGGACCGAGCCAGCTCTCCGCCCCGACGGTCCAGATCACTGCGAGTACGAGCCCCGTCAGCGTGAGCAGCAGGTCGGAGAGCGTGCGCATGAAGAGCAACGTCAGCAACGTGACCACGAGCAGCGCCAGCCCCACCAGCGGCAGCACGCCGGTGCTCGTGGCCTCCTGATACTCCTCCTCAATCACGGCGAGCGACACGCTGCTCACGCTCAGCGGGCCCTCGTCCGTCTCCGCCAGGCTGTTGATCGCCAGCTGCGCGTCGTCAACTGCCTCGCCGCCGGTATCGCGCAGCCGGACGGTGGCGACCGTGATCCGCGTGCCATCCGTGTCCGTTCCGGTCATCATGTCGAGCGCGGTTCGCGCCGGTTGGAACTCCGGGGTGGCCCGAATATGATCGAGCGCCGTATCGATCTGCACCTGCGTGACCGAATCGAAGTCGGCTACCTGGAGCAGGGGTTTCATCAGCAAGGTGGGGGCGGTGACTGCATCGGCGGGCGGCAGGAGTTCCCCCACGTCCGGGTCGCTAACGATGCGGACGAGCAAGCTGTCCATCTGGGCGAGTCCATCGGGTGTGAGCGCTTCACCACGGAAGACGAGCGTAACCACGACGACATCGGAGTCCCCGAATAGGGTCTCTATCTCCTCCAACGCCTTGGCGACGCCGCTATCCCGAGGGAGGAAGGCCTCGTTCTCCGCCACCGGCGCGCGCTGCGTAATCCCGGCGGCCAACACCAGTGTCACGATCGCGATGACGACAAGCGTGACCCACGGGTGCACCGTCACAAGCCAACTCAGCCAGTTGAGCGCTCTGCTCATGGCTCATCACTCTCACTACGTCCATGGGGGTGGCTAGCGATGCCGTAGAGACACCGCCTATGGCTGCTCCCCGAGCTTGGTTCCCGCTCGCTCCACGACACGGCGCAGTCGCAGGTTCTGGAACGATCCCCCGCACGATCATCGCCGCAGCACTACCAGCACTACCAGCACTACCAGCACTACCAGCACTGCTGTAATCAGCGCGTACACGATCGTGATCGCCAGCACGCCAAACTGAGCCGATCAACGCCGAGCTCCGCCCGCCATCTCCTATTGCACGTAGGGGCCTGTCGAGCGCCAAGCGAGTATCCCCTTGCTTTGGATCGGGGTGGTTACACTGCATAGAGTCGCTGATCGATATTACAGTATCGTGGACGGTCCCCGTAGGGACATAGCCCTGCTCATCACGGACAAGTTTCTGCTCTATGGGGGCATCATTCCTAAACCCGAATCCAAAGTGGAATGTGCATTTGGGGTGTGCCCGGAATCGGGCTGCGAGTCTCGCAGGAGTGCTTCGGCCCCTGCTTGCAGGACGGTCCGGCAGCGCCGTTTTACTTCGCCGCTCCGGCTGGTCAGACCGGAGCGGAAATTGCCGGCTCTCTGCTGTACCAGGGTCTTGCTTCCCAGACACGGATTCCCCGCCGCCCCCTCTCTCACCCAGCCCCAGACCGGCTCATCAGCGTTGAAGTCCGGGCTGCAGCCCGGCAGGTTTACCAGCCGCCGCAGGTTCAGGCCAGGGGTCTCCGGGTATGACCGCATCGCCGGACCCCTCCTGAGCTTGCCGAAGGGACGCCGGCGCATTGTCCCAGATCACGCCCAGCCGACCGCCTTGCCTCTCCCGCAACTGCTCCAGGAAGGCTGCCAACGTTTCGCTGTTGCTGTTCCCCTCCAGTTCCATCCACTCCACCTCGCCGGTCTCCAAGCACACCGCCGAATAGTAGCTGGCCTTCTCTCCGTAGCGCGGGCTGGTCGAGTCCACCAAGGCTGGCTCTGCCTCAGCACCCACTTGCCCCGCAACTCGGCGTCCGCACGGAAGTGAGCCTCGTCGGCGAAGAATATCTTCTCCCCGGACCCTTGAGCCTGGGATGCCAGGGTGGCGTACTCCGCCACGAAGGCCTCCCGTTTCTCCGCATCAGCCTTGAGCAGACGCTTCTTGGGGCGCTTTAGCACGAATCCCAGACGGTGCAGATAGTTCAGGCAAGTGCTGCGGCTCAGGCTGATACTGAAGCGCTCAGAGAGGAACTGCCGCACCACCTTCCTCCTGAGCTTGCCGAGGGGTCCAGTTGGCCATTACGATGCCCGACTTGGTGGGCAACTCCTGCACCGCGGCACTCAACGCCGCCTGCTGCGCCTCTTCGAGGGCGGGGGGGGGAAATCACCGGGCTGTTCGAATATCAGGGCCGCCGGACCTCCCTCGCTAAAGGCGGTGGCCCATCTGCCGATGGTGTGAGCATCCCGGCCCAGTGCCTGGGCAGTGGCAGAGGCGGTCATGCCCCGGCACAGGAGCCACAGAGCGTGCCACCGTTCTCTTTCCCGAGGCGTCGGCGCCAGGTACATCCTGCGGCGCACACCAGCCAAATCCAACTGCCACCGCTCCAAGTCCGGCCTTATCCCCCCATACCCATCCTCACTCAGCCCGCTCCCGTTCCTGACGCTATGACTCCCTGATTCTAGCCGACGTATATGCGGGTTTCACCTTCGCTTTGGTTTAGGAATGACCCCGCACCTCTTTAAGGGTGTTGCGGAAATGTATCGGTTGATCGGCAGCACACCCCTCGGAGAGGAATTCCCCGAGATGAGGAACAGCGACCGGACTTTCACCGAGACCATCCGCCAGCTGGCACAGCACGTGCGGCCCCCGCAGCAATAGATGTCAAACAGGCCCTGACTGAAGCGCCTGCTCTCCCTTCCTGAGACAGCACCCGAATTCAGCACTCAATTCAGCACTCAAGGTTTAGTCAATTTCCCGGGGCTTAAACACAATCAGCCGGGCACTGTCACTCAGGTTTCTTTGCTACTATCAGCGCCCAGCCGATCTTGCCCGATTCTGCCGACTCAACCCAGAAGGTCAGGGACGCAACGGTGTTGTCGATGGTCTCGGCGCCGACGCGTGGCAGCAGGGCCTCCCGTTTCTCTTGAAGCCCGTCCCTCACCCAAGCATATGAGGGTGCCACATTACGCGACCAGTCCTCCTCCCTGGTGATGGGGAATTTCAGGCTGGAGAAAGCCCTTCGGTAGTCTCCCAGGTCCCACATGTCCGGCGACTTCACCCGGTCGTATATTCTTGCCCGATCCTCGTCCGGGGTTTCCCGCGACACCAGGATGTCGGTAAAGACAAGCGCGCCACCCGGCCTGAGGACGCGGCGGCACTCCGACAGCACCGCCATCTTGTCGGCTGCATGAAGGAACGCATCCTGGCTCCAGATCACGTCGAAGGACTCATCGGAGTATCCCAGTTGATGAAAGTCCCCGTACTCGAAGTTCAGCAGGTGTTCGAGGTGGGCCTCCTTGCTGCGGGTGCGGGCCAGCTCCAGCTCCTTTTCGCTGATGTTGGTGCCGGTGACCCTGCAGCCGAAGCTTGCGGCAAGGTAGCGGGCGGCCGAGCCATAGCCGCAGCCGAGGTCAAGCACTTGTATGTCCGGCCCCAGCGGTACGGCAGTAGCCATGATCTCGTTGGTGTGTTCCTTGGCCTCCAGCTGGTGGCATTCCTCGCTGCAGTAGACGCCAAGGTGTATGTTGTCGCCCCAGATAGTCCGGTAGATCTCGTCAGCAGGGCCGTCGTAGTAGGCTTGCGTCGTGGAAACGATGGATGCTACGTCTTCATTTGTCACAGAATATGTCTCCTGGAACGTGTAACGTTCTCGCTGAGTGGATTAGGGGCAACTCCGAACGCCTGACGTCGTACTAAACTAAAGACAAGGTGGGATGTGCATTTGCCTGGGGTTGGCGATGGTGCTGGGAGTCCTGAAATAGCCTTTCTGCCCTTGATTGCAGGACGGTCCGGCAGCGCCGTCTCACCTCGTCCTTTCGGTTGGTCAGACCGGCCAGGAAGCTGCTGACCCTTTCATGGACCGCCTCCCTGGTTCCCAAACACAGGTTCCCGGTGGTCTCCTCTCTCGTCCAACCCCAGATGGCCTCATCGGCGTCGAAATCCGGGCTGTAGCCCGGCAGGTTCACCAGCCGCAGGTTCAGACCTGGCGTCCGGATATACTCCCTCACCGCTTCGCCACGGTGTGCCGGCGCGTTGTCCCAGGTCACGTTCAGACGCCCGGAGTGCCTCTCACGCAACTGCTCCAGGAAGGCTGCCGATGTCTCGCTGTTGCTGTTCCCCTCCAGTTCCTTCCACTCCACCTCCCCCGTCTCCAAGCACACCGCCGAATAGTAGCTGGCCTTTTCTCCGTACCTCGGACTGGTCGAGTCCACCAATGCCGGCTCTCCCCTCGACACCCACTTGCCCCGCAACTCGGCGTCGGCACGGAAGTGGGCCTCGTCAGCGAAGAATATCTTGGCGTTGCTTTGACACGCCTCCTCCATCAGGGCGGCGTACTCCGCCACGAATGACTCCCGCTTGGCCTCATCCGCCTTTAACAGACGTTTGTTGGGACGCTTGAAGGCGAGTCCCAGCCGGTGCAGGTAGTTCAGGCAACTGCTGCGGCTCAGGCTGATGCCAAACCACAAGGCGACGAACTCACGAACCACCCTCCTCCTGAGCTTGTCGAAGGGTCCAGTTGGCCATACCAATGCCCGCCGCATCTGGCAACTCCTGCACCGCTTCTTTCAGCGCCGCCTGGTCCGCCTCGCCGAGGGCGGGGGGGAACCCCCGGTCTGCTCGAATATCAGGGCCTTTGGGCCGCCTTCGCCGAAGGCAGCGGACCACCGGCCTGGACCACCGGCCTATGGTGTGGGGATCCCGTCCCAGTGCCTCCGCCGTGGACGATGCCGTCCAACCTTGGGCCAGCAGCCAGACGGCGTGCCAGCGTTCCCGCTCCCTGGGTGTGGGCGCCAGAATCACCCGCCGGTGCAGTTCCCTGACGTTCATCTCCCACTGTTCGAGTAACTGATCAATCTCCTTCACACTCATCACCAACCCCTACAACTCCTGAGACCAGCTAATCCAGTTACCTCACAAATCTACCCTATGCGTCTGCGTATTTCACCTTGGCTTTGGTTTAGGGTCACGAACTTCGCATCCGGAAGCCCGGCCTCATGGCCGATCGGTGACGGAATGCCCGTACGCAAGGCTGAAACAGGGCGTGAAAACCAGGACATACTCCCAATAGGGAATTCAGACACGGATTTCCAGCAAAAGTAAAAAGAGAGGCATCATGGCCGAAAACCGTATCCTGCCCCTGGGGTTCATCGACAGGACCACCGAAGACGGCGCAGTCATCATGCTCACCAGGCCCAGCGACTCCGATACCCTCAAGCCGGAAACGCCGCTGGCCCTGCGAAGCCGGAGCAGGGGAGAACCCACGACAACCGCACGGGTACGCGGTTTGATAACGGCCGTGGGGTACGCACCGCCGCCCTCAGAGTGGCGGAAACCCGCACGGACGCCCAGTGGCTGGAGGGCCAGCAGGTACTGCGTCGGGGCGTGCCCGTCTATCAGGCCCTCCTGGCAGCTTCCAGCGCGACCCGGCCCGGGCCGTTAGCCGGGAACAGGCCGAGAGCCTCAGCCGTCGTGGGCAGCGTCGGTATCGGGGCCACCGGCCGGGTCATTGTGTCTGGCTGACGACCGCGGCCGGGTCACCCCGGCCTCCCTGAAACTCGCGGGTTAGTTGCGCCAGCAGAAAGAAAATGTTCTCTACGGAATTGGTCCCCTTTACGATGCCGCTCTGTTGGCTACTGCCAGATTCCGACTCCGGCTGTAAAAATCTTGCACGGACTTCCTGCATCAGAAACCGACGGTCTCCCATCAGTTGTTCAGCGAAGGACCAGGAATCCTCGTCATCGCTTTCCAGCGCATCCAGAAAGACCAGGAACGCGCCGTCGGTGCCCTCAATCAGACTGATGCGGAAGTCGTGGAGCGACTCTCCCTCCGGCATCTCCCGCAATGACTCGCACAGGTCAGCAAACTGCTCCTCCAGCCAGGTAATCAACTTCTGTCGGCTTAACACCGAGTTTCGGCGCTCGATACTGCTGCTGGGATGCCGCAGTTCGAGTTCGGCCAAGAATTCATCGAGCCGGGCGATGAGTTCTCTGGTTGACAGGCGAATCATCCCAAGGCCATTCCCCGTCCTCGCCATCTCGAGATAGCCCGAAAATATGCCTAATACTCGCTTTTGCTCGAGATGCGCCAGATCAATCGCCGTCTCGACATCGTACAGCGCCCGGTCGTGAATGTACTTGGGCCTCGACATCTCCTCCGTCTCGTGGGCCGGCCAGAAACGCGAGAAAACTCTCACGGTCCAGTCCGGGGCAGCCAGAGCGACAATGCGGGAAGGCGTGCCGTAAAGGATGACAACCAGCGCTATTTCCGAAGCAAGGCCAATGCCAAGGGAATGAAGCGCCGCCTTTACCAGAGGTACGCCGAGATACAACTCAACATATAGAAGCGGCACCAATATCACTGCCGGGAAGAAATGTTGGATAGCCGAGAACATGGCGATTTGGCGGGCTGTGCCGTTCAAGTTTATGGCAAGCGCCAAGATGCTGAATCCGAGGCCGATGAATACGCCGTAGACGTACATCAGTGTCTGCTCGAACTCTATCAGGCCTGCCGTGGCCATGACGATGCCGAATGCGAGGATCGGGAGGCCGGCTTGCACTATGAACGCGAGAATCGCGCCTATAACCAAGGACAAGATGAGGGAACGGGTAGAAATTCCCAAGGCCCCTTGGAACCATGACTGCTCCACCAGCGATGCGGCCGACTCCCTAATCAGGATAAGGCCAAACACCAAAACCGCTACTCCGAACAGCATGGCTCCGATTTCCCGATAGTGTCTCTTTCGAGTGCGATAGATTATGACGCCAGCCAAACCAAGGGCGTAGAGCGCAACCAGCTTCACGTCGAAGGCCACTACAAATATGAGAAGCGGGATACCTAATTGCGCTCCTATGATTATCAAGAAACCCTGCCGGGCCGAAATAAGCTCAGACTTCAACATACTGACAGAGATGGACGTCACTGCCATCCCGCTTTGCGTAATCGCTCCGGCAAGCATCCCACAGCCGAATCCCGCAAAGCGGTTTCTGGTCAACCGGCCCGCCAGCATCCTGATTCGGGGCCCCGCTACGGTCTTGATATTCTCGGACAATAGCCACATACCGAAGAAGAGCAGCCCAATTCCCCCTATCATGCCTCCGAACGTTGCAACCATCCATACCTCTTTACCGCGTTATAGGGTCGGCGGCGATTGTACTTATCACCCCCCTCCCCCACAAGTGATTTGCCACAAGGTCTCAGGACCTTAGCCAGGGCAACCGCATTCTAGATTTTGGCAGCCTCGCAATCCGTCATTCCCGCGAAAGCGGGAATCTGTCCAGCCTTGCAGTAGAAGTGTAAGCACAGGCCAAGGCCCTCTGGATTCGCTAAGTTCACAAACGAAGTGCAACACCAAGTTAAGGTGTTGTCATGGGAGAACGATATCGGCACCTCAGTATTGAAGAGCGGTGTGAACTGGCCCGTCTACGTGCCGCTGTACACTCGGTCCGGCAGATCGCGGCAGCTCTGGATCGCTCGCCATCTACCATCTCCAGGCAATTGAGGCGTAATGATTCAAGCACCAAGGGCTACCATCCGGTCTATGCCGGCCAGCAGGCTTGGGCCCGCCGCTGGATCGGCTCCAGGCTGGACCGCATGGCTGGGCTGCGTCAGCAGGTCCTCTCCCGGCTGCAGCAGGGCTTGTCCCCCGAACAAGTGGCCGGCCGCCTCGCCTTGGAGTCGGGAAACCCGGTCATCTCCCACGAATCCATCTACCAGTTCATCTATGCCCAGATCCGTCGCACCAAGAATTACAACTGGCATCATCTCCTTCCAAGGGGCAAGTCGAACCAAGGGGCAAGTCGAAACGAGGCCGGCGCGGACGCAGGGGAGGCAGTTCTGCCTCTTTCATCCAGTATCGCCTCCCGCTGTCCCATCGTCCCGAGGCAGCAAATGACCGCCGGACTCCCGGCCACTGGGAGGCGGACCTGATGCTGTTCCAAAGACACCGGCAGGCCGTCCTCACCCTCCACGAGCGCCACTCCCGCGTGCTCATTGCCATCCGTCAGCCAGGGAAGGCGGCGGACCCCATAGCCAGCACCATGGTCCAGGTGCTGGGTGCCTTCCCGCCCCAGTGGCGCCGCAGCGTGGCCTTCGACAACGGGACCGAATTCGCCAGGCATTACCGTCTCCACGCCATGGGAGTACAGACCTTCTTCTGCAACACCCATTCGCCTTGGCAGAAGGGAGGAGTGGAGAACGCCATCGGCCGCATGCGCCGGGTGCTGACCCGGAAGACCGACCTGGCGGACATCAGCAGCGAAAGATTCGATCAGTTGGTGCTCAATTACAACAACACTCCTCGCAAATGCCTGGGCTGCTACTCCCCGGCAGAAGTTTTCGCCAACCACTTGGCAAACAATGTGTTGCATTTGAAATGTGAATCCACCTTCCCGCTTTCGCGGGAATGACGGTGGTCTGAAGCATCGATTCAATTAGAATGCGGTTGCCTTGGCTAAGAACCTGTTTACAATCTCTTCAGGATTAGCACCGCGAAGGCGAGATCCACCATTTGCAGGCTGGTATTGAGCTTTCCCTCGCAGTTCTTCCAGAGGCGGCGGCATTTCTCCAGCCAGGCGAAAGACCGCTCCACCACCCAGCGTTTCGGCAGCACCACGAAAGTGTGCAACTCATTGCGCTTGACCACTTCCACCGAGGCTCCCAACAGGTTCTGCACCTCCCCGGCAAAAGGCTTCCCCGGCAAAAGGCTTCCCGGCGTAGCCCCGCCGGCCATCACATTCCGCACCCGGTTCAGTTCTCCCCGGCGTTGGTTGAACATCGCCAAAGCCCGGCCCGGTCGGTAACATCGGCGGTGGCCACATGAATCGCATGGGGTAACCCCTGAGTGTCCACCGCGATGTGCCGCTTGATCCCCACACCTTCTTGCCCGGGTCATAGCCCTGGTTCCCGGTGCTGTCGGTGTTCCTGACGCTCGCCGCGGGGCAGCTCCGCCATTTTAATGACAGCAGCCTATTGCGCCCCAGCCCGCGGATCCCCGATCATACAAACGAGCCGCCAGCGCCTGACACACAGTAAACGGCGAATACGCCGGCCCTGGCAGCGCACCCCCCCTCTCTCCCCAGGACACCGACCCCATGCCAAAAGCCGCGATCTACGTCAGAGCCCCCCTGACGCCAGGCGGCAGCAGCATCTCCACCGATGACCAGGAGACAGCCTGTCGCGACTACTGCCACGCCAGAGGCCTCACCGTCTCAGCCACGTTCAGGGACACCCCCGGCAACCGGGACGAGTTCACCAGAATGATCTCCCAGGCCACCCTGGACGGCAGCCCCCTCGACTTCATCGTCGTCTGGAAGCTCCTCCTGTTCTCCATATCCCTCGAGGAGACCATCGAGCTCCGCGACAAACTCAGACGAGTTGGCACCAATCTGGTCTCGACCACAGAACGAGGCGTAGACGACTAACCGACCCTGCACCACAGTTTACCCAGCCGCAGACCCTCCTCCACTGGTGCATTGCCAGGTCTCGGGAGAGGGTTCCGGATGACCGCGTCACGCCCTCATCCAGACTCCCCTAGCCATCTTTCCTAGCGGCAGTGGCATAGCCTGAGAAAGGCTCCCTGTCCATGCCAAAACCCTGCCGATCCGAGGCAAGTTAAGCTCGTGATAATATGGCATCATCACGAACTTATAGAGCCCCCGAGCCCATGGAAGCAGAGGACGTCCGCAGCTCCTTTCTCGCTACTACCGTCCACCTCCAGGAAGCCCCCGAGCTGTTGCCGCGACCACGATGCGGCCCAGGCCGTCTCCGATGGGCTCTGCGACGCCAAGGCCGCCAACACCCGCCGCGTCTACCAAACGTCATGGCACCTCTTCCGGGTCGACTCCGGTAGGGGCAGAATCGTACGCTAAGGCTGCTATCGGCGCTTTGGCCACCGGTATTCGCCGGTGAGCAGGATGTGGGCCCACCCAAGGGGTGGGATGTGGGCCAGGAGCTCGGGCTCGACCGTCAGGCCGGCGGATTTCCGCTGTCTGACCGCTTCGCCGAGATGGGCGGTATTCCAGCGCCGATCGGCTTCGGGAACGAGACGTGAAACTGGCCCTTGGCCGGGCGCTCTACGACCCGGGCGATCCGATGGGAAAGATGTTCTTCAATATCCTCGCCACCTTTGCCGAGTTCGAAGCCCATCTCATCCGCATGCGCACCCGCGAGGGCATGGCCATCGCCCGCGCCAGGGGGAAATTGTGCGGCAAGCAGCCCAAACTGTCCGACAGACAGCAGCGGGGTCTCTGCCGCATGCATGCCACGGGAGAGTATTCCATCAGCGATCTCGCCGAGCTCCTCTCCGTCTCAAGACCAACCTGCTATCGTACACTCAACCGGCACCATTCCCCTCAACGTACGATCCTGCCCCCTACCGGACTCGACCCGCTCTTCGGAGGGGTCATCGGGTTTGTGCAGGTAGAGGTCTTGGTCGGCCACGGCCAGGGCGGGTTCGCTGAACATTTCGCAGCCGAAGTCCTTGCCGTAGGTGATGACGCAGCCGCCCAGGTTGATGAGGTGGCAGCGCAGGGGCAGGTGGCGGTCCACGTCGATGTGGGAGCCGTCCACGGACAGCGCGGTGTAGTCTTGGGGCACGTCCGGCGGTGGGCGACTGCCCAGCAGGCCCTCGGGGCCGGTGCGGGCGGAGAGGTAGGGACGGCGGCCCACCGCGGCGGTGCGCCGGGCGGCCGCGTCGGCGGATATGTTGAGCCCGCGCTCCAGGGTGTCGGCGAGCCGCTGGGCGCGGGTCTGGCTGGCCAGGGCCACATCGTCCAGGGCGGACAGCAGCTGGCGGGTGGTCAGGCCCAGGTCCAGCGCCATGATGTCCCAGGGATGTGCCGGTGCGTGATGGGATGCGCGACGCGGTGGGTCATCAGGGGAGAACGCCGATGCGGAACTTCTTGGTGTCGCACTCCACGCAGACGGAGCGGGAGGCGGGCCGGCCGTTCTTCATGGTGACGATCTCGATGTCCTTGGACCCGGTGCGGGCCTTGCACTTGAGGCAGTAAATCTCGACGGGTTGGGACGGGGGGGTCATGGGCGGCGACTCCTGGGACGGGACGGGACCTGGGAATTGACGTCGCCATTGTAACCCGCCGCGGCGCTTCGCCTGACCTGCCGCGTTCTGGCGGGGCCGCCCAGCGGCAACACGTTTGGTACCACCACGACTGTCACCCCGGCCCAGAAGTCGGCCACTGAGGGATACCCACTGTGGACGTGTTCAGATGCGCCGGTGCAGTCCGTCAGTCATTGGCAGTCCGTCAGTCATTGGCATGGTTGTCCAACAGTCCGTTGCGCACCGCCCAGAACACCAACCCCTGCACCTTCTCCAGGCCCAGTTTCCCTTGGATGCCGTAGACAGCGTTCCGGACCGTGACCGGCCGGATTCCCCGCGCCTCCGCTATCTGGGCGTAGGTCAGGCCACGGGCGAACTGGACGAGTATCTCCCGCTCACGGTCCGTCAGGCCGGCCTCAGCCGCCGCATCACCCGCGCTTCCGTCGCCGCGTATCGCCGTGAACGCTTTTCTCACCATTTCAGGGGGCAGACGAAAGTCGCCCACAGCCGCGCTCCGCAGGGCCGAGAGCAACTGCTCCATATCAGTTTCCTTGAGCAGATAACCAGACGCGCCAGCGGCCACCGACTCCACCACGGCGTCCTCCGCATTCGATGCCGTCAGCATCACCACACGAACCTCTGAGGACGACTCCATGATCTCCCGGCACGCCTCCACCCCATCTTTCCCCGGCATGATCACGTCCATCAACACCAGGTCCGGCGAAACTTCGGCCGCCATCCGGACGGCCTCTTCGCCGTCCGCGGCCTGACCCACCACCTCGAACTCGCCGGACAAGTCCAGTACCTGCTTCAGGCCGATCCTCACTATTGCATGGTCGTCGACGACCATCACCCTGATGCGCTCGTCAGTTGTCATCCCAGTCTGCCTCCTTGCCTAACGCTCCCACGGTATCACGCACGTGATGGTCGCGCCGCCCATGGCGCCGCGCTGTTCCACGACCAGATGCCCGCCCAGCCGCTGGGCCGAACGGTTCATGTTGGCGAAACCGTTGCCGCGCTCCGCGTAATCATCGGGAAGCCCAACCCCGTCGTCCGACACCGACAGGCTCACGACATCCTGGGCGAACTCCAGCTCAATGGCCACGTTGCCCGCCTCCCCATGGCGGTACGCGTTGGTGAGCGCGTTGTGCGCTACCGAGAAGCGCGCGCTCTTGACCTCCACGGACAGCGGCGGCTCGACTCCCGTCAGGGTCACGTTGACCGGCACCAACGTCACGTTGGTAAAGCTCGCAGCATGCAACCCGAGCGAACAGCTCAGCTCCCGGCCCTCGTAGATGCCGCCCACGTTTATGGGGTGTCGCAGCTCCAATATGAGCGACCGGCAAAGCCGGGAAGTCGCATCAAGCGTCGTCGTCAACTCGGCGTTTGAGCCGTCGGCCAGCGTCTTCGCGACGTTGACGCCCATGCCGATCATGTACGCCGACTGCGCCGCGGTGTCGTGAATGGCCTGCGACAGCTCGACCCGCTCATTCTGCATCACCCGCTCACGCTCCACCGCACGCTGCCACCGCATCCGCTCGAACCTGGTCGCTAGGTTTACCACCGCAACCACCGCGTACATCACCACCACCCGGGCCAGCAAGGCCTTCTCGTCCTTGGCCTCAACGTCCAGTCCATCCCCCACGTTCAGGCTGAGCGCCACGTAGGCGACGGAAACAATCGTCACCCAGATCATGTTGAACCGAAAGGAGGTGAACAGCACCGCCAGTCCGGCCAACGCCGGATAGTAGAACAGGTGCAGGAACCCGTGGCCGAAGCCGTCGCTCAACACCGCCGCCGCCGAGATCAGCAGCAAATCCAACGCGTAGAGCGCCACCGGCCAACGCCACGTAACCGGCCGGTCAGACCGGAGACGGTGGTGAAGGTACCCGTTGAACCCGATCAGAACCAGGAGCAGCAGCGGGAAGGGGACAAACCTGGCCACCCCGAAATACAGATAGGGCCGGTACGCCAGTTCAAATAGCAACACGGCGATGATAAGCCAGTGCGCCCTGACCGAAACGGCCGCCACATACCGCAGACCGTCCGGGTCGAGCTGGTTGAGCGTCCAGCCGTTGCCCTGCAAGGCGTGGCTCGCCTCCGCGAATACCCGCCGGAGCCGGCTGGGGTGGGACCCGTGTGTCATGTCATCTCCAAGGCGTGAATCCATGTGGCGCCCGAGAGTTGCAACCGGGCGCTTCCAGCGCATCTCAGGGCAATCTAGCTAGAAGGCGCCTCGTCTGCCACAAGCAGAAGCGCCTGGCGGTCATGACGATAGTACCTGGACCGCGGCGCCATGGCTCGGCAATCTGGAACGTCGTCCCATAAACGTCCGCCCGTAACCGGTCGGTCCGTATCGATATCTGCCACACATCTCATGATCTCTATGTGCGTGCGGCAATGAATGCAGAACCCAATGTGGCAGCGCAGTCGGAGCCGGTCAAGGGGGCATTAGTACCCGCTGGCAAGGGTACGAAAGTAGCCTCCAGTTTGGGAAAATCGAACCTTACATTCCGTCAGCTGAGGCCGTAAAGTCTTTTGCCGTGGCTATTGGGCCGCGCATGGCTGAAAAAACGCCTTGTTCTGACGGGAAAAGGGTATCGCCGGCGTACGTTGCCGCGGCGCGGGATGCAACGGCGACGCCACACCACGATTGAAACCTGCTTCGTAGGAAGTACGTATCGGGAGAATATTGAAGACGAATATTGCCTTGAGATTGCCAACCATCGTAGTCGCGACCATGCTGATGGTCCTCGCTGTGCTCGCCGGCGCGGCTGGCACCGCAGACGCCGGCAGCCCCTCGGAGCAGCGGAAGTTCAAGACACAAATCCAGGGCAAATTCGACACGCCGGTCCTCGCGTCGGGCGTTTCAGTCCCGGCCGGCGCGGGATTCGGCGAGACGATCGTCGTCGCTCACAAGTGCGATTTCTCGTTCTTCACTGTGGGCAACTCGGCCAGCGCCGGAGTACAGGCGCTGGCCGAAGGTGGCGCTACCTCTGACTTCCAAGCGGAAGTCACTGCGGCCGTTGCGGCTGGAAACGCACAAGCATCGTGGACGATCCCTGCTCCAAACTCACCCACGGGCAATAAGAATGGCCCGAACAGCGTTCCAGTAGAGGACGAATTCAGTTGCCTCACGGTCCTTGTCAAGATCAACCCGACCTCGGACTGGTTCGCCGGCGTCAGCGCACACGATCTGCGAGCCGGAGGAACCTGGCCCACACCCGGGAACAACAACAGCATCTTCGTTGACCTGTTCCCGTTCGACGCCGGCACTCTGGACGGCACGGAGTTTGCGACCAGCACCACGGCAACATCACCGCAGGGCACAATCGCGAGCTTGCGCAACACAGGCAAGTTCAGCGACAACAGGATTGCGCGGCTCAAGCTCCAACTGAAGAACCCTGCGCTCACCAGAGATGTGGTAGCGGAAGCGGGAATCGAATCGATCACAGTCACCTGGGGCGAAGTCGCCGCGGCCGGCGGCTACCACGTGATGTGGAAGTCGGGCGCGGAGGCCTACGACACCGATGGCTCGTTCGGTCGCCGCCATGACGTCGTCGACGGCAAGACCAGGACTCATACGATCACCGGACTGACCGGAGGGGTCGTATACGATGTCCAGGTCATCGCCTACAACGAAGCCGGCCAGTCCACCCAAGAGCCAACGTCCGTGAGCCGGGACAGGGCGACACCGATCAGCGCGGCGACCGCCGATAATACGGTCCTGGTCGGCAATGCCACACAACGGTATCCCTCGACTGAGCAGTTGGGGATGGGGAGCCAATTCAAAGCACGCGCGCAAGCATTCACCACCGGTTCTGAGTCGGCCCTCCTGGGCAGCGTCACGCTTCCGGAATTCCGCAAACGAAGCAACAATGCCCTGATAGACGTTCACATCTACTCGGCGAGCGGAATCGATCCCGCCGCCAAGCTGCATACGTTGACTCGGCCGGACTTCTCGAGCCTTGGCAATGGGGTAGGTTCCGAACTCACCTTCAACGCGGCGGCCGGTGCACCGATCACATTGGCCGCCAACACGACCTATTTCGCGTACGCCGAATTAATCCAGGGAGAAGTGTCTCTGCTTCACACCAAGGACGACGACGAAGATCCAGACAGCGATGAGGGCTGGAGCATGGCCGACCGTTGTCGTGCAGTCTACTCTAACACCTTGTCAACAACACCCTGCGCATCCGCCCTGGGAGGGTTCACAGCGGCTCTGGTGATGGTGCTCAATTCGCCGCTGGCAGCTGGTACGCCGAACCTCTCGATTGAAGGATCAGAGGCCGTTGAGGGCACGGGTGTCCAATTCACGGTCAGCCTCAGCTCAGCGCTGGCAGAAGAAGTCACGGTTGAATACAGCACAGCCGACGACAGCGCGACTACGGCCGACTCCGACTACACCGCCGTATCCAACGCGACACTGACCTTCGCCGGCAGCGAGACCGAGAAGACCGTCACGATTGACACAACGGCCGACTCAACCGACGAGGACGACGAGAGCTTCACTGTCGAGCTCAGCAACCCGTCCGAGAACGCCCAACTGGGTTACGTCACTTCTGCTTCGGGTCTGATCATCAACAACGACCAGACCCCCCAGACCGACGCCACGCTGAGTTCGATCACGCTGACCGGTTCCGATGGCGCCACGATCGCGCTGACTCCGGCATTCAATGAGTACAAGTTCCTCTACACGGCAACCGCGAACCGCGAACTCGACTCGCTCACCGGAGTCGCGACGCCGAGCACCAGCGGAACCGTGGAGAGCATCGTCTACGTCGGTGGCGACGAGGACACGGACTCCACGGCCTACGACGCCGCCTGGCCGCTCGTACCGGGCGACAATCTGGTCAAATTCATGGTCACCTCGCCCGACGGATCGCGAATCAAGATCTACAAGATTCATGTTGAGAAGGACGCCTCAACCGACGCCACGTTGAGCGACCTGACCCTCGTCGATGCCAACGGAACTGCGATCACACCGTCGCCCGCGTTCAGCTCGGCCACGACCGAATACACCGCGTTGGTGGGGGCCGCTGTGACCAGTGTCACGCTGACCGGAACCGAGAGCTACGGCGGCGCCGAGGTAAGCGGCGTCACCCTGGCCGGCACCGCGATCACCGACGACGATTTCACCGACGGCATCACGGTTCCGTCGCTCGTGGCGGGCGACAATCTGGTCGAGGTCACGGTGACCGCCGAGGATGGCACCACCGTCTTGATCTATCAGATCACCGTGACCCGAGCCGCCGGCTGGTCGGCAACGCTGACCGTGGGCGTCGACAACTCGTACGTGCCGCCACTCACCGGGTACACGCTGTGGGGAACCGATATCGGCGGGGTCTCCAAACAGAGTTTCGTCGTGGATGGATCGTGGTACCGCGTTGTTGGCATCATCCACTTCGCCGGTGGGCTTTACCTGAACGTGTCCAGGGAGCATCCCGGAGATTTCACGCTGACCATTGGAGATCAGGAATTCGTGGCCAGCGAGAGTTTGAAGCCGGCGACTGCGGCGGCGGGACGCTACTGGTGGGCGGTCGACGACATGGGTTGGGCTGACGGCGATTCGTTGGACGTCAGCATCGTTCCGGTGGCAGGTTCAGAGAGCCTGCCCGAAAGATCGTCACCGCCTCCGGCAGGGTACTTCATGAATATACCGGGGAGTCACAACGGCGTTGACCGGTTCACCGTCGGACTGAAGTTCACCGAAGACGTACCCCTGAGCTTCCGGACCCTGCGGGACCACGCCCTGTCGGCGACCAACGGCGCGATCACCAAGGCCAAGCGTGTGACGCAAGGCTCGGATCGTGCTTGGAACATCACGGTGCGGCCCGATTCAGCAGCCGAGATCGTCGTCTCCCTGCAGCCGGACCCGGGTTGCGCGGCGGACGGGAGTATCTGTACGGCTGATGGAATGGAGCTGATCAACAGCCCTGCCGTCACCATTCCGGTAGGGCAATGATGAGGTGGGCGGGATGCGCCCACGACCGGAGAGGGCACCGTCCCACTGTGGCGGGCGCGGGAACGAAACAGATTGACCACGCCTGTCGGTTTTGCGGCATGGTGGTGAGCGACATGGGTTACGCCGGAAAGGGTGACGTGGCGATCGACCCAACGTCGCTCCAACTGCGAGTATGCCGGATCTTTGGTTTCCACTTGCTCCTAATTTATTCCCTATTCACCGCAGGTACCGGTTGACGTGAGGGATGCTGAGAATTCACGTGGCAGTGGAGGGCGAACTTCAAGAGGTGATTCAGCGCGGCGAGCGAGACCGAGAAGACGGTCGCAACGCCGGTGCTGGACTACGCCAATGAGGAATCGTGATCAACGACACCGATAGTCCGGTTAGTCGAATACCCGAGCCGCGGGAGACTGCGGAAATCCGCATGGCCGACGGCGCGTCCATCACCCTGCGTCGCCACGGCAACCCCACCGGGCCACGGATCATGTTCAGCCACGGGAACGGGCTGGCTGCAGACCTCTACTATCCCATGTGGAGGTTGCTCATGGACCGCTTCGACCTCGTACTCTGGGACCTCCGCAACCATGGCTGGAACCCGGTGGGAGAGCGTCGGGGGCATAATATGCCAACCTTCGCCAGCGACAGCAGGACAATTGCCGAGGCGACCGATATTCACTTCGGAGCAAAGCCTCGCATTGGCGTTTTCCACTCTGTAGCGGGCATCGCGGCCCTACTGCATCAAGTCGAGGACGAAGACGGTTATGCCGGCCTGGTCTTGCTGGACCCGCCGATATGCCATCTTGGGAAAACGGTGGAGGAACTGTTGGAGATTGGCGATGCGACGGCGGAGCGGACGCGGCGGCGCAGAAGGTTATTCGACAGCTGGCAGGAATACACCAATTCCGTCGGGCGCTCCCTGATGTTTCGGCTCATTCCAAGCGAGACCCGGGACCTGTTGGCCCAAACCACGCTGCGCGCGTTGTCGTCGGGAGGATATGAGCTGTGCTGTCCGCCGGAATACGAGGCCCAGATCTACGAATATTGCTTCGGTTGGTCAATGCAAGTCCATCACGAACTGGAGGGCCGGGACGATTTCTGCCCGATCACGGGTCGATTCCGGTAAGGGGCAGGATCGTACGCTAAGGGGAAAGGTGCCGGTTGAGTGTGCGATAAACGGTTGGTCTTGAGACGGATAAGAACTCGGCGAGATCGCTGAGGGATTACTCGCCCTTGGCATGCATGCGGCAGATCAAGTGGCTGATCGGGTGCAACGAGCATACCATCTACTTGATATCCGGCCGGTCTACCCGCCACCCGTTTACTGCGGCGGCCGATACCCTGCAGGCCAGCGTGCCGGAGGCGGCCTGGAGGTTCTACGAGCAGTCTCCAAATGCGTCGCCGGGAGAATTTCGCAGAGCGCACCCTCGCGTGCCACTGTAGCCGCTTCCGGACTGACGGCCAACCTGATGATCGGCTAGCTGAACGACCCCGATGCTCCCCGACAGATTACGGGTCGCGCCCGCCGGATGGGACCCAACGGATATGGAGACCAGGAAGGCACTACCATTACCCTTGAGGAACTCATCCCGCTCACCCACGAGACAGGTGAGCGGCTGGACGAATAGTTTGCGAGCCAGCTGGTCGGGTTCTTGGGGCCCAGTTGCCCGAGTTGAGCAAGATCATCGGCGTCGCGACCTTGGTCACCAACCGCATCAACAGCTTCGTCGTGAAGGACGTCGGCGAGCTGGTGCTCTCCATCGCAGGCAAGCACCTGGGATGGATCAACTGGTTCTGTCGTTTACACATGCCGGACCATCCGTCGCTTCTGCACGGCAGCAACGTCTCGGTAAGGCTGTCCTCTTGAACAGACGTCCCGTGTCGTGTGATACCCTCCGTTTCACGACTAGCCCAGGCAGGCAGCCCAACCCAGCGGAGGCACCACCATGAGGTTCGCAGCATTCACCACCGTGGCGGCATCCGCGGGCGAGTCCACCAACGCCGCCGACATGCTGGACAACCTGAGACAGCAGACCATCCTGGCCGAGGAACTGGGTTTCGAGGCCATCTGGCTCGGAGAGCACCACTTCGGCCCCTATGGAGTCGGCGACCTCCCTAACCCAATCTTGCTGGGAGCAGACCTGGCGGCCCGCACCTCCCGGATACGCATCGGGCAGATGGCCAACATCGCCCCCTGGTGGCACCCCATTCGCCTTGCCGAAGACCTGGCCATCCTCGACAACATGACCCGCGGCAGGATTGACGTCGGATTCGGCAGGGGTATCTGGCCCTACGAGGGTCCGCAGTTCCACTCCAACGCCGACCCCCGGAAGAACGAGGAAAACCGCGAGCTGTTCCGGGAAACTATCGATATCGTCCGCAAGATATGGACTGAACCTTACTTCTCCCACGACGGCCCCAACTACAATTTCCCCGCCGAGGGCACCGTGTTCTCCCACCCGTCCATACCTCCGGACCCGTCGTGGCAGGACGGCGAGCGGGTCACTAGGCTCAGGGTGACTCCCAGGCCCTACCAGCAGCCCCATCCGCCGCTGTGGATGACCGTATCCACCGACAACTCGGTCGCCGCCGCGGCCGAGATGGGACTGAATGCCTGCTACTGGCAGCCACCTCCTGCCAGGATCCGGCAGAGGATGGAGCTCTACGCCGAGGTCCGGTCCGAACTGGAGGGCAGGCCGTTCTCCATCGGCGAGGGCCAGGCCGTCATGCGCTCAACCTACGTAGCCTCTTCCATGGAAGAGGCCCGCAGGGACGCGGAGGCCGCGATCATGTCCTCCTTCACCTACAACGACCCGTTCCGGGGCAGGCAGGTGTTCACCAACCCCGGCGAGGAGCTGGCGCAGGACGTGAAGCTCGACTGGGACTTCCTGGAGCCGCGCACACTCCTCGTTGGTTCTCCCGACAACGTCGTCGAGAAGGTGCAGGAACTGCAGGAGGTCTGCAACCTGGACTACCTGCTGGTCGAGTTCACCCACCCAGGAATGTCGCTCAAGAATTCTCTCAGAAACCTGGAGAGATTCGCCACAAAAGTGATGCCGGGGTTCGTCGGCGGATAGGCCGCCAGCCGCGCCCTAACAAACCAGGCCAGCAGAGCAACAACCAGGGGCGGCACCATTCAGTTGCTGCCGCCCCTCCACTTGGGTCCCACCATGGCCCGAACCCGCCAAGACCCAGGAAAACCTGGTGGCCCGACACAGGGCTACAACGGTAGCCATTGCGTGACCCGGAAGGCCGGTCCACTGCCGCAACACCTCCGGGCCTCCCCACAGAGAGGGGGCCACGCCACAGATAAGAGAAGGGCCGAGCACCACCGCTCGGCCTCTCTCTTTGCCCGCCCCTCAGGGGCCGAACCGGCTGCTCGACTGCGTGGCGTGTGTGGGAACCCGCCGCCACAACAGGTTGAACTCACGAGTTCGTCAGAACTCCTCACGCAAAACCCACGTCAAGCAGAAACCACATGGCGCCGCCAGGGGCGCTGTGAAGCTCATTCTCAGCCTCAAGGCAAAAACCACTACGGACACTCGCTCAGAGGCTCTCCATGCCCCCAGCGCAAGAATCTCGGGCATCCCCCTTCATTTGCCATCGGCCCAACGGCCATGGAAGAAAAAACGAAAGCAGCGCACAAACTTCGGCACCATCAGGTAGACAGACGACCTCGGCCGTCATCTCGGATGGGGACCGACCCACGTCCCACCCCCAGACTCGACAGCAGGTTGCACGACACCACCACGACCGCGCCCGCCAGCAGGAGGTCCAGCCTGGCCACCGAGACGCTCCGAAAAGCCAGCAGCCAACCCAGTGCCAGCAACGGCGACAGATATGCCAACCCATTCACAGTCAGATCGTCGGTCAACACATTCGCCAGACGCCAAGCGACGCTGGCGACTGTGTAGACCAGCACGCCGCCCACCAGGCCCAGTGCAACATCCGACCACTCCAGAGTTTCCCCCATTGCCCACCCCACGGCCAGATTCACCGCCATCGCCACCAGGTCGGCCACCACGATCCCCGCCGCTATCCCGAACATCTCCAGGGCCACCGGCCCATAGCGAGTGCCGGCATACGGCGCCACCGCGACGCCCAGGTCGGCCCCCCACCGGAACAGTCCCGCCGCCAAGGCCACCGCCACCGCGGACCCCAGCGCCAGCACGATCCCAAATGTCACTCCAGACCCCGGCAGGACGCTCGCCAGACCGCCTTGGCTCACCACAACCAGTGCGCTGCCCACCAAACCGCCCGCCAACAGCAGGCCCATCTTCAGGGTAATCCGCCCGAACCGACCTTCGCTTCGAAACCACCAACCAGTAGCTGCGACCAGCAGAAGTGGCCACACCTCGAACAAGACCGTCGCCACCCCTACATCCACGAATCTGGTCGACCACACGAACAACGCGTAGTCGAATCCGCTCGCTGAACCAGCCAGCATCGGCCAGCGCAGCAGCCGCCGAACTACCAGAGACCACACCTTCCGGTTCACGACCAAAGGACGGTAAGCGAACCCCAATAGCAGGATGTATCCCAACATCCCACCGGCCTGCAACAATGCGCTGAACAGGAACGGCCGCTCCGACACGCCGGACCAAGACACTGCCAGCGGGGCCAGCGAGTATACCAACACCGACACCAGCATCAGCAGGATCGCCCGGCCCCGCCAAGTCCCAACCACTCTGCCTGTCGACAATATATCCTCCCAACAGGCGCAAACCACCAACCTGCCGCCCTGGTACCCCATTATTATCAGCCGCAAGGCTAAACTAAAGCCAATGTTCTGCGGCTGGCAGCGTTGGTAGTGGCGGCGTGGGCAGGGGTTCGGATCTACCGATTCCATCGGAAACGTGCGGCCTATAAGGAGTCGTCAGATAGGTCATAGCCATCAACAAGGCACTGGAGCATAAGGGGAAACCCCAAACGCACAGACAGGATCCAAGAAAGGCCCGGCTTATCGCCGGGCCTTTCATTTATGCGTGGCAGCGGCGAGCACCCCGGGTTGCACGAGAGCAACAAAGCAGGGAACCGGCGACCAAGTCGACAATGGAGAACACGACTGCGCCCACCGGCACTGGAAGTCATGGCCGTGTACGCCATTCACCAGTGCCCAGCAGGGTCAATCCAGAGATAGAGGATCTTCCTTGCCGGAACCGAACTCGAACCCAACCGGGAGAACCCGGTCAGGACCAAGTCCTGACAGGCCCTGGGAAGAGCCGCGAACTGAGGCCCTGGGCGCCAGAGGAACCCCTCCGGGGAGCACGGGCGGTCGGCCCGGACGAAGCCGGGGCCACGTCAGGGTCCCCACCATCTCCCATCCGGTAGACGGCCACGATCAGGCTGCCCCCGACGACGAACGCCATGTAGGCATACAGGCACATGGCGTGCCACATGTAGCCCACGTTCAACCGGTCCAGGGCCTCATCCCGGGTGACACCCAACTCTCCGAAGTCGATCTCCCAGGAACCCAGGAGGTTGTGGTCGGGAAGGACCATGGGCAGGTCCGGAGACACGTATATCGCCACGATCACAACCAACCCCAGCGTCCCGCACAGCATGGCCGTCGCCGCCACGACGGGGAAGAGTATCCGCCGGTCCCGCTCGCTGAAGGTCACCTCCGGGTCACGAAGGACCAGAAGCGCGGTGAAGACCGTCGCAATGACCGGGACCAGGAACGCAAGCTGGATGGACACCGAGGCGTTGGTGATCACAACGGCCACGCCGTAAACCACAACCAACGGGGGAAGGGCCACCCAGAGCGCCCTCCGGAGTGCGCCCCCGGTTTCCCCGCCAACGTACTGCCACCTGTGGAGGAGGTGGAAGAGAACTCCAGCCCCGGATGCCAGCACCAGGTTAGCCAAGAGGGCCAACAGGCACGGGATCCAGGTGCCACGGATTGCGTCCAGCACATGGAAGTTGTAGTGGTCCAGTCCCAGAGGAGCGAACTGGAAGAGGGGAGTGGTCAGAACGAAGAATATCGAAACCCAGAAGAACTCCCTCAGCCCGGCCTGCCGCTCCGGAAACAGGAACCCCTGTCCCAGCACCAGGGCCACGGCGAACCCGGCGAATGGCACCGTATGCAGGGAGCCATCCCACCCTGCAAGCGACAGCACATACCCGCAGGCGGTGAGGGCCACGCCCAGCAACAGGACCCTTAGGAAAAAGAGCCGGACTTCCGCCGAAAGGCTCGGCATCAGACCCCTCCTCCTCCGGCCCCCGACGGACCCGGCAAGGAGGGAGTCACGGTCAGGGTCTCCCAGCTCAACCCCCTCCAATACAACCCCTTCCAACACAGCCCCAGGCGATTCCGGTCGCCGGACGGGGTCGGAACCCGACGAGAGAGCCAGGGCGGCACCGGGGAAGTCCGGGGCGAGCCCGGCCAGCAGGATCAGTCCCGCAACCTCCGTCTCGGAGAGGTTCAGGGCCATCCCGAAGACCCGGAGCCGGTCCACGGAGGGACGAGTAGATCCCGACTCCCAGCGGGAGACGGTGCCGTGGCTGTACCTCGTCTCGTATACGTCATCAACCTCCCCCATCCGCCGGAGCAGCTCCGCTTGAGACAGGCCCCTCCTCCCGGTCCCCAGGGCGAAGGATTCCCGGTAGGACCGCATCAGGATGCCCACCTGGGCCGACCTCAGCCTCTGTACATCACGTTCCGATGCCATGTTTCACGCACAATCCACTATTGAACTGTCAAAAAAGTAGCTTTCGACCTGATTTCCCATCTCCCCAAAATATTGGGAGTATAAATTTATGCAGGTACTATCCAGCTATTTCTCACGCCAAATATTCAATATCTTGCCTTGCCCGGACCAACGGTGACAAGCACTGGAATCAAACAGAACGAACACAAGGTGTGCAACGTGAGGCAGGAATCAGTCGTGATGGGACACACGACAACCACGGCTGTGAGGCCGTGAGTTGGAGCATATACAAAATGAACGAATCCGGGGACAGACTGCGAAGCGACGGGGTGTCCACGGACGGACTCACCTGGTTGGTGGACGCCTGCCTCCGAATCTCGTCGGAACTGGACCCCAGCGCCGTCCTCCAGAAAATCGCGGATGAGGCCCGTCAGGTAGCCCAGGCCCAGTACAGCGCCGTCCGGGTTTTCGAAACCGGAAACGACCCAGGTGAACTGGCCACGTCTGGATTCACCCTGGAGGAGGGAGAATCGACGGAGTATCCGGTCAGCCTGGAACGCCTGGTCCGCCCCGAGAGCGGGAGCCAGGAGGCTCCGGAGGCCCAGGACGCCGGACCCTGGCTGACGGTACAGGTGAGATACGACGAAGAGGATGTTGCCCGTCTCCACGTGGCAGACAGGGACGGGGGCGAAGACTTCACGCCGGAGGACCGGACCCTCCTTCACATGTTCGCGTCCCACGCCGGGGCGGCCATCGCCAGGGACTGGGCCCACGGCCAGGAGCAGAGGGCCAGGGCCGGTCTGGGAGAGACGACCAGTCAGCGAACTGAGTTCCCTGACTTCGTGGCCCATCAGTTCAGGACTTCAATCGTTGCCATCAAGGGGTCGGCGGCGACGGTGCTGGGATCCCCCTACCCCATGGACCACAGGGAAACACGCCAGTTCCTCCAGATCATCGACGAACACGCCGACCACATGCGCCACCTGATGGGCAACCTGTCCGACCAGAGGGACATGGAAACAGGGACGCTGTCGGTCCATCCCGAACCCGCCGACCTGGGAGCCCTGGTGGAACAGGCAAGAGTGGCATTTCTCCGACGCGGAGGCGCAAACACCGTTCTTGTCCGTTCAGGACCAGCCCTGCCCATGGCGAGGTTGGACAGGGAGCGGATCTTCCGGGCCCTGGGCATCCTCCTCACCCACGTTTCCGAAAGTTCTCCCCCGTCGTCCGTCATCAGGGTGAGCCTTTCGGGGACGAAAGCAGACGCCATGGTGACAGTGGAAATATCCGCCCAGTACGGCGGAGGCTGGAACCCAGAGGGTGAACCCGGCCTGTGCAGCCAGACATGGGCTGCAGCCCGCCCGCCCGTGGGGGAGGCCGGGGAAACACTCGTTCGAGGGCCGGCGATATGCCGGGCCATAGTGGAGGCCCACGGGGGGCACCTGTCGGCCCGCACGGCGCCGGACCTGGGCCCGGCCCCCGTTTCACCCTCACGGTCCCCGCAGGGGGCCAGAGAGAGAAGAGCGCCAAGACCGGCCCCAAGCACGGCGCCGCATCTCTGCAAGGCTCGAGGAGAGGCCAACCCCGGGTCCTGGCAATCGACCCAGACCCGGTGTCACTCACCAACATCCGGAGCATGCTCCTGGAGGCAGGATTCACAACCGTGGCAACCGGGAACCCGGACGCCATCGAGCACCTGGTGGTGACGGAACGTCCTCACATCTTTCTGGTGGACCTGACCCAGACCGGGCCGGGAGGACTCGAGATCATCCAGCGCATAGGCAGGATCTCAGACGCTCCGGTGATGTTCATCCTGGATCCCAACACAGGCCCGGACATGGACTGGGTATTCGACCTGGGAGCCGCCGACTTCATACTAAAGCCCTTCACCCAGCAGGAGCTTGCGGCAAGAATCAGGGCGGCGGTGCGGACAAGGCGCGACCCGGTCCAGCCAGACTCGCCGGAACCCTTCGTCCTGGCCGAACTGACCGTCGACTACGCCGAACGCACGGTGAGCCTCTCCGGCGCCCAGGTCCAACTGACGGCGACGGAGTACCTGGTGATCTGCGAGCTCTCCAAGGCCGCGGGACGGACGCTGACACACGAACAGCTACTGAGAGCGGTCTGGGGATCCCTCTACCAAGGAGATGTGCGAGTCGTGCGCACCTATATAAAGGAACTGCGCCAGAGACTCGGAGACGACTTCAAGCGCCCCAGGTACATCTTCACGGAAATAGGCGTCGGGTACCGCATGCCAAGGTCAGTGATTCAATAACCGCAAAAAAGTGGCGCCGCCACCACAGTTCGGGACGCTACCGCAGGCACCCACAGCCCACCCTCCTCTCAAATCGGCCTGAGACTCACATATCAACCCTATCCTCACGACACTCTCACGCGATCTCATGCGCGTTTTCACGCCAGTATCACACCCCCTTGCGATAATGGAGGGCCACTGAAAAAACGTGTGGAAGCAAACTTGGCATGAATATGAGTCGGACCCAACGGGGAGCCGATATAAGTACGCGTTCTCAGACCGATCTGGACGACCCGCCTCCGAGTAAACGGCCTGCTGGCTGGGTGAACCTCCTCCACATCTGCCAGAAACGTCTCCCAAAGGTGCGGGAACCGCGGATAAGGAAACGAGTGAAGCACGTCTGGACGCTGTGGAATGCTGTCTCAAAGCAGTTGAGACCGGCGCTTGCAGCGCAACACCGGCTGGCAAAGCAGAGATGCCGGCCCAATCCGGCTCGGGCTGCCCCCAGAGGCGGCCCAGCACTGGACCCGTTCGGTGTTCCCGGATGAGATTTCCGGGCGGAGCCGCCCTGAACTGTTGGGCGCGTCTCTAGGAAAGGAAGGCAGAGGCCATGCGACCAAAGCCAACCCTTTTTTACAACGGCGAATAAAGTATCAGGAGGGAATCATGATCTCAACTCACCTGAAGAGGTTCAGGTTAACCATCCTAGTACTACAACGACGTTTTCTCAAATTCGTGTGATTTTGACCTGAATTCGCTTCGAGGAAGGTACGACAATAAAGCTGTCAAGCGTGTGGGCAGGTCGCCATGAATAGGGGTTCAAAGCCCCTTTCTTGCAAAGCGTCGTTGTAGTACTAGGAGCAGTCGCCCTGCTGGCGATAATAGGAACCGTAGTGACCCTGCCTGATAGCGCAGAAGCAGGACGGAGGCCGCTAATTATCAAGTCGGTTGACATGACAATAACTCCCACAGCCCTGGCCACCAAGGATAACAAGGAAGTGGACATATCCTTCACCTGGAAAGCACCGCGTAGAGCGACCGGTTACAAGATCGACAGACGCGACCGGATAAACGTCGCGGACTCACCTCCTGGTGAAGCCGAATGGTCGCCGTGGGATAACGTAGCAACATCAACTACCGAAAGAAGTACGACTATCGAGGAGACTTACGCCTTCGACACAGATGGCACGCACGTGGAATGGCGGATTAAACTGAAGGACAAAAACGACAAATGGGGCCTGCCGCGCAATGTCAACGTCAGCTGGGGTCTCAAAAAGAAGTATCAGCGTCACTACCTGATTAAAAGGGAATGGTTCCCCTAATATTCAAGAACAGGGGAGGCCCGTCGTAATCGACGGGCCTCCCCCCTTTCTGAGCCGTGGACCGGCACGACGAGAGCAATTCCTGCTGCCGCTCCTGCTCAAAACCCCGGATATGCGGGGATGGACCGAGACCCTCGTGCTGTTCGCGCCGCTGGCGAACAGCAGACCCCGGCTATGCGGGGATGATCCCGGCTTAACCATTGACACACTCTCCTGGCAGACCCCGGATATGCGGGGAAAGACGAGCCGCAAAGAACAAGGTCCCGGCACAGTTCACATCAAAGCCCACCGGGAAGACCCGAGGCACAATGAACATCAGCAACCCAGATGGAGGTGAGGATGATGAAGAAGATAGCGTTCTACTGCCAGGACACCGGGGACCCGGAGGACACGGCCGACATTCAGTGGCAGACACTGCATCTGGCCACCCAGGACCAGGACGTCCAGATCGTACGCAATTACCTTGACTACAGGAATTTTGCCCTCCAGAGGTTGATGGGAGACGCCGCCGGGGAGACCCCACCCTTCGAGTAGGTCCTGGTAACCGACCTGGCACTTCTGGGAGACACTGAGAAGGAGGTTCAGACGCGGATCGCCGAGCTCGCAGAAAAGGGAACGCAGGTCATCAGGTGGCTGACAACATCCAGGACCCAGCCACGCGGCTGACAGGAACCTACACACTGATATGAGAACTCCTGAACCACGGAGAAAAGGGGCCCGACAGCTACACAGGGGGAAGGTACGACCGTGATCAGCGACAGGGCAAAAGAGGTACACCCGGAAGGAGTATCCGAAACTGAAAACAGGAACCTGATATTCCTGGAGGAAGGAGGCCAGTCGACCATATTCCGGCTGTTCCGGGCCAGTGAACAAGCCGGAGACCCGGAGCAACGAGCCATCCGGTGGCTGGGCATGGCCAAAGGCCTGTGCCGGTGCGCCCGCGGAGAACTTCAGACGGGGATGATCCGGTCCAGGGATGAGATGAGCGTGATACACGGGCAGGGGACGGCAATATGCCGGGCGATAGTGGAGGCCCACGGAGGCTGGCTGCGGGACCACGGCCCCGGACCGGAACCCGGCCCCCGTTTCACCCTCACGGTCCCCGCAGGCACGGCCGCCGCAGGGGGGCCGGGGAGCGAACACCGGCAATACCGGGCCCGGCGCCTCCGCATCAGCCACGCAACGCTCAAGGGAAGGCCAGCTGCGGGTACTGGCGGTTGACCCGGACCCAGTGTCCCGCAGCCACACCTGGACCATGCTCCTGGAGGAGGGGTTCGAAGCCGTCGTCACCGGCGACCCCGACAGGGTCGAATACCTGGCCGGAACGGAACGACCCCACCTCTTCCTGGTGGACGCGGGACCGGAGATCATGGAGCGCATAGCCAGGGAATCCGACGGTCCGGTGCTGTTCATGCTGGAGCACGGAACGGTCCCGGACATGGAGAGGGCCCTCGACCTGGGAGCCGCCGACTGCATCCTCAAACCCTTCACCCAGAAGGAGGTTGCGGCAAGAATCAGGACGGCCGTGCGGACAAGACGCGACCCGGTCCAGCCAGACTCGCCGGAACCCTTCGTGCTGGGCGAGCTGACCATCGACTACGCCGAACGCACGGTGAGCCTCTCCGGCGCCCGGGTCCAACTGACGGCGACGGAGTTCAACCTGCTATCCGAGCTCTCCACGAACGCGGGGGTGACGCTCACCCACGAACACCTTCTGAGAGAGGTCTGGGGACCGCTCCACCAGGGGGACGTCCGGGTGTTGCGCACCTTCATCAAGGGGCTGCGCCGGAAACTGGGGGACGCCCCCTGGAGTCCCAGGTACATCTGCACGGCCATCCGGGTCGGATACCGGATGCCAAGTCCCTCCGGGACATAGCATCACCGGGATACAGCGCCCCGGATGGATCCCCGGTAACGGTAATCCTTCACACCCTGCCCCAATCTCTCCAATCATCGCCCAGGGCCAGACGTTACAGGCAGACTTCATAATACCCTCACGTGTTTTCCCCGCATATCTTCACGCCAGGTTCACCTTGCTCTGCGACAATTGTTCGTTGGAGGAAAAGTCTCTGGCAAGAGGTGTGGCGTGGACCCTGACACCTGCCTCAGCCAGAGGTGGTCTTTGCCGAAAGGCCCGGGGCCGATCTCAGCCTGTGGCCGGCTTGGTCAACCTGCCGGCCAAGGGGATAGCTGAGCTCAAATCGCCCCACGGCCTGTCGCTCGGAGAGTTCGTGCCGCTCCGGCTCCTCCTGAACGGGAAAAGTGGACCACTACCCAGCTGAGCCAGGTGTTGCCGGTCAGGGTGTCCCGGATCAGCCGGGCGGTGAACAAGCCGGTGAGGTTGGGGCCGCTGGTCCGGCGGTATCCCGGCGACGACCGGCGGATGGTGCTGCCGGAGCTGACAAAAAATGGGAGGGCGCTGACCCGCGGGATCCACCAACGTATGCAGGAATGCGAGGCCGCACTTTTCAAGGATACCAGTGAGGAGGAAATGGCGGTGTTCCTGCAGGTGACGCTCAGGGCCGCGGGCCAACGCGTCAATGCGGTACAGGTCAGCCCGGGGAAACACCCATCGGTCGGAACGGTCCAGTCAGGCAGGATATTTGCAGGGTCTCCGGGCCAGTCCGCCTCCGGTGGGCCGGGGGCCCTGACAGCCTGCGAAGAGGGAAGGGGAGGCATGGGAACCCAGTGTGCCAGCGGTCTCGCACAGGCGGGTAACCCCGGAGGTCGCTCCCGGGCCGCCCTGAAAGCCGGGCAGTGAGCCAACATCCGAAACCGGCCCTGGGGATCATATTTGTCCCCTGCTGGGAGCATTTTCCAGTTTGCAACCCGCTCCCACCTAGGCCCAGGTGGTCAACCCCAGCTATGTCACCATCCAGACCAGCGTCCACCAAGGAGGTCAGGCGCATTCATGGCAATGCATTCCGGCGGCAGCCTGGAGAATTCCCTCACAGTCCGGGTGGAGACCTGGGAGACGAACCACGAACTCACCAACCCCTCCAACCTGGCCGAACAGACCGACTCGGTGACCCTCGCCAAGGGAATCATCACAATTACCGGAGAAACGCCCCCTTGTGGCAATTCTCGGGGGATGGTCACCTGACACCGGGAGCTTCCGAACGGGTGATGAAGATCGCCTGCGACGACCCGGGCCTGCCAGCCAACCTCGCACAAACCGGTTGCTCGACGTATTGGGAGGTGGCCAACGTGGCCGTCCTCGGGTGGGACTGCACCGTCGGATAGGGATAACTTCCGCAGAGCAAACAATTTGCTCCCAAAGAAAGACAGGGCCCAAGTTAGAAGCGCGGAGGACCAGACACAATGCGGACCAATGGCGAATTTGACAGAGAAATTGATGCCAGAAGAAACAACACTGCCCTGAGGACAGTTGCCTCTAGGGGGCCGGGACGTTTACACCTTCTCCCCTTGGCGGCGGGCGGCTTGATGGCCGTGCTCATCGCAGCCTTCGCCACGTTCTTGTATCCGGCGAACGTGGAGGTGGCGGCTGCTGCGAGTCCCTGTCCCGCGGTCAACGACTGGTGCACGACGATAACGGTGGCAGACGCCGAGGGTGACGGATTATTAAACGGGTATGAATTTGACAAGTACGGCTCGATCGTCGACGACACGATCCAACCCGGCGGCGCAAACATCAACGTCTGGACCGTGCACAGCTTTGCGCACCCGCTCCCGCAACTGCCCGATTACATTTACTTCGGCTCTTACCCGAGAGTGCCGCGCGGCACGCAGGTCACCATTGAAGGGCACACGTTCATAGCGGACGCGGAGTCGGACGACGGCGCCGTGGGCGATCGATGGGATTTTCCCTCTGGCGAGTTGCCCGCCAGCCTGGTCTGGTCGGCAGGCCAGGAGGTCACGGTAAGCGTGAAGCTTGCCTCCCCGTGCGACAACCTGGACAACTTGGTCAACGCCATCGTCGTCAAGAACCTGACCGGTGAGATCACCCAGGCCGGCGAGAGCCAGTTCCACAGAATCAGGCTGGACCCCTACCGGTCCTACCTCATCGAAGCCATCGGCCAGGTCGGGGAAGACATGCTCGGCGTCGAGGAACACCCCAACCTCACGCTCTCCAACCCCGACATCCCAGCAATCTGGAACGCCAAGGCCACCTCCAGGTGGATTACCTACGGTGACAGCAACGACGGCGACGAAAGCAAAAACGTCATCAGGCGCTTCCTGCGCACCGGCTACCGGACCTACAAGGTCGAAGTCGCCTCCGGCAACAACGGCACCGGCACCTACCAACTCAAGATCCGGGTCAACAACGTCTGCCGCATCGACGACGAAGGCGATAGGCAATACCAGTGGGACGGTGGCCCCGAGGGTTACCCCGCCGACTCCGACCTGCCCGCCGGAACGGGCGGACGTCAGGTCCTGTTGGCCGGCACCGACTGGGGCAACAACAACGTAACACGACCGGAACTCCACCACGTTCTCGGAGACAACTGGGACTCCAACCCCGACGAGGACTGGTTCGGCGTGGACCTCGAAGACGGTGAACTATACACCGTCAGGCTCAGGACCAAGACCAGCCTGCCGGAGAGACTCCAGGCCACGGGCCTGAAGGTCCTAGAAATCTGGCCGGAAAGTGGTTTGAGTCGCCCAGCATTTATACTTGGAGTCAACAAGGGTAGCGAGGGCTGAGAATGCTGGGAGAGCGTTCGGACCAGAGGGGTCTGTGGGAAGCAGACCGGTTGTATCTGGACCACGTGGGGCGGGATACCTTCTACGGTCTGCTGGCCTCGCTGCGGGGCCGTCTGTTCCGGGACGCAGATTTCGTCGTGTTCTACTGCGCCGACAACGGCCGGGACAGCGTGCCACCCAGCCTGCTGGCCACTGCCCTTCTGTTGCAGACTCACGACAAGGTGAGCGACGCCGAGGCCAAGGCCCGGGCCGACTTCGACATTCGCTGGAAGGTGGCTCTGGGGATTGAGGTGGAGGACAGGCCCTTCGCCAAGAGCACGCTGCAGGTGTTCCGCGCCCAGCTGATCCTGCACGACAAGGTGCGGGAGGTGTTCGAGTCCAGCCTGAGGCTGGCCCGGGAGTCGGGGTACCTGAAGAAGCGCAGCATGCGGGTGGCGCTGGACACGACCAACATCCTGGGCCGGGGCGCGGTGAAGGACACCTTCAACCTGCTGGCCGACGGGATCGTCAATCTGCTGCGGGCGCTGGCCCAGGTTGAGGGAATCAGCGTCGGGAAATGGGCCAAGACCCGGGGATACGGGCGGTACCTCGCCTCCAGCATCAAGGGAGAGGCGACCATCGACTGGTCGGACAAGGGGGCGCGTCAGGCACTGCTGGCCGGGATCGTGGCCGACGCCGACCGGCTGCTGGAGTTGTCGCGGCAGGCGCAGGGGGAATCGGCGGAGGACAGCGTCCAGCGGCAGCAGATAGTGGCTGGGGCGGAGTTGCTGGGGCAGTTGCTGCTCCAGGACATTGAGCGAAAGAGCGGCGACTGCGACGGCGATGACGGCGTGAGCCTCAAGGGTGGGGTGAGCAAGGACCGGATGGTGTCGGTGCATGACCCGGAGATGCGCCACGGGCACAAGAGCATCAGGAGACGCTTCGACGGACACAAGGCCGCCATCGTCGTGGACACCGACACCCAGCTGATCACTGCCGTGGAGGTGTTGCCGGGCAACGCTCCGGATAACCTAGGGGCGTTGGAGCTGGTGGAGCAGAGCGAGGCCAACACCGGTGTGCCGGTGCAGGAGGCCATGGGCGACGCCGCCTATGGGGACGGCGTAACCCGCCAAGCCTTCGCCGATGCGGGCCGCAGGCTGGTAGCCCGGGTGCCAGGCCGCCCCGACCGGCAGCGCTTTCCCAAGGATGACTTTGTCATCGACCTGGCGGCGGGCAGTTGCACCTGTCCGGCGGGGCAGGTCACCCACAACATCGTGCCGGCGGGACGGCGTACGGATGCCGCGGGTCGGGTCCACCGCCTGCGGGCCTTCCAGTTCGACGGGTCCGAATGTATGACCTGTCCACTGCGGTCCCAGTGCATCTCGGCCAGAGGCAGGAAGGGACGGTGGGTGCTGATCCATCCCCAGGAAGCCCTGTTGCAGGAGGCCCGGGCATTGCAACAGAGCGCCGGGTACGACGAATATCGAGCGCGCCGAGTGGTGGTGGAACACAGGTTGGCCCGGCTGGTCCATTTGGGCATCCGCCAGTCCCGCTATTTCGGCAGGGTCAAGACGCGATTCCAGCTGTATCTGGCGGCCACGGTGGCCAACCTGACCCTAGTACTACAACGACGGGTTCAGGGTGGAGGGTCCATTCTGCCTTCACAGCGGGCGGAGCGGCGTCTCTCGTGGGAGCGGCGCGCCCGTTCGTTGAGTAGCTGCGTGTCCTCCAGCCAGATCAGCAATTCATCCGGCCCGAACCGTTCCCTGGGCAGCATCTCCCGCACCACCCGGTACACTTGGGATCGGGTGATCCGGGGCATCTTTTCCCCCCCAATCCTGTCGAAGGCCAGCATAAATGTCCGGCTAAGTGTTCAGCATAAATGTAACTTTGTTATGGCGCCACTGTATCGGATGTTGACGCAGTGAGAGCCGGCCGCGAACGCCGCCCTGGAGGACCGTCGGCGTCCATGTATTTCTTGATGGTGGATCTGTGGATTCCCAACTCCCTCTCGATCGCCCGCAGCGACATCCCCTTGCGCCTGGCTTTCTGAATCGCCTTCCATCTCTCCTTCTGCAGGAAGGTTGGTTTGCGCGGGGATATAGTTGCGGGTGTCGAGTTGGCAGGCGTACCGCCGGTTAAACCCACCTGATGTTCCTCATCCGCCGTCCTTGAGTCCAGTGTCTTGAGGGTGGCTGCCCACCGCTGGTCCGAGTAGTAGGCGCCGGCGGGTGAGGCAGGAGGAGTGGCCGAATCTCCATGGCCGTTGCGGAGGAATGCTGGGCTGGGCGGCGCCTCCTGGGCATTGATGATGCGTTCCTCATGGCGCACCCTGAGCCGGCCGTCCAGTCCTTCCAGGACCTCCACAACCGCGCCGGCATAGCTGGGGCGTTCCGGCTCTGGCAGCAATTGAAGCGTATGCAGCTGGAACTTCACCGTATTGTCCCTGGCCACCTTCCTGCGGTGCTTGAAGCACAGGACCTGCTCCAAGGATAGATCAGGGCCCAGAGGCCGGTACGCGGACTCAGAGTATTGCGGGGGAACCCGGAAGCGCCGGTTGTATCGCGGCAGAAACTGCTCCAGCACCCCGTTGGCCTCGCCGATGCTGCTGGCGCCCGCCAACCGGAGTTCGGTGACCAGCCGGTCCTGGAAGGTTCCCGCAGCCCACTCCACGCGACCCTTGGCTTGTGGCGAAAGGGCGAATATCATCTGTATCCCCAACTCGTCCATGGCCCGGCTGAACTGGGTCGCCGTTCCGGGGAGGCCAGACCCCGGTGTGTGCCTGAAGACCCCGTGCCGGTCGACGTAGAGGGCGATGGGAATGCCAACGCTCTGCAGCAGGTCCTGGATCAGCAGGAAATAGGTGTAGGCCTCCTCCTTCTCGCAGAACAGGGCGTCGGACACCGTGCCGGTGGCATCATCCACTGCGATCAGCAACGTGAACGGCGGAGCCTGATCCCCCAGCCACGGGTGGAAGCTGCCGTCCATCTGGATCAGCATCCCCTGTCGGGGCATTCGTTGGCGGCGTACCCGGTGCTTGGGCGGACGCCTTCGCTGCGGGCTCTTCAGCCCGGCGTTGACCAGGATGCGTCTGAGCGTGGTCCTGCCGACGGCAATTCCCTCGCGCTCATCCAGCAACTCGCTGAGATGGGTGTGGTTGGCCCCTGAATACCTGGTGCGGGCCAAATGGACCACATCGTACGCCACGCCCTCGGGCGTTGCGTTGGGTGCTCTGCGACCCCGGTGGCCGTGGGCAACCGAGGCAGCTCCCTTCTCCCGTTAGGCCGCCAGGATGCGCCTGGTGTGCCGAGTGCTGACACCCATCAGCGTGGCCGCCTGGTCCAGCGTCATGTGCTCTGCCATCGGGCTGTTGAGAACCTGTAGTCTCGCCTGTTCCTTGGGATTCAACGTCACATTCTCCATGGAGTGAATGTGACATTTATGCTGGCCTGTTAGCGAGGACCTTTTCGCTGGACGTCAACACCAATCCTGCTGCAGGCCCAGCAGGGACGCCCCACCCAGCAGGCACATGGCGATGTGGTGATGCCAGCCCGCCCAGGTGCGGGTCTCGTATTCATCCAGGCCCACGTTGCTCTTTTCCGTCTCGAACTCCGTTTCAATACGCCACCTGGAACCGCCCACATATGCCAGGGTCTCCAGGGGAGTACTCTCAGGGGCGTTGGACAGGTAGTAGTGAGGCTCGCTGCCGTCCAGGTTACATCGCCAGATGGCCCAGAGCACCTCACCGGGGTTGCGCCTCCTGGTTACCCGCACCCGCTGGGCGCTGAACATATAGCTCCTCGGTACCTGGGATCCCTCCGTCACCGTTATCTCCTGCCAGCCCTCCTCGGGCAATTCTTCGCTGCGCTCTGCCATGGTCCGCCGCTATCCGTCCACCAGCCTGGGCTTGCGGGGACGCCCGAACCCCTGATAGTCCGGACTGGTCCACGAGGGCTCCATGGGCCAGACAGTGGTGCCGCCGGGAACGTCCAGCACGTACCACATCCCCAGGGCCGCCAGTCCCTCACGGAAGGACGGCGACATACCGAAGGTATCGTCTCCCGCAACCCATCCGGCTATCAGATGGCCTCGTTCCAAGGCCCGCGCCAGCATCTCCAGGGCCAACTCCGTCTTAGAGTGGTAGCTCCGCCTCTCCTCCGGCACCCCTGCCGCCGCGCACCGGGCATCGTCCGAGGTCCAGCTCTCCGGCAGATACAGCCGTTTGTCCACCAACGCCCGGCCCAGTGGGCTGACGTAGGCCAGGAACATCCCGGCCTGGCAGTTGGCCACCTTGCCCGGCCTGGCAGTTGGCCACCTTGCCCGGCCTGGCAGTTGGCCACCTTGCCCAGCCTGCCGCAGTACTGCCGGGCCACTCCCGCCGATTTCCTCCCTTGCTTGGGGAAGTCGCTGCCGCCCAGCACCCACACCGCGTCGGGGTGTCCCAGCCTGCGACCCAGGTACTCCTGCAACCGCCCGATGACAGCGTCGTCGTCCCAGCGGGCCTCAGTGAGAAAACGCTGCATCGCCCGGGCCGACACGCCCACCGATTCGGAGAGGTTCTCGGCGTTGCGCCGCTCCTGGCCCTGCACCAGCAGTGCCTGAAAGTAATTCCGGCTGTGCTCCCGCCACTGTTTGCGGCCGAAGGAGGCTGCAAAGAGGGCGTGAAATTCCTGAAAGCTGTCGCAGACCCGCTCCAAGCTCGCCGCATCCATCTCCCAAACCACCCATTACCATCTGGCCACCTGTCCTACCAAATAAACGCGTCGTTGTAGTACTAGTGGCCGCCAAGGCCGGACTGCCGGCCGGCACCGACGGCGATACCAGCGTCGGGAGCGCCCTCCGTGCCGGGACCATCCGAGCCGCTCTAGATTTTGTCCCTCCGCGGATCGCTCAAATTTTGACCTTGGCCTTGCTTGCGTCGGCCTCACTGCCGGAATACATCTTCCGGAACAAGGCTTTCCGGCCAGATTTCTAGGCATCAAGGACGCCGACGGGACCGCGATCAGTGGCACTGCCAGCGCAGGAGATGCAGGGAAGAAGGTCTACGTCACCGACTGGACAGCTCCCAGCACCGGCCGCTTCTACATCGCAGTGGGTTCAGAGGGGACCGACCGCACTGGAACCTACTGGCTCAGCATCACCAAGAAGGCGACCAACTGACCAGGGCTTCCTCACAGAGGAGGGCATATCCCAGAAAGAAGAGAGGCCGAGCGTCAGACGCTCGGCCTCTCTTCTTGGCCTCCCCTCGGGGCCGATCCGGCGGGAAGACCCTGACTGAATAGAGAAGATCAGAACAGACTTATCGAACTCTGCTAAATTCGTGACAATATTGAATTATCACGGGTTTAACTGAGCCCCGAACCTGTGGAAGTGGAAGAACCCCGCCGGTCCGTTATCGCCGCCATCGGCCACCTGGAAGAAGGTCTGGAACTGTCGGACCGCGGCGGAGGTTCCAGGCATGGGCGGATGCGGGCGGCCATCGGTCATTGCCCGCAGCTCCCCAGGCCGTCGCCCTCTGCCTGGCTGCGGACGGCAAGGCCATGGCCACCATCGATCTGGCCCGGGCCGCCATCTCCCACGCCCATGCATTCATTCATTCCGCGCCCGATCGCCTACTCCGCGGCTGCCACTTTCTCATCGCCTTCGTCGGCGTGATGCTCGTGCTCGTCGCATTCGCGCGGACCGTGGATGTGCTCCGGCTCATCTCCGTGGTGCTCGTACTCGTCGCACTCGTGGACGTGGCCGCCGGTATCCGGTTCGCTCATGAGGATTACCTCCAACCCCCTAATTCCCTCTGAGACGACTCCTCCCCCCCTCGATATCAATAATCGAATGACTCTGACTGATCGTAGGTCGCCCCTTGTCTGCCCTTTGCCGTATGGGGTAGCATGCTCTTATGCGTAACCGATAGGTCCGACACAGCCAGCGTAACTAGGGAGTTGCTGGCAGCATTTCTGAGTACTCATGCTCCTGCCGCAAATGTAGATGCCGCGTGGCTTGGGTAAATTTGGACCCTCACTTTGCCTGCGTCGACCTTGCGGCCAAATCACTCCTTGGAACAAGGGTTTTTTCTCCGAATGTCTCGGATATTTCACACGGGGAATACCAGATGATTACGCTATCGTACTCAGAAAATCAATTGCGTCGCCAGAATCAACTTACCAGAGCAGCGATACGGTGTCATGGCTACTTGGTAGGGTCGAGCTCGCGCCGACCCATTGAACCCGTACAGGTTACCGCATTTCATGGTGAACGCAGCAGGTTATTGTTGCCGCCAACTGAACTTGTTGATGAGAGCGACGCAGAGCACATCTCTGGAACTATTGCGGAAATCTTATCGTTTCGGCCTGAGCCTCGGGATTTCCAGGCCGAAGTTTCCGGCATTATCGAAGAGTTGATGATCAACGCAATTCAGCATTCTCAGTCGGGTAAGCCTCACCGTGGGAAAGCCAAGGCTAAGAATCGGCGAAATCGCTCTTTTGCAATGCTGGAATACAGTGAATATTGCTCCAATGGCCTATTCTCCATCGGCGTTCGTGACACGGGGACCGGCATACTGTCTAGTCTTCTCAAAAGCCATAGCTATAACAACGAGACATTGTCGGATTATGGTAATGCCATCAAAAAAGCAACTGAACAGGGTGTAACGACTACCCAGGACGAGCGTGGTATTGGATTGTCCCACGTCAAGGCGTTAACCTCCGCCTATGAGGGTTGCCTGCTTATCATATCCGATAATGGCGCTGTAATATCAGGAAATAGGTCACTCGAAGAGATAGCAAAACCATGGATCATTATCGACGGCACGTTGTGCTTTGCCGCGTTGTTCGCACCAGATTCAAAATGAAGCAGACACCATGGAACTCTGATTGTGAGTAATTTACATAATCCATCCAATCGCAGCTTACATCTTGTAGTGGCTCATAAGCTGTCTCAACTGGTCTCGTCCTTGGCCACCGATTCTTCACCGTGCGAGATTAGTGGCTCATCGGGTATCACTGATGACGCCCTTGGTGTTGTCACCCAGGTATTGCCAATCACACGGTTCGACAGCATCGATGACATCGAACATCTTGCGAATGTTATCGAGATAACACATGTTAGAGGACCTTCTAATGTGTGGAGCGAAATGTCGGGCATTTTCCACGAATTGGCTCTGAATGCCGTTCAGCATTCTATGTCAGCAGCAGGATGCTATGTTGTTTTGGCGTACGCCACCGTTGCGCCCACCGGAATTGTATACGTAGTTGGAGTTGCGGATGGCGGAATAGGCATCCCCGCGTCTTTGCGGCAAAATCCTGATCTGACACATACATTAAGCGACGCGGAGAGCATCGCTTACGCTACTGAACTCCATGTCACAGGTACTGGGGAGCCGCAGCGAGGTTTGGGGTTGGACCACGTTATGCAGGTGGTTAAAGGAAATGGTGGGAATTTCGTTCTTATCTCAGCAATGGGCTATGTGAATATTGTAAACGGGTTGACAGTTAACAAGGAAAATGTCAGCTCAACGGACAGTCTTCCAGGCACTGTGACTGTTGTCACATTATCAGTCTAAAGCATGTGGTGAGAGCGATGTCAACAGTTAAATTGTCTGACCAATCTGACAAATCTGTTCTTATAACCCGGTCGGTGGCACGCATAATGGCCCAGGCAATGCAAGTTGCTTCTGATGATGGCGTAATAACGCTCGATACTGCAGGCATTTTGCGGATCGGTGTATCGTTTTTTGACGAAGCGTTGCTGATCTTCAACGAAATTATGGAGCAAACAAGCAACCCTGACCTGCGACTGGTTTACTCCAAAGCACCGACGATGCAGTCGTTGAAGAATTTAGTGCCCAATCGTGGTTTGGTACTTTCCGAAACACCCTCCGGCAACTGGGTGATTTCTCGCTCTAAGTCGGATCAATAGCGTTGGCAGTGGTAGTTGTTTTGCAAGTCCCTTTGTTTCCCTCGGGCAGTTGTCCTGCGTCAAACATTCTTGGCGATCACTGTTGCCTCATTGAGAAATGTTACCGAAATCTCAGCACTTGGGACCACTCGCAGATGAGGCCAATTCCGGCTTTCCATCGAGAATCGGCAGCGTAGCTTCTGAAGCCTCGTAGACCAGTTGCCAAGGGCGTCGTCAAAACATGCCACTGTGGCGGAGTAACCGTGTACCACCGGTGTTGATGGTCTACGATTCGGTCACCAGCTAACTGTTCAGCGAACATGTCATCCCTATGAGGGATGTAACGTTGAACCAGCAGGAACAGGCAAGGATTCAAGTACTCAACGGTGTTCTGGAATACCAGCTTCCCATCGCTCAGGCCGCCGAGGTCATTGGAGTCAGCGAACGCCACACCAAGCGTCTCCTCGCCGCTTACCGCAAGCACGGCCCCGCTGCACTGGCCCATGGGAACCGGGGCCGAAGACCTCACAACGCCGTCCCTGAGACGGCCGCCGCCGCCGTGGTGAAGCTGGCCAGCAACGGCTACGCCGGGGCAAACCACAGCCACTTCACCGAGTTGTTGCGGGAGCGCGAGGGCATCGACCTGAGCCGCCCTACGGTGCGCCGGATTCTGGTCAAGGCCGGCATCGGCAGTCCTCGCAGCCGCCGCCCCCAGCAGCACCGTTTCCGGCGCAGGCGCATGCCACAGGAGGGCATGCTGGTGCAGATCGACGGCAGCAACCATCCCTGGTTGGAGGACCGGGGAACGAAGCTGACGCTGCTCATCGCCGTGGACGACGCCACCGGCACCGTGGCCCAGGCGGTATTCCGCACCAGCGAGGACACCCGTGGCTACCTGGTGCTCCTGGAGGGCCTGATCCGTCAGTGGGGTATCCCCCTGGCCCTCTACAGCGACCGCCACGCGGCCTTCAAGTACAACGCCCGTCAGAAGCCGGTGCCTGTTGAAACCACCCACCAGTTCGCCAGGGTGATGCGGGAGCTGGGCATCCAGCAGATATTCGCACTCTCTCCGCAAGCCAAGGGACGGGTGGAGCGGATGCCGGAAACCTTCCAGGACCGACTGGTCACCGAACTGCGCCTGGCCGGCGCCAGCACCATCGACCAGGCCAAGGAGGTCCTCCAGGAGTTTCTACCCAAGATCAACGCCCGGTTCGCCCTGGCTGCGGAGCAGCCCGAGACTGCCTACCGTCCGGTGCCGGCCGAGCTGTCCCTGACCGAGACCATCTGCATCAAGGACACCCGCAAGGTGGCCCGGGACAACACGGTGAAGTACCACTGGCGGGTCCTGCAGTTGCTGCCTGGACAGGAACGGCCCAGCTATGCCGGTCTCCGGGTGGACGTCATGGAACGGGCCGACGGTGAGCTGATGGTCCGGTACCAGGGGGAGGCCGTCGATTATCAGGAGGGGCCGCCGCCCTCCTCAGCGCTGTGGGGCGCAGCCAACGCCTGCTCCCCCGGCCCGGAACAGCAGGAGGGCGCCGATGGGGTGGTCAACAGCCATCTGAACGAGGCTCAACGGGAACGCCTGGCCGCCCTTGAATCGTCAGAATCGTCCGATGACGACGAGGCCAAAGACGAAGACACGACCACCAGGCGCAGAGGTGGGAAGACAAAGCCAGTTCGCCACCAGTTGCGCCGGACGCCCACGGAGACCCAGCAGGCTCGCTGGGAGGCGGTACAACAGGCGAGGGAGCAGGGGCTTTCCATCCGGGCCATCGCCCGGAAGCTGGGCATGGACCGAAACACCGTCGGAAAGTACGCCTTGGCGGAGACTCCGCCTACCAAGAAACTCAGTGCCAAGGAGCGTGCCAAAGCAGAGACCCTGGCCGGATCACCAATCTCCGCCGACTAAACCGGGTGACATATTCGCTTTTCATTTAAGGGGACAGAATCGCTGGACAACAACAAACTGGCGACGGAATCCCGCCAAGACAGTCGACGTGGACGCACTGGAACGGGTGGCCCAGTCCGGTATGATTGACTTGGTCGCGGTCCTCACGGTGCATCACCTGCGCGTCGCCGGCAGGGTCGAGGCCGTTTCTGGGAAACGGAGGTTGCCAAAACATGACCGACAACGAAGTAACATCGGCACAGCCCGGATGCGCCCATCATTGGAAGGTGGCAACACCCGAGGAGGGGAGTGGTCTTGTCAGCATCGGGCTTTGCCTGAAATGCAAGGAGCAACGGACATTTGCCAACTACATTGACGTGAACGCCTTCGGCACAGAGATCGCATACGGCGAAAAGCCCAAGCGGCTACGAGGCAGACCACAAACATCTGCCTGAGGCCTGTGGAAAACTGTCGCACGACTGGAGTCAGTGGGGACCTTGGAGGAATAACCTGTGCCCAGGACACACTGACCGGAGAATGTGGGTGCCGCTATGTGGTGGAGGGCGAGACTCCCGGTCGAGTCTTGGCCGAATTACTCGAATATATCAGCAGGACTATCACGGTCAGCCCGTCTCGGGCGGGATGCTGATGGACGAGTATGGGCAGCCAGTAGGCTCTGCCTTCGTCTACGTCAAACTGAACCAGATGCGGTTTCAGCACCGCCCGTCTGGCCCCTGGTACCAATTGGTGAACCAGACCACAGAGGAGCCCCGCCTCGAACCTCATCCCTGCACTGAACACGGCTATGCGCAAAGCCATCACCGGTGCCCGCGGCCGCAGGCACCGCTCAGGCTGCCAATGCACGCCGTGCCAGGTGGCTCGGCAATACTGACATCGTTTCCAGGTTTCAATACCGCCACGATGGAGGAATCAATCAAGCTGGTAGTCCATAAGTGTTCGATGGATGGGCAGGGGGACTTCAGCGTGATACGTGCATCTGCGGTGTGTCAATGGCGCCGAGAAGTTGGGCCACTGGGGCGGCTGGTGAGGACGTAGCCGCAGATCTCGGGCATTTATGTCCCTCCAATTGCTGCGCATTGCACTATACCTTTATGACCCACCCCTGAGCAGGCTGACGGGAGTGACTTGTGGCCCAGTGTCACAAACGCGCGTTTGTGGACCACCCAACCGGGGCGACTCATCCACCGACTCATCCACATGAACCGCTCCTGAGCTGACCAGAAGCTGGTCCGACAGGGAACGCTCAGTGGCGGTCCAGACGTGGGCTGAGGGGTGTTTTCCTGGCCAGCGGCTGAGTCCGACCGAGCTGCAACGGGAGTACATCCGGGTGGAGCGGTCGAAGGGAGTGAGCCAGTGGGAACTGGCCAAGCGCCTGTAGGTCAGCCGCTGGACGATCCAGCAAGTGGACAGGTAGGGTTGGTTGGAAATTGCAGCTTCCGCACGGAGCATGCCCGGTTGACAGCCTGGCCCAGTACCGGCGAGGGCAGCGCCGCGGCCAAATTATTCAGCGGGCCTTGCTAGTATTACAACGACAGTTCACAAGAAAAGGGCCTTGAGCACCTCTTCAGAGCGACCTGCTCACGCGCTTGACAGCTTTGTGGCCTTGCCTTCCGCGAAGCGATCTCCAGCCAAAAACTGACTAGATTGTGGAAGCGTCGTTGTAATACTAGCAATCCGTCCGAGAAACAATGTTCTAAACGACTTTAGTTATAAACAAAGCTCAATACTCCGATAACTGTTTTATCAGAGCCTATTAGTCACCAATAAGATTAGGCAGTGGCGCTTTTCGTCTCCAAAATCTAATCCTCGGACACGCTGCTAGCCCATGGGACTTGTCAGGCGGATTCGGCCAGCCAGCGAATCAAGCTAGGGTCAGGGGCGGGCCCAGGATCGGCGGGAAATGGACCGGCCGTTCAATGGTGCTGACGCCGGACTAGTACTCGGTCAAATTTGATCTGATAGACAGACTGAGAGACCCGATTGTTGAGGGTACTCTGACTTAAGGAAGATGTTGTTGTGAGGTGGCGGTGTGGTCAGAGAGAAATTCGCGGTTCGGCTGACACCGGAGGAACGCGACCAACTGGAGCACATGGTTCGGACGGGGAAGAGTCCAGCCCGGAATACGACCCGGGCTCGCATCCTGTTCAAGACCGGTGAAGGCTAGTCCGCCTCCAGGGTGGCCCAGGCTCTGGATGTGTCCGAGGGCACGGTGTTCCGCCTCAAGCGGCGCTTCACCGAAGATGGGTTGGACGGGGCGCTCAGGGACCGGACCCAGCCCCATCGGTACCGCAAGCTGGATGACCGGGGCGAAGCCCATCTGATCGCGCTGGCCTGCAGCCCGGCCCCCGAGGGCCACGACCACTGGAACCTGCGCCTGCTGGCGGGCCATGCGGCACTTTATTACAAACCTTTGAGTGGGTGGTGTACATTTAGGCGGCGGTCCTGAAAACACAAAGTGTTCGAGACCTCTTTGACGGGCGGTTTCGGACCGCTTTTACGCCTGTCCATACCGCCAGCGAATCTCGCCGCATCGACACTGGACGTACTTGGCTTGTTCATCGTCCAGTCTCCAAACGTAGCAAGGGGGGGCACAAGAGTCGCATTTGAAACATGCAACTGCTTTCTCGCAAACATCTATCAGCTCGGTTGCTTCCGGTCTGACGACATCAAAACTGTGTGACGCACGATTGCCCCAAGACATAAGGAGCTGGTTTGCTCGGGCAATTGCGTCAATTGCGTCCATATGAACACCATACTGGGTTCCGGACCTCTTCTGAAAGCACTTCTTTCCGTCCGCAACCAGGCGTATCAAAAACTCGTGGGCCATGCGCCTGTCGTTCTTTTCGGAGCGTAGATAGGGCAGACGGATCTCAAGATGTTCGGCAATCTGCGGAAGCTCCTGGTCCATGATTTTCCGTGCATCATTGCCAGCCGCATCTGGGCGCTCCTGAATCAAGGCGCGTGCATCATCAAACGTCGTCGTCTTGTGTGACCAGCGAATGCCGATTTCTGGAGTTTCATATGGCAGAAGCGTTTTGAAGACCCACTTGTTGTCGGCTCCTAGCTGGTGCCGCAGTTCTGTGTACCATTCTCGGTCATGAGTAAGTATTATCACCTGCCGGTCACTGAACTCTTTCTCAAGCAACGATTGGATCATCCCTCGGTGGCTTCGGTCCAAGCTCACGACCACGTCATCCAAGAACAGCGGTCGATCCAAGTCTACAGCCTGCTTGGCCATAGCCAAAAGTATACAAAGGCCAAGACTGTTTCGATACCCTTCCGAAAGCGTGAGACGAGGTGATTCTTGCTCCAATCCATGGAATTGCAGAATAACGTCAATTGCCTTGTCCGTGGCCGGTGGCAAGGAAAGCCGGACACCATCGATTTTCTCACCAGGGTGCAGGATCTCCCACATTGACTCTAGGTCTTTGGAAATGCTGTCAATCACCCTCTGAGACTGTTGCCGGATTTCAGAGCGTACTCCCTGCTCCAATGAGTTAATTAGCGCGACTAGAGCATCACCCCTAGCAATTTCCTTGTCCAAGTCTTTGGCAGCAATTACAGATTTGGCGACACCCAACAGTTTACTGTCGGCCGTCAACTTCTGAACATCTGGCGGCGCATCCTTTGAATCTCGTTCGGCGACACCTATTATTGGGAACAGCTTAGTCTCAATAGTGCTTAGGTCCTCTTCGCTGCAAGACTCACGAAGCGCGTTGGAATCTATCTGCCCCAAGTGCTTGAAGCCACCGATTATGTCTGCATCGTCCAATCCGTCTCGCCAATTCTTAAGATCGGGCTTGTGCAAATTGAATTTGAGCGAATCTAAAGTATTGCATACGGTACCAATCGCAGCCTTATACGTGCCAAAAATACTGTTGATCTCCTGGAGGCGCTCACTTTCCGCCTTGACGTGTTCGCGGAATTTATCCACCGTGATCGTCTGCCCGCATGCTGGGCAATCTACCACTTCGATACCATCGATACTGTCTACAAAAGAACCTGCCGACCTCAAGACGGTAAGCTTCTCAGCAATCTGAGGGTCCAACGACTCGGCAAGATCCACACTAGAGGCACGTACAGCTTGAACGTTACCCTGGAGGCTTGACTCAGCAACTGCCCTGAGGAAAAAGCGCTTCTGGTTGTCATCGGAGTACCCTTTGATCTGATTGTCAATGGCAATTTCCAGCTCATTGCAACGTGACAACGCGTCGCTTGTAGTTGAGTCGCTCTTGCGATACTCTGCGTAAAGGTCGTCGATTATCCCGACTATGTAGTCATTGCTCTGTGTTCCGAACGTGTCCTCCCGTTGAATCGCTACTTCTTTAAGTTTGAGCTTTTTCTCGTTAAGCTTTGCTTCATTCTCGACGCTTTTTGCGAGTTTACGAAGATTCTCTGCCGCGAGTTCCATTTTGTGCAACCCAAACAAGGGCAATAACGCCGAGTACTTTCTGCCCTTTGTGTCATGTATAAACTCGGAAACTTCGTTCTGCCTAAGTACAGTCTGCCTATATTCCCATTCGCCCATGGCAGGTCCTTGAGCGCCCGAACTGTTGGACGATCCATTTGGCTTGAAATCAATGTTGAGGTCTGAATCGTCATTAAACTTGAACCTCAATGTTGTTTTGGCGACCTCGGGTTTGTGCGTGTTGGGGATTGCTTTCACTTGGTGAGTGCCACTGTATTCGGTCCTGAGATGCTCTATACTACCTTTATTGAGTACGTACTCCACCGCGTCTACGAAGGACGATTTGCCAGAACCATTCTCGCCGTAGACAACCATGGACTTACAGTTGGGCTCAAGGGAGACTGGATCTGCAGCTCCCCGAAACCATGCCAACTCTATGGATTGAATCCTCATTCTTTTCCCTCTGGTTCTGGCGGCTTGGAAACCACATCTCGGATCAGCTGTTCTGCGACCACCTTGAGATTCGTTGGAGTCAGATCTCTTTCGCTCATCTGACCCTTTAGCAATAACTCCAGTCTTTCAAACACTCCATCAGGCACCAACGGATTGTTTTCCCTTACTCCCTTAAGAAGTGATGAAACCCATTGGTCACCGCTATTCTTCGTAGACCCCGGTTCTTTTGCCATCTAATTTCCCCCCTCCTTTCAGACAATCTCACCGAAAACTTATACCCACTGTTCTGGTTTTTCAGGAGCAGATCGATGGCTCGGAACGCCGCGAAAATCCCTCGCGCTCAGAACCGACCTCCGGGTTTTTCGGAGGAGGGGCTAAAGTGGTGGGATTGCTTGAGGATAGAAATCCTCCCTTAAGACCAGCAGGTGAAAGGCATGAATTCTAACCCCCGGTTAATGCCTGTCCGCAACCACTCTCCGGCAGGCCGCAGTCCGTGCGGTACAACGAACTGACACCCTGAGGCTGCCCCCCCGGCCGGAATAGACGATGGCAACTCCACGCTGCTAGAGTTTTTAAGTTCTGGTTCATGTCAACGCGACCGCTATGGTCGGTGCATCCGCCACCATCGGGCAGGTACACTGCCTTCGTTGCGCCCCTCACACTCCTGCCGATCTGGCTCTCCGGCAACCCACACACCTGCCATACCGGGACCCCCACCGACCCATCCTCTGGGCAGGATCGCCTGCAGGGCCGTGGCGGCCACCCACCCCACGAAGAGGATCGCGCTCTCGACCTCCGGGTAGTTCGTTCATGGCTATTTCTCCGGACCTGAATGAGGTCTACGTTGGCCTCATGGAGCCCCACAACGGCTCCATGACCTCGGATCGGCGGTACAGACCGTCGATAGGGACCGCTTGAACGGGCTATGTCCACCATATCCCTTTTCTCCCTATCCTCCTCCCAAGGGCCAACTGCAGAGGCCCATTGGGAACTGACGGCTATGCTAGGAAATGCCAATAGTACTTGGCCGCACGCGGCTCAGACAATTTTTTCAAACAGGGGCTGAACAGGAGGAACACCAAACAGGTAGGCACAACCTGGAATCAGGTAAGGTTGCCTATCAACTCTTTCAGGCCATCCGCCCTTTCGTTCAAGATGCTGATTTGCTTGCTCAGACCATCCCTCATGATGCGGGCACGGTTAACAATTTTATCGTTGCTACTGCGAATAGTCTCTGAGGACTTGGTGATTTCATCCAACCCGTCGGCCTGCCGTCCAATTTCCAGAATGGCTTTTTCCAGAGCCTCAAAGTCCGCATCTACTTCTTCGCTAATGGATTTGGGCCGCGCACAAAGCGCCCTGGCAACCGAAAGGCCAGCATCAAGAAATACGTCACTCCCGGTGTCTTCCACGTCCCAGATGACCACCACGTCATTGCCGTAACGGTTGAAGACCTCCAGGCCACTTGGCGCCGTGCGTTTGGAGAAGACAAAGACGCCAATCCCGGCGCCCCGGTTCTTCCTGGCTTCCTCCAGTTCCTCCAGCGCTTTCTTCAAGTTGTAAGAAGCGTCCTCTTTGGCTTCGACTACTATCCTGGCTCCGGCAGAGACAGCTTCGGGGCCAAGCTCTATGACCACATCACCCTTCTTGTTGTTCTTGATCAACCCAGTGGTATTTCCGGTACGTTCAGCGATGTCGGCCGCCCCTTGGCTCCTTTCGCTGACGAAACCAAATACTGCATCCTCGAAAACCAGGCCATGGCGAGTGCCGCGTTCCGATTCCTGCTTACGGGCTTTCATTTCAGCGAGCGCAGTCTTTACTTCAGTTTGAAAATCTGTGTTCGCTTTGTTCTGTTTCTCAATTTCCTCCAGCAGCTTTTTCTGCATGCGAGCCAGAGCAGAGCCATCCTCATTGAGATCAAACTCACTGCTGATTTGGCGCTGTGCCCTTTCGACCCCTTGCATCAGGCGGGAGAGGGCTGAATCCTCGTTGTCCAGCGAAAACTCACCGGTAACCTCGCTGATGCGCTTGTCCAGAGCGTCCCCAACTTCGCCGTGCTTGGTCTTCAGCTCTGTTACCAGCCGGCTGAGAGCACCTTCCCCGTTGTCCAGCGAAAACTCCTTGAGGATCGTCTCCTTCTGCTGCACCAGCGTCGCTTCCGTGGACTGAGTCAGCTGCTGAATCAAGCCGGTTGTGGCTTCGGGGTCCAGCGTCCGCATCAGCGGGCTGTCCTTGCCCACATGAGTGGTCAGGGTTTGGGCCAACCCGGAATCGCTCCCTTCAACTTGCGCTCGGATAACTCTTTCCAGGTCACCGTCTTTTTCGGTCAGCCGCTTGACACGTTCCGAAAACTGTCCGCCTTCCGGGTCGAAGTAGGTTTTCAGGCAGAGGCCAATCTGCCCGGTAACATCCTTTTGGTAGGTTTCGAGCGCGACCCGCATGTTATCAACAAACCGTTCTCCCTCCTGCCGCACACGATCGGCGTCGATGCGGCCCTGCGCCTGGCGTAGGGCAATGACGCCTATCTTCATAGCGGATATGGCAAACTCTTCACGCTCCTGCCCCTCCGGATACGCTGCGAGTTCGCTGCATAAATCACTGTCATTGATGTGCAGGATCAGCTCCACTGAAGCTGATCCGTTAGGAGACACCCCGTTCGCCACTGCTTCATGAGTCGCTACGCCGTTCAACGTCATATTGTCCCCCATGTTGTCCTGGATTTTTGACTGCAAAATAAACTAGCCACTGGCCCCGCATACTACCGATTATTGAACTTCGCGGGAACGAGCGATGAGTATGGAGGTCTTCCAATCACTCTCTTTCAATGGGAGATTTCCTCCGCCAACTCCCGGTAGCGGCAGAAGGCGTTGGCCAGTTGCATCTGCCTCGGGGTCTGACACTCGGCCGCGAACAACTCGGGCGAACCCACCAGCACGCAGATGCAGCGGGCCCGGGACGTGGCCACGTTTAGACGATTCAGGCTGTAGAGAAACTCCATCCCGTGCGGGGCATCCGCCGGGGTCGAGGTTGCCATGGAGTAAATCACCACCGGCGCCTCCTGGCCCTGGAATTTGTCCACCGTTCCCACCCTCGCCCGGGGCAGCCGCTCCTGGATCTTGAAGACTTGGGCGTTGTAGGGCGCGATTATCAGGATGTCCTCCAAGGTCACCGGTTTCTCCAGCCCCTGCTGGTCAACCCAGCAGGACTTTCCATCAACCAGGCTGCGGACCATGTTGGCCACCTGGTCCGCCTCCTCGTCGGAGGAGTTCTGGTTGCCCTGGTGGGACACCGGCAAAAAACGCAGGCCGGTCCCGGCCACCGGCCCGGCGGAGGCCACCCGTTGGCCCTTCAGCCCGGGACGGGAACTAAGCTTCCCTTCGTAGAACACTTCAGACGTAAAGTCGCATATGTCCGGGTGCAGCCGCCAGGTCTCTTCCAGGAACAGGCCCTGACCAGCTGATATGGTCTGGCGGCCGGTGAGCAGGTGGCCCAGGGCCGACACCTCGGTGCTATCGGGATGAGTTCCCTGGGTAGGCTGGTCCAGCTGCTGCGGATCGCCCAGCAACACCAGGCTCGGCCCGGCGTGGGAGATGGCCAGCACGTTGGCGAGGGACATCTGAGCCGCCTCGTCCACGAACAGAACGTCCACCGAGTCCTGGGCTTCGGGCCTGGCCCAGAGCCACGAGGTGCCCGCGGCCACTTGGCAGCTGCCAGCCAGCGCGCCAAATACCTTCCCATTGTCTGTGATCAATTCTATGCGAGGATCGTGGGGTTCGTCCTTTTGGTAGGCGCTGATCTTACGTGCCGCCCGCAGCTCCAGACCCTGTTCCGCAGCGGCTGACATTGTAGCCTCCAGCAGATTGACGATCACCTTGTGGCTGTTGGCGGTGATCCCGACCCTGGCTCCATGCTTCACCAGTTCGCAAATCATGCGGGCGCCAGTAAAGGTCTTGCCTGCACCGGGGGGTCCCTGAAGAGGCAGAACGCCGAACTCTCCCTGGGCAGCAATGCGCAGTGCGGCGTCCAGGGCAGTTTCACCGGGCCGTCGAATGGGCTCACCGTTCAGCCGCGGCGTTTCGCGCAGGAGCAGGGCCCGAGCCGCTCCGTAAGCGCCCTCCCCGGCAATACCGCTGTCAGCCACGTACTCGCCAAGGCGTACCAGCGCCTTTTTGTGCGCGTCGGTTGGGACCAGATCGTGGGCGAACACCGCTTCGGGATGGGTGTCGGCGAGGGCTGCAGGCTTGTCAATGTCCACCGTGCCAGCCTGAGGATCGAGGGACACCAGTTTGCCCAAGCGGTCCCCTCTCGGCATACGTAGCTCCTCGCCGCCGCGCAACGAAGTCTCCTGAACCGGAAAGCGGTAACGGTGGACGGGCCGCCGGCCTGTCCCGCCCGCCTCGCCGATAGACTCCAGCTGGGCCAGGGCGCCCCGCTCGTCAATCAGCTCCTCCACAGAGCACTCACTCAACCGAAAGAACTCCCACCACACTGCCTTTTCTTCCCGCCGGTGCCAGTCCAGGATGTTGGCCAACACCCACCGAGCCTGCTGTTCAGGGTTGCGTTCTTCGAGGGGTATGGGCACGTCGCCGGCGATACGTTCGCCCAAGGCCAGGATCATCTGCTGCCATTCGGTCAGTTGGTCTGAGGCCTGCCCCTCGCCCGGAGCGGGCCGCTCGATTGCCGCGCCGCCGTCGACCAGTTCCTGGCGGATATCCTCCAGCCAGTTGCGAAGCTGAAAGGTTGAAGCACAATCGTCCCGGTTGTAGCCTTCTACGGCAGTCTTGTGTTCCTCCTTGATGGCGTCGGGGGAGCCCAGTTCCAAGGGAGCGCAGATGCCGTAAAGGGCTGAGTTGGCTTCGCCCAGGGGCACTTTCCTGGTGAATCCGTAGAATCTCTCCAACTCCTTGATCGAGTAGCTCTCCACGCTGGCGCGCAACCCGCCCCTCACCACCCGGTAGAGGTCGACGAACAGGCCAGCCCGCAGCATCCGGTCAACCTCGGCCTCACGAGTGGCGTGACGGCCCATAAGCCGTTTCATCGCGCTAGGCTCGTAGGGCGCGTAGTGATATATGTGCAGATCCGGATATTCTTCCCATCGCTCCATCACCCAGTCCACGAAACCCTCGAAGACACGCTTCTCTTCCGCAGTGGACAGGGCCCAGAGCCCAATGTATTTGGGCTGATCCTTCTCATTGGCCGCCAGATAGCCGAAAAGGTACTCGAAGCCGCCGGGTCCCACGAATGGGTCGCCCTCGAAGTCGAAGAAAATATCGCCCGCCGATGGCGCTGGCAACATGGCCAGGCCCACGTCTGGTTCGGGTTCGAGGGTTTCGTAGACCGCGCGGCCTTCCTCTCGACCCTCCACCTGAACCCGGGCTTGTTCACGGATTTTCTCGTAGCTGACAGCCGCGCCCCGCTCCGGTTTCCACGGCAAAGGCAGAGGTGTCGCCGCCAAGCCGGCCGTAGTTGCCACATCCCGGCCGGTCAGCTCGCCAATTTGAAGGCCCGAGATGCCTGCCACCAAGCAGAGATGATCGTCCCCACGTCGGCGGTTATCGCACTCGCGACTCCACCGGCACATTCCGCAGTGCTCCTTTGGGTCGGGATAGCTCCCGGTTCCATTGGCCACGGCCGACTCCAGCCAGGCTTTCACCAGCCGGTAGTAAGCGGCGTAATCACTGGTCCGGTACGCTTGAGGCTCGAATTCTGTCCACGGGGCGACCACGTACATCCGCTCGGGGATCAGATCCTGTACCCCGCCCACAAGGTCGGAATACAGGGACAACTGCAGTATGGTGCCGCTCTTGGTTTCCCGGGCCAGCTTGGTGTCGATGACCTCGTAGGACCAGCCGCCCAGGCTGCTGGGCACTTCAACTCGCCGCAGGATGTCCATCCTCCCGCCCCAATGTCCCTGGGCCAAGGCGCCCTGCACGATTACCTCTTTACCGGCCTCCATGGCCTTCATGGTCGCCGCCACGGTGGCGGCCTCCAGGCCCGACCCTTCGACCCAAGCCACCTGAGCGCCGCCATCCTTCAGATGCTGGATGTAGGCCTGTTCGTGGGCCAGGCCTCTCTCCCACAACAGGTCCAGTGCGGGATCCCAATGCTCGGGAGCAACGCGCAAGCCGACTGCCACATCGTGGTTCAGTTCCGTCAGGCGCCGGCAGGCCAGGTGGTTCACCAAGTCGCTGGCGCTCAGACGAATTATTTCTTTCACCTTATCCATATCGATGTCCCTCCACCTTCCGCCCAGAGTCTATTCTCGATTCACTTACTTGCTAAACCAAAGCCAAGGTGGGATGTGCATTTGCCTGAGGCGAGGAATCGTGCTGGGGATTCGGCAGCAGTGCTTCGGCCCGTGACTGCAGTACCGTCCGGCAGCGGCGCCTCACCTCGTCTCTCCGGCTGGCCAGCCCGGCCAGGAAGTTGCCGACCCTTTCCTGCACCGCCGCCCTGCTGCCCAGGCAGAGATTGCCCGTCGCCTCCTCTCTCGCCCAGCCCCAGACCGCCTCATCGGAGTTGAAGTCCGGGCTGTACCCCGGCAGGTTCACCAACCGCAGGTCAAGTCCGGGCGTCCGCAGATATTCCCGCACCGCCTCGCCACGATGGGCCGGCGCGTTGTCCCAGATGACCCGCATCGGCTCTGGATGTTTTTCCCTCAGTTGCTTCAGGAAGGCAACCGAGGTCCCGCTGTTGCTGTTGCCCTCCAGTTCCATCCATTCCACCTCACCCGTCTCCAGGCACACCGCCGAATAGTAGTTGGCCTTCTCCCCATACCGCGGGCTGGTCGAGTCCACCAAAGCAGGCTGGCCCTTCAGCACCCACTTGCCCCGCAGTTCCGCGTCCGCCCGGAAGTGGGCCTCGTCGGCAAAGAATATCCTGGCTTCAGTCCGTTGGGCCTCCTCCCTCAGGACGGCGTACTCCGCCACGAAAGCCTCCCGCTTGGCCTCATCAGCCTTGAGCAACCGCTTCTTGGGCCGCTTGAAGGCAAATCCCAAGCGGTGCATCCAGTTCAGGCAACTGCTGCGGCTCAACTCAATGCCGAGGCGCTCCGAGGCAAACCGCCGCACCACCTTCCAATACCAGTTGGCCATACCGATGCCCGACGAAGCGGGAGGCTGTTGCACCGCCTCTTTCAATTCCTCCTGCTGCGCTTGGTCAAGGGCGGGGGGGAACCACCGGTCTGCTCGAATATCAGGGCTGCAGGCCCTCCCTCGCCGAAGGCCGACGCCCATCGGCCAATAGTGTGTGGGTCCCTTTCCAGAGTCTCCGCCGTGGCCGCTGCCGTCCAGCCCTGGGCCAGCAGCAGCACGGCGTACCACCTCTCCCGCTCCCTGGGCGTCGGCGCCAGGATCATCCGCTGTCGCAAGTCCTTGACTTCCATCCGCCACTGTTCCAGACACCGGTCTATCTCCCTCACGCCCATCACCAACCCCTCGTAACTCCCGAGACCAGCTAACCCAGTTCCTTCACAAATTTACCCTGTGCAACTGCGTATTTCACCTTGGCTTTAGTTTAGTACCACCTTATCGGCTGGTCATGGTCTGGTGTTCCAAGGCGCTCGGGTGCAGGGTCCAAAGGTGATGCATGCATCTTGGGCTCCAGGAATCAAAGAAGCCGTGGACCACCAGGCTGTTGAGATAATAGACTGGTCTTGGTGTAACTCTACTGCTGCAAGAAACGTCGATAGTCCTCTTCCTCGAAGAGCGGTCAATTTCGGAACCACAGGTTCTCAACCACTCCGGGGGCAGCAGCCATCTGCGTTAAATGGTCACCAATTAGCTTTTGGGCACCGAGGAAGAATAGGGCGCACCGTCAACGCTGTCTCTACCTGCTCCTTTAACGTCCCCACTCTCACCAATTTATTGCCGTCAGTCATCACGTCAGTCGTACACGGTTCCGCCGCCCCAGTGGCCCAATGCCGCAGCGCAATTTACATTGAATGGAATCGACAATCCGTTCCCGCCCGACACCCAGAAACTCGACCCAGGCGAACACGGCCACAGTGCTTGAGTAGAGTCGCTCAGTCTACCCGCATCAAAAAGGCTATCACTAGAGTCTAAGCAAGTCAACAATGGTATTATTGACAATTAAATTAAGCAATGCTATGAATGAATAACAATGTTATTGATGGATATTGCCGATGTTAGCCAAGGCTTAGCGCTCGCGGGGCGTGGGGCTGGGGCTCGAGAGGGAAACTGGATGCTAAGAATCGCCGAGGGCGGCGACATCGGCGGCGAGGGTTGGCTTGAAATCGAGGACCTCAACGAGGTCGGGGTGGTTCAAAGCCTGCGCACCGAACGCCACCTTCTGCGTCCCTTCGATGTGCTGGTGACAGCCAGAACTGGAAGAACTCAAGTTGCGCTTGTGCCGCCACATGTGTCCAGAACTGTGGCCGGGGTTACTTTGCTGGTGGCTCGCCCAAAACAACCTGAATCAGGAATGGGCCACTGGCTTTATTATTTCTTGGCTTCAGCCTATGGTCAGGTTCAACTTGTCAGGCGTATGGCAGTCAACGCGACCTCATTGTCGCTGTCAGCCAAAAGCCTGGGAGAAGTAGAGGTCCCAATGCCATCTCTTCCCAGGCTAAACTTGATGGCCCGGCTTATTGAATCGTCAGAGGCGGCGTATGATTCGGAAGTGCAGGCAGCCTGGTTGCGTCGGGAAGTTCTCCGCAACGCGATTGTGCAGGATACCTTGCGGGCCGCAGAAATTTTCTGAGGAGGAACGATGTCGCTGACCAGCCAGGAACTGCAGAGCAAACTGTGGCAGGCCGCTGACATTCTGCGCGGGCAGATAGACTCGGCGGACTACAAGAACTACATCTTCTCCATCCTCTTCCTCAAGCGCCTGTCAGACCGTTTCGACGAGGAGGTGCAGACCGCGGTCAACGACCGTGGCGTGCCGATGGAAACGGCGCTGACCGACCCCGACGAGCACGAATTCTTTGTGCCCGAGGACGCCCGCTGGTCCATCATTACCGGAAAGGGCATGGGCCTCGGCGAGGCGCTGAACGTGGCCAGCTTCGCCGTGGAGGACGCCAACACCGGGCGGCTGGACGGCGTGCTGACCGGCGTCAACTGGAACGATGAACAGAAGCTGGGCAGCCCAGCCAACCGCGAGGGCCTCATCCGCCAACTGCTCAACCACTTTGCGGGGCTGGACCTGAGCGACGCCAACCTGCGCGACGGGCAGGTCGACGCCGGCAACGTGCTGGGTGATGCCTACGAATACCTCATTTACCAGTTTGCAGACGACGCCGGCAAGAAGGGCGGCGAGTTCTACACTCCTCGCGAGGTCGTGCGGCTGATCGTGGAGCTGCTGGAGCCGCAGGAGCGGATGCGCATCTGCGACCCCACCGCCGGTTCCTGCGGAATGTTGATCTACACCGCCCAGTACGTGCAGGAGCGGGGCGGCGACATCCGCAACCTGGTGCTGCACGGGCAGGAGCGGAACCTGGGCACCCTGGCCATTGGCAAGCTCAACCTGCTGCTCCACGGCCTGCGCTCGGCGCGGCTGGAGCCTGGCGACGTCATCGCCGAGCCGGGGCTGGTGGACTCGGAGGGTCGGCTGCTGTCCTATGACCGGGTAATCGCCAATCCACCCTTCAGTCTCAAGAACTGGGGCCACGAGTTCGCCCCCAGCGACCCCAACCACCGCTTCGACCGGTACGGGGCCATCCCGCCCAAGACCAGGGGCGATCTGGCCTTCCTGCTGCACATGCTGGCGGTGACCAACGCCCAGGGCCGGGTGGGCGTGGTGATGCCTCACGGCGTCCTGTTCCGGGGCGGCGCCGAGGGCAAGATCCGCGAGGGCATCATCAAGGCCGACCTGTTCGAGGCGGTCATCGGCCTGGCCCCCAACTTGTTCTTCGGGGCCAGCATTCCCGTCGCCATCTGCGTGCTGAACCGCGACAAGCCCGCCACCCGGCGCGGCAAGGTGCTGTTTGTGGACGCGGCCCAGCCGGGGTACTACCGCGCCGAACGGGCCCACAACTTCCTCGACAAGGAGCACATCGCCAGCATCGTCGCGGCCTACCGCGCCTTCGAGGACGTGGAGCGCTTCGCCCATGTGGCCGACCTGGCCGAGATCGAGGGCAACGACTTCAACCTGAACATCAGTCGTTACGTGGACACCACAGAGCCGGTGGAGACGATGCCGGTGGCCGAGGCGCTGGCCCAGCTTCGGGAGGCCGAGCACCGCCGCGATGAGGCCACTGCCCGCATGGACGCGCTGCTGGCGGAGCTCGGGTACCAGCGATAGAATATGACCATAGCCTTGACCATGGTTGCAATTGAATTGGATCGGAGCGGCCTCAAAAGGAAGGAATATCCAAATGACAACGGAGCAGGGAAACCCCAATGGCCCCCGGATGATCAAGGCCTCCGAGTTCAAGGCCAAGTGCCTGAAGCTTATGGACGAGGTCGCGGCGAACGGCGAGGAAATCGTTATCACCAAGAACGGGAAGCCGGTGGCCAAGCTCACCGCCTACAGGGAGCGGCCAAAGACGCTCTTCGGTATCGACAAGGGCCGGCTGGAAATTCTTGGGGACATCATCTCCCCCATTGACGTAGAGTGGGAAGCCGAAGTTGACCCCGAGAGGGTGCTGAACCCGTGATATTGCTCGACACTCACACCGCTCTCTGGCTGAGGTCAGGCGATGCAAAGCTCGGGTCGCTGGCCCAGTATGAAATCCAGCAGGCTTGGGATGCTCAGGAAGTCGCGATGTCGGCCATGTCCTTCTGGGAGATGGCCATGCTCCGGGCCAAGGGCCGCATCAGTTACCCCGAGGACGTGGGCCGTTGGCGTCTGGAACAGTTGGGCCAGGGTCTGATAGAGATCCCCGTGGACGGCGACATCGGCATCCGCGCCAACGCCCTGCCCGACTTCCACTCCGACCCCGCAGATCGCATCATCGTCGCCACCGCCATGAGCGGCCACCGAATGGTGACAGCGGACGAGCGGATCCTTTCCTGGGACGGCAGCCTCGCCCGCCTGGACGCTCGGCAGTGATGGAGGCTACCAAGCCAACACACGCCGAACATGCCCTGCCCGACAGCTGGCGGCGAGTGCTGCTCGGGGACGTGGCGGTGATAAACCCCAAGAGGCCTAAGCTAAATGTAGACGCCGCAGAGCAGGTGACCTTTGTACCTATGGCAGCAGTCAGCGAGGACTTTTCGGGTATAAAGGATAGCTACGCTCGACCTTATTCTGAGGTTTCCCAGGGATACACCTATTTTGAGGAAGACGACTTACTATTTTCCAAGATCACTCCATGCTTACAAAACGGCAAGCACGCTACAGCGAGAAACCTAATCAACGGCTTTGGCTTCGGCTCCACTGAGTTTCACATAGTCAGGGCTGCCGACTCCACAAACGCAGGATTTCTGTTTCGAGCACTGACTAGGCCGGAAGTCATCAAGGAGTGCGCTGACAGTTTCACAGGAACGGCGGGGCAACAGCGGGTGCAGCCTGACACTTTGCGTTCCCTCCCAATCCTCCTCCCGCCCCTGCCGGAGCAGCGGGCCATCGCCACCGTGTTGGACAGCATTGACGACGCCATCGAGGGCGCCGAGGCGGTCATCGCCGCCACCGAGGGCCTCCGCGACGCTCTGCTCCAAGACCTGCTCACCTGCGGCCTCCCCGGCCAGCACACCGAGTTCCGCGACGTCCCCCGCCTCGGCACCATCCCGGCTGACTGGGAGGTGGTGCGCCTGGGGGATGTGGTCCCCAAGTTCGAATACGGCACCTCCACCAAATGTTCAAGTGAGCCGGCGGGAATGCCGATTCTGCGCATTCCGAACATCGCGTCTGGATCTCTTAACCTGTCTGACCTGAAATACGCACACCTTGGGCCTAAGGAATCGACGAGTATTCAACTTGCCACAGGCGATATTCTCTTGGTTCGTACTAACGGCAATCCAGACATATGTGGTCAGTGCTGGGTGTCCGAAGGCTTGGAAGGCAATTGGGGGTTCGCCTCATACCTCGTTCGAGGAAGGGCTGATATATCTCGTATGAACCCCTGGTTTGCAGGTCACTTCCTGAGATCAGGCGTCGGTCGACGATTACTAAAGGGCAACATCCGGACCTCGGCGGGAAACTACAACCTCAGTGTTGCAAGCTTGGGCTCGATGCTACTGCCTTGCCCTCCACTGAATGAACAGGACTTGATCGTAGGTACTATCCGGGGCTTGACTCGAAGTATCGAACTTGCGGGTCAAGAGACTACAGGACTACGACTGTTGAAAGATTCCACGGCGGCCGCGTTGCTTACGGGCAATCTGCGTACCCAAGCTCTTTCAATGTAACCCAAAGGGGGCTGCCTGATGTATAAGAACCTCTCTGATTTTGAGATACCGCCAGAAGATGCCAATTTATGGCGCTATATGGATTTCACAAAATTTGTTTCTCTCCTTGACAAGCAAGCACTTTTCTTCGCTCGAGGAGATTTGCTGGATGATCCTTTCGAAGGAAGATTTCCCAGGGCCAACGCGGCTGTACGCCCACAATGGTTCGGGCGCCAAATTACCGAAGAGGAAATGAGGGCCTATTTAGACATTTTCAAGAATTCACGTCAATCCATATTGCTCAATTGCTGGCATGAAAATGATTATGAGTCGGCAGCAATGTGGAAGTTATATGCAAAGGACAGTGCCGGTATCGCCATAAGGACTAATTTCAGTGATTTCACATCAAGCCTGATAGACGGCCAAGACATTTATGTGGGAAGGGTCAAATATATTGACTATGATTCCACCGTGGTTCCTGAGAGCACCGTTATTGACCCTTCCTTGTATAAGCGGCCAAGTTTCAGTCACGAGCGAGAAGTAAGGGCGATAATAAGGAGCGCCGCACATTACCTATTGGGAGACGACCCGGCATTAAGGATTGTAGATTCAGGAACGTTTTCATTTATGGGTTTCGGGGAATATTCGAGAGTCAACTTGAGCGTATTGGTGCATGAAGTAGTGATTTCCCCTTATGCTGATGACTGGTTCCAAGAGCTAAACTAAAGCCAAGGTGAAATACGCAGTTGCACAGGGTAAATTTGTGAAGGAACTGGGTTAGCTGGTCTCGGGAGTTACGAGGGGTTGGTGATGGGCGTGAGGGAGATAGACCGGTGTCTGGAACAGTGGCGGATGGAAGTCAAGGACTTGCGACAGCGGATGATCCTGGCGCCGACGCCCAGGGAGCGGGAGAGGTGGTACGCCGTGCTGCTGCTGGCCCAGGGCTGGACGGCAGCGGCCACGGCGGAGACTCTGGAAAGGGACCCACACACTATTGGCCGATGGGCGTCGGCCTTCGGCGAGGGAGGGCCTGCAGCCCTGATATTCGAGCAGACCGGTGGTTCCCCCCCGCCCTTGACCAAGCGCAGCAGGAGGAATTGAAAGAGGCGGTGCAACAGCCTCCCGCTTCGTCGGGCATCGGTATGGCCAACTGGTATTGGAAGGTGGTGCGGCGGTTTGCCTCGGAGCGCCTCGGCATTGAGTTGAGCCGCAGCAGTTGCCTGAACTGGATGCACCGCTTGGGATTTGCCTTCAAGCGGCCCAAGAAGCGGTTGCTCAAGGCTGATGAGGCCAAGCGGGAGGCTTTCGTGGCGGAGTACGCCGTCCTGAGGGAGGAGGCCCAACGGACTGAAGCCAGGATATTCTTTGCCGACGAGGCCCACTTCCGGGCGGACGCGGAACTGCGGGGCAAGTGGGTGCTGAAGGGCCAGCCTGCTTTGGTGGACTCGACCAGCCCGCGGTATGGGGAGAAGGCCAACTACTATTCGGCGGTGTGCCTGGAGACGGGTGAGGTGGAATGGATGGAACTGGAGGGCAACAGCAACAGCGGGACCTCGGTTGCCTTCCTGAAGCAACTGAGGGAAAAACATCCAGAGCCGATGCGGGTCATCTGGGACAACGCGCCGGCCCATCGTGGCGAGGCGGTGCGGGAATATCTGCGGACGCCCGGACTTGACCTGCGGTTGGTGAACCTGCCGGGGTACAGCCCGGACTTCAACTCCGATGAGGCGGTCTGGGGCTGGGCGAGAGAGGAGGCGACGGGCAATCTCTGCCTGGGCAGCAGGGCGGCGGTGCAGGAAAGGGTCGGCAACTTCCTGGCCGGGCTGGCCAGCCGGAGAGACGAGGTGAGGCGCCGCTGCCGGACGGTACTGCAGTCACGGGCCGAAGCACTGCTGCCGAATTCCCAGCACGATTCCTCGCCTCAGGCAAATGCACATCCCACCTTGGCTTTGGTTTAGTAGAGTCCGTGATTCGGCGATATGACCTAGTAGTGCAACAGCGTAGGATTGATAGATAATTAGCTGTGGTATTGCCGGGACACGTCAAAAGCTAAGGTGATGTTGGGAGGATGGGGATGCCAGCGAAGAGGTACCGGGTCAGTCTGAGTGTAGAGGAGCAACAGGAACTGAAGGGACTGGTGTCCCGGGGACGGACGGCAGCATATAAACAGACCCACGCCCGCATTATGCTGCTCAGCGATGAAAATCAAGAGCGCGGGGCGATGAAGGACGAGGAAATAGCCCGGGTCCTGAGGGTGGGGGACGCCACGGTGGGACGGGTGCGCCGCCGCTGTGTTGAGGAGGGAGTGGAGGCAGCCTTGGGACGCAGGGAGCAGGTCAACCGCCGCCCGAGGAAGCTGGACGGCCAAGGAGAGGCCCACCTGACTCACCTCGCTTGTAGCGAACCGCCGGAGGGCCGTGCCGGTTGGACGCTGCAACTGCTGGCTGACCGGCTGGTGCAATGTGAGATAGTGGACAGCATCAGCCCCGAGACGGTGCGCCAAACGCTGAAAAAAACGAACTCAAGCCTTGGCTGAAGGAGTGCTGGTGCATCCCGCCCAAGGCCAATGCCGAGTTCGTCTGTGCCATGGAGGACGTGCTGGAGGTGTATCACCGTCAGTTCGAGGACAACGAGGTGCTGGTGTGCCTGGACGAGACCAGCAAGCAACAGGTGAGGGAGACCCGCAGCCCCTTGCCGCCGCGTCCGGGGACTGCCATGGCCTACGATTACGAATACGAGCGCAACGGGGTGAGCAACCTGTTCATGCTGTTCGCGCCCTTGGAGGGGTGGCGGCGGGTGGAGGTGACGGACCAGCGAACCAAGGCTGACTGGGCCCGGGTGGTGCGACAACTGGTGGATGTGGACTACCCGGACAAAGGCCGGATAGTCTTGGTGATGGACAATCTGAACACCCACCGCCTCTCGTCCCTGTACGAGGCCTTCGAGCCTGCAGAGGCGAGACGCATTGCCGAAAAGCTGGAAATCCACTACACGCCCAAGCACGGCAGTTGGCTGAACATGGCCGAGATAGAACTGGGAGTGCTGGCGCGCCAGTGTCTGGACCGCCGGATACCGGACCAGCAGACATTGAAGCAGGAAACCAAGGCTTGGCAAGGGCAGCGGAACCACGACGCAATTCGGGCCAACTGGCGTTTCACCACCCAGGACGCGCGCATCAAGCTCAAGTCCCTCTATCCCTTAATTCAACACTGATGGACTACTAGCTATCCCTGTACGAATGTCGTCGCTGGCAGAAAAGCCAACGTGGGAATAAACGCGATGACCACCCCCTCCACGCTCAACGAGTACAGCCAGGCCGAGGAGCCGGCCCGCCTCCTGCTGGAGCGGCTGGGGTGGACCTACGTGCCTCGGGAGGCGCTGGCGGCAGAGCGCAGCGGCGAGCGCGATGTACTGCTGAAGGGGCGGCTGCAGGCCGCCCTGCTGCGTCTCAACGAGTGGCTGACCGAGGAGCAGGCGGACCGGGCAATCTTCGAGTTGGAGCACGTCAACGCCGTCGGCATGGCCCGAAACCAGGCCATCCACGAATACCTGACCTTCGGCCTGCCCCTCACCGTCAACACCCCGCGCGGGCAGGATACCCGCAACGTCCGCTTCTTCGACTTCGACCATCCCGAGAGCGGGCTCAACGAGTTCGTCGTCACCACCCAGTTCCGGGTGCGCCGCGGCAACGAGAAAAGCGACACCGAGGACGACCAGCGGGTGATCAAACCCGACCTGGTGCTGTTCGTCAACGGCATCCCGCTGGTGGTGATGGAGGCCAAGTCGCCGTCGCTGCTGGACGTGTGGAAGTCCCAGGCGGTGCGGCAGTTGCGCCGCTACCAGGAGGCAGGGCCGGAGTGGCACGGCACCGGCGCCCCCGAGCTGTTCCACTACAACCTGCTCTGCGTCGCCCACTGCGGGGCCAGCGCGGCCTACGCCGCCATCGGCGCGCCGGAGAACGCCTACTTCGAGTGGAAGTCGGTGGCGCCCTACTCCGAGGACGAGGTCCGGGAGCGGTTCGGCGTTGAGCCGCAGGGCCAGGCGCAACTCATCGTGGGGCTGCTGGCACCGGCAACCCTGCTGGACATCCTGCGCGACTTCGTGGTCTACGAGCCGGAGCAGGGCCGGGTGGTTAAGAAGTTGCCCCGCTACCAGCAGTACCGGGCGGTCAAGTCGGCCATGCGCCGGATCCTGTCGGAAACCAGGGCCGAGGAGCGGGGCGGCGTGGTCTGGCACACCCAGGGGTCGGGCAAGTCGCTGACCATGCTGTGGCTGTCCACTAGGATCCGCCGCGAGCCGCGCCTGGCCAACGCCGACATCGTGGTGGCCACCGACCGCACCCAGCTGGACCAGCAGATCTCCGACACCTTCCGGCGCTGTGGCTTCCCCGCACCGGAACGTATGGACCGCTCCCGTCCCGAGCCTGAGGAGCGCCGCGCTCGCCGGCGCCGGGAGACGCCGAACCGCGCTCAACCCCTCGACCTCCAGACCGTCCTGCGACAGGGCGGCGGCCGCACCGTGATGACCACCATCCAGAAGTTCCAAGAGGCGCTGACCGCGACCGACAGCAAGCTGGACGTGCTAAACGACTCCGGCAACGTGTTCATCATGGTCGACGAGGCCCACCGCACCCAGTACGGCGTGCTGGGCGGCCTGATGTCCCGGGCCCTGCCCAACGCGGTGATGATCGGCTTCACTGGCACTCCCATCGACAAGGGCTTCGGCCGCAGCACCATGAAGCGCTTCGGGCCGCTCATCGACTCTTACACCATCCCGCAGTCGGTGGCCGACGGCGCGACCGTGCCCATCTGGTACGAGGCCCGCCTGCCGGAGCTGCACATCGAGGGGCCGAATACCCTGGACAAGCTGTTCGACGCCATGTTCGGCGATCAAACGGACAGTGTGCGCGAGGAGATACGCCGTCGGTACGCCAACCGGGAGACGGTGGCCGAGGCGGAGCGCCGCATCCAGATGATCGCCCTGGACATCGCCCAGCACTTCAGGGACAAGGTGCGCCCCAACGGGTTCAAGGCCCAGATGGTCGCACCCAGCCGCGCCGCCGCCCTGCGCTACACCGAGCAGCTGAGGAGCTTCGGCCTGAACGCCTACCCCATCATCACCACCGGTCACAACGACGGTCCCGAGTTCCAGGTCGCAAAGGAACTTGACCACGATCAGATCACAAACGCCTTCGTCGACCCCGATGGCGAACCGGAGGTCCTGGTCGTGGTGGACATGCTGCTCACCGGCTTCGACGCCCCGGTGGAGCAGGTGCTCTACCTGGACCGGCCGCTGCGGGAACACGGTCTACTCCAGGCCATCGCCCGCGTCAACCGCCGCTTCTCCCACGACAAGGACGGCACACCCACCGAAAAGGCACACGGCATGGTGGTGGACTACTGCGGCATCTCCCACGACCTCGAGCAGGCGCTGGCCAGCTTCGAATGGGCCGACGTGCAGGACACCATGCAGACCCTGGGGGAAGACCCCGCCACTGTAATCGAGGCGGCGGCAGTTCGGGCCGAATCGCACCTCAAGGGCAAGAACCTTAACGAAACTTGGAACTGCGTCATGGTCTTCGCCCCGGACGCCAACACCGAGGGCAACTACAAGGCCGACCAGTATGAGCGGTTCAACGCCGACTACCGCCAGTTCTCCCGCCTGATGGACCGTCTGCTGCCCGACCCGCGGGGGCTGCCCTACGTCGCCCGGCTCGCCCAGCTCACCCTGATCCGCTCTTACGTCCGCGCCCACTTCCTCCGCGAGAACGCCCACGTTAACTGGACCGACATCGGGGCTAAGGTCAAGCAGCTCATCGACCAGCGCATCAGCGCCGAGGTCCGCCAGATGATGCAACCGGTCTCCATCCTCGACCAGGACTTCGACGAAAAGATCGCCCACCTGCCCCATCCCGAGGCCCGCGCCTCGGTAATGGAGCACGCCATCCGCGCCCAGATCCACGAGCTCCTTGAGCAGAATCCGGTTTTCTACGAACGTATCTCCCAGCGCCTCGCCCGCATCATCGAGCAGATGCGCTCCAAGCTTATAGACGCCGCCGAAGCCTATCGGCAGATGGCGGAACTGCGGAAGGACGTCCATGGCGAAGCCAGCGTCGCCGCCCGCCACGGCCTGTCGCCAGTGTCCCTGGCCATCTACGAAATCCTGCAAGGGCCAACCGTCGAGGGCGAAGAGGAGAGGCATGCCCGGCAGGACGCCAGCTCCTACGTAATCGACGTGGATGCCGGTATGCGGGATGTCGCGCTGAGGGTAGAGGGAGTGCTCGCCGGACACACTGTCATCGAGTGGCAGTCCAACGACGATGTCCAGCGGCAGATGCGCCGGGACGTGAAAGGCAGCCTCCGCGGCACGCGACTGTACACCGAAAGCCAACTGGACGAACTCGCCAACCTGATTGTGCAGGTCGCCAAGAGCCGGGTGTAACGTGGTTGAACACGGTCAAGTCCAGTTCGGCGACGCCACCATCGAGTATGAGGTCCTGCGCAGCCAGCGCCGCCGCAAGACCGTGCAGATCACCATGGACGGTGGGCGCGTGCTCGTCGCCGCACCTGCCGACACCTCAACTGCAAACCTTGAAGCGATCGTCCACAAGAGGGCACCCTGGATCCTGCGCCAGGCACCGGACCCTGCTCTTCAGGCACCACGAAAACGCTTTGTCAGCGGCGAAACCCTTCCCTACATGGGCCGCAACGTCCGCCTGATCGTCGAGCCTGCCGACTTGCAAGTTCCCCAGGTCAGGTTCGACCACTGGAGCTTTCGAATCGCCGTGCCCGCCACGTTGGACGAAACCAAACGCTACAACGAGATCAGAAAGGCAATCGTTCCGTGGTACCGACGCCGTGCTGAGCAGCGTATATCACGGTCCGTGGAGCTATGGCGGAAGAGAATGGGTTGGCTAGAAAAGCCCGAGGTGCTAATCCGCGACCAGCGCCAGCGCTGGGGCAGTTGTGCTCCCGACGGTACCCTCCGCTTCAACTGGCGCGTCGTTATGCTCCAACCGGAACTCGCTGAATACGTTGTCGTTCACGAACTCGCCCACCTGAAAGTCAGCAGTCATTCCGCGGAGTACTGGGCACTGGTCTCTGGCCTCCTCCCCGACGCACAACAACGCCGCAGCCGTCTCCGGGAGTCAGGTAGGCTGCTACCCCTGTAGAAACTCCCAGAAGTGTCAATGGGACACCTCCCACGCCCCAGGACGATTGCAAAGTGGTGGAGGGAAGTTTATACAGACAGGGAAGTGAGATATGGGAGTGTGCGGATATGGAGGCGGCGGAATCTCTGTTCGGATGTTTGGAACTGGTGCCGGATCCCAGGAGGGCCAGGGGAGTCCGGCATCCCTTTCAGGCCATCCTCCGACTGACCCTGCTGGGCTTGGTTTGTGGTCAGACCACCATGGCCCACATCGCCCTCTTCGCCAAGATGCACTGGCCGGTGCTGAGGGAGCCGTTGGGCTTTGTGCGGGACCATCCGCCCCACGCCACCACCATCTCCCGCACCCTGGCCGGGGTCCCTTATGAGCAGCTGCAGGGCGCCCTAGCGGGATGGGTGGCCCAGGTGGTGGCGGACCAGGAGGTGCACGCCTCGGTGGACGGCAAATGGGCCAAGCAGTCCGAGGACGTAAGCGGCAATCCTCTGGTGATGGTGAACGTACTGGCCCATGACCTGAAGCTGTGCCTGGCCCAGTGGCCGGCATCGGAGAAACGGTACGAACCCGGGGTGTTGCGGGAACAGCTGGGGCAACTGTTCGAGCGCTATCCCGGCCTGAGGCTGCTGACCATGGACGCTCTCTATGCGGAGCGGGACCTGTGCCAGGCCATCGTGAGCCACGGACGGGACTACCTGGTGCGCATTAAGGGGAACCAACCCCAGGTGCTGGCGGCATTGGAGAGGGATTTGCTGGGGAGGGACCGGTGGAGCCCGAGGCGCAGAGCGTGGAAAAAAAGCGGGCGTGATCGAGAAACGGCGCATCTGGACCGATGAGGCGCTGGCCGGCTATATCCGGGATGAGTTGGGCTTTCCAGGAGTGAGGCAGGGTGTGATGTTGGAGAAGGAGAGGGTGGACATAGCCACCGGGGAGGTGAGCCGGGAGCGCTGGTATCTGCTGACCAGCCTGAGTTCCCGTCGCTGCGCACCCAAAGAACTCCTTCAAGTGATCCGCAACCACTGGAGCGTTGAGAACAGCCTGCATCACGTTAAAGACCGCAGTTGGGACGAGGACGTCCACACGCTGCGCCGTCCGGGTCTGGGCGAGGTATACGCCAGCCTGGTCAACACAGCGCTCAACGCCCTGCGCCTGGAGGGATGGTTTCCCCTCCAGATGTCCATGCCCCTGCGAGCCAAGACCTGTGCCTTCCGCCCAACCCAGACCATCGCCCGCCTCCGCGGCCAAGTCTCCTGACTTTGCAATCGTCCTGTCCCACGCCCAAGCAGCCCCGTTATCCGTCTCCGAATGCCGTCGGCGCTATCTCTTCGAGATTCCAGGTGCAGATCCGACGGATGCTGCTGGAGGGCAACCCGGTTATCGTGGCGATGCGGCCCCATGAAAGGCCGTCGCGCCGGCGCATGTTCTGTATTTCCTCGGCCCACTTCCGGCTGACGCCCTTGCGCCGCCCGAGGTGCTTGCCGGTAGCCCTTACCCGCTCCAGCCCCGCCAGCGTACGCTCCCGGGCAAGATCCCGCTCCATCTCCGCGAAGACGATGGCCAGGTGCAGCATCGCCCGGCCCATGGCGCTGTCCTGGTCGACGGACTCCCGGAGGCTGACGATTTCGACGTCGTTCTCACGCAGCCATCCCAGCAGCTCCAAAACCTCGGTCAGCGATCGGCCCAAGCGGTCCAGCGCTGCCACCTTCACGCAGTCTCCCGGTTGGAGGGCGGCCTTCAGGCGATTCAGTCCCGGCCGGTTCCAAGAGGCCCCGCTTCCCACGTCCTCGAAGACATGCTCACAGTCGGCCAACACCCGGCGCTGGTTCTCCAGGTTGTTGGCGTCTGCGTCGCTGGCCACCGACACGCGGATGTATCCGAACAGTCTTCCACTCATCTTTCGCTGGCCCCCGGTTCTGGCATGGCGGCATAGTACCACGGCGTGCGAAGTTCTAGCTATGCTCAAATTAGTCCCTTTATGACAGAGTTGGCCGGGCGGAAGGCCCGGAGCTGAAGGCGATGTAGACCACAGTGCGTAGTCAGTCTACGACTCCGTCCGTACCTTGCTCCGGTTAGGGAACGGCAAGAGCTAAACTAAAGCCAAGGTGAAATACGCAGTTGCACAGGGTAAATTTGTGAAGGAACTGGGTTAGCTGGTCTCGGGAGTTACGAGGGGTTGGTGATGGGCGTGAGGGAGATAGACCGGTGTCTGGAACAGTGGCGGATGGAAGTCAAGGACTTGCGACAGCGGATGATCCTGGCGCCGACGCCCAGGGAGCGGGAGAGGTGGTACGCCGTGCTGCTGCTGGCCCAGGGCTGGACGGCAGCGGCCACGGCGGAGACTCTGGAAAGGGACCCACACACTATTGGCCGATGGGCGTCGGCCTTCGGCGAGGGAGGGCCTGCAGCCCTGATATTCGAGCAGACCGGTGGTTCCCCCCCGCCCTTGACCAAGCGCAGCAGGAGGAATTGAAAGAGGCGGTGCAACAGCCTCCCGCTTCGTCGGGCATCGGTATGGCCAACTGGTATTGGAAGGTGGTGCGGCGGTTTGCCTCGGAGCGCCTCGGCATTGAGTTGAGCCGCAGCAGTTGCCTGAACTGGATGCACCGCTTGGGATTTGCCTTCAAGCGGCCCAAGAAGCGGTTGCTCAAGGCTGATGAGGCCAAGCGGGAGGCTTTCGTGGCGGAGTACGCCGTCCTGAGGGAGGAGGCCCAACGGACTGAAGCCAGGATATTCTTTGCCGACGAGGCCCACTTCCGGGCGGACGCGGAACTGCGGGGCAAGTGGGTGCTGAAGGGCCAGCCTGCTTTGGTGGACTCGACCAGCCCGCGGTATGGGGAGAAGGCCAACTACTATTCGGCGGTGTGCCTGGAGACGGGTGAGGTGGAATGGATGGAACTGGAGGGCAACAGCAACAGCGGGACCTCGGTTGCCTTCCTGAAGCAACTGAGGGAAAAACATCCAGAGCCGATGCGGGTCATCTGGGACAACGCGCCGGCCCATCGTGGCGAGGCGGTGCGGGAATATCTGCGGACGCCCGGACTTGACCTGCGGTTGGTGAACCTGCCGGGGTACAGCCCGGACTTCAACTCCGATGAGGCGGTCTGGGGCTGGGCGAGAGAGGAGGCGACGGGCAATCTCTGCCTGGGCAGCAGGGCGGCGGTGCAGGAAAGGGTCGGCAACTTCCTGGCCGGGCTGGCCAGCCGGAGAGACGAGGTGAGGCGCCGCTGCCGGACGGTACTGCAGTCACGGGCCGAAGCACTGCTGCCGAATTCCCAGCACGATTCCTCGCCTCAGGCAAATGCACATCCCACCTTGGCTTTGGTTTAGTCGTCGTTGATCACCCCCGCCTATGTCGTTACTTGGGACACCAACCGCCCGCGGCCATCTTTCCACTACTCCGCCGTCTTCTGCCCCAAAATTGCCCGCGAAATCCCGCGCCCAATGTCGTTACTTGGGACACAGCGCCGCTCCAACCCCGTCCGGACCCACCATAAACCGGCGATCCCGCCCCAAAACACCCCGATTTCGGACTCACATCGACCACCACACCCCCTTTAGGCCCCGGAAACCACCGCCCCAACCACTCTCCGAGCTGTCCCGCAACCCCTGCGACCCCCTATGCCGTTACTTGGGACACCCCTCCGGCCCCTGCCCCCAACCTTATGACGTTACTTGAGACGCTCCCGCCACAAAGTCCCCCGGCTCACCCACAAAACAGTGTCGTCACTCGGTACACCAACCTCAGCAACAGCCCACGCAGCCCTCAAAACGGCCACTGACGTTACTTGGGACGAATACTATCGTTACTTGGGACGTTCTGACCCCTTTTCAGATACAAAACACCCCCTCTCTACCCCTACCTCTACAGAGGAGGGGGAGAGAGTACGTGGTACGGGCTGGGTCTGACGACCGCCCGACCCCGCCCTCTTCTGTACTCCGCGCCCGCATAAATCATCAATTCCGCCCAAACCGGTCCCCGGATCGCTGGCAGTGCACGAACACCCGCCCTAAAATCGGTGAGGTACGATAACTTAATTTAACGGACCTCATCCCCGATGACGCAGAAACACACCCCCGAGACGTTCATGGACTCCGACTCCCTGACCGTCTACGCCCCGAACACCCGCCGGATCTACGCCTCCGCCTGGCGCGCCTTCGTCCAATGGTCCGAAGCCAAGGGCCGGTCCTACCACCTGCCCGCCTCCACCGCCGACCTCCTCAAGTACCTGCACGACCTCGCCGCCCAAGGCCGCAGCTGGTCAACCATCCAGACCCACAAATCAGCCGTCGTCAAGGCCAACCGCCGCGCCGGACTGCCCAACCCCGCCGACAACGAACCCTTCCGCGAGGCAATGCGCGGCCTCGGCCGCACCGTCGGCAAACGCCAGTCCCAGGTGCAGGCACTCACCGAGTCCGCCGCCGCCGCGGTCAACGCCACCGCCTCTATACCCCGCATCGCCCCAGGCGGACAGCTCGAAAAGCCCGAACAGGCCGCCAAACGAGCCGCCGCCGACATCGCAATGATCGCAGTGATGCGCGACGCCCTGCTCCGCTCCGCCGAGGCGGCACAGCTCCGCTGGGACGACCTCGAGCTCCACGAGGACGGCACCGGCCGCATTCTCGTCCGCCAGTCCAAGACCGACCAAGCAGGCCAGGGCACCGTGCTGTTCCTCAGCCGCTCCTGCGTCCAGGCCCTCACCACACACCGCCACCTGCACCACGCCACCGACGACCACGAGCCGGTCTTCGGCCTCGGCGCCGCCCAGATACGCCGCCGCATCCGGAAGGCCACCACCGCCGCCGGACTACACGGCAACTTCGGCGGACACAGCCCACGCATCGGCATGGCCGTCGACCTGGCCCAGTCAGGCACCGGACTGCCCGAGATCCAGCAGGCCGGCCGCTGGGAGTCCCCCAGGATGCCCGCCCACTACATCCGCGGCATCACCGCCGGCCAGGGCGCCGTCGCCCGCTATCACTCCGCCCGCAACAGCTGACCAACCCCACGTCCTCGGAACCGCACACAAAAGAAAAACCCGGAATCGCCACACCACCGTTCCCGGCCACACTGTCCCCAAAGCACCCCAAGGAGTCCGCACCCCGATGACCACCACAATCAAAACCGCCCCGATGTTCGCCGCAGACGAGCTCAAGCCCGAGGTCCCCGAATACCGCGTGGGCCAGGCAAGATCAACGTCATCGACGTCAACCAGGTGGTTAACACCCGCACCAACGGCTTCATGGCCGCATACGGCGCCCTGATCAACTCCTACCAGGGCTGCACCTTCGGCTGCTCGTACTGCTACGCCGCAGGCACGACCTTCACCCGCAACCCTGCCAGCTCCGCCGATTGGGGCAACTGGGTGGACTTTAAGCAGAACGCCGGAGATCGCGTCCGGAACACCAGGCCCAGCCTGAACGGCGTCAGTTGCTATATGTCCTCCGCCACCGACCCGTACCAGCCCGTCGAGCTAAAGGCCGAGGTCACCCGCGCCGTGCTCGAAGCCCTGGCCGATATACACCCCAAGGTCAAGCTCGTGATCCAGACCCGCTCCCCGTTCGTAACCCGCGACCTGGACCTCCTCGAGGAGATCGTGCAGGCCGACGGCCGCGTACAGGTCAACATGACCGTAAGCACCACCCACGAGGATACCCGCAAGGCCTTCGAACGCGGCTGCCCGTCGGCCCAGAAACGCCTAGACGCCATCAAGGCAATCGCACAGTCGGGCATCGGCGCCTGCATCACCATGACCCTCTCGGTCGACCTCGGCATCTCCAAGGAGCGCGACCAACAGACCCTCGAGGTCCTCCAGGACGCGTTCGAGCACGGCGTCCGCAGGTTCATCATCCAGCCGTTTCACGTCCAGAAGCAGAACGGCCAAGAGGTCGGCGCCGCCACCCGCATACAGGCCCTCGACATCGCCCGTCAGCTCCACCAGCTGCCGAAGGACGCCACCGAGCGCCAGACGACCAACGCCTACCGCGGCGCCTACATCAACGGCCTGCGGCGCATCAAACCCAAGCTGGAGGAAATGGGCGCCTCTGTCGGCACCAACCGCGAGGGCTTCAAGCCCCCGTTCTAGCCCGCCCTCCCCGACCCTTCAGCCTCAAATCCCCGAGAAAACACCAATGCCCCGGTCCCGCCTAGCCACCGAGGCCATGGCCTCGGTGCGCCCCCCCTGACCCGCCAGGAGAACCCACCGCACTTCACCTACCCCAACGGCTCCACCGTCGTCCTGCAGCACGAGCTCCCCGACTCCGAGAACCCAAATCACACCTCCCCGCATCCCCGCCCGGGCTCCCCACTCCGGCCCCCCGCCAGCCCTCCACCCAGCAACCCCTACATAGCGCAACACACCCTGCCCGCAACACCACCCTGCCGCCATACACATCTTTAATTATTTGGCTATACAGCTATACAGCCATAGCACTCTACTTATATCCATCTCTTCTGACCTCTAGCAATACAGACACTTCACAAGTCCTCTAGTAATTCACACAGCTACCCATGTTCGGGGCAACACAGATCCGGAGCCACTGGCAGCCTAGGACACCCCCCCTCCTGCGTCAAAAAACAAGGCCAAAAAGCGAGCACACGCCCTCCGGCCACAGATCCCGGAAAGGGCTGCGCGCTCCTCCAAGCCACCCCCGCACCGTATCCCAAATCCCCCCAAAAGGAGCAAATGCAATGAAACGCTCGAACAATACACTCAAGGGCCTCATCCAATCCAGCACCATCTAGGGCCCCCCTGGTCGCCCTCGGCGTCTTCGTCGCCGCCCTGAACCTCCTCAAGTAACGACAGCGCCACGGCAGAACTCACCGTACCCGCAACACCAAAAACACAAACCCAAACGCAAGGAAGGACCTCATGCTTTATAACAACGTGTGCTCCGCGACGATGAGAACCCCCACGCGCTAAGCTGCTCCACGCTGAATAAGACCCACAAGTACGCCACCGGCTCCTGCAAGAAGTGCAAGACCGGCACACTCGAGTTCTTCTTCGACACCGCCGCCAACGACCACTACTCATCCTGCCTGAACTGCGGCGCCGAATCCTATTCCGCCACAGCGCTCTCAATCTGAACCCCACCCGTCAGGACCAAACCCGTAATCGGGGGCAGCCCCGCATCCCTATACTAAACCGAAGCCAAGGTGAAATGCGCAGACGGTGGGAGACAAGCGACGAGGACGAGTCATTCTCCAGATACGTATGAGAGGAATTAACCCGCGCAACCCGGCTGATCATCATCGCCACTTAAATGTACATCCCACCTTGGCTTTAGTTTAGTCCCCCATCTCCCAAGGAGTCCCCACATCCGATGTCCACCACCCGCCAGACCCTCTCGGCCGTCCAACGGGCCACAACCCCCGGCATCGGCTCGCTAACAGACTCAGAGCTACTCACCCTGGCCCTCCTGGGCGAGTACGACCAGGACTGGCGCAGGTACCAGGACGATTCGACTCGCTCCTCTCCCACCATGGCGGCCTGAAGGCGCTCACCGGCGCCACCCCACTCAGGCTACAGGCCATCCTGCAGCTGCACCTCCGGCTTTCCGCCGAGGAACTCCAGGACAGCCCCCTACACGCCAACAATCCCAGCAACGCCGCCGCAATCTTCATCCCCCACCTCGGCTCACTCCAGGAGGAAACCCTGATGGTCATGCCCATCAGCGACGACTTCGCGCCCGCACCCATCCGCACCGTCGCCGTCGGCCAGCTGAACACCGTGCAGGCCACCCCGGCCCAGATATTCCGGCCCCGCCCTGGAAGCCGACCCCCCCGCAATATTCATCGCTCACAACCACCCCGCCTTCATCTCCCGCAAGGGACGTCTACTGCCCCCCGAGCGCATAAAATGGAACCCCAACCTCAGCGACCGCGGAGTCCTGCGCCTGGCCCTCGCCGTACACACCAACAACGAGGGCCAGCCCCCCGACCGGCCCTACGACGACCCAAACAAGGACCCCTGCTCCTACTGCCCCTTCCGGAAGATATGCTGGTCCGACCGCCTCCTCGACGAGCTCCAACCCCTAGTCCGGGGCGCCGCCATCCCCCCGGATCACGATCAGGAAGCCTTCGAAGCCGCAGCCCAATGTCTGCAGGCCAAGCAGGCCCTCGACCAGGCCAAAATTGTCCTCGAGTCCAAGCTCATCGCCAACGCCCCGATCAGCGCCGCAGACGTCAAGGCCGAATACTTCCGTCCCAGCGACGCCCGCGGCTACGACATGCACGAGTTCGGCCGCTACCTCACCGGCGAAATACTCCGCCGCCACCAGAACGCCAACGCCGACAAGCGCGTTTTCTGGGTACATCCCCTCTGACCCAGCCCCCTTTCTCAAACACTCCCGCCGACTTCAACATGCCATAATCTGCGCACGAATCCGACAATCGCCCAAAGCTGCGATGGTACTATCCTAGCCATATGATGACTTACCATTCCGCCGATCCACTCTACATAAACCAGCCAACTCACATCCAGGAGCGCCACACCATGCAGGCAAGCCTCTTCGGCGAACCACCGCCGCCCCAGGACGCCGACGTCCGGCCACCCGACGTCACCACCGCAGCCACCGACAGCGACCCTGCACCCGATACCGCTCCCGTCGCCATCGCCGACGACCCCTCCGACGTCATATCCGAACCACCGCCGCGGCCCGTCCCCACCCCGCCACCAGGCCCCGCACCCGCACCCCCAGCCGATCAAGATCCCGCCGCGGCCGACGCCCCCGCAGCACCCTCCAAGCCAGCCAAGCGCCGCGCCCAGCACGCGCCCGACAGGGACGACTACAACGCCGACCAGATCCAGGTCCTCGAGGGCCTGGAGGCAGTCCGGCTGCGCCCGGGCATGTACATCGGGTCCACCGGTCCCACCGGCCTCCGCCACCTGATCGTCGAGATAGCCGACAACTGCGTCGACGAGGCAATGGCCGGGTTCGCCACCCACGTCAACGTGTCCATCGCCCAGGACGGCCACATCACCGTCAGGGACAACGGACGCGGCATCCCCCCATCGACATCCACCCCCAGACCGGCAAGACCGCCCTAGAGACCGTCATGACCGTTCTCCACGCCGGAGGCAAGTTCGGCGGCGGCGCCTACAAGGTCTCAGGAGGCCTGCACGGCGTCGGCGCATCCGTCGTCAACGCACTCTCCAGCCACCTCAGCGCCGAGATCCACCGCGAAGGCCGCGTCCACCACCAGGATTACGAACGCGGCATCGCCACCGGCCCCCTCCGCAGGGGCGACCGGACCACCCAGCGCGGCACCTCCATCACCTTCCTGCCGGACCCCGAAATATTCAGCACCATCGAGTACGACCTCGCCAACCATTTCAAGGACACCGCCTACCTCAACAAGGGCCTCGAGATAGTCTTCGAATCCCCATGGCACACCGACCAGCGCCAGGGCGACATCGAACGCACCTACTTTTTCGACTCGGGCCTCACCCACATGGTCAGGGCGGAAAACCGCGGCCGCACGACCATCAACCCCATGCCGTACCACTGCGAACGCGAGATCGACGGCAACACCGTCGAGATAGCCTTCCAGTACAATGCCGGCTATTCCGAAAACGTCCGGTCCTACGCCAACTGCATCATCACCCCCGAGGGTGGAACCCACCAGGCGGGATTCCGCGCCGCCCTCACCCGGGCCATGAACCTCGCAGCCGTCAAGTACGGCGTACTCAAGGAATCCGACCCCAACCTCGAGGGCTCCGACGTCCGCGAGGGACTGACCGCCGCCATCTCCGTCAAGCTGCCCAACCCCCAGTTCGAAGGTCAGACCAAGCAGAAGCTCGGCAACCCCGAGATGCAGGGCATCGTCACCACCATACTCGGCGAGAACCTGCAGCTCTGGCTCGACGAGAACCCCGACGCCGCCAAGCGCATACTCCAGAAGTGCCTCACGTCCCAGCAGGCCCGGGACGCCGCCCGCAAGGCCCGCGACCTGGTGCAGCGCAAGAACGCCCTCACCGGCAGCTCACTGCCCGGCAAGCTCTCCGACTGCTCCGAACGGGACCCCGCCAAGTCCGAGCTCTACATCGTCGAGGGCGAGTCCGCCGGCGGATCCGCGAAGATGGGCCGCGACCGCCACTTCCAGGCAATACTGCCCCTCAAGGGCAAGATACTCAACGTAGAACGCGTGCTCGACCGCCCCGACAAGATCCTCGGCCACGAGGAGATACGCTGCCTCATCACGGCCATCGGCGCCGGCGAGGGTTCGGAGTTCGACCCCACCAAGGCACGCTACCACCGCATCATCATAATGACCGACGCAGACGGCTCCCACATCCGCACCCTGCTGCTCACATTCTTCTTCCGCCGGATGAAGGACCTCATAGACCAGGGATACCTCTACATCGCCCAGCCACCCCTATACCAGATCCGCCAGGGCCGCCGCGTGGCCTACGCCTACACCGACGAGCAAAAGGACGAGATGCTCCTCAAATACTCCCGGCCGCCGACCCTCCAGCGCTACAAGGGCCTGGGCGAGATGAACCCCGAGCAGCTCTGGGAGACCACCATGGACCCCGCAGTCCGCCACACGCTCAAGGTCACCATCGAGGACGAACCTGACGCCGACACCGTCATCAGCACACTGATGGGCGAGGTTGTCGCACCCCGCAAGAGCTTCATTCAGACCTACGCCCGCAGCGTGCAGAAACTCGACGTCTGACCTTTCACCCGAACGGAACCGCCCCCGGTGCCAACCAACCCAGCCCATACAGGACCGGCCGAATGCCCACCCCCTCCCAAATCCCATATCGGCCTTACCCAGTTCCTCCGCAAATTTACCGCATCACCCTGCGAATTTCACCTTGGCTTCGGTTTAGGACTACGGCGACGGCGTCCCTGAATCTCTGCCAGAGGGGGCTGATGCCGGTCCAATCGGGGTCTCGGGGCGTAGCGTCGACGTGGAGCGCCGGGGCGTCGGCTCCGTCGGTTTCGGCGTAGGCCAGTCCGATCATGTGCCTGTCCGCGATGGTGGTGGCAAGCAGCGTGAGGTGTCTCATCACGTCCTGAGGGGTGGCGTCGGGCTTGGCGGGGTGCGGACCGGTAGCCAGCGCCCCAAATCAACCCCCGGGAGCCATCCACCATGCCGACCATCGCAGACTTCAACCGCGCGGTCGACCAACTCTCCGACCTGGCTCGAGATCTGGACGTCCACGCCACCTCTGCGGAGTTGCAGGAAGAGACCGACAACGACAACCAACCGGTCGAGACCATGACCGTCTTCTTCGACCACCGCGAGGCCAACCCTCTCACCCTGGACGCCAGACAGTGAACGCTCAGTCGTCCTCGCCGCCACTGCCCGGAAACGACACCGTATAGCCCTTTCCCTCGCGGATCGCGTCCGGGTCCAGCCCGTGTTCCTTGCACAGCTGACGAATGGCCAGGTTGATCAGGTACTGCTGGTCAAGACCCGTCTCAAAGACCAACAGCTTCATCGCGAAATGAACCGCCGGGTCCATCCGGAAGTTGACCGACACACGGCCTGCACCCCCAGCCGACTTCTTCCGCCCGCCGCTGATCGTACCCACCGGCCGCACGTCACCGCCTCCGCCCACGATCTCCCCCGTCTCCGGCACCACCGTCACCGCCGCGCCACCGTCCTCCATGCTCCCCCGCGCGCGCAGCTCCACACCCTCCTCCGGCTCCCGCCGTTCCCCTGGCACGACCAGATCCGGCCTCCCCCGCGCGCTGCCGCCTCCCCGCCGTCTACCGGTACCATTCTGCTGCGTCACTCCAAATACCTCCCGTCTCTATCCTGACGACCGCCCCACCAGCAGCCTAGCCTGCACTCCCGTTCCGCCCCTCACGCCGGTCCGCCACCTCCAGCACCATCCACTGCCAGAGCGAATCAACATCCGCCGCCGCCCCCGACTCCGGTGCGTACTCGCACACGCCCAGCCCGGACCGCAGAGCGTCCATATGCACCACCAGGCGCTTCACCACCACCGGACTCACCCGGCCGCCCCGGTCGGACAGCGTATCCTGCAATTCCACCAGCCGCGCCCGCCCCGGGCCCACAGCGTTCGGCACGAAGACCAGATTGACGCTGGTGTTCTGCATCGAGAACAGCAACCCGCACGCCGACATTAGGTCCGCCGGACCCGGCCCCACCGGGGACAGCACCACGTCCATCTCCGAGAGAAACCGGTTCAGGAAGGACGTGTCCTGCCCCGGCAGGTCGCAGATCACGAAATCGTGTCCCCCGCCCCGGGCCGCCCCCAGTATCCGCTCCAGCCCCCCCTGGCTCACCGCGCCCCGCTGCACCGGCCACTCCCGTTCCTCACCCCCCATCTGGTGAAACCCCACGCTCGCCTCCTGCACGTCGCAATCAACAAGTAGCGGGCGCAACCCGTAGGCCTGCGCCCGCTCCGCCAGATTGAACGCCAGGGTCGTCTTACCCGTCCCCCCCTTCAGGGAACAAACAGCCACACAGACAGCCTTTACTTCCACGCGCAACACCCCCAAGTCAGCCGCGTTTGAACCGCCACCAACCACGATGGTAGCACAATCAGCGGCCACCCTGTATCTCCAGCTACGCCGATCCCGACCGTTCCCGCAACACCTCGGCTCTACTATCCTGCAATTGCCATATACCGCTATTCTGCTATACAGCTATACAACAAGACGCCAAACCACGAGGACAAACCAATGCCCAAAGCAGAAGCGCCCCTCTACTACATGACCAGCTACGCCTTCACCCCCTCGCCCACGTCGTAACCGTCCCAAAGCCCGGCTACTCTCTCGCACGCACCGACATCATCGACCGGCTGCGAGAGAACCACATAACTGAGATCCACATCTGCGGCATCGACACCGACGCCTGCGTCACGGCCGCTGCCCTCACGCTGCTCGACCACAACATCAGGCCCGTCGTCCTCGCAGACGCCTGCGCGAGCACCGCCGGTTCCTGGCACCACTCCGCGGCCATCACACTCCTGAAACGCCAAATCGGCGACACCCAGGTCACCGAGTCCCGCTTCCTGCCGCGCCCCACCACGCCGTAACACCCCCTCATCCACCCGTCCCCCGAACCCCAACCCGCCATTCCCAGAGGAAACGCAATGCAAGCCTTCGCCGCCACCCCCGTCTCCAAGGACAACCTCATCGAACGCCTGCACCGGCACCCTGAGAACGACAGCTTCTGGAACGACATGACCGCCTGCAAACGGCGGAGATAAAGTGGGCCATGTGGGCGGAAGATTGCTGAGTATCGGCGACCTAATAGTGTACCGCCTGCCATCATTCATAGGGTTGTAGCCGACCCCATGGATGGTGCGAGGGATATACAAGGTGGACGTATATCTACGGGTTCGCCAGGCGGTGATGGTGGAAGGGATGAGCATGCGGGAAGCAGCCCGGGTGTCCGGTCTGCACCGGGACACCGTGCGCTAAATGCTGGCCTATTCGGCCCCGCCGGGTTATCGCCGACAGTCTCCCCTAGAAAGCCCGAGTTGAAGCCCTGCACCGGCGTCATCGACCGGACCCTGGAGGACGACCTCGCTCGCCCCAAGAAACAGCGCCACACCGCCAAGCGCATCTTCGAGCGGCTCAGGGACGAGTACGGGTTCGACGGCGGATACACCACTGTCAAGGATTACGTGCGGGAAAATCGCCGTCAGAGCAGAGAGAGGTTCGTGCCCGTGTCCCCTGATCCGGGACACGCCCAGTGCGACTTCGGGGAGGGCCTGGTGGTCATCGGCGGCGAGCGGAAGGCCCACTGCTTCGTCATCGACCTGCCCCACAGCGACGGCTGCTTCGTGAAGGCCTACCCGGCGGAGACCACCGAGGCCTCCTGGACGGCCATGTATCAGCGTTCGCCTTTCTGGGCGGAGTGCCCCAGGGCATCCTCTACACAATACCAGGCTGGCCGTGGCGAAGATATCGGGAGACGGCCGGCGCAAGCGCACCCGCGCCTTCACCGAGCTCCAGTCTCACTACCTGTTCGAGGACCGGTTCGGCCGCCCCGGCAAGGGCAACGACAAGGGCAAGATGGAAGGCCTGGTGGAGTACGTGCGGCGCAACTTCCTGGTGCCGGTGCCGTCCTTCGAGAGCTTCGATGCGCTCAATGCCTAATTGGAGCGGCGATGCCTGGAACGAGTGGACGCCCAGCTCAGGGGACATACGGAGACCATCGGTCAACGGATGGAGCAGGACATGGATGTATTGCTGCCCCTGCCTGATGCGCCCTACGACGCCTGCGAAAGGCAGGCGGGCCGGGTGAGTTCACTCCCTGGTAAGGTGCAGGACCAACGGCCGCTCGGTCCCAGTTGCCTACGGACAACGCGACGTGCTGGTGAGCGCATACGTGTGCCAGGCGGTCATCAGCTGCGGGTCCGAGGTTATCGCCAGGCACCCACGCTCCTATGAGCGAGACGATTTCGTCTACGACCCATCCACTACCTGCCGCTGCTGGAGCGGAAGACGGGCGCCCTGGACCAGGCCGCTCCATTGCAGGGATGGGACCTCCCCGAGGAGTTCGGCACGCTGAGGCGTCTGCCGGAGTCCCGGACGGAACGCAAGGGGCAAGCGTGAGTATGTACAGGTGCTCAGCCTGCTGGAAACCTTCTCCCAGACAGGAAGTGCACGCAGCCGACAAGGACGCCCTCAGGTTGGGGGCAATCAGCTTCGATGCGGTAAAGCACTTGCTCTGGGCCCGGAGCTGTGCCTGGATCAGATCATGTGCTTCAAGCACCGCGGAAAAGCGGCCAGGGAGAACACGGTGAGGTTCCAGCTGCATACCCTGCAGTTGCTGCCAGGGCGGGAACGCCCCAGCTATGCCGGGGCGGCTGTAGAAGTCCTGGAGGGACTGGCCGGCCGGCTGTCGGTGCGGCATGAAAGGCGCATCATTGCTGCCCAGAAGGCGCCGCCCAGCCCCGTAATTCCCCGAAACGGCCACGGGGGCGTTCTGCAAGTGTTCCCGTCCCGCCCTCCGGTGTCGACGGCTTGGGTGAACGCTGTCTAAACTAAAGCCACGGTGGGATCTACATTTCTAAAATGACGAGAGCAGGTCAGCGCTGCCAAGTAAAGCTCTCCCGTCCGCACGGTGAAGTCAGTCCGCCCCCGTCGCCAGGTACTCTTCAAATGCGCATTTCACCTTGGCTTTGGTTTAGAAACTCTCGACCACTGCACTCACGGGCAGAGGACGAGAATGGCACAAGTATGATCATTGACGGTGTGGCCACAGCCGTTAAACCTGCAGCGATCTCTGTGCGCAAGCCGACGTTCCTTCAGAAGGAGAGGTGGAAGGAGATTCAAAAAGCCCGTCGCAAGGGGATGTAGTTTCAGGCAATCGGGCGGGAATTGGGAATCCACAGGGGCAGCATCAAGAAGTACCTGTATCTCGAAGGTCCCCCAACTCAACAATCCCGGGTGATTTCCTCAACGTCGTCATCTGATAACATCGCAGACTAATCGAGTGACATTTACGCTGAACTTCGACACCCCAATAGCCCAATTTCTTGACACCCTTGACATCCTTTATGAGAGGTCACCCAGTGCCTCCGTTCACACCATTTCCTGCGTGTCGTGGCGCGGAGGACGCGACCGGATGGAACGAGTTGGAAGCGCCCGCAAGCGGGGCGAGTTGGACGTTGCGATGATCGGCCTGATGCGGGAACGCCAGGTTGCGTGTGAGCGAGGCCGCCGCTTTGATATCGGGAGACGTGGAGCAGGTCCAAGGAGGCACCGACCGGGTGATGGGTCGGGGACACCGGCCGCCGCGTGGTGAGCGCCGACACGCTGAAATTGCTCCTGCCCAGGCAAAGGGGCGGGTGGAGCGGATGGCCGGAGCCTTCTTGGAGCGGCTGATCATAGACCACCTATAATGACCAGGCTATACCCACAGGAGATATAAACCCGACTTCGCGGACATCGTCCAGCTGCTGCCCCATCCCCCAGCCACTCGCCCCCGACCCGTCGTGAAGCACAGGCCCACTGGTCTACCCATCAGCATCCGAACACCCCCGGCACCCCGGTTATTCGGTCTTTCACCCCGCACTGAGCTTGGGCCAAAGCTGAGAAAAGACAAAACATAACGAGTGTGGTATAAGTAAAGTCGGACAGTTGTCGCTGTCCGGCTAAACAAGGGCCGACGGTGCTGCACCTAACACCGAACAGCCAGCCAGTGAGCGTAAATCAAAGCTCCTACTGGATGCGTTCAGTATATCAAGTCAGACACCTCGGCGCAAAGACGAGGTGTCTTTTTTGTTGCCTGAAACGCCAGGTTAACCCCCGCTCGTAGAACCAGTGCGGGACCGGAGCAACCACCTGGGCCTCGACAACCCAGGGCGAAGCCCCGATCCCAGCACAACCCGGTCGAGAGACCGGCGAACATAGCTGAGTGACGCAAAAACGCCGCCTGACAATTCGAAACATCAACGGCGTTATGCGAACCAGATAACTTATCATAGGAGTTCGACATCTCCCATGACTAACGGAGTTTACCCCAATTCCATCGACGGCGCAACAATATCAGGGGCAGGATCGCCGATTCCCGCAGGCCCTGACCACGTGGTCCGGTACGCTCTCAACAGCGGCCCCGGCCTGAACATCCCCGCCTGGGCCGTCTACATCGCCCTGGCCCACTTCAGCGATGACCACGGGCTGTCCGAACGCACCCACCGGGAGATCGCCGACGCCATCGACGCCGGCAGCGTCTCCACGGTCAAGGTGGCCATTCAGCATCTAAACCAAAGCCAAGGTGGGATGTGCATTTGCCTGAGGCGAGGAATCGTGCTGGGAATTCGGCAGCAGTGCTTCGGCCCGTGACTGCAGTACCGTCCGGCAGCGGCGCCTCACCTCGTCTCTCCGGCTGGCCAGCCCGGCCAGGAAGTTGCCGACCCTTTCCTGCACCGCCGCCCTGCTGCCCAGGCAGAGATTGCCCGTCGCCTCCTCTCTCGCCCAGCCCCAGACCGCCTCATCGGAGTTGAAGTCCGGGCTGTACCCCGGCAGGTTCACCAACCGCAGGTCAAGTCCGGGCGTCCGCAGATATTCCCGCACCGCCTCGCCACGATGGGCCGGCGCGTTGTCCCAGATGACCCGCATCGGCTCTGGATGTTTTTCCCTCAGTTGCTTCAGGAAGGCAACCGAGGTCCCGCTGTTGCTGTTGCCCTCCAGTTCCATCCATTCCACCTCACCCGTCTCCAGGCACACCGCCGAATAGTAGTTGGCCTTCTCCCCATACCGCGGGCTGGTCGAGTCCACCAAAGCAGGCTGGCCCTTCAGCACCCACTTGCCCCGCAGTTCCGCGTCCGCCCGGAAGTGGGCCTCGTCGGCAAAGAATATCCTGGCTTCAGTCCGTTGGGCCTCCTCCCTCAGGACGGCGTACTCCGCCACGAAAGCCTCCCGCTTGGCCTCATCAGCCTTGAGCAACCGCTTCTTGGGCCGCTTGAAGGCAAATCCCAAGCGGTGCATCCAGTTCAGGCAACTGCTGCGGCTCAACTCAATGCCGAGGCGCTCCGAGGCAAACCGCCGCACCACCTTCCAATACCAGTTGGCCATACCGATGCCCGACGAAGCGGGAGGCTGTTGCACCGCCTCTTTCAATTCCTCCTGCTGCGCTTGGTCAAGGGCGGGGGGGAACCACCGGTCTGCTCGAATATCAGGGCTGCAGGCCCTCCCTCGCCGAAGGCCGACGCCCATCGGCCAATAGTGTGTGGGTCCCTTTCCAGAGTCTCCGCCGTGGCCGCTGCCGTCCAGCCCTGGGCCAGCAGCAGCACGGCGTACCACCTCTCCCGCTCCCTGGGCGTCGGCGCCAGGATCATCCGCTGTCGCAAGTCCTTGACTTCCATCCGCCACTGTTCCAGACACCGGTCTATCTCCCTCACGCCCATCACCAACCCCTCGTAACTCCCGAGACCAGCTAACCCAGTTCCTTCACAAATTTACCCTGTGCAACTGCGTATTTCACCTTGGCTTTAGTTTAGGTCGGTTTCAGCCCCACCCCACTCATCTTCCCACCGCAACTCCAGCCGGCCCCCGATGTATGAATTTGTGTTCCTGATTTCGGAGCCCGAGAACCTGAGAAACCTGACCTCTTCGCCGTCAATGGTATCGGTGGTGTAATCCAACGGGCCGCGCTTGAACCACGTCCCCTGGGCTTGATTACCAGCAGCGTTGACCCAGACAATGCCCGCCGAAACCGCCCGGTCAATGGAGTTCAGCGGGCTGATGGATAAAGGGGAGGTGCCATCTCCTGGTCCGTCAAATGCCCAGAGTCTTGAGTGGTTGATCACCAAGACCCCTTCGGAGATCATCCAGTCAACGGCGTCCCTCATCTCCGATAGCGACTGAGGGTCGGATATGTACAGCGTCACCTCGGGGGCGATGTCCAAAACCGACTCGGAAACAACGGTGCCGTGGGTGCCTCCTTCTGAGCAGTCTGCCAGGTCCTGAGAATGCTGGCCCAGCCAGATATAGCACCTTGCCTCAATCGTTGCTGGAACCTCGGACCCCATAATGTCCGAAAACCCTGAAAAGCCGCGGTCAATCACTCCCACCTTGATGCCCTGTCCCGAGTAGCCCGCGCCGTTCCAGGCATGCGAGCCGTGCACGCCTGGTCCCTGACCGGTAACCTCCGGCGTTCTCTGGGTCTCGCCAGGCGGCTGTATCTGGTCCACCCGCAACACCCCTGGCTGTTCGGAGGCCTGGCCCAGAAGGAGGACCGGCACGAACGCCTCGATGTAGTCCTCCCCTGCGTTGATGTTCGACGCTCCGTTGGCCTCCAGGAAAGCGACCACGCCGCCAACATTGCCGGACAGAAGGATGATCACTCCTACGGACTCTCCCCGGTGCAGCGGAGCTTCCTCGGCGGCCTCCTGCGCGGTGATTTCACCGGCCTCAACTCTCTCCACCAGGCTGTTGATCGCGGAGTCAGCCTTGGGGTGCTTCACCTCCGACTTCTTCGGAATGGCGATCCGAATGGTTGGCCCAGCCTGGGGAGCGACTGTCGTTACTTCAGGAATGGAGGGACCGGGGCCGGACGTCTGCTCACCCGAACCCACCGCTACAGGGTGCGGCGTCGCTGTTGGGTAGGGCGTAGCTGTCGGATAAGGGGTGGATGTCGGATAGGGGGTGGCGGTCTGGTTTAGCTCGACCGTGATGTCAGAGCCCGACTCGTCATCAGCGCCCGTGGAAGCGGCGGAGGGTGGAGTGGCGAACAGGACCGAGCGCGGCGTGGGCGAAGGCACCGGCTCCCCTGTTGAATCGCCGCAGGACAGTATCGCCAGTAGGGCCAGCAGGACCATCGTTGAGGGTGTCAGAACTCTGGCTAAACGTATTGGGCCATTCGTGCAATTCATGTATTGTCCTTGGACTGACCCGGAAGTCATTCGGGGACTTACGCCGAAGGCTGAACCCGCTTATACAGGTTTTGTCGGAACTTCCTGCTGTTGCTGGCGCCGTTCCCGGAATCAGCTTCCTAACTCCCAGTCATCTAGCAGCCCGTTGCGCACCGCCCACACCACCAATTCCCGCTTCGTGGCGATACCGAGTTTGTTTTGAATGCCATAGATCGCGTTCCTGATTGTCACCCATTTATTACCGCGGATGTCGGCAATTTCGGCGTACGTAAGGCCCTGGCTGAACAGGGTGAGAATTTCCCGCTCTCTGTCGGTCAGTTTGGGGGTATTTTGCTCGGCACTTTGAGACGCCCCTGATCGGATATCAGAGAAGGCGCGCTTCACGGCCTCATTGGGTATTCGATATTCCCCCTTGGCAACGTCACGCGCCGTGCGAAGCAGGTGCTCCTTCCCGGAATACTTCTCCAGGTAGCCCGTAGCACCCGCCGCGAATGATTCCACCACTGCGTCCTCCTCGGGTGAGGCTGTAAACATCAGCACGCGGGTTTCGGGGAGAACATTGATAATTTCGCGGCATGCCTCTATCCCATCCTTAACCGGCATGATCACGTCCATAATAATTACGTCGGGTTTCAATGCCACCGCTTCCCTTACTGCCGAATCGCCGTCCGCGGCTTCCCCAACGACTTCGAATTCCCCGGAACGCTCTAGGGCCTCGCGGAGTCCGTCGCGCATAAGCTCATGGTCGTCTACAAGCATTACCTTGGTAAGCACGGTAGGAGTCAAATCATGGCCCTCCATTGTCTGAGGCTAGTGGAACCACGCATGCAACGGTCGTGCCGCGTCCGGATTCACCTGGCCCTGCTTCCAGCCACCCCCCGATCCGATCCGCATCCATTCGCATATTTCTGAACCCCTGGCCGCGGAGGCAATAGTCGCCCGGCAGCCCGATTCCGTCGTCGGCTACAGATAACCGAATCGTGCTATCGTCGAAGAACAGTTCTATGATGATCTTGTCTGCGTTGGAGTGTCGGTGCGCGTTGCTCAAGGCATTGTGGGCAATGGATAGGAGAAGCCGCCGCGTGAGTATTGGGAGAGGCGGCTCCTCGCCAACTTGAACTACTTCAGTGGGAATCGATGTGATAGTGCTGAAAGTCGCTGCGTGAGAACGCAGCACGCGACCAAGTTCTCGTCCCTCAAATATGGGGCCAATATTTATAGAGTGCCTGAGGTCCCACATAGTCGATCTAGACAAGGCGAGAGTAGCTTCCAGCTTTTCGAGCAATTCGTCCTTGCCTTCGTCGTTCAGCCCGTCAGCCAGTTCTACCGCGGTCTCAATACCAAGTCCAATCAGGTATGCAGATTGGGCAATGGTGTTGTGGATGGTCTGAGAAAGCTCGATTCGTTCTTGTTGCAGTTCCTCCCCTTTCTCCACGGCCTCTCTCCTCCTGACACGGTCGAACCATGATCTGTTCCGTTCGAACCTGGAAACGAGGCTGATAGCGAATACAACCGCGTACATCGCCACAATGCTGAGCAGGAGAAGCGGCTCCGGCTGGACTGCAAGGGCACCGCCGGATCCGGTCGACAAGCTTAGCGTCGCGTGTGCTGCCGCAACCACTGTTGTTGCCGCAAGGGTCACTTTGAACGAAGAGATTACTGCGGCAAACATGGCAAGGGCCGGGTAATACAGAACGAAATATGCGCCTTCGGAGTCGATGGCGATGGTCAGCCCACCTGTGAGCAATGCCAAGTCCATGGCGCTTAGAGCCAGAGCCCAACGCCATGTAACCCCGCGCTTCGTCTCGAGACGGTAAAGGACCAGGGTGTTGACCGCCAACAGAAGAGCGCCGGAGAGAGCGTGCGACAAGTACGCCGGTTGGGCCAACCCGACATGGTGATGAAGCTGGGCCAGCCAGGCGATCACCACGAACCACCTGAGCCACAACGAGACCCTGAGGCCTGAACTCATCAAGAGAGCTACTGCCCTGACTCTCGCTCTAGGGCGCCGTGCGCCTGCGTTTCGTGTCGTCGTATTCAAGCACGATCCTCGATTCAGCAAGTATACGCAACGCGAAAGCGAGTGATAGGTTCGTGTGAATCCCAAGGAGTTCATACGAATGAATCCTGCCGGCAGGGTGCAAACAAACCTTACGGCTCCGCCCGACGAAGGGCAGTATGGCCTCGAATAGTGCATTCCCCTCCGCTGCTGCGCTGGAGTTGGTAAGAACAGTCGCTTTGGGCATTTTTCTGGAGGGGCGGATTTGTAGACCGCCCCGATACTTGAGTACGGGAATCCTGCTTTTATTCCTGGGTGGTGAATGATTGATGATTCGAAGAAATGACAGCCGGACTCTGCCAGCCCTGCTTGCGATAACGGTCATGCTATTGACTCTCGTCGCCTGCGGGGGAGACGGAGAGGGTCCTACGGATACACCCCGGCGCGACTCGCCCACCGCAACTCCGGTCGCCGGGGCGGACGAAGGCTCGCGGAGTTCCTTGGACGAGTACCTGGCGATTTGCGGAATTGGGCAAACGGAGGAAGCGGAGGTCGATGAACTCCCCCTGAATGAAATGGCTGCCTCCTTCCGGGCTCAGGCCGAGCGATTGGAGTCCGTGGAACCGCCCGCTGAAGTTGCAGGATGGCGTGATGCCATCGTGGAGTATCAAAAGGCCGTAGCCGAGAGGATGGATGACTATTCGAGCAACCCACAAGGCCAATCAGAGGACGAATTCCTCCTTACCACCCTGTTCCCGCTCGCCCTTGAATATCAGCCCGCCATTGAGGCCGCAATCAGTGGCATGGACCCTGATGTTCGTTCTCGTATGGTCGCTGCCGGCTGCATCGACGACGAAACCGTCGGCGTAGTCCCCTCTGAAGGCACTGGCCCTGTCTCGTCGGAGAGGGAACAGATTCCTGAGGGATCAAGCGTAGCAGGTTCCCTGGACGAACCCGACGAGACCGACCGGTTCCAGTTCCAGGCAGAGGCGGGAGATTACTACCTGATCGAAGTAACCTGGGAGCACATGCCCCGCCTAAGGCTGAGTTTGTTTCAGCCCCCCGGCTACACCTGGACTTCCGACTCGGAAATCTCGCCGATTTCTGAAAGGTGGACCCCCGACGTTTCAGGTACAGTCAACATATCGGTATCTGCATCGGATGCAACGGGCACCTATGTCCTGTCCATCTCAGCGGACCCCTCTCCCGAAACGCCTGCCAACGTAACGGCCTCCTGGGAGGGTTCGGGTGCTAGGCTCACCTGGGAAAGGGTAGAGAACACGGAATACTAAACCGAAGCCAAGGTGAAATGCGCAGACGGTGGGAGACAAGCGACGAGGACGAGTCATTCTCCAGATACGTATGAGAGGAATTAACCCGCGCAACCCGGCTGATCATCATCGCCACTTAAATGTACATCCCACCTTGGCTTTAGTTTACAAGATCTACTTTAGCGATTTCTTTGATTCCAATTGTTCGATAGGAAAGGACGGCACACCCGCCTTTTGTGAACGGCTTGCTACAAGCGTGATGGAAACGGAATACCTTCACGCCGGCCCTAGTAGTCCATCAGTGTTGAATTAAGGGATAGAGGGACTTGAGCTTGATGCGCGCGTCCTGGGTGGTGAAACGCCAGTTGGCCCGAATTGCGTCGTGGTTCCGCTGCCCTTGCCAAGCCTTGGTTTCCTGCTTCAATGTCTGCTGGTCCGGTATCCGGCGGTCCAGACACTGGCGCGCCAGCACTCCCAGTTCTATCTCGGCCATGTTCAGCCAACTGCCGTGCTTGGGCGTGTAGTGGATTTCCAGCTTTTCGGCAATGCGTCTCGCCTCTGCAGGCTCGAAGGCCTCGTACAGGGACGAGAGGCGGTGGGTGTTCAGATTGTCCATCACCAAGACTATCCGGCCTTTGTCCGGGTAGTCCACATCCACCAGTTGTCGCACCACCCGGGCCCAGTCAGCCTTGGTTCGCTGGTCCGTCACCTCCACCCGCCGCCACCCCTCCAAGGGCGCGAACAGCATGAACAGGTTGCTCACCCCGTTGCGCTCGTATTCGTAATCGTAGGCCATGGCAGTCCCCGGACGCGGCGGCAAGGGGCTGCGGGTCTCCCTCACCTGTTGCTTGCTGGTCTCGTCCAGGCACACCAGCACCTCGTTGTCCTCGAACTGACGGTGATACACCTCCAGCACGTCCTCCATGGCACAGACGAACTCGGCATTGGCCTTGGGCGGGATGCACCAGCACTCCTTCAGCCAAGGCTTGAGTTCGTTTTTTTCAGCGTTTGGCGCACCGTCTCGGGGCTGATGCTGTCCACTATCTCACATTGCACCAGCCGGTCAGCCAGCAGTTGCAGCGTCCAACCGGCACGGCCCTCCGGCGGTTCGCTACAAGCGAGGTGAGTCAGGTGGGCCTCTCCTTGGCCGTCCAGCTTCCTCGGGCGGCGGTTGACCTGCTCCCTGCGTCCCAAGGCTGCCTCCACTCCCTCCTCAACACAGCGGCGGCGCACCCGTCCCACCGTGGCGTCCCCCACCCTCAGGACCCGGGCTATTTCCTCGTCCTTCATCGCCCCGCGCTCTTGATTTTCATCGCTGAGCAGCATAATGCGGGCGTGGGTCTGTTTATATGCTGCCGTCCGTCCCCGGGACACCAGTCCCTTCAGTTCCTGTTGCTCCTCTACACTCAGACTGACCCGGTACCTCTTCGCTGGCATCCCCATCCTCCCAACATCACCTTAGCTTTTGACGTGTCCCGGCAATACCACAGCTAATTATCTATCAATCCTACGCTGTTGCACTACTAGCGGCGTAGTCAACTATTACTGGGTCGTGGCCTGCAACAGTGAGGGATGCTCTCAAGTTGATACCGAGAATCCAGCAACGCTTACAGCAGACCAACCCGGCGGGCCCACGTTCGGTGGACCGTGCCAGATGGCGATCGACCTCCAACCGGGAGATTCCTGTTTCGTCGACGCTCCCGGCGGACAGACCGGCGCCAGCATTTTCGAAGTCAGAGATGGTGAGGCCTGTTACGGGGACATCTGCAGCGAAGAGTCAATAGTGCAGGACGAATTCCTGGCCTACGCCAACTTCGACGACAGCTGGTTCATAAATCGCCTGCCTGACGGGACCCCAAGCGGCGGGATGTCTACACCTTCGCCTGCGCCCACCCGGCCAGCGGAACAGACGGCCGCCCCGACTGCCATAGCCTCGTCTACCCGGACCGCTCCTCCCACTCCCGAGCCTCCGACCCCCAGCCCCCTAGACGCGACGCCTTCAGTTCCAGGCAACCTGAGGTATGCTTTTGAGGAGACAGGGACGCTGATCACTTGGGAAAGAGTGGAGAACGCGGAATACTACGAGGTCTACCACGATAGTTTCTTCGATTCCAGTTGTTCGGTAAGAAGGGACGGCACACCGACCTTCTGTGAACAGCTTGCTACAAGCTTGACGGAAACGGAATACCTGCACGCCGGCACTGGCGGCGTAGTCAACTATTACTGGGTCGTGGCCTGCAGCGCAGGAGGCTGTTCGGCGGTCGATTCCGAAAACCCTGCTGCACCGGCTGTTGCCAGACCCGAGGCTCGATCAAACGCCATGTACACCTGGGAAGGAACGGCTGTAAGGGTCAGCTGGGATGCCGCCGAAGGGGCGGACTACTACAAGGTCTACTTTAGCGATTTCTTTGATTCCAACTGCTCATTGAACGTGGACGGCAGCCCGCGCTTCTGCGAGGAATTGGCTCTCGACGTGACCGAGACCAACTACCTTCACCCCGACCCCAACGAGGAGCGAAACTACTACTGGATAGCCGCCTGCAACCGTGGAGGATGCTCTGAGATCGATTCGGAAACGCCGGCTCGGACCTCACCTTAGCGCTCCGTGCCCCAACCTCAGATATTCGCTCCGGAGTCCAATTGAGGATTCTGGACAAACTGGAGCGAGCCCGATGTTGGCCGGAGCGGCACAAAAATGGTCCAACAATTGAGATCATGTCATAAGGGCGGATGGCAACACTAGCCACAAAAGGGTACCGTCTACCGTCAACTATAGCCTGATTTGGTGGGCCTGGATGGACTCGAACCAACGACCTCGGTCTTATCAGGACCGTTGTGAGAAACCAACCCAATTCAGGCCATTTCAGATACGAAATGCCAGGTGCACTGCCCCCTTTTTTGAATAGGACTGAGGTCACTATTTGCTTTAATTACAGGTCCGCCAGGACTTTTCGGACCCGGCCGATCGTATTTACTCTTCCGATGGGCGGTATGGGCGCGGCATCTTCACCATCGTGCTCCATTATAGCCCAACCGATATTTGCGTCTAGCTTCACCCTCCTGGCCACCAGACCGAATTCCGTTTCCATCACATAGATTTTCCCGTCCAGCCATTCCCGACTGAGCCGGTCAACCAAAACAAGGGATCCCTCCGGCAGCGTAGGGGCCATTGCGTCCCCTATGATCCACATGAATTGACATACCTGAGGGCGTGTCGCCAATTCCCCAAGTAGCGCCCGCGGCAGAGCCAACCTGCGTTTGAAGGTCTCGTCGTATTTGAGCGCCCCTGAATCAGGAGCGGCCCCTACCTCCACCAATTCCACGACATCAACGCCGCCGTTATTCTGCTCATCCGGTGGGTTAACCAGAGAGCCCACCGTGACCCCGAGTTCCTCCGCGACCTCTCTCAGGGTCGGGAGCAATATACCCGATTGGCCGTTGATTACGCGGTAAAGCCAATTGGGAGAATGCCCAAGGGCCATGGCCACGGCATAGGCCGATTTTCCGCTAGCCTCGAGACACTGCTTCAAATTTTTGGCCACGACCCTGTCCACGGAAGACTGCGGCATATGACCTCCTACGTTGACAGAACAGGCACCAGTGGGTACATTGTACGGTATCTAGTGAGTACATATTGCGTCAAGGCCGCAAATTCCGATGACTGAGCCTCAAAGCGATGCCGCCCGGCAAAGATACCTCCGAGAAGCTGTGGAAATTTGCCCATCCTGCAAGGGGACTGGGCGAGTAACCAGCGAAGAAGTCAAGTCCCGGGCTCGCAAGGGCGGCGTTCACTCGTACATCCGCAGCCTCGAGGCGGGACAGCTCTCGATGACGGAGAGAGGCAGGCGCGGAGGGCGACCGGAGGAGCCGTCGCTTGCCGACCTCATAGATATTGACCGGGGTACGAGGGCTCGTGAGCCCAAAGGAGTTGGCACCTGAGAGCACGTCGTTCTCGCACCCCGGTCCATGTCTATGGGGTTGAGTTCGACCCCAACACATTCTCCAGCGGGCTATCTCTCGCGATTGTATTCGCATTCTATCACGACAAGAGCTTTGGGCAGGGAATCAGGGAACGACGACCCAGAGAGAACGCGGGATACGTGCCGAGCAGCGACGTTGTCGGCTTTCTTCTCGCCGCCATTGCGGAGGTTGTGTGCAGAAGGCCGATGCAATGGTGGGCGGGGGTTCACAGAGCATTCCAGTCTGCCACCGATGTGGTGTGCCATTAAACAATGCCATCGTGATGGACATTCACTGCGGATGGTATGAGGCATTGGCTCAAGATATATCACCCATGCCTCTGAATCCTGTGCACCGTAGTGCGTAAGTGTCCCTCGCGGACGGGTAGTCGCTGAACAAAGACACCCGGACCGGGTAACCCACCGCAACGGCTACCGGACACCGCATTACTTATTGTCGTTAATCAGCTGTCCTCCCGGACTTGGGGATGTGCGGGTCTATGGTGCCGACCCAAGTGTCCCGGGCACGTGTTCGACAGCCGGTGCCGTGGGTTACCTGTTCGGGAGTACGTTCGCCGTACCCGTAGCCGGTCTGGACCAAGACCTTGGCGTCCACAATCCCGTCCACCAGAGCCCTCAATGCATCCCTGTGAAAGTCCACGTCGCCGTACATCCTACTTGTGCCCGACAGTTTCAGACTGATTCTCTTACACAACCCTGTGGCCTCTATTCGTACCAATCCTTTCGACGAGTTCTGAAAGGAAGGGCATCGGGCTGGGTTGGAGTCTCGAGCGCGGGTGAATGCGGGGCCTGTTCCATTTCCCCGAAAGTCTTAAAAGTCCAATTTCAGAATCGGGTGTCAAATGGGATCATCCAATCTTGGAGGGGAATATATGCAAATGCGGTTGAATAACCCAACCTCAGAACTGCCTGACTGGATCGAGGTGTCTCCCGCAGCCAAGACGCTTTTCTCGCGTATGGCCGGTACCCCGCTCAGCAGCAAGCCCGCAGTTTCAAAGTTGATGGGGCACAGCGACCCCTACTCAAACCCCCTGATGGATGAACTTGCTGGTGCGGGGCTGGTCGCCTCAGTCCCACTGGCGGCCTTGACGGACAGGGCAGACAGGTACTTCATGTCCCCCTTTGGCCGGCAGTTTCTCAGCCCAGAAGACCGGTGCTGGCATGTGGAGGGTGGCCGGGCCTTGCTGCTGGCGCGCTTTCCCGTAACGGAGGCTCTGCCGTTGGCTGCATGCTCCGTTGAGGGAATGGGCAATCTGCGAAGCTTCAATCGGTACCGGGGTTTCGCATGGGAGGCTTCCGCGCTCTTCGATGAGGGCCTCGTCCTTATCTTTTGGAGCGGCCTTCTCCAGAAGGAACGGCACCTGCGAGAGAAGTTCTTTCAGTTGGGACCCGATCTGATGGAGGTGGCGGCACCGGGCCGTGATCCCTGGCCCTCACAGATGTGCTTCGTGGTGTACGACGATTGGCAGGCCGAAGTGGTGAAACGTGCGGCCCGGGGCTTTGGTTTCGAGCAACAGATCATGTTCTGCAACCTGCAGAACATGGCCGCAACACCAGCTCCTGCCCCAAGGGCCACCAGAGGGGGCATAACCGTGCCTCAGATCAATGCCTACGAGGGAAACTGGCTGTGGGAGGCCAGGGTCGCGTCCTCCCTGTGGTCAGGGGGGCTGGCTAGACGGTACTACCGCCAACTGATGGCTGTTGCCGAGTGGCCCAGGCTGTACCTGGGCTTTGCGAGGGACCTCGTTGGAGAGCAACCAGAATCGAGGAATACCCAGAGGGCCCTGAAGTCTCTACGAGAAATGGAAAGGCCATACCTCGACGCCCACCTGGAGAAAGGAAGCCACAGGTACGCCATAAATCACCGCGGCTATCATCTTCAGGCCATGATTGACGGCGTTCCCCCAAACCGCATTCCCGCCGCTGTGCGCGGACCCGAAGGAACCGGCAATTCGCCAGTCCACGACGACGGCGTAATGGCTTTCATGAGGGAGTGTATCGCCGGGGGACTTGCCGGAGCGAACGGGTGGCGCTCCTGGGAACGGTGGGCTGACAGTGGAATTGAGCCGGACGCGATGCTGCGGCTCAACGAAAGCCCTTTCGGGCCAGGCTGGAACTATGTGGAATATGAGCGGACTGCCAGACGACGTGCCCGTGCTGAGAAGAAACTGGGCAGGTACCTCGCCGACCCTCGTCAGGACAACTTTCCATTTCTCTTTGTCTTGTGGGATGACGAAGCCGAGAGGATTTTTCAGCTGCTGGGACACGAAAACCGTGGCCGCCCGTATCCCGCGCGTATGCTGACCACCACCATTGAGAGGCTGGCCCGCTGCGGCGCCCTTGGCGAAGGCTGCTGGTCCTGGTACGGTCAGCCTGTCCGTATCGGGTAGTCCCCTGAAGGGCGAGGCCCAAACCGTTCCCCTCGGAACTGCCGGACCCCGCCCTGAGCCGCTCAACGCTGCGCCGGACAAGAGGACGGATTGAACATGCACAGCTGCGGATGGTGTAGGGGACCGATTTCTGAATACAATGATGTGCTCTTGAATTAATATTACGAAAAACGTAATTGGCTAGTGAGCCGTTCCTGTGGATGTGTTATATCGTTAAGAGGTGGCTGGAAGGGGTATCTCCCCCCCACCCTGTATTAAGAAACACGACTGATCTACTCGTGAGGATGTGCTCCCTGATTAATACCCTACCCAGAACCTGCGGACCGGGTTTCACGGTCGCCGCCACCTTCCGATTCTGGCGTGAATGCATCCAGTGACGGCAACGGTCTGGCGGCAGTCGCTGCTCCGCAACACCCGGACCTTCCTGCCTGGGCAGGTGCATTCCAACGGTGGCGCTGGTGGGCAACCAGGCGAGCGCGGCGGCAGTCGACAGGCTCCTTATCGTTGCACATGAGGGCGGTGTTGACACCCAGTGTTAACCTGCCCCCAGCGGTTGTGCCACTTGCTATGTTAGCCCGATCAGCACTGGGACAAGGTTCTGGGGCAGGAATGTTTCCGGCGTTGGTGGCCTGTAGCCCAGGAGCTGTGCGGCCTGAACCGTCGTAGGTCTGCCGACTGCTCGGTCAACACCTGCGCCTCCAGCAGCGTATCGAGGACCTCCCGGTCCAGAAACTCGTCCCTCAGTTTGCCGTTGAAGCTCTCCACATACTCGTTCTCCCACGGCTACCCAAGCTCGATGTATAGTGTCTTTGCCCCCACCTTTCCGAGCCACTCCCGAACCGCCTTGGCGGTGAACTCGGGGCCGTTTGCTCCGGCACTCCTCTGGCTGTCATCAGCCTGGCCAGCCTCTCGATCACATCCGGGGACCATATGCTGCGCCCTGCCCGAATGGCCCGGCACTCCATGGTGTACTCGTCGATGATGGTCAGCATTCGCACGGCACGGCACGGCACGGCCGTCCCGGATCTTGATCTGGACAAGGTCATTGGCCCACACGTGATTTCTCTTCTTAGGTCCCGGCCTGAAGCACGACCCGCTGTTCAGCCACAGACGGCCTCTCCTGGGCTGCCGGGCCGGTACCTTGATCCCCTCTCGCCGCAAGATCCGCTCCACCCGTTTGTAGTTCACCACCCAGTCGCTACGCCGGAGCATCGCGGTGATCCGCCGGTAACCGTACCGGACGAACCGGGTGGCCAGTCTAATGATGTCTTTGGTCAGGGCCTGCTTGCCATCCCGGACCAACGTCTCACGGCGATGGGTCTATCAGACTGCCCCAGCATCCTGGAGGCCCGCCGCTCTGAGACTCCGAAGGTCTCCCTCACGTTCTGGATGCACTGGTGCCGGCGGTAGGGGTTCAGAAGTTTCCCTCAGCTGCCTCCTTGAGTATCTGGTTGTCCAGGATAAGTTCGACCACTGCCTGCTTCAGCCAGCTGTGCTCGGTCTCCGGTTGCTTCAGCCGCCGCGCCTGGACAACTCGGAGGCCGCCGTACTCGGCGCGCCATCGGTAGAAGGTCTGCTCCGAGACGCCAATGCGCCGGGCGGCTTCTGCAACCGTACTCCCCCAGCGATGACTACCTCCGCCTTCCTGAGCTTGTTGATGATCTCTTCGGCCGTGTGCTTCCTTTTGGCCATGTCTAAACCCCCGTAATGTCCGGAATACTGACATTGATCCCGGATCGGTTTTCGGGGGTCAGGTCATGGGTGGTCAATTCTCCTCAAGAGGCAGGCATGGAGACGGAGACATCATCCACCGTCGCTGAGCCACACTCGCCGCTGATGGCAATGTGAGTCAGGACGAGAGATGCGGCCCTGGTAGCCGCGTTGGCCATCACCATTAAGGCCTCGGGCGTCCTCCCAGTCGATCTCGTGGAAGGCCAACTGGTCCGGGCTGACCATGAAGTCTGCACAGGAGCCTTCCCCCTGCGGTTAGGGGCACACAGACGGTTGGCCCGCTGTCAGGGAACAGGGTGTAGTCGTTGCTCCTGCTCGGCAGGAGGGTGATGTCGGTGGGCCAGAAGGCGATACCTGTGGTTTCGTCATCGTCCACGGTTACAGCCACATCGGAGACGGTCTCTGCACCGTAGTCGGACCTGCCAACGGTGTGTATGACGATAGCGGTGTCGTCCACCCCGACTTTCTCTTGGGTGGAGGAGACCACGACCGTCTCAATCTCGTTCCAATTCGAATGCGCGAAGATGAAGAAGCCGGAGACCGTGGCCGCGTCGGTGTTGTCGGTGGAGTAGATAATGGTCACAGTCATTTGCATCCTGGCTCGAAGATTAGCTTGATGGTGTAGCGTCCGGTCATGCTCTCTCAGACCGTCAAAGAGGTGCGGCAACCTCAAGACCTTGCAGCCATCGTAGGAGATGCTGACGTTGCTGGCGGAGGCGGTCCCTGCGGTGATCCTGTAGGGCACAGTAGTCTGGAAGCCCGGGTCCATGCCCTCGTCGTCGTCCACGGTGTGCCGGTGGCGGCGAGGATGAAGGGCATAGACATTTCTCGAGTGGAGGAAGGCATTGATGGAGACCGAATGGTTGGCGTTGGAGGCAGCATTCGCATTGGTCGCCGTTCCCGGGATGGCCCCCGTGCGCTATGGGTCGGCGTTCTGAGTCGCGGTCGCCGGTGCGCTGTTGCCCTCTCGGAGGCCGTGAGAGCCTGAGCGTAGTCGGCTACCACCTCGGGGACGTCATCCTTGATGGATACCGTGCTGGCGGTCGGATTTTCGCTGGTTACTCAGGACGAGAGCGACTTGGCGAACCTCAGCAGCATACCCTCGTCGTCATCTCCAGTGTCGTCGGTGGCATAGACGATGAAGGGCTTGGATGTTTCACTGATGTGGTTCAATGTGACGTTCATGGGCAGGCCGTTGTAGTCGGCCCTTTCCGGCCTGTTTTGCAGGGCAGATGTCAGCGGGATGACCACTGTGTTCTCGAAGTGGGAGGTGAGAACCACAGGCTGCTGATTTCAGTCCTCCTGCTAGGAGGAGCTGACTTAGGCCAACTAGTCGGGCCACCTGAGCATCATCTCGGTTCATCATTGGCATCGTCAACGGTTTCGGCTTTCCCCGCTACTACTGAGATCATCTACCTGCCTACCAGCATCGTTCCCCACTGGAAATCCACTGATAAGCACGCCGTTTACACAGACGATATCGCTGGGATGGACTTTTTCAACGGACCCTTCTCATCGGCGATAACTCGGTACCCGCATACACTGTTCGATACCAAGGGACACATTGAGCAACCATTAGGGGCGTTCAAAATCCTTTTGTGCGGAGGGCGGGTTCAATCACCCTCCGCGATGTCCCCGATATTGCCGGAGGGTTGCTCACTCTCCGGAAGGCGAGTCCTGCCGGATCGTTGACGTCCCGTCGCCGCTTACATACATGTTGAGCGTGTCGACGTGATGGATGGTCACGTGCCGGACGGGCATACCAGGGGCTGCCTGTTCCTGCGGAGGGTTCGCCGCGAGGTCCAGGCCCGGTACCCACAGCCTGGCCTCTTCCAGTATCTGCGTCTCCGTGGGTGGGGAGAAGACGGTGTTGGCTGTGCGGGCTAACTCGCACAGCCTCTCCACGATGTTGTCGACTCTCCACAACAGATGCGTCCTATTGTTAGTGTCGGCCGCCTCCTGAATGGCGATGTCGCCATCCATATCCGTGAACAGCAACACGCTGTAAACGAAGATGTGCCTTCCCAGCTTAGACTTCACAGCGCTTCTGACGCTGACTGCAGAATCCCAAGCTTGGATTAGGGGAGAACTGACCTTTTCGGGTCCGTTATAGCTGTGCAGGCGCCAGATCCCATTTTCGAGAGTGTACTCCCCGCCCTTCACCTCGATGTTGAAGTGTGCAACCCCCTTCAGCCAGAGTAGGTAGTCACTTTCGGGCGCATTCCTGTCTGGATGGAACCCGTACAGGGCGAGTCCGGGGGCTGTGCTTCTGGCGAGCGTCCGGTACACGAAAAGCTCAGCTTGGTGTCGGGGATCGTTTTGTCGCGTTTCTGGGAACGGTGTCGGATGCATTCTCATCTTTCTTCCTCTTCATAACAGATTGTGTCTTGCATTGGGTCTGCGATGTTCCGGTGCCTCGTCTTTCTACATGTTGAATACCTCCTGTTCAATGTCATAGGAATGCAGGCAAGCGCCCCGCCCGACATCCTCAAAGGAAAGGGCGGGGCGCGGCCAGATCGATGATCCTTTCGTCCTTGACGAATCTGCGGCCCATTCATGCTGTGCAGGTGCTGGAGTCCGGTTTCCTGTGCGTGTTTTGTTCCTTTGACCTCGATGCGTAGGCTGGTATGCAGTGCCGACACAGCAGAGGGTCGGTTTCGGACACCTAATTCGATGGATGATCGCGTAGAGCGCAGATCTGAGGGCAGTGCGTCTGATGACCTCACCGAGGAGGCAAGGCTCAGCATGGCTTGGTGGTTCCGCGGGTCGCTTTAAAGGGGGAATGGCTGTGGATGTATTCTTAATGGTCTCCTTTCATCTCCCTCTGGAATTCTCGTCTGGTGCTTCGGCCATGGTGGTCCTGAAATGAAAAGACAGGCCGAAGCTGGAGCATCCAGTCTGGCCCGTGCCGTCGCCTAGCGGTCTCATTGGCCATATCAGAATGTTTTAGGAAACGTCCTCCGGAGTCCCAGTTGCTTTTCTAAATGTTGAAGACATCCTGTTCAGCGGAGCAGGAGCGCTGGCGAGCGCCCCGACCGGCATTCTCGAGAGGAAAGGGCGGGGCGCAGCCAGATCAATGTTCCTCACAGCCGGCTAGCTGTTACTTGTCGAGGCCCATGGGGAGAACCGATTACGAATCAGTCTAGTTTCGATCTCTGAAGGTCCTCCATTAGACTCTCCCTGATAACCACGAGACACGAAAGGGAATCTTAGCCTGGTCGTTTGGCTTTACTTCGTCCCCTTGTCGACATAGACAGGGAGCGAGATCCAAAACAGGCGGTGGGCGCCCCCTCCTACGCCGAGGAGGGGGCGCCCACCGCCTGTCAACAAACCAATTGATAATGGTTTGCATTCCCGATCCTGGAAGAGGCGACCGAGGCTATGACTCCAATACGAGAATCGGGAAGGATTCACAAATAAGGCCACCTCGCGGGTAAGGCTAAACTGTGCGCAAGGCGCGGGCCTTAGTCTCGTCCACCCAGACAGGCCTTTTGAAATTTATCCTTTACCATATACGGAGGGAACTCGCCCCGTTTCTCCGTCCACTAGAACTTTCCTTGCGGCGAGTGGCTGGAGCTTGGTTGTTTTCCCAGCGACACTGCTTACAGTTGGTTACTGCAAACCACCCAACTTGAATTATGCCTGATTGTTTGTCGGCTCTGATGGGCTGGCACCTTGTGTACCGATAACGGAGCGTCCCCCGCCGACGTCGGCTTTGCCCGTTGCCCTGCTTTGAGCCACTGCTTTCGTAATCAGGTCCACGCAGCCTGAGTTGTGGGAAGCTCCAATGAACGGAAACCCGTGCTTTAGAGCCGCCAAGGCCGAGTGGGGACGGTCCAGCATTATCGGGTCGCAGACTTTTTGCCCCGGTTCTGCCAGTCTCTTCAGCACAAGTTCGGTTACCAACTGCATCAACCGCCCGATGCCCGGGGTGGGACTCCCTTCCTTGGACGGGATCCAGAGCACACTATCCCCTGCCTTCATCCGGCAACCGGCCTTGCCAAATATCAGGACTGGCCTGTGGTGAAAGGTCATATTGCGGGGTTGGTTCTTCTTCCCCAGTAAGTGGAAGCTGAAAATTGCCAATTCAGCGACAAACGAGATGCCGGGTTGATTCAGGTGTTCGAACACCACACCAAGAGTTGTTGGGTCGGCAATCACGGCGACGACGCCGGTCGAGGCCAGTGCATGTACGGCGAAGTCGTGCAATTCTTGGAGCGAATTCACCAGGCTTGAATCCGTGGAAGGAGTGGTGATGATGACATCCAAGCTATTCTCATTCACAAGGGCATGCAGGCCGGACACCCCTGAATGCAAAATGGTGATATTGTCAACCTGCTGTGCCGGTCGGCCGCTTGCAGGATCCAAGACGGAGTCTCCAACTCCGATCTCGCTGTTTATCTTCCTGGCCGCTCTCACCAAGGTTTTGGCTTGACCACTCTGGACCATTTTCATTGCCGTTGTCTGCACTTCGGCGGGTTCCACAATAATGTTAAGTGCGTCGTTTATTGTGGTTGTTCCCCCAATCAGCCCTTTCCCCAGGGCTTCCACAATGGGACTGCCACTTTCCAGTACCTTTTTGACGTGCCCGATACTCTTCCTGTCAACCCCGACCCGCTTCGCAGCAGTCTCTTGGTTGTAAATGGGAACATCATCCCAATTTTCATTTCCCTTTCGTGGGCGCCCTACAGGCGAGAGTCGGGAGAGGAAATACCCACATGTGGCGTCCTGGGATTTGGTTGGCTCCTTGTGCAGTTTATCCTGGTCCAATACGAACTCGAGTTCGTCCAGCCCTTCCTCCAGAGGAGCGAAAGTCGGCTTGATCCCAAGTTCCTGACATGCCCAGTATCGGTGACGACCATCCAGAATTCGGGGCGGTTCCTCGCGAGAGACGATGATAGGTTTGTATTGCCCGCGAAGGAGAAGACCCTGTTTGAAGGCCTCGTATTTCCGAGGCAGCATTATCGGAATGATGGCAGCATACGGGTGTATTTCCAGATCTTTCCATCCATCCATGCATCATTCTCCTTAACTCTTCAGAGTCCTGTTCATCAATTTTGCACGGACATTGACGTACGGACTTTGAAGGCCTCGGGATGAACTCCGCCGCTATGGTCGGTGTTAATGCTTTCCCTAGAATTGGCCCCAACTTGAACGGCTTGTTGAAAAAGCCTGGCTGGCGATGATGGATTTGGAGGGCCGGATTAAAATACTGGGTAGATGAGTTGTAAAGGGGGACCCGGATGTTGAAGCCCTTGGACCGGCACCGGAGAGACTCCACCTTGTTCCAATTCACCACCCGCCGTCTGCGGGATTTTGTCGATCCCGATCATCTGCTGATCCGGATTGATGAGCAGTTCGATTTCGCCAGGCTTGTCACTGCCTTGGAGGACCGCTACTGTCGCGACAACGGCCGCCCCGCCATTCACCCCGAAGTGATGATCAGGGCCCTCCTCATCTGCTCTCTGTACAACATCTCCTCCTTCAGGAGATTAAGTTCCGCCATCGCCGAGAATATCGCCTGTCGCTGGTTCTGTTTCCCCACCATCGATGACCCCGTGTTCGACCACTGCACCATCAGCTACTTCATTGAGCGGGTCGGAAGGGAGGGATTCAGTGGCATCTTCCAGGCCCTTAATGAAGAACTGCTGCGACTGGGTCTGCTGTCACCGGAGATGTACGCCGATTCCAGCCTGGTCAAGGTCCACGTCAACATTCACCAGTTGTCCCGCAGCGGGTTAACCCTGGAGGAATTCCGAGAGCAGGCCATTGAGGGAAACGGCCTGTTTATATTGAGTGAATCCGGCGTCGGCGAGGATGGAGTGGACCGGGAAGAGACCAGGTACTTCCAGGATTCCAAGGGCCTTCTGTCCCTCAGTCCAGTGGACACCGATGCCCGCTGGCGTACCAGCAGGCCTGGCAAGCCCCCAGGGCTGAACTACCAGGACAACGCCATCGTGGACCGGGGCGGCTTCATTCTTTCCCGGGGAGTCACCCACGCTTCCGAGGGGGAATGGAAAGCCTTGCCGCATCTGCTTGAACATCTCCCCCTGCCGCCAGTCTCGCTGGCAGCTGACACCGCTTACAATGCGGGCCGGCTGAGACAGATCCTGGAGGAACGGCACATCACGGCCTATATTCCCATCCATCCCAGGCAGGAATCTAACATGGTGGCCAGAGGGGGCTTTGAGTACCGGGGAGACCATGTGGTCTGTCCCCAGGGCAAGGTGCTGAAGCGGGCTGGCTATCATCGCCGCAACGCCAGCTACCAGTACGTGGCCAGTTAGAAGGATTGCCAGGCTTGCCCAATCAAAGAACAGTGTCTTCCCCCACGCCAGAAGCGCCGGTACCTGGGACTCACCATCTATTACCCGCTGCACCTTCAAGCCCAGGAACGGAACCAGACTCCCGCCTATCGGCGAGAAATGGCGCGGCGTCGGACCATTGTCGAGGGAATCTTTGCGTCGTTGGACCGACTGGGATGGGCAAAGTCGCGGCTGAGAGGATTTCGGAAGGTGGACTGCGAGGGATTCATGGCGTCCATTGCCCACAATATGCTGAAGGCGGTACGCCGGTTGGGCTCCGGCGCGGGACCACCTGAACCTTCGGGTTCAGGTGACTATGCCCACTTCCAACAGCCGGTGAGTTCGGGAGACCGTTGTCCAGTGGCCCTCGTCCCAGTATGGTAGGAAGTTGAACATCCACCCTCGATGCTCACTCCTTCACCATCAGAAATCGACTTTTTCAACAAGCCGTTCTCGGCGCCATTGACATTTGTGGGCAGATACAACTCCGACCAAACAATGCGTCGCAGTAATTTCAGAGACCCGAACGCACCAAATCGGCCATTCTTTCGCCGAGCATCAGCACGGCCGGGTTGATTGGCGCGCTCACCAGATCCGGCATTATGGATGCGTCCGCCACTCGCGGACCCTCCAATCCATACACCCGCCCGCTTTGGCTCACCACGGCCATCGGGTCCGATAACGGTCCCATCTTGCAGGTGCCGGATATGTGGGAAAAGGTCACTGCCTCCCGCAACATCCAGGCATCCAGTGCCTCGTCAGAGACCAGGTCGGGGTCGCCGGGCTCCAGGCGGTCGCCCAGCAACTCCCCCAACCCATCGTGCTGGGCCAGTTGCAGGGCCTGACGCACGCCGTCGCGCAAGCGCTGCCGGTCGAAGGGTTCACTCAGGTAGTTGTAGTCCAGCCAGGGCTGGACGTTGGGGTCGCTTGATCTCAGCTTCAGCTCGCCGCGACTGGAGGGACGCAGCAGTGCAACCATCATCTCAGCCAGGTCGGGAGGGGCAACCTCGAATTCGGCATCGCCAGGGACTTTCAGGGTCTTGACTCGCGGAGTGACAAAGGGAGACATTCCGATGTACAGGTCGTTCCGGTATTCCGAACCCGGCGCGGTGAAACGCAGGGTGGCACCGCCCCCGGCCGGGGCGTCACCCCTAGAGTAACCGTCCCTGATTCGCCATGTCACGTACAGCTTGGGATGGTCTTTGAGGTTCTGGCCAACACCCGGCGAGTCCAGCACTACCGGAATTCTCATGCCTTCCAGGTGCTCCGCCGACCCAATCCCTGACAGCATCAGCAACTGGGGCGAGCCGATCGCCCCTGCGCTCAGGATGATCTGGTCTCCCTCGAGGGTGAACGTCTCACCTCCGCTCTCGACCAGAGCATCGGTGGCCCGATTCCCCTGGAACAGCAGCCGGTGCACTGTGCAGTTCGGGCGGATGGTGAGGTTCAGGCGGTGCCTGGACGGTTCCAGGTAACCCAGGGCAGTGCTGAAACGGACCCGGTTGTGGTTGTTGGTAATGCCGGGTCCGACCCCGGTGGCGTCCGGGCTGTTGTGGTCCGGGCAATCAGGAAATCCGGCTGCCCGGCAGGCATTGTAAAAGGCGTCCTGCGTGGGATGCCAGTCCTCCCTCCGCGAGTGGTGAACGAAGATCGGACCGTCGGTACCATGAAAGTCGTCACGGTAATCCACATCGGTCTCAATTTTCCTGAAGTAGGGCAGGACCTCCCGGAAGCTCCAGCGGTCGTTGCCCAGCGCGGCCCAGTGGTCGAAGTCTTCGGGATCGCCGCGGTAGAAGGCCGATGAGTTGATGGCGCTGGAGCCGCCGGTGACCTTGCCACGGGGCACTGGCATGTCCGGATACACTTCAGTGGCGCGGGCCACATACTGCCAGCTGTGACGGCTATCCAACAGGGATATTGGATGACCGGCGAATGTGCGAAGAGAAGGATCGTTCCCGCCGGTGCCGTATCCGAACTTTAAGTCTTCGGGAAGGTGCTGAATTTCAGGATAGTCCGGGCCGGCCTCCAGCAGCAGCACCGATACGCCAGGGTCCTCTGATATCCGGGCTGCGAGGATGCTGCCGGCGGAGCCGGCGCCGACGATGACGAAGTCGTATTTCATGCTTCCCCTTCCTGGTGGTGCTGCACCATTCTGTCGATGCGATAGCCAAGTCCGGGCAGATTCCTCCTGGCCGCAGGGGCAGGTATGAAACAGCCCCCTACCTACCATCAGAACGCTTTCCTGGTCAGAGAATACTTCTACCCTGCCCAGTACTACAGTCGCAGATTCAGGGCGGATGGAATTTAGACAGTCAATTGGTGGTGAGGTGAATAGGTGGCTGTACCACCGGCCATGTTAATCCGGCAGAAACTCCACCTCTACCAAGGGGCTCCCCTCCAACCAGGACTGGAGGTCACGATGGCCGCCAATTTTCTGGTGGATTCGGGAGATGATGTCCCGCCGCCGGTTCGGGTCCCTGATTGACGTCGCCCGGGCGGCCAAGTCGGCCTGGGCGCTCTGCTTCAGGTGAAAAGTGAACTGGGGGTTCGCCACCAGGTTGGCGTACCAATCGCGACTGCCGGGCGAGCCGGTGATGTAGATTCGTCCTTCGATATTGTGGAACCATATCTCCTTGCGCCGGGGCTGCCCGGTATTCCGACCGGTTGTGGTGATGAGGATGGTGCGGTCCCGTTCCAGGGCTTGTTGCACTGCTTCATCCATGTTTCGTTGCCATCCACCACCCATTCGGTTGGAGTTCCTTGGGATGTCCCTGTTCTCGCACTACGCTGCCACTGACTGAGAAAGCCGGGCCAGAAGTCCCATGGTGCGCTCCAGCGACTCCTCCCCGTCCGGTCCTGCAGGTACCGGAGAGGCCATGAGTTCGGCTGCGCCCATTTCCAGAAGTCCGCGCAGCCCCTCCGTTACCTGCTCCTCGTTCCCGGACACCGCCACAGCGTCAACCATCCCGGGGCTCCACACGCCCTCGGTTACCTCAGGAAACCCGGCGTTGTTGAACATGTTCCGGTAGAAGGGCGCCCTGGCAAAACCCCTGAATTGTCCCGCGATGGCTTCTCGGGCCTCCTCGGGGTCGTCGTGGACGCACACCGGGACGTGGGCTATCAGGGGAGGAGCGGCGCGACCGGCCTGCACGGCCCCGCGCTGTACGGCCGGCAGGGCAACATCCCGCAGGTAGGCCCCTGGACAAACCCAGCTGATCGCGCCGTCGGCTTCGGCGCCGCACATCTCGAATGCGCTCTCCCCCAGGGCGGCGGCCATCACCGGCACGTCAACAGGGCCGGGGATACTGGTGTGGGCTTGGTAATAGTGCCCGGAGTAATCCACCGAGCCCTCTTGCAGCAATGCCTTCAGGATGCGTACATACTCCCTGAGGTGGGCCAGGGGCGCCCGGAAGTTGATGCCGAGCATCTGCTCCACGCCTCCCTGACCGCTGGTGCCCAACCCCAGCCGGAACCGGTCGGGAGCCAGTTGGGCCAGGGTCAAGACCTGCTGGGCAACGGCGATGGGATGGCGGGGAAAGGTCTGGGTTATGGCTGTGCCGAACATGATGCTGCGGGTCCGGGGTCCAGCGGCTGCGAAAACGCTGAGGCTGTCTCCCCCGCCGGTGCTGCCGCTGGTCATCCAAGCCGCGCCAACGCCGCGATTGTCCATGTCTTCCACCGCTCTCAGGGCGGCGTTGCTGTCGGCGGCCGTTATCACCATCCCGATTCTCTGCTGGACCATATCTACCCCACCTGGTTGAAGCTAACGTCAGAATATTTTCTTTGGCCGGGAGTTTAGGAGCGCTGGGCCTCCCGGTCAACAAGTCCTCGCTCTCCAGAGGGATCGTTCCATTGTGAGCCCGAAATTTCATTCTCGGCAGAAGATCCAGACCCGGAGGAACAAGAGTCATCCGGGTATCTGGAACCTAGCGGTGGCAGATGATCTGGTTGAGCCAAGTCCCATACGCCTACATCGCGCTGCGTTTGAGGAAACGCCCGCCTGCAGAAATACCGGTGTACTTTCCATCCTCCACCAGCACGCGCCCGTTGACGACTACAACCTCGGGCACACCCTTCACTTTCATGCCCTCGTAGAGGTTGTAGTCCACGTTCATGTGGTGGGTCTGGGCGCTGATTACAGTCTCGGCATCCGGGTCGAAGACTACTATGTCCGCGTCGCTCCCCACGGCGATGGTGCCCTTGCGGGGGAATAGGCCGAACAGCTTGGCCGGAGTCGTGGAGAACAGCTCCACCAGCCGGTTCAGGTCCATCAGTCCGGAGGCCACGCCGTGGGTATAAAGGAGGCTCAGGCGGTTCTCGATTCCGGGTCCTCCGTTGGGAATCTTGGAAAAGTCGTTGACCCCCAGGGTCTTCTGGTCGCTGAACCGGAAAGCGCAGTGGTCTGTGGACACAACCTGAAGGTCGTTGCGCCGCAGCCCGTTCCAAAGCTCCTCCTGGTGCCACTTGTCCCGCAGGGGCGGGGTGAGAACGTACTTGGCGCCCTCAAAACCATCCTGGTCGTACATGCTGTTGTCCAGGGTGAGGTAGTGGGGGCAGGTTTCGGCGTAAACGTATTTCTGCCGGGCGCGGGCTGCCTGGACCTGTTGCAGCGCCTCGGCGCAGCTCAGGTGGACAAAGTAGACCGGCGCCCCGGCAACCTCGGCCATGCGTATCGCCCGGTGGGTGGCTTCCGCCTCGGTTACCGGCGGGCGGGTGCTGGCGTGAAACCTGGGTGCGGTGTGTCCCTGGGCCAAGGCCCCCTGCACCAGGACATCGATCATGTGTCCGTGCTCCGCGTGCAGGCAGATCAACGCTCCGTTGTCCGCCGCCTGGACCATGGCTTTGAAGATCGTGTCGTCTTCCACCATCACTGCGCCGCGGTAAGCCATGAACATCTTGAAGCTGGTGACGCCCTGTCTGACCATCTCGTCCATCTCGGACAAGCGGTGATCCGGCAGGTCCTGGATGATCATGTGGAAACCGTAGTCGACAGTGGCCTGGCCCTCGGCCTTCTGGTGCCATATCTCCAGAGCCTCGGTCAAGGATTGGCCCCGTTGCTGCACGACAAAGTCCACAATGCTGGTGGTGCCCCCCACCGCCGCCGCGATGGTGCCGGTGCTGAAGTCGTCGGAAGAGACGGTGCCGCCGAAAGGAAAGTCCAAGTGCGTGTGAGGGTCGATACCGCCCGGAATAACAAACTTGCCAGTGGCATCGATGGTCTTTTCCGCGTCTGCTGACAGATCAATTCCGATGGTGCGGATTTTTCCGTCGTCCACCAGGATGTCGGCCACGTAGCTGTCCACTGCAGTGAAGATGTGCCCGTTCTTGATCAGGACGCTCATTGCGGCCTCCATGCGGCTGACTGGGAAAACCCAATATTAAGGCATTGGGAGGAATTTGAGCCAGAACTGTACACAACTTGTCTGCCTCTTCGGTGGTTTATCGTCGTTATTGCTATTCAACGCGGTTGAAGTCGGACAAATTGATGCCTGCTGGCGTTTTTCAGTGCTGGAATGCAGCCGTAGAGGCTCAATGGTGCGGCGCAGCCGGTGGGACCATGACCTGCTGCAAAGGACAGGGGGCTGTCTTGCTCCAAAATCCGTACAAGGGCGGTTGTTTGATGGTGTGCTATGGGCCACCCTGGATAAGGGCACCCCAAATTCCTAAGTCAATGGACAGTCCCGCCTCGCTCACGCTCTTGGGCTGGAGAACCCCGCCGCTGCCGCGTGTCCGCCGCCGCCCTGCTCCCGGGCTATGTCGGCTACATCCGACCGGCCGCCTGAGCGCAGGCTGTACCTGGTGATGTCGTTGCCGTCTTGGTCGACGGTGTGGTGGAACACCGCCACGAACGGCGCTTGGGGATGTAGTTCCAAGAGCCGCTCGGCGGTCTCCGACGCGAGCTCGTCCGCCTCCACCGCCGGGACGGTGTAATCCCCTACCTGCACTTCGCAGGCGCTCTCCAGCAACTCTTCTATTTTCCGGTTGTTTCGGTCAACAACGAGCTGCCCCTGCGTCCTGAGTTCATCAATCTCGAGCTTGGACCAGACTTCGAAGTCCATGGGCGCCGCCTCAATGGCTGCGTTCACGGCGCGGGAGTCTGGCAGCTCCCAACGCCACAGGTCCCGGTCCTGAACGTAGGCCAATAGCTCCGGCATCCTCTCGAAGGGTTTGAAGTAGCCCCAGGCTATGGCCGCGCCCGACCGGTCCATGTCGAAGTAGCAGCCGGGCAGCTGGCCTTGGAGTTCCTCCATGGCGCTCTTGTGGTGGTCCAGCAGGGTGACCCTGCCACCGTGGTGGTGCCAGAGCTTGGTCATCGTCTCCAGGTTGTAGGAGAAATCCAGTATGTATACCACTCCCTCCGGGTCCATCTCCGGGGGCCTTTGGCCGTGCTTGCTGGGTATGTAGTGCACCGGGCTACCATTCCCGGTTGTGTATTCCAGCGCTTGGAACGCTGCCCAGGCAGCCCCGAACCCGTCCGGGCACTGGTCGTGGTAGATGACGTACACGGGTCTTATAATTTCTCTCACTCCTGCTCCTCTTGAATCTGATCCTCGTTCCCGAAGAACCAGGCCAGTATCACATTGGCCAGCCTGACCATGTCCTGGATGTTGCCCATCCCGCACAGGTGCCCTCCATTCCCACATATTATCTGAGTGAGGGAGTAGGGTCTGAGCAGGCTGCCAGGGCCAGTAGTGCTACCAGGATCATCAGTAGAAGTTTCGCCATGCCTGGCTATCCGATAGATGTTGATATCCTGTCATTTACAGCATGTTGACTTGGGGGCATTCAGGGTGGCTGGACAACTATGACTCATCTGCCGCTGCGGTAAGAGCGTGGGTTGCCCTTCTTTTTCGGTCGAGATCGGCATGGTGGGTGTATGTCCGCCATAAGCGGCGTGCCTGCCCACCTCTTGGATTTTCATTGCTGCTGGTGCTTTGGGTTCGGGTAGCCATGCAACTCGTGGGTCATGGGCTCGACCGGCTGCTGGGACAGGTTTGGCGACGGCTGAATAGCGGTCGAGGCGGCTTCGCAACACAGTGGTGAACCGGCGGGGCAGGATGCGTCACGTGCGCAGCTTGAATGTGCCTGTGACGTTGGTCTCACTGTCGGCGTCAAGGTGGGCAGACCGGCAGATGTTGGTTTCCTTGGACCTTAACAAACGAACCGATGTTGTCGGCTCGGTTGAACAGCCACTAGCCGTTGCGGAGTGGGGATAGGCCGCCTTGGACGTGCCCAAGCATCGCAGCAGTGTCTACCGCTCGTTGACACGGGTGATGGCCAGCGAGCCGTACTCGTTATCTCCAGCGTGCTGCACCTAGCCGGTCAGGTTATATCCAGGGTCGAAGGGGTCCCCCGAGTCCTGGGACTGCTCACGACAGCCGGCACTCCTTCTGGCGCAGAATTCCGCTGGGAAACGCTACGGTCGTTGTCACTGCAGCGCCCTGCGCACCCCGGCGATGACGTTGTCTTTGTCGGGAAGGCAATACTGCTCCATGATGGGGCTGTAGGGAATGGGGACGTCGGGGGCGCAGACGCGTACCGGTGGCGACTTCAAGGCCCGAAAGGTCTCCGGGTCCTCCGCAATCTGGGCGCAGATTTCGGCGGCGGCGCTGCCGGTGATGCAGGCTTCGTCCACTATCACGGCGCGGCCAGTCTTTCGCACCGACCGGCGGATGGCCGGAGTGTCCATCGGCACCAGGGTGCGCGGGTCAACGACCTCTAACGAGATGCCCTCCGCCTCCAACTCGTCTGCGGCCTTCAACGCCTCTGTAACCATTTTCGAGATGGCGACCACCGTCACGTCGGACCCCTCCCGCTTCACGTCGGCCTCTCCGATGGGGACCACGTACTCCTCTTCGGGCACCGGGAACCGATCGGGGAGGGCTGCGATAATCTGGTCATCGAAGAACACCACCGGATTGTTGTCGCGGATGGCGCTCTTCATAAGGCCCTTGGCGTCGTAGGGGTTGGAGGGCATGACCAGCTTCAGCCCGGCCAGGTTCATGAACATGGGGTGCGGACTCTGCGAATGCTGCGCCGCCGCCGAACGCCCGCCGCCGGTTGAGGCGCGGAACACCAGCGGAAAGGGCGCCTGCCCGCCGAACATATAGTGGATCTTGGCCATCTGGTTTACGATTTGGTCCATGGCAGTGAAGGCAAAGGTCATCATGCCCGGACTGATGATGGGCCGGAAGCCGCTTCCTGCTGCGCCGATGCCCGCGCCGACATAGGCCTCCTCGGAGATGGGCGAGGCCCGCAGCCGCTCGATGCCGAACTCGGAGACCAGCCCGGCCAGCGGTCCCAGGTTGCCGGTGATGTGAAACACCCTGTCGTCCCGGCGCATTTCTTCCCGGAACGCTTCCATCATCGCTTCGGCGTAGGTTATCTCTCGCATGGTCTGCACCCACCCTGACCCTCTCCCAGGGGGAGAGGAGAATTCAAAACGTCTCAGGCTACTTTGTCAGAATCAGGATTCTAACGATTACCTTTGAATAACGATCACGGGGCGAATACCTCCGTCAGGGCATCTTCAGGGTTGGGAAGGGGACTGGACTTGGCAAAGTCGATGGCGGACTCGACGGCAGCGGCGATTTCCTCGTCGGTCTGCTGAAGCTGCTCCCTGGTCGCCACGCCCTGCTCCACCAGGCGGTCGATGAACCCCGCTACCGGATCGTGGGACTGGCTCAGTTCGATCTCGCTGGCCGGCCGGGAGTCCGGCGGGTTGCCGCGCGACTCGGAGTGGGAGCGCCAGCGGAAGGTCTTGCATTCCAACAGGGTGGGGCCGCCGCCCTCTCTGGCCCGCCGGACCGCTGCCTGTGCCGCCTCATACACGGCCAGAACGTCGGTGCCGTCAACAGTAACGCCGGGCATGCCATAGCTCACGGCCCGCACTGAGACATCCTCCACCGAGAGCGTGGCCGCCGCAGAGTTGCCCGAGGCCCAGCGATTGTTTTCGCAGACGTAGATGACCGGCAGGTTCCAGGTGGACGCCAGGTTAAGCGAGCCGTGGAACGCCCCCTCGTTGGAGGCGCCGTCGCCGAAGAAGGCCACCGCAACGCCGTCGCCGCCTTCCAGTTTGGCGGCCAGGGCCGCGCCGGTGGCGATTGGCATTCCCGCGCCCACGATGCCGTTCGCGCCCAGCATCCCAACGCTGAAGTCAGCGATGTGCATCGAGCCGCCCTTGCCGTGGCAATAGCCGTTGCTGCGGCCGAACAGCTCGGCCATCATCAGGTTGATGTCAGCGCCCTTGGCGATGGTGTGTCCGTGGCCGCGGTGGGTGCTGGCGATGCGGTCGGTGGTGCGGAGGGCGGAGCACACGCCCACGGCGACGGCCTCCTCGCCGATGTAGGCGTGGACGACGCCGGGTATGTTTCCCTCGTGAAACTCCTCGACGGCCCTGCCGTCAAAAGTGCGGATGGTGACCATTTTGAAATACATGTCCAACAACAGGCCGGAATCCATAGTCATGGCGTCTACCCTCCTGCAGCTTGGGAGTGGCCCGAATTGTACCCCGCCGCAAGCCGGGCCGCCACGGCGGGCCGAGGACAAGAACAGCCAGAGAGCTTAAGCGAGTTCGCGCCTGTAGAAGAGGGCTACGGCGTGCGGGGCGTTCATGGGTGAGAGCCTCTCGGGGAGAATTTCTGGATCGTCGCAGACGGGAAAAACATGGGTCCAGAGGATGCTGTGCATTGTATTCTTGGTAGCTCACTGAACTGTTGCAGGTTCACAAGCTGTATCCACCGGCTAGTTCGTTCCAGCTATGCTTCCGGCCAACTGAGGCATTGCAGCCAAGTCTACGGCACTCGTGACCGCGTCTTCATAAAACAGACCGGAACTAAGGTAGTGGTGAAATTTCTCTGACATGCATTCTTCGATTCCAGGCAGCGAGATGCGGTTCATGTCCTGAGTAGATTCCGCAATGCCTCGCAGCGCTGATTCAACTGACAAGTCAGTTGACTTGCTTTCAACTTCCAAGAACCCATGGTGAACCGAAGCCGTGTACCCCAAATCCCTGAGCAACAGCGCCAGCGTGGTAGTCTTGACGGTCCCCGTCCATGTGGCGACCAAGGCGTTCTTCTCACCGAGACTGCAAATTGAATACTTGTCGAGATTGAGGCGTAGAAATTCGGACCTTGCGCCTTCCAGCAGACGTGCGGCGACACCATCAAGATACGCAGGAATCTCCTTCTCGGCGAGTACGTCCCGCATAGCCTCAATGATGCGGTCATGTACTTGGCCGCCGGTTCCACCAAAGGGAGGCGGACGGCCCGTCCTGTCCTCGGAAACCTCAATCACCCGATCCTTGCTGTGTACCTGGATGATGCGCCAGCGCTTGCCGGAAAAAATGATGGTCATGTCAGGAACGAATACATTGGTGGCGGGCAAGGAACCAATCTGCCTGCCCCTTGCTACAACCCTGAATTCCTCGGTGCTTTGGAACACGGCGTAGAAACTGTAATGCTCCACGAGTTTCTCGCCCCGAGGCCCCAACAGGAGGGTCCCGTCTGGTGCCTGTTCAATCAATGCCGTTTCCGCCGAACCGAGGTCGCGCAGAAGGCGCGCGAACATTGGTGGACTTACCTTTTTAAAGGGTCCCGTCCGGCAAAGCACCTCGTACAGCGGTCCGGCATTCACCCCTCCCCGTTCTGCGATGACGGAGAGTACCTGATGGCATAGGGTCGATAGATGCAGCTCTTGGGGAGCAGGGGGTTCACACCACCTCTCTTTCAACAGCTCCACCATGGCGATCGAGCGGACCAGATCCAGGTGAAGGCGCTCCAACGGGTGGGAGTCCGCCTGCGTTTCTGGCTCGATCGCATACATTCGCAACACGGCGGGTTGCCCGGGTCGCCTTCCGGAACGTCCGAGCCTTTGGCGGAGCGATGCCACCGAAAACGGAGGGCCAATCTGGGCAACGCATTCGATGTCGCCTATATCGATTCCAAGTTCCAGCGTGGACGTGCATATGGCGGTGGTTGTGCGCCTGGTTTTGAGGCTCTTTTCCAGGTCGGTCCGGTGCTCACGGGAGAGGTTGGCGTGATGGGGCAGAAAATCCACCGGCACCTTGGCTTTCTCAGACATTTCTCTCAGGGCGTCGGCGTACCACTCCACGTTCTGTCGTGATCCGGCAAAGACGAGGTTGGGCTTGCCTCTCAAATTAGAGAACAGGTGCTTCGTCACTTCCCGTTTGGCCGAGTCGTCCTCCGGATCCGTGTCATCCCCCTCGATATAGCCACAAATCTGAATTCTGAGCTCGGCGCCAGCCGAATCGCTTTCTAGAAGGTCGACGTCCTCTGGATTCCCCGGACGCAGATATTCCCTGACCATTTCCATCTCGCTCAATGTGGCAGACAGGCCCACTCGTCTGATCTTCCGGCCGACGGCGTGCTCCAGGCGACTGAGAAGGGACCGAAGATGCACGCCCCTTTCGTTGTCCAACTGCGCATGTAGTTCATCTACGATGATGGCGCGGGTGCCCATGAACAGGGAGGGAATCTGAAGGCCCCTGAGGACGAACATGGCCTCAAGGGATTCCGGGGTAATCAGCAGTATCCCCTTCGGATTGGCCCGGGCGCGGGACTTCACACCCTGTGAAATATCCCCGTGCCAAGGGTAGACCGGCAAGTCCGTCCGCTTGCACAGGTCCTCCATTCGCCCCAGCTGGTCGTTGATGAGTGCCTTGAGAGGCGCCACGTAGACCAGATCGAAGCCGCCGCCTCCCGGTGTGGCCAGCACGGAGGATATGAGCGGAAGAAATGCCGCCTCGGTCTTACCCCCTGCGGTGGGAGCTGCGATGATCAAGTCTCTTTCGCCGTCCAGAAGGGTGAATATCGCCCGCTCCTGGACATCGCGCAATTCCCCCCAACCCCTGTCCCAGATCCAGCGTTGGACCGGTTCGGCGAGCCTGTCGAACGCGGCGGATGGGGATGTGCTAGAGCTTGAAGGATACGAGTTCATCATCCTCGTCCGTTTCGACCATTTCGGAGTCCAGGTTCCCGTCGTCTTCGGGCTGCGCAGACCCCACCAGGTCACGCCAGTCGGCGCCGGGATTCTGCTCCAGCACAGAGAGCATGCTCACGAATTCCTTGACGGTGTTCCTGGGGGTCCTGAAGTATGCGTCTCCAATTCTCATGGAACAGTGGGTCATAAATGCGGTGAGCGCTTCATCAGGGACTTGGTTGTCTTCATCCTGCATCACCCGGCGGATATTCGTAAGCAGGACGAACATGTCCTCGGGCGTGAGGTTGGCAAGCCGGATGACCGGACCTGACAGGTCGACCATCCCGTCTCGCGCGAATGTGTTTTCTGAAAGGCGGGACTGCAGGGCTGCGTAACTGTACAGGCCTCGACGGGCATCCATCAGAAATTCCGGAGTCCCTCCCATCAGGAACCCGATATGCTGTGCGGTGCCCTGCAGCACGTCGTTCAGTATGCGGAGTACCTGCTCGTAGTTGGACTGCCTCGCCTGTGAGGAGACGAGTTTGTACAGGTTGACCATCTCGTCGAGCGACACCACGACCCCCTGATAGCCCGCCTCTATGGCGAAACCGGCCATCAGTTTCAATTGGTCGTACAGGCTGGCGTCGTCGACGATGGTGCGTACCCCGAGATCTCTGCGGGCCTCTGTCCTGGTGGAATATTCCCCCCGGAGCCACCTCAGCGCCGCCGTTTTGAGGTCTTCATTACCGGCGTCATATCCTTCCCAGTACCGGGAAATTACGGTTGCGAAATCATACCCTCCGACCATTTCCTCGAGGTGCGCCAGCTTTTCACGGATAACGCGGTTGGCATCCCGTCCCGTTTTCTCGGCCATGCTCACGGCTTCGGTGACAAACCTTTCCACCACCGATGGCATTGCCCCTCCGACCTGCCTGCTGATAGTGGATGTATTGCGGGCCATCTCAGCGTAGAGGGAACGGGCCTGTCCGCCCGTGGCGTGGAGCCGACGATCTGGGGAAATGTCCGCCGACAGCACGACCATCCGCTTTTCCATGGCTATCTGTCTGACCAAGTTCAGGAAGAACGTCTTTCCGGACCCGTACTCCCCGATTATGAATCGGATGGTGGAGCCGCCTTCCGCAATGCGGTCCATGTCCTTGAGGAGTTCCTCAATTTCCCGGCTGCGGCCGACCTGGATATGCTGCAGTCCGACTCTCGGCACCACACCGGCACTGAGGGCTCGGACGATGGCGTCCCGTTCGCGGGTTCTTATCCTGGGTCTCTCCATCGTCCTTACTCCGCCACGGCCAGGATTTCGTCCTTAACTTCGGAATTGATCAGAAAGCCTTTATCCTCTTCGATCAGCAGGTCGCCGAATCGCTCGTGGGACCATTCGTTCACTGTTTCCATGGCACCCTCCGGCAAGAGCCTGAACTGGCGGGCCAGCGTGCGGTATTCGTCCTCGTCCCAGTGGAGGCGTGAGATCAGCTCACCAAGAAAGGCTGCGTGCTTTTCGTCCAGACCACCGAACTCACTATCAGCTTGGCCATGGTCCTCGGTGGGTTCCTCCTCCGGCTCCTCGTCCTGAAAGATCTCGTTCAGCAGGGCACTGACACGCGCAGTGTTGGTCATCACAGCGGCGACCCTGTCCGCGTCGAGGCTCAACGGGCTTTCGGAGTCAGGGCGCGGTGGTATGGCAAACCCGGATTGGCCCTCCGCGGGTGGCATTACAGTAACGGGATCATCGGCCGAAGTCAGGCTGTGGAGCGCAGAGTAAATTCCTCCAGTCTCCAGACCCAATGCGGTGTAGAGTCTTTCAAGAGCGGCTACCTCCCTTCCACTGATCACTCCGTCGGCGGCCGCAATTGAAAGGGCAATCTGGCCCAACTCGTGGGAGGCCTCACTGGAAGCATTCCGGAGATGTCTTCGCAGCAGTGACAGGTCCGGCCTCACGGACATCATCCATTTCAGATTGGCTTTCAGACGGGAGCGCTCCCCCTCAGGGAGGTCAGGATCCCGGTCGATGGCTGCGGCCAGAGCGTTTAATTCCGATTCACCGACCGATTCGTCGGCTTGGGCAACGAAACTCCCTATGGCAACTGAAACCAGGAGGCTCCTGTACTTGTCGCTGACGGTCTCCAGGCGGGTAACGCCCTCCGGCAGGCCGAACAAAACGACAGGCTCTCCCCATTTCGGGGACCGGAGTGCGAATCTCGGATCGGGCGCCATGCCCACCGACAGGCGGGCCAGGGCATCGGCAGCATCGGTCAACTGCCGCTTTCCAATGTTTTCGGGGACTGCTCCCTCGAGGCGTTCGACGACCGCTTCCACGGGATACAGGCCTCCGGCGTCGATGATTTCCCCGGCCCATTTGCGTAGACTGTCCATCTCAGAGCTGGGGAACACCCCCGCAGACGCTCGGGCAACAGTGCGTGTGCTTCTATCGTCCTTCTTCCATTGGGATTTCGTCCCAGGAACCGGCTGTATTTGTCCAAGGAGTCAGTGGCCTCTTCGACCAGTGACCTGGTGGTATTCAAGGGCTGGGTGATGCGGGACATATCCGGCAAAGCGCCGATGTATTCCTCGAGACCAACTTCAAACTCCGACGACGCAGCTTGATATTGCGCACGGAGCGTCCGCTTGGGTAGGGGGATCTTCATGCCGACAGGGTACCGTTCGGCAAAAAAGATGCTGAAAAGGGCCTGGAATTCAGGGAATGCACGAGATGCTGCCGTCCGTAGGGTGTAGTCCGGATGGGCGCAGTACCAGCTCAGCGCCCAGTCGGCGTTCAGGGGCAGGCCGTCGCTTGCCCTGCGGCCAAGGGCAACGCGGAGGCCGAGAGGCAATTCGTACCCTGCGGTCCAGAACCTTGGCTTTAGCTCATCGTCAGTAGCTAAGGACGCCCTCGCTGCGTCGAGAAAAGACTCAAAGTATCGACGGACGGATCTGTGATTTCCGTAGATCTGGAGCAGTCTGTCGACCTCGTTAATTATGACGCGACGCTCTTGCGGACCTGGTGAGTCAATGAAAAAGCGCCGTTCCAGCCCATAGAAGTAGAGAAAAACATGCCCGACTCCGTATCGCAGGTCGGAGTGGCCCGTAGCCAGCCAGTCAAGGTACGCTGCCCGGGAACTTGGGCTGATCTCGCTGTAGCGGGGCCAGTATGGCATGCCATCTCCGGAAATATCAGGCCCGGAGTCTGCGACCAAAGACCTCGTAAAAAGACATACTTTCTTCTGCACCATCCAGATCCCAGGCCCAAAACAGCGGAAGCCCAACCCGCAGAACGCAGTCAAGAGCTCTCCAAAACACAGTAAGCCTATTGCTCCCGAAGAGGCAAAAAGCAAAGGACAGTTAACTCTCTTCTGACAGAGGCGGAAAGCAACCGCCACTGCGGCCACTGGCCCTCGAAGACATTTGTTTAAAGCGCAAAAACAGCACATGCTGTAGCAACAGCGAGGAAAAAAATAGCCCCAGATCCCGCCACATTGCCGACCCTTCCGGCCTCCAAGCGAGAGCGGGGGCTTCCATTTTCCGCCACATAACCAGCGGCCTATGACAGAAGCCCCCTTCGGGAACCCCCAACTGCCCGTTACCATGGAATCAGCACCGCCAACCTCGAGGAGCATCACACGATGCCGACCACCGCACCCACACGCGCCGCCATCTACGTCAAGGAAGCATCCGGCTACCCCTACGGCGAGAATTCCAAGGAACTTCAAACCTCAGAGTGCGAGCAGTTCTGCCTTGCACAGGAGTTCAAAATCACAACCCGCTACTACGACCCGCCAGGAAGCAGGCACCAGTTCGACTGGATGATGGGCGAGGCTACTGACGACGATCCGCCCTTCGAAGTCATCGTAGTCTGCAAACTCAAGAACTTCTCCTGGTCCCTCGACGAGACCGTGCTCTGCCGAGCCAGGCTGAAGGCAAACGGAGTCAGCCTCCTATCCACCGCGGAAATCTCCATGTAGAGCGGCGGCCATCACCACCGGCAGCCGTCAACCAGAAATTCGCCCGATTCCTCCAAAGGAGGCGCACCGTCCATGGAAAAGAAACTGGGAGTGGTCACCCTCGAACAGCTAGGCCGACTACTAACCTTTCCTAACCGGCCCTGCCGAACTCCCGAGCCAACCCAGAGGGAGGAGAACCCCCTCCAGGTTCCACCAACCAACCGGACGGCCACCTACGTCAGAAACCGCCCAGCCGCCCAGGACCCGGAGCAAAAACTCCAGGATGATTTACGGCGCTGCCGCGAGTATTGCAAAGAGCAGGCACTCGAGGTCGTCATCGAGTACTCCGATCCCAAGGGCAGCAGGAAGGAATTCCGCCAGATGATGACCGTCGCCACCGGCCGCAGGCCCCGTTCGACAACATCGTGGTCTCAAACATCAATAGCAGGTTCGCCCCCTACCCTGCGTACAACATGGATTGCCTCCAGCACCTCCGGAAGAACGGCGTCATCGTCAGGCCAATGCCACCAGGTTTGCAAAGCCAGAGGGCATGATGCCCGTCACTTCGAGAATTGCCGACACTGCTGAAGCTCCGACAACGCCAGCCCACGACCAAGGCCGCTACACCCGCGGCGAGGTCGCAGCCGAGGCCCTGAAATGGCTGGTCCAGACCCTTTTCACAGCCCCCCACTGAATCCTACCTGGAGCGTGACAGCGCCATGCCACCGGTGAGACGACACCGCATCGGCGACCAGATGCCCGCGGTCACCCACCCCGGGCCCGACTCGAGCGCTATCGCCCTCTGCCGCGATCTAGTGGCCGAGCCCCCCGTGCATTGCGCCATCCTATTTGGCTCCCGCGCCCTGGGCGGTTGGGACAGCCAGTCCGACCTGGACATCGTCGTCATCCACCAGGGTGTCGGTCATGAGGGTGACGACCCAAAAGTCGTCGGTCACGCCATGAACCCGCTAAGGGAGCTCCACTACCCAGGCTATCTCGCCTACGAAAGCCCGCACCACGGAGTGGTGCACGGACTGATGCTGGAGACGCCGGAGGGTTACCGCGCCCACCGCCGCACCCTGAACCACGTCACGGCCCGGGCCGCCCGGGAAGGCCTCATCTTCTGCAAAGAACCGGGGACGGAGCACTGCTACCGTCACGACGGCGACATCTCCAACGAATGGGAACTGGTGACCAAGGCACGTCTCCGCCGAGCGGCCATTGAAAACCGACAGTTGGCCGACATCCCACGGTTCTGGCCCCCTCGTCCAGCCAGCAAGTCCAACGCGAACACCGTTCACGGAAGAAACGCCCACAGGCTGCTGTGGAACTCGGGCGCTTCGCTGCTGTCTATCCTGGGCGCCGTCTACCCCAGAGACTCCGTGGCAGAGATCGCCCGCTGCATAGCCCAGCACGACTCTGGCTGGAGCCACGCCTTCCAGAGCGACCTGGACCGCATCGACCAATACTCCGACTGCGGTTGCGAAGTGGTCGTCGCCGACCCCATCGACGACGTCCTGGCCATGCGGCAGGACCTGCAGGTAGACCGGGACGCACTGTGGGACCGCATACGCAACCTCAGCGGCTATGACCTGGCCCTTGACCTTGGCGAAAGAGATCAACAGAGCTAGTGATCCTGTAGATAGGCTGACCAGAACGCAATGCGTGCACCGCTTACGGCTGCAGAGCCACACCTGGCCCCCCTCCCTCACACGAGCGGGGATTTTCATTCTTCCCCACCGGACCAAGGTGAGAAACTTACGCACAGAAGGCAGACCCAGTATGCCTAGACCGGACAATGTTGTGGACCGCGACGCCGCGGCACAACAACCACAGAGGGATGAAACAGGGCGGGATTACAATTACCAACGAGTTACCACTGACCTCAAAGCATCGCGGTTCATGATTCATTCGAAATCCGGACAAAGTCGCTACAGGCAGTGATCTTGCGTGGTATAAAGATATCACCCTGCTTCCCGTAGGAGGGAAAAAGAGAGAGGACAGAGACATGACTGAACTACAGGAAGGGACCAACGTAGCGCTGTACGCGCGGACGGCCACGGATGACCCGAGGGGGATTCAGGCCCAACTCGAAAACCTGATGATGCGTGCGGAGAGACACGGACTGGAACCGGTCAGCCAATTCACCGACATGCACGGAAGCCGGGAGGAGTTTGACCGGATGATGACGCAAGCGACCAACGAAAACCCTCTGTTCCAGGCGATCATGGTCCACGACATCAGCAGGTTCACGCGGTCCCTGAAGGACTGGACTAAGTGGACAGCGGAACTGGAGGCGAACGGCGTACGGGTAATCTACACCGAGGAACCTGTCGACAACACCCCAGTGTAGGGCAGAAACAACCGATCACACCCTGCAAACATGGGCCCGGCGTCTACCGGGCCCTTTTCCATTTCAGGGAGATCTCCACGACCTCACGACTCCAATGATGGCCCAGACGCCAAAGGCGCCATCTCCCACAGGTAGCCTGTGAAGGCGCGGGACGTCCCCGACTCCACAGAGAACAGACCTGAGTTCTCCTCCAGGAGCACAGACCCATACGGGTCCAGCCTCGGGCCCAATTCCGCGAAAAACTCAGTGTCCCAAGCCACCGGATTCTGAACCCGGTCCAACCACCCCGGGAGCCGGGCCAGGGTCTCCGCGTCAGCCCCCAGGAGAATAGCGTCCACGGCGAGCAGCCCCGGGACCAGCCTGGTCTCAATCTCCTGGCGAAGCACGACTCCCAGGACGTTCCGCCACGGTGGCGTGCCTGAACGATAAGGAGTGGGAGAAAGCAGGCCCCGGGGCAGGTATATCTAACCAGGACCGGGCAGGAGGCCAGTGCCTCATGACCGAACTCGGAGGACCTGAAAAAATGGCAGAGGCGATGCTGGCGGCACAGAAGGGAGACATCACTGGCCTAGCCCTAGCAGGGACGGAGTATGGGCTGGACATGGGACCCCCGCCTGGGCAGCCGCCCGGCACTCCTCCACCGGCGCCCAAGGCGACGACAACCGCACCCACACCGGTCTCCACGCCTGTGACAACTGGGGCAACACCGACCGGGACGACCGCGACACCGCATCCGTCACCGACCCATGTACCGTCGACAGCGACCTCCATCCAGCCCTGACAGCCAACCCCGACAGAATGCCTGGGGACTTCCCAGTAGAACCGCAGGTGCGGGGGAATACCTCAGACCAAGTTCAAGTAGGCTCTCCGGGCCTCAGAAAGGACCTGTTCGGGGTCCCGCTGGTATTCAGCCCAGATGTCCACAGTGAGTTTGGCAGCGCTTCTAAGACCGACCCCAGGTACGGTAGTATCCAAAGAGTCGAAATTGCCCTTTCGCATCCAGATGGACGCTACGGTCCGGTCCATGGCGCCTGCGAGAGCAAGTACGGCTGTGTGGCCCCGGGTCAACTGGTCGTGGTATTCAACCTTGAGGTACAGGACCGCCAGATCCTGCTCCCTGGTCCATGGTTGTGAAGACATACCAACCAACCTCCTTCAAGATTTATGGGACCTGAACCAAGGTCCAGGATCACAGTCATGACCGCACATCAGAGGGGGAGCATCAACCGATGTCCAACCGGCCCAGCCAATGATCCAGAACGTGGGCGGCAGCCGCAGGCTCGTCGTCGAGAACGTCAACCCGCCCGACCAGTTTCTTCGGGAATTCATCCCGGAGGGCCAGATTATAAATCCACCACTGGCCACCGTTGGTAAGAACTCCAATCCCACTGCTCATACGAGGAGCGACGGCGGCGTAGTCGCGGAGCTTGTAAACCCACTGGTCTAGAGAGGTGCGGAGTTTCTTGGCCTCGATAATGACGTCGGGAGCGACTTGGTACCGGCCAATCCTGCCCATCTCCGCAGATCGGAAGAGGGCATAGTCAACTGCTCGGTTACCGCGGGAATATTCTGGGTAGCATTCCTTTGGGTCGGAGACGTCCCAGCCCAAAGCGCGGAGCATCGGATCAACGAAGGTGTACCTTGTATCAACCTCCCGCCAGTAACCCAGGTCCGCTTTATCCCATTCGTCCCTGGCCGACCTAAGGTCCAGGATGACTTCCTCCACATCCCCAATGCTCATAGTCATGACCTCCCGGAGAATTGACCGTCCCGCTATCAGCGGCCTGCTGAACTCTAGGGAACGCGGCGGTTACATTCAACCACAAGGAACTCGGAATTCTGAAATAGCTTTGGAAACGGTCTCACGATGCTCAACTTGCCCCCGTGGATAGCCCTTGTGGTACCCGCTGGCCTGCGGGGACCAGACCCAGCCCCCGCGGGAGCTGCAACATCGGCACCCAGTACGTAAACACCAGCGCCTGAGCCGGCGGAGACCCCACAGGCATTCCCGACAATGACTCCGGGACCAGGTGTCGCTACCGCTCCGTTACCAGCCGACTCCCAGAGACCGGAGGCCACATCCGAGCCGACTCCGGCTCCAACGTCTACACCGACTCCCACGGCGACGGTCCCAGTAGCGACGCCGACCCCAGCACCGACCAAGAGCGCCCCGACGATGGTTCCAACAGCCCCGAAGCCAGCTCCCACGTCGGCTTCCACGAAGCCAAGGGAAACGCCAACACCAACGCTGATGCTGCCGACCAGCACACCAACCCAGTAGCCCATCCCGACGCCGGTCCTCACGAATGAGCCGGGACCGTACTACACGCAGTCGATCGACGTGGGCGGCATTTCCGTCAAGGCGTCCCAGACAGTCGACCCCAAGGCCGTGGAGGCAGGAGCGGATACCGTCCACGTGATGCTGGCCCACCGGCCAGACATCGCCCGGAGGATGGCGGAAGCGGGCGCCGCCCTGGCCATCGTCCCGAGGGACGGGTACATCACCGAGATTCCGGAGCTGGGTTACCTCAAGGGACAGTTGGACCTGAACGGCAACCCATACGACTCGTTCATCGTGCTGGGAGCCGGTGGCATACCCCAGCAACCCACCACGGTCACGTCGGAGGAAAACCTCCTGGGTCTCATTGAAGACCGGACCAGGTTCTGGGCGGAGGACATCACCGTCCACGAGTGGGCGCATGCCATCGAGAACCTGGGATTCGATGACGAGACCCGCACCAAGTGGCGGGACCTCTTTGACCGCGCCCGCGCCGCCGGTCTCTGGCCGGGCACCTTCGCTATGGCGGCGGACGGAGGGAGGGAGTTCTTTGCGGAGTTGTCGCAGTCATTCTTCGGAGTCAACAACGAGATTGGAGGGCCGGAGGCCCTGTACAGCGAAGATCAGACCGGCATACGGGCCGAGGTATTCGGCGCCCTGGAAGATATCTGAGGTCCGCCTGAGGAGAAATAGCACCCCCCAGAGACGTGCCGCCGGACACGGGTTAGAATCACGGTCACCCCTGCAAGGAGCGTGAGTAAAACACAAATGCCGGTCAGCAAGAACAAACGAAAGAGCAAGAGGGCACAGAGCCGAAAAGTGAACCGGGCTAAGGCAGGGAGCAACTTCGGAGAGGGCGGAACCCCACCCGAATTCGACCATCCATCTCCGCTGTCTCCGCAAGGCGCAATCCCAGAGCTCACAGCGCTGGGAACGAGCATCGACGAAAACCGCCGGTACCAGGTGAACTCACCCGACGACCAGGCACTATCTGAAATGGAGCAGACTGACGCGATCACCCTGCGGTCGGTGACCTTCGAGATGACCGAAGCCCACCACGACAACATCGGACTCAGGGAAATGGATCTGGACGGCGAAATTTCCGGCGGAGACATCCTGGGGCCGATGGAGGCCAGCATAGAAGTGGACCCCTTGGCAACAATCGAGGGACACTCCAGGTGGCAGACTGGACAGGAACTGATCGACTTCCTTGACTCCGACCCCGACGTATCCAGGGAAGAACTCTTCGGCAACCGGTGGCAGGGTCTGGGAGGAGTTCCGTGGGTGGAATGTCTGCCCGAGGTCGGGGACTGCCCCTACCGGCAGGAGGAAGCCCATTCGGACAGCCAGCCCAGATGCTCCCGGTGCGAGAGCGGGATGCGAGCGGAGGAAGTCCACTTCCATATCCTTGAGGATGATGATTTCGTTACGCTGTGCAAGGAATGCTGGTCAAAGGGACCCCTCCCCTGAGGGGACCGGACACTGAAGGTCGAGTTCCAGTTTCACGGAGAATGAGGGCAGTTCAAAACAGGAGAACCGCCCGGCCCCGACCCAACGGTCATCGCGTCAGTGGTACACGATCACGCCGCCCCAGTGGCCCAATATCTCGGCGCCCTTGACACTGGGGGAAGCGTGTCAATGAATTGGCCATGCAAGGAGTTTTTCTTAATAAATTGAGCTGCTTCCTTTTGGAGTGTTGCATTGGAGAGGTGCTTAAGATTCTGAGGTTCGACCAAGCCAGCTGCTACGGCTATGTCCCTTATGGTCTCCTTGAGTACTTGATCGGAGATACCAGCCACGATGGCGGCCTCTATAGCTTTGTCGTCTGGAAGACGGACAACAACATCCGCCATTCCTAAATTGTCCTGCAGAAACTTCCTCGGACCAACGTCAGTATCTCCGTCTATTGCTCCCACAGCTCGAAGGCCGATGTCCTTCGCTTCCTTAGCCAACTTCATTACGTTCGGGTACCCACCGTCTCCCATTGCCCCGGCGTTGACTATGGCTACTCTCCGGGAAGCGGGTAGGGGCAGCCCTTGTTCACTTGACAGTCGCAAGCTCAAAGAATGAAGGGCTGCGAAATCGTTGGGGCCTTCCACCACAACCACCGACCGATAGCTCAGTGCGGGAAGTAGGTTACGATGTCAGTGCTTGAAAACTATAGACTCTGCTTTGGTAAACGGTTGCTTCCCGCCGCCGGCAAACCGCGCGCCATTGACAGGCCTGACGGATGCGGCGAAAGACGGGCTATGCAGGCAAGTAAGACACCAGGTGGTCCAACGACGCAGTGTCCAAGAATTGAAGGCAGTCTCGCACGAATGCCGTGGTAGTTCCAGGACATGGTTCCTGAGCCCAATCAAAACTCGGGATACCCTCACAAAAATTCGGTCGCAGAATGGGCGCTCTTAGAAGGGGCAAGGGATTAGCAAAATGCCCAAGAAAATCTGATGCCTCATTCAGCCGAAATGCAAAGTGAACCATCGGATGATTGTTAGAGCCGACGTACGATACGGTACCGACTGGCCGAGGCTCCAGCTTCGCGTTGCTGGCGGCTGAAGAAACCAAGAGAGCCATAGCTCCATGCACGAGTCTAGTCACATGGTCTACATTTCCTCCGTAGGAAGATAGAAGATAGTCCAGTACTTCCAATACGTTATCGCTGGCACTACATTTGGCGCTCTCAAGGTATTGGACCAAATGCCGGACATCTTCATCCGGATACGCCCCTCCAGCGAACGTGACCATTAGTACCCATGATTCTCGAGCATCGAGACGGTCCTGAACGAAGAGATGCCTCAGGGCCTGGTCACGACGTCCCCGCGCATACGGGTATCTCCTTCGATATTGCGGCAGAAACTCCCCGAAGTAGTCCAAGTAGACGACATCAAACCTCCAGAAAGGGTGCCTCAGTAAAGGGTCATAATCATTAGCGACATTTGGCAAATACTCTTTGCCTCTGATTTCGCGCTTCTTTCCACGACCAGCAAGGATAATGTCGTCCACATCGCCAAAGTGAACCCTAGTCCTGATATCTCTGAAGTGCTTACCAAGGACATCTTCCATTGGAAATAAGTTGGGACAGTGCCTTTCCACAGCAACTACTTCATCAAGTACATCACGCCAAGCCTGGATATCAAGGCAGTCAGCTCCCGGCATCCCGAAATACTTCAGCTTTTTTCCCTTCGAGGCTCTGAATTTTAAAAGCAAGGGAAGGTCGAAGTTATCCCGGACTATGTCTTTTTGGGGACTGGACTGATAGGTGGAATCTCGTGTTGACATAGTAGGAGCCAATCTTTAGAAGGCAGGAATATCTTGTGAAAGGTCTTCAGCTATTGCACGCAGGGCTGTCTCGTATTGCTGACCGCGCCCAGAGGCCGCTAAGACGAGCGCCTCGTCCATTGCAAGGACAAATAATTCCCATTGTCCTTCGTTCTCTATCGAGAATCCTAAATCATTCAAGAGCTCCTCTAAGCTAACCGGGCCCGTAGCAGACCATCCGAGTGAGCCTCGAAGCTCTTGGCGGGAAGATTCCACCTCGCCAGTCAGCTGCAGTCCCCGGGCTTTGAGCCCATCAAGAACAGCCACGGCACGGCTAACGCTCTGGGCCCGCGAAGCCGCCTGAACTGATGACGTTGCCTGCCGCACATCAGGGCTGTCCATTTCAAGTTGCATTGAAGTTAGAGCAGCCACAGCTCGGCTTAATAGGGCTACTTGGGGTGGGGGAGGAAGGTCCCTGTTTATCACTCGGCGGCGATTTTCGGTGTACCTTTGAGCCCTCTGCAACAGGTTGTTTGTCTTCCTCGTAGAATCTGCGATTAGCGCTTTAATCCTTTCCTGGGAGTCTCGTTGGTCGGGGGTTGGACGAATCGCCTTACGTCCGCGAGTAAGTCTCAGCAATTGCCGTTCTGCATTCGACAATTCGTCTATGTGATTGCGGCATAGCCGATACAATTCGAATGGATCTTGGTCCTCATCCTCAAATCTGTGTTCAAGCCCATCGAGAGTTTCGCGCATAATTTTGGTTTGGGAATCCGCACGTCTTATCTCTCGCTGTAGGTCTGCACGCCTATTTAACACGTCGAAATATTCACGAAGCTTCTGTTCCATGGACTGTTGGGCTGTACTGGGCTCAAGCCCATCCCTGGCGGCGTTGGGATAAACCTCGGCCTCGGCGAGTAAGTGAATCTCCCCGGTGTAATGATGGTATAGGGTTCCTCCACCGACTGCTGGCCACAGAGGCTTTAAAGACAGGCGGTCTCCAAGCGTAAATCCCTTTAACCTCAGCAGGAATCCGCCAACATCCCCGCTATCATCCCCTGGAAATCTTGAGCCCAGTCGTCGACCGTGCTGTGACAGAGCATGCCAGCCAAACGCTATGGGTGTACCTTGGGAATTTTGAATCCAACCACGTTGAGGCCGGTCTATAAACTCGACCACCTGAGGATGGACTGGTATTCCCGGCTCCTCGCCCACCCTAAGAAAAATCTTAACTTGGCGAATCTTCGTGTATTCTGCAAGCCAATCGTTGACTGTTGACCCATACTCTTGATCAGGGAACGCCGCCGGTAAAGTGTTCAACAGATAATCGTTCAAACCGGCAGCATCGGAAAGCTGTGCCCTGTATTCCTGTTCGATGCCGTCGATGGTTACGACCGTATACTGGCGGTCTCCGTACTCATTGGCGTACGGACTAGTACGGAATCGGACGAACTCATAGAGAAGATCTGACAAAGCGACACCCGACCTTCTTTCTCCGCCTCTGTCCTGCTCCAAGATTCTACGCATGTCTCCAAAACTAAACTGAACGGTGTATTCGTCCTGGGAGCCCATTTGATGCGTGGATATTTCGAGGCTTTCGCACATCCCAAAAGCAGAATAGATCCCGATTCCCCTGAACCCAACATTGTCGTAGGTGTTCTTATCGGACATCCCAAATCTGCGAGCGCGCCGCAGTGTTTCCCAGTTCATGCCGTGACCGTCGTCATGGATAGTCACTCGAGGGCCCTCAACACTAACCCATATATTGGAGGCGCAAGCGTCTATTCCATTTTGGGCGTACTCACGTATTGCATCTCTGGCATCGGAATATAGGCCGCGGGACAGGATATCGAGTAATTCTCCACCAATGTCCCGAGGATCCAAAGGTAGCCTTTCCATTGATTCCCGCGGTACAACCATTGGGCACCTCTTTGTTTCAAGCCATCAACTTCTTCCAATATAGGCAGAAACAGTCCGACTTCTCAACACTACGGGGTCTGGCCTTGCGAGAGAAACCGTTCGATGATCCGTTTGGCCAGTGCTGGCGAACCGGACTCTTCGATTACAGCGATTATCATTTTCCGTAAGCTCCTCAGCTCTTCTGAGTCAACGGCCCGCAGTAGTGTAAAGTCCCTACAACACTCCCAGTCCTTGATCCTCAATTTGACTCGGTCTAATCTCTCTTTGTACACGCCAAACTCAGGCGTCAGGCAGAGGCTTTCGCGCACCATTTTAACCTGAATTTCCGCAACCTGGGCTAAATTTTCGCGTTCGTCAGCCGCGAGATAACCAGCCTCCATTAGGCCACACATTTCCTCTAGACGCTCTAAGTCGGAAAGAATCTTGCCCAGCCTGTTGCGGGTCGAGGACGAGGTCCGGCATCTGGCAGCTATCCTACGGAATACAGGCCCTAAGTGATTCTCCAGATTTCGGAGGTGTGGGTTGGGTTCAAAGTAATCCCGACGCGCGTTCGGAACTATCCGGGCGTCCAGAACGTGCAGTTCTCCAACGCACCAACGGTTAAACCGTGTCTCTGTTAGCAGATGGTCAAAAACAGCCTCGTCTCCAATTTGGATATTTCCCATTCTGGCCCTTATTCCACGGATGCCAAGCGCTTTTGGAAGAGCCCCCCGGTAAGAAGAATGAGCCACCCACCCGACAGCGGCAAGCTGAGAACCTTCAAGGTCCGGAATGCGAATAGCTTCAAATTCCTCGAAGTGGTCCTCGCGCCCTTCTAAAAGCTGGATGGCCGCACCGTATTGCCGGCAGAGCGGTTCACGATCATCGCAGAAAACGATTTCCTGAGTGTAGGGCGCGTGACCTGAGTCAAAAAGCGACTGGACATCTTGGGCGAATGGAAAAGCCAGGTCCATTGGAACGGGACATACTTCACTGATATATGCCCGGACTATGTCCCGATTCAATATCGCACCAGCAGCTTGCCGGTTCACCTGGCCGATTTCGACCCGAAAGAAGTGCTCCGGATAGTTATCTCCTGAAACCGTATCCACTCGCACACACCCGAGGATATCCTCGAATGTAAGTGCCGACGGATTGTTCCGACCCACAAGGTCGCTACCTGACCAGACTACTCGCGTGACGAGTTCGCTTCCACATTTGCGTGTCAAAAACGATACGGACCCGGCGAAAGACAAGGCTGACAATCGTCCAATCCCGCGAAATCCCCGGTGAGTTCCGATGGTTTTCTTGCTATGAGCCACCGGCAACAAGTTCTCAAGACATTCCTCATAGGACAGGCCCGGACCGTGGTCCAGAATACCGACACGTCTCTCTTTTCGATCTATGGTAATTTCAATCCGGCTTTCAAGGCCCTCTTTATACATTGCCAACGAGTCAACTGCGTTTTGGAGATACTCACGATAGACCACCAAAGGGTTGTCATATAGTCCGCGCGTAACTAAGGCCAATATGGATGGCCCAACGGTTATCTGCGAGTTACCTAGGCGTTGCAAGCTTACTGCTCGTGAAGCAGCCTAAGTCGGGTTCCTCGGCGCGGACACGTGATCGTGGTCAAACAAACCAGCGTCTTCCACGATCTCATCTTCTCCGAGGGAGGCCGTGCTGCTTCCACCATCGGCCAAGAGTGGGGCGGTAAGCGAATCAGGGGTCCCAGGAACTGCCTTCGTTCCCAAAGCGTGGAAGCGCAACGCATCACGGATCAAGGGGTCTATCGAAAGGTCATTCGCCAGCCTGGAAAATTGCCTTTCATCCACACGTGTCGCTGCGACTGGACCGGCTAGTAGATGGACGAGTTCGCGTTCCTGATCCTCTGACATTTTTTGACGAATAGACTCGTACTCTGCCCGTTCACCACTTCCAGGACCACTCTCGAAATAATTTCGATGAAAAATGAACGCGTGCGGAAAACTAAGCAACCTCAAAAAGGCGTCTTGGTCTTGACCGTAAGCGCGGTAGAAGAATTCAGGATTCCCGCTGACTACCCCGTGGGTTGCTTGAAGCATAATCTGGAAAGACCGAAGATAATAGCGATTCCAATGTTCGCCCACATGGGAGCGGTCCTTCAGCCGAACTGGCTGGTATCGCATGGGGAATGACCAGATCCGGATGTTCAACTCTTCGTTGAGGCGAATGTTGATACGCATCCGGTCATAAAGGTCTGTGGGAGTGTCCATGAAGTTGTAAAGCATGTAGTTAGATAGGGAGGTGATGCCGTTCTCTGCTGCCATGCGGACCGAACGCTCGTATGGCTTACGCAAGCCGACATGGTCAAAAGCTATCCTCAATGGACTGATACAGACCTTGGCCATTTCTCGAAGGTACATGGGGGATTTCGAGAGAATACGTGCATCAACTCCTTGGTTGAAATCTACACGCCTTCTGACGTGACGTTGCCCATCTCTAGAGAGGGTAGCTCCTCGCTCGAAACCGAGGTCAGCAATTTCTGCAATCACCTCCTGGTACCTGGAAGAGGCGGTGATGTTGTTATCCATCAACACCAAGTCCTTCTTCTCTCCGTGCCGCGCCGCAACTCCATTAACCAGCGAAGATAGAGGAGGCATTTCTCGCTGCGGGCCCTCAAGGGCGGGGACTCCGCAAAATGAACACTTCCGGACGCAGCCACGGGACGCGTATCCAAAATATGCGTCCCGCACCGGGTACAGATAATCAATTTGGTCGAGGATGTCGTAATCCGGGACCTCCTCTTCAATTGGTGTGTTGAAGAGGTCGTCTGCACCGAAATCGCCGTCAGCCGCAGAAAGCTGAAGCGCCGAGGCTGGGGGGCCGTCCAAAAGGCCCTGGATGAACCGAACCCCTGCCCACCGCGGCACGTTCACAAACTCTTCGTGCATCAATGACGCAGCGATACCGCCTACGAAGACCCGCTCGTGTTGCCCACGGGCCGCTTGGACTGCGAAATCTATGGCATCTGATGTCCGATTCCACTCAAAGCTGAAAAGGGTGGTGACATATACTCGGTCCCAAGCAGAACTTAGCACTTCGGGCCGCTCGCCCTTAATGAACGTTACGCCATCACCTCGTCCCATAGGTCCGTGGTGCGCGGCCAATTTCATCAAACCCAGAGGTGGGTACTTGTTTGGGTATCTCGGTTCGATCAGAAGGACGTTTTTGGGCACCATTTCAACGTCCTTTCTTGAGCATCGCAGTTAGTTTCGTGTTGCCGACTTTGACCATGCCAGAGGAACGTAAATCGGCCCGATTGTCGCACGGCGTGCTATCACTGTCAAACTGAGGGCAACCTCAACCAGGGGACGGAAACGGGGAGATGAGTCAGCCCTATGCAGGCCAAAGATGACGAGCGAACCAGAAGCCGTCGTCTCAGAATTTTTTCAAAGATCCGGAGGCTCTTCTGAAGTCCACAATCTGCGTAGGTCTCTGTTCTCGTTTGTGTGCGGGAGATTCTGCATTCGATGCGCAGGAATGGCCAAGGCATTTTGTAGGCTACATCTGTCCAACGTGTCATCCAAACCTGAAATTGGGTTTACCCCTCTTGAGAGGATAGTGCTGAGGTAGACGCCTTCGAGGGTCGGACTCGAGGCGAATCACTTAACACTTGGGCTGGTCAACCGCCCGGTGAATTGGCTATGGTGTGCGTCGCGCAGGGACGAGGTATGGTGAATCAGGACAGAAGATCCCAACTCTCGAGCCAGTCAGACGGGGAAGGAGTACTGGCGAGGGGTGCAGATTCGCCAAGTTGGGGAGTCCATTTCAAAGTGCCGTTGGAGGTCGCTTCCACTGAGCTAACGGAGGCTAGGTAGTTATATGGCTGATGTACAGGAGACGATGCTTGGACATCGTTAAATTGGCACAAAAACATGCAATGTAACATGGGGCTTTTTAGCAAATCCCCATCCTCAGTCCTCTTTGGGGCGCCGTCATATCGAACGAAGGGGAAAAAGGTGGCCGAAATATTTGGAGTAACGAGATATTGACGCAATATATCGTGAATAAAGGCTTTGAGAGCCCAAGTATGAGTTCCAATCAAATGGCCATTTGATGGTAGCGAATCGATACCGCCACAGGATTCCAAGTATGTTTGTGTATCCCCGTATAAATCTGCTGAAAGCAGGTCTCGCAGGCGGTCAGCGTTAATTTGATCTCGTACAGTCAACAGGGCTATAAAGCACTTTGGTCCTCCATTTTGCTCATACGCTTGTATTTGGTCCCGGAAGATATGCCGAAAAGCGTCGAATCGCCATATTTGTCGGCCATGTTCCTTTGTTTCAATGCGGCTGGCAATTTCATTGCAAAAGTCTAAATTGTAAAGGGTCACGATGTTGGTTTGTTCGTATTCTTGCCCATCGTAGTCCTTGCGAAGTACCACCACCTCTTCTATCGGACCGTAAAATGCTTGGTGTGGTATGTTCAACAGCCGTAAATTCCTTTTGAGCGTATTGATATTACCTCTTCCGTCCCGGTCCCATTTTGAGCGTCGCGCTGGAATTTCGAATGCGACTACCTCCTCTATCATATCTTTCCACAACTTCACGTCCAGGAGATCGACACCAGGAAGTCCCATGTACCGATACCGAAAGCCGTACCGATGGTGCAGTTCTTTGAGTAACGGGGTGTTCCAATGTTCTCTGATGGCCCGTTTGGCGGCGGTATTAAACGGGTTCCGTCGAATCACAGGGTCTCCTCCAGATGGTCGCGCAGTTCAACGATGGCATTAGCATAATTGTCGCCTACTAGGTGCGATTTGAGCACGTTGTCATCTAGAAAACGCAAGAATTCCCGCAGGCTATCAGATTCGAGCAACCCGTATGATTCGAGGAGACTCACCAAGTCGGCGGGAATACTCTCCTTTCGCCCCTGTTCAACGCTGGTGGGGGTGAGCACCTCACGTTGTATCGCCCGCACAACCTCTTGTTCAAGCTTCCTTCTGCTCATCCGTTGGGCTAGAAGTGCCTGGCGAACGAACTGCTGACTTCCACTCAGCAATTGTTGACACTTTTCCAAACCCTCCGGGTCTATCCTGGTCAACCGACTCCGGTGAGGTTTTAGCCGACGCTCGATTTCCGAAAGTTTAACATTCAAAACCACTAACTGTTCTCTGTCTCGTTGGATACTTGGAAGCCGCTTGTTGGCGTCATCAAGTTCAGCAGCGGCGACTGAGAGTACTTCGCGGGCGCGGTCGTTTTCTTGAATGTTGTTCGCCCAAGAGTCGACTGTACGGGTAAATTTTGGTAGGTACTCCTGGAACCTTTGCAGGGCGGAACCGCCCTCGAAGTCGCTTCGAGCCGCGTTAGGGATTAGATCCTCACGTTGCACAATTATCTCGCCAGTAATTCTGCGGCTAATGACCGTTCGCCCGAAATATGACTCAATAAATCGCCTGTCGCCTATAGAGAACCCAAACTTTTTGACCAAAAGGCCGCGGATATCGAGGTCTTTGATTGTTGCTCTCGCGTCATTGACGCATACCCATGCGAATCCAAAATTCTGTCGGCCGTCCTTGAGGTCAAAAAATTCAGGGGGATGAATACCGCCAAACTGAAAGATCCCATTTGTGTATGGTCGATATAGCGGTTGCTTCTGGGTCCCCATTTGAAGAGTTAGCGGCACTACTCTGTAATCACGATCTTGGAATTTGTTTGTGAGTTCCTTTGCGTATCTGAAATCCGGGTTGAATGGAAGAGGAACTGAGTTCTGCAGGTAGGTTTCAACTTGGTCCCAGCTGTTGATACGATAGTAGACATCTGGTAGAAGACCTTCCAGTATTACCATCGTGCCGTGGTCCTCAAACGGCCCATCGTCCAATGCTTCCATATAGACAGAATCGCTTAGAAGCTCTTCCAAATTCAGTTCCGGAGAGAGACTCGAATTGCGACGCTCTTGTTCTCGCAGTAACTGAGTTCTTATTCGACTGAAATTGAAAAAGAGACGATAGGTAGTCTGCTCCTTCGCCGATTTCGTGAATATTTCCAATGATTCACAAAGGTTGAAGCTGCTATAAATTCCAATCCCTCGGAACCCTATGTTTTCCAATGGGCTCTTATCGGATACGCCTAACCGGATAGCGCGCCTTGCTTGCGTAATGTCCATCCCGGTTCCATTGTCACTGATTGAAACCAAGTCGGGATCAATGGAAACCTCGATTTCGGTGGCATCAGCGTCTATAGCGTTTTGTATATATTCGCGAAGGCTATCCAGTGTGTCTCGATAGAGGCCACGGGTCAAAATAGGCAGAATTTCGCCCCCAATATCTTCCTTGGCGAAATTTGTTCTGTTGCGTTGCGTCATCCTAGCGTCTCCGCAAACGATTCTCGGATGCCTCTGATTCCTAAAGCTGCCGCTCCCGTTGGGGAATGAAAGCTCTATGCTATGCCAAGTTGCAAAATGTGGCAATCGGCACGCTGACCCGAAGCCCTCCATCGGTGGATTCGGGCTAAACGGCAGGACATCAAGGGCACCGTCCCATTCAACCTGATGAAATCAGAAAAGCAGGTCTGGGTGATGCAGGGCGTCGACTACATCGAGACCGTGGTGCGCCGCGAAAGGCAGGGCTCCTCCCACGGACTGAGCATCAGGATCGCCCGGGGCGTCTACTACCGTCCCAGCGCCTTCCGAAGCCGGGCAATCGAATGGGAGGAAACCGTGCACCAAGACACCGGTCTGCTCGGTTTCACCACCAAGCACATCTACTTCTCAGGACCCAAGAAGAAGTTCAGGGTGCGATACGACAGGATCGTGGACTTCGAACCCTACGACGACGGCTTCGGCATCATGAAGGATAACCAGACGGCCAAGCCGCAGGCGTTCAGGACCGGAGACGGCTGGTTCTCCTACAACTTGGCCGTTAACCTCGCCCAGATGTAGAGGGGCAGAAAAAGCCTATATCCTTGGTCGAAACGCCGACCCGGGGGAGGAAGAACCCAAAGACCGTGGGAGATGGCATGAGCGGCGAACCGCAGTTGTTCAGGATAAACCCCGAGAACCGTCAATCAGACAGGATCGAAGAGGTGGATTTCGGTAGGCTGGGCTTTCAGGAGCGCCGCGACATACAGGAATGGGTGGCGGCCAACCCAAGCATCCTTGGCGAAGACCTGCTGATAATCGGCAAAGAGTTCAGTGGCTTTGACCGGACTAGCGAAAGGCTGGACTTGTTGGCCGTTGATTTCGCCGGCAGACTGGTGGTCATTGAACTCAAGCGGGATGATTCCGGCGCCGACGCCCACTGGCAAGCTATAAAGTACGCCAGCTATCTCCAGCGGGCTACTGCCGACAACATCATCAGAATGGCGGCGGAATACTGGAGCGAATCTGAGGATGACGCCGAAACCCGGCTGTTGCAGCACTTGGGCGCCGACGACCTGAACGCCTTGAACAACGACCAGCGTATCATTCTTGCCAGTCACCGTTTTGCGCCGGAAGTTACTTCTGCCGCGCTCTGGCTCAACAAGAAAACTCCAGACCTGATTACCTGCATCAGACTGACACCGTATCAGGACACGCAAGCCGGTTCCCTCTATGTCCAAGCGACCACTATCATTCCGGTGCCAGGGGTGGAGGTGGTTGACGTAGGGCCAAATGCCAGGCCGGAAAGGGGCAGAGGTAGCAGTAGCAGTTTGGGAGCTAGACTCGCTGCGACATTCGCCAGAAACAGAAACGACGAGGTCAGTCAATTCGTCAAAAAGGTGGGCAGGTTGGCAATTGACGGACTGCCTGATGAAATCAGGCCAGACAGAGCAAGCCGTTGGGCCGGAGCCTATCAAGGTCTTGACTGGGCCGGAGTCTCGGGTCGGTTTCGCTACTACCATTGTTGGTATTCATATTGGCCGTGGAGCAACCACAATCTATCGTACCGGGTCCATTTATCGGAGGAAGGCGCGGACGCAGGGCAATGGTCGGCCTACGTCAGGTTCGTAAATTTGGAGATAGAAAAGGATCTTGGTGAAACGGAAATTCACCCAGACCAATTCTTCGAGTGGGAAGGTAAAGTACTCACTGTTCCTATGGGGACGGATACGCTGAACGATGAGTACGCGGGAAGGATAGCCGACACTCTCAGAGTGCTCATTGAGCAAATCACGCCGATAGTGGCCGATCTGGATAACGAAACCGGCGAAGTTGATGAACCATAGCCCTGCACCAGCAGCGCGTTGATGGTCGCCACGCTGGCGAGCTATACGGGCCGAGGGCGTTGCAGGCGGAGGGTCGACTCGCGGCAGAGGAATCCAGCACGGCTTGATGCAGGCTCTCGTTGGCTATGTGCTGGAGCTCACGCTACAGGCACGATAACGAAAGTACCGCTGACAGGCACCGGCACCGTCCGCAATCGACCAACGGGGCCGTCGACTTAGATGCCGGAAGCCCACAACCCCCTTATCCACCCTCAGCACTCAGCCAGTACCAGCGTATGCTCCCCAACGAGCCGTAGCCTCGAGACGACACGCGGCAGTGAACCACAGCAGGGCCGCCACGGACAACCGGAGCGGCCCTTCGCTACTCCGGGCCAGCAATCGGCAAGCCAAAGGAAACGCGACCTTTCGTAGCCTGTGGGTGTAGAAACCTAGCCCGGAAGTCCTGGCGATGCTGCCCAGCGTCTGTAGCCATGCCATAATACGGTACGCAGCCGGGATGAACACGCAGGACATTCGAGGCCCAGCAAAAAACTGGCTCAGGCCCGCCTGCGGTAGCTAGAATGACCACAGGCAACGGCGCGCATGGGGCGAAGGACAGGAATGGGAACTTTCCGAATAACAGTCGAGATAGCCGACCCACGAGGCCAGCGCTTCGAAGCATTGGAGATGCTCGTGGATTCCGGGGCCACATTCACCAAGGCCCCTAAGCCCCAATCCACCGAAGAGATGAGGGTCGCGGAGTGGTGAAGGGGTAGGAAAGTGCTCCTTTGCATCTGGGATAATGGTTTTCGAGAAAGGAAACCGACCAGAAACAAGGAGCACCCAACAGATGCTACCACTTGAGCACCCCGACCGCATCCAAATAGCCTTCGACGACCACCGCCTGGTCAACAATGCCGGGCTGCTCCTGCCGGCCACCCTGGCCCAGCACGTGGGCCTGCGTGAACTCGTTGACCGTCACCTCGACCTCGGGGATGCGCCGGGGCGGGCGAACGCGGGAGACAAGATGCTGACGCTGGTGGCCTCGGCGCTGGCGGGCGGCGACTGCATAGACGACGCCGATGCGCTGCGTGCGGGGCGGACCTCCTCGGTGCTGGGGTGCATGGTCAAAGCGCCCTCCACCCTGGGGACGTTCCTGCGCAGCTTCCGGTGGGGCCATGTGCGCCAGCTGGACCGGGTGAGCCGGGAACTGCTGGCACGGGCCTGGGCCGCCGGGGCGGGACCCGGCGACGCGCCGTTCACCATCGATCTGGACTCCACCATCTGCGAGACCTACGGTCTGGCCAAGGAGGGCGCACGCCACCACGGCTATACCGGCAAGCGGGGCTATCACCCGCTCCTGGCCGTGGCCGCCGGCACCGGGGACGTGTTGATGTCCCGGCTGCGCGAGGGCCGGGCCAACACTGTTCGGGGTGCCGCCCACTTCCTGCGCGAGACGGTGGGGCGGGTGCGCTACGCCGGGGCCCGGGGACAACTCACGGTGCGGGCCGACAGCGGCTTCTATGCCCACGCCATCGTCGCCGTCTGCCGCAAGATGGATGTCCGCTTCTCCATCACCATCCGCCAGCACGCCAGCCTACGCAATCTCATCGAGGCGATACCCGAGACGGACTGGACGCCCATTCCTTACTGGATGGACGGCGCCGCCGATGTGGCCGAGACCACCTGCGCCCCCTTCCAGGCCGAGGCGGACGCCGCGCCGGTACGGCTCATTGTCCGGCGGGTGAAGCCGACGCCTGGTTCCCAACTGGCCCTCTTCGCCAGCTACAGCTATCACGGCTTCATCACCGACCGGGACGGGGAGACCCTGGAGTTGGAGGCCGACCATCGCCGCCACGCCGAGGTCGAGAATGCCATCCGAGACCTCAAGTACGGCGTCGGCCTGAACCATCTCCCCTCGGGGCGCTTCGCCGCCAATGCTGCGTGGCTGGCCGTCCAGGTGCTGGCGCATAATCTGGCCCGTTGGGCAGCGCGCATCGGTCTGGGCGAGCAACTGGTGACCACCAAGACCCTGCGGCGACGCTTCTTCGGTCTGGCCGGACGGCTTACCCGCTCGGCGCGCAGACTCACTTTGCATCTTCCCCGGGGCTGGCCCTGGGCTGAGCAGGCCACTCTCGCCCTGGCCCGACTGCGAGCCATCCCACTCCCAGCCTGACGGCGCTATCCGCAACCGACCCAACGCCTCCAAACTCGCGTCCGCCCGGTTCGCGAGTGTATCCTGCTGCGTCCGGTCTCACTATCACGCGATTCCCAGCCTCCATAGACCGCTTTCCAGGCCCGGTGCGGCTACTGAAAACCCTCTGCCGTGTCACATCGGTCCCAATGGAGCCAAGACTCTCTCCCTTGTAGGCTCCCTCATCCCAATTTGCCCAGCCCTCACGCCTCCCATCGGTGGATTCGGGCTTAGCCAGAGCCAGCCGCGCCTCACCACCAGCCGCGCGCCTTCCTCAGGAACCAATAACGCTCAGCTCTGCCAACCGGCTTCGTCTTCCACGTCTTTACCCAAAGGGCGGCTCCCACGTCCATCCTTCCCTGCCGGGGGGTGTGGAACAGCAATCCATGAGCAAGCCCAAAGCCAAGAAAAGCGCCGTCCTCACGATGTCAAAGGTGATAAAATCCCCGCCGTAAGAACCACAAAAGCGCACGACCAAGTGAACCTCGGCCCCTGGTGCACCAAACCCACATCCGGCACCCTACTTCAGGGAGTGAATCATGAGGCGTCAAGACCGAAGTTGCCACTTGGAAATTCATTTCCTGAAATGAGAGATGAGCGTCATCTCAAGGCAATAAGAGGTATTCGAGGCGGCAGTCTGTCCGCAACCCTTGACGGAGCGAAACCAAGGAGACGGGGCGAAATCCGGCCGGGAACTGGAACGAAAATGCCCCAACCAAGGAGTTTACTCCATGCCACCGACCCAACCCATGGAAGCCGACCCGTTAAACGATCCCCGGGAGCACCCTGATGCTTACCACGGGAACGTCCTCTTATCCGACCAAATCGAATACTACATAAGGGAACTTGAGCTCCCGCTTCTCCAGAATTCCGACGGTTCCGTGCTTAGCGAGGATGAACTAGAGCTATGTCTTGATGCAGCCTCATACAAGCTGAGGCTTGGAGACGAGGCCAATATGGGAGGGGATTGGACGCCTATTTCTATCGACAGACCTCTCGTCCTGCCTCCACACCAAGTGGCCGTCGTAAAAACCCACGAGATCATCAATATTCCACGGTTCCTGATAGCCCGCTGGAACCTGAGGGTCAAATGGGTATATGAGGGTCTGCTATGGACGGGAGGTCCCCAGGTAGACCCAGGATGGGAGGGACACCTCTATTGCCCGATATACAACTTGGCGGACAGGCAGGTAGTTATTCCTCATAAAGAGCGCTTCTTCACAATGGACTTCGCTCGGACGACCCCGGTTCATAGAACCCCGGCTTCATACGGGTATACTTCCAAGCTTCACACGGGTTCCAGAACCAAAAGCTTACAGGCCCACGACCAGAGTCGTCTGAGGAGCGCTCCGTTCGATTCTCTACAGAAATTGGAAACCTTAGACACCAAGACCTCAGCGTTGGACTCTCGGATAAACAACTTCTCTTCATTAACATTTCTTGTACTAGCTGTCGTAATCGCCGCTATAGGAGCGCTCGCTTCCCTCGGCAACGGTGGTTCGGACGCATTGAATCAAGGGATCAAACAAGACTCGGCAGTCTTCGTAATTGCTGTTATCGCCTTGGTGTTCGCTCTATCAGGTTTAATCACCGGATCGATGGCTATGGGATCAAAGCTCGGCAGACCTCCCCGAAGGAACATTGAATCGTTCCTCTGGTCTTTCTTTGGAGCAACGTTGCTCGGATCCGGGGCAGGTTACACAGGAGTATGGATAACTTCTGGCCTCCCAAACTGGCCAGTCATGGTAAACGTAATGATAGGAATGGCGACCGTATTGGCTCTGATAATTGGATTCTTGATGCTGTCTAGACTATGGCTCATCGCAACAGATGCTGAGCCAAGAAAATAACTCGAGGAGTCCACCGATCCTTTACGGAAGGCCTACATGTCAGGCACACGCCGCCATGGCAGGCAGTGCAAGCCGACCCAGCCATCGACAGGAAGGGGAATTCGATGAATACATCAGGATTCCTGAGCCAGATATCCTACCAAGAGTTCCAAAACTGAATCCGGTTGCAAAGTATCAGTATCAACAACAAGGTCAGCCCACGACGCTAGAGAACCTACACTCTGTTCCACCGGGTCGGCGACAATATCTTGGTACGAGTTTCCCTCGAACCTACAACAGTGCCTGTCGGCCAACACTTCCGGATTAGCCGTCAGGTGCACGTGCTTCACGAGTGCCCCAAAATTCTCCCGCACCCATCGTACCTGGTGGAGAGTTCTTACCGAATCAACCACAAAGAGTGCTTCGTCCGGTGACTGGCTTTGTAATCGGACCAGTCCATCCCGCACCCAACGGCCAGCACTGGCTTTATCCAGAGAGGCACCAGCAGCCTGGAGGGCACGGCGGTCCTGTGCTCCCTGAGCCAAGAGCTCACGGGTACTGAGAACACAAAATCCGTAACACAATTGCAAAAGCCGACTCAGGGTAGTCTTGCCAGAGGCGATCGGCCCAGAAATTAGGACGACGTGCTTAACGCTTGGTTCGGGCAACTCAGCCCCCTGCCAGGATTAAAGGGCTCAGAAGGTACGAACTGCCCCAAGGGGAAGAAAACATGAGAACGAGACTCAAAACGGATTGACAAGGTCAAAGTGACGGGACCAAGGACCGCCAAGAAATTTGTCAGCCTTGGAACGGAGAGATTCCTCATACCCCTTGACCGGAATCACGAAGAAAGCCCTGGCGCTGCCCCGGTGGTACAACAGGGCGAAGGACCTGTACCCCAACTCGTCCTCTATTTCAGCGAGTCGTCCGCGGACCTGATCCATCGCCGACCCCCGGCGAGCCATGTGATGGTACACAACAAGGCTCTGGCCCCTTTGCAAAAAGGGCATCAACTCATTGAAGAAGGCGTATTTGGGCCCGCGTTTCTGGTGTGGGCCAACCTTGACCTCAAACCCGTTGTCCGGGTCCAAGAATACCAATTCACACGGAGCAGTAGCCTCCAAGGCACCCTCGAGCCAACCGGCCCGAAGTTCGATCCGCTGACGTTGCACCTCCGACCCTGACCCAGGAAGTTCATCAAAGGTCAAAGCAGATTCATGATATCGAGTGCCAGACGGTAGGACGCCACGGGCCATGATACTGGCTACGTTTCTTCGACCCGCGCCAACGATGTCAGCAAGAACGTCGTACAGGACAGGGTCACAACTTCGAAACTGCTCCTGATTCCTGGCATTTGGAACCAAATATTGAACGTACTTTCCGTCGTCATTGTGACCTTCGTCAGGGACCAGATACCAGACAACCCCTAAAGTCAGTTGACGACTGGGGAATACTTCCGGGGCGGAGCAAAGAGCCTTCAAAAGGCCATACTTGCCGAAATCGCCCAAGTCACCGACGTAGCGGTTCTGCATGATCAACGACGGAACTTACGAACCGCCCTCCAAACATATGCTAGTGAGAAACCGGCCAAGGCGAAGGCCACTACAGAAATGACTATGGACGTCATTAGCCAGAAACTCAAAAATGGCCCGTCGGGATCCACTGTTGGCTTAATCGCCAAGACGCTCAAGGCAGCAACCATTACACCAAGTACCACGAATATCAAGGCGATCGCCGCTATTGAGAATTCACGAAAGCGTGTCAACTCGTCCAGATCACGAAGAGACTCATACGGAGCACTGTGAAGCCGGTTGGAGTCATGTTCAGCCAGAGTTCTCTTCTCGACTCTAAACCAAGTCTTCTTCAACTCGCGTGTATCTTTCAAGCCCCTGTACTCTTCGGTGACAGGAGTGGCCCTTATGAAATCAATCGTGAATAGAGGGTCCTTGAAACGCAACTCAACCTTGCGTTCTGCCAGATTGTAGATGGGGCAAAACAACTGGCCCACCCAACCGGGATCAACCTGCGGCCCACCAGTCCACAGCAGACCTTCATATATCTTCTGAACTCGCAGGCTCCACCTCGCGACCAGGAACCGTGGAATCCGCAGCACCTCCCTAGTGGACACAACCGCCACTTGGTGAGGCTCCAAAATCAACGGATAGGAATCGGTCACAAGTTGGTGCTTACCGCCCACATGAGCCTGATCGCCGAGAGTGAGCTGATAACTGGCCGGACGCAACCGCTGCGGCTCAAAAGGGTCTACTAGCCGCTGATCCTGTGGAATGTCATCAGACGTGCAGAAATACCTGATCTCGTCAGCCAACAGCACGGCCCCATTGTAGCGGTTCGGGAAATTGCCACGAGGGTCTTTCTCAAGGCTTGACCCATCGCCAGAGCTCATCTGGCGTCAACTCCGCAGCATTTAGGCAAGAATTCCAGCCGCGGCACTGGCATACGACGAAACGCAAACTCCCTGATCTAATAGACGCCGATCGATAATCTCCTCATTGGTCGGGCCGGTTCCGATGAAACTGACGGGAACCTGCGTACGCGCTTCAATCTCTTCCACGAAGGCGCGGGCAGAAGAGGTGAGGTCTCCGTAGGAATCCGCTCCTCTGTTCTTGAAGTCGATGTAATCCGACCCGTGGAGCGCAATCCGAGTGGGAGCATTGGCAGCTACCGCCTCCTCCACAACACCCCAGTCAAAACGTGCGACCCTGCGCAGCCGCTTGGTGGTGGTCGTGTACTCCTCAACCAAGTGAGGATACCCGCTCAGGGACTGCACCTTCTCCCAGGTGATCTCCGGTTCCAATCGACCGGATTCGCCGGCGACCCTGATGGGAAAGGTCCTGATGGCCATGATCACCTCGAAGTCACGGACCCCCAACCCAACTTCCCCCAAGAAGCTGTGGGCGGTCGTATCCCGACTGGTGCGATAGGGCCATTCTTCGGCATGGTACAGAGACAGGCCAAACCCCTGGGAGCCTTCAACCACAACGTTGCTATCCGTCCGCATAGCTGAGGCAAGCTCCCGTCGGACAGATGTAGTGAACCGAATCAAATCCGGATGATCTTTTGCCTGGCGAAAATCCCGGTCTCGAAGCACCCGCCGGCTCACTGCTGACCCGACCCCCGAACCGGTCGAACCCAGGCGACCACGCAGATCCAAAACGCGTTCCTCGTCAATGTCCGCCTCCTCGATGACCCCGGCGTTCTCGTCAATGCCCACCCGGGAGGGGTCCAGACCACAGAGATCCACCTCTTCCAGAAAGATCCTGGGGTTGACCAATGCCCCGGGTGCAATCAGAAGTCGCGTGGTGGGGTTGATGAAACCGGATGGGACCTGCTTGAGCTCGTATCTTTCCCCGCAGACATCCACGGTGTGACCTGAATTGGGCCCACCACATCTCACCATGTAGTCAACACCATCAGTCAATGCCAGGTGCGCGCATATCTTGCCCTTGCCTTCAGAGCCGTACTGACCTCCGACAACAACTGTCACTGGCATGAAAGAGGCCTCCTTATGGGGTAATTGTCGGTATTCTATTTCTAACGCCTAAGTGTGGCAATTGTACAGGAAATAATCAGGTCAAAGACTACGAATGATCCAGTAGCGAGATCAGGGCATTGAAGAGCCGCCGGGCACCCCGACAGACTGAACCCATTCTCCCAGAAATCCCGGGAGGTTCGACCTGGGCCTACCCCGCAGCCACGGCCGCTAAACCTAAACCACCTGGCTGCCCCGGCCCATCACCTGGGACGCGTCCAATGAGTGGACCACATGGTTGAGGGTGTCAATGGCACCGAGATATTGGGCCACTGGGGCGGCGTGATCGTGTACCACTGACGTGATGACTGACGGCAATAAATCGGTGAGGGTGGAGACGTTGAAGGAGCAGGTAGAGACAGGGTGACGGTGCGCCCTATTCTTCCTCGCCACCGTCCGGAGCTTGGGACGCGGCGGTTTCCCTGCTGCGCTTGAGCCGGTAGCTCTCGCCGTTCATCTCCAGGATGTGGACGTGATGGGTGAGCCGGTCCAGCAGGGCCCCGGTGAGCCGTTCCGAGCCGAAGACCTCGGTCCACTCGTCGAAGGGCAGGTTGGTGGTCACCAGGATGGATCCCCGCTCGTAGCGCTGGCTGAAGACCTCGAAGAGTAGTTCCGCGCCGGTGGGGGACAGGGGCACGAAGCCCAGCTCATCAATGATCAGCAGGCCGAGGCGGGACAGATTCCGCTGCAGGTTGAGCAGTCGTCGTTCGTCCCTGGCCTCCATCGGCTCATGCACCAGACCGGCGGCGGTGGTGAAGCCCACTGAGAGTCCGCGCTGGCAGGCGGCCAGGCCCAGCCCCAGCCCCAGGGCCACGTGGGTCTTGCCCGTGCCGCTGTTGCCGACGGCGATGACGTTCTCCCGGCGCTGGATGTATTCACAGCGTGCCAGTTCCATCACCAGTGCCTTGTTCAGCGAGGGGATTGCCGGGAAGTCGATGGTGTCCAGGCTTTTGACGGCAGGGAATCGGGCGGCGCGGATCCGCCGTTCCACCATGCGCTGGTGGCGGTCGATGAGTTCCAGCTCGGCGAGGCGCAGCAGGTACTGGGGGTGATCCACATTCTCGGCGGCGCACAGGGCAGCCATCTTCCCGTACTCTCTCAGGATGCTGGGCAGCTTCAGTTCTTTGAGATGGTGTTCCAATAGCAGCGTCGACCGGTCGTTCATGCCGCCCTCCCTGTGAGGAGAGTCATGTAGTCTTGTGTGGAGGTGGTGCTGACCCTGACCCGGGGCAGGTAGGGATAGAGCTCCAGGTCCAGCCTGGGCGGCCGCCCCTCCAGCCGGCACAGCACCAGGTGCTTCACTGCGTCAAAGCTCAGCGACCCCAGGTGGATGGCATCTTTCACCGCTGCGTGCACCTCCTGCTGGGAGAAGGTCTCCAGCAGCCTCAGCACCTGCACGTACTCCCGCTTGCCCCGCCGTCCCATGCGGGACTCCAGCAGACGCCGCAGCGTCCCGAACTCATCGGGGAGTTCCCAGCCCTGCAGCGGCGCGGCCTGGTCCAGAGCTCCCGGCTTACGCTCCAACAGCGGCAGGTAGTGGATGGGGTCATAGACGAAGTCGTCGCGCTCGTATGATCTGGGATGCCTGGCGATGACCTCGGTTCCGCAGCTGATCACCACTGCGTCGACGTAGCCCCGTACCAGGACGTCCCGGGATCCGTAGGCCACCGGCACCGAGTAGTCGTTGGTCCTGTACCTTACCAAGGACAGCGAACTCACCCGGCCTGCCTGCTTGTCGCACGCGTCGTAGGCCACCGGAGGCAGGTGCAGCAGGGCGTCCAGGTCCCGCTCCATCCTCTGGCCGATGGTCTCCGTGTGTCCCCTGAGCTGGGCGTCCATTCGTTCCAGGCAGCGCTGCTCCAGGCAGGCGTTCAGCGCATCGAAGCTTTCGAAGGACGGCACCGGCACCAGAAAGTTTCGCCGCGAGTAACCCACCAGGCCCTCTACCTTGCCCTTGTCATTGCCCTTGCCGGGACGCCCGAACCGGTCCTCGAACAGGTAGTGGGACTGGAGCTCGGTGAAGGCGCGGGTGCGCTGGCGCCGGCCGTCGCCCAGGATCCGGGCAACAGCCAGCCTGGTATTGTCGTAGAGGATGCTCTGGGGCACTCCGCCCAGAAAGGCGAACGCTGATACGTGCCCGTCCAGGAAGGCCTCGGTGGTCTCAGCCGGGTAGGCCTTCACGAAGCAGCCGTCGCTGTGGGGCAGGTCGATGACGAAGCAGTGGGCCTTTTGCTCCACGCCGCCGATGACCACCAGAGCCTCGCCGAAGTCGCACTGCGCGTGGCCCGGCGGGTGGGACAACGGGACGAACATCTCCCTGGTCTGACGGCGATGCTCCCTGACGTAGTCCTTGACTGTGGTGTATCCGCCGTCGAACCCGTACTCGTCCCTGAGGCGCTCGAATATCCGCTTGGCCGTGTGGCGCTGCTTCCTGGGGCGCGCGAGGTCATCCTCCAGGATCCGGTCGATGACGCCGGTGAAAGGCTCCAGCTTGGGCCTTCGAGGAGGAGTCTGTCGCCGGTACCCCGGAGGCACGGAGTAGGTCAGCATCTTGCGCACCGTGTCCCGGTGCAGCCCAAACTCTCTGGAGACCTCCCGAATACTCTTGCCCTCCACCATCACCGCCCGGCGAACCCGCAGATATACGTCCACTCTGTACATCCATCGCACCATCCATGGGGTCGACTACAACCCTATGAATGATGGCAGGCGGTACACTATTAGGTCGCCGATTCTCAGCAATCCTCCGCCCACGCGAACCACTTTATCTCCGCCGCTTACAGCCTGGAGACGGGCGAGGTGGAATGGATGGAACTGGAGGGCAACAGCAACTCCGGGACCTCGGTTGCCTTCCTGGAACAACTGAGGGAAAAACATTCAGGGCCGCTGCAAGTCATCTGGGACAACGCGCCGGCCCACCGTGGAGAGGCGGTGCGGGAATATCTGCGGACGCCCGGACTTGACCTGCGGTTGGTGAACCTGCCGGGGTACAGCCCGGACTTCAACGCCGATGAGGCGGTCTGGGGCTGGGCGAGAGAGGAGGCGACGGGCAATCTCTGCCTGGGCAGCAGGGCGGCGGTGCAGGAAAGGGTCGGCAACTTCCTGGCTGGACTGACCAGCCGGAGAGACGAGGTGAGGTGCCGCTGCCGAACGGTACTGCAGTCAAGGGCCGAAGCACTCCTGCCGAATTCCCAACACGATTCCTCACCTCAGGCAAATGCACATCCCACCTTGGCTTTGGTTTAGGCGTATTCCGTGGATGACGGTCGATTTTCCGGTGCCGCGTCCTCCTACAAGAGCGTTGAGCCATGGGCTGAATTCCAAATTGGCCGGTTGGCCATTCCCGATGTGGCGTGCGTTTGTAAGTTCTATCGACTGGATGTGATGCTTAGGAACTGTGAGGGGATCATAGGGCTCTACTTCGTCGCTGCGGCGGATGGAGAAGCCTACTCCGTCCAACAGTGCTAGGCGCAAGCCCTCCAAGGACGGGTTAGCCATCTTGACCCACGTATAGTGAGACCCAGGAAACCGAATCACCTGCTCCGAATTGAGGTGATGGGAGTCCGACCCTAATACTTCGGCCCAACTCAGCTTGCGCTGACGGTAGAGTTGCGGCTTTTCTTTATTGCAATCCCTCACCTCAATGGCATACAAGCAGTCGCTGTCTAGCAATGGTGCCAATGTGTTGCCAGTTAAACACCAGGCACCGTCGGGTTCATCCACATGTGCGAGAATCGGAATGCCGCCAGCATTTTCGATCTGTTGGATAACCTGGATAGGTGCGGATTCGGCGGCAACTTCACTTTTCCCTGGTTTGCCCCAGTAAGCCACCGCTCCAAGTAGCATCTTGACGCTGTCGGAACTATCCGTCGGATCAAAAATGGCGAGAATGTGGATGCCACCGTTCGCAGTAATTTCCACCCCTGGAAATAGGTGCAAAGGACGAAATTCCGAATGCTGTTGTTCCAGTTCGATAAGTGCATCCTTTAGTTGGTCAACCCACTCCCCCGAGTTGTGGTCGGTGATCGCGACGCAGTCAATTCCTGCACGCATAAATCCCAGCAACCACTCCTGTGGAGTAGTCTGTTTCAATACTGAGTGGTTTGGTCCCTTGCCATAGTCTTCAGAGGCAGGACTGTGAGTATGGAAGTCAAACTTCCACCAGCGGGCGCCGGGATATTGCCAACGGGTATCTGAAATAGTTGTCAAAGCAATGCCTCTGTGGGAATTACCACATTGATTATGATTCGTATAAGGTTTTGTTTTATGGAGGGGACTCAGACAGAAGACCCTGCTAGTGCCGAGCGATCCCAGTCGTCAGACCCGCGGCATCCTTGGTACATATCTCGATCTAGCGTCCTTAAGTAGCTATTTGCTTTTCACCTGCAATCCGTGCACCTTCCGTAGGCCGCCATCTGGGGCCTCCGCTAAGACCAAGGCGTTAGCTCAGGATTGGTGCCCCGAAATCAATTGGCACAAGGATTGCTTGTAGGGTTCGATTACTTGACGTTTGTGATCGAACGTACCTCTATGCTAGGGCACCAGAGTGTCAGCCCCGCTCCGCCTCCTGACCATACGGAGCGCATGACCTGTGGTCTCAAGCTGCCGATTCCTAGTTTACGTCACTCCTCCCTAGTCCCCAAGTCCCCAGCGATCTCCTCCAGCTGCGCCAGGGCGGCACGGAGGTCCTCCAGGATCTCGTCGGCGATTACGTCGGGCGTGGGGAGGTTGGCGGTGTCCTCCATGCTCTCGTCGCGAAGCCAGAAGATGTCCAGATTGGCCTTGTCGCGCTTGACCAGTTCGTCGTAGGTGAATCGATGGAAGCGTTCCGTTTCCTCGCGCCGGAGGCGGTTCTCCGGGTTGTAGCAGGCCACGAAGTCGTCCAGATCGGCGCGGGTCAGCGGGTTGGCCTTCAGGGTGAACCGGCGGTTGGTGCGCAGGTCGTAGATCCACAGCCCCCGCGTCCACGGCGTCTCGGCAGCCGGCTTACGGTCGAAGAACAGCACGTTGGCCTTGACGCCCTGGGCGTAGAAGATGCCCGTGGGCAGCCGCAGCAGGGTGTGGACGTCGCACTCGGCCAGCAGGCGGCGGCGCACCGTCTCCCCGGCGCCGCCCTCGAACAGCACGTTGTCGGGCACCACGATGGCCGCCCGCCCGGTGTTCTTCAGCAGCGTGCGCGCGTGCTGGAGGAAGTTGAGCTGCTTGTTGCTGGTTGTGGCCCAGAAGTCGGGGCGCTCCACCGTCAGCGTCCCCCGCTCCGTCTCGCCCTCGCTGTTGACGAAGGTCAGCGACGACTTGCGGCCGAAGGGCGGGTTGGTCAGCACCAGGTCGTAGTTGACCCCGGGATGGGCCCGCAGGCTGTCGTCCACGGTGATGTTGGTCTCGTCGCCGCCGATGCTGCGGAGGTACAGGTTCATGGCGCAGAGCCGCGCCGCGCTGTCCACGATCTCCCAGCCGTGCAGGGCGTCGCGCTGCAGCCGCTCCTTCTGGTCCCGGTCCATGGACGGATGGCGGTCAAGAACGTAGTCATGGGCGGCCAGCAGGAAGCCGCCGGTGCCACAGGCCGGGTCGCAGATGGTGTCGTCGGGGCCGGGGCGCATCACGTCCACGATGGCCCGGATCAGCGGGCGCGGTGTGAAGTACTGCCCGGCGCCGGTCTTCACATCCTGGGCGTTGCGCTCCAGCAGCGACTCGTAGGCGTCGCCCTTCACGTCGGCGCTGAGTTGCAGCCAGTCCTCGCTGTCGATCAGCTCCCGCACCAGCCGGGTCAGCATGGCCGGTTCCTGGATGCGGTTCTGGGCCTTGCGGAAGATGACGCCCAGGGTGCCGGGCTGGCCGCCCAGCGTCTCCAGCGTGCGGCGGTAATGTGTCTCCAGCTCGGCGCCGTCCAGCGCCAGCAGGTTGGGCCAGCGGTAGCCCTCGGGGATGGGCGGCGGCTGGTAGTCCGGCAGCAGGGTGTAGGGCGGGCGGCTGCGCTCCTCCATCATCTTGAGGAAGATGAGGTAGGTGAGCTGGTCCAGGTAGTCGCCGTAGGACAGCCCGGCGTCCCGCAGGATGTTGCAGTAGTTCCAGAGCTTCTGGCCGATATCAACCGAGGTCGTCATGCTGTCGCCTTCCTCTTGCCGCGCCGCACGGATTTGCCCTTGGACGCCGCCGACGCCTGCGCTTCCGCCTCACGCTCTGCCCTGATGCGCTCCAGCAGTACCGACGCCGGTTCGTCGTCGGGATCCTGGGGTACCAGCCTTCCAGAGAAGGCCTGCTTGAGGATGCTCTGCCGCAGCCGCTCCGCCCGGGCCAGGGTGGCCTCCACGGTGGCCTCTGCTTGCTGCACCACCGACAGCCGCCGCTCCACCTCCGCCACGATACGCCGTTGCTCGGCCAGCGGCGGGAGGGGGATGGGGATTTCTTGTACCCTTGACTTGTTCAGGGCGGGTTGGTTATTACCAGAACCTATCTGCCGTGTCTCTCTGTATTGGCCCCAAAGGTAGTAAAAGACATACTCCGGAGACGCTCCAGCCTCTGAAACTCGGATTGCCGCGGAGTTTTGGCTGTTGCAGGCGGGAATATCAAGTATTGAGACTTGTCCGCGGGTCTTGCCTTCCCCAATCATACCCAACAATACTGTACCAGGGGGATGAAGGTCGGTGCTGCTGTTTTTCAGCCCCTCGGCTGTAATGGTTTCGCGCGTCTCCTTTATCCTATTGAACGACACCTCGCCGCTGCTAACCCATGCTATTTCTCCGTTCCAGTAGTCCTCTCTAGTCCTCCGGGGTGTGGCCCCTACATATACATCAAACCATTGGCCCACTGAGCTCCATGCCCACCCCCCTGGCAGTAGCGGGAGGGCGGACGTGTCGGGTGCGGAGGGATCCTTGTACTTGCCCCGCCGTTTCTCCTGCGACTCCCACCGGGCGCGACGCTCGGCGAGGATGCGCTCCAGCAGGACGTCGGCGGATTCGTACTCGCGGCCCTCGGAGCGGGCCAGCTCCGCCTCAGTGGGGACCAGGCGGCCCTCGCAGGCGTCCTTGAGGACGCTGGCCCGGTAGCGCTTCAGGTTGGCCTGCGCCCGCCGCAGCGCCGCCACCGACGCGTCCAGCCGCGTGAACTGCGTCTCGATCTCCGCCACGATGCGCCGCTGCTCGGCTAAGGGCGGGAGGGGGATGAACTGCCCCAATACGTCTGTGTCATGAACTGCTGGATAGCTGGTACCCCTCTGAATAGGATTCAAACGGGCAATGAATTCGTCGTTCTGGACATAGTAAAACAGCAACTTCGAGTCGATTTCTTCGCTCGGATTTAGGACACAGAATCCAGTCGATGCTACTTGACCGTCGAATTCCGACGGGACCATTGCTATGTTTTTCAAATACGTGCGAACGGTCGAGAAAAGAACGTTTCCGGTGTGTACTCTTTGCCTAGCTCGAGAGGGGGCATCCTTGCCCGAGTAGGTTTTCGGAGTGTCGATCCGGAAAGTAGAGTTGTCGATGCTTGTGATGTCCAAATACGTGAATGCCTGGGTTGGGATGTCTTCTGGCCGCACTTTTTTTACAGGAAGACACACTTCGCCGAGAGTGCTGACTACCCAGCCTGCGGGAATCACATCCTTGGTGCTCCCAACAGCAACTCCTAGCTCGCCTGACTGGTTAGTAAGCTTCATGGGTTGGTTTCCGCCACGAGTAGTAGGATGGCCGCCGCCGTTGCGTTAATCGCAAATTGAGCGACATGCTTTGGGGTATTTACCATTAGAGCCCCTCTTCCATGGGACGAACCATAGCGGTTTCTAATCGTAGGTATGGCCAGCAATTGCTGTTCGAACGACGCCCCTAAACCAGTTTGAGGAAGAATGTTTCTGAGCAAGGAACTAGCGGTGTCGTTTTGACTGTAGCGCCATCCTTTCTGGTCGCTAATGACCTTCATTACACTCTCAAGCGAACTATTACACTTTGTCAGACACTCAGGGAAGTTGCCTTTTCGATAGTCCTCTAGAGCACTTAAAAACTCTTGGTTAGCGGATCCAAAGCCGGGGCTTGCCAGAAACTCTAGTGTAGGTTGAATTGCCGTTGAGTGAAGGACCTGACTTTCACGTCGAATTACTTTGGGGTATTCTATCAATTGCATACTGCGATACCGATCGTCCCAAGTCGACTCCCACACAAAGTCAGTAACTGCATAAGGTAGATTGTCAATCTCAAGAAATCTGTTTACTTGATCTACCAACTGATGACCATTCCCGGCAGAGTCCCTACCCCGAAATATCATTTCTACGAAATCCAAGAAGTGATTGTCGCTACACTCAAAGAGGAATTGACCAATGTCGGCAAGGGCGTCCCTAGATCCTTCTCTCGAAAGCATAGGTCGGCCATGCAATTACTGTAAGTTTCGATGAATTTGCTCCCAAAACGCGGGCCCATAGAAATTATCTTGACAAAGAAAGATGATGCGGTTTCGAAACTCAACCGATAAGACTGACTTTGGTGTATTTTGAGGCTCAGTTCGCTTCGAGAATGAATTAAACAGACGAGAAAGGTCGACACGCACGCCTAAAACTCCATCATCGGGTGCAATCGCTGACTGAGAATCCGATCCTTCGATAAATTATGGGAACGGATGTAGAGTGCGTCAATGGCGGTAAGGCTTTGTCCGATCGCCAAGTCCATTCGCAATAATCTATCCCGCCAGCGCCAGGTTCAGTTCCTCCAGCAGCGGGGCCAGCTCGTCGCCGAAGACGGCGTGGGCGCGGCCGATGCCGCCCCGCTGGGCGAAGGGGGCGTACTGCAGGTCGGCGGGATCGATGCTGACGCTACCGGCGATGTGGTCCTTGATGTCCTCCAGCCATTGCCGCTGTTCATCAGTGAAGGTCCGTCCGGCAATTTCCTGCGCATCCAGCCAGCCGTGGAACCGCTGCTCCACCTGCTCGGCGAAGGGCGCCAGCTCATCATCAGCGCCGACGGCGTAACGCACCAGCGACACAATGTCTGTCAGCACCTTCTGACCGGAGCCGTGCACCCTGTCCCGATCCAGCTGCTCGTAGGCGTCCCACAGCCTCGCTGGAGTCCATGACCGGGGCGGACTCTGCAGCGCGTCGGCCAGCGCCTTGATTTCGTCCAGGCTCAACCGCTGGCTGTAGGGCCGCTGGTACAGCACCTGCAGGGCGGTGATCTCGTCGCGATGCTCCTCGATGTACTCGCGAAATGAGCGGGTGAGTTCGTCGGCCTCGGCGCCGGAGAACTCCGCCAGGATCAACGTGTCCTGGGACACCGTGTCGATGGTCTGTTCATAGGCCCGGTGAATCTCAATCAACCGCTGCCGCAACTCGGGGTTGGCCGCGAAGGGCTTGGCCGCCCTCTCCAGCAGTTCCTTTTCGGCCTCGGCTATGGCCTCCTCCGGAGGATCATCCTGGCCTGTGGCCTCCCGTGCCGCGTCAAGGGCGGCGTCGGGGTCGGTGGCGTTGAGCAGATCCGACACCAGTTCTTTCAGGCTTGCGCCGTCGGCCACCGACTCCACCGCCTGCCGGTCCTGGGGCGAGAGCCGCCGGTCCACGCGGGCGAGGCGGCTGGCCAGCGACGACAGGGTTTCTGGCTCCCTGTTGCCCATGGCCACTAGGTCCAGCAGCTTGTCGAAGGGCACCGTCGGGTGGCGGTCCAGCGAGAAGGACTCGCCGAGTTCGCTCTCGGTGACGCCCACCGCGTCCACAATTACGAAGCGTTCCTTTTCTCTGGCGTCGGGCGTGACAGAGTTGAATTCGGTCTGCGAGATGGTACGGACGCCGCGTCCCTTCATCTGCTCGAAGAAGCTGCGGCTGCGCACGTTGCGCATGAAAAACACGATCTCAACCGGCTTGATGTCGGTGCCGGTGGCGATCATGTCCACGGTGACCACGATGCGGGGGTTGAAGCTGTTGCGGAACTGCGTAATCAGGTCCTCGGGCTTGGCCCCGGTGGTGCGGTAGGTGATCTTCTGGCAGAACTCGTTGCCCTTGCCGAACTCCTCCCGGACGATGTTCACGATGTCGTCGGCGTGGCTGTCGTCCTTGGCGAAGATGATGGTCTTGGGCACATGCTCCCGGCCCGGGAATATCTCCGTCGTCGCCTTGTCTCGAAAGGTCTGGATGACTGTGCGGATTTGGTCCTCCGCCACCACGTCGCGGTCAAGCTGGCCCGGGGTGTAGGGCAGTTCCTCCTCCAGCTCCTCCCACCGTACATTGCGGGTGCGGCGGTCGCGCCGGTCAACCGTCAAGCCCGCCTCGATGGTGGACCCTTCCTCCGTTATCTTCGTCGCAATGCGATAGACGTTGTAGGGGACGTTGATGTGGTCGACCACCGCTTGCTGATGGTTGTACTCCATGACCAGGTTCTGGTTGAAAAAGCCGATGGTCTGCATTGAGGGAGTGGCAGTCAGGCCGATGAGGAAGGAGTCGAAGTATTCCAGCACCTGCCGCCACAGGTCGTAAATGGAGCGGTGGCACTCGTCGGTGATGATGAAGTCGAATTCCTCGATGGGGAAGCTCCGGTTGTACTCCACCGTTTGCGGCGAGGGCCGAGCCGACGCCACGTCATACCCGGATGCCTCCTCCAGCTCCGGGTCCAGTTCCTCGCCCCTCAACATGGAGTAAACCCGCTGGATGGTCGCTATGCAGACCTTGCTCATCGGGTCGATGCTGTTCGATTGGAGGAGCTGCACGTTGTAGAGCTCGGTGAATTTCCGCCCGTCGCCTGGCACGGTGAAGCCCCGGAACTCCCGGTACGTCTGCCGCCCCAGGTTGCTGCGGTCTACGAGAAACAGCACTCGCTGCGCCCCGGCGTGCTTGATAAGCCGGTAGACCTGGTTGCAGGCCATGAAAGTCTTGCCGCTGCCAGTGGCCATCTGCACCAGCGAGCGCGGGCGGGCCTCGGCCAGCGACCGTTCCAGGTTGCGGATGGCCTCTGCCTGCACCGACCAGAGGCCGGAGTCGTCCACAGGCGGCATTGTGGTCAGTCGGCGCCGCAGGCTTTTCCGGATGCGGTAACCGCCGCCACCAGCATCCGCAATCTGTTCCGGCCCATCCGTCGACGATTCAGCAAGAGTTTCCTGCGCACCCAGCCACTCGGCCAGCGTTTCCGGCGTGTGGAACGCAAACACGTTCCGGCTGCGAGGCTGCGGGTCCAGTCCGTTGGTGAACCGCGTTTCCACGCCAGTGCTCTCATACAGGAACGGCAGGGGCCGGACGTAATAGGGCAGAGTGTCAGGCAGCCCGTCGCCATACTTCCCAGACTGCGACTCCACTCCGGTGAGGGTATGCCCCTCGGACTTGGCCTCGACTACGCCAGCCGCTCTGCCATCCACATACAACAGATAATCGGCAGTACCGTGACCGCTTCGCAACGGAAACTCCCGCACTGCCACGCCGCGGGCGGCGTGGACGTTCAGGGCGGCAAAGTCCTGGACCGACCAGCCTGCCTGCTCCAGCAGCCGCTCGATGTTGGCTCTTGCCCGTTGTTCGGGTGTTGTGCCGGTCATCTATTGCGTTCCGAACACGCAGAAGTCAGCCCAAACTGTGGGTAGTCCGTGTGTACTGCTGCCATAGTATTCTATCTGTCTAATTTATTGTCGGCAGGTCAGCTCTACCGGTCCTGACTTTGGAGGAATTCCTCTATATAGGAAACAGCCTCTTCTACGTCCTTATATAAATGAACCATCAACTTGGAGTTTCCCGCAATCATGGCCGACAGCCGTCGGTCCTCTGTTTCTCTGAATAGGCAAATGATTGGTTTTCCTGCTGATTCGGCCAAACCAAGCTCATACCCTACCCCCAGCGATGGCTGGGTTACTTCAGCAACGACGATATCCGCCTCATGAATCCAAGCAACATCCCGCTGGAAGATTTCCGCATCAGGCATATCCTTTTCGCCTTGCTCTGTCAGCTTTGAGTTGCCAACGTGCTCGGTCAGAATTTGCCCATAGGCCCGCAGTCTTTCGATGAGCCTGCGGTAAACGTCTTGGTCTTGAGTTCCCCCTCGCATCGAGCCGGCAAAGTATATCTTCATTGTTACTCCCGAAGGTTTCTCTCTACCTGCGTTGGGTGAAGGGTGAGTTACAGCCTCCCCCGCTGCCGGCCCCGGTCTCCCGCCCTTCGCGACGATGGCGCTCTCCCCAACCGGTCCCCCGGGCTCACTTGGCGGTGGAACTCCATGGCGTCCTCGGCACCCAGTGTACGGAAGTAGGTATCGGGGATCTTCCTCCAGCCGCCGACCAACTGCAGCACCCTCTCGGGCATACCGGAGCGCAGAGCGTTGACCGCGTATGAGTGGCGAAAACGGTGCGTGTGCAGGTTGGGGATGCCGGCTCTCTTCCCCAGGCGCTTCAGTATCTGGAAAATCCCGTTGGGCAGGATCGCCTTCCCCTGTTCGGATACCCACAACGAGTCAGTGTTCGGGAGCAGCTTTTCCCTTTCCAGGAGATAATCCAGGAGTGCGGACTTGGCAGCGTCGCCGATGGGCATCCAGCGCTCGCGGCGTCCCTTGCCCATCACCAGCACCACGCCGGTCTCCATGTCCATGTCTTCAAGGCGTATTTTGGAGATCTCGGTCAGTCGTCCCGGTGTATCAAATAGCATGTACAGCACGGCTTGGTTGCGGACCAGTCGGAAGCGGTGAGCTGGAGTCTTGGCAAGGGCGGGGTTGGTGAGTATGAGGAGGTCCCGCATCTGGTCCTCCGAGACCACGGGAACCGTTTTCTCATCCAGGCTTGGGGGCTTGATCAGGTGTAGGGGATTTTCCTCGACGTACCCGCGTTCCACGAGCCAGGTGAAGAACCGGTTAAGGCGGCGATACTGGGCGTTGATGTGGCCTTTGGACAGCTTTTTGGGGACGAGATTCTCCCGCCTCCCGAACCACCTGGTGCGGCCCTGGAGGTAGGCGAAGTAGTCCTCAATGTGGTCCGTGATGATTTCGCGCACCACAGGCCAACTCTGTTCCTCGGCGTACAGGGCGGCCATGGCGACGGTGGTTTCGAGGCTGGTCAGATACCCTTCGGAGTATCGGTTGGAGGCCTTCAGGCTGCTGATGAAGCGTTTGCCGGATTCGCGAAGACTGAGGTCAAAAACCTGCTTGACGACCATTCATCTGGTGGCACCTGAGAGAAAAAGCCGTCATTTTGTATCTGAGTATAGCAGAAATTGCTTGTTTGGTGGGCCTGGATGGACTCGAACCAACGACCTCGGTCTTATCAGGACCGCGCTCTAACCGCCTGAGCTACAGGCCCACACTGGGGAGTGCCGTCTCCATTATGTTGGGGCCCGGGCGGGCACCGGAGTAAGCACTGTTCACAAATTATATCCGCCAGTTGCGCTTGCGACAAGTCTGCTGTTTCGCCTCAACCAGGCCCGTCTGGCCCGTCCCCTCCCGCCGCGTCCACGTTTGGCGTATCGGCAGCTGGCCTGCGGCGGATGAAGGTCGGTGCTGAAGTGCTCCCACGGCCGTCGGGGTCGGGCGATGCCCCGTTGGGAAACTGCAGTGAGCGGACCGGGTAGTTGATGACGATGCCCTCGTCGTCGAAACGCCGGTGAAGCTGGTTTATCAACTCTGAACGCAGTTCGAAGCTGGCGAGACGGTCCCGGGCCTGTACAAACAGCCAGAAGTCCACGTTGGAATCACCGAAATTCTCGTACCCGAAATACGCCCCGTACTGCTTCACCCCGTGGGGGCTCTCGTCCAACACTCCGTTCATCACATCCATCGACACCGCCTCCACTCGGGCCAGGTCGCTGTCATAGCTGACGCCGCAGGTCAGGTACACGTTCACCGGTGGGTCCGGCTCGTAATAGTTGGTGATGATGGTCTCGGCAAACCGGGCGTTGGGAACCACCACCAGCGTGTTGCTCCAGGTCCGCAGCCTCGTGCTGCGCCAGCCCACCTCCAGTACGTAGCCCGCAACCCCGCCCTCCATCTCGATGTAGTCGCCAGGCGACACCACCCCCTCGGTCATCACGTAGGTACCGGCGAACAGGTTGGACAGCGTCGGCTGGATTGCCAGCGCCACCGCGACGCCGCCAAGGCCCAGGCCAGCGATCAGCGGGCTGATGGGAATGCCCAGCGTGTTGATCACCAAGAGAAGCCCCAGCCCGTAGATCAGTACCATCAGAACCCGCCGCAGCATCAGAAGCAGCCGGGTATCCACGGTACTTCGGGCCTGCTTTCCCTGTTCCTCTATGAGCCATCCCATTGCCCCTGAGACTAGGCGACCGAACAACACTACCAACAGCAGGGCCCCGGCAGCCTTGGCCGCGAGGTTGATGAACGTCTGAAAGCTGTCTGGCAGGTCAAGGGTGAGGGAGAGGCTTAGATATATTCCCAAAACAATAATGCCGACGTTTACAGGCCACCGGGCAGCCCTGATTAGAACATCGTCGAGCTCCGTGGGCGTGTGATGCGTCAGCCGCGTTACCAAGGGAAACATCGCGAAGTGCACCACGGCCGCCACGAGCATGGAGACCAGGACCACCGCGATGGATATGACAGGGTCCACCCAGGGCTCGTCTGGCAGTCCGAGTTGGGCCAAAACAAAGGGCATGGACTACTGCTCCAATCCAGGGGGTCGCCACTGTCGATGGTGGCGTTTAAGGTGTTGGCCGATGGTGGCGTTTTATAGTGGCGTTTAGGGTTTTGATCGATGGTGGCATTGGAGATGGTGGCGTTCAAGGCGTTGGTCGATAGTGGTGTTGAAGGCCAGGTGACAATTATATCGAACGGAGCAGTTGCGGCAGAATAGCATCTGCGGTACCGACGAGTGCTATGTCGCACCATCGTGTCAGAGGAGTGGATTCGGGGTTCACCTCGATGAGCGTAGCGCCTCTCTCCTTGGCCACCAGCGGCAGCCGTGCCGCCGGATTCACCGTCCCCGACGTACCGACGAGCAGCATGCAGTCGCACCGCTCCGCCGTGGCCCGGCAGGCCTCCAGCACGTCCGGCGGGATGGGTTCCCCGAACATCACGGTGTCCAGCTTGAGCAATCCGCCGCACTCGCCGCACACCGGCGGCACGTCGGACAGGTCGAATCCGTCGCGCGGAAAGCGCAGGCTGCAGTCGAGGCACCGCAGGCGGTTCCGGTTGCCGTGAATCTCCAGCAGGGCGCCGCTGCCCGCCAAGCCGTGCAGGTTGTCCACGTTCTGGGTGATCACGCAGCGGAGGACGCCCCGCCGCTCCAGTTCAGCCAAAGCCAGGTGTCCGGCGTTGGGTATGGCCCCGTCCACAGCCTGTTTCATCTGGAACACCGGATGCGACGGATCCAGCTCAGCGGCCAGCCGGGCCCGCCACCACGCTGCCGGGTCACGGGCGAATTCCTGGTACGACAAAAGCGGCGGCGTCCCGTGCTGCGTCCACAGCCCGCCTGCGCCACGGTAGGTCGGGATGCCGCTCCCCGCCGACAACCCCGCGCCCGACAGGGCTACGAGGTAGCTGGCGCTACGGATCAGCGCCGCCGCCCGCTGGATGTCTTGGGTCTGCTCAGTCACGCGGAGATTCTAGCACGCGGCGCCACTGACGGAAGGCAATTGACTGGCCAACAGGCGCCACGTATTCTGACTGACATAATGGTCGCATGACCAACATGCATCTTGGAGAGGGAATGGCCGACGTCAATCCCGCCGACCCCGTCCCGCAGACGGACGTGCAGGACCCGCGAATAGAGGTCGCCGATTTCACTGAGTTCATGGAATCGTTACCCAGGAATTCGGTCGACCTCATACTTACCGACCCGCCGTACACCATCAGCAGGGAGACGGGGTTCAAGTCGGTGATAAACGGCGTTCAGCGCTTCGCTGTTTCAATGGACTTCGGCGAATGGGACCACTGCAAGATAGATTTAGCCGAGATGGCTCGCGTCTTCTACAGGGCCCTGCGACGGGGCGGAACGGCAATCGTGTGGTATGACCTTTGGAAGATCGGGGAGATCAAGGAGGCCATGGAACAGGCCGGATTCAAGATGATCCGGCAGATCATCTGGGAGAAAACCAATCCCGTTCCTCTGAACATGCGTGCAACCTACCTGTCCAACTGCCGGGAGATGGCCGTTTCGGGAGTTAAAGTCGGCAAGCCAACCTTTAACAGCTCATATGATCCTGGAATATACAAATCCGAGTCTGGGGTCTACAAAAACCCCATTCCCCGCCACAACGGCAACCGGCAACACCCCACCCAGAAGCCGGAAGACCTGTTCGTCGAGCTGGTGCTCAAGCATAGCAACCCGGGCGACCTTGTCGTCGATCCGTTTCTCGGGGCCGGCACCACGGCCATGGCGGCCATCAAGAACGGCCGCGAGTTTGCCGGATGCGACATTGACGAAAAGTATGTCGCCGTCTCCCGGGCCAGGGTGGCAAATGGCAAGTGAGTCGAAGCAGCCTAAATTCCAGAAGGGCAGCAAGGCTGCGCTTTTTCTGGAACTTGCCCAGCCCGACCACTTGGGATTCAGTCGCGCCGTTTCGGTTGCGGAGTTCACCGGCCACTACGTCAAACTCCAGTTCGGCAATGGCGGCGATTGGATTCGCAAAGACGGCTCTTTGGCCAAGCGTTTCAACATACGCAGGCACCCAGAGGGATCTGGGAAAATCACCCACGTGGAACTCCAGGGATTTACAAAAGTGGTAATCCAGAAGCCAATCCCGGAGGCCATCAGGCAGGCTGTCACCACGCTGCGCTGCTCGGTTCTCGCCACCGGGTCGCCCCAGTGCGACCACAAGGACGGCAGGCTGGACGACCCCCGGCTAAGCGACGCCAGCAAGGTTACCACCGATGACTTCCAGCCCTTGTCTCGACATGCCAACGACGCCAAGCGCCAACATTGCCAGGAGTGCCGCAACACCGGCAACCGCTTTGACGCCAAACGGCTCGGCTACTCAGTCAGCCAGGTGAGGGGCGATGGCAAATACAACGGCACCTGCGTTGGCTGTTACTGGCACGACCCGCTGTTCTTCAACCGCGAGGTTTCCAGCAACTACCAGCCGTAGTCCGGCCAGAGTCTGCTGGAGTCTCCAATGATCGCAGGGCCGGTCACTCGGCGAACCCCTCGGCGCCCAGGAGCGGAACGAAGCGGCAGCGGCCCAGCGCGTTGATGGACACGCCCTCGCCGGTCTTCAGCACCAGCACCAGTTCCTGCTCCGCCCTGGGGCCGACTGGCAGTGCCATCCGCCCTCCCACCCGCAGCTGCGCCAGCAACGACGGCGGAATGGCGGGAGCCGCGGCCGCCACCAGGATGGCGTCGTAGGGGCCGCGCTCCGGGCAGCCGGGCACTGGGCCGGCCATCTCCACCACGACGTTGCGGTAGTCCAGGCTCAGGAGTGTAGCTTCGGCCCGCGCCGCCAGTTCCGGCAGCCGTTCCACGGTCACCACCATGCCCTGGGGCGCCAGTTGCGCCAGAACCGCCGCCTGGTAGCCCGAGCCGCTGCCCACCTCCAGGATCTTGTCCCGCGCCGAAACCCGCAGGGCCGCCGTCATCTCAGCGACCATCGTCGGCTGCGAGATGGTCTGTCCCTCGCCAATGGGCAGCGGGATGTCGTGGTATGCCCTGGCGCGGTGATCGGGCGGCACAAACCGCTCGCGGGGCACCGCCGCCATCGCCTGCAGCACCTCCGGCGACCGTATCCGGCGAGCCAGTTGCTCCATCAAAGCGGCCCTTGATTTTGTCAGGTCCGACATTGATAAATTCTATCACGAGGGCGCTTGTCGCCCGCCCCAAATTCGTTTGACACTGTAGGAGGCGCAACCTAGAATCGATTGCGAAACAGTTCCAGAGTCTGGAGGGTTAATGCACGTCGGATTGGTGATGGAATGCGACTACCGCTACGGTGAAACCGAGGAAGCCGCCTTCGATGAGGCGTTTGCCATGGCCGAAGCCGCCGAGATGGGCGGACTGAACGGCGTCTGGCTGGCGGAGCGGCATTTCGCCGCGCCCCGCAGTCCGCTGGACACCGGCGGCGCCGGCATCCCGTCGGTGGTGTCCGCGCCGCTGATCATCTCGTCGGCCATCGTAGCCCGCTACGAGCGGCTGCGGGTTGGGGTCGCCGTGAACGTGCTGCCGCTGGCGCATCCCATCCGTGTGGCCGAGGAGGTTGCCACCCTCGACCAGATCAGCCGTGGGCGGGTCGAGTTCGGCGTGGGCCGGAGCGGCTTCGCCCGCGCCTACGAGGGATACGGCATCTCCTACGCCGAGAGCCGAGAGCGGTTCCAGGAATGCCTCGACGTGGTTCTGGCCGCCTGGACCAACGAGCGCTTCTCCTACGAGGGCAAGCACTACCAGTTCAACGACGTCTGCGTTATCCCCAAGCCCTTCCAGAAACCCCATCCGCCGCTGCGCATCGCCGCCACCACCAAGGAGACATTCCCGCAGGTGGGCCGGACCGGTATCCCGGTATTCGTCGGGCTCCGCGGCATGGATCGTCCTGCCCTCGCCGACAGCCTGAACGCCTACCGCTCCGCCTGGAAAGAGGCCGGGCACGTGGCCGACGCCAGCGTGTTCCTTCGCATCCCGGTCTACGTCGGCGAGACCGACGCGCAGGCTCACGCCGATGCCGAGGAATCCACCATGCGGTCCTACCGGAGGCTGGCGCAGAACTTCCTCAACAGCGCCACCGTGGCCGGTGCAACGCCCGACGAGGAGCGCGTACAACGAGGGGAGCGGCTGTCCTCAGTCACTTACGAGGATCTGCTGCGCGACCGCCTGGCCTACGGCAGCCCCGACACCGTGACCCGCCTGCTGCGCGAGATAGCCGACGAGTTGCAACTCGATGGCCTGGTGGCCGAGGTTAACGTGGGCGGCGGTATTCCCAAGGACAAGGTCCTCGCCTCCGTGAAGCGTTTCGCCACCGAGGTCGCGCCGGCTCTACGCTAGGCAGACGACGCTGAATAGGCAGGTTAGTGAAAGACCGCCGGACTCATTCCAGCGGTCTTTTCTCTTGGCCGGTGTGTTACAAATTCCCTCTCCCAAAGGGAGAGGGATAGGGTGAGGGCGTTCCCATGCATTCGGGGGAGTGGCGGATGATGTCCCGACCTCTTGTTTGTTGGCAAAAGGCTTTTTTCACACGCCCTCTTAACCGGCCCTCGGAAGAATGTAGTTGTCGATGGCGAAGGCCAGCCCGTCCTCGCCCACGGCTGGAGCGACGTGCCTCGCAAGGGCCTGCAGCTCCTGGGGCGCGCCGCCCATGGCGATAGGCAGTCCACATGTACGGAACATCGGCAGGTCGTTGTAGCTGTCGCCAACGCAGGCCACGTTCGCCGGGTTTACATCCAGCATTTCTCCCATGCGGGCGATGCCACTGCCCTTGTCCACCCCCGACCGCGTGAAATCCACTGCCCACAGGCCGTTGTAGGGCAGGGACGCCAGGATGACGCTCATCCGCGGGTGACTCTGGAAGCGTTCGACGAGCTCCTCAGCGGCCTCCCTCGAGAGGTCCAGGGCGGAAATCCGCACAATGTCCCAGTCGGGGATGTCGATTACCCTCCGGAATGTGCCCTCGACGTGGGTGGCTACAAAGTGGGCGCCCACCTGTTCAACCAGGCCAAGTACCTCCGGCGCCAGTTCCGGCCCGAGGTTGGCGCTCCAGATGTGCGTGCACGCCACGGGATCGAGGATGGCCGCGCCGCCGTCCGAAAGCTGCGGCCCGGTCAGGCCCAGCTGCCGTGCGTAGTTGAAGACATCGTGTGGCTCCCGCCCGGTGGCGATGAACACCGGAATCCTGGCTGCCAACCTCCCGATCGCGTCCTTCGCCCGGGGCGTGATCAACTCGTCCGGCCCAATGATCGTCCCGTCCAGGTCCAGGGCCGCCGCGCTGATTCGTATGTCCGCGTCAGCATCCATTCAGTCGTCTCGCACACAAATATAGGGGCGCACTACAGTGCGCCCCTACGATGTCATCAGGTCCGGTACCGGGCGGTCTAGTCGAAGACCAGCGCGGTGTTCTGGCGGCCGGGGCGGCGCATTTCGGCCAAGCCGTCTTCGGCTACGTCGAAGGTGTTGCAGAACAACTCGATACCGTTTCCGTCCGGATCCTTGATGTAGATGCTCTTGGTCATGCTGTGGTCTACGGTGCGCAGTTCGTCAACTTCGTAGTACTGCTGGAGCTTGTTGTAGTAATCCTTCAGCTCCTCGTAGTCCTCGACCTGGATGGCCATGTGGTTCAGGCCCAAGGCTCCGTCAACCACTTCCTGGACGCCTTCCTTGGCCTGGAACAGGGCCAGATCGTGATGGATGCGTCCACAGGTCAGGAACGTGCCGAAGCCCGGCCGCTCCACGGCAACTTCAAATCCCAGCACTTCGGTGTAGAACTTGGTCGAGGCTTCCTGGTCCTTCACGTTGATAACCAGATGCCCGATCCTCTTCGGCTTCGCCATTATTCCCTCCGTAAGACTCCCGTCTGAGTCACTATTCTAGTAATGCGTACTATACCGCCGCGCCCGCCGTTTGCCAATACTTTCAATCACTTTTCCTTGCGTGGGCATGCATCGAAACAGCGGTTGCAATTGTGCTCAGTTAAATAGCTCGCTATGAGATGCCAGGCGCAGCAGGATTAGGTCAGACTGGTTCGGCTTGCTGTAGATTAGCACCAGATCGGGTCTTATGTGGCAGTTGCGTTCGCCGGCCCTGCTGCCGTGCAAGGGATGGTCTCTGTACTTTGGCGAGAGCGTATGGTCGACGACCAACAGCTGTAGTGCCTCGTTCAGTTGCTCGTCCAGCTGTCTTCCATATTGCCCTCGTTTCTCGCGCCTGTAGTCCCGTCTGAAGCTGCGGCTGTGGTTAATTCTCCTCATTGAGTGCCGCGAATAACTCCGATATCGTGCCCACGTTGATCAGGTCGCCTGCCTCTGCCTCTGCGATTGCCCTCTGTGTTTCGGAGTTGGGCTCTCCGCAGTGAAAGCAGGGCGCCGACCCCTGGTTCGCTATGTAAAAGAGCATCTGCTCCAGCGTATCGTCTAGAGTGATCTGCTCCTTTCCCAATACCTCTAGCGCCTTGGCCAGCGCTTCAGAGTCTACTTCCGCGGTGAGACGCGTCTTGCCCATCGGTGATATCTCCTGGAGGGCCTGAATGCACTGCATCGATAGTAATTTGCGGGTAGTTCCGCTGCAAGTGGCTGATGATCAGCCCCTGTCTGGAGATGGAGTACCCTGGGCCCTTTCTGGTTCTACGGGTCTTGGGACTCGAAAACCGGATTGTCGTATCAATTTCCGCTCAACAACCCTTCCTTGAGACCCCTGCAACTCACTCTTGATGGTGTCTTGACGGTTACCAAGGTCACCGAAATGTCGCCCGACCTCCTCCCTCACTCCCCAGGAACTCCCGCACCCGCACCACGGCGCCGTCCCAGTCGTAGCTCCGGCACAGCAACGCATTGCGGGTCGGGTCGCCGCCGAACCCGCTCCACGCCAAGCCCCAAGCAAACCCTCCCACTCCGGCACCATCGCTACGAACGTCCCTGCAACCCTTAACCCTGCGGGTTGGGTGCACAACTACCAGTCTGCTCAGGGGCCATTTGCGCCACAGTTTCAGCGGAAAGTCCCGCTCGTCGTAAACGATTTTATCCCCAAAAACGTTCATGAATTTTCCCGGCTCTTTCACAGAATTTCCATAATTCCTTGCTAGAGTGGGTTAGTCTTCCGGCCGGTGTGGCGATTTCCCGGCGCACCGATACATCTCAAAGGCCCTCAGCGCATCCTGGTGGGAAGGTTGCGCCGTCGGCCGAATATACCGGAACCTGCCAGAACTCAGGCTGCGCCGGGCAATTCGCGCACTCCAAGTTCATGAACTTGCATCCCCTTGATTCCTTGATTCAAGGAGGCGCTCCACAAGGGCAACCCACCAGATTAGCCAGGTCGTCCGGGGGAGCGCAGTATCCCACGATCATTCCCACCACTACCGGGCGGCGGGCCGGCGCGCTCTCCTGATTGTCCTGGGCTTGATTGCCTGCGAGATAGCAATTGAAACCACAGGAGGCATCCTTTCCGGCAGCCTGGGGCTGCTGGCGCACTCCACGCATGCCATTACTGATGGCGTGGCCCTGTTCGCCATGTGGATCGCCGAGCGGCCGGTAACCATTACGCGCACCCTCGGCTTCCAACGCATCGAGGTGCTGGTGGTGGTGCTCAATGCCGTTGCGCTCTGCGTCCTCGCCAGTTGGATTTTCTACGGAGCTCACCAGCGCTTCTCCGGCCTTGCTAATGGTCACGACCACGAGTTAATCGGCGGGATTATGCTGATCGTGGCCATCGCGGGACTATCTATCCATCTGTTCGCAGCCGTTACGCCTTACCGTTCCTCTGGGCACGGCATCAACGTGGAAGGCGCATTCTGGCACATCGTCGCCGATCTTGCGGGTTCTGTTGCGGTGGTCGTTTCCGGAGTAATTGTGCTCATATTCGACTGGGATATCGTTGACCCCGTGCCCGGCATCCTGATTGGCGTCTTGATCATGGCCGGTTCACTCCGCCTGGCGACGAAGGTGCTCGGCATCCTGATGGAGGTCACCCCGGCCGGACTGGATGTATACTTGCTTTGCAGCAGAATCGAAGACGTGGAGGGCATAACCCTGGTTCACGACGTGCACGCCTGGACCATAATCACCGACTACAATGCCCTCTCCGCACACGTGGTTGTGGACCCGGACTATCAGGGGGACGTCGAGCAGCTTATGCGTCGAATCCAGCGGGCAATGCACGAGGAATTTGATGTTCAACACATCACCTTGCAAATGGAATGGTCCGCAACGGAATGCGCCGAGCACCACCACGTCGACCACTTGCAGGCCAGATCACTGCAAGATTCACGGTAATGCCCCTCAGGAATCGGCTGTGAGGACGCGGGTGTAACCGGTCGGGGCACTTGGGAATTCCCTCTCCCTCGGGGAGAGGGGCAGGGAAAAGGTGGAAGGTTCAAGTGAGGGAGAGGGGCAGGGTGCAGGGTGGAAGGTTCGAGAACCACCGACTCTCGATTGACGATAACACTCGATTCCCAACCCGTCCGCTCTCCGAATTGCCGCCGCTCGCTATCTTGCCATCCCGCAAAACCACTTGTATGATGACTATCAGGAGTTACGAACATGTGTGCGATATATCAGGGCGCTCAACCACGGCCTGCAACATACCCCGAATACCGGAAATGAGTGGAAATGAACGGAAATGAGCGGAATTATAAAAATTTCCGTGGGAAGTGTTGGCTATCTGCCTCAAGGTGAAATCAGACCGTCGATGCCGTGGCCGGAGACTTAAATGGGTTAGCCCTGCCGCCGGCGTCGTGAGAAACGACTGGCCACTGATCAACCCTCTCTCCCCAGGAACTCCCGCACCCGGTCCACGGCTCCGTCCCGGTTGTAAGTGCGGTAGAGCAGCAGCGCGTTGCGAGTCGGGTCGCCGCCGAAGAACCGCTCGTACAGCACCTGCCGCCCGCCGAAGGCGCTGCACGCCACGTCCCACGCCAACCGAAACAGCCGTACTCGCTCCCGGGCGTCGGCGGTGTCGGTGGTCAGGTAGCGTGCCACCTCCGGACCTATGGGAGCGTCGAAGTCGCCCTCCGACGGCAGGGCCATCAGGTTGCCCGATCCGAGTAGCTGCACGATCTCCGCAAGCCGCGGGTAGATGGTGGTCGGATACAGGGCCCGTCCCACGGTGATCGGCGCCTGCGCCGGGCACATCACGCCGAAGTCGTTGAGCCACGCGTCGGCCTCCGAAGCCCGCATGCAGGCCTTCAGCGTCTCCAGGTGGATGACGATCTCGGCGATCCTCTCCTGGATGTGGGTCTGGCCGCCCGAACCCAGGGTATCTACCATCATCTGGGCCAGCCCCAGGATGAACTCGGTCTTGACCACGCACCGGTTGACCACCTGGTAGCCCGAGTGCGTCGTCGACTGCGTGGCCAGTCCGTAGTTGTTGCACATGTCCACGTCGCCCAGCAGGAACACTCGCTCCCACGGTACCAGCACATCGTCAAAGAACACGATGCAGTCCATCTCCTCGAACCGCGAGCCGAGAGGGTGATCAAACCCCGAACGCCCGTAGTCGAAGCTCTCGCGGCAGATGAACTTGACGCCCGGCGTGGAGTTGGGAATTGCAAAGGAAAACGCCTGCCGCCAGGACTCCGGCCCCAGCATGTGAGTGCGAGTCGGATACACTGCGATCTCGTCGGAGAGGGGCCCCAACGTCGCCAGGATACGGCTGCCCCGGACGACGATGCCCGCGTCGGTCTCCTTGACCACCGTCAGCGCCACCTGATCGTCCAGGTCGTCCAATACACCGCTGGTGCGGCGGGGCTGCAGGTTGACCAGCGTGTGCGTCAGGGTGACGTCGTTCTCCCGGATGAACTCAAAGTAGTTGCGGACGTTGTCCGCGAACTCCGGGCGGTTCCGCCCGAAATACTCGGCGGCCCCGGCCCAGCCCGTAATGGACACATTCATAAAGTCGGGCGTCCGAGCCATCATCCCGCAGCCCACCCACGCCCACTGGGTCATCATCGCCCGCCGCCTCAGCAGGTCCTCCTGAGTGCGCGGAAGCATGAACGACCGCCCAACCGGGTCTCCGGACGTCGGCGAAGGGAACGTCATCGCATCCTTGACGTCCGGCTCATGCTGCTTGTCATACAGCGCCGCCACCGACCGCACCCCGCCCCGCAGCGCTGGGTGCGTGGTAACGTCCTCAACCCGCTCACCCCGCATCCAGACCTCGGCGGGATTGGCCCTGAGGTTGGCGATGTAGTCGGCACCATTCTTTGCTGGCATGACAGGCTCCGCTTTCGAGTCTCCGCTTGTAATGAACGATTGTAGCAGTACAATAGCGCCCTGTATCATCGCTCCGGTTGGGCTAAGCTCGGGATGACAGCGAGTTTCAGAAAGCATGAATTGCGCGGCGGACACTGCAATGGGACTGCTCCATTCCTGGCAGCGAAGGTGGACCGCGCTGCTCCTGATTACGGTGGCAGTCGTAGCTCTTTCCGCATGCGGCGACCGGCTACCCCCGGCACAGGAGCCGGGAATCGCTCCTCCTCCCACCGTCACTGCTGCACCCACGCCGGTGCCCACGGATACTCCCGCAGCGAGACCGGCGAACACTCCGATCCAGCCCCCTACGCTGGCTCCAACGACGAACACCCCGGTACCGACACGGACACCGGAGCCGACGCCAGCATATACACCCACGTCAGATTCCAGCCCTGAACCTACCCTGAAGACAGCACCCACTTCCGCTCCGACGGAGGAACCACTGGCGATCGCCGAGGGTCTGAGCGGAGAGGAGGTCATAGCTTTGCTGACCGATGATGAGGTCAGCTGCATGCGGGAGGCATTCGGCGAGGGCCTCTTGGATCGGATCAAGGACCTTCGGATCACCTCTCGGCTGGCCAGCGATCCCAATTCCCGCTTCATATTTGACTGCATCGGCCAAGTGAGCATAAACAGGATCGGTCTGGCTCTTATCACCGTCGAGGCCGGACTCAGCGAGGAGACGGCGGCCTGTATATTCCGGGTGATCGCGGACACAGCCGACCCGTACGACCTGCTGATCGGTCAGATTCCCGAGGATCTCGACGTGGAGTCGGTTCACGTGCTGGAAGCGGAACCCGACGCCATACGCTGCCTGAACGACGAGGAGGCCCTGGACACGTTCACCCGGATGAACCTTGTCCTCGACCTGCAGTCTCCCATCCGGGGCCGCGACATCCTCTTGATGATGTCCCCGACCGAGCGCGCCTGCGTGCAGGACAATGTTGGCAACGCGGTTCTGGAGAGTATTCAGGATGCCACGGTGACGGACACTTTCAGCGCGGCCGGCCCCATATTCGACTGCATAGGTGCCGACAACCTGCCCGCGATTTTCATCAATGTGTCCGCCTCAAGAATGGGCAGCCTCAGCGACGAGACCCAGGCCTGTGCCAGGAGTGTGCTCACAGACGCCCTGGAAAGTAATCCCCACCCCCATCTCGTTGAATTTGCCCTAGGCGCGACCAACCAAAGACCGGAACAATTCGAGCAAGCAATTGCGTTGTCGCGAGAGATTTTCGGCTGCATGAACGACGACGAACTGATCAAGCTGCAGGAAACGATCGCGGACGCCGTGCATCGGGAATAGCAGGGGCGGCCAAAGGGCCGCCGCTCTGGCATGCCCAATGCGAAACGTGAGCAGTCGAAAGGCCAGCCGTACCAAACCGCCGTCCCGTGTGCTACATTGCCTCCAACCTGAACCCAACCATCAGGAGGATGCGATGATAGGCCGAGTTGTAGCCTGCAAGGAATACGGCAAGCCCTTCGCCATCGAGGAATACGAAGTCCCCGAACCTGCACCCGGTGCCGTCGTGCTGCGAATGACCCAGGCGGGCATCTGCGGCTCCGACCTGCACGTCTGGCGCGGTGATCAGGTCAACGTGCCGCTGCCGCCCACAGGACGCGCCATGGGCCACGAGGGCACCGGCGTCGTGGAGACGCTGGGCGACGGCGTCACCACCGACTCCGGTGGAGCGCCCATCCAGAAGGGCGACCGTGTCGTGTACGCAGCGGTGTTCCCCTGTTATCACTGCCACCAGTGCCTGAAGGGCAACACCAACTGGTGCATGAACCGTAACTACCCCGCCGCCGGTACCTGGCCCTACTTCACCGGCACCTACGCCGATTTCCTGTACCTGCCCCCGCGCCATCCCTTCTTCCGGGTCCCGGATGAGCTGGACGACGACCTGCTGGGGCCGTTGAACTGCGCCATGGGAACCGTCACCACCGGCCTGATCCGCGCCGACGCCGGTGAGGGCGACTACGTGGTCATCCAGGGCGCCGGCGGCCTGGGCGTCCACGCCACGGCCATGGCCAAGGAGATGGGCGCCGACCGGGTCATCGTCCTCGACCGCCTCGAGAACCGACTGGAGCTGGCCGAGGCCTTCGGTGCTGACCACACCATCAATATCGAGGAGTTCAACACCCCGGAAACCCGCGTCCGCCGCGTCAAGGAGCTTACCGACGGCCGCGGCGCCGACGTGGTGATGGAGCTGGTGGGCCGCGCTGAGCTGCTGGCCGAGGGAATAGACATGCTCGGCAACGGTGGCACCTTCGTCGAGATCGGTGACATCGTTCGCGGACGCGAGGTCTCCATCGACCCGTCCAAGCTGCTCCAGGGCAAGAACATCATGGGCTCGCTGATGTATAAGCCTGAACTGCTCCCCCGGCTGCTCAACTTCCTGGTCCGCAACAAGGACCGCCTGCCCTTCGAGCGTATAGTCTCCCACAAGTTCCCCCTCGCCGACGTCAACGAAGCCTTCCCCCAGTGCGAGTGGGACCAGCGCCAGCCCGAGATCACCCGCGCCATGCTCGTGCCGTAACCCTCGACACGAGCGCACCAAGGATGCACAGACGGCCCCGGGAGGATTTCCGGGGCCACTTCAATTCGGCCCCCACGCCCCCTATGCTAAAATGCCCGTGAAAGCCCAACAGAGAGGATTGACGCATGAAATTTGGCCTGATGTATGAAATCCAGATTCCAGAGCCCCATCACCCCGGCATCGAAGCGGAACGCTACAAGCAGGTGCTGGCCCAGGTTGACCTGGGCGACGAGGTCGGCTTCGAGTACTTCTGGACCGTGGAACACCACTTCCTGCGGGAATTCTCCCACTGCTCCGCCCCCGAAGTGCTGTACGGCGCCATCTCCCAGCGCACCAAGAACATCCGCATTGGCCACGCCGTGGCCCTGCTGCCGTCCCAGTACAACCACCCCGTTCGCGTTGCCGAGCGAGCTGCGGTGCTGGACATCCTGAGCGACGGGCGGATGGATCTGGGCACCGGGCGCTCCACCACTCTGATCGAGATGGACGGCTTCGAGGTTGACCCGGCACAGACCCAGGCCCAGTGGAACGAGGCTGTCCGCATGATCCCCAAGATGTGGACGGAGGACCCCTTCTCGCACCAGGGCGAATTCTTTAACATCCCCGAGCGGTCGGTCATCCCCAAGCCGGTGCAGAAGCCTCACCCGCCCATGTGGGTCGCATGCAGCCAGCCCGACAGCTTCCGCCGAGCCGGGGAGCAGGGACTGGGCGTGCTGTGCTTCAACCTGGGTGGTTATGCCCAGATGGAAGAGCGCGTCGCCGCCTACCGCGAGGCGATCAAGACTGCCGACCCCGTTGGCTCTTTCGTAAACGACCAGGTGGCCGCGCTGTGCATCGTGCACTGCGGTGAGGACGGTGAGGAAGCTCGCCGTGTCGGTGGCCCGGAGGGAGCCTGGTTCGTACAGATGGCCGAGAACCTGTACGCTCCCTGGTCCGGACGCGAGGTGCCGGACAGCTACAAGTTCGCCGTCGACGCCATCCAGACCGAGCGGGCAGACAAGACCGCCCAGGACCACATCGATTCTGGCGCCTTTGCCATGGGCACCCCCGACGAGGTCATCGAGGTAATGAAAAAGTACCAAGAGGCCGGCGTGGACCAGGTGCTGTGTTTCGTGCAGCCCGGCAACCTGTCCCACACCCGCATCATGGATTCCATCAAGCTGATGGGCAAGCACGTCATCCCGTTCTTCAAGTAGGGCGAGAGTTTCAATCGACGGGTGACGCAGATAGGGGCGCACAACCGTGCGCCCCTGCTTTCTTGTCCAGCCCGCCGGACCGACCCAAGTACTATCGCCCTGGCTAGTCCGATGAAGGCAGCTTGCGTGGCTCCTGCAACTCCATCTTGGCCTCGCAGCACTCAATCTCGCCGCCGCCGCTCTTGGTGCACAGCACACTGCTGCCGCAGGTCTCACAGGTGTATCGCTTTCCCAGCTGATTGGCCATCTCTGACACCCCTACTTTATCTGCATGGGCTGCCCGCAACAGCCGAGATTTCCGTCGCCGCCCTTGGTAACGATGAATTCGGCGCTGCACTGACTGCATATGTACCGCTTTCCGGTCTGGTTAGCCAATTTTGCGCTCCCCTGTATGGATTTGTTTGACGGGATTTTAGCCTGATGAGATGGTCGTTTCAACTTTACGGAGACTGGCGTTATTTCGGCATGAACCGCACGAGAAAGCTGGCCTCGCCCAGGGGGATGCCGTCAAACAGGATCGCGGCGGAGTGCTCGCCCGCAGCCTGAACGGGAATCCGGAATGTCTTGATCCATCTCTGAAACAGGATGCCCTCGTCCCACTGCACCCGTTGGGCTGGGGGGGTCTCCAGCGGTACGCCCGGTGTCTTTAGCGTTACAAACAGGTGATGGTCGCCGGGCAGGGCTCCTCCTATGCAGAAGGCCAGGTTCACATCGACCTCGGCCAGCACCGGGCCCGCTTCTCCTCCTGGAGACGGTTCGGGCAGGTCCACAAGGTCGACTATTCCTTTGAGGTTCAGTTCCCCGTCGCTGCCCTCTTCAGTTCCCCGGCAGAATAGCGCATATTTGAGGTATGGGTCGTCGATGGGAGTGGTCAACCGGTTCCTCCGCCCTCGAAAAAGACTTAACGCTTGATTCTATCACGGGCGGGACAGTAACGCAGACGGAGCGGCTGAATTATAATTGCGACACAACGAGAATGTCAGGAGGACGGAAAATGCCAATCAGCAAAGAGCGGTTCGAGTCCGGCATGAGCACCGAGGAGTACATCGAACAGATCAAGGTCAACAAGGACCCGTTCGTTGAAATCTATAATGGTGTGACCATTCCATCAGACGCCACCAAATGGATGGACTGCCTGAACGGTCCCGTCAACCTGGCTGTTTTCACCGCCGACTGGTGCGGCGACGCCGTAAGCACAACGCCGGTGATATTGCGGCTGGCCGACAGCAGCTCCAACGTCAACTTGCAGGTTTTCAATCGCGATGACGATGTTCCCCTGGCAGATACTTTCCTGCCGGAGCACCGGTCTGGAACAGTGCCTATCTTCGTGGTTCTCGATGACGACATGAACGAGGTTGCCCGGTTCGTTGAGACGGCCAGCGGGCTGGTGCCCCAGATCGACGCAATGGATGACGCCATCAATCGCGACACCGAGGGGCTGGAGGAGGCGGCTCAGCGCCAGGCCCGCCGCGGGCGGCGCATGGCCCATCGTGTGTCCCACGCCCAGGGCTGGGCGGAGGTCATCGTGCAGGAATTCCGCGATGTTGTGGATACCGGCCTGAAGCTCTCCGCCTCCGAGCGTCCCGCAGTGGGTGGCACCAAGTGGCCTCCCGAGGACTAGAAGCCGGCCTGAGGTTCTCCGCTGATATCCACCACCTGCGCTCCGGCTGCTTCGGCGAACATATCGGCGGTTGAGGGATGGCAGGTGAACACCAGCACCTGGTTGGTCTCGGCCAGTTCAGCAAAAGCCTCGGCGGCAAGAAGGGCCCGCTCCGGATCGAAGTTGACCAGCACCTCGTCGACAACCACCGGCAGAGGCTCCGCGTGCTCTCCGAACTCGCGGATCAGCCCGAAGCGCAACGCTAGGTACAACTGCTCCCGGGTGCCCCGGCTCAGCTCGTGAGGCTGTTTCCTGGCACCCGAGGAGTCGACTACCGTGATCGTCTGTTCCCCGATGGGTGCGAACAGGCGGCTGTAACGCTGTCCGGTAACCCGCGAGAGAAATTCTTGAGCGTGCTGGACTACGCTGGGCTGCCGTTCCTGCTCGAACTTCTGCCGCGTCTTTTCCAGCAACGCCTCCGCTATGGTAAGTCTCGACCACTCACGGGCGTGCTCCTGCAATTGCTCCATCAGCATGTTGCGGCGCACCCGAAGCGCCGATGATTCCTCCTCGCTGGTGAGTTGCGCCAGTTCTGTGTCGATCCCCCCGCGCTCCTCGCGTAATGCGTTGCGCTGAGCGTCGATCTCCGTGCGGGTCTCCGAAAGCCGCGCCAGTTCCTCCGAGAGTTGGTCCGGATCTGCGGCTGCCAGTTCCGAGCGAAACGCGTCAAACTTTACGCCGGGACCGCTTACCCTCTCCAGGCTGTGAAGGTACTCGTCGTGTTGCCGATCAAGAGTCTCCCGTTCCTCGTGCAGGCGCGCCCGTCGTCGGAACTCCTCTGCGTCGTCAGTGCCTCCCGCAGACAGCAGCGCAGCCAGTTCCCCCTCGGCCGACTCCAGCCTCCTCGTTCTGGAATTGAGGGCCTCCCGAAGCTCTTCCGTAAGCTCCCGGGCCCTTTCCCTGTCGTAGTATGCCTTCTGCGCGTCGTCCATCCTCCTGATCAAGTCGTCGGCCACCGACGCCAGTTCATTGCTGTTGCATGGTTCCAATGGCAGGCCGTGTCGCTGTGCTAACGGGTCGACCTGGACCTTGAACTCCTCAATATCGACCTCGATGGCGGATACGCGTTGCCTGTTTTCCCGCACCTGTTCCTGTTTAATCCGGGCAGAATCCACTCTTCCCATGAACTCCACCACGGTGTCGGGCGTAAATGCAACAGGGAGACCATGCTCCCCCAGCCACACTTGCCACTCCCGCCGCGCCCGGTAGGCTGCTCCGTTGGCCTCCTCTACAGAATCAGACGCCGACTTCACCCGCTGCTCCTGGGTCTTAACCCTCCGATTGGCCTCATCGACGCGGGCTCTACCCTCCGCCCACGCAGTGAGGGCTCGCTGTGTTGCATCCAGGCGCGCTTCTGTGCTGTCCAGCGCATCGGCCGTAGGTTCGTTCTCGAGAGCCAGGGATTGGGCCGCCTCGACGAGTGCCGCCCGAGCCTCCGCTGCCCTTCTCAATGCGCTGTCTGCTTGACCGCCGAGGGCAGCAGTGAGCGGGTTTTCTACAGGAGTCGTCTTCCTTCCCAGATACAGGATCGCGGCGGCGGTCATCAGCGCCAGACCTCCAACGATTCCTACCACCATTCCCGAGTTGCCAGCCACGATGCCTGCAACCACCAGGGCCACGCCGGCTATGGCCATGAGGACGGGCAGAAGCAACGACCGCAGGGGCGAATCCGTTCCGGAATCTTGCCCCGCGGTCAGGGAGTTCAGTTGGCCGCTCAAATTCTCGTGATTCTGCCAGGCACGTTCGTATTCTCCGAGTCGGGCCCGGGCGGCTCGAAGGGCGTTTCGACGACGGTCCAGGGCATCTCTGTCCATCGAGGGACGAGAAGGCAACAATTCCTCAGCCTCGGACGCCGCCGTTTGGTAGTCTGCGAGCGTCCGCTGTTCCTGTTCCATGCGCTGTTCGGCCCGGCGTACCGTGTCCAGGGTCTCCTCGAGGCTATCTTTCCATTGCTCCACTTCCTGGCGGAACTTGATAGAGGTGTCGAAAGCCTTCAGTTTCTCTTCGTCCCAGTCCTGCCCAAGGTCCTGCAGCTGATCGAGTAACTCGGATTCCAGAGTGCCCAGTTCTGTCCTACGTTCCGGCAGATCCTTGACCGAGTCGTCAAAACCGCCCCGCGCCCGCCGGATGGTCTCGATTCGGTCCTTGTCGTAGAGCAGGTCCTCGTCCAGAATCGCTGCGGCTGCAGACTCCTCTGACCGGCGCAATTGCAGACTGACCTCCTCCCAGTCCTCCGTAAGCTGTCTCACCTGGGACTCGAGGCCCTCAAGGCGAGGGAGCGGATTGTCCGGAAAGTCCACGTACTTGGGTGCGACCCGCAGCTGCATTTCGCATGAGGACAGCGCCACCCAGTCCTCCCAGCTTTCCTGCAATCGGGACACCCGGGTCTGCCTCGCGCTCAAGTCGGCAGAGGCTCCGTCGGCCTGCTGCAACTCTGTGTCTATCGCGGACTTCCGCCCCGTCAGTGCCCCGTATCGCCCAGCGTTTCCATTTATAACCCGCAGCTGATCGTCTGTCCTGCGCAACTCATTCAGCAGCGTTGGGACTCTCTGGTTGTTGCCTCTCGGCAAATATATTTTGCCTTTCTGGTCGCTCAGTGATCTCGAGAGGCCAGGCAATCCGGGAGCGCCCTGCCCGGCGCTGTAGATCGTCCCGCTGGAGTCGTTCAATGAGGAGGCCGCTTGCAGCTCGTCGAGACTGAACGCGAACACGTTCCTGAATAGGTCGGGGGTTGCGTTCCCCGTGAGCCTTTGCATCAACGCATCGGCGTTGGACGCCGGACCCTCCGCGGTCTCCACGCTCAGCCCGCCACGGGATCCTGCATACCGCTCCACCACATACCTGGCCCCGGATTCGTCGGACAGTGCAGCCCGCCCTCCGTGGCGCCCGCCGGCCTGTGGCGGGTAGTGGCTGTTATAGGCGCGAGGAAACCCGAACAAAACCGATCGGATGAACGCCAGCAGGGTGCTCTTCCCAGCCTCGTTTGGTCCGAAAAAAACAGTAACGGGACCCGAAAGCGGACCTATAGTTCGCTGGTAGAAATGCCCGAACCCATCGAGGTACAGCTCCTCCAGCCTCATTCTTCGTCCTCTTCCGCTGAGAGAGCTGCCAGGCACTCCTCCTCGGCGGACGCAAGCAGTCGCCGGATCTCATCATCGGAGGGCAGGAATTCCCTCAAATAGGTAGCCGCGTTGGAGTTGGCATAAAGTGAGCGCATTGACTCCCGCAGCTCAGTTATGACGCCGGGATCGTCTCGCAACTCACTGCCCAGGCGGACCAGGTCGCCGGCAAAATCCTCGCGTTGTGCCACCCGCTCGCGCTCCACCGACAATGCCGTATCTGCCTGGACCCGCTCGCACCACACCCAGGCGGGCCCGTAGGCGTGCTGGACGTTGACCCGCTCCAGCAGGTCGTCCACCGTCCCAGGGCGGCGGAGCCAGCGGTGCAGCGGCCCCCGGCCAGTCAGTGCCAGTCGGCACACCACCGGACGGCCATCAGCTGCCTCCGCACTGGCCGCGAATTGCGCATCCACCGCATCTAGCAATTCCTGCTCCGTCGCCAGTCCTCCGATGTTGATTTCCAGCGTGTCCCAACGCACGACGTCCGCAGCGCGGAAGTCCAGGTGGACAGTGCCGAAGTCATCCACCTCCACGAGGTACACGCCTCTCGGGCCTGTTTCCAAGGAATGCCGCCCCTGCGGATTGCCCGGGTAGACTATGGTGGGGTGGGCCTCACGGAGCACCTGCCGCGTGTGTACGTGCCCCAGCGCCCAGTAGTCGATCCTGGTTTCTGCTAGGTCGTCGACTGAACAGGGCGCATAGGAATCATGATCGGGATGGCCGCCGACGTTGGCGTGGAGCAGGCCGATGTTCAATTCCGAAGGCTCTGACCCATGGAAAAAAGGCGTCAGGTTATCGCGAACCTCGCGGGTGGGATAGCTGACACCGTGAACCAATGCCCGGCCTGGCTCGTCCGGAAACACAGGCTCACTCGTTACCTCCGAGCCGAACCGGACGCAGCCAGGCGGTAAAGCAAGCCGCGCCTCCCAGCCGTCCAGCGGATCGTGGTTGCCATGGCATACGAAGGAGCGGATGCCCGCTCCCTCCAGCTTGTTCAGTCCGTCTGCGAATTTCAGCTGCGCCCTGAGGCTCCGGTCGGCGCCGTCATAGACGTCTCCGGCAACCAGCAGCGCATCCACCCGTTCCCGCAGGCACAGGGCGATGACATTCTCGTATGCCTCGAAGGTGGCACTGTGGAGCGCATCGGCAACATGCGCCGGCGCCTCGTTGCGAATGCCGCGAAACGGGCTGTCCAGGTGCAGGTCGGCCGCATGCACGAATCTCAATCTGGCCATATACACCCCACACTGCCCCTGCCATACGGCACGAGTGATATTTGGTTGCTTTCTGTATAGCGGATGGGAATGAGCCTTTGACTACGGATCGTCGTCGCGCCACTCGAAGCTCAGGGTGGTGTAGCGCACGAACACGCCGCCGCCCGGCGCGCCCATGGGCCCGTTGGCCGCCAGGATCGCGATGGTGTGCTGGTCGCCCGGGTTCGGATTGTTGGCGACCTCTACCCGCTGCGGCCTGTTGAACCCTTCAACGGTCCCGCGCTCTCGGTTGCACTCGCCGTTGACCCAGATCTCGCCGTAGTCGTCTACGCAGGTCTCGAACAGCAATCTCGTGCGCCGTGCGTCGCGCCCACTCACCGTTTCCGGTATTGTGATCGTCATGCGGTACCAGACGAATGAGAAGCCGGTAACGTAGTCACCGCCGAACCTGGCCCACGCGCTGGTGTCCGCACAGACTTCCCATGAAGAGTCGTCGTAGTCCGGCAGGCGGGCAGGACTGCCTGTCGACCGGTTGGCCAGACCGTAGTTGGCCTCGCCGGGGACGTAGCCTTCGGCATACTTCCATTGGCCCTTCACAGCAGCCTGTCCGTCGGAGCTGTTGATGTCGATGGGGAATCGCGGCATGTTTCCCTCCTGTTTCGATTGGTTTCTCGGACTGGTCGAATCCAGTTCGCCCCGATTTTCAAAGGGCAAACGGTCTCGCTTTCGGACACTTACACCCCGGTAATCTTGATGCCCGAATGCGTCCTGTAGATCCGGTTGATGTTTACCAGCAGCGGCGTTATCTGCTCCACGTACTTGGCGTTGGCCAGCGCCCCGCCGTCCACGCCACGCAGGCTCTTGATCTTGTCGGCCAGCCCCATAACCAGCTTCTTGGCGTCACCGTGGTCAGAGCACACCACCACGTCGCCCTCCATGTCCACCTGCGGGTCCTGCAGTTCTTCGGCGCTGACGTTCTGGAAGGCGGCAACAATCTGCGCTCCCGGTAGAATTTCCTGCGCCTCCTGGGCTGCGGAGCCCGTCTCTACCTCGACCGCCCGCGCTCCCTTGCCACGCTCAAAGGCCATCGGCGCGATGACGCTCACCACGATCTTGCCGTCCAGCGAAGCCGCCAGTTCCTCTAGCACCGGGCGTTGTCCCTCATATGGAAAGGCCAGGAACACCACGTCGCCCGCGGCGGCGGCTCCGGCATTGTCGGTTCCGGCGATGCTGGTGCCCGGAGCGCCCTCGGCCAATTCCGCTGCCGCCGCCGCCCCCCTTTCCGTACTGCGGGAACCGATGGTCACCGCCTCCCCCGCCATCGCCAGCCGCAGTGCCAGTCCCTTGCCCTCCGGCCCGGTTCCACCCAAGATCGCAAGCATCGCCCCTCCTGTACTCCTTATAGGTATGCCGACGGCCATACTATACAACACACCCCTTGCCCGTCCGCAACGCCGAAGCGTCACTCGGGGTCCATTAATTGTCCCCCCTCCCTCCGGGGGAGGTTTAGGGTGGGGGCGCCCCCGCTGGTGGGGGAACATTGTGTCATCCCGGGTCCCGCGCGGAACCCCTTAAACTTGGTTCCCTCACCCTAACCCTGCTCGGTTCGACGTGCCCGGAGGGAAAGCGGGAATTAAGAAACCCTTCAAATCTCCCTTGCAAAGGGGACGGACCCCCTGCTATCATGAAACAAATGTTCCTATTGTAATTTACATACCCACGCTATCCCGGATTTCGAACAGGATCGCAATAACGGGAGGAAACGAGAAACAACTCAGTAGTCTTGGATTGTGTCGTGGAGAGCCTGGTGCCACACGGACACACTCCATTCCGGCATATTCGAATCTCAGCGAGCATACCGGATCTGAGAGACTCTTTCGCCTTGGCTTGGCGAGTCGCTGCCTTTGGATATCAGGCCGAAGCGGAGGAACCACACCACACCTTGGCCTCTGTACGCAAGGTCCATGCTGATAACGGCCGCGACGATTCCTCGCCGGTGTGTCCCGAAAATAAGAATGGAACAAAATGGGACACTTTGGGGCGGAAATGCAAAAATCTCTCCCCGTCTGAAATCCGAACCCGCCTCGCATCTACGAAATCACATCCGGGTGAATCAAATCAAGGGAGAAATGGGACTCAATGGGAAAATATGGGAATGAATGAGAAAAATTCTGTCCCATCCTTCCCAGGAAAGAAGTCAGGATCTATTGGTCGTTTCTATAGGGCCTCGGAGTTCGTTGGGAGTCCGTTTATGGTGAGCTTGTCGAACCACGGACGGACGGCCCATTGGAAAGTTCTGGGCCAACGGGGCTGACGACAACTGAAAAACCCTGCGTCGCAATTGATTCCGCCTTGTCTTGCCGTATCCCCTCGGTGATAATGGTTGCGCTTTCCCGAGACCGTCAGTCTCACCCCAACCACTCCCGGAGGTATCCTGCCGATGGTTGACCTTAGACGGGCGGCCGCGATTGTGGGCGTCCACGAACACCAGACTCGCTACGCTCCTGATAAGAGCGAGCTCCAGATCCAGGGCGAGAGCATTATCAAGGCCCTTGATGACGCAGGGCTGTCCAAGAACGACGTTGATGGCCTCTTCACCGCGTCGATGTCGGTGCGCAATAGCGGCCTGAACCTCGCCGACTATCTGAACATGTATCCCAAGCATGTCGACAACACCACCGTCGGCGGCGGTTCATTCGAGTTCCACTTGGCCCATGCTCTGAACGCCATCCACGCCGGACGCATCAACGTTGCTGTCATAACCTACGCCACGCTGGCCCGCTCCGGCGGTGTGTCCGTGGGCACCGGCGGCGTGGGGCGGTTCGGGCACCCGCGCCTCGACCCGTCCCCCGACAGTTTCGAGGAGCTGTACGGCCTGACCACCGTGGGCCTCTACGCCATGATCGCCCAGCGGCACATGCACCTCTTTGGCACCACGCCGGAGCAACTGGCCGAAATCGCCGTTGCCATGCGGCACCACGCCTCCATGAACCCCGAGGCCCTATTCCGAGACGAGATAACCGTCGCAGACGTTATGCGTTCCCGGGTGATCTCATCGCCGCTGCACCTGAACGACTGCTGCGTCATCACCGACGGCGGAGGCGCCGTTGTTGTCGCCTCCCCAGAGGTCGCCCGCAGCTGCCGTCACACCCCGGTATGGGTGCTGGGCACCGGCGAGGCCGTGGCCCATCAGGGCGCGGGCAAGCGAGACCTTATCTACATCGCCGCCAAGCAGAGCCACGAGCCGGCCTTCGCTGGGTCGGGGGTCACTCACGACGACATCGACATGGCGATGATCTACGACTCCTTCACCATCACCGTGCTGGAGACGCTGGAAGACCTCGGCTTTTGCGAGAAGGGCGAGGGAGGCCAGTTCGTCAGCGGCGGGACGCTGAAGATCGGCGGCAAGCTGCCCATCAATACCGATGGCGGCGGCCTGTCGTCCAATCATCCGGGAATGCGCGGCATCTTCCTGCTGATGGAGGCCACCCGCCAGCTCCGCCACCAGTTCGAGGGCACCCCACGCCAGGTGCCCGACTGCAAGATCGCCCTGTGCCACGGCACCGGCGGCGCTCTGGGCTCCCGCCACAGCGGCGGCACAGTCATCCTCGGGAGGGACTAGTCATGCCGGAATGGAACAAGCCGCTGCCGACCGTCGTTGGAGAGACTCGCGCCTACTGGGACGCCTGCCGCCGCGGGCAACTGCTGATCCAGCATTGCGACAAGTGCGACGAGTACCAGTTCTATCCCCGGGGCATCTGCTCCCACTGCTGGTCGGAGAACCCGACGTGGGTGCAGGCCAGCGGCAAAGGCACTGTCTGGACCTACACCGTCACGTATCAGAACCGCACCACCGGTTTCGACCAGGGCCCCTACGTCCTCGCCCTTGTCGAGCTGGAGGAGGGCGTCCGCATGTTCACCAACATCGTCGGCTGCGACCCTAGCGAGGTAACCATAGGAATGCCCGTCGAGGTAACCTTCGAGCGCGCCACCGACCAGATCAGCATCCCCTACTTCCGCCCCGCGTCAGTTTAGGGGATGTGCGACAAGTTCCCTCTCCCTCGTGGGTAGGGTTAGGGTGGCGGTGTATCCCCAAATTGTGGGGGGGAGGAAACCGTTGCACTCTCTACTTTGTGGGACAAGAACCTGTCTTGTACTTGTCTTAAGGAGGGTCCGTACCCGGTCAGCTCGTCGAATCAAAAGCGGACCCTCGGATCTGCCATCAACGCCAGCAGGAGTCGGTGCGGTTAACCTATCCGAGGCTGAAGATGACCTTTATTCTGCGCCAAATCGCAGCTCGTCGCAGCGTTCTTGGTCGGCCTCTGCCAGTTCCGGCTGGTCGTTAAACAGGTAGACCAGCGAACGCTGCCCATAGTAGATACCAGTGGTGGGGGCAAGCTCAATGGCGCGGGTCAGGTCGGCAATTGATTTCTCAAAGTCACCAACCTCATACCATGAGCAGCCCCGGTTGTACCAGGCCTCCGCGAGGTTGGGGTCCATCTCGATGGCAGTGGTGAAGTCCTGTATGGCGCGATGATACACGCCATTGCGCCCGTACCGGCTGCCCCGGTCCAGGAACCCCACTGCGTCCGTCGGCTCCTCTGCCTGCCTTGGCTGAAATACCATGCCGTTGCTGATTCGTCTCGGACTACATTACCGAGCGGACCAGGCCGCCGTCCACCAGGATGGTGGTGCCGGTGATATAGGTTGAGCGATCCGAGGCCAGGAACGCCACCAGGTTGGCCAGTTCCACTGGCTCGCCCACGCGGCCAACCGCCGTGTCGGCGGCTCGCAAGGCCAGCGCTTCGTCGACGGAGATGCCGAGCTCGTTGGCGCGGGAAGTAACGTTGGACAGCATACGCTCGCTGAGGATGGAGCCGGGGCATACGTTGTTCACCAGGATGCCGTCGCGGCCCACTTCGTCGGCCAGGCTCTTGGAATAGGCCACCACGCCCATTCGGGTCGCACCCGAGAGCGCCAGGTTGGGAATAGGATTGTAAACCGTACTGGCCAGGATGTTGATGATGCGACCGCCGCCACGTTGCTGCAGGTGAGGAATTCCCTCCCGGCACATCCGTCCGAAGAATATCAGCGAACGCTGCACGGCTGTCTCCCACTGCTCCTCGGTAGCGGTGGCGGATCGTGCCAGGGGAGGCCCGCCCGAATTGTTGACCAGGATGTCTATGCCGCCGAACTGCTCCAACGCCGCCGCGATCAGACCGTTGATGCTCTCCAGCCGGTCGAGGTCGGCAGGATATGCCAGCACCTCGGCACCGGTGGATTCCCGGATCTCGTCAGCCGCCTGCTCAAGGTCCGCGGCGGTGCGGCTGCAGATGGCGACCTTCGCGCCCTCCTCGGCCAACACCTGCGCGCAGGCCCGGCCCAGGCCCTTGCTGGCCCCGCCGATGATCGCCACCTTGTCCTTCAACCCAAGGTCCATACAAATGTCCTCGTCGCGTCCCCTTGAGGTGGACGCCCGTTCAACTCAACTGCGCCGGATTATACCAGTCTGCCCCACAGCAAACATCCGCTGGTTGACCGGTCTCACGGCCCTGCTCTACCCTTGCCTATTCCCTTCTGTGGTGATCGAATTCGCCAGAGCTATAGGTAACGGACCGGAGGACGATCGTGCAGTCTCTCGACGAAGCGAGTATCCAGGAAATCGAGCGCCACGCCGTAGAGTTGGCCCGTGGTGCCGGGGAGATACTGGCTGGGCATTTCGGACGCCGCATCGAGGTCGAGTTCAAGGACGACAAACAGCGTGACCCGGTGACCGCCGCTGACAAGGAGACGCAGGCATACCTGGCCGCCGAGATCGTACGCCGCTTCCCCGATCACGGTGTCTTGGGAGAGGAGGCCACCGAGGAGGAGAGGCAGTCTGAGGAGCTCGCCCGCGACACGCTCTGGGTGCTGGATCCCCTCGACGGTACGACCAACTTCCTGAACGGCCTACCGGTATTCGCCTCATCCATCGGCGTGATCCACCGGGGACGACCCGTGGCTGCCGCACTCTACATCCCATGGCCCGTAGATGGCGGCGGCTTTGTCCTGCACTGCCGCAAAGGCGGCGGCTGCTACGCCGACGACGAGCCGGTCGCGGTGCTGGAGACGGAGCAGCCCATACCCAACAGGCTCATCGGACTGCCTGGCTACTTCGGAGTAGCCAACAGGTTCACCGGCGGACTGGCCGACAAGGCAGGCGAACCACGCACAACCGGCAGCATCGCCTACGAACTGGCAATGACGGCTAGGGGTGTGATGCAATACGGCATTTTTGGCGCCCCGAGAATGTGGGACATGGCAGGCGGAGCGCTCGCCGTCCAGGAGGCGGGCGGCACCGTCATGACCCGCTTCCGAGGAGAGCGCAATTGGCATCCTATCGATAGCTTCGTCCCCACGTGGGACGAGAAGACTCCAACGATGAAGGAACTCCGTGCCTGGGTTGCCCCCCTCGTGGCTGGCAACAACCACCTCGCCCCGCTGATAGCCAACAACGTCCGCCGCCGCTTCAGCCTACGCGCCAAGCTGCGGCCGGTAGTTCGGGCGCTGCGGGGGAACAGCAAACGAGGGAGCTGAAAGATGCCTCAGAAAATTCGCCTGTGGGAAGTAACACCCCAAAAGAAACTCTCCGAGATATCCGTTCGCGAAATTGACTTTGAAGAGCGATTAGAGGATTGGCTGGAAAGCGACATTTCCATGCTGGATCAAGACCTGATGGTTATAGGCCGGCAAGTACACACTGATTTCGGTGGGGAAATTGACTTATTGTGCATGGATCCTCTCGGTGGTCTCGTCGTAGTTGAGTTGAAGAAGGGTCGGACTCCTAGAGAAGTAACTGCACAAGCCTTGGATTACGCGTCTTGGGTAAAAGGTCTGTCATTCCAACACGTGAGAGCCCTGGCAGAGGCCCATCTAAAAGGTCCCTTAGAAGAGGCATTCAGTGAAAGATTTGGGAATGATTTACCGGAAACCTTAAATCAGAACCGGCGGTCCTTAATTGTTGCAGAAGAGATTGACGCTAGCACCGAGCGAATCATTCGATACTTATCTGATTTTGGAGTTCCAGTAAATGTGGCAACTATTCAGCACTTTTTGTCCGAAAACGGCAAGGAGATGCTGGCTCAAGTGTTCCTGATTGAACCTGAAGCTGCAGAAACCAGATCATCTACTACCTCCAAGAGACGTCCCTATGTGAATACCAATGAGATGGCTGCGCTCGCTGATCAAGTTGGCGTAGGGGACTTGTACGGATACTTAAGCACGAATGTGGCAGGCATCTTTAGCGCAACGTCTCCACGTGCTACTAGCCGCGGGTTTCAATACCGCCGAAACCAAAGTGTATTGATGCTCTTTGTGGTTGATCTTGAACTTAGTGAAAAAGAAACGGGCTTGAGGTTTCGATTTAACGGAACACGAGCGCTAAATCACTTTGGAGTAAGTGAGGAAAGGATAAGACAAGTTCTTCCACCAGGCGTAGAGGAGATGCCGACCGGCGATTGGCAGGGAGCTAGTATTCGGCCAATCTGGCATTGTCAGTTAGTACGTGAACCCAGACAGGATGCTATCTTGGGGATAGACGAAGGGTTGTGGGATGTGAGGTGGTCATGGTGCAGGAGAAGTACGGAGTCCGGCTGGCAACACAGGAAAAGGGACGGCTCAGGAAGATGATCAGGGCTGGGAGGAGTTCCGCACAGGCGATTACCCGGGCCCGCATCCTGATCAAGATAGATGAGGGCTGGACCGCCCCCCAGGTGGCCACCGCACTGGACGTGTCGGAGCGGACCGTGTTCCGCACCAAGCGGCGGTATGCCGAGGAAGGACTGGACGAGGTGCTGAGGCACCATAACCAGGTCAACCGGCCCAGAAAGGTGGATGAAAGGGTGGAGGCCCACCTGATAGCCTTGGCCTGCAGCCCGGTGCCCGACGGTCATGACCACTGGACCATGCGGGCCCTGGCGGGCAAGGTGGTGGAGTTGGGATTGGTGGAGTCTTTATCTCCGGAGACGGTCCGCCTGCGGCTAAAAAAAACACGCTCAAGCCGTGGCTCAAGAAACAATGGTGCATCCCCAAGGTAGGTGGAGAGTTCGTGGCGGCCATGGAGGACGTGCTGGATCTCTACGCCGAGCCCTACGATCCGCAGAGGCCGGTGGTCTGCTTTGACGAGACCTCCACCCAGTTGCTGGCCGACGTGAGGGAACCGCTGCCGGCAAAGCCTGGGAGGCCGAGGCGTGAGGACTACGAATACCAGCGGGGAGGGACGCGCAACCTGTTCCTCACCTGTGAGCCTCGCCGGGGCTGGCGCCACGTGGCGATAACCCGGCAACGCACCATGCAGGACTTCGCTCAGCAGATGCGGTGGCTGGTGGATGAGGCCTACCCCGATGTCCCGGTGATTCGGCTGGTTCTCGACAATCTGAACACGCATCGGATGGCCTCGCTTTACGAGACTTTCCCGGCGGCCGAGGCCCGGCGCATCGCCAAGCGGCTGGAGTTCCACCACACTCCCAAGCACGGAAGCTGGCTGAATATGGCGGAGATCGAGTTCAGCGTGCTGGCCCGGGCCTGCCTGCGCGGACGCAACGCCGACGAGGACAGCCTGGAAAACGCCGTCAGCGCCTGTGTGTCAGAGCGGAACGCGATAGGAGCTACCATTAACTGGCGGTTCACTGCCCAAGACGCCAGACGCAAACTCCATCGCCTCTATCCCTGCCAATCCTGATTTGGTTCAGTACTAGTCGCGAACAGAACTGGCTTGGATTTAAGGGGTATTTTCGGACTAGGGAGGATATCGACAAATTCCTATCAGTCTTCAAGCAGTGAGCGAGAATAGGGCAACTGTTTCCTTTGGTCGCCCTAATCTCACTATCGGGTCAGCTACTCCAACTGGCTAAACGACAATGACGCCCCCAGTATTCAACCTACGCGCTGTCCGGCGTCCAGCCCCAAGGGCGGGGGCCCCAGGCGGCCTCGAAGACCTTGCCCTTCTTCACCGCCATCACCGGCGTCACGGCCCGGTCCGACTTTCGGGAGTCGCCCAGCACGTCGTAGACCACCCAGTCGCCGTCCTGGACGTCAAGGATGGACAAATCGGCCTGCTTGCCTGCGTGCAGGGTCCCGATGCGGTCGTTCACGCCGACGGCCTTGGCCGGGTTCTCAGTGCACATGGTCACGACCTGGTCGAAGGTGAAGCCCATGGCCAGGAAGCGGGTCATCATCTCGGTCATGCTGTGGACGGTGCGGGCGCGGCCCGGAACGGTCAGGTCGGTGCTGATGCAGTGGGGCAGCACGCCCTGGTCAATCACCCGCTCGCCCACGGCAAAGCTGAAGTTCGCCCGGCCGTGGGCCGTGTCCAGCCACACGCCGCGCTCGTGAGCTTCGCGGGCCTCCGGCACCAGCTTGCCGTCGGCGTCCAGCACCCCGCCGGGATTGGCGGTGAAGTAGTGGGTTACGATGTCGCCCTCCTCCAGGATGGGCAGCAGTTCGCGAATGACGTTGGGATCGTAACGCTTCTCGGTGTCTCCGATGTGCACCATCAGCCGGACTCCGGCTTCCTTGGCAGCCCGCTTGGCCATCCGGGGCATCTCCATGCCCATTATCTCGAGGGCCGGAGACACCATCCGCGCCTTTACCCCGGAGATGATGCCCTTGTTGGCGTTGATGGTCTCAACGGTATGGTCGAGATCTATGCTGGACGGGCTGAATATGTCCGGCGTGGTGGCCAGCCCGGTGCGGCAGATGTGGAGGAAGCAGATTATTTCGGTGTCGCTGTTGGGCAGGATGTGGCGAGGGAAGCCACCGAATGTGTCGCATCCGGAACTGCCGGCGTCCACCATCGTGGTCACCCCGGCCCGCACGCCGCCGATGTTGGGGTCGACGCCGTTGGAGTTGACCCCGGCGAAGACGTGGGTGTGCAGGTCAATCAGGCCCGGCGTCACCACCTTGCCCTTGACCTCTACCACCTGCGCGGCCTCGGCGGCGTCGATATCGGGAGCGACGCGGGCAATCTTGCCGTCTTCGATGGCTACGTCGTTGACGCTGTGGATATTCTGAGACGGGTCAACTACCGTTCCGCCCTTGATCAGCAGGTCGTACATCGTCATTCGCTCCTGTTGCGTTTGGGGGTGGCTCTTGCACCCGGTAGGGGAGCACTGCAGGGCGCACCTACTGGGTGCATCTCGGCTTGGCCTAGGTGTTGAACATTTCGCCGATGGACTGGCCGTAGTGGATCCGGTGAATCGCCTCCCCCAGGAGGGGGGCCACCGAGAGCACGGTGAATTTGCCGTTGCGTTTTTCCGGACCCATGGGGATGGTGTCAGTCACCACTATTTCCTTGAAGGCGCTCTGCGCCATGGTCTGCGGCGCATTTCGGGAAAGCACCGGATGGGATGCGCAGCAGTAGACTTCTTTGACCCCGTGGTCCAGCAGTGCCTGGGCCGCGTTGGCCACCGTACCGCCCGTATCTATCTCGTCGTCGAAAGTCAGCGCGACCATGCCCTCCACATCGCCGATTACGTTCATCAGTTCGCTATGGCCGGTGTTGTCGGTGCGCCGCTTCTCAATTATGGCGAGCGGCACCGAGAGACGCTCCGCAACGTCACGGGCCTTCTTGCTGATGCCAATGTCAACGGCCACCACCACCAGGTCATCGATGGCCTTGTCGGCGAAGTACTGGGTTAGGATGGGCACCGCGGTCAGCTCGTCCACCGGCATATTGAAGAAGCCCTGTACTTGGGCGGCGTGCAGGTCCACAGTGAGCACGCGGTCTGCTCCGGCAGCGGTAAGCAGGTCGGCCACCAGCCGGGCCGTGATAGGCACCCGCGGCTGGTCCTTCTTGTCGGTCCGCCCGTATCCGTAATAGGGCATCACGGCGGTAATGCGCCCGGCCGATGCTCGCTTGCAGGCGTCGATCATGATCAGCAGTTCCATCAGGTTGTCGTTGACCGGGGCGCAGGTGGGCTGAATGAGAAACACGTCGCGCTGGCGGACGTTTTCCAGGATGCGAACGAAGGTGTTGTCGTTGGCGAACTTGAACACCTCGGACTGCCCTACAGCTTTCCCCAGGTATTCGCAGACGGACCGCGCCAGATCCGGGTGGGCGTTGCCGGAAAACACAACCAAATCGTCGTGAATACTGACCATGCGGGGCCTCCTGGGGAGCGGGAATTGCTGAATTGGAGGGACCAATTCCGCGGGAGAAATGCCCCACGGAGAACGGCCGGATGGGGATCAAAATGCAGCCGAATTATAGCACAGCCCCGCCCCAAACGGACGCCGGCAGACTGGCTTGACGAGCTGGAAAACCGCCCGCTGTGCTATGATATCCGAGGCCAATGAGTAGACATTCGGACTCTATGGGAACAGGGAGGGATGGTTTGGAGGTCTTGCTCAGCTCACCTCGGGGATTCTGCGCGGGAGTGGTGCGAGCCATTGACGTGGTTGACGTCTGCCTGCGCCGCTACGGCCCTCCGGTGTACGTCAAGCACCAGATTGTCCATAACCCTTATGTGGTCAACGACCTTGAGTCCCGTGGTGCAATTACTGTCGAAGAGGTCGACGAGGTGCCCGAGGGTTCCCTTGTGGTGTTTTCCGCCCACGGCTCGCCCCCCGAGGATTTTGAGAAGGCCAAAGCGCGCAACCTGCGTGTCATTGACGCCGTCTGTCCGCTGGTAACTCGCGTGCACAACGAGGCCAAGAAGTACAGCCGGGAGGGCCGACGCGTTCTGCTGGTGGGGCACCGGGGCCACCAGGAGGTACGCGGCACCATGGGCCAGGTGGAAATGACCCTGATCGATGACAACGCCCCTGCCGAATTACCCAGTTGGGGTGACAACGAGGACATCGCAGTTCTCACCCAGACCACTCTCTCCGTCCGTGACACAGCCCAGGCTATCGACTCCATCAAGGGCCGTTTCCCGCAGGCCCTCGTCCGCAACGACATCTGTTACGCGACCACCAACCGCCAGGAGGCCGTAACCAAGATGGCCCACAGCGTAGACATGGTATTGGTCATTGGCGCCCAGAACAGCTCCAACTGTAACCGCCTCCGCGAAGTTGCTGCAGCCCAAGGCGTACCAGCCTACCTGATAAACGGACCAGAGGAAATCGATCCCGGTTGGCTGGAAGGAAAAGAGAAGGTTGGCATTACTTCGGGGGCCTCCACTCCAGAGATCCTGGTTGAGAGCGTCATAGAAGCCCTCGCCCCCGGCCGTGTCACGATGCTCAGTGGAGTTGAAGAGGACGTCTCCTTCACCATGCCCCGGGAACTGCGCTAGCAATGGCCCGGCCTCACCGGGCTGCCCAGCCGACCTCCTTGACCGCAGAGCTCCTGCGCTGATGGACGTCGGAGGCGACCAGAACGGGAAACCTGAATCAACGGCTGCATCCGGCACGCCGCAACGTTTCGACTCCCTACGCAGGCGGGCCTTTTCCTTGCCTGCCATGGTCTCAATGTTGGTTGCCGGCGGTTTCCTCCTCTTTCTCGTCACTCGTTTCGACGTCGACTTGGAGGTCACCTGGAAACAGGTGCGCTCCGCCGACCCGTGGCTCTTGGTGGCCGCGTTTGTCGTGCACTACACCACCTTCCTTTTCCGGGGTGCCCGGTGGCGAATACTGTTGCAGCACTCTGCACGAACGGGAGAAAGAGATACCTCAGTACCCGGCGTGCTGTATTGCAGCCAACTCGTGCTGCTCGGCTGGTTCGTCAACTCCATCGGCTGGCTACGGCTTGGCGACGCCTTTCGAGCCTTTCTGTATCAGGACGAACATGATGAGGCCTCTTTCTCCGGCACCATAGGCACGATCCTCGCGGAAAGAGTGTTGGATGTGGCGTTGGTCGCGCTCATGCTTGTGGTGGCCGTACCGTTCCTCGTAAGCATTGGCGGCGACGCGGGTACTTGGACCGTGTTGATCGTCGCTCTCGGCCTGGCTGTGGCGCTGGTAGCGCTATTGGTGGTGATGGTATGGGCTCGCGAGCCACTCTTGCGCCGTCTGCCTGCCTGGCTGGCGTCCAAGTACGAGCGCTTCCACGCTGGAGCCATGGGAGGACTCCACCGTCTGCCCCAGACCACGACGCTGGGAGTGCTGGCCTGGATGGCCGAGGTCGGTCGTATGTACCTGGTGGCCCTCGCTCTGGGGTTTGACTTGAGTCCGGCCCTGGTCATATTCTTGACCCTGGCCAACTCCCTGCTGTCACTGGTTCCCACGCCTGGCGGCGTCGGCGCGGTGGAGTCGGGTGTGGCGGGCTTGGCGGTGCGCCTGGCGTCGCTGGCCAAAGAGGCTGCCACTGCCCTGGTGCTGGTCGACCGATTCATCACTTACATCAGTGTCATTATCGTGGGAGCGGTCATCTTCGCCCTCCGGCCCGCCTTCCGGCGTCGTAGCCAAGTATTCGGCCAATCTGGCATTGTCAGTTAGTACGTGAACCCAGACAGGATGCTATCTTGGGGATAGACGAAGGGTTGTGGGATGTGAGGTGGTCATGGTGCAGGAGAAGTACGGAGTCCGGCTGGCAACACAGGAAAAGGGACGGCTCAGGAAGATGATCAGGGCTGGGAGGAGTTCCGCACAGGCGATTACCCGGGCCCGCATCCTGATCAAGATAGATGAGGGCTGGACCGCCCCCCAGGTGGCCACCGCACTGGACGTGTCGGAGCGGACCGTGTTCCGCACCAAGCGGCGGTATGCCGAGGAAGGACTGGACGAGGTGCTGAGGCACCATAACCAGGTCAACCGGCCCAGAAAGGTGGATGAAAGGGTGGAGGCCCACCTGATAGCCTTGGCCTGCAGCCCGGTGCCCGACGGTCATGACCACTGGACCATGCGGGCCCTGGCGGGCAAGGTGGTGGAGTTGGGATTGGTGGAGTCTTTATCTCCGGAGACGGTCCGCCTGCGGCTAAAAAAAACACGCTCAAGCCGTGGCTCAAGAAACAATGGTGCATCCCCAAGGTAGGTGGAGAGTTCGTGGCGGCCATGGAGGACGTGCTGGATCTCTACGCCGAGCCCTACGATCCGCAGAGGCCGGTGGTCTGCTTTGACGAGACCTCCACCCAGTTGCTGGCCGACGTGAGGGAACCGCTGCCGGCAAAGCCTGGGAGGCCGAGGCGTGAGGACTACGAATACCAGCGGGGAGGGACGCGCAACCTGTTCCTCACCTGTGAGCCTCGCCGGGGCTGGCGCCACGTGGCGATAACCCGGCAACGCACCATGCAGGACTTCGCTCAGCAGATGCGGTGGCTGGTGGATGAGGCCTACCCCGATGTCCCGGTGATTCGGCTGGTTCTCGACAATCTGAACACGCATCGGATGGCCTCGCTTTACGAGACTTTCCCGGCGGCCGAGGCCCGGCGCATCGCCAAGCGGCTGGAGTTCCACCACACTCCCAAGCACGGAAGCTGGCTGAATATGGCGGAGATCGAGTTCAGCGTGCTGGCCCGGGCCTGCCTGCGCGGACGCAACGCCGACGAGGACAGCCTGGAAAACGCCGTCAGCGCCTGTGTGTCAGAGCGGAACGCGATAGGAGCTACCATTAACTGGCGGTTCACTGCCCAAGACGCCAGACGCAAACTCCATCGCCTCTATCCCTGCCAATCCTGATTTGGTTCAGTACTAGCCCAGGCGAACACGGTTCGCAATTCAACCTTTCCCTGACGTTTTTCCGGAAACAGTATCAGCGAGACAGCCGATGCTCTACACTGCCAGCTTCTACGAGCCGCGCCATTGGATGGGAATCCGTTACCGCATCTCAAGGGCGCACCCCAGGGGACGCAGGACCGATTGGGAGGTTCAGCCGGCCCTCTATCCATCCCGCGCCCTGCTGACGGATTACCGGCAGGGCGTCTTGAACTTCACTGCCCTCGACGTACGCTACCGCGAAGAACTGGACGGCATCTACGAAAGGGACGATGACTTTCGCGCCTTCCTAGAAGGTTTGCCGCAACTGGAAGACTTCACGCTGCTGTGTTTCGAGCCTGCGGGTGAGCCCTGCCACCGGCGCTCCGCCGCAGCCTGGCTACTGGAGAGAGTGCAGAGCCTCACGCTGGGCTGGCTCCGCTAATTACTACCACTCGCTGCCAACGGGACGTTGCATCAGTTCCATGGCCGCCTCGCGCGGGGATAGGCCCTCGTGCAGCACGCGGAAAGTCGTTTCAGAGATGGGCATCTCTACGTCCAACCGCTGCGCCAGCTTCAGCGCGGCCTCGGTGGCGTTAACGCCCTCGGCCACGTTGTCCATGGAGGAGCGGATTTCCGGCCACAACCGCCCCAGTGCCAGCTGCTCTCCCACATAGCGATTGCGGCTCAGGCGGCTAGCGCAGGTTGCGATGACGTCCCCCACTCCCGCCAGCCCGGCGAAAGTCAGCGGAAGCGCCCCAGCGGCCACCCCGAGGCGGGCGATCTCGGCAAGCCCTCTCGTTATGAACGCTGCCTTGGCGTTCTCGCCGAACTCCAGGCCGTCGCACATGCCTGCTCCCAGTGCCACTATGTTCTTGAGCGCGCCCCCCAGCTCCACACCCACGAGGTCGTAGCTGGTGTAGACCCGAAAGCGGCTGGACAGCAGGGCGGCCTGCGCCCGTTCCGCAGCCTCACCGGACTCCGATGCGATGACGGCGGAGGCCAGCTTGCCTTGGGCGATCTCCTTGGCTAGGTTGGGGCCCGAGAGCGAGCAGACGCCAGTGCGAAAAGCGGCAGGCAACTCCTCGGTCAGCACCTGGCTCATCCGCAGCGCAGTAGGCAGTTCCAGCCCCTTTGTGGCGCTCACCACCGCCGTACCCGATGCCAAATGGTCCGCGATCCGGCGCACATTCTCCCGCATCCGGTCCGACGGCACCGCAACCACGGCAATGGCTGCCTCTTCCATCGCCTCCGCCGGGTCCGACGAGACTCGCAGTGAGGGAGGAAAGGCCACCCCTGGCAGAAACCGAGTGTTTTCCCGGGCCGACTGCAGCCCGTCCCGCTCCTTGAAATTTCGTGCCAAGAGGCTGACTGGCCGCCCCTCTCCGGCCATCACCATGGCCAGCGTAGTACCCCAGGTCGTTGCCCCGATCACGACCACTTGATCAGCCAAAAGAGACCTGCTTCAAAGCAGAATTGGAAGAGAATAACACGAAGCTTGTCGAGAATTCAGAAGGACCTTGGGACGCTGCTATTTTACCGGAGTCGCGGGAGTCCCCAGCCGCCGCTCGTTACCGTGCATGAGTCGCCGGATGTTGTCTCGGTGCTGCCAGATGATCATCGCGGCTGCTCCTCCCGCGAAGACCATGTAGGTGGTCGAATACCAGCCGGCCAGTGCCAGTCCTACCAGCGACGCAGCTCCCGCCAGCACCCCGACGATCGAGCCCAGTGAGATGTAACGGCTCCCAAACGTGGTTAGTAGGAAGATCGCCGTTGCCACCACCGCTGGCACCGGTGTCATCATCGACAGCCCCCCCAGCGCCGTGAGTATCCCCCGCCCTCCACGGAACCCAAGGAACACCGGCCAGTTGTGGCCCACCAGCGCAATCAGCGCCGCCACAACCTCCGCCACGTGTGTTCCCGCGACCTCACGGGCGAAAATAACCACCACCACTCCCTTCCCGATGTCCAGCGCAAGCACCACGGCCGCTGCTTTGCCGCCACCCGTGCGCAGCACGTTGGACATTCCAGTGCGGCCGCTGCCGAATTCGCGAACATCCACCCCCGACCGCCACCGCAGCAGCATATAACCCCACGACAGCGACCCCACCAAGTATGAGAAAACGACCACGGCGAAATATTGCACGACAGGCGGCTGGTCCGTCATGTACAAGGCGGCCATAGTTCCTGCCCCCACCAGCAAAGGAATGGCGGCAACCTGGAACAGCAGCGTTGTGGGAAGCTGTTTCATGCGCGTCGAAATACCAGCCTCAGATGAGTGCGATCAAACCCGAAGGCATCCCTGATGCGGTTCTCAAGGTACCTCTTGTAAGTGTAGTGTAGCAGCCGCGGGTCGTTTACTGTAAACAGGAAGGTGGGCGGGTTAATGCCAACTTGGCGTATGCGGTTTACCCGCGCCCGCACACCCCGGTTTCGCTTCACCAGCGGCGGGCTGTGCTCCGACATTGCGTCGGCCAGCATGAATTGCAGGTCGCGGCTCGCGACAATTCGGCGGCGCTCGTCCCAGAGCTCCATTGCAGTGTCCATCAGGCCGGCGATGCCCTGCCGTAACAGGGCGGAAGTGAAGCAAACTGGCACGTATGACATGAAGTGTAGCCGCTCCCGGACCCTTGCCTCTGCCTCCGCCCGGGCATAGCGATCCTGTTGCTCCCGCAGGTCCCACTTGTTGACCACCACGATCACACCGCGGCCCATCTCCCAGGCCAGCCCTGCGATGTGTCCATCCTGCGCGGTCGCTAGTTCCGAGGCGTCGACAATAATCAGCGCGATGTCGCTTCGGTCCACGGCCCCAACGGCGCGGATTACGCTGTACTTCTCAATGCCCTGACCTACCTGCCCCCGTCTGCGCATCCCTGCGGTGTCCACCGCCACAATTTCGGTGCCCTTATAGGTGAACTGCGTGTCGATGGCGTCTCGGGTCGTCCCGGCAACCGGGCTCACGATGGAACGCTCCTCTCCCAGGATTGCGTTGAGCAGCGCCGACTTTCCCACGTTGGTCCGCCCCACAATGGCCAAGTTCAGGTCGCCCTGCGGGGGCACGACCTCCAATTCGTCCAGTGCCGGCAGGTCGGCTTCGTTCCCCGATACTTCCCAGTCGTCAGTGGCCTCTTCATTTGGTGCCTCAAGTGACGGCAGATGGGACAGCACACGCTCCATGAGGTCGTGAACGCCGTAGTTGTGGTAGGCGCTGACCGGTGTCGGATCGCCCATCCCCAACTGGTAGAACTCAGGTGTGTTGAACTCCCGGTTGTCGTTGTCCACCTTGTTGACCGCCAGAACCACAGGCTTGCGGGTCGTCCTTAGGCGGTTGGCCGCCATGGCGTCGTGCGGCGTAATTCCGTCTGCGACGTCGGTCAGCAGGATGATGACATCCGCGTCAGACATAGCCATTTCGGCCTGTTCCTGGACCTTGGATCGTATGGCGCCTTCCGGGTCGCTTTCCAGACCGCCGGTGTCCAGCAGAATGAACCGGTGCCCCTCCCAGTCGGTATCGGCCATAAGCCGGTCCCGCGTGGTGCCCGCCACGTCAGACACGATGGCGTGCCTCCAACCCACGATACGGTTGAAAAGCGAAGACTTGCCAACATTGGGCCGTCCGACTATGGCTATTATGGGAAGTGGCATTGCTTTCTTACTCAGTTATCGAGTGTCCAAGACCTTGATTCCCTCTCCCCTTTGGAGAGTGTCTCCTCGCGGGGCGGTTTCGGAAGCCCTACGCGCCATCCAGCAGGAACTCCAGCACCGCCTTCTGGGCATGCAGCCGGTTATGCGCCTGCGGATAGGCGACCGACTGCGGATGTTCCAGCATTCCTGGCGGAACCTCCTCCCCGTAGTGGGCCGGCATGTCGTGCATGAACAGGGCACCTGGCCGGGCCTGAGCCATCAGCACTGGGTCAACGGTATATCCCGCGAACTCAAGACGACGCGTCTCGGCCTCGGCCTCTTGGCCCATGCTTGCCCAGACGTCCGTGTAGACGACATCGGCATTGGCGACTGCCTCCGTCGGCGAGCGCATGGTGCGCACCACGCCGCTTCCTCGCCCTTTCCCTGTAGCCACCGATTCCTCGTCCAGCTCATACCCGGCTGGCGAGGCACAATTGAAGTCCATGCCAACTCCTGGCAGGGCCAGGCACAGGCTGCGGGCCACATTGTTCCCGTCCCCAACGTATGCCAAGGTCAGTCCGGTCAGGGCGCCCTTGTGCTCGCGGACGGTCAACAGGTCCGCCATGGTCTGGCAGGGGTGCTCCCAGTCCGACAATGCGTTAATCACAGGAACCGACGCATACTTGGCGAGTTCCAGAAGGTTTTGGTGGCGAAATACGCGGGCCACGATACAGTCCACATAACCTGACAGTACCCGGGCTACGTCTGAAACCGGTTCCCGCGCCCCCAATCCGACCTCCTCACCCCCCATGTACAGCGAGTACCCACCCAGTTGCTCCACGGCCACTTGAAAGCTGACTTTGGTTCGTAGCGACGGTTTCTCGAAGAGAAGGGCCACTGACTTCCCAGCCAGAGGACTGTGCCCCCCCCGCGATTTTCCGAGAACAGCGTCCTCAATCAGCCGTCGGGTCTCCTCGGCCGTTAGATCAGTGACTGAGATGAAATCCCGTTTCCTTGACACGACTCACCCTTTCGTAGCCTGATGTTACTTCAATCCCTTCTTGCCTTCAAGCAGGCGGTCCATCTGAGCAGGACCATTCCTCCCTGATTCCAGTCCTACTGTCGTTCCCTCGAAAGCGGGGAACCGGTGCCCTCCCCAACTGCCCCATGTTCATTCCCAAGAACCGGTGCCGCCACTTATCTTAGTGTATACGATCATGTCTTCTGTAAGACTAATTCGGTCCGGCACATTGGCTCCTAAACCGAAATGGGACATTGCGGATCAATACAGGACACACACAACCCCCGCGTGCGCAAATTCCCTATACGGGCGCACCGCCGTCCTCACCGGCATGCTGTCCACTAGAATAGCTGCGCCCTCTGTATCCTCCGTAGTGAACAACCCCTCGGCCCGGACTCCAGGCTTCCGCCCCCGTCTTCCCCTTGAAACGCAGCACAATGCCACATCAGAAGAAAGATTTTCCCTCGTCGGTCCCTTGCAGACTAACTTCCCATCCCCGCTCCCAGCCACTGTCCTCTCACACCCCAATGGGATTGCTGGAAAATTAGATTCAATGAATTGACTCTGTGGGGGCTTGCTGGGGTAAGAATACCCGCGATACTGGCGAATCAGGTTGACTTACGGGTGGACAGTATCTAACATTGGCCGCAGGAACGCCGTTATCAGGCTGTACCAGACGAATTGGATTGTGGGTTCGGACGATGCAAGCCGGTGCTGATGTCTTGCCGTTAATTGCCCCCTCCACCCACGAAGTTGCCGAGTTTCGCGACCTGTCCTACCAAGTGTAAAGGGCAGAGTTGCGAGTTCTGCGCCTTCACCTCTTGTCTCTTCAGGAATGGGTGATCGAGAACACTAAATGCTTGGTCGTTGTTCTAGAGGGTAGGGATGCTGCCGGGAAAGGCAAGCTGTCAGCCGGAATAACCCACAATCTCGATACCAGGTACGCCAATGTGGTTCCACAGGGCACGCCCCCGCCACAGGTGATGCGAAATTGGCTGGGGCGGCACTACAAGATGATGCCCGGCGAGGGCAACATCGTCGTTTTCGACCGGTCTTGGTATTCCCGGGCCATGATCCAGCCCGCTATGGGTTACTGCACCACGCGGCAGTATCACTATTTCATGAGCCGGGTGAACGAGTGGGGAAAAGCGCTGTTAGATGAGGGCATCACACTCGTTAAGATTTACCTGTTCGGTGTCCCAGGAAGCCCAGGACTTGCGGTTCAAGCTCCGGAGCATTAGCGACCTTACATATTGGAAGTACTCCGCTAATGACTGTATGGCAGCCGAACGTTGGCAGTTGCTTACTTATTTCAAGGAAAGGATGTTCTCGGTAACCAGCACTGAGTTCGCACCTTGGGTCATTGTCAACTCCGACAACAAGCAGCAGGGTCTTCTGAACGCAATTCACTACATCTTGGTGCGGTTCGGTTACGAGGACAGCGGACTCATTCATCGATCATTGCAGGCCGAATCTGAAGAGCAGCAGGAATTTCCGGACATGCTGGTCGACGGGGTTTTATTCACAGGTCTAAACAGAGAATAGGTGGCGATATTGGAGCGGATTCGAATACATGAATAGAGATGAGCTGCCCCAGATGAGGGCCGCCGGGGGCTTGGTCCTGTCCGGCGGCCATGGATTGCTGATCAGAAAGCATCATCTGTGGGACCTGCCCAAGGGGAAGCTTTCCGGTGACGAGAAACCGGAGTGTTGTGCGGTGAGGGAAATCTCTGAGGAGACGGGCCTGCAACCCAAGCTGCTCTCAATCCGTTCTTCTCTTTGCCGCTCTACCTACATTTCCTATTATTCTTACGGCCCAGTAAACAAAACCGTCGACTGGTTCCTTCTCGACTACGAAGGCCAGATTTCAGACCCGCTGACACCGCAGTTCGAGGAAGACATTGACCTATGCCGATGGGTTGCTTACGGAGATATTACGCAAGCTTCCCAAGGCGCCCGTACCTACCTGAAGCCGGTGTGGCGGGCCATTGAAATTGCACTGCACCACTCGGTCGCAGAGAACCCCGTGGCTTAGAAATCCGGTTTATAAAAGCCTAGTACTGGGTCACGCCAGCAATGACAGTTGCTGAGAAGCAAGTTTAAGTTAACTGAATGTGAGACTGACTGTCACCCGTGAAATTTATCCTGCCATTTCAAACGTGACTGAGTACTAGTACTCGGTCAATTTTGGTCTGATAGAAAGACTCAGAGACCTGATGGTCGATGGTACTCTGACTTAAGGAATATGTTGTTGTGAGGTGTCGGTGTGGTCAGAGAGAAATTTGCGGTCCGGCTGACGTCGGAAGAACGCGACCAACTGGAGCACATGGTCCGGGCAGGGAGGAGTCCGGCCCGGGTCGTAACCCGGGCCCGCATCCTGCTCAAGACCGGCGAGGGCTGGTCGGCGTCTCGGGTGTCCCAGTCCCTGGACGTGTCCGAGGGCACGGTGTTTCGCCTCAAGCGGCGCTTCGCCGAGGATGGGTTGGACGGGGCGCTCAGGGACCGGACCCAGCCCCACCGGTACCGCAAGCTGGACGACCGTGGCGAGGCCCACCTGATCGCCCTGGCCTGCAGCCCGGCCCCCGAGGGCCACGACCACTGGAACCTGCGCCTGCTGGCGGATCGGATGGTTGAACTGGGCGTGGTTGACTCGCTGTCCCACGAGACGGTGCGGCTGCATCTGAAAAAAACGTCCTCAAGCCGTGGCAGAAGAAACAGTGGTGCATTCCCAAGGTGAGCGCAGAGTTCGTGGCCCATATGGAGGATGTCCTGGACCTGTATGCCGAACCCTACAATCCCGAAAGGCCGGTGGTCTGCTTCGATGAGACATCCACTCAGATGCTGTCCCATGCCCGGCCGCCCATCCCGGCGGTACCCGGACACCCCAGGCGCGAGGACTACGAGTACCGGCGGGAGGGCACCCGCAACCTGTTCCTGGCCTGCGAACCCCTGGCCGGGTGGCGGCACGTAGAGGTAACCCAGCGGCGCACCAAGGAGGACTTTGCCCACCAGATGCGCTGGCTGGTGGATGAGGCCTATCCGGATATCGCGGTGGTTCGAGTGGTCTTGGACAATCTGAACACCCATCGCAAGGCGTCGCTCTATGAGGCGTTCTCAGCTGACGAGGCCCGACGCATCGCCAAGCGGCTGGAGTTTCACCACACGCCCAAGCACGGCAGTTGGCTGAATATGGCGGAAATCGAGTTCAGCGTTTTCTCCCGCAGTTGCCTCAGGCAGCGTCTCCCGGATGAGGAATCCCTCTGCCGGGAGGTCCGCGCCCTAGAACTGGAGCGAAACGAAGCTCAAGCCCGCATCAACTGGCGCTTCAGCATCCAAGATGCCAGAACCAAACTCCATCGCCTGTATCCCATCAATTCCTGCCTTGACCGAGTACTAGTACTCAGTCACGTTTGGTCTGATAGATAGACTCAGAGACCTGATGGTCGATGGTACTCTGACTTAAGGAAGATGTTGTTGTGAGGTGTCGGTGTGGTCAGAGAGAAATTTGCGGTTCGGCTGACGTCGGAGGAACGCGACCAACTGGAGCACATGGTCCGGGCAGGGAGGAGTCCGGCCAGGGTTACGACCCGGGCCCGCATCCTGCTCAAGACCGGTGAGGGCTGGTCCGCCTCCAAGGTGGCGCAAGCCCTGGACGTGTCCGAGGGCATGGTGTTCCGCATGAAGCGGCGTTTCGCCGAGGATGGGTTGGACGGGGCGCTCAGGGACCGGACCCAGCCCCACCGGTACCGCAAGCTGGACGACCGTGGCGAGGCCCATCTGATCGCCCTGGCCTGCAGCCCGGCCCCCGAGGGCCACGACCACTGGAACCTGCGCCTGCTGGCGGATCGGATGGTTGAACTGGGCGTGGTTGACTCGCTGTCCCACGAGACGGTGCGGCTGCATCTGAAAAAAACGTCCTCAAGCCGCGGCAGAAGAAACAGTGGTGCATTCCCAAGGTGAGCGCAGAGTTCGTGGCCCATATGGAGGATGTCCTGGACCTGTATGCCGAACCCTACAATCCCGAAAGGCCGGTGGTCTGCTTCGATGAGACATCCACCCAGATGCTGGCCGATGCCCGGCCGCCCATCCCGGCGGTACCCGGACACCCCAGACGTGAGGACTACGAGTACCGGCGGGAGGGCACCCGCAACCTGTTCCTGTCCTGCGAACCCCTGGCAGGCTGGCGGCACGTAGAGGTAACCCAGCGGCGCACCAAGGAGGACTTTGCCCACCAGATGCGCTGGCTGGTGGATGAGGCCTATCCGGATGTCGCGGTGATTAGAGTGGTCTTGGACAATCTGAACACCCATCGCAGGGCGTCGCTCTACGAGGCGTTCCCGGCTGACGAGGCCCGGAGCATTGCCAAGCGGCTGGAGTTTCACCACACGCCCAAGCACGGCAGTTGGCTGAATATGGCCGAGATTGAGTTCAGCGTACTGGCTCGTGCCTGCCTCAAGGGCCGCAACCCCGACGGAGACGCCCTGCACAGAAACGTCAGTGCTTATGAAGCGGAACGCAACGCTGCCAGATCAACGATCAACTGGCGCTTCACCACCAAGGCCGCCAGAGCCAAACTCCGCCGTCTCTATCCTGCCATTTCAAACGTGACTGAGTACTAAACCAAAGCCAAGGTGGGATGTGCATTTGCCTGAGGTGAGGAATCGTGTTGGGAATTCGGCAGGAGTGCTTCGGCCCTTGACTGCAGTACCGTTCGGCAGCGGCACCTCACCTCGTCTCTCCGGCTGGTCAGTCCAGCCAGGAAGTTGCCGACCCTTTCCTGCACCGCCGCCCTGCTGCCCAGGCAGAGATTGCCCGTCGCCTCCTCTCTCGCCCAGCCCCAGACCGCCTCATCGGCGTTGAAGTCCGGGCTGTACCCCGGCAGGTTCACCAACCGCAGGTCAAGTCCGGGCGTCCGCAGATATTCCCGCACCGCCTCTCCACGGTGGGCCGGCGCGTTGTCCCAGATGACCCGCAGCGGCCCTGAATGTTTTTCCCTCAGTTGTTCCAGGAAGGCAACCGAGGTCCCGCTGTTGCTGTTGCCCTCCAGTTCCATCCATTCCACCTCACCCGTCTCCAGGCACACCGCCGAATAGTAGCTGGCCTTCTCCCCATACCGCGGGCTGGTCGAATCCACCAACGCAGGTTTGCCTTTAAGCACCCACTTGCCCCGCAATTCCGCATCGGCCCGGAAGTGGGCCTCATCCGCAAAGAATATTCTGGCTTCAGTCCGTTGGGCCACCTCTGTCAGGATGGCGTACTCCGCCACAAAAGCCTCCCGCTTGGCATCATCAGCCTTGAGCAGACGCTTCTTGGGCCGCTTGAAGGCAAATCCCAAACGGTGCAGCCAGTTCAGGCAGCTGCTGCGGCTCAACTCAATGCCGAAGCGCTCTAAGACAAACCGCCCCACCACCTTCCAATACCAGTTGGCCATTACGATGCCCGACGAAGCGGGAGGCTGTTGCACCGCCTCTTTCAATTCCTCCTGCTGCGCCTCGTCAAGGGCGGGGGGGAACCACCGGTCTGCTCGAATATCAGGGCCGCAGGTCCTCCCTCGCCGAAGGCCGACGCCCAACGGCCAATAGTGTGGGGATCCCTTTCCAGCCCCTCTGCCGTGGCCGCCGCCGTCAAGCCCTGGGCCAGCAGCAGCATGGCGTACCACCTCTCCCGCTCCCTGGGCGTCGGCGCCAGAATCATCCGCCGACGCAAGGCCTTAGCATCCATCTGCCACTGTTCGAGAAACCGGTCTATCTCCCTCACACCCATCACCAACCCCTCCCAACTCCCGACACCAGCTAACCAGGTTCCTTCACAAATTTACCCCATCCCACTGCGCATTTCACCTTGGCTTTGGTTTAGTACTACAGTTGCAGATTAGTTAGGCGCCGTCTGTAGTGCCAACGCCGGGACCTGGCCTGGTGGGGCCGTCTCCACAACGACCAGTACAGGATGAAATCAGGCAGTTGATTCTCTGTCCATACCAGGCGGGTGAGCAGCCGGCGCACCTCCGGCACTGTCATGGGAATCCGCTGTTCCTCCGGTCCGTAACAGCCCCCTTTTCTCACTGTTCCATTGCCTGATGCCTGGTCACGGACAGATACGCGTGGGCCAGCATCGCCAGGGTGATGTGCCGGTACCAGCCGTCCCACCTCCGCACCTCGTACTGGTCCAGCCCCACCCGTCCCTTGGCCTCCTCAAAGCATTCCCCTATGGCCCACCGGCTTCCGGCGACCCTCGCCAGTTCCTCCAGGCTTGTTCCCGCCGGACCTTAACAGACGTAGTAGGCCAACTCCCCGGGGTTGGCCAGACTGCGCCGGACCAGCAGCCAATAGCCCTGGCCAGGCTCCCTCAGGGGACGTATATCCACAGTGGCCCAGTCGTAGACCCGTGGTCCCTTGGCTCCGTCCCCGGCACTGCACCTCACCCAGGCGCATTCCTCAACCCCGGACGCCAGCCGGTCAGCCCTCACTTGTCGCGGCCCCCTGTCCGTCAAAGCCCACAGCTTTTCACTGCGTTTGATGGCCAGCACGTGGGGAACGCACCGCCTTGTCCCCTTTCTTGAGGAATCCGGTCTCGTCCACCGCCAGAACTGCGCCAGTGTCGGCCAGATGCCGGGTCACGTAGGTTTTCAAGTCATCGCGAACCAGGTCAGCGTCCCACCGGTAGTTGTACAACAGGCGCTGCACCCCATCGGGAGTGGCGTCGCCCGCCCGCTCCGCCAGTTGCCAGCCGTTCTTGCGCTCCACCGGGCTGAGCAGCCCTTTCAGATAATCAAGCGCCCGACGGCGCGGCTCCGGACGCCGGAACCGTCCCGCGATGCACCCGTGCATGCGATCGATACCCTCAGCCCACCGGGCCACCTCCGCCACCTCATCCTGATGCCCCGCCACAGCCTCACCTCACCGCCCGTTGAGTACCCCCATTCTACCTACCCCTCGATCTGCGACTGTAGTACTAGGGATACTCTGAACAAGTCTGCGGCGATGTGGCGTAGTTAAGCTGAAGAGCCTGATGCTGACCGGGAATGAGGTTGTATGGACCAGCCAACCTTTGCCGATCTGGGATACCAGGGCAAGGAGCGCAAGACCCGCCGGGAACTTTTCCTGGAGGGTATGGACTGCCTGATTCCTCGGCAGTTGCTGGAGGACCGACTCCGTCCCTTCTACCCCAAGGCCGGAAAGGGGAGACAGCCCTACCCGCTGTCCGCCATGTTGAGGACTCACTGCGTCCAGCTTTTCTACAACCTGAGCGACCCCGGCATGGAGGATCTGCTCTACGAGTCAGAGCCGGTGCGGCGGTTCGTGGGGCTGAGGCTCTCAGGTCCCCTGCCCTACGAGACCACCATCCTCAACTTTCGTCATCTCCTGGAAAAACAAAAGCTGGGGCAAGGTCTTTTGGATGAGATCAACGCCCACCTGGAGTCCCAGGGGCTGAAACTGCGGGAGGGAACCATCGTGGACGCCACCATCATCCAGGCCCTTATCCAGGCCCCTGCTTCCACCAAGAGCCGGGCCGGGGAGCGGGACACGAAGATGCACCAGACCAAGAAGGGGAACCAGTGGCATTTCGGGATGAAAGCGCACATCGGGGTGGACGCCGACACGGGCATCGTGCACAGCATGAGCACGACGGCGGCCAACGCTCATGACGTTACGGAGGCTCACAATCTGGTGCACGGAGGCGAGACGGTGGTATGGGGTGATGCTGGGTATCAGGGGGTTCACCAGAGGGAGGAGAACCTGGGGCTGGAGCTGGAATGGCGGGTGGCGATGCGTTCAGGGCGTCGCCGGAAGCTGGAGTCCGGGAGCGAAGAGGCGCTGACGGAGAAGGCGGCGGCGGTGAGAGCGAGGGTGGAGCATCCCTTCCTGAGGCTGAAGCGGCTGTTCGGGTATGCCAAGGTGCGTTACCGTGGGCTGGCGAAGAACACGGAACGCCTGGCATTGCTGTTCGGCTTCGGCAACCTGCTGACGGCGGAGGGTCAACCAGGCGCGTAGTGCGCCCTGGAACAGGTCAGTACGGCCCTTATGGCCCGCGCCGGAGTCCAACAGTCCCGCCAGGAGCGAAAGGCAAGTGTCCGAATGCCGGCCGGCAACTCCCGGGCTGCGGTTCTCACAACCCTCGCCGACCGGAAAACACAATTCAGGCCAAACCAAGCCTTGTTCAGAGTATCCCTAGAACAGAATACTTCCAATTTGGGGTCGAGGCGCCCCAGGCTGCCAGCACTTTAACCCGAATGAGGGAACCGGCATTCTCTTACTGTGCCCACGTGGCCAGGGTCCCGAGGCTACATTGGAATGACGCTTTAATCCAGTGTCTGCCGACCCACACATACCCCGGCGTGGCCCGTGTCTGCTATGATAGTACATCGCCTTTCGATGGACTTCCCGAACTCGCACAATAACGAGGCTAGAGAAAATGCCAGGCCCAGACTTGAAGGCCGGATTGCAAGGCCGTACGGAAACGGTAGTCAGCGAGACAAACGTGGCGCCTCACGTTCCGAAGTTCAGCACTCCGTCGATGATTCAACTGATGGAACAGGCGTCGATGGACAGTGTGTTGAGGCACCTTTTGCCAGGAGAAACCACCGTAGGGTTCGAGGTGAACGTGCGGCACCTCGCCCCGGCCGATATAGGCGACACCATTGTTGCCAGCGCCCAGCTCACCGAGGTCGACCGTAACCGCCTCACTTTCCGGGTGGAAGCGTACCACGGGGACCGGAAGATCGGGGAAGGAACTCACCGCCGCGCTATTATTCAGACACCATCGTAAACGTGTGCGCAGTAAGTCAAAAAGTACGTCAAGCAGGTGGATTCCAGAGCGTCAGTTGCCCCCTTGTGCTAAAATCCCGCTCGCGCTTACCTTACCAAGTGGCGCACGGGGATGACCCCTATAATGTCCAATGGTCCCAACCCACTCTTGATGTTGTCCGGGAGCAACGATTATGGCCAACATGGAGCACGTTCAACTGGTCCGGCGAGGGCGTGATCACGTCGCTCGCTGGAAGGAATCCAACCCAAACGAGTCGCTTGACCTGAATGCCGCCTACATGAGTTACGTTCGCGCGCCTCAGGTGGACATCAGCGGTGCGGACCTCCGAAACTCGGACTTGATGGGTGCCGTGATGCGCCGGGCCAACCTGTCAGGCTGTTTCCTCAATCCCAGCCACCTTTACCACGCTGACCTGCGAGAGTCAAACCTCTCCGGGGCGCTCTTCAACGGAGCAAATATGCGGGGAGCGGATCTGCGGGGAGCCGACCTGACGGGAGCAGACTTAGACCGCGCGATTTTGTCTGACGCGGACCTCTCCGGTGCCAACCTGACCAACGCCAATCTTCAGCGTACAAGCTTGATTGGAGCCAAACTGACAGGGGCCAACTGCACGGGTGCAAATTTTTCAGGCGCGGGCTTGGTGCGTTGCAGCATCGCCGATGCCATTTTGAGCAGTGCCGACTTTTTCCAGACCCAGATTTGGGCCTGTGATTTGGCCGGAGCGGACTTCACCGAGGCCGCTCTTGGCTATACGGTATTCCAGAACTGCGACCTCCGTGGAGCTGTCGGGCTGGATGAGGTCCAGCACGACGCGCCCAGCACAATCGGAGTTGATACGATATACCGGTCGGGAGGGCTGGTGCCGGCGGGGTTCCTAGCTGGCGCGGGCATGCCCGGTTCCGTGTTGGCGCTGCAAGACGCCATTACTGCCGCGCCTCCTTACCTGTCGGAGTGCTACATCGCATGTCGCGATGACGACGAAGAATTCGCCCGCAAGCTTAGTAGCGATTTGAGCGCCCAAGGCGTCGTCGCATGGGTGTTCTCCCAGCGGGTTCGTGGTAATCCCTTGGTCTCCCGCCTAAGTTCGTCCGACCAAGAGGAGATCGAGAGATGGCTGCGAAACTACGATAAGCTGATAATCGTTGCTTCGGCTCGCGCTCTCGATACAGAGGCGATCCTTAACGACATTACGGCCGCCCGCAACAAGCAGCAGTCGGAGGACAGGTGGCTGCTCTACTTTGTCGCCCCGGATGATGGGTTGATGCGTCCCGGCGGCCGCGCCGCCCGCAACATGGCCGCCGAGAATGTCATTTTCGACCTGCGGTCCGGCGACGCGGCAACCTACGAAGTAGAGCTGGCCAAGCTGGCCGAGGCATTGAAGCAGGACCGGCCCGCCAGTGCCGGTGTCCCTGCGGTGGACTTCCAGTTGTAGGCCACGTTTCACCAACCGCCTCGAACGAATGGTGAAAAGAGGGAGGGGAATTTACCCCTCCCTCCTCGTGTCTCTAAAGTTGATCCATTCAACGCCAAAGAGCCAACCCAGTTTCCGCTAGGCTGGCCCGTTACTGGTTAAGTTGGGCTTCTTCCATTCCGTGGACACTCGTTAACGCCCGACCCCCTGGGCCAATTCCACAAACGAATTCAAATACCCAGTTATGGTGTTGCACTGGGGGTCAATACCACATCTCACCCTTGATGAACGGTGTGAAACGGCCTGTGTCCGCACTGTGAGACACTCGCTCCGCCATATCTCGGCAAGTCTGGATCGTTCGCCATCTACCATCTCCAGGAAGTTGAGGCGCAATGGTTCACACATCTAAACCAAAGCCAAGGTGGGATGCGCATTTGCCGGGTGTGGTGATTCCGGCAGGGAGTCTCGCAGGAGTGATTCGGCTCTTGATTGCAGGACCGTCCGGCAGCGGCGTCTCACCTCGTCTTTCCGGTTGGTCAGCCCGGCCAGGAATTTGCCGACTCTCTCCTGCATTGCCTCCCTGATTCCCAGGCACAGGTTCCCAGTGGCCTCCTCTCTCGGCCCAACCCCAGACAGCCTCATCGGCATTGAAGGCCGGGCTGTACCCCGGCAGAGCTTGCCCTCGTGAAAACGGGGGTTCACCAGTCGCAACTCCAGACCCGGCGTCCGCAGGTACTCCCGCACCCGTCTCGCCCCTATGCGCCGGCGCGTTGTCCCAGATGACCCTCAGCGGCCCGGAGCGCCCCTGGCGCAACTGGGACAGGAAGGCTGCCGAGGTCCCGGCGTTGCTGTTGCTCTCCAGTTCCATCCATTCCACCTCCCCGGTTTCCAGGCACACCGCAGAGTAATAGCTGGCCTTCTCGCCGTAACGTGGGCTGGTCGAGTCCACCAGAGCAGGTTCTCCTCTCAGCACCCACTTGCCCCGCAGTTCGGCGTCCGCCCGGAAGTGGGCCTCGTCGCAGAAGAAAATCCAGGCCCCGGACTGCTCGAAAATCAAGGCGGCAGGCCCGCCCTCGCCAAAGGCGGCAGGCCCGCCCTCGCCAAAGGCGGCGGCCCGTCGCCCAATGGTGAGAGGATCCCGTCCCAAGGCTTGCGCCGCACCCGAAGCTGTCCAGCCTTTGGCCAGCAGTCAGATGGCGTGCCATCTCCTGAGCTTGCCGAAGGGCCCGCTCCCTGGGTGCCGGCGCCAGAATAAGCCGCCGGTGCAGATCCCTGGCATCCATCTGCCATTGTTCGAGAAACCGCCTCACCCTCACCACCAGCCCCTCCCAACCCCATTTCGGGCTAACCCAGCGACTCCGCAAATTTACTGCATTACTCTGCGCATTTCACCTTGGCTTTGGTTTAGGGCTACCATCCAGGTTACGCCGACCAGCAAGGCCCAGGCCCGCGGCTGGTACGGTTCTTAGCTGTAGTGCGATGACTCCCTGCGGCCAGAGGGTGCTCTCCCGGACCCCATCAGTGCGGTCCCCGCAGAAGGTGCCCTGACGCCCCGGCCTGGAGGCCGGATGGACCGTCATCTCCCACGGGACCATCTACCGGTTCATCCATGCCCAGTTCTTCAGGACCAAGAAGTATAACTGGCGCCATTGTGTCCCCTGGGCCAAGTCCAAGCGTGGCTGGGTGTGGCCGCAGGGGCGGCTACTCCTCCTCCATTCAGCTCCGCACGCCCTTGTCCGAAGGTCCTCCCGAGTACCACAGTCGCCGAACAGCAGGCCATTGGGAGATGGACCTGATGCTTTTCGGCCGACAGGGCCAGGCCTCCCTCGTCCTGAACGAACGCCACTTCCGTCTCCTTATTGCCATAAGGCAGCCCGGCTAGATGGCGGACCCCGTTACCAGTGCCATCTCCCATGCGATGGGCGCGTTTCCTACTCAATGGACACGAACGATGACCTTCGGACAACGGGACGGGGTTCGTCCGTCTTCACCGGCTCCATTCTCCGGGCATCGATACTCTCATCTGAGAAACCAATTTTCCTTGGTGCAATGGAGGCCGGGAGAACGCCATAGGCCATATGCGCCGGGTTCTCCCCGCAAGATTTGGCCTGGCGACATCAACGACCAAAGCCCCGACCGGTTGGTGCAACACTACACAATACTCCTCGCAAATTTCTGGGCTACTGCACCCCGCCTAGGTGCTGCCCAGGAATTTCACGGATGGCGTTGTACTACAAGAGTTAATCCACTGGGTTGTTGGTGCCGAGATGTGCCACGAGATCAATACGGGCATCTGATGCACCATCGAACGCAGGCAGCTGGTTTTGGCCTACCTGACCACAGCCGGCGTAGCGCGAGCCAGTACTTAGCGGGTTCCAGGTTCGATGCACTGCTTTGCCCCAGGAGATGCCTGTCAGACGCGCGGACGACGGGACCGGGGTGATGCGCACCCTTGATCACGCGAGGTTGGCAGATAGGTGGCTAAACATAAATAGGGCCGGCAAATAGCCGGCCCCTGAGGTCCGTGGGTACGATACAGTGGCGAGGGCTTAGATGTAATCCTCTTCCTGCATCATGTCGATGTTGTCGCGAGACTGCTGCAGACCACGGGCGACTTCCTCACGGAGGGACTCGATCATCTCATCGGTGATCACTCCGCCGTTGTCCATAGCCTCGGTGCGGAAGTTGTCGAATGCGAACTCCTCAGTGTCGCCGTGAGGCATGGAGGAGAAAAATTCGCGCTCGAATACGGGGAGCTCGCCGGGGCCGAAGTAGCCCTTGCCCTCGAGCTCATAGCCCTCGAGGTCGTGGGTGCCCTTGCCCAGCACCTGACCGGTGGAGGCATAGTGCTCCATCACAGTGGACATGCCGTACTTCTGGATGGGGCATACCTTCATGCAGATACCGCAGCCCAAGTAACGGGCCATGACGGGGCGGCAGCGCTTGAAGTAGAGCTTGTTCTTCTCAATTCCCCGCCACCAGATCTTGTCGCGCATCAGGGCGCGGCCGGGGCAGCGGTTCACGCAGACCTGGCAGACCTGACAGAAGGCGTGGATGCCGTAGTCCACCGGCTCGTCGTGGGTGACGTTGGCGTCGGTGGTGATGATCATGATACGGCAGCGGGAGCCGACATGCGGGGTGAGCAGGTAGCCGCAGGCGCCCAGGGAGCCGAGGCCGGCAGCGACGAACATCGGAATGTAGGGACCGGTGTTGTCGTTGGGGCTGTGGACCTGCGCCCGGTAGCCGAGGCTCTGGACGAACTTGGCCATTTCCAGACCAGCCGCGCCCTCGGTGCGGTAGGTGCTGGAGTGTACGATCTCAGCGTCGATGCTGGGGATGGTCTGGGTGGGCTCGAAGTCCTGTTCGTAGGCCAGACAAATGGCGTGCGGGAACTTGACCCAGTCCTTCTTGCTCTGGTAGGTGTACCGGTGGTCATAGGCGGTCATGCCGACTTCGATGTAACCCAGTTCGCGGGCCTTGTTCTTGATGGCCTCGGTTACGTCTTCGCCGGTGGGCTCAGCCGTGGGTTCCTGGTCGCCAGTCATGCGAGCGGCCAGAATGAGCGGCTGGTTCAGGCGGTCGTGTTCCTTGCGGATCTCACGCATCTCGACGTGCTGGTCGCGGATGCCGTTGGCCCAGTCGCGAGAAGCCCGCTCTGTGATGTTCATGGTTTCGATAGGATATTCCCTGGCATACCAGTCAACCTCGCGGCTGGTGAGAGGAATCCCAGGCACGGTCTCCAGCTCTTCAGGGACCTGGATGGTGACGGGGTTATCACCCTGGTACTTGCCAGGCCGTACGACCTCATGGCCTATCTTTAGCATACCTTCCCTCCAAAATATGTTACGCCGGGCAACGCGGGGGTTTGCCTTATTCGAAACAATAAACCCGCGCCAATTTGCTTGTCAAGTCTTATGACACTTTGATTTCTATATTCGATTGCTTCATACAGATTAGTCCCAGAAGGCATGTGTGACGATTCCACAGATAACGTTCTTTGGCTACTACGAATATCGTCGAAGCCTTCTGATTTTCGGGGCCTGGGATTCTTCTAGCCGCCGGTGCGCCGGGCAATCATTGCCGTAGCCAGCGGACTGGGTCCGGAACGCACCGAAATATCAACCAGAGATGGGCGTCCGGAAGCCAGGGCGCGGCCCACGGCTCCTGCCACTTCTCCCGGCTCTTCGACGTGTTCAGCGTAGCCGCCGATGGCCGCGACTACCTGATCATACCGTATATGTCGCAGGTCGGTGCCCACAGCGCGCCCGTAGTAGGCGACCTGGAAGGTCTTATCGATACCCCACGTGGCGTCGTTGCCCAGCACAGTGGTAATGGGCAGGTCGTGGCGGATGCAGGTGTCGTACTCCATGGAGTAGAAGCCAAAGGCCCCGTCGCCGATGAACACCAGCACCTTGGATTTGGGATTGGCCAACTTTGCAGCCATGCCGTAAGGGATGCCCGCGCCGAGATGGCTGAGCGGGCCCAGTCTCATAAAGTGTCCCGGCTTCCGGGCCTTCATGAAAGCACGCCCCCACTGCACATAGTCGCCGCCGTCGAATATGATGACCGAGTCCTCGTCAAGTTGATTTTCCAGTCCGGTATAGACATCCAGGGGGTGCATGGGCGATTCGCCCGTGGCCTTGCTGCGCAGCTCCTCGTCCCAAGCGTTGCGGTCCTGCCGCAACTGCTCTACCCAGTCGGTTTTAGATTCAAGGATTGCGGCGGACGATGAGAGCGCGGAGGTGATCTGCTCTACCACTGCGCCAAGGTCCCCCTGAATGCCCACAGCCACACCCCGGTTGCGACCGATTTCCGCTGGCGATGGGTCGACCTGGATCAACTTGGCATCGGCCGAGAACACCCCACCGTACCGGTAGCGGTGGTCAAGGCGCTTGCCCAGCAGCAAGACCACGTCGGCCTCGCGGAAGCGACGTGCCGTGGGGTTGAGTGCGCCGTCGGCGTAACCGAAGCACAGCGGATGCTCGTCGTCCAAGAGTCCCCGCGCCTGTTCAACGGTAAAGACGGGAATGCCTGTTGTTTCGGCCAGCTTTTCAAGCTGCTCGGGGTTTACGGAATATCGGGCGGGGTTTCCAGCGATGATAACCGGGCGGCGGGCGCCGCGAAGCAGGTTTGCCGCCTGATCGATCAGCGTTGGATCGCCTTGGGGACGCCCCATTGACCGGTACTCCTGTGGTAGGAACTGAGGGAGTTCGTCCTCGCTGATTTCAGCGTCCTGCAGGTCGATGGGCAGGGTGAGGTGTACCGGGCCCGGCCGGCCGGAGGTAGCAGTGCGAAATGCCGTAGCCACGAATTCCGGGATGCGGGTCTTGTCGTGGATCAGCCATGACCCCTTGGTGACCGGGGCGGCCATGCTGACCTGGTCGATCTCCTGGAAGGCGGCCATCCCCTTTTCGGGCAGTTCGGCGCAGCCGGCCACGAACACCACTGGGCTTTCCGAGGTGTATATAGCGGGCAACGCAGATATGGCGTTGGAGAACCCGGGCCCGCCGGTGAATATGCCAACCGCGGGCTTTCCGGTGATGCGGGCGTAGCCGTCTGCCATATGCAATGCGGCCCCCTCGTGGCGGGTGTCGATGAACTGGATGCCCTCGTCCTCAGCCGCGTCCACTAATGGCAGGATTGTGTCTCCTACGATGGTGAACACCTTTTCAATGCCTTCCTGCTTCAGGCAGCGGATGAACAGATGCCCCCCGGTAAGTCTGGCCATGGTTCCTCCTGGATCGACGTTGCGAACAGCTTCTGATGCCTCTCCGAGGCTAGCTCCAGATTGGATGCTGAATTGCCCTGGAAGTATTCCAACCCGCGCATGATATACGATAGGAGACGTGATGCAAGACGAGAGCAGAGCCGCGCAGGGTCATTAAATTGTCACCCTGAGCGCAGCGAAGAGTCTCTCTGCCTTTAGCGAGATTCTTAGCTCCGCTCAGAATGACACGGCTAAACACTTTGGAGTAAGCGACAAATAAATGCCCCTGCGGGACGGCCGGGGTCTTTCAATTCTCAAGCAAAGTTCCCTCTCCATTGGGAGAGGGTGAGGGCGTATCCATATAGGAAACCGTAGGTTGATACGCAGGACTTCACCCTCACCCCTCCTGAGCCTGCCGAAGGGCCTCTCCCTCAAGGGAGAGGGCGAATGAAAAAGCCCTAGCGGGACGGTAAATCGGGCTTGATTGTCCAGCGGGGATGATGCAGGGCAGGGCAATCGCGTCTTGATTTCAGCAGCTCAGCAGGTTGGGGCGGAGGAGCTGGCATTACCGGTTTGCAGGGGCTGTTTTTTTGTAATTCCGCTCATTTCCGTTCATTTCCGCCATTATTCTGTCATTCCGGCAATTCCCAGCTGGCCGCCGGTTCAAAGCAGGCCCTCCGGTAGGTCAGGCGGGTTCTGTTTGTTACTCGTTATAGACATAGAACATATGTCATAGAGATGGCGCAGGCTTGGCAAGGGGCGAATGACAGCACAATGAGATCCAGCCTTGATGACGCGATTGTCCTGATGATGCAGGGCAGTTGCGGGACGGCCGGGGTTCAGGCGGTGTGGGAAGCAGGGGAAAGATTCCGTCCCATCTCGTCTCATTTTGGCCCCAAGTGTCCCTAATGGGACGGTTGGACGGGTTTCGGCCCAATCTATGGGGAGGTGCCAGGGCTAGCGCATTTGGCTTGAGGGATTCGGTGTCTGCGCAGGGAATCGAGTACAGCTTTCCGGGACGGGCGGACGTGAGGCGGATGAGGAGTCTGAGCGGGAAAAATAGGACAGAATTTTCCCCACGAGTTCCCATAGATTCCCAGATTTTCCCATTTTGCCAGCTATTTCGCGTTATTTCGTATCTGCGCCACTGCAGTGGGACAAGATTTTTCAAATTCGGTCCCATTGTGTCCCATTCCTGCTTTATCTGGCGTTTGGGCGGGCCATGCCTCTGCGGCTGTCGGCTGACACCAGCCGGGGCGCAGTGAGGCCGCAACAGGCATCGAGCACTATTAATAGAACACATGATCATATGTTATCGAAATACAAAGGTCTTGGCAAGCGGCAAATGTTATCTGGATTTCCAAATGCGATTGCCCTTGTGGAGGTGCCAGGGCAGAGCGACGGACAGCTCATGGTGCAGCACGAGGGGAAAGCGATCGCCCACCAGGAAGCTCCGCCCAAGGCGGGAGCGCTGCGGGCCGCCCAGGGGGCTCTGGCTCCCACTCCCGAACTGGCCCAGGTGGTCAGGAACCTGAGCCAGCATGGTCTCACCAGGTTGCAGCTGCAGCGCCTGCCCGCTTTGGAAGCATCTGTCGACCAACCGATGGATGATGAGAACGTCCCCACCCCTTACACTCCGCCAACCAGGCAGGCAACGCCTCGCAAGCAGGCCCTGTGGAAAGTTGTCCACCACGCCAGGCTGCAGGGTGTCTCCCTGAAGGCCATCGCCAAGCAACTGGGTATTTCCAGAAACACGGTCAGGAAGTAAGTTGACTTGCCAGCTCCCCCCATCAACCAGCCTCCCAGACGGACTACCCAATCAGTAACTCAGCACCATACCAACGGACATTTCCCCTGAGCACTTGGGCGGACATTTTCGCTGGACAACAACAACCGTCTCCTTGACCCTCTCTCTGAGGGAGACGGAAATTGTCACCCACCCTATAAGAGAGAGGTAGAATAAAGGGACAGTCAAGGAGAAAAGAATCTGGCCGCAATAGGCGAGACACTTGCTTCGCTCGGATTGAAAGCCTGAAGGGATGGCATTGTAGAAATCCAGGTCAGAAGGTTGCGGGTCAGAAGGTTGCCTGGTTACACGGTCCCCTCAGGATTGGTGAGGACCAACTGCGGCTTTCCCCTCAGGAGTGGATGAACACCCAAAGTTATGGAGGGGTTCATGGGTAACTCAAGTTCAAAGTTACAAACCGAAACGACGTTACAAACCGGAACGACTGGGTGAGCAAAGACTTTCTTGACTACGGGAAATGAGTGGAAAGGTACCTTGTACGTCGTGGGTACTCCCATCGGCAACCTGGAGGACCTTTCGCCGAGGGCGGCCCGTGTGCTGCGGGAGGTCTCGCTGGTGGCGGCAGAAGACACACGGGTGACTCGTCGATTGCTCAATTACCTGGGAGCGCATCCCCGTGTTATGAGCTTCAACGAGCACAACTGGCGGGAGCGTCTCGAGACGGTACTGCTGGTGCTGGATAATGGCGACGTAGCCTTGGTCTCGGACGCCGGAATGCCGGGGGTAAGCGATCCCGGACGGGAGTTGGTTGCTGAGGCGGCGGCCAGAAACATGCTGGTGGAATCGGTGCCTGGGCCATCGGCGGTTACCACGGCGCTGGCGATGTCGGGCATGCCCGCTGATGCATTCCTGTTTCTCGGCTTCCTGCCGCGGCGGCGCCGCGAGAGACGGGAGCGGTTGCAAGAAGCAGCCAGCAGCCCGTTTACAATTGTGCTATTCGAGGCCCCTCACCGGCTGAAGGCGACCCTGGAGGACATTGGGCTGATTCTCGTGCAACGACCTCTCGCCGTGTGCCGCGAACTCACCAAGCTCCATGAGGAGGTTTTTAGAGGAACTGCGGAGGAGGCGCGGGAGCATTTTGATTCTCCCCGCGGCGAGTTCGTGCTTGTAATTGCGGGAGCCGAACCAGGACATCCCTCATCGGGACCGTCACAGGCTGGGGAAGACGAAGTACGAAACTTTCTGCTGGACTTGAGGGATGGTGGAGCCAGGAGCCGCGAAGCGGTTTCCGAGGCCGCTGGCCGTTTCGGCATCTCCAAGAACAGCGCCTATCGACTGTGGCTGGAGATCCGCGAGCATCATCGGGAGCAAGGGAGTGGAATTCACGATTGAGCATGCGGTTTGATGGGTAATTTATCAGCTTTTGAGATGATATACTGGCTTTTTAATTAGCATTTACGATTAAGGCGAGAAAACGGCATTTTCGGTATCTTCAGCGCATCGCGCTCCCAAAATTCCGGCGGGCAGGGCAGGCAAGGCGTCTTCTACGGCTGGTGGTTGGCCATCATCACTGGCCTCGTGATGGTTATAGCCACCGTTCCCCTCTTTCATGCGATGGCCGTATGGGCCATTGCGCTGGAGTTGCATTTCGGCTGGAGCCGGGCCCAACTGGGACTGGCCCTTACGCTGACCCGGGTTGAAGGCGGACTAATAGGCCCTCTTGAGGGCTACCTGGTAGACAAGGTGGGCACCCGCCGCATGGTGTTCATCGGCTTGGTCATCCTGGGCGGGGCTTGGATATTCTTTTCCCGAGTCGAGAACCTCTGGATGTTCTACGTGGCCTACGTCCTGATGGCCGTGGGGCAGGGACTGGGGAGCTGGATCCCCCTGATGACCATGCTGAACAAGTGGTTCTCGCGGCGCCGTTCTTCGGCCATCGGGTGGGCCAACGTGGTGAGCCGTTTCGGCGCTCTGCTGCTTGTGCCGGCCATCGCGTGGGCCGTGGCCGATGCACCGGGACGCATCGGGTGGCAGATGGCGGCGTTGATCCTGGGCATAGCTATCCTTGTTCTCGCAGGACCGCTGGCCAGCCTGCTTCGCAATGACCCGAAGGACTACGGCGAAGTGCCGGACGGCAGGCAAATGCGGCCAGCAGCACCCTCCGCATCTGGCGGCGGCCCAGCCACCAGCCATCAGCAGGATTTAACGGCTGGTGAGGCTCTACGCACGCCCGCTTTTTGGCTAATCGCCTTTGGGCACGGGTTCACCTCCATGGTCATCCTGGCCATCATGACCCACCTCGGGCTGCTGATGGTGGACAAGGGCTACACGGGGCAGGATGCAGGGTGGGTGGTGTCGGTATATACCGGGGTCGCTATGGTCTTCCAGCTGGTGGGGGGCTACTCTGGCGACCGGACGTCCAAGCGGATAGCGCTGGCCTTCTTCACGTCAGTGCAGGCTGCAGGGGTGCTGGTCCTCGTGGTGGCGGATACCCTGCCAATGTTCTACCTGTTCGGGATGCTGTTCGGCGCCGGATTCGGCGGAAGGAATCCCCTGACCGTGGCCATCCGGGCCGATTATTTCGGCACCGGTTCCTTTGGCAAGATCCTTGGTTTCTCCACAGTTCCCATGAACATGCTGCTTCTAATAGCGTCGCCGTTTGCCGGGTGGATGTTCGATCAGTATGGCAGCTATGATCTGGCATTTCTGATTCTCGCCGGACTGAATTTTGTTGGAGCCATCTGCTTCATCGCCGCAGCCCGGCCACGGCCCAGACAACCGATTCCAGCTCAGGCCATTGCGGCTATCAAGTGAGTTTCACGGGCTGTCGGCCCGCGACAGTCTAAACGGGAGCTTGCTACCACTTTGGAGAGTGAGTCTCTCTAAACGGGAGCTTGCTACCACTTTGGGGAGTGAGTCTCTCCAAACGAAAAGCGCGGAGGATGATTTCGAACCCCTCCGCGTTTTATTTGCTCTCGGGTCGCCCCGGGTGTGGTTACTCTTCTTCGATGGTGATGTTGTTAATTACCAGCCGTTCCGTGGGAGACGAGGGCTCGCCGCCGCGGCTCCGGGTGACAGGAGAGTTGGCCAGCGTGTCCAACACTTCATCTCCGCCGGTCAGCATCCCGAAAATGGTGTAGTTGGGGGGCAGGCCCGCATCGGAGCCATGAACTATGAAGAACTGGCTGCCGTTAGTATTGGGCCCGGCGTTGGCCATGGCGAGAGTGCCCCGGACGTACGGGCGCGATACCCGCTCATCCTGGAAGCGGTACCCGGGCCCGCCGGTGCCGTCGCCCTTGGGGCAGCCACCCTGGATCATAAAGTCTCTGATGACCCGATGGAACTGGCAGTCTTCGTAGAAACCGTCGCGGGCCAGGTGGACGAAGTTGTTAACTGTCAGAGGGGCCTCGGAGGTATACAGCTCGATGGTCATGGATCCAGCACTGGTGTCTATGATGGCGGTGTAGGACTTGGCTTGGTCGATGGTAGTCGGCGGCGGGCTGGAGTATTGTTTAGGTGGCATCAGTTACCTCCGCGAGATTGCCCGTCAATTGTAACACCTGCGGGCGCAGGCTCGTCCGACGCTTGTACCGTAGCCGCAGGGCAATCGCGTCTTGATTTCAGCATCGAAGCAGGTTGGGGCGGAGGAGCTGGCATTGCCGGTTTGCAGGGGCTGTTTTTTTGTTATTCCGCTCATTTCCGTTCATTTCCGCCATTATTCTGTCATTCCGGCAATTCCCAGCTGGCCGCTGGTTCAAAGCAGGCCCGCCGGGAAGTCAGGCGGGTTCTGTTTGCTAACCGTTATATATATAGAATATATGTTCTATAACGGGCCCAGGCTTGGCAAGAGGCGAATGACTGCACAATGAGATGCAGGCTTGAAGACGCGATTGCCCTGACCGTAGCCGGTGATCGCAACCATTTCTCTCGACTAAAGGGAATAAGGCCTATAGGAGCGAAAAGGCCCCGTTAGTCACACGGGGCCTGCGAATCGCTGCTCAGCATTTAAGGGGTTGGTTTACAGGAGACCACCCTGGTAGACGGAGGTCTGCTTGCGGAAGACCTGGAGGCGCTGGCGTGCTACTTCAACTACGAAGACCCGTCCCTCGTCGTCAACCTCCACGGCAATGGGGCCCTGGAAGGCCTTCTCTCGCTCTTCAAGCATGTTGGCGGCCAACCGTCCCTTCACGGCAATGGGATCTATGAGGACTCGCTCCCTGCCCCAAGAGGATAGGGTGGCCTCGCCCAAGAGCTTGGTTATGAAACTGCCATCGGCGTCGAAAATTTGCAGGCGGTCGTTCTTGTAGTCGGCGACGTAGATGATGCCATCGCGGTCCACGGCCACGCCTGTGGGTCGGTTGAACTCGCCGTCGCCGTCGCCGTGTGAGCCGAACTGCATCAGGAAGGTCCCGTCGGGCGCGAACTTCTGGATGCGGTCGTTGCGCCAGTCTGCCACGTAGACATCGCCTTTGTGGTCAATTTCGATGCCCCAAGGGTAGCTGAACTCTCCGGGTCCACTGCCCTGGGTACCCCAGGCGAACTGGAACTCACCGTCCCTGGTGAAGACCTGCACGCGATGGTTGTAACTGTCGACCAAGTAGAGATTATCGTCCTTGTCGAAAGCGAGCCCCGCGGGCTTGTTTATCTCGCCTTCACCGGAGCCGACGGTACCCCACATATTGGTCCAGCCCTGGCCAGGCTTGTATACAGAGACCCGCTGCAGCCATTCGTCGGACACGTAGGTATTACCTTCGCTGTCGAGAGCCACAGAGGAGGGCCACATAAAACTGCCGTTGGGGGTGGTGGCAGGGTCGGCCTCTTCCGGCGGGACCTTCTGGCCGTAGTCTTCAATGAACTCTTCGTCCGCCGTGAACACGGTGACCCGCTTGCAGGGGAAGAAGGCGGGCGTTTCGGAGCCGCGGCTGAGAACATAGAGCCGGTTCTCAGGGTCGCGGGTAATGGCGACGGGCATGAAAAAGCCGTTGCCGCTGCGAACTTCCTGCCGGCCGATGGTGTGGCTGTACTGAAAGGTAATCGGTGCGATCTGAGTAACCACTAGCCCCTCCTGAGGGAAAATGGATCCCCGCTTTCGCGGGAATGACGGAAAGGAACCGGGAATTACGAAGCGCCGTCAAAGAAGTCAGACAGCGCGGTAAGGGCGGGTGTGAAACCCGCCCCCCGCATTCAGCCAGCTCTACTTGATGAAACCGACCTGTTCGTAGTTGGCCCCAAGGATGGCCCTGTCGTCGAGCCCCATCCACTTGTCCAACAACTCTGCGTAGGTGCAGCGGAAGTCGCTGTTCCACTGAAGGTCGCCCTCGTCCAGCTTGGACGGTTCCAGAGACGGGTACGTGCCATAGGTGCCGCCCTTGACGCCATCACCCATGACGAAGGCCACACTGCCCGAACCGTGGTCGGTGCCGGAGCCGTTGTCCTGCACGCGGCGCCCGAACTCGGAGAACATGAGGATGACGACTTCCTCGGCGGCGTTGTGCTCCTTGAGGTCATCGTACAAGTCGACAGTGGCGGTTGTGACGTCCTCCCACAGCTTGGCCAAGGAGGCGTTCTGGTTGGCGTGGGTGTCAAAGGTGCCCGGGTTCACGCCGGTGTACAGGATGCGGGTGCCGAAATCGGCCAGGTGGACCTGGGCGATGCTCTTGCACCACTGCGCGAACATGCCGCCGCCGTATTCCACCGTGGAGGTGTAGATGTCGGGAGCGGTGTTCAGGATGTCGGCGCCCTTGAGCGCGTCCAGACCGGTCTGGGACAAGTAGTCGTTGGCCGGGCCGGTGCCGATGAGGGGCGAATACATCTTGGAGAAGATGTCGAGGGCTTCCATGCGCTGGTCTTCGCCATCGATGCCGGTCAGCACGCCGTAGGAGCTCAGGTCACCGACGGAGGCGACGGAGACACCGGGGGCGGCGAGGGCGCGGGGGAGGCCACGACCGAAGTTCACGGCGGTCAGCACGTTGTCGCGGTTGGGGTCGAGCTCTCGGGTGGCCTTGCCCAGCCAGCCCTCGGTGATTATCTTAGTCGGCTCCGCGGTGTGCCAGATGTCCAAGGAGCGGAAGTGGGAGCGATTCGGGGTTGGGTATCCGATTCCCTGGATTACCGCAACCTTGCCCTGGTCGTATAGACCCTTGATCGGATACATCGACGGATGGAAGCCAACCTCGTCGTTGATGTGGAGCACATCGGCGGCGTCAACGCTTACCGCCTGGCGATAGTCGGTGTAATGGGGGTCATTGTAGGGAATGACAGTGTTGAGGGCATCGTAGGCGCCTGTCATCTGGAGGACCACCAGCACGCGGTCTTTCTTGTTGGTCGTCATTGTGTGTGCCTTCTCCTTCTCTCTTACTCGGTCGCACCGAGGAGGGGAGCCAATCCCTCCGGCCTCCCGCTCCTCCATAGTCCGCTCATGGGCCTAGGCGTACAAATATTCCTTGGTGGAGGCAATAAGCTGCAGCATCTCGCCAACTTCCTGCGGGAACTCGGCAGTATCGGTGCGGACAACGTCGTCCTTGGCGGCCCGCGTCATCAGCATGTGGCGGCTTTCATCAGAAAGCTCGTAATGGCCGAGATATTGCAGGCAGCCGTCCACCATCTCGGCAGGGGTAATGGCCGGGCCAACATCTGCCAGCTTGCTGATGATGTCCTGGATGCCGGGGAATTTGGGATCGCCGAGGAAATCGGCGGTGAAGTTGATACGGTGCACCAGCGTGCCTCCGTCAATCCACTCACTGCCGGTGTGCCAGCCTTCCACGGAGGGTGGATTCAGCAGCTCCTGGCCCATGTACTTCATCTCGTCAAAGATGAACTCGAAGCCGGGCTTGGGCTGGGTCCAGTCGCCCACCATTCGCAGTGTGCCTATGACCGTCTCCACCGGGCTCTTGATGCGGCGGAACCGGGCGTTCTTGAACGCGTCGGAGTTCAACAGAACCTTCAGCATCGCACCGATGTTGTAACCGGAACGGAAGTATTCTTCCTCCAGCATCTCGATGGTAACCGGGTCCTGCGGCGGCGCCTCCATCCAAGAGGGCACGCCAGGCTCGTCGGCGATGAAGTAGCTATACAGGTGGCGGGAGATGAACCGGGCGGCAGCGGGCTGCTTCACGATGATGTCGATGATATCTTCACCATTGAAGCGGCCGGTCTGGCCCAGGAAGGTCTTCTCTCCGTCGTCGTGGTCTTCGGCAACGTAGAGGAACTTGGCCGAGTACCGGCCATACGGCTGACCGGGGACGGGGTTGGAGATGGTCCAGCCGGTGAAGGCGCGGGCGCACTCCTTTACGTCGTCTTCGGTGTAGTTGTACTCGCCGTCCTTGCCAACGCCCAGGGAGAACAGCTCCAGCAACTCGCGTCCGTAGTTCTCGTTGATGGATTCCTTGTGGCTGAGGCAGTTGTCAAGGAAGAAAATCATTGCGGGGTCTTTGGAAATCTCAACCAGCAAGTCCCGGAAGCTGCCCATTCCGTTATTGCGGAACATTTCCAACTGGTCGTAGTGGGTGGGGTAGCACTGCACCTTGCTGTCTGCGGTGCAGAAGATGCTGTGCCAGAACAGCACCATCTTCTCTTCGAGCTGCGCCCTGGAGTTAATCAGCCGCCAAGCGAAATACTCCGGCACGCCGCGGGTGAAGTGGCTCCATTCAATGAAGGACCGTTCTGCCAAGTCCAGGTCCAGTCCGTTGTTGTCGTCGCTGGGATTAAGCAACTCGTCTACGGTTGCATCGTATCCCTTCTGCGCCCGCTCTACCAGATCGTCGTATTGGGCGCCGAAACCGGCCCGCCGCATAAGGTGGGCCATAAGGGCGATATCTTGGGTAGTCACCTGGTCTGCCATAGGACTTTCCACCTCCAATTCGGGCAGCCATAATCTTGCCTAGACTAACATTTTGTGAGTGAGTAATCAACCCGAAGTCGCAATTTGGGTAGGACGATTGCAAAGTAACGTCGCCTATCGGTTTCTGCTCATCCTGAGCTTGTCGAAGGATGCCCATACTAGCCACCGATGGTTCGACAGGCTCACCATGAGCGGGTAGAAAAGGACTTTGCAATCGTCCTGGCAATTTGGGCAGGACGATTGCAAAGTGGTGGAGGGAAGTTTATACAGACAGGGAAGTGAGATATGGGAGTGTGCGGATATGGAGGCGGCGGAATCTCTGTTCGGATGTTTGGAACTGGTGCCGGATCCCAGGAGGGCCAGGGGAGTCCGGCATCCCTTTCAGGCCATCCTCCGACTGACCCTGCTGGGCTTGGTTTGTGGTCAGACCACCATGGCCCACATCGCCCTCTTCGCCAAGATGCACTGGCCGGTGCTGAGGGAGCCGTTGGGCTTTGTGCGGGACCATCCGCCCCACGCCACCACCATCTCCCGCACCCTGGCCGGGGTCCCTTATGAGCAGCTGCAGGGCGCCCTAGCGGGATGGGTGGCCCAGGTGGTGGCGGACCAGGAGGTGCACGCCTCGGTGGACGGCAAATGGGCCAAGCAGTCCGAGGACGTAAGCGGCAATCCTCTGGTGATGGTGAACGTACTGGCCCATGACCTGAAGCTGTGCCTGGCCCAGTGGCCGGCATCGGAGAAACGGTACGAACCCGGGGTGTTGCGGGAACAGCTGGGGCAACTGTTCGAGCGCTATCCCGGCCTGAGGCTGCTGACCATGGACGCTCTCTATGCGGAGCGGGACCTGTGCCAGGCCATCGTGAGCCACGGACGGGACTACCTGGTGCGCATTAAGGGGAACCAACCCCAGGTGCTGGCGGCATTGGCAGAGGGATTTGCTGGGGAGGGACCGGTGGAGCCCGAGGCGCAGAGCGTGGAAAAAAAGCGGGCGTGATCGAGAAACGGCGCATCTGGACTGATGAGGCGCTGGCCGGCTATATCCGGGATGAGTTGGGCTTTCCAGGAGTGAGGCAGGGTGTGATGTTGGAGAAGGAGAGGGTGGACATAGCCACCGGGGAGGTGAGCCGGGAGCGCTGGTATCTGCTGACCAGCCTGAGTTCCCGTCGCTGCGCACCCAAAGAACTCCTTCAAGTGATCCGCAACCACTGGAGCGTTGAGAACAGCCTGCATCACGTTAAAGACCGCAGTTGGGACGAGGACGTCCACACGCTGCGCCGTCCGGGTCTGGGCGAGGTATACGCCAGCCTGGTCAACACAGCGCTCAACGCCCTGCGCCTGGAGGGATGGTTTCCCCTCCAGATGTCCATGCCCCTGCGAGCCAAGACCTGTGCCTTCCGCCCAACCCAGACCATCGCCCGCCTCCGCGGCCAAGTCTCCTGACTTTGCAATCATCCTGGCAATTTGGGCAGGACGATTGCATTTGAATATCCAGATGACATTTGCCGCTTGCCAAGCCTCTTGGACTTCGATATCATATGATCATGTGTTCTATGAATAGTGCTCGATGCCTGTGCCGGCCTCACTGCGCCCCATCTGGTGTCAGTCTGCAGCCGCAGAGGCATGGCCCGCCCAAACGCCAGGAAAAGCAGGAATGGGACACAATGGGACCGAATTTGAAAAAACTTGTCCCACTGCAGTGGCGCAGATACGAAATAACGCGAAATAGCAGGCAAAACGGGAAAATCTGGGAATCTGTGGGAATGCGCGGGAAAAATTCTGTCCTGTTTTTCCCGCTCAATCTCCTCATCCACTTCACGGTCGCCCGCCCCGGATAGCTGTACTCAATTCCCTGCGCAGACACCGAATCCTTCCGGCCAAATGCGATAGCCCTGGCAATTTGGGCAGGACGATTGCAAAGTTGCCGTCCCCCTTTCGGCATTCCCGCAAAGTATGTCCTCACGAGAACTGTGAGCGCAATCTATCCCCGTCGGCCGAGCCCTCAACTCAACTAAACAATCGTCTCCAATCCTGTCCATTCCCCAATCTCATAAACGCAGATTCAGACAGAAATTCTTGACAAGACACCCCGGCTTATCTTCACGACATTTCACACTATCGAATAAAGCAAACCCCGAGGACGGCGATTCCTCCGCTGTACCCGGCACAACGAGTGGAGCCACGGGCAACCACCTGAACGCTTTCCACAGGTATGCCTCCCCGGCGAAGGTTGAGGCGGGGCCCGCATCCAACACCCCGGAAACCCGAATAGTTACAAAAATGCACAGATTTTGTCCCGTTACCTGGCATTTCAGCATTTCAATGAAAATAGGGCATCTCCATTTTCTTGCGTGGCCCTCAGGTCTCTCCGAGAATCCCCGCGAAGTATGTTCCTGTGACTGTCGCAGACGCCGGCGCAGCTGGGGTTGAGAGAGAATCCAACGGATTTTCGATCCTCTTTAGTCGACTGGAACTTCCCTTATTCGGCCGCGTATTCCCACTTTCGCGGCAATGACGCTGATGAACGATTACAAACGCGATAGCCCTGTGCCTCAAAATGGCAGCGGCGAAAATGCCAGCGGCGAGGGAATGCCGCCTGCTTGGCGTAAAGCCGATTGCTCCATCGTCTTGGTGGCGTGGACCGGGCTGAACGCCGCTCCCGACAGTTGGGTGGGGCGGGTTACTTGGCTATAATAGGCGGATATTGTCAGGAGCCGAACGCCCTATGACAGCTATCTTGGCCGGGGATCTGGTCGACGCTGCAAAGAGAATTGCCCCGAAAATCGTCGCAAATCGCGACCGGATTGACTTGGAGTGCCAACTCCCCTACGAACTGGCCTCGGAGATGGCTGACATGGGCCTGTTCGGTCTCTACGTGCCCAGGGAGTTGGGCGGACCGGAAACCGATCCGGCAACTGCTTTTCATGTGGTGGAAGAAATTGCGCAGGCGGACGGCTCTGCCGGCTGGTGCGTCTTCAACGGAGCTGCAGTTTCATCGGCTGTGGCGCGGCTTACACCGAAAGCAGCCAAGGAAATTTTCGGGGACCCGCCGGTGGTGCTGGGTTCCGGTTCAGCGCGGGCCGGCGGCACGGCCAAGCTAACCGAGGACGGGTACATCGTTTCCGGACGGTGGAATTTCCTGAGCGGGATTGACCACTCCATCGCTATCTTCGTTGCCTGCCGGGTGGTGGACGACAATGGCCCGGTGCTGAGCGAGGAAGGCGCCCAGGTGATGAGAACGGTGGTGTTGCCCGTGGCCAAGGGAGAGGTGCTGAACACCTGGACCACCATGGGCATGAGAGGAACCGCCAGCCACGACGCGGAGTTTGATGAGGTCTTCGTGCCTTTCGACCACAGCTACACCCGGGGTGCTCCGGCGCACTACGAGGGCGCGCTGTACACGCCACCCCAGTCCGCCATCGTCTTTGGCTGGACGCTGTCGGCGGCCAACACGCTGGGAATGGCCCGCGGCGCGATGAACACCTTCATCGACTTGGCCACAGACTCAGGCTCCACGGACTCTCCGACGTTGCTGCGCGACCGGCAGCACATCAAGATCGTTGTTGGCGAATGCGAGGCCATGATCGACAGCGCCCGCCACTACGTTATGGACACGGTGAGCGCGATGTGGGAGGCGCAGGTCAGCGGCGATCCGGATCTGGCGCAAAAGGCGATGCGGACGCGGCTCGCAATCACGCACGCCATCAGGCAGTCAATCGCGGTGGCCGATAAGCTGTTCAACGCTGCGGGCACCAACTCCATACATCGCGCCGTGGGTCTGGAGCGCTACTTCCGCGATCTTCACGTCCATGGCCAGCACATATCGGGCCTGCCGCTGAACTTCGAATTCGGAGGCGCCACGCTCATGGGTTCGGCACCACCGGCGTCACTGTATACGTAGACTGTATACGCAAGGGGAGGCATAGCCCAGCGAGATAGGACTATTCCCATTTTATCCCTTCCATGTATAATTCCAGTTTATTAGAGAAACAAAGATTGAAAGAGTTTATGGAGGGAATGCATATGGCATCTTTGCAGCAAGCGACTGCATCAGACACCTCTCGGAACGGCAGCGTCGAGGAATATGACGTTCTCATAATCGGAGCTGGCGTTACCGGCCTATATTCGCTGTACCGGTTCCGGAACCTCGGCTTTACGGTCCAGGCCTTCGAGGACGCCTCTGGCGTCGGCGGGACATGGTACTGGAACCGCTATCCCGGCGCTCGGTTCGACTCTGAGAGCTACACCTACGGCTATTCCTTCTCCGAAGAGTTGCTTCAGGAGTGGGACTGGAAGGAGCTGTATTCCGGGCAGCCCGAGAACGAGCGCTACCTTAACCACGTGGCAGACAAGTTCGACCTGCGCCGCAACATACGATTCAACTCTCGCGTTGTTTCCTGCGTCTATGACGAGGAGAACAACCGCTGGGAAGTGGAAATGGAGGACGGTTACCGGGCGCGGGGGCAGTTCCTGATCACCGCCGTCGGACTGCTGTCGGCCCACTACGTCCCGGACTTCGAGGGCATTCATGACTTCAAGGGGACCTGGTGCCACACCGGGCGCTGGCCCAAAGAGGGAATGGACCTGGCGGGCAAGCGCGTGGGAGTCGTCGGCACCGGGGCTACGGCCGTGCAGCTCATCACCGAGATCGCCAAGGAGGTTGGCCACCTGACCGTTTTCCAGCGCACCGCGAACTACTGCGCGCCACTGCGGAACCGCATCATCGACGACGACGAACAGCAGATCATCAAGGCCAACTTTCCGGAGATATTCAGGAAGTGCATGGAGACGTCAGGGTCATTCATGCATGAGTTCGATACCAGGTCGGCCTTTGCCGTTTCGGAAGAGGAGCGAGTGGCCCAGTACGAAAAGCTGTGGCAGGAGCCGGGCTTCGCCAAGTGGCTGAGCAACTTTTACGATGTGATGATGCCAGGCCCGGCCAACGAGGACTACGCCGAGTTCTTCCGCAACAAGATCCGCGAGCGGGTCAAAGACCCTGCGGTGGCGGAGTTGCTTACGCCGAAGGACCACATGTTCGGCGCCAAGCGCCTGCCTTGTGAAAGCGGCTACTACGAGGTCTACAACCAGGACAATGTTCTGCTGGTGGACGTCAAGAAGGCCCCGATCCAGAGCATCACGCCCACCGGCATCCAGACGACTGAAGCTCACTACGAGTTCGATGTCATAATCTACGCCACCGGCTACGATGCGGTGACCGGGTCCCTGAGCCGGATGCACATCCAGGGACAGAATGGCCTCACGTTGAAGGAGAAGTTCACGGAGGGGCCGCGCACTTACATGGGGATACAGAGCGTCGGCTTCCCCAACCTGTTCACGATCAATGCGGCATCCGTTGGCAATTTCGTACGGGCCGCGGAGCCGCTGGTTGAATGGATCAGTGAATGTGTGGCCTATGTGCGTGACAGCGGCTACAAGTCCATTCAGCCAACCCAGAGTTCTGAGGACGAGTGGACGCAGCACATGATTGACGGCGGGCAGAATATCCTGCGCACACAGGCCGACTCCTGGTTCGTGGGGGCCAACATTCCCGGGAAGGCCCGTTTCCTGCTGACCGCCCCGGACACCGCGCCGGTGATGCGGGCCAAGCGCGCAGAGGTTGCGGGCAGCGGCTACAAGGGTTTCAATCTGGAATAGTTTCCCGACTACATGGCCAGTAGCCAGGTACGGCAATGGACAGGGGTGGGGTTAAACCCGCCCCTGTCCATTTTGGCAAGTCAGGCCTTTATTCACTGGCTCGAGAGGGTTGACTTCGGGTTGTATATTGTCCCGAATGGTCTAAATCCAAGCAGGGAACATCCGACATCATACGAATGCTGACGGGACTGTTTTCGACAATTAATCTGGGGGAACGGCTAGCCCCTCGAACACCTTTCTTCTATGGGTGGGTCATCCTTTTCTCGGCGAGCAGCACCCAGGTGGTGCGCAACGCCACGGCCAGCCTGACCATCGCCGTATTCATATTCCCTCTGTCCGAGGAGCTTGGCTGGAGCCGGACGCTGATTGCCGGCGCTGCCAGCTTCGGTGGCCTCGCGGCCACCGGAGTTTCGCCAGGTGTGGGCTGGCTGGTAGACCGCTATGGCGCACGGGTGGTGCTGGCCGTCAGCATTTTAATCCTTGGCCTTTCCACGATTTCACTCGCCTGGGCCACCGTTCCAGTCGCCTTCTACCTGGCATACGGAGTGGGTCGGGTCATATTCTCCAGCCCGGTGCAAATCGGCTCCTCGGTGGTGGTGTCCCGCTGGTTCGTGAGGATGAGAGGCCGAGCCAGCGGTATTCTATTCGGCTCTCACTCTGTCGGGTTGATTCTGTTCCCTCTCATTGCCTCGATTATTATTGGGACCAGCGGATGGCGCGACGCCTGGATCGTCCTGGGGATATTGGTCTGGGCCATAGCGCTTCTGCCAACAGCTCTGTTGATAGTGCAGCAGCCGGAGGATGTTGGGCTCAGGCCCGACGGCGACGCCCCGGCCTCTGCGGACGATAGTATCGGGGCGGAGACGGGAGGTGCCGGAGCAACGCCCCCGCCCGTGTCCGGGGACGTGGCCTGGACACCGCGGGAGGCCATGCGCACGCCAACGCTGTGGATGTTCGCGGCGACTGCCGGTATGGTGTTCCTGGTGCAGGCCGGTGTGAATACTCATCTCGCCGCATATCTGCGCGACCAAGGACTAACCGCGGCCTTCGCCGGGTTCGGTATCAGCCTCAACGCCGCTTTTATGGGTATGGGCAGCATATTCTGGGGCTGGGCTACCGAGCGGTTCCCACCGCGCTACGTGATGGCGGTGGTAGCCTCTTTGGTGGGAGGATCGTCGGCTCTCTTCATAATCGCCAGTTCGACGCAGGAGATTCTGGCGTATGCCGTAATGTTCGGGTTTGGCGTGGGAGGGTTGCTATCCGTGCCTCCGGTGGTCTACGCGGACTACTATGGGCGACGGTCGCTCGGTGTTATACGCGGAGTTACGGAGCCGTTTACGACTATCGGACAGGCCATCGGCTCTCTTTTGGCGGGCATAATATTCGACCTTACTGGGAGCTACCAACCGGCGTTTATGGCCTTCGCCATCATGGGTGGGCTGGCTACGGTGCTCGTGCTGTTTGCGCGGCCGCCGCGGAAGCCTATGTCGGCAGAGCAGGCATTGGGGGCGGCTTAAGGGCGATGTTGGAGTAACGAAACGGGGCGTTTGAACGTTTCCTTCAGGACTGCAAGCCTCTCCTTGGTGCGGCACGTGGCGCAGACAAAAGGCCAGTCGGCTCGCTCAGGGGCACCAGGAACGACGTAAATCACTACGTGTTCAAACGTGGTAGAAAAAGGGGGCACACGCTCCTGCCGGTTTCGTTTGCTTTCGCAGGATGGCCTGCGATGCCCAGGCGTTGCCCTTGGGTGAATTCCTCCTGTTCCTGACCCAATCTTCATCCTTAACTCGCGCCCATGTACTGCAGGGGAAAGTAGGCAATTACATCGAATGTTGCCGATTACTCCCGTTCAAACTCGACCACGTGGCTTACCAAGTTCACATTTCCCACCCGCCAACCTGCTTTATGCCAAGCATAAGCATGGGGAGGGACATAATTGGCATGCGGCCTGTTGCCCCACCAACTTGAATGCTCATAGGCCGAAGGCGGCAAAGATTCCTTGAGGATTCCCTCGATTTGCTCGAACGTAAGCCGCAAGCGATTACCACCGGGTTCTTGCGAGGCCAGATAACCATAGAGGGGATCGTATTTCAGTCTCCGTTTCATTCCCATCTATCTCCGCTTCACCAGACTGTTGTCCCCGTAATACAGCGCCCGGCTGCTGAAATTCGGCATCCCGACCGCCTCTCGCTGTCAGACAGCGCATTATACTAGCATGAGCCATCCCGCGGTGGCGGTACGAACAGGGAGACGGGACGGTCTACCCTTGCAGCCAGCGCGGAAGGGAGGTCAACTACCCCGAAACCCTGTACCGAAACGGACGATTCGGCGAAGGTAAGGAAGTCTAAATATGCCAGCAGCATTAGAGATAAAGCAGCTACTCGAAGAATACGGATCAGACCAAGCGGTCATTACTGTAGACATCGAGAATGGGTTGCAGATTCTGGTATACCCAAGTGAAGAGCAAGAGTTCAGCAAATTTCAGGGCGATGATTTGGCACACAGAATAGCAACGCTGTGCCTCGGAACGGAGGCCCCAATAACGGCCCCTATTCCCGGGATGTTTGGCTATGAACTAAAGGAGCCACCTAAACCAAAGCCAAGGTGGGATGTGCATTTGCCTGAGGCGAGGAATCGTGCTGGGAATTCGGCAGCAGTGCTTCGGCCCGTGACTGCAGTACCGTCCGGCAGCGGCGCCTCACCTCGTCTCTCCGGCTGGCCAGCCCGGCCAGGAAGTTGCCGACCCTTTCCTGCACCGCCGCCCTGCTGCCCAGGCAGAGATTGCCCGTCGCCTCCTCTCTCGCCCAGCCCCAGACCGCCTCATCGGAGTTGAAGTCCGGGCTGTACCCCGGCAGGTTCACCAACCGCAGGTCAAGTCCGGGCGTCCGCAGATATTCCCGCACCGCCTCGCCACGATGGGCCGGCGCGTTGTCCCAGATGACCCGCATCGGCTCTGGATGTTTTTCCCTCAGTTGCTTCAGGAAGGCAACCGAGGTCCCGCTGTTGCTGTTGCCCTCCAGTTCCATCCATTCCACCTCACCCGTCTCCAGGCACACCGCCGAATAGTAGTTGGCCTTCTCCCCATACCGCGGGCTGGTCGAGTCCACCAAAGCAGGCTGGCCCTTCAGCACCCACTTGCCCCGCAGTTCCGCGTCCGCCCGGAAGTGGGCCTCGTCGGCAAAGAATATCCTGGCTTCAGTCCGTTGGGCCTCCTCCCTCAGGACGGCGTACTCCGCCACGAAAGCCTCCCGCTTGGCCTCATCAGCCTTGAGCAACCGCTTCTTGGGCCGCTTGAAGGCAAATCCCAAGCGGTGCATCCAGTTCAGGCAACTGCTGCGGCTCAACTCAATGCCGAGGCGCTCCGAGGCAAACCGCCGCACCACCTTCCAATACCAGTTGGCCATACCGATGCCCGACGAAGCGGGAGGCTGTTGCACCGCCTCTTTCAATTCCTCCTGCTGCGCTTGGTCAAGGGCGGGGGGGAACCACCGGTCTGCTCGAATATCAGGGCTGCAGGCCCTCCCTCGCCGAAGGCCGACGCCCATCGGCCAATAGTGTGTGGGTCCCTTTCCAGAGTCTCCGCCGTGGCCGCTGCCGTCCAGCCCTGGGCCAGCAGCAGCACGGCGTACCACCTCTCCCGCTCCCTGGGCGTCGGCGCCAGGATCATCCGCTGTCGCAAGTCCTTGACTTCCATCCGCCACTGTTCCAGACACCGGTCTATCTCCCTCACGCCCATCACCAACCCCTCGTAACTCCCGAGACCAGCTAACCCAGTTCCTTCACAAATTTACCCTGTGCAACTGCGTATTTCACCTTGGCTTTAGTTTAGGCCATTTCTTTCCACTAACTGGCTGGAGCACTTTCACGAACAAGATAGGGGAGTGCAAATCGAGGGAGCTATCAAGTCGCTGGAGAGGAAGAAGTTCACGTTCGGGCCAAATTCGGAATCGATAGTGGCCGTTTTCAATGTAGGCGATGCCAAAAGAAGATGTGAAGTCGAGGGATATCCCGTAGAAATCAAGACTACCGGAGAAACCTACGATCCCTCTCATACGGGAATGTACGGGTTTGAACATTCCTACAAGGATGTTGCCGCCATCCTCGCTGTGGAGGTTGACTTAACTCTATATCGCGTGAAGGATTTCCGACAGGGAAGTTGACTGTATAAGGAAGCAGTAGTTCACGTCATATCTTGGGCGCTCAAGCACATCTCCTTCTGCGGGCTGCTCCTTTCGAGGCAGGCACATCTCGATATACGAAATTTGTTGACAATAACCAAGGCTGAGTCGCAACTTCAGAGTGATCTATCGGCCGCCCTTGGCGTTACCGAAGCAGAGGCGCGGCAGGTGCTGAATGCACTGAGGATGATGCCCCAGAATCTCCACGCTCATATATCGGAACCCGCCGTCGATATCGCTCCGTTCCTGAATATCAACTCTGGTGGCGTAATCCATTCGATTGCGGGGACGCTGGGTAGTCCGTTCGACTTCATGCTTGCCGAGCTTAACAGGCGGTATCCCAAGGATTGGGATCACGCAGTCAACGAACGAGAAGGGGTCTTTCGCAAGGAATTGTGCGATCTATTCCCAGCACATAGGTTTTGGAAGGCGGAGAAGCCACTAAAGCTGAAGCACGAAGGAGCAATTGCAACAGACATAGACGCTGCCGTATTTGACGCCTCTACTGGGACACTTGGTCTATTTGAGTTGAAATAGCAGGACCCCTTTGGGGCGTCTATGAGAAAGCGAAATTCCAAGATGAAGAATTTTCTCAATGAAACGAACCGATGGGTTTCCACGGTTAGCTCAATTCTGAATCGTAATCCGCAAGCCCTTGATAATCTGCTCGGACAGGAAATAACGCACAAATGTGACACGAAAAGAATCCTGTTGTTTGTCATTGGCCGCCATTTTTCCCACTTTTCCGGCGGTGTGTACCGGGATTCCAGGGCGGCTTGGGGTATTTGGCCGCAGATGCTCCGTCTGTTTAAAGTGTCATACGATGGCTCAGACCCGATTTCGTGGCTGCACAAGATGCTTCAAGAACATTCACCCTCACTAAGAACACCTATAACCGTGGAGGAATACGAAATGCAGATCGGAGGATACCGGATCAAATACGGCCCGGCATCAACGGGATGAGTTCCGTGACTCGTCAGCCTGTGTCCCTCCACCCCTGTGATAGACGACAATTAGTCCTGTCGGTAGCGACGACTATTTTTACCGGTCGATAAAGGGTAATCAATTGGTACGGAGGTGCCGATTGATTACGGACTGACAAGTCAGGCTACTGAGGCAGAAACGTATGTAAGGCAAGACACAGGAAACGGCAGCGGCCAAGGCTAGTAGCCGGGCATCGTTGAACTGATGGGTAATGGGGTACCATAAGGCCGGTGGCTAAGGGGAAGTTTGGGACGTGGGGTGTGGATGATGGTGAAGAGGTACAGGGTAGGGCTGGCGGAGGAGGAGCAACAGGAGCTGATGGCGCTGGTGTCCAAGGGACGGGCGGCAGCCTATAAGCAGACCCATGCCCGCATCCTGCTGCTTTGTGACGAAAATCAGGCTGACGGCGGCATGAGGGACGAGGAGATTGCTCAGGCCCTGAAGGTGGGCACCGCCACGGTGGAGCGGGTGCGCCGCCGTTGCGTTGAGGAGGGTCTGGAGGCAGCCTTGGGGCGCAGGCAACAGCTCAACCGGCGGCGGCGGAAGCTGGACGGTGAAGGGGAGGCTCACCTGATTGCCTTGACCTGTTCCCAACCGCCGGAGGGCCGTGCCGGCTGGACCCTGCAACTGCTGGCGGATCAACTGGTTGAATGCGAGATAGTGGACAGCATCAGCACCGAAACGGTGCGCCAGACGCTGAAAAAAACGAACTCAAGCCTTGGTTGAAAGAATGCTGGTGCATCCCGCCGAATGGCAGTGCTGAGTTTGTCTGCGCCATGGAGGATGTGCTGGAGGTCTATCACCGCCAATACCGGGACAACGAGGTCCTGGTGTGCTTGGACGAGACCAGTAAACAGCAGGTGAAGGAGACCCGGCTGGGCCGTCCACCCCGCCCCGGAGCGGCAGCTTCTTATGACTATGAATACGAACGCAACGGTGTGAGCAACCTTTTCATGCTGTTCGCGCCCTTGGAGGGATGGCGGCGGGTGGAGGTTACAGAGCGCCGCACCCGGAGAGATTGGGCCGATGTGGTGCGGAAACTGGTGGACGAGGACTATGCTGACAAGGAGCGGATAGTGCTGGTGATGGACAACCTGAATACGCATCATCCGTCATCACTGTACGAGGCCTTTGAGCCGGCGGAGGCGCGGCGCATCGCGGAGCGGCTGGAGATACATTACACACCCAAGCACGGCAGTTGGCTGAACATGGCAGAGATCGAGATCGGCGTGATGGCCCGGCAATGCCTCGACCGCCGCATCCCGGACCGGAGCGTCCTGCGGAGGGAGGCAGCAGCGTGGCAGGCTCAGCGCAACCGGGACGGCATACGAGTGAACTGGCGCTTCACCACCGAGGATGCCCGAATCAGACTAAAGTCCCTATACCCATCAATACAACACTGACGTAACACTAGGATGAACGGCGTCTCGCTCAAGGTGGATAGCGAGGGCTTCTAAACCAATACCAAGGTGGGATGTGCATTTCGGGGAGATTGACGATGATCGCAAGGACTCCACGGCACCTCATATCACCTTCAGGCCCCAACTGGGTGGGCACCGATAGTGCGGTCTAGCGATATGTACATTTCACTTTGGCTTTAGTTTAGTCATATGTGCCTGAAAGCATAGACGGCTGAACTTTCAATTAGCCCGCCGCCCGGCGTTCTGTGGCCCCCGGGTTACGTCAGGCGGTCAGAAGACCGGTTGTGCGAACCGCAATTTTCTCATTATAAGTGGTACTCTAAGCCGAGACTTTCCTGCCCCATCCGGGCAACCCCCTGAAGGCCCCCCGACTCACCCCACCGGGGGGCCGTTCTCTGCCCGTCTGCAGCCCTGGTCGGGCGGGGCGAAGGGTTTCCCATGGAGGGTGGCCCTTAAGGTTGCTCCGGAATTTCCGCTGATCGGCCCCTTTCAGCCCGATTTCCCGGTGATCGCCGCCCTAGCGTCCCGAGGGACCGGCGTTGCGGAGGAAGCTCCACTCTCGTTTGGTCCGCCATCGAACGGTGGGATGACGGCAGCGGCCGGCTGCTCATCGAGCGGAGCAAGACCGATCAGACCGGCGAGGGCGAGGTGGTGTTAATCACCCGCCGGGCCATGACCGCCTTGGACGGGCTCCGGCATCTCCGCGGAGATGCGAGTCCAGCCGTCTTCGGGATGACGGCCAAGACGATCAACCGCCGGGTCAAGGCGGCGGGCTTGAGCCAATGGTTCTCCGGCCATAGCAGCCGGGTGGGTCTGGCCCGGGCTAGCGCTGCCGACTCGGCGATCACGCGGCATGGCCGGTGATACAGCAGCGCCGGGACGGCGAAGTACACCTAAGGCGAGTCCGCGGACCACGCCGCCCGGTGGCTGGAATGAGGGGTATGAGCCAGCTGCCCTTTGGTGCTGTGGCAGTGGCGACTGTCCAGGACTGGCACTTCCGACATTGAAGGGCGCTCCAGCATGCCTCGGGCTTTGGTAGGCAGGCTAGGCGCCAGGTAGGCGGCGGACGTTGCGGAGCACAGAGAGGAAACGTGGCCTCGCCTCCTGTGCGCTCTGCGGAGAATCCATATCGGCGATGGGCCGGGTAAGACAGAGCCTCACGGGCAGAACGGGAGACCGCCCAAGTCTGATATCTCATCATCCAACCGGCCAATCAAATTGCTTGGCAGGCACCCGCTCAACTGGTTCTCATTGAGGACCAGCTCTGTCAGGTTGGCGAGGTTGCCCAACCCAGCCGGTATCTCCCCGGTTAACTGATTTTCGCTGACCCGCAGCACGTGCAGGTTGGTGAGGTTGCCCAATTCCTGCGGTATTTCGCTGGTCAACTGGTTATTGAAGAGGTTCAATTCTGTCAGGCTGGTGAGGTTGCCCAACTCCGGCGGTATCTCCCCGCTCAACGCCGAGGGAGATTGCTGCCGGCACAACGATTTGGCAGGCATTTGGCAGGCATTTACGGTTGTGAGCGATGAATAGCCGGAAGAGGGTCAGGGACATACTGCAACACACCTATTCGACAGGTACAATTCGGCAGGTACAAAAGGAAAATGGAATGCCCCCGCAATACGATGAATATTCACCTACCGCAAGCCCTGGCAGGACTCTAGCCTGGTTACGGTAGGAGAGTCACGCGTCCTTTGTGCAGTACAGCAGTGCACCAGCGATGCGTTCGGAACCGAAGCCCTGGTATTACCACGACGAGTTGTAATACTCGGTGGAAAAAGACGGTTGATGCTTCCTGTCCGACTCCAAGCTGCCTGCCATGGGGTCTTGCGACAGCAGGTCGCTGGGTAGGATTTCACCATAAGAATCACCTTTCCAGGCAATACGTCGTTGTAATACCAGATAGAGCGCCGGTCGATTTGTCGTAGCCAACCATCAAAGCTTTCGGAGGGATTCCCGTGTTTCACGGGGTTTGTTTTGCAGGCCTTGGTAGATGCTGACGGTCGAAGATGTCGTCCTGCTCGTGTTGGCGGGAAGCTTTCTGACGGCCGCGCTGTGGTTGGACGGCCAGCCTGCGGTTCGGGCCCAGGACGACCATGGGACCATCAGCAACCAGCCCGAACCAGGGCCAGTTGGTTGTCGCAGGGAGCGCACCTGGCGAGACGCCCACGGACTACCGGGTACGCTGGGCGCCCTCCGGCCAGGATTACCTCGCCAACGCGGAAGCCAACACCCCTGAAGGCAGCAGCGCGTACCCCAACACCGCGAGCTTCACGGTTAACAACCTGTCCTCGGGAACGGAGTACAAGGTGCAGGTGCGGGCGCGCAACAACCAAGGGCAGCACGAGGACAATCCCTGGAGCAACGAGACCACCGCCACGGTGTCCAGCTCACCAACACCCGGGCTGGAACCCACCCACACTGCCGAACCTACAAGGAACCTACATCGGAGCCTGTAATCGGCGGATGGCCATTACCGTGGGGCATCCAACAGTTCGGCGAGTGGTGAAATGAGAAAGTTATGATTAGCATTCCGTTGCCTTCCGCAACTATGACACTCACCATGCACGACGACGAGGTAATCATCGTACGACGGCACGGAACCCCCCACGGTCCTCGCATCCTTTTCAGCCACGGCAACGGGCTTGCCGCAGACCTCTATTACCCGCTGTGGTCCGGGCTGACAAACCGGTTCGATCTCTTCATTTACGATATACGGAATCACGGATGGAACCCTGTCGGCGACCGGCTGCACCACAACATGCCCAACTTCGTGCAGGACAGCAGACTCATCGTCGAGAGTATAGGCGCCCGCTTCGGCCCAAAACCTCTCATCGGTGTGTTCCATTCCCTGTCGGCCGTGGTGTCCCTGCTACATCAAGAGGAGGTCGACGGGTTCGCCGCCCTGGTGCTCTTCGACCCTCCGATAAACCACCTGGCGCACCCGGAAAGTTACCTCTATAAACTCGGCGATAGTGTGGCACAAAGAGCCAGAAACCGGCAGGCGCACTTCGACAACAGGGCCGAATTCGCCGAAAACATCAGGCGTTCCAGGGCTTTCCGATCGGTTCTACCCGAGGTCGCCGACCTGATTGCCCAGACAACGCTGCGGTCTACCCATTCGGGCTTTGAGCTTCGTTGCCCGCCTGAGTACGAGGCCCAGATTTACGAGTACCTCTTCGCCTGGCGCCCCGAGACCTATGTTGTAAGGAACTGTCCTGTAAAGGTGATCGGAAGCGACCCCACCACACCATTCTCGTTTATGCCGGCCTTGGACCTCAGTACGATGATCCAGATCAACTACGACTTCGTACCGGAGTCCACTCACTTTCTTCCCTTGGAATACCCGGCTGTCTGCATCAACACCATGCTTGCTTTCTTGGAAGGGAACGACCTGTTGGGACAGCGGGACTGACCGGCAGTGACGAAAGGCCTCCAAGGGAGATTGGCAAGGGCCAGACTGGCCAGTTAGCGAGGACCTTTTCCCTGAACGTCAACACCCCAATGGCCTAACTTCTCGGCGCCATTGACACCCCTTTTGTCCGGGATCCTGACATTGACTCTGGATCGGCTTTCGGGGTCAGGCCATCACCGTACAACCGCCGCTTTGAATTGACGGCCCAGGGGCTCCCCTCCTATGATGCCCTGCAACCCCGGAGTTAGAATCGGGGTGAAAATAGAGAGCCGGTAACCTTTGGAGGCCCTTATGGCCGGGAGCGAACTTCCCCTCCACTCCACGTCAGCACTCGCCGGCCTCATCGAGAGCAGAGAGGCGTCTCCAGTGGAGGTGGTCGAGGCCTACCTGCAAAGGATCGACGACCTCGACTTCAAGTTCAACTCCTTTATCACGGTGCTTCGTGAACGGGCTCTGGAGGAGGCGAGGCAGGCCGAGAGGGAAATCCTGGCCGGTAATTACCGCGGTCCGATGCACGGCATCCCCGTGGGAGTCAAGGACCAGATCTGGACCAAGGACATCCGCACCACCGGCGGCTCACCCATCCTGGCCGACTTCGTCCCCGACGACGACGCCACGGTAATTGCCAACCTGAGGAACGCTGGCGCCATTCTGCTGGGCAAGACCAATCTCACTGAATTCGCCGTCACCGGGTTCACCCACCGCTTCAGCACCCCCCGCAATCCCTGGGACTTGAACATCTCGGCAGGCGGCTCCAGCAGCGGGTCGGGGGCGGCCACGGCGGCCTTCCTCTGCGCCACCTCCCTGGGAGAGGACACCGGCGGGTCGATTCGACGTCCGGCGGCCTGGTGCGGCATCGTCGGGCTGAGGCCCGGCTGGGGACGGGTCAGCCGATACGGGTTGATGCGCGGCGTCTGGTCGATGGACACCATAGGCCCGATCTCCTGCACCGTGGAGGACGCCGCCATCACCCTGTCGGCCATCGCCGGCTACGACCCCAAGGATCCAACTACCTGGAACACTCCGGTGCCCGATTATCGTCAGGCCCTGGACGGCGACGTCAGGGGCCGGCGCGTGGGCATCGTTACGGAGTTGCTCTATAGCGACATGGTGGAGCCCGACGTGGCTGAGGCCGTCACGGCCGCTGCCGGCACTCTTGCGGAGCTGGGCGCCGACGTTGAGGAGGTCTCCATTCCGTTGGCGGCCCACGCCAACGCCATCGCTGGTGCGTTGCTGGCGGTCGAGCCGGCCCTCAACATGAAGCAATGGGTCCGGGAGCGTCTCCACGACTTCGGCCACGATAACCGCATCGGACTGCTCACCGGCAGCCTGGTACCGGCCCAGGCCTACCAGAAGGCCCAGAAGCTCCGCGCCCTGCTGCGTGAGGATGTGCTGGCCGCCTTCCGTACCTACGACGTGCTGGTGATGCCGACCTCCGGAAGACAGGCCGTCCCAATCTAGGACGACCCACCGGTGACCAGCAGGGAGACATCCTCCCGGTTACCCTTAATGCGCACCAACACCTTCAATCTATCCAGCGCACCGGCCATTTCCGTGCCCTGTGGGTTCGGGGGAAGGGGCCTGCCCGTAGGCCTTCAAATCGCTGGGCCGCCCGGCGGAGAGGAGATGGTGTTCCGGCTGGCCCACGCCTACGAGCAGAACACCCCCTGGCACACCATGAGACCCCCAAGTGCTGAGATCTAAACTAAAGCCAAGGTGAAATACGCAGTTGCACAGGGTAAATTTGTGAAGGAACTGGGTTAGCTGGTCTCGGGAGTTACGAGGGGTTGGTGATGGGCGTGAGGGAGATAGACCGGTGTCTGGAACAGTGGCGGATGGAAGTCAAGGACTTGCGACAGCGGATGATCCTGGCGCCGACGCCCAGGGAGCGGGAGAGGTGGTACGCCGTGCTGCTGCTGGCCCAGGGCTGGACGGCAGCGGCCACGGCGGAGACTCTGGAAAGGGACCCACACACTATTGGCCGATGGGCGTCGGCCTTCGGCGAGGGAGGGCCTGCAGCCCTGATATTCGAGCAGACCGGTGGTTCCCCCCCGCCCTTGACCAAGCGCAGCAGGAGGAATTGAAAGAGGCGGTGCAACAGCCTCCCGCTTCGTCGGGCATCGGTATGGCCAACTGGTATTGGAAGGTGGTGCGGCGGTTTGCCTCGGAGCGCCTCGGCATTGAGTTGAGCCGCAGCAGTTGCCTGAACTGGATGCACCGCTTGGGATTTGCCTTCAAGCGGCCCAAGAAGCGGTTGCTCAAGGCTGATGAGGCCAAGCGGGAGGCTTTCGTGGCGGAGTACGCCGTCCTGAGGGAGGAGGCCCAACGGACTGAAGCCAGGATATTCTTTGCCGACGAGGCCCACTTCCGGGCGGACGCGGAACTGCGGGGCAAGTGGGTGCTGAAGGGCCAGCCTGCTTTGGTGGACTCGACCAGCCCGCGGTATGGGGAGAAGGCCAACTACTATTCGGCGGTGTGCCTGGAGACGGGTGAGGTGGAATGGATGGAACTGGAGGGCAACAGCAACAGCGGGACCTCGGTTGCCTTCCTGAAGCAACTGAGGGAAAAACATCCAGAGCCGATGCGGGTCATCTGGGACAACGCGCCGGCCCATCGTGGCGAGGCGGTGCGGGAATATCTGCGGACGCCCGGACTTGACCTGCGGTTGGTGAACCTGCCGGGGTACAGCCCGGACTTCAACTCCGATGAGGCGGTCTGGGGCTGGGCGAGAGAGGAGGCGACGGGCAATCTCTGCCTGGGCAGCAGGGCGGCGGTGCAGGAAAGGGTCGGCAACTTCCTGGCCGGGCTGGCCAGCCGGAGAGACGAGGTGAGGCGCCGCTGCCGGACGGTACTGCAGTCACGGGCCGAAGCACTGCTGCCGAATTCCCAGCACGATTCCTCGCCTCAGGCAAATGCACATCCCACCTTGGCTTTGGTTTAGGTGGCGTCGGAGGTCCCGCTCCAGGTGGTTAGCTCTTCAGTATGGGGGCGACCTCGAAGAGACCAGCCATATCCTCAGCGCGGGAGTGCCGGCTGAGCGGGAGTACGCCCTTCGTGGACCCAGAGCCTTCGTCCGGGAACGAGCCCGGGGCTCTGGGGATCAGCGCCCCGGTCGTGGGCCTGATCACCGGCCTGGACCACGATCGGATCCAGGTGGCGACCTACGCCGAAGGGGAGACCTAAGTGGCCGCTCTGGCTATCGCCCCCCTCGCCACGGTGGCTAAAACTCTGGCGTTGTTCGAGGCCGGGGTAAAGACCGAGGGAGGGTCAACGGCTACTGGGACTTCCTTGGACGCGATGGTCGTAGCCTCCACCGGCGGTGGCGTCTTTTCTCAGTAGGCGGCACATCCACCCTGGTAGGCAATCTGATCGGTCTGGCCGTCTACGATGCCGTGGCCGAAGGAGTACGCTTGGAACAGGAGGCATCGGGAAAATCATTGGGCTCCGCGGCCGCTCGGAGCGTAATGTTGGTCCTGACCACGTCGCAACGCTAAGGGCATCAAAATGGGCCTAGCGAGCGCCTGCTCCTGGGCCGTGTAACGGTATTGTCCCGACCGACATCAGGGGGTAGAAGACACAAATCAAGACAAGACGGACTGGTACATTAGGCTTGATGCAAGGAGGTTCTGTGTCGACTGGCAACCTGCCCAAGTATGCTGCCAAAGGGGAAAGGCAGAAACTGGACCTTGATTGGATAAAATTGCTGCACCAAGAGGGACTGTCTCCTTTTTTGCCGGTAGCGTCCGATCCACCGGCCAAGTTTGGGCAAGCGATACGCGAGTTCAATCGAGCACAATACTGGCAATGTCACGAAACCCTGGAAGAACTTTGGCTGCCCGAAGGGTATCCCCTGCGCTTGTTTTACCATGGACTGATCAAGGCGGCGGTTGGCCTCCTGCACCTAGAGCGACATAACCGCCATGGAGGGACAGCTAAGCTCCGTGACGCCCAATATGCCCTGACCCCCTTTTCTCCCAAATTCATGGGCGTTGAAATTGGAAACTTGCTCAGCGATATCGGCAAGCGTTTGGCCTATTGTCAGGATGCAGAAGTAGCAGACTGGTACGCCATAGACCAACTTGCTCCAGTCTATTTATACTTTGAGAACCCCTATTGAAACCATGCTAGTAGAGCTCGGTGAACGCCGGCAGGAGGACCAGGGGAACCTATGGTAAATCGAGAAATTCAAGCCACCTGGTATTACCACAACGGCACCAAGCACCCCCACGGGAATCTGATGGACCCTCGGCACTCCTTTGACCCGTCGAGCCAACCCCTGCTGTTCAAAATATACCCGGACCTGGATCCGATTCCGTTGCCGTTTGAGGTATCGCCATCGGTGGTGCCCGCGCTATCCGCGATCTCCATGGAGGTTATTCCCTCAGTCAGGGACGGAACACTGGATATCACCACCTTGAGCAGCATTCTGTACTTCTCAGCTGGGATTACCAAAAGGTTGAACTTCCCTTGGGGATCCATGCCGTTTCGTGCCGCGGCCTGTACCGGTGCTCTGTACCACATCGAGCTTTATGTGGTATGTGGAGACCTGCCTAGTTTAGCAGCCGGAGTCTACCACTATAATCCCGGAGGGCCGTCCCTAACCCGGCTACGGCCGGGCGACTATCGGGGAACCCTGGTGGCTGCCAGTGGCAACGAGCCGAGCTTGACCCATGCTCCCGCCATAATCCTCTATACCGATGTATTTTGGCGGAACGCCTGTAAGTACCAGGCCCGGGAATACCGCCACTCCTATTGGGACAGCGGAACCATTCTGGCGAACACTTTAGCCATAGCCGCGGCGCATGGCCTGCCTGCTAAGGTGGTGGCCGGATTCGTGGACAGCTCGGTTAACCGCCTGCTGGACCTGGAGAACCGGCAGGAAGTAGCTCTCGTGTTGGTACCAGTTGGATTCGTTCCCGAGCCGTCAATCGGATCCTCTTCCGACTTGGAGCCACTCTCGCTGGATACTCAGCCGATTTCGGAGTACGAGGTAGAATTACCCGCCATTTGGGAGATGCACGGTGCCTCCTCTCTGACGGATGAAGCAGAGGTGGTTTCTTGGCGAGGCGAGGGCCCGGCAATGTTGATGCCCCATCCTTCGGGACGCCTCATACCGTTAAATCGCTGCTCTGACGGCGGGACGCCCCAGGACTCCATCGAGTCGGTCATCGTTCGGCGCGGGTCCGCACGCCGTTTCAGCCACGAATCGATAACCCTCCGGGAGCTGTCGACGGTGCTCGAAAAGGCCACGCAGGGCATACCGGCAGACTTTTTAGGACAACCTGGCGCTGCGCTCAATGATATTTATCTGATCGTGAACGCTGTGGACGACCTCCCATCTGGCGCATATGTGTTCCACCGAGACCTGAAGGCTCTGGAGCTGCTGAAGGAGGGAGACTACCGTCGGCAAGCTGGTCATCTGGGGCTCGATCAGCCGCTTCCGGCCGATGCCAGCGTCGACTTTTTCTTCATGACCAATCTGAATCCGATACTGGAGCGTTTTGGTAACCGGGGTTACCGGTTGGCTCAGCTGGATGCCAGTATCACAGCGGGCAAAATCTACCTGGCAGCCTATGCCCAAAGACTGGGGGCCTCTGGCCTGACGTTTTACGACGACCAAGTATCCGGATTCTTCTCGCCCCACGCGGAAGGTAAAAGCGTGATGTTCCTGGTGGCGCTGGGGAAGCGAGCCAGGCGTAGGCTAGTCACCCTCGACACCAGTCGGCTGAGGCAACAGCCCAACTTGTAAAGGGCACGCCACTTAAGGAACTTGACCATCGCCGAGGAGTTGCCATACCTGGAGAGAGAACACACCTCTCCGAGTCCAAGCGAGCAGATTTTAGAAGTAGAGACTATCAAGGTCCCAAAACCGTCAAGCTAGAAACCGGAGTCGCGGAGTACTTTGCATGAGAGTGTATTGGCGAAAGGTAAAAAGGGGAGAGAACCTGATTCTCAGTGACGAAAACGACGGCCATGAAGAGGAGCTTGGAGGGTTCCGAGACACCAAACGGGGCATCGACGCGTCGGCGAAGACTTTTAGCTACGACCCGAGCCACTCCCGGAAGGGGTTCCCATCTATCGAAGAAGCCAAGGATTTCGTGGAGTCCTTCAGACCTTGGGAGCTATTCGGTACCCAGGGCGTTGCTGTCGACCCCGGGGTTAGGCCCGCCCTAGATTCGGCCACAACAGACACAGCGGGCACGCCAGACCAGCCGGCGCAGTCGATGGTGGCGGACCTGCGATCAACGAGAGGATGGTGGCAGTTCTGGAGGAAGGGTTAGACGCTCCATGACCCTCCCGCCAGAGACACGCGCCAGTAGACGCCACTTGGCTTTGGTTTAGTCTCCCATGCTCGCACAGGCAGATATTAAGCTGTTCCAATCGCCAAAGGGACCTCCTTTAGATGGGCGGACGCGGCAACTCTCCGGAACCGTTAACCCAAGAATCAGATGGTTTTTGCTATCAAAGTTGGGGAAAGGGAGTGACGAATATAGTGGAACGAAAGCCAGGGCCGTTTTAATCCAGGTCGCATTACAAAAAGGAGAGGTAGCCATGTAGGTCATCAGAAGAATTGCCAAAGCGCAGCCGGGGAAGGTATGGCAGGTTGCTGATCAAAATATGCGCCGCGTGCGAGGAGAATGGCCGGCCCAAGGCACAAGTGTAGGTGTCCCAGGGCCTGCCGGGAACTCCCAACGTGGCCTATGCTGAGTGGGCCCAGGCGACCATCGAGCCCAACTGGCCCTCCCAGGCCCCCCGAGGTGGTACGGACTCTGAACGCCGAGATGCAGGCCCAGCTCGACTCCTACGAGATCGAGTTCTACGAGCTGGTCACACCGGAGAAGCTAGCGGAGAGGGGGGTCTCATAAAAGACCTACGATAGAAGACCCCTGTAAGCCAAGGAGGGGTTTGTTATGAAAGCAGTTGTTTACCAGGCCCCATTCGGTATCGCCGCGGAAAATGTGCCAGACCCGGAGCTGCAACACCCCAACGATGGCATCGTGAGGATCACTTCCTCTTGTATCTGCGACTCGGACTTGCACATGTACGAGGGGCGGACGGCAACGCTGCCCAGCAACGCGTCCAGGCCGAGTAGGTGAACCGGCAAAACTAATTGACGCCAACCGGCGAATATAGTTGACGCGGGACAGCAAAGCCTACTTGAAGGTCAGATGACGGCAGTCGTGGGTCTCCGAGTAGGGAAAGACCGGCAGTCAGGCATTACAATAGCACCCTTTGTCGGGCTTGGGAGAGCGGGATGAGGCAGGCCCTGATTGGCGCCATTTTTGCAGTCATGCTGGCCGTTCTGGCCTGCCAGGGTGAGACGATAACCGTTGAAGTGCCCGCAGACACGCCGACGCCTCAACCAACCTACACCCCGTACCCGACTCCGGAGCCGGTGATTGAGACGGTGGTGCGGGACAACTACTGGATCAGCCAGCCGACTTACGACGGGGGCCACCGGTATGTAACAGTAAATACGGACGAAGAACAACCTGTGGCGGGCCCCTGGGCTTTGTGGCTGGAATGTGACGCGGCCGGAGAGCCGGGGGCTTTCATGAACAATCTGCAGGGCAATATGTTCGATGAGGGAGAGCAGGGAGAGGAGGGCGTGCAGATCCTGCTTGTAGAAATTGACAACGACCTGGAAGAGCAGAACTGGTGGTATTTCCCGCCCGATGTTCCTTATTCCGACTACTTCAGCTATTACAGAACGCCGGACCTGATAGGCGAGCTGCTGCAGGCGACGACCGTAACATTCACCATCGAAACAAGCGCAGAGCCTTTTGTGTTCACCTTCAATGTCGCAGGCCTTGAGCAACACATTCAAGGGGCGGATGATTTGTGCGGCAGCTGACCTTTGCGGGTGTGTTCCCAACGATCCAAGCGAATACAAACCCCTGTTTGCTGGGTGGATCCAAGTCCCCTATAAAGAGCATTTTCCGCCATTCAGGCGTTACGATGAGAGCTTCGGAGCACCCGAGATTACGTCCGGCAATCAGAAGGGGCCTTTTGCGAACCGGAGTTGTGCGTGGAATTACTGATTACCGTGCATATCACGAGATTTTCCGGGTGCCTTGAAAAAGAATTTTCTGGAGGTCTCCATGACCGTCAGAGAACATCCCCTCTGCGACTGCGACGAACCATGCGCCTGCTACGGCTACCGGCAAGGACAAGGCCTATTTCGAGGTGGTCGCCAGCCTCAACGGCCCGCCCCACGCCGAGGGCTGCGCCTGTCAGCCCTGCCAGGTGAAGCGGGCCTGCCTCCGGAAGGTGATGACGCTCATGGCCCGGAGTTCGCCGGAGCTCTTCGAGCTGGTGGAGGCCTGGACGCTAGTATTACAACGACGATTCATCCAATAGGGCAGCTCATGAGCGGAAATTTTATTGCGGAACGCAAGGCCGCAAAACTGAGATGCGAGTGGCTGGTAGCCAGGAGTGGGTGTTCAGGAGCCCTATCTAACCAATCGTCGTTGTAATACAGCGGGCTTGGGGGGAAAGATGCCCCGGATCACGAGGCCGCAGGTATACCGGGTAGTGCGGGGAATGCTGCCCCGGGAATGGTTCGGGCCGGCTGAGTTGCTGCGGTGGCTCGAGGATACGCAGGATAGTAACGAACGGGCCAAGCGCTCCCATGCCAAGCGCCGCCCCACCCCGCCCCGCACATTCCTCCTTGAACCGTCGTTGTAATACCAGTCTAAATAAGATCCACAGACGGCAAAGCAGCACTACAAATGGCGCAGGTAAACGAGAATATCATCTATCAACCGGATGAGCGCCCAAGCCATCCGGTATCTCTGGTCCACGGATTCCAAAGTGTCATGGAGCCCATGGCGGCAATGGCTGCCGCGGTGTCGATCATCGCTGTGGCGGGCGGACAATCCGAGGGTTATCTGTCCTGGATCTTCTTTTCGGCCCTCGTGGTTTGCGGATTAGGCGGTATCCTGCAGACCTTTCGAATCTGGAGATTCGGGTCGGGGTATTCCCTTGGCCTAATTTCCGCATTCGCCTTCATCGCCATCTGTATCTCAGCGCTGCTGGCCGGCGGCCCGGCACTGCTGTCGAGCCTGATCGTCGCCTCGTCGTTGATACAGTTCGTGTTCATCTCCCGGCTCTCCTGGCTGCGGCGTGTCATCAGCCCGGTGGTCGCCGGAACGGTTCTCATGTTGCTGGCCTCGACGATAATAACCGTCGTACTCGGCAGGCTTTCTGATTTGCCGGAGGGTGCTCCCCCGGTGGCGGCGCCCATCCTGGCAGGAGCGACCCTGTCCATCCTGATGATGATGAGGCTGTTCGCGTCCCCCAAATGGCAGCAATGGGCGCCAGTCGTTGCGATCGTGGCAGGTTGCGCAATAGCGGCCCCGTTCGGCGCTTACAACTGGCAGTTGGTTGTGGAGGCTTCCTGGATTGGATTTCCCAGCTATCCCTGGCCGGGATTCGACCTGAGCTTTGGCGCGACCTTCTGGGGGCTTTTGCCGGGGTTCGTGATAGTGAACCTGGCGACCACGATCAATTCGATAGGCGACAACGTGGTGATTCAGCAGGTGGCATGGCGAAGGCCGAAGGCGACTGACTTTCGGGTGGTCCAGGGGGCGCATAACCTGTTGGTTTTGACCAATCTGCTGGCTGCGGCGCTAGGGACAATCCCCAACATGATTGGAGCGGCCAATTCCGCTCGAGTGACGCTCACCGGCGTTGCGGCGCGTCGCATGGGGGTCTACGGGGGCTTGGTTATGATAGTGGCAGCCTTTTCCCCAAAGCTGATAGCACTGATTGTCGCCGCGCCGCGCCCTGTCCTGGTGGCGTACATAATATTTCTGTTCTCGCTCCTCTTTGTGCAGGGTATGAGGACCGTTTTCAGGGACGGAGTAGACGGGCGAAAAGCCGCGGTGATAGGAGTGTCACTCTGGATGGGCATGGGTTTTCAGAACCAGGTGATTCTGCCCGATCTCCTGACGGGAACTTTGGGGACTCTGCTCAGCAACGGCATGACAACCGGCTCGGTGTGCGTAATTTTGCTCACTCTGCTGATGGAGTTCACTTCCAGGCGTCGCAGGCGGTTGAATGTGGCCATGAACCTTTCGTCGCTACCCAGAATTGACTCCTTCCTCCAGGGATTCGCGGCAAGCGCCGGCTGGAATGAGACATCAATAAACCGGCTCAGGTCAGCCGGGGAGGAAACTCTGTCGAGCCTGCTGTCGCAGGAAGAGGAGCCGGAAGAAGATGTCAGGAGGCGCCTCATTGTTGCTGCCCGTCGTGCCGACGCCGCCATTGAAATGGAGTTTGTGGTGACCACCGAGGGCGGGAATCTGGAGGACAAGCTGGCCTATATGAACGAACAGCCTGAGATACAGGACGAGCGCGAAATTTCCTTCCGCCTCCTGCGTCATTACGCATCCTCGGTCCAGCACCATAAGTACCACGACATAGATATCGTTACGGTGCAGGTCTCCCCTTCGTCCTAAACTAAAGCCAAGGTGAAATACGCAGTTGCACAGGGTAAATTTGTGAAGGAACTGGGTTAGCTGGTCTCGGGAGTTACGAGGGGTTGGTGATGGGCGTGAGGGAGATAGACCGGTGTCTGGAACAGTGGCGGATGGAAGTCAAGGACTTGCGACAGCGGATGATCCTGGCGCCGACGCCCAGGGAGCGGGAGAGGTGGTACGCCGTGCTGCTGCTGGCCCAGGGCTGGACGGCAGCGGCCACGGCGGAGACTCTGGAAAGGGACCCACACACTATTGGCCGATGGGCGTCGGCCTTCGGCGAGGGAGGGCCTGCAGCCCTGATATTCGAGCAGACCGGTGGTTCCCCCCCGCCCTTGACCAAGCGCAGCAGGAGGAATTGAAAGAGGCGGTGCAACAGCCTCCCGCTTCGTCGGGCATCGGTATGGCCAACTGGTATTGGAAGGTGGTGCGGCGGTTTGCCTCGGAGCGCCTCGGCATTGAGTTGAGCCGCAGCAGTTGCCTGAACTGGATGCACCGCTTGGGATTTGCCTTCAAGCGGCCCAAGAAGCGGTTGCTCAAGGCTGATGAGGCCAAGCGGGAGGCTTTCGTGGCGGAGTACGCCGTCCTGAGGGAGGAGGCCCAACGGACTGAAGCCAGGATATTCTTTGCCGACGAGGCCCACTTCCGGGCGGACGCGGAACTGCGGGGCAAGTGGGTGCTGAAGGGCCAGCCTGCTTTGGTGGACTCGACCAGCCCGCGGTATGGGGAGAAGGCCAACTACTATTCGGCGGTGTGCCTGGAGACGGGTGAGGTGGAATGGATGGAACTGGAGGGCAACAGCAACAGCGGGACCTCGGTTGCCTTCCTGAAGCAACTGAGGGAAAAACATCCAGAGCCGATGCGGGTCATCTGGGACAACGCGCCGGCCCATCGTGGCGAGGCGGTGCGGGAATATCTGCGGACGCCCGGACTTGACCTGCGGTTGGTGAACCTGCCGGGGTACAGCCCGGACTTCAACTCCGATGAGGCGGTCTGGGGCTGGGCGAGAGAGGAGGCGACGGGCAATCTCTGCCTGGGCAGCAGGGCGGCGGTGCAGGAAAGGGTCGGCAACTTCCTGGCCGGGCTGGCCAGCCGGAGAGACGAGGTGAGGCGCCGCTGCCGGACGGTACTGCAGTCACGGGCCGAAGCACTGCTGCCGAATTCCCAGCACGATTCCTCGCCTCAGGCAAATGCACATCCCACCTTGGCTTTGGTTTAGGTCCCAAGCCATCTTGTGGTCAAACTCGACCGACAGTACACGGCCCGGAGTGCGGTTCCTTCCCCTGCCAATCGGCTTCGTCTGCCATGCGCCCGTGCGCCACTTGGTATGTTGGCCCGTCTGAAGGGCGCTGTGGGGCATCACCATGCCAATAGCACCACCATCTTTCAGGTGCAGGTCAACGCAACGGGCAAAGAACAGGCTAGATATGTCTTGGTGGTTGGCGTGTTTGCCACCGACCCAGATGCCGTACAAATCCTTGCTCTGTCGTTCCAGTTCTGTCCGCAGGGTGCTGGCGGTGTTCCGATAGATCAGCCATGGCGGGTTGCCTACGATTACATCCACTTTGCGGCGCGACAGGGCCACGGGCCGAACCAGATTGCGGGTGTAGTAGGCCCAAATGTGATTGCGGCCCTCGGCGTGCAGCCGCTGCATGGCGGCAATAGTCACTCTCAGGGTTTGCTGCTCCCTAGATTCCGTGATCTCGTGGTCGTCGAGGGCCAGGGTCGGGTCGTTACCCCTCTCTATGGCCTCTGCAACGTCGCTCATCAACGCGTCGAAGGTCTCGGCCCGTTCCACCAGACTCACGGGAAAGACCAACTCTGTGTTCTCCTCATCCTCCACCTGGACCGTAACGTTGTGCTCGGCGAACATGTCGCCGGTGCGAAATCGAAGTTGGAGGGCGTCCCCCAGGTAGACGGGGACGGTGACGTTGGCCGCGAAGCCTTCTTCGACCGCAGCTTTTATAGCGGGCTGCGCTGCCAACACCCATGCGGCCCTTGCTAAGTGCACCGCGACCGGGTGAACGTCAATGCCGGCAACGGAAAGGCGCAGCCACTCCAACACTTCCTTGGGGTCCAGGGAAGTCTCGTTGGCGGCCTCAAGGAAGTGGGTGACTGCCTCGGCGACGAAGGTTCCAGAGCCGCAGGCCGGGTCGAGGACGTACTGGTCCAGGGGGTCAGTCACTACCTCCCGGACTATGGCGCGCGCCAGCCAGTCCGGGGTGTAGTACTCGCCAAGCTGACGGCGCTCATGGGGCGGTATGACGGTCTCGTAGAGGATGGCCGCAACGTCATTGGGCGCCTTCTGCCAGTCGAACCTGGCTATGCGCCGGGCCAGGGTCCTCAACAGGGGCATCCCTCCCACCTCGGTGGGCCAGGCGAAGAAGTCCGACTCCACGACCCCCTGAAGGCCGGTTTTGCCGCGGAAGTCACGTCCAAGGAGCAGGTCCGCCGGATCGTTCTCTGCCAGCCGCTTGATGTCGCTGCCGAAGGAGGCTTGAACCACCATGCCAATGACGGCGCTCAGATAGGTGTGTCGCACGAACAGGTCGTCTAGTTGAGGGCTGGACCTCGCAATCTCACCCAGGGCTGCCGTGAGCAAGTTCTCCCACAGCTGTCTCTTGATTTTGATGGTGCTGGAGTCGGCGTGCTGGATATAGAGGGCCTTGAGGGCTGCTATGTCCCGCTCATACGACGGAGCCGTAGGGCCGAAGTGCTGTGCGATGGCGGAGCGGGACGGCAGCTTGTCGGCCTCTGCTGAGAGAGCATGATCGCGGAGCCACTCGAAGAGGGTAATCCACCGGTCAGAGTCCTCCAGCGTGAAGGCGTAGGGTAGGGCCGTCCTGACCGGACCGGCATTGGGCCAGCGAAGCAGCCATCGCTTTCCGTCCGTGAGGATACCCATGCGCATCCGGCTCTGTTCTTCGGACTGCTCAAGGTAGTCGTCGAGTTGCTGAACGTACTCGACATTGGGGTTGAAGCCTCCCGCGGTCCCGACCCTGCGCTTGAACTCTATGAACGTGTCGAGGGCGGCGAGGTCCACGGCGCGGCGCGAGCCATATGCAGGAGGGTTCTCTTCAACGATCTCATCGGCCCTTACCAGTCCTGTGACGATAAGGAAATCGCGTACTGCGCTGGTGATGTTAGCCTCGGGCTCGCCATTGTCGTGCCGCCGCAAAATCTCGGCGGCGGCCTGGGAGTACCGAGGGTCGTTGTAGTCGATCTGAATGGACACTTAGGCCCTCTGAGTCGTTGGGTCTCCATGAAATGGGGCAGGCCGGAGGAAGAAAGAGCCCTCCGGGGTGTCAACGTTATGGATCGCTCCTATCAGCTACACCGGCGCACCGAACTCCCCGATCCAGCGCACGTTGTCAACACTTGGGCTTGCCGTCCGGTAGAATCTTTCATCAGCTGTCCACAACTCGCAACCGGCACTTTCAGCCAGCACCAGGTAGTGGGCGTCGTAGGCCGCATTCTGCCTGAGTTGACTTGCAAGTTGCAGTGCCCTGACGTGGAGGTTTGACGGCTGATGTAGTTCGACCCGCGACTCAAGCAGCCGTGCGATCATGCGAGTACCGTCGGAGACGTTCAACTCGCCGCGCAATACGCGCCGATGGAGAGTGTTGGCGACCTCGAACGACATGAGATACGGGGCGATACGGGTTATGTCCTGGTCAACCCAGGATTGAAGGATGGCGTGGGCTTTGTCAGAATCATCCTCTTCAACCAGCCACTTGACCGCCAAGCTTGCATCGACGACGGAACCGCTCACGCCCACGCCTCGATTTCGGCATCCCTGATCTCACGGGCCTCCCGGATCAAGTCGGCGGAACTCCCAGGGAGGGGCTTGCCCCCAAATATCTCTTGCCGGAGCTCCGCAAAAAGCTCATGGTCCGGTTTGTCAGACAACAGTCCGCCCATCCCGTTGGCTTCGTCCTTCGTTAACTCCCGATCAATGGCATCTTGGCAGTACCTTCGCATGCTGACGCCTTTGAGTGCGGCGATGGCTTTTAGCCGACGCTGGAAGTTGGGCTCCAGGTCCAAGGTGAGTCGCTTTTTCTTGGTTTCCATCGCCTGTGCCTCGCAATGTCGGTTTTTTAGAGTAAGAATATGACAAACACGAAAATATAATCAGTACACTCCGCAGGCGCGGGGTCAGACCTTGGCCTGCCACACCGACAACCCCGCCGGCGTAGGTTCCCCTCTCAAGTGGGTAGCAGGCAACACCTTTGAGCACGAAGTCGAGATGCCCGTGCCGAACAGAGCTCTCATTGAGTGCGACCACGGGTGGGCCATCACACTTGCAGACACGGGGCTGTTACACGTAACCTGTACCTACCAAGCGCACCGCATTGTTTCGCCGACCAACAACCAGCGGAGGACGCTGAACGATGAACGCCCAAGCCACACCATCCCACACCGTAGCCGATATCACCCGCCGGGTACTGGAACGCGAGTTCATCTTCGACGATGTCGTAGCAGAGTCCAGAACCGGCCAGTACGGTGACCAATACTTCCAAGTCTACGTTCTGTACGACAGCCAACAGCATACGCCGTCGCCGGAAACCATGGTGAGCCTCTACCGCAAGATGCGACCCGAGCTCCTCGAACACGGCATCGAATGCCTCATCGGCCACTCATACGCCGACATCAGCGAAGACGGGCCGTGGTCAGACCTCTTGGCCGCACGAAACCAAGCGGACCACAACCCATGAGCTGGCAGACACTGATCGCAGTCAGCAGAACTCTGACCAACACGAATACCACCCTCCCACTCGACCAGCAAACCGCCAACGAACACCGCCGCAAGGCGGTGAGTGCAGCATACTACGCGATGTTCCACGCCCTCAGCGAGAGCAATGCCGACGCCATGGCTAGCGACCCGCAACTTCAGGCATCCAGAGGTTGGCTTTTGGCCTACCGCGCACTGGAACACCGCACCACCTACCGTCAACTGGCGGACACCCAGCTGACGAGATTCAGCGCGCCAATACGCGATTTCGGAAGCTCCTTCCGTTACCTCCAGGAACGCCGGCACTCAGCCGACTACGACCCCCAATCACGGTTCTCGACCAACGAGGCCAACAACCTCATCGAACAGGCGCAGGACGCCATTACTCAACTGTTGAGAGTGCAATCCGCCGAACGGTACGAGCTAGCCAACCATATCTTGTTCCGGGAACGAACCTGAACGGAAGAAAAACAAATCGCACATGCTGAACGGCCAAAGACGGAACTCCAGCCGCCCGGTTTGGCGGGGTCTTCCGAGTAACCCTTAAACCGTAACCGATGCCCATTGTCGCCCAGTCCGTACGGCTCGGCCAACTCCCGCGACACCCTGGTGGGCCGGTTATCCTTCCCCGAGGGCCATCGGCGCTATCTCTTCCAGATCCCAGGTGCAGATCCGGCGGATGCCAGTGGAGGACAACCCGGTTCTCGTGGCTATACGGCTCCATTGGAGGCCTACGCGCTGGCGCATGTTTGTATCTCCTGGGCCCGCGCTTCCGGCTGACACCCTTGCCGCCGGCCCAGGGGCTTTGAGGAGCAGATCAGCAGGCTGGCGGCCATCGCCCAGCCGGGCCCTGCACCTGGCCCTGCCCCAACTGCACCTCGACGTGGGCGATGCCCTTGGCCGGGCCAACACCGGCAACAAACTGATGACGCTGGTGGCCTCCGCCCTAGCCGGCGACGACTGCATCGACGACACCGACGTTTTGCGCACCGGCGGGACGGCCTGCGCTCCCGGCTGCCTGCTCAAGGCGCCATCCACCCTGGGGACCTTCCTGCCCAGCTCCCGTCAAACCGGCCCCTTTTCGCACGGTCGGCCTCTGCTGATGGCCGTGCTGGGGGTTGAGTCCAACATCGGTAATATCCCGTCCGGAGGCGCGCAAACAGCCGGTGCTTAAGGCGGCTTCTTCATCAGCGTCCGGCGTGCTGTCCCATCCGGCGGCGCGGCAGGCGTGCTCCCGGTCCAGGGCCGACCGGATGGAGTAGGCCAGTCCGTCCTTGCCCCATCCAACAGTGGGGTTGAAGGCCATCGAACCGTCCGCGTACTCCATGACGTCGGCGGTGGGCGCGCCGCCGGTTAGGAACTCCACCCCACCAACTCCGACGCGGTAGCGGACCGCGCGGTTGTACAGCGCCTCCAGGGCCGACGCGGTATGTTCGCGAGGATCGCAGTAGGCATGACTGCCGTAGCCGTCGCACCGGCGGGCGGCGTCATAGCCGCGTCGGACTGCGGCGGTCAGGCTGGCTGCCATGGACTTTGCCATTTCAGAACCTTGCCCAGAGGACAGAGAGGTGTTCGCCGGTATGGTCTTCACATTTTTGTCGTGCTTAAACCGTAACCGTTGCCCATTATTGCCCAGGCCGCACGGCTCCGGCCAGCCCCGGCGACGACTTGGCAGGCGGGCTATCATTTCCCAAAGGCCGTCGGCGCTATCTGTTCGAGATTCCAGGTGCAGATCCGGCGCACGCTGCTGGAGGGCAACCCGGTTGTCGTGGCGATGCGGCCCCACGAGAGGCCGTCGCGCTGGCACATGCTCTGTATCTCCTCGGCTCGCTTCCGGCTGACCTCCTTGCGCCGGCCGAGGTGCATGCCGATCGCCTTTACCCGCTCCAGCCCCGCCAGCGTTCTCTCCCGAGCCAGGTCGCGCTCCATCCCTGCGAAGACGATGGCTAGGTGCAGCATCGCCCGCCCCATAGCGCTGTCCTGGTCGATGAACTCCCGGAGACTGATGATTTCGACTTCGCTCTCCCGCAGCCATCCCAGCAGCACCCAAACCTCGGTCAGCGACCGGCCCAAGCGGTCCAGCGCCGCCACCGACACGCGGGCGTATCCGAACAGTTTTTCGCTCATCTTTCGCTGGCCCCCGGTTCTGGCATGGCGGCGTGATGCTACGGTGGGCGGAGTTCAGGCTATGCTCAAATTCGTCCCTTTCCGGCAGGATTGGCCACCAGGTCGGCGCAACCCAGAGTTGAGCGCGAAGTAGACCACAGTTCGTAGTCGGTCTACGATTCCAACCGTAACTTTTCCGCTGAAGCAACTGGAAATGCAAGACTAATCGTCGTAGATCACAGAGCCTCGCCGCTCAGGTCCTTAGCCTGTTTTCTCGGTCTTCCGAGCTCCCTGGCCAGGCGCCTCAGCGTGGCCTTGAACAGCGTCGGCGACGTCGGTTCCGGGCGTCAAGCCCAGGCAGTGCGCTGCGGCAACCTCCGGCAAGCGCGTGCGCGCGGTGGCCATCGACCTGTTCGCGGTTTCCCACCATGTGATGCAGGTATCTGCTGACATCGGCCTGAGCTACTTACAAGCCAGTGCACCGGTTATCCAGCCGTCAGTTGGTGAAGTTCATACAGTCGGCAATGTAGACGTGCCGGCTGCTGGGCGCCCAATTTTTGCAGAACTTTTTCCCCGCGTTGTGACGCTCGTCTCCTTGCCGGAACAATGGGGCGTGGTTAAACTGAATATAAGGCCCAACGCACCGTGGAGGAGCTCCATCAGAGACTCCCGTCGAGCACGGCGGGTAGGTAACTGTTGCGCCCTCGAAAGAGCTTCCTTTAGCCCAAATCGTTGGCCAATCACACAAGACACCTCTCACTAGCAGGTAGGCCATGGCACGTGGAACAGTCAGACAGCGTTCGAAAGTCAGGAAGGACTCCTGGACCGTCCAGATCTACACCGGTGTGGACCCAAAAACTGGGGGAAAGCGCTATTACTCTGAATCGGTGAAGGGAACCAAGGCCTTAGCCCAGCGGCGACTGACCAAATTGCTGCGCGAATTAGACACCGGTACCTTCGTGGAGCCCACTCGCTTAAAGGTGGCTGAATACCTCGAGCAATGGATTGCGGATTCTGCCGGGCCGCGTGTTTCTAGACGCACGTTCGAGAGTTACAGGGGCAACCTCGATCGCTACCTTATCCCCAAGCTGGGGGGAATTCCCCTTGAAAAACTAAATGCGCGACACGTACAGCAAATGGAAGCGCAGCTTCTTCAGAACGGCGGCAGCAAAGGAGGACCACTATCACCGACAACTGTGCTCCAAGCTCATAGGGTTCTATCCAAGGCGATGAATGATGCAGTCAAGATCGGAGTTGTAATAAGGAACGTGGTCGATGCTGTGGAGCCGCCGCGTACGACGAAGTACGAGGCCCAGTTTCTGGACTGGGACGAGGTCCATGCTTTCTTGGAACAAATAACTGATGACCTGCTCCGAACTCTAGTCATTCTGGCGATTCAGACCGGGTTACGAAGGTCTGAGCTACTGGGATTGTTTTGGAGAGAAATCGATTTTCCCGGCGGCACTCTATCCGTGCGCCGGGCGCTGATCAAACTGGCATCCGGTGGAACAGAATTGAAGGCACCCAAGAATGGGCATGGGCGAGTAGTTGACCTGCCTGCAGAATCAGTCGATGCCTTGAGAGCCTACCGGGAGAGAAATCCAGAGACGGCTGGGAATGGCAATTTCGTTTTTTGCCATTCTGATGGGTCTCCTCTCGATCCCGACCTCGTCAGCAAATGGTTTCGGAAGGCTGCCCGAAAAGCAGGGCTGGAGGGACTGAGACTTCATGACCTACGCCACACTCATGCTTCCCTGATGTTTTCGAGAGGCATTCACGTCAAGGTTGTTTCGGAGCGGTTGGGGCACAGAAGCATCGGGATCACTGGTGATTTGTACTCCCACCTGTTACCTTCAATGCAGGGAGACGCAGTGAGGCATTTTGAGTCCGAGTGGAGAAACAGGAATGGCAAAAGAATGGCAAATATAGCTCCGCCCGACTGAAAACCCTCATCATCATATCTAAAGCCGGTGTAGCTCAGTGGCAGAGCAGCGGTTTCGTAAACCGCAGGTCAAGGGTTCGAATCCCCTCACCGGCTCCATGAGCTTCCCCTTGTTTTCATCTATGTTTGGTGGTACTACAATCCTTGTGGCCACGTTCCTATACGCATCCTGTTGCGTTTATAATGGCGCCCATACAGTTTTCGAAATGGGCGGTATTCGCTAATGAAATTCGGACTCTTCTACCAGATCCAAGTGCCGAAGCCTTGGGATGAGGAAAGCGAGGCCCGGCGCATCTGGGAGGCGCTGGACCAGATAGCCTTCTCCGAGGAGATGGGATACGACAGCGTCTGGTTCTCGGAGCACCATTTCCGACCGGTGTGGTCGCATAACAGCGCCCCCGATCTGACACTGGCTGCGGTGACCCAGCGCACATCCCGCATCCGCATGGGTATCGGAGTCGTGCTGGCGCCCATCCACCACCCGCTGCACACGGCGGCCCGGATGGCCACGCTGGACATTCTCAGCAGGGGACGCGTTGACGTGGGGCTGGGTCGGACCGGATATCCCTACCAGCTGACTCCGTACGGTACAACACTAGAGGACACCCGCGGAATGTGGGAGGAGTTCGCCCAGGTTTTACCACGTATCTGGACCGAGGAAGAGATCAGCCACGACGGCGAGTATTTCCACATTCCGCCACGCCAGGTACTGCCAAAGCCCCTACAGAAGCCGCATCCGCCCCTCTGGTCAGCCTGTGCCAGCGAGGAGACCACCCGCCGCGCCGGCGAGCTGGGCCTGGGCGCCCTGGTGGGCAGCGAGGGTGGCCCAGACCGGGTTGCAGGCACGTTGGAGCTGTACCAAAAGAGCCTGAACGGGGCTCACGGCCCGACGATCAACAGCCAGAACGCGTTGATGACCGCAGGGTTCTGCCACGAGGACGCCAAGGTCGCCAAGTCTCGCGGTACTGAGCTGATCAGCTGGTACCTGGACCAGCAAAGGGAACGGGCACGGCTGGTCTGGCGAGGAGTGGATCCTGCATCGGTGCCGCCCGACTACCAGGGCTATTACGAACGGGACATGCGCCTGGCCGCCGGTCCCCATGAAGGCGACCCCACGCCGTCGGAGGTTGTCGAGCGCGGCGCCAATTTCTGCGTCGGCACGCCTGATGACTGTATACGGTTCGTTGAAAACTACGAGGCCATGGGCATAGAACAGATCTTCTTCCTCAGCGCAATCGGTCCGGCCACCAACGAAGAAACCATGAACACGCTACGAATGTTCGGCAAGCACGTTATTCCCCACTTCAAGGCCAAGGAAAAGGCCGCCTAGGAGTTCAACGATGAAAGCAGGGGTTGTATTCCCCCAGACCGAGATCGGGGCCGACCCGGCAGCCGTCCGGGACTACGTACAGGCAGCTGAAGGGCTGGGTTTCTCGCACTTGATCGTCTACGACCACGTGCTCGGCGCCGACACCACAAAGCATGCTAATTGGCAGGGTGGCTATGTGCTGGAGAGCATGTTCCACGAACCGTTCGTGTTGTTCGGCTACTTGGCGGGCATTACCACGTCCATCGAGTTGGTGACGGCGGTACTGATCCTCGGCCAGCGCCAAACGGCATTGGTGGCAAAGCAGGCGGCCCAGTGCGACGTGTTGAGCAACGGGAGGCTGCGCCTTGGCGTGGGTGTCGGCTGGAACCACGTTGAGTACGAGGCGCTGGGAGAGGACTTCCACACCCGTGGCGCGAGGCAGGCGGAGCAGATAGAAGTTCTGCGGCAATTGTGGACCAACGACGTTATCGACTTCCATGGCAAATACCACGACATCACCAACGCCGGCATCAATCCGTTGCCAGTCCAGCGGCCCATCCCCATCTGGATGGGCGCCGGCGCCCGGGTCAACCCGTCCCCACCCGACCGGGTGCTGCGACGCGTCGCCCGTCTGGCCGACGGCTGGTTCCCGCAGGTCGGACCCGACGACGCACCGGCCGTTCTGGAGCGTCTTGCGGTCTTCGCTGAGGCCGCAGGCCGCAATGCTGCCGACATCCCCATGGAACCCCGTATCAACTCCGCTGACGGCGACCCGGAACTCTGGCAGGCGCAGACCGAGATTTGGAGCGACCTCGGAGCCACGCATATCTCAATAAACACCATGCGAGCGGGATACCAATCCCCCCAGGACCACATAAGTGCCATTCAGCAGTTCCGCGAAGTGGTGGAATAGGCAAGGCCGGCTGCTGGAAATTGCCCAGCAGTAGCGCATCTCATCTCTGGAGTAAGCCGTCGTGTGTGGCAGGTTCACGCTAATCTCCAGCGTAAGCGATCTGCAGTTCAGGTTCGGGTTCGGGTTCGCGATGGAGTCGTCCGAGCTGCAGCCGCGATTCAACATCGCGCCCACTCAGCAGGTGCTCGCCGTGACCAACGACGGTACCCGGCAGGGCGAGATGATGCGTTGGGGCTTGGTGCCGTCGTGGGCCAAGGACATCAAGATCGGCAACCGGATGATCAATGCCGTGAGCGAGACCGCTGCGGCCAAGCCCGCATTTCGCAGCGCCTTTCGACGACGACGCTGCCTGGTGCTGGCAGACGGCTTCTACGAGTGGAGGAAAGAGGGCAAAAAGCGGGTGCCACTGTATTTCACTCAAAAATCCGGAGAACCCATGTCATTTGCCGGCCTGTGGGAGAGCTGGAAATCCCCAGATGGCGAGTGGGTCCGTTCCTGCACCATTTTGACAACGGCGGCCAACTCGTTCATGGAGCCAGTGCACAACCGAATGCCGGTGATACTGTCCTCCGAAACCGAACCTTTGTGGCTGGACCCAATGACCGACACGCCATCCAACCTAGAACCGTTGCTCGGACCTGCGCCAACTGAACTGCTTGTTGTCCGAGAGGTATCTCCAGTGGTGAATAGCGCCCGCAGCGAGAGCCCCGACTGCATCGCCCCGGTGACACCTTCTGAAGGGGTGCGGCTATTCAGCTAGCGGCAGAGGCATCCGCTCCAGGTACAAGCAGGGCTCGCCTGTTTATGGCGGTCATGACGCTGGCCGCCCATCTGGCCGCTGGGCTGAACCTTTTCGCCCTCTCACCCCTGCTTCCGCTGGCCATTGAGGAATACGAGATCAGCCATTGGGCGGCGGGGATGCTGGTATCCCTTCCCATGCTGATAGCGGCTGCCATTGGTTTGCCCGGCAGTATACTGATCGCCCGCGTCGGTGTGAAACGGGCTTACATGTTGGCCTGGTTGGCTATGGCGTTGCTGGCCCTGGCCCCAATTGTGCCCAACCTCTATGTGCTCCTGTTCCTGCGCTTGGCTTATGGAGTAGGACTTGCGCTCATGGTAGTCGCGACTGGGCCGCTGGTGATGCAATGGTTCAAGCCCAAAGAAATGCTGATTGTCAACTCGCTCAATACCGCCATCTTGAGTGCAGGTGTTGCGGCCTCTTTGGCCGGTGCGGCTCCTCTGGCCGATTTGCTGGGCTGGAAAATGACACTCACGGTGTTTTCAAGCATCGGAATCATCGGAACTGTACTATGGCCGTTGGCGCCCAAAGATACACAGAACACGGCAGACCATTCAAAGGGTATTTCGATTCAAGAGGTCTTGAGGGTCTTGCGCGGAAGGGCTGTGGCGCTTCTGGTCGCAGCCGACGCGGGAATATTTATTCAATACACGGCACTGACTACATGGCTTCCTACTTTTTACAGCGAAGAGCGTGGCATTTCTCTTTCGGAAGCCGGAATTATTACAAGTATCTTGCCGTTTGTCGGCATATTCGCGGTGCTGTCGGGAGGTGCAGTTCCTCTGCTCTTTGAGTCATACCGGGAGGCATTTAGGCGCTTGGGAGGGCTAGGCGACTTTCTTTTCTCCTACCGCGGAGTCATGGCTTTTTCAGGAGTGATGGCAATCTTGGGCGGGCTGGGAGCGTTCCTTTTCGGAAATGTGCTGGGAATTTATGCCTCGGTTGTGGTGCTGGGCATAGGATCCTGGTTCTATGTCCCAGCTCTGCTGACGATTCCAATGAGGTTGGCCGGAGCGACTCCGGAGCGGGTGGCAGCGGTATGGGGTTCGTATATGACCTTCTCAGGTCTCGGGATGTTCATTTTCCCGATTCTCGTGGGTTGGCTGTATGACACCTTCAGCTCCTATTATCCTGGTTTCATCATATGCGCCGTGGCTAGCTGGGCGCTGCTGATAGCGGGTGTCCTCCTGCCACGAGACGCGGGCGCACAGAGCTCCGATGCTCGATTGACAAGGCTTGATTGCGGCGCGTAGGGTTAGTTTGGTCCTTCCCGACCGAATAGGAGGTTTGAAATGGCGAGAATTCCCGCCGCAACGAGAGAAAATGTCCCGCAGGACCAGGTCGCCGAATTCGATCAGATGGTGCAGAACCTGGGCGGCGTCCCATCCTACGGCCCCGGCTCTGTGCTGATCCACGTGCCCAAGGCCCACCAGGCCGCAACCGCCCTCAACAACTACCTCCGCAATGAGTCCTCGCTCCCACCCGCGGCCCTGGAGTTGGCGATGTTGCTGGCGGCGCGGGAATACGACTGCCAGCACATCTGGAACGCCCATGCCGGTGCTGCCCGCGCCGCCAGTGTGCAGGACGACGTGGTGAACGCCATCCGCGACGGTAAGGAGCTGCCACCACTCACCGACCTAGAGCGGGCCGTCATCAACTACGCCGGCGAGTTCTTCGCTGACCGCAAGGTGGGGCGCGGAGCATTCCAGGACGCCCTGGAGCAGTTCGGCAAACAGGGCCTCATCGAACTCACCCTGGTAATCGGCAACTACAGCTTCTTGGCCTTCGTCATCAACGCCTTCGACCCCGATCTGCCCTCCAACCGCACAGAGGCACTGCTACCGGGGTAACCAGAGAAAACCTCTCCCCCTTGAGGGGGAGGGGTTTAGATTCTGCGGGATGAGGTTTTTCTCCCTCCATTTAAGTATTTATCAGGAGATGAGACGATGGCGGTGGAACCATTCAAGATCGAGATTCCTGATTCGGTTCTGGACGATCTCAAGGCCCGGCTGGAACGTACGCGATGGCCTGATGAACTGCCTGGGGTAGGCTGGGAATACGGCTCCAACATGGACTACATCAAGGAACTGGTGGAGTACTGGAAGAACGACTTTGACTGGCGGAGACAGGAGGCGCTGATCAACAGCTTCTCTCATTTCAAAGCGCCAGTAGACGGACGGCAGGTCCACTTCATCCACGAGAAGGGCAAAGGGCCAAACCCGCTGCCCCTGGTCATCACCCACGGCTGGCCGGGCACCTTCTTCGAAATGCACAAGGTCATCCCACTGCTGTCCGACCCGGCGTCTCACGGCGGCGACCCGGCCGACGCCTTCGACGTGGTCGCACCTTCCATGCCCGGCTACGGATTCTCCGACGCTGCGCAGGAGCGAGGACTGGACGTGCTGGCGGTAGGCGACGTGATGGCCAAGCTGATGCACGAGCAGCTCGGCTACGACCGCTACGGGGCACAGGGCGGTGACTGGGGCGCCAGTGTCACCGCCCGCCTGGGACACTCACACTCCGACCACTGCATCGGCATACACACCACGTCGGTGACTCGCCCCACACCTTTTATGGGGCCGGGCTCACAACCTCTGAGCGAGGCTGAGAGGGGCCTGCTTAGGCAGCGTGAAGAGTGGTTGGCCGCTGAGGGCGGATATTCCCACATCCAGGGCACCAAGCCGCAGACGCTTGGTTACGGTCTCAACGATTCCCCAGCTGGGCTGTGCGCCTGGATCGTCGAGAAGTACCGCACCTGGAGCGACTGCCACGGCGACGTTGAGTCCAGCTACACCAAGGACGAACTGCTCACCACCGTCACCATCTACTGGGTAACGCAGTCCATCAACTCGTCCACCCGGTTGTACTACGAGACCCTGCGCAAGCCGTGGGACTTTGCCCAGGGCGAGCGCATTAACGTGCCGGTGGGCGTCGCGGTGTTCCCCGCCGAGATCAGCCGCGCACCCCGCGAGTGGGCCGAGCGCTCCTACAACGTCCAGCAATGGACGGTCATGCCCAGCGGCGGCCATTTCGCGGCACTGGAGGAGCCGGAACTGCTGGTAGAGGACGTCCGCAACTTCTTCCGGCCACTGCGCTAGACGGCAGCTCACAGTCACCCGGCCCATAGCAACGAGAGTGTTCAAAAGCTGCAGTTGCTCTGCTGTTCACTGGTCGATTGACGGCTGTTGAACAGCAGAGCCTACTCGCTGTCGCCCTACGCTTGCGCTCCCAGAGGAAACTACGACGCCCTCGATGAGGGAACGTAGTAGTGAGCCACCAGTGCATTCAATTTTAGCCAACATCTCCTCCGTCTACTGGCTCCGATCCTACTCCGGGGTCATGTTGCTGGTGGCCTTCCTGATCAACCTGGCCACCGGGTTTGTTCAGTTCGGATTCAGCCTCACGCTACCCTCCATGGAGGAATCGCTCCACCTCTCGCATACCGAGGCAGGGTTGCTGATTACCACCTCCGCGGCGATACGGATGGGCAGTTCCCTGGCCTCGGGCACTCTGGCACCGCGCTACGGCAGCCGCACCATCTCTGCCGTCGGCACATTGGCCGTGGGCGTCAGCATGGTGTTTCTGGGGTTTGCCCAGAGCTACGGAATCGCCATGGCAGCCGCGTTGCTGATGGGAGTCGGCAGCGGAGCGGCGTTAACTCCGGTAATGGGGCTGCTGTCTGCCTGGTTTCTGATGCGCGACCGGGGGCTAGCGGCCGGACTGGCGGCGGCCGGCGGCAGCATCGCCTTCATAATCGCGGGTGTGTTTGTGCCGATTCTCACGGGGTCGAACTGGGACGACGGCTGGCGGCATAGCTGGCAATTGTTTGGCGTCCTGGTGCTGGTTGTGGGAGTGGTTTCGGCAATGTTCGTCCGCGAACGGCCTGTCGAACCCCTGGAAGGGAATCGCCGGGCCGGGTCGGTCGGCAGCAGAGCCTTGGACAGAACCAGGAGCGCCTGGCCGGTCGAGGCGTTCAAGCATCCCGCCGTGTGGCTGATAACCCTGATAGCCTTCACATCGGGGTGGGCGCAGAACCTCTTCACGACCTTCTTCGGCCTCTACCTAACCCAGGAAAACGGCGTATCTCTGGCTACCGTCGGCCAGTTGGTCGTCCTCATCGGCGTCCTGAGCATAGGAAGCGGCGTGCTATGGGGCTGGATGTCCGACAAGCTGGGGCGCGGCCAGGCATTCGCCTATTCCTTCGTCGTGCAGGGAGCATCTTTCGTACTGCTGGCCATCGTACCGGGGTTTGTTTCCTACCTGATGGCCTCGATTCTGATGGGGGTGACCCTGCGGGCGACATACACGATATGCGCGGCGTCGGCGGGCGATTATGTGCCGGTGCGGTTCTCGGCTGCGGCCTTCGCGGTGATGTCGGTGGGGGCTGGGCTGGGCAGTACCATCTCTCCCACCATTGGCGGCCTGATAGCCGACTACGTGGCGATGAAGTGGGTCTTCTGGATGGCGACGGGCGGCTCGGTAGTGGGAACGATGGGAGCGTTCTACCTGCAAACCCGGCGACGGCCCACCACCTCCGTGTAGCACGTCTCGGGCAGGAATTTGATCAGCCCGGCTAACGGCTGAGTGTCTTGGAAATCTGCAGCTGTTTTATCCTGCGCAGGAAAACCGACCAAGCCGCCTTGGCATCTTCGACCTTGACCCTGGCGACTGCCATCCTGTATCCCTCCACCGCTCCGAACGACAGCGCGGCCAAAGCGCCTCCGACGACGGCGTCGAGGATGAAGTGGTTGCCGGTGACAGTGATGGCAAAGAAGGTCAGCGCAGGGTAGACGATGCCCACAGCCTTAAAGCCGCCGGGAAGGGAACGCCACAAATAAACTCCAAGGATGACAGTCCAGCTGAAATGGAGGCTGGGCATTGCGGCCGATGTGTTGTAGAAGGTGGCCATGGAGTCGGAACCGTAGAGTGTCGGCCCAAACGACTGAATGGTGTCCACCAGTCCCACGCCCGGGATGGCAAAGGGCGATGCCACCGGAAACAGCATGAATGTGAGCAGGGCGGCGATGAGGTTCAAGAGAACCACGGTCCGGTAGTAGTAATAATGCCGGCGATTGTGCAAGAACAGGAATATGGCCAGTCCCAAGATCACCGGCCAATACGTAAATATATAAGTCCAATTGAGAAAAACGACGAATGGCTTGATGTGCTCAATGGCCCAAGCTTGCCAAGCCGGTTCCCACAGGAACCACAGGCTATGCTGCAGGTCGGCGATGCGCCCGCCGTTGAGAATGCCAACCTCGCGGACGTTGTCGTAGACCAATCCGCGACTGAACACATAGACCAGGTAGGCGCCGATATAGAGGGAGATTTCCGCCAGGCCTCGCCGCCGTTCCCACGCCCACTGTGCCGTGGCCGACTGGAGACATATCGCCAGCCAGCGCGCCGCTGGGGTCTGCTGCAGGACCAGCAACCATTCCCGCATCCAAGAGGATACAACGGGAGACCAGCCCTCTACAGACTGCTTCCATCGCGCCCAGAGGCGACGCCCCCTGCCTGTCTTAGCGAGTCGCATATCTGTAGCTCTCCGCTCTCTTCGGGGCAACCGGGCCTGTTATTTCAAAATATTTGGTCATGCTTTGGGCCGGTTGAAATTGACGGATCGTTGTCCTTTACTGGTGCTATGGCTGATCGGGCTAGCAATTTGAACGGATATAAGGAAAATATGTGGCTGTCTGAATACGGGATAAGCGGGGAGTAACGGGCCGACCGGGGAAACTTGTAGCCGCTCTACTGCGGTAAGGCTACGCCTGTTCGATCAGTCGCTGGCCGCGGCTAAAAACGCCGGCGCCACGTCTTACTCCACGCCTTGCTTGGCGGATACTCAGCAAAGGAGCTGAGGTATAGAGGCTCGCGGCGGTTGCCAGAGCAGGGGGGAGAACCGGCTCCACGCAAGTACCGGGAGCGATGTTGAAACGCAACGGACGACGAGGGAGTTCGCGATCAAGACGCTGGCCGGTCGCGTCCCGGCAAAGGCCCAAGGCGGTCTTAAGACCCCCCTGCGGATGGGCCCAAACACTATGAGCAGCTTTGATTCGACGCTTTGAGTCTGGCATGGTGATGGGCTGCAGTGGCTGGGCCACTATTAGCCCCTCTCCCATTTAATCAGATACCATCGAAACGCGGCGGAATTTCCGTATCCTTTCGAGCAGCGGTAACACAAGGATAATACCCTATTTTACATTTTTAATAAAAGATTGGGCAATATGGCTCGAAGGAATTTGCCGCTTGGGATAGAGATTACAGGCAATACATCTCCCAGTAAAATATCGGTCCCCACAGGCACCAGGGCCACGTATTAAACCGGGGAAAGGAGGACCATTTTGGCCAGGGTCGAACTGGTAACGGAACAGCAGGCTACCGGGCGAGTCAAAGAGATCTACGAAGAAATCAAGGCAGACATGGGCTGGGAGTTCGTCCCCCAGACTTTCCAACTGGTTGCCCACAATCCCGAGCACCTTGAGTCCTACTGGGCGCACTACAAGCAGACCATGACAGCAGGTCGTCTGGACCTGAGGACCAAGAAGATCATTGCCTACGTGGTGTCGGCGATGAACAACTGCGGCGTTTGAGTGCGTTTCCATCTGGATGCCGTGAAGCATCTGGAAGTGGACGACGCCACGCTGGCCGAGGCAGTGGAGGTAATGACCGAGGTCGCCAAGGGGAATCTGATAATGCACTCCACCGGCCACAGGCATTAGAAACTGGGATTCCCATCCCCGGGCCACTTGGGATGAGGGGAATCTGTCCGCCTAGTCCTGCAGGAAAACGTAGGCGGCGGAGTTGGGGCCCCGGTCCACGTGGCTGTGGCCCCTGCCCGATGTATCCTCCATCAATCTGGCGTCGCCAGCGCGAAACACCTGGGATGTTCCATCGCTGGTGGCGATTTCGGTCTCACCGCTCAGGTGGATGATGAGCCGCCGGTCCGGCAATGGGTGAAAGTCCATTGTGCGTGGCTCGGTCCACCACTGAACCTTGACCTCGGACACATTCAGGATTGAATGCAGTTCCGGGTGATCTTCAAGTTTGAGCTCCTCCATGTGGCTTTCGCCATCATCGGTGGCATAGACACGGAATATGGACATTACGCTCCTCCAAACTGTAGCCAGCGCGGCTGTTCGCCAATTGTCGGCAACTGAACCATCCCGGTCAACTTTGCCTCACCTGGGTGGCAAATTTGTTATTCCGATCATTTCCGATCATTTCCACTCATTTGTGTGGATCTCGGGCGGACCGGGCCTGCTGAATTCATCTCGGACGTACCTGTGCTGCGGAGTGTCGAGGCGGCGCCTGAGCTGGCTCTGTGTCATGGATTCTTCTCAAGTAAAGTCAACTGGCTGGCTTGATTTCAGTTTTCCGGTCATTTCCGGTCATTTCCGGCCATGGGTGCTGATCTGGGGCGGAGGGGGCGATGGTGAATTCTCCTGGGCGTCCGTGGGCGTTCTAATTGAACGTACAAATGTTCTTATAAACATATACTTATAATTAAGGGGGAAATACACGGGTTGGCAAGGGGGCAGGCGTCAGAGGGTTGTGCTGTTGGACGCCTATATTCTTACCCCAGCTCCGCCTCCTCTATTGCAAGGGAGAGGCGGGTTCGTGGACGGGACTCTGGATGCCCGGGAGTAACCAGGCCCTAATCAGGGCCCTGGATCTCGAATGCGGTTGTGATGCTGTGGCCGGGCGCACGGGCGAGCCTGGTGGACGTGGGGGGTTGGGATGCCGGTTATCGTGCTACGACATTGGCAGGCCAGCTCGCTGGCCAATTGGGAGTAAGGGCAGAGGTCTTGAACTGGACGACTCTGGCGATTACCGCGGGTGCAGGAATGCTTTCCGGAGCGGTGCTGGCTGTGGCGGTGGTGCTCTGGTTGGTGCGGCGCGAGCCCTACGCCACGTTTCACCGGCTTGGGTTGAGGGCCAAGCTGACCTTCCTGCGCCTGCTGGTGTTAGACCGGCGGCTTCCCTGGTACATAAGGGCGCTGCCGCTGGCAGTGCTGGTCTACTGGATCAGCCCCTTGGACTTGATTCCACTCTTTCCGTTCGACGACATTGCCTTCGCCCTGCTGGTGCTGGCCCTGATGGTCTGGCTGATCCCACGGGAGCTGATTGGCGAATTGCTCACGGCCGCCGACTCGCAGCATCCAGCAGGGCGGCGAGACTAGTCGGGCTTTCCAATCATCCACTCCCGGACACGACGCACCCATGGGCTATCGGGATCGGCGTGGTCCAGGCTGATGAGGAAGTGGTTATGGCCGTCGCGCACCATCTCCTCCACATAGCCCTGCTGTGACCGAAGGGCTTCCAGCATCCGCGAGTGCTGGGTGCGAAGATTCTCAAAGTCGTCGCTGCCGATCTCGAGAAGGAAAGGTGTTGCGTTGCCCCCGGTGTTGTAAACAGGGCTGGCGTCCCGGGCGTCGTCGTCTGACCTGAGAAAAGCCTCACGGCGGTCGGGAGGAGTCTCAGTAACGTCAAAGACACCGCTGACCGGGAAACATCCCTTGATCACGTCTGAGGGCATTCCCAAGGCCGTCAACCGGTCGCGCTGCAGTGTGAGCATGGCTGCCAGGTGCCCGCCCGCAGAGTGGCCGCCTACGTAGATACGCTCGGGGTCGCCGCCGTAGCCTGCGATGTTGTCGTATATCCAGCGCAGGGCGGCGCGGCAGTCATCGACCGGCTCTGGGTATTTGGCACCGGGCGCCAGCCGATATCCCACCGCGACCAGCAGCGCCGGGGCGGGCGTGATGGCCGGGGCCATAAACCCCATCAGGTCTTTGTGTCCGATAACCCAGTAACCACCGTGCATAAACAGGAGCACTGGCGCAGGCTGAGCCGCCTCGTCATCGGGCATATAGACGTCCAGCTTTTGCCGTTCGTCGTCGCCGTAGGGCAGGTCCAGGGCCACGCGGGAACGTGCGCGCACCTCGTCGGACCATGCCATTGCCTGCTCCAGGTATTGTGGAGCACCGGGGGAAGGCTGCGGTATGCGTTCCGCCTGTTCAACCACGACAATTTCCTCCATCGTTGGATGACACGGAGCCAGGAGGGACTCTTAGTTGTTCCCTCTCTCTCCGGGGGAGGGACAGGGTGGGTGCGTCCCCGCCGGTGAGGGAACATTGTGTCATCCAGGGATTTCACCCTCACCCCAGCCCTCTCCCTCGAGGGAGAATTTAAGGACCTCACTAAACCAGGAAGTCCGGGAGCTTTTCCTATGTGCGCCTGCCTATAATAGAGCAGAGCGATCATTCCTGCTGCCTCAAACCTCCGGGTCGCTGGCGCCTGCCTCCCATGATCAACCACGCAATGATTGACCGGTTTCGCCAAGCGCGTCGTGATTCTTCACTGGCGGTTCTGGACGGGCTGCACCCAGCGAAGCATGCCCTGCGTTTTGGCGCGGAGGTGCTGGAAATGGTCAGTCCTGACGTTGACGCCGCGCTGCGGCTGGCCTCCGATGTCGCCCCCGATACCAGTGAGAGGCTGGCTGCGCTATTGATCCAGGTGTCTGCAGACGATTTCCGGCAACTTTCCCCAGTGCCACCCGATACAGGTGTTATAGCCATCGCTAAACGTCCGACCGTGGGAGTGGACGACGTCCTTGCCGGATCCTGCTCCTCGGCGGTGGTACTGCTGGAAAACCCGCGCAACACGTTCAACATCGGTGCGGCCGTACGGGTTGCGGCGGCAGCCGGCGCTGCGGGTGTGCTGGTGACGGGCCAACAGGACCCGTGGCATCCCTCAGCCATCGTTGCCGCCGCGGGTCTGCAGTTTGCCCTGCCTGTGGCACGCGCCGGCTGCATTCCCGACTGCGCGCGCGCCATCATTGCGATTGACCCGGAGGGAGAGCCGATGCCCTGGAGAAACGTTCCGCCCGGGCCGGTGCTCGCATTCGGGACCGAGAGGCACGGTGCCAGCAACGAGCTGCTGTCCCGCGCATCCCGGCGCTTGTCCATTCCCATGACGGCAGGAGTGTCCAGCCTGAACCTGGCCACGTCCACCGCGGTCGCACTTTACGCCCTGCAGTTTTCTTAACGGATACGGTCAAAGGCCATTTTCGTGGTGGCTTCCACTATGGTCGCAACTTTTCCCCGAAACAGGCATCCACTGGTACTTTCAGGAAATCGATCCCACAAGACATAATCAATTTCGGCGGGTAATGAGATTGGTTTCGTAGCCGACGGGCATTTCGCATGGTAATCTGGTGCTGATAAACGTTCGCAAGTGACAACGTAAAAAATAAATGCAATTCGTGACAATATAGCCCGAATTCGTTGTCAATACTTCACTCAATTCTAGGGATTGGTACCTGTTTTGTTGGTCCTCTGGACACTCCGGACACTGGCGGCCGTTGGGCTTGGCGCGTTGGGTTGGTGGGTATGTCTCGCGCTCGGGCTGTCCTCTGCCAACAGCCAATTCCTTCCTTGGGGATTGGTCTTTGCTGCTTCCGGCGTAGTCGTGGGAGGCGTCGTTGTCCCGTACCTAATAACCGGACCGGGGCTGAAGGCCTCAAAGCACATCTCGGATATGCCCGGAGCTACTCTCGTTGCCGGAGTTCTAGGCCTCATTGTCGGGCTTATGGTTGCCTCGCTGGTGTCCATACCATTTTATGGAATGAGTGGAACCCCTAGCTTGGCTGTGCCAGTGGCCATAAGCCTGTTCCTCGGCCTGGGTGGGATATGGCTGGGTATTCAGAGAGAGCGGGACATTCGAGCCATAATGCCCGGATTGGACGTGGAGAGGCATCCCGCAGGCGCTCTGTCCGCCGTGGACACGTCCATACCAAGCATGGAGTCCTTGCCCATTGGCGACGCGGCAAAGCAGCAACGAGACAATACGATACTGGTGGACACGTCTGCCATCATCGACGGTCGCATCGCAGACCTGACGGTGACTGGATTCATTAACGGGTCTCTGGTGGTGCCGCGGTTTGTGCTGGACGAGCTCCGGCACATCGCAGACTCCAGTGACTCGCTCAGGCGCAACCGCGGACGGCGGGGATTGGAGGTTCTGGGCAGGCTGCGCAAGGATGGGTCGGTTCCTCTGCAGGTGCTGGACGTTGGTGTGGACGCAGGGATCGAGGTAGACGCCATGCTGGTGGAGCTGGCGCGGGGAATGAAATCGTCTATCCTGACCACTGATTACAACCTGAATCGTGTCGCCGAAATTCAGGGCGTCCAGGTGCTCAACGTCAACGAGCTGGCCAACGCGGTAAAGTCCATCGTCCTGCCGGGAGAAACGCTGCGTGTGGACATTGTCCAGGAGGGCAAGGAGGCCGGCCAGGGCGTGGCGTATCTCGACGACGGTACCATGGTGGTGGTGGAAAACGGCCGGCGCTATATCAACTCCAGCCACGACGTCCAGGTAACACGCGTCCTGCAGACAGCTGCGGGGCGTATCATCTTTGCCCAGCCAAGTGTTGGGTGAAGCGACTCCACACCAGGAACGTGGCTACCGAAATGCATTCTTCGTTCGAACCTGCCGGGTCCGAACCTGCCGGGTGGGAAACTCCCGGGCCGAGCATCGGCGCCATCATCGTTGCTGCTGGCCGGAGCAGTCGCATGGCCGGGGTAGACAAGACGTTTGCGCCGATGTTGGGAATACCGCTCATCGCCCACACCATTGATCGTTTTGAAGCCTCACCGGTCATTTCTGAAATTGCGCTGGTGTTGGCATCTGAATCAGTCGATCAGGGCAAGGCTTTGGTGGCCCAACGAGGCTGCCGGAAGGTAATGCAAGTCTGCGCCGGCGGGGCACGGCGACAGGACTCAGTACACAACGGGCTGCTGGCTCTATCGCCCTGCGACCTGGTGATGGTGCACGACGGCGCACGTCCCTGCCTGAACACCGAAATGCTGGAGAGGGGAGCCAGGGCAGCGGCCGAGTATGGCGCGGCGGTTGCCGGGATGCCGGTCAAGGACACGATCAAGCGGGTGGCTCCCGACTTGGCCATAGAGGAAACGCCGGAGCGCGCGCGACTGTGGATGGCCCAAACACCCCAGGTCTTTCGCTACGACATGCTGGTGGAGGCGCATCGGCGGTGCGTCGGGGACTTTACCGACGACGCTTCTATGGTTGAAAGCCTGGGGCACTCGGTGAGAATGTTCGAGGGGTCTTACGAGAACATCAAGGTTACCACCTCAGGCGACCTGATCATTGCGGAGGCGTTCCTCAAGCAGCTTCCTCCACCTCAGTCAGAGCAGGGGTAGGGCCGACACCCAGTGGCTGAATTTCCTGACATTCGCGTTGGCATTGGATTCGACTCACACCCCCTGGTCCCAGAGCGTCGCCTGGTGCTGGGCGGAGTGGAGATTCCGCACGATCTGGGCCTGGAGGGGCACAGCGACGGAGACGTTCTGGTTCATGCGATGATGGACGCTCTGCTGGGTGCGGCCAATCTGGGCGACAAAGGGACTCATTTCCCCTCAACCGACCCGCAGTACCGGGGTATTTCCAGCCTGCTGCTGTTGGAGCAGGTTGCCGGACTATTGCGCGAGTCTGGTTGGCGGCTGTCAAACGTTGATGCTACAATGCTGGCGCAAACTCCTCGGCTCGGGCCGTTTATTCCGACTATGAGAGAGCGGTCCGCCGCCGCCCTGGGCGTCTCGGCCGACAGAGTCAGCATCAAGGCGACTACGACCGACCACTTGGGATTTGTCGGTCGGAGTGAGGGGATTGCTGCCTGTGCCGTGGCTTGTGTCCAAGCCACCGGCTCGGAAACCGATTAGGTTTCCCGGCATTTTTCAACCGGAGTTCCCCGAAATTCTGAAAACGGTCGTCGCCCTTCAGGCGGCGCGCCAACCTCTGACCCATGAAGCTGTACAACACGCTTACAGGCGAAGCCACCGAGTTCGCCCCCGCTGACGGCAAGACCGTCAAAATGTACGTCTGCGGCGTTACTCCCTATTCGTCCACCCACATCGGGCACGCCCTCAGTTATGTCGCGTTTGACGTGTTGCGCCGATATGTGGAGCATCTCGGCTACGAGGTCCGCCACGTACAGAACTTCACGGACGTGGATGACAAGATCATCCAGCGGGCCCAGGAACAAGGGATCGAGCCCACGGACCTGGCAGAGCTATACATCGAAGATTTCTATCATACGATGGACGCCCTCAACATCCGACGCGCCCACGTTTACCCGAAGGCAACGGAGGAAATTGGCCCCATCATTGAGACCATTGGCAATCTGGTGGAATCCGGTCACGCTTATGCCGCGGGGGGCGACGTTTTCTTCCGCGTAGAAAAAAGCCAGGGCTACGGCAAGCTCAGCCACCGTACACTCGATGGCATGCAAGCTGGCTCCCGGATAGAGATCGACGAGAATAAGGAACACCCCATGGATTTCGCCCTGTGGAAGGGGGCCCGCCCCGGCGAACCATCGTGGGAGAGTCCGTGGGGTCCAGGGCGTCCGGGCTGGCACATCGAGTGCACCAGCATGTCCATGACCTACCTCGGCGATAGTCTGGACATCCATGGCGGCGGGCAGGACTTGGTGTTTCCCCACCACGAAAATGAAATAGCCCAGAGCGAGGCCTCAACAGGCGTCATTCCGTTCTCCCGCTATTGGGTGCACAACGGCCTGCTGCGTTTGGGGGGCGACAAGATGAGCAAGTCGCTTGGGAATCTGGTCTCGGTCGAGGAGGCCCTGCAGCAATTCTCACCCGACACCATCCGGCTGTACTTCCTCAGCTCTCACTACCGCAGCCCGCTGTCCTACACCGACGACGGCTGCGCGGCGATGGAGCGCAGCCTGGAGCGCCTGCACCACGCCCTCGACCGGGGCAGTGCAAGCCAGGGCAACGAGCTGGATGCGGAACCCTTCCGCCGCCAGTTCTTCGAGGCGATGGACGAGGACCTGAACACGCCGCGAGCCTTGGCCGCCTTGTTCGACCTGGCCCGGGAAATCAACCGCAGCAGCGACGCCGGCCACCCCGTCGCCGACGCGCAGGACAGCCTCCGCCACCTGGGGGGCATCCTCGGGCTCACCTTCGCCCAACGCGAGACGCATGGCGGCGCAGACACCGCCGGGGCCGGGCCGTTCATAGAGTTGCTGCTGGAAACCCGAACTGCCCTGCGCCAGGCCCGACAGTTCGAGCATGCAGACCGCATCCGCGACGGCCTAGAGGAGTTGGGTGTGTCTGTGGAGGACAGCCCCAGCGGCTCCACCTGGCAGTTCCGCAGTTAAAGCTTTCGGGCTTGGGCTTTTCCTGTGCGGCGCCCCTGCAAGGCAATCGCATTTGAATATCCAGATGACACTGGCCGCTTGCCAAGCCATCTGGACTTCGATATTATAGGATCATGTGTTCGATAAATAGTGTTCGATGCCTGTGCAGGCCTCACTGCGCCCCAGCTGGTGTCAGCCAACAGCCGCAGAGGCAAAGGCCTGCCCAAACGCCGGGAAAAGCAGGAATGGGACACAATGGGACCGAATTTGAAAATCCTTGTCCCACAGCAGTGGCGCAGATAGGAAATAACGCGAATTAGCAGGCAAAATGGGAAAATCTGGGAATCTATGGGAACTCGTGGGGAAAATTTTGTCCCCTTTTTCCCGCTCAGACTCCGCATCCACTTCACGTCCACCCGCCCCGGATAGCGGTACTCGATTCCCTGCGCAGACACCGAATCCCACCGGCCAAATGCGATAACCCTGGGCGCCCCTGGGACTCCGCTGAATATTGCGCTCCCGTATGCTATGCTCAAACAGAGTGAGCATTGCGCATGACAGACCACCTGAAAGCGTCGCCGCCTGAACGGTACGAAGAAATAAGTCGCCCCCTGCTCGAGCAGGCTCAGGATGAATTGGACAAGGGCGACATCCCGCTGGCCTCCGACAAGGTGTGGGGCGCGACCGCACAGGCCATCAAGGCAGTCTGCCAACGAATGGGCTGGAACCACCACGAACACAACCACCTGGGTGCAGCGGTCAGCTACCTCCCCACAGAGATGAACAGGAATGATCTGTTGAACGCCTTTGGATCCCTCGAAACCTTGCATTCCAATTACTATGAGCACCAGAAAGAGGCTTACGAAGTACGTGTTCAAGTCGAAAATGCCGCCTTTTTCACAAGTGCGCTGGCCGCAGTGCCGCTTGAAGACCTGCCAAGCGACCAGTTGCATCTGACTCCCTTTGAGAGACAGGGTCAGGAGCGGCTTCTGAGACTGCTACCCCGCAACAATCAATATTTCCGCGGCGCTCAGCTCGATGGAGACGAAATGGGCAGCCTGCCACCGGTGAAACCACTCCCCTTTGATTCCGGTGAGAGCAATGCTGGATAGCTCGGCCGTAGAGGCTTTGGCCCGGATCGCAGGGGCGGAGAACGTGCTTTCCGACCCCGACTCCCTCGACCGTTATACCGGAGATTCCCTGTCGCCCAGTCGCGCCTTCGGGGCAGCCAAAGCGTTTGAGCGACTGGCAGACGTGGTGGTGCGTCCCGGATGCACCGAAGAGGTGGCAAACGTCGTGCGCTGGGCCAACGAACAGCGCGTCCCGATAGTCCCCTACGGCGGAGGGACAGGTGTGATGGGGGCCGTGGTTCCAGCCCAGGGCGGGCTGGTGCTCGACGTCAAGAGGATGAACCGCATACTCGACATCGACTCAGAAAGCCTCTCGGTGCGCGTTGAGGCAGGTACTGTTCTGGGAGATCTGGAGGCGGTCCTGTCGGATCACGGCTTGATGATCGGCCATGATCCATACAGTGTGCCAATCGCCACGATTGCCGGAACTATTTCCACCAACGGCGTGGGCTACCGGGCCTGCGCCCACGGGCCAATGGGCGATCAGGTGGTGGGGCTGGAGGCTGTGCTGCCGGATGGTCGCATCATTGAAACACGCGACGTTCCCAAGTATTCCTCAGGACCCAACCTTAACCATCTGTTCATCGGTGCTGAAGGCACCTTCGGGGTCATAACCCGAGCTACCATCCGGATCTATCGACTTCCCGAGTCCGCCCAATTTGCCAGTGTGGGTTTCGACACGTTCGAAGGGGGCTTTGCTGCCGCTTCGGAAATGCTGGCACTGGGTATACGTCCCTCGCTGCTTGACCTGACCGAAGAGGACGGCGATGTAACGCTGCATTTGCTTTTCGAGGGTTTTACCGAGGGAGTGGCAGCCGAGGGCACCCGGGCCGCGCAAGTATGCGACGCCGCAGGTGGCTATTCCCTGGGCACCGAACCCACCGAGCATTACTGGTCAGTGCGACGCGACTCCGCGGAAAATTACAAGCTGACGGCACTGGGCCAGCCACGCGAGGTCCGCTGGAACCGCTGGCGACGACGCCGTGGCTTCGACTACCTACACCTGGCACTCCCCGCCTCGCGCGTTCTGGAATACCGCAGGCAGGCTGGGGAGATATTGGCATCGCAAGGCATAGCGGTGGCAGAGTACGCCATCTGGAGCCGCCCTGAGCTGTTTTCCATGCTGATAGTGCCCGAGTCGGGCGATCCCGCCGAGGCGCACCAGCGGCTGGCACGGACTGTCGATCAGGTACTCAAACTGGCCCAGGACATGGGCGGAGTGATGGAGTACTGCCACGGCGTCGGTGTCAAGCTGAATCACCTGTTGGCCCGCGAGCTGGGAGTGGGACACGACGTCGTCAGGCAACTCAAGCAAACTCTGGACCCCAACAACATCATGAATCCCGGTAAGCTGGGGTTGTGACTTGGAATTCGGACTGCAGTTCTTCCCTGACGTGTCGCCCGAACAAAAGTCAGCCCAACTGTACTGGTCGGAGTGCCTGTCCCTGGTGGACCTGTGCGATGAGCTTGGCTACACGCATGTACGCACGGTGGAGCATTACTTCGAGCCCTACGGCGGTTACAGTCCTGCGCCCCATGTGTTCCTGACGGCGGCATCTCAGCGCTCTCAGAATGCCCGGCTCCTCACCGGCGCGGTGCTGCCGGTGTTCAACCACCCGCTGAAGGTAGCGGGCGAGATAGGGATGCTGGACGCCATCTCAGGGGGACGGCTCGACTGCGGTTTCGGGCGGGCCTTCCTCCCGCACGAGTTCCAACGGTTCGAACGGTCTATGGATGAGTCCAGGGCGCGATTCGAGGAGGGGATGGAGGCCGTGCGGCAGTTGCTGGAGGGTGAGAACGTCACGTTTGAGGGCCAGTACTACCGCTTCCAGAACGTGACTTCGCTGCCACGTCCTACGCAAAAGCCCAGGCCGCCATTCTGGACAGCGGCATTGGGGACACCGGAATCCCTGCGTCGCTCCGGAGAGCTTGGCTACAACCTGATGCTCGTGCCCTTCGCCGGTCCGCAGATGCGAGAGGCCATCGAGGTATATCGCGAGGCATGGCGTGAGGCAGTGCACCCGGGGCAGGGCCGGATCGCCTTGGGCTTTCATATGTTCTGCCACGAAGACCGTGAAGAGGCCTGTCGTATCGCCCAGCCCAACATTGATGCCTATTTCGCATCTCTGGTCGCCGCGGCGGAGCAGGATTCCGGCTGGGGCGCGGGCAGGGCATCAGCGGACTATCCCAACTACGACAGCCACCTAGACAAGCTGCGCCAAGCAAACTTCGAGAACCTGCTGGGCAGCGGCACCATCTGGGTGGGGACACCCGACGACATCAAAGAGCAAATGTCCTCCTACCAGGCCGCTGTGGGCGGCTTCGACACCGCATCCCTGCAGGTCAACTTTCATCAGATCTCCCTCGGAGACGCAAAAGCGTCAATACGCCTGTTCTCCTCAGGGGTAATGCCCGCCTTCCGCCGTCGGGATTAATCCCACTGTCCCCCTTTCCCTTGCGTGGTTCTTCACCCCCAGTGCCAATATTCTCATAATACCCTCACAAATATGAATATAGTTATTCATATTATATCTCTTGACGTGATGTAGTGGTCGCTATATCATTTTAATGAATTAAGTAGCGCTCCTAGTATTGAACATAACAAGACTTTTCGGAAGGAGGAAGCAAGACAAGATGGTCACCATGAACCAGGGTGTACAAGAAGTTAAGGACGCAGGGTCTAGGTTCATCCACAGCATGGAGGCGGGCCTAGCGGCCGCCTACAACTGGGTCTCCGGCCCCGCGATGACCGAGCAGGATCGGGTGCGGCACCAGCTTATAGAAACCGAACCCCTCCGGCGCTTTCCACAGACTCCTATCTAACGACAGTTCCCCAAGGGCTCAATCCCAGATTGGGCACGCAGGTAAACCGGTCAAGTGAAGAGGGCAGATAATATGTCTGCCCCTTTTCTATTGAATTGACGAGGCCAACAGACCGCTCACTTGCCGATTTATTTTCTAGAAGGGAAGTTTCTGACCTATACCCAGCTCTAAGGCCTTGCGATAGACCAGTTCCGCGGCGGCAATATCTTCCAGAGCGACCCCCATCGACTCAAACAGCGTCACCCCAGCCTCCGACAGGCGTCCGGGCACCCGGCCCGCAACCACTTCCTTCAATTCGTGAGCCATATCCCATCGGAAGGTCCCGCGGGCTTCCAGCCACATCAAATCACCGCACTCGACTTTGGCTTGCTCCTTATCGTCAACGACGATAATCTCGGAGCGCAGCACAGCGGCCTCGTCGATTTCACGACGGAGCCAGTGGTTGCCACCGGCAGCGTTGACGTGTGCCCCGTCAGCGAGCCACTCTCCCAGGGCCACCGGCTCGCGGGCCGAGGTGATTGTTATAACGACGTCGGCTCCCTCCACGCATTCCTGGGCGCTGTCTACCGGGCGGACGTCCACGCCCAGACGTTCGCTGCTGCGTTTGGCGAAGTCCTCTCGCCGCTCCTGCCGTCGACTGAAAACCAGCGCCTCCTTGATGGGTCGCACGGCGCAAACCGCCTCCAGCTGGGAACGGGCCTGGAACCCCGAGCCGATCACCGCCACTCTCGCCGCAGCTTCGCGGGCCATATAGCGAGTTGCAAGGCCGCTCGCCGCACCAGTGCGAATCTGTCCCAGGCGCCCCGACTCCAGGCACGCCAGCAACTCTCCGGACTGGTAGTCGTAGAGCATCACAAGCATTTTTGAACCGTTGGGCCCCGCAAAGGACGGATATGCCTTATAGCCAAAAACCCCCTGTCCACCGTCAGCGGCCGCCATAAAGTGAAAAAATCCGCCTGGCATTCGAATGCGGGACCTCGGTTTGTTGTCCACCTGGCCGTCCCCGGCGTGAGCGAAACCCCGTTCAAGGGCATCAATGCATTCATCCATAGGCAGGAGTTCCGCAACTTCCTGCTCATTCAAAAACAATGCCATCCCATCTCCAATTGCGGCATTTGTGAGGTACCAACATTTAGGATACTCGATTCTGGCGCGGGATGCGGGCATTGGCTACACTAGGAGTGGTCCGGAGTAATCTGCCCGGCAACGGGACTCCCAGGAGACTAGCCATGAGCCAGCCGCGGGTATTTGTGACACGAAATATGCATCACGACGCCCTCTCTATTATTGGGGAGGCCACCGAGATGGAGGTGTGGCCCGACGATCCGCCGCCCACCCCTGAGACGCTCAGATCCAAGCTGGCAGACGTCGAGGGTGTTCTCATCAACATAATGGACCGGGTGGATCCCGCATTGCTGGACGCCGCGCCCAAGCTGCGGGTAGTTAGCCAACTGGCCGCTGGACTGGACAACGTCGACATACCGGAATGCACCCGGCGAGGAATTCTTCTTGGCAGCACCCCGGGCATCCTGTCCAAGGCGGTCGCTGACCATGCCTTCGCGCTGCTGCTATCAGCCGCCCGCCGCGTCGTGGAGAGCGACAAGTGGGTGCGAGGCAACAACTGGGAGCTGGCATTTCATCCGAACTACTGGTTGGGGAACGAGGTCCAGAGCAGCACGCTTGGCATAGTGGGACTCGGGCAGATAGGCCTGGAAATGGCCCGCCGCGCCCAGGGATTCGACATGCGGCTCCTTTACCACTCGCGTAACCGCCGTCCCGATGCCGAGGCGGAGTACGGCCTGACCTATGCAACGCTTGACGATTTGCTGGCCAAATCAGATTTTGTGTCCCTCCATGTACCTCTCACTCCGGAGACACGTCACTTGATCGGCACAGACGCATTGTGGAAAATGAAGTCGACGGCAATACTGGTCAACATATCAAGAGGTCCAGTCGTGGATACCGACGCCCTGTGCACTGCGCTGAGCGAGGGCTGGATTGGCGGAGCAGGTCTGGATGTAGTTGACCCGGAACCGATTCCCGACGACCACCCGCTGTTGTTCATGGACAACGTGACCATTACGCCGCATATTGGCAGCGCATCACTGCTGTCGCGCCGCGCCATGAGCATTATGGCGGCCGAGAACCTGGTAAACGGTCTAAACGGCAACCGCCTGGTCCACTGCGCGAACCCCGAGCTCTACGAGCGGCTAGGAATCTAGATTCCGGCGCAACGGCGGCGTAGTCGCAATCAGGCAAGGGGCGCGTTCGGCGTCAATTCTCCGCCGCAATGAGGGCACGTCGTTTCGGCGGAGTGGGCGTGGCGCTGATGCACCTGCTCCACGAAACCGGACCCCAGTATGCCCGCCGGCAGCGCGAATATGCCCACTCCAAGCAGCGCAATCAGCCCTGCCAGTATGCGGCCCAGCGGAGTGATCGGAGCAACGTCGCCGTACCCCACTGTCGTGACTGTAATCACGCTCCACCACATTGTCTCCGGGATGCTGGAAAACTTGTCAGGCTGCGCCACGTGTTCTATGAAATACATCAGAGACGACGCCAGGACCAAGAGCGCCCCTACCACCGACAGAAGTTCGCTGCGACGGGCGGAGGCAACAAGTACCACAGCCTGCATTCCCGCCGAATAGCGCGCCAAGCTTGCCAGGCGACTGAGTAGCCGCAACGTCCGAAGTGCTCCAAGGTCCAGCGACGTGGGCAGGAACAGTATTATGAAATACGAAAACACCGCCGTCGCGTCGGCCAACATGAGGGGACGGCAAACGTAACGAAGCCGACCGGCTATGGGGTGGGCATAGACGGGGTCAGAAGTGCAGGACCAAACCCGCAGAAGGTACTCGACACCGAAAATGCTGAAAGAGACCATTTCGAAATATCGGAAGAACCCGGCGGCAGCATCATGTATGTCGGTGTCAGTGCTGACGATAATTGCGGCAACGTTGGCGACGATCAGCAACATCAGCGCCAGGTCAGCCGCCTGGCTGACCCGGTCATCGCTCCGACCGACCTCCAGTATTTCGTGGACCCTGTGCTTAGTCCTCACCCGCAACTACCCCGGACGAGGACTCTCATCCTCATCCCATCCCGATAAGCCGCAGACACCACTACGGTCTTGAGCGTTTACTGATAGGAAAATCCCACTGTCAAATGTTAAACTCACCAGCCACGAAAAAACAGGACTTCAGGACAGGGTTGCCAGCGATTCCAACGGAAGACCCCGTGCGACCAGACGTCTCTCCATTCGGGCAAGAGTTGGCCGTGCTGATGGATCACTTCCAATAGATGTATGGGAGAAAGCTTCCCGTTGATTCGCGGCGTCTCTGTGTATTCCGCACCAGTGGGAGCGAGAGCTAGGGCGAATCCTTTAATCTGTCATGCGGGCTGGGGGGGCACCGACCTGCAACGCCCTCAAAGGACATCCCCAGTTAGGCACCACTACCGGCGCGTATCAATAGCACTGGGCACCCCGACTGGCGGACCACCCTCTCGGCCACACTGCCGAGCAACATTCGTCCCACGCCAGAACGGCCATACGTAGTCATGACCACCACGCTGCCCGCTTCCTCCGTCGCCGTGTCTACGATCGAATCGGCGGGGGCTCCCTGCGCTACCTGCGTTTCTATCGATGAAACCCCCTGGCTTGTAAGCCTGTCCCTTACGTCAGCCAAGTAACCTTGCGAATCCCTGCTGGCCAGTTCAACCATTTCCGAAATCGACGGAGACGAAGGCAAAGTCGTCGGAGCAACACCAGGACCGGCGGCCATATAGCTGTAATACTCTGCCTCCGAGGGCGTCACCTGGAGCAATTTCACAGTCAATCCCATTGCCGATGCGAGAAAGGCGGCGTGCGGTAGGGCCACCTCGGCCAGTTCCGAGCCATCCAGTGGAACAATCAGCCTTTCTGGAGCCGGAAATCCCCCGGCTGAGCCCCCCTCGTTTACTCTAATGATCATCAGCGGGTTGTGCGTCATGTGCAGTACCTTGTCGGCCACACTTCCCATCCACCAGCGTGCCAAGCCGGAACGCCCGTGGCTGGCCATGGCGATGAGTGCACCGGAGTCTTGGGCTGCGTCCTCGACGATGGCGCTGGCAGGCTCGAGGCTAGGTACCGTTGTGCTAACTCGGAAGCCAGCATCGCGGAGGCTGGCAGCCGTCCTGTCCAGGTATTCCCTCGCCTTTACCTCTCGTAAGCTGGCCGGCTCGGCCCACCTCCTATTAGAGTAAAGGGACTGCGCAATCGTCGGGCTATCGGGTTCAACTGCGTGCAGAAGCCGTATGGGGAGCGACAGCCGGGAGGCCAACGCGTTGACGTGCGGAAGGGCCTGCTCTGATGCTTCAGACCCGTCCAGCGGCAATATGATTCGAGTGTAGTCCGCCATTATTTCTCCCATTTCATATTCACGTCGATTCATTTTGGCTGATCGCTAACAAGCAGGGCGCCCTCCAGCCTCCACAGCGGGACACAACCGGTGCCTGCCGATCTGCCTAAACACTTGTCTCACATTCCATTTTTGCAGGGTCTACAGGATACCATTGCACACAGACAAATGGGCTTAATTTTAAAGCAAGTTGCGTCCTTACTGCGCCTCGTATTTATTGCCTACACAAATTGAAATGCAAGCTTGGGGGCAAATTGAGTCAAACCCCAAGAATTCCTGTTTTGAGGGACCACAGGGATCCTGATATTGTTTTCAAATCGTATATCAACAATAGCGTAGTCAAGATCTGACTGCCCTCCACCTTATGTAACACTTTATCAGGCACTGCATTCTCGAAAGACAGACTACCGGTGTTTGAAACGAGGCGATGCAATATCCAATCTATCTCTAGCAGCTTTCCAAGGCCGGCCGTATCGAATTGCTGCGATGGGCTCCCTCTTCCAGAAGAGAATTCTCGCTACCATTCAGTCAAACATCGTACTTGAAAGTTGTATCCTTATCAAAGAGAATATTCACCTTTTGCTTCAGTCGAATAACTTCAACACAATGACATTAATCCGAAATTCTCTGGGAGGCCGGATAGAGCGCATTGTGTGACTTAGACTACCCGGGTCTCATACGGGACCGTAAGATCCTGTGCTGTATATTTCCTCAAACACTGCGCGGTCAATCCTCCAGACACAAGGGTAAAGGTCAAGCCTTCACAGTACCGTTCTATCCGCTTGGGTAAATCGGCCATGGTATAAGAATTTTGGCTATTTCAGGGCCTAGTTTGTTTGCATATCTGCGGTAACTTATGGTTTTGATAATTGCGGCTCCCTTCTTCAAATCTGAGGCCGCAAGTTATAGTGTAATGGACTGACCTCGGAAAATTCGCTGTCGAGGGAAGGTAAAACCATCGATTTGAGTTGATCCTCAGAGTTTTCGCATCCTCCTCTTATTGTTTGTCTCCCGTCTAGAATTCTCAAAGTTGAAATCGTATCTATTGAGTAATAACAGTCAATTTCAAGCACTGCCTTTTTCCGCAAATGAGGAATTCTAAGTAGGATTAACCCTTATTCGATATTGACAGGAGAATCATATAACACAGCTATGAGGGAATAGTAATCATTTCTCTTGTTGAAGTAATTAGTATGATCTCCAGTCGGAAACAATTCCAGCTTCTGAATTAAACCTCTGCGATCTGATCAATTTGAGTGAGTTGATACAGTCCAGTGTCAATGCCTTTAGCCTAGAATAGCTGTCCGATTTCGGCAGAGGCCATGGCACTTAGTCTGTGCATTACGGTGAGCAGGAGGTTCATTGTATTTCGTGCGAAAAAGTAGTGCGCAGGCACATCGAAATCTCAGTTGGACTATCGCGGCCGTACACGAAATTACCGAGTAACATTCAGGGGCGGTCAAATTTATGTTGGCAACCAACGGGCTGAATTAGATTCCTCTCCGCCGAAACCATTTTAGTGCCATGCCTGCGATTACTTCGCCGGAGGTTTCTCTGCGACGTCAATGGCAGGAGGGCCGGAATGCTCACCGCCCAAGCGGTAAATGGTGACGAGGAGGCTGCCCCCCAATACAATAATCATGTAGACGAAAGTAGAAAGGGCGGACCAGGCTGCCCCGATTCGATATCTCTCCAGCAGTTCGTCAGGAGAATACCCCAAGGCATCGAAATCGATCTCCCAGGATCTTACGAGCGTGTGATCCGGGATGGAAAGGGAACTGGGGACCAGGTAAATGGTAAGGACTGTTGCGCCAGCAATGGCGGAGAGAACGAGAATCAGACCCACTGCACCCTGGAGCAGCAACCTTCGTTCCCAGCTGTTGAAGTTCATATTTTCGTCGTGAAGGACAAGGAGACACATAAAGGTGCCTCCCACTATAGAGAACACAAACAGGAATATTACCCATGTGCCCAAGCAGCACAGAAACAGGGCGCAGACGTAGACGAACAGAAGGGGCGGGAAAGAGGTCCATGCGGCACGGTGGTAAGTGTTACTGGATCCACGTGTGCTTGCATATTGCCAGCGCCACAAGAAATCAAACATCAGCCCCGCGGCCAGTGCCAGCATCAAATTAACGATCAGGGACAAAAGATATGGTATCGGAGTATTAGCGAAATCTCCCAAAGCGTAAAATCCATACGGGTCCATTCTGAGGGTCGGCGCTTGGAGCAGATTCCCGCTCAGCAAGAAGAAGACTGTAATGAAAAATATTTCCCTAAGCTCAGGGGACCGGCGCACGCGAAGGAAACTCTGGACCAATACCAAGGCAATTGCCAGCACGACGTAGAGCGCCATGATCCATCCCGCGTTCCACCCCAAGCGGGCCAAAATGTATCCGACGGCGGCCACTGCCAACCCGGGCAATGCGAATTTGGCAAGAACGTAACGGGTAACCTGGCCTGCATACGAGGGAGTATGACTGGCCGGCTCTTCAGTTTCGTCGATCGCCGCTATGCTTGTCTCCGGCGCGATTTCGGCGGCCTCGCTCCGGATCTCCGGGACCTGCGTTGACTCGGAATCGTCGTGGAATCCAGCCAACCAGACCAATCCCTGTATCTCAGTCACTGTCAGGTTAAGCGCCTTCCCAAATACCTCTAGCCTTTCCCTGTTTGGTCGGGTTGCACCAGATTCCCATCTAGCCACCGTCGAATGGTTGTACCTTTCCAGGTACATGGGGTCCACTTGTCCCATGAGCCTGAGCAAACCCTCTTGGGAAAGCCGGTTCCTTCGACCGTCCATATCATAGGCATGCCGGTAGGCTTGCATTAACATGCCCACCTGTTTAGCTCTCAAGCGTCTTGATGCGGGATCTAGTGGCATACTATTGGTTCTTATCATTCCTAAGATGAATGTACAATTAGCAAATTCTTGTAACAAATTTCTTGGAGAAGGATTGCCTTCAATTCAAAATGTATTATACAAGAGAACTGGAACGACTCAAGAGTCCTCTGTGTGATTTTGCAGTTATGGATTATTTCTGTGCATCTGGTGCAAAAGATAATAGTACAATTGATCAACTATCATAATTCCTGCTTCTGTATCAATAGTTTATATGGACAATTTACACATATTCGCATTGACAAGTTCCAAGATTCTGCTTCCATTCTCCACAGTAATACGATTGGAAAAAGCAATCCAAAATTCCTCATTTATACCGAAGCAAAACCAAAACTTACTAACTAGAACCTACATTTAGTCGCATTTAACTAGCTTACGATTAGCGATTTTGGGTAGTTTATCTCCAAGCATCAGTTTATCTATCATTTTAGGGCATTTTCTTTTAGTATGTTTCCTATCACTATAGATTCTGTAATTGGACTATAGTTACCCAAATACCAAATGTTGGTAACATGCTCCTTACTGTCTGGGCTCGGTTGTAGATTTCAAAGACACCTGATTACGTCCACAGGGCTGAGGAGCCAGAATTCAAAACCCCCGATAGTTGCCTGAATTGATATTAATGAACTTACGTTGTCAACGACAAATTGGATCTTCTTGGGACCTCTCGCCATGCATGTACCCTTTCATTCCAGGTCTGTCCAGACCAGTAACGGCACATCGTTGCAAGTGCCGCGATTGCAAGAGACCTCCTGAATAATCCTCTAGTCCACGACAGGGGAGGAATCGGACTAAATCGGACCGTTCAGATGGAAGCCCTGGAAGTCTCTCAAGTAGGGTACTGCCGCAGGTTCTGAGCAATTCCTGATGAAATGTCGCCTGCGCTTTGAGCGAATGGTCAACACAGCACACCCCACCTGTTGTCCTCAGTAATTCGCTTTATAGCCGAACCTGACCTACAGGTACCATGGATCCCCTGTCAAGAAGGTCCGATACGAGGACACTGCCATCTGCGTTCCATCGTGTCGTTGCGGGGTGCCCTGAACCGGCAGGGTTTCACGTCCCACTAGGATCACAGTGAATTACGCGGGTGAATTGCGCGGCGATAAACAGAATAACCTGGGCCGCCCGGGCTTGGAACAGGGGAATTCCAGCACCAACTCACCAGCACACTGGCATATGCTGTCAGCCAGCGGACACCCTTAAACAGGGCGGGCTGCCCCAAACGAAGCTTTTATCCAAGGTACCTCCAGTAGTCTCAACCACAGGGAGCTCGGCTTCTCAACGACGCAGGTGCCGTGGTGAATCATCGTCCAGCCCGCGTTTCTCGATATGAACATTCCCAAGCACACAGATGGGTGCAAAAGGCGGGGGTTATTCTTCCACGGCCTGGGCGGAGGGGAGAAAGTCGGCGTCAGCGAAATCCGCGAAGCGGTCCGGGAGGAATTCGTCCATGTTGGAGACGGCCTGGGTTGCGCCACGGCAGACATAGTCAGTGATGATGCGGGCGGTGATGGGACCCAGGTGGATGCCCTTGGTGGTGTGGCCAGTAGCCAGGAGGACGCCCTTCCAGCCTGGGACCGGGCCGATGATGGGTTTGCTGTCGGGACTCAGGGGGCGTGAACCGGCAAGTTGCTGGACCAGCTCGGCGCGCCCAAGGTCAGGAAAGACATCCAAGGCCCGCCGGAGGAGTTCCAACCGGGCGGTCTCCGTGGGCTGGCGGTCAAACTCCTCGCTCCAGAAAAGCTCTTTCTGGTCATAGTCCCGGCCACCGGTGCTGCCCACACTGGTGAATCCGTCGGTCCGGCTGATCATGTGACCGCGCTTGGGCGAGCTGATCAGCACCGGAAGGGGTTCGCCGGGGTAGTTGAGCAAAAGGCGCTCTCCCTTCATGGGGCGGACAGGAACCGGGAAGCCCAGCCACGGAGTGAAAACCCGGCTCCAGGTGCCTGCGGCCACGACCACGGCGGCGCAGTGTATGTCTCCGGCGGCAGTCCTAACGCCCGTGACCGTGGTTCCGCTGGTGACGAGCCCGATTACCTCCCGGTAAAGAAGGTCGGCGCCCTTGAGTTCGGCGCCCCGTGCCAGGGCCAGGTTGAGCCGGTAGCTGTCCAACTGGGCGGACTCGTCCTCATACACGGCGCCAATGATGGAAGGAGAAAGACGGGGCTCGATTGCGCGGACTTCCTGGGCGCCGATCCAGTGCATACTGACGTGAGGCTGCTGCCAGACCATCAGGCTTTTAATCAGATCGGCCTCTTCATCATCCAAGGCAAGCCGCAGGGAGGGGCGACGCTGGTAGAGCAGGTCCATACCTGAGGCGGCTTCCAGTTCGGGGACAACCTGTTGAAACTCGGAGTACGAGGCCCGGGCCATTTCGAAAGACGCCCCGGGGGAGAACTCGGCGCCCAGCAGGCTGAGGGAGCCGGTGGCATGCGCTGAGGCCCCGCTGCCGATGGCTTCCCGCTCCAGGAGGGTCACGCTGACGCCTTCCCTGGCAAGGTAATAAGCGACCGAGCAACCGACCACACCGGCGCCAATGACTACTACGTCGGCACTCTCAGGCAAAACTCTGCCCTCCAATGGGAGTTCTTGAGATTTTCGACGTGGGGCACACGGCTGTCAATTGGGGTGCGCTATTGCCGCAGGGTCTTTTGATTCTCCCTCCCCCTCAGGGGGAGGTCCTTCGGCAGGCTGAGGAGAGGCGGAGATGAAATCACAAGCATCGGCACCTTTGAATACTTATGAAGTACGCCCCACCCTCACCCTCCCACGGAGGGATAGGGAACTTCCGAAAGTCCCTGTCCATACCTGTGGCCCACTGGCCGGAGCTTTGGACGCTCCCGTAAAATGAGCGCCAGTAAAATGCAAAGGAGAGACTATGACCAGCGTTGAATACGATCCGTCAGCCCAGTTTGACGTCGGAATGACCGATCTGGTCTACCTGCAACACGAGAGCGGCAGCTTGGAGGCCACCATCTATCAGCCCCAGGGCGAAGGGCCCTTCCCGGGTCTGCTGGGCATTCACGGCGGCAGATGGTTCCTGAACGATCGCTCCAGTGACCGTCACATGAATCTGGCCCTGGCGGCCAGCGGCATTGTGGTCGTCGCGATAGATTTCAGGCTGGCCCCACAACACCCCTACCCGGCCCAGATCGCCGACGCCAATTACGCTACACGCTGGATGAAGGCTCATGCCGGTGAACTGAAGATAGACCCGGCATCGGTGGGCGCCATGGGCTGCTCCAGCGGCGGGCACACCGTCGCGCTGAACGGGATGCGCCCCATGGACCTCCGCTATGCGTCGCTGCCGCTCCCTGGCGGAGAAGACATCGACGCTTCGCTGCGATTCATGCTGTGCTGCTGGCCCGTCCTTGATCCCTATGCCCGCTACCTCTGGGGCCGCGAAATTGGCGACGAACGGTTTATAGGACCCACAGAGTCCTACTTTTCGGAACCGGGAAGCGTCAACGAGGGAAACCCCCAGGAGGCCCTGGACCGGTGTGAGGCCGTGGAACTGCCCCCTGTGATAATCATCCAGGGAACCAACGACTCCAACATCCCCCAATTTATTCCCCACAAGTTCGAGGCCTCGTACCGGGCCGCCGGGGGCCACGTGGAACTGGAGCTGTTCCCGGGGATGCCCCACCTCTTCGGCAATACGCCCGGCCCGGAATCCGACAGGGCCATCAAGCTGATGAAGGGCTTCATAGCGCGGCAACTGGCACGCCCAGCGGTGGCGCAGGCCGGTTAGACCGTCTGAGAGGGAACGCTATCTGAGGTGCGGGGGATGGGGCGGCAGTGGCCACACTTGCATTGCCCCAATCCCCAAGCAAATTCAGCGATCCGCGCCGTCTCCCACAAAGTAGTCGTACTTGCGGCCAGCCAGGTCCACCACCTCGGGCACGTCCTCTTCCAGCAGGTAGCCCTCGGCCACCAGGTCGATTGCGGCGCGGGTCACCTGCTCCAGGTAGTCCTCACGGCTGGCGTAGCGTTCCTCGATGGAAGCTCGCGGGTCGCCGGTGGACTCCCGCTCGGCCTGGGTGGAAGGCAGGGGATGGGTCCAGCCGGCAAGGCCGCCGGTGATGCCGATGAAGAGGTCGGGGTTGCCGATGCTCTCGTCGCGCAGGTTCCAGCCGGTGTAGGTTGCCACCGGGACGGTCAGATCCGGAAGGCGGATGCCGCCTCGCTCGTTGAAGGACTCGTCAAGGTCGGCCACCAGCGCCGGGAACTCCGGTCCCTCGTCGGCGGGCAATGTGGTGGCGCGCCCAAGGTGCGACTCAGGGCCGTAGTCCAGCCTTATGGCCCTGGTGGTGTGGGTCGGGACCCGCACGTTGGGGAGCTGGGCAAACCGTTCCAGCAGGGTATGGGACTCGACCGCCGTGCCGTCGTTCAGGCTGGGATGACGGCTGCCGGGAGGCTCTTCGCCCGTGCTGACCCAGCGGTCCAGGTTGTCCAGCGCCGCACGCAACAGGGGAGCGTAGTCCACGCTGTTGAGGGGGAGCTGTCCCCTGATGCCGTCACTCGCCCGGAATTCCAGCGGAGGGAATTCGCCTGAGCCGTGCTGGCAGCCGGCAAAGTGGTAGCGGCGGACCGACGGCGATTCCGGGGCGTCGGTCAGGCTTTCCAGGTCGGTGTGGATTAGCGCGGCGTCTCCGCGCCAGTACTCGGCGGAGGTGTTGGTGAACATGATCCTGGGCACGTTGCCCCGCCGCTCCAGGGCGTCGAGCAGGGAACCCTGTGCGCCGGTCACCGGGTCCGTCTGAGGGGTGTCGGTGAAGGGGAACATCTCCGGGATGATGTAGCAGACGTCCTTGGAGGGCTGTCCGAAGCGCATGTTGAACTCGCCGCGCATCCCGCCCGCGACGTGGGGGATGATCCCGTCCAGGGCCTGCCTGTCCTCTTCGTCCTCGTTGATGCCCACGTGGATGTATTGGCGCAGGAAGCGGCCGCTCTGGGAACGGCCCATGGCGTAGGCGTAGTCGATGGCCCCAGCGAGCGGGTTCCCCGCCGATGCCGGAGCGTATTTCAGGAAGGAGACCGCGTCCCGCATGGCGACGAACCCCAGTCCCACAATCTGGCTGCCGGTGGTGGTGTAGACCAACTGGTAGATCCTCCCCGGGTCGAACCCGGAAGGCATATAGATGTGGCTGTGCTGCGGCTCCACGTCCTCATCCTCAACCCGGACGAAAGACCACTGGCTCCGATCAATGGGCGTGGCAGGACTGTTGGGCAAGTCTCGCACCGTCAGGGTGGCCTCCGCTTCGTCAGGGTCGGCGGCGGGATTGGGCAGGTGCTGGCGGTCTGCCAGCAGGAACACCTGGGTGGGTTCGTTGCACTGGAACTGGCACATGATCTTGCCGGAAAGGGGCCCCTGGGGGCCGATGGCTTCCGGCCCCTGGAGTCCGACGAGTCCGGGGGTGGGCGGCACGTCGGACTGCCAACCGCCCCAGACCACCGTGTAGCCACGGCGCATCAGGTAGCCGTTGCCCGCCTCTAAGGGAGAGGTGGCGTCAGCAGGGATGGGGATGCCGTTAAAGGTCAGGGCGGTCTTGCGGCCCCGATTCACGACGTCGAACAGGATGCGGCGGTTGCCACGGTCGATATTCAGAGGTTGGAGCATGGCGAAGTCCGCCGAAAACTCCACCCTGCCCCCGGAATTGCGGGGCGCCAGGTCGAGGTCGGTAATGCCCTGGTTCCGGGCGTGCGACGGGTCGACCGCGTAGTGGGCCGTGCCTTCCAGAAGCTCATACGCGCCCACGTCGCCGAAGCGCTCGCCGGACGCGAAGCTGGTGCGATGGGTGATTTCCAATTCTGTAATTGCCAAGACGCCTCCGGTCGGCTGGCGACCGATCGCCAGTGGCCGATATTCAGTTTCTGGTTGCCAGTCTCGGTTGGGATTTTAGCACTTGCGGACAAGTGTTGACGGTGGCATTCGTCCACGCAGTAGGGAGAGGATTGCGAAGCTCGGTCGGGGTCTCCGGATTCTCCCACCCCAGGAGGGAGAGGAGGCAGCAACTCACGCCCAAAGAACTCCAGGCCCGCAATTGGGTCCGCTCATCAGTAGCAGTGCGGCACACTCCTTCGACTGGCATCGGCTACAATGGCTCCGCCAGCCATATATTCCCGAGTTGGAGGGGCCGTGAGAATCGAGACCCTTGCTGTTCACAGTGGTCGAAACATCGACCCGACCACCGGCGCGGTCACTCCGCCGATACACATGTCTACAACCTTTCAGCGGGAGCCCGACGGCACATATCCGCAAGGGTTTGTTTACGGGCGCTCCGGCAACCCCACCCGCGCGCTCCTGGAGGAATGCGTCAGTGACCTGGAAGGAGGAGAGGTGGCCGCCGGGTTCTCATCCGGCGCCGCGGCCCTGGCGGCCGTATTCCAGTCCCTGGCAACCGGAGACCATGTGATCGCCCCGCAGGACCTCTACCACGGGACAGCGCTCCTTTTGCGAGAGCGCCTCGCGAGGTGGGGCCTGCACGCCTCCTTTGTGGACATGACGGACATTGATGCCGTCAGGGAGGCAGTAACCCCGGCCACGAAACTCATCCTGGTGGAGACTCCGTCCAACCCCCTTCTGAGGATCACCGACATAGCTGTGGTGGCGGAACTGGCCCACGAGAGGGGAATCGCCTGCGTCTGCGACAACACCCTGGCCACCCCGGTCCTGCAGCGTTGCCTCGAACTGGGGGCGGACATGGTGGTCCACTCGACAACCAAGTATATGGGCGGCCACGGCGATGTGACCGGAGGAGTGGTGGTCAGCGCCGCAGACAGCCCCAAGTTCCAGGAGATTCGCGCCATACAAAGGGACGCAGGCGCCGTTCCGTCGCCCTTTGACTGCTGGCTGATACTCCGGGGAATCCGGACTCTGCCCTACCGGATGCGGGCCCACTCGGAAAACGCTGCCAGGGTGGCAGCCTTTCTTGATGACCACCTGGAAGTGCTGGAGGTGTTCTACCCAGGGCTTCCGGGGCACGACGGGCACGAAATCGCCCGGCGGCAGATGAGCATGTTCGGCGGGATGCTGTCCTTCCGGGTCCGGGGCGGGAGGGACGCGGCGTTCCGGGTTGCAGCCCGGACGTCTCTGTTCACCCGAGCCACGAGCCTGGGCAGCTATGAGAGCCTGATTGAGCACCGGGCCTCCATCGAGAGTCATGGCAGATCCACGCCAAGTTCCACGCCGGAGGACCTGCTGCGAGTATCGGTGGGCCTGGAAAATGCCGATGACCTCCTAGCAGACCTCGACCGGGCCCTGGGAGCGTGAGGATGACAGAACCGGAGGACGACAGGCCGCCATCAAGCAGAGCCACGGCAGGCCTGAGCCGATGGAGTATAGAGTAGTTGCTAGGGGCTCTGGCTACCGATAGCTTCTACGTACAACGAATATAGTGACTGGCTACAGGTCATAAACAGGCGGTTCTTTTTGACACCGCCGAAACACAGGTTTGAGCAAGGTTCCGGCAGGACTATCCGGCCGATCAATTCACCGTCAGGCGTCAAGCAGTGCACGCCGTCCGTTCCAAGTCCGGCCCAGCCTACGCTGGACCACAGGTTGCCGTCGCGGTCAGTCCTCATGCCATCGGCAAATCCGGGGGACATATCGGCGAAAACCTGGCCACCACGCAGCTTCCGACCCTCCACCACCTCGAAAACCCGGATGTGCCCCGGGCCATCGGGGTCGTGGGAGATGGCGCTGTCGGAAATGTACAGCCGCGACTCATCCGGGGAAAAGCACAGCCCGTTGGGCCTGACCAGATCGTCGGCTGCCACCGTTACCTCGCCGGTTACAGTGTCCAGCCGGTAGACCCGCGTGGGCAGCTCGGCCTCGGCTCGCTGACCCTCGTATCCCACCAGAATTCCATAGCCAGGGTCAGTGAACCAAACGGCTCCGTCGGAATGAACAACCACGTCGTTCGGGGCGTTCAGAGGTTTCCCGTCGAAGCGGTCCAACAACACGGTGAGCCTCCCGTCGTACTCGGTGCGGGTAATCCGGCGTGCCAGGTGCTCGCAAGTTATCAGACGCCCTTGCCGGTCTCGGGTGTTGCCGTTGCTGTAGTTGGATGGCTGACGAAACAACGTGACCTCTCCGGTCACCTCGCAGTATCGCAGCATCCGGTTGTTGGGTATATCGCTGAAAACCAGGGACCTGGAGTCGCCAAACCATACCGGACCCTCAGCCCAACGCGCTCCGGTGTACAGTTGCTCTATGGCTGTGTTCCCGATTCGGTAGGAGCGGAAGCGCGGGTCCAGGACCTCCACCGCCGGATCCGGATAACGAGCTATTCCCTGATCCCAGCGTCGGCTGAGTTCAGGAGTCCATTGTGAATTACCAACCATTGGGCACTCCCTTATTTCACGGCCCTGTACCTGATGGAACAGTCAATTCCCATACTTCCCTCCCCTATGGCAGGCCGCGCCTGTCGCTACTGTACCCGCGTTATTCGAACTGCAAAGTCGTGGACATCGGGCGCAAAGTCGCGCGCGGCGTTGACGACTCTTGCGAGTACCCACCCTGCAGCGCTCGCCGTCCACTCGGGCAGCGTGACCGACACGCCGAGACCGGAGTGGGCAGGGGAGATGGAGCGGAACGGCTGTTCCTCGACCTCGATCGAGTACCGCTCAGGCACGGCCACCACCGGTCCGAACTCGAACGATCCAGTACTCCGTCGCCGGAGACTGGCGACCATCTCCGCCTCGGTATGGCCCCCGAGAAAGCCTTGGTCGAAGGCGATGATGGCATCTGCTCTCGCCTGCTGGGAGACAATGTCGAACCAATTGGGAGCATAGGCGAGATGGCCACCGCGGGGTCCCACGCCGGTATCCAAGTCCGCATTATGGCAAGTCACCTGTAGCCCGGACAACTCGACGGCACCAAAGCGGCGGAGTGCGTCATCGAAGCACTGGACCAAGGCCGGCAGCGCCACAGCTATCTTGACCGTCGCGACGTTGAATCTCCTAACGTCTTCATCGCTGATCGCAGCCCAACCTGCAATCGCTCCTTCCGGAATCGGCGGCCGTTCACTTAGCCTCGGCAGGTCCACTAGCTCGGGCATTGCCTTGTTCAGATCAACCAAATTGGACAGTTCAACATACACCCATCCGATCCGGGATGCGTCGATCCCGGCGGACAACTCTGCCTCGTACGTACCCCATAGCAGCGGGAGGCGATCTCTGGACCATACGGTTGACCAGTTCATCAATTCAGCGCGCGCGTCGAAAACCTTAAGGAAATCCTGCTCCTCGAAAGCGATGCCCGTCAGGTTCGCGTCCGGTGAAAGCTGTCCGAAAGCCTCAAGGGTAAGCGTTGGCGGCATAGCACTTCTCTCCGTTATCGCAGGTGCGGCAGCAGTTCCTCGGAAATGAGCTGCAGGTACTCCAGCCTGGCGGGGAATTCACGGGGCAGATTCAGGCTGGCCAGACCGATGTAGTCCAGGCCTTCCTCTTCTTTGCAGCGGTTGATGATTTCGGCGCAGTCCTGCGGGCTGCCGACCACAGCCCAATCGGGCAAATCCCGCTGCCCGCCAAGGCCGAAATCGACCGTGGTGATTTCCTGCATGTTGAAGGAGCTGTACATACCGGCCTTCTTTGCCGCCATTTCCCTGGCCTCGGTGATGGCCGTTTCACGATCTTTGGCTATGGCGATGGAGCGGTGGACGCCGATTCGCCCCGCGGGGTCCCTGCCCAACTCCTCAAGGGCATCCTTGTACTGGCGGGTCAGGGCGCTGATGTCCTTCCATCCCGGCTGCGGTCCGAGGATAACCCGGTCGGCGAGGGCGGCGGCACGGCGCACGGCGCCACGGCTCTGCGCCGCAATCCAGATCGGAGGATGCGGCTTCTGCACGGGGGTCAGGGCCAACCTGGCGTCGTGTACCTGCCAGTGCCTCCCATCATAGTTGACTTCTTCCCCGCTCCACAGCAGCTTCATCAGCTCAATGGACTCTTCGAACCGGCTCACCCGGTCTCTCCGGTTGGTTCCGAATGCAGCAAGCTCCGCCACCCGGTAGCCTATCCCCACTCCGAGAATGAATCTTCCGTTGCTGATGTGGTCCAGCGTTACCGCCTGCTCAGCAATGTCCACCGGGTTGTGGTAGGGAAGCAACAGAACGCCGGTCAGGAGCTGCAGGCCCTCGGCATCGGGAGCCAGCCGGGCCAGCGTCTGCATCGGCTGCATCCAGACGGTGGGATGGGAAATGTAGTGCTGGGGCATGTATATGACCGAAAACCCCAGCGATCTGGCGCGACGGCATACCTCGGCGGCCTCTTCAACCTGCTGGTACATGGGCCGGTCGGAGTCTTCCATGTAATCGCGTATGTAAAGTCCTACTTCCATGAGTCTCCACCTATGGGTCTCCACCTACTTCTTGATAGTAACCGGTGTTGAATGCCGACCCACAATCAGGGATTTGCGTCGGCGAATGATCCTGGCCCCCACGCCCCGGTAGCGCGAACGTTGGTATGCCATCGGGCTGCTGACCCAAGGCTTGACCTCATCAGCGACTGCAGACGTCAAGGGCGGCGGCACTGGAACGCAGGGCTATCGCATTTGGCCGGTGGGATTCGGTGTCTGCGCAGGGAATCGAGTGCAGCTATCCGGGACGGGCGGACGTGAGGTGGATGAGGAGACTGAGCGGGAAAAAGGGGATAGAATTTTCCCCACGCGTTCCCATAGATTCCCATATTTTCCCATTTTGCCAGCTAATTCGCGTTATTTCCTATCTGCGCCACTGCAGTGGGACAAGATTTTTCAAATTCGGTCCCATTGTGTCCCATTCCTGCTTTTCCTGGCGTTTGGGCAGGCCACGTCTGCATCTGTCGGCTGACACCAGCCGGGGCGCAGTGCGGCCGGAACTGGGATAGCGCTTGGTTATAGAACACATGATCCTATAGTATCGAAGTCCAAGCGGCTTGGCAAGCGGCAAATGTCGTCTGGATATCCATATGTGATTGCCCTCCACTGGAACGGGACCCTCTCACCATTGGAGCCCTTCGACAAGCTCGGGATGGCGTCGGCCTTCGGAGGGGCAGGCCCACGGCCTTGACCTTCGAGCAGATCGGGGTCCCACTCCACCCATGACGAGACACGGCAGGCGGAGTTGACGGCAGCAGCCCAAGAACCTCACGCGGTGTCCGGCATCGGCGGCTACGCCCCCTTCCTGCAGATGACTTTGAGGTAATGGTACCTGAACATAGCGATGAACCCGCGCACTCCGTTCATCGCCTGTCAGGCCGCCGTGCCCATCAGGATCGAGCAGGGCGGAGGCAGCATATCAACGTGTCGTCCCACGCCGCCACCAATATCTTCTCTGCCACCCTTGGCGAAGACCGCGAAGGGGGCATGCCTCATCGGCCAGGCCTACGGGAGCCGCCAAGGCGGGGCGGGAGCAGCTTACCTGGCGCTTGGCGGTAGAACTGGGGGCCGCACAACATCGCGGTAAACGCCCTGAAGCCGCTGCGCCCGGTGGCCACCGAGGGCTTCCGCGTGCAGCGCCCCGATGCCGACTGGGCCACCCGACGCCGACTGGGCCGACTGGGCCAACCCGGAGGGTACGGCGGAAGCGACCGTCTGCCTGGCCGCACAGGACGCCGGTGGCCTGACGGGCGCCACCATAGCCGCTGAGGAGCTGGTACGGCGGTTGGGGTTGGAGCGGCTTATTGACAAACGGAAACGGCGTATCCTACCAGTCTGCTGGTTTGGTGATAACTCCGATGGAGTCCTGCAACTGGGGCGGGAACTGGCATCTCTGCAAAGTATTTTTGTGCAAACGCCTGACGAAGGTAGCTGCACCAGTGAGCTCTTTGGGAGCGAGGGCCTTCGGATCAAGGCTAGAGTTTACAACACCAATAGGCAATTTCAACCTGTCGCGCACCATCTCTATCGGCAGGGCCAAGTCGGCGTCATTGGATATGACGACAGCCTGTTCATAGTCCCCTTCAACGCCGTCCACAAGAAGATAGGAGGCCAGGTTAACATCTGTCCCTTTCTCTTCTGTATTCCATACTTCGACTGTCCGGGAGCGCCCCGGAATGGGTGTAACCAGCGGCCTGAATATCCGGCGGTCCCTGAATTGTCCGAAGTGGGTCGTGAGGATTGGGATAGTCTCCAAGGCCCGAAGGTAAGTTTCCTGACGAATGGGTCGTTGGAGATGCCCTGGTCTAGATTTAACCCGAGCAGTGAAATACCTGATGCGGTTGACTTGGTGAGCCGGGGTTAGAGCTTGGCAAAGGTCGAAAAGGTCAAGCCATTTGAATAGGGTTCCCTTTAAGGCCAAGTAATACAGGTTGAAACCATCGATGTAGAAATTGGTCTTCAAGGTACAAAATTCCACAAAAAACAGGAGCCGCCCTGAGGCGGCCCCGACCCTACCGTCGAAACGAATAGGGGGATTACAGTGTTAATATACGCTAATTGGATACGCCCTGTATACACGCCGGATACACTCGTATATACCCCGTCAGGAGATCCCTATGGACTTCGCGTTTACCCTTGAGCAGCAGGCGCTGAAGGACAGCGCGCGGCGGCTGGCCGAGGAGCGCATCGCTCCCATCGCCGAGGAGGCTGATGAGTCGGCGACGGTGCATCGCGGGCTGATGGCCATCCTGGCCGAGTCGGAGCTGTTGCGCCACACCGTGCCGGAGGGCTACGGCGGCTTCGGCATCAGGGTGATGAACCTCTGCATCATCCGCGAGGAGCTGGCGCGGGTCTCGGCGCAGGCCGACACCAACTTCATCATGCAGGGGCTTGGCAGCTTCCCCATAACCCTGGGCGGCACCCACGAGCAGAAGGCCCGCTACCTGCCGCCGGTGGCGCGGGGCGAGTCAATCGCCGCCTTTGCCCTCACCGAGCCTCTTTCCGGCTCCGACGTCATCAGCATGACCACGGAGGGAGTTCCCGACGGAGACGACTGGGTGCTGAACGGGCGCAAGAAGTTCATCAGCCAGGCCGGTGACGCGTCCACCTATACCGTCTTCGCCAAGACCGATCCCGGCCAGGGCAGCCGCAGCCTGTCGGCCTTCATCGTGGAGCGAGGCACGCCGGGCTTCGACGACTCGAAGCGCCTGGACCTGATGGCGGCCCACCCCATCGGCGAACCGGCGTTCGACGACTGCCGCATCCCGCAGGGGAACCTCATCGGCGAGAGGGGACAGGGTCTACGTCTGGCCCTGGGCACCCTGGACACCTTCCGCACCACCGTCGCCGCCGCCGCCATCGGCATGGGCCTGGCGGCCTACGAGGCGGCGCTGGACTATGCCCGCAACCGCAGTATGTTCGGACAGCAGCTCAGCGACTTCCAGACAACCCAGTTCAAGCTGGCCGATATGGCAGTGTCGCTGGACGCCGCCCGCCTGCTGGCCCACCGCGCGGCCTGGCTCAAGGACTCCGGGCAGGCAACAATCATCAAAGAGGCCTCCTTTGCCAAGCTGTTCGCCACCGAGGCCGCGTCCCGCATCGTCAACGAGGCGGTGCAGATTCACGGAGGCGCCGGGCTGGAGAGGGGCAACCGCGTGGAGCGCCTCTACCGCGAGGTCCGCGCCCTGACCATCTACGAAGGCACGTCGGAAATCCAGCGCCAGACCATCGCCCGCCAACTGTTGCGGGAGTAGGTCTGCCCGCTGAACCGGCAACGCCAATCGGAAACCGTGCGGAAGAACGGCATGTCCCGTTCGATGCACGAGCGCAGGGGAAGGGCGAGTCGCGGCACCGGTTGATTGGGGATTCTCACGTCCGCAGTATGGCTTCTGTTCACGCTGATGTATTTCTTCACATAGGCGAATGCTCTGCCCCTGGGGAAGTGGGAATTCGCTTGGCGCTTTTTGCCCGGGCCGTTCAATTTCCTGTTCTGGCGCCGCCTCCGAGAGAAAGGAGCGAGTATGAAGCTGACTTACTTCGGTAACTGCGCCTTCCGATGGGAGACTCCTGGCGGCGTGACTGTCATGGCCGATCCCTACCGGAATCAAAGTGGACGCTACTGGTTCACCCGCCTGTTCCCCGAGGTGCATTGCGACCTGGGGCTGATCTCCCACGCCCACTTCGACCACGACGCTGCCGACCGGCTTCCAGAGTTGGCCTCGGTGCTGCGCACACCCGGTGAGTTCACCACCGGCGACCTGCAGGTTCGCGGCGTCCGGGACCTGCACTCGGGGGCATCGCGGCTGCGGGACTTCGCCAACGTCATGTTCCGGCTGGAAGTAGACGGTGTCAGCTTTCTGCACATCGGCGACAACCGCGCCGACTGGCCGCCGGAGGTGGCGCAGGCCGTTGGCGAGGTGGACGTGCTGCTGGTCACTGTGGACGACTCATCCACCTGCTGACCTACGACGAGGTGGACTCGCTGGTGCAGCGTCTGGAGCCCCGGGTGGTGATTCCCATGCACTATTTCATCCCGGGCATATCCGCCTCCGGGAACGAGCTGCTGCCGCCGGAACGCTGGCTGGAACGCCAGCAAACGGTGCGCCGCCTGGATTCGCATCATGCCGACCTTTCTCCAGAAAGCCTACCGGGCAGCACCGAGGTCTGGCTCTTTCAGCCTGCCCCGCAATCGCTGGCCGCTCCTGAAACGTCGCCCCTTCGGGTTTAAATCCCGGTTCCCGGCCCCATTTAATGGTGCCAAGCACGGTTGGGGCACTCGCCCGTTTCCTTGCCGTATATTCCCATGCGCCGTAGAATGCCCCAAAGCTGACAGCATCCCCGTGCCTATCGCCGGGAGAGGAGAGGGTAATGGCAGGACTGAACCATCCGTTGGAGAACGTCAGAGTCATCGACCTGGGCCGCCACCAGGCAGGGCCACGCTGCGCCCAGGTGCTGGCCCGCATGGGCGCCGAGGTCATCAAGGTCGAGCGACTGGGCGGCGAGGAGACGCGCTACCACGGCCCCTGGGTCAAAAAGCAGTCCTCCTACTGGGTCCAGTACAACTCCGGCAAGAAGTCCCTCTCCATCGACCTCCGCAAGGAGGAGGGCAAGGAGGTGCTGCGGGAGCTGGTCAAGGTCTCCGACGTGGTGGTGCAGAATTTCCGCCCCGGCACCATCGAGAACATGGGCTTCGGCTACGAGGCCCTCAAGGAACTGAACCCACGCATCATCATGGTCAACGTGTCCGCCTACGGGCAGTTCGGGCCGTATAAGGACAACATCGGCTACGACCCCATCGGCCAGACAATGTCGGGGATCACCATGGTCACCGGCGAGGAGGGGATGCCGCCCATACGCACCGGAGTGCCCATCATCGACCGCATCACGGCGCTGCACGCGGCCATCGGCACGCTGGCGGCTTTGCACGAGCGGGAGGTCTCCGGCGAGGGGCAGTCGATGGACGTGTGCCTGGCCGACACCGGCTACTCGATGACCGAGATACCGATCACGGCCTATCACGGTACCAAGATACCGCCCAAGCGGGGTGAGTCGACGGCGCCGCCCTCGGGGATCTATCCCTGCAAGGAGGGCTGGGTCCTGATCTCGGCGGGGGACCAGCATCACTGGCACCGGGTGTGCAACGCCCTGGGCAGGCCGGAGTGGCTGGAGGACCCGCGGTTCAACACCCGCCACGAGCGGCTGGCCAACGCGGAGCTGGTGAACGCCGCCATCCGGGAGCTGCTGGCCGACCGGACGATGGAGCAGGCGATCGCGCATTTCACGGACCACGACGTGGTGGCGGCGCCGGTGAACACGATACCGCAGGCGGCGGAGGACCCGCACCCGTGGGAGCGCCGGGCCATGGTGGAGGTGCCGGACTTCCTGGCGGGTGAGATCGCGGTGTCGGGGGACTACTGGCACTTCTCGCGGACGCCGGTGAACATCGGCACGACGCCGCAGGTGGGGGAGCACAACGAGGAGGTGCTGCAGGGGATGCTGGGGTACAGCGAGGAGCAGATCGAGCAGTTCCGCCAGGGCCGCGTCATCTCAGAGGAACACTACTACGACGACATACCTGGGTAGCGCCGGGCTGTCGCACGGACATGAGCATTACCTACGCGGCAGGAGGAACGGCAGCGCCGGCCCGCGGCATCGGCGAGCCGCGCAAGGGCGAACGGCCCGAGATACCGGAGCGGCTACTGTGGAAACGGCGCGCCGCCCGGCAGGTCGAGTTCCGCAGCGGCGCGGGCACTCGAATCCGGGTGCTGTATCCCGGCCGGTCTGGGACCGCCGCCGGCCCTGACTTCCGGGACGCCCTGCTAGATGTGGAGGGTGTCGGCCTGGTTCGCGGCGACGTTGAAATCCACATACGGCAGCGCGACTGGGATGCCCACGGCCACGGCGGCGATCCCAACTACAACGGCGTGGTGGTGCACGGTGCCCTGGAAGTAGGCGACCCCGAAACCGGGCTGCAAAGCGGAACGTCAGCGCCAGTTATTTCCCTCTCAGGCCTGTTGGACGGGGTCATTGACCCTGAGCCCGAAGAGTCTGAAGACTCAGATGTTGCTGGCGACCTTTGGGCATTGCTTGCCAATCGCGGCTACACTCGCCCTGGCGGCATCGAGGAGGCCGTTGAACTGCTGGACCGGGCCGGTGACGATCGGTACCGGCGCAAGGCGGCAATGTTGGGGAAATTCGCCGCTGAACAGGGGCCGGAACAGACGCTGTACGAGGGCCTCATGGAGGGACTGGGCTACCGGCACAACCAGCAGCCGTTCGTAAAACTGGCCCAGGCGGCCCCCATCGCCGCGTTGCGGAGGGCGGCGCTCCCGGTGCTGACCCAGCAGCGTCCGATGGTGCTTCGGCACTGGCTGCTGGCAGTATCAGGGCTGGCCGACGAGGGGCGCGCCGTCCCGCAGCGTCTTCCGCCTGGGCTCGGCCCAGCGATGGAGCGCAGGGACTGGAACCTGTTTCGAGTGAGGCCTTCCAATCATCCGGCGGCACGGATCGAGGGCGCGGTGGAGCTGGTGTCCCGGTTCCTGGAGATTGGCCTGGTGGCGGGACTCGATCATGCCGCCTCTTCTGGGAAGAAACTGAATGCCACACTAACCGTTGAGGGTCCCGACGGGGGCACTGCCCCCATAGGTACGGGCCGGGCGCGGGATCTGGCGGTCAACGTCGCCCTGCCGCTGCTTCATTTCCTGGACGGCAGTCGCGATTCTCTGTACCTGGAACTCTACCGTGGCTGTCCAAAACTGCAGGGAAACGAGGTTTCCCGGGAGATTGCGGTGCAGCTCTTGCCCGAAAGCTGGCGAGCCGAGATAAAAAGCGCCCGGCGCCAGCAAGGGCTGCTCCACCTGGCGGCGCTGCTACGAGGCTCGGGGTGAACGCTGCAAGGGACCAGGGAGTGTTCGTGTAGGGGCGGGTTTGAAACCCGCCCCTACAGGTGTGTAACAGGCTTTCCGAAGACCTAGGCGGGATCGGCCAGGGGGATTGCCAGGGACGTGCGCATACCTGCATAGGGCGAGCGAGCGATATGCCCGTGGCCGCTGAGGTCCTCGGCAACCAGGATGTCGCCCGGCTCGAGCTGGACCTTGGACCCGTCAGCGCACTCGAATTCGGCGGTTCCCTCGAGGTTGACCACGTACTGTCGCCTTGGGGCGATGTGGTAGTCGGAAAAGTTGGGAGCCTCCCGGCGGTTGATGTTGACGTCGCCAGGCCCAACGCGGTTCACGAGCCCGGCCATCTCCTCAACGGAGACCTCTTCGAAATGGGACTCGCCGTCGGAGCCGGCGAAAACGCGGATGATCTTCATCTCTATCTCTCCTATCTAATCGGCCAGGGGCACGGCCAGCAGGACGCGGGGCTCGTCGCCCAGTCCGCGAGCGACGTGGCCATGGCCGGTCATGTCCTCGGCCACCAGGATGTCGCCGGCACCCATCTGGTACTTGGTGCCGTCGGCGCACTCGAATTCCGAAAGCCCGCTAAGCCCCACCACGTACTGGCGGCGCGGCGCGGTGTGATAGTCGGAGAAGGAGGGCGACGGGCGGGTGTTGAGTTGCACGTCGCCGCTGCCCTTATGCCTTGAAATTTCGGCGAACTCCTCGAGAGACACCACTTGGAAATGGGATTCTCCGTCGTCGCCGGAATAGACACGGACTATGTTCATTTCTTGGCTCCTTGATTTCAATTAATAGCCGGGCACTCAGATAAACACCGGGCCCGTAAACGCTTGGCACGTTAACGCCGGACACGCCGAGATTTGTTATTGAGTCTGCGTCGGCGTCCCCGGTACGCTCGGCGTTTGTATTACTGGTCGGTCAGGGGGATGGTTGCCGTTATGCACCTGCCGCCGCCGATGCTGCGGGTGGTGTGGCCCTGTCCGGTGGTGTCCTCAACCAGCCGGGCATCTCCGGGGCCGAACTGGTGCACTGAGCCGTCGCCGATCCCGATCTCGATGCCGCCCTGGATGCAGATAACGTACTGGCGGCGAGGCGCGGGGTGCCAGTCGATGAAGTGGCCCGAGTCCCGCTCGGAGAAGCTGATGCTGGTGACGTTCCGGGGGCTGCTAAGCTCCGGGTGGTCTGCCACGCTCTGTTCTTCGATGTGGGTCTGGCCGTCGTCGCCGGTGTACATGCGGTAGATTCCCATTGTTTGCTCCTTTGAAAGGTAGATGTTCCATATAGAACGAGGCGCCCCTAGACCAGCGGAATTACGGCGCTGATGCTGGAGGTGCCGCCCGGCACGCGGGTGATGTGCCCCTGACCGGTCAGGTCCTCGACCAGCCGGGCGTCGCCGGGGTTGAAGGTATGCCTGGTGCCGTCGCCCAGCTCTATCTCGACGTTGCCCGAGACCGAGATGATGTACTGCCGCCGAGGGGCCGGGTGCCAGTCGATGAAATGCCCCGGCTCCCACTCGCGGAATGTGATGGTGGACACGGCCATGGCCTCGGACAGGCCGGGATGTTCGGCGATCCGGAGTTCCTCGAGATGGCTCTGCCCGTCGTCGCCGGAATACAGTCGGTAGATGCCCATGACGCCCTCCTGTGCTGGCGCGATGCTGCGGCGTAGCTTAATCGTCGACGCGGCGCGTGGCAACCGGCTAGCGGACAACAGATTTAGCGTCGAGGGTGAGGAGATGATGTAGAGAGAATCCTCTTAGGTGCGTAAATCCAGCCTTCGAGCTGGGCGGAGTCAAGTACAGCGCGATCTTGATGATCCTCCGGGCAGTGAAATAGGGTTCTGTCCTTTGCCCACATAGCCGCTCCGATAGCGGCAACCAGCGAATCTAAGCAGTCATCATTGCCCTCACATTTCTTGCGGAAGTCCTCTGAGATTTCCAGTGGCACAGTCGACTGGTTTTTCAGTCCGTCAAGAATTTCGGAGCGCACTTTCTCAGGATGTTCGCAGTTGCTCTGGTTCTTCCTTTTGTAATTCTTGGCAGGCAGGCAGAAGGTCCGAAGCAAGACACCCGGCATAGTTTCCAGTAATTCCGGCCCGGTGCGCCCGTTATTGTCCAGCGGAGGTACTCTGAAATTTGAACCCGACCAGAGGGTGTGCAGCATATTCATGCCATGAAAGGTCATTGGGAACATTTCAGGCGTGGCAGGATTCAGCGGTGAATACGCTTCTGAGAAGTGGGTTCTATCCCCCTGCCTAAGAAGTTTGCTGAACTTTGCCAATTTACCGTTTTTACGAAGCTTTGGCCGTATTTTTTCGATGTAAGCCGGTAGATTATCTTTTTCCGAGATGGTTTTCCACATTTCGTACATTAGCGTTCCAGAGAATGAAAATTCTTCCTCTAGAAAGAGTTTAGGAAGACCAAAGGGAAAATCCATTGCCACCACTGCATTGGGTGGAAGTTTTTTCAAGTCTTCTGTAAGGGTTGTGCGTAGCACAGGACGACAGCATTTGATTTCCAACTCATCGCCGCGTAGCTCCGCCTCTGTTATCCAGGTATTCCAAGTGCTCTTCCTACTCTCTATCTCCTTCGCGCCACTGTAATCAACACCCCATATCGTCCGCTCCGCCATCGTGCTGCCCCCCGTGCTAGAATTGGCCCGGCTTTCAGCCACATTATAACTACTGACTACTGATGACAGAGGTGTAGATATGGACTTCACGACGCGCCGGGCGAGATACCGCGGGATTCTGGAGGGGGACGTATGCGTGCACCCGGGGTCGGTGTTCGATCCGATTTCGGCCCGCATCGCCGAGGACCTGGGCTTCGAGGTGGGGATGTTCGCTGGTTCCATAGCCTCGTTCACCGTGCTTGGGGCCCCTGACGTGGTGGTGCTGACGCTGACGGAATTCGCCCAGCAGATACACCGCATCTGCCGCGCCGGCGACCTGTCGCTGATGGTGGACGCCGACCACGGCTACGGCAACGCGCTGAGCGTGATGCGCACGGTGGAGGAGCTGGAGACCGCTGGCGTGTCGGCCCTGACCATCGAGGACACGGTGCTGCCCGTCAGCTTCGGGGCGAACGGCGCACAGTTGCTGTCCGTAGAGGAGGGCATCGGCAAGATGAAGTCGGCGCTGGCGGGCCGCACCGATCCGGCGCTGACCATCGCCGGACGCACCAGCGCCCTGCGAATATCCGGGCTGGAGGACACTATCAAGCGGGTCAAGGCCTACGAGGAGGTCGGCGTGGACGCCATCTTCCTGGCCGGAGCGTCCACCCGCGACGAGGTGGCGGCGGTGGCGGCCGAGGTATCGGTGCCCCTGCTTCTGGGCGGGACCACCGGCGAGCTGCAGGACAAGGAATGGCTGGGCGCCAACGGCGTCCGGGTGGCCCTGCAGGGGCATCTGCCCTTCTCGGCGGCGGTAAAGGCGGTCTACGACACCCTCAAGGCACTGCGGGATGGTGTGGCGCCCGCAGACCTGCGAGACAGTCTGGCCAGTGACGAGCAGATGGCCCAGTTCACCCGCCGGTCCAGCTACGACCGCTGGACTGTGGATTTCCTGAACTGAATTCCCCGGATAGCCGTTTTGGGATACACTATTTCCGCATTCGAATCCGTACAGGAGGGAAACCGTGAACGTCTTCTACAATCATCTGCATTTCCGCAGCGCCGACCCCGATGACGCAGCCAAGTTCTATTGCGACAACTTTGGGGCCGAGATCGTGGCGGAGCGGCCTCTGTCCAACACCAAGTCCATCGAGCTGTCGCTGAACGGCACCTACCTGATGACCATCTCAGGGAGGGCCCAGGGTGAGGACCCCGTCGCCGGCTCCACCGAGCCCCGCTACGGCCTGGACCACCTCGGGTTCCAGACCGACAACATCATGTCCCTCGCGGCCACGTTGAAATCCAACAACATTAAATTCAACTGCGAGCCGTGGGTGATGCCCTCCGGATCGGCCGTTGCCTTCATTGTCGCGCCCGACGAGGTGAGCATCGAGATCATCCAGCGCCCCGCCTCCGGGGAGGAGAAGGTCGTGCTGGCCTAGTTTCAGCGGGAATTGGCACTCAGGAGGGGCGCACGAACGTGCGCCCCTCCGCTTTGTCCCTACAGCCCGGCAAAGAAGTCCGGGCCGACCCTCTCCCCTCCTGGCACCGGCGGGTGGGCGCGGACGTAGAACTCGCGGCCGAGAATGCGGGCGGTTACGTGGCGGGGGACACGGTGGTAGGGCCAGTCGGGGGCCACCTGGGTGCGGTGGCAGAGAATGCAGGCGATCTTGGCCTCCATGTCGCCGTCGCCCGATACGTCCAGCTCCAGGTGCAGCTCTTCGTCAGGCACGCCCTGCAGCTCCTGCTCCGGGCTGGGCATGGGCCAGTCTATGCCTTCGCCGCGCAGGGCCTCGGCCCACTGGCGGCGGAACCCCTGGGGGCGGACGCTGTAGAACAGCCGCTGCGGTTGGTGCGGCGTCAGCCCCGGCGACAGCTGGTCCGGGAAGGCCGACGCGTCGGCGGCAAGATGGAACGCCGCCGTGGTGTAGTCGGAGATGGCGATGTGGTCGGGGTGGCCGTACAGCCCGTCGGGGCCGAAGGTCAGCACCACCTGCGGGCGGAACGTGCGCATCTCGAGGACCAAGCGCTCCACCACCTCGTCCGTGCTGGCTTTGATGAACGCCTTGGGGTGATTGTTGGCCTCCCAGCCCTGCATCCCGGAATCGCGGTAGCCCCACACGTCGTTGCTGCCCAGCCGCAGGGCGCGGACGGCGCAGGACAGCTCTACCTCGCGGATCTGCCCCAGGGTATCGCGCGTTGCCGATCCATCCTGCCGGATCTCGCCCTCCTCGCCCAGGGTGGTTGTGATGAGGCGCACGTCCACGCCTCGGCGGGAGTGGGCCGCCAACGCCCCGCCAACGGGGAACGCCTCGTCGTCCGGATGGGCAAAACAGGCCAGCAATCGGTGCTCGGGCATATCAACCTTCCGTGTCGAAATTTCAGGGTATATTCTACTATTTCAACTCAGAGCACGTCGCAGATAGTTCTTGGCACATCTAATTTGGTAGGTGTGCCTCTTCAAGACCTTACTCGCACTTTGATAGTGGAATCGGCCTTCTTAGTCTCAAACAAATCAGGTTTGGTTTCAATTAGCGTTGACAATTTGCTGGGTCCGTATTTGCTGGACTTAAAACCGGGCTTTAGTTGGTGTAGACGACTACCGACCGCAGCCATGTCTGCCCATCCTTCATCCGCTGCGGTCTCTTTGACGGCCTGCTTTACCGTCTTGCTCCATTCGGGGTGTGCCGAATTTTTGGCCTTCTTCTTCGCTGGCTTTGCACTTTCACTCTGAACGGATGAAGTTTCATGTTTTACCTTAGACTCTGACTTCATTTCCTCGCATTCGGATACTACCGGAGGGACACCATGCGGCGTAAGATCGTTCCGGTTGGCTTTGTGTCCTGACTGCGCCAGTAGGTCCTCAGTGTGAACGAAAATGTTGCACGCGTGAGCAAAAGACTTGATGGTATTGGAGCGACCGACGCCCATGACGAACATCCCCTCCTCACGGATCCGCATTGCCAGTCGGGTGTAGTCGCTGTCACTCGAAACGATGCAGAACCCACCCACGGTTCCTGCGTGAAGCAAGTCCATGGCTTCGATAATCAAGGCACTGTCGGTCGCGTTCTTACCGGTTGTATATCGGAATTGCTGTACGGGCTGTATTGCGTGGGTGTGAAGCGATTCTTTCCACCCGGACATATTCGGTGTCGTCCAGTCACCATAAATCCTGCGTGTAGTTACAATTCCGTATTTTGCCGTTTCAGCCAGCACATGCTCAAGCAAGGACGGTTGCGCGTTATCGCCATCAACCAGCATTGCTATCTGTCGTGATTCAGGGGTCAAAATTTCCACTCCCTGAGGTCGTCGGATTTCTTCCAATATTCTACATCGCACTTCCGCCGAATTGTCCGCTAATATGTAGCTGCCGACGATTAATAATATTGGGGATAGTGCCTCTTGTACCTGACCGAAACCGAACTGGATATACCTCTCGCCCCGAAGGGCGTGGCGTTGCTGGGATGGCTGACGCAGCAGATGGCGGAGCGCCTTCCCCTTGGCCAGAATCCCCTGCGGCTGGTGGTGACGGAGACCAGCGAGCGCGGCCACCGTTGTGAGGCGACGACGCTGGTCGACGATGGAAGTTACCCGACCGGCTCTCGCGACGGCCCTTCGCAGGATGGCATCGCCGAGTTCAGGCCCCGGCTGACCGAGAACACCTCGCAGTTCAACGCAGTGCTGCTGGTCCCCACGGGCATCGGCGCAGACATCGGGGGGCACGCAGGGGACGCCACGCCCGTGGCCAGGTTGCTGGCCTCGGTCTGCGACACGCTCATCACCCATCCCAACGTGGTGAACGCCTCGGACATCAATGAGATGCCGGTCAACGCGCTATACGTCGAGGGCAGCGTGGCCTGCCGCCTGCTGATGGGCACGGCAGGGCTGCAGCCCGTCCGGGCCAACCGGGTGCTGGCGGTTGTGGAATCCCACGCCAACCCGCTGTTCACCGAACTGTCGGTCAATGCCGTCAACGCGGCCCACGCCTCTTACGGCCTGCTCTGTCCCGGCGTAGTCTCCCTAGATCCCCCGCTGGTGATGACATCCGAATACACCGATTCCGCGCGTGCCGCCGGCCGCGTGGAGGATGTTGACCGGCTGTTCGGCGTGCTGGACTCCCGGCGAGGGGAATACGACGCCGTGGCCCTGTCGTCAGTGATTTCCGTACCATTCCAGTACCACTCCGACTACTTCGGCAGCGCCGGCCAAATGGTCAACCCCTGGGGCGGTGTGGAGGCCATGCTCACCCACGCCATTTCCAGCCGGTACGACGTGCCGTCGGCCCACTCGCCGATGCTGGAGTCGCAGGAGGTTCTGGACCTTGACGTTGGCGTCGTTGATCCCCGGATAGCGGCCGAGGCGGTTTCAATGACTTTTTTCCAGTCGGTGCTGAAGGGGCTGCAGAGGAGCCCCCGGATCATCACTGACCGGGAGGCGCTGCGCGAACCGGGCGTGATGACTGCTCGGGACGTGTCCTGCCTGGTGCTGCCGCAGGGGTGTCTTGGGCTGCCGACGCTGGCTGCGCTGGAGCAGGGCATCCCGGTAATCGAGGTGGAGGAGAACGTCAACCTGATGCGCAACGACCTGTCGGCCCTGCCCTGGCGGCATGGTCAGTTCCACCGCGTCGCCAACTACTGGGAGGCTGCAGGCGTGATGGCAGCCCTGAAAGCGGGTATCGACCCTGCCTCCGTGCGTCGTCCCCTGGCGGCGGTGATAGTTGAGAATTCTTCCCCGGCCCCTGAGAGCAAGGAATAGGGCAGGCTTCCGGCGAATTGCACTGTGCTAGAATCGGCCAATGCGAACTGTCAGTCTCGACTGTCCCGACCAATACCCCAACGGGTTCGATACCATCAGTTCACCGGCGTTCGTCTATGACGAGCGGACCATACACCGCCTCATGGACTACACGACGCCTTTGCGAAATGATGGCCGTTGCAGGGTGCTGTTCGCCATGAAGTCCTTCTCCTTCGCCCCGGCCCTCGGCGTGATGGCCCCTCGGCTGGATGGTTTCGCCGTCAGCTCGCTGTACGAGGCCCGGCTGGCCCGTTCTGTTCTCGGAGACAGTGGCACGGTACACATCACCACGCCGGGGCTGCGCTGCGATGAGATGGACGAGATCGGCTCCCTGTGCGACCACGTGGCCTTCAATTCGCTGTGGCAGTGGGAGATGTATTCGGGACGGCTGCAGGAGCGCATTAACTGTGGACTTCGGGTGAATCCCCAGCTTTCCTTCGCCGACGACTGCCGCTACGACCCCTGCCGTCCGCAGTCCAAGCTTGGGGTGCCGCTGGAAGACCTGGCGGCCGTGATGAGAGACGACCCAGGCCGGTTGGGCGGAGTGCGCGGTGTGCTGCTCCACTCCAACTGCGATTCGCCTGACTTTGCCGAGCTGGTGGCCACAGTGGAGCGCCTGCGGGGGCGAATCCCCGGGCTGTTGGAGCGAGTGGAGTGGATCAACCTGGGCGGCGGCTACCTGTTCGAGGAGGACGGCGAGCCGTGCGGCGACCTCGATGGCCTGAACTGCACCATTAATTCCTTATGCTCGGATTTCGGCGTGCAGGTCTTCATCGAGCCGGGATCCGGGCTCATACGGGCAGCGGGCTACTTTGTTGCTACGGTCGTCGACCTTTTCAGCAGCGGTGGAGCCACGGTGGCCGTGCTGGACACCTCGGTCAACCACATGCCGGAGGTTTTCGAGTACGGCTTTCAGCCCGACGTGGTGGGACACGACGATGACGCCTCCCACGAGTACCTGCTGGCGGGCTGCACATGCCTTGCGGGCGACCTGTTCGGGACCTACTGCTTTCCTGAGCCACTGAGCGTGGGCGACAAGGTGGTGTTCAGCAACTCCGGCTCCTACACGCTCACCAAGGCCAGCATGTTCAACGGCGTCGCCCTGCCGTCGGTATATGCCCTGACCACCGGCGGCGAGCTGGTCCTGCGGAGCCGCCCGTCCTATGGCGACTTCGCCTCCCGCTGGGGGCTCAATTCTGCAGGGGATTAGAATACGACCTCTGTCCTGACGGAGAGGGCCGGCGTGAGGGTGATAACTTGCCGGAAGCAAATTCCCCAATGCCCCACATACTCCAGGTCCGGGATAACGTGTCGACACGCGAGTTTTCGCTGCGGCTCGACACGGACGATGTCGGACTCCCGTTGGCAACGCTGCTGGAGGGCTATCTCAAGTACGCTTCCATCGACCGCCTGATAGCCGAGTCCCGCATAACCCAGAGTTCCGCCGACACCTTATATGCCATCCAGGATCTGGTATATGCCAGTGACGACTCGGGAGGCCTGAGCGACATGTTCGATGGCGTGGCCTTCACCGACGGTGGGCGCGCTATCGGGCTGGGCGACAGGCCATCCGTCTACCAAACGCAGGCAGCGGGCCAGGAAATCTCGCTGCTGGACATCGGCATCGACCGCATTGCCTGCGGCTACGACCGCAACTGGACGGGCTTCCACGCCCGCAAGTGGCGGCGTGCGCCCGACCGTTACGCCGAGTTCGTCCGCGAGACTCTGGCGGCAGACCACGGAGAGCCGGGAGCCTGCGATATACTCGAACTGCGATCAACGGATCAGAGGCTGAAATTCTTGGAATCCTTGGCCCGTCGCATTTGGACCAGCCAGTTCGAGAACTACTCCAGATTCACCGGACGCAGGCTGGTCTACAAGTCCGGCGACGAGACCATAGACAACATACTCGATGGCGGCGGTGCCATCTGCTCGGAAAAAGTGCAGGCCCTGAAGTTTCTGACCGACCACTACGGTCTCGAGTCGGAATACCTCTTGGCGGGGCAGGACGCGTCCGGGCCGCTCCCGGCGGAGAAGCTGCGCGAAATCCTGACGACCTTCGATCCCAGCTTTGCCAAGCGGTATATGCGCTACTGGCAGCACACCGCGCTGCTTTACCGTATGGACGGACTGGAGGTCCTGGTGGACGCCACCAACGGCAACGTGCCCTTCCTGTTCCTGAAGGGGGTCGCGGCCGACCGCCTGCTGCGGTGCGGGGAGAAGCAGGCGGTGCCGGTCAGGATGGTCGAGTCCTGGGAGAGCTTCTACTATCACCGGACGCCGCAGGACATACCCGAGGGCCTGTTCTTCGCCCTCGAGGGCTGGTTCGCCTACTCCGACCTGATGCAGGTTTTCGATAACGAATTGGGCCTCTACCTGTCTGCGGACTACCACGTTGCCCCCATCGCCTATCGCAGCGAGCGTCAGTACCAGCGGGAACGCGGCCAGTTCTTCGAGGTCTGCAGCCCAGTTGGGCTGGAGTGCTCCATCACCCCGGAATGGACACTGGACACGCCGCTGGGCCGCGACTTTGAGCAGGCGGACCCAGAGGTCGCCCTCCGTGTCCTGCAAGCCCGTGACCACTTGCTGGACCGCCTCGACGAGTGCGACGGCCCAGGCCACGATGCCGGGCTGGTGGTCATCAGGCTCCGAGGTTGAGCCCCTGTTCCACTCTGGCGGCCTGGGTATAAACTGGCGCCTATGAGTCCCAGAATGCAGGCCCCAGCCAAACTGCTGGCACGCGTCCGACGCCGTGACATAGGTCTGCAGTCGGACGGCGACCTTCGCGCCGCCGTCCGGCGCATGCAGTCCCGCGCCGCCGACGAACCGGCGGAACACTTGCTGCCGGAATGCTTCGCCATCGTGGCCGAGGCCATCGACCGGCGGCTCGGAGCCTGGAGGCTCTTCGACGGCAACGCACCCACAGACGGCGACGGCGGCACGGACATCGTCGTGAAAATGCGCGCCGAGGTAGCTTGGCAGAGCCGGTACCGGCGCCCAGGGGACATACTGTTGCCCAGCGAGTTCTACGCGGCGGCCTGGCAGCAGGACGAAGAAGGCCGCCTGCGGTTCCGGGCCACCGATGAGCAATTGCTGGCCGGTATACACTTGTTCCAGGGCAGGGTAGTACAGATGGATGCAGGCGAAGGCAAGACCGTCGCTATCGCCTTTGCCGCCACGCTGCATGCCGTGCTGGGCCGGGGCGTCCACGTGATAACTGCCAACGACTACCTGGCGTTGCGGGACGCCACCCTGTTGGAGCCGGTGTACCGATCCCTCGGCCTGATCAGCGGCGCGGTCCCAGGTTACATGGAGCCCGGGGAACGCCGCCACGTCTACCGCCGTAACATCGTCTACGGAGCGATGCGGGAGCTGGGCTTCGATTACCTGCGCGATAACCTGAAGACCTCCACGGGAGAGCGTGTTCAACCGCCCCTGGAGGTTGCCATCATCGACGAGGCCGATCACGCGTTGATTGATGAGGCATTCACGCCGCTGATCATCTCCGGCAATTCGCAGGGCGGGACCCGCTCCGCTGTGCGGGTCAAAACCGCCGTGGCCGACCTGATCGAGCAACAACGCGAGCTGGCCCGAGACCTGGCCGGGGGCCTGGACTCTCCCGGCGCCGTACCGGCCGAACACCTGCGCCTGCTGGCAACCCTGACGCTGGCTGACCCGGACAGCCCGTTGCTGCGACGACACTTTGCGGCTCACCCACACCGGATGCGGCAGGCCTGGGGCCTGGCAGAGGAGGACCAGCCGGCGCTTATCGCCGGTCTGTGCTACGCCATCGCTCCGGGAGGCCGCTACGTGACGCTCACCGACGGGGGACGAGACCACCTTGAGCGACGGTTGGGCCGGATCTTCGATGGGCTGCCTGTGCCGGAAACCGGCGGCGACCCTGGGGGAAGCGCATTCGCGCCTCGGGAGGTCGGGGGCTCGCCGGGGAGGCGAGGGGCCCGGCGGTACGGGCTGGCCAACCAGGTTTCTCAGGCCTTGAGGGCCCATCTCCTCCTGCAGCGCGACGTGGACTACCTGGTCGACGACGACGCTGTGGTGCTGATTGACCCGCACACCGGACGCCCCAAGCCGGACAGCATCTACCAGCACGGGCTGCAACAGGCCGTGGAGGCGCGTGAGGGGGTGACTGTCCGCCCGGAAAGCGACACGCTGGCGCAGATTTCCATCTCGGGATTCGTCAGCTGCTACGAACAGGTCGCGGGAATCACGGGGACCGCCGACACCGCCGCGGGCGAGTTCCGGCGCAAGTACGGGCTGGCGGTTGCGGTGGTCCCGCCGGTGCATCCGCCCCTGCGGGTCAATCGCCCGCCGGTGGTGTACCTCGACCGGCAGGCCAAGCTGGCCGCCGTCCTAGACGAGGTGGCAGCCCGGCACCGGACCGGACAGCCGGTGTTGGTGGGCACCAGGACGGTAGAGCAGTCTGAGGAGCTGGGAGGGCGGCTGGCGGAACGCGGGATACCCCACCAGGTGCTGAACGCAGTGGCAACCCACGCCGAGGCCGGAATAGTCCAGGGCGCCGGTGCCTTCGGCGCAGTGACCGTGGCCACCCACATGGCAGGTCGCGGCACCGACATCCTGCTGGAGCCCGGGCTGGACGGCAGCATTGCCCGGAAGTGCGCCGCCCAGATTCACCTCCTGCTGAACGATGCGACGGGGGACACCGGAACGGTTGACATATGTTGCCCATCCCCTGAGCAGGCGGTCGTGCTGGAGATTGAGTTGGCCAGCATTGCCGATTTCCAGGTGCGTCGTGTTCCAGCTCGAAGTGCTGGCGGATGCGGCCTGCAAGTCAGCCTGCTCGACAACCCCACAGGGCGCACTGGGCGGGCCATGCTGGACTTCGCTCTTGGGCTGTGCATCATCGGCACCGAGGTGCACGACTCGAGCCGCATCACGCTGCAGCTCGACGGCCGCAGCGGACGCCAGGGACAGTTCGGCCTCACGCAGACATTACTGTCGCTGGAGGACCGGCTCGTTAACCTTGACGCCGAAGCCATCCTGAAGCTGGGCGGCAGCCGCGGCGAGGACTCCGCCGGGCGTGCCTTCTATTCGGGACCGGATGTGTCGCGCCGTATTCAGCAACTGCAGGACGCCGCCGACCGAGAGGGTGAGGCCCAACGCGCGCTGATTCAGGACTACTCCGCAGTGCTGGACCGCCAGACTCACTTGTACCACCAGCGCCGCCAACAGGTGATTGACCTGGCCTCCGGTCCAGAGGGTGTTGCACAAGAGGGTGTTGCACAATTGATGCAGGATGCCCTGCAGTTTGTGGCCTCCCGTGTGGCCAACAGGCATTTGGGCAGTGATATCGACGGCGATTACAACCTCCGTTTCAGGCAGATGCACGAGGAATTGCGGCGAGACTACGGTCTGGACTGCACCTCACTGTACGGCACCGACCTTGTTTTCCTCCCGGTGGCGGTGGCGGAGCTGATCTCCGATGTGCTTGAAAGGCAGGCGAACCTCGTCGGCTCGGGAGACTTCCCCGAGGTGGCCCGGCTGCTCTATCTGCAGGTGTGCGGCGAACTGTGGCCGGGCCACCTCGCCACGCTGCGGGACCTGGTGGCGGTGCAACTGCTGAGCGGGCGCAATCACAAGTCGTCGGTCGCCGCATACATCCGGCGCAGCGCCGAGGCCTGGAACGCTTTCCGGGAACTGGTGGATGAGGAATTCCTGTCGCGGCTGGCCACTCTACCGGCGGCATGTCCACCTGGGCCGACCTCGCGGCCAATTAGTGTCAGCAGCGAAACAGGGCGCCTCCTCTCGCTGGATGTGGCCAAAATCGCAGGCGAGGACAATGGGAGTATGCTTCCGGAACGGAGGGCATTGCCTGCGGAGGAATGACGGGAGCCGGAGACGGCGGTTACAATGTCAACAGACCGGTAGAAGGAAACCAGCATGGCTTGGCGAAAGATGAGGCTCGGAACGGCCCTGTCCCTGGGCGGCATAGTTGCTGCAGGGCCGCTGATTGCCGCTTGCGGCGGACCCTCGTACGAGGACTGGGCGGCAACCGACGGCGCCGCCGGGCGGATCAACCTGGACGATGTGCAGGAGGCCTTCAAGAACTCGGAAAGCGCTACCGAGTTCGAGAAGCGGGTCAACGAGATCTACGAGGGCGACGGCGTGGTCCTTATCCGCGCCAGTCAGGGCGAGGGAACCCTGACCCTGGAGGGCTGGGAGGACCTCGACAACGACAACGTAATAAACGAGGCCAACGACGACCAGCTCTTCTCCATTGTCAGGGGAGCGGACAATGAATACGATATGCGCGGCCACCACGCCAACGGGTATTACAATAGCCACTTCGGGGCTGGCGACTTCCTGTTCACCTACCTGATCATTTCCTCGCTGTCCGGCCCTCGCTACTACTACAGTACCCCTCCTTCCCGGGGTACGGACATCCGCAACCAGCGGTCCACCTACCGTAACTCCTCGGCCTATGGAGGGCAGACACGGCGAAACGCCAGCTACAACGCCAGGCAGTCGTCCTTCGCTGGGTCCCGCTATCAGTCGGCCAAAAGCAATGTCAGCTCCACCCGCGGCTCATACCAGTCGACCCAGAGAACCAGCGGCTCTTTCCGCACCACCAGCACCTACTCCCGCGCCAGCTCGGTGCGCTCCTCCTCGGGCGGTTTTGGCGGGTATGGCGGAGGTGGGGCATTCCGGGTGCGGCGGGGGTTCCGGGCATAGCCGGGCGGGAAGACGGGCGAGACGATCCCTTCACCCTCCTGGTTTCCCTCGCTGGCATGTCGCTCGACGATTGCCTTCTGGTGGAACTGCCAGCAGAGTTTGGCGAGGGCTCGGTGTCACAACTGCTGGACCAGGTCTTTCCGGCTGACGAGAGTGGCCAGCAGGAAGTTTCATCGCGTTTTGACACCCGCGCCAACCCTGACCTGCCCGAAATATACGCCGTGTTTCTGGCTGCCTGCGAGGAGTGGCGCGACTGGCGCTGCGCCCTGCAGGTTTCTACGCCGACGGGTGCTGTGGAGCTAAACGAGCCGGTTTCATGCCTCTTCCGGGCGAGTAAAGCGGACGTGGCGAGTAAAGCGGACGTGGCGAGTAAGGCGGACGTGGCGAGTAAGGCGGACGTGGCGAGTAAAGCGGACGTGGCGAGTAAAGCGGACGTGGCGAGTAAAGCGGACGTGGCGAGTAAGCCGCACGTGGTCGATGAGAACTCTCGAGGTGTATCGCTGCGTCTGGAACAGAAGTACAGCCCGCTCGAATACTCAGTCCGGCATGGCCTTTGGAGCAACCGCGAAGAGCTGCTGGGCTGGATGAGATTCTTGAGTGCGCTCTACTTTCTGGACAAGCACGAGGTGCATTTTGACGTGGCTGGGACGGCCCTGGAGTCCACAACTCCTGGGCAAGTCAAGGGTCTGGCCAGGGCGATTGAGTCTCTGCAATCTGAGGGGGTCATCGCTCCACAGCATTCGGATGAGTGCGCATCTGGCGAACCGGCTTATTTCGTCATCACGCCCGAGGGCAGGCGGTTCATCACCAGGCTGCTGGCGGAAACCGAGTCGTACATCGACCAGTACGACCACTACCAGGACACACTCTTCGACCCGGACCGCGAATCGGTGGAGTTCGGCACGGGGCGCGGCGTGGACCTGCGGGTGCAGGTGTATCTCGCCGAGGACCTCGACCCGGTCCGAACGGTGTTCCTGCTGCGCCTGTACGACGGCACGCTGGACTCCCGCCTGCGCGACTGGGCGGATGTGCTGGAGTCTGAGGAGTTCTTTGAAGCCGTGCTGGAGCCAGTGGTCAATCGGGACGGACTTGCCCCGGAGGCCATGGAGTTAGTCATCGAGCACGGCTACGCCTGGCTGGAGGAACGGCAGGAACTGGCGCGACGGGAGGCGTCCGACCGGGAGTTGCTGCGCCGGGCCGGCGGGGAACCTCCCTCACCCTGACCCTTCCTCTTGGGAGAGGCGGCTCTTGCTCCGCTCCGGGACCTAAACTAAAGCCAAGGTGAAATACGCAGTTGCACAGGGTAAATTTGTGAAGGAACTGGGTTAGCTGGTCTCGGGAGTTACGAGGGGTTGGTGATGGGCGTGAGGGAGATAGACCGGTGTCTGGAACAGTGGCGGATGGAAGTCAAGGACTTGCGACAGCGGATGATCCTGGCGCCGACGCCGAGGGAGCGGGAGAGGTGGTACGCCGTGCTGCTGCTGGCCCAGGGCTGGACGGCAGCGGCCACGGCGGAGACTCTGGAAAGGGACCCACACACTATTGGCCGATGGGCGTCGGCCTTCGGCGAGGGAGGGCCTGCAGCCCTGATATTCGAGCAGACCGGTGGTTCCCCCCCGCCCTTGACCAAGCGCAGCAGGAGGAATTGAAAGAGGCGGTGCAACAGCCTCCCGCTTCGTCGGGCATCGGTATGGCCAACTGGTATTGGAAGGTGGTGCGGCGGTTTGCCTCGGAGCGCCTCGGCATTGAGTTGAGCCGCAGCAGTTGCCTGAACTGGATGCACCGCTTGGGATTTGCCTTCAAGCGGCCCAAGAAGCGGTTGCTCAAGGCTGATGAGGCCAAGCGGGAGGCTTTCGTGGCGGAGTACGCCGTCCTGAGGGAGGAGGCCCAACGGACTGAAGCCAGGATATTCTTTGCCGACGAGGCCCACTTCCGGGCGGACGCGGAACTGCGGGGCAAGTGGGTGCTGAAGGGCCAGCCTGCTTTGGTGGACTCGACCAGCCCGCGGTATGGGGAGAAGGCCAACTACTATTCGGCGGTGTGCCTGGAGACGGGTGAGGTGGAATGGATGGAACTGGAGGGCAACAGCAACAGCGGGACCTCGGTTGCCTTCCTGAAGCAACTGAGGGAAAAACATCCAGAGCCGATGCGGGTCATCTGGGACAACGCGCCGGCCCATCGTGGCGAGGCGGTGCGGGAATATCTGCGGACGCCCGGACTTGACCTGCGGTTGGTGAACCTGCCGGGGTACAGCCCGGACTTCAACTCCGATGAGGCGGTCTGGGGCTGGGCGAGAGAGGAGGCGACGGGCAATCTCTGCCTGGGCAGCAGGGCGGCGGTGCAGGAAAGGGTCGGCAACTTCCTGGCCGGGCTGGCCAGCCGGAGAGACGAGGTGAGGCGCCGCTGCCGGACGGTACTGCAGTCACGGGCCGAAGCACTGCTGCCGAATTCCCAGCACGATTCCTCGCCTCAGGCAAATGCACATCCCACCTTGGCTTTGGTTTAGATGGCCATGAAGAGAATCATGGCGGAACTGATCACCACCGCGCTTTCGACGAAGGCCACCCCGATGTTGCGATCCCCGGCCAGTGCCTGAGAGACCCGCACGGTGGGCAGAAGGATCAGGTCGAACAACAGGCGCATCACGTAGAGCAGGGCGAATCCCAGCACCCCAAAGGTCAGGAAGGCCGCAATGCTCTCACCCCAGCCTGCGAAGTCGCCGAACACGGCCTTCAACGTAACCAGCCCGATGGCGATCAGGTTGCCGCCAAGAGCCACGCCGACCGCGGTGTTGTTCTCCTCAATCTCCGAGTGGATGTTGAATGACGTCGTCAACTCGTAGAAAAGGGAGAACACTATCAAGAGGGCCAGGCCCATTCCGAAGAATGCCAAGGCCACAAGGGCCGCCTCGGTCTCGCTGCCGCCGGTGTCTCCAGCCACCGCCCCTGCAATCAGAAGCCCGGTGGCGACATACATCCCGAACTCGGACGCACCCGCACCGGCGTTCTGGTCCTCCACCACCTCCTTTTCCAGGTGGAACTTGTAGAGGATTAGGCGGTCAAACAGTACTCGGACCAGGTTCAGCGCGACAATCCCACCCACCGAGTACAGGAAGACGCGCAGGACTTCGATGGCGAAATCCCGGTCAAAGCCGAAGCCGGTCTGTAGGTAGAATGCCGACAGCGGCTGGTAGAGAACGCCCAGGAAAACCAGGATCACAGCGATGAAATAGCCACTCAGCCGGAGAGCCACGGCCACATTGGCCTTGGCAACCACTTCCTCATCAATCCGGTAGTTCCGTGTTACGACGTCCCTGGCAAGCTTGGCCAGCGCCAGGACAATAAAGCCCTCGGCAACGAACACCAGCCCCCGCGGGAAAGATTGCAATGCGTCGATAAATGCGTCAATCATTATTCTTCCGCCGGCCCGGCGTCGGTTTGCTGGGCCGTCCGTTCCTCCCGGAGTGGACTGGAATAATACTCGCAATTACGCTTGGTGCGTCAGTAATTGCGGCGTTCTCCCTGGTACAGCGAGATGTTCTCCGGGTCGATGGCTTCGCTGAACGCCACCTCGAAGGGCCGGCCCTCCCATTTGGTTATGGTCAGGGCCATGTCTCCCTGCTCTTTGATGAAATCCCACTGGTAGAAGGTGTCGCCCGTCCCATTGCTGTCCTGGAAGAACAGCACCTCGGCGCTGTTTCGGTAATAATAATTGTCGCCGTCGATGGTGACGTAGTTGTCGATGGAGTGTTCCTCATCCAGCTGGACGAGGTCCTCCTCGGTCAGGCCGGTACTGTTCAGGCCGGATGGGCCGGTGTCCACGGTTACCGTAATCGACAGTTCGCGCCCGTCGGTCCAGTCGATCCAGAGTCGGTCATCGCCGTCGACGCACAGCATCTCGTGCCAAGTGTCGGCAGCAGAGGAGTACCGGTGGATGCGTTCGATGAAGAGCAACCGTTCGTCGTACTCCACGGAAAAGCCGTTGATTGTCAGCACGTCGCCCACCCGGGCAGCCCGGATGCTATCATCCGGAGCCGGGGCCACTGGATCCCGTTTCTTCTTCCCCCGTCCAAACAGCGAGCGTAGCATGGCACTTACTCCGACGGGCCACCCCGAGTCCCGTTGTCGTCTACCGCCCCGTTGAGTGTACTCAGGGGGCCGATGCAGGTCAATCTGCGCCAGTGCGCCCGGCCCAGGGCAATCGCGTCTTCAACCCTGGAATCTCATTTCGCTGTCATTCGCCCCTTGCCAGGCCTGCCCCCTTTTGTATAACATATGTTCTATGTATATAACAGGTGGCAAACAGAACCCGACTGACATACCCGGTGGGCCTGCTTTGAACCAGCGGCCAGCCCGGAATGGCGGAAATGAACGGAAATGAGCGGAATAGAAAAAAAACAGCCCCCGCAAACCGGCAATGCCATCTCCTCCACCCCAACCTGCTGAGCTGCTGAAATCAAGACGCGATTGCCCTGGTGCCGGGCCGCTTTTGTTGCGGGGGGCGGCGACGGTGGATTATGCTGGGAAGTATCGGAGCACATTGAACATACCGAGGAGTCATTAATGAGTCCCGCAGCATTGCTTGTGGTGGGGATAGTCCTGATAATCCTGGGTTGGTTCGTTCAATCGAATATCTTCGAATGGCTTCTCAATGTACTGGGAGTCATTATCATCATCATCGGGGTCGTGGTTTTAATCATAGCCGCATTTTCCGCCTTCAGCGGAAGAAACCGAAATTAGAACTGGTTTTGAATTTCCCTTGCCACCCAACACTTACGCACAGAATGGAGGCGCATCATGGGGATGCTCTCGCGAATGTCCACTATCGTCAAGTCGAAGATGAACCGCATCCTGGACAATGCGGAAGACCCTAGGGAAACGCTGGACTACTCGTATGAAAAGCAGCTGGAAATGCTGCGTAACGTCAAGCGCGGTGTCGTCGAGATGGTGGCGGCCAAGCGGCAGATACTGCAGCAGGCAGATAAGGTGAGAGAGAATATCACCCGCCTGGATCGGCAGTCCGAGCAGGCCCTGGACGCCGACCGGGAGGATCTGGCACTGATGGCCCTGGAGCGCAAGCACGCCGCAGTGATGGAGCTGGAGGGACTGGATGAGCAGATCGCGGGTATGGAAGTGGAGCAGGAAAAGCTGACGCAGGCCGAGGCCCGTCTTTCGGCCAAGGTGGCCGCCTTCCGCAGCAAGAAGGAGGTCATCAAGGCCCAGTACACCGCCGCCCAGGCCCAGGTGCGCATCGGGTCGGCCCTCTCCGGCATCTCCGAGGAGATGGGCGACGTGGGCCTGGCCGTGGAGCGGGCCGAGACCAAGACGGAGAATATGCGCGCACGCGCCGGCGCCATCGACGAGCTGGTCAACACCGGCGTGCTGGACGAATTCGGCGGCGGGAGCAAGGACGAAATCACCCGCGAGCTGGAGAAGATGTCGGTCAGCAGCGGTGCCGAGAGCGAGCTGGCCGCCCTGAAAGCCCGGCGCGCCGGGAGCACCTGATGATCATCCGCATCAGTTCAGAAGGCCAGTACAACCTTCCGGGTTCATTCATCGACCAGCTAAACCAGATCGACAACGAGCTGGTGGAGGCGGTGGAGGCCGAGGACCAGATTAACTACGAAACCCTGCTGAAGCGGATGCTGGACCTGGTGCGGGACAACGGGGAGCCGGTGCCGGTGGACGATCTGGTGGAGTCCGACCTGATCCTCCCGGAGCCCGACCTGACCCTGCGGGAAGCCGAGGAGCTGTTCGTCGGCGAGGGTTTACTCCCAGGATAGGATAGGCCACGCCACACCCGCTCCCAAAAGCAGGGTCTGTTCTTACGAAAAATAAAGACCGCCGGAGGAATCCTCCCGGCGGTCTTCGATCTTGCAGCAATGATTGCTAGCGGGCGACGAAGTCGAACTGCTCGAACTGGCCGTGGACAATGGGATCGGGGTCCAGGCCCAGCCAGCGGTCGAGGATGGTGGCGTAGGTGGAGCGGAAGTCGGTGGTGTAGGCCATGTCTCCCTCGGAGAGGTCGGCCTCCCGCAGCGATGGGTACTGTCCGTACAGACCGCCCTGGATCGAGCCTCCGAACACGAATGCCACACCGCCGGAGCCGTGGTCGCAGCCAGTGCCGTTGTCCTGGACGCGGCGGCCGAACTCGGACCATACCAACACCAGTGTGTCTTCCCACAGGCCCTGCTCTTTCAGGTCCTCGGTGAAACAGGCTAAGGCCGAGGATGCATCCTGCCACAGCTTGCCGTGGGCCCGCAACTCGTCGCTGTGGGTGTCGAAGCTGCCGTGCTGTGTGTAGAGGATCCGGGTTCCCAATCCGGCGTTCATGACCTGAGTCGCGTTGCGCAGACCCTGGGATATGGGGGTGTCGGCGTACTCAACGCTGGAGGAGTATCGCTCCGGAGCAGTACGCAGTATGTCGGCTCCCATCAGCGCCTGCGCGCCGTTATCGCTCAGTGCCTGGGCCACGATGTCCCTGCCGCCAGCCGGGCCGTACATCCGTCCCAGGGCGTCGAGGGCGTGGTGCCGCACGTTCTCGTCGTCGATGTCCGGGAGCAGGCCATAGGTCTCCAGGTTACCCACCGAGGCCACCGGCACGCCCTTGGCGACCAGCGCCCGCGGCAGGCCGCGCCCGAAGTTCACACCCGTCAGGACGTTCTCACCCTTGGCGTCCAGGTCCCGGATAGCGGCGCCAAGCCAGCCCTGGGTGCCAATGGTCTCCGGCTCGGCGGTGTACCAGATGTCCCGCGACCGGAAGTGCGACCGGTTGGGCTGGGGATAGCCGATGCCGTTGATGACGGCCAACTCGCCCCGGTCCCACAGGTCCTTGACGGCCTGCATGTTGGGGTTGAAGCCGTAGTCTGCCGCCTCCCCTTTCGAGCCGAGGGGCATGACGTCATGCTGGGCGACGCCAATACCCGGGCGATGGTCATAGTACAGGTTGTTGTTGTAGGGAACGACCGTATTCAACGCGTCGTTACCGCCATTGAGCTCAATGACGACCAGCGTCCGCTCTTTCCTGGTGGATACCATGGTCCTGCTCCTGCCGGGTAGTGTTGGTTGCTGCTATTGATTCCGGATATCAGGGGAAGAGTCCCCAAATTACATTACTGGGCTCTGCGGTAGATCTGTATCCGGTGCCGGTTGGTCTCGGTCACGTACAGGCGGCCCTGGCTGTCCAGCGCTACCGACGAGGGGCACCAGAAATACTTCTCGATGTGGGACGATTCCTCGTGGGGATCGTCGATGAAGTAATCGATTTTCATATCGAGGTCGGCGGTGGCGCGGGCTGCTGCCTCTTCCTGGTTAATGCTGAGGAAGTTGGCGGCCCACTCTGAGATGGTGCCCTCTCCCCGCAGCAACTGCACAAAGTTTCCCCCGGCGTCCAGCACCTGCACCCGCTCATTGCCCCAGTCGGCGACGTAGATGTAGCCGTCGTGGGAAACGGCCACCGAAGCAGGGCGGGTAAACTGGCCCTCACCCCTGCCGGAAGAGCCGAAAGCCGCCAGAAACTCGCCGTCCGGGGAAAATTTCTTGATCGCATCGTTCCCGAAGTCGGCGACGTACACGTTGTCCTGGGTGTCGCAGGCCAGCCCCCACGGCAGGCTGACACCACGCTCGCCATCACCGCTGACGGATAGCAGGAACCTGCCGTCGGCCGTAAATTTCTGCACCCGGTTGTTGAAGGTGTCGGCGACGTACACGTTGTCCTTGCTGTCGAAGGCCAGACCAGACGGTGTGTCCAGCTCGCCCTCGCCTGAACCTGACCGGCCCCAGTGGAAAAGGTATGCCCCGTCGGGGTCGTAGGCGGTGACGCGATTCTGATTTTCATCACTGATGTAATAGCGGCCCTGGCTGTCCACCGCGCCGCAGGCAGGCCAGACGAATTTGCCTCCGTCTTGGCCATGACCGCCGAAGTTGCCGTAGTAGCCGCTATCCGCATCGCACATGGTCACGCGGATGCCGCGGGCCGTCTCCTCCTTGCTGCGGCTGATGACGTAGAGCCGATCATCCTTGCCAACCGTGGAGTCCACGGGGTAATAGAATCCCTTGCCCTCCATCACCGTCATGCCCATGGTGTGGGAGTATTCGAGGATTTGAGTCTTACGTGCAGTGGTCATTGCCTGCACCTCGGTGTTTTTATTGGTTGGAATGCGGTCAGAATCCGGGTTCCCATATGGCTTTCAGGTCGAGGGTGAATCCAGGAAGTTCCGGTTCGCCAGAGAGGGATTCCGGGCCTTCGAGAATTTCAACGTCTGCATTGGGACGGTAGATGTAAACCCGGCGCAAGGGGTCCATCGGGTCGATCAACCAGCCGAGCCGGACGCCGTTGGCGATGTACTCCTCCAGCTTTCGTTGGAGGCCTCTCAGCGTGTCGGAACTGGAGCGCAACTCAATCACGAAGTCGGGAGCGATGTGCCAGAACCTCTGCCGCTGTTCGCCGGTCAACGCCGCCAAGCGGCTCTTGAGAACCCACGAGGCATCCGGCGAGCGCACCGCCCTGTTGGGCAGCGTGAATCCCGTTGAGGAGTCGAAAACGACGCCGGTGCCGTCCTCCTTATTCCAATTTCCCAAGTCAACTGTAAGCCCAGCGTTCTGGTTTCCAGTTGTGGAGAAGGTAGGGGGCAAGATTTCCAAGTCTCCTTCGGCGTTGCGCTCCAGGCGAAGGGTGTCGTTCAACGAACTCAACTCCAAGAGCAGGTCATCGGTCAGTTGCCCGACTGAACCCAGCCGCAGCACGATGGGGCCGTATGGCTCCGGCACTGGCGGAGACTGCGTCGTGTCTTGTCGTGGTTTGACGCTCTGCGTGGTCACCTCAAGATCACCCTGCCAATCAGCGGGCCATTTAAGACCGCTGGAACTCCTGGGTGGCGGCCACCATCTGAAGCACGTCGGCAATGTGCCGCCGGTCGGTGTTACTGCCCGCGCTGCCCTGCGCCGAAAAGTCCACCAGCACCCGGCGGGTTTCTTCGTCCACGGACAGCGATCCAATCTCCTCCAGGCAGGCGTCTACCAGCCGTTCCGCGGAGGTGGTTTCGCTAAGATTGGAACGGATGCGGCCGACCATGGCCTGGATGCCGGGCTTGTCTGTGTCGCCGATCTGCTGGCTGGCGAAGTTGATGCGCTCCACGAGGGTGCCGCTGTCCAGCCAGTCGGTGCCCTGGTGCCAGCCCTCGACGCTGGGGGGATTGTTCAGGTACTGACCCATGAAAGTGGCTTGGTTGAAGCGCTCCAGGATCTCGTAGCGGGGCCGGTCGAACTCCCCGGTCAGCCGGAGTACGCCGGCCACCAACTCGACGGGACTCTTGACCTTGGTGTAGCGCACGTCGTCCGCCTTGAAGAAGTCGGAGTTGAACAGCACCCGCAGCACTTCACCCATGTTGTAGTCGTTGTCGAAATATGCCTTCACCAGCGTTTCGATGGCCGCGGGGTCGCGCGGCTCGGTGTAGGGCCACTCCGGCACCGGTGGCTCGTCGGCCACGAAGAAGCTGTACAGGTGGCGCGCGATGAAACGGGCCGTGGCGGGCTGTTGGCAGATGATGTCAACGATGTCCTCGCCGTCGAAGTTGCCCGACTCGCCCAAGAAGGTTTTTTCGCCGTAGTCGTGGTCATCGGGGTGGTACTCGAAATGCCAGGAGATCCGGCCGTAGGGCCAGTCGGAGTCTCGCTGGGAGCGGAGTTCCATGTACTGCCGGTTGGCGATGGTCCAGCCGGTGAAGGCGCGGGCGCACTCCTTGACGTCCTCCTCAGTGTAGTTGCCCACACCCATGGAGAACAGCTCCAGCAACTCCCGGCCGTAATTCTCGTTGATGGCGTCCTTGTGGTTGTCCTGGTTGTCCAGCCAGATGATCATGGCCGGATCTTTGGACAATTCGACCAGCAGGGTTCGAAGGCTGCCCATTGCGTGGTGCCGGAACATCCGCGTCTGGTCGGACAGGGCCTTGCCGTGGATCACCTTGTTGTATCCGGTGGCGAAGATGCCGTGCCAGAACAATGTCATCTTCTCCAGCAGCGGCGCGTTTGTTGTGGCCATGCGGTACAGCCAGTTCTCGCCGGGAGCCAATGGGCCCATCATCCCAGACAGCTCGGGATGGAAGCGCCGTACGAGGTAGTCGCTGATCCGCCGCTCGTCCCTGGGGGTCAGCAGTTCCTCGACAGTTGCCTCGTAGCCCTTTCCGGCGGAGGCGGCCAACTCCTCGCGAGTGGCTCCGAATCCGGCCCGGCGCAAGAGGTGAGCCATAAGTTCTACGTCGGTATTTGTTTGCACCATACAAAATCTCCCGTGGGGACAACGCCATAGGAATAAGCGCATTCTAAACCAAAGCCAAGGTGGGATGTGCATTTGCCTGAGGCGAGGAATCGTGCTGGGAATTCGGCAGCAGTGCTTCGGCCCGTGACTGCAGTACCGTCCGGCAGCGGCGCCTCACCTCGTCTCTCCGGCTGGCCAGCCCGGCCAGGAAGTTGCCGACCCTTTCCTGCACCGCCGCCCTGCTGCCCAGGCAGAGATTGCCCGTCGCCTCCTCTCTCGCCCAGCCCCAGACCGCCTCATCGGAGTTGAAGTCCGGGCTGTACCCCGGCAGGTTCACCAACCGCAGGTCAAGTCCGGGCGTCCGCAGATATTCCCGCACCGCCTCGCCACGATGGGCCGGCGCGTTGTCCCAGATGACCCGCATCGGCTCTGGATGTTTTTCCCTCAGTTGCTTCAGGAAGGCAACCGAGGTCCCGCTGTTGCTGTTGCCCTCCAGTTCCATCCATTCCACCTCACCCGTCTCCAGGCACACCGCCGAATAGTAGTTGGCCTTCTCCCCATACCGCGGGCTGGTCGAGTCCACCAAAGCAGGCTGGCCCTTCAGCACCCACTTGCCCCGCAGTTCCGCGTCCGCCCGGAAGTGGGCCTCGTCGGCAAAGAATATCCTGGCTTCAGTCCGTTGGGCCTCCTCCCTCAGGACGGCGTACTCCGCCACGAAAGCCTCCCGCTTGGCCTCATCAGCCTTGAGCAACCGCTTCTTGGGCCGCTTGAAGGCAAATCCCAAGCGGTGCATCCAGTTCAGGCAACTGCTGCGGCTCAACTCAATGCCGAGGCGCTCCGAGGCAAACCGCCGCACCACCTTCCAATACCAGTTGGCCATACCGATGCCCGACGAAGCGGGAGGCTGTTGCACCGCCTCTTTCAATTCCTCCTGCTGCGCTTGGTCAAGGGCGGGGGGGAACCACCGGTCTGCTCGAATATCAGGGCTGCAGGCCCTCCCTCGCCGAAGGCCGACGCCCATCGGCCAATAGTGTGTGGGTCCCTTTCCAGAGTCTCCGCCGTGGCCGCTGCCGTCCAGCCTTGGGCCAGCAGCAGCACGGCGTACCACCTCTCCCGCTCCCTGGGCGTCGGCGCCAGGATCATCCGCTGTCGCAAGTCCTTGACTTCCATCCGCCACTGTTCCAGACACCGGTCTATCTCCCTCACGCCCATCACCAACCCCTCGTAACTCCCGAGACCAGCTAACCCAGTTCCTTCACAAATTTACCCTGTGCAACTGCGTATTTCACCTTGGCTTTAGTTTAGGTGCTTCGAAGGAGGGGAGTCAATCGGATTCATCCAGCCGGAATCTGAATGCAATCCGGCAGACTGAGGGCCGCAGTTGCATCTACGATGGCAGGAGCGATCGCTTAACACGACGATAGAACGCGGGCATCTGGCTAATTTTAGAGCGCCTTTTCGTCGCCGTCAGGCCGCTGGCTGGCCCACGCGTACTGTGATGATGTCGGTGTCGTGATACTGCTGGTGGCGCACCGACTGGGCGAAACTCCGCAGCAGCCTCAGCGAAAGCTCCTCTTCCACCGGGTCCTGCGTGTCGTGCTGCTGCAACTGCCGTATGCGGTCTTCCAGATTGTCCTGGTTGCTGCCGCCGATGAATTCCAGGTCAGCCACCGGGCCCTCGCTGGTGGCAAGGACTATCAGTGTCCGCTCGTCTGCGGATTCGTCATTTTCGATCGAATCAAGACTCAGATCCAGCGGCGCCAGGGTCAGCAGCGTTTCCTCCGCGACGGCGCTGAGCCGGTCTTTCATCGCGTTGTTCCAGCCCCTGTTGGACGCGAACCGCGCCATGAATTCATTAAGATCGGGCAGGGAATCAATGTGCAGGCTGGACTGGAAGCGCATCCGCCTGGGGCTGGTAAGTTCCAGGTAGATGACCATCAGCACGGCGGCCAGCCCGCCCGTGGTGATGGCGCTCTTGAACAGCGTGTCCCACACCCTGCCGAAGTCCGGCAGGTAGAACAAGTTGAAATGGAAGGATGCACCTATCCAGAAACAGATACCGGCGACCACCACCTTCTGCCGGTTCGGTTCGTTCTGGATGACCAGCCTGGTCCCGTCCACCAGCAGGGACCCGGTAACCAGCATGAGGTAACCTGTCATCACTGGCGCCGGAATGGAGGCGATCAGCCCCGACACCTTTGGCAGGAACGCCACCACAATAAAGATGAGAGCGATGCAGTACCCGACTCGGCGGGCGGCTACCCCGGTGGTCTGGGAGAAGGAAATGATGCCGGAATTTATGATGTTGGGCACCGCTCCGGCGAGCCCGGCCAGCAGGTTGCTCACCCCCGCGCCGAACATGCCACCCTGTACCAGACGGAAGTCCACCGCCCGGTTGTCCCGCCACGCCACGCGCTGCTGGGCAATGGTCTCCCCGTTGGAGTGGATAGAGAAAATAATGGACAGAAACAGGAAGGAAGGCAGCAGCGTCCAGAAAGGTATACCGAATTCCGGTGAAAGGTCTGGCAGGTCCGTGGGCACTCCGACCCACGGAGCCTCTGTCACGAGCCGCAGGTCGAATATACCCAGCACCGCTGCGGCAATGCAGCCCACCACAATGCCGATCACGGGCCCCCATAGTCGCAGGATGGCAACGCGGCTAAGGGTGAGGCCGGCCACGACCGCCAGCGTGATAAGAGCAGTCAGGGGCGCTGCCACCGGCTCCTCCCGGGACGATCCGTCCAGCAGGGCAAACACGACGGAGGCGAGAGTGACGGACAGGATCATAATCACTATGCCACTAACCGTCGGGGTGACGATGCGCCGGAGGATGATCACCCACTTGGAGATGACCAGCTGAATAAGCGCGGTGACAAAGACCAGGGTCATCAGTGTCCCCGGGCCTCCATCCACTACAGCAGTGATGCAAAACGGTATGGAGACTGCGGCGGTGAACATGGGCAGCAGCGCGTTTGCCCCCACTGGCCCAATGCGCCTGACCTGGACCACCGTTGAGATGCCAACGACAATCAGGGACGCAAAAACCATCCAAAGCAGGTAAGAGTCGCCCAATCCTGATTCTTTAGCCACGATCACCGGTGTGACCAGCAGGGTTGCCGAGGCTATCAGGCTGAATTGGGCGCCGTACCCCAAAGACGACAAAGCAGGCGGGCTCTCGTCCACCTCGTAACGCGGGTTCCTGCTGGCTACGTTTGCCAGAGTTTCCTCCGGGGGTGCCACGGGCGAGGAGTGCCGGGACGTGGCCGTTCAGTTCGCTAACTCATTACTGAAATTGTACAGCAGGCGATGTCGAATTTAACGCCCAGAGGCTAAGAATAGCCATTCTGGGCGTTTGGATTCGGCGAGTTTTCCCGCAGACGTGTCCAGATTCGTTCCGGACTTACTTGAACTTGGGGATCACCTTGTCGGTAAGACACTTCATGGTGTTCATCACTACGTCCCGGGGTACTGATGAAGTCCAGTTGACCTCAAACATAATCTCGTCGGTGCTGAAATCATCTCTCAGCTTTTCTATCTTGTCGCAGACCTCTTCAGGCGTGCCGAACAGGTTGACCTCCTGGGTCGCCTCGGGGCTGGCCGTTCCGGCGTCGGTGCTGCCGATGGCCACCCGGCCGGAGTAGTAGCGGCGGGCCAGGTTCATGAGGTTCTCGGTCTGCCGGTCCGCCTCCTCCTTGGTGTCGGCCACGAGTGTGGGGATGCGTACCACGGTGGTCGGGTCGCCGGGGTGTCCAGCGTCGATCCACGCCTTACGGTAGGCCTGAACGTCCTCTTTCAGCACCGCAGAGCCCCGGGGGTTGTGCGGCGAGCTACCGGCGCCGATGGCGATGCGGTAGCCCTGCTCTCCCATGGGCACGAAACTCTCCTGGCTGTCCACGGGCAGCAACATGGGCGGATAGGGCTTCTGGTAGGGCTTGGGAATGGCCAGGTACGACTCGTAGAAGGCCGGGTAGTTGTAGTATTTGCCCTCGAACCCAGAAAACTGCTCCTCGGTCCAGAGCTGTTTCATGACCTCAAGGTACTCGAAGAACTGCTCGCGCCGCGTTGCGGAGCCGCGCGTGCGTCCGCCTGCGCCGTAGATGAAGCGCCCGCGGCTGACCTGATCGACGATGGCCACCTGCTCGGCGGTCTGAATGGGATCCTCCAGCATCAGGTTGTCGAAACCGTAACGTTCGTGGGGCAGTGCGGCCGCAGACAGCGTTTCGTCTGGTTGTTTCATGACGGGACGGTGAATGGAAGAGCCGATCTTGATGTGCTCGGTGCGCTCGGCAATTACAGCTGCCAGCATCAGTACCTGAGGGTCCATGCTGGCTTGCTTGGAGAAATGGCCGCCGCCCAGCCAGATATAGTCCCATCCCATAGCTTCTACGGAGTCTATTTCTTCGTAGTTCTTGACGTAGGCATCCTCCTCCAAGAGCTTGCCGCCCTTGTATTCGGGGTGCCAGGGAACCCTGTCGCTTTCATACAGGGCGTTCCAAGTGTTGAACAGTCCAAAGTCCATTGCGCCCCTCCTTCGCCGTCTATTGCGGTTGCTGATTGGCGTCAATCTAGCACCGGTGCCTGAGAGCGTCAACGCTGCGACATTCGGTGGTTAGCTCGTAGGCAAGGGCCGCCCTCTTGTGGAGGGCAGGAAATCATCTGTCCTGATACGCCATCTTGTCGAATAGCGTACGACTTGGAGGGATTGGACCAAACGAACGAAACCCGAGGCATGCCTCGCAAGGATGGGCGTGCGACTCAGGGCATTGAATTCCTTCACAAACCGCGGGTTTGAATTTCTTGAAGTTGATTCGGAATGAGATCACTAGTTCTTAAGCCCATTATTGGCGGCTTTCAGCGTTTCTGTTTCCAGCGCCAGACACATTCTCTCGTATTAAAATAAACTCGCTCGTTAAACCGACGCATTATTTCATAAAATACATTAATTAATTTCAAAGCTTACCCATAATCATTGGTTACCGTTGTCCCGTGGAGATTGGTGGTGTGCGACCTCTCCGGCGCTAGTCAGTGGAGAGGACAGCCTAGATTGCACTGAACCAAAGTCATTCACGGCTAATCGGTTGCCATAATGGCCCCGGCAGGGGCGGGGCAACCATCCCGCTGCCGGAGCATCACTGCCAAGGGCCGCGCTGGGTAAATATCGTTGTAAATTTGAAACATCAGCAGGCTAGATGAGGAAAGGGACGCAGCCTGGAGAGATGGTCAGATCCGGAACCCAGGGCCGAACTCTGCCTCCAGTGCCTTGGTGATCTGCGCCTCCAGAGGTCCGTACTCCCGCTGAATGGAAGCCTCGACCTCGGTCCGCCACTGCGCTTCCCGCTCCCGCCTGAGCCGCTCGCGCTCCTCCCGGGCCTTCTTCTCCCTGCCGCGCCGCAGGGCGTCCTCGATGGCGCGTTGACGCCGTGACAGGATCTGCAGCTCGATCTCACGCTTGTCCATTCCCGGCCAGGCGGCGTGGCGTACGTCAAGAGCAGGGGGGTCTTCGGAGAGCTGACCAGCGTCTATGGACGCCAGGATGTCAGGCAGCAAGACGCGATGATAGGTTTCTGTGTCGCCCCTGTAATATTCGAAGAATCCGAAACCGGAGATGGCATTGGCGGGCAGGACCCAGTCGCCGGTGATGCCCGTTGCGCCGTAACCATTGTCCCGGTCGTCGATGAACAGCCCGCGGGTCTGCTCATGTGCCGGCTGGGGCCGGGTGCAAAGCAGGCCGCCGTTTTCCGCCAGGGAATACTCGTATGTGGTAGGCATGTATGGCATCTCATGTTAGTCCGGTAGTTTGGTTTGCGGTCCTGATGGCTAGGCGACTGCGAGGTTTAGGGAACACATGTTCCATATACCATAAATCAAACATACCTCGTGATCAGTCGTCCGTCAACCGGGGAGTGTCACAGTGCCAGGGCTATCGCATTTGGCCGGAGGGATCCGGTGTCTGCGCAGGGAATAGAGTACCGCTATCCGGGGCGGGTGGACGTGAAGTGGATGAGAAGTTTGATCGGGAGAAAAGGGACAGAATTTTCCCCACGAGTTCCCATAGATTCCCATTTCCGCCCATTTTGCCTGCTAATTCGCGTTTTTCCCTATCTGCGCCACTGCTGTGGGACAAGGATTTTCAAATTCGGTCCCATTGTGTCCCATTCCTGCTTTTCCCGGCGTTTGGGCAGGCCTTGCCTCTGCGGCTGTTGGCTGACACCAGCTGGGGCGCAGTGAGGCCTGCACAGGCATCGAGCACTATTTATCGAACACATGATCCTATATTATCGAAGTCCAGAAGGCTTGGCAAGCGGCCAGTGTCATCTGGATATCCAAATGCGACTGCCCTGGTCACAGTGCTCCATCGGGTTGAGGAATTCTCGATGGAAAAACATGAGGAATGGGGCGCACAAACTGCGCGCCCCCGCTTTCCCTGAAATCGCTTACAGTCCGGACTCGCCCGTGCGCAGGGTGAAAGCCGACTCGACATTGGTGACGAAGACCCTGCCGTCGCCGGGGAAGCCAGTGGAGGCCGCTGCCTGGATCGAGTCGGTGACCGCCTCAACTTGGTCGTCCTGGACGACTACCATGAACATGCACTTGGCCAACTCGTCGTAGAAGTGATCACCGACCTGGACGCCCTGCTGCTTGCCCCGGCCTAACACGTCCCACTTGGTCATCGCGGGAAATCCGTCGTTGGCCAGGGCCGCCGCCACGGCGACTTCCTTCTCTGGGCGGATGATCGCTCGAACCATTTTCATGATCGCTCCTCCTTGTCTCGCTGTGCCTTTGCTAAGCTTCGTAATCGACGCCGGGCATGTCAGCCATCGACAGTTCGTCGGGTGCGGTAAATCCTGTTACTCGTAGTTTCTCGATGAGCGCGGGCAGAACGCTGCCCAGCGTGGATACGGGCACTTGCTCCATCACCTTCCGGGCTGGACGGGCGTTGGGTCCGGTGCTGCCACCGGAGAATATGGTCACGGCGTCGACCACTTCGCCTTCGTACCTGGTCTTTCCGCCCTGGAAGCCGATGTCGGCAGCGTGGTGGTTGCCGCAGCCCGCCGGACACCCCGACCAGTACATCCGCAGGGGTGCCGCGTCGGGATAGCAGGCATCCAGGGACTCGACGACGCATCGGCTGATGGCTTTGGTCTCGATCAGGGCCAGGTTGCAGTAGTCGTTGCCGGTGCAGCTCACCAGCCCACGACTGAATGGAGCCGGCTCGGGCGTCAAGCGGGCCAGCAGGGGCTCCTCCAGCAGCGCAGGGAGGTTTGTCTGCGGTATGTCGGCAATGATGGCGTTCTGCCCTACGGTCAGGCGGATGGCACCTGAACCGTAGACCAGGGACAGTCGGGCCAACTCGGTCATGTCGTCTGAGCAGGTGCGACCCGACGGTACGCACAATCCGACAGAATACAGCCCTTTCTGCTTCTGCGAATTCACCCCCAGGTGATCGGCGTGATTCTCGTGCCGGGCGTCCTTCCCCGCTCTGGGGAGAGGGCGACCCCAGCGTTCCTCCAGACGACATCGGAACTTGTCGACTCCCCAGTCGTCCAGCAGGAAAGCCAGGCGGGCCCGAGTGCGCTTTTCCCGGGAACCCTCGTCCCGAAACATCAAGGTGATGGTTGCGGCCAGCCGCGCCGCCTCGTCTGGCCTCACGAACACATCCAGCGGCTCGGCGATGGTCATGCCACCCGAACCCATCTTACCCCCGACGGCCACGTTGAACCCGTGAGCCCCGCCCATACCGAGGGCCGGGGTCATCGCGATGTCCTGGGTCTCAGCGTGGATGCAGTTCTCGAGGCAGCCGGTGAAGGCTACGTTGAGCTTGCGGGGCAGGTTGGTGTACTCCCGGTTGTTGAGGAACATCCGGGTAAATTCCTCGCTGGCAGGAGCTGCGTCGAACAGCTCGTTGGGCGTCAGGCCCGACAGGGCGCAGGTGTTGGTGCCTCGGATGTTGTCCATCCCAGTCTGCAGGGACGTCAGGTCAATGTCCCTGAGCGCGTCCAGTATTTGGGGGACGTCGCGTATCTGGATATCGCGCAACTCGATCTGCTGGCGGGTGGTTATGTCCATCACGCCACTTCCCAGCCTGGACGACAGGGCGGCAAGGGTCGCCAGCTGGGTGGCCATCAGCCGCCCGTTGGTGATGCGCAGCCGCATCATGAACCGCCCGGGTGTGGGCTTGCGGAAGAACGTGCCGATCCACTTCAGCCGTTCGCGGTCGGCGGGGTCGATGGTTTCCCAGCCGCCGTGCTGCGCCGCCAGTTCGCCGATCTCGTCCAGTATGTTCAGGCCGGGCCTCTCTGCCTTGATCCGCTCGACCGGGTTGCCCGTTTTTATTGCGGTTGTCAAAATTGTCCCCCACCCTGACCCTCCTCCCCGGAGGGAGAGAGGATTTGAATGCTACTCCTCCGCCTAAATAGAAGGTGGCTGGCGGTTCTAGGCCTCGCTGTACAGTGCCATTGGGACGCGCTTGGCGTATGCGGGCGCAACGGCCAGCTGGCTGCGTCCCAGAGCACGCTCCATGGCCCGCCGCTCCTCGGTCTCGCGCTCCGGCGAGAACCGCACCACCAGTACCAACGAGGAGGCCACTGTCACGACAGCTCCCAAGTAGAGCAGGGCCATCTCGGTGCTCAGGGATTCCATGCGGAACAGGAACCCGGCGGCCACCGCGCCGGCGTTGCCGCCCGCGCCGACAATGCCGGCCACGGCTCCCAGCGCCTTCTGGTTGATGAACGGCACCACGGAGAAGGTCGCCCCCTCGGACATCTGCACGAACAGGCTGAACACCAGCATCGCGCCAATTGCCAGCGGCAGTATGTCCATCCGCGAGAACACCGCTAGTAGTGCAACAGCGTAGGATTGATAGATAATTAGCTGTGGTATTGCCGGGACACGTCAAAAGCTAAGGTGATGTTGGGAGGATGGGGATGCCAGCGAAGAGGTACCGGGTCAGTCTGAGTGTAGAGGAGCAACAGGAACTGAAGGGACTGGTGTCCCGGGGACGGACGGCAGCATATAAACAGACCCACGCCCGCATTATGCTGCTCAGCGATGAAAATCAAGAGCGCGGGGCGATGAAGGACGAGGAAATAGCCCGGGTCCTGAGGGTGGGGGACGCCACGGTGGGACGGGTGCGCCGCCGCTGTGTTGAGGAGGGAGTGGAGGCAGCCTTGGGACGCAGGGAGCAGGTCAACCGCCGCCCGAGGAAGCTGGACGGCCAAGGAGAGGCCCACCTGACTCACCTCGCTTGTAGCGAACCGCCGGAGGGCCGTGCCGGTTGGACGCTGCAACTGCTGGCTGACCGGCTGGTGCAATGTGAGATAGTGGACAGCATCAGCCCCGAGACGGTGCGCCAAACGCTGAAAAAAACGAACTCAAGCCTTGGCTGAAGGAGTGCTGGTGCATCCCGCCCAAGGCCAATGCCGAGTTCGTCTGTGCCATGGAGGACGTGCTGGAGGTGTATCACCGTCAGTTCGAGGACAACGAGGTGCTGGTGTGCCTGGACGAGACCAGCAAGCAACAGGTGAGGGAGACCCGCAGCCCCTTGCCGCCGCGTCCGGGGACTGCCATGGCCTACGATTACGAATACGAGCGCAACGGGGTGAGCAACCTGTTCATGCTGTTCGCGCCCTTGGAGGGGTGGCGGCGGGTGGAGGTGACGGACCAGCGAACCAAGGCTGACTGGGCCCGGGTGGTGCGACAACTGGTGGATGTGGACTACCCGGACAAAGGCCGGATAGTCTTGGTGATGGACAATCTGAACACCCACCGCCTCTCGTCCCTGTACGAGGCCTTCGAGCCTGCAGAGGCGAGACGCATTGCCGAAAAGCTGGAAATCCACTACACGCCCAAGCACGGCAGTTGGCTGAACATGGCCGAGATAGAACTGGGAGTGCTGGCGCGCCAGTGTCTGGACCGCCGGATACCGGACCAGCAGACATTGAAGCAGGAAACCAAGGCTTGGCAAGGGCAGCGGAACCACGACGCAATTCGGGCCAACTGGCGTTTCACCACCCAGGACGCGCGCATCAAGCTCAAGTCCCTCTATCCCTTAATTCAACACTGATGGACTACTAGGGCCATGCCCTCAATCAGCAACACTCCACCGAGAAACAGGGTCCGGCCCCGGAGTCCAAAGCGGATGCCCACCTTGTCGCCGATGATTCCGCCCAGCGTGCGGGCGAAAAGGTTCATAAGGCCGAAGAGTCCCGCGATCAGGCCCGCCAAACCGACGCCGAGGCCGAAGCGGTCGTGGTAGTAGAGGGCGGCGATGTTGTTCATGGTCAGCTCGATGCCAAAGCACGCACCATATATGAGGAACAGCGCCCACACGCGGTGGTCTTTGGCTGCCTCTAGGAAAGCCTTTGTTCTGGCACCCGGAGGCTCTTGGGCCCGCTCCTCTCTGGCCTTTTCGAGGTCGGGAGAGTCCTGGGTGTATTTGAAGTAAGCGATGCCCATGAGGAGGAGGGCTACACCAGGCACCACCATGGCGATGCGCCAGCCGATGACATCCGTCGCGCCAAGGGCCACAATGATGCCCAGCACCAGCGGCATAGCCATCTGCGTCACACCACCGCCCAAGTTGCCCCATCCGGCGGTAGTGGCGTTGGCCGTCCCCACCACGTTGGGGGCGAACATCACCGAGGTGTGGTACTGGGTGATGACAAAGGAGGCCCCGATGATGCCGATTGCCAGGCGAAACAGCAGGAAGGACTCGTAGCTGTTGGCCAACCCGATGGTCATCACAGGAATGGAGCCGATAATCAGGAGCCCCGAGTGGGTAACGCGGGGTCCGATGCGGTCGCACAGCCAACCCACCACCAGCCGGGCCACGATGGTAACGGCCACGGAAGCGATGACCGTGTTGCCGATTTCGGCCTTGGTAAGCTGCAGGTCGTCGCGCACAATGGCCATCATTGGCGCGATGCCGAACCAGCCGAAGAAGGCCAGGAAGAAGGCCATCCAGCTCATGTGGAATACCCGCATATGCGGGTGTCCGAAGCTGAACAACGGGATATTCGTCGCTTTTCTGGTTAGCGGATCAATTCCGATGCTCATTGCAGCCTCGATCGGATATTTCCACCGGGCTAGTATTCCAATACGTGATTATGCGGGACGCACGGCCCCACGGCTTGGGCCGTCCACTGAGGGTTTATGCCGAAACCGGGGGGCGTAGAGCGTAAGGACCTGTGACCTTGCCCGAATAAGCCGCCCCCGAGAGCGCAGTACCGCTAGATGTCGGCGGAGGCCGCTCCACTCCCGACCTTGGCGACCACAATGTGTGCCTTTTCCTGGCCGGGCGCGCCGAGTACGGACGTCTTGCTCTGGCCCAATAGCCGCTTGATGCCGTGAGGATCGCGCACGAAGCCGCGCACTTGGCTGAGCCATTTCACGCTCTTGTATCCCTGCAGGAATGGCACCCAGAGACGTACCGGGCCACCCAACTCGTGTGGCAGCCGCTCGCCCTCAATTTCGTGGACCAGAAGCACGCGCGGGTCACGTGCCAGCGACTTGGGCAGGGTCTCGAAATACATGCCGTCCGCGGAGTAGAAGGAAAGGAACCGGGCGCCGGACAGGTCCAGGCCCATAGCCTCCATCAGTACGGGGAGACGTACCCCGGTCACCATCGGGGTCTCGGACCAATTGAAGATCTGGCACACCAGCGGCGTGGGCTCCTGCACCTTGGGCAGTTTCTGCAGGTGCTCCCACGTTGCTACGGAAGTAGTCCCCTTGATGTCGGTCAGCGTGAGAGACCAGTTCTCCAGCGCCTTGGGCTCCGGCATCGGGTAGAGCGACAGCACCGGCAGAGGCTCCGCCTCGAGGTCCATGGCAGCGAACTGGTCCTTGAATTTTGGGTAGTTGACGTCAGGACGTGCGACCATGTCGTTACACCTCTGCAGCTACTGGTTCTGGCATCATGGATTCCTCCGGGGAGAAGATGATCTCCTCCACCGGGCAGACGAAAACTTTGCCGTCGCCGAAGTTCTCCGACTTGTTGACCGAAATGAGCGAGCGAATCAGGCCGCCGGCCAATTCATCGGGTACCAACCAAGTGAGCATCCGTTTCGGTAGAAACTGCATCACGCCATCGTCGCTTCCGTTCACGGGGCGCATGTAGCGCAGACCCCGCTGCTTGCCGCGGCCGATAACACGATGGTGGGAACATTCAGTCAGGCCCATCGCTTGGGCAGTCTCAATGGTTTCCTGCCATTTTTCGGCCCGGATCACGACAATCACTTCTTTCATGCACTGCGCCTCCGAAGGGGTATGGATACCAGACTAGACGCCGGGTGTTTCGGCGCAATTGCGTTAGCGTTTCGCGGCGGTTACGAATTCGTTACGTTCTCTTTACCAATTGGTTGCTAAATTGTTAATTCCCTGCGCCAATCGTCAAGATTGAGAATCCGGTAGAGGCTATGTGGTGGAACAAAAGCGGCCAGACGAGACGAATGAGCGGGTCGTCAACAATTGGGGCAATTGGGAGATGGAAAAGAGGAATGCGCCGATCAGCCACGAGTCGTCGCTGATCGGGAGGGTGACTTTCGACCTTCCCCCCCGCCGATCTAAAACTAAGAATCCTCTGAACAGGGAGATATTGGCCTGGGTTGTGTATGACGGAACTGCGAAAGGGGTGAGAACTCCGGTCGGGGGCTTGCCGGTTGGGGCCGGCCCCTTGAGTTTCGCGCCTGACTGGGCTGTTGGGGGCTTGATGCGGCCCTGAGACCGGCGTTGCCCCGCAGTAATTGCGCACTACGCCGCCAGTTGACCCTCCGCCGTCAGCAGGTTACCCAGCCCGAACAGCAGCGCCAGCCGCTCCATGTTCTTCGCCAGCCCCCGGTAGCGAACCTTGCCGTAACCGAACAACCGCTTCAGCCTCAGGAATGGGTGCTCCACCCCCGCTCTCACCGACGCCTTCCCCTTCTCCGTCAGCGCCTCCTCGCTCCCAGGCTCCAGCTTCCGGAGACTCCCGGGACGCATCGCCACCCGCCATTCCAGCTCCAGCCCCAGGTTCTCCTCCCTCTTGTGAACCCCCTGATACCCGGCGTCGCCCCACACCACCGTCTCGCCCCCGTGCAGCAGGCGCCTGCGTAACGTCGTGAGCGTTGGCCCCCGTCGCGCTCATGCTGTGGACTATGCCCGTATCGGAGTCCACCTCGATGTGCGCCTTCATTCCGAAGTACTACCGCTTCCCCTTCTTGGCCTGATGCATCTCCGGGTCCCTCTCCACGGCCCGGTTCTTGGTGGAGGACGGGGCCAGGGTGATGGTGGCGTCCACGATGGTTCCCTCACTGAGCCACAGTCCCTGGGACTCCAGGTGGGCGTTGATTTCCTGCAACAGGCCCTGCCCCAGCTTGTGCTGCTCCAGGAGATGACGGAAATTGAGGATAGTGGTCTCGTCGGGCAGGGGGCCTCAGAGCCTCAGCCCCACCAACCGCCGCACCGGCTCTGACTCGTGGAGCAGATCCTCCATGCCGGGGTCGCTCAGGTTGTAGAAGAGCTGGACACAGTGGACCCTCAGCATGGCGGGCAGCGGGTAGGGATGGCGTCTCCGCCCAGGCTTGGGGTAGCAGGGGCGGATGAGGTCCTCCAGCATCTGCCAGGGAATCAGGCCGTCCATTCGTTCCAGGAACGGTTCCCGGCGGGTCTTGCGCTTCTTGCCCTGATATTCCGGGCCGGGGAAAGTCGGCTGGTCCATCTGCCTTCACTCCCTCAACAGGTACCAGCTGGTTCAGCTTAACTATGCCACATCTTAACTACGCCACATCGCCGCAGACTTGTTCAGAGTATCCCTAATACTACAACGACGGGTTCAGGGTGGAGGGTCCATTCTGCCTTCACAGCGGGCGGAGCGGCGTCTCTCGTGGGAGCGGCGCGCCCGTTCGTTACGTAGCTGCGTATCCTCCAGCCACAACAGCAATTGATCGGGCCCGAACCGCTCCCGGGGCAGCATCTCACGCACCACCCGGTACACCTGCGGGCGGGTGATCCGGGGCATCTTTTTCCCCCCAATCCTGCTGCAGGCCCAGCAAGAACGCTCCGCCCAGCAGGCACATGGCTATGTGGTGATGCCAGCCTGCCCAGCTCCGGGTCTCGTATTCGTCCAGCCCCACCTCGCCCTTTTCAGTCTCGAACTCCGTTTCTATGCGCCACCTGGAACCGCCCACGTATGCCAGAGTCTCCAAAGTTGTGTCCTCGGGTGCGTTGGACAGGTAGTAGCGAGGTTCGCTGCCGTCCAGGTTCCGGCGGTAGACCGCCCAGTGGATTTCGCCGGGCTTGCGCCTCCTGGTAACCCGCACCCGCTGGGCGCTGAACCGGTAGGTGCGCGGCCCTTGGCTTCCCTCTGCCACCGTTATCTCCCGCCAGGCCTCCTCCGGCAACTCATCACTGCGCTGCTCCATGGTCCGGCGCTGCCCATCCCGCAGCCTGGGTTTGCGGGGGCGCCCGAACCCTGGATGTGAATTGCCTGGATATTCCGGACTGGTCCAACCCGGCTCCAAAGGCCAAGCCGTGGTGCCGCCCGGAACGTCCAGCACGTAGCGCATACCCAAGGCCGCCAGTCCCTCCCGGAATGACGGCGACATCCCGAAGGCGTCATCTCCGGCAACCCACCCGGCCTCCAGATGGCCCAGTTCCATGGCCTGCGCCAGCATCTCCAAGGCCAACTCCGTCTTCGAACGGTAGCTGCGTCTCTTCGCCGGCACACCCGCCGCCTGACACCGGGCATCGCCCGAAGTCCAACTCTCCGGCAGATACAGCCGTTTGTCCACCAACGCCCGGCCCAGCGGGCTGACGTAGGCCAAGAACATCCCGGCCTGGCAGTTGGCCACCTTCCCCAGCCTGCCGCAGTACTGACGGGCCACTCCCGCCGATTTCCTCCCCTGCTTGGGAAAGTCGCTGCCGTCGAACACCCACACGGCCTCGGGATGCCCCAGCTTGGGGGCCAGGTATTCCTGCAACCGCCCTATTACTGCGTCATCGGACCACCGGGCCTCGGTGAGAAAACGCTGCATCGCCCGGGCGGAGATGCCCACCGATTCGGAAAGGTTCTCGGCGTTGCGCCGCTCCCCGGCTTGCACCAGCAGGGCTTGAAGATAGTTCCGGCTGTGCTCCCGCCACTGCTTGCGTCCGAAGGAGTCCGCAAAAAAGGCGTGAAATTCCTGAAAGCTGTCGTAGACCCGCTTGAAGCTCGCCGCATCCATCACCCAAACCGCCCACCATCATCTGGCCAGCTATCCTACCAAACAACTCGTCGTTGTAGTACTAACAGTCAGCTACCAAATGACCGGATTAATTCCCCTGGCCAGTGGCCGGTTAACTCCACCCAATTCGACGGACTCATCCTGGCTCACATTCACCCAGTACAACAGGTTGGGAATGAGATGGGTAAGCTCACCCACAGTCGACCAATCCGGGATGGGCACACTTGCCGGCAGAGGCAGGGATTCGACTGAAAAGGTACCGCTGGGATCGAACACAACCCATCGCTTCGTGATGTTATCGTACAGCGCGACCCACTGCAGGGTGTCCCCCAACGGAGCTAAAGCCTCCTCCGTTGGCAAAGCTCCGTATGCCTCGAATATCTCCCCTGGGTACACGGTCTGGATACTTGCCGTCAGGTCTGAACGAAACTCTCCGAGGGCGTCTCCGAATGCCGTCAGAGCGATTTCCGATCCGGAGACTTGCTCATCGATGACCGTCCCGATTTGAATGGTAGGGAAGCAGGTGCGCAATTCAGGGTCTACAAGAATGATGCTGTGGGAAACCCGCGAAGGATCTCTGACCGGCTGGCCAGCCGGCAAAAACTGGGATCGAAGTTTCCCGAAGATATCCTGCCCGGGCGGGATGAGACTTCTGCTCACGACGTAAACGTTAAGCTCTCCGGCTGACGGGGAGGAAATGGTTTCTGAATGAACCTGCCCATGCTCTATCAGCTGCTTGAGAATTCTTGCGGCCTCACTTGATCGACCAGATGGCAATATGCTCCGCAAAGAGATTATTAACGCCTTTTCCTCGTCGCTCAGCCCATCCAAGAACCACGGCTGCTCGGTGAGAAGAGAGCCTGGTGCAATGGCTTCCAGGTCCCACCCCCTTGCGTGAAGCCGGATGGAACTAAGTTCTCTGAACGCGAGGAAAACTCCCTCGTCAAGGGTGTCATTTGCGGGATCCAATGACAGGATTGCATCAAGGGCTTCGACCTCTGCGGTTAGCGGCAGGTATCCAAGGAAGGCCAGTTTTTCACCCTCCTCCTCCGTAATGCCATCTACTACCCACGGGAGACCAAAGACATGTTGCGCCAGTGGAAATTCCTGCTGTGCATATTCTTTGCCCGCATCTATGCCCGCCAAAGTAAGGATGCCTGGAATTGCCTGAAGTTCGTATTCTCCCAAGCCATCGACAAACCACGGCAAATCCATGAGCCCATGTGTAACCGAGGGAGATATCGTGCTGAGCCTTGCGACCTCAAAGAGTGCATGAGCCGTGTCTGCACTGATGCCGTCAGAAAGCCACGGTAAGCCAATTACCCTCCCTGCTATGTTTGTGTCAGAGTCAAACATTACTGAAAAGTAAAGGATCGCCTCTACTTCCCTTTCGCTCAAAGCGGGCGCAATCCACGGCATGCTCAACAAGGCCTCGGCTATCGACGGTTCAATATTGTCGATTCTTTCCAACTCCCTCACAGCATACCTTTCATTGAATGAAATTCCATCTCGGTACCACGGCAGCCCCTCCAAGGTTGTAATCGCCTTGGATTTTGCGACGGGCGCGGCCGACCGCGTTGGCTGAGGGATAGCGGTAGGCGCTGGTGTGGGTTCGGGCAGGGGTGTGGCCGTTGGGGTTGGCGTTGGTGTCGGCTCCGATGTTGGAGTTGGGGACGGCGTGGGTCTGGGCGTTCCGGTGGGGACTGATGCCGGAGCGGCAGTAGGGACGGGCGTGGCCGTCGGCTCTGGAGCCGCTGAGGGCACCGGCGTTTGCTTTGGTGTGGGACTGGGCGTTGCGGTGGGGACGGACGCCGGAGTCGAAGCGGCAGTAGGGACGGGCGTGGCTGTCGGCTCCGGATCCGAGGTGCGCGTCGGCATTCGTGTCGGTGTGGGTGTGTCAGCAGGAGACACGGTCGCTGTGGGCTGCGGCTCAGCAGCGGCACTGACAGTCGCAGATGGTGCGGCCACGACCGTGGGACTCTCAGGGACCAGGGGATCCGCCACCGGAGCGGTCTGCTCCCGGCCGCAGGCGACCAATACAATCACGGCTGACAGGAGGAACAGCAGCAGCACCGTCGCGGCCGTCCCTGCTCTGGTCGACCTGCCCCATAACGATTTCATGGCGCCATTTTCCGCATCCGGCACTGTGGAGTCAATGACCCCTGCCTGGCGTCCGGTTCTACTCCGCCGGTGTCAGTGGCTGGCTGTGCCCCGTGGGAGCGCAAATGGCAAAAACACTCGCCCGGGGGAGAGGGCCTGAGCCACAGTCCAGCGGACGGGGGGTAATTGCCCTTTGGAAGTAACGTTGCTGCCTTTGGTCGTCAGCGGTTGGCAGACGGGATCCGTTCTGTCCCCACGGATTACGGGCGGCGGTCAGATGACCGGTTGTGCGAACCGCATTTTCAGCGTTCAACGGCCCTTTCCAGTGTGCGAGTCTATGCCCAGGACTACCTGGGTGCAGGGATTGTTCCCACTGCGCAACCAAGATAAAAGTTGACGCCGGACACCCTGCGCGCATGCCCGATCCCTTTCCTCGAGCTGTCGTTGTAATATTGGGGAAATGCCCAGAAAAGTCCCGGTCAAATGCGCCATACCTGGCTGCCACCGCCGGAACAAGATGACCCTCGCCGAACGCGAGGAACTGAGGCGAGTGGGACGGGAGAACTACGCCACGGCGGGCCTCGTCTGCCCGGCCCACGTGAAGGCCGCCTTCAACTTCGAATTCGACGACATTGACATCGATGTCCCGCTGGGGGAACTCCTGGTCGAGGCATCCAAGGAAACTCCCCGTTGGCGCGTGATGTTGACCCCGCTGCCTGGGGCGGAGGGTGAGCCGGACAGCCAATCCACGCCAGGGTCAGGAGACAGGGTCATTTAGTTCACCCGCGCTGGTTGGCAACCCCCGGGGGAATTCTAGAGTGTTCCGGAGAAGCTCTGGGGATGGCCAGGTTCTCTATCCCACTGCCGGAGCCGTGTTCATGTTCCTCAAGTTGCCGATGGGCACCGCTACGGGAGCTCCCTGTGCTTGGCCAAGAGGAGATGCGAGCGTCGCGGCCAGCCCGCCGTGGCGATGCTGCCTTGGGCTAGACAGCAGGTGGCGACTGGCACAACCGGTTTTCTGACTGCCGGCAGTAAACCCCGGGTTGGTGTTTTTGCCTGAATGTCGACAACGGTCAGGGGCGGGAAACGCCCGGTTTTCGCCACTGGCGAAAATGCTGACACCTGCCTCTTGTGACCCCCTGGCGAAAAAGGGTAGGATGGGGATATGCCCACCTACGGCTACATCCGCACCAACCGAGACCAGGAGCCCGGCCACCCCAGCAGCGACCCACATGCCCGGAAAGTTGTCCGGCCCGCCCTCGCACGAGAGCGGGCCGGATTTGGTATAGGCGCGCCGACGGGTACGATTCTCGCCCGCCGGGTGGCCATCAGGGCGAGGACACACTCACAACGAGGGTCAAAGCGCCGTTCATATTGCCGTGGTGAACGAACCCCTGTTGTGCCCTATATTCAACGAAGGTAAGCTCAACATTATGGACGCAGAGCAAGAGCAACAATCATCAGAAAGAGACTTATCTCTCTGTCCCAACTGCGGCGGTCATTTCGGATACGACGAGAGCTACGCTCTGATGTATACAGGAATGGTCTGCCGTGCCTGCGATAGCCGAGCAGTTACCACCGGAGGTAGTCCGGCGTCAGTCGTGACCATACTGAATGATGGGACTATGATGTTGGTCGTTCCGAAAGCCGTGCAGGTCGAGATTCAAACGGCTTTCGGTGAAGATGGACCAAATCCTGTTTTCATTGACTCGAAGCAGTGCTGGCGCAGGTACAGGTTTGGCGGTTGGGCTACCATGTTGGATCCCTATGGTTGCCGCTCGCTCGCAGAATTTTATGCTCGCCAACACGGATGGGATCTAATACCCTGTCCCATCTGCGGAGAATACATCCTTGGCTGGGACGGGGACTATCAGAGAGAGGACGCCCAAGATTATCCGGGCCTGGTGTGCCTTGGCTGCAGCGCAAGGGCCCTGAACTCCGCCGGCCAGCCAGCCATTGTGCCTCAGGAAGGCAGCGGAGATAATCCAGTGTTCATCGATTCCAGGAAATGCTGGAGGTTGTACGCCACTGAATATGGCGAGGAAAATTGGATCGTCTCGCACAGACAAGTAACAATCCTGGCTTCCGGCTACTTCGACTCCGAGGAGGAACTGCAGCGGATTCGAGAGCATCACCGTCGCAGAATTGCGCGGTTGCAAGGGCAATTGAAAGGAAGGTTATAGCGGCCGGCAGAATCAAGCATTCCTAGTACTACAACGACGTTTTCTCAAATTCGTGTGATTTTGACCTGAATTCGCTTCGAGGAAGGTACGACAATAAAGCTGTCAAGCGTGTGGGCAGGTCGCCATGAATAGGGGTTCAAAGCCCCTTTCTTGCAAAGCGTCGTTGTAGTACTAGTACTACAGTTGCAGATGTGATAGGTGGCGTTTGTACGTGGCATTGGCGGGCTTGGGCTTGGTGGCACCGTCTCCACCACGACCAAGACAGGATGAAATCAGGCAGTTTGGTCTCCGTCCAGACCAGGCGTGTCAGCAGCCGTCGCACCTCCGGCACAGTCATGGGAATCAGCTCCTCATCGGGGGCCTAGTGCCCCCTTACCGGATGGAACCTGGGCGTGGATGCTGGAAAATTTGGTAAGGCTGCAGTGCGTGCGCTGCGGGAATCATGGCCCGTGCCCTCAACCTTCGCTTCCGCGGCCGTCGCAAGAAGCTTCCTCCAGAACAACGGACACTTCGGCGGCGACCAGGACCCACGCTCACCGAGACATCTGGTCAACAGCGCCTGTTCCGGTAGCCCCAAGGCTGGCGTTACATGGTGTAACGATATGAGGAAGACCGCCGCCTGCTGGACCTGCGGCCGCACCTTCTGGGTGTGGCGGCTCAGGGACCGCAACTTCTGCTCGGGCAAGTGCCGGGTGCGGCACCACCGCTCGGCCTTCAGAAAGCCCGGTCCCTCAACTCCGGGCAGAACACCCGCTGGCACGGGGTAGGTCAGTCGGCGACGTCGGAGCCGGTGAGCATATCCAGGTCGGCACCGGGGAGCATCTTCAGGTCACCATTTGATAGGGCCTGGTACAGGGTCTGCCTGCCCGTGAGCATGTAGGGCAGGCAAACCTCCTCCACGGTGCCCATCTCGGTCTCGATCAGTGCCATCTGGGCCAGTATCCATTCCTTGATGATCCGCTATGCGGTGCGGTTGGCCTGCTGCATCCGCGCTGCGGGATTGGTCTTCATCACCCGGTCCCGGGTCAGAATCTCGAAGACCGCTTCAGCATTGATGGGCAGTGAGAAGCCCTTGGGCCCGTTGGCAGTTTCCATGCGCCATTTCAGTCCGGTGGCTATGCCTCCGGTCCCGTAGTGGGTGAGGATGTCCGTGGCGCCCTTCTTGACGAAGACGGACATGATCTCGGCGGCGGTCTGCTCGGCCGGGATCTTCGTCGTGTAGTTCAGCAGAGGCACGGTGACGCTGCTCCCTTCGAACCGGATGTTCATCATGATAGCACCGGGCCGGCCGCTCCCTCGGGTGCTGATCAGCGACGTTGACATTCAAGGCCGCTTGCGTACAATTGTCCGCGTGGACACCCACTATCATATCTGGTATTACCGCCGAGACCGGGACGGGACCATCCGCTCCATGGAGCGGGACGACTATGTCTATCCCACCAGGCGCAAGGCCAACTACGCCCTTTCCGATGGGCGCCAGTACTGGAAGGCTGGCCAGGTCCTGCAGTGCGTGGACGGGGCCTTCTGCCAGCCGCTGCCTGAGGAGATGGTCGACCGGGGCATGCCCTTCGGCCCGAAGTACGTGGCACTTGAGCAACTCGAGGACCAAGCAAAGTCCATTCGCCCCGCTGTGAAGCACGTCAAGGCCATGAAACACCGGGATGAGCTGGACGCAGAGGGGCGCATCAAGAGCCTGGAGGCGGTGAGGGCCGAGCTCGTAGAACGCCAGGCTGCCGTGGACGCTGAAATCGCCCTACTCGAGGGACAAATATCCCCTCCGACGGCGGCGCAGTCTCCTCAGTAGCCCTCTGGAAGGGCCAGGCCACCTCCAAAATTCATCCCTCCGGCGCTGCTCTTGCCATGTCCGATAATTGCACTTATCAGACATAGTAGAATGGACGCCAGGGCCCCGCGAAGCGGGGTCAAGGAGGACGCCATGACCGACGCCGAACGTCCCCTCTGCGACTGCCCCGAGCCCTGTGGCTGTTACGCAGAGGGTTACGCCGCCGGCAAGGACAAGGCCTTCTTCGAGGTCCTGGACAGCCTTGAAGGCCCCCCGCATGCCGAGGGCTGCGCCTGCCAGCCCTGCCAGGTCAAGCGGGCCTGCCTCCGGAAGGTGATGACGCTGATGGCCAGGAGCTCCCCCGGGCTGTTCGAGCTGGTCGAAGCCTGGACCGTGGAGGACAATGACGACCGGAACTGAAATGGAAACCGTTCCCCGGGAAACGTCAGCGCTCCCTCTGACGCTTCCAGAGGGAGCGCCCGCCACGTCGGTCGGCACAGACCTCTTGGCCGACGCCAGGGCCGAGGCCCTGAGCTGGTCGCCCAACACCAGGCGCGCCTACGTCGCCGGCTGGAATCACTTCACCAGCTGGTGCGTCGAGCACCGGTGCGCAGGGCTGCCGTCAGCCGCGGCCGACGTCGGCCGTTACATCGAGCACCTGGTGGAAATGGAAGGCAAGACGCTGGCCACGGCCCGCCTGCGGCTAGCGGCGATCGCCGCGGCCCACCGGCTGGGCGGACACCCGGACCCGACGTCGCGGCCGCTGGTCAAGGCCACCATGAAACGCCTGGCAAGGGAGCACGGGAAGCCTCGCAAGCAGGCCAAGGGGCTGACCAGCGACGCGCTGGCCGCAGTGAAGGCCACGGCGCGGATCCAGCGGGCCCACCAGGGGAATCGTCGACGCAAGGAGACCGGAGCCCAGACCGCGAGACGCGCCATGGTGGACGTGGCGCTTCTGGAGGTGATGCGGGACGGTCTGCTTCGCGGCTCCGAGGCCTCGGCGCTCCGCTGGGGCGAGCTCGAGTTCCACGCCGACGGCTCGGGCCGGTTGCACGTGGCAAGGTCAAAGACCGACCAGACGGCCGAGGGGGCAGTGTTGTACCTGGGTCCCGCCGCCGTCGACGTCCTGCTGGCCATCCGGCCCCAGGAGGCCGTGATCGACCCGGGCGCCAGCGTCTTCGGACTGTCGGCCCGACAGATCTCCAGGAGAATCAAGGCGGCGACCAAGATGGCGGGCCTGGGCGACGGGTTCAGCGCCCACTCGCCCAGGGTGGGCATGGCCCAGGACCTGAGCGCCGCAGGGGCGGAGTTGCCGGAGCTGATGACCGCGGGAAGGTGGGACAGCCCCACCATGCCTGCCAAGTACACCGAGGCCCAGGCCGCCGGCAGGGGGGCGGTGGCCAGATATCACCGGGGCGACCTACGGAGATGAACCTCAAAGTGCAACTGCCGGGCGATTTTGCGCTTCGCACAAGATGGGTTCCGTCGGCCGGACGTAATCGAGGGGGCAAAGTTCGGGAACTGGGAGCGGGCATTTCTACCTAATCACGAATAGGCAAGGAAATTAGGACCCGGCTTCGGGACGATCTCCTACTATGGAATCAAGTCTGGCAATAGCACATATCGGGAATCATGAAGAACGCTACTCGACTACTGTGGAAAGATGCGTTGACTTTGCATGACTCGACCTGCTATAGCCAATTGCAGCTCTTGCCGAGCCGTTTCACGAGTTTGCATGGAATGAACTGTGTCAATTGCACGGAAAATGAAATGCTCATCCCTTGCCAGAATGACGTAGCCCCAGTCGTGGTCAATTCTGTCCCTTAATAGAATCCCTAAGAAACTCTCCGACTCGTCGGTAAACCAGCCCTCTTCTGTATTGATGCCCATATTCCTTGTTGCTAAAGGAAACGCACCTCTGAAGTTCTTCTCTGCAATGGGAAGGACAAATGCCCTCGGCATAGTAATTGGGCCTGGCCTGGCTGTCTCGAAATGAAGACTGATGGTCTGCGACACAAATGGATGCCAGTCTGTGGTATCTGTTTTGTACTGGCCGTCCTCGATGTACGCTTGCACCGCATCAGGAAAGAAATCTTTGGGCAATGGAAAAAGAGCGTTGGGATTGTGGTTTACTACTACCCCCTGCCCCCACGACTCAACTAATGGAGGCTGAGAGAGGCAATAGGAGAAGAAAGTAGCGTCCTTCGCATCCGGGTCCGGAGTGTAAGAAAACCCCCTCCTGATAACCTCGAAATGGTCATTCCCAAAGCCCTGCTGAAAACCCATTCGAGTAAACTTGGCGTGGGTACCACTGTTGGTGAAGATAACCGCGCTGATGTGCTCCGCTCTCGGCTGTTCAAAGAAATTTGACGGAATGGTCTTGCTCCCAGAGGCGTGGCTTTCGACACTCTCCGTTTGAATTTCCAAGACCCCATCATTCGTCCAGTCTGCCGACTGTCGTTGCCCATATAGGTATTCAGAAATTGGATTCTCTGAGAATCCCAAAGACTCTTCGTTGAAAAACCCTTCAATCGCAAGGACTAGGGGTTTGCCTTCACATTGCTCGAGCTTCCAATACTCCTCGTTTAATTTGGAATACAGCGGGCCGCCAAATTTCATTGGCAGTTCGTTGACCAGGTAGTGGCTGTATTCCTCCGGGCTCAGTTCTGACGGAAGGACGTTTCGCTCGGAGTGTTTGGCGCCAGAAGGATTTGCGGTCGTGGCTTCGACTGCCACCGTTAATCCATTGCGAGTCACAAGGAAATCTGGCCTTTGGTAGGTCGGATCAATCTCAAAGCCTGACTTGGAGAAATAGGCGAACAGATAGAGTTCGAAAAACCTCGCATCAAAAGCAGCACTCTGGAACTGCTCCAGGAAATTCCCGTCCAGATCTATGAACCCTTGATAGATGTGGTCCAACATTGTCCGGGCGGGATGGTAGCTTGGCTGATCCATCAGCAATTTGAAACTAGGGTTGAGCTTCTCCGATGCAACAACAGGTACGAAGAGAGTTTTCTCTTGCTCAGGCATGACAATTTACCTTTTTAGACGAACGGTCCGGTCTACTCTGTGGCTTTGGTTTTGAACTCGTGTCAGGTTAAAGCGGCAGCCTAGAGAGCATGGTAAGAACCGCGGGAACGGCACCGCAAGTCCCGACGATTGGTAAGCCAATTGCAACTCCCTTAGGTGGCCCCGGTCAGCTGGACGAGATCGAGGTGGCATTAGGCGAGAGTCCCGATGCCTCTAACGACTATACCAGCGTCTGGGTTATTGGAGACCCCTTGACCTGGACCACCCTACAAATCTAGCCGGAAAGCCTTGTTTATAGGGTTGCATTTCGACCTGAGGGAGACGGAGGAGATCGTCGCCTGCGGTTCGCACAACTCCGGGTCCGTCGGCTGGATGTGATCGAGGCTCACTTGCGCTTATCCGCGATTAACGCAACTCCTACCTCCGGAATTGACCCACCTCAGCCTTGTGGGAAGGCGTCCACCGCTGGCATACTCGCCCCATAGGTTGCGAAAATCCCCCGTGAGGCGATTGGGTGCCGCGGAAGATCCAGCAGATCCCCGACTACTTCACGCCGGAGGAGGCCGCCGCCCTGGTCGAGGGCGCGCCCAGCTACCCGACGCGCATGGCCTTCCGGATCATGCTGAGGACCGGCCTCAGGGTCTCCGAGGCCCTGGCGCTGCGGCGCGTGGACCTGCGCCTGGACCAGGACCAGCCGATCATCGTGGTCCGGGCCGACTCGCCGGGCAACAAGGCCCGCAAGGGCCAGTAGGTCCCGGTGCCGGCCGACCTGGTCGAGAGCCTGCACGACCTGGCGTCATTCCACAACAAGGACCGGCAACGGCCAATGCTGGACATCTCCAGGTAGCGCCTGAGCCAGGTTATGAAAGAGACGGCCCGCGAGGTGGGCATCGACCCGGCTCGGGCCCACCCCCACGCCTTCCGGCACACCTACGGCCGCATCTGCGTGCTCCGCGTCGTCCCGATCCCTGTGCTGCAGAAGTGGCTGGGCCACCAGTCCCTCAACGATACTCAGCGCTATCTGGAACTCGCCGGGGCTCACCACGAATGGGTATCGCGGCTGTGAACCTAGTATTACGACAGCTTTGAAATGATGGCTCACTTGTGCATTCGCCATTCCGGCGAAAGCCGGAATCCAGGGGAACCGATGGAGAAAGCAATGCGAGACCGTCTAGTAGTTCTGGATTCTGGCTTTCGCCGGAATGACGGTTCGAAAAACTTTACCCATCAAGGCAAACAAGTTGAACCACTAGTGCATCGTCGCTTGACTCAATGCACCCAGTCCCACCGTCGCGCAGCCGTATTTCCAAGGGAATAGCGGGGGTCGCGACCCTCGAGGTCAGCGAATTCTCCTGCCGCTCTGGAACACGGCCCAGATGTTCCTGAGGGCTGCCGGGTCGGAATAAGGGTCGCCGTCGATCAGCACCATATCGGCCTGTTTGCCGGCCTCGATGGTCCCGGCCTGTTCCTGTATACCCAGGAGTTCCGCCGCGATACGGGTGGAGGCCTCCAGCGCTGCCGGTGGCGACATGCCGTTTTCGACCATCAGCTCCACCTCGCGGGCCACGAACCCGTGCCGGGCCGGAGACCCGCCGGCGTCGGTGCCGGTGGCAATGGTAACTCCGGCCTGCAAAGCCCTCCGGAAGCTGGCGATGGAGTTTTCCTTGCGGTCGTAGATCTCAGCCATCTGGTCGCGGGACCAGCCCATCTGCGTCGCGAGGCGTTCCCTGGCGTCCCAGGTGGACATGGTGGGCACCATGTACGTGCCCTGCTCCGCCATCAGTTCCACAGTGGCCTGGTCTGTGTAGGTCGCGTGCTCGATGGAGTCAACTCCGGCCTCCACGGCCAGGCGGGTACCCTCGAATCCGTGGCAGTGGGCGGCTATCTTCAGGCCCGCGTCGTGAGACGCTCGCACTGCAACGTCAAGAGCCTCGCGCGGCATGCTGGCGAACTGCTCGCCGTTGGGGCGGAATCCGGTGGCGCCCACCTTTACCAGGCCCGCTCCCCTCTGGATCATGTCCTGGATGCCATCCAGCAGTTGCTGAGGGGTTTCCGTGGTCCTGGTAAGAGCAGCGGGCCAGGTTCCCGGAAACTGGAACCACTCACCGGATGCGATGACCCGGGGGCCCAGGATGGCCCCGGCCGCCGCCTGCCGGGCGATGTTGATGTTTATGGCATGGCGGGCGCCCACGTCCCTGGCCGATGTGACCCCGGACATCAGGGCCCGGCGACAATTCGCCACTGCCTTTAGCGTGAATTCCTCGGGGGTGTCGTTCAGCAGGCGTTCCATGGCGTCCATGCCGCCGTCGCCGGTAAAGTGCTCATGGCAGTCGATCAGTCCCGGGATCAGGGTGAGGCCCTGTCCGTTGATGTCTTCCTGGTGGCCTTTATTCCGGGGGCGAACCGATTCCTCGCCGATCCAGGCGATTGCTCCGTTGGATACCTGCAAGCTCACCGGGGAACGCGGGGCGGAGCCCGTGCCGTCAATCAGTCTGACGTTGCGTATTAACAGGTCCATCGTCTCCTCCTGACACCACATAGAATCACGGATGGTTCCAAGGGCACCTGCCGCTCCAACCCCTGCGGCTCTTCAAGAATCCCTCCTCGTGCATGACAACCAGACGCGTCTCAGGCGGCAAGAGTAGCACAACTGCGCGTAATTCAGGAGATCGGGAGGTGTTTCGTCGCAATCGCGATGAGCCCCCCTTTGCTTGTATTGCGACAGCTTTAAAATGATGACTCACTTGTGTATTCGTCATTCCGGCGAAAGCCGGAATCCAGGGGCACCGATGGAGAAAGCAATGCGAGACCGTCGAGTAGTTCTGGATTCTGGCTTTCGCCGGAATGATGGATCGAGAAACTTTACCCATCAAGTCAAACAAGTTGAACCACTAGATAAGAGTATTTGTTGAGCGCCAGCGCAAAGCCGGGGATCCACAAGTCTGGCGGCCTGGGACCTCGATGATATTGCTTGACTTAGGGGTCGGTTAAGTCGGCGTATCATAGAGCGGCCATGCCCTCTTACCCCCACATGGACCGCTACTACGCCGAGAAACGGCGCCTCATTGACTTCGGCGGCTCTGAGCAACGAGCAGAACATCCGCAGCGCCTTCACCTCTCGGTCTCAGAGTGCTGCCAGATGTTGTTTTAGAAGAGCGTCCCGAACTCGGCTCCACCTGCCTTGGCAAGGTCAGTTCTGGTCGGATTGACACAGACAATGGTACAACCACTAGAGGCATGTCAGAATGGCTGGCGTGCCACTGAGGTCAGCTAGGCAACTGGATCTTAGCGCTTAGGACACGTGACATGGACTCACTGGAAAGATACGGGACATCCTTAGTTAAATATGAGGGTGTTGCTGACCTCATGTTTCCTGATGACTCAGGGGTTACATACAAAGGCTACTTCGAGGCGAAGCAGTTGACGGGAGGCGGAATAGCAATAGCCTTCGTCCCTATAGTCCATGACGCAGGTGGCTCAGAAACGGTTACTGCGAGATTCTTTTCAGAACCGTCGTTCCATGGACGGGATAAGGACGGATGGGAACTCACAACCTGTGGTCAGACGTTGGCTTTGCCAATACTGGGGCCACTAGATGCTCCCAAGAGTGCCGTCCATCCTGCAAGTGTCTTTGGTTCCCAGTGCATAAGGGCTCAACGCGAGGGAGCCATGGAATCAGGCTATACCCAAGCACACTTTCTTGTATCGAATCTGCTTTGGCACGGTAGAGAGGTGGCGCCGGAGCCTATAACACTTGAAGCTGGAGGTATGAACGTTACAGTTGCTCCAGTTGGCGGCTACATGGAAGTGGCTGAAAGCATCGTGACTGTGCGGGGGATAGCACCAACTGCTGAGGTCTCAATCAAGACCTCAGACGGGTCAAACCTGTCCCTGGAACGCTACGCGGATTTCATGAATGACTTGGTCTCTGTATTCCGCCTAGTAACCGGCAACAGAGTAGACTGGTTTTACGGGGAAGCTTTCGAAGTCGGCGCAGATAGAGTCGTGGAAAGGTTTCACAAGGATGCCGTAACTGGCCCATTCTCCAAGACAATCAGATTTCGTCGACCGCCAAGAGGAATGGTTCGTGCGATAGACTTTCAGGCGCTCGTGAACTGCTTCCTGGACGATGGTGATAAGGCCCTCGACCGGAAGACCTTGAAGGAGATGATCAACTATTTCATCAATGCCTGCGATGAGGCGTCGTACTTGGAAGCTCGAGGTCTTTTGGCTTCTACTCTCCTCGATTTGATCGTCTTCAAATACGCAAGTGGGAAGAATGCCCACAACGTTATGGAGGAACAGGCATTCGAGGGACAGATATTGCCCACCCTGAGAAAGGCCATAAGGACTGTGCGTCTGCCAGAATTGACTAACGAACTCCGAAAGCGTGCCATTGAACAACTTCGAGGTGCGTACCGTCGATCATTTAGGAAGCGTCTCGAGTTTTTGACCAAGCAGCTCAATTTGCCTTTGGACGACGAGGTTTGCGGGAGAGCCGTAAAGATAAGGAACAAGCTGGTGCACGAAGGGACTTACCTCACAGAGAACGAGGGCGATGTGTGGTATAGACAGTACAAGCTAATGATCTGGGTAGACTTAGTTGCGCTATGCAGGCTCGCAGGCTACGAGGATGATCTCCCATCGCTTACTGATCGGCTGACACTGGAAGTCTAGTCAATGTTGATAGTTTGGCGTCTGTGTAAGCAGATGCCCCGACTCCATTGCCATGCCTCTTGCCGGGATCGGATAGCTGTTGGAACACCGCCCGGATCATGGGTGCCTGCAGGTGCCAGACAGCGTGGTGCAAGTTGGACGGCCCGGCGGGTGCTGGCTCTGCCGGGCCAACAGCACCCAAGCGAAGAAACCACCGTAAAACAGTGACTGTACCAGCGTTGAATGGAAGAAGGCCGCGCTCCTGTCCCCTTCGAACCTGACGCACAGCGTCTCTTCCAGCGCTCCCACATCGCCGGCGACGATGGCATCACCGCCGAGGACAGAGTAGAAACCGAGATGATCATCCAACAGATGAACTTGCTGGTTGACACCCATAGAAGATAGAGACAAGGGTTGCATTACCGCCGGTGCCGAGGAATGCCCCAGCAATTCCTTAAGAAACAGCCGTTTCTTGGAAAGGAGGGGCGATGATGGAACAGAAACTGGCATTCAGGTTGGGCGATGCGGTGATAAGCGAGGGTCCCGCCTGCATATCCGGATCGAGGTTACGTTGCCGGAGTCTACATAAGGGATCTTGTGCGGACCAACGCGATCCACCCCTATAGCACCAAAAGAAACCCAATTCCCGCTGCGCTGGTCAGCCGCGTGCGAGATATCCATACCCCGGTGTTGTCGCAAGTATCCGTACACACATGCCGTCGCATGGGCACGTTGGCCATACAGCATGACCACTGATGAGCCAGAGGATTGAGGGATCAATGGAAGATGCCAGATCTGTACGAGACGAGCAGAGAGCCTGGGCTATGGAGAACGCAGTCCCCTTCGATTCTCGCGGCTACGTTGATGACGTTGAAATGAATCTCAGGTCCCCCCTGTCCGCAGCGGCGCGGGAGGCCTTTGAGAAAGGGGCAGGATCTGAACTCGCCAAGCACATGAGGGCGCTGCACTCATCTTCAGCGCTGGTTGCCAACTTTTTCGACTACTGGACCTCCAGGGACAAGACGCCCCTCCTGTACGCCTTCGGCATCAGCAGCAAGACGGCGGACCTGCTGGAATTCGAGGCCCATTTCCCCACTGGCCTGGGTGGAACTCCGCCTCATCTTGACGTTGTGATGTGGCTCTCGTCAGGCGAGGCCATCGCAGTGGAGAGCAAATTCACCGAACACCTGGGGCGGTCCACCAAGGGAAAGTCCCGCTTTGAACCCTCGTACTTCCCTGCACAAGGGGCACTCTGGGAGGAACAGGGACTACCTGCCTGCCAAGCGTTCGGAGAGGAACTGAACGCCGGACTGCATCGCTTTGAATTCCTGGACCCGTGGCAACTCCTCAAGCACGCTCTTGGTCTCGCCAATGTCCTCGGTCAAAATTTCCGTTTGGTCTACCTTTACTACGACCACCCCGGGGAAAGGGCCCAACAGCACCAGGGGGAAGTGCAGAGATTCGTCGACGCCGTGCGGGACGATTTCGTCTTTCAACCATTGGCGTACCAGACGGTTTACCAAAGTCTTGCTAAGTTCGAGGAGACGGACCGTGGCTACCTCGACTACCTCGGGACCAGGTACTTCTCTGGCGTCCTCAGGCGGTGATGTTTGCGTGGCCGTTCTGAGGAATCCTCTTTGTGTCGAGTGTGGCGTGCTCAGATGGTGCCGGAAAGCGCCGCTAAATGGATGCAAATGCACCCTCACCCGTTGCCACCGGCTTTTGATGATTTCCATCCAGGACGGCTACGACTTTGACAGGCCCCAGTAAACTACTGACTGGCAGTCTTGGAAAGGAGACGCTGTATGCCTCCGGCCGGTATTGCATGGCTCGACTATTCTCAGGCTGATCAGCGTCGGGCCCGGGAGATCGTTGCGATGTTCTCCCAGGCGGAAAGTCGGGACGAACTCGGGCTCGGCCAGATCCGGGACGCCTTGAGCGATACGCTGTTCCCTGGAACCTCAGTACTGTTAACCCGTGCGCGGTACTTGCTTTTTGTGCCATGGCTTTACCGCGAGGGAGCCCGTCGCGGACGCCAGGGTCCGCAACTTTCATCATGGGTCGACTGGCACGAGCGCCGCCTGATCGACGCTCTTAGCAACGGCGGCGACCGCGAAGGACTGATTGGCCGCGTTAAGGGAGCAGCAATCCAGAACCTGCCCTCTACGATTTATTGGAACAGCCTGCGTCGTTTCGCCATCCTGAGGGATGATGGAAGCCCATCCCAGATAGGGAATCATCGTCAGATGGCGCGTCCGTCCAATGACGCAACGGAGTTTGTGGAACACTCGGATGCAGTCTGGGATCCCTCAATGCCGGGACCTCCGGAGGACTTCTTCGCGCTCAGCAATTGCAATTTTGCCCTTACGGGAGACGAGGCCACCTGGCTTGCAGAACGCATCTGCCAATCCGCTCCCGACACCTTGCTCCAATTCCTGGTCGCCAAAGGTACCCGGCGTCAGGAGTTCGCCCGGTTCGCCTGGGATGATCCCGAGGTCAAAGCGGCCCCCGAACAGGTGCTCGACGACGTCGACCAGGCGGAGCGCTTCGCAGTTGCGATGCACGGAGCAGGGCTGCTCTACAACATTCTCCTTGCCGAGCGTGCAGAGGAACTCGGTCTCTCACAGCATGAGGGACAAAGAGAATACTTCGCCGGTCGGCTTGAAGAGTGGCACGATGAAATCGAGAGAAGCGACCCGAATAGATGGGATCTTGACAGGCTGTGGGCCCTGGTCGCGGCACAGGGAAGACCCGTCTCACCAGTCACTCGCTTCTTTGTGGCCCAGTGGACCAGGCTGATAACAGATAGACCGGGCCAGACATTTGCTGAGGACTCCAACGCGCGGACCCTGATTCGCGAACGGGAACTCCGCCAGAAAGGAGGGCAGGCGCGGCTCCGCAACGACAGGCTCATGCGGCAGTGGGGAGGGGCATCCGGATCCGGCCGCCTCAATTTCCGATGGCCAGTGGTCGCCCGCCTCCTGAATGACATCGCCGAGGGCAGGGGGTATGGGAATGCTGGCTCCTGACAATCGCGCGCTCCTGCTTGACGCACTGCGACCACCCCTGGGCCTCTCCCTGGACCGTGCCGTGGCGACGACCTTCACGCTGGATCTCGAGACGGCCCTGATGGTGCCCCTCGCATTCGCGGGATTTCGATTGGACGAGAATCCGGACCCGATCGAGATCATGGAGGCCCTTCGAAGAATGAGCGAGCGGTTGGACATCTTCTGCCAGGCCGGCGCCATCAGCGCCGCCAGGTGGCCGTCCGATCTGGTGGCTCTTCTGGAGAATGTCATACATGAGGTCGGGCGGCCCCGGCCGGGCCGCATCTTTCATCCGAAGGTCTGGGCGCTCCGATTCCTGGGTCCATCCGGGGAGCCCGCATTCCGGCTTGTCGTGCTCTCACGAAACCTCACCGCCGACCGCAGTTGGGATACGATCCTCTGGTTTGATGGTCATCTGCAGGGACGGCGTCCAATTGCCTCCAATCGCCCGCTGGCAAGCTTTTTCGAGGCACTGGCCGGTCTTGTGTCATGGGACCTACCCAAGGAGAGGAATGATGCTGTCGGGGAACTGGCGCAGGAACTGAGGCGGGTCAGCTGGGAACTGCCGGACGGGGTGCGCGAGGCACGCTTCCACCCCATCGGGATTCGGGGATTTCGCTCCTTTCCGGTGGAGGACCATTTCAGCGGCTACCGGAGGCTCGTTATCTCTCCGTTTGTCCGGGATGGGTTTATGCAGCGAGTTCTCGACGCAACACCCGGCCAGAAGGCGGCGTTGGTTTCAAGGGGCGAGGAGTTGGCGACACTCCGGACGGACACCCTTGACCGTCTGAGCGCCTACGAGCTGGATTCCGCGGCCCAACTCTCGGTGGCTGACGTTGATAGCGACGTGGACCGTACCTTCCTCAGCAATCTGCACGCAAAGGTCTACGTGGCTGAGCGCGCTCGTCTGGCGCATCTATACATTGGCTCGCCGAATGCGACCGAGGGAGGGTTCAGAGGCAACGTGGAGTTTCTATGCGAGCTCGTTGGCCCCGTGGCGAAGTACGGGGTTGAGGCGCTTGTGGGCGAGGCTGCCCCACTGCGTTCCCTGCTGAATCCGTACGTTCCTTCCGAGACGCCAGCGATCGATGAAACCGATAAGGTTGGTCGGGCGCTACAGGATTTGCTCATGGACATCGCTGCCGATGTTGAGTTTCGTACCACGGTCACCAAAGCATCCGATGGCTGGAGGCCATACATATCGGCGGATTCGGAGTTGCCGCATATGGCCGACGGCACGAGCGTAACCATTGCCGCCTACAATCGTCCGGCGGAGACCTACACGCTGCATCCCGGCGAACCCGTCGCAATAGAACTGCCGCCACGCGAAATTGCGGATGTCACCCCGTTTCTTCAACTCAACGCCAGCGGGAAGCATGGGAGCGTGGTCATCGAGCGATCGACGGTGATCTGCTCACGGCTCGAAGGGGAGCCGGCAGACCGCTATAGCGAGATCTTTGCCAGGCAGATTGACACCCCTGAGAAGTTCCTCCGGCTGTTGGCCCTGCTAATGGGATTCGGTTCCGGGAGCGCCATGGGCGTCCATTCTGCAACTGGCGGCTGGGTGGAAGGCTGGTCGTCGAGCGCTGGCACCGGTGTCCTGGAGTTGCTGGCACGGGCCCTCTCCGAGAACCCCGAGTCGATCGACCACCTGGCCACGATCATTGACCATGTGCGTGCGTCGGCAAGAGGGATGGCGATACTCCCTCCCGGCTGGGATGACGTGTGGATTCCCGCACTTGAGGCGAGGCGCGCCATGCAGCAGGCTGGCTCATGACCCAGAGAGGCGAGTGCGGACGCACGACATCGCTGAGTGATTTTCAGAGAGCAACGGCGCAGTATGCTTTCAGGCGCCTGTATCGCGACGCTGATTCGACGAAGCGATTTCTCGTTGCCGATGAGACGGGCCTGGGCAAAACGCACGTCGCCAGGGAGGTCATTTCCCTGGCCGTCGAACACCTTCAACAGGTCGACCACGTCGGCCGCATCGACATCGTATATGTGTGTTCCAATGCGGACATCGCAGCTCAGAACATTCGCAAGCTCGACACCGCCGGAACGGACAGGCCAAGTTTCGCGACCCGGCTGAGCCTGCTGATCACCATGCCCGAGATGTTGAAGCCAACGGTGCCTGAGGGCAGTAAACCGACGACTTTTGTCGCATTCACGCCGGCCACCTCTTTCCAGCTGGGGCAACACATGGGACGGAAAGAGGAGCGCGCTGTCCTCTATGTGCTGCTGCGGGACCACCTGGGGCTCTACGGGGCGCGAGCCACGGCGGCACTGCGAATATTCCAAGGAGGAGTGGTTGACTGGCAGAAATTCCGGGACCGTGATGTCGCCAATCTTGATATAGGATCCTTTGATCATGGCATTCGGCAGGCATTCTACGAGGAGCTAAACCAAAGCGACGAGAGCAAGTCCCTTGTCTCTCTGATCGACGAGGTGGCCGGACGCAGGTCATTGACCGACCATCAGCGGGACAACACGCGCACCATTGTTGGTGGACTGCGCAGAATGCTATCGCGGGCAGCGTTGAAAGCGCTTGAACCCGACCTCGTGATTCTTGACGAGTTTCAACGCTTCCGGGACCTGCTTGACGTCAAGAACGGAAGCGACGCGGCCGAACTGGCAGACGACCTTTTCAGTCATACAGACGCTCATGTGCTGTTGCTTTCGGCCACTCCGTACAAGCCGTTTACGTACGCAGAAGAGGCCGGCACCGACGGTGGGCACTATGCGGACTTTCTAAAGACCCTGGAATTCCTCGCCGCCTCCGAGACTGCCGTGGACGCCGTGCGCACCGACCTGGATAAACTGCGGCAGGCGGCTCTCTCTGGCGAACCGACGGCTGATGTAAGAGACCGGGTGCAGTCCCACCTGAGGAAGTGGATCGCACGCACCGAGCGGCCATCAGGCACCAACCGCACAACCACCATCCACGGGGACACGACGCAACTCCGAGTCAGGGCCGAGGATTTCAACGGCTTTGTCGCGCTGCGGAATGTCGCCGATGCCGTGAATGCTCCGCTCACCGTCGAGTATTGGAAGTCGTCCCCCTACTTCCTCAATTTCCTCAGAGGGTATCGAGTCGGTGAACAGTTGCGCGACCACATGAAGGACGCCGACCGCAGGACCCGGTTGGAACCGCTGTTCAGTGGAGCCCAGCGCATCTCCAGGTCTGACGTGGAGCGGTTCCAGAGGCTCGAATGGGGAAATGCCCGGATGCGTGCCCTTGCTGCCGAGACCCTCGATCAAGGATGGTGGAAACTGCTGTGGATGCCCCCTTCCCTCGCTTACCATACCCTTGCCGGGCCATATGAAACGGTCGACCAAACCGCAATCACCAAGAGCCTCATATTCTCCAGCTGGGTGGCGGCGCCTTCGGCCATCGCCTCACTTCTCAGCTACGAGGTGGAAAGACAGATCTTCACGCAAGGCGGGCACTCCGTTAATACGGCCATGGACCGGGCGTCGATTTCCGGACGCCTCGACTATCGACTGACGAGCGGCCGCCCGTCCTCCATGACGGCGCTCGCTCTTTTCTGGCCACAGCCTACTCTGGCCTCGCAAACCGATCCATTGGATGCCGCTCGTGAACACCGCGACAGTCCCGAACCGCCCAGCATAAATCGCGTTGTGGAGTGGGCGCAGGGTCGGATGGAGAACCTCGTCGGCCCCAACGGAAACACCCGGGCAACAACCAGTGCACAATGGTACTGGTTTGCGCCGGTGCGCTGTGAAAGGGACAGCGCCCTGACGTTGGAACTGGTAAACGCGCGTCGCAGCACTCTGGTGGATGCCCTGGCCGGTACTTCTGAAGGCCACGATACTGAGGATTCCTCGGGCACCCTTCAAGGACATGTCAACATGATGCTGGGTGCCCTGGGCGACTGGGAGCCGGATACAGAGCGCCCGGCGGACCTGCAGGAGACAGCGGCGCTGCTGGGCCTCGGCGCTCCCGGCAACATCGCATGGAGGGCCTTGAGCCGCCTCAGGCGGCCGGAGGGTCAGGTAACGGAGCTTGGCCTGTGGCGGGCCGCATCCCTCTTGGCATCCGGTCTCCGCAGTTTGTTTGTCCGGCCCGATGCGGAACTGCTCCTAGACACCATCTACGGTGGGTCGCGCGTTGCGGGGGAGGGTGCCGGTGCGTACTGGCGGAAAGTGGCCCGGTATTGTATCGACGGGGATCTGCAGGCGGTTCTGGACGAGTATATCCACCATCTGGCCGGGGAGTCCGGGGCCAACCCGGCGACTGATGAAGGGCTCCTCTCCATTGCAATGAGCGGACGGCGAGCCATGGCCCTCAGACTGTCGGTTTACCGAGCTACCGACATCGATCACTTCGACGACCAGGGAATATCATTCCCCAGCCGGTACGCTCTGCGGTTCGGCAGCGCGCAGCGCAGCCACGAAGAGGCCAGACTTCCAGAGGTAAGGGCGGCCTTCAATTCGCCGTTCTGGCCGTTCGTTCTTGCGACAACCTCAATTGGGCAGGAGGGAATTGACTTCCATTGGTGGTGCCACTCAGTCGTACATTGGAACCTCCCGGGGAATCCGGTCGACTTCGAGCAACGCGAGGGAAGGGTGGACCGCTATAAGGGGCACGCCATTCGCAAAAACGTCGCGGCCGCTCACCGGTCGGCGGCATTGGCTCACGGAGTGGTGGACCCCTGGGCTGCTGCCTTTGATGCCGCGGCGACGGAAACAGATCGCGACGAGGGCGGTCTTTCGCCCTACTGGATTTATTCAGGCGATGCCCGGATACAGCGGAGAATTCTGTCTCTCCCGCTGAGCTGCGATGAGGACCGGTGGGCCCAGTTGCAGGATTCACTGGCTCTCTACCGGCTGGCGTTCGGTCAGCCGAGGCAGGAGGATATGCTGGCCGCGCTACAGCGTCGCGGCATCGCCGGCCGACCTGAGGAGATTGACGCTCTGCGAATCGATTTGCGGCCGCCAGCATCTGTTACAGAGAAATTAAACGTTGAACCGGTGAGGTAAGACCCAGACAAAAGTCCCATTAAACCCCGCCTGCAACCGCCCCCAGTTTCCCTGCCGGACCACCTACGAGTCGATTCCGGTAGGGGCAGGATCGTACGCTAAGGAGAATGGGTCCGGTTGAGTGTGCGGTAGACGGTTGGCCTTGAGACGGAGAAGAACTCGGCGAGATCGCTGATGGAATACTCGCCGGTGGCATGCATACGGTAGAGTTCCCGCTGCCGTCGGTCGGAAAGTTTGGGCCGCTTGCCGCGCAATTCCCCCCTGGCACGGGCGATGGCCATGCCCTCGCGGGAACGCATGCGAATGAGATCGGCTTCGAACTCGGCGAAGATGGCGGGGATATTAAAGAACAGCTTTCCCAGCGGATCACCCGGGTCGTAGAGCGCCCGGCCGAGGGCCAGTTTCACGTCTCGTCCCCGAAGCCGATCTGCGCTGGAATACCGCCCATCACGGCGAAGCGGTCAGACAGCGGAAACCCGCCGGGCTGACAGTCGAGCCCGAGCTCCTGGCCCACATCTCACCCCTTGGGTGGGCCCACATCCTGCTCACCGGCGAAGATGGGTTGGCCAATAAGCAGAACCGGTAGGAGGAACAACCCCATGCTGACCAGCCACAGAGAAGGTCGCAAGCTGTGGCCACACTACGGAGGGAAACCGAGTTGATTCGGGTAGCAACACAGCCTATGATCACGAAAACCCTGGTTGAAAGAGAGGCAACCCGATGACATCCACAACCAGCGGCGGAGCCGACCTGGAGCACGCCGTCATCCGAGAGATCCTCCATACCCTCGCGGAAAGACAGATGACCGTAAGAAGCATACAGTCAACATTCCAGGCCCTTCCCAAAGAGAAGACGGGCAACCAAGAAGGGTGGCTTGAATTCGTCGTCAGGGAAGTAGCCGACCTCCCATGGTACGAATCAAATCTTCCAGACGGGAGAACCCCGCCCCAGCCCAGGGCAGCAGTCGGACTAATCAGCCTGCTGGCGACAACCCTCGGAAGGGACACCATAACCCCCAGCAGTGTGAACACCACATGGTCAGGGGGGGTAGCCGTCGAATGGCACATCGGCGGCATTGATCTTGAAATCGCCTGCCAGCCGGACGGGACTGCCGAATTCAACTTCGAGGACCAACTCGGGGAAGAACAAGAGGGAACGGTCACGGCCGACACCACAGAACTCAGGAAGTTCATAAACAGATTACCAACAAGCCGTCAACAAGACGGTTAACCAATGACCACCCGGATTCCAAGGGACACGGTAAACGACAACGAAATCGTCATGAGAAGGGTCACACGGACAGGAGTAACCCGGGACGAGGACCAAGGAACCATAAGGCCGTCGAGCGACGCCTTCCTTCAAGGAGGCCCCGAAGGTAACGTATCGGTGTACCTAGCCTCAGAAACAACTCCGGAACGAATCACAAGGGAATTCCCAGACACCTACGTTGCCCTAGAAATCTGGCCGGAAAGTGGTTTGAGTCGCCGAGCATTTATAATTGGGGTCAACAAGCGTAGCGAGGGTTGAGAATGCTGGGAGAGCGTTCGGACCAGAGGGGTCTTTGGGAAGCGGACCGGTTGTACCTGGACCACGTGGGGAAGGACACCTTCTACGGTCTGCTGGCTTCCCTGCGGGGCCGGCTGTTCCAGGACTCCGATTTCGCGGTGTTCTACTGCGCTGACAACGGCCGGGACAGCGTGCCGCCCAGCCTGCTGGCCACGGCGCTGCTGTTGCAGACCCACGACAAGGTCAGCGACGCCGAGGCCAAGGCCCGGGCCGACTTCGACATCCGCTGGAAGGTGGCTCTGGGGATTGAGGTGGAGGACAGGCCCTTCGCCAAAAGCACGCTCCAGGTGTTCCGGGCCCAGCTGATCCTGCACGACAGGGTGCGGGAGGTATTCGAGTCCAGCCTGCGCCTCGCCCGGGAGTCGGGCTACCTGAAGAGGCGGAGCATGAAGGTGGCGCTGGACACGACCAACATCCTGGGCCGGGGCGCGGTGAGGGACACCTTCAATCTGCTGGCCGACGGTATCGTCAAGCTGCTGCGGGCGCTGGCGCAGGTTGAGGGAATCAGCGTCGGGAAATGGGCCAAGGCTCGGGGATACGGGCGGTACCTCGCCTCCAGCATCAAGGGAGAGGCGACCATCGACTGGTCGGACAAGCGGGCGCGGACGGCACTGCTGGCGGGGATTGTGGGAGACGCGGACCGGCTCTTGGAATTATCGCGGCTGGCCCAGGGGGAGTTGCCCGAGGACGGTGCTGAGCGTCAGCAGATAGTGGCGGCGGCGGAACTGCTGGGGCAGTTGCTGCTCCAGGACATTGAGCGCAAGGGTGGCGACGGCGACGGCGTGAGCCTCAAGGACGGGGTGAGCAAGGACCGGATGATGTCGGTGCACGACCCTGAGATGCGCCACGGGCACAAGAGCAGCAGGAGACGCTTCGACGGACACAAGGCGGCGATTGTGGTTGACACCGACACCCAGCTGATCACCGCCGTGGAGGTACTGCCGGGCAACGCTCCGGACAACCTGGGGGCGCTGGAACTGGTAGAACAGAGCGAGGCCAACACCGGTGTGCCGGTGCAGGAGGCCATGGGCGACGCCGCCTATGGGGACGGCGGGACCCGCCAAGCCTTCGCCGACGCGGGCCGCACCCTGATTGCCCGGGTGCCGGGACGGCCCGACCGGCAGCGCTTTCCCAAGAATGACTTTGTCATCGACCTGGTGGCGGGCAGTTGCACCTGTCCGGCAGGGCAGGTCACCCACACCATAGTGCCAGCGGGACGGCGTACGGATGCCGCGGGTCGGATACACCACTTGCGGGCCTTCCAGTTCGACGGGTCCGAATGTATGACATGTCCCCTGCGGTCTCAGTGCATCTCGGCCAAGGGCAGGAAGGGACGGCGGGTGCTGATCCATCCCCAGGAGGCTCTCCTGCAACAGGCCCGTGCGTTGCAACAGAGCGCCGGGTATGACGAATATCGAGCGCGACGCGTGGTGGTCGAGCACAGATTGGCCCGACTGGTCCAGTTGGGCATTCGCCAGTCCCGCTACTTCGGACGCGCCAAGACGCGATTCCAGCTGTACCTGGCGGCTACAGTGGCCAACCTGACCCTGGTGGCGGGCAAAATCGAGCTGTCGGACAGTGTCGGCGGTGGGCTTCCGCGCCACCGCGCCGTCCTCAGTGCCGTCCCCAGTGATGTCCAGGCTGTTTCCCACGGTGTGGTCGCCCATGCTACGGCCATTTTCGGCGCTGTCCGGCTCGGACTGCTGTGGTCCCAGATTCTGTTCGCCCCGGCTTTACTGCCGAAATCTCTCTCCCCATCCAGGGCTTTTCGGCCCGGCTTCTAGGCAATGGAACCCCATTTAGGAAAGGTCCTTCGGTTTCAGGACACGATATGCCCCTGTGCCTAACGGCGAGGTCACTAACTACTGTGACTCACACATTGGCGAATTGTCAGGAGGAGGCGCACAGGTCCCAACTGGATCGCGAGGTTAATATAGTAGGGGCACGTAGCAGCCAAATCCCTTTGGAAGTTGCTATGGTTCCACGACGATTGCTGTCGAGATTCGGGGGTTTCGACATGACGATAGAATGGGAAACGGAAGATGGAAGGCTTTTCACTGCAAAGCCATATAGGAGAGAAAGCGAGCCCGAAGACTTTTATCCTGAACAAACGGACTTGCATAGCCAAAGCGTTCCACTTACGGATAATGAGACCCTTAAGCAAATACCGCAGATAAAGAGAAATAAATGTACATCCTCAAAGCCAGCAGCGGCCTGGACCTGATGATCCGACTGCGAGGAGATGCTAGAAAGATTGGCCCGTGTGGGCTGCGTGTCGGGTAGAATGGTTCAACCCCACCGTCGAATCGGAGATCCTATGACTGCCAAGAAAGACAACGCGGATATAGACGTAGTTGCCGCCGGACGGGACATATACGCGAAGTTGCAGAGCCGCTTGGAAGCCACAGACAAGGGCAGTTTCGTGGTCATCGATGCCATCAGCGGCGATTACGAGGTCGATCCCAGCCCCGCCGCCGCCAAGCGCCGACTGAAAGCCCGGCAACCAGGCATAACAACCTTCACAAAGCGAATTGGGCGGCCAGAGGTTTACAAGCTGGTAAGTTTCAAACTCAAGTCCGGCAACGATGATTAGCGGCAGGGTGTCGATGGAATTAGACCCGCTAGTCAGCATCGAAATCGGCAAGGTACAAGAGAACTTCCGGCCTGTGGAAGTCGTGGTGGACACTGGATTCAGCGGAGAATTGGCCCTACCCTCGGAATTGATCCAATCTCTCGGCTTGGAATACATCGATGATGTCCGGGTTGTTATGGCAGACCGACAAGCGAGATGGGTTGGCGCCTACGACGGAGCGGTGTCCTGGCACGGAGAACCGATGTCAGTGATTGTTCTTGACATGGAAAGCGAACCCCTCTTGGGTATGGGCCTCCTGCTGGACAGCCGACTGACCGTCAGTTGCCGACCAAACGGGGCCGTGGTGATAGAGGAAGAGGAACCGTAGGCCCCATGCCCAACTCCAACATCCTTCACGCCACCACCGACCCCGACCTGCTGACACGGCTGCGGGAGATGCTGGACAGCTCGGCCCGCGCCGACATCGCTGTCGGCTATTTCTTCATATCCGGGTTCGAGGCCGTGGCCGACAGCTTGTCGCGGCTGGACAAGGTGCGCATCCTGGTGGGCCGCGCTGATCAACCAGTCCTGGAGTCAGTGGCCCTTGGCCTACAGCAGTCCGAGGCGCTGCGAGCGCAACTCGACGCCGACGGTATGGTACAACGTCGCCAGCGTGAGGCCATCGCCCGTGAGGCGGTGGAGGGCATCGCCACCGGCGTGTCCCTGCTGCCCCAGACCGGCGAGTCCCAGCGGTCGGTGTCGCTGCTTCGCGACCTGGTTCGCTCGGGTCTCGTGGAGATCAGGGCCTACCGTCGCAGCCCGCTCCACGCCAAGGCCTATCTCTGCTGGTACGACAACCACGCCGAACCGGGCGCGGCGGTGGTCGGTTCGTCCAACCTGACGCTGGCCGGGTTCAGCGGCAACACCGAGCTGAACGTACGGGTAACTGGCGACGCCGAGATGACTGCCCTGCGGGAGTGGTTCGACGCGCTCTGGGAGGACTCCGAGGACATCAGCCAGATGCTGGCCGTCGAGTTGGAGCGCTCCTGGGCCATCGCCAAGACCCCTCCGTACCACGTCTACCTGAAGGCTCTATACGAGCTGTACCATACCGACGTCCACGCACCCGAACTGGTGCCTCAGCGCACAGAGGCGCTGGCCAACTTCCAGCTGGACGCGGTACGCCGTGGCCTGGCGATGATCGACGCCCACGGCGGCTGCTACGTCGGAGACGTTGTCGGTCTGGGCAAAACCTTCGTCGGCGCGGAACTGCTCCGCCAGATGCGGTTCAGCTACCCGAACGATGACCCGCCCCTGATCCTCTGTCCGGCCGGTCTCAAATCCATGTGGGAGGTGTTCAACGAACGCTTCGCCCTGGGCGCCGAGGTGGTATCCCACAGCATGATCGCCGCCCCTTCTGACCCGGAATTCGACGAAGAGGCCGGACGATACGTGGATTCTGCAACGCCCGACCGCGGCGTCGACCTGGTGCGCCGGTTCGCCAACCGTGGGCCGGTGCTGGTGGATGAAGCCCACAACTTTCGCAACATCAACCAGCGCTCTCGTGGCCTGCGCAACTACCTGGAGGCAGGCGACCACAAGGTGGTACTGCTCAGCGCCACGCCGCAAAACCTGGGGCCGATGGACATTTACCGGCAACTGACGCTGTTCCTCGACGACACCGACCACGGCCTGAATCTGGAGCCGGTCAGTTTGGAGGCTTATTTTGGCGCCGCCCAGCGGTGGATGGAGTACCGGGTCGACTACGAGAACTACGAGGCAGAATACCAGACGTGGGACAACGGCCAGCCCAGGACCGCACCGCCGCTGCCGCCCAACCAGCCAGCCGTGCCACGGGCAGAGATTGAGCAGGCATTGTCGCCGGTCTTCATCCGCCGCCGTCGTAAGGACATCAGGGACCTCTATGGCGACACCGCCGTGGTCGGCGGACAGCCCGTGCGCTTCCCGGACCCGCAGCTGGACAACGTGGCCTACCGGCTTGACAAGGTCTACGCCAGGGCCGGGTCTTATGAAGACCTGATGAAGGAACTCAAGAAGCACAAGGCAGCCCGCTACCGGGCCACCGAGTACTTCACCGATGAGGCAAAGAAGAAGCCCGAATACCGAGACCTGTTCCGGGCGAAGGACCGTATAGCCAAATTGATGGCGGTGTTGTTGCTGAAGCGGCTGGAGTCCAGCATCGAGGCGTTCCGCTCCACGCTTAACTCCCTGATTCAGAGCAACCGCAATTTCCGCGAGGCCCTCGATTCCGGGTTCGTACCCATCGGGCGCACGGCTACAAGGCTCCTGTCTGGCCAGTCCTTCGACGCCGACGACCTGATGGAGGTCCTGCAACAGGAGGAGCAGCGTCGCCTGGAGCAGGGTGGCCAGAGGGCGAGGCTGGTCCACTCGATTGAGGATTTCAGAATCGCGGATTGGACTTCTGATCTGGACGACGATTACCAGTGCCTGAGTGGCGTCCTATCGCGCGTTGAAGGTATCGGCGCAGAGGACGACGACAAGCTGCGAGTGCTGCGGCAGTTCTTGGGCAGACGCGATGTGAAGGCAGGAAAGGTGCTCATCTTCTCGGAGGCCGAGACCACCATCGAATACTTGTACCGCGAACTTAACCCTGGCGGCCGTAACCCGGAAATAGCCCGGCTCACCGGAAGCAACCGGCACGACGCGGAGAACATCGTCAAACGCTTCGCACCCACATGGAACCTGTCATCTAACGAATCGCGTCCCGGCACTGAAATAAGGGTTTTGCTGGCCACGGACATCGTGTCGGAGGGCCAAAACCTGCAGGACTGTGCCCGAGTGCTCAACTACGACCTTCACTGGAACCCGGTACGGCTCATCCAGCGGTTTGGTAGGGTCGACCGGATCGGAACGGAGCACGAAGTCATCCATCTGCAAAATATGTGGCCCGACACAGCGGTGGACGCAGGCCTGTCCCTCACCGAAACGTTGGGTCGGCGCATTCAGACATTCCATGATCTGATCGGGCTGGACAGCAGGTTACTGTCTGAAGCGGAACGGCTCAACGCCGACGCAATGTACCGCATCTATGAAGGCAAAGAGTTGCCTGATCTTAATGACGGGCTGGACGAGGTGGCGGCCAACCAGCGGGCCATCGCCCTGCTGCAGCGCATACAGCAAGACGATCCGGAACTGTGGCGCACCATCACCGCCCTGCCGGACGGGATACGCTCGGCCCTGGCGGTGCGGGCTGGTCAAACCGAATCCAGGGATGACAGCTACGCCCAGAACGTGCTCCCCATCGAGGGAGCGCAGGCACCGCTCATTTCTCCTGAAGCTATGGCTGCTGTCCGTTCGCCCTTCGACGATCCCACTGCGGGGGAGACGCTGGTGCTACTGAGCGCGGGTGGAACCAGTGGCTGTTACGCCGTTGATGAGGACCTGCAGCCCCGCGCCATCAGCCCCGCGCAGTTCGTCGCCGCGGCTGAGTGTGCGCCCGACACCCCTGCGCAACCCCTGCCGAACGGCACCAACGAGCGGGTGATGGCGGCCTTTCAAACCTTCCGAACGGACTTCCAGCGCCGCCTGGGCCGGGCCCGCAGGCCACGCGACACGAGGGCGCGCCGCTACGTCTCACGACAGCTCAGCGTTGCCATCCGCGAAGCCAACGGGAACCCAACTGATGCGCGTCAGATCGAGGTCCTGCGCCGGATATTCACGGGAGATCTGCCGGCCCAGGTGGAGAGCGCGTTGAGCGAAATACGAGAACTCAGGCTGGAAGGGCCGGCCTTCCGTACCAGGCTGGAGGCGTTACGGGAGAGATATCGCTTGAACCCGCCCGATGATTCTGAGGGACCGGGGCAACCCGAACCGCAGGTGGTCCGCATTGTCTGCTCTGATGGGCTTGTTTGATTGTTCCCCTGCGATGCGCAGGGATCCCACCTTGGACTACTGCCTCGGATGGAAAACAGGCGGAGTTTGGGGCATAGAACACGTCCATTAGCAAATAACGGGTCAGCTCCGGCGCTCGGGTCTCTATTGACGGGCCTTCGGTAGTTGCAGGAAATTCCCTCAAGATTAAAGGCGGTCCATGGCAACCATCTGGGGGGGGCGGACGATCTACGAGCGTAGATATACCGGAGAATTCTAATCCGGACTCACCCAAGCTCATCGGGTGCAGGCTCGCCGACCTCAGACTGTTCTTATCCGGTATCACCTCTCGGATGCACAGCAGCTGCCAGTAGGGTCGCCTGCCCCGAGTGTTGGGAGACGACAACACCCTTAACCGCATTTTACAGTGCTATGTGGAACTCCGGTATCTTATCTTGTAGTATCGCGCAGGCTCGACCAACTGCGTCCGGTTGTTGTCTTGCAGATTGTATGGAGGAGACGCACATGCACCAGCAGGGTGGCACAATTGAGAATGCTTTGGACAGTATCGCCTCGCACGAGTACGTCCTGCCAGCGATCCAGCGGGAGTTCGTTTGGCAACCCGAACAGGTTTGCAACTTGTTCGATAGCCTGATGCAGGGTTATCCGTTCGGCGAATTCATGCTTTGGAGGGTGGCGCCTGAGAATTCCGGCAAATATCGCTGGTATGACTTCGTCCGTGAGTACCACCAGCGCGACACCCCCCATTGCCCGGAACTAGCGGCCATCCACGACAAGCCGCTGACGGCGGTGCTGGACGGCCAACAACGCCTGACCGCCTTCAACATCGGACTGCGGGGTTCAATGGCGCGGAAGCTTCCTTACAAGTGGTGGAATAGCTGGGATGCTTTCCCGAAGCGTATCCTTGCGCTCGATTTGCTGGCATCTCCCGATCCAGATGAGGAAGGCAGCCGCTATTGCTTTGAATTCATCGATGAGGGCCGGATAGGGGTCGAGGATCAACGGCTGTGGTTCAAGGCGTCCAACATATTGGGAATGGAAGCCGGGCCTGCTATGCTCAATTGGCTGATGCAGCACGGGCTCGACCAGGAACAACTGAGTCGTGCCTATGAGACGCTCGATCGTCTGCATCGAGCTGTCCGGGTCGACCAGGTGGTGGCATTCTACGAAGAGAAAAGCCAGGACATCGAGCGGGTCCTGAGCATATTCATCCGGTGCAACAGCGGCGGCACTCCACTTTCCTATTCCAACCTACTCCTCAGCATTGCGGTATCGCAATGGAAGATCCTCGATGCCAGGCGGGAAGTGCACGGACTAGTCGACGAGATGAACAAGGTCCGGCCAGGCCTGCTATTCAATGCAGATTTCGTTCTGAAGGCAGGCCTGATGCTATCGGACATAGCCAGCGTTGGGTTCAGGGTGGAAAATTTCACCTATGACAACATGGCGGTGCTGGAGGAGAATTGGCCGAACATTCGCCAAGCCTTGATGGAAACCGCGGAACTGGTGGACCGTTTCGGCTTCGACAGCCGGACGATCCAAGCTACCAACTCTCTCTTGCCCATCGCGTACTACCTCTACAAGAAGGGCGCGCCCAGGGATTTCGAGAGCAGTGACCAATTTCTCCACGACCGAGCCGTCATACGCGGATGGCTCACCCGGTCAATCCTCAAGGAATCGGGTATCTGGGGCAGTGGACTCGATACCTTGCTCACGGCATTGCGGGAGGTTATTCGCAGCTCCGACAGCAGCGAATTTCCGGCTGCAGAACTCCGGCGGATCATGGCGCAACGGGGCAAAACCCTGGATTTCGTCCAAGAGGAGATTGAAGATCTTGCGGATATGCGGTTGGGAGACCGGCGCATTTTCCCGCTGTTGACGATGCTGTTCCCGTATATGGATTCCCGCGACGGGTCAGACATCGACCACGTCTTCCCTAAAAGCAGGTTCACCCCTACTCGGCTCAAGACTGCGCAAGTCGACGAAGAGCTATTTGACCAGTTCCGCGACCGTTCGGATCGGCTCGCCAACCTCCAGTTGTTGGACAGGTCAGTCAACAACGAGAAACGGACCACGTTGCCTTCCGAATGGTTGGCTGTTCATTGCCCCAGCCATGAAAAGCGTGAAGTTTATTGCGACCGCCATCAGCTTGGAGGCGTTCCGGAGGCAATCACTGAATTCAAGGATTTTTATTCCAAGCGCAGGGCTCGGTTGCTGGATCGGATAGCGGGTTTGGTGAATGCGGTTTAATCGAAGGCGATGATGCTCGATATCGTGGGTAGGAGTGCCGTTCTGAGCCCCACGCCGGGCCATGCTCACCCGCCCACGTGGGCCAATAGCTCCGCCGTTTACACGTGGCCAGAGCAAGCCTAAATCAGCCACCGAACCGGCCCATGCTTACACTGGCCTTGATGGGGCGATACCGGAGGGCCGACCATTCTCTAATAAAGGCGGCAAGCTGCTTGTTCTTTCGGATCCTACTCCAGCAATCACGACGCAGTTGCTGCCGGTCTTTTCCAAGCATCCTTAGGTAGTAATAAACTGCCGCGAGCACCGCGCCGGCACCTTATGATTTGCCAGTTGGGTCAACCGTCGCTGCGTTTGCGATTAGACTGCAGCCTGTCTATATCGACCTGCAAGGTTTCCGCGGTGGTCTGCAACCTGGCTACATCGGTCTGCAAAAGACTCACAGTGGGCTGCAATTTGCTTATGTCGACCTGCAAGCTTTCCGCAGTTGTCTGCAACCTGGCTACGTCGGTCTGCAAGCGGTCCACCTTAGTGCTGAGTTTACCAAACCAAAAAACCCCGCCTACAGCTACAACTAAGACAGTAACAATGGATGTGATTATTGGTCCAACGGATAGGTCAAGAGTCATTATTGACACATTTCCATTATCACGTTGCTCAATGGGCTCTTCTCACCCAGTCGGTGTCCCTATATTATCAGCGAAGCGTATGCGGACTCAAAGAGTTTCTGGTCCTCGCCCACGGCAAGGCGTTGAAGACAGTACAGCCGCCAATAACCCTGCCACCGCTCGGACTCCGAGTGGAGATATTCAACTACCAATCCGATGTGGGGATCCTTGGCATCCTCCCACGAGATCATCTGCGAGTGCGACAACCATCGCCGCGTGTCGCGAAGCTCGTTCGCAGCCTGGGACCAGTTGCCGTCATTATCACGAAACATCCCAATCTTCAGCAAGGTCTCGGCGGACTGGCGCGCGCGGTCAACGGTTGCTTGCCACAGCTTCACGGTGACAGGGTCAAGTCTGTCAAGCATCATCCGGGCCGGGACGTTGTCGGGTTGCTCAGTGAGCGTTTTGGAGTATTCGTAATAGGCATCAAGATAATTTTGTACCGGCTGCCACCTGACCTGTCCGCTGCCGCTATCCACGAAGCGCATTTGTGGGTCGATTGGCCCCAGTTCAGACATATCGCTCATCACCACACGGTCGGCACCGAGGACCATGAGCGTGCCAGCGCTCTTGGCGAAGTCCGGAACGATAATGTGAACTTGCCCTTGGCGAACCTTGCCTCTCACTGTCCGGATAAGCTTTTCTGCAGCGTCGCCGCTGCCCCCGGGGGTATGAAGGAGGAACTCTAGGGTTTCACCAGGCGGCACATTGTGAAGGATGTCGATGAACGGCATGATGTCATCTTCATCGATACCGGAGTTTATGCCGGACACGTAGCAGACCAACGGGCGGCCAGTGCGGTTCTGGATCTCTCTTATGAGCTCCTGTCGCTGGTAGCGTGCGGAGTGGTTTGCTAGGTAAAATGGTGTCCTAAACTAAAGCCAAGGTGAAATACGCAGTTGCACAGGGTAAATTTGTGAAGGAACTGGGTTAGCTGGTCTCGGGAGTTACGAGGGGTTGGTGATGGGCGTGAGGGAGATAGACCGGTGTCTGGAACAGTGGCGGATGGAAGTCAAGGACTTGCGACAGCGGATGATCCTGGCGCCGACGCCCAGGGAGCGGGAGAGGTGGTACGCCGTGCTGCTGCTGGCCCAGGGCTGGACGGCAGCGGCCACGGCGGAGACTCTGGAAAGGGACCCACACACTATTGGCCGATGGGCGTCGGCCTTCGGCGAGGGAGGGCCTGCAGCCCTGATATTCGAGCAGACCGGTGGTTCCCCCCCGCCCTTGACCAAGCGCAGCAGGAGGAATTGAAAGAGGCGGTGCAACAGCCTCCCGCTTCGTCGGGCATCGGTATGGCCAACTGGTATTGGAAGGTGGTGCGGCGGTTTGCCTCGGAGCGCCTCGGCATTGAGTTGAGCCGCAGCAGTTGCCTGAACTGGATGCACCGCTTGGGATTTGCCTTCAAGCGGCCCAAGAAGCGGTTGCTCAAGGCTGATGAGGCCAAGCGGGAGGCTTTCGTGGCGGAGTACGCCGTCCTGAGGGAGGAGGCCCAACGGACTGAAGCCAGGATATTCTTTGCCGACGAGGCCCACTTCCGGGCGGACGCGGAACTGCGGGGCAAGTGGGTGCTGAAGGGCCAGCCTGCTTTGGTGGACTCGACCAGCCCGCGGTATGGGGAGAAGGCCAACTACTATTCGGCGGTGTGCCTGGAGACGGGTGAGGTGGAATGGATGGAACTGGAGGGCAACAGCAACAGCGGGACCTCGGTTGCCTTCCTGAAGCAACTGAGGGAAAAACATCCAGAGCCGATGCGGGTCATCTGGGACAACGCGCCGGCCCATCGTGGCGAGGCGGTGCGGGAATATCTGCGGACGCCCGGACTTGACCTGCGGTTGGTGAACCTGCCGGGGTACAGCCCGGACTTCAACTCCGATGAGGCGGTCTGGGGCTGGGCGAGAGAGGAGGCGACGGGCAATCTCTGCCTGGGCAGCAGGGCGGCGGTGCAGGAAAGGGTCGGCAACTTCCTGGCCGGGCTGGCCAGCCGGAGAGACGAGGTGAGGCGCCGCTGCCGGACGGTACTGCAGTCACGGGCCGAAGCACTGCTGCCGAATTCCCAGCACGATTCCTCGCCTCAGGCAAATGCACATCCCACCTTGGCTTTGGTTTAGTTTCAGACGGCAGGGCGCGTTCTATAGCGGTGCCGTCTTGGTCCGGTGAATCGCCATCAGGCTCTATCGGTGGTGGTTGCTGTGTCATTCAGTCATTCTCCGGCCGAAGTCAGCCCAAGTGATTTTGCCGCTCCGGACGACGAAATGGCACCGTCGCTCCGGGCTGATGTTGTCAATGCTGGGGCGTATCGACAGCGGCTTTAGAGAGTCCACATTCCAGAATGGGTGTCGGGTCCTGTCCAGATTCACCATCAGCCGGTGCCCCGTGCGGCAGGGGCAGTCGAATGCAGCCCAGGTTGCAGCCCCCCCTAGCGTCCCCACAAGGAACACCCCCTTGGCGGGTAGCCGGTCAGGCACCTCGTCGCCTGCGGCGACCTGCCCGATCACTCGCCAAGCGCGCCACGGGAATGCCAGCGACACCCACCAAGCAATCAGCCTGTTTATCCCTGCCATGTCTGCTCCAGAAACGGCGTAGTGACGCCAAGTCCCATCTTGCCGCTACCTGCGTGGCAATAATGCCCTTCGCGGGGGGCGCGGTCGTTGGTAGATACCTCGCGCTCGTGCGCAAGTAGCAATATTTCTGTGGGCGCAGGCTCTGGGCCGTAGTGAATGAGCCGTTCTAGCAGTTCGCTCACGGCGGCGGCCGCCACCTGAGTAGTGAACGACACGACTGCGGGCTCAGTTCCCGGCAACGCAGGCGCGTAGCCCTCGTCGGCGAGCCGTCGGTGCTCATCTGGAGGAAGCATCTCGGCGGCCGCTCGTCTGAGGTCAATTCGATTGCGGCAGACTAGACATCCGGATCCGGGAGCGAGCACCGTCACTCGTCCGTAGATCCCCTCAAGTCGGCCGCCACTGCCACTGCTCAATAGCACGCCGCAGTCGATGACTGGAGTCAGCAGGTACGAGGCGATGCGGGACAGAACTAGCCGGCCCGCATTGTCATCGGTACAGCCGAAGACTACATCGGCGTCGAGCAGAAGTTTGGCAGTGTCCTCCAGTGTGATTTTGGCCTGTGTGGTAAACACTTCGGCATCGGGAGCGATCCGCTCCACGTAGGCAGCGATCACTTTCACTTTCGATTTACCGATGTCTTCCGGGAAAGATCCGTATACCCGCGTGAGGTTGCTGGCTGATAACGCGTCGGGATCGAACAAGCTAAGGTGGCGCACACCGAGGCGAACGAGCTGCTCAATAACTGATGATCCTGTACCACCGCAACCGACGACGGCGACGTTCAGGCCTCCTAGTACTTTTTGGATTTCGCCGCCAAATGCGCGAATGTTCCGATCGAAGTGGTCAGAGGGCGAGGTTGTCTCGTGGAGCCAGTTCTGGGCCAACGCGAGCCGCCGACCGGTTACCCATAGGCGGTCAATGTCCGCCCGCTTGGTGGCGGACTCGATGTGGCCGGCGAAACATAGCCCTTCTCCGGCTCGGGAGACGACGACTGCACCGTATAACGAGCTTCCCGAACGGAGCCGAAAAAGGTCAGCAAGCTCCTCGTCGACGATCTCGTCGCGCTTGCTCGGTCGGGGGGATGAGCCGTTGCCAGGATGCGTATGCAGCCAGATAGGGACAGACAGATCGGCCTCCGCCGCAGCGAGGGCGGGCAAGTAGCCGTGGGATACAATACTCAGCGCCGTGGCATCGCGCACCAGGTAGGCGTTATCCGGCACCCAGTGCATCTCGCGTGCGAGCAAGCGGACATCGCCATTGGGCGTTTTTACATGCCTCGCCAGCAGCACGCCTGCGGTCTCGACATCAGCTACGGACGCCTCGAGCAGCGCATCCGCGATCTGTTGCGGCAACACAAGCGTGACTGTCATCGGACACTCTCGGGAACACCACGTTCTATGTCTTGCCGAATGAGGGCAAGGTAGCTCTCCAGACCATCGATGCCTGACTGCCACTGTCCGCTATTGAAGTGTCGCGACCAGCGCTGCCAAGTGCGCCCGAGATGCGTTTCGAAAACATTGGTGTTGGGCAACTCCCGACCATTGGCTAGATGAACCGGCGGGGAGAACCACCACATATCGGGTTGGACGTCTGGGTAGCCAGGTTTCAGCCGAACTAGGAGGTCTGATGCAGGGTGGTCGAAACCACTCGGAAGCGGCCATTGTGGCATCACGACACATATCATACCGGCGTCGGATACTACTTCGTGCGCAATGCCTCGCTCATTGAGATAAGCGATATCGAGTTCTGGGAGGCTCATGGCTACTGAATCCTCCTACGTCGGCCGGCCAGATTGGTGCCGGGGTTGATCGTGTTGGGTGCAGTGAAGAAGCGAAGGCCATCACGAATTAATATCCTGTCGTCGTTCTCAACCTTGCGGTCTGGGTGGCCAGGGATGATTTCAAAGAGGTCGCGTTCTGGCGGGATCGGCGTCGTCGGGAGATTCCGGAGATCAGCTCCGGTGAGCCGATTTTCCGACAACTCGTACTGTACGCGGTCTATCTGGATGGTGAAGACCTTGTCGATATCAGGCTTCTCGGAACCATCGTTGTCGGGTTCAGGTTTACCCAAGCCTTCTGGGTCTGGTTGGTTTTCCGTAACCACGGCGTCTCTCCTTCGTTTTATGATACCATGACACCAACATACCACGGCTGATAGCAACTTGACAACCGCTTACTCCAATTGCAAAATGCGTGGTATGAAAGGGTTAAAAACGATGACAATTCGCTTGTCTGCCGAACAGGCGGAGGAACTGGACACGATCGCAGCCGTTGACGGTAAGCCGATTTCGCAGGTGATTCGTTTGGCGATTGCCGGGCACATCGAGGAACGCAAGCGCGACGACGTGTTTAAGGACAGCCTCCGCCAGCGTATTGAGCGAGCTGAGCGAATGCTGACGAACGATACGAAGTAAGGGCAGTTTCCAAGAAAACTGGGCCCACTTGGTTTCACGAGCTTTGCTGGATGCTGAAGGGTCTGGAACTTGGAGATGCTGACTCTCGCGGTATCTCGTCAATTCGTGAAGGCGTCGTATATGGGTGGCGCCCTTGGCGGCGTGCCGCAAAACTGGTAATAACGGCAAACCGAGCCTAGCCACTCCTGATACGGCAGCTTCTTTGTCCGGTGTAGGGGTCGAAACCCTTAGGCTTAACATCGTACATCGCATTGATGCTCGGGATGGTGAGAAGTATTCCGGTCGGCGAATAGCCCGATCTACAAGAAGATCTGTTGCGCCTCGGTCCCTGGCGAAAGAAATTAAGCTATCAGTTGAGACTTTGGGTCAAGGCTCTCACCGGACAGCGGCCGATTCACTGACTGGGACCGAGAATCTAGATTGGTGTTCTTGATAGTTCCGCTTTCCCTCTCTCCGGCTTTGCACCAAAAGTCCTAATGCTGGCAGACTTTTGGAACAGATGACGATTGTGTTCCAGAAGTCTACGTGAGTCGCTCATTGAGTCGACTCTATTATGGCGAAGGGCATCCTGCAAGTCCGGGGCGTGGCATGGAATCTATTGCTCGAAAAACTTCATGGTGATAAGGTCAAGATAAAGAAAATACGCAATCAAGATACTGAAACGAGAGGATGAATGATTAGTATCTTCCCGTCCCCTGTGGGCGCTCTAGCCGGTAGTGTGATCGGGTTTTGGTCGCTGTATATCTGATTATGGGCATGGTGGAGCCCCTTTACCTTAGCGCGATGGCGTCTGCGGAGCCGTTGACAAACGCTACCTTGATGCGAGGTTTCTGTGCGTTAGTCTACTGGATTCTCACGTTGGTAGGTCCGACTGTAACAAGTGCTTTTGTCGGGTCGCACTCGTTAAAGTCAATGCTGAATGGATGGTGACTCAGAGTTATCACTTACGGCAAGGAAAGCCATCGGCAGTTCCGTCGATGGCTATGTCGTGGACTGGTGCGAACGTGAGAATTACTGAACCGCTGCGGCTGTCCGCAAAGGCTTCGCGTGGAAAATTATCCTCCTCCGGGAGACTAAAGCCAACAAGGCCGGCAAGGCCAATTGCCGTTGCTCAACGTTCGTCCGTCCGGATGAGCTGATAATTTCAGCGCTAGACAATCGGCAGCCATCTTGGTTGTTTCCATAATCCATCCCTGTCGTGTCTTCATTGACAGCGTCCGCGCGCTGTTAGGTCGGCGGGCGACTGTTTCAAAGCCTCGTGTAGCCAGACCGGAGTCGGCCGCTGTGTCCAGCCTGGGTTCGGTCGTCTCCAAATCCTGTAAAGAGCTGAACAACCTGTGGTTGAGAGCACCTCTCTCAAGGAGTTCTGCTAAGAACGCACCGGAAGAAGGCCATGCACGCACAAAAGAGGTATGACATGGGCATCAACTCGCTAACGCACCGGGACGACGGCTTCAAAGTCGCGGTTCCCGTTTCCACCGACGATTGGCAGCAGTGGGTGAGCGCAGGCAAAACTCGGAACTGGATGCTGGATGACCCGCTCTTAGATTGGTTGCAACTGTACGGGGAAAGCCGCGATTATCTGCTCAAGCCAGAATTGGCCGACTACGACAAGGACCTCGACTTCCTTGAGTTTATTTTCGATAAGGGTAGAGAATTCGAAGCCGGCATACTGCGGCTGTTTCAAGACCAGTTCGTTGTGGCTACGGTTGCCCAGGACTACCGGGAAATCAGCAGCCTTGGTAAAGCTGAGGAGACCTTTGAAGCTATGAAGCAAGGTCTGCCTATCATCTACCAGGCCGTATTATGGGACGCGCAGAATATGACCTACGGCTCGCCCGATTTCCTGGTGCGAAGCGATGTCCTGCGCTGTCTGTTCCCTGAGTCGGTTTCGGATGGGGATGCGGAGGTATCCGCGCCCGGCCTAGGATCCAATGGCTGGCATTACCTGGTGGTGGACACCAAGTTTACGACGCTGCACCTGAACGCCAGCGGCACTGAGATGTCCAATGAGAGTAGTGCCCCGGCTTATAAGGCGCAGGTATATATCTATAACCGGATGCTGGGCCGCCTGCAGGATTTCGAGCCGCCCAACTCCTATCTGCTGGGGCGTGGTTGGCAGCGGACGCAAAAGGGGAGCACCTATCGTAGTACCAACGCTTTAGCTCGACTGGGACCGGTTCCTCAGAATGGAACTGTCGCCAACGGCGTCCTCATCGCAGATGCCGTGGAAGACGCCATTGGCTGGATACGAAGGGTCCGCACAGAGGGCAAAGACTGGCAGCTTCTGCCGAAACCGTCAGTGCCCGAGCTTTATCCAAATATGAGCAATGCTGACGACGCTAATATGGTGCTGGAAATCGGACCCGCCGAGATGGAGCCGGGCATTGGAGAGAAGGAGTCGGCCAGCCGATGGATCGGTGCGAAAAAGTGGTTGGCTGGTGAATTGAGGGAGCTGACCCAATTGTGGCAAGTGGGAGTCCGCAAGCGCAATGAGGCCCACGGTTCCGGCATCTACCGGTGGGACGACCCGCAGGTTACACCGGCGGCTTTAGGGGTGAACGGTGCTAAAACTGGTGCTACGCTCGCCCAGTTATTGACAGTCAACACTGACGGCGGCCCGCCTGTTCTTCCCTTGCGAATCGAAAAAACCAGGGACGAATGGCAGCCGACACCCGGGGTGGAGTTCTACGTTGACTTCGAGTTTTGCACCGATCTGAACGATGATTTTTCCAATCTGCCGGAGAAGGGTGGGCAGCCGCTCATCTTTATGATTGGTTGTGGACACGTGGAAAATCGAGAATGGCAGTTCAAGTCTCTGGTCGCCGAAAACCTCTCAGCTGGGGAGGAAATTCGCATAATCAAGGAATGGGTTGACCATATGGGTTCGGTCCGAGATAAGCTGGACCCGCAAAACGTCATTCCGCGGGTTTTCCACTGGTCTGCCGCTGAACCAACGGTGCTGGACAAAGCTTACAATTCGGCAAAGGCAAGGCACCAGGAACATGCAGATTGGCCTGAACTGGGATGGTACGATTTCCTGACGAAAGTGATGCGAGAGGAGCCTGTGGCAGTTCGCGGCGCGCTGGGTTTTGGCTTGAAGGCGGTAGCCACCGCCTTCCATTCACTCGGCCTCATCGAAACGGACTGGGCCGATAGTCCTATTGACGGATTGGGGGCGATGGTCGGCGCGTGGCGCTGCGACGAGGAAGCCAAGGAGCACGCCTTGCCGATGGGCCATCTGCCGCTGATGAATGAGATTGCTCGCTATAACGAAGTTGACTGCAAGGTAATGATGGAAATTGTATGTTATCTGCGGGCGAGCCATTAGATAGGGAAAGACTGGACCGGATTGGGAGGGCGCTGATTCGAAGGAGCGGCGCTGGAGCGTTTGGCCGCTGGTCGGCAAGGTCCTGAGAGCGTAACTGGGGCAGGCTGCCAATTGGCCCTGCTCCGCAAGGAGGCTGCAATCCCCATCCAACCTCTACCCGTCCACCTGTTGGATGGTCCAACGGTTGACGTCCAGTTGCTTGGCCAGTTCCCGCTGGCTCACTCCCCTTAACGGCTCCACCCGAATGTACTCCCGTTGCTGCTCGGTCAGGCTCGGCTGTCGGCCTGGGAAACGCCCCTCGGCCCGCGCCTTCGCCTGGCCAGCGGCCGAGCAGTCCCTCACCGAGTTCCACCAGCACTCGCTGAAGGTGGGCACCATCGAGAGCTGGAGCTTGCCGGTGGAGGTGGCCGTGTCGAAGTCCTCCGCCAGGGACCGGAACTCCACTCCCGCCCGGTGCAGGCCGTCGATCACCTGCAGCCCGTAGGTCAGACCCCTGGAGAGCCGGTCGATGTCTCGGACCGGTTCGGACCCTTCGCAACGCAGACAATCCCGGCCACGTTCAACGAAGCGCCCTATATTCTCGACGGGTTGCTTATGACCAGGGCCGGGCGGCACATCCGCGAGCAGTACGCCGACTCCGGCGGTTTCACCGACCATGTCCTCGCCGTCACATCCCTGCTCGGCTATCGGTTCATCCCGCGCATCCGGAACCTACCGTCGAAGCGCCTGCATGTCCTCGAGCTCAGACGCGTTCCGAAACCCCTGACCGGATTGACCGGCAACAAAATCCGGGAGGACGTGATCGTGCGTAAGTGGCCCGAGATCCTGCGGATTGCTGCCACTCCGGCCAGCGGCGCCCTTCTGCCGAGCCAGCTGCAGCAAAACCTCGCCGCCGATCCGCGCCAGCACGAACTGGCCGTCGCTCTCCGCGAAATCGGACGGTTAGAACGAACGCTCTTCGTGGCCAAAGCGCCGATAACGGCCTTAGCGTACGTTCCTGCCCCCTACCGGAGTCGACCCCAACGTGTCTGTGATGCAACAGCCACTCCAGGACCTCCGAAGCGATGACAGTGTTGCTCAAGAGTTCGCCCCACTCATCGAAGCCCTTTTTCGCCCGCACTGACGCGCAGCCGAGGTTGAAGTGATGATCGACGAGTTCCCGCAGTCCAGGTGCTGGGCGAAGGTGGCCAGCGGGAGCAGGTTGGCATTGGCCACCAAGCGGTGGTCGTCAAAAACGATGCGCATGGTGCCGGGGTTGTTCTGTGGCATATCTATTGGAAACTCCTTTTTCCGGGCGGTTTTCTGTTCCAAAATCGTTATCCCAGATTCAGAGGAGCACCCTCCGGCTTCCTCAAGGGCTGTCCCCAAGGCCCTCCCTCGGTGGATTCGGGGTTAGAGGAAGAACAAGGTTTATCTTGAGGCAGGGTTCGGAGGCTTCATTACCGCTGTCTCGTTATTTGTCGCTGAAAGGGGTGTATCTATTTCCTATAGGCAATTGAATAGTTTCACTTTGGCTGTCTTGCCGGTATCCGAAGACTCCGAACTGCATGTGGTACCCCATCAATACCCAGAGACTAATCTTCGCGAAGTCATAGCTGATGCCAAAGGCAAAGCTCTTATTTCTATGGAGGAAAGCGGTGTCTTTATACCTACTGGAGCGTATGGATACTTCTTGAGCAGTATGCCCAGTGGCTGTCGAATCTTGTACGGAGCCCGACTCCGTTAAGTTCCTTTCGGCACAGGCTGTGGTCATGTGGGACCTGTGGAAGTTGGGCCACCGTCTACCTTGCAGGCTTGGTTCCATAGCATACGCTGGACTGAAGCTACGGCTCGTTGGGGGACTGGGTTGGTCCATAGGCTCGTGTGCTGAATGGCAGTGTCGTGGATTTCATTGCTTGCTAGTCAGATATGCCTCTCGCAACGGCTTCGCGGACTTCTGGCAGAGGGTCTTCTCTGGCCATCTCCAGCCAAAGTGCGACAATTGGACTTTCAGCCAGTCCGCATTTTGACATTGCTACCGCGAGTTTGGCGCAGTAGAGGCGTTTCCTAGGAACTTCGTCCGGGTTCTCGTGTTCGTGGTCATACCGCAGTTCTTGGGCGAGGTAACGTAGTCCGTCCTCCACCAAGTGTTGGATGACGTCCTTGTGAGAAGCTTGCCCATTGTCGAATATCCATGCGGCTAATTGTAGAGCTGTTGTGATAACCGTGTTTCGGCGGGAGGCGATGGCTATGCCGACTTCGCGTACTAAGTCGTCGGGCGGCTGGGGGATTTTAGATTCAAGGTGAGAGGTTGCTTCTAGCCATTGGTAAATCCCTGCGACCGCACTTTCGGCCATTTGGCGATCGTCAGAAGTAACCCCGACTCGTAACGCTGTTGCGACCTCCCCAGCACGGTTGGGGTTGATTTTGACCACCCCGGCAGCTAGGGCAAACGCCGGGAGGTGATTGGCAGTCAGTTGTTGCATTTTCGCGAAAATTTTGTTGCCCAACTGCTGGGACACGGCGATCTCATCAATTATTGGTAGCAAGGCTTTTGCCATGTCAAGCGTCAGTTGTTTGGTAGAGTCTCCAAGTAGGGCACCAGGCCCTAAGCCATCTTTTTCTGGCGCAGGGTCCTCTGCCCAAGATTCCAGCAAACTTGTGAGGTGTTTTTTGTCAGTGTGCGACAACATTAGACTTTGTCCGAGCCTTTGGAGCTCCTGTATCGCTACACCAACTTGCCAAAGTCGGCTTTCTACATCGTGGGGGTCATGGTTTAGTCCGTTAGGAGAGTTCCCGTAGATTTGGAATCCACGGTTTCTCCGTTGGATTTCGTACGGCTCGTTTTCGTTGTGCGAGATCCATTTCGTGTGGAACCGTTGTTGCGCCAGTCCCTTACTGGGTTCAGGGAACATGAGGAAGTTCCAGTCGTATAGGTCGACGTTCTCAGGTAGTCCGTCTGGAGCGGTATGTTGTTCAGCCCAGAGTGCGGCGGCGATTCTTAGCGATTCTTCCTCGGTGAGCAGATTGGCTCCCACTATTGGGATCATCCTGCCGGATGCACGGCGTCGAGATGTTGCATTGCCAGTGAGCCCACGTACTATCAGGTCAATGGTGGCCTGCCATTGCGGCTCGTTTTCCGGTGTGCGGAGAAGTTTGGTGTTGAAGTGCGGAACTACTTCCCCAGGGTCTGGCCAATGCCGTTCGATGATCGGTTCGATGTTGCTCAACCCTACTATCTCGGTACCCAGGAGGTCCATCGCGCGTTGCTGACGGTGTTCGTCAGGTAGTGCCTCCCATGACCGCATTAGTAGGTTTCTGATTGTTCCTTCGACGAAGGATTTCGCCAATTCGGCGTTTCGGCAGTATTCCACTGCTTTGTTGAGAATTGTGTCCGCTTGAACCGGTTCCAGTCTGATGGCCAAGCGCGACAGCGTCTCAGCGGCCGTATTGAATCTCTGTTGACTCGCTGAGGCTTGCGTGACTTTGTCTCGTATTGCCTTGTCCATGGCGTTCAGGCAGGATTGGGTTAAGGTTTCGGCTAATTCGTTTGGCATGGATGCAACCCTAGTGCGGGTTAGGATGCGTCCTAGTGCCTTGTCGTTGTCCCCGTTGCAGGCCCTTAGTATTAGGCCCACGGCGAATTCCAAGTTGTAGTCAGCGACCTCTTCCGCTGCTTTTTTGAGTACTTCCGCCCATACGGTTGAGTCGCTGGTGAATGGCGGCAAGCCAGCCATCTCTGATAATCTAACGGCCCGGTACGCTACTGCGCCTGGGTCGTATTTGATCCAACGTTCGCTCGTACCTCGCCTTCGATTGATGTCGAAGAGTGGAGGGTCTTCTTCTGCCTTCTGTCCTCCCATACTTTCTGTGACAGACTGCCTTTCTCCAAAGACGTCGCATCGCATGGGGACCAGTTCCCTGAGGCGATCAAGCGAAGTGAGTCTGTTGTTCCAGTCTAGCGCCACTAAGGTTGCCCATGACTCCCGAGATAGGTTGGCGAGGCTATTTTCGTTTACAGGCATGGCCTTGATTACGGCGATGGAATTGTTCAGCAACTCTTTCGCTTCACTATTTCGCCCAGCTTCCCATAGCATTGCGGATTTGCGCATCATCCAAGCGGGGTCGCAATCTTCTGGTTTCCAATTGGCGAGCAAATCATCGAGCGAATTGAAGTCCCTATAATGGAGAACCCAGAGGCATTTTTCGTGGAGAATTCGTTGGCAAAGGTCTATGTCCTCGTCTTGGAAAGGTTCCAGAACCTTTGCCGCTTGCTCAAATGCCTCTCGATCAAAAGCGAATCGCGCTTCAGTTACTAAACCAAAGCCAAGGTGAAATGCGCATTTGAAGAGTACCTGGGGGCCGGGGGGACTGACTTCAACGTGCGGACAGGAGAGCTTTACTTGGCAGCGCTGACCTGATCTCATCATTTCGGAAATGTAGATCCGACCTTGACTTTGGTTTAGCGCTGAGGCGAGGATGCGCCAATCCTCGCGGATTAGTGTCCAATCCTTGCTTAGATCGGATACCCCACCTATTGTGCGGTCTTGGCAGTCTACCAACTTGAGGGTTTCTGATGTGGCGGCCTTGAGGGCACTGTGCATTGGCAAGAGAAGCATTTCACGTCGCCATACCAACTCTCTCAAAGCACTCAGGCGTTCGACCTCGCTGAGGCTTTGCAACGATCCGAAGATCTTGTGCTCCCCTCGGTCGGTATCACGTTCCATTTCTCCTCGAGTGGTAAATGGTATGGTCAGCCAGCCTGGGTACATCAGCCTGTTGTGCCGCCAAGTGTCGGTAATTTCCCTGACTTCCTCTGGCGAGGATGAATTTTCAGTGCCTTGGACTTTCGGCTGGGCTCTTGGTTCCCGTGAGGCTACAGTGTCAATCGGCTGGAGGTGATCTAGGCTTTCATCCTGCTTGTGGTTAGACGGGGTTGGCCAACTGGTGATCTCGTAGGGACGTCCCAGTTCCAGCGTGCGTAGCAGCCACTCGGTCGCGCGGCGATGGCGCAGGAAGGGTGTCGTCCACTGGTCTGCTTTCGGGTGTTGCGCTAGGTCTATGGGGACGACGTTACCGTATTCCAGCATACGCCGGCGATGCGGCGAGAGGTTCAACCACCCGGCCAAATAGATTTGGGGGGCGGATTGACCTAGGTTGTCTCTGACCCACCCTGACCAATTCAGGAAGTTGGGGTCGTCGCCGGAGAATCCGATCAGGAGGAACACCGTTTCCATCATTGCCTGTTGCACGGTGTTGACGAATGGAGCGAATTTCGTGGGGTAGGTTCGGTAGTCTTCCTCCGTAACGATCAGCGGAAATTGTGCCGGTAGTGAACCGTGTAGTTTGACGATGCGCGGCCGGCTTGCCATCGGAATTTCTTCTACACTGGTGATTGTGCTGTAGTGCTTTTCAGTAACTTGGCCTTGCGCTCGTTCGAGTAGAGTGTCCCAATTGGTGGTGTAGATGTCACGCCAAGGAAGCTTCAGCAGCCGTTGATGTTCGAAGCCTGGGGTGTGTTCTGTGTCCGGCACCAATCGACGTAGTGCGTCGTGCAGAGCGCTTCTGCCGAATGCGGCCTCGTACTCTTGAGCAATTCGTACATTATCGGTTGCGGGCCTGTCATTGGCTCCGCTCTGGGATGTACTTCCTTGTGGGTACAGGGTGTCGTAGAAATGATTCACCAAATCCTGCCACATCGGCATTTCTCTGCCGTTGCGGATGATCCGCTCAGCGTTCCGGCTGAATCCGCTGCCCACCATGACGGAAGCGCCATTGCCAGAACGCTGGTGCAGGGCGTCTCGTACCCTGTTGATGTGGCTCTGGTCCATAAAGGTCATCTGGCGACTGCTCCCTTGCCCAGCAAAGATCTATAGTTGGTCAGCGACACATAAACCAAAGCCAAGGTGAAATGCGCATTTGATGAATACCCGGCTACTGGGGGCGGACTGACTTCAATGTGCGGACGGGAGAGCTTTACTTGGCTGCGCTGACCTGCTCTCATCATCTCAGAAATGTAGATCCCATCTTGGCTTTAATTTAGGGTAGCGCCTGCTAGGATGATGCAAAATTTTCATTGGGGAATGGCCGCTGGTCAGCGCCTCCTTCACCGGGACCGATGAAAACCTGCATCACCCGGGCCATGAGGCGGACCCGGATTGCTGTGCTAAAGGGCCTGGCGGCTTAGGATGGTTCTAGGTGCCTGCGCTCTGTTTCGTACCAGGTAACGTTCCCTTGCCTGACCGTCGTTTCCGCTTCAGGTGTCAGTTGCAGTGCAGCCACCACGGCGTGGGCCGGCTGTCCGGTGAACCGCGCAGGTACCGGGCGTTGCGCAGGGCGCGTCGAGTGTCGTCTTCCCGGCCGGTGGATGACGCCTCTATGGCTATGTAGTGGGTCTCGCCGGTGTCGCGGTGGCTGGCCTTGAGTACGATGTCGGCGTTCTCGAAGCTCTTCAGGTCTTCCGGCGTGATACCGGCGGTGTCGCTGTTGGCAGTGAAACCGTAGAGGTCGTCGTCGTTCAGTTGTTCCTGCAGCTGGCAGTTGACCATGCGGGCTATGCGACGTATGGCACGTTGGGCGGCGTCGCGGGCGTGGGCACCTCTGATAGGGGCCAGGTCCCTTTTGACTTCAGTCATGTCCTGCTGGAGTCTGTCCGCTTTTGCCGGCAGTTCCATCAGGTTGCCGACGTCCTCTTGCAGTTTGTCCACCTTGGCAGGCAGCAGCAGGAGTCGTCAGTTAGCAACGCCCGCAGCAGCAGGGTCCTGGCTTCGGGGTTGGCGTTCAGCTCGCCGATCATTCTGGCGACCAAGTTTTCCGGGTCGGTTTGGGCTGAGGTCCCGGCGGTGGTCATGGTTCAACTCCTGCGGTCTGCGTCAACTGCACCGCTGGCGCAGGGGACAACCTGCTGGTCATGGCGGTTCCCGTGTCGCGGGTGAGACGGATGGAGTTTGCGGTAATTATATGGCATCAAGGTAAGGATGAGAGTTAGGCGTGGCTGCTGGCTTTAGTTGCCGCTTGGGTGTGCCGTCCGGCATGGTGGCCAGAGCCTCCCTCACCGTCGCCGGTGAGCAACTCACCGCTCGGGCGCTTTGGCCACCCCCCGCGCACTCCTCGGCCATCCGCTGGCTCTGCTACACCTGCTCCGGTATCAGCACCGGTGGCCGTCCGATGCGCTGCCCACCAGCACGGGCCCGGTTCTGCCCAGCTTGATTCGTTGGCTGGCCGAATCCACCTGATAAGCCCCTTGGGCTAACGTGGAGCACCTGAAGAACTTGGCCGCAGGCCTGGCCCGCTGGTACTGGGGCAGGCCGCCAACGGGACAGGCCCCCTCCGGAAGCTGCAATTTCCAACCTACCCCTATCCGTCCACCTGTTGGATGGTCCAGCGGCTGACCTCCAGGCGCTTGGCCAGTTCCCGCTGGCTCACTCCCTTCGACCGCTCTGCCCGAATGTACTCCCGTTGCTGCTCGGTCAGGCTGGGTCGCCGGCCAGGGAAACGACCCTCGGCACGAGCCTTCGCCTGCCCCGCGACCGAGCGGTCCCTGATCGAGTTCCTCCACCACTCGCTGATGGCGAGCACCATCGCAAGCTGGAGCTTCCCGGTGGCCGTGGCCGCGTCGAAGGCTTCCGCCAGGGACCGGAACTCCACTCCCGCCCTGTGCCGCCCGCAAGTCAGCCTGTAAGCGGCAGCGCTAAAGTTGACCGTGTAAGCAGAAGATCGTTGAAATTTTCCTGCCAGCCTGCCCCGTCGGTGACACCTGAGGAGGGCGGTTGTCGGACCAGATGCTGGTCAGCTCCGGAGCGGTCAGTGTGGATGAATCGCCCTGGTTGGGTGGTTCACAAACGCGCGTTTGTCACACAGGGCCACAATTCACTGCTATCAGCTTGTTCAGGTGTGGGTCACAAAGGTATAGCGCAATCCGCACCAGTTGGAGGGAGAGCGATGCCCGAGACCTACGGCTACGTCCGCCCCAGCCGCCCCAGAGTCTCGGAGCTGTCGGGCAGCGACCCGTAAACTCAACGCCAGTTGTTGCTGACTGCCGGCGTGGAGCTTTCTCACGTCTATCAGAACGTCGGTGTCTCCGGTACCAACAGCCGGCGAGGCTGGCACTCGCTGGATGCCCGGCTGGCTCAAGGCGACACCTTGGTAATTGACGGGTGTCACTATATTCTATTGCCAGCGTGTTGCCGTAGCGTAGGCAGTCCTGGTCTGTTGGACGGATTCCCGGTCGCCTTGCGTATTGGGTTCTGGGTACTCACCCGTCGTTTCCATCGAATGGGTTCAGCACCCTGACTCCTGTGGAGATGAAGTCCCGTGCGTTGCGAGTGACCACTGTCAAGTCGTGGTTCAGCGCGGTGGCAGCTATCTGCAGGTCGGAATTGGTGTAGCCCAGTTCCGCGTGCAGGAGACCCCAGCGCTTAGCTGCTGCTTCATTGAGTGGCAGCACCCGGTCGTGGAACGAGGTCATCACAGTTTCCAGCCAGCGCTCCAGCATCTGGGCAAATGCCGGTTGTGTCCTTCTCTGCCGCGCAGCGCCGTACATGATTTCTCCCACTGTGACGACGCTGATGTAGAGTGTTTGAGGTGCTTGGGCTTGCAGCCAGTGGGCGACTGGGGCGTGGCGCTCCGGTCGTCGCAGTGCTGAGATGACCACAGTGTCCAGGAGGTACATTCAGATCTCTATGGCCTTGGACGTGTAGTCCTTGGTACGCTCGGGTAGCTCAAAGCCGTCCTCTTCGGTGCCCTTCGGGATGGTCAGCAGATGGTCCACAAAAGAGGGTGTGTCCCCGGCCTTGGCTTCGCGCAGCCTCTGGTATTCTTCAAAGGCCAGTACCACTACGACCGGCTTGCCCCTGCGTGTGACTTCTTGAGGCTCTCCGGTGAGCGCGGCCTCGACAACGGCGCTGAACCGGTTCTTGGCTTCTTGCAATTGCCAGCTGGTCATCATGCCCTCTGTGTCTAGTCAGTCTAGCTGGTTATAACGTGATCATTATCACATGCGCCCGACTGGGGCGCTACTGCGTCTTTGGGGTGCTTTCTCTTTGGCCATAATGGCAAAAACCAGGGCGATGCCGGGTTGTCTTTATCTGGGGTGTCTTGTTTGTCACCAGGGGTGTTTTATCCCCGCGTGTGCGGGGGAACCAAAAGCGTCCACCGGGTCTGGGGAAGGCTGGCTCGAGAAGAAGGTGGCTTGGCTATGTGCAGGCTATTGAGGGTATGAGCCGCGTACCTTGAGGAACGCCGCTTCGGGCCAGCATGTGCGAGGCGTTCGGTAATCCGATGCCTGGCTGTGCCCGCGACACCGGTTCATCGCCGCATCATCAGTTTACAACTGAATTCAGAGGTCGCCTCAACTGGATGACCAAGGACCCGGCAGGGTGTCCGAAGTGTTCCAGCACCCGGCGGGCGCGCCCGCCGATCAGGGCCCCTGTCCCATGGCAGGAGGCGAAAATGCCCGTGTCCCCGATGGGCCGGGGCAAGTTCAGTTCCCCGGGCGCCCTGGAGAAGTGGGGCAGCTTCCTGCCCCGTATTTCAAGAATTCTCTCGAAGTCTCCGGGGTGGCTGTCATGCATCATCAGGCAGACCCCCACCAGCAGGCCGTACCAGGACGTGACATCCCTTGTTTGAGAATCCAGGGTGAAGGAGGACGGTGTTGAGCGGAGGCCTCCGCCGGGGCCGGACCCTGCTGCGTTCTCGGTGCCGGGTACCAGCAGCGCGGCGCGGTTTTCCGCAAGCACCCGGCGGACCAGCCGGTTGTCGGGACGGTGGCCGGCCCTCTGCTCTGCAGCGGTGGCGACCAGCTCGATCAGACCCTCGTCAAGACCGCCGACCACCTGGCGCCAGCCTTGGATTACGGCCCGCCTGCCCACCGTTTCCCGGTTGATGTCCTGCAGCGCCCTTTCCGCCGACCTGGCGGCCTGCCCGTTGCACACCCTGTCCCTGGTTAGGTACCGGTTGACGTCCGCCGCCGCGGCCTCCGGGTCTCCCCTGAGGTCGATTTCACAGAAGCGCCGTTCCTTCCGGCCGCCCCCGGGCGACCAGAGGAAGAGCAGCCAGCGCAACCCGTTGGTCAGCGCCGCCAGGGGTACCTCCTCCTGGGCACAGAGGGCCAGCATTTGTCGCTCCATCCGGGGACTGCCGACGTCTTCGCCCGGCGTCCGCACGTCAATGAACACCCTGGGTGGGGCTGCTCCTTTGGGCTGGCCTGGCGACATCAGGGCCAAGTCGACGCTGCTGTTTCCGGTGACGTATCCCGGCATCACCTGCGAGAGGTCGAAGACGTCCCACCCGGCTGCGGCCAGCATCCTGAGCACGACGGCCTGCGCGATGGCCGCCTTGCTCCGCCCCTCCAATGACGGCATGTCTCTTATCCCGGACACTGCCTGGGAGATGGACTCCCTGTAATCGGCTCTCAGCATATATTGGATTCTCTTGTCGTGAGGGCTGTATGAGTGCGTAACGAAAATTACCGGGCTTAATATAGGCTGGACGGCGCTCCGCTGAATAGTCACAGGAACGGAGCGGCTATCGGATGGAGTCCTGTTACCGGTCATTCCAGTTCCGCGTGCACCGCAGGAATGGCAGTGGCAGCCCCCATAGTGCATGCTGCCCTTATGCAGTGGAAATGGCTTGGCAGTGCGAATTGCCGCCGGCCCGGCCCCGCGAATTTTGGATGCTGCCCATGGTGTAGAGCCGGCGGCATATGCGAGGGTCTCTGAATTGTCGGGAATGTCCCCGCTCCCACCGGGAGAAGGGACATTAAAAGCCTCTGGGATGTCGTTAGACCTCGTTTTATATTGCGGCGCCGTTTGATACGATACGACACTCCTGAGCCGGCTTTGCGGCGGCGGTGAGGAGGAGGTCCTGGCGGGGTGTCGTTAGACGCCCGTTTGCGACACCCCTCCTGTTCAAGGGAACAGGCAATGCCGGCCTATGGTTACGCCCGCATATCCCGCGGCAGGGGCGACGGAACCGACATGCTGCAGAACCAGCGTATGCGGCTCACCGGCGCTGGCGTCGACGCCGTTCATATCCACGAGGACATCATCATGGGGCCCGTGATGCCGAGACCGGGCCTGGATGGTCTACTGAATGCATTGCAATCCGGAGACGCCTTGGTGGTGACCGCGTTGGAACGGCTGGGACGCGACACTCCGGGTCTCTTCATATGGTCAGGGCGTGGATCTGCGGGCGTTGGACATGCCGGTCCATGCCCAGGAGGTGGCGGTGGTCAGCCCACGGGTGCAGGGGGTGGAATGGGGGCGACTGAAGGGAACACCAGCGGGCAGTGCTTGATTGTGTCACAGGCGCAAATACGCACTGTCAGGAGTTACCGAGGTGTCCTCTCACTCCCAACTCCAAGTTGACATGTAAATTGTGCCGCCGTCGATTTCCCGTGCCGCCTGTTGGACGCACGTGTTTCTTTGCGGTCGGGCCAAATCGGATTTTCCGCTCAGGCGGCTGTACGCGTTGGATGTGACCTTTGTAGCGGGGCCAGCCCTGGCTGAAAGCTTGGCCGCGTAGCATGTCTATTTCAAGAGGTCAGAGTTGTAGGTGTCCGGCGGCTCTATATCGTGGAAGATGGAGTATTCGGAAATCGGCACGTCCTCACCGTCCACCTCTCCCCACAGTAGGACGGTGTAGACGCCAGGCCCGTACTTGGAAAGTAGTTTGCTGACGTTCGCTGTAATTGAGAAGTCCGTGCCCCGGGCCATCCACTTCGACGCGGTTACCCAAGGAACAGTGACGGTCCGTTCCCTCTGGGTCTGGCTTGCCGCATACGCTTGCTCCCAGAATCTATGCGCCTCATCGGGCGAGCGTGGCGCCGGGGCTTCAGGGGATACGTCATACGGATCCGGGCAGGGTGAATATCTTTTCGTGAACTCGTCTTCGGACCAGAAACTGTTGCCGGTGAGAGGATATCTCAACGCAGCTATCTGAAGCCCCGAATCGTAGCAATAGGTCCTTGAAACCTGCCCTCTCGTCAGCGAATGGGGTGGTGGGTCGTAGTATATTTGCAAACCCAACTCTTCTCTGCGAGAGAATCGCAAACCATATAACGTGCTCCCCGACATGGACAGGGTCCCGTTCATTATCTGGGGTAGCTGGTCGTACTGTACAAAGCCGTCCTCAAAATGCTGATACCCCACCATGTTGTATCGGTCCCACGCCAGCCCGATGTTCACTTTCCTGTGCCACTTGCCCAGGATGTTGCGGCGGTGGCCTGGGCTGTTCATCCAGCCTTCCATCATTTCCCGAATCTCAGCTTCGATGTTGCCCAAGGCGCGATAGCGGTCAGACGCTCGGATACAGTAGTCCGAGCCACTTCCATTCTCTCCATTGGTCTGGTACCCGCCTGCTAGGGAATAACGCATATAGGGCTTTAGCCCATCCGCTCCCCAGTGGCCGCTGAGGCAGTTTGCGAGGGAGCTTTCGGCGTGTAGCTGCGCGGCTATGTTGTCGCCCAGCGTCACGGGCGGAACGCCTGCCCTGGTACGCTCATTATTAATTAGCTCCAGCATATAGAGCTTGGTATCGTGATGGCGAAGGTCGGGCGGAGGTAGTGGCGTGGGTGTCTGCACTGGAGTGGTTGTAGGCAGCGGTTTGGGTATCGTCGCTATGGATGGAGCGGACGCATCTTGCGGTGTAGAGGTTGGCTTTATTGCGCTGCCCAGGACTGGTGTCAACGTAGGCGTCAGGGAACGAGTTGGAGTGGACACATATGTTGATGCGGGTTCTGGTATGGGTGTCAGGGTGGGAACCGACGGCTCTTCTCCCTCTCCAGTGCCGTTCCCTCCCAGGCGTTGGCTGATCTCCTGACCTACGGTGCGCAGGATCTGGCCACCGGGGAAGTCGGCGTTTCTGGCTACGGCAAAGAAGCTGGCGACGCCGACGATGATGAGTACGATAAAGAGGCAACCGCAGCCGAAGTTGCCTCTGCGCCCCTGGTCGACTGGTCGGCTGCCCCCGGCCTGCCTACCCTGGGTGCGGTCCAAGTACACCAGATCAACAGCAGGCCACTCCTCCACTACCACATACCTGCTACTCGGGACAGCGAAAACCCGGTTGCAGTTCCGGCATCTCCAGTTCATGCGTCGGTGCTGACTCCGCCTTGTCCGGATGCGAGGGTTGCGGCAGTGGGGACAGATGCCAACCCTCTCCCGGTGTATGCCGCCATTTGGCATAAGTGCTTACCTCAGGCGAAGTTTATTTCCCTGAAAGGCGCTCCACTTTGGAGCAGAATTGAATCGAGTTACACCCAGTAACTATTTCAACCGCGCCAGCCAAAGTGGCCACTGGAATCGGGACCAAGAGGCATCCGGATGTTGGTCCTCGGCAGGGCGGGGCTTTCAAGATTCACCGGTGTGGAAAATGCCGATTATAATGCGGCAATAGCCGTCGGGATTCTCGTGGAACCCGCTGTCATCCACAAAAGGTGCGTTTTTAAGCATGAGAGACGTTGCGTTCTGCCTGGTAGAAAATGAAAGGGGCGAGGTGCTATTCGTGCAGCGAGCCTACGGCAAGGAGAAGGGCAAGTGGTCGCTGCCCGGCGGTCTCGTGGACCGTGGCGAGAGCAGTCGGCACGCTGCCTACCGGGAGACCAGAGAAGAAACGGGCATCATCGTCAAAATCACCCACCGGTTGTTCACTGGCAATACGCGTCCCATCAGAGTATTCGTCGGTCAACGGGTGGGCGGCCGGCTTCGTTTCCAACGCAAGGAATGCCTGGATGTCCGCTGGCGCAATGCCAGGGAAATCAGGCCGGAGGATCTGGCCTTCGGGGGTGACCGGAAGGCCCTGCGCCTTTGGGCGGACATCAAGAGTGGGCGAGCCAAACCGGAAAGGGATTACACGTCTGAGGCCGAGCGTGGCCTTTCTGGTGGGGCGAACTCGCGCAAGCGGCAGCGGGCCACGGTGTTGGCAATCAGGGATGACAGGTACCTTCTGGTCCGAGAGAAGGGTGATGACAAGTACTCCCTGCCAGGGGGCGGGATGGAACAGGGCGAGGCGGCGCTCACGGCCGCGTGCCGGGAACTGGGTGAAGGACTGGGGATGAAAGCCTACCGGGCCGAGCGGCTGTTCGACTATACCAGCGAGGGAAGCTTCAACGACCATGAGGTGGTGCTGGTCCTCGCTGGAGGCGAACCCAGGATCAACGACAGGGAGCTGGAATCCTTCCGCTGGTGGGACGGCAGAGAACGCCTGCCGCTCTACCCCCACGTTACCAGCATCATCGGTCGCTATGAAGCAAGCTGAGGCGTCCTCTCGGGAACGCCACAACCCGTCATGCTGCCATACACCCGGCACTTTCAAGAATGGATCTGTCGGCCAACCGTGGGGGCGCTGTAACCGGATAGCAATACCCAAAAGGGGGTGAAAAGGAGTGGAGCTCGCAATTTTTTGTGTCATCTGGGCAATTCTGGTGCTGGGTGTGTTCATGGATGTGCGGAACAAGTTGTTTGGGGATCGCAGAGTCCTCATAATCGGGGCATCCATCATCGCTGGCGCTATCTTGGTGGCCAGCGACAAGGTGGCGTTGTAAGAGCGTAGGCCATTCACGTTTGTGAAGGAGCGGAAGTTTGATGAGCGACGTGGCCGAAGAGATTTTTCCTGACGATGTCCCGGTCAGAGAGGATGACCTCATGCCCGAGGACGAGTTGGTGGACTTGGAGTTCGCCGACAATCCGGAGCCTCGCTGTCCGGTGCTGATCATTGCCGACTGCAGCGGGTCCATGGCCGGGCGTCCCATTGACGCAATGAACCTGGGTGTAGACGACCTTTTCCAAGCCATCCTAGACGACGAGATCGCTCGGAACCGGGTTGAGGTGGCCCTGCTGTCTTTCAGTGCCGAGGCCAGGGTGGAACGGGAATTCGGCACCATAAGTGACCGCACCAAAACGAATATGAGAGCCGGGGGCGCCACCAACATGCACCTAGCCATCCAGCAGGGGTGCGATCTCTTGGAGGACCGGAAGGAGCAGTACCGGTCGGGCGGTGTACCGTACTTCCGGCCCATCATGGTGCTCTTCAGCGACGGGTTGCCCACCAGCCCCCGCCCGGAGATGGAGCAGGCCAACCAGCTCCTGGTGGACATGGAGGGCGACAACCGGCTGACCATCTTCAAGGTGGGGGTCAACGCGGATGCGGTGCAGGCGATGCTCAGGGTGCTGCCGAATCCCAACTCCAGGTTCCAGCCGCAGCAGCTGGACAACCTGCGGTTCAGCGACTTCTTCGTATGGCTGAGCAAGTCGGTCTCGGCCATTTCGCGCAGCACGCCCGGGGATGCGGTAAACCTGCCACCGACAGACTGGACTACCATCAATGTCTAAGTCCAGACGGCCGGCCAGGAAGGGGAGAGAACAGGTGATGACCCTGGGGGCTGTCCACGCCAGCCGACAGGGTGCCGCTCATCTGAAGGATGGTACACCCAACCAGGACAGCGTGGTCGTTGCGATGCCGCTCTTGGGGCGACTGGGGCCGACGGCGGTCATGGCGGTCAGCGACGGGGCGGGTTCGGCCAGATATTCCCAACACGGTTCCCGTGCTGCCTGTATCGCCGGCGTCGCCAGCCTGACCCGCCAGCTCAATCGTAACCCCGCCATAGCCGTCAAGGAGCACCTGATGCGCAGCGCTCTGCAGCGCGCTGTGCGTAGCGCGAGGCGCAGCGTGATCGAGGCGGCAAAAAGCTCGCACCGAGCGCCAGGGTTGGCCAACGTGAATGAATACGCCTGCACCATCATGCTGGCGCTGGCCAGCGCCAGGTTTGTGGGCGTCGCCCACGTGGGCGACGGCTGCGTGGTGGCCGGCAACGGCGAGGAATGGAGATTGTTGAGCGAGCCGGATAACGGAGAGTTCGCCAACGAGACCAGGTTCCTGACGGATACACGGAACCTGCCGCGGGTCACGGTGTCATCCGGTTCTGACATCAGCTGTGTGGCGGTCATCACCGACGGACTGCAGGACGTGGCGCTGTCCCGGGGCAAAGTGCCCTACGACCGCTTCTGGACGCCCCTGTACCGGGCGCTCAACCGAAGTTCGCCACCGGTTCCCCATGCTGTGCTGGACACCCTGCTCCGGAAAGTGGCCGACGCGGGCAGGGCAACCGACGACTGTACCATCGCAGTCTGTATCAGGAGAGGCTGAAAGGGTGAATAGACATGGCCAGTTTCATCGACCGCATCAAGGGCGCTACGAAAGGGTCCGGTCAGGATAACGGACCGGAGAATGCGCCGGCCAATCCGGGTCCTCTGAGCACTGGCAGGTTGATCGGGACCGGTGGCGAGGGCGCGGTGTACGAGGACGGGAACGACCCGCGTATGGTCATCAAGGTGCTGCACCAGCAGCACGCCACCGCGGAGCGGTCCGCCAAGCTGCGGGCCATGTGCAACAACCCGCCGCAGAACGCGCAGGCGCTCAGCTGGCCGGACGTGGTGGAAACTGACGCCAGTGGCCTCCGCTACCGGATGCCCAGAGCTTCTGGTAAGGCTGGCACGGCTTACCGGTTCATCAGCGCCAACGAGAGAAGGCAGCTTCCTCAGCACCAGCAGGAATACGAATACCGCACGAAGATCGGGGTAAAGATCGCAGAGGCGTTTCGCTGGGTGCACACCATCCATGTGCGCATCGGAGATGTCAACCCTTCAAACATACTCGTGAGCGACGACGGCTCGGTCATGCTGATCGACTGCGACAGCTTCCAGATCCCGGGCCCGCCCGGGCACCAGCCGTATCCCTGCGTGGTGGGCAGCCCAGAGTACACCGCGCCCGAGATCAACGACTTTCAGCGGCAGTTCCGGTCGCAGGACAGCGACAACTTCGCCCTGGCGGTACTGCTCTACCAGCTACTGGGCAATGGCAGCCATCCCTACCAGGGGATAGACGCATCGGCCGGCGATGCGGTGTCCAACATACGGGATCGCATCAAGGAGCACCGTTTTGCTCACCAGTCGAAGGAAGGCCGGTGGAGACCCACGCCGGGGCAGGTGAGGAGCTGGCTGGCCATGCCAGAACCGGTGCGAAACGCCTTCCGGCAAGCTTTTTCGCCGGGTGCCTCCCACATCGGTCGACCCTCCGCCGACGCCTGGGCCAGCATCCTGGAGCAGAACCCCAACCCCACACCGGTCGGAGAGCAGCAATCGGTGCAGCCTTCCCCCAGGGCATCGGTCGCGCCGCCAGCCTGGCAGGTGGGCCCTCAGCAGGCACCGGAGCTCCAAACAGCTCCATTGCCCAAGCCAGGCCAGGTTCCTGCAAATCCGGCTCCCAGGAGGCCTACACCCACGAGGCCCTCTTTCCCGGCGATGGAGAAGGCGTGTCCGAAGTGCAAGAGCCGGGACGCCCGGCTGCGTCGGGACTGGCACAAGCACTACAACGCGCTGCGGTGCCGGAGCTGCAACGAAGTGTTCGCCAGAACATTGATCAAGCGGTGCCCGAACTGTGCCAGCCAGGAAGCCAACTTGCGCCGCGACTGGTATTGTCGGGGCCGGCCCTTCCGGTGTCTCAAGTGCAATACCGTATTCGGCGGAACGTACCAGATGCTGCCCGAGGAGCCAGTGGTGGGTCGCACCCCGAACTTGGAACGATATCTGGCTGAAGCCACTGCCACGACGCCCGAAGGCGGCCAGATCATTGACCGGGCCCGCGGTGTGATGCTCGGAGTGGTGGTCGGGAACCTTCTGGGCCTGCCGGTGGAAGGATGGTCGATGAGGCGTATCCAAGAGAGCTACCCAACCGGCGTCAGGGAAATCCGGTCCTCTGAGCTGAAGAAACCGATGGACGACGATCCGGCGCAGTCCGTGGAACTGGCCGAAGCGCTGTTGGAAGGCGGGGATCTGGTTGAGCGCTTCACTGCCCGGTTGATCTCCTGGAGCCTCTTGAACGGGCGGGGGATGGGCGGGACCACCAGACAGTCCATCAATCAATTGAAGGACAAGGTCCCGGCTCCGGTGGCAGCGTACGCCGTCTATCGAGCCAAGGGTGAAATCGCTCCCAACGGCGGCATCATGAGGTGTGCACCGGTGGCCATCGCACGGAGACGTCATCCGGAACTGCTGGTGCGGGACACGGCGGACACCTGTGCGGTGTCTCATTACGCGCCAGCAAGCCAGTGGTCCTGCGTTGTCGTCAACGCGGTGATTGCGGTACTGCTCGGCGGCGGCGTTCCCGACATGCAGAAACTGCTGGCCGCAGCCAGGGCCGACGGATGTCCTGACCTGGCGGAGGTAGCCCGAGAGGCCGGAGTTCCCAGCAGCCTTTTGGAAAATGCCATGCGGGGACGGTCCTCGCCTGGCGATGCCAAATGGATGCGAGGCAACCGGGGCCCCAAGGGTCACACCGTTCTGACGATGCAGGCTGGGTTGTGGGCCGCGACCACCCCCCTGAATTTCGAGGAGGCACTGGTGGAATTGGTGAATTCGGGTGGCGACACGGACACCAACGGCGCGCTGGCCGGCGCGGTTCTCGGGGCTCGCTACGGAGCCGCGGCAATTCCACTGCGCTGGACCAGCAATGTCTCGCAGCGGGAGCGACTGGCGAATCTGGCGGACCGCCTGGTCCGATTGTGATACATGAACTGGCGCATGCCTTTCTACAGCCACTTGGAAGCTGCTGACGCTTGGCACAGGGTCCCATTCCTTTTCTGGGGGTCGCGTGGTGATGCCGTCAAAAGATGTTCAGATGTGTAGGCTGTGCGGTTCCAGCACCACTTTAAGAAAAAGCCACATAATCCCCAAATTTGTTGGTAGGTGGTTGAAAGATACATCACCGACTCCTTATTTCAGGTTCAGTGGGAATATGGATGGGAGACTCCAAGATCTGTACGCGGTAGAACTGCTGTGTGATGACTGTGAGGGGCGGTTCTCGGAATGGGAAGCGAAGTTTGCCAATGAGGTCTTCTATCCCAGTGCTGATGGTGCAACGTCCTTCAGGTGTGGCCCTTGGCTAGTTAAATTCGCAGCATCACTAGCTTGGAGGGCGATTCAGTATTGTTCCTGTCGCAACATCGAGGAATTCTCCCCGGCCATGAAGTCGATGGTTGATGGTATGGAGCTTCAGCTTTCTCGGTTCCTCTTGGGACAAGAGAAGCATGTAGGTTCTTATACCCAGTATATCTACCCGGTTAGTGAACTGGCAGCGTCCATGGAACCAGGGTCGCCTATGAAGAATCGTTATCTCGCTCGGACGGTCCAAATTGATTTTCTCAGAAGTGATGATCTGTCTGAGATGCTGGTGTACGTTAAGCTCCCAATGTTCATGTTTTTCTCAATAGGGGAATCCAAGTACAGGAAGTGGCTTGAAACCGGTCGCATCAAGAAGTCCAGCGTGATTCAGCCGAGAGCTCACGTTCTCCCCGAGTACATGCGAGATTATCTCTTGCAACAGTCAGATAGGGTGTTGGAACTCATGAACTCGATGTCCGAAAAATCTAGGGAGGTGGCCGATAGGGCTCTATTGAAGGCCATTGAAAAGGACCCTGATGGAGTGATGAACTCTAGGTTGATGCAGGCGATGATGGTCGATTATCAATTCTATGGCAAAGACGCGGTAATATTTCGGGAATAACTTACAGATGTCAGATGCCTAGCCCTGTTGAACGCCGTTAGTTAGGTGTTCTGTGAGAGTTGCTTCGACAAGTGATCGGGCAGTTTGATTGGACGATGTAAGTGTTCAAAGAACGGCATCACCGATTGGGCAATGCGGGACCACATAGCACGGTATTCTTCGTCGGTCGCAGGGTCGTCGGCTCTCTTATCCGACTCATCGAAGTACTGTTGCACGGCCTCGACGACGACCCTGGTCAACTCGTTTTCGTTTGCAATGGCTATGGCTCTTCCCATCACTTGGTCAATTGCAGCGAGAAACCTACCTGTTTCCACTCCATAGTAGTCGGTCTCGTTTTCTGCAGCGACAAGAATGGAGAAGTCTAGCTCAATCTCCACATCGAGGTCCCGCCCTTCGATCGGGTCGAACGCGTAATAGCGCTCAAAACAGTCTCCGTCGTATCTTTCCGACAGGCGTATGACCGCTCTCAGGATGCCGAATATCTCGACATATGCCATCAGCTCGCGGGTGCTCGCGTCACCCTTAACGTATACGCAGTTGATCGGCATTTCAGGGTCACGCTTGCTTATCAAGTCCTTGTTGTAATAGCAGTTGATCGGCATTTCAGGGTCACGCTTGCTTATCAAGTCCTTGTTGTAATACGGGAAATAGCATCGTTCCTCAGTTTTACTGGTTAGGTACGACCACGCGACTTCGGCCGATGACGGATCTAATCCGGCGTGGCAAAGCAGCGCCAGCGCGGATTTCAGCAGCGATTTGTAATGGTCGCGCCCCCAAGAGACGTCCAAGAGCAAGTAAGGCTCGTCGATGTACTTTGAGCTAAGGTTGGCCCCTTCCATGACGGCCGCTACATCTAAACCAAAGCCAAGGTGAAATGCGCATTTGAAGATTACCTGGCGACGGGGGACTGACCTCAACGTGCGGACCGGAGAGCTTTACTTGGCAGCGCTGACCTGCCCTCGTCATTTCAGAAATGTAGATCCCACCGTGACTTTAGTTTAGGTTGCCCCCTACGCAATGCCAAACCAAGCGAAAGGCGAATCGATGGGCCGTGGTTTAATCCGAAAACGGCCGACTTGGCCAGATCCCGGGCCGCATTAATGGATCATTTGGGCCGCCGCATTCGCTCCTCCCAAGTGCTGCGAGTGCTGCGCGCCATGGAGGCGGTGCCGAGGACATTAAAAGCGCTGCCTCCGTCGTTGTTCCTCCGGTCGAGGAAGACGGACTGGCTATGCCATCGACCATCACATCCTGCCGCGCGTTTCATAGCGGTAAGGAATTACCCCGACAACGCCACCTCAGTCGAGCGTTCCGGATTTGTCTATCAGCCAACCGCTTGAACTAGTACTCAGTCAACTTTGGAATCAAAAGGGTAAAGGTGGTGAAGTTTGGTTCGGGCCTCCTGGGTTTTGAACCGCCAGTTGATACCAGCTCGGGCGGCGTTGCGCTCCCGCACCAGTGCCTGGACTTCCCTCCCGAGAGCATCTTCGTCGGGGAGCCGCTGCTTCAGGCAGGAGCGGGACAGCACGCTGAACTCGATTTCCGCCATCCCTTCGGCAAGCTCAGGACAGGATTCAGCCAACTGCCGTGCTTGGGCGTGTAGTGGAACTCCAGCCGTTTCGCGATCCGCCGGGCCTCGGTCGCCGGGAACGTCTCGTACAGGGACGCCGCGCGGTGGGTGTTCAGGTTGTCCAGAACCACCCGCACCACCTCAACCTCTGGATAGGCTTCATCCACCAGCCAGCGCATCTGCTGGGCGAAGTCCTGCATGGTGCGCCGCTCGGTCACCGCCACCTGCCGCCAGCCAACTAGCGGCTCGCAGGCCAGGAACAGATTGCGGGTCCCCTCCCGCCGGTACTCGTAGTCCTGCCGCTGGGGGCGTCCCGGCCGGGGTGGCATCGGCGCCCGGGTTTCGGCCAGCAATTGTGTGGAGGTCTCGTCAAAGCAGACCACCGGCCGCTGGGGGTCATAGGGTTCGGCGTACAGGTCCAGTACTTCCTCCATGTGGGCCACGAAGTCGGCGGTCACCTTGGGGATGCACCACTCTTTCTTTTGCCAGGGCTTGAGCGCGTTTTTTTCAGCCGCCGGCGAACCCCCTCGTGGGACATGGAGGCCGCCAACCCCAACTCCACCACCTTCCCAGCCAAAAGGCGCAGGGTCCAGTGGTCATGGCCTTCCGGCGCCGAACTGCAGGCCAGAGCGATGAGGTGGGCCTCGCCCCTGTCGTCCAACTTCCGGCGCCGGTTGACCTGGCGCCGGTCCCACAGGGCCCCGTCCAACCCCGCCTCCGTAAAGCGGCGCTTGATCTGGTACACGGTGCCCAGCGCCACGTCCAAGGCTTCGGCCACCCGGGGAGCGGCCCAACCGTCGTCGCTCTTGAGCAGAATCCGCGCCCTGGCCGTGACTCGGGCCGAGCTTTTCCCAACCCGAATCAGATTCTGGAGTTCTTCCCGTTGTTCCGGCACCAGCCGCACGGCGTACTTATCACGCACCATCACCGCCACCCCCACCGTCAACACTTCATCCCGACCACTATAGGGCTATTGGCCGGATTACCGAAGGACTTTCAACATCAAAGTTGACTGAGTACTAGTGGGTCCGCGCCTTCGCGGGAATGACGGTAGGGGGTGACGCTCTCTACGTCCAATACCTAGCGCAGAGCCGGGGCGACCTCGGTGGCGAAGCGCTTTACCGACACCAGGACCTTTTCCCTGGAGATGCCGCCGCCCACGTTCACCTCAGCGATCACGCCGTCCAGCCCCAATTCCTCGATGATCTCGCGCAGCAGCTTGGTGGCACCGTCAGGGTCGCCGTATGCCAGGCGGTCGCGCAGCAGGTCTTTGTAGGTGATGGCAGAGAGCCGTTGGGCCCGCTGGACGCCCTCCTCGTCCGGCGTTGCTCTAGCTACGGTGGCGCTGATGAGGAAACTCTGGGCTAGGCGGCGGAAGGCCTGCATGGTGGAGTCCTCAGCGTCGGCGAAGGCCTGCTCGTCGGTCTCACCCACGTAGACGGGTATGCGGAGGAATACGCTGGGATCGGCCTCATGCCCGGCGTCCTTCCAGACTGTGCGGTACTCGCCCAGGCTCTCGGCCAGCGCGGGGCGGTCCATACCGCGGAGACCTACGAACGCGGGCAGACCGGCGCGTCCCACCTGCGGAAAGGTCTCTTTCGTAGTGGCAGCAACGCGCAGCGGTGGATGGGGCTTTTGGTAGGGCTTGGGGACGACGCAGACGTCGTTGAACCTATAGTACTTGCCCTCGTAGGAGAACCGCTCATTGGTCCACGCGGCAAGGACCACGTCGAGGCATTCCTGGAGCCGTTCGCGGCTCTCCGCGTAGGAGATGCCGTAGCCCTCATAGGCCCGGTGAAAGCCACTGCGGCCGACGCCGAACTCCACGCGTCCCCGGCTGATGTGGTCCAGGGTAGCGACCTCCTCTGCCACCCGGATGGGGTGAGCCAGTGGCAGCACGTTAACCGCCACGCCGACTCGGAGGGTCTGGTAGCGGGCGACGATGGCCGATGAGAGGATCAGCGGCGCGGACACCACCGACGGTATGCCGAATCCGCCGGTATCCAGCGCGCTGCGGGGCGCGGCAAAGTGCCGCTCCGCCAGCCAAACGCCGTCCAGTCCACCCATCTCGGCAGCCTCTGCCATGGCAAAGGCCTCTTCGAAGGCGGCCTCCTCCGTATCTCCATACCGGTAGTCGCATTCCATCACCAGGCCGACGTGCATGAGTCCTCCATAAATGGCCCCAGGCTGAACTCGATTCTAAACCAAAGCCAAAGTGGGATGTACATATTTACGTGCCGCAGTCAAGTTGGCTCGACGCGGGTGGCTTTTCTCCAGTCAGGGTAGGGACGCCCTCACCCTCACCCTCCCCCGGAGGGAGAGGGAACTATGCGCATTTCAACTTGGCTTTAGTTTAGGTCTAATTTCCGTCTCTCTTTAATCTTTTGAACTGACTTGCGCAGTTCGTCTTTCGACGCTGCTGTTATACGCAGGGTTGTCTTGGTTCCTTCAGTGAGTTCTTGCTTGGTTGTGTGGCCGAGCTGCATACGGTTTCCAGGTAAAACCCGGATAGGGGTGCCCTCGGATGTGTATGTGACCGGCGCCCGGGGCAGGGGCTTCTGTCGCGAGATATCGAGTAGTCTGGTCAGGCCTTCGAAACTCTTTGCAAGAGCCGCGTCCCATGAGCGACCGGGATCGCTGTTGCACTTTTGGCGGAGGAATCCTGAGACGGTTAGGGTGCCGCCGAGCGCGGCTGGGAGGACGTGTCCCTTGGAGCTGTTATTCTCGGTTGCGGAGTTTCCGCATAGTAGGCAGGGTTTCGTATTAGCTGCCAGGTTCATCAGGGTCCTCAACGGTTGGTATCGGCTGTGAAGTGCTGTCTCAGGGTCTGGGCCAAGGGGGTTTCGCTGGTGAATCCTTGGATACACCACAGTAGGATGTGTGTATTTCTGATGATCAGGTCAGTAAACGAGTGCTAGGCAAGCCACTTGAGGGCCTCACCGGCGGCCTCGCCCCTGGTGTAGCGGGCCACCATATCTCCGTGCTTCCACCGGCCCTGGCGCTGGACCGCCGCGTTGGGCGCTCCCGCCGCCACCATCCGCCGGGCCATGCCGATGCGGCCGCTGTGTCCGGTGAACCCGTCGCCCAGACCGGCTGCCCGGGCCGCGGCGCGCACCCGGTTGGCCAGGGTCTCTCCGGTCAGTCCGAACACAGGGGCGGCGAGGTCAACATCTTCGGGCCGGATATCCCGCAGGGCGCGGGCGGTGGCCGCGGTGACCGCCACCGTGGCCGGTTCGACCTGGTTCTTGCCCTTCTGTATGGTGAGACGGCCGGTGCCGTCGGCCCAGAGCTCGACGTCGCCCCAGGTCAGGGAGGCGGCCTCGGAGCGCCTCAGCCCGCCGTCGGCCAGCACCCCGATGATGGCCAGGTCGAGGGCGGCACGCCGCCGGGCGGTGTCTGCTGACTCCATTCGTCCGCCGCGGCTTCTCTTGGGCAGGTGGAGGACCTCGCGGACCCGGGCCAGGGCGTCGGCGGTGGGGGCGCCTGCCTGCCTGGGAGCCGGGGCCCGATTGCGCCACCCCTTGATCGCCTCGGACACCACCGGGTGGAGGGCGGGATTGTCTCCCTTCCCCGTCCCGGCGGCGGCGTGAAAGTGGGAGATGGCCGAGCGGGCCTGTTGGACGGTGGCGATGGACCGGCCGGTTGAGGCCAGGTGGCCCAGGTAGAGGGCCACGGCCTGCGGGGCAGGCAGTGCGGGGTGGCCACCGGCCTCGGCCCACGTCCGGAACTGCTGCCAGGCGGAGGAATAGGCGCGGCGGGTGTTCCCGGCCTTGGCGTCCCGGAGTCCGGCGGCAACGGCCTCGGCCGCACCGCGGTCGCGCTCCGGCAGATCCACTGTGTTGTGGATCTGCTGGACGACGGGGAGATCGGTGGTCATGGACGTCTGTATCAAATTCGTGATAACACTCTATTATCACGGGTTTTACTCGCCTCTAAAAAAGGAGAAGGACCTGGCTGTTGGCCAGGCCCCATGGGTGCCCTCTCGCTGCTTTGATGACCGGGTTCGGGCAGGGTTAGGATTCGATGAACGCCGTGAATCGGTCGGAAATTGCATTCATGTCTGATTGGGATACGGTGCCCACCGGGTCCACCAGCCTGGGCTCTGCCGAAATGGCCCTGACCTGAGCCAGCAGTGCTGACTTCCCAGTGAGTCCCCTTGACGGGGAGAGTGGGAACACGATGGGCGACCTTCTCCGAAGCCTGTGAGACACCACAGCTGTCATCGCCATGAGGTTGGCTGGGTTGTAGTGCAATATGAGCAACTCGGCCATGACCGGATCGGAATCTGGTGGCATGGCTGAGAGGTCTGCAATCCAGACTTCGCCGCGGTTGCGGTTGCGGTCTGGACTGTCCTCCGCGCCGCCGGTCAGTCGGTACAGGGCGAACGCCACGTCATCGAGTTCGTACTGCGTCGCATTGCCGAGTACTGACGCGTCCAGGACCCTGGAGGGCACCGTCCTGATGTCGGGAACCAGGCAGGTGGAGTCGGTGGCCCTTATGTGGATCTCCCACCAGTTTTCATGGTTGGGGCCTGGTGTGGTTAGCGTAGCGATGATGGCGTTGCCGGTGGAGTTGAACCAGTCCGGACTGATGATGAGGCAGGGGCGGTTTCCTGTGGCCTCGTGGCCCACGTAATCCCAGTTGCGGACACGCCTTATCTCGCCTCTTCTCACGTGGCTCCTTCTGCTGGCTCCTCCAGGATGCCCAGCGAAGCCAGTGCTGCGTACTCCTCAGCATGCTCTTCGAGTTCCTGCTTGGCGTCCTCCAGTTCCTGCTCGCTGTATCCCTCTGGCCTTCTGGAATACTCCACGGCAGAGTGGATAGCCCTCTCGGCATTGCAGAGCGCGTAGCAGACCGGGGTCTGGGTGTCAGTGAACCTCATTCCCACTACCAGGTGGCTCAGCCGCTTGCAGGCCCTGTCGTCTATCCACTCCGACAATACGGCCTCGGCTGCTCCGACGACTGGGAGGTCAGTCTTCTTGGATGCCGTCTCTCTGAGTTCCCGGTAATCCTCCTGCGTGAGCCAGGTGGCCACCAGCCTGTCCAGCTTCCGGGTGAAGTCGCGGTCGACGTCATTATCGGCGAAGAGTTGTGCCCATCCGGGTGCGTCGAGTTGTATAAGCTGTTCCCAGGGAATCCTCGCCAGCGGCGTTGTGCTCACAGGCTCTGGGTCTCTGGCATTAGTCCGGTTGAGTCCGGCCGCGAAGTGGAGTGTCTCGGAGGCCGTTTCTCTAATTGACGTCAAGGTCTCTCCTGGTTGCCGTAGTGAGTGCATTATCCAGCGTACCGATAGTGGGAATCCAGCACAACCGGGGGGACAGCAGCTTTCTGTTCACCGGAGTTGATGTTTCATCCTTCGTGCCGAAGAGATGTTCCTGGCTCAGTGCGTGGTCCCTTGGCCGGAGATTCGTCGGAAGACGAGACTTGCTCCAGGAGTCCGGCCATCTCAACGTCGACCTCCGCCTGGCGCTCCGCGAGTTCAGCCCTGACCGCCTCCAGGCTCTTGATGCGGCCGGTCGCGTCCAGCTCTTCCCGCAATCTCATGGCCTTGATGTGCTTGGCGGCCGGCCTGATGGACTTGGCCTGGTCGGCCACCTGGGAACCGGGTGGCATGGTCGTCGATGAATGCGTGGCGAGTGTGGTTGGCACGTGTTAACTGGGTTATGTGCGCTGGGTTATTGGGTGCGTGTGCCCGCCCTGCAGTCTCTGGTGGAACGTGCGCATCATGTCCATTCGGTAGTCGTTCAGGAATCTGGAGATGGGGCAGATCTTCGTTTCGCCGACCTGTGTCCGGGCTTCCGCCTCTGCCTGGGCCGCATCGGCCACCCGGTTTTTGCCACTCATTGCCTCTCCCTGCCGGAGTCCTGAGGCTGGGCATTCCAGTGTCTTGCCCATCTCTCGGTTGTGTATCACCAGCCAGGGGTCGGCCAACGGGTCGTCGAAGTTGCAGAGTTCGTCCACCTTCCACGCGATCACTTTGGAGGTGTAACCGTGGTACCGGCACCCGTCGTCGAAGGTGATGCGGAAAACTGACCAGCCCCAGGTTTCTCCCGGGAGCCTGGCGTCGTAGACCTTCTTCTCGATTTTGTTGACCCGGTCCATTTCTTCCTGGGTGATGCCTGCGGGCAACGGTTTTTGTTCTTGTTCCGTATTGATGTCGTCTCCGTCCGGTTGTCGCTGGTATGGGCGGGGCGAGCAAGCAAGCCCAAGAGGACACCATAGTATACGAGGGTTGATCGCTTCGTGTGCGGAGGGAGGTGGGGTGCTGGAATATCTGAAGTATGGCTTTCTGCCAAGGGTTCTACAAACGGGTTTTCAGCCACCCATTCAGCTACAGGGAGTGGGGATTTACAGCCACCTCGACTGGGTGGGTTCTGCCCTGAGTTGGGGATGATCGCGGGATATGGAGCCTGGGTCGTATTTCGTAAATCGGCTAGTCGTCGATGCCTCGCTCTGTGGTCGAGAGCAACTTGGTGCGGGTCCGCCGGAGTATATCCCGGTACTTGATGGTCTCCTCGAGGGAAGTTGAGAAGCGGTGAAGCTTCCAGACCACTATGGCGTCGAAGGGGGCGTTTGGCCCTGTGGCCTGGGCGATCATCGTGTCGAACTGGTCGCTGTCTCCGGCTTCGTCAGTGAAGGTGGCTGAGACTGTGAGTTCTTTGGCCAGGCAGTAGGCGCGGCAGGCTGTCTCCTGGTCCTCTTTGGAGATGCTGTTGCCGGCTTTTGTAAGGGGGTCTCTGACGTAGATGGCGGCGTGTCGCAAGGGTCACTCTCCGGGAGTTGGGGTGTCGTCCATCACCCTAACCTGCACTCCGTTGTCTGCGAGCTCGTTGAGCCTGCTTTGGATCTGCTCGTCGGTTCCTCCCAGGAGGGATGGACTCGTTACCTGGAGTTCATCGAAGGGCGGAGCTTCCTTGGTGGCCTCTCCCAGCATACGGTGGAGCGACATATGCATGTGGTCCACGTAATCCCGGACCACCTGGGCGCCCTCATCCTGAGCTGCTGCTTGCAGTTTTTGCCACTGGTGGTCGGCGGTGTTGTCGGGATCGCCGGTGTCTCGTGTGTAGAATGCGATTCTCTTTGGGGTCATGGTGTGCTCCAGTTTGTGAAGTGCTGCTGTTGATGTTGGCCTTGGTTCCCCCGATGGATCGGCCGCTGAAGGGCGTTCAATGGGAAGGGCCGAGCGTGTGAGGCTCGGCCCTGGTGGGGTTCGGGGATCAATCCTTTCTGGTGAGGTGTTGGTCAGTTGGTCGTGTAGACCCGGGCGTAGCCCCACCGGTAGATGTGTGTGCTTCCGGCAGGCGGGATCATCCTGACCCTGATCTCGTATGCGGTGTTCCGTGACAGGCCTGTGATCGTTGCATCCCGGGCGGACTCATCGACCGTTCCTGCGTTGCTCCAACTCCCGCCCGACAGGGTGCGGTACCCAATTTCGTAATCGCCTGGTGGAGCCAGCAGGCTGCTTTGGGTCTTTTTGGATTTGGTCCAACTGATCTCGACGTTGTTCCGGTTCTCCTGGCCTACGGTGATGTCCGGTGCCCTGCGGCCGTCCGGCCAGCCCAGGTTGGTCACGGTGACGGTGTAGGTGCCGTTGTCGCCGGAGGCTCGGTGGATGAGCAGTCTGTAGTTATCGGTCTCCTTGGCTTTTATATCCAGGCGGGAGTTCGCTCCTGCGCCGCCACCGGTGGCCCGGGTTTCTGAACTGGTCTGGGATACGCCGTCGGACGATCCGTTCAGGAGCTTGATCTTGCTGCTGCCAGCCAGGATCTTCACTCTGGGGTTGTCGATGGTGCCGCCGGGCTGGCTGGGTTCGCTGCCCTTGACGTCGATCCTGTATCGGCCGTTCTTGAGCAGTTTCACACGGTGTTCGATGCCGTTGTCGGTGTTACTGGTTATTTTTCCTGGGTGTGGCGCTCCGGTGGGGGAAAGTCTGGATGCGTTCATCGAGGGTATTTGGAAGACCGGAGAGAGAGCGTAGAAGGGACGGCTGCTACTCGAAAGTGCCGAACCTGATCCCTGGATGGGGCCGTGGCCGAGCGCGTTGAGTTGACCGAGTCGGACTGCGTTCTGTCCGAGCGCTACCGATAGAGAGGGTGTGGCAGACCGCGTGCCGTCGTGTTCGCAGCCTGTCCAGGGTAAGTTGGCATCCAATAAGGTATCGTGGGCGTCGTTGCCCAGTTCGTTCCTGTCGTTGGCCTCATCGTCCCACGAGCCGTCGTAAAAGTCGATGTAGTGGTCGGCAACTTTGTTGCCCTTCACCCAGTAGATCGGCACGCCGTTGGTGTTGGTCCCGGTGTTGTCGCTGGCGTCGACGGCTTGGGTGCAGCCGACAACCTTGAAACTTGAGGCGTGGTCTTGGATGTTGGCGTGGCCGGCGGCAGCTTGGTTCTGTACGAACGTGTTGTAGGTCTCTATGTCTGAGGACTCGGCGTTCCGCTTGGTGGATGAGAGGAAGATCAGCCGGAACCGCTCGCCGGGACCTATGTCCGCGGGTTTGAGGCTCCAGTCCAGTGGGATATAAACCACCTGGTTTGGGGTGAGCGCCTCCTGGGAGGGCGGTGGCGCGTTTATGGTCCCCTTGATGGCGATGGATAAAGAGTTGGTGGATTGGGTCCAATTGGTACCTGATGTTCTGAACAACCGTTGGTCGGCGATCTCCCAGCCAGTCTCGCCGGTCTGGCCGTTTCCTGGGGTGAGGGCATATTGCCATGTATCACCGCCTGGCAGTCCGTCGTTCACGACGACCCAGTACGTTTCGCTGGGATCCAGCCTGGTGCCGGCCGGTGCTGTGAAGGTGTTTAGACTGCCTTCCCGTAGGGACGTGGGGTTCGTGAGAGTGGCGATAACATTGCCGGGCACATTTCCGTTGTTCGCGCTGATCTTGGCGACTGTCTGGGTTGATCCTAATATATGGTCTCCCAGCCGGATTTGGACCTGGGTGACTGTGTACCCGCTGGAGCTTGTGCCAGTCTCGAATCTCTGGGCGTGGGTCCCATTGGAGGAGCCTGTAGTTGTCTCTGATGTGTTGCTGACAAGAGTCGTGATCTCCTGGGCCTGCAGCGGCGGCATTGCCAGCGACGCTGCGTATATGAGCGCGGTGAGTGCAACGGCTGTTGCCAGGAGCGTCAGCTTCCTGCCCCAGGGTATGAGTGCCTGATGTTGCATGTATTTACCTCTTTCTCCCCCACTCCGGTTACCCTGCGCTTTGCCGGTTGCCGTGAGGCCCTTGGGCCCTGGTTCTCATTTGCTTCGTGACGGGAAGGGCCGAGCGGCCCTGCTCGGCCCTTCCTTTATCTGGCCGTGGTCCCCCTTCTGAAGAGGGGTCGTTGGTCAGTTGGTCGCGTCCTTGATGATGCTGAGCCAGTACATTCCGGTCCGGTCGTTGCCCTCCGAACCCACTGCGATGTGGAAGCGGCCCGTGCTGGGAGCTGTCCAGTCGGTGAGGAAGACCTTCTTCCCGGCAGCTCCGGCGCTGGCGGTGCCTGAGATCTCGTTCCCGTTTTCGTCCCTGATGCCCAGGATCTTCAGGCCCGTGGCCTGGAGCCTCTCGGGCAGGTTGTTCTTCGTCCTGAGCCTGACGGTGTATAGTTCACCGTCTTCGAGGTCCACGCCGATCCAGTCCTCGTCCCGGTCGGAGCTCCAGTTATCTCCGAGAACGTGGTGCATCTCGGGTCTGGTCACGTTGTTGTTGCCCCAGTCGGTGCCGGTCAGCAGGACCTGACGTCCGCCCGTTCCGGCGGGTAGGTCGGAGCCCTTGGGGTAGCCCAATGGGCCCCCGGCCCACTGGTAGTGGGCGTTTTCGTTCTCGTCCAGGCGGCAGATGTTGTTGACCCGGACCTTCAGCTGGTAGGTGCCGGTGCCATTGTTGCCCGAGTTTACCTGGACCTTGTAGGTCCGGTAGTCGGAGTCCAGGAAGCGCCGGATGACGTTCTTGGGTTGGTCGCCGTCATTCCGGTCGCCGTAGGTAATCCACTTCGAGGTGGCCCTGGCGTTCCAGATGGCTGGAATGTCTGGGTTGGAGAGCGTGAGGTTGGGATGCTCCTCCACGCCGAGCATGTCCTCCCCGTTGTGGCCAATGGCCTCGATCATGTATGACCGGTAGGGGTCGAGCCTGATTCTGTGGAACTTGCTCTGGCCGGGTTGGGTGATCTCACCGGTGAGGTTCATGACGATGATGGTGTTCTCGAGGTTCCCCAGGGTGTCGCATATCGGCGGGTCCGTGATGGTGCCGGTGAAGGTGAACTCGCCGGGTGTTGCTTGGGATGAACTGACTTTCAACCAAACGAGTTCAACGGTTTCGTCTGGTTCTTCCAGGTCGTCGTCGATGAGGGTGATGTCGAAGGACTTGGTCAGTTGTCCGGCGGGGACTGTAATGATGACGGGGTTGGATCCGTCGTATTGGATCTCGTAGTCGTCCTCAAAGGTTGCAGTTCCTCCCCGGTACTCGCTGTTGTCGGGTGTCCGGTAGGAGATGTCCTGGCTGCTTGGATGGCTGAGCCTGAGTGTCAGGGTCATGGTCCCGGCCCGCTCGTTGGCGGTCACGTTGGCCATTGAGGCCGTCGGCACCGGGTCGTCGTTGATTATGATGACCACTGCCGTCCTTGTTGCCAGGACTGGGTCGGTCTCACCGCTGGATTGTGGGGAGTAGTTCAGTTCGACGTTGAATCGCTGGCCAAAATCCCTGTAGATGTTGTTGTCGATGATGGGGACTGAGATCGTCTTGGAAAACTCCTCCGGTTGGAAGGTCAGGGTCCCGGATGTGGCGACGTAGTCATCGCCGGCGATGGCAAGGTTTCTGCTGACCGTCTCGTAGTCAACGCGCAGCGGGAAGCTGCTGTCTCCGGTCTTGTTGACCGTGAGGACTGCGTGGCCGTCGTTCTCGTTCACGTTGTAAGTCTCTGATGTGAAGGATAGGGTCGGATGCTCGTCGTTGTCCTGGATGGTTAGCGTTCTGGTGCTGAATTCCGGGTCCACTTGGATGTTGGCGCTGGCCGCTACGACGGTGATGATTGCGGTTTCGTCTAGCTCGGCTACGTTGTCGTTGACCATTATGATGTTTGTGGTAATGCTGTTTATATTTGCGTTCACGGTCAGCGTCGTATTCTGGATGTTGTAATCCTGCCCTGCGGTTGCTGTGCCTGAGGACGTGAATGAGATGTAGGCAGTGTGTTCGCCCGGGGGGACTACATCGAACGTGAGGAAATTAGTGATGTGGCCTGCGTCCTCCGTCGTGAGGCGGTCGCTGGAAGTGAACTTGACTGTGGGAAGCCTTTCATCGTCTAGGATGGTTCCCTTGGCGGTGGCCTGGGATATTCCGGCGAGAGTGGGGTTGCTGATGGTGACGGTGAAGGTCTCGTCGCCCTCGTACCTGCTGCTTGCGTCGTTGAAGCCGTCGTCGTGGGTGGGGACCGTGATGGTGGTGTAGGTGCTGCCGGCCGTGATGGTCCCGGTGCCGGACGTGGGGGTGAAGTCAATTGCCTCAGAGTTGTCGTCCGACTCCCTGCTGGTGGCGTACTCGAAGGTGACGTCGTCTGCCGACGTTCCACTTAGGTTTACGGTGAAGACGATGTCGTCGCCCTCCGTGGCGGAGGCGTCGATGATGCTCAGGTTGGGGTAGTTGCTGGGTTCCACCTGGAAGACCGACGATAGCCCGTAGAAGGGACGGGGGCTGTCGGACGTAGACGAACCTGCGCCTTGGAGGGGGCCTCGGGTGCCAAGGGAGGAGTTGGGTTCGCCAGTACGGACTGCGTTCTTGCCCAGGGCTAACGAATTTCCTGAGATAGATTCCGTGCCGTTGTGGTCGCAGCCGGTCCAGGGGTAGTTGGCGCTTTGTGAAGTATCGTGGGCGTCGTTGCCGGACTCGTTCCTGTCGTTGGCCTCGTCGTCCCAGGTACCATTGTAAAAGTCCTGATAATTGTCGGCGACCTTGTTGCCGTCCAGCCAGTAGATAGGTACGCCTCGGTCCGTGCTGGTGTGGGTGGTTCCGGTGTTGTCCCGGGCATCTACGTCGGCAGTGCAGCCGACAACCTTGAAGGCGGAGCTGTAATCCCGGATGTCGGCATGGCCGGCTGCGGCTCGGTTTTGGACAAACGTGTTGTATGTGCCGATGTTTGAAGACTCGGCGTTGTGCTTGGTGGACGAGAGGAATATGAGTCGGAACTCGCCTGTGCTCAGTCCGGCGGGTTTAAGGCTCCAGCTTGAGGGAACTATGTTCACGGCGGGTAACGCTGGTGCCCGGGTGATGGTCACCGTGTAGTCCTGTGTCGTGTTGTCCTGGGCCGTTACCGTCACAACGATCACGTTGTCTCCCACGACGAGCGAGGGAACGGTGATGCCGTCGGTGAGGTTGGTATCCGCGATTGCGGTCCCGGCCAGGGTGACGTTGGTCACTTCCGCTTCTGCGTGGTTGGGAGTTGCGGTCAGCGTTGCCGTGGTGGCAGCGTTGACTAATTGCGCTGCATAAGCATATGTACCTGGGGTGAACCCGGGTGTAAGTGTCCGGTTTTCCGCATTGTCTCTGAACGCCAGGGCGCTCAGCGTGGCGTCGGAGCTGTCGGTGCTGTCGTTGTCGGTGATGGCGCCGGTGAAGTTTATGACGCTGGGGGTGGCGTCTCCCTTGCCGCCGGTGGCGTCGTTATCCCAACGTATGGTAATTGTTTCGCTGCTTTCTGCGGCTGCGTCGTCGGTGATGGTGATGTCCAGGCTTGCCTGGGTGTCCCCTGCGGGCACGGTTATGCGGGCTTCGCCTCCCGAGAGGAAGTTTTCGTAGTCTGCGCCTTGCGTTGCTGTTCCCCCGACGCCTGAGGTCGTGGTTTCGTATGCCGTGCTGCGGCTGCTCTCGTGGCTCAGGTTGAGCGTGAGGGTCATGGTGCCTGCGCCCTCGCTGACGGTCACGTTGGCAATGGAGGCTGTTGGCGGAGACTCGTCTTCCGCGATGTTTACCCGGGCTCCTGGGAAGGCCGGCAGAGTTGCTCCTGTGGGGTTGCTCAGCGTGACGTCGAACCGCTCCGTGGGTTCGTAGATGGCGTCGTCCAGGATGGGTACGATGATGGCCATGACGGTTTCGCCGGCGGTGAACGTGAGGGTGCCGGAGGTCTCCGTGTAGTCGTCGCCGGCTTCGGCGGTGATGTCGCTGGTTGCGTAGTCCACGGTGACCGTGTCGGTGCTCGTCTGGCTGAGTTCTACTGCAAGCCCTGCTTGGCTTCCGTCCTCATCCACCGAGATGTTGATGGATTGGAACGAGAGCTCCGGCAGGGTGGTGGCGTTGGGGTCAAGGTCGACCGTTCCGCGGACCTGGATTCTGAAGGCTACGTTGCCTGATGTGGCTGACCAGCCTGGGGTTCCAGTTCTGCCGGTGTCGTCGATGTCCCAGTCGGAAAGTCCAGTGCTGTCCTCTCCATTGGAGGCTGTGATACCTACTTGGTATATCGCGTTGGGGTCGTCGTTGGTGTTGCTGTTTTCCATCACGACGAAGTAGCTGGTGTCCGCTTCGAGAGTCGCTCCGGAGGGTGCAGTGAAAGTGTTTGTCGCGCTATCTGTAATAGTTGCCGGGTTGGTCATGGTGTAGAGAACCGCCCCGGGGTTGTTGCCGCTTCCTGAGTTGACTGTGATGACTGGTGCTGCGGCGTTGCCGTTTGTACCGAGATGGATTCTGACCTCATCGAGTGTGTAACCGGCGGGGTTGCTGCCGGTGGTGAACTTCTGGGCGTGCCTGTGCTGGGAGCCGTTGTGATTCCCTGTTTCTGCGGAGCCGCCGCTGGTCTGTCCGGTGCTGGAGACCAATATCCTGGGCCGGGTGACCGTGACCGTGTAGGTCTGAGTGGTGATGTCCTCTGCGGTGACCTCAACCTGGATGGCGTTCAGGCCACGGGCGATGGAGACCTGGAACTCGTCCTGGGTGGTATCGGCGTCCGTTAGGGCGGTGCCGTCGCCGTCTTGGACCTCGTGGTCCGCGTCCGTGTCGTTCGGGGTCGGGATGATGGTGACTTCGTTAACGTCGCGGCCGACTGTTGCCACATATTCCAGTGTCGCTGGGTCGAACGTGGGGTCGAGCGTGAGGACGGAGTCGTCCGACGCGTCCTGCAGGACCAGTGTGCTCAGTGTCGCGTCGTTGGACGCATTTGCAGTTCCGCGGACCTGGATTCTGTAAGCTACACCGCTTGATGTGGGTCCCCAGTTTGGGGCTGCTGTTCTTCCATCATTGTCGATGTCCCAGTCGGAAAGTCCACTGCTATCCTCTGCATTGGAGAGTGTGGTACCGACGTGGTAGCGCTGGTTGCCGGCGCTGCCCGTGCTGGTGTTCTCCATCACCACGAAATAGCTGGTGTCTGCGTCGAGAGTCGTTCCAGACGTCGCAGTAAAAGAGTTTACCGTGTCACTTGTAAAGGTCCCCGGGTTGTCCAGAGTGTAGATGACTGTACCGGGATTGTTGCCGGTTCCCGAGTTGATTGTGATAATCGGTGCGGCGCTGCTTCCGAATGAACCTATAGGAATTCCGACGTCATTGAGTGTGTAACCGGTGGGGTTGCTTCCGGTGGTGAACTTCTGGGCGTGCTTTGTCTGGGTGCCGCCGTTATTTCCGGTGATGGTGGTACCATTGCTGGCTTGGCCACTGTTGCTGACCAGCACGTTGTGGCTGGAGCGGGCGATGTTGCCCTGCCCTCGCTCATCGCTCTGCTGAGGTGGGGCCGGCGTGGTGGCCTCTGCGCGTGCTGAGCGCTGCCCCTCTTCTCCCTGGGAGTTGACGGGCCTGACCCGGTAGATGTACGTGGATTCTGGCTCCAGGCCGTCGTGCAAAAATGATGTGTTTGTGGACGTGCCGACCTGGGTGAGTCCGGTGCCGGAGTCCGCCCTGCGGCTGAGGACCTGGTAATGGTCTACCGTTGTAGGGTCAGGGTGAGTCCAGCTCAGACTCACCGTGTCGTGGTCGGTGGCGGTGGCCGTGAGGTTGGTGGGACGCTCCGGTGCCGACTGTGCCGAAACGGTCATTACCATGGCGAACGCCAGGATGATCACGGCGGTCATTGCGGCGAATACGGCGGTGGTTCTGGTGGCGAGTATGTTCATCTGGTGGCCTCTCTGGGATCAATCCTCATGGTGCTGGGTGGTGGGGCAGCCGTCGCGGCCTCCCGTTGGTTCGGTGCCTTATTGGCGATGCTCGTCGGTTAGACGCCGGTCGGCTGCCCCTCAGGCAGACCTTGGCCGTTAGGGCGCCGCAGGCGTCCTGACCGAGCGTTCCGTTGCGAACACGGCATCGCTCAGGGTGCAGGCAGTGGTCAGGCACATGCCGACGCGCACGGTGTACTCGGTATCCAAGTCTAGGTTCGGGGTGAAGCCATTTTTCTCGAAGTTATGTCTCAGGTGGAGTTTGTTCCAGGCCGGACTCCACTGGTCGTTTCCGTCGGCCCCCAGCATGTGAGGTCCGCTCCATGCGTTGATGAGGCTCTGGTTGCCGGTTGGTCCGGTGGGGTATGCCTGGTTGCCTGATTTCCACTGGACGACGAAGGCGGGCGGTATCTTGTGGAGAGGCGAGTCGTTCCGATGCCATTCCCCTTCCAGGGTGGCTGCCGACCCGTATCTGCCTCCGGTCACGCTGAAGTTTGTGGGTGCTTCAGGCACGAAGGGAGGTCCGTCGGGCAACTTGACCGTGATCTCGGCCGCCGCGCCTGGATTATGGTCTGCGTCCAATCCCCTGACGCGGAAGGTGTACTTGCCTGGGGCGATGTACCGGTCGGTGAAGTAGCTGTGGCCGGTGCCCTTCGCCAGGGCAACTACCAGCCAGGGGCAGTTGGTCCCGCATGTGGCGTCGCTGTCGATCCATTTTCGGGTGAACTTGTAGCCGGTGGTGGCTGGAGACCTATTCCAAGCGAGCGCCGGGTGGTCGTCGTGGCTGGCCAGCACGTATACGCCGTTGGTGAGCGTGGCGTTTGTGATCCTGAAGTTGGTGGGCGCGGGGATGTCGGAATAATCGGGGGTGGTTACATCGAGCGTCACGGAATTGCCAGGCTGAGAGATGCTTGAGGTGGACCCCATTGGTTGGACAGGATTAAGCCACAACTAAGTGGGACTCCTGCACTCCTTCGTATGATACCAAGACCCGTTGGTCCGGGCACCTCCTTTCCTTCAGCTCCTCTTCTACAGGCTCGCCGTGGAAGACCTCCGCCGGCGTACAGTAGCCCAGGGCCTGATGCGGCCTACGGTGGTTGTAGAACCGGAAGTACTCTCGCAGCCCGTTGCGGGCCTCAAGGCCGTTGGCGTAGGCCTTCAGGTAGACCTCCTCGTACTTCACCGTCCTCCATAGCCGCTCGACTAATATGTTGTCCTGGTACCTGCCCCTGCCATCCATGCTGATCTTCACCGAGTGATCCTGGAGTATCTGCGTGAACTCGCGGCTGGTGAACTGGCTTCCCTGGTCGGTGTTGAATACGTCGGGCCTTCCTTGGCCGAGGGCCTCGGTCAGGGCCTCGGCACAAAAGCCGGTCTCCAGAGTGTTGGACAACCCCCAAGCCACCACGTACCGGCTGTGCCAGTCCATGATGGCCACCAGGTACAGGAATCCCCGGGCCATGGGCAGGTAGGTGATGTCAGCCGCCCACACCTGGTTCGCCCGGGTGATCGTCAGATCCCTCAGCAGGTAGGGATAGACCCAGCGTCCCGCCGCTGGTTGGCTGGTGCGAGGCTGCCGGTAGATAGCCCGCAGTCCCATCAGTCTCATGAGCCGCTGCACCCGCTTCCGGCTTGCCGGCAGGCCCTGCCGCTCCAGCGAGGCCTTCATCCGCCTGGAACCGTAGAAAGGGGTTTCCAGGTACTGGCGGTCCATGGCCTGCATCAGGGACAGGTCCCCCAGGGGTGTCCCCTTGGGACGGTAGTAGAGGCTGGAGCGGCTGACACCCATCAGCTGGCACTGCCGCACTATGGACAGGTGCCGATGTTGCCGGTCGGTCAGCTCACGCCGCTGTGCTGGGGTCATGGACCGGACCTTTCCTCCAAGAAATCCCGCTCCACCTTGAGCTGGCCGATCTGCTGGTACAGGCGAGCCACCAGGGCGTCGTTGTTCTTGTTCTTCTGCTCCTTGCCCTTATTGGTCCCGTTGCCTTGGCCGAATATAGCGGCCGCGTCATCCACTAAGGCCTTCTTCCAATTCTGAATCTGGTTGGGGTGGACCTCGAACCGGGCGGCCAACTCGGCCACCGTCTGCTCGCCCTTAATTGCCTCCAGTGCAACTTTCGCCTTGAAGGCCGGGCTGTGCTTTCTCCGCTCTGTGGACATTTCCCGCTCCTCATCAACAGCTGTCGCTGTCCGTAGTCTAGGAGCAGGATTCCCACTTAACCAACTGTCCAGTTTTCCGGGTCCACCTCAGCTGTCGCCAGATAGCCGGTAGCTTATGGTGACACGGTAGGTGTAGGTGGTGTTGCCCACGACGTTCGAATCCGTGAGCCCGGTTCCCCGTGTGGTTACGTCTTCCAGGGTCGTAAAGGCGCCGCTGTTTCCGGTGCGGCGCTCGAGCTTATAGCCGGTGACGTTGTAATTCGTGGGATTGTCCCAGGTTAGCGTGACGGATTCAGCTGTCTTCTCCGAGACCGCCAGGTTCTGCGCCTGTTTGTCCTCCAGTGTTCTGGCACTTATTGATTGTGCTGCGCCTCGGTCGGCAATGTTAGTGCCGGTGGCCCACCTTACTGCTAAGGATACGGATGTGTCCTGAGTGAGACTCGTGACGGTGAACGTAGTGCGGACGTCAGGGTAGGTGTGTGCTGTTGTGCTGCCGAGAACCGTGCGGTGGACATAGGTGTGAGTGACGTCGTTGTTGGTTGGGGCGTTCCACGCAAATGCGATGGAATCTATGGTTCTGCCGGTGACGCGCAGGTTGGTTGGCGCTGCCAGGTGGCTGTGACGGGGCGTTGCGGTTTCTTCCTCGTCTTCCTTGTCGTTCTGCGCCGGCGGCGCTGGCGTGGGGTCTGGTTCGGAGTCTGCTGGTTCGGCAGCTGTAGGAGCAGCTTCCCCGTTTCGCACCTGGCTCCAGCGCGACTTCTTGTTATCGTCGTACCGGGCCCGGACCCTGACCTTGTAGGCTTCGCCGGCATCTAGGCCCGTTACCGTCACCTGGTTGGTGGTCGGGTAGGCGAACCAATCGGTCTGGTTGGGGGTCTTGAAGGGCTCGCCGTCCGGCGTCCAGGTGACGCGGTAGTCGGACAGGGTCTTGGTGGTTGGGGAGCTGGCGTCCCAGGTGAGGTCCAGCTCTCCGGCCGCATCTCCTGCGGCTACGTTCAGTCCGGTTGGCGCTACTTTCCAGTCGGGGTCGTCTGACTGAGCTGATACGGTCATGACCGCGGCAAATGCCAGGATGGCGGCGATGGCAATGAGGGCCAGTATGGCCGGGATTCTGTGAGGATTATCGGTGGTTAGGTTTCGCATGTGGGTTTGCTCCTAGGGTTCTATTGTGGTGGTTGGTCGCTTTGTCGGGGGAGAATTTCGACGGGGCTGGGTATCAGCCAGTTCAGCGGGGTCTTGAAGGCTCCTCTGATTCTTCCTTCGTTGAGCAGTTGTCGCATGCGCGAATACGAGAGGCCGACTTCCTCGGCCGCCTGTTGGGCGGTGATGTAGGGAAATGGGATGGCCACGGCTCGTTTCCTCCAACCACAGTGTGGCCGATAGGTTATCAACGATGATAACTGGGGCGCAACAGAACGGGTTGTGATGTTCAAGGGTTTTCCATCAGAGCCTCGTTGCGGCGTGTGGGTTGAGCGGGATTCTTTGTCGCGGTGATTGTCGTCGAGCAACGAAAAGGGCGGCTCGACGAGCCGCCCATCGTGGGCGGTTTTGCCCTGTCGTCGGTTATCTCAACCCGACGCAAGATGCGCTATAAACCTGATTGCGGATGCACGAATTTGACCTCTGATCCCTTTTTGTGAGCTATGTGCAGAATCATAGGCTGATCGCAGTAAGCAGGCCTGAGAGCGCGAATTTATACCATGTATGGCTGGTCTGTGGGTGCCGGGGCTCGTGCATTTCCTTTGCTTTAGCGGTTTGGAATGTAGTTGTTCGCAGAAGTGCCAGCCGAATTGGCCTGCGCTTTTGATGAAGAAGACGCCGACCTTCAGTCGGCGGAAACGTGCGGGCTGTAGGGCTCAAAGCTAGGGGCAGTGCCAACTGAATGGTACTGCCCCTGTTTGTTGCTCTGCTGGAAGGCTGGGACTGGTCTGCAGCTGGTCGCTGTTTGCCGTTAGTTGGTGGCCTTCTTGGTGATGCTGAGCCAGTAGGTTCCAGTGCGGTCGGTCCCCTCGGAACCCACTGCGATGTAGAAGCGGCCGGTGCTGGGAGCCTCCCAGTCAGTCACGTAGACCTTCTTCCCTGCAGCTCCTGCGCTGGCAGTGCCATTGATCGCGTTCCCGTCGGCGTCCTTGATGCCTAGGACCTTGAGCTGGGTGGCTTGGAGCCTTTCAGGCAGGTTGGTCTTGGTGCGCAGCCTGACGGTGTACTCCTTTCCCTGTTCCAGGTCTACGCCGAACCAGTCCTCGTCGGGGTTGGAGTCCCAGTTGTCTCCGAGAACGTGGTGGAGTTCCGGTCGTGTTACGTTGTTGTTGCCCCAGTCGGTGCCGGCCAACAGGACCTGACGTCCGCCCGTTCCGGCGGGCAGGTCGGAGTCGGCGGGGTAACCCTCGGGGCCACCGTCCCACTGGTATTGCCTATCGCCTTCGTCGTCGATGCGGCAGACGTTGTTGACCCGGATCTTGAGTTGGTAGGTGCCGGTGCCGTTGTTGCCGGAGGCGACTTCGACCTTGTAGGTCCGGTAGCCGGTGCGCAGGAAGCGCCTGATGACGTTTTTGCTTTCGTCGCCGTCGTTGCTGTCACCGTAGGTAATCCACCTGGAGGTGGCCTTGGCGTTCCAGATTGCTGGGATGTCGGGGTTGGAGAGCGTGAGGTTGGGGTGTTCCTCGACGCCGAGCATGTCTTCCCCGACCTGGCCGATGGCTTCGATGAGGTAGGACCGGTAGGGGTCCAGCCTGATTCTGTGGAACTGGCTCTCGCCGGCCTGGGTGATCTCACCGGTCAGGTTCTTGACGACGATGGCGTTGACCAAGTTGTCCAGGTTGTCGCACGGGGAGGCAAGCTTCACGCTTACCGTGACCTCCTGGCCTGCCGACCAGACCAGGCTGGCGGGCAACTCGCCAGAGGGAAAATCCCATCGATCGCCCACGGCGCCGTCGTCCGACTCCGCGTCCGCTATGAACGTGTGCCCTTCAATGGTGACCTGCGTGCCGCGCGGCACTCTCGGGTAAGAGCCGAAGTAAATGTAATCGGGCAGTTGCGGGAGCGGGTGCGCAAAGCTGTGCACGGTCCAGACGTTGATGTTTGCGCCGCCGGGTTGGATCGTGTCGTCGACGATCGAGCCGTACTTGTCAAATTCATACCCGTTTAATAATCCGTCACCCTCGGCGTCTGCCACCGTTATCGTCGTGCACCAGTCGTTGACCGCGGGACAGGGACTCGCAGCAGCCGCCACCTCCACGTTCGCCGGATACAAGAACGTGGCGAAGGCTGCGATGAGCACGGCCATCAAGCCGCCCGCCGCCAAGGGGAGAAGGTGTAAACGTCCCGGCCCCCTAGAGGCAACTGTCCTCAGGGCAGTGTTGTTTCTTCTGGCATCAATTTCTCTGTCAAATTCGCCATTGGTCCGCATTGTGTCTGGTCCTCCGCGCTTCTAACTTGGGCCCTGTCTTTCTTTGGGAGCAAATTGTTTGCTCTGCGGAAGTTATCCCTATCCGACGGTGCAGTCCCACCCGAGGACGGCCACGTTGGCCACCTCCCAATACGTCGAGCAACCGGTTTGTGCGAGGTTGGCTGGCAGGCCCGGGTCGTCGCAGGCGATCTTCATCACCCGTTCGGAAGCTCCCGGTGTCAGGTGACCATCCCCCGAGAATTGCCACAAGGGGGGCGTTTCTCCGGTAATTGTGCTGATTCCCTTGGCGAGGGTCACCGAGTCGGTCTGTCCGGCCAGGTTGGAGGGGTTGGGGAGTTCGTGGTTCGTCTCCCAGGTCTCCACCCGGACTGTGAGGGAATTCTCCAGGCTGCCGCCGGAATGCATTGCCATGAATGCGCCTGACCTCCCTGGTGGACGCTGGTCTGGATGGTGACATAGCTGGGGTTGACCGCCTGGGCCTAGGTGGGAGCGGGTTGCAAACTGGAAAATGCTCCCAGCAGGGGACAAATATGATCCCCAGTGCCGGTTTCGGATGTTGGCTCACTGCCTGGCCTTCCGGACGCCCGGGGCACCAGCGGGGCTGCGGGGCTGTGCGAGACCGCTGGCACACTGGGTTCCCATGCCTCCCCTTCCCTCTTCACAGGATGTCAGGGCCCCCAGGCCCGCTGGAGGCGTACTGGCCCAGTGAGCCTGCAAATTTCCTCACTGACTGACTGGACCGTTCCGACCGATGGGTGTTTCCCCAGGCTGATCTGTACCGCATTGACGCGTTGGCCCGTGGCCCTGAGGGTCACCTGCAGGAACACCGCCATTTCCTCGTCACTGGTATCCTTGAAAAGTGCGGCTTCGCATTCCTGTCCACGTTGGTGGACCCCTCGGGTCAGCGCCCTCCCATTTTTTGTCAGCTCCGGCAGCACCATCCGCCGGTCGTCGCCGGGATACCGCCGGGCCATCCGACCCAACCTCACCGGCTTGTTCACCGTCCGGCTGATCCGGGACACCCTGACCGGCAACACCTGGCTCACCTGGGTAGTGATCCACTTTTCCCTGTTCAGGAGGAGCCGGAGCGGCACGAGCTCCCCGAGCGACAGGCCGTGGGGCGATTTGAGCTCAGCCATCCCCTTGGCCGGCAGGTTGAACAAGCCGGCCACAGATTGAGATCGCCCCAGGCCTTTCGGCAAAGACCACCTCTGGCTGAGGCAGGTGTCAGGGTCCACGCCACACCTCTTGCCAGACACTTTTCCTCCAACGAACAATTGTCGCAGAGCAAGGTGAACCTGGCGTGAAGATATGCGGGGAACACGCGTGAGGGTGTTATGAAGTCTGCCTGTAACGTCTGGCCATGGACGATGATTGGAGAGATTGGGGCAGGGTGTGAGGGATTACCGTTACCGGGGATCCATCCTGGGCGCTGTATCCCGGTGATGCTATGTCCCGGAGGGACTTGGCATCCGGTATCCGACCCGGATGGCCGTGTAGATGTACCTGGGACTCCAGGGGGCATCCCCCAGTTTCCGGCGCAGCCCCTTGATGAAGGTGCGCAACACCCGGACGTCCCCCTGGTGGAGCGGTCCCCAGACCTGTCTCAGAAGGTGTTCGTGGGTGAGCGTCACCCCCGCGTTCGTGGAGAGCTCGGATAGCAGGTTGAATTCTGTCGCCGTCAGTTGGACCCGGACGTTGGCGACGGTTGCCGTGCGTTCCGCATAGTCGATGGTCAGCTCGCCCAGCACGAACGGTCCCGGGGACGCCGGCTGAACGGGTTCGCGCCCTCTCCGCACGGCCGTCCTGATTCTCCCCGCTAGCTCCTGCTGGGTGAAGGGCTTCAGTATGAAGTCGGCGGCTCCCAGGTCGAGGGCCCTCTCCATGTCCTGGACCGTTCCGTGCTCCAGCATGAACAGCACCGGACCGTCGGATTCCCTGGCTATGCGCTCCATGATCTCCGGTTCCGCGTCCACCAGGAAGAGGTGGGGTCGTTCCGTTCCGGCCAGGTATTCGACCCTGTCGGGATCGCCGGTGACGACGGCTTCGAACCCCTCCTCCAGGAGCATGGTCCAGGTGTGGCTGCGGGACACCGGGTCCGGGTCAACCGCCAGCACCCGCAGCTGGCCTGCCCTTGAGCGTTGCATGAGTGATGCGGAAGAGCCGGGCCCGGTATTGCCAGTGTTCGATCCCTGGTCCCCTGCGAGGGCCGCGCCTGCCGGGATCGTGAAGGTGAAACGGGGGCCGGGTTCCGGTCCGGGGCCGTGGTCCCGCAGCCAGCCTCCGTGGGCCTCCACTATCGCCCGGCATATTGCCGTCCCCTGCCCGTGTATCACGCCCCCCTCCGGCGCGGGCTGGGCGAACAGGCCGGGGGCATGGCCTGGGACTCCGTCCCCGCCGCCCTCCGTGGCAATTTCCAGGCTCAGCCTGCCCTCCCTTTCCTCCCACGACAAACTCACCCTGATGAAGTGCTGCGGCGGAGAATTTTCCGAAACGTCGGCCAAGAGGATGCCCAGGACCCGGAATATCCGCTCCCGGTCCACCGTCACCATGGGCGGGTTTGGTGCCGAATCGACCAGGATGGTGTTCCCGGCTCCCCCTCGCAAGAAGGCCTCCCTTGCCTCCTCCACCAGGTCCCTGAGGCTGGCGGGCTCGGGGTCCACCGAGAGCGTCCCGGCTTCCATGTCCCGCAGGTCGGCCAGGTTGCCAATCAGGTGTAGCAGGCTATCGGCGTGGTCGTCGATAATCCGGACGAACCGGCGGATTTCCGCAGAGTTCATGGGATAGGGGGAGCCGAGCACCGTCGCCGTCGACCCCTTGATGGCCACCAGTGACGCCCTGAGAGAGCCGGTCACGAAGTCGGGTAACCCTTCACGCAACCCTGAGGTGTAGCTTGCACTTTCTTCCATTGTCGCTGCCTGCTGCTCCTATCCTTTGTTCTCAGGCAAGTCCCTGCTCACCCGTTTTCGTCCCGGTTCGCATTCCGCCCACTGTGTTTCGGCCCGGATATGCACCCTGCTTTGCCGCCCGGGGGGAGCCCTCCGTGTGCAAACGCGGCGCAACCGGGTTCAGCCGTACTGCCGGTCGGGCGATTTTCGTGTACTATGTGCGCCGTTGCACCATTCACGTTGGAATTGTTTGGTCCAAGGGATCATTACCATCAACATTCCGGCAATATTCCTGTTCGTATTAACCCTTTATTAAGTGGCTTATAACTGGTATGAGGAATGGGAGGGGGTCCATATGCACCGGTAATTTACCCGGCTCATGTGCTGATTTGGTGCAGATCCGGGACATGGTGTGACTTTTGACATTTCAGTATCAGATTGTGCGTGAAACATGGCATCACAGCGTGATGTGCAGAGGCTCAGGTCGGCCCAGGCCGGGACTCTGATGCGATCCTACCGGGAGTCCTTCACTCCCCGGGGCGGAGGACGGGGGCTGACCCAGGAGGAACTGCTACGCCGGATGGCGGAGGTTGATGCTGAGTACCTGACCCGGTACAGCCACGGCACCGTCTCCCGCTGGGAGTCGGGGGCAACCCGGCCCGCCTTGGCCCGGCTCCGGGTTTTCGGGGCGGCCCTGAACCTCTCCGAGACGGAGGTGGCGGGGCTCATTCTCCTGTCTGGACTCGCCCCGGACTTCGAGGCCGCGGTCCACGCTGCTTCGACGGGTGCGTTCCCCAGCCGACAGATCGAATCAGCTGGGGTCGAGTCAGGAGTTGAACCAGGGGCTGTGACCGCGGAAGACGAGTCCGGTGAACCTGACCAGGAAGACCCCCCTGCCGGCTCCGCCGGGTACCGGGGCGCAGGAGGTCCGGTGCCTGGCCTGTTGGCGGAGGTCCGGTTCCTGTTCCTCAGGGTCCTGCTCCTGGGCCTGGCCTTCAGCGCCTTCGGGTACCTGCTGTCTCTGCCCGGTTGGGACGCGTCCCTGCACACGCTCCCCTTCGCCGGGTTCGCCATGGCCTTGGTGCTGGTCCAGGGGTTTCTCTTTCCTGACAAACAGGCCGGACTCAGGGAGTTCTTCTGGGTGTCGATATTCATAGTCCTCACCACCCCGCTCCTCCAGTTCGCCCCCCTGGGGCTGGACCACTACAACTTCCATGTCCTTGACGGGATAAATGGCACCTGGGTGCCGGCGCTCTTGGTTCTCCTGGTTAACCTCGCCCTGGCCTCTGGGGCCGGGCTCCTCTTCCACCTCCTCCAGAGATGGCAGTACCGGGGCGGCGGGAACGAAGGCGGACTGGTCAGGGCCCAGAGGGTGGTCCTGCCCCCGTCGGCCCTGGTCTTCGTGGCGTCTGCGGTGATCACCAATTATTCGGTGACCCTCCAGCTTGCCTTCGTGGTGTCGGTGATCGCCATCGTCTTCACCTCGCTCCTGGTCCTCCGGGACCCGGACGTGACCACCGGCGAGGGCGACCGCCGCCTCATCTTCCCGGTCGTGGCCTGGGCGGCGATGCTGTGCGGGACCGTGGGCCTGGCCGTGATCCTGGCAATATATGTGTCCCCGGACCTGCCCATGGTCCTTCCCGACCACAATCTCCTGTTTTCCTGGGAGATCGACTTTGCGGAGATGGGGTTCACGAGGGAGGAGGCCCTGGACCGGCTCAACGTGGGCTACATGTGGCATGCCATGTGCCTGTACGCCTACATGGCGTTCGTCGTCGGGGGCAGCCTGATCATTGCCGTCTACCGGATGGGCGACGGCGGGGAACCGGAGGGGGCACCGGCTTCCGCCGGACTGGCCCCCGGCGCCTCCTCCCGAAGGGGAGGCGCCGGGGCAGGGGGTCTGAGGTCGGGCTTCCTGCCCGGACCCGCTAGGGTGTGGGCCTACTGGCGGACCCGGACCTGATCGGCTACTCCCGGTTGGAGGAGTTCCATCCCCGCCGGAGTCTCGTCGCAGGGTTGTGTCCATAGATGTAGATAACCGCCCCGCCCATCGGATATGAGGATGGGCGGGGCGGTTGTTGTTGACTGGCGGCGCCGAAACCCGGCGACTGGTCGGATGATGATGGGGATTCTGTCCCACTGGTCGAAAGGACCCCTGGCCCCGACGAACCCCGTATTAGGGCACGGCGACCTGGGCTGGTGCGGAGGTCGTTCCCTTGCCCTTCATGCTGCCGTACTCGTAGTGGGCCCGGATCCGGTACGTGTAGGTCTTCCCGGCTTGGACATCCGTGTCGATGTATGTCCGTTCGCCGTTTCTCGTGTTAGACACAAGGCCGGTGAACTTACCCCCACCCACCTTTTTGCGGATCCTGTACCCTTGAACTCCCGCGGTGCTGATAACCTCCCAATTAAGGGTGACCTGGGAACCGGAGTGTGTGGCAGTCAGGCTATGGCTCCTCCAGGTATTGTCGTTGCTCAGTCCCTTGGCAGGTACCAAGGCGGTGAAATAGTTGGAATGCTCACTTGCTTCATCGCCGTTCAGCGCGACGATGGCGTACTCGTACTTCCGACTTCCACCCATGGAGTTGGAGTCTCTGATCCACTGGGGCGGGCCGGTCATATCGTCCAAGCGGATAAGGAACGGGGCGTTTGGATCATTCTTGATGTTGCGCCTGAGTAGCCGGTATGCGTCGGGCTGGGGACCGCCGCTGGGAGCGTCCCAGGTCAGGGTGCCCCCCTGGGAGGTGACGAAACCGATCAGGTTGGTTGGCGCGTTTGGAGGGGCCGCTTCCACCCGGAACGGCAGGGCGAACGCCAGCCCCAGGGTCAGGGCGAGCATCACCGTCCCGATGAGTGCGTTCCGGCGTCTGATGGCAGGGTTGGACAACATATCTAAACTAAAGCCAAGGTGAAATGTACATATCGCTAGACCGCACCATCGGTGCCCATCCAGTTGGGGCCTGAAGGTGATATGAGGTGCCGTGGAGTCCTTTCGGTCATCGTCAATCTCCCCGAAATGCACATCCCACCTTGGTATTGGTTTAGTTCACCCAGACACGGTTGGAGACTTTTCCTTTCCGGCTCGTCACCCTGCCCCCATCCTCGTCAACAACCAGAGGATCATAGTGGGCTCGGACCTTGTATCTATATCTCCCGCTCCCGACGCTGTCGTTATACGTCCGGGCGGTGGATTCGGTATTTGCCACAAGAACCTGCCACTGTCCACTTGCTGTCTTGCGGCGGATCTCGTACCCCAGAACCCTGGCGGTGCTGATGACTTCCCAGTTCAGGGTCACCTGGCCACTGGAGCGCGTGGCGGTCAAGCTATGGCTCCTCCAGGTCTCGGCATCGCTTATATAGTTGGCCGACACCAGTGCGTTGAAGGTGTTTGTCTTTCCGCTTTCCCCGTCGTCGTTGACGGCGGCAACAGCGTAGTCGTAGTTCCGCCTGCCTCCCATTTCGTTGGAGTCCCGAAATGATGTGGGCGGGCCGTCTATGCCGCTTAATGTCCCCAGGACCTCGAAGCCCCCACTGGGGTTCACATTGTTGTTGCGCCGGAATATCCGGTAATTCGTGGGACTGGCGCCGCCCGTGGGAGCGTCCCAGTACAGGGTGACATCGTTGTGGGTTACCCGTCCGACCAGGTTGGTTGGACTGTTGGGGGCGGCCGCTTCCACTTGGAAGGGCGAGGCGAACATCAACCCAAAGGCCAGAAAGACCATGAGCGAGCCGATGAGTGCATTGCGTTGGTTGATGGCAGGTTTAATAGGCATTTCTACAAAATATCCTTTCGGTAAAGAAGATTCTTGCGCTCAGGGTTGATACCCCTGACATTTGTGCCCGGGTTGATTGCGGCAATGTCCACTGTCAATGGCGCCGAGAAATTGGGGGCGCCGAGAAATTGGGCCACTGGTGTGGACTGCTCTACTCTGGTTCCGATGGCGTATTCCCCCTGAATTGGCTCATTTCTATTCCAGCATTGACAATAGTGGCCTGCCTGGTTGGGCTTGGCTGGTATCGGCAGCAGTAATTGGTCGGCTCGTGCCGGCCCTGGGGGTCCGAAAGGGGGGAGGCTGTGGATTACGACGAGCCTCCCCCAGTTCATGAATGTATCTGTCTTATTGAACCCTGCTTGGCATCAGGGGAACCACTCCCTTTTAATCGCGTATTGATACTGGTTCTTTTCCTTGAGACCCCAGCTGACGGAGACATAGCGCGGGAGGCCCCATTTGCCGTTCTTGTCCTTCAGTTTTATTCGCCATTCCACCTGTGTGCCGGCTCTGTAGAAGGTGTAAGTCTCCTCGATAGTCGTACGTCTGTCCGTATGTGATATATATTTCGCCTTTTCCCACTTTGACCAATCGGCTTCACCAGGACGTGCCGACTCGACGTCGACGCGGTGGCGTCTGTCGACCTTGTAACCGGTCGCTCTACTGGGCGCTCCCCAGGTGAAGGACATGTCCACCTCTTTGTTATCCCTGGTGGCGTCCGCTGTGGGAGTTATTGTCATGTCAACGGAAGTGATGTACAGCGGCTTCCGTCCTGCTTCTGTGCTATCCGGCAGGGCCACTACGGCTCCGATTATCGCCAGCAGTGCGACCGCTGCGAGGATGGTTGACCTGAACTTCGTGAGGTGAGCTGAAACCAAGTTTCTCTCCTAATACTTTGGGTAACCGGGTGGAGGGATTTACGGTTGACTTTCCACCGTTCCTCGTCGGGTTCATCCCCGCGCCTGCGGGGGAACCCCACATCGTCGGCCAGCCATTGGTAATTGAATGTTGCGTTCCCAGTCAGTCAGCGTCAGCGATGCCCGAAGTATCCGCCGTACGCGTCTCCCGACTTGTGCAGTGCCGGTGATGCTCGGCGCTCCGGTGGCCGGGTTGTTGGGCGCGCCGGATACTGTTGCCGTCGCCACGCTGGTCAGACTCTCGTCGTTGTCATCATCACCTGTGAAACTCACCTTCACTTTGACGGTCTTGCCCTCGTCGGCGTTGAGCTCCCAGGCCGTGGACGGTCCCAGGGTCAGCAGTCCCGTGGCCCCGAGCAGCAGGGCCGCCGTTATGTGAAAGATCAGTCGTGTGGCGGTCCAGTTCTTGTTTCTCAGCTTCGATGGTGAAAATGCTGGGCGGTGCTCATTGCGTCGCGGCAGTCTTGCTGCAATTGGAAGACCGGCCCGGTATTCCCGGGACCGGTCTCGTCTGTAGCGCGGCGTGCTCTCGCTCCAGCGGTCGCTGGAGTCTCCGGGCGGCCTCGCCTGATGGTTCATTGATACTTTAGGATGCAACAATTCCCTCACGGGATAAAGGCTCATTCGCACTGACGCATCTGTTGGATAATCTGGTAACGAATCAGCACGTGCCAAGTTGTCTGTCATGTGACTGTCTTGATGAGTACACTCTGGGCGTTCCGTTCCGTTCAACTCGGAAAGACTCGGGTCTTCCGTCGTGGTTGGGGGCGGATGGTGGAAAGGGGAAACCTGCCGTCCCGGCTGGGCAGGTGAGTTACTTTGTTTGTCTTGAAGAAAGCGGAGTTACCCGTGCTGAAAGCGCGCTTCCAGAGTGCGCTGGCGGAGTCGCTTGAGAGCGCCCGGGCGGACACCGAGGGTTTGCGGTACGCTGCCTGGGTTTCCGTCTGGGCGCGCTGGGTCGTCTGGGTAGCCGTGATGGTGGAGGCGGTCTATCAGCCGGAGCTGAACGGCGGCACATACATTCCGTTCATCCTCCTCCATGTGGTGGTGGTCGGCTGCAACGCTTGGGTGCACCGCCGGCTGGCCTCCGGTAAGAGCGTCACCTGGTCTTGGGTCCTTTTCCTCAGCATCACGGATTTCGTGATAATCACGGCGTCCATCGTTTCGGACGCCGGGTTCGACAATTTCCACTATCTCGCCTACTACCCTGCGCTGGCCCTGGTGGCGGTCATCTGCCCGTCCTTCGTCCTCAGCCTCGTGTGGACCACGGCGGTTGCGGCGTTCTACGGGGCCTGGTGCCTGACCCAGGGTTCAGGACTCGACTTTGCGGCCGATGATGAGGTGGTACTGTCCGCCCGGCTGGCGGCAATGTACGGCGTTGTCGTGGCGGTCATTGTGGTCGCCCGGTACGAACGGACCAGAAGGCGCAGGTTGGGGGAGCGTGAGCGGGCCCTCCTGCAGGAGCGTGTTGAACTTTCGCAGGCCATTCATGACACAGCGGCTCAGAGCGCCTATGTGCTCGGGCTCGGCATAGACATGGCCCGGATTCTTGCGGAAGAGTCCAATGAGGAACTGAACGAGACACTGGCAGCCGCGTCCATGGTGTCCAAATCGTTGATCTGGGAGCTCCGGCGGCCTATTGACGGGGGGCTGATCTTCGGAGGAACGGAACTGGGGAAGACGCTTGGGGTTCATACCGAGAGGTTGGGGAGCATAGCCTCGGTGTCGGTTGAGGTGGTTCAGTTGGGGGATGAACCTCCTCTGCCGGTTGAGACCCGGTCCCGGCTCTTTTCCGTCGCCCACAACGCCCTGGCCAACGCCCTGCTGCATTCCCGTGCGGACCGGGTAGAGGTGACGCTGGAGTTTCGGGGCGATCTTGTGCGGCTGTCCGTTTCAGACGACGGGGTTGGTCTCCCTGATGATTATTTTGAGCGTGGTCGAGGCTTTGCCGGCATGCAGGCGGATGCGAAACGCATGGGCGGCAGGCTCCTCGTGGGCCCGGCCGGGCCGGAGGGAGGAACGGCTGTGACCTGCGAGATTCCTCTGGGACTGCACAGTGGAGGAAACTGACATGCCTGAGAATGGACCAATCCGCGTGATGGTGGTCGACGACCACCCTGTGGTCAGGGAAGGCATACGGCGGTTGTTGCAGCACTTCCCTGAGTTTGATGTTGTGGGGGTGGCCGGAGATGGGGAGGAGGCGATCCGGTTGGCCTCCGAGGTGGCGCCGGACGTCATAATCATGGACGTGGTCATGCCGGGGAAGGGTGGCGTGGACGCCTGCCGCGAGATCATGGACCTGATGCCTGGCATCGGGATCTTGATGCTGACCGCGTCGACCGCCCCTGATGCGGTCATCGAGGGGATTGCCGCGGGTGCCAGTGGCTATCTGTTGAAGGACTCCGGGGTGGAACAGCTGGTGGGAACCATCCAGGAGATAGCCGAGGGCCGGGTGAGCCTGACGGCTGACGCATTGAAGCGGGCCGCGATGTTGATGCGCAAAGACCCTGCGGCGCAGGGTCTCCGGGGACCGGACCTGTTGACCGCAAGGGAGACGGAGCTACTGCGCCTGTTCTGCCGGGGTCTGTCCTACGCCCAGATTGCGGACGCCGCTGAGATCGGTCAGTCCACGGTGCGCAATACCCTGGACCGCGTTCAGCACAAGGCGGGGGCCGGTTCCAAGACTGAGATGGTGGTCTGGGCGGTTCGGGTCGGCCTGTTGGATGGCTCGGAGTAAACCACTGACGCCGCCAACGGGCTGGCCTCTGCTATTGCCCAGGGCGTGTTGACAAATGGAGACAGACCGGCAGGGCCGGGTTAGTTTCTGTTTGTGCCCATACATTTCCTGCGCGGTCCGCTCTGCTCTTCATTTCCGGCCTCTGTGGCTATCAGCAGTACACGGCCACCGCCAGAGCGGTTGCAAGGCAGCTCCGGATGGTTCTCGCCCCCTTTATCGGGGTTCCCATGTGGTTGCGCGTCAAGGGCGTCGCCGAATACCTCACGGCCCTGGTGGGACGGGGTGCCGGTCTTTCCACGGTGCGGCAGGCGGTGTCCGCCATCGGGGGCCGCCCACCGCGCCGCGGAGCTGGTCTCGTGCACTGAGTCGATGGTGGTCCGGCTGACCGTGGCCGGTCCTCCCCGCCAGAACCGACGGGGCCGGCCGTTCAGGCTCCGGCGCTGCCGGATGACGCCGTGGAGGCCATCCTGGCGACGGCCCGGCTGCCCAGGGAGCGGGATCCCCGGGGCATGGAGAGCCCGGAGCGGGCAGACCGGCGGGGTTGGGTGGACATTCAGTCAAAAAACTCCCACCCGGAGGAGAGGGCCTGAGCCGCAGTCCGGCGCACGGGGGTCATTACCCTTTGGTCGTCAACACTTGGCAGACGGGGTCCGTTCTGTCCCCTGGTTACATCGGCTCAACGGAACACCGGTTGTGCGAACCGCGTTTTCAGCGTTTAAGGGGCCCTTTCTGCTGTGCGTGCCTACGCCCAGGACCACCTGGATTCAGGGATTTTCCCGCGCCGCAAGCAAGATAAACGTTGACGCTGAACTCTTTGCGCGCATGCCCGAAACCCCTGGGCTGTTGTTGTAATATTGGGGAAATGCCCAGAACAGTCCCGCTCAAATGCGCCATTCCCGGCTGCCACCGCCGGCTGAAGATGACCGTCGCCGAACGCGAGGAACTGAGGCGAGTGGGACGGGAGAACAACGCCACGGCGGGCCTCGTATGCCCGGCCCACGTGAGGGCCGCCTTCAACTTCGAATTGGACGATATCGACATCGATGTCCCGCTGGGGGAACTCTTGGTCGAGGCGTCCAAGGAAACCCCCCGTTGGCGCGTGATGTTGACCCCGCTGCCCGGGGCGGCAGGTGAGCCGGACAGCGAGTCCACGCCAGGGCGGGGAGACAGGGTTATCTAGTTCACCCGCGTCGGCCTGTAGCTCCCGCGGAAATTCCGGCGCGTTCCGGCTGGCGTGTTCTGGAGAGGCTCGAGGGATTGCCAGCTTCCCCCTCTCACTACCTGGGCCGTGCTCATGCTGCTCAAGTTGGCGATGGCCACCGCTACGGACGGCGGCTTTCACGCGGCCAGATCCACCGGGGTCCATCCGTCGCCACGGTAACGCCAAGCGTGGCGCGACTCCCTGCCCAGAATCAGAATATCACCCGTCCAGCCGGCGCCCAGCACCCGCTGGGCCGCGTCCATGGGAAACTCGCTCACGGGCTTGACCTCGGCGTAGGCCTCAACGCCGTTTAGTACGAGCCGGAAGTCGGAGGTCCAGCCGCTGAACCGGACCAACTCGTACTGCCACACAATCCTGCGCTGGTCGAAGAATGCCGCCCGCCGGGCCTCCAGCTGGCTGCGGAAGGTTGTACCGGCGTCCTCGTTGATGGCGGGGGTGTTCTCGAGATCCAGGGTATGGGGAGCCATGCCGACGGCCCATCGGTGCAGCGCTGCGGCGGTACCCTCCCGGAGCAGCGTTCCTGATCGGATACGCTGGTCCGGTTGCCGGGAGGTATCCAGTTGTCGCCGGCCTCATCTGGAGAAGCGGCGAGATGTTATTGCGACGAGAAGAGTCCCGCCTGGTGTTTCTCCTTGAGCCTGGAGCTGCCCCCGGATGTTCAGAACGTGTCTGTGATGCAACAGCCGCTCCAGGACCTCCGATGCGATGACAGTGTCGCCCAAGAGTTCGCCCCACTCATCGAAGCCCTTGTTCGCCCGCACTGACGAGCAGCCGAGGTTGAAGTGATGATCGACGAGTTCCCGCAGTCCAGGTGCTGGGCGAAGGTGGCCAGCGGGAGCAGGTTGGCATTGGCCACCAAGCGGTGGTCGTCAAAAACTATGCGCATGGTGCCGGGGTTGTTCTGTCGCATATCTATTGGATAGTCTTTGTCCGGGCGTTTTTCTGTTCCAAAATCGTTATCCCGGATTCAAAGGAGCCCACCCTGGCCTCCTCAAGAGCTGTCCCCAAGGCTCTCCCTCGATGGGTTCGAGTAAGGCATCGCACTACAGTTGAACTGGCAATGCATTTGCTGTAAGTTGCGGCCTCTATGTTTGAAGGAAAAAGAAAATATGTTGAATATCAACCTGCGTGCGGTCTTGTCCCGAATGGTGAACGGCCCGCTTGTCATCCTGGCATCCCTGCTCCTCGTCGCTGTCGCCGTAGCCTGTTCCGACGGGACGCCCACGGAGGCGCCGGGCCCCTCCTCGCCGCCGCCTGAGACCGTCGTTGCCTCCCCCGCAACGCCCGAGCCGCCCGCCACTACGGTTCCCGCTACTGCTGTGCTGCCGCCCACCGGGACGGCCGAACCGCCGACTCCCACCTTACCGGCTGTCACGCCTGTTCCTATGGATACGCCCTTACCCGAACCGACTGTCGCGGCCACCGCTGAACCGGCGCCTCCTCCTGTCGCGCAGTACGTTTCCGAGGAACACGAGGCAGCGTCGGAAAAGGTTTACGACCTCGTCACTGAATTGGTGGAAGAACTGGGGCACAGGGAGGCCGGCTCACCTGAGGAACTCCAGGCCGCCGAGCACCTGAGGGAGCGGCTGGACACAATGGGCTACTCGGCGGAAATTCAGTCTTTTACCATGGAGTTCTTCGACGTTCAGCGGTATATCCAGACCCGCGGCGAGAACGCCCAAATCATTGTCGAGTCTCCGATTCAAGCCCAGTCTCCTGGGCTGATCCTGTCCACCACACCCGGAGGGGGTCTTGAAACCGGCACCGCCATTGCAGTGGGGGAAGAGGGTCCGGGAAAGGACCTAACCGGAAAGATTGCGCTCTTGCACCAGGAAGACCTCGCGGTGAACAATCCTGTTACCCTTCAGTCTTTGCTGGAGAGGGTCAACACCGCGGCGGCCGCTGGAGCCTCTGCAGCTGTCATTACTGGCAACATTACCGGCATGGAGCAATTCGCGCCGTTGTTTGGGGCACAAGTCCCGATTCCGGCCTTGATCCTCCCTCAGCCCCAGATTGGCGCACAGCTTTATGCAATGGCGCAATCCTCGGAGGTGACCCTGTCGGTAAATATAGAAACCCAGGTGCTCGAATCCCAGAATGTGGTCGCCGAATTGGAAGGCACCGGAGACGGGCTGGTCATTGTCGGCGGACACTACGACGTCGTTCCGCAAACGGAGGACGGGGCCAACGACAACACCTCCGGCATCGCCGTCGTCTTGGCGTTGGCCGAAGCACTGGCCAATGAGTCCCTGTCCTTCTCGGTCCGGTTCGTTGCCTTCGGCGCGGAGGAAATAGGGCTGTTCGGCAGCATTCACTACGTCCAGTCTCTGAGTGATGAGGAGCTGGCCGGGATCAGGGCCATGCTGAATTTCGACGTGGTGGCGACCGGCGACCTGCTTGCGGCAACAGGGGACGAAGGCCTAACGGAGCTGGCTCTGAAGGTGGCGGAAGACCTGGGTGTGAAATCAGCAGCCCAGTCCCTGCCGGCGTGGGCTTCCAGCGACCATCAGCCCTTCGAAAGCGCAGGCGTGCCGGTGCTCTTGCTGTACGGTCCCGACGTCTCCCGGATTCATACGCCAAATGACGTGCTGGAGTTCGTCCAGCCTGAGCGACTGGGAGAGGCGTTCCTTGTGGCTCTTGGTGTGCTCCAGTCCCCTGATTTTGCAGAGTAACGGGCTGATTTTGCAGAGTAACGGGCTCCGCGGTCTGCTCAACAACTACGGCGGCGGGCTGATCCCCAGCTGTATCAGGCTGATGCTGGCACCCAACCCTGCGCAGAACCAGTTGATCCATCCCAGGTGCTTGCCTGTGATGAAGACCGCCAGCTCGCCGACGTCCTTCACGACGAAGCTGTTGATGCGGTTGGTGACCAAGGTCGCGACGCCGATGATCTTGCTCAACTCGGGCAACTGGGCCCCAGGAACCCGACCAGCTGGCTCGCAAACTATTCGTCCAGCCGCTCACCTGTCTCGTGGGTGAGCGGGATGAGTTCCTCAAGGGTAATGGTAGTGCCTTCCTGGTCTCCATATCCGTTGGGTCCCATCCGGCGGGCGCGACCCGTAATCTGTCGGGGAGCATCGGGGTCGTTCAGCTAGCCGATCATCAGGTTGGCCGTCAGTCCGGAAGCGGCTACAGTGGCACGCGAGGGTGCGCTCTGCGAAATTCTCCCGGCGACGCATTTGGAGACTGCTCGTAGAACCTCCAGGCCGCCTCCGGCACGCTGGCCTGCAGGGTATCGGCCGCCGCAGTAAACGGGTGGCGGGTAGACCGGCCGGATATCAAGTAGATGGTATGCTCGTTGCACCCGATCAGCCACTTGATCTGCCGCATGCATGCCAAGGGCGAGTAATCCCTCAGCGATCTCGCCGAGTTCTTATCCGTCTCAAGACCAACCGTTTATCGCACACTCAACCGGCACCTTTCCCCTTAGCGTACGATCCTGCCCCTTACCGGAATCGACCCGTGATCGGGCAGAAATCGTCCCGGCCCTCCAGTTCGTGATGGACTTGCATTGACCAACCGAAGCAATATTCGTAGATCTGGGCCTCGTATTCCGGCGGACAGCACAGCTCATATCCTCCCGACGACAACGCGCGCAGCGTGGTTTGGGCCAACAGGTCCCGGGTCTCGCTTGGAATGAGCCGAAACATCAGGGAGCGCCCGACGGAATTGGTGTATTCCTGCCAGCTGTCGAATAACCTTCTGCGCCGCCGCGTCCGCTCCGCCGTCGCATCGCCAATCTCCAACAGTTCCTCCACCGTTTTCCCAAGATGGCATATCGGCGGGTCCAGCAAGACCAGGCCGGCATAACCGTCTTCGTCCTCGACTTGATGCAGTAGGGCCGCGATGCCCGCTACAGAGTGGAAAACGCCAATGCGAGGCTTTGCTCCGAAGTGAATATCGGTCGCCTCGGCAATTGTCCTGCTGTCGCTGGCGAAGGTTGGCATATTATGCCCCCGACGCTCTCCCACCGGGTTCCAGCCATGGTTGCGGAGGTCCCAGAGTACGAGGTCGAAGCGGTCCATGAGCAACCTCCACATGGGATAGTAGAGGTCTGCAGCCAGCCCGTTCCCGTGGCTGAACATGATCCGTGGCCCGGTGGGGTTGCCGTGGCGACGCAGGGTGATGGACGCGCCGTCGGCCATGCGGATTTCCGCAGTCTCCCGCGGCTCGGGTATTCGACTAACCGGACTATCGGTGTCGTTGATCACGATTCCTCATTGGCGTAGTCCAGCACCGGCGTTGCGACCGTCTTCTCGGTCTCGCTCGCCGCGCTGAATCACCTCTTGAAGTTCGCCCTCCACTGCCACGTGAATTCTCAGCATCCCTCACGTCAACCGGTACCTGCGGTGAATAGGGAATAAATTAGGAGCAAGTGGAAACCAAAGATCCGGCATACTCGCAGTTGGAGCGACGTTGGGTCGATCGCCACGTCACCCTTTCCGGCGTAACCCATGTCGCTCACCACCATGCCGCAAAACCGACAGGCGTGGTCAATCTGTTTCGTTCCCGCGCCCGCCACAGTGGGACGGTGCCCTCTCCGGTCGTGGGCGCATCCCGCCCACCTCATCATTGCCCTACCGGAATGGTGACGGCAGGGCTGTTGATCAGCTCCATTCCATCAGCCGTACAGATACTCCCGTCCGCCGCGCAACCCGGGTCCGGCTGCAGGGAGACGACGATCTCGGCTGCTGAATCGGGCCGCACCGTGATGTTCCAAGCACGATCCGAGCCTTGCGTCACACGCTTGGCCTTGGTGATCGCGCCGTTGGTCGCCGACAGGGCGTGGTCCCGCAGGGTCCGGAAGCTCAGGGGTACGTCTTCGGTGAACTTCAGTCCGACGGTGAACCGGTCAACGCCGTTGTGACTCCCCGGTATATTCATGAAGTACCCTGCCGGAGGCGGTGACGATCTTTCGGGCAGGCTCTCTGAACCTGCCACCGGAACGATGCTGACGTCCAACGAATCGCCGTCAGCCCAACCCATGTCGTCGACCGCCCACCAGTAGCGTCCCGCCGCCGCAGTCGCCGGCTTCAAACTCTCGCTGGCCACGAATTCCTGATCTCCAATGGTCAGCGTGAAATCTCCGGGATGCTCCCTGGACACGTTCAGGTAAAGCCCACCGGCGAAGTGGATGATGCCAACAACGCGGTACCACGATCCATCCACGACGAAACTCTGTTTGGAGACCCCGCCGATATCGGTTCCCCACAGCGTGTACCCGGTGAGTGGCGGCACGTACGAGTTGTCGACGCCCACGGTCAGCGTTGCCGACCAGCCGGCGGCTCGGGTCACGGTGATCTGATAGATCAAGACGGTGGTGCCATCCTCGGCGGTCACCGTGACCTCGACCAGATTGTCGCCCACGTCCAGGCCGATTGTCGCCACGTCTGGCGTGCTGGCACCATCCGCCTCTATGATCACGGCGGAAGCCGTGCTGTAATTTTCCACCGCCGTCACATCGATGGACCGCACCGAGTGGGCAACTTCCGCACTGTAGGTGGCGGTTGCTGGATCGAATGCGGGCGTCAGGTCGACGGTGGCCCCGCCATCCCCTTCGAGTTGCAATGCGCTCAAAGTGGCGTCGTCCGAAGCGGTGGCGGCCCGCGTCGCAGTGACCATGTAGATCTTCGACGTGGCGCCATCCTCGGCGGTCACCATCACCTTGATGAGGTTTGCACCCACGTCAAGGTCCAGCGTCCGCTGATTCTGAGCGTTGGTGCCGTCCTGCCCGAATACCAGTACCCATGCCCCGGAGTGACTTCTCGTTGCCGACGCGGTGATCTGGTCAACGCTGAACGGGATTGAGGCCGTGTAGTTGGTGGTATCGGTATCAAATTGGGGCGTCAGCTCAATGGACGACCCGTTGGCGTCCGACAGGGTCAGGGCGCTGAGCGCGGCGTCGTACGAAGCGCCGGAGGCGGCCCGAGTCACGGTGACCATGTAGATCTTGATCGTGGCGCCATCCTCGGCGGTCACCATCGCCTTGACCAGGTTGCTGCCCACCACAAGATGCTGCGTCGTCTCCTCGGGGGTCGTGGTATCGTCGTCTCCGATGAACACCACCGTGGCCCCGGCGTGGTTCTTCGTCGCCGTGGCGGTCAGAGACTCGACAGCGCTGGCGACCAGGGTCGTGTACAAACCCTGGTCCGACGCAAACGACGGAGACAGCAGGATTTCTGATCCGTTGGACTCCTCTAGAACCAAGTCGCTCAGGGTGGCATCTGCCGAGCCGGCCCGCGTCACCGTGACGGTGTAGATCCTGGAGTCGGTACCATCCTCGGAGGTCACCATGGCCTTGATCAGGTTGCTGCCCTCGCCGAGGTCAACCGTTGCCGCATCCGCGGTGCTGGTACCGTCCGCTTCTATGATGACCGCAGTGGCGCCGCTATGGTTCTTCGTCGCCGTCAACGTGGCCGATTCAATGTCGCTTGCCACGGATGCGGTGTAGTCGGCGGTGGCGGGATCGAAAGCGGGGACCAGATCGATGGCCGTCCCATAGTCGTCCGTCAGCGACAGGTCGCTCAAGGTTGCGTCGTCCGAGTTCTCCGACGCCGCGCGGGTTACCGTTACGTTGTAGATATCAGTCGTGCTGGCATCTTCGGCGATCACCATGACCTTGATGAGATTTTCACCCACGGCGAGGCCCGCCGTTGCATCAAGATCCTCATGAGTGCCGTCTTCCCTGAATATCAGAGCCACGGCGCCGGTATCGGTCGTAGTCGCCACGACCCCGACCGAGTTGACTTCGTTGGCGACAGCTGCCGTATAGTCGTTGGCGCCGGCGGAAAACGCCGGCGTCAGGTCAACAGCCGTGTTGCTGGCATCCGTCAGGGTCAGGGCACTGAGCGTGGCGTCGCTGGAGGCGTCGGACGCGGCCCGTTGCACCAGGATGATATAGATACGGTTGACGAGGCCGTCTTCCGATGTGACGATCACCTTCACCCGGTTGCCGCCGACCTCCAGGTCGCGCGCGACCTGGCCCGGGGTACCGGTGGCGTCCCCGTCGTGGAATGCCAGCGTTGAGCCGCTGCGAGTTGGGGTCGCTGTCGCCGTCACCGACGTGATGTCGTTCGGCACCCACGCGTAGTACAGAGTGTCATTTGGACCAAATGTGCTTGAGAGCAACACATCCGCTCCGTCGGAATCCACCAGCGCATAGCCGCTCAGCGTGGCATCAATCTCGAGACCGGTTACCACCCGCGTGACGAACAGGTTGTAGATCAACGACGTGACGCCATCCTCGGCGGTCACCATGATTTTGATGAAGCTGTTCCCGGGCGCCAGGTCGATTGTGGCGGTTTCAGCTGCCTGGGTGCCGTCTGCAGTGATCAACAGCACCGAAGCACCGCCGTGATTTTTGGACACCGAAACCGTCGCCGAGTCGACGCCGAAGTCCACCGAGGCCGTGTAATTCATGGTGCCGGGATTGAAGGTCGCCGGACTCAGGTCGATGGCTGTGCCGCTGGGGTCGGTCAGGGTCGCATCGCTCAGCGTGGCGTCATCCGATGGGGTCCGTATCACGTTGACCATGTAGATCTTGACCCGGTTCCCGTCCTCAGAGGTGACCATCACTTTCACCAGGTTATTACCCACCTCAACGTCGTATCCCGCCTCTCCCGGCGTGCTGGTATCGTCGGCATCTACGAACACCATCGTGGCCCCGCTCTCATTCCTGGTCGCCGACGCGGTGAGCGAGGCGACATCATTGCCGACGGATGCCATGTACAGTCCGATGTAGCGGTCGAAAGATGGCGTTAGCTGCATGGCGATGCCGTTGCCATCGGTCAATGTGAGAGCGCTCAGCGTAGCGTCAGTGAGAGCAGTCTCGTCGTTGTTGACCATCGTTCCGGACGCCGTGCTGCTCGAACCCAGCGCCGCGTTTTCCGACGGGTTGCTTAGGGTCAGCGTGAAAGTTTCATCGTCCTCGTCGACAGTGTCGTCGCCGGTGGCGATGCTGATCGTCTGCTCGGTGACGCCGGCCGTGAAGGTCAGCGTTTGGCCGGCTGCCGCCGTGTAGTCCGCACCGTCAGTCGCCTGGGCGTCCGAGGATGCCGTACCATCAGCCGTGTCGTATTGGACCGTGACTTCGCCAGGGGCCGGCTTGCTCAACGCAACGGTGAACTCGAGATTCGAGCCCTCCGTCGCCACCGCGTCAGCTACGCCCACCACCGGCAGCGCGGCGGACGATGGGCCGCCGATCGATACCCGCAAAGCCTTGGAAAACAGGCAGGTTGAGAATGCGCTCGCCCCGGCGTTTTTTGCCTGGCAGGCGTCTCCCAGGCTCCATCCCGTATCGGTCTCGGGGTCCTCACCGTCCGACTTGGTGAAGGACAGGCTCAGCGATCCTGCGACGTGGTCTATCTGGAGGATATACGTCGTGTTGGGAGCCAGGCTGACCGCCGTGCCCGACGGAGCCGCGAACACCGCGTCTGCGCCCGTTGACAACGCCGCTGGAGCTACCAGCGCTTTCAGGAGGGTTCCAGGCGCTCCTCGCTTTTCCGAATACAGGCTTACGCTGATTTCGGAGCCGCTTTCCACATTGTTCAGACCGGGCAGGATTACGCCTCCCAGGGGAGCGGGCCGTGCTCCTGTTCTGAAGGTCTGGACATATTGGGGGGTGGCAGCGGATATGGTCAGTGGAGCGGTCAGCGCCGTATTTTGGGCCACATTGCTCACCAGAATGTCTTCGCCCGTGCCCTCAACTGGTGTTTCTGTAACCTGCTCGGACGGTCTCCCTTCTCCCATCGGATTGGTCGCGACCACCCTGACGGTATACTCCGTTCCGTTGGTGAGTCTCAGTATGGCGTGGCGTACCCTCTTTCCGTCCTCGACCAGCGCCTCCCGACCGTCAGAAGCGGCGTTCCCAAACCCCTGGCTTCCCGATTTCCACTGCACCTTGTATCCGGTCGCGACGTCTATCTTATTCCAGGACACGTCGATCCAGCCGTCCCCGGGGTTGGCCCTTACGCCCTTGACCTTGGGCGGCTCCCGGAGCGTGAACATAACCCTGGCGATGGGACCATCGGAGAACCTGTCCGTGTTGCGCAGGCTCGAAATCCTCCCTTGCGGATTCGTGGCCGGGAAGCCGTCGCTGAACTGGCTTCCACCTTCGGTACCGGCATCCCACGGATAGAGGTCAACGGAGACCTCCCGCTCCCATTCTCCGTTGGGCCGCAGGTCCAATCCACTCACGCCAACGAACCAGTCCGGCGACGGCTCCACCTTCGCGGCGAGCGTGACCAGGGGGAAGTCTCTGGTTGTCTTGAAGAGGATGGCGCGGTCTCCCGTCGGTGGCAGGTCCGTTCCGGTGGACACGAACGACCGCTTACCGTTTCCGGCGTTGACGGACGCGTTAATCTCCTCGCGAAAATCGGTGGTTGCGCCATCCTCGGCGAGGCTTTCCATTCCTGAGCTGGCAGCGCCACCGTCGCTCCAGTAGGCCACGCTGCTGTTGTGCGCCCCTCCAACCATGACGCTGAATCCGGCGTTTGCCGGAACCGCGGTTCCAGCCGACAGCGCATCGCCATCGAACAGCCCGGTGAACGTGATTTCATACTTGGCCGTCTCCATGTCCAAGCTCTGGGCTTGTGTGGACCCTCGCGTTCCCACCAGAGCGGCCAAAGCCAACAGCAGAACGGCCGCGATGCTCAATACCAGCGGAGCGTTGGCGTTCCTGAGGCATTTCGCAAACTGCATATATTTGGACATTTTTATCCCACCCTTGTGACTGCTCATATCTGCTGACGGGGGTCGTCCAGCAACGGCGCCACCACCGTCTCGCCCAGAGCGACCGACATTTCTACCAAACCCCCTCCGGGTTACGGACGGTACGTGCGCTCGGCGTTATTGCCCTCGACAGTTGTGCCTGGGTCGATTGCGCCGATGCCAACCTGAGTTAACCCAACCTTTGCCGGGGAAATCCGGTTCCCGGGGGCTTTCCAAAGGTTGGGGTTTGTTCCATGCTGATAAGCGCGGCCCGAGAGCCACAACCGAAAAATCTACAGCCTCCGCTGACGTGATGTAAGGTTCGCTTGCCCCAACATGGAGGCTATTTTCATACCCTTACCAGCGGGTACTAATGCCCCCTTGACCGGCTCCGACTGGGCTGCCACTGTGGGTTCCCGCGCCCGCCACAGTGGACGGCGCCCTCTCCGGTCGTGGGCGCATCCCGCCCACCTCATCATTGCCCTACCGGAATGGTGACGGCAGGGCTGTTGATCAGCTCCGTTCCATCAGCCGTACAGATACTCCCGTACGCCGCGCAACCCGGGTCCGGCTGCAGGGTGACGACGATCTCGGCTGCTGAATCGGGCCGCACCGTGATATTCCAAGCACGATCCGAGCCTTGCGTCACACGCTTGGCCTTGGTGATCGCGCCGTTGGTCGCCGACAGGGCGTGGTCCCGCAGGGTCCGGAAGCTCAGGGGTACGTCTTCGGTGAACTTCAGTCCGACGGTGAACCGGTCAACGCCGTTGTGACTCCCCGGTATATTCATGAAGTACCCTGCCGGAGGCGGTGACGATCTTTCGGGCAGGCTCTCTGAACCTGCCACCGGAACGATGCTGACGTCCAACGAATCGCCGTCAGCCCAACCCATGTCGTCGACCGCCCACCAGTAGCGTCCCGCCGCCACAGTCGCCGGCTTCAAACTCTCGCTGGCCACGAATTCCTGATCTCCAATGGTCAGCGTGAAATCTCCGGGATGCTCCCTGGACACGTTCAGGTAAAGCCCACCGGCGAAGTGGATGATGCCAACAACGCGGTACCACGATCCATCCACGACGAAACTCTGTTTGGAGACCCCGCCGATATCGGTTCCCCACAGCGTGTACCCGGTGAGTGGCGGCACGTACGAGTTGTCGACGCCCACGGTCAGCGTTGCCGACCAGCCGGCGGCTCGGGTCACGGTGATCTGATAGATCAAGACGGTGGTGCCATCCTCGGCGGTCACCGTGACCTCGACCAGATTGTCGCCCGCCACGAGCGACGGAACCGTGATGCCGTCGGTGAAATCGTCGTCGGTGATCGCGGTGCCGGCCAGGGTGACGCCGCTTACCTCGGCGCCGCCGTAGCTCTCGGTTCCGGTCAGCGTGACGCTCGATACAGCGGCGCCCACCAACGCGGTGTATTCGGTCGTGGCCGAGCTGAACGCGGACGACGGTGTGATCGCAGTTCCGTTGGCATCGACGAGGGTCAGGTCGCTCAACGTGGCGTCGGTTGAGGCGTCCTTCTCAACATGAATCTTGTAGATCTTGATTCGCGATCCGTCGGGCGAGGTGACCATGAATTTGACCAGATTGTCGCCCGGTACGAGCGGCCAGGCGGCGTCGTAGGCCGTGGAGTCCGTGTCCTCGTCGCCGCCGACGTAGACGATGCTCTGCACGGTTCCGCTGGTGCTCGGCGTCGCGACTCCGGTGAGGGAGTCGATTTCGCGGTTCGCAGTCGCCGTGTAGAGGAACTTGTACTGACTGAAGGTCGGCGCGATCGCGATCGTGTTTCCATCTGAACCGGTCAGCGTGATCGAGCTCAGCGTGCCATCGGTCTGGGTGGTCTGGTCGTTGTTGATAATCAGGCCGGAGGCGGAGGCGACGAGACCCAGCTGCGCGTTCCCGGATGGGCTGCTGAGTACGACATTGAAGCTCTCGTCGTCCTCGTCGGTTGAGTCGTCACCGGTGTCAATCGTGATCGTCTTTTCGGTTTCGTTAGCCGCAAACGTGAGCGTTGTGCCGGAAACAGCGGTGTAATCGGAGTCGGCCGTAGTCGCAGTGCCGTCGGAGGTGCTGTACTCGACAGTGGCTTCTCCATTCAGGGCGGAGCTGAGGCTGACCGTGAACTGGACACCGGACCCCTCGACGGCCTCCGATCCGGTGATTGAAAACTGTGGTTTGTCGGCCTCCAACGGTGAGTTGAGCACCATCATCAGCGAGTAGTAGACTTTGGTTACCGCATGCCAGTCACAGTTTGCCTTTTCGCCTGCCGTGGTGTACATGATGCACTTGTCGTAAATGGACCAGCCTTCATTGCTCTCCGGGTCTTCGTCTTTGTCCTGAGTATGTCGCAGCAGCACTTCGCCATCGACTGCTATGGCGTAGACGAAGTAGGTAGTGTTGGCGGCAAGCGTGATCGTTTCACCGGCCGGTGTGCCGAAGGTGACCGGCTGCTCCGAGTTGCGCGGCACGTTGGCAAAGTTGGGCCGGGTCAGCGTATGTAGCCGGTCGCCTGGCTCGCCGCCGTTCTCCGAATAGATGTGTACGTCGAATTCGCTAGTCGCGAGTTTTCTCTCGATGCCAGTAAACGTGACACTGCTGAGGACGGCCGTCTCGTCCCCGGTCGTGAAGGCCTGAGCGCGCGTTTGCCATTGCGTAATCCCATGCGCGTTAGTCCCTATTGCAAATGTCTGAGTGCGAGGAAACCGTTGTGTGGCATTGCCGACCAGGACCGTGTTGTCGGGATCGGGCGGGCTGATGGCTATTGCGAAGTCCTGGCTCTCAGACGTGGGATCTTGTGCAGACTGGCCGGCTTCGTTGTAGGCCACGACCCGGACGTCGTACTCCACCCCACCGGTCAGTCCGGTGATCGTATGAGTCCTGGTCTTGCCGTCGACGACGTCATGGCGGCGACCGAACGTGCCATCGGTATCGTAGGCCTCCGCGCCCGACTTCCACATCACGTGGTAGCCGCCGGCCGCGGCGACTTCACGCCAGGTGACGATGATCGATTCGATTGCTTCTTCGGCTGCCACATCTCTGGTGAGCGCTGGGTCCTTGAGTTGGAGCTTGAGCCGGGCGATCTTGCTGTTGCTGAATTTGCCGGAGTTGCGCAAGCTCGCGATCGTGCCCTGCGGTGATGTTGCCGTGGTGCTGGTCGCAAACTCCGTGCCCTCCAGGGTGCTGGCGTCGAACGGGAACAGGTCGATGAAGACGTTGTTGTTGTTGCCGGGTGTGGGCCAGGTGCCTCCACTTCGCAGATCGTAGGAGCTGACGCCCGCGAACCAGTCCGAGGTCGGGTTGATCTTGACGAGGATCGTGAGGCAACTGAATTCTTCCTTTACTGGAACGCTGTTCGGGCCATTCTTATTGCCCGTGGGTGAGTCTGGAGCAGGGACCGTCCACGATGCTTGTGCGTTTCCAGCCGCAACGGCCGCAGTGACTTCCGCTTGGAAGTCAGAGGTAGCGCCACCTTCGGCCAGCGCCTGTACTCCGGCGCTGGCCGAGTTGCCCACAGTGAAGAACGAGAAATCGCACTTGTGAGCGACGACGATCGTCTCGCCGAATCCCGCGCCGGCCGGGACTGAAACGCCCGACGCGAGGACCGGCGTGTCGAATTTGCCCTGGATTTGTGTCTTGAACTTCCGCTGCTCCGAGGGGCTGCCGGCGTCTGCGGTGCCAGCCGCGCCGGCGAGCACAGCGAGGACCATCAGCATGGTCGCGACTACGATGGTTCGCAATCCCAAGGCAATATTCGTCTTCAATATTCTCCCGATACGTACTTCCTACGAAGCAGGTTTCAATCGTGGTGTGGCGTCGCCGTTGCATCCCGCGCCGCGGCAACGTACGCCGGGATACCCTTTTCCCGTCAGAACAAGGCGTTTTTTTCAGCCATGCGCGGCCCAATAGCCACGGCAAAAGACTTTACGGCCTCAGCTGACGGAACATAAGGTTCGATTTTCCCAAAATGGAGGCTACTTTCGTACCCTTGCCGGCGGGTACTAATGCCCCCTTGACCGGCTCCGGCTGCGCTGCCACATTGGGTTCTGCATTCATTGCCGCACGCACATAGAGATCATGAGATGTGTGGCAGATATCGATACGGACCGACCGGTTACGGGCGGACGTTTATGGGACGACGTTCCAGATTGCCGAGCCATGGCGCCGCGGTCCAGGTACTATCGTCATGACCGCCAGGCGCTTCTGCTTGTGGCAGACGAGGCGCCTTCTAGCTAGATTGCCCTGAGATGCGCTGGAAGCGCCCGGTTGCAACTCTCGGGCGCCACATGGATTCACGCCTTGGAGATGACATGACACACGGGTCCCACCCCAGCCGGCTCCGGCGGGTATTCGCGGAGGCGAGCCACGCCTTGCAGGGCAACGGCTGGACGCTCAGCCAGCTCGACCCGGACGGTCTGCGGTACGTGGCGACCATTTCGGTCAGGGCGCACTGGCTTGTGATCGCCGTGCTGCTGTTTGAGGTGGCGTACCGGCCGTACACGTATTTCGGAGTTGTGAGGTACGTTCCGTTTCCGCTGCTGCTCCTGGCGCTGGCCGCGTTCAACGGGTACTTTCACCACCGTCTCCGGTCGGACCGGCCGATTGCCTGGCGTTGGCCGGTGGCTCTCTACGTGGTGGACGTGCTGGTGATCACTGCCGTTCTGTGGTTGAGCACCGGCTTCGGCCACGGGTTCCTGCACCTGTTCTACTATCCGGCGTTGGCCGGACTGGCGGTGCTGTTCACCTCCTTCCGGTTCAACATGCTCTGGGTGACGATTGTTTCCGTCGCCTACGTGGCGCTCAGCCTGAGCGTGGGGGATGGATTGGACATTGAGGCCAAGGACGAGAAGGCGCTCTTGGCCCGGGTGGTGGTGATGTACGCGGTGGTTGCGGTGGTAAACCTGGCGACCAGGTTCGAGCGGATGCGGTGGCAGCGTGCGGTGGAGCGTGAGCGAGTGATGCAGAATGAGCGGGTCGAGCTGTCGCAGGCCATTCACGACACCGCGGCGCAGTCGGCGTACATGATCGGCATGGGCGTCAACGTCGCGAAGACGCTGGCCGACGGCTCAAACGCCGAGTTGACGACGACGCTTGATGCGACTTCCCGGCTTTGCCGGTCGCTCATATTGGAGCTGCGACACCCCATAAACGTGGGCGGCATCTACGAGGGCCGGGAGCTGAACCGTTCGCTCGGGTTGCATGCTGCGAGCTTTACCAACGTGACGTTGGTGCCGGTCAACGTGACCCTGACGGGAGTCGAGCCGCCGCTGTCCGTGGAGGTCAAGAGCGCGCTCTTCTCGGTAGCGCACAACGCGCTCACCAACGCGTACCGCCATGGGGAGGCGGGCAACGTGGCCATTGAGCTGGAGTTCGCCCAGGATGTCGTGAGCCTGTCGGTGTCGGACGACGGGGTTGGGCTTCCCGATGATTACGCGGAGCGCGGCAACGGCTTCGCCAACATGAACCGTTCGGCCCAGCGGCTGGGCGGGCATCTGGTCGTGGAACAGCGCGGCGCCATGGGCGGCGCGACCATCACGTGCGTGATACCGTGGGAGCGTTAGGCAAGGAGGCAGACTGGGATGACAACTGACGAGCGCATCAGGGTGATGGTCGTCGACGACCATGCAATAGTGAGGATCGGCCTGAAGCAGGTACTGGACTTGTCCGGCGAGTTCGAGGTGGTGGGTCAGGCCGCGGACGGCGAAGAGGCCGTCCGGATGGCGGCCGAAGTTTCGCCGGACCTGGTGTTGATGGACGTGATCATGCCGGGGAAAGATGGGGTGGAGGCGTGCCGGGAGATCATGGAGTCGTCCTCAGAGGTTCGTGTGGTGATGCTGACGGCATCGAATGCGGAGGACGCCGTGGTGGAGTCGGTGGCCGCTGGCGCGTCTGGTTATCTGCTCAAGGAAACTGATATGGAGCAGTTGCTCTCGGCCCTGCGGAGCGCGGCTGTGGGCGACTTTCGTCTGCCCCCTGAAATGGTGAGAAAAGCGTTCACGGCGATACGCGGCGACGGAAGCGCGGGTGATGCGGCGGCTGAGGCCGGCCTGACGGACCGTGAGCGGGAGATACTCGTCCAGTTCGCCCGTGGCCTGACCTACGCCCAGATAGCGGAGGCGCGGGGAATCCGGCCGGTCACGGTCCGGAACGCTGTCTACGGCATCCAAGGGAAACTGGGCCTGGAGAAGGTGCAGGGGTTGGTGTTCTGGGCGGTGCGCAACGGACTGTTGGACAACCATGCCAATGACTGACGGACTGCCAATGACTGACGGACTGCACCGGCGCATCTGAACACGTCCACAGTGGGTATCCCTCAGTGGCCGACTTCTGGGCCGGGGTGACAGTCGTGGTGGTACCAAACGTGTTGCCGCTGGGCGGCCCCGCCAGAACGCGGCAGGTCAGGCGAAGCGCCGCGGCGGGTTACAATGGCGACGTCAATTCCCAGGTCCCGTCCCGTCCCAGGAGTCGCCGCCCATGACCCCCCCGTCCCAACCCGTCGAGATTTACTGCCTCAAGTGCAAGGCCCGCACCGGGTCCAAGGACATCGAGATCGTCACCATGAAGAACGGCCGGCCCGCCTCCCGCTCCGTCTGCGTGGAGTGCGACACCAAGAAGTTCCGCATCGGCGTTCTCCCCTGATGACCCACCGCGTCGCGCATCCCATCACGCACCGGCACATCCCTGGGACATCATGGCGCTGGACCTGGGCCTGACCACCCGCCAGCTGCTGTCCGCCCTGGACGATGTGGCCCTGGCCAGCCAGACCCGCGCCCAGCGGCTCGCCGACACCCTGGAGCGCGGGCTCAACATATCCGCCGACGCGGCCGCCCGGCGCACCGCCGCGGTGGGCCGCCGTCCCTACCTCTCCGCCCGCACCGGCCCCGAGGGCCTGCTGGGCAGTCGCCCACCGCCGGTCGTGCCCCAAGACTACACCGCGCTGTCCGTGGACGGCTCCCACATCGACGTGGACCGCTACCTGCCCCTGCGCTGCCACCTCATCAACCTGGGCGGCTGCGTCATCACCTACGGCAAGGACTTCGGCTGCGAAATGTTCAGCGAACCCACCCTGGCCGTGGCCGACCAGGACCTCTACCTGCACAAACCCGATGACCCCTCCGAAGAGCGGGTCGAGTCCGGTAAGGGGCATTAACGGTAATGTCCTGCAGGCTCCCGGATCTTGGCGAACCGGGTGCTTGCAGCGGAACTCCTGGTAGCGCCAGTCGGCGTCGGCAAACCTTTCGCCGTACAGCTCCACCAGCTCGCGGAGGCCCTTCTCTTCTGCCGTTAGGTCTCCGAGTGCGTAGTCCCGCCCAAGGGAGTTAGCGGTGAGCCGGCTCACCGCTTGTTAGAAGTCGTCGGTCGTGCCTTCTTCCGAAGGGACCTCCCCTGCTCGCTCGGGGCAGTCGGCCGCCGTGATCTCACAGAAGCGGCATTCCGCCGGGCTGGGCACCCGCCTGGCTGGCATCTGCGACGCCAGGCGGCGGATCAGGCCGCCCAGGTTCTCGACGAACCTCCCGTCGACCGTATCGGCCGGGATGTCCACCACGTGCTCGGGGTAGGCCACTTGGCCTGCGATGCTCAGCCCTTTGTAGCGTTCCAAGGCGCGGGGAAGGGCGTACATGTAGATCAACACCTGGGCGGTGTGGGCCGGAGTGGGACGGCCGGTCTTCGTGTCGATGACCGTTATCTGGTCCCGTCGCCTAGCGACCAGGTCGGGCTTGCCGGCCAGCACGGCACTGCTGCCCCGGAGGTTGAAGGAGTTCTGCCCTTCGGTCAGTACCGTGTAGCCCTGCTGCTCCCACCTCTGACGCTGCTCGTTCAGCAGGGCGGTGTGGTTCAGGAGCCAGCCGGTTTGGTCGAAGTCGGAGGGCATGCGGCTCCAGCTCCAGCCCTCGTGCTGGGCCTTGAACCAGGTGGCCCATTCGCAGGAACTTTCTCCGGAGAGCAGCCGGGGCAGCCATGTGACCCACAAGTAGGGTCCGGTGGCGCGGAGCTGGGCCATAATCGGATTCACTGCGGTGTTTGGTTCTGGTGATGCCTGTCTCCAGTCTATCGGGGCGTTCCGCCGCTCAGCAACGGCCATCTGTCAGCAATTTTAGGGTTGCTGTAGCTGGCCGTTGGCCTTGCCGGTGTATGCTTGGATGATCTGGCATTGAGCTTCGGGAAGACGCGGGGGTTCAGTCAGTGCCGGTTGTCATGCTCCTCTAGGGTCAAGGGCGAGGTCGTACCCACTGAGTTCGTGGATCCGGTCCCACAGCGCATCCCGGTCCACCTCCAGCTCCCGCCACATGGCCGGCACGTCGTCGATGGGATCGGTGACGACCACCTCGCAGCCGCAACCGGAGTACTGGTCGATGCGGTCCAGGTTGCTCCTGAAATCGTGCCTCCAGCCGGCGTCGTGCTCGACGATGGACCGGGCCGTCTCCGCCACCGAGTCCCGGGGGTACACCACGCTCAGGATGGACAGGAGCGCCGCCCCCGAGTTCCACAGCAGGCTGTAAGCATCACGCCCCTGGTTGCTGTGGACGTTGGTGCGGTGCCGATGGGCGGGCGGGTCTCCCTCCGAGTACCCGGGTGCGACGCCCCGCAACATCTCGATGCCTTGCTGGGTCTCGGCAGCGCGGCGGAGCCGTTCCTTGGTCACCAGCTCCCATTCGTTGGATGTGTCGCCGTCGTGGCGGTAGCGGTGCTCCGTCCCCGGTTCTCTGCAGAAGACGAGGCCCTCCCGGGCAGCCCGGGCCATGACGTGGTTCAGGGTGCGGCGGTGGGCGCGGTAATCCTACGGCGTCTCCACAATCAGTCCGTCCACCACCCCGCGGTGCGGGCTTTCGTAGTCCAGATGGCCCGGGTAGTGGAGCTCCCTGAGCCGGCCCATGGCATGGCCAACGACGGCACGTTCCTCTCCTTCATCACCGGCCCCCTGGTGGACGACGATGATGTCGAGGTCGGACTGCTCGTCCCAGCCACCCCGGGCCCGGGAGCCGAATAGGATGGCGCAACCCACGGCGGCCTCGGCCACCAAGTCCCGGCAGAGGGCGATGGCGCTCGGGTCGGGACCGGGGTGCCTGACCGCTGGCATCTGGTCGCCGATTCGGTGTCGCCTCACCGGGGGCATGGTACTGCCGCCCTCCATCCGGCAAGCGGACGGCGGTTAATCTGAGGGTTGCTGACGGTTGGCCCCATTGCTGCCTCTGCGGTCGGATTCTGAGAAGGTTAATGGTGCGCGATAAATACGACTTCGGGATAGTGGTGAGCTGGCGGCGGCGTGAAAGTGGGAGATGGCCGAGCGGGCCTGCTGGATGGTGGCGATGGACCGGCCGGTTGAGGCCAGGTGGCCCAGGTAGAGGGAACTTCGCCGCAATCTATCTGGCCAGCCCGAAGAACCTGATTGCATACGTTCACACGGTAACCGGCCCCAGCGCCCTGCGGAAGCTGACCCCGTACCTGGACTGGGAAGACTCTCGACAGGCAGCCCGTTATGCATGGCAGGCTTGCGCTGCAGTCTACACGTGGTACTCGGGGCGCCCGCCCAGGACAGCTCAGAACTGGAGGCGCCAGAAGAAAGCCACGATGAGCTCATCGACCGCGTAGTGGCCGCAGGCGGCGCCCACTCGATCAAGTTCACTGAGGCCTGCCTGCGGGAGTACGCCCTGAACCCCAACCCCGTGTACCTGCTGGCAGCCCGGGACGCGCCCGAGCGGGTGGGGCCGATATGACGCCCTGAGACGGCATCAGTCAGGTCTTGTTTACCTACTGCGAGTCGCCCTGACCCAGTTCGCGTGCGGATTGCCCCGGAACGCCGCCAGTGGTACCTGAGGTTATGAGATGGTTTCTTAATGGTGGCCTAATCCTGTCCAACCGATGGGGTCCACCTCAATTTTCGCTTTCACTCAGTGGCGTAGCCGTAACCAGCCAAGTCCGGCTATATAGCGACCGGCGCGTAAGAATCGTATCTACATTATGATCGTGTGACGCTATAGGCCCAGCTGGCAGAACGTTGTTCTTCCGATATTCACCAAATAGGGCTTCTACAGCTTGGCCAACAGGTCCCTCTGCTGCTGTTTTGCTGAGAAACTTCCGTTGGATCTTAAGGTTCTCGTTTGTGTCTACGACTTCAAACACGCTTATCGTAGTTACTTCGCAGATCCGCGATATGAACGCCTCTTGGGACACTCTAAAAGTGGTATGTCCACAGGAGATGCCGTGGGGCAAATTAGACAGCCTCAAATCATTGAGAAAGTTACGTATGTCTCTATCTGGCATCAAGAGGCAACTGGCGAATTTATTACACCAAGATTCTTCGGGCGTTTGCCTCTTATGTTGTGTCTTTAGTGATAGGGTTTTCTTGTTCCCCTCGCCGAACAACACGTTCCCTTTCTCTAAGTTTGCGAGTGTCCAATGACCCAATTCATGAGCCAAAGTAAACCTTTTCCTTGAAAGGGGGTGGTCCCTGCGGATCAGAATGTCGGCACCAAGACTTCCGAAACCCAGTAGGTAGCCAGCCTGATCTAGATCTTCCTCATGAACATTTAGGGTTGTCCAGAGGGAACAAACGGCTTCGAGGTCAGTTGGAGGACCACTATGACCGACTGCTGTGAGCAATTGCTGACAAGCCTGTTCAGGCTCAATCAAATTCAACATCACTGTTTAACTATTGTCGAGCGCCACTAGCAACCGGTGTAGCATAGAACTCACCATTGCTCTCTGGTCTTTCGAACTCAGCCCATAGCGGGCGGCGACATTTCCCATCATCAGATCTTTCACGATTTTGATTACGTGTTCGCCCAAATCAGGTTCCACTAACTCAGCCACTGTTGTTTTAAGAATCGCGGCCAAGCACCGTAATTCCATGATCGTGGGGTTAGATACGCTGTCAAGATTCTGTTCGATCTGCGTAATTCGCTGTACTGAAAGCAGATCGTCTATTTGGCTTGCGACCTGCTCCCTGGTTAATCGCAGGTCCTCACGGAGGCTTCTAATTTTGTTGCCGACAATGTTCTTCTCGAACTGCGAAAATGCCAATTTACGCTCTACCAATACTGGACGGATTTCCGTCAAGCCCTCGCGCAATTGGCTCTCGAGTTCGGAGAGATCATTGTATTTGATCATCAATTTGAGAGCGGGGATCCCAGTCACCATTCGGCTAACTTTGCTCTCCCCATGAGCTATCAGGACTATCGGTATGAGAGCGTTTAGTGCGAAGTCCAGCTCTTCACCCGAGCCGGTACTAGCATAATCTGCAATGTGGATTACCAGATCGCTCCCCAGAACTCGTTCCCGATCCAGATCGAAAACATCTCCCGAAGGTACCTCCGGATTATTCACAGGGTCGGTAACGGTTCTAGGTTGGTAAAGCTTGATACCGAGGTCTTGGCAAACCATTTCAGCGATATCAGAAACCTCGTCAACGCGTTCCCGTTCAGAGAGTTTTAGCGCCGTTAAAGCCGACGCCAGATAGGCTTCCAGTTCGAATTGGGCAGCTTGAGGACGATAGAGGATCGTCTCGAACGGTTCCGGTGCTTCTGCAATCGGAACCAACGCTTGAGACGGTTCACCTACGTACCTTTCCCGTAGCTCGGTGAATTCGTCAAGCGTGATTTGCTTGAAATGCGCGCTCAAGATTTCTTCAGCTTTTTCAGGGTTAACCATATTCACCTCGATTCCGTGGGCGCAGGCTCCAGCCAAATGTCGTTTAGACATCTCTCGGGGTGGCGCACCGCGATTTGCACGTGCGTCAAATCTAGGATCGCGGAGTTTGGGTATACCGGGCGGCCTTCAGCGAAAGGCGCCCGAACACACGCAACGTTATGGCCTAGGTCCTCCAACACACCGACAGCGTAGTTAATTACCTCTCGATCTAACCGATGGTTCCCTCCTGACTGTTCAGGAACCTGATCCCCTAGCTGGTTAATGAAGCTCAGGTAGGAGTTGTAGGCATTGGCCATGAATGAATTCCATCCAGTGTCTAACAGGTTGATGCATTCCGCGGTACTGATCTGAGCCCCGACAACGGCCGCTTCATGCCCATGTCGTTCCAATGCCCAATGCCAAGCTCGCAGTGGAGCCTCCTGAAAGAAATACACCCCGTCGCCAAGCCAGTCGTACTGATTTTCGCTGATCTGAAATCCTTCGTCTAGAATGGCACGTGCCGCCGATATACTAGTCCCGTGATATCCGAAGACTATGCCTTCAGGTGTTACTGCGGTCATATCTCCAAAGATCCGGTCGTTCGACACTCTTGCCGAACGGTTGCAACCATTCTGTGTGGTCGCTCACGTCGGCTTTCGGAAACTCACCTTAGATTTTATCAGACCGTACCAGTAGGCAACGCTTCCGCGAACCCGCCGGCGTCACTCCCTCGAAATCGATAACCCTTCGATGAACTCCAGACCCGGTAGTTTCTCTAGCTCTTGGCTGGCCTCCCCACTAACCTAAACTAAAGAGCTTGTCTTAGAAGTGTTTTGCCAGACGAATATTGCCTAAATTCCAGTGTATTATGCGGTAACTGAACTATCGAGAACCATATTACATGCATCCAATCCACATTTGCTCCGATTATCGTTATGAGCTCTGAGACAAGCTCGTTCATCTGTGTCAATGCCTTCTGCATGTGTTGGATGTGATGGGAGGCATACTCCACCAGCATGGTCCTTTGGCGCAGGTAGCTGCGCAGGCACCGTATCTCGGCCTCGGGCCGGAAGGCTCCCGACAGCAGTCCGTAGGTGTGCAACTGCTGCAGCCACTGGCAGTCCAGCACGTCGCTCTTACGCCCAGGCACGCTCTTGGCCCACCTTTATGCGCTCGCTGGTGGAATCAGCCTGGTAGGCACCATTGGCCAGCATCATCCGGCGGAAGTACTTGGCCGCGGCGCTGTCGTCGGTGGTGTCGATCCCCTCCTTGATCGCCACTATGCCGATGTTCCGGCCGGTGAGGTCCGCCTGGATCCTCACGCCCTCGTCGAAGTTGCGGCTGAACCGGTCCAGCCATACCACCACGATGGTGTCGTTCGGCTGGATCCGGGCCATGATCTCGTCCCATCCGGGCCGCGACATCAAACGGCCGCTCATCACGTCGGAGAAGATGAGCTCCCCTCGGATGCCGTGGTTGGCCAGCTCGCGGAACTGGGTCTCGAGGTTCCGGTCGTCCCGGTCGCTCTTGCTGACCCGCGCGTAGCCATAGGTGACGGGGATCATCATCGCTTCACCACCCCGGTCTGCCGCAGTGCGGGCAGGGATTCCGGACCGCCCGACGCCAGGCGACTCCGCCCTTGGCATGGATTTCCCGATTGCAGTGGAGGCAGCGGCCCATGTATGTGTTCTGGTCGGACAGGTCCTCGGCCACCAGCTCAAGACAGTCTCCGCATCCCCGCACCAGCTCCGGGTCGGAGGTCATCGGTTCGGGACTCCCCTCGAGGCCACACAGCGGGGAGTCTCCCGGGGCGTAGTGGACCACAGCAGCTGCGGAGACAACTTGGCTCTCCCCGCGTCTGCGGTCACCCTCTGCCATGGTGACGGAATCGACCCCTTCCGAGGCGAAGTCCCACAGCTTGTTGCCCCAAACCTCCGGGTCGATCGAGCCGTGCCACTGCAGTCCCCTCCCGGTGAGTCCTGCCGCGATCACCCGGCGGCCGCAGATACCGCAGTTGATGGCGTGGTCCTTTCCCCAAGCGTCGTCCTGGTTGGTGACCACCATCGTCGTGCTGCGGCATTGGGGGCAAGCGGCTGCCAGGTGGACGTGCATGGCGTTTCTCTCCCCTCAACAAACGGCCGTTTTTGAGAGGCCCGGTACGGGCCCCATCCTTCAGCTTTGCCGAGCCCCTCAATAAATCCCCTCAATAATAGTTTTACCTCAACAATGCCGTCAAGGGTTTTTTGAGTAGGGTGACCGCGAGATTACCTCACCTCAGGTATTGACGCCGCCGTGGACGCCCTGATTAAACAGAAGTAAGCCGACTTGCGGAGGTGTCAGCAATGGCAAAGGTGGAACTGGAGGGCAAGCTCACAAGCAAGAGGCCATGCGACTCAGGTAGTAGGGCGCGGCGTCGACTAGTACTACAGTCTCACTTTAGGCAGGCGGCGGTTGTAGTGGCAGCGCTGGGCTGTTGCTTGGTGGCGTCTCCTCCACCACGACCAATACAGAATCAAATCAGGTGGCTGTCTTTCCGTCCATACGAGACGGATGAGTAGTCGGCGCACCTCCGGTACAGTTAGGGGAATCAGCTCTTCATCGAGACCGTAGTGGCCCCCTTTTTTCCCTGCTCCAGTGCCTGATGTCTGATGACCGTCAGATAGGCATGGGCCAGCATGGCCAGCGTTATGTGCCGGTACCAGCCTTCCCAACGACGGACCTCGTACTCGTCCAGCCCTACCTGTCCCTTGGCCTCCTCAAAGCATTCCTCTATGGCCCAACGGGTTCCGGCCACCCTGGCCAGTTCCGCCAAGGTTGTTCCCGCTGGGCCAAAGCACACGTAGTAAGCCAACTCTGTAGGTTTGGCAATGCTGCGGCGGGCCAAAAGCCAGTAGCCTTTGGCCGACTCCTGCAGAGGCCGTATCTTCACCATGGTCCAGTCGTAGACCCTGGGTCCCTTGGCACCGTCGCCCGCGCTGATCGTGCTCCAATCAGCTGCGTCAACTTGCGACACGAGACGGTCAGCCCGAATCTGACGGGGGCCCTTCTCGTCGAAGCCCAGAGTTTCTCGGTGCTCTTGATTGCCAGCACGTGAGGAACGTCCAATCGCTCCAGCCACAGTCGCAGCCTGCGATCATTGCCGTAGACTTCATCCCCGGCAACCCAAGCGAAGGATACTCCCGATTCCACCGCCCGCTGTAGCATCAGTTGCGCCAGTTGGCCCTTGGTGTGAAAGCTGACGCTCTCCGGCACCCCAGCCTCCTGACGCCGATCCCAGTTCTCCGCCCACACTTGGGGCAGGTACAATTCCCGGTCCAGCAAGGTTCTGCCTCTGGCACTGGCATAGGCCAGGAATACTCCAACCTGACAGTTTTCGATCCGGCCGGCTGTCCCGCTGTACTGCCGCTGTGCCCCAACCGACTTGTCTCCTTTCTTGAGGAATCCAGTTTCGTCCACCACCAACACTGCGTCAGCGTCGGCCAGATGCTCCACGACGTAGCTTTTCAAGTCATCACGAACCAGGTCCGCGTCCCAGCGGTACTGGGACAATAGGCGCTGCATGCCAGCGGGAGTGGCGTCGCCAACGTGCTCCGCCAATTGCCAGCCGTTCTTACGCTCCACTGGACTGAGCAGGCCACGCAGATAGTCCAGAACCCGCCGGCGCGGCTCCGGCCGTCGAAACCTTTCCGCGATGCACTGGTGCATCCCCTCTATGCCATCGGCCCACCGTTCCACTTCCGCCACCTCGTTTCTTCCAACAACCACCGCCACACCCCATCAACAAAGAACTGGCTCGATTCTATCTGTTTTAGGGCGTGTGCTCTTGAATGCTCACACCCCTTATGGTGTTCGGCACTTAGCCATTGATATCCTCGATGAAAATCATTTCCGCCAATTTCCGCCATGGGTACAATTACTTCATAGCCACGTGGTGTGGAGAGTGGCCCTGTTTGGAAGTGATTCTCACTTTGAGTGACCGACAATGGAACCTCATCGAACCGATTTTGCCCGGTGGACCGGGTAAGCCGGGCAGGAACGGCAACGACAACCGCATGTCGTTGGAGGGGATGATTTGGATTTGCAGAACTGGTGCTCCTTGGCGAGACTTGGGCGAGACTTGCCGGAAGTGTTTGGTAACTGGGACACCGTGTACCGGCGATTCCGGCGCTGGGTCGCCAACGGTGTCTTTGACTCCATCTTCGACGAGATCGGGGATGAGCAGCATCTGCTATCGGCCATTAGGGACGGAAAGCCAACCGCCTCATTTGACCCTGGCCCCACCTCCTCGTTGCCACTACAACCGCCGCCTGCCTAAAGTGAGACTGTAGTACTAGAAGTCCGGCCGGAAAGCCATCGGCCGGGTTTTGCGCTGCGCTAATCAGACGTATTCCAGTCTTACATGGCCCAGTAGTGCATGTAAAACGCTGCAATACTCACCATTCATCGATAATCGACGTTAAGAAAACGACTGCTTGGGGAGAATCAGGGTTTCTGGCCAGATTTCTAGCGTTACAGTGGCAGATGGCCGCTGGGAGTGTTGGGCGGTCTTGAAAATCGCACCGTCCAGCTACGGGCACTGTGTGTGCTTTCGATGAAACTAAGAGAAATTTGACATCGAAAGTACCGAGTTAGCGTTAGTGCGGCTGTTGTAATTAGGACGATTGCAAAGACCCCGAACCTGCGACCCTGAACAAGGCGATTGGGCCTCGACACAAGGTCCGGATTCTTAGTCGCGCTCCTGATGACAGTAACAGTAGGAGAAGACGGCTTTGCAATCGCCCTAGGCGGAGCACTAGGCTTTGTTGACTTTGGCCTTGTACTAAACTACAGTCCGCAACGAACTCTTTATTTGCGTCGAAAAAGATAGTTTGTTTAAGATATTTCTTGGCAAATATTTCTAAATATACCTTCACGTCGATGGAAAGCTAAGATTACCGAGTGGAGTGCAGACATGCGAAATGCCAGATGGAGCAGCATCAGGATTCTTCTGGGTGGCATCGCGTTCCTTTGTGTCCTCATCATCGGCTGTGGCGGAGACGAGTCCGATACTTCACAACCAACAGCGGCGGAGACTCCAGCCGCCACAGCGATTCCAACTGCTGTCTCCGGCACTCCCGTCGTCGCTACTCGTGCCCCGGATAGCGCAGCTGCAGCCGTAGATAGAGACGACGGATATCTAGAAGCGCCGGAGGAGGACCCCAGGTACGGAGGCGTTCTCAGGTGGGGCGGTATTGCCAATTCGACGCTCTATGACCTGCACCAGACCGGCAGCATCGCTAACATGGGTCCTCAAGCGCCGATGTTCGACTTGCTGGTCCAGGTGGACCCCGTGAGCTGGGACAGCATCATCCCTGACCTTGCCACAAGTTGGAACACCTCGGACGACGGCCTTACCTACACGTTCACCCTCAGGGAAGGAGTGAAGTTTCACGACGGCGCCCCTCTCACCGCCGACGACGTGGCCGCCAGCTTCAGCCAGATTGTGTTCCCTCCGGCGGGCGTGTTGAGTCCCAGACAGGGGTTGTTCGACGCTGTAACGGAAATCGTTTCTATAGACGCAGGGACAGTGGAGTTCCGCCTGAGCGAGCCGAGGCCGTTCCTGTTGAGCGCGATCAAAGGCGGTTTCAATGTGATCGTGCGCAAAGAGACGCTGGAGGCTAACAATTACGATCTGCGGAGGGTGCCAACCTACCCAGGCACCGGACCTTTCGTCACGGAGAGTCTGGAACCCGGCGTTGTACGGAAGCTGGTGAGAAACGACGAGTATTGGAATCCCGAGCTGCCGTACTTGGATGGAATAGAGGCCTATCACTTCGATTTGGGTCCCAAAACAGGGGCCGCCTGTCTGGCCAATAATCTCGACTTCTGTTTTGGCATCGATCCTGTAGCGGAAGAGAGAGCGGCTGCCAGTAATATTGTGACCGCGAGGATCTACCCCACGGTTCCATTGGGTCTCTGGATGAACTCCAATACCAAGCCCTTTGACGACGTCAGAGTACGACGGGCGGTGAACCTGGTACTGGACAAGCCGGCCTTGGTGGATGCGGTCTACGAGGTCTTTCCAACCGTCGCCGGTGGCTGGCTTATGCCTACCGATCCGCTATTTGAAGACTATTGGGCCGAAGTGAAGGACCTCCCTGGCTGGCGTTCGCCCACTGAAGAGGACAAAGCCGAAGCCCATCGTTTGATGGCGGAGGCAGGCTATGCCGATGGCATAGACGACCTCGTTCTGATAGTCCGGCAAACGATCAGCTTTTTCGAGGCCTGGTCTCCGATAGTTCAAGACGTTCTGGCCCGCGAGCTGAACATCAATGCCGAACTGAAGCCGGTCGCCTCCGGCGCCTGGTATGAGGAGGTCAAGAACGGCAATTACGACCTGTCCATTACCGGATTCGGCGTGACCCTGCCCCATGTCGCTGATTACTGGTCCAATACCTTCCGCACGGATGGAGGTTACAATTTCATCCCATATTCCAACCCTGAATTCGACAACATAGTGGCAGCTACGCAAACCGAAAGCGACCCCGCGAAATTCCAGCAACTGGTCGACGATGGCATCGAGTTGCTCGACCGCGAGGTTCCCATGATTATATTTGGCAGTCTCTTCGTAATAGACGCCTGGTACGATTACGTTCATCCGGGAGGAGCCGCTACCAAGGGAGAAAATTATTGGGAAGGGATGCGAAACGAAATCTGGTGGATGGAAGAGAGATAGGTCGGAACACTGCTTCCCGGCAAGTGGCCGATTCCAGTGTAGATTTCTTACTCTGATGTTCTCCGAGGGGCTGTCGTAAAGGCATGAAGGGATACATCGCCCGGCGGTTGCTATACGCCATACCAACATTGATAGGCGTATCCATAATCATATTCCTCGCCCTGCGAGTCATACCGGGCGACCCGGTTAGCATCATGTTCGGCACCCAGGCGGTGAACATTCGGCCGGAGGACAGGGCCAAGATCGAAGCGGAGTTAGGCCTGAGCGATCCTCTGATAGTTCAGTACGGAAACTGGCTGAAGGACATCGGAACGGGCAAGTTGGGTAATTCGTTCCGGCGGGCTGATACCGTTCTCGGCCTTATCAAGGCCAGGGGCCCTTTAACAGTTGAGATCGCGGTTTTCTCGATCCTCTTGTCTTGGCTGATCGGACTGCCGGTTGGGGTAATCTCGGCTTTGAAGCAGAATAGCCTGATCGATTACTGCTCCAGGGTTTTTACGATCTTCTTCTTGTCGATCCCCAGCTTTTGGCTCGCCTCGCTCATCATTCTGGGAATGCTGCTCCAGTGGGGATACGGTCCACCTATCGGCATAATAAATCTGTGGGAAGACCCCATCAGGAACATTCAATTGATCTGGGGACCGTCAGTGGTCCTGGGGCTGGCCGTTTCCGCGTATATCGCTAGAATGACGCGGTCCACTCTTCTCGAAGTGATACATGAGGACTACATTCGGACCGCCAGAGCCAAGGGTCTCCGGGAACAGGTGGTCATCGTTCGTCATGCCCTTCGCAACACCATGCTTCCCATTGTGACGCTGTCGGGGGTGTTGTTTGGCTTCCTGCTGGGTGGCACCGTAGTGGTGGAGCAGGCTTTCAACGTCCCCGGCCTTGGTAAGGCAATGATCGAAGCTTTCATCGAACTCGATTACATGGTGATCCAGAATCTGGTGCTCTTGTACGGGGCAGCTTTCGTAGCGATAAATCTCTTGATTGATATCAGCTATGCTTGGCTGGACCCGAGGATCAGATACGGCTAATTATCCGAACAACCCGCAGCCTCGGAAACGACAACAGAGCTAAGGCATCGAATATAGAATTTTCTTTCTAGGAGTGGGAGTTGGCTGCTGATAGTGAAACGGCGTCAATCTCCGCGCTGCACCGGTCATTCCAGATAAGCGCACTTCCTCGGCGTTCGGTGGTTAACACCTTTGGGTTTGCCAAGCGGTTCCCCTTGGGCTTCGTCAGCGCCGTCATCTTGGCGACCGTGGTCATGATGGCCATTCTGGCACCGGCGGTTGCGCCCCAAGACCCTAACGAAGTGGTGCTCAGCGAACGCAAACTGGACCCCACTGGGTCCCACTTGCTGGGCACTGACTACCAAGGACGGGATATTTTCAGCCGCCTCATTTACGGTGGCAGGGTGTCCTTGGAAATTGCAGTGCTAGCGGTACTGCTCGGCACCACTCTCGGAGCGGTCTGGGGAGTGGCAAGCGCCTTTATTGGCGGCCGCTTCGACATAATTAGCCAAAGGTTTCTTGAAGTATTCATGGCGTTCCCAGCCCTGATTCTGGCGATGGTGCTCGTAGTGGGCATTGGCGCAGGGGTGTGGACGGTGACCATCGCGATTGCCGTCACCCGCCTGCCTTTCGGAGTTAGGGTGATAAGGGCGGTCGCTATTTCCGTTAAGGAAATGACCTACGTCGAGTCTGCTCGGGCCATCGGGGCTTCAGACCTGCGTATAATGATTCACCATGTGGGTCCACAGTGCGTCGCATCGTATATCGTGCTCGCCACCGCACATTTGGGTGTGGTGATCGTCATCGAAGCGTCCCTTGGATTCCTGGGAGTGGGGATTGCTCCCCCGACCGCAACGTGGGGCAATATGTTGGGAGGAGCGGTAGCCAACGTACTTATCCCCCACTGGCCCTTGGTGGTCTTTCCGGGTGTGGCCATCACCCTCGTGGTCTTGGCTTTCAATTTCCTGGGCGACGCCATTAGAGACGCATTGGACCCGAAGTTGCGAGGACGCTAGAAATCTGGCCGGAAACCCCGGCTGACTGGGCAGAGGGTTATACTCCGGGCGAAGTGAGTTAGCGGAGCGAGACGATGCTGGGAGAGCGTTCGGAGCAGAGAGGTCTTTGGGAAGCAGACCGGCTGTATCTTGACCATGTGGGGCGGGACACCTTCTACGGTCTGCTGGCCTCGCTGCGGGGCCGGTTGTTCCGGGACGCCGATTTCGTCGTGTTCTACTGCGCCGACAACGGTCGGGACAGCGTGCCGCCCAGCCTGCTGGCCATGGCGCTGCTGCTCCAGACTCACGACAAGGTCAGCGACGCCGAGGCGAAGGCCCGGGCCGACTTCGACATTCGCTGGAAGGTGGCCTTGGGAATTGAGGTGGAGGACAGGCCCTTCGCCAAGAGCACATTTCAGGTGTTTCGCGCCCAGCTGATCCTGCACGACAAGGTGCGGGAGGTATTCGAGTCCAGCCTGCGCCTCGCCCGGGAGTCGGGGTACCTGAAAAGGCGGAGCATGAAGGTGGCGCTGGACACCACCAACATCCTGGGCCGGGGCGCGGTTAAGGACGCCTTCAATCTGTTGGCCGACGGGATCGTCAATCTGCTGCGAGCGCTGGCGCAGGTTGAGGGAATCAGCGTCGGGAAATGGGCCAAGACCCGGGGATACGGGCGGTACCTCGCCTCCAGCATCAAGGGAGAGGCGACCATCGACTGGTCGGACAAGGGGGCGCGTCAGGCACTGCTGGCCGGGATCGTGGCCGACGCCGACCGGCTGCTGGAGTTGTCGCGGCAGGCGCAGGGGGAATCGGCGGAGGACAGCGTCCAGCGGCAGCAGATAGTGGCTGGGGCGGAGTTGCTGGGGCAGTTGCTGCTCCAGGACATTGAGCGAAAGAGCGGCGACTGCGACGGCGATGACGGCGTGAGCCTCAAGGGTGGGGTGAGCAAGGACCGGATGGTGTCGGTGCATGACCCGGAGATGCGCCACGGGCACAAGAGCATCAGGAGACGCTTCGACGGACACAAGGCGGCCATCGTCGTGGACACCGACACCCAGCTGATCACTGCCGTGGAGGTGTTGCCGGGCAACGCTCCGGATAACCTAGGGGCGTTGGAGCTGGTGGAGGAGAGCGAGGCCAACACCGGTGTGCCGGTGCAGGAGGCCATGGGCGACGCCGCCTATGGGGACGGCGTAACCCGCCAAGCCTTCGCCGATGCGGGCCGCAGGCTGGTAGCCCGGGTGCCAGGCCGCCCCGACCGGCAGCGCTTTCCCAAGGATGACTTTGTCATCGACCTGGCGGCGGGCAGTTGCACCTGTCCGGCGGGGCAGGTCACCCACAACATCGTGCCGGCGGGACGGCGTACGGATGCCGCGGGTCGGGTCCACCGCCTGCGGGCCTTCCAGTTCGACGGGTCCGAATGTATGACCTGTCCACTGCGGTCCCAGTGCATCTCGGCCAGAGGCAGGAAGGGACGGTGGGTGCTGATCCATCCCCAGGAAGCCCTGTTGCAGGAGGCCCGGGCATTGCAACAGAGCGCCGGGTATGACGAATATCGAGCGCGACGAGTGGTGGTGGAACACAGGTTGGCCCGACTGGTCCATTTGGGCATCCGCCAGTCCCGCTATTTCGGCAGGGTCAAGACGAGATTCCAGCTGTACCTGGCGGCCACGGTGGCCAACCTGACCCTAGTGGTGGCCAACCTGACCCTAGTGGCGGCCAAGACCGGCCTGCCAGGCGGCACCGGCGGCGGTTGCAGCGGCGGCAGCTCCCTGCACACAAAGGCCATCCATTCCGCCCTTCACTTCGTCCCTGCGCGGCTCGGTCAATTCATACCCCTGGCCTTGCTGGCGTTGGCCTCACTGCCGAAATTCATCCCATTCATCTCCCCGGAAAAGGCTTTCCGGCCAGATTTCTAGGGTCTGTGGACATTTGGCCGGTTCTGGATGCCAGCTGTGGCTTGGGCAATCGGCTGGCAAGGGAAGGGGATATTAGATTGTGGCCAGGTTGTTTTCCTTGGCCCCGTGGACGGCGTTGAGGGGAATGTGAGTGTCCAACGTTACCAGTTGCGCTTCATGGGCCACTGCAAGGGCCAGCAGGTATATGTCGGTGAGTTGCCGGTGCCCGGACACGTGGTGGAAGCGCACCACTGTGTCGTCAAGTAGGCTTACGTCGTCGGGAATGAATTGATGTTGCGGGGCAGAGGTGGCTGTCAGCAGTTGCTGGTAGGCCTCGGCAAGGGGCCTTGGTCGCGGGTAGCGGGATTGTGAGACGATGCGCAGGTAGCCGTTCTGGGTTAACGGACAGGAGGCCCATCCGTGTTCGATGTTGTTGCTGAACCAGGAGGATACGGCGTTGTGAGAATCGTGATTCGTGTCCAGGAGGGCGAGTAGGGCGTTTACGTCGTAGAGTGATCTCATAGTTCAGATGCCCAGTTCGTCCCGGATGTCGTTGACGATGTCGTTGGTGACCACGTAGTCGGCGGGGGGGAAGGGCCTGATGCCGTACTTTTCGAGGTCTGGGGGTGACTCAATCGGATTTACGTCCGCTTCCACCCGGTGTCCTTCGGGCAGGTCGATGGGGTGGTCGAACACTATGGTCTGGCCCTTTACGGTGCCCTTTAGCCTCATGTTGTGTCCTCCGAACGGTGCTGGTCGGATTGTACACTGTGGGTGGTGCGGGTAGTGGGACCGGCAGGTGTTATCGTCATGTTTGATGGCATGTCAGTGATTGCTCCTGTTGATTCTCCACACGCCCTAGTACTACAACGACGAGTTGTTTGGTAGGATGGCTGGCCAGATGACAGTGGGCGGTTTGGGTGATGGATGCGGCGAGCTTCAAGCAGGTCTACGACAGTTTTCAGAAATTTCACGCCTTCTTTGCGGCCTCCTTCGGCCGCAAGCAGTGGCGGGAGCACAGCCGGAACTATCTTCAGGCCCTGCTGGTGCAGGCCCAGGAGCGGCGCAACGCCGAGAATCTCTCCGAATCTGTGGGCGTCTCCGCCCGGGCGATGCAGCGTTTTCTCACCGAGGCCCGGTGGTCCGATGACGCAGTCATAGGGCGGTTGCAGGAATACCTGGCCCCCAGGCTGGGACACCCGGAGGCGGTGTGGGTGTTAGATGGCAGCGACTTCCCCAAGCAGGGTAGGAAATCGGCGGGAGTGGCCCGGCAGTACTGCGGCAGGCTGGGAAAGGTGGCCAACTGCCAGGCCGGGATGTTCCTGGCCTATGTCAGCCCGCTGGGCCGGGCGTTGGTGGACAAACGGCTGTACCTGCCCCAGGTTTGGGCTTCGGACGATGCCCGGTGCGCGGCGGCGGGGGTGCCGAAGGGGAGACACAGCTACCGCTCCTGAGCCTGTCGAAGGGACGGAGTTGGCCTTGGAGATGCTGGCGCAGGCCATGGAACTGGGCCATCTGAAGGCCGGGTGGGTTGCCGGAGATGACGCCTTCGGGATGTCGCCGTCCTTCCGGGAGGGACTGGCGGCCTTGGGTATGCGCTACGTTCTGGACGTTCCGGGCGGCACCACGGCCTGGCCCTTGGAGCCGGCCTGGACCAGTCCGGAATATCAGGGGTTCGGGCGCCCCCGCAAACCCAGGCTGCGGGATGGGCAGCGCCGGACCATGGAGCAGCGCAGTGATGGGTTGCCGGAGGAGGCCTGGCGGGAGATAACCGTGGCAGAGGGATCCCAGGGTCCGCGGAGCTATATGTTCAGCGCCCAGAGGGTGCGGGTTACCAGGAGGCAAGCCAGGAGGCAAGCCAGGCGAGGAGGGAGAGGCCGTCTATCGCCGGAACCTGGACGGCAGTGAGCCCCGCTACTACCTGTCCAACGCGCCCGAAGACACAACTTTGGAGACCATGGCATACGTGGGCAGTTCCAGGTGCCTCATTGAGACCGAGTTCGAGACTGAGAAGGGCGAGGTGGGGCTGGACGAATACGAGACCCGGAGCTGGGCAGGCTGGCACCACCACATAGCGGTGTGCCTGCTGGGGGGAGCGTTCCTGCTGGGGGGAGCGTTCCTGCTGGGCCTGCAGCAGGATTGGGGGGGAAAGATGCCCCGGATCACCCGCCCGCAGGTGTACCGGGTGGTGCGTGAGATGCTGCCCCGGGAGTGGTTCGGGCCCGATCAATTGCTGTTGTGGCTGGAGAATACGCAGCTACGCAACGATCGGGCGCGCCGCTCCCACGAGAGACGCCGCTCCGCCTGCCGTGAAGGCAGGATGGACCCTCCACCCTGAAACCGTCGTTGTAGTACTAGAAGTCTGGCCGAGAAACCTCGATTCCCCTCAGGCCGGCGTTTTCTTAACGTCGATTATCGATGGCATAGTGGGTGTTGCAACGTATTACATGCACCACCATGCCATATAAGTCTTGAATACGTCTGCTTCGCGTAGCGCAAAACCCGGCGAATGGCTTTCCGGCCAGACTTCTAGGCCTCCCCAGCCCGCAGCCGGCGCCGGAGGCCCTCTCCTCGGCGGTCCTACCGGAGCTTCCGGACGGTCTCTCCCCGTCCGTCGCCGGCGCCGTCTCGGGCAGCCGTTCGGATGCGACCCGAAAGGCCTACTCGGGGCAGTAGTGTCAGTTAGTGGCCTGGGCCGGCGATGTCGGCGTCCCCTGGCTCCCGGCTGCACCGGTAGACGTCGTAGAATACCTCACGGCCCTGGTGGGGAAGGGGCGCGGGTCTTGACACGGTGCGGCAGGTGGGGCCCGTTCTGTCCCCTGGGTTACGTCCGGCGGTCAGAAGACTGGTTGTGCGAACCGCATTTTCAGCGTTCACGGGTTCCTTTCCGGTGTGGGAGTCTTTGCTAAGGACCACCTGGGTGCAGGGATTGTTCCCACGTCGCAACCAGGATACAAGTTGACGCTGAACACCCTGCGCGCATGTCCGACCCCACGGGGCTGTTGTTGTAATATTGGGGAAATGGCCAGAAAAGTGTCGGTCAAATGCGCCATCGCTGGCTGCCACTACCAGCGGAAGATGACCCTCGCCGAACGCGAGGAACTGCGGCGGGTGGAACGCGAGAACAACGCTACGGCGGGCGTCGTATGCCCTGCGCACGTGAGGGCCGCCTTCAACTTCGAATTCGACGATATTGACATCGATGTCTCGCTGGAGGAACTCCTTGTCGAGTCGTCCAAGGAAACCCCCCGTTGGCGCGTGATGTTGACCCCGCTGCCCGGGGCGGCAGGTGAGCCGGACAGCGAGTCCACGCCAGGGCGGGGAGACAGGGTTATCTAGTTCACCCGCGCTGGCAGGCAAATCCCGGGAGAATTCAGGCGTGGTCCGGAGAGGCTCCAGGAATGGCCAGCTTCTCTCTCCCGCTGCCGGGGCCGTATCCATTGCTGCTCAGCTCGGGGGTGGACGCCCCCAGAGCGCATGCCATGAACGTGTACCTATCCTCGGCCAGAGCCTCGCTGGTCAGCCCCTTGGCCCGCTTCCTGGGCTTCCCGTATTCCCTGGGCAGCCGTTTCATGGTGGCCTTCACCAGCGGCCGCGTGGTCGGATCCTCGTGTCCGCCCAAGCGGTGGGCCGCGGCGATCGCCGCCAGGCACATGCGCTAGGAGGCGCGGTGGTAGCGCTCTGGACACTGACCCTGACGGGATCAAATTGCTGGTGGTTCCCGCTCACCGGGGCTACGCCGCGGACGTTGCCGATGACTATCCCCTCACCGTGGAGCAGTCTGAGCAGATGAAGGCCTCGCTGAGGATGATGGAGCCAAGGCGGGAAACGCCGCCACTAGTATTACAACGACGGTTCTCAAGAAAGGGGCCCTTGGCTCCTCCTCATGGCGACCTGTCCACGCCCCTGTCAGCTTTGTGGCCTTTCCTCGCGCAGGGCGATTTCCAGCCAAAACCTGACCAAATTGAGGAGGTGTCGTTGTAATACTAGGGCCTTGGAGACGAACTCCTTGCGGTGAGGCAATGCGCCGGCAAAAATAGTCGACGCTACCGGCATTCCTTATTGTCGTTAATCGGGCGGTGCCGACGGCCCCATGTGGAGATGGACGGCCCGTTGCGAGGCGGCGCGGTAGATGTCCTGCATCGCCGGGACGAATTCCAGGTTTCCCTGCCAGAGCGGGAACCGGCCCAGCTGTTGGGGCAGGGCGGCAGCCAGGTCGGGTATGACGGCCGGGCCCATATGGTCCTTTTCCCGCAGCGCCGTCAGCGGGTTGGCCCAGAACTCGCCGGGTTCAGGCGGCAGGGGCTCGGCGGGCAGCGTGGGTCCCTCCAGGGTCTGGGCGGAGCGGCGGAACTCCGGGCCCAGCAGGTCCTCCCGGTCCATGCCCCGCATCCGGAATATCAGGAAGGGGTCCCGGTCGAACTCCTCGCCCAGCAGCAGGTACACGGCGGCGATGTGCTTGCAGGGGTTGGACCAGTCGGGGCACGAGTAGTCCGTCTCCAGGTCGCCCTGCCGGTCGGGGAACATGGACAGGCCCACGGACCGGAAGGTGTCCTCGATGTTGTCCGGCATGCGCCCCGACAGCAGGCTGGCGGCGATGATGGGCTGTTCCGCCATGGCCGCCTGTAGACGTTCCCAGTCCGGTGGGCTGATGGTCCGGACCTCGATGCTCACGTTGTAGGGCCGCTTGCGGGATCCCTGCACCTTGGCCGTGACGCCGCCGGACTGAATGTCGATGGACATGACCTGTCCCCGGCGGGCGTAGGAACGGCCCCGGTCCAGGCGGCTTCCGATCCGGAATTCCTCAAGGGTCTGGAGCCACCGCTTGGCCCACCAGCTGGAGCCGAAGGCACCACGTTTCGATCCGGCCCGGATGCCGCCTCTGACTTCAATTGGCTTGGTGTACAGGTAGTCGTTGTAGCTCATCGTCTTTCCTGCTCTGGGAAGGAGCTTGGGCTGCTTTCCATCAGTCAGTACGCCGGCTCAGTCCACCGGGTTCGCACTGAGGGCCAGCACGTCCCGGAGTTCGGCGTTGGAGAGCTCGGTGAGCCACCGTTCCGAGGTGGCTCCCACCACCTGGTCGGCGGTCTCCTGCTTGATTTCGATCATGAGGTCGATGCGGTCCTCCAGCGTGCCGGCACAGATCAGCTTGTGGACATGGACATCCCTGGTCTGGCCGATGCGGAAGGCCCGGTCGGTGGCCTGGTTCTCCACGGCCGGGTTCCACCAACGGTCATAGTGGATCACGTGGTTGGCCCGGGGCAGGTTGAGGCCGGAGCCCCCGGCCTTGAGGGACAGGACGAACACCTGCGGGCCGTCGGGGTCGTCCTGGAAGCGCTCCACCATCAGGTCCCGCTGTTTCCGGGTGACGCCGCCGTGGAGGAATGGCGTTTCGAGGCCGTAGGTCTCCTGCACGTGCTGTTGCAGGATTGCTCCCATCTCGACGAATTGGCTGAACACGAGCACCCGGTCGCCTCCGGGAAGTACCTCGTCGAGGATTTCCTGCAGGCGGGCCAGCTTCCCCGAGCGGCCGGTGATGGCGGAGTTGTCGCCCAGCAGCTGGCGGGGGTGGTTGCAGGCCTGCTTTAGCTTGGTCAGGGTGTCCAGGATCGAACCACGGCGTTTAATGCCCTCGGCGGATTCCAGCCGTGTCTCCGCCTCGCGCAGCACGGCCTGGTAGAGTGTTGCCTGCTCCCTGGTCAGGCTGCAGTACTGCTTGGTCTCGTTCTTGTCGGGCAGGTCGTCGATGATGGACCGGTCGGTCTTGAGGCGGCGGAGTATGAAGGGTCCGGTGGCCTTCTGGAGGCGGGCCGCCGCTGCTCCGTCCCGGTCGGTCTGAATGGGCTGGAAGTAGTTGCGCTTGAACTCGGCCTGGGAACCCAGGAGGCCGGGGTTCAGGAACTGCATGATGGACCAGAGGTCGCCGACGTGGTTCTCCACCGGCGTGCCGGTGAGGGCGATCCGGTAGTCGGCCTGGAGCCCCTGGGCGGTCCGGGCCTGCTGGGACGCTGGGTTCTTGATGTTCTGGGCCTCATCCAGGATGACCGCCCGCCAGGGCAAGGTGCCGAGCAGGTCCCGGTCGCGGTGCATGGTGCCGTAGCTGGTGACGACCAGATGGTTGCCGCCCGCCTGGTTACGGAAGGCAGCTCCGCGATGGCGGTTCGAGCCGTGGTGCAGCAACACGGGCAGGTCCGGCGTGAACCTTGCGGCCTCCCGCTGCCAGTTGTTGATCACGGATGTCGGGCAGACCAGCAGGTTGGGCCGGTCGTTGCCCTGCTGGCGGTCCAGCTGCAGGGCGGCCAGTGTCTGGACAGTCTTGCCCAGGCCCATGTCGTCGGCCAGGCACGCTCCCAGCCCCCAGTCCCTGAGGAAAGCCAGCCACGAGTAGCCCAGCTGCTGGTAGGGCCGGAGCTGGCCGGTGAAGTCCTCGGGGGCGTCCATCTGCTCGATCCGGCCCTTCTGCTGCAGGCGCTCCAGGAGATCACGGAGCCAGTCGCCGGCCGCCAGGGAGACGTTGTCGTCCTGGGCACGCTGGTCCGCGCCCAGCCCAATCTGCACGACTTCCCGCAGGCTGACCTGCTCCCGGTTGCGCCAGAAATCGGCTGCCGCCCGGATGTCATCGGCGTTGATCTCCACCCACTGGCCCCGGAACCGCACCAACGGCACCTTCAGCTCGGCCAGTTCCTCCAGTTCCTGCATCGAAATGGGTTCGTCGCCCAGGGCTATTTCGACGTCGAGGTCGATCAGGGAGGTCATGGTCATGCCGGAACCGCCCTGCATGGCCGGGGTCTTGGCCCTGGCACGGATGCCGGGCCTGGTCCTGGCGCCGTGCCGGGTCCACCAGGCGGGCAGCAGCACGCCGAACCCGGCCTGTTGCAGCGCGGCAGCCTGGCTTTCCAGGAACCCGTAAGCTTCCTCGGTGTTCAGCCGGTATCCGGCGGGTTGCTTGCGCTTCAGGCTGTCGGTGATGGGTGGGCACACCGAGCCGGCCTGGGCCAGGGAACTCAACAGGAACTCGGCGGGGTTGAAGTCCGGGTGCGGTCCATTGACCCGATTCTTCCACACGGCTTCGGCGGGGAGCAGGAGGCTCTGGTCGTCGTGGGGCTGGAGCAGGTAGCGCAGGTACCAGTCGTCCTGCCGGATGACCGGCGCATCGTCGTCTGCGCCGGGTTCGGGCGGCTCCTCCAGCCTGAGGCAGAGCCGGTATGGAGAGTTGGCCGCGATGGCCAGGGGCCTCTGCCATTCAGCAACCTGGCGGCGGAGCTGCTGGAGCTGTGCCGGGTTGCTCCGGACCTCCGGATTGAACCGGGAAAGGGCGGACAGCCAGGCGTCGTGGGCGGAGTCGAACTGCGGTTGCGCCCCGTGTTCGGTATCCGTTCCGGCGCGTGCCAGGTGGTCAACCTGGACTGTTATGAACTCTCGGAGGACCGCTTGGGCCGCGGTGGCCGGCGGTTCGGTCGCCTCTGCGCTGGTGAGCGCCCTGGCCGACGCCGGCATCAGTCCGGCCAGCTCGGCCAGCCGGTGGGCGTCCTCGCCGATGAACACCGGAATCCATGCCGCCACGGTCTTCCCGCCCTGTTCGGAGAGGCTGGGCAGGAACTGTTGACGGGCCGTCAGAGAGACCGCCAACTGCACGGCATGGGTCCAGTAGGACAGATCGGGCCCGATGGCGACGCCGGGTTTCACGACCTGTTGCCCGTACCACTTCTGCAGCAACTGCACGGCTTCCTCCGGTGCCAGACGGAGCATTGCCACGGTCCATGGCCTGATGCGCGGCTTTGCTCGCGACTTGGGCATGGGGCCAGCCATGGGGCTGGAAGGCACGGGGGCGTCGCCCCGGCTGGGCAGCCAGGCGATTGCGCTGCCGAAGCAATTGTCGCCCATTTCGAGGCCGATCGCTTCGGCTATGACCTGGGCTTCGGCGCTGTAGGGGTGTTTCCCATCCAGCTGCTGGTCGGGCGACGTCAGGCGTGGTTCGGAGTCCTCGCTCCAGAGGACGAGGTTTCCTTTGTCTTGGGCGGCGTGCAGGATGAGCATGGCGTTGTCCGATGGCTTGTGAAAACGAGTGTGGCCTATGGGACGGGGCCTTGGCAAGGGCTGATTGGATTTCAAAAACAGCTGGGATGGACTGGGCGCATTTCAAGTGGAGCAGGTGGAGGGCTCTACAGGTTTCTGGTTCGGGGTAGCTGGGAATTTCCGGATATCAGGTTTGCCCGCCGGTCTGCTGTGCGCCGGGGCTATTGGGAGCCGTCCGTGCCTAAATTGTCGCGGCTTCCCCTGCCGTCGGTGTACAGGGCAACGACCATGGTGTAGCCAAGTCGGATCCTGGTCGTCAGCTACTGCCTGCCGGGGCGCTTCGGGGAGCGACCGCTCCTGCGTCCTGATAGATGAGATCATCCCGGACGCCGTAGCCTGTCAGGACGTTGATTTGGGTCTCCAAGTGCCTGTCGTCGCGGCCTGCCTCGATGACCCATGCATCGACGTAGGTGACGAGGATGATGAGATCAACCTCGCACAAGGCCCGATATGTCAACTTGACGTAGTCGAGGGGCAGAGCCACTAGGTTTTGAATGTAGCAACTGTGCCATACAAATTGACTTCTCCCAAAGAGTGGAAAGTGCGCGAGGGAAGCCGCTATTGATTGCCAGCCCCTTGGTGCCCATTGCTATGTCGGACAATTGTGCCAGGGCGTCGACGTCCACATATACCGGGCCGCCCCCAACCCAGACATCGCCATAGGCCGTCCGATGGTCAATCATCTCGTTGCTATGCAGTGACAGGTTATTGGCCTGCTATTGCCGGTCGGATAGCACTGCTTGCACTGTGGCAGGGCGCTATCTTCGTTGAGAAAGCGAGAGATACCCTGCATCCCTCATCTCCTTGACCTTTGGCATAGGATCCTCACGGGGCCCGGCTGCTTCGACCAGCCCGAGTCCCGTGGGCAGCGCCGCATCGTTGCCCCTGCTGTTCTTGATGCGCAGGTCTCGGTCTACCTGAAGGTCGTGTCCGATATGAGCTGTAGTGGGAAGACAACAGGATTGCCGTTTCCATCGACAAGTCTGAATTGCATTGTCTGGCCTTCGCTTTAGACTAAACTAAAGCCAAGGTGAAATACGCAGTTGCACAGGGTAAATTTGTGAAGGAACTGGGTTAGCTGGTCTCGGGAGTTACGAGGGGTTGGTGATGGGCGTGAGGGAGATAGACCGGTGTCTGGAACAGTGGCGGATGGAAGTCAAGGACTTGCGACAGCGGATGATCCTGGCGCCGACGCCCAGGGAGCGGGAGAGGTGGTACGCCGTGCTGCTGCTGGCCCAAGGCTGGACGGCAGCGGCCACGGCGGAGACTCTGGAAAGGGACCCACACACTATTGGCCGATGGGCGTCGGCCTTCGGCGAGGGAGGGCCTGCAGCCCTGATATTCGAGCAGACCGGTGGTTCCCCCCCGCCCTTGACCAAGCGCAGCAGGAGGAATTGAAAGAGGCGGTGCAACAGCCTCCCGCTTCGTCGGGCATCGGTATGGCCAACTGGTATTGGAAGGTGGTGCGGCGGTTTGCCTCGGAGCGCCTCGGCATTGAGTTGAGCCGCAGCAGTTGCCTGAACTGGATGCACCGCTTGGGATTTGCCTTCAAGCGGCCCAAGAAGCGGTTGCTCAAGGCTGATGAGGCCAAGCGGGAGGCTTTCGTGGCGGAGTACGCCGTCCTGAGGGAGGAGGCCCAACGGACTGAAGCCAGGATATTCTTTGCCGACGAGGCCCACTTCCGGGCGGACGCGGAACTGCGGGGCAAGTGGGTGCTGAAGGGCCAGCCTGCTTTGGTGGACTCGACCAGCCCGCGGTATGGGGAGAAGGCCAACTACTATTCGGCGGTGTGCTTGGAGACGGGTGAGGTGGAATGGATGGAACTGGAGGGCAACAGCAACAGCGGGACCTCGGTTGCCTTCCTGAAGCAACTGAGGGAAAAACATCCAGAGCCGATGCGGGTCATCTGGGACAACGCGCCGGCCCATCGTGGCGAGGCGGTGCGGGAATATCTGCGGACGCCCGGACTTGACCTGCGGTTGGTGAACCTGCCGGGATACAGCCCGGACTTCAACTCCGATGAGGCGGTCTGGGGCTGGGCGAGAGAGGAGGCGACGGGCAATCTCTGCCTGGGCAGCAGGGCGGCGGTGCAGGAAAGGGTCGGCAACTTCCTGGCCGGGCTGGCCAGCCGGAGAGACGAGGTGAGGCGCCGCTGCCGGACGGTACTGCAGTCACGGGCCGAAGCACTGCTGCCGAATTCCCAGCACGATTCCTCGCCTCAGGCAAATGCACATCCCACCTTGGCTTTGGTTTAGGGTCTTCAAGATTCAGCATGATGCGCTCACGAACTTTGCGGATGTTTGTGGCATCGTCAGGGAGGCTAAGCTCCATGACTAAACCAAAGCCAAGGTGAAATGCGCATTTGAAGAGTACCTGGCGACGGGGGCGGACTGACTTCACCGTGCGGACGGGAGAGCTTTACTTGGCAGCGCTGACCTGCTCTCGTCATTTTAGAAATGTAGATCCCACCGTGGCTTTAGTTTAGGTAGTGTCGTCGAATCGAGTTGATAGTGGTAGATTGCAGTGGTGAGTGAGCGTGCTTGGAGTGGGGCATATGACAGCATCGCATCGTCGGCACGACCTTTCGGAGCGGGTTTGGGAACGGCTGCAGCCTCTCCTTCCTGGGGAGGCTGGCAAGGTGGGGCGGCTGGCACAGGACAATCGCCAGTTCCTGAATGCAGTGTTCTGGATTCTACGCACCGGTGCGCCTTGGCGAGACCTGCCGCCCGATTACGGGGATTGGAAGAATACTCATCGCCGGTTTTGCCGCTGGCGGGACCGTGGGGTCTGGGCTCGTCTCCTGGACAGCGTGATCGATGACCCTGACTTTGAGTGGTTGATGATTGACGCCAGCCATATCAAGGTGCATCCCCATGGGGGCAGGTGCACGTGGGGGGTAACCAGACCATCGCCCGCACTAAGGGGGCTGAACAGCAAACTACATCTGGCCCGTTGATGCCCACGGAATGCCGGTACGGTTGGTTCTGACCGAGGGCACGGTGGCGGACTGCACGCAGGCCCCAGTCGCTGACGGCGGACCTGCCGGCCCAGTATCTGCTGGCAGACCGGGCCTACGACACCGACGCCATCGTGGCCGGGGTCATTGCACAGGGAATGGAGCCGGTGATACCTCCGAGGAGCCACCGGAAAGATCCCCGCTATTACGACAAAGACCTGTATCGGCTGCGTCACCCGGTGGAGAATGCATTTCTGAACTTCAAACAATGGAGGGCGGTGGCAACTCGCTATGCCAAAAAAACCGCCTCGTTCCTCGCCATTTGCCAGATTAGAGCACTGGTCCTCTGGACCAAGTTATTTTGACGACACTACCTAAAGGGACTCCCGTTGAACGCAGGGAGAAGTCAGCAGATTGGAGAAGACTGCATGCAGAACAACACCTGCATAACGGTACATGGAAAGCGCTTTCATTACACCTGGCTGCGCGACCACTGTTTATGTAAGGAGTGCTATCACCCGGAATCATCACAAAAGATCTACGACATCAGCCTGAGTCCTCTGCCTGTGGAACCCCATGCGGTTGAGGAAACTGAAGAACAATTGCGAATTCTCTGGAACGGACCCACTCCACACGAAAGCATCTTCCAAATTAACTGGCTCCTTGACCACTCATACGACCCCGCCCCAAATCCCGAATCACAAGGTGAAATCGCCCTCTGGGATGCGGCATATTTAGAGGCCCACCCTCCAGGATTCTTCGACGCTCCCGCGACTTCCTTCGAGTCGTGGACTCCACAGCTCACAACCCTGGGATTCGCCGTACTACACAACCTGGACCGGTTGGACCTGCACCTCTGGTTCAACGAAATCGCCCCGATTCATGTGACCGAGTATGGAGTGACCTCGCGGGTGAGACCGACATCCGAGGCCAGAGACCTCGCCATGTCAAACGCCGGGGACGGCCTTCTGCCGCACACCGATGGGTCGTATCGCTGGGGGGAACGGCTTCTGCAGTTTCTATATGCACACCACAACACCACCGTGGGCGGCGACACCATCCTGATAGACGGTTTCAGGGTGGCACAGGGCTTTCGCCGGCAGCACCCTGTTGAGTTTCAACTGCTGGTTTCGACACGAATACAGTACCGGCAGTACGACAGGCCGGCCGGCTATTTGTTCAAGCACACGACTCCCATTCTTCTCCTCGACAATTCGGGTGAAGTCGAAGCGGTGTACTACTGCCCTAAGAACATTGCCTGGCAGCTTCCCTTCGATGAGGTGGACGGCTTCTACCGCGCGTACAACCTGTTTTCCAGTTACCTGAACGACCCGGCGTACCAGTATCGGTTCCGTCTTGAACAGGGCGACTGCGTCCTATTCCAGAACTTCCGGGTGCTGCACAGCAGAAGCGGATACGATCCAAGTTCGGGTTACAGGGATTTCGAAACCGGTTATGTGGACTGGAGCTACATAGAGGCACGAATGGAGTACCAGAGGGTCAACGGCAACATGCAGCCACCGATAAAGGGCTGATTTAAGCAGCACCTCAGTAATTGCAAGCGGCGGAGATAGAGTGGGCCGCGTTGGCGGAAGATTGCCGAGTATCGGCGACCTAATAGTGTACCGCCTGCCATCATTCATAGGGTTGTAGCCGGCCCCATGGATGGTGCGACGGATGTACAGAGTGGACGTATATCTGCGGGTTCGCCGGGCGGTGATGGTGGATGGGATGAGCATGCAGGAAGCAGCCTGGACGTTTGGCCTGCACCGGGACACCGTGCGCAAGATGCTGGCCTACTCCGTGCCTCCGGGCTACCGGCGACAGACTCCGCCCAGAAGACCCAAGCTGGAGCCTTTCACCGGCGTCATCGACCGGATCCTGGAGGACGACCTCAGGCGTCCCGGGAAGCAGCGCCACACGGCCAGGCGCATCTTCGAGCGGCCAGTGCTGATCAACGACAATTAGTTTTGCCGGTGGCGACGACTATTTTTGCCGGTCACATGTGGTAATCATCCGGTACAGGAGGTGCCGGATTGGTTACGGATCAGCAAGTCGCATTACTGAGGCGAAGACGGATGGAAGGAAAGAAACAACAGACAGCGGCGGCCATGGCTGGGATGAGCGAGCGGTCGGCGCGCAAGTGGCAGTGTGGCCCGTTGCCGTCGGAGACCAAGCAGGAGCGCCGGTGGCGCACCCGGCCCGATCCCTTTGACGGCGTCTGGGAGGAAGAAATCCTGCCCCTGCTCAGGGGCGAGGCCGCCGGCAGGCTCAGGGCAACGACAATTATCGAGTGGCTGGAGGAGAAATTTCCCGGCCGGTTCAGCGCCTCCCAGCTCCGCACCCTGCAACGCCGGTTACAGGACTGGCGGGCACTCAACGGGCCGGACCAGGAGGTCTACTTCCCCCAGGAGCATCCACCTGGCCGCGAGGCGCAGCTCGATTTCACCCACTGCAACTCTCTGGGAGTGACCATCGGCGGCCGGCGCTACCGCCACCTGCTGTTCCAGCTGGTGTTGAGCCAATCAGGGTGGCGCTACGCCGAGGTGGTTGCCGGCGAGACCTTCCTGGCCCTGAAGCAGGGGTTGCAGAACGCGCTCTGGGAACTGGGCGGCGCGCCCCAGGTCATACGCTCCGACAACACCTCGGCCCTCACCCATGAAATAAAGCGCAGCCGTGGCCGGGCCCTGAACGACAACTACGCTGAGCTCCTGGACCACTACGAGCTGGAGTCCACGCTGATCACTTCCGGGGAATCCCATGAGAATGGCGTGGCCGAGCAGGCCCACTACCGGTTGAAGGACGCTTTGGACCAGGCCCTCATGCTGCGGGGCAGCCGGGACTTCGATTCCGCCGAGTCCTACACCGGCTTCGTCAGGAAGGTGGTGGACCGGCGCAACCGCCTGGTGCAAGGGAAGCTGGAGGAGGAACGCCCACTTCTGCAGTGCCTGCCCCCAGCTCCGGTGCCGGAGTACGTCAACCACCAGGCCCGGGTGCGCAAGTGGAGCACCATCCAGGCAGCCGGACGGACCTACACCGTACCCTGCCGCCTCATCGGAAAGGAGGTGCAGATACGCCTGTACGCCGAGCATCTGGAAATTTACTACAAGGGCCACTTGGTGGAACGCATGGAGCGGGTGCGCGGTGAAAGGGAGGCCAACGTCAATTACCGCCACGTCATCGGCTCCCTGGTGCGCAAGCCCGGTGCCTTCGCCCGCTACCGGTTCCGGGAGCAGATGTTTCCCACCATGACCTTCCGCTTGGCCTACGACGCCCTCAAGAGGTGGCGAGGCGAACGGGCCGACGTGGAGTACGTACGGATCCTGCACCTTGCGGCGACAACCATGGAGTCGACGGTGGACAGCGCTCTGGCCCTGCTGCTGGAGGCCGGTGAGCCCTTCGACTACGCCATGGTCAAGGAGCTGGCCAACCCGGCTCCACCGCGGGCGCCGGTGCTGACCCTGTCCGGCACGCCTGATCTCAGGGTCTACGATAGCTTGCTGGCGGGGGTGGCCTGATGATGGACGCCAACGCCATTCAGGTCCGGATCGGGGAACTGTGCCACCAATTCCGGTTGCCCACCATGGGTGCGCAGTCGGTGTCCCGATTCACCGCCGCCGGGCACGGCGACGCCCTGGAGACCCTGCTGGAAGTGCTGGAGCAGGAGGCCGAGGACCGCCGGCAGCGCCGCATCGGCAGGCTTCGCACGGCGTCCAGACTGCCCGTCGGCAAGACCTGGGAGACCTTCGAGCACGACCGGGTGCCCCTGGCTCTGCGGCAGCAACTGGGCGAACTGTCTGACGGCAGCTTCGTCGACCGCGGCGTCAACGTGCTGGCTTTCGGACTGCCAGGCACCGGCAAGACCCATGCACTGTGCGCCTTGGGCCACCGGCTGGTGGAAGCCGGACGCTCGGTCCTATTCGCCCCGGCCTACCGGCTGGTGCAGGACCTGCTCGCCGCCAAGCGCGACCTGGCTCCACCGCGACAATTGCGAAAGCTCGATAACTACGACTTCCTGCTGCTGGACGACCTGGGATACCTGCCTCAGGGCGCCGAAGAGTCCGAGGTGCTCTTCACCCTCATCGCCGAACGCTACGAACGCCGGTCCCTGGGCATCACGTCCAACCTGGTCTTCCCCCAGTAGGAACACATCTTCGCCAACCCCATGGCCACGGCGGCGGCCATCGACCGGGTGGTCCATCACTCGGTCATCCTGGAATTCGACGTGCCCAGCTACCGCACCGGAGTGGCCCAGCAGCGGGGTCGGGAACAGGAGGTGGACCGGCAAGAATAATCGACGGAACCGGCAAATATAGTTGACGCTGAACGGTAACCCGACGCCCTCCTTCGGTGGATTCGGGCTTAACCTGGAAAAGCTGAGAACTCTAGTGGTAAGTCGTTCAGGTCCAGTTCAGTTCGTGTTGTTTCCAAATTGCCCTTTTCTACTAGCAATATGGACATACAGACTTGGGAGTAGCGCGTACCCGCCATCTTCGAGACCTCATGGAAATAGCCTGTGCCTCTCAAAGCTCGTGGACGGGGGACCAGGTTTAATAAGCAGTTGACCACCTCATCGGCGTCGCTCACCACATAGGGCACTATCCCTTCCTGGTCCTGCGCGTCGAATTGGATTCGATAGTGAGAATCTTGGAGACCTCCTTGGCTTTCAATATTCTTTAACAAGCGCATATCTGCCAAAACGAACCTGCTGGACACCCGGTACATTTCCTCCCACACTTCCTGATATCTAGGTTCGATAACCAGGACGCTAGTGCAGTGGACCAAGTCGAAGGCCCCGTCATCGAAAGGAATTGTCACCCCATCGGCGACCTCAAATCGGGCTTCCTGATAGGTCTGGCGGGCTAGGTCGATGGCTGGCTCGGCTATGTCTATTCCAGTATAGTCAACGGTTGGTTCCAAGGTGCGCATGATGTTGAAGAATCCGCCGGAGGCACACCCCACATCCAGCACTTTAATCCCCGGAAATAAAACTCTAGGCAAAAAAACTCGCTCCGATGGATAAAGGTCAGACACTTCATGCCGATGTTTGGAGTAATATTCGATGGCGCTCGGCTGGGACCATGCCTTAGCGTATTCCAAAGTGCACCTTCTGCTGTTCAAGGGTTAGCCGGCATCCAACGCCCGCTGATTTCCCGTGGCGGCGGAGACAGCGTTAACTTGGAGCCTTCCCGGGATCCAGAGTCTCTGCCGCGAAAATTCTTTCGGCTGTTTGGAGGTCTTCCAAAGTATCAATCTCCGCCCACTTATTGGGTGCGGCGCAAAGAATAGCCAAGCGCAGGGAGCCTTGAGAAATCAGGTCGGAGAAGACCGCCTCATAATATTGGTCGTACCGCTGCTGCGCCACATGGGATTCCAGCCGGGGAACTATCTTGTACTGTAAAACCTCTTGGGAGAATTTATAAATATTTACTGTCTTGAGGACGGATGAGTAGTCGAAAGCATTCCCTTGGTGCGTTTTTAGGACCATCCTGCCAGCCCGAGAGCCATTGGCCTGGATAACCGTTCCATCCATGTAAGGCTGAAATCTTTCGACGATAGCAACGTCCCGTTCAGGAGCTTGAGCTAGTCTCTGTAACAACTCGGGATCGAAAACCAAGTCCCCTTCCAGCAAGAGCACCTGGCTATCTAGGTGTTGTCGTGCAAGCCACAGGGAGTAGATGTTGTTAGTGCAGTCATAGAAATGATTCTGAACGTAGTGTATGTTCATGCCACCGTACCCAGTCCCGTACCTGTCAGACACTAATTCTGAAAGATAACCCACCACTAGGATTACGTCTCGGACACCTGCCGTCAACAATGCCTCTAACTGATGCTCCAGAATGGGTTTAGAATTGACCGGGACCAGACATTTGGGGAGGGACAAAGTGATGGGGCGCAACCGGGTGCCCATGCCCGCAGCAAGAATTATTGCCTTCATACCCTACCCCTCCTGGTGCAATCTGGATGTCTGGGAGTCTGGATGTCCTAGAGATGGTCCGGGGTCTAGTCCTTGCAGGGCAGCTACCAGAGCCGCATTGTCCGCTTTGGTGCGGGAAGCAATTCGTATGTAAGAGTCCTCCAGTCCCTCCTTCTCACTGCAATTGTTGACCAGGATATTGTACTGCTCGAATAGGGCTGAAGTTAATTCCCCTCCGGTAAAGCCGTAGAGGACCCGGCACAAGACAAAGTTGCCTTGGGTCGGGAAGGGATGAAGGTAGGGCACTCCGCGAAGTTGTTGAAACAGCTGCTGGGTCGCTTCCCGCACCCTTAAGCACGAAACCGTGAACTCCTCTTGGTACTCTCCGTAATGGCGTAAGAAGAACTGGGCTAAAGAATTGATGTTCCAGATGGGGAGGTCCTGTCGCAGTTGCTTGACGCGCTCATTGTCCCCGGAGACAGCATACCCTAAACGAAGCCCCGGGATTCCGTAATTCTTGGAGAGGCTCTTCAGCACGACCAAGTTCGGAAATTCGAATACCAAGTTCGACGCTGCTTGGTCCGATTCCGTGGTTACGAACTCAATAAATGAGTCATCCACCAGCACCAGGTCTAGGTCCCTGAGGTCTTCCAGCAAAAAGGCAAGGTCAGATTTGGAGATAAGGGACCCGGTAGGGTTGTTGGGCCGGATGAGTACAGCCGCATTGGACCCCGTTTTTCTCACGTGCCGTACAAACGCTTCCGGGTCAAGTTTGAATTCGCCGGGAAGGCGGAAGGGGTTGACTTTCCTGCCCAAGGTCTTGGCTCGGTTGGTAAACTCATTGAATGTAGGTACAGGGATAGCCAGATTCTGGACGAATCGATTGACCAAAAGGTCTATCAATTCACTGGCGCCGTTTCCGACCACCACCTCGTTCTCAGTTAATCCCAAGGGGTCCGCCAGCAATGATGATATATACCAGTTGGTCGACGGATAAGCCTTGACCAATTCGGTCAAATGTACCCCCAAGTCCTCCAAGAGAGTCTCTGGGGGGAAAAAGGGGTTGCTCATATAACAAAAATCTTTGACTTCAAAGTCCCAAAATCCGCCGTACAAAGAGCTCAAATATTCTACCGTCTGGTCGGGCATCAATTCCTCCAAAAGAACACAAAGCACGAGCCTTGGCGCCCTAAACGAGTCTCGGAAATGCAGAAGACTCCCAGTGGGTTAATGAGCGGGGATAGCTAAACCAATACCAAGGTGGAATGTGCATTTCGGGATCTTGAAGATGACCGAAAGGGCTCCACGGCTCCTCATATCACCTTTAGCCCCCAACTGGGGTCGCCCGCTACAGTGCGGTCTAGAAATATGTACATCTCACCTTGGCTTCAGTTTAGGTAAGAACGGCCTGATGACGCTTCGGGAGCGAACCGAACCCTCTGAAATGCTCATAACGAAGGTTGAACCGGAAACCTACTCCATGAAGCGCCATACAAATGTCCAGAGATGCCGATTCCCAAGACAAAAAGGGCAACGGCCAGATGGCAAGCCTCTATTCCTTTATAGCAATACCTTAATTGACTGGAAGTGTCAACTTGGGAGGCTAAATGATTCCCAGTGCCTCACTGCCGCCCGAATCGAGCGTTAACATGACCCTCCGATTGACCGGGCAAGGAATAAGTCCCTGTTACTGCTATCAGATCTTTGGGTTTCGTCCCGCGGCCTGCCGGTGCTGCGTCCCTCTTGGAGCTGTCGGGCGGCCTCTTGGGTCTGGTCCGGCGCCGCCATCTGCACCTTGATGCGTGATTATGATCGGATTTCCTCTTTCTTCGTCTAGAACATTCGCTCAGGCCTCCTCACGGGGCCAGATCTTGGTGCAGAGGGTGGCCATCCACTTGCTCCGGTTGCTTATGTCCTGCTCGGTGAAGTCATCCTTCTGGGGGACGATCAGCACCTGGGTGAGGAGGATGTCCCGGTGTTCCTCCAGCGATTCCCGCTTCTTCTCCAACCGGGCTTCCTGCTCCCTTTTCCTCATGGGCCCGTTGATGAGGGTCAGGTTGCCGAGTTGCTTCAGCGCGTCCTCCAGGCGCTGTTGCCTGCTGGGGGTGGGGCGGCTCTCCTGGATAGGGTAGTTGGTCGTGCCTGCCTCTCCTGGGGGGATGAGTGTGACGGTTCGGAGCTTCCGGTCGGTGGGGGCGAGCCCCTGGTCGATCCGGAGCCGGTCCTCGATGGCGTGGAGGACCATGTCGCGCCAGGTGGGCGTCATCTCGTGGGGCTTGTCGGAGACCTTGTCTACGACCTCTGCGTCGGAGGGCCAGCGCTTGGCCTCGTTCCTGGTCTGGGCCAGCCATTGGTAGGCTGCGGTCTTGATCGGCTCTCCGGCGGCCAGTGCTCTCTGCAGGCGGTTCAGGATACCGATGATGTTGCCGCTGGTGCCCTCGGTCAGGGGCACCCCGGCAAGCACCCGGCCGACGACGTAGCTCTCGACCATCCGGAGCACGCGCCGGTGGCATTGTCCACGGCCAGCGGCAGGACGAAACGCGGTTCCCGATCCTCCAGCCACGGATGGTGGCTACCGTCGATCTGCACCAGCATGCCCTCCTGGGGCATGCGCCTACGCCGGAACCGGTGCTGTGGGGAGCGGCGGGTTCGAGGGCTGCCGATGCCGGCCTGGGCCAATATGCGTCGCACCGTGGGACGGCTCAGGTCGATGCCCTCACGTTCCCGCAGCAGTTCGGTAAGGTGAGTGTGGTTTGCCCCCGCGTAGCCGTTGCTGGCTAGCTTCACCAAGGCAGCCACGGCTGCCTTGGTCAGCGTTTTCGGCATAGGATCAGACACAGCGGCTACCCTGCTGATCACGGCTGGAAGCAATCCCGAACGCCTCCACTCCGAGGCTGCTTTCGCAGCCCTGTGCGGAGTGAGTCCGATACCCGCCTCCTCCGGCAAGACCAACCGGCACCGGCTGAATCGGGGTGGCGACCGCCAAGCCAATGCAGCTCTGTATCGCATCGTTGTGGTCAGGCTTCGACATGACGGCCGGACCAGGGAGTATATGCGCCGCCGCATCGGAGAGGGAATGAGTAAGACCGAGGTCATCCGGTGCCTAAAACGCTACGTTGCTCGGGAGGTCTTCGCTGCCCTCAGAAATCAGTCCGGTATGGTCGGCAGACCAGCATGACATCTATGGGAGCATCATTTTCCCTGAACAGTTAACTGGTGACCGAATCGTAGATCAATAACAACCGGGTATCTCTGGGGTTTCAGCACTCCCAAGGTGCGTTACTTCCTCCGCCGGGCCAGCCGGAGAAGGGAGGTGGTTGAGGAAGTGATGGGAGACGAGTTTGAAGGAGTGCTGGTCAGTGGCTTCTACGGCGCTTACAACGTGCATAAAGGGCTGCACCAACGATGTTGGACTCACCTGCTGCGACATCCACCAACTGAAGGAGCAATACCCTCAACATCAGGGACTAGTAGTGCAACAGCGTAGGATTGATAGATAATTAGCTGTGGTATTGCCGGGACACGTCAAAAGCTAAGGTGATGTTGGGAGGATGGGGATGCCAGCGAAGAGGTACCGGGTCAGTCTGAGTGTAGAGGAGCAACAGGAACTGAAGGGACTGGTGTCCCGGGGACGGACGGCAGCATATAAACAGACCCACGCCCGCATTATGCTGCTCAGCGATGAAAATCAAGAGCGCGGGGCGATGAAGGACGAGGAAATAGCCCGGGTCCTGAGGGTGGGGGACGCCACGGTGGGACGGGTGCGCCGCCGCTGTGTTGAGGAGGGAGTGGAGGCAGCCTTGGGACGCAGGGAGCAGGTCAACCGCCGCCCGAGGAAGCTGGACGGCCAAGGAGAGGCCCACCTGACTCACCTCGCTTGTAGCGAACCGCCGGAGGGCCGTGCCGGTTGGACGCTGCAACTGCTGGCTGACCGGCTGGTGCAATGTGAGATAGTGGACAGCATCAGCCCCGAGACGGTGCGCCAAACGCTGAAAAAAACGAACTCAAGCCTTGGCTGAAGGAGTGCTGGTGCATCCCGCCCAAGGCCAATGCCGAGTTCGTCTGTGCCATGGAGGACGTGCTGGAGGTGTATCACCGTCAGTTCGAGGACAACGAGGTGCTGGTGTGCCTGGACGAGACCAGCAAGCAACAGGTGAGGGAGACCCGCAGCCCCTTGCCGCCGCGTCCGGGGACTGCCATGGCCTACGATTACGAATACGAGCGCAACGGGGTGAGCAACCTGTTCATGCTGTTCGCGCCCTTGGAGGGGTGGCGGCGGGTGGAGGTGACGGACCAGCGAACCAAGGCTGACTGGGCCCGGGTGGTGCGACAACTGGTGGATGTGGACTACCCGGACAAAGGCCGGATAGTCTTGGTGATGGACAATCTGAACACCCACCGCCTCTCGTCCCTGTACGAGGCCTTCGAGCCTGCAGAGGCGAGACGCATTGCCGAAAAGCTGGAAATCCACTACACGCCCAAGCACGGCAGTTGGCTGAACATGGCCGAGATAGAACTGGGAGTGCTGGCGCGCCAGTGTCTGGATCGCCGGATACCGGACCAGCAGACATTGAAGCAGGAAACCAAGGCTTGGCAAGGGCAGCGGAACCACGACGCAATTCGGGCCAACTGGCGTTTCACCACCCAGGACGCGCGCATCAAGCTCAAGTCCCTCTATCCCTTAATTCAACACTGATGGACTACTAGCCGAATGGGTGCGGGAAGTATATGACCATGCCCAGGCATATCCCGGCCCGGACCCGCAACTGCCGGAAACGGTGCAGCAGTCGAAAGCGGGTAAAGCAACAACAACAATACCAGCAGCAGCTATTGTCCATCTGCAAGCCTTACCTGGACGGCGGTGCACCCATGAGGGTGCTGTGCCAACGGGTGGAACGCTTCTTGTCGGAGTTGTTTGCCTTCGCCGCTGACCCCCGGGTGAACACGGACAACAACACGGCGGAGCGCAGCCTGCGCCCAACGGTGGTGAGCCGGAAGATCAGCGGCGGGACCCGTTCGGAGCAGGGAAGCGAAATCAAAAGTGTCCTCGCCTCCTTGTTCGGCACATGGCGCTTGCGAGGCTGCAACCGCTACCAAGCCCTGAACTCCATACTCTCCCAACCCCAACTCGCCCCAGTCTGAACAGTTACGACCGGCCTTGGCATTTGCGAAAACATCTTTCACGACATAGAGTATCGTCTCACACCAAGCGTTTGAGTCAGGGTAAGGAGAGAAGATGGCCCTAAGTAATGGAGCCGATGAGGCGGCCCTAGAGAGGTCATATTCAGTCTTGCAGCCGATGGACCCAGCCGCCGCCGCAAGGATGCTGAAGGAAGCCAAGCAGATCCTGGACCACCTGGGAGTGGTTTTCTTCCTTCGGCAGGGCACATGTCTCGGCGTGATTAGGGACAACGGATTCATCCCGTGGGATGATGACTTGGATTTGAGCTCGGTCATCGGACTTCATGGGCTCACCGAAAATTCAATAGACCGGGTTGTGGCTGCCTTCAGGGACAACGGGTATTTCGCTAAAGTGGAACCCAACGACCACTACATAAGTGTGGCGATGATGAAGTCTTACATTAGGATCGACTGGATTTGCCACTGGATCGTTGACGACTGCATAATTCAGTACCCTGGAGTACGAATCCCTGTCGCACTTGTCACTCAACTGAAAGAGATTGATTTCATAGGCGAGAAATTCCTTGTGCCAGACCCGCCGGAAGAATACCTGCGGTGCAAGTATGGCGCCGATTGGATGACTCCTAAAAGGACAGGGTATGAGAGGGATATCTTGGAATTGGTCCCGGAAAGTCCGCTCCCCGCGCCCAGCCGGCTCAGTCAGTCGAGCCCCATCCCCAAATCGGGCGACAGCCGGGTACGGGTTCTTGACCATACCGGCCAACCGGTCTCCCGTGCAGAGGTCATGGTCGCTGGACTGGGTAGTTACCAAACTAACGAGCAGGGTTACGCGATTATTGATCTGCCTCGTGGCGACTGGTACGCGTTGATTATCAATTATGGCGATCACGAAGAAGTGCTCTACCAGGAGAAGCTGGCTAAAGGCGAAAGTTACGTCTATAACCCAAACCCATCAACCGCTTCAGGACGGCTCTGCGTTTTGTCGCCGGAGTGAATTCGCTAAGCCCGAATCCACCGAAGGAGGGCGTCGGGTTACCGTCCTGAAGCGGCAAGCAGGTGCTTCTGTGCTTCTGGGATAATGGTTTTGGAACAGAAAACCGCCCGGAAACAAGGAGCACCCAATAGATGCTGCCACAGAACAATTCCGACCGTATCCGCATCCTCTTTGACGACCGCCGCCTGGTGGCCAATGCCGGCCTGCTCCTGCCGGCCACACTCGCCCAGCACCTGGGCCTGCGGAAACTCGTCGACCATCACCTCGACCTAGGCGGCGCGCCGGGGCGGTCCAACACGGGGGACAAGATGCTGACGCTGGTCGCCTCCGCGCTGGCGGCCGGCGACTGCATCGACGACGCGGATGCGCTGCGTGCCGGTGGGACGGTCGGTGTTCTCGGCTGCGTGGTCAAGGCTCCATCCACCCTGGGCACCTTCCTGCGCAGCTTCCGCTGGGGCACGTCCGTCAACTCGACTGCGTGAGCCGCCAGTTGCTGGCCCGGGGCTGACCGCAACCCTCAACTAAACCAAATCCAAGGTGGGATGTGCATTTGCCTGAGGCGAGGAATCGTGCTGGGAATTCGGCAGCAGTGCTTCGGCCCGTGACTGCAGTACCGTCCGGCAGCGGCGCCTCACCTCGTCTCTCCGGCTGGCCAGCCCGGCCAGGAAGTTGCCGACCCTTTCCTGCACCGCCGCCCTGCTGCCCAGGCAGAGATTGCCCGTCGCCTCCTCTCTCGCCCAGCCCCAGACCGCCTCATCGGAGTTGAAGTCCGGGCTGTACCCCGGCAGGTTCACCAACCGCAGGTCAAGTCCGGGCGTCCGCAGATATTCCCGCACCGCCTCGCCACGATGGGCCGGCGCGTTGTCCCAGATGACCCGCATCGGCTCTGGATGTTTTTCCCTCAGTTGCTTCAGGAAGGCAACCGAGGTCCCGCTGTTGCTGTTGCCCTCCAGTTCCATCCATTCCACCTCACCCGTCTCCAGGCACACCGCCGAATAGTAGTTGGCCTTCTCCCCATACCGCGGGCTGGTCGAGTCCACCAAAGCAGGCTGGCCCTTCAGCACCCACTTGCCCCGCAGTTCCGCGTCCGCCCGGAAGTGGGCCTCGTCGGCAAAGAATATCCTGGCTTCAGTCCGTTGGGCCTCCTCCCTCAGGACGGCGTACTCCGCCACGAAAGCCTCCCGCTTGGCCTCATCAGCCTTGAGCAACCGCTTCTTGGGCCGCTTGAAGGCAAATCCCAAGCGGTGCATCCAGTTCAGGCAACTGCTGCGGCTCAACTCAATGCCGAGGCGCTCCGAGGCAAACCGCCGCACCACCTTCCAATACCAGTTGGCCATACCGATGCCCGACGAAGCGGGAGGCTGTTGCACCGCCTCTTTCAATTCCTCCTGCTGCGCTTGGTCAAGGGCGGGGGGGAACCACCGGTCTGCTCGAATATCAGGGCTGCAGGCCCTCCCTCGCCGAAGGCCGACGCCCATCGGCCAATAGTGTGTGGGTCCCTTTCCAGAGTCTCCGCCGTGGCCGCTGCCGTCCAGCCCTGGGCCAGCAGCAGCACGGCGTACCACCTCTCCCGCTCCCTGGGCGTCGGCGCCAGGATCATCCGCTGTCGCAAGTCCTTGACTTCCATCCGCCACTGTTCCAGACACCGGTCTATCTCCCTCACGCCCATCACCAACCCCTCGTAACTCCCGAGACCAGCTAACCCAGTTCCTTCACAAATTTACCCTGTGCAACTGCGTATTTCACCTTGGCTTTAGTTTAGGACGGAACTGGAGTCTTACGACCCAATCTTGGCCGGGCTTATCCGGGAAGTTTTCGGAGACTCTGAGGTCGCATCCTCCTGCCACGATACTGAAGATGTAATTTATGACGATTACAAGTTCAGCATTGAGGGCGTGATCGCAGGCCCCACAGGAGGGGCGCTGGAGGGAATTGGCCTCTGGGCCTGGCAGGGTAAGAGATCCAACAGCGGGAGCGGCAGGACCGGACCCCAGGGCGGCTTTAACATCGGGGTACCCGAGGGTTCATTCACCCTGGACTTCTATGCCGACTCTCCAGGTGGTTGCATCGGATGGTTCGACGGCAAAGGGGGCATCACCACGCGCAGAACGGAACGGGCAAGGGTCTTGGTGGACGGAGCAAACGTCAGCGGTATAGAGATTCTTCTGCGGAAGCTGCCGGCCGACCTGCCCCGCATACAATGCTAGTACCGTTTCAATTTAATTCTATTGGATATACATGTTTCAGCTTACTGCGAGCGTCCTGGGTGGAGAACCGCCAGTCTATGACGGTGCCAGCATCGTTGCACTCGCGTTCGAGCGCCGCAACCTCCCGTCTCAGCAACACTTCATTGCCGACCCGGAGGTTCAGACACTGTCTGCTGAAGACGCTCAAATCGATCTCGGCCATGTTCAGCCAGCTTCCGTGATTGGGTGTGTGGTGAAGCTCCAGGCGTTTGGCCATGCGGTGTTTGGCGTCAATTACTTTTGCCGGTTGGCGCATTGCCTCACCCAAATCGTTCCCCAACGCAAGTGGTTGCCTAAAAAAAATGTTACCGAAAAGCCGGAGGCGACCGCGTGGGAGGGGGCATCAGCAGGATGGCAAAGCGGGAGTTGCTGGCGACGATCCGAGACCGCTACCGAGCTTCATCCAAGCGAGAGAAAAGCCGGATTCTGGACGAGTTCATCCCGGTGACCGGCCACCATCGCAAGCATGGCATCAGGCTGCTGGGGCAGTCCGTCGATGACGGAGCGCAGCAGCCGGCGGTAAAAAAGGGCCGACGGATCTACGACGAGGCGGTTCGTGAGGCGCTGATCGTGGTTTGGGAAGCTGCTGACCGGATCTGCGGCAAGCGGTTGAGGGCAGCATTGCTCCACCTGGTGGAGTCCATGGAGCGCCACGGCCACCTGGGTCTGGACTCTCAGGTTCGCCAACGGCTGCTGGCGGCCAGCGCCGCCACCCTGGACCGGTTGCTCCAACCCATCAGGACACCGGCGGGCCGCCGGCTCAGACGAAGGAGGCAGCGGTCGCCGGGCCGCAATATACCGGTGCGGACCTTCGCCGATTGGAATGCGCCGCCACCGGGATTCCTGGAGATTGACCTGGTGGTCCACCACGGCGGCTCTTTGTGGGGTTCCATGATCCACAGCCTGGTGGCCACCGGTATCTGCACCGGCTGGACTGAAGCGGTGCCACTGCTGGCCCGGGAGCAGTCCATGGTGGTCGAGGGCCTGGAGACCATCGGAAGGCAGCTGCCCTTCCCCGTCAAAGGCATTGACTCGGACAACGACAGCGTATTCATCAACGATACTCTCATACAGTACTGCGCCGGGCGGGGCATCGAGTTCACCCGTTCCCGGCCGTACCGCAAGAACGACCAGGCCTGGATTGAGCAAAAGAACGGAGCCGTGGTCCGCCACTTCGCCGGTCATGACCGCTTCTCCGGCCCGGTGGCCGGACAAACTATGGCCCATCTGTATGGAGCGGTGCGACGGTATGTGAATTACTTCCAGCCGTCGTTCAAGTTGGTGGAGAAAACGCGGCACGGCTCCAGAGTGGTGAAGCGGTACAGCCCGCCAGCCACGCCCTGCGACCGGCTGATGCGGCACGACGCGGTCAGCGTGGAGATGAAAGAGGCGCTGAGAGAGTATCGGGTCAAGTTAGACCCGGTGGCGCTGCTGCACGCCATCCGGGAAGCCCAGTCGGCCCTGGCGGCGGTTACGTCTCCCGAGATCCGGCCCACTCCCAGCGGTGAGAGCTTGGAAAAGTTCCTGGCCAAGTTGCCCGACTTGTGGCGGCAGGATGCAGCGCATGCCTCACGGGAGCGGCGGGTGCAACCGCCCCGCACCTGGCGAACTCGGCCGGATCCTTTCGAAGGAGTATGGTGCGATGTGCTGTCCTGGTTACAAGAGGATTCGGACGCCAAGGCCATCGCCTTGCTGAACCGCCTGAAGTCCGCCCATCCCGACCGGTTAAGCGACACTCACTTGCGCACGCTGCAACGCAGAGTACAGCAGTGGCGCGGCATCATGGCCAAAGAGCTGGTCTACGCTGCGGTCGACGAGCCTGTGCCGGAACTTCCTCCAATGCCGGAATTAGCGCTGGTTGGGGCGGGACCCCAGGTGCTAAAGTTTCAGTAACATTTCTCAATGAGGCAACAGGTTCCGGCAATTATGGTTGACGCGGGACAGGAGGTGCGGGAGCACGATACGGGACCGCGCCGCCTGTGCCTACAACAAGGTTGTGGCCGCCATTTTCCGAAACGAGGGCGAGATGATCAGGTCGGTGTTCAGGGAAAAGTTAGCGGAGCAGGCGGCGATACTACAGGAGAGCACAGCAGAGGAGGCCGAGGTGACCGTCTCCGCTGCCTGATAGACTAGACAGGCCACCCAGACCGTGATTTGGCGGCTGTACGGCCTGGGTGGTGGATTCCTTCATCTCACCCCTGCGACCCCGGAAAACAGACTCGAACACAGCGGGAACCCCCACCAGATTGATTGGTGGGGGGTCCCGCTGTCCATCTGAACCCACCGCCCCGTAGGGTGAGTCGGGTGTGTGTGTGCCGCCCCTTGAGCTATTCTGAATAAACAGTGAATCTCACTTAGGTGCCACTGAGTATGTATCCATTAGCCTGAGATGTAGTCAGCCCATGCCTGCATCAGTTCCCTCCGCTTGTCGAACAGGTCGGAGCGCATGTAAGCCTGCTCAACGCTGTTGCCGACTGAATGGGCCAGGGCGGTTTCACAGACCGACCAGGACGCCACGGACTGTTCAGCGGCCCAATCCCTGAAGCTGCTGCGGAACCCGTGAATGGTTGACGGTATCTCCAGTCGCCGCAGGAGCTGGGTCAGGGCCATGTCGCTCAGTGCCTTCCCCGTCCTAGGCGCGGGGAATATCAGCCCACCTACCTGCCCGCTCTCGGCCCAAGCATCCCATAGGACTGCCATGGCCTGGGTGGACAGTGGTATGCGGTGCTCTTTGTCTGCCTTCATCCTCTCGGCCGGTATTGTCCAAGTAGCGCACTCCCAATCAATCTCGCCCCAGTCGGCGCCCCGGACCTCACCGGACCTCACAGCAGTCAGCGTCAACAATTTGAAGGCGAACTTGGTGCATTCATAAGCGCGGCAGTTGCTGACCCTGTGGAACGCGGCGGGAACCTCAGCGTAGGGCAGGGCCCGGTGATGCTGTTTCATCCGCTTGGTGCTGGGCAGGATTTTCAGAACGTGCCGACCTGCGGGGTTGTCCTGCCGGTGGCCGTGGCCTATGCACCAATCAAAGACGGTTTCCATCCTCTGCCGCAGCCGTGTGGCCGTTTCCGTCTTGTCCGTCCATACCGGCTCCAAAACGTCCAACACATCCGCCGTGGTGATCTCGTCCACCGGCATATCCCCCAGGACGGGCGCGGCATAGAAGTTCAGGTTGTACTGCCACTGGGCGGCATGTCGCCAGTTGGTCCACGTCGGACGCCGAAGCTCGATCACCTTTTCGGCTGCTTCCGCGAAGGTGGGTACCTTGGCCGCTGTTTCGGACGCGGATGGCGCGCCCTCCAGCGTCTCCGCCACGGCGTCTGCCTTGACCTTGATGGCTGCTTTTCTGGCATCTGCCAGCGGAACGGCGGGATAACCCCCCAGCCCACGCACTATCGACTTGCCGTCGACCCTGAGCGACAATCCTCCACCATCGGCATAGGTCCCTGGCTTGGTGACCGTGGCTATCGTCTTGGCGTTCAACGCCTTGTCCAATGTCTTCGGCATTGTACCCAACCGCCCAGCAGATCCGTGTGTTCAATCTTACAGGATATATAGGTACAAAAAAGGGGGGGGATGACTGGCTGTCATCTACCCCCTTCCGTAGCTAAGCTAGGTAGTGGTGGCGGAGAGGGCGGGATTCGAACCCGCGAGAAGCTTGCGCCCCTACGCGATTTCCAGTCGCGCCCGTTCGTCCACTCCGGCACCTCTCCGCGGTGGGACGATGCATTTCATTATAGGTTCGACCCTATATGGCCGCAAGTTTCTTCGCAGCGCCCATTCCCACAGAAGAGCCAGTCCGATTCCCAGCGTGCAGCCTCGAAACCGCTAGGGATACTCTGAACAAGTCTGCGGCGATGTGGCGTAGTTAAGCTGAAGAGCCTGATGCTGACCGGGAATGAGGTTGTATGGACCAGCCAACCTTTGCCGATCTGGGATACCAGGGCAAGGAGCGCAAGACCCGCCGGGAACTTTTCCTGGAGGGTATGGACTGCCTGATTCCTCGGCAGTTGCTGGAGGACCGACTCCGTCCCTTCTACCCCAAGGCCGGAAAGGGGAGACAGCCCTACCCGCTGTCCGCCATGTTGAGGACTCACTGCGTCCAGCTTTTCTACAACCTGAGCGACCCCGGCATGGAGGATCTGCTCTACGAGTCAGAGCCGGTGCGGCGGTTCGTGGGGCTGAGGCTCTCAGGTCCCCTGCCCTACGAGACCACCATCCTCAACTTTCGTCATCTCCTGGAAAAACAAAAGCTGGGGCAAGGTCTTTTGGATGAGATCAACGCCCACCTGGAGTCCCAGGGGCTGAAACTGCGGGAGGGAACCATCGTGGACGCCACCATCATCCAGGCCCTTATCCAGGCCCCTGCTTCCACCAAGAACCGGGCCGGGGAGCGGGGCCCGGAGATGCACCAGACCAAGAAGGGGAACCAGTGGCATTTCGGGATGAAAGCGCACATCGGGGAGGACGCCGACACGGGCATCGTGCACAGGGTGAGCGCGACGGCGGCCAACGCTCACGACGTTACGGAGGCTCTCGCTCACAATCTGCTGCACCGAGGCGAGATGGTGGTATGGGGTGATGCTGGGTATCAGGGGGTTCACCAGAGGGAGGAGAACCTGGGGCTGGAGCTGGAATGGCGGGTGGCGATGCGTTCAGGGCGTCGCCGGAAGCTGGAGTCCGGGAGCGAAGAGGCGCTGACGGAGAAGGCGGCGGCGGTGAGAGCGAGGGTGGAGCATCCCTTCCTGAGGCTGAAGCGGCTGTTCGGGTATGCCAAGGTGCGTTACCGTGGGCTGGCGAAGAACACGGAACGCCTGGCATTGCTGTTCGGCTTCGGCAAACCTGCTGACGGCGGAGGGTCAACCAGGCGCGTAGTGCGCCCTGGAACAGGTCAGTACGGCCCTTATGGCCCGCGCCGGAGTCCAACAGTCCCGCCAGGGGCGAAAGGCAAGTGTCCGAATGCCGGCCGGCAACTCCCGGGCTGCGGTTCTCACAACCCTCGCCGACCGGAAAACACAATTCAGGCCAAACCAAGCCTTGTTCAGAGTATCCCTAGTACTACAACGACGGGTTTATGGTGGCGGCTCCGACCCGCCTTTGCGGCGGGCGTAGCGGCGTCTCTGGTGGGAGCGGCGCGCCCGTTCGTTGCGTAGCTGCGTGTCCTCCAGCCAGATCAGCAATTCATCCGGCCCGAACCGTTCCCTGGGCAGCATCTCCCGCACCACCCGGTACACCTGCGGGCGGGAGAATCGGGTGATCCGGGGCATCTTTTTCCCCCCAATCCTGCTGCAGGCCCAGCAGGAACGCCCCACCCAGCAGGCACATGGCGATGTGGTGGTGCCAGCCCGCCCAGGTGCGGGTCTCGTATTCATCCAGGCCCACGTTTGCTCTTTTCCGTCTCGAACTCCGTTTCAATACGCCACCTGGAACCGCCCACATAAGCCAGGGTCTCCAGGGGAGTACTCTCTGGTGTGTTGGACAGGTAGTAGCGAAGCTCGCTGCCGTCCAGGTTACATGGCCAGATGGCCCAGAGCACCTCACCGGGCTTGCGCCTCTTGGTTACCCGCACCCGCTGGGCGCTGAAGATATAACTCCTCGGCCCCTGGGATCCCTCCGCCACCGTTATCTCCTGCCAGGCCTCCTTGGGCAATTCTGCGCTGCGCTCTGCCATGGTCCGCCGCTGTCCGTCCACCAGCCTGGGCTTGCGGGGACGCCCGAACCGGTCCACGAGGGCTCCATGGGCCAGACAGTGGTGCCGCCCGGGAACGTCCAGCACGTACCACATCCCCAGGACCGCCAGTCCCTCCGCCAGTCCCTCACGGAAGGACGGCGACATACCGAAGGCGTCGTCTCCCGCAACCCATCCGGCTATCAGATGGCCTCGTTCCAAGGCCCGCGCCAGCATCTCCAGGGCCAACTCCGTCTTCGAGTGGTAGCTCCGCCTCTCCTCCGGCACCCCTGCCGCCACGCACCGGGCATCGTCCGAGGTCCAGCTCTCCGGCAGATACAGCCATTTGTCCACCAACGCCCGGCCCAGTGGGCTGACGCAGGCCAGGAACATCCCGGCCTGGCAGTTGGCCACCTTGCCCAGCCTGCCGCAATACTGCCGGGCCACTCCCGCCGATTTCCTCCCTTGCTTGGGGAAGTCGCTGCCGTCGAACACCCACACCGCGTCACGGTGTCCCAGCTTGGGGGCCAGGTATTCCTGCAACCGCCCGATGACAGCGTCGTCGTCCCAGCGGGCCTCAGTGAGAAAGCGCTGCATCGCCCGGGCCGACACGCCCACCGATTAGGAGAGGTTCTCGGTGTTGCGCCGCTCCTGAGCCTGCACCAGCAGTGCCTGAAGGTAATTCCGGCTGTGCTCCCGCCACTGTTTGCGGCCGAAGGAGGCCGCAAACAGGGCGTGAAATTCCTGAAAGCTGTCGCAGACCCGCTGGAAGCTCGCCGCATCCATCTCCCAAACCACCCATCACCATCTGGACACCTGTCCTACCAAATAAACCCGTCGTTGTAGTACTAAGAATCCCCTGAACAAGATCTGCTCCGGTCGGTCTTGTGTTTAATGGGCCAGGATTGGCGGATACGCCCTGACCTCTGGCCGTGTTGGTGAATGTCGGCAGCCTCTGATTTCGCCCCTGACTGGACCGCTGGGGCCTGAAACGGCCTTGGTGTCTGGTTTGGGCCTGCCGACGCCGCTGCTATCCTGCCAGATGGCCCTCGGCTGTCATCAGGTTTCCCAGTCCCAGCAGCAACGCCAGTCGCTGCGTGTTCCTCGCCAAGCCGCGGAAGCGCACCTTGGCATAGCCGAAGAGCCGCTTCACTTTCAGAAATGGATGCTCCACCTTGACCCTGACCGACACCTTCAGGGTCTCCGCCAGGGCTTCCGCGCTCCCGGGCTCCAGACTCCGGCGTTTTCCAGGCCTCATCGCCACCTGCCAGTCCACCTCACGCCCCAAATTCTCCTCCCGCTTGTGAACTCCTTGATACCCGGCGTCGCACCACACCACCCTTTCCCCGCCACTTAGCAGGCAGCAGATGGTGCACCTCTGTAATGTCACGGGCGTTGGCCGCCGTCGTGCTCACGCTGTGCACCAATCCCGTGTCCGCGTCCACGCCGATGTACACCCTCATCCCGAAATGCCACTCATTCCCCTTCTTGGTCTGGAGCATCTCCGGATCCCGCTCCTTGCCTCGGTTCTTGGTGGAGGACGGCGCATCGATGATACTGGCGTCCACAATGGTTCCCTCCCGCAGCCGCAGACCCTGCGATTCCAGGTGCGCGTTGATCTCCTCAAACAGACCCTGTCCCAGATTGTGCCTTCCCAGAAGATGTCGGAAATTCAGAATCGTGGTCTCGTCGGGCAAGGCCTCCGACAGCTTCAGGCCCACGAACCGCCTGACCGATTCGGCCTCGTAGAGCAGGCCCTCCATGCCGGGGTCGCTGATACTGTAGAAGAGCTGCACACAGTCAATCCGCAGCATCACTGCCAACGGGTAGGGCCGGCGGCCCCTTCCGGACTTGGGGTAGAAGGGCCGGATGCGCGCCTACAGGCTCTGCCAGGGAATCAGTCCGTCCATCCGCTCCAGAAACAGTTCCCTGCGGGTCTTCCTCTTCTTGCCCGGGTATTCCAAATCCGAAAATGTTGGCTGGTCCATCAACTTCAGGTCCTACACCGTCATCAGGTTCCACCTACATTAATATGCCACACTGACACGGACTTGTTCAGAGCATTCGTAGGGTATATCTGCGGCCTGCACTCCGCATCGTTATCTGTGGCAATCATCGCAGGTGGTGGCCTATAATTAGTCCCGAAGAATTCACATTAGGAGATGCGATACCCATGGCCGATGCCGGCTTTGTAAAAGTGGCCCAGGTTAGCGAAATCAGCCCCGGCGATATGATTTCGGTGGACTTCAGCGGTGACGCGGTCCTTGTTGCCAACGTCGACGGCGTTATCCACGCCTGCGATGATATCTGCTCCCACGCCTACGCCTCGCTCTCGGAAGGAGACATCAACGGCGCCGAGGTTGAATGCCCCCTGCACGGCGCGGTTTTTAACATTACTACCGGTGAGGCCCTGACGCCCCCTGCAGATGCCCCAGTCAAGATTTACAAGGTCCAGGTCGAGGGAGACGACATTTACGTGGCGCCGCCCGAAGAATAGGACCTCGAAATAACCGATGGACCAAAAGAAACCGGGGACGTTTCCGTCCCCGGCTTTTTTGTTTGGCGATCCGCATCGCTGGCATCTGGCAGCCGTCAGGACCGTTCTGGTCAATCAGAATCAACGATGTGCACATCCTCCCAGGGCCAGTAGACCAGCCAGACCTTCCCCACTATGTTCGCCTCGGGAACGATTCCCCAGGCTCTGGAGTCATTGCTATTTCGGCGGTTGTCCCCAATTACGTAGTACTCTTTCTCTTCCAAATTAAGCAGCCGTGCGCTCGACTTGTCTGACCGCTGCAGGTATGGTTCGCTAAGGGCCACGCCGTTGATGTAGACGGTGCCTGACCGGACCTCCACTGTCTCTCCGGGCAACCCCACGACCCTCTTTACGAAGTCCTTGCTGGGGTCCTCTGGATAACGAAACACGATGATCTCGCCTCTCGTGGGAGGGTCGAAGGCAAACTTGGGATCGTCACCGGAAGCGTCCCAGAATGGCACAGTCCTAGACAAGCGCCCCATGTCAATTTTGAAATAAGACACCTGGTCCACCACCAGGTACTGCCCGCCCTCCAGGGTTGGAGACATGCTTAAGCCTTCCACCCTGAAGTTGCGAACCGTTCCCTGCAGTATCACCAGCGCCACCAACGCCAGCAGGACGGCCTCCAGTATTTCGCGGGCCAAACGGGACACTTAGGACTCTCTATCGAATAGATTCCCTGCATATAACCTTATCAGACCCGGGTTTGATCCTGGTAGGCAAACAGCGGGCGCAATTCCCTCCGTCGACTGGCGAAAATCTCGCGTGATACTTACAGCCCGGAAATTTGATAATCTATTGGTGCTGCCTCGGTACCGCTTCCTTATCCAACATTGCGTCTACTTTGTTCACCATGTGTTGCTCTGCTACAATCAGCGCAGCTCAGGAACGCGCTATAGCGCGGCGAATTTTTCTCTATTCCACCCTTTTGAGGATCCTTTATGAGTTGGAATTTCGAACTGTTGACCAAGCCCCTGGGGGGTGTGGCCGAGGGACCGGTCTGGGACGGAGAGCAGATGCTTTTGACCCATATCCCGGCCAGCCGAATCTTGCGAATCGACCCCAAGACCGACGAGATTACCGTGTGGCGGGAGGGGACCAACCGGACCAACGGTCTCGCCCACGACACCGCGGGCAGACTGTTCGGATGCTGCTCCGGCGGGCGGGCCATCGTGCGCTTCGACACAGACGAAACCACTGCGGTCGTTGCAGACCGGATTGACGGCCACCCCCTGAATACTCCCAACGACCTGGCCGTTGACGCGCAGGGCCGTGTCTGGTTCACCAACCCCTGGAACGCAGGCAACACCGACGCCACCGAGGTGGAGGTACCCAGCTGGCGTTGCGTCCTCCGGGCCGACCCGCAGCCGGACGGCTCCTACACCGTCTCCCGCGTCGAGAACGACAGTACCATGCCCAACGGTATCCTCGTGTCCATCAACGGCAAGACCCTTTACGTCGCCGAGAGTAACAGCGACGACCCGTCTATCGATCGGGAGCTCCGGGCTTACCCCATCAACGACGACGGCTCCCTGGGCCCATACGATGTGCTCCACGCCTTCGGCACCGACGGCACGAATGCCCAGCGAGGCATAGATGGCATGTGCCTGGACCGGGAGGGCAACATCGTGGCGACCGCTGGCTGGCCGCAGTCCGGACCCGGACCCCTGATCTACGTCTTCGACCCCAAGGGGCGTGTTATCGAGACACACCCGGTGCCGTGCATCCGACCCACCAACTGTGCCTTTGGTGGTCGCGATCGTTCCGTGCTGTATGTGACCTCCGCCGAGGGACACGTCTTCAAGGCGCAGACTGATATGGAAGGCTGGGCCCTCTTCCCTTAGTAAGAGATGAGGATCAAGGAATGCGGGGCGAGCAATTGATATCCATGTATTTCTCGCTCCACCTCCTCAGTTCCTTCCAGGAGAACGAACGGAGAACGAACGTTGAGCTTGCGAAATTTAGACGGTTTCGGCAGGGACCAGATTCGGCAGGGCGGCGGACGGGGCAACGGCAACGATCATTTGGACGAGTTGATCGGCTCTACCGAATTGTTCATCTACCAGACGCCCAATCGGCGAGCCAAGGGATTCGACGCCCTCAAGCTGTTTCTGGAAGCGAGCGAGTGCGAAGTCATCTTCACCACCGATGTCCCGCCCGAACTCCGCAACTATGAGGCCTTCCGCATCACCCATAAGCGGGGCGAGGCCATCCCCACCCCAGTTCTGCGCCGCACTCACTCCTGGGCCCACAACCGCAATTTCCTGCACAGTTTCTTCAAGCCCATGTACCGCTGAAAAAGGGGCAGGAGGGTTTCGTTTGCTTCCGCAGGATGCCCTCTAGCGGGCCTTGCGCCTAGCCTTGGCCCGTTGGGGCCGCACGTTGTAGAAGGGGTGATTCTTGACCGTGTTGGGGTTCCGGCGAGCTGGTGATTTGGCCTTCGCCGACCGTGCGGGTTTGGGCATCTTGGCGAACGTCGGCGGTACTGGGTTTGTCTCCGTTGCCTGCCGCGACTGCCGCGCAGGCTGGCATTTCGCCAGTGGAACATCCGGCAGTTTCAGGGTTGCTTTTGGGTCGTAACTTGCCTCCGGTTCCTGAACAACATGGTCTGCCGGAAATATCTGCGGTGTCGTCCCGCCCTTCACCACGTCCGCCCAGCTATCGAACGGCGGCTTGACCTTCGCGCGATGACTCGGTGGCCGATTCCGCAGACTGTGATGTTTGCGGAACAAGTTGTAATTCAGTGTCCATCCGTCAAGGTAGCGCTGCCCGGTCTCAATGTTGTCCAGCCCCCGCAGGGTATTGATCCGGTCGCGGTACCTTCCCTGCAACCGCTCCGACAGGTTGTTGTTGATGTCGGCATCCAATCCCTGCGACTGATAATGTTTGGCCTCCGATATGACCTCACGGAGCGCGGGCAGGTATGACCGTAGCTTGTCGCTGAAGAAATACTTAGGCGGCTTGTCGGCTGCTTGGGTGGCCTTGCGTAGAGTCTCGATGGCCGCCCTCGCGTCGCGTTCCTTCGACAGATGGCACGCAAGGATGTAGCGGCTTCTGCCGTCCACCACGTTCCACAGCCAGACCTTCTCGCCGCCCACGTCCACGGCCATTTCATCGGCAACCCACTCGCCGCCGACAATGGCCTTCTGGCCCCTCATCTGGTCGACGGCCTTTTCGGAGTAGTCCCTCACCCATTCGTAGATGGTGGCCTTGCTGGGTTCGGGTATCCCGTATTCCTTCGCCATGGTTTCTGCTATGGCTTTATATGACTTCCCCGCGTAGTAGTCCTGGACAGCCGCGCCGATATGGTCAGCGGGCATCTTGTGGCCGTTGGTGGCCCCGGTATTCTTGAACTGCTTTCGGCATCCTCGGCATTTGAAGACTTGGTGGCCGTACCGCTTCCCGTTCTTCACCACGGCGTCGGATTGGCAGTAAGGGCAAAGGATTGAAACTGTGTAGGATGCCATAGGCTAAATCTCGCAAGGGAGGTTGAAACGATACTAGCACAGAGAACAATACTACCGCATACGGCATATAGTGGTCATGAACTTCTTCCAATCTATATGCTGTAAAATGCAATCGGTCAGACTCCCAAAAGTCTGACCGAAAATATTTTCGCTGCCTACGACCGCTCCACTGCAAAGACCGGTCTAGGCTCGGAGGCTATATGCGCTTTATGAAGCTCTGTACTAATGCCGTGGCTGATTGGTCGTACCCTACTCTGGGTCGTGGTTGTGCTGACGTGGCTCCCATTCGGCACCAAGATCCAAGAGTGGGCGATGTTCAGCGTGATGGCGTCGCCGTTGTTCTGGAACTGACCTCCTCATAAAGGGTCGGTTATCCGCCATTATACCCCTCGCGGGTTTGTGAAAACAAGCCCGCAGGAGGGGCAGGTCAGGACGATTGCAAAGTCAGGAGACTTGGCCGCGGAGGCGGGCGATGGTCTGGGTTGGGCGGAAGGCACAGGTCTTGGCTCGCAGGGGCATGGACATCTGGAGGGGAAACCATCCCTCCAGGCGCAGGGCGTTGAGCGCTGTGTTGACCAGGCTGGCGTATACCTCGCCCAGACCCGGACGGCGCAGCGTGTGGACGTCCTCGTCCCAACTGCGGTCTTTAACGTGATGCAGGCTGTTCTCAACGCTCCAGTGGTTGCGGATCACTTGAAGGAGTTCTTTGGGTGCGCAGCGACGGGAACTCAGGCTGGTCAGCAGATACCAGCGCTCCCGGCTCACCTCCCCGGTGGCTATGTCCACCCTCTCCTTCTCCAACATCACACCCTGCCTCACTCCTGGAAAGCCCAACTCATCCCGGATATAGCCGGCCAGCGCCTCATCAGTCCAGATGCGCCGTTTCTCGATCACGCCCGCTTTTTTTCCACGCTCTGCGCCTCGGGCTCCACCGGTCCCTCCCCAGCAAATCCCTCTCCAATGCCGCCAGCACCTGGGGTTGGTTCCCCTTAATGCGCACCAGGTAGTCCCGTCCGTGGCTCACGATGGCCTGGCACAGGTCCCGCTCCGCATAGAGAGCGTCCATGGTCAGCAGCCTCAGGCCGGGATAGCGCTCGAACAGTTGCCCCAGCTGTTCCCGCAACACCCCGGGTTCGTACCGTTTCTCCGATGCCGGCCACTGGGCCAGGCACAGCTTCAGGTCATGGGCCAGTACGTTCACCATCACCAGAGGATTGCCGCTTACGTCCTCGGACTGCTTGGCCCATTTGCCGTCCACCGAGGCGTGCACCTCCTGGTCCGCCACCACCTGGGCCACCCATCCCGCTAGGGCGCCCTGCAGCTGCTCATAAGGGACCCCGGCCAGGGTGCGGGAGATGGTGGTGGCGTGGGGCGGATGGTCCCGCACAAAGCCCAACGGCTCCCTCAGCACCGGCCAGTGCATCTTGGCGAAGAGGGCGATGTGGGCCATGGTGGTCTGACCACAAACCAAGCCCAGCAGGGTCAGTCGGAGGATGGCCTGAAAGGGATGCCGGACTCCCCTGGCCCTCCTGGGATCCGGCACCAGTTCCAAACATCCGAACAGAGATTCCGCCGCCTCCATATCCGCACACTCCCATATCTCACTTCCCTGTCTGTATAAACTTCCCTCCGCGACTTTGCAATCGTCCTGAGGGGCAGGTATTCTTGGGATATTATAGAGGATTTTATCCAAGCGAGTAATCGGTTGGGTTGGGATTACCTAGCAGCCCGTCTGAGGATTGACCAACTGGCGGTGTCGGTCAGCCGGGATTACCCTGCAGCAACAATTCGTGCGTGGTGCGGATAGTCACATGCGGATAGTCGCTTGAAAATCCCACTGCCCATAGCCCGGCACGTCTCCCTGTTGTTCCCAGTGGCGCCTTTGCCTCCCACCCTGCCGGACATCCCAGCCCCGAAGCGGAATAGCTTCAGCAGGTTGTGGCCGGCGCAGATGAGCAGCCACTCCCGGTTCACCTTCGCCAGACCCCGCAGCAGGAACTGCCGGAAGCCACGGCCCTGCTTGATCTGCCCGAATACCGGCTCAACCGTCTCCATTCGAAGAGCGTAGCGTTCCCTGCCCCGTTTCGTCCGCAGCTTGCGGCGCATCCGGTCCCTGACGGACAGTCCCTTGGGTATGCGGCCGCGTGGCGCGGGCGGAACCACCCAGCCGTGGCGGGTCTTCTCCGGCGCGACGAACGGGTCAACTCCCAGGGCGCAGAGTTCCTCCACCTCCTTGGCCGAGTAGTACCCGGCGTCGGCGGAGACTTCCTTTGGGACTGTGCCCACGTTCAGGATGGCCTCCTCAATCATGCTCACGGCCTGCCCCTTGTCCGAGGGCTGATCGGTGGCCCTCGCCGCCACGATCACCTGATGCTCGCTGTCCACCACCGCCTGGCAGTTGTAGGACTGCTGGAAGTCCCGCCCACCCGGGCCAGGCATGATGCGGGAGTCCGGGTCGGTGAAGTTCCGCTGCGCCTTGTCATCAGGCACCCCGGGATGATTGCGACCCTCGGACTGAGCCTGCTCCGCCTCCGCCCGTGCCTCGGCCTCCAGCGCCGCCTTGGCCTCCCTTATCCTCCGCAACCGGCTCTCCCGGAATGCCAGTTCCTCCGGCAACTCGTCCCCACGCTTGTCCTTCCCGTAGCGGCGGTCCTCCTCCTCGTCCACCTCCTGCGCCCTCCGGAGCAACTCGCCCACCTCGGCCTGCAACCGGTCCTCCTTCTCTTTCATCCGCCCGTAGCTCATCGCCTTGTGCTTTGAGGCATTGGCCCTCACCTTGGTGCCGTCCAGGGCCACATGCCCCAGCTTCACCAGTCCTGCCTGCTGGCAAAGCGCCAGCACCTGCAGGAACAACTCCCCCAACGCCTCCAGATGGTCCTTGCGGAAGTCGGAGATGGTGCGGAAGTCCGGCGTGTTGTTCGCCGCCAGCACCCGGAAGGCGATGTCCTCGTGGAGACGCTGGGCGATACGCCTCGAGGAGGCCACGCCGTTGCAGTAGCCGTAGAGCAGCACCTTGACCATCATCCGTGGATGGTAGGGAGGGCCGCCCCGCCTTTCCCCCTCGTAGCGGGCGGTGATGGCCGAGAGGTCCAACTGGTCCACCACGTCCGACATGAAATAGGCCAGGTGGTCCGGTGGCAGCCACTCCTGGAGGGCCGCAGACAGCAGCAACTGCTGGTCCGGATCGTAGGGAAGGTAGGTCTTGCTCATTGACCGCTCCGCTCGTCTGATGCTCCGCACCATCATACCCTCAGTAACTCGCCAACCCTGTTTCTCGGCCAGACTTCTAGTACTACAACGACGGTTTCAGGGTGGAGGGTCCATCCTGCCTTCACGGCAGGCGGAGCGGCGTCTCTCGTGGGAGCGGCGCGCCCGATCGTTGCGTAGCTGCGTATTCTCCAGCCACAACAGCAATTGATCGGGCCCGAACCACTCCCGGGGCAGCATCTCACGCACCACCCGGTACACCTGCGGGCGGGTGATCCGGGGCATCTTTCCCCCCCAATCCTGCTGCAGGCCCAGCAGGAACGCTCCCCCCAGCAGGAACGCTCCCCCCAGCAGGCACACCGCTATGTGGTGGTGCCAGCCTGCCCAGCTCCGGGTCTCGTATTCGTCCAGCCCCACCTCGCCCTTCTCAGTCTCGAACTCGGTCTCAATGAGGCACCTGGAACTGCCCACGTATGCCATGGTCTCCAAAGTTGTGTCTTCGGGCGCGTTGGACAGGTAGTAGCGGGGCTCACTGCCGTCCAGGTTCCGGCGATAGACGGCCTCTCCCTCCTCGCCTGGCTTGCCTCCTGGCTTGCCTCCTGGTAACCCGCACCCTCTGGGCGCTGAACATATAGCTCCGCGGACCCTGGGATCCCTCTGCCACGGTTATCTCCCGCCAGGCCTCCTCCGGCAACCCATCACTGCGCTGCTCCATGGTCCGGCGCTGCCCATCCCGCAGCCTGGGTTTGCGGGGGCGCCCGAACCCCTGATATTCCGGACTGGTCCAGGCCGGCTCCAAGGGCCAGGCCGTGGTGCCGCCCGGAACGTCCAGAACGTAGCGCATACCCAAGGCCGCCAGTCCCTCCCGGAAGGACGGCGACATCCCGAAGGCGTCATCTCCGGCAACCCACCCGGCCTTCAGATGGCCCAGTTCCATGGCCTGCGCCAGCATCTCCAAGGCCAACTCCGTCCCTTCGACAGGCTCAGGAGCGGTAGCTGTGTCTCCCCTTCGGCACCCCCGCCGCCGCGCACCGGGCATCGTCCGAAGCCCAAACCTGGGGCAGGTACAGCCGTTTGTCCACCAACGCCCGGCCCAGCGGGCTGACATAGGCCAGGAACATCCCGGCCTGGCAGTTGGCCACCTTTCCCAGCCTGCCGCAGTACTGCCGGGCCACTCCCGCCGATTTCCTACCCTGCTTGGGGAAGTCGCTGCCATCTAACACCCACACCGCCTCCGGGTGTCCCAGCCTGGGGGCCAGGTATTCCTGCAACCGCCCTATGACTGCGTCATCGGACCACCGGGCCTCGGTGAGAAAACGCTGCATCGCCCGGGCGGAGACGCCCACAGATTCGGAGAGATTCTCGGCGTTGCGCCGCTCCTGGGCCTGCACCAGCAGGGCCTGAAGATAGTTCCGGCTGTGCTCCCGCCACTGCTTGCGGCCGAAGGAGGCCGCAAAGAAGGCGTGAAATTTCTGAAAACTGTCGTAGACCTGCTTGAAGCTCGCCGCATCCATCACCCAAACCGCCCACTGTCATCTGGCCAGCCATCCTACCAAACAACTCGTCGTTGTAGTACTAAACTAAAGCCAAGGTGAAATACGCAGTTGCACAGGGTAAATTTGTGAAGGAACTGGGTTAGCTGGTCTCGGGAGTTACGAGGGGTTGGTGATGGGCGTGAGGGAGATAGACCGGTGTCTGGAACAGTGGCGGATGGAAGTCAAGGACTTGCGACAGCGGATGATCCTGGCGCCGACGCCCAGGGAGCGGGAGAGGTGGTACGCCGTGCTGCTGCTGGCCCAGGGCTGGACGGCAGCGGCCACGGCGGAGACTCTGGAAAGGGACCCACACACTATTGGCCGATGGGCGTCGGCCTTCGGCGAGGGAGGGCCTGCAGCCCTGATATTCGAGCAGACCGGTGGTTCCCCCCCGCCCTTGACCAAGCGCAGCAGGAGGAATTGAAAGAGGCGGTGCAACAGCCTCCCGCTTCGTCGGGCATCGGTATGGCCAACTGGTATTGGAAGGTGGTGCGGCGGTTTGCCTCGGAGCGCCTCGGCATTGAGTTGAGCCGCAGCAGTTGCCTGAACTGGATGCACCGCTTGGGATTTGCCTTCAAGCGGCCCAAGAAGCGGTTGCTCAAGGCTGATGAGGCCAAGCGGGAGGCTTTCGTGGCGGAGTACGCCGTCCTGAGGGAGGAGGCCCAACGGACTGAAGCCAGGATATTCTTTGCCGACGAGGCCCACTTCCGGGCGGACGCGGAACTGCGGGGCAAGTGGGTGCTGAAGGGCCAGCCTGCTTTGGTGGACTCGACCAGCCCGCGGTATGGGGAGAAGGCCAACTACTATTCGGCGGTGTGCTTGGAGACGGGTGAGGTGGAATGGATGGAACTGGAGGGCAACAGCAACAGCGGGACCTCGGTTGCCTTCCTGAAGCAACTGAGGGAAAAACATCCAGAGCCGATGCGGGTCATCTGGGACAACGCGCCGGCCCATCGTGGCGAGGCGGTGCGGGAATATCTGCGGACGCCCGGACTTGACCTGCGGTTGGTGAACCTGCCGGGGTACAGCCCGGACTTCAACTCCGATGAGGCGGTCTGGGGCTGGGCGAGAGAGGAGGCGACGGGCAATCTCTGCCTGGGCAGCAGGGCGGCGGTGCAGGAAAGGGTCGGCAACTTCCTGGCCGGGCTGGCCAGCCGGAGAGACGAGGTGAGGCGCCGCTGCCGGACGGTACTGCAGTCACGGGCCGAAGCACTGCTGCCGAATTCCCAGCACGATTCCTCGCCTCAGGCAAATGCACATCCCACCTTGGATTTGGTTTAGCATCCGAATTTATTCTGTGTTATAGCCCCAAGCCTTCATTCGCTCTGGACCGTACACCAAGCTTTCCAGGACAGTGTGTCTACAGGCTTCGTAGGCTCTTTGGTAGGCATATTCGAGGACGTGAGGTTCTGCGCCCTGCCAGCCGTTGTATGCGGCGGCATATCTTTCGTTCAGGGCGCTCTCGGTGCCCCCTAATGGTCCGGGCCCGCCCCATATCAGATTGTCTTCGATATATGGGACTCTGATCTGGCGCAGAATGTCGAAGCCTTTGCGCTGTCTCCCGGCAGCACCGGTCGAGTGGTTTCGCTTCACGGACTCGACTACGACATCGCTGGCCAGGTCATTGATACACCCGGCGATGTATTCGAGTGATCCCTCTTTAGGAAGCAGGCTGACGGCAGCACTGCATGCCTCAGGCGTCAGCCCCGGCACCAAGTCGGCCTCGTTTGTTATGGCTGATTATTCCCTCTGCGTCAGTTTGCCATTACTGGCCTCCTTATACCACAGCGGGCTGCTTGGCGATGGTGGCCGCCTTTCGAGGAACATTGCCCCTGAACCATAGATTCGGAAGCTGATGCTGCGGGCAATGCCGGGATGAGGCTTGGCACTCCCCGGGGAAGGATGTGGACCCGGACTGCTTCAGTTCCGGTCGTCATAGGCCTCCTGCATCGACGAGCTGCCGGTCAGCAATTGGTTCTCTCCCTGTGGGTATTTGCTCGTCTAGTTTTTTAAATCCGTGGCCGCCTTTCTATTCTGGTAATCCCCCATTGCTTTTCGGATTCCATTTGAGGAGTAACTTTGTAGGTAATGCGGCTATCGGCTCGGATCAAGAGTCGTCTCTTATCCCCGGCGGTCCGCAACGCAGTGTCTGGCAGCGTTAGCCCGAATCCACCGATGGGAGGCGTGAAGGCTGAGCAAATTGGGATGGGGGAGCATACAGCGGAGAAAGCTTGGGCTCCATTGGGACCGATGTGACAGGGCAGAGGGTTTTCAGTAGCCTCACCGGGCCTGGAGAGCGGTCTATGGAGGCTGGGAATCGCGTGATGGTGAGACCGGACGCAGCAGGATGCACTCGCGGACCGGGCGGGCGCGAGTTTGGAGGCGTTGGGTCGGTTGCGGATAGCGCCGTCAGGCTGGGAGTGGGATGGCTCGCAGTCGGGCCAGGGCGAGAGTGGTCTGCTCAGCCCAGGGCCAGCCCCGGGGAAGATGCAAAGTGAGTCTGCGCGCCTTGCGGGTAAGCCGTCCGGCTAGGGAGAAGAAGCGCCGCCGCAGGGTCTTGGTGGTCACCAGTTGCTCGCCCAGACCGATGCGTGCTGCCCAACGGGCCAGGTTGTGGGCCATCACCTGTATCGCCAGCCAGGCACCGTTGGCGGCGAAGCGGCCCGAGGGGAGATGATTGAGTCCCACGCCGTACTTGAGGTCTCGGATGGCATTCTCGACCTCGGCGTGGCGGCGATGGTCGGCCTCCAGTTCCAGCGTCTCTCCGTCCCGGTCGGTGATGAAGCCGTGATAGCTGTAGCTGGCGAACAAGGCCAGCTGGGAACCGGGCGTGGGCTTCACCCGCCGGACGATGAGCCGCACCGGCGCGGCGTCAGGCTTGCTCCTGAAGGGAGTGTAAGCGGTCTCGGCCACGTCGGCGGCGCCGTCCATCCAGTAAGGGATGGGCGTCCAGTCCGCCTCGGGTATGGCTTCCTCGGGTATGGCTTCAATGAGATTGCGCAGGCTGGCGCGATGGCGGATGGTGATGGAGAAGCGGACCTTCGTCTTGCGACAGACGGCGACCACAGCGTGGGTGTAGAAGCCGCTGTCGGCCCGCACCGTGAGTTGCCCCTTGGCTCCGGCATGGCGCACCCGTCCCACGGTCTCCCGCAGGAAGTGGGCGGCGCCCCGGGCGGTGTTGGCGCGGCCCTCGCGCAGCCGGGACATCAGCACATCGCCGGTTCCAGCGGCCACGGCCAGCAGCGGGTGATAGCCCCGCTTGCCGGTATAGCCGTGGTGTCGCGCCCCCTCCTTGGCCAGCCCGTAAGTCTCGCAGATGGTGGAGTCCAGGTCGATGGTGAACGGCGCGTCGCCGGGTCCCGCCCCAGCGGCCCAGGCCCGGGCCAGCAGCTCCCGGCTCACCCGGTCCATCTGGCGGACATGGCCCCACCGGAAGCTGCGCAGGAACGTCCCCAGGGTGGAGGGCGCCTTGACCATGCACCCCAGTACCGAGGAGGTCCGCCCCGCACGCAGCGCATCGGCGTCGTCAATGCAGTCGCCGCCCGCCAGCGCCGAGGCCACCAGGGTCAGCAGCTTGTCTCCCGCGTTCGCCCGCCCCGGCGCATCCCCGAGGTCGAGGTGACGGTCAACGAGTTCACGCAGGCCCACGTGCTGGGCCAGAGTGGCCGAAAGGAGCAGCCCAGCATTGTTGACCAGGCGGTGGTCGTCGAAGGCGATTTGGATGCGGTCGGGGTGCTCAAGTGGTATCATCTGTTGGGTGCTCCTTGTTTCTGGTCGGTTTCCTTTCTCGAAAACCATTATCCCAGATGCAAAGGAGCACTTTCTTGCCCATTCACCACGCCGCGACCCTCATCTCTTCGGTGGATTGGGGGTTAGAGATAGCCAGGCAGGCCACTCTTCATGGGGTATTACCTGCCAGCCCGCTTGTTCCCCTCAACAAGCGGCCTACGGTCCATAACCACAGTCGAGTTGCTGGCAACAACTCCGTCTCTAGCACAGCCTGCTTGATCCTACAGGGCCGCCAGCCGCAGCTGCAATGATGGCAGGCGGCACACTATTAGGTCGCCGATTGTCGGCACTCCTCCGCCCACACGGCCCACTTTAACTCCGCCGCTTACATTTGATCGCAGGTCCGCCACCATCGACTACGCCGGTTGGTCTGGCGTGGCCGCTGTGTCTGTTGTGGCCGAATCTAGGGCGGGCCTAACCCCAGGGTCGACAGTAACGCCCTGGGTACCGAATAGCTCCCAAGGTCTGAAGGACTCCACGAAATCCTTGGCTTCTTCGATAGATGGGAACCCCTTCCGGGAGCGGCTTGGGTCGTAGCTAAAAGTCTTCGCCGACGCGTCGATGCCCCGTTTGGTGTCTCGGAACCCTCCAAGCTCCTCTTCATGGCCGTCGTTTTCGTCACTGAGAATCAGGTTCTCTCCCCTTTTTACCTTTCGCCAATACACTCTCATGCAAAGCACTCCTCGACTCCGGTTTCTAGCTTGACGTTTTTGGGACCTTGATAGTCGCTACCTCTAAAATTTGCTCGCTTGGTCTCGGAGAGGTGTGTTCTCTCTCCAAGTATGGCAACTCCTCGGCGATGGTCAAGTTCCTTAAGTGGCGTGCCCTTTACAAGTTGGGCTGTTGCCTCAGCCGACTGGTGTCGAGGGTGACTAGCCTACGCCTGGCTCGCTTCCCCAGCGCCACCAGTAACATCACGCTTTTACTTGCCTGGAGATTACGTAGCTGTTGTCCTGGCGGTAGAGGGCCGGGTTGGCATTGAACGAGATGAGCAGGTCGGGCGAGATTCGCTGGTTGGCCGGCGTCCCGGCGTGGGAACGATGTACCTTTCTCCCGACACGATGGTGCTGTCCGGGTTGCCGAGGTACTGGGCCAGGTGGTGCAAGTTGCCGTTCTCGCCGAGATGCTGGACGCTGGTCATGTCTGGCCTCGTGGGCTTGGCGGTTCGGGTGTCAGCCTCTGATATGGGAAATATAGGACATAGTGCCCTTGCTGTAAAAGCCGCTCTCTCGGGTCGATTCTGGTAGGGGGCAGGATCGTACGCTAAGGGGAATGACGCCGCTTGAGTGTGCGATAGACGGTTGGTCTTGAGACGGAGAAGAGTTCGGCGAGATCGCTGATGGAATACTCGCCCGTGGCATGCATGCGGCAGAGTTCCCGCTGCTGTCTGTCGGACAGATTGGGCTGCTTGCCGCGCAATTCCCCCTTGGCGCGGGCGATGGCCAGGCCCTCGCGGGTGCGCATGTGGATGAGATCGGCTTCGAATTCGGCGAAGGTGGCGAGAATATTGAAGAACATCTTTCCCATGGGATCGCCCGGGTCGTAGAGGGCCCGCCGAGGGCCAGTTTCACGCCTCTTTCCCGCGGCTGATCGGCGATGGCGCGGGCATCCGGGACGGACCTTGCCAGCCGGTCGAGTTTCGGCACGACCAGCGTATCGCCCTCGCGCGCGGCGGCGAGGGCCTGGTCGAGGCCGGGGCGGGCGCGGGTCGTGCCGGTGAGTCCGTGATCGGTGTAGATGCGATCCTCGGCGACGCCAACCTCCAGGAGCGCCAGGCGCTGGGTGGCCGGATCCTGCCGGTCGGTGGAACAGCGCGCGAATCCGATGAGCGTTGCGGTCATGGGGGAAGTCTACGGATAGGGTCCCGCTTCCGCAATTGTTCCCGTACCATTCATATGAGACGCTCTTGGTTCCTGTTTGGCGGGGGTCGGGGCGACAGGCTGCGCCGTCTGCTGGACGATCGTCTATCGTACACTCAACCGGCGCCTTTCCCCTTAGCGTACGATCCTGCCCCCTACCGGAATCGACCCGCTATATGGCTAGCTGCTGCTGCCTCTTCGGTTGTCGAGCTGCGTGGCGGTCTTTCCGCAGATAACCTTCCCGAGCCCATCCAGTGTTCCGTGACGGTCCGCTTCCGTGTCGAACGGCGGCGCATGGAGCGCGACGATGCGCTCACCTATTTGAGGCAGTAGACGGTCTCTATAGGTGGCAGACTTTGCACAGAACTCTGCCACTTTTGGCGTCTGGCGGCGCTGCGGACGAACTGGCTGCCGATTGAGGTTCTGCGATAACGTCGGGGCGTAGGGCTCAAAGGTAAGGGCGGTACCACCTGAGTGGCGCCGCCCCTGGTTGGGAGGACTCACCGGTTGCCCGGTTGTCGTTGGATCATCATTGTTCGGTTATTTTCACCTTGTAGGAGCCGCGGTCGCCGCCCTCCACCGCCGATACCTGTATCAAGTAGTCCTCTGTGCTGGAGGGGGTGTACGTGAGCTTGGAGTCGAGGCCTTCGCCTCCGTCGTCGTTGTTGCCGGCAAGGCTGTTGTCGGAGGCGAACCTGACGTGCAGTTGCGGATCTACCAGGGTGCCCGCACCGCTGGATTTGCCTTGCGCTTCGATGACGTAGGTTCTGCCGCTGACCAGACGGACTTTGTAGGAATCCCGGTCAATGCTGCGGTGGTAGTTGATGCGGCCGTCCTTGGTCTGGTTGACGGCGATGCTGCACACGTCGCTTCCGGTTTCGTCGCAATCTTGGGTATAGACGGTGATGATGTCCCATCGGTGTTTGTTGTTTGGGTGGTCGGGGTGGTAGGAGCGGACCTTGATTCTATATGCTTGGCCTGCCGCCAGACCGGTGTACTGGTGAGTGGTTTGCCCCGTGTTCTTGGTGGCGGTTGAGCCCCACCTTCCGTTGGGCAGAATGCGGAGCTTGACCTTGTAGCCCTGTATCGGCGCGACCAGAGAGTCATGGGTCTTGGCGGGTTCTTCCCACTTAACGCTTACTGTGGTCCGGTCTTCGGCAGTGACCTGTATATCGGGTGCCAGCCGGCCCTGGGGCCAATCGAGCCTGTTGACGGTGACGGTGTAGCTGCCGTTGTCGCCTTCGCCGAAGTCGCCGTCAACGGCGTCGCGGTGGATGAGGAGGTAGTAGTATCTCTTCTCGCCGGTGCCCTTTATATCCAGGCGGGAGTTCTGGCCGGCGCCGCCGTCCGTGGCCACTGCTGCTGTTGCGGTCTGGGACACTCCAGGAGACGAGCCATTCAGAAGTTCGATGTCGCTGCTGGCTGCAATGATCTTTATCTAGGGGTTGGTAATGGTGCCGCCGTACTGGCTGGACTCGCTGCCCTTGACGTCGATCCGGAATCGGCCGTTCTTGTGTAGCTCGACTCTCCAATAGTGTCCGGTGTCTGAACTGCCCAATGTATCCGAGCGTGGCGTTCCCCCGGTGGTCAGGGTGCCGGCATTGGACGGCAATTGTATTACCTGGAAGACCGGGGACAGGCCGTACATGGGGCGGTTGTCGGACGAGTCCTCTATTGTTCCGCTGCTGATAGGGCCGCGGTCTGAGTCAGAAGTGCTGTTGGGTCGGCCCACGATGACTTCGTCGCCGATGTTGCCCAGGGCTTCGGTGTCCGTTCCGGCGAAGGCCTGGGTGCCGTCGTGTTCGCAGCCGGTCCAGGGGTAGTTGGCTGCTTGGGCGGTGTTGGGTCCGGTGATACCGCGCTCGTCTTTATCGTGGGCGTTGCGCTCCTCATCCCAGTCGCCGTCGTAGAAATCCTCGTAGTCGTCGGCGACCTTGTTGCCGTTCAGCCAGTAGATGGGTACGCCCTTGTTGGAACTGGTGTAGGTGGTGTCCGTGTTGTCGCGAGCGTCTACTCCGGGGAGTAAGCCTTCGGTGACGCTGTCCACGGTGGCCGTGCAGCCGACCACGTTGAATCCGTCTTTGTATCGCCGGATGGCGGGGTGGCCCTCGCTGGCTAAGTCCCTTATCCAGTTGTTGTAGGTTGATATATCGGGCGAGGTCGCGCTGCGCTTTGTTGAGGAGAGGAATATCAGCCGGAACTGTTCTCCCCCATTGATTCCACTGGGCTTGAGGCGCCAGTCGGAATAGACGTACTGCACATGGCTTGAAGCGGCGGCTGTTGGAGTGCCCATGGCGTCGTCTGACGGTGTGCCGTCGCTGGCGCCGGACTTGGTCGCGATGACCCTCACGGTGTATTCGGTGCCGTTCTGCAGGTTGCTGATGGTGCGGCTCGTGGTCGAGCCTGATGAGATCGTGGCCTGGCGGCCGGAACCGTAGCTTTGACCGCCGGATTTCCACTGGACCTTGTAGCCGGTGGCTCCGGTGACCTGTGTCCAGCTGACCTGCAGGGTCTGGTCGCTCGGTGAGATGTTCACGCCGAAGACCTTGCCGGGTGGGGTCACGGGTGTCGACGGCGTTACGATTGTTCCGCTCGAAGGGTACGCGGCGCTGGTCAGCGTCTCGGAGGTGCCGCCGCCGTCGGTGAAAGTCAGCTGCACCTTGATCTTCTTGCCTGCATCCGCGGCCACGGGTGTGTAGGTGGTGGTGTTGGTGGCGATGGACGTCTGGTTCGACATGCCGTCGGCGTCCACGCGGAGCCATTGGATGGTGTAATCGCCCGGGAAAGTGGTCGGTAGACCGTCGGGGTCGGCGATGTCGCCAATGGCGGCCGTCAGCGTCTCGCCGACTTGTGCAGTGCCGCTGATGGTCGGGGCGCCGGTGGCCGCGCGGTTGGCGAAGGTCAACCAGATGGTGACCTCGGTGTCTTCGTCTGTGCGTAAGTCGTAGGGGTCATAATTGCTGTCGAAACCGCGCAGTAGAGGGGCGGTCAAAGGCGCATCAACGCTGGAATTGAGGGCAAATTGGAGCTGCCAGGCCTTTGTTGTTGCTGGCAATATGGTGTTGGTTGAGTAATCTTTTCCGGCTAGTGGGATGTCACGCTGTCCCGAGACCTGCTGGACCGATAGGGTCAGACCAGCGGCGTCGTCGGGAAGATTCGGACTGGTGGCAAAGAGTGCATACAGGCTGTCAGAGTTGACGAAGAACTGCGTTACCGTGTAGTTGACGCCGAGGTGGGTGAACGTGGCGTCGTGGAGACTACCGAAGCTCTCGGAGGGTGTACCGACGGTGGTGCCTAGCCCGATATCGAACTCATCGTCGCTGGTTAGGGTTCCGTGCCCTGTGGTGAGCATGGAGCACCAAGTCGTGGGCGTGGGGCAGGTTATCGCGGCGGGTACCACCGCGGTCGTCTCGTCACTGGTGAGCGACTCGGTGTTGGTGGCGTCGTCGGTGAAGTCCACCTTTACCTGGACGTTCTCGCCGATGTCGGACGAGGTCGGCGTGTAGGTGCTGCCGGTCTGGCCTGAGATGTTGCTGCCCTCCTTGAGCCACTGGTAGGTGTAGCCGGGGGTGGTGAGGCCGTCGGCGTCCATGATGTCCGCGGTTCCAGCCGTCAGCGTCATGCCGACCTGTGCCGGGCCGGTGATTGCCGGTTTGCCGGTGGCGTTAGGGACGACGTCTCTCGCCGTCACAAACGCGGTGTCGGAGGCAGCGGCGGTGCCTAAGCCCGAATCCACCGATAGAGGGCGTCAGGTTAGCGTCCTGCAGTGGCCAAAGGGTGCTCCTTTGAATCTGGGATAATTGTTTTGTAACAGCAAAACAGTCCCAGAGAAGGAGCACCTAATAGATGCTAGCACGCAACCACCCCGACCGGATCCAAATCACCTTCGACGACCGCCGACTGGTGGCCAATGCCGGTCTGCTCCTTCCGGCCACCCTCGCCCGACACTTGGGCCTGGGGGAACTCGTAGACCATCACCTCAATCTCGGTAGCGCGTCGGGCCGGGCCAACACCGGCGACAAGCTGCTGACGCTGGTTGCCTCTGCCCTGGCGGGCGGCGATTGCATCGACGACGCCGATGCGCTGCGCGCCGGGGGGACGGCCGGTGTTCTCGACTGCAGGGTCAAGGCGCCATCCACCCTGGGCACCTTCCTGCGCAGCTTCCGTTGGGGCCACGTCCGCCAGCTGGACCGGGTGAGCCGGGAACTGCTGGCCCGGGCCTGGGCCGCTGGGGCGGGACCCGGCGACGCGCCGTTCACCATCGACCTCGACTCCACCATCTGCGAGACTTACGGGCTGGCCAAGGAGGGGGCGCGACACCACGTCTATACCGGCAAGCGGGGCTATCACCCGCTGCTGGCCGTGGCCGCCGGCACCGGGGACGTGTTGATGTCCCGGCTGCGCGAGGGCCGGGCCAACACTGTTCGGGGCGCCGCTCACTTCCTGCGTGAGACGGTGGGACGGGTGCGCTACGCCGGCGCCAGGGGCCGACTCACGGTGCGGGCCGACAGCGGCTTCTATGCCCACGCCATCGTCGCCGTCTGCCGCAAGATGGATGTCCGCTACTCCATCACCATCCGCCAGCACAAAAGCCTGCGCAATCTCATCGAGGCCATACCCGGGACGGATTGGACGCCCATCCCCTACTGGATGGACGGTGCCGCCGATGTGGCCGAGACCACCTACACTCCCTTTGAGAGTGAGGCCGGCGCCGCGCCGGTGCGGCTCATCGTCCGGCGTGTGAAGCCCACGCCCGGTTCCCAACTGGCCCTGTTCGCCAGCTACAGCTACCACGGCTTCATCACCGACCGGGATGAGGAGACGCTCGAGCTGGAGGCTGACCATCGCCGCCACGCCGAGATCGAGAACGCCATCCGAGACCTCAAGTACGGCGTCGGGCTGAACCACCTGCCGTCCGGCCGATTCGCTGCCAACGGGGCTTGGCTGGCGGTGCAGGTGATGGCCCACAACCTCGCTCGCTGGACAGCGCGCATCGGTCTGGGTGAGCAGATCGTGACCACCAAGACCCTCCGGCGTCGGTTCTTCTCCCTGGCCGGACGGCTCACCCGCTCGGCCCGCCGCCTCACACTGCATCTGCCACAGCGCTGGCCTTGGGAAACCCAGTTCAGTTGCGCCCTCTCTCGATTGCGAGCTGTTCCATTTCCTGCCTGATGGCAACGCCGGTGTCTGAGCCAGCCAACGGACAACCGAACGTCCCCGCCAACTTGCGCCAGCCCGGTCCGCGCGGGCCTCTTGCCGTGTCCTATCAGGCCATCTCGCTCGCCACTGCCACCGCAGACCGCCGCCGGTGCCCCCAAAAGCGCCTGCAAACCTCCCGCCTACCCGAATTCAAGACCGGATCATCGCGCTTGTAACTCCCTAACCCCCTTCCACTGCCCTCGCGCCGTCCATCGGTGGATTCGGGCTAAGGAGCCGCCGCGTGGGGTAACGGTGAGGGTAAAGGTAAGTTCGGTGCCCTCTGTCAGCGCGGGGATTGTCAAATCAGTAGTGGCGCTCGTATCGTCGTCAAACGTGACTGTTACCCCGGTGTCCGGAATGGTCAGTGCCCAGAGATAGGTCACGTTCGTGCTCCAGGGGCTGCCGCTCCCGTCGAGCGTTACGGTGCTCCCTGCGGTGGGAATAATGGCGTCATCAGGCAGGGCATCGGCGGTTGGGCGGAAGGGCGCTCCGGGGTTGTCCAACAAGTTCAGGGACGTCAGCGCGGTCAGCTGCTCGAACACCCCGTCGGGAAGCGTGGCCAGGTTGTTGGCGGACATACTCAGGGTCGTCAGCGCGGCCAGATCGTCGAATACTCCGTCGGGAAGCGTGGTCAGTCCGCTGCTGTCGATATACAGTCTCTCTAGCGCGGTCAGGCTGTCGAACAGCCCCGCGGGAAGGGTTGTTAGATCGGTGTAGCCCATTTGCAGGGTCTTCAGCGCGGTCAGCTCGTCGAACACTTCGGCGGAAAGCGTGGTCAGCCCGGTGTCGTAGAGAGAAAGTTTCTCCAGCGAGGTCAACCCATTGAACACCCCTTGGGGAAGGGTTGTTAGATCGGTGTTGGAGTGCAGCTGCAACTCCTTCAGCGCAGTCAGCTCGTGGAACGTCAAAATGTCAAGCGAGGTTAGATCGTTGCTGCCCAGGCTCAACTTCTCCAGGGCGGTAAGCCCGAGGAACACCCCACCGGGAAGAGTGGTCAAATTGTTGCCACCCAGACCCACCTCCTTGATGCCGCTTAAGCCGGCGAAATCCCCGAATGCAAGCGCACTGATGCCCTCGTTGGCGAGGGGGATCGGGTCTTCCAGGAGTGCCAGGTGGGCATCGGTGACATTGGCGCAGGCTACCCTTACCTCGCTGTTTTCGTACATGATGTCGTCTAAACTGAAGCCAAGGTGAGATGTACATATTTCTAGACCGCACTGTAGCGGGCGACCCCAGTTGGGGGCTAAAGGTGATATGAGGAGCCGTGGAGCCCTTTCGGTCATCTTCAAGATCCCGAAATGCACATTCCACCTTGGTATTGGTTTAGTACTACAACGACGAGTTGTTTGGTAGGATAGCTGGCCAGATGATGGTGGGCGGTTTGGGTGATGGATGCGGCGAGCTTCAAGCGGGTCTACGACAGCTTTCAGGAATTTCACGCCTTTTTTGCGGACTCCTTCGGACGCAAGCAGTGGTGGGAGCACAGCCGGAACTATCTTCAAGCCCTGCTGGTGCAAGCCGGGGAGCGGCGCAACGCCGAGAATCTCTCCGAATCGGTGGGCATCTCCGCCCGGGCGATGCAGCGTTTTCTCACCGAGGCCCGGTGGTCCGATGACGCAGTAATAGGGCGGTTGCAGGAATACCTGGCCCCCAAGCTGGGGCATCCCGAGGCCGTGTGGGTGTTCGACGGCAGCGACTTTCCCAAGCAGGGGAGGAAATCGGCGGGAGTGGCCCGTCAGTACTGCGGCAGGCTGGGGAAGGTGGCCAACTGCCAGGCCGGGATGTTCTTGGCCTACGTCAGCCCGCTGGGCCGGGCGTTGGTGGACAAACGGCTGTATCTGCCGGAGAGTTGGACTTCGGGCGATGCCCGGTGTCAGGCGGCGGGTGTGCCGGCGAGGAGACGCAGCTACCGTTCGAAGACGGAGTTGGCCTTGGAGATGCTGGCGCAGGCCATGGAACTGGGCCATCTGGAGGCCGGGTGGGTTGCCGGAGATGACGCCTTCGGGATGTCGCCGTCATTCCGGGAGGGACTGGCGGCCTTGGGTATGCGCTACGTGCTGGACGTTCCGGGCGGCACCACGGCTTGGCCTTTGGAGCCGGGTTGGACCAGTCCGGAATATCCAGGCAATTCACATCCAGGGTTCGGGCGCCCCCGCAAACCCAGGCTGCGGGATGGGCAGCGCCGGACCATGGAGCAGCGCAGTGACGAGTTGCCGGAGGAGGCCTGGCGGGAGATAACGGTGGCAGAGGGAAGCCAAGGGCCGCGCACCTACCGGTTCAGCGCCCAGCGGGTGCGGGTTACCAGGAGGCGCAAGCCCGGCGAAATCCACTGGGCGGTCTACCGCCGCAACCTGGTGATAGACGACAATTAATCCTGCCGGTAGCGTCTACTGTTTTTGCCGGTCAATAAGAGGTAATCATTCGGTGCGGAGGTGCCGATTGATTACGGACCGACAAGTCAGGCTAATGAGGCAGAAACGTATGGAGGGCAAAACACAGGAGGCGGCAGCGGCCAAGGCTGGGATGAGCGTGCGATCACCGCGCAAGTGGCAGAATGGCCCATTGCCATCGCAGGCGAAATCGGAGCACTGGTGGCGTACCCGTCCCGACCCATTCGACGGGGTGTGGGAGGATGAGACCCCGCCCCTGTTGCGGAATGATCCGACTGGCAAGCTGAAGGCAACGACAATTATCGACTGGTTGGCCGATCAGCATCCCGGCCGGTTCAGCGCATCCCAGTTGCGCACGCTGCAACGACGATTACAGGATTGGAGGGCGCTCCACGGTCCGGATAGGGAGGTGTACTTCCCCCAGGAGCATCCGCCGGGTCGCGAGGCCCAGTTCGACTTCACCCACTGCGGGGAACTCAGGGTGACCGTCGCCGGACAGCCCCATACCCATCTACTGTTCCAGTTGATTCTCAGCCACTCGGGGTGGCGCTACGCCGAGGTCGTTGCCAGCGAGACCTTCCTGGCCTTGCAGCAGGGATTGCAGGCTGCACTGTGGACCTTGGGCGGTGTTCCAGAGGTGGTGCGCAGCGACAATACCTCGGCTGCGACTCACGAATTGCGCAATAGCCGTGGCCGCGCCCTTAACGACAATTACGCGGCCCTGCTGGACCACTACGGCCTCCGCTCCACCCGCATCAATCCCGGTCAGAGCCATGAAAACGGTGTCGCCGAGCATGCCCACTACCGCTTGAAGGACGCCATCGATCAGGCCCTGATGCTGCGAGGCAGCCGTGATTTTGACACAGTCGACGACTACGCCGACTTCGTCCGGCAGATGGTGGAGAGACGCAATCGCCTGGTAGAGGGGAAGCTGGAGCAGGAGATGGCTTGCCTGCGGTCCCTGCCGCCAGCTCCGGTGCCGGAATACGCCAACTACCAGTCCCTACCAGTCCAAGGTGCGCCGGTGGTGCACCATCCAGGTAGCGGGACATAGCTACAGCGTCCCCTCCCGTCTCATCGGAAAAGAAGTGCAGATCCGTCTGTACGCCGACTGGGTGGAAGTGTACTACAAGGGCCACTTGGCCGAGGGCATGGATCGGGTGCATGGCGAGGGGGAAGTCAACGTCAATTACCGCCACGTCATCGGCTCGCTGGTGCGCAAGCCGGGAGCGTTCGCCCGGTACCGCTTCAGAGAGTAGCTGTTTCCCACCATGCACTTCAGGCTGGCCTATGACGCGCTGAAGGAATGGCGTGGGGAGCGTGCCGACGTGGAGTACGTGCGCATTGTGCACCTGGCGGCCACGACCATGGAAGCCACGGGAAGCCACGGCGGACAGCGCGCTGTCGCTGCTGCTGGAAGCAGGTCAGCCCTTCGACTACGCACAGGTGCGGGACCTGGCTGAGCCCAAGGTGCCCGAAGCCCCGGCGCTGACCCTGTCCGGCCAGCCGGACCTGAAAATCTATGACGGCCTGCTCACCAGCAGTATGGCGGTGGCGGCGGTGTGTGGATGATGAACACCGACACCAGAGTCGTGCAGGAGCGCATCAGCCAGCTGTGCCACCAATTCAAGCTGCCCACGGTGGGCGCCCAGTCGGTGGACCGTTTCACCGCCTCCGGCCACGGCGAAGCACTGCCCATCTTCCTCGAGGTGCTGGAACAGGAGGCCGATGATCGCCGCTACCGGCGCATCAATCGGTTGCGTCAGTCGTCCAAGCTCCCCACGGGCAAGACCTGGGAAACCTTCGAGCATCACCGGATGCCCTTGGCGCTGCGCCAGCAACTGGACCATCTGGCCCAGGGCAGTTTCCTGGAGCACGGTGTCAACGTCCTGGCCTTCGGACTGCCCGGCACCGGCAAGACCCACGCCCTGTGCGCCTTGGGCCAACGGCTGGTGGAAGCCGGCCACTCCGTCCTCTTCGCGCCAGCCTACCACCTGGTGCAGGAACTCCTCGCCGCCAAGCGAGACCTGGACCTGCCCCGCCGGTTCCGCAAGCTGGACAACTTCGACTTCCTGCTCCTGGACGACCTGGGCTATCTGCCCCAGGGTGCCGAGGAGTCCGAGGTGCTCTTCACCCTCATCGCCGAACGCTACGAACGGAGGTCCCTGGGCATAACGTCAAACCTGGTTTTCTCCGAGTGGGAGCGCATCTTTGCCAACCCCATGGTCACCGCCGCGGCCATCGACCGGGTGGTGCACCACTCCGTCATCCTCGAGTTTGACGTCCCCAGTTACCGGACTGACGCAGCCCAGCAACGGGGCCAGGCAGAGGAGGTGAACCGGCAAAACTGATTGACGCCAAACCGGCAATTATGGTTGACGCGGGACACCTGGACGGCAGCGAACCCCGCTACTACCTGTCCAACGCACCCGAGGACACAACTTTGGAGACTCTGGCATACGTGGGCGGTTCCAGGTGGCGCATAGAAACGGAGTTCGAGACTGAAAAGGGCGAGCTGGGGCTGGACGAATACGAGACCCGGAGCTGGGCAGGCTGGCATCACCACATAGCCATGTGCCTGCTGGGCGGAGCGTTCTTGCTGGGCCTGCAGCAGGATTGGGGGGAAAAGATGCCCCGGATCACCCGCCCGCAGGTGTACCGGGTGGTGCGTGAGATGCTGCCCCGGGAGCGGTTCGGGCCCGATCAATTGCTGTTGTGGCTGGAGGATACGCAGCTACGCAACGAACGGGCGCGCCGCTCCCACGAGAGACGCCGCTCCGCCCGCTGTGAAGGCAGAATGGACCCTCCACCCTGAACCCGTCGTTGTAGTACTAGGGGGTGTCGTCAAAGTAAGAGTGTGATGATAAGCTGACATTGCAACCAGTGCAGCAGGATTGGGCTATGCCAGCAGCAATCACGTCGCCGGCGCACCGGCGCCACGATATTTCAGACCGGGTATGGGAAATCCTGGAACCCCTTCTCCCTGGCGGCAAGGGCAAGACCGGCCGGCCCGCCCAGGATAACCGCCTGTTCATCAACGCCGTGTTCTGGATTCTGCGCACCGGCGCCCCCCTGGCGGGACCTGCCCCCGGATTATGGGGACTGGAAGAACACCCATCGCCGCTTCTGCCGCTGGCGGGACCGGGGCGTCTGGGCCCAACTGTTGGATGCAGTGATTGACGATCCTGATTTCGAGTGGCTGATGATTGACGCCAGCTACATCAAGGTCCATCCCCACAGTGCCGGAGCCCGGGGCGGCAACCAGGCCATCGCGCGCACAAAAGGGGGCTGAACAGCAAGCTGCACCTGGCAGTGGACTCCCACGGGATGCCGGTAAAAGTGATGGTGACCGCAGGCACCGTTGCCGACTGTTCCCAAGCGCTGCCCTTGATTGAAGGAATCGAAGCGGAGTGCCTGCTGGCGGACAAAGCCTATGACACCAATGAAATCATAGCTGCGGCCACGGAGTTGGGGATGAACCCGGTAATACCGCCCAAGAACAACCGGAAGGAAAAGCGGGAGTATGACCGGGCGTTGTACAAACTGCGGCATCTGGTGGAAAACGGCTTCTTGGACTTCAAGCAGTGGCGGGGAGTGGCCACCCGGTATGCCAAGAACTCCCTCTCTTACCTGGCCGTCTGCCAGATTCGGGCGATGGCGATTTGGACTAAATTACTTTGACGACACCCCCTAGGGCTTCGTACATGGGAAGATACTGGTTACTCCGAGATATGGTCACCAGGGCAGGGTCGTTGGTGTCCCGGTCCCATAGAGCGGCCACCCTCAACCACTGCGCCACCGGCTGAGCGTCGGCCGGTGGTGGCGTGTCCGTGGCAGCCGCAGCAGGGACAGGCACTGGAGTTTCACCTGGCACGGGTGTAGGTGGCGCAGAAGTAGCAGTCGTGGGTGCTGGGGAAGTTGCCGTCGTTGCCCCGCCACAAGCAATGGCCGTGATCAACACTATAACAACGATGATACAGAGGCCTTGGGAAATGCTTAATCGCATCATAAAAGACCTCTGTCCACAGTGTCTGCGCAGGCTACCAATACAGCACCCGGCAAGCGGGTGAGGAGTTAGTTGTAGCTCATCTCCATGACCGAACCCCCAACAGGAATCACCCCTTACGACAGTAAGAAGGAACCTCTGGGCGATATCGACGCGAGGTGTTTAAAACGCTGCCGCCGCAACTTTATGGCCAACCCTGTGATTTTTGCGGTTATATGCCGGGCTCTTATTGATCCTCTATATCTTGTACACCCTAGAGGCATTGCCGCCGGCGATCATGGCCTTCTCCTCCTCGTTACAGTCAGCCAGAATCTCGTCGAGAATCTGCCGACTCCTTGGGAAGGTAGATTCGGTATGGGGATAATCGGAGCCCCACAGCAGCTTATCCACCCCTATGATGTCCCGCATCTTTATGGCCAGGGCGTCTTCCTGGAAACCCAGGAAGATGTTCCGGTGGAAATAGTCGCTGGGGAGCATATCCTCCTTGAACCGGTACATCTCGTTTCTGGCAGACCTCTCGTTGTAATTGAAGTCCATCCGTTCCAGGAAATGGGGGACCCAGGACAGCTCGAACTCCACTGCTCCTATTTGCAGTTTTGGATACCGCTCGAAGACCCCACTGAAGATCATGTCACCAGTAGCCATCCGTATCCAGTGGTCCGCGTTGGTTATCGCGGCGGGCCTGGAGAAACCACGATCAATGTTGGCCCCGGAGTCCTGCCCCGGACGCTCCGTGACCAGGTGGAGACCAAGGGGCATCTCCAGGTCTTGCGCTGCCGCCCAGAGAAGGTCGTACTCCGGCAAATAGTATCCCCTCCCAGAGGGTGGATACACAGTGATCATGCCTCCCGCAAGCCCCATCTTCGCGCAGCGTTCCAGCTCCTTCACACTCCCCGGCACGTCGTCTACATTGAGCATGGCGATACCCTTGAGCCGCTTCGGGAAGGGATTGCAGAATTCGGCCAGCCAGTCATTGTATGTCCCGAAGAGGGATGTCAGCAGGTCGCTGTCTGGCACCCGGTACAGGAAAAGACCGATGGTAGGGTAGACGATACTTACATCCACCCCGTCGATATCCATGTCTTTTACGTGCTCCTCGGGGATGTATCCGCCGGGCCGGGACTCTTCAATCCTATGTTTGGTACTTAATTTTTCCGGCTCCTCAAACCGCAAACCCACGTTCGCGCCGGAGGCCGAGAGACCGCCGAACCTCGATCCGTCGCAGAACCAAAAGTCGCCGTCTTCCATGGATTCGATGTGGGGGGCGCGGTCTTTGAACTTGGGCTCGACCCTGCTGGTCCACAGGTCTGCTGGCTCAGCCACGTGGTTGTCTGACGATATGATCCTGTAATCAGCCATGATTTAGACCCTCCTGTATCTCATTCTGGAAGATGACTCACTTCGCCTTTTTCCTTTCGCCACTCTTTCCTTCCGGCTGCCGCCCAGAAGGGTGGCGTGCTACCCCTTACTTCTTCACCGCCTTGGCGTACTCCAAATGCCGTGGGGGACGGAGACCCGAGGTTTGATAATCCGCCACAACCCGCGGGTTTATAACATACTCACTGTGGATGGAAAACATGGGTGCGGTGGCATATTCAACGAAGAGATGCTCGCCTATCTCTCTCAGGATTCGGTCCCGCTCATCCAGGTTCACGGTTGCTAAGAATTCATCGTACTTGTCTTCAACGAACTGGCTTTCGAAGAAATTAACAGGGCCATCCTTACTCTTGCTAACGTAGATCACTCTGATCTGCTCCCTATCGGTGGAGCGCCACGGCGTTGCATCGGTCCAGGCTATGCCGTGTATTTTCCCTGCGATGAATTTCTCAAAGAAATAGGCGAACTCCCTTTCCTCTAGCTTTATAGGCACTCCAACATCCTGCCAGTAGTTGGCAACAGCTTCACCGATATCCGCCAGCTCCCCAAGCTCAGGGCGTGGAGTAAGCAAGTAGATGCTTTGGGACCAGTTCAAAGGTCCCCCTTGCTCTGCCTCGACTTCGGCCAGCAACTCTTTGGCACGATCGGGATCATACCTGTAGTCCACCTTAAATCTCTCAATCCATCCCGGGTCCCACCCTCGCAGGTGAGAGGCCCAGAACGTAATCGGCATCGTCTCTCCTCTACCACCCAGAATAGTGTTTTGAATTTCCTCCCGGTTTATTGCCAGGTTCAAGGCCTTCCGCACCTTACGCCCAGCCTCACCAGGGAGCGCCCAAGGAATGGGAATGGTGTCGTCGTAATACTCTGAGGTCGGCAGATAATTCCCACCAAACGCGGTGTACACCACAATGGTTGGAGCGGTGGATTGGACCACCTCAAGGCCCTGGCTCAGCGCGGTAGATTGGAGATCGAAGGGTAGAACACCAATATCCACCTCATCAGCTAATAACATGGCCAGTGATGTGGAAGGCTCGATCACAAAGAAGAATTGTAGCTCCTGGAAATCAGGCGACACCCGCCAGTGTTCGTATGGCACTCGCTCGTGCAGGACATATGCGCCGGACGACCGCTCTACGAACCGGTAGGGGCCGGTTCCAATCATCTCATCTTGCACTCCCGCCTGCCCCTTGGCGTCAAAGAACTCCTTGCTCAAAATGTGGGTCTGAACTTGACCGCTGAACAGGAATGCGCCATCCAAAAACGGCTGGGGGAGGCGGAAGACCATCTCATAGTCATCAACCACCTCATGGCCTGCCAAGAACATCTTCAGATCATCTATCCGGGTGTTTGCACTGTCAGGTCGAGTTAACCGCTCAATAGAATGCACCACATCCTTGGCGGTGAATTCTCCCCAGTCGCCGTGGAATGGGACCCCCTTTCGCAGCTCGAAGGTCCAAGTCTTCCCGTCTGGGCTTACGCTCCATTCGGCGACCAGATTAGGGACGAACTTGGCGAATTGGTCATCGTAAAACAACGTTTCCAACACGTTGTCAAACTGGTGTATATGGTGTGATATGACTTGAGCAGGATCGTTGCTCTCACGTTCCGATCTGGAAATCACCCTCAGACGCTGCGCCACCGCCTGAGCGCCGGCCGCCGGTGGTGGGGTGTCCGTGGGAGCCGCAGCAGGGACCGTCGTCGGAGTTTCACCGGGCACGGGTGTAGGCGCCGAAGAGATAGCCGTGGGCTGGACAGAAGTTGCAGCAGGCGCCCCGCCACAGGCAATTGCTGCAATTAACGCCAGCATGATGAGAATGCCTAGTCCACGGGAAAAGCTTGGTCGCTTCATAAGTAACCTCTGACCGTATTGTCTGATCAGGCTACCGATACAGCACCCGGCAAGCGGGTCAAGAGTTCAGTTGTAGGTCATCTCCAGAGCTTTACCCCAGGGGATTTGCGGTCCTCACGCCAGATGGTTCTTGACTTACGGGCGTTATGAACCGCCGTTCCCTCAGAGGGTCAGGTCAAATACTTTGCGTTTTATCGCGCTGCCTTGACGTACTCCAGTTGGCGTGGGGGGCCGAGGCCGGAGGTCTGGTATTCAGCCACGGTCGCCGGGTTCCCCACAAATTCTTGGGAGAGCCACAACAAGGGCAAGGTGCCATACTGTTCGTAGATGTGGTCGCCGGCTTCCCGCATCAGCTCGTCACGGGCGGCGGTATCGGCCGTTACCTGCAACTCCTCGTAAACTCGGTCTATTGTCTCGCTTTCCAAGAAGTGACAGCACCCGCCGCTATAGTAGATTATGCGGAGCATCGCTGGGTCGGGGAAGCGAATCGTCGCGTCGGTCCAGGCCAGGTTGTTGTGATGGTTTTCCACGCTATCACCATATATTTTGTCCCTAAACCGCTCAAACTCCCATTGCTCCAGTTTGACCTCGGCGCCAACGGCCTTCCAGTAGTTCTGGATCGCCTCACCAACGTCTTCCAGCTCGGGTAGTTCCGGTCGCGGGGTGATGATATAGCGGGTGTCGGACCAATTCAGAGGCGCTCCCATTTCCACCTCGGCCTCTTTAAGCAACTCTTTGGCCCTTTCCGGATCGTACCCGAAGTGCTCATCATAGTTGTCGACCCACGCCTGGTTCCAACCCGGTAGTGAGGAATGGAAGAAGCTGACCGCCATCAGCTCCCCCCTTCCGCCGAGAATGGTATTTTGCAACTCCTCTCGATTCACCGCCCGGTTCAGGGCTTCGCGCACCTTAAGATTGTTCCAAGGAATTGTGGGATCGTAGTGCGGTTTGCTGGGCAGGTAATTTCCACCAAACTCCACATAAATCGGCATCGTCTTGGACACCGCCTCAACCACTTCCATTCCCCCGGCAATGGCCGGTTTTTGCAGCTCGAAGGGCAAGACGACGATATCAGCCTCCTCCGCCAGCATCATAGCCAATCGGGTGGAAGGCTCTTTGACGATGAATAGCTGGATCTCATCAAAATCCGGGGTTATCCGCCAGTGGTCGTAGGGCACTTGTTCGTACAGTACATGAGACCCGAGGACCCGCTCCTTGAACTGGTAGGGGCCGGTGCCAACCATCTCGCGGTCTACCCCTGCCTGACCCTCGGCATCAAAGTGGTCCTTGCTCAATACCGCACCCCAATATCGGTAAACAATCTTCTTATCGCAGCAAAGGGTAGGCTCAATTCCGGGAGTGTCGAACACCACGGTATAGTCATCCGGTGTTTCCATGTTGTCTCGCCAATACTGAAACTTTTCCTTTTCGCTGGTTGCAGCATCGTCTCGGAGGTAGCGGTCGAAGGAGTGGCTTATGTCCTTGGCGGTGAACTCTCCCCAATCGAAATGGAAGGGGACCCCTTTTCTCAGGTTGAATATCCAAGTTTTGCCATCCTCGCTCATTTCCCACTCGGTGGCAAGCATTGCCCTGTAGCTGAGGTCCGGGGGCTCCTCGGTCAAACCTTCAAACACCGAACCGGCCTGAACCCATGCATCAATGCCCGCCATGTACGGGTCGTTTACTTCCCGCTCCAGCGCGGCCACTACCCTCAATCGACCTGCTCCGGCCGGTGTTTCGTCTGCTGGCGCCGACGTGGCCGTTGGAACTGCCGTAGGAGCCTCACCAGCCACCGTTGCCGAAGCAGTCGCCGGCGGTGGAGGGGAAGTTGCCGTTGATGACGTGCCACAGGCCACGGCGACCACAAGCAACAGCAAAGTTACGGCAATCAATAGTGCTTGGATTTTACGCTAGCTTAACATGGATCTCCCTCTCTTGAAAAGTTATCTCGCGCGCGTCAACTGCTATGCGTTTCACTCTATTATTCTAAATAATTACGGTATACGGTCTATAAAGCCACATTAGACGCGCGTATTCAGTATGGCATATGGTGCCTTTTAACCAACCCATCTGATTGAAGGAGTAATCAGATGTTCCGATGCACAAGCCTGACTAGTATTACAACGACGGTTCAAGGAGGGGTGCCTGAGGTTTGTCTGCGAAGTCTGTAGCGGCGTCTCTGGTGGGAGAGGCTCGCCCGCTCATTGCGTAGCTGTGTCTCCTCCAGCCATTGCAACAGTTCATCGGGCCCGAACCGCTCCCGGGGCAGCATCTCGCGAACCACCCGGTACACCTGGGGCCGGGTGATCCGCGGCATCTTTTTCCCCCCAGGCCTGCTGCAGGCTCAACAGGAAGGCTCCGGCCACCAGGCATATCGCCACGTGGTGATGCCACCCCGCCCAGGTGCGGGCCTCGTACTCGTCCAGCCCCACGTCGCTCTTCTCAGTCTCAAACTCGGTTTCAATACGCCACCGGGATCCTCCCACGTAAGCCAGGGTCTCCAGAGGTGTATCCTCGGGAGCGTTGGACAGGTAGTAGCGGGGCTCGCTGCCATCCAGGTTCCGGCGGTAGACCGCCCAGTGCATTTCGCCGGGCTTACGCCTGCTGGTCGGCCGCACCCGCTGGGCGCTGAACAGATAGGTGCGGGGCCCAGCGGGAACCCGCAGCCACCGTGATCTCCCGCCAGGCCTCCTCTGGCAATTCATCGCTGTGCTCCCCCATGGTCCGCTTTTGTCCGTTCACCAGTTTGGGCTTGGGGGGACCACCCCGTCCCCGGTAGGCTGGACTGGTCCACTCGGGCTCCACCGGCCAAACCGTGAAACCCTCCGGCACGTCCAGGACGTAGCACATCCCCAAGGCCGCCAGCCCCTCCCGGAAGGGCGGCGACATGCCGAAGGCATCGTCTGCGGCGACCCAGCCAGCCCTCAGATGGCCTCGCTCCAAGGCCCGCTCCAGCATCTCCAACGCCAGTTGTGTCTTCGGCCGGTAGCCCCGCCACTCCGCCGGAACCCCCGCCGCTGCGCAACGCTCAACATCTTCAGTCCAGCTCTCCGGCAGACAAAGCCGCTTGTCCACCAAGGCCCGGCCCAGCGGACTGACGTAAGCCAGAAACATCCCCGCTTGGCAGTTGGCCACTTTCCCCAACCTCCCGCAGTATTGGCGGGCCACTCCCACCGACTTCACGCCCTGCTTGGGAAAGTCACTGCCGTCCAGCACCCAAATCGCCTCAGGATGCTCCAGCCGTGGACCCAGGTACTCTTGGAGACGTCCCATCACCGCGTCATCGTCCCAGGGGGATTCGGTGAGGAACCGCTGCATCGCCCGGGCTGACACCGGAACCGTCTCCGACAGATTCTCGGCGTTGCGCCGTTCACCGGACTGCACCAAGAGAGCCTGGAGATAATGACGGCTGTGCTCCCGCGACTCCCTTCGGCCAAACAGGGGACCAAAGTAAGCGTGAAAACCCTGAAACGCCTCGTACACCTGCTCAAAAGCCGCCGCATCCATCTCCACGCCCCACCTGCCCATGCCCTACCCAGTTAGAGGATCATCCTATCACACCAACCGTCGTTGTAATACTAGGGGGCACTCTATTCAACCCTGCCCGCCCTGAGAACAGGAAGTTCGCAAATTCTCTATCGGTGGAAATGGGGTGGTGCATCCTAGTGAGGAAGATATCCAGTCCGTTTTCCTTTCTGATCTCGAGACTCCATTCGGCCTACGACTTGGGTGGAACCGCCGAAACCGAAGTATTTGGAGAATACTATCTCAAGCCTGAAGAGGAGGATGTGGAGATTGTCAATGGCGCTGAGAAAGTGGGCCACCGGGGTGTCGAAGGCCAGCATAAATGTCCGGCTAGGTGTTCAGCATAAATGTCACTTTCTTATGGCGCCACTGTATCGGATGTTGACGCAGTGAGAACAGGCCGGGACCGCCGCCCCGGAGGACCGTCGGCATCCATGTATTTCTTGATGGTTGCTCTGTGGATCCCCAACTCCCTCTCGATCGCCCGCAGCGACATCCCCTTGCGCCTGGCTTTCTGAATCGCCTTCCATCTCTCCTTCTGCAGGAAGGTTGGTTTGCGCGGGGAGATAGTTGCGGGTGTCGAGCTGGCAGGCGTACCGCCGGTTAAACCCACCTGATGTTCCTCATCCGCCGTCCTTGAGTCCAGTGCCTTGAGGGTGGCTGCCCAGCGCTGGTCCGAGTAGTAGGCCCCGGCTGGCGAAAGGAGAGGAGTGGCCGAATCGCCCTGGCCGTCGCGGAGGAATACCGGGCTGGGTGGCGCCTCCTGGGCATTGATGATGCGTCCTTCATGACGAACCCTGAGCCGGCCGTCCAGTCCTTCCAGGACCTCCACGACCGCACCGGCATAGCTGGGGCGTTCCGGCTCCGGCAGTAACTGAAGCGTATGCAACTGGAACTTCACCGTATTGTCCTTGGCCACTTTCCTGCGGTGCTTGAAGCACAGGACCTGCTCCAAGGATAGATCACAGTCCAGCGGCCGATACGCGGACTCAGGGCATTGCGGGGGAACCCGGAAGCGCCGGTTGTAGCGTGGCAGAAACTGCTCCAGCACCCTGTTGGCCTCGCCGATGCTGCTGGCGCCCGCCAAGCGGAGTTCAGTAACCAGCCGGTCCTGGAAGGTTCCCGCAGCCCGCTCCACGCGACCCTTGGCTTGTGGAGAGAGGGCGAATATCATCTGTATCCCCAGCTCGTCCATGGCCCGGCTGAACTGGGTCGACGTCGTAGGGAGGCCCGACCCTGGTGTGTGCCTGAAGACCCCGTGCCGGTCGACGTAGAGGGCCACGGGAATGCCAGCGCTCTGCACCAGGTCCTGGATCAGCAGGAAATAGGTGTAGGACTCCTCCTTCTCACAGAACAGGGCGTGGGCCACCGTGCCGGTGGCGTCATCGACTGCGATCAGCAACGTGAACGGCGGAACCTGATCCCCCAACCACGGGTGGAAGCTGCCGTCCACCTGGAGCAGCATCCCCTCCCTGGGCATTCGCTGGCGGCGTACCCGGTGCTTGGTAGGACGCCTTCGCCGCGGACTCTTCAGCCCGGCGTTGACCAGGATGCGTCTGAGCGTGGTCCTGCCGATGTCGATGCCCTCGCGCTCGTCCAGCAACTCGCTGAGATGGGTGTGGTTGGCCCCTGAATACCTGGTGCCAGCCAGATGAACCACATCGGCCAAAACGGCCTCGGGGGTAGCATTGGGCGCTCTGCGACCCCGGTGGCCGTGGGCAACTGCGGCAACTCCCCTCCCCCGGTAGGCCGCCAGGATGCGCCTCGTGTGCCTGGTGCTGACACCCATCAGCGTGGCCGCTTGATCCAACGTCATGTGCTCTGCCATCAGGCTGTTGAGAACCTGTAGTCTTGTCTGTTCCTTGGGAGTCAAAGTCACATTCTCCATGGGGCGAATGTGACATTTATGCTGGCCTCTTAGCGAGGACCTTTTTGCTGGACGTCAACAACTGGGGCGCCGGAATCGTGTACCATCTGCCCGATGACCGGGGGCCGTAGGCAGGTGGAGTAGCCACTGTTCTGGGAGGGAGAGGAGACAGCGTCAGGGTGAGCTAGTGTTACGTCAGTGTTGTATTGATGGGTATAGGGACTTTAGTCTGATTCGGGCATCCTCGGTGGTGAAGCGCCAGTTCACTCGTATGCCGTCCCGGTTGCGCTGAGCCTGCCACGCTGCTGCCTCCCTCCGCAGGACGCTCCGGTCCGGGATGCGGCGGTCGAGGCATTGCCGGGCCATCACGCCGATCTCGATCTCTGCCATGTTCAGCCAACTGCCGTGCTTGGGTGTGTAATGTATCTCCAGCCGCTCCGCGATGCGCCGCGCCTCCGCCGGCTCAAAGGCCTCGTACAGTGATGACGGATGATGCGTATTCAGGTTGTCCATCACCAGCACTATCCGCTCCTTGTCAGCATAGTCCTCGTCCACCAGTTTCCGCACCACATCGGCCCAATCTCTCCGGGTGCGGCGCTCTGTAACCTCCACCCGCCGCCATCCCTCCAAGGGCGCGAACAGCATGAAAAGGTTGCTCACACCGTTGCGTTCGTATTCATAGTCATAAGAAGCTGCCGCTCCGGGGCGGGGTGGACGGCCCAGCCGGGTCTCCTTCACCTGCTGTTTACTGGTCTCGTCCAAGCACACCAGGACCTCGTTGTCCCGGTATTGGCGGTGATAGACCTCCAGCACATCCTCCATGGCGCAGACAAACTCAGCACTGCCATTCGGCGGGATGCACCAGCATTCTTTCAACCAAGGCTTGAGTTCGTTTTTTTCAGCGTCTGGCGCACCGTTTCGGTGCTGATGCTGTCCACTATCTCGCATTCAACCAGTTGATCCGCCAGCAGTTGCAGGGTCCAGCCGGCACGGCCCTCCGGCGGTTGGGAACAGGTCAAGGCAATCAGGTGAGCCTCCCCTTCACCGTCCAGCTTCCGCCGCCGCCGGTTGAGCTGTTGCCTGCGCCCCAAGGCTGCCTCCAGACCCTCCTCAACGCAACGGCGGCGCACCCGCTCCACCGTGGCGGTGCCCACCTTCAGGGCCTGAGCAATCTCCTCGTCCCTCATGCCGCCGTCAGCCTGATTTTCGTCACAAAGCAGCAGGATGCGGGCATGGGTCTGCTTATAGGCTGCCGCCCGTCCCTTGGACACCAGCGCCATCAGCTCCTGTTGCTCCTCCTCCGCCAGCCCTACCCTGTACCTCTTCACCATCATCCACACCCCACGTCCCAAACTTCCCCTTAGCCACCGGCCTTATGGTACCCCATTACCCATCAGTTCAACGATGCCCGGCTACTAGACGTCATCGGTTTATTCTGAAGCTTGGGAGACGGCGTTCTCCCGGCTGCGCTTGAGCCGGTAGCTCTCGCCGTTCATCTCCAGGATGTGGACGTGATGGGTGCAGCCAGTCCAGCAGCGCTCCGGTGAGGCGCTCCGAACCGAAGACCTCGGTCCACTCGTCGAAGGGCAGGTTGGTGGTCACCATGACGGAGCCCCGCTCGTAGCGTTGGCTGAAGACCTCGAAGAGCAGTTCCGCGCCGGTTCTGGACAGGGGGACGAAGCCCAGCTCGTCGATGATCAGCAGGTTGAGCCGGGCCAGTTGTTTCTGCAAGTTCAACAGGCGCCTTTCGTCCCTTGCCTCCATCATCTCGTGGACCAGACCGGCGGCGGTGGTGAAACCCACGGACATGCCCCGCTGGCAGGCGGCCAGTCCCAGCCCAAGGGCCACGTGGGTCTTGCCGGTGCCGCTGTTGCCGACGGCGATGACGTTCTCCCGGCGCTGGATATATTCACAGCGTGCCAGTTCCATCACCAGCGCCTTGTTCAGCGACGGGATTGCCGGGAAGTCGAGGGTGTCCAGGCTTTTGACGGCAGGGAATCGGGCGGCGCGGATCCGCCGCTCCACCATGCGCTGGTGGCGGTCGATGAGCTCAAGCTCGGCGAGCCGCAGCAGGTACTGGGGATGGTCCACACCCTCGGCGGCGCACAGGGCAGCCATCTTCCCGTACTCTCTCAGGAAGCTGGGCAGCTTCAGCTCCTTGAGATGGTGTTCCAACAGCAGCGTCGACCGGTCGTTCATGCTGCTTTCCCCGACAGCAAGGTCATGTAGTCCCCGGCGGACGTGGTGCTCACCCGGACCCGGGGCAGGTAGGGATATAGTTCCAAGTCCAGCCTGGGCGGCCTCCCCTCCAGCCGGCACAGCACCAGGTGTTTCACCGCGTCAAAGCTCAGTGCCCCCAGGTGCATGGCATCTTTTACCGCAGCGTGCACTTCCTGCTGGGAGAAGGTCTCCAAGAGCCTGAGCACCTGCACGTACTCCCGCTTGCCCCGCCGTCCCATTCGGGACTCCAGCAGACGCCGCAGCGTCACGAAATCATCGGGGAGTTCCCAGCCCTGCAGCGGCGCGGCCTGGTCCAAGGCGCCCGGCTTCCGTTCCAGGAGCGGCAGGTAGTGGATGGGGTCGTAAACGAAGTCGTCGCGCTCGTATGATCTGGGATGCCTGGCGATGACCTCGGTTCCGCAGCTGATCACCACTGCGTCGACGTAGCCCCTTACCAGGACGTCCCGGTATCCGTAGGCCACCGGCACCGAGTAGTCGTTGGTCCGGTACCTGACCAAGGACAGCGAACTCACCCGGCCAACCTGCTTGTCGCAGGCATCATAGGCCACCGGCGGCAGGGGCAGCAGGGCGTCCAGGTCCCGCTCCATCCTCTGACCGATGGTCTCCGTGTGTCCCCTGAGCTGGGCGTCCATTCGCTCCAGGCATCGTTGTTCCAGGTGGGCATTGAGTGCATCAAAGTTCTCAAAAGACGGCACCGGCACCAGGAAGTTGCGGCGCACGTACCCCACCAGGCCCTCGACCTTGCCTTTGTCATTGCCCTTGCCGGGACGACCGAACCGGTCCTCGAACAGGTAGTGAGACTGCAGCTCGGTGAAGGCGCGGGTGCGCTGGCGCCGGCCGTCTCCCAGGATCCGGGCAACAGCCAGCCTGGTATTGTCGTAGAGGATGCTCTGGGGCACTCCGCCCAGAAAGGCGAAGGTCGAGACGTGCCCATCCAGGAAGGCCTCGGTGGTCTCGGCGGGATAGGCCTTAGCGAAGCAGCCGTCGCTGTGGGGCAGGTCGATGACGAAGCAGTGGGCCTTACGCTCCAAGCCGCCGATGACCACCAGGGCCTCGCCGAAGTCGCACTGGGCGTGTCCCGGCGGATGGGACAGGGGCACGAACATCTCCTTGGTCTGACGGCGATTCTCCCTGACGTAGTCCTTGACCGTGGTGTATCCGCCGTCGTAGCCGTACTCGTCCCGCAGCCGCTCGAAGATGCGCTTGGCCGTGTGGCGCTGCTTCCTGGGGCGCGCGAGATCATCCTCCAAGATCCGGTCGATGACGCTGGTGTAGGGCTCCTCCTGAGCTTGTCGAAGGGTTGGGTCTTCTGGGCGGAGTCTGTCGCCGGTACCCCGGAGGCACGGAGTAGGCCAGCATCTTGCGCACGGTGTCCCGGTGCAGCCCATACTCTCTGGAGACCTCCCGAATACTCTTACCCTCCACCATCACTGCCCGGCGAACCCGCAGATATACGTCCACTCTGTACATCCATCGCACCATCCATGGGGTCGGCTACAACCCTTATGGATGGCGGCAGGCGGTCCAATTTACAACCGCCTTTTTGTTGACGTCCAGCGAAAGCGTCCTCGCTAACTGGCCAGCATAAATGTCACACTCACCTCAAGGAGAATGTGATATTGACGCCCAAAGAACAGGCGAGACTACAGGTTCTCAACAGCCTGCTCGCGGAGCACATGACGCTGGACCAAGCCGCCGCTCTGATGGGAGTGAGCCCGCGCCACACCCGGCGCATGCTGACGGCGTACCGGGAGAATGGAGCCACAGCCTTGGCCCATGGCCACCGGGGCCGCAGGCCAGCCAACGCTATTCCCGAGGCGACCAGGAGCAGGGTGGTCCACCTGGCTCGCACGGTGTATGAGGGAGCCAACCACACCCATCTCTCAGAGCTGCTCAGTGAACGCGAGGGTCTCGACATGGGCCGGACCACCCTGCGGCGCACCCTGGTCAACGCCGGGCTCAGCAGTCCGCGGCGCAGGCGCCCGCCCAAGCACCGGGTAGGCCCAAGCACCAGGTAGGCCCAAGCACCGGGTGCGCCGCCAGCGGATGCCCCGGGAGGGCATGCTTATCCAGTTGGATGGCAGTTACCACCGGTGGCTGGGCGAGGACGGACCTCAGTTCACGATCCTGTTCGCGGTGGACGATGCCACGGGCTGCGTGGCCGGCGCCCTCCTCTGCGATCATGAGAATACCAGCAGTTACCTCCTGCTGATGCAGGGACTCTGATGCAGGAACTGATACGCCGCCGCGGCATTCCTCTCGCCCTGTACACCGACCGGCACGCGGTCTTCAAACACCGTTTGGAATATCAGCCCGCCGGGACGACAACCCAGTTCGGCCGGGCCGCCGGGCCTTTGAGGAGCTGGGGACACAACTGATTTTCGCCCGGTCGCCTCAGGCAAAGGGGCGGGTGGAGCGGACGGCCGGAACCTTCCAGGACCGGCTGATCACGGACCGGCTGATCACGGAGCTACGGCTTGCGGGAGCAACCACCGTTGAACAGGCCAAGGCCGTGCTCCGGCAGTTCCTGCCCCGGTTCAACCGGCGTTTCGGGGTCCCGGCCCAGTGCGCCGAGTCCGCATTCCGGCCCGTGGAGCCGGGCCCTCGTTTGGGGCAGGTCCTGTGTTTCAAGCACCGCCGGAGAGTGGCGCGGGACAATACCGTGAAGTATTACAGCCACACCCTGCAACTGCTGCCCACTCAGCTACGCCGCAGCTACGCCGGAGCGGTGGTTGTGGTGCTGGAGGGGCTGGATGGCCGGCTGTCGCTACAGCATGAGGGACGCATCATTGCGTCCCAGGAAGCACCGCCCAGTCCGGCATCTCTCCGAAGCCGCAACGCGACTTCCCCAGCTGCCACCATCCCAACCCACGATCCCGAACTTGCGTCAAAACCTTTGGTTACAACCCTCGATCTGCCGGGCGCAAACCCAGATCAAGAAGATGCTCGCGGTGCAGCAATCGACGATCCGGACGTAGCCGGATTGCGGGTAGTCGCATCGCCGCGGAGGCCGACGTTCCTGCAACAGGAGAGATGGAAGGCCGTGCAGCAGGCCAAGCTTCAGGGGATGTCCATTCGGCGGATGGCGAGGGAGTTGGGAATCCACAAAGACACGGTGAGGAGATACATTGACGCCGAGACTCCGCCGACGCGGCGAACTCCGGCAATTCCTCCGGCACCAGCATCTGATACCATCGCAGACTAAGCAAAGGACATTTCTGCTGAACACTTAACCAGACATTTCTGCTGAACTTCGACAGACTTTTGTCAGAGATTACCCACCCGCACGGAACAATTTATCTCCGCCGTTTACACAACTGAAAGACGCTGCGTGGGCCGCTCAGGGCCGTCGCGGGCTCCTTTTTCACCCGGTCACGGTGAACCTTTCGAACCATCGGCCTATGGTGAGGACACCCTGCGGCTAGCTGAGGTGGACCATAAAACAATAGCGGCTGCTTCCTTTTTGTTGCCCTGATGGGTCTATCGCCCTGACGGGCGGAACTCGGCGTTGACTCTGCCAACCCGCGGGAATATCATCGGGAGTAACATGGAATCGCATGCCCGTACTTTTACAGGAGGGGCGAGCATGGACTTTGGATTGTTTACCACTTGGAACGCCGTTTACGAAGGCGGCAAGGTCCCTTGGGACCCCGACTATCGGGACGGCAAGCTCCTCGAAGCCGAGGCCTACAAGCAGAACTTCCGGGAGATCGAGCACATCGAGGACGCGGGCTGGGACTACGTCTGGTTCGGCGGCGGCCACTTCTCCACCCAGGGCAGCATGGACCCCCAGTCCCTCATGCTGTCCGCCGTCATCGCCAACCACACCAAGAACATAAGGATTGGCACCTCCATCCACCGCCCGACCCTACGGTTGCCCAGTGAAACCGTATCCCCGCGGGCGTTGCCCCACGAAAGGTACGCTTTCGACAACCTCCAGCCCGAGGACCCCTTCCAAGTCGCTGAACAGGTTTCTATCGTTGACCAGATCAGCGAGGGACGCTTCATCTACGGCGCAGGGGCCCGCACTCGCGGCTCTGCCGAGCGCCGGGAGTACTTCTTCGAGTATCTCGAGCTTCTCAAGCAGCTCTGGAACGAGGACAGATTCTCCGGTTTCGAGGGCAAGTACTTCAACTACCCCGCCTTCTACGAGAGCTACATGGGCATCCCCAAGCCAGTGCAGAAGCCCATGCCCATGCTACTTCCCGTGGACAGCCAGGAGAGCTTCGTGCCCATGGGCGAACAGGGATACCGCATTGCAATCGGCGCCGGCAGTTCCCCTCACAACCTGCGGGGCTCCGCCGTCCTCCGCGAGGACGTCAATGCCTACCGCAAGGCGTGGATAGAGGCGGGACATGAAGGAGATCCTACCACCGTCGTCCGGGTGCCCACTCTCGTCGCCGACACCCAGGAAAAGGCCGACCGGCGCGTCGAAAACCTCATGGACCTCGCCCGAATCTATTACGCGGGCCGTGTCGCCATCGGCAGTACTGACGCTGGCAGCGCCGGCCCCGATGCCACCGAGGAAGTCAACCTCTTCGGCACGCCGGAAGAGGTGGTCGAGAAGATCCACATGTTCAGGGAGGCCTTCACTACCGACGAGATTATGTTCGAGTGCAACTGGACATCATCCGTTCCCCGCGAGGTAGTCATGGACACCTTGAAGTGCCTCTCTGAAGACGTCATCCCCCACTTCAAATAGGCGGAGAGTTTGATTGGAGGAAATTAGGGCGGGCCACCGGTTGGCCGCCCGTTTCCTAAACCCAAGCCAAGGTGGGATATACATTTACGGTACGGGGAAAATCGGTTTGGGCGCTTCTAGTTAGTTCTTTCGCCGGTGCTTGGAGTACGGTCCGGCATCGCCGCTTGACTTCTCCCCGACGATCGGACAGGCGGACGAAAAAAGTCGCCCACTTTGTCCTGCACCGCAGCCTTGGTGCCCAGGCAAAAGTTGGCGCTCACCTCTTGGCGCACTGAGCCGCAAATGGCTTCGTCAGAGTGGAAGTCAGGGCTATAGCTGTGCAGGTTCACCGGGCGCAGGCGCAACAGGCGTGACCATGTGGGCTCGTAGCGCGTCGCCGCGATGGGCTGGAGAATTGTCCCAGATCATGGTCAGCGGTTCGTCAAACCGCGCTCGCAGTTCCCGCAGGAAAACGGCAGAGGTGGCTGCATTGCTGTTGTCCTCCAGTCCCATCCATTCCACCTCGCCCGTCTCCAGACACACCGCCGAATAATAGCTGGCCTTCTCGCCGTACTGCGGGCTGGTCGAGTCCACCAACGCAGGTTGGCCCTTCAGCACCCACTTGCCCCGCAGCTCGGCGTCCGCTTGGAAGTGCACCTCCCCGGCGAAGAATATCTTGGCCCCAGTTCGGCGCGCTTATGCCGTCAGGACGGCATACTCCGCCACAAAGGCAGCCCGCCGGGCCGGACCGGCCTTGACAAACGATTCCTTGGACCTTTCAGCACGAACCCCAAACGGTGCAGAGTATAAACTGGACTTTGTACACTCAAGCAGCGTAGGCCAGCGAGTCCAGAAGCCGGGCGTATATTGCGTCGGGTACTTTTTCATCGTCGGTGCGTGGCGGCGACGTTGAAAAACCCTCCGAGGCAATCCACAGGTGGCGGCGCACCATGGCAATGGCATCGACGAAGGTGGGCGCAGGCTTGTTATACCATGCTGCCTTCCGTTGGGTTATCGGGCCCCGCTTTTGCAGCGAGTGGGCCGCCGGGGTGGTCCAGGAGAACAGGCCCATTAGGACCGGCGTGGTGCGAGCTATGGCGCGGTCCGACCACTGGCGTTGGGTCTCCACACCCAGATGAGTCCGCACCTCCTGGAAGGTCGCCTCCAGGTGCCAGCGCAAGGCAAACCACTCCAGGATCTGCGCCGGGGCCACCTCCGGGCTGGTGCACAGCAGCGCTTGGGTGTCGAACTCGCCTTGAGGGTCCCGGACAAGTACCCAGCGAATGGGCACCGGGGGCTTGCCCGAGTGACACCAGACTGCGGTCTCTGAGGCGAGTTCCACTATGCGGGTGCTGGCGCCGTACCAAGCCACCGGCGGGTGGTCCGCGGTGGTCCAGGAGAGGGCAGACTGGTTCAGGAGTTCTTTCAGCGTGGGCAGCGCGCGCCTTTCACCCGGGGGCGGCCGTTTTGACCTGGCCGGCGCGGTGGTGCCGGGGCATAGAGTCCGGCGTCCAGACGCAGTATGGTGATGAGGGTAACGGGTTCCCGGAGGGATTGGCAGAAATGGAGCAGGTCCAAGACAGCGTAGCGGCTGTCCCCCACCAGCACCAATGGCCGGCCGGGCAGCCATCGGCGGAGTTGCAGGATCATCTGGCGGGCCCAGTCCGTGAGCTTTTTGTGGGGGCGTCCCTGCCGCCGGTAATACCGTCCCGAGGCCGCCAGCACCGTAAGGAAGGGCGAGCCCAGCACCTTCCAGCCCAAGGTATGTGGCCCAGCCACATCAGTGAGACCCAGCGCAGGCCGCTGGCCTTGACCACATAGCTGCGGCTGGAGCGAACCGCATCACGGTAAATACCGAGGGCGTTGATCTGCGGTCCCTGACGCCGCTCTAGTACTACAACGACGGGTTCAGGGTGGAGGGTCCATTCTGCCTTCACAGCGGGCGGAGCGGCGTCTCTCGTGGGAGCGGCGCGCCCGTTCGTTACGTAGCTGCGTATCCTCCAGCCACAACAGCAATTGATCGGGCCCGAACCGCTCCCGGGGCAGCATCTCACGCACCACCCGGTACACCTGCGGGCGGGTGATCCGGGGCATCTTTTTCCCCCCAATCCTGCTGCAGGCCCAGCAAGAACGCTCCGCCCAGCAGGCACATGGCTATGTGGTGATGCCAGCCTGCCCAGCTCCGGGTCTCGTATTCGTCCAGCCCCACCTCGCCCTTTTCAGTCTCGAACTCCGTTTCTATGCGCCACCTGGAACCGCCCACGTATGCCAGAGTCTCCAAAGTTGTGTCCTCGGGTGCGTTGGACAGGTAGTAGCGAGGTTCGCTGCCGTCCAGGTTCCGGCGGTAGACCGCCCAGTGGATTTCGCCGGGCTTGCGCCTCCTGGTAACCCGCACCCGCTGGGCGCTGAACCGGTAGGTGCGCGGCCCTTGGCTTCCCTCTGCCACCGTTATCTCCCGCCAGGCCTCCTCCGGCAACTCGTCACTGCGCTGCTCCATGGTCCGGCGCTGCCCATCCCGCAGCCTGGGTTTGCGGGGGCGCCCGAACCCTGGATGTGAATTGCCTGGATATTCCGGACTGGTCCAACCCGGCTCCAAAGGCCAAGCCGTGGTGCCGCCCGGAACGTCCAGCACGTAGCGCATACCCAAGGCCGCCAGTCCCTCCCGGAATGACGGCGACATCCCGAAGGCGTCATCTCCGGCAACCCACCCGGCCTCCAGATGGCCCAGTTCCATGGCCTGCGCCAGCATCTCCAAGGCCAACTCCGTCTTCGAACGGTAGCTGCGTCTCCTCGCCGGCACACCCGCCGCCTGACACCGGGCATCGCCCGAAGTCCAACTCTCCGGCAGATACAGCCGTTTGTCCACCAACGCCCGGCCCAGCGGGCTGACGTAGGCCAAGAACATCCCGGCCTGGCAGTTGGCCACCTTCCCCAGCCTGCCGCAGTACTGACGGGCCACTCCCGCCGATTTCCTCCCCTGCTTGGGAAAGTCGCTGCCGTCGAACACCCACACGGCCTCGGGATGCCCCAGCTTGGGGGCCAGGTATTCCTGCAACCGCCCTATTACTGCGTCATCGGACCACCGGGCCTCGGTGAGAAAACGCTGCATCGCCCGGGCGGAGATGCCCACCGATTCGGAGAGATTCTCGGCGTTGCGCCGCTCCCCGGCTTGCACCAGCAGGGCTTGAAGATAGTTCCGGCTGTGCTCCCGCCACTGCTTGCGTCCGAAGGAGTCCGCAAAAAAGGCGTGAAATTCCTGAAAGCTGTCGTAGACCCGCTTGAAGCTCGCCGCATCCATCACCCAAACCGCCCACCATCATCTGGCCAGCTATCCTACCAAACAACTCGTCGTTGTAGTACTAGGGTCTTGTCGATACCGAATATCGGGGGACCCTCACCACGGTCCAGGTGCCGGATCAGCAGTCCCAGCAGGATCCGCGACATCCCAAGGGGAGACCTGACCGCCCGGTTGAGCACGTGATAGTACCGGGCATAGTTGCGGTCGCCGCTCAGTCCCATGACGCGAAGGGCCGAGGCCACGGTGCGCTGGCCTGTGGCCAATATCGCGCCGACCAGCAGGATCTGAGCTTTCCGCCAGGTCGGTTCGCGAAACAGTGATGCGAAGGGGTCGAGAACGGGTAGAATCGTGTCGGGCAGGGTGAGCATGTCCAGACCTTTTGTGAGAGAGGGGTCTGGTCAGCTTATCCTGCCCTTATCATTTGTCTATGTTCTGTACAAAGTCCAGCTCAGTCGTCACCAGGAAAACACTGGCGGGTCTGGTTTTGGAAGAGCACCGGTATGATCCCTTCCAGGAAGGCATTTACTCTCCCCAGTGCTCGGAACAGACTTACAAAGCGAAGGTTGCAGGAACCGGAGCAGGGCCTCCGAAACGAGAAGTCAGTGGTCTTGGATGGGACCTTCCGCCGCGCTGAAGAGATGAAGCGAGTGGTGAATTTGGCGCGGGAAAGGGGGGAGGAAATATGGATGGTTGAATGTACGGTGCCAGAGCAGGAGGCCCGCACCGGATGGAAAGGCGCTTCGAGACGAGGAATCGGTCTCCGACGGCCGCTGTTCCACCGGCAAATTGGCCAATGGGAGCCGGTGGCAAAGGCGCGACTGAAACGCCACATTCGTTTGGACGCCTGAGGTTCCCCGGAAGAGACTATCCGAAGCCTGCTGCAAGGGCTATACACAAGTACCCTTTAGTATAGTACGGCCCTTCGCCGCAAGCTGATCGTACCCCTCGCCGTGGTCCGCCTCCGCCCGCTTGCCGAGGGATATCGCGACCAGTGGGCCGCCGCAGTGGGCGAAGGAAAGGGAACTCCGCCCTGCTTCCCCGTCGATGTCCTCAGGTCTGAGGCAGCCTCCACTGCCGGGAAATCCGGCGTCTGGGCAAAGGCCGAACCAAGGCACTTCTCCCAGCGCGTGGTGGATTTTGGGTTCCGCCTCGACACCTTCATGGCCCTCCAAAACTATGTTGATCGCTGCCGCGAAGGCGGAAAGTGTCCCAGGCCCAACGAGGTCCTGCGCGCTTTGCTGCCCAAGGCCGCGACCTGTGGCCTCATCCCTCGTTCTTCCGGCCCTGTCCTCCAACGGTGCGCAGTTCGCCTCGCCCCCTCCTTGTTCACTTCACAGCTCGCATATGTCGGCGAACTAGGGAATCGTCCTCCTGGTGTCCGGGGACGCGGACTGCCCGGGCTTCTTGTTTCGCAGGCAACAGTGCCCCGCTTATGTCTCAGGACGATTGCAAAGTGGTGGAGGGAAGTTTATACAGACAGGGAAGTGAGATATGGGAGTGTGCGGATATGGAGGCGGCGGAATCTCTGTTCGGATGTTTGGAACTGGTGCCGGATCCCAGGAGGGCCAGGGGAGTCCGGCATCCCTTTCAGGCCATCCTCCGACTGACCCTGCTGGGCTTGGTTTGTGGTCAGACCACCATGGCCCACATCGCCCTCTTCGCCAAGATGCACTGGCCGGTGCTGAGGGAGCCGTTGGGCTTTGTGCGGGACCATCCGCCCCACGCCACCACCATCTCCCGCACCCTGGCCGGGGTCCCTTATGAGCAGCTGCAGGGCGCCCTAGCGGGATGGGTGGCCCAGGTTGGTGGCGGACCAGGAGGTGCACGCCTCGGTGGACGGCAAATGGGCCAAGCAGTCCGAGGACGTAAGCGGCAATCCTCTGGTGATGGTGAACGTACTGGCCCATGACCTGAAGCTGTGCCTGGCCCAGTGGCCGGCATCGGAGAAACGGTACGAACCCGGGGTGTTGCGGGAACAGCTGGGGCAACTGTTCGAGCGCTATCCCGGCCTGAGGCTGCTGACCATGGACGCTCTCTATGCGGAGCGGGACCTGTGCCAGGCCATCGTGAGCCACGGACGGGACTACCTGGTGCGCATTAAGGGGAACCAACCCCAGGTGCTGGCGGCATTGGCAGAGGGATTTGCTGGGGAGGGACCGGTGGAGCCCGAGGCGCAGAGCGTGGAAAAAAAGCGGGCGTGATCGAGAAACGGCGCATCTGGACCGATGAGGCATTGGCCGGCTATATCCGGGATGAGTTGGGCTTTCCAGGAGTGAGGCAGGGTGTGATGTTGGAGAAGGAGAGGGTGGACATAGCCACCGGGGAGGTGAGCCGGGAGCGCTGGTATCTGCTGACCAGCCTGAGTTCCCTGCGCTGTGCACCCAAAGAACTCCTTCAAGTGATCCGCAACCACTGGAGCGTTGAGAACAGCCTGCATCACGTTAAGGATCGCAGTTGGGACGAGGACGTCCACACGCTGCGCCGTCCGGGTCTGGGCGAGGTATACGCCAGCCTGGTCAACACAGCGCTGAACGCCCTGCGCCTGGAGGGATGGTTTCCCCTCCAGATGTCCATGCCCCTGCGAGCCAAGACCTGCGCCTTCCGCCCAACCCAGACCATCGCCCGCCTCCGCGGCCAAGTCTCCTGACTTTGCAATCATCCTGGCTTATGTCTGGCAAGACATTGACAAGGCGTGCTCCACTTTGCTAGATTCCAAACATCGAATTGTGTCCAGTGAAGGGATTCGGCATATAACTTTTGTCTAGGGGTCGGAGATGTTTCTTTTCAGATATCAGAGCCTTCTGTTGCTTTCTGTGGTGCTCATGGCGCTGGCCTTGGTCGCGGTTGCCTGTGGTGGAGATGATGCAACCACGGAACCTGCCGCCACTTCCGCACCGACTGCAGATGCAGCTCCAACGACGGCTCCTTCGGGGCCGCAGCCCACGCCCACTAGGGCAACCGGCGCATTTAGAGCTACCACCACTTCCTCGGGAGCAGCCGCGGCGTCGACTGAAGCGCCTGCCATGATAACCGGTGATCCTAAGGTGGAAACGCTGGTCATCTCCGTCGATCCTTCCGCTGGCGAGACCAACCTGCCTTGGGCCGGAACGGTGGACCACCATCAGCAGATGGATCTTGTGATGGAAGTACTCGTGGACATCGACCCCGTTTCTAACGTCTGGGTCCCCGAGCTGGCCAAGTCTTGGAATCTCAGCGAGGACGGAACTGAGTGGTCCTTCGTGCTTGAAGAGGACGTTCAGTTCCATAACGACTGGGGCGAATTCACCGCCGATGACGTCCTCCACAGTGTCGCCATGTATCAGCGGGACGACGCCATTCTCGCCTACGCCACTGACTGGCGAGAGATAGACCTCGACGCCTCCACCAAGGTGAGCGACTACGAGGTCATCCTCAAGTTGAAGAACCCGAATCCCGACTACCTATTCTACGTCGCGCCCAGCGGCGGCGGCCTGATGATGAGCAAGGCCCAGTATGACGCCGGCGGCGATACTGCCTATGAAGAGGACATGATAGGCACCGGTCCCTATCGCTATACCAGTCGCCAATTCGGTGTAAACGTCACTTACGAACGCTTGGACGATCACTGGCGCCGCAACAATCCGCCACCCAGCTTCGAAAAGGTCGACTTGCGGTGGATTCGTGAGGTCGCTTCCCGTAACGCTGGCTTGATCAGCGAGGAGATTCACCTAACCGAGTTGACCCGCGACCTGGCCGACGCAGCCGTTGCCGACCACGGCATGAAGATAATCCAGAGCAATTTCCCTGGCAACCAGCTTAACGGTGTCTTCCAAGGCTTGATCCCAGCGGAAGAGGACAACTTTGACCCACCTTTCGCGACCGACTATCCGTATACCGACGTTAGGGTACGGGAAGCCATGAACCGGGCTATCGATAAGGAAACCATCAAGAACACCTTGTTCAGTGGCCGCGTTACCACAAGCCCGCAGATTGGCTTTTACGAAAGCCTGCCAGGCTGGGATACCCGCTGGCTCGAAGAGTACGATGAACACTATGGATACGACCCTGACCGGGCCAGGGAACTTCTGGCAGAGGCCGGCTACCCCGATGGATTCGAGGTCCGGGGCATCTTGATGAACGTCTTCGGATTCCCTGAGTCGGCCGACTTCATGCAGGCTCTTGAAGTCTACTTCCGCGACGTCGGCATCGAATTGCAGCTCGAGGAGTGGGAATTCTCCAACTACTTCGCATCTTGGACCAATAAAGAACCCGAGTCCTTTGGCATCTGGATTGCCCCGCCTTCGTTCAAGACGGTGTTCGCTCAGTTGAGCCTGTTCAACCGTTCCAGCGGCGCCATTCACTTATACGAAACCCCAAAGCTGGATGAGCTGTTCGCCGGGTTGTCGACCACCGTTGATTCGGACAAACGCGACGACCTCCAGAGGGAGATGGGCAACATCCTGTACGATGAGTACGCCTACATGCCCTTCTACTACATCTTCATCGAGTTCGTCGCCAACCCGAACATCATCGACAATTGGGAATTCCCAGGGTCGGACGGCGCCAACTACGGCCACTTCGACCTCATCATCGCCTGCTTGACGGATGATCCCTGCTACGATTAGCTCAACGCAGGCCGCTGAGTAAATTCAGGTAACTAAGGGGCGGGCCAATGGCCTGCCCCTTCACCTTACGAATACCGGAAGCTTCCCGATGATATCTACTCGCCTCCTGGTTGTTTGTATACTTGCAGTCGCCCTGGCGTTCAGTCTGGCCTGTGAAACGCCTCCAGCGCCCACGTCAGTCCCAGACGCTCCGCCCGCACCCACCAAGGCAAGGGCACAGTTCCTCACCGGTATTCCTCCTACTCTGACCCCGGCGCCATCGGGGTCCGCCTCACTGGCTTCACGTACCCAGGTCATACCACCCCTGGAATCTCTAAGCAGGTTCAGCGTGGAGTGCTTGGAATCGCGCCTCCAAACTCTCGAGGCCGGAGCAATGTTCACCCCCCTCCTCAAGGCCCTTGTGGAGTGTCTCACTCCTCTGGAGTTGGACAATACCAGGAGGTACGTTCCGCCGGAAGGCGGTCCTGTGCAGGATCTGGAATTCGAATGCAACGACGCTTGGTTCGATTCCATACGCGCCATGTACGGCTACTTCGGCGCTGAACTCCCCACGAAACCCGATCCCTCTGACGCGATGGACAGCCCCATCGCTTTCAGTGAGCAGGCGGATCAGGCCGGTGTGGCCTTCCTCCATACCAGGAATCAGGCCGCCATTAATCTGGGCGGAGGAGTCGCCGCCGGCGACTACAACGGCGACGGTCATCTCGACCTCTACGCCACCAATTCGTCCGGCCCCAACGCCTTGTTCCACAACAAGGGAGACGGCACCTTCACGGACGTGGCGGTAGCTGCGGGGGTTGACGACTCTGATGCCACTGGCTACGGAGCGGGGTGGGCCGACTACGACAACGACGGGGACCTCGACCTGTACGTTGCTAACTTCGGGGCCAGCAAGCTGTTCCGAAACGACGGCAATGATTCCTTCAGCGATGTTACCGAATCGTCGGGGGTCGGGGACCCGGACAAAGACCATCGCACTATGGGTGTGGCTTGGGGCGATTACGATCGGGACGGATATCTTGACCTACTGGTAGTGCGCCACCTAGTGGAAATCGGAGGGAAACTGGCCCTCGACACGAGTGGACTAGCTCGCGCATCCCGGCCCATGGCCCTCTTTCGAAATCAGGGAGACGGCACCTTCAGCAACGTCACCCACCATCTCAGCGAAGACCTCGGATACCCCAGCCCGGTCAAGGGGGCCGGATTCAAACCCGCCTTCCTCGACTACGACAACGACGGCGACACCGACATATACGTCGTCAATGACTTCGGATCTGCCAACTACCCCAACGTAATGTGGAGAAATGACGGCACAGATTCATCGGGGCAGGTGGTATTCACCGATGTTTCCAAGGAGTCGGGCACGGACTTGGAAATCTTCGGAATGGGGCTCGCTGTCGGAGACTACGACAACGATGGCGACTTCGACCTCTACATGACCGACATCGGCCAGGGAGAATTCCTTGAAAACCAGGGCAACGGTACTTTCGCCAATGTGGCGGAGTCAACCGGGACCGCCGGGGGCAGCATCCCCGAGAATTGGTTCGACGACACGTCGGTAAGCTGGGGAACGGTCTTCGCCGACCTCGACAATGACGGACGCCTCGACCTGTACACCGTGGCAGGACAGATGGACAACGACCCCTGCTTCAACATGGAGCATCAACCCAACGCCCTCTTCGCAAACTTGGGCGATGGTACCTTTGTCGAAGTTTCCGGTGCTTCGGGTGCCGACGATCCAGGCACCGGCCGTGGTGTTGCTCATGGGGACTTCAACAGCGACGGACTTCTCGATCTGTTCGTCGTCAACATGGGGACACGGGACGGAGAGCCTGGTACCGCTCTCCTGTTCATCAACACCTCCGATACAGGAAACAACTGGCTCAGTGTCGAAACCCGGGGTGCCGAGAGTAATCGCTTCGGCATTGGGGCGCGGGTCATAGTCACCGCTGGAGGTGTTACGCAGATTAGGGAAATGGGGGCCAGCCAGTCTCACATGTCCCACTCGGTAATCCCGGCCCACTTCGGCTTGGGTGAATCCCAGAGAGTGGATTCAGTGGAAGTCCTCTGGCCCAGCGGGAAGAAGCTGCTGCTGGAAAACGTGGCGGTCAACCAGCAGCTTACGATACTCGAGCCTACTGGTACCTGATGCGAGGGTCCAGGTAAGCGTACAGGATGTCCACGAACAGGTTGACCGCGATAAACAGCACGCTGAATATCAACACCACCGCCTGCACCAGCGGGTAGTCGCGGCTAATCACGGCCTCGAACACCAAGTAGCCTAGCCCCGGCCATGCGAAAACGGTTTCGACCGTCACCGAGCCGACCAGCAGGCTACCCAAGATGATGCCGAAGTAGGTCAGGGGCGCGATCCCGGCGTTGCGCAGCACATGCTTCCAGATGACCTTCGACTCCGTCAGCCCCTTGATGCGGGCCAGTTGGACGTACTCGCTGTCAAGCACGTCCAGCATGGCCGAACGAATCAGCCGCATCATGGCTGCCACCCAGAACAGGCCCAGGGCAATCGTCGGAAGCACGAAGGACGACGGGCCCCCTTTCCCGGTGGTGGGCACTAGGTCCAGCCTCACCGCAAAGATCCACATCAACATCAGGCCCAGCCAGAAGGGCGGCGCCGACTGTCCGAGAAGCGCTATTGATTTGCCCAGGGTGTCGAAAATCGTGTTCCGGTGAACTGCAGACAGAACCCCTAATGGCACTGCGATCCAGGTGGCCAGTACGACGGCCAGCACCGCCAGTATGATCGTGTTCGGGAAACGGTCCCTTACCAGGTCGGTGACTGGCTGTCGCCACTTGAAGGAGTCCCCAAGGTCGCCCTTGAAGATGTTCCCTATAAAGACGCCGTATTGCTCGGGAAGGGACTTGTCCAGGCCCCAGTAGGCTTCCATCAGCTCTCGCTGCTCGTCGGTGGCTTCGAAAGACAGCAGCGTGTCAGTTGGGCTGCCGGTAATCCTGGCCAATCCGAATACCAAGATGCTTACGGCCCAAAGGGCTATGATTGCCCAGCCCACCCGCATAATCACGTATCTCTGCATAAGAGTAAGTAATCCCCTTAGCCCGAGAGGCTCAAATACCTGGGCGCGCCGTAGCTGCCGAATGCGCAGCTTCCGCTACACCTGCTTTTGCTTGGGGTCCAGTTCGTCGCGGAGCCAGTCGCCAAGCAGGTTCGTCGCCATAACCACCATGAGGATGACGAGCCCTGGGAACAGCGACACCCACCACGACGAGATGATCAGCTCCCTGCCGTCAGACACCATAAGGCCCCAGGCGGGGTTGGGTCTCGGAATCCCTGCCCCCAGGAAGCTCAGGCTCGCTTCGAGAATGATGACGAATCCCACCTGCAGGGTGGCAAGCACCACTAGGCTGTTGAACACGTTTGGGAAAACGTGCTTGAGCATTATCCGTGCGTCCGATGCACCAGCGACCTTCGCCCTCGCCACGAAGTCCTGGACCCGCACGGTCAGAGTCTCTCCTCGCGACTGTCTGGCATACTGAGCCCACAGGAAGATCACCAGCACAATCACGATTGTCTCGTAGCTGGCTCCCAGGGCTGTTACCAGCACCAAGGCCATCAAGATAATTGGTATCGAGAGCGAGATATCCACTAGGCGCATCAGCAACGAATCAACCCAGCCGCCGAAATACCCTGCCGTAATCCCTAGCGTGGTCCCGATAACCCCTGAGATGAATATCGCAATTCCGGCTACGAGTACGGAAATCCGAGACCCATAGATAATCCTGCTGAGGATGTCACGCCCCAGCTTGTCCGTCCCCAGCAGGTATTTTCCTTGTCCACCGGCCTGCTTGACTTCAATCATCTGGTCACCAATTGCCACTGCTCTTTCCGGTTCCTGACCTGCGGCGGTGACCAGCGTGGCTTTGCCCGCCAGTATCTGTCTTGCGGCCTCACCCAATGTGTACTGGTTGGGCCGATCCGTAATTCGGTCGACGACTTCTCTTGTTACTGTGCTCTCACCTATCCACACGGGAGGTAGCAACCGGGCATTCAGGTCGCCGTCGAATGGGTCATGCGGTGCAATCCAGTTCGCTCCAACTGCAGGCACTACCAGCAATAGGAGAATCACTGTTATCGGAATTATCGGATATTGAAGAAGGCCCGAAAAAAAATTCCTTAAATTCGGACGAATATACCACGGGCGTTCCCTTAGAGCTAAACTTTCTGCCAAACTTATAGCCTCTGGAAAGATAGTTAAAGGATTCTTGCACGAACTGTTGACTCGGGCACGGGAACTCTACCGATTCCCAGCTATAACTGTCAAGAACCATGCCGTGACATGCCGAAACTGGTCTCCTGAATCTGCTTGAATTCTTGGTTTCAAGGGACCATCTGCATATGAAAGCAGTACTCGGCATACCAAACTGCGTAGCCGTTAACGGGATCCGGAGCGCCTTCACACGCCTGGCAGTCAAGTCTGGCGCCCGTGCTCATCTGGCCAGATGAAGCAGGTTGAGCTCCGCCGGGAATCCGCGCACTGCGAACAGGACACGCACCTGCGGTCCGCCTTTAATAAGTTGCCGACGGGGCTTGAACTACGCCCAGCGTCGAACTGTCACCGGGCGAAAGTACTTTCGCCCGAGGCTTAGGTTTAGTGGGGTGACCCAAAATGACGTTACCGGCGCTATTTCCCGGCGCGAATAACAGCCTTTTTCTCAGTGATAGACGACAATTAATCCTGCCGGTAGCGTCTACTGTTTTTGCCGGTCAATAAGAGGTAATCATTCGGTGCGGAGGTGCCGATTGATTACGGACCGACAAGTCAGGCTAATGAGGCAGAAACGTATGGAGGGCAAAACACAGGAGGCGGCAGCGGCCAAGGCTGGGATGAGCGTGCGATCAGCGCGCAAGTGGCAGAATGGCCCATTGCCATCGCAGGCGAAATCGGAGCACTGGTGGCGCACCCGTCCCGACCCATTCGACGGGGTGTGGGAGGATGAGACCCCGCCCCTGTTGCGGAATGATCCGACTGGCAAGCTGAAGGCAACGACAATTATCGACTGGCTGGCCGATCAGCATCCCGGCCGGTTCAGCGCATCCCAGTTGCGCACGCTGCAACGACGATTACAAGATTGGAGGGCGCTCCACGGTCCGGATAGGGAGGTGTACTTCCCCCAGGAGCATCCGCCGGGTCGCGAGGCCCAGTTCGACTTCACCCACTGCGGGGAACTCAGGGTGACCGTCGCCGGACAGCCCCATACCCATCTACTGTTCCAGTTGATTCTCAGCCACTCGGGGTGGCGCTACGCCGAGGTCGTTGCCAGCGAGACCTTCCTGGCCTTGCAGCAGGGATTGCAGGCTGCACTGTGGACCTTGGGCGGTGTTCCAGAGGTGGTGCGCAGCGACAATACCTCGGCTGCGACTCACGAATTGCGCAATAGCCGTGGCCGCGCCCTTAACGACAATTACGCGGCCCTGCTGGACCACTACGGCCTCCGCTCCACCCGCATCAATCCCGGTCAGAGCCATGAAAACGGTGTCGCCGAGCATGCCCACTACCGCTTGAAGGACGCCATCGATCAGGCCCTGATGCTGCGAGGCAGCCGTGATTTTGACACAGTCGACGACTACGCCGACTTCGTCCGGCAGATGGTGGAGAGACGCAATCGCCTGGTAGAGGGGAAGCTGGAGCAGGAGATGGCTTGCCTGCGGTCCCTGCCGCCAGCTCCGGTGCCGGAATACGCCAACTACCAGTCCCTACCAGTCCAAGGTGCGCCGGTGGTGCACCATCCAGGTAGCGGGACATAGCTACAGCGTCCCCTCCCGTCTCATCGGAAAAGAAGTGCAGATCCGTCTGTACGCCGACTGGGTGGAAGTGTACTACAAGGGCCACTTGGCCGAGGGCATGGATCGGGTGCATGGCGAGGGGGAAGTCAACGTCAATTACCGCCACGTCATCGGCTCGCTGGTGCGCAAGCCGGGAGCGTTCGCCCGGTACCGCTTCAGAGAGTAGCTGTTTCCCACCATGCACTTCAGGCTGGCCTATGACGCGCTGAAGGAATGGCGTGGGGAGCGTGCCGACGTGGAGTACGTGCGCATTGTGCACCTGGCGGCCACGACCATGGAAGCCACGGGAAGCCACGGCGGACAGCGCGCTGTCGCTGCTGCTGGAAGCAGGTCAGCCCTTCGACTACGCACAGGTGCGGGACCTGGCTGAGCCCAAGGTGCCCGAAGCCCCGGCGCTGACCCTGTCCGGCCAGCCGGACCTGAAAATCTATGACGGCCTGCTCACCAGCAGTATGGCGGTGGCGGCGGTGTGTGGATGATGAACACCGACACCAGAGTCGTGCAGGAGCGCATCAGCCAGCTGTGCCACCAATTCAAGCTGCCCACGGTGGGCGCCCAGTCGGTGGACCGTTTCACCGCCTCCGGCCACGGCGACGCCCTGCCCATCTTCCTCGAGGTGCTGGAGCAGGAGGCCGAGGATCGCCGCCAGCGACGCATCATCCGGCTACTTCGGGAATCCAGGCTGCCTTTGGGCTAGACCTGGGAGACCTTCGAGCACCACCGGATGCCCTTGGCGCTGCGCCAGCAACTGGACCATCTGGCCCAGGGCAGTTTCGTGGAGCACGGCGTCAACGTCCTGGCCTTCGGACTGCCCGGCACCGGCAAGACCCACGCCCTGTGGACCCTGGGCCACCGGCCGGTGGAAGCCGGCCACTCCGTCCTCTTCGCGCCAGCCTACCACCTGGTGCAGGAACTCCTCGCCGCCAAGCGAGACCTGGACCTGCCCCGCCGGCTGGGCAACTTCGACTTCCTGCTTCTGGACGACCTGGGATATCTGCCCCAGGGGGCTGAGGAGTCCGAGGTGCTCTTCACCCTCATCGCCGAACGCTACGAACGGAGGTCCCTGGGCATGACGTCAAACCTGGTCTTCTCCGAGTGGGAGCGCATCTTTGCCAACCCCATGGTCACCGCCGCGGCCATCGACCGGGTGGTGCACCACTCCGTCATCCTCGAGTTTGACGTCCCCAGCTACCGGACTGATGCAGCCCAGCAGCGGGGCCAAGCAGAGGAGGTGAACCGGCAAAACTAATCGACGACTTTTCGGCAAGAATAGTTGACGCGGGACAGCAGTCCCGCCAAGAACTGCTCCCCAGTGCGAACTGGCACGGCACGTCTCCCGAAGATATCTGTAGGTTTCGCCGTTCACCACAGAGGGCACACGGCTGTGAACCCCCTGTATTTCGTTTGTTCCACTGATCCCCTGGGTTACATCAAGGAGTAGGTGTTAAGGATTTTAGTGGATGATCCTCGAAATGCCTCCGTCGGTAGTCTCTGTACCAGTCGAACTCCTCGTGTCGGTAGAATTTCTCGTGGCATTGGGTTATCGCATCGGCGACCGATTGATTCTTGAATACAAGGTTTGAGCTGTCAATGGTGTCGAGGGCCAGCATAAATGTTCGGGTAGGTGTTCAGCATAAATGTCACTTTGTTATGGCGCCACTGTATCGGATGTTGACGCAGTGAGAGCAGGCCGGGACCGCCGCCCCGGAGGACCGTCGGCATCCATGTATTTCTTGATGGTGGCTCTGTGGATCCCCAACTCCCTCTCGATCGCCCGCAGCGACATCCCCTTGCGCATGGCTTTCTGAATCGCCTTCCATCTCTCCTTCTGCAGGAAGGTTGGTTTGCGCGGGGAGGACAGTTGCGGGCGTCAAGGCAGCGGACGCACCTCCGGTTATGCCCGCTTGATCCTCCTCATCCGCTGCCCTTGAGTCCAGAGACTTGAGTGTCGTTGCCCAGCGCTGGTCAGAGTGTTTGGCCCCGGCGGGTGAGGCAGGAGGAGTGGCCGAATCTCCATGGCCGTTGCGGAGGAATGCTGGGCTGGGCGGCGCCTCCTGGGCATTGATGATGCGTTCCTCATGGCGCACCCTGAGCCGGCCGTCCAGTCCTTCCAGGACCTCCACAACCGCGCCGGCATAGCTGGGGCGTTCCGGCTCTGGCAGCAATTGAAGCGTATGCAGCTGGAACTTCACCGTATTGTCCTTGGCCACCTTCCTGCGGTGCTTGAAGCACAGGACCTGCTCCAAGGATAGATCAGGGCCCAGAGGCCGGTACGCGGACTCAGAGCATTGCGGGGGAACCTGGAAGCGCCGGTTGTATCGTGGCAGAAACTGCTCCAGCACCCCGTTGGCCTCCCTGATGCTGCTGGCGCCCGCCAACCGGAGTTCGGTGACCAGCCGGTCCTGGAAGGTTCCAGCAGCCCGCTCCACGCGGCCCTTGGCTTGTGGCGAGAGGGCGAATATCATCTGTATCCCCAACTCGTCCATGGCCCGGCTGAACTGGGTCGACGTTCCGGGGAGGCCGGACCCCGGTGTGTGCCTGAAGACCCCGTGCCGGTCGACGTAGAGGGCGATGGGAATGCCAACGCTCTGCAGCAGGTCTTGGATCAGCAGGAAATAGGTGTAGGACTCCTCCTTCTCACAGAACAGGGCGTGGGCCACCGTGCCGGTGGCGTCATCGACTGCGATCAGCAAGGTGAACGGCGGAACCTGATCCCCCAGCCACGGGTGGTGGCTGCCGTCCATCTGGATCAGCATCCCCTGTCGGGGCATTCGCTGGCGGCGTACCCGGTGCTTGGGCGGACGCCTTCGCTGCGGGCTCTTCAGCCCGGCGTTGACCAGGATGCGTCTGAGCGTGGTCCTGCCGACGGCAATTCCCTCGCGCTGTAAACGGCGGAGGTAAATTGTCCCGTGCGGGCGGGTAATCTCTGACAAACGGCGGTTGCAAATTGGACCGTCCGCCGCCATTCATAGGCTTCAAGTCGAGCTTATGGGTGGTGCGATGGATGTACAGAGTGGACGTATATCTGCGGGTTCGCCGGGCAGTGATGGTGGAGGGCAAGAGCATTCGGGAGGTCTCCAGAGAGTTTGGGCTGCACCGGGACACGGTGCGCAAGATGCTGACCTACTCCGTGCCTCCGGGGTACCGGCGACAGACCCTGCCCCGGCGTCCCAAGCTTGAGCCTTTCACCGGCGTCATCGACCGGATCTTGGAGGATGATCTCGCGCGCCCCAGGAAGCAGCGCCACACGGCCAAGCGCATCTTCGAGCGGCTGCGGGACGAGTACGGCTACGACGGCGGATACACCACGGTCAAGGACTACGTCAGGGAGAATCGCCGTCAGACCAAGGAGATGTTCGTGCCCCTGTCCCATCCGCCGGGACACGCCCAGTGCGACTTCGGCGAGGCCCTGGTGGTCATCGGCGGCTTGGAGCGTAAGGCCCACTGCTTCGTCATCGACCTGCCCCACAGCGACGGCTGCTTCGCTAAGGCCTATCCCGCCGAGACCACCGAGGCCTTCCTGGATGGGCACGTCTCGACCTTCGCCTTTCTGGGCGGAGTGCCCCAGAGCATCCTCTACGACAATACCAGGCTGGCTGTTGCCCGGATCCTGGGAGACGGCCGGCGCCAGCGCACCCGCGCCTTCACCGAGCTGCAGTCTCACTACCTGTTCGAGGACCGGTTCGGTCGTCCCGGCAAGGGCAATGACAAAGGCAAGGTCGAGGGCCTGGTGGGGTACGTGCGCCGCAACTTCCTGGTGCCGGTGCCGTCTTTTGAGAACTTTGATGCACTCAATGCCCACCTGGAACAACGATGCCTGGAGCGAATGGACGCCCAGCTCAGGGGACACACGGAGACCATCGGTCAGAGGATGGAGCGGGACCTGGACGCCCTGCTGCCCCTGCCGCCGGTGGCCTATGATGCCTGCGACAAGCAGGTTGGCCGGGTGAGTTCGCTGTCCTTGGTCAGGTACCGGACCAACGACTACTCGGTGCCGGTGGCCTACGGATACCGGGACGTCCTGGTAAGGGGCTACGTCGACGCAGTGGTGATCAGCTGCGGAACCGAGGTCATCGCCAGGCATCCCAGATCATACGAGCGCGACGACTTCGTTTACGACCCCATCCACTACCTGCCGCTCCTGGAACGGAAGCCGGGCGCCTTGGACCAGGCCGCGCCGCTGCAGGGCTGGGAACTCCCCGATGATTTCGTGACGCTGCGGCGTCTGCTGGAGTCCCGAATGGGACGGCGGGGCAAGCGGGAGTACGTGCAGGTGCTCAGGCTCTTGGAGACCTTCTCCCAGCAGGAAGTGCACGCTGCGGTAAAAGATGCCATGCACCTGGGGGCACTGAGCTTTGACGCGGTGAAACACCTGGTGCTGTGCCGGCTGGAGGGGAGGCCGCCCAGGCTGGACTTGGAACTATATCCCTACCTGCCCCGGGTCCGGGTGAGCACCACGTCCGCCGGGGACTACATGACCTTGCTGTCGGGGAAAGCAGCATGAACGACCGGTCGACGCTGCTGTTGGAACACCATCTCAAGGAGCTGAAGCTGCCCAGCTTCCTGAGAGAGTACGGGAAGATGGCTGCCCTGTGCGCCGCCGAGGGTGTGGACCATCCCCAGTACCTGCTGCGGCTCGCCGAGCTTGAGCTCATCGACCGCCACCAGCGCATGGTGGAGCGGCGGATCCGCGCCGCCCGATTCCCTGCCGTCAAAAGCCTGGACACCCTCGACTTCCCGGCAATCCCGTCGCTGAACAAGGCGCTGGTGATGGAACTGGCACGCTGTGAATATATCCAGCGCCGGGAGAACGTCATCGCCGTCGGCAACAGCGGCACCGGCAAGACCCACGTGGCCCTTGGGCTGGGACTGGCCGCCTGCCAGCGGGGCATGTCCGTGGGTTTCACCACCGCCGCCGGTCTGGTCCACGAGATGATGGAGGCAAGGGACGAAAGGCGCCTGTTGAACTTGCAGAAACAACTGGCCCGGCTCAACCTGCTGATCATCGACGAGCTGGGCTTCGTCCCCCTGTCCAGAACCGGCGCGGAACTGCTCTTCGAGGTCTTCAGCCAACGCTACGAGCGGGGCTCCGTCATGGTGACCACCAACCTGCCCTTCGACGAGTGGACCGAGGTCTTCGGTTCGGAGCGCCTCACCGGAGCGCTGCTGGACTGGCTGCACCCATCACGTCCACATCCTGGAGATGAACGGCGAGAGCTACCGGCTCAAGCGCAGCCGGGAGAACGCTTCCCCGCAGGCTTCAGAAGAACCCGACGAAGAATAGCCGCACCGCCAACGCCGTCTCCTCCTGTTCTTGTAACGCCGCCACTCCGACTGATTTACTGCCGTCTGTCATCACGACAGTGGTACACGATCACGCCGCCCCAGTGGCCCACTTTCTCAGCGCCATTGACACTTGCGCCGTGCTGATACTCGCCGAGTCCGGGATTCCGAATTGAATGCGGTTGTCTCTTTTTAGCACCGAGCCTGAACTTGGGTGGACGCCGTTCTCTATCAGGGCCGCGTCCAACTCGTAGAACCAATCCACCAACTGACTCAGGCTGTAGTCCCCCTGCACGACCTCAACCCTCGTTGGGGTATGACGTCCGTTGTAAGCCGCATTGAAAGCCTCCGTCGCGGCGGTTGTCTTGCTAATGTCCGTCATGTAGACATGGACGGTGCTCTTGTCATCGCTGAAGTAGAACCCTCCGAAGCCGCCTTGGTGGCTGTCGGCTACGGCTGCCAGCTTCCGGTGGGGATTCACAATAATCCCGTCGTCGTCCAGCAAAACTCGGACCACGTCCTCCTGCACTTCCGCTGGGTCAACGGCCGGCGAATCAGGCGTTCCTTGCGCCGTCACCATCCCTATAATGAGCATGAGCAGAGATACCAGCGAAATCGCTGCGAAAAGTCTGAGCCTGTGCGTGAGACACCCCTGTTGAGTGAGCTTCCGACTATTGGATGCGGCAATTTATCGGCTAATGGGCGATGTTTCAACAAGGTGAAAACAATTTGGAAGAGTGTTGCAGAGACGTGTCGGGGAAAGAATTACCCTCGCCCATGTTATGGTCCTCTGGGCCTTGTCGGTAGGGCGGCCTTCAGTTTTCTCCTGCCGTCGGCACTGGCGTGCCATTCGGCCAATTCCTCTAGGCTGGGGGTAATACAATAGGTGGTTCCGTCTGCTATTGCAGGATAGTCCACGATTGCACCCTGCCAACCAGCGGTCGTCATTCTTCGTCCAGGCCCTCGCCATCGTCCAAGAGCCTGCTTTCCCCTATCTCGGTGAACAGCATCGCACCCTCCGGTATTCCCAATCTTTCCCGGACTTGCCCTGCTGTCTCGAAACTATCAGCGCTGACTAAGCCGACGCTAATCACGTTGTTAGCATGATCAACGCCAATGACCTTCCAGGGAACACCCGCTTCGGGTAAGCCCACGGTCAGCTGGTTGGTCCATTTCACCAGGTCATCGAGAGAATACGTCCCCTCTACAACCTCGATATTGATATTGGCGGAGTCGTACTGCCCATTGTACGCGGCTCGGAATGCCTCCCCCGCTGCCTTGACCTTGGTGGTATCCATCATGAAAACATAGACGGTGCCCTTGTCCTCTGAGAAGTACCAACCGCCGAACCCGCCCTCATGGTCGTTGGCAACCGAAGCCATCCGACTGTTGTGGTCAATGACCTTGCCTTCGCTGTCCAGAATCGACCTGACCGCCTCCTCCTTAACCCGGCTGAGGTCAACCCGGCTGGGGTCAGTCCCGGCCGGCGTGTCCGAATCGCCGTTGGTCGGCACTCCACACGCGATTACCGGCGACATCACCATGAGTAGAACCATAGGAATCAATTTGGCCCTCAACATTTCGTGCCTCCTGCAGGTTGGATTCGGCAGTGCCGAAGACCAGGCATAGGCGTACGGTAGGACCAAAGCGGGTAAGAGGAGGTATGGGAAGATTTGGCGCATGGGTTTATCTGCTCCCTTGGGAGACCCTAGACGGCTACCTGCCTTCCTCATCTTCCTTGCCGTCTGAGCACATCTTATAGTCGCTCAGGTCGTCCTTGGTCCCCTCAAACAGGAGTTCCTTGGTGAACATGTCGTAGACCTTGGCCGACTTGTCGCCTTGGGAACCAAGCTCCAGACTCGGCTGGTTAGTCTGGTCGGCGCGGCCCTCGCCCATTGGGACGAAGGTCACCATCTCTTCGTTTTCCAAATCTACGAGTAATGCCAACCGCGTGATGTTGCTCCAGTTGGCAAAGGTGACCAGTCTCCGGGTGCCCTGGCAGCTGGTGAGTGCCCACGGCCCCGACGAGGCCACCGGGTCGTTCCACACAACATCCATGCCGGTCCCCTCAAACCCGCCGTATTTCCGTGAGTGGACAAGCTCATAGGTCCAGTCCTGGTTTCCGTTGATGGTCTTGACCACCCCGGATTCCTTGATTATGGAGAGTGCTTTCTCAATTTCGTCTTCAGTGAGCGTGGGGAGAGGCTCTCCAACCGGAATGGGAGTGAAGCCCACCTCTTCCCCTGGTCCACTGGCGAACAGCGTACTCACGGTGCTTGGGGCTATTGTCGGGGCCGGGGGCTGTGGTGCCGGGCCAGAACAGGCTGTCAGGGTCGCCAGGGCTACCAGAGGAGTGATGGTCGTCGTGAGAAGTAGTTTGAACACACGGGGACCCCCGGTCGTGTATAGGTCGCTCGTCCTGCGCCTTACGTCGTCCCTGTCGGTCATTCCGATCTGCACGAGCCCGGGCATGGCCTGATTGGTCAGGGCGTAGACGATGTTGGGCATTGCGGTTTCTCCCTTATTGAATGTGTCACTCGATACTGCACTTCGGCATCAGGGCTGGGTTCGGTTCGCTTGTCCTCGAATCGGTGTTGGCTAATTAACCGAGGAAACGATGTCTTCGCACAAGCCAGCGCCCTGTTGTTCTAGGCAATTGAGTGTCCACATTCTGTTCTCTGCGAAGAAGGTAACCTGATGAGTGACTTTGGCTTCTCCACCTATAGTGGCAGGGACGATGAAGAGTTCGGCGGGGTAGCCCCCCAGGGTGGTCTGCGTCCTCTCCAGTCCCTTCATTCCATCCGCTTCTATGGAATCTCCGAACTCGTCGAGAGTGCTTCTTATCTCCCAAGGTGAGGCAGTGATCGGAAGAGTCGGCTCCGCCTGGTGATAGAGGGACAATTCGCCTTCCCCGGCCTTAGCGGCATAGAGGAGAGTTTCTATACGTTCATGGGTAGGCGGAGCCTCGTTCAGGTCCGCATTCCAAGCCTCGGGCAGCGTTATTGACAGAGCCACGGCACCCTTCTCAATCTTGTGGACGCCGGAGGCGCTCTCCTCTTCGCCACAGCTGGCAAGCATGAGTACCAAGACCAGACTGATGGGGATTAGTAGTTTCATTCTTACTCCGATCACGGGTGAGTGGCGGCGTGCCGAACGCAGGATGGCTGGGAGGGGAGTCCGGTGGAAGCTAAAGAATATCATCAACGGAACCCTTGCTACAGTTACCCGCCCATAGGCGCAACAGGGAGCACGGCCTTCCCATCCCTCTAAAACGCCTATACATGGGCTTCCTAAAATCGTGGTAACTGTCGTGGGGGCGGTCCTATCTTAGGCCATCACCTACAAGTAAACGGAACCTAAGCGTCAGCCATGCCCTTGACCCAAGATGGCTTTACCCAGGACAGCCAGAAGGCGGTTGTCAGGCAAATCAGTAATCCTGCCGATATTAGAACGACGGCCATTTTTACCTCATCAACTGGTAGCAGTTTGCCCATCACCTATAAGCAAACGGAACCATTGGTGGAGTTATGGAAGTCAATCGGTATTTTGGTCGGTTCACATGTCGCATAGGACCGGTTGGCCGTTGTCGTGCCTCACGAATATGTCGTAGTAGCTCGGGCCTTGTGACGATGGTACCCTCGAGGTGTCTAGTGCTACTAAAGAACCATTCCGGGAAAAACGCACAGCGGGTCCACCTTGTCCCTGAGGGATGTCTTGGGTGCAGTATTCCCATTCCGGCGACAGCCGTGAAATATAGAAGTCTTGTAGGTACTCTTGGGTGTAGTTATGGAACTTAAATTTAGCCCGTGTGCTCCAGATTTCGGGCGGAGTTATCATCACTTCGTCTTTGGTGTTCCCATTCGAACCCACGTAGATCCGTTCGACTCCTGGCGGAACCGGTAGAGAGTTCAGGATGCGCCGGTTTTTGGCGATGTCCACCCAGCCCAGCCAAATCCATCCGATGGTGGCCACTATGGTCACGATGAGCAATAGGATCAGGAGGGTCAACGTGACGTTTCTCCTTGTTATCATGAATCTCTGTTTGACTTCCTTTATTCCACCTTATGCGGAGAATCCCCGCATGTTACCGGTCCGTACTGTCTGGGGACAGTCTGGACCTCTGCTCTCGGGGTACACTCCAATGACAACTTCGAGTCTTTCGGCCACTACACATACGCCAGTTCTAAAGGCATAGGCTATCAGACCGGCGACAACAGGTTTGAAACTGAGTGCTACGGCCATAGTATCCCGTTTTTCCCTGCCCACCTGGTCTGTGAACAAGACCACGAATTTATCGGAATCCAGTAGCAATTCCTCGCTACAATGACACATAGGGGTCTGAGGCCCTGCGAAATTAGGGCTTGTAGCCAATTTTGTACCGATGTCCACCGGAGCAGGCCCGACGCCTTACCAGCGATTCCAAATATAGTTCTCTTTACCTTATGAGAATGACGAGGATCAGGAGGCGAGTGCTGCACGCCATAGCGGGTCAGCAACAGATTCTGAGGATCGACAAGGTCGGATTGCTCGCGTCAAGTTGTATGGGGCGCGGTAGCGCCGTAGCCGCGTTCATGATCGCATCCGCGGACGCTCTGAGGCAGGAAGAATGGAAACTCGCTGATGTCGCCGTTGTAACTAAACTAAAGCCAAGGTGGGATGTACATTTAAGTGGCGATGATGATCAGCCGGGTTGCGCGGGTTAATTCCTCTCATACGTATCTGGAGAATGACTCGTCCTCGTCGCTTGTCTCCCACCGTCTGCGCATTTCACCTTGGCTTCGGTTTAGACACGGTGTCAAAGTCGGCATCTGTGGGGAAGTAGTGTTCCCAACTCCCATCTCCCTCGAAGTACCACTCTTGCTGACATGGTGCGGCGCGAGGGAGGTGTGGACAGCGGGCGAGGGACACACTCCCGCATTGGGTGGTCTCCGCGCCGAATTGCTAGATGGAGAAGACCGACTCTATCATGTACTCCCACTGGATTACGAAGGGAGCCCGCTTGCAACGACGGAGTTGGGGCCTTGCCCGGAAACCGGTACTGAGCATGAGTCCGAGAGCCGACCGCCATGGGAGTAGCAGTGGGAGTAGCAGCAGGAGTAGGACTGATCCTCTTCCTAGGAGCCCTGCTCATGGTGGTAGCCCTGTCCATAACGATAGTCGGCTTGTGGTTGCTGAAGGGCGAGGGTAACTCGGGCACGGTAAGGACGGTGGGGGCAATAGCGACAATGATCGGAGTCGCCATAGCAATGTTCGGCGCCTACCTCACCTACCGGATACTCTTCACTGCGGAATGAGAAACACTAGGACGACTACCGCGAGACATACTGCACATGCAACAACCCCTTGATGGAATCAATGTGAGTAGCTGACTGCAAGTCAACTACTCACGAATAGCCGGACAGCGGATTCTTTCACATAATCCCCGCAGTCAACTCCGGCACCACGCTTGACCTCTTCAGCGGCCACACCCTCGCGGTCGTCGTCGCCTCGCAACCGACATCGGCCTGCTGATGTCCCTCTACTGGCCCCGCCCCGAAACCGACCTACGGCCACAGTTCGCCTTCGGCCCGCTGCTTGTCGGCGCTATGGGCAAACTGATCGACCGGCTTGTGATCGGGGTGCGAGGCAGGGAAGGCCGACCTAGCGCGGAAGGCTGGCTGAGGCCGTTCAGAATGTGGGTGTAGTCGATCTGGTTCGCTGCCTCCATGTAGACGGGGACGCTGTAAAGAGACGATTGCGAAATTAAAAATCAGCCCTGCGGCGTCCGCCCTTGGCTGATTCCGCCTGCTGAATGCCGTGTTGCGCAGTCCGGTGCTAGTAGCGCGGGTCTGCGCTGATTGCGGCGGTGGTAGCGTTTTCGGTGGCGGAATCGGTATTTGGGGTTCGCGGGAGGCCGGGCGCGGGCGAACAGCTCGACCACCGACTCCGGGCTGCCAGCGTCGGTGGCCACGGCGATGGCGCGCTCGCGGTGTTCCTCGGCCTCGCAACAGCCTGAGAGGCGATTAATTTTGTGAGAATTTCATGAACGCGACTTGCGGCGTCCGAGTATTCGGAATGTCTGCACACCCACCAAGATCGATGCTACAAAGACTATCAACTGGAGGACAGTCCTCACGATCTGGCTGCCCATGAGTGGGGAGGAAACCATAGACAAGACCATGAAGGTTAGTATCCCTGCAACTACGGCGAGATAAACACGCCGCACATGAGAGAGGCCGGAGCTCGCGCTCCGGCTCTTGGTTCTGAGGTAGAGTGCGTGGATCGCGAAGTAGAGACCCAGCAGGAGGAACACTCCGAAGATGATCAGCCAGATGAGTAATTCCATTAGTCGGGCTCCCCGGAACCCAGTTCGCATTGATTCCCTTATGGTGTTGGAAGCCGTTGGAGTTGAGACCTCCGGCGGCTTCTCTATTAACAGAACAATTGTACCATTCCGGTCTTTGATTTGACACTGTAAAGTGTCATCAATATCCGGTTCGGACAGGTTTTGCAGTTGGGTTTTAAGTTGTTCTGGAAGTTGGTATTCGGGCTCAGGGAATGGTAACTGGCTCATCTGCTTCGGTGGATGAATGGGGTCTTACCGAGGTGGGTACCGAGGGGGTTGGCCGGGGATGGTCTTGCCGGAGAGGTCCTGAGCCAGGAGTTACCGGAAGCAGTTTGTCGGGCGTGTCGCGCTACGATCTGTTGCAGAGCCGGGCTTACGCTGGTTCCTAATGCCTTTTCGGTCTTTACCTTGTTCGGTCTAACCTTGCCGGTGCTGTGTCCTCTGGTAGATTTCCATCGTAACCATGTTTTGGGCAGAATGTCCAGCGGATGATGTCAGCATTTCGTAAATTAGCCTTCGGGGTCTATGAGGCTAGCATCGAGACGTTGGCAGGCCATCTGCGGACGGTTAGGCGGAGTTACGGAATTCGGAACCTGGGGCGGGCGGTTTTGGGCCTATTCCGGTCTTCGGTCGGAACTGATCCATGTCGATTTTTGCCCCAGAGTTAATTTCGCAATCGTCTCCACAAAACAGCTGCAGCCTGGAGGGGCTGTCGGTGGTATGATGCTCTCTGTGGTTGGGTGCCATGTAAAACTCCGATGTTGGAATGGTGCCTGGTCTCTGTAAGGCGGTGGCTGGAGTTGCGTCTCCAGCGCCGCCGTTCCGTTTTTGCTTCCCTCCTTTTCGCTGGATTGGAAAAGGTGATTAATTTGGACACAATCCCCGAAATTATCAGACGCAACATCTCCACCGGCGGTCGTTCCTTGAGAACCCCGCCGGTATTTTCGATTCAAAGAGTCTCAAATGAAAGAAAGTATGATGTGGATAGCCCTGGCCCTAATCTACCTTGCCTTAGCTTGGTGTGCGGCTACTACCATAATCGGGGCCATCATCTACGGAGTCGTGTTCTCTAGCTTCGGGCTGGTGTTTCTGCCCTCCGTTCTTCTGATCCTCGTACTCTGCCTTATAGGTATCCATGACATCCGGCAGAGATTAAAATAGGGGACTGTATCAGCAAGTCCTTAGTACTACAGTCGCAGATGACTGGCTTTAGGGCCTTGAAGGCCTTCGAACTTAGCTTCAGTTTATGCGTCTGCGATAGATGAAACCAAGCTGATTGAGAGTCCAAAAGTGCTGTTGAAGTGAATGTGCGACTGTAGTATTAGGGCCTGTTGACATTCATCGCCGCATTAGTGTCGTCAGCCTTGCCGGCGTTGACGCCTTTTGGGGGCCAATTCCTCACGATCCTGGTCGGCATTTTGTTCCTCACCACATGGCTCCTTCAACGCCTCTTGGATCGGGCTCGCTGGTGTCAGTGTCCAGCCATTCGAAGGAACTGAGGTTTGTTCCTGGCCGCCGACCGGGGCATTTGCCTCCTGGGATGCACAAAATAGAAGGCCCGACATAAGTCGGGCCTCCGGTCTTCGTATCCTTTGGGTGGGCGCCTCTCTGGTACCATCCTGGTCCTCTGGCTGAGTGACAGCCTTGGGTGCTCCCTATTTTGTGCAGTATGTACTTTTAATTCCTCAGGTATCCGATTTATTGTGCAAAGCCAGAAGTGATCTTGGCTTTTATCCTGGCGCGCTTGTGGTATTGGCGATGCTTGATAGTACAGTCGGGGCAGCGGGTTTGGCCGCCCAGAGTTGGTTCGGTGCACTGGACGCAAAGTCCGAGCGATATGCGCTCGGCACGGAGTCTTGCCCGCGCCTGGGCCCTCTCTTTATTGTACTTTTCGCTGTGGACTCTCTTGGGTGCGGCCGCTTTTCTGGCTTCTTCTTCGGCGAGTTCTTGACGGACCTGTTCGATGGCGCGTTCATCGATCCGAGGACGGGGCTTGGCACCTTTCGCCCTTCGCCGGTTTTCCGTGTCCTGGGGATTCCATGCGCGGTGCTTCTCGGCGCAGGTGGGGCAACGCGTTTGCTGGCTTATCGCCACTTGGCCGCAGCGGCATAGCCCTTGCTCCTTGAGCTGTTGGCGGGTAAGGGCTGGTTTTCGGGACTTGGATGGCTGGGGTTTTCGTGCGTGAGACGCTGGTTTCTGGCTTGGGGCGGGCTTTGTCCGTTTGGTCTTGAGCTTGGGTTTGGCTACGCGTTTTCCCTTGGATGTGTTTGTGGGGTCAACAAAATATTGTGTCTTTGGGATGTTCATCCCCTTGAAGACGCGGGCAACCAAACGGAGCGACATTAATCCCCCAAGGTGCACCGGTGGTCTCCAAGTCGGCCCCCCACTCTGTTGACTTCCCGCAGCCTTGCGGCTTATGTTGGCGATCCGAGCCCTCCTGCTGAGGTGAGCGCCCTCGCACGGCAGTTAAGGCAGGAATAGCACAAATATCCGGTGGAATTGGACGTAAATCAACGAGGGGCAACCCTTTGTCTCCACTTTCCAACATTCCCGTTCTGGCGGTCCTGCAAAACCCCGATTTCCGCCTGATGTGGGTGGCTCGGTGGGTTCACGAAATCTCTCGCCGCATGGAACTGCTGGTGCTGGGATACCTCATTTATGAACTGACCAACTCGGCCTTTCAAGTCGGACTGATTTCCGTTTTCCTCAACGGTCCGCGCCCGCCTTTATCGCTGGTAGGAGGAATGCTGGCCGACCGCCTGGACCGATGGAGGATTCTGGCCGGTATCCACGCTTTCTATTTGATTGTCGCGTCGGGGCTGCTGACGCTCTTGATTCTGGGCCTCATTCATCCCTGGTATGTTTTCCTTGCCATACTCTTGCAGGGCACGGCCAAAGTTTTGGATGACCCAGCCCGGCGGGCGGCGCTTTTCGACCTGGCCGGCGATGCTCGAATCACCCACGCCATGTCCCTGGAGACCATCACCAACAACATAGGCAAGATTGTGGGCCCGTTGGCCGGCGGGCTGTTGATTGCCTTTTACGGTTATACCGGGGCTTTCATAGTAGTCGTGACCATGGACCTGATAGCGGCCTGCCTGATGTTCAAGATGCGGCTGCCGAAAGCGGCGTTGGTGGTGGGCAGGGACAGGGTGTTCGCGCAGGGAATCAAGTCAGGCATCGGGCATTCCTTCTCAAGCAAGTTTGTTCTGGGGGTGCTTTGCATATCGTTGGTGATGAATGGCATGGTGCTGCCACTGCAATACTTCATACCGGTCATCGCCACCGATTTATTGAAGGTGGGGCCCGCGCTGGGGGGCGTAATAGGCTCGGCGGAAGGTGTTGGCACGCTCATGGGGGCGATATTCATAGCTACTCGTCGCAACTACACCTTTCACGGACGGTACTACGTGATAGGGGCCATGATTGTGGCGGTGTGCGTAGCTGCAGTGGCTTGGTCGCCCTGGTTCCTGATTTCCTTCCTGTTGCTCTTCAGCGCCGGTATTGGTCAATCAGGATTCAGCACCATGCAGAGCACCATCCTGCTGCTTGCGTCACCGGCTGAAATGCGAGGGCGGATAATGGGGTCCCAGGGGTTGGTCAGCGGCCTAGGCCACTTGATCGGCGGGGTGGAAATCGGGGTCATAGCCCAGGCATTCGGCATCTCATTGGCCATAGGTATTAACGCCGGCGCAGGCCTGCTCTTGATGCTGCCGGCGGCCTTGTTGACGCCGCTAGTGTGGCGGCCGGTAGATGCGTACCACAGCACATCCAGCGTTGACGCCGCTACAGCGGGTCTCAGGACTGACCAGCGGCCCGGCCAAGCAGGTTAGGACCGCGGACTCCGGGATAGCAGACACGACTCAACTCATGTCTTGCACGACTACTAAACCAAAGCCAAAGTGGGATGTGCATTTGCCGGACGCCGGGAATCGGGCCGGGAGTCTCGCAGGAGCGCCTCGGCCCTTGATTGCAGGACTGTCTGGCCAAGTTGCCGCTCGGTCAGGGCAGCGCGGGTACTGAAGACGGACCCCTCCGTTAGCCGTTGGTCAACGGGTCGTTGCCCCAGGTGAACAAGGGCTCCGATCCTCCCTCCTTGACCAAGAACACCTCCTCGATCCAGCAGCGTTCTCTCTCATCGCCCGGACACAGAAGGTGAGCGGCTATCACCATGTCCTCTTCCAACATCCAGTTGGGATCGGAGCCGTCCTCCACCAAAGCCAGCACATCCGCATGACTCAGCCCCAGGCCATGGAAGTAGGTCAGCACCGACTCGTGTTGCGGCACTCCCAACCGCTGAAACGTTCGTCGGCTTTTTTCCTGCAGGGCACCAATCCGGACTCCGGGGCGCATTGCATCGTGAATCTCGTTCATCGCTTCGGCGGTAGCCCGGCCGATGCGGCGGGCCATGTTCGAGCCGTAATCCTCCACGACCCAGGTCTTGCCGCCGTCCCAGCAGTACTGGTTCTTGGTCCCATGGCAGTCGAACATGATGTTGGTACCTGGCCGGACCACAAAGTCCTCGGAGTCCACACGCAGTCGCACGGCGGGGTCGCCATCCAGCGGGTTGGCGAAAAAGACTCCGCCCGGGTCGTAGACCCATCCGCCCAGTGCCGAGACCTCCGCGTGATAGGTATCCACCAGCTCCTTCCAGAGCATACCTCGACTCCAAGACTGCACCGTCCGTTCTATGGCAACCTGGTTCACCCGGGTGGCTTCCCGCAGCCATTCGATTTCCTGGGCGCTCTTCCTCTCTCGAATTAACATCATCAAGTCGTATGCGTCAAAAACGTCCGCCAGGGAGCCTGTAACCTTGGCGCCCACTCTCAGGTCATCGTAGCCGATGCGTCCGTGGGTGAGGCCCAGGTCCTGCACAGCATCACGGATCCCCTCGGTGAAGCTACCAGCGAGACGGTCACCAGCGTTCTTGACCCAGCCGGAGTCCTGCCGGGAGGCCGGCATAAACCGGAAAAACTCAGACCGGTCGGTGGATGCGCCCACCGGAAGGAGGACGCTTCGGTGGGGACGGATATCCTCGATCCATATGGGCTCATACAGGAAAGGTGATACAAATATGTCAGGCCCAATCAGGATGGGGTGTTGCAAGTCATGCCGCGAGATAACGACAGCGACTCCCGGTGGCTCGTCGGCTTTGGGCGCTGTGGGGTTGTACCCTGAGAGGTAGGTCACGTTCAGGGGCGTGGTAATCACCAGGCCGTCTACGCCACGGGCTCCCATCGCCCCAGCTAAACGTTCAGGATCGAATACAGGAGCCGGAGTTCCGTTCATGTCACTGGCCACGATCAACTCCCTCTACGGTGGACTTGAGCCGTTCCCTATCGTGGATGCTCCCCGCACCTCGCGACCCGGACCTGGGTCCCGGAGGGGGAATTGTAACCTCTTGATGGTCGGTGCGACAGGAAGAAACGACCGGTCGACAGGGTGGCCGGACGGTCTGGAAGGCCAAGTTGCCGCCGTTAAGCCTGGTCTGTACGCGCGGGCGCGGGTCGAACTCACTTTTTCCCCGGCGCCGCCTACGATTGACGTAGAGGTCTATACCCGCCAGTGGAGAGTAAACGGTTAGATGCCGATTTGCTAACAAACGCTGCGGGACAGTAACATTCCGGCATGAGATTTGTACCAAGCCGCATCGCGGCGCGAGAACTGGGACTCCACCCCAACACCCTGAGGGCTTATGCGGACGAAGGCAGAATCCAAGCGATCAAAACGGCATCGGGCCAGCGGCGCTACGACGTCGACTCGTACGTACGAGAATCCGCCGGTGCAGTTATCGTCTGCTACTGTCGAGTCTCATCCCATGCCCAACGGGACGACCTGGCCCGGCAGGTCGCGGTCATGCGAGAACTCCACCCTGACGCCGAGGTCATCCAAGACATCGGCGGCGGACTCAACTTCCGTCGAAAGGGACTTGTCGCCTTACTGGAACGACTACACGGAGGAGCTAAGCTCCGTCTTGTGGTTGCCCACAAAGACCGCCTTGCACGATTTGGATTCGACCTTATCCGGTGGCAGGTTGAGCGAAACGGCGGCGAAATCGTGGTTCTCGGCGGAGACGATCACAGCCCTGAGCAGGAGCTCACCGAGGATATTCTCGCCATCCTGCATACCTTCTCCTGCCGACTCTACGGACTGCGGCGGTACCGGAAGGAAATCGCGAAAGATAAGGCTCTTCCCCACCCGGGAGCAAGAGCAGAGGCTGAATCTCTGGATTGACGCCGCCCGGTGGTGCTACAACGAGACCGTGGCGAGGCTGAACCGCACCGGTGAGGCTGCCAACTGGAAGAAACTCAAGGTGGCTATCATCCACTCCGCGCCCGGGCGGCTGAGGCCCGCGCCCTACGCGGTCAAGGACATCGCCGTGCGCGACGCCTGCCGGGCCGTGTCGGCGGTGAGGAAGAAGAACCGAGACCTCGGAAAGGGCCGGGAGGCCCACGAGTACCACAGGAGCGGATTCCGTTCCCGCAAGCATCCGCGGCAGGGCTGCTACGCCAAGGCCGACGCCGTCAAGCCGGAGGGCTTCTACCCCAAGCTGCTGGGCTCCATGAAAATGGCCGAGCCCCTGCCGGACAAATACGGCGAAGGACGAATCACGAGGCACAACGGGCAATGGCACCTCTCAGTGTCGTGTCCGGCGGAACGCCGCCGAGCCGAGACCCAAGGCGGCATCGTTTCTCTGGACCCCGGCGTCCGCTCGTTCCTGACCTACTTCGCTGAGGATTCCGCGGGCCACATCGGGCGGGGCGACTTCGGGCGGATCCAATGTCTTTGCACCCATCTGGACAGCCTACTGTCGCGCGCAAGGCTGGAGACCCGGCGGTTCGCCAAGCGGAACAAGTACGAAGCGGCAGGCCGTGTACGGACAAAGATCGGCAACCTGATTGACGAACTGCACCACAAGGCGGCCCACTGGCTGGTCAATCACTTCGACATCATCTTGTTGCCCACCTTCGAGACCGGCGACATGACCAAACGGGCCAGCCGGAAAATACGGTCCAAGACGGCCCGGTCGATGCTGACCTTCGCGCACTACCAGTTTCAGCGCTTCTTGGACTGGAAGTGCCGGCAGTACGGTAAGGCGCTCTTCCTGACCAACGAAGCCTACACCAGCAAGACGGTCAGTTGGACCGGCGAGGATCATCCCGAACCTGGGCGGACGGAAGGTTGTGCGCGACCGGAGCAGCCGTGAAATGGACCGGGACATAAACGGTGCCCGCGGGAACTTCCTGCGGGCTTTGGCGGATACCCCAGCCCTGCACGTGAGCGTGCAGGAGTTCGTCGGCAACAGGCTCTGACCTTGCGTTGGAGTTTGTTAGCGAAAAGGTATCAGCACATGCGGTCGCGAACATCCTTGGTATGAATCGTGATCTGATGCTGGTCAGGGCCATGGCGGTCCTGGCAGGGCCCGCAGCTAATGGTCTTGTGACCGCTGTGGGCCACCTGTCCTCGGCATTGTCCGGAGGCGACTGCAGTACCAAGTAGTCAGTGCTGGGTTCTAACTCCCGATATTCTCCAATCCGCGGGGCGCTATCTGGAAAGGCGGCGGGAGGTTTGGAATGGGCACCTCGATGACAACCGGGAGATTGGCCCTCAGGGCGTCACGGAGAGCGTCCCCCAGGCCCTCGTGGCTGTCCAACCTGACGCCCACGGCACCGTATACCTCGGCCAGTTGGGCGAAGTCAGGGTTGTGGAGCCGGGTACCGATGACCCTGCCGCCGAAACGCTGTTGCTGGTCGTGGTGCGACGCCCCCAGCATCTCGTTATTGAACACCAGAGTCACCACATTTATCCCTTCCTGGACAGCGGTGGCCAGTTCACTGGAGGCGTACCCGAACCCGCCATCCCCCGTTGTGGCAACGACCTGCCTGCCGGGGTTGCCGACTTTGGCGCCCAGGGCCGTGGGGAAGGCATACCCCAAGGTGGCGAAGTAGGAGGATGTGAGGTAGGAACGCGGGGCCAGCACCGGGTAGGCCAGATGACTCCAGTAACCGATGTCAGTGGTCCCGGCGACCATGATTGCGTCGTCGTCCAGTTCGTGGCGTATCGTCTCGATGATCTCCACCTGGAGAGGGGCCATCTCCCGGATTTCCAGATCGGCCTGTTGGCGAATGGCCGTGGTCTCGGTCTCGGTCCACTGGCTGGCCCGTGTCCTGCCTCCCAATTCCGCCAGCAACGCCTGTACCCCCAGGCGAGCATCGGCGGCGATTCCCACTGTGGCGGGGATATTGCGGCCAAGTTCCTCGGGATCGGCGTCGATCTGGACAACCTTCTGATGCGGCTGGATTCCCCAGGGCACGTTGGGCGTGAACATCATCCGACTGCCGACGGCCAAGATGACGTCGGCCTGCGGGAGGGCGATATGGCCGGGCCCGTGGGCGTAGTAGAAACTGCCCAAGGACAGCGGACTGTTTTCAGGGATTGCGCCCTTACCCTCTGGCGTGGTTATGACCGGGGAGTTCAGGGCCTCGGCTAGATCCATAAGCTCGGAGGAGACGGCAGCGTCCCTTGTGCCGCCGCCCGCCCAGATCAGGGGGCGGCTGGCCCCTGCAAGCAGCTGGGCTGCCTCCCTGATCAGGGCGGGCTCGGGCTGCTGCCTGCCTGGACCTTCAGGTTCCGGAAGTTCGGTTTCATCAGTCATTGGGAGAACGTCCCAGGGGATCTCTATCTCCACCGGCCTGGGCCGGCCAGAGGACATCTCGCGGAAAGCGTTCCGGACCATTCCCGGGATTTCATTCACCTTGTCTGACCGCCCGCACCACTTGGTCAGGTGTTTGAAGACGTCCAACTGCTCGCCGATCTCGTGGAGCGCGCCCCGGTTCTGGCCGAGGTTATAGCTCTCTATCTGCCCCGACACCAGCAGAACCGGGGATGATGTGGCATAGGCGGTGCCGAGTCCCGCCGTTGCGTTGAGGGCCCCAGGGCCAGGCACCACCAGCGCAACGGCGGGCTTGCCGGTGGTCCGGGCGTAGCCATCGGCCATGTAGGTGGTCGCCTGCTCGTGCCGGGTCAGGACCATGCGGATGCCGGGCTCGTCGTAAAGGGCATCGAATACGTCCATAATCTGTACGCCGGGAAGCCCGAACACTACCTCGACGCCGTGCCTGGCCAAGGAACGCACCAGCGCCTGTGCTCCGCTCATCACGGGCATTGCTCACCTCCCGTCGTGCTACTCTTTCGGATACCCGAGGATTTTACCACCGCCTTCTCGCGTCCACCGGATGGGAAAAATAGGTGGCATGGACAACATTGGCGTGGGGAGGGCTGGTTTCCATCAGCCGGACGAGACAGGGGCACGAACATTTCTCTGGTCCGGCAGCGGTGCTCGCGAACGCATTCCTTGACGATGGTGTACCCAGCGAGGAAGTCATACTCGTCTTTGAGCCTTTTGAAGATGTGCTTTGCGGCGAGGCGCAGCTTTCCGGGAAGCTTGAGATCCTCCTCGAGGATGCGGTCGATGACCCCGGTCTCCCTACCGCCGTGGCGACGGCCCCAAGTGCGAACCCGCATCCACCAGGATAGTCTCACCGGTAACGTGTTCCGCACCCTCCAGTAGCCACACCACTGGGTCCGCCACCATCTCGGTGGTGCCGGCTGACTTAAGCGGGGCAGATTCTGCGTACCGGTCTATGAATGCCTCGTAGCCGTCGCCGAGGCCGTCCCGCCACCACCGCGTCTGCATCACGCCCGGACACACCGCGTTGACCCGTATCTCCGGCGCGAGGGCGCGCGCCAGCGAATACGTCATCACGTTCAGCGCCGCCTTGGACGCGGCGTAGGCGATGGAACTGCCCGAGCCGCTGAACCCGGAGCCGGACGACACGTTGACGATGGCCCCTTTGCCTTGTTCCTGCATGGCCGGCGTAACCGCCCGCGCCATCTGGAACGCGCCCACCACGTTGACATCAAGGACGCGCCGGAAGTCCTCCGAAGCCAGCCCCTCGAGGTTGTGGTGCGGCACGATTACCGATGTGGCAGCGTTGTTCACCAGCCCGTCAATGCGGCCCCACTGATCCAGCGCGGCCGCTGCCATCCGTCGGCAGTCCTCATCCACCGACACGTCGGCCTGGCACAGGATGGCTTCGCCGCCTGCCGCGCGGCACGCCTCCGCCGATGCTTTGGCCTCAGCCTCGCTCCTGGTGTAGTTGATAACCACACGGCCGCCTTTTGCAGCGAGTTGCCGAGCCACCTCCGCTCCCAACCCCGTCGCCGAACCCGTGATTATGAATACGCCACCTTGAATTTCCATGATCGTTCCCCAACTGTAATAGCAATCTGCAGATTATAGCGGACGTCCCGTCACCGTCCACTGTTGTAAACGGTGGAGCTGTCAATGGCGCCGAGAAGACTGACCACTGTGGCGGAGTAACTGTGTACTACTTATGACATGGTAACTGGCGGCAGTATTTCAGGCAGAGTGGCGACGTTATAGGAGCGGGGAGAAAAGGCGTCGAGGGTGCGGACTATTCTTCGTCGCAGCCGTCCAGATCCTGGAAATGAACGGCAAAAACTACAGGCTGAGGCGCAGCCGGGGTAACCTCGCGTTCCAAGATTCAAAAGAACCTGAGACGCATAGCTTTCACAGCATAGACGATCTGCCTCACCCGCAACGTCAGTTACTACAGTCGTGAGAACGGGCATTTCTCCTGAACAATTGGAGAGGACACTTGTGCTGACCAATGGCCCCAAGTGCGACACTTTCTCGCCGCCGTTTACAACCTGCCGAAATTGCACGAAAAACGACCGGCGGCACAAAGTATGGCTCGCCGTCGCGGAAGAGCAACTGAGCAAGGCACTCGGGAACCACAGCGTACCCCAAAAGGCAATCGAACACATAACCAAAGACCGGTACGGCTCGTTTCTCCGGGCAGATAAACTGAGGCGAGTGAACCAGAACTCCATGAGGCTAGCCCAATTGGGATTCCGTCAACAAGATAGCCGACCGACACTCTTTGTATGTATGAGCTAATTCGTTGACGGAAGTTCCAGCGTTTCCAAAGGTGGTTTGCCATTGAGGGCCTGATGGGGACGGGCTGTGTTGTAGTAGAGGAGGTATTGTTGGAGTTAGTCCTCTAGTTCCTCCACCGACTCGAAGGTGCTCCCCTCCAGCAGGTCCTCATTGAGGGTGCGCCTGCTCTTCCACTTGGGGCTGCGCTTTTGGGCAGCAGCGCCTGATCGCTCCTATCCTGCGGGAACCGGTGGTAGTACTTGTCGAAGGTCTGCCGGTTGGAGCCGTGAAAGCGGTAGAAATCCTCGCGGAACCGGAACTGGGGGGTGCCTGCCCGCCTTGACCAGCTCAAATTCCCGCATCAGGAACCGCCACCGCTGGATATAGTTGCGCTCTATAGTGGAATCCCTGCTGTTGTTTCGCATCCTCGCCTCCAGATCGGTACATCTACTTTTACCAATCTGTCAACGAATTACCTGGCATCTACAATCCGGAAAGGATACTCCCCCTAAAACTCACCTCAACCCCCTCCACCGGCACCGGTGTGTTGAAAGCACAGAGCAGTCAACACGACTAATGAAAGCAGCAGAGCAAGGCAGTACGAACCGGTGACCCTGCAGTACACAAGGATAGTGCCTAACCTGAGATTCAAGCAGTTCCCGCAAGCTATGCCGGGTTCCGGCCTTGCCCTCGAAGGGATAGGCGCAGTTTGACCCAGGAGCGGAATAGTCAGGTCAGTTCGAGTCCCTAAACCAAAGCCAAGGTGGGATGTGCATTTGCCTGAGGCGAGGAATCGTGCTGGGAATTCGGCAGCAGTGCTTCGGCCCGTGACTGCAGTACCGTCCGGCAGCGGCGCCTCACCTCGTCTCTCCGGCTGGCCAGCCCGGCCAGGAAGTTGCCGACCCTTTCCTGCACCGCCGCCCTGCTGCCCAGGCAGAGATTGCCCGTCGCCTCCTCTCTCGCCCAGCCCCAGACCGCCTCATCGGAGTTGAAGTCCGGGCTGTACCCCGGCAGGTTCACCAACCGCAGGTCAAGTCCGGGCGTCCGCAGATATTCCCGCACCGCCTCGCCACGATGGGCCGGCGCGTTGTCCCAGATGACCCGCATCGGCTCTGGATGTTTTTCCCTCAGTTGCTTCAGGAAGGCAACCGAGGTCCCGCTGTTGCTGTTGCCCTCCAGTTCCATCCATTCCACCTCACCCGTCTCCAGGCACACCGCCGAATAGTAGTTGGCCTTCTCCCCATACCGCGGGCTGGTCGAGTCCACCAAAGCAGGCTGGCCCTTCAGCACCCACTTGCCCCGCAGTTCCGCGTCCGCCCGGAAGTGGGCCTCGTCGGCAAAGAATATCCTGGCTTCAGTCCGTTGGGCCTCCTCCCTCAGGACGGCGTACTCCGCCACGAAAGCCTCCCGCTTGGCCTCATCAGCCTTGAGCAACCGCTTCTTGGGCCGCTTGAAGGCAAATCCCAAGCGGTGCATCCAGTTCAGGCAACTGCTGCGGCTCAACTCAATGCCGAGGCGCTCCGAGGCAAACCGCCGCACCACCTTCCAATACCAGTTGGCCATACCGATGCCCGACGAAGCGGGAGGCTGTTGCACCGCCTCTTTCAATTCCTCCTGCTGCGCTTGGTCAAGGGCGGGGGGGAACCACCGGTCTGCTCGAATATCAGGGCTGCAGGCCCTCCCTCGCCGAAGGCCGACGCCCATCGGCCAATAGTGTGTGGGTCCCTTTCCAGAGTCTCCGCCGTGGCCGCTGCCGTCCAGCCCTGGGCCAGCAGCAGCACGGCGTACCACCTCTCCCGCTCCCTGGGCGTCGGCGCCAGGATCATCCGCTGTCGCAAGTCCTTGACTTCCATCCGCCACTGTTCCAGACACCGGTCTATCTCCCTCACGCCCATCACCAACCCCTCGTAACTCCCGAGACCAGCTAACCCAGTTCCTTCACAAATTTACCCTGTGCAACTGCGTATTTCACCTTGGCTTTAGTTTAGAAACGAAATAGCACCGACCCTGACCGGCGACTGCGGGATTCAGGGTCGCGCCATGCCGTCATTCACAACCAGCAGTTCCGCCAATTCCCGCACGTCGTCCATCTCGTCCAGGGCATCGATGGCCGCGATGATCTGATCCTGGCGATTTCCGGATATGACAAGCGCGGCTAATTCCTCGAACTTGTCCTTCATCTCCCGCCAGGTGAGTGCATTCTGATAGTCGCCCTTGGGATAACCCGTGTAGCTGCGCAGCACACGTCCGTCGGTGGTTGCGACCTCGGCCCACGCAGGCCACTGACTCGGGTACAGAGCGTCGAGATCCGGGTCAGTCACGCAATGTACGCGGGACATCATTTTACTCACTTCGGGACGCTGGGCCACCGCGACCGTGTGTTCGCCCAGGGACGCCCGCCCGTACAACAGGGCAACAGCGCCGCCGAAGGGCATGCTGAACTGCATGTCCACTACCGACCGGGGGTTGCGTTTGTCCTCTTCGGGAGCGGCGATGGTGTTGAATCCCGCGCTCAAGACGCCAATGGTCACGGTCTCTACGTCATCGGGCTGCAGGGCGTGCGTCTGCCGCAGATCGAGCAGGCAATCTATGGGGCCCTGGCTGTACCGGCAACAGGAATGGGGCTTGATTCCCATCCGGGTGATCTGGAATTCGTCCCCCAAACCCTGGAGCACCAGCTCCGGGTCTGGATCGCCGGAGTAGCCCTGGAGAAACCCGAAACGGCCCTCAATCACAGTTGCCGGCGCGAGAAAGCCAGCTCGAGCGAGCAACGACGCCCATATCCCACTGTTCGAGGCCCAGCCCGGGTGCAGTCGCTTGGTCCACGTCCCTTCCGTCAGGAATTCCAGGCCTCCGGCGGCCTGGCTACCCGAGACACCCAGTGCTGCGGTGGTCGATTCGGCGCTCAGGTTCAGGCACCGGGAGGCCACTGCCGACGCGCCAAAGGCTCCGCAGGTGGCGGTTGGGTGGAATCCCCTCTTGTAGTGTTCGGCAGGCTTCAGGGCCATTCCGAGGCGCATCATGACTTCATACCCGGCCACAACCGAGGCGATGAAATTCCTGCCATCCAACCGGGTCACATCTGCCATGGCCAGGGCTGTCGGAAAGGCTATGACGCCGCCGTGAATTGAAGAGTCATTGTGGATGTCGTCAAGCTCCAAGCTGTGGAAGGCCGTTCCGTTGGCCATGGCCGCGTACTCCGGAAGTGCCCTCTTCCCGGTGCCGATGATTACGGAGGGGCCGGGCCGGTTGACGCTCTCGATGGCCTGTACCACCGTGCGGGCGGACTCGGTGGTGGACCCGTTCAGGGTGACGCCCGCAAAGTCCAGGCACAGATATTTCGCCCAGTCCACCACCTCGGGCGAGAGATCTTCGTAGGTCAGGCCTGAGCAGAACCTCCCTAGTACTACAACGACGCTTTGCAAGAAAGGGGCTTTGAACCCCTATTCATGGCGACCTGCCCACACGCTTGACAGCTTTATTGTCGTACCTTCCTCGAAGCGAATTCAGGTCAAAATCACACGAATTTGAGAAAACGTCGTTGTAGTACTAGGGTTGCGGCCAGGGTTTCACTATTTCCATTGTCCATGGTTGCTTACTCCATCCCATTCAGGAAGAACATCAGGGAAATGGCCCCTTACTGTGCAGCCTTGGCGGCCTCACATCTTGTACCGCCTCGAAGGAAGTACAGAGGAAGGGCGTTGGATTACGCAAAGAATATTACTTTAAGCGGAGGTCATCAAGGATTCCATGCACTGCGTCCGTGCTGCTCGGTGAGCACCACGATAGGCAGACGGACCAATGTCTCGATGATCTGGACAGGCGCTCGGATGGATGTACTGGCCGACCTGCCTTCACGAGACTTGCGGATACAGTTTCCACACTTTCCGATATAGGTATGGTCTGACGCACAGCCGTCGCCTGACCGCGGGCTAGGGCGAGGCGGAGCAGTCGTACTCGGTCATTGCGTACCACTTGAATCTTAGTTGACACTCCGCTCCCGCAAGGGCACCATCGCGGTTGGAAGCCACGCCGCCATGGTCGAGTTTAATCCCGATGCGGTGACCAGCGTCCAGACCCGTTACTTATACGAGACCACATCCGGCACGAATGTGTAAAAGTCAAAGAGGTGTCCGAGGTTGTAATGGCCAACGGGCGTGTGCTTATCAAGAATGGAAAGCACACCGGTATTTCCACAACTGGGTGCTTCCACAGGCGCAGCTCGCAATGAGCCGGCGCAGCGGCTGTCCAATCGGGGGGAAACCTCGAAGGCACCTGGATGGTTCGCCTAGACAATCTGCATTTCCGTGAGAAGACGGAATGGGAACTCCTAGCCGGCACCGCCGGATGGGTTAACCCAAATGGGACAAAATAACGATAGTGGCAATCGATCGAGAGTTAGGAAGAGTTGCAGGAAGAACGGGAATTGGACGAACAGGAAATAAGGAGGCGCGTCTCCAGCTACCATCAGGAATACGTTTCAATGATGCTCAGGTGGGTGGGTATCGACGATGACTGTGCTGCCTACCTCAGCGATTATAGAAACGTCTTAGCAGCCCGTCCGGGGATTAGCTGGAGACCACCTGCGTGGGAGGGTGTGGATTCGTGAATACCGAGAGGGTCCGTGGGAACTTGCCGACAGTGCGCCGGGGAGACCTGCGGTTACTGCCTCGTGCCTTGCTTGGTCGCCCGTCCCCGAAGCGGAACAGCTTCAGCAGGTTGTGGCCGACACAGATCAGCAGCCATTCCTGGAGCGCCGCCGGCAGCAGCAACTATTGCCCGGGGTCGTAGGGACGGAAGGTCTTGCTCATTGGCGTATTACCATGCCGGAGGTTTCTCCCAGCATAACCTCACCACCGTATCATCGGCGTTTCTCGGACGGACTGCTAGCTGGATATTTTTGCTGGCCTTCGACACCTCAGTGGCCCATTATCTTGGGCTAGTTGAAAAAGTGGGGTTTGACGGAGGGACAGGGTGCCACAATAGGGCCGCGACGTTCATCAAGGCCGCGACGCTCATCATCAGGAATCCAGTGGACCAGGACCGTGGAGCCCCGTCCGGGTTGGTCGGCTCCCCGCAGGCGGTTGGGGTTGCCGGGTCTCCGTGAATCGCTGCCCTGGGTTTCAATGGGGCCGTAGGTCCGGTGCCTTGGCGCACCGTCGCATGGCCTTGAGCACGATGTGGGCCAGAGCGGCCATATATCCCTCGCAGTCGACTCTCCACAATCCTCACGCCGAGACCTGGCCCAGCCCAGTCTGTCCAGAGATGCAAAGGTTCCCTTAGAGGCGATACGGCGGCCCTTCTGCTCCCGGCGATACGCGGCGGTCTGGTTCCGTTCCTTGGCTCTCAGGTGTAGCGGGTGATACGTGGTCAGGCCGATGTACTGGCGTTACTGTCCAGGAGGGACGCAATCCGCCTTGACCGGGCATGCCCGGCAGTCCTTCTGGCGGGCCACGTATTGATCAACGCCGTCCCGGTTGTGAAACCTGCCCCGGTTCAGGATCTTGCCCTGCGGACCCGCCAGATGATGACCCCGGTAGTCGAAGCCGCCGGTGGAATCCATGTTGGATTCCTGCAGGGGATGGATGGGAACGGAAGCCGTTATATTCCGGTGCTTGAGGAGTTGCCGCAGCTCACCCGCGTTGTAGCCTATGTCTCCCGCTAGCGACACCGGTTGGAGCGGTAGCCGTTCCTGCAGCTGCGTAACTGCCTTCCATTCCCCTGTGGATGCATTGGTGATCCTCCAGGCCAGGATGAAACCGCCCCGGTCTGCGATGACACTATCCTGGTAATTCAAACTGGTAATTCAAACCTGAGGGCCCGCCGGGTCTGGTGATGCGCCAACGGGCGTCGGTATCCAGCGGGCTCAGCGGCAGCCGGCCCTTGGCGTCCTGGAAGTACCGTACCTCCTCATGCTCAACCCCTTCGTCGTCGACCGTTGAGCGAGCCATAACAAACAGCTCCTTTGTCTCGATGGTCTGCTCCTTGAACTCCTCCACGGTCATGCCACTGCGGGAGAGGCCGTAGCTGTTGACGTTGGACTTGACCATGCTGGAATCAACGTACAGCTCTGGCGACAAAAGCCCCATCCGCAGCAACTCCTGATTCAGGCCTTCAAAGACTTCCGGGAAGCCTTCCCGTCCGATGCGGTTGATGAAGTGGGTGATGGTGGAATGGTCGAACACCGGGTCGTCGATGGTGAAGAAGCAAAACCAGCGATATGCAATGTTCTCGGAGATGGCAGAACACAATCTGCGGAAGGAGGCGATGTTGTAAAGCGAGCAGATGAGGAGCGCCCGCACCATTGTCTCGGGATGAATGGCGGGCCGGCCGAAATCAGGGCAATACCGGTGTTCCAAGGGAGCCACCAGCTTGGCGAAATCCAATTGCTCATCGATCTGGATCAGAAGATGGTTGGGATCAATGAGTCCCGCAGCCGCTTGCTGGTGAACTGGAAGAAGGTGGAGTCCCTGCGGCAGCGATCCAGCGGCTAGAGCATCCCCATTCCTCACAAATGATGGACTGTTCGCCCATTTTGGCCCAAGAGTCGCCTGGCCCTACTCTTATGCCGACTCTTTCAACAAGCCCATCTCGGCGCCGTTGACACTCCAACTACCCTGTTCGGAACCTGCTGGTCGGCCGATATGGAGAATGCCGGTTTATAATTGGAGAAATCCCAGAACGTCCTATCCTCAGCGGAATCAGTTAAAACTGGGAAATCCTATGTTAGAAGACGAAGCATTCAAGGAGGGCCCATGAAATATGACGTTGTTATCGTCGGTGGGGGAGCGGCTGGATCGGTGTTGGCCAGCAGATTGGCTGAAAACGTGAATACCTCTGTTTTGTTGCTGGAAGCCGGGCCAGATTACCCTGATCCAGCCTATCTTCCGGACGAGATAAAGTTCGGCCACACAAGTTTTGCAGAATCCCCAGACTCGGAACATAACTGGGCCCTGCGGGGAACGATCACCGATGAGCAAGGGGAGATCCACGTGGCGCAGGGCAAGGTGATCGGAGGAGGGTCGTCCATCAACGGTCAGGCAATGCAAAGGGGGTTACCTGAGGATTTCGACTCCTGGTCTGGTATGGGCAACGATGAATGGTCTTATGACAAGGTACTGCCTTACTTTAGAAAATCTGAGCACGATCTCGACATTCGGGATGATTTTCATGGAACCGACGGTCCGATGCCAGTAAGGCGTCGTCAATCCGGGCCCTGGACAGACATCCAAAAGGCCTTCCACGCAGCCTGTTTGGAGGCGGGTTATGGGGCAGTCGAGGATACCAATGGCCCGAACCCCTCGGGCGTAGGCGTGTGGCCCTCGAACAACCTGGACGGCTGGAGGATGAGCGCTGCTATCACTCACCTAAATCCCATGCGCCACCGTCTCAACCTTACGGTGAGGGGAGGGGTTTTCGTAAGGAAGGTATTGATCAAGGATCTAAAGGCCGTCGGTGTGGAAGTAGAAAGCGGAGGCGAGATTTTCAACGTTGAAGCAGACCGGGTTGTGTTGAGCGCTGGGGCTCTCAAGTCGCCCCACCTGCTCATGCTATCGGGAATCGGCCCCAATGACCAACTTCAGCAATTTGGGATACCTCTCGTTCATGAGCTTCCCGGAGTGGGACAGAACCTATTTAACCACCTGAGCGCCCAGATTACCTTTAAAGTCAAAGACGGAATGACCCTGGCTGCTGATACCGACGCGGCGCGCTTTTGTTTACACTACACCTCCCACGGGTCCAGCGAAGCCCATGATATGTTGCTGAGGACCACCCCAATGGTTGATGAACGGCCGGAGCGCGTCCCCGGTCTCCGGACCAAGTTCCTGAACGGTGAAGTTCCCCCGGACCGGGTGGCGCGAATCTCGTGCACGCTCGGGCTACCCGACGGCTCGGGATACGTCAGGCTTGCGTCTGCCGATCCCTCAGTGCAGCCGGCCTTTAACTACCGCTATCTTCAGCATCCAAACGACATTCGTCGGGTGCGGGAAGGCGTGCGAATGGCGATTGGATTCCTTGAATCCGATGCGTATAAAGACGTGGCCGATTACCGGCTCCACCCAACGGATGACATTCTGGCCGACGACGACGCTTTGGACCTCTATATACGCCAAACCGTTGGAACAGCCAGGCATGTGTCCGGCACATGCAAGATGGGCCCGGATTCAGACCCAATGGCGGTTGTTGATCAATACTGCAGCGTCAAGGGGGTAAAGGGGTTGTCGGTAGTCGATGCGTCGGTGATGCCGCGGGTTACCAGGTCAGGTGGTAGCCATGCAACGGTTGTCATGATAGGGGAACGTGCCGCCGACTGGATTGCGTCGGCTTAACCCCGCCTTACCGCTGTCTGAAATCTATGGTCTAAGCCCGAATCCACCGATGGGAGGCGTGAATGCTGGGCAAATTGGGATGAGGGAGCCTACAAGGGAGAAAGCCTGGGCTCCATTGGGACCGATGTGACATGGCAGAGGGTTTTCAGTAGCCTCACCGGGCCTGGAGAGCGGTCTATGGAGGCTGGGAATCGGGTGATAGTGAGATCGGACGCAGCGGGATGCACTCGCGGACCGGGCGGACGCGAGTTTGGAGGCGTTGGGTAGGTTGCGGATAGCGCCGTCAGGCTGGGAGTGGGATGGCTCGCAGTCGGGCCAAGGCGAGAGTGGCCTGCTCAGCCCAGGGCCAGCCCCGGGGAAGATGCAAAGTGAGTCTGCGCGCCGAGCGGGTAAGCCGTCCGGCCAGGGAGAAGAAGCGTCGCCGCAGGGTCTTGGTGGTCACCAGTTGCTCTCCCAGACCGATGCGCGCTGCCCAACGGGCCAGATTATGCGCCAGCACCTGGACGGCCAGCCAGGCCCCGTTGGCAGCGAATCGGCCGGACGGCAGGTGGTTCAGCCCGACGCCGTACTTGAGGTCGCGTATCGCATTCTCGATCTCGGCGTGGCGGCGATGGTCAGCCTCCAGTTCGAGCGTCTCCCCGTCCCGGTCGGTGATGAAGCCGTGATAGCTGTAGCTGGCGAAGAGGGCCAGTTGGGAACTGGGCGTGGGCTTCACCCGCCGGACGATGAGCCGCACCGGCGCGGCGCCGGCCTCACTCTCAAAGGGAGTGTAGGTGGTCTCGGCCACATCGGCGGCGCCGTCCATCCAGTATGGGATGGGCGTCCAATCCGTCCCGGGTATGGCCTCGATGAGATTGCGCAGGCTTTTGTGCTGGCGGATGGTGATGGAGTAGCGGACATCCATCTTGCGGCAGACGGCGACGATGGCGTGGGCATAGAAGCCGCTGTCGGCCCGCACCGTGAGTCGGCCCCTGGCGCCGGCGTAGCGCACCCGTCCCACCGTCTCGCGCAGGAAGTGGGCGGCGCCCCGGGCGGTGTTGGCCCGGCCCTCGCGCAGCCGGGACATCAACACGTCCCCGGTGCCGGCGGCCACGGCCAGCAACGGGTGATAGCCTCGCTTGCCGGTATAGCCGTGGTGTCGCGCCCCCTCCTTGGCCAGTCCGTAAGTCTCGCAGATGGTGGAGTCCAGGTCGATGGTGAACGGCGCGTCGCCGGGTCCCGCCCCAGCGGCCCAGGCCCGGGCCAGCAGCTCCCGGCTCACCCGGTCCAGTTGACGGACGTGGCCCCAGCGGAAGCTGCGCAGGAAAGTGCCCAAGGTGGATGGCGCTTTGACCATGCACCCCAGCACCGAGTAGGTCCGCCCCGCACGCAGCGCATCGGCGTCGTCAATGCAGTCGCCGCCCGCCAGCGCCGAGGCCACCAGCGTCAGCAGCTTGTCTCCCGCGTTGGCCCGCCCCGGCGCATCCCCGAGGTCGAGGTGACGGTCAACGAGTTCACGCAGGCCCAGGTGTTGGGCGAGAGTGGCCGGCAGGAGCAGGCCGGCATTGGCCACCAGACGGTTAGTCGTCAAAGACGATGCGAATACGGCCGGGGTGGTTGCGTGGTAGCATCAATTGGGTGCTCCTTTTCTGGGGTCGGTTTTTTATTGCAAAACCATTATCCCAGATTCAGAGGAGCACCTTCTTGCCGCTTCAGTTCGCCAACCTGACGCCCACTATCGGTGGATTCGGGCTAAGACGGAGGGTTCTTAACGACTGCTTCATCATGTTAGCTTGGCCGTCACTTCCCAGATAGTCGGCCATGGCAAGAGCGCCGGGAATCGAGTCACTGGGATGACCACCCACACCAGTATCGTTGTAGTCCAGATACCGCACCATCACTGAATTGGCAAAACCAGCCACATCCGGTGAACTGTTATCCTTGGCGCCCAATATGCGGTATTGCCAAGTGCTCGTGGCGGTTCTGGCCAACTGAGTAGCAATTTTAGCTGGCTGGAAGTCTGGCCGGAAACCTCGATTCCCTCCAGGCCGACGTTTTCTTAACGTCGATTATCGATGACATAGTGGGTGTTGCAACGTATTACATGCACCACCATGCCATATAAGTCTTGAATACGTCTGCTTCGCGTAGCGCACAACCAGGGCAATGGCTTTCCGGCCAGACTTCTAGTATTACAACGACGCTTCGCAAGAAAGGGACCTTGAGCACCTCTTCATGGCGACCTGCCCACGCCCGTGACAGCCTTGCGGCCTTGCCTTTCGCGAAGCGATTTCCGGCCAAAACCTGAACAAATCGAAGAAGCGTCGTTGTAATACTAGGGCGGCTATCTCGGGCGCGGTGGTGTTGGGCCCCAGGCCCGCTTTGGCCTGATAAGCTCGCCCGTGGCCGTGCTGGCCATCCCCTGCGCCTATCTGATTGGCCTTACGGTGGCTTCCATTGCTCTGATTTTGACGGCCGCTGCCAGCACCATAGGCGCGATGAACAACTTCTTCACCTTGTTCATAATCCCAATGTTTTATGTGAGCGGAGTCATCTTTCCCCTGGACCACGTGCCGCACACAGTCAAGATGCTCTCCCGGGCATTGCCCCTGACCCACGCCTCGGCCCTGACGAGGGGACTGGTATCGGGCGACCTCACGTGGTTAATGGTGCTGTGGGCGCTCCAACTATTGGCTATTTCGGTTGTGGCCCTCTGCGTGGCGTCCCTCTTCATGCACCGCCGCCTCATCAAGTGACTGCCAGCGTCGTGGCCACCTGCTTGTAGTCTTCCAGTCTGGGGAGCAGCAGTGGCAGGTCGACACCAACTCTGCGATATTCTTCGATCCGTTCCCTGCACCGCTCAGGCGGACCGACGACGTAGAACGAGTCCACCATGTCGTCGCTTATGAGGCTGACCGCGTCCCGCCCACCGTCCTGTTTCACCGACTCCCGGAGCGCGGGCAGTATGGACGGATCATAGCCACCCTTCTCCAGCAGAATCTCACCGACATAGGGTTCGTCCAGCAGCCGCACTACCCGCGACTTGAGGCTTTCCAACATGCCCGCGGGGTCGTCGGTCGGGCGCACCACTAACATGCAAGCGATGTCCACGTCGGCAGGGTCACGCCCCGTCTCACGTGCGGCCCTCCGCACTTCGTCCACAGCGTAGCTGATGTAGGTTGTGGGAGTATAGGCGTTTAGCAGCACGCCATCTGCGACCGCGCCCGCCAGCCGCAGCGCCCTGGGACCTATCGCCGCGAGATAGATTGGGAGCCGATCTTGTAGAGGCAAGGTCGCAAGCCCCACGTTGGCCAGCTTGAATTGGCCTCCTTCGGAAGTTACAGGACTGCCCGACAGCAGGGCGCGCACGGTCTCAACCGTCTCTTTGAGGCTGGCACGGGGGTCGCGGTACGGTATCCCCATCCGGTAGTGGACCACCCAACTGTCGCTCCTGCCAAGGCCAAGCAAGAACCTCCCCCCGGAGATGCGGTCGAGGGTGGCCGCCGACATTGCGGTCAGCGCCGGATTTCGCGTAAAGGGGTTGACCACTCCCACGCCCAGCTTAATATCATGGGTCACGGCGGCCAGAAATCCCAGCATGGAGAAGGTCTCCTCGTGGAAATACCGCTCGGTGACCCACAAGGACTCGTAGCCGCAGCGTTCGGCAGTCTCGGCGTACTCCTTGAGCTCCCTGCCGCTGTCGATGCCGTGGTAGAGCACGATCCCTTGCCTGGCCAAAGCCTCGCCTCCCTTCTCCTATCCTCCGCCGCCGGAGTCGAACTGGAGCAGGATGCCGTCGGGGTCGTAAACGTAGAAGCTGGTCAACTCTCCCCGGGCATTGAGCCGGGACTCCAGCGGTCCGGCGAACTCTACGCCCTTAGAGGCCAGGTCGTCAGCCAGGCCCTTCAGGTCGGAGACCGAGATCGAAAAATGGCTGAGGCCGATCTGGTCCAGCTTGATGGGGTCCCCGTCGGCGTCTTCGCCGGGGTGGGTCGTCATGGTAATGGTGGGGCAGTTCTCACCCTCGCCGATGACCAAACGCACCTGGCGGCGCGTCTGCCGTGAGTGCTTATACACGTGGGGGAGGCCGCCTGTAGTGGTGTCTTGAATCCGGTCGTACCCCACGGTCATACCCAAGATATCCCGGTAGAAGCCCAATGACCGGTCGATGTCAGCCACGCAAATGGCGATGTGGGAGACTCCGGTTGCGTCCATGCCTACTTCACCTCCGTCTTTGTTGATAGCCAGTAGTCCAGCCGTTGCCAGGCACGGCGATTCCGGCGACTTTCATCTGGATGCGGTACAGGGAACCGAAGGTTGTGACGAACAAGGTCTTCCAGTCATCCCCGCCCCACCCCACGTTGGTCGTCTGCGCCCCGGTGTGGATTGTCCCCAGATGGTTGCCCGCCGGGTCTATGATCCACACGCCGCCGGGCCCGCTGCTGTAGACGTTGCCTTCTACGTCCACCTTCATTCCGTCGGGGCCATAAGGGGTGATGGGGACGGGCGCGATAAGCTGGCAGAACACCCGGTCGCTGGCCAGGTTCAACATCCCGTTTGGGTTCACGTCGAACGCCCTGATCCTTCCGCCGCGATAGTCGGCGATGTAGAGGATGCTTTCGTCAGGCGAGAAAACCAGGCCGTTAGGAAAGGCAAAGTCCGACACCAATAGCGAAATCGTACCCAGGTCCGCAGACACTCGGTAGACGCCGGAGTATGACAGCGGAAATCCGGGGTCCGGCGCTCCGGGGTTAGTAAAGTAGATGCTGCCGTCCGACGACCTTACCACCACGTCGTTGGGCCGGTTCAATCGCATGCCCTGGTAGCTGTTGGCCACCACCGTGATGCTATCGTCCGGCTCCATCCGCGTCACCCTCCCCGCGCCGCCTTCACAGAGAATCATCCTGCCCTGGAGGTCCCTGGTCAGTCCGTTGGCGTTGTTGGTCGATTCCTGCAACAGGGTGATGCCGCTGCCGGGAGTCCACTGCCATCGTTTGTTGCCCCTTACTTCGCTAAAAATAAGGTGCCCCGCTTCGTGCCACCAGAGGGGCCCTTCGGCAACCTCGTAGCCGTTGCCCAGCTCCTCCAATTCCTGGTCGGCTGATACCAACCTGTCCAACTCCGGTGATAGCCGTTCGATTGGCACGGACAACCTCCTCGTCTGATTCGTTGCGGTCAGTCGCTCTTGAATCAGTCCAGAACCCGCGGCTATTGGGCCGTTAGCCCGCCGTCGATTACCAACTCGCTTCCCGTCATGAAGGACGACTCGTCGCTGGCCAGGAATAAGACCCCGTAGGCAACGTCTTCCGGCACTCCCAGCCTGCCGATGGGGTGCCGGGCCAGGTTCATCTCCCGTCCTTCCTCGTCGGCCAGCATGGACTCGGTCATGGCGGTGATGATGACACCGGGATGCACGGAGTTGGCGCGTATGCCTTCCCTGGCGTACTGAATGGCAGTCGCCTTCGTGAACAGGCGAACAGCTCCTTTTGACGCGCCGTAGGCTGAGGTGGTCCCGCCGACCAATCCAGCCACCGACGAGATGTTAATGATAGAGCCGCCGCCCGCCTTGCGCATCTCAGGGATGGCCGCTTTGGTGCCCAGGAACACTCCCTTGGCGTTCACGTCCAGGGTCCGGTCCCACTGGTCCTCGGTCAGGGTCTCGATGAGGACCCGCTCGCCATCCGGCCCGCGAGGGCTGCCGATACCGGCGTTGTTCACCAAAACGTCCAACTTGCCGAAACGGCTAACGGCGGTCTCGACGGCCCGCTGCCAGTCTATTTCGCTGGTGACGTCCAACCGGACGTAAACACACTGGCTGCCGCCCTCGTTGATTTCAGCCTCCACCTGTTGCCCTTCGGCATCGAGGATGTCTCCGATGACAACTTTAGCCCCTTCCCCGGCAAACATCCTGGCTTCGACTGCGCCCTGTCCTCTCGCGCCTCCGCTGATCAGCGCAACTTTCCCTTCCAGTCTTGGCATGTCTATCCCCCTTGGCATCGGTTGCGTGATGGTCCGCCTGATTCGGGAACGGCTAGGAATAGTCCCATGAGCGGATCCGTTGCGGTGTCACTTTTATGTAAACCGCGTCCTTTCGAGGCTCGGTGGGAAGCTCCTGCTCAGGGACACCGCGTAGTTTCGCGGCTTCCCGGGCAAAGTACAGGGCTTCGGAGGGCCCGGAATGCACCGTTGCGGTGCCCTGGATCATCAAGCCCTTGATGTCCCCTCTCGATTTGCCGCTCTCCAGTAGCAGGCTCACCTTCGGGTTGTCCGTGATGTTCTTGAGCTTTCTGGTATTGCCCCGGACTCCCATTACGATGTCCTCACCCAGCCGAAAGTAGCCCAGCGGCACGGTGTGGGGATACCCGTCTGGCCCAATGGTGGTCAACGCAATCCAGCCAGGCTTGCTGTCCAGGAATTCGTGGGACTCCTGAATGGTCAAATTTCGAGGCATCGCCGCCACCTCTCGCGGTAAACCGCTCGTTCAATTAGCGGGTCGGGCTAACAGGGCAGATGTCAGAACGCGCGGGGTGGAAACACACGGCGTACACGCCGGATGAACCCGAAGCGTGACCGTAGGTACCTCCGATGTATTCGTGCATCGCGTCCTGGCCGCGCTGGTTTTCCCATGCCACGGTCTCTGGCACCTTCTCCTGTTCGAACTCATACATGGTCAGGTACTTGGGCCAACCTTCGACGGACTGATACCGGCGGACCTGCATACATCCCGTGATCTTTAGGTTGCCCGGCGTCCGCACGTTATCGTAGTAGTAGTTGTACTTGTCCTCAATCTCCGGCGGCACGTCCATGCGTCCGACCTGGAGCGCGGGCGCCATTCCACGGCCCAACGTATGCGGGTCGCTTTCGGTGGGATAGATCTGAGTGTATACGTTACGGACCATACCTCCCGCGGCCATGAGGGGCGACACCCGCCTCGACCAGTCAGTTGGGTTGGCCCGCTGGCGCAGATTTTCATCCGTCTGCAGGGCTTCCGCCGATTCGAGTTCGTAAACGGCCAAGTATCTGGGCCCGCCCCGCAGGGCTTCATAACGGGCCCCATCCAGGAATCCAGGGTTGCTCAGCCGCTAGGGCAAGTGCTCCTGGTTGTACCAGGCGTTGAAATCGGCGTCATGCCCGACGGCCACATTCAGTGTAGACCACCATGATAGCGGTATCCTTATTCTCGACCACGATGCGTACCTACCCCAAGGAATAGCTCGGCGCAGGCCCATTAAAGCACAGATCACTGCTGCCAGACCATCCCGGATTTGCCAAACTCCGGGCGAAGTGTTACTAATCTGCTCGGCCAGCAATGCAACCTAGTAGTGCAACAGCGTAGGATTGATAGATAATTAGCTGTGGTATTGCCGGGACACGTCAAAAGCTAAGGTGATGTTGGGAGGATGGGGATGCCAGCGAAGAGGTACCGGGTCAGTCTGAGTGTAGAGGAGCAACAGGAACTGAAGGGACTGGTGTCCCGGGGACGGACGGCAGCATATAAACAGACCCACGCCCGCATTATGCTGCTCAGCGATGAAAATCAAGAGCGCGGGGCGATGAAGGACGAGGAAATAGCCCGGGTCCTGAGGGTGGGGGACGCCACGGTGGGACGGGTGCGCCGCCGCTGTGTTGAGGAGGGAGTGGAGGCAGCCTTGGGACGCAGGGAGCAGGTCAACCGCCGCCCGAGGAAGCTGGACGGCCAAGGAGAGGCCCACCTGACTCACCTCGCTTGTAGCGAACCGCCGGAGGGCCGTGCCGGTTGGACGCTGCAACTGCTGGCTGACCGGCTGGTGCAATGTGAGATAGTGGACAGCATCAGCCCCGAGACGGTGCGCCAAACGCTGAAAAAAACGAACTCAAGCCTTGGCTGAAGGAGTGCTGGTGCATCCCGCCCAAGGCCAATGCCGAGTTCGTCTGTGCCATGGAGGACGTGCTGGAGGTGTATCACCGTCAGTTCGAGGACAACGAGGTGCTGGTGTGCCTGGACGAGACCAGCAAGCAACAGGTGAGGGAGACCCGCAGCCCCTTGCCGCCGCGTCCGGGGACTGCCATGGCCTACGATTACGAATACGAGCGCAACGGGGTGAGCAACCTGTTCATGCTGTTCGCGCCCTTGGAGGGGTGGCGGCGGGTGGAGGTGACGGACCAGCGAACCAAGGCTGACTGGGCCCGGGTGGTGCGACAACTGGTGGATGTGGACTACCCGGACAAAGGCCGGATAGTCTTGGTGATGGACAATCTGAACACCCACCGCCTCTCGTCCCTGTACGAGGCCTTCGAGCCTGCAGAGGCGAGACGCATTGCCGAAAAGCTGGAAATCCACTACACGCCCAAGCACGGCAGTTGGCTGAACATGGCCGAGATAGAACTGGGAGTGCTGGCGCGCCAGTGTCTGGACCGCCGGATACCGGACCAGCAGACATTGAAGCAGGAAACCAAGGCTTGGCAAGGGCAGCGGAACCACGACGCAATTCGGGCCAACTGGCGTTTCACCACCCAGGACGCGCGCATCAAGCTCAAGTCCCTCTATCCCTTAATTCAACACTGATGGACTACTAGTGAACAGGTGAGAAGATATGCCAAGAGCAACCATCAACATTGGAGACGCGGCGGGACAGGCAGCCACTAATGCTACCTGGAAATACGCCATTGGTTTTGTGCCCGGTCAGGAAAACGAGGGGCTGGTAGCAAACGGAGAGGGCAGCCCGTGCAGGTTACCCGGCTACGACGACTCCGGTTGGGAAACGTGCCAGGACCTGTCTGTGGGGATCTCCAGCGGCTTTACTTTCGCCTGGTACCGGACCACCATCACCATCCCTGAGACGGTCAGCGGCCGCCCCACCAACGGGATGCGCGTCCAGTTTGAGACCTGCGTAGACGACTACGGCGAAATCTGGATTGACGGCGAATGCAACCGCGACAGGGGTACCGTTCAGGGATTCAACGTTGCTCAACGGGTCCAGGTTTCCAGTGACGCCACCCCCGGCGCTCAACACACGATCGCCATATTGGCGGCCAACGGCCCGCTGGCCGCGCCGTTTGGGACCGTGTTCGTCCGCTTTGCCAACCTTGGCTTCGAGTGGACCGGGTCCTGAGACCGGGGGCTCTCGGTTACCTAACGGCGACCTAGCGGCTCTGGTCCGAGGCCTCCTGCCAGTGGGGGATGTCGGTGGGCCTCACCACGGCCGCCGCCCTGGTCAACGAAATGATGGAGGCCAGGGACAAGAGAAGGCTGCTGGATCTGCAGCGGCGACTGTCCCGGCTGAACCTGCCGATCATCGACGAACTGGGCTTTGTTCCACTGTCTCGGACCGGGGCGGAACTGCTCTTTGAGGTCTTCAGCCAGCGCTACGAACTGGGCTCCATCCTGGTCACCACCAACTTGCCATTCGACGAATGGACCGAGGTCTTCGGCTCGGAGCGGCTGACCTGGGTGCTGCTGGACCGGCTAATCCATCACGTCCACATGCTGGAGATGAGCTGCGAGTGCTACAGGCTCAAGCGCAGCAGGGAGACCGCCGCACCGTCGTGTAAACGGCGGAGTTAAAGTGGGCCGCGTGGGCGGAGGATTGCTGAGTATCGGCGACCAAATACTGTACCGCCCGCCATCATTCATAGGGTTGTAGCCGACCCAATGGATGGCGCGACGGATGTACAAGGTGGACGTATATTTGCGGGTTCGCCGGGCGGTGATGGTGGATGGAATGAGCATGCGGGAAGCAGCCCGGGTGTTCGGTCTGCACCGGGCGGGAGTGAAGTTCCGGTCCCTGGCGGAAGACTTCGACGCGGCTACGGCCACCGGGAAGCTCCAGCTTGCGATGGTGCTCGCATTCAGCGAGTGGTGGCGGAATTCGATCAGGGAGCGCTCGGTCGCGGGCCAGGCAAAGGCGCGAGCCGAGTGCCGTTTCTCCGGCCGAGGGCCCAGCCTGACCGATCAGCAAGGGGAGTACATTCGGGTGAAACGGTCGAAGGGAGTGAGGCAGCGGGAATTGGCCAAGCGCCTGGAGGTCAGCCACTGGACGATCCAACAGGCCGACAGGTAGGGGTTGGACGGGAATTGCAGCCTCGGCACGGAACGTGACCGGCTGGCAGCCTGGCCGGTTACGCTGGCGGGACCATGCCGGCGACGGCTCGCAGAGGCATAATGATCCCAATCCGGTCAGGTCCACCGAGCGATTTTGAACGGAGCCGGCGTCTTGCGCCAAGCTGACGGGCGTCCCCATCAGCGAAATATCTCAAAACGCCCGTTTGATGGGGCAGGAGGACGGATGCCAATACGCAAAGAGATGCGGCAGAGATACCCGGAGGACTGGGCGCTGCGCTCGAGGTTCGTGCGGTTCCACCGGGCTGGCAACCGTTGCGAGTGGTGCGGGGTCCACAACTACACCCTCCGCAAAGACACAGGGGCGATCGTGGTTCTGACCGCCGCCCACGTGTACGACAAGCGACCGGAGGCCTGCGGTCTTCTCAACCTGGCGGCGCTCTGCCAGCGGTGCCACCTCCGCCACGACGCCAAGGACCGCGCCCAGGGCAGGCGGGAAAGGGCCCGCGGCCCGCAGTTGGCGCTGGCGCGATCTGAACGCCCGTTTGGTGAACGGCCTGCTGGTCCAATGGCGTGTCGCGACACGCTACCGGGATACGCGGGCGTAACCATAGAGCGTCGTAGTCTGCTCCCGTGCGTTGCAGGGGTGTCGCAAACGGGCGCCAAACGGCACCCCGCCAGGACCTCCTACCTCCTCCTCACCGCCGCCGCAAAGTTGGCTCAAAGGGTGTCCTAAACTAAAGACAAGGTGGGATGTGCATTTGCCTGGGGTTGGCGATGGTGCTGGGAGTCCTGAAATAGCCTTTCTGCCCTTGATTGCAGGACGGTCCGGCAGCGCCGTCTCACCTCGTCCTTTCGGTTGGTCAGACCGGCCAGGAAGCTGCTGACCCTTTCATGGACCGCCTCCCTGGTTCCCAAACACAGGTTCCCAAACACAGGTTCCCGGTGGTCTCCTCTCTCGTCCAACCCCAGATGGCCTCATCGGCGTTGAAATCCGGGCTGTAGCCTGGCAGGTTCACCAGCCGCAGGTTCAGACCTGGCGTCCGGATATACTCCCTCACCGCTTCGCCACGGTGTGCCGGCGCGTTGTCCCAGGTCACGTTCAGACGCCCGGAGTGCCTCTCACGCAACTGCTCCAGGAAGGCTGCCGATGTCTCGCTGTTGCTGTTCCCCTCCAGTTCCTTCCACTCCACCTCCCCCGTCTCCAAGCACACCGCCGAATAGTAGCTGGCCTTCTCTCCGTACCTCGGACTGGTCGAGTCCACCAATGCCGGCTCTCCCCTCGACACCCACTTGCCCCGCAACTCGGCGTCGGCACGGAAATGGGCCTCGTCAGCGAAGAATATCTTGGCGTTGCTTTGACACGCCTCCTCCATCAGGGCGGCGTACTCCGCCACGAATGACTCCCGCTTGGCCTCATCCGCCTTTAACAGACGTTTCTTGGGACGCTTGAAGGCGAATCCCAGCCGGTGCAGGTAGTTCAGGCAACTGCTGCGGCTCAGGCTGATGCCAAACCACAAGGCGACGAACTCACGAACCACCCTCCTCCTGAGCTTGTCGAAGGGTCCAGTTGGCCATACCAATGCCCGCCGCATCTGGCAACTCCTGCACCGCTTCTTTCAGCGCCGCCTGCTCCGCCTCGCCGAGGGCGGGGGGGAACCCCCGGTCTGCTCGAATATCAGGGCCTTTGGGCCGCCTTCGCCGAAGGCAGCGGACCACCGGCCTGGACCACCGGCCTATGGTGTGGGGATCCCGTCCCAGTGCCTCCGCCGTGGACGATGCCGTCCAACCTTGGGCCAGCAGCCAGACGGAGTGCCAGCGTTCCCGCTCCCTGGGTGTGGGCGCCAGAATCACCCGCCGGTGCAGATCCCTGACGTTCATCTCCCACTGTTCGAGTAACTGATCAATCTCCTTCACACTCATCACCAACCCCTACAACTCCTGAGACCAGCTAATCCAGTTACCTCACAAATCTACCCTATGCGTCTGCGCATTTCACCTTGGCTTTGGTTTAGGATTGTGATTATTGCCATTCCCAAGCAGAGGATGCTTGTCGTCCAAGTCTTTACTTGCCCGAGAGACAAGGGTGTATACTTGGGCAAGCAATCGAGGCGGATGGGTGATTCCGACTCGTTTTGTTGACGGTTTCAGGGCTGATTTCTGCCAGCCGTCATAGCTGATTCCCATCGTGGGAACCATGTGAGACCGGACTGTCTTCTAAGCAGCGGGTCGCGGGTTCGAATCCTGCCTGGGACGCCACAACAGCTATGACATACTTGGTTTCACTCCTGAAAAGGGGTGTTTCCGACGGCAGAAAGCCGCCCGGCCGGGCGGCTTTTTCCGTTGCCAGGGACACATCCGACACGCTGCCCGCCGTCACGAACGAGTTCCGGTTCACGGCCACCTTGCTTGCCTGACAGGCCATTACGCGAATTGAGGCAAGTAGTCATGATTAGAGCAGGAACCAGACGGCGGAGCAGGAAAATGGACGCGGAAAGACTGGAATTCGGCGTGTTGGTGCAGCGGTTCGAAGTGCACAACAGGTCGGACGGCAAATCGGAAAGTACGGTGGAGTGGTACAACGAAGTCTTGGGGCTATTCCTGGGCTGGTTAAACGCGGAGGGGATGTCCACCTTCCTCGATGATGTGGACGAGGATGAAGTCCGGCTCTTTGTCCTTCATCTCCAGGGAAGGAATGGCCTGTGGGGGGACGCCTCCAGCCACACGGTCAACAACAGGGTGAGAGCACTCCGGTCGTTCTTCAACTGGCTGTCCAGGGAGGATTAACCGAGTGCCACCGGCTTGAGAAAGTGAAGCCGCCCAAGACGCGGAGGAAGGTGATCGAGATTCTCACGGACGAGGAGATTGAGAGGACCTTCGCAACCATCAATCCCAACACCGTCCTGGGAGCCAGGAACACGGCCATCTACTCCCTCATGCTGGATACCGGCCTCCGCCTCACCGAGGTCGTGACCCTGAAGCACAGGGATGTTCACCTGGACAGCCGGTACGTCAAGGTCCTGGGAAAGGGGAACAAGGAGCGCATCGTCTCATTCGGGTTCAACTGCCAGAGGGTTCTGCTCAACTACGACCAGCACTACCGGTTCGAGAATCAGGGGCAGAAGGCCGAGACCTTCTTCCTGTGCATCGACGGCCACTGCATGGGTGCTGAGGGTCTGCGGTCTCTCACGGAGCGGCTTTCCAAGGCCGCCAGGGTCCCCAGACTGCATCCGCATCTTCTGCGTCATACCTACGCCACCAGGTTTCTGCTGAACGGCGGAAATGTATTTCTTTTGCAACAGAACCTCGGCCACACCAGCCTGACGATGGTCCAACGGTATGTCCACATCGCCAGCAGGATGGCGGCCCTGATCAGCCAGGAATTCTCCCCTCTGGACCAGTTCGAGATGGACGGGACCCGTCGCTACCGGCACGGATTCAACGGCGATGGGTGGCAGGGGCAGATCTATCCGAATGCCGGCAAGTCCCTGCGGAAGGGAAGAGGACAGGGAAAGTGAGCTCCGGCCGGATTCGCCTGCCCGCCCTCACCGGCATCAGTCTACGGTAATGGTCTCGCCACGGCCGAGCAGAGGTGCGAAACCAGCGGCCAGGAGGAGTTCCTGCACGTCGTGGATGGTTACTTCGGCGTTGTCCTGCACCAAGGCCAGCCCGATTTTCATCACTGTGTCCCGGGTCGGGTTTCGGCGTTCACCCGTCTCCAGCCGGCCAAGGTACGCCTCGGTGAGTTCGCAGTATTGGGCCAGCCTGTATATGCTCTTTCCTGACCGTGCCCGAAGCTCCCGTAGAACTGTCGGAAAATCTCTTCGTTGGTAGGCCACCATTGGGATTACCCTACTTGAAACAGTTCCCCTGTCCTTGACAGAGATCCTGATATAGGGCACGACCTGCATCTGGCCCCTCCCGGTGGAGGTGTCCTGAGCACGGAAGCCATGCCGTATTACAAGGATATTTCGTTTCTTTGACACAAGGTTTTCGATTAGCGGGCAAAATTAACGGGCGCAGCTACCCCCTGGATGATCGTGTCCCTGATGGAGTCAGAACAGCAACGGCGCCGTGCCAGCAGGAGCATCAGGCTGAGCGGGCGGTGGCGACGAGTCTGGCCATTGGAGGAGTATCGTTCCGCTTCCGTCGATCCGTACCAGGGCAAACGCCGCGGGTCCAACCATCACCTCCGTTCCACCCCACTCGTTGATGCCGGCGTGGTAGGTCCTGAGGAGCCAGTGGTCATGCAGCAGATGCCGGACTTGGACCCTCACCAGACGTCGGCCTTCCGGGACGTCGCACTGAAAGATTGAATCCAGCCCCGGTTGCGGTGCCACCTTTTCTGCTATCCATTCCACGATCTCTGCTACGAGTTCATCACCGTGCGGCCACTCACCGGGGCCGATGTGAAGAAATCCGTAACCACCTGCCGGCAGGAGCAGGTCCAGGATGTTGTCCATGTGGTTGATGATGTTCTCCTTGGCCCCCATCTTCTGGATGAGGGTCCGGTATTCGGTTCTGTCCATTTTCGTCTCCCCTCAGTTGGTAATCTTGGGTTGGTAATCTTGGGTCATGCTTACGGCTTGGCCCAAGGCATTTCTTTGCTCGTCCTTCCATTCGGGCCGGCCAAGGCCGCCTGCGTCCAGCGTGCGGCCATCAGCTCTGTTCCCCCGGCTGGATCCGCATCCAACGAACCGGACCCTGTTGCCGGATTCACGGTCCGCCTCCCTTGAGATAGGCGATGTGCTGGACCGTTCCGTAATCAGGCGCGCAACTCTCATCCTGCCCGGCGTTGGGCAGCCTCACCTCAATTTCCGCCCACCAGAAGTCCCTTAGCACGTGCACCACCCGCACATACACAGGACGGTCCCCGTGGGTGAGCATCATTCTGTGCAGCGGGCTGGTCTCGTCCGACCTCATGGTGCGGTCAACCAAGAATTCGAGGACCTTTGACCTCAAGACCTTTAACCTCAATGGGATGTCCCGGGCGATATCATCTTGCCTGTGTTCAGGCGCCTCCGGTTCATCTTCGTCCTGTATGTACAAAAAGGCCTCGTTGGTCTCCTGCGAGCAGGTTGCTTCGATTCCGTCCAAGAGGAGGGCGAACTCTGCCTCCTTCTCGAAGAGATTCCGGTACCTCAAGATCTGTTCGTTCCTCATTGTTCCTCCACTGTCGTGTGGTTTGCTGTGAATCATGAGCTTGGCCGGCATTAGGTACTTGGCGAACCTGGGCAACCCCGACGCCGCCCGGCATGATGTCCGGGAGCGTGGTTTCGATGTGGACGCCGGTTCCATGGATCTGGATTGGCGACGGCCGTCTTCTGATTGACTTGTTTTCCCGGGATCACCTCCGTGGCTACTGTGTCTGCGGCGGTAATGTTCCCCTCCATTGACGGGCGAGAGGTATGGATGCAGCGACCTGTCTCAGGGAGATTGAGGCCCAGGTACTCGTTTCGGCATTGTTCTGGGGGTCAAGCCGTCTGGGCTGAAGCGCTCCCTAGTTCACACACGTAAGGGGATGGATCGAACCTCCCCTGAGCACATTTGTGGCCCTGGCTGCCGGGTCGGCTGGTTCCAGGTGGCACGGCTACCCCTTTCGTTGGCAGGAATCCCCTTTCGGCAACACTGTACGGGCGCCGCTCTTTCTTGCCCCTCCCGGTGGTGAGGTACATCCGGAGCTGAACCCGCTCAGCCTGCGACTCCGCATCAACTGCCGATTTCGGGGGACGAATAGGGACAAGAGCCTGACGCGTCAAATCACCATCGTCGGTCAGGTGTCCGTTCTCCGCAGGCGCTGACAGCACACGGTACTTCAGGCAGATGGGGAGTCCGAAGCAGTGTATGAGTTCCCGAGCAGTGGCCTCTTAAAGGTAATTTGCCCTGCGGACCAATGCCGGCACCATCTGCCTGCCCACCAGCATCATGCCCCATTGAGAATCCACCGATATGCATCGGGTGGTGCGTATCCCGGCTTCCTGGACCTCACTGATCCGCCTCCGTGCAATCCTGAGGGAGGCGTCCTTGGGTCTTCGCATGATGAATTCGGTCGCAACATCCGCCTTCCGGGGTAGAGTGGCGGCGGGCATGGTCGGGGTAAATCGGACGCGGTAGTGCTTGGAAACCCTTCTCTCCACTCCTCTTTCTCGTGATTCCCTGACCGTTGCCTTCATTCCCAGGGAAAGCGCCAACTCCCTGACTCCCTCAGCGAGCCGGATGGACTTCGAGGTAAATTCCACCGCCCCATCGGCATAGACATGGCCGTCGGAGTCGATCAGGCCCTGGAGCAACGCCAGCCGTTGCTCCAGGGCCGCCCGCAGGTAACGAAGCGGCGTGTGCTTGTTGTTTACCAAGTCCAGTCCCCTCAGACGGGTCAACAAGAGGGGTTCGGGTCCCCGAGCGAGGCTGCATCGGAGAACTGGCTCCCCAGGGTTTAGAACGTGCCAGAGTTCGCCGGTTTCTCCAACATTCGCCCGGTAATGGATTTCGTCGTCCGCTACGCAGTAGATGGTGGCACTGTCTGAGTCGCCGTCTCCCAGCCATAGCCCGAGTATCCAAGGGTGGACTGGAAGTTCCCTGTCGGCCAATCTCAGGGGGGCGGCGACCGGTATGTAATGACGGGGTCTTGTCCGCCTTTCGGTCGCCTCATTAAAGGAGAACATCAGTTCCTGGGTTGTCATTGGCCAGCATCCTGCATTCCACGGTCCCGGCCGGTATATGCGCAGGTTTGCCGGGAAGAAGTCCGCAGGTGAGAGGATCATCCAGGGATGGTCATTCCCGGCCACAAGGCTGGAACCGTCGCCAAATTTCACCTTAGAAACGGGTTCCACAGATTCTCCCGAAACTTCCGCGACCATGCATATTCGTCCCTGTTCGTCGAAAACCTCCTGTCCCGGCGTGATGTCGCCCAGGGTGGTCCACCCCTCCGGCGTGGGGACTTCGGTGTCGCTGACCAGAGACACTCGGTATGCGGAACCTTGGCATGGGACGGCAAATGGGTGGGTATTCCGTGTGTCGATGGATGTCTGGGCGCATCTGCGGCACTTCCAATCTGAAACATCTATGGTCATTTTCGTTGTCGTCATTTTCTTCTGCTCCTTTCCTTCATGTGCCTTCTTGTTCTCTGTTCAGTTCGGTGGGCTCTGGTTCTGGCCGGCTGGCGCCCCTCTCGGTCAATCGGTTCTACAGACAAAGAGACGGGCGGCCCCCGCGTCGCCGCAGGACCGCCCGTCTCTGGTTGTTCTTGGTCATTCTTGCCGGAGGTTATGCGGTGAGACCGGTTCCTCCAGCGTCTTGGTCGAGTATTATCCGAGTGCGTTCAGTTGTCAGGACTTCCCAATCAGCGTAGCCACTCGGTCCCTCTGGGCCACTGACCTCTAAGGAGGAGGTTCTGGTGCGTCAACATCCCCTCGGTGGTGTCGGAACATGACTCCCGGCACCGACTGCTGGGTCGGGTACCGTTGCTCTGGATCAACCGCTGGCAATGTCGCAATTCCCTCTCTTGTCCGAGAGTGTCAATAGCAAGTTGGAACCCCAGGGAGTCAACGGCCACTGGGCCAAGGCAGGCGGAGGAGTGAGGCGGAGCGCCGAACCGCCCACTCCTCCGCCCTGTGCCTCCGGTGCGGTTCTGCACTGCTCACTCCATGAAGAGAGCGGCATGCCCTTCGGTCAATCCGCTCACGGGTCGCACTGCCGCGCCTCGGTTCATACTGGCCGGTGGCTCCGAATTTCGCAGCCGGTTCCCCAGGAACGGCATTCCGACGGACTGGGACATTCTCTTGTTCATTTCCAGGTGGACATGCCGCTCCAGGACCAGTTGTCGGCGTTGGCGCTGGAGGTCAAGATTGAGCTGGCGCTCATCACGTATTTCAACGAGTCGATCCCTGACCCTGGGGAGAACAGGGACGGACGGAGGAGGTACCGGGAGATCGACACCAGGCTGAAGCGTCTTCTCTGGATCAACCGGGAGCTCCTGAAGGAATACGGCGGTCTGAAGGGGGCCTGGAACTGGCTCCTGGACGGGGGTCTGCCCACCGGGAAGGAGCTGTACTCCAAGATGATCGATGAGGCCGATGACATGATCATGGCGATGGAGGAGGGCCGGGAGGTCGACATCCTGCAGGAGGTCATGCGGTACTCGGGCATGGAGGCGGGGGGGAGCTAGATTTCGGGGGCCGGCCTGGCCCGAAACGGGGCAGATCCGGCTTGGGGGGCCGAGGCGCATAAATGCGCCTTGGCACTGTTTTTTTGCTCTTTGGGGGGGCCTCAGGCGCGCGCGCGATATATTAGAGAAGAGGGGGTCGGACGTATGTCCTTTGATTTACCCGTGATGATCTGGAATTTACTACTGGGACCACGAACAAATTTATGTCCTGATTTTTGCGCGGAAGATGGGAGGGGGCCCGTGGGGGACCCTGTCTAAGAGATTAGGTACGATTCATACGTGACAGTATGTCGCTGATTTCGCGCCTGATTTTCTCTGCATAAATGCGCCTGCGCCCTTGGTTTCGGGGTGAAAAAGGAGCTGGTGTCCTTGCCTCCCCGGGTCTGACCACCCGGGCGATTTTGGGGTGAGTTTCCCTGCCTCCAGGGGAGTCCTGGGGGCCTGTTTCCGGGGTCTGACGGAGCGGCGTTGCCTGGCCCTGGTGTTGGGCTGGGCGCGGGATTTTGGTGTCTTGGGAGCGGGTTGCGACCTGGAGACGGTGCGGAGTTGGACCGGAGTAGGTTCGGGCTTCTGCCGGGTGTTGGTGATGTCCCTGGGGGCTGGTTCCCGGGGTATCCGGGTGCTTGGTTCTGGGCGCCGATTGGTGCTTCGTTCTCTGCGCTTCTGGGCGCCGTCGGAGGCAGAGTCACAAAACCGCCCCCCTGCGGGTCTGGGTATAGCGCAGGGAGTCGGCCGGTTTCTTTTCTGTGTTTGAGGCCTTTTTCAGGCGTTGTTTTATAGGTGGTGGCCCCAAAGTCGTATGAACCCCGGAAATAGCCGTTCTTGGGCCTCGGTGCACGAATATGGACACGTTTTTTGTCGATTCACCCCCACTATCCCGGGAACGCGGCGTTCCAGCCCCGCAGTCCGGGGCGCCTGGGTCGTCGCTGGTTAGCGCTCCCTGGTCCTGCTCCGTGCATCTGGCGAGGGCGCCGATGAACCGGCCCATCTCTTTCCGGGGTCCACTTTCCGGGGTCCGGCTCGAGGTCGGGGTCTCCGCAGGTGCCGTGTCTCCTGTCCGGCAGGCGGACTGTGGTCAGGCGCGGAGGTCGCCCAGGCTGTCCGGGATTGACCAGTCCGCCTTGTCAACGCCGACGGAGAAATGACCCTGGATTCGCCACAGGATGGGATTCGGTCATCCTGATGTCCGTGGCCGATGCGGAGGGCGCTCTCGTCCTCCGGGGGCGGTGACTACTCAGGACCAAGGACTTCACCCTTGGCCCTCTCCGTTTCCCGGGTCTCTCTCGGGTTGCCTATCTCCCTCCGCTTTCGGCGCCGTCCCCCGCCTGGTCTCTTTCACACGCCCGGCGCCGGAATGACATGTCCGCTATTGGGGGGTTAGCGGACATCTTGTTCCGTCTCCTTGACCAACACACTCCTTTCATTGGACTATGTACCGGACCGGTCCGGGGCTGCCTGGGTCGGAGAGTTCAACCCAACTCAGGGCCAGGGTCCCTGTTCCGGCTGCGGAAATGGAGAAGTTCCGCGGCGCGCTTGGCGGGGATTCTGCTGGCTCGTGGGCTCAGGCTGGTCAGGTTCAGGCTCCACAGGCGCGGTGGGGGCGCTGGTCAGTTCTTCCGCGCTGTCCCTGTCGTTTGCGAAGCTCACCCGCACGCTGATCGCCTTCCACTAGTACTCAGTCATACCAGAAATGACAGTTGCTGAGAAGCAAGGTTCAGGGGAGTGAGAAGGTAACTGACTGTCACTCTTGAAAATCATCCTGACAATTCAAACGTGACTGAGTACTAAACCAAAGCCAAGGTGGGATGTGCATTTGCCTGAGGCGAGGAATCGTGCTGGGAATTCGGCAGCAGTGCTTCGGCCCGTGACTGCAGTACCGTCCGGCAGCGGCGCCTCACCTCGTCTCTCCGGCTGGCCAGCCCGGCCAGGAAGTTGCCGACCCTTTCCTGCACCGCCGCCCTGCTGCCCAGGCAGAGATTGCCCGTCGCCTCCTCTCTCGCCCAGCCCCAGACCGCCTCATCGGAGTTGAAGTCCGGGCTGTACCCCGGCAGGTTCACCAACCGCAGGTCAAGTCCGGGCGTCCGCAGATATTCCCGCACCGCCTCGCCACGATGGGCCGGCGCGTTGTCCCAGATGACCCGCATCGGCTCTGGATGTTTTTCCCTCAGTTGCTTCAGGAAGGCAACCGAGGTCCCGCTGTTGCTGTTGCCCTCCAGTTCCATCCATTCCACCTCACCCGTCTCCAGGCACACCGCCGAATAGTAGTTGGCCTTCTCCCCATACCGCGGGCTGGTCGAGTCCACCAAAGCAGGCTGGCCCTTCAGCACCCACTTGCCCCGCAGTTCCGCGTCCGCCCGGAAGTGGGCCTCGTCGGCAAAGAATATCCTGGCTTCAGTCCGTTGGGCCTCCTCCCTCAGGACGGCGTACTCCGCCACGAAAGCCTCCCGCTTGGCCTCATCAGCCTTGAGCAACCGCTTCTTGGGCCGCTTGAAGGCAAATCCCAAGCGGTGCATCCAGTTCAGGCAACTGCTGCGGCTCAACTCAATGCCGAGGCGCTCCGAGGCAAACCGCCGCACCACCTTCCAATACCAGTTGGCCATACCGATGCCCGACGAAGCGGGAGGCTGTTGCACCGCCTCTTTCAATTCCTCCTGCTGCGCTTGGTCAAGGGCGGGGGGGAACCACCGGTCTGCTCGAATATCAGGGCTGCAGGCCCTCCCTCGCCGAAGGCCGACGCCCATCGGCCAATAGTGTGTGGGTCCCTTTCCAGAGTCTCCGCCGTGGCCGCTGCCGTCCAGCCCTGGGCCAGCAGCAGCACGGCGTACCACCTCTCCCGCTCCCTGGGCGTCGGCGCCAGGATCATCCGCTGTCGCAAGTCCTTGACTTCCATCCGCCACTGTTCCAGACACCGGTCTATCTCCCTCACGCCCATCACCAACCCCTCGTAACTCCCGAGACCAGCTAACCCAGTTCCTTCACAAATTTACCCTGTGCAACTGCGTATTTCACCTTGGCTTTAGTTTAGGCCGAAAATATCTCTACCCGCCCCAGTACTGCAGCCGCAGATTCAGGGCGGGTGGAATTTAGACAGTCAATTGGTGGTGAGGTGAGTAGGTGGCTGTACCACCGGCCATGCTAATCCGGCAGCAACTCCACCTCTACCAAGGGCTGCCCTCCAACCAGGCCTGGACGTCACGGTGGCCGCCAATTTTCTGGTGGATTCGGGAAAAGATGTCCCGCCGCCGGTTCGGGTCCCTGATTGACGTCGCCCTGGCAGACAGATCGGCCTGGGCGCTCTGTTTGAGGTGAAAAGTGAACTGGGGGTTTGCCACCAGGTTGGCGTACCAATCGCGACTGCCGGGCGAGCCGGTGATATAGAGGCGTCCCTCGATATTGTGGAACCAGATCTCCTTGCGCCGGGGCTGCCCGGTATTCCGACCGGTTGTGGTGATGTCGATGGTGCGGTCCCGTTCCAGGGCTTGTTGCACTGCTTCATCCATGTTTCGTTGCCATCCACCACCCGTTCGGTCGGAGTTCCTTGGGATGTCCCTGTTCTCGCACTACGGCGCCACTGACCGAGAAAGCTGGGCCAGCAGTCCCATGGTGCGCTCCAGTGACTCCTCCCTGTCCGGTCCTGCAGCCACCGGAGAGGCCATGACTTCGGCCGCGCCCATCTCCAGCAGTCCTCGCAGCCCCTCCGTTACCTGCTCCTCGTTCCCGGACACCGCCACGGCGTCCACCATCCCGGGGCTCCACACGCCCTCGGTTACCTCAGGAAACCCGGCGTTGTTGAACATGTTCCGGTAGAAGGGCGCCCTGGCAAAACCACTGAATTGTCCCGCGATGGCTTCTCGGGCCTCCTCGGGGTCGTCGTGGACGCACACCGGCACATGGGCCACAAGAGGAGGTGTGAGGCGACCGGCCTGCTCGGCCCCGCGCTGTACGGCTGGCAGGGCAACATCCCGCAGGTAGTCCCCTGGACAAACCCAGCTGATCGCGCCGTCGGCTTCGGCGCCGCACATCTCGAATGCGCTCTCCCCCAGGGCAGCGGCCATCACCGGCACGTCAACAGGGGCGGAGATACTGGTGTGGGCTTGGTAATAGTGCCCGGAGAAATCCACTGAGCCCTCTTGCAGCAATGCCTTCAGGATGCGTACATACTCCCTGAGGTGGGCCAGGGGCGCTCGGAAGTTGATGCCAAGGGTCTGCTCCACGCCTCCCTGACCGCTGGTGCCCAACCCCAGCCGGAACCGGTCGGGAGCCAGTTGGACCAGGGTCAAGACCTGCTGGGCAACGGCGATGGGATGGCGGGGAAAGGTCTGGGTTATGGCTGTGCCGAACATGATGCTCCGTGTCCGGGGTCCTGCGGCTGCGAAAACGCTGAGGCTGTCTCCCCCGCCGGTGCTGCCGCTGGTCATCCAAGCTGCGCCAATGCCGCGATTATCCAGGTCCTCCACCGCTCTCAGGGCGGCGTTGCTGTCGGCGGCTGTTACCACCATCCCGATTCTCTGCTGAACCATATCTACCCCACCTAAACTAAAGCCAAGGTGGGATGTACATTTAAGTGGCGATGATGATCAGCCGGGTTGCGCGGGTTAATTCCTCTCATACGTATCTGGAGAATGACTCGTCCTCGTCGCTTGTCTCCCACCGTCTGCGCATTTCACCTTGGCTTCGGTTTAGTTGAAGCCAACGTCAGAATATTTTCGTTGGCCGGGAGTTTAGGAGCGCTGGGCCTCCCGGTCAACAAGTCCTCGCTCCCCTGAGGGATCGTTCCATTGTGAGCCCGAAATTTCATTCTCGGCAGAAGATCCAGACGCGGAGGAACAAAAGTCATCCGGGTATCTGGAACCTGGCGGTGGCAGATGATCTGGTTGAGCAAAGTCCCATCCGACTACATCGCGCTGCGTTTGAGGAAACGCCCGCCTGCAGAAATACCGGTGTACTTTCCATCCTCCACCAGCACGCGCCCGTTGACGACTACAACCTCGGGCACGCCCTTCACTTTCATGCCCTCGTAAAGGTTGTAGTCGACGTTCATGTGGTGGGTCTGGGCGCTGATTACAGTCTCGGCATCCGGGTCGAAGACTACTATGTCCGCGTCGCTCCCCACGGCGATGGTGCCCTTGCGGGGGAATAGGCCGAACAGCTTGGCCGGAGTCGTGGAGAACAGCTCCACCAGCCGGTTCAGGTCCATCAGTCCGGAGGCCACGCCGTGGGTATAAAGGAGGCTCAGGCGGTTCTCGATTCCGGGTCCTCCGTTGGGAATCTTGGAAAAGTCGTTGACCCCCAGGGTCTTCTGGTCGCTGAACCGGAAAGCGCAGTGGTCTGTGGACACAACCTGAAGGTCGTTGCGCCGCAGCCCGTTCCAAAGCTCCTCCTGGTGCCACTTGTCCCGCAGGGGCGGGGTGAGAACGTACTTGGCGCCCTCAAAACCATCCTGGTCGTACATGCTGTTGTCCAGGGTGAGGTAGTGGGGGCAGGTTTCGGCGTAAACGTATTTCTGCCGGGCGCGGGCTGCCTGGACCTGTTGCAGCGCCTCGGCGCAGCTCAGGTGGACAAAGTAGACCGGCGCCCCGGCAACCTCGGCCATGCGTATCGCCCGGTGGGTGGCTTCCGCCTCGGTTACCGGCGGGCGGGTGCTGGCGTGAAACCTGGGTGCGGTGTGTCCCTGGGCCAAGGCCCCCTGCACCAGGACATCGATCATGTGTCCGTGCTCCGCGTGCAGGCAGATCAACGCTCCGTTGTCCGCCGCCTGGACCATGGCTTTGAAGATCGTGTCGTCTTCCACCATCACTGCGCCGCGGTAAGCCATGAACATCTTGAAGCTGGTGACGCCCTGTCTGACCATCTCGTCCATCTCGGACAAGCGGTGATCCGGCAGGTCCTGGATGATCATGTGGAAACCGTAGTCGACAGTGGCCTGGCCCTCGGCCTTCTGGTGCCATATCTCCAGAGCCTCGGTCAAGGATTGGCCCCGTTGCTGCACGACAAAGTCCACAATGCTGGTGGTGCCCCCCACCGCCGCCGCGATGGTGCCGGTGCTGAAGTCGTCGGAAGAGACGGTGCCGCCGAAAGGAAAGTCCAAGTGCGTGTGAGGGTCGATACCGCCCGGAATAACAAACTTGCCAGTGGCATCGATGGTCTTTTCCGCGTCTGCTGACAGATCAATTCCGATGGTGCGGATTTTTCCGTCGTCCACCAGGATGTCGGCCACGTAGCTGTCCACTGCAGTGAAGATGTGCCCGTTCTTGATCAGGACGCTCATTGCGGCCTCCATGCGGCTGACTGGGAAAACCCAATATTAAGGCATTGGGAGGAATTTGAGCCAGAACTGTACACAACTTGTCTGCCTCTTCGGTGGTTTATCGTCGTTATTGCTATTCAACGCGGTTGAAGTCGGACAAATTGATGCCTGCTGGCGTTTTTCAGTGCTGGAATGCAGCCGTAGAGGCTCAATGGTGCGGCGCAGCCGGTGGGACCATGACCTGCTGCAAAGGACAGGGGGCTGTCTTGCTCCAAAATCCGTACAAGGGCGGTTGTTTGATGGTGTGCTATGGGCCACCCTGGATAAGGGCACCCCAAATTCCTAAGTCAATGGACAGTCCCGCCTCGCTCACGCTCTTGGGCTGGAGAACCCCGCCGCTGCCGCGTGTCCGCCGCCGCCCTGCTCCCGGGCTATGTCGGCTACATCCGACCGGCCGCCTGAGCGCAGGCTGTACCTGGTGATGTCGTTGCCGTCTTGGTCGACGGTGTGGTGGAACACCGCCACGAACGGCGCTTGGGGATGTAGTTCCAAGAGCCGCTCGGCGGTCTCCGACGCGAGCTCGTCCGCCTCCACCGCCGGGACGGTGTAATCCCCTACCTGCACTTCGCAGGCGCTCTCCAGCAACTCTTCTATTTTCCGGTTGTTTCGGTCAACAACGAGCTGCCCCTGCGTCCTGAGTTCATCAATCTCGAGCTTGGACCAGACTTCGAAGTCCATGGGCGCCGCCTCAATGGCTGCGTTCACGGCGCGGGAGTCTGGCAGCTCCCAACGCCACAGGTCCCGGTCCTGAACGTAGGCCAATAGCTCCGGCATCCTCTCGAAGGGTTTGAAGTAGCCCCAGGCTATGGCCGCGCCCGACCGGTCCATGTCGAAGTAGCAGCCGGGCAGCTGGCCTTGGAGTTCCTCCATGGCGCTCTTGTGGTGGTCCAGCAGGGTGACCCTGCCACCGTGGTGGTGCCAGAGCTTGGTCATCGTCTCCAGGTTGTAGGAGAAATCCAGTATGTATACCACTCCCTCCGGGTCCATCTCCGGGGGCCTTTGGCCGTGCTTGCTGGGTATGTAGTGCACCGGGCTACCATTCCCGGTTGTGTATTCCAGCGCTTGGAACGCTGCCCAGGCAGCCCCGAACCCGTCCGGGCACTGGTCGTGGTAGATGACGTACACGGGTCTTATAATTTCTCTCACTCCTGCTCCTCTTGAATCTGATCCTCGTTCCCGAAGAACCAGGCCAGTATCACATTGGCCAGCCTGACCATGTCCTGGATGTTGCCCATCCCGCACAGGTGCCCTCCATTCCCACATATTATCTGAGTGAGGGAGTAGGGTCTGAGCAGGCTGCCAGGGCCAGTAGTGCTACCAGGATCATCAGTAGAAGTTTCGCCATGCCTGGCTATCCGATAGATGTTGATATCCTGTCATTTACAGCATGTTGACTTGGGGGCATTCAGGGTGGCTGGACAACTATGACTCATCTGCCGCTGCGGTAAGAGCGTGGGTTGCCCTTCTTTTTCGGTCGAAATCGGGATGGCGGGTGTATGTCCGCCATAAGCGGCATGCCTGCCCACCTCTTAGAGGGTGTGTGACAAAGTGCAATCAGGTTGGCTTGAGCCTTTTGAGCATCAGGTGGACCATCGCTATCTGAACCCAGGTCTCACCGGTTTCTGGCAGTTCCTCGTAGTCCTTGCTGAGCCGTCGGCACCGGCTGAGCCAAGCCAGCGTGCGTTCAACCACCCATCTGCGAGGCAGTACCTCGAACTGGTGGCTGTCCGGTCTCCGGCGCACCACCTTCAGCAACCATCCTCCAGTCTCCCAAGCCCACGCCACCAGCCGACCGGCATAGGCCGCATCCGCCCAGATGACTTGAAGCCTGGGGAACCGGCCCAGCAGCTTGGACAGCACCAGTTTGGCCCCGTCTCGGTCTTGGATGTTGGCGGCGTGAATCACCACGGCCAAGAGCAGACCGGTGGTGTCCACTACGATGTGGCGCTTGCGCCCGGACACTTTTGCCGGCGTCGTAGCCGCGAGGCCCCCTTTTTCCGTGGTCCTCACCGATTGGCTGTCGATGATTGCCCCGCTGGGAGTAGCATCCCGTCCCTCGCTCTCCCGGACCATGGGACGCAGTGCCTCCAAAACCCGCTCCCAAGTGCCGTCCCTGCGCCATTTCCGGAAGTACCACCAGACCGTGCCCCAAGGGGGCAGGTCGTGGGGCATCATTCGCCAGGAAATACCGCCACGCAACACGTACAGGATGCCGTTCACCACCTCCCGCAGGTGCACAGTTCGGGGATGTCCCCTGGGTGAAGCTGTGGGTAACAGAGGTTCCAGCAAGCCCCACTGGGCATCGGTCAAATCAGTGGGATACGCTCTTCGATCCATACCCCAAAGTTACAGACTACCCGCAAACCACACCAAGCTGCTCCAATGCAAGTTTCGGCAAGTTGCGACAATTGTCACACACCCTCTTAGATTTTCATTACTGCTCGTGCTTTGGGTTCAGGTAGCCATGCAACTCGTGGGTCATGGGCTCGACCGGCTGCTGGGACAGGTTTGGCGACGGCTGAATAGCGGTCGAGGCAGCTTCACAACCCAGTGGTGAACTGGGGGGCCAGGATGCGTCGCGTGCGCAGCTTGAATGTGCCTGTTACGTTGGTCTCACTGTCGGCGTCAAGGTGGGCATACTGGCAGTTGTTGGTCCCTTTGAACTTGACAAACGAATCGATGTTGTCGGCCTACTTGAGCCGAAAAGAGCGGTCGGGATAGTAGGGATAGGCCGCTTTGGACGTGCCCAATCATCGCAGCAGTTCCTACTGCTCGTTGACACGGGTGATGACCAGCGAGCCGTACTCGTTATCGCCAGCGTGCTGCACGCAGCCGGTCAGGTTATTTCCAGGATTGAGGGGGTCCCTCCAGTCCCGGGAGTGCTCACGACAGCCGGCACTCTTTCTGGCGCAGAATTCCGCTGGGAGATGCTGCGGTCGTTGTCACTGCAGCGCCTTCCGCACCCCAGCGATGACGTTGTATTTGTCGGGGAGGCAGTACTGCTCCATGATGGGGCTGTAGGGAATCGGGACGTCGGGGGCGCAGACGCGGACCGGGGGCGATTTCAAGGCCCGGAAGGTCTCCGGGTCCTCCGCAATCTGTGCGCAGATTTCGGCGGCGGCGCTGCCGGTGATGCAGGCTTCGTCCACTATCACAGCACGGCCGGTCTTTCGTACCGACCGGCGTATGGCCGGAGTGTCCATCGGCACCAGCGTGCGCGGGTCAACGACCTCCAAGGAGATGCCTTCCGCCTCCAACTCTTCCGCGGCCTTCAGAGCCTCCGGGACCATTTTCGAGATAGCGACCACCGTCACGTCGGACCCCTCCCGCTTCACGTCGGCCTCTCCGATGGGGACCACGTATTCCTCCTCCGGCACCGGGAACCGGTCGGGGAGGGCCGCGATAATCTGGTCATCGAAGAACACCACCGGATTGTTGTCGCGGATGGCGCTCTTCATAAGGCCCTTGGCGTCGTAGGGGTTGGAGGGCATGACCAGCTTCAGGCCGGCCAGGTTCATAAACATGGGGTGCGGACTCTGCGAATGCTGCGCCGCCGCCGAACGCCCGCCGCCGGTTGAGGCGCGGAACACCAGCGGAAAGGGTGCCTGCCCGCCGAACATATAGTGGATCTTGGCCATCTGGTTTACGATCTGGTCCATGGCAGTGAATGCAAAGGTCATCATGCCCGGACTGATGATGGGCCGGAAGCCGCTGCCTGCCGCGCCGATGCCCGCGCCGACATAAGCCTCCTCGGAGATGGGCGAGGCCCGCAGCCGCTCGATGCCGAACTCGGATACCAACCCGGCCAGCGGGCCCAGATTGCCGCAGATGTGAAACACCCTGTCGTCCCGGCGCATTTCTTCCCGGAACGCTTCCATCATCGCTTCGGCGTAGGTTATCTCTCGCATGATTTGCACCCATCCTGACCCTCTCCAAGGGGAGAGGAGAATTCAATACGTCTCAGGCTACTTTTTCAGAATCCTGATACTGACGATTACCTTTGAATAACGATCACGGGGCGAATACCTCCGTCAGAGCGTCCTCGGGGTTGGGCAGGGGGCTGGACTTGGCGAAGTCGATGGCGGACTCGACGGCAGCGGCGATTTCCTCGTCGGTCTGCTGTAGCTGCTCCCTGGTCGCCACGCCCTGCTCCACCAGGCGGTCGATGAACCCCGCTACCGGATCGTGGGACTGGCTCAGTTCGATCTCGCTGGCCGGACGGGGGTCCGGCGGGTTGCCGCGCGACTCGGAGTGGGAGCGCCAGCGGAAGGTCTTGCATTCCAGCAGGGTGGGGCCGCCGCCCTCTCTGGCCCGCAGGACCGCTGCCTGTGCCGCCTCATACACAGCCAGAACGTCGGTGCCGTCAACAGTCACGCCGGGCATACCATAGCTCACGGCCCGCACCGAGACATCCTCCACCGAGAGCGTGGCCGCCGCCGAGTTGCCCGAGGCCCAACGATTGTTTTCGCAGACGTAAATGACCGGCAGGTTCCAGGTGGACGCCAGGTTCAGCGAGCCGTGGAACGCCCCCTCGTTGGAGGCGCCGTCGCCGAAGAAGGCCACCGCAACGCCGTCGCCGCCTTCCAGTTTGGCGGCCAGGGCCGCGCCGGTGGCTATGGGCATTCCCGCGCCCACGATGCCGTTGGCGCCCAGCATACCCACGCTGAAGTCGGCGATGTGCATCGAGCCGCCCTTGCCGTGGCAATAGCCGTTGCTGCGGCCGAACAGCTCGGCCATCATCAGGTTGATGTCAGCGCCCTTGGCGATGGTGTGGCCGTGGCCGCGGTGGGTGCTGGCTATGCGGTCGGTGGTGCGGAGAGCGGAGCACACGCCCACGGCGACGGCCTCCTCGCCGATGTAGGCGTGGACCACGCCGGGTATGTTTCCCTCGTGAAACTCCTCGACGGCCCTGGCGTCAAAATTGCGGATGGTTACCATCTTGCGGTACATGTCCAACAACAGGCCGGAATCCATAGTCATGGCGTCTACCCTCCTGCGGCTTGGGAGTGGTCCGAATTGTACCCGGCCGCAAGCCGGGCCGCCACGCAGGGCCGAGGACAAGAACGGCCAGAGAGCTTAAGCGAGTTCGCACCTGTAGAAGAGGGCTACGAGTGCGGGGCGTTCATGGGTGAGAGCCTCCCGGGGAGAATTTCTGGGTCGTCGCAGACGGGAAAGACATGGGTCCAGAGGATGCTGTGCATTGTATTTTTGGTAGCTCACTGAACTGTTGCAGGTTCACAAGCTGTATCCACCGGCTAGTTCGTTCCAGCTATGCTTCCGGCCAACTGAGGCATTGCAGCCAAGTCTACGGCACTCGTGACCGCGTCTTCATAAAGCAGACCGGAACTAAGGTAGTGGTGAAATTTCTCTGACATGCATTCTTCGATTCCAGGCAGCGAAATGCGGTTCATGTCCTGAGTAGATTCCGCAATGCCTCGCAGCGCTGATTCAACTGACTTGTCAGTTGATTTGCTTTCAACTTCCAAGAACCCATGGTGAACCGAAGCCGTGTACCCCAAATTCCTGAGCAACAGCGCCAGCGTGGTAGTCTTGACGGTCCCCGTCCATGTGGCGACCAAGGCGTTCTTCTCACCGAGACTGCAAATTGAATACTTGTCGAGATTGAGGCGTAGAAATTCGGACCTTGCGCCTTCCAGCAGACGTGCGGCGACACCATCAAGATACGCAGGAATCTCCTTCTCGGCGAGTACGTCCCGCATAGTCTCAATGATGCGGTCATGTACTTGGCCGCCGGTTCCGCCAAAGGGAGGCGGACGGCCCGTCCTGTCCTCGGAAACCTCAATCACACGGTCTTTGCTGTGTACCTGGATGATGCGCCAGCGCTTGCCGGAAAAAATGATGGTCATGTCAGGAACGAATACGTTAGTGGCGGGCAAGGAACCAATCTGCCTGCCCCTTGCTACAACCCTGAATTCCTCGGTGCTTTGGAACACGGCGTAGAAACTGTAATGCTCCACGAGTTTCTCGCCCTGAGGCCCCAACAGGAGGGTCCCGTCTGGTGCCTGTTCAATCAATGCCGTTTCCGCCGAACCGAGGTCGCGCAAAAGGCGCGCGAACATTGGTGGACTTACCTTTTTGAAGGGTCCCGTCCGGCAAAGCAAATCGTACAGCGGTCCGGCATTCACCCCTCCCCGTTCTGCGATGACGGAGAGTACCTGATGGCATAGGGTCGATAGATGCAGCTCCTGGGGAGCAGGGGGTTCACACCACCTCTTTTTCAACAGCTCCACCATGGCGATCGAGCGGACCAGATCCAGGTGAAGGCGCTCCAACGGGTGGGAGTCCGCCTGCGTTTCTGGCTCGATCGCATACATTCGCAACACGGCAGGTTGCCCGGGTCGCCTTCCGGAACGTCCGAGCCTTTGGCGGAGCGATGCCACCGAAAACGGAGGGCCAATCTGGGCAACGCATTCGATGTCGCCTATATCGATTCCAAGTTCCAGCGTGGACGTGCATATGGCGGTGGTTGTGCGCCTGGTTTTGAGGCTCTTTTCCAGGTCGGTCCGGTGCTCACGGGAGAGGTTGGCGTGATGGGGCAGAAAATCCACTGGCACCTTGGCTTTCTCAGACATTTCTCTAAGGGCGTCGGCGTACCACTCCACATTCTGTCGTGATCCGGCAAAGACGAGGTTGGGTCTGCCTCTCAAAATAGAGAACAGGTGCTTTGTCACTTCCCGCTTGGCCGAGTCGTCCTCCGGATCCGTGTCATCCCCCTCGATATAGCCACGAATCTGAATTCTGAGCTCGGCGCCAGCCGAATCGCTTTCTAGAAGGTCGACGTCCTCTGGATTCCCCGGACGCAGATATTCCCTGACCATTTCCATCTCGCTCAATGTGGCAGACAGGCCCACTCGTCTGATCTTCCGGCTGACGGCGTGCTCCAGGCGACTGAGAAGGGACCGAAGATGCACGCCCCTTTCGTTGTCCAACAGCGCATGGAGTTCATCTATGATGATGGCCCGGGTACCCCTGAACAGGGAGGGAATCTGAAGGCCCCTGAGGACGAACATGGCCTCAAGGGATTCCGGGGTAATCAGCAGTATCCCCTTCGGATTGGCCCGGGCGCGGGACTTCACACCCTGTGAAATATCCCCGTGCCAAGGGTAGACCGGCAAGTCCGTCCGCTTGCACAGGTCCTCCATTCGTCCCAGTTGGTCGTTGATGAGTGCCTTGAGAGGCGCCACGTAGACCAGGTCGAATCCGCCGCCTCCCGGTGTGGCCAGCACGGAGGATATGAGCGGAAGAAATGCCGCCTCGGTCTTACCCCCTGCGGTGGGAGCTGCGATGATCAAGTCTCTTTCGCCGTCCAGAAGGGTGAATATCGCCCGCTCCTGGACATCGCGCAATTCCCCCCAACCCCTGTCCCAGATCCAGCGTTGGACCGGTTCGGCGAGCCTGTCGAACGCGGCGGATGGGGATGTGCTAGAGCTTGAAGGATACGAGTTCATCATCCTCGTCCGTTTCGACCATTTCGGAGTCCAGGTTCCCGTCGTCTTCGGGCTGCGCAGACCCCACCAGGTCGCGCCAGTCGGCGCCGGGATTCTGCTCCAGCACAGAGAGCATGTTCACGAATTCCTTGACGGTGTTCCTGGGGGTCCTGAAATATGCGTCTCCAATTCTTGTGGAACAGTGGGTCATAAATGCAGTGAGCGCCTCATCAGGGACTTGGTTGTCTTCATCCTGCATCACCCGGCGAATATTCGTAAGAAGGACGAACATGTCCTCGGGCGTGAGGTTGGCAAGCCGTATGACCGGACCTGACAGGTCGACCATCCCGTCTCGCGCGAATGTGTTTTCTGAAAGGCGGGACTGCAGGGCTGCGTAACTGTACAGGCCTCGACGGGTGTCCATCAGAAATTCCGGAGTCCCTCCCATCAGGAACCCGATATGCTGTGCGGTGCCCTGCAGCACGTCGTTCAGTATGCGGAGTACCTGCTCGTAGTTGGACTGCCTCGCCTGTGAGGAGACGAGTTTGTACAGGTTGACCATCTCGTCGAGCGACACCACGATTCCCTGGTAGCCCGCCTCCCTGGCGAAACCGGCCATCAGTTTCAATTGGTCGTACAGGCTGGCGTCGTCGACGATGGTGCGTACCCCGAGATCTCTGCGGGCCTCTGTCCTGGTGGAATATTCCCCCCGGAGCCACCTCAGCGCCGCCGTTTTGAGGTCTTCATTACCGGCGTCATATCCTTCCCAGTACCGGGAAATTACGGTTGCGAAATCATACCCTCCGACCATTTCCTCGAGGTGCGCCAGCTTTTCACGGATAACGCTGTTGGCATCCCGTCCCGTTTTCTCGGCCATGCTCACGGCTTCGGTGGCAAACCTTTCCACCACCGATGGCATTGCCCCTCCGTCCTGCCTGCTGATAGTGGATGTATTGCGGGCCATCTCAGCGTAGAGGGAACGGGCCTGTCCGCCCGTGGCGTGGATCCGACGATCCGGGGAAATGTCTGCCGACAGCACGACCATCCGCTTTTCCATGGCTATCTGTCTGACCAGGTTCAGGAAGAACGTCTTTCCGGACCCGTACTCCCCGATTATGAATCGGATGGTGGAGCCGCCTTCCGCAATGCGGTCCATGTCCCTGAGGAGTTCCTCAATTTCCCGGCTGCGGCCGACCTGGATATGCTGCAGTCCGACTCTCGGCACCACACCGGCACTGAGGGCTCGGACGATGGCGTCCCGTTCGCGGGTTCTTATCCTGGGTCTCTCCATCGTCCTTACTCCGCCACGGCCAGGATTTCGTCCTTAACTTCGGAATTGATCAGAAAGCCATTATCTTCTTCGATCAGCAGGTCGCCGAATCGCTCGTGGGACCATTCGTTCACTGTTTCCATGGCACCCTCCGGCAGGAGCCTGAACTGGCGGGCCAGCGTGCGGTATTCGTCCTCGTCCCAGTGGAGGCGTGAGATTAGCTCACCAAGAAAGGCTGCGTGCTTTTCGTCCAGACCACCGAACTCACTATCAGCTTGGCCATGGTCCTCGGTGGGTTCCTCCTCCGGCTCCTCGTCCTGAAAGATCTCGTTCAGCAGGGCACTGACACGCGCAGTGTTGGTCATCACAGCAGCGACCCTGTCTGCGTCGAGGCTCAACGGGCTTTCGGGGTCAGGGCGCGGTGGTATGGCAAACCCGGGTTGGCCTTCCGCGGGTGGCATTACAGTCACGGGATCATCGGCCGAAGTCAGGCTGTGGAGCGCAGAGTAAATTCCTCCAGTCTCCAGACCCAATGCGGTGTAGAGTCTTTCAAGAGCGGCTACCTCCCTTCCACTGATCACTCCGTCGGCGGCCGCAATTGAAAGGGCAATCTGGCCCAACTCGTGGGAGGCCTCACTGGAAGCATTCCGGAGATGTCTTCGCAGCAGTGACAGGTCCGGCCTCACGGACATCATCCATTTCAGATTCGCTTTCAGACGGGAGCGCTCCCCCTCAGGGAGGTCAGGATCCCGGTCGATGGCTGCGGCCAGAGCGTTCAATTCCGATTCACCGACCGATTCGTCGGCTTGGGCTACGAAACTCCCTATGGCAACTGAAACCAGGAGGCTCCTGTACTTGTCGCTGACGGTCTCCAGGCGGGTAACGCCCTCCGGCAGGCCGAACAAAACGACAGGCTCTCCCCATTTCGGAGAACGGAGTGCGAATCTCGGATCGGGCGCCATGCCCACCGACAGGCGGGCCAAGGCATCGGCAGCATCGGTCAACTGCCGCTTTCCAATATTTTCGGGGACTGCTCCCTCGAGGCGTTCGACGACCGCTTCCACGGGACACAGGCCTCCGGCGTCGATGATTTCCCCGGCCCATTTGCGTAGACTGTCCATCTCAGAGCTGGGGAATACCTCCCACAGACGCTCGGGCAACAGTGCGTGTGCTTCTATCGTCCCTCTTCCATTGGGATTGCGCCCCAGGAACCGGCTGTATTTGTCCAGGGAGTCAGTGGCCTCTTCGACCAAGGCCCTGGCAGCATTCAAGGGTTGAGTGATGCGGGAAATGTCGGGCACGGCTCCAATGTATTCCTCGAGGCCGACTTCAAACTCCGACGACGCAGCTTGATATTGCGCATGAAGCGTCCGCTTGGGTATGGGCATCTTCATGCCGGCAGGATACCGTTCGGCAAAAAGGACGCTGAAAAGGGCCTGGAATTCAGGGAATGCACGAGATGCTGCCGTCCGTAGGGTGTAGTCCGGATGGGCGCAGTACCAGCTCAGCGCCCAGTCGGCGTTCAGGGGCAGGCCGTCGCTTGCCCTGCGGCCAAGGGCAACGCGGAGGCCGAGAGGCAATTCGTACCCTGCGGTCCAGAACCTTGGCTTTAGCTCATCGTCAGTAGCTAAGGACGCCCTCGCTGCGTCAAGAAAAGACTCAAAGTATCGACGGACGGATCTGTGATTTCCGTAGATCTGGAGCAGTCTGTCGACCTCGTTAATTATGACGCGACGCTCTTGCGGACCTGGTGAGTCAATGAAAAAGCGCCGTTCCAGCCCATAGAAGTAGAGAAAAACATGCCCGACTCCGTATCGCAGGTCGGAGCGGCCCGTAGCCAGCCAGTCAAGGTACGCTGCCCGGGCACTTGGGCTGATCTCGCTGTAGCGGGGCCAGTATGGCATGCCATCTCCGGAAATATCAGGTCCGGAGTCTGCGACCGGAAGAGTTGGAACAATAGTGGGCCTCGACAGCGCGGTTAGGCCTCCTCGTCTTGGGTCCGGCCCAAGATAGACCATCCCGCCGATGTTGCGCCCGGCCACTACCGCCTTTTCTTCGTAATTCACCCATTTCAGTGCAGTAACGGCAGGAGTTCTGGTGTCCTCCTGATAGGAACGTGTGAATTCGCGTGGGCCGGTGGAAACCGGCTTTTGCAAGGTAGAAATTGGCGCTGCTGAAGGGGGACTGCCACGCGTCCTCCTCTGCTGGCGGACGGCTCTTCCAGCCCTGGCATTGCCGCTCAGTTCATTTAGCCATCGCTGAAATATTCGGAAAATATTCAATCTGCCCCCAGAATCGTTTGCCTCAGAAATGGCATTCGTTCCTGCTGTACTATCTTGCTCGGAGAATTCGACAATTCCGGATGGGATGTCGCCGCAGTACCAGACCAACTCGCGCCCTTGCGGCTTCAGCGTCGGGATGCTGTACTCAGTGTTCAGATACGGCAGTAAGAATATGTTGTGTTGAAATCAAGATCCGTCGGATTGTTCCACGATTGGACGGGGCTAACCGCCTGTGAGGCATCCAACTCAAAGTGTGGTTCTCAATTGGCTGCTGTAACCCACCAAGGGTCTGTTTCATTTCCCGTCTCGGGAATAAGTGACAGTGATGCATTCGCAGGGCTCAGTACTCCGGATCTCGTACGCAAAGAGCAGCGGCGAAGCCAATAGTCTCTCAGCTAGTGTTTATACAGGTACGAAGGAATTGGAGACTGGTACCACGCCCGGTGAATTATTGGTTAAGGTATACCTGAATTGCAATAATGCGTTCTTTACGAGGAGCGTAAAATCACTACTTTCGGGGTTGGCACCGAAATGGTCTGCGACCCCTCCGCCTCGGCGTGATCCAGCCAAGGGAGCATAAAGCGATGCAAAGAATTCAGGTATAGATTTTCACACTGACCGGGTCCTGGGTCGAACTTGTCCGCAACACCGACCAGCAAGGCCATGACCGTCACTCGAAAAATTCTCCTTGTGGCGGGCCCCAGTTCGCCTGGCCTCACTTTACATATCACAAGTCACTCCCACGGCGCGGAAAGCAGGGCCACTGGACAATCCGTCGCATCGCTCACAGTCAGCGGAACGGGTTTATCACAAGGACGCCGTCGTATGATTGCCCGTCGTTGAGGTCTTCGGAGTAGACGGCGTCGCAACCCTGCATCCCTGCTGCCGCCATTATGGCCGCGTCCCAATAGGGGATCCTGTACCGGTCGGCAACTTGAACAGCCCTATTGAACAGTTCCAAAGTTACCGGCACGCTGGGCAAGCCCATGAAGGGATCCAAGAAAGCCATGGACTGCTCGTGAGTCATGCGAAGTCGGCCCATGGTCCGGGTGGCTTGGTGATAGAACTCCTGGAACACCTGCACCGACAAGCACAACTCCTCTTCCTTCAGCACTTCCGCGGCCCTGGCTCTCTTATGCCTCTCCTCTGGGGAGGTATCGGCGGCGTAGATGAGGATGTTGGTGTCAGCGAGCCGCATTTCTGTCGTACAGTTCCTCCCGGCTCAGTCTCTCACTGGCATCGAGCCCCACGCCTTCGGCCTCGAACCTAGCCATCACCTCGTCGAGCATTCTCGCCCTGCGCTGCGGCTCGGTTTCCTCGGGGGGCCGGTCCCCAGCCTCCTCGAGAATCTGCAGGAGGTAATCTCTCAGCATAGCGGACATTGAGGTGCCCCTCTGGGCAGCTTTGATTTTGGCCAGCCGATGAGTCTCATCGTCGACGGCGACGCTTATCACTTTCATGGCAGGTTCCCATTATTTGTGGAAATATGGAATTATGTTAGCATTTTGCAGCGATTCCAGCACCTAACTCTTCAGTCTGGCTGTCTGATACCAAGATCGTCCATCGCGGAATTCCTTGGGATGGTGGATAGGACTGTGGACGCGAGGATGGATACAATACCCTGGGCAGCATGAACACTCCAGTCGTGCAGGGTCGTGAGACCGCTGGAACCGCTTGTAGTGAGCGCCGGTACCCTGGCGACAGTTCAATGGCGGATGGGTCTACGGTTTGAAGGTAGCAGTTGTTGGCTTGGGTCATGTGGGGATCGTCGCCGCCACAAGCCTTGCACTTTCCGGACACGAGGTGCTGGCGACTGACGTTGACCCGGCCAAGGTGCAGGCGCTCGGCGCCGGGATATACGACGGATACGAACCGGAGCTGGCGGAACGACTCGAGGTCGCGCTCACGGCGGGCAACATCCGGTTCAGGCACTGCAACGAGGTGGACGAGGACCTTGGGGAGGTCGCCCTTATAGCGGTGGGAACGCCTCCAGGCGAAAGCTATGTTCCGGAATTGGGCCAAGTGCATGCTGCCGTACGCTGGGTGCGGGAGAGGTGCACAGGTTACTTGGTGGTGGCCATGAAAAGCACGGTGCCTCCGGGCACCGGCAACAGCATCATCCAAAGCGAGCTGCACGGCACCGGTATCGGTTACGCCGCCAACCCCGAGTTCCTCCGGGCTGGACAGGCGCTTGCCGACTGGGACTGTCCTGACCGCATTGTCATCGGGACTACCCACGGCGACGCTCGTTCTCTGGAGGCGGTGCGCCGTCTCTACGGCAACATCGACGCCCCGGTGCTGGCCACCGACATCACCACGGCAGAGATGATCAAGTATGTCAGCAACGCCTTTCTCGCTACCCGCATCTCTTTCATGAACGAGATCGCCGCCTTCTGCGACCGAGCAGGGGCATCAATTGACGACGTGAGAGAGGGCCTGGCCTTAGACCCTAGGTCTGGTGCCAGAATATTTGTCGGAGTGGGTTACGGTGGGCCCTGCCTGCCCAAAGACATCGGCGCCCTGGAGCATCTCGCCCGGCAATCCGGTGCCGGTTCCGACCTGCTCCTTGCCGTGATGGACATCAACGATCGACAGTGGCAACTTCCGCTCCGCGCTCTCAGAGAACGGTTCGGCGCCAACCTTCACGGGCTGAAAGTCGCAATCCTCGGCCTGGCCTTCAAGCCCGGAACTGGCGACTTGACCGAGGCCCCAGCAGTGAAGTTGACTCGCGCCCTTGCAAAGGAGGGAGCTCGATTGGCTGTATATGATCCCAACGTCAGGAACGGCGAGAACACGCTCCTACTTGGTGGCGTGCAGGTCGCCACGGATGTGTTGACCGCCACCACTGGAACACAGGTTGCCGTGGTCATGACCGAATGGAGCGAGATTGTCGAGGCAGACTGGGCTGCTCTCAGCCGCGGCATGGCTTCTCCCAAGTTTGTCTTCGACGGCAGGAACGCCCTTGATCCGTCGATCATGAGGGCGGCAGGGTTCGAGTACGTTGGCGTCGGGCGGGGCGTGATGCCGCAAGACGTTACACGCGGCTGCTGAGGTGCCAGATGCCCGTTGAGAGAAGTATTCTCATCACTGGAGCAGCGGGTTTCGCTGGATCCAGCCTATCGAGGGAATTGCTCGCCAAAGGCTACAGCGTCACTGGCATCGACGTGGTTGCTCCTAGCCATGCCGGCCTCCTTCAGGAAGATCTTTTCGACCCCAACTTCCGCTACCTCTGGAAGAGTGTCCAAGACATCCGGCCCTCGGATGTTGAAGGACATTCTGTGGTGGCGCACCTGGCGGCTCAGCCCGACACTCCGATGGCTTTCGATTCACCCCGGTACACCGCAATGCAGAACATCGGCGGGACGGTGGACCTGCTGGAGGCGGTGCGTCATGCGGTCGGTGTTTCCAAGGTCCTGTTCGCGGGCTCCGGCAATGAGCTGGGGCGGCCCCTCTACCTGCCTATGGACGAGGAACACCCTCTCACTCCCCACAACCCCTACGGGTTCTCCAAGGCCGCCGCCGAGTTGGCCATGTGGGCTTGGCACCGAGCCTATGGCATTCCTTCGGTGGTGCTTTCTACAGGGGTTGTCGTCGGCCCCAACATGCGCCGCGAAGTCTTCATTTTCAAGTGGCTGTGGAATGCCCTGCACGGCAGGCCCATTGTCGTTGAAGGTGGTCAGCAGACCCGTGATCTGACCTACATCGACGACGTGGTCCAGGCTTGGATGCTCGCCATTGCGGCTCCCGTTGAAGAGGTGGTGGGACAGAAATTCTATGTCGGCTTCGGAGAGGAGCATACCATCGAGGAACTCGCCAGAATGTGCCAGACTGCCGCTGGCTCAGAAGTGCCATTTGAATACGCCGACTACCGGCCGGGGGAAGAGGGACAGCGGGAGGCGTTCGGCACCGAGAAGGCCCGGCGGGTGCTTGGGTACAGCCCGCAAGTCCCTCCCGGGCAGGCCATTTCACTGACTGCAGAGTGGGTCTCCAGAAAACTCATTGATCTTTCGTCTTGAGTTACCGAAACAACCGGTGCTATGTGCAACACCGGCTGTTTCGTGTTTGAGTAGCCGGAAGCCGTCTTGGGGTAATCGTCCGGCTATTCCAGACCCGACGGTCTACTCGTAAAGACCACCTCTCTCGTTAAAGCGATCTGGATAGACCCTGATCTCAGTCAGAGCGGTTTCCACGCCCACCGAGAGTATTGGACTGCTGTATGTGTATTCCCCCTTGGTGTTATCGAAGAAGCAGCCCCGCGGGTCGATCATCAGGTAGCTGCCCGTCATCGCATCGTTGTTCTCGGATACCACCCTGATGCCGTCCCCTTCGACCCACCGGTTCCGGTCCAGATAGAGGTCGAATTCATCCCGGCCAATTGCGAACTCGTTGAAGCGGAGATCGTTCTGGCCTTCCACCGGTAACGCCTGGAATATCTTCCATCTCTCGGGACCCATGGCCCTGATGAAGGATCGAAAGTACTCGGCGACATTGTGGCGGTTCACCACCGTATTGACCTTCAGGCGTATGCCGCGGGCCTTTGCGCTTTCTCCAATGCTCAGGTAATCCGCCTTGGTCATGGGCGATTTGCCCTTGACCTTACGGCCGATCTTTTGCTGGCTTTCGGCGTCCACGCTGTCGATGCTGAGGGCCAGGATATTGAGGGAGCCGTCGAGGCCGTCCAGCCACGCCTCCGTGATTCTGGAACCATTGGTCACCACCGAGTTGGTCAGGCCCAGTGACTTGGCATAGTGAATCAACTCGGGGAGCCAGGGGCAGAGGGTGGGTTCGCCACCGGCGAAGTTGATCTTGCGGAAACCGGCCTCGGCGATGAGGGTGATTAGGCGGATCGAGTCGTTCTGGGGGAGGCAGGCGGCGCCGTGGAGAGGTAGGTCGAGGAAGGTTGCGAAGCAGAAACCGCAGCTCATATTGCACGATTTCCACAGGTGGTAGTTGACCGTGGTAACCTCATTGGCGATGGGGCATTCTTGGACACTCACTATTCGTATCCCGACCCTTGAATTTAACACCGCAGTCTATTGGGACGACTTTGCGACAGTCATGAAGACTGCCGCAGCAGTGTTGGGGTCTGATCAGTAGCCTACCGGACTCGCCGGCATTTGTACAGAATGCCATCTGTGGGACACCCGATTCATCGATTGGTGGCACGGCGCCACCAATAGGACGCCAGTCTGTTCATCGCCGTGCAGAAGCGACTTGTTCACCCCGTGAATTGGGCAACGTGACCATTTCTCCCTTTCCAGGAGAAATGGAGACGCCCTGCGGAACGCCACATGAGCAATCCTTCAAGATAGCCCGGCCAATCGACATCCTCCAAGGGGCGACGGATGATACTGGCCACGAAGACCGACAGGATGATGTCGTGGGTTACAAAAGCGTAGAGCTGATTATTTCCACCCAGAGGGGTAGATGCCAACTCCAGGAGAATCTCAACCCCTTCTGAGGTCGGGCGCATTCCCGGCAAGGGCGTCTCATTCTGGAGTTGGCGGCGGGCGATTTCGGGGATGGGAAGCTCCAGAAAGAGCGGGCCGGCGGGCTCGGCATCGGCATCGACAACGAAAGCGCCAGGGTCTCCGAGACGTCGGTCCGTCACGACCTGGGCTGTTGACCCTGTGCCCCGCAGGATCGCCTGCGCGGTCTGGACGCATCTGGGTGCCGGGCTGGACAGCACGCTCAGCGCCCTGTTTGACGACAGGACCGCACCAAGCTGTTCCGCTGCCTGAGACCCCTCGGCGGTCAAGTTCACGTCATGTCCGAAGGTGCCAGCCAGGATGTCCTCACGCTCGGCGTGCCTAATGACCAACGCAACGTCCACTCCGTTGGGGACCGTGGCCAGCTGCTCGAGCATGGAAGCCACAGGATCTGGCACGGTCAAATCGCCCTCGCCCTAATGAGCGAGCTTACCGAACGGGTCGGAATTACCTCGACAAGCTCAAAATCGGCTCTGTCCAGCAGGCGCCGGAAGTGGTCCACAGCGCGCTCCGCGCCTTCGGCCACGATCAGCATGTTCAGGTCCAGCAGGCCACCGGAGCGAGTGTCGACGTCCGGCACCATCTCGATCACGTAAAGCGCACCGCCCTTCGGCATCGCCTCCCTGGCCCGGGCGAGGATGCGGACCGCGTACTCGTCGGGCCAGTCATGCAGCACCCGTGCCAGCACCACTGCATCGGACCGGAGCGGCCACTGCTCGAAGAAGTCTCCGGCAGCAAATCGGCATCGGCCCTTCAAATCGTGCGGAGGCTCAACTTCGCGGACCACCTCCGGGAGGTCCATCACGGTGGCCGTCAGGTCAGGGTAAGCGCGGAGCAGGGCAAAGGCCAGTTCTCCGGTCCCGCCGCCCGCGTCGAGGATATGGCTGTGCGTTCCAAAGTCGCAAGCTTCTGCCAATGACTGGTAATCGTGCCGTGCATAGCTGGCGAAGGCCCTGTGGGATGAGCGCAACTGGTCCGGCCTCTCCCTCAGGTGCTCGAATAGGTTCTGTCCGTACAGCTTCCTGAATGCGGAGCGCCCGGTCCGCAGGGAGTACATCGCCTCGGCCCAGGCCGCATAGGTCTCACTGCCCCATAGGGAGGCGGCATCGGCCAGCGAAAGTGGGTGCGAGCCTCGCAGCAGGGCGCCCTTTTCGGTGGAGTGATAGACGCCATTGTCATCTAGCCTGACAAGCCCCATCTCGGCGAGGGCCCGCATCAGCCGGGTTCCCACGGAGTCCGCCAGTTTAAGGGACCTCTCGATGACCTGCGCCGAGCCCGGCAGTGTCTCGAATACTCCAAGTTCCACCGCGGCCCGTATGGCCTGGGTCCTCCACATCCCCACCATGTCGCCGGACAACTCTTCTAATGGGGAGCGCAGCGGGCCTCTCAATTCCATCAGGGTCTCGCCCGTCTCTCCGATGACCGACAGCGACCCATTGACGCCCTCCACCCTGGCCTGACCGTTGTAGAAGGGTTCAACGTTCCTGTAGCGGTCCCGGTACAGCGGCTGTCCGTGAGTATCGACGTGATGCCAGCCCTGCTCGTCCCGGGCACGGGCAAAGTTCTTGTGGAACACGTCCAGGTCCAGGAACCACCGGCCATGTAGTAGCACGCCAGACTCGTCGATATGGCTGTGCCGCCCATCGTCTCGCTGCACGACCGCGTAGCCGTCCTTGAAGTCCCCGGCGTAGCGGTGGGGTTCGGAATAGGCAGGAATGCCGTTCTCGTCGATGTGGAAATACAGCCCGTCAGGAAGGCGCACCGGGCAACGGCCCTCCTGGAAGTTGCCGCACCAGGCATATTGCTCGGGGTAGAGAGGACTGCCGTCGGGCAGGACATGAAACCATCCATCTGCGGAATGGATAGCGGCGCGGTTTTCGTAGAATCCGAAGGTCCTGAGGTAGCGCGAGTCGTAGGCCGACAGCCCGTCGGGGGTGATGTGGTAGGCGCCCGAGTCATCCAGCACCGGCGCCAGGCCAGGCACGTGGAACTTCAGCACCTCCAGGAACCGCGCCGCATATGCGGGCATCCCATCGCGGACGTGGTGGGTGCCGTCCACCGATATCCGGTAGTCCGGCCAGTTGCCGCTCACGGGCCTTCCGGCCTCCGCATGTTACATCCCTGGCACAGCGGCTTCTCCATGTAGCTGGACCGGAGGTCCCTGTAGGCATCACCCTGCCAGATATCGTGCAGGCTGGTGTTGTTGACATTGCCGAAGTCGCCCAGCGTGCGGCGCAGGGCGTCGGGCGCGCAGCAGGGATTGAACCTGCCGTCGGAAGCCACCCAGGCCTCCTGACCGAGGAACGGGCACTCCGCACCGGCTGCTATCTCGCCCTCGGCGGCGGCATCGAGCGTGAAGATGTTCTCCAGCAACACCCGGCTCCCGTCGGGCAACCGGTGCCCCTCCGCAGCTTGGTATGCCGCGTCCACGGTGGCGTTCCACCTCTCGATGGCCTCCGGGCTGCGGCGCATGGACTGGTCCTTAATCTGAGAGAAATGCACCCACAGGTGATGGCCCTTTACCCGGTCAACCCCCATTTCGGCGGCCAGTCTCACCACATCGGGCAGTTCTACGTAGTTGATTTCCATGAAAGTGAGCTGGAATGTGACCCGACAGCGGTTGCCGCCTCCGGCCGCGTGTTCGTCCCGGACGGCGATGAAGTTGCGGACGTTTTCGAGGACCGTCTCCCACCTTGTGCCCTGCATCACCCTTTCTTGGGTCTCCTTGGTGGAACCATTCCAGGACACCTTGACGTCGGATGTGACGGGCACGATGCGCTCGGCCCAGGCTCTGGCTCCCCGTCGAGGAAAGGTACCGTTGGTTGTCAGGTTGAGCTTGACTCCGTAGTGGGCACAGAGGTCCAGAATCTCGTCGAATTCCCGGTACAGCAGCGGCTCGCCCATGGTGGAGGGAATGATCTCCCGTAGGGGCGTGCCCACCGCGTCGGCCAGGACACGGCGGATCAGGTCTATGTCCATGCGGCGCCTGGGTAGTCCCGCACTGAGACGGTCGGGTTGCGTCGTGCTGTACGGGGAGTGGTCCTCGCACATGATGCAATGCAGGTTGCAGTCGTCGGGGTTGGTGTCGAAGGTGATTCTCCACGGCCCCGGCCTGACGCTTGACGAGGGTCCGGTCACTGGCGCCGCCTTGCTGAGCGTTGTCATCACGTCCTCCTTTCGCGGACCAGTCTCTCGTAGATCTGCTCCACGGCGAGGGCGTGGTCCCTGATGTCCGGGACGTTACCGTTCGCCACTTGCAGGTACCCCCGGTTGCCCAGTTGCATAGCCAGTTCCGGGTCGTCGGACAGCCGCTGCATCTGGCGAGCCAGCGATTCTGGGTCCCTGTGGGCAAAGAGCAGACCGTTCACCTCGTGGTGGACGTACTCGGCCATCCCGCCATAGTCGGCCGTGATCACCGGGACGCGGGCCTGCTGGGCCTCGTGAATCACCAAGGGCGAGTTCTCAGCCCAGATGGACGGCACCACGATGGCGTCGCAACGGCTGAACACGTCCGGAACGATGTCCTGATTGCGGTACTCACCCATCCACACGACCCGGTCTCCGGCAGACCTAGGCAGATTGCGGCCCAGAGTCCTGAGGCCCGCGGTCTCGACGCCTCGGTCGCGCCCCCAGATCCGGAGCCTGGACTCGCCGGACAGTTTACCAAAGGCCTGAATCAGGTGGTCCACGCCTTTGGCCGGGATGTGGGTGCCGATGTAGCCGAAGGTGAAGGGCTCGCCCTCGACCCGCTTCCGGCCCGCCATCCTGTCCAGGTGAAAGCCGTAATCCAGATAGGCGAGCTTTTCTTCGGGGAGCCCGAACTCGTCCCTGAACCGGCGCAACAGGTACATCGCCGGCGCGACGAATACCTCCACCGAGTCGCAGATCTCGCGGATGTGCGCCATTCGCCGTCCCACCCACTGGGTCCAGTAGTCGGCGTCCAGTTCGTACTCCTGCTGATCTCCGGAAAAGTACCGCGAGTAGCAGCGCTCCGCGCACTTGCCGTCGACCTGCCCGTCGCAGACAGCCCAAGGGTCGGCGGGGTTTTCGGGGTACATCTGGATGAACTGTCCCCGTGGGCACATTAGCCAGTAGTCGTGCAACGTGAACACCACCGGCACGCCCCGGTCCCTAGCTGCAAATACCAAGGAGGTGGACAGGTGGTTCAAGTGCCCGATATGCACCACATCCGGCCTGACCTCATCTAGGACACTGGCGAAGGCGTCGTCCACCGCCTGGTGCCTGTAGCCGTCCCTGGCCCTCGCCATGTTGATGACGTGCAGCTTGATTCCCGGCGCCGACGGGTCGCTGTCCTCCCGCAAGGCGTACTCGGGCAGGAAGGCGTTCTCCTGCCTGGTGAATACGTGGACCTCGTGCCGATCCGACAGCGCCTGCGCCAAGCCCTGCGTGTAGACCTCGGACCCCGCGTTGTAGCGCATCGGGTAGCCGTGAATCACCTGCAGGATTTTCAAGACACCTCTCCGTGGCATTGACAGGCCCAATCATCCGAGTACCTGCCTATCTTGATGATAGTAAGCCCAAATGGCTGGGTCAATCTCCCTTGGTGGAAGCAGATATTCTTAACAATCTCCGGTATCGAGAGTTGTCGGATGACGGTAATGAGGGGTTTCGGCTGGAGGTGCCGTGGCAGGAATCGTCTCTGGTAACCTGGTGGCCTCGACTAAGACGTCATATTGCGCACCCAGTCCCAGCCAATCGGGAATGACGGTGGCTTCTTGAATGCTCGTCCCCTCCCCGTTCACAGCCATGCGGAGAGTCAGATACGATTGTTAGTGTCAAATCTCAGCAGCGTCTATAGAGTCGGCTATTATCCTGTGGGTTCCTGCAGAGCGGTGGTGTTCCATCTTTAATTGTTAGCTATTCAATTCGCCACAACTTCCTCCTTGGTTCTGCTGCGCGCACATACTTTAATTAGGTATAAGCTAACCTGAGCATATGGCATTGTAGGAGACGGCAGTATATGGAAATCGTCGACGATCGCTTGGTGTACTCCGCCACAGATCTCGTGGGGTTTCTTGAATGCGGGCACCTGACGAACTTGGAACGTGCCGTGGCATCGGGTCACCTCGACAGACCAGATCGAAACGATCCAGTCTTGGACCGGATTGCCCAGCGTGGTCTGCAGCACGAGGAGCGCTTCCTGGAGTCCCTGCTCTTGGACGGTTTTGAGGTTGCGCGGATCGAGGTCGATTCGGAAATGCCCTTTGCGAAACGCTTGGTCAAGGGTAGACATGCGACGCTTGAGGCGATGCGAACAGGAGTTGACATCGTTTATCAAGCGGTGCTATTCGACGGTCGCAGGCTGGGATACGCTGATTTTCTGAGGCGGGTGAAACGACGCAGCGACTTCGGGGAATGGAGCTACGAAGTTTGGGATACCAAGCTTGCCAGGCACGCAAAGGCCTCCGCCATAATCCAGCTCTGTATGTACTCGGACCTGCTGAATGATTTGCAGGGCTGTGAGCCCGAGGAAATGCACCTCGCCCTCGGAGGCGCCACGGGTGGAACAGTCTCCTTTCGCGTAAAGGACTATGCGGCTTATTACAGGATGATAGCCCGGGAATTAGAGGCGGTTCACAACGGGACTCCCGTTTTTCCGCTTTCCACCGATCCGGAGCCAGTGGAACACTGCGGAGTGTGCCGGTGGAATCTCCGGTGCATCGCTCAATGGCGTGCTGAAGACGACCTGTTACTGGTCGCAAACATCACCTCGAGACAGAGGCAAGCACTGCGCGACACGGGCGTCACCACCCGGGCGGCACTTGCCGAGTCCACTCAGAACCTTCCCGAAAGGCTGGATGGAATCGGGCGAGATGCCCTGAGGAAGATCCAGGCCCAGGCAAGCATTCAGGTGCGTGGCGAAGAAGCTGGCGAGGTGATCTCCGAGAGAGTCAGCCCACCCAGGGACCGTGATGGGAACCCGATTCCCAACCACGGGTTGCTGGCGCTTCCGGAACCATCCTCCGGGGACCTGTTTTTTGACATTGAGGGAGATCCGTTTTTCGGCACCGACGAAGTGGATGGGATCGAATACCTATTCGGAATTATTGAGCCTGGCCGCAGGGACGAAGACGGGCAGCCTTTATTTCACAGTTTCTGGTCGATCGAGGGAGGGACTGTCACGACGAGCGGTGAACGGCGGGCATTCGAAGCGTTCATCGATCTGGTGATGGACCGCCTTGATGCGGACCCCCACCTGCACATCTATCACTACGCTCCCTACGAGCCCTCAGCGGTCAAGCGGCTCGCCGGCCGCTACGGCACTCGCGAGGAAGAGGTTGACCAGCTCCTGAGAGGAGACGTCTTTGTGGATCTTTACCGCGCGGTTCGCCAGGGAGTGCGGGCATCCGTCGAAAGCTACTCGATCAAGCGCCTCGAACCACTCTATGGTTTTGGCCGGACCATAGACCTGCGGGACGCAGGCACCAGCATAGTCGAGTTTGAGAATTGGCTCGAACTGGGGCAGGGAGATGAGCGTGAGGATCTGCTGAAGCGCATTGAGGAATACAACCGTGACGACTGCATATCCACCCTGCACCTCAGGGACTGGCTGGAGGGCCAGAGGGCTGAGTTGGCTGATGAACTTGGCTATGACCTGGTCCGTCCAGGTGCTCTCGAGATGGATGACAGGGAGGACAGTGATGCCCAGAAGGCAGTGAACGATCTGGTCGACGCCCTGATTTCAGGCCTGCCCAATGCGGTGGAGCAGATGGGGGATGTTGACCGGGGGCAGTGGTTGCTGGGGCAACTCCTGAACTGGCACAGGCGGGAGTCCAAAGCATTCTGGTGGCGGTATTTTCATCTCGCAAATGAACTGACGGACGAAGAACGTCTCGAGGACCGCGATGCACTGGCCAATCTGACCATTGTATCCCACCGGCCCGACCCGGCACCGCGGGCGCGTTCAACGATCTACCGCTTCAGATTTCCTCCGCAGGAACACGCAGTAGGCTTGGATAGCCAGCCCCATGATCCTGAGACTCTCAGCCCAGTCGGGACTGTCGTTCTGCTCGATGACGAGCAGGGGGTGATCGAAATTAAGTGCGGCAACAGCCGCCCTGCCCCGACGGCCAAGTCCCTGATCCCCTTTGACCTCGTACGCCCAACGCCCAAACCACAGAGCCTTCAGCGCCTTGCTCAATGGGTGCTCAATCACGAGATTGACGGACCAGGAGATTTCCGTGCTGCACGTGACCTCCTTACAAGGCGCCGACCACGATTCAATGAAGATTCAGGACAGGATCTGCTGATCCCTGGCGAACCGCCCGAGGAGGCAGCGCGCAGGCTTGTACCCGTTATCGACGAAAGCTACCTGGCCATTCAGGGACCGCCTGGCACAGGAAAGAGCACCGTGGGCGCAGAAATGATCGTTGATCTGGTGGAAAGGGGCTCGCGAGTGGCCGTGACGGCCAACAGCCACAAGGTGATAGGAGAGCTGCTGTCCAAGGTCGCGGCCGCAGCGGCCGGCCGAGGAGTCTCGACAAGAATAGGACAGCGAGCAAACGATGCCCCCGCCTTCGAAGCGGCCATTCATTTGAAAAAGAATGAGGCTGCTCGGGACGCGCTGGCGGGGGGCTCAGTTGATGTTGTTGGCGGGACAACTTGGCTCTGGTCACGGGAGGATATGGTTGGAGGCGTGGACTATCTGTTCATCGACGAAGCTGGGCAGATGTCGCTGGCCGATGCTGTTGCGGCGTCGCTATGTGCCAGAAACCTCGTGCTTCTGGGCGACCCACAGCAGCTGAATCAGCCGCTGCAGGGCACACATCCCCCGGGAGCTGAGCGTTCGGTCCTGGCCCATGTTCTCGATGGCGAAGGAGTGATGCCAGACGGGTTTGGCATCTTTCTCGGCAGCACCTGGAGGCTTGCCCCCGAGATCAGCGCCTACACCTCGCAGGTCTTTTACGACGGGCGACTTGGTTCCCATCCTGGTCGGGAATCAATCGACCTGACTGGCACCCCGCCGCTGGCGGGAACAGGGATCAGATTTCTACCGGTGCCTCACAGCAGCCAGACAAGCGAGTCGCCCGCGGAAGCAAACGAGGTTGCGGAACTCGTCCGAAGGCTCCTTGAATCAGCTCCCACATACACTGACGCCGACGGGAATACCCACATCCTGAAGGAGACCGATGTGCTCCTGATCACGCCCTACAACGCCCAAGTGAGAACCCTCAGCGAGGCTCTGCCTGGTTTTCGCATTGGGACCGTGGACAAGTTCCAAGGGCAGGAGGCGCCGATCTCGATCTATTCCATGGCGACCAGTTCCTCTGCGGATGCACCGCACGGCATGGAATTTCTTTACAGCCTGAACCGACTCAACGTCGCCACCAGCCGGGCGCGGTGCCTGGCCTTGGTGGTGGCAAGCCCAGGACTGCTGAGAGTGCGCTGCAGCACACCACGCCAGATGCGGCTCGTGAATGCGTTGGCAAGGCTTGTGGAAATGGCTACTCCTGCGAGCTAGATTAATGTCCTTGCGTTACACTCTTTGAGTTCGACGGAAAGCCGCAATACCGACAATTGCCCCTGAATGAATAGTCGTTCAAGACAAGTTCCGATGAGGCTCCCCAGATCTGGTTTCTCGGCTGTTTCGGCCCTCGGTTGCAGGCCGGCAGGAGGCACGTGATGCCGTACAGTTGATGCTGTCATCGCCCCCCGGATCAACCAGTCAATCGGCCACTCACGTCTTCCCCTCCATGCCGTCAAACGGCGGAAATCTGGTTTCAGTTCATTCTGGGCTGGGACCTTGGCCGGAGACTGTCGCAGGCCCAGTGCTGTGCCAGGACGGCGGGAACTACGAGCTCAAGTTCAAGGGGTCGCCCAACTACGAGATGCCCCACGACGCGGACTCACACAACGACTACGTTGTGACCGTGCAGGTGGCAGACAACGGTATTCCCACCGATAGAACGAGCACATTGAACGTTTCTCGCACTGTGACTGTCTCGGTGCAGGACGTGAACGATCCGCCTGTGGTTAGCGGGAGTCAGTCCCCGAGCGAAGCCGAGATCGAATACGACGCCAATACGGCGGACTTGACAATAGTGGACTACAACTACACGGACGAGGATGTCCCGGCAGACACCATCACGTGGTCGAAGGGCGGTACCGACGCGGATGACTTCACCATCGACACCAATTCGGGCGTGTTGAGTTTCGCCGCCCGCCCCAACCATGAAATTCCTGCCGACTTCGACACGAACAATTCGTATGACGTCATTGTAAAGGCGTATGACGGAACCGACACTACAGACTACCCCGTCACTGTTACCGTCACCAACGTGGACGAAACGCCTGAAATTACCGCAGGGAGCGACGCGCCGAGCTTCGCTGAAATCGAATACGATGCCACGTCTCCGGTCCTCACTGTCGAGACCTATACTGCCCGCGACGAGGAGAACGAATCAATCGCGTGGTCCCTGGATGGGACTGACTTGGCGGACTTCAGCATCAACAGCTCGACAGGCGTCCTGTCATTCGCCCAGAGGCCCGACTTCGAAATTCCGGACGACGATGGCACTAATAACGTCTACAACATCGTCGTCAAGGCGACGGACGGTAGTACATCTGTCCCCAACGAGACGAACGTCACCGAATACCCCGTCACCGTAACGGTCACCGACGTCAACGAGCGGCCGGACATCCGAGAGGATGCCGTAGACGACTACCCGGAGGTGGATTTCTACTTCGAAGGCACCGTTGCGGATGTCCACACTTTCATGGCCGTCGACTACGACGCCGGGGACACCTTCGAATGGTCGCTGATGACGGGCGATGATGCCGATGACTTCAATATCGACCCCTCGACCGGCGTCCTGACCTTCAAGCAGGACTCCACCCTTAACGTTGGCCCTCTGCCCAGCTACGAAGATCCGCGGGACCAGGGCGGGGACAACGTCTACAACATCACGGTGGTTGCCACGGACGATGACACCAGTCCTAAGGCCGGAAAATACGATGTCACCATCACCGTCACCGATGAGGAGGAAGCGGGCGCCATCGCAGTGGTCCATACGAGGAATTGCCAGGAAATAGTCGGCAGCGACCTCCAGGTGGATGACGTCCTGGAGTTCACTCTGTCGGACCAGGACACCATACCGACTCTGCTCACTGACAGCGCCATCGACTGGGTAATCGAGAGGCGTAACCCTGGGGAAATGAACTGGGTGGCACTCACCGGCCAGGACGTAACTTCATTGACGAAGACATACACCGTCGATGAGGACGACACCGGCAAAGAGATACGCGCTACGGTTACCTACACCGACCGCCTGGACTCAGGCAAGACGGCGGAGAGCGACAACACCGACGCGGCGATGGACGAGCGCGAAATTGCGCCGCCCAGGTTCCGCTCCGGGACCACCCAGACCATACCGGAGGGCCCGGCGGGCCGGGACACCGAGGTGGGGGGTACCCCTACTGATGATGATATGAAATCACTTGAGGGAATCACGGTTACCGACAAGGATGGCGAGGTGCTCATCTTTGGAATCCAGGCCGGGCCGGACTCCGATCTGTTCGAGATCCTCCCGTCCGACGAACCAACTACGTTTACTTACAGCGGAATTAAATACCCCGGGTACACGGCACAGTTACGGGCAATCGAGGCACTGGATTACGAGACCATGAGCTCCGATGATCCCGACTGTCCGAGCAAATCCCTGTGCCTGACCCTCACCCTGAGCGACGGCAAGGCGTTCAGCAATGGCAGGGAGATTTACGACGATGAGATCGACGTCACCTATGATGTGATCATCGAAGTGGCCGACGTCGAGGAGCCGGGGGAGATCACCTTCTCGCCGGAGGAGGTGCCTGAGCCCGAGGTGCAGATCACGGCCACCCTCACAGACCCCGACGGCAGCATCGGCGGCCGGTCGTGGCAGTGGCAGCGGTCGGAAGACCCGGACGCCGAGCAACCCGACTGGGACGACATCTCCGGAGCAACGTCCAGCACCTACACGCCGTCCGTTACCGCCGACGTGGTCTCCGGGGGCGACAACGACGGCGAGGGCCACTACCTGCGGGCCACGGTCACATACTCCGACGGCGAGGGCAGCAGCAAGTCCGCGATGGCCATCGCAGGCCAGATCGGCACCGCCAATACGCGCCCCCGGTTCCCAAACTCTAGCGAGCTGCGCACCGTGCCGGAGAACAGCCGGTCAGGTACGAACATCGGCGATCCTGTGGCCGCCGAGGACCCGGAGAACAACAGCCTGACCTACTCCCTGACTGGGATTCACGCCGAGTCCTTCACTATCGTTTCCAGTACGGGACAGTTGCGGGTGAAGGAGCCACTGGACTTCGAGAGGCAGGAAATCTACATCGTCACCATCGAAGTGACCGACCGCCGGGACGCCATGGGCCGCTCCTCCACGTACATAGACGATACCCTCGAGAACGTGATAATCAGGGTGGAGAACGTGGAGGAGGAAGGCACGGTGACCCTCTCAACTGCCACGAACCGGATTCAGGCCACCGTTCCAGTTACCGCCGACCTCACCGACCCGGACAACGCCAGCGGCATCACCTGGCAGTGGGCGCGCTCCTCCAACCGGTCCGACTGGACAGACATCACTAACGCCACCAACGCCGTCTATACCCCCACAGCCGCGGACGACCAGGGCAACTACCTGCGGGCCACGGCAACCTACAGCGACGGCGAAGGCTCGGGCAAGACCGCCGAGATCGTGACATCCCGCGTTGCCGGCCCGCCCCCCACCAACGCGGCGCCGGTGTTCCCAGACTCGGAGGGTGGCCAACGGGAGGTGCGGGAGGACGCTGGCTCCGGTATCCTCATCGGGTCCCCCGTGGCCGCCATTGATTTCAACAACGTTAATGCTGACACCAACGACGACGACACGGTGACCTACTCGTTGAGCGGCTCCGACTCCAGCCTGTTTACCATCGATGCGAGCGGGCAATTGCGGCTGCAACTGGAGCAGGACGAAGCGCTGGACTACGAGCGCAAGCGGACCTACCGCTTCACCGTGCGAGTCTCTGACGGCAAGAACGATGCCGGGGAGGCTGACGATCCCGACAACCTGCGCATCGACGACTCCATCACCGTCACCGTCAACTTGATCGACGTCAACGAGCCGCCCGTCATAACAGGCGAGGCCGAGCGCGAGTTCCGGGAGAACAGCACGTCCTCCGTCGCCACCTACTCTGCCCGGGACCCTGAGGGCGACACTATCACCTGGTCTGTCAACAACAGCGCCTTCGTGATCACCGACCGGGGACAGCTCTATTTCAAAGAGCCTCCCAGCCACGAAGACGGCGACACCTACCAGGTAACTGTAACCGCCACCGACGACGGCGCCCTGTTCTCGTTGTCGTCGTCGCTGAACGCCACCGTCACCGTAACGGACGTGGAGGAACGGGGCGAAGTAATCCTCCAACCGACCAAAGGCTGGTTTGCTGACGCAGTACCGGACGACCCGGATACTATGGACACTGATGAGACACTGCCGGCACTCCGGACGCGGTTCACCGCCACCCTCGATGACGGCGATGATATCGATGGCAACCCATCTTGGCAGTGGTATCGGACTGCCAGCGATGAGATCGAGGGCGAAATCTCTGACAGCTACGAGGCTACCGCCGACGAAGACGTAGGCAAGTACCTGCGGGTCACCGCCACCTACGACGACTCCTTTGACGACTCGGACAGTCAAGGCGATCCGGTGCTCGAGACCGCAACGTCTGTGCTCAGGTCGCCCATCCGCGACAACAGTCCGGGGGTGAATACCCAGCCCCAGTTCACTGTGCCCACGGCTGAGGAGTTGCCGGAAGCCCACTTCGATACCCGCACCATCATCTCCGGAGCGGTGTCGGGCCGCAACATCGGCTCCCGTGTGCGCGCCACCGACGACGATGACGATCTCCTGACCTACGCGCTGCGGGGCAGGGACGCCGACAAGTTCGAACTGGACCCGGCGACCGGCCAGATTCGCGCAAAGGCCGCTCTCGACTCCCTGGAGCCGGATACCTACACCTTGTCGGTGTCCGTCCACGACGGCTTTGACGTCTACTACCGGCCCTCGGAGTCCATTGACGACACCATCTCGATCATCATCACGGTACTGCCGCCGCCACCACCACGGCGCACGGTTCGCCGGACAACAACCGACGACACGCCCCCCAATCGGCCGGCCGAGTTCTCCGACGGGGAGACGACAAACCGCTCGGTGGCCCAGGGCGCGGAAGCCGGCACCAGTATCGGCAGGCCCGTGGCGGCCAGCGACCCCGACGGCGACACGCTGACCTACACCCTCGGCGGCGCCGACGCCGAGTCATTCGATATCGATGCCATGACCGGGCAGTTGAAGACCAAGGCCGCCCTGGACGCTGAGACCAAGTCCAGCTACTCCGTTACTGTCTCGGTTACCGACAACAAGAACGCTGGGGGTGGCAGACTCGCTGAAATAGACGACACGATCACCGTTGCCATCACGATTACCACTATGGAGTTGTCGGAGATCGCCGCGATGTATGACGCAGACGAGGACGGCCTGATTTCCCGTGACGAAGCCATCGCAGCCGTGACTGACTTCTTCAACGGCGACCTCACCCGTGACCAGGCATTGGAGATAATTGCACTGTACTTCGAGTCCCCGGACACCATAACCGAACTCCTCGGCGAGAACGGGGACGGGAGTGAGTAACCGGCCTTGAGCAAGATTGTCGTCATGGCGTTGGTACTGATTGCTGCGTCCCTCCTGGCGGCGGGCCCGATTGCGATCGGTGTCTTGTCAGCCTCGGAACACGCCGCAGTGCGTTCTTTCTCCTCCGAATGGGCTGCCCCCGGAGGGGAAATAACCGTGACCATCGCCGTCAACGACTACGGCCCCTTCGGGCAGGTGCAGGAAACCCTGCCGGAAGGGTTCGCTTTCCTCGGGACGACCCTTTCCGAAGCAGCGGTGGGGTCAACGATCGGCACCATGAAATTCACCCTGCTGGGAGATGAGGAGTTCACCTATACGGCCCGGGCACCGGACGAAGAGGGCGAGTACAGCTTCTCCGGAGTCCTCCTTGACTCGTTCAGGAACGATGAGGCGATAGGCGGGAGCACCAACCTGAGGGTCGGGGTAGCGCCGACCCCCGTACCGGAACCTACACCCACCCCCACGTTGACACCCACCCCTGAGCCCATTGCGGCACCTACGCTTGAGCCCAGTCCTACACCCGAACCCACGGCGAAACCCACCACGCCTGAGCCCAGCCCTACACCCGAACCCACGCCCACGCCCTCACTTACACCCACTCCGGAGCCTACGGCCACGGCCACACCCGTTCCCACAGCGACCGGGACACCGGTGCCGACCGAGACAGCGATTGCGACAGTTACGCCATTGCCTACTGCCACTCCAACGGTGACTCCCACCCCGGAGCCTGCGCCCTTGCCTGCGCCCCAGCCATCGCCACCGGCGACACCAGCCGGTCAGGACGATGGTGGAATCCCAAGACCGTTCCTAGGGATCATCCTCGCGGTGATCGGGGTCTAGGTCATAGCCGCTGGCGTGGCCTTGATCGTGTTCGCCCGGAGGCAGAGGCGGTGGCCTTGGTCCTTGGTCCCGATGAGGCGACGTGAACCAACTCCGCCGCCAGACCCCGACGGGGAGCCTTAACGCCAACCCAATCATGGTGTCGCATGCTGTCGACGCTAAATAATCAAAGCCAAACCATCGAAAGGTGAGATTCGACTACTGCATTATGCCGAGGTCAGCAACATCTTGTACCGATGCTGAGGTTGAAGGGATGCCCGACCCGTGATGTCAGAAGTAGCCACGGCCAAGGCAGATCGAGGGATTCCGACAGTCAGATTTGCCGATGGGAGTCGCAACCATGCCTCTTCGACAAAATTGGCCTTTTGCGAACCGGCATTGTGCGTGGAATTACTGACAGTCAGGCCTTGTGGGGGGAGGAGAACGGAATGGGTATTGTCAAATTCTCACTCTTCCCACGAGGGCCTGATACATGGCGAACGCAAAGTGCAGGACCTGCGACCGCGCGGTCGGCGCTGGCGCTCACTGCACCTCGTGCGCCGCGGGCATCATGGCCAAGGCCCTCAACCCCTTCTTCGGGGGACGAAGAAAGAAGCATCCCCGGACGGAGCCGCCCAAGCCCTCCGTCCTCTCCCCTTAGCGGCAGCGATTTATTTGGCGACGGTATCCAGGGGCAGCTGGCGAAGGAAGTGCAGACGGACAAGCAGGGTGCTCTAACACCTCAAACACCTGCCTTAATGGAGAGGCAGGATTGAATAGGCAGGCTTTTGACCCGCCTCGGGGGACCTGACTATGAATCTGCTGTTACCATTGAACTGCCCCTTGAGCTTCAAGACCGCCGGTATGGGAAATCCCGATGACGCCTCGCCAAACCGTGTTGTGCGGCGCGCCAAAGGCCATCAGGGCGATGGTCGCCGGCCCCTCCCTCGTTGCGGCGCTATGCCTCGCCGGAGCGTTGGCCGTATTCCTGGTCTACCCGACCTATGGCTAAAGCGGCGATGAGGCGTCAGCTCCCTCCAACCTTACCGCAGCAATGACGGAAGGCGGGGTAATCCTGGACTGGTCTCTCCGGTCCAGGACGCCGCTTCCGTCACGGGGTACCAGATCCTGCGGCGGCGTCCGAGGGAGGGCGAGGGCACAATGCTGGTACTGGTGGCGGACACCGGTTCCACGGCCACCACCCACGTGGACGCCACGGCAGACGAGCCGGGGGTCCGGTACGTCTACCGGGTGAAGGCGATTCGCGGCGGCGTGAAGAGCTTCCGGTCCAACGTCGTCCGCGTCGACCTGCCCGAGGAAATTGATGAGCCGGAGCCGACGCCGGGTCCCGCGCCCAGGGACGGCGCCCAAGCGGAGACGTGTCCAGAACCAACGCCGACGCCAACGGCAGTGGACGTGACAGCCGTTCCGATCATCGTCGAGTCCACCACAGACGACTACTTCGTGCTCTACGTGAGCCACGACGTGGATGGCACGGAGGTGGAGATTCCGGTCCTGGTGATGCGCGGCGCAGCGGGCACGACGACACTCGCCGAGAACTTGGAGGCGCTGCCCGCCGAGCGCTACCGGGTGGAGAAATACCTCATCGCCGACCCGGCGGACGTCGACGGTGATTGTGTCGACGACATCACCGAGCTGGACGACCTGGGCAACATGAGCCCGGTGAACCCTGCCGCGGCGATCGACATTAACGACGGCGCCCTAGCCGTTCCCGACAACCAGACATACGATGCGCTTGCCGTAGGAGGATACTTCAAGTTCGGTCTGATCGGCATGGACACCGACCGACCGAGTGCCTACTTCATCAACGCCAAGACGCATCCTACGCATCAGACCTTCTTGGATGACAGGTCTATCAGCCGACAGCGGGTAATTCTCGGCACGATCGCCTACAACAAGAACCTCGAAGCCCCCGATGGCAGCCGGGGAGTCTACCGTTACTCGTTAAATACACTCCCATCCCGCTACTCTTTCTCCTTCAGCCTTATGGAGCGTGCCCATACGCTGCTCGCCGCCAGCATGCCGCTGCTCCAGGATAACTTGGCCTTGCATGTGCGGAATCATGAGCTACCCCATATCCAGCCCGATTTGCCGTTGTACCGGGAATCCCGCATCAATCTCGTGTTCGACGGGGACGTCTACTCCGGCATCAATTTTCTGGCGTTGAACCCTGAGGAGGGGTACGGCCTGTAGCAGGTACTGAATGCGGACGACCGTCCCCACCCCCGCAACATCGTGATCTACGAGGCGTTGCCCAACGAGCTGCCCCGCGTTGCCGGCATCATCACCACCGTACCCCAAACCCCGCTCTCGCACGTCAACCTGCGCGCCGTGCAGGACGGCATTCCCAACGCCTACATCCGCGACGACGCTGCCGTCGCGCCCCTGATCGGCAGCTACGTCCGCTACGAGGTAACCGACAGTGGCTGGGACCTGCGAGCGGCCACCAAGGAGGAGGTTGATGCCCATTACGAGGCATCCCGACCCCAGCCACAGACGCCGGAGCAGGACCTCTCGGTTACGGAGCTTACTCCGCTTGATGAGATCGGCTTTGACGATTGGCGGGCGTTTGGTGTCAAGGCGGCCAACGTCGCCGTATTGGGGACGCTCGATTTCCCGGAAGGCACCGTACCCGAAGGGTTTGCCATCCCGTTCCATTTCTACGTCGAGTTCATGAAGGCCAACGGGTTCTATGGCGCCATCACGGATATGCTGGCCGACGAGGACTTTCAGACGGACTTCGACGTCCAAGACGACATGCTCGACGATCTGCGCGACGACATCCAAGACGGGGACACGCCCCAGTGGATCATCGACGCGCTGACCGCCATGCACGCAGAATTTCCCGCCGGGCAATCACTCCGCTATCGGTCCAGCACCAACAACGAGGACCTGCCGGGGTTCAACGGCGCGGGACTGTACGACTCCAAGACCCAGAAGCCCGATGAGGACGTGGACGACGGCGTCGATAAATCGCTCAAAGAGGTCTACGCCAGCCTCTGGAACTTCCGCGCCTTCACTGAACGTGAGTTCCACCGCATCGATCACATGGCGGCCGCAATGGGGGTCCTGGTGCATCCCAACTACAAAGACGAGTTGGCCAATGGGGTGGCTGTCAGCTTTGATCTCATCTACGGCCAAGAGCCCATCTATGGCCGAGATGACAGGTACTACGTGAACACGCAAGTCGGTGAGGACTTGGTGACCAATCCCGAGGCCCACTCCATACCGGAGGAACTCCTGCTGAGGCGAGGCCATGATACTTACATCGTCCTGTCGACCTCCAACCTGGTAGAGCCGGGGGAACTCCTGATGAGTGACGTTCAACTGACACAGTTGCGCGATTACCTCACCACGATCCATGACCACTTCGAGGGCCTCTACAACCCCGGCTCCGGCGAACCCTTCGCCATGGAGATCGAGTTCAAGATCACCAGCGAGGATGTTCTGGCGATCAAGCAGGCCCGGCCCTGGGTCTTCAGCGGCGCGGCGCCGCCTCCCCCCGACAAGCCGGGAACAGTAACCCTGCGTTCAACGCAACCCCGGGTTGGCACGGCCCTGAGGGCCGCCCTGTCGGACCCCGACGGGAGCATCTCCAACATAACCTGGCAGTGGGCCAGGTCCACCAACGGAAGCTCCAACTGGGCCACCATTGGCGGGGGCGCATCGGACGTGTACACCCCGGTGGCTGGCGACGTGGGCAAATACCTGCGCGCGGTGGCGTCTTACACCGACGGTCACGGGCCGGGTAAGAGCGCTCGGGCGACTTCGGCCAACCCGGTGCCGGGTGCATCGCCTCCGCCACCGCCACCGCCTCCGGTTATCAGGACCGCTAATACCGGCGTTGGGGGAGGCGGTGGGTTTGTGCCACCCGCGCCACCCGCCCCGCCGCGGCCCGTGAGCAACTTCCAAGGAGTGGGGCAGCTGTTCCAGCCCCTGACACAGAACAACACGCTGGCGCGGGTGTGGCGGCTCATCGAATCGTCCCAGCGCTGGCTGTTCTACGATCCGAGCCCCGATTTTGTGCCCTTAAACACGCTGCGCGCAATCAATCTGGCGTCGGACCCGCCGGCCGTCGTGGCCATCAACGTGACCCGCAGCCCGCAGTTCCCCGGCCTCCCGCTGTACGCCGGCTGGAACTTCGTGCCGGTTGCGGCAGAGCCGCTGGCTGCCCAGCCGGGGAGCAGGACCCAGCCGGTCGAGCAGCTTCTCAGGCCGCTGTCGGCCAGCGGCCTGCTCCAGCGCGTCTGGTGGCTGGACAGCAGGACGCAGGAGTGGCTGTTCTACGACCCGGACCCGGCCTTCGCGCAGTTCAACATCCTGACGTCGGTCGACCTGACCGCCAACCCGCCGGTGGTGCTGGCGGTCAGCGTGAGCAGTCGGCAGGAGTTCCGTGGCCGAACCCTATACCGCGGCTGGAACCACCTTGTCATGCGGTAAGCCGAGACTCTTTCAGGCCCTGCATCCCTCCAGATGTTGGACGTCAGCACGGTTCGGCCTGACATCTGAGACCTCTGAAGACGCCAGTGTGCTGCCCAATGCGCCGCGTCGGACTATATTACGGGAGGACGAAACCGGAGGAGGCACGGCCATGGCGCTTTGGACCATGCCCCCGGCGGGACTAGAGTGCTGGCGATCCCCGCCCACCGGGCCTACGCCACAGCCATGACCGAGGACGACCCCTTGGCCGCGGAGGAATCGGAGCGGCTGAAGGTCGCCCTCAGGGAGATGGATGGCAAGATGGGGCACGCCGTCCACTACGGCCTGGGGGAGGCCTCCATCTGCGGTGTGGACTCCGTGGGGATCCACTGGGCCGACGAGCCGGAGTCCGTTGCCGGGTGCGCAGACTGCTTGGAGCTAGCGGCCGAGGACCTGGCCGATGGCAAAGAGTACCAGGGCCGTTGTCTCGACTACCGTCTGGTGAGCACCGCCAGGGGCGGAGTCCAATGCCGCAGAGCGGTTCGGAGGTCATGCTCGCACTGCGGCAGACAGGGTTGGCAGAGAGGTTCAGCTGTGGATGACACCAGCCCGTGCACGGTCGCAGACCCCACGGTGTTTGAGCCTACTCCGGGACCGAAAGTGGAACTGGCTCCCAGACCGAGGACCGACATTCAGACTCCATACCGGTCCCGCCAGTAGCCGGCCCATTGCGCGGTTTCATCCGGAAGGCTTCGCACCGCGCCGTCGAGAAGCAGCGACGGGGCCACCATGGCGAACTGAGCGTCCGGGTCCCTGAGGGAGGCCTGCATCACCGCCTCGACCGTTTCCAGGTGCGGGAAACGCCGGGCCAGCAGCGGGGAGGTCATTGTTCTGCCGAAGCCAACGATCCTGTAGGCCAGGTTGACCTCCGGCACGACAACGATGATCTTGGCCTCTTCCCCCTCCAGTTCGTGCTGTTGAACCATACGGCCCGCCAGGAGCCTTTGCCGCATGATCTAAACCAAAGTCAAGGTCGGATCTACATTTCCGAAATGATGAGATCAGGTCAGCGCTGCCAAGTAAAGCTCTCCTGTCCGCACGTTGAAGTCAGTCCCCCCGGCCCCCAGGTACTCTTCAAATGCGCATTTCACCTTGGCTTTGGTTTAGTAGAAGGGCTCGTGAAGGAAATCGTCCAGGTCAGGAGCGGCGTCCGAGTGGAACGCTTAGTACTACAACGACGGGTTTATTTGGTAGGATAGGTGGCCAGATGGTGATGGGTGGTTTGGGAGGTGGATGCGGCGAGCTTCCAGCGCGTCTACGACAGCTTTCAGGGATTTCGCGCCCTCTTTGCAGCCTCCTTTGGCCGCAAACAGTGGCGGGAGCACAGCCGGAATTACCTTCAGGCACTGCTGGTGCAGGGCCAGGAGCGGCGCAACGCCGAGAACCTCTCCTAATCGGTGGGCGTGTCGGCCCGGGCGATGCAGCGCTTTCTCACTGAGGCCCGCTGGGACGACGACGCTGTCATCGGGCGGTTGCAGGAGTACCTGGGTCGCAGGCTGGGACACCATGACGCGGTGTGGGTGCTGGGCGGCAGCGGCTTCCCCAAGCAAGGGAGGAAATCGGCGGGAGTGGCCCGGCAGTATTGCGGCAGGCTGGGCAAGGTGGCCAACTGCCAGGCCGGGATGTTCCTAGCCTACGTCAGCCCGCTGGGCCGGGCGTTGGTGGACAAACGGCTGTATCTGCCGGAGGAGAGGCGGAGCTACCACTCTAAAACGGAGTTGGCCCTGGAGATGCTGGCGCGGGCCTTGGAACGAGGCCATCTGATAGCCGGATGGGTTGCGGGAGACGCCGCCTTCGGTATGTCGCCGTCCTTCCGTGAGGGACTGGCGGCCCTGGGGATGTGGTACGTGCTGGACGTTCCCGGCGGCACCACTGTCTGGCCCATGGAGCCCTCGTGGACCAGTCCGGACTATCAGGGCAATTCACATCCAGGTTTCGGGCGCCCCCGCAAACCCAGGCTGCGGGCTGGGCGGCGCCGGACCATGGAGCAGCGCGGTGATGAACTGCCGGATGAGGCTTGGCGGGAGATAACGGTGGCCCAGGGAAGCCAGGGGCCGCGCACCTACCGGTTCAGCACCCAGCGGGTGCGGGTAACCAGGAGGCGCAAGCCCGGTGAGGTGCTCTGGGCCATCTGGCGATGTAACCTGGACGGCAGCGAGCCTCGCCACTACCTGTCCAACGCTCCTGAGGACACAACCCTGGAGACTCTGGCTTATGTGGGCGGTTCCAGGTGGCGTATTGAAACGGAGTTCGAGACGGAAAAGAGCAACGTGGGCCTGGATGAATACGAGACCCGCACCTGGGCGGGCTGGCACCACCACATCGCCATGTGCCTGCTGGGTGGGGCGTTCCTGCTGGGCTTGCAGCAGGATTGGGGGGAAAAAGATGCCCCGGATCACCCGATCCCAAGTGTACCGGGTGGTGCGTGAGATGCTGCCCAGGGAACGGTTCGGGCCGGATGAATTGCTGATCTGGCTGGAGGACACGCAGCTACTCAACGAACGGGCGCGCCGCTCCCACGAGAGACGCCGCTCCGCCTGCCGCGAAGGCAGGCCGGAGCCGCCACCTTAAATTCGTAGTTGTAGCTCTAGTAGTCCGCCGCTATTGTATTGAGGGGTATAGGGACTTGAGCTTGATGCGGGCGTCCTGGGTAGTGAAGCGCCAGTCCACTCGAATCGCCGCCCGGTTGCGTTGCTCCTGCCATGCTCCGGTTTCCTGTGCCAGAACTCTCTGGCTGGGTATCCGGCGATCAAGGCATTGCCGCGCCAGCACCCCCAGTTCTATCTCCGCTATATTCAGCCAACTCCCGTGCTTCGGCGTGTAGTGTATCTCCAGCCGTTCGGCGATCCGCCGTGCCTCCGCCGGCTCGAAGGCCTGGTACAAGGACGACGGATGGTGGGTGTTCAGGTTGTCCATCACCAGCACTATCCGCTCCTTGTCGGCATAGTCCTCATCCACCAGTTTCCGCACCACCTCCGCCCAGTCGGTCCTGGTGCGCCGGTCCGTAACCTCCACCCGGCGCCATCCCTCCAGAGGCGCGAACAGCATGAACAGGTTGCTCACCCCGTTGCGCTGGTACTCGTAATCGTAGGCCCTGGCTGCCCCGGGCCGCGGCGGGAGGGGCGTACGGGTCTCCTGCACCAGTTGCTTGCTGGTCTCGTCCAGACACACCAGGACCTCATTGTCCTGGTATTCACGATGATAGACCTCCAGCACGTCCTCCATGGCGCACACGAATTCGGCGCTGCCCTGGGGCGGGAGGCACCAGCACTCCTTCAGCCAAGGCTTGAGTTCGTTTTTTTCAGAGTCCGGCGCACCGTCTCCGGGCTGATGCTGTCCACCATCTCCCGCTCCACCAATCCATCGGCCAGCATCTGCATGGTCCAACTGACCCGTCCCTCCGGCGGCTGGGATATGGCCATGGCTATCAGGTGGGCCTCACCCTGGCCATCGAGCTTCCTCTGACGGCGGCGCAGTTGCTCCCTGCGCCCCAGGGCCGCGTCAACCCCCTCCTCCACGCACCGGCGGCGCACCCGCTCCACCGTGGCGGTGCCCACCTTGAGGGCCCGGGATATCTCCTGGTCCATCATCGGTCCGCCAGACTGGTTCTCATCGCTGAGCAGGAGAATGCGCGCGTGAGTCTGTTTATAGGCCGCAGCCCGGCCTTTGGACACCAGTGCCCTCAGTTCCTCCTGTTCCTCCCCAGTCAGTCCCACACGGTATTTCTTGACCATCACATCCACCCCGCTGCACAGTCTTCTTCCTTGGGCCTCGCTTCCCTGCATCTTACCAGCCATCACTTCAATGATGGTCGTCTACTAGTACTCGGTCAATTTTGGTCTGATAGAAAGACTCAGAGACCTGATTGTCGATGGTACTCTGACTTAAGGAATATGTTGTTGTGAGGTGTCGGTGTGTTCAGAGAGAAATTTGCGGTTCGGCTGACGTCGGAGGAGCGCGACCAACTGGAGCACATGGTCCGGGCGGGGAGGAGTCCGGCCAGGGTTACGACCCGGGCCCGCATCCTGCTCAAGACCGGTGAGGGCTGGTGCTGGTCCACCTCCAGGGTGGCGCAAGCTCTGGATGTGTCCGAGGGCACGGTGTTTCGCCTCAAGCGGCGTTTCGCCGAGGATGGGTTGGACGGGGCGCTCAGGGACCGGACCCAGCCCCACCGGTACCGCAAGCTGGACGACCGTGGCGAGGCCCACCTGATCGCCCTGGCCTGCAGCCCGGCCCCCGAGGGCCATGACCACTGGAACCTGCGCCTGCTGGCGGATCGGATGGTTGAACTGGGCGTGGTTGACTCGCTGTCCCACGAGACGGTGCGGCTGCATCTGAAAAAAACGTCCTCAAGCCGCGGCAGAAGAAACAGTGGTGCATTCCCAAGGTGAGCGCAGAGTTCGTGGCCCATATGGAGGATGTCCTGGACCTGTATGCCGAACCCTACAATCCCGAAAGGCCGGTGGTCCGCTTCGATGAGACATCCACCCAGATGCTGGCCGATGCCCGGCCGCCCATCCCGGCGGTACCCGGACACCCCAGACGTGAGGACTACGAGTACCGGCGGGAGGGCACCCGCAACCTGTTCCTGGCCTGCGAACCCCTGGCAGGCTGGCGGCACGTAGAGGTAACCCAGCGGCGCACCAAGGAGGACTTTGCCCACCAGATGCGCTGGCTGGTGGATGAGGCCTATCCGGATGTCGCGGTGATTAGAGTGGTCTTGGACAATCTGAACACCCATCGCAGGGCGTCGCTCTACGAGGCGTTCCCGGCTGACGAGGCCCGGAGCATTGCCAAGCGGCTGGAGTTTCACCACACGCCCAAGCACGGCAGTTGGCTGAATATGGCGGAAATCGAGTTCAGCGTTTTCTCCCGCAGTTGCCTCAGGCAGCGTCTCCCGGATGAGGAATCCCTCTGCCGGGAGGTCCGCGCCCTAGAACTGGAGCGAAACGAAGCTCAAGCCCGCATCAACTGGCGCTTCAGCATCCAAGATGCCAGAACTAAACTCCATCGCCTCTATCTCATCAATACCAAAATTGACCGAGTACTAGTACTCGGTCAATTTTGGTCTGATGGATAGGCTCAGCGACTTGGATGTCGATGATATTCTGATTTAAGGAATATGTTGTTGTGAGGTGTCGGTGTGGTCAGAGAGAAATTTGCGGTCCGGCTGACGCCGGAGAAACGCGACCAACTGGAGCACATGGTCCGGGCAGGGAGGAGTCCGGCCCGGGTCGTAACCCGGGCCCGCATCTTGCTCAAGACCGGCGAGGGCTGGTCCGCGTCTCGGGTGTCCCAGTCCCTGGATGTGTCCGAGGGCACGGTGTTTCGCCTCAAGCGGCGTTTCGCCGAGGATGGGTTGGACGGGGCGCTCAGGGACCGGACCCAGCCCCACCGGTACCGCAAGCTGGACGACCGTGGCGAGGCCCACCTGATCGCCCTGGCCTGCAGCCCGGCCCCCGAGGGCCATGACCACTGGAACCTGCGCCTGCTGGCGGATCGGATGGTTGAACTGGGCGTGGTTGACTCGCTGTCCCACGAGACGGTGCGGCTGCATCTGAAAAAACGTCCTCAAGCCGCGGCAGAAGAAACAGTAGTGCATTCCCAAGGTGAGCGCAGAGTTCGTGGCCCATATGGAGGATGTCCTGGACCTGTATGCCGAACCCTACAATCCCGAAAGGCCGGTGGTCCGCTTCGATGAGACATCCACTCAGATGCTGGCCGATGCCCGGCCGCCCATCCCGGCGGTACCCGGACACCCCAGACGTGAGGACTACGAGTACCGGCGGGAGGGCACCCGCAACCTGTTCCTGGCCTGCGAACCCCTGGCAGGCTGGCGGCACGTAGAGGTAACCCAGCGGCGCACCAAGGAGGACTTTGCCCACCAGATGCGCTGGCTGGTGGATGAGGCCTATCCGGATATCGCGGTGGTTCGAGTGGTCTTGGACAATCTGAACACCCATCGCAAGGCGTCGCTCTACGAGGCGTTCCCGGCTGACGAGGCCCGGAGCATTGCCAAGCGGCTGGAGTTTCACCACACGCCCAAGCACGGCAGTTGGCTGAATATGGCGGAAATCGAGTTCAGCGTTTTCTCCCGCAGTTGCCTCAGGCAGCGTCTCCCGGATGAGGAATCCCTCTGCCGGGAGGTCCGCGCCCTGGAACTGGAGCGAAACGAAGCTCAAGCCCGCATCAACTGGCGCTTCAGCATCCAAGATGCCAGAACCAAACTCCATCGCCTGTATCCCATCAATTCCTGCCTTGACTGAGTACTAAACTGAAGCCAAGGTGAGATGTACATATTTCTAGACCGCACTGTAGCGGGCGACCCCAGTTGGGGGCTAAAGGTGATATGAGGAGCCGTGGAGCCCTTTCGGTCATCTTCAAGATCCCGAAATGCACATTCCACCTTGGTATTGGTTTAGGCTTTTGCTCCAAGGACTGATATGCAAAGTGCGGACCGGACAGACGCACCTCGCCCAGCCACTGAGAAGGTTGGCGGCGAGCGCGGCCCCCATCCTCCAGTTGCCGCTGCTGGGCCACCATATGATGGCGTAAGATGTACAGACGCTCTCCACAACGATATAGTTGTGATATGGCCCCATCATTAACCCCCAGCGGATTGCTACGACCCGGCATTCACCGGGCCGCCTGGACGGAGGTCGAAGAAAGATTCGCGACCACCGCTTGGCGCAGAACCCTGTTCGACGGGGTCAGGCGGGTTGCTGAATGCCTCAAGGAGGCCGGCTGCAGAACGCTCTACCTAGACGGTAGCTTTGTTACCTCCAATATCCATCCAGGAGATTTCGACGGCTGCTGGGACCCGGATGGGGTGGACGCCAGCGAGTGGACCCCGTGCTGCTCACCTTCGGAAACAGAAGAGCGGCTCAGAAGGCCAAATATCACGGCGATCTGTTCATCTCGTCGAGCAGAGCAGACGGAGGGCCGACTGTCCTGGATTTCTTTCAGCGCGATAAGGCAACCGGCAACCCGAAGGGCATAATCGGCATAAACCTGAAGGACTTCCCGTGATCAAGAACGAACTTCAGTACAAGCTGACCAAGAGATCTGCCGGTAATTTCGAGAAAAGGTTGAACTGGCTCAGAGAAAACCCCGGGACACAGGATAAACTTGACCCCATCATCGCCAAGGCCGAAGAGGACGGTCTGCAAAGCATGATCGATGAGCTGAGAGAGGAGATCCAAGAGTACGAGAGGACGAAGCAGGGCGACGTGGACATCACTGCGCTCACCTCCGTAGAAATGGTCCCGACTACTCTGATCAAGGCCCGCATAGCCAAAGGATTGTCGCAGCGACAGCTGGCCCAGCTAGTGGGTTTGAAGGAGCAGCAGATTCAGCGTTACGAGTCCAACGATTACTCCAACGTGGACCTAGGCCGGGTGCAGGAGATAGCCCGGGCCCTGTCGGGTGGATGCGTCACAGGAGCAGTGCAGAGATAACATAGCGCTTATCCGCGAGTACAGATTGCTACTGCCCGACCATGAATGGCAGCCGGAACCTTGGACGGGACCTCTGGACAGCAATTGACAGCGGGTTTGCCCTCCCCGTCGTTCTGTCCGTCATCCTAGCCACCGGAAACTCGGTGACTCGTTCCGTCGGCATTACCTTCGCACTACAATCCCCGAGTCCGACCTCCTGTTAGACACCGTATTCCCCCCGCTGGCCGTGGCCGTGGAGACATATACGACTTCTATGTGCCGGTCAGCTAAACCAAGCGAAAAGACGAGCCAATCTGACTTGACATAGTGTTGCAGATTCCGTTACAAGTTACGTAACAGCGGGTTAGGAGCGAAGCGTTGCCTTTACCCAGGTTTCGCCCCCTATGCCATGATCTCCGATTGGTGTGAGCAAGTGTATTGGGCCTGCCGGCTTACCTCTAAGAAATTATCTCAAACGGGGAACGGCCTGAAAGGGAGGGGGAGTACGCAGTCGGGTTAAGATAAGGGAAACGTGTGTAGTGGTGGATGATGGGAAAGAGCGAGACTCTGCCAACGATATGGGAAATTCCTGATGATCTGTGGAAGCAGATCCACCCGGTCATTCTGGAAATGGACCCGCCCAAGTCTACGGGGCGCAAGCGGGTTCACCCGAGGCGAATTCTCGACGGCATCATTTTCCGGATGCGCGCCGGCTGCCAATGGAATCGGCTGCCCCGGGAACTGGGAGACGACAGCACCATTCACAGGACCTTCCAGCGCTGGGTGGAGCTTGGTGTGCTGGAACGTATCTGGGCGATGTTGATCAAGGAGTGCGAGGAACTGGGCGGCGTGGACTGGGAATGGCAGTCTGCAGACTGCGCCATGAGCAAGGCGCGTTTTGGGTGGATTCAGTCGGCCGCAACCCCACGGGTCGGGGCAAGATGGGCAGCAAGCGGAGCGTCCTGGTTGAAGCGTCCTGGTTGACAGGAACGGCGGGCCGCTGAGCGTGGTGGCGGCCGGGGCCAACGTCCACGACACCAAGCTGCTGGAGCTGACTCTGGAAAGCGTAGTTGTAGAGCGTCCTGACGGTGGTGATAGGCAGCCCCAGCATCTGTGCCTGGACAAAGGGATACGACAATCCCACGGGCCACCGGGCGGTGGCGGCGCACGGGTACCGGGGACACATCAGGCGAATAGGAGAGGAGAAACTGGACGTCAAGGCGAAAAACGCTATCCGGCACGCCGCTGGGTGGTGGAGGGCACCTTGTCTTGGCTCTCCAAATGCCGGGGGATCTTGGTCCGGTATGACAAGAAAGCGTCCAACTACGTGGGCCTGGTTCAACTGGCGTGTGCCTTACTCTGGTACCGCCGTCGATGGCAACTCAAGTTTTGAGATAGTTACTTAGTGGCCAAGAGAGAATGTCAATTTGCTAATGAGGAGATGAAAATCCTCTAGTATTGTATCTGGGAGGGATGGCCGAGTGGACGATGGCGGCGGTCTTGAAAACCGTTATGCAGGCGACTGTATCGTGGGTTCGAATCCCACTCCCTCCGCCATCACACCTTAGCTTAGCTACAATTGGGGGGATGACAGGCTGTCATTCCCCCAATTTTTGTACCTACAAAGTGTTATATTATTGTACATGCAGCCCCGGAACCCACCTCCGGAGGCCGCATGTACAAATAACGCTGGGGGAGGTGTAAGTGCAATGCCGAAGGTACTGGACAAGGCGCTCAACGTTAAAGCGGTAGCCAAGCTCACCTAGCCGGGGACCTATGCGACGGGAACGGCCTGTCGCTGAGAATTGACATCAAGGGATACCGCGGCTGGATCTGGCGAGGACGGGTCAACGGCAAGGCGATTGTGCATGGTTTGGGGGGCTATCCCGCCGTCCCGCTGGCAGAGGCCAGGAAAGCACCCACCAAGGTCAGGGCAGACGCCAAGGCGGGGACGCTGGAGGGCGCACCACCTCCCCCTCAACCATTCTCCGCGGTGGCCGTCCCCACCTTCGCTGGGGCAGCTGCAAAGGTGATCGAGCTACGGCGCCCGACCTGGAAGAACTGGAGACGTGCCTCCCAGTGGCAGTACACCCTGAACTACTACACCGCGCCCGTCCTGGGGGATATGCCGGTGGACGAGATCACCACGGCGGATGTGTTGGACGTTCTGGAGCCGGTATGGACGGACAAGACGGAAACGGCCACGCGGTTGCGGCAGAGGATGGAGACGGTTTTTGATTGGTGCATAGGCCACGGCCATCGGCAGGACAATCCCGCAGGCAGTCACATTCTGAAATCCTGCCCAGCACCAAGCGGATGAAAGCCCACCACCGGGCCCTGCCCTATGCCGATGTTCCCGCCGCGCTCCACAAGGCTGGATTGTCTACAGCCTACCCGCTCTCAAAGCTGGGTTTCCAGTTGTTGGTACTGACCGCCACGCGTAGCGGTGAAGTCCGGGGCGCCGACTGGAGCGAAATTGACTGGGAGTCGGCAACATGGGCCATACCAGCCGAGAGGATGAAGGCGGGCAAGGAACACCGCATACCGCTGTCCGCTCAGGCCATGGAGGCGCTGCGGGATGCTTGGGCCATCAGCGGCCCGGATGGGCTGATATTCCCGGCACCACGGACAGGCAAGGCGATGAGCGATATGACCCTGACCCAGCTGATGCGGCGGCTGGAGATACGGTCAACTGTTCACGGGTTCCGGTCCAGTTTCATGGATTGGGCGGCCGAACAGTCCGGGGCGTCCTGGTCGGTCTGTGAAACCGCCCTGGCCCATTCCACCGGCAGCGGGGTTGAGCAGGCTTACATGCGATCTAGCCTGTTCGACAAACGGCAGATGTTGATGCAGCAGTGGGCCGACTGCATCGCGTGCTGATAGGGTTGGATCAATCAGTCACTAAGGAATCCCCCGGCTACTGCAGGCGGGGGCTTAATTGTGTTCAGTCCTCAGAAAATGTAAACGGCGGAGTTAAAGCAGGCCGCGTGGGCGGAGGATTGCTGAGTATCGGCTGTCGAAATTCAGGATAAACGTCCGGTTAAGTGTTCAGCATAAAGCAACTGTCTTGAAGATCATCAAGATACGACAGCGGGATCCCAAGGCCTTCCGGCCTTCGCCATGCTGTTGAGTACAGTCAGCAATTTTGGCATGCACGCGGTGAGCGCCAGCTTTTTCGGTTTCCCCGCCGCCAGCAACCGCTGGTAAAACTCCCCTATCACCGGATTACACCGGGTGGCGACCAACGCGCCCATGTACAACGCGGCACGGACTCTAGCCCTGCCTCCCCACACGCTACGCTTTCCTCGGTGGGGTCCACTGTCCCGGCTGAACGGTGCCACTCCTACCAGGGCGGCAATTTGCTTCCGGCCCAATGTGCCCAGTTCCGGCAGATCAGCCAAGAGTGTGATTGATGCCTGCCGTCCTACACCGGGAACGCTGCGAAGGAGCACGTCCTTATCCCGCCATACTGGACTGCTTTGGACGATCCCCCGAAGTTCGTCATCCAGATCTTTCAGTTCCTCCTCAAGCCAGGTAATGTGGGTCTGGATGCGATTGCATACCTCCGGAATGGCCCGTCCGCGTCGGTTCCTCTGGGCCGTCAGCATCGCCACAATTTGGCGGCGGCGCGACAGCGTAGCACTCAGGGCCTGGGCTTCGGCGTCCCTCAGAGGTCGCACCGTTGGCTGGACGACGTCACCGAGGTGTGCCAGGATTCGGGCGTCCAGTCGGTCATTCTTGGCCAGCTGGCCGGTGGACTTGGCGAAGTCCCTTACCTGGCATGGATTGACCACCGCCACTGGCAGCGACGCCGCGGCCAGTGCTGCCACCAAGGGAAGCTCCAAGCCACCTGTAGCCTCCACGATCGCAACAGTAGGCTCAATGGTCTGTAGTTTGGCGACAAGCTCATCCACCTCGGCTTCGATGTAGTTCACGCTCCAACCGTGGCCCGTGGCCCGTGGCCCGTGGGCCGTGGGCCGGATGAATATATCCACCCGGTCCTTTGCGACGTCAATGCCTACGTAGGTGGGCTGCGTTTTCATGTTCACCTCCCCATGATACTGGCTCGGCCTTGCAAGATACGGGCTTGGTCATCCCGGGCAACTGTTCGAGCTCCGCTGGGGATGAGTGCGGCGACCCTCGCTTTATGACGGCCTAATATGACCAATGTCCGGTCGGTCTGCCGCACTCTGAACCGATCCTGATGATGCCATTGTCCCATACATTCCCAGATACAATGTCCGGCTAGGTGTTCAGCATAAATGTCACTTTGTTATGGCGCCACTGTATCGGATGTTGACGCAGTGAGAACAGGCCGGGAACGCCGCCCCGGAGGACCGTCGGCATCCTTGTATTTCTTGATGGTGGCTCTGCGGATCCCCAACTCCCTCGCCATCCGACCGTAGCGACATCCCCTTGCGCATGGCTTTCTGAATTGCCTTCCATCTCTCCTGCTGCAGGAACGTCGGCCTCCGCGGCGATGCGACTACCCGCAACCCGGCTACGTCCGGATCGTCGATTGCTGCAGCGCGAGCATGTTCTTGATCTGGGTTTGCGCCCGGCAGATCGAGGGTTGTAACCAAAGGTTTTGACGCAAGTTCGGGATCGTGGGTTGGGATGGTGGAAGCTGGGGAGGTCCCATTGCGGCTGCGGAGAGATGCCGGACTGGGCGGTGCTTTCTGGGACGCAATGATGCGTCCCTCATGCTGTAGCGACAGCCGGGCATCCAGCCCCTCGGGCACCACAACCGCCGCTCCGGCGTAGCTGCGGCGTTGCTGAGTGGGCAGCAGTTGCAGGGTGTGCCTTTAATACTTCACGGTATTGTCCCGCGCCACTCTCCGGCGGTGCTTGAAACACAGGACCTGACCCAAACGAGGACACGGCTCCACGGGCCGGAATGCGGACTCGGCGCACTGGGCCGGGACCCCGAAACGCCGGTTGAACCGGGGCAGGAACTGCCGGAGCACGGCTTTGGCCTGTGCAACGGTGGTTGCTCCCGCAAGCCGTAGCTCCGTGATCAGCCGGTGCGTGATCAGCCGGTACTGGAGGGTTCCGGCCGTCCGCTCCACCCGCCCCTTTGCCTGAGGCGGCCGGGCGAAAATCAGTTGTGTCCCCAGCTCCTCCGTGGCCCGGCCGAACTGGGTTGTCGTCCCGGCGGGCTGATATTCCGAACGGTGTTTGAAGACCGCGTGCCGGTGGGTGTACCGGGCGAGAGGAATGCCGCGGCGGCGTATCAGTCCCTGCATCAGCAGGAGGTAACTGCTGGTATTCTCATGATCGCAGAGGAGGGCGCCCGCCACGCAGCCGGTGGCATCGTCCACGGCGAACAGGATCGTGAACTGAGGTCCGTCCTCGCCCAGCCACCGGTGGTAACTGCCATCCAACTGGATAAGCATGCCCTCCCGGGGCATCCGCTGGCGGCGTACCCGGTGCTTGGGCGTACCTGGTGCTTGGGCCTACCCGGTGCTTGGGCGGGCGCCTGCGCCGCGGACTGCTGAGCCCGGCGTTGACCAGGATGCGCCGCAGGGTGGTCCGGCCCATGTCGAGACCCTCGCGTTCACTGAGCAGCTCTGAGAGATGGGTGTGGTTGGCTCCCTCATACACCGTGCGAGCCAGGTGGGCCACCCTGCTACTAGTACTCGGTCAATTTTGGTATTGATGAGATAGAGGCGATGGAGTTTGGTTCTGGCATCTTGGATGCTGAAGCGCCAGTTGATGCGGGCTTGAGCTTCGTTTCGCTCCAGTTCTAGGGCGCGGACCTCCCGGCAGAGGGATTCCTCATCCGGGAGACGCTGCCTGAGGCAACTGCGGGAGAAAACGCTGAACTCGATTTCCGCCATATTCAGCCAACTGCCGTGCTTGGGCGTGTGGTGAAACTCCAGCCGCTTGGCGATGCGTCGTGCCTCCCCGGCTGGGACCGTCTCGTAGAGCGACGCCTTGCGATGGGTGTTCAGATTGTCCAAGACCACTCGAACCACCGCGACATCCGGATAGGCCTCATCCACCAGCCAGCGCATCTGGTGGGCAAAGTCCTCCTTGGTGCGCCGCTGGGTTACCTCTACGTGCCGCCAGCCGGCCAGGGGTTCGCAGGCCAGGAACAGGTTGCGGGTGCCCTCCCGCCGGTACTCGTAGTCCTCACGTCTGGGGTGTCCGGGTACCGCCGGGATGGGCGGCCGGGCATCGGCCAGCATCTGAGTGGATGTCTCATCGAAGCGGACCACCGGCCTTTCGGGATTGTAGGGTTCGGCATACAGGTCCAGGACATCCTCCATATGGGCCACGAACTCTGCGCTCACCTTGGGAATGCACCACTGTTTCTTCTGCCGCGGCTTGAGGACGTTTTTTTCAGATGCAGCCGCACCGTCTCGTGGGACAGCGAGTCAACCACGCCCAGTTCAACCATCCGATCCGCCAGCAGGCGCAGGTTCCAGTGGTCATGGCCCTCGGGGGCCGGGCTGCAGGCCAGGGCGATCAGGTGGGCCTCGCCACGGTCGTCCAGCTTGCGGTACCGGTGGGGCTGGGTCCGGTCCCTGAGCGCCCCGTCCAACCCATCCTCGGCGAAACGCCGCTTGAGGCGAAACACCGTGCCCTCGGACACATCCAGAGCTTGCGCCACCCTGGAGGTGGACCAGCACCAGCCCTCACCGGTCTTGAGCAGGATGCGGGCCCGGGTCGTAACCCTGGCCGGACTCCTCCCTGCCCGGACCATGTGCTCCAGTTGGTCGCGCTCCTCCGACGTCAGCCGAACCGCAAATTTCTCTCTGAACACACCGACACCTCACAACAACATATTCCTTAAGTCAGAGTACCATCGACAATCAGGTCTCTGAGTCTTTCTATCAGACCAAAATTGACCGAGTACTAGTACTCAGTCACGTTTGAAATGGCAGGATAAATATCACGGGTGACAGTCAGTCTCACATTCAGTTCACTTAAACTTGCCTCTCAGCAACTGTCATTCCTAGCGTGACCCAGTACTAAACTAAAGCCAAGGTGAAATACGCAGTTGCACAGGGTAAATTTGTGAAGGAACTGGGTTAGCTGGTCTCGGGAGTTACGAGGGGTTGGTGATGGGCGTGAGGGAGATAGACCGGTGTCTGGAACAGTGGCGGATGGAAGTCAAGGACTTGCGACAGCGGATGATCCTGGCGCCGACGCCGAGGGAGCGGGAGAGGTGGTACGCCGTGCTGCTGCTGGCCCAGGGCTGGACGGCAGCGGCCACGGCGGAGACTCTGGAAAGGGACCCACACACTATTGGCCGATGGGCGTCGGCCTTCGGCGAGGGAGGGCCTGCAGCCCTGATATTCGAGCAGACCGGTGGTTCCCCCCCGCCCTTGACCAAGCGCAGCAGGAGGAATTGAAAGAGGCGGTGCAACAGCCTCCCGCTTCGTCGGGCATCGGTATGGCCAACTGGTATTGGAAGGTGGTGCGGCGGTTTGCCTCGGAGCGCCTCGGCATTGAGTTGAGCCGCAGCAGTTGCCTGAACTGGATGCACCGCTTGGGATTTGCCTTCAAGCGGCCCAAGAAGCGGTTGCTCAAGGCTGATGAGGCCAAGCGGGAGGCTTTCGTGGCGGAGTACGCCGTCCTGAGGGAGGAGGCCCAACGGACTGAAGCCAGGATATTCTTTGCCGACGAGGCCCACTTTCGGGCGGACGCGGAACTGCGGGGCAAGTGGGTGCTGAAGGGCCAGCCTGCTTTGGTGGACTCGACCAGCCCGCGGTATGGGGAGAAGGCCAACTACTATTCGGCGGTGTGCCTGGAGACGGGTGAGGTGGAATGGATGGAACTGGAGGGCAACAGCAACAGCGGGACCTCGGTTGCCTTCCTGAAGCAACTGAGGGAAAAACATCCAGAGCCGATGCGGGTCATCTGGGACAACGCGCCGGCCCATCGTGGCGAGGCGGTGCGGGAATATCTGCGGACGCCCGGACTTGACCTGCGGTTGGTGAACCTGCCGGGGTACAGCCCGGACTTCAACTCCGATGAGGCGGTCTGGGGCTGGGCGAGAGAGGAGGCGACGGGCAATCTCTGCCTGGGCAGCAGGGCGGCGGTGCAGGAAAGGGTCGGCAACTTCCTGGCCGGGCTGGCCAGCCGGAGAGACGAGGTGAGGCGCCGCTGCCGGACGGTACTGCAGTCACGGGCCGAAGCACTGCTGCCGAATTCCCAGCACGATTCCTCGCCTCAGGCAAATGCACATCCCACCTTGGCTTTGGTTTAGTACTCGGTCAATTTTGGTCTGATAGAAAGACTCAGAGACCTGATTGTCGATGGTACTCTGACTTAAGGAATATGTTGTTGTGAGGTGTCGGTGTGTTCAGAGAGAAATTTGCGGTTCGGCTGACGTCGGAGGAGCGCGACCAACTGGAGCACATGGTCCGGGCGGGGAGGAGTCCGGCCAGGGTTACGACCCGGGCCCGCATCCTGCTCAAGACCGGTGAGGGCTGGTGCTGGTCCACCTCCAGGGTGGCGCAAGCTCTGGATGTGTCCGAGGGCACGGTGTTTCGCCTCAAGCGGCGTTTCGCCGAGGATGGGTTGGACGGGGCGCTCAGGGACCGGACCCAGCCCCACCGGTACCGCAAGCTGGACGACCGTGGCGAGGCCCACCTGATCGCCCTGGCCTGCAGCCCGGCCCCCGAGGGCCATGACCACTGGAACCTGCGCCTGCTGGCGGATCGGATGGTTGAACTGGGCGTGGTTGACTCGCTGTCCCACGAGACGGTGCGGCTGCATCTGAAAAAAACGTCCTCAAGCCGCGGCAGAAGAAACAGTGGTGCATTCCCAAGGTGAGCGCAGAGTTCGTGGCCCATATGGAGGATGTCCTGGACCTGTATGCCGAACCCTACAATCCCGAAAGGCCGGTGGTCCGCTTCGATGAGACATCCACTCAGATGCTGGCCGATGCCCGGCCGCCCATCCCGGCGGTACCCGGACACCCCAGACGTGAGGACTACGAGTACCGGCGGGAGGGCACCCGCAACCTGTTCCTGGCCTGCGAACCCCTGGCAGGCTGGCGGCACGTAGAGGTAACCCAGCGGCGCACCAAGGAGGACTTTGCCCACCAGATGCGCTGGCTGGTGGATGAGGCCTATCCGGATATCGCGGTGGTTCGAGTGGTCTTGGACAATCTGAACACCCATCGCAAGGCGTCGCTCTACGAGGCGTTCCCGGCTGACGAGGCCCGGAGCATTGCCAAGCGGCTGGAGTTTCACCACACGCCCAAGCACGGCAGTTGGCTGAATATGGCGGAAATCGAGTTCAGCGTTTTCTCCCGCAGTTGCCTCAGGCAGCGTCTCCCGGATGAGGAATCCCTCTGCCGGGAGGTCCGCGCCCTGGAACTGGAGCGAAACGAAGCTCAAGCCCGCATCAACTGGCGCTTCAGCATCCAAGATGCCAGAACCAAACTCCATCGCCTCTACCCCATCAATTCCTGACTTGACCGAGTACTAAACTGAAGCCAAGGTGAGATGTACATATTTCTAGACCGCACTGTAGCGGGCGACCCCAGTTGGGGGCTAAAGGTGATATGAGGAGCCGTGGAGCCCTTTCGGTCATCTTCAAGATCCCGAAATGCACATTCCACCTTGGTATTGGTTTAGTACTGAACCAAGTCAGGATTGGCAGGGATAGAGGCGATGGAGTTTGCGTCTGGCGTCTTTGCGTCTTTGCGTCTGGCGTCATGGGCAGTGAACCGCCAGTTAACCCCGAATCCACCGATGGACGGCGCGAGGGCAGTGGAAGGGGGTTAGGGAGTTACAAGCGCGATGATCCGGTCTTGAATTCGGGTAGGCGGGAGGTTTGCAGGCGCTTTTGGGGGCACCGGCGGCGGTCTGCGGTGGCAGTGGCGAGCGAGATGGCCTGATAGGACACGGCAAGAGGCCCGCGCGGACCGGGCTGGCGCAAGTTGGCGGGGACGTTCGGTTGTCCGTTGGCTGGCTCAGACACCGGCGTTGCCATCAGGCAGGAAATGGAACAGCTCGCAATCGAGAGAGGGCGCAACTGAACTGGGTTTCCCAAGGCCAGCGCTGTGGCAGATGCAGTGTGAGGCGGCGGGCCGAGCGGGTGAGCCGTCCGGCCAGGGCGAAGACCCGTCGTCTGAGGGTCTTGGTGGTCACGATCTGCTCACCCAGACCGATGCGCGCTGTCCAGCGAGCGAGGTTGTGGGCCATCACCTGCACCGCCAGCCAAGCCCCGTTGGCGGCGAATCGGCCGGACGGCAGGTGGTTCAGCCCGACGCCGTACTTGAGGTCTCGGATGGCGTTCTCGATCTCGGCGTGGCGGCGATGGTCAGCCTCCAGTTCGAGCGTCTCCTCATCCCGGTCGGTGATGAAGCCGTGGTAGCTGTAGCTGGCGAACAGGGCCAGTTGGGAACCGGGCGTGGGCTTCACACGCCGGACGATGAGCCGCACCGGGGCAGCGCCGGCCTCACTCTCAAAGGGAGTGTAGGTGGTCTCGGCCACATCGGCGGCGCCGTCCATCCAGTAGGGGATGGGCGTCCAATCCGTCCCGGGTATGGCCTCGATGAGATTGCGCAGGCTTTTGTGCTGGCGGATGGTGATGGAGTAGCGGACATCCATCTTGCGGCAGACGGCGACGATGGCGTGGGCATAGAAGCCGCTGTCGGCCCGCACCGTGAGTCGGCCCCTGGCGCCGGCGTAGCGCACCCGTCCCACCGTCTCACGCAGGAAGTGAGCGGCGCCCCGAACAGTGTTGGCCCGGCCCTCGCGCAGCCGGGACATCAACACGTCCCCGGTGCCGGCGGCCACGGCCAGCAGCGGGTGATAGCCCCGCTTGCCGGTATAGACGTGGTGTCGCGCCCCCTCCTTGGCCAGCCCGTAAGTCTCGCAGATGGTGGAGTCGAGGTCGATGGTGAACGGCGCGTCGCCGGGTCCCGCCCCAGCGGCCCAGGCCCGGGCCAGCAGTTCCCGGCTCACCCGGTCCAGCTGGCGGACGTGGCCCCAACGGAAGCTGCGCAGGAAGGTGCCCAGGGTGGATGGCGCCTTGACCCTGCAGTCGAGAACACCGGCCGTCCCCCCGGCGCGCAGCGCATCGGCGTCGTCGATGCAATCGCCGCCCGCCAGGGCAGAGGCAACCAGCGTCAGCAGCTTGTCGCCGGTGTTGGCCCGGCCCGACGCGCTACCGAGATTGAGGTGATGGTCTACGAGTTCCCCCAGGCCCAAGTGTCGGGCGAGGGTGGCCGGAAGGAGCAGACCGGCATTGGCCACCAGTCGGCGGTCGTCGAAGGTGATTTGGATCCGGTCGGGGTGGTTGCGTGCTAGCATCTATTGGGTGCTCCTTCTCTGGGACTGTTTTGCTGTTACAAAACAATTATCCCAGATTCAAAGGAGCACCCTTTGGCCACTGCAGGACGCTAACCTGACGCCCTCTATCGGTGGATTCGGGCTAAGGGTAGCTCCTATCGCGTTCCGCTCTGACACGCAGGCGCTGACGGCTCTTTCCAGGCTGTCCTCATCTCCGTTGCGTCCGCGCAGGCGGGCCCGGGCCAGCACGCTGAACTCGATCTCTGCTATGTCCAGCCAGCTTCCGTGCTGGGGGTGTGGTGGAACTCCAGCCGTTTGGCAATGCGCCGGGCCTCGGAGGCTGGGTAGGTCTCGTATAGCGAGGCCATCGGATGCGTGTTCAGATTGTCGAGAACCAGGCGAATCACCGGGACATCGGGGTAGACCTCATCCACCAGCCACCGCATCCGGTGAGCGAAGTCCTGCATGGTGCGTTGCCGGGTTATCGCCACGTGGCGCCAGCCCCGGCGAGGCTCACAGGTGAGGAACAGGTTGCGCGTCCCTGCCCGCTTAATTAACGACAATAAGGGATGCCGGCAAATATAGTTGACGCGGGACATCTGTGGACGTGGTGCTGACCCGGGGCAGGTTGGGATACAGCTCCAGGTCCAGCCTGGGCGGCCGCCCCTCCAGCCGGCACGGCACCAGGTGCTTCACGGCGTCAAAGCTGATGGCTCCCAGCCGGATGGTGTCTTTTACCGCTGCTTGCACCTCCTGCTGGGAGAAGGTCTCCAAGAGCCTGAGCACCTGCACGTACTCCCGTCTGCCTCGCCGTTCCATGCGGGACTCCAGCGGACGCCGCAGCGTCCCGAACTCATCGGGGAGTTCCCAGCCCTGCAGCGGCGCGGCCTGGTCCAGCGCGCCCGGCTTACGCTCCAGGAGCGGCAGGTAGTGGATGGGGTCGTAGACGAAGTCGTCGCGTTCGTAGGAGCGGGGATGCCTGGCGATGACCTCGGTTCCGCAGCTGATCACCACTGCGTCGACGTAGCCCCGTACCAGGACGTCTCTGTGCCCGTAGGCCACCGGCACCGAGTAGTCGGTGGTCCTGTACCTGACCAGGGACAGGGAACTCACCCGGCCTGCCTGCTTGTCGCAGGCATCATAGGCCACCGGAGGCAGGGGCAGCAGGGCGTCCAGGTCCCGCTCCATCCTCTGCCCGATGGTCTCCGTATGTCCCCTGAGCTGGGCGTCCATTCGCTCCAGGCATCGTTGTTCCAGGTAGGCATTGAGTGCATCGAAGCTTTCGAAGGACGGTACCGGCACCAGGAAGTTGCGGCGCATGTACCCCACCAGGCCCTCCACCTTGCCTTTGTCATTGCCCTTGCCGGGGCGGCCGAACCGGTCCTCGAACAGGTAGTGGGACCGCAGTTCGGTGAAGGCGCGGGTGCGCTGGCGCCGGCCGTCGCCCAGTATCTTCGCCACGGCCAGCCTGGTGTTGTCGTAGAGGATGCCCTGGGGCACTCCGCCCAGAAAGGCGAATGCTGATACGTGCCCGTCCAGGAAGGCCTCGGTGGTCTCCGCGCAGGATGATTGCAAAGTCAGGAGACTTGGCCGCGGAGGCGGGCGATGGTCTGGGTTGGGCGGAAGGCGCAGGTCTTGGCTCGCAGGGGTATGGACATCTGGAGGGGAAACCATCCCTCCAGGCGCAGGGCGTTGAGCGCTGTGTTGACCAGGCTGGCGTATACCTCGCCCAGACCCGGACGGCGCAGCGTGTGGACGTCCTCGTCCCAACTGCGATCCTTAACGTGATGCAGGCTGTTCTCAACGCTCCAGTGGTTGCGGATCACTTGAAGGAGTTCTTTGGGTGCACAGCGCAGGGAACTCAGGCTGGTCAGCAGATACCAGCGCTCCCGGCTCACCTCCCCGGTGGCTATGTCCACCCTCTCCTTCTCCAACATCACACCCTGCCTCACTCCTGGAAAGCCCAACTCATCCCGGATATAGCCGGCCAATGCCTCATCGGTCCAGATGCGCCGTTTCTCGATCACGCCCGCTTTTTTTCCACGCTCTGCGCCTCGGGCTCCACCGGTCCCTCCCCAGCAAATCCCTCTGCCAATGCCGCCAGCACCTGGGGTTGGTTCCCCTTAATGCGCACCAGGTAGTCCCGTCCGTGGCTCACGATGGCCTGGCACAGGTCCCGCTCCGCATAGAGAGCGTCCATGGTCAGCAGCCTCAGGCCGGGATAGCGCTCGAACAGTTGCCCCAGCTGTTCCCGCAACACCCCGGGTTCGTACCGTTTCTCCGATGCCGGCCACTGGGCCAGGCACAGCTTCAGGTCATGGGCCAGTACGTTCACCATCACCAGAGGATTGCCGCTTACGTCCTCGGACTGCTTGGCCCATTTGCCGTCCACCGAGGCGTGCACCTCCTGGTCCGCCACCACCTGGGCCACCCATCCCGCTAGGGCGCCCTGCAGCTGCTCATAAGGGACCCCGGCCAGGGTGCGGGAGATGGTGGTGGCGTGGGGCGGATGGTCCCGCACAAAGCCCAACGGCTCCCTCAGCACCGGCCAGTGCATCTTGGCGAAGAGGGCGATGTGGGCCATGGTGGTCTGACCACAAACCAAGCCCAGCAGGGTCAGTCGGAGGATGGCCTGAAAGGGATGCCGGACTCCCCTGGCCCTCCTGGGATCCGGCACCAGTTCCAAACATCCGAACAGAGATTCCGCCGCCTCCATATCCGCACACTCCCATATCTCACTTCCCTGTCTGTATAAACTTCCCTCCACCACTTTGCAATCGTCCTGGGTCTCCGCGGGATAGGCCTTGACGAAGCAGCCGTTGCTGTGGGGCAGGTCGATGACGAAACAGTGGGCCTTACGCTCCACGCCGCCTATGACCACCCGGGCCTCGCCGAAGTCGCACTGGGCGTGGCCCGGCGGATGGGACAGGGGCACGAACAACTCCCCGGTCTGGCGACGATTCTCTCTGACGTAGTCCTTGACCGTGGTGTATCCGCCGTCGTAGCCGTACTCGTCCCTGAGGCGCTCGAAGATGTGCTCCCACTGCGAGAAGACCAGGTTGGATGTGATGCCCAGTGACCGGCGTTCGTAGCGTTCGGCGATGAGTGTGAAGAGCACCTCGGACTCCTCCGCACCCCGCGGCAGGTACCCCAGGGCGTCCAGCAGCGGGAGGTCGCAGTTGTCAAGCCGGCGTAGTTGTCGCGGCGGCGAGAGATCCCGCTTGGCTGCCAGCAGGTCCAGCACCAGTCGGTAGGCCGGGGCGATGAGCACTGATCTCACTGCCTCCACCAGCCTATGGCCCACGGCGCACAGTGCGTGGGTCTTGCCGGTGCCGGGCAGTTCGAAAGCCAGGACGTTGACCCCCACGGTCGACGAAGTTGCCATCGCCCAGTTCGCCCATCTGCTGCCGCAGAGCCAAGGGCACCCGGTCGTGCTCGAAGGTCTCCCATGTCTTGTCTACTGGCAGCCTGGACGCAGTGCGCAGCCTGCCGATCCGACGCTGCCAGCGATCCTCGGCTTCCTGCTCTAGCACCTCCAGCAGGGTCTCTAACGCATGGCCTTGGCCAGCGGCGCTGAAGCGGCCCACCGACTTTGCGCCCGACCGTGCGCCCGACTTTGCGCCCATGGTGGGCAGCCGGAATTGACGGCACAGCTCACCGATCCGGTCGATTATCACCACAGGGTCTGTCATCAGGCCACCCCCGCCAGCAAGGAGTCGTAGACTCTCAGGTCAGGCATGCCGGGCAGGCTCAGCACCGGCGCCCGCGGTGGCGTGGGATTCACAAGTTCCTTGACCGCGCCGTAGTCGAAAGGATCCCCGGCCTCCAGCAGCAAGGCCAGGGCGCTGTCCACCATGGACTCCCGCTGTCCATCGTGGACTCCATAGTTGTCGCCAGTTGTCGCCGCAAGGTGCGGGATCCGCACGTACTCCACGTCGGCTCGTTCGCCCCGCCACCTCTTGAGGGCGCCATAGGCCAGCCGGAAGGTATTGGTGGAAACCATCTGCTCCCGGAACCGGTAACGGGCGACGGCCCCGGGCTTGCGCACCAGGGAGCCTGTGACGTGGCGGTAATCGACGCGGGCCTCCCGCTCGCCGCGTACACGTTCCATCCGTTCTACCAAGTGGCCCTTGTAGTAAACTTCCAGATGCTCGGCCTGCAAGCGTATCTGCACCTCCTTCCCCATAGCCGGGAAGGCACGGTGTAAGTCCGTCCGGCTGCCTGGATGGTGCTCCACTTGCGCACCCTGGCCCGGTAGTTGACGTATTCCGGCACCGGAGCTGGTGGCAGGCACCGCAGATGCGGGAGTTCCTGCTCCCGCTTTCCCTTTACCAACCGGCTGGGAACAGCCAGTTGCGCCGGTCCACCACCTTGCCGACGAAGCAGGTGTAATCGTCGACTGAATCGAAGTCGCGGCTGCCACGCAGCATGAGGGCCTGGTTCAGGGCGTCCTTCAGCCGGTAGTGGGCCTGCTCGGCCACACTGTTTTCGTGGGATTCCCCGGAATTGATCAGCGTGGACTCGAGCCCGTAGTGGTCCAGGAGCTCGGCGCAGGAGTCGTTCAGTGCCCCGCCTCTGCTGCGCTTTATCTCGTGGGTGAGGGCCGAGTGTTGTCGGAAAGTATGATCAGAGGCGCGCCACCCAGATTCCAGAGGGCGCTCTGGAATCTCTGCCTCAGGGCCAGGAAAGTCTCGCCGGCAACCACCTCGGCGTAGCGCCACCCCGAACGGCTCAACACCAGATGGAACAGCAGGTGGCGGTAGCGCCGGCCGCCGATGGTGACTCCCAGGGAGTTGCAGTGGGTGAAGTCGATCTGGGCCTCGCGGCCCGGTGGATGCTCCTGGGGGAAGTAGACCTCCTGATCCGGCCCGTTGAGCGCTCGCCAGTCCTATAATCCGCCAGTCCTGTAATCGTCGTTGCAGCGTGCGGAGTTGTGAGGCGCTGAACCGGCCGGGACAATTTCTCCTCCAACCAGTCGATAATTGTCGTTGCCCTGAGCCTGCCAGCGGCCTCGCACCCGAGCAGGGGCAGGATCTCCTCCTCCCAGACCCCGTCAAAGGGATCGGCCCGAGTACGCCACCAGCGCTCGGTCTTGGTCTCCGACGGCATTGGGCCACACTGCCACTTGCGGGCCCACCGCGCGCTCATCCCCGCCACGGCTGCCGCCGTTTGTTGTCTCTTTCCTTCCATCCTCCTCTGCCTCAATAGCCTGACTTGCTCGTCTGTCATCAATCCGTTACCTCCGTACCGGATGATTGCCACTTGCGACCGGCAAGAATAGTCAACGCCAACGGCAGATCTAATTGTCGTTGATCGGCGGGAGTGGCCCGTCAGTACTGCGGCAGGCTGGGCAAGGTGGCCAACTGCCAGGCCGGAATGTTCCTGGCCTATGCCAGCCCGTTGGGACGGGCCCTGGTGGACAAATGGCTGTATCTGCCGGAGAGCTGGACCTCGGACAAAGACCGTTGCGCGTCGGCGGGTGTGCCGGAGGAGAGGCAGGGCTCCGGTGGAAGACCCAATTGGCGCTGGATATGCTGCAGGGGGCCTTGGAGCGGGGCCACCTGCAGGCTGGATGGATCGCGGCGGACGACGCCTTCGGGATATCGCCGTCATTCCGGGAGGGCCTGGCGGCCCTGGGGATGCGCTACGTCCTGGACGTTCCGGCTGGCTTTACGGTGTGGCCGCCGGATCCTGCTTGGACCAGTGCGGAGTATCAGGGATTAGGGCGTCCCGCAAAACCAGGCTGGTCGACGGGCAGAGGCGCACCATGAAGGAGCGCAGCGATAGTTGCCGGGGGAGGCTTGGCGTCAGATCACTGTGCCGAGGGTAGCCAGGGACACGCAGCTACCTGTTCAGCACCCAGACGGTGCGACCGACCAGCAGCCGCAAACCCGGGGACAATCCACTGGGCCATTTACCGCCGGAACCTGGACGGCAGCGAACCCCGCTACTACCTGTCCAATGCACCGGAGGATACCCCGTTGGAGACCTTGGCATACGTTAGGGGATCCCGGTGGCGTATGGAAACGGAATTCGAGACGGAGAAAAGCGACGTAGGCCTGGACGAGTACGAGACCCGCACCTAAACCAAAGCCAAGGTGAAATGCGCAGTGGGATGGGGTAAATTTGTGAAGGAACCTGGTTAGCTGGTGTCGGGAGTTGGGAGGGGTTGGTGATGGGTGTGAGGGAGATAGACCGGTTTCTCGAACAGTGGCAGATGGATGCTAAGGCCTTGCGTCGGCGGATGATTCTGGCGCCGACGCCCAGGGAGCGGGAGAGGTGGTACGCCATGCTGCTGCTGGCCCAGGGCTTGACGGCGGCGGCCACGGCAGAGGGGCTGGAAAGGGACCCATACACCATAGGGCGATGGGCGTCGGCCTTCGGCGAGGGAGGACCTGCGGCCCTGATATTCGAGCAGACCGGTGGTTCCCCCCCGCCCTTGACCAAGCGCAGCAGGAGGAATTGAAAGAGGCGGTGCAACAGCCTCCCGCTTCGTCGGGCATCGGTATGGCCAACTGGTATTGGAAGGTGGTGGGGCGGTTTGTCTTAGAGCGCTTCGGCATTGAGTTGAGCCGCAGCAGCTGCCTGAACTGGCTGCACCGTTTGGGATTTGCCTTCAAGCGGCCCAAGAAGCGTCTGCTCAAGGCTGATGATGCCAAGCGGGAGGCCTTTGTGGCGGAGTACGCCATCCTGACAGAGGTGGCCCAGCGGACCGGAGCCAGAATATTCTTTGCGGATGAGGCCCACTTCCGGGCCGATGCGGAATTGCGGGGCAAGTGGGTGCTTAAAGGCAAACCTGCGTTGGTGGATTCGACCAGCCCGCGGTATGGGGAGAAGGCCAGCTACTATTCGGCGGTGTGCCTGGAGACGGGCGAGGTGGAATGGATGGAACTGGAGGGCAACAGCAACAGCGGGACCTCGGTTGCCTTCCTGGAACAACTGAGGGAAAAACATTCAGGGCCGCTGCAAGTCATCTGGGACAACGCGCCGGCCCACCGTGGAGAGGCGGTGCGGGAATATCTGCGGACGCCCGGACTTGACCTGCGGTTGGTGAACCTACCGGGGTACAGCCCGGACTTCAACTCCGATGAGGCGGTCTGGGGCTGGGCGAGAGAGGAGGCGACGGGCAATCTCTGCCTGGGCAGCAGGGCGGCGGTGCAGGAAAGGGTCGGCAACTTCCTGGCTGGACTGACCAGCCGGAGAGACGAGGTGAGGTGCCGCTGCCGAACGGTACTGCAGTCAAGGGCCGAAGCACTGCTGCCGAATTCCCAGCACGATTCCTCACCTCAGGCAAATGCACATCCCACCTTGGCTTTGGTTTAGGCTGGCTGGCAGGAGCCTTCCTGCTGAGCCTGCAACAGGCTTGAGGGGGAAAAGATTCCCCGGATCACGAGGCCGCAGTTCTACCGGGTGGTGCGGGAAATGCTGCTCAGGGAACGGTTCGGGCCAACTGAGTTGCTGCGGTGGCTCGAGGATACGCAGGATAGCGACGAAAAGGCCAGACGCTCCCATGCCAAGCGCCGCGCCGCACTTCGCGCCTCCCCCGGCATCCCTCCTGGAACCATCGTTGTGATACCAGTGGAGGGTTTTTCAGGATCAGGCATCATGATTGAAGGCCAAGGTGCAATGATTCTGTCACTTGTCTGCCGGTTGTCACCTACAAACACCGCTCCGCCTCGGAACGAATGTAGTCCCTGAGCTGCTGGGGCAGCGCGGCGGCTTCGGCGGCCCCGGCGTTCTCCTGAATGCGCTGGGGGCGGGAGGTGGTGGGGATGGCTGAACTCACCCGGCGGTCGGAAATGACCCAGGCCAGCAGGGCCTGCGCCCAGGTGCTGATGCCGTAGTCCTGCAGCGGCGTCAGGTCGGGCTGTTGCTTCAGCTCCAGAACCCAGCGGCCCTTCTGCAGCGGCTCCATCACCAAAATGCCGGTGCCCAGTTCCTCGGCCAGGGGCAGCAGTTCGTCCTCGACGGCCCGGTTCATCACGTTATAGGGAATCTGTACGGCGTCCACCCGACCATGGCGCATCAGGTCCATGATTGTCGGGTAGGCATCGGGCACCATGGCAGACACGCCCACCATGCCGATTCTTTCCTCGTCCTTAAGCCGCTCCAGGGTGGGCAGGTGGGTCTGCCAGTCGATCATGTTGTGGACCTGGAAGAGGTCGATATAGTCGGTCTTCAGCAGGTCGAAGGAGCGGGCGATCTGGGCTTCGCCGGCCTCCCTGCCCTCGGTCCGCACCTTGGTGGCGAGGTAGAACTCGTCCCGCAGGTGCCAGGCGATTTCGCCCAGGACCTGCTCCGCGTTGCCGTACCATGCGGCCGTATCGATAAGGTTTATGTCGCTGTCCAGGCAGTTGTCCACGATTTGACTCCGGACGGCTATATCATCGCCGTGGGTAACATCGAAAGTTCGCAAGGTACCCAGGCCAATGACTGAAACGTCCAGGCTGCCAAGTTTGCGGTATTCCATAGTTTGTTGACCTCGTCTAGTACTTCAGCCGCGCATGGTTTCCTAGAGTGTTGGGCCGTCTTGAAAATTGCAATGGTCAGCTACTGCCGACATCGGTATTCTCAGAGAAACGAGGATAAGTTTTAGACTGGAAATACCGAGCCAGCGTTAGTGCGGCCGTAGGACCAGGTTCCGCCCGCTCAGGTCAGGGAGAAGAATTCCAGGACCGGTGCAAATGCCTCCGGTTCCATCAGGGTCGGCGCGTGGCCCACACCCGGGACTTCCACCATGCTGCAGTCCTGCATCTCTGCCATCATGCGCTGGGCTATCTCCGGGGACAGCAGGTCGCTGGCGCCGCCCCGCACCAGCAGCACTGGACCGGGGATGCGCCGCGCCAGATTCCAGGACGCTTCCGGGTCGGGGCGGCGCGGATCGCTGCGGACCGCCGGGTCCATCTTCCAGACATAGCCGCCTTCGGGCCGGGCCTTGACCGCGTGGCCGGCGGCAACTCGCTGCTGGGTGTCGCTCATCGCGACGAAGCCGACCCGGTTCTCCCGGTGCCAGGCCATTACCTCTTCGATAGTCGCAAAAGTGGTGACGGCGTCCTGGGAACTGGTGGCGATGCGGCTGCCGCCCCTGGGATCGACCTCGGGGCCGATGTCGTTCAGGATGGTTCGCTCCACCCGCTCGGGGTAGGTACCGGCATAGGTCAGGGAAATGCGGCCTCCCATGGAGGTGCCCACCAGCAGCGAGAATCTCTCGAACCCGAGAGCCTCCCGCACCCCTTCCAGGTCGGCCACGTAGGCATCGTTGGAGTAATCGTCGTCGGTGGCCCAATCGCTGTCGCCGCGTCCGCGTACATCGACCGATATGACGTGGTAACGGGGTACAAAGTGGGGAGCAAGGTTGTCGAAGGCGTGGGCGTTCCCGGTCAAGCCATGGACCATGACGACCGGAGGCGCCCCGGCATATCCCCATTCCAGGTAGTGCAGGTTTTGGTCGCCTACCTTTATGAAACGGTCCACTGCCTCGGTGCTCCGTATGGTCATAGGGCCTCCATATGAATATGGGACTGGTTCCTCTGCCAAGGGAGAAGGTGCGATCAGAGCCGAGGAAAAATCAGCCTACTATTTCTCAGGAACTGCCAGCCATCATATTACCTGTCGTTACGGCTCTTGCGGGATTCCTGAGAGATAAGCAGGCGACAATCAGCATACCTCAAGGATTCTGGATACCGTCTAGGGGTATAGCATTCGGACGGATACCCCCCTGTTTTCTGTGACATTGTGAGACATTTCGTGGCATTCGCCGTTGCCGTCAGGTGGTGGAGGGCGCTGGGGGGAGCCCACTCAAGGAACAGGTGGGACAACAAATTTTGATTCCTGTCCCATTGCGTCCCGTTGTATCCCATTCATTGCCCATCGGGGTGGCCAGCCCAGCCGTCGGCAAGGCTCAAAGCGAACATGCATTCTGCGAAGCCATACTGCAATAGTACGGGAGGGTCGCGAGGGTTGGCAAGGGCCAACTGTCAGTGGGGACTGCCTCTAGCCGCAGGCCGGTATGACCTCTTCGCCGAACAGCCGTATCGCCTCCATGATCTTCTCGTGGGGCGGGCCTCCCGAGTGGGCGTGGCGCAGCCGCAGCAGGAAGTATTCCGCGCCGACCGCCTCGTTCCATCGCTGGAACTCCGCCGCGCATTCCTCCGGCTCCCCCAGAATCAACCGGTCCGGCCCCAGGTTGTCCAAGGTTATCTCGGCCTCCGACCCGATGCTGCGGAACTCCGACAAGCCGTTTCGCCAGTAATAGTTGTAGGCTGTCATCACCTCCGGGCCGTAGACCTCAACGGCCTCGGCGCGGGTCTGGGCAACCCAGGCGTCCCGCATCAGGACCACCAGCGGCTCCCGTCCCGCCTGCACCGCCGCCTCGCGGTAGGAATCCACCAGTTCAATGGTGTTGGCCAGGTCAGTGCTGGGACCGGCCACGAACCCGTCCGCCATACGCCCGGCCCGGCGCGCGCCCGACGGGACGCTGGCCCCGATCCACAGGGGAGGCGAGGGATCCTGGTAGGGACTGGGCGTGATGTGCAGGTTTTCCAGCTGGTGGTACTCGCCGTGGAAGGAGAATGGTTCCCCGCTCCAGCAGTGGCGGATGATCTCGACGCCCTCCTCGAACCGGCCCACCCTCTGGCGGATGGGTACCTCGAAGGCGCGGAAGTCCGCCTCCTGGTATCCCAAGCCCACACCAAGGATGATTCTCCCCTTGGACACCAAGTCGAGGGTGGTCACGTCCTCCGCCAGGTGTACCGGATTGTGCAGGGGGAGCAGGATTACCGACGTGCCCACGTTCAGGGTGCTGGTCTGGGCGGCCACGGCCGTCGCGACGATCAGAGGTGACGGCAGGAACCCGTCCCGGTCCTGGTGGTGCTCGCCGAAGAAGCAGGAGTCGAAACCCACCTCCTCGGCCAGCTTTGCCTCAGCGATAACCTCGTCTATCCGCTGGTCCAGCCGCTCGCCCCGGGGCGGGTCGGCGATGGAGCTGTAAATGCCGAACTTCATATCTGATCTCCCTCAAGCGTTCCTTTAGCGGCTACGCAAAGGACACTTGCCATTTACAAAGTGCGCTTCCCCGACTCGGGCTACCGGTCCAGCAGATGGCGCATCGCCTGGGGTGCGGCGACTGCGGCTCGGTCCGCGAGCTCCACGGGGGTCAGGGTGACGATTGGGTGGTCGATAACGGCCAGTCCGTAGTCGGCGTCTCCGCGCAGTCGGGCCATGGCGCGGGCCTGTGTGACGAAGGGCCGCGTCGTCAGCACCGTGGAGGACACGCCCAGCAGTTCCATCTCCATCGCGTCGTGCACACTGCACGACGTGCAGGACCCTCATTCCGCGGTGGCGTGAATCATCACGTCGCAGCGGCTGGCGAGGTCCTCCAGAGCGGAACGCTCGGCAGGCCACTGGTGGCCCCCCTTGTTGTATTCCACAACCTCGGCCAGCGAGTAGCGTTCGCCGATTATGCCGGCCACCATCCGCAGCAATTCCTCGGAGTGGGGCTTGTTGTTGGAGAGCAGTCCAAGAGTCTTGCCGTCAAGGCTGGCCGGGCGAATGGCCAGCGCCGCCGCCGGCGTCTCTGCCGTGTCCTTGGGGTCGAGAGTGTAGATGCTTGTCATGCTTCGTCCACCTCCTGCGCGGGTACCGTTATTTCCCTGGTTACGGATCGGCTGCTTCCCCAGGACGTGATGAACGCCATGAACTCCCCGGCGTCGCCGCCCGCCGGGACGACGGTTATCCGGTCAGGGCCGGCAACGCAACCCATTAACAACTCCCGGTCCGCGTCCGGCGGAAGTTTGTCCATACGCCGCCAGAGGTCCCACTCGCCCGCAGGTCGCAGGGTCTTCTCGTGAAGGAATTCGGCCACCTGAGCGCGGCTCCAGCCGGAGGCCGCCACGTAGGCCATCAGCTCCTGGCTGATCACCAGCACAATCTCCGATAGCTTTGGCCCGAACCCCAACATAGCGTGGGCGGCAGAGGTGAGGAATCCTTCCGGGTCCCGGTCGCCGTGGGTCTCCAATTGCAACGGTGCGTTGGCGGCGACCATCGTAACGACACTGGCGTCCCGGCGAAATCCCTTCGATTCGGCCAGAGAGGGCCATGGACTCGTTTCCAGGTTCTCCGCGAAGCAAAAACTGTACTTTCCGGAATGGCCAAAGGTGCTCTTGTCCATTTCTTGCGAAATGGAGCCGTAGAAGTTGGCCTTGATCAGATTGACAGCCCTTCCGATGGCGGCGTTGGCCCGGTTCCCGTTCCCGAGGAGGTTGACCCCGTGATTCATGCCGATGCGGGAGGCGTATGGACCGCTGACCATCACGAGGTTGGCGATCCCGTTGGTTGAAGTGCTGCTGGCGTGGAAGTTGTAGGCACGGTCACAGACCGCGGACACCGCCGCTACGACCACCGGGAAATGCTCCGGCAGGCAGCCAGCCATCACTGCGCTGACCGCCACCTTCCCTGCGGGGAACTGCTTGTGCCGGATGCCCTCGGTTCCCAGGATTTCCTCCGAGGCCAGTCCGCAGTAGTCCAGCAGAGCCTGGACCCGTTCCGGAGTGGGTGGAACGACGGGCAAGCCGTCGGTCAGACCCTCCCGGAAGTAGTATTCCAAGGCGCCTTCCCAACCGTCGAATTCCCACTTGTCGATATGCATAGCAGCCCCACTTTAAGCCAAAATCGTCGACCGGCGCAACGGGACGGCAGCCGGACCGCCGCAGTAAGGATCCAGAACACGCCCGAGGAAGTTGAGGGGAGGGGTTCGATGGCTGGGGCGGCTTCCGGCCTGGGGCGCGGTAGCTCACATGGCGAAAGCCGCCGATGTTGTGCGGTGCACCAGATACTCTGTGCTCATAAGGGGCACAGAGTATCCTTTGAGAACCGGGAGTGAAGACTTCAAGTATCAGTTGAAGCAAAACGGCAGGTCACCAAGATCGTATGGGGTCATATTCTCCAACCGGTTCCGCAAACTGCTGGGTAAGCACCCTGTCAACCGGTTCTCGGCTAGTCCTAGAAACGTCAAACGGTTGAGGCTTCCCAACTCCGGTGGTATGTCCCCGCTCAAATTGTTCCTGTAAAAATCCAGCCCATCCAGATAGCTGAGATTACCTAATTCTGGTGGTATCTCGCCGCTCAAACGGTTTTCCCTTAGCCCGAATCCACCGATAGAGGGCGTCAGGTTAGCGTCCTGCAGTGGCCAAAGGGTGCTCCTTTGAATCTGGGATAATTGTTTTGTAACAGCAAAACAGTCCCAGAGAAGGAGCACCCAATAGATGCTAGCACGCAACCACCCCGACCGGATCCAAATCACCTTCGACGACCGCCGACTGGTGGCCAATGCCGGTCTGCTCCTTCCGGCCACCCTCGCCCGACACTTGGGCCTGGGGGAACTCGTAGACCATCACCTCAATCTCGGTAGCGCGTCGGGCCGGGCCAACACCGGCGACAAGCTGCTGACGCTGGTTGCCTCTGCCCTGGCGGGCGGCGATTGCATCGACGACGCCGATGCGCTGCGCGCCGGGGGGACGGCCGGTGTTCTCGACTGCAGGGTCAAGGCGCCATCCACCCTGGGCACCTTCCTGCGCAGCTTCCGTTGGGGCCACGTCCGCCAGCTGGACCGGGTGAGCCGGGAACTGCTGGCCCGGGCCTGGGCCGCTGGGGCGGGACCCGGCGACGCGCCGTTCACCATCGACCTCGACTCCACCATCTGCGAGACTTACGGGCTGGCCAAGGAGGGGGCGCGACACCACGTCTATACCGGCAAGCGGGGCTATCACCCGCTGCTGGCCGTGGCCGCCGGCACCGGGGACGTGTTGATGTCCCGGCTGCGCGAGGGCCGGGCCAACACTGTTCGGGGCGCCGCTCACTTCCTGCGTGAGACGGTGGGACGGGTGCGCTACGCCGGCGCCAGGGGCCGACTCACGGTGCGGGCCGACAGCGGCTTCTATGCCCACGCCATCGTCGCCGTCTGCCGCAAGATGGATGTCCGCTACTCCATCACCATCCGCCAGCACAAAAGCCTGCGCAATCTCATCGAGGCCATACCCGGGACGGATTGGACGCCCATCCCCTACTGGATGGACGGCGCCGCCGATGTGGCCGAGACCACCTACACTCCCTTTGAGAGTGAGGCCGGCGCCGCGCCGGTGCGGCTCATCGTCCGGCGGGTGAAGCCCACACCCGGTTCCCAACTGGCCCTGTTCGCCAGCTACAGCTACCACGGCTTCATCACCGACCGGGATGAGGAGACGCTCGAGCTGGAGGCTGACCATCGCCGCCACGCCGAGATCGAGAACGCCATCCGAGACCTCAAGTACGGCGTCGGGCTGAACCACCTGCCGTCCGGCCGATTCGCTGCCAACGGGGCTTGGCTGGCGGTGCAGGTGATGGCCCACAACCTCGCTCGCTGGACAGCGCGCATCGGTCTGGGTGAGCAGATCGTGACCACCAAGACCCTCCGGCGTCGGTTCTTCTCCCTGGCCGGACGGCTCACCCGCTCGGCCCGCCGCCTCACACTGCATCTGCCACAGCGCTGGCCTTGGGAAACCCAGTTCAGTTGCGCCCTCTCTCGATTGCGAGCTGTTCCATTTCCTGCCTGATGGCAACGCCGGTGTCTGAGCCAGCCAACGGACAACCGAACGTCCCCGCCAACTTGCGCCAGCCCGGTCCGCGCGGGCCTCTTGCCGTGTCCTATCAGGCCATCTCGCTCGCCACTGCCACCGCAGACCGCCGCCGGTGCCCCCAAAAGCGCCTGCAAACCTCCCGCCTACCCGAATTCAAGACCGGATCATCGCGCTTGTAACTCCCTAACCCCCTTCCACTGCCCTCGCGCCGTCCATCGGTGGATTCGGGGTTAAGAACAGTTTTTGCAGGTTGGTAAGGCTTCCCAACTCCGGTGGTATCTCGCCAGTCAACTGATTGTTTTCCAAATACAATCCCTTTAGGCTGGTCAGGTTACCCAGCTCTCGCGGTATCTCACCGCTCAGCCTGTTTTCATAGAGTCGCAAAGCCTCCAAATTTGAGAGGCTGCCTAACTCCCGCGGTATCTCACCACTCAGTTGGTTCGCGTTCAAGTACAAGTCTTTCAAATTGACGAGGTTACCCAACTCCGCCGGTATCTCTCCAGTCAGTTGGTTCCCGTTGAGCGTCAGAGTTACCAAGTTGCTGAGGTCTCCTAATTCTGGCGGGATCTCTCCGCTAAAGGCGTTTGCATTTAAGGTCAACCACAACAGGTTGGAGAGATTCCCCAACTCCAGCGGTATCTCCCCGGTCAAAATGTTCACGTTAAGCCACAGTTCCCTCAGGTTAGAGAGATTGCTCAACTCCGGCGGTATCTCTCCAGTCAATTTATTGCTACTGAGTTGCAGCTTTTTCAGATGGGAGAGGTTACCAAATTCCGGTGGTATATTCCCGCTCAACCCATTTTCGAAAAGGTCGATTTCAATGACGCGACCATCGGCGTCGACGGTGACTCCATACCATTCGTAGACTGGAGCTCCGCTCTCCCACTTAGTATTCCAGTTTTCTCCGTCAGTGGCTTGGTAGAGGGCAATAAGTGCCGCCCTATCTGTTTCGATTGATGTCTCCGCAAGTGGTGGCCTAGCTGTAGCTCTAGGAGTGGATGAAGGCCCCATAGGTGTAGCAGTCTCGTTTCCAGCTGTCGAAGTTGCTGTAGGTTCAGCCGGAGTCGTGGACTCTTGGGGCGTAGGTTCGGTCGTAGCTCTTGGAGTGTCTGTGGCGCTACCAGAGGAAGAGCTGTCCGACTCCTCTTCGCCGGAGCCACAAGCTAGAAGTAGGGGCACAAGGAGCATCAGCGTAAGGACGCCTATCAGCCAAATCCGGGGAGGGGTGGAGGGAGGGAATTTCAACCGCATCTAACACCTCTGAAAGTATGTTTGAAAATTTGCTATTGGAGGCCAACCGCTTGTGGATGCTTTGTATAGAATCGATGTAAACCAAGCTTTCACTGCTTTGAGCCAGACGCTCGTGTCCCTTGCTCAGCCTGCGGTAGCGTCTAAACCACCCTAATTCTCCTTGACATCTGGTGGCGCTAGCGAAGTCTCAGTTGATTCAATCGTCTGAGGAACTAAACTAAAGAGCTTGCCTCAGAAGTCGAAGCTCCTCACGATAATCGGAGCATGCGGGAATTAACTGGACGGATTATTGTGGTTGATAGTTCACTTACTCAACTATAACCTCTCAAGGGTACGATATTCGTCAGCGAAAATACCTCTGAGACAGGCTTTAAAGCCAAGGTGAGATTAACATTTCTGAGATGATGAGAACAGGTCAGCGCTGCCAAGTAAGGCTCTCCCGTCCGCACATTGAAATCAGTCCGCCCGCTGTCGCTGGGTATCTTTCAAATGCGCATTTCACCTTGGGTTTGGTTTAGGATCAGCGTGCGCAGCCTTGAGCCACGGATATCGCGAGGGGACCTATAGGCTAGACGCAGTCCTCGTCCTCCAGTTCTTCACCTAGTTTTTCCAGCTTCCCGTCGGCATCTTCCAGTAGCGACATTTTTTGCCTGACTGCCGTTACCTCCAATTGCTTTAGAGGGTGGTGACTCTGCCGACCGGAACCCAACTTGTCATTCCCAATCAAAGCAGGAAATCGACTGTATCGAGTTTGTGGCGCCGTCAACGCAATACAAATCTCGAAAAACACGTGAACAGCTTGGATTGTTGTGCCAACATTCCCACACACCTCCAGAGCCGACCGGCATTGCCAGGGGAAAATGGTCAATCAGTCGTTCAGCAGGACGTAGACCGCCCCCGATGGGGTCAGGTCGTTGTGCGAATGCCCCTTGCCGGTGACGTCCTCCATCAGCCGGATATCCCCTGCTCGCAGCACGCGTTTTGCGCCGTCACTGGTCCCGATCTCCACCTCGCCGGACAGGTGGATGATCAACCTGCGCTCTGGCAGGAGATTAAAATCCCTGTGGCGCGACCCATCAAACTCCTGCACTCGCACCTCGGACACATTGATAAGCGCCCCCAGCTCCGGATGCTCCTCCAGCTTCAGGTCCTCGATGTGGCTCTCACCGGCAGCGTCCGAAAATACCCGGTATATTGCCATCCTGCGCCCTGTACATTTTTGTAATGGATACCCTGGTAAACTCGGTGGCGGCCACAAATCAGGTCAACAGCATCTTGATGACACAGGCTCCCGATACTTGCCGCTCGGATGTATCCTACGCGTTATCCCCAACCCTTGCTATCTTATTCAACAAAATACCGGCTTACGCCGGTATGACTCGTACCCTTGTCATATTAATCCGATGCCCTTAGCACTCAGTGAAGGCTAAAGTGTCAAGATATAGTCGGCGGAGTTTGGCTCTGACGTCCTTTGGTGGTGAAACGCCAGTTGATGGTGGCTGCCGTCGCGTTGCGCTTGGCCTCCGACGGCGCGAAGGTCTCATACAGTGACGGCCATCCTGTGGGTGTTCAAGTTGTCCAGAACCACCCTGGGCACAGGGATGCCGGGATAGGCCTCGTCCACCAGCCATCGCATCTGATGGGCAAAGTCCTGCATGGTGCGCCGCTTTGTTATCGCCACATGGCGCCAGCCCCGGCGGGGTTCGCAGGTGAGAAACAGGTTGCGGGTCCCATTCCTCAGGCATTCGTAGTCCTGACGCCTCGGACGGCCCGGGGCTGCCGGAATGGATGGACGAATATCGGCCAGCAACTGGGTGTATTCTGGGGCGCAAACGCCTCAGACTGTAAACGATCCACGTGTTTTCCCGCAAAAGCGCATGTCCATCATCTCCACGGGAGTGTGGCCGATGGGAATTACACTCCGTGGTCCAGCCGTTCGATGAGATACTCTGGCAGGCCCGCCTCGCGCATCTTGCGCTGAGTCGCAGCACGGTCGTACTCAACGCGGCGATGCTCCACCGCGTGGGAGCCACTGTCGTAAACTGCATAGCTCGCCCTAGGGTCTCGGTCCCGTGGCTGGCCAACGCTCCCCGGATTGATGATGCAGCGCTGGGAGTCAAGCTGAACTGCCCGACCGTCCTGCGCGGGCAGAAACAAAGGCATCCCGCCATTTTCGGAACAGACGAACGGGAAATGGGAGTGGCCCACAAGGCAGAAATCAGTCCTTAACAGGTTGAATGTCGCGACTGCCTGCGAAGGATGCAGCAGATACTCCACGACCGGAGCCCTGAGCGTCCCGTGGACTAGCGTAAATGGCGCCTCCTGCACCACCTCCGGCAGTACGGAGAGAAACGCCCGATCCTCAACGCTGATCTGCTCGGCGGTCCAGCGAATGGCTGTAAAAGCCGCGCCGTTGAAATCGGCAGCGTCGATCACGCCCACTGCTGCGTAGTCGTGGTTGCCCGCCACCGCCGTCAGTTCAAACCCGCGCAACCGGTCAAGGCACGCAGACGGGTCCGGACCGTAACCTACCGTGTCGCCCAGGCACCAGATGCGGTCAAACCCTCCATGCCGCTCGGCATCACCCAGTACGGCCTCAAGGGCCTCCAGGTTGGAGTGAACGTCCGACACAAAGAGTGCCCGCAACCATGCCTCCCGACATGGCAATCGCGTCTTGATTTCAGCAGCTCAGCAGGTTGGGGCGGAGGAGCTGTCACTGCCGGTTTGCAGGGGGTGTTTTTTTATGAATCCACTCATTTCCGATCATTTCCGCCATTATTCTGTCATTCCGGCAATTCCGGGCTGGCCGCTGGTTCAAAGCAGGCCCGCCGGGATGTCAGGCGGGTTCTGTTTGCTACTCGTTATATTCATAGAACATATGTTAAAGAATGGAGCACAAGCTTGGCAAGGGCGAATTACAGCAATATGAGATTACAAGTTTGAAGACGCGATTTCCCTGAACCTCCCGACCGCCTGCAGAACTCTGAGCTTGCGGGTATTATAGCAACCGGCGCCCCGGCTATCCGGCCGGAGCGATGCAACATATCGTCAGACGGGAGGCGGCAACCATGACCGCAGCCAAGCCACAGGTACACGTCATCGGCACCGGCGGCAGCATCGCCGGACTTGGCCCCGACCGGATGGACTATATCCTTTATCCCGAAATCGGCGACCACCTTACCATCGAGCAGTCTTTGGAACGGGTCCCGGAAATTCGAGACCTGGCCTCCATAACCTCCGAGGACCTGGTCAGCGTGGGAAGCACTGCCATCGGTCCCTCCGACTGGATAGCCCTGACAAAGAGGATCAACACCTTGATGCGGGACAACCCCGACCTTACCGGTATCGCGGTCACTCACGGAACGGCCACGCTGGAGGAGACCGCCTACTTTCTGCACCTGGCAGTCAAGACCGACAAGCCCGTGGTGGTAACCGGCGCAATGCGTCCGCCAACTGCTCTCGGCACCGACGCCGACCTAAACCTGCTGGACTGCGTGCGCATCGCTGCCTCGCCTCACGCGGGCGGAATGGGTGTCCTGACTGTCCTGAACAACCAGATACACTGCGCCCGCGATGTGTCCAAGGCCAACACGTTCCGGGTGGAGACCTTCCGGCCCAACGAGCTGGGGTTCCTGGGCTACGCCGACTCAGACCACCAGGTGGTGTTCTACCGGGCGCCCCTGCGCAAGTACACCACTGCCACGCCTTTCGACGTAGAGGGCAGGGACAGCATGCCCCGGGTGGAGATTGTGTACGCCTACGCCGGTGCCGACGGCGCCATCATCGACGCAGTGCGCGAGATGCGTCCCGACGGGCTGGTGATCGCCGGATTCGGCGGGGGCACCTACCCGCCCGCCTTCGTGGCCGCCGCGGCACGCGCCGTAGAGGACGGCATCCCGGTGGTGCTGGCATCGCGCTCCACCGCTGGCCGCGTGGTCACCACACCCGCCAAGGAACGGCAGGGATTCATCGTTTCCGACAACCTATTGCCGCAGAAGGCTCGCATCCTCTTGATGCTTGCCTTGACCGAGAGCAACGACCGGGAGTGTCTGCAGCAAGCGTTTCACGAATACTGATTCCGTGTATAATTCGCGAATTCGAATAGGCGCCAGCAGTCCGGTACATCGTCTATTCGCCTATTTAGAAACAGCCTCAAGGACTTCAGCCGGTGGCACAAATAGCAGCGGGCGGTCAATCTCCGGCGGAATTCGGACCGCAACGGACCAAGGACCCGATCATGGCGACCACCGTGATCGGGGCACACACCCTGGAGCACATGTATGGCCGCGGCTTCTTGGTGCTCATCACGGCCATCTATGTCAGCCTTGGGCTGAACCCGATCCAGGCGGGTCTGCTAGACGGTGTCCGCCAGCTTGCGGGCGGCGCCACCAGCATGACTGGCGGATTCTTCGTAGACGTTTTCCAACACCGGCGGGCTCAGGTGCTCACCGCCAGCCTGGCTCTGATTGGAATCGGGTACTTCCTCGTTTCGATTTCCCCCGCCTACTGGCAGGTGCTGGTAGCGCTGGCCATAGCGTCGGCAGGCACGGCCATGTGGCATCCGCCGGCCCTGGGGCTGCTGGCCCAACGCTTCCCGGAGCGGCGCGGGCTGTTCATCTCAATGCATCGTTCCACGGGCAACGTGGGGGACTGGATCGGCCCACTGATCGTGAGCGGGCTGCTGGCCATAATTGGCTGGCGCTGGATCGTGGGCGGCGGCGCCCCCATCATGCTCATCCTGGCCACCGCCATATTCCTCCTCCTTCGTAATGTCGACCCCCCTGCCCTGCCGGGGGTGGACTATGGGGCCAAGATAAAACAGCAGCTCCGAGACATGGTCGACTCCTTCCGCGGCACCGGCATGTGGAGCATATTCACCGTTTCCGCTGTCAGGGGAATGGGCGATCGGTCCCTGCTATGGGTAATTCCTCTCTATCTGTCCAGGGACCTGGAGTTCAGCAACTTCTGGGTCGGCTTCCACGTCGCTCTCTTCGCGGTTCCGGGCATCGTAACAGGTCCCTTGTTCGGCGCGCTGTCCGACCGCATCGGACGCAAGCCCATCACAATGTTCGTGATGGCAGCCACCGGGGTGATTACCTTGTCCATCGTGATGCTAGGCGACAGCTGGGGCATGACGGTGATGGTGTTCGTGTTCGGCGTGTTCATATTCACCGTTAACTCACTGACGCAGGCAGCAGCCATAGACATTGCCGAGGGCAAGGGACTGGAAGGCTCGTTCATCGGGCTGATGTGGGGCAGCAACGCCTTCTTCGGCGCTATGGCGTCGATCGCAGCGGGCGTTCTGGCCGATTACGCCGGCTGGGCATCGGCCTTCTACCTGGCCGCAGGCCTCTACTTCTTCGGATTTGTGGTCTCGCTCATAATGCCGAACGGAAGGCCACGAGGCGCAGTGGCTTAGCAGGCCGGGTGCAGGATATCCAAGCCCCGGGGTAGCGGCGTGAGGAAAATCTACCCGGCGAAAGCCTCCACTGCCTGCCGGTACTGCTCGGGCGTGTTCAGGTCCAGCAGAATCTCAGGGTTCTCGAGCGGGACGCGGTTGACCGATTCGGGACGGCGCTGCACCACGGCCTTGACGCCCTGCGACTCCTCGTCGATGGACAGCAACTCCTCCAGCAACTCAGCCGAGAGGACGATGGGGTGGCCACCCTTGCCGCCGCACGTGGGGATGGTGACGGCGTGGCCCGTGGCGCGGTGCGTATCCAGGATGCGGGCAATATCGGCGGACGACCGGGGTTGATCCACGTTCAGGAGCAGGATTTCACCCGCTACCTGTGGATTAACGGTGAAGAGACCTGCTTTGATGGACGTGGTCTTGCCCTGCAGATAGTCGGGGTTGTGCACCCAATCAACGCCCTCTAGGCCTTCCAGCATGGGTCTCAAGTCGTCGGCTCGGTGGCCCAGCACCACAACCACACGGTCGGCGCCGCCGTCCCGCAGCGCCGACACCTGGTGCAGCAGAAGGGGCTGGCCCTTCCAGGGCAGGAGGGCCTTGAGCTGGCCCATCCGGCTGGACTCGCCAGCCGCCAGCAGGATGGCCCACGCTTCCCACATGCTTCAGGCCTCGACGGCCCGCTCGACGATACTGGCGGCCCGGTCGATGTACCAGTCGCCCATCGTCATTTTGCCGCCATCACCCCCTCGCCTGACCATGATGACCTCAGACATTATGCTCACGGCGATTTCCTCGGGGGTTAGGGCTCCGATGTTCAGTCCAATGGGAGCGTATACATCCCCGATGCGCTCCTTTGTGATGCCCTGCTCCAGGAGACGGCGGTAAATCATCAGCGTCTTGCGGCGGCTTCCCAATAGACCAATGTAGCGGGCGCGGGTCTTCAGGGCAGACTCCAGGGCCATGTCGTCGTAACGGTGGCCCCGGGTGGCAACGACCACGAAGGTGTTGACGTTGATGCTCAGCAGGTCGGACCAGTGTTCGTATGGCGTAACGACGGTCTGCTCGGCGTAGGGGAAACGTTCGTCGTTTGAAAACTCGGGGCGATCGTCGACGATGTACACCCGGAAACCGAGGAATTTGGCGAGGTCTGCGGTGGCCTTCCCCACGTGGCCGCCCCCTACCATTACCAGCGTGGGAGGGGTGGTGAAGCCCTCAACGAAAATCTCGGTCTCGTCGTCTGTCGAAATGGACTCGGTGTTACCGATGGCTGCCACCTGTCTGGCAACCTCGAGTGCGGTTTCGTCCAACACCTCGGAACCCAGGGTGCCCGACACCGTACCATCCACGCGGAGGAGCAACTTTTCTCCCAGCAGTTCAGGACGCTTGGGACTGTTTACCACGGTGGCCAGGCTGACGGGTTCACCGCCGTCGTATGCCTCGAGAATTTCATCCCCCAAGGGGAGAAAGTCATCCAGGCTGCGGAAAGGTTCGAGATAGAAGTACATGGTGCCGCCGCAGACCAGTCCGTCGCGGGCGGCAATGTCCTCGTTGAGGTAATAGTCCTTGAACTCGGGCCCGCTGCCGTCGCGCAGCATTTCCTTTGCGGCGAACCAGATGTCTCCTTCGACACATCCCCCGCCCAGGGTACCCAGGCCGCTGCCGTCGTCCTTTACCAGCAGCATGGCGCCGGCCTTCTGTGGCGTCGATCCCTTGGTACGCACCACTGTCGCCAGCACGCAGGGCCGTCCATCTCGCAGAGTGTCAACAGCTGCCTGGATGACTTCTTTCATGGTACTTCCTTCCCCAATAAAGGGCCCGCACTTTGGGGTACGGCTCAGGTGCCTAGCTTAACAAAACCGCGCCCCAACCCGCAATCTTACAAAGCCAGCTTACTATTCCCTTAATCAAAAATCATGATATTAAGGAGGTCTTAATCTCCAAATTAACTCTCGATTCAGGTATAATATTATGTTGTATGGCTGTTGTCGCGATAACGTCGTCAAGTGAGAAAAACGCTCGCAGTTACGTCAGCGCCGTGGAGACGGCAGGGTCGGAAACGCGAGTTCTGCTGCCGGAATCTCTCGGTCGCTCCACCACTGACGAACTGCTGCAGGGCGTCGGCGGTCTCTTGTTATCGGGCGGACCGGATGTTCACCCCGAACGCTACGGCCAGGAACCAGACCCCAACGCCGGATTGCAGCTCCGTCCCGAGTTGGACGAGTTGGAATTTCGCGTGCTGGAATACGCCCTCCGGGCGGACATGCCAGTGCTGGCTATCTGTCGCGGAATGCAGGTGCTCAACGTTGCTTTCGGGGGCAGGCTGATTCAGAACTTGGCCGGACACAGGAACGAGAATTCCGGCGAGGCAAAGGAACCAGTAACGCATCTGATTTACGTGGCCCCGGGCGCGAAGTCGGCGGCAGTCATCGGGTCAGCCGGATTTTTCAAAGTCAACAGCTACCACCACCAAGGCCTCACCGAGGCGCAAAGAGCACCGCGCCTGATGAGCACTGCCTACAGTGTAGAAGACGGGTTAGTGGAGGGGTTGGAAAGTCCTGAACACAGTTGGGTCATTGGGCTGCAGTGCCACCCGGAGCGCCACGACGAGGTTCCACGGCTGTTTATCAACCTGTTCGCTGGACTTCACGACCGCGCAGAAAAGTTCGCGGAAACTTTCGCGGTTTAGTCCGGCCCAGTTGCTGCGCCGCTTGCCTGCGGATTCAAGTATCCTTCGTAGAAGGATGTCCAAGAGGCCTGTTGCCTGCATTTACTCTTCCCAGCGTCCCATGAACATTAGGAGTGTGGTCCTATGGTAACAACCGCCCCGGTCCCGCCTGGAGAGCAACCGATTCGCATCGCTGATGAGATGCGGACATCGTATCTGACATACGCCATGAGCGTGATCGTGTCACGAGCCCTCCCCGATATCCGAGACGGTCTGAAACCGGTGCAGCGGCGGATCCTGTACGCCATGCACGACATGGGCATTCGCCCGGGCTCGCAGTTCCGCAAGAGCGCCCGTATCGCCGGTGAGGTACTGGGTAAGTTTCACCCACACGGCGAAGGCTCCGTTTACGACGCCCTGGTGCGCATGGCGCAGGACTTTTCCATGCGCTACCCGCTTATTACGGGACAAGGCAACTTTGGCAGCGTCGACGGGGATCCGCCGGCTGCCATGCGCTACACCGAGGCACGGCTTGCCCCCATTGCAGACGAACTCCTGGCTGACATCGACCAGAACACCGTCAACTTCATCCCCAATTTTGACGACTCGCTGACTGAGCCCACCGTGCTCCCGGCGCGGTTGCCCAACATGCTGATCAATGGCGCGACGGGCATCGCGGTAGGAATGGCGACCAACATCCCGCCCCACAATTTGGGAGAAGTCTGCGACGCACTGGTGAACCTGATAGACCAACCGGACGCTACGACCGAAAGGCTGATGCGCCACATCAAGGGTCCCGACTTCCCAACGGGAGCCAAGATTCGAGGCCGCAAGGGAATCGTAGATACCTACACCACGGGCCGCGGCCGGGTCATCATGGAGGCCGAGACCGAGTTCGAAGAGACCCGCAATAATCGTGAACAGATAATTGTTAATTCCCTCCCTTATCAGGTCAACAAGGCCACTCTCATTGAGCGAATCGCGGCCCTCGCCCGCGAGCGAAAGATTGATGGAATCTCAGACATCCGTGACGAGTCCGACCGACGTGGCATGCGGATTGTCATCGAGTTACGGCGAGACGCCCAGCCGCGAGTGGTGCTCAATAACCTGCTTCGGCATACGGCGATGCGGTCTTCGTTCAACTCCATCATGTTGGCCTTGGTGGATGGCCAGCCACAGGTGTTGCCCCTCAGAAGGTGTCTGGAGCTGTTCATTCAGCATCGCCAGGAGGTTATCCGCAGGCGTTCCGAGTACCAACTGCAGCGGGCGCGCGACCGCGACCATATAGTTCAGGGTCTCCTGCTGGCCCTCGACCAGATCGATGAAATTATCGAGATCATCAGAAACTCCGCCGACGTAGAGGAGTCCCGAAACAATCTGATGCAGAGGCTCGACCTCTCGGATGTGCAGGCACAGGCGATCCTCGACATGCAGTTGCGCCGCTTGGCAGCCCTGGAGCGAGAACGTCTTCAGAACGAGCACGAGGAGTTGCTACAGAGAATCGCCGAGCTGGAAGCCCTCCTGGGCGACCCGGACAAGATCATGGCCGAGATCAAATCGGAAACACGGGAGCTCAAGAAATCCTTTAACAACCCGCGCCGCACTACTATCCTGGACGAGGAGATCGGCGAGGAAACCCCGGAGTCCCTAATACCCCAGGAAGACGCCATCATCACCCTGAGCCAGCGCGGATACGTGAAGCGGGTTCATCCCAGCACTTTCCGCCAGCAAAACCGTGGCGGGAAGGGCGTTCGGGGAATGACCACCCGCGAGGGTGATGCCATCCTCGACCTAGTTGTAGTGGACACCCACAGCACGCTGTTCTTCTTCACAAATCGGGGCCGGGTCTATCCGCTCCGCGCTTTCCAGATTCACGGTGATGCGTCCCGCACATCGCGCGGGGTGTTACTCTCCAACCTGCTCCCCCTGCAACGTAACGAGCAGGTCCAGGCGATGCTGCTCATCGATAATCCGAATGACGATTACCCGCTCCTGCTGGCCACCCTGAAGGGCCAGATCAAAGCTTTGAAAACCGGCGAACTGACCAACATCCGCCCGTCTGGACTTATCGTCATGAATCTCGCTGCCGACGACGAATTGGTTTCGGTGGCGCAGGTGGGCGACGCCAAGGATGCCATGATGGTCACCGAGCGAGGGCAGGCCATCCGGTTTGCCATCGACGATCTCACTCCCCGTTCGCGCACTGCTGGAGGTGTACGGGGCATTCGGCTGATTGAGGACGACAAGGTTATCTTCATGGGCGCCGTTACCACCAACAGCCAGCTGCTGGTAGTGAGCCAGCGCGGATTCGGCAAGATGACGGCCACCTCCAGTTATCGCTCCACAGGCCGGGGCGGCCAGGGTGTCCGGACCTTCCAGTTGACCGACAAGGCCGGCCCTCTTGCTGCAGCAAGGATTGTAACCGACCCTGAGAACCATGAGATGCTCATAATCTCGGCCAAGGCTCAGGTTGTCCGAATCAGCACGGAGGACGTGCGAGAGACCGGGCGTATCGCACAGGGAGTGATACTTTGGAAGGAGCGGGAGGCTGACGACCAGGTGGCGTCCATCGCGATCTTCCAAGAGACTGAACGGAACGGTGAAAATGTCCCTTCGGCCAATGGCCATCGCAGAAACGGCCGGACCAACGCCAATGGGCAGGACCCGGGGGTGGAGGTTACAGAGGATGGGCAGGATGAAAGCGACAGCGACGGCGACGGCGACGAATAAACCGATAATTCCCGGGCAATAGCATCACGATTCAGGTGGGGGCGAGTTAGTTTTCGCCCCCTTTTCCTTTTGCGTAAAGAGCATTCGCGGAAAATATTGTATTCAATCTCCACGGTAACCGAAAATCGGCGGCGCATTTCAACAGGGCTATCGCATTTGGCCGGAGGGATCCGGTGTCTGCGCAGGGAATCGAGTGGAGCTATCCGGAGCGGGCGGCCGTGAAGTGGATGAGGAGTCTGAGGGGAAAAAGGGGACAGAATTTTCCCCACGCGTTCCCATAATTTCCCAGATTTTCCCATTTTGCCTGCTATTTCGCGTTATTTCCTATCTGCGCCACCTGCTGTGGGACAAGGATTTTTAAATTCGGTCCCATTGTGTCCCATTCCTGCTTTTCCTGGTATTGGGCAGGCCTTGCCTCTTCGGCTGTTGGCTGACAACAGCTGAGGCGCAGTGATGCCGGCAGAGGCATCGAGCACTATTTATCGAACGCATGATCCTATAATATTGAAATCCAAAGGGCTTGGCAAGCGGCAAATGTCATCTGGATATCCAAATGCGATTGCCCTGCGCATTTCAACCACACACTTGATAAATCACACACCATTCTGTACGCTGGATGGCGGTTTTGATAGTAATGACTGTACAGTATTGTCAAAGTTGAATAGGAGTGATTGCAAATTGGGGATGAAACTCGTCTTTCTTCACGGGGCAGGGTGCTCAAGCCTTTCTTTTTACTACCAACTGAGGCATTTTCGTAGCGCAAAGGCAATTGACCTGCCTGGGCATCCTGACGGCAAACCTTGCGAAACAATCGACGGCTACCTTGAATGGGTCCGCGGTTTCATCAAGGCACGACGCTACAAGAATGTCGTTCTGTGCGGACATTCGATGGGTGGCGCCATCGCTATGAAGTATGCCGAGAGGTACCCGGAAGAATTGCGCGGGCTCATTCTCCTAGGCACGGGAGCACGCCTCCGCGTCCATCCGTACTACCTCGAACGTTGCCAGGTGGAAGAAGAGGACAATCAGCCCTGGCTGGAACAGCACCTGGAATACTACCAAGGCGTGCAGGAAGAAGTTTTTCCGGTGTTGAGGCAACGCGCGGTGGAGGTTGGTCCAAGAGTGGAACTGAACGACCTAATGGCCTGCAACCGCTTCGACATGATGGACAGCGTGGCAAAAATCAAGCTGCCGACACGCGTAATCTGCGGTAGCAATGACGTGATGACCCCGGTCAAGTATTCGCAGTTCTTGACCAACAGCATCGACGGAGCCAGCGAGGCCATCATCCCCGGTGGAAGCCATTTCGTTCACATGGAAAAGTACCAGCGCGTGAACGAGGAGATCGAAGACTTCCTGGGAACGTTTAAGGGCTAGTCTGGGTGCCACTAGCGGCGGCCACTAGAGAGAATGGAAGCGCCGGTTCATTTGAACCGGCGCTTTTTCTTGCTTTTGAGGACGTTGGATGGGCGGTTAGGCGCGGCTTGGGTGGTACCATCTGCTCCGGTAGAACATCAGAGGCTTTTCGTAGTCGTTACGGCGAATCTCCTTGACCTCTCCCATGTATACGGTGTGGTCACCGTAGACGTGAGACCCAACCACGTCGCAGTCAAAGAATATCGCTGAGCCGTCCAGCACGGGAACACCATTGTCCGATTCCGAGAAGCTGTAATCAACTCCGCCCGTCCTGTCCTGGGGCTTCTTCGCGAAATAAGCGCCAACCTCTTCCTGGTCCTCGCATAGGAAGTTAACGCCAAACCTCCCTCGGACCTCAAGAAAGCCGTAGGTGTGGGTGCCGTGGGCAACGCAGACCAAGACAATGGGAGGTTCCAGACAAACGGAGGTGAATGAATTGGCCGTCATGGTATGGGGGTTGCCTTCGTCGTCCAGCGTGGTGATTACGGTAACACCGGTGGCGAACTCGGACAGCGCCGAGCGGAATTCGTTTTTGTCGAACGAAACCATATACACCCCAAGTCAGGTGATGCCGGAAAGCGGTTACGCCTATTGAGAGGCACACCGCCACGAGCTAATTATAGCCACGGCCTTCCAGACCGGTAACTTCGCGACATTATAATACGCAATCTCTAAGTTGCGCTACTATCCCGTTTACTAGGCTCGAACCCGCGGTACTAGGGAAAGGGGCGGAAACATTCAGCGATTTTCTCAGGTGCAGTGTTCGCTGCTGCACTGGCATCCAGCTTAACCACAACACCGGGGGGAATGAGACCGTCGAACAGGTCAGGGTGCGTCAACTGTGCCAATATCTCCAGTCCAATAACCACTCGAGGTCCCGGGCAACTGAAGTATGAGTGATCAATGAGGTATACCTCACCAGATCTCACCGCGGGTATGTCCTGCCACCCCGGCTGCGCCGCCAGCCAGGGCGCCTCTCGCAGGTGCCGGTCCACATCCGATGAACACAGATCAACGAACAGCTTGTCGGGCGATTCGTCCAGCACTTCCTGCCAATCCATTCGCCGGGCGTTGCATCCCGGTTCCAGTGCGCTGATGTTGCCTCCAGCCATTTGGAGGAGATCGGGGATCCAATGCCCTCCTGCCACCAGGGGGTTGATGCCCTCCAGGGAAAGCACCGATGGATTCGACGCAGCACGGCAGACTTCCGAAGTCACTTTATCCGCCCGTTGGCGAAGGGACGAAACCAACTTTGTAGCACGATGGGGCACATCACAGACCTCACCAACCTCGATGATCGAGTCCATAATGTCGTCGAAAGTCCTCGGTTGCAGCACTACCACCCTCGGCTGCACCGTCATGCCGCGCACGGCGAGATTGACTTCCCCGGCGTCAATCTCGCAGATATGGCATAGGTCCTGGGTGAAAATTATGTCGGGCAGTTCCTCAGCCAGCCATTCATAGTCCAACTCGTAGGGACTTTCGCCATTGGCAAGAATGTCCCGCAAGGCGTTCTCTACCTCCTCGCTGGACATGACCGCAGGGTCGACCTTGCTTCGGCTGACCACAGGCTTCGTTTTCAATATCTCAACGGGGAAGCCGCACAGGTCACTGACGCCGATAACGCTGTCCCCCAAACCCAGCGCCCAGAGAATCTCAGCACCGCTGGGGAGCAGGCAACAAATCTTCAATTCCTCATCTCGCCGTCGAAAGAATAGGTCTACCTGCGCAACGCTGTTGTATTATAGGGGGAATAGCAGGTGGCATGCCCCGCCGCAACCTCAAACCGACTACCCCGCAATCCAAACCCGCTGGCCCTGTCCTCTTGAACCTCACCCCTCCACCTGCCTTGCAATGCTTCGCATCTTACACTTGCGTGCGCCATAAATGTTCCGAAGGTCAACAGAGACAAGCTGGAGCAGCTTTGCGTTAATTCGACTTAACGCCTTCAGCTTTGGCATTACCGGTTTCATCCTTGCGATGGATACCGCCGTGCTGCCGGTAATTGTCCTGTCGCTGGCTCCGGAGCATCTCAAGAACAGCTACCTCGCGATTCTGGGAATGGGGGGATTGCTGGTAGCCGCGATAGTGCAGCCGCTGATTGGCAGGGTGAGCGACCACACCCGCTCTCCCCTGGGTCGCCGCGTCCCCTATATTATTGCTGGGTCTGCTGTGGTCTGCGCCAGCCTGGTGCTAACACTACAGGCGCCAAACTTTGTCGCCCTATTCGCAGCCTGGATGTTCATTCAGGCCAACCTGAACATTGCCTACGGCCCCGGGATGGCGCTCATTCGCGACCTGGTCCCCCGTAACAGGGTCGGGGTCGCATCATCATTGAAGGTCCTGCTGGACGCCATTGGGGGGCTGGCCCTGATCACCGCCAGCGCCGCCCTCATCGGCCAGGCTGGGGTCGCGGGGCTCGGTCCCGTGCAAGTGTATGTGAACTGGCAATGGGCAGTCCTGGGGCTGCTGGTGGCGGCGCTCATCGTTTCGGTGTCCGTGACCTGCGCCACTGTCCTGGCTCGGGACCCCAGCCGGCGGGCCCGACCGGTCCGGAGGCGCGACGCTCAATCTCGACCGGTGCTAAACCTGCAATTCGGGCTGTTCCTGATTTCAAGGCTGTTTCTTATGACAGCGATATACGCGTTCCCGACGTACGGCCTGTTCTTCCTTCGGGACGTGGTAGAGGCAACGAACCCAGCCCAGTCGCTGAGCCACGCAATCCCGGCCATCGGTGGCTCGCTGGCGATAGCCGTCTACGTCGCCGGTTGGGTCTCAGACCGGATCGGGCGGAAACCGGTGGTGATCGCCGGTGCCGTGGCGGGGGCGATCAGCACTTCCTGGCTTCTCATGGCCGAATCCGCAGGTGGGGTCATGATCACCGCCAGCGTTATCGGTGCGTCTGCCGGGACGCTGCTCAGCGCGAGCTGGGCCCTGGCCAACGAAATGGCCGATGAACAGCAGGCGGGAACCCACCTCGGCATCGTTAATCTGTCGACGATCGGGGGCGCGGCACTGCCGAGACTCTTCGGCCCCGGCATCGACCTGCTCAACCACACATCTGAGGACCTTGGGTACCGCACTCTCATCGCCGGGTGCGCCGTCCTTTTCATAGCCGGGGCAGTCACGCTGCTACCAGTTGATCCGAGTCGAGTGGAAGCTGCCCGCCAGCAAGAGCCGGCGGAGCCCAGTACGGCCCCGCCAGCCGAGAGTTGACTTGGAGTGGAATCCTTGGATCACCTACGTCTGTCCATTGACGAGGGCGAGGAAACGAAATGCGCCCTCGTCCGATTTCCGACTGCTCAGGCAGACGCCTTTTGCAGGAACTCGGCGGCGCCCCTGGCAACCCAGGCATTCCAGGAGGTCATCAGGAACTTGACGCCCATCTCCTTGAACCTGGCGATGTTTGCATCGTTGGCCAGGGTTCCGGGGGTGCGGCCCGCGTTAACGATCTTGCCGATGGCCTGCTCGATAGCGGCCTGAACCTCGGGGTGATCGGCGTTGCCGATGTGCCCCATAGTCTGAGCGAGGTCGGAGGGCGCGACAAAGAAAACGTCGATGTTATCGACCTTCAGTATCTCGTCGATTCTCTCGAGGGCCTCCACCTCTTCCAGCAACACGACGACCATGGTCTGGTCGTTGGCCGTCTGGAAGTAATCTGACACCCCGAAGGACTGGCGCCCGCCGAACATCCCACGGTAGCCGATGGGAGCGTATTTGGCCGACTGGGAGGCCTGCTCAGCGGCCTCGCGGCTGTTGACGTGGGGAACCACGATTCCCATGCTGCCGCGGTCCAGGGTGCGGGTGATGAGGCCGGCGTCGTTGGCGTTCACACGGGTGATGGAAGTCAGTCCCCAAAGGTCGCAGGCACGGGTCATATCGCCCAGGGCATCCCAGTCCACTGGGCCGTGCTCGCATTCGATCCAGGCGGCGTCAAAGCCCAAGGGTCCCAGAAAGTCTATGATGTCGCTATCCTGCAAGCCGGATATGGTGGTCACCACCTCGCCACGTTGCAGCTTTTCCTTTGCGCGGTTCGGTCGAATCGGCATGGTTCGTCTCCTTGATTAAAATTGCGGCCAGAACTCTGGTCCATTCAGCCGAACCGGTCGTGGCCGCCGCCATTTTGCCACTACCCTACAATCATGACAAACGACGTGGGCAGCTAGCTGGCAGTCGGGGTTGGCAGATGAGAGGTCCGAAGGAAATAAAAATTTCACCAGACGTCGCATTCCGGCTGAGCGACCGAGGCGGAAGTGGTAAGGGGCGCGGAGCCGACTAAACTGCAGATTCGGGCCGTAGCCAAGTAGCGCCCTGGACAAAATATTCACCACTCGTCCTTTCCGGCCCTGTGCGTCCCATCTCAGCTTGGCGGTCGAGCCGAGGGCGCTCGAATGGACATCGTAGTCGAATTCCGGCATAGGGCGTATCGTCCCTCAGCTGCATTCAGGATAAGCCTGGGTCAGCGCTAATTGTTGGCGTGCTGCATAAATACGGTACGCAGTCGTCAGGAGTCTTTGCCGCTTGCCAAGCCTTCTGGACTTCGATATTATATGATCATATGTTCGATAAATAGTGCTCGATGCCTGTGCAAGCCTCACTGTGCCCCAGCTGGTGTCAGCCAACAGCCGCAGAGGCAAGGCCTGCCCAAACGCCGGGAAAAGCAGGAATGGGACACAATGGGACCGAATTTGAAAATCCTTGTCCCACAGCAGTGGCGCAGATAGGAAATAACGCGAAATAGCAGGCAAAATGGGAGAATATGGGAATCTATGGGAACTCGTGGGGAAAATTCTGTCCCCTTTTTCCCGCTCACACTTTTCATCCACTTCACGGCCCCCCGCCCCGGATAGTTGCACTCGATTCCCTGCGCAGACACCGAATCCCATCGGCCAAATGCGATAGCCCTGGGGCGTTCGGGCACTCGGGTTGACAATCATGGCAGGCGCTTGGACAATCGAAATGGCTACGCAGTCTGAAAATCCTCTCCCCGATTGCGCGGCCCCAGGAAGGAGCTAACCTATGACGACCACGGCGAGCTTTACCGAGGAGCGTCTGCAGGCAGCGGGCGCCGAGATACAGATGCTGAAGGGCGGTAGCGGGGAACCATTGCTGGTGCTGCACGATGAGCTGGGGCAGCCAGGTTGGCTGCGCCTGCACGATGAGTTGGCGAAAAATTACACGGTTTATGCGCCCTCTCTCCCCGGATTCGGCGTGACCAGCCGCTTGGACTGGGTCATGAACATGCGGGACATAGCGACCTGGACCCTCTGGGCAATGGAAGAAATCGGGCTGACCAATGCGAATGTAGTCGGCTTCTCGCTCGGGGGCTGGCTGGCCGCGGAAATGGCGACCCAGGACCCGACCGCCTTTAAGAAAATGGCGCTGGCGGCGCCTCCGGGGATCCTGCCGCCGACCGGAGAGATCCTGGACATGTTCCTGATCGTGTCCAAGGAATTCATCACCGCAGGCGTCCACAATCCAGATGCGGCTGCGGAGTTCCAGACGATCTGCCCCGATGAGCCGACCCCGGAGCAAATGGAGCAGTGGGAGACGGCACGAGAAGAGGCCTGCCGGCTGACGTGGCGTCCCTACATGTATGACCGCAGCCTGCCAAATCGGTTGGGGCGGCTGAAAAACATGCCTTCCCTGATAGTATGGGGCCGGAATGACGAAGTAGTGCCACCAAGCGCGGGTGAGGTCTACAACGCATGCATCGCCGGGTCGCAACTGGTAACTCTGGAAAACTGCGGCCACCGGTCGGACATCGAGAAGCCCGGGGAGCTGGCAACTCTGCTACGGGAGTTCTTCGGCTAGATACCGCATCCGTCGCGATCAAAGCCCTTCCCTAGGCCCGCGCCGAAACCGCGCGGGCCTAGCTGTTTATGTGGGGCTTGACCTGCTGGGCAAAGGTCTCCATGGCGTGCCGGACTTCGCTTGTGGTTGAAGCGCGGAAGTTGCAAACAACTGAGTGTATCCCCAGGTCTGCCAGGGACGCTATGTCGTCCACGACTTGCGAAATGCTCCCACTTCCCATTCGCCGGTCTGCTGGAACCTGTAAGGTTTCCCCAAATACCACGGGCAGGTGTATCGTCGTTGCGGGCGGCTCGGGCCGACCGTAATCGGCCGAAATGGCGACCAGGCGATCCATCCTTTCCCGAAGAGGCTCCAATGGCATTGAGGTGGGATGCCAGGCCTCCCCGAAACGCACTGTCCTGCGTAGGGCGGCATCGCTCCGGCCGCCCACCCAGATGGGCGGATGCGGACTCTGGGCCGGCTTGGGCGCGAAACGGACATCTTCAAAGCTGACGAACCGGCCCTGAAAGCCGGACGGGTCAGTGGTCCACAACTCGATCATGGCTGCGAGGTATTCGTCAGTACGGGCTCCGCGCTGCGACTCTGGGACTCCCAGCGCGGCGAACTCGTCGGGCGCGCCGCCGGCGCCTATCCCGAGGACCACGCGCCCACCGGACAGCGAGTCGAGGCTGGCTATGACCTTGGCGGACACCAGGGGGTTACGATAGGGCGTCACCATTACGGTTGTGCCCAGCTTGACCCGCCGGGTCATAGCGGAGACATGTGACAGCACCACGAAGGCGTCAAAGAAAATTGGCCCCATTGCGGAATAGAAATGCTCAGGGGTAACGATGTGATCGCTGGCCCACACCGAGTCAAACCCGAGGTTCTCGGCGTCGGTGGCCACCGAGCGCAGATCGTCCAGGCTCACCTCACGCCCATACTGCGGGAGACAAACACCGAAATCCATTACGCCCTCAACTCGAACATGGCACCAGATGTCGGACTACTCAACAAATCACCAAGCTTGGCGCAGTACGGTCATTATTGGCCCGGCGTCGGTCACCGGCCTCGGGTTGGTGGCTAAAGCCCGGTCGTGCAGGGTGGCCGATGCTATCAGCTCCAGCCCCTCCTCAGGTACACCCACGTCGCGGAGACGGTCGGGCAAGCCGAGCGAGCGCCGTAGATTCTCCACCCCATCGGCGGCGGCGTGGGCTGCATCGTCGTCGGTCAAGCCGGAGATGTCGATACCCATGGCCTCGGCGATCAACGCCAACCGGTCGGCGCAGGCCTCGGCGTTGTAACGCATGGTGTGGGGCAGCAGGATAGCGTTGGCCTCTCCGTGGGGGACGTCGAATATGCCGCCGACGTGATGAGCGGTGGCAGTATTCAGTCCCAGACCGCCGACGCTGGCCAGGGAAGCCATGCTCGCTGCCGTCTTGATTACCAGCAAGCGATCAAGTTCAAGCTCGTGGCAATGCGGCAGGTTCTCCGCGAGCAGGCGAATGGCGTGAAGGGCCATTCCATCGGAGATGGGGTTGTGGTTGGTGGAATAGACCGTCTCGATCGCGATGCGCAGCTGCCCAATGGCCGTGGAGGTCAGGATTCTCACCGGCGTGGTGGCCAGGGCCTTGCCGTCGATGATGATGTATTCGGGGATGGTGTTGGGGTCGGCCACGAGGATCTTGCGCCCGAGATCGCGGTCGGCAAAGCCCGCACCTCTGCTGAGTTCAGCGGCGCCCATGGTCGTGGTCACGGTTATGATTGGCAGGCGGTGCGGAGAAAACTCTGGGTAGGTGACCCTGTCTGGCGGTTCGAAATAGGCCTCGTAATCGTGGATCCTGCCTCCCTCGGCCAGCAGCGTCGCCACGCCCTTGGTGGTGTCGTGGGTGCTGCCTCCGCCCACACTGACGAGGGCGTCGGCCCCGGTCTCCCTGGCCAAGGCGACAGCAGCGTCCAGCGTGGCTACGGGCGAATGGGGTGCAACGCCGGAATACAGGCCGACGTACTGGTTTCCAAGCGTCTCTTTCACCCTTGGCACGACGTCAGAGTGCGCGAGTATGGATGGGCCGCACAGGACCATGGCACGAGAGGCGCCTGCACGCTGCAGGATACCGGGCAGGCCGGAAATTGCGTCCACATCGCAGAGGATTTCATGCTTCACGCTGTTGTATGTGTAGCTCAGCATCTCTGAGGCTGGCATTGTTTCTAACTCCTGCCTGACATTGCTTTGGGTGAAGGTTAGAGTTGGCGTCATTCCGACAGCCCTTTCAGGATATCGTTGGGCAGTCCAGCTTCCTCGAGGGACATAAGTCGGATGGGCATGCCCCTGACCTGGGCGCCTGCGATTTCGACGAGCACTCCCTTACTGTCCTCCCAGCCGGGGAGTTGCAGAACCAGCAGCTCGTCTGACCGGACGAGAAGCTGTAGATCGAATGGCGTACCAGCCTTGGGGCGGATGGACTCCCTTGGCCGCCAGCTCGCCCAGATACACCATCGGTGACAGGACAATCTTTCCTTGGTTGACGAGCTTTCCGCAGACCATACGGACTGCTTCCAGACGAGCATTTCTCACCTTCGCCGACGCGTGGGCGTAGGGCGAGGCGAGATATATCAGGGTCGGGTCCAGATTTTCCAGATAGCCCAGAGCCAGAAATTCCGGTACGTCCCGTGACACCATACGCTGTCCTGTTATCGGAAACTGTATTGCACACTTAGGGGCGCACGGCTGTGCGCCCCTACTACAAGGATGCTACCGTATCTCGAAAAGAGCTAGGCGCCGTTCTTCTCCCACAGCGCCTCCAACACGGCGCCCGGGGACATAGGCAACTGCTCCATACGCACACCAACGGCGTCGTAGATGGCGTTGGCGATGGCGGCCATGGGAGGAACGATAGGGACCTCTCCCACACCCCGCACGCCGTAGGGGTGGCCGGGATTGGCGACCTCGACGACCACCGTGTCAATCATGGGGAGGTCCAGGCTGGTTGGCATGCGGTAGTCTAGGAAAGTCGGGTTGAGCATGCCGCCGTTGTCGTCGAAGACGTATTCCTCGTTCAGAGCCCAGCCGATCCCCTGGACGGCGCCGCCCTGAATCTGCCCTTCGACATAGCTGGGGTGAATGGCTTTGCCGGCGTCCTGAAGGGCAGTGTAGCGCAGCACGTCAACCTTGCCGGTGTCGGGGTCAACCTCTACGTCAGCGATGTGGACGGCGAAGGCGCCACCGACGCCTGTCGGAGCGACGTTGCCGCGTCCAACCACAGGGCCGCCTGTGGCATTCTGGCGCGCAGCGAGTTCAGTGAAAGTCAGGCGCAGCTCGGGGTCGGAGGTGTGGGAAGCGCCGCCATCCTTGTATTCCACGAGGCTGGGGTCGACGTCCCAGATCCGTGCGGCGCGTTGGACCAGCTGGTTGCGGATGTCCAGCGCGGCTTCGTAGCAGGCCCAGCCGGTCTTGAAAGCTACGCCACTGCCCCCGGTCATCGAGGTGTAGCCGATGGAGTCGGTGTCGCCCACCGCGGGACGCACGTCCTCCGCAGCGATGCCGAGAACCTCAGCCAGTTGCATCGAGACAGCGGCGCGGGAACCTCCGATATCGGGTGAGCCCTCCACGAGGCTGACGGTACCGTCAGGGTTGACACTGGCTACGGCACTGGAAGGGCCGCTGGCGTTGAACCAGTAGCCTGCCGCCACGCCACGCCCGCGATACGTTCCTTTGCCGGTCTCCTTTTCCAACGGAGCGTCCCAATGCTCGTGATCCTTGGCGGCCTGCAGAGTCTCGATGTTGCCGATCTTGCCGAAGACCGGGCCGGTGAGGCGGCGGGTGCCCTCCTTGGAGCCGTTGAGCAGCCGGAACTCCAGCGCGTCCATCCCGATCTCTTCGCAGATCTCGTCCAGTACAGTCTCGATGGCGAAGGCGGAGGCGGGAGCGCCAGGCGCGCGGTAGGCCGCCGTCTTTGGCTTGTTCAGGACGACATCGTAGCCCTCAAGACGACCGTTGGCGATGACGTAGGGGCCAGTCATGCACTGCACACCGGGGTTGATGGGCGAGCCGGGGTAGGCGCCAGCTTCGTAGGCCAGAGAGGCGTCGACTGCGGTGATTCGACCGTCTTTGGTGGCGCCGACCTTGCAGCGCATCCACGACCCGGCGGTGGGGCCGGAACCCTGGAATACCTCAGAGCGGCTCATGCTGAGCTTCACTGGGTGGCCAGTCTTCTTGGAAAGTATGGCAGCCACCGGCTCAAGGTAGACCAGGGTCTTGCCCCCAAAGCCGCCGCCGATCTCCATGGGGATGGCCTTTATACTGGAAATGGGCACTCCGTTTACCAGTGCCACCTGGTCTCGCACATTGAAATGACCCTGACTGCTGCTCCAGACAGTAATGTTGCCATCGGGTCCCCAGTTGACGGTGGCAGTGTGAGGCTCGATGTAGCCCTGATGCACGGATTGAGTGCGGAACTCGCGTTCCACGATCAGGTCGGCGTCCTTGAACCCCTGCTCGATGTCGCCCATCTCGAATAGAAAATGATTTGCGATGTTGGTCCCAGCCGAGGTGTCGTCGTCATCGCGCAGGCCGCCGGTGCGCATGTTGGGATTGGCGACGCTGGCAAGCCTCTCGTGCAGTATTGGGGCATCAGGCTTCATCGCGGCTACTACGTCGGTTACTGAGCCCAGCACCTCGTATTCGACCTCTATGAGCTCCAGCGCCTGTTCCGCAATGTGGGGGCTGGTGGCGGCGACGGCAGCAACCGCGTGCCCCTTGTACAACACCTTATCGCCTGCCAGACAGTTGTTGCTCAGAAACTTAGGGTTAACCATCGATGCTTCGGTCTGGTCGCTGATGCGACCCCGGGGCTGGGGCAGGTCGGCGGAGGTGACCACCGCACGTACGCCCTCGAAGGCCTCGGCCTTGCTGGTGTCGATGGACTTGATGCGGGCGTGGGCGTGGGGACTGCGGAGGACGCGGGCGTGGAGCAGTCCCGGCAGGTTGACGTCGGCGCCGTAACGTGCGCTGCCGGTCACTTTCTCCGCGCCATCCTGACGTATGGGCCGGGTGCCAACGACGTTAAATTCCTGGTTGGAGAGCACTACGTTTGAACCTGTGATGGTGGCCATGCAGTTTCCTCCTAGGTATAAGTTGGTATAAGTTGGTTGTCAGACACTTGTATTCCCGTTTCCTAGTTCGGCCAGCGGTTCCAGGGTGTCGAGAAGTTCTGTCATCTTGTCAAGGTCGCGGGCAATCGTCCTGTCGGACAAGAACCGCCTTTGGGTGTAATAGCTTCTGTGCAGTTCGAAGGCAGCGGTGCTAAAGTCAAGCAGTCGCTCATTCCCTTCAGGTCACCGGCATTTCTGCATCCCACGCCGAAGTGGGCATGTTCCCGGTACTCCCAACTTTGGGTTTCGGCAACAGCCTTGGCCATCCAGGCCACAGCGCCCCAGCCCTTTTCCGAAGCCTGGTGCAGGGCGTCGTCAGCTAGAGATTCGTGGGCCTTGTTCAGGAAATCACGGGCTTGCTTGCGGTAGTCTTCTACTGCTAGCGGATCATAATTCTCAGAAAAATGGGTCTGGGTCATGGGTCTCAAGTCCTCGTACAATTGCCTTTCGTCAGTTTGATCGATTCTAGCCCAATTGGAGGGCGGTTCGACAACCCTTTGCTGCGCGCGGTTCAGAGGCCTCGGGCCAAGCGCTCCATTTCGAGGGCGAACCAGAGAGCCATGCCTCCACTGCGGTCGTCGAAGCCGTAGATGGCGGGTCTATCCAGGTAGTCGCGGACATTCTGCTGCACCCCTGTGCTGGCGCAGGCATCGACAACATTGCCCACTTCGTCGATGCGTTCCGACACCCCCTGCCAAGCCAGTTCCAGCGGAGTGCGCCATTCGTCGTCAAGCCATCCCTTTCGTAGGCCCCGCGCGATGGAGTATCCCATCATGCATGTGGCCGTGAATTCGTCGTATGAGCCAGGGAAATCCAGCACCTGCGGCAACATACCCGACTGGCGCTGCAGGTCGCGAAGGGAATCCAGCAGGTCCAGGTACATGTCAGTTATGTCGGCTCGAGCCGCGTGGTCCTCGGGGAGGTATGTCAGGGATTCGGTGAGGCCCAACGCAGCAAAACCATTGCCTCGTCCCCAATAGAACGGCGCCGGGCGGCAGTGCCAGAACAGACCGTTGTCCTGCTGTATGTCCGCTTCCAACAGGAATTGAGCTAGGATGTCGACGTAGTGTCTTTCTCCGGTATGCTGAAAGGCACGTCCCAGCAACGCACCGGCCATGAACATGTCCTCGGTGCGGAAGTCGGAATCACAGGGCACGGGAGCCTCGCCCGATGATGCAGACTGAAAGCGATCGGCAGCCTGAACTATCATATCGGCGTATCTAGAATCACCGGTGGCCTGAGACAGCTCGCCGCCCCACACTACGGAGGCCAAGGCGGACGGCGCCAGACCATCTCTGAGTCCCCCTCCTACGAATTCACTGAGCAGGTCAGCGATTTCCGGAGCAGGGTTGCCGCCGTCAGGGTCAAGCTGGGCTAACTGAAGGCGACCGCTGATGGGGACTCCCTGGGTGTAGACGATGGGGTCAAAGGTATGCCCGTAGGCGACGGCTAGGATGCGGGCGATCTCCAGCGGGTTGCGCGCCCGACGACGGTCAAGGACTTCGCGGGCAGAGGATTTACCTGCCATTCCCTGTTGCTGAACCACACCGAACAGCCGGCTGATTTCGCGAGGTAACTGGTCTTCGGAAGCGGTCAGCCGTATGGCCGGAATGACGCCCAAACCTTCGGGGTAACCCTCACCAAGCGCACCCAGCAGCGTGTTTTTCTCCATCTCACGGGCACCCAGGGCGGGCGCAAATCGACGGGCTGCTGCGTTGCACTCCCAGCGAACGGATCCGTCTCCAGACCGCACCGCGATGACGAGGTCGGGCGCCTGGAAACAGATCCAGCGCCACAGATATCGTTTTTCGGGGTTCTGTTCGTCGAAGTAGAAATTCCCTTCCGGAGGGTAACCCTGGGAGGGATTGCCGCCGGCGCCGTTATCCGGTCCCCGGTCCAGCCGCAGCCCATCTGGATTGCCACATGGAACTGCGCTCAGGCCTACGCGCAGCGCCAACCCGTCACCTCCTCCGGCGAACAGCTCCAGGGCGTGCAGGGCCATGTCAACGTCGGCCGCCCGTCCGGACAGTCCGCCGATGAGCAGAACTCGGCTGCGCGTTGTGTCGGCGGAATAGGCGTTGCGGTCCAACAGCGCCGGAATAGGCGTCAGCGAGCGGGTCACGCCGCAGGCCGTGCGGCTCCAGAAGACCGGACGGGCCTGCGCCAATGTGTCCAAAGCCTGCCGGATGTCTCGTTCGCTGCTGGAACTGGGCACAGGGACTAGGACTCCCGCGGCTTCTGGACGAGGTCGACGTTGACAGTGCGAGCCGCGCTTACAGTGAAAGTCAGGGAGGTAGTGCCACCACCTTCGGTACTGTTCATTACCTCGATGTTGGCCGGGCCGTGCAGGTAAGCGATCTCGTCGCCCTCCACGCGGAAGGGTCGGTCATGACCGGGGTAGAAGACGTTGGACGACGCGACCATCTTCTCAACGCTGGCGTGGGCGTCCTCGGTGTCCCAGAAGATGTTATAAGGGATGCCCCGGGCCACTGTGCCGCTCTCCGGCATGGCGTCGCCCGCGATCAGCACGTTCTCGCCGTCTATCTCGGCCAGCACACTCATGTGCCCTTTGGTGTGGCCTGGCGTTTCCAGCACGGTTACGCCATCGACGATGGTGTCTCCCTCGGAGACGACCTCCACCTTCATGTTGCGCATCATGTCGGCCATGCCTGACGCCACTGCCAGGTCCCAGCTGTTCGGGTTGCGGGCGTAGTCAATCTCGACAGGGTTGACCAGCACCCTCGCGTTGCGGAACAGGTCAGTGTTCTGGCAATGGTCCCAGTGCATGTGGGTCAGTATGACGATGTCGATGTCGTCGGTGGTCAGTCCCATGTTGGTGAGTGCCCGGTACAGGAAGGGGCGCCGGGACGATGGGCCGGTGTCGATCAGGATGTTGTGGCTGCCCACCCGAAGCAGTGAGTTGGTGGAGTAGCCGAAAGAGCCCTGGTCGGTATTGAGGGCGAACCCATAGGTGAGGACGTCCAGAGTTGCCATGAAAGAGCGCTCCTTATCGGAAGTTGGGCATCACTTTTTCAGCGAAAAGATGTAGGGAACTGGACACTTGGTCGTAAGAGAGCCCGCCCGCGTCCAGATAACTGATGAAATGGGTCACGTGGCTCTGTTCCAGATCCTTGATGGCCGCAGTCACCTTCTCTGGGCTACCGATGGCGGCCATGCCGTCCTTACCGCGTTCCGCCACCAGGTCGGGCTCGATGAAGGGGTCGTGAACGTAGTGCTCGTAGCCGGTCACCCCAGCGGCGCGCACCACGTCGGACAGCGGCCGACGGAGGAAGTCTCCCATGTCCCCCGCCCACTGTAGGCGTGGGGTCAGCAGATCGACTGCCTCCTGATCGGTGGGAGCCACGTACACGTTGCGGACGGCAGCGACCTCGATGTCGTCGGCGGCGACTCCCTCCTCCATCATTCGGCGGCGATACAGGTTGATCAGGTTCTGGTCTGAGTCGGGCGATGCGGGAAAGAAACTGCTGCCTACGGTGAACAATCCCCAACGCTTCTCGACGGCAATCTCCACCGACTCTGGGCTGTGAGTGACGGCCATAAAGATGGGAGGATAGGGCTGCTGGACCGGCTTGGGGATCACCCGCACCTCCGGGAACTGGAAATACTCGCCATCGTAGGCGAAGGTGTCCTCGGTCCAGGAGCGAACGGCGATGTCCATGCCCTCGACGAAGCGGCCCCGGGATTCCGCGATGTCCAGCCCGTATATGTCGAACTCACGCTTCTGATAGCCTCGACCCGCGCCAACAATCAGACGTCCCTTGCTGATTATGTCCAGCGTGGCCAGGTCTTGGGCTAGGCGCAGCGGGGCATGCCAGGGCACGATGGTACAGGCCACACCTACCTTGACGCGCTTGGTCTTGGCGGCGATTGCGGCCAGCAGGCTGTGCGGCGAGCTGATGATGCTGTGTTCACTGAAGGCGTGCTCAGCTATCCACACCGAGTCGAATCCCAACTCCTCGGCCAGCTCCGCGCCACGCAGGATATCCTCGTAGACCTCTACGTCGGTGCGGCTGACCGGGTTGGGGTTGACCTTGCTCTCGTCGGCGTACTGCTCGTGGAGCAGCGGACGCTGCCCCACGAAGAAAGCTCCGAACTGCATGGCGGCTAACTCCCCGCTTCGATCTCGGCGTATACCTCTCGCATGGAAGCACCGGAGTCGTCCTCCACCTCGGTGAACCACTTGATCAGCGAACGGGTCAACTGATCGACAGACTCGTCCTGTCCAGCCTCTTCATAGCGCATACGCACCGTGGGAAGGGTCATACGGGTCTGGAACTCTCTCATCTGTACGATTTTTTCTGCGTCGCTCAAGTCCGACTCGGCCAAGCGCAGTCGCTCGTGGAACAGCGCATCATCCTTGTCCTCGGGGTTACCGCCCAACTCTCGGATGCGCCGATCGAAGATGTCGCCGTGGCTGGTCTCGCGCTCGGCTACCAGGGAGAGGCAGCCCTTCAGACCCGGATGCTCGGTCTTATCGGCCCAGGCCTTGAGGAATATCCCCGCCCGGTACTCCTGGAGGCGAATATCGTTGAGCAGATCGATGTATTCAGGTTTGTCCGGCATTGCAATTCCTCACGAAAATAAACGTTTTGGAGGCGAAAGCGGACGCGGACAGCCCTTCAACAAATACCATCCGTCGAAAACTGCCGGGCCGCAGGGCTTACGCCGAGTTTAGTGCCCGCCAGATAGGGTGTCAAACCGGGCGGAGCGGGCGAGCGTGCTAGAATTACGCCACTTTTCGGGGTTTTGACGAGGAGCTATTTTGCCTCAACTTACCGAAGCGCAGCGGGGAATGGTGGCCACCATCCGGGAGTTTGTCCGGCGGGAGGTGCAGCCGGTCGTGCAGGATATGGAGCACGCCGACGAATACCCGTTTGAGCTGGTGGAGCGGATGAAGGAGATGGGGCTGTTCGGCGCGGTCATTCCGGAGGAGTACGGCGGGCTGGAGCTGGACGTGTCCTCCTACGCGCTGGTCATCGAAGAGATCTGCCGGGGCTGGATGAGCCTCAGCGGAATCCTGAACTCGCACCTGATCATGGCTTACATGGTCACGACCCATGGCACGCCTGAGCAGAAGGAGCAGTTCCTGCCGCTGATGGCCACGGGCGAGAAGCGGGGGGGTATCTGCATCACCGAGCCGAACGCGGGCAGCGACGTGCAGGCCATCGAGACGCGAGCGGTGCGGGATGGGGACGAGTACGTGGTCAACGGGTCCAAAAGCCTGATCACCAACGGACGGCACGGGAACACCTTCGCGCTGGTGACCAAGACCGACCCCGGTGCCGATCCACCGCGGCGAGGCATCAGCATTTTCATCGCCGAGAAGGGGCCGGGGTTTAATGTCGTTCGGGACATCCCCAAGCTGGGCTACAAGGGCGTGGACACCTGCGAGCTTTCCTTCGACGACTACCGGGTGTCGGGCGGCAACCTGGTGGGCGGCGAGGAGGGCAAGGGGTTCTACCAGATCATGAGCGGGCTGGAGCTGGGGCGCATCAACGTCGCCGCGCGGTGCCTCGGGGTGGCCCGGGCCGCGCTGGAGGAGTCGACGCGCTACGCCAAACAGCGGGAGACCTTCGGCAAGCCCATCGGGGAACACCAGAGCGTGCAGATCATGCTGGCGAACATGGCTACCAATATCCAGGCGGCACACCTGATGGTGCTGCACGCCGCCGAGAAGAAGGACCGGGGCGAGCGGGCTGACATGGAGGCAGGGATGGCGAAGCTGTTCGCCAGCGAGATGTGCATGCAGGTTGCCACTGACGCCATGCGCATCCACGGCGGGTACGGCTACACGCAGGACCTGACGGTGGAACGCCACTTCCGCGACGCGCCGCTGATGATGATCGGGGAGGGCACCAACGAGATCCAGCGGCTGGTCATCGCCCGCCACCTGCTGAACAACTATCCCACCGGGGACTTCCTCTATGAGTCGGGCTTGTAGCGGCGGCTGGGGTATAATCGTCAACATCGAAGACTATTGAAAACGATCTTCCGGATCGGACTGAGCGGCAGGAGGCCAACCCACTATGGTGCAGACGAACAATGAGACTGGAATCACCCGCGCGCTGGCCAATTTCGCGCAGGCGCTGGACTACGAAGATCTCTCTCCTGAAGTTATCGACTGGGCCAAGTACCTGTGCCTGGACTTTGCGGCCGTTACGCTGAACGGTTCGACGACGGATTCGGCGCGGGCGGCGGTGGACGCGCTGCAGCGGCTGGGACGTCCCGGACCGTCGGCGATCGTCGGCACGCCTCACCGGGTGCTGCCGGAGTACGCTTCCATGGCCAACGGCATCGCATTTCACAGCATCGAGATGGACGACGTGAACAACGAGGCCTCGCTGCATCCCGGCGTGGTGGCCTTTCCGACGGCACTGTCGATGGCTGACCTGGCCCACGTGTCGGGCAAGGACTTCATCACCGCGGTGGTCGCGGGCTACGACGTGATCGTGCGGCTGGGCCGGGCGCTGCAGCCCGCCGAGCATTACGGGCGGGGTTTCCATCCCACCGGCACCTGCGGGGCTTTTGGAGCTGCGGTGGTGGCCGGACGGCTGCTGGGGCTGCAGGGTGACGACTTCATCCACGCGCTGGGCATCGCGGGCAGCCAGACGGCCGGGAGCATGGAGTACCTGGCGCAGGGGTCGTGGACAAAACGGTTGCATCCCGGCTGGGCGTCGCACAGCGGGTCGTGGGCGGCGCTGCTGGCCCGCTCGGGCTACACCGGACCGACCACCATCATAGAGGGGCGCGACGGATTCCTGCAGGCGTACTCAGGCAACCCGGAGCCATCGCTGGTTCTGCAGGACCTGGGCGACGAGTACCTGATCACGCGCACGGGCATCAAGCCGCACTCCTGCTGTCGATACAAGCAGGGGCCCATCGACTGCCTGATCGACATACGCAACACCCACGGTCTGACTGCCGAAGACGTCGAGGAAGTGACCATCGGTGTCCTGAGCGGCGGGTTCAAGCTGGTCGCCTCGCCTGAAGAGGACAAAGCCAATCCCAAAACCGTTGTAGATATGCAGTTCTCCATGCCCTTCGGCGCCGCGGTAGCACTGGCCTACGGAAAGGCTTCCCTGGAGGAATACGCGGACGGCGTGCCGGACCGGCCGGAGGTCCGCCGGATAATGCAGCAGGTTACATGCGTTACCGACCCGGAATTGGACGCTCACTTCCCCAAGGAGTTCCGGGCCTGGGCCGAGGTGGCCACCGCCGACGGGCGCCGCCTGCGCAGTGACATTCGGTACCCCAAGGGCGACCCGGAAAATGCACTCTCATGGGACGAGATGAAGGAAAAATTCCTTGCCCTGACGAGTCCCGTAATTGGCGCTGAAAGGCAGCAGGAAATCATCGCGGCCATTGAATCGCTGGATGAGATGGAAGACGTGAGGGGATTGGCAACCCTGCTGTCGACCGAATAGATGAAGCGACGGGCCAAGTCCGTAACGAACGTATGACTCCTCCGCTAAAGGGCGTCCGCATTCTGGAGATGTCGCAAGCTATCGCCGGGCCGGTGGCAGCGCGGACGCTGGGCGACCTGGGCGCGGAGGTTATCAAGATCGAGCAGCCGGGCTCGGGGGACATGTCGCGGCGCATCGGGCCTCACTTCCTGGGTGGTGAGAGCGCCTACTATCTGAACTTCAACCGTAACAAGAAGAGCGTAACCATCAACCTGCGGACTCCGCAGGGCCGGGAGGTCTGCCACCGGCTCGTCGCGGTGTCCGACGTGGTTTTCGACGCCTTCCGGCCTTCCGTGCTGGATCGGCTGGGGCTGGACTACGAGACGCTCAAGGCGGTCAACCCGTCCATCATCGCCTGCTCCCTGTCGGCGTTCGGCCAGGAGGGGCCATACCGGGAGCGACCGGGGTTCGATGGTATCGTGCAGGCCATGGGCGGCGGGATGAGCGTGACGGGCAACCCCGGCCAGCCGCCGGTGTTCATGGGGTTTCCCGTTGGCGACATGGTTGGCGGCTACACGGCGGCGCTCAGTATTGCATCGGCACTGTATGGCCGCAGGGTCACTGGCGAGGGGCGGCGGCTGGACATATCGCTGCTGGACGTGCAGATCTCGCTGCAGGCGCACCTGGGACAATTCTACCTCGTGTCGGGCGAGGTGCCGCAGCCCATAGGCTCCGGGCACCCGTCCAACCTGCCGGTGGGGGCGTACCAGTGTGCCGACGGGAAGTACGTGCAGGTGCACTGCGCCAGCCAGGAGTTCGCGATGAAGACCCTGCAGATGATGTCGGGAGAGGTTGAGGCGCTGCGTGGTATGGACGACGATGAACGGTTCACCACAGCGCCAGCCCGCATCGAGAACCGCGAGGCGCTGGAGGAGGCGCTGACCGCGGGCTTCGGGTCGAAGGCACGGGAAGAGTGGGAGCGACTGCTGCTGAAGTGGGACGTGCCGGGTGGACCGGTGAACAACATCGCCGAGGCGCTGGCCGACCCGCAGGTGCAGCTGCGCGACATGGTGGTAGAGATCGAGCACCCTGTGGCAGGACCATACCGCACTGCCGGCAACCCAATCAAGAGCGGCAGCCCCGATATCTTTGAGCCGCCGCCAACGCTGGGCCAGGACACGGAGGCTGTACTGACTGGCCTGCTGGGTTACGATGCCGCTGAGGTCGCAGAACTGCGAAAGGCCGGGGCAGTCTAAGGTCTCCCTCTGTCCGATGGCCGAAAACCCTAGCAAGCGAATCATCATCATCGCCGGGCCCAACGGCGCGGGCAAGACCACGTTCGCCACAGAATACCTGCCCAGCGAGGCGAATTGTCCCGCGTTGATCAACGCCGACCTGATAGCGGCAGGTCTGAACCCGTTTCAGCCGGAGCGGGCGGCGTTCCAAGCTGGGCGGATGATGCTGGAGATGATCAACGCCTGTGTATCGAGGGGAGAAGATTTCGCATTCGAGACAATTCTGAGCGGCCGCGGCTACGCGCGAATGATTCCCCAGTGGCGGGAACAATGGTATTGCGTCAAGCGGTACTTCCTGCAACTGCCCTCGCCGGACGTTGCCATTGCGCGGGTGAGCCAGCGGGTGGCAATGGGAGGGCATCATATACCGAAGGACTACACCCGCAGGCGGTTCCATTCCGGTTGGGACAATTTTCAGCGGATCTACAAGGGGCTGTCAGATGAGTCTTTAACCTGGGGCAATGGCGACACTCCCGACGACTCGGATGCAAGGGCAGCATTGCTTCGGGCCACCCGCAAGTCCCGGAGACTGGCCATAGGCTTTGACCGGTTCAGTAGTGGCCGTTCGGGATGGCCAGGTAGTTTACGAAACAAATCCATAGCGCACAGGAGGTCCACGAATGGCAACGAGCGCGAAACTGGGCATACTGGTGCCCGGCGGATTCGGCGCAACACCCCCGAGCCTGGCCGAATTCTCGGCGTTCTTCAAGAGGTCGGAGGAGTTGGGCTACGACTCGCTGTGGGTAATTGACCGGGTGTTCCATCCCAACAGCATCATTGATCCGATGGCCCTTCTGACCGTCGCGGCAACCGTCACCGAGCGGGTACGACTGGGGACAGCAGTGCTGTTGTTCGTGCTGCGCAACCCAGTGCTGATTGCCAAGACGACGTCGACACTGGACTACCTGTCTGGCGGGAGGCTCACTCTGGGCATCTCGCTGGGCGGACGCGACAACGAGTTCGGGCCGCTGGGAGTGGACGTGCGAAGGCGCGTCGGCCGCTTCAACGAGGGGCTCGAGGTCATGAGGCGGCTGTGGTCTGAGCGGGACGTTATCCATCACGGTCGATACTTCTCGATGGACAACGTGAACATCGACCCCAAGCCGGTGCAACAGCCATCAATCCCCATCATCATCGGCGGGTCCGCCGACACCGCTCTGCAACGGGCCGCCGAGCACACCGACGGCTGGGTGGCCGGTGGCGCCGCCAGCCCCGAGGTATTCGCGCAGGCGTGGGGGAAGGTGCGGGACTACGCGGCTGCTGCCGGCAAGGACCTGGATACTTTGCAGTCGGCCAAGCTGATCTACACGTACGTCGACACTGACCGGGACCGGGCGAAACGAGCGCTGGAAACGTTCACGCACGCCTACTACGGGCCACAGTATGACGTGGAGAACGCCTGTGCCTTCGGCAGGCCCGAGGACTGCGCCGCCAAGCTGCAGGCCTACATTGACGCCGGCGCGCAGACGGTGATGGTGGGACCCACCTGGCCCGACCCGGCGCAGATCGAGCGCATCAGCACCGAGGTCGCGCCGCTACTACGGTAGTCCGCTCCAGATTTCCTGCAGAGAAACGGGGCAGGCCATTGGCCTGCCCCGGCTTTTTCCCTGCTGAATGCCTGTCGTTCCGGGACTGTCTCCAGGTTTGTCCGTGAGGGCTGGAGTGCCCTATTGGGCAATTTCACTCAGCCTTTCTTGGCCGCCCTATGGCTGGTGGCAGAATCGGTCGACATCTTCGGACAGGCCGGGGTCGATATCCGTCAGATGAAGCACGAGAGCCTTCAACCTTTCGGCGTCAAGATTTGACAAAAGCTCCTCAAGGGGAGGACGAACGGCGACGAGTTCCTTTTCGTGAAGGAAGGCCAGTAACACCGCCACCACGTGCTTGCAGTACCCTCCCCAGTCATAGGGACAAGTGCAGGTGGCCGTGAAGTCATATCCCTGAAAGGTAATACCAATACGGTAGGAGTCCTCATCGGTCCCCAGAACCTCTGCGAACAACCTGTCCCCCCGCTGAATTACCTCCTCGACCATGCCAGAATCGAAATATCCCCTGCCGCGTTCGAAAGACTTCGCCGTCACCTTTTTGAGGATTTCCTCCTCATTGACAACAGTGGTCATCGACACATCTCCCCTCCCATTCCAGTATGGACTGCCCCCTATCATCGAGCGCGGGCTATGCTTCCACCTACACCGAGGTCTGCGTTATCACACCGGGCGCGACCCTTCGGGAGAGCCAGCGGCCGTCGCTGGAACTGCCGTGCATCTGCCCGTCGCGGACTATGGTCTTGCCGCGCAAGATGGTCATGATGGGGTAGCCCTCGCACTGGAAGCCATCCCAGATGGAGTAGTCGGACTCGGCGTGGAGTTCGTCGACCGTTATAGTCTTTTTGAGGTTTGGGTCGAAGATGACGATGTCAGCGTCACTGCCCGGGGCGATGGCGCCCTTCTGCGGGTACATGCCCAGGATCTTGGCTGCGTTGGTGGAGGTGATGGCGGCGAATCGCTCGAGGCCGATGCGACCGGGGGCGACCAGCTTGGTGTAGGTGACAGGCATCCGTGTCTCGATGCCGTTGTGGCCACCGCAGAGGGTGCGGATGGTGTCGCCCGCCAGCTTGACGTTCTTGTAGGTGGTCCACTCGTCGGTGGCGGTGGTGCAGATCGGACCATCCACCAGCCCCTGCTGCAGGGCATCGCGGTCATCGGAGAACTTGATGGCCGGGTAGGTGTGGATAGCCAGACCGTCTGGCTCCAGGTAGTCGTCGCAGGTGAACTGCAGGTAGTTGTGCAGCGCCTCGCCATACACCGGCAGTTGCTTGGCGCGTGCTTCAGCGATGGCGGCGACACCTTCCTTTGCAGTGGCATGGACGAAGTAGATGCCGGTCTCGGTGCTCTGGGCCAGCCGGGTCACTTTGCGGAAAGAGATGTCCTCGGAGATGTTGTTGTGGGCGAGGTGGAGGTTTGAGCCGTGGTCGCGGCCCTCGCGCTCCAGCTTGTCCTCCATGTAGGTTACTATGTCGTCCTCTTCGGCATGGACCGCCATGATCCCGCCGTGCTTGCCGACTTCCTGGAAGATCTCCCACAGGTGGCCCATGGGGACGCGGGCGTGGAAGGTGGTGAAAATCTTGAAGCTGGCGACGCCGGACTGGATCGCCTCGCCAATCTCGCCCAGGGTGCTGGGCGGGATCGCCCCGGCAAGGATGTAGTGGAAGGTGTAGTCGGTATAAGAGTGGCCCCGGAAAATATCGCGCCGCACCTCGATTTGGCCCATGATCGGGTCAGAGGGCGGAACAGCCCCGGGCGTTAGTGGCAGCGCGCCGGCGAAATCGACGTAGGTCGTAACGCCCCCAAAGGCCGCGGCACGGCTGGCCGCCTCGGGCGGTTGGGTGAAGACGCCGGTGTCCCCGCCGGCCCAGTAGTCGGGCACCGGAACGTTGATGTGAGCGTGGGGTTCGATGCCCCCCGGCAGAACGATCATGCCGGTGGCGTCGATGGTCTCTGTCGCTCCAACGTCGTCCAGTGCGCCGGGCGAGGCTACCGCCGCTATATGCTCTCCCTGGATGCCCACATCCATGAGGCCAGCGCCCTCCGGCGCAACCACGGTACCGCCCTTGATGATCAAGTCCAGCATAATAGCCTCCCGACAGACGATTGGGGCAGCCTCTTGCCCGTCAATATGTCCCAGTAGTCCTACTTGATGACGGGTATCTCTATCTCCTCGTCCAGGGTGGCCGGGATCCAGGACGCCAAAAGCGTCTCCAGTTCATCCCGGCATTCCTCGAGGCGATGCTCGGCGCCTTCGAACAGGACCAGTTCCTTTGGTTCCTTGGCCCACTCGTAGATCTGGAGAGAGCAGGAGAAGGGAAGGCGGGTGTCTGCCTTGCCATGGGCCACAAGCAGCTTCCTCGGGGCGAGTTGCCCGGCCATCCCGGCGCCGTAAGTCTGGGGCGACAGAGAGACCACTCCCTTGATGTGCGGGCTGGTCGCTCCCGCCGCGATGACCACCGCGCCGCCGAAGGAGTGCCCTACCACCACCACCGGACCGTAACCGTTGTCGCACAGGTAGCCGGCTCCGGTAATGAGATCGAGGGCGCACTCGAGCAGGTCGTTCGGCAGGCGATAGTCCAGCCGCAGCGAGGTAATCCCCTCGCCCAGCAGTCGCTGCGACAGGCGACCATAGCTCTCCGGCCCGGGACCGGTAAAGCCGCCGCGGGCGCCGCAGACGAAAATGACGGCGCGGGTTGAATCCTCGGCCCTGTGAATGATCCCGCTGAACTCGCCCCTGTTGGTGTGGAACTTCACCCCTTTACCAACATCGCCATAGGGCAACGAAGTATCCGTCGCCCTGAACAGCTTGATCAGCTCTGCCGCGGATTCAGGTCTCTGTCCAGTGGCCATATCTGTTACCTATCTCAGGAAGTCTGCCAATGCAGCGATGAACCCTTCGGGATTGTCTTCAAAAACCATGTGGGCCGCCCTTTCAACGTGTACCAGGCGTCCATCGGCCAGCGTGTCGACCATGCGGTTGGCCACATCGAGGCTCAGGGTATCGGTCTCGGACCCGCGGACGATGAGCGTGGGGCACGCAACCCTGCTCAGGGGGCCCCACAGATCGGGAGGAGGAGCGCCGGTCCCGTTGCGGCGCTGTTCGCGGATCTCCGGATCGTAGCGCCAACCCAGCTTGCCGTTGGGAAGTTCCCTGGTCTGGTAGGTCAGCCTGCGACGCATGACCGGTTCGGAGGCAAAGCGGTTCTGGCCGTTCACGTGCTGGAACGCGGCTTCGAAGCTTTCAAACTCCTCAGGGACTCCGACGACCTCTCGAGTAATGCGCGCCGACCCTGCGGAGTCGATTTCCGGGCCGATGTCCACGATGACCAGTTTTTCCAGTATATCGGGGTTCCGCCCTGCGAAGGCCATGCTGTTGCGACCGCCCATGGAGTGGCCGACGAGTGTGAATCTATCGAAGCCAACTGTGTAGCAGAATTCCTCGATGTCCGCCACAAAGGCATCGGTGGAGTAGTCGCCACGAGGCGCCCAGTCGGTCTCGCCGCGGCCCCGCTGATCAAGGGCCAGCACACGGTAGTCCCCGCAGAAACGCGCCGCCACATCGTCCCAGGAATGGCAGTGACCGCGTAGGCCGTGGAGCAGAAGCATCACTGGCGCACCTTCGTTGCCCCAGTCGAGGTAGTGGAAATTCATTCCGTTGCAGGTAACCATCACGTCCGTGGGCTGCACAGTGGTGGTCATAGTGTTTCCTCCGGCAACTTTGAAGTCGGGTTTCTCGGAATTTGGGCAAGTTTAGCACACGGAATGGACAGTGCAAAAAGGGTGAGTTGGCGAGGATGGAGATCTAGCGGACGTAATTCTGGCGTGATAAAAGACGAGGGCCCTCGCGTTTTCGATTTCCCACGCCCTCAAGCGGCCGCATACAAGAAAAAAGCCAATACAGGCAGGGCAATCGCGTCTTGATTTCAGCAGCTCAGCAGGTTGGGGCGGAGGAGCTGGCATTGCCGGTTTTCAGGGGCTGTTTTTTTGTTATTCCGATCATTTCCGATCATTTCCGCCATTCCGGGCTGGCCACTGGTTCAAAGCAGGCCCACCGGGATGTCAGTCGGATTCTGTTTGCCACCTGTTATAGTCATAGAACATATGTTATACAAAGAGGCGCAGGCTTGGCAAGGGGCGAGTAACAGCGAAACAGGGCTATCGCATTTGGCCGGAGGGATCCGGTGTCTGCGCAGGGAATAGAGTACAGCTATCCGGGGCGGGTGGACGTGAAGTGGATGAGAGGTTTGAGCGGGAAAAAGGGGACAGAATTTTCCCCACGGATTCCCATAGATTCCCATATTCTCCCATTTTGCCTGCTAATTCGCGTTATTTCCTATCTGCGCCACTGCTGTGGGACAAGGATTTTCAAATTCGGTCCCATTGTGTCCCATTCCTGCTTTTCCAGGCGTTTGGGCAGGCCTTGCCTCTGCGGCTGTTGGCTGACACCAGCCGGGGCGCAGTGAGGTCGGCACAGGCATCGAGCACTATTGATAGAACACATGATCATATGTTATCGAAGACCAAAGGGCTTGGCAAGCGGCAAATGTCATCTGGATATCCAAATGCGATTGCCCTGGGCAGCGAAATGAGATTCCAGGCTTGAAGACGCGATTGCCCTACCAATACAGGAAATCCCCGAAGCGAGCCGGCAGAAACTATCGCTTGATTATCAGAAGGGAGAAGTAATCGAGGTCTTCTGCTGTGACTTTGCTGATGTCGTGGATCACTCGCTCGCTGGCGGTGCTGGCCTGGCGCACGTAGATGGCGTGGCCAGCCAGTCCGAGGCTCTCAAGGTTGGCCAGCGCACTCATCAGGTTCTGGTCGGTCTCCATCAGGACGATGGTGTCGAAGTTGGCGATGGCCTCCCGCAGGTCATCAATGCCGTACACCGCTGGGAGAATGGCCAGCCGCTGGCCCTGGGAAACCAGCGGTATCCCGGAACTGGCCGCTGCGGCCATCACGGAGGGAACACCGGGGACGACCTCGACGGACAAACCCTCTTCCTGTTCGGCCTGGACATGCTTGATGAGATGGGGGAATTCGCTGTAAAGCATCGCATCGCCTTCAGTGATGAAAGCAACATCCCGGCCCTCACGCAACCTGGCGACGATTTGTTCGGCGGCTATGTGCCAAGTCTCATGGCTGACGGGAGAATCGTCTGAAGGAATGATGATTGGCAGCATTTCAGCATTGCTCGAAACCAGCGACTCCACCACGCCCAGGGCAAAGCTTGGGGCTCCGTTGTCCAACTGCGTGTAGCATATAACTCCGATTTGCTGCAACAGCCGTTGGGCGCGTACCGTGAGGAGTTCGGGGTCGCCGGGGCCAACGCCCACCCCATAGAAACGGCCGAAATTAGCCACATTTACACCTATTGAACCACAACGTTGACCAAGCGACCCGGAACGTAGACCGTCTTGTTAACCGACCTTCCGTCCAGGAAACTTTGCACACGGGGGCTGGCCAAGGCCAGCTCCTGCGCCTCAGCTTCAGGGATCCCCACCGGTACTTCCAGCTTGTCTCGCACCTTGCCGTTGACCTGCACCACCAAGGTGAACACCTCGTCGGCCGCGAGTTCCTCATCCCAGCCGGGAAACTCCTGCTGGTGAATGCTGTATCCTCTGCCGCTGCGTTCCCAGAGCTCCTCGGTCATATGAGGAGCCATCGGGGCTAGCATCAGGAGCAGCTTCTCGACGCATTCTCTCCACAGTTCGGGATCAACGCTCTCTTCGGCCCACACCCTGTTCAGATGATTGGTGAGCTCCATCATCGAGGCGATGGCCGTGTTGAACTTGAACCGGTCCAGGTCGCTGTAGCACTTCCGCACAGTCTGGTGAAGTAGCCGCCGGGTATCCCTGGAAGCCGTTCCACCAGAGCCGTCCAATGCTGCAGCATCACGATTGGCGATGTCCCACACCCGGTTGATCCATCGAGCGATGCCGTTGATACCCTCTCCACTCCAGGGACCGCCGTGGTCCCAAGGGCCGATGAACATCAGGAAGCAGCGAACCGCGTCGGCGCCCATCACTCCAACGACGTCGTCGGGGTTGACCACGTTGCCCCGGCTCTTGCTCATCTTTTCGTGGTCCTGGCCAAGGATCACCCCTTGGTTGAACAGGCGAAGGAATGGTTCCTCGAAATCCACCATTCCCATGTCATAGAGGGCCTTGATGAAAAATCGGGAGTAGAGCAAGTGCATAACCGCGTGCTCAGCCCCACCGGTGTACTGGTCAACCGGGAGCCAGGCCTTCGCCAGCCCCGGGTCCACTGGCCCCTCGGAAAAGTTGGGGCTTAGATAACGCATCATGTACCAGGACGAATCCATGAAGGTGTCCATGGTATCGGTCTCTCGCCTTGCCGGGCCTCCGCATGCGTAGCAGGTCGTATTGACGAAATCGGCGCTAGCGGCCAGGGGAGACTCGCCGGTGGGCTTGAACTCCGCGTCCTGGGGCAGCAGGACTGGAAGATCCTCCTCACGAACCGGCAACACACCGCAACTGTCGCAGTAGATCATGGGAATGGGAGTGCCCCAGTAGCGCTGTCTGGAGATTAGCCAGTCGCGGATGCGGTAAGAGATGGCACGCTTGCCCCACCCGTTCTTCTCCACGTCATCGGAGATCGCCTCCACGCCCTCTTCATTGGTCATTCCGTCGTAAGAGCCGGAGGAGGTCATGAATCCGTCGCCGAGGTAGGCCTCCTTCAGGTCGCTGCCGTCCCAACTGATCGGAGCGATGACTTGACGAATGGGAATGCGGTATTTGCGAGCAAAATCGAAATCGCGAGCATCGTGGGCCGGAACGCCCATCACGGCGCCGGTGCCGTATGTCATCAGTACGTAGTCGCTGATGTATATGGGGACCCGCTCGTAGTTGAGGCGGTTGATGGCATAGCTGCCGGTGAATACTCCGTTCTTTTCCTTGTCTGCCGAGAGGCGGTCGATTTCGGAAGTGCTTCGCGCCTGGGCAACGTATCCCTCGACTTCCGACTTGCGCTGCGGCGTGGTGATTTTCTCCACCAGCGGGTGCTCCGGGGCCAGAACGATAAAGGTGACCCCGAAAATGGTATCTATTCGGGTGGTGAAGGTCCGGATTTCTCTTTCCTCGAGCCCCAGGGAGGAAATATCGAAGCTGATGTCGACGCCGGTACTCTTGCCGATCCAGTTGTTCTGCATCGTCAGGATCTTTTCCGGCCATTCCTCCAGGCCGCTGAAATCCAGCAGACGGTCAGCGTAGTTGGTGATGCGGAAAAACCACTGCTCCAGATCTCTCCGGGTCACCACTGTGTCGCAGCGCTCGCAGGCCCCGTTCAGGACCTGCTCGTTGGCCAGCACTGTGATGCAGGACGGACACCAGACCACGGGAGCATTGGCGCGGTAGGCCAGACCTTTCTCGTAGAGCTTCAGGAAAAACCACTGGTTCCACCTGTAGTATTCGGGGAGACAGCAGACAACCTCGCGGTCCCAGTCGTAGATTGCCCCGATGGAACGCAACTGCCGTCGCATGTTTTCGATGTTGTCCATGGTCCACTCATACGGGTGGATACCACGACTGATGGCTGCGTTCTCGGCAGGCAGTCCAAAGGCGTCAAAACCGATGGGATGCAGTACGTTATATCCCTGCATCCGCCTGAAGCGGGCATGGGCATCGGCGGGGGCCATCGCATACCAGTGGCCGATGTGCAGGTCGCCTGACGGATAGGGATACATCGTCATCTCGAACCACTTGGGCCGGTCGTCATAGTCCGGCACCTTGTGGAGATCGTCCCGTTCCCAGCGTTCCTGCCACTTCCTGTCTATCGATACAGGATCGAAACCCAACTCCACCTGTCTGGAACCCGTCGTCATTGGACCGTCACCTCGAATTGGCTGCGCAAGTAGATTATATCAGGATAGCCAGACCTCTTCCCTGCGGCTCGACAGGAGTCCCAACGGCCAATCGAGGTTCACTGGTCCACTCCGGCAATTGACAGTGCCAAGGGGCAAACCTAGAATTTCGTTGCTGGTACCGCTTGGCCTCATCCCCGGGCTATTTCAGTCCGGGAGATCTGCGTACGGAGTCTCATAATTCCCGGGCCTTCCACGGCCAATTTTCTCCCGCTCCCCTTCGAACTCGCACTACTCCTACACTAACGGGCCAGTCCGGCGGCCCGAATACGGAGCCACATAGTTTGGCTTTTAACCAGGAACCCCGGCCCATCGACTCTACAATCCGGATGCCTCGCCAGAGGGACGTTCCGCCCACCATCCGGTTCCGGGAGCACCTGCGGCGGCCTCGTCGACTGCTCGGGATTTCGACCATCCTGATCACTGCCTTCGTGCTCCTGATGTCGGTGGGCGCCATACTGCTCACCCTTCCGTTTGCTGCCAATTCCGGTGATTCAACACCGCTGGAGATTGCCTACTTCACTGCGATCTCTGCCGTTACGGTCACAGGCCACACGGCGGTAAGTACCCCAGACTACTGGGCGCCATTCGGACACGCGGTGATTTTCCTTCTGATGCTGGTCGGCGGACTGGCATTCATGGTGATCAGCACTTTTCTGCTGCTGGTACTGGGAGACCGAACCACCATCCAGCAGAGGGCGCTGACACGCGGCCTGATGAGCGACGCTGCAGGCGTCAAGCAGATGCGGGCTATCCGGTCAATCGGCAACCGGGTCATCATAATAGTTCTCGGTGTCTATTTGATTGGATCCATCATCTTTTTCACCCAGATAAACGGCCTTGACGGCATTGGCCACGGGAAAGCCTACTGGTATTCACTGTTTCTATCGGTTTCGTCATTTAACAATGCCGGGTTCAATATAATCCCTGAGGCAGCGCAGGGTAATGCCGCCCGTTTTATCTCCAACTACACAGTGTTGATCACCATGACCGTGATGATTGCCTTGGGAGGACTGGGGTGGGTCACCATGGTAGACGTGTGGAGGCATAAGCGTTTCTCCAGGTTCTCCCTGGATACTAAGCTGGTGGTGGTTACCAGCCTGGCACTTTGGCTCGGGGCCGCCGGCCTCCTGGCCCTGACCGAGTTTACCAATTCCGAGACCTTGGGCCCTCTGGGGTGGGCGGATCGAATCGTCAATTCAGCCTTTCTGGCAGTCAGCGGGCGAACAGCGGGTTTCAGTACTGTCGACTTCAGCCAGGTGGCCGACGTTACCAAGATGACATTTACCGTCCTGATGTATATCGGAGGGGCGCCGGGTTCGGTTGCCGGAGGAATCAAGGTAGTGACCTTTGCCCTGATTGTTGCCGCCGTTGTGTCTTCCCTTCGGGGGCGTTCGCATGCTGAGGCTTTCGGACGCGAAATACAGCAGCCCCAGCTGCACCGTGCCCTGACAGTGGCGGTACTGGGGTTGGGACTCATCTTCGCCACCGTGATGACGTTGGTGGCGATCGAGGGAGACGATCCCTTTCTCCACTTGCTCTTCGACACGGTGGCAGCTCTCGGCACGGTCGGTGCAACGACCGGTATCGTTCCTGATTTGAGCCTGGCCTCCCGCTCTATACTGATGGCGGCGATGTTTACAGGCAGGCTGGGTCCCCTTGTTCTGGCCCTCGCGATGGCACCAAAGGAGGATGAAATCGAGGCATATCGCTTCGCCCAGGAACAGGTTAGAATAGGCTGAAATGTGATCGGAGGGAGATGTGAATAAGCAGGTTTGCGTCATCGGGATGGGGCGTTTTGGGTCCACCGTGGCGCACGAACTGTACCAGAGCGGGCACGACGTACTGGCCATCGACGTAGACGAGTCCAAGATCCAGGAACAGTTGGGCCGGGTAACGTATGCTGTCCGAGCCGACGCCACCAGCGAGGCCGTACTCCAGGAACTGGACATTCGTGACTATGATGTGGTGATAGTCGCTCTGGGTAGTGACAATGTCCAGGCCAGCGTGGGCATAACGGTACTCCTGAAGAGTATGGGAGTGCCGCTGATCCTCGCTCGGGCCGCCACCGAGCTGCACGGTGAGACCCTGGAGAGAATCGGCGCGGACCGCGTCCTCTACCCAGAGGCGGAAAACGCGCGCCGCGTGGCACGCCTGGAGTTCTCCCGGGAGCTGCTGGACTATATGCCTATCCTTGCGGACTACGGAATAAGCAAGATTCGGCCACCGGACGAAATGATCGGCCACACCCTGGAGGAAGCCGAGCTGTCCGGTTCAGGAGACCGCCACGACATTTCGGTTCTCGCCATCCGCAGGGCGCGGACGTCGCTGCTTCACCCGGCGCGGGACGAGGTAATGCGGCCTGGGGACGTACTGATACTCGCAGCTACCAGCGAGCAGTTGAGCAAATTGCCCGAGACCGCACGCCGGTTGGCGGAGTCCGATGCCAGGGGAAGGCGCGGTCAAGCCAACGGAGTAAGGTCCTGATCACTGAAGAAGAGCGCGATCGAGGCCGGGAACGCCATCAGGCGTTACTTTTCACTTGCCAGCAACGGGGACTTCGCCGACGACCCTCTTCTCCACCAGCCCCGGGCCGCAGGTAATGGTCATTTGCCAGTCACTCCTGTGAACTCTTTTTCACAAGGGGCGGCGCAGTTCCAGTGGTTATGGATGTTTCCAACCCTTATAATCGTCTGGTGCAAGAATAGCCAGAATTCTGGCATGTTCCGTAAGTTCGTCAGAGGCGATGGCAAATGCCGCTCGATGCGCAACGAATTCTTATTCCGATCAACAAGAGTTCCCACAGCGAGCGGGCGTTCCGTTGGGCCTGTCACATGGCAAAGGATGCCCGCGCGGAGCTATTCGCTATCCACGTAATTGAAGTACCGCTGGCAATGTCCCTGGAAGCCGAGGTTGTTGAGGATATAGAAGCTGCCGAGAAATTGCTCACTAAATACGAGCAAATCGCCCGGCAGGAGCAGAAGCCCAAGCTGAAAGCCCGTTGCGTACGCGGAAGACAGGCCGGAGCGGCAGTCGCCAAGGAGGCAGAGATCGAACAGATCGACCTGGTGATCGTGGGCATTCCCTACAGCCGCAACGTCGGGCAGTATCACCTAGGCAGCACCGGCTCGTACATCTTCCAGCACGCGACCTGCCAAGTCCTCCTGTGGCGGGAACCCAAGCCGCACAACCTCTGGGTAGAGGCCTGACGTCCCGTGCGTGTACTGATTTACGGATGTGGCCAACTGGTTTCCAGCGTTGTACGCGAACTGCAGGACGACGCTACTGAAATTATCGTCCTGGGCGATGAGCGCAGCGAGTTGGAACGCTTTAGCAGCCACCCCAATGTTTCGGGTGTCCTGTTGGACGAACCGGTCATGTACGACTATTTCATGGAGGCGGGCATAGCCAACGCCGACGCCTTCCTCGCGCTTTCAACTGACGATCATGACAATTTGCTGGCAGCCCAAATCGCTCACAGGATGTTTGGAGTCCGTAACGTGATCTGTCACGTGGAGAACCCACAATTTCAGATTATTTACGGGTCGCTGGACGATACCAAGGATATGAAAGTTGTTAGCTACTCAGTTGGGATCCTGCAGGACATACGGTTCGCCATGACTCCAAGGTGACCGGTACATTGGCAGAGACTGTGCAGGGACCAGGCCGAAACGAGCATTAAAGTCGAAAGATGTTTGTCGTAATCGTTGGATGCAGCGAGGTGGGTTTCTTTCTTTCCAGGGCGCTTGCCGCCACTGGCCACGAGGTTGCCGTCATTGAGCGAGAGCCTCACCGCCATCAGGTGCTTACGGAAAATATGGGCATGGTAACCCTACTGGGTGATGGTGCGGACATGGAGGTCCTGAGAAGGGCCGGAGTGGGGCGGGCGGACGCGGTGGTCGCGCTGACAGGAGTGGACGCGACCAACTTGGTGATTTGCCAGCTGGCAAAGTTCTTGTCCGCTAAAACGCGCACAGTTACCCTCGTCAAGGACCCGAAGAACGAGCCGGCCTTCGAAGAAATGGGGGTCGACATCGTGGTCAACTGGATCCACCTGGCCCTTGGGGCGCTGGAAGCAGGAGTTCCGGGGCAGCCCTTGCGCCACCTGATGTCAATGCAGGAACCGGGACAGCCCAGCACAGAATTGGTTTGTGTGTCGGTTCCGGCCGGAGCCGACATCGTGGGCAAGCGTCTCGACGAACTGCCGCTACCACCCGACACCTTCGTCTCCCTCATCGTGAAAAAAGGCCACGCGAGCTTGCCGGCGGGCCAGATAGTGGTAGAAGCTGACGACGAGCTCGTAGCCGTTACCTCCATTGCCATTGAACAGGTAGTCTACGACATACTAACGGGAGTCTGAGTATGGCCCGGACACTGGCATTCCTGGGGCCATCTGGCACTTACACCGAGGAAGCCGCCCTGCTGTACGATCCCGAGGCCGATCTGCGGCCTTTTCCCAACATCACTGCCGTGGGAAAGGCAGTGGCTATGGGAGAAACACCCGAAGGGGTTGTACCCATTGAGAACAGCATCGAGGGGTCGGTCAACTTTACTCTCGACCTGCTGGTCAGCGAGGGCTCGCTCCTGATTCGCAATGAAATGGTCCTGCCCATCGAGCATTTTCTCATGGGCAAGCCCGGGACACGGATTGAGGAGATCGAGGTTATATTTTCCCATCCACAGGCCCTGGCGCAGTGCCGGGAATACCTGGAATCCAGATTTGCCAGCGCGGAACGGTCGGCATCTCTCAGCACGGCTCAGGCCGTTGGGGACGCCATCGCCAGCGGAATTCCGGCCGCCGCAATCGCCCCACGGCGTTCCGCCGAGCTGTACAGCGCCGAGATTCTCGACTCCGGAATCCAGGATGTGGCGGCCAACGTCACCCGTTTCGTGGTGCTCGCCAAGGCCGATCACCCACCCAGCGGCAACGACAAGACTTCGTTGTATTTCACATTTGATGAGGACTCGCCAGGACAGCTATATACGGTAATGGGCGAGTTCGCGAAAAGGGGCATCAATCTCGGCAAGATAGAGTCTCGTCCGACCAAACGTTCACTCGGCCAGTACATTTTTCTCGTAGACTGTGACGGTCATCGGAAGGACTCGTTGTTGGGGGAGGCAATACAGGCAGTCAGGGGCAAGGTCAGCACGTTAAGGGTAATGGGTTCTTATCCCAAGTGGGCACAGGAATCCCTGTAACAAACTTAGCAGCCCGAAAGGCGCCGGGCGGAGTCGGTTAAGTTCCTCTCGCACCAACGTTCAAATGCGTTGTTGTCACTGGGACTCCAGACTTGCAGACAAAAGAATCGGCCCCCCTCTTGCTGTTCCCGCGCGCCCGAAACGCCACACAACCCCAAAGGCTGGAACACTCAAGGAGGGCCGATAGGTCGGATTCTGTGTCCACCCGCCGATGGAACGCTCCCACCGGCGGAAGCAGATGCCCTGAACACCGGAACCCCCGACCGTCAGCAAAAAGTCGCCTCAACTACCTTTTGGGTAGCCGTGGCAGATTGATTTTAAGGTCTGATTACGATTTTAAACTAGTATAAAATTTATGTCAATACAGTTCATTATGGAAATTCGACACGGAAAATTTTTGTCCTCTCGTTCCCGAAAACCTTCTTGATCAGACCTACTTCTGCCATTAGTTCAAACTTCGCCGGGCCTGCCTCCCCATAGTTCAACCTTTCCAGCTCTCCCACTATCACGTACGACACGTTGTAGCGTTGCAGCACCTCCTTAGCGGCATCGATGCTTGTCGTCTCATACGCTCGACGGACATCGAATGCTCGTTCGTCGATCTGATATCCGTAAGCGAACCGCTGCTGAATCTGGTGCCAAGGCCAACCGATGACGGTTGGCAGGCCGGTATAGTTGGCGATGCGCCCTCCCCAGCGGTATTGCTCCATATGAGCTTCCAGGACCACCGGGCTGCCCTCTACATTGTCTTGCAACCACCTGATGGCCTCCAAGTCCCAGCCCAGCGGGAAAAACTCGCCGTTTTCCCAGTGCTCGGCCTCCGCCATGTACGCGGTACCGTCCAGCCCGGGAGGTATATCTACGAAACGGTCGGCAACCCGCGCCCGTGTGCCCATAACCGTATACACCAGCGACGATGCCACAAGGATGACCAGCACTACGGCCCACGCGACCCTGCCGTCAAAACGAGGATATCGCAGTTCGGGCAGGCGGGAAGATGCCAGCCACCAGAGCATAAAGGCTGCTGCGATGGCCATGAACACCCAGACCTCGAGATAGTATTTGAAAACGGTGTTCATCCGCCCAATGTCCCCTTCCACCGTTACGAGGTCTACGCCGACAACGATCAGCGTCGCCATCACGAGAATGGACAGGATAAGCGCGTCGTAGGGTCTGGACGGCTCCGGCGAAACTATCAACCGCCACCCGGCAGTTGCCAGGAGCACCAGCAGCACTAGCATCAGGACCGCGTTCCAGTAACCCAGCACCGCAAGGAGCAGGCCTGCGACAATCAGGGACACAGCGATCAGTTGCAACCACCCCATACTCGGCGGCGATTCCTCCCCGCTCCAGGAACTCCTGGCAAGGGCAAGAAGGTCGTGGCGCGTCCGCACAACCAGGAAGGTGCCCACAATGAACAGGAACAATCCGTGGATCGCGAGGAAACGATGGACCGGTGTGCGCCACCTTGACGCGTCCAAGCCGTTATTGAACGTCTCGTAAAACTGGTGAAATGGCCAGAACGAAAGCAGGCTCACCGCAAGGATGCTGGCAGCCAACCCCGAGAACACAACGAGCTTTCGACGGGGAGTCAGCCGCGTGAAGAACACTGCCATGCCCAAAAGGCCCAGAATGAGGATCACATAGGACGGATAGTCCCAACTGTTCACGGCCCAGAGCGATCCAAGGGCCAGGGCCAACACCGCACCGCACGTAGCCACCCAGGGAGCGCGTCCATCGCGAAGCCCGACAAGAAGCGCCAACCCCAACCCCAGGCTAAGCAGCGTGAACGGTATGGCCATCATGTGGGCGTGCAGGTCGGCGAAGAGAAAAGTGAAGTAGGGGAACTCGGTGATATGCCAAGAAGCCCCCCCATTTCCGGGGATATGGTCGGGCAGCCAGAACGCAAGCGAGGGCGGCTCAAAACTTTCCAGGGGAGGGATCATCCGGCTGCTGCGCCAGAAATCGAACCCGACCCAGGCCTCACCCTTCACTGCAACGGCCCAGAATCCCTGCACCAACTGGATCGCCCCGTCGACGTTGGCGATAACAGAAACAAACAACGCGGTGGTCGCGCCGCAGAGGACGGGTGGGAGCAGCCGGTTCGTTAAGCGATTCGCCTCACCAGTTCTGGACCGCACAACCCCCCTTCGCCCAGCGTGTTTCACCCCAGAAGCGAGGTTGTAGCCCATTGAAAAAGCCCCCGTGAAAGTGAGCGCGAAGAACATTGGGACCGCAAGGTTGAAGGCCGTAGTCGGGACTATTGCAGCCACCCGGTTGACGCAGGCGATCACAAAGTAGCCCCAGTAGTAATAGTTCAAGTACCCGCCGGCAAACCACGGGTCGAACGGAGGAAGGGTCGTGGATCGAAATACGGCCGTGAAGTAGGCGAGTTCCATCGGTTTTTCGCCGCCACGGTACGGATGCCAAAGGTCGGGATTGAAGTATCGAACAGCAACAAACGTGAGGAACGCCGCCAGGAACAACGCCTCGCTGAGAACCAGGATGCGCCAGTGCAATCGCACGAATTGCCATATTTCACGCCGCGTAAACCAGAGGGCAATGCTCGATGCCACCGCAACCGCCGCCATCCCTACGTATACCGCGCCTCGCGAAAAGTCCAGCCAACCCAGAGAAACGATCAGCCACGCCACGTAACAGACGGCCAGCAGTCCCAGGGTCCGGGCGAGCAGAATGCCTCGGTCGGCCAGGGGACGAAAGACAAACATCACCAGGGGCAGGGACAACAGGTAAATCAACTCAATTACCAGCAGCCAGGCCAGCACGGGCAGGTCGTTGGTCCAGCCATCGCGGCCCACGATGTCGCTGAATGTGCCGCCTGCCCTCTGCTTGGCCAACGCATCGCCACCGAGCATCAGGGCGTCTGTATCCTCTGCGGAGCGAGGGGCTTGGGGAGGCGCAAGCATTCGCCGCAACTCCTTCTCGCTCAACCGGGTTGCGTTGCGAAAGACCATCACGCGCGGGTGGTCGTACCCAGAAACATTATCGTCGGCATAGCCAAAGTTCAGAGTGAAATTCGCGTCAGGAGACGGTACTTCGGGCGCAGGACTATGCAACCCGGACCGCGGCAGGGCGTCATCGCGGAACACTACCCCGACCAGCGAAGGGTAGTTGGTGAATTCCCGATGCAGGCTATAGCCCAAATCTCCGGAAAACAGGAGGCGATAGTAGTTGTTGCTGTATGGCAGCCGTTGCGGGTCGCGGGAGGCGCTGGTGTAGGGGCGAGCACTGTAAAAGATCAGGTAATCTGACGAGGCAAGCCGCTTCGCCAACTCCGCCATCTTTTGCTGCGTGTCATGCTCATAAAGGGGAAACTGCCATACTTCCCGGCCGTACAGTCCCGGCAGGAACTCATCCCAGTGGTTGTCCAGAACAATGGGTGAGTCTCGCGGAATCTCGCTGTACACCCAGTTCGCCGCCTCGTTGGCGGGGTGCTCGTTGGCATACACCTTCTGGAATGCCAGAGAGTAAAATCCAGTGCTGACAACAACTAGCACGGGGAGCGCCACCACAGCAGTCACAACCACCAATGTTGCTGTCGGACCAGCGGGGAAGTGACGCCGACGCAGTTGCGAGACTGCCTCCCCGGCAGATTCTGCAATCCTGCGAAACGGCTCTCCAACGCGTTCCACGTTCCAGAGCATCATACGGGAGGCAAGCAGAATCATTATCGGCATCAGCGGGAACAGGTAGCGCATGAACCGGACCTCGAAGCTCTCGAGGAACAGCAGGCTGGGGACCACCCAAATCAGCAGAATCAGGTCGGCGCGCAAATGCCGACGGTCTATTGCGATCATCAAGGCGGTGAACGGGATCGAAAGCCATGCAACAACCCCCAGCGGAACACCCAGCCCCCAGACCGTTGTCTGCTGGATCTGGTACAGGAACGGCGGCGTGTCCACGTACTGGACGGTGAACGGGAAGAACCCCGCCTCTCTCGCCATGCGGGTCTGCAACATCACGTCGCTGACGAACGCGCCGATATCGATGAAGGCATACGGAGTAGTTACAAAGAATATCGCCAGGGCGACCGCTCCGGCGAGAACCGCATGCCCCGCGACCCTCCCCAGCATCTCCGGAGATATCTCGTCCCAGCGGCCCTCGGCCTCGTCCAGGATGCGGTATCCGTAGCCCAGGGCCAGAGGCGCCAGCAGCGGCAGCACGTTTACCTTGGGTGCCAGGGCGAGTCCGAGGATGAGGCCCAGCAGCAACGAGTCCCGGAGGCGCCGCTTCTCGACCATCCGCAAGGTCGCCCAGATGCTGGCAAGCGTGAGAAGGACGGTGAATGTTTCAGGACGGTAGAAGTGGCTGTGTTGTACGTGGATCACCGCCAGCGCCGCCAGCCCCGCGGCCAGCAGGCCGACGTTCCGGCCATAAAGTCGGCGGCCCAGGATGAAGACCATCAATACCGAACCGACGTCGGCTAGAACCGACAGGGTGCGCCCCGCGTAGCGCATGTCGAACCCGCCGACATCCGTGAACAGCTCCACCACGGACCGGATGAAGACCATCACATAGACGAGGATGCTGCCCAGAGGGAACCAGTGCGGATTGAGCGGGCTGCGGTCGGCATCGAAGAGGTACCGGAGGCCACCCAGCCCGGGTTCAGCCTCTGGGTGATCGTTCAGGTAGCCGCAGGTTGGTGCGTGGGGGGCATCGGTGAGCAGAGCGTACATGCAGTCGGAGCGCATGTATATATCCCGCTCGTCGGGATGAAAGCCATAACCGTCATCCCAGTTCAGGCCGTGCAGCCTTAACGCCAGCGCAACGACGACAATTGCCGCCAACACGAAGAACGGCCAGGAAACCCGGCCGTTCAAGGTTAGATAGCTAAGTGGATTGGCCAACAGCCGCATAGAGGTTACTCAGAAAGTCTCTGGTTTACCTCCAGTATCGCTGACATACGTCAACCGTGTCCGGCCTAGATGCCCTTCTCGCTCATAAAGGCGGCAAGGTCGGCGGTGCGGCAGGAGTAGCCCCACTCGTTGTCGTACCAGCCCATGATCTTGACCATGCGGTCCGCCATCACAATGGTGGACAAAGCGTCGAATATGCAGCTGTGCGGGTTGCCCCGGAAGTCGGAGCTGACCAGCGGTTCGTCGCAGTATTCCAGAATGCCCTTCAACTCGTTCTCCGCGGCCTTTTGGAAGGCGGCATTCACGTCGGCCACCGACACGTCGTGGCCCACCTGGGCCGTGAAGTCGGTGATCGAACCGGTGGCCGTGGGTACGCGGAAGGCCATGCCGTGCAGCTTGCCGTTGAGCTCCGGCAATACCAGGCCCACGGCCCGGGCAGCGCCGGTGCTGGTGGGTATGATGTTCAAAGCGGCTGCCCGGGCCCGGCGCAGGTCGCTGTGGCGCTGGTCCAGGATGGCCTGATCATTGGTGTAGGAGTGGATGGTGGACATCAGCCCGTGCTCAACCACGAACTGGTCGTGCAGCACCTTCACCATCGGCGCGAAACAGTTGGTGGTGCAAGAGGCGTTGGAGACGATGTTGTGCTTTTCCGCGTCGTACAGATGGTCGTTGACGCCCATCACCATGGTCAGGTCTTCGCCGCGCGCCGGCGCGGAGATGATGACCTTTTTCGCGCCCCCGGTCAGGTGGCCGGAGGCCTTCTCGGCATCGGTGAAAATACCGGTGGACTCCACGACGAGGTCAACGCCCATCTCGCCCCAGGGGATCGCCGAGGGATCCCGCTCAGAGAACACCTTGATGCTGCGGCCATCGACAACCAGGTCACCGTTGTTGGCCTCAACCTTGCCGGGGTACCCGCCGTAGCTCGTGTCCCACTTGAGCAGGTGGGCGTTGGTCTCGGCATCGGTCAGATCATTGACCGCGGCTACCTCCACCTTGCCTTCGTTGCGTTCTTGGTTCGCCCGGAGCACCAGCCTACCAATACGACCAAAGCCGTTGATTCCGATTCGCGTGACCATATTCAACCTCTACGATTTCAGGGTGGTATCGCCGGCTATCAACTTTGAGGCACTATCGATTGATAACGCGGTACGCGATCCTTATTCCCGCTATACCGCAGCCCAATCACAAACATAGATTTGGGCGGCGCTATCTTATCACAGCGAACGGCTCAGGTACCGAAACGCCGACCTGCCTGCATAGACGGCAGCATCCCTCAACTCGGCCTCAATGCGCAACAGGCGGTTGTACTTGGCAACGCGTTCCGAGCGGGCGGGTGCCCCGGTCTTGATCTGACGAACGTCCCAGCCCACCGACAGGTCGGCTATGGTCGTGTCCTCGGTCTCCCCGGAGCGATGGCTCATAACCGCGCCCCACCCGGCGGACCGGGCGGTGTCCAGCGCCGCGCGGGTCTCGGTGAGAGTGCCGATCTGGTTGGGCTTCAAGAGCACCGCGTTGCAGGCACCCTCACTTATGCTGCGATTGATGCGGGAAATGTTGGTGACCAGCAGGTCGTCGCCCACTAACTGCACAGAAGAGCCAAGGCTGCCGCGCATAGCGACCCAGCCCGCCCAGTCGTCTTCCGACAACCCATCCTCGATGCTGATGATGGGGTACTGTCCGGCCCAGCTCTCGTAAAGGTCGATCAACTCGCCGGAATCGAGCGTCACGCCTTCCCGCTCGAGAACATACTTGCCCGATTCTTCATCGTAGAACTCAGTGGCGGCCACATCCAGGCCAATGAACACGTCGCGGCCCGGCGAATAGCCCGCGGCCTCCACGGCCTTTAGCACCACCTCCAGCGCGTCACGGTTGGATGGAAGGGACGGCGCGAAGCCGCCCTCGTCGCCAACGTTCAGATTGTGCCCGTCAGCGCGCAGCAATGTGCGTAGAGACTGGTAAATTTCGGCCCCGGCGCGCAGGGCGTCGGTGAAAGAGGCCGCGCCCACCGGCAACACCATGAATTCCTGGATGTCCGCCGAGTTGGAGGCGTGCCTGCCGCCGTTCAGGATGTTGAACATGGGGACAGGCAGGCTGACCGGCCCATCGGCAGCAAGGTAGCGCCAGAGGCTGACACCCCGGGCCGCAGCCGCCGAGTGGGCCACCGCCAGCGATACCGCCAGGATCGCGTTTGCGCCCAGCCTACCCTTGTTTGGCGTACCATCCAGTGCGCACAGGCCATCGTCTATGGCCGCCTGTTCGAAGGGCGACCAGCCAGCCAGCCAGGGACGTATGACGTCGTTCACGTTGGCAACAGCCTGCTGAACGCCGCGGCCGCCGAAGGCGGAGGAGTCACCATCGCGTAGTTCCACCGCCTCATGGCTGCCGGTGCTGGCTCCCGAGGGGACCAGTGCGTGGGAGGCAATGCCGTTGGACAACAGTACTTCGGCCTCAACGGTCGGGTTGCCCCGGGAGTCAAGGACCTCGCGTCCCTGTACCGATGTGACAGTGATGCTACCGGAAACGCTGCTCATGGGAGTTCAATCCGCCGGAGGGCCAGAGTTGATCAGGACCGGGACTGGGCAGCGGCGATCGCTTTCTCCACCGCGTCCACAGGGTTCTCCGCAACCATGATGCGGTCGTGGATGGGAGTGCCCTCGCCTGTTGCCGTCAGGGGCCAGGTCTTTAGCCCCACCACAGGAATGCGGGCGTCCAGGGCATAAGCTATCTCGCACAGTGTGCCGAAGGCGCCCCCAACGGCGATGCAGGCGGCCCCCGTATGCACCACAATGACATTCCGGGAGTATCCCATTGTGGTGACTATCGGAATGTCCACGTACTGGTTGGCTTCGGTTGGGGCCCGGCCTGGCAGGATGCCGATGGTCTGGCCGCCCTCGGACTTGGCGCCCCGGCAGACTGCCTCCATCACACCACTGAGTCCACCGCAGACCACAGTGACGCCGCGCTTGGCCAGTTCCTTACCGACCTCCTCCCCGAGCTCGATGAACTCCTGGTGCGGAGGGTTGCTGCTCCCGATAACGGCAATAATCATGACATTAACGCCCTGCTTGCGGCTTCGATGGTGTCGATGAGCGGCGCGGGATAGATACCGATCCAGAACACAGCCAGCAGGCCCGCACCCAGCACCGCCAGGATGGTTATCGATGGCCGGCGCCCCAGCGCCGGATACGCCTCGAACATTGCGGCCCCGTATCTGCGCGCCGGCTGCCCGGTTACGTCCGGGGCTGCCTCATCATGTTCGTGCTCATCTTCGTCGTGCTCCTCGTCCCCGTGTACCCCGTCTACGTGTTCATACCCGTAGCCATGACCGTAGGCCAGTTCACCCTCGGCTGGCTCGATATACATCTGCCGTATGACCTGAAGGTAGTAGTAGAGCGAGACCAGGCTGGTAAACACCGCCAGGCTGGAAAGCCAGAGCAGACCCTCGTCGGCTATGGCAGTAAACAGGTAGAACTTGATGGCAAACCCGGCAAATATGGGCAGCCCTGCCAGCGAGAACATCCCTATGGCGATGGACGCCGCCAGGAACGGCTGTGTGCCTCCCAGCCCGGCCAGGTCGGTCATCATCTCTTTGCCCGTCATGTTGAAGAACGAGATCAGTCCGCCAAATACGACGAAGTTGGTGACCGAGTAGCCGACCAGGTACAGCAGGACCCCGTTTGACGGCAGGCTGGAGTCCAGCGAGAGCGCGGCCACTCCGGCCAGGATAAACCCGCTGTGGCCGATGCTTGAGTACGCCAGCAGCCGCTTGAGGTTGCGCTGGGCCAGCGCGACAAGGTTGCCGACTATCATCGTTACCGCCGCCAACACGGCGATAACCAGCTGCCACTGCTCCCACCGGTCGCCCACGGGGACAAACCCCTCGGCCACCAGGCGCAGGACCAGCGCAAAGGCCGCAGCCTTGGATCCGATGGACAGGTAAGCAGTTATCGGGTACGGGGCTCCCTCGTATACGTCCGGCGCCCACATGTGGAACGGCACCGCGGCCACCTTGAATCCCAGGCCCACCAGTATCAGCGCCACACCCACCCACAGCGATGGACTCACCTCTGAGGCAGCGGCCAGGCCCACGGCGATCTCTTCGAACTTTGTAACACCCAGCACTCCGTAGACCATGCTTACGCCGTAGAGCAGCACGGCCGAGCTGAAGGCGCCAACGATGATGTATTTCAGCCCGCCCTCGTTGGACTTTGCGCTGTCCTTGGCGTAGGCGGCCAGGACGTACAGGCTGAAGCTTAGCAGCTCCAGGGCGATGTACGCCGTCAGCAGTTCCCGAGACTGGGCCATCACGTTCATGCCCAGTATCGAGAAGAGCAGGATTCCGTAGTATTCGCCCTTGTGCTCCAGGTGTTCGTTCACGAAGTCCATCGAGCTCAGGATGATGAACACCCCGATGCCCATGAACAGCACTTTGAACCACAGGGAGAAGGCGTCGATTGCCAGCAGACCGTTGTACAGACTCTCGTCGTGGTCCCAGAGCATGAAGATTGAAACGACTATCACCGCAATCAACCCTGCAATGGAAAGCCAGCCCAGCAAATTCTTGCGGCCCTCCGGCAGCACCAGGTCAATCACAAACACCAGGAAAGCCAGGCCCGCCAGGGCAAACTCAGGCGTTAGCAGTTCCAGGTTTGCTGTGAGCGACATGGCTGTCTACGCTCCCAGTCCCGGAATGGTGGGAACACTGACGTTGATCACCCGCAATATCGGCTCGGGCCATACGCCCACGAAGATGATGACCAGCACAAAAGCCCCGGCCACCGACTTTTCCAGTACACCGGCATCAGACAGCCCGGACCAGCGGACGTCCGGCTCACCGAAGAAAGTGCGGGCCAGCAGGCGCAGGATGTAAACCGCGGTGAGAGCCGCCCCGATTACCGCCAGAATCCCGGCCCAAAGGTGGGTGCGGAAAGCGCCGGTGAACACCATGAATTCTGCGATGAAGCCGCTCATGCCAGGCAGTCCCAGCGAGCACAGCCCGGCAATGGCGAAGAAGAAGCAGGTTACGCCCATCCGGCCGAACAGGCCGTTCAGCACATTGATGTCACGGATGTGAGTGCGGTCGTAGATCGCCCCGACCAGCGTGAACATCAGGGCCGTCATGATTCCATGCGAGAACATCTGGAGCACCGCCCCGCCCATCCCGATGCTGTCCAGCGTGGCAATGCCCATGAGCACATAGCCCATGTGACTCACGCTGGAGTAGCCGATGATGTACTTCAGGTCCTGCTGGGACATTGCCGACATCGCTCCGTAGATCACGTTGACGGCACCCAGCGCGATCAGCACTGGCATCCACCATTCCGCGCCCTCCGGCAACAGGAAAATACCCACGCGGATGATGCCGTAGGCGCCAAGCTTCATCAGCACCCCGGCATGCAGCATGGACACCGCCGTCGGCGCCGCCACGTGGCCGTCGGGAGACCAGGTGTGGAATGGCCAGAGGCCGGCCAGCGACCCGAAGCCCACCATGAACAGCGGGAACACCAGCGTCTGGAAGGTGCTATTAAACTGTCCCGTGGTGGCCATCTCGCCCAGTCTCTGCAGCGAAAACGTCGCTTCGCCCTGGTTCGAGGCCTGCGCATAGACGGCCAGTATCCCCACCCAGATCAGGATGCTGCCCGCCACCAGGAACAGGATCAGCTTCATCGCACCGTATTCTTTGGTTCGCAGGAAGGTGCCGAAATCGGTGCTGCTGCCCCACACTCCAATTAGCAGGTACATCGGCAGCACGGCCAGTTCGTAGAAGAAGAACAGGAAGAACAGGTCTCGCACCACGAAGACCCCGTACACTCCCGCCGACAGCGCCAGCAGCAGGACGAAGAACTCGCGAGTGCGGTAGGTGATGTTCTGCGAGATCGCTATCCCACCCATCAGCACGATGCCGTTCAGCACGATCAGGGGCGCGGAGATCCCGTCGATGCCCAGGGACAGGTTGATGTCCATCGGGCCGGGCAGCCATTCATATACCCGGGTGAACTGGAATCCTCCCCCGTCATAGTCGTAGCGGGCGAATATCAGTACCGACAGCACCAGCGATATTGCACCGACGAACAGGGCGAAGTACCAGCTGTCCTTGGGCCGGTCGCCGGGCATGAACATCATCAGCCCGGAGCCGGCCAGCGGCACCATTATGAGCAACAGCAGCGCGACCTGATCGAAGTTGGCCATCACTTACAATCCAAAGCGCTGCCGGTCATCGGCAGCTTCTCGCGCCTTTCGATCACGAGATTGCCAGCCACCAGGAGGTTGCCGCGCTTTTCGCTCACGAGGTTACCAGCCACCAGGAGATACCAAGGGCTATCGTGCCCAGCGCCATGGCCAGTGCATAGCTGTACAGGTGCCCCGTAACGTGCAGCCGCAGCGTTATTCCCAGGCGGCGCACCGCATCGGCCGGGCCGTTTATGCCTACATCGTTGATGATGGCGCGGTCGAAGAAGCCAATGAAGTTGGCAACCACCAGCACGACCCGATCGATCGCCCACTGGTAGACCTCGTCGAAGTAGTATTTGTTCTCAACCACCCTCAGGATGGCCGCAAACCTCTGACGTGTGGAGTCCAGCGAAATGCTCCTCCGCTCGTAGATCAGGTAGGCGAGAACGAATGAGCCCACCGCCATTACCCCCGAGAGAATCCCAATCCACCAAGTGAACGCGAACCCGTGGCCCTCGTGATAGAAAACAAAATAGCCGAACCCACCGAAGGCTCCCGGCCAATTCCAACTGATCAGGCCGAAACCGATCGCCAGAATGGCCAGCAGCGCCAGTGGCACGGTCATCACTGGCGGCGACTCGTGGGTGTGCTCCAGTTCGCGTGGCAGCCTGCCGAAGAAGGTGACGAACACTGCTCGCCCCATGTACAGGGCGCTCAGCAACGCCGTGATCAGCGCGAAAACGATGAACGTCGGATTCAACCCTTTGTAGACCGACTGGAGAATCTCGTCCTTACTCCAGAACCCCGCCAGGATCGGTATGCCGCCCAGCGACATCGCGCCGATGGCAAACACGATGGTGGTGATTGGCATCACCCGGCGCAGGCCGCCCAGCTTTGCAATTTCCTGCTCCTCCGTGGCATGAATCACGCTGCCGGAGCCGAGGAACAATAGCGCCTTGGCGAACCCGTGAGCCAGCAGGTGGAATATGGCGGCAGTGTAGCCGAAGGCCCCCAGCGACAGCATCATCAGCCCCAAGTGACTGATCGTGGAATAGGCAAGTATCCGCTTGATGTCGGTCGCCACCAGGGCGATGGTCGACGTTACCAGCGCAGTCGCCAGTCCTACGATGGCCACCACCAGCAGTACCACGTCGTACTCTGCGAAGATCGGGAAGACCCGTGCCACCAGGAACACCCCAGCCACAACCATCGTGGCCGCGTGTATCAGCGCGCTCACTGGGGTCGGACCCTCCATGGCGTCGGGCAGCCAGACATGGAATGGGATCTGTGCCGACTTGCCCATAGCGCCCAGGAACAGCAGCAGGGCCGCCGCAATGGTCACGCCCTCGCTCAGGGTCCCGTTATGCACTGCCGCAAAGGCGTCGGTCATGCTGAAGGTACCAACCTCCCGCCACAGTAGCAGGATGCCGATCAGCAGGCCCACGTCGCCTATGCGCGTGACGATAAACGCTTTCTTGGCCGCCTCCCGTGCCGCGGGCCGCTCATGCCAGAACCCTATCAGCAGGTAGGAACAGACACCCACCAGCTCCCACGCCACGTAAAGAAGCAAGAAGCTGTCGGACAGGATGATGGTGAGCATCGAGGCGGCGAACAGCGCGTGTACTGCGAAGTACCAGTTGATGCGCGGATCCCCGCGCATGTAGCCCAGGGAGTAGATCTGAACCATCAGCGCCACGAAGGTCACCAAACCCAGCATGGCGATGGTGAGCGGATCGACGAAGAAGCCCCAGGTGAGGGTGACGCTGCCTTCCGCTCCGGGCATTCCGGCGTTGAACCAGACGCGTTCAAAGTTGCAGGTCAGCGCCTCTGTTCCGATGGCTGTGTAGCATTGCTCGCTGGCCGTGGACGCATCCATCCAGCCGAACAGCGCGATCCAGAAGAACACGAATCCGCCGGCAATGGCCGGTATGGAGATCAGCGCGCCCTTACCCGGCAGCCGGTTACCGATGAGCACAATAATCGGCGCGGCGGCAAAGCTGAAAACGGGGATGAGCCAGGCCCACTGCATCAGGCTGAGGCTCCGGGCTTCTCGACTGCCATTTCAGGGGAACGAGTTCGCAATTGAATTACTACCACTTCATCAGGTTGATCTCGTCCACGTTGACCGTGGAGCGATTCCGGTACATCCGCAGAACGATTGCCAGGGCCAGGCCCACCTCGGCGGCGGCCACAGTGATGATAAAGATCGCGATGAGCTGCCCGTCGAAATTGGCGAACGGACTGGTGCCCTCCATGTGGGACGCCGCTGCGATCAGGTTGATGTTGACTGCGTTCAGCATCAACTCAATGGACATCAGAATAAGCACCGCGCTGCGCCGCGCCAGCACCCCATACAGTCCGATGACGAACAGCGCGGCACTGAGTAGCTGGAACCAGACCAAGTCAACCACGGTCTAGTTCTCCCCCGGCCCGGAGCGGGCGATGATTATGGCCCCGATCAGCGCTACAAGCAACACCAGCGACGCCACCTCGAAAGGCACGGCCCATGTTGTAAACAGTGACTCGCCGATTCCAGTGAAGGAGGCGTTATGCGGCTCAGTTCCCCGAACAGCGTTGATGACGAATGCGGGAACGAGCACCCCCAGCAGTCCCAGTGCGGCCAGGGCAGCCAAGGGCCACTGCTTGTTGTCCGAGGTGCGCGGGTACTCGGCATTGCGGGTCAGCATTATGGCGAAGATGAGTACGATGACTATTGCTCCGCCGTATATCAGCACCTGCACCAGCGCCAGGAACTCGGCGTACAACATCAGGTAAATGCCCGCCACCGCCACCAGCGACACCAAGAGCGCCAGCGCCGCCTGCACGATGTTGCGGGAGGCCACCACGGCCAATCCGCCGCCCAGGATGAACACGGACAGCACGATGAAGAGAGCCCAGGACATCTAGCGGCCCATTATTCCGCAGGACCCCATCGTCCCGAACGAGAGGGGAGCGCAGGAATACCCTGATTCGCGAATTGCGCAATGGGGGCGAAGGGGAAGTGCCAAGGGTTCAATCAACGTTTGTCAGCTCCCGGTTCCGGTCTTGGCCGGTTCGGGCTTGGTCGGTTCGGGCTTGGCGCGCTTCGTCGGCGGAATCCAGTCAGTATCCTTCTGGTGCTTGTAGCCGATATCAAGCAACACCGGGAGATCGACGCGGTCCCCGTTACGCACGAAGGTGCTCATCTCATGCTCGTGGGACATGACAATAGCGTCGAAATTGCACCACTCGACGCAAATTCCGCACAGTATACAACGGTTCAAATTTATCTCGAAGCTCTCGACAATCTTGCGGCGTGTGCTCTTGCCCTCAGCATGCAGCGGATTGTCCTGCATGGTCGCCGACATGCATTGTGTGGGACAGTGACGGATGCACACCATGCAACTGGTGCAGTACGGCTCATCTACCTCCTCGTCCCAGGTCAGGGCCGGAAAGCCCATGAACCGGTCCTGCACCGGCGTCGGTGCCTCCTCCCGCTGGAAAAGGTTGCCGGTTGCCGGATATTGCCGCGTAACCGGTTGACGCAGCCCCTTCGCCGATGAGACCAGGGTCAGAAACATACCCTTGATACTGTTTAGCATGGCATCAACTCCCTTGGCTGCGGCTGGCTGCGTTTCCCCTGCCGGACGTGGAACCCCTGGACCTGGAGGCCATTAGCGCCTCCTGCCGCGCCTTGACTTGTGCCACCCGGCTGGCTGGTCCGGCCATCCGGCGATAGATTGCATAGCTCACCCACACCAGGCCGGCCAGTGACATCAGTGTCAGCGACCACGCCGGCCAGTTGTAGAACTGGTATACCGCGGTCATCACCACCGTCAGGAAGGACAGCGGAACCACCACCTTCCACGCAAAGGACATCAGCTGGTCAATCCGCAGCCTTGGGAAAGTGCCCCTGATCCAGAAAATCACCAGCAGCACCAGGTAAACCTTGAACAGGAACCAGATGAGCTCCCACCATCCCTCGAGGCCCGGCCCCGACCATCCGCCAAAGAACAGGATGACCGTCAGTGCGGCGATGGCGAAGGTGTTGATGTATTCAGCCAGGAAGAACAGCGACCAGTGGGCGCCGCTGTATTCCACAAATGGCCCACCGACGATTTCAGACTCGGCAAAATAGATATCGAAGGGCGTGCGGCCCACCTCGGCCAGGCCCGCGATGAAAAACACCACCAGCCCCAGCGGCTGCACCAGCACGAAGGGATAGCTCCCTTGCGCCGCCACGATCTCTTTCAAGTTCAGCGACTGCGCCAGCATGGCCACGGATACCGCCACCATTATGATCGGTATCTCGTAGCTGACCAGCTGCGCCGCCGCCCTCAGTCCGCCCAGCGTGCCGTACTTGTTGGCCGAACCCCAGCCGGCCAGCACCAGCCCCAGGATGCCGATGACGGAAAAGGCGATGATATAAAAGAGGCCCAAATCCAAGTTCTTGATCACCGCGTTCTGAGCCCCCGGTATGGTCACCCAGATCATGAACGCCGACAGCATCACGATGATCGGCGCCCCCCAGAAAATGACCTTCTCGGAGGAGGTCGGTATGATGTCCTCTTTGATTAACAGCTTGATCCCGTCGGCCACCGGCTGCAACAGGCCCATCGGCCCGCTGCGGGTGGGGCCCAGCCTCCGCTGCAACCTGCCCAGTGTCTTCCGCTCCAGCCAGGTCAGCGACAGCGTGATAACGGCGAGCGCGTTGAACAGAATGAAGAGAGCCAGGGCAATCCAGCCAATCTCGGCCCACGTGATAAACAAAAGCCCCGGCATCAGCGGTCAACCTCGCCCATCACGATATCCAACGACCCGAGAATCACCACCGAGTCCGCCACCCACGTGTTTATGAGCATGTGCCTTATGGCCGAAAGGTTGCAGAACGACGGCGGGCGCACCTTCAGCCGGTACGGCCGGTCGCTGCCGTCGCTGACCAGGTGCACGCCGATCTCGCCCCGCGGATTCTCGGCCCTGACGTAAACCTCGCCTGCTGGTGGACGAATCAGGCGACGCCCCAGCGACGACTGCACGTTTCCCTCGGCTGGCATCTGCTCCATCGCCTGCTCGACGATTCGTATCGACTCGTAGCACTCCTGCACGCGCAGGTAGTACCGGTCCCAGCAGTCTCCATCGAGGCCGATCGGCACGTTGAAGTCGAAACGGTCGTAGATAGAATAGGGCGCCGCCCTGCGTACATCATAGTCAACGCCTGACGCGCGCAGGCACGGACCGGTCAGCCCGAAGTCGACGGCCTCCTCAGCGGTAACCGGCGATACGTCTTTCAGCCGCGCCAGGAAGATCTCGTTGAAGCTGAGCAGCTTGTCCGAATCTTCCAGGTCTCCCAGAACGAGAGGCAGCAACTCCTTCAATCGGGGCACGAAGTCATCGGGGATTTCCTCCTTCAGCCCTCCGACCCGGAAATAGTTGTGCATCATCCTTGCGCCGGACACGTGTTCGAACAGCTCCTGAATCCGCTCGCGCCCCCGGAAGCAGAACATCGACGGCGTCATCGCCCCCGCGTCGAGGCCCATGGTTGCTATGAACAGCAGGTGGCTGGCGATCCGGTTCAGCTCACAGAGAATCACCCGGATGTACTCGGCCCGTTCCGACACCACGAGCCCCATCAACTTCTCTACGGCCCGGACGTAAACGTGCTCGTTGTTGAAGTTGGCAATGTAGTCAAGCCGGTCGAACAGGGTGATGACCTGATGGTACTGCTCCCCTTCGCACAACTTTTCCGACCCGCGGTGCAGGTAGCCGATGTGGGGAACTATGTCCACCACCTTTTCGCCGTCCACCCACAGCACCATGCGAAAAACGCCGTGCGTCGACGGATGCTGCGGCCCCATGTTGAGCAGCATCTCGATCGGCTCGGCGCCCGCCCGGGGCGGCGTCAGCGGACTGTTGCTTATGTTGCTGGCGGCTTCAACCATTTCAGGTCGATTTCAGGCTCCCATTGTGGGTATTACGTTCCCTACAGGATCGTAATTTCTGGCCCGTCCGGCGGTTTGACTTCGTTGCTCATCCAGACCCCGTCCCTCGTATCAGGGTCAAGGTCTAAATAGAACCCGGCCTCAATCAGCGTTTCGTCTAGTACGCCAAGATTATCGCAGTCTTCCAGGTAATCGGCTACCTGTTGCCTAAGCCCGTTTCGCGCCTCTTCCTCAGTATCTCCAAACGCGGTGATCAGGAGTTCCGGGCACACTGCCTGGAACGAATTACCCACCTTCGTTTCCTCTATCAGGTAGACCACCCTGTCCGGAGAGAAATCCTCGCTGTCCTCCTCACCTCGCCCTTCCGGACCCCTTGCAGAGAACCCGGCGTCATCACTCATATGGCCCGGGCAGTCAGTTCGGGTCATATAAACCCGGGTTCTGGGGACTATCGGCGGACAGGTCCGCAAGGGAGTCGGCAAATTCCAGTTGCAGTTCCGTTTCGTCATCTATCTCGGGAAATCCCGCCTCGGCCAGGACTCCTGCCATGCTGTCCGTGCAATCCCTCAGAGAGATCCAGTCCAGCATTGCCTGGATCAGTTGCTCCCGTGCCACATCCGGTGAATCCCCCGCTCCCCAGAGATCAATGCCGTCAACCCGTGCCACAAACCTGACATCCGCGTCTACATCCGGGTTTGCATCCGGCAAGGGAGAGGGAGTATCCGAGTTTTCTTCCAGGTTTTCATCCGGCTTTGCATCCAAGTTCTCCTTCAGGATTGCATCCGGGTTTTCATCCAGTATTGTGTCCGGGTCTACGTCCACCTGTTCCACCCACGCTGTCAGAATCAGGCGCTCCACTAGATCCTGCTCCGGCTAGTTAGAATTCGCGATATTCATTGAAGGGGAATTCCTTGCGCCCCGGATACCCCTCGAACTCGTCATACAAGAGCAGTGGCGACAGGTCCGGGTGTCCCTCAAACGAGACTCCAAACAGGTCGTGGGCCTCCCGCTCGTACCAGTCGGCCGCTCGCCATAGGCCTGTCACAGACGGCACCACCGGGTCGTCGTATGGGGCTTGGGTCTTCAGTACCAGGGTGCGTTCCGGCTCCAGCGACTGCAGAAAATAAACCATCTGAATGGACTCAGGGTAGTCGACGGCGGACAAACATAGCAGCATCTTCGCGCCAAACCGGTCGTCGTCCCTCATCATTCGGCAGACGTTGACGATGTGCTGGCGGTCGACGGTAACTTGGGGGAGGTCGCTGAGGGTCCCCGGCTCAGGGTCGTAGGATTTGAGGGCATCAACCATGTTTTCGAGAAGCGCCAAGGCTTCAGATCCCAGCGAACTCAGGTCGGGACCTTCCGGTTCGGCCTCCTCGGCCAGCTCCTCCCCAACCACCTCTTCCGGCGCGCCGTCGGACTCTGCCACTATTTGCTGGCGTCCTGCATGATTTTTTCCTGCAGCTTTATGATGCCGTAGAGCAGCGCTTCAGGTCGTGGCGGGCATCCAGGAACGTATACGTCCACCGGCACGATGTGGTCGACGCCCATCACGACCGAGTAAGAGCGGTAGTAGGGGCCGCCGTTGGTGGCGCAGCTCCCCATTGCGATGACCCACTTGGGCTCCGGCATCTGTTCATAAAGCAGCCGGATGGGTTCAGCCATCTTTTTGACCACTGTACCCGCCACGATCATCACGTCGGACTGCCGCGGCGACGGCCAGGTGACCACGCCGAACCGGTCAAAGTCGTGGTGCGCCATATAGGTCGAAATCATCTCGATGGCGCAACAGGCCAGCCCGAAGCTCAGCGTCCATAGCGAGGATTTGCGGGCCATGGCGAACAACTGGTCCGTGGTCGTGGTGATCACGCCCGGCATCTTGCTGCCGATCGTCTGGTCGAACAGACTGGGTGCTGGGCGGTTGCCCGCACCCAGCTCAATGGGGATTATTTCTGCCATTCAAGAACCCCTTTTCGCCAGGCATATACGATGGCAAAGCCCAGGACGGCCAAGAACAGCATCATTGCATAGAAGGGTAGCGAGGTAACCTGGTCCTGCATGTATATGACCGCCCAGGGGAACAGGAACACCGCCTCCACGTCGAATATCAGGAACAGGATGGCGAAGACGTAGAATCGGACGTTGATGTTGGACCAGATGTAGGGGGTGGCCGGGATGCCGCACTCGTAGGTGCTGAGCTTGGTCTCCGATGAACGCCTCGCCGACAGTATCCGGGAGGCTGAGAACATCCCGATTATCGCCGCGGTGGCAATGAGAGCCGATACGGCCACTGCCGTCCAGTTCTCGGTGAATATTTCGGGGTTAAAGACTTGAAGAAGCATGGCGGAAGAGGCTCTTCTTACCTGTCGAAGCCGCCCTGGATGGGCAAGCCATTTCCCTTTCAGAGTACTACTGTAGGCGGTGCGGAATATAGCACCGGCTTAACGCAGTGTCAATTGAGCCTGACCACAGTTTAAGACTTATCCAGTTTCCGAATCGCAGTTCCGTACCGGACTCTGAGCCCCACGCCGACGATACCGCCCCGGGACTCTTTTCCTCACGTAGTGGTCCCCGGCAGGGTCTTCGGCGCGCTCCCCTACGAAGCCCCACCGATCGGGCGCGTTGTTATCGCCTGCCACCTCTGTGAAATTCTCTTTTGTGGCAGGAAGCCACTCTGTGGGACGGTATGCCCCAACAATCATCCCTCTCAAATTCGCCAGTACCAGCTTACAACGGTCAACTCGGCTCCGATTGATCTTCCAGGCATATCGAACTGCGCCGTAGGCGCTACCCTTCTGGTAGTACGGGCTGGTAGTACGAGACACCAATCGAAATTAGTATCAGCGGCTCTTTGACGTCAAATTCCTCTCCAGCATACTCGTCGATGATTTCCTCTACGTGGCGACTGCCGTAATCCCTAGAGCCGTGTCCTCTGACCTTGTTTTCCAGGCCCGGACATGCGTCCATCAGAGCCGCTTCGACTTCGTAAGCGATACTTTCCGATTCCAATCCGTGACGGTGGATTACATGGGCCACTTCCAAGCCAGCGCCCTGAATGTCTCGAATTCGTTGCAGCTTGGGGTCAGCAATTCCATCGTCTTGGCCAGCGATTGCTCTGATGGCGTGAGCAAAAACTCTGTCGCCCCTGCCCTTGCCGACATAGAACGTCTCGCCATTGCGGGGGTCAATCAACCGGTACACGTACCACTTCATCTGCTCGGCTACGCCTGGCGGAAAGCTGTCCCTGGCCATCGCCACTACTTTGCACCCCCACGAAGCTCCGTCGACGATATGTCCCGCCGGAACTCGCCCTCCTCCATCCCCGAGAACATCGGCGCGAACCCCGCCGGCACATCCACGTCCGCCAGAGTCCGGAACTCGCCGCCTTCCGACCGCCCCGCCACGACGAATCTGATCCCACCGGCCATCATCTCCGCCAGGGCCAGCATCATCTCCCCGTCGCCCCCGTAGTACCGCGGGGCCACCAGCCGCACCGCCGTATCCCACCCCAGCACGAAAGTCCTGCCGGGAAGCAGCGCCGCCTTCTTCTGAAAAGTCTCCGCCCTCGTCAGCACCACGGTATCTTCGTCGTCGAACTGCTCCAGCCTGCGGAGAATCTCGGCCTCCTCCAGTGGAGGCTTGTCCACGTTCGTAACCGACAGCTCAAACGCACTGGCCCGCCCGGCGCGCTGCGTTCCCTTGGCCATCATCTCCCTGTGCCCAACATGTATCGGATTGAATGACCCAGGCAGCAGCACCCCCGGCGCTTCGCCCTCAACCTCCAGCGCCCCCGAGGGACGCCGCACCACCCATCGCGCTTCGCCGCTCAGCAGCTGCTCCAACGGCCCCGGCCTAGCAACCCGCTCCACCTCCAGCCGGTCCCCTGCCGTTAGCCCCAGGTCCAGCCCGGACTCATATAAACGTGGGTCCAGCCCGGAGAACTCCGAAAGCGCCTGCACTATCAGCAGGCTGACGATCTCCTCCTCTCCGGCCCGGGACCGCAGGCCCTTATGGAAAGTGAGCGACCAGGTCACGGTGTGGTGCTCGTCCCACGCAGATACGAACGCGCGGTGGTCGCCTCGCTTCGGCCGGTCCGTGGCGATGGTCGCCGCGCAGGCCAGTCCCACGGGTGGCGAGTCGTCCTCAAGCTGGGTCCGGGCCCGCAGGTAGGCCCGCCGCGCCAGTTGCCGGGCCGTCTCCGCCGCAGCGGACTGCTCCGGCTCAAACCCTAGGAAGTCCTGCATCGACAGCCGCCCGTACGGTACCACCACCTCGAGTATCGTCCGCGACGCGCCGCTCACCCCCAGCAGCCAAGCCACCGCCTGCGTGCCTGCGCCGGATACCGCCAGCACCGTCTTGTGCGGAGTGTCATGCAGCCGCTCAATTTGCGGGCGAATAGTTTCCATCATGAGGTCACAACCCTCCAGGAATATGGCCGTCTGCGGTATTACCGGCTGGGGCCAATCCATGGCGAGAGATCGATCTCATCCATGTGCGCTCTTGAAAACGCAACCTCACCCGACTGCTTTTCCGTGTACGCTCGCATCCACTCCTCCGGGATGCGCTGCCGTGCCTCGCGCCACCACATCGGCTGCCCCGGCCCGATCATGCGCCCGTCCACCACGTCCGCGAGAAAGCATGTCAGGTCCCCGCCGTCCATTGCGTTGACCACCACGCAATCCAGCCACCCCCAACAGTCCGCGAACAGCGGGCTGCCCGTCTTTCCTGCCGCATACTCCACCGCCGCCAACTTGTCTTCCTCTCGCCCGGAGTGCATTCCGAAGTCAGGAATCCAGTCCAGCTGGCCCGCTCTCGGAAAGTTGAGCGCAAAGGCCCCGCTCTTCGTGATCATCTCGTGGCTGTGGTTGGTTTTATAGATCTGCACCAGGACCCGCGGCCGTTCCGGGACGATCGAGGCCCCGCCGATGGACACGCAGATCTGGGCGTTGTCTTTCCCGTCCCAGTGGCTGGAAACGGCCGCTATGGGAGACCATAGGTGCCCCAGAATGGGCGCGATGTGGCTGTATTCCATTCCAGCGCCTCTCCGTCCCTCTTACCAATTCGGGATGTTTTATTAAGACCCACCGGCCCGGGCTTAAACGCCCCGCCGCGGTGGCCGGAAGTCTAGCACCCGAGAGACATCGCAGGCCAGCGGACGCTACCAGTCAGGAGAGTGGTCCTTGGAATCGTTGTGCGTCAGACGCTGCTGGTTGGTGCCGTCGAAGTCCATCACCAAGATCTCACTCTCTCCGAACAGGTCGGTTACGAATGCGATACGCTCGCCGTCCGGCGACCACACCGGGTCCGTATCGGATGCCTCGTTGATCGTGAGCCGCTGCGGAGGCTCGTCCTCGTTGGCGTTGACGGTGTAGATTTCGGGGTTTCCATCCCGGTCGGTTACGAACGCAAGTGTGTCCCCGTCGGGTCCCCACGCCGGTGAGTGGTCCTCCTCCGGTGAGCTGATCCAGCGCTCCTCCGCTATCTTGCCGCGCCAGTCCTCGTCGTCCTCCGGTCGAAGTAGGTAGATGTCGATGTTGCCCAGATCGTCCCGCACGAACGCGATTGCATCCCCGTCCGGCGACCAGACCGGGTCGCTGTCGGCACCGTCGGTCAGCCGCAGCAGGTTCACCCCTGCGGGATTGCGCAACCACAGCCCCTGCACATCGTCATCTCCCTGCCTCGAAAAGACCAGCCACTGTCCGTCCGGAGACCAGTCGCCCAGCAGCTCTCTGCTGTCCTCGGAGGTGATGCGCGTCGACCTGATCACGGCCTCGTCGTCGTCCGGGAAGGTGGCTACGTACACGTCGGACTGCCCGTTCAGTTCCGACACGTAAGCGAGGCTGTTGCCCTCGGCGTTCCACCGTGGCGAGCCCTCGTTGCCCTCCCCGCCGCTGCCCTCCGGTGACACCGAAAACTCTGCCCCGGATCCCTCCACTTCCACGACTATCACGTCCCGGTCTCCCTCCGAAGAAACGACGTAGGCGATGCGCTCTCCGTCGGGGGACCATGTGGGTGCGAATTCCGACCCTGGTCCCCGTTTCACCAGTTCGGGCTCCTCACCCTCGACATCAATCGTGTACACGTCCGGGTTGCCGTCCTCCTCCGCTACGTACACGATCGGACGGTCCGAACCTCCCCCAATTCCGCACGCCGCCAAAAAGACAGCCAGCGCCAGGGCCAGGAGTACTATGAAAACCGGGCCTGCCTTTCTCCACTCCAACAACATTCCCCGCCCCCGGCAACGTTTGATCTCTAGTGGCTACATCGAAATTATATCCAGCCAATCGTTTCGAATCAGGTACGGGCGCCGCCCGGATTGCGCGGTTTTCGAATCCTTGACAGCACTGCCTGCCCTATCTAGCATTGAGCAACTCGTAGCGCGTTCACTCCAGTCGGAGGCACCAGAAATGAAAGCGTTGGTTGGCGCGACTCTGATCGACGGCACCGGCGGTCCGGTACTGCAGGATTCCGTAGTCCTCCTCGACGGCGACCTCATCAACGACGTCGGCTCTCGGGGAGCTGTCACCATTCCGCCCGAGGCTGAGGTGATCGACCTTTCCGGTCTCACCCTCCTGCCCGGACTGATCGACACCCACGACCACCTGGCCGACAAGAACTACTCTTTGCTCTCACGCTGGGAGATCGAGGAACCTGCCTCCCTTTCCCACCTGAAGACTGCCAGGGCCATCGAGGATTCCCTGGCCGCCGGCTACACCACCATCCGAGACGCGGGCGGACTCGACGCCGGGTTCAAGCAGGCCATCGCCGAGGGCCTGATTCAGGGTCCCCGCCTGCTCACTGCCGTCTCCATCATCTCCCCCACCGGCGGCATCGGCGACCGCGTCGCTCCCTCCGGACACCGCACCGCCTACGCCACCGACCCCATGCGTCCCGTGGGTGTCGCCAACGGCCCCCAGGCCGTCCGCAGCATGGTCCGCGAGATGGTCCGCGTGGGCGCCGACGTAATCAAGTTCGCCACCACCGGCGGTGCCAGCTCCCGCCAGGGCCACGGGCCCATGGACATCGCCTTCGGCCCCGACGAGGTCAAGGCCTTGGTCGATGAAGCCACCGGCCTCGGCAAGCTCACCATGTGCCACGCCCTCGGCGGCCCCGGCCTGCGAATGTGCATCGAGGCCGGCGTCGGCTCCGTCGAACACGGCTGCTACCTCGCCGACGACCCCGACCTGCTCAAGATGATGGCCGACAACAACTCTTTCTTCACCCCAACCTTCGAGGTCTACGAGTTCCACTCCGCCATCAGCGCGCCCCACGTCAAGGCCCGCTCCGAGGCCCTCTTCCACACCCACCAGGACAGCCTCCACAAGGCCGTAGAGGCGGGTACCAAGATCACTGCGGGTACCGATGCCGGCGGTTTCATCCACGGCGACAACGCCCGCGAGATCCAGCTGATGGTCGAACGCGGCCTCACCCCCATGCAGGCCATCCAGACCGCCACCGGCTGGGCCGCCGAGTGTATCGGCCTAGGCAGGGAGATCGGCACTGTCAAAAAGGGCAAGCAGGCCGACCTGTTGGCCGTCGCCGGAGACCCCTTGCGGGGCATCAGCGTCCTGCGCGATAGGGAGGCCATCAAGCTGGTCATGCGCGCCGGCGTCGCCCACGTCGACCGGGTGCCTGCCGCAGTAGCCGTGGCCGCCGACTAAGTCGGCAGACGCCAATTCCCATGCGCTACCACGTCCTGACCCTGTTCCCGGAGGCCTTCGCCCAGCCCCTTCAGTTCAGCATCGTCGCCCGGGCTGTGCAACGCGGCCAGGTCTCCATCGAGGCCACCGACATCCGCGACCACACCCACGATGCCCACGGAACCGCCGACGACTACCAGTTCGGCGGCGGCCATGGCATGGTGATGAAACCCGAGCCGGTCTTCGAGGCCGCCGAGGCCGCCCTGTCGGCCTACTCCGCCGAGGAAAGGGCGCAAATCCCGGTCATCCTGACGACTCCGCAGGGCGAGTTGCTGACCCAGAAACTGGTGGAGGAACTGGCCCGCGCTCCGGCCCTCGTAATCATCTGCGGCCACTACGCCGGCGTCGACGAGCGCATCGCCGACGGCCTTGCCACCCGCCAGGTCAGCACCGGCGATTACGTCCTGACCGGCGGCGAGCTTCCCGCCATGATCATCATCGACGCCGTAACCCGCCTCCTCCCAGGCGTGGTCGGCTCCCCCGGCAGCGTCGCCGGCGACTCCATTACCACCGGTCTGCTCCAGCATCCCCTCTACACCCGCCCCGCCGAATTCCGCGGCATGACCGTGCCCGACGTTCTGCTCTCCGGCCATCACGCCGAGATCGACCGGTGGCGCCGCCGCAAGTCGCTGGAGCGCACTCTGGCCAACCGCCCCGATCTGCTGTCGACAGCTCCTCTCACCGACGACGACCGCCGTTACCTCACTGGCCTGGGATACGCCTGCCCTTACCCCGAGCAAGTGGAAGGGCGAGAGGATGACCATGCCCAGGGCTGATTTCCAGTTCAGCACCCAGTTTCGCATCCGCTGGATGGAGTGCGACGCCCAGGGCATCGTGTTCAATGGCGCCTACCTTGGCTATCTCGAGCTGGCCACGGCCGAATATTGGCGCAATCTTAGCATCGGCATCTACCACCTGCCTCGCTCCGGATACTTCGACCTTGCCGTGGTCAAGACCACCATCGAGTTCCGGGCCCCAGCCCTCGTGGACGAGATCGTGGAGGCCTCCGTCCGCGTCTCCCGTTTCGGCAACACCAGCATGGACATGCAGATGGAGCTCTACCGCCCCGAACCCGAGCGTCTCCTCACCACCATCGACGCCGTCTACGTCGGTTACGACGCCCCTACCGGCGCCACCCGCCGCGTCCCCGAGGATTTCCGCGAGCTCGTCAACCACTACGAGCAGACCGGCGAGGTTCTCCCTCTCTCCCGCTTCCCAGAGCTGGACGACGCCATGCGCCGCGGATACGCCTCTGATCACCCTCTGTAAAAAAACGTGCGATAAATCCCCTCTCCTCAGTACTACAGGCGCAGTTGATGATCGGGTGGAATCAGGAGCAGTCAAACGGCGGTGAGGTGAAGGGGTGGTCAAGAAACTATCTCAATACGATGGTATTCCAGTGTAATTGACCCGTTAATGGCTTGAGCATATGGATTCCTGCATTCCCGGAGATGACGGTTTGGGGGCTTGAGCAATTGAAATCCCGCATTCCCGGAGATGACGGTTTGGGGCCGGGAAGCAATTCAAGGCCCAAGTGCTTCCCAGGGTGAATTGAGACCATCTCCCCCCGGTGATGTTGTGGCTCAGGGTACAAGCTCCGGGTACAACCGGGTAAACCGGGTAAAAATGAACCCAGGTTCGTATAACCAGATTCGTATAAAGGGAACCAGCTGCGTTTTGACGCTGGCATCCACCCCTGGGATTGGCGGGACGCATAGGACGCCCCAAACTGGGAATAGCTTAGACTGGTACCGGCACTCTTGCTGCAACAGGAACAAACGACACTATGACCACGCCAACGGCGCAGGCCGAGGGCAAAGAGGTAAACAAGGCCTGGTTTTACTTCGTGCTCTCCCTCACCATTCTCAGCACTCAGACCGCGATTGTGATGGTTCCGGCGCTCCTCGTTGAGATTGCGACCGACCTTGACGTTTCAGTGGCGGTCTCGGGGCAGTTGAACACGGCGTCCTTCGCGGCATTGGCCGTTTCGATTGTTGCCGTGGGGCCGCTGGCCGATTCCTTCGGCCGCCGTCCGGTGGCTCTCGCCGGGGTGCTTATGGTCCTGGTATCGGTGCTGGGGTCGGCTTTCGCGCCGAATATGGAGGTATTCCTCGCCCTCAGGGTGCTGGGCGGCCTTGGAGGAGGGACCATACCGCCCACATCGGTGGGGGTGGTGTCCGACATCATCTCCCCGGCCAGGAGAGCCCAGGCCGTCGGCGGCATCATGGGCACAGTCGTGTTGACCTCGGCCATCACCGTCCCGCTGGTGGCCCTGTTTGCGGACTTGTGGGGCTGGCGGTTCACCTTCGTGCTGGCGAGCATGCTGCTGGCAACGGCGCTGCTCCTGGGCTGGGTCTGGTATCCCCGCGACAGCAGGGAACGCAGAGGCGACCTCGTATTCTTTGCCCGGTATTGGTCGCTGCTTTCCATGAGCTTTTTCCGGGTTGCCCTGACGGTGATTGTGGCCCAGCGGCTGGCCTACTGGGGTATGATCAGCTTCTTCGCCGCCTATCTGATTCAGGCTTACGATTTGAGCGTGGGGTTCGTGGCCCTGCCGCTCCTGATTGCTGCGGCAGCCCAGGTGATAGGAAGCTACGCCGCCGGGTTCGTGGCCACGCGGAGCTATCGAGTCGCGCTGATGGCCATTACCACGGCGGCAGGGGGGATCTGTGTCTTCCTCTTCTTCTCCGTCGATTTCGGGCTCTGGACTGCGGTGGCCCTGGCCACGGCCGGGTCGGGCTTGTTGAGCGTCCTTGCGCCTGTGATGGTCGCTGCCACCACGGAGTATTCGGGAGAATCCAAGGCTACGGGAGCCAGCACTATCGGTGTCGGCAACTTCGTGGGCGGAGTGCTCGGGGCCGGGCTCTCCGGCGCTCTTCTGGCGAGCGTGGGCTACCAGGGAATCGGCTACCTGTGTCTCGCTCTTACGACCGGCAGCGTGCTGCTTATGGCCGTGTTTGCCAGGCATTTGCGGGTGAACACTGGCTGAGGAGCGCAAGCAATACGACCACGCCAGAAACCAGATCCCCGAACGCCGGGAATACCATCGGCAATGTCGACCGGCGTTTCATCCGGCTGTCGCCCGCGGGGCCAGCGGCCTCGAAATCCGCAACAATTAATTGTCGCGATGCTCCCTTCTCTAAATCCGCGACTGCAGTACTGGAGAGGGGGCAATGGAGAGAGTGAGAGGTTCAACAATCACCGGCGTTCGGTAGGCGAGACCACCTGGAAAGAAACGCAATCTATTGACCCTTGCCCCCCTTGCCCCCTTCCCAAATCTCAATGCTACCCCTACAATTATTCATGAGAACTTTTATTCTATAGTAGTCGAGTGTTGATGCACCATACACAATCTGACCCATATCTCCGGACAAGACCGCTGGACAATCAGCGCAGAAGGACGGGGCCAGAAATTCAATGGCCGGAAATGTCTGGATTTGACCGGAGACAGAATTTATTTAGCCTGCGACTACCCGCTACTTTCTACCCCGTGTCCCACGGCAAGTAGCCCTTGGTACTGAATGGGACGAAATGGGGCTGAAATGTAAAATCCCGTCCAGCCGGCGGCCGGCAGTCCCCGAATCGTATCTGGCAGGACCAGGACGCAAGGTAAAAATGGGACCAGGTGGGAATTTATGGGAATTGATAGGACGTGAATTTTCCTTTTTGTCCCACCAGGTCTGCCCCACCAGTTATTGCGGATGCGATTGCCCTGCCCGAGGGTTGCCCAGCCCGAAGGGTGGTACTTGTTTGACGGAATTCGTCGCAGAGAATAAACTTTACCTGACTTCCCCAGGCGACTCACTCAGGAAATGCGAGGTGGCACCGCCCCATGGCCAGACTCTTCGACCTGCACATCCATACCACCAAGGGAAGCAGCGACAGCAGCCTGACCCCCGAGGACATGGTCCTCGAAGCCGATCGGCTGGGGTTGCGGGGCCTCTGCATCACTGAACACGCCGGGCCGTGGGACCGGCACGAATTCCAGAAGTTCGCCGCCCTCCATAGCGTAGTCCTGATCCGCGCCATGGAGGTCGAGACCGACATGGGCCACATGCTGGCCTTCGGCCTCGACAAATACCAGTCCGGTTTTAACAAGGCCGCCGAACTGCGCAAGGCAGCAACCGCCGCGGGTGGGTTCGTCATTTCTGCTCATCCCTTCCGGGGCGTTCTCAGCAGCAACGGCAACCGCTCCCGCGCCCTCATCTACCAGTCCGTCCCCGACGAGCTGCCCGAAGCCCCGGAAGATGCCCTGGACCATCCCGTCTTCAAGCTGGCCGATGCCGTCGAGGTCGCCAACGGCGGTACCCTCGACCGCGAGAATGAGTTCGCCTTCAAGGTCGCGGGGATGCTGGACCTTCCGGTCACCGGCGGCAGCGACGCCCATTCGCTGCACGGCCTTGGCAAGTTCGTTACCGAGTTCCACGACGAGATAACCACCGAGGCCGAATTCCTTAAGGCGCTCCACTCTGGCCAGTATCACCCGGTTACCGGCCTGCGAAACGGCGCCATCAAGCGATACTCCGCCTGAACTGCCATCCGGCCCTCTTACAAACCCGGCTTTACTGACATTTCATCGTCGAACCCCAGACAGCTCCGTGCTACACTTTATGTCGCCTCGCGCAAGGTCAGTAAGGGAATGGGTGTGACATGGCCTCTCTTCACCAGCTGATTTCACCTCTGGATCAGGTCTACGTCTCCTTGGATTTGGAAACCACAGGTCTGGACTCCGAGCGCGATACCATCCTCGAGATTGGGGCGGTGCGCTTCCGCGGCGAGGAAGTGCTGGACACCTTCGAGACCTTCGTTAACCCCGGTCGACCGATCCCCGACCACATCCAGCGACTTACCGGCATCCGGCCCTCGCAGGTGGAACGCGCCCCCTCCTTTCACAGCATTTCCGGCGATTTCGCGGCCTTTCTCGGACCCCATCCTGTCGTCGGCCACAACATTCAGTTTGACCTGCGCTTCCTGGCTTCCCACGGCTTGCCGGTGACCAGCCCCGCCTACGACACAATGGACCTGGCCACCGTGTTCCTGCCCCAGTCGCGCCGCTACTCGCTCAAGCACCTAGCCGACCACTTCGGCGTCGAACTGCGGAACCATCGTGCTTTGGACGACGCCGTGGGCGGCAAGGAACTGTTCATCAGGCTGCTGCGAGTCGCTGCGGAGCAGGACGGCGGACTCCTAGCCTACATGTCAGAGCTCGCCCGGCGCAGCAACTGGCAATTGCACCCGGCCCTGTCTGGCTTGGCCGCTGGGCGCTCAACCGCCCCGGCTGCTGTGGGCCCCTCAGGACTGAACCTCCAACTGCTGGCCCAACGGGTTGAACCCCCTGAGAAACGGCGTCCGGCAGAGGAGCTGGAACACTTCGACCACGAGAAAATACATGGCATGCTGGGTCCTGACGGACCCTTCGCTCGGGCATTCGGCGGGTTCGAACATCGGCCCGAGCAAGAGCAGATGCTCGACGCGGTGTCCGACGCCATCTACAACCAGCGGCATCTGGTCATCGAGGGCGGGACGGGTGTCGGCAAGTCCCTGGCATACCTGCTTCCCGCTGCCTTGTTCGCAGTGTCTCAGGGTCAGCGTGTTGTCGTGTCCACCAACACCATCAACCTGCAGGAGCAGCTCATCGGCAAGGATATCCCAGCCCTGAGGAACGTCCTGGAACGCGCGGGCCTGCTGGAGCACGACGCTCTGCGAGCCACCCTGCTGAAGGGCAAGGCGAACTATCTCTGCCTCAGGCGCTGGCAACAGCTCTCCCGCAGCGACTCGCTCAGCGTCGACGATGCAAAGCTGCTGTCCAAGACGGCCGTATGGCTGCAGGATTCAGTGTCTGGAGACCGCGGCGAAATTAACCTGAACGGCAGAGAGGTGCCCACCTGGAACCATGTCTCGGCCGGCGAAAAGGGCTTCTGCCTGGACATGCGCGACGGCTCTCCCTGCTTCCTGCGCGCCGCCCGGCAACGAGCCGAGCAGGCTCACATCATCATCGTCAACCACGCGCTGCTGATGAGCGACCTGGTCTTCGGCGGCCTGATCCCCGAATACCAGACCGTTATCATCGATGAGGCGCACCACCTCGAGGAGGCGGCAACCAATCAATTCGGATTCGAATTGCCCCAGGGCGAGTTCGAACGTATCTGGGAACCGGCTGGCCGTCTTGGCCACGGCGTGAGGCAGGCCCTGGCCGACGCGGGCCTGGAGTCCGCCACGGCCGACACCGGTCATTCGGTGATTTCGGCGGTGGAAACTGAGGGACCGCGATTGCGTCAGTCCTGGGAGCAGTTGTTCGCTGCCATTGAGGCCCTGCATGCCGGTCAACGCAAAGGGCGCAACCAGCAGGACCAGAACCAACTGCTTTTGGCGGCCGAGGTTCGGAATACACAAGCGTGGACTGAACTTCACCTTGTCTGGGAGAATCTGAACACCCGGCTTGCCCAAGCAGGCATAGCCTTGCGCAATCTGCGAAGCTTCCTCGATGCCAACGCAATGCCGGCGGCGACCGACCAGCAGGCGCTGTTGATGGAAACCGCGTCCTTGGCCGACAGCCTGTCAGAGCTGGGCACTCGCCTTGCATTGATGTTTGAACCCGGTCAAGAGGATGCATCCGAGGATGCCATCCACTGGATAAACCTCAACCCCTCCCAGGGCACCTTCTCACTGCATTCCGCTCCGCTGGACGTCAGCCCTATCCTTGCGGAGAAGCTCTTTGCCGAGAAGGACTGCGTTGTCTTGACCAGTGCAACTCTTACCACCCGGGGGAGCTTCGAATTCCTGAAACGGCGTGTCGGCGTAGACGATGAAGCCGGAGAGTTGTTGGTTGGCTCGCCCTTCGACTACCAGAGGGCGGCCCAGGCTCTGATCCCCGAGGATATGCCCCAGCCCAACGCCAACGGCTACGTGGCAGCCACTGCTGACGTGCTTGCTCAGTTGGGCCATAAGCTGCAGGGACGCACTATGGCGCTGTTCACGTCCCACTCGTCGCTGCGGGCCGTTGCGCAGCGGCTGCGTCCGATGCTGGAACCCCACGGCATCCCGGTGCTGGCACAGGGTGTGGACGGCTCGGCTCCGTACATAATGGCGGCTTTCAGCGAAGAGCCGGGCAGCGTGCTGTTGGGCACCGCCAGCTTCTGGGAAGGAGTGGACATGCCGTCCGGCCTGCTCAAGGCGCTGGTGATCACCCGCCTGCCATTCCAGGTGCCCAGCGATCCCATCGTGCAGCGCCGCTCCGGGCTTTACGAAGACCCCTTCAACCAATATTCCATACCCAACGCAGTGCTGCGTTTCAGACAGGGCCTCGGACGATTGATTCGCAACAAGGACGATCGGGGCACAATAGTAGTGCTGGATTCAAGGATTTCCACTCACGGTTACGGACAGGCGTTCAGAGACTCTATGCCTCCGTGCCACCACACCCCATCTTTAACCTCAAACGTGGGAATGCTGGCTGAAATGTGGCTGGATAGTGGGAGACAGGGAGGTAGGCGTGGCGGACGACTCCGCTAGCTTCAATGCCGGACAAACGATAGACCCGGTCGCATCCGTCAAATTCGATGCCGGACAGCCGATTGACCCGGTCGCGCCCATTAAGTTCGATGCCGGACAGCCGATTGACCTGGAAGCCAGCCTGCTGGGCGGACAGGCCCACCGCTGGAAACGAGAGGGTGACTGGTACAGCGGAGTGCTTCGGGGAAACTTGGTTTTTACCCGTCAGCAGGGCAAAACAATCGAGTTGGTAAGTTCTCCCACAGACCCCGGCACGCTGGTGCCAGAGTTCCGGCACTACCTGCGACTTGACGACGACCTCCCAAGCATATACGCAGAAATCACGCAGGACCCCAATGTTTCGGCTCAGGTGAAGCGGTATCCCGGTCTGAGAGTTCTGCGCCAAAAACCATGGGAATGCCTGGTTGCCTACATCTGCTCGGCCAATTCCAACATAGAGACCATCCACCTGAACATGGAACGGCTCTCCAACGAGTTCGGATATCCACTGAAACTCGACGTCCCAGACCCACTGGCAGAGGGCGCCGCAACCGTCAAGCGCCACACCTTCCCAACTCCCGCCGACTTGGCCGAGGCTGGCGAAGCCGAGTTGCGCCGCCTCAAGCTGGGATTCCGTGCCCCGTATGTCCACAGGGCCGCGATGGCAGTTCTCGAAGGGCGCCTGGACCTGCAGCGCCTGACCCGCGCCCCTTACGACGAGACTAAATCAGAACTGATGGCCCTCAAAGGCATCGGCGACAAGATCGCCGACTGTATCGCCCTTATGTCGTTGGAAAAACTGGAAGCCTTTCCCATCGACGTGTGGGTGCGCCGCGCCCTTGCCGACTGGTATTTCCCAGGCCAGAAAACACCCACCAACCGTACACTGTTGCCCTGGGCCCAGGAATACTTCGGACGCTACGCCGGTTACGCCAACCAGTACCTGTTCCACGGCAGACGATTGAGGGACAAGAATGACGCAAAGTCCAAAGATGGCTAGAGAAACCTCGGAAGCAAATACAGGGCCATCAGCACCAGCACGCTGACGCCAGTCGCGAGGAGGAGCGTCCTGAAGAGGTTGCCGCGCGCCGCACTCTGGCGTTGCTGCCTGCGATGGTCCCAGGGCGCCACCGACCGCCGGGTCGACCAGACGCCTCGACGGTGGCTGTGGGCGTCGCGCTCCGCCTCCTCCAGCCCCAGACCTCTCCCACCGTACTCGCTGTACCAGCGGGCCAACCCCTGCTCCACCATCGTTCGATTCACCGACTTCGTTCTGCCCGAGCCCTCAAAATACAAGACACCGACCAGCCTTCCGCACCGGTCGGTGTCCATTGGCTCGAGCATCAGGTCCGACCGCGTTCGGACCTGACTGCCCAGGTAGTCCCTGGCCTCACGCCCGAATTCCTGGTCTCGTTCGGGCGCGTCTATCGCATAGAGTCGCAGCCTCAAATCATCGCCGTGCCGAGATCCAGCCGGCCTTACGATCAGCGAGTCGCCATCCTGCACCGATAAAACCCGCACCGGAAAAGGACGACCGTTCCCGGATCTGGCGCGGCTCAGACCCAGTACTCGAAAGACCGCCTTGAGAACCCACCAGAGCACCCGCCACACGAACACACCCAACCCCGCTACATGGCAATCAGATTTGGGTCAGCAGCAGCTTACCGAAGAAACTGGTCGCCTCCATCGCCTCGTGTGCGGCGGCGGCATCGGGCAGCGGGAAAGAACGGTCGACCACAGGCCGGACGGCGCCGCGATTGAGCATCTCCACGATCTGGCGCATATCCTCTTTGGTGCCCATGTAAACACCGTAAATTTCCTTCTGTTGGCTGAACAGGAGACCAAGATGCAACTCAGCCCTTAGGCCAGTGGTCGCGCCGCAAATGCCATAGCGCCCGCCAGGCCTCAGGGCGGCAAATGCCGGGCCGAAGAAGTCTGCCCCGACGTGGTCCACCACCGCATCCACTCCAGCCCCACCGGTTATTTCGCGGACGCGTTGCCTGATGTCCTCCTCAGTGTAGTTGATGACCTCGTCCGCCCCGAGATCCCTGGCCTTGGCCGCCTTCTCTGCAGTGCTGGTGGTGGCTATGACGCGGGCGCCGATTACGTCTTTGGCCATTTGGATCGCGGCTGTCCCAACGCCAGCCGACGCGGAAAGCACCAGCACGGTCTGCCAGGGCTTCAGCTGCAGCCGCCTAACCAACATGTTCCATACCGGAAGATAGGTGGTCGGAATAGCAGCGGCCTGCTCGTAGCTCGCCCCATCGGCGATCACGTGGGCGTTGGCAGCCGGGACGCTTAGGTACTCGGCATAGCTGCCGTCGAGGGCGCTGCCCAAGAACTGGGATCGCCGACAAAGGTCGTCCTGTCCAGAGAGGCATGCGGGGCATTGCTGGCACGACAGGCGGGGATTGATCACTACACGATCGCCCTCCTTCAAGCCAGCCACACCGTGGCCGATGCCTGCCACCTCACCTGCGCAGTCGCCGCCCAGAATCAACGGCGGAGGAAACTGCCTCTCAAGGCCTCGATCGCCCGCCCTGGTGTACAGGTCCAGTCGGTTGAGGGCGGTTGCCCGTACTCGCACCTTGATCTGCCCGGCTGCCGCCTCCGGTTCCGGTCGTTCCCCGAAAGTCAGCACTTCGGGGCCACCGTGGGCCTCTATGTACACCGCTTGCATCTATGGTTGCCTCCTCTCAATAAAGGGAAATGTATTCGGTCGGGTGTCTTTGGACAGCGGTTCTCACGGTCGGCGACCGTAGAAACAGTCATCGCAGAGAAACACGATCGCAAGCGCATCCTCGTGGCTGCCAATGCGCCCGCACTGGGGAGTCAGCGACTCTTGGCTCCAGGGCTGATGAAACTTCCCACCGCACATCTGGCAGGACGTCTCGTTGAATCCATCAAGCGCCTCTCCGCAGATTACGCAGGATTCCATTTCTCCCTGTTCAATTGGTAGTTCGACCATTGTTCCTAATTAGCAGCTCCCTCCAGATTGCGGGCCAACAATTCCCGCGCCAGAGCTCGCTCCTCGTCTTCGCTGGATACGCTTCCGTCCAGTCTTGCATCTCTTATCCGGGACAGAATTTCTCCAACCATTGGTCCCTGAGGAATACCAATGTCCAATAGTTGATTCCCGGTAAGAATCGAGTGCACAAACTGCAACTCTTCTAAATATGCGATTAAGGCCCCAGCCGCCATTCCGTCTCGTGTGGTTCTCGCCAGAAAAGCCACTGCCACCGGGTCGAAATCTACAAGCAACCGGAAGAGTTCGGAACGGCTTCCCGCTGCCAACCCGATTTGCCGCTCCCTCGCAGCAAGACCAATGGTATCACGGGCCAGGGTTGCCCGCCGCCCTGATAATCGTAACCGGTCGATGACGGCCTCCCCTTCTGCAATTGACAGAGGAGCGAACAAAGCAGCTAGCCACTCGTCTGGTTGGACGCTGTCGTCCCGGCAAGCCCCTAGTGCCTCCAGCACATTGCTCTTTTCCAATGCGGGGTGCAGGCTGGTAAATAAACCGAGTTGCGCCGCCCTCAGGAACATCGGACCAGGATTGACCTCATCAAGGATTCTTTCTATCTCGTGTCTCCAACGGTCACCGCTTACCGCGCCCATGAGACCGGTTGAAATGACCGAATCCATACAATCCAATGTTCTATTATCGATGGCAAAGCCAAACCGCTGCTCGTAGCGGACGGCGCGAAACATTCTGGTAGGGTCGTCAATGAAGCTGCACTGATGGAGAACACGGACAATTCCGGATTCAAGGTCGGCCCGACCGCCCATGGGATCTATCAAGGAGCCGCTCCGAGCAGTGTCTTTGACAACTGGAAGCGCCATGGCGTTGATGGCAAAGTCCCGCCGGGCCAGATCGTCCGCTATACTACTCGGCCGCACCTCGGGCAACTGCCCGGGCTGGGAGTAAGACTCTCCTCGGGCCGTAACAAGGTCGAGGCGGATATCTCCCATCAGCACCGTGGCAGTACCGAACCGGGAGTGAGCACTGAAGCTGGATCCGGTCTGTTCCGCCAGTCGCCTCGCTAGCGAAACCGCATCCCCCTCTACCGAAAAATCCAGGTCCAGCACAGGAGCACCCAGAATAGCGTCCCTCACTGGTCCGCCCACGAGAAAGACCCTCAGATCCTCGTCTGTAGCCAGACGGCACACTGACTCCAGGGCCTTTCGCCGCTCGTCGTCCAAGGCCGCAGCAAGCATTGAGAGGGACAGACTATGGCTGGCGAGAGGCAACTCGGATGAGCCTCCATTGCCACAGGATAAGGGGAAGTGCGCCAACGGTCATTCAGCGCAGTCGGAGCGGAATTGTATCACAGCGATCTTTCTGGCCATTCACCGAGAGTACCCGAAGCGGTGTCGATTCCCCTGCCTGTGCCTCTTTGACATCCTGAAAGTACGTGGCTACAATTCACTGCAAGTTGGCCTGCTCCATCAAGGGAGATTTGGGCTGCAACACCAGCGGGAGGCATGAGATGGCCGAGGCTGAGTTCACCACTTTTTACGATTTTCGTTGACCCTTTGTCTACAATGCCAACATGTGGTTGGCAAAGGTTCGGGAACTGACGGGACAGCCCATCGAGATTGACTGGCAGCCCTTCTCTCTGACGCAGGTCAATAACAAGGACGGCGACAACGTCTGGGAGAGGCCCGACGTCATCAATGGCAACGACCCCATCCTCTTGGCCCATAAGGCTGGATTGGCAGTCAAGCGGCAAGGCAAGGAGGCCTTCGAAGCCTACTTTATGTCCCTCCTGAAAGCACGTCACGAGGATAAGGCCGATCTTAACGACCAAGTCGTAATTGACGCCGCCGGCGACGCCGCAGGGATTGACATGGCCCGCTTCCGCGAGGACATCGCCGATCCCGACCTGCTGCGGGAGCTGGCCGATAGCCACACCAAGGCGGTAGATGAGTACGGCGCTTTCGGCGTACCTACTTTTGTCTTCGACAATGGTAACTTCGCCTTCCTCAAGATGTTTATCCCGCCCGAAGAGCAGTCGGTCGAGATTTACGACAACCTGATGAAGTCGATGAGCGAGTTCGTACACGTTGGCGAATTCAAGCGCCCGCAGCCGCCGTGGCCGCATGGGGTCATCTAGGCACCCCTTGAGCCCGTCCATGGGCGAACGTGGCCGTGATTCAGCGCCTTTGCTGGGGTTCCAATTTCGGGACCCCAGCCTTTTTGAGCGTGCTCTCATCCATCGCTCCTACTGCAACGAACATGGGATGGACGCGGCCCAATCCTACGAACGCCTGGAATTCCTCGGAGACGCGGTATTGGAGCTGATCATCTCAGCTCACCTCTACGGTCAGTTTCCCGACGCCGATGAGGGTCAGCTGACAAAATCCAGATCATCCCTTGTTAGAGGCAAGGTCCTGGCAGGAGTGGCTCGCAGATTGAACTTGGGCCAGATACTGCTGGTAGGACATGGGGTTGAAGCCTCGGGCGGCAGGGACCAGGATTCGGTATTGGCCGCAGCTCTGGAAGCAGTTATAGCTGCCGTCTACCTCGACCAGGGACTCGAAGCGGCCAGCCAGTTTGTTAACCGGCACATGGCACCCGAGCTCGCCGACATTATTCAGCGCGGCGCCCCTCCAGAAAATCCCAAGTCCCGCCTTCAGGAGTTACTGCAAGGACTGGGAAAACCGGCCCCCGTTTACCGCCTGAAAGGAAGAGAGGGACCTGACCACAGCCCGGTTTTCAGCGTGGAGGCGGTCGCGGGCGAGACAGTCATCGGAGTGGGCCAAGGCGGGAGGAAATCAGACGCCGAACGGTCCGCGGCGGAAGTAGCCATGGAGTCGATGCTCTCCGAAGGCCCCAACAAGCTATTGGATAATGTTGGTCGTTCACCGACTGCGGCCGGTGGCCATGATACCCGGGAAAGGACAACTTATCGCGATTCCAATTCCACCCCAGTTTTCGGACTGCTGAAGCGGCTCAAGCTAGGCCGCAAGGAATGCCGCTAAAATACTATGCTTCGACTTTTCCGCCGCAATCGCCCGGAAGAAAAAAAGGCAACCGAGCAGGCGGTCAAACCCAGCCGGGAACGCTGGTTTGGTCGGATTGTCGACTTGCTTCGATCGCCTCGGCTAGACGATGCCGTTTGGGACGAAATCGAAGAGATCCTCATTTCTTCCGACGTAGGTGTCGAAACTTCCTTGCGAATCATCAATGATCTGAAAGAACAAGTTAGGTCAGGTAATCTGGACTCTCCCGGCGCGGTGACGACTGCGCTGAAACAAGCCTTGACTGAAGACCTTTCCTCAGACTCCGACGGGTTTGTCCCTGGTGGGGATAGCTCCTCCAAGCCCTACGTCATCCTGATGGTCGGCGTCAATGGCGTAGGCAAGACCACCAGCATAGGCAAGCTGGCCCACCACTTCGCGGAATCAGGCCAAAAGGTCGTCCTCGGCGCCGCGGACACGTTCCGTGCGGCCGCCGCTGAGCAGCTAGGTATCCTGGGTGAACGCGTAGGGGTGGACGTAATCCAGCACGCCCCGGGCGCTGACCCAGGTGCCGTGGCCTACGACGCCTATCAAGCCAGCAAGGCCCGTGGCGCAGATGTGCTGATTATCGACACCGCAGGTCGCCTCCATACAAAGTCAAACCTGATGGAAGAGCTGCGAAAAATTCACCGCGTGCTGAAAAGACAGGACCCAACAGCCCCACACGAGGTGATCCTGACTTTGGACGCCACCACAGGGCACAATGGGCTGGCACAGGCCAAATCCTTCCAGCAAACGGTCGACTGCACCGGTATTTTCCTGGCCAAGCTCGATGGCACGGCTCGGGGCGGAATTGTCCTGGCGATCTGCCAGGAACTGCAAGTGCCCATCCTGTTCATTGGCACAGGCGAGGGTATGGGTGACATGGCCCCCTTTGACGCCGACGATTTCGTGGACGCCCTCCTTGCTCCGGCGTCCTAGCCGGTCCTCCGCTCGTCCACGGCGACGCACTTCCGGATAACCCATGACGGACGCTTTATTGTGGTTCCTTACAATAGAGCTGCTGGGAGTAGTAGCCCTTCCATTCGTCTTCCACGTGTTTCGTTTTCTTCCGGACCGCGGCCTCACATTGGCAAAGCCGGCTTCTCTCCTCGTCCTTTCATACCTGGTTTGGGCATTTGGAATAACCCATATCCTCCCGAACACACAACTAACGATTTGGGCCATGGTGCTGTGCGCCATCATCGCCTCAATGTGGCTGGCGGGAGTGCAATGGGAGGAACTGCAGGACTATCTGCGTCGCCACTGGCACGTTCTGTTAATCGCCGAACTGGTCTTCCTCGCAATGTTCGTGTCCTGGGCGTTGGTAGTTTCCGGATCCCCCGCGATCACTCATACCGAAAAACCCATGGACTTCATGCTGCTCAATTCGGCGCACCAGGCCAGGTTTTTCCCCGCTGAGGATGCCTGGCTGTCCGGACACTCCATCAGCTACTACTACTTTGGCCACATCATCTTTGCGACCCTGGCCAAAATGAGTGGAGTAGTCACCTCGACGGCCTACAATCTAGGCGTGGCCACTGTGCCCGCCCTGGCCAGCATCCTTTGCTTTGGTCTGTTATATAACCTTGTGCGGGCGGCCAAGGGCAGCGCTCTGTGGGCGATAGGGGTGGGAGCGTCCGCTCCGATCCTCGTTCTGCTGGCTGGCAATCTGACGGGGGCCCTCGAGTTCATCCGTTTACGCGGTTGGGCAGGGCCTGGATTCTGGAACTGGCTGGGCATTGACGGGCTGGATGCTGGGTCGGCAGAGGGAGGCGTGTTCCCTGGAGAGTTCTGGTGGTGGTTCCGCAGCACCCGCGTTATCGGTTCCTCTTCGGAAGAGGGCCTGCTCGACTACACCATTACCGAATTTCCTGCCTTCAGCTTCCTGCTTGGAGACTTGCATGCCCATGTGCTGGCCGTACCCTTTGTACTCCTGGCTGTAGCCACCGCGTTCAATGTCTACCGAACTCATGGAGAGTTGGGACCTAATTGGTTCAAACGGTACCCGGCACAGGCTGGGATGGTAGCGCTATTTGGCGGAGCGCTTGCTTTTATCAACTTCTGGGATTTTGCGACCTTCACGGCCCTTTTTGCAGCAACGCTGCTGCTTAAGGGCTGCCGGGACTATCCCGATTCCCTGCTCCTTGCTGCTAATTCGGCCGCGTCCGTTTTTCTGCCTCTCTTCCTCCTTTCAATAGCGCTTTTTGGGCCGATCTATTTGGGATTTAGCGGTCAAACCTCCGGCGTACTTCCACTCCAGGATGTAGCGACCCGCCCCGTTCACCTGTTTCTCGTTGTTGGTTTGTTTTCCGTAATGTCGTTGGCGTTTCTGGTGCAAAAGCTTCTTGGAAATTGGCGTCCCAAACCTCAAGACACCCCGCTGGCAGTCGTGGCGCTTTTGTTGGCCGCAATACCTTTGGGTATCTGGATGGCGACGGCCTTCCTGTTCTCGATTGTTACAGACGGGGCCGGGGCCGCCCTCGATGACCTAGGCAAGCGTCTGACACTGGCCCTTCCCGGAGCGATTCTCGTGGGGTTCGCGGCTTACCTAGCGGGAGTATTGGCACGCAGAGGAGTAGAGTCAGCAACTTCCTTTGTTCTGCTGCTGACGGCAATGGGACTTTACCTAATGATGGTATCCGAGTTATTCCACATCGTGGACTCGTTCAGTGGTCCGTGGCGCCGAATGAACACCGTGTTCAAAGTTTATTACCAGGCTTGGCTTCTGCTCGGCATAGTCGCATCATTTTCCATATACAGCCTGTGGTCAAACTTGCCAGCGACAACAGCCTCCTTCCGCAGAGGGACCTTGATGGCACTGGCAGGGCGATGTGCCGCTGCTGCGCCGCTTGTGGTGCTTCTGATCGCCTCGCTCTACTACACCTTGGGTTCAACTCTGGAACGAAGCGGAGCTTATGGCGTACCTGCCGAGGGCAGAACCCTTGATGGCCTGGCCTACCTTCAGGTCGGGAATCCAGGGGAATATGCCGCTATAGCCTGGCTGAGAGACAAGGCGCCTCCCGGCAGAATCGCAGAAGCAGTGGGAGATGACTACACCCAGTATGGCAACATATCGGCCAGCACGGGCTTACCGGCAGTGCTGGGATGGACAGGCCACGAATTGCAGTGGCGAGGCTCCTACGAACCCTTTGAGGGACGCGCTGAAGACGTGGCAACCATTTACGCAGGTGAGGATACGGCCACCGCTCAGCGGTTGCTGGAGAACTACGGCGTGCGTTACGTTTACGTGGGGAGCAGGGAACTGGAGCAATATGGAGTTTCCTCTCTACCGCAATACGGTGACTTCCTGAGAACCGTTTTCCAACACGATGGCGTAATAGTGTACGAAGTTTGGAACGGTCCCAATCAATGATTGAATCTCGAGCCGAACAGACCGAAATATCCGAAGGTTCAGCGGGTCTTGAGCCATCGGTCGACGTAATCGAGGGTGAATCCGCACCCGAGCATGGGTCGCGCCGGTGGGGCTGGTACGAGGCTGCATTCATAGCCATCGTCGTGGGCGCACTTTGCCTGAGATTGTTTGAGCTTAGTGGACGGCCGATGCATTACGACGAGGCCATCCACCTGCACTACGGCTGGAGGCTGGCCAATAGCGCGGGCACCTTGCTTGGGTGGCCATGGGTTTTTGGCACGGATTACATCCATTCCGCCTGGATGCATGGGCCATTCCAGATCGAGATGACGGCGGTCATATTTACCATATTTGGAGACACTGACTTCACTTCGCGGTTCGGCTACGCCCTCTTTGGGACGGCGCTGGTTGGGCTTCCATACTTTCTCCGCGAACACATCGGACGGCACGGGGCGCTACTCGCTGCAGCCATGCTTACGCTGTCGCCGGCCTTGTTGTATTTCAGCAGGTTTGGCCGCAACGACATCATTATGATGTTCTGGGCGGTTGCCCTGTTTACCCTTATGTGGCGATACCTGCACAGCGGGCGCAGGGTCCATCTTTATGTCGGCTCAGCGATCTTGGCCCTCATGTTCGCCACAAAGGAGACATCCTATCTCCTCGTGGCGATATTCGGAATGATCGCCTTTCTGGCCGCACTGCCCGAGTTTATGCCCTGGTTACGGAGACAGGCTGGATTGCCCCGGGAAGGGACGCCGGTGGCCCTCTTCCTGCTGCTGTTTACCATTTCTCTGCCGCAATGGTCGGCCATCATCGGGCTATTCCAAGGATTGTTGGGCTTGACGCTGGCAAATCCCGATCCTCTCACAGGGAACCACGTAACCAATATAGACGGCTCTAACGGTATGACCGGAGCGCCGGCTTGGCAGGGCGATGTGCTTCTGTTTCCGTTGGTTGATGTCCCCTTGATGTTCCACGCGGCATTCGCAGTTTCGGCAATGGCAATTCTCTCCTGGATGCTTAGCAGGGGACCAATAAACCCGGAAAGGGTTGCAGGTATTATTGGTGCCCCGCTGCTGAGCGCCTTTGCATTCGCCTGGATATTATTCCGCCCCTACTCGGACGTGGACTCGACCAGCATCCTGCTGCGAGCGGCTGATTGGACGATATTCCTCGCCTCCTTGATGGTGATGACCGGATTTCTGTTCTGGAGCAGGTTCCCATTGGGACGGGCGCTCCTGTTGGCGTTGATTCCGGCATCAGTTGTAACCGTATATGCTGTCCTGTTCACGCCTGTACTGGACGTACAGGGAGCGGTGGACGCGGTTTTGCCGGGTGGCGTGTCAGTTACCGCATCCAGCGGGGGAGTACCTGTCAACTATGTCGTTGCCTGTGCGACTTTGCTGGCAACCCTCTTGGCGTCAGCGGCGTTGGGTATTTGGTGGCTGGGACGGAGCTGGCTGATCTGTGCCGGCATCTTCTACCTTATCTGGACTGCCCTATACACGACCCTGTTCACCAACTTCGCTGGCGTGTTCACCGGTTTCTGGCAGGGTATGGGGTACTGGATTGCCCAACAGGACGTGGCCCGCGGGAACCAGCCCTGGTATTACTACTTCGTCGGTCTTTCCGTTTATGAACTCCTGCCATTGGTCTTCGGAGTAACAGCAATAATCTATTTCTTCCGGCGCCAGGACGCCGTGGGGCTTGCGCTGGCGCTGTGGGCCGCACTTTCGTTGGTGGCGTATACGATGGCCACCGAGAAGATGCCGTGGCTGTTGGTTAATATTACGACGCCCTTCATTCTGGTAGCCGCCAAATACCTCGGCGAGTTGTCGGGCCAGTTGAAGTGGCAGCCGTTTCCTGGTGAATCGGGACGTCCTTCCCTGGATATGGGATCAATTGTGGCCTTCGCCATTTTTCCTGTAATCACGGTCATCGCGGTCTATCTTTTCCAGCAATTTATTGACCCTGCAAGACCATTCATATTGGACCACTGGTTGCTGTTGGCCTCGGCGGTCGCCGCGTCAATAGTTGCGGCCTTGATTTTCCGCCTCGTAGGGATCAGGAAAGCGGCGCCAGCAGCCACTCTGGGAATGGCTTCCCTATTGCTGGTGTTCGGTACATGGGCGGCGTTCAGGGCCGCTTACACCTACGACGACTCCAGCGTTGAGGTAATGGTCTATGCCCAGGGATCTGCCGATATCAGGGATACCTACAACGCACTGGAGAGCGATGTCTTCCCTCTTGACGAAGGGGTGCAGCCGGTAAAGGTTGATTACGACGTGTGGTATCCATTCCAGTGGTATGTACGTGACCACTCCACCGATGGAAGGCTCAATTTTCATTGTTTCGAGGTCAATGAGCAGGACGACTCAGGTTGTATCGTACTCTCCGGGAGCCTGAATGATGACGGAACTTACGAATTTGGCAATGTTGCCGGCCTCCTTGTGAAGGAGGGCCATGTAGGGGACGACGCCGACGCGCAGGTTGGTTATCGTCGCGAAGGGCCGTTCAGTGAACTGTTGTGGTTCCCGGAAACATATCGCAGGCCGGACGAAAACCGCGAGGAGGAACCCATGCACACCCAACTCGCGAAGGACTTCAGCTTTTTCCGTGCTTCCGCTTCCAGCCGGGAGAAATGGGCAGAGGCGCTGGACTACGTCTTATACCGCGAATTGGAGGCTCCCTGGTTTCACTCGGAATACTATGCCTACCTACCTTGAGACGACATAATAGACGCCCTATACTGACCATATGACGAATCTTGAACAGCCATTAACGATTCCTGCCGCGTAGCCAGGCAAAGAACGCAATTGCTCACCGCCAAATGGCATCTGTGGCTGGGTATCGCAGTAAGTCTATTACTGCTGCTGTTCCTCGCCTACCAGGTTTATCGCATTGATGACCCTTCCGGACTCGTAGACGAGTTGGCATCAGCCAATTACCTGTACCTAATCCCGGCGGTCGCAGTCTATTTTGTCGGCGTGTATTTCCGGGCCCTCCGCTGGCAATTTCTCCTGCATCCACTCCGTCAGTTTCCCGTCAAGCGCCTCTACTCGGTTGTGATCATAGGATACGCGGCCAACAACCTGCTGCCCATGCGGCTAGGGGAGGTTGTGCGCTCCTACTATCTGGCAAGGCAAGAGAACTTCAGCGCCAGTTCCGCGTTGGGCAGTGTTGCCGTCGAACGTGTTTTCGACGGCCTGACCCTGATTGCGCTGGTGGCAGTGACCGCTCCCTGGCTCCTGCTGCTGGGTGAATTCGACTGGACTGCAGGAGTTTCTAGGACTACAGCTATCGCGCTGGCAATCGCCGTGGTGCTCGTCTTTGGCGGCTTTCTGCTGGTCTTCACCTTGCTGGCGGCCTGGAAGGGATTTTCGAGCGTGGTGGAACGGATGCTGGCAATGTTGCCTGGCAAATTAGGTAACTTGGCCCTCCGCTTCTTCGGATCGTTCGTCTCCGCCCTCGCCATTCTCAATTCGCCTCGCAAGCACCTGGCGCTGGTGGCGCTGTCGGCTCCCATCTGGTTTTGCGAGTTTGTAGTCTATCTACTGGTTTCCTACTCCTTTGATCTTGGCTCTCATTTCGCATCGGCAGGCGTTTATCTGCTCGCAGTGGCGCTGCTGACCGCTACCTCCAATTTGGCCACCGGCATACCGAGCGCGGTCGGTGGCATCGGCCCCTTTGAGGTGGTGGCTCAGCAAACGCTGGCGGCCCTGGGAGTGGCCGTGGGAGTGGCCGTGGACTACGCGCTGGTCGTACACCTGGTGGCCTTGTGGCTGCCGGTAAATGTCGTAGGGTTGGCCATCCTCTGGAGGCAGAATCTCAACCTGCGGCTGCTGACCAGCGAACCCGCTCACGAACCGGACCAGGGAGGTGCGCTAGAACCTGCCGAAGGACAGCCCGCAGCCAATTCATCTACCGCGGGACGCGGCCCATGAGGGTAGGAATCATTGGCGGGGGAGTTGCGGGGCTGGCTGCGGCTTATGACCTGACCAAGCAGGGCCATTACGCCGAAGTCTTCGAAGTCGCCCCATTCCTGGGTGGGCAGGCATCTACCTTTCCGGTAGGCGGCGGTCAGCTGGAACGGGGTTACCATCACCTGTTTGTCAGCGACACTGCTATCACCGAGCTTATTCACGAGCTGGGATTGGGGGACAAACTTGCCTGGCTCGAATCCAAGGTAGGCCTGTACCACGACGGCAAGATCTGGGACTTTTCGACGCCGCTGGACCTCTTGCGTTTCAAGCCACTATCGCTGTGGCAGCGTTTCCGGGTGGGCCTGTGGACACTGCGGTTGCAGCGAATAGCAGACTACAGCCGCTTTGAGGACATTACGGCGCGGGATTGGCTGTCGCAGCACATGGGACGCAAAGCCTACGAGGTGTTGTTCGAGCCGCTGCTCCGCGGAAAATTCGGGGACCACTATGACCAGGTTAGCATGACCTGGCTGTGGGGCAAGGTGCGGCTTCGGGTCGCCTCCCGGGGCAAGGGCATGCACAAGGAGCGGCTGGGCTACCCGATGGGCAGTTTCGGAGAGGTGATCGACAGGCTGTCAGAACGCATCGCCGAACAGGGCGGCGACGTCCACACGTCTGCCTTTGTCAGTCGAGTTCTGATTGATGACAGCAGGGCTACCGGCCTCGAGGTCCAATTCGGTCGCGACGCTGCCCCTGAGCAACGCGACTACGACGTCGTAGTCGCCACCACGCCATCCTACGTGTTTACCCGGCTCGTGCCTTCGATGCCGGACGAATACCAGGAACTGCTCACCGGAGTGAGCTACCTCTCTGCCGTCCTCCTGATTCTTGAGCTGGACCGTCCCCTGACAGCCAAGTACTGGATCAACATCGCCGACGATGGTGTGCCCTTCGTCGGGATCATTGAACACACCAACATGATCGACAAGTCTCTGTACGGAGGGAAGCACATCGTATACATCAGCAACTACCCCGACCGTAACAGCCCGCTGTACCGCGCGGAGCCGGATGAACTGCTGGAACTGTTCACGCCACACCTTCGCAAGCTCAACCCTGACTTCGACCGGACGTGGGTCCAGGCATACCATCACCACCGGGTTGACGGGGCGCAGCCGATCATCGGCAGGAACTATAGCCAGCGCATCCCTTCCCATCGCACGCCGGTCAAGGGGCTGTACCTCGCTAATACGACCCAGATATTCCCAGAAGACCGGGGAACCAACTACTCGATCAGAATGGGCCGGCAGGTGGCCCGGATGATGATGGAGGACGTCGAATAAGAAAGCGCGTCCAAGTGTTGCAATTACTCGCGTGTCGGGTACAATCAACGACGGTTTGGTTTTTGTGTCGGACAGCAAACAAGAGCAAGAAAATAGGAGCAGGACGTGGCATCCCAGCTTAACCCAGCAGAACAGAATGACACGAAGTCCGTGGAAACGCGCCGCAGCTTTCTGGCGAAGCTGGGCATAGGGGCGGCAGCCTTGGCCTTGGTCGCCGGTCCCCTTTCGGCGGTACGAGGACTGGGCTCTAACAACAGCACCGCTGCAATGAAGCAGGAGTTTCCCGGAGAGGACTCGATTTTCCATCCCGCAGTTGATCCTAGGCAGGATCCGCGTCGCTCCAATCACGGCTGACCCTGGTCCACAGCTGACCCATTTCAGTGGCCCGCCATCAGGCTGGGCCATTGCTGTTAGAGAAGACCTGGGAGGACGTGTTATGCCCGAAGCCAGATTAACCGTTGGCAACGTGGAAATTCTCTCCCTGAACGACAACGAGGCGACGCTCCCGCTCAGCGACGTTTTTCCGGAAGTGCCGGCCGATGCGTGGACGCCCTACCAGGAACTGTATCCCAGCGGGTTCAGCGGTGACCACCTACTGGCACATTTTGAGTGCTATCTGATTCGTTCCGAAGGCCAGACCATCTTGGTGGACACCGGGTTGGGCGGCGCGGTCAGCAACCCAAATGCGGTGGAGGCTATGGCTGGCGGAGTCGACGGGCTGCTGCTGCAGGAGTTGCGGGCCTCTGGGGTGAGCCCCGAGGAAATCGATACGGTGTTTCTCAGCCACCTGCATTTCGACCATGTCGGCTGGAACGTGACCCATGAACCGGGCAGCAGCCCGCGCGCCACATTCCCCAATGCGCGATACGTGGCCCACAGGGCGGACTGGGAGGCGTTCCAGCGGCCCGAGGTAATGGAATTGTTTCCTCCCCACTGGGACCTGGCTCTGGGGCCGCTGCAGGACCTGGGCGTGCTCGACCTGCTGGACGGCGAGCAGACACTGACCAGCGAAATAACGGCCATCTCAACACCGGGCCACACCCCGGGCTCGATGAGTTTGGCCATTGTGTCCGGCGGGCAGCGGGCCTACATCATGGGCGACGTGTTTCACGGCCCAGCCCAGATTACAGAGACGGGCTGGAAATTCAGCTTCGATATGGACCCCGATCAAGGCGTTTCCACGCGTGCCGCCATGATCGAGCGGGCTGAATCGGAGGATGCCATCATCGCCATCTGCCACCATGGCGGTTTCGGCCGGGTGGCTCGCGCCGAGGGCCGCCGCTACTGGAAACTGCTGTCCTAGCGCCGGCCGAACTCGCGCTCCACGTGGTAGGAGCTGAAGTGCACCATTGTGGGGCGTCCGTGCGGGCAGGTATGAGGGTTGACAGTAGCCTCGAGCTGTTCCAGCAACGCCCTCATTTCCGCTTCGGTGAGTGGCTGCCCGGCGCGAACTGCGGCGTGGCACGCGATAGACGCCGCCATCACGTCCTCTTTCTGCCGCGTCAGGCCCTCCAGCGTAGCCATATCCAGGATGTCTATGAGCGTCTTGGCCGGATCATCGGCAGTTAGCATTGCTGGCACTGCGCGCAGAAGGTACGTCCGATCCCCAAAGGGCTCAACCTGGAATCCGTACTCCGCGACTGCCTCCAGATTGTCCAGCAACGTTGTGGCGTGGGACGGCGTGAGCTCCACGGAAACAGGCGTCAACAGCGGCTGGTAGACTGCCTCCCGCTTGCCCCTCAGGGCACAGATGCGGTCGAAGACCGTTCGCTCGTGGGCAGCGTGCTGGTCTACCAGGTACATACCCTCCGGGCCCTCGGCGACGATGTAGGTCTGCTTGAGCTGCCCGACAACCCTCAGGGGAACGTCGGGCCTTCCCAGAAGCGACAACGCATCCCCAACAGGCACCCTCGCCGACTCCGTTGTCTGCGGCCGGCCCGCGTCCAGCGCGGAAAACGTGGGCCTCGAGGATGCAGTCCCTCGGCCCGCACCGCCAAACGAGCGAAACGTCGCGGGAGTGCCCGAACTCGGGGCGGCCGCTGGCACCGGAGAGTCCGCCATCAAAGAGGCTCGCACTGCACGCTGCGTCAGCGAGAACACCCGGTTCTCCTCGTGGAACCGCACCTCCCGCTTCGCTGGATGCGAGTTGACGTCAACTCCTCCATATGGCATTACCACGTTAATGGCCGCTATGGGATAACGTTTGACCTGCAGCAGGCCGCTGTAGGCCTCCTCCACAGCATAGGACAGCATGCGATTCTGGATCAGGCGGCGGTTGACGAAAAAAGTCAGGTAAGTGCGGTTGGCGCGACTCACGCTGGGAGCGGCAGCAAATCCTTCAACAGCGTACCCCGTCTCGGAATCTTCCGCGTGGACCTCCAGCATGTCCATGGCCACCTGCGACCCGTAGACTGCGAGCAGCGCCTCTCGCGGCTGCCCGTTTCCCGGAGTGGTAAGCGAGGCTTTTCCATCGTTGACCAGACGGAAGCGGATTTCGGGGAAGGCAAGGGCGTAGCGGCTGATCAGCTCCTGGATTCTCGCGGTCTCAGCTTGTGCCGAACGCAGGAATTTGCGGCGAGCGGGCTGATTGCCGAACAGATCGGAGACCTCGATGGAGGTGCCGGCCGCACACCCCTCGCTGCCGGACTCGACGGCCACTCCCCACTGTATCAACGTTCGGAATCCCACCGTCTCGTTGTGGGGGCGGGTCTGAATTTCAACCCGCGAGACTGCGGCAATGCTGGGGAGTGCCTCGCCACGAAAACCCATCGTTTCGACGCAATCGAGTTGCCTGGCGCTGGTCAGCTTGCTGGTGGCGTGTCGACAGAAAGCGAGGGGAACCTCTTCAGGGGAAATACCCTCGCCATTGTCTACGACGCGGATTAGCTCGGTCCCGCCCGCTCTGATCTCAACAGTAACCTGAGACGCGGCAGCGTCAATGGAGTTTTCCAGCAACTCCTTGACCACCGACACAGGTCGCTCGACCACCTCGCCGGCGGCAATCATGGCGGCCAAGTCAGGTGTCAAGACCCTAATCGGCATAGCCAACTGCTAAAAGAGAGGAACTATGGTGCCCTTGGCGCGGTACTGCTTGTCCTCGGACGTTCCAGTGGCGGCGAAGTCCTGGGCTATGCGGTAGACTCGCTCCATTTCCTTGTCTGGGGAGCGCTTGAAGAAGTAGGGCGGAACCCAGACTCCGCCAAACGCAGCCACAACCTCGGGGTAGTCGTCGATGACAAAGTCGGGCTCGAAAGGGACTCCCAACTCTTCCAGCCGTTCGTGAAAGTGATGGGTGGGCTTTTCGTAGACGCCACTCACGAAGGGCTCCAGCTGGTGCTTCTCGATTACCTCCCACCTTTCCCCCATCCCGGACCAGATGTAGATTTGGTGGTTTTCGTCCAACAGCGCCTGGAATATCTCCTTGGTATGGGGGCGCAGTGTGTTGTCCAGACCAAGGATAGTGTAGTCAACATCAAAGAAGATCTTCATTCGCGGTAACAGGCCCTTACAGCTACGGCTTCCCCTGGCCAAAGGCATAAAGCGCCAATGGAAACTCGGGGAGACCCGAACAGTATATTACATTCCCGTAGATGCTTCAGCCTTATAGTCGCCGAAGCATTCACATTAATCGTCCTTACGATTGCTCTCCCATCAAGAGGTCGCAGCGGACACCACCGAGTCCAACACTGCCGCTCCGCCGCCAACGAAGAGCTCGCCACCCACGCGCATCATTGGCCGGCGAACCAACTTGGGTTCCTGCAACATCAACCGGACCATTTCGTCCTCGGAAAGTTCCTGTCCCGCCAGACCCATCTGCTTCAGGCTGGGGCTGCGTTTGGCGAAAATCTGGTTGATGCCGGCGATGGCCGCCATCTCCCTCACTTCTTCCTCTGACAGGGGTTCCTTGAAATAGTCCCTTTCCTGAATGGCTAGTTCATTGTGCAAGAGAAACTCTCTTGCCTTGCGGCAAGTGGATCAACGGGGCCACCAATAGAGACTTACCTGTTGACTCATAAATCCTCGAATTGCGTGAAAAGTGGAGAGGCTATGGACCGGATGACTCTCCCCCCATTCTATAACCGGCGAGAACTCCTTACAAACAGGGACCGCTTTCCCGGCACGACTGTCAGGTTAATGAATTAGCCTGTTCCTGTAATTGATACAGTTTATTGAGTGCCTCGAGCGGCGTCATATTTGAGACGTCCAACGCTCTAACCGCGTCCGCCAGGTTGCCGCCTGGGGCGAAGAGGGCCAGCTGCTGGGAGGGAGAGGCACGGTAGGTCCGTTTGCGCCGTTCGCCGTGTTCCGACTCGAGGTCTTCCAACACTTCCCAGGCGCGGTTCACGACGCCCTGCGGCATACCGGCGAGGCGGGCAACGTGGACACCGTAGCTCCTGTCAGCGCCTCCGGGAACGATGCGGTGTAGGAACACAACTTCGCTGCCCTCCTCTGCTACTGCTACGCTGAAATTGCGCACTCCCGGCAATGAGGCGGCCAGTTGGGTGAGCTCATGGTAGTGGGTTGCGAAAAGCGTCTTGCAGCCCAGCCTGGGGTCGTTGTGCAGGTGCTCTATCACCGAACGGGCAATGGACAGACCATCGTAGGTGCTGGTGCCGCGACCGATTTCGTCTAGGATCACGAGGGAGCGCGGAGTGGCCTGGTTCAGGATTGCCGCAGTCTCCACCATCTCCACCATAAAGGTCGACTGCCCTGTCGCCAGGTCGTCCTGCAGTCCGACCCGGGTGAAGATGCGGTCGACGAGGCCGATGCGAGCCTCGTCTGCAGGCACAAAACTTCCCACCTGCGCCAGAAGTGTTATCAGTGCCACCTGCCGGATGTAGGTTGACTTGCCGGCCATGTTGGGGCCGGTAATCACCAGGACACGGGCATCGTCAGACAATTCGACGTCGTTGGGGACATACTGGCCTGTCGGCAGCACGGTTTCCACCACCGGATGGCGGCCGTCGCGAATACTGATAACGGGGCCATCGTCCACCAGGGGGCGCACGTAGCCGTTGTCCACCGCGGCCTGGGCCAGCCCGCTGAACACGTCGACCTGCGCGATGGCGCCAGAGGCGCGCGCTAGCGAAGTGGTCGACTCCGCTACTTGCTCGCGGATGCGCCGGTACACCGCCTCCTCCTCTTCCGCCAGTCGCTCCCGGGCATTGAGCACAACTGACTCGTATTCCTTGAGTTCCGGAACGATGTAGCGCTCCGCATTCGTCAATGTCTGGCGACGGATATAGTCGTCCGGGAGGCTGCCGGTCTGAGCTTTTGACACCTCGATGTAATAGCCGAAGACCTGGTTGTAGCCTATCTTCAGTGAACGGACTCCGGTCCGGTCCCTTTCTTTTTGCTCCAGCCCGGCAATGTATTGGCGGGCGTTGACACTCGCGTTCTTGAGCTCATCGATTTCGGTAGAGAATCCCTGCCTGATCACCCCACCTTCGCCAACACTGCCCGACGGTTCGGGCTCGATAGCCGCGTCGATGAGCGCAATGACCTCAGGCACGGGGATTAGCTCGCTCTTCAGCCACTGTAGCTCAGGGGAAAGGCTCTCGACTTGCGCTCGCAACTCGGGCACGGCTTCCATGCCGACCTTGAGCGCCAGCAATTCCCTCGGCGCAACGGAACCGGCGACGACCCGGCCTACTATCCGTTCGAGATCGGCGACTCCCGCCAGGGCCGACTGCACCGCACCCCGAGTGAGTCCGTCCCTGAATAAGGAGTCCACCGCATCCAGCCGGCGCCGCAGCTCATCCAGATTTAACAGCGGTTGTCCCAGCCAGCGTCGCAGGAGCCTCGCCCCCAGTACCGTACGCGTGCGGTCGATAGCGGCCAGGACCGACAGTTCGCGTTGCTGGCCCCGTCCACCTTCAAACAGTTCAAGGTTGCGGCGGGTCCGAGAATCGAGGGCCATGTATTGCTGAATCGAATACACGGCCAGGTTGTTCAGCGGCGCCCTGGCCGATCTGCGGGTGCGCTCCAGGTATTCCACGATGGCGCCTGCGGCGGACACAGCCAGGGGAAGACCCTCGCACCCGAAGGACTCCAGGGTGAGAAGGCGGAAGTACCTGAGCAGAGCTGCCGCGGCACGCTCGCCATTGAAATCAATATCCTCCACAGGAGTGGAATGCCAGGATGAGTCCGGGAAGTCGGCGACCTCCGAATCGCCTGCCGGGACGAGCACTTCCGCAGGAGATAGTCGGCCCAGTTCCAAGGGCAATTCCGGTAGTTGCAGCTCGGTGGCAGCAAACTCTCCGGTGGTGATGTCGGCATAGGCCACGCCTGCCTTGCCCCCGCGCACCAGCACCGCGGCCAGGTAGTTGTTGACCTGCTGGTCCAATAGGGAATCTTCGAAAACGGTGCCCGGCGTGACCACCCTCACGACATCCCGGTCAACCAGGCCCTTTGACGTAGCAGGATCGCTGATCTGCTCGCAGATGGCGACCCGGTGGCCCTTCTTCACGAGTCGAACAAGGTAGGGCTCGAGGGAGTGGGCTGGAACACCCGCCATTGGAACACGCAGATCCTTGCCAAGACTGCGACCCGTAAGGGTAATCTCCAACTCGCGGGCTACCAGGCGTGCATCGTCATCGAAAGTCTCGTAGAAATCTCCCATTCGAAACAAGACGATGGAATCCCGGTAGGCATCTTTGATTTTCAGGTATTGCCGACGAATAGGTGTCACAGCACCGCGCCCCACTGGTTTGGAGTTATGTCATTCTATAACATTCCAAATATGATGGCGCCGCCTGCCAACCCCAATAAGAAAGGCCCTCTCCAATCGAAAAGGGCCGACTCTCTGGCGAAATCTTACGGATCTATTCCTTCCAGAATCGTTCCTCTTTGAACCGCCAGCCCTGCGGAGGCAGCTTGTCCTTCATCTCCTCAATCATCCCCGGGTGGCCGCAGGCGTAGACCAGTGTGTCGTCCTTGGGAAGTTGGAATTTTTCCAGGTACTCCTGAGCTATGGCGTTGACACGGCCCCGGGCGCCATCCCATCCCGAGTTGCGAGGGTCGTCAGGCCGGCTCACCGTGGGCACAAACTTGACCACATCTGGATGCTGGGACGCCAATTCCAATAATTCCTCGTCGTAGGTGAGTTCATCGCAATAGCTGGCGCCCAACAGAACGTAAAACGTGTGGCCTTCCCCGTTTTTGTGCAGGTAGTCCCGCAACATGCTGATCGAAGGGGACACGCCCGTGACGGTCGAAAGCATAAAGTGATGGTGTGCCTTCTGGTCCATGGTGAAAATGCCCTTGGCCCTGGGACGGACGGACATCGCGTCGCCGGGCTGCAACTGCCACATCAGGGGCGTAAGCTCGCCGTCGGGCACCAGTTCCACGAATACTTCCAAGGCGTTTTCGTGGGGCGCGGACGCTATCGAGTACGCCCGTTCGATGGGCCCGAGCCCCAACGTACAGTATTGTCCCGGCTTGAAGTTGAAGGCACCGCCCTCCTCAGGCTCCAGCCTGATAACCATCAGGTCCTCGGTTATGTCCCTTCGCTGCACGACGTGGGCTTTGGGGAAGGCAGGATTGGGGGTCAGGTCTACGTCCTTTGCGTTTCCAGTGGCCGTTGTCTCTACCATTGTCTATCCCGCCTCCTCGCTTGAAATGGGCCGTAACGACCTCTGACAACGAAAATGCCGTTATTCGCCAATGCTCTTAATCCTCAGATCGCGACCTCACCAGCCGGGCCGGCCGAACGTCTAACCCCGGCAACATTGGCGCAGGGTCAAATTCTTCGCTGGCCTGCATATCAATCGCCAACTGCCCGAAAAGGGCTGTTGATGTAACGGTACCCCTGGGAACCTGGGAGTTGAACCTCGCAACACCTGGCACCATACCGTCCACGGTCTGAATGACCACCTTGTCGCCCTCCGCGAGATCCATTCCGGCGGCATCGTTCGGGTTGACCTCGACCCATTCCTCTCGCTGGATACGGTTGCGCTTCCCCCGCACAACCTCCATCTCGCGGTGCTGTTGCAGTAACACCCGTCCCGGAGCAAACCAGAGCGGGAAATCACCCGAAAGAGCTGCCGGTGAACCGAAATACGACGGGGTAAGCGGCACCGCCTTCCTTTCCGCAAACCCCTCGGTGTACAGGGATGGAGTGCCGGGATGAGCCGAATCCGGGCAGGGCCACTGCAGGCCGCGATGCTGCTTGCTGGCGTAGAGTACTTGGGTTGGTTGTGGACTCTCCAACTGGGTGCGCAACACCAGGGAGCCTTCGCTCTCGAGGCGGCGATGGGATATCCCTCCGTAGATCGGCGCAACCCTTGCAATCTCGTCCATCGTTTCGCCAGTGGTCTGGAACGGGAACGCATCGGCATTGATTCGACGAGCCAACTGGGAAAGTACCCATCCCTCGGACCGGGATCCATCATCCCTCTTGGAGGCCGGCTTCACTCGCTGCACCCGCCTCTCCAAGTTGGTATACGTACCGTCCTTTTCGACAAAGGTGGGCCTGGGCAGAACCACATCGGCCCTCTCGGCCAATGGGGTGAGAAAAGTATCGTGAACCACCAGCAGGTCCAGGGCGCCAAAGGCACTGAGAACGTCGCCTATCCTGCCGTTTGTAAAATTGGGGCTATCGCCGATTACGAAAGCGGCTTTCAAACTGCCGTTGACGGCGGATTCGACCATTTCCGTTATATGGAAGCCGGGACTATCTGGGACGGGCGCGCCCCAAACTTCCTCAAGGACCTCCCGGTCGGTTGCTACGCCGACGCGCCTGTATCCCGGCAGGCGATCGGGCACACAGCCCACGTCCCAAGCCCCCTGCTCGTTGGCGCCTCGACGCATCGGGTAAAGTCCCGTTCCCGGCCGTCCCACATTGCCGGTGAGAAGAGCCAGGTTCGCCAGCGACAGTACACAGTCCCGCGCCATTGAGGGCTGCACATTGTCCAGACCATAGATCACCGCAGCGGCCCCGGCCTGCCCGAACAGTCTCGCCGCCTCGGCGATGTCATCAGCGGATACCTGGGTCTCCCGGGAGATTTCCTCCATATTTCGTGAACGCAACGAATACCGGAGGGTGGCTGGGCTCTCGCAGTTCTCCTCCAGCCATTCTTCCTTTTCCAGACCTTGGTCTACAATGCTCCGCATTAGTCCGGCCAGCAACGTCACCTCGGTGCCGGGAGCGGGACGAAGCCACAGGTGAGCGTATCGGGTAAGTTCAACTTCGCGGGAATCTATAACAACCAGCTTCGTGTTCTTCCGTGCGGCCCGCTTGACGGGTACGGCAACAATGTTCTGCTCTTCGGTAACGTTGGTGTTGAAAGCCAGGACACACCCAGCCTGCTCCAACTCCCAGATCGGGTTGGTGCCGGCGGCGAAACCGAGGGAGGCCTCCAGCCCAAGTACCAGCTCCGGCTCGGTGTTTGAAGTATGGTCCACGTTGTTGGAGCCCATCACTACCCGGGCAAACTTCTGCGCCAGGTAGTGTTCCTCGTTGGTGCTGGTGGGAGACGAAAGGATTGCGAACTCATCACCATTTGTCTGCGATAGCCTCTCAGCCACAAAATCCAGGGCCTCGTCCCACGTTGTCTCCTCCAACGCACCTTCGCGGCGGATGAGAGGAGTGGTAAGGCGGCTGGCGTCATTGACGAACTCGAGCCCGAATTTGCCCTTGAAACAGGCCTGTCCCTGGTTGGCTGGGGAGTTGAGTTCCGGAACAGCCCGGATCAACTCGTCTTTGTCGTTGAACTCGAGATTAAGCTGGCAACCTACGGGGCAGTGTGGGCAGATGGAGCGTTCCACCCGCCGAGCCTTCTCCCACTTGTGGTCCCGTTCCACCAGTGCGCCCACGGGGCAGACGTCGATGCAGGAGCCGCAGAACTCGCAGCCCGACTCCAATAGCGAAGTTCCGAAAGATGTTCCCACCAGGGCCTGTCCGCTGCGTTCGGTGAAGCCGATGGCGTCGTCGCCCCGCAACTCCTCGCAGGCACGAACGCAACGACCGCAGACTATGCAGAGATTGTAGTCGCGGTCGTAAAAGGGGTCGGAGACCTCTAGGGGAATGTTGCGGTATTTATATCCCAGAGGCGATTCCAAGTTCATCCCCAGGTACCGCACCGTGTCCTTGAGCTCGCATCGCTCGTTTTTGGGACAGGTTACGCAGCGGTCGTTGACCGAGACGTGGCGCAGGCACACATCGTTGGGACCGCAGATGTCGATGCGGTGGCAGGTTAGGCACCCGTTGGGGTGTTCGGCGATGAGCATCTCCATCACCGATCGGCGCAGCTGGTCGACCGCCGGCACCTCATTGTGGACTATCATGCCATCGGCCACCGGCAACGTGCAGGCGGCAGGATATCCGCGCTGCCCCTCGACCTCGACAACACACATTCGGCAGGCGGCATAGGGCTTCATACCAGGGTGATAGCAAAGGTACGGCACATAGATCCCGGAGTCGATGGCCGCTTCCAGGACCATCTTGCCGGGCTGTGTGGTTACCTCCACTCCGTCGATGCTTATTGTAATGTCATTGGGCATTTAGCCTCTTCGCTCCCGTGCCTGAGACGCAGACCTACCGCCTTGAACGCGCCGGTGAAAACCTCGGGCCATCGCAAACACCGGTTGGACAGATGTGCCTCTGAATGTGATCCTCAAACTCCCCGGGGAAATACCTCAAGGCCGACGAGACAGGGTTGAAACCCAGCTGGCCGTGCCCGCACAGGGAACCAGCCTGCATGTTCTCACCCGTCCGCCGCATCAGATCCAAATCCTCTGGCTCTCCCTTGAGGTCGCAGATTCGTTCCAACACTTCAAGTATGTGGCTCATCCCCATACGGCATGGGAAACATTTGCCGCACGACTCGTATTGGCAGAACGCCACCAGAGCACGGGTTAGGTCGACTACGCACGAATCCTCGTCCGCGGCGATGATGCCCCCGGATCCCAGGATGGCACCGGCGTTGCGCAGAACCTCAAAGTCCAGAACAATGTCGATGTTGTCGGCGCCGAGCACACCGCCCAACGGACCACCGGTCTGCAGAAATTTCAATTTCTTGCCGCCGCGAATGCCGCCGGCCGCCTCGTAAAGCACGTCCTTGAGATTGATACCAAGAGGTACTTCCATCATTCCGGTGAAGTTCAGCGCGCCGGAGAGGCAGAGGATGGCCGTGCCGGTGCTCCGCTCGTGGCCGATGCTGGCGAACCACTCTCCGCCCTTGGACATAATCTCGGGTACGTAGGCCAGTGTCTTCACGTTGTTGATGTTGGTGGGCTTGCCGAACAGTCCGAATTGCGCAGGGAAGGGAGGCCGAAAGCGGGGCATCGCCCGTTTTCCCTCGATTGCCTCCATCAGTGCGCTTTCCTCGCCCGCTACGTAGGAATCGCCGGTCAGGGCAACCTCGATGTCGAAGCCGAAATCAGACCCCAGGATATCTTCGCCCAGCAGCCCCAGCTCCTGCGCTTGCTTGACAGCGGCCCGGCACCGGTCTATGGGGCCGTCGTGGCCGTGCCGGATGAAGATGTAGCCCTTGCTGGCTCCAGTGGCGTATCCGGCCAGGATGACGCCCTCAACGAGGGTGTGCGGGTCGCTCTCGAGAATGGCCTTGTCGTTAAAAGCCCCCGGGTCCCCCTCCTCGCAATTGCAAAGCACATACTTGTCTCTGGAGGGGTTTCCAGCAAGGAATCGCCATTTGGTCGCGGTGGGGAAAGCAGCGCCGCCCCGGCCGCGCAGTCCGGACTCGTTGACCTGCTGCAGGGCGTCCTCCGGCGTCATTTCCAGCAAGGCCCGATTCAGGGCGCGATAGCCGCCATTGGCGACGTACTGGTAAATGTCCAGCGGGTCGATGTTGCCGGCGTTCCGCAAGGCGATCCGGTTCTCCCACGCCCGCATCGGGTGCAACGACAAATCGCGAATTCCTGCAGGCGGGACAAAATCGTCTCCTGCATCGGCCGGAGCTAGATAGCCGAGGACCAGCTCATGCACGGGCTGCCCATCCTTGACGTGTGAAGCGACGATCTCACCGGCTCGCTCGGGGTCGAAATTTCCGTAAAACACCCGGGGACCGCCTGGGAGTTGAATGTCCAGCAGCGGCTCTGCGTAGCAAAGCCCGAAGCAACCCACCTCCGAGAGACGGGCGTCCACCCCCTCGCTGTCCAGTTCTTTTTGCAGGGCCTCCACGACCTCGAGGCCGCCCGCGGCCTGGCCGCACAGGGCAGTACCGACCCGCAGCCAGGGCCGGGTAGACTCCGCATCCCAGCGGCTGCGGGCCTCCTGCTCCAACGCTTCGAAGCTAACGGGCATGCACTTCCCCAGGGGCGTAATCTAAGGCGTCACTCTGCAGCAGTTGGGAGACCCGCACCGCGGCCGCCTCGGGAGTAACGCGCCCAACCAGGTGGTGGTCGACGGACATCACCGGGGCTAGGGAACAGGCGCCAAGGCAGGTGTTTAGCTGTACTGAAAGACGGTGATCGGGACGATCCCCCTCGGTCTCTAATCCCGCAGCGTCCAGAACGGCCTCTACAACAGCCATCGATCCCATCAGGTGGCAGGAAGCACCCCAGCAGACTTCGACCTGCCGCGCGGCGGGCGGCTCGAAACGAAAGTTGGGGTAGAAGGAGGCAACGGCCCAGACATCGTTGATAGTGGCGTCGATGAATTCGGCCACCAGCTCAACGGCCTCTCGAGGAATGTAGTGCAGTTCGTCTTCGACGGCCAGCAGCGAGGAAAGTATCGTTACCGTAGGCTGAAGCTGGCCTCGGACGGCCCGGTCAATCCGCTGTTCCAGACCATCCATACGGCAGTACTCCTGGGCGCAGAAAAAAGATGCCACACGGGTTGCTCTGGGGGTGACGTCGCTTTCAACGATCCATTCGTGAAGAAATTAACAATCTCTTTGATATTATCATACTGGCTGATATCGGTTCAATAACGGGCGGATTCCAATTACGTCAATTCAATCCTGAAAAGCGTAAGGGGCGGGCGACGAGCCCGCCCCTTTGCAAGGCGCCTATATACCTGCCGGAAGTTACCAGGATGTCCGGATGTCTCCGGAATATCAATATGGTCCGGGCTGCCGCTCGCGTTTACTCCACGCGGGCGACGCTGCCCAAAAGGATTCGCTCAACGTCCGGCATCAAAGCTTCGGCCCGCTCGCGGCACTCGTCATCGGTCAGACTGGACAGCGGATGGGGAGCCACGGCGTACTCGTAATCCGGCACGCCCATCATGCGGGTCATCGCCTTGGCAGTGTTGTTGAAAACGTGGGTGATGATGGACGCGGTGGGGAGGCCCAGACGCTCCATTTCGATTCCGTCGTGCACACTGCACGAACTGCAGGACCCTCAATCACCCACCCCGGTGATCAGCACGTCCACCCCATTGAGCATGTCCTCGATGACCTCCGACTTGGTGGGCAGGGAAGCAGAATGCTTGTTGAACATACGGACTTCTTTCAGCCCGTATTTATCCTGCAACATCTGGCCCAACTCGTTGAGCACCTTGTCCGAGTTGGCCTTGGAGTTTTCCAGCAGCCCCAGTGTTTTACCCTCAAGGGTGTTGGGCCGGTCGTTCAGCCGAAAATCACCGGAAGGCAGTTCAAGGCCCGCCGGGTTGACCAACCTGACGTTTCGGACCATAACTGTATCCGCCATAACGTCCTCCTTTGCGAATTGATCGTTCCTGTATGGCAGTGAACACCACGCGGCCCAATTTTTCAAGCCCCGCAGCACTAGTGATCAGTCACCCGTGAAATCGCAGTATACGTGGAACAGCGTAACCCCAATGTGGTTGTCCAATCTGCCTTTCAGGGGCCGCTTAACCTATTGATTCCAAACCCGTCGTTCCAATACTAGCTGGCAACCTCGATTTTCCGTGTGCGTATCTGATAATTGGTGGTGTCGATGATCGCACTGTTGCGACCACCGGTGCCGCCACCCATCACGATGATGATGTCGTCCGGCTCTCGGGAGCATCGCCGCAGTATCTGGTCATCTCCCTCCCGCTCGGGCCCCTGGGCCACGCCCAGACGGATGAGTTCGGCCTGTGGCCGCGCCGCGTTTTCCATCAGGTACTCCTGGATATCGCGCCGGGTCCACCCGTCGTTGCCCAGGGTTATGGCGTGTTCCGGGCCAAAAACCAGCGCCCACTGGGCGGGGAATCGCCAGGCCAGGCAGGCACTCTTCAGAGTGTCGGCGACGGACGCAAGTATGACCTCGCCGGTATGCCCGTAAGCATTGCTCACTGTGATGGGGTTATACGCCACTGCGATGGTGACGGTGCTGTCCCCCGCATGGTGGCCGCGGCTGACGTGAAGTGGTTCCCAGGGCGAGTCCTCTTCGTTTTCGGCGAAAGTCAGGGTGTACTTGCTGGGATTGCCAAGAGTACCGCGGTCAAGAATGCCAGGGCGTGCCTCGAAACCATTCATAAAGCAGAGCCGCACCGCGCGTCCAAGACTGGCGTTAGCCCGGTTTCCTGGGCCGAAAATTCCATCCCGCGAGTTCATTTCCAGCGTATGCCGGATTGGGCCGTTAACTATCATAAGGATGGCGGGGGAGCTGGTGGAAGACGCGGCCATGTTTACGTAGTTCTTTTCCGCGTCCAGCGTTTTCAACGCCGTGGTAAGGACCGGAAAATACTCGGGCAGGCAGCCTGCCATCACCGCGTTGGCGGCAGCGTTCTCAGCGGTCAAAACCCTGCGGCGCATTTCGAAGGTGATTATTTCCTCTTCCCCGGTGTAACCGGAGAGTTCCAGCATCTCCCGCACCTTGTATTCCACCGGCGGAACAACCGGTAGGCCGTCGCTCCAGCCCATCCGGTAGCATTCCTCAATGATTTCTACGGTGTCGCTGAATTCAACGATATCGGAACGGTTCATTTCGGCATCCATCCAGAATTACCCTCTCGGCAGAGGGGGAATCAAAGAAACCCTATACGTTCAGGCGGAGTTGTACGCCCGCCTTTTCCTCCTGGATTCTGGCGACGGCGTCGGAGTCCTCTGGGCCGAATCCGCGGAACATCGCCTCGACGTGGCGCTGGTCTACCAGGTTGGAGAGGTCCATCGGCACCCCGTACTCGCGGCCCAGATCTGTGGCCAGGCGCACATCCTTGGCCGCAAGAGCAGTGGCGAACCCCGGCTCGAAGTTGCCCTGGAACAGGAATCGGGGGAATTTTTCGGTGAGTCGCCGCGAACTGCCGGAGCTGTGTGCGACCACATCAGCCAGCGTGGCGAGATCAACCCCTGCCTTTACCCCCAGGGTAAGCGCCTCTGAAAGCAAAACTCCTATGCCCATGCTCATCAGGTTGTTGCATATCTTGCAGACCGATCCGGCGCCAATGTCGCCGCAATAGACCACGTGGCTGCCTATAGCTCCCAGCGTGGACTCGAACCTGTCAAATGTGGCGCGATCGCCTCCCACCATCACAGCCAGCGTGCCCGCGGCAGCGCCATAGGTTCCACCACTAACTGGCGAGTCGAGGAGCGTAACGCCCCGCGCAGCGCACACCTGATGCAGACTTCGCACGACTGTGGGAGAGTTGGTGGAGAGATCGAAGATAATTGATCCGCTACCGGCGCCCTCCAGTATTCCGTCCTCTCCCAGGACCACTGCCTCGACGTCCCTGGGAACGGGGAGGCTGGTTAGGACCGCGTCGTTGCCCGGGGCGGCCTCCCTGGGGCTGTCCGCCCACTCGGCGCCCATCTCCAGAAGGTTGGTTGCGGCCTCGCGTCGCAGGTCGTGAACGGTTAGCTGGTGGCCGGCTCTGATCAGATTGGCGGCCATCGGATTGCCCATATTGCCGGTTCCGATGAACCCTAGTTTCATCCTGCTCTCTCCTGTCCCGCTGCGGTTGCCCCTGTTGCGGCTGTTGCGGTTGGCCCTGCTGCGGCTGTTGCGGTTGCCCCTGTTGCGGCCGCTGCGGTTGGCCCTGCTGCGGCTGTTGCGGTTGGCCCTGTTGTGGCCTTGGTGGTTGCCTCTGTTCCCTGTTGAAATCGCCACGGTCAGGGCCAGGCGTATACCCTGCATCCTGGCCCGGCCCGACGCGTGGCCGGACTCGCGGAGTGTCGTCGCCTTCCAGGTCGCCTGGTGCGTAGTTCCCCACGTTCTCCCTGCGGTAGGGCGGGGCGTAGCCGCTGGGTGTATCGCGTGCAGCGCGCTCAGGCCGTGGTCTTGAGTCGGACTGGCCCGCCTGCTCGTCGAAGGTCTCCTTGGCAATACGGAAGGCGTTTACCGCAGCAGGCATGCCGCCGTAGAAAACCATCTGAGCGATAATCTCGGAGATTTCCTCTTCTGTGACGCCAATATTCAGAGCACCGGTGATGTGCCGCTTGACCATCTGCGGGCTGTGGCCCAGGACGACCAAGGCGGCAATTGTGCAGAGGCTGCGAGTCCTGAGGTCAACGGCTGGTCGGTTGTAAATCTCGCCGTAGACAACCGCATCGACCAGTTTCATGACCTCGGGGGCGAGTTCGAGCATAGCCGCCGGAGGCTGCGGGTTGTTCTCCGGCCCGTAGTAACGCATCCGGAACTCCGCGGCGGCCTCTTCGAGGTCTACCGCGAATTCCTCGTCGTCTCCTTCCTGATCTTCACCGTCCTCGTAATCCAGTTCGTCATCAGGCTCGGGCTGATAAGGACGCAGATACGGGTCGTCTTGGTCATGGTGTTCGGTGGTCACGGCAGAACTCTCACCCTAACCCTCTCCTGATGGGAGAGGGGACATGGTCGATTTAAAGGATTTGCCAATAGCGGCGGCCTTCCTTCCTGATCACCCGGCCGATGTGGTCGTCCGGGTGGAAATGGCCGGCTGCGATAACGATATTTTCCGCTTCGGCTCGCTCAAGAACGCGCTCGCGGTTGCGGTGACTGGCTTCCTTGTCAGTGTCAACGCCGGCGGTCCAGTCCGGGCGTTCGACCTGCACCTTGCTATGCAGCAGATCGCCGACCACCATGGCGCGCTCGCCCTGCGATATTATGTCGATAACCATATGTCCCGGAGTGTGTCCTGATGCCGTCAGCATCTTGACCTCTCCAGTGATGGTGTGCTCATCTTCGACCAGGTCCATTGCACCCAAGCCCTCCAGCGGTACCACGCTGTTGGTAACCTGTGGGGCGCTGCCGATGACATCGGGCTTGGTGAAATGGTCCCAGTCCAGGCGGGGTACCAAGTAGCGGGCCTTGGGGAAGGTGGCCGCGGGTGCATCGCCTGTGTAGTCCACATTCCAACCTACATGGTCCCCGTGCAGGTGGGTATGGGCCACCACATCGACCTCCTCCACGTTGACACCCTTGAGCTTGAGCTGGTTCACCAGGTCGCCGGTGCGGTTGCCGCGCTCAGGGTGCGGTCCCGGGCCCATGCCAGTGTCGACCATTATAGTCTTGCCCTCAGAGCGGAGGAAGAAATGCAGATAATACAACTGCAGCTGTCCGCATTCCAAGGCATGCTGGTGGTCCGCCCAGTCCGGCTCGGCGGTTGTGGGGAACATCATCCACGGGTCGCGGGGCGGGGGCACCATGTCCAGCACTGCAACTATGTCAACGTTACCTATTCTGATCTGGCCTGCCATGTATACCCTCCTCAATCAAACAGTCAGCGAACAAACAGTCAGCGAAATAAATCAGACAGTCAGCAGAAAACGAACGGGAAGTCCTAATACTGAATAAGAGAAACCACGTCCCGCCCTTCCAGCTTGCTGCGCCCGTTCAAGAACCCAAGTTCGATAACGACGGCAAGCCGCACCACCTCGCCGCCACAGGCCTCCACCAGGTGGGCAGCTGCGGAAAGCGTGCCGCCGATGGCCAGTAAATCATCGATGACCAGAGCCCGCTGCCCCCGTGAGATGCCATCGGAATGAATTTCCAGCACGTTTGAACCGTACTCAAGGTCATATTCGACGGAATAGGTGTCTGAAGGAAGTTTGCCTGCCTTCCTGACCGGCACCAGGGGCTTGCCTAGCTCAAGGGCAAGGGGGGCGCCGAAAATGAATCCTCGGGATTCCACGGCGACCACGGTATCGAAATCGGCATCGCCGCAAAGCTTGGCGAGTTGCTTGATCGCGTACTCAAACGCTCCCGGAGTGGCCAGCAGTGGCGTGATGTCACGAAAGAGGATGCCTGGTTCGGGGAAATCAGGGATATCGCGAATGTAGTCCTTGAGGTCCATCTTTGCCCTTGTGGAAGCTTGATCGGTCAGGTGGCTTCGCCAAAAGTGAAATTGTGCCTTTCCAGATAGGACAGGGGAGCGCGGGCAGTGTAATTTACGCCCCCACCTCAGTCAACCCGAATCACTTGCACCGCCATCTCGAACAGCATCAAGAGATCAGGCAATTCTGTTCCCATGAAATCGCGTGGAATCGCGTCTTCAAGCCTGGAATTTCATTTCGCTGTCATTCGCCTCTTGCCAAGCCTGCGCCCCTTCGAGAACATATATTCTATATGCATAACGGGTAGCAAACAGAACCCGCCTGACTTCCCTGCGGGCCTGCTTTGAACCAGCGGCCAACCCGGAATTGCCGGAATGACAGGATATGACCGGAAATGACCGGCAAAACGAAAAAAACAGCCCCTGTAAACCGGCAATGCCAGTTCCTCCGCCCCAAACTGCTGAGCTGCTGAAATCAAGACGCGATTGCCCCGTGTTCCCAGGTGGTTTGACTTAATTGCGCCTTGTAAATATAATAAACGCCAGTTTTCGTGTTTGGTTCTGCTGATTCGCTCAGTGCAGCATAGCCCTGCAATAGTGGGGCTATTTTCTGGCGTTTACGGTCAAACGGCGGGTAGGCGGGATTGACCCGGAATCTCAGGGCAGCGTTCCAGATCGCAATCGAGGTCAAACGGGTTCGGTGATGCCCCTGTGGCGCAATGGAAGCGCAGTCGATTTGTAATCGACAGGTTAGGGGTTCGAATCCCCTCTGGGGCTCCAAATGCACCTTGATACCGAAAAGGCAGCGTGGTTGGCTGAAGACGTTGCGCCGGGGCCAGTGCGTATTCTAATATGGAAAAGCCCTTTAATCTGGAGGGGTGGGTGAGTGGTTAAAGCCACCAGACTGTAAATCTGGCGTCCGGAAGGGCTTCGCAGGTTCGAATCCTGCCCCCTCCACCATAAAAGAAGATCCGGAGCAATGAGCAACTGGATCGGAATAGAACAGAGATGGTTGTTAATTCATTCGGGTCCAAATTTCGCACAAGCCCAGATAGCTCAGCGGTAGAGCACGTTCTTGGTAAGAACGGGGTCGGCGGTTCAATCCCGCCTCTGGGCTCCAGATTTAAGAGCACACCAGTAGCAGGCAATTAAGGAGGACATGGCACGAAATGGCCAGACAGCAGTTCGACCGGTCTAAGGACCACGTCAACGTGGGAACCATTGGGCATGTGGACCACGGTAAGACAACCCTGACTTCCGCCATCACCAAGGTGCTTGCCGGCAAAGGCCAAGCAAAATACTTGGACATGGACTCCATCGACAACGCCCCTGAAGAGAAGGCCCGAGGCGTTACTATCGCCATCGCTCACGTGGAATACGAGACTGACGAACGGCACTACGCCCACGTGGACTGCCCCGGCCACGCCGACTATATTAAAAACATGATCACGGGCGCGGCACAGATGGACGGCGCTGTGCTGGTGGTGAGCGCTCCCGACGGCCCCATGCCCCAGACCCGTGAACACATCCTGCTGGCAAGGCAGGTGGAAGTTCCCCGCATTCTGGTCGCCCTGAACAAGGTCGATATGATGGATGACGAAGAGCTCCTGGAGCTTGTGGAACTGGAAATCCGGGACCTGCTAAATCGCTACGACTTCCCCGGCGACGACACTCCGATCGTCCGGGTCAGCGGCCTCAAGGCCCTGGAGGGCGAGGCTGAGTACGAACAGAGCATCATCAATCTGGTCACCGCGATGGACGACTGGATTCCTATCCCGCCGCGCGCCACCGAACTGCCGTTCCTCATGCCCATCGAGGACGTGTTCGGCATCAAGGGCCGCGGTACCGTCGTCACCGGCCGGGTCGAGCGCGGCACAATCAAGGTCGGCGAACCGGTGGAGATCATCCGATTCGGCGACACCCGCGCCACCGTTGCCACCGGTCTGGAGATGTTCCACAAACAATTGGATGAGACTCAGGCCGGCGACGCCGTGGGCATCCTGCTCCGCGGCGTGGACCGCGATGAGGTGGAGCGCGGCCAGGTGCTGGTCAAGCCAGGCTCTATGAGGCCCTATACCAAGGCGAAGGCCGAGGTGTACGTGCTCAGCCGCGAGGAGGGCGGGCGCCATACCCCGTTCTTCACCGGTTACAAACCGCAGTTCTACATCCGCACCAGCGACATCACCGGCTCCATCGGGCTGCCCGAGGGCGTGGAAATGGTGATGCCGGGCGACAACGTAACAATGGACATCGAACTCATCTCACCGGTACCTTTGGAAAGCGGCATGCGTTTTGCCATTCGCGAGGGCGGCCGCACCGTGGGCTCCGGCGTGATAACCGAGGTGGTGGACTAGCATGGCGCGAAAGACAGCCGACATCCGTCAGATCATCACGCTGCAGTGCGGTGATTGCCGGGAACGCAACTACACATCTATGAAGAACCGCCGGAATGACCCGCAGCGGCTGGAGCTCCGCAAGTTCTGCTCCCGCTGCCGCACTCATCGCACCCACCGCGAAGTGAGGTAGCGTAATGGCGAGGGCCGGCTCGCGCGCTCAACGAATACTCGCCCCGTCGGGGGGCAGTCGCATAACGCCCGTTCAATTCATTCGTGAAACGTTCGATGAGTTGCGGAAATGTGTCTGGCCCAGCCGGGAGGAAACCGCCCGCCTGACCATGGTGGTCATAGTGCTCGCCATAGCTGCGGGGTTCTTCCTGGGAGGGCTCGACCGAGTGTTCGCCGAGTTGTTTAACCGAGTGATTTTCGCCCTCTAGCCCCATTCTGGCTGGCCGCTACTCAGTTCACGATAGCCATCGCCCCCCGCCTGCCACACGGGCTGGGGGCGTGATTCATCAGTCGGGAAGGTTCGCATGACGAACGCCTACGACATTTCGGAAGTTGAAGAACAGCCGCAGGATATGCGGTGGTACATTGTCCACACCTACTCCGGTCAGGAAGATCTGGTCGAGAAAAACCTCAACCTGCGCATAAACAGCCTCGACATGGAAGACCGCATCAAGCAGGTGCTCGTGCCCACGGAGGAAGAGGTTGTGTTCAAGGACGGCAAGCGCCGCTCCGAACGCAAGAAGCTGTTTCCCGGATACATTCTCGTCCAAATGAGTATGGATGATGAAAGTTGGTACGCAGTCCGCAATACTCCGGGAGTGACCGGCTTCGTTTCCACGGAAGACGAGCGGGACAGCCGTCCCAAGCCAGTGCCACTGGAGGACAAGCAGATCGAGGACATTCTCCGCCAAGTGGAATCCGACTCGACCAGGGTCAAGATCTCCTTGGAACGCGGCGAGACCGTACGCATCACCGAGGGCCCGTTCGTCGACTTTATCGGCTCCATCAACGACGTAGACGAGAGCAAGGGGAAAGTTCGTGTGCTGGTCTCATTCTTTGGTCGCGAAACCCCCGTGGAATTGGACTTTCTCCAGGTAGAGCGCATCTAACACACAAGCGCCGAGACTGCTATAGTACGCAGCTGTCGGCCGTTGCCTTAGGAGCACCAAGTGGCGAAGAAAATTCGCGCAATCATCAAGTTGCAGTTGGAAGCCGGCAAAGCAAGCCCTGCGCCTCCTGTAGGCCCAGCGTTGGGTCAACACGGCGTCAACATCATGGGGTTCGTGAAGGAATACAACTCCCGTACGGCCAGCGACGCTGGGACCATCGTGCCCGTGCATCTCACGGTCTACGAGGACCGCTCATTTTCCTTCGTTACCCGCACTCCTCCTGCCTCCGAGTTGCTGCGCAAGGCGGCAGGAGTCGACAGCGGGTCCTCAGATGTTCGCCAGGGACTCGTGGGGACCGTCACCCGCGACGCCCTTCGCGAAATCGCTCAGGCCAAACTGCCGGACCTGAATGCCGGCACAGTAGACGAGGCCATGCTGATTATCGAGGGCACCGCCCGCAGTATGGGTATACAAATCTCGGGAGATTAGAATATGGCCAGCAAAAGCCGACGCTACAGCAACGTTGCCGAGAAAGTGGATCGCGACAGACTCTATACTCCTGAAGAGGCCGCCGAGCTGCTTAAGGAGCTCTCCACCGCGAAGTTCGACGAAACGGTTGAGTTCCACCTGAGGACCAACGTCGACCCCCGCCACGCCGACCAAATGGTGCGCGGAGTCGTGGGAATGCCCCATGGCCTCGGCAAGACTGTCCGCGTACTGGTCTTCACCGGCGCCGACGGAGGGGAAATCGCCCGTCAGGCCGGCGCTGACTACGTGGGTGAAGACGACCTGATCGAACGGATTGAGGGAGGCTGGGTGGACTTCGATATCGGCCTCGCCACCCCCCAGGTGATGCCGAAAATCGGCAAGCTGGGCCGAATCCTGGGACGTCGGGGCCTCATGCCCAACCCGCGCTCCGGTACTATGGTTCAGCCGCAGGACCTGCCCCGCGCCATCCAGGAAGCAAAGGGCGGACGCACCGAATACCGTACTGACCGAACCGCCATCATCCACAGCGCCATAGGAAAGACCAGCTTCGAGACCAACATGCTGTTGGGGAACTTGGCGGCCCTGACTCACGCCATCGTCCAGGACCGCCCTGCAGCTCTCAAGGGGCAGTATTTCCGCTCAGCCCATCTCTCCTCCAGCATGGGCCCCAGTGTCCCATTGGACCTGTCGGCCCTGCAGGCCTTGCGTCCCGAAGACTAATCGGTTAGCCTTTTCCTACAACTGAATACTTAGAGCCAGAGATAGCGGGTCCTTTTGGGGATAATGGCCAGGCCGCCCGCCGAGGCGCGACTTAAATGAACAGGGTGCACTGATACCCTGCGCCGCGTCTTTTGTCCGGCGCAGGGTTTTTGTTAGCCATTTTTCGTGGGAGGTGAATGTTGCCGACACAGGAGAAAATTGACCGGGTGGAAGAGCTGAAGGAGCGGCTGGAACGCAGTACGATCACCTTCGGGGCCGACTATACCCGTACCACCGTGAACCAGATGACCGAATTGCGTCGCGCTATGCGCGCCGGAGGTATCGAGTTCACCGTGGTGAAGAACACTCTGATGTATCTGGCCGCTGACGAGGCGGGCATGCCTCAGCTCAAGGAGATTGTGCAGGGCCCCACCGCCGTAGCCTTTGGTTACGACGACCCGGCAGCAGCCGCCAAGACAATTTCCGATTACGCCAGGGCCAACGCCAATTCCTTCTCCATTCGGGGCGCAGTGCTGGGCGAAGGCGCCTCTCTTGGACCGGATGGCGTAACACGACTGGCGGCCCTGCCTCCCAAGCCACAGATGATAGCCATACTGCTAGCCCAGATGCAGGCTCCTCTGTCGCGTCTGGTGGGTGCTCTCAACGGGCCGATCCAGAATCTGGATAATGTCCTGCGCGCCCGAATGCGCCAAATGGAAGAATCCTAGTCCACTCGGCCATATCAAAAAATCTGAGACGAGGATACGAGACATGGCATTGACCAAAGATGAAATCATGAACGCCATCAAGGAAATGAACGTCGTTGACCTGGCCGACCTGGTCAAGTCTCTGGAAGACGAATTCGGCGTGACTGCCGCTGCCCCCGTTGCCGCCGCAGCCTCTCCTGCAGCGGGCGATGCCGCCGCCGCTCCCGCCGAAGAAGAAAAAACCGAGTTCGAAGTTCAGATCCGCGAAATCGGCCCCAACAAGATCAACGTCATTAAGGCAGTGCGAGAAGTCACCTCCCTCGGCCTTCGCGAGGCCAAGGAACTGGTCGAGTCCGCCCCCGCTTCCGTCAAGGAAGCCGTGCCGCGCGATGAGGCCGACTCCGTCAAGGCGAAGCTCGAGGAAGCCGGAGCGGTCGTCGAAATCAAGTAACCAAATCCCGCCGGCGCTTGGAGAATTGTCATGGGTCGGAAGGACAGGGAACGATTCCTCCGGTTGAAAGAAGCCAACCCCGATTACCAGGGATTTAGGGGAACCGCCGAAATAGTGGCTCCCGCTCCTCCCCCGGCGCCTGAAACCGAGTCCGTGAACTGCTCGGTGTGCAATCGGCGCCGCAACGTCAACGTCGATAGCCTTCCGGAGGATCGGAGCACCTTTGTCTGCTTGCGTTGTCAGGAAGACCAGGAAACTGACGAAGCCGAGGCTGTAACAGAAAGCACATAATATCTCCCTGATCAAACGTAAGACCGCGTTCCCGGTATCCGGAACGCGGTCTTTTCATTTTGGGATTCCCGAAATAGGTCGTCCGGTGACTGCCTAGCGGAACGGCGGCAGCCGACTGTCCAAGAACTCGTAGGCAGTGTTAAACTGCAACTCGCCAGCCGGCCCCAACTGCACCTCCTCATATTCCACGATAATGTCCGGCTGGACCGGGCGGTCCCCAACCCAGGCTCCTCCGGGCGTATACCAGCGGGAGGTGGGAACATACAGAGCCGACCCATCGCTCAGCTTCACAAAGTCGTAGCTTGAGCCTTCCCCAAATGTCGGCACTCCTATCACTGCGGCCCGCTTTGCCTCCTGCAGAGCAGCAGCCACCGCCTCCGCCTCACCAATGGTCTGCTCGTCCACCAGCGTGGCAACAAGCAGGTCGTCGATGGAAATGCGCTTGTCATCGGTGGAGAAACGATGCTCACTGCGCACCCCTTCCCGGTCTTCAACCAGGCGGAACACTTCGCCGGGTGGCAGGAATAGCCCCGCAACCTCCGCCGCCGCACTGGCTGAGCCTCCTAGATTGAACCTGAGATCAAGGATGAGCGCAAGCATATCGAACTGCTTGAGCTGTTCGAGGGCATCAAATACCTGCTGGCCGGTGTTGTCTCGGAATTCGTATATCCGAATGTATCCGATACCCCCCTGCCTCAGCCGGCTGAAAACCGAGGGTAATTCGACGTTGCCCCGAAACACGTCCAGGTCAAGGGATTCCGGCTCACCGAATCGCTCCAGGCTAAGACGGACCTTGGTGCCCTCCTCCCCTTTTATCCTGTCGCCGACTTCCCGTGGCGTGGACTCACCCACGGGCACCCCGTCGACCGCAAGCAGGGCGTCGCCGGGTTCGATGCCTGCCTTTTGCGCTGGAGAATCATCAAAGGGGAACAGCAGTATCCGACCCTCACGCGACACCACTCGAGCTCCTATTCCCAAGTACGAACCCTCGGTGCTGTGTTCCAACTGTTCCTGGGCCTCGGGCAACTGGTCCGCTGTCAGAAATATCGACCCTCTGGCTGGCAAACCGTCAATCAAGCCACGGATGAGCGTGAGGCTCACGTCCTCCGCCGAAACCTCCGGATTGGCCTCCAGGTAGATCTGGGTCGACCTCCACACATCGGTCAGCTCAGCAGGGACTGAGGCCGGAACCTGTCCCCTGATCCGGCCAAGATCGGTGAGAAATGGATAGGGCTCCATCTCTCCCAATTCCAAGACCCTGTTGATGGCTCCTCCCGCCACTGCGCTCCGGTTTAGGTTGGCAGGATCCGCGTAGTTGTCCAGCAGTGCATCCCAAGCCTCCCATACCAACGCAAGATCATCGGCCTCGCCTATGCTGCCGGAGTCGTCGGAAACTGAAGAACAGGCAACCGGCAGCAGCAAGGAAACAATAACGGCAATCAGAATTACAAAAAGTCCGGTCCCGGAACAAACGCGAAGAAGCAAAGCAACATCCTGGAACAGGAATAGTCGGGCCGATGTTCATTCTATCAAACTGCGGCCTCAGAAACGCCACGGAAAGCGTTGCCAGTGTGCCGGGCTGAATGTACACTGGCCTTGAATTCAGCGCGGCTGCCAATTCCAGGGAGCCGCTCCACCCAGTGTGCAAGGAGAATTAATCTATGATTAAAGTCACCGTACTGTACTCCAACGAAGAGGGCAAATCTTTCAATTTCGATTACTGGGCAGGACCGCACATGGAGACAGTGCATCGCCTTCTCGATTCTATGGGCCTGCAACGCAGTGAACTGGAAAAAGGCGTCTCAGCCGCAGATCCGAACGCACCGGCTCCCTTCGTCGCCATGGCCACCATGTACTTCAATACCGAAACAGAGGTACACGAGGGCTTCAAGACTCACGGCCGTGAGATCATCGGCGACATCAAGAACTACACCGACATTTCGCCCCAGTTCCAGATCAGCGAAGTCCTGTAGAGTTTCCTGTATCTATTGTCCATCGGGCTGATAAGGGGCGGGCGACCAGCCCAACGTGGCCGCCCGCCTGCTTCGTCCATTGTGCCGGGCCCGGCATCAGCACACCAGATACATTTTGGAGTTTTTCACTTCCGGGGGACTGGAGATGACGCAACTTGGCGACGAACATGGCAAGCAGGCGGCGGTTGCCCTGGAGGAACTGTCGGAACGCCTGATAGCCGGGCACTGGGACTTCTACCCCACAACCGGGTCGCGCATCGGCCGGCACGAGTACGATGGCCGTCTGCCTGATCTCTCCCCCTCCAGTGTAAGCCGGCGCGAGCAGGAACTCCGCAGGGGCCAAACCGAATTGCGCGCCTTGGACACGTCGACACTGACCACCGATCAAATACTTTCCTGGAAGATGCTGGATCTCTTTCTGAAAAGGGAATTGTTCACCTTCGAAGAAATGCGCCCCCTCGAGAACAACCCCATGCGGCAGACCGGGTTCCTGAACATCGGCAACTACGTACGCAGGGACTACGCCCTACTCGAGGACCGATTGCGGTCTGCCACTTCGGCGCTACAGCAGGTCCCGGATTTCCTGCAGTCCCTGGACGCCGCACTGAGGGATGATCTGTCTCGTCACATGGTGGACATGAGCGTGGAGAGTTACAGCGGAATGGCCCATTTTTACCGCAATGATATGTCTGCCTTCGCCAACGGCATCTCAGACCCGGAGATAATTGAAAAATTCAAGCGTGCCATTGACACGGCCTCATCGGCCCTCGACGCATTCGTCAACAGACTGAAAGTGCGGGCCCGGTCTTCCGACAACGACTTTGCCATAGGAAGCACTCTTTATTCCCGCATGCTCGCCACTGGGGAAGGATTGGACCTGCCACTCGACCGCATCGCTGCTGTGGGTCAGGCTAATCTGGAGGAAAACCTGGCGCGAATCAAGGAAGTGGCGACTGCCATTGCCCCGGACAAAGGCGTACGGGAGATCGTCGACGACAACAGCCGGTACCACCCCACTGCAGAAGGGCTGATCCCAGACACCAGGGAACTGCTGGAGGACATCCGCCAGTCGCTAATCGACCACGAAATTATTTCTGTCCCGTCAGAGGACCGCTGCCAGGTAGTCGAGACTCCGGCGTATATGCGATACGCCTTTGCAGCTATGGACAGTGCAGGCGCGCTCGAAACGCAGGCCACCGAGTCCTTCTACTACGTCACACCAGTCGAGGAACACTGGACTGCGGAACAGGCTGAGCAGTGGTTGTCCAAATTCGACTACAACACCCTCCGCATCATCTCCATCCACGAAGTCTTTCCCGGCCACTTCGTCCATCATCTCCACAACCGCTACGGGAGAGATTTGCCGCTGGTCAATCGCGCCGCCACCTCCTACGCATTCTCCGAGGGGTGGGCGCACTACACCGAACAAATGATGATGGAAACAGGCTACGGGAAGAACCATTTGGAGCTGCAGTTGACTCAAATCCTGGAGGCACTGGTGAGGAACTGCCGCTACATGTGCTCAATCGCAATGCACACGGGCAACATGACAGTGGACGAGGCGACCAAGTTCTTCGTCGAAAACGCCTTTATGGGGGAACATCCCGCACGCCGGGAAGCTCTAAGGGGCATTTTTGACCCAGGCTACCTGAACTACACACTGGGAAAGCTGATGATTCTGAAGCTGCGGGAAGATTACCGGCAGGAAAGGGGAGGTTCCTACTCACTCAAGGCCTTCCATGACCACCTATTGTCATTCGGCGCTCCGCCGCTCCCCCTTCTTAGAAACGCACTGCTGGCCAAACAGGGAGCGCCCCTTTAACCCGCCCACATTAGAGCGGGAACCCTGCGCGCCAGGACAAGGATTGCGAAGCCGCATCAGGTTCGGAACGTGATTTTGCGGAACGCCTCGCCGTAGTTCCCTCCAGATTCACCGACACATTCCTGACCGAGTTGACGAATGAATTCATCGACCTCTGCATCGGTACGGCAATCGACTCGGGTCCTGTGGGCCTTGACGGCCCTCGCCTTAGATTCCAGCGACGAATCTATGCCGATGTGAGTGTCGGGCGTCTCCGCTCCCCAGAACAACACTGTGCCGGTCTTGTGCGGCTCCAGTCCCTCGTCTCGCCACAACTCCTCGAAGTGCAGGTGGTCTCTGGCGCAGGGAAATACGGCGTCAAGTGTGACCTGACCAGTGATGCGGTGGTCCCGGTGCCATGCCAGGTTCTTTCGATACGGCTCAGGGCAAATCACCACGTCGGGTCGAACTTGCCGAATCTGCCGCACCAGTTCCCGGCGAAATTCGTCAGTGTCCTCCAACGTTCCGTCGGTTCGCCCAAGCGAAACTACCTCTTGCACTCCCAGTTCCTCGGCAGCCTCGGCTTGTTCCCGCTCCCGCTTTTCGGCCAGGTCAGCACCCGAAATGCTGGGGTCCGTGGTTCCCTTGCCGCCATCGGTGCAAATTACGTAGCGAACGCTGCTGCCCTCGTCAATCCAACGAGCGATGGTACCCGCGCACCAAAACTCCGAGTCGTTGGGATGCGGCACCACCACGAGTACCCGCTGTGGTCTATCTTCCATGTCGGATTCCTCCCTCTATCACAGCGCTGCACCAAAGATTCGCTAACGCGATGGTGCAGGACGCATCAACCGCAAAAGAATCCGCCGGGCCGGACCGGGGCCAAACCCAGCGGACTGCCAAGGTTTCCTTACTGATCACAAAGTGAGACTACTCGAAGAGTTTCGTAACCGGCTGGGAAAATTGAGTTTTGACCACTCTGCTACAGCCCTTGGCGGCTGTCAAGACCCCGGTATACGCCCGACCACCGTCGCACCACCTTCGACATCCAACGTACGCTGGGTTAGTCGTTAGTTTCCTGTGTGGAATGGGCTTCAAATCCCGAACGTCGAAAAACTCGCTCCGAAAGAATTCCGCCGGAAACCACCACGGTCATCGCTTCTTCCACAGTCATATCGAGGCGCGTCACCTGGCTGGTAGGGACAATAACGAGGTATCCGGAGGATGGTATCGGGGTAGTCGGAACGAACACGGCCAGCACCTCCTGGCCCTCAGCGTCGTACATCTGCGACGTAACCAGTCCTATGGAACGTATCCCGGGGCGTGGGAACTCTATCAGCACCACGCCGCTGTAACGTTCGACTTCGTTGGCACTGTTGGCACTGTTGGCACCGTTGGCACCATTGGTCCGGCTGTTGTTGGAAAGCAACTCAACCGCCGTGCGCGTCGTACTGTAAATTCCCTTGACTACCGGGATTACCTCCATTGCCCGATGAGCCACGCCAATTATGCGGCGGCCTACAACAAAGGCTGCAACTAACCCGACAACATAGATTAGCAGTAGCAAAGCGACCAGCCCGGTTCCGTACAGGTCTGGGCCTGGTAGCAGGTCGGTCAGTGGCTGGAGAATTGGTGTCAGCAGGTCGAAGATGAACTTCAGCACCAACGCGGTGATGCCGATGGGCAGCATGACCAGTATGCCCGCGGCCAGCGTACGCTGGAAATGCCCTGCTATCCGCCTTACCAATGACTGTCGGCGTCTTGATTCTACCCCGTTGTGGCTCGGTGGGGCTGTATCACGCTCCGGAGACGTCACTGTACAAACCGGACAACATCGTTGGCTTTGCTGGATTCGCGATTATGCGTTTGAACACAAGGGAACCGTGCCGGTGTCTCCAACGCTAACCATCTGAGATTTGACCATTGCGGAAGGCCAGTCATTTGGAATTCCCGAACTCAGCCCCCACCTGCGCTGAGCGCGCGATATTCTTCAGAAATCATCGAGGCCACATTTGGCCAGCCCATCAACTCTGCACGTCGCCGGGCCGCTGTGCCCAGGCTTTCCTGGAGACGCTCGCTGGAGATGATCATTTCGACCGAATTTGCGAACGCTTCCGGGCATCGCCACGACTTCAAATATCCTGTGTGACCGTGATGCACCAGCGTGGGCAGCCCCCCGACCCGGGTTGCCACCACCGGAGTCCCACAGGCCATAGACTCGAGGGCCACCAGCCCAAAGCTCTCGTAGTAGGATGGGACCACGCACACATCGGCTGCATTGTAGTAGAGCGGCAGTTCGTCGTGGTCGACCCTGCCCACAAAGTCGATGAGATCATCAACCTGCCGCTCCTCGGCAAGCCGTCGGACCCGATCGGTCTCAGGCTCCCCGGGGCCGCCGCCGCCGACAACCATCATCCGAACCTTTTCCCCCTCGGCCTCCATCTGGACCGCTGTTTCCACCAGAAGGTCAAGTCCCTTGAGGGGCTCCACTCGACCAACGTACAAAAGCACTTTTTCGCCGTTCATGCCCAGCTTCTGCCGGGCTTCCTTCTGGTCCATAGGGCGGAATTTGGCAAGGTCAACGCCACAGGGGGCCAGCATCACACGCACGGGATCGGCTCCGTAGAGGCGGGCCATCGCGTCCCGTTCGTGACCGCTGAATGCAATTATGCGGTCGGCGCTGAGCATTGCATCCCGCTCAACCGTCTCACGCTCATCAGGCTCCATCTCACCGGCCCGCGACTGCATCTTGATCAGGGCAAGCGTGTGAAAAGTTACGACATGCGGAATTCCCACGTTTTTGGCCAAGCGTTGTCCAACCCATGCCGAAAGCCAATAGTGGGAGTGGACTACGTCGTAGTCGAGTCCCTCCCGCTCTTTGAATGACTTGAGATCTTCCAAAAAACGGGGCAGATGAACGAATAAATCAGCCACCCCTGCTTCGTGCGGTCCTCCTGACAGATGGACCACCCGCACGTTTGGAGCAATCCATTCGATCGTTTCGCCTGCACCGTCGTGTTCACGGGTAAAGATATCTACCGGTATACCCGACTCTCCCATGGCCCTTGAGAGTTCCCGGACGTACACATTCATGCCCCCCGACTTGCCTTGTCCAGGCGCCGCCAGGGGACAAGCGTGGAACGAAATGAAAGCTGCTCGCTCGAGGCTCAACCTCTTTTCACCACCATTCTGTAGAGGCTCTTCTGCCGTCCACCAAGGTGGGCCTTGTACGGTTCAGGCCCGCGCAGAAAGTCGAAATACCCCACGCCTTTTTCTATGGCGTCCTTTACGCACATTGCGTGCAACAACAGCCCTACGCTGTAGTATGAAAGGCTGGGATCATACCCACTATTGTACAACAGGCGAGACGATCCATAGTCGAAACACAGACTGGAGGCAACCGTCGCCCCATCCATTTCCATGAAAAAAAGTCGTATCTGGTCCAGTTCTGCCATCCGACCGGCTAGAGCACGGAAAAACTGCTCTCGTTCCGGCGTCATGAACTCTTCCTTGTCGTTCCGGCTCATCCGCATCAGCGCCAAAAACTCATCGAAGTGGGCCATTACGTCATCGGGGTTCGTCAGACAGTGCCAATTCCACTTGGTCTGAGTATCCAGTCGGCGCAGCTTGCGTCGCAATTCATGCCGGTCTTTCTTATTGAGGAGGGCGAGATATTGGTCCCAGTCGTCCGGAAGAGGAACTCCCGAGGTAACGTCCTCATACTCCACATCAACCGAATGCCCCCTGGCCCTCGCCAAGTCTGGAAGATGGGTTAGAGTCGGGGAGTGTTCGATGAGGGAATCAAGCCGAAGTTCGCTCCAGTCCCAGCCATCCAGTATGTCCATCAAGGCAGGATAGAACGTCTCCTCGAATCCGGGACGCACCAAGAAATCGTTGTAGTCAAAGGTGTCGGGAGAACCGACAAACCCTACGGAATCTCCCTGTCGAGAAAGGGACGCAATGGCGCCAACTTCGCCGTCCCCGGATGAAAGAGAGAATCCGGTCATTTCCCGGTGTTCACCAAAGTTCTCCCACCAGACTTCCTGCCACTGCGGAGAAAGAAAAAGACAGGACACCGGCGACTCGGAAAGGATGGCGTCCCATCCCTCGCGTGCGTCCCCGAAAGAGGTTATGGCATCCGTAGGCGGTATCAACCGCTGTGCATCAAGGTTAGTAATGTTTCTCTGTCCTCTTTGGTAGCCGACGCTCCACGGATGGCCCTGGTGAGCATCCGGGTGCCCGGCTTACTTATACCCCGCATAGACATGCAAAGGTGTTCGGCCTCCAGTTCAACGACCACGATACGAGGCTGCAGAACAGTTGCCACGGCATCGGCCACCTCTGCGGTGAGCCTTTCCTGTACTTGGGGGCGACTGGCCGCCAACTCCAGAGCTCGGCCCAATTTGCTGACTCCGGCAATCTTCCCCTGCGGCACGTAGCCCATCTTGGCATGTCCGAAGAAGGGCAACAGATGGTGCTCGCACACGGAAAAGAAAGGAAACCGCGAGACTGCCACTGGATCGTTCGCCTCAATCTCAAAGACCGCGTCAATGGCGTCTTCTATCCTCGCCCCAACCCCGGCGAATAGTGACTGGTACATCTGAGCCACTCGGGCGGGCGTATGCTCCAGACCCTCGCGCCGAGGGTCTTCGCCGATGGCCACCAATATATCGGCCACCGCCTCCTGGATGCGGCTCTTCTCGACCGTGTCAGCCTCCTGATCGGCTACCAGAATGGAAATATACTGCACCGGAGCTCAGGATAGCGCCACCGCCTCTACGGCTTCGAGGGTAGGTTCCACTACGGTGGTCTGGGGCGCAACGCTGGAAACTGCCAGGTCCGGGTCTTTCAGACCCGTCCCAGTGAACACGCACACCACCCGTTTATCCGAGAAGTCCAGCCCTTGGCGGTGCAACTTCACCAGCCCGGCGAATGATGCCGCCGATGCCGGTTCGCAGAATATTCCCTCGTGCGAAGCCAGCAATCGGTATCCCTCCAGGATCTCATCATCCGATACCATATCAATGATGCCCCCGGAACTGTCGCGGGCCTCCAGCGCCCCTTTCCAGCTTGCTGGATTGCCGATGCGTATGGCGGAGGCGATGGTCTGGGGATTGGCCACTGGCTCACCGCGGACTATGGGGGCAGCCCCCTCTGCTTGGAAGCCCATCATCTTGGGCAGTGTCTTGCTGCGTCCCAACTCGTGGTATTCCCGGAATCCCCGCCAATAGGCGGTTATGTTGCCGGCGTTGCCCACAGGAATGAACAGGTAGTCGGGGGCGTCGCCAAGGGTGTCAACAATCTCGAATGCTGCGGTCTTCTGCCCTTCCAGGCGATAGGGGTTGACCGAATTGACCAGCGTGACCTCGTGCTTGGCGGTAAAGTCACGCACCAGACCCAGCGCGGTGTCGAAGTTCCCATTGACCATGATGATCTTCGCACCGTAGGCCATGGCCTGGGCCAGCTTGCCCATTGCCACCTCACCACGTGGAATAATCACGAGGGCTGGCAGTCCGCTGTAGGCTCCGAAGGCGGCCGCGGAGGCGCTGGTGTTGCCCGTGGATGCGCACATTATCGCTCGGCTGCCCTCTTCCAGCGCCTTGGCGATGGCAACTACCATTCCCCGGTCCTTGAATGAACCAGTGGGGTTGCATCCCTCTAGCTTGAAGTACAGTTCAGGACAACCCAACTCCGCGGCCAAACGGTTGGATTTGACCAGCGGCGTGTCACCTTCGCCCAGTGTGATCATGGGCGTCGCACTGGTAATCGGCAGCAGATCCCGGTAGGTTTTCAGTACCCCGTCGCCCATTTCGCTCCCGCGTTTACCGGTTCCTTTCCCATGATCACACGAATTCTCTGCGCTGGTGCGATTACTCCTCAATACGGAGCAAATTGCCGACCCGTCGCACGGGCTCAAGGCCACCAATCGTCAGCAGCGCCTTCTGAACAGACGATTCCTGGGCCGGATGAGTCATGATCACGATTTCAGCGCTCTGTGTCTCGGGTTCGGCGTCCTTTTGGAGCACCGACGCAATGCTGATTTCCCCTTCTCCAAGAATCCGGGCGATCTGGGCCAAGACTCCAGCGCGATCGGCCACATTCAGCCGGATGTAGTACCTGGTTCGCAGGTCGTCAATGGAACGGACCCCCAGCTCATGGGATGTCCTCTGTAGTTCGGAGTGTACCGCTCCATGCCTAACCAGCAGGGCGGTCTCGGCTAGGTCTCCCAGCACCGCGCTGGTTGTCGGTCCGCGACCGGCGCCCATACCATGGAACAGAACCTGCCCGCAGAGGCTGCCCTTCACCTCCACCGCATTGTACACTCCATGGACGTTACCGAGCATGTTTTCCGCTGGCACCAGGGCCGGATACACCCTGAGCTGGACTTTTCCGCCGTGGAGGTCCGCAATTGCCAGGGATTTGATGGCGTAGCCGAACTCCTCTGCGTAGCGGAAATCCTGCGGTTCAAGAGCGGATATGCCCTGTCGAAACACGTCTTCTGGCCCGAATCGCCGGCCGTAGGCCAAGGTCGCCAGAACGGTGATCTTGTAGGCGGCGTCAATCCCTTCAACGTCGTTGGTGGGGTCGGCCTCAGCGTATCCCAGTGACTGAGCTTCCGCCAGCGCCTCCGCAAACGGGGTCCTCTGATGGGCCATCCTCGTCAGGATGTAGTTGGTAGTGCCGTTGATTATGGAACGGATGGAGTGAATCTCGTTGGCCGCCAGTTCGTTCATCAGGCACCCCACTATGGGTATGCCACCCCCAACGCTGGCCTCGAATCGCAAGCTGGCCCCGCTGCCCTGCGCGATGCCCATCAGCTCCACGCCGTGCTTGGACATCACCTCTTTGTTGGCGGTAACTACGTGCTTGCCCGCCTTTAGTGCCCTTCGAAAGTAGTCGGTTGCCGGGTCCGATCCGCCCATGACCTCGACGACGATGTCGATCTCCGGGTCGTCCAGTATGGAATCCGCGTCAGTGGTCAGCATGCCCGCTGGCAATTCAACGTCCCGCGGACGCGAGGGGTCCCGCACCAAGACCCGCCGCAGGTTTACCTTGCCTCCCACACGGGCGGTAATTAGCGAAGGGTCCTGAAGGAGCGCCGCAGCGACGCCGCCTCCAACTACGCCAAGCCCCATCAGTCCCACATTTATGTTGGATCCGCTGGTCATTGACCTCGCCTACTGGCCCGATTGGCTGGTGGCCGGAACGCGCGGAGCGGTGACGAATACCTGGTCGGCAACCCACTCATACAGCCTGCTGTTGAAATTCATTTTCACGGATCCGTCGCCGGTTCCCTGCTGAAGGGCCTGATCCTTCCAGTTATTTGACAGTTCAAGGGCGAGCTTGACCCTCATCTGGTCGGCCACTTCCCGCTCCTCGGGGCCTGCAAGCTTTTCCACTATGAATATTCCGTCGGGAGCATAGAAAGGCCTGCTCACCTCGCCCGGATTCAGGGCGGCGGTTCCCAGTTCCTCATCACCATAGAGAATCGGATCGAGGTCTGGAAAGGCACCCTCGGGCACCCATCCCACATATCCGGACGGGCCCGCATAACCCGCCGAAATACTCACCTCGCGAGCCACCGTCTCGAATGGCTCCACTTCCAGCCGCTGAACCACCTGATCCGGGAGCAGGCCACTGGCTCCCGTCTCGCTGGGATTGATCGGCAACCTGATCCAACGAACCTCTACATGCTGCTGAGGGCTTTCGATTTCCTGTCCCATCAGCAGGAACAGGCCGAATTCCGTGATCTCTTCCTCTACGATAATCCGATATTCCGAATCCGTCAGGCCGGTGGCTGTTAGGAAGGTCTGGTAGTTGTTCTGGAATTCCCGTTCTAGTTGGCCGGAGTCGACCTCCTGCCCCTCCGGGACCACGGGCGTGAACCTGCGCCGCAAATCGTTCTCGATCGCTACATCTTCCGGGTCGATTCCCAATCCGGGAGCAGACTGCCGAAGAATTTCCGCATTGACCAAATTCTGCAGATACTCAAATGGCACGGTGCTAAGGTCCACTCGACCGCCCTCGTACCGGTTAACACCCTGGAGTACCCGAATGCGTTGCACCAGATCGCCCATTTTGAACTCAACGTTGTTGACACTGCCTGCCCAAACCCGTGGAGGGCGGAAGAATTCCCAGTAATATCCGAATATGACCACTCCGAATATCACCAGCAACAGAGATACACCCAATCCAATTGACCAGAGACGACGCCGGCGTTCCCGTCTGTCCTCGGGGCTGGGTGCATCTCGTCCGGTTTCCTCATCGGGTGCGGACCGGGACCGCCTGCGCCGTTCGGCTCGACTCTCTGAGTTGCCAAACCGTCCGCTAAGCCTGGCAAGCGCCATAGCTCACTCTCTGCGCCAGCGCCCGCGTTGAACGGCTGCGCCACTCTGGGACGGAGGTCCGTCCCGTCCTTCCGGCATGCGTCCTGCCTGAAAAATGGTAGTGCGGCGCACGACTAGCGACGAACACTGGGGAACGAGTGATGGGCCACGAATGGTATCAGCGCGATGTGGCGGGCCCGTTGTATTGCCACCCGAAGCGCCCTCTGGTGCTTGGCGCAAACGCCTGTGCGACGTCGAGGCTCGATTTTAGCGCGGTCGGAAACAAACCGCCGAATCTTGTCGATGTCCTTGTAGTCGATGATTTTGATGTGCTCCACGCAGAAGGTGCACACCCGGCGTCGTGGCACAAACCGGCCTCGTGGGCGTCCGCCAGGACGTCCGCCGGGCCTCGGTCCGCCCGGTCCGCCGGGGCGGCCCCCCGGTGGCCGACCTCCCTGTGGTCCATCGGGCGGCCTGTTGGTGGCTTCGGTTGTCATAAAATTCCTGTCCCTTTGAGCTGTCTGGGTGGATTGACCTGGCCTGCTAGAAAGGCAGGTCGTCTGACTCGTCGTAAGGCGGTGGCCCACCGGCGTCCGCCGAACCTCGGCCCTCGCCGTAGCTGTCCCGGTCTCCGAATCCGCCACCGCTCATTTCATTTTCACCACGGCGGCCCAGCATCTGCAACTCCGTGGCAGTCACTTCCAGCGAATACCGGGGCTGACCGTCCCTGTCGGTGTAGCTTCGCCCCCGCAAACGGCCCTCTATGTATACCTGCTGGCCCCTTGTCAGGTACTGGTTGCAAATCTCAGATAGGCGGCCAAACGCGCTGACGTTGAACCACTCCGTCTCTTCCCGCTGTTCCCCATCAGCACCTCGGTACCGCCTGTTGGAAGCAATACTGAAAGAGGTCACCGCTTGACCGCTAGGGGTGTACCGCATCTCCGGGTCGCGGCCAACGTTGCCAATAACAATTATCTTGTTCAAGGCTGCCCCCGTTATTCCGACGGCTGTTCAGATTCAGGGCTTTCGGCTGGAGGGGCAGGCTCCTCAGAGGCCGGAGCCTCGGCGGAGGGCTCCACTGCCGCAGATTCGGGAGCTTCGGCGACCGGAGCAGGCGCCGGAGCCACATCCTCCACTGCCGCAGATTCGGGAACATCGGCGACCGGAGCAGGCGCCGGAGCCGCATCCTCCACCGCAGGAGGTTCGGGGGCATCGGCGACAGGAGCAGGCGTCGGAGCCGCATCCTCCACCGCAGGAGTCGGAGCATCGGCAGCGGGCGGCGCATCTGCCGGGGCGGCAGGTGCCGCTCCTTGCGGCGCTCCGGCCGGAGGCATGCCGGCTGGTGGCCGTGGTGGCCGTGGCGCGCGGGTCTGCGCTGCGTGCGCCGCGAGTTCCTCCTCGGTCAGGGTTACAGTTACCAGCGAACGCAACACGTGTTCGTCTAGTTTGAGGTAGTTTTCCAGCTCGCGATTGAAGAAATTATCCGTCGCGAACCTGGTTAGGTGGTAGTTCCCCTCAAGAAATTGAAACTGGCCTTTCTTGACGGGATAGGCAAGACGCCGGGTTCCCCAACGTTCCTCATGGACTATGTCGGCTTCGCGGTTTGTGATATATCCCTTGATCCTCTCCCAAGCCTGACTCGCCTCGTCCGGGCTGATCATGGGGCTCAATACAACTACAAGTTCGTAATGACGCAACGGTTCCCCTACTGTCTGAAATTCTGTCGGAAAGCGAAATGATTATAGCATCGGCTTTTAAGGCCCTCAACTAGTCGTCGATGCCTGGAACAGGGAAACCGGCAGTCAGCTGCTGTACTTCGTCGGCCACCTGGCGCTGCATCTCCTTGTCGCCGATGTTGGCCAGCACCCGCGATACCATGGCCGCCACCTGGGCCGTCTCGGTGGTGCCCATGCCCCGGCTTGTGATCGCTGGGGTGCCAAGCCGCAGGCCGCTGGTAACGCGCGGCGGACGCGAGTCGAATGGAATGGCGTTCTTGTTGGCGATGATGCCCACGGCCTCTAGGGCCTGCTCTGCCTGTCGCCCGGTAATCCCGAGCGGAGATACGTCCACCAGCACCAGGTGGTTGTCCGTCCCTCCCGATACCAGTCGCATTCCGGCCTCGGAGAGCCCTGTCGCAAGAACCTGGCAGTTCTCGACTACCTGCCTGGCATACTGGCTGAACTCGGGTTTCATTGCCTGACCGAAACACACCGCCTTGCCGGCTATCGTATGCATCATAGGCCCTCCCTGCATCACAGGAAAAACGGCGAAATCAATGTCCTTCGCCAGTTCCTCGGTGCACATGATGAATCCGCCCCGGGGTCCCCGGAGGCTCTTCTGCGTTGTTGAAGTAACTATCTGGGCGTGAGGCAATGGCGAGGGGTGTGCGTCCCCCGCAATCAGCCCGGAGATGTGGGCCATGTCCACCATCAAGTACGCTCCGACGCTGTCGGCGATGGCCCGGAAACGCAGAAAGTCGATCACTCGGGGATACGCGCTATAACCGGCAATGATGATTTTCGGCTTGTGTTCTTTCGCCAGCTGTTCCACGGAATCGTAGTCGATGGTTTCTGTTTCCCGGTCCACTCCGTAGGACACGAAGTTGTAAAGCCTGCCGGAGAAATTGACTTTTGCGCCGTGGGTGAGGTGGCCGCCGTGGTCGAGCTGCATCCCCATCACAGTGTCACCGGGCTCCAGGAGCGCAAAGTAGACCGCCATGTTCGCTTGTGCCCCGCTGTGAGGCTGCACGTTAACGTGTTCGGCTCCGAAGAGCTCTTTCGCCCTGTCGATCGCGAGGCTTTCCACAACGTCTGCGTGCTCGCAACCACCATAATAGCGCCGTCCGGGATAGCCCTCGGCGTACTTGTTACTGATTACGCTGGAACCCGATGCCAGTACGGCCTTGCTGGCATAGTTCTCAGACGCGATGAGTACTATGCATTCCCTCTGCCTGCGATCTTCTCCCTGCAACGCAGCGGCAACTTCCGGGTCACAATCGGCTAGAGATGTCATCAAAAACTCCAAAGCGAGAATCCTCGCGAGGCCTCACCTACAGGCCAAATTTCCTAATTCATATATCCCATTTAATTCTACTCTACGGTCGGCTTTTGCAGGGTGTCAACGAAAGCGCCTCGAGTATGATTCGCTAGCTAGGCAAATTATTCGTCCCCTTCCCAGGCGCATGTTTCTGAGTCGGGTCCGGCAGGAAAACAGACCAACAGTAACAGCCATAAGCACCCCTGGGAAAGTTGGAAATATCTGCTGTAAACATTATTCTCCGAAGCAAACAAATACCACATCTTGACGGGCAAGTTCACCCTGCTACAATCCCTTAGCATGTAGCACCGGTGTATTCGGTTGTACTACATGTGCCTGTTCAGCAAGTCTTTCTGTCAAAGAAATGTTTCAAATTACCAACTGGCGCATTGCTCGTAAGGTCGATGTTCGACCCTGACGAATGCCTCCAGGGGGCAGAACAGATCTCCATCAACAACACAGGGAGAGGAACCGAGGGTATGGCCGACACTTGGCAGGTCCCCGAGCCGAAGGACATTCTGCAAGTGACCATGGCGGATGGCGCGCTGGTTTACGTCCGACGGCATGGGAACGCCGAGGGCCCGCGGATCCTCCTCAGCCACGGTTGCAGCCTGGCCATAGATACCTATTACCCATATTGGTCTCTGCTGGCCGACAGGTTCGATCTGTTTCTTTTTGATCTGCGAAGCCACGGGTGGAATCCTACGGGCAATTTGCGAGCGCAGAACATCCCCACCTTCGTAAGGGACTTTGAGGCCGTGCTCCGCGCTATAGGACAAAACTACGATGAGAGGCCCGTCGTGGGCGCATTCCATTCTCTGTCGGGTCTGGTCGCTCTTTTGCATGAGGAATTATGGAAGGGGTTTGCGGGCCTGATGCTTTTCGACGTACCCATCCTCCCTCCCGGCGGTCGGCCCGAAGACCTCGTCGAAATAGGGGAGGAGATGAGCGCGGCCAGCAGGCGAAGGCGAGACCGGTTCCGCAACAAGGAAGAATTCATTCAACGCGTCCAGAAAAGCCCGGTCTACCATCGGCTTTCTGCCACGGTTATGGAGCTGATGGCTGACACCACCCTCCGTCTTGTGGACGACGGCCAGGCTTATGAGCTTTGTTGTCCCCGGGAGCACGAGGCCCAGGTGTACGAATACCTTTTCGGCTGGGCTATGCGCGTCAACCTCAACAAGGTCTCCTGCCCTGTCAAGGCGCTCGGCGCAGACCCCACCGTCCCGTTCTCCTTCATGCCCAGCATGGACCTGTCGGACCTGATCGACCTTGACTACGACTATCTCCCCGATGCAACTCACTTCCTACAGCTCGAAGAGCCGGAAAAATGCGTGGCTTTCACCGTGGATTTCATGAGGAGCAACCATCTGCTCTGACGACAATCCCGCCCCACTGGTTGCGTTGGTGAACTGTTCCGTGTTCTGATAATCTTCCCGAAGCGCTTTCGAGTAAGTGGTTCACTCTGTTATTGGGGCCGATAACATGCCATCTGATTACGACGTACTTATAGTGGGTGGTGGGCTGGCTGGAATGACTGCCGGAATGTATACCGCCCGCCACGGACTGCGAACCGGGATCATAGAGCGCATGATGGGTGGCGCATCCATCATCAACGTGGAAAAAGTCGAGAACTTTCCAGGATTCCCGGAGGGCATCATGGGCGCCGACCTTGCGGCCATGACGCAGGAGCAGGCAATGACTTCCGGTGCCGAATTCATCATGGGTGAAGTGTCCGGAATTTCCACCAATGGCGACTATTATACGGTGAGCGCCGATTCCGGCGACCTCCAGGCGAAGGCTGTCATAATCGCAGCCGGCTCAACACTCAGGTTCCTCGGCATTCCCGGCGAAGAGGAGTTCACGGGCCGCGGCGTCTCCCAGTGCGCCACCTGCGACGGCCCCCTGTACAGCGGCGAGACGGTGGGCGTGGTAGGCGGGGGCGACTCTGCCACCGACGAGGCCCTCGTGCTGGCCCAGTACGCCGACCGGGTCCTGCTGTTCCACAGGCGGGATGAGCTCCGCGCCCAACAGGAACTGGTCAATCGGGTCCTCGCGGAACCGAAGATCGAGGTCGTGTGGAACACCGTAATCGATGAGGTTCTCGGCGAAAACACCGTGTCGGGAGTCAGTATCACCAACCTGGCCACCGGCACCAAAGAGGCCCGGGAGCTGTCCGGCCTGTTCGTCTATGTCGGCCTTACTCCGAACGCGGCCATTGTCGGCGGACTTCTGGAAACCGATGGCGGCGGTCACGTACCGGTAAATGTGTCCATGGAGACGTCCGTGCCCGGCGTCTACGCGGTGGGCGACATCCGGCAACTTTCCTCGTCGCAACTGGTATCAGCCGCCGGAGACGGCGCAACCGCGGCCATCTCTGCATTCCGCTACATATCAGGCAGAACTTGGGAATAGAATAGAAATAGGGCGAATGGCGGTCATTACCGCTGCGCCAGATCAACTTCAAGGGAGGCGTCATGGCCAGCAGCTATGTCGATTTGGTAGACGAGCAACTCCGCAACAGCAAGACCATCGCCGTGGTCGGACTGTCCAACAACCCCGACAGGGACAGCCACAGAGTCGCCAGCTACCTGCAGAGCCAGGGTTACCGCATTATCCCGGTCAATCCGGTGATCGAAGAGGCCCTTGGGGAGAAAAGCTACCCCGACCTCAAATCCGTCCCCGAATCCATCGACATGGTCGACGTCTTCCGCCGCTCCGACCAAGTAATGCCCGTCGTGGACGAGGCCATCGAGGTCGGCGCCAGGTACATCTGGATGCAGGACGGTGTCATCAACGAGGAGGCCAAGGCCAAGGCAGAGGCCGCCGGAATACCTGTAATCATGAATGACTGCGCCCTCCGCCAGCACCGGCGCCGTTTCGCAAGCGGCTAACTCCCCTCAATCCGTTAGCGACCCCCGAACGGAAGCCGCAGGGATTTCTCCCTGCGGCTTCAGACACATCAGTTTCTGGCGCGGACAGTTACTCCGTGATCGGGACTCTGATTACCGTACCGTCTTCCTGGATAAAATACCCCACCACATTGGAAAACTTCTCGTTGAATACGTCTATCCAGGGAGAGTCCAGTCCCACCCGGTCGGCCCAATTTGGAATCACGCCCTCAATAACTGCCTTGTCGCTCTTGGCTCTTAATTCCGTGGAGAACTCCGTAAACTCCATCCCACCTTTCTCGATGAGCTTCCTGAGCCCCATCTCGTTCTGGATGGCACCAAGCCGCAGCATCTCCATTTCAGCCTTGGCGGCCTCTTCCATGACTATCGCCTGCAGGTCGGGGGGCAGACCTTCCCAGATATCCTTGTTCATGACCATGTCGTTGGCGGGCCAGCTGGTCAAGGGGCCGCTTAAGTAGTCGGCTACCTCATACCAGCGCTGCCCAAACCCAGCGTCGCCTCCAGTTACGCCAGCCCCCAGAATGCCGCGCTCCAGGGCGGTGTAGACCTCGGCGAAAGCCACGAACTGGGCGTCGGCACCCATACCGATTATCCAGTCGGAAATGGAGGTTCCGAAGGCGCGGGTTTTTACCCCCTCAAAGTCTTCCGGGGTCAGCAAAGGCTTCTTGCTGAAGAAGAAGAAGTCGTTCCCCGAGGCCCATTCCTTTATGACGAGCTTGCCGCCTCCGGTCGATTCCTCCAAGAGCGCCTCAACTTCAGGCGCTATGGCGGCCGTTGTGAAATATTGTTGATGCCGTTCCGTGAACAGACCGAACAAGTATTGGATCTCGAGAGCAGGCACCTGTCCGGCCACATACGGCCCGACGACGCTGCCCGCGTCCAACGTGCCGGCCGCCAGCAGGTTCGGGATGTCCGGCCCGCCCAGCCCCAGCTCGGGGAAGGAAGACATCACAAAGTCCACCTGCCCATTCGTACGCTTCGCCACGTTCGGGAAGTAAAAGGTCTCGATTACTTTGCAGAAAGACAGGGCGCGGTTCAGGCAGGCGTGCTGGATGGTAAAGACTTCATCCCTCTCCCCCAATTGAGTCGGGTTCTCCACGTTCGCCTGTTCGAGGAGGCCCTTGTAATAGTCGGACTCGAAAACGTACAGGTGATTTTGCAATGCGCCCAACGTCACGTTGCCGTCAAAGTCCCCTTGCTCAGCCGTAGCGGCGGGGCCAACCAGTTGGTTCATATCACCCACGTATATCGCCCCGGGAGCATTGGCATGCTCGTCGGCGTACGCCTGCAGCTTTGCGGAGATCTCGGGTTCGGGGGCCGCGGCCGGCGACTCCTCTTCCCTCACCTCGGCTGGCGAAGTTTCTTCCGCTGCCGCGGGCGCTGCCTCGGTCGCCACCACTGGTGTATCGGTGGGTACCGCCGCGGCAGGCGCCGTCGCTGCAACGGGAGCGACGGTGGGGTCCTCGGATTCTGCAGAGTCCTCCGCCGAACCGCCACAGGCAGAAATCGCCATTAGCAACATTAGCAACATTAGCACTAAGCCCAATAACCATAACTTTCGCATGGGAACAGCACCTCTCGGTAAATTGCGTCCTTTGCCCAAGCCGTTGAGTTGGATCGGAAGTACTCAGGTCGACGTAAACCGCCTCTCTCGCACACCTCCTGACGAACCTCAGCTTTTACTCCAGGGCGCACAGTATGTTTACATACTTATATAGCAGTCAAGCACTAATTTGAGAATATCGTTATGCAGGTTATATTCTCTTTTCGTAGCATCAAGATATAATTTGACAGCCGACATCATCTGCTAGGGCACTTTTCTCTCCCGGAACTGCAGACATAGACAATCTTATCTTGGAATCCTTATAATCCCGTTCACCTAGGGTATCACTCTCGGGCAATCCAATTGCGCCCTCGGACTATCCGGGTTGCGTTCCACGGAAAGTGATCCGAATTACTCCGGACTCATACTTCGGCCAGACTACTAGGCAGGAGAGGCTTTCATGGCCAACCAAGACATTGAGCTTATGGCTCACCTCATGCGCCGCGCCGGGTTTGGCGCCACCTACGAGGAAATCGAACGGCGGGCGGCCGAAGGATACGAAGCCACCGTCGAAGAGCTCCTCTCCCCCCTGGAACAGCCCGATCTCGACAAGCCCCTGTTGGAGCGCTATTTCGTCGACTGGAAGGAAATGAACGCCTTGGAAGTCAACCAGGCGTATCTGACCTACCGCATGATCAACACCCAGCGACCGCTCCAGGAGAAAGTGACCCTTTTCTGGCACGGCATCTTCTGCACCGGAAACTCCAAGTGCGAGCATGGCCGCCAGATACAGGACCAATTGGACATGTTCCGCGCCCTTGGCATGGGCAGCATGCACGATCTGCTGTTGGAACTGTCGCGCGACCCGGCCATGGTCTTCTACCTCGATAACTGCATGAGCCATAAGGACGCCATCAACGAGAACTTCGGCCGCGAGCTGCTGGAACTGTTCTCCATGGGCGTCGGCATGGACGGCCATGCCAACTACTCGGAGGATGACGTCAAGGAGTGCGCTCGCGCCTTTACCGGCTGGACCATCACCAACGCCATCCCGCGTTACCCTTATGGCCGCTATACCTCCCAGTTCGTCTTCAACCCCGCCGACCACGACGAAGACGAAAAGACATTCCTGGGCGAGACCGGCAACTTTGGCGGCGAGGCCATCATCGACATCATCGCCCGCCAGCCGGCGACGGCCCGCTTCGTCGCCCGCCACCTCTACAACTTCTTCGTGGCCGACGAGCCTCAGATCCCGTCTTGGCAGGAGACTCCGCCACGGGACCCCGAAGCCATCAAGATGCTCGAAGACGCATATTTCGAGTCCAACTACAGCATCACCGCCATGCTGCGGACGATGTTCAACTCGGAATTCTTCAAGAACGCCCGATTCGCCAAGGTGAAGAGCCCCGCCGAGACCGTGGCCGGCACCATGCGCTTGGTACAGGACTTCACTCACCCGAAGCCCGGCCTCCACCCCATCGCAATGGAAATCCGCTACATGGGCCAGGACCTGCTGAACCCACCCACGGTGGAAGGCTGGCATACCGGCGCCGAGTGGATCGACAGCGGTACGCTGGTGGAGCGCATTAACTTCGCCGCCGACCAGGTTGGCAATACCGACCTGCCCGGCATCCGCGCCATCATTGAGCGCCTGGGATCCGAGGGCATCACCGAGCCCAAAGCGTTCGTTGACCGATGTCTCGACATGGTCGGCTCTTACGAGTTGCCCGACGAGACCAGGGATTACCTGATTGAGCACATCACCAACGGTGGCCAGCTGCAAACCGGCACCGAGGACTACGCCCGCCGCGTCGGCCAGACCCTCCAACTCATCGTGGCCACTCAGGAATTCCAGTTCGCGTAAATGTGAGATCCCTGGAGTGAGCGGGCGAGAGTTCCGCTCACTTCCGATTCCATAGTCTCACTCGCGGGGAGAAATATGGGCAGACTGGACGGCAAGGTCGTATTGATCAGCGGCGGAGCCCGGGGCCAGGGGGCCGTGGAGGCCCGGATGATGGCCCAAGAGGGCGCCAGGGTGGTTATCGGCGATATCCTCGACGATCTGGGCAAGCAGGTAGAGGCCGAACTGGCCGAGGCCGGGCTTGACGTCACCTACGTTCACCTGGACGTCACCCACGAAGACGACTGGAGCGCCGCCGTTTCCACCGCCGTTTCCGCTTATGGCCACCTGGACACCCTGGTTAACAATGCCGGTATCCTCATCCGCAAGGGCATCGAGGACACCACGGTCGAGGACTGGGACAGGATTATGGACATCAACGCCAAGGGCGTGTTTCTTGGCACCAAGGCCGCCATCCCCGCAATGCGCGAGGCCGGAGGCGGGTCCATCGTCAATATCTCGTCCACCGCCGGTCTGGTGGGTAGCCCGGAGGGTTCCGCCAGCTACACCGCCACTAAGGGTGCCGTGCGGCTGCTGACCAAGTCTACCGCCATCCAGTACGCACCCGAAGGCATCCGGTGCAATTCGGTGCATCCTGGGCCAATCGACACGGAGATGATCCGGGACAGCTTCTCCGACCCCGAACGTTGGGAAGCCCGTATGCAGCGGCTGCCCCTCAAGCGGGTCGGCACGCCCGAAGACATCGCCTACGGTGTAATTTATCTTGCATCCAACGAATCGTCCTTCGTGACCGGCTCCGAGCTGGTCATCGATGGCGGCACCACGGCCGAATAAGGCCCACAACCATCCGAAAACAGCACGGCTACACGAGACCTAACAAGGAGTGGCCATACAATGACTTCAACCAAGAAAGACCCCGTCCTGGTCGTTTTGCAGCTCTCGGGCGGCAATGACGCCGTGAACACACTGATCCCCTACGGCGACCCGCTCTATGCCGACAACCGCCCTACGGTGCGTGTGTCCGACGAGCAGGTCCTCCGACTTAACGACTTCGTCGGTTTCAACCCTGCGATGGGTCCCCTGAAAGACCTGTACGACCAGGGTAATGTCGCAGTTATCCAGGGCATCGGCTACCCCAACCCCAACCGCTCTCACTTCCGCTCAATGGACATTTGGCACACCTGTGAGCCGGACAAGGTTGGACTCGAGGGCTGGATCGGCCGCGCCATCCGCGATGTCGATCCCAACAGCGAAAACGTGCTGACCGGCGTCAATTTCGGACGCGGTCTTCCCCGTTCCATGGCTGCCCCACAGGTGCCGGTGGCCTCGGTTGGCAACCTCGAATCATACGGCGTGCTGACCGGCATCGAGGATGAGGAACGCGATGAGGCCCTTGATCTGTTCTCTCGCATGTACTCCCCGGCGGTCGGCCGTGGCGCAGTGGTTGACTACCTGTCCCACACGGGCATGGACGCGCTCAAGGGCGCCGACATCCTGGCCACCGCCCCCGCCATGTACAACTCCTCAGTGGAATACGGCAACGACACTGTGGCCCAGTACATGCGCAATATCGCCATGGTGCACCTGGCCAACCTGGGCACCCGCTTCCTCTACACCACCGCGCCCTACAACAGCTTCGACACCCACGCAGGAGAGCTCAGCGCCCACGCTAAGCTGTGGACCGATGCCTCCCGCGCCATCTCCAGCTTCTATCAGGACATCAGCGAAAAGGCGGCCAGCGACAACGTCGTCCTGCTGGTATTCACCGAGTTCGGCCGCCGCGTCCATGACAACGGCTCCGGCACCGACCACGGCTCCGGTGGCGTAGCCTTCGTCGTCGGCGACCACGTCAAGGGCGGGCTGTACGGAGAGTACCCCTCGATGGCTCCCGAAAAGCTGCTGGAGGGCGACCTGCACTTCAACAACGACTTCCGCGGCCTCTATTCGACCCTGCTGGAGCAGTGGATGGGCCTCGACGCCAAGCCGATCGTCGGCGGCACCTTCGAGCAGATGGACTTCATCGCCGCCTGAATTCCCTAGATTCCCCCACCCTACTCCCTCAAAGGGGAGGGGTAGGGCGGGGGTGAGCCCAACAACAGGGAATCTCCAGGTGTCAACTGAATCTAGCGAGGTAACGATGGCTACACAGACTATCGGCATCACCTTCCAGTACAGCCACACCATCGGGCGCGGCGAGTTCTCCGGCCCCGGCTTCCGTAACCCCGTGGCCATAGCCCGTGGTGAAGACGACACCATGTACGTCGTCAACCGCTCCTACGAATACCGGCCCGATGGCAAGCGCATCACCATCTGTACGATCGACGAGGACTACGTCGGCGAGTTCGCCCGCGGCGTCCACACCGCCGGCGAAACCGAAGAGAACGAGAACGACGGCTCCCTGATCTGGCCCACCGCCGTCGCCATTAACAGCAAGGGCAATGTCTACATCGCTGATGAATGGCTCAACCGCATCTCCATGTTCGACCGTGACGGCGAATGGCTCGGCAAGTGGGGCACCGAGGGCAGCGGCGACGGTGAGATCTACGGCCCGTCCGGCATGGCCTTCGACGCCGACGACAACGTGTTCATCGTCGACAGCAAGAACCACCGGGTCCAGAAGTTCACCCCCGACGGACAGTTCATCGCCAAGTTTGGAAGCGAAGGAACCGGACCGGGCGAACTCGGGCTGCCTTGGGGTATCTCCATCGACCGGGAAGGCAACATCTTCGTCGCCGACTGGCGCAACGACCGGGTGCAGAAGTTCACCCCCAACGGCCAGTTCCTCCAGGAGTACGGCAAGGGCGACCTGAACCGTCCCACCAGCGTCGACACTGACAGCCAGGGACTGATCTACGTCGCCGACTGGGGCAACGAGAAGGTACGCATATACAGCCCAGAGGGAGATCTGGTCGAGACCCTCACCGGCGATGCCACCATGTCCAAGTGGGGCAAAGACAAGCTGGACGCCAACTCTGAGATGTGGCAAGAGCGGGAAATCGCCCAGGGCATCGAGCGCGAGAAGGATTTCTGGGGCGTCTGCTACGTCGAAGTCGACGACCAGGACCGCCTCTTTGCGGTCGAGTCCTGCCGCAACCGCATCCAGATCTACCGCAAGCAGCAGCCCATGTTCTTCGGGGGCCGCCTCTAGGCCGTCCCTCTCCCTTTCTTTTCGTTTGAACCAAATACCGGGAAGGGGGGCGGGCCGTCCCCCTTCCCTATTCTTTTGTATCCGTCTAAGCATGCCACCGGTGGCCCTTCGGCGATCGAGGATATTTGACTACACCAGAGCAATTAGCCGCAAAACTGAAGGCGCTCGGTATACGGCAGACCCCACAGCGCCTCGCCATAGCCGAGGTGGTGGTCAACTCCGGCGACCACCCGTCAGTTAAGGAAATCTACCAGCGGGTCAAGGAGTTCTTCCCCTACGTCACGCTCGCGACCGTCTATTCCACTTTGGAAACACTGGAGCAGGCCGGGTTCGTCCGAGCCTTGCCCTTCCAGAAGCAGTCCCGCTATGACGCCAACCTCTCTCCCCACGCCAACCTCGTCTGCGTCGGCTGCGGCAGGGTCGTGGACTCCAGCGAGGGCAAGAACATCGTTGACGAGATGAAGTCCCAGTTAGAGGCGACCAGCGATTTCGAATTCACGGGCCAGCGCATAGACTTCTACGGCTGGTGCCGTAGCTGCGCCGATCGTCGCGACCACAAGGCCCGGATGTCAGCGAGAAATTAAGGTCCTGTGTGCCTCTGAATGTGATTGCCCCGATGGCGCCGCTTCGTTTCGTTCCGCGCGGGTGGAGAAACAATACGAGGACCTGAGAAGACCACCCGGACAGCTTGGGTAAAAGGCACAACGGTATACAGGCCGCCAACAGTCACATTATTGTGTTAACGAATTCATCCGGGACACAAGCCGCTATTGGAAGAAGTTGTCGCCGAGGGGCGAAAGGGCAGGTACTCAGAGAACATCAAATGGATCTGGCAGTATCGCGAACTTTTGTTGACCTCGAATACGAACCCTCGTGTTATGTAGACTGCGGGGACAGGTTCTCTATCTCCACCGGCTCAATCGCGTCGGCCAGGTCGAAGCCGAATATCCGCGAGTAGAAGTACAGTTCCGCCTCCAGCGCGCGCTCGATGTTCTCCGACCTCCGGAAACCGTGCTGCTCCCCTTCGAACGGCAGGTAGGCCGTAGGCAGGCCCTTGGCCTTCACCGCCTCGAACATCATTTCCGCCTGGTTCGGCGGCACAATCTGATCTTCCAGACCCTGCAGCAGCAGCGGGCACGACAGCAGGTGCGTGTGGTTGATCGGCGACCGCTCTACGTACAGGTCCCGCCGCTCGGGGTAAGGCCCCACCAGGCTATCCAGGTAGCGAGACTCGAACTTGTGCGTTTCCTTGGCCAGGGCCTCCAGCTCGCTGATCCCGTAGAGGCTGGCGCCAGCCTTGAACACGTCGTGAAAGGTCAGCGCTGCCAGCGTGGTGTAGCCGCCCGCACTGGCTCCGTCGATGGCCAGTCGCTCTGGGTCGGCATCGCCTCGAGCTGCTAGGAATCTCGCAGCGTTCACGCAGTCGTCCACGTCCACGATACCCCACGTGCCATTAAGCCGCCGACGGTATTCCGTGCCGTAGCCGGTGCTGCCCCCATAATTAACGTCAACCACCCCAAAACCCCGGCTGGTCCAGAACTGTATGCCCAGGTCCAGCGCCGTCTGCGCCGCCGCCGTCGGCCCACCATGGCTTTTCACCAGCAGTGGTGGCCTCTCGCCTTCCGGTGCAATAAAGTCCGGATTGCGCGGCGGGTAGTAGAAGGCATGGGCCGTCCGTCCCTCAGCCGTCTCGAATTCCACTGCCTCTGGCGACGAAAAGTAGGCCGGGTTAACTTCCAGGTCATGGGCCTGCTTCAGCGTCTCAATCGCTCCCGATCTCACGTCCATCAATAGCAGGGTCATCGGCTTGTCGGAAGCCCCCGCCGAGAAAGCAATGTGTTGCCCGGACGCCCGCAACTCCCCTCGTCCCATCTCCGAGTACGGCAGGTCTATCCTCGTCAGTATTCCTGCGTCGGGATCAATGAGCCCCATGTTCCACACCCCGCGCTCGACGTAGCTGCAGGCAATTCGCCCGTCGTCGAGGAACCCGTAAGTCGGAGCGCCGAACGCCCACTGCGGCCGTGCGAATTCCGCCTCCATTTCCAGGACCGCCTGCGCCTCGCCGCCACCCCACCGGTACAGATTCCACCACCCGTTCCGGTCCGACACGAAGTACAAGTCCCCATCTGCCGACCACAGAGGCAGCAGCACCGACTCGTCCGAACCTCCCGCCACCGCCTGAGCATTACCCAGCCGGCCGTCGCTGTCGACATCCGCCACCAGCAGCCTCGTGCCGTCCCACGGCATGTTCGGATGGTCCCATGCCAGCCAGGCCAATGTTTTGCCGTCGGGACTTAGCCGTGGCGCAGCACAGAAGTCCGAGCCGGAAAACAGCACTTCCTGCGGTCTGGCGCCTCTGGCTTCGATGGCGACGATGGCGTTGACCGGCTCTCCCTTACCGCCATGGTCCTCCCGCACGCAAATAATGCGTCCCCGCTCAGAATCAAAGCAGCCGTCCGCGTACCGCAATGGAACCTCGGGAGTGATGGGCTCCGGCTCGCTGCCCTGTTCCTGTCGGTACAGCCTCTGGTCGGCAAAGTTCGAGAAATACACCACACCGTCATTTACCACAAAGGCGCCACCCCCATATTCATGGACGCGCGTCCGTGCGCTGAAGGGCTCCGGCGTAACGTCCATAGTCGACCCGTCGGTTTGTCGACGCACTATTGCCATCCGCCCGCCCTCAATTGGACGCATTTCCACCCAATAGACGTCGACGCCGTCTATCGCGATCTGCCCCAAACCTACCGCACCGGATACAATCAAGGCGGTGGTTATAGGCGATTTCCAGGAACCATAGGGCGCAGTGACAGGCATGGTGCTATCTCCGGTTCGAATTTAGGGGTCAGGCCCGACGAAATCTTACATCTCTGTCGGCTCCTTTTCCATCAACCTGTCCCTGGGGCAGCAATTGCGCCTCACTGGTCTAGCGACCAGCCTACCACGCCATCTCTACACGATAACCTTTGCGTTTCTTTCCGCCGAAGCACCATTATTACCGAGAAAGAACGTCCCCTCTGGTAAGCGTGGGCGAAAATCCGGCGTCCTGTCCCTGCAGCCTGAAAAAGTAACTCGACCACCTGAATCCAAACGCTATTTTTTGACACCAACTCCTTGCCAAACGCCGCGCTACCCAGTAGCATTACATATATGTACACATGTTCCAATTGTAGGACGCTCGGATTCTAAATGAATACTGACAGCTTCCTTTCGCCAACCCTCGCGACCCATCCCGACCATAATGGAATGGCGCTATTGGCCGAATATTCCCTCGTTTTGACTCTTGCCAGGGACTCCTGCGGCACGTCCTTCGCGGCCACGCGCACGCACCAAATGGGAGAAACGGGACGAAATGGGACGGAAATCGGAAAAAAGTCTTCCAGCCCATTTGGAGACTGGCGTTTCAGCTTTGAAACCGGCGCTTTCTCCGTTTTTGATAGGGGGAAATGGGACTAAATTGGAAAATTTGGGACGGAAATGAAAAAATCCTGTCCCATCCTTCCCAGCCTGCGGCCTCCAGCAACTGTACCGAAGGATCCAATCCCTGCCTTCGTCTCCAAATTCGACATACCGTCAGTAAACCCCTGTAGCCAATTGCAATAACCGTCGTCCTCAACGAACCAGAACGTTGACCGCCTGCGGTGCGGGTCGTATATTGGCCCGAACCGCGACTCGGAGTCCCCTATGACTGTACTGGCACACACCGCAGACGATTTGCCGCCTCCCACTGTCGAGGAGGTCAGCCCCGGAGTGTATGCCTATATACAGTTGGACGGCACCTGGGGGCTGAACAATGTCGGCTTCCTGACCGGTAGCGATGCAATCTCGGTGGTGGATACCTGTTTTACCGAGGCCCGGACACGGGCGTTTCTTCAGGCCATTAGGGATGTCTCCGACCTGCCTATCCGAACGCTTGTAAATACCCATCACCACGGCGACCACACCCACGGAAATTACCTCGTCGCTGGAGCCTCCATCGTCGGCCACGAGCTGTGCCGTCAGACCGTCATCGACACGGGCCTCCACACACTCCAACCACTGTTTCCCAACGTCTCTTGGGGACACTTGGAATTGGCCCCACCCTTCATCACTTTCCAGGAGCGCCTGGACCTTTTTGCCGACGATCTCAAGCTCGAACTGCATTACATGGGACCAGCACACACTACCAACGACGTCGTGGTCTGGCTGCCCGAAAGGAAATTGCTTTTTACGGGCGACCTCGTATTCAACGGCGGCACGCCCTTCGTGGCAATGGGCTCCATCGCCGGTTCACTGGTCGCGCTGGAACGGCTGAAGGATTTCGGAGCCGAGACCATCGTACCGGGCCACGGCCCAGTGTGCGGGCCCGACGTTATCGACAACATGGAGACCTACCTGCGCTTCGTGCAGGGTCAAGCGACGGACGCCTACGCCTCCGGTCTTTCGCCACTGGACGCGGCGCAGCAGATTGACCTCGGGCGATTTGCTCCCTGGCACGACTCAGAACGCCTGGCAGGCAATCTCCACCGTGCTTATTCAGAATTGCGCGGCGAACCCTTGGGAACGGTTCTCGACCTTGGTCCCATCGCCGACGATATGGTCGCCCTCAACGGTGGCGAGCCGGTCCGGTGCCTGGCCTGAACGACTCGACAAATCCGCGCCTCTACTCGCTGCGTAGTAATATCAAAAGCAAAGATCAGCCCACGGTTAAGCCAAGGCAAAGATAACTGAAATGAACAACACCAGATCAAAACGATTGCCAGCGGCATTCTGGCTTGCTGCTTTCGCCTTTCTTCTCGTTGCCGCAGCAACCCTCATTGCCTGCGGCGAGGAATCTGCTGCAACGGATTCTGAGGAGCCGCCAACGGCCACGCCGGTACAAGGCCCGGAACCGACCGAGTCGGATACTGCCGACGCGTCCTCTGACACCGAGTCCTCGGAGCCTACGGCGTCACCTAGTCCGACGGACACTCCCGAGCCGAGCGATGCTCCTGAGGCTGGGACGACCGAAGGTGCGGCTGCTCCAGACCCTACCGACCCACCGCAGGACTCCCCAACCCCGAGTGTGACCGAGCCTGCTGCAGTCGCGGAAACCGAGCCAGATGCTACGGAGGCCCCGAGCACTGTCCAGAGCCCTCCGGCTACCGAACCGGCTGCCCCTCAGGCGACACCGGTCCCCTCCGTCCCGGCTCCGGGGCCAACCCGGGCGCCCATCGAAACGCCAACCCGGCAGCCTGATCCGACAGCAACCTCCCAGCCGGAGCCGACGGCTACCTCGACGCCCGCTCCGACGTCTACCCCAACCCCTCCGGAAAACGCGGCTCCGCTGTTCACCCTGCCGAATGCTTCAACCGGAGAGCAGATCAGCCTGCAGTCCTATCGCGGGGACAGGGCCATCGTGCTGGTGTTCTATCGGGGATTCTGGTGACCCCATTGCGTTCAGCAGCTCGGGCAGCTGCGAAGGGCATCCGACAAGTTCGCGGATTTGAACGCTGAGGTACTCACCATCGCCGTTGACGACTTCTCAAGTCCCAGCATGGCAACAAGGGCCCAAGGCTATCCGTTCCCTGTCCTGTACAACGTAGAGGGGGATGTCGCAAGAGCTTACGGGATCTACAACCAGTCAGCCGGTTACGCGAACCCGGCCGTCTTTGTGGTGGACAGCAACGGCTCCATCGTCTGGGAGGATATAGGCTCCGTTACACACAGAACCCCAATAAGCGACATCATCGCACAACTGGAGAAACTGAGCTGAGATCCCCCTTGGTTTTCGGGTACTACGGGAACTGGAGATTTTGATGGGTACAGGAATCTACAGGGTTTTCGGGCGTTTCGGAGCAGTGGTCGCACTCTCCTTGACGGTGCTGGCGCTGGCGGCGTGCGGCGCGTCCTCAGACTCCGCCTCCGAAGCTCCGGCTGCAACGGCCGAGCCGACGGGATCTGAGGTAATCGAGTCCGCGTCGGACACCACCCCTGCTGAGCCGGAGGGAGACATCGCTCCCAAGTTTGAGCTGCCCAGCGGCACGGGCGGAACAGTAAGTCTCGCCTCCTTTGCCGGAGACAAGAACGTGGTCCTGGTGTTCTACAGGGGATTCTGGTGAACCTACTGCCGTGGGCAGCTCGGTGAGCTGCAGAATGACTACCGCGCAATTTCAGACCTGAACGCCGAAATACTGGCTGTCAGCATTGACGATCTTTCACAGGCAACCAAGGCAGTGGAAGGCTTGGGGCTCGAGTTTCCCATCCTGTATGACGAATCCGGAGATGTCGTCAGGTCATACGACGTTTTCAACCAACGCACCGGCTATGCGGTCCCTTCAACTTTCATTGTCGACACCGAAGGAGCGGTCAGGTGGGAGTTTATCGGCTCCGACAGCCACCGGACTCCAACTAGGGACATCATAGAGCAGCTTGAACTGCTGAGTTGACCGCTAGGCGAACTGAGTCTCCACCCAGCCCTTGCCGTCGAAGGGCGTCCAGAAGTGGGAAGTCAGCGTTAGGTTCTGAAACTTCCACTCGCCGTCCACACGAACGTACTCCTCGTCGTAGCGAGCCGACCCCCAGACGGCCTTCTCGCCGTCAGCATAGGTACAGGGCTGGAACAGATACCAGATGCCGGTGGCCCGGTCGCCGTCAACGTCGATTATTGGGTTGAGCACCATGTGGATGGCGAAAGGGAGCCGGTTCGGGGCGTTCTGGAAGAAGCCCCGTATGGCCTCCCGCCCCTCGTTGCGGCCCCGCTCCTTGCCGTCCCAAACAGCATCCTCAACGAACAGGTCGGCCAGGGCGTCGGCATCATAGTGGTCGTCGCAGTACCCGCAGTACCGGTGCTTCAGCCTCTTGATCTCTTCGATGTCCTCGAGAACCCTTATCCTGCGTTCCAGATCGTCCGACGGCATATCCGTTCCTCCTGATGTATGGAGTGTCCTAAAGCGCGGTCCAGCCGCCGTCCACCAGCAGCAGGTGGACGGTAACCGCTCCTGCCGAGGGACTGGCCGAGATAAATGGCCGCGCCGACCAGTTCCTCAGGCTGCATCCTGCGGCCCAGGGGCATCTTGTCTGCGTACTCGGCCTGCAGCTCCTCGGGGGTGCGGTTGTAAGCAGCCAGCACACCCGGCGTTTCCGTGGGACCAGGCCCTATGGCGTTTACTGTAACGCCGTACGGCGTCCACTCAGCTGCGAGGGCACGAGTGAGGCCCAGTACACCGTGCTTGCTGGCGATGTAGGGCGCCCGGCCAGCGGAGCCAACGGCAGAAAACTGCGAGCCAATGTTGACGATACGTCCCCACCCCTGGTCGATCATGGGCCGGGCCGCCGCCTGGGCACAGAAAAACAGTCCCTTGAGGTTGGTGTCGACTGTTGCATCCCAATCCGCTTCATTAACCTCGAGGGCAGGTTTGGGTATGCGGATGCCCGCGTTGTTGATCAGAATATCCAGCCTGCCGAACTCATCAACAATGCGTTGGATGGTGGGCTGTATGCTGCCGATGTCCAGCACGTCCAGCCCGTGGGTGCTGCTCCGGACGCCGGACGCCTCCACGCGGGCCTGGGTGTCTCGGGCCAACTCCAGGCGTGATGGCATATCGGAGACGGCAACATCGGCCCCCGCTTCGGCAAGTCCGACGGCTAGGGCCTCTCCTATGCCGCGGGCTGCGCCGGTTACGAGTGCGACCCTTCCCTCCAGGCTGAACCCCGGATATGCCATTCTTACCTCCGTTGGCCTGTCTGTTCTCTGATGCGAAGACGTAGCATAGCACAGGGGGTCCGGCCTCCGACCACCGCAGGGCAATCGCGTCTTCAAGCCCGGAATCTCATTGTGCTGTCATTCGCCCCTTGCCAATCCTGTGTTCAGTCTATAACATATGTTCTATGCATATAACGGTTAGCAGACAGCACCCGCCTGACTTCCCGGCGGGTCTTCTTTGAACCAGCGGCCTACTCGGAATTGCCGGAATGACAGAATAATGGCGGAAATGATCGGAAATGAGTGGAATAGGAAAAAGACAGCCCCTGCAAACCGGCAATGCCAGCTCCTCCGCCCCAACCTGCTGAGCTGCTGAAATCAAGACGCGATTGCCCTGCCGACCACCGCCACTGGCTTGCACGGCTGTCTGCGCAGGAATAGAATCAGCCGGTATGTTCGCCGGCAAGGCGGGCATCAGGTTCAGCAGAGTATCGGGCAGGCGACAATGGCGGAAGCAGTACAGGCGTCGGGCGGACACAGGCAGAACCGGGGGTTCATCCTCGGATCCCTGACGTTCGGGCATGGCGTGGCTCACCTGTACGACTTGGGTTTTCCGGTATTCCTGACCGCCATCGCCAACACTCTCGCCCTGAGCACACGGCAGACTGGTTTCTTATTGGGCATCCGCACCAGCGGCAACGGCCTGATAAGCATGGGATCGGGAGTGCTTGTGGACCGGTTCCGGGACCAGTGGGGCCTGATGCTCACCGTCTGCATGGTGCTGAACGTCATTGCATTCGTGGTCATTGGCCTGTCGCCCAATTGGGGTATCCTGATAATCGGCGTCCTCCTGATTTCCATACCAGGCTCGCTGTGGCACCTGCCGGCCATCGCATCCTTGTCCCGCCGTTTCTCCGACCGAAGAGCTTTCTCCATATCAATACATAGCTTCGGCTCCACGGTGGGCAATGCCCTGGGACCACTGGTGGCGGGAACGCTGCTGCTTTACATGGTGTGGCGCGAAGTGCTGTTCCTGTACGCCATACCAGCCGGTGTGGTCGCCCTCTTCGTGTGGTGGTCGCTGCGGGACCTGGGCAGGGAGGAGAATGTACACCCGGGCGAGGCAGAGAGGCGAACGCTTCGGACGCTTGCAGGAGCTGGATGGAACTTCTTCCGGAATCCTGCGATGCTAGCACTGCTGGTGGCCGCTAGCCTCCGGAGCGTAGCCACCAGCGCAATGTTCGACTGGAGCCCTTTCTACCTTGAGAACTCTCCGGAAGACGGCGGTCTTGGCTACTCGTATTTCTGGACCGGTTTCCAGATGGCGCTGCTCACCGGGTCGGGGGCGATCTCTTCGCCAATCCTGGGCCAATTGTCGGACAAATTGGGCCGCAAGCAGATTTTGGTGCCTGGGCTTGCGCTGGCCGCGTTCCTGCCCTTCCTGGTTATACCAGCTGGAGACGGCTTCCTGGTGCCGGTGGTAATGGCGGCGCTGGGGTTGTTCAGCTTCGCACTCCATCAGGTGATGCTGGCAGGAATCCTGGACGCAGCAGAGCGAGGCACGGAGGCCACTGTGGCGGGTTTAGTGTTCGGAATAAACGGAGCAGTCGGATTCGCGTCCACTCTCTTTGTTGCCTATATCATTGACAATCTCGGCGGCTACGGTTCAATGTACGTCTACGTTGGAATACTAACGGCGATCGCGGGAATCATTGTCCTCCTGACGCCGTTTCCCGACTACAGGACGGAACCGGCCTGATCCCTCCTTCCTGCCGCCTCTGATTGACCACAGGACGCTGCGTTGAACCAGACCATCACATCGGTTCCCGGCATCGAAGCCGGTCATTACACCGACCTAGACAACGCCACGGGCTGCACCGTGGTGCTGTGCCGCAAGGGCGCCGTAGGCGGGGTGGATGTCCGCGGCGGCTCGCCGGGCACGCGAGAAACTGATCTCCTGCGACCAGCCCGAAGGGTCGACCAGCTTTTTGCCGTGTCATTGAGCGGGGGAAGCGCCTTCGGCCTGGACGCCGCGACGGGTGTGATGGCATGGTTGGAGGAACACGACATTGGATACCGAGTAACCCCAGACGTCATTGTTCCCATAGTTTCGTCGGCCATCATCTACGACCTTGGTCTGATAACTTCAAAAGTGCGTCCCGGGCCACAGGAGGGAAGGTCCGCCTGTGATGCCGCATCTCAAGGGCCCCTGTCAGAGGGTACTGTTGGCGCAGGCACTGGTGCCACGGTGGCCAAGACAGGTGGAACTCACCGTTCCTGCAAGGGAGGCCTCGGCACTGCTTCCCTGCGCCTTCCGGGCGGCGCAACCGTTGCCGCGGTGGTGGCAGTGAACTCCATCGGTGGAATTCGAGACCCGCACACTGGACAGCTGGTCGCTGGGCCACGACGCGAAGATGGCAGATTCGACGACCCGGTGGGAATCCTGCTCGAGGAATGCTCAGTCCCATTGCCTTCAGGTCCGGTCAACACCACCATCGGTGTGGTGGCCACCGACGCGCGCCTGACCCGGGAGGAGGCCAATTACATGGCGCGAGTAAGCCATAACGGTTTATCAATGACCATCCATCCCTGCCACACCATTAGGGACGGAGATACTATGTTCGCTATGGCTTCCGGCGAATTCCAGGACGAGGTTGACCTGACCACTCTGGGCGCCGCAGCCGCAGTAGTCTCGGCCCGTGCAGTTCTGCGTGCCGTGAGACTCGCTACCGGGCTGGGGGGAATCCCGGCAGTGTCCGAGCTTCCGGCTTAGCAATTCCGCAGGCGAACGAGTCTATGCAAATTGTGAATTCGAAGGACGAGATGCGCCGACTCTGCCACGAATCCGCGCGGCCATTGGGGCTGGTGCCGACAATGGGTGCACTGCATAACGGGCACCTTTCGCTGGTAGACAAAGCTCGCGCCGACTCGGCAACCATCGCTGTCAGCATATTCGTCAATCCAACGCAATTCGGCGAAGGCGAGGACTTCACAGAGTATCCTCGCGACTTGAACGCTGATTTGGAAATGCTTCGCCAGCACCGGACCGACATAGTTTTCGTACCTGATGTCACCGAGGTCTACCCGCCGGGGTTCGACACGTGGGTAGACGTTGGCCCCATTGCCGACTGTTTGGAGGGTGCTGCCCGTCCGGGCCACTTTCGCGGGGTAGCTACGGTGGTAGCCAAGCTATTCGGCATCGTGCAGCCGGAGCGTGCCTATTTTGGACAGAAGGACGGACAGCAGACCGTAGTTGTCCGAAAGCTGGCGCGGGACCTGGATATGGGCATCGAAATCATCGTGCTGCCGACGGTCCGCGAAGCCGACGGACTAGCGATGAGCAGCCGGAACGTTCGTCTCAATCCAGGGCAACGCAATGCGGCGGCCGCATTGTTCGGAGCCCTCGCAACAGGGCGAAAACTCTGGGAGACGGGCGAAACGGACGCATCCAAGATTCGGGATGCCGTTCGACAGGAATTGGGAGCGGAGCCGATGCTTGGAGCCATCGACTACGTTAGCCTTGCCTCTCCGCATCTGCTTGAGGAACTGGATTCGGCGGAACAAGGCGCTATGCTGTCGACAGCCGCGCACCTCGGGTCGATACGCCTCATCGATAACTTGATATTGGAATAGGGGCGCACAGTGGTGCGCCCCTATTCCAATATCCTGTACTTGGCTCTTTTCGAGCGAACCGCAACCCAAACCGAGGCCAAGGTGAAATGCGCATTTGAAGAGTACCTAGGGATGGGGGACTGACTTCAACGTGCGGACAGGAGAGCTTTACTTGGCAGCGCTGACCTGCTCTCATCACTTCAGAAATGTAGATTCCACCGTGGCTTTAGTTTAGCTGTCCATCAATTCACGGACTGCTTCGGTCAGGGCTGGAAGCACGGTTTCCCAGTCGCCGACAACGCCATACCGCGCGTCCTTGAATATGTTGGCGTCGGCGTCCTTGTTGATGGCGACGATACATTTGGCCCCGGAACAACCGGCCATGTGCTGGCTGGCTCCGGAGATGGCAACGGTAATGTATAGATCGGGAGTGATGGACTTTCCGGTCAGGCCCACCTGGTAGGAGGAGGGCACCCATCCGGAATCCACAGCTGCCCGGGATGCACCCACGGCTCCGCCCAGCAGCTTGGCCAAATCTTCCAAGCCTGAGAACGGCTCGGGGCCGCCCAGCCCGCGACCGCCGGAGACCACTACGCGGGCATCCTCAAGCTTTACGCCCTCGGACTCCTCCCTAACTGTTTCAACCACGCGCGTTCGTGCCTGAGATGGGTCCAGTTCAACTGGAAAGGACACCACCTGCCCCTGCCGGGACTGGTCCATCTCTGTGGGTTCATATGCCTTGGGCCGGATTGCGGCAATCTGCGGTGTGTGCTCGCAGCTCACTACGGCTATGGCGTTGCCACCATATACTGGGCGGTTGGCCAGTAAAGTCTTGCTCGATTCGTCGACCGAGACCTCGAGACAATCCTGGGCCAGACCCACTCCCAAGCGGAAGGCCAACCGAGGCGCCAGTTCGCGGCCCTCGGCCGTGCGGGCCACCAACACAACGCGGGGAGTCGTCTCGCGGCACAGGGAATCCAAGGCTGACAAGTACAGGTCAGCATTGTAGTCGGAAAGTAGCGGGCTGGTTACCGCGTATACCCGGTCGGCGCCATGAGAGATGGCCTGCTGAGCCGGTCCGTCCACGGAGTCTCCCAAGACTGCGATTGACAATTCTTCGCCTAGAGATTCAGAAACCGCACGGCCCGCTGCCAGCAATTCGGCAGCAGTCGAGTCCAGCGTATCCGCTGAGGATTGCCCAATTACCAATACACCAGTGGCGTCACCCATTGCGCCTCCAGAACCAAAATGCAAACGGTGAATACAGAGAATTCGTTGGGAGAACTTTCCCTTCGAGATTCGATTCAGAAGTGTCGTTAGATTATTTTGGCCTCACGCAATTTTAGAGCCAGCTGTCTCCCTGCGTCGGCCGCATTTTCGCCCTCGACGAACTCGCAGTCCTGGTCGCTGACAGGTATGAACAATTGCCGGAGTGTGATCCGCACCCCAGACTGGGAATCGTCCAAGTCCAGGTCCGCCTTGCTCCACACCGTTGGGCGCTTACGGGTGGCTGCCATAATTCCCCGCAGGGTGGGATACCGCGGCTGTCCCAACTCGTTGCTAACCGTAACCAAGGCGGGAAGTGGCGCCTCAACGACCTGGAATCCATCCGGAACAATGCGCTCAACAATGGCCTTTCCGTCGACCACATTGACCTTCTTACCCAACGATACGCATGAAATGCCAAGAATTTCAGCTACCCCTAGGGGAACTTGGGCGTTGTCCCAATCAGATGCCTGTCGCCCGCAGATGATCAGGTCAAAGCCTTCCAGCTTACGTATAGCCGCCGCTAGCAACTGGGCCGTCTGGAAGCTGTCGATAGTGTTGTCGAAAGCATCGTCCTGTAGAAGGACCAGTTCATCGGCTCCCATGGACAGCGGCTTTTTCATCACGTCCAAGGCGAAGCTGGAACCCGTTGAAATGACAGTTACCGTGGCCTCCTGGGCGTCCTTAATCCGCAGGGCGGCTTCCACAGCGTTCTCATCAAAGCCGTTTACGACAGGAGGTATATTCGCCGGCGGTACCACGCGCTTGGCGTCCTCGTCGATGCGAAAAGCTGCCATGGGCATTTCTGGATCCAGAACCTGCTTGGCCAAAACAGCAATTTTCAGTGCCATAAAAAAACTCCGTGCGATTATGTCGCCGGACTATGTGAAAGATATCACTAACCGAGTTTCGGTGTCAATTTGGGACGCAGTCCCGCGGCCTTACGCTCCGGGGTTATTGTAGGCCTATTCCAAGTACCATTCGTCACCTGCTGGTGGCCACGGGTTTTCGCCAGCAAAGACCTGGGAAAGCTGGGTGAAAGCGCCCATGAGTCCTGCTGGGTGCAGCCATATGCTATTAAATCCAAGGTTTGTGTAATTGGCAGTCTGTCGCGATGACGTGTACTTAGCGCCCTTTTCCAGCAAATGACCGTCCATCGCCAGGGAATCAGCGATCTCGTATATGATTAGGTAAATTCCCTCGCCATACCGATCAAGGAAACGCTGCGAGGGCGCGTCTGGTCCGGTGGGTTGGGCCAACTCTATGAACGTGTCCCTACCATTCAATGGTATTACTGCGATCTCGAGATCAGTGAAGCTGACCTCAAAACGTTTGGTCGCCCGCAACTGGAACATATCGCACCAACGACCCAGCGCGAGGTCGAGATCGCGTACCAAGACGGCGATCTGCCGCAGCCGCAGCGTGCCAGGCGGCGGCGATGAGGGCCAGTCTTCGCCAGCGGTGGGCCAGGGATTTCCTCCCGGCTCCACCTCAACGATGCGCACCAGGGCCCCGTTGGTAGCCGCAGCGTCAAGCTCCACGGTGCGCCGACCTGGGCGTTGAGATACACCACTATGCCTCACTCCGACTCGTCGGACATTTGCCAGCAGGGCTTCGAGGTCCCGAGTTTCGAACACTAATTCGTACGGTCCTTGCCTTCGGTTCTCTGTGAAGGCCGCAGATTCCGCCTCCCCCATATCGGGGTGCCAGAGTTCAACGAACGTGCCGTCTCCCGCATGCAATACCGCCCGGTGGCCATCGGGTGCGCGTGAGCGTTGAATCACCCTCATGCCCAAATAACTGTCGTAAAGACCTGTCCCATAGTCCAAATCGTCCACGACGAAATTAACTTGGCGCAATCGGTGCAACATGGCTTTCACCCAGCCGTGGTCCCTCGAGAGCCAACGAACTGCGAGGGTGGAGTTCGGTCTAGGGTTGCTCCTTACTGGGAAGGGAAACCAGAGCCCTGCCTCCCACGTGCCTCTCCCCCTTGCTGCCCAGCATCAGGATATCGCACTCGGCCAGGTTCTGTCCGTCTTCCTGGCGGAGATCGGTAATCGTTGCCTCGAGGGTCAACGGGGAGTTGTGGGGAACGGGCTGCCGGAATACAACATCAAGGTCACGGATGGAGTCGGGACCAGCCCAGTCAGTAAGCAACTGTGCCATCATGGCCATGGCCATTATCCCTGGCACGATAGGGCCCGCCATGCCCGAATCGAGAGCGGTCTGGACGTCGGTAAACCGGTTAGGCGAAGGCGGGGACCACACGTCGCAGAAACCGGCCACGCTCTCGTCTGTAGCCACGGTTTCTATGGGCCCCACCGGGTCTCCAAGTTCCAGATCTTCAAAGTAAGGCAATTTCTCTTTGGCCTCTTGTGTTTTGACTCAACTAATCGGGACGGCGCCCCGCAAGAATAAGCCATCAGGCAGACTCACTCACGGCGGGCAAAGGATTCCTGCACCTCAGCCACCACCTCGCCATCCTGATTGCGAAAGGTAGTCTCCCACACGATAAAGACCATTGTGCCTGAGCGTCCGGTCTTGGCGTATACATCCTTGAGATGGGAGGATGCGGTGATTCGGTCGCCTGCGTAGATGGGAGCTATCGGCTGCACTCGCTGTCCAGCATGCATCTGAGTTCGTCCGAACTCGACGCCGACATCCGGCAGCTGTACTTCCCGCACAAAGATGGAGCAGAGAGTTGGAGGAGCAATCATTCCACGATAGCCGCCTACTTTGGCACCCTCGTCGGAATTGAACGCCGCTCCCTTTTCACCAAGACTGTCGTTCACAGCCTGGATCATTTCAGGGGTAATCTCGAATGGGCCGGCCCGGTGCTCCTTTTCGTGCAATGATCGGTCGTAGTTCAAGTCCAACGTCATGCGGCTCACTCCGGATTCTACAGCTGGGCCTCTTTCCGGGCCAAGGGGGTCCCGTCAGGCAGACGCGACGGTCGCGGTGGCCTCAAGCCTGACCGGCTGAAATTCCTTGCTCAGAAGGGCGTCCACCAACTGAATCTCATTGGCGATATTGGCCCGAAAGTCAGTCATGCAGGTGGCGATGTGACTGGTGAAATGCGCGTCGCTGCCTCCGATCCCCGTATAGCCGAACTGCTGGCAGAGCTCCTCCGCCCGCTCATTCTCACCGGCCCGTCCCCCTCCATTCAACAATTCCACCACGTCGACGGCGGGGAATGCCTCACCCTGCTTTATGTACTCGGTCAGTCCAATACCGAAGCGTCCCGGGTGGGCAGGAATTGCAATGGCGTCGTTCTGCCTGGCCGCCTGCATCAACTCGCGGGCGTCCATTCGCACGTCGGAAAAATCAATGTCCTTGGTGAGAGGCTCGGTCACACCGTACACGAGAAAGTGGCCATACCGGGTGTCCAATTCAGATCCTTTCAGGATCAGCAAGTCGTACTGACGGGCTAGATCTGAATAGTCCTTATCGAAGTCGAACTTGCGATGCTCGGTCAGGACGATTCCGTCGACAACGTAATTTCTCTTGCGCAGAACCTGCACCCACTTGACGTATTGGTCAACCGTTGCACGGGAATCATCAGAGGAAACGGAATGGCAATGCAGGTCCCAAAACACGTCTTAAGAACTCCTGAAAATGTTGCAGGAATGATGAGCGGCCAACTTGACTATCATAAACAACGATACCCAATCCGGCAACCGCCTGCAGGTAGTTTGCAGGGTCTTCAGGGCAATCGCGTCTTGATTTCAGCAGCTGAGCAGGTTGGGGCGGAGGAGCTGGCATTGCCGGTTTGCAGGGGCTGTTTTTTTCTTATTCCGCTCATTTCCGCTCATTTCCGCCATTCCGGGCTGGCCACTGGTTAAAAGCAGGCCCACCGGGATGTCAGTCGGGTTCTGTTTGCCACCTGTCATATACATAGAACATATGTTGTACAAAGATGCGCAGACTTGGCAAGGGGCGAATGACAGCGAAATGAGATTCCAGCCTTGATGACGCGATTGCCCTGCAGGGTCTTTTAATTGCAGAAAGGGGCGCTTGGGTTGTTGGATAATCAGGAGAGATTTACCGGGAGTGTGGAGGAAGGTTGTGTGGAATGGGAGTGCTGGCGATTGGGGGCCTGGGCTGCTGGATGCCCTGAGTGAGGTGGAGGATCCCCGGAGTCCCAAGGGAGTGCGCCATCCCTTGCCGGCATTTCTGGCCCTGCCGGTATGCGCCATGCTGGGCGGCGCCAGGAGTTTGTACGCCATCGCCCAGTGGGGCCGGGATCACCCCCAGTTAGCGCAGTCTCTGGGATTCAGCCGGGAGCGGACCCCGTGTGTGGCCACTTTGCATCATGTGTTTCGGCGCTTGGATGCTGACGCTTTAGAGGCAGCCCTGGGCCGCTGGGCTCAAGAGTGCCTGGGGGAGAGGGCTGCCACCATTGCCATAGACGGCAAGGCCCTGCGAGGGATACACGGCGGTGAATTGCCCGGGGTCAGGCTGGTGGCGGCATATGCTGGGGAGAGCGGCCTGGTACTGGGACAAAAGGGGGGTCAGGGGATCGCAAGGAAAGTGAACTGGGGATGGCCTCCGGAGTACTGGCCGAACTGGAACTCAAAGGCAGGGTGGTTACTGGGGACGCCCTCTACGCACAGCTGGATTTGAGCCGTAGCATCCTGGAGCAAGGCGGGGACTACCTCTGGGTGGTGAAGGACAACCAGCCTGGGGTGAAAGAGGCGGTGAGCCTGCTGTTCGAACATCCTCATTGGGGCGAGAGCTTTGGCGAGGCGAGCCTGGAGGGCGGTCATGGGGACCGGTGGGAACACCGGCGATTGTGGGCATCGGTAGCCTTGAACGGGTACTTGGATTGGCCGGTTTGGGACAGGTCTGCTGCGTGGAACGAACCAGGAGGCACCAGGAGGCAAGGCACAAGGGGGCAACAGGAGGCACAGGGGCAGGGAGACGGTGGAGCGGGCTTACGCCATCACCAGTCTCCCACCGGAACAGGCGGATGCTGCCAGGTTGCTGGAGATCTGGCGGGGGTACTGGAGGATAGAAAACCGGCTGCACTGGGTGAGGGATGTGGTATTCGGCGAGGACTTGAGCCAGGTGAGGACTGGGGGCGCCGCAACTGCTGGCGGCGTTGCGCAACCTATTCATCGGTGTGCTGCGGCTGAGTGGGGTGAAAAACATATCGGCGACCCTGCGACACTACGGCTGGAAGGCTTGGGAGACCCTGTTGTTAATCGGCCTACCCCCACACAATTAAAAGACCCTGCGGTAGTTTGCTTGTACCGTGCGTCATGAGACGCAAGAAGGTCTTACCAACAAACTGGGTACCTATGTGTGGCACACAATGGATACAGCTCGAGCACCAGCGGATGGCGAACATTACAACTGTTTGTCTGTAGATTGCAAAAATAAAGGAGTTAAATTGGTGATAAGAGCATGGATTTGTAACGGGAGGCCCGGCGAACCTGTAAGCCGGGTTCTGTATCCCGGAAAAACCGGGATGGTGACCATCTATCTAGCCCCCCGGCCTGGGCCGGGACCCGCGGTACCGGGACGGCGTTGCCGCCGTGGTCAAGCAGCCAACCCGGGGACGAGCCGGACGCTCATAGTCCCTCTATTTGGCCTTGCTCCAGGTGGGGTTTGACCGCCGCTGCGTCACCGCAGACGGCCGGGCGCGCTTACCGCCCGATTTCACCCTTACCCCGATCCCCTAAAGAAACGGGGCGGTATGTTTCTGTGCCACTTTCCGTCTTCCGCTCCAGACTGATCCTTAGCGAAAGCCTGGGCGTTACCCAGCACCCTGCCCGGTGGAGCCCGGACTTTCCTCCCCAGCAACTATAGCCAGCGCCAGGGCGGTCACCCAGTCCGCTTGGGCCTCCTTCGCAAATCTAGCACGGGCAAATTCAGCGGTCAATCCAATTCTCATCGCGGAACGGGGCTGCCAGAACACCGTACTCTCTCGGCAATAAGCGCTTCGAAACTGGGCGTTCTGCCGGAACCCGGAAAGACAGAAGAACTACTCGACGAAAAGCATCCGGCCACAGCTGCTGCAATTCACCGTCTGCCTGCCGCTCTTTACGCGCTGCCGCAGTTGGGTTGGCAGGGACATCCGGCAGCCCTGGCAGAGATCGCGCTCCACCTTGGCCACGGCACGGCCGCCCTTGGACTTGCGTAGGGTTTCGTAACGTTGGAGTGTTGCAGGATCGAACCTGGAAGCCAGCAACTCTCGCTGCTTCTCGAACTCCCGTTGTTCCTTGCGAAGGTCCGATACCTTGCGGTTCAGTTCAGCCTGCTGCATCTCCCAGCGGGACCTGGTCTCCGTGAGCTGCTGGTTGAGAGTGACATAGCTGGACCTGGTTTCTTCTACTTGTATCGAAAGTTCGAGGGACAGCGCTTCGTCCTGCTCGAGGAGCTGTCGGACATTGGCCGCCTCATGCTGGAGGGCTTCCAAGTCACGGGCGTTTATCATCGATCCATCGTAAAGTTGGGTCTCCAAGGCCTCGGAGCGCTCGCGGCGAGATTCGATTTCCATCTGATTATCCCGCTGCAACAACTCTGCATCCTGCAATCTCTCCTGCTCGCCTTGAAGAGCGGTCTCCAAGTTCTCTATGGAAACCTCAATCTTCAGTTCTTCCTCAGCCTCCTCAAGGGCCTTGTACACCCTATCGAGATCGAGATCCACTTCCTGCAATGCGTACAACTGTCTAGCGGTAGTCATCCACTGCTGACCTGCCCATTTTCAATACCAATCCCTTTCGATTCTAGGAACGCCGCCTGCCGTTGTCAATCGGGGACAAGATGACAAGCCCCCGCCCACCGGGTAGAATCGTTGCAAAATCGGGCATGCGGCCTGCCCGCCGGATGTGTGTATTAACCCGCGTGGAGAGGAGGCCTCAAATGGTCATGTCCAAAACCGACAACGAAAGATTGACGCTCGTGGGAGCCGGCACGCCCATGGGCGACACCTTGCGACGCTACTGGATGCCTGCCCTGTTATGCGACGAGTTGCCCGAGCCGGACTGTCCTCCGGTACGGGTGCGGCTTCTGGGTGAGGAGCTGGTCGCCTTCCGGGACTCCTCTGGACAGGTGGGATTGCTGGAAGAGTTCTGCCCACACCGGCGTACATCACTTTTTCTGGGCCGCAACGAAGAGGGCGGTCTGCGCTGTGTTTATCATGGCTGGAAGTTCGACGTGGCGGGTAACTGCCTTCACATGATGAACGAGGCAGAGGACAGCGACTATCACACCAAAGTCAAGGCCGTCTCGTACCCGGTGGTGGAGATGGGTGGCGTGGTCTGGGCCTATATGGGTCCTGCAGACCGCCAGCCTCCACCTCCCCGCTTCGAATGGACCCAGGTGCCGGACAGCCACCGGCTTATAACCAAGAACCGCCAGGAGTGCAACTGGCTGCAGGGTCTTGAGGGAGGTATCGACACGGCCCACGCTCCGATCCTCCACCGCCGCGTCACCAAGAACACCACCCGTCCCGGATTCGGCATTGACACGGCTTTTGTGACCGGGAAGGCCCCGAAGGTGGAAGTGGACCGGACGGATTACGGCTACCGGTACGCCGGGGTACGGGAATTGGAGGGCGAGGGAAAGAACTTTGTCCGCTCGTACCACTACGTCCTGCCGTTTCACCAGATGCGGCCATCGCAGTTCGGGCTCCAGGGGCAGGCCCCTCGCACCCTGATCGCAGGTCATTGCTGGGTCCCAACCGACGACGATAACACCATGGTCTTCAACTGGATGTACAGCTTTGGCGAGGAACCATTGTCTCAGGAGGACCGGGACCTGGAGCGTCAACTCGGCCGCGGCCCAGACGACTTGGACTCTAACTACCGGGCCATCCGCAACCGCGACAACGACTGGATGATCGACCGCAAGGTACAGAAATACGAGACGTTCACCGGCATCGAGGGCATCAACACCCAGGACCAGGCGGTCCAGGAAAGCATGGGGGCCATCGTAGACCGCAGTACAGAGAATCTGGCTGCCAGCGACATGGCCATCGTGGTTGCCCGCCGCATGCTGCTGGGCGCCGCCGAAACAGTGGCAGACGGCGGCGACCCGCCCGGTGTGTCGGACAGTTATTACCGCCTGCGGGCCATCGACAGCATCCTACTGGTCGACGCTGTCTGGCAGGAGGCGCTGGCCGACAAGATGTATCCCGCCCAATAGCAGCCAAGAACAACCATCACAGAAAGGGGCGGCGCTTTTGTTGCGCCGCCTTCTTTTCGTCGTGTACTGTCGCGAAGTTACGGCAGTGGTGATACCGGGGAGAAGTCAGGTCAGGCGACCGCAGCAGGGCGCCGGGTGTGCCAGTCGGTAGCCTGCTCATAGGCGTGGCCAATTCGGAACAGTGTTTCCTCGGAGAAGGGCTTGCCTCCTATCTGGAGCCCCACGGGCATACCTCGGTCGTCGAAGCCGCAGGGTACGGACATTGCGGGACAGCTGGCCAGGTTGAACAGCCGGGTGAACAGGAATGGCAGCCGGGACGAGGTCTCCTTGCTGGTGACGGCCGGATCATCCTGGATGGGCTGCGCTCCTCTGCCCGCAGTGGGGAAGACCAGCGCGTCATAACTGCCAAACGCATCAATCACCTGACGGCGGATAAGTTCCCTGATCTTCTGGGCCTTGTTGTAGTACCGGGCGGGCATCACGCTGCCGGTCAGTAGCAGGATGCGGTCGTCGTGGCCGTAATCGTCAATATTCTCGTGGACCCATTTGGCGTGGTTGCTGGCCGGCTCCACTGCCAGGAGAGTTCCAGAAATCGGGCCGGCGACTGCCGCTAGAGGCAACGACACTTCTTCAACCGTAGCGCCCAACTCCCCAAGGACGGAAATGGCGCGCTCAACCACGCTGCGCACGTCGGAGTCGACCAACTCCGATTCCATCTGCTCGGTGACCACACCTATCCTGAGGCCCTCTATTCCCTGGCCCAGGGCTGCGCGGTAGTCCGGCACGGGCTCCGATGAGGTATGGCCATCCCTGGGGTCGTGGCCGGCAATTGCTCCCAGGGTTATAGCGGCGTCCTCAACGGTGCGTGAAATGGGACCAACGGTGTCCATGGACCAGACGCCCCGCATCACGCCATACCGGCTGACCAAACCCCAGGTCGGTCGTACCCCGACGAGGCCGCACCACGTAGCGGGGAACCTGATGGAGCCGCCGGTATCCTCCCCAAGGGAAGTGGCGCAGAGATGCGCGCCCGTTGCCGCCCCAGAGCCGCTGCTGGAGCCACCGGCGTAGGTGTTAAGGTCCCACGGGTTGCGCGGAGTACTGAAGCGGTGGGAGAAGCCAGTGATGGCGAATTCGGTCAGGTTGGTCTTGCCCAGCAAGACGGCACCGGCCTGCTTCAGGTTGGCGATGACGGTGGCATCCTCGTCCGGCACGTAGTCGACCAGGATGCGCGAGCCTCCGGTAGAGCGGACACCGGCGCTTAGGAACTGGTCTTTAACCGCCACTGGCACGCCGTGCATCGGGCCGCGGTGATTGCCTGCCGATATTTCGCGTTCAGCCTCACGGGCGGCGTCCATTGCCATTTCGCGGGTAACCGTCAGGTAAGCGTTAAACTTGAAATCAAGGGAGTCGATGCGGTCGAGATACGCCTCGGTGGCGTCAACGGGCGAGACCTCTCTCGATGCGATGAGTCTCGAAAGCTCGGACGCAGATAAAAAGGGGAGCTCTGACTTTTCCATCAGTCCCTCCGAGTTGGCAACTTGGGGGTTGGAACGAAGGAACCACCCTAAGCGGGAGGCAAAATGATAGGCAGCGGCTCCACGTTCTCGAGGCCGGGCGGGTTGATCGCGTCTAAGGACTCGAGGAGGGCATTAAGACTGTACATTACCTCGGTCAGTTCCGGTTCCTGGATGTCCAAGCCCACTGCGCGTCCCAGTGCCTGGATGTCCTCTTTAGACAAGTCGGCCATATCCGCCTCCCAATATGTCATCGGAGTGGCAACATACTGCGGCATTCGCCTCTGTCCGTCAAGGCATGGACAGCCTCGACATAACCGTCCGCTGCAGTGAGGTAACAGGAAGATGCGGGCGGGGGAAAGAACTGCGCACTGTCGGATACCGGAACGGGCCAACACCAGGCCGGGAAACTTAAATAACTATCTACTTCAGTTGCATTGCATCTCATTTCTGCTGGAAAAGGGACTTTGCTGTTGTTCCTGCCAGGTTGCCGGCAAATGTCCGGCTGACACAGGAATCTTTCTACTTTCGGACATTTGCGGACAATTCATGACGCTTGCAGGATACGATGAAAGGATCTGCAAGCAACCGGCCAGGGACCAGACGTGATCGTACAAAACATATGTTTCATTATATATAGGTTTTGCCTCCCCAAGCAAGGGGCTGATGTCCGGAGGCAGTATCGCGTCTGGGTGGGCTGAAGGTATCTTCTGCCGCCTTCCGCGACCGCACACCGGTGTCTGGTTTCCGCCATGCATCAGTTCTCGCAGGGAGAGAATTGCGCTTGGGAAGACCAAGGCCGAAAGGCTATCCGAGGGAACCCACAATACCCTGTGGCGTTGCCTCATTGACACTGGATTTGGGGTATACTGGCGTCGTCTCGGCTGAATCGTATCCGGCCGATACCAATGACTGTCAAGGATGAGGCGGCATGGCGGATTACAAAGAAATCAAGGTGGACATCGGCGCCGAATCTTCATTCAACAGGCTGCCGGCGCAGGTCGAAATCGGTGATTGGTCCTATTACCTAGCGAAAAACCGAAAGGGCGTCTACCAACTGCTCTCCACCGTCTGCCCGCACCAGATGGGCGAGGTAATTGACTGGGGCAACGTGTTCATGTGCCCCGACCACGGCTGGCGCTTCGAGAAGACGGAAGGGGTCTGCATCAATGGCCCCAATTCCAAGATGACCACATTCCCCGTAGCGGTGGAGGGCGGCCGGCTGGTCGCCACCGTCCCCGAAGATTAGGCTAAAACCATTGGCCTTGTTCCAATCCTTCCCGTCCGTGACGGCTTGGTTATACGGTCCTTTTATGACAAAGGGAACGCGAACGGCCAGGAGCTTTCAATGGAACGGAGCGAAATTCCCTTCCTCAGTGCGTCGGAACTTGCCCGGCACATAGAATCGCGGCAGGTGTCGCCAGTGGAGGCGACCGAGGCCTACCTGGAACGCATCGACGCGGTAGACGGCCAGCTCAATTCCTACATCGCCGTCCTGAGGGACCACGCCAGGGCATCGGCCAGTCGGGCGGAGGCTGAAATCGCTGCGGGGAACTACCGCGGGCCACTGCACGGTCTGCCAGTGGCGGTAAAAGATCAGTTCTATACCGCCGGAATGGTGACAACGGGCGGATCATCAATACTGCGTGATTTCGTACCGGACGAGGACAGCACGGTAATGGCCAAGCTGAACGCGGCAGGAGCCGTGCTGTTGGGCAAGCTCAACATGAGCGAGTTTGCCATGGCCGACATCTACAATCACCCCTACGGCACTCCCCGCAATCCGTGGGACACGACCCGCAACCCGGGCACGTCCAGCAGTGGTTCCGGCGCCGCGACCGCAGCGTTTCTGTGCGCCACATCGCTGGGCGAAGATACCGGCGGCTCCATACGCAGCCCAGCCAACTTCAGCGGGCTGGTTGGGCTTCGGCCCACCTACGGACGAGTCAGCCGCCACGGTGTGATGGGCGGCTCGTGGTCGATGGACACCGTCGGCCCCATCTCCCGAACGGTGGAGGACGCGGCCATCACTTTCCAAGCCATCGCGGGACACGATCCCAAAGATCCCTACACTTGGAACGTTCCGGTGCCTGACTACCGTGCGGCGCTTACCGGTGACATCAGCGGGCTGAAAGTGGGCGTCCTCACGGAGCGGATGGATGCTCCCAACCTGGATCCAGAGATGCGATCCGCCGTCACCTCCGCCATCGGCACGCTTGGGGAGTTGGGAGCTGGTTCCCGCGAGGTATCGGTCCCGCTGGCGCCTTCCGCCGGTGCCTTGAGTATGACGATCATCGGCGTGGAGTGGGCCAACCTGCACCGGCAGACCTTCGAGCCCAACTTCGAGCAGCTGGACCGGAACAACCAGATCCGCTTTCTGACCGGCCTCATTATCCCGGCGCAGGCATACAACAAGGCGCAGAAGCTGCGTGCGATGCTCCGGGAGCAGGTGCTGGCGGCACTTGATGAGGTGGACGTACTGGTGCTGCCCTCCGGCGTCGGGTCCGCGCCGCCTGTGGAGAGCATCCCGGGGGTTCCGAGCAAGGAAATGGCGGCGGCCGGACTGAACGCGCGCATCAGCTTCACAGGACCCTTCAATCTGGCCAACGTTCCTGCGATATCCGTGCCCTGCGGATTCACCGGGTCGGGGTTGCCGCTGGGATTGCAGATCGTCGGCAAACCCTTCGCCGAGGAGACGCTGTTCCGAGTGGCCCACGCGTACGAGCAGGCCACCGAGTGGCACAGGCGCCGTCCACCTGTTTAGATTACCCTGAACTGCCTCAAAAGTAGGCAGGCACAGTCATCTCATCCGGAGGTGTGTTATGGCAATGGCCGAAGAAATCGGTGTGATGGAAGCGATCTACAGCCAGAGGCAGATCACGCGCTACCGCCGCGACCCCGTGTCGCGGGAGGACATCGAAAAGATCATAGACGCGGCGATCCGGGCTCCCAGCGGTGGAAACACCCAGCCGTGGCACTTCATCGCCATCACTGATCGGGACCTGATTGAGAAGATCGGCGGACTGTACCGGGATATATGGCTGGGAGCCCAGGGCGCAGAGCCCGGCCCCAATGAGCCCCCGGCGTACCGGCAGGCCCGGCACCTGGCCAATCGGATGCCTGAGGTTCCGGCGATGATCCTGGTGTGCGTCGATCATTCCAAGGGATCGGCCCCGTACACGCCAGGACAGCCCATCGAGCGGGGGCGCTATGCGTCGTCGATCTGGCTGGCGATTCAGAACCTGTTCCTGGCCGCCCGTGCGCTTGGGCTTGGGACGCGCATCACGACAGTGCACATCCGGGGCGAGGAGCAGATCAAGGAGTGGCTTGGAATTCCGGAGCATGTGGAAACGGTGTGCCTGACGCCGCTGGGGTATCCTCGCGGCAGCTTCGGCCCGACGCAACGCACACCTGCGGAGGAGGTCAGCTCCTTTAACCGGTTCGGGAGCAAGTAGCCTATCCTGACGATTCGGGGCGCGCAGCCCTGCATCCCCTTGCTTGCCCTGGATTGCATGGAATAAAGAGGCCCCCGGTCCAATGACCGGGGGCTTAGTTTTCCTATACCGGTGGATGAGCAGATGAGGTGTTGGTGGTGACGGGCATCTGCTTGATGGAGCGGAAGGTTATGCTGGATTCGTACTCCATCTCGTCATGAACCAGTTCCATGTCTGGGTAGCGCTCGGCCAGTTCGCGGAACACTTCCTGGCCCTCGACACGGGCGATGGTGGCGCCCAAGCAGTGGTGGATGCCGGCGCCGAACGCCACATGCGGGTTGGGCCAGCGCATGATGTCCATTTCGTCAGGCCGCTCGAACTTGTTGGGGTCGCGGTTGGCCGACGTGATGAACCAGCGGATGCGGTCCTTTTCCCTAATCAGCTTGTCCCGCATCTCGATGTCCTGCGAGGCAAGGCGCTGGATGGACTTTACCGGGGCGTCGTAGCGGAGGCACTCCTCGGTGGCTCTGACCATCATGCCCTGTGGGTCTTCCCTCAGGATGTCCCACTGGTCGCGGTTGCGCATGAATGACAGGGTGCCATTGCAGATCAGGTTGATGGTGGTCTCGTGTCCCGCCAGCAGCAGCAAAGAGGTGTTGACCAGCGCTTGCTCGCGCGTGAATACGCCAGCTTTCTCGCCGCCAGCCAAGACGGAGATGAAATCGTCGCCGGGCTTGACCAAGCGCTCTTCGATCATGGGGTTGACGTACTCGAGCATCTCCTCCATGCCTTCCACCAGCCTGGGCAGGCGGTCGGCCTCGCCGCGGGCGATGCCGAGGAGCTTCTCGGCGATTGCGCGGATGTGCGGGCGCTCTGCCTTCGGCACGCCCATCATTTCGGCGATGACCAGCACCGGGAGGGGCGTGGCCAAGTCGCGCATCATGTCAAAGTCGTCTTTCTGGTCGGCCTCGTCCAAGAGCTCGTTGATGGCGTTCTGCACCAAGGGGCGCCATTCTTCCATGGACTTCGGGGTGAAGTAGGCGTGCACAACCTTCCGCATTTCGAGATGGTCGGGGCGGTCGTACTGGATGAACTGCTTTCCCTGGTAGTTGCGGACGTACTCGTAGAGCTCGTTGTCCGACTCGTTAATGGCGGGGTAGGGCCCGCGCGGGTCGTTGAGCCAGACGGTGCTGGAGAACAGCTCGTGGTTGCGGGTCAGCCAGACCAGATCATCGTGGCGGGTGACAACCCAGAGCTCGTACAGCTCGTTCCAGTGAACCGGGTCTTCTTCACGAAGCTGACCATAATAGGTGTAGGGATCGTACATGATTTCCGGGGCAAACATGTTTTCGTTGAAGGTCGTAACCATAACCTCACCGACTAAGCTGAGTTTCCGCAACTCTAAAGGGAATCGAAATAATTTGTCAAGTTGGCTACGACCAACACTCTGGGCATTTGCATCAGAAGCCGATCACCCATTTCATCGCGGCGAAGACGGAAATCAGGGGCCAAACGCGGCGGGTTTCAGGCCGGAGAAAATGGCGGAACTGCAGCCGATTTCCCCTCCCCGCTCCGACTGCCCGGGGTTCTGCGGCCATCGCGGGGGCAAGCTCAAGCTCCATCCCTATAAGCAAGCTCCATACAAGCAAGCTCCATCCTAATAAATAGAAAAAAGGATTCAAAGACCCTGGATGCAACGACACGCATCAGGGGTAGTGGGACAAAACGATCTCAAACCCGTCCCCAAAAGTTGTCATTTTTCTGATGCTGTCCCACTAAATTGGCGCCTGCTGCTTTCGACAGCTACGGCGGGGGCCCGGTTTCCAGCGTCGCGGGACAAAATTTTACTGCACGCCCCAAACCGTCCCATTGCGTCCGATCTCGTCCAGCGTCATTGACGGGGTGGAGTCGAGCCGACACTGTGGATTTCCGCTCTCCGTTTTCGCGGGGCCATGCCCTTCGGGAATGAAGGTTGGGTGCGGAAAATTTTATATTCCCGATCATTCCCGATCATTTCCGCCGAAATTCGGCCGCCTGCGGCCAAACTACCAGAGTCGGGTTCTGTTGGCGGGGAAGAGGCTGTGGCTGTGTATCCTGATGTTTCTCCCAATTCCGATGCCTGCCTCTGACGGGCCGATGGTGAACTGATATTCGGCGCATCAGAAGGTTGGGTGCGGAAATTTTATATTTCCGCTCATTTCCGCCGAAATTCGGTCGCCTGCGGCCAAACTGCCAGAGTCGGATTCTGCTGACGGGGATGGGGTAGCGGTTGTATTTCCTGATAGTTCCCCCAATTCCGATGCTTGCCTTTGGCGGGCCAATGTTGAACTGGTATTCGGCGCATAAGAACGTTTGTACTCAGTACTTACGTTACGGGTAAACGTGGAGTTTTGCAAGAGGGCTGGAGTCAGGACACAGGGCAATCGCATTTGGATATCCAGATAACATTTGCCGCTTGCCAAGCCTCCTGGCCTTCGATAAAATATGATCATGTGTTCGATAAATAGTGCTCTATCCCTGTGCATGCCTCTCTGCGCCCCGGCTGGTGTCAGCCGACAGCCGCAGAGGCAAGGCCCGCCCAAACGCCAGGAAAAGCAGGAATGGGCCGAAATGGGACCGAATTTGAAAAATCTTGTTCCACCGGCACGGGCGCAGATAGGAAATAACGCGAAATAGCGGGCAAATTGGGAAAATATGGGAATCTATGGGAACTCGTGGGAAAAATTCTGTCCCCTTTTTCCTGCTCAGAATCCTCATCTACTTCACGTCCGCCCGTCCCGGATAGCTGTACTCGATTCTCTGCGCAAACACCGAATCCCTCCGGCCAAATGCGATGGCCCTGAGTCAGGACAGTGGTTGCCTTGAGGATGACGGGTGTGTACATGAGGGCCGCTGGACTGGCGTATGGTTCTGGGCCCGCGGTAGCGGGGCCTTTGACCAGAGGGTGCCGTGGAAGAGAGCGGGGGGATATTCGCCCTCATCCCTCGACCGACCTCGGCCAAGTCGGGGGCAGACACCAACACTTTTCCTCAAGGGAGGAAGCGCATTACAAGACCCTTCCGGAGTGGGGCGATCTTTGTCAAAGAGGGCGCGATAATCCATAATAGGCCAATCTGCCCGGCCGAAGGGGCGGGGCACTGCAGGAGATTGGAATGCGCATCCTACTCGTCGCCACCAACCGGCAGGATCGGATGAACAACCGGATGAGCGCCCAGCCCATGCCCATCGGGCTGGCCTACATCGCGGGCCACCTAGACGAGGACCGGCACGAAGTCAAAGTAGTTGACCTCATGTTCGCCGAAGATTACCTGGCCGAGATTGAAAGCGTAGTCAAGGATTACCGGCCCGACGTCGTTGGAATCTCGCTGCGCAACCTGAGCAACCACAACTACCTGAACACGCAGTGGGCGCTGCCGATCACGAAGGACGTTATCGACCGCATCCGCGAGAACACCAACGCCACGATCATCGTTGGCGGACCGGCATTCAGCCTCCTGCCGAAACAGTGCTACGAGTTCCTCAACCCCGACCTGGGGGTGGCAGGCGACGCCGGGGAGACGTTTGCAGAGATCTGCGAACGCATCGAGATCGGCGAGCGGACGGTCTACGACCTGCCGGGCGTGGTCCACTCCAAGGATGGCAAGGTGGTGCTGAACGAGGGGCTGTGCGTCTCGGCATTTGCCACCCGTCCGCGGCTGGACGCCCTGGAGATGGACAAGTACCGCAACGCCGGATTCGGCATCGGGGTGCTGACCAAGCTGGGCAGCTTCTCGTACCCGACGCCAGCGTCCACACAGGGGATGACGGAGGCCGACTACCGGGTGATCCGCCCCATCGACGAGGTGGTGGCGGAGGTGAGGGAACTCTGGGAGAAGTACCAGCTCCGCAAGGTATTCTTCGTGGACAACGGCTTCAACTGCCCGCTGGAACACGCGAAGTCGCTGTGCAGCGCAATCATCGAGGCCGACCTGGGGATACGCTGGAACACGCCGTTGGCGTCGTTCAACTGCGACCCGGAGCTGATCGGGCTGATGCGGGAGGCCGGATGCGCGCTGGTGCTGCTGGGCAACCGGGCCGGCAACGGCAGCTCTCGGGAAGAGCGGATGGAGGGCGAATTGGAGGTACCGAGGCTGCTGGAAGAGGGCGGGCTGCACTACGTCATCGCCCGCACGTTCGGCGAGCCTGGGGAGACGCGGGAGTCGGTGGAATACAAACTGGACTTCCTGCGCCAGATCAACCCAGCGCTGGCGAACCTGCGGGTCGGCGTCAGCATCATGCCGGGCACCGATGTGGCGTCGCTCGCGCTGAAGCAGGGGCTGATCTCGGACGAGAGCGAGCTGATCGAGCCTACCTTCTACATCGAAAACGAGGTTCGCGACTGGATCGTTCCCTACCTGCAGGAGCAGGTGGTGGGCAATCCGCGGTGGAACCTCTGCTAATCGCCGCCAATCATCGGCAAAACAGACGCCGGGGCCTGCGAGGGCTCCGGCGTTTCATTCTAGACTCGTCTGTGGATCAGAGGGCCCGACGAGTGTCGGCGGCGACGGCGGTCTCCATGGCCCGGATGGCGACCTCGATCTGGGCGTCATCGGGCTGGCGGGTGGTGAGCCGCTGGAGCCAGAGTCCTGGTGCGGCCAATACCTTACCGATAATTGCTCCCTGGTGCTTCCCGCTGAACCGGATTACCTCGTAGCTCACTGCCGCGATAACCGGCAGAAGCAGGATGCGCGAGGCGATACGCCACCACCACGAAGACTCCAGCAGGGCAAAGGCGATGAAAACCGCCACCGAGACCACGACCACTGTCAGAAGGAAGGCGGTCCCGCAGCGGGGATGGGGTGTTCCGAACTTGCGAACGTTGTCGACGTTCAGGGGCAGTCCAGCCTCGTAGGCGTGCACGGTCATGTGCTCGGCACCGTGGTAGGCGTAGACGCGGCGGATGTCGCGCATAATTCCGATGACGGCTACATAGCCCACGAGTATCCCCAGGCGCAAGGCACCCTCGATGGCTTCGCTGACCAGACCACTGCCGATCATCGGCTCAAGGAGCCGTACCACGCCCAGCGGAAGCAGGAAGAAAAGCCCGACACCGAACACCAAGGAGAATGCCAGGGTCGCTGCCATCATCCAGCCGGGTATTCCCCCGCTATCGGCCTTCTTTTCGGCGGCGGTGGTCGCGGCCAGATCCGCGGATATCTGAAGCGTCTTGATGCCGAGGATCAGCGTTTCGAGGAGAGTCAGAACGCCGCGGGCAAATGGCACTCGTCGCAGGCGTCCATTGTAAATGGGGCTCAGCCGCTGCTGGAGGTCCTCGATGCTTCCATCTTCGCGCCGAACCGCGAGGCTGAAGAAATCGCGACCACGGATCATCACGCCTTCAATTACTGCTTGGCCGCCATAAAGGTGAGCTGGCTGGTTCGCCAAGAATTCGCCTCTTACAGTGAAAGTGGAGCGTGGGCTGGTTCAGGTGAAATACGCGAGGAGAGAACGATGATGCCAAACAATGAAATCGAGGGCCGCAGCCCTCGATTTCAAGTGGTGCCGCCTTACCGGCGTTGGAATCGCCGGTTGAATCTCTCAATGCGGCCCTGAGTGTCAACAATGCGCTGCTCGCCAGTATAGAAGGGATGGCAATTACTGCAGATTTCCACCCTCAACTGAGGTTTGGTAGCCCCGGTCTGAAAGGTGTGACCGCAGGAACAGGTAACAGTTGCATTGAAAAAGCGCGGGTGAATGTCGGTCTTCATCTGGAAAATCCTTGTCGATGAATACTTGCAGGGCCGGGGACTAAGCTTCGGCGGTGGGGTAGACGCTGACCCGGCGGCGGCCCTTGGCGGCCCACTCGTACTTGACCTCGCCGTGGGTCATGGCAAATAGCGTGAAATCGCGACCCAGCCCGACGTTGGTACCGGGACGGATGCGGGTGCCGCGCTGGCGCACCAAGATGGAGCCGCTGGTGACCCGCTGGCCACCGTAGCACTTCACTCCCAGTCGCTTTGCATTGCTGTCTCGCCCGTTGTTAGTGCTGCCACCAGCTTTCTTATGAGCCATAACTTTACCTGCCTGACACACCCCGCGAGGATCGCTGAAGATGCTAGGGGGTGAGTATGTCCTGAATTTCCAGCCTGGTGTAGGACTGCCGATGTCCCCGCTTTCTACGATAGCGAGTCTTGGCCTTGTATTTGAAGACCATCAGCTTCTTGTCTTTGTAGTGCGACTTGACCTGGGCAACAACCTTGGCGCCCTCGACATTGGGAGCGCCCACCGTCAGTTCGCCATCCTTGGACACAGCGAGGACTTGCTCGAACTCCGCCAACGAGTCGACCTCGTGGGGCAGAAGTTCCACATCCAACGTATCGCCGGGCTGGACCCGGTATTGCTTTCCACCTGTTTTGAAGACCGCGTAATCCATGAAAACCTCGACCACTGATGTTAGGGCAGTACGCTACCGCTGTCAACCGGATTCGACTTGTTCCCAGGACGATTGCAAAGTCAGGAGACTTGGCTGCGGAGGCGGGCGATGGTCTGGGTTGGGCGGAAGGCACAGGTCTTGGCTCGCAGGGGCATGGACATCTGGAGGGGAAACCATCCCTCCAGGCGCAGGGCGTTCAGCGCTGTGTTGACCAGGCTGGCGTATACCTCGCCCAGACCCGGACGGCGCAGCGTGTGGACGTCCTCGTCCCAACTGCGGTCTTTAACGTGATGCAGGCTGTTCTCAACGCTCCAGTGGTTGCGGATCACTTGAAGGAGTTCTTTGGGTGCGCAGCGACGGGAACTCAGGCTGGTCAGCAGATACCAGCGCTCCCGGCTCACCTCCCCGGTGGCTATGTCCACCCTCTCCTTCTCCAACATCACACCCTGCCTCACTCCTGGAAAGCCCAACTCATCCCGGATATAGCCGGCCAGCGCCTCATCAGTCCAGATGCGCCGTTTCTCGATCACGCCCGCTTTTTTTCCACGCTCTGCGCCTCGGGCTCCACCGGTCCCTCCCCAGCAAATCCCTCTCCAATGCCGCCAGCACCTGGGGTTGGTTCCCCTTAATGCGCACCAGGTAGTCCCGTCCGTGGCTCACGATGGCCTGGCACAGGTCCCGCTCCGCATAGAGAGCGTCCATGGTCAGCAGCCTCAGGCCGGGATAGCGCTCGAACAGTTGCCCCAGCTGTTCCCGCAACACCCCGGGTTCGTACCGTTTCTCCGATGCCGGCCACTGGGCCAGGCACAGCTTCAGGTCATGGGCCAGTACGTTCACCATCACCAGAGGATTGCCGCTTACGTCCTCGGACTGCTTGGCCCATTTGCCGTCCACCGAGGCGTGCACCTCCTGGTCCGCCACCACCTGGGCCACCCATCCCGCTAGGGCGCCCTGCAGCTGCTCATAAGGGACCCCGGCCAGGGTGCGGGAGATGGTGGTGGCGTGGGGCGGATGGTCCCGCACAAAGCCCAACGGCTCCCTCAGCACCGGCCAGTGCATCTTGGCGAAGAGGGCGATGTGGGCCATGGTGGTCTGACCACAAACCAAGCCCAGCAGGGTCAGTCGGAGGATGGCCTGAAAGGGATGCCGGACTCCCCTGGCCCTCCTGGGATCCGGCACCAGTTCCAAACATCCGAACAGAGATTCCGCCGCCTCCATATCCGCACACTCCCATATCTCACTTCCCTGTCTGTATAAACTTCCCTCCGCGACTTTGCAATCGTCCTGGACTTGTTCCGAGCCCGCTTTCTGTCTCCGCATGATGGCAAAACTGTGTGCTGAAACCTGTCAGTCATCCCTGTCAGTCATCTTGGTAGCAGGTGATGGGTGGTAATATAATACTCCCGTTCCACGGATTGCCAGAGAGGTGCACGGGAGGAACTGGACGTGTCGTCTATGAGGGACTCCGAATTGACAGGATCCGATCTTCGCCGGGCGTTTCGCCTGGCCTTTGAGCGCCTGGAGGAAAATCGCGATACTGTAAATGCCCTGAACGTCTTTCCCGTCCCAGACGGCGATACGGGAACCAACATGTGGCTCACCCTCCGCTCGGGCATGGAGCGCTGCCCGGAGGGTGACGGGCCTTCGGCGAGCGAGGTCGCCAGAGAGCTTGCCCAAGGGGTATTCTTCGGGGCTCGCGGAAATAGCGGGGTTATTCTTTCACAGTTTTTCAAAGGCTTCAGCGATGCCCTGCAAGGAAAAGAAACGTGCACCTCGACCGACTTGGCCCAGGCGCTAGACCTCGCGAGGACGGCGGCCTACGGAGCGGTGGGAAGTCCAAAGGAAGGAACGATGCTGACCGTGATCCGCAGGGCTGCTGAAGCAGCCGGAGAGATCGCGGGCGACTCCGACACCGTGACAGTAATCGAGTCGGCCTTCGCCGCCTCGTGCATAGCGCTGAAGAACACTCCAGAGCAGTTGCCGGTCCTCAAGGAGGCCGGGGTGGTGGACTCAGGCGGGCTGGGCGTGGTGGTCATCCTGGGCGGCGCCCTGGAGGCCCTGGCCCCTGACCGCTATGAGGACGCCAGAACAGCGGCCGGCCTGAACAGCATTATCGACAACAGCATGGCGTCCCTCGGAGATTCCGGCCAATCGCGGGACCAGGGATTTGTGCATTCCTCCCTCGAGGAGGCATGGGGCTACTGCACCGAGTTCATCATCAGCGGGGGCGGACTAAGCCTTGAGCAGGTCCGGCAGAGCTGCGAGGATATGGGGCGGTCGACGGTGGTCGTCGGAGATGCGCAAAACGTTCGGGTGCACGTTCACATGGAAGACCCCGGCCGGGCGATCAGCTACGGCGTGTCGCTGGGAACCGTCTCCAGCGTCAAGATCGAAAACATGGACGAGCAGAACGTGGAGTGGGCTGCCGGCCACTCTGGGCCCGCTCCCAGCGCGGGGTCGCCGTTGACGGTAGTTGCGGTGGCTGCAGGCAGGGGATTGGCCGAGCTGTTCATAGAGTCCGGGTGCGGACACGTGATCGAGGGCGGTCAGACCATGAATCCCAGCGTTCAACAGATCATGCAGGGCGTGGAATACGCTGGAGCCGAACACACGATTTTCCTGCCCAACAACAAGAATATCGTGCTTACGGCGGAGCAGGTGGCGGCCAACGACTCCTCGGTGCACGTGGTGCCCACGCGAAGCGTCCCGCAGGGCGTGGCGGCGTTGCTGGCCTACAATCCCCTGTCATCGCTGGAGGAAAACCTCGCAGCAATGGAGGGCGCGCTGCCAGAAGTCACCACAATCGAAGTCACTCAGGCGGTGAGGGACACCAGCGTTGAGGGCGTGGCGGTCAGTCTTGGGGATTACATTGCGCTTCTTGACGACAAGCTTGTGATCACAGCCCAGTCGGCGGAAGATGCACTGAAACAGACTGTCGGGCTGGTTGGGGTCGATGCAAGCTCCATCCTGACCATTTTCCGGGGATCGGACGCAGACCAGGAGGCCGCGGAGGCTTGCGCCGAGTCGCTGGAGGCACAGACTCCAGGGCTGCAGGTTGACCGGCTGTACGGCGGCCAGCCCCATTATCACTACCTCGCGTCGATCGAATAATAATCTGCGAATGGCAATCGCTGCCAAGGGACAACAGCGGGGCGTCAAGCCCTCCGCTGAGCTGGAGGCTCAATGGCGATTCGAATAGTTACCGACAGCGTGTCGGACCTGCCCTCTGCGTTGGCGCAGGCCAACGACATCACCGTCATCCCCTGCTACGTGATCATAGGCAGCGAAACCTACAAGGACGGGATTGAAATTACCGCCGACCGATTTTACTCCCGTCTCCCCAGCCTTTCGCGCCTGCCATCCACATCGCAGCCGACCATAGCCGACTTCCAAGAGGTGTACCAGCGGCTGCTGGACCAGGGGCACCAGATTGTGTCAATTCACGTGAGCGCCAAGCTGAGCGGGACGGTGAACTCCGCGGCCCAGGCCAAGGCGGCGCTGGGGGATTCATCGGACATAGAAATCGTGGACTCGCAGCTGGCATCGGCGCCTATGGCCCTGGTCGTGCTGGATGCGGCGCGGATGGCCAAGGAGACCTCGGATTTGGGGGGGGTAACGAGGCGGGTGCGGGCGTCCCTTTCGAGGAATCACGGATTTGTAATGGTCGACACGCTGGAATACCTGCAGAAGGGCGGGCGAATCGGCAAGGCCCAGGCCTTCCTTGGAGGCATGCTCAAAGTCAAGCCGATCCTGACCATCCGGGACGGTGAGGTGCATCCTGTTGAGCGTCCCCGCAGCCTTGAACGGGCAAAGAACCGGCTGGTGGAGATCGCGAGGGAGCTGGTCCCCGTACGGCAGATCAACATCAGCTTCAGCACAGACCGCGTGCAGGCCCTGGGCCTGCGGGCGGAACTGGCGGAACTGGTGGGGCCCGAACGTCTCGTTGAGTCCAGGTTTGGCCCGGTCCTGGGAGCCTATGTCGGTCCCAACGCCCTGGGCGTGGCGGTGACTCAGGGCAGCGACGACGGCGCCTAGCCAGAAAGGGGGAGGCGGAGGTGCGGCTGCTCCGCCATGGAGCTTGTCTCAGAAGTCGAAGCTCCTCACGATATTCGGAGCATGCGGGAACTAACTGAACGGATTATTGTGGTTGATAGTTCACATACTCAACTAAACCTCTCAAGAGTACGATAATCGTCAGCAAAAAACTTCTGAGACAACCCTCTTGGCTTAGGTTGATTGTCCAGATGCCCGGGTATATCGTTTTGTAATGACCACTCGGAAGACTAACCGGCCTGACTGGACCGAGATTTTCCGTAAAATCATCGGTCTGGAGACTGAGCGCGGCTTCAACAACAGCGCGGTCGTCGGGGGCCTCGACCGGTTCCGGCAGCACTGGCAGGCGCATATGGAGTTCCTGGCTTCGAACGGCTCCGATTCTGCCTTTCTCCTTCACCAGAATTACAGCGAACTGCAACCGGAAAAGCGAGAGGCGTGGACCGGACGCTGGCTGGAAGTAATGCAGGACGGGGTGGGCTCTCCGCTGGAACCGGCCCCAACTGAACCGCTTAGTTCCAAAACGGAAATCCGGGATTTCGAGAGTTTCCTGAATTCTCCCGCAGCGACAAATCCAGTGGCAAATGCCCCGGTCGGTCGCTTGTTGGCCCAGCCACGTCCCGCGCTCCGGCTTCCTCCCGCAGGCCATAGTGTTGATGATCCAGTGGATTGCCTTCGGGGCATCAACGCCAGGATGACTGAGCGCCTCAAGAGACTGGATGTCGCCACGGTCAGGGACTTGCTATATCTCTTTCCCCGCCGGCACGAAGACTACTCCAATGTTGTCAGCATCTCCGAGGTGGTACCTGGGCAGGACTGCACGGTCGTCGCGACGGTGTGGGAGTCGCGGGTGATCTCGCAGGGCCCCAGGGGCAGGAGACAGGACACGGAGGCGGTGCTGGGGGACGACACCGGCAACCTGCGTGTCATCTGGTTCGGCCAGCGATACCTGGCCCGTACGTTGCCGCCAGGACGCAAGGTTGCCATCAGCGGCCGGGCCGACGTTTTTCGAGGTCAGCCCGTCTTTGAATCGCCTGCTGTGGAAACACTCGAAGTCGAGCAGGCAGGCATTCACACCGGGCGTATGGTACCGGTCCATCCTCTCACCGAGGGACTGACCGCCCGTGCGCTGCGTGGATTCACCTGGGACGCATTGCAAAACTGGCTGGGAGGAGTAGACGAAACGCTGCCATCAGAAATGTCGGGGTCTGAATTGGTGGCCGGTATGATGCCGTTAAGGGCAGCCATTTCCCAGGCTCACTATCCCGACGACGAGGAAACGTGGCGGGCAGCGCGCTCACGCCTGGCTTTCGACGAACTGCTCACCCTCCAGTTGGCTGTTCTCGGCCGCCGGTGGGAGAGCCAGGTTGAAGTGACTGGAGTTACCGTCAAACCAGCGTCCGGTGTCGTCGAGGCCTTCCTGGCTTCACTGCCGTTCGAGCTGACCGAGGCCCAGGCCCGGTGCGTCGACGAGATTTCCCAAGACATGCGGCGCGGGGCGCCGCCCATGAACCGGCTGCTTCAGGGCGAGGTCGGCAGCGGCAAGACGGTGGTGGCCTTGGCCGGGCTGCTTTCCGCGGCTGCCGCAGGGTTCCAGGGCGCCCTGATGGCGCCGACCGAAGTGCTTGCCGAGCAGCATTTCAGGTCAGTGTCACGAATGCTGGAGGGGTTGCCGCGACCGGTGCAGGAGGACAATCTCTTCTCAGTTTATCTGGAAGGGTTGGACCGGCCGGTGTCGGTCGGACTGCTAACCGGCAGCGTTCGGGCTCCCGTTAAGAGAATGATCACCGCGATGGCCGCCAACGAAACTCTGGACCTGCTTGTTGGCACTCAAGCGCTGATTCAGGAGGGGGTGTCGATACCGTCGTTGGCGCTGGCCGTGGCCGACGAGCAACACCGCTTCGGAGTGATGCAGCGTTCGGCCCTGCGCGCCCGTGGAGGAGAAAATCCGCATACGCTGATTATGTCAGCCACACCTATACCCCGAACCCTGTCGATGACGCTGTATGGCGATCTGGACATTTCCACGATCGACGAACTCCCTGCAGGGCGCCAGTTGGTGGGGACCCGGTGGGTGCCGCAGGAGCACCGCGCTGACGCTTACGGATTTGTCCGCAAGCAAGTCGCGGAGGGCAGGCAGGCGTTCGTCGTATGCCCACTCATCGACGAGTCATCAAGCATTGAGGCAAAGGCCGCGACCGAGGAGTACGAACGGCTGTCGGGTGAAGTGTTCCCCGATCTGAAGGTCGGGCTGTTGCACGGGCGAATGCACTCGCGAGACAAGGACAAGACCCTGCGACAGTTCAGCGACGGCGACTTCGACGTACTGGTGACCACCGCCGTCGTAGAGGTGGGCATTGACGTGCCGAACGCCACCATAATGCTCATCGAGGGTGCGGAGCGTTTCGGCCTGGCCCAGTTACATCAGTTCCGCGGGCGGGTGGGCCGCGGCGAACACAGGAGCTATTGTTTCCTGTTGTCGTCGGAGACTCAGAGCGCGGCGGCGAAGGAGCGGCTGACGGCGCTGGAGCGCACCCACGACGGTTTCGAGCTGGCTGAAATAGACCTAGAGCTGCGAGGGCCAGGGGACTTCTTCGGAACGCGCCAGAGCGGTTTGCCCTCGCTCAGAATGGCCCAGTTTTCCGACCGTGCACTTCTGGAATCGGCGCGGGAACTCGCCACGCTAATCGTTTCCGCGGACCCGGAACTCGAGGACCCGGAACATTCCGCGTTGGCAGCACAAGTGGCCCGGTTCGTGAGCCGAGCCGTCTCCAGCGTAGATTGATCCTATCAACCACCGGTGCGGGCTATACAGAGCACCGAAAGTAGAAATGCGGAACGGTTATCAGGCTAACCCGTAGCCTTGAAGCGGTAACCCACGTTCCAGATGGTTTCTACGAAAGAACGCCCTGGCGATTCCACCTTGGAGCGCAGCCGCCTCACGTGCACGTCGACGGTGCGGGTTCCGCCGAGGTAATCATAGCCCCACACCTGGCTCAGCAGCGCCTCACGAGTGTACACACGGCCGGGGTTGGAGGCCAGCAGGGCCAGCAGTTGGAACTCCTTGTAGGTGAGGGTAACCCGGCGGCCGGCCACCGAGACCTCGTAGCGTTCCAGATCAATGCTGAGATCGCCAATGATCAACGTCTTTGTGCCCGAGGGGCCCTTAACCCGATAGACCGCCTGTTGCACCCGCACCGACAATTCATCGTCGGATGTGGGGCATACCAACAACTCGTCCGGGTTGAGCGTTGGGTCGTACCGGCCAATGGCCTCCTTGGAAACTGCCGCCAGCACCGGCAGCCTCCGCTCTCGGCAACTCTCAACCGCCCTTCGAGCGTCCGTCATTTCCAGGGACGACAGGTCCAGGACGACCGCGTCGGGCGTTTCCGAGCCGTCGGACTCCCAAGGAAAATCGCCGCTGTCATCAAGCCTGCAAGACATGCCGACCCGTCCGACAGCACCGGCGATTCCATCGCCACCGCCACGATTAGCCAGAACAACTACGTTATACAATCAGACCGATCCGGAACGGTCCACAGCTATCCAGTTAGATGCAACAGGATGTGGACATTTCAAACTCACCAGCGCCTTCTATCTTAAGCGGTTTGCAGGCCATTAGGCAGTATATCAAAGGATCGAATAATTCGACTTAGCATTATGTCCTCTCCCTTCGAGCCCGTCGCGCAAGATTTGACGCTCCATTGCCCGCAACCTATTATTGATTTTGACTTCCTGAAAGCAATTCGGACGTGCCATGCCTGTATTCGGGCGGGAGTCCTGCGGAGGAACTGGGATGACCATACAGACAATTGCAACCGCCGCCGAGGAGGCGCGAAACCGCATTCGCACGAACCAGTGGCGGGGCGTTACATCGGGAGTGGCCCCAGGCCACGTGCAGGCCAACCTTGCCATCCTGCCTAAGGACCTTGCCTTCGATTTTCTCCTGTTCTGCCAGCGAAATCCCAAGCCTTGCCCTCTTCTTGAGGTGATAGAGGCGGGCAGCGTTGAGCCAGTATTCACTGCTCCCGGCGCAGACATACGCACTGACGCCGCGGGATACCGAGTGTACCGGAACGGCGACTTGACCGCAGAGGTCGACACTATCGAGGACTACTGGCGCGACGACCTGGTCAGCTTCCTCCTGGGATGCAGTTTCTCGTTCGAGCAGGCGATGGTCGATGCTGGAATCCCGCTGCGGCACCAGGAGCAGGGCAAGAACGTGGCAATGTACATCACTAACATCGACACAGCGGCAGCAGGCACCTTCTCTGGGCCGATGGTCGTAAGCATGCGTCCCGTCAAGCGCGATCAGGTGGTGCGGGCGGTACAGGTTACCTCCAGATTCCCGGCCACGCACGGCGCACCGGTCCACATCGGCAGCCCGCGAGACATCGGAATCCGCGATCTGGACCTGCCCGACTTTGGCGAAGCCGTGGAGATCAAGTCGGATGAGGAACCGGTATTCTGGGCCTGCGGCGTGACACCCCAGGCGGTCGCCCTGAACTGCAAGCCACCGCTGATGATCACCCACGCTCCGGGCAAGATGTTCATTACCGACCACCGCGACGCTGACTATTCCGTGCTGTAGGCACGCGACCTAAAAACTTCCCGGAAGCAGGGAGGCATGGTGGCGGAAACCATCGAAGACATCATTCTGGATCACGACAAGCGGGGAATGCTGGCCCTTCGGCCACACGTTCCAGCTGACTTTTGCCAGCAAGCGGCGCAGTACGTGATGGACCATCCTGGCCACACGCTGATTGCCACCGGTTTCTATGTGATAATGGCGGGCAAGCCGGAGACTGACGGGCCTCCCGGTGCCATAACAATCGGGCGGGCAGTGCAGGCACTGGGCCGCAAAGTGACCTACGTGACCGATGAATTCACCGCACCAGTCCTGCGGGGCTGGGCCGATGGCGCTGACGTCGTTGAATTCCCGATCACAGACGTTGAAGAGAGCAAGCGCCACGCCAAGCAGATGCTGGAGGAGTTGCAGCCCGCCCTGTTGATCTCCATCGAGAGATGTGGACGAAACCGGAACGATGAGTACCTGAACATGCGGGCGCGGGACATCACCCCACAGACCGCGCGACTGGACTACCTCTTTGACGCCGGAATCCCCTCTGTGGGCATCGGGGACGGCGGCAACGAGATTGGTATGGGGAACCTCATTGATGTCATACCATCTGTTGACAGCCTGCCTGACGATCCTGCGGTAAGCCGGGTAGACCGCCTGGTGATCGCAAGCGTCTCGAACTGGGGCGGGTACGGACTGGCTGCCGCATTGTCCCAGCTGACCGGACAGAACCTGCTGCCCAGCGCAGATGACGAGGCCCGAATGGTGCAGGGCATGATCGATGCGGGAGCCGTGGACGGCACAACCGGAGATGCCGTGCCCACGGTGGACAACTTCAGCATGGCCGAAAATGGCGCTCTGCTCGCCCGGCTGCACAGGTTCGCAGGTGAGGACTGAGCGGGATTAGATGCCTCATAACCCACAGTCCAGCGCGACCCCATGAACGCCACCTACCATTACATCGAGCCGGACAGCCTCTCAGGTTCATGCTCTTGGCGTCAGTTGTGCTTGCAGGCGATGGCCCTGTTGGTTGTTTTCTCTCTGGGCCTCTCTTTCCTCGGTCCACTGATTGACCACCACTTCGCAGAGCGTCTGCCGGGGCATCACCACATCTACCTGGGGACATTCGCCTCGGAACATGACCACGACTTCGAACAGTTTCACATGCACGCCAGCTCACGGTTACTCACGCTACTGATCGAAGGGGCCGATCAACCCGGTCCAGATGACGTCGTTGTCCTGTCGCTCAGCGAGGGAGCAACCCGGTCGGCCGCCGATCTCACCATGCCGCTCGCCCAACCTGCTGCGATATTCGGAAGCGATAGAACACCCCTCCTTCGAACCACCGGAAGTTACATCGCAGTCCCTTCCGGGGAAACAATCGCTCCTCAAAGGCCACCACCCCGCGCCTGACATCCTCAGTTCAGACGGCAGGGCTGCCCGGTCGGTTTCTGGCCGAATTCCGGGACGTCCTGTGTCTGCGACGCTAAGGCGCACCAAGAAACGGTCATTGAAAGGAGCGGTAATGAATCGCCATTTTCGCGGTGCCGCGTGGCTTGTCGTTGCCACGGGCGCCATTCTGGTCCTCACCATTGGGGCAGTGTTGGCCCACGAGGGACGTCCCATCGACGACTACCGGCTGGTCGTCGGCTGGCTGGAGGAACCTGCATACGAGGGTTCGCAAAACGCCGTTTCCGTTCGGGTGAACAAGATAGTGGAGGGCGAAGAGGGTGCGGAGGGCGAAGCCGAGGAGGGCGAACACGGCCCGCCAGGACACCACGGAGAGGAACCGGAATCAACACCGGCCATGTCTCACGAGGAAGAAGAGTCCAGCGAAAGCGAGGACCATCACGGTGCTGAGGAGTCCGATAGTGATCAGGGCAGCAGCCACCACGGTACTGAGGACTCAGACAGTGATCAGAGCAGTGGCCACGACGACCCGACGCCCGCGCCGCTGATGACTGGCGACCCTCAGCACGAGGGGGATGGTCAGAGCATGGTGTCCGGAATGAGCGGCGAAGAGGACGAGCATCACGGAGGGACGACCGAGGCAGAGAACGCCATGTCGGTCTCGGTGCAAGTCTTGGCTGACTCCGTGTCCGGGGTGAACGTGCGTATTGCCCCCCAGGGATTCACGTTTGCGCCAGGGAACGTCAATGGGACGCACGTTGACGGGGAAGGTCATGCTCACATCTACGTCGACGGGGTCAAGATTTCCCGCGTGTACACACCCTGGTATTACCTGGGCGATGTTGAGCCCGGTGACCACGAGATCCGGGTAACGCTGAACGCCAACAGCCACAACGAATACACCTTCAACGGCGAAAAGGTTGAAGCCACGACACATTTCACGGTAACGGAACCGCACGGGCACTCCCATGCTCCGGAAACGAGAGCCGCCGAAAATCAAATGTCGGTGAACATTTCCCTTGAACCCGATTTCCTGGGCGGCGCCAATTTGTTCGTCGAGACCGATGGTTTCACATTCGCGCCTCAGAACGTCGGCAAGGCTCACAGCGCAGCTGAAGGGTACGGGCACGTATATGTGAATGGGGTCAAGATCGGCCGTATTTATGGCGAGGCAATGCAGCTGGGGAATCTGGCCGTGGGCGAGAACGAGGTCCGCGTTTCTCTCTACACCAACGACCACTCTAGTTACACCTGGAGCGGCAACGCGGTTGAGGCGACCACCACCATAGACACCGAACCGGAAATGGGTGGCGCGGGCTATGGGAATCCGCCGTCGGCCAGCCACGAGATGGGCGAAGAGTCTGACGGTGATGCAAAAATTGACAGCGACCATAACCACCACGGAATGACATATGAGGGGGAGGACAGCGACATGGCAGAGCAGGACGAGAATGGCGATGAAACCGATCACCAATCCAGCGGCCATTCGTCCATGCTGCCACAGCAAGGCGCTGGCAAGCCGCTGGCGAGCATAGCCGGACAGGACGAGGGAGTCTCTATACCGGTGGAGGGCCTGGAGGGGAGCCTGCAGGTCGAGGTAACCCACGTCGCAACCGGGACGTCGCGGACCCTGGACCTTGAGGCTGCCTGGGGCGACCCAGGGCACTACGTCGTGGGCCTGATCCCGACTGCGTCCGGTGTCTACGAGTTCCGGGTGTTCGGTACCATCGAGGGCACCGCCATAGACGAGACTTTCGTTTCCCAAGGAGGTGGAGGAGACTTCGACGATATTCAGTCTTCAGCGGCCCTGCAGTTCCCGGAGCACCTGCCGGAGATGCGCGAGATCGTAGGCGCCGTGCAGGGTGCGCGTGACATCGCTCAGCAGGCGCAGGATACCGCCCTGGCTGTCCAGACCGGGGGGACAACCGCTGATGGAGGCGGTAGTAACGTCCTGGCCATCGTTGCCCTGATCATCGGCATTGCTGGTGTGGTGTTGGGGACCGGAGGCGTCTACCTGGCTGTGCGGGCACGCCAAGCCCAATAGGTGAGGCAATCGTTGGCCGCTCTATCGTGGATTTACAGGCGCGAATACCGGCTGGCAGCGGGAGGCTGGCCCGGTCGTCAGGCGCTGGTGCTGGCCTCCCTTCTTGTTTTGCTGATCGGCATCTCGTGGTGGTTGACACCGGCTGACGTGTCGGCGCACGCCAATCTCGCGTCAGCAGAGCCAGCACCCAACTCCGAGCTGGATACCGCCCCTGACCGAATAATCATCTGGTTCACCGAGCCGCTGGAACCGGCGCTCAGCAGCATCGAGGTGCTGGATACGACCGGGCAGCGGGTGGATCTGGACAACAGTGTCGTTGACGACCTCAACCAGCTGGTGATGTCGGTGGGTCTCGGGGATATCCGGAACGGGACCTACACCGTTGCCTGGAAGAACGTTTCCACAGTGGATGGACACCGGGTGCGGGGTTCGTTCGTATTCGCGGTTGGACAGCCTCTGTCAGGCGTGTCCGTGGAACGGGTGGAGCAGCCCCTGCTGCAATCGCCCTTCTCACCCTTCCTGCGATGGCTGATCCTGCTGGGTGCGCTCACAATGGTCGGCGGTCTGGTCTTCGACGCCCTGGTTTCCAGACCATCTCTGGCGGGACGAGGGCAGTCGGAGGCGGCGAGACTAGTTGCTGACGCTCTGTCGTCGCGGTCCCTGCGGCTTGTCTGGGTCGGGCTCGGCGTGTTCCTCGTGGCCTCCGTCGGACAACTGCTGTTGCTGACCACGATCACCCAGGAGGTCTCGCTGTGGCAGGCGTTCGGAGTACCGCTGGCCGATATGGCCTTCGGCACCGAGTGGGGCCGCCTGTGGCTCTGGCGAATGGCCGCTGGGGTGGCCTTCGGCGTGGCAGTGGCCGGACTGGCCTTCGCTTCGGATTTATGGCGCCCTGCCGTGCAGCTGCTTGCCATCGGTCTCGGCTGCGCGGGTCTATGGACCATTTCGCTGGTCAGTCACGGCGCGGCCACCGTGGACATCAGGACCCTGGCCCTGGCTGCAGACTTTCTGCATCTCTTGGCCTCCGCATTTTGGGTCGGCGGACTCTTCCATTTTGCGGTGGGGGTGAGGCTGTTCCGCGACCTGCCCGAGACCGAGCGCAGAGATTGCCTGGCAGACCTGGTGCCGCGATTCTCGATTATTGCTTCCATGAGCGTGGCAGTGATCGTGGTAACCGGCGTATTCAGCGGGTTCGCCCAGGTTACCGCAATGGAGGCGGTGAGCACCCCCTATGGAATCACACTGATCGCCAAGGTGGCGCTCGTGCTTCCGCTCCTCTTCCTGGGGGGCCTGAATCTGGTCTGGGTGCGTCCCCGGCTGCGCAGCCACGCGGCTTCGGGGGAATGGCTGCGGCGGTTACTGGTTGGAGAGGCGGCGCTGGGCATTCTTATCCTGGTCGCCGCGGGGATGCTGACCAGCCTGGAACCGGCAAGGCAGGTAGCGTCCCGGGAGCTCACCGAGCAGCGGCAGTCCCTGACGTTCAGTGACACAGTCAACACCGACACCATCGCACTTGAGGTGACGCCGGCCCGGGTTGGTTCCAACAATTTGACGGTAACGCTGACCGACCGCTTGGGCGCGCCCATCGCCAACGCCAGCGAGGTGATGGTGCGGCTGGTTTACTTGGAGTCGGACCTCGGTGACGACGCACTGGTGGGGACCTCGCGAGGGGACGGCACCTACGTGCGCGAGGGCGCTCAGCTCAGCATCGCGGGAGCCTGGCAGGCTGAACTGGTCGTACGCAGGCCCGACGCCTTTGACGCCCGCACCGCCTTCAGATTTGAGGCGGTGTCGACAGGAGGAGGAGGGAGTGCGGCCATCTCTCCATCGCCGGGAACTGCTTACCTGCTGCTGGGGGTCGGCCTTCTGGTGCTGGGCCTCATGTTCCTGGGCGCCGGCCTGCCGCTGGGAGGTTGGTTCACTCGAACAGGCGCAGGAGTCATGACTCCCGGCATCGCGGGAGTGGCGGCTGGCCTGCTGCTCCTGTTTAACACGCCGCTGGGGCTCGGTGGCGGCGAGGTGTTGCGCAATCCCTTCGCGCCCACGCCCGAGTCACTGGCATCGGGATCCGCCACCTACGCCCAGGTCTGCCAGACCTGCCATGGGGATCTCGGGCGCGGAGACGGCCCAGCCGGTGCAGGACTTCTCCCGCCACCCGCCGACCTGGTGGTGCACGTGCCCTTGCATGGAGAGGCCGACCTGTTCCGTTTCGTTCGTGACGGCATTCCCAACACGGCGATGGTGCCACAGGGTGACCGGCTCACCGAGGAGCAGATCTGGCACGTGGTCAACTACATCCGCACCCTGGAGGAGTAGTCAACGCAGGCATCTGCACAGTCGATTGTCGTATCAACCAGCGCAGGTCCAAGGCCGACTTCGCGAGTTCAGCGCTGCGACCGGGCCCGGTGTGCAACCTCTGCGGATTCCCCTGAGTGAAGGTAATGCAGGTGTCCTATCCGTCCCAGACCTGGCGGCAAGTATCGGTCACCAGTTCAAGCTTGCGCCACTGCTGGTCTTCAGTGAGGAGATTACCGGGCGCAGTAGACGCGAACCCGCACTGGGGACTCAGGGCCAGCATGTCCAGTGGCACATATGCACTGGCCTCTTCGATGCGCCGGACGAGATATTCAGTCGATTCCATTTCCGGTTCCTTGCTGCTGATCAGGCCTAGAACAACCATTTTGTCCGCAGGCATGAATCGCAGCGGATCGAAAGTTCCGGCTCGTTCGGTGTCATATTCCAGCAAGAACCGGTCCACCGCCAAGGTTCCGAACAACCGCTCCGCGATGGCCTCGTACCCTCCCTCGGCGTACCATTTACTCTGGTTGTTACCCCGGCAGACATGGAAAGCGACAGTTACCCCTAGCCTCTGGGCCCCTTCCAAGTAGTAGTTGTCGGCGGTTACCGCCTCTTCAAACATCCGGTCGGGGTCTTCACCCAGATCTCGCAGATGTTGCCGCCAACGGGGGTCAACGTAGTAACTGTACCGAGGTGCGTCCATCTGGATGTACTCTACCCCGGACTCCAGAAGAGCGGAAATCTCAGACTTGATTACCCGGGCGATTTCCCACAACAGTTCCGACCGATTGGGATAGAATCGATCGGTAATGCCGGGCTGAAAAGAGAGGGCCGGAAACTGGTTGGGGCTAGGCCAGGACGATTGCAAAGTGGTGGAGGGAAGTTTATACAGACAGGGAAGTGAGATATGGGAGTGTGCGGATATGGAGGCGGCGGAATCTCTGTTCGGATGTTTGGAACTGGTGCCGGATCCCAGGAGGGCCAGGGGAGTCCGGCATCCCTTTCAGGCCATCCTCCGACTGACCCTGCTGGGCTTGGTTTGTGGTCAGACCACCATGGCCCACATCGCCCTCTTCGCCAAGATGCACTGGCCGGTGCTGAGGGAGCCGTTGGGCTTTGTGCGGGACCATCCGCCCCACGCCACCACCATCTCCCGCACCCTGGCCGGGGTCCCTTATGAGCAGCTGCAGGGCGCCCTAGCGGGATGGGTGGCCCAGGTGGTGGCGGACCAGGAGGTGCACGCCTCGGTGGACGGCAAATGGGCCAAGCAGTCCGAGGACGTAAGCGGCAATCCTCTGGTGATGGTGAACGTACTGGCCCATGACCTGAAGCTGTGCCTGGCCCAGTGGCCGGCATCGGAGAAACGGTACGAACCCGGGGTGTTGCGGGAACAGCTGGGGCAACTGTTCGAGCGCTATCCCGGCCTGAGGCTGCTGACCATGGACGCTCTCTATGCGGAGCGGGACCTGTGCCAGGCCATCGTGAGCCACGGACGGGACTACCTGGTGCGCATTAAGGGGAACCAACCCCAGGTGCTGGCGGCATTGGAGAGGGATTTGCTGGGGAGGGACCGGTGGAGCCCGAGGCGCAGAGCGTGGAAAAAAAGCGGGCGTGATCGAGAAACGGCGCATCTGGACTGATGAGGCGCTGGCCGGCTATATCCGGGATGAGTTGGGCTTTCCAGGAGTGAGGCAGGGTGTGATGTTGGAGAAGGAGAGGGTGGACATAGCCACCGGGGAGGTGAGCCGGGAGCGCTGGTATCTGCTGACCAGCCTGAGTTCCCGTCGCTGCGCACCCAAAGAACTCCTTCAAGTGATCCGCAACCACTGGAGCGTTGAGAACAGCCTGCATCACGTTAAAGACCGCAGTTGGGACGAGGACGTCCACACGCTGCGCCGTCCGGGTCTGGGCGAGGTATACGCCAGCCTGGTCAACACAGCGCTGAACGCCCTGCGCCTGGAGGGATGGTTTCCCCTCCAGATGTCCATGCCCCTGCGAGCCAAGACCTGTGCCTTCCGCCCAACCCAGACCATCGCCCGCCTCCGCGGCCAAGTCTCCTGACTTTGCAATCGTCCTGGGGGCTAGGCAGGGTCATCTTGACAGGGCCAGGGGAGTGGGCCTGCAGGAAAGCGAGTTGGTCGTGTGTAAGGCCGCGCACCTGCCTCAGCTTTCCTCCCACCACCTGCCGTGTGCCCTGTTCGGTTGGCTGGTCGCCCGGTCCCTGCCAGATCCGCACGACCGCAGGCGTGTCGGTATCTACGAAACCCTCGACGCTTTCAATCAAGTCGTTCTGGAATCCGGTGCGTCGGAATTCCCCGTCGGTGTAGACCTGCATGCCGACCTCCCTCTGCTTCTCCAGGGCAGCCAGGATGGCCCGATCTTCTACAGAGCGAAGTTCGCTTAACTCCAACCGTCCATCCAGAAAGGCACTCTTGGCCTCTTTGACCTCTCTCGGACGAAGCAGGCTTCCCACATGGTCGGCGCGGTAGATATCCGGCATCGCTAATTCTCTCCTGTCTGATCCCGATCAATCTGATCCTGACTATCGGGCTGTCAGAGCACTACCACGCCCGATGAGGGCCACCCGTGTCGGGGATTTGGCAGAACCGAGGTGTTCCGGCTAACAGGGTGTTCTCTTACGTACCGCAGCCGGGAAAAGGCCGTACACATTGCTTGGAGGGAAGGAACTGGATCCACGCGACCGTAGCGTCTAATCGCCCACAGGGGCAAGAGTTTTCTCCTCCAGCGCCAGCAGCCTGCGGAGCTCGAAAATTTCGTCGCGGAACTGGGCGGCCTTTTCAAACTGCAGCCCCTTGGCCGCGTCCTTCATCTGCACTTCCAGGTCCTTGACCACATTGAACATATCGGTGCGCGACATTTCCTTGCGCACCGTGTTGTACCGGGCGCGGTTTTCGGAGATTGCCTTGATGCCCTCCGTGATGTCGTGCACCTCTTTCTGGATGCTCTGCGGCTCGATTCCGTGGCGCTTATTGTGCTCGCCCTGCAACTGACGTCGGCGCGAGGTCTCGTCGATGGCACGCTTCATCGAGTCGGTGATGCGGTCGGCGTACATCACCACGTGGCCGTTGGCGTGCCGGGCAGCGCGTCCGATGGTCTGGATCATAGAGGTAGCGGAACGCAGGTAGCCCTCCTTGTCGGCATCGAGGATCGCCACGAGGCTGACCTCGGGGAGGTCCAGTCCCTCCCGCAGCAGGTTGATACCCACGATGACATCGTAGACGCCCAGACGCAGGTCGCGGAGAATCTCAATGCGGTCGAGGGTCTCGATGTCGGAATGCAGGTAGGTGTTGCGGATGCCCATCTCGGAGAGGTAGTCGGCCAGTTCCTCGGCCATTCGCTTGGTCAGCGTGGTTACCAGCACTCGCTCGGCCCGCTCGACGCGCTCCTTGATCCTGGCCAGCAGGTCGTCAATCTGTCCAGTGGTCGGCAGTACCTCGAGCGTGGGATCCAGAAGGCCGGTAGGGCGGATCACCTGCTCCACCACCTGGCGGCTCTCCTGAAGCTCGAAGGGCCCGGGTGTGGCGGAAACGTAGACCACCTGGTTGATGTGATCCTCGTATTCGTCGAAGTTCAGCGGACGGTTATCCAAGGCCGACGGCAACCGGAAGCCGAACTCCACCAGGGTCTTTTTACGGGAAAGGTCTCCGTGGTACATCCCCCGCACCTGTGGAAGGGTCATGTGAGACTCGTCGACGAACATCAGGTAGTCATCTGGGAAATAGTCGAGCAGGGTCCAGGGCGCGCTCCCCGAGGGCCGTTGGGAAAGATGACGAGCGTAGTTTTCGACGCCGGCGCAGAACCCGGTTTCCTGCAACATCTCCAAGTCGTAGTTAGTCCTGCTCTCCAGGCGGGCCGCTTCGAGAATCTTGCCGGAATCCCGCAGTTCCCTCAGTCGCCACTCCAGCTCCTCACGGATACCGGCAACGGCGAGGTCAAGTTTTTCTTTGGTTGTAACGAAGTGATTCGCCGGGTAAATCGCGACCTGTGGCAGCTCGGCCAGCACCTCGCCGGTCAACGGATCCAGCTGGACAATACGTTCCACCTCGTCGCCGAAGAACTGGATCCGGACTGCGGCCTCTTCATATGCCGGAACAAGCTCCAGCACGTCGCCCCGGACACGGAACTTGGCCCGCGACAGGTCGAGATCGTTGCGGTCGTACTGCATATCGACCAGCTGCCTGACCAGTTGACTGCGGCTGCGAATTTCCCCGACCTTCACCTGGGCAACCAGGTTGAAGTAGTCGTCGGGGTCACCCAGACCGTAAATGCAGGATACGGAGGCAACTATCAGCACATCCCGACGGGTGAGCAACGAGGTCGTTGCGGACAGGCGGAGTTTGTCCAGTTCCTCGTTGACGCTGGAGTCTTTTTCGATATAGGTGTCCGACTGCGGTACGTAGGCTTCCGGCTGATAGTAATCGTAGTAAGAAACGAAGTATTCGACTGCGTTCTGTGGGAAGAATTCTTTGAATTCCTGGGCAAGTTGTGCGGCGAGGGTTTTGTTGTGGGCCATGACCAATGTTGGCCGCTGCACCTGCTGGACGATGTTGGCCATGGTGAAGGTCTTGCCGCTGCCAGTCACGCCCATCAGGCTCTGGCGGCTAATTCCCTGGTCAACGCCCTCGACCAGACGGGCCACCGCGCCTGGCTGGTCGCCGGTCATGCCGAAGTCGGACGCCAGCTGAAACGGTCGGTCCTCGGGAGAAGCATTGCGCCGCTCGTTTACCTCTCGACCCGCTTCAGCCCATTTCTTACCGCGCGCATAGATGGTCATGGTAGATCCCCATCAACATCACATAAGTTGTACTGGACTAATTATAGACGCCCGTAAGCCATTCACAGGCCCCACACTACCGCCGAGCGAATTGCTGCAGGGCCAGGCGAATCCGATCCTCAACTGTCAGGTCATCCGACTCTGGGATGGCATCGACCGCAGCCCTGGCCTCGCTTGCAGAATAGCCGAGGGCAGAGAGGGCCGCCAGAACCTCGCTGTTGCCGTCGATGGAAACAGCACTGGGAGCACCCTCAATTTCGTCCACCTTACCCCGCAGTTCGAGAATAATGCGGTTGGCTATGCGCCGGCCGACACCCGGTGCGGCTGCGAGGGCGGCAGCATCGCCCGAGCCCACAGCCAACTGGAGGGAGGCGGTGTCCAGCGAGCCCAGCAGCGCCAAGGCCAGTCGAGGTCCCACACCCGAGACGCCCGTCAACAACGTAAACAACTGGACGGACGCGTCGTCGGGAAATCCGTACAATACCGGTTGTTCATCACGAATACGCAGAAGGGTGCGCAGGGAAACGGGCGATCCCGTTGGACCCAAGCCACCGATGGCGTTGGCCGGCACAAACACCTGCAGCGTCACTCCGCCGACGGAGACGTGAACCCAATCCGGGCCGGTGGCAGCCAAGGCCCCGCGCACGCCAACGATCATATTTCACTCCGGCGGGTCCGCAATCTGCCGAACCACCCCGCTAGCGTTCTTGGCCAGGGGGAATAATGTTCAACATAGCCTCCGCTCCCTGTTGCTGGGAAATATGGCACAGCCCCACTGCGAGAGCATCGGCGGCGTCGATTTCCAGTGTGGTAGGAAGGCTAAGGGTGGCGGCGACGATAGTGCGCATCTGCTCCTTTGTGGCGGCGCCATGGTCAGCAACCGCCCGCTTTATCTGAGCGGGCGCGTACTTGAATATTTCGATGCCCTGACTTGCGGCGCCTATCAGAACCGCCGCCTGGGCCTGTCCAATCGCCAAAGACGAGCCGGGGAAGCTGCGCTCGCCTCTTCCGACGAATGGGTCCTCGATCGCCAACGCTTCGGGACGAAAGATTGCGATCATGTTTAGTATGTGGGAGTGCATCTGGAAGAGACGGCTTTCAAGGCGCATTGATGACGGGAGCGAGACGACACCGTAGTCAACCGCCTCGATGGCGTACCCTTCCTTCACCACGCCGTAGCCCATCCGCAGGGTGCCTGGGTCAATTGCCAGGATGGTCATGCACGGCTCCCTGCCATTCTGATAGTGATAAAAGTGCCGAATTGAATCGGTTGGTTATCCTAGGCTCCCTCGATCGTATCAATGCGGTTGTCCAAGCGGACGTTTTCGGCTTGAGTAATCGGGAGGTAGGCGAAAAGGGCCTGAACCGCTTCGTTCTGGCGCTGCAAAGCTACGGATAACTCCCGGACGGCTCGTCCCGTCTTGCTTCTGCAGCTTCATATCTGCACATGGATTCTTCGAACGCTCGAAGGTCCGCAACTATCAATTGCGAAACCTCTTCGAGGGTGGTTATTCGCTGATCCATGGACATCGTGTCCGATGCTCCTTATCCGGTCCCGAAACGGGTTCCCCAGCTATTAGCTGGCCTGGTAGCGCTCCAGCACCTCCAGTGAGAAGTCGGCGTTGGTGAATGCCTTTTGTATGTCGTCCAGGTCTTCGAGGGCATCCAGGAGACGCAGGGTCTGCTCGGCTTCCTTGTCACCCAGGGCTATGGTGGTCCTGGGGACCATGGACATCTCAGTGGAGCGTACCGCCACGCCCTCGGACTCCACGGCCTTCTGCACTTCCTGCAGGCTCTCGATGGGGGAAAAAATGTCCAGCACCCCCTCATCGATCTGAATGTCCTCCGCACCCGCATCTATGGCGAGAAGGCCCAATTCCTCAGCCTTGTCGTCGTCGTCAATATCGATCGTGACCACGCCTCGGAGATCGAAATTCCAAGCAACGCAGCCGCTCTCGCCAAGGTTTCCCCCGCCTCGATTGAAAGCCGAGCGGACGTCGGAAGCGGTACGATTACGGTTGGTAGTCACTGCCTGGATCAGAATCGCACCACCGCCGGGGCCGTAACCCTCGTAGGTAACCTGCTCCAGCGATTCACCGTCGCCGCCTTCCCCGCTGCCGCGCTTGACGGCCCTGGTGATGCTGTCCTGCGGCATGTTATTGCTCTTGGCACGGTCAAGGGCCAGCCGCAGCTTGAAGTTCATATCCGGATCGGCTCCGCCCCCTTCCCGAACGGAGAGGGCGATATCACGGCTCAGCTTGGTGAACAGAGCACCGCGCTTGGCGTCGGCGGCTCCCTTCTGGTGTTTGATCGTTGACCATTTTGAATGACCGGACATTGCGCTACCTCCCGGCGCCGCAATTGTTTAAGGCCGATTTTATCATCGGCCCAAAACAGGGTCAAAGCGAAAGTGTCAGCGAAGCCCGTCGGGAAGCCTGACTAACATCGCACCGGACACCAGGTCAACTTCGAGCACGACGCTAGCCAAGGCAGGTATCAACAACTCTCCACCAGCTCCCCGAACGATGTAGGCATCATTGCTGCCAGTCTCGAGAATTTCCTGCAACTCTCCCAAATCCTCTCCATTTTCAGTTCTGACCTGCAGGCCAATGAGCTGATAGTGGAAGTACTCCCCCTCTTCGAGGGTGGCGTCGGAATCAGGGAGAGCGGCAAGGTATTTATCAGTGAGGAGGGATGCCTGGTGGCGGCTGGTGATACCGTCCAGCCGAATAATGGCAGTGTCCGGTCCGGTCTGGCGTGATTCTGTGATAGGGCAGGCAGCACCGTCGACCAGCAATTCCCGACCGACGTCGAACCGGCCTGGCAGGTCGCTGAGCAGTTTTATATTGAGATCGCCATCCCGGCCGTGAGCGCCGTTGACGCGGGCGACCACAATGGCGGTGGGGGGTTCTTGGGCGGAATCTTTCAATGCTTGGCCGGGAGTGGGGTGGTTACTCGATTTCAAGGACGGCCTGAGAGCCTTCCTTGACGGCCGCAACGCGAAGTACCACACGCATCGCCTGGGCCACGCGACCCTGACGACCAATGACTTTCCCCTTATCCTCGGGGGCGACCTGGAGGCGAAATAATGTCCGTCCACCTTCGGCTGACTCTACCACGCGAACCTCTTCCGGTTTGCTCACCAAGGAGGTTGCAATGTATTCTATGAGCTCTTTCACGCTACGGATTCCTCAGTGGGTTCGTCGGCAGGGGGAGCATCCGCTTCAACGGCGACCGCCACACTTCCCGCCTCTGAAGAGCCACTCTTTTCAAGAATACGCCGTACTGGATCGGACGCTTGAGCGCCCTGGCTGAGCCAGTACTGTGCACGGTCCTGCTTGATACTAATGGCTGGGGGGTCCTGCATGGGGTCGTAGGTGCCGATCCATTCGAGATAAGAACCGTCGCGCGGAGCCCTAGCGTCCGCCACTACGATCCTGTAAGAGGGCCTCTTTTTCTTTCCAACCCTGCTGAGCCGAATCCTTAGCATTGAATCTCCGAAGCTACTGGCTACAAGCGCAACGCCTGTTGAGGTTTTCTGATTCGGATTGTACGAATTCCGTAGTCTGCTGTCAATCTGGAGTGGCCTGACGGGCAACGTGGCAGGGCTTCTCTGAGACAAAAAATCGGGCCCGGCCAATTCTGGCTTTAAGTTCGCCCGAAAATCCATCCCGGATCCTAGGGGCGATGGTAGACATTGGCCTGGGCCCGACGTTCGGGTTATATTTCGTGGCAAATAGCTACGAAACAGTCACCTCGTCGCGTCCAGACTGATGCCTACCATCGCCCCTGCGTGTTAAACTATCGTCCATTCTTATCACCTCCTCTTCAAATTCCGCCAAGCGGTTGATGAATTCTACCCCGCCCCCTTTTAAGATGTCAACTATCTATTTTTCTGCTTCCTGGCTCGTTGCGGCCGCCGGAATGGTTGGTTAGCTTGATAAAAGCAATGTTCATGGGTACGCCCTCGTTTGTCGTTCCTCTGTTGCGCCGTCTGCACGAGATGCCGGACGTCGATGTTGTAGCGGCAGTCACTCCGCCCGACCGGCCGCGAGGGAGAGGCCGGCAACCCGAACCACCCCCAGTCAAGGAGTCGGCAATCTCCCTAGGAATTCCGTTGCTCCAGCCCCCCAACCTGAGGAGCGAATCCGTACAACAGGAGCTGGCCGCTTTCAGACCCGACGTTATTGTAGTTGCGGCATACGGCAGGCTGCTGCCTCGGACAGTCCTGGAACTGCCGTCTCACGGCTGCCTCAACTTACATCCGTCGCTCCTCCCCCGCCATCGCGGGCCCTCTCCCGTGGCAACTTCCATTCTGGAGGGAGACGAGGTCACGGGCGTTTCGCTGATGCTACTGGACGAAGGGATGGATACTGGGCCGCTTGTTGCCCAGAAAGAATTTCCCTTGACGGGTTCCGAGAATGCGGGAGACCTGACGGACACCCTTTTCACCATGGGCGAAGATTTGCTGTCGGAACACCTGGGCCCCTGGGTCCGTGGCGAACTGAGGGCAATTCCGCAGGACGACTCGTCCGCCACGGTCTCCCGCAAGCTGGAGCGCGCCGACGGGCTCGCGGACTGGACCTTGCCAGCGGGGACACTGGCCAGGCAATGCAGGGCCTTTGCCCCCTGGCCCGGGCTGTTCACAGGGTGGAAAGGAAATACGCTCAAGGTGTTGGAGTCGACGCCTGGAATTGACTTTAGACACGCGGAAGGCTCGCCGGGCGAAGTAATCGAGGACCGTTCCGCCAAAGGGCTGTGCGTGGCTACAGGGCGGGGAGTCCTGGCCCTCAACCGGGTACAGATGGAGGGACGGAGGGCGGTCAGCGGAGAGGAATTCCTCCGAGGGTACCCGGAGATTATCGGGGCCCGGTTGGGCGTACCTGAAGCCAAGCAATAAAGTGAGAATAGTAAAAGTAGGAGAACCGCAAAATGGCAACGAACATACCCGAGGAATCGCAAGTTCTGCAATGGCTCGATTCGCTGAAGAATTGGGGACGGTGGGGTGCTGATGACCAGTTGGGGTGCCTGAACCTCATTGGCCCGGAGCAGCGCAAGCGGGCGGTGTCGCTGGTGACCGACGGCGTGTCGGTCAGCTGCGCCCGGCCCATAACGACGGAAATGGCGGCTGACACCACCTACCAGGTGCAGCGCTTCATGGTCGACAGCGGTGAAGGCCGGGACACCGACCCGCCCGAGCGCCGGTACACCCGGCGCGGCGCTGGAGAGTTCATAGGAATGGTGTTCCACGGCCAGACCATCACCCACATAGACGCCATGTCGCACTACTCCTGGAACGGGCTGATGTACAACGGTGTACCGTCCAGCCGCATCACGTCGCGCGAGGGCGCCCAGTCCCACAACATCGAGGCCGCCTACGAGGGCATCATCACCCGCGGAGTGCTCCTTGACCTCCCGCGGCTGAGGGGAGTGGACTGGCTGGATCCCACGGAACCCGTGATGCCCGAGGACTTGGAGGCGGCCGAACAGGCACAGGGCGTGAAGGTGGAAGAAGGCGACATTCTATTGACCCGGACGGGCAACTACCGGATGCGCCTCGAGGCCGGGGCGTCGGCGCCAACGGACCCCATGACCGCCCACCAAGCAGCCTGCGCTCCGTGGTTCAAGGAGCGGGGCATCGCGATGATGGGCACCGACACGTCGAACGACGTGCGCCCCAATCCCTACCAGACCATCGGCAACCCGTTGCACACCATCTGCCTCGTCAGTCTTGGACTGTGGTTTATCGACAACACCAACCTGGAGGAACTGGCCGCCGCATGTGCCGAGCGTGGGCGCTACGAGTTCATGCTCACCTTGGCCCCGCTGCGTCTGCGCAACGTTACCGGGTCCCCGGTCAACCCGATAGCGCTGTTCTAACGCCGGTGGTCGTCGCCACCCGAGCCGGGCAGTACTCTCCGCACTATCGTCCAGATGATTCCGGCGAAGAAAGACGCTCCAATCAACACAGCACCGATCACGAGAACCGTCGTCGCCGCCGGAATGAACCCGGCGGTGACCTGGCGGGCAAATGATTCCATCAGGTCGCCGGCCAAGCTAATCGCTGCTGTAGGAATGTCCGAGGAATAAGATGCGGGGCGTGCCACCGCGTCCTTAATTCGACCGGGGACCGCCGAATTCAAGACGAAGCCCACCACCAGGCAGACACCTCCTCCCAAAAGCAGCGCTACGCCGGGCCACCGGAGCATGTCTCCCGGTTTGGGGAAGTGGACGGCCGCCAGCAGCAGGCTGCCCACGATCACCATAATGAGGGCGACGATTCTCCCGGTCCCGTTGGCAGCACTCACGGTATTCCGAAGTGATTCGGCCTGTTCGTCGATGTCACTACGACTCAGGTCATCGGAGTTCTCTGCCAGCTTGTCCAGCAGGTCGAGGCGGTCATTCCGCTGAAGGTCCCGCCGTATGTCCGCCACGGCGTCGTCAATTACGGGAGAAACCAGGGGCGCAGCCGCCTGCTTCAGGAATGCCCTGGTATTCCCGTCCACGAATGACCGGCGGAGATGTCGCCTCTCGCTCTCCAGGATGCGGGCAGCCTCGGAATTCATCGCCGGATCGTCAAGAACGCGTTCGAACCACGTATCGAATTCCGCCTCCCGGCACTGCCTGGTGAGTGTTTCCAGAGAAGGGGCACTCTCTGGAATTTCGCCATCCGACAGCTTGGCAAAGGGAACGACGGACTCTGTAGCCAACCGCTGCAAGCTGACAGCGGAACAACCTGGGGCCGCGGCGTCCTTGATCTCCAGTTCGTCGATTCTCTTGTAGATCCTCTCCAGTACCGCGGGCTTCACCCGATTAAGTGGCTCTTCAAGCTCCACGTAGAAGTTGAGGTCCCTGTGGTCTCCCTGCAGGAATCCGGTGAATCGGTCGATGTTTTCCTCGGTTTGTTCGCGGAGGTAGGCAGGAGGCATAACGGTCTTGAGAATTTCCACCGCCTCGTCCTGGACCTCAACCTCCACTCCACCGAGCAGGTTCTCCGTCTGGTCTTTCAGTGCCTTGTCAACCAGCACCTCGTCGTAGACACGGTTGTAGGCGTCGGTTTCGTTGATGGCGTCCCGGTATACCTCCGGATCCTCAAGGCGCTGGGAAAAATTGACAACCACAAGGAAGTAGAGGAGGCCGGCAAATATAACCAATCCCAGAACCAGCCCGCCCAGGGCTCGCAATATAATCATAGGTGTACTCGCGGTGTATTCAAATCCGGCCTGTCACCATCAAGACGATGACCCCCAGGGACCACCGCCCCAGACGCGACGTCGGTGGTCCACAGAATCAGAACCTGGCGGTAATATTCATCGAAGTCAGCCTCTGTACCCGTTCGGAAGTCGGCGGGTGGGTGGAGAAGAGACTCGCGAGGGTGGCCCCACGCAGTGGATTGACAATGAAGAGGTGGGATGCCCCCTCGGCAACTCGCATCGGGCGGACCTCAGACCCGCGTTCCAACTTCTGCAGCGCGCTGGCCAAAGCAAGCGGGTTGCCGCAGTTGTGCGCTCCGGTGGCATCGGCCTGGAATTCGCGGGGCCTCGAGACGGCGGCCCTCACCAATGCAGCCGCTATGGGCATTACGATGGCAATGACCAACAGGCCGACTATGTTGTCCCGCCCTTCCCGGCCACCGAACATCCCTCCAAAAATCGCCGAAAACTGCGCAATCATCGCCAGCATGGATATGGCGCCGGCGATGGTTGCGACGACGGCCATAATCAGGGTGTCGCGGTTACCCACGTGAGCCATCTCGTGGGCCAGCACCGCCGACAGTTCCTCTCGGTTCAATAGGCGACGTATGCCCGCCGTGACTGCCACCGCGGCATTCTTGGGACTACGCCCCGTGGCAAATGCGTTGGGTGAGTCGGTATATATCTCGTACACCTTGGGCATGGGTAGGCCAGCAAGCCTTGCCTGCTCTCGCACGATACTGTACAGCTCGGGATCATCCTGCTCGGTAATGGGCTGGGACTTGGTAATACCTAGCGCAATCTTGTCGCTGAACCAATAGGCCCCCATGTTCATGACCAGCGCAAATACAAGGGCAATGATGATGCCTGCCTGCCCTCCGATGACGCCGCCGATCACAATCAGCATCATCGAAAGTACCATCAACAGAAAAAACGTCTTGAGTGTGTTCAAGGCGATCCCTCACGCAGGCCCCCTGCAGTGCGCAATCCGCCCATCACAGTAGCCCGCCAAGGTAAAATACAACTGTTTCGATTATAGCATCGGGCCTGTTTTTCATTCTTGAGGGTTGCTTGGCATATTTGTAGTGGCTGGATCAAATGACCGTTGACAGGGGCGAAGTGTCAGGTTAGAATCCCTTCCATTAGATACAATGTATCAATAGACTATGCGGTGAGCTGTCATGGTTGTGACGAAGCGGAGCGCGACGGTAGCCGAACAGATCCTAGAGACCCTGGACGAAAGGGGGTTCCGGTCCACAGCGCCACGCCGGGCCCTTGCCTCGGCAATCGCCGAGCAGGAACACCACTTCACCGCCGAGGGTCTGCGCAAGCAGTTGCCCAAATCCCTCGGGCGCGCCACCGTATACCGTACGCTAAAGATATTGGTCGAGGCAGACGTCATCTGCCGGGTCCTGCTGGAAGACGGAGACCTGCACTATCAACTCAGCCACCAGGGCCATCACCACCATCTCCTCTGCGTCCACTGCGGTTCCTCCCAGGACCTGACAGGATGCGACATAGAGGACGTGCTGGTAACCACATCCGCCCGGCACGGTTTCGAACTGAGCGGGCACTGGCTCGAGGTCTACGGCCGCTGCAGTAGCTGCGTGGAAATGGGCAAGGCTGCTGATTAGTATCTTTTAACCACCTTGTTTGATACCTTTTCTCCATTAGGTAAGGTTAATGATACGCTCTCTCAGTAATTGCAAAAACTGAGACTGTATATCATCTCACAGACTGTACTGATACGGAGTATTGATAAATGACTTAATTGATACAAAGTCTTGCTTATTCGCTCTCTTGCTTATTCGCTCTATTGATACAAAGTCTTGAAACGGGCCCATTTTTGAGACGTACCTAAACTAAAGCCAAGGTGAAATACGCAGTTGCACAGGGTAAATTTGTGAAGGAACTGGGTTAGCTGGTCTCGGGAGTTACGAGGGGTTGGTGATGGGCGTGAGGGAGATAGACCGGTGTCTGGAACAGTGGCGGATGGAAGTCAAGGACTTGCGACAGCGGATGATCCTGGCGCCGACGCCCAGGGAGCGGGAGAGGTGGTACGCCGTGCTGCTGCTGGCCCAGGGCTGGACGGCAGCGGCCACGGCGGAGACTCTGGAAAGGGACCCACACACTATTGGCCGATGGGCGTCGGCCTTCGGCGAGGGAGGGCCTGCAGCCCTGATATTCGAGCAGACCGGTGGTTCCCCCCCGCCCTTGACCAAGCGCAGCAGGAGGAATTGAAAGAGGCGGTGCAACAGCCTCCCGCTTCGTCGGGCATCGGTATGGCCAACTGGTATTGGAAGGTGGTGCGGCGGTTTGCCTCGGAGCGCCTCGGCATTGAGTTGAGCCGCAGCAGTTGCCTGAACTGGATGCACCGCTTGGGATTTGCCTTCAAGCGGCCCAAGAAGCGGTTGCTCAAGGCTGATGAGGCCAAGCGGGAGGCTTTCGTGGCGGAGTACGCCGTCCTGAGGGAGGAGGCCCAACGGACTGAAGCCAGGATATTCTTTGCCGACGAGGCCCACTTCCGGGCGGACGCGGAACTGCGGGGCAAGTGGGTGCTGAAGGGCCAGCCTGCTTTGGTGGACTCGACCAGCCCGCGGTATGGGGAGAAGGCCAACTACTATTCGGCGGTGTGCCTGGAGACGGGTGAGGTGGAATGGATGGAACTGGAGGGCAACAGCAACAGCGGGACCTCGGTTGCCTTCCTGAAGCAACTGAGGGAAAAACATCCAGAGCCGATGCGGGTCATCTGGGACAACGCGCCGGCCCATCGTGGCGAGGCGGTGCGGGAATATCTGCGGACGCCCGGACTTGACCTGCGGTTGGTGAACCTGCCGGGGTACAGCCCGGACTTCAACTCCGATGAGGCGGTCTGGGGCTGGGCGAGAGAGGAGGCGACGGGCAATCTCTGCCTGGGCAGCAGGGCGGCGGTGCAGGAAAGGGTCGGCAACTTCCTGGCCGGGCTGGCCAGCCGGAGAGACGAGGTGAGGCGCCGCTGCCGGACGGTACTGCAGTCACGGGCCGAAGCACTGCTGCCGAATTCCCAGCACGATTCCTCGCCTCAGGCAAATGCACATCCCACCTTGGATTTGGTTTAGTGTCCAAAAAGGAGAGACCAGGCAAACCATGAAGACCATGACCAGAAAAAATGCCACGGTATTTGCACTACTGGCTGTCGCAGCGCTCCTGTTGCTGGCGGTAGCTTGCGGCAGGGATTCGGAGGAGGAGCAACCAGAGGCCACAACCCAGTCCTCCGCCACGGGAACGACCGGCGCCACCAGCCCTAATCCAACCACGGACGCGGCTCCTGGTGTCGGCCAGCAGACAACTCCTGAACAGCCGACCCAGGCGGGCAGCCAGTCCGCCGTCGCGGTGACCCCGGGCGAGAAAATCAGCGTGGTCACCACCAGCAACATCCTGGCCGACTGGGTACGGGAAGTGGGAGGGGACCGCGTTGACGTCTTCCCCCTACTGCCAGCCAACGCTGACCCGCACACCTACCAGCCCGGCGCCCAGGACATCGCTCGCATTGCCGACGCCGACCTGGTATTCAGCATCGGACTGCAGCTCGAGGGCGGCTGGCTGGAAGGGCTGATCGAGAACGCAGCCCGCGACCACGACTCCATCGTGGCCGTGGGTGACGTCGTAGACCCCATAGACTTTGTCGAACTAATTGATGAACATGGCGGGGAGGGTGCCGAAGACCTGGTTGGGCGCCTGCTCATCGGCGACGGCGAGACAGGAATGATGTCGATCATCGACCTGGAGCACGGGGACGTTGAGCAGGATGCATTCGACCTTGGCTCCCGGGCGGGACGCATCTACGCCACCAAGAACGGACGCTTCGCCATCGCGGTCTCCAGCGACGCCAACACCGCCCACGTCTTTGACGGAGGCATCTACCTGGAGGCCCACGGTGACCACTTCGACGAAGTGGAGGGGCCGGTCGAGCGCATGGGTATTGATCTGTCCGGAGACCGTCCGGTGCACCTGTACATGGGCGGAGAGTGGGCCGCCATCTTCTACGACGGCTCCGGGGATGTCGTGCTGCTCAACGAGCACGAACTGGAGGAGGAGGGCGACGAATACGTTCCTCCGAAGCTCAACGCCGGTGCCCATCACGGCGCAGCGGGACCGCTGGAGGGCGACCTGTTCGCCGTAAGTGCCCAACACCCGGACTACGCGTCAAATCCGGAAGACTACCGACTCCCCGTCGGCGTAGAAGTAGTCGACCTCGACGGAAACGTGCTGCACCGCGACGAGGGCTGCGAGGGACTGCACGGCGACGCCGGTAACGGTGACATGGCCGCCTTCGGATGCATGGGCGGCATGTTGGTAGTCGAGGCCCACGACGGCAACTACGAAGGTATGTTCATCGGTCCCCCTGCCGGGTCAGCGGATGACTTCCGTATCACATCGGTATGGGGTTATCCGGGCCTTGACCATTTCTTTGGACTGGACTCGGCGGTTGGGCTCTACGTTGTCGACCCCGAGGAGGGCGCAATGGAGCAGTTCATCGCCGCATCAGAAGACGGGCCCACGCCCATCAACGCCGCCATGAGCCACGACGGCGAGGCGCTGCTTGTGGTGATGAGCGACGGCGAGCTGCGGATGTACGACGCCCACGACCTGGACCTGTTGGCCTCGGCGGATGATTTCCTGACCACGCCCGTGGAGGCCGGCTTCTGGGCCCGCCCCCATGTGGTCACCGCCCCGGGCGCGGTGTTCATCACCGACTCCGTCGGCGGCGAGGTGATGCAGTTGGACGACCACGACCTGGAGGTCGTGAATCACTGGGATGTTGACGGCAACCCCACCAAGATCGCCTTCGTCGGAATCTACGGCGAGACTGATGACCTCGAGGAACATGGCCACGAGGAAGATCACATGGAAGAAGGGGAGGAGGAGCACGCCCACGGTTCTCTCGACCCGCACTTCTGGTTCGACCCGCTGCGCGTGCAGCAGGCAGTGAAAGCCATTGCTGCGCAGCTCTCCACTGCGGATCCCGCCGGTCAGACCGCTTACCGCGAGAACGCCGCAGCCTACAACCGCGCGCTGGACGACCTGCACGCCTGGATCGAGGGACAGGTTGGCGCGTTGCCCGAAGACCACCGGGTGCTGGTCACGTCTCACGACAGCTTCCAGTATTTCGCGCAGAGGTACGGTTTCGAGGTGGCCGGAGCCATATTCCCGGTAACCACCGAGGCCGAGCCCACGGCCCAGGACCTGGCAATGCTTATAGAGACCATCGAGCACGAGGGCGTACACGCCGTGTTTACCGAGAGATCCCACAGCGAACGGCTGGCCCAGCGTGTTGCCGAAGAGTCCGGCGCTGAGATCGTCGGCGGCCTGTACACCGGCTCACTGGGCGACGAAGGAGGCGAGGCCGGCACTTATATTGACCTGATGCGGCACAACACCACAATCATAGTGGAGGCATTGCGATAGCCATGACTGCTACGACGACCACTCCCCCTCTTGCCGCCGAGGACGTTACGGTGGAGTTCGGGGGAATAAAGATCCTGGACGACGTGTCCTTCAGCGCTGGCCCCGGCTGCATCATGGGAGTGGTCGGACCCAACGGGGCGGGCAAGAGCACCCTGTTCAACGTCATCACGGCCCTGCTGCCCGCCACCTCGGGTAGGGTGCTGATCCACGGCAGGCCCATGACGGAATCGAGGGGTGTGGTCGCCTACGTCCCCCAATACGAGCGGGTGAATTCCCGCATCCCTGCGAGCGCGTGGGACGTGGTGATGCAGGGTAGGGTGCGCCATGCCGGATGGTTCAGGCGCCCTCGCCGCGCCGACCGCGACGCGGCTGAAGCGGCCCTGAACCGGGTCGGCATGTGGGACCGTCGCAAGTCCCTGGTCTACGAGCTCTCTGGGGGGCAGCGGCAACGGGTGTTCGTGGCCCGCGCGCTGGCCCAGGGCGCCGACATTCTCCTGCTGGACGAGGCGTTCAGCGGGGTGGACATCGCCTCCCAGACCGCGCTGATGGACGTGCTGATGGAGCTGCGGGACGATGGGCGCACAATATTGATGTCATCCCACGACATTAACCACATGGCTCACTACTGCGACGAGTGCCTGTGCCTGAACTGCAACGTGTGCGCCTGCGGACCGCCCGGAGAGGTGCTGAACGAAGAGGTGATGACCCAGCTCTACGGGCCCTTTGGGGCGGTACCCTTCCACGGACACGGACTGGCGGGAGACAATCATGGACACCATCACTGAAGCACTGGTCGGGCCGTTCCAGTACGGCTTTATGGTTCGAGCCCTCATCGTGGCGGTAATCGTCGGGGTGATGTGTCCGGTAGCCGGCGTCTACGTGGTCACCCGCGGCCTGGGCTTCATGAGCGACGGCCTTGCCCACTCGGTCCTCCCAGGCATAGTTGCCGCGGCCATCTTCGGGTCTGCATCAGCCAGCGTATTCGCCGGCGGCATCCCCATGGCCATCATTATGGCGTTGCTCAGTGGCTACCTGATCAAGCGGGCCGGAGTGGGAGAGGACGCCTCCGTAGGCATACTCTTCGCGGCCCTGTTCGCCATCGGGGTGATTATGATCAGCATCGCCTCATCCCAGGGCGTGTCGGTGCAGGTACGGCTGGAGGATATGCTTCTGGGCAATGTGCTGGGGGTGTCGAGGCTCGAGATGTACGTCACGCTGGGAGTAGCGGCGACAGTGATGCTCACTCTCTACGGGCTGCACAAGGAACTGGTCTTTTCGAACTTCGATCCCACTGGCGCGTCGGTGGTCGGGCTGCCAACTGAAAAGCTGGAGTACCTGCTGCTGGCTCTGTTGGCTATGGTTGTCGTTGTTGCTTTACAGGCGGTTGGAATCATCCTGGTCATCTCCATGCTCATCACACCCGCGGCAGCAGCCCTGCAGCTTACCCGCAGCTTTACCGGCGCAATGATGGTGGCGGCCTTGATAGGAGTTGCGTCCGGCGTGGCGGGACTGTATCTTTCCTACCACTTCAACCTGCCGTCCGGACCGGTGATGGCACTGGTCGCCTTCAGTTTCTTCGTTCTGTCTATAAGCTGGAAACAGAAGGGGGCAGGAATCCTGCTACGCCAGAGGGCCTGATATGTATGACCTGAACGGGAAAATCGCGATTGTTACCGGCGCGGGTGGGCGGCACGGCATCGGCCGGGCCATCGCCACCCGCCTCGCCTCCGAGGGAGCCAACGTGGTGGTAACCGACGTGCCGCAGAGCCTGGAGGCCATCCGCGCCGAGGACCGGCAGCAGGGCTGGGAGGGTCTGAACAGCGTCGCCGCCGAGATCGAGGCCATGGGCCGCGAGTCGCTGGCCCTGTTCTCCGACGTCTCCGACAGCGACCAGGTGGACGGAATGGTTGGTGAGGTTCTGGCAAAGTTCGGCCGCATCGACATCCTGGTTAACAACGCCGGTTCACGCCCCGGCAAGGACCGGGTGCTAGTTGTGGAGTTGGAGGAGGAGGCTTTCGACGAGGTGATGCGGGTGAATGTCCGAGGCACCTACCTAGTGTCAAGAGCGGTGGTACGGCACATGACCGCGCGTGCTGGCGGGGGCAAGATCATCAACATCTCCTCCGGCGCGGGCAAGCGGGGCATCGCCCGCTACGCCGCCTACTGCGCCTCCAAGTTCGCCGTCATCGGATTCACCCAGGCCCTGGCCCAGGAGATGGCCGAGCACCGCGTCAACGTCAACGCCATCTGCCCCGGCCTCGTCGACACCGAGCGCGTCGACTACATCGCCGCGGCCCTGGCACCGGCGGGCGAGTCCAGCGAGGAATACCGGGCTGGCATGGTCGCCGACCGCGCCGTGCGGGTACCCATGGGCCGCATTGCCCAAGGCGACGACATCGCCCGCATGGCCGCCTTCCTGGCCTCGCCGGAATCGGACTACGTCACCGGCCTGTCCATCAGCGTTTCCGGTGGGTCAGAAATGAACTGACCGACACCTTCTGGATAAATTCCCCTCTCCCTCCGGGGGAGGGTTTGAATGGGGCGACCCTTTCTCGCCTGTGGCCGCATAAATGCCACAGGCGAATTTCATTTTGCCCTCGTAACGAGGGAACGATTCAAGCTTCCGGCCCATATTATCAATCAAAGGCCCCTACGCAATCTGGGGCCTGAGGGCAGACCATGACTGACCAGGAAGCGATTCTGCGCTGCCAGGACGGCGATCGCGAGGCCTTCCGCCACTTGGTGGACCAGTACAAGGACGTGCTTTTTGGCACGGCAGTGCTGATGACCGGCAACCGAGCCGTGGCGGAAGAGCAGGTGCAGGAGGCGCTGCTTTCCGCCTGGCGCGGCATCCGGGGTTTCCGCCGCGGCAGCCCCGTCAAGCCCTGGCTGGTCCGCATCCTCGTCAACGCTGTTCTCTCCCACCGGCGCAGGCGGGTGCTCCCGACCGTCCAGCTCGATGGCAGCGGGCCCGACACTCCCGACTCCGGCATCCCGGATCCCGCCGCGACGCTGGACGCCTTGGAGGACCGCCTGGCCCTGAGACGGGCAATCGCAAACCTCAGCGCCGATCACCGTCAGGTGGTGGCGCTGCGTTACTTCGCCGGGCTCACCGTGCCCGATGTGGCCCACTCACTGGGCATCAGAGAGGGCACCGTGAAGTCGCGCCTGCACCGGGCCCTGGCCGTGCTGCGGGAGCAACTTGACGATTCAGTCATCGAAGCGCCTGAGACCACCGGCAGACAGGGAGGTTAGCGCCATGGCTTACAACAATTCGCCTGACAGTGAGTTTGACCCGGAAATGGAGCGCGTCCTCCGAGACCATTTCGATAGCGAGGCATCCGATCTTCGCTCGCCCAGCGACCCTTGGCAGTGGCTGGAAAGCCGCATGGAGGAACCTGCAATGCAGTCCTTTTTTTCACGTCTATTGGGAACACTGAACCCGTTCCGGCAATTCCGTCTGTCCCCTGCATTCGCCGGGGCGGGGGTCGCCGTCGTGGCAGTGGCCGTCGCCTTGGCTGTGTGGGCCGTCTCCAGCTCCGGCGGTCCCGAGTCCTCCGGCGGCATTGCGGCCATTGCTCCCACCGAGGCTCCGGCCAGCGCTCCGTTGCAGACGGCGCTCCCCCCATCAACCGAGGCTCCGTTGACCGCCAGCACCGAACTTGCAGAGAGGGAGCCGGCCGCAATCGCGGCTGGAGGAGCAGAGAGCGACCCACACTCTGAATCGGACATCACGCCGACGGCCGGCGGCACACCCGCAATCTCACCACCTACTCCGGTGGTTGCTCCGACCATGCTTATGGCGCCGACGCAAACGCCCGTGCCGCCTCTCACCGTGCCGCCAACCGAGGTGGCAATGATGGAACGCGAATCGGTGGCCGAATCGGTGGCCATGGAGGAGACTGAAAGCGAGGAAGCGGCCTCAATGCCACCTCCGGCCCCAACGCCAGCCACTGTTATGGTCACGCGGGAGGCGTCGACTGCCCCGCAAGCCACGCCGGCACCCGCGATGGCGGCTATGATGGGCCCGATTCCCACGAGAACTCAAGCTGATTCTAGGCAGGCCTCAAGTCCTCCGCCTACCGGCAAAGCTGGCCCCGCTGGTTCCGCAGGCCCTCCGCCGGCAACCAACTTCCGCGACTACGAGCGGCAACAGTTCGCCGCAGCCTCCGAAGACAACGTTTCTACCTTCAGCCTGGACACCGACCGCACCTCCTTCCAGCTGGCCCTGAACTGGGCCCGCGCCGGCTACGAAGTGCAGCCCGACTCGGTCCGCGCCGAGGAGTGGCTCAACGCCTTCGACTACCAGTACGACCAACCGTCCGGCAATAGCGAGTTCGCTGTAACCAGCGACCTGTTCCCGCACCCGCTGGACGAGGAGATGCGACTGGCCCGAATCTCGTTCCAGGCCCCTGAATTGGTGGCCAACAAGCCGCTGAACGTGACCCTGGTGCTGGACGCCTCGGGTTCCATGGCCAGTGGCAACCGCGTGGCCATCGCCCAGCAGGCGGCTGAGAGCATCCGCCAGAGCCTGCGCCCCAACGATCGCATTGCCATCGTGCAGTTCTCAACCGATGTGCTGGACGAGTACACCGTCCATCACACGCATCCCAATGATGGCCCGGTGCAGAGTTCCATCGGCTGGCTGCAGCCCAACAGCAGCACCAACGTCCAGGCCGGCCTCAACCTGGGTGTTCGCTTGGCCGACGAGGCCCGCTCCGAGCGGCCCGACGCCTACAATTACGTCATCCTGATGTCCGACGGCGTTGCCAACGTGGGCGCCACCGATCCGTTCGGAATCCTTGAGACTGCCTACGACCCCGACTCCCGCAATCCGCTGAGGTTGATTACCATTGGAGTCGGCATCGAGAACTACAACGACCTCCTGCTGGAGCAGCTTGCCCAGCACGGTAACGGCTGGTACCGCTACCTGAACTCCGTCGAGCAGGCCCAGGTAACTTTCACTCGGGAGAACTGGCTCGCCCTGTCGACTCCCTTCGCCGACCAGGCCAGGGCGCAGGTGACTTGGGAGACCACCTCGGTCGAGCGGTGGCGCATCATCGGCTACGAGAACCGCGTTACCGCGGACGAAAATTTCACCCAGGACCGCAAGGAATTCGCTGAGATATACTCAGGCTCCGCCACCACCGTGCTGTACGAGCTCGAACTTGCGGCCTCGGCACCGTCGTCTGACAGCATTCCGTTGGGCACCGTCGAGTTGCGCTGGGTCGACCCGGACACCCGCGACACCCGCGGCCAGTTGAACGCGCTATCCGGTAATCCCGGCTCCGGTTTCGTTGGCCGGGACGGTTCTCTCTCCCACTTCGGAGCTATCGTGGCCTTGGTGGCCGACCTCTACGGCAGCCTGTCCGCAACCGGCGACATCGAGGAGGCAGCGGCTGACCTCCACATTGGTCTTTCCGACTTGCAGCTCCAGCTCCAGGAACTGGACGACGACCTGGGCAGCCTGGACTCCTACAAGGATTTCTCGTTCCTCTTGCAACACCTAGCAAACGGCGTGGAGGAGGGGCTGCCCCCTCTGCCAGGTCGGGCTACAGCCCCTAGCTGGAAAGCACCAATCGAGTCATTTGCAAAATGTGATTTAGGCTATAATCGCGGCCAAGTCCCAGAATTTGGTACGATCAAATCTATTACGGGGAAATGAATGACCCAACCATTGATTGTCACGGCTTTCGCCGCCCTGTTCTTGCTCATCATTGCGTGCGGAGGGGGCGCAGACCCCGCTGCGGACCCAACAAGGGTATCTGCTCCCTCCCGCGCCGAGACGGTGCCCACGAGCGCTCCTGTGTAGACCGCGGCCCCAGCATCCCGCAGCCAGCCGGTGCCAACCGCAGCTGCAGCCGCGGCATCCCGCAGCGAGCCAGTGATGGAGGAGTCCGAATCCGAGAGCCAGACCGCAGCGGCCACCAGTTCGCCTGCCTCTGCCCAGGCCCGGCCAGCTCCGACCTCCCGGCCATTGGAGAGACAGGTCTCTCCGGCGCGGTCCACGGCGGATGAGGGGGGCGGCCAGGGTCAGCCGTCGGCAACGACGTTCCGGGACTACGGCCGGCTGAACTTCACCGAAACGGACGTGGACAGCGTTTCGACCTTCAGCCTGGACACCGACCGCACTTCCTACCACCTGGCCCTCAGCTGGGCTAAGGATGGCTACGAAGTTGATCCATCTTTGGTGCGCGCCGAAGAGTGGATCAATGCCTTCGACTACCAATACCAGCCGCCGGAGGACGGCGGCAGCTTTACTATCGCAACGGACGTGTTCCGCCATCCCCTGGACGACCGCATGCATATGGCCCGCATTGGCTTTCAGGCCCCAATGGTGCTTGACGCGACCCCCGTTAACGTGACTCTGGTCCTGGACGCTTCGGGGTCGATGAGAGAGGGCGATCGCTTGGATATCGCCCGGGTGGCCGCGGAGAGTATCCGGGATTCCCTGAACAACCGGGACCGCTTGGCTGTCGTCCATTTCACCATCGAGGTCAAACATGAACTGACCGTTGACCACCGTCAACCGTGGGACCGGGACATCGACAGTTCGATAGACCGGTTGCAGCCCGGTGGCTCCACCAATGTGCAGGTTGGATTGAATGAAGCCGTCCGGCTGGCCGACCAGGCTCGCCGGGATAGGCCCGACGCCTTCAACTACATCATCCTTATGTCAGACGGTGTGGCCAACGTGGACGCCACCGACCCCTTCGCAATTCTCGGGTCGTCGCCCGATCAGGACGCCCGGAATCCGTTGCGGATTATCACCATTGGTGTCGGCATCGAGAACTACAACGACGTTCTGCTGGAACAGCTGGCCCAGTATGGCAATGGATGGTATCGCTATCTGGACGATGAAGAACAAGCGAGAATCACCTTCAGCCGCGACAACTGGCTGGCGCTATCCACTCCGTTCGCCGACCAGACCCGCGCACAGGTGACCTGGGACCCGGCTTTGGTACGGGCCTGGCGCATCGTGGGTTACGAGAACCGGGTCACCTCCGATGAGAGCTTCACCGAGGAGCGAAAGGAATTCGCCGAGTTGTACGCCGGTGCATCAACCACGGTGTTTTATGAGTTGGAGCTTTGGAGTGAAGCACAGCGGGCAAGCACTGCGGATCTTGGCACGGTGGAGGTGCGCTGGACCGACCCAGCGACCGGACGGCCATGGCGCCAGCATACGTCGGTAACCGGCCAAGCGGACACCAGCTTCGAATACCTGGGGGACTCCCTTACCCGTTTTGGCGCGATAGTGGCGCTGTCGTCAGACCTGTACAGCGGCATCCCCGACTTCGACCGGCAGGAGTTCACCTATCTGTTGGGAGATATGTATTCCCTCCTCGACCAGATGCAGTCGTTGAACCGGGATCTGGGGCGTATGCAAGCATACAACGATTTCTACTTCCTGCTTGAATACATTGCCGCCGACGTTGCCGAGATAACGCCGGAGGGGCCGAGTGGGACTGGCTCCGGGTACAAACCGTAGGGCCGTACTCCCGGGGATGCGGGCGGAGGGGCAATTCTCTATTCCGCCTGCCCTCGCAGAGTTAAACAGGAACGCCTAGCCCGTAGCTGTCTCTTCGGCAATGGTTCGCCGCACTGGCGGGCGGGCCAGGTAGAGCAGCGCGGCCGACGCCACGTAGGCGCCGACCATCACGAGATACTGGAGGTCGTAGCTGCCTGAAACGTTGCGCAACACGGATGACAGCGTCGGGCCGAGCCCCAACGCCGTTGTCTGGAATGGCGAGAACATTCCCAGCAGGGAGCCATATGACTCCCTCCCGTAATACTGGGCCAGCATCATGTTCTCCATGCTGCCCACCGCTCCGGAAAACACGCCCCACACCAACGCGAATACCAGGGCTTCCGCCAGCGAATCCACCATCGTCAGAAAGGCCAGCAAGGCGCCGGCTCCCACCATTGTCACGATCAGGCACCGCCGGGGTGTGAATCGGTCCGACAGGATTCCCCAGCCAACGTTGGCAATGGAAAGCACGGTCCCGAAGCTGAGCACTCCCGCGGCAGCCGCGACGCTGAGCCCCGCGCCCTCGACGAGGTAGGGCACGAGGCTGAAACCAACGCTGCTCGAAGCCAGGGTGCCCACGCAGGCGGTGGCGACGATGAGCCAGTAAGCCCGGGTTCTCGCCGCTTCCCTGACAGTCCAGCTGGCCTCGGCAGGCTGAGGCGTAGGTCGTCCCGAATGCCCGGCAGGGCCAGTACCGGTCGAAGATGCGACTCCGTCGGGCAGCAGCGCAATATCCTCTGGCCTCCTCCTCATCAGCAATATGACCGGGATGACCAGCGCGAAGCTGAATATCCCCAGGTAGCGAAAGCCCTCGCGCCAGGTCTGGCTCAAAGCGATCAGGGCGAATAGCTGGATGTTGATCGCCCCTGCTATTGGCCGGAATGTGGACACCATGGCCAGCACGATGTTTCGGCGGCGGCGGAAGAAGTTGACGGCGGCGGTTCTCGGAACCAAGCCTATGAGCACCGGGTTGGACACCGCACGCGCAATCACATATGCAGCGTAGAACTGCCAGACCGCGCTTACCCCCGAGAGCAGCAGGTAGCAGACACCCGCGATCAGCAGTCCGGTAGACATCAGCCAGCGAGGACCGTAGCGGTCGGCCAGGCGGCCGATAATGGGGGCGATCAGCCCCGAGCACCAGGTACCTGCGGTGGCTGCGTAGGAGAGGGTGCTAGGATCCCAACCGGTGTCGTCGGTGATGTATACCTGGATGCCGCCGAGCACCACCTGAGAAACACCGGTGGCGCAGAATGTGGCTAAGGAGGTGATTCCCAGGATGAGCCAGCCGTAGTAGAAGGGCGTCCGGGGTCGCCAGTTGAACAAGCGGATAAGCACGCGACAGGGTTTTCCTTTCTAGCCAAAGCCGCCCTCAAATGTCGGGACGGCACGGTTTCAGGGAAAATCATACATCATTCACCCGAACGGCGGTTTCGAATATGCTAAATTGTCACTCGACACCACCCTGAGAGGACGCCATGCCCATCGACCGCGACCAGGTAGTCCACATCGCCGCGCTGGCCCGTATCGGGATCACCGATGCCGAAATCGACGCATACGCCAGCCAGTTGTCTGACATCATCGACCAGTTCGAAATTCTGAATGAGCTGGACACCTCTGGCATTGAGCCCACTGGCCACGCCGGCGACCTTCGCGGCGTGATGCGAGACGACACCCCAGCAGATTCTCTGGCCCCGGAAGAGGCCCTCAGCAACGCGCCCCGCCGCGAGGGCGAGTACTTCCGCGTCAGGACGGTCCTGGAGGAGTAGATCACGCGCTCCTGTGTCAATTTACCTTTTCAGCCTCCGATTCTGCGCAAGCCGGACCGGCGGCAAGTTGAGTAGAGCAGTTGCCCGACCTGAACTGGCTGACCATACAACAAGCCCGCAGTGCGTTGGACGCGAGGGAGGTCAGTTCCGTGGAACTGACCCGGGCACACCTGGAGCGTATCGATTCCGTCGAAGGGCGGGTGCGGTCCTTCATAACCTTGACTCCCGACCTGGCCCTGCGACAGGCTGAGACTGCCGACCGGATGATGGCGGCAGGACAATCTTTTCCGTCGACTGGAATCCCCATGCAAGTCAAGGACGTCATGTGCACCGAGGGCGTACGTACCACCTGCGCCTCCCGCATGCTGGAGGACTACGTGCCGGTGTACAACGCCACGGCCGTCGACCGGCTGTTCAAGCAGGGCGCGGTCATGCTGGGCAAGGGCAACATGGACGAGTTCGCCATGGGTTCGTCCTGCGAGAATTCGGCATTCCATCCCACGCTCAACCCCTGGGACGTGTCACGCGTACCTGGCGGGAGCAGCGGCGGCGCCGGGGCAGCGGTGGCGTCGGGGCAGGCCGTCTACGCCCTCGGCTCAGACACCGGCGGCAGCGTACGACAACCGGCGGCGATGTGCGGCGTCGTTGGCCTCAAGCCCTCCTACGGCACAGTCAGCCGCTATGGCCTGGTGGCCTACGCCTCCTCGCTCGACCAGATCGGCCCCATCGGCCGCAGTGTCGCAGACTGCGCCCTGGCTCTTAACGCCATCGCCGGCCACGACCCGCGCGACGCAACATCGCTGCCATTGCCTGAAACCGACTATGCATCCGGGCTGGGCCAGGGTGTGGAGGGCCTGCGGCTGGGAGTTCCAGGCGAATATTTCGTAGAGGGCATTGAGGACGGGGTGCGCCGGGCCGTGGAGCAAGGGATAGCGACGCTGGAATCTCTCGGAGCCTCTGTTCGGGAGGTATCCCTTCCATCCACCAAGTACGCCCTGGCCTGTTACTACATCATTGCGCCTTCGGAGTGTTCTGCCAACTTGGCCCGCTACGACGGCGTGAAATACGGGTATTCCGACCAGCAGGCCCAGGACATGTGGGGGGCCATGGAGCAGACGCGGAAGCACGGGTTCGGGCCCGAAGTCACCCGCAGAATTATGCTAGGCACCTTCGCCCTGTCGGCAGGATACTACGACGCCTTCTACCTGAAAGCGCAGCAGGCGCGCACGTTGATACGCAGGGACTTCACCGAGGTGTTCCAATCGGTGGACGCGCTGGTCACGCCAACATCGCCCGTGGTGGCCTTCCCGGTAGGCGAGAAAAGCGGCGACCCGTTGCAGATGTACCTCATTGACGTCTGCACCCTGCCGGTCAACATCGCCGGGCTGCCCGCCCTGTCGGTACCCTGCGGGTTCTCAGACGGCATGCCGGTGGGGATGCAACTGATCGGGCCTCACCTGTCGGAATCCACTCTGCTGCAGATCGGCCACGCCTACGAGCAGGCAACGGAGTGGCACAACCAGCGGCCGGAATTCTAGGCGCAGCAGCAAAGCAAGAGAAGGGGCGCACAACTGTGCGCCCCTTCAACAGTTCGCGTTTAGGGCCTGCGACCTGGCTTCAGATCGCCAGTTTCCGCGAGGTGCAGGTCTCCATCTGGTAGTCGGTGTAGTCGCCGGACAGCTTGGAGACCTTGGCCAGCAAGCGGGCGACGGACCTGCGGTGCAACTTAGTGTCCTGGGCCGTGGACTCGGATTCGGTGAAAACCGATTCGGTAGTCGCCTTTTCGGGAGTGTGGTTAGACATCCTGGCCTCCTTTGTGGCAACTTGGCCACCTTCACGTAGCGGCTCGGCCTTCGAGCCTTGAACAACCGTAAGTTGACGGGCCGGCTCCCGCCCTGTGGGCTCGGCCTATAGGGACAGTTTCCGCTAGACACCGGACTCCATCTGGTAGTCGATGTACTCGCCGTGCCACTTGGAGACCTTTGTGAGCAGGCGGGCGACAGGGCCATTGTGCACCTTGCCGTCCCTGGCCACGGGACGGACTTCGGAAGCGACGGGTTCGGGGGAGACCTTCTCGGGTATGAAAGTTGCCATCCAGACCTCTTTCGCGGCATCTCCGCCGCAGAATATTGTTGACTTACATTTGAGCCTTAGGGTCGTCCTGGCAAGTAACTAATAATAAGTTAGATTATAATCTGCCAAATGTCAAACACTTGATAGTGGCTAATTTTTTTTCAGTGTGCTAGTATCCCCGAAATTCTTAGGTAACGGAGCCAGGACTGCTATGAAAGACCTTGAGCCCTGCCCGCGTTACGATCGAGCCATAGGAATCCTCGGGAAAAAGTGGAATTGCCTGATCATTCGTAGCATGTTGTCCGCGCCTCGCCGTTTCAGCTACATTTCCAACTATGTCGAAGGACTCAGCGACCGGCTGCTCTCTCAACGTCTCCAGGAACTGGAACAGTCCGGAATTGTCGACCGGCGGGTATACGACAGCAAACCCGTGGTGGTGGAATACTCCCTGACGGAAAAGGGGGCGGCATTCCGCCAGGTTGTTGAGGCAATTCAACACTGGGCCGACCAGTGGGAGGCATTCCCCCTGGAAGATGCAGTGACACGAAAATACCAGCAGGGAGTTGCCTGAGGACCCAGCCCGGAACTCGATTCCAGGCCCTGCCGAAGGAGCAAAACTCGGCGTGCGCCTTCTTCCCCACCTCATTCACCTACCTCTCGAGAGAGAAGCTCGGCTCTTACCACTGGAGGCGGCAGATGCAGCGAACCAGGATCAGCGAAATATTTTCCAGCGACGTCCCGATGGGCGAGGCGCTGGTTCAGGGTTGGGTGAAAACGCGCCGCTCCTCCAAGTCAGTGACCTTCGTCCAGGTTAACGATGGCTCCACGCTGCGTGACCTGCAGGTGGTGGTAGACGAGTCCAGCGCGGACTACTCCGCGGCCAACTCGCTGTCCACAGGCTGCAGCGTCAGCATCGTGGGCAACGTGGTGGAGTCCCAGGGCCGGGGGCAGAAGTTCGAGATCCAGGCGCAGGAGATCCGCATGTTGGGCGGGGCTGACCCGGAGACCTACCCCCTGCAGAAGAAACGCCACACTCCGGAGTTCCTGAGGGAAATCGCCCATTTGCGACCCCGCACCAACACGTTCGGGGCCATGGCCCGCGTCCGGAGCGCTGTCGCCTTTGCCATCCACTCCTTCTTCCAGAAACGCGGCTTCCAGTACATCCAGACGCCGATCATCACCGCCAGCGACGCAGAGGGCGCCGGTTCCATGTTCCGCGTCACCACCCTGGACCTGAACGACCCTCCCCGACGCGAGGGGTCGGTGGACATCTCCGAAGACTTTTTCGGACGGTCGACCTTTCTCACTGTGAGTGGCCAGTTGGAGGCCGAGATATTCGCCATGGCCCTCTCCAACGTCTACACCTTCGGGCCAACCTTCCGGGCGGAAAATTCAAACACCTCACGGCACTTGGCAGAGTTCTGGATGGTGGAGCCTGAGGTGGCCTTCTGCGAACTGGACGGCCTCGCCGAACTGGCCGAGGACTTCCTGAAGTACATCTTTGGCTACGTCCTGGAAAACTGCGCCGAAGACATGGAGTTCTTCAACCGCTGGTATAACGAGGAAATAATCAGCACCCTGGACGGGATTGTCCGGTCCAGATTTGAGCGCATCACCTACACCGAGGCTGTCGACATGCTGGTGCAGTCAAGGGAATCCTTCGAGTTTCCGGTCAGCTGGGGTGTCGACCTGCAATCGGAACACGAGCGGTACCTTACCGAAAAGCGCATCGGCCGGCCGGTCATCGTCACCGATTACCCCAGGGAGATCAAGCCCTTTTACATGCGCATGAACGATGACGGAAAGACGGTGCGAGGCATGGACGTCTTGGCGCCTGGCATTGGCGAGATCATCGGCGGCAGCCAGCGCGAAGAACGAGGAGATGTTCTGCGCCAGCGCATGCGAGAGGCAGGGCTGAACGAAGAGGAATACTACTGGTATCTCGACCTCCGCAATTACGGTACAGTGCCCCATGCCGGTTTCGGACTGGGATTCGAGCGCACTGTGCAGTTCATTACGGGTGTGTCCAACATTCGCGACGTGATACCTTTCCCCCGCACGCCAAAGAACGCAGAGTTCTAGAGAGGGACCGTGGCCAGATCCCCAGACATCCGCTCCCTCACTGCGTCCCTGGCTCCGGACAGCCCCGCTGTAAAGCCCGTTATCCAGAATCTCGAATCCATTTACCGTGAAACCGAGTCTCTCGCCCCAGTGAACAACAGCTACCGGTTTTGGGTCGCGAATCGTCCCTTTGATGCGGACACGAGCTCGGAACTCTTTATCCGGCATACCTGCCTTTCCCTTCTTTGCCGGCTGTTGGCCTACCGTTTCCTCGAAACTCGCCCGACGGAACGGGACCTCTGGGAAGTGATCAGCGGCGACTACTTCGTGCGAGCAGGGCTGGGCAATTTTCTCGGTGAGGATTTCTTTTCCTGGCCTTTCTTCCGGCTCTCAATGGGGATCGGAGACGACGCCCTTTCAATGGAGACCGCCAGATCCCTGTCGACGGCCCTCGAGAACTTTGACCCGGACCATCTCGGTTTCGACCTGCTGTCCGGGCTATATCGCGGGTTCCAGGGAAGCGAGGAGGCGCAATCTCAAGGACCTGACCTGACTGCGCTCGTTGAAAACCCGTCGCTGACTTGCATCGCGGCCTACTGCGGCGATGGAGCCTCACTAGCTAGGGTTGTTCGAACTGCGATGGATGGGCGCGTGGCCGCTGGGCAAATCCCGCACGACGCTTTGCTGGACATTTCGGATCAGTTCATTGGCATGACTTCCGACCCCCTTGCGGCAAACGTCGCCAGTCTGGCCTTCCTGCTCGCCCTGGGTGAGGACGTTTTGGAGCCCCACGCCCCCCTCCTGATACCTGTCTACATGGCCCACGGTATTCATCTGCCCACGGAGCAGCGCAACGACTCCGGCAGTTGCTACTTGATCGATTCCGCGGGAGGCGCGCCCCTGCCGGAGCGGGTGGCCGCAGATCCTCTGTACCTTGACTGGCTCTTCGGGCGCCTCCCCAACTACCTGCGCGGCGCCGCATTGCGGCTGAGAGCGCAGCCGGAGGATGTGGCGGTCCAGGAAGTGCTTAATGCCTGGTATAACTACCTGACATCGCCAAAGATCCGCACTCCCATTCCAGAGCCCCTGTCCCCGGAAGCTGCCGACGTTATGGTCGAGGCAGCCCGGACGCTGATACTGCAGTACATCGGTGGCTCCGGGCCTGGCCCGCTGCATCTTGTGCGCAACGCCCCTGCCCCGCTGATAGCCGCCAGGCGAAGTTTCGATCTGCTGCTCTGGCCCTCAGAGCTCACCGACGCTGACGACCTCCGGGCCATTTGCGCCGCCCGTTTCCTCAACGACAATGGCCGTATCCTGCCGGCGTAAGCGTGTCGCACACTTGCGCAGGGCAATCGCGTCTTCAAGCTTGGAATCTCATTTTCCTGTCATTCGCCCCTTGCCAAATCTGCGCCCGTTCTATAACATATGTTCTATGTCTATAACGGGTAGCAAACAGAATCCGCCTGACAACCCGGCGGGCCTGCTTTGAACCAGCGGCCAGCCCGGAATGACAGGATATGACCGGAAATGACCGGAAAAACAAAATCAGCCTCTGCAAACCGGCAATGCCAACTCCTCCGCCCCCAACCTGCTGGGCTGCTGAAATCAAGACCCGATTGCCCTGCACACTTGCGCTGCAATTGACGGCATTTCCGGCCCGTGAATATAATGGGGCGTCCTGCCGCTTTTCTTAAATCCCGTACTTGAAATGGTGGCGGACCCCTCAGAGAGCTCAATATAAGGAGCCGGAATGACTACTCACGAGGTCGTACTCCATCCCACCTCGGTTGTCGAGGAACTTAAGAAAAACAACATCAGCCACGTGGTCTGGCTCCCGGATAGCGAGACCAATTTCATGTATCAGTTGCTCACTGGCGAACCTTCCCTCGACTTGGTTCCCGTCTGTCGCGAGGGCGAGACAATGGCCATCGCCGCCGGCCTGTGGGTGGGGGGAAAGCGCCCTATCGTCCTCATACAGAACACTGGCATCTTCGAGTCCGGCGACTCAATCCGTGGCCTTGGCCTGGACGTGAATCAGCCTTTGGTCATGCTGGTGGGTTATCGCGGCTGGAGCCGCCACGGAATTACCAACGACTCGGCCGCCCGGTTCATTGAGCACATCCTTCACGCCTGGGGCATCAATTACTACCTGATAGAGACCGACGAAGACGCCGACCGCATCAGCGTGGCCATAGAGGAAGCCGACCGTACCCAGAGGCCGGTCGCTGTCTTGGTGGGCACCGAGTTCGGTTCCTAAAACTCCTGGAACAGAGGCCCCAAGCCAAACCCTCCGCCAGAAACGGAGGGCGATTGAGGAAACAGTCTTATGATTGACAATCAGGAAGCAGTCAAACTGATCGACGCCAACCGTGGTGATGGCGTCATCATAGCCACCATGAACGCCAACAATGTCCGCTTCGGCCTGCCCACCGTTACCACCAAGGAACAGCTCGACATGCCGGTGTCCGGCGCCATGGGCAAGGCCTCCAACGTCGGGCTGGGTCTGGCGCTGGCGCAACCGAACCGCAAGGTCATCGTGCTGGACGGCGACGGCAGCCTGCTGATGAACCTGGGCGCAATGGTAACCCTGGCCAACAAGACGCCAAAAAACCTGTGCCACATGGTATTCGACAACGGGGTCTATGCGGTTACCGGCGGACAGCCCGTACCCGGTGCCGGCAAGGCGGACTGGGAAGGGATGGCCAAGGCTGCTGGTTACGCCGCCACATTCTCCTTCGACAACCTCGAGGATCTGGCCACAGGAATAGCCGAAGTAATGGCCGCCACCGGCCCGGTGTTCGTACACCTTCGCATCACGCCGGAGATAGAGAACACTCCGGTGCAGTTCCGGCAGCGGGCACGGCGCAACATGCAGACCGCCATCGATGAGCTGCCGGCGATCCTGGCGAACGACTAGCCGTTTCTTTCTCAACGTTTGCCGGGAACTGACGAGGCAACCAGCGGGGCAGGTTTGACGCCTGCCCCGTACTGTCACCACGGGCACCAAACTCGAAATTTCATCATCGTCGGCAGGTTAATACCTGGCAGGGGAGTGTAAATGCTGGGAGGGCTGGGAAAGGGCCTTCTACTGCGGCTGGGGTCTTACGCCCTCTTTTTGTGGGGGTTCTGGCTGTTGTACCAAGCCTTCGAACGCCCCAACTTGGTGTTCGGTATCGGAGGTGGCGTTGCCGTCCTTGCGGCAATGTGGGCTATGGTCGGCTTCCGGCGCCCCCCGTCCGTTAAACGCGACCCCACGCGAGATGCCCCCGAGTCTGAATCAGGTACCGAGTCGAAGCTATGAGCGCGTATGCTGCCAGCCATCCTTCGCCAGGCATCCCCTACGCCGATGCGGCGCGGGCGGTGAACTACCACCGCAGAGAGTCCCTGGTCGTCTCGACCTCGGCTGCGCTTCGTGAGTGGAGCCAAGTGTCCGAGCGGCGCGAGTTGGACGTGGACCTGATGGACTGCATGGACCGGGCACCCGCTGTGGGCCTCGGCCTGGCCTTGGCTCAACCATCGGGCAAGGTGCTGGTGCTGGACTGTGACGCCACCCTCAGGACCAACCTCGGCGGCTTGGCCACCATCGGGGAGTCGAACCCTTCAAACCTCGTTCACTTTGTGTTCGACGACGCCTCCCGCACCTCCACCGGAGGCCAGCCCATCAGGGAGCTGGACCACCTGGATCTCGTGAACATGGCCACGAGCTCCGGCTACGCTCATACCTACCACTTTGACCGCCTCGAGGAGCTTTTGATCGGTCTCGAGGACGCAATGAGGCAGGAAGGTCCGGTCTTTATTCTGGTCAGTGTGTACCAGGGAGGAGATGCTCCGTCCTTCCCGGATCGTCCCATGGCCGAAGGATGGGCCGAGGTCCGGGAAAGATTAGCGACACGGTCAAATCACAAAGACACCGGCACCACCTAAAGGGCACCGGCATCTGCGGGCAGCGGGCTGCCTTCCTCTCTGCGATGATCTAAGCGGGGCGAACCACGATCTGGTGGGCCACCGCGTAACTCATCGAGACCTGTCCCAGCTGGGTAGCGACCTCCATAACCCCAAGGAAGGGAGTGGCGTCTGCCACCGTGATTTCACGTTCCGGAACGATGTGCGAGTCGTCAAGGAACTTGAGCAGTTGCGCATCCTCCTCGGGTACGCGTTCCACTATGTAGGAATTGCCCTTGGCGGCGGAATCAAGGGTCAGCGAGTTGGGCGGAATCTTGGGTTCGCCAGTGCCGGGGATGGGCCTGCCATAGGGTGACCTCCTCGGATTGTCCAGCCGCTCCACCAGCTTCTCGATCAGTTGTGGCGACATCCCGTGCTCCAGCCGGTGAGCCTCGTTGTGGGCCTGGTGCAGTTCCATGCCCAGCAGGCTGACCACCATCCACTCGGCCAGACGGTGGCGCTTTGCGATGTCCTCGCCGCCTTCCATACCCTGCTTGGTGAGGCGAATACGCTTGTCTCCGCCGATGTCGACCAATTGCTGACGTGCCATGCGGCGCACCATTCCTGCTACCGACGGCACCGACGTACCAAGACCCTCGGTTGGAGGAAGACGGCGCAGCACATCTGTCAACTGGGTAATCGTGGGGTACTCATCGTCTTCCCAGAGCCGGTACAGGCAAAGCAGGTAGTTCTCTGTACCGGGAGATAGACGGTCGTTTTGGTTTTCTGGGTCTTCTACGTCGCTTCGCGATGCGGCCCTTCTGGGTCGTGGCATTGGGTCCTCAAACAACAAAAATCCGCGCCGTCGCAAGTATCGCAAAGGAGACTACGGGCGCGGAAAAAGTATACCAGAATCAGGGGGATGTACTGTCGCAGGGTGAGAGGGTCAGTTGCAGACTCCTAAATGGTCGACAAGACGCCCGTTGGCAAAGAGACGCGTTTGGTGCCCCACTCGCAATCGAACGGAAACAGGCGCACCGACTGGCAATTCGACGATGTGAGACATCAGGCATCGAACCTGGTTCCCCGACGCCAGCCTTATGCGATAAAGGTAAAAGGCTCCGCGAAACTCGCGGTCGAGGATTACTCCGTCACCATCGCCGTCCGGGAAGCATTCGAGGCAGTCAGGACGGACCATAATCTCCAGTAGATGGGAAACGCTGCCGTTTAGGTCGAGAGATGACACAAGAGCCTGGTCCATCGGCCCCAGTTCGCTGGCCAAAATTCCGTGCTCGAACCGGACGGGAAGAAAGTCCACCGTACCCAGGAATTCAGCGGCGTACCTCGTTGCCGGTGTATGGAAAATGCTCGCAGGGGAACCGACCTGCTCTACCCGGCCCTCGTTCATCAGAGCGACAGCGTCTCCCACGTGGAGCGCCGCCTCCTGGTCGTGAGTAACGAATAGGGCGGTGACACCGCTGGAGCGCAGAATCTCGGCCACATCGCCCCGCAACTGTTCCGACAGCTTGGCGTCCAGGTTGGAAAAGGGTTCGTCCAACAACAGGATGTCCGGACGTGGGGCCAGGGCCCGCCCCAACGCCACACGCTGCTGCTGGCCACCCGATAGCTCGTGGGGCATACGCTTGCGCATTGCGGAAAGACCGACCAGTTCTAGCGCGTCCTCAATACGACCTGCCCGGCCTTGCTCCCTTCTCAGCCCGTATCCCACATTCTGCTCGACCGTCAGGTGAGGGAAAAGAGCCCCCTCCTGAAAGACCATGCCGATGCGGCGTCTTTCAGGTGGGACCGAGCTCGTGGGGGAACTGACCACGCGACTGCCTATGCTAATTTCACCATCGTCCGGCTGTTCAAAACCGGCAATCAGGCGGAGTGTTGTCGTCTTGCCGCAACCACTGGGCCCCAGCAGCGCCAGAATCTGGCCTGCCTTGGCCGTCAGGTGTAGCTCCAAGACCGCTTGGACGTCGCCGTAGCGTTTGGACACGCCAGCGCACTGCAGCGATACACCGCTGCCCGCTTCGGCGTTCTGCGGCACATCCACAACAGGGGCGCTCCCACCGAATTTCGTAACACTTACCATTCTTACAGGGCCTACTCGCTGACAATATCGCGAATTGCAAGCTGTATTAAATGTTAAGGGATAAGTGGAGTCTCATAACGAGCGAGCAAAGCTAAGTGTAGGCATTTGGCTAGGGCGTGTCAATCCACTCAGCCGACCTGATTCTGACTGTGAAAGTTGCCCCTTGATTCAAGGGCCGTTCCCGGATGACGCGTGAACAAGACGCCATCGAGTGGGCTGTCTAAGGCACACTGTTCCAGTGCTTTGTGCTGATAGCTGTTACGTTTGACACCTGTTTTGTGCGATGATAACTTTTGGTTCCCGATATCGTACAGCTTTATCCAAACAATCAGTTAATACACCACTCGATCTAGTTGACACTCCTACAGGCGGTTGTTGGGCGAAACGATTCAGCCTTTATGCCAGCCACCAATCTGACATTTAAAGATCGGGTTGACCGAATTGCCTCCATACTGGTCGCTGGAGAATAGCGGTGAGGAATTCGCTCCACATACCCTCTTCGCTTTTGCCTTCCTCGGCGCGCCGAAATTCACCACCACTGGTGCTGTTGGTACCTGCGCTGATTGTTGGTGCCGCGTTGCTACTCCCGCCTGTTTATCTGGCCGTTCGGGCCTTGGGAGCGGGCGATGATCTGTGGGACCTGCTCTTCCGTCAAAAGGTGGCGGCCATTCTCGGCCGCACCCTGCTGCTGGTAGTAACTGTCAGTGCGGCATCCGTGGTCGTGGCGCTCCCCCTGGCCTGGTTGACGGCACGAACGGATATACCTTGGAGAAGGACATGGGCAGTCCTGACATCGCTTCCACTGGTAATACCAAGCTATGTCGCTGGATTCATCGTGGTCGTTGCCTTGGGACCTCGCGGAATGCTTCAGGGAGCTTTGGAAGAGCCTTTTGGCGTGGAGCGCCTTCCCAGCATATACGGATTCGCCGGCGCCTTTCTGACACTGACCCTGCTGAGCTATCCATACGTGCTCCTGACCATCAGGGCTGCCCTTCAAAGAATGGATCCAGCATTGGAGGAGTCGGCACGAGGTCTGGGCCTGGGGCCGGTTTCCACATTCTTTCGAGTGGTCGTGCCTCTCTTGCGACCCGCCATCGGTGCTGGGTCGCTGCTGGTGGGTCTTTATACCCTGAGCGACTTCGGAGCAGTGTCACTTCTGCGCTACGAGACGTTCACTTGGGCAATATTCACCCAGTACGACTCGGCCCTCGACCGCACCCTGGGCGCCGGATTGTCCCTGGCACTGGTGGCTCTGGCCTTGGCGTGGGTGGCACTGGAGTTTTTCAGCCGCGGCCGTAGCCGATACTACTCGACCTCCTCCAGTGCTTCCCGTCCGCCGACAATTGTCCCCCTTGGCGCCTGGAGGTGGCCTTCGGTCGGACTGTGCTCCTTTGTTGCAGCCGTATCACTGGGGCTGCCAGTGAGCATTCTCATTTATTGGGTAGTTCGGGGTCTGGCTGCCGGTGAGTCTTTGGACCTGCTTTGGGTGGCAGCCCGGAACTCCGTCTACATCTCGGCGCTGGCGGCCCTGGCAGCCACGGCAGCATCGCTGCCCGTGGGCCTGCTATCGGTGCGCCATCCGCCGGGCAGCTCCCCGTGGGGACATCTCAGCGGACTGCTGGAGAGGCTCGGCTATGTCAGCTTTGCCTTGCCCGGTATCGCCATAGCGCTGGCGCTGGTATTCTTTGGCGCCAACTACGCCGGGTTTCTCTACCAGACCATCGGGTTGCTGTTGCTTGGCTATGTGGCGCTGTTCCTGTCCCCCGCACTGGGCGCCGTCCGGACGACCCTGCTGCAGATGAATCCCCGGGTTGAGGAGGCGGCCCGTAGCCTCGGACGGACGCCCTTTGCCGCCTTCACGTCCGTTACGATCCCCGTAGCCCGTCCTGGAATTGTGGCGGGGGCCTCACTGGTGTTCCTCCTGACCATGAAGGAGCTGCCCGCCACTCTCATCCTCAGTCCCATAGGATTCTCGACACTTGCAACATCCGTGTGGTCTTTCACGTCGGAGGCCTTCTTCGCTCGCGCCGCCATGCCGGCCCTCATGCTGATCATCCTTTCGGGAGTCCCTCTTGCATTGATGATGATCCGAGAGAGACGTTAGGCTCCCTTGAGGTTATAATCGCGGCAAGCCAGAACGAGAGCACAGATCAGATGCCCTACGTTCCCAGGCGAGACAGGAGAAGCAATCTTGCCCGATTCCAGCAGTCAATTGACCATTGTCCTGCCCGGCAGACTTATAGATGGCGTGGGTGATTCGGCCCAGGAGGGGATGGCCGTCGCATTCAGCGAGAGCAGGATCCTTTGGGTGGGCAAGAAGGGCGAGATTGAAAGCTCGCAGAGCGACGTTCCCCGCGATGTACTGGAATTCCCAGACGCGACCCTGCTTCCAGGACTGTTCGACCTGCACACCCATACCAATATGCCTGGAGATGGCCGCAGTGGTGAGGAGGTCGACCGGGACGACACCGACGACGTGCGGCTGCTTCGCTCGGCACGCAACGTTGGCCACCACCTGGCGACCGGAGTTACGACCCTATGCGACTGCGGCTCATGGAACAAGACCGCGTTTTCTCTGAAGGAGGGCCTCTCACAGGGATTGGTGGACGGACCACGGACCCTCATCTCCGGCCCGCCTCTTACCATCACGGGAGGGCACCTCTGGTTCATGGGTGGAGAGGTCGACGGCATAAATGGTATCCGCGCAGCAGTACGGGAACGGGTCAAGGACGGCGCGGACTTTATCAAGGTGGCGGCGTCGGGAGGCAGCACCTTGACGAGCGATCCTTACCGCGCCTCGTTCAATCTCGAGGAGTTGACTGCCCTCGTTGACGAAGCTCACAACCGCAACCGCCCCGTGCTGGCGCACTGTCGTTGCACCGAGTCCATCAACTTCGCCCTGGATGCGGGAGTTGACGCCATTCTGCATTGCTTCTTCACCGATTCCGACGGGTCATATCGCTACGACGAACCAACCGCCGATCGCCTCGCCGAATCCGGCGTATACCTGAATCCGACGATGCACTTGGGCCGCGTATCCAGGGCCTATCTCGAACGCGTCCGCCAGCGGCGGCCCTTCACTCCTGCCGAGCAGGAACGCTGGGAGCGATCCAATCGCATGGGCGGAACGGCCATGGAGCAGTTCAGCCAGCTGATCAGTGCTGGAGTCAGACTGGCTGGAGGTTCGGATTGCGGATGGGGCAGCTATCCCTTTGGCGATTTCCAGGGCGAAATTGTAGCCATGCACGACGCAGGGCTGACCCCCATGCAGGCGATCCTGGCGGGCACCCGAAACCCTGCCGACGCGTTGGGGGCCCTTGACCAGATCGGGACCATCGAGCCCGGTAAGGTTGCCGATCTCCTGATCGTGGACGGCGACCCAACGGCAGACATCGGATCGCTGCGCATGGTAAACACCGTCTTCCATCGTGGAGTCCAGGTGGGGGCAGCCCGGCCTGCCGCCAATGCCGCCTGACATTCGTTCGATACTGGCTACCAGGCATGCATCACTGGGAAGTTGGCGGCAGCATCAATATAGGGTGGCCGGACTACAATGTGCCGGAGCGGCCCTACAACATCGTCGAGCTCGATCTGTATGGTCCGGTGTTTCGCGCCCGTGTCTCGGACCCCACTGCGGACGGGAGGCAGGGAGGATTCTTAGTGGTCTTTGGGTGTCCGGACGTAGTGCTGGACATGTTGGCGGAGCAGGCCACTCAAAAGCTGGGCTTCAAAGTGGTGGTTTCCGACCTGCGTTGCAGTATCGAGGGGACCACACTTCACAGTTTTGACTACGAGTGGTATCCCACGCCCGAATTCGCTGACCGTCCCGGCGACCTGGCCCGCGCCATTGCAGAGTCTCTGAATGATATGCGCCAGAGCGGCTGAACTCGTCGTCTGCTGGACTACGCCGCTGGGCGAATGTATGATTATCGACGGTTAAATTCGCCCTCTACCGCATTGATTCACGGCGGGTGACACTGTAATTCAGGAGAGTAAGCAATGAAGAAAGTGACCATGAGCGATATCCCCCGGACAGAGGCAGACATGGCCCCAATTGGCAGCGGCGGACTGATGACCGGAACCCAGGTCTGGCGGCAGCCAATCCTGAACCCGGACGACTCCCAGAATTTCAACTTCGCCATCGTGGCCTTCGATGCGGGTTCCCGAAACAAGTTTCACATACACTCCGGTGACCAGATCCTGGTCATCACTGAGGGCAAGGGCAAGGTTGCAACTGATGACGAGGTCCTCGTAGTCTCCGAAGGCGATGTGGTGGTAATCCCCGCTGGTGAGAATCACTGGCACGGCGCTCCCGACGACACCTCCATGGCTCACATCACCATCACAGTCAAGGGCAGCCAGACCGAGCAGACCGAGGCTTAATTCAGAGCCTGAAGGATCCTGGGCCTGAATCAAGAGACGGCCCCGGCGCTATTGCCGGGGCCGTCTCCATTTGACTCTGCCGGTTCCGAGTCCCCTCCGCCAGTGAGGGTCGTAGACTCTTTTCCTCAGTCCCCCTCCGTTTTGATCGGCTGGACCGACGGAGCGACCCCAGCATCCTGCGGAGTGGCGGCAGGCGCAGGCCGCGGCTCCTTCTGCCGCACAGCCACCAACCGGGAGCGCAGGCTGGAGTAAATCATCGCTACAGCAAACACGGCGGATTCCACTAGGACTATGGTCGCACCGGAAGACACGTCCACAAAGTAGCTCAGGTATATGCCGAGGAAACCGCAGACCGCACCAATGCCCGCCGACAGCACCAGCATCCGCGGAAAACTATCGGTCATCATCCTCGCCGATACGGGCGGGATGACTGTGGCCCCAGCGATGAGCAACACCCCGAGCACCTGCAGCGATACCACGATGGTCCCAGCCAGAACCAGTGAGAACATGGCCTCCACCCACCCGGTCGGGACGCCGTAGAACTGGGCCACCTCGCCGTCGAAGGTGGTGAACAGGAAGTGCTTGTATGCCACAAACAATACCAGGGCAGTGGCGGCGGTAACTGCAGCCAATGCCACCAGGTCCCCGGAACTCACGCCAACGATGTTGCCGAACAGGGCCGTCTCGAAGTCCCGCGTGAAGTTCTTGTAACGGCTGATCAGGACGATGCCCACAGCAAAGCTGGCGGTGGTGATGACTCCTATTGCCGCATCATATGCGATCTTGCGTTTCTTGGTAGTTAGGGTGATGAGCTGGGCGCAGAGGAATCCCCAGATCGTCGACCCTATCAGGAAATTGAACGACATCACAAAGGAAACAACTGCGCCGCCAAGTACGGCATGCGCCAGACCGTGCCCGATGTACGCCATGCGCTTCAGGATGACGTAGACGCCAATACCTCCGCAGAGCGCCCCCGCCAGGATAGCTGCGAGCATGCCGCGTACAATAAACGGGTAACCAAAGGGTTCGATAATTACATCAAGCATGGCTGTGGCTATGCCCAACACTCTCCTCATCACCATTGGTGCCCCCATTGCGTCCATAGCGATGTGGGCTTTCGGCTACTATGGGCATTCCCTCATAGTGGATCACCGGCATATTCGCGCCGTAGGTCTTGTTCAGTACCTCGGTTGTAATAACCTCGTACGGCGTACCCTCCGCCAGCACCCGTCCCGCCAGGCAGACCAGGCGCGGCAGGTGGACCGCCACCGCGTTGATCTCGTGGGTTGTGATGACAATGGTCACACCCTCATGATTGAGGTCATGGAGCAGATGCATTACGTCATCGCGGGTCTTAACGTCAACACCAGACGTTGGTTCATCCAGTAGAAGAAGGGAGGGACTGCTCACCAGCGCACGTGCCAGGAAGGCGCGTTGCTGCTGCCCACCGGACAGCTGGCGGATGTGACGCCCTGCCAGGTGCAGGATACCTAGCTGGTCCATCATCCGGTCGGCGAGTTCTTTTTCCTCCCGGCGAAACCACGGAAAAAATCGGTTCTCCATGGTTCGTCCCATCATTACGACCTCGCGGACCGTCACGGGGAAGTTCCAGTCGATGGTCTCAAGCTGCGGCACGTACCCTATGCGGGGGCGTCTCTCCGAGGGCCTGCGGCCCTCAACAAGGACCTCTCCCTCGTATACGTCAACTGCGCCAAGCAAGGCGCGCAGCAGGGTCGTCTTACCAGAGCCGCTGGGCCCCAACAAGCCAACAAAGTCGCCCCGCATAATCTGCAGATCCACACGATTGAGCACCCTCTGTTTTTCGTAGCCACACGAAAGACCGCTAATCTCAACCAGTGGAGTACCTCGAACATGTTCATGGGGAAGGGGATGCAGCATATTATTCGCTAAGCCTTAGACTCATAATGTCTGTACTTGCTTGATCGTGTGGGCTTGGCAGGCGCTTGTTCCATTTGTGCTGCGGGATTAGTGCTGATGGTGGTGGCCTCCTGGCACCCCTGACCACTCCGATGGGAGCGGCGCATCATCCTCTTGATGGTGGTCGTCCTCCTCGAGCTGGGGCTCGTGGCCATTGGTTGCATTCACCAGCTGTGTCGCGACGAGCTGCGCGTACAGCCCGTGGCGCTCCAGCAACTCATGGTGATTGCCCTGTTCAATTGCCTCGCCGCGGTCCAGCACCACGATTCGATCAGCATTGCGGATGGTGGACAGGCGGTGGGCGATCACCAGCGTGGTTCGACCCTCCATCAAGGTCTCAAGCGCCTGTCGCAGCTGGCTTTCGCTAACTGCGTCCAAGTGAGAGGTAGCCTCGTCCAGGATAAGTACCGGGGCGTTCTTGAGTAGCGCACGGGCTATGGAGATCCGCTGCCTCTGGCCGCCCGACAGTTGCATTCCCCGTTCGCCCACTACGGTCTCGTATCCATCGGGGAATGCAGTGATGAAGTCATGGCAGTTGGCCTGGCGCGCGGCTTCCTCAAGCTCATCCTGTGTGGCCTCGGGACGGCCCAGCAGGATATTGTCTCGTATGCTGGCATTGAACAGGTATGTGTCCTGAGAGACAAGGGCCACCTGACTCCGCAGGTCGTCCAGCTTGAACTCGCGAATATCATGCCCGGCCAGTTGCACCGAACCGTGGGCCGGGTCCCAGAATCTCATGACAAGGTTGGCGCAGGTGGTCTTTCCTGCCCCTGATCTCCCCACCAGAGCTACGGTGTGCCCCGCCTCGACCTCGAAACTCAAATCCCTCAGGGCCTGAGGCTCTCCCGGACCATAGTCGAACACCACCCTATCAAAGATCAGCGACGGAGCAGTCGCCTGCTGGTCGCGACCATATACGCCGAGGCCGTCAGTAACCGGCACGGGCTCATCATGTATGGCGAACAGGCGCCGGGACGCGGCAAGAGTCTCCATCAGCTGCTTCATGGTTCGCGCGATGTCAGACACAGGCGCAAACGCTGCCACCGAAAGGACTACGGCCAGGATCAGCTCTGGCCGGGAGATACTGCCGTTGGTCAGCAGCCAGACCCCCACCGTCAGCACCACCAGCCCTCCCAGGGCAGTCATAGCCTCGATGAAGCCAATCTGGAAGGCTCGCTCTTTCAGAAATCGCAGTTGGAAATGGGCAAAGCGCCAACTGTTAGCCACCATCTCTTCGGTTCGAGACGGCCCCTGCCCGAAAGCGACGATCTCCCGCATCCCCTGGATGCTGTCGACCATGTGGGCGTGAACGTCCCCTAGCTGTTGGCGCAATTCCTCACCCAACCGTTCCGACCGCTTTTGCGCAAAGAATGGGCTGAGCGCCACGGCCATAAGAAATGGCGCGACCACAATAGCCATGGGCCACGCGATTACCGCCAGCACTGCAACGACCACGCCCGGCACGACCACGGCCGTGAATGCAGGCGTGATGGTATGGGCGAAGAAGAACTCAACCGTTTCAACATCGCCGCCCACGACGCTTACCAGGTCGCCTGATCGACGGCGGGTCATGTAGGCGGGTGCCAGCGGGTCCAGTTTACGGTAAACGTCGACTCTCATCTCCGCCAACAGACGGTAGGCGAGATCGTGGGCCACCCACGATTCCGTCCAGATGAAAAACGCGGCTATTGGCGTTAAAACACCCAGCAGGATGAGCATTAGGGTCAGATCGCCGCCGGTTATCACCTGGCCCACCAGCAAGGCGCTGACCACCCCTACCCCGATGGCGGTGCCGTGATGGACGACGCCCAGCAGGAACGTCAGGATGAGTTCATTGCGCCAAGGCTTGACCAGCCCCAGCAGCCGAATCCATACGGCAACTATGCTCAACGGCCGCGAGCCGGCACTGTGCCCGTGGCCGCCGTGATGTTGCGTCGACGAAGCCTCATTGTGGTGATGTCCACCACCGCCATGGGCAGGCTGGGGAATGAAGGCCGATGCATCCGGCTGTGGACTGTGGCCTTCCCCAGCATGAGTGTTTGACCTCTCGTGGTTACCATCATCATGCCGGTCGTCGCGCAGTCGTTCCTCGTCGCTTTGATGATGCCCGTCGCCCTCGTGTTCAGTCGCGGGTACGCGGGCACCGTGGTGATGCTCCGTGCCGTGATCACGGCGATGCGCTTGCGGTGCGGCGGCGTGGTGCCCATGTATATCGTGTTCACCCGGCTGGTCGAGGGCGCTTTGGTTTTCACCGCCGTCGTCATCACGCCGGTGCGCCTGCAGCTCAACATGAGGTTGATGCCCGTGGCCCTCCTGCTCATCCGAGTGGACTTGGGGGTCATGATCGCGCCGACTCGCCTGCGGAGCGGCATGGTGGTGATGACCATGGTCCTGGTGTGCCGGACTGGGAATGAAGGCGCTCACGTCAACTTCGGCAGTTCCCGTATGGCCGTAATCGGGGGCCTCCTCGGAGGAACGGACATCAAAGTCCAATCGCTCCTGCTGCTGTGCCATCAGTTCGGCGTAGAGTCCGCCAGCCGAGACAAGCTCATCGTGGTTGCCCGTCTCCACCAGCCTACCGTTGTCCAGCACCAGGATGCGGTCTGCGTTGACCACGCTGGAGAGGCGATGGGCGATTCTCAGGGTGGTGCGGCCCTCCATCAACCGGTCGAGCGCCTGCTGGATTACTGCCTCGTTTTCAGCATCCACATTGGAGAGCGCCTCGTCCAAGATCAGTATATGGGCATCCTTCAGCAGGGCTCGTGCTATGGCAATGCGTTGTTTCTGTCCGCCGGACAGTCGAACCGCCCTCTCGCCGACCACGGTATCGTAGCCATCCCGCAAGTGGCTGATGAAGTCGTGGGCGTTGGCGGCGCGGGCGGCCTCCTCCAGTTGAGCTTGTGTCGCGTCTGGATTCCCGAACCGCAAGTTGTCGGCCACCGTGCCGTGGAACAGGTATGTGTCCTGGGTTACAACGGATATCTGCTCGCGAAGTTCAAATAGTGGTAAGTCCTGCAGGCTGCACCCGCCCAGCCTGACGCCCCCTTCCTGGGGGTCGAAGAACCGCAGCATCAACCATACTATGGTCGACTTGCCCGCACCGCTGGGCCCAACCAGGCCCAGTGTTTCTCCCTCGTGCAGTGTGAACGAGAGGTTGTGCAATGCCGGACGACGGCCCTCGTTGTAAGCATGGCTTACGTTTTCGAAGGTGACCTCAGGTTTGAGATCTGATACCGGAACGGCAGCAGTGGTCCCCTCGGGACCGCGCTCAGGTTCGCGCACGGAGGCCGGTGAATCCATGATGGCGAATATGCCCTCGGCTGAAGACATTGCCATCACACCGTCGTGATAGAGCTGCACAAGCTCCCGGAGTGGGCGGAAAACTTCCACTCCCAGCATCAACACGATCAGCAGCGCTCTCAGCTCCAGGTCGCCATCAGCCACCCTTACAGCGCCCCAGCCCAGAGCAACCGCCGCTCCGCCTGTGATTCCGAGAATCGTCAGAGCGCCAGTTGCCGCATTGGCCGCAAGCACACCCATGGTCGTGCGGAAAAGCTCCCGGGCCCGCTCTGCCAACAGCTCCCCGCGATTTCTGCTTTGTCCAAACGCCTTTAGTGTCGACAGGCCTTGAACCGCATCCAAAAAGTCAGCGCCCAGAGCGCCGTAAGCGTCGCGGCGGGCCATGCTACGCTCACGATTCCAGCGATGGAACAAGTTGGGAATTATCAGTGTCAGCAGCGCAAACGCCAAGAATACAAGACCCGTACGAAAGTCAATGATGGCCATGAAAAGGAAAATAACAATCGGCGCCAGCGCCGCCACGATCATCTGAGGGAGATATCGACCGAAGAAGGCCTCGAGCCGCTCAACACCCTCGGCCAGAGACATCAAGGCGTCGCCGGTCCGAGAGGAATCGAAGTACCCCGGCCCCAATGCTAACGAGTGCTGGTAGAGACGCTCGCGCAGTTTCACCTTGACCAGGCTTGCCGTGTGATGGCTCACTACCTCCTGCAGATACTGCAGGCAGGTGCGAGCCACGATCAGCACCGCCATGCCTACCAGCGGCCAGGTCAGCGACTCGAAGGTTGCATTGCCGCGGACCACCTCGACGATGATCAGGGCAGCTACAGCTAGCCGCGCCACCCCGGCAGCCACCGCCAGCATTCCAACGACGGCCGAAATTATGATTCGCCACCGTACGTTTGCTGCGAGCGACAATAGTCTCGGATGCAGATACATTGCTATATCCCCTCCGCAAATGGCCGGTTAGAGACAGTCCGAAATTGACGGTCGAGGAAGGCGCTACTGGGGATATACTGCACCGCTTTCACCTTCAAACACCGGACTTACGTCGACATCAGCGAAGGCATCGGCATTGCCGCCCAGCGCAGGAATCATGATTTGCATGTTTTGCCGCATCAAGCCCAGATAAGAATGGTCCGGGTCCCCTGGCTGACCGGGCAGGTCGTCATCAGCCAATTTGTCGATGTAGGCCGTATTACCCTCGCTGGCAATCGTCTCAAGGACCTTGCTGGAAAACTCCTCGGAGCCGAATATCGCCGGAAGTCCCAGTTCCTTTATCTGGTCGATCAACTCCGCCATCTCACGGGCTGACGGTTCAGCGAAGTCCGACGGCTGTACCGCGCCTATGACCTCCAGTCCGTAGTTCATGGCGAAATAGGCCCACGAATCGTGGTAGGTGACCAGCTTGCGGTTCTCTGCCGGAATGGTGGCAACGGACTCGCGAATGGCGGCGTCTATCGCATTGATGCGCCGCCCAAAAGCCTCCAGATTCTCCTCGTAGTATTCCGCGTTGTCCGGATCCAGAGTGGCCAACTGGTCCTTGGTCAGTTCAGCATACTTCATCCCAAGATTGGGGTCAGGCCACAGGTGTGGATTGGGATGCCCCTGAGATTCCGGGAAGCTGAAGTCGAACTGCCACTGCTCGGGCGCAATTGCCTGGTCACCCAACAGGAGTATAGGCGTATAGTCCTTCTTGTTTGTCTCCGCCAGCTCGAGGGTCGGCTCCTCAAGGAAGAGTCCGTTGGCTATGATTAAGTCAGCATCGGACAGGAGTTTTGCCAACGAAGGCTGCGGCTCGAATATGTGAGAGTTGACTCCTTCCGGCACAACTCCCTCCAGCTGAATCCGGTCGCCGCCGATGTTTTCAACGATGCTGGTGATGGGCGAAACGGTGGTCACAACCTTGAGTCTATCCTCGTTGGCATCGTCTTCTCCACAGGCTGCCAGCGCCACAAAGAAGACCAGAATTGAGACAGCCAGCGCGAAACGAGCCAATTTAGGGGTGCATTCAGGAACGGGTCGAATCATTGCTGTTCAGCGGGTTCTCGCGATGTCCCGACTCCTGAATCTCCTGACCAGCTTGAGACTGGCAAGCAGCGCAGATGCCGGTTATGGAAAAATGTTCGAGGTCCGGCACGAAGCCGAACTCATGCACAAGGGTCTCACGGAATTCCGACAGGTAGTGAGGACTCAGATTGAAGGCTCCGCTGCATACGCGGCAGACCATGTGATGGTGGATATCTCCCGGCATGGTGAGTTCGTAGTGCAGCCGGTCCCCTATCTCCACCTCGGTAACCACGCCGGCGTCCCTGAACAGGCGCAGGGTACGGTAGACGGTTGCAATGTCCATGTATTGGTAGACTTCGCGCGACCGCCTGAACACCTCGTCGACGCCCATGTGCTGTCCGCCCTCCGCGACTACGGAGAGAACGAGCACTCGCTGCGGCGTCATCCGGTGCCCGCGGTGCCTCAGCCTTTCCAGGGCCTGCTCGTGGTGCAATTCGCAACCTTGAGTTATTGCAATTAGTTGCCGAAACAGATGGTAGCAGGAATCAAAGGGAAGTCAACGAGAATTGGAAGCGGATTTCACCAATCGAACATGATCAGGTGGCTATTCGGATGATGCTGTACATATGCCGGTACAACCGACCGGCCTCACCTAGAAGTGCCCAAACTCCACCCCCGCTGGGGCGCACGTGCTCGAATGCCAGGACCTCAGTGTAGCGCACATCGCCGCGATCTTCCGTCGCGGCCAGAAGGCGGCGCGATTCGGCCGCGGGAACCAGCCGGTCGTTGCGGTCGTGCATGATCAGCAGCTTCGCGTTAACGTCGTTCACGTGAGCCGCGGGAGAGACGCTCTCCAGGTCCGCATGGAAGCGTCCGGGAAGCGCTGCATAGAGTCTCTCCGCCTCCTCTGGAGTTGTGCCATCGAGCAACTGGACGATGGCTAAGGCGGCTGGAGACAGGGCCTCCAGTTCCGCAGGGGTCAACGTCTCTCCGTTCATATAGTGGCGTGTTAGAGCGCTCACGTCCTCAGACTTTTCCAGTGTCTCGATAAGCTCGTTTGCCAGGACGCGCATTGTCAATTTATCCGGGGCCCACGGTGTTCGTTCACCGTCGTAGACCACGGAACGGGATGCCGCTTGCAACAACAGTGTTCTGGCATCGTAATAGGGCCCAAAGGCATTCACGAAGTGAACGTCATCTCGTATACCCGGGTCCGCTGCGGCAACGAGGGCGAAGGAGGCCCCAACGCAGAACCCACCGAGACCCACTCGATCGAGGTCCACGTATTCCCGCTCAGAGAGATACTGGAATGCCCAGACGAGGTTGCCCGTTTCTGCCGGTTCGATATTCGCTCGCAGTGCCATGGTGGGCGACCAGTGGAACATCACCACATATCCCGCCCGGGCCAGTGCATTGCCCAGGTTCACCACATCTTCGTCATCGCGGCCCGCTGCGTTTGCACCGAGAAACAGGACAACCGCCGCGTGCCTCCTCTTGTCGTCCGGGCGGTACACATCGGCAACGGTTGTCCCTTCGGATGATGGGTAGTGGACCTCGTGACGCAAAGGGGCGTCGGTGAACCAAGTTTGCGGTTTGACGGGAAGGTCCAACACCTGCGTAACAAACAACACTGTGTGGAAACCGGCCTTGCCCTGGGGAGTCACAGCGATGAACAGCGTGAACAGGGCCAGAACAACCACGACAGCCTGGAATAGCCACGACGCTCCCTTCCGACCTACCCGAATTAACACGCGCAAACTCCAGTGGCCGGGTTCAAGCCGGGGACACTCCCCATGCTGGCATTAACCACGATGCTACACCCGCACCACCCTGATCATAAATATCGAGACAACCCGGGTGGCCGCCATTGCCAGGAACACGACAGGCCAAGGACTGCCTGTCATGTCCAGCACCATGCCGAACACAATGGCCTGTGCGCCCGCGTACAGGTAGCCATGGGCGTCAAGAACCCCCGATGCGGTTCCGGCCATTCGTCGCCCGCCCATGTCCACCGACACCGTGGTCATCGGAGACATACCCATCGCAATGCCACCAGTTAGAAGCAACACACCACCAAGAACCTCGTTGGACGGTGGCACCAGGGCGATGACGGCGATTATTCCGGCGCTGGCCAGGCAGGAAGAAATCACCAAAGGTCTGCGTTGGCTCCCAAGGAAACGATCAGATATAAATCCTGAAAGCGGCGGCGCAATCAGGTATCCAACAGGCAGCAATATTGTCACGATTACCGTTGATTCAATGGACAGCTCACCAACTTCTGAATAGTAGATGGCAACCCAGGTGGTCAGCCCGTACCGAACGACGTTTTCCAGACCTTTGACGTGGCAGGCCAACACGAAGCGGGGATCGCTCAGCAGCAACCTGTACGGCCCCAATCCTTTCAGTCGTTCGGGGTCGATGGACTCTGGGTTGGCGGAAACCTCATCCTCCTCCACGTACTCGGGCAACCCCAAATCCTCAGGTCTATCCCGCACGAGAAAATAGAACGCGACCCCCATCGCGGCAAAAATCAGGGGCAAATAACGGAATGCAGGGCGCCAGCCCCACTCGGCGCCAACCCAGCCGGCCAGGGCCCACATGAGCAGCATAGCCCCACCCGCCGCAGTTCCGACTATTCCCATGGCGACGCCGCGTCGACTCCGGGGCCACCACTGGGAAATCATGCTCATGGCGGGTGCCCAGCAGGCCGCGTTCACGAAGCCCGCCAGCCCCAGGGGGATAGCCATAGTCAGGGACGATGTGGCAAAACTGGTCGCCCAGTTGAAAACTGCGGTGAGAATGGCTCCCAGCATCACCCACAGGCGCAGTCCGAATGCCTCAGCCAGCCGCCCATGACAGACATCACCCAGCGCGAATCCCCAGAAAAGCATCGCCCAGATGATCGCAATCTCAACATTACTTAGCGCAAGCTCCTGCTTGACAAGGGGAGCCAGGGGATAGAGGCTGAATCGTCCGAGGTATGCGAAAAGGTAAAAGACGGCGAAGGACAGCAATATCCGCCACTTGAACACGTGGTAAGCGCGTGGCAGGTCGTCGAATCTGACCGCTTGCAGCCTGTTCATCGCCAGACCTTTTCGTCAGGTCCTAAGAGTGGCAGTGGCACGATTGGAGCCGAATTTTCATCCACCTCGAATCGCCACAGCCCAAGAGCAAGAAAGAATGGTTTCCCCATGAAGTTGTCAGACCCGGGAAGCCGCGCGGCCGCCCGGGTCCACAGTTGCTACGCTCTTTGGAAAAGCCGGAAGCGTCAATTGGCCGGGATGGCGGCCCGGGCGATGCCTACCAGCTCTTCATTCGGGGCTTCGAGGTCGATTGGCTCGCCGTGAGGCTGGGGGACCGGGAAGCCGGTCTTGCAGTACAGCTCGATCCGGTTGCCTTCGGGGTCAAAGAAATACATTCCGAAGGCGTTGCCGTGGCTGACTATGCGGTCGATCTCCACTCCCTCTGCCTTGATGCGCTGGTGGTATTCCTTGAGTTCGTCCAGTCCCGGAACGATGAAGGAAATCTGCTGGATCACCTTGGCATCTCCCGAGGTAACCCTGCCCTTCATGAGCACAAACTCATGGTGCTCACGCTCGGGGTCTGAACTGAGGAAGCTCATCCCACGGCCATCCAGGTCTTCGTCCGCAATCTGAAGGCCAAGAACCCGGGTGTAGAAGTCCCGCTGCTTCATAATGTCATCGGCGTAAATTCCAACGTGTCCCAATCCCTCAATCTTCGACATCTCTCACCTTCATTAGGGTCTGACTTTGGGGCCCAGTACTCGAATTTTCGGGGATTATACACCAATTGGTGATCTGGGCTCGGTGGTGTCTGCTACTAAGCCGGCGCGTTTCCCAGGTTCACCGCCAGTTGGGCCAGCGTGCGGGCGGGCGTTCCCGTGGCTCCCTTGACCTGGTACCCGGAGACTTTCTCGGACGTCGACGTCCCCGCGATATCCAGGTGCGCCCATGCGGCGCCGCCCACAAACTCCTTGAGCAGAAAGGCAGCGCTTATCGAGCCTGCCTGTCGTCCTCCGCTGTTCTTCATGTCGGCCACGTCGCTGCGAATCAATTCCTTGTACTCTTCGAACATCGGAAGCTGCCAGAATTTCTCGCCGGTCTGTTTTCCCGCTTCAATTACGTCGCCGATGAGAGCATCATCGTTGCCCATCACACCGGTACAGGTCTTCCCTAGAGTTGTCACCATAGCTCCCGTCAATGTAGCGATGTCAACCAATCTTGTGATGCCCCGTTCGCGGGCGAGACACAGAGCGTCGGCCAGCACGAGGCGTCCCTCGGCATCAGTGTTGATGACCTCAATGGTCTTACCATTCATCGCTGTGACCACATCCCCCGGCCGCTGGGCTGACCCACCTGGCATATTTTCGGTGGCAGCAACCATTCCGGTCACGTTTATTTGCGGCTTTAGCTGGGAGATGATTTGCATTGCTGCTATTACTGAAGCCCCACCGGCCATATCGCCCTTCATGTACTCCATGCCTGCCGCCGGCTTCAGGGAAATGCCTCCGGTATCGAAGGTGATGCCCTTTCCGATGAGACCCAGGTTGTTGTCGGGATTTGCCGGATCGCCCTCGTAGGTGAGGATAATGAGTTTTGCCGGCTCGTCCGAACCCTGGGCCACTCCCATGAAGGCGCCCATTCCCCTTTGGCGCATCTCGGAATTGTCCATAACCTCGAAACCAAGGCTGTTCTTATCTGCTACACCCCGGGCGATTTCGGCCATTGAGGTGGGGGTCATCACGTTGGCTGGCTCATTAACTAGGTTTCGGGCGATCATCGTGGCCTCGGCAATCCCCTGGCCCTTCGTTACGCCATCCCGAATAGCCTCGGCCTTCTGTTCATCCAACTCGGCGATTGTCAGCTTCTCGAATTCGCCGCCAGATTCGTCTCCATTTGTGTGATACCGGTCGAAACGATAGAGGCCGAGCAGCGATCCCTCGGCAATGGCCTGCCCAGCCTCCTCGGGTAACAGACCCCCTATGCCCGCTCCGTGTGCAATCGTAACCGCACTGCAGATACCTCGGCGCCGAAGGAAACGCAGGGCCTCCGATGACACGCGGCGGACGGCCTCGTTGTCAAAGTCGTCCGGTGCGCCCAGACCAGCAATAACCACACGGGCCGGAGCAATCTTGCCCATCGTATGCAGCAGGGTCATCTCGCCCCTTTTGCCGGTGACTTCGCCGTCGTAGATCAGCCTGCCGATCGCCCCCTCCAGGGCTCTGTCCACCGCCCCGGTCGCCCCACCGGGCAGCTTGACTCCTTTGAATAGATTGACAACCAGAGCAGGGGTTTCAATGGTCGCGATATCGGTTATTTCTACAGTTATTTGCATTCCTCATCTCTTGGAATCAAACGTGATGGTGCCGTGAGATTAACTGATTGCCCGCCTTGGAGCCAACGGCCGCATGAGACCTGCGGAGAGACGTCGCTCAGGATCTGGCCCACTGTAGTACTCGCTGCAGCCCGCTGTTTGAGTCTTGGGAAGTGTCCACTTCCATTAGTGGTCCATTGACTGGCTGCCACGCTGATGCCATGCGCAAATAGACATCATATCCGGCATCAGACCAGGTGTCTGGGTCGTTTCCCGCTTCGCGCTCGAGCAATCGTCGCCGAATCACCTCCGGTGGTGCCGTCACCACGACAATCGCCAGCGGTATACCGTGCTTCCGGGAAATCGCTATCACCGGCCGGCGATTACGCTGCCCCAGATTGGTAGCGTCCAGCAGCACCTGGTAACCGCTGTCCAGAAACTCGTCGATGAGCCGGTGGCTGGCGCGAAAAACCCGGCTGTGCTCGTCGGCCGAATATTCCGGCTTGGGAACAAGCGTCTTGCGCAGACGGTCAGATTCCAGAACTAGGAAAGGATGAAGGGATGACAGAGAACGGGCGAAAGTGGTTTTCCCGGAGCCAGGGAGACCGACCAGCATCAGCAGCTTGCCGTTGTCAGGCCTGAGATTGGCCCGCCGGATATCCTCCACCAGCAGGGAGCGCAAACAGGACACATCGGCATCCAGGCGGCTTCGGTGCGGGCGAACGTCCAAGCGAACGGGCGCAGACGGATTTTAGGAACTGTCCGGGTACCAGCCAGCGCCCTCATCTGCCTGGCTGGAAACGGCCAGTCTGTTGCGCCAATTGGCTTTGGCTTCCAGGACAGCAGGCGAAAGCAGAAACGCCAGGGAGGCAAGGATCATCAGTCCAACCGCAACGAACCCCAGGTCAACAGGCAGCGAAAGGGCGGTGATCACAATCAGGATCGAGGTAATGAGCACCAGCAGCCCGATGCGTAGCGCCCTCGGACCAACTTTGAAAAACACGGCAGTGGTCACGGCCAGTGCCAGGAATATAAAAACCCGCGCCGTGTCGGACTGTTGAATTCGCTCAGCATGTCCGCTCCAAAGCCCTCCGGACCAGTTGAGGAAAAGTACCCACGAAGTAAGAAACGGGAATGGCAATGCGGTCAGGGAAACCAGCAGCCAATCACGTTTTGCAATTTTCGCTACGACGTTAAAGACGATCCACATAGAGAAGGGGACATATCCAACCAACAGAAAGAATAGAATCACGTTGAATGGCAATTGCCCGGTGGTCAGCAGCGTCCACCCACCATAAGCTAAAGTAATCAGGGAGAGTAGCCACGAAATTGCAGGAGCGGCAAGAGTGTAGCCCATCCAGGTGTACGACCATTGGCTGGGCCGGCCGGCCTTCCAGTTACGCCAGGTCACAAAAGCGATGCAAACAAGAACTACGGAAACGAGGAAATAGTGGCTCCATAGGTGTAGCGCAAACAGTGCCGCAAGCAGGAAGTGCGGCACGACGGCGAGGAGTACGTCCCGCCAGACTCCCGTGCTGTGGACGGCATACATACGACTCGCCAAGGAGCGGGGGGCGCCCATTTCTTCAACGGCGCAGGCAACGGCCGCCTCGCGATCAAGGCCCTCCGCTTCTTTTTCGGCGGCCTTGTCTTCTATATGGGCCTGTAATTCCTCCAGTATCTCGCTCTCCCGGTTAGGGTCGAGGTGGAGGCGATGGGCCAGTAAGTTAAGGTAATTGTTGATGGCGCCCGGCATTCTGACAACGCCCTTACCTTAGACGATTAGGTACCTGCCAGCATCACTGAATTCATCGCCTGGCTGAACCTCTGCCACTCTCGTTGACGATCACTCAGTTCCTGGCAGCCACGCATGGTAATGAAATAATAACGCCGGCGAACGCCGTTTGGAGTGTCCTCCCAACGGCCTTCAATCAGCTTGGCGCGCTCCAGGCGGTGAAGCGCGGGGTATAGAGTGCCTTCTTTTAAGGCAAAATAGCCGCTGCTGCGTAGATTGACCTCCTTTACAATTCGATAGCCGTACATCGGCTCATTCTGCAGGAGTGCCAACAGCAGCGTATCGGTGTTGCCCTTAAGCAGTTCTTGTTGTTGCATTTGATCAACCAACGGAAGGGTTCTGGCCCAAGTTTATTTCTCAAGCGTCGTCAGGTCAACCAGAATTAAAGGGACGCCACGACCTGGCGTATGAACATCAGCACAATGATCACCACCATCGGGCTCAAATCAAGTCCTCCGATGCTCGGCAACATTCGTCTGACGGGTGCGAGTACCGGTTCCGTGATCTGGTTAACCACTCTGTCGATTGACGAAATCAGAGCCGGGTAAGGGGGACGCATGAGTAAAGGAAGGAATGACAATACTGCCCTGGCCAGAAGGGCCACGGTGAACAAGATGACTAAGTAGTTGACCAAGCGGTATAGGAGTTCCAAAACTGCACCGGCGAGAGGCCGCTTCGACTATCCCTTTCCCAACTGCACAGACTTCCTGAAAGCGGCATCGACAGCGGCAACAATGGCAGCAGGGACTCCCCGCTCCTCAAGTACCCGCAGCGCCTCTGCCGTGGTGCCGGCGGGAGAAACGACCATATCCTTCAGCTCCGCAGGATGCCGACCGGTTTCCATAACGAGCTTCGTGCTGCCATAGACCGTTTGAAGAGCAAGCGTCCGGGCCATGTCGCGCGGCATTCCCACATATACCCCGGCGTCGATGAGCGCCTCAATAAATAGAAACACGTAAGCCGGTCCGCTCGCGCTGAGCGCAGTCGCCATGTCCATATATTTTTCGTCGGCGACGTAAATTTCCTCGCCAACGCTGGCAAGCACAGCCTTGGTCATTTTCCTTTGTTCGTCTGCGACTCCCTGCGAACAGGTCCACAGGGTCATCCCGCTGCCCACTTGTGCCGGCGTGTTTGGCATCACCCGTACTACCGCCCGGTGATCGAGGCCATTCGAGAGAGTGTCCATCCGGGCCCCGGCAACAATTGAGAGGGCTGCCTGTTGGGAATTGAGGTGTCCCTTGAGCTGCGCTAATACCGAACCCAAGTCCTGAGGCTTGACAGCTAGGACGACGAGATCCGCACTGGATACGGCCTCCAGGTTGTCCGCTACCGGAGACACGCCGAATTCTCTGGATAGGAAGGCCCGCCTCTCAGGCACCGGCTCGCCGATGACAATATCGCCCGGCAACGCCAGCTTGCCTGCCAGAACGCCATGGACGATGGACTCGGCCATCTTTCCGCCGCCAATGAACGATAGCTTCATAAGCTCTACGTCCTTACCGCCAACTGTTCCCGCGCGGCGGCATCTGTTTCAGTCTTAAATTGCATTGAAACCGGGACAGAAGCCGCACTCAATGGATGTCCGCCGCTAAACGTCATCAAAACAAGCACAAAAACCGACTAATTCCAACAGATATGAACGTCTATTTAGTGTTTCCTTCATACCTGGCCAACGGGTCAGAAGTCTGCCAGTCCGTCTCCCTTGACCAGTGCAACGGCGAGGCGAATAGCCTCCAGCATGCTTGCGTGAGTGGCAATCCCCTTGCCGGCGATGTCGAAGGCCGTACCGTGGTCCACAGACGTTCGCACGAATGGCAGGCCAAGGTTGGCCGTGATACTCTCCTCGAAGCCATAGACCTTGACCGGGATGTGTCCCTGGTCGTGATACATCGCCAGAACAACGTCATAGCGGTCCTCGACTGCGTGGTGGAAAACGATGTCCGCCGGAATGGGTCCGAAGGCATTGATGCCTTCGGACTTGGCCGATTCAACTGCCGGAGCGATCTCGTCTGCCTCTTCACTGCCCAGCAGCCCACCGTCGCTGCCGTGGGGATTCAGAGCAGCCGCGGCTATGCGGGGCTCGCGAAAACCGTACTTGACGAACGCCTCGTTGGTAAGTCGCAAGTAATCGAGGATTCGGTCTTTCTTGACGTAGTCGCACGCTACGCGCAGCGACCGGTGCGTGGTGAGGTGCACCACACGCAAATTGCGCGCCATTAGCATGGTCGCCACGGTCCGAACGCCGGACAACTCCTGCAATAGCTCCATGTGGCCGATGGCTTTGTAACCGGCAAGGCTCGCGGCCTCCTTGTTCAGCGGTGCGGTGGCCAATCCATCAACCGTCCCCGCCATTGCCAGCTCTCCGGCTTTCGTGACCCATTCCATGGCCGCCTTGCCGCACGTCGGGTTGATTGCCCCTACGGTGATGTCCTCCGGGTTCAGGTTGCCTATATCCAGCACGTCGATTACCGCGCTATCCTCCCCAGCGGAGTGAGCATCCCCGGTTCGAAATACCCGCAGAGGCACGCCGGTTAAGGCCACCGCCTGCTCCATGGCATAGCCGCTTCCGACCACCAGAGGCCGACAGAAATTGTATACCCAGGGGTCAGACAATGCTTTGGCCACGACCTCCGGCCCGATGCCGCACGGGTCCCCCATCGTAATCGCAATCCCCGGTTTCCTGCCGCTGCTCATCGTCGTTTCCTCGTCCGATTCACTGGCGGGATTATATCACGCACCGTTCCGTCCTCCCGCTCCGGATGATCGGGTGCCGGGCCAAGAAAGGGGCGGGTCTTCAACCGCCCCTCCATTCGATAACGCTACTAAGGGACAACCTACTCGCACTTGTTCCAGCCGCAGGAGATGCACATCAGGCAGCCCTCCTGATAAATGACCGGCGTATTGCAATCGGGACATCGCCGCCCGGTAAGCTGCACGACTCCGTTTTCGTGGTTGTGGCCATTACCATTGCCGTTTTGCACAACTTCAGGAGCAAAGGCCATCTGCACGCCATGGCCCAACACCACCTGCCCATCCGAGCCATAGGCATGCCGCTCAAGGGCCAGCGCCACCGCGTCCGGCGCGGAGCGCACCAGCGTGCCATCATCCCAGGCCGGGCAGCAGGTGATACCGCGCAACTGCTCCAGCACCGTGCTGGGGTCAATGCCGGACCTGAGGGCCAGCGATACCAGGCGGGATATGGCCTCCAACTGGGCCGAGTCGCAGCCGCCCGCCTTGCCCAGATTCCCAAAGACCTCAAAGGGCTGGCGGTTTTCGTCGAAGTTGACGGTCACGTACATGTTGCCGTGACCGGTGCGCACCCGCTCGGTCACGCCCTGTATGCTCTGGGGCCGGCTTCGCGGCGTAACGTGCATCTGCGTAATGGCCGCTTGTGAATCCTCTTCTCGGCACTGCCCGTATCGCCGGTGCTCAGTACCTGCCCGTCCTTGCTGCCGTCGCGGTAGACGGTGATGCCCTTGCAGCCAAGCTCGTAAGCCAGCATGTATGCCTGGGCGACGTCCTCCACTGTGGCTGTATGAGGGAAGTTGATCGTCTTGGAAACGGCGTTGTCAGTGTGGGCCTGCGCGGCGCCCTGCATCCTCACGTGCCATTCCGGAGTAATGTCGTGAGAGGTGCGGAATACGTCCTTGACCCAGTCCGGCACCTCCAACCCCTCAAGGGTGCCAGTGCGGGCAATTTCCTCGATGAGCTCCTCGGAGTAGAAGCCCTCGTGGCGCGCCACCGCTTCAAAGTACGGGTTGCTCTCGACCAGACGGGTATTGTCCATGACATTGCGGACATATCCCAGTGCGAACAGGGGCTCGATACCGCTGGAAGCTCCGGCGATGATGCTGATGGTGCCGGTTGGCGCGATGGTCGTGGGCGCCGAGTTCCGCATCAGGCGCGACTCATCGCCGTTTCGGCCGTTGTATATGCTGCCATCCCAAGCCGGGAACGGGCCTCGCTCCAGGGCAAGTTGCATTGAGGCCCGGTGGGTCTCGTCCTTGATGAAACCCATCACCCGCTCGGAAGTGTCCAGGGCCTCCGGCGAGTCATAGGGTATGGCCAACTGCACCAGCAGGTCGGCAAACCCCATCACTCCCAAGCCTATACGCCGGGTTTTCCTGCTCATCTCGGCGATCTCGGGAATGGGGTATTCGTTCATGTCGATGACGTTATCCAGCATGTGAACCGCGACCTCGATCGTTTCGGCCAGCCGGTCCCAGTCGACGGAAACGTCCCCGCCTTCGTATTGCACCATGCGCGCCAAGTTGACCGAGGCGAGGTTGCACGATTCGTAGGGGAGAAGGGGCTGCTCTCCGCAGGGATTGGTGCTCTCGATCCTGCCCAGCTGCGGGTTTGGGTTATCGCGATTGATGATGTCTAGGAAAACCAAGCCCGGATCGCCAGTCTTCCAGGCCATCTCGGCCAGCAGATCGAACACCTCGCGGGCGTTCAACTGGCCGGTTATCTTGCCGGTACGCGGGTTGACCAGGTCGTAAGAGTCCCCTCGCTTGACTCTTTCCATGAAATCGACGTTGACGCCCACCGATATGTTGAAGTTAACCAGGGCCTGGCCGCTTTCCTTAGAGCGGATGAACTTCATGACGTCAGGGTGAGTAACGTCGAGGATGCCCATGTTTGCACCACGGCGGGTGCCGCCCTGCTTGACCACGTCTGTGGCAGTATCGAAGGCGCGGATGAAGCTTACCGGTCCGCTGGCGACGCCTCCTGTGGAGCCAACGACGTCTCCTTCCGGCCTCAGCCGACTGAATGCGAAGCCAGTACCTCCGCCGCTTTTGTGAATGAGGGCGGTCTGCTTGACCTTGTCGAATATCCCGTCCAGGGAATCGTCAACCGGCAGGACGAAGCAGGCCGAGAGCTGCTGCAGCTCCCGACCGGCGTTCATGAGGGTCGGAGAGTTGGGCAGCAGTTCCAGGCGCCGCATCGCCAGGTAGAAGCGGTCTTCAGTGGCCTGCCGTTGGCCTTCGTCGGCGCCATACAACTCTTCCGCCTGCGACAGGTTGTGGGCCACACGGCGGAACATTCCATCGGGGTCTTCCAGAATGTTGCCATCGCGGTCCTTGGACAGGTAACGGCGGCGCAATACGACCTCTGCGTTATCCGTCAGATCACCAGAGCGGTGATTTATTTGCCGAGCGATGCCTGCGGCCTCAGTGGCGGCAGCAATGCGGCGTCTGCTCTCCGGGTTCGGGTTGCTCAGCCCGGATGCTTCCCCTATTCCCTTGATTACTGTCATCTCCCCCTTCCCTGCGACGAAGCACCATGCACGGTCTTCGCTCTAAAAAAGTAAAACACGTTCGGGGCGACAAATCATCCACCAACTGTCAGCAAATACGCTAACGAGAGAGGAAAGTGAACCGTCCCGAATAAACCCGGAGCTGCGAATCCAATTAGGGAGTATACAATATGATGTATAAGTGCTGAGATTTGCCACAGCCCGCAGTATCGCGATTGTAGGGGGAGGCTCGTGGGGTGTCAATGGGGTTATGTAAAGCAGTTATATAACTTTACGGAGGGACGGGAGAAGAGCCGGCGGGGGCATCGCCGAACGAAACGATCAGTGGTCAGTTCGCGCTGCTGAGATCATCTTCCCACTCGTCGTCCTCGGCCTCCAAATCGTACCCGCCGGTCAGCCAGCAACTAGCGAGGCTTGACCGGTAGTGGCGGTCGATTCCTTCCTGGAGTTCAGCGATGCGGCCTGACGCACAGGGTTGGCGCATCAGTTCGATCCGCATCTCGGATATTTCAGTATTCAGGGTCAGGAGTCTTGCCAGAGGGGGGAGCCTTAGGCTTCCGTCCATGGGGGTCTACTCCTTGTCGCCTCCCATCGTCCCCACAGCCTCACTCAGAATTTCTTCTCCGGATGGTTCCGGTTGAACACCATTGACAACAGTTTCTGCGCCACCGGCGCCGTTCAGGTTCGTAGTGCACGCTGCCGATGATCCCTTGCGGCGCCCTCTCCCCGGACGTCGGGGGGGCGGGGGCATATCCAACAGCGGTAGCTGGTTGCCGTCGCGAAGGTCTTTTACCACCCTCTCGAAACTCTCTATCTCTTCAAAGTTACGGTGCACGCTCGCGAATCGGATGTAGGCCACCCGGTCCAGGTCGCGGAGGCGGTCCATAATAGCGGTCCCGAGCATGTCCGACGAAACCTCGTCGCTGCCGTTCTGCTGAAACTCGGCCTCGACTTCATCCACCAGCAAGTCTATTTCTCGAGCAGTGACCGGGCGCTTGGCACAGGCCTTCCGTAGTCCGGAGATTATTTTCTCCCGGCTGAATTCCTCCCTTCGGCCGTCCCTCTTGGACACCATCAGGGGAACCGTCTGTACCCGCTCGTGGGTGGTGAAGCGGCGCTGGCAGTTAAGGCACTCCCGCCGACGGCGGATGCCCGCGTCGTTCACCCGGGAGTCAGTGACTTTCGAGCTTCTGTCGGAGCAGTACGGGCAACGCATGGCTTCGTGTTCGTTCCTGGATAGCCCCGGTACACCTCAAGATTATGTACACCATTTTGTGCCGCCCTAAACGGACGGTACCATTGCTGGTGGGGGATTCTAGTGAAGAGTATCATCCCCGTCAAATAAATGTTTCCCTCAAGATTTGAGCAGCCCTTTCGATAAGCATTTTTCAGGACTATCGCAAACAAAAAAGCCGCCCCTGTCAACAGGGGCGGCTAAAGAGGATTCCCGGCGCCTTAATTTGGTTACCGGATTATGTTGGATAAGTGCAGCAGGCTGCCGAGAATATTACTCCCGAGAAAGGATCCAATTTTTGTTGAATGGGCGGGCACACCTGGTTAGCCGTGAGCCGTGAGCCGTGAGCCGTGAGCCGTGAGCCGTGAGCCGTGAGCCGTGAGCCGTGAGCCCACCCATCCTTATGCTGCGGCCTAGCGGAATCCGCCCCGCTGGCGGCCGGAGTTGCGCCGCAGGAAGCTGGGCACGTCGAGGTCGTCGTCTGACAGCGGAGAAACGTCGGCGAGCAGGCGCTCCAGTTCCTGTTCCCGCAGCTGACGGGTCTCAGCCATCACTGGGAAGGCGGCCGCAACCATGGTGATCTTTACCTCGTCCTCCAGACGCGGGTCCCGGCAGGTGCCGAAGATGATGTTCGCGTCGGGGTCCGACATGTCCTGGATGACCTGGGCAGCATCCTGCACTTCCTGCAGGGTCAAGCTGGCGCCACCCGTGATGACGAACAGGATGCGGCGGGCGCCGTCCATCGAAATGTCCAGCAGCGGGCTCTTGGTGGCCATGCGAGCCGCATCGATCGCACGGTTTTCTCCTTGGCCTTTGCCGATGGCCAGCCAGGCCGGGCCGGCGTTGGCCAGGATGGTTCGAACGTCGGCAAAGTCGACGTTGATCTCGCCGGGCACAGTGATGACCTCGGCAATGGCCTGGATGCCCTGCTGTAGCACTGAGTCCGCGATCTTCAGGGCGTCCTCCCAAGTGTAGTTCTGGTCCTGGGTGTCCTGCAGATGAAGCAGACGGTCGTTGGGGATGACGATGAGGGTGTCAACGTGGTCCTTCAGCAGGGATATGCCTTCCTCGGCGTTCTTCCGCCGGGTGGCCGCCTCAAACTGGAAGGGACGGCTGACTACGCCCACAGTCAGCGCACCGGACTCCTTCGCCACCTGGGCGACCACGGGGGATGCACCAGTGCCGGTGCCGCCGCCCATACCCACGGCCACGAATACTAAATCAGCTCCTTCAACAGCCGCCGCGATCTCGGTGCGGCTCTCCTCCGCTGCCTGGCGTCCCAGGTCAGGGTTGGCGCCTGCTCCCAAGCCCCGCGTCAGGTTGCTGCCGATGGCGATGCGATTGGGCACGTCGCAGCGGAATAGATGCTGCGCATCAGTGTTGATGCTCCAGTACTCGACTACCGGGAGCTTGTCCTTGTACATGCGGCTGACTGCGTTGGAGCCGCCACCGCCGACGCCGAACACCTTGATGGAAGGTGCGCCAGCGTTGACTTCCTGCACCATATCGAAAGTGTTTTCCGGTTCGTTCAGGGATTCCCATGCCGCTGAATTGCCTGTGGTCATTTCGATTCCTCCCCACCTGTTTGATATTTTGGTCCGGCCCGTTGGGCCTTGTAACTAACCCGGTACGGGATTTCCCCGTTTGACGGCTGCCTACCTAAGCCTGCGCTCCGGCTCTGCGCCGCATTGGAGCCCGGAACCGCCATCGCCTGGTCTTGGTTTCCTTGGGACTGCCGTTGTTCATATCCTGAACGCTGTCCTGGTGCTTGATTCCCCATAGCAGCAGGCCCACCGCAGCGGAGAAGGTCGGCCTGCGCAACTCCGCCGGCAGTCCCGATATGCCATATGGGTAGCCGATGCGGACCGGCCCGCCCATCATTTCTTCCGCCAGCTCGGGCAGGCCCTCCATCTGGGCCCCGCCGCCGGTTATGACCATGCCGCCGATCGGCCAATCCTGCAGGCCTGCATTCTTCATCCTGGTAACCGCCATCTTCAGGATTTCAACCATGCGGGCGCTGAGGGGTTCAGCCAGGGCCTTCCTAGGAATGGGGCGTTGCCAGTGGTCCTTCATGTCGGGAATTTCCACCAGGTCGTCATCGGATAAGCTGTCCGGGAATACGCTCCCGTGATGGATCTTGAGATCCTCAGCCACCTGAAGAGACGACCCCAGGGCAGCGGCGAGATCGCGGGTCAACGAGTGAGCCCCCACCGGGAGGACATCGGAGAACCACGGAGATCCCTGCCGATAGATCACCACATCGGTCGTACCGGCGCCGATGTCCAGCATCACCACGCCCATCTCCCGCTCGTCACCCGTCAGCGTGGCCTCGGCCGAGGCTATTCCCTGCAGCACCAGGCTCTTGACGAATACGTCCTTCGTCTCCACGGCCTTGATACTGTTCTGAAGCACAACCGCATCGCCCATCACGACATGCGATTCGACTTCAATCTGCTTCCCGGCCAAGCCCAGTGGGTTACGTACCCCGGACAAACCGTCCACTGTGTAACCCATGGGGATTACGTGGAGAATCTGCTGTCCTTCCGCCACCCTGGGGAGGGAGCCGCGCAGCATGCTGTCCAGCATTTTGGAAGAGATGTCCTCCGCCGTAGCCTGGTTGTCCAGCACTTCGCGGCGGTTGGTGCTCTGGATGTGCGAGCCGCTCACGCTGACATAAACGCCGCTGAGTCCGGTCTCACCGATGTATCGCTGAGCCTCGTTCATGGCTGCGTGGACAGACGCTCTCACGTCGTCGATGTTCTCTACCCGGCCTTTCTGTATTCCCTCTGAGGGAACGACGCCAGTTCCAAAGACTTTCAGATCGCCCTCGGATCCAACACGCGAAATCAGAACGGTAACCTTCGACGTGCCAATGTCTATCGCCGTATAAAACGTGTCTCTCATTGTGTCCTCACCTTCCAACAACGTAGGTCATTAAAACTAACGACCGGACTGGATTCGCCTGGCCAGGCGCAGCCTCGCGCTACGGCTGCGCGGGTTAAAAGCTACCTCTTCGCCCGAGGGCCGGATGATCCGGCGATTCACGATCGTCAGCGCCGGGCTCTGCCCGCAAACGCACACCGGTAGACCCGGGGGGCAGATGCATTCGGCTGAGTTGTGAACCATAAAGTTTTTGACAATCCGGTCCTCCAGGCTGTGATAACTGATTACCGCCAGCCTGCCCCCGGGACGCAGGAGAGCTATCGACGCCTCCAGTCCAGCCCGGAGATTTTCTAACTCTGCGTTGACCGCGATCCTCAGCGCCTGGAAAATCCTGGTCGCTGGATGAATACGGTATCCGCGGCGTCTTCCCATAACTCGTTCGGCAAGAGAAGCCAGCTCGCCGGTCGTACTTATGGGACGGTTCGCCCGTTCCGCCACAATGGCATTGGCCATCGACCTTGCCCTTGGCTCCTCCCCATACCGCCTGAACATATCTCCCAGTTCCTGTCCACTGGTAGTGTTGATCAGTTCGGCGGCACTGACGCCTTGGGTTCCGTCGTAACGCATGTCCAGCGGCTCGTCTTCCTGGAAGCTCAGACCATAGCCCGGTCGATCGACTTGGCGGGAGGAAAACCCCAAATCCAACAGCACCCCGTCCACTTGTCCAACGCCGAATCTGGCTGCGAGAACTCCCATATTTGCGTAGTTTCCCTGTACCGGTTGGAAGCGACTCCCAAAATCGCACAGTCGTTCTGATGCCTCACTAATTGACCGTCCGTCGAGGTCAACCCCTATGACAAGGCTTGGCCCATCGTGCTCCCCGGTCGCCGCTCCGTCCTCTTTTGCACTCCGTCCATCTCCTGACCTGAGGATGGCCAAGGAATGCCCACCCTCTCCGAGAGTGCCGTCCAGGTATACTTCACCACCAGCAACGGATAGACCGTCCAGAACCTCGTCGATCATCACCGGCAGGTGGAAACCCGTCGGAGGCAGGCTGCGATCGCCGGACTCGGGATTCACGGACCCCTCCCGGCGGTCCCCAGCCGCGTCAATCGTTGTGATGCCCACTGACAGAACCCCTTCCCCACCAGTCCTCCGCCAGGCAAGGCAGAGCTGCCTCGACGTCCGGCACCGGTACCACACGTTTCGCTCTCTCGATACAAAGCATGACTGAACTTACCAATACGAGTTACCCGTTGTCAACTAAATTTAATAAAAGTTTGAACAAATTTTTGTAATCAGTGCATAGCCTCTGCGTCATAGGTCAAGCAACACCGGCAGTGATGAACATGTCTGGAATACGGCCGCGTGCATCTAAGCAAACCTTTCTGTCGAGCTTCTTGGCCGTTAAACCGAAGTAATTGAAGCTCAACTTGTAAGACAAACGAGGACGTGAATCGCTTCGAATTATCGCTCCAATCCGGGCGATCCTCTTAATTGACGTAAGCTCGGTCATCCTTTTGCGTACCACCCGACTGTGCTATACTTTTAAAGCCCAATAGAAGACTCGGTAAAGACGTGCGCCTCCCACCACGGGGAAGCAGACGGAATGCAGAGGGTAGCCGGTGCAAGTTACGCGGGAATCAGATAGCTCTACCGAAATCACTCTGAATATAGCCATGGATTCCGAGGACGAAGAGCCTTTTCTCAATCGTTCGTACCGCAGGTTGGCTGGTCAAGTCAGAATTCCGGGTTTCCGTCCGGGTAAGGCGCCACGATCGGTGGTCGAGAGTCATTTGGGCCGGACCACCCTCCTTCAGGAAGCCCTCGAGTTCATGATTCCGGAATCTCTCGATCAGGTCCTGCGAGAGCACGAAATTCGTGCCTTCTCCGAACCTCAACTGGAGGTCTTGGACCTCGAGCCCGTTTCCTTTAAAGCGGTTGTACCCCTGGAACCCGAGGTCGACCTCGGCGATTTGCACTCTATTCGCGCCTCGGCCCCTCCCGTAGAAATCGGTGAGGAGGACGTCAACCGTGTTTTGGAAAATCTGCAGTACGAGAGTGCGCCCTGGGAGCCTGTGGAACGCCCGGTGGCCTTCGGCGATCTTGTGACTATTAATGTACGGGGAATCGTCGCCGGTGAAGACGCCATCAACGACGAGGGCGTCGACTTCATTCCTCAATTGGACAACAACCTTCCGATTCCGGGCTTTTCCGTCTACCTCGAGGGAATGACCGAGGGACAGGAAAAGGACTTCTCTCTTGCCGTTCCCGAAGACCATTACCAGGAAAACTACGCCAGCAAGGATTGCCAGTTCCACGTGGAGGTTATCTCCATCAAGGAAAAACAGCTGTCGGAGTTGGACGACGAGTTCGCTAAGGGCGTCCTCGACGGATTCGAGAACATCGAGGCTCTGTCCGAGCACATCCGCCAGCGGCTGACGGCAGATGGCGAGGCCACTGCCCAGCGAGAGCTCGAGCGTAATGTGCTGGAGGAAGTTAAGAACCTGGCCACCATCCAGGCCTCGGAACTCATCTACCAGCGCGAGATGGAATCGATTCGCGAGGACCACGAGCGATCCCTACGCAACCAGCGGCTCGACATGGATACCTATCTCCAGTTTGTTGGCCAGACAGCGCAGGAATTCGAAGACCAGCTGCGGCCTCAGGCTGAAGACCGGTTAGCCACCTTCCTAGTCCTGCGCAAGCTGGCGGAGCAGGAAAGCATAGAGGTGGAAGCCGAGGAGATTGATGCTGAAATAGATCGCCTGACGGAGAATTCAGCAGAAGAGTCGGTTGCAAACCTGCGACGCGTTCTGAATTCCGAGGACTCGCGCGAATCCCTACGCTCCTCCCTTCTGAATCGCAAAGTGCTGGCCAGGCTGGTGGAAATCGCGGCCCACAACGACGCCGCTGGCGAAGACGAGCCGGAGTCCGAGGACGCGGTCCCCGACGAACCAGATCAGACTTCAGATGAGGCCGCCACCGCCGAATCCGAACCCTCTTCGGAAGACGAGACCGACTCAGGCGACGGAGAGCAATCAAATGACTAGCGACCCAGCCTGGAACGGGCTATACGTTCCCCAGGCGATAATTCCGACGGTTATTGAGAACAGCCCGAGGGGCGAACGCGCTTTTGACATTTACTCCCTGTTGCTCAGGGAGCGGATCGTCTTCCTCAACACACCCATCAATGATCGCGTCGCCAATACGATTATCGCCCAGTTGCTCTTCCTCGAACGGGAGGACCCGGACCGCGACATCAACCTCTACATCACCAGTCCCGGAGGTGTCATTCGGTCGGGACTCGCAATCTACGACACAATGCAGCTCATAAACCCCGACGTGTCCACCATCTGCTTGGGAATGGCCGCGAGCATGGGCTCATTCCTACTCGCCGGTGGAGCCAAGGGCAAGCGGTACTCCCTCCCCAATTCAACCATCCATACCCATCAGGCCATGGGTGGAGCACAGGGCCAGGCCTCGGACATCGAGATTGCCGCCAGGGAAATCATCCGGCTGGAGCGCCAGCTTAATACCATCCTGTCAGAAAACACCGGACAGCCTTATGAAAAGGTGGCCCAGGATTCCAGCCGCGACTTCTACCTAACTGCCGAGGCCGCCTTGGATTACGGCTGGATCGACGAGATTCTCACCTCCAAGAAACAGGAACAGAAAGGCGAGTGAACCTTCCATAGCCTCCCTTTCTCCCGCAGGATATAAACAAGGAACCGCACAAGGAGACAGTTCAATGCCTGACACGCCCCAAAACAACGGACTCTTCGCACCCCAGAGCATTATTCCCATGGTCATCGAGACCAGCCCTCGGGGCGAGCGGGCCTTTGACATTTATTCCCTGCTCTTGAAAGAGCGGATCGTGTTCCTCAACACCTCGATCAACGACCAGGTTGCCAACATCGTCATCGCCCAGTTGCTGTTCCTGGAACGCGAGGACCCGGACCGGGACATCAACCTCTACATCAGCAGCCCCGGCGGCGTGGTTAGCGCAGGTTTTGCCATCTACGACACCATGCAGCTTATCTCGCCCGACGTCTCCACCATCTGCCTTGGAATGGCTGCCAGCATGGCCACCATCCTGCTCTCCGGCGGAACCAAGGGCAAGCGTTACGCTCTCCCCAATTCCACCATCCACATGCACCAGCCTCTGGGCGGTGCGCAGGGCCAGGCGTCCGATATCGAGATTGCTGCCCGCGAAATCATCCGCCTGCAGGAAAAGCTGCGCACAATGCTGGCGGAAAATACCGGACAATCCTACGACAAAATCGCAGCCGATACTGACCGAGACTATTACCTGACTGCCGAGCAGGCCACAGAGTACGGTCTGATAGATGAAATACTCGGCGCAAAGAAGAACGAGGCAGAAGAGACCAAGGAATCCGAGTAGGGTATACACAATGGATCAACAGTCGTGTGGGCAACTACGTTGCAACGCTGCGTGTGGGGGATTGACCGTTGACTACTAGCCGAAACACTCCTCGTTCGTCTCAGTGCTCGTTCTGCGATAAGCCTCATCCACAATCGGACATTCTTATGTCCAGCCAGGGGCAGGCGGCCGTCTGCTTTTCCTGCGTAAGAACCCTCGCCGAGGTGGTGGCTGAAGAGGACGGGTTTGCCCCTCCTCCACCTCCTCCGCCTCTCCGACGCACGACTCCCCGCGAGATCTATGCGAATCTCGACGCCTACGTAGTGGGCCAGCACCGGGCCAAGAAGATACTAAGCGTCGCGGTTTATAACCACTACAAGCGCATCCGTAGTGGGCTACGGTCCTCGTCTGTCGAAATTCAGAAGACGAACATTCTCCTTGTCGGCCCCACTGGCTGCGGCAAGACGCTCCTCGCCGAGACCTTGGCTCGGACCCTGGACATCCCCTTTGCTGTTTGCGACGCCACGTCCCTCACTGAGTCCGGTTATGTGGGCGAGGACGTGGAAAACATCCTCCTCAGGCTGATTCAGGCCGCTGACTGGGACATTCCCCGTGCAGAACACGGGATCATCTACATCGACGAAATGGACAAGATTGCCCGAAAAGAGGGCATCAACCGCTCCATAACCCGCGACGTTTCCGGCGAAGGCGTGCAGCAGGAACTGCTAAAAATCATCGAAGGTTGCGTCGCCAACGTACCACCCCAGGGCGGGCGCAAACACCCCCATCAGGAATTCCTGCAGATCAACACCAGCAACATACTGTTCATTTGCGGCGGCGCCTTCGACGGCCTGGAAGAGGTCGTGGAAAAGCGGGTCAATTCCGGCACCAACCGCCTCGGTTTCCTGGCTGGCGGGCGCAACGACCAGCAGCCGTTTGTCGGAGGCCTGGCAGAAGGCGTTACCCCAGACGATCTGCTGGAATTCGGGTTCATTCCCGAGATGGTGGGACGTCTCCCAGTTACCGTGACTTTGGACCCCCTGGACAAGGACTCGCTGGTCCGCGTGCTGACAGAACCCAGGAACGCCATCGTCAAGCAATATCAGCAGTTGTTCGAGATGGATGGCGTGGAGCTGGAATTCACGGACGAGGCTCTGGAGGCGGCCGCGGAGAGGGCACTCGAGCACCGCACTGGCGCCCGCTATCTGCGCTACGTTATCGAGGAATCCCTGCTGGATGTCATGTACGACCTGCCGTCCCTGAAAGGCGTCGTTCGTTGCGAAGTGGACCGGGAAAGCATCGACGGCAGTGCGTCCCCCAAGCTGGTTAGTTTAAATGGAAAGGACGTCTCTCTCCCCACCGAGCCTTTCAGAAAGTCAGCCTGACCGGCCATTCTATTCAAGACCCGCATTCCCGGCGGCGAATCAGGCTCTGCGTCTTAACGCATCTTCAATTTGGCTGTCTAGGCACAGCCCTCCGTATCCGTCTGGGTCGTACATTTTCCCCTCAGCTATTGAGACCTCACTCGCCACTGCCTTCGCATTCAGGACAATCTCCCCTCGACTTACGGCTCTTAGCGTTTCAAGCAACAGGTGCGGCTCGCGCCGGTACTGTTCGAACCGAATGATGCGGAACAGTTCAAGGCTCTCGCCGAACTCCTCTTGGAGCAATCGCAACTCCCGTCCCTCTAGCCCGCGCCAGTACGGTTCCAGCTCGGGCGTCCGCAGGGGAACGGTGGCGTAGGTCACCAACGGCCCCCGGTCGACCTCCTCTGTAGCTAGGTGCATCATCACGCCGGTCCGATCAGCTCGCCGCTCTATCAGCTGCCACACCACCTCCTGCCACGTGCCGATAGGGCCGTCCGGCAGCGCAGGATGCAGGTTGAGTAGGGGAAACGCCCGGCACATCCCTGAACTGGCAATGAGCATATATCCAGCCAGGACGCAGATGTCGGGCTTGCGGTCGGCCAGCAACTCCAGTACCTCAGCATCATATGCGGCCCGGTGGTCGGCGAAACGCCCACCCATGCGTCGCCGAAACTGGGCTGAAGAGCAGGTCACCAGCGGCAACTCGAACTGCCGCACGAGGCGAAAGTACTCGTCGGAGCCTTCATATTCCCCTGGAGCGCGGTTGCTGAAAACGAACTCTATGCGAGCGTCGATCCCTTCGGTAGTAAGGCTGTCTTGGACAAACTGGAGAAGCCCCCGCGAACCCTCTCCTCGCCCGGTGGAAAACCAGCCAATTCTCAGCATTTTCAGGCCACGAGCTTCCGGAGTTTGGCGTAAACCGGTGTCAGCAACAGAACAGGGTTGGGGCGGCTCCCCACGCAGACAGCTGCACGAATTGCCCGCATCAGTCCTTCGGGTGTCCCATCCAAGTCCTCTGCCGGCACCTCCGTGTAGGTCCGTCCCAGTTCCAGGGCGGAGTGTGAGTCGCTACTGGCAACGACCGGCAATGAGTGAGCGTCGGCAAACTCTGCGCCCCGTCGGTTGTCCCGCGCCAAGAAAGTGTGGGCGTTGTAGCCCTCCAGAAAATCCACCCAAGGCAGAATTTCATCAATCGCCCGTAAGCCCATGGCCGTCGGGCGAACCCGGTCGAAGGGATGCGGCACGCCCACAAGCCCTCCCTGGTCCTTGATTCGCTTCGCCGTCTCCAACGGGCTCAAACGCGGCGGTACCGGCTCTTCCAGGAAAAGTCCGATCAGGTCACCATTCGCCGACTTGATTTCCTCTCCCACGACCACTGGAAAACCTGCTGCCTTTTCCCTGGCCTCGAGACCACCGCGAATATTGTCGTGGTCTGTGATGGCAACCAAGCCGAGACCGGAGGACTGGCACTGCTGCAACACCGAGTCAACGGGCACAGCCGAGTCATGGGAATGCCGGGTGTGAACGTGGAGGTCAATCCTGACGGTGGTGACAGTCGTCATCGTATCAGAGTGGCAATCACAGAACTGTTGAGGCCGCTGATACTAAAAGGGCAGCTGGTCCTCTTCGTCAACGGCATCATCGTACGGCGCTTCGTCGAAATAAGGAGGCTCCGGAACGTCCGGTTCGCCCGGGGTCGCTGGTCGCTGGTAGCTCTCCCGCAGGGTCGTAATTTCAAGTTCAGCCGTGTCCAGCAATTGATTGCAGCGCTGCACCAGCTTCATTCCCTGCTCGTAACGGACGGTGGCCTCCGCTAGCGTCAGTCCTCCCGCCTCCAAACGTTCTGCAATCTCGGCGAGCTGCCGAAAAGCGTCTTCAAACTCAAGTTCCGCAGTATTCACCGGTAGATGAACGGGCTCGGCGTTGTCGGTGGACATTTCCACTGTCTCCAGGAGAATCGAGGAAGCAGGGTTACAAAAACCAGTCAGTGAAGACCGCGCTTGGCAAGAATGTGCTAGATGAGCATTGCCGAAGCGGGTGGCTGGGCCTCCTTGGCCTTGCGCTTCCGTTTCGCCCGCTGTTCCTCTCGTTCGGGCACAGCTCTCTTGGCAGGCGCCTCCTGCTCTACGGATCCGCCCACTACCGCGGGAATCTCGCCATCGGTGACTGTAATGCGCAGCTCATCCCCTGCTGATACCTGGGCTGAACTGGTTAACGCCCTTCCGGTTGCCACCATCTCGACGATTGAGAAACCCCGGCGCAGGGTCGCTCGTGGGTCCAGTCCCCGGAGCCGCTGCTGCAGGCCATCAACCTCCAGCCGCCTCTCCCTCGCCAGCGATGCCACGGACGCTCCGGCGATGCGCGAGAGGTCGTCGATCCTTCTCCGCCAGGTTGCTACGTCAGGCAACCCGGCCTCCAGTTGCCTTCGCAGCCTGTCGACGCTCGCCCACTCCTGTTGAAGCTGCCCGGTCAGGTTCCGTTCCATTCGCACTTGAAAATGGGAGACAGTGGCCCGCAGGTCGCGAACGTCGGGAGCTATTATCTCTGCCGCCGCCGAGGGGGTCGGGGCCCGCACATCTGCAACATAATCGGCTATGGTCTCATCGGTCTCGTGACCGACGCCACTGACCACCGGAGTGCTGCAGGCGTAGATGGCGCGGGCGACCGCCTCCCCATTGAAAGCCCACAGATCCTCCAGCGATCCCCCGCCTCGGGCCACGATGATCACGTCGCATCCACCGTCGCGGTCCAGATCCTTCAGGGCCGACGCGATGTTTTCTGCAGCCCCCTCGCCCTGTACCTGGGTCGGAGACAGCACCAGCCTGGCCAACGGATACCGGCGGCTCAGCACATTCTGGATGTCGTGGAACACCGCCCCCGTTGGTGACGTAACCACCCCAATGACCTTGGGAAACTGCGGAAGAGGCCTCTTTCGGCTGGGATCGAACAGGCCTTCAGCAGCCAGTCTCTGCTTCAACCGCTCAAGCTCCAGGGCCAACTCCCCCAGTCCCTGGGGCGCCACCACGTCGACCATGATGTTGAGCGTGCCCCGCGGTTCGTAGAAGGAGATGCGTCCGTGCGCGGTTACAGCCTCGCCGTTCGCCAGAAGGTGGATACCCCGTTGGCTGCGGAACATAACCGCTTGCAACACTGCCTGGCGGTCTTTCAGATTGAAGTAGGCGTGACCGGAAGAAGCAATGCTCAGATTTGAAACCTCGCCCTCAATCCAGAGGTCGGCCAAGTGCGGGTCCGATTCAAGCTCGCTCCGGATGTATGTCGAAACCTGGCTGACCGTGTAGGTTGGCACGCCGTCAGCTCACGCGCTCGCTGTAAGATCCGGTGCGTGTGTCCACCCGCACAACCGTCCCCTGCGTGATGAACATTGGAACGGTGATGCGCAGTCCCGTCTCCAGTGTGGCGGGCTTGTTGCCGCCCTGCGCCGTATCCCCCCGGAATGAAGGCGCAGTTTCGGCGACTACCAACTCAACATGAATCGGCATGTTCACGCTGATGGCCGCTCCCTTGTACAGGATCACCTCTACCATGGCGTTCTCTTTCAGGTAGCCCAGAGACTCACCCAGCACCTCGGCCGTCAGTTCGTGCTGGTCGAAAGTCTCCTGATCAAGAAAGTAATAGAACTCACCGTCGGTGTACAGGTACTGTGTCGCCCGATTATCGATGTCGGCAACAGTGAAACCGGTGTCGTAGCGCTGGAATGTGCGCTCCACGACGGCGCCACTGAGCAGGTTCTTCATCTTGATTCTGGTAACAGGTGCCCGCTGCTGCATCTTGTGGCGCTCATAGTCCATCACCATCCACGGCGCACCGTCCAACTCTATGACCAAGCCACGATTCAGATCGCTGAAGTTAATGCTCATGCAGACCGCCTGTCAGAATTCGTATTGCTTCAGCTTCCCCCTCTTCTACTGGGAGAGGGGTATCTGTTGACTGCTTACTTGGATGCCTTGCTCAACGGAATAGCGCCACCCTCTCCAAGGATGACGATATCCTCGATGCGAACACCGCCCCATCCCGAAAGGTAGATGCCCGGCTCGACCGTAAACACAGAGTTCACGTCAAGGGGATCGGTGGAGCGGGGGCTCACCCTCGGGATTTCATGGACCGCAAGGCCCACACCGTGGCCAAGGCTGTGCCCGAAGTTGTCACCGTATCCGGCACTGGCGATTACGTCGCGGGCTAGCTTGTCCGCCTCCTCCCCGTTCATGCCGATCTTCACATCCTTGATAGCGGTCAGCTGCGCGTCAAGAACGATGTTGTAAATCTTATGGAACATCTCGTCCGGCTCGCCCACCACCACGGTTCGGGTGATATCGGAGCAGTAGCCGCCGACTTTGGCCCCCATGTCGATGACGATGGGCTGGCCGCTCTTAATAACTTCGTCGGTTGGCATGTGGTGAGCCATCGCGCCGTTGGGTCCTGCCGCCACGATCGTGTCAAAGCTGATGCCGTCAGCCCCGGCATCACGCATGGCCATCTCCATTCTCCACGCGACTTCCCGCTCGGTCATGCCTTCGGTGATCGTGGGGCAGACCTGTTCCATCGCCAGATCGGAGGCGTCTATGGCCTTCTGCAGCAGCACAAGCTCATCGGAGTCCTTGAAGCTGCGCTGGTCATCGGTCAGATCTGAGAAGGGGACCAATTCTACGCTGGAGAGGTTCGAGTCTTCGCCGATGGCCTTGGTCAGGCTGTTGTAGGTAGCCACGGTCATTGTCTGGCTCTCGAACCCCAGCCGCTTGGCGCCGGACTCCCTAATCTGGGTTAGAAGCCAGTCCCAGCCGACCCTGACCTGCTCAACGTTGAAGTGGGTGGCCTGGGCGGTGGCCTGCTCGGTGTACCGGAAGTCTGTGGCTAGGTGGGCCCGCTCGCCGGTAATGAACAGGTACCCTGCCGAGCCCGAAAAGCCAGACAGGTAACGCCGGTTTTCCGCGCCGGATACCAGGATTGCATCCACTTCCCGCTCGGGCAACTTGGCGACAAAACTCGAAAGTCGCGATTGCATCATTGGGACTCTTCCTCCACCAATGCGGCCAGTATTTCCAAGGCCGCAGTATAGCTTCTCCACCCAAAGCCCGCAATTTGTCCTCGGGCTATGTCCGACAGCACCGAGTGTCGGCGCCAGGGGTCACGGGCCAGTGGGTTGCTCAGGTGCACCTCGACAAAAGGCAGGCGGCAGTCGATTAGGGCATCCTTCAACGTCAGTCCGTAGTGAGTTAGAGCGCCGCCATTTACTATCAACCCGTCCATGCGCCCCCAGTTCTCCTGGATGCAGTCCACCAGCGACCCTTCGTGATTGGACTGAAAAAACTCCACCTCTACGCCCAGGCGGCCAGCGACGGCTCTGATCTCGTCGTTCACTTCGTCCAACGTCTTGACGCCGTAGTATCCGGCATCCCGGCGCCCCAGCATGTTGATGTTGGGGCCGTTCAAAACGAGGAAACGCGCCATAAACAGCCTACTCCTGTTCTTCCACGTCAACAGGCGCAGGGGCGGCAGGGGCTGTGGGCTCATCCGCTCTCGGATGGTGCGCCAAGTAGGCGTGCAGCGCCTCGTTCTTGGTAATGTGGGTGTATATCTGTGTCGTCTGAGGGCTGGAGTGGCCCAGCAGTTCTTGGATCACCCGCAAGTCCGCTCCGCCCTCCAGCATGTGCGTCGCGTAGGTGTGGCGCAGGGTATGGGGATGAACGTCATCCCGGGCTCCCGCCGCCGTACCGTGTTTGCGCACCAGGCTTTCGATGCTGCGGCGCGAAAGCCGTTGCCCGTAGCGGTTCAGGAACAATGCATCGGTCCTCTCGCTCGGTACGGCCACCTCTTCCAGTTCAGGGCGGACCTCATTCAGATAGCGAGTCAACGAATCCTCGGCCCCTTGACCATAGAGTGTTTCCCGTTCCTTGTTTCCCTTGCCGCGCACAAGGATTGAACGTTTTCCGAAGTTGATGTCCGCCACGTCCATCCCATGAATCTCTGCCAACCTGACCCCGCAACTGTACAGCAGCTCCAGGATGGCCCTGTCTCGCACTCCCATGGTAGTGCAATCGTCGGGGGCATCCAGCAACCGCTCCGCCTCCTTATGTCCGAGAAATGTCGGCAATGGCTTGGACACCTTCAGCCGGAAGCTCCGGCCGGACGGAACGGGCGTGGACTGGAACATACCTTCCTGCACCAGGAACAGGTAAAAGGAACGCACCACCGTCAGCTTGCGGGCCACGCTCACCCGCTCGTACCCCTTGCCGCCCTCCCGCGCCGGTGTTGTAAGCCACGCCAAGTAGCCACGCAGGATTGCGCGGTCCATGTCTTTAAGTGACAGGTTGTCCTTCAGGAGATACTCGCGAAAAGCCTGCAGATCGGCGCAATACACGCGTTCGGTGTTCTCCGAAAGGCCTTTCTGCCCACGCAGGTAGTAAGGGTAACGCTCAAAATAAGCGTCGAACTCGGCAACGTTTTCGGGAACTACTGATCCGGCGGCTGCCTCTGCCCCGTGGCTAGTCGCCAACGCCAACCAACTCCTCGGGCTGGCTCTGTCCAGCCGAATCGCCTGCTCCCTCTTGGCTGACGGCTTCTTGCCAGCTGCAGGAGGTGCAGGCCACGGTGTTGCGGTTCTGCTGAACCATCAGCTTACCGCACTCGGGGCAGGGGTTGGGCACCGGCTTGCGATTCATTATGAACTCGCACGCCGGGTAACGAGAGCAGCCCCAGAAGGGCCGGCCACCGCGACCACGCGCTCTCCGCTCCACCAGATCGCCCCCGCAGTCCGGGCACACCACTCCGATCTTGTTGAGAATGGGCTTGGTGCCCTTGCAGTCTGGATAGCCGGTACAGGACATAAACCGCCCGAACCGGCCTATCTTGATAACCATCGGCTTGCTGCAGTCGTCACAGACCTCATCGGTCTCCTCCTCCAGCCGCACCCGGGGCATTGATTCCGTCGCGTTGTCTAGGGCATCACGGAACGGGCCGTAAAACTCTCCCAGCATGGGAACCCAGCCCCGTTCGCCCCGGGATACCGCGTCGAGATCCTCCTCCATGCCCGCCGTGAAGTCCAGATTCATGACGTTAGGGAAAAACTCAGTGAGCAGGTCCGTAAGCGTCAACCCCAGTGTCGTCGGGAACAGCCGGCCCTGCTTGCGCTCCACGTAGTACCGCGCCAACAACGTGCCGATGGTTGGCGCGTAGGTGCTGGGGCGGCCGATGCCGCGTTCCTCCATCGCCTTGATCAGCGTTGCTTCGCTGAACCGCGGCGGCGGCTCGGTGAAGTGCTGATTGGCCGAGAGGCCCTCGGAAACCAGCGGGTCTCCCGCCTCCAGGCGCGGCAGCGTCTTCGCGTCGTCCGCGTCGTCCGCGTCGGTTTTCTCGTCGCGCCCCTCCAGGTAAACAGAGCGGAATCCCGCGAATTTCAGTACCGAGCCGGTGGCGCGGAAGTTGTATACGTTGCCGGATTCCCGGCAGGCCGCGTCAATGTCCACCGAGGTTGCCTCGGAGACCGCGTCGGCCATTTGGCTGGCCAGCATCCTCTCCCACACTAACGTGTAGAGTCGCAGTTGTTCAGAACTTAAGAAAGGCTTGACCGATGCCGGATCGCGATGTATGGATGTCGGGCGAATAGCCTCGTGTGCCTCCTGCGCCGCTTTCGAGCGGCGGGTATAAACGCGCGGCTTTTCGGGCCGGAATTCTTTCCCGTACCGCCCGGCGATGTACTCCCGCGTCTCCGTAACTGCCGATGCCGCCACCTGCGTCGAATCGGTCCTCATATAGGTGATGAGCCCTACGGATCCACCATCACCCACGTTCAGGCCCTCGTACAACTGTTGGGCCACCGACATCGTGCGCTGTGACGTGAATCGCAGCTTGCGTCCCGCCTCCTGCTGCATGGTGCTGGTGGTGAACGGCGCCGCCGGACGCTGGCGCACATCCCGCTTGCTTACTTCCCCGACTGTGTACTTCGCTCCATCAAGCTCAGCTTCGTACCGGCGGGCGTCCTCCTCCCGGGAAATGTTCAGGCGTGCTCGCTGCCCCTTGACCGAGCGCAGCTGGGCAGAGAACTGGGTCTCTTGGTCTTCCTTGCGTAGCTTGACATCGAGGGTCCAGGATTCCACGGGAACAAAGGCCGCAATCTCTCGCTCACGGTCAGACACCATGCGGAGGGCCACCGACTGAACCCGTCCGGCCGACACGCCACGCTGTACCCGCTTTCGTAGGAGCGGACTGATCTGGTAGCCAACCAGCCGGTCAAGGATGCGTCGCGCCTGCTGGGCATTAACCAGCTGCATGTCGATCTCGCGGGGGTGGCTGAAGGCCTCCTCCACTGCGTCCTTGGTGATTTCGTGGAACACCACCCGTTTGGGCGGAGAGGTCCTGTTGTCCCAGTCGGCTGCCTCCTGCAGATGCCACGAGATCGCCTCGCCCTCTCTGTCAGGGTCGGTGGCCAGGTAGATGTCGTTGGCCGAGTCGCCGGCCGCCTTCAGCTGGCTGATAAGGTCCTTCTTGTCCTTTACAACCTCGTAGGAGGGGGCGAAGTCCTCTTCTATGTTCACGCCGAAGCGCCACTGCGGCAAATCGCGAACGTGACCCTGGGAAGCAGTGACCACGTACTTGTTCCCCAGGATCTGCCCGACGGTGCGAGCCTTGGCAGGCGACTCCACAATGACCAGATCTTTCCCCTTGGTCTTGATTGGAGCAACCCGGCTTGATGCTTTCGCGCCCTTGCCGGTGGAACGTGCCGAAGCCTTGCTGTTCTTGGCGGTGCTGGCTCCACCCTTCTTGCCGGCGACAGCCCTGGTGGTCGCGGAAGATTTCTTCCCGGTTGAGGCCGCCTCTGGCTTCTTCCTCGTTGCCCTTGCCGGAGTATTGCCGTCCGACGAACTGTTGCCGACAGTGCTGGATTTAGCTGCCATGCTTCACCCCCGCGGCGGTCGCCCGGATATAGTGCATGGTGCCAACCTGCACCACCTTTCCCTTAAGTTCCAATAACGTCAACATACTAGTTATCGTTGCGATCGTCATCCCGGCTTGTCTGCACAGGTCGTCAACGTGTACCGGCTCTCCCGAAAGTCGGGCCAGTATCGCCAACTCCTCCTCATCCAGACCTTCCAGGCCGTCCTCATTATTAATTTCTGTAATCGTAGCAGAGACTTCCAGAGACTCCTGAAGTACCGGGCAGTCAGTGGCCCGCTCCTTCATTTCAGGCAGCTTTAATTCTTCCAAAACATCAGTGTATTCTGCAACCAGTTTCGCGCCCTCTTTGATCATCCGATTGGTGTATTTACTGGCTGGCGAGAAAATGCTCCTGGTACACAAAATACCTCGCGGTCCTGTTCCAAGGCCTGCTGTACCGTCCAACGGGTCCCACTGCCCTCCCCCGCTTCCACCACCAGCGTTCCAAGGGTCATCCCGCTGATCAGCCGGTTCCGTCGCGGAAAGTTGCGGGCATCTGGTCGCACGCCCAATCTGTGTTCGCTGACCACCGCACCCTGCTCCTTGATCTGCCGAAACAGACCCGTGTGTTCCTTCGGGTATACGGTGTCCAGGCCCCCGGCGACCACGGCGATGGTCCTCCCTCCGCACTCAAGCGCGGCACGGTGGGCCGCGCCATCGATCCCCAGCGCCAGTCCGCTCACAATCGTGATCCCCACCGAGGCGAGGTCCCGGCTGAGCCCGGAGGCGGCGTCCCTTCCGTAGGTCGTGGGATTCCTGGTTCCCACTATAGCGACCGAGAATTCATCCTCCGGGAGAATTTCCCCCAGGTAATATATCACCGGAGGTGGGTCGGGAATTTCCTTGAGGCGAGCAGGATAGTTGTCTCCGTTCCAGTGCGCGGCCGTCACCCCTGCCTGCTGCAGCGCATCCATTTCCCTGGAAAGGTCTGCATCCTGCTGCGCTGCAACTACCTCCTGGGCCGTTCGCCAGTCAAGCCCGGCTTCCCGCAACTGGGATGTCCCTGCCCTCCAGGCGTCTTCCAGCGAGCCGAAGTATGATTGCAGAATGCGGAAGCGAGCCGTTCCCATTTGCGGGACCGAACTCAGCGCCACCCAGTATTTGAGGTCATCCATGGCGCCGATTCTAGCACAAGGCTAAAAACGCCAACAATGAGCCAGGCGTCACAAGGGCCCCCGCATTCTCGATCAGTGGCCACACCCCCTCTAACAGCAGTGGTCGACCGTTGCGTAATTCGTTGACAATGAAAATCGGTCGGTGTATAGTCCTTTGACCTAGACCGCCGCGAAAGACGGTCGCGATGCTGGCTCTTTTTTCACGCTGTGTTAGGGTGGCCGGTATGTTCAAGGGAAGCAACTCGTAAGCTGTCATGACCGCTGCAGTCGAACATCCCGACAAGAATTGGGATCCCTCCTTTCCTCCCCAGGTAGCGCTATTTCCTCTTCCTTTTAGACCACAGACATCGCGGCTGTCTGTCAATTTTTTCCGCTCCTCACAGTGAGCTGGGAGGCCTCCCCTTATGCAAATGCGAGACTTCGTCGTTCGGTTCGCCGGTGAAGGCGGACAGGGTGTCGTAACTTCCGCCGAAGGCTTGGCCCAGTCGTCCACCCAAGTGGGTTATCACGCCCTGACCTTTGCCACGTTCCCCTCCCAGATATTGGGTGGGCCCACTTGGACGCAGGCCCGGATCTCCGTGGACCCGGTCATGGCGCCGGGAGACGATGTTGATGTCTTGGTCGCCTTTAATCAGGAGGCCTACGACAGCCATGCCTCTGAAGTCCGTAGCGACGGCGTAATTATATTCAATTCCACAGAGTTCGAACTGGAAGGCGACTCGCGGGCCTTTGGCTTGCCTATCGAAGAACTGGCCCGCACCACCGGCAACAATCGGGCGGGTAATATGGTCATCATGGGCGCCCTCGCCCATTTGGTGAACATGCCCCACGAATTCTTGGAAGAATTCGTGGAAAAGCGATTCAGCCGGGGCCGCGAAGGAGACGAAGAGGTCATTCGCTCCAACATTCAGGCTCTTCTCCTCGGCCGGGAACACATTGCCCAGAGCGGCTTCAGCCTCGGCGAACTGGCCCCAGCGCAGATGCCAGAGTACCCGCAGTTGATGATCAAGGGAAACGAAGCACTGTCTCTGGGAGCAATAGCTGGCGGCCTCGACTTCTACGTCGGTTATCCCATCTCCCCGGCCACACCAATTCTCCTGTACATGGAACGAAACCTCATCGGCAAGGACCGGTTCGCCTATCAGGTCAGTTCAGAAATCGAGTCCATCACCGCCCTCCTGGGCGCAGGGTTCGCCGGGAAACGGGCAATGACAGCAACTGCCGGCCCGGGCGTTTCCCTGATGAGCGAAGGCCTGGGGCTGGGCTGGGTCGCCGAGATCCCTCTGGTGGTGGTCAACGTGCAACGCGGCGGGCCCGCCACCGGCCTGCCCACCAAGACTGAACAGTCCGACCTTATGGGTTGCATGTTTCCAGCCCACGGCGACGTTCGAATGCCGGTCATTGCGGTTGGCACGGTGGAAGAGTGCTTCTACGGCGCGATCAAGGCCATCGAGTGGGCCGAAAAGTACCAGGGCCCGGTCATTCTGATGTCCGAAATGGCCTTGGCCGAACGCTCTCAGAACATCCGTAGGCCCGACCTCAGCAAGGTCAAGCAGGCCAAGCGTTGGGTCTATGAAGGCAACAACGGCTACAAGCGCTACGCCGGTCACGAAATCTCGCCCATGCCCCTGCCCGGTGGCCCAGGAGCCTACGTGGCCAACGGTAGCGAACACGACGACATCGGCGACACAACGCACCTGCCCGAGCGCCACATCCAGATGACGCAGCGCCGTTTCAGCAAGATCAAGCTGCTGGAAGAAGACGACTACGAGAGCGAGGGCACCGATCACTCGGTGGCGCTGCTGCCTTGGGGCGGGAGCAAGGGCCCGACGCGAGAGGCCTACGAAATCCTGAAGCGTCAGGGTGCCCCTGTAGGCTGGTACTACACCATGTTCCTGAACCCGTTACCCCCCAAACTCCTGGAAGAACTCAAGAAGAAAGACCTGGTCATCGTACCGGAGCTTAACTACCAGGGGCAGTTCTCCCAGATTCTTAGGGGATCGGGTATCAAGGCCGAGTCCATAACTCAATACACCGGGCTGCCTTTCAAGGCGCACACCTTGGTGGAGCGGATATCCGAGATGACCAACTTCCGGCTGACGGAGGCTGTAAGGGTATGAGCAAGAAGAATCCTGAATACGATTTCAAATGGTGCCCTGGCTGCGGCGATTTTGGTGTCCGTCGGGCATTGGAATTGGCAATGATTGACCGGCTGGAAGGTACCGGCCTACCCATGGAAAACAACGTGGTCGTGGCAGGCATCGGGTGCTCTGGCAACCTGGTTCATCTGCTCGAGGGCGACCAGCCATACGGGATGCACGGCATCCACGGCCGTTCCCTTCCCATCGCCATGGGCGTCAAGATGGCACGTCCCGAACTGAACGTGGTCGTTGTGGCGGGCGATGGCGACTTCCTGAGCATCGGCGGAGAGCACATCGGGCCCCAGGCAGCCCGCAACCTGAACATAACCGCCGTTATCATGGACAACGGCGTCTACGGCCTCACCAAGGGCCAGAGTTCGCCAACGACCAAGCTGGGTGTCATCACCAGTTCAACTCCCTACGGTAAGATCGAGAGCCAGATCAATCCACTTGAACTGTATCTGACCCTCGGCGTGTCCTACGTTGCCTCCGGGTTTTCCGGCCAGCCACGGCCGCTTTCCCAGCTTATCAAGCAGGGCATGGAACACGAGGGCTTCTCCATCGTTCATGTGCAGTCACCTTGCACTACCTACAACGACACCTTCGAGGAACTGAAGGGCAATGCTCGTAAGGGCATCGAGCCGACCCTGTGGGACGTGCCCGAAGAACACGACTCGTCAAGCAAATGGGCAGCATACGAACTGCTCCAACGCGGCGGCCTGCCTGTGGGCGTGGTCTACAACGACGAAGACCGCCCCTCGCTGGGGCAGCGCGTGGAGCAAATGTGGGACACTGCCCGGGCCCGCACTGCTGATGAGTTGATGTCCGCCTTCGAGTTTTAAGCCAAATTACTGTCGACCCAGATTCTCGATGGGCAGGTGTTATACCTGCCCATTCGCACTTTTGGAGGAAAGGCGACGACCTCATATAAAGAGGTGGAAATCTGGGATTCTATAGTTAGAATGGGCAACCCATCCCTACTGAAACGGGCCGACGTCAAGGATATCCCCAAACTCCAGGGCAATCGCGTCTTCAAGGCTGGAATCTCATTTCGCTGTCACTCGCCCCTTACCAAGCCTGCGCCCGTTATGTAACATATGTTCTATGTATATGACAGGTGGCAAACAGAACCCGACTGACATCCCGGTGGGCCTGCTTTTAACCAGTGGCCAGCCCGGAATGGCGGAAATGATCGGAAATGAGGGGAATAGAAAAAAAGCCCCTGCAAACCGGCAATGCCAGCTCCTCCGCCCCAACCTGCTGAGCTGCTGAAATCAAGACGCGATTGCCCTGCCCCAAGCTCCTGCTGGATGGCGAAATTCCACAGGTCGTGGTTTCGGGAAAGTACAAGGGCGCCTTTATAGAAATCTCTGTATCTTGGGGCTTCGTGGGCGCCAATTGGCTCCTGATTCTCATTTGCATCACTGGAAAGGGTTATTCGAACGCGGCAGACCGCTAACGGTGTAGTCCTATTACGATTCCACTACCACCATCCAGCCCGTCAAAGGATCATTCGCTGGGGTCATCCGGAGTCGTCGTCTATGTGGGGACCAACCGGACAGAAATCGAGGTTGCCCTGGGTGAAGACAGGTGCCAGTTCGTAACGGACGTGCAACAACTGATCGACGAAACAAGACGACCAGAGCTAATTTAATCAGCGCCTGGCGACCCTGCAGACCTGGCGAGTCAATTGCGGAGGCTAGCCCACCTGAGAGACTCAGGGGTGCTCACAGGCCAGGAGTTCAAAGCGCAAAATCAGCGGCTGCTGGGGGAGATGTGGCGACATTGGCGCGTTGAAGTGATATCTCGCAGGCTTGAGTCGAAGTAACCGCCGCCGGTGTACGAGGCCTGATCCTACAGCGGGTCGGCGAATCAAAAGGGAATCAAAATTTAGGTAGTGGAGTATTCCGGCAGATCGTACTGCTGCTCGTCCAGGTCTTGGTATTTGGAGGGGCACTTGACCAGTATCTCGCTGGCGTGGAAGACTCCCCCACCGGCGACACTGCCCTCGAGAATAATTTCCGAATGCGGATTGAAGAACAGGTCGGGCAGCACTCCCTCGTACTGCGCCAGCAGCAACTCAAGACCAGCGCTCTGCCCTTCCTTGTCCGTCAGCTGGAAGTGGGAGGTGGTCGATTTGTCCCCGCGCTCGAAGGAGCCCTCTACCAACGTCCCGGAAACGCGAACCATTTGACCGTCGTGAATCTCGGTCTTGCTATTGAACTCGCTGACCGTCAGAAAGTACCGGGTATTTTCTCCAAACGCCGTCCAGATCATGAACGCCAGCGCCAGCACGACCACCGTGGCGACGATGATGAATCGGGTACGGTTGGAGCGAAACCCAGAATTCCCGGAGTCTTGAAGGTCTTCAAACCGAGTGTTCAACTATTTCTCCAGCTTCGGCGGAGCCGGCCGCCGCGACATTGTGATAATGATAACAAATGGCTCCACTACTGCCAACGCAGTCAGGACGGTTGCCCAAGGGCATTTGATTCTCGGAGAAATCCCCTGCCTTTGGAAACGGGAAAACTAATGGTCCCTGCACCAGTAATCGTTCCTTATTGCGCCCTCGCGTACTGCTGATCTAAATTTATACCAAGAGACCGGATCAGTCCGCCTGAATTTGAGAGACACTCCCCAATCAGCCACGCAACGGAATTCGCAAAATGATGCACTATTTGAAAATCCCTCAGCATCGCTCCGTGGCTTCATTCTTATGGACTAAGAAACCTGAACGAACAACGGAAGGCTGCCCTTACTTGGTAGAGCCGCGGGGTCACTGGAGAAGCCCCACTTCACCTGGCATCAGCCCCTTGCCAGCCCCCGCTGTAGCCTCGTACCATCATGGCTGAAGTTCCTGCGCGCAGCCGCCCGCCAGGCCTTTCCAAATCCGCCAATGAGGCCCGCGATACTCAATGCCAGGCACCACCCAGCCATCCGCCGACCCCTCCGGCTGTAGGCCTATCCCGTCCGAACGCGGTCTGATGCGGGAGAATGCGAGCCATGGCGGAATTTTGGGATCGAACCCTCGACGGCATCCCCATCCCACTGGATTCTCTTCCCAGACTATTGATGCCCATCCACCTTTTGACCCTTATGGCAACACAGTGAACGCCCCTTGACAACAGATAAGTCCGGCGTCGCAATCTCCGTGGAGGGTCTGGAGAAGAGCTACCAGGAATGGCCGGTTTTGTGGGACCTCGACCTGACGGTGCCTTGGGGAGAAACACTCGCTCTGTTCGGGGCCAATGGCGCGGGCAAGACCACACTCCTGCGGATCCTGTCGACCAGCGTGCGTCCAGATGCCGGCGCGGTTCGCATCGCTGGCAGGGACCTGCGCCGCCAGACTGCCCACGTGAGGCGAGGCATCGGCGTGGTCGGCCACCGCAGCTTCCTATACGACGACCTTACACCCCGGGAAAACCTCAACTACTATGCCCGGTTGTACGGCATCAGCGACCGGGAGGCCAGGGTCGATGCTGCGCTTGAACGCGTGGGCCTGCCACACCGGGCCAACCATCGTGTGCGCACCCTTTCCAACGGGATGCAGAGACGCGCCGCCATCGCCCGCGCTATCCTGCACCAGCCCGACGTGCTGCTCTTGGACGAACCGGAAGCCGGTCTCGACAGGGAATCCCGGCAAATGCTGGGCGACCTGCTGTCTGAGTGGACTGCAGGAGGTGGCTCGGTCGTTCTCACTACCCACGACATCGACCTGGGTCTGGCATGGGGACAGCGTGCCGGCGTTCTTTCAGGCGGCAGCCTGACCTGGCCTGCGGGGGACGCCGAAGAAATCCAGCGGATGCTCTCGCGGTATCACACCGGCGGAGGCGAGGTGTGAAGGGGTTTATCGGCCCCATCGCAACGATGATCTGGAAGGACATCGTGCTGGAACTCCGGTCCAGGGAGCTGGTGGCCTCTGTAGTCGTGTTTGGTCTGCTCCTGGTCGTGGTTTTCAGTTTCGCCCTGGACCCGGAACCTGGAGACGCAAAGAGAATGGCCCCGGGTATTCTCTGGGTCGCATTCGCATTCACCGCCACCCTCGCCATGAACCGGGCATTTTCCCGGGAGCAGGAGTCTGGGGCGCTTGAGGGCCTGCTGGCGTCGCCGGTAAGCCGGGATGCCATATTCCTCTCCAAGGCTGCGACCAGTTTCGTTTTCATGCTCTTGATCGAGGCTGTGCTTCTGCCGGCCTACGCTGTCATACTTGGTTTCTCCGCCCTATCGTGGACTCTGGCCGCGACCATGATACTTGCGACCCTTGGTTTTGCGTTGATCGGAACGCTGTTCTCCGCCCTCGCGGCTCAGACCCGTTCCCGGGAAATTATGCTGCCGGTACTATTCTTCCCGGTCGTGCTGCCGGTCATCCTGGCGGCGGTAGAAGCGTCCACCCGCGCCGTGGGTGGCGAGACCTTCGTGGGTCTCGGACGGTGGCTGCCGCTTATCGGAGTTTTCGACGCGCTGTTTCTGGTAATATGTCCGTGGCTATTTTCATTTATCGTAGAGGATTAAAAGGCATTGGCAGACGCAGATAGACTCGCTGGTGATTCGGCGGAATTGGGAGCGTCCAGGCAGGGATGGATACCGAACCCAAGGACTGTAGTGGGTGTGATCGCGGGCGTCCTGCTGCTGGTGGACCTTTACATGATCTTCGTGGTGGCGCCCACTGACGCAAACTTGGGGAACGTGCAGCGCGCCCTCTATATCCACGTGCCCATCGCCATATTTTCCCTTTTGGCTTTTGTAGTGGTCTTTGTCGGCAGCGTTATGTATCTGAAGAAACGAAACAGCCGATGGGACAATATGGCCGTAGCCGCCGGCGAGGTGGGATTTGTCTACGTCTCACTGGCCCTGATTACTGGCATTCTCTGGGCCAAACCGGTATGGAACGTGTGGTGGACCTGGGAGCCGCGCCTGACCCTGACCCTGGTGCTCTGGTTTATCTATGCGGGCTACCTCATGGTTCGAGCCTTTACACCCAACCGGTCCAGGGCCGCAGTACTTTCCGCAGTGGTCGGTATCATCGGGTCAGTAGATGCCTTCATCGTCTACTTCGCAGTGCAGTGGTGGCGCTCCATCCATCCGCCGCAGGTTGTGGGGCCACTTTCCGAGAGCGGTTCGTTGAGCGTCACAATGAACATGGTATTGATGTTTTCTTTAGTCGCATTTCTGTTCCTCTCCGTTTGGCTGATCTTGGAACGTATGTCTACATTAAACTCCGAAGACGAACTGAGCCGCACCAGGTTCGCGTTGAGGCGAGAGGGACGTACTGCCGAGGTCTAAATCTATCCGCTGAACGAGTATCCAAAGGCCAACCCGACGGGAAATAGAATGATTCAGCTGTTGCAGACCGGAATGCCGCCCTCCAATCTTTCATATCTCATCGCCGCCTTCGTTGTAACGGGAGTGGTCTTTCTGGCTTACATTTTCTTTATTTTCCGGCGCCGTCAGGAAACTCGGGCTGAAATCAGGAGGCTCCAGAACGTCTCTGGGGAAAACGAAAGAGCCGGGCAGGATATTCCCTGACCCGGCTCCTTCAAGCTAGGAATAGACAGTCCGGCTGGCCAGTTTAACTGCGACCCTCTCCGTAGTGCTGAGAAAGCCCACTTCGGGAATGGTGCCGCCGAATTCTAGCGACTGGGCTGATGATCTTGGAAGCGGTCCCGAAGCACCTTCTTGTCAAACTTGCCGACGCTTGTCTTTGGGATCTCGTCGATGAACACCACATCGTCCGGAATCCACCACGACGCGAATCGCGGGCGTATGAACTCCAGCACTTCGCTCTTTTCCAGCGAGTCCCGGTATTCCGCATTGGGTACGACGCAGGCAATCGGACGCTCCTGCCACGTCGGATGTGGAATGGCGATTACCGCAGCCTCCAGCACACCTGGGTGGGCGATGATGGCTGTCTCCAAATCCACCGAGGAAATCCATTCCCCACCGCTCTTGACCATGTCCTTAACCCGGTCGCCGATCTGTATGTTGCCCCACTGGTCCAACGATGCGATGTCTCCGCTGTGGTACCACCCGTCGATGAAAGTCTCCTCGCTTCGCGGGTCGTTTAGGTACTCCGAAGCGATCCAGGGCCCTCGGAACAGCAACTCGCCGCGCTGCTCGCCGTCCCAGTCAAGGTCCACGCCGTTCTCGTCAACCAGCCGCATCTCGATCCCATACACCGGCGTTCCTTGTTTTCCCTGCTCCGTCAGCCTGTCCTCGTCGTCCAGCCCATCGAGATGGCTCCCCAGCCGGTTAAAGGACACCAGCGGCGTGGCCTCGGTCATACCGTAGGCTTGTACCAGCTCGATTCCCAACCGCTCTTTGAAGGCCTGGATCATGCTCCTCGGCACCGCCGAGCCGCCGCTTACTACCATTCTGAGACAGGAGAGATCAAACTCCTCCTCGGTGCGCGAAAGGTAGTCCAGCATCCCCACCCAGATCGTCGGAACTCCCAGGCTCAGGGAAACCCGGTGCTCGCTGATCAGTCGGCAGATGGCAGGAGGGTCGGGGCGCACTCCGGTCAGCACCTGGGTTGCGCCGGTCATGGTCGCCGCGTAAGGAACGCCCCAGCTGTTGGCGTGGAACATTGGCACTACGGCCATCACCACGTCTCGCTCTCTCACTCCGGCAGAATCGGCCGAGCACTCCATCATGGCGTGCAGGATCTGGGCGCGGTGGGTGTAGGTGACACCCTTGGGCCGCCCCGTGGTGGCAGACGTATAGCACAGCCCCGCAGGGTCGTGCTCGTCCAACGGTGGACGATTAAAAGTATCCGCCGCTACACCCAATAGATCCTCGTAAATGTGGGCCGATGGCAAAGATGTCTTGAAGCCCGAGTCGCCGGTCATGATCACGAAGTGCTCCACTGTCTCCAGCCGAGAGGCCAGCGGCTCCAGGATGGGGACCAGATCGGGGTCAACCAGCATCACTTTGTCGCCTGCGTGATTGACGATGTAGGTCAGGTCGTCAGGTGACAGGCGAATGTTGGTGGTGTGAGTGATCGCTCCCATCGTCGGTGGCGCAAAATACGCCTCCAGGTGCCGGTAGGTGTTCCAGCCGAAGGTGCCAACCCGGTCGCCCTTGCCTACGCCAAGGCCGGCCAGACCATTGGCAAGCCTGTTCACCCGTCCTTTCAGGTCACGGTAGGTATACCGGTGAACGCCGTCGCCCTCGCGGGTGATGATTTCCTTGTGTGGGAAATAGATGTCGGCCCGGTCCAGAAGTCCCGGTACCAGCAACTGGTAGTTCATCATCGCGCATTGCCTCCGTCACTGGAAAAAGTTAAAACACCTTCCCCTCAGTCTTGTCCGGAAGGGATAAAGACCTTTTAGGGAGACATTATGCTAACCCCGCCGTCAACGGCCCAAGTCTGGCCCGTAATATACGATGCCGCCGGTGAAGCTAGAAATACGCACAAATATCCGGGTTCTTTCAAATCCCCCAACCGGCCCAGCGGTACCTGCCCCCTTGCCTGCTGCTGCCGGGCTTGGTAGGCCTCCCCCGACATTTGGCCGGGGTCTGGGAAATAGCCGGGTGCAACACAATTGACCCGCACGCCGTATGGTGCCCACTCTTGGGCTAGGCTTTCGGTGAAGCGCATCACGCCAGCCTTGGCCGCGTCATATGCCGCCGACCGTGCCCGTCCTCGGAATGATGCAAATCCGGAGATATTGATGACGTTGCCGCTGCCCCGCTCCAGCAGGTGCGGCCCAAAAGCGCGGCATCCCTGGAACGCCTCGGTTAGGTTTACATCAACGACGAAATGCCATTCCTCCTCGTTCATCCCCTCCGACCCGTCGGGCATGTTGGAGACTGGCTTGCGAATTGCATCGCCGACGCAGTTGATCAGCGTGTCCACGTGGCCAAACTCCCGCAGCGTCTCCGCCGCAATTCGCTCCATGTCAACGGCCTTTGTGGCGTCGCCCGTCAGGGGCAGGGCTTTCCTTCCGAGAAGCTGAATCTCTTCGGCCACCTGACCCACAGTGGAAGCATTGAGGCTGGTGATGGCAACATCTGCGCCGGCCTCCGCAAAAGCCAGGGCAATTCCCTTCCCAATGCCCCGTCCGGCTCCCGCCACCAGAACTTTCTGACCCCTTATGTCAAACTGAGGCAGGCTCATTGATTAACTCCCTCCAGTCGTCCCAGATCGCCGGCGACACCTCAATTTTCTCAGACCGGCCCGAAGGCTCCCTGCGCGACAGACATCCCCGCACTGGACAGCGGTCGCACTCTGGCGTCCGGGTGCAGCAGACCTGCCCGTGAAGCCGCAGTATCTCGTGCATGTCGATCATACCAATTGACAGGTCCTTGAACTGTTGAGTTCGCTTAAGATAGACGCACTTGAGGCTTTCGCGCAATGGTGCTGGCGCCATCCGGCGCAGTTGCTTCGTGTCCTGTCCTGAAACTCGCGCCAACACCCTGATGCAATTGACGTCCAGAGGCAGCGCGTCCTCTCCCCAGCCATAAGCCAGCACACACTCCGCGATCTTTTCACCCACTCCATTAATCCCAAGTAGAGTTTCACGGCGTTGCGGAACGCCATCCCCCAGGGCCAGGGCCATTGACGCCACAAAAGGCATCTGGCCGGGACGCACAATGTCAGCTACCATACCCTCGAGATTCTCTCCGCAGGCACTCAGCGCCCCTGCGTTTGGGAAACGACCGAAAAATCGGCGGCACATCTCAACTAGCAGGGCGTCCCTGGTCCGGGCGCTCAGACCGAAGAGCACCAGCGTCCGATACGGACTGCGACGTGAGCCATCTCGCGTCTGCAGATCCGACTCCCAGGTAAAGCCCTCGTAGGCGGCCTTCAGTTCCGCCAACAGTTTCACCACACGATCTTCTGTAGGTTCACTCACGACTTGAGGCGCCGCTTTGACGCTGCTTACCCGCTTCAGTATCATTTCCAATGCTCCACCCCCATTCTACTATTTGCCCCGCGAGCCAATGCCTTATTCCTTGCTCTATGAGCTGAATCTCTATGAGATAGCGGAGGGTCAATTATGAAAGCAGTCTTTATTGACGCGCACGGCGGTACCGACATGCTGGTCTATGGAGACCGGCCGGATCCCGAAATTGGACCGGGCGAGATCATGCTGAAAGTCGGGGCAAGTGCCCTTAACCACCTGGACTTGAACCTGCGGGAGGGGCACACCTACAACGGCCCGCTTCCCCGGATCATGGGTTGCGACATCGCAGGAGAGGTGGTGGCCATCAGCCCCGCGGTGCCCACCTCGCTCAGGATCGGCGACCGGGTAATCCTCAACAACAGAGTTACCTGCGGCGTATGCGAGCATTGTGGCATGGGCAACGACCAGTGGTGTCCCAACCAGAAGCGCCTGGGCGTCGACCTTGATGGCGGCCATGCTGACTACATCACCGCCCCGGCCGTAAACGCTCACCTCATACCCGACTCAATGGAATTTGCCGAAGCAGCCACGCTGCCTATCGCAGCCCACACCGCTTGGCACTGCCTGGTCACTCAGGCCCAGATCCGCCCCTGGGACGATGTGCTGGTGCAGGCGGCAGGAAGCGGCGTCGGAAGCATGGGCATCCAGATCGCCAAGATGATGGGGGCCCGTGTCATCACCACCGCCGGCAGCCAGTGGAAGCTGGACACCGCCAAGGAATGGGGCGCCGACGAGGTCATCAACTACCGGGAGACGCCCAGGTTCAGCGAGCGCGTCAAGGAACTGACCAACGGACAGGGCGTGGACCTGGTCTTCGACTGCGTGGGAGCCGACGTCTGGGATCAGAACCTCCTCTCTCTGAAGTCGGGCGGCCGCCTGGTTATCACCGGGGTAACGTCCGGCGCGCGGGCCGACCTGAATCTCTCGCTGCTTCAGGGCAAACCCCTGCACCTCATGGGAAGCGGCGGGCGCAGCAACCGCACATTTGCCGATTTCATGAAAGTGGTACGCAACGGGTCCCTCCACGGCATACCCGGCCGCGTGTTCCCACTCTTCGACGTCGGGTCCGCGCACCAAGCCATGCAGGACCGCGATTTCTACGGCAAGATCGTCATAGAAAACTGAGCGAATACACTCGATCGCAAATAAGGGCTGCCTGATTCACGGCCAATCGTATGTCCGAGAATTCCCGGCCCGCGAATCCCGATTCAGGCTACTGTCGAGAAGAACCAGGGCAATCCGTCTTCAAGCCTGGAATCTCATTTCGCTGTCATTCGCCCCTTGCCAAGCCTGCGCCCCTTCTATAACATATGTTCTATGTCTATAACGGCTAGCAAACAGAACCCGCCTGACATCCAGGGGGGACTGCTTTGAACCAGCGGCCCGCCCGGAATTGCCGGAATGACAGAATAATGGCGGAAATGAGCGGAAATGAGTGGAATCATAAAAAAACAGCCCCTGAAAACCGGCAATGCCAGCTCCTCCGGCCTAACCCGCTGAGCTACTGAAATCAAGATGCGATTGCCCTGCGAGAGGAACCCATTGGTAGCCAACGACTTGGGCAAGCGTTAAAATTGTCCCGAATAACCGATCTCGAAACCGGCCAGGCCGGACAACTAAATCCTGTTCACATTCGCTAGGAGAATTCAATGAAAATCGCCAGGTATGAAGCACACGGGAGTGTTCACTACGGTGTCGTTGACGGCGACAACGTTACCGCCATCGACGGCAGCATCTTCGGGGAGCATTCCCTGACCGACCATGTCCACAAGTTGTCCGACGTCAAGCTGCTGGCGCCCGTGGTACCGGGCAAGATTCTCGCCATGGGCCTTAACTACACCAGCCATATCGGAGACCGCCCAGCCCCCGAATACCCGATGGTCTTCCACAAGACTCCCACCAGCGTCATCGGACCCGAAGACGCCATCATCCGTCCCAAGGAGGTCCAGCGGTTTGACGCCGAGGGGGAGATGGTGGTGGTTATCAAGGACGACTGCCGCTACGTTTCTAAGGAAGATGCCTTGAACCATGTCCTCGGCTACACCTGCGGCAACGACGTCAGCGCCCGTGACTGGCAGCGCAAGGACCGTAACGAGAACAACTCGGACTGGTGGCGCGCCAAGTCCGCTGACACCTTCTCGCCCATGGGACCCTGGATCGAGACCGAAGCCGACCCGACGGCTCAGTGGCTACAGACGCGGGTAAACGGCAGCGTGGAGCAGGACCAGAGCACCAAGGACCTGATCTTCGACGTACCGACCATGATCGAGTTCATCACCCGTTATGTAACCCTGAACGCCGGCGACTGCATCTTCACCGGCACTCCGGGAACCACCCAGGACATGAGCGCCGGCGCCGTCTGCGAGATCGACATCAGCGGCATCGGCGTGCTCCGCAACCCGGTTAAGCTCGAGAGCTAAAAGCTGGTTGTCTTTTTGCCCTCTGGCAGGGAATCCTCAGCAGGGTTCTGAGCCAAAGTGCATGCTAGTCTGAAACAATAAGGGGGCATTTCTGCCCCTTTGTTGTTTTAAGTTGGCAATCACCATGGAGACGCTCACTACGGGGACGCTCACGACTTTACTACGCGCAGCGTATAGGCGTCCCCCGCCATAATCTCAGGAATCATCGACGGCAGGTTGCGAAAATCGTCGGCCGCCGCTGAGATAATTCTCCCAGTCAGAGCCCCGCTTTCGCCCGAGGCTAGCCATACGGCCAATTCCGCGCAATCGTCGATGGACGCACCACCGCCCGACAACACCCTCTGCCCCAGCTCATGGATAAAGTCCGCTCCTGCCTGGGCCGCTTCCTCCGTCATTTTCTCCCACATGCCGGTGTGTACTGATCCCGGGCCCAGCGCGTTTACCAATATGCCCTGCGGCTCCAGTTCCTGGGCCAGCACCTCCGTCAATCGCACCACGGCGGCCTTACTGGAACAGTAGGCCGACATATTGCTCCATGCGTTGGCCACGCCAGCACCGGACAGGTTGATGATCCTTCCGCCCCCTTGCTCCAGCATCACCGGAATAACCGCGCGGCATACCAGGAAAGTGCCAGTAAGATTGACGTTGATGGTGCCCACCCAGTCGTCTATGTTGTTGTCCTGCAATGGCCCGATGGGGCCTGAGATGCCGGCATTGTTGACTAGCACGTCAATGCGTCCAAACCGTTCAACCGCCCTCCGGGCCAGCCGCTCCGTGGCCATCTGGCTGGTGACGTCCGTGCGGACGGCAATGGCTTCGCCTCCTGCCTCCGCCACGGCCGCGACGCTCTCGTCCAGGTCGGCCTCGCTACGTGCCGCCAGCGCCACCTTTGCCCCTTCACGTGCGTAGGCCAGCGCGATCGCCCGCCCGATTCCGCGACCCGCTCCCGTGATTATTGCCACCTGCCCTTGCAGCCTCATATTGTTCCTCGCATGATCTGGGATTAACGCCACGGATGAACGAGTCCCTGCGTTCGATACTCGGGCGGCCAGACTATTTCCTTGCGCCCCTGCCGCCACTGAACAAGCAGTCCTGGCTTCCCGACCTGCCTGCCGGTGCCAGCATCAATGCGGAACCTGCCATAGAAAGTGGTGAAGTCCAGTGAGGCGGCGGCCTGTCGGAGTGTGGCATCATCCAAGCTGCCGCATTCCTCAAGGCATCGTTGGATCACAACGCCGCAAGCGTAGGCTTGAGCCGCAGGATAGTCAATGACGTAATGCTCGGCGCCGTCCTCAAGAGCGTGGAACCTGTCGAATGCCGCCTGCACCTCCGCCACGCTGGGACCGTAGTCCACCGGATACGTGGCCGCCGACTCCCACTGGCTGGGGCCGAGGAATTTCTCGGCCAGATCGCCCAGCCGATCCCGAAAGGCGTCAACCCCGGCGGCCACCACCGCCACGGTTCCCACGGCGGGAGCCACTCCGGCTAAGAGCTCAGCGATTCGCAGGTCGTCTTGAAACCTCCCGGCCACCACCAGCACGTCAGGAGCGACCTCACACGCCATCTGGACCACCTCGCTAAAATCATTGTCATTTCCGTCGAACTGCAGGGACAGTACGACGCGGAAGCCCAGCTTAAAGGCGGCCCGCTCCACTCCCGAAGCAACGTCGCGGGGAAACGCCCCGGTCTCTGCGCGCAGGACTCCGACGGTGGTCGCGCGAGGGCAGACCTCGCGCACTGCCGACAACAGGTCCCCAAGATATTGGTCGGCCGGAGTCAGTACTCCTACCACCCACGGGTTGCCTCGCTCGTATACCCGCGGCGATGCCCCGCCCTGGTTCCACATGAGCTTTCCGTGAGCCTGCGAAATCTCGGCAGCGGCATTCGTGAGTACAGCTGAATACGGGCCGACCAGCAAATTGACGCAGTCATCCACAATCAGCCGCTCCGTAATAGCACGTACGCAGTCCCGCCTGCTGCCGTCGTCCCGCCAGATCAGCTCGACTCGATGACGTCCATCTCCTACCTTTAATCCGCCAGCACGGTTCACATCAACTGCCCACGCTCGTATGCCGGACAGGGTCTGTGAGCCTTGCAGGCTGAACTGTCCGGTCAGCGATACAGTGATGCCTATCCTTATTATCACGGCGTTAGTTAATGGCTAAAAGTAAACCCGCTCGTCACGGGTGAAACCCAGGACGAACGGGTTTATACGTTGCTTGGATCGTTTACTCTATGCCCGCGAACGGAAGAGACCGAATGAACTGGTGTACCCGTGCAGGAAGGTGGTGCCACCGACGGGACCGATCTCGCCATTGCAGAAGAAGCCGCCCAGCGGCACCTGACCCAGCTTCTCGCGGAAGATGTCCGTGTCGTGGTTGGGCCGCCCATAGAGGTACTCTCCCCGACCCAGGCAGGAGAACAGCAATGCCCCAGGCACCTCGTTCTCCCGGTTGTCCGCTGCATAACGCTCCAGGACGAAGGTCAGGTCCTCTGCTGAAGTCTCGGCGTCGCGCAGGTGGAACTGCACCAGCTGCCCCTCCTTCAGCATCTCGCCGATGGCCAGGGAGCCGGTTCGCTGATCCATACCAACTACGTTGCGAATCAGGAAATCACCCTGTACAGGGTTGTCAACAAGCTCGTCCATTACTACGCCCAGGAACAGGGAATGCCCCATCAATTGGCGATCACGTTCCGACAGGGACCGGAAGAGGTCCTGCAGCACCCCCATGGGGGGCTTTCCGTCCAGTTCCACCAGAACATTCTGCCGGCTGGCCGTGATTCTCATCGAGTCGCCTATGGGACGGCAGCCCTGGGCCACCACCGTATCGACGGTGATATTCCCGTGTAACGCCAACCCGATCGCACCGGAGCCGTGCATCTGGCCGTCCAGGAACAGCGCGTTGTCCCCAGGTCGCTGGGCGCCACTGGCCAGGCCGCCGATTTTGGCCGCGCGGGGATATGCAAAGTCTAGGCCCATGATCAGGTTCTGCACGGGAAAGGAGAACGGATCGGCCAGCAGCACAAACTGCGGGTCTTCGCCCTCAGACACACCCAGCAGTTCCGTCCACTTGTCCGGCCCTGCGTCCAGGTCCGGCAGCTTGTCCCCTTCCATGTGGAACGCCTCGATGTTTACTCCAGGCAGTGCGGCAGCAGTGACTGAGAGCGCGGGTCGCTGTTCCACCTCCAGGCCGGCGCCGATAATGCCGCCCCCGGAGCAGCCGAAAGTGTGCTCCGCCTCCAGCAGTTCGCTCAGCCTGGGTCCGACTCGACCGTAGTCGGGCTGGTAGTGAGGCGACACAAAGGCCACCACCAAGTGTGGCTTCTCGCCCAACTGCTGTCGAATCGAATCCGCGCACTGTGTAAGAGCGTCATCCAGGCTGGAATGCTCTGATATGGCCGATGCCCATTTCATCAGGCCACCTCCCCCGTTACGGTTTCGTGTCGCGCCAGTATAGCATCCAGGGATACGCCGGACGTTGACGCTTTGGTTCTCCAACTCTAGGATGACGTTGCATTCTGACAAACTCACCCACAAGGGTTTTTGCCCGAAGGATCATAATGACCCAAAGACAACTTTCCGACGAGGACCGGGTGCGGGAATTGGCCCGCCTTGCTGGCATTCCCATCCCCGAGGACGAGGTTGAGGAGGTCGCCAACCGGTTCGGCAGCCTGATGCTGGAGCTGGACCGGTTGAGCGATCTTGACCTGACCGATATTCAACCGGTTACCCTATTTCCCGATGAAGGCTAGCCAGGCATTCGAATTGTCTGCTGAGAGGACCATCCATGGACAGCAATGAAGTAGTATTTCTGTCGGCCGCCGACACTGCGCGGGCGGTGCGGGCGGTGCGGGCGGTGCGGGCGGTGCGGGCGGGGGAAGTCTCCCCGGAGGACGCCGTCCGTGCATACCTCGAACGCATCGACCGGCTGGACTCGCGTTTGGCCGCCTACATTACCGTCACCCGCGAGGAAGCGCTGGATGCCGCCCGGCAGGTAGCCTGGCAGATGGAGTCTAACGGCGACCCTGGCCCTTTGGCAGGCGTGCCCATGGCCATCAAGGACCAGTTCTGGACCGAAGGCATTCTGACCACCAATGGCTCACGGGTCTACCGCGACTTCGTGCCCAGCGAGGACGCCACCATTGTCTGCAGGCTGAAGGAGGCGGGGGCCACCTTACTGGGCAAGCTTAATCTGAGCGAGCTGGCCATGGGAGGCACGCAGAATCCGCCCTGGGGCATCCCGGCAAACCCATTGGGACTTGGACCGCACCCCCGGCGAGTCCAGCAGCGGCTCCGGTGTGGCCCTCTCGGCCCATCTGTGCGCCGCCTCCATCGGGGAGGACACCGGCGGCTCCGGCAGAGGCCCCGCGGCCTACTGCGGCGTTGTGGGCCTCCGCCCGACGTTCACTCGGGTAAGCCGCCACGGAATGACCCACATGTGCTGGTTCATGGACGCCGCAGCACCCATGACCAAGACCGTTGAGGATAGCGCCATTGTCTTGGGAGTCATTGCTGGCCACGACGAACGCGACCCCTACACCAGCACTCGTCCCGTTCCCGATTACACCCAAGCTCTCGGCAAGGGCGTCGAAGGCCTCCGCGTGGGGCTCATCCGCGAATTGCACCAGAGCCGGGATATGCATCCCGAGGTCCGGGCCACCGTGGAGTTCGGGCTGGACGTATTGCGCGGTCTGGGAGCCGAAATCAAAGAAGTGTCCATCCCTCTTGTAGAGCTTGCGGGCGCTATCTTCGTGGGCATCGCAGACACCGAAGGCGCAGGCGCCAGGGACGAGCTCCTGCGCACCCGCGCCGACGAGCTGGATCAGGCCAGCCGCACCCGCCTTCTGTCGGCCTCCCTGGTGCCCTTCAAAGTCTACAACCGTGCAGCCAAGGCGAGGGTCCTGCTCCGCCAACAGTTCATGGCCGCCCTGGAGAACGTGGACGTCCTGGTTTCCCCGACGTCTCCGTACCCCGCTCCTCTGCACTCTGCGTTGACGGCGCGTTTCGAGAGCGCCGAGGACGTTCGTAGTCGCTTCTTCTTCAGGCGCGCCTACACCGGCTGCTATTCATTGACCGCCCTGCCCGCTATTTCGATTCCAGGCGGCTTCACCAGCGACGGCTTGCCTATAGGCCTCCAACTGGGCGCGCGGCCCTTCGCCGAGGAAACACTATTCCGCGCGGCCCACGCTTACGAACAGACCACTACGTGGCACAACCGCATCGCCCCGGCCGCCCAAGCATAAAACCCAAGCATCAAATTGGAAGGAGCAGCCACCATGATCGACAAAATCCGTGTGGGAATCATCGGGGCCAACGCCGGCTACGGCTGGAGCAAGCGCGCCCACCTGCCAGCGCTCTTGGGCATGGACGACTTTGAGTTGACGGCCGTGTGCACCTCCCGCCCTGAGACCGCCGAGGAATCCAAAGCCTTTTACGGAGCGAAACTGGCCTTCCACGACTACACGGAAATGGCCAATCACCCCGACGTCGACCTCGTGGTTGTATCGGTCAGCGTTCCGGCCCACTATGGCATGGTCACCGCCGGCCTGCAGGCGGGCAAGCACGTATTCTGCGAATGGCCCCTCGGCGCCAACACAGACGAAGCAATGGAGCTGACCTCCCTGTCCCACGAGAAAGGCGTCCGCACCCTTATCGGCCTCCAGGCGAGAGGCGGTCCGGCCCTACTGCGCCTCAGGGAGTTGGTCGCCGACGGATACGTCGGCGATATGCTCGCCTGCAACATGACAATGTTCCTCCCCGGCCTGGTGGGGAGGGGCGCTGACCGGGCCTGGATGGCAGACCGGGCCAACGGCGCAAACAGCCTCAGCATCGCCTCTGGGCACGCCCTCGACATCTTTTGTCACTGCGTCGGCGAGTTCCAGGAACTGACCGCACAGGTAAGCGTGCAGCTCGGCCAGTGGCAGACCAGCGATGGTAAATCCGTGTCCGTGGACGCTCCCGACAACGTCGTAGTCAGCGGTGTGCTGGAAAACGGCGCGGCGGCCTCGGCCCACATCGCTACCATCCCTTGGAATGGCAGCGGCTGGCGTATGGAGGTCTACGGCACCGAGGGTACCCTGTCGGCCCGGTCCGAAGAAATGGTCCAGTACGGAAACGTTAAGCTCTTCGGTGCCCAGGGCGCCGGGCAGTCCCTTCAGCCTCTGGAAATTCCAGACAGGCTGTCGGCCGCTCCCAATTCCGTTCCAGCCGGCGCGCCCTACAATGTCGCCCAGCTATACCAAATCATAGGCCAGGCCATCCGCGACGGGGCAGGAGCGCAGCCTGACTTCGACACAGCTGTGGAGCGCCACCGTTTCCTGGACCTGCTTCAACAATCGTCGGACGATGGGAGAAGAATAGTCGTCAAGGGCTGACGTCGTAAACTGCTGCCGCCAATGTGGGTCCCCAAATAGGTCTCCCACGAACGCAGGGATAATTACCCTCCTGCTGAGCCGTACCGTTCCAGTGGTGGTAAAATGCATCCGTTCGGGTCGAACCGGACCAGCTTGGAGCTACACGTATTGTCCAGCCCTTGCGGCTGAGAAATATCGCCATCCACCCTATTTATGTCGATTGACCGCTTACTGAACGCCGGGCCGCGCAAGTTTGGCTGGCTTCCTTTCCGAAATGGCCACCGGGCTCTGGAGTCCGGGCCGCGTATCACTGTCATTGGCGGAGGCACAGGACTCCCAAGCCTGATTCGCGGCATAAAGTATTACTCCCACAACATCACCGCCATCGTGACCATGGCCGACGACGGCGGCAGCTCGGGCAGACTGCGCAGCGAACTCGGCATCCAGCCTCCCGGCGACATTCGCAATTGCCTCGTTGCCCTTGCCGATGCCGAGGACGTGATGCAGACCCTGATGGACTACCGTTTCTCGTCCGATGGGCAGCTCGACGGCCACAGCTTCGGCAACATACTCATCGCCGCATTGGCCGGTATCGGCGGCGATTTCTCAAGGGCTGTGGAGATTGCCGGTGAGTTGCTGGCGATCCGGGGAAGGGTGATCCCGTCAACTAGCACCGACGTAACCCTGCTGGCTACCACCGAGGCCGGCGAGACATTGACCGGGGAATCCAACGTGGCCCGCGCATCGGGCCGCATCACCTCCCTCTCATTGAGCCCTCCCAGCCCTCAGGCTCATCCCGAAGCAGTGGCGGCCCTGCAGAATGCCGACCTCCTGATCATCGGCCCCGGCAGCCTTTACACCAGCATCGTTCCCAACCTTCTCATCCCGGGCATAGCAAATGCCGTAGCAGAATCCAAGGCACTCAAGGTATACATATGCAACGTCGCTGAGGAGCCGCGGCAGACCGTGGGCTACTCGGTGCAGGATCACCTCGACGTGGTGCGCCGGTATACTGGTCCCGAATCGGTTCACGCGGTAATCGCCAACAGCAACATCCCCAACGCTCCCACTCCGGCAGGCCTCGAGTTCATAAGGCCGAAACGTCCCTGGAATGACGACACGGCGCTGTTTGAGGCCGATGTCATAGACCAGGGAGCCACTGCCCGCCACGATCCGGGAAAGCTGTCCCTGACCGTTGCTGATACATACCGTCGCCACCGTGGCAAGAGAAGGCGCCTGCCACGCGCTAAGCCAGCCCCGGCGGTGACCGGCCAGGGAGAGAACAAACTGCAGTCACAGGCCCTCTGCGGCGATTAGTGAACTCCCTGGGCGATTAATTCCCTAAATATTCCTCCGCACGACGTGGCCGCATTTACTCGAACTCTGTCCAACCCCGGCTTCCCTATCGGCCATCGAGCAGACAGTGGGACTATAATTGAATCAACACATACAACCGGAGTCCGCCGGTATGGAACAGGTCAATCCTGTAGAACGCGCCGCTGAGTTGCGCCGCGAACTCAACTATCACAACTACCGCTACTACACCCTCGATGATCCCGTCGTCGGTGACGGGCAGTACGACGCCCTCATGCGGGAGTTGCGGGCAATCGAAACGGCAAACCTCGAGCTGTTTACCGCCGATTCCCCCACGCAGCGAGTAGGCGGCGATCCATCTCCCGCCTTCGACGAGGTGGAACACTCGCGCCCCATGCTCAGCCTGGGCAACGCCTTCGATTTCGACGAGCTTTCAGCGTGGCACCGGCGCGTTAGTGGCCTCCTGGACGACGCCTCATTTGAAATGGTCTGCGAGCTGAAAATCGACGGGCTGGCAGTCAATCTTACCTATGAAAATGGCGTCCTTGCCCAGGGGGCCACCCGGGGCAACGGCACGACAGGGGAAGACGTAACCCGCAACCTGCGTACCATAAAGACCATCCCCATTTCCTTGCTGGAAGGTGCTCCCGAGCACCTCGAAGTTCGTGGCGAAGTCTACCTGCCCATCGAGGCATTCCGGCGTCTGAACGAAGAAAGGGCTCAGCGTGGTGAGCAGCTGTACGCCAACCCCCGCAACACGGGCGCAGGCAGCATCCGGCAGCTTGACCCAAAGGTCACCGCTGCCCGCAATATGGAAATCTGGGTGTACTCCCTTGGTGATCCGGACGCCCCGGAAGTCCCCCGAAATCACTGGGACGCGCTGGAATGGCTCAGCAACCTGGGTTTCCGAGTAAACCCGGAGAACCGGCTATGCCACACTCTGGAAGAAGTACAGGACTACTATCAGTCCTGGCTGGAAAGGCGCCACGACCTGCCCTACGAGGCCGACGGAGTGGTTGTGAAGATCTCTCCGCTGGACATGCAGGACCAGTTGGGCGTGGTTGGAAGGGAGCCCCGCTGGGCCGTCGCATACAAATTCCCGGCAGAGCAGGCCACTACCAAGCTGCTGCATATCGGCATCAACGTGGGCCGCACCGGCAGCCTGAACCCGTTTGCTGTGCTGAAACCAGTGGTGGTCGGCGGCGCTACGGTACAGCACGCCTCCCTGCACAACGAGGAGGACATCCACCGCAAGGACATCCGGGTGGGAGACACTGTGGTTGTCGAGCGAGCCGGAGAGGTCATACCGCAGGTGGTTGGACCCGTTCTGGCAGACAGAACGGGCAACGAGTATGTCTTCCGCATGCCGGATCGCTGCCCCGAGTGCGATAACCCGGTAGTAAAGAATGAAGACGACGCCATGCACCGCTGCCCCAATCCCTCTTGCCCGGCTCAGTTTTTCGAATTGCTGAAACACTACGTCAGCAAGGGCGCCGCCGACATCGACGGGCTGGGCGAACGCTGGTGCGGCATCTTGATCGAGCAGGGCTTGGTTTCCGACGTGGCCGACCTGTACCGGCTGGAAAAGGACCGGCTGCTGGAACTTGACCGTATGGGGGATAAGCTCGCCACCCGCATCGTGGCCAACATCGAGGCCAGCAAAACCAGTCCGCTGCCCCGGATTCTCTTTGCCATGGGCATAACCCACGTGGGAGGAGAGGTAGCGGAACTATTGGCCCAGAACTTTCTAGGAATCGAAGACCTCTCCCGCGCCGGAGAGGAAGACCTGACCACGATAGAAGGAATCGGGCCCAAGATCGCCGACAGCATCATCGCATGGTTCCAGGCTCCGGCCAACCAGCGGGTGATCGAGAAACTTCGCGCCTCCGGCTTGCGCTTGGAGCAGGAATCCCTGCCCGCTTCCGCCACACCCTCCGGCGCCGCCCCTTTCGGCGGATTAACCTTCGTGGTTACAGGTACTTTGTCGACATTCTCCCGCAGCGAGGCCGAGTCCCGAATCAAGCGTCTGGGTGGTAAGGTAACCACGTCGGTAACCAAGAAGACCAGCTACATCGTAGTTGGCGAGTCACCCGGTTCCAAGGCCGATAAGGCAGCGCAACTGGGAACTCCCATCCTGGACGAAGCAGCGTTCCAGCGCTTGCTGGATTCCCCCGATTCGGCCTTGACTATGGGGCAGCAGGGCGCCCTTGTCTGACACCGCTATCATAGTCGGCCTCGGCAACCCTGGCCCGCGCTTCGACGATACCCGCCATAACGTCGGCTGGAAAGTGCTGGACCTGCTGTCCGAACAGTTGCAGATCTCCCTGAACGAACGGCGCCCCAAGGCCGTCCTGGGCACTGGATACCACGCTGACCAACGGGTTGTGCTGGCCAAGCCTCGCACATTCATGAACAACAGCGGAGAGGCGGTTGAGTACCTCCTGGCGCGATTCGGCGGCAATGGTCGCAACCTTGTGATAATCTACGACGAAATGGCGCTGTTGCCTGGGCGTATACGCTTGCGCGCCGCCGGAAGCGACGCGGGCCACAACGGCATCCGCTCCGTCATTCAGGCCGTCGGCGGCACGGGGTTTCCCAGGGTGAGAATCGGAATCGGCGCGCCGCCAGCGGGACTTGTTGCCCGCGACTACGTGCTGGGAAAGTTCGACGACCAGGAGTCGGAGGCAATTCTCGGGGCGGTTGATCGCGCCGCAGCCGCTGTGCGTTGTCTCCTGGTAGAGGGCATTGACGCCGCCATGAACCGGTTCAACCAGGACCCCAAAGCTGTCGATGATCCATCCGAATCGACACCACAATCCCCATCCCAGCCGCCTCGGTCAGAAGGCTCTGATACCGGCAGTCGGTCGAGATTACAGGGAAATATCTCATCAGGCCAGGACGAGCAGCGACGCGGTAACACCCACCAGAACGATCAGGGACATTAGAAACGGCAGGCAACCAAACCGGCGCCCGCCGGGGCCGCCGCCACTGCCACCCCGCCGTCCTCCGCGGTTTCTCCGCCGGGTGCATTCTACACAGGTACAGGCCGGAGGATGCTCTCCCCTCAGCCGGTTAACGTCATAAGACATTCCTCAGTCCTGCCAGCATACGGTTCGGCGTCTCCACCGTATTACCAGTATTATGATGCCAGAGGCGCCCAGACTTGTCACACCTTCGTGAGACTACGATGCCGAACATCCTTGCACCCGGGATTCGCGCGCGCATAGGCCCGCTGGCCCTGCTGATCGGCGGTATTCTTGCACTCGCAGCATTCGTTGCCTGCTCCAGTGGCTCTCCCGCTGGACCGGCGGCTACCGATGTTGCCGCACCCCAAACCAGCCCAGCCTCTACTGGGTCTCCCGCCCCGGTGCCGCCCACAACCTCCTCCCACCCGAACGGAATCGCCTCGACGACTTCCGCTCCTCGGCATGGAACGATTGCGGGACCACCACCCATCTCAACTCCTCGATCCCAGGAATCCACAGGTACAACCAGTGATGGAGCAGCAGAGAGCTTCCCGGTTCCACCGGACAGGGATTACTACCGCCTGGCAAGGGAGCTCATTCCCGGAGCATCCGAAGTGGACCCGGTCGCGACGCAAAGTGCGCCCACGCTCGAAAAAGGGCATCGAAAAATCTTCAAGCTGGTAGACCTTGATGCCAGGATCCTGTACGAAAGCGAGTTTGAACTACGCCTGGTGACTCCGCACGCTTACTGGTTTGTGGAGGATGGCGTCAGTGCAAGCCGGGAGGACATCGAGCGGTCTGCCAGAAAGTTCGAGGAAAACATCTATCCAAAGGTCACCGGAGTGTTCGGCCAGGAGTGGAACCCGGGAGTGGATGGCGATCCGCACCTATACATCGTCAACGCCAACCTGCGGGGCGTGGGAGGCTATTTTAGCGCCGCCGACGAATACCCCAGGGGAATTCGGCCGGTCAGCAATGAAATCGAGGCCATTTATACCAACGCCCGGTATCTGCCCATCGGTACCGATGTCTTTTCCCAGGTGCTGGCCCACGAGCTCCAACACGCCGTTCACTGGAACCACGACCTGTCGGAGGAAACATGGATCAACGAGGGCCTGTCGGAGCTGGCTGTTACCATTGCCGGCTACCCCGAGATTAGCATTCTTGAATTTCGCCTCGCCGGCCCTGCATCCCTGACCCAGTGGCCGGCCGACGACGTGGGAGGATCAGAGAACTACGGTGCCGCCTCCCTGTTTATGCATTACCTCACTGAACACTATGGCGGGCGCGACGACCTCAAGCCCCTCTTGGCTCAGGCAGAAGACGGAATCCCTGGCGTTGATGCTTTCCTGCAATCCGCAGGGTACGACGTCCGCTTCGCCGACGTGTTCCGCGATTGGGCGGTGGCCAACCTGCTGGACGAAGAGATCGGTCGCTTCGGCTACTCAGATATGGATATCAAGTTCCCCGTATATGAGAACCTGAAAGCGGGCAATGAAATTTCCATAGCTACTCCCCAATACGCCAATGAATACGTGCGATTGGAGAGGCTGGCCACGCCTAGCCTCCTGTCCTTCCAAGGCGACCGCACCGTACCGCTCCTGCCCGAAGACACAGGAATGGGTTGCTGGTGGAGCAACAAGGGAGACGTCATCGACTCCACCATCGCTGCTGGCGTGGACTTGCGAAGTGTGGAAAGCGCTTACCTAGATTACGAAATATGGTTCTCTATTGAGGAGAACTGGGACTTCGCGTATCTTGAGATCTCCAACGACAACGGCAAGACTTGGACAATTCTGGAAACGGACTTGACCAGCAGCGAGGACCCCTTGGATGTCTCCTTCGGCCCTGGCTACACTGGCACCAGCGACGGCTGGCACGGCGAGTCCGTCTCCCTTGACCATTGGGCCGGTCAGGAAATTAAGGTCAGGTTCCAGTACGTTACTGATGCGGCCATCCACGACCACGGGCTCTGTTTGCGAAACCTCCGGGTGTCCAGTGCCCCCGAATCAGCAGTGCTCCCGGCAGAGTGGCAGCCCAATGGCTTCGTATGGACAAATAATCTGGTACGCCAGACATTTACGGTGCAGGTGGTATACGAAGGCGATGAGAGATCGGTGAACCGTGTTCTGCATGTGCCACTGGACGAGACCAACCGAGGAACGATTACCCTCGACCCATACGAAGAAGCAAAACGAATAGTGGTCATCATTCAGCCGACTGCCCCTTCCACCCGAATGCCAGCGAACTTCACCATCAGTTTGGAAAATACCGGCTAGACTATGCCCCTGCCGGTTGGACGGATGAGACAATGAAATTTGGACTGTGCGTTATCGGCTGCGGTTCCTTTGCCCGCACCTTCGCCAACGCCATTCAGAATGAACTGGTCGACATAGACCTGTACTTCGCTAGCCGTGATCCGGGCCGGGCGGCCGCATTTGCCGGCGAATATGGCGGGGCAGGGAGCTTCGGAGCCTACGAAAGCGCGCTGGCCGACTATCGAGTGAACGGCGTGTACATCTGCACACCACACTTCCTGCACCTCGATCACGCCCAAATGGCTGCCGGCGCTGGCAAGCACATCCTCCTGGAGAAACCCTTGGCCCGCACAACCCGTGAGGCGCAGGCCATAGTAAATGTCGCCGCCAAGGCTGGCATAACGCTGATGGTGGCCGAGAACTACCGTTTCATGCCGCCGGTGCTGGCCGCTAAGGCGATGGTTGACCAAGACGAATTGGGTGAATTGCGGCTCGTCCAGCTTCAGGAGGATTTCCCGTTTCAGCCCGCTGAATGGCGCAACAATGCCGATTCCAACGGCGGCGGAGTGCTGATAGACGGCGGCATCCACAAGGCTAGTCTGCTCGCATACCTCGCAGGCAACCCCTTTGAGATCTACGCCGCAGAAGTACCATCTGCGCTACCCGGATTGGAGGCCGAGGACGGCGTGGTGGCCATGTTGCGCTATTCCAGCGGCCTTGTCGGAGTGATCAACCACACTTGGAGCGCCGGCCCTCACAGCGAGCGCCCGTGGGTAACGTTATCTGGTTCCACCGCGAGCATCGCTTTTGAGTTGGGCGGAGACTGGATCGACACAATCGACGCCTCCGGACGCCTCAGGCAGCAGCTGAGCGACGACCGGGCAGGGCTTGCCGGAATGGTCCGCGAGTTCCGGCTCAGCGTCCAAGAGAAACGGACTCCGGCGGTGACTGGCGAAGAGGGGGCCCGGGACGTCGCCCTGGTTCAGGCTTGCTACGAATCAATGCGCTCAGGCACTCCCGTCAGATTCCCTTGATTTCCCCCACACTGCCAGCCACGGAGCCCTCAACAGTGAAAAGGCCCCATCGGTTGATGGAGCTCTTTTCCTTTCCTTTCCGTTGCCGACGATTGGTCCGGGCTTAATCCGAACCAATCGCAGCTGTGTTTGGACGGGATGCTAGGCAGTAGCCGCTGCCCCCACAGTTTCGATGATCAACCTCGTCACGGTGTAGGGGTCGCAGTTAGCGTTGGGCCGCCGGTCTTCAATGTAGCCCTTTCTGTCCCGGGCTACCTGCCAGGGGATCCGAACCGATGCGCCCCGGTCGGAAACGCCGTAACGGAACTCCCGGTAGGAACAGGTTTCGTGCTGGCCGGTCAATCGCTCTTCAATCCGGTGACCGTAGTTGGAAATGTGCAAGTCGTGGCGCCCCTTCAGGGCCTCCGCCGCTGCTACGCAGGCGTCGTACTCCTCCCGCATTTTGTTGGTGGAGAAGTTGGTGTGGGCCCCGGCACCATTCCAGTCGCCCTTGACAGGCTTGGGATCTAGGGTGGCGCTGATGCCCTTGCGTCCGTCGACGGTCTCCACATCCTCTCCGATGCGGTAGAGCAGCCAGCGGGCCAGCCACAGGTGGTCGCCGACGGCAGGCGCGCCAATCGGACCAATCTGGAACTCCCACTGTGCCGGCATAACCTCACCGTTAATGCCGGCGATTGCCAAGCCGGCCTCCAGGCAGGCGTCCATGTGCTTCTCCACCACGGGCCTGCCGAAAACCTCGTCGGAACCTACGCCGCAATAGTAGCCGCCCTGGGGCGCAGGGAAACCGTTGTCCGGCCATCCCAATGGCTTGATGCCGTCAAAGAAGGTGTACTCCTGCTCGATTCCGAACCACCAGTCCATGTTCGCGTACTGTTGCGCCGCCGCGGCACAGCCAGCCCGGGTGTTGGACGGATGCGGCGTCATGTCTGTGAGCAGCACTTCGCACATCACCAGCTTGTTGTCACCGCCCCGCACCGGGTCCGGGACCATCAGGACCGGGTTGAGTACGCAGTCCGAATTCTCGCCGGGGGCCTGGTTGGTGCTGGAGCCATCAAAACCCCAGACCGGGGGATATTCCCCGTCCGGAACGATCTTGCCCTTGGAACGCAGCTTGGCCGTGGGCTGTTGCCCGTCAATCCAGATGTATTCTGCCTTGTAACTCATAGGTCAACCCCCACCTATCAGATTCTGAATCAAATTATAACTGAACTTGGCTGCCGTTTTGGAGTCACGGCGCGCCGAACTGCTTTTACGAGCTATGAATACTGCAAAGATCGGATATGTCGCTGAGAGAAACTGGATGCTCCCCTGGCCCGACCGGATTAAGATCCCTCGCCTGCGCATCAAGTGGTTGTGGCATCGAAAAATACGTCGCTGGACTCGCCAGCCTCTATATATTGCCCGGCCTCAGCTCTCACTCAGGTCTCGCTTGGGGAAAATGATTCGCTCCGCGCTATCAATACGACGCGGAGCGACTTGTTTCTTCATCTAAGGTGCCCGCTCTGCCACGGGCTCAAACCGAAACTACTTGTTGCGGAGAAGCTTGCGAGGAACAACTACCCAGAGAGCGAACAGTCCGATAAAGGCTCCGGCGGCGGCGATGGCTATCATTCTGGGGCTCCTCCGAATTCGTTGTATGACCAGTATCGCCCCAGGTTGTTACACGCCTTTTACGTAATTGTTAAATGTTTGTTACACGCCTCCCCGCAAAAGCAATCGCCCCGCGCTGTCTGGCAGCACGGGGCGAGCAGTGGCTGTTAGTCGGAGCCCTTTTACGCAGGCTCGAGGACTTCGCAAAGTTGATTACTTGCGGAGAAGCTTCTTGGGGAGAACCACCCACAGGGTGAACAGTCCGATGAAGGCTCCGGCGGCGGCAATAGCTATCATTCTGGGGCTCCTCCGAATTCGTTGTATGCTCAGTATCGCTCCAGGTTGTTACGCGCCTTTTACATACTTGTTAAATGTTTGTTACACGTCCGCCCGGAAAATGCAATCGCCCCGCGCTGTATTGCAACGCGGAGCGAATAGTGGCTGTTTGAGAGAGCCCCCTTTGCGCGGGCTCAAGGACTTCTAAAGTTGATTACTTGCGGAGAAGCTTCTTGGGGAGAACCACCCACAGGGTGAAGAGTCCGATGAAGGCTCCGGCGGCGGCGATGGCTATCATTCTGGGGCTCCTCCGAATTCGTTGTATGCTCAGTATCGCTCCAGGTTGTTACGCGCCTTTTACATACTTGTTAAATGTTTGTTACACCATGTCCCTCTCCGAACTACCCAGAATCTACTTTAATGAACCTCCAGGCCTATCCGCACCCCACCTGTCTAAAAAAGAAAACCCCGCGCCTCGTCCGCGCGGAGCTACGGCTGCCGACCGGCCTGCAACTTTAGGTCCAAGTTACTTATTTTTCATGAACTTGCGGGGAAGGATCACCCAGAGAGCGAACAGTCCCACAAACGCAGCGGCGGCGGCAATGGCTATCATTCCAAGTGTTCCTCCAAATCAGATTGAAGCGGATTATGGAATCGCATTGTTACGCCTCTTTTACATGAATGTTAAATGTTTGTTACAAGGTTTAACAGGGGCCACGGATTCAACTCCTGGTTTATCCGGCCTGCAGTAAAGAAATCGCCCCGAGCTGGCAGCGTCAAACCGGCACGGAGCGATGCAGGGGATAACGCAACCGACCTCCCCGACTGGCGGCGGGCCGGTCGCAGGGGGATTACTTGTTGTTACGGATGAATTTCCTCGGCATTACCACCCAAAGCGTGAACAGTCCCAGGAACGCACCCGCAGCAGCCAGAGCAATCATTTTTCTCTCTCCCCAAATTTGCTTGAACTTTATGATCCCAGTATGTCAGGCAGTTGTTTCGCTGGCTTTTCAATCGCGTAAACTATTTGTTACGAGACGGAAATGGAAAGGGCCGGAGTTAGACTCCGGCCCCAGTGTTTCCCCGTATGTCGCTCTGGAAAGGCCCTAGTTGTCGTAGGCGGGCAAGTTGTGCTCCGAGAGGTCCAGGCCCTGTAACTCCTCCTCTCTGGAGACGCGAACCCCCATGGTGGTCTTGAGCAGCAGGAACATGGCGAAGCCGGTAACCAGGGCCCAGCCCAGTACCACGCCCATGCTGATGAGCTGGGAGACGATTTGCAGGCCCTCGCCGCCAACTAGGCCGTTCACATCGTTGTTGCCGTTGGCGAAGATGCCCACTGCTAGGATGCCCCATAAACCACAGGTGCCATGCACTGAGATGGCGCTCACTGGGTCGTCAATTTTGAGGATGTTCTCGATGGCCCAGACCGAACCCATCATTATCGGGGCAGCTATCGCACCGATTACAACCGCCGCCCAGGGGTCCACGTGAGCAACCGGGGCCGTGATTCCCACCAGTCCAGCCAGAGCGCCGTTACACCCCATCAGGATGTCGGACTGTCCTGTACGAACTATGGAGATGTAGAAGGCCACTACCGCCCCGGTGGCGCCGGCCAGCAGCGTGTTGATCGCGTTTAGGCCGATGGAATCCCCGGAATTGATGTTGAAACCAAACCATCCAAAGAACAGGATGAAGGTTCCTATGATCACGAAGGGAACATTGTGCGCCGGCAACTGGTTGGGAGAGCCGTTGGCGTTGAACTTCCCGGTCCGTGCGCCCACAACCACCGCGCCGGCCAGGGCGATGAATCCGCCAACCGCGTGCACCACGCCAGAACCTGCGTAGTCGGCCGCGGCCGGAAGGCCGATGGCGTCGAGGTTCGCGAGCCAGCCGCCGCCCCAGACCCAGTGACCGTACAGCGGGTAGATTACGGCGCCGATCATGAAGCTGTAGGCCAGGTAAGCCTGGGTCTTGGTCCGCTCGGCAACCGCGCCGGCCACGATGGTGGCAGCGGTCCCCGCGAACACCATCTGGAACATCCACCCTATATAGACACTCCAGTCGTTTCCTCCCTCCGCAAGGAAGAAGAGCGTGCTGTTTGAGTCCTCAACGCCTCCGAGGCCCAGTATTCCACCGGCTACTGGCAAGCCAAACATTATCGCGTAACCGAAAGCCCAGAAGGACAGCGACGCAATGGCGAAGTCCATGAAGCTCTTGGTCATGTAGTTGGTAACGTTTTTGGATCGGATTAGTCCCGCGCCCAGAAAGGCGAAGCCTGCCTGCATGAAGAAGACCAGGAAGACCGCGACCATGGTGGTCAGGTTGCCAATATCGGTCGCGTTTGTCTCGACCGGGTCAGCATCCTGCGCGAAGGCCATGTTGTAGCCCACCAGTATCGCTGCCGCCAACAGACCCGCCACGCTGTAGGGCAGGAATCGCCGGAACAACGCTGCGCTTCTGGTTTGGGGAGCCGTCTCTGCCAGCATCTCCCTTCTCCTTTTCGCCCAATACTGGGCGCGTGAAATTATTCCCCAAAAGAATGTAGACCCTCAATGTTACAGGTTAGTTTCCTAAATGTTACGCCCATATTTCAAATATGTTAACAATTCGTTACCTTGGCGCCCCATATTCATTACTTCGACAATCTGTATCGTTAATATCGCTAATTCCATTCATGCTGGCCAAACTGTGACGAAAAGAGAGCAGGCTGTGGGCCTACTCTCGGATTGCCGCCATCGGCACACTGATTCATGGTCCTCAACTACTTTTCGATGGGGGCTCCAACGATACTGCCCCATTCAGTCCAGGAACCGTCGTAGTTCCGAACGTTCTCCATCCCCAGCAACTGGGTGAGTACAAACCAGGTGTGCGACGAGCGCTCTCCAATGCGGCAGTAGGCGATGGTCTCCTGCCCGCCGTCAATACCGTGTCCGCCGTACAACTCCCGTAGGGCGTCCGCCGACTTGAAGCTCCCGTCCTCGTCTACCGCCTGGCCCCACGGTATGTTGGCAGCTCCAGGTATGTGTCCGCCTCGCTGCGAACCCTCCTGCGGAGCGGTTGGCGGCGCAAGAAGCTCACCGCTGAACTCGGCCGGAGACCGGACGTCTACTAGGGAAACGCTTCCCGCGTTGACCAGGGCCAGCACCTGGTCCCGGTACGCCCTGACACTTTGGTCGCCATCTGACGCGCTGTAGGCGGCGGCTGGATAACTGGGAGTATCGGTGGTCAGGGGTCGTCCCTCCGCCTCCCATTTGGCGCGACCTCCGTTCATAATGCGTACGTCGCCGTGCCCGTAGTATTTCAGTTGCCAGAAAGCCCAGGCTGCGAACCAGTTGTTGTTGTCTCCGTAAAGTATGACCGTAGTACCGTTGCCTATGCCCGAGCCGCCCAGCAGCAGCTCGATCTCCTCTTTCGACGCCAGATCGCGACGCACCGGCTGCTGCAACTGGGACTGCCAGTTCCAGCCCACGGCTCCAGCGATATGACCCTGTTCGTAAGCCGCCGTGTCAACGTCTACTTCCACAAGCCGGACGTTTGCGTCCCCGCCATGCTCGGCTACCCATTCTGTGGTGACCAGAGACTCGGGATGAGCGTATTTCGCCATTACTGAACCCCTCTGCATTTCGATAGTGTATTTGCCGCGATTCCCAAGTATGAGTTAAACCCTTGCTTTCCCATTTCTGAAAGTATTTTATCCCAATCGCCGATGCGACCGCAGCCCCGGAAAACTGGGGGAATAACCCAGGTGTTGTATTCCCTCCGTGCGTCCGTAGGTCCATAATCCAAACGGCTATTATGGAACGTACCCCAATCCGCAGGGCCTTTTGCAATTTCAAAGGCCCTTGGATAATATAAGGTTAACAGTAATGCTGGCTGGCGGCGGGAACTTGCCCGTCGGCAAGGGGACTTTATGGGTAGCAACCGGTGGCTTCGCAACAGCTTCGTCTACCTGATGATCATCGTTGGCGTGATTGTCATATTCTACACTCTCATGCCCTTTGGGAGCGCGGACGAGGAACCGGTGAGCAGGGTCATCACCCTCGCCAAGAACAACCAACTGGAAAAAATCGAAGTGAACGGTGACAAGCTCACCGTTTATCGCACCAACGGTGAGACCTTCAAGAGCAAGCTCGAGAAGGGCGACAGCATCACCTCCCTGCTGCTGGAAAGCGGGGTGAACATCGGAGAACCCGGCGTCGAAATCTATTCCACAGGATCCAGTGGGCTGTCCAGCATCTTTGGTCTCCTGCTGAACTTCCTGCCATTGATCTTCTTCGGCGGGCTGATTCTGTTCATGATGCGACAAGCCCAGGGCAGCAACAACCAGACCTTGAGCTTCGGCCGAAGCCGGGCGCGTATGGTGCCCTTCAACCGCCCCACCGTCACTTTCGATGACGTGGCTGGTGTGGAGGAAGCCAAGGTGGAACTGCAGGAAATCGTAGAGTTCCTGAAATTCCCGGAGCGCTTCCTGGCTCTCGGCGCACGTATCCCCAAGGGGGTGCTGTTGGTGGGACCACCGGGCACTGGTAAGACCCTGCTGGCCCGGGCCGTCGCCGGCGAAGCCGGGGTTCCTTTCTTCCACATCAGCGGCTCAGAATTCGTTGAAATGTTCGTCGGTGTCGGCGCCGCCCGTGTGCGCGACCTGTTCGAACAGGCCAAGCGCAACTCGCCATGTATCGTATTCGTGGATGAAATTGACGCCGTGGGACGGCACCGCGGGGCCGGGCTCGGCGGTGGCCACGACGAGAGGGAACAGACGCTCAACCAGATTCTGGTTGAAATGGATGGGTTCGAGACCAACACCAACATCATCGTGATCGCGGCCACCAACCGCCCCGACATCCTAGACCCCGCTCTGCTCCGTCCCGGGCGCTTCGACCGTCGCGTGACTCTTGACCTGCCCGACCTCGCAGGACGCAGGGACATTCTCCGGGTTCACGCCGCCGGCAAGCCCTTGGCCCCCGAAGTCGCCTTGGACACCGTGGCCAAGGAGACCCCAGGATTCAGCGGCGCCGACCTGTCAAACCTGGTCAACGAGGCTGCCATCCTGGCGGCTCGCCTGAACAAGAAGTCCATCTTCATGTCCGAGTTTGAGGAAGCGGTCGACCGTATCATCGCCGGTCCCGAGCGTAAAAGCCGCCTCATAAGCCGCCGCGAGAAAGAGATGACCGCCTACCACGAGGCCGGCCACGCCCTGGTGGCTTGGGCGCTTCCCCACGCTGACCGCGTCCACAAGATATCCATCGTCTCTCGCGGGTCCATGGGCGGGCACACCTCCCTGTTGCCGGATGAAGACCGCTACCTGTGGACCAAGAACCAGTTCAGCGACATGCTGTCCGTAACCATGGGAGGCCGGGTGGCCGAGGAGCAGATCTTCGACGAAGTCACCACCGGCGCCAGTAACGACATCGAGCGAGCCACCAAAATTGCCCTGGGCATGATCAAGCGTTACGGCATGAGTAAGTCTCTCGGCCCCCGCACGTTCGGCAAGCGCGAAGAAATGATATTCCTTGGCAGGGAACTCAGCGAGGAAAGGGACTACGGAGACAAGGTGGCTGAGGAAATCGACAATGAAGTAAAGACGCTCATTAACCGGGCCTACACCGACGCCTGCGAAATACTGATAACCCACAAGCCGAAACTGGTCCTCTTGGCCGAATATCTGATCGAGCACGAAACGGTGTCCGGTGAAGCATTGAACCACCTGTTCAACGAGGACCGCCCTGGGAGCGAACCCACTGGTTCCCCCGCAGTGCCACCGGAACCGCCGCCCCAACCGGCGCCGCGCCCGCAGCCAACAATTCAGCCGCGACCTGCTCCTACGTTGTCTTCCAGCAACACCCAGGACGGTCAAGGTGAAGAACTCTTGCGCTAATTGGGCTCTCGGGATTTAATGCCAAATAGAAGGGCGGGATTCAGTCCCGCCCTCCTCTATTATCATCGTCTGGCTTTCCGCCAAGTATTCTCTAGTAGTCCGCCGCTATTGTATTGAGGGGTATAGGGACTTGAGCTTGATGCGGGCGTCCTGGGTAGTGAAGCGCCAGTCCACTCGAATCGCCGCCCGGTTGCGTTGCTCCTGCCATGCTCCGGTTTCCTGTGCCAGAACTCTCTGGCTGGGTATCCGGCGATCAAGGCATTGCCGCGCCAGCACCCCCAGTTCTATCTCCGCTATATTCAGCCAACTCCCGTGCTTCGGCGTGTAGTGTATCTCCAGCCGTTCGGCGATCCGCCGTGCCTCCGCCGGCTCGAAGGCCTGGTACAAGGACGACGGATGGTGGGTGTTCAGGTTGTCCATCACCAGCACTATCCGCTCCTTGTCGGCATAGTCCTCATCCACCAGTTTCCGCACCACCTCCGCCCAGTCGGTCCTGGTGCGCCGGTCCGTAACCTCCACCCGGCGCCATCCCTCCAGAGGCGCGAACAGCATGAACAGGTTGCTCACCCCGTTGCGCTGGTACTCGTAATCGTAGGCCCTGGCTGCCCCGGGCCGCGGCGGGAGGGGCGTACGGGTCTCCTGCACCAGTTGCTTGCTGGTCTCGTCCAGACACACCAGGACCTCATTGTCCTGGTATTCACGATGATAGACCTCCAGCACGTCCTCCATGGCGCACACGAATTCGGCGCTGCCCTGGGGCGGGAGGCACCAGCACTCCTTCAGCCAAGGCTTGAGTTCGTTTTTTTCAGAGTCCGGCGCACCGTCTCCGGGCTGATGCTGTCCACCATCTCCCGCTCCACCAATCCATCGGCCAGCATCTGCATGGTCCAACTGACCCGTCCCTCCGGCGGCTGGGATATGGCCATGGCTATCAGGTGGGCCTCACCCTGGCCATCGAGCTTCCTCTGACGGCGGCGCAGTTGCTCCCTGCGCCCCAGGGCCGCGTCAACCCCCTCCTCCACGCACCGGCGGCGCACCCGCTCCACCGTGGCGGTGCCCACCTTGAGGGCCCGGGATATCTCCTGGTCCATCATCGGTCCGCCAGACTGGTTCTCATCGCTGAGCAGGAGAATGCGCGCGTGAGTCTGTTTATAGGCCGCAGCCCGGCCTTTGGACACCAGTGCCCTCAGTTCCTCCTGTTCCTCCCCAGTCAGTCCCACACGGTATTTCTTGACCATCACATCCACCCCGCTGCACAGTCTTCTTCCTTGGGCCTCGCTTCCCTGCATCTTACCAGCCATCACTTCAATGATGGTCGTCTACTAGGTCCCATCCATCGGGATTGTGCTCGTGCTCCTATTCCGCCGTCTCTGCGTCCTGCAGAGCAGGCAGCTGCCTGTAATAAAGACCCCACTGCTTCATCAGATCTTCCACTGCTGGATTCTTCAGCGCAACCAGTTCTCGAAAGAAACCAGCCAGCGCGTGTGCCGGCATTGACTCAGCCGAGCAGACCCAGCTGCGCTCACCGGGCACAACGTAGATGAGGCCCCTCTGGTGCTCGCATACCGCCTGAATCCGGGTCATGTCATCACTGGTCTTCACTTCCAAGCCTGCCAGGGTGGTCATGCCACTCACATCCTTTTGGTTGATTCGGCCTCGCTGATTTGCTGCTTGAGATTCCCCTAATCGTACGCCACGAGGCCGCAACAGCAACAATTCCGGCCCATTATATCGCCGAATCCGGCATCTCGTTATAGTCGTACGGTAATGGCAGTGTTATCATCTACTGCGGATCACGCGCCGGAAAGATCGGCGCGGCAAGGAATTGTCGAGCATGTACCAACCCGGAGGGCAACCCCCAAGACAACCCGAGTTGAATTTCGACCAGCTCCTCGGAGGAGTTGGCGACACTCTGCGGCGGATTTCCAGCCGTCTCGGCGGCGGTGGCGTCGGCCTCGCCATTGTACTTATTGTCGGACTGATCGTAATCATTTGGGCCGCTACCGGAATCTACACCGTCAGCCCTGGTGAAAAGGCTGCACTGCGTCTCTTCGGCGCGGCCGAGCCGGCACCGGTGACCGAAACCGGTCTGCACTGGTGGTGGCCCTCCCCCGTGGGCAAACGCGACGTGGTCCAGACTGTTGAAACCCGGAGGATGGAACTGGGATTCCGCAGTGGCGAGGGCGGCGCGTTGACTTCCGTCCCCATCGAAGCCCAGATGATCAGCGGCGACCTGAACATCATCGACCTTCAAATGGTGGTCCAATACAACATCAATAACCTGAACGATTACCTGTTCCGGGTGTTTGACCCCGGCGAAAACGATGGTGCGCAGCGAGATATTCCTTCCGGACGGCCAGACGGTCGCACGCTTAAAGATGCCACCGAGGCGGCGCTTCGCCTGGTGGTTGGCCAGCGTGGCCTGGGTGAAGTCCTTGCCGAACAGCGCACACAATTGGAAGTTTCCACCCAGGGCAAGCTGCAGGAAATACTCGACAGCTATGACGCTGGCATAAACATTATCAGCGTCGAGTTACAGAAGGTCGAAGCCCCGGAAGACGTGCGCGCCGCTTTTAACGACGTGCTACAGGCCAGGCAGGACAAAGTAACCGCGACCAACCAGGCCCAGGCTTACGAAAACCAGGTCATCCCAGAGGCACGAGGCCGGGCCGAACAGATTATCCAGCCGGCGGAAGCATTCAAGACAGCACGTATCGAGAGGGCGCTGGGTGAAGCCGACCAGTTCCTCTCAGTACTGAAACAGTACTCTGACCGGTCCGTAAAATTGACAAACACGTTGCAGGACACCGACGGAGCGGACGGCGACGGCGATTCCACGACCGGCATAGGTCTTGAGGACGTTACCGTAATCGAAGGCTCTGGGCTGTTCATTGCCGACTTGCTGGTGTTGGGCGCGCCTGATTGCGCATTCACCGCCCGTCAGGCGGCAGCGTCCGAGACAGCAACCCAAGTCTGCGGATTCACTGTTTCGGTAGACGCCGAGGGCGGCAATGTTCAAACCGGAACAAAGGCAACCGCCGCCTACCTCGGCAACGAGCACCTCACTGTCCCCCAGTTCGCCTCCACTGGCAGCGTGAGCATCCGGTTGTCCAATTCCGTACTGGACTTGGACAACCGCGACGAAGACGATGATCCTATGACGGGAATAACTGTTGGCGATATCAGTGTGGTAGACGGTCCCGACGGCGGCGAAGTCGCAGGATTCGACCTGATCCCAGCGAGTTACGACTCCGTTACCAAAATTCTCTCTCTGTCGGTCCAGCCGGGCGAATTCTTGGTGCCTGGAGACTCCTTCACCGTGCAGTACCTCAATGGTGAGAACCTGACCGTTACGCCTAACAGCCAGGTTACGCAGGAGCGCCTGTACCTGGAGGCGATCGAGGAAATTCTCCCGTCAGTCAACAAGATCATTGTCTCGCCCGAGGCGGAGACGGTGCTCATCCTCGGCGGACAGGAGGGCGTTGTGCCCGTTCCTGTGGGGCCGCAGCCTCAGCCGTAACCCAGTACCGTCGCTCACTTTCAAAAGCGGCAGTCCTGTTTATCATCGAAACCTGGTCACCCAAGACAGGGATCGGATTCTGGGCGCTGGCCTGAGGAAAACCAATCGCCAGCGCGAGCCAGCCTACGGGTATAGTTAAGGGGTTCCAATGAGAAACCTGGTTATCGCGGGCGTGGTGGCCCTGGTGCTTATCATCACGCTTCTCACTTCGCTGTACGTGGTCGACGAAACCGAACAAGTGGTAGTCACCCGGTTCGGCGACGTTCGTGCCATTCAGACAACACCCGGGCTGTACTTGAAGGCGCCGTTCGGTGTCGATCGCGTCATCAGCTATGACAAGCGAGTGTTGAGAATCGATGCACCCCCAGGTCCCTTCCTGGACAAGGATATCAACATCCTGGAAATCGACGTTTACGCCAGGTATGTGATCGACGATCCGCACAGCTTCCTGCAGAGCTTGAACACTCAGGACAATGCGTCGCAGGTACTTGGCCAACGTATCAACGGCGCCCTTCGCGCCGAAATCGCAGAGCGGAGCCGCGAAGAAATCATCGGTGGCGACGTGGCCCTGGACGAACTTGGAAACCCGATAACCGACTCCGAGGGCAACGCCTTGGTCAACCCCACCAATTCCAGGACCGAGATCCTCGATGATGTTCTGGCATCCGTGCAGGAGGACCTGAGCACGGAGCAGCCGAGTTTCGGCGTGAAAATGATCGACATCCGCATCAAACGAGCCGACTTCCCCGCTGAAGTGGCGGGAAGAATTTTCGAGCGTATGCGCTCCGACCGCGAAAAGATCGCTCGCCGCCTGCGGGCCGAAGGTGAAGAAGAAGCCCGTACCCGTCGTGCCTCCGCAGACAAAGAGGTGGAAATCATTTTGGCGAAAGCTGACCGGGACGCCGCGCGTCTCCGTGGTGAAGGCGAAGCCTCTGCTATCTCAATTTTGGCTGACGCCCTGAACCGCGACCCGGAATTCTTCACCTTCCGTCGTAGCCTGGAAGCCTACCGGCAGTTCCTGAGCACACAGGCAACGATGATCCTTTCGTCCGATTCCGAGCTGTTCCGGTTCCTCCAAAGTTCCGGCGAGCTTGAACTTCCTTCCCCCAGCCGGTAACCACCGGCCGCCCCCGCTTAAGTTGCACCAACTGGTAAGGGGCAGGCACCAAGCCTGCCCCTTACTGTTTCCAAAGCCTCTGACCCCAATAGTAGGGAGTCTCGGTAAGTACCCAATACCGAGTGGGCCCCTACCTCCCGGCGAGGCGGCGCCCCTCCTCCAGCCCGTGGGTGGTCTTTTCCGGCGACGTGATGATGATCCCGAAACCCTGCTCTAGCCTCATGGGCACTTCAGCGGCAGTGGCCCCCGTCGCGCAAGGCACTCCGGCCTCCTTGCAGGTCTCCAGTATACGCAGCAAATTTGCTTGCACTTCGGGGTGTCCCGCATTGCCCTTGTGGCCCATGGCAACCGACATGTCTCCAGGGCCTGCCCAAACGGCCCCGATCCCCTTGACCTCCCGCAGGATGTCCTTCAGGTTCTCCACACCGTGGGGTTCCTCCACGATTCCTATCAGCAGCATATTGCCGTCCGGGTCTAGCGGCCATAGGTCGGCTGCGTCGTAGTACTCTGCGGGAGTCAGGCCCCAATATCGGGGAGCGATGCGGTACCACCAACCACGCTCGCCCTCGGGTTCAAAGTCCGCCGCCCCCGGCACCTGCGGATAACGCGCCGCGATCACCGCAGCCTGGGCATCCTCCACTGTGTTCAGGTGAGGTAGCACCAAGCCGTAAACGCCGGTGTCCAGCGCCTGTTTCAGCACCCACTGATTCCGTTCGCGGAAGTTTGGCGGCACCCGTACAAAGGGTACCGGATCGGCCTGCAGCGAGCCTCCTTCCGCAACTTTCTTGCGGGAGAGCAGGAACTGCAGCGACATCCTGAGCTTGTCGAAACTGAAGTCCTGGTGTTCCATCTCGACAATGGTCATGTCGTATTCTGAATCCGCAACGAAGGTCAGGTCATCCAGGTTCCCGTTCCACACCAGCCCTGAGCAGAACACCGGCTTGCCCTGTTCCAAGAGTTCGATCACCTTGTTGTAACGAACCATACAACCTCCTTCAATATCGTGCGCCGCCCTTGAATTGGAACGGCACATCTGGAGTCGCGTCGGGATTATGCTTCTGGGCCGGACAATTGTCCATTGAAACCGGCTCCGTGCTTGCGCCCCTGCTCAGTCATCGCCTGTACCAACCTGGCGAATCGCCGGCCTCGTTGACTGGCAGGGGAAAATCGCCTACATTCATACGGGCCAACGAAATAAGATGGAGCGACGCAATAGGCACATGCGTCCTGCTTCTCACAGAGGCTTTCACGGCGCCAGCCGGGAGCGAGCCCGTCAGGATTCGGAATGAAAATACACGAGTTCCAGGCCAAGGAAATCTTCGCCCGCTACGGCATTCCGGTGCCCCAGGGTACAATCGCCGCCAGCGCCGATGAGGCGCGCGCCGCAACCGAACACTTCGGCGGCCGGGCCGTCGTCAAGGCCCAGGTCCACGCCGGCGGTCGGGGACAGGCTGGGGGCGTCAAAGTGGCCCAGTCCTCAGATGAAGCCGCGAGTACCGCTGCCGCCATGCTCTCCACCAGCCTCGTAACCAAGCAGACCGGACCCGAAGGGGTGCCTGTGAACCAGGTCTTGATCGAGGAACTGGCCGACATCGCCAAGGAAATGTACCTCGCCCTCACCGTTGACCGGGTCGAACGTCGTACTGTCTTGCTCGCATCTGCTTCAGGTGGCATGGACATCGAGGAAGTCGCCGATACCAACCCTGAGAGCATACACACAGAACCTATCGACCCGGTTCTGGGGCTCATGCCCTTCCAATCGAGGCGAATCGCCCGCTATCTGGGGCTGGAGGGCCCAGCCGCAGCAGCCGCACCGGGGCTGTTCAATTCGCTCTACCAGCTCTTCCTCGATAACGACTGCACGCTGGTGGAGGTCAATCCCCTCATCGTAACCGGTGACGGCCGTCTGGTTGCCCTCGACGCCAAGATCAACCTCGACGACGATGCCATGTTCCGTCGCCCCTCTCTCCGCGAGCTGCGCGACAGGGCGCAGGAAGACGAACTCGAAGCCCAGGCCGCCGAACTGGACATTGCCTACGTCAACCTCGACGGCGACGTCGGCTGCTTGGTCAACGGGGCTGGCCTGGCCATGGCGACGCTCGACGTCACGTCGGCCGCCGGGGCCGCTCCCGCAAACTTCCTGGACGTGGGAGGCGGAGCCACCGTCGAGAAGGTCGCCAGTGCCGTCGGCATCATCTTGTCCGACCCCAAGGTGCGGCGGGTTCTGGTCAACATCTTCGGCGGAATCCTGCGCTGCGACATCGCCGCCGAAGGCATAGTCTTGGCATACAGGAACACCGGATCAGTCCTGCCGATAGTAGTCCGTATGCTGGGCACCAACGTGGACGATGGCAAACGCATTCTCGAAGAGTCCGGCCTGCCCGTAGTATTCACCGAGACCCTCTCGGAAGCTGCCGACGCCATCAAGCGGGCCGCGTAATCGGACTCGCATAGACGGTTACCGCGCCTTGCAGAAATTCTTTCCTCTATGGAGCATCCCTGAATGGGTATTCTGGTAGACGAAAACACTCGCGTTATGGTGCAGGGAATTACCGGGCGGGAAGGCAGCTTTCACGCCCATAACTGCATGGCCTACGGTGCTAACGTCGTTGCCGGTGTCACTCCCGGACGCGGCGGGGCGATGTTTGAGGACAAAGTGCCGGTCTTCAATTCCGTTGAAGAGGCCGTGGCCGACACCTCCGCCAACATGGCCCTCATCTTCGTACCCCCTCCTTTCGCCGCCGACGCCATCGTCGAGTCAGCCGACGCTGGAGTCCCCCTCATCGCCTGCATCACTGAAGGCGTCCCTGCGCAGGACATGGTGAGGGTGGCCCGCTATCTCGAAGACCAGGCGGTGCGGCTCATCGGCCCCAACTGCCCCGGACTCATCAACCCGGGGGCACGCTGCAAGGTGGGCATCATGCCCGGAGCGATCCACCTGCCCGGACGGGTCGGCATCGTCTCCCGCAGCGGCACTCTGACATACGAGGCCGTCGGCCAACTGACAGGACTGGGAATCGGCCAGTCCACCTGCGTCGGCATCGGCGGCGACCCGATCATCGGCACCAGCTTCGTCGAAGTGCTCCGCCTTTTCCAAGAGGATGACGACACCGACGCGGTGGTTCTCATCGGTGAGATTGGCGGTAGTTTGGAGCAGGATGCCGCGACCTACATCGGCGCGGAATTCAGCAAGCCCATCGCCACCCTTGTCGTCGGAGCCTCCGCCCCTCCGGGCAAGCGCATGGGACACGCCGGAGCGATTATCACCGGCGAAAGCGCCACCGCCGAGGCCAAAGTTAGGGCCTTCCGCGAGGCCGGCGCCAATATTATTCCCACCCCCGCGGACATCGGCGCCACCGCTCAGGTAATGCTTCGCTCCAACGGTCTGGCCACCTGATTGTCACAAGGTAGCTCATCCGGTCCCAGGTAAACTGCTCGCCACGGTCTTTGAGGATATGTGACCGGTCCCCTCTCCCATTGGGAGAGGGTTTGGGTGAGGGCGTCTCGTTAGCTATGCAGGAATAACTAAGGCAGGATCACGCCAGATTAATACTCTACGCAAGTAGTTTGTCACACACCCTTTGATACCCGGGAATGGTGGACTGCCGCCGCAATCCACCTATGTCGTCATCATAAGGAGCCGGTATGCCATACGCCGCCATTAACGGGATCAACATCCGCTACGAAGTGCGTGGCTCCGGCACTCCCTTGCTGCTGATGGCCCCTGGCGGTTTCGACTCCACCATCGAAAAGTGGACCACCTCCGGCGTATGGGCCAGCATGAACCCCTTGGAGACCCTCACAAACCGCTACACCTGCATCGCCTACGACCGGCGAGAGGCGGGCCTGTCGGGCGGCAGGGTGGAGCGCGTTTCTTGGGCCACCTACGCCCACGAAGCCAAAGGCCTGCTCGACGTTCTGGGCATCCCGCAAGCCTTCGTCCTGGGTGGCTGTATGGGATGCTCCGCCGCCACCGCCTTCGGCGTCGCCTACCCCGAAGCCACGCTGGGGCTCCTGCTGCACTGGCCTGTCGGAGGCGTCCGCTGGCGACAGAACGGGCTGGCCCGCTTCCAGTCCCACATTGATTACGTAAAGGAGAAGGGCTTGGCCCCGGTCGTGGACCTTGCGAAAAAAGGACGTGGCTTCTGGGCCGAGCCAAAGGCCGGCCCATGGGCCTCGACCATCTGCACCGACGAGTCCTTCGCCGCTGGCTTCACTGGGCAGGACCAGGCACGCTACCTGGCCATGGTCGCCCTGATGGGCCAGGCGCTCTTCGACCGCGACACCGCCACCGGGCCGGAGCCCATCGAGCTGATGGCCCTTCGGGTACCTGCTGTTATCATCCCAGGCGCAGACGCCTCCCACGCCACCAGCGCCGCCCGCTACCTGCAGGAGTGCCTGGACGGCTCCCTCTACCACGACGTCCCGGTGGAGGATCAGACCGCAGACGTCGTCCGTCAATGGATCATCCAGTTCATCGAGTCCAACGCCGTGGTGGAAGCCGTATAGTCTAGTAGCCAATCAGAACGGGTCTAATTAGGGAATGGAATACGAAACAGTTATAGGACTGGAAGTCCACGTACAGTTGCAGACGCAGAGTAAGATGTTCTGCTCCTGCCGCGCAGACTACCAGGATGCCCCGGTCAACAGCCGTGTGTGTCCCGTGTGCCTCGGCCTGCCGGGCGCGCTGCCCGTCATAAACAGGCGCGCCGTCGAGTTCACGGTAATGACCGGACTGGCACTGAACTGCGACATTCCCCGCCTTACCAAATTCGATCGCAAAAACTATCCCTATCCCGACCTGATGAAAGGCTACCAGATCTCCCAGTTCGACCTCCCCCTCGCCATCAACGGCCGCCTGGAAATAGAAACAGACGGCGCCATCAAGTCCGTCGGCGTTACGCGCGTTCACCTCGAGGAAGACGTGGCCAAGCTGCAACATTTCCCCGGCGGCAACGGCGGCTACAGCCTCGTGGACGTCAACCGTTCCGGCGTCCCGCTCATGGAGATTGTCAGCGAGCCCGACATGCGATCGGCCGAAGAGGCACGCGCCTACCTGACTACCATGCATTCGCTCCTGGTATACCTCGGAGTATCCACCGGCAACATGCAGGACGGCAGCTTCCGCTGCGATGCCAATATCAGCATCCGCCCTGTCGGCAGCGGGGAGTTTGGCAACCGGACAGAGATCAAGAACATGAACAGCTTCCGCTCGGTGTTCCAGGCCCTCAACTACGAGGTCGAGCGACAGCGCCAGGTGCTGGAGGATGGCGGCCGCATCGTTCAGGAAACCCGCGGCTGGGTCGAAGGGCGCGCCGTGACCGTCTCGCAGCGCAGCAAGGAGGACGCCCACGACTACCGCTACTTCCCGGAGCCCGACCTGCCGCCTCTCGACATCGACCCATCCTGGGTGAAGGAAATTCGCGAGCGCCTGCCGGAACTCGCCCCGCAGCGTTGCACCCGGTTCCAGGAAGATTACGGCCTCTCCGAGTATGATGCCCGACTGCTCACCAGCAGCAAAGCCATGGCCGACTACTTCGAGACGGCAGTTCTTTTACCTGCTTCGGAGGGCTCCGCACTGGAGTCCCATGCCAAGCAGGTGGGCAACTGGATGCTCGGCGATCTTTCTGCCCTCCTCAACCAGGAAAATCGCGACATTTCTGTATCGCCGGTTACCCCGCAACATCTGGTACAGTTAATAGGACTGGTTAGCGAAGGAACCATAAGCGTCACCATGGGGAAGGCTGTTCTGGATGAAGCCTACAGCTCGGGGGCATCCCCAAAGCAGATCGTCCAGGAACGGGGCTACACCCAGATTAGCGACACATCCTCAGTAGAGCCCGCGGTGCGAGAGGCATTGGAAGCCAACCCCCAAGCCGTCGCCGACTATCTCAGCGGCAAGGAATCCGCCGCCAAGTTCCTCGTGGGCCAGGTGATGAAAATCACCCGAGGCCAGGCAAAGCCCGATCTGGTCAACCAGTTGGTGACCGCTGCCCTGGAACAGGCAAAAACAGAAGCCGGCTAGCTCCGGAACTGAAGACGACCACCCAACCAGAAAGGTACTGAAGAAAGTTAGATGGACACAGCAATACTCTTAGCACAGCTCCTTGTTTCGGTGTTATTGTTGGTGATCATTCTGGCCCAGGTCAAGGAGGGCAGCGGCGGCCTCTTCGGCTCCGCACAGTCCACCGTTCGGACTCGACGTGGCGCAGAAAAGACCCTTTTCCAGTTCACCATTGTCCTGTCGGCCGTCTTCATCGTTCTCTCGATATTTGTCGTGCGTCTCCTGTAAGTCGGGAGACTGCGGCGAATCGCCGGCCCAAATGAAACGCACCTGTTTCAGTCGTCCGATTGCACCATGAGCTGCCCCCTGCTCGTTTTCACTACCGACTTCGGACTGGCCGACTCCTACGCCGGCGTGATGAAGGGCGTCGCCCTCGGCATCAACCCCGGCCTGCGCCTGGTTGACCTCACTCACCAGGTCGCCCCGCAGAACATCTCCCAGGGAGCCTTCGCCATCGGAGTCAGCTACCGGTACTTCCCGGCCGACGCCATCCACGTTGCCGTAGTTGACCCCGGCGTGGGAACGTCCCGGCGTCCCATCCTGCTACGGACACCCCACGCCTCATTCGTAGCCCCCGACAACGGCCTGTTGAGCCGCGTGCTGCAGGAGTACCTGTCAGGCCCGGCCACTGTGTCCGGCCCCGCCGCAGTGTCAGGCCCGGTGGCACTACCGGCCTCGCTCCAGGCCTTCCACCTGACCAACCCGGACTACTGGCTCCACCCCGTCAGCAGCACCTTCCACGGACGCGACATATTCACTCCCGTCGCCGCCCACCTCTCCCTTGGAGTGCCCCCCGAATCCATGGGCGAACCCATCCCTGAATTGGAATACCTCCCTGTCCCCCAGCCTCGTGTCGACCCGGAAGCCTTTAGGGGCGAGATTATCTACTGCGATGTGTACGGAAATCTGGTCAGCAGCATCCCCTTGAGCCTTATCGAAAGCCGCCACATAGACGAAATTCGCATCCGGGGTCGCGCCATCACCCGTCTGAGCCGTACCTTCAACGACGGTCCTGCGTCTCTTGGCCTGATTGCCCTCGTCGGAAGCCACGGCTACCTCGAGGTGGCCGTCCCCAACGGAAGCGCCGCCGCAACCCTCTCCGCCGCACCCGGGGAACCCATAACAGTTACCCTCGCCTCTGAGTAAGACCTCGAACGTGCATTCACGTCGCCCAGAGGCATGACATTCCGAACACAGCGAAAAATCCCCTCCCGGCCAGTGCCAAGGTTTCACTATATGTGCTGCGCAACAAGTAGGGCGGGTTTGTAACCCGCCCTTGCCTCGTTTCCTCCCACAGTCACCACGGCACGGAACCTGCCCTGATCTGGTCGAGGGCGGGAATCTGGGCCCCAATGCCAATGCGGGTCAGCGGCATTGCCCGCGGGACAACCGGATGACCCCAACACCTGGTAAGGAACGCTCATGTTCTGACGTTCGACCCTTGCTAACAGAACAGTGAGTTAGTATGATAGAAACACATGTTCGATAACTGTGCTGGCTACGCATCCTTGTTCCATCTCCAACCGGATTCTGAAAATAATGGCGGAAATGACCGGAAATGACCGGAAAACTAAAATTCTTCCTTGGCCAGACGACGTTCCACTATCTCCCCTGGCCCGCCCCGTGTCGTCGACCAGATCGCTCCCGGCAACCCTGATTTTCCAACCGGATTCCGAAAATAATGGCGGAAATGATCGGAAAATTAAAAATATTCCTTACTCAAACGACGCTCCCTGGCCCGCCTCGTGTCGTCGACCAGATCGCTCCCGGTGACCCTGAGTTTTCCAACCGGATTCCGAAAATAATGGCGGAAATGAGCGGAAATGAGCGGAATAATAAAAATTCTTCCTCACTCAGACGACGTTCCACTATCTCCCCTGGCCCGCCCCGTGTCGTCGACCAGATCGCTCCCGGCAACCCTGATTTTCCAACCGGATTCCGAAAATAATGGCGGAAATGATCGGAAATGATCGGAATAATAAAAATTCTTCCTCACTCAGACGACGTTCCACTATCTCCCCTGGCCCGCCCCGTGTCGTCGACCAGGTCGCTACCCGGCGACCCTGATGGGACGAAGTGGGACACAATGGGGCCAAAACAGAATTCCCCCTCCTGGACCGGCTGATTCCTATCTGAGCAGGGGCCAAAAATGGGACGAAATGGGAAATTATGGGACGCCATCGGCCGTTTCCCGTCCCATTTGTCCCGCGCCAACTGACATGCGGCATTGCCGCAACTGTCCGCGACCATCCCGGATTAACTCACGCCCGTGCACGTCCCGCCACGGAACCTCTTGGGTCAAATGCCTTGGCCCTGTCGGCATTATTGGGACGTTTGCAAAGTTGCCGTCACTCCCTGTCATTCTGAGCGGAGCGAAGAATCTCAACCATGCCGCCGAGACCCTGAGCGTTAGCAAAGGGTGGCATGTTAGGACCTTGCGATGGCCCCGCCGGCAAAGGCCCATTCTATTGACATAGGTTGCCCTCGTGCTAGTATTGGGAAAATTTCGTCCTGATACGAAACAACTTCATTCCAAATCTAGATTTCGCTATTCGGGGGTAGTATGGACCTCGACCGCGCATCACTTTTGAAGCTCTACCGAACCATGAAGACCATCCGCGACTTTGAAGAGCGCGGAATCCCTGAAACCGGACAGCGCGGAATGTCGGCCTCCGTGCATTCGTCCGCCGGACAGGAGGCCGTGCCCACCGGCGTCTGCGCCAACCTGAGCGACGACGACTACATCGGCAGCACCCACCGCGGCCACGGCCACTGCATCGCCAAGGGAGTCGACCCAAAGGGCATGATGGCCGAGCTGTTCGGCCGGGCCACCGGCCCTAACAAGGGCAAGGGCGGCTCCATGCACATCGCAGATATGAGCAAGGGCATGCTCGGAACCAACGGCATCGTCGCCGGCAGCGTCCCGCTCGCCGTGGGCGCCGCCCTGACCTCCAAGCTCAAGTTCAATAACCAGCGGGTGGCCGTGGCCTTCTTCGGAGACGGCGGCGCCAACCAGGGCGTCCTGCACGAGTGCATGAATCTCGCCTCGGTCTGGAAGCTGCCCGTCATCTTCTGCTGTGAGAACAACGGCTACGCCGAGTCCACCCCGGTGGAGTACGCCCTTTCGACCAGTCGCGTCTCCGACCGCGCCGCCGGTTACGACATGCCCGGCATCCACGTCGACGGCATGGACGTATTCGCCGTCTACGATGCCGCCCGTGAGGCTGTTGCCCGCGCTCGCGCCGGCGAGGGCCCCTCTCTGCTGGAATGCCGTACTTATCGCTTCTACGGCCATACCGTGTTCGACAACCCTCTGTCCTACCGCACTAAGGAAGAGGAAGACCACTGGCGGGGGCGCGACCCGCTCAAGCTCTTCCGAGAATCCGTGATTCCGCAGGGCGAAATTACCGCCGAAGAACTCGACGCCATTGACGCCGAAATCGGCGTTCTGATGGAGGAAGCGGTTGCTTTCGCCGACGCCTCGCCACTGCCCGAACCCCACGAGCTCTACGAGGACGTTTATGTCGACTATCCTCTGGACATGATGCGACGCGGCGTCAACATGCCCGCCTAGCCTTCAGGTCCGGACGACTGCACTTAAGCAAGTTCAATGTAGGGGCGCACAGCCATGCGCCCGTCAACGACAGGAGAGAGCGATGACGACAGCCACCGCCACCAGGGAATTGCAGGTACGCGAGGCCATCAACGAGGCCATTCGCCAAGAGATGGAGCGCGACGAATCGGTCATCATCATGGGCGAGGAAATCGCCGGCGGCGCGGGTCGCGAGCACTTGGGCATCGTCGATGCCTGGGGCGGGCCCTTCCGCACCACCGTCGGCCTCATCCAGCAGTTCGGCAACCAGCGCGTTCTCGACACTCCGCTGTCCGAGGCCGCCTTCGTTGGCACTGCCATCGGTGCCGCGTCCACCGGCATGCGCGCCATCGCCGAGCTGATGTTCGTCGACTTCATTGGCGTCTGCATGGACCAGATGCTGAACAACGCCGCCAAGATGCGCTACATGTTCGGCGGCCAGGTCAAGGTCCCATTCGTGATGCTCACACGTATCGGCGCAGGATTCGGCAGCGCCGCCCAGCACTCCGAGTCTTACTACTCCATCTTCAGTCACATCCCGGGCCTGAAGGGCGTGGCGCCTTCCGACCCCTACACCGCCAAAGGGCTTTTGACTGCAGCCATCCGCGATGACGACCCGGTGGTGTTTTTCGAGCACAAGGGCCTGTATACCAACCGTGGCCCCGTGCCTGAAGAACCGTACACCTTCCCCATCGGCAAGGCCCGCACCATCCGCCAGGGTACCGACGTCACCCTCGTCGGCATCTCCAAGATGACTTGGGTCGCCAACAACGCCGCCGAGGAACTGGCCAAGGAGGGCATCAACGCCGAAGTCGTGGACCTCCTGAGTATCTCACCCATCGACTACGACCATGTGCTGGAGTCGGTGCGCAAGACCCACCGCATCGTCGTCGTAGACGAGGACACCCCTGTCTGCAGCCTCGCCTCCGAGATCTGCGCCCGCATCGCCGAGGAGGGCTTCGACTACCTCGACGCCCCGCCGTCCCGTGTAACCGCTCCCCACACCCCCGTGCCCTACAGTCGCGCCCTGGAGAACATCTACCTCCCCAACGAGGAGCGCGTCATCAAGACAGTCAAGGGCCTGTTTAAGTAAGCAGCCACGCCGCTTAAAGGATGATCACACCCGCAGGGGCAGGTGTTCAATCTGTCCCTGTTTGCTTCCCCCGGAGTAAGCGTCCGGCCTGCTCCCACCCGGCAGTCCCGCCGTAGCTTCCAGACCAATCCCCTCAAAAGAATGACAGGGTAGGAACACCCGCGTGAATCGCGTCAACTACAGCTGGTTGATCCTGGGGGCGGGGTTCGCCATCCTGTTCTTCAGCGGCGGCTCTCGCTTTGCCTTTGGCCTGATGTTGAAGCCCATGTCCGAGGATCTGGAGGTCAGTCGCTCCACGCTGTCCCTCGCAGTAACCATGTTCATGTTGGTCTCGGCCGTGGCCATGCCGTTCGTGGGGCGGCTGGTGGACCGATGGAGCCTGAAGGGAGCCATCGCCATCGGGGTACTGATCAGCGCCGCCGGACTCAGCCTGATGGGGCAGGTCCATTCGTCCTGGCAGGTCTTCCTGGTCTACGGCGTCGTCTACGCCTTGGGCAACTCGGGCACCTCCATAGCTCCCGTGGTCGTCATGGTGAGCCAATGGTTCGTTGAGCGGCGAGGCATTGCCACTAGCATGGCCGTATCAGGAAACGCTATAGGCCAGTTGGTCATCGTCGCTGCTCTGGCATCGGCACTGGCAACCATCGGTTGGCGCACTTCCTACACTGTGCTGGCAGTGGCAAATATTGCGATCCTGCTTCCTCTTACCTTGCTGGTGGTACGCCCAGGACCACCAGCAGAATTGGAAGCCTCACCATCCCTTACTGGTAACGACCCGGTCCCGCAGCCGCTTACCGTGAAGCAGGCTCTGACGTCTGGCCCGTTCCTCTTGCTGGTGGGAATCTACGGGATTTGCGGCGTTCAGGACTTCTTCGTTGCCACCCACATCGTGGCCTTCGCCCAGGACCAGGGCGTCGGCGACGTATTGGCTGGAAACCTGCTGGCGTGGATGGGGGTGATGGGATTGCTGGGCATCATCGTCGCCGGGTTGATGGCCGACGCATCCGGTGCAGCCAGGCCGACCGCGCTGTGCTTCCTCATGCGCATCGGCATCTTCGCCCTGATACTACCGCTTCAGAGCACCCCGGCTATCTTGGTCTTCGGACTGCTCTACGGGTTCACTTTCCTGATAACCGCGCCACTCACCGTCGTGTTCCTGGGCAACATCTATGGTCCGCATCGGCTCGGCACCCTGACCGGTATGGTCTCGATGATCCACCAGATTGCAGGTGGGCTGGGCGCGTTCGCAGGCGGCTGGATATTCGACTTGAGAGGCAGCTACGATTCGGCTTTCGTCCTGATGATGGCTTTGTCAGTCATCGCGGCAGCGCTGACCTTGATGGTGCGCGAACCGCTCCGGAGGCAGAGGGTGCCGCTGGGAGCAGCAGCCTGCTGAAGGCCGCCCTCCGAGAGGCCGCATTGGTCCCGACGACGCCTAGTGGAACAGCACCCCGCCATTAACGTTGTAGGCCTGCCCGGTAACGAAAGATGCATCGTCGCTGGCTAGGAACGCCACCATGTTGGCCACATCCTGCGGCTCGGCGATGCGCCCAAGCGGACTGGCCTGGGCGCCCGCCTGCACTACCTGGCTGCGAAACTCCTCCTGCGAGATTCCTCGGTCTGCAGCCTGGTCACGTTCCCAGTAGCTCATCCGGTCAGTGTTGATCGGCCCAGGGCAGACGGCGTTGACCGTGATGCCATAGGGAGCCAGGTCCAGCGCGGAAGCCTGCGTCAACCCAAGCACTGCGAACTTTGATGCACTGTAGGCCGCTCCCGTCGCACTGGCCTGCTTGGACGCGTTGGATGCGATGTTGATGATCCGCCCGCCGTTGCCCGCATCGATCATCCGGCGGCCCACCTCTTTGGTGAGCAGGTACGGGGCGGTGGAGTTGATACGCAGGAAATGCTCCCAGACTTCCTGTTCCAGCTCGGTTACAGGCACCTTGTCCCTGCCGATGATGGCCCGGGCGTTGTTGACCAAAATGTCGATGCGCCCGTAACGGTCGATCACCTGTTCAACCATGCGCTCGATCTGGGAGCTGTCGCCGAGGTCGCAGTAGACCGGAAAGGCCTCCCGGCCCGCTGCCTCTACTTCCTCGGTCACCGCGTCAATGCCACGCCAACTGTTCCGCACCTCGTGGGGCGGCAGGTCGTCCGTCTCCCGGTGCACATCGGTCAGCGCAATGTCGGCGCCCAGCCCGGCCAGCTTCATCACCGTCGCCCGGCCCACGCCGCGCATTCCCCCAGCACCTGTTACTAGGGCAACCTTGCCTTCCAGTCCTGCCATCTCCCAACCTCCAGGAACTCTATTTCAACATCATTCCGCGGGTGCATTATAGCCGACACGCTATCTTGACACGGCATGCAACGCCCATATGATAGGCGCAATCACCCCAGCAGGAGAACCGCATGGCTACTTCCCTGATTCGAGGAAGATACATCATCTGCGAGGCGGGAACCGGCCCTTCAGCCAGCCGCGTCATAAGCGACGGCGCAATACTGCAAAGCGATGGGGTAATTGAAGCGGTAGGGACCTACGATGAACTCAAGGGCCGCCAAGTCGACGAGGTCATCGGAGGCCCGGGCTTTCTGGTTATGCCGGGCCTCACCAACTCCCATCACCACGGGCGAGGTATCTCCACGCTACAGCTCGGTACGGTCGACGGTTGCCTGGAGTCTTGGATCGTGGAAGGGTGGGGACGCCGGCCTGTCGACTGGCGGCTGATCACCCTGTACACCGCTATCCAGATGATCAAGTCGGGGACCACCTCGGTGATGTACAACCACCCGCGGACTCCCACCAATGGGATGGCCGAGGAGTCCGAACAGGTGCTCAGCGGGTTTGGCGGGGCCGGAATGCGGACTGCCTACTCCGTCTATTACAGGGGCCAGAATCGAGTCGTGTATCACGACGACAACGCGTTCCTGTCAGGTCTTCCCACCGACTTGGCCGCTGCCGTGCGCCAGTACCTGGTAGTCACCGACCTTTCAGAGGACGATTATTTCTCGTTTTTCGAGTCATTTCGGGAGAGCCACGGAGTCGAGGCGTCTGGAGGGCTCGTCTCCGTGCTGCTGAGCCCCAGCAACGTCCAGTGGGCATCCGACGACTTCTTCCACCGAACCAAGGAGTATGCCGCACGGTATGGGACCGCAGTCCACATGCACCTTGTGGAGAGTTGGTATCAGAAGGAGTTCGGTATCCGCACCTGGGGTAAGACACCTGTGGCCCACCTCGCCGATCTCGGCTTCCTTGGCCCTGAGCTATCCTGCGCCCATTCTGTGTGGCTGACCGAAGGCGACATCGAGCTACTGGCCGCCAACGGCACCTCGGTCTGCCACAACCCCAGCTCTAACCTGCGGCTAAAGAACGGCATCGCACCGGTCAACGCCATGCTGGCTGGCGGCGTCAACGTGGCAATAGGAACAGACAGCACCGCCCTCAATGACGATGATGATATGCTCCAGGAAATGCGGCTCGCGTCCAAGCTGCACCGCCAGCCCGGCTTGGAACGTCCGGCCCTGGACACCCATCAGGCCCTGCGGATGGCCACCGCCAACGCAGCTCGTCCCACAGGCTTCGACGAACGCATAGGCGTGCTGGAGCCGGGCCGATACGCCGACATTGTCCTGCTGGACTGGGATGCAATGACCTCGCCTTACTTCGAAAGTTCTGGCGATATTGGAACTGACGCCGTGAATGCCGTGGTATACCGGGGAAAGTCCACCCATGTTGATACAGTGCTGATCAATGGCGAAGTCGTGCTGAGTGGAGGGAGATTCGTGAAGGTCGACGAGGAGCAGGTTGCCAAGGAACTGCGCGAGCAATTATCGCGCCCAATCGATCCTGAAACTTTGACTACCCGCCAGATGGCGGCACGTCTTCTGCCTTACATCCACCAGTTCTATGATGACTGGACCATCCCGTCTGATGGTCCTCATTATCTATACAACGGACAAGGATAGTGTTACATCACCGTGTCTGTCCCACCGCTATGGTAGTATGGTAGCGGCCATATTTCACCGAAACGTGCCGGAAATAAGGAGGGACTTGCTTTGGCTACTGTAGGAAGCGGCAAGTATACCTATGAGGTAATCGAGGATTGGGCGAGGCTGCCGGACGGAATGACCTTTGGCACCGTCAGCGCCGTCGCCGCCGACTCTCAGGACCGGGTCTATGCCTTTCAGCGTGCCGAGCCACCTGTGGTGATTTTCGACCGCGAGGGCAACTACGTGAGTTCGTGGGGCAGTGGGCGGTTCGAAAACCCCCATGGTATTTACATCGCCGACGATATCGTGTACCTGACCGACCGTGAGGGCAGCATCGCTCAGAAGTGCACCCTCGACGGAACTCCTCTGCTCACAATCGGCACACCGGGAGAATTCTCGGACACCGGTTGCGAAGTCGCCGGAGAGGTCTGCCCCCGCTCCGCCGGGCCGTTCAACTACCTGACCGAGTTGGTACCATCCCCCAGCGGCGACCTCTACGTCTCCGACGGCTACCGCAACGCCCGGGTGCACCGGTTCAGCGCCGCCGGTGATCTGATCTCCTCCTGGGGCGAACCGGGCAAGGGCGGCCCCAACCAGTTCCACCTGCCCCACAGCCTGATCGTAGGCCAAGACGGGCGCATTTACCTGTGCGATCGCGAGAACAGCCGTGTGCAGGTCTTCTCGCCCGATGGTGAGTACATCACCATGTGGACCGACATGCAGCGGCCACTGGACATTTCGCAGGACAGCGAGGGCATCTTCTACACCAGCGAACGTCCCGAGGACGGCAAACCTCCCCAGGTCAGCGTCCTCGACGGCGAGGGCAAGGTGCTCGAGCGCTTCCCGGGTCGGTCGGCCCACGGCTCTTGGGTGGACGCCCACGGCGATCTTTACCTGGCACTCACCGCCGAAAAGAGCATCGACAAGTACGTCCGGGTCGGCTAACCCTACCGGCAAACACGAGCCAAACACACACAAGAGGAAGGGAAATGAGCGAAGGCGCCAACTCCCGCCAGCAGGAATACAGAACGCTCTCAGGGCTCGAAGTCAGGCCTGTATACGGGCCGGAGATCGCCGCTGGCATCGACTTCGAGCGCGACCTTGGCCGTCCCGGGGAGTTTCCCTTCACCCGCGGTCCATATCCTGATATGTACCGCGGGCGGCTCTGGACACGGCGCCAGATCGCCGGCTTCGGCACCGCACAGGCTACCAATGAGCGGTATCGCTTCCTGCTGGAGCACGGCCAGACCGGAATCAGCACTGACTTCGACCACCCGACTCTCACCGGCTACGACTCCGACCACGAATTGGCCGAAGGAGAGGTCGGGCGCCTGGGCGTCGCTATCGACACCGTCAGGGATATGAACGACCTGTTCCACGAGATCCCCTTGGACCAAGTCAGCGTATCGTTGACCATCAACCACCCGTCTATTGTGTTGCTCAGCATGTTCCTTGCCGTGGCCCAAGACAGGGGCGTCGCTTGGGCGGCCCTTAGGGGAACAGTTCAAAACGACTCCCTCAAGGAATTTCATGGCCAGAAGACCTTCGCACTAAGCCCTGAACCTTCGCTCAAGCTGACGACCGACATTGTCGAATTCTGTACTGCAAACGTGCCGAACTGGTACACCATCTCCATCTCCGGCTACCACACCCGCGAGAGCGGGTCCGACGCGGTGCAGGAGCTGGCCTTCACCATCGCGCAAGGCATGGCCTATGTGGAGTCGGCCCTCGCCCGCAACATGCCCGTGGACAGCTTTGCACCCCGCCTGTCCTTCTTTTTTGGCGTCCACAACGACATCTTCGAGGAAATCGCCAAGTTCCGCGCCGCTCGCCGCATGTGGGCCCGCATTATGAAAGATCGCTACGGCGCTACCCGCCCTGAGTCCATGCGTATGCGCTTCCACACCCAAACCCTGGGTTCCACTCTTATGCGTCAAGACGCCCAGAACAACATCGCACGGGGTACGCTTCAGGCCTTGGCCGCCGTTCTGGGAGGAACCCAATCCCTCCACGTCAGCGGCTACGATGAGGCCTACGACATTCCCTCGGAAGACGCCATGCGCATGTCACTGGCGACGCAGTTGATCATAGCCCACGAATCCGGCGCCGCGGCCACCGCAGACCCGCTGGGAGGCTCGCTGTTCGTTGAGACTCTGACCAACGACATCGAGAACGCCGCTCTGGAATACATCAACCGAATCGACGAAATGGGCGCCGGCTCCATGCGCGACGGCATCTTGCAGGCCATCAGCAGCGGCTACATCGAGCGCGAGATCGCCCGTTCCGCTTACGAGTACCAGCGGGGCATCGAGTCCGGTCAGCATGTAATCGTGGGCCTCAACCAGTACCAGTCGGAGAACCAGCAGAAGCTCGAACTGTTCCAGTTTGACCCTGAAGAGGAAGAATGGCAGAGGGGCCGCCTGACCGAGGCCCGCAGCAACCGAAGCTCCACCGATGTCCGAGGCGCTCTCTCATCGCTGAAACAGGCCGCCAAAGACAATGCCAATTTGATGCCCTCGACCTTGGCTGCTGTAAACGCTCTGGCCACAGAAGGCGAGATCCTGGACACCCTCCGCGACGTTTACGGCGAGTACCTGGACCCAGGCGTTTTTTAGTCCTTTGTGGCGGTTGGGGAGAAATGCCGGTAGTCGGAACGTTCTACGCACGGCTCGAAGGTGGCGACCCATCTCTCGAGGAATTCGTCTACGTTGAGGCGATGGTTGACTCCGGTGCAATCTATACGATGCTACCGGAGGGTCTGCTCGATAGATTAGGTGTCGACCGACTGGAAACCGACATTTTCTAACTGGCCGACGACCGTCTGGTGGAATATGCGATAGGAAGTGCGGTAGTTCGCATTAAAATTGAGGGCTTTGCCTGTTCCCACGGCCCTTTCCGGCCCGATAGTACACAGTTGCCGGGGGCGACGACGCTGGAAATCGTTCGGACGGTTGCAGACCCGGTCTACGAGCAACTCACCCCTCCCGCCCTATGCGGGATCGCTTTTTCTAACACCCGGCGAGAAAGAACGGAAACCGTTCCTCCCAAGACATTTCGGATTTTCGCACCGTATTGCTGCACAATTCCCTAAATGTGAACACAGCGTGCGTACATTCCCAGAACCGGACGCCCTCGTCGGCCTGACAGAAGGTACGAGCATCCATCCCCCTGCGATCTCGTGGTGCACGGTTTTTCTCTCGCTTTGGAGGCGCAAGGGTCCGCGCTGCCTTCTGCTGCTGCCAATCGGCTAGCAGGTCAGAACATCACTCAACAATTCGGGATTGTCTCGGGTTTTTGCCGAGGCGAGAGTGGATCCAAATGCTTATGAGGCCGAGACACCCGGCTCCATAGGCACCGTCCTGCTCCTGACTCAATTTACCAACTTGCGGGAAGCCGCCGGGCTTACCAATATGGTTGGAGATGCCTTGTATAGGTCTGGGCTTGGTTCGGCGAATGCTCATCTCCTTGTTTGCGAACTGTTTTTCGAGTTGGTGAACAATGCAGCAAAACATTCCGAATCTTATTTATGGGATTATGGGCTTGTTGAGTCTCTTTCCTCTCGGCGGGGTCGCAGGTTTATCTATGGAGCAGCTGGTGGCGGGCATAGGAATTCAGAAATCCATTCGACGCAGGACTGCTTCGCAACATTCCGGTTATGAATGGTTGGCCATCAAACTACCGACCATAGAACTGGTGCCTGGGGCCTCGTCTTCCACTCGAGTGATTGGCCTCTTCAGTGTCCTTGACGAAATGCGCCAACTTGGAATGGAACTCAAGATACATTCGGAGAATGGACTTCTTACAAAGAGCGAAGAGTCACAACAAAACATTTTAGGGACAACTTGTTTCCCAGGGCAATCGCGTCTTCAAGCCTGGAATCTCATTTCGCTGACACTCGCCCCTTGCCAAGCCTGCGCCCCTTTGTATAACATATGTTCTATGTCTATAACAGATGGCAAACAGAACCCGACTGACATCCCGGTGGGCCTGATTTGAACCAGTGGCCAGCCCGGAATGGCGGAAATGATCGGAAATGAGTGGAATAGAAAAAAACAGCCCCTGCAAACCGGCAATGCCAGCTCCTCCGCCCCAACCTGCTGAGCAGCTGAAATCAAGACGCGATTGGCCTGCTTGTTTCCGGGTACACTTGTTTATTTTTCGGTTCCGGCTTAGTGTTAATTGATGACTTGCGTACGGGTATTCGATGTCGCGGGCCGGTATGTGTTGGTTTTCCTTGAATCTGCCCGAAAGTCAGCTGCGGAGTTGAAAGAGACGCAGGGCGACCGAGACGGCCTATTGCGCTTGGCCTTGTCCGGCATTGGAGGGGTCGCACCATCTTCCGGGATGAAGCTCCCTTGGTTGTCGAAGAACACATAGAAGATTGCGGGCAGCCTGACGCAACCGTAGTCTTCGACCAGCCGCCGACCGTCATGGCCGCCAAGCACCACGCCATCGCCTGCGGTAGAACGCTGGTCGAGACAGAAAACGGACACTGCGAATTCCAGAAGGCCTGATTTGCAGGTAGCGATGCTAAACCCGGAGAGAGGCACTTCAGCTTGACTACCAACAATCCACAAACGCCGCCTAGGGTCCTGCTCGCCAAGCTTGGCCTGGATGGGCATGACCGCGGTGTGAAGGTCATCGCGCGGGCCATGCGAGACGCCGGTATAGAGGTGGTCTACATGGGAATGCGAGTAACTGCCGACCAGGTAGCGCAGACCGCCCTGCAGGAAGACGCTGACGTCGTGGGCATCAGCATCTTATCTGGAGCTCACCTGCGCCTGATGCCCCGCCTAACCAAGGCACTCTACGATAGGGGTTTGACGGGTGACTTGCTTCTGCTGGTCGGCGGCACGATACCTGAGGACGACGTCGCCCCGCTGCAGGAAATGGGAGTGCACGGCGTATTTCCTGTTGGTAGCTTCACCTCTGAGATGATCGATTTCATTTTCGCCAATGTTCGTCGAGACGGCTAGACCGCGGAGCCTCACGTGACAGAAATTATATGGCCTCCAGCCTATTCCTCCAGCTACGTCCCTCCCACTGATCAAGAATATTGGTCGCCCGAGCTGGAGACCATGCCGCCCGAAGCGCGAGGCGCGGTAATTCTCGCCAAGCTGAGGGAGCAGGTACGGTACGTCTATCGGAATTCAGGCTTTTACGGCGAGTTCTACGCACGGATCCCTGTGGACCCGGAAAATCTGAGGAGCCTGGAGGAGTTCGCGGAACTGCCCATACTGACCAAGGACGACATACGACGGGAGCAGGAGGAGCACCCGCCATACGGTCGCTTCCTTTGTATCCCTCCGACCGACGTGTTCAGAGTGCACGGCACTTCGGGCACAACCGGGCGACCCACAGTGTTCGGCATCGGAAAGAATGACTGGGACCGCATTGCAGAGGCCCATGCCCGCATCCTGTGGGGCGCAGGACTGCGTCCGGACGATATGGTGATGGTGGCCGCCGTGTTCAGCCTCTACGTTGGCAGCTGGGGTGCGCTTCTGGGGGCCGAGCGGTTGGGAGCCACCTGTTTCCCTTTCGGTAGCGGCGCTCCAGGCCAGACGGAACGGGCCGCAGAATGGTGTGCAATGGTGAAGCCGTCGGCCCTGTACGGCACACCCTCTTACGCCCTCTATCTGGCGGAGACGGCACGTCAGATGGGCCTCGATCCTTTGGAGGATTTTGGCTTCAAGTTCATGTTTTTTTCTGGTGAACCGGGCGCAAGCGTCCCGGCTACCCGCAAGTTGATCGAAAACACATTCGGCTGTTACGTCGTTGACCAGGGCAGCATGGCCGAAATGACGCCCTGGATGAGCAACTCCGGCTGCCGCCACCTGTCTACCGGGATGCACCTGTGGCAGGACATCGTCTACACCGAGCTTGTTGATGCTGAAACACACCAGAATCTGCCCATCGGCGCCGAGGGCGTTCCGGTCTACTCCCACACTGAGCGCACGTCGCAACCAATGCTACGCTACTGGTCCGGGGACATCGCGCAATGGGAAATGATCGACTGTCCCTGTGGCCGCACTTATCCGACGCTGACTCGAGGCATCTACGGCAGGGCCGACGACATGATAATCGTACGCGGCCAGAACGTATTCCCGTCCCGCATTGAGGACATTCTTAGAGGCATGGACGTGTTTGGTGGCGAGTTCCGTCTGCTCTTGGAGCGAGATCCGGGGCAATTGGATCGGCTGACGGTACAGACCGAGATTCGGGCGGACACATACGTCCTGGGCGAGACAGATCCTGGGGCCTTGAACAGGGTGCGCGAAGATATCGCCGCCGCTCTGCGCCGCGCTCTCGGCGTTAGCCTGTTGGTGGAACTGAAGCCAGCCGGTGAGTTTGAGCGTACACAATTCAAAGCGCGCCGAGTAATTGACCGCCGCAACATCTGACCCCCGGTATACAACCCAACAATTCGGCGTAGGAATTGGCAATGACTTCACGTCGCACTCCCTGGGCAACGCTGAATCACGACCTCGGCGAAACAGTGGAAATAGTTCGCGAAACGGTGCGTCAATTCACAGCCGCCGAGATTGCCCCTCGCGCCGAGGAGATCGACCGGACTGACGAATTTCCACGCGACCTGTGGCCGAGGCTGGGAGATCTCGGCTTGCTGGGCATCACGGTCTCCGAGGAATTCGGCGGGGCCGGCCTCGGTTATCTGGCCCATTCGGTGGTAATGGAAGAAGTTTCCCGCGGATCAGCAAGTGTGGGCCTTAGCTACGGGGCCCATTCCAACCTTTGCGTCAACCAGATCTTCCGCAACGGCAACGAGGATCAGAGGCGGCGCTACCTTCCACAGCTGATCAGTGGGGAACATGTGGGCGCGCTTGCCATGAGCGAGCCCGACGCCGGCTCAGACGTTGTGAGCATGCGGCTGCGGGCAGAGAAGCGAGGCGACCGCTACGTACTGAATGGCTCCAAAATGTGGATTACCAACGGTCCCGAATCGGATACGCTTGTGGTCTACGCAAAAACTGATCCCGCTGCGGGATCCAGCGGCATTACTGCCTTCCTGGTGGAGCGTGGTTTCCCCGGCTATGACCCCTCTCCCAAGCTGGACAAGCTGGGCATGCGAGGGTCCAGCACCAGCGAACTGGTATTCGAGGACTGCGAGATTCCCGAGGAAAACGTTCTAGGCGAAGAGGGCAGGGGCGTCGCGGTTTTGATGAGCGGCCTGGACTTCGAGCGCCTGGTTCTTACAGGCGGCCCGCTGGGCATAATGCAGTCCTGCTTGGACGCCGTATTGCCCTACGTCCACCAGCGGGAACAGTTCGGCCAGCCCATCGGCGAGTTCCAACTGATACAGGCGAAGCTGGCCGACATGTACACCGCTCTATCCTCCTGCCAGTCTTACACCTATGCCGTGGCGCGCGCCGCTGATCGCGGACTTATCTCGCGCAAAGACGCCGCAGGGTGCCTCCTGTTCTCGGCCGAACGGGCCACTCAGATGGCCCTACAGGCTATTCAGATTCTCGGCGGCAACGGTTACATCAACGATTTTCCCGTAGGCAGACTTCTTCGTGACGCGAAGCTCTACGAGATAGGTGCGGGTACAAGCGAGATCCGCCGGATGCTCATCGGCCGAGAGCTTTTCCGGGAGACCGCCTGAATATTCTGCGTGGCCCCGCCAAGTCGTTGATCGCCTTCTCTATACGCGATTGACTTAGGGAAGCTCTGAACAAGGTTGGGTTGGGCTGAATATAGGTATGTCGGGACGGCGAAGGAGCTTCCGGTGTGCCCTCGGGAAACGGGACGGGATTTCCTCGACCCGTTCCCTTTTTTGGCCTCGAAATCACGTCGCGACTTATCTGCAACGCCTCCGTAGGAAAGAAATTTCGCGATTCCAGTCCCATTTTGCCCCATCTCTGTTTTTATACGTCCGTACAGATTGTGCCCCCGCCACCCGGGCCATATTACGGGCCAGATCAAGGGTAGTCTGCACAAGCACTCAGGACCAATGATCGAATATATGATCCTTTTGTATCGGGGAGCAGGGTAATCGCATTTGGAAGTCCAGAAAACATTTGCCGCTTGCCAAGACCTTTGGTCTTCGATAACATATGATCATGTGTTCTATCAATAGTGCTCAATGCCTGTGCAGACCTCACTGCGCCCCGGCTGGTGTCAGCCGACAGCCGCAGAGGCATGGCCTGCCCAAACGCCAGGAAAAGCAGGAATGGGACATAATGGGACCGAATTTGAAAAATCTTGTTCCACCGCAGTGCCGTAGATAGGAAATAACCCGAATTAACGGGCTAAATGGGAAAATCTGGGAATCTATGGGAACTCGTGGGGAAAATTCTGTCCTGTTTTTCCCGCTCAATCTCCTCATCAACATCACGTCCGCCCGTCCCGGAAAGCTGTACTCGATTCCCTGCGCAGACTCCGAATCCCTCAAGCCAAATGCAATAACCCTGTATCGGGGAGCCACTAAGCTTGACAAGCCGCAAATGTCATCAGGACATTCAAATGCGATTGCCCTGAGCCTGGGGTAGAATGGTCCTATACGGTCCTCCAGCAACCGTCAGGGAATCAGGCCATCCATCTGCTACAGGAACCACTCCCGGCGCTTCCTGCCCTGGTATTCCGGGTCCGCAAAGGGTGGCTGGTTCATTAACCTCACCCCAGGTCAGCGTCAGACTCATCAGCCTGACTATGCCACATCAAGACGGACTTGTTCAGAGAGTTCTTAAGCCCACAAACCCTCGCGACCCCCAGTCACGCACCAATTTTCAGGAAATCAAGATGCCTAACGCCCCAAAGCTGAAAGCAAGCTTATTCGTGATTGCCCTGGCGATAACTTTGGCTTTGGCGGCCTTGGCCTGTTCGGCAGACCCAACTCCCGACCGCTCCAACTTCATCATCGCGCCTCCCCCGACCACCATACCGGATTCCTCAGCCGCCGCAGATCAACCCCACCCGACACAGGACACGGCCAGTGAGGTTTACACACCCGCCGCCGTGGCCACGGCGGCACCAGTGCCCCCAGGCCCTCCCGCTAGAAATCCGCTGAACTCCGACGACCTCGGCCATCTCCCAGACAATCCAACGGAGTTGATGTTCGCGTTCTTTGACCATCCGCTGGTAGATGTGGGCCGCAAAATGGCCTACTCACATAATGAGGCTTTTATTCCAGTTCTAATGGAGCTCTTGCGGCTTCCGCTGGACGAGGAGACAAGTCTGACCTTGACATCTTTCCTCGTCCGTATACGCGACAAGATTCCCGAGAACGAATTTGCCATCGTGCCATACGGCCAGTCAAACTGGGACTATTGGGTCGAATGGTTGGCTCAAAACCACCAGGTGGCCGCTCCTAGCGGCTATGACGGATGGAAGGGACAACTGTTCGGCATCGTCTTTGACCCGCGAATGGGAGAGTTCATGTATGCCGACGTGCCCACCACAATCCGCTTAGAGGAGATAGTATGGGGCGGCGTTCGCCGCGACGGTATCCCCGACCTGCAATTTCCTTCCTCGATCTCTCCCGAAGAGGCCATCTATCTCGACCCCGGCGACCGCGTCTTCGGAGTCTCCATCAACGGCGAGCACCGCGCATATCCTTTGCGGGTACTGAACCCCCATGAGATGGCCAACGACATCGTAGGGGGCGTTCAGTTCGCTCTTGCATATTGAACTCTCTGCGGTTCTGGAATCGTGTATTCCACCGAGATCAACGGCGAGAACACCGAGTTCGGCACCTCCGGAATGCTCTACCGCAGCAACAAGCTCATGTACGACCGCGCCACTGAAACTCTCTGGCACCAGTTCCGTGGAGAACCTGTGGTGGGTCCACTAGCCGGAAGCGATATTCGCCTCGAGGTTCTGCCCAACGTCCTGACCACCTGGGGCGAATGGCTGGCACAGCATCCGGACACCACTGTGATCAGTAACGAAACAGGTATATACGAAGCAGACTCGTATCTGCCCGAAGACAATCCAAAGTCAATTTATTATCCCTACCGCGCCGACCCCGAAACCATGTTTCCGGTTGGATTCAAGGATGAGAGCCTGACCATAAAGGAGCAGGTATTCGGCCTAGCATTCGGAGATGAGGCCCGCGCCTATCCTCGCGACATCCTGACCCAGCGGCAGATTGTCAACGACGTTGTGGGCGGCCAAGGTGTCGTTATCGTAACTGTGGCTGGCGGAGGAAGCCGGGCCTATGATAGCGCAGGCAGTACATTTCATCTCTCTTCAGATGGTGACCTCGTAGACAATACCGGACAACAATGGAGGCTCTTCGAGGACGCCCTCGAAAATACTGAGGATACATCCCGGCGCCTGCCGCGCCTGCCATCCAAAGACGCTTACTGGTTCGGGTGGTACTCGTTCTACCCACATACAGATCTTTACTCTCCTTAACTGTCCCCACACTGCCCTTCCGCAGCCGGCCTGGCGCAACAGTAACTGCCAGGATCCCATAAATGCCAGGAACGGGTTCGGCATTTCCCATTTGCTGTTTCTGGCCTACAATACGGACGGAAATTCTGGTTACTGATTCGGAGGTGAACTATGCCCAGTCTGACTCTGACGGAAGCGGAAGTTATACTAGCAGCGGCCAAGGCCAAGGTGCTCCAAATGGGAGCCAATATGAGCATCTCGGTGGTTGACCCGCGAGGAGATCTGATTACGATGATGCGCACTGATGGCGCGTCGTGGCGCACTCCTGCCATCTCGCGGGCCAAGGCCGTCGCGGCGTCCTGCTTCGGGCGCGCCAGCGGCGAACTGACCGAAAACGCAATGGCCCCGGTCTTCCGCGGACTGATGGCAATGGAGGGCGGCCACATGATTCCGGGCCAAGGCGCCCTGCCCGTGTTCAAGGACGGCGTACTTGTGGGAGCCGTGGGCGGCAGCGGGGGCACGGCACAGGAGGATGAAGACGCGGCGCTTGCTGGCATTCAGGCCGCTGGCCTTTCCGCCACCGCATAGCTGTTGGGGTTCGTGAATAAAATGATTCGGGGGCGCACGTAAGTGCGCCCCTCCCATTTCTCAAGGCTGCCTGAAAGCGCGTCTGGTCAGCGCCTCTGGTAGACCTGGAACCGATGCCGGTTAGTCTCTACCACGTACAACCGTCCCTCGTGGTCCAGCGACACGGCCACCGGACCCCAAAAAAACGGTTCGGTCTGAGACGAAATATGGTAGGGCGTGTTCAAGTGCGCCGGTAGCTGCGGCATTAGGTCCGAACGCTGGCGTTCCGCCCACTCCTCGGGGTTGGCAGCAAAGTATTCCTCCGCCCACCTGGAAACCGTCGCCTCGCCCCGCAGCAGCATCAGGAAGCCACCCTCGGGATCCAATATCTGAACTCTCTCATTACCCCAGTCTGCAACGTAAATGAATCCCTCATCGTCTACCGCCACGCTCGTGGGACGCTGGAACTGCCCCTCATCACCCCCGAATGATCCAAAAGCCGCCAAGAATTCCCCATCGGCCGAGAATTTCTGGATGCGATCGTTGCGCCAGTCGGCTACGTAAACATTGCCGTCCTTGTCTGTAGCGGCCCCCCACGGGAGATTGAACTGTCCAAGTCCGCTGCCGTGGACGCCCCACTTGCCAAGAAAGGTGCCGTCGGAAGTGAACCTTTGCACCCGGGCGTTATGCTGCTCGATAACATAGACGGTGTCATCCGGTCCGACGGCAATGCCCGCCGGTCCGTTGAACTCCCCGTCGCCGCTGCCGCGCGTCCCCCACTTCCGCAGGAACTGGCCGTCTGCGTCGAAGACGGTTACCCGCTGGTTCTGCTCATCGGTGACGTACAGGTTGCCCCGGCTGTCCATGGCCAAGCACACCGGCCAGCGAAACTGCGTATCGCCATTGCCGGCGCCGTCGCCAAATTCGTACAGGTAGTCCTCATCCAAGTTGCAGACACCCACGCGAATGGCTGCCGCACGGGCGGGATCGCAACGGTTCAGAACGAAGATGCGCCCGTCCCGACTCACCGCAAGGTCATATGGGTTGGCATATCCGCGCCCATTCAAGCCGTTGTTGACGATGCCGATTGTTTTGAGGTAGTCCAGCGTAACTCTGGCTGGCTGTGTTTGGGTGGTCACTTGCCTACACCCCAACCCTCTCCGGTAAGGGAGAGGCAGTATTTCTAGGTATTGCTATACCAGCTGGTATTCGCGAGTTGAGGCGATGAGGCGGAGCATATTGCCCACGCGCTGCTCGGACTCGTCACCCGCCTGGTGTTCACGAAGGTTCAGGTCACCCTGGCGCGACGCGTAGTCCACCAGCACCGACCGGGTGTCCTCAGCGACTTCGATCGGTCCCAGCAGATCGACGCAGGCATCAGCGAACTCGGCTGGCGAGAGCACGCCGTCCCTCCTTGAGGCCAACCGGTCGATAATGGCACGAATTCCGGGGCTGTTGACGTCGGACAGTTCCTTGGCCGCGAAATTGACACGCTCGACCAGGGATCCGCTGTCAATCCATTCCACGCCCTCGTGCCAGCCCTCGACCGTTGGCGGCTGCAATAGTCCCTGTCCCATGTACAGCATGTTGTTGGACACGCGTTCAATGCCCAATTCCGGAGTCTGGTGGCTGCCGGCAGTGCGGATGGCTCCCACCACCATCTCCACTGGCCCCTTGACCCGGGCGAAGCGTACCGAGCCAGACTTGAAATATTCGGAGTTAAACAATGTTCGTAGCACGTCCTTGATCTGGTAGCCGGACTCGAAGTAGGTCTCCTTCATAGCGGCAATGCAACGGCTGCCCTCTTCGGAAACCTCGTCGGCCGCGAAGAACTGGAACAAGCGAGTGCAGATGAACTCGGCGGTTCCGTCCTGTTTGGCAATGATCCTGATGATGTCCTCGCCGTTGAAATTACCCGTCTCGCCCAGGAATGTCTTTTCTCCGACGTCGTGATCCTCTTCGCGATAATCGAAATGCCACGCGATGCGCCCGTAGGGCCAGATCGAGTCCTTGTATGCCCGGACTGACATGTATTCAGCGTTTCCAAGGGTCCAGCCGGTGAAAGCACGGGCACATTCCTTAACGTCGTCCTCAGTGTAGTTGCCGATACCCATGGAGAAGAGCTCCAGCAATTCCCGGCCATAGTTCTCGTTGATGGCATCGCCGTGGTTGTCCTGGTTGTCTAACCACACCAGCATCGCCGGGTCCTTGGAAATCTCCAGCAGCAACTCATCGAACGAGCCCAGACCTTCGCGTCGAAACATCTCAACCTGGTTGAGCTGCGATCGGGCCTGGTTCAACTTGGTGTAGCCGGTGGCGAACAGACCATGCCAGAACAGGGCCATCTTTTCCTCCAGCGGGCTGTCGGTGGATATCATCCGGTACATCCAATAGGCCGCAGACCCGGCCAGGTCGCGCAACTCCGACTGCTCCACGTGGTAGCGTCGAATGAGGTCGTCGGGCATATTGTTAGGGTTGGAGGTGTCCAGCAATTCCTCCACGGTGGTTTCATAGCCCCGCTCCAAGCAGCGCTCCAGCTCGTCACGACTGGCACCGAATCCTGCCCGACGCATCAAGTGAGACATTAGGGCAATGTTGCTATCGCTCATCGCAGATCCTCGCATTCAAGGTACGCTTTTGTCTCTCGGAAGACAGTCAATCCTGGCTAGTTGCGGAACAGATCGAACTGTTCGAACTGCCCGTTTACTATGGGGTCTGGATCCAGCCCCATCAACTTGTCCAGGATTGCGGAGTAGGTGGAGCGGAAGTCGTTGTTAGGCCGCAGGTCGCCGTTCAGTTGTTCCGCCTCATGGAGCGAAGGATACTGACCGTACAGACCTCCATTTACCGAGCCGCCGATGAGGAATGCGACACCTCCAGATCCGTGGTCGCTTCCGGTTCCGTTATCTTTGATGCGTCTTCCGAACTCCGAGAAGATCAGCACCGCGGCGTCATCCTCACGCCCGTGCTCTTTCAAATCTTCCATCATGCTTCCCACTGAACCCGCCACGTCTTCCCACAGATGCGCGTGGGTGGGGAGTTCGCCGGAGTGAGTATCGAAACTGCCGTGCTGGGTGTAGTAGATCTTGGTGCCGAGATTGGCCAAGAATACCTGCGTGATGCTCTTCATGTTCTTGGAAAGGGAGTCGCCTCGGTATTCCACGCTGGACGAATATTGGGCGGGGGCCGTACGGAGAATGTCAGCGCCAACTAAAGCATCCTGCCCGGTCTTGCTAAGCAGGGACATTACCGGGTCGCGGCCAGAGACGTTTCCATACATCCGCGAAAACGCCTCAAGGGTGAACATCCGCAACTCTTCGTCTTCAATGTCAGGGAAGAGGCCGTAAGTCTCCAGGTCTCCGACCGATGCCACCGAGACGCCGGGGCAGCCCAGCGCACGCGGCAGGCCGCGCCCAAAGTTTACGGCGGTCAACACGTTCTCCCCTTGCGGGTCCATTTCCCGGACGGCACGTCCCAGCCAGCCTTCGGTCCCGATGGTGTCAGGTTCGGCGGTGTGCCATATGTCCATGGAGCGGAAGTGGGACCGATTTGGGTTCTCGTAGCCAATGCCCTGGATGACGGCCACCTTCCCTTCGTCCCAAAGCGCCTTTATCGGCGCCATGCTGGGGTTGAAGCCGATCTCTTCGTTGATAGGAATGACCTCGTCCTGGGAGATGTGCACTGTGGAGCGTGAGTCATAATAGCGACCGTCGCCGTATGGGACAACCGTATTAAGTCCATCGTTCCCACCGCTCAACTGGATTACAATGAGTCCCTTCTCACACTTGTTACTCGTCATACTTCTGAGTCCTTCGGTAAGTGCAATTTAGCATCCTGACCCCAACTCAACATCCCAGAGTCCAGTCCCACCCAATCTACTATGGAGGGCTGATTTCGGCAAGTTTTTGAGCGCCAATTTTCGGGCCGGTTACTCGCATCTGCAGTTTACATTCGCTGACGTCGCAGATACCATGCCCATTAAGGTGCATTAAGTTATTTAGTTGATCTGGCCTTCCCAGCGAGGTTTAGCGATGGAACCTTGGAGCGGCCCGGCGCACGTGGTTCACTCTGAATATGACACTGTCTTTCTGCACGACCACGAAGTGCGAAAAGATGACATGCGTCGGCTCTATGAGAACGCCAAGCGCGACCAGTGGAACGCCGCCACTTACATCGAATGGGAAAAATCCGTGGACCTGGAGCAGGGTTTTGTCGCCGATGAGCTGATCGACATCTACGACTCCCCCTACTGGCACAAAATGAACGCGGCGGAACGACAGGAGATGAATCGTCTCTTCTCGGCCTGGCGTCTCAGCCAGTTGCTCCACGGTGAGCACGCTGCGGTACTGGTCTGCTCCCAGTTGGCCAACGTGCTGCCCGACTCTGATTCCAAGTTTTTTATGTCCACCCAGGTGATGGACGAGGCGCGCCATACCGAGTTCTTCCAGCGCTACCTGCATGGGCGCGTGGGGCGAGTCTACGGTCAATCCGACGTCGGTCGGGAGCTCTTCGACTATATCCTCAGTGACCCACGCTGGTACATCAAGGTCATCGGCCTCCAGTTGGTCGGCGAGACCTTCGCCGTCGCCCTGTTCAAGATGCTCGCGGAGACCGCCAAGGACGACCTCCTCCGCGAAGGCTGCAAGCTTATCCTCCGCGACGAATCCCGACATATGGGATTCGGAATGCTCAGCCTCCCCGAGCAGGTGCAGCAGCTCTCCCCCCGGGAGTGCGAGGAAATGGAGGACTTCACCATCCATTTCCTTCGAAACACTCTCACTGGTGGCTTCCCCAAAGAAGCCTACTTGGACATGGGCTTCAACAATCACGAGATCGATGATATCCGGAAGCTGCGCCGGGACCGCGCCCAGAGCAGCGACTTCATCCTGTTCCGCCAACTGTTCAAGCATGAGATGCACAACACTCTCGTCAGCAACCTCTTCAAGTGCGGCGTCCTCAGTGAGAGCGTCCGGGAACGTCTCGAGAACGAACTACGCGTCGACGTCGAGGGCAACCTCCCCGGCAACGACTAGAAACCCCACTCCCCACGGCCCTCAACTGAATAAGGACGGCCATCCATGCACGTAGGCGTATCCACAGTCTTCCAGAACCCGGGCAAGCACCTCTCGGACTACCAAGTCTACCGCAACGAGTTGCGCCTCGCCGACCTCGCCGAACCCCTTGGCTACGAATCCATCTGGGGAGTGGAGCACCACTTCACCGACTACACCATGTGCCCCGACGTGCTCCAGTTCCTATCCTACATGGCTGGACGAACTGAGAAGGCCAAGCTCGGCTCCATGGTGGTGGTGCTGCCTTGGCACGACCCAGTCCGTGTCGCCGAAGAGTTCGTTATGCTCGACAACCTCAGCGATGGCCGCGTCGTCGTGGGAGTTGGCCGCGGCCTCGCCCGCGTGGAATACGAGGGATTCCGCCTAGACATGAACGAGTCCCGCGGTCGCTTCAACGAGTCAGCTGAGATGTTGGTCAATGCCCTAGAAGAAGGCTTCGCCGAAATGGAGGGCCAGTACGTCCAGCAGCCGCGCGTGGAGATCCGCCCCAATCCCTTCCGTTCCTTCCAGGGACGCACCTACGCCGCCGCCATCTCCCCTGAGTCCAGCATCGTCCTTGCCAAGCTGGGTGTCGGCGTGCTCATCATCCCCCAGAAGCCGTGGAACGACGTGCAGTCCGAACTGGCCTCATACCGCGCCGCATACGAGGAGGTCAACGAGGGTGAACCGCCCGCACCCGTCGTAGTCACATTCGCCTACTGCGACAGGGACGAAGAACGTGCCGCGGAAATGTCCAGCAAGTACGTCGGAAACTACTGGAAATCGGTGATGGACCACTACGAGTTCCGCAGCGACCACCTGAAGACCACCCGCGGTTACGAGTACTACGGTGGCTTCACCGACAAGATAAACGCCTACGGAGACAGAGACGTGGTCGACTTCTTCGTCAACCTGCAGGTGACCGGCACGCCCGAGCAGTGCTACCAGAAAGTGATAGACATCCACGGCTACACCGGTACCGATTCCTTGGTGGCTGCGTTCAGCTACGGCGGCATGCCCTTCGAGGACGCCGAGGCCAGCATGCGCTTCTTTGCCTCAGAGGTAATGCCTGAACTCAAGAAATTCGAACCAGCGCCACCCTGGGGCTAGCCAGGATAGAGAGGCGGTTGCGCTGGTTGCACCCAAAGAAAAGGGGCCAACGAATTGTCGGCCCCTTTGTTTCGTTCTCTGCACTCGCAAGCAACCGCCCTATTCCGGCGAATACCGCGTGGCCTCCTTGGTGGCCTCTCCGCGCAGCCGCCACGCGAACCTGTCGGCATAGCGGCTCGGCTTGCCCTCCACTACATCGGCCGTTACTCCGCCCAGCGCCGGAGTGAACTTGAAAGCGTGCCCGCTCCCTCCCGTGGAAACCACGAGGCCTTCGATCTCCGGATGGCGCGTGATGTAAAAGTCGCCGTCCCAGGTATCGTTGTAGAAACATGCCCGGCTGCCCGCGAGTGGGGCATTGGCTAGTTCCGGCACCGAGTTGGATAGGAACCGTCGGCTGTACTCCACGACGGCCGGGTCCGCATCAACCAGCCGGCCCGGCCCGTGGTTCGCCAGCTTGACCACTCCCTCGGAGTTGGTCGGGAAGCCGTACCAGCCCGTCCGCGGTATATCTGCTCCCCAGGGCGGGAATTGCGGCGGCCTGAACCGGTCGGGCACCGTCGGACGCAGGTAGACCAGCGTCTGCGCCACCGGCGACATCATTTCGGCAAGCTCCGGAATCAACCGGGGAGTCCAGACCCCCGCGGCAATAACCACGGCATCGCCCCGTACCTCGCACCCGTCCGTGGATCGCAGCCCGACGGCCCAGCCGGATTCGACCACTATCGAATGAACCTGGAATCCGCCTCGCACCTCGATACCCGCGGCCTTGGCTTCCTTTGCCATGAATTCCACTGTTGCGCCCGCCGCGGCCCAGCCTCCCCGCGGGTTGAAGTACCCGTCGATGTAGTGGTCCGCGTTCCACTGGGGAAATCGCTCGGCCACGGTCTCCGACCCGAGCCGCTCCAGCGGCCACCCGGCCGCGGTCAGAAGGTCGTACGACTGCCTCTCGACAGTCTTGCCCTCCAGCGGCTCGCTGGTAAGCACCAGGAAACCATCCTCGTGGTACAGCTCCGTACCGTTGCGCTCGTTCCATACGTGCCATTCAGCGATGGCTTCGGCGGCCAGCTCGCTGTATAGCTTGTCGTCCGCGTAGTCCATCCGCACCATACGGCTCACGTCGTTCGACGCCGCCAGCGGGTGAGGTACTGGGCCCGGATCCACGACGGTCACCGTGTGGCCCCGCTTCCTCAATTCAAGGGCGCCGGAAAGTCCGAAGACCCCGGCGCCCGCAACAACTATCGATCGCTGACTTGACATGGCTATGCGTCGGAAGGCCTACCGGCCCACCGCCTCGATTATGGTCTTAAGTTCGTCGACGCTCAGGTCTCCGAATTTTCGCCACCCGCCGATAAGATAGGTCGGCGTGCCTCCGATCCCGCTGGCTCGGGCCGTCTCGTTGGACTCCAGCACCGCCTCCCGGTAGTGGCCCGACTCCAAGCGTGGCCCCAGCTCTGCCAGGTCCAGCCCGGCCTTTTCTGCCAGCCCCATCACCACCTCCATGGCCCCTAGGTCGGCGCTCTCCTCCCAGTAGGCGGCAGCGGCAACGTGGTGGAACCGGTCGTCCAGGCCCTGTTCCTTTGCGTATAGCGTGGTCTCATGCACATATAGCGTGTTCGGCGACCACTGTGGGCGCCGCATCACCAGCCCTGCCCCACGGGCGCGCTCCTGCATGGCAGGGTTCAGTTCAGTCTCCGTCTCCCCATCGAACAACCGCCGCGGTTGACCTTCCGGGGGGCAGTCCGGCCTCAACAGGAACGGCCTGCGGTCTATGCTGATCTCCAGTTCTTTGGCAACTATATCGAGCCTGCCCAGGCCCACGTAGCAAAAAGGTCAAGTGTAGTCCTGCCAGACAGTTACCTCGACGGGATTGTTCGTAGTCATACTCATGTTCCTGAAGCAAATTTAGGCGCTATCGGCTGGGATTTCCCCTTTGGAGCGCAGGGCAGATCCAAAGCCCCGCGCTCATCGAGACGGCTAGTCGTCAGCAGGCGCAGGCACGGAGGCATCTGCGAAAGCAGACCGCAGTGCGGCCGTGGCCTCCTGCATTACCTGCCCGCTCTTGTCCATAATCCCCACCATGCCAAAGAATCCGTGGATCATCCCGTCGTACCGGCTGATGGTTGTCTCGACCCCGGACTCTTGCAGGCGCCGTCCGTAGGCCTCGCCCTCGTCCCGCAGCGGGTCGAACTCGGCGGTGATCACCAGCGCCGGCGGCTGCCCGGCCAGGGAATCCGCCTGCATCGGAGCGGCATAGGGATTGTCGGCATCGGCCTCGTTTTCCAGGTATGCGTCCCAGTAGAACTGCATGGCGTCGCGGGCCAGCATATAGCCAGTGGCATTGTCAACGTATGACGCTGTCTGGTAGTTGCGGTCGGTTACCGGGTAGACCAGGAGCTGGTGGACAATGGCCGGTCCGCCCCGGTCGGCGGCCATCAGCGACACACCGGCGGCCAGGTTGCTACCGGCGCTGTCGCCGCCCACGGCCAGGCGGGAAGCGTCGCCATTGATGCTGGCCGCGTTCTCGGCGGCCCAGGCGGTAGCCGCGTAGCAGTCCTCCGCCGGACCGGGGAACTTGGTCTCGGGGGACAACCGGTAGTCAACTGATACCACGATGCAGCCCGCGCCCTTGCACAGGTGCCTGGACGTGGGGTCGGCTGACTCCAAGTCTCCAACCACCCAGCCTCCGCCGTGATACCAGACCAGGATGGGGAAGGGGCCTTCGCCTTCCGGTGTGTAGATACGTACGGGAACATCCCCGTCGGGGGCGGAGATGCTCATGTTCAGAACAGCACCCACCTCCGGGCCTGCGGGTCGGGGGCGAGCGGCTGCGTTAATTCGCGCCTGTTCCGGCGTTACCTCCCAAACGGCGGGAAGTCCCAGGGCGTTTACTGCGTCAATAACTGCTTGTGCTTGCGGGTCCAGCGGCATGATGTACCTCCAAAAATCGTCAGTTGTATCCAGGCGTTGTAAGCGTCAGTTGGGTGTCCAGGCCAGGCCGCGCACCTCGCTGAACTCGCGAGGCAGCTTGACCCACCAGTCACCGCCGTCAGCGGTGGCGTAGATCTGGCCATAATGGCTGCAGCACAGGATGAAGTCGGGATCTGAGGAGTGAGTGCCAAAAGCCCACATCGGCGTGTTGGGTTCCTGCGGCAGCGCCATCCGATCCCAGCTCTTTCCCCTGTCGGTCGAACGCTGTATCGCCCCGGTAACGCCAAAGGGCGAGTCGCCCGTCGCCACCAACAGCGTGTTCGGGTCGTCCTGCTTGACCGTTATGCCACGACAGTAGCGCAGTGGGAAGGACGCTCCCACGCCTAGTCCCTGCCAGCTCTCGCCGGTGTCGGTGCTGGCGAACACCTCTCCTGGCGTGCTCGTGAAGACAGTGACATTCGACCCTGCGCTGACTGCCATCCCATGAATGTCCGGATCGTTCAGGCCACCGTTGATTCGCGTCCAGGATTCCCCGCCGTCTACGCTGCGCCGCACACCGTCCACCTCAACCCCTGCCCAGACTACGTTGCTGTTGCTTGGATCGACCTCCAGTGCCGTAACCCTCGGTACCCGTACGTTGGGGCACTCCTCCGCCATGTCTACGGTCAGTTGCTCCCAGTTGGCCCCGCCGTCCGTTGAACGGAACAGCGCTGACGGGCTGGTGCCGGCAAAAATGACCGACGGATCAGCCGGGTTGACCGCGATGTTCCACACATTCATGGAATTCATCGGCGATTCCAGCCGTTCGAATGCCTTCCCCCGGTTGGTACTGCGGAAGATCCCCTCGTCCGTGCCCGCGTAGACCACAGCCGGGTCCGTCGGGTCTACCTTCAAACCGAAGACCTTCATATCGCCCCAGATGCCGCCGGCGCGTCCATAGTTACGACCGCCATCGTGGCTGGCCCACAGGCCAGCGCCAATGGTGCCGATCAGGATCGAAATGTCCTTGGCCATTGCCGTCCCTCCTACGTTGAGAGCTTGGTCGCTCGCATCGCTTAAACCTTGAACGTGGCAAACACCTTGTTTGATGTGAACACGCGCGACTCGACGAAATCAATGTTGGCGGGCTTGGCTCCCAGCTCCGACATCGCGCCAAGCATGCAGGCCCAGTTGAGCAACTCGTGCTGTCCCGAGGCCTCCATCTCCGCCGTCGTCCGACTCCGCCAGGCCTCGTAGTTGCCCTGCTCCAGCTCGTCATACAGCGCACGGTCGGCAGGAACGTCGGGCCACAGGTAGTTGTTCTTCGCCGTCAGGAATGCATGCGACCAGCTGGACGAAGCGACCAGCGCGACCCGGTACGGGCTGTCCCGCAGCGTGCGGGCCACGGCCGCTCCGACCTGCATGCATCGCTTGGGCGACGGCCCTGGCGGGTCAGGCTCCAGCATCTGCCCATTCACTTGGTGTGGCAGGATACCGCCCCTGTTGCTTATCACGGCCCGACCGTAGCAGTTCACCGCTAAGGGGATTACCGGGAAATCGAATCCCTCGCGGTCATAGTCCAGGTAGAGCAGGGTGTTGATAAACGCGTGGGCCAGCCCCGGTTCGTGCAGGGGCCGGTAGGCGTACGCCATGTCGATCCCTGAGTCCAGCAGGCCACCCGCCAGAAGCCGCGCCGCTTCCGGGTGCCCCTTGTAGCTGAACACCTTGTCTGCCGGCTCTTCCCAAACGTTGCGCCGGGGCGTTCCGTGCCTCATGAAAGGCGTACACTGGAAACCTTCGTACGCCAGGATGCAGAACGGAGGGATTATGTCTTCCCGGAAGTTCTCGTACTGGTCGTCGCCGAATATCACGACAAAGTCGGGGTCGAAGTCGACAATTTCCTGGCGGACCCTCCGGAATCCCTCCACCAGCCGCGCCCTGTGCACGCCCGCAGACGCCAGTCCCTGGTCGTCTCCATATTCCGCCTGCATCGGCTCCGGCCAGTTGAGCGGGTTTTTCAGCTCCTCCGGCAGTCGCTCGTCCCGGTTCAGGGTGACGTTTATGGGAAAACCGCGATCCTCATCCGGGGTTATCAAAGGGGGATAGTGGGTGCAGCCAACACCAATGATTTCTGCCACGGATCACCTCCCAGGCACCGGAAACGCGCCGGAAATTGAAGTTGGCTAATCATAGCAGACGGCAGGGAAACCCATAAGACCAGAATAGCCGTTGGCCCTTTCCCTCTTGGGAGCTATTTGGGATGGGCATATGCCAAAGGGCCTACATCCGATTCCCTAACCGTCTAGCGATAGGAAGGAAACCCAATAGTATCCACTCGCCATTACCCAATCCACCTGAAACGAAACGCCACCCGGTCGATGACCCACCCACTACATCAAGCTGGTCCCGAAGACAGCTATTGCTCCTTGAAGGAGAAACGATGAATCCGCCGATGGCAGGCAAAACTCACCACCGACGGACTCCAATGCTTCTTGATTTGACCCCGACCAACCGCAGGACGGCTAGTCCACCGACAGGATTATCTTCCCGAAGTTTGCATTGCTTTCCATGTAGCGGTGCGCCTCCCCGGCCTCTGCCAGAGGAAAGACCTTGTCCACCACTGGCTTCATCGCCCCAGTGGCGATCAGAGGAAGCACATGCCGCTTGATCTGGTTCGTGAGCGCGATCTTTTCCTCGATGGGCCGCGATCGCAGTACCGTCCCGTGCACTCGAAGCCGCTTGAACATCAACGGCCGCAGGTCCGCCTGCACACCGCCTCCACCCATTGTACCCACCAGCACCAGCCGGCCTCGCGGGGCCAGCGAAGCCAGGTTGCGCTCCCAGTAGTCTGCCCCGATAACGTCCAGCAGCACGTCGACGCCCGCTCCTCCGGTATGCTCGCGCACCACCTCGCTGAAGTCCTGCTCCCGGTAGTTGATTCCCACGTCCATCCCTAGTTCCGCGGCTCCCCGCAGCTTGTCCTCGCTGCCCGCAGTGCCGAACACGTAGGCCCCCGCGTTGTGCGCCAGCTGCACCGCCGCCGTCCCCACGCCGCTGCCTGCCGCGTGGATCAGCACCGACTCCCCCATCGACAGCTCGCAGTGGTTGAACAGCGCGTCGTACGCGGTGAAGAACACCTCGGGCACCGCAGCCGCCTGCACGAAGTCCAGCCCTTCGGGGATGCGCATGCACATGCGTGAGTGAGTCACCACTCGCGAAGCATACCCACCGCCACCCAGCAGACCGAACACCCTGTCGCCCACAGACAGATCAGCAACGTTATCGCCAGCCATCAGCACCAGCCCGGAGAACTCCAGTCCCGGAATATCATCAGGACTGCCCGGCGGAGCAGGATACCCGCCCTGCCGCTGCAGAGTATCGGCTCGATTGAGGGCCGACGCCCTGATTTCGACCAGCACGTCATCCGGCCCGGGAACAGGATCCGGAACCTCCTGCACCTTCAGAACGTCAGGACCGCCCGGCTCGGTGATAACAGCAGCACGCATAGATACCAGCACCTTCAAGCAAAATTGCCGCCGCCCAGTTTAGCACTCTCCCCCATAAGTAACCTCAACTCAAGCTCAGGACTGCAGGGCAATCGCGTCTTCAAGCCTGGAATCTCATTTCGCTGTCATAGGAGTTACGCAGTTGGATGGAGAGTGTACTTGGGATAAGCCAGGTAATCTCGTAAGGCCGAGCGGATGATGTTGGCTTTGGACTCGTACCAGGAGACTCCGGCGCTCAAGCGGTGGGCTTCCAGCCGCAGGAAGGCTTGGAGGGACAGGCGGATGTGATTCCGCTGTCCCTCTGCCGTACGCACTTGGCATTTCTCCACGCCACAACATTGTTTGAGGCCCCGATGGTACGTTTCGATTCCCCAGGCTTGGCGCGCCAGGCTTTCCCGTTGTTGCTCTGTCATTTCCAGGTCATTGGTGGCCCAGTGTTCCACGTCCCCGTCTTTGGAGACCGTCCGAAACACCCGGATAAACCCATAGCCTCGCAGATGCACCTGCCGGCCTTCCTGGGGTATGGCCACGGTGGCCAAGGGCAAGTTCCCCGCTCCCTCGGGATTCACCCGCCGGTTGGACCGCAATTGGCTCAGCCAGAACCATCCCTTATCCCTGATGGCTTTCAAATTCTCCAGGCTGGTATACCAACTGTCGAACAGCACCCAACGGGGCTGAAAGCCCCGCCCTTCCGCCACCTCCAGCATCCGCCGGAAGTGGTCGTTCTTGGTCAGTCCGCTTAGGGGACGGTCATAGACCCGGAAATCGCAGGGTATCAGCGCATTGCCATCAGTCCACAACAAGGTCAGCAGGTTGATGCCCCATACCACTCGCTTATGCTTGCCGCTCCAATGCCGGGACACCAGTTCCATCCGCTTGGCGTAGGGCTTGTCCAGGGTGGTGTCGTCCAGCACCAGCACCCCCTCCTCCCGTCGCACCAATCCCCGGGTTTCCTGCCACAGCGCCTCCGTGCCGGGGGGCTGTCTCCGCAGCAGACGGGTGAATGCGTCATGGGCTGGAGCTTGCGGTGATTCCGGTTGACACCGCGCCGCTTCGCTGCAGGTAAATCTCTTCTGGGCTGCCACCAAGAACTGAATGTAGTCCACCGCATCACACTTGGCTGGGTTCATCTCCCCCACCTCCGCCTCACTCCTTCTATCTTATCCCATCCCCGGCCATAGCTCTCTCAACTGCGTAACTCCTATGACAACCGGAGGCGCGAACAGTGGCCCCAATCTATTGGAGGCCACTGTTCTTTTTGGTTGATCCCGGCCTCTCAAACTGAACGGCCGCGATGCCAGCCCTGTGTGATGTCTGCTTGCCGGGCCAGCATCGATGGTGGTACAACCAGCTGGAGCAGTCGATGATTGGCTTGTCTCTGAAACCTGCGAACCACGCGGACGGCATCGGAGTGGCATGGATAAGCTGGAAGGACAGGTGGCCCTGGTTACCGGCGCTGGCCGCATGCGAGGCATCGGGCGCGCCGCCGCCCTGGCCCTGGCGTGGGAGGGCGCTAACGTCGTCGTGGCCGGTACCGGCCGCGACCCGGCAACCTACCCGCAGGACGAGCAGGCAGCAGGCTGGCAGGATGTCGACAGCGTCGCCGAAGAGATCTCCGCGATGGGTCTGGAGTCGCTGGCGCTGGTAGCCGACGTTACCAGCGGCAACCAGGTCCAGGCCATGGTTGACCGCACGGTGGAACGCTTCGGGAGCATCGATATCCTGGTAAATAACGCCAGCGCCCCCAGGCTGGCGGCCTGGGCCCAGCTGGAAGATCTGTCGGAGGACGCTTGGCGCGGGGTGCTGGATATAAAGTTGACCGGCGCCTTTCTTTGCACCCAGGCGGTGGTTAGGGAATTTCTCAAGCAGGGAGGCGGGGGCAGCGTGGTCAACGTTATCTCCGTCGAAGCCAAGATTGCGCGCGCCGCCGACGTGGCCTATGCCGTGGCCAGCGGGGCCCTTTACACTTTCACCAGCAAGGCGGGACGCGCCCTTGCGCCTCACGGCATCAGGGTAAACGCTGTAAGTCCCGGTACGACGGACACCGCACGGAACGACGCGCTCTACGGCTTTCCCCGCAGCCAGGAGTGGCACGACCGCCTGCAAACGATTCCCCTTGGGCGGGCCGGTACTCCAGAGGAAATAGGCAATGTAATAGCTTGGCTGTGCAGCAAGGACGCCGGGTTTATCGTGGGACAATGTATCGAAATGGACGGCGGCCAAGCCACCTGAGCAACCAACCAGGGTCAACGTATTCAATTGGTAGAGGCAGGCTAGCTATGGGTCAGATGGACGGAATGGTCGCAATCGTCACCGGCGCCAGCCGGGGACTGGGCCGGGCCATAGCAAAGGAGTACGCCAGGGAAGGCGCCAGCGTGGTTATCTGCGCCCGCAGCCAGTCCCCCACCGGCTTGGACGGAACCCTCCAGGAGACAGTCGCAGACATCAGGAATGCCGGCGGAGATGTCCTGGCGATCGACTGCGACGTGACCGATGAGGCCCAGGTTAATGGAATGGTCCGGCAGGCGGTGGAGCGCTACGGAAGAATCGACGTACTTTTCAACAACGCGGGACAAATGGTGCTGGGCGAATCGATCATGGAAATCGACGCGGCCCGCTGGGGCAACGTTATGCGGATAAACGTGAACGGTCCCTATCATTGCAGCCGGGCCGTCCTGCCGGTAATGATGGAGCAGCGGCGGGGCAGCATCATCAATCTCGGATCCAGGATGGCCACCGACCCTGCGCAGGGCGGCGGCGTGCTGTACAGCGCCAGCAAGGCTGCCGTGCACATGTTCAGCTACTGCTTGGCCGACGAGGTGCGCGACTACAACGTAGCGGTCAATATCCTCAGCCCCGGCCCGCTGGCCAGCGAGGGCTCTGCAGCGATCCCGTGGACCCAGCGCGACTGGCATCTGAGGGTAGACCCCAGCGTGGTCGGCCCCTGCGCCGTGTTCCTGGCCCTGCAGGACGCCAGTACTTTTACCGGTCAGCTGGCGGCCCGCTTCGACTTCGGCACCACTTGGGGCCCGGGCATCGAGCAGGGCTCCCCCTCCTCCTGAACCGTGGTTACCTCCGGGCACTCCGGCGACGCAATCCAGCCGAGACAGAGACCCAGTCAACCGGGGCAAACAGAAAGACCGTTCCACCGCTGGAACGGCCCGGCTTTACCGATCGGCAGAGACTGAATCTCAAGTGGCGGAGGAAATGTCCGCCCACAGTGCGCTTTGACAACTCTCATATCAGCCTCAATTATACCTATATTAGCTACCAACAGTCTCAATAATTGTCTCATTTGCTCCAGAGTCGTCAAGCTTAGTCCAGCAGGTATTGGTACACATAGAGTTAGAGTTCTGATGAGGAATTCGAATCAGCTTTCCGCTGCGTTCGTGCGCACGGTCACTGCTCACGGCGTCTATTCCGACGGCAACGGTCTGACTCTCCGAGTCGACAGGTCGGGCAAGCGCTGGGTGCAGCGGCTAACCATAAACGGCAAACGTCGCAACATAGGTCTGGGAGGCTATTGTCTGGTTTCGCTGGCTGAGGCCCTAGAGAACGCCTTGGCCAACGCTCAGACAATTCGCCATGGCCGCGACCCAGTATTGGAGAAACGTCAGGCCCGCGAGGAGTCACGAAGGCTGCACAAGCCAACCTTCGCCGTTGCCGCAGAAACGGTGATAGAGCTGCGACGCCCAACTTGGCGAAACGCCAAGCTCAGCGCGCATTGGTCCAGCACACTCACCACTTATGCTTTCCCAATTATAGGCAGCAGACTTGTGGATGAGGTAGACACCGCCGATGTCCTGTCGGTCTTCACGCCTATCTGGGTGGACAAGCCGGAAACCGCAAGTAGGGTCAGACAGAGAATGGAGACTGTGTTCGACTGGGTAATTGCTCAGGGCTGGAGACAGGACAATCCTGCCGCCCGTCCGATTACCAAGGCTTTGCCGAAGGTGAAACGGGAAAAGAGGCACTTCAAGGCCCTTCTTTATGCCGACGTTCCACTAGCAGTGGAACAGTGAGGGAATGCAGCGCCGACACTTCGACCAAGCTCTGTCTTGAGTTCCTGATACTGGCGGCCGCTCGATCGGGTGAGGCCCGTTCGGCACAGTGGCGAGAGATCGACTGGAAGGAGCTGTCTTGGACCATCCCACCTTCACGGATGAAGGCCGATCGAGAACGTGTGGTTCCGTTATCTGGCAGAGCGGTCGAAATTCTTCAGGATGCTAAGGAAACATTCGGCGAAAACGAATTGATATTCCCCTGGTCTAAACCGAAGCCAAGGTGAAATGCGCAGACGGTGGGAGACAAGCGACGAGGACGAGTCATTCTCCAGATACGTATGAGAGGAATTAACCCGCGCAACCCGGCTGATCATCATCGCCACTTAAATGTACATCCCACCTTGGCTTTAGTTTATCTCCCCTTTTTCCATTAAAAAGCAATGGTCGGCCACCGCCAGGGCGAAATCCAATGACTGCTCCACCAGCAGAATGGAGGTGTCGCTCTGCTCCCTCAGGCCGACGATCAACTCTTCAATCTCCTGGACAATGGACGGTTGAAGGCCCTCGGTCGGCTCGTCCAGCAGGAGGAGTTTGGGATGGCAGATCATGGCGCGGGCGAAGGCCAGTTGCTGCTGCTGTCCGCCGCTGAGGGTTCCGGCGTTCTTGGACGGGTCAAGCTTCAACGCGGGGAACAATTCATACATCTCGTCAACGTTCCCTGGGGCAGAGCCGTTGCGCACTTTGGCTTCGAGCCCCATCAGCAGGTTCTCATGGACACTTAAGAAGGGGAAAATCAACCGTCCCTGCGGGACGTATCCAATTCCGGACCGGGCCCGCTTGTGGGGAGGCAGGTGCGTCAAGTCATGCTCGAAGAAACTCACCTTTCCGCTTCGGGGCCGCAGCAGGCCCATGATTGACTTGAGCAAGGTAGTCTTACCTACGCCATTCCTGCCCATGAGACAGACCACCTGCCCGGGTTGAACGTCGAGATTGACGTCAAACAGGACGCGGCTTTGCCCGTAAGCCACTGAGAGAGATTCAACCAAGAGCATCAATTATCTCGCATCATTTTGCCCCAAAACTCGCCAAGGACTCCGTGCTGGACTAACGAGATTCCACTCCCACTGCGGCCGCGAGCCCCGCTTTGCTTCTTCCCAGGTAGGCGCGGACCACTTGAGGGTCCTGCTGTACGGCGTCAATGGAGCCTTCGCTCAGCACTTTGCCCTGGTGCAGCACGGTTACGGTCCGCGCAAACTGCCGCACAAACTCCATGTCGTGCTCAACCACCAGTACGCTCCGGTCCTCGCCAATGGACTGAAGCAACGCGCCGGTTTGCTCCCTTTCCCGACGTGTCATGCCGGCCACCGGTTCATCAAGCAGCAGCAGCTTGGGTTCCTGGGCAAGCAGCATCCCGATCTCCAGCCATTGTTTTTCCCCGTGGGACAACGTTCCTGCCACAGCGCCAGCCCGGTTGGCAAGCCCCACCTGTTCCAGCGTGGCGTTAATCCACTGGGCGTCGCTGTTGGGCAGCGGGCGCAGCAGGGAGGTTAACCGCCGTCGGAACCCCACCGCAACTTCCATGTTTTCGTACACGGCGAGACTGCCAAAAACGCTGGGAGTCTGAAACTTCCGGCCAATTCCCAGCTTGACCAGGTCGTGTTCCAGCATCTTGGTCAGATCGGTTCCGCCGTCATAGACAATCTTGCCCCCGGTGGGACGGGTCTTGCCCGTAATCAGGTCCAGCAGGGTAGTCTTGCCCGCCCCGTTGGGGCCGATCAAGAAGCGCAACTCGCCCCGCGCAAGGTTGAAGTCCAGTTCGTCCAGTGCTATGAAGCCACTGAAACTGACGGTCAGGGCTTCCACGGAAAGGATGTTGTTGTCCAACTGCGTACCACGTCTCCTATTGCTTTACCCGGATGGGCCACCGATTGGCGCAAGGCCGCGACCCGGGCAGCGGCCTGTCTCAGGGACATTAGTCCTGAGCTACCGCGAATGAACCCCATGATTCCGGCCGGGAACAAAAGCACGGCACCGATGAACAAGCCGCCCAGGAAAAACTGCCAGATGTCGGGGAAGGACTCGCTCAACCCACTCTTTGCGGCGTTCACCAGGATAGCCCCAATCACCGGCCCGGCCAGAGTGCCTCTCCCGCCGACAGCCACCCAAACCGCAACCTCAATGGACTGGAGTATTCCCATGCTGCTTGGGGATATGATGCCTACCTGAGGCACGAACAGAGCCCCGGCGACTCCTGCTATCCCGCCGGACACCGCAAACACCAGCGTTTTCAGCACGGTGGGATTGTAACCAATGAACCGGACCCGGTTCTCGTCGTCCCGCATCGCAACCAGCACCCGGCCAAATCGGGATTCCAGCACCAGCCGCAGGACGAGGAAGATAGTTACCAGGGTACCCACTGTAATAAAGTACAACGCCAATTGAGTGTCCGGACTGAATACCTGGAACCCGAATAGGGTGCTGAAGTTGGTGATTCCGTTGGTTCCCCCGGTATAGGGCTGCTGACCTACAAACAGGATGCTGACGATGAGGGCCAATGCCTGCGTTATCAGAGCAAAGTAGACCCCGGTAATCCGGCTGCGGAATACTAAACCAAAGCCAAGGTGGGATGTGCATTTGCCTGAGGCGAGGAATCGTGCTGGGAATTCGGCAGCAGTGCTTCGGCCCGTGACTGCAGTACCGTCCGGCAGCGGCGCCTCACCTCGTCTCTCCGGCTGGCCAGCCCGGCCAGGAAGTTGCCGACCCTTTCCTGCACCGCCGCCCTGCTGCCCAGGCAGAGATTGCCCGTCGCCTCCTCTCTCGCCCAGCCCCAGACCGCCTCATCGGAGTTGAAGTCCGGGCTGTACCCCGGCAGGTTCACCAACCGCAGGTCAAGTCCGGGCGTCCGCAGATATTCCCGCACCGCCTCGCCACGATGGGCCGGCGCGTTGTCCCAGATGACCCGCATCGGCTCTGGATGTTTTTCCCTCAGTTGCTTCAGGAAGGCAACCGAGGTCCCGCTGTTGCTGTTGCCCTCCAGTTCCATCCATTCCACCTCACCCGTCTCCAGGCACACCGCCGAATAGTAGTTGGCCTTCTCCCCATACCGCGGGCTGGTCGAGTCCACCAAAGCAGGCTGGCCCTTCAGCACCCACTTGCCCCGCAGTTCCGCGTCCGCCCGGAAGTGGGCCTCGTCGGCAAAGAATATCCTGGCTTCAGTCCGTTGGGCCTCCTCCCTCAGGACGGCGTACTCCGCCACGAAAGCCTCCCGCTTGGCCTCATCAGCCTTGAGCAACCGCTTCTTGGGCCGCTTGAAGGCAAATCCCAAGCGGTGCATCCAGTTCAGGCAACTGCTGCGGCTCAACTCAATGCCGAGGCGCTCCGAGGCAAACCGCCGCACCACCTTCCAATACCAGTTGGCCATACCGATGCCCGACGAAGCGGGAGGCTGTTGCACCGCCTCTTTCAATTCCTCCTGCTGCGCTTGGTCAAGGGCGGGGGGGAACCACCGGTCTGCTCGAATATCAGGGCTGCAGGCCCTCCCTCGCCGAAGGCCGACGCCCATCGGCCAATAGTGTGTGGGTCCCTTTCCAGAGTCTCCGCCGTGGCCGCTGCCGTCCAGCCCTGGGCCAGCAGCAGCACGGCGTACCACCTCTCCCGCTCCCTGGGCGTCGGCGCCAGGATCATCCGCTGTCGCAAGTCCTTGACTTCCATCCGCCACTGTTCCAGACACCGGTCTATCTCCCTCACGCCCATCACCAACCCCTCGTAACTCCCGAGACCAGCTAACCCAGTTCCTTCACAAATTTACCCTGTGCAACTGCGTATTTCACCTTGGCTTTAGTTTAGGTACCCGATGCCGCCGGCCAATGCCGCTGGAAGGATGAACACCATAGGCAGCGCAAACCAGGCGTACTTGAAAGGGGCGAGAAAAACTGGAAGCTGCTCCAGTCCGCTCCAGAACATGAAGTCGGGCAGCTTGCCTCCGCTTGCCTCCAGCTTCATAAACATGCCCATGGCGTAGCCGCCCAGGCCAAAGAAGACCCCGTGTCCCAGGCTCAACATCCCGGCGTAACCCCAGATGAGGTTCAGGGCCAGGGCCAGGATGGCAAATGTAAGGAACTTGCCCAGCAGCCCAAGGCGGAAGTCGGATACTACCAGGGGAGCTACGAGCAACAGGGCGAGCATCGCTAGCAAAGGCCCCCAGTCTCTCGCGGATGCTGCCACCCGTCCGATAAACCGAGCCGGCATCAACTACCGAACCCGCTGTTGAACGCGACCCGGTTCAGGTCGCCCGATTGGACCCGGTTTGTCAACCCTTCGTGCAACCGCGTCCCCGTCCCCGCACCCGCACCAATCCATCGGGACGCCATTGCAGGAACAGGATAACCATGGCGAACACCAGCACCTTGCCGACAACGGCTGTCGTGCCAAACTCGAACACGGTGTTCAGCATCCCGATTATCAACGCCGCCAGGATGGTCCCCGGAATCTGTCCCAGACCTCCCAGGATAACGACTATGAAGGCGTCCACAATGTAGAACGTCCCCAACGAAGGGCCAATTGGGCCGATCAGTGTCAAGGCACACCCGGCCAGACCGGCCAGACCGGAACCCAGGGCAAAAGTCAGATTGTCCACCCGCCGAGTTGATACTCCCAAGCTGGCGGCCATGTCGCGGTTCTGCATTACCGCCCTAAACCAAAGCCAAGGTGAAATGCGCATTTGATAGAGTACCTGAGGACGGGGGGACTGACTTCAACCTGCGGACTGGAGAGCTTTACTTGGCAGCGCTGCCCTGCTCTCATCATTTCAGAAATGTAGATCCCACCGTGGCTTTAGTTTAGTAGTCCGCCGCTATTGTATTGAGGGGTATAGGGACTTGAGCTTGATGCGGGCGTCCTGGGTAGTGAAGCGCCAGTCCACTCGAATCGCCGCCCGGTTGCGTTGCTCCTGCCATGCTCCGGTTTCCTGTGCCAGAACTCTCTGGCTGGGTATCCGGCGATCAAGGCATTGCCGCGCCAGCACCCCCAGTTCTATCTCCGCTATATTCAGCCAACTCCCGTGCTTCGGCGTGTAGTGTATCTCCAGCCGTTCGGCGATCCGCCGTGCCTCCGCCGGCTCGAAGGCCTGGTACAAGGACGACGGATGGTGGGTGTTCAGGTTGTCCATCACCAGCACTATCCGCTCCTTGTCGGCATAGTCCTCATCCACCAGTTTCCGCACCACCTCCGCCCAGTCGGTCCTGGTGCGCCGGTCCGTAACCTCCACCCGGCGCCATCCCTCCAGAGGCGCGAACAGCATGAACAGGTTGCTCACCCCGTTGCGCTGGTACTCGTAATCGTAGGCCCTGGCTGCCCCGGGCCGCGGCGGGAGGGGCGTACGGGTCTCCTGCACCAGTTGCTTGCTGGTCTCGTCCAGACACACCAGGACCTCATTGTCCTGGTATTCACGATGATAGACCTCCAGCACGTCCTCCATGGCGCACACGAATTCGGCGCTGCCCTGGGGCGGGAGGCACCAGCACTCCTTCAGCCAAGGCTTGAGTTCGTTTTTTTCAGAGTCCGGCGCACCGTCTCCGGGCTGATGCTGTCCACCATCTCCCGCTCCACCAATCCATCGGCCAGCATCTGCATGGTCCAACTGACCCGTCCCTCCGGCGGCTGGGATATGGCCATGGCTATCAGGTGGGCCTCACCCTGGCCATCGAGCTTCCTCTGACGGCGGCGCAGTTGCTCCCTGCGCCCCAGGGCCGCGTCAACCCCCTCCTCCACGCACCGGCGGCGCACCCGCTCCACCGTGGCGGTGCCCACCTTGAGGGCCCGGGATATCTCCTGGTCCATCATCGGTCCGCCAGACTGGTTCTCATCGCTGAGCAGGAGAATGCGCGCGTGAGTCTGTTTATAGGCCGCAGCCCGGCCTTTGGACACCAGTGCCCTCAGTTCCTCCTGTTCCTCCCCAGTCAGTCCCACACGGTATTTCTTGACCATCACATCCACCCCGCTGCACAGTCTTCTTCCTTGGGCCTCGCTTCCCTGCATCTTACCAGCCATCACTTCAATGATGGTCGTCTACTAGTGCGACGGCCCTGGCTGGAGCGGTACATGTACCAGTAAAGGCCTGCGATGCACACGGCCACCAGCCCGATAATGAACAAACGCTTTATTGGGAACACAAGATCGTCGGTCAGGGTCAAGCCGCCGCTGAGCCACCACCTGCACGTTGGGTGCGCCAAATATGGTTCGCGCCAGTTGTTGCAGAAAAATGCCGACGCCCACCGTAGCCAGTAAAGTGTCCAACGGGCGCCGGTAGAGAAAGCGGATCAAGGATGCTTCAACCAGCATTCCCGCCACGGCGGATATCAGGAATGAAAGCGGTATGGCAATGATGAATGTCAGGCTGGGGGACACGTCGCCGGTCAAATACTGGGATGCCTGCTGGAGCGCGTACACCGTGTAGGCGCCAATCATGATGAACTCGCCATGGGCGAGGTTAATAACGTTCATCAGACCGAAGGACAGCGCCAATCCCAAGGCAATCAGCAGCAATATGGAGCTGAGGCTAAGCCCGTTGAAGAGTTGTAAGACCCATACTTCCATTCCCCAGATTATGCCCCTTCAGACTTCGCCCTCGCCCGGGCTAATGGTTTTCGCATCCGTGGGCCCGAGTCAAACAAGATGCTCGGGCCCCATGAACGCGAACGAAAATGGATGCCGCCTGCTACGGCTGACAGGGCTATCGCATTTGGCCGGTGGGATTCGGTGTCTGCGCAGGGAATCGAGTACCGCTATCCGGGGCGGGTGGACGTGAAGTGGATGAGAAGTTTGAGCGGGAAAAAGGGGACAGAATTTTCCCCACGAGTTCCCGTAGATTCCCATATTCTCCCATTTTGCCTGCTAATTCGCGTTATTTCCTATCTGCGCCACTGCTGTGGGACAAGGATTTTCAAATTCGGTCCCATTGTGTCCCATTCCTGCTTTTTCCGGCGTTTGGGCAGGCCTTGCCTCTGCGGCTGCTGGCTGACACCAGCTGGGGCGCAGTGAGGCTTGCACAGGCATCGAGCACTATTTATCGAACACATGATCCTATAATATCGAAGTCCAGAAGGCTTGGCAAGCGGCCAGTGTTATCTGGATATTCAAATGCGATTGCCCTGCTACGGCTGATGAGTGTGGTTGACGATTCTGGTTACTGTACCGCCTCTCTGAGACCCGCGGCCCATTCGTAGGTGTCCAGGTAAGGGTCGGGCACTACCGGCTCGCCGGAGTTCCAAATCTCGTTAATTTGACCGTCATCGCGCACTGACCCGATGCGCACCGTCTTGGAAACGTGCTGGTTCTCGTCGTGGACGGTTACGAGACCGCCAGGAGCCTGGAACTCCAGCCCCTTGGCCGCTTCCTTGACTGCCGCCACTTCGATACTGCCAGCCTTCTCAACGGCACTGGCCCACAAGTATACCCCGAAGTACCCGGCTTCAATCGGGTCGTCGGTCACGCGGCCCTCACCATACTTGGCCTTGAAAGCAGCAACGAACTCGGCGTTTTCCGGCGTGTCGGTGGTCTGGAAGTAGTTCCAGGCAACCAGATGCCCCATCATATTGTCGGCGCCGATCCCGGTGATTTCCTCCTCGGCTACGCTGACCGAAACCGTGGTCAGGTCTTCGGGGGAGATTCCGGCGTCCTTGAGTTGCTTGAAGAAGGCCACGTTGGAGTCGCCGTTCAGGGTGTTGAACACGACGTCCGGGTCGGCGGCCTTAATCTTGGCGATAACCGTGCTGTATTCGGTATGGCCTAGAGGCGTGTACTCCTCTCCCACTGCTTCCAGCTCAGCAGCCTCCAGCTGTTTGTTGATGATAAGGTTGGATGTCCGCGGGAAAACATAGTCCGAACCCAGCAGGTAGAACTTGGATTTGCCCTGCTCCAGCAGGTACTCTACCGCTGGGAAAATCTGCTGGTTGGTTGTGGCCCCAGTGTAAAAAATGTTGGGCGAGGTTTCCAGCCCCTCGTACTGCACCGGGTAAAACAGCAGCCCGTTGTTGGACTCAAACACCGGCAGCATGGCCTTACGGCTGGTGCTGGTCCAACCACCGAAAACCACCGCTACCTCGTCGCTTTGCAGCAGCTTGCGGGCTTTTTCCGCAAAAGTGGGCCAGTCGGAGGCCCCGTCCTCAATAACGACCTCAATCTGCTTCCCCATCACGCCGCCGTTGGCGTTTATTTCGTCAATAGCCAGCAGGGAAGCGTCCTTGACCGCGGTTTCGCTTATTGACATGGTTCCCGACAAGGAATGGAGTACGCCAACTTTGATGGTGTCTTCGGACTCGGCAGCGGTGGCCGGTTCCTGCTCCGCAGTTGGGGCTGGTTCTTCCGCCGCAGCGGTGGTTGCAGCCGGGGCAGTGGTCGGTGTGGCGGACGGCGAACTGCAAGCGATGACGGCAGTCAGCAGCAGCGCCCCCAGGATTACCTTGATGTAAACAGAGGCCCCACCCAGGCGGGCCGATAATGGACCTAAACCGAAGCCAAGGTGAAATGCGCAGACGGTGGGAGACAAGCGACGAGGACGAGTCATTCTCCAGATACGTATGAGAGGAATTAACCCGCGCAACCCGGCTGATCATCATCGCCACTTAAATGTACATCCCACCTTGGCTTTAGTTTAGCATTGAACAAACTCCTCCAATAACTGTTAACGCTGCAATTGGACCCTGTTGCCTGGCGATCAAATTGAGGGCTTCGGAGTGGTAGATGTTGACGGCCAAGACAAAAAGCTATGTCCAATGGACAGGCCAAGCCACGTAACCCCGCGGGCGGATGGCAACCCCTACCCCGGCTGGACTGCCGGTGCGAGACTCACCACTCGACTTGGCAACTGCACAAGTGTCGCAACGTTGCAATCGCACTAACTTAACCGGGACTTGTTGCGCCCCGATGTCACTTTTGTAACATCTTTGCTACGGCGCGTCGAAACAGCGAAGGACATAAACCACTATTGAAAACTTCTATTGCGGCGAATTGCATCCGTATAGCGACGAATATATGTATAACTGGTGCTAGATTGGGCAATAGAACAAGGGTCTTTCGGGTTCTGGATCCGCCCGTCAAAACGACCGTCCCACCAAAATCACGGTTCGACGCAGGCGCTGCAGACTCGCGGGTGCGGGGTAGTCCCCGCCTTGCCGACACCCGTCGGGAACGCCTGCGGCGTATCGAGATGGCTTATGTGGCCCGCCAAAACGATAACGGACGTGCGTTTTGGTGAAAGATTCACTCCGGCCGGCAGTGCGGCTTGGTGCTGTTGCCGGCTGCGCCGCTCCTGCAGTTCAACGGTGTCGGCAAAATGGCGGCGTTTGCTGGGGTTGAACGGATAGTGGCCCAACTGCTTTGGAATGATGACTTGGAGAATATGTGTCTCATCGAAGTACACCGTCGGCCAAGTATCGCAGGGTGCTCAGGCCAATATTGTCCACTCATCATTTCAAAGATTTCGTATAACTAGATCCTTCCGCCGACTTTTACAGCTGGCTGCCCGTGCTCGGCATGTTCATTTCCGGAATCGGCGGCTCGCTGCGGTTGCACGCCATCGTGGGGATGGGACCACGCGATACCGGGGCGCATTGATCGGGGCGCTAAGCGCGGCCCGCACGCCTGCCGCCCTGCCCTAAACGAACACTGCTGGTTGGCCGTTCGATGCCCCCAAGTAGGGGTTGGCAATCGGCGGGGCCTTGACCTTGGCCGGGGCAGCAGTGCTTCTCGGTCTGCTGCCCTATGTGTTTGCGGACACATTTAAACCCTTCCAAACCCTGGGGGATGCTGGCTCTGCCTGGCGTCCGCCGCGCTGCCATCTGGGTGGCAGCCGTTTTCTTAAGCCGATCTATGATCACGAAGGCCACGGGAGAATTCATGCCGTTTGCACTGCGAACGGTACTCACGACGCGGTCAATCTCCCGGATCGCCGATCTTCCGTTCCAACACCAAACCATGCGCATATGCAATAGTATCGGCACTCCGCACTGGGCACCTCCCCCGATTTTTGCCCCGACCAGTGTTTCTTTTTCGAGCCTCAACTGTTCTCTCGGGTCCGGAAGCTAAATTAGGAAGAATCTGGAGCGTCCGAGGTCGCTTGGTCGCAAGGCTTTGATGCATGTTCTTGCCTGAATTCCATCAGCATCGGAATGGAAGGAAATCGTGGGACGCGGCCATCCCCCGTTTCTACCAACCCCCTGAATTCCGCACCTGCGCTTGGCACGGCCTACAGCACCGTCATATTTGGAAACGCTGTGAAAGCTGTGCCAAGTCAGGTTGGCCTCCTTCTTACTTACTGTTTTTCCGGACAATGTCTTCGACTCAAGTGTCAATCTTCGAATTCTGGCTCCACACTCACCCGTAACCCGGGTCGAATTCTTGCCGGTGATTATCTCGTACTGTGAGACGACTGGATTAGCAGGCGGTGCAGAGGGATTTGTTCCTTGACGGCGAGTCGGCTCTGGATACAATTGCTGATATTCTCGGTGTCCACTCGGATGAGGAGGAGTTGCTATGCCAACTTTTACCAAGGGTGATGTCACAATACGTTACGAGGAGGTTGGGTCCGGATTCCCGCTGCTGCTTACGCCCGGCGGAGGCCTGAACTCCAAGGTGGAAAACTGGCCCGGCCAGGTGTTCGACGCCATGGAAGTGTTCAAGGACGACTTCCGCTGCATCACCATGGATCAACGTAACGCCATTGGCGGGGAGTCCACGGGCCCAGTGCAGGTGGAAGATCCGTGGGGAGCCTTTGCCGACGACCAGCTGGGACTTATGGACCATCTCGGCATAAACGAGTTCATGTTTATGGGATACTGCATCGGCGGTCCCTTCGCCATGAAGCTCATCGAGCGGGCGCCCGAGCGCGTCCTGGCCGCCGTGCTTTGCCAGCCGGTTGGCCACGCATCCAAGACGCCGGACGCCATGTACGACATGGGGCTTGATCCCTGGGGTCCAGATCTGATCGCCCAGAGGCCCGGCTTGACGATGGAGGTCATCGAGCAGTACCTCCACAACCTCTACCGGGTGCAACCGGACTTCATGTACTGCGTCTCGCGGGACTTCGCTCGCGCTTGCCAGACGCCGCTCCTGGTCATGCCCGACGACACGCCGGCGCACTCACTGGAGGCGGCCATGGACCTGATCGAGTTGGCGCCCAAGGTCCAAGCCACCGCGTATCCGTGGAAGGAGGATGCTGACCTGAAGGCCAGGACGATAGTCCAGGTGCGCGACTTTCTCCGGGCCCATCAACCTGCCCAGGCCGCTCGTTAAACTCCGCTTGAGGTAAGTAAGGCAATCGACGAGGGCGGAGGCTTGGTCTCCGCCCTTGATCTTCTCCTGCCACTGAGATGAGTGGCGGCCAATCTGTACCGTCTGCCGATTAACCGCGAGGGTATCTCAAATGGTTCGGAAAGGCCGAGAATGTCCACGACGTAAACAATTTTTGCACCGGTGTCGCCGCTGCTGATGTGACCAATCGCCACCTGATCGCCCGCATCATCGTACAGCTGGATCGCTGGGTCGATATACGAACGGAATTGCCCATTGGCCAGGGCCCGAAACAAGTAAGTCGCATCCTCCTCTCCTTCAATTCCGCGGCAAGCCAGCAATAATCGTCATAGTGATGGTAGATTCACTGTTCCCCTTAAAACTCGCCCACTTAGATTGTGGCCCGGTTAGATTGTGGCCCGGATGGGTTTGAGTAGCCGGTGCCGAGTTGCCGCGCTGGCTGAGAGCAGACGAATCGTGCGCTGAATTGATACTACCTGTTCATCAGTACTGGTCAACGCCATATTAAAAACTTTTTTATTGAGTGGGCGAATACCGTGAGAACTGCCAGGTTCTATGCAAACAATTTGCGAAGCGTGTCTTACGCTTTCTTAACAATCGAAAGTGGGAAACAAGGGGGCATTCAGGTGTTACGCAAAGCGATATTGTGAGATGGGGCCAGAGGGAGATTGAACAACGCCCCTTGCCAGGGAGCTCTTAGGAGCTTCTTAAAGGCTGAGAATATCGCACATCTAGACCTCAAAGGGACTCACGGGAAGGGTGCGAGCACTCCATGAAATTGCTGATGTGCTGTCCTAGACGCCGGTCAATGGGGACGCGTCGTTCTCCCGGTCTTCAGTTCTCCCGAATCACACGCCAGTGCCAGTTGAATCGTGGCGACGCTGGCAATTTAGGCGTCAACTGGTACAATCCCTCAATGATGCAAATACCGGGCTACTGCATTACCCGGAGAACAGTGCTTGCTACCTGCGAATGTTTTTGTTAGAACCTATCAAGCAAGGGGAGTGAACGATGGCCACGCTACAACGAAATAGTGCGTATCGAATGGGTGAGCGGTTCGGCCAGCATCCCGACGACGGTCAATATCCCGGCACTCTGATAATCGTCGAAGGCATTGATGGTTCTGGAAAAAGCACGCAGATTGACCTGCTGCAAAAATGGCTGAGGAGCCGCAACCTGGTGACCGTGTTCACCGAGTGGAATTCGTCGCCCATAGTCAAGCGGACCACCAAGCAAGCCAAGGTAAACGAGCTGCTCACGCCAATGTCCTTCAGCCTGATACACGCCGCTGATTTCGCCAGCAGGGTGCATGCCCAGATCCTGCCGGCACTGCGAGCGGGTGCGATCGTGCTTGCAGACCGATACGTGTTCACCGCATTTGCCCGAGACGCCACGCGGGGCGTGAACCGTGATTGGGTGCGCCGAATATACTCTTTCGCGGTGCAGCCCAGTTTGGGCCTGTACTTCCGGGTCCCGCTGGACGTGTCGATTGAACGGATCAGTGCGGGCCGGGAAGATATGAAATACTACGAGGCAGGCCAGGACATGGGCTTCTCCAACAACCGCACGGAGTCCTTCCGTATTTTTCAGAGCAGGCTTCTTGACGAGTACGAAGAAATGACCGAGGAATTTGGTCTGATAACCATAGACGCCACCCTACCGATATCGGTGCAGCAGCAACAAGTGCGCCGTTATGTGGAACCACTGATTGAGGACGCTATGGAAGTGGGCGGACAGAGCGTACCTGAGGCATTGGGCCACGCGGGGCTGAGCGGGCGTTACATAACCGACCCGCCGCGGCGAAGGCTGACCGAGCAGGATATCCTCCGTATGGAAAGGAGCCGAGACTAAAGGCGGCAATTCCATCGCTGCATCAGAGCCGGAGCGGTTATATGAAAAATTTGACCTTCTACGGTCACACGCCACCCCGTATGGGAGAAGAACCGGTACCTGGCCGTCTCATTGTGGTGGAGGGAACCGATGGCGTGGGCCGTTCAACCCAGATAGCAATGCTGCAGGAGTGGTTGGAAGCGGAAGGGTATGCCGTTCTGGTGACGGGATTCCGCCGCTCGGAACTGGCTGCATCGGGTATCGATCGAGCCATGCGCGGCAACACACTGGACGCCCTGACTCTGAACCTGTTCTACGCAACCGACTTCTGGGACCGCCTGGAAAAGAACATCGTGCCTGCACTCCGCACTGGTATGGTGGCCTTGGTCGACCGCTACATCTTTTCCATCATTGCCAGGGCCAGAGTGCGCGGCGTCCCGGCCGGATGGCTGAACGATGTCTTCGAGGTCGCGGTGGTTCCGGACCGCGTGCTCTACCTTGACGTAGACGTGGAACACCTTTTGCCGCGGGTTCTATCGGTCCGGCAGTTGGACCACTGGGAATCAGGTGAGGATTTCCTGCGCGGCCCTGACCTCTACGACAACTTTATCCGGTATCAGAGTTCCCTGATAGAGGAATTCCGCAGCCTGGCAAAGCAGCACAATTTCGTGACCGTCGATGCCCGGGGCACAGTGGGTCAGGTGTTTCAGACCCTCCAGAAAGAGGTAAGGGAGGCGCTTCAGGAAATGGGGGCGGAATAACTCCCGACGGGTTCCATCTCTGGATTTACGAAGGGGCGGCCTCCAGCGAAACGCGGAGGCCGCCTTGCATTGAGACTTCGTCTGTGTTCTCTACTGGGGTGCCGCTCAAGCGGCAAGGATACCCGTTGCGCCTCCATTCCTGTTCGGAACCGAGACCGGGCAGGTCGATCAGGTCCTGCTTCGATACCGCCCATCCGCACAAGACAGGCAAACAGCCTGTGGAGTAGCATGACCGCGCCAGCCCCATATGCCAGAGGGGTGCTTCATTCATTACGAGGGATTACGAGGATTCGCAAATGACCCGTCAACCAACCTCGTCGCCGGGACGTAGCGACACTGAAGGGATTCCAGAATCGGTCGTGACCGATTTATGGCCCACGCCTCCCGTGGCAGAGAAGAGGACGTACAGCTTATCCCATCACGGCGTGACGATTGAGGACCCATGGCACTGGCTTCGCGACCCGAATTACCCAACGGTGGATGACACTGACATCCTGGCGTATCTGACGGCCGAAAATGAATATTTTCAGGCCTCTATGTCGCCCCACAAGCAACTGGTCGACACGATTTTCGAGGAAATCAAGTCGCGGCAGCAGCCCGACCTGTCCAGCGTGCCCTGGAGGAGAGGGGACTGGTACTACCAGTGGAGCTTCCAAGAGGGGAGCCAGTACCGCGTCTGGCAGCGATGGCCAGCTGACGTTCCCGAAGCCAGAGAAGGGCCAACCGCCGACGCAAATACGATTCTTGACGAACCTGACCTCGCGAAGGACCGTGAATATTTTCGTCTAGGCTCCATTTCAGTTAGCAACGACGGATCGCTTCTCGCCTTTAGCACCGACACCGATGGCTCGGAGAGGTTCCGGATGCTGGTCAAGGACCTGGAAACCGGAGAGATGCGGCAGGATGAGATCGCCGGCACCACAGGAAGCGCCGTTTGGGCGGCCGACGACGCATCGTTTTTCTACACGCTGGTCGACGAGAACTGGCGGCCCTGGCAAGTGCGACGGCACGTGGTGGGCCAGCCAGCGACCGAAGACGCAGTTGTGTACGAGGAGACCGATTCCGGCTTTTTCGTCGGGTTATCTAATACGACATCCCGGCAATACATACTCATTGGGGCTGGCGACCATGTGACCTCGGAGGTGCGGTTGATTTTGGCAGCGGCTCCCGAGTCCGCTCCCCTGCTTGTAACCCCGCGGAGGACCGGCCACGAGTACTCCGTAGACCACCAGGGCGACCGCTTCGTCATCCGTACCAATGACACACACAAGAACATGCGGCTCGCAACGGCGCCCGGTAACGATCCCAGCGAGGAGTGCTGGCAACCATTGGTGGACGCCTCAGACGAACACTACATCAGGGCCTTCAAGTCCTTCAGCAGCTTTATTGCCGTTGAAGAGCGCATTGATGGGCTGGACCACGTACGCCTGATCGGTAAGTCGGGTGAGTCCATCTACGTGCAGTTCCCCGAGTCGGCCTACACCGTTGGCCTAGACACCAACCCGGAATTCCAGACGGACAACTTGCGTCTCGAGTACTCGTCGATGGTGACTCCTACAACAGTGTTCGACTATCAGGTCGAATCTGCCGAACTAGAGGTTCGGAAAGTGCAACGGATCCCCAGCGGCTACGATGCCTCGGAGTACGTGACGGAGCGCGCGCTGGCCACTGCCCGCGATGGCGCTCAAGTACCTGTTTCCATCGTCCGCCGGGTAGACACGGCTGTCGACGGCACAGCTCATCTGTACCTCTACGGCTACGGCGCTTATGGCCTCTCTATTCCGCCGTCTTTTTCCACCACGCGGCTTTCGCTGCTCGACCGGGGGTTCATCTTCGCCATTGCGCACATCCGCGGCGGAGACGACCTGGGATACCACTGGTACGAAGCCGGCAAGCTGGACAGGCGAACCAACACTTTCAACGACTTCGTGGACGCGGCCAGATACCTCGTGCAGGAAGGATATGGCTCGGAGGGACACATCGCAATCGCCGGGGGTAGCGCCGGCGGCCAGCTCATGGGGGCTGTCGTTAACCAGGCCCCGGAACTGTGGGGCGCAGTCGCCGCCCACGTGCCGTTCGTCGACGCGCTCAACACGATGCTTGACGACACCCTGCCGCTCACACCCATCGAGTGGCCCGAGTGGGGCAACCCCATTGAGGACAAGGACGCCTTTGACTGCATTCGGTCCTATTCCCCGTATGACCAATTGATGCCCCGCGACTATCCTCCGATATTGGTGACTGCGGGATTGAACGATCCCAGGGTGACCTACTGGGAGCCCGCCAAGTACGTGGCGAAGATCCGCACGCTAAAGACGGACAACAACCCGCTGCTGCTGAAAACGAACATGGGCGCAGGCCACGGCGGCAGATCCGGCAGGTACGACCGGCTGTACGAGGTGGCGGAGGAGTACGCTTTCATGCTGACCAGCATGGGGCTGTCGCAATAACACCCCTCGAATTTCGAGGTCGCCAATTTCAGGGCTCATCCACCCATGGATGTTGTATTGGGATCTTTGTATTGGCGCGGCGGATGTTACAAATTCCATAGTTAATCGTCAGCGCTCGAAATGAAGGAGATTGAAAATGCCTCGATTGGAAGGGAAAGTTGCCGTGATCACTGGCGCTACCGGAGGCATCGGAAGCGCGGCTGCCAGGCTGTTCGCCGGGGAGGGCGCGAAGGTGGCCCTGGTAGATCTCGACGAGACCGCACTGTCTGCAGTGGCGCGGTCGATTGGAGACGACAAGGCCAGCTATACCGTCGCCGACGTCACTCAGCCGGATCAGACGCAGGTCTACGTCAATGCGGCAGTGAGTCGCTGGGGCGGTATCGACGTCCTGCTGGCCAACGCAGGGATCGAGGGAACCCTGTCCCCCATTACAGATTATCCCGTCGACATGTTCGACCGGGTTATGGCGGTCAATGTTCGTGGGGTCTGGCTGGGAATCAAGTACGTGGTTCCTGTGATGCGCGAGCGAGGTGGAGGCAGTATCGTCATCACTTCGTCAACCGCAGGCATCAGCGGCTCGCCCGAGATGTCGGCATACAATACCAGCAAGCACGCGGTTATCGGACTGATGCGAACTGCGGCGCTTGAGGGCGCACCGGATAGAATCCGGGTCAACACCGTGAACCCGTCACCCATCGAGACTCGAATGATGCGCTCCATAGAGGAGATGAGGGTGGCGGCGTTCGACGACTCGACCGTAACCGTCGACGTGGCCAAACAGTCGTTCGCGGACCGCATTCCACTGCAGCGGTACGGAAACCCCGAGGAAGTGGCAAGAATGATGCTGTTCCTCTCCAGCGACGACAGCAGTTTCTGCACCGGGGGCGTCTACATGGTGGACGGCGGGAGGTCGGCAGGCAGCCGCTAGTCACCTGCCTGGTGCGGCAAAATCACTACGTGTGGCCCATTTGTTGTAGACCTGGAGCATTCCGCAGGCGTGGGAGGAGAAATCATGGCAACGTCAGTGGACAATCGGATCAAGGTTGGCTCCCTGGAACAACTCAAGGAACGAGGATGCATGGTGGTTACTGGCGCAGGGCATGCCATCGCCGTATTCCACCACGACGGTAGGACGTACGCGGTCGACAATCGCTGCCCCCACATGGGATTCCCGCTGGACCGCGGTAGTGTCAGCGATGGCATCCTGACCTGTCACTGGCACCACGCACGCTTCGATCTCTCCAGCGGCGGCACCTTCAACCCCTTCGCCGATGATGTACGAGGCTTCCCTGTAGAAGTGATCGACGGCGAAGTGTGGATCGATCCCGACCCTGCGCCGCGAGACGAAGGGCAGCACTGGAGGCGCAGATTGGAGGACGGCCTTGAACACAACATCCGATTGGTCATCGCCAAATCGGTGCTGGGCCTGCAGGCCGCCGCTACCGATTACCGCGAGCCGCTGGGGATAGGCGCCCGTTTCGGGACGACCTACTCGGCCAATGGCTGGGAGGCTGCCATGAGCATCCTGACCTGCACAGCAAACATCCTGCCCCACCTGCATGACGATGACCGGCCCAGGGCAATCTACCAGGGACTCCGGCACGTGGCCCGGGAGTGCGCGGGCAAGGCCCCCCGTTTCGCCGTCGAACCATTGCCCACTGGCGAGACGCGCCCTGAAGTCTTTGCCCGGTGGTTTCGGAACTTTATCGATGTGCGGGACGATGAAGGGGCCGAGCGGTGCTTGATCACCGCGATAGAACTTGGCTGCTCCAAGCAGGACATCGCCGGAATGGTGTTCGCTGCGGCAACCGACCACATCTATCTCGACGCCGGACACGTTGTCGATTTCTCCAATAAAGCTTTTGAACTGCTGGATCACCTGGGCTGGGAAATGGCCGGTCAAGTTTTGCCCAGCCTCGCGCACGGTATGGCCCGGGCTCGACGCAGCCAGGAACTGAGCCAGTGGCGTCAGCCGATCGACCTCGCCTCGATGGTATGGCAGGCAAGGGCAGACTTGCCAGACTTGCTGGATGGGGGTCGTTCTCGCTACGGGGAATGGCATGAAGCAGACTCTCTGGCCTCCCGGATTTTGGGAGACTCTCCAGACGAAATAGTCAGCGCCATCAAGGAGGCTGTAGCGGCTGGCGCCACGTTCGAGCAACTTGGCGCTGCCGTCGCCCACGCCGCTTTCTTGCGGATGGCCCATTTCCACCTGTCAAACGAGTTCCGCGACTGGGACACGGTGCACAACACCCTGACAGCTGCCAACGCCCTGCACCAGGCGTTGAGGCGCACTCCGACCCCCGAACTGCTGCGCGGTGTGTTCGATGTTGCAATCAGCATCTATCTGGATCGGTTCCTCAATATGCCGCCACAACGGATCCCGGACGCTGTTCCCAGCGCGGTGCCGGAGGCAGAGCAGCTTGATCTACTCCTTGAGATGGTGAACGTGCGCCAGCAGGTTGAGGAGTCAGCGCATGCGGTTTCCGGATACATGGCTGCAGACGGTTCACCCGAAGATCTGCTGGCGACCCTGGGACGAATGATGCTGCGAGAAGACGCGGATTTCCACTCATTCCAGATTGTCGACGCCGCGTTCAAGCAATTCGAATCGCGCCGAGGGACCGACTCCGGCCGGCACGTCATGATTGGGTTGTCCCGGTTCCTTGCGGCCCACTCACCCACGCCCAGGGCTGAAGGGCAGACCTTCCAGATAGCCCTCCGCCTGCAGCGGGGCGAGGAAATTTACCAGTGAGGTCATTCTGGGTGTTCACTGCATTTGGGCGGGCGCCCGCGAATTCCCGTTGCCGGTCTGTGGAGAGGGTGGCCTGAATTGCGAGTGCTAGTGATCGGAGGAAGCGGTTTCATCGGCCGCTACGTGGCGAGGCGCCTTGGCGAGACCCAGGGGCACCAAGTATTCGGCACTTTCTGGTCACGGGCTCCCTTTCCAGGCAGCGCATTGTGGTACTGGGTCGATTTGACCGACAGGATAGGGCTGGAACGGGTATTTCACGAGGCCCGCCCCGATGTGGTCGTGCACCTTGCGGCCATGGCCGACGTGGGGGCGTGTGAAAGAGATCCCGCTAAGGCGACAGCCGTCAACGTAGACGCCACCGAAACTGTAGCCCGGCTATGCGAAGTGCACGGGTCCAGACTGGTGTTTGTTTCCTCCGAGTATGTATTCGATGGTAGGCAGGGCTTCTATCGGGAGGATGATACCCCAAACCCCACGACACATTACGGGCGAACCAAATGGGAAGCCGAGCAGTTGGTGGCGTCCCTTGCGTCTCGATGGAGTGTAGTCCGCACCAGTATCGTATACGGGTGGCCTGCGGAAGGCCGGCGCAACTTCGTTCCGTGGCTGATCGGTCGCCTTCGCACCGGTCAATCGTATGTTGCTTCTACGGAGGTGCTGCGAACGCCGGTTTACGTAGAGCACCTCGTCGATGGAATTTCCTCCTTGGTCGAGACGGACCACCGAGGCATTCATCATGTGGCAGACAGGGACTGGGTCAGCATGTACGATTTTGCCTTGGCAGTAGCCGAGGGCTTCGGCTTGGACCGGAGTTTGGTCATCCGAGAGGATTGTGCCAAAGGCCAAGACACTCCAACCCCTGACCGGCTCGGCTTGGATTGCACAAGTACCATTCGGGCGCTGAACCTGGCCCAACCGGCACTCAGTGACGGGATTGCGGCCATGCTGGCGAACCCGCCGAGCAAGTGCCGGGAATAGCGGAGAAAACTGTTCAGCTATAGCTGCCGGCGCCGCTCATAGGCCGCGACTCCAGGCCTTGGCTACGGCAGGTACTTGTCCTCCATTTCCCGGATTCGCTCCGCTCCAAGAATGCCCCCGTTGCTGGCCACCCCCCACTTGCTCTGGCCGGCCGCCGACAGGAAGTCGTCAATTGCGCCCGTGCCCCGGTCGTGGAAGTCGTGGAGCAAGTCCCAAGATGCCTGAAGTCCCGCCATAGTGGTGAGAGAGGGATACCAGGCCGCGGCGGCGCCTGCTTCCTGGAGCTCATCAAGAGTGGGATGTGTCTGGCTGCCGTGGGTGAACAGGGGCAGCACCAAGCCGGGGATTCGCCGAATTGCCTCCACGTTGTCTTCCCAAGAGGACACGGCCGGGCAGACCACGTCTGGATTGGCTTGGCTTTTATATGCTAGGCAGCGCTCCATCACACCTTCGAAAGTGGCACCCGGCACCCCGGCGGAATCGCACCTGGCAACGATTACAAAGTCCGGGTCGAACTCCATTTTCGCGTCCATTGCGGCCCTCAGCTTGCCCACCATCTCCTCGATGGAAACGCAGCGGCGGCGCGGACCGGTCTTGGGCGGATATGTCTGGTCCTCGAGGTGAGCCCCGGCAATCCCGGCGCGGATGTACTCCTTCACCGTATCGTAGACTTGGATGGCGTCGCCGTAGCCGGTATCCATGTCGCAGAACACGGGGATGTCCACTGTGTTCACGATTCGCCTGGCGTTTTCCACCATATCCCGCATGCTGGTTCCGCCTTCGGTCATGCCCATCAGCTGCGCCGAGGTGTTTCCGCCGGACATATAGAAGGCCTCGAACCCCGCGACCTCCGCCATCCTCGCTCCCATGGCGTTCATCCCGCCGGCCAGTACGAAGATTTCGGGACGCTCGAAGAGTTCCTTGAGCCTCGTGGTCATGCGCGTTTGTTCAGGCATGATTTCTCTCCTCTCCGTATTCTCAGACTGGTTGACCTGGCACTCCCTGGTATTCGAATGATTGTCCTGGAACACTAAACGGGGAGTACAGGCTCAGGCCCACCTTCCGGCAGGTCGATTTCGAATGAGTTGGCGTTGTACGCGAGGGTCGTATAGTAGCCCATCATAGTTGTGAGTTCGATCAGCCATCTCGGGCCGAAGTGTTCGACCGCAGCGCGGTAGGTACCCGGACTCACCCGGTGGTTGTTGAACATCTCGTTAGCGTAAGCGACCAGGGCCGCCTCGTCAGCGGGCAGGTCCGGTAGTGGCTTGCGTTCCCGAAGCGCATCGACCATCTCATCACTCAGACCCTGCTGCCGTCCCCGCGCCGCGTGAGCGTACCAGATGTACTGGCAGTCCATGTGGCGAGCCGTCAGGAGCATCGCCAGCTCCTGCAACTTGTGAGGCAGATCCGTGACATCGCGGAAAAAACCTACAAACTGGTTGGCTCGCCTGCGCATCTCGGGGCTGTAGATCATTACCGAACCGGGTCCCGACTCGACCACCCCGCCACTGTCAGCCGTTTCGGCGTCGAACGCGTCCAGAAACGCTTCGGGGGCCTGGTTCCTGGTCAATACTGGAAGCCGTGCCATGTCGCACCCCTCGTTTCATCTGATTGCCGCAGATCTCTTCGGACGCCGCCATTATAGACCCGGCTGGTAGACGATCCTGCGATTCGTGAATTAGCGTCGATTATTGGAATTCACAATAAGACGAGCGCCGTAATTTGACAGCGCCCGTTTATTGACCAACCATTCGGCATTATAGATGCTGGCAAGGCAACTTCAGGGTCCCAACCAGTGCCGGCAAGCCTGTGTGCTACCAGGACTTGATGACCGGCAGCACCTCTTCGGCAAAGAGCTTGATGCTCCGCTCCGCAACGTCGTATGGAATTCCACCGAACCGAAAGGCGACGTTCCACTCGAATTCACCGAGCAGATCCCGACGTTCCTCAAGCCCACGCAGGATCTTTTCGGGTGTGCCCCAGCTTGCCGCCTTCATAAAGCCCTCGACCGCTCCTTCCAGACCTGCCGAGCGCGCGATTTCAGCCTTCTGCTGATAGGCGTTGTAGCCCTTCACCTGGCTGAAGTGGTCGCTTAGGAACTCGTAGTGATGGAAGTTGCTCTCGACGAACTTGCCCTGATACTGCCGCGCCTCTTCCTCAGTCTGCTCCAGGTCGGTCCCGCATACGACGAACTCGCTGAGCATCAGGGTTGGCGGCTCGGTGCCGTGGAATTCGCGGTGCAGGGCCCGGCCTCGCTCAATCCCCGGCATTCGCATCTCCCAGGGACGGTCGGCGAACATGACGATGTGCGCTCCCAGCTTGGCCGCCGAAAGAACTGACTCGTCGCTGGCGGCGACAGCGTAAATGCGACCGTCGAAGGAATGCTGCGGCCGCGGCCGTATCTCAATGCGGGGCTGCTTGTAATGGGGCCCGTCGCCCTCGATGAAACCTGTCTTGAGGGCCTCCACGATCATGGGCGCCGCCTCGTCGAAGCGCTCCCGCGATTCGTCCATGCTGATGCCAAAGGCCTCGAATTCGCGCCGCGCCAGACCTCGTCCGAAACCCAACCGAAGCCGCCCACCGCTCAGCATGTCGAGAACCGCCGCGTTTTCCGCCACCCGCAAGGGGTTGTGCCAGGGCAGAATCACGGCGGCGGTACCAACGTCGATGTTGGGATGCTTCGCGGCCAGGTGGGTCATCAGCTGGATATTATCAGGCACGAAGGAATAGTCGTTGAAGTGGTGCTCTGCCGACCACAGGCTGTCGAATCCCGAGTCAGCGGCGATTTCGGCCAGGCGCAGCTCTTCCTCCCACATCTGGCCGTCCGAGCCTTCCTCCCAGCCGTAGCTGGAGAAGACCATCATCATTCCGACATCCATTTTGGTACTCCTTTCGATTTGTTCGTGTTGACCGCCCCACCGGGCCTGGCGTTAGAAGCTGGGCTTGGTGGGGAAGGGGGTCAACTGGAGCTCGTGGGTCCAGCAGGACTTGTCCTGCGTATGCAGGTAATAGAAAGCCTCTGCGATCTTTTCGGGATTTATCAGCAAATCAGGATTCTGCTGGGCATGGGGCAGGAACCGTGTGCCCGGTGAGTCGATCATACCGTCGATCACAACGTTGGCAACATGGACGCCGTGCTCGGAATACTCTTCGGTCAGCGCCTGCGACAAGGTCCGCATCAGCACCCGTGGATAATAGAGCGACTGTCCTGTGTACCGCTTCTTGCCCCGCAACGAAAAGGCGTTGTTGGAGATCAGGATGGTGCCCTGACCCCTCTCCCGCATGGAGGGAAGCACCTCTTTGGCTACCAGGAATGGCCCGCTGCTGGAGATGTGCTGTGCCGTCTCGAACATTTCGAACGGAATGTGCTCCAGCAGTTCCTGTTCTGGCGGAAGGTCGCGTCCCTCGAGATATCCCGCGTTGTAGACCAGCACGTCGGGGTCGCCGGCCTCCTCCCGGATCTTGGCGAACGCGTCCGATATGGAATCCCGGGACGCGAGGTCCAGCTCGACGATCATGCCATCGTCGCCCCTTTCCCGGATGGCGCCCTCCAACGGTGCCGCGTTCGAGGCAGTTCGTGTGGTCAGGACCGTGTAGAAGCCCTCACTTGCAAACTTAAGGGAGATGGCTCCCCCTACTCCCCAGCGCACTCCCACTGGCAATTCGCTGTCGTCGATGTCCCCTCCGTGGATCAGATGAGTGTTGCGCCCGTCAGACTGCCACTTTGATGTCGCCCCGATCACAACCGCGACTGGCTTTCCACTAGTGTTCATGTCGGATTCCTTTTCGTAAAAATGTCGGCCGCCCGGTGCAGCCGAAAGCCAAACCTGACGGTGGCGACCGCTCTGTCCCCAAGGGGGCACTCAGCGGGTAGCCCGCCGCGAATTTCGAGACCAGTCCATTCCTTCAACCCGACAGCGCAAGGCTGAGCGGGCCTGAATGTACTGTACTACAAACCCTCGAGTTGGTGGTAATTTTGGCAGAAGAAAAGTTTGTGGCGAACCACGAGTCCCGCTTGGGCAGGTGACTTGTCTGGTTAGGAACGATAGTGAGTAACCTCAACCTGGTGTTCCGACGGTTCAGGGAGTTTGTGGGATCGAGTTTTGTGCGGTACGGCGTCGTAGAAAAAATGGCAGAACCTGAAGGGCTGGCGCGCTCAACGAGAGCCTGCCCCCCTGTCTGGCAAGATTGCGCTTCCAACTCGTTCGGTTCTCTTGAAAATGTCGGATCCGCGGGTGAGTAACCGGTTGTTCAAACTCTCAGTAAGCACGCCCTGAGGCTCTACGGCGCCTACGCTGCACTACTAACCTACGCGGGGGCCGGTCCCCCTCTGTGGCACCGTCATCTGCTATTATCTCAGCGGGAAAGAAATTCATTTTTGTTGTATAGCAATATCCACGTATTCCTGCAATTTTGACCCGGATCAAGCGAATTCTGGATTACAACGCCGTGCTCATCCGCATTCAAAGTCACAGACACCGGCTGGAAGGATGGGCCGAGCCCGCAGCGGAGGGATGCAGCATGAGCCAGCGTGATCTACCCTTTCTGACAGTGGCAGAACTTTCGCGGCTGATTGAGTCCCGCGAGGTTTCCCCTGTTGAAGTGACGGAGGCTTATCTCGATCGCATTGACGATTTGGACTTCAAGTTCAACGCATTCCTGACTGTTTCCCGACGAGAGGCCTTGAATGCTGCCCGCGACGCCGAGCAGGCCATCGCCCGCGGCGAGTATCGCGGCCCGATGCATGGTATACCAGTGGCGGTTAAGGACCAGTTCTGGACCAAGGGGATCCGCACGACAGGCGCTACCCGAATCCTTGCGGATTTCGTGCCGGATGAGGATGCGACCATCATCTCGAACCTGAAACGGGCGGGCGCCGTCCTGTTGGGCAAGACCAACATGACAGAGTTTGCCATGGGAGCGGGATTCGAGAGGTTCAGCCCGCCCAGGAACCCATGGCACCTTGACCGCCGCACAGGCGGCTCCAGCGGCGGTTCCGGGGCTGCCACCGCCGCCTTCCTCTGCGCAACGTCCCTGGGGGAGGACACCGGCGGATCGATAAGGTTCCCGGCGACCTGGTGCGGTCTCGTCGGCCACCGTCCCACCTGGGGACTGGTCAGCCGTTACGGCGTGATGACCGGGGTGTGGTCCATGGACACCGCTGGGCCGATATCCCGTACCGTCGAAGACGCCGCCATCACCCTGACCGCCATCGCAGGCCACGACGAGCGTGACCCGTACACGTCGTCCCAGCCCGTGCCTGATTTCCGGGCGGGATTGAATGGCAACCTCCAGGGCATTCGTGTTGGGGTGATCACGGAGCAGATGGACGACGAAAGCGTCGCCGTTGACACCCGCGACGCGGTGCTCAAAGCGCTCGGCGTCCTGGGGGAACTGGGTGCTACTGTGGAGCGCGTCTCGATTCCGCTGACTGCCCACGGAGCAATACTGTCCCAGGTACCACTGGTGGTTGAACCAGCGCTGAACATGAAGGAATGGGTGAAGGACCGGCTGCAGGATTATGGTCACAACAATCGCATCGGGCTGCTGACCGGCAGCATATTCCCGGCCCAGGCCTACTACAAGGCCCAGAAGCTAAGAACGATGTTCCGAAACCAGGTGCACGAGGCGCTGGAACGATACGACGTGCTGGTCACTCCCACATCGAGCGTGGCCGCCCAGCCGATCGTCGAGGACCCGATAATAACGAGTAAAGAGCAGGCGACGCCCCTGCAGTACCTGCAGACCCGGACATTCAACTTGGCCAGCGCTCCGGCGGTCTCCATTCCCTGCGGGTTCAGCGACGAGGGACTGCCCATCGGCCTCCAGATCGGGGGCCGCCCTGGGGCCGACCAGACTGTTCTGAACGTGGCCTACGCCTACGAGCAGGCCACCGCGTGGCACAACCAAAGGCCGTCCCACGCCTGACCCAGCGGAGGTCGATATCGTTCAAACCCTCTTGGCCTGTGCTCTAAAAACACCCTGCGCTCTAAAAGACCTGGAAGTGGGCCTCCGTGGGCACGCAGTCGACGCCGTTGATGGGGACCATGTCTTGCGGACACGCTGAGAACACCACGACGCAGTCCAACTCGGCGCGCAGCGTTACGTGGTCTCCCGGCCTGGAAACTGGCGGCTCGAAAGTTACCGAGCCATCCGGCGCCACCGGGATGTCCATGAAGAGGTTCCAGGGACTGGGTGTCTCCGGTGGCGTCAGGCCCAACTCCGCCAGTGCCGCTGCCAGGTTGTCGGTACAGTTGTCGTGGTACTCCTCGCAGCCCAGCAACTCGTAGCGATACCGGTCACAGGCCGCCAGCAGTGTGTCGTGTACCCCGCCGGAGGTATCCTCAACCAGGGTCAGGATTGGCCGCCTCCGGTTGGTGACCATGGACTGCCCGACAGCGGGCATGATACGCCCCAGCGATGTCCGGGAGTGCTCCATGGACATGAATTCGGTCAGGTCGTCGCGCCGGAAGGCCCAGGTGTCAACGACCTGCTGAACGTGGGTGTTGATGATTCTGACGCTCTGGCCTCTGGACACCAGGGTCGCCTTGCCACCACGGGCAGGGATGGTAATCGGCGATGCTGCCGACATATTGATTCCTCTCAATCAGTTCTGACCTTCCCTAGTTAAGCAAGCACACTCCAACATCATGGCGCGGGGCGGCGAAGCACTTGTAGAATACCCACGATGTTCGCAGCACCGTTGCTTTGCTAGATCTCACTCACGTGGTGTCGCCGCCCAAGAGTTCCGGAGACGATGTAATCTTTCCCAACAAGTAGCGCAAAGGAGAGCACCCACCATGACTAGCCAGAATCCCGGAACAAAAGACGATTTGGCCGGCCGCTCTAATTCGGCCATTGAAGCCTCCCGGCAGGCATTGATCGACCTCTCGAGGGACGTCCATGCCCATCCGGAGCTGAACTACCAGGAATTTTACTCCTCGGCGGCACTGGCAGGTTTTCTGGAAGGGCATGACCTACCGGTGGAACGAGGCATCGGCGGCGTGGAAACGGCATTCCGGGCCACTATCCCGGGCGGCGGCGGCGAGGGTCCGACGATTGCTGTGCTGGCGGAATACGACGCGTTGCCGGAGATTGGCCACGGCTGCGGACACAATCTCATAGCGATGGCGGCTATGGGCGCCGCCCTGGGCCTCCAGGCCAACGCCCGGGACCTGCCGGGGCGGGTGGTGGTCATCGGAACGCCAGCGGAGGAGGGAGGCGGTGGCAAGATACGGCTGCTCGAGGCGGGGGTATTCGACGGTGTCGACGCAACCATTTCGTCCCATCCCTTTTCCAACCGAACGATAGTACCCGCCGTGGCCCCCAAGGGAGAGAGCTGGAGCCTGGCCATGGTCGGCTACCGATACATGTACCACGGCAAGGCCGCGCACGCCGCAGCGGCGCCCGAGGCAGGCATTAACGCGCTGAACGCGGTAATCCACCTGTTCACCGGTATCGATGCCCTGCGCCAGCACCTGCGAGACGACGTACGCATCCACGGCGTCATCACCGACGGGGGCACGGCTCCCAACGTGGTGCCGCAGTTCGCCGCCGCCAACTTCATGCTCCGTTCCAGGGACGGCAGATACTTGAGCGACGAGGTGGTGGGCAAGGTGAGGCAGGTGGCGGAAGGGGCGGCGTCTATGACTGGCGCACGCCTCGAGGTCAAGGAATTCTATCCGTTCTATGAGAACGTGAAGCCCAATGTGACCCTGGCCCAGGCAGTGGCAGCCAACGCCCAGTCGCTGGGAATCAGCCTGGATGAGCCGGTGCCGGGGCGCCCGGGCAGTGGGGCTTCGACCGACTTCGGAAACGTCAGCCAGGCCATGCCGGCTTTCGAGCTGCGTTATGCCGTCAGCGAGACCCCCGTGGCCTCCCATACCAGCGACATGCGAGAGACAGCCGTTACCGATTTCGCTCTCGGCAACGCCCTGCTGGTGGCCAAGACTCTGAGCCTGACGGCCAGCGACCTGCTGCGGGACGCCACGCTCGTTGAGTCCGCCAAGGCCGAGTACGCCGACCGCAGCAACTAGCGGCTCCCGCCGTCAGGAGACGTGTGGGAGGACCTCCTCGGTGAACCTTGCCATCTGGCGCGTCTGGTCCGGGGAGGCAAACCTGACAATGAAGTAGTCGGCCCCACTTTCCTTGTATGCCGCTATGGTGTCGATGCACTTCTGGACGGGGCCGAACACGCACAGCAAGTTCTTGCTGATAACGTCGTAGGGGATGCTGTAGTACGCCTGCATGTATTGGTCGCCCTCTGACAGGGCGGCGCCGGTATCATCGTTCAGGTTCACGGAGACATACAGGCAGCGCCCGATACCGGCTGGATCGCGCCCCATTTCTCCGGCACAATGTTCGATCCGCTCCCAACACTGTTTGAACAGTTCCACCGACGGAACGTTGGTGATCCAGGCATCGCCTAGCTCGGCGACCCTTGCGAGGCCTCGGCGCACCCAGTTGCTGGAAATCCAGAGGGGAATGGAGGGCTGGACGGGCCGGGGCTCCAGCTCAACGTCCTGGAGCGGGTAGTACTCCCCGTCGCTGCTGACCGGCTCTCCCGTCCACAGCGCGCGCATGACGCGGATGCTTTCCTCCATCCGGGAGGCGCGCTCCGCTATCGGCACGCCGACGGCGGCGTGTTCGGCAACGAACATCTGGTTGTTGCCTCGGCCCGCACCGAGGCCCAGGATGGTGCGCCCGCCGGAGATGTTGTCTATCGTGGCCGCGGCATGGGCCAGATGGACGGGATGGCGCAGGGCGTTGAGCAGCACGGCGGTGCCTACCTTGACCCGGCTGGTGCGAGCGGCGACGGCGGCCATGGCTGTCAGCGGCTCCATGCGCGGCTTGGAGGTGATGCTGTCGCCGACCCAGACGGAGTCGTAGCCGGCCCGCTCGGCGGTCTCAGCCATCTGCCAAGTCTGCTCCACCCTCGGGCCGCCGCTCCCCGCGTATACCAGCACCCCCCTTGTGGGCAGCAGGACTCCGAAATTGTCTCCAAGCGCCATTGCGTCCACCTCTCCGGTGTTTACATTTTGCCCCGCATTGAGTGCCGACAGCCCATTTAATTCTCCCTCCCCCGGAGGGAGAGGGAACTCTTGGAAGACCCTCGCGCCGGGGCTTTAGTCCTCGACCTCTACGATCATCTCGATCTCTATCGGCATGCCGCCGGGCAGAGTGGCCATGCCAACTGCGGACCTGGCGTGGCGGCCCCGGTCTCCGTAAAGGTTGATAAGCAGGTCCGATGCGCCGTTGGCCACCCTAGGGGTGTCGCCGAAGTCGGGCGTGGAGTTGACCATGGCCAGCAGCTTGACGATCCGCTTCAGCTTGTCCAGATCGCCTATTTCACCCTTCAGATTGGTGAGCAGGTTGAGCATGGTCTGGCGGGCGCAGTCGTAGCCCTGTTCGACAGTTACTTCCCCGCCAAGCTTGCCCGTGTGCAGCAACCCGCCTCCCGGCAGGCCCGGGCCGGTGCCCGAGAGGTAGACGAGGTTCCCCGTGCGTACTGCGGGGATAATATTCCCCGCCCCCGGTTGCCGCGGCGGCGGCAACTCGTAGCCCAGTTCATTCAGCTTGTTCTCTATCTCCGGCATGTAACCGCTCCTTCCAATCTAGGTGTGCAAGTTGAAACCAAAAACACTCTGCATCGCCGCCAATTGTAATCGGACTGTGGCACTTGGCAACCCGCCAGTAATTGACATCCTGGAGGCCTGCCCAAGGCTTCCCGTGAATCGTTGGCCTTGACGTTAGCGCCACGTACCATTTGGCACTGGATGGACATCACCAGGGCGAGGGTCAGCATGCACACTATATTGGCGCGCGGCGATGACTGGCTCCAGGCCCACCATGCTCCGCGAGTTCAGTGCAGCCTGAATCGCACCTATCCGAGCAGGCAGATCATATGCTTATGGCAATCTTCGTCGAAGCCTTCGTGCCCGACGCTTTTTAATAGGCCATTTTGGAAGGAATTGGAGTCTCCGGAGTGCCCCACTGTCCCGGCGGCCACGTCGTGGCGCCGTTGGGCCTGAAAGTCATGACGCTCGAAAGAGGCCAAGCACCGACCGTTATGGCATAGGTCCTTCTTGTTGCCTAATCTTCCGCGACCGTCAGGAACATCGGCAGCACCACATCCGGGTCGTCAACCGCGGGGATGAAAGTCACTTGGACCGGCATGTCTATGTGGATGTCCTCAGGGGCGACGTGAAGCACGTTGCTGCAAATCCGCAGCCCCTCCTGCTCCTCCAATTCGATCATGCAGAGGTTATAGGGCACCTGTTCCTTCTCAGCGATCGCCGGGTGAACCGGGTGGCGGGCTATTACATAGGAGTAGACGAAGCCCCGCCCGCTGACCCTGGTCCAAATGTAGGCCAAGGACGAGCATTCCGGGCACATTGGCATGGGCAGGTGTCGAAACAACCCGCAATCCGAGCACTGTTGGATGCAAAGCTCGCCGTTCCGGGATCCCTCCCAGAATCCCAGCTCATAGTCCGGCAGGCGCTCCAGGTCAGGCAGGGGCACGCCCTCCAGCGGCGCGGTCATCGGACGCGACCTCCCGGCTTGGTCTCTCTCCTGCGTCATTGTCGCTCCTTGCTGCCCAAGCCTTCCAGCGGCTATCCCCGGCGAATTATCACAGCCCCGCTGAGCTGGGCCGTGCTGCTGCACGAGAGGACCCGGTTGATGGTCTTATGGGGCGGCTGCGCGGTCGAGAGGCCCCGGATAAGCCGTACCGATTCCTGGACGTGGGTTAGACCGTGAATATAAGCCTCGGAGTGATTGCCGCCGTGGGTATTGGTCGGCAGCATGCCGTCAAACCGTATGTTCTGGCCCCCGTCTACGAAGTCCTTCGCCTCGCCAAAGGGCACGAATCCATAGGTCTCCAGATTGATCAGGCAGAAGGGCGTGAAGTGGTCGTAGAACATGAAGGCGTCCATGTCCTTTGCTTCCAAACGGGCACGGCCCCAGAGGTCTCTCGCGGTGTTCTCAGATTCGGCAACGGCGAGGTCAGGCCGGTAGATGATGCCGTCGTTCCGCGGGCCGGAGCCTTGGGCCGCCGCCTCAACCAGGGTCAAGGTGTTTGAGTGGCGCAGCTCCCTGGCGCGCTCCGGGGTGGTCATCACGATGGCAGCGGCGCCGTCGTTCTCCTGGCAGAAGTCGAGGGCGTGCAGCGGGTCCACCACCATGCGGGAATTCTGGTGGTCGTCGATGGTGATGGGGTCTTTACGCAGGGCGCGGGGGTTCCTGGAGGCATGCTCCCGTAGGGTCACCGCGACCCAACCGAAGTGGCGGCTCGTGGCCCCGTATTTGTGCATGTAGCGCCGGACGAACATGCCGAAATGATGCGCCGGAGCCATCATGCCCCAAGGAGCGGCAAAACTCTGTGGCCCCCCGGCGATTCGCTCTGGTCCCCTGGCCCGGCCCAGCCGCATCCCGGAACGTAGGTTGGCGGCCCGGAAGCACACCACGTAGTTGGCATAACCGGCGGCAATGGCGGCGGCGGCATGGCCCACAGTGGCGTTGCCCGCGCCCCCGCCGTATGAGACGGATTCCCAGTGGCGCAGGTTCTTGATGCCCAGCGACTGTGTCACCAGGGTTTCATGGTTTGACTCCATGTCATACCGCACCAGGCCGTCGATATCCTGGGGTGCGATACCGGCATCGTCGCAGGCAGCTTTGATTGCCTCGGAGGCAAGCTGTATTTCACTACGGCCCGAGTTCCAGGAAAACTCCGTTTCTCCTATGCCGACTATCGCGGCCTTGTCCCTGATGCCGTTAGTGTCTGCGGGAATTATGGTCTGCACCACGGCCTGCTACTCCTCCTCCCAGTCCACTACTTTCCGCTGTTGAAAGTCGTGAATTTGCTCGTCAGTATACCCCAGATCCCTCAGGATGGGCCGCGTGTGTTCACCCTTGAGCGGGCCAGGGCCAGTTCGGCCCGAGGTCTCCGAGAAGTCGACCACGGGAGAGTACCGCCAGAATTCTCCAAACCTCGGCGCCTCCACCTGGGTAAGAAGCCCGTTCTCGCGCACATGGGGGTCCTCGTTGAAAAAGAAATACATTCCCCGGTCCTCGGCCTTTACGCAGGCCACGTCGGCGGCGGTTAGCAGTTCTTCCCAGTGCATTGGTTCCTCGGCTGCGAACATTCCGGCCAGCTTATCGATCAGGGCGTCATCGTGCTTCTCCCGCGCCTCGCTGGTGGCAAACCGTGGGTCATCCCGAAGGTCCGGCCGGTCGATGGTCCGGCACAGGGCCTGCCACTCATCGTCGAAGGGACAGGCGAGAAAGACCCACCCAGTTTTTGCCCGGTACAGACGGTACAGGGCGTGCAGCCCGTAACCGTCCCGGTCCGGCAGAGGCCGAGGCTGCTTGCCCTCGTGCCGGTAGAAGTCGTCGATGTTGAGGTAGGCGTTGGCGGCAATCATGGTGGACTCGACGTATTGCGCCATGCCCGTGCGCTCCCGGGCGTAGAGGCCCAGCACCAGGCCCACTGCGTTGACCATTGCCGTACTGTGGTCGGCGGTGCCATCGTTTGCCCGCTTGAGCTTCTTGGCTACGGCGGCGATTTCGTCGATTGATAGCGATTGGTCCGGATGAGGAAAGCCGTCCCTGCCCATTTGGGCCACGCCGCCCCCGGAGACGGCCCCGGCGATCGGGGCCATGGACGGTCGGTGAGAGTAGGGTCCGGTCGAGCCGTAGCCGCCGGCATACACGTAGATCAGCTTGGGGTTGATCTTCGACAAGTGCTCGTAGCCGATGCCGGTGCGTTCCGGAGCACCCGGACGCATGCTGTGCAACAGCAGGTCCGCCTTGGCCGCCAGCTTGCTCATGATTTCCTGTCCCTCCTCGGTCTTGAGGTCCAGGCAGATTCCCTCAGAGCCGGCCATGGTTCGGTGCGCCGAAAAGGGCAGACCCTGCCTGCCCCAGTCGCCGCCGGGGGCCTCGATGCGGATCACTCTGGCGCCCAACTCCGCCACAAGGGCGCAGCCAAGGGGGCCATTGATCACCGTCCCTAGGTCCAGCAGCGTTATTCCCTCCAAAGGATGTTTGGGCATCAATGCCTTTGCGCCGTTGGTATGCTTTTTCGTGTTGCTCCTGAGGCGGGCGAGGACCTCGTCGGTGTGCTGTCCCAGTTCCGGGGCCGGTCCCTGCGTGCTGCCCGGTGTAGCCTTCATATTCACCATGGGGCCGAGCTGCATTGTCCCGCCCACACCCGGAACATCCACCTCCTGCACGTTGCCGTTGTGTACGATCTGGGGATGGTCCAAGGCCTGTTCAGAGGTGAGGTATGGCTCGGCCGCCGCGTTGCCCGCCTCGCTGAGGAATATCGCCATCCACTCGTCCAGGGTCTTTTCCTGGACCTTTTCCAGCATGATTCGCTCCAGCGCATTAACGGCCTTCTGATCAAGGAAGGGGGCGGTCTCGAAGCGCGGGTCCTCGTAAATGAAGTCCATGTCCAGCGAGTGCATCATCGACCGGAACAGCCGCTCCACGACGTTCCCCATCTGGATCCACTGGCCGTCCTTGGTGCGCGCGGGCAGGTAACCTGTGGGGTTGCCACGTCCAGTGCCCACCGATGGGTCGGGCGGGTACTCGTCAGGGCGGTTCTCGACCATCTGGCCGTGGACCCACGAGACGTGGTCGTAGGTGGTCACGGCCTTTAGCATACTGGTCTCCACCCGCTGGCCCCGGCCGGTGCGTTCCCGCACATAAAGAGCGGACGTGATGCCGCGTATCAGTGCCGTAGCTGCGGCGTGGCACACGCCTTGGGTGACAACGTGGTTGGGACCTTCCCGGGGGTTCTGCCCGGCGAACATCATCGTCCGTCCGGTCTTGGCCGCTACCACACCGTCGTAACCCTTGTAGTGCGCGTAGGGCCCCGAGGCCCCAAAACCGGTCAGAGTAGCGTAGACCAGCTCGGGATGACCGTCCCGGAGACTGTCGTAGTCAATACCCAGCCTTTGGGTGACACTGGGCCGGAAGCTTTCCACGACAACATCGGCGAGTTGTGCCAGCCCGCGGGCGTGATCCCAACCCTCCGGGGTCTTCAGGTCGAGAACGATGCTTTTCTTGCCGCGGTTCCACTGGATGGACCCCGGCGCGTTCCTGAATTTCTCCCCACCCGGCGGCTCAACTTTGATGACCTCAGCGCCGAAGTCGGACATCACCATAGTGGCGACACCGCCGGCACGGCCGCTCGTGAAGTCGAGGACGGTGATTCCATCAAAGACCTGTGCCATGAGGCCCCCTCGTCGTTAGCAAATATTCCGTCTGTATTAAATCGATGGATATATGAACTTGGTTCTTATACGCGAGTCCACGTCGAGTGCAAACCACTCCTGCATTGTAGCCCAACATTTTTGTATTTCGGCGTAAGTGGCAAACTTATCCACAGACCCGGCCAAGGAAACCGGCCCCCGAAAAGCGGTGGACAGCGCTCTTGGCTGATCTGAACCATTGCGAATTGCACCACGACAACTGTCCCGGCAGGTAACCTCCCCCATCCAAAATTGCTGGAACCCGAGCTTTGGAGGACCTCCGGCTGGTGGAAACGCCGCACTTGAAAACGTCGCTCATTCCGCTGAACATGCGTGGGCTGAGGGCGAAAGTTAACGACGGCACCTCGGTCATGCTCCTGGGGAATCAGGATAGCATTGAGGTGCTACGTGCCCTGCTGGAAACTCGCGTAACTGCGGCGGAAGGAGACGCAACTGATGGTCATTCCCAAGAAACCTCGAAGCGTAGCCGTAATTGGTGCCGGTATCCTGGGCGCAGCCATCGCATGGCGTCTGGCCCTGCGCGGGGTGCACGTCGTTCTCGTCGACAAGGGCCAGCCAGGGCACGGGGCGTCGAGCCACAGCTTCGCATGGATCAATGCCGGCGCGAAAGAACCCCTCGAATACCACAATCTGAACCGCCGCTCCCTGGAGCTGTGGACACGTTTCGCCGCCGAGATCAGCGATCCAGACGATCTGGACAGCTCAGCCCTTCGCTTGGGCGGCAAGGTGTCGTGGGAATCCGACCCGGTGGCCGCCGAAGGTCTGGTGGCCCGGGTTCGACAGCTCCAGTCCTGGGGCTACCCGACCCGATTGATCAGCGAAAGAGAACTGAAGTCTCTCGAACCCTCGCTGGACGTTGGGCCGGTGTCCGCCGCCGAGTACAGTGCCAACGAAGGCCAGGTGGAGCCGCAGATGGTGGTCGATGCCTGCCTTCGCCGCTTGAAAGAGATGGGTAGTGAACTTTATGTCGCTACGGAAGTCTACGGATTTGAGCACCATGATGATGGCCGGATCCACACCCTGGAAACCACCTCGGGATCCGGAGACGTGGATGCGGTGGTCATCGCAGCTGGCACCGGAACCACCCACCTGGCTGCTCTGGCCGGGGTCAACGTGCCCCAGGCGGAAAGTCCTGGGGTTGTGATACGCACCAGCCCGATGCCACCCCTGCTCCAGAACGTGCCGGTGGTATACGCGCCGGCCCTGGGCGACGGCCGCCGGGAGATACATCTGCGGCAGTGCGCCGACGGTCGCCTGATGATCGGGGAGGGCGACCAAGAGAGCCTGGCCGAAGACGACACCCAGGCCCACGCTGACGACCTGCTGGACCGGGCCCGCCGCTATCTGCCTGGACTCGACGGAGCGCAGGCCGTTCCGGTGCCGGTGGGCTGGCGCCCCATGCCCCTGGACGGCTACCCGGTGATGGGCTTCGCGTCCGAGGCGCCCAACCTGTACGTGGCCCTCACCCACAGCGGCGTCACCCTCGCTCCTGCTCTAAGCCAGTTGGCCGCCCAGGAAATCTGCGACGGGGTGCTGGCAAACGCGGTGCTCGGGTCTTATCGTCCGCAACGGTTCGCCGGTCTGACGCCCGAGGAAATAGCGGCGGTCACTCACCCCCGTGCCGCCAAAATCCACTGAACCGCTGAACTCAGGGCGAACGGTAGCTGGCTGAGCTTCTTTGCTTCACCCTGTGCAGGGCACGAATAAGTCGGGAGGGCCTGCGCTATCCTGCCTGTTCTCTGCCCGTTAAGCCGGAGGGTTGGACTTGAACCACTCGGTTATTTCGGAACCTGTGGCCGCCCACACTCCCTGGCGTCGCACCATGTGTCCCAGGGCCTGGTCCAGGTAGCGGATCCGGAAGGGTTGGCCGATGAGCCAGGGGTGCAGATTGAACGCCATGAGCAGGCCCGACTCCCTGGATCCTTCGTACAGCCCATCGAAGCTCTCTTCCAGCAGGCGGGCGTAGCGGTCGACGGGGAGCTTGCGGTCCCAGAGCGCGTTGATGTCGTCCAGTTCCAGCATCAGGGGCAGGGCGCACAATTCCCCTTGGGGGGTCGTCATGCGGTAGGGTTGTTCATCGTTTACCCAGTCGCAGACGTAGCTGACTCCGGCGGCTGCCAGGATGCCCGGAGTGCGTTCCGATTCACCATGCTCCGGCCCCAACCAGCCCTGGGGCGGCGCGCCGGTGGCCCGGCGGAGCGCCTCGACGCTGGAGTGCACGTACTCCTCTTCGTCCTCCTCCGTCATGCGCCCCGTGATCATCCGGCTGACGGATATGCCGTGGCCGATGATTTCTGCGCCGCGCTGCCGGCAGTGTTCGACCAGGTAGGGATTGGCTTCCGCCGTCATCGCGTCCATGGCCACGGTGGCCGGGATGCCATGTTTCTTCAGCACGTCCAGCACTCGGAAGATGCCGACCCTGTGACCGTACTCCCGGTGAGAGACACGCGCGTAGTCGGGGAAGGGCCTGTCGGCGATCCCCCCGGGCAACGAAACGGTAAAGCTGTCCGGAGAAGCTTCCCACTCCATCTTCTCCAGGGTGACCACCACGCAGAGCGCGATGCGGGCGCCGGAGGGCCAGTGGAGCGCGCCCCGCCGGTTGATGGGCGACCAGTCATAGTGCTCGTGGTCCATTCCGGGGCGGCGTTCAGCCGGCATATAGTCCCTCTCTACGAACTGGTGAATACCCCTGACGCGGGCTGGCATCTATTGGGGGCGGTATTGGGCCGAGTGGGCGACGACCTCGTCATAGTTGTTGGCGATGTAGTGCTCGGCGATTTCGTCGGCAGTTGTTTGCCAGACGCCTTCGTGGGACATGATGTAGCCGAGAATCTCGTCGAGGTACTTGGCTCGGTGGGGCTGGCCGATCAGGTACGGATGCAGGGCGATGCACATTACGCGACCGCTCTCGGCTCCCTCGGCGTAGAGCTGGTCGAACTGGTCCTTGCAGATGCGGGCGAAATACTCGCCCTCGAAATTGCTGCGGAACACCGGCACGTCGTTCAGCTCGAAGCTGTAGGGCACCGACACGAGCTTGCCAGATTTCACCCGGATGGGCACCGGCTGGTCGTCGTGCACCCAGTCGGTGTGATAGATCAGCCCGGCCTCGGCCATTAGGTCAGGAGTACGGTCGGTACCGGAAACAGCCGGGCCCAGCATCCCCTTCAGCGGCTTGCCGGTATGACGGCGCAGGGTCTCGATGTTGTCGCGGTAGAACTCCCGCTCCTCCTCCTCTGACAGGGCATTGAGGTAGCGGGTGTTGTAGATGCCGTGGCTCATGAAATCGTAGTTGCGCTCGATCATGGCCTCGGCGATCTCGGGGTAGTGCTCCAGCACCGCCAGGTTCAGCGACACGCAGCACCTGATGTTGTGCTTGTCCAGCACCTCGGTCATGCGCCAGAAGCCGACGCGGTTGCCGTAGTCGCGGTAGGAATACTGCTGCACGTCGGGGATGGGCACCCGGGGCCATGGGGTTCGTACGCCGTCGAAGTCCGGCAGGTACTCGTAGTGCTCGACGTTGGGGGCGATCCACAGCGCCACCCGGGCGCCATTGGGCCACCTGATGGGGGGCCGCTCGATGATCGGGCTGTAATCGACTCTGGACGGGGCTTCGACCACGGCAGCGCCTCCCATTCGAATGAGGTTGGTGTCACCCGGCCATTCTAACCGCAAACCCCTGTGGTTTGCACAGGCTCCGGCCCCAATCAAGTCGGGGGGCCCGCGCTGCGCTGGCGTAACGGGGTTCCGGCATTCGGGCAGAAAGCTGGGGGATTTCCAATTCTCCGGTCAATTGTGGGCAAACTACCAAAGGTGGGATCAAAGGACGGCGGATAGCATGGCCGTCGGGCGGTGGCTTGGACCACGGAGAAAGAACATTATCTTGTACAAATACAAATTGGGATACCGCAGCGAGAAAGACGCCGTCAAGGAGTTGAAGTGTGCAGTGGGTGGGCCTGCGCCTTTTCATTCTCCCTCTTCCTTTGGGAGAGCGATTTGCCACACACCCCCTCAGGCATTGTTGCGAAAGCGGCCGTGGAAAGCATCTACGAAGGAGAGCGTCCGAGGAGTTCCAGGACAGGCTAAGTCGATCTCCACTCAGTTCAGGCAGACCCATTGCTGCAGTCGATTCGATACGAATTCGACCAACCAGAATGCTTCGTATTAAAATGATAACCCTTTCAAATCCCCAGACCGATCACCAAGAGAGTTTCAGTTTGCCTTATCCACACCGTGTCCTGACTGCCGTGGCTGTTCTCACCCTTGCCGCTCTCATTTTCGTTGGGTGCGCAAGCGAGCCATCGCCACCCTCTCAGACACCCGCCATCGTCCCGCAGGCCACCGCTACCCCCGACCCAACGCCGGAGCCTACAGCCACGAAAGCTCCGGAACCCACAGTCGCTCCTGCGTCGAAGCTGGAACCTACCCCTGAGCCAACACCGGAGCCTACAGCGGAGCCGACACCTGAAGCCACGGCGGAGCCTACAGCGGAGCCGACGCCTGAAGCCACGGCCGAGCCTACCCCTGAGCCCACGCCCGAAGCCACGGCCGAGCCCACGCCTGAGGCCACGCCGGAACCTACCCCTGAGCCTACGCCCGAAGCCACGGCCGAACCTACTCCTGAGCCGGATCCGACGGCGGAGGCCACGCCGGAGCCCAGTCCGCCAATCGCCGGGGAACGTCCTCACAGCTACACCTATCACGGAATTACGGTTGAAGACCCTTGGCACTGGCTGGAGGACGAGGACTACCCGACGGTCGACGACGAAGATGTAATCGCCTATCTGGAGGCGGAAAACGACTATTTCGACGCTAAAATGGCGCCTTACCAGGACCTGATTGACACCATCTACGCGGAGATAGAGGGACGCCAACCAGCCGAACTGGCCAGCGTGCCCCGGAAGGGCGGGGACTGGTATTACCAGTCGCGGTACGGCGAGGGAAGCCAGTACCGCGAGTGGCTGCGCTGGCCAGCATCCGACCCTGACGCGCGTGAAGGTCCCACCGACAACGTCGAGGTGTTCCTGGACGAGCCAGCGCTGGCGGAAGGCCTGGAATACTTCCGGCTGGGGTCCCTCTCTGTGAGCAACGACGGCTCCAAGGTGGCCTACAGCACCGACACCAACGGCTCGGAAAGGTACATCCTGGTGGTCAAGGACCTCGAGACCGGTGAGTTGCTGCCGGAGGAGATTGAGGAAACGAGAGGAGGGGCCATCTGGTCCACCGACGACTCCTCCTTCTTCTACACCTTCCTGGATGAAACCGGCCATCCATTCCAGGTGCGACGGCACATCGTGGGCGGCCCGGTAGAGGACGACACCGTGGTCTACGAGGAGACCGACGCAGGATTCTTCGTATGGGTAACAGGGACCAACTCCGAGGAATACGTCATCATCGGAGCCGGCGACCATGTTACCTCTGAATACCGGCTGATCGACGCAGACGACCCGGCAGCCGAACCGGTTCTGGTGGCACCCCGGAGACCGGGCCACGACTACTCGATTGACCACCAAGGCGACCGCTTTGTCATAATGACAAACGACAACCACCAGAACTACCGTATGGCGATCGCCCCTGAGGACGACCCCACCGAGGAGGCGTGGGAAACCCTGCTGCAGGGGACGGAGTCCCTGTACATCCAGTACTTTCACGTGACGGAGGATTACGTCGCGGTGGAGGAACGTATCGACGGCCTGGACCAGGTGCGCATCATCAACCGGGCAGGAGAATCAACACACGTCGAATTTCCCGAGGAGGCCTACACCGCATACATCCAATTCGACCCCGAGTACGACGAAAACACCCTTCGTCTCGCCTATACGTCCATGACCACGCCGTGGACGGACTTCGACTACCACATCGACACGAAAGAGCTGGAATCGCGAAAGGTGCAGGAGATTCCCAGCGGGTACGACTCCTCGGAGTTCGTTACCAACAGGGAACTGGCCCCCGCGAGGGATGGAGTGATGGTGCCGGTGTCCATCGTTCGTCACAAGGACACCCCGGTCGACGGCTCGGCGCCGCTGTACATCTACGCATACGGCGCCTACGGCAGCGCCGTTTCCCCGTACTTCTCCTCCGCCCGCTTGTCACTGCTGGACCGGGGGTTCGTCTTCGCCATCGCCCACGTCCGGGGCGGCGACGACCTGGGGTTCCACTGGTACGAGGCTGGCAAGCTCTTTGAGCGCACCAACACCTTCAACGACTTCGTCGATGTGGCCCGCCACCTCGTGGACAAGGGCTACGGATCGGAGGGGCGGATCGCCATTTCCGGTGCCAGCGCGGGCGGGACACTAATGGGCGCGGTAGTGAACCAGGCCCCTGAGCTCTGGGGCGCGATGGTCACTCAGGTGCCATTCGTAGATGTGCTCAACACTATGCTCAATGCTGATCTGCCGCTGACTCCGCCCGAATGGCCGGAGTGGGGCAATCCCATCGAGGATCAGGCCGCCTTCGAGTACATTCGCTCCTATGCGCCCTATGATCAGCTGGAGGCGGGAGAGTACCCGCCGATAATGGTAACCGCTGGACTGAACGACCCGCGGGTTACTTACTGGGAACCGGCCAAGTACGTTGCCAAGCTGAGGTCAGTCAAGACGGACGACAACCTGCTGCTGCTCAAGACCGACATGGGCTCCGGGCACGGCGGCAGGTCGGGGCGAACCGCCCGGTGGTACGAAATAGCCGAAGAGTATGCCTTCTTGCTGGCGACCATGGGGTTGGCGGAGTAACAGCGCGCCGGGGCAGCACGGTTCCCTGGCGCGGCGGAATCCGACCGGTCGGTATCGAGGCCCCTGCGCTACGACCGGAGTTCAATCTTTGTAGCCGCGAATCTGCCTTTCGACGAATGGGCCAAGTTGTTCGTCCCGGAACGTCGCACCTGCCCGTGGCCTGACTGCCTCGCACATATGCATTGGACAAGAGCGAAGGCCGTTTTACCCAGCCTGGCCTGGTCTTCTCCAGAAAAAGGACTGACGTTGTTGGCACAAAGTCGTTTGAGCATCCAACCCTTTGGACCGGATGTGGGGAAAGTCAGAGCCCCATAAAAACCGGTCCACCCCCACATGGGATATGGCGGTCTCGCCCGCGGTATAGTCGACGAAGCCCTGGAATACACGGGTCCTCACATAATCGCTGGCCTTCAGGTTGAGCTTGGCCAGGTTCAGACGGGTGGCGATTCATCGGTCTGGTCCAGCCTGGACATGAATCCGGGTTTCCAGGACACCTCAAATTCGCTGCAAAGCAATTTCAGGTTGGAGAAAGCCCAAGGTGCCTCCACAGATGAAGTCGTTAGCTGGGATGGTCTGTATTTCGATGAACAAGTCCACCCATAGCCTTGGATCGGCCGAAGTCTCCTCTTGAAATTGCCCCATTTGGGCAAGCGAGAGGGCGTCTATGACCCTGCCGGTCAGGATATGCAGGGTTAAGTAGACTCCGGCTTCCTCGTCCCTTGCCCGGAATCTGTCGTAGATGGGATCCCGATACGGCGGGCAGCCCTCGAGGGCCTGGCAGTCGACCATGGGACCCTTGATGCCCCTGCCCAGGATCCGGTTCGACTCCTCGACAGCCCAATTAACGTCGTGTATCGGGATAACGCCAATGCCGACGAATAGTCGGGGATCGTAGGGCCGAACTCGGCCCTCCAATAGCACGGTCTTACAATAAAGTCTCGTCCAGTCGCCACTATGCATCAAGTAGCAGTGATGAACTCCCGGCACTCACCAAGAGCCGGACAGTACCGTAACCAGTCCCACCTATCTGCCTCCTGAGTCTTGGGCCGCCAAAATCTCAAATGAGTGGTTCGATTCCTCCGACACTGGTCAAGGGAGACTGGTATGGAACCGTCGAAGTCCCAAGGCTCCCAGTGGGTCAGGAAGGCTCCGCAGATTCACCGGTGTAAAACGCTGTCGTACGCCTCGTTGCCGCCACAGCAACCTCGGGGTCCGTTCCAGCCACGACCGCCGCCTGACCCCATCGCTCGCTGCTGCCTGTAATAATCGCCTTGCCGTCCGGCCAAGTGGCGAAAGCGGCTTCGTCCGGCATCGGCTCGCCCGGCTGCGAGATGTGGAGTGCGAGTCCCATGAGACCCAGCTCCCAGCCGACCCCGACCGCCCCCGGACCGTAAGTGTCCCAGTGTTCCGAGAGATGCGCGGTATGCGTGAGTGTAATACGTGAACGGCCGGCTCCCTCGTCCGAAACGCGTACCTCCACCCAACTGACGTCCCCGCCGAACTCCCACGTGAGCGCAAAGCGGGATGGCCGTTCGCACTCAGTGATCACCCCACCGGCATTGCCTTGCAGCTGATAGCGGCCACCGATTTCGAGTTCACCGCTGACCGCCGTGAACCAGTGCGAGATGCGTTCCTTTTTGGTCACAGTGTCCCACAAATTCTCGACCGCCGTCTCATAGCTCCGAGAAAGGGTGACCGCGCTTGCAGGTTGTCCGTCCCGCTCCAGGGACGACACGGAGCGCTCTATCGCGATGAGATGCCCCGCGACGTCGAAATTCATGGTTTCTCTTTGCCTTTCCAATATGGACACTCTCCGCGCAGAATCAGCGGCAACGGCCAGAATAGCATTGGATTACGATTACAATCCGACAGTCAACCCGTCCGACTTCACGCCACCACATCCGTGGCCGTGCCCGTGCCGCAGGACGGCCCAAAGCAAAGCAAAAATCCTCCGGCATAGAATACCGACGGATGATCGGGGCAGTCCAAAAGTTGGAGGACAAGAGGGGGTGGATGTGCTGGCTGGCGAACTGTGGGGAAAGGACGCATTAGGCAATTGGCCCGAAACATGCGCCACGGGCCAATTGCCGGTCAGTTGCTCCCCCACAGTTCGCCGCTACCAAGTCATGCTTACGGACGCTGATGCTCTGTCCGGTGCCTCGTCCGGTTCTACCGAAAGTGTACTCGTTGATGCAGGAAGGTCTGAGCAGGGCCGCTAGGGACGGAATATGGCCATGCACTTGTTGGAGTTGAATACATGGGTCTCAACGTAGTCGAGGACCTCCGGTTTTCGGTCCAACTCGGCCATCGCTCCCAGCAGACAGGCCCAGTTCAGAAGCTCCTGCTGGCCTGCAGCTTCGATCTGAGGGGTGGAGACCCGGCCCCAGGCGTCGTAATCGGCTGACTGCAGGGCTTCGAACATAGCGCGGTCGGATTCAATGTCCGGCCAGAGGAAATGGTTCTTCTCAGTCAGGAAAGCATGAGACCAGCTCGACGACGCCACAAGTGCCACGCGCCAGGGGCTCTCCCGCAGCGCCCGGGCCGTCGCCGCCCCCACCTGCATGCAGCGCTTGATGGAAGGACCCGGCGGGTCCGGCTCCAAAACCTTGCCGTTTTCCTTGTGGGGCAGGATGCCGCCCCGATTGCTGATGACCTTGCTCCCGTAGCAGTTGACCGCAAAGGGCACCACCGGTATGTCGAACCCCTTCCGGTCGTAGTCCAGGAACAGCAGGGTGTTCAGGATCGAATGGGGCAAACCCGGATCGTGCAGCGGCTTGTAGGCATAGGCCATATCCACGCCTTGCTCTATCAATTGGGTGGCAAGCCACCGGGCCCCCTGGGGGTGGCCCTGATACTTGAACGCCTTGTCGGCGGGCTCGTCCCAGGCGTTGCGCTTGCCGGAAGCAAATCCTTTCTGGAACGGGGTGGACTCCGAATCCTCGTAGGCCAGGATGCAGAAGGGCGGGATGATGGTCTCTCTGAAATTCTCGTACTGGTCGTCGCCAAATATCAGGACGAAGTCAGGATTAAATGCCTGAATTTCGTCGTTGATTACCCGGAAGCTCTTTACCAGTCGCTCCCGGTGAAGGGCGGCCGAGGCGGCTCCCTCATCCTCCCCGTACTCCACGCGCATGGCTTCCGGCCAGTTGGCCGGATTCTTCATGTGCTCCGGGACCCGCTCGTCCCGCGCCAGCGTGATGTTGATGGGGAATGCCTTCTCTTCGTCGGATACCAGCATCGGCGGGTAGTGCGTTACGCCCGCACCCAGTATTTCAGCCATCTTGTCCTCCGGTTACTGAAAGGGTTATGCGTCTCCTGGAGACCAGATCCAGTACCTGGATATGGCGCCGGCATCCACCCGCAGGTCGAAGCCGGTAATCATTTCAGCATCGTCGGATGCCAGAAAGACCGCAGCCTTGCCGTAATGCGACGGGCTGGGCAGCTTGAGCAGCGGTGCGCCCCGGCTGGCGTCCGGCAGCAGTCCCGAAGCGCGTTGTCCCAGTCGGGGCCCCGGCCAGTCCTCCACACCCCACCTGGCGGCCCTCTCCAGTCCTTCCGACTGACCTGTGGCCGTCGGTGTAAGGCTGTTGACCCGGATGCCATACCGGGCCAGTTCCATGGCCACCGACCGGGTGAAGTTAATCAGTCCTGCCTTGGCTGTGCCGTATCCCACGTTGCCGGGCTCCCCTTGGTGTCCAGCAGTGGAAATGATGTTGATTATGTTGCCTTTTCGCTCCTGCTGGATCATCAAGTGGGCCACGTGCTTGGTGAACAGAAACGCACCGGTCAGAATGATGTCGGTCTGGCGGCGCCACTCATCAACCGGCATATTCAACACGCCCTTGAAGTTGAACTGGGCCGCGCCGTTCACCAGGATGTCCACACCCCCAAACCGCTCCGTGGCCCTCGAGACGGCGGCAAGCACCTGGTCTTCGTCGGTAACGTCGCAGGCCACGCCGATGGCGTCACGCCCTTCGGTAACAATGGCCGCGGCGCATTTCTCGGCGTACTCCTCGCGGACATCGACGCAAACCAAGTTGGCGCCCTCTCGGGCCAACTCTTCGGCGATGCCGCCCATGATGTTGGGACTTGTCCCCGTCACCAGCGCTGTTTTACCTTCGAGTTTCAAACATCGGCCTCTATCACCCTGGAGCATCTGAGAATTGATTTGCCCGGGCGTTCAGAAGATGATGCTGACCGCACCGTGCCAGGAGAGGGCTTCCAGATCCAATACTGCGCGGCGGTAGGCTATTTTCAAATCCCCGCCGTCCCGCCGCAGGATGTAGTCGATGCTGCCGACATAGGGTGCTCCCTCGCCGTTCCGGAATCGATAGACCATTACGTTTGCGGAAACAGCGAGTTCGCCATCGTTGGTTTCCTCAACCCGCACGTTGGAAACAAACCGGCGGGTGCGCGACCACGGATACTCGCGGTGAGCATGACGGCTGTTCAGCCGCACCGCCCGGGCGCGCAAACGGGTGATGTCGTCATCAATGAACACCAGGTCGCGCTGGGGGTCCCCTTCCGGCAAGTCGGTGGTGGGGACAATATACCGGGCGTCTTCGGTAAACAGGCCTACCCAGTCGTCAATGCGCCAATCATCGAGAAGCGCAGCTTCCCTGAAAAGGAAGTCCTCTACCCGCTCGCGCAGCGTGGGCTTGTCAGCGGTCGTCATCTTCACCCACATCCTAACCTTCCCCCATCAAGGGGAAAGGGGCATCTGAGACAGGGCATTAGTCGTCCGTTGCCAGCGCGGCTTCTGCTTCCAGGGGCTGCCCGTCCTGTACGTCGGTATGGCTGAGTCCTTGCATATTGGCATGCCATTGCCGCCAGAATCCCCGCATCTGCAGCTCATCCGTCGTCAGTGGGTCTGGCCTGAGCATACCCCTTGAGATGTCGGACCACTGCGTCTCGGTGGCCCGGAAGCCGGCCTGACACGATTCCAGGGCTTCTACATCATCCGGCGTGGCAAAGCCGCCCGGACCCAGGAAGGTCAGGAAGCTGTCCAATCTGGTGGACAGCATGGCATCTGATTCCTCCCTTGGGACAAGGTGCCAGGCCGTTACCTCCATGTGGTCGGGGGCCAGGGGTTCGAAGTACCTGATGGTGATGGCCATGATGTCGTTGATGACCAAATTGGGATAGATGAGCAGGTTTCGGGAAGTATCAGCCATCCGGTAGGTGCGCTCTTCTCCGTATTTCTCCACCAGCCGCTGCCGGACTCGCGCAATCGGCTCCCTGGCATCCTCGCCGTACAGCGGGTGCCAATGCGCGATGGGGCGGCCGTTCCGGACCGCGGATTCAATCACGCAATGGCCGTTACCCAGGGCAGTGGCCCGGCCCGAGACGCGGGACGCCATCGTTTCCCCGCTGTCGTCAGTTCCCAGGCCGGTGATGTAGTCCAGATAAGTCTGGTGAGTCGGGATCAGGTGATAACCATCAAGGCTGTTTTCAACCAGCAACTTCCAGTTGGCCTTCATAGTGTACTTATTGGAACCAGCGACCACCCGCATCCCCTCCTCGGCCTGGTCGACGATCAGGTCAAGGTAGTCCCTGGCCCCCGCCAAATAAGTGACCAGGTCTTCGACAAAGGGGTTGAAACTAACGAAGATGAAGCCGCGGTAGCTTTCGACCCGTGGTGGCTCCTTCAGGCCCAGCTCGCTCCGGTCGAAGTAAGGGCTGTATGCGTCCTCGCCGGGGACGCCGATCAGCTCTCCGTTTGTGTTGAATGACCAAGCGTGATAGAAGCATTGCAGGACTTCGGCGGTCCCCTGATCACGGCGGCAGATCAAAGCCCCCCGGTGGGTACATGAATTGAGAAACACCCGAACTTCACCATCTTTACCACGGGCAAAGAAAAGGGGCCGTCCAGCTATCGTGCGGCGCCGGTAGTCTCCGGGCCTCTCCACTTCCGACTCGTGTCCCAGGTAAATCCAGCACCGGTCGAAGATTTGTTCCCGCTCCCGCTGGAACAAATCGATGGAGGTCATTGACGACCGGTTGACCCTGAAAATTCCCCTCTGCCGGTCGTCGATAATTAGGTCTTTGATCTCCATATTTACACCCGTGTCCCCCAGCGTCGATTTGAAGCTGCCGCCAGACCTAGACTAGAGTCCTTATCCGGGGCTGTCAACAAGCAGTTCAGGTCTATCCCCGCGTGTCAACGCCGACAGAATTTTGGCCCACCTTCGCTGCTATTCTGCAGGGCGGGCACTCGTCAAACGCCACTGGAGGCCCAGGCATCAGCCACGTATTTGGCCAGGCGGCGCTGGGACACGCAGACCTCTCCTGTCTGTCCTTGCGGCATATGAGGGCGACGCCTAAAATTGGGCCATTCCCGATTGCCCGCGGACGTCGAACCCGATTGCCGGGGGCGTCGAACATTCCCGATTGCCCGCAGGCGTCGAAGAGGAAGTGGAAAATGCTGGTCGATCTCATCAGCGTGGTGAACCAGGAAGGCATGTTGCTGGACGGTGCGTTCTACGCTCCCGCCGCCGGCGCCCAGAATCCCGGCCCGGTGGATGCAATGCTTCTGATTCACGGGTCGCGGGGCAATTTCTGCGATTCCGCCACCAAGTCGATGGCCGAAGATCTGAGCGCTCAGGGCATAGCCTGCCTGGCCCTGAACACCAACGCCCACGACACCATCTGGTACAACCCGCCAGGCCAGGACTACAAGGGCAATGCTTTCGAGATACTGGAAAACACCATGAGCGACCTGCGGGCCGGCATAGGACACCTCGAGCAACGCGGTTATCGCGCTGTCGGCCTTCTGGGCCACAGCATGGGAGCGGTGCGCGTCACCTATTACGCCGCCACGCAGGACGACCCTAAGGTCGCCGCCATCGTGCCTGTTTCACCCGTGCGCTTGTCCTACTCCCACTATCTGGAGTCCGAAGACGCAGACGAATTCCAGGCCAACCTTGAGACAGCGCAGCGCCTTATGGACGCAGGGGACCCCGACGGCGTTTTCCGGGTCAATTTCCCGATCCCCCAGTTCTTCAGCGCGGCGTCATACCTCGACAAGCACGGCCCCTTCGAGAAATACAACCTGATCAACTTGGCCGACCGGATACGGGTGCCCATCCTCGCGCTCAACGGCTCCAGGGAAACCCACACCCGGCTGAAGGGGATGGCCCAGGACCTTGCCCGTGCCGCCGTGAACAGCCCCGCGGCCAGCGCGATAATGGTGGAGGAAGGGGAGCATTCCCTGGTGAACCGCACGGCCGAATCCTCCGGGGCAGTCCTGCAATGGCTGGCCGCGCTCGCGCTGCAGAAGTCTCCGGTTTAGGGACAGGCCCCCTGCCCCTGCCGGGACTGCAAATTGCCAGTCGACCCTGGAATCCATCTGGATCCGGCCCGCGCCGCATCCGAAACCGTCCATCCCTGGGCCGGGAGCCAGATGGCGTGCCATCCCCTGAGCCTGCCGAATAGCCCGCTCCCCCCAGGAGAGGGTTAGGGTGAGGGCGTCCCCGCTCGCATAGCCCCCTTGTCTGATCGAGGTCCCCGTAGGGGCGGGTTTCAAACCCGCCCCTCTTCCCTTGAACTCCTGACACCCACACTCTCGCCAAACCCGTCAATTTGTTGTAACATCGCCGTGTGAGTACATTAGTTCTATACAGACCAACCCGCCGCCGCCGACCATCTCCCGTCGAGAGGCCGCCCTCAACTCCCAACGGAAAAGGCAAAAATGACCAGAAATGACCGGAAATGACCGGAAAAAAGAAAATTCGCCCCCCAGCCAGAATCGGAAGGGGAGATCATGTCCTTGAGCCAGATCAGGAACGCCATCGAAGTACTCGAGCGCAGGCTCTCCCGCGAACTCCCCACGCATCCCGTCCGGCACGTCGTTCCTTTTCTTGCTTACAAAGCACCAATGACCAGTGGCGAGATACTGGGCTGGTAAGAGCCGGCAACGAATCTCTACTGCTGGAACGTAGGCATCACTTCCTTGGCGAAAAGCTCCATAGAGCGCATTACTTTGGAGTGCTCCATGCTCCCGAAGGACATGCTGGCGCCAAAGTAGCCGATGCCGTGCTCGTCCCGTAACCTGGTGATCCGCTGCACGCATTGCTCCGGCGTGCCGAAGTAGACAGCAGTCTCCAACTCCGTTTCATAGCTGGCCGGTTCAACGGTGCGGGTGCGGCGCCAGTGGTCCAGGTCCACATTGATTTCATCTCCGTGGGTCATGGTGCGCCGGTGGCCACCCAGGTCCCGGACCCAGGTCAGGGACTGCCGCGGGTATTCCTGGGCCGCCTGTTCGTCTTCCTCCACGTACACAAACCGGAAGAAGGGCATTTCCGCCACGGGCAGGTCCTTCCCGGCAGCGGCACAGCGTTCCTCGTAGAGGGAAAACAGGCCCAGGTTATCGGCCTCCGGGGTAAAAAAGCTGGTCAGGATGGGGAGGTCCCGCGAGACGGCAACATCCACGCTGGCGGGGGTGCGGGATACCGCCAGGTACACCGGCGGATGGGGCTGTTGCACCGGCGAGGGAGCTATCGTTAGGTCTTTAACCTGGTAAAACTCGCCGTCGTAGGAGAAATCGGACTGGGTCCACAGCCCCAGGATTACGTCCAGCGCCTCCTGCGTTCGTATGTCCCGGGTGTCAAAGTCGATGTTGAAGTTGCCGTACTCGTAGTCCGCCGAGCCGCGTCCAACCCCGAAGTCCAGCCTGCCGTTGCTCAGCACATCCAGCATCGCGCTCTCTTCAGCGAGGAAAATGGGGTTGTGGAAAGGCAGGACACTGACGCCAGCCCCGATCCGGATCTTTTTGGTGCGTGCGGCGATGTTGCTGAGCAGCGGCATCAGGGAGGGACAGATCCCATACCGGCTGGAATGATGCTCAGCAATCCAGATGGAATCGAATCCCAGCTCCTCGGCATATTCAGCCTGCTCCAGCATTTCACCAAAGATGCGGCTCTGGGCGCTGGTCTCCTCCTCTGTCCAGGAACCAAGCAAAAACAGGGCAAACTTCATGACGGGAAAGGGCCTCCTTGGTGTATTGACCGGAAGCTATTCAACAAAGGACCGGTACAGGCAATCATCGCACGGCATCCGGTCAACATTTCAGAGGTTAGTAGCAACAATATCTACTGCTCCGCCAGGATATCGTAGGCCAGCGCCAGCATGATTCGTGAGCCGCTCATCAGGCTCTGTATACCCACCGATTCGTTGGTCCCGTGAATGTTCGCCAGCATAGGGTCGTCGTCCGGGTGGGAGCCCACCATGCCGTAGGTTGTGGTCCCCAGGTTCCGGGTGAAGCGGGAGTCGGTGAACCCGGTGCTCAGCGAGGGCACCCACTGGATGTCGTCCCGTCCGAAGGCCCTGGCAGTGCTGATCTGGATTCGCTGGGCGAAGTCCGTCTCAAAGGGAGAGGAGTTGGGAATCGACATGTAGTCTATGTCGATTTCCACCCCCGGGATTCCCTCGAGTATCTTCTCCAGCTCCTGCCGGACGTAGGCTTCGTCCTGATGGGGCAGCGTCCGGACATCGCAGGTCAGGCGGACCGACTCGGGCACGCTGTTGGACTTGATGCCGCCCTGGATCATGGTGGGCGTGATGGTCATCCGCGACAGCGCCCGCATGATCGAAGCGAACCTGGGGTTCCTGTCCTCGGTGTCCGCGATGATCTGGTCGATGGTTGCCGCCGACGGCCTGTCCTCGATGGCGAAAACGGACAGGTGCTGGAACAGGCTGGTGGAGGTGTCCCGCTCCGCCTCGTAGGACTCGATGCGCTTCACCACTTCCGACAGGCCGAACAGCGCGTTGGTGCCCTGCCACGGAGTTGACGCATGGGCGCTGGAGCCCCGGACATCGATCTCCAACTGCAGGCGGCCCTTCTCGCCCACTCCCAGCAGGTAGGTCAGGTTTCCCGCCGCCTCGATGGGGACACCGCCGCCCTCGTTCACGGCAAGGGGAGCCGCCAGCTTTTCCGGGTGGTTATCGGCCATCCAGCCAAACCCGTAGCGGCCGCCGTGCTCCTCATCGGCACAGGAGGCCAGGATAAGGCTGTCCTTGAGCTGGACGCCGTTCCGCTTGAGAATTCGCAGGGCGACAAGCTGGCACGTGAGCAGGGCCTTGCAGTCCGACGCGCCGCGGCCGAAGACCCGGCCATCGGCCACTGTGGCGCTGAAAGGAGGAAATCGCCACTTCTCCTCCTCTTCCACCGGCACCACATCCAGGTGGGACATGAACATGAGCCCGGCCTGCCCCGAACTGCCCTCCAGCCGGGCAATCAGGTTGCCCCGGTCAGGGGCGGACTCGATGGTCTCGCTGGCGATGCCGTCCGCGGCCAGCCACTTTTCGATGTACCGGCACAGCTCCGTCTCGTTGCCCGTGGGCATGAAGCCGGTGTTGACTGTGGGGATGCGGACCATGTCCTGTTCCAGCGCCACAATCTCGTCGCGCATCTCATCGATTTGGTCCAGCAGGTCGTTCAGATCAGGCATCGATTGTCCTCCGGAAATTGGTAGTTGGTTGCCCCAAGACTAGAAACCGACGGCGTAGGCCTCGCAGCGGGGGTCTGCACCGCCCTGCAGCACTCCGGTCTCCGGGTTGCGGGTGATGACGCAGTATAGGGCCGAACCTTCCCACCAGTCCGGGTACATCTCGATCGTGTGGCCCTTCCCCCGTAGTTCCTGGGCCTCCTCCTCGGAAATACGGCCCTCCAGCCGCAGCATCCCCGGCTCATATCGTGATGTCCAGTTGGAGCCGGGGAAGTTGTAGCTGAAGAACCGAGGTTCCTCCACGGCCTCCTGGGGGTCGCGGCCAAATTCCAGCACGTTCAGCAGCAGTTGTAGCGTGCCCTGCGGAATGTGGTCGCCGCCGTGCGCGCCTAGAGCCATCACGGCCTCGCCGTCGCGCAACACCAGCGCGGGCGCCGGGGTGAGCCTGGGCCGCTTGCCCCCGGCGATGGCGGCCGGATGGCCTTCGGTCAGCTTGGACTGGGTACCCCGCAACGAGAACGCCAGGCCCGTGCCCGGTATTATCGGCCCGCCGTTCTTGGTGCCCTCGCTGGGAGTGGACGAGAAGATGTTGCCATCCCTGTCGATTACGGCGAAATATGAGGTCCCGCCGCCGCTGACTCCGGCTGTGGCAACGGGAGCCGCCGACTCCCTGGGGGACTGCGGGGCGCCATCGAATGTCGCCCTGCCGTTTCGCGGGTCTCCCGGCGGTGGGGTGCCCGGCCAGGCCATGTCCGGGTCGATCAGGGAGCGGCGCTTGGCCAGGTAGTCTTCCGACAGCATTTCGTTGATTGGCACATCCACGAAGTCCGGGTCGCCCACGTACTGCTCCCGGTCGGCAAAGGCCAGGTTCAGGGCTTGATTGACCGTATGGATGTACTGAGCGGAATTGTGGCCCATGGACGCCAGGTCGAAACCCTCCAGTATCTTCAGGGCTTGTGGGAAGGTCGGTCCCTGTCCCCACGGCCCGGTGCTGTAGACGTCGTAGCCCTTGTAATTCACCGTCACGGGCGGCGCCACCTGGACGTGATAGCGGGCCAGGTCTTCCTCGGTGAGCAGGCCACCCATCTCCTGGTTGAACGAGACTATCTTGCGGCCCAGTTCGCCGGTATATATGTAGTCTCGAGCTGCCTTGAGCGCGGCCTCCCGGCCCTTACCGGTGCTGGAAGCCTCTACATCAGCGATTTTGGACAAGGAGGCCGCCAGGTCCCTTTGATAGAACATCTCCCCTTGCTTGGGGGCACGACCGCTGGGCAGGTAAATCTCGGCGGTTGACGGGTGGGCGTTGTACTGGTCAAAGGCAGTCTTGAACCGACCGGCCAGGTAGCGGTACATCGGAAAACCGTCTCCAGCCAGGCCTATGGCCGCCGAAGCCACCTGACCGAAGGTCATCGTGCCAAACCTGGACAGCGACGTCAGCCACGAATCAGCGGCGGCCGGCGTCAGGGACGTGAGAATACCGGCGGGCATCTTCCCGCCGTGGTTTTTCTGAAAGTACTCAACCGACGCGGCTTTGGGCCAGACCCCGAGACCGTCAACGGTGGTGACTTCCTTCCGGTCAGCCAGGTATATGACCGTGGGCGCCACGCCCAGGAAGCTACAGTCATCGACGTGCACCACGTTCAACGCCAGGCCTACGGCCACCCCGGCGTCAATGGCGTTGCCACCGTTTTTCAGGACTTCCAGACCGGCCATGGCGGCGCTGGGGTGGCTGGCCACGACCATTCCGTTGACGCCCTGCATCAACGGGCGAAGACTGGTTAGCGTTGTGCCTTTGACTGGCATTTGGGGCCTCCCAATTTACGATTTTTCGATCTACGGCCTGACACTGATCAGAATCACAGGTCTCCGGCCATTTGGCGTACGATACTTGTGGCTGTTACAGGATGTCCTGCCCCGATTGTTGCGGGGGACGTTCGCCATTGTAATGCCTTCGTAATGCCTTCGTTGGAATTTCACCCGTTGGCTTTTCACCCGTTGGCTTTTCACCTGTTGGCTTTTCACCTTCTCCCTTGCTCCAATTGCTGGGCAGTCGGACTTTGACTGTACCGAGGGCCAATGGGGCATTGAAATGGGGCGTTGATCTGAGCAATCGCATTTGAGAATTTTGACGACAGTTGCTTCTTGCCAAGCCTCATGACACCTCCGTACCATATATATGTATGACAGTTGCCGCCCACTCTGCTCCAGCTGGTTCTGTGCCCGCACCATGGCCCAAAGGCCATCGAAAAACGGACTTGAAAGGCCAAATGGGACAAAATGGGGCGAAATGGCACCGAAATTTAAATCTTCGCCATATTGAGGGAATCCCAGCTACGAATGAGGGGAAAAATGGGAAGCCGTGGGAAGAATTTAGTGCCAATTCTCCCATTCTCTCATAGCAACTCCACATTCCCCTTCGCAGTTCTGCCTTTCGGGTAGCTGAACTTGATAACCTTGCTCCTCGGAATCTCACCAGCTGAATGCGATGGCCCTGGGTGTAGACTCCGCTCCCCGCTGTTCGCCCGGATGAACAGTTATACTGGTCTGTCGAGTTCCCGTGTTGAGGATCAATCAGCACTCGAGTCGAGCACGCGGACCGAAAGGAGGAACACCCGGATGCACTGTGGAGTGATGGTCACTGGTTACAACCAGGGCGATTGGCCCCGCCTGATGGCGGAAGACTATGACCGCCCGCCGGATGTACCGGATTACAAGAACTTGGAAGATACCCTCTATATGGGGGAACTGGTCGAGCCGCTCGGGTTCGATTCCATCTGGGCCACCGAGCACTACGGTTCCGCCTATTCGATGCAGCCCAACCCTCTGCAGTACCTGGCATTCTGGGCGGGCCGCACCAGCCGCGTCGACGTCGGCACCGCCGTCATCGTCGCCCCCTGGTGGAATCCGGTCCGGCTCGCCTCCGAGATCTCCATGCTCGACATCCTGCTGAAAGGCCGGCGTCTTCACCTGGGCATCGGACGCGGCATCGCTCCCCACGAGTATGCCTCGCTGGGCTACCCCATTGAGCAGTCCCATAAGTATTTCTACGATGTGATCAACGCCATCAAGGCCGCTGACGGCGCGGAACGCTTCGAATTCAAGGGCGAGGTCTACGACATCCCGCCGACCACCATCCGGCCACAGGCCCGCCACAAGGGTGAACTGACCAAGGACATCAAGGTGGCGTTCACCACAGAGGCGTCTGCAAGAATGGCCGCCGAAAACGGCCTCGGGCAGATGTTTGTCGCCGGCGACGATGTGGAAATGATGACCGACAAGGTGCGACGGTTCAATGCGATTCGGAATGAGATTGGCCTTCCCCCCGACCAGCCGACCACTCTCTTATGGATGTACTGTGCCGAGACCGCTGAGGAGGCCGAAGAGGGCTGGACCTATTTCCACAACCAACTAACCGCGGCCCAGCACCACTACTTCGAATGGAACAACCCGGGCTATGAAGGCATCCACGGCTACGAGGAATACCTGGCACGCCAGACTGCCGACGTCGGTACCGCGGATGCCAGTTTCGCTGCCCGGCGCGCAACCCAGCCCATCGGTACGCCGGACGAGATCATCGAAAGGATCAGATCGCTGCAGGGGACCATCAGCCTCGAAAAGATAGTGGTCCACATGTTTTACGGCGGTATGCCAAGGGACAAAGCCGAAAAGAGCCTCCGGCTCTTCGCCGAAAAAGTCCTTCCGGAAGTCCAGGCCATGCCAACTCCCATCAATCCAAAGTCTCTGGGGTAAGCCCTACCGCTAAAAAGCCGGATCCGGCGAAAGCCCCTCCCGCGATCCCATCGACACCTGTCACTCGCTGGGGGTCGCGTTCGATCAACCCGATCCGGCACCCCTGGAGAGCTGGCAGTCGTACCCAACAGTGGACTACCTTGGTATCCACGGCCTCGACCGTCCGTGAGAATCCGACAGGCCGCGTTCGGTGAACAGGGGTATTGTCCAGCACAGGAATCAGCCGGAGGAAACGATGATAGTAGTAACCGGAGCGGCGGGAAGGTTGGGGCGCAGGGTGGTTCAGTTGCTGGTGGACCAGGGCCGGGACGTCCTGGCCACAGACCAGGTTCAGGCCGACGACCTCCCGGCGGAGTTCGTGCCTTGCAGACTCCAGGACGCCGAGGCAGTCGACAACATCCTCAGGGGAGCCGAAGCCGTAGTTCACATGGGAGCCATCCCCGGCCCATCCCGCGCGGAGCCACGGGAAATCTTCGAAAACAACGTCTCCGCCGACTTCAATGTCCTGATGTCGGCTGCGGAGCAGGGACTGCGGCGTGTGGTGTTCTCCTCCAGCGCCTTCGGCATGGGGTGGGCCCACGACGGCAACGCCTTCGTGCCCCTGTACCTCCCCTTGGACGAGGAACATCCCATGATGCCCTTCGAGCCCTACGGCTTGACCAAGCAGGTCGGCGAGGACATCGGCCGGATGATCGCCCGCAATTCAGCTACCACGGTCGTCAGCCTGCGCTTTACCAACGTCGCGCTCCCGGAAGTGCAGGCCGAGTTCCCCTGGCCGGCCCCCACGCCGGAGAATCCCCTGACGCTGGTGATGTGGGCCTACGCCGACGCCCGGGACGTGGCCGAGGCCCACGTATTGGCGCTGGATGCCGGGATAGATGAGTACGAAGCCTTCATGCTCGCCCAGCCCTCCAGCCGTTTCACAGAGCCAACGATTGACGTCGTCAGAAACAACTTCAGCGACCGCGTTGAGATACGGGAAGGGCTGGACGGCACCGCCAGCGTAATCAGTACGGACAAAGCGCAGCGTATGTTGGGCTGGAGACCTCGCCGCGACTGGAGATAAAAGACGGCTCCGGCGGACGCGGGCAGGCCGCGCGTTATATTGCCCCGTGCCGCTGCACCCGCCGGGGCAGATTCAGGGAGGTCAGGAAGATGGTCGACAAGGAACAGGACTGGGAATACGGCCTGCGCACCGAGGGACACGGGACCGAAGGTGAAAAGGCCGGTTCGGTCGTGATCGGTGAGAATGGCTTCCACTACCGGGTCTCCGGCGAGAACTGGGGCCAGCTTCCCGAAGGGTGCGTCTACCGGGAGGGAACGGCCGTCGCCGTCGACTCGAAGGATCATGTCTACGTCTTCAACCGCGGGACCATTCCGATGATCGTGTTCGACACCGACGGAAACGTGCTGCGCACCTGGGGCGATGGGGTGTTTGCCAACCCCCACGGCGTGACCATCGCGCCCGACGACACGGTATTCTGCGTGGACAACGGCGACAGCACTGTCCGGCAGTTCACGCCCGACGGCCAGCTGATGATGACCCTCGGCACGCCTCACAAGCCCAGCCCGAAGATGAGCGGCGAACCGTTCAGCGTCCCCGCCCACGTCGCATTCGACCGGCGTACCGGAGAATTCTACGTGGCCGACGGCTATTCCAACGCCAGGGTGCATAAGTACTCACCCGACGGCAGGCTCCTATTCTCGTGGGGCGAATCGGGCACCGGCGACGGCCAGTTCAACATCGTCCACAACGTCGAGGTCGACAACGACGGCTGGGTATACATCGCCGACCGCGAGAATCACCGCATCCAGATCTTCAGCTCGGGCGGAAAGTACGAGACCCAGTGGGGCAACCTCTCCCGCGCCGCCGCCATCTGCATCGGCGACCGCTCCGGGGAAGAACTCCTTTACATCGGCGAGTACTTCTGCGGCATCGGCACCAATGACATCGGCACCGATCTCGGCCCCCGCGTGACTGTGATGAACACCAAGGGCAAGGTCCTCGCCCGGGTTGGGCGCGAGAGCTACGGCGACCAGTCTGGCCGGTTCTATTCCCCCCACGGAATAGCCGTGGACTCAAAGGGCGACCTGTACGTTGCGGAGGTGTCCTGGACCGACTACGGTCGGCACATGGACCCGCCCCGCGAGCTGCGCTCCATGCAAAAGCTGGTCAGGGTTCTCGACTAGCCCGCGCCGACTATCCAGGGTTTTTATAATTCTCCCTCTCCCCGGGTTTGTAAAGAGGGGCGGAAGGAGAAGGCCGGGATGAGGTGAAAGCTCACGCATCGGCAACTCCGCAGACATATGGAAGACGTCCCCACCACTGGCGAAGAGGCACGCAACCGCAGCGAGTCGGGATTTATCCCCGGGACCTCCGGTAAATTGGTAAATTTAGCTCCCCGCCGAGGCTCGACCTCGAGTGGAATGACGGATTGGGCGGACCACCAATTTGGGGCGATTTTCTTGGGGCTTGTGAGTGAGTGGCGGAGAAGGTATCGTTGTGCCCACCAAGCTGGGACGTTTGCCGAGATTTCTAGGGAGGAAGACGATGGCAACCACACGAGCGCCCTTCCTGTCGACCAAATACAGCGCCTATTACCATTCGCAAGTTCCCGACGAAGACGAGGAATTGACCCATATCGGCCCCGGCACGCCCGGTGGCGAGTACCTGCGCCGGTTCTGGCAGCCGGTCTGCTACACCGATGAACTCGCCGACGTCCCCGTCGCCCTGAAGATTCTCGGCGAAGAGTTGGTGGCCTTTCGCGACTTCAGCGGCCGCATTGGGCTGGTCGAGGCTCACTGCCCGCATCGCGGCACGTCGCTGGAGTTCGGTCTGGTTTCCGAGCGCGGAATTCGCTGCTGCTACCACGGCTGGCTCTTCGACGTCGACGGCACGATTCTTGAGACACCCGGCGAGCCCGCAGGCAGCACCTTCAAGGACCGGCTCTGCCACGGCGCATACCCGGTCCACGAGTTCCAGGGCATCATCTTTGCCTACATGGGGCCACCGGAAGAAATTCCGGACTTTCCCCTGTTCGACACCTTCGAGCGCGAGGGATACCGGTTGATGCCCGGCAAGCGGTACGACTACCCGTGCAACTGGCTGCAGATCCTGGAGAATGCGATGGACCCGGTCCACGCTTCCTTCCTTCACACCATAGTCGCGGGAACTCAATTCACCGATGAGTTTGGGGTGATACCCAACCTCGACTTTGTGGAGACACCCTCCGGGGTCATCTCGATGGGCACTCGAAGGGTCGGCGACAACGTATGGGTACGAACGACGGAGTGCGTGCTGCCTAACGTTCAGCAGATAGCCCCCGTCTGGAATGACGGTAAGGGGCCCGAGGCGTTCGACGGGCCGATGATGACGCGTTGGATCGTGCCCCGCGACGACACCAGCACTATGCTGCTGGAACTGCGCCACATATCCGAAGCCGAGGAGAGGGAACCGGCATGGTGGCTGGACCGGGACCAGATGCTGCCTGCCCAGCTTCCAGAATCTGACATCCTTCGCGAACAACAGATGCAACCCAGCGATTTCGAGGCCCAGGTCAGCCAGCGGCCCATCGCCGTCCACGGACTGGAGCATCTGGGCGCGACCGACCGGGGCGTCACTATGTTCAGGCGACAGATACGAAAGGGCATAAGGGCGGTGCAGGCTGGCGAGGGGCCCGGCGACCAGGGGAGAGACGAGAACGGCCACGTCTCCACGTTCTGCGTAGACACCGCGGTGGAGATGCCACCAGCGGCTACCCCCGAGGAGGATACCAGGCAGATGCGGCAACTCGGACTCCGCAAGGCAGCCGAATATATCGACAACCCGCCGCACAAGTAACAGCCCTGCCTCGCAGGCTTCCCGACAACGGCCCAGGTCAGGAGACCCGGGCCGTTCTTGTTACTTGCAGCTATCCCCTTGCCATACGTGGGTCTCTTACTGATACGTGAGTCATTTGGTTAACAAACCGGCGCGGGAATGACGAGGTTATTCAGCAAATCGTTCACGTCTAAGTAACTCTCCCTCTCCCTCGAGGAATATAGCTGGGGCGAGGGTAATTTCTTCGCTTCGATCAGATTTGCTTCTTGCTTTGGTTCTTACCTCGAGGCGCCCCCACCCCAGCCCTATTCCTCAAGCCCTATTCCTCAAGGGAAAGGGACCAGTTAAATGGCTCTGTAATCTGTATATGGCCAATTGATGGAATCGGAGGCTTTTGCTATGCTCCCAGAGTTCAATTCCTTCATTTCCAACTGGATGCAGACTGGTTGCAGGATGAATAACTATGTCTTCTCGACCACTCAACGCCCTCGGGCGGCCAAGGAGAATCAAGGTGGACTTGGGGGATGAGTCGTCGCTCCCAGGCCTTCCCTTTCCAGTAGAGGTGGGTGATGCCAAATTCTTCTTGGCCAAGGGTAGCGACGGTTACAAATTGCTATCCGTAATCTGCCCTCATCAAGGTGGCGAGATACAGGATGAGGGCGAGGAACTGTTCACCTGCGACGGGCACGGCTGGCAGTTCGATAAGAACGAAGGCGTGTGCGTTAACCAGCCTCATGTCCGCCTCAGGTCTGTCCGAGTGGATATTGAACACGGGCGGCTGTCGGCGTTGGTCCGCCCCGAGTAACGCTTGCCCGATTCAACGTACACAGCGGTGCTGCTCACTGGGGGACTCAGACAGCGGTCCGAACAGCGCTCCATCTTGGAGACCACCAAATTCCCTTTTTATGACTAAGCCAAAGCCAGAGTCTTCGGCTCGGCACGACTTAACGGTGTGCTGGCGCAATGACTCGCCCACCATGTGCACATCCCGGAAATAGGTGGTGGGAGTTGCCGTTTCAATCCCACAGGCTAAAACGCCGCGCTCCACATTCCCGCCAACCGGGCACCGCTCGGTCTACGCCAGCACCTCCTTTTCGCTTGCCCCAAGGACGGACCCTATCGGGCAACCAGCCCTTGACGTCATAATTGCCCAGTCTATATTGTTGACATTGGTTGTTGACCATCTCCGCGATACGGTTGAGATGGACCATTGCGGACTGATCATATGCCCATCGTTTGTTTGGCGCACTCGTCGCATTGATACCCCTTCCTCCCGCGGCCAAGGGCGGTTTGGGAGTTTCACCGTTGCGTTGAACTTGGAGCAGAGATATGAGCATGTTCAGAAACATTGGCTCAGCAGTGTCCTTCGGCTCAATGGAAACCACAAAGGCTAAGGAGGCCAGGGAAAGGTACATCGACACCTGCGGCCGCCATGAGGAAAGGCATGAGGCGTACAAGGAGTTCGTGGACCAGGCCGCCCAGAAACTGGAAGACCTGTGGCGCGAAGCCAAAAAGGGTCGCGATCTCATTATAGAGACCGGGGCATTGTTCGTTGACGTCGAAGGCAACCTGCAACCCGGATGGCACCCGTTGCAGGAATCAGCCCCCACCGGCGCCAGCGCCGGAGTAGACGAGTCCGCAGCACCCGGCAGTCCGGAGGCGATAGTGGCCGGCATCGGAACGCCTGCAGTTGTCTGGGCTACTGTCGGTGCACTGGGCACCGCGTCGACCCGCGCGGCCATCAGCAGCCTGGCAGGCGTGGCAACGCCGTCATTTGCCCTGACCGGATTCAGCGGACTGGCAGCAGCCTCTTTTCTGGAGGTGGAATTCTGGAAGGTGAGGCAAAGAGAGCGGGAGCGTCTCGATTCCTTGGCGCAGGCCACCGAAGTTATTGAGCGGAGAGAGGCAGAAATGCAGAATCACCGGAACAGGCTGGAGTCTATACTGCCCGAAATCGCACCAGCCATAGACGAACTTGCATCGTCAGCGGTGGATGCCAAGTCGGCCAACGACTCAAGGTTGGCCACCATATCAGAGATGCGCTCCACACTTACGGCACATTGCGCCAAAGTGGCGGAGGCCCTGCAGGAAACCACCGGCGCCATCGATAATGTCCGCGGAAGTCGCGAGGAACTCAGGACCATAAACGAACGCTCCAGAGATGTGACATCCGCGGCGGCAGAGCTGCAATCTGAATCAAACAGGCAAGAGGCCGCGGTGAATGAGGAAACGAACCGGACGACCGCGGTCCTCAACAAGTTGTCGGCAGCTATCGAAACTGCCGACGACCTCATCGCGAAGGGAAGAGTCGAATAGACAGATTGAATCAGCGACGGCGGAGCCGAGCGGAATTGACCGGCGCAGCACCGAAATGAGGCGTGCCGGGCTCAACGGAATCAAGCCAAGGGGGTTGAAATGCGCCTGCAAGGCAAAGTTGCCCTGATCAGCGGAGGGGCAAGAGGAATGGGGGCAGTCGAAGCCCACATGTTCGCCCGTGAGGGGGCCAAGGTAGTCATCGGCGACGTGCTGGAGGAGGAGGGCCGCCAGACCGAGGCGGCGGTGAACGAGGCGGGCGGCGAGTGTGTGTTCGTGCGACTCGACGTTACCAGCGAGGACGACTGGACCGCTGCCGTTGCCACCGCTGTGTCCCGTTTCGGCAAGCTGGACGTGCTGGTCAACAACGCCGGCATCTCGATCACCGGCGGCATCGAGGATCTGACGGTCGAAGACTGGGACCGCACTTTCGACATCAACGCCAAGGGTGTGTTCCTGGGCGCCAAGTCCGCCATACCCGAGATGCGAAGCGCGGGCGGCGGGAGCATCATCAACATCTCGTCGGGAGCCGGAATCGCGCCCGCGCCCGGCACCTCCGGTGCCTACGCGGCCAGCAAGGGCGCTGTGCGGATTTTCACCAAGTCCACGGCTATCCAGTACGCGAGGGAGAAAATCCGCTGCAACTCTGTGCACCCCGGACCCGTTGAAACGCCGATGCTGCGTTCCGCTCGCGGCGCCGCAACCCAACTCGATGAGGCGATCGAGCGAGTGCCGCTGGGCCGAATCGGAAGGCCGGAGGAAATCGCCTACGGAGTGCTCTACCTGGCTTCCGACGAATCGTCCTTCGTCACAGGCTCAGAGTTGGTGATTGACGGCGGAAGAACTGCCCAGTAAAACGGTGGGCATAACCACACTGGGGTTGGGGTTGTTACTTCGCCCAGAGTCCTGCGGGTTCTCCAACCCTTCTGCCCCACCATTCCGGGCCCTCGCTGATGTAAGCCCACTCCGGGTTCTGCTCAGTGTCCCGCAGGGCCGCCATCACCGCGCTGAACGTGGACGCGTCGCCCTCGGCAAACTCAAAGTACCCCACAAAATCATAGCTCCCTTCCCTGCCGTACCCTTCGGGAGCGTGCACCAGCCGTCGGGTTATGCAGGCTATGCCCTCGTCCGCCGCGAGCGCGTGGCCCTTTACCGCCATGTTTTCCTTCGCGTCGTACCGAGGTAGAAAGAAACTTTCCCGGTGCATCCAGTCCATGCCCCACCACTCTGCATTCTTGTTCATCGGCGTCACCACACCGAGGGAATGAGCGCTTCCTAGGCCGGGCTGCTGGGCGCGAGCATACGCGTATTGGGTCATGGCGTGGCTGGTATAGCTGCGAGGCCGTTGCACGCCCGACAGCGTCTCCAAGCTGCCGCCTGCAGGGTCCAGTAGCGCTCGCAGGTCTGCCTCGTACTTCAGAAGAGGCTCGGAAGCCTCCGCCTCCAGCCGGATCAAGCCATCGGCATCCATGACCGCCGGATGGGACAGGCCCTGCTCTCGGCTCATCGCCCGTTCCGCTCTCAGAATCTGGAACCGCCCTCGCTGAAACGTCTCCGCCGATGGGGGGCCGTCCACGTAGTGCATGTTCTCCATGCCATCCCCGAGGCGTCCCATGGCCTCGGCAAGGCCGGCGTCGGCGCCGCCCGCCGGGAGCTTGATGAACAGGAACCGCTGATGTCCCGTTACGGTGGTGGTAAGGTTAAGATCGGCGGACTGCATGGGTAACCCTCCTTGGAGACGAACCACTGACTCGCGGGCATTGAACCCACAAAGGATTTCAGAATCAAGACCGCTGGCCTCGAGGATGGCGAAATGGTGGGCCGGATCCCGCTCTAGGAGTTGGCCAACTCGTCGAACGGAGGCTCTGGCATCCCCTCGATCCATGCCGGGTCCCTGAGTTCCAGCCGGTTGCCGCTGGGATCGTAGAAGTACAGCTCCCGGCCGGTGAAAAATCCCCGCCCTCGGTAGGTCAAATGGTCGATCTTGATGTCCCTTTCTCGGAATACTCTGCACGCATCATTGAAAGTCTCTGGCGACACGGTGAATGAATGGTGCGCTCCTCCGTCCTCCGCAAAAGTTCCATCCACCGGGCTGGAGCGCTCGCACAGCAGTATGTTATGGTCTCCGACGTTAAAACAGGACATGGTATTGTTTCCTAGCCTGCCCTTTGCAGTGAGGCCCAGCAGTTCTCCGTAAAAATCTTCCGCTTCGTTCAGGTCGTTGACGGGAATCGACCAGTGGGTTACGCCTTCAATTTTCAAAACTGGCATATCGCCTCCTTCAGTCCGCTAAACAGATTTTATTGATTCCCCCTCTCCCCGGGTTTGTAAAGAGGGTCGAAGGAGAGGGTTGGGGTGAGGGTGAAATCCCGCTATGACACTTTTCCTTCACTAGCGGAGGCGCTCCCACCCTGACCCTCCCTAGAAGGGAAAAGGGACCACCAGGAGACCCTGGCCCGCAAAGGACTTGGCTTGGCGCCCGGCCCCGGGATGCCGTCTCTTAAAGCATTACCCTCGGCAGAGGAGTTGCCTCCCCACAGTTCGCTAATGGCCATTATAATCAGGGGCGGGGATGTGAGCACCTGCCATCAGTACGGGGTTTACCACTGGGGCCATCCCCACTCAGCTGCGTGTTGCGTAAGGAGGTACCGAGATGCCACTGCCACCGAACCGGGTCGACTACCTGCCGATCATAGACCGGCCCGCAATCAAGTGGCCCAACGATGCCCGTGTGGCACTCTGGATTTCCCCCAACATTGAGCACTACGAGTACATGCCGGAGTACGAGGGTGCCCGAAATCCCTGGCCTCGGACTCCCTACCCCGACGTGCAGCAATACTCTTACCGGGACTACGGCAACCGCGTGGGTTTTTGGCGGATGCTGGAACCGCTGGACAAGCACGGCATCAAGTGCTGCGTCTCCCTGAACATGGCTGTTCTGGAACACTTCCCCGAAGTCGGCGAGGCCATGGTGCAGCGGGACTGGGACTACATGAGCCACGGCATCTACAACACGCGCTACCTCTACACCCACGATGAAGAGCAGGAGCGCGAGTTCTACCGGGACACCATCGAAACCCTGCGCCGGCACACCGGCAAACAACTGAAGGGGATGCTGGGCCCGGCCATCTCCGGCAGCGTAAGGACCCCGGACCTGATGGCCGAAGCCGGACTTATCTACCACACCGACTGGATGCACGACGATCAGCCGGTTCCCATCAAGGTCGTCAGCGGCAAGCTGGTATCGGTGCCCTACTCCATTGAGCTGAACGACTCGTCCTTGTTGCGGGACAATCACTACGAAGGGGACTACTTCGCCCGAATCTGCAAGGCCCAGTTCGACCAGCTCTACCGGGAGGGGGCTGAAAGCGGACGGGTCATGTGCATTGCCCTGCATCCCTTCCTGATCGGCCAACCCCACCGCATCAAATACCTTGACGACATCCTGGGCTACATCATGTCCCACGATGGAGTCTGGCAGACCACCGCCGACGAGATTGCCGAGTACTACATCGCCAACTATTACGACCAGACGGTTGCCCACGCCCAGCGACTGAACGGATAACCCTACTCCGTTGCCGAAAACAGAATCATTGAGAGCGTCCCCTCCCCCTGAGGGGGAGGGTTAGGGTGGGGGTGAAAAGGTAATGCAGTGTATCCCCCAACTGTATTCGGGAAATGCTTCGTGGACTATTAGATAGTTGCCTAACACTCACCGAGGGAACAGCAACAGGAGGCCGCCACCATGCCCGCTCAACGCCGCTTCGGGATGGACCATGAACACTACGATTGGTCGCCCCTGACTACCCGGGGCATTCTACGCTGGCCCGACGATGCCCGCCTCGCGCTGTCAGTCGTGGTCACCCTGGAGCACATGGAGTGGATGCCCCCTGAGGGCAGCTTCCAGTCTGCCAACCTTGCGGGCGGCTCGGCGGCCCGGCCATTCCCTGACTACGCCCGCATATCCCACCGGGAGTACGGCCACCGGGTGGGCATCTACCGTGTGCTGGACGTCCTGGAGAAGCACGGAATACGCCCTACCGTGGCTATGGATGCCCTGACCGCCAACAACTACCCCTACCTTGTGCGCCACTGCCTGGACCGGGGATGTGAAATCATCGGACACGGCATCTCCGTCAGCCGGATGATAACCGGCAATATGTCGGAACAGCAGGAGCGGGACTACATCCGGGAGTCGCTGGACGCTCTGACCGAGGCGACCGGCGCCGCCCCGGTGGGCTGGATGGGGCCGGAATACGGGGAGTCGGAGCGCACCCCCCGGCTCCTCGGCGAAGCCGGAATCCGCTACCTCTGCGACTGGGCCAATGACGAGCAGCCCTACCCGTTGAAGGTGCCGGTCGGGGAGCTTTTCGCCCTGCCGGTCATGCTGGAACTGGACGACGTGGTGGCCATGTCCCACCGCAAGGTCACCATCGACCGCTACGCCACCATGCTCCGCGAGAGCTTTGACGAGATGTACGATGACGGAGCGGACAACGGACGGGCGATGGTGTTGAGCCTGCACCCCTGGCTCATCGGGCAGCCTTTCCGCATCGGCATTCTGGACGATGCGCTGGGCCACATGGTGCGGCGGCAGGGCGTGTGGGCCGCATCGGGGGCCGAGGTCGTGGACTGGTACCGGACTCATCCCCCGGTGACCTGAGTAAAGGTCCTGACTTGGACCAAGATTGACCAACGGCGATGAAGGCTCTGCCCGATAACCGTCAGGCAGCGTTGGCAATTCAAGATGGCTGGAAGAAAATGGACAACTATTCCCTGGCGATCGACGTGGGGGGAACCTTCACAGACATTGTCCTTCTGAACCTGACCACCGGCGATCTCCAACTGCTGAAGACCCCCTCCACTCCTGACGACCCGTCACGGGGCTTTATCGCCGGTACCTCCCAGATACTTAAGGCCAACGGTGTGGCCTACTCTCAGGTCCGCCGCATCTTCCACGGCACCACCATCGCCACCAACGCTATCCTGGAAGGCAAGGGCACACCCGTCGGGGTGCTGGTATCCGAGGGATTCAAATACGTCCTCGAAATCGGACGGCACAGCATGGCCCGCCTGGCCAACCCCCACGTCTGGGTCAAACCGGAACGCCCGGTACCCCCGGAGCGCGTCCTTGAATTGCCGGAGCGCACCGCCTTTGACGGCACCATTATCACCGCCCTCGACGAAGACGCGGTGCTATCGGCGGCGGAGTACTTTCGCAGCCAGGGGATCGAGTCGATCGCCGTCTCTCTGACCCATTCCTACGCCAACCCCGCGCACGAGCTCCGGGTGCGGGAACTGGTCCTGGAGGCGTTCACCGGGGCACACCTGTCCCTGTCGTCCGAAGTGCTCCCCGTCTTCCGGGAGTATGAGAGGACGATCACCACCGTCCTCAACGCCTACGTCATGCCGAGGGTCAGCTACTACGTCGAGAACCTGGACCGGGAGCTGCGGGAGCTTGGAGTGGAGGCGCCACTGCTGATCATGAAGTCCAACGGGGGCGTGATCGGCGCGGAAACCGCCATCCGGCAGCCGGTCTACACTGCCCTCTCCGGTCCGGCAGCCGGGGTCATGTCGGCCATTGACGTGGCCACGAAAACCGGGATCGAAGACTGCATCTCCTTTGACATGGGCGGAACCAGCACCGACGTATCCCTGGTCAGCCGGCGCACACCCACTGTTACCCTGAACGGAGAGCTGGGTGACTGGCCGGTACAACTGCCCATGCTGGACATCGCCACCATCGGCGCCGGCGGTGGCAGCATCGCCTGGCTGACGGCGGCCGGCAACCTGAACGTGGGGCCGCGCAGCGCCGGCGCCGTGCCCGGCCCGGTCTGCTACGGCCTGGGAGGGACCGACCCAACGGTTACCGACGCCAACCTCGTGCTGGGCCGCATCAACGACACCATCGCCGGGGGCGCCCTGACCCTGGACTCGGCGGCGGCCAGAGCGGTCATTCAGGAGAAAATCGCTGCGCCCCTGGGCCTGGACCTGTACCGGGCGGCCCACGGCATCCTGCAAATAGTCAACAACAACATGATGGGCGCAATTCGCAATGTCAGCGTCGAGCGCGGACACGACCCACGCCATTTCGCCCTGGTCGCCTTCGGCGGCGCCGGGCCCATGCACTCCATCAGCGTGGCCCGCCTCCTACAAATGGCCACGGTCATCGCGCCGCCAAGCCCGGGCGTCGCATCGGCCTACGGGCTGCTGGTGGCCGATTTCAAAAACGACTACGCCAGGACTTCGATCCAGAGGCCGCCCAACTACGACCTGCCCGCCATGCAGAACATCTACAGTGAACTGGAGGGCGAAGCCGTCTATTGGCTCGACTCTGAGGCCGTTCCCGCCGATCAAAGGGAGTTAACCCGGTCGGCAGACCTCCGGTACGCCCACCAGGGATTCGAGGTGACTGTGGAGTTGGCAGGCAGTGCCGTGGGCCCAGCCAGCCTGGATGCCATGATTCAGACTTTCCACCTGGAACATCACCGCCTGTTTGGGTTCTCCCTCGATCAGCCGGTGGAGATCGTTACCCTGCGCGTCACTGCCTTGGGACACCTGGAATCCGCCAGGGTGGCCCCGCTTTCCCGTGAGTTGAGCACCCCCGCTGAAGCTTTACTGGGGCGGCGCCAGGTCTACTTCGACGACGCCGGTGGCTTCGTCTCCTGCGACATTTACAACCGCGCCAGGCTGGCGCCGGGCTCGACCATAGACGGCCCGGCCATTCTGGAAAACGTCGATTCCACCGTTGTCATTGACCCCGGCTGGCAGGCCCGGATCGATGACTATGGAAATTGCATAATGCAGCCGCAGCCATTGAAGTGAAGGAGATCCCACGCATGTCAACGACCCAGGCCCAGGGCAAAACCGGCGTCCCCAAGACCACCGTAGACCCCATTACCCTCCAGCTCATCCGCGGCTCCCTGCGTTCGGCGAGGCTGGAGTGCGAGCTGATAATCGAGCGGACCGCCATGTCGGCTTTCATCCGGGAAAAGAAGGACTACACCGTCAGCTTCTTGGATCGTAACGGGGAGGAAATCTACGGCGAGACGCTGGGCAGCGACATTCTGGGCTGCGTTTGGGAGTGCTACCCGGCAGAGACAATGCACCCCGGTGATGTGTACTGGTACAACGACCCCTACATCTCCCATGGTAGCATCAGCCACACCCCGGATATGGTGTTCATAACCCCAGTTTTCTTTGAACAGGAACTGGTGGCCTACTGCCACTCCTTCGCCCACTTCTGGGACCTGGGGGGATCCCGACCCGGCAGCATCGGGCCCGCCAACACCGAGATATTCCACGACGGCACCCTCGTGCCACCCATCAGGATAGTCGACCAGGGCAATCTGAACGACGAAGCCTACCGGATCATCCTTCGCAACTCCCGGTACCCGGACCTGCTGGAAGGCGACAGCCGCGCCCTGATGGCGGCGGCGCAGCGGGCCGAGGAACGGGTGCTGGAAATCTTTCGCCGCTTCGGCAAGGAGACCACCCTCGCGGCCATACGCCAGGACCAAGAGGAAACGGCGGAATTCATCCGCCGGAAGACGCTGGAAATGATACCTCCAGGGAGCTACTCCACCCGCGACTACATGGACAACGACGGAGTCGGCGACGAGTGGCACTCCTTCCACCTGGAACTTACCAGCACGGGCGACAGGATCACGCTGGACGCCACCGGCAGCGACGACCAGGCGCCCGGCTCCATCAACTTCATGGCCAGCGACGGCACTATTGGGGCCTACTTCGGCCAGCATTTTCACCAGTACGATCCTTCCCTGACCATGAACCAGGGACTGCTGGCCGCGGTGGACGAGGTGAAACTGCGTCCCGGCAGTATCCTGCAGCCCAATTGGCCTGCTGCGCTGGGCTGCCGCGCCCACACTTTCACCAAGCTGAAGAACGCCGTCCGCGCCGTCGTCGCCAAGGCCAGCGGCGGCGATACCATGGCGGCCATGGCGGTCTACGTCATCGCTTACTGGCGCATGAAGGACGCCGAGTCGGGAGAGTGGCTGCTGTGCACCGACGGCATCGCGGTCGGCCACGGCGCCCGGCCCCAGGCCGACGGCATCGACGCCGTCTACAGCCGCCATAACGAGAACTACCCGGCAGAGTTCATGGACATGGAGTATCCCCTGCGAATGGAGCGGTACGCCATCAATCCCGACTCCGCCGGCCCCGGCAAGTACCGCGGCGGCTGCGGCATCATCCGGGATGTCCGATTGCTGGCGCCGGAGGGAACATTCGGGTTGCGGGTGGAGAACAGCCGCTTCCCGGCCTGGGGCGTCGCCGGAGGCAAGGCCGGCGGCACGTCCCGCGTGGTGCTGAACCCAGGATGCGAGACCGAAAGGGATATCCGTCCCTTCTCCGACGACAACCCCTGGCAGGCCGGCGATCTGGTCAGAATCTACACCGCCGGCGGAGGCGGCTGGGGAGATCCCCTGGAACGAGAGATTCCCCAGGTCGAGAAGGATGTCCGGGGCGGCTTCGTCTCCCTGGAATCGGCTCGGTCAGAATACGGGGTTGTAATAGACCCGGAATCGCTCAAGGCGGACGGCCCCGGCACCCGGGCCTTTCGGGACGACCTGCGACGGACCAGGGAGCAGCCCAGGCTGTTCCATCGCTTCATCTACTTCGACGACGACGAAGAGGAGCGGCGCTGGATCGAACTCCATCTGCCCCGGTAGGCGTGCCGAGCGCTGTTCTTACCCCGAGCAATTGCCGGCGCTAAGGGCGAACGAGTCTCGTAACCGCGTGGAATGCAGTTTGACGGGTGGTGCGCGATGGCAGACACCCTGCGGTAGCCCCCATAGCATAGTCTGGCCGCGGCCCGAGATTGCAAGGGGACTGCAATCCATGACCTGATGCTTTTGATTTTAGGTGGCCTTCCAGGAGTAGCGAAAACAACCATTGCCACCGGATTGGCACGGGGCATAAAGGCGGTTCATCTACGCTGCGGGTGTGGGTGTCCCCCTCACAGGGGAGGCAGTCCACCCCTGTGAGGGACCTGATGCACAGTATGGCGGGCGGCCAATCCAGCCAGCGTCGCGGTTTCTACTCAGAGGATTTGAAGAGCGCTATGCGATTGTCAGCGACATCGTAAAATATGGCAATCTGTCCGAATCCTCCGGGAATCTCTGTGGGTTGCATGAGGGCGGTGCCGCCCAGGCTTACGGCCTTGTCAAGATACGCTTGGAGGTTGTTGACAATAACCGCAACGGAAGGATGGTTGGGCGGCATTCCCTCCATGTGCTGGAAGATGCCGCCGCCAATCCCTCCGGATTCCTGTTGGACGAAGCGGTAGTTGGCCTCCTCCAGATGGTCGATTTGCCAGTCGAACATCCCGGTGTAGAACTCGGCGAGGGCCGCGGCGTCGCTGCCTCCGACCTCGAAGTGCGCCACCGGTGGACCGTCCCCCTTGGGGGGCATCTGTCCGTCCCATTCCGACGGTGGTGCATACAACCCTATGGTGTTCTCGGCAGGGTCCCCGAACAAAGCAATGGAGCCCATGCCGGGAGCTATCTCCCTCGGTGGCATGATGGCGTTCCCGCCCATACCGGCCACCTTATCCAGAGCCGCTTGAAGGTCGTCAACTTGCACATAGAAGGTGACATAGCTGCGCGTCGGCATATCCTTGGTTGTAGGTAACACGCCTCCACCGATGCCGCCCTCATTTGCCGGCACTATGCCGTAGTTGCCCATCTCCTCGCCCTGCACGTCAATCTTCCATCCGAACAGATCGCCATAGAACTGCCGCAAAGCAGGCCCATCCGGGCCGCCAATCTCAAAGTGCACTACTGGGTTCCCCATTGTTTACTCCCTTCAGGGTTAAGACAGGGTTAAGAATTTCTCTGGGTAACAGCGTATAGCTGGATGCTACGACGTGTCCATTTGATGCACTAACGAATCGACTCGATGTTTCTGCTGATGCGGAAGGAGAGCGCCAGGGAAGGAGGGCAGGGCATATCGGTAACCAAACTCGACAAGATCAAGAACCCTCACTTTGGCGCTATGGTTAGCCATTCTCCAATTTGGCTGTGAGACCTGCCGATTGACCGCCAGGCAACCTGTCTCTTCTGGGGAGATACTTGCTGAAGTGTTCCTTGTGTTACATCGGGGCTCTTCATTTGTGACGGGAAGTCCGCTGTAACTGCCGGACTGTTCTGTCGCCGTTGTCCACGCAGAGGGCCGTGTCGTCGGACGCGATGGTAACGCCGTGGGGGTTGGCAAACATCCAGTCGCCCCAGGTGCGCGGCACCTTGCCGTGGTGTCGAACACGATCACCGGACAGGTCCCACGGTTTAAGAAGTAGACCAGGTCCCTGAAGTCGACCGCGACGGCCGTTCCCTCCCGGCAGACGCACCCTTCGGGAAGCTGGCCCCAGTTCTCGCCAAGACAGTTAGTGGAAGCCGTTCTCCCCGACCACAACCTGCCCGGCGTTTTCGCCTTCGTACCCGTGGCTCTCCTTGCGCAGGCCGCACTCCCAGTCGCAGGCCGCGCTCCCAGTCCTGTTCCTTGTCGGTCATCTTCCCAACCTCCTTGAATCCGCGCCGGTTGGCGCAGCGGCTTGGGGCAACATACGACGCGGTCTGCCGGCGTCCACCTGATCCGGCTGCGGCCGGCAGCACTCCGCGCCGGTGGGCGGTCATCGGCGATGTTCAAGTGGCGGCGGTGCCCCGTCGGCCATATAATCGGTAACAGCCATTGCGGTGAGACCGGTTTCTGGTTGGCTTTGCAGCGTGCGGCCATCATTGTCCAATGGGCTCCCGGGTCGTGGAAATGCAGGCAGGAGGACAGACGCATGGCGGACCTGAATATTGCAACCCTTTCCAGCGACTACGCCGTTATATCAGAGGCGGCACTTAGGGAATTCAGGGGCAGCCTGCACGGGGAGTCGCTGCTCCCCGGCGACGCTGGGTACGACGGCGCCCGGCGGATCTGGAACGCCATGATCGACAAACGGCCCGCCATGATCGCCCGCTGCAGCGGAACAGCTGACGTGATCAACTCGGTCAACTTCGCCGGGGAGAACAATCTGCTGATTTCGGTGCGCGGCGGCGGCCATAACTTCCCGGGCAACAGCGTTTGCAACGACGTGTTGATGATCGACCTTTCCCGGATGACCGGAGTCCGCGTCGATCCGGTGGCTAGAACCGTTCGGGCCCAAGGCGGCACAAAGTGGGGAGCGTTCGACCACGAAACCCAGGCCTTTGGACTCGCCGCCCCCGGAGGGACCGACCTCGACACCGGCATCGCCGGTCTGACCTTGGGCGGCGGCATAGGATGGCTGTCCGGCAGCTACGGCCTGAGCTGCGACAACCTCGTCTCTGCCGACGTGGTCACTGCCGACGGTCATTCGCTCACCGCCAGTACCGACGAGAACCCCGACCTGTTCCGGGCCCTCCGGGGCGGCGGGGGCAACTTCGGCGTCGCCACCTCCCTGGAGTACCGGCTGCACCCCGTCGGCCCCAAGGTGCTGGCGGGCTTCCTGGTCTACCCGTTCGACAAAGTGAGGGAGTTCCTCGCCCTGGTCGGCGAGGTGACCGCCAATATGCCCGATGAGATGAACCTCATCGCCTTCCTGACGACCCTTCCTGATGGCGTCGGAAAGGCATGCACTATTCTGCTCTGCCACCATGGCCCCGTCGAAGAGGGAGAACGGGCAATCCGGCCCCTGCGGGAGTTCGGTCCGCCGCTGATCGACGACGTCCGGCCCATGTCCTACTCCGAGGCCCAGACGCTCGCGCTGGCCCCCCAGGGACGGCAGAACTACCTGAAGTCCCATTTCATGAAGCAGGTCAGCGACGACGCGGTGGACATCATGCTCGACTACTTCGACCAGGTGACCTCTCCGCTCTCGGCCGTCTTCTTTCAGTTTCTCGGCAACGCCACCCGCCGCGTGCCCGTCGGCGAAACCGCCTTCGGCCACCGGGACGCCCTCTGCGAGTGGGGTGTGAATTCGGTCTTTATGGACCCGGGGGAGTCGGAGATCCACGTCCGCTGGGCCCGGGAGTTCGCCTCAGCACTCTTGCCCTTCTCGTCGGGCGCCTACGTCAATCAGGTTGGCACCGAGGCGGAGGAAGGGGCGGAGGCGATACAGGCGGCCTTCGGAGACAACTTCCAGAGACTGGCAAGCCTGAAGCAGAAGTACGACCCGACAAACCTGTTCAGCCACAACCAGAACATCCGGCCCAGGGTCTAGACCCCAGAAGTTCGTGCGCCGACGTATCGCGAACGTAAGAATGGCGCGGCGCCAGCCATTCGCGCCTTAAATATCGGTGGCCTGGTATTCCTCGTTCTCGCCAAGCCGGATTCAGCAGGCTCGACCATTCTTTACAGGAATTATCGACGGAGAGGTGCAGTCATGACGGAAAGTCCCGAGAGTATCGTGCAGGAAGCTATTGACGTCGCTATCGGGGAACGCGGGGAAATCGGAGTTCAGGTCGCGGCATATCTGGATAGCAAATTGGTGATCGACCAGTGGGGCGGCCTGGCTGATGAGACCACTGGCCGGGAGGTCAATGGAGAAACCCTCTTCCCAGTGTTCTCCAACATAAAAGCAATGACGGCTACAGCGCTACACATTCAGGCGGAGCGGGGGCTGGTCGACTACTATCAGCCCGTGGCCAAGTACTGGCCCGAGTTCGGCAAGTACGGCAAGGACAAAGGCACGGTGTTCGATGCGCTGACCCACCGTATCGGCGTCCCCCTGATGCCGGTGGGGGTTACTCCGGAGTTGATGTGCGACTGGGACTGGATGGTTGGGCAAATCGCGGAGATGCACCCTCTCTTTGAGCCGGGGACCCGGAGCGGCTACATGGCTTACACCTTTGGCTGGGTAGTGGGCGAGGTCGTGCGTCGTACCGATCCCAAGCACCGGCCCTTCGGTCAGTTCATGCAGGAAGAAATCTGCCAACCCTTGGGCATCACCGGCCTGTGGGCCGGAATTCCACCCGAGGTCGAGCCCAGGGTGGCAAAACTTACCAACTTGCCGGAGGTCCCTCCCGGAGCCCCCGGAATACCTCCGGACTCGCTGCGGTTCCGGGCCTCTCCACCAGTGGTGGGCACTAATCAGGAGGTGTTCGGCCGCTCCGACGTCCGCCAGGCCTGTATCCCTGGAGCCCAGGGCATCATGAATGCGCGGAGCCAGGCCCGGTTCTACGCTATGCTGGCCAATGGCGGCGAGCTTGACGGCGTGCGCCTTCTTTCCGAGGACCGGGTGCGGACCTTCCATATACCCCGCCCCCCCAGCGATTACGACCCGGTGCACGGCAGACCCCATCATGGGACCATCGGAGGATTCCACTTCGCGGGCAGTCCCGGCATGGGCGCCATGGGCAGCAACCCTCTGGCTTTCGGACATAACGGGGCTGGTGGCTGTCTGGGTTGGGCGGACCCTCAGCGCCGGCTGGCGGTTGCCATCCAGCACAACCGCATGGTCCCCCACGGCCCACCCGAAGAGAGTCCCCTGACACCCATCGGCGGAGCGGTGCGAAGGGCTCTGGGGATACCCGAGTAGCGTCCCCTGAGAACTTGTGTCACGACGCTCGGCCACCCCATGTTACTAGCCTGTAACAATAGCATCTGGAACAGTGATTGGGTCAGTACAATCTCTCTGGCAGGAGAGGACCGGCTGTCTCAAAGAGAGGCCGGAGGAAAGACGGGCCCAAAACACGACGCCCTCTCTCGACTCGAAAATCGTGTAGCCTGCCACCGCCTGACTCCGGCTCAGCCGCGCTGTCCCTCCCGAACAGATGGTGCCCGGGTTGCGTGGGAATGCCATGGACCGGATGATTATGCCAACCCCAGAGGCCATTTCCAGGGCGGGCGTCCGTCTGACTGACGGAGCGCCCTCGCCGCCCGCAATACGTCCTGACAACCCTTTGCCATTTTGGAGAGTGATATGAGAATACCAATCACTATGTGCCACGGAATCCGTCCCACCGCAGCCGGCGCCCTCCGCAGTCCCTTGACGGAGGAGCGGTTCGACACGCTGATGAGCACTGCGTCGGAAATGGGGTTCCAGTCCATAAACTACGATCAACTGGCAGCCTGGCGGGAAGGAACGTCCTCCCTGCCGGAACGGCCAATCATGATCGACTTCGACCATCCTGTCGTCTCGATGCGCCGGGAAGTATTCGACACTCTGGAGCGGTACGGGTTCAAGGGGAACCTGTTCATTTACACCTCGCCTTACGACCCGGACTATCCCCGCCCGCTCGCGCTGGCCCAGGTTCTCGAGCACATGCCCTGGTCTGAGATACGGGAACTTCGCGAGCTCGGCTGGCATATCGGCGCCCACACCATCAGCCATCCCAACCTGTCCAACCTGGCCGCGGAGGACCCGGAGGGAGTGGTGCTGCGGGAGGAGCTGGACCGGTGCAACCGGGTTATCGAGGAAAACCTCGGCTTTGTACCCCAGGACTTCGCGTTTACCGGCACCAGTTGGAGCAGCGCCGCCGAGGCAGAGGTCAGGAAAAGGTATCGGTTCGGCAGGCTGTGGGTGGTGGGATCCGAATACGAGGCCGACGGCAAGCCCATACGCTACGCTGAACTGGCCGGTTCGTCGGAACCCGACGAGGCCGACGGCGGCCCGCCCAACAGCACAAGATATATCACCGAAAACACCGACCCACACAGCCTGCCGTCCATGGAGCTACAGGCCCTCATCAACGACCCGGTCGCCTTTCGATCGTACCTGGAAGGCGCGCTGGAAGGGTAAAGGGATCGGAGCAGCCACCGATGACGTCGCACAAGCGACACTCGCGGCCGCACCAGAGGGAGAGAGCATTATGACCCCCGGCCGGTTTAACCTCGTCAGTCAAGTGGGCCGCGTCCCCTCCATGACCGTCCCGCTGGACGTACAGCAGGAAATCAGGTTCCAACGCCTGATGGAAGGGTCGATAATGATCGACCTCCACCAGCATCCGATGGTGCTGCCCGAAGACTTCAACCAGTACTTCGAATACCTGCGCAGCGACAGCTACGTCTGGGGGTATGACGCGGTCCGGGAGGGCGGCTTTACCGCCGTCGGTACAGCCAACGTCTTTCGCGGGATGCTGCACACCAGCGAGATGTCCTTCATCCGGTTTTCCGACCTGCTTGACGAGATCACGATGATGATTTCGGACATCTCCCGGCATGACAACGTGCTGCCAGTCCACAGCGCCGCCGAGATAGAATCGGCCAAGCAGCAGGACAAGGTGGGGTTCCTGCCAACGGTGGAGCATCTGGCAATTGGCAATGAACTGAACCGGGTGGACGTGCTCTACAACGCCGGGATACGGCTGGCTGGCCTTACCTACAGCCGCAAGGCCTACATCGGCGACGGCATCTTCGAGCGCAACGACGGGGGCCTCAGCGAGTTCGGGGTGGAGGTCGTCCGGCGCATGAACAACCTGGGCATGGTAGTCGACGTGTCCCACGCCTCATTCCGCACCGCTATGGACGCCATTGAGGCGTCCGAAACGCCGGTGACCTTCAGCCACGACGGCTCCTACACCCTCGCCAGCGACAGTATTCAGGCCCGCAGGTTGAGGAAGGACGAGGAGTTGCTGGCCTGCGCCGGAAAGGGTGGCGTTATCGGCATCACTGCCGTACCCAACCGGCTCAGCAACGACCCTGAGCAGAGCATTGAATGCGTGCTGGACCATTACGATTACATGGTCAAGCTGGTTGGCGTGGACCACGTCGCCATCGGCACCGACACCAGCATCGGCGACATGGTGGGCGTGGGCCAGGTTGTGATGGGCCGCTCCGGCCCCGCTCCGGCGCCCTATCTCAATGGCCTGGAGTCCCCGGCGGACGGCAAGAATATCATCCGCGGCCTCATAGCCCGCGGCTACTCCGACGAGGACATCAGGAAGATCGCCGGTGGCAACGTCCTGACGTTTTTCAGGCGAATTATGGGGTGAGCCAGGCCCACTGCCCAACGCAGCCGGTCATCCTCCCATCACCTGCCCTGGCCTGTCGGCCCATAATGGCTGCATTCGGGCATCGACAAACGCCAACAGGCGCCGCCCGGTCCTGCTTCAAGTGCGCCGTCTGGCGATAACAGGGAAATACCACCGCCGCAACTGGCAAGTTTTCCAACAGCCTGGCTTAATCGCCTCCCAATGACTAATATCAGGTTTCCTCAGTCAGCCGTATGGAGGCCGCAATGAGCGTCCTGATCAAGAACGGGCACATCTTCACCGCAGTGGACAGCTACGTGGCCGACATCCTGGTGGACGACGGAAAAATCCGCACCATCGGGATTGATCTGTCGGCAGACGCGGAAAACACCATCGATGCCACTGGCAAGTACGTTATTCCAGGCGGTATCGACCCTCATACCCACTTGGACTTCCCCTTCGGCGGCACCGTCTCTTCTGACGACTTCAGCACCGGCACCATCGCCGCAGCTGTGGGGGGCACCACCAGCATTGTGGACTTCGTCGTGCAGCAACGGGGCCAATCCTTGACCGAGGCCCTGGAGATATGGCACCAGAAGGCCGAAGGCCAGGCCACTGTCGACTACGGTTTCCACATGATCATCCAGGACCTGCCGGATCACCGATTGTCCGAGATGGACGAGATGGTCAGACAGGGCGTCACCAGCTTCAAGATGTTCATGGCTTACCGCGGCGCAGTGATGGTGGAAGACGACACGATCTTCAAAGCCATGGTCCGGGCGGCGGACATTGGAGCGTTGATCTGCCTCCACGCCGAACACGGACACATGATCGATGTCCTGGTGCAGGGGGCCTTGGCCCAGGGACACACCGCACCCAGGTTTCACGCCAGTACCCGCCCGCCGGTAACCGAGGCGGAAGCCACCCACCGGGCGATACGCATGGCCGAGGTCGCCGGCGCGCCGGTCTACTTCGTCCACCTGAGCTGCGCCGAGGCGCTGCAACAGGTCCAGGCTGCCCGCGCCCGGCAGAAATACGTCTACGCCGAGACCTGCCCCCACTACCTGACCCTGGACAACAGCATGTACGACCAGGATGGTTTTGAGGGCGCCAAGTACGTTCTCACCCCGCCCCTGCGGGACAAGTGGCACCAGGAAGAGCTTTGGAACGGGCTGCGACGCAACGACCTTCAGGTTGTGTCAACAGACCACTGCGCTTTCCGGTTCAGCGACCAGAAGACCCTGGGGGTCAACGACTTTTCCAAGATTCCCAACGGAGGACCCGGAATCGAGAACCGCCTGAGCCTCCTTTATACCCACGGCGTGGCCTCCGGACTAATGGACCTGAACCGGCTGGTGGAGCTGTTCTCCACGACTCCGGCCAAGCTGTTCGGCCTTTTCCCCCGCAAGGGCACCATCGCCGTGGGGAGCGATGCGGACATAGTAGTCTTCGACCCGGATGCCGAGACTGTAATCAGTGCCCAGACCCACCACATGAACGTCGATTACAACCTTTACGAGGGTATGAAAGTGAAGGGTGTGCCCGAGGTTGTAGTCGTCAACGGGCGCGTGCTGGTGGAGGATGGAAAGTACACCGGTATTCCGGCAGGCGGGCGTTTCCTCAAACGCAGCGCGATGTAGGCGAATGAGACCAGCGAGTCACACTTTCGGCCAGACCTGGTCGGCCAGCAGTTCCATGTCTTGGATCATCTCTTCCTTGCTGCTGGCCAGTTGGGCAACCGGCACGAAGGAGGCGATCAGGTGGCTAACTCCCATATCCTCGTACCGCCTGATGTCCGACGCCATCTGCCCGGCGCTGCCGGTGAAGGTTGGCCGGTCCGGGGAGTCAGGCCTGCCGCCGTTGGTCTCGAGGTTGTAGCCGTGCATCCTGCAGACTACCTCCACCGAGCCTTTGGGTCTGCCAGACCGCTCCACGTACCTGTCCAATCTTTTCATGGCGGCAGTGATCTGCTCCGGAGTCGTTAGAGGAAACTGGTTGTTGGTCCCGATCGGTTGCCAACCGTCGCCCAGTTCGGCGGCGCGGCGCAGGGCCCGGCGGCTCTCTCCGCCCACCCAGATGGGGGGATGCGGTTTCTGCACCGGCTTGGGCAGGAAGGTCAGGTCAGAAAAGCTGTGGTACTTTCCCTCGAAGCTCGGGGAGTCGCTGGTCCAGAGTTCCTTGAATATCCGGATGTATTCGTCGGTAACCGCTCCCCGTTCCTCGAAGGGCGGCGTCTGCAGTGCCTCGAACTCCTTTTGCAGCCAGCCAACTCCGACACCCACGGTCAGCCGGCCGTTCGATAGCACATCGATGGTGGACAGTACCTTCGCGGTGAGGACCGGGGGTCGGTGGGGCACGATCATCACGCTGGTTACCAGCCTTATGGACTCGGTCTGGCCGGCCAGAAAGGCCAGCATCGTCAACTGCTCCGTGGCCTCGTTGGTATCCGTGGCCGGGAAAATACCGGTCTGGGTGTATGGGTAGGGCGAGTCGACGTCATCGGGCATGACGATATGGTCGGGAAACATCATCACCGCAAAGCCAAGCTCGTCCGCCTTCTTGGCAATGGGGATTATGTTTTCGGGTAGAGCCAAGTCGCCCCTTGAAGGCAACATGATTCCATACTTCAAGGCCGGACCTCCCATTAACTGTCTGCTGCCCAGGCAAGCGGTTGCGGCTCGCGGAGTGCGTTGTTTCTCAACTCGACAAAGAGAACGAGCGAAACGCAGGCCCATTTCGCCGCAAAAATGGCGAGGTGGAAACCTGCCAACTGACGGATCAAGGCCCCCGCCGCTGTCTGCCCGATTATACAGCCCTGCCCTTTGGGCGGGCATCGAGAGGGTTGGCTACTCTAAAAAAGGTCAATTCACTGAACCTTCGCCCAGATGGTCCGGGGCTCTGCGGCAGGGCTGTCGCATTTGGCTGATGAGATTCCGTGGCTGCGCAGGGAATCAAGTACAGCTATCCGGGAGAAGCGGACCTGAGGGGGAACGAGGAGTCTCCGTGGGAAAATCGGGATGGAATATTCCCCGCAGAGTCCCATAATTTCCCAAATTTTCCCATTTTGCCTCTTATCTCGCGCTTTTCCCTATCTGCAGGGAACCCTGCGGGACAGAAATTTTAATTCCGGTTCCATTCCGTCCCATTCCTGCTTTTCCTGCCATTTGGGCAGGCCAGGGCTTTCTGATGTCGGCCGGCATCGGGACGGATACAGCGTGGTCTGCGCAGGCATCGAGAACGAGTTATAGAACACATGATCATATAATATCGGAAGGCCAAGAGGCTTGGCAAGCGGCAAGTGTCATCGCGATATCCAAATACGCTTGCCCTGGGCTCTGCGAACTATCCTGTTGCCCGCTCGAGCCATCCTGGGTTAGAGTCGACGCCAGATCAGATGGCAGACGGACAATCCCGTACCAAACGTCGGTTCCCGACGCTGTGCCGCAATTCTCGGTCGGCCTGCCCGTTGGACATCACTCAAGCCCTGCAACTCGTTGATGGAGGAACATCGCCATGCCGTTCTACGAAAGAGGCTCCACCCGCATCTACTACGAAGAAGCCGGTTCGGGCTTCCCCCTGCTCATCATTCCCGGTGGCGGGCTTAATTCCAGCATTGCATCCCTGAACACGTCGGTGCCCTTCAACCCCATGGAGACCTACAAGAATGACTTCCACTGCATCGCCTCCGACCTGCGCAATGCCAATGGGGGCCAGTCCAGCGGCCCGCTGGAGATCGATCGCCCCTGGGACTCCTACTCCGACGACCAGCTCGGGCTGATGGACCATCTCGGCATCGAAAAATTCGGGGTCATTGGCTTCTGCATCGGCGGGCCCATGATCCACAACCTGCTCAGGCTGGCCCCGGAGCGCATAGTCGCCGCAGCGCTGATGCAGCCCAGCGGGTTCAGGCCGGATATGCCGGACATCTTCTACCAGAACAACATCACTGGGTGGGGGCCGCCCCTGTGCGAGAAGCGTCCTGAAATCACAATGGACACGGTGCATGAGTTCCTGACCAGTATGTACACCAATCGCGCCGACTTCGTTTTCACGGTGTCCCGCGATTTCGTGCGTAACCTGCAGACTCCACTCCTCATAGCGCCCGACGATGTCCCGGCGCACCCCTACGAAGTGGCGATGGAAGTTGCCAACCTCGCCCCGAACTCCGAGGCGACTATCTTTCCCTGGAAAGACTCACAGGAGCACATCGACGAGGTCGTAGCCCACGCCCGTCGCTTCCTGAAAACCCATCAACCGGCAACCGCGACAGCCTGACAACTCCATACAGCCGGAACTATCAAAGCCCCGCTGGCATCCTGACATCATCGGACGACGGCAGGAAGCGACGGGGCCTTCGAATTTCGGCTGCCAGCGTGCCCCGGACTTTGGGAACTGCCGCCTCAGGCCACCGGCAGCTCACGGCCTGTGTCCGACGCCTGCTTGAGCGTATCGACGAAACGATGCAGGTCAACCGCCGTATCGAAGGTCGGCGCGCGGTTCTGTCCGGTTCGGATCGCCTCGGCGAACAGGGTATACAGCTGCCCGATGTTGAAGGGATCGCCCTTTGGGAAGTCGGACGGCACATAGACGAAACGCTCGGGTATTTCCAGGTCCTGCAGCTCCTGGCTTCCCCGTGCGCCCTGCACCCGCAGCATCTCGCCCCGCTGAGACGAGACGCTCCCCGTGGCGACCAGCGTGCCTTCCCGCCCGTAGATCTCCATCCGAAAGCCGCTGCCGGCCCAGGGGACGGCTCCGATGTGGACCGACACAGCCGCGCCGCTTTCGAGCTGTCCGCTGACTCGCACATTGTCCGGCGATGTGACGTCCACGTACTGCTGTGTATCGGGTTCGTACCACTGCTTTGCCTGGGTGCTGACCATGCATGCCACCCGGGCAAAGTTCCCGGCCACAAAGCGCAGAGCGTCAATGACGTGCCCATTGGCGATGGTCAGGGTGTGCGCGCCCAGGCTTTCGTCGCGCTGCCAGGTGCGGCTGGAAGGCCGCTCCAGCGCCCCGTCGCGCATAGTGGTCACCGAACACGACAGCACCTCGCCCACATAGCCCGCCTCAATTTGCTCCTTGACGAACAGCAACGCCGGACTGACCCGCGATTGCAGCCCCACAGCCGTCTGCACCCCCTTGGCCCTCGCCAGGGCTGCCAGTTCCTCAGCCTCGACGGTATTCCGTCCCAGGGGCCACTCGGTAAGTACGTGCTTGCCCGCTTCGATGGCTGCCTTGGTTGGCTCATAGTGCGATGGCACCCGCACCACCACCGCCACCGCGTCGATCTCCGGCGACGCCGCCATTTCCCGAAAATCATGGAAGGCGAGCTTCGCCCCAAAGGCCTGGCGAGCCTCCTCCGCGCTCTCGGGCCGGGTGGTGCAGACCGCTGTGAACTCGACGTCCGGGCTGGCCAGTATCGCCGGAAAGTGTGACTGGGTAGCCCAGGTCGAGTTTACGTTCGCACCCACAAACCCCAGGCGTATTTTGTTTGCCATAACGTGTGCTCCTTATATGGTGTGTAGCAATTCCCCTCTACCTCCGGGGGAGGGTTAGGGTGGGGGCCATCCCCCTGTATTCACGGTACAACTGCCAGCCTGGAGTCCAGGGACAGCCGTTACGAGCGGGCGCCCAGACCCGGGATGATAATCTCCCGGAAGGCGTCCACCTCGGCCTGCGGCATGTCGTAGCCCCCCTCCTGGGTGTGGGTGGGAAAGATGAAGACATGATCGATGCCCGATTCGTCGCCGGCCCGCCTCAGCCTCGCCAGGCACTCCTCGGCTGTGCCGAACAGGCCGAAAGCATCGCAAATTTCGGCCGCCTGCGCATCGCCGATGCTCTCCGGGACAAAATCGTCGGCCAGGTCGATGCCGGCCTCCCGCAGCCAGACGAGGTTGGAATCGCTGGGGTATTTCAGGTACGGCTGGTCAGGCCGGAACCACTGCTGGGGAAAGCGACGGGCGCCCGGGCCGTCATCCGACACCGTGGTAGGGGTGATGAAGATCGTCTGGAAATCGTCCAAGCTGCGACCGGCTCGCGCCGCTCCCATTTCCAGCCTGCGGCGAGCCGCGGCGACCGCCTTGGGATGCAGGCCCACCAGCAGCAGGACGCCGTCGGCAACCTCCCCGGCCAGCTCCACCATCCGCGGACCGGCGGCGGTCATGAATACCGGCGTCGGCCGGTCGCTCAGGTTGCGCAGCCGGGTTTCCACCCCGTTGAACTCCACTCGCTCGCCCCGCAGCAGGCGGCGCATGGTCAGTATGGCCCGGCGCATGGCCTCCACCGTGGCCCGTGGCCGCCCGATGTTCCCGACAGCGAGGTAGCCTGGGCCGACGGTCAGGCGCACCCGCTCCGGCGCGATCTCCTCCAGAGAGTGCGCCAGCGACGCCAGCACCATCGGATGCCGCGTGACCGGGTTTGTGGTTGCAGGGTACACAGTCAGCCGTGAGGTCCGCTCAGCCGCCAATGCCAGGGTGAGAAAAACGTCCCGCCCGCTGTGCTGATGGTCGTGTACTCCAACCCCAGCAAATCCGGCGGCCTCGCATCCCGCAATGAAATCGGCGGTCTCCTTGACCGGCAGCCCGACTGGCACCCTGATATCCACTTTTATCGAACGCACCTGCTATTCAGTCCAGAGATCGGCGAACCGGCTGGCCACCACCTGCTCATACCCCACGTCGCCAGATAACCGGCCGTTATTCCGGCAGAACTCGTTGAGGCTGGCCACGGAGTCCGGGGAAATTCCGGCGGTGTAGTACGGAGCATCCCGCCGTACCAGGTCCTCGATCAATGCCGCCTCATCCGGCGGGAACAGCCGTTGGCCCACCTCAACAGCTCGCGACGGATCGGCCCGCAGCGTCCGTTGCGCCTCCACCACCGCCCGCACCGCTCCCTCCGCAGTGTCCGGAGTCTCCTCAATCAGCCTGTCGGTGGCGACCAGCGCCGCAAAGGTGTAGTCCCGCGCCGCCGGAGGAGCGATCCCTCGCCGAGGGTCAAGCACCACGCTGCCAATCCCGCTACGCACCGCCACCTCGGCCCCCATCGCGTTGGCCCAGAACCCGTCAATTAACCCCTCCTCCAGGGCCTGGGCGGCATGCACGCCAAAGGACACGCCCGGCTCGCCGCTGCCGGGCACTGGAGCCAGCGCTACGTCCTGCTCGGGGTCCACGCCCGCCTCGGCCAGCAAGCGGCGCAGTGCGGCGTCCGGCCCGGGGGCCGCTCCGATGCGCAGCCCCTTGACCGCCGCAACGTCCCCAGGCTGGACGCCTAGGCTGGAACGCAGCACCAGCACCCAGAAGGTATGCTGCGACAGCGCGGCCAGCAGCTTGGCGCCCTGCCATCCGGGGAAGGCCGACAGGGTGGCGTGGGCGGGACCCGCCACGAAGTCGACGCTGCCGTCCCGCAACGCTTCCATGGCCCGGCCCACCGGGAAGACCATCTCCAACTCAACGTCCAATCCCTGGGCCTCGAAAAACCCCAGCTCCACAGCCGCCACCGCCGGAAAATACGAGTTGGACACCAGGTCGGGTACCGCGATGCGCATTCGAGTCGTCTCCTGCCCCGGCCCAAGGACCAGCCTGCAAATTAGCGCCAAGTTTACCACCGCTCTCGCATCCAGTATCCTCTGCGGGAGAGCCGTCGGAATGAAGCAGGAGTGGAATAATGCCTGATACGCCTTTGCACTATCAGACCATCGCGGAAGTTGGAGCCCGCCTCCGGTCCAGGGAGCTGTCGCCCGTGGAGCTGACCCAGGCGATTCTGGGGCGCATTGAGGCCCTGGACGGCGATCTGAAGAGCTATGCCACCGTGATGGCCGACTCGGCATTGGCGTCCGCCCGCACCGCCGAGCGGGAGATCGCCGCAGGCAACTACCGGGGCGGCCTCCACGGCGTGCCCATCGCCGTCAAGGACCTCTGTTTCACCACCGGCGTCGCCACCATGGGCGGTGCCCAGGTCCTCCGCGACTTCGTGCCCGACTTCGACGGCACGGTGGTGCAGAAGCTTAACGCCGCCGGTGCGGTGATTCTCGGCAAGCTGAATCTCACCGAAGGAGCGATGGCCGGCTACAACCCGGAGTTCCAGATACCGGTCAACCCCTGGGGCGCCGACCGCTGGTCCGGCGCGTCCTCCAGCGGCTCCGGCGTGGCCACCGCCGCCGGACTGTGCTACGGCTCGCTGGGCAGCGACACCGGTGGCTCCATCAGGTTCCCGGCAGCCGCCTGCGGCATCGTGGGAATCAAGCCCACCTGGGGGCGGGTGAGCCGGTACGGCGTGTTGGCCCTGGCCCAGTCCCTCGACCACATCGGCCCCATGACCCGCAGCGCCTCCGACGCCGGTGTCATGCTCCAGGCCATCGCGGGCCACGACCCCAGTGACCCCACCTCGCTGACCGCTCCGGTGCCCAACATGCTGGCAGGAGTGGCCCAGGGAGTCCGTGGCGTTCGCATCGGCGTCGACGAGCAGTACATCGGCGACGGCGTCGACTCCGAACTGGCCGCGGCGGTGCTGGAAGGCGCCCGCCTGCTGGAAAGCCTGGGAGCAAAACTGGTGCCCGTGCGAATGCCCGCCACCGACCCGCTTTCCCGGGCATGGGGCGTGTTGTGCTCTGCGGAAGCCGCCGCGACCCACCGCGAGACCTTCCCCTCCCGCGCCGACGAATATGGCCCATGGTTCCGGGGCTGGCTGGAGTTGGGGGCACGCCACAGCGCCACCGACTACGCCACCGCCAGCTACCAGCGGCTGGCCTGCAACGGGACCCTGGCAGAAATTTTCGACGGCGTCGACGTGCTGGTCTGCCCCTCCATGACCACGCCCCCGGAACGGGTCACGCCGGAAGCACTCTACGGCCCTATGGACGAAGAGGAATGGACCTGGGGACGGTTCACCATCCCCTACGACTTCAGCGGAGCGCCCACCATATCCCTGCCCTGCGGACTGAACAGCGAGGGCCTGCCCCTGAGCATCCAGTTCGTCGGTAGGCACTTGACGGAGCCGCGCCTGGTCCAGGTGGGCCACGCCTACGAGGCCGCCACCCAGCACCGTATGATTCCCGACGTGTAGCCGGTTCTCTGTCGCCTCCATCGACTCGGCTCCGACGGCGGGTGGCCGCGGCAGCGACCCGCCCACCCGTCCGCTACCGATTCGCCTGTAATCATGGCAGTGGCGGTGGTGTTTGCAGTTGTGAGGCGGGCCAGTATCGGTAAGGCGTGCACCCGGAGACCGCCGATGCCTTTCATCCGGCATTGTTGTTCTATGACCGCCATTTGAGCCTATTTTCGGCCGACTCTTGTGCCGATCACCCAACGGCCTACCGATCTAACGCATGCCTCCCTCTTTTTTCGCGATGCCGGGATTCCCAGGATTTAACCCACCGTTGCCCAAAAGGCACTCAGCCAGGTTCATCTTCGATTCGCCGGCAACTGGACCTTCCCCAATTCTGCCCGCCCCTCAATCCCTAAAATCACAGTTCAGACAATCCACTGACATCCACCCCCTTGCCAACGCCCGCGAACATATGTACGATTATAGATGTCCAGTCCATAAGTCCCCCCAACAAAGGGGCAGGGCCAATCCAGGACAGCCACTGAGGCCACGTTATGCTTGATGTCAAAGAACACTGACAAGTCCACCCGCTCCCAGCTACCCAGGCGGTCTCCCGATGACGTCGGCGGCCACTCCGCCAACCCAAACACGCCGGATATGTCCGGAAATGACCGCGAATTCGATTCCCCCGCCACCCCGGAGCACAGCCTGCCCTCAACCCGGCCGGGCGCCGTCGCAAGCCAGCCCGCCAACCCGGACGCGCCGGATGTGTCCGGAAATGACCGCGATTCCGAAAGTTCCGACCTCACCCCCCGCCAGCAGGCGATCCTTCCCGTCATCGCCCTCTCGCCCTCCATCGCCCAGGCCGCCCGCGATACCGGCGTCTCCGAAAGGACACTCCGCCGCTGGCTCGACGACCCCGCGTTTCGTGATGAGCTATCCCAACTCCACAAGGAGGCCTACGACCTCGCCCGAAAGCAACTCCAGGCCCTCATGCCACATCTCATCTCCGTCCTCGCCAAGGAGGCCATGGAAAACCCTGACCCCACCATCCGTATCCGCGCCTCACGCTATGCCCTGACTTACGCCTCCAGGTTCTGCGATTTCGACAGGCTCGCCGACGATGTCCGCGACCTCCGGGGCGCCATCCTCAACGGCAAATAGACCCACCACCAGGTCAGTAGTCATCCCCGCACCAACGGTTACCAGCATCCCATCACGTAGGGGCGGGTCCAAAACCCGCCCCCTGTGGAACCCAACGAAACCCGCAAGGGCGCACAGCCATGCACCCTGCGTTGCCCGGTTGCATCATGCACTGCCCGGTTACAGCCAGTTATAGCCAGTTACATCAATAGAGAGGTAAACCAATGTCTTTCAGCCGCTTAAGGACCCAGGTTGACACACTCATGCGCAAGTACGCCATAGAGCTCGAGGCGTACCGCCTCCGGCCCTTGGTCCAGGAATTCTGCGACGAAATGGCCGACTCACTAACCGTCAACAAGGACGCTCCCAAGCTGTCTCTCCTGGAGTGGACCCAGGTTTTCGCCAAGCGGATGATCAGCCGCGGGTTCCGGGGGCAGCACCTCCTGGACCTCCACGACTACTTGAAGAGCTGCCTGGACCGCCGGGTACTCCCCCAGGCCAACGATGTACTGCGTGGACTGCTGCCCAAAGCCGAAGAGCGCGGCCTGATCCCACGCTCCCGCAGCCCCGTCTCCTTCTGACCCCGAACGCCCGGTTGAACCCGGAGGCCCGGTTAAACCCGGAGACCCAGTTCAACCCGGAGGCCCAGTTGAACCCGGAGGCCCAGTTCAACCCGGAAGCCCCAGTTGAACCACGAGCCCCAGTTGAACCACGAGGCCTATTCGAACCCGGTGGCCAGATGAACCCGGAAGCCTACTCGAACCCGGTGGCCAGATGAACTCGGAAGCCTACTCGAACCCGGTGGCCCAGGCCAGCACCGTACAACCCGAGCTTTTATTTGACGGCCCGGTGGTAGCCTCCTATGATGCCTTGCAACCTCGCCGCTGGATTCGGGGTGAAAATCGGGAGCCGGTAACCTTTGGAGGCCCTTATGGTCGGGAGCGAACTTCCTCTCCACTCCGCGTCGGCACTCGCCAGACTCATCGAGAGCAGAGAGGCGTCTCCGGTGGAGGTGGTCGAGGCCTACCTGCAACGGATCGACGACCTCGACTTCAAGTTCAAATCCTTTATCACGGTGCTGCGTGAACGGGCTCTGGAAGAGGCGCGGCAGGCTGAGCGGGAAATCCTGGCCGGTAACTACCGCGGCCCGATGCACGGCATCCCCGTGGGAGTCAAGGACCAGATCTGGACCAAGGGCATCCGCACCACCGGCGGCTCCCGCATCCTGGCCGACTTCGTCCCCGACGACGACGCCACGGTAATTACCAACCTGCGGAACGCTGGCGCCATTCTGCTGGGCAAGACCAACCTCACCGAGTTCGCCGTCACCGGGTTCACCCACCGGTTCAGCACTCCCCGCAATCCCTGGGATTTGAACATCTCCTCCGGTGGCTCCAGTAGCGGGTCGGGGGCGGCCACGGCGGCCTTCCTCTGCGCCACCTCCCTGGGAGAGGACACCGGCGGATCAATCCGCCGTCCGGCGGCCTGGTGCGGCATCGTCGGGCTGAGGCCCGGCTGGGGACGGGTCAGCCGCTACGGGCTGATGCGCGGCGTCTGGTCGATGGACACCATCGGGCCAATCTCTCGCACCGTGGAAGACGCCGCCATCACTCTGTCGGCCATCGCCGGCTACGACCCCAAGGATCCAACCACCTGGAACACTCCGGTGCCCGACTACCGGCAAGCCCTGCACGGCGACATCAGGGGCCTGCGCGTGGGCATCGTTACGGAGTTGCTCCACAGCGACATGGTGGAGTCCGACGTGGCTGACGCCGTCACAGCCGCCACCGGCACTCTGGCGGAGCTGGGCGCCGACGTTGAGGAGGTCTCCATTCCGTTGGCGGCCCACGCCAACGCCATCGCTGGAACATTGCTGGCGGTCGAGCCGGCCCTCAACATGAAGGAATGGGTCCGGGAGCGCCTCCACGACTTCGGCCACGATAACCGCATCGGACTGCTCACCGGCAGCCTGGTCCCGGCCCAGGCCTACCAGAAGGCCCAGAAGCTCCGAACCCTGCTGCGCAACGACGTGCTGGCGGCCTTCCAGACCTACGACGTGCTGGTGATGCCTACCTCCGGAAGGCAGGCCGTCCCAATCCAGGACGACCCATCGGTGACCAGCAGGGAGACATCCTCGCGGTTGCCCTTCATGCGCACCAACACCTTCAACCTGTCCAGCGCACCGGCCATCTCCGTGCCCTGTGGGTTCGGCGGCAGGGGCCTGCCCGTAGGCCTGCAGATCGCCGGTCCGCCCGGCGGAGAGGAGATGGTGTTCCGGCTGGCCCACGCCTACGAGCAGAACACCCCCTGGCACACCATGAGACCCCCAAGCGCCGAGATCTAGGCATAGGGTAGTTCCATTCACCCTCTCCCTTGAGGAAAAGGGTTGGGGAGAGGTTGAAATCCTGTGCACAAGCAGCTTAGCACCTGACGGGAGTCCTCCCCGGAGGGAGAGGGAGAATGGAGGGGCCTGCGCTATCCCAACAACAACTATATGGAGGTTGACGATATGTACAACAAACCCATGCTCAGTTTGGAACAGGCCCAGAACGCGATTGCGGCCATGATCGCCGATTACAACCGGGACACCAACCGGCGCAAGGTCGACATGGCCGTGGTCGACGATGCCGGAAACCTGCTGGCCTACGCCCGGATGGACCGCTGCCTGAGGCCCACCTTCGCTATTCGCAAGGCCTACACCTCCGCGGTCCGTTCCATGGATACCGCCGCCTTCGCCGAGCAACTCAGCAGCTCGGGCAGGTCCCTTGAGTCCTTCGGCGATCCCCAGTTGATAGCGATTCCAGGCGGAGTCGCCGTTATCAGCGACGGGGCCGTGGTCGGCGCCATCGGCGTGGGCGGCCTGCCCAGCGGGCTCGACGACGAGGCCATCGCCAGGGCCGGGGTAGCCGCGCTGGGCATTTAACGGCGACGAGGTCTGCCGCCAAGCGCAACTGGATCGCGTTCCCACCAGCTAAGAGGAAACCGTGTCGCGCAGGTATGCCGCATCAGGTGAGCTTGCAGCTTCGGTACACCTGAGGACCTCGAGGGCCTTCTCGACAGGGAGCGGACGACATCGGGAGCCATGGCTCGCCCGTCTATGCGCAGGGAAAAGTGTCGGCCTTCCGGCCCTCCCAATCAAAACAGTAGTGATGAGCGTAGTCGGTAAGAGCTTTCTGGCGGTTGGCGCCCAAGGCGACGTTGCGCTCCTTGTCGTCCCTTCGCCAACACCTCGACGTGCCAGCCAGACTAAGTGAACGCCCCTGTACTTCGGGGGCACGACCTGCGAGAGCCGCAGACCCTTATCTAGCATCGGAGAGTATATGGCCGAGATCCTCGCCACCATGCGAGGTTGTGTACGGCGGAATTGAAGACGCCCGCGTGGGAAGAGGATTGCTGACTATCGGTTGCCGTAGTTCAGCGAAATGGTCTGCGTTAACTGGCGCAGGCATCAGGGACTGTTCCAGCATGACCCGCGTGCGGACCGCAATTGCCTCCGAGTGGGTGCACTTGGCAATGCAGGCGGCGGACGATACCAATGTGAGCCTCAACGCGGCACTGGTACGGACCTGCCCGAAAGAAACGCTGTGCCAGTTGCTGGAGATGGTGGACAGGGCCGGTGACCCGGAGGCCCGGAGACCCAGAGACCCGGACGGAGAGGACAGCGCCCGGTGCGTCTCCCGGAACAGTTGCCCACCCGGAAGGAGTTGCGGGAGTGGGTCGGGCAGGCGATGGCTCCCCCCGACCTGCGGCGAGGAAATCACCGGCATGTTGATCACGGCCGTGGTGGATCAAACCCATGACCACGGCTGTCAATGGCGCCGAGATAATGGGCCACTGGGGCGGCGTGATCGTGTACCACTGACGTGGTGACTGATGGCAGTAAATTGGTCGGAGCGGCGGCGTTACAAGAACAGGAGGAGACGGCGTTGGCGGTGCGGCTATTCTTCGTCGGGTTCTTCCGAAGCCTGCGAGGGAGCGTTCTCCCGGCTGCGCTTGAGCCGGTAGCTCTCGCCGTTCATCTCCAGGATGTGGACGTGGTGGGTGAGCCGGTCCAGCAGCGCTCCGGTGAGGCGCTCCGAGCCGAAGACCTCGGTCCACTCATCGAAGGGGAGGTTGGTGGTCACCATGACGGAGCCCCGCTCGTAGCGCTGGCTGAAGACCTCGAAGACCAGTTCCGCGCCGGTTCTGGACAGGGGGACGAAGCCCAGTTCGTCGATGATCAGCAGGTTGAGCCGGGACAGTTGCCTCGGAGATTTTGCAGCCGTCTCTCGTCCCGGGCCTCTATCATCTCATGCACCAGACCGGCGGCGGTGGTGAAACCCACAGAGAGTCCGCGCTGGCAGGCGGCCAGCCCCAGTCCCAGGGCCACGTGGGTCTTGCCGGTGCCGCTGTTGCCGACGGCGATGACGTTCTCACGGCGCTGGATGTATTCACAGCGTGCCAACTCCATCACCAGTGCCTTGTTCAGCGACGGGATGGCCGGGAAGTCTAGGGTGTCCAGACTCTTCACCGCGGGGAAACGGGTAGCGTGGATCCGCCGCTCCACCATACGCTGGTGGCGGTCGATGAGATCAAGCTCCGCGAGGCGCAGCAGGTACTGGGGATGATCCACACCCTCGGCGGCGCATAGGGCAGCCATCTTCCCGTACTCTCTCAGGATGCTGGGCAGCTTAAGCTCCTTCAGGTGGTGTTCCAGCAGCAGCGTCGACCGGTCGTTCATGCCGCTCTCCCCGGCAGCAAGGTCATGTAGTCATGTGTGGACGTGGTGCTGACCCTGACCCGGGGCAGGTAGGGATCGAGCTCCAGATCCAGCCTGGGCGGCCGTCCCTCCAGCCGGCACAGCACCAGGTGCTTCACTGCGTCAAAGCTCAGCGACCCCAGGTGGATGGCATCTTTCACCGCTGCGTGCACCTCCTCTTGATTGAAGGTCTCCTGCAGCCTGAGCACCTGCACGTACTCACGCTTGCCCCGCCGTCCCATTCGGGACTCCAGCAGACGCCGCAGCGTCCCGAACTCATCGGGGAGTTCCCAGCCCTGCAGGGGCGCGGCCTGGTCCAGGGCGCCCGGCTTACGCTCCAGGAGCGGCAGGTAGTGGATGGGGTCGTAGACGAAGTCGTCGCGTTCGTATGATCTGGGGTGTCTGGCGATGCCCTCGGTTCCGCAGCTGATCACCACTGCGTCGACGTAGCCCCGTACCAGGACGTCTCGGTATCCGTAGGCCACCGGCACCGAGTAGTCGTTGGTCCGGTACCTGACCAAGGACAGGGAACTCACCCGGCCTGCCTGCTTGTCGCACGCGTCGTAGGCCACCGGCGGCAGGGGCAGCAGGGCGTCCAGGTCCCGCTCCATCCTCTCGCCAATGGTCTCCGTATGTCCCCTGAGCTGGGCGTCCATTCGCTCCAGGCATCGTTGTTCCAGGTAGGCATTGAGTGCATCGAAGCTTTCGAAGGACGGCACCGGCACCAGGAAGTTTCGGCGCATGTACCCCACCAGGCCCTCCACCTTGCCTTTGTCATTGCCCTTGCCGGGGCGGCCGAACCGGTCCTCGAACAGGTAGTGAGACTGCAGCTCGGTGAAGGCGCGGGTGCGTTGACGCCGGCCGTCGCCCAGTATCTTCGCCACGGCCAGCCTGGTGTTGTCGTAGAGGATGCTCTGGGGCACTCCGCCCAGAAAGGCGAACGCCGAGACGTGGCCATCCAGGAGGGCCTCGGTGGTCTCAGCCGGATAGGCCTTGACGAAGCAGCCGTCGCTGTGGGGCAGGTCGATGACGAAGCAGTGGGCCTTACGCTCCACGCCGCCTATGACCACCAGGGCCTCGCCGACAGTCACACTGCGCGTGGCCCGGCGGATGGGACAGGGGGCACGAACATCTCCCTGGTCTGGCGGCGATTCTCCCTTACGTAGTCCTTGACCGTGGTGTATCCGCCGCCGAACCCGTACTTATCCTGCAGCCGCTCCAAGATGCGCTTGGCGGTGTGGCGCTGCTTCCTGGGACGCCTGAGGTCGTCCTCCAGGATCCGGTCTATGACGCCGGTGAAGGGCTTCAGCTTGGGCCTTCGAGGAGGAGTCTGTCGCCGGTAGCCCGGAGGCACGGAGTAGGTCAGCATCTTGCGCACCGTGTCCCGGTGCAGCCCAAACTCTCTGGAGACCTCCCGAATGCTCTTGCCCTCCACCATCACTGCCCGGCGAACCCGCAGATATACGTCCACTCTGTACATCCATCGCACCACCCATAAGCTCGACTTGAAGCCTATGAATGGCGGCGGACGGTCCAATTTACAACTGACTTTTGTCAGCGATTACCCGCCCGCACGGGACACTTTAGCGCCGCCCTTTATGTTGACGTCCAGCGAAAAGGTCCTGGCTAACAGGCCAGCATAAATGTCACATTCACTCCATGGAGAATGTGACGTTGAATCCCAAGGAACAGGCGAGACTACAGGTTCTCAACAGCCTGATGGCAGAGCACATGACGCTGGACCAGGCGGCCACGCTGATGGGTGTCAGCACTCGGCACACCAGGCGCATTCTGGCGGCCTAACGGGAGAAGGGAGCTGCCTCGGTTGCCCACGGCCACCGGGGTCGCAGAGCACCCAACGCAACGCCCGAGGCCGTGGCGTACGATGTGGTCCATTTGGCTCGCACCAGGTATTCAGGGGCCAACCACACCCATCTCAGCGAGTTGCTGGATGAGCGCGAGGGAATTGCCGTCGGCAGGACCACGCTCAGACGCATCCTGGTCAACGCCGGGCTGAAGAGCCCGCAGCGAAGGCGTCCGCCCAAGCACCGGGTACGCCGCCAGCGAATGCCCCGACAGGGGATGCTGATCCAGATGGACGGCAGCTTCCACCCGTGGCTGGGGGATCAGGTTCCGCCGTTCACCTTGCTGATCGCAGTCGATGACGCCACCGGCACGGTGGCCCACGCCCTGTTCTGTGAGAAGGAGGAGTCCTACACCTATTTCCTGCTGATCCAAGACCTGCTGCAGAGCGTTGGCATTCCCATCGCCCTCTATGTCGACCGGCATGGGGTCTTCAGGCACACACCGGGGTCCGGCCTCCCCGGAACGTCGACCCAGTTCAGCCGGGCCATGGACGAGTTGGGGATACAGATGATATTCGCCCTTTCGCCACAAGCCAAGGGCCGCGTGGAGCGGGCTGCTGGAACCTTCCAGGACCGGCTGGTCACCGAACTCCGGTTGGCGGGCGCCAGCAGCATCAGGGAGGCCAACGGGGTGCTGGAGCAGTTTCTGCCACGATACAACCGGCGCTTCCAGGTTCCCCCGCAATGCTCTGAGTCCGCGTACCGGCCTCTGGGCCCTGATCTATCCTTGGAGCAGGTCCTGTGCTTCAAGCACCGCAGGAAGGTGGCCAAGGACAATACGGTGAAGTTCCAGCTGCATACGCTTCAATTGCTGCCAGAGCCGGAACGCCCCAGCTATGCCGGCGCGGTTGTGGAGGTCCTGGAAGGACTGGACGGCCGGCTCAGGGTGCGCCATGAGGAACGCATCATCAATGCCCAGGAGGCGCCGCCCAGCCCAGCATTCCTCCGCAACGGCCATGGAGATTCGGCCACTCCTCCTGCCTCACCCGCCGGGGCCAAACACTCTGACCAGCGCTGGGCAACGACACTCAAGTCTCTGGACTCAAGGGCAGCGGATGAGGAGGATCAAGCGGGCATAACCGGAGGTGCGTCCGCTGCCTTGACGCCCGCAACTGTCCCCCCGCGCAAACCAACCTTCCTGCAGAAGGAGAGATGGAAGGCGATTCAGAAAGCCATGCGCAAGGGGATGTCGCTGCGGGCGATCGAGAGGGAGTTGGGGATCCACAGAGCAACCATCAAGAAATACATGGATGCCGACGGTCCTCCGGGGCGGCGGTCCCGGCCTGTTCTCACTGCGTCAACATCCGATACAGTGGCGCCATAACAAAGTGACATTTATGCTGAACACTTAGCCGGACATTTATGCTGGCCTTCGACACCCTTTACAAGGAGAGCTATCGCCAAAAGGATCTCCCCAAAGACCCTCCACAAGAATCGTACCCTTGGTGGCGGCGACAGGGGCGAAGTAGGAATCACGAAGTAGACCCCCGCCGTACCAAATCGGGCTCATTTTCGAGACAATTCCCCTGGTCTGGGAAGGACGAGGGGCGTTGTATACAACGCCCCTGTTTACGCCGGTTGGCCTGTATGTGGGGAACAGACAGCTCGAATATCTACTCAGGCAGCCACATCACGCTGGAGATCTCGCTGAACTCCCGGCGCAGCTTGCTCCAGGAGTCGCCGCCGTCATCGCTGCGGTAGAGGTAGCCGTAGCGGCTGCCCGCGAACACCACCGATGGGTCGGCGGTCTGGATGTTGACAGTCCACATTGCGGTGTTGGGCTCGACCGGCAGTGGCAGGTTCTCCCACGTCTTGCCGGTGTCATTGGAACGCATTATCGTCCCAGTCTGGCCTGGCGTCGTGTCGCCAATGGTGACGAAGATCACGTTCGGGTTATCCGGCTTGACCATTATGCCTCGGGGATATGTCAGCGGAAAAACTTCACGGATGCCCAAACGGTCCCAGCTACCGCCGTTGTCGGCACTGGTGTACACGTCGTTGTTCACCACGCATACAACCGTGTGAGGCGGCCCCGCAGCAACGGCGACGTTGTGGACGTCAGGATTGGGGATCGCGCCGTTGATGGATTCCCAAGACTCTCCGGCGTCCGAGCTGTGCCGCAGTCCGTCCACTTCGAGGCCAACCCAAACGTCGCGATGGTTCTGCGGGTCGATGGCGATACCGGTAACCCGTGGCACACCCACGTTTGGGCACTCGGCAGCCACTTCGACCGGGCGCTGATCCCAGGTCTTGCCCCCGTCGGAGGACCGGAAGACTCCCGCAGGGTCCGGTGTGCCGGTACCTGCAAACATCAGATTGGGGTCCGAGGAGTCGATGGCCATCGCCCAGACGCAGGTACCGCTCATCGCAGTGTCCAGCAACTGCCAATGTTGTCCACCATCTTCGCTGCGGTACAGGCCCTTGTCCGTCCCGGCGAACACTATGCCGGGCCTGTCCGGGTGATTGCCAAGCGTCCGCACCAGAGCGTCCGAGTGCATTCCGGCATCGATGCCGACCCGTCGCCAAGACTCGCCGCCGTCGGCACTGCGCATGATTCCCTGTCCAATGGTGCCTACCAGGATTGTCTTCACGTCAGCCATGACGTTACCTCCTACTGTATCGTTGCATTAGGGAGGGGCAGGCCAGGAAAACCCCGGGAACTCGGAAAGCGCTGGTGCGTATTGCGTTCAGGCCAGCGCGGCTATCACCTCGTCGGTGTTTCGCACCCGCACCAGCAGCGGCAGGACGCTGTCGATCGTCATCTGATGAACGTCTTCTTCGCCGGCGGTGCAGCAGTCGCTCACTACCACGCACTGCGTGTCGCGGTTCTTGGCGTCCCGGGCGGTACCTTCTACGCTCCGCTGCGTGGAAATGCCGCCAACCAGGATGGTCTCCGTACCCAGAGATTTGAGGATGCTTTCCATGTTCGTGCCATAGTAGGCGCTGAAGCGGGGCTTAACCACGATGTAGTCGCCATCCTGCGGGGCCAGTTCGTCGATGACCTCCACGGCAGGTGTGCCTTCCAGCATTGCCGCGCCTCCGCCACCTCCAACGTCTGCAATGGTCTTGGGCGCGTCAGAGTTGTCGGCGCGGCGGTAAGTGGTGATGTATATGATCGGGGCCCCAACCTCTCGGCAGTGGGCCACCAGCCGGACAAAATTGTCAATTACGCCCTGGCGGTTCGGTGGTACGTTGTAAGGAGGGCCATTGCCCTTGGCTACGGCGTTGATCATATCGATCAGGATCAGGGCGGTGCTATTCGGATCCAGCTTCAGTGCCTCAGTCATCTCCCAAACTCCGGTTAAAGACTCGGGGTCCAGTTTACGGATTGGCACGTACCAACCAGTAACGTCGGTTAACTACCGGTGTAAGTCGCAGGACTGGCCAGGAACTTGGTCCGGCAGTCCAGGCCGCAGAAGTAAATCCAACTGCCATCGTGGAAAATGCGCGTTCCTTGCGCCGGGTCAACCTCTGAGGCGCCATGCCGCGTCTGAGAAATTTGGGCCCGGGCCTGCGCCTCGTCGATTTCCTTGCCGCAAACGGGATCTTTGGCCATTTCAATCACTCCAGTAGGGGGAGGGTTCTCTCAGGCGGGCAGAGGTAGTCCGAGCCGTACCTTTCCAGGTTTGTCGAGTAGCGCGCTGGCGATCTTGGCGCGATGATCGAAGGTGGTGCCGAGTCGCATGGACCAGGCATAAACGCGGCGCAGCCAAAGATGCAGGTCGAACTCCATCATAAATCCGATGCCGCCGTGTATGACCTGGGACTGGCGCACCACTGCCTCACATTTCTCGTTCGCAAAGGCCTTCGCCTGCGACACTTCCACTCCGGCGGGCATGCCCTGGTCCATCTTCCACAATGCTTCGTATGTCAGCAACTGGGCACCGTCAGCGAATAGCAACATGTCTGCGCACATGTGCTGTATCGACTGGAACGAGGCTATAGGACGGCCAAAGGCGACCCTGCTCTTGGCATAGTCGGTGGCTAGTTCTGCGTCCTTGCGGGTTGCTCCGACCATCTGGCAGCATATCAGGGCCGTCGCGCGCTCCAGCATTCGCTCGACGATGGGCCACCCGTTGTGAAGCTCGCCAACCAGGTCGGCGCCGCCTACCCTGACACCGTTAAAGCTAACCCGGCACTGCTTGTCTTTGGCGATAGTGACCAGTTGAGTGTGAGACACGCCCGAGCCGTTGGGATCGACCAAGAATAGCGAAATACCCTCGTTCGCGTCCGATGCCGGAGCAGTGCGGACGGCAACCAGGCAGCGCCGGGAGACGTTAAAGTTATCGACGAACATCTTTACGCCGCTGAGAACCCATCCGTCGCCATCTTGCTGGGCCTGCTCGGCGACGGCCGCAGGAATCAGTCGCGGATCGCGTTCGATAACAGCCCAGGTCATCACCATGTCGCCGCTGCAAACGGCTGGTAGCAACTCGCGCTTTTGGTCCTCGGTTCCCGATTCGGTGATGGTCAAGGCGGCCGTCATGGTGCTGTGGAATGGGACCGGAGCCAAGACCCGGCCCAGTTCCTCCATCACCAAGCCCAGATAGGTCATCGGGAGCCCTTGGCCCCCATATTCTTCCGGTATCGCTAGTCCCAGCCAGCCCAAGTCGGCCATCTGCTTCCATAGGGCGGGGGGATAGCCGTTTTCGTTCAGTTCCATCTCGCGAACCAACGCCGTTGAAACCTCAGCTTCAAGGAATTCGCGAGCGGCGTTCTTGAGCAGTTGTTCTTCTTCAGAAGGTAGAATATCCATTATCGTTCCTGTGTTAGGTTGTGGCAGGGGTTGGCCGCCTAGCCCCGAGGCATTCCCAACCCGCGGCGAGCCATCTGATCGCGCATTACCTGCACGCTGCCGTGATTGATCCCTGACTGGAAGGCGCCCATCACGTTGTGGGCGAAAACACCCTCTTCGATAGCCTCCTCAGAACTGCTCAGTAACTGGGCGTATGGGCCGAGAATCTGAGTAATGGTCTCAGTTGTATGCACTCCGTGTTCCGGCGCCCACACTTTCTCCGCCGAACCCTCGTAGGTGAAGGTCCCGCCGCGTTCTACTAGCGACATGCTTCGCATAGTCATGAGGCGGCAAACCTGTGCTTCAGTCCACAGCTCTGCCAGCTTGTCCCGGACTGCGGGATCATCGGCTGGGGAGTGGCCTCCGAAATCGTTTTCTTTTACCCAGTTGACTATGTCCTCGTCGCGCCTTACTGAAATCAGGTAACGGCTGGCGCCTACTCGGTCCAGGTTCAGGCCCATTGCGCCGACGTACCATCCCATGTTCTCTTCGCCCAGCAAACTGGAGGCGGGAACCCGGACATCCTCGAAGAATGTCTCGTTGGTGCGGGCCATTCCGTAGGTGGTCCCAAGGGGCGCGGGCGGATCGTTCTGAATTGTCCAAAGAGGACGCACAGTAATTCCAGGCGTCTCCATCGGCACTAGGAATATGGAAATTCCGCGATGCCGAGGCGCATCAGGATCGGTGCGCGCCATCAGGTAGACGTGCGTGGCATAGTGGGCAGCCGACGTATACATCTTTTGGCCATTGATCACGTAATCATCGCCGTCTCGAACAGCCCTGCACTGGAGACCGGCCAGATCTGCTCCGGCCTGGGGCTCCGTAAAACCAAGCGCAAAGATGATTTCACCGCTGATCAGGCCAGGGATGAAGTGCTGTTTCTGCTCTTCGGTGCCCGCGGCCAGAATGGCAGGCGCCCCGCTTCCCGCTCCACCGACGGCGACACCGGCTCGGGCGAATTCCTCTTCAACGATGTATTGCTCGATACGGCTTCCGCCTTGACCGCCATATTCCCTGGGCCAGCTGATTCCAATCCAATTGCGCTCTGCAACCTTGCGGACCAGCTCGCGGTAGTGTTCGCCGCGTCCGCCTTCCTCGGCGGTCTCCAGCTCGCCTAGAACGTCATCGGTTACGTGCTCCGCTAAAAAAGCCTGCACTTCACCGCGAAGAGATTCCTGTTCTGGAGTGTATCCAAAGTCCATGTCCGCCTCGTGTCTGTAGGATTGGGCTGCCGGCTGGGCAACTCCGATGTGAGAACTCAAAAGGGCTTTAATGCCTGGCGCAGCGCATTAGCCATTCTCTTGTGCGAGGTTGTGAGTGTCAAGTAAACGCCGTCATCAGGCAGGGCAATCGCGTCTTGATTTCAGCATCGAAGCAGGTTGGGGCGGAGGAGCTGGCATTGCCGGTTTACAGGGGCTCTTTTTTTATGAATCCACTCATTTCCGATCATTTCCGCCATTATTATGTCATTCCGGCAATTCCGGGCTGGCCGCTGGTTCAAAGCAGGCCCCCCGGGATGTCAGGCGGGTTTTGTTTGCTAGCCGTTATATACATAGAACATATGTTATAGAGACGGCGCAGGCTTGGCAAGGGGCGAATGACAGCGAAATGAGATTCCAGGCCTGAAGACGCGGTTGCCCTGCGTCATTGGGGAGTGGCGTCGCCAAGGATGCAGATTAGCTCCCGTACGGTGTCGCTGCTGACATTTTCGAGGTCTTCAACTATTCCAATGACGAGTTCGATTTCCGCGTCGGGCAGGACGCGGGCCGCACAGGACCGTACCTTGGCCAGTCTCTCATCCCGGGTTAGCGGATTGCCCCAGATGCCTCGGGGCCGGTCGCATCGGCTAATGAACGTCTGACCGTCGCTCGTATCCACCTTAATGGCGACCCACATATCCTCGAAATTTGCGGGAATCTCAGGTTTCATATCAATTGTGGTCTTGCTGAGGAGATCGAGGACCTCCTGGCGGTGAACTGCCTCGTCGGTGAACGTCTCAATGCCGATGTGTCGGTCCAGCAGCGCAGCCGTTACGGTGTACTGGAAGCTGAATTTCCCATCCAGACCGGTCTCAGGGAAGGGGCGACCCACGTAGCGCATAATGGGTGTCTCGATGTGTACGGCCGCGATGCGATCGGTATCTACGCTATAGCGCTGTTGCAGGTCCAGTGCGGCATCAATACCTCGGTGAGTGCCGTACTGGCTGGGGTGCTTCTTGATTGCTACGCCGGGATCGACCAGTCTGTATTGATTTCCGAAGTCGCGGGTAACAGCGTCTAGCTCGAAGTCATCTCCAAACAGCACTGCAGCGTATCCATTCTCGTGCTCAATAACATTGGGGTTTGCCGTGAATCCCTTGGCGGCCAGCAGGGCGGCTTCCAGCCCCATTCGGCCAGCATTTCCGCAATGAGTTGATTTGGTCATCGTGCCTGTGTTGGCCGAAACTGTGCCCGCCCGGGATGCGGCGAGACCGAGAGCCATGCGGGTCTGTGGCGTATCGAGTCCCAGCATGACCGACCCTGCCGCCGCACTTCCCATTACACCCACCAGCCCTGGGGAATGAAAGCCCCCCAGGCCCATATTGGCGGATGCAACACGGATGCGCCCTTGTACCTCGAATCCCGTGATCAGGGCAGCCACAATGTCCTTGCCCGCTGCGCCCTGCCTCTCCGCAAGGGCGAGAATCCCGGGCAGGGTGGGCGAAGTGGCGTGGGTAGCCGGATGCCACATCACCTCGTAGTCCAGGACGTGGCCCGCAACACCATTCACGAATGCCGCCATTGGAGGAGACGTCTTGAATCCGTGTCCAAAGACGGAACACAAGGGATTACCGCCCATTTCGCGAGCGTAGTCGGCGACTATTTGCGCAGCTGTTTCCCTTGAACCCGCGAGTGTTACCGCTAGGCCGTCGAGAATGACTACCTTGGCCGCCTCCACGGCCTCGGTCGGCATCGCATCAAAACTTGTCGCCGAAATATATCGGGCCAGTTCCTCTGTAGTCGACATAAGCTGTTAATCCACCCTTCAGCCGGTTGCCTTTAGCCCGAGGTAAGGCCGGCCAGAACAGGGCGCAGCTTCTCGATCAAGGGCGGCAGGAAATCCTGCCAGGTGCCGATGACCCCAAAGTCCGAGGAGCGGAATATGGTGGCCCGACGGTTTTGATTTACGGCCACGATGATGCCTGTCCGTTGAAGGCCCACAGTGTGATTGAACGCTCCCCGAATTCCCACGGCAATGTAAACCGTTGGGGCAATTGTGCGCCCGCTGACCCCTACCTGCAGCTGCTGGGGCAGCCACCCCGCGTGGACCACATCCCGAGTGGTTGCTACGGAGGCCCCGAGCGAGCGAGCCAAATCCACCAGTCCTGCTACCTCCCCTTCGCCAACCCCCATGCCGAGGCCCACAACAACTCTGGCACGAGCAAGGTCCAGGCCCACTGAGTCCTCCTGAAACTCCTCTTTTACCAAGCGAACGTCTGAACCCTCAAAAGGAACCGGGGCCAGATTTTCCAAAGAGGCGCTGGCCCCAGGTTCTTCCACTGCCGGAGTAAGGAGGCCCGGTCGCAATGTTACAAGGTTGGGCAAGGTCTTTGACAGGATGGGAGCGACGACATTGCCGCCGAGAGCGGGCTTGAGTTGGACCAGCTGGCCTTCATTGTCGATCTCCAGGTCGATGGCGTCGCCGGTCAGGCCCAGGCTCAGCCGCGCCGCGAGCCGCGCCGCTAGGTCTCGTCCGTCAGCGGTTGAAGCGAACAGGATGGCGTAAGGCGTTTCCCGCGCCACAGCTCCGGCCAGTACGTTACCTACTGAGCGCCCGCACACCGGGCCAAGAGAGGAGTTGTCCAAGACCAGTACCCGGTCCGCTCCGGCAGTGGCGAGTGACGCTGTGTGCGCCTCGCCGCCCGACGAGATGACCACCGCCACCACTTCGCTGCGAGTAATGGTGGTGAGTTCTCGGGCCTTCCCAAGCATCTCGTAAGTGACATGAGCGAGGCCCTCCTGGCTATTCTCAGCCACGACCCAGATGCTGCGGTCGGTCACCCCGGGAAAACGCGGCAGAGGCTCGGCAGACGTTTCGGGATCGGCTGATTCCAGCTCTGCCAACCGGTCCCTGACCGCCTGCGCAATCTGTTGGGCTGCCTCTCCCGGTGTCACTTCCTGTAGTGTGACTCCCAGACGGTTGGGCTCCACCAGTCGTATTTCGTTAACCCAGGTTGGTGATCCCTGCGCTCCAAACTGCGACGAGTCCTCTGACAACATTGAGCAGTTGACTTCATCGATCGGTTTGGTCTCCGCCTCCTCCATCTGCTGGCGATTGGGGAAAAGTTCAGGTGCAACACCCTCAGTGACGCAGATGACTGCGGGAAGGTCGCACTCTAAGGTCTGAAATCCCTCGTCCGTGATCCTCTCGACAATCACAGTGCGGCGGTCCTCGTTTAGGTCGAGGCGTCTTACATGGCTGACGTGTGGCAAGTCCATGAGTTCAGCCACCTCGGGCCCCACCTGACCAGTTTCACCGTCTGTGCTATTCCTTCCGCAGATGATCAGGTCTGGTGCCTCACGCGCCAAAGCCAGCGCCAGTGCCCGCGAGGTCGCCAGCGTGTCGCTGCCGGCAAGCGCTCGATCTGTGATCAGAACGCCCCGGTCTGCACCAAGGGCCAGACAGGTGGTCAGTCCTTCGGCAGCGGTGGGAGGCCCCATGGTCAGTACCACCACCTCGTCATCGGGACTACTCTTCAACTCTACCGCCCGCACCAAACCCAGTTGGTCAAAGGCATTAACCTCCGAGGGCACACCATCCCTCATGATGGTCTTGGCCTCGTAGTCAAATTGCATACGCGCTATCACAGGCACGTATTTCATGCACACGGCTGTTTTCATGGTCATCTACCACTTCCGTTGGCAAATAGGGCTTCCGTTGGTGGGCCGCGATAGGAGCCACAAAGCATCGGGGATTCGGGCGCAGCTAAGCGACAGGATTGCCGGAGCCCCGGCTAGGAAGCTTCTCCTGAAACATTGGTGAGAACCGCTTCCTCTCGCACCTCTGCGGTCATTCTTTGAAGCTTTGGACTCACCGATACAGGAAACAGTGGCGGCCGGACTAAACCTTTGTACCGGGTCTCTAGGGAGGCGAATTCATCTCGGAACCTGTCCCGCAGTACGGCAAGGGCAGGGGAAGGTATATTCCGTACGCCGCCTGTCATTACCTCCTTCAGCAGTGGCTCCGAGTCCACCGGCCCAGTCTCCTCCAGAAGGCCGATGATGTCGCCGGTCAGCGTGCCGTCGCCGCTCGTCCTACGGAAGATCTGCTTGGCGCCAGGAAGGGACATCTTGCCTTCGCTGAGCTTCATAACCGGACGATTGTCAAACCAGGCGACCTTGTAAACCATGTCGCACCAAGGTGCGTCCGCTGACACGCCCGCCTTGGTGCCAACACCGAACAGGTCGATGGGCGCACCGGTTTCCATCAGGGTTGCCAGTTCGTATTCATCGAGCCCGCCGCTGACCACGATCCTGACATAGTCCAAGTCATGGTCATCTAGAACGTGCCTAACCTGGTGGCTCAGCTTCGCGTAATCCCCCGAATCCAGCCGTACACCAGCCAGCCTGTGCCCTTCGGCCTCCAGCTCTTTGGCGATGACCACAGCGTTCCAAGCGCCTGCCACGGTATCATAGGTGTCCAGCAGCAGGATTGTACGGTCAGGAAAACAATGGGAGTACGCCCGAAATGCGTCCAACTCTGTTGGAAAGCTGGAAATGAAAGAATGCGCCATCGTTCCGGCCGGCGGAATGTCGTAGTGGCTGGCGGCCAGCACGTTGCTTGTAGAGGCAAATCCCGCGATGTAGCTGACGCGGGCCATTTTCATCGCGGCATCAGAGCCGTGGGTGCGACGGGACGCAAAGTCTGCGATGCCTTTGCCTTGGGCCGCCCAGACGCAACGGGCCGCTTTGCTGGCCAAGGCAGTCTGCAGGTTCATCTGGTTGATTACGTAGGTTTCAACCAACTGCGCCTCGATAATCGGCGCAGTGATCTCCAGCAGCGGTTCGTCGGCGAAATACAGCCTTCCTTCGGGGACGGCCCGAACGTTGCCTGTAAATCGGACCGCTCCCAGGTACTCTAAGAAGTCCTCTTTGAACAGGCCCGTGGAACGGAGGTATTGGACGGCTTCGCCGTTGAAGTGCAGGCGAGACAGGTATTCAAGTACGTCGTCGAGGCCAGCAGAAACGAGGTAGCCGCGATTTAGGGGGTAGCTGCGAACCGTAAGACTGAAGGTGGCTGGCTGGTGCATTCCCTGGGCAAAGTAGGCTTGGGCCATCGTCAATTCATAGAGGTCAGTAAATAACCCCAGTTGACCGTCTTCATATGCTAGGTTGGGTCTGCTCATGTAGTTTGAAGAAGCCCTAGCTCCGCCTTACTGCATTATCCAAGGAACCAACGTGCGCCATAGACTTTGAGTATTATTATTGTTGCGTCAATTCAGTGTCAACTGAGGGGTCTTGTGCATCTCGCCGATGCCCCAGCGGCGGACTGTTCCTTGACACAAAACGCCGCTGTTAGTAGCATGTTAATGTCCCAAGCGCCGGATGTACTGCCGGGAATGGGGGGAATAGGGGTCGGTATGGGCTTCTCGCGCGAGAAGCTTTTTTGTTGCCCGACGTGAAAGGCCTCCTTGATTTTGGTAGAGCGATTTCCGCGCTGTTGGTGATTCAGACTTAGTAATTCGGAGCAGGAGCTCTTTATTTGAGTGAGATTCGGCCCATACGCTGGCAGGACGGCAGGTTAATGCTGTTGGACCAGACACGTCTCCCCGTGGACGAGGCCACAATTGTCGTGGAGTGCTACGAACAAGCTGTTTCCGCTATTCGCGAAATGCGAGTACGCGGCGCGCCTGCTATTGGGGTAACTGCGGCCTATGCCGTTGCTATGGCTGCCCGCGATATTCCCTCCAACGACCGTGTGGAATTCTTATTTGCCCTTAAGCAGGCCTGTGACGACATCCGGGCTGCACGTCCGACGGCAGTTAACCTTGGCTGGGCCGTGGACAGGATGATGGCACTTGCTGAGTCAACGGATGCCGCAGGCGAAATTGTCCCCATATTAATTGCCGAAGCCGAGGAAATTCACCGAGAGGACGAGGCGATCAACCGGCTGCTGGGTGATTACGGCAAGGAGCTGATGCCAGACGGAGGCTCCGTCCTGACTCACTGCAACACCGGCGCTCTAGCCACCTCGGCATTTGGAACCGCGTTGGGCGTTATTCGCGCTGGATGGGAGGCAGGCAAGCGGTTCGAGGTTTTCAATACCGAAACGAGGCCTTGGCTGCAGGGAGCGCGACTGACTTCGTGGGAGTTCCAGAAGCTTGGCATCCCGGCGACGCTTCTCGCCGACTCGGCTGCGGGAATGCTCATGCGGCAGGGCCGAATCGGTTGCGTCATCACCGGTGCGGACAGGGTCGCAGCCAACGGAGACACCGCCAACAAAATCGGCACGTACATGCTGGCGGTACTTGCCCGCGAGAACGGCATTCCTTTCTATATCGCCGCTCCCACCAGCACCATAGACCTCGCCCTGCCCAACGGTGAAGAGATCGAGATTGAGCAAAGGGAGCCGAATGAAGTGACCCGGTTCGGCGGTATTGCCACCGCTCCCGAAGGTGTGGCAGCGGTCAATCCGGCTTTCGATGTGACCCCGCATCGTTACATCGACGCCATTGTCACCGAGAAGGGCGTTGCTTTACCTCCCTACACAGAAAGCCTGATGCTGGCCGTGAACGGCGGTAGCTGAAGATGCGTTAGTTGAAGAAACGGAAGAGACAGTGTTGTGAGCAATGCTCAAGCGGAAATAGCGGTTATTGGAGGCAGCGGCCTTTACGAGATTGACGGACTTGAAAACGTCGAACACGTGGATGTGGATACGCCCTTCGGCAGACCCAGCGACGCCATAGTTCTGGGAGACCTCTCCGGGGTGCGGGTAGCTTTCCTTCCACGCCACGGACGCGGGCACCGGTTCAACCCTACTCACATTCCGGTTCGGGCAAACATTTACGCCTTGAAGACCCTCGGAGTTGAGCGGGTGATCTCCGTCAGTGCCGTGGGGAGCCTCAAGGAAGAATTCGCGCCCCTGGACCTCGTCATCCCCAGCCAGCTGATTGACCGGACGCGTTTGCGGGAGAATACATTCTTCGATGAACACATTGTGGTGCATGTGGGTATCGCTGACCCGTTCTGCGCCGCTGCCAGCCAGGCCATCCACCGTGCTGCACAGTCCATGGACGTGAATGTCCACCCTGGGGGCACAATGGTGGTGATGGAAGGCCCCGCTTTCTCAACCAGGGCCGAGTCTTTTATGTACCGCTCTTGGGGAGCCGACATAATCGGAATGACCGCCCTCCCTGAGGCCAAGCTGGCCCGGGAGGCAGAGATGTGCTACGCCACCTTGGCCTGGATCACGGACTATGACGTGTGGCGGGCCAACACCGAGGAAGTGTCTGTCGAGGCAGTGATTCAGAACCTACTGAAAAACGTTGCGACCTCGAAGGAAATGCTTACCAGACTTATGCCTGCCCTGTCCGGCAAACGCGACTGCTCCTGTGGTTCATCCCTCAAGGACGCGATAATCACTGCTCCGGAAAGAATTCCAGGCGACTTGAAAAACAAGCTGGCCCCAATTATTGGCAAATACGTCGGCTGAAAGGGCCGGCTCAAAATCAGGACCAATCAATCAGGAGGTTGCATTATGCCCAGGCAAGACCCTGGCGAACCGTATTTCCGCGTTGATTCCGTGGAAGCCAAGCAGATACTGGACAGCGAGCCGGATAACACCGTGGTGGTAGACGTGCGCAGGGATGATGAATGGGTGACCGGTCATGCTTCCGGCGCCATTCATATCCCCATCGACGATTTCGCGGATCGAATTGGCGAAGTGCCACAGGACAAGAAGCTGCTGTTCATCTGTGCCGCTGGTGTCCGCAGCGGCCTGGCCTGCGAGCTGGCATCGTCCTTTGGCTACAACACGGAGAACCTGATCAATGTGGAAGATGGCACTCCGTCCTGGATCGCCGCAGGCAATCCAACCTCCTACGGCAACGACCCGTAAAACTAGATCATTTAGCAGCAAATGAGGAATCGCAGCTATTAAGCTGTCAGGTCCTCGGAATACAGCTCAAGGAGAATCTTTTGGCTACACAGCAAGCAAGAGGAGACGTCAAAGACCTTTCCCTGGTACGGGAAGGCGTAAACAAAATCGAGTGGGCCGGTCGTGAGATGCCGGTGGTCAACCTGATTCGCGAGAGATTTTCCCGCGAGAAGCCGCTGGCAGGTATGCGCTTGGCGGCATGCCTCCACGTGACCTCCGAGACCGCGAACCTGGCCATAGCTCTGCGCGACGGAGGTGCGGAGGTGACCCTCTGCGCCAGCAACCCGCTCAGCACCCAAGACGAAGTGGCGGCCGCCCTGGTCAGCGAGTACGGCATCCCCACCTTTGCCATCAAGGGTGAGGACGACCAGACCTATTACAGCCATCTAACGGCCGCATTGGACTCCGCGCCAAACATGACCATGGACGATGGCGCGGACCTGGTCACCATCCTCCACACGCAGCGCTCTGAATTGGTGTCCAATGTGATTGGTGGCACCGAGGAGACCACTACCGGGGTCGTCCGGCTCACCGCAATGGCAAATGACGACAAGCTCCTATACCCGGTCATTGCGGTCAACGACGCCGAGACCAAGCATTTCTTCGACAATCGCTACGGGACCGGCCAGAGCACCCTCGACGGCATCACCCGTGCCACCAACATCCTGTGGGCTGGCCGCCGCGTGGTGGTGGCGGGCTACGGCTGGTGTGGCCGTGGCGTCGCTTCCCGCGCCAGGGGCATGGGCAGCCACGTCATCGTTACTGAGACCAACCCAATCCGCGCCCTTGAGGCGGTGATGGATGGCTTCACCGTGATGAAGAGCATCGACGCTGCCAAAGTTGGTGAGGTATTCATCACCGTCACCGGCGGATTCCATGCCATCGGCCGCGAGCACATTGAAGCGATGCCCAGCGGGGCAATCCTGGCCAACAGCGGTCACTTCAACGTGGAGATCGACATCCCTGCCCTCGAGGAAATGGCTGTTTCCCAGCGTGAGGTCCGTCCCTTCGTGCAGGAATACGTAATGAAGGATGGACGCAAGTTGTACCTGCTGGGAGAGGGACGTCTGATCAACCTCGCAGCCGCTGAGGGCCACCCTTCCGCCGTGATGGACATGAGCTTCGCGAACCAGGCACTGTCGGCCGAGTTCATCGTTAAGAACCAGGGCAAACTGGCCGCAGGCGTGCACAGTGTGCCCATCGAGACTGACCGCGAGGTTGGACGACTGAAGCTGGAATCACTCGGTGTAGGCATCGACAGCTTGAGCGCCGAACAGCAGCGGTACCAGGAAAGCTGGGAAGAGGGCACGTAGCCCTGGCCCTATCCGAATTTTCAGACCGGCAAGGGCCGGAGCAAACGACCGGAGGACAATCCCAATGCCCATTCAATTCATGACATCTCCCAAGTACCTGCTCACATCCGAGTCGGTCACCGAGGGACACCCCGACAAGCTCTGTGACCAGATCTCGGACGCGGTATTGGATGCCGCCCTGCGCGGCGATCCGATGAGCCGCGTGGCCTGCGAGACTGTAGCCACCAAGAACCTGATCATGGTGACCGGGGAAATCACCACCAAATCGGAACTAGACTTCGACGACATAGCCCGCGGTGTAATGCGCCAGATCGGCTACACCCACGTGAGCTATGGCATCGACGGCAATTCCTGCGGCGTGATCGCCCATGTCAGCCAGCAGTCGCCTGACATCAGCAGCGGCGTCTCCACGGCCCTCGAGGAGCGCGGCAGCGGGGCCTCAGATGCCCGGCGAGCCACTGGCGCTGGTGACCAGGGCATGATGGTCGGCTTCGCCTGCGACGAGACAGATGGCCTGATGCCCATCACCGTGGACCTGTCGCATCGCTTGGTGGAGCGGCTGTCAGCCGTCCGCAAGGACGGGCTGCTGGACTACCTCGGACCGGACGGCAAGTCGCAGGTGACCGTCGAGTACAGCAACGGCAAGCCTAAGCGTGTGGATGCCGTCGTCATCAGTTCGCAACATATGGACAGCGACGATCGCGAGTCCTTCACCAAGAAAATACGCAGCGACATCCTGGAGCACGTCATTCGGCCCATCGTCCCTGCCGAGCTGCTGGACGATAACACTCGCTACTTCGTCAATCCCAGCGGCTGGTTCGCTGTTGGCGGCCCACAGGGGGACACCGGCCTCACCGGACGCAAAATCCTGGTCGACACCTACGGTGGCATTGCTCGCCACGGTGGCGGCGCGTTCTCTGGCAAGGATCCGACCAAGGTCGACCGTTCTGGCGCCTACGCAGCCCGCTACGTAGCCAAGAACCTCGTGGCGGCTGGGTTGGCTCAGCGTATAGAGGTCATAGTTTCCTACGCCATCGGCGTGGCGGAGCCCATCTCTGTGTCAGTGGAGACCTTCGATACCGGACACATTGCTAACGACCGAATCGAGGCGCTGGTGGGCGAGCACTTCGACCTTCGCCCCGGTGCCATCATCGAGGACCTGAACCTTCGCCGCCCCATCTACCAGCCCACCGCTGCTTATGGCCATTTCGGCCGGCCCACTGCTGAGCAGTTGGGTCTCAGCTGGGAGGTAACGGACAAGGCGGACGATCTTCGTCAGGCCGCAGGGCGCTAGGTAACGCGCTAGGTAGAGAGTAGCAATCGCGGTCCATTCGCGACCGGGGCCATCATATAGTTACGGTCGTTCAAGAGAGCGGCGGGCGCAGTGTCCGCCGCTCTCTGTCATAATGGCGGCCCATAGGGGGAAACATGGCTCAGCAGGCGGATATAAGGTTTGGTACAGACGGCTGGCGGGCAATAATTGGCGAAGACTACACCTTTGCCAACGTGGCCCGCTGCGCCCGCGGACTGTGCGACTACATGAAACGGCGTGGAACTGCGGAGCGGGGCCTCATCGTGGGCTACGACACCCGCTTTCTCTCTCCCGAGTTCGCTGACACCGTCGCCGGAGTTTGCGCGAGCCAGGGAATACGGACACTGCTGGCCGAGGTCCCTGCCCCCACACCGGTTCTCAGCTACAGCGTGATGCATCACCAGGCTGGTGGCGCAGCGATCATCACCGCCAGCCACAATCCGGCCATCTGGAACGGATTCAAGTTCAAACCCGAATACGCAGGCAGCGCCACCCAGGAAATCACCGACGAACTCGAGGAGGCGATTGCCCGGGTAGGGCCAATCGACACGGTGGACATCGCCGCGGGTCGCGATTCCGGTTTGGTGGATGACCTGGAGCCGGCTGGACCGTACTTTGATCACGTCTCCAGGCTGGTCGATCTTGATGCCATCAGGTCCGCCGGTTTTCACGTGATGGTCGACGCAATGTATGGTGCAGGAGCCGGGTATTTTGCCCGGTTGCTGAACGGCGGAAATACCACTGTCGAGGAACTGCACGGCAACAGGAATCCGGCCTTTCCCGGCATGGCACAACCCGAGCCAATCGCTCAGAACCTGGTCGAACTGCTGGAACGTGTACCTGCTGCCGGAGCCTCGGTGGGCATAGCTCTGGACGGTGATGCCGACCGGGTGGGCATCATCGACGAAACGGGGCGGTTTGTAACCACACTGGACACCTTTTCCCTGCTGGCCCTTTACCTGTTGGAGACGAAGGGCTGGCGTGGTTCGTTGATCAAGGGAGTTACAGCGTCCCAGGCCCTGAACAAGATGGGCAGCATCTACGGCGTGGACGTTCACGAGGTCAGAGTCGGCTTCAAGCATATGGGCCCCCGTATGGACGAGCTGAATGCCCTGATGGCGGGCGAGGAAAGCGGCGGATTCGCTTTCCGGGGGCACGTGCCGGAGCGGGACGGGATCCTGAGCGGTCTTTTCGTGCTTGAATACATGGCCAAGACGGGCAGAACCGTTTCCCAGCTGTTGCACAACCTGTTCGAGCGAGTCGGCCCGCACTTCTACCACCGGCGGGACATCGTCTTTGATGCTGCGGACCGCGACCGCATCAACCAGCAGGTGAATGACCCTAGCCTCGAGCGCCTTGGCGCCTATCGGGTGTTGGCTTCTGACAGCATCGATGGCCGACGGCTGCACTTCGAAGACGGCTGGCTGGGCGTTCGTTTTTCGGGCACGGAGCCGCTGTTGCGCATTTACGCCGAGGCCAGCACTCCGGATCGCGTGACAAGCCTGCTGGACGCCGCAGTGGAGCACCTGGGTGTCTGACTGGCCTCTCTCCTCCGTGAGAGGGTAGTCTGAGGGCGTGCTGCGTACCGCGCAAAGTGGGTAAGAGCGCAATGGGCTATAAAGGAGGAAATGATGGCGGAGAAACGAATCCTCTGCGCTTTCGGAGTGGATCTGGACGCCGTTGGTGGCTGGCTGGGATCATACGGTGGCGAAGATTCTCCCGACGACATTTCGCGGGGACTGTTCGCGGGCGAAGTGGGCACTCCCAGGCTGGTCCGGCTGTTCGACCGCCTGGGAATAAAGAGCACATGGTTTATCCCAGGGCATTCCGCCGAAACCTTCCCCCTCGAATGCCGGATGGTGGTCGACGCGGGCCACGAGATCGGGATTCACGGTTACTCCCATGAAAACCCCATCGCCATGTCGCCCGAGCAGGAGGAGGCTGTGCTGCTCCGCTGTATCGACCTGCTCGGCAACCTAGCCGGCAAGCCACCCACCGGCTATGTGGCACCTTGGTGGGAGTTCAGCCACGTAACCAACGAGTTGCTGCTCAAGCACGGCATCAAATACGACCACAGCCTGATGCATAGGGATTTTGAGTGCTACTATGTTCGCGTAGGGGACCGCTGGACGAAAATCGATTACTCGCAACCCGCCGATGTTTGGATGCACGCCCTGCAACGCGGCGAGGAGACCGACTTGGTGGAGATTCCAGCCAACTGGTACCTGGACGACCTGCCGCCCATGATGTTTATCAAAAAGTCGCCCAACAGCCACGGCTTCGTCAATCCACGGGACATCGAGTCCATGTGGAAGGACCAGTTCGACTTCGTCTACCGGGAATTCGACGAGGCCATATTCCCCATCACAATCCATCCCGACGTCAGTGGAAGACCCCAGGTTATCCTGATGCTGGAAAGGCTGACCGAATACATTACCTCACACGACAGAGTACAGTTCCTGACGTTCAACGAGATCGCCGATGATTTTCTTGCGAGACACCCTAGTGTTACGTCAGTGTTGTATTGATGGGTATAGGGACTTTAGTCTGATTCGGGCATCCTCGGTGGTGAAGCGCCAGTTCACTCGTATGCCGTCCCGGTTGCGCTGAGCCTGCCACGCTGCTGCCTCCCTCCGCAGGACGCTCCGGTCCGGGATGCGGCGGTCGAGGCATTGCCGGGCCATCACGCCGATCTCGATCTCTGCCATGTTCAGCCAACTGCCGTGCTTGGGTGTGTAATGTATCTCCAGCCGCTCCGCGATGCGCCGCGCCTCCGCCGGCTCAAAGGCCTCGTACAGTGATGACGGATGATGCGTATTCAGGTTGTCCATCACCAGCACTATCCGCTCCTTGTCAGCATAGTCCTCGTCCACCAGTTTCCGCACCACATCGGCCCAATCTCTCCGGGTGCGGCGCTCTGTAACCTCCACCCGCCGCCATCCCTCCAAGGGCGCGAACAGCATGAAAAGGTTGCTCACACCGTTGCGTTCGTATTCATAGTCATAAGAAGCTGCCGCTCCGGGGCGGGGTGGACGGCCCAGCCGGGTCTCCTTCACCTGCTGTTTACTGGTCTCGTCCAAGCACACCAGGACCTCGTTGTCCCGGTATTGGCGGTGATAGACCTCCAGCACATCCTCCATGGCGCAGACAAACTCAGCACTGCCATTCGGCGGGATGCACCAGCATTCTTTCAACCAAGGCTTGAGTTCGTTTTTTTCAGCGTCTGGCGCACCGTTTCGGTGCTGATGCTGTCCACTATCTCGCATTCAACCAGTTGATCCGCCAGCAGTTGCAGGGTCCAGCCGGCACGGCCCTCCGGCGGTTGGGAACAGGTCAAGGCAATCAGGTGAGCCTCCCCTTCACCGTCCAGCTTCCGCCGCCGCCGGTTGAGCTGTTGCCTGCGCCCCAAGGCTGCCTCCAGACCCTCCTCAACGCAACGGCGGCGCACCCGCTCCACCGTGGCGGTGCCCACCTTCAGGGCCTGAGCAATCTCCTCGTCCCTCATGCCGCCGTCAGCCTGATTTTCGTCACAAAGCAGCAGGATGCGGGCATGGGTCTGCTTATAGGCTGCCGCCCGTCCCTTGGACACCAGCGCCATCAGCTCCTGTTGCTCCTCCTCCGCCAGCCCTACCCTGTACCTCTTCACCATCATCCACACCCCACGTCCCAAACTTCCCCTTAGCCACCGGCCTTATGGTACCCCATTACCCATCAGTTCAACGATGCCCGGCTACTAGGTTGAAGTCATAGGAAATCGTAAAGAGAAAGCCGAACGCCCCAGTCTTCGCTGGGGCGTCTTGTTGTTTCCTAACCGATGACCTGTTTTGGGACGGAGGGTCCCAATGTTCTACCGCTTGGTGTATTGCGGAGCTCGACGGGCCCTCTTCAGGCCATACTTCTTGCTCTCTTTGATGCGGGCGTCCCTGGTTACGAACCCGGCCCGTCGCAGGGCGGGTTTCAACGCGGGATCGAAAACGATGAGCGCCCGGGTAATCCCATGGCGGACCGCCTCGGCTTGAGCGTTCACTCCGCCTCCGGCAACTTTGGCCACTACACGGAATCGATTCAAAGTGTTGGTTACCTGGAAGGCATCATTTGCTATGCGCTGCCAGGTTGACCACCCGAAATATTCGTCCATAGGCTTGCTGTTCACGATAAACGGCCCGCCGTTGTCCACGTAAATCCGCACACGGGCAATCGCCGTCTTTCGCTTTCCCGTTCCGTAATAGTACTGCTGAGCCGCGTCCAATTGCACCAAAGGGTTTTGCCTCCGTCCGTCTCAGACCACGTTCCCGGTCTGTGGAATTAGCTGATCTGACTTGTTTGGGCGTCATGCGGGTGCTGTGCGCCCGAATAAACCTTGAGGCGCTTCAGCATCTGGCGGCCAATATGGTTGCGTGGCAGCATTCCCTTGACCGCCAGTTCGATAACCCGCTCCGGCCTTGATTCCAGCATTTCGCGCAGCCGGATTGTCTTCAGGTTGCCAACATACCCGGAGTGGCGGTAGTAGAATTTCTGGGTAGTCTTACGCCCGGTGGTTCGAACCTTCGAGGCATTGACCACCACCACGAAGTCGCCGGTAATTGTATGCGGGGTGTAGGACGGCTTGTCCTTGCCCAGCAGTGATACAGCAATGTCCCGGGCCAACCGGCCCAATGTCTGCCCAGTGGCGTCAACCACCTTCCAATTGGCGTCAACTTCCCCTGGTTTAGGGAAATATGTGCTGGTTCTTTTCATCGAGTACTCTCAGGTCTCCCACGGAGGTGGGTCAAATGTCCCTTCCGGGTATTTTACTTTCATCAAGCACAACCCATGAGCCGGCAGCAGAGCAATATTCGGCACCCCATCGGCACGCTCAAGAGTCTGCCGCATCAATTCTATGGGCCGTTTGTTTTTTCCTATCTCCAGCAGGATAGCGTTGGTTTTCCTGATTTGCTGTTTCAGAAACCCGTGTGCCTCGCTTTCAATGACAACTGTTTCGCCTTCCTGCCTCACATCCCATCGGAGTACCGTCCGGATCGCACTTCGATCCTTTGGATGGCCCGACGCTATTATCCGGAAGTCGTGAGTGCCAATCAATGCCATTGCTGCCTCGGCCATCCGTTGGACATCCAACGAGTTCCTCACCCAATAGTGACTATTCCGGAGCAGCGCCGTGGGCTCTTCTCTGGCCAGCACTCGATATTGGTAGACCCTGCTGTTGGCGGAACGCCTGGCATTGAAATCGAGAGATACCTCCAGCGCATTCCGTACCTTAACATCTTCTGGCAGGAAATAGTTGAGCGCCAAGGGAAACCTTTCAGCCGGATGTCTGGAACAGGTCAGGAAATCCACCACCTGTCCCACAGCGTGCGCTCCGGAGTCAGTGCGACTTGCGCCTCGCACCCGGATCGTCTCACCAGTGAATCGTGCTAGAGATTCCTCCAGCGCTCCCTGTATAGTTGGTTGGTTAAGCTGCAGTTGGAAACCATTGTAGTTGGTGCCTTGGTATTCGATCCATAAGACAATACGTCGGGGACTGCACCCAGACATCCCACCTATTTCGCCGCTGTGTTGTGGCAGATTCTCATTACCTGCTATCTGGCAAATTCCTTCAGACCAACTCAATTACTGCCATTTGAGCAGCGTCCCCTTGCCGGGGCCCTAGCTTTACAATGCGAGTATACCCGCCTTCCCGGGCCGTGTATCGCTGGGCGACGTCATCAAACACCTTTTCCACCACCTTTTTATTGGGCACCTGCGCGAGAGCCAACCGTCGGTGGTGAAGGCTACCCTTCTTGCCGTGAGTAATTAGCTTTTCGGCGACTATGCGTGTTTCCTTCGCCTTGGCCAGGGTTGTAGTAATTCGTTCGTGGGTAATCAATTCCGAGACCAACCCGCGCATAAGGGCCTTTCTTTGGTCCTTGTAGCGGCTTAACCTGCGCCCGGAGACGCGGTGCGATGCCATGGCTAGTCCAACTCCTCGTAAGCCAAGCTTTCGTCATACGACTCCTCGTCAGACGCAACTTGGCTGTCGTCTTCTAAAGTCATCCCTGTAGGCAGAGAATCAGACTCTCCCTCATCGCCGCCCATTAGCTCTGTTAAGTCAGCAGGAGATAGCATTCCAACCGCCGTGGACTCGACACCACCTTCCTGCTTGGGATTGGTTATTCCGTGCTCCTCCAGCTTCTCCTGCAACTCGACCAGTGACTTCTCTCCGAAGTTTCGAATCTTCAGAAGATCTTCGTCGCTCATCTCAAGCACCTCGCCGACCCGGTTGATCTGGGCGCGCTTCAGACAGTTGAGGGTGCGCGGAGACAGTTCTAATTTTTCAATTGGAGTTTGGTATATCTCGGGAGACACCACCAGCGGCGCACGGTCAATTCCGTGCTCGGACGCCCGGCTCAACTTGCTGAACAGGAAGAAGTTTTGGACCAGCTTCTCTGCGGCCTGCTGAACCGCTTCAATTGGGCGTATAGCGCCGTCAGTCCAGACTTCCAAGAGCAGCCGTTCATAGTCAGTTACCTGACCGACACGAGTGCGCTCGACCCGGAAGTTGACCTTGCGTACCGGGCTGAATATGGCGTCTACAGGCAAAGCGCCGACAGGCAAATTGAGCCCTTCCTCGCCGGGTTGGGCCGTCTGGTAACCTGTTCCCTGCCGCACGTTGAACTCTATGGACAGTTCAACTTCGTCGTCATCCAACGTTGCAAGGTGCTGTTCGGGATTTACGATTTCAAAGTCCGAGGAGGTCATAATGTCCCCGGCACACACAGGCCCGCCTCCCCTGACCTCAAGGCGCATCTTTCCGTCCCGCCCCGTCGCCGAACGAATGCGGATGCTCTTGATGTTGAGGAGGATTTCCATTACCTCCTCTTTGATGCCGGGAATAGCCATATATTCGTGTACTACATCTCCGATTTTCACCCAGGTTACGGCCGTCCCAGGGGTGGAACTCAAGAGGATTCGCCGGAGTGGGTTGCCAATCGTCTGGGCAAAGCCCCGTTCCAGCGGCCCCACGGCAACCCTGCCGTAGGTGTCATCGGAGACCTGCACGGATATTTCAGGAGTGGGGACTGCCGGCCCTTCTAACGGGCTTGAGGCAGGAACCACAAGGGTGTCCAACATCGACACTGAACTACCTCGAGTAAAACTCTACTATTAACCTGGAATCCAGGGTTGTCTGCAATTCTTCGTCAGATGGGAGTGCGACCACCCGCCCCGACATTTCGCTCACGTCCAATCCCAACCAAGCCGGCACTGGCCGCTTCGGCAGCCCTACTGTTCGTTCACCAAAGAATTCTGTGGACTTGTCGGCCTCCCGCCAAGTAATCGCATCCCCGGCCCTCACTGAATAGGACGGTATGTCCGTCTTGCGGCCGTTGATCTGGAAATGACCGTGCAGGACAAACTGTCTGGCCTGTTTGCGGGAGTCGGCAAAGCCCAGTAGAAAAATGACGTTGTCCAATCTACGCTCAAGGCTCCTCAGCAAATTCAAGCCGGTTATACCGGGCGTGCTGAAGGCCTCGTCCATGTATTTCCGAAATTGGGACTCCATCACGCCGTAGATGTACTTCGCCTTTTGTTTCTCAAGAAGGTGGACACCATAGTCCGATGGCCGCCGCCGTCGCCGCGAGATGTTGCCAGGTGGATTACGGCGCTTCTCGAAGGAACAGCGTGGGGTGAAACAGCGGTCGCCCTTTAGAAACAGTTTTTCGCCGGAACGTCTGCACAGACGGCAGGCCGGCCCTGTGTATCTTCCCATATGTGGTTAGCCTACACTCTCCTTCGCTTGGGTGGACGGCACCCGTTGTGCGGAATGGGAGTTACATCACGGATGCTGGTTACCACCAGTCCGGCTCCCTGTAGGGAGCGAATTGCGGCCTCGCGACCAGCCCCGGGTCCCTTGATGAAAACGTCGATCAGGCGCATTCCTGCCTCACCGGCCCGCCTGCCTGCCTGTTCCGCCGCGCGTTGGGCGGCAAAGGCGGTGCCTTTGCGGGAACCCTTGAAGCCCACCACTCCGGAGCTGGCTGAGGAGATAACGTTGCCTTGTGGATCTGTGATACTGACCAACGTATTGTTGAAAGTCGAATATATGTAAGCTCGGCCTTGAGGCACGGTTCGCCGCTCGCGGCGTCTTGTTCTGGGTCTCGGCATCGATTACACCGCCTACTTCTTGCCGCCAGTGCGCCGTCCGCGTCCCGCAACTGTGCGGCGCGGTCCCTTGCGCGTTCGGGCGTTGGTGCGTGTGCGCTGCCCGCTCACGGGCAGGTTACGGCGATGGCGCAGGCCCCGGTAGGAACCAATGTCCATCAGCCGCCGGATGTTTTGATTGACCTCTCGCCTGAGATCACCCTCTGAAATGTATTCCCGGTCCACCAGCTCGCGTATGCGATTTACCTGTGCCTCGCTGAGTTCATTCATGCGAGGCGGCATGACCGGATCTAGGTCCGCCTTGATGATGATTTCCTCAGCCAGTTTGGGGCCGATCCCGTAGATACTACGGAGGGCCACATGTGCCCTCTTTCGGTCAGGAACGTCTACTCCCGCTATGCGTACCACGTTTCCTCCTGCGGTTTGCACAATCTCAAATGTACCAATATTTGCATAGTCTCAGCCCTGCCGCTGGGCATGCCTTGCGTTCACGCAGATGATGCGAATCACGCCCTTTCGTTTAATCACGCGGCACTTGTCGCACCGCGGCTTTACTGATGCTGTTACTTTCATCTGGCGCCCCGAAATTTAAACCATTCTTACGACGAAGACAAACGAGTCCCTAGCCCGATTCATCAGACCACGGAAGAATCCCTTGTTTCCCTGATTGAGAGTCAGGGTCTTGCCCCTGTTACTTGAACCTATAGGTGATACGGCCGCGGGTCAAATCGTATGGGGACAGTTCGACAAGCACACGATCTCCGGGTAGCACACGAATGAAGTTCATGCGTATTTTACCTGACACATGGGCCAACACCTCATGGTCGTTGGGCAATTCCACCCGGAACATACCGTTCGGCAATGCTTCTTTGACGCTGGCCTCAACTTCTATCGCCTGCTTCTTCGCCATAAAACCCCTTTTTGACAGAATTACTTTACGTGTCCTGACTGGCGGCTCTTATCGCTGTCCGCAACTTAGCTCTAGCCATGTACTGTGAGTATTTCCGGCCCCTGGTTTGTGATGGCAATTGAATGCTCAAAGTGCGACGACAGCCTGCCATCCGATGTTACCACCGTCCAATCGTCATCTAGTATCTTGGTTCTCCAGTCTCCAAGGTTGAACATCGGCTCAATGGCAATGCACATGCCAGGACGGAGCAGTGCCCCCCTCCCGGCGACGCCGTAATTTGGAATTTGTGGGTCCTCGTGCAGGAACCGGCCCACACCGTGCCCAACAAACTCCCGCACAACCCCATAGCCCTGCGACTCGCCATATGCCTGGACCGCGGCTCCAATGTCTCCGACGCGAGCTCCTGGCACTGCTGCCATGATTCCCGCTTCCAGCCCCAGCCGGGTATCTTCCATCAAGCCCAACAAAGCCCCTGGAACTTCGCCCACGGCTATCGTGACCGCAGCATCTCCAATAAAGCCCTCTAGCGTTGCCCCGACATCCACTTTGACGATATCGCCTTCCTGAAGCCTCCGCCTTCCAGGGATCCCGTGCACAATCTCCTCATTAACCGAGGTGCAGATGGTAGCGGGGAAGCCCCGGTAACCCTTGAACGTCGGTGAGGCATCGTGCCGGGTAATTTCCTTAAAGGCAATGCGATCAAGGTCCCTAGTGGTCATCCCAGGTTCCACAGCCGCTTTCAGCAGGTCAATCACCTTTCCGACGATCTCGCCCGCCTTTCGCATTGAATCCAGTTCACGGGGGGATTTTATCGTTATCCCGCCCGAGTATGTCGAGGGGGAAGTAGAGGCAGTATCTTTTTTACGGTTCCGATTCACTTGACTATTGTACTCCCGATGGCGGCCGTTGGAAAGTCGACGCCTCCCCTGGACGGCCTACAGGACCTCCACAATGCTTTGGAACACAACCTCAACGGAGTTCTGCCCAGGTATGTCTACCAGCAGCCCTCGCTCCCGGTAAAAGGTCAGCACCGGTGTGGTTTCCTCATGGTAGACATTTATTCGCCGCTGCACTGCTTCAGGACGGTCGTCGTCACGTTGGTACAGTTCGCCGCCGCACCGCTCGCAAGCCGGTGTTGGACCGTCCCCTGAATGCGCATAGGGGGCTTGGCAGTCAAAGCAGACATATCTGCCACCAAGACGCCGCGACAACTCGTCCTCTGGCACGTCTATATGCAGCACTCGGTCGATGTTGCGGCCGGCACCCTTGAGCGCCGAATCCAGTTCCACGGCCTGCTTCGTATTACGGGGAAAACCATCTAAGATGAAGCCATCCTCAGAGCTAATCGACATAACTTTGTCTAACATGATGTCGATTACTACTTCGTCAGGGACTAACTCACCTCGGTCCATGTACTCTTTCGCCCTGAGGCCCAGTGGCGTTCCTTGCCGCAAGTTGTGGCGGAAAATATCCCCGGAGCTGACATGGGTCAACTCGTACAAGCCAGTGAGCAATTGGGCTTGCGTTCCCTTGCCGGCTCCTGGGGGACCGAATAGAACGAGTCGCAGATTTGAAGCCACGTTACCTGAGGAATCCTTCATAATTTCGCATTGTCAGTTGTGCCTCCAGCTGCCGAAGCGTGTCCAGTCCTACGCCCACCATTATCAACAGACTGGTGCTGCTGAGCGATATAGCCTGCACCCCTGTCACTAGCGACGCCAGGTACGGTACAATGGCAACGAATCCAAGAAAGAGCGCTCCGCCCATGGTAATGCGCACAATCACGCGGTTCAGATATTCCTGAGTTGGTCTCCCTGGTCTTATGCCCAGTACGAAGCCGCCATTCCGTTGCAGATTTTCCGCTAGATTCTGCTGGTTGAAAATAACAAGCGTATAGAAGAAAGTGAACAGGACCACCAGAACGAATACCATCCCCCAGTACAATGGCGAGGTAGGTATCAGCAAGACGGCAAAGAAATTGGCGACGTCGCCCACCCAGGTCGTGTTGGTCGAAAGGTAGGTGGCGATGGTGCCGGGTAGAATCACTATGGAGAACGCAAAAATCAGCGGAATCATCCCCGCCGAATTTATGCGCAGAGGTAAATAAGTCGCCCCACTCTGCCGGTACATGCGCCCGCCGCGGAATATGCTCCTTCCGTACTGGACAGGGATGCGGCGATGGGCCTCGTTGAACAACACGATTAGGGAGATTATCAGAACCCCAATGATAGCGAAAAACCCAATCCCAAGAACATTGTCCCTGTCTAGGAAGCCCTGTGTCAACAGACTTGGGAATCCGGCCACGATACCGGCAAAAATGATCAGGGAAATACCGTTGCCTATCCCCCGCTCAGTGATCATCTCACCCAGCCAGACCAAGAACATAGTCCCCGCGGTTATAGACAGAAGCGCTGCCATCGTCGGCAGAAGCGCGTCGCCAGTGAATCCCACGCTGGTCAAAACGTTGCTCTGCTGCAGAAGCACCAACTGACCGTAACCTTGCGCTAGCGCGATGGGCACCGTCAGCCAGTGGATGATGCGGTTCATTTTGACCCGGCCGGCCTCTCCCTCTCGGGAAATTTCCTGCAACTGCGGAAATACCGGAGTCAACAACTGGATCACAATAGACGCCGTGATGTAGGGAAACACCCCCAATGCCACAATGCTCATACGGCTGAGGGCGCCACCGCTGAACAGATCCAAGAACCCCAGCAGCTCATTGTTTCGGAAAAGGTTGTCTAGCTGGACTTGGTCGATGCCTGGCAGCGGAATGTGGGCGATGAAACGGTATAGCGCCAAGACCGCCAAGGTGAATAGGATCTTGGCTCGCAGGTCCGGTAGGCTGAAAGCATCTATAGCCGCCTGCAGCAGCCTCGGGAAACGGCCCCCCTGCGACTCGGCGGCCATCATTTGCCGGAGATTTCCTCCGCCGTACCGCTGGCCGCTTCAATTGCCTCGCGCGCCGTGCGAGTGAACCTGTCAGCCACCACCCGAAGTGACTTCGTCAACTCGCCGCCGCCCACGATCTTTACCGGTCGGTTGAGGTTGCGGATATACCCGCGGGCGGCCAGTACCTCGGCCGTCACCACGTCACCAACGTCAAACCGGTCTAAGGTTTCCAGTTTGACCAGAGTGTAGTTAGTCTTGAATATATTGGTGAAGCCTCGCCGCATAGGCAAGCCCTTGATGATTGGCAACTGCCCGCCCTCGAATCCCACGCGAGGACCTCTCCCGGAACGGGATTTCTGACCCTTCATGCCTCGCCCGGCAGTGCTCCCTTGGCCTGCGGCGTCCCCGCGGCCGATACGCTTGCGATTACGGCGCGCTCCTTTCGGCGGCGCTACTTGATGTTGCATCATGTCGCTTCTCCAACCTCTTCCACTCGCAACAGATGGCCAACTTTTTTAACCATTCCTCGAATAGTGGGAGAGTCTTGATGAACGACGCTGTGCTGCAGGCGATGCAGGCCCAGAGATCGTATGACCTCACGCTGGTTCCTGGGCCGGCCAATGCAACTTTTCGTCCAGGTTATTTTTAGTTCAGCCATTTCTAGGTCCCATTGTTCCTCCGGCTACAGGAGCAGCCGCAGGGATTATCTAACTGACGAATTTTCCGGTGCCTTTTCCCTTTCCGCGTTGGCGGGCGTGGGAGCAGGTCGAACACCACGTTTGGCCAGCTCTATGGCCGGGTCTTTAAGCTGGCGTAGAGCCTCCATGGTCGCGTACACGATATTGATCGGATTTCGAGACCCTAGGGACTTGCCCACTACGTCCTTGACGCCGCCCAACTCCAGAATGGCACGCATACCCCCGGCTGCGATAACTCCGGTTCCCTCGCGGGCGGGCTTTATAAGAACAATGGTCGCGCCTTTCTTGACGGTAATCTGCTGTGGAATAGTGCTGCCCCGAAGGGGAATGGTCACCATTTCGCGACGCGCCACGGCATTGCCTTTCCGCACCGCATCCGGAATGACCAAGGCTTTCCCCAGTCCAGCGCCCACGGTTCCTTGACCATCACCTACCACTACAAGTGCGTTAAAGCGAAGCCTGCGGCCCCCCTTCACCACCTTGGCAATGCGGCGAGTGAAAACCACCCGTTCTTGGAACCCGCCGGTGTCGTCTTCTCTGGGCGCCCTCTCACGAGGCGGGCGCCCATCGCGGGGACCCCGACCGGGGCCCCCGTCGCGGGATTGCCTGTTCTGTCCAGGTGGACCACCGCGGGCGGGACCACCGGCCCGGCCTGGACCACCGCGTCTTGCTGGCGGAGCTTGTACCATCTGAGGTTAGGACCTCCCTGATTCGTGCCGAATAGTAGATCGAGGTGCCTAGAACTGCAACCCGCCCTCTCGGGAACCATCGGCCAGCGCCTTAACTCGCCCGTGATATTTGCAGCCGCCTCGGTCGAAAACGACCTGGGTAACCCCGGCTGCCAATGCACGCTCGGCCAGCACCTTGCCGACCGTGGATGAAACTTCGGTTTTGGGGCTCGCGTTGCCACCTTCAAGGGATTCCTGGCTGGATGCGGCTACTATGGTTCGCCCAGTACTATCATCTATAACTTGCGCATAAATGTGCCTTAGGCTGCGAAACACTGATAAACGCGGCCGTTCTGGAGTTCCGGAGACCTTTTTGCGCACCCGCGCCTGGCGTACCCTGCGCAGATGTCTTGCATTTTTGTCTTTGGGCATACCCGTCTTAAATTCCCTGGTGTCCCATATGTGAGAGGGACGACCAGCCTCCTCCGTTGGTTAACTTCTGGTCTAGGCCTTACGGGCTGCCGATTTGCCCGGCTTGAACCGCAGGGCCTCCCCCTGGTAACGAATTCCTTTTTCTTTGTATGCGTTGGGAGGCCGCACTTTCCGTACCCGTGCCGCAAGCTGTCCAACCTTCTGCTTGTCGATGCCACGGACATGAATCCGGTTGTTGCCTTCAACTTCCATTGTTACGCCGTCAGGCGCATTGATCTCCACCGGGTGGCTGTATCCAACGCTAAGCACCACCCCATCACCGGACGCCTGTACTCGATAGCCAACCCCCATCAGTTCCAACGTCCGTGTATATCCGTCTGTTACACCGGTTACCGCGTTGGCGATAAGGCTGCGGGTCAGACCGTGAAGGGAGTGGTGAAACTTCCTCTCACTCAACCGTTCAACTATTATCTCCCCGTTCTCTACCTTGACCACGACATCAGGGTGATAAGTTTGGGTTAGCGTGCCCCGAGGTCCGGACACCGTAATTTCCCCGTAACCGATGTCTACGCTCACGCCGCTTGGCATCGGAATAGTCTTCCGTCCAATCCGCGACAGGGTTCGCCCGTCGGTCTTGCCGCTTCCATTTCCTTCACCAGACATAACAGAGCAACTCCCCTCCGATTCCGTCGCGCCAAGCCTGGCGGCCGGCCATCACTCCCCGGGACGTTGAGACAATCGCCACGCCAAGTCCGCCGTAGACCCTGGGAATCTCTCCCTTGCCGACGTAGACTCGAAGCCCCGGCTTGCTGATTCGTTTCAATCCGGCTATTGCCGACTGGCGGCCCTCACGGTAGGACAGATGGATACGGAGGGTCGGGTGGGCTTGACCTCTCGGCGTGTCGAAATCGCGAATAAACCCCTCTTCCTTTAGAATTCTGGCAATTGCCAGCTTTGCTTTGGAGTGGGGCATCATCACCGAATCGTGGCGCGCTTGAATGGCGTTGCGGATTCTAGTAAGCATATCGGCTATCGGGTCGGTTACGGGCATTTCCGCCTCATCTACAGATTTGGGAGTTCATTTGCCGCTGTTTACGCGGTTCAGCCTGACTGTAGCCTAAAGACTGGCCTTGCGAACACCGGGAAGTTCGCCAGTCAATGCGAGCTCGCGAAAGCAAATCCGGCACAATCCTGCGTGGCGGATATAGGCGCGCGGGCGCGCGCAACGTCCACACCGATTGTAAGCCCGCACCGGGTATTTCGGCTTTCGGAGCCATTTTTGGATCTGGGAAGTCTTTGCCACGCCGCGCCTCCGTTAAGTCTCGCGAATGAAAGGAAAACCGTAAAGTTCCAGTAATCTCATTGCTTCCGCGTCGTTTCGCGCTGTGGTTGCTATGGTTACCTGGAGCCCACGAATCCTGTCAATGGAATTGTAATCAATCTCAGGGAAAATGATTTGTTCCCGTATACCGAGAGAGAAGTTGCCTCGCCCGTCCATTCCCCTCCGCGGCATGCCGCGAAAGTCTCGTATTCGAGGTAACGCGGTGTTGACGAGCCGGTCCAGAAAGTGGTACATCCGATCGCCACGCAAGGTCACCGCAGCACCGATGGCATTTCCTTGGCGAATCTTGAATCCTGCTATCGACTTCCGGGCTCGTGTGATGATCGGCTTTTGTCCACTAATGGTCGTCAAGTCTTGGGCAGCTGCTTCCATCGCACGACCGTTGGTCAGCGCCTCCCCCAATCCAATATTCAGCACTACCTTTTGGAGGCGCGGTACTTCCATGGGATTAGCATAGCCAAACTCCCGCATCATCTGCGGAACAATTTCTTCGCGGAACTGCTGTTTCAGTCTGGGCGAAGGAGGAGCTGCGTCGTCCCCAACGGCCGTCGCGGAATCTTCGTCACGTTGACGTCTTCCCGAGCGGTTTCCGCTGCGTTCCCGGCTACTCTGTTGTTGAGTTTCCTGTTGCTGGGTTTCGTCATCGAGCATCGTCGATCACTTCCTGACATTTGGTGCAGGACCGCACTCTGGCCCCAGTTTCCAAGAAATCTATGCGGGCCTTGGTGGGTTCGTTACACTTGTTGCATATTAAAACAACGTTGGATGCGTGAATGGGCGCCTCCATCTGGATCCGACCCGACTGCCGGATTCCTGGACGTCCTTTCATGTGCTTGGTGACCACATTCACGCCTTCCACGACCAGACGGCCTTCGCCGGGCAGATTGCGTTCCACACGTCCGGTCTTGCCTTTGTCCCTGCCAGCGATGATTAGCACGTTGTCTCCGGCGCGGATTTTCTTCACACGACCTCCGGAGCCAAGGACACAATGCGCATGAAACCCCGGTCCCGCAGTTCGCGAGCTACCGGACCGAATATGCGGGTGCCCCTCGGATTCAGGTTATCAGAAATTAGTACCGCGGCGTTGTCGTCAAACTTGATATAAGTCCCGTCTGGCCGGCGATGGGCCTGCGCCTGCCTGATCACTACAGCACGAACGACATCGCCCTTGCGTACCGGCGAGTTAGGCGCGGCTTCTCGTACGTTACAAACCACCACATCGCCAACACTAGCAAATTTTCGGCGGCCGCTGCCGGGGATGTTTATCAGGCGGATCACTCTTGCCCCGCTGTTGTCCGCCACGGTCAACCTTGTGTAGGTCTGAATCATTCCTTATTTCCTCGGAAAACGCCTGGGCCCCAAAGCCCAGTGTCAGATGTCGCTAGTCGTCCTCGTTGTCATCGCCACCGGACACCAGAAGGTCGAGGAGTTCAGGGTCGATGTCTTCGTCCATATCGGGCGCCACATCCTCCACCCCGGGCTCCGCCGCGTCAGTAACTGCGTCTCCCTCAAGCTCGATGGGGCGCACTTCCGCGACCTGGCGACTTTCCAGAATTTGGATCAACCGCCAGTGCTTGGTCTTCGATATGGGCCGAGTTTCTTCTACCCTTACCAAGTCGCCCAACCGGCACTGGTTCTCGGGATCGTGCACGTGAAAACGAGCGACACGTCGGACCTGTTTGCGATACAGACGATGACGTTGCTTCCAGACCATCTCCACGACGGCCGTCTTGTCCTGTTTGACCCGCACTACGGCCCCCGTTCGTATCTTGCGGCTGCCTCTGATTACCATTAGCGGCCCTCCAAAATCTGCCGCTCGCGGATAACTGTACGCAGGCGGGCAATGGATTTTCTTACTGAAGCTGGCTCATTGGTGTCAGGCAACTGGTTGGTCGCCGCGCGGAACCGCAGGTTCATCAACTCCCGGCCGGCCTTTTCCAACTCCTCTTGGAGTTGTTCGTCACTGAGTTCTCGTACTTCGTGAATTCGCATAATTTAATCAGGCGGCCGCGTTGCTAACGGCGGTGGCCAAACGGTCACGAAAAACGATCTTGGTGGCAATAGGAAGTTTCTGCGACGCTAACCGGAGGGCCTCCACTGCTTCGTTCTGCGGTACGCCGGAAACCTCGAACATTACGCGCCCCGGCCTAACTACGGCCACCCAGAAATCCACACCCGCCTTACCACCGCCCATACGGGTCTCGGCAGGCTTCTTGCTGACGGACTTGTCAGGGAACAAACGGACCCAGACCTGTCCACCGCGCTTCAGGTGACGGGTGATGGCGACACGGGCGGATTCAATTTGGCGAGCGGTAATCCAGCCCGGCTCCATGGCCTTGAGCCCTACCTCGCCGGCGTTCACGCTGCTGCCGGTAACCGCGCTGCCCCGCATGCGACCCCGGAACTGCTTCCTGTATTTTGTGCGCTTCGGTTGGAGCATGATTTTCGCCTGCTACCTCCGGCGGTTTAAGGAGTATTGCCGTTTCGTTCCCAGTGACTTGTCTTTGACACCCTACGCCGTGTTGGAGTCAATCAATTCTTCGATATCAATGTCCGGGTCCCCAGCTTGGACTGTAACCTCGATGGTTTCCAACTCCGCAGCTTCCTCGGCCCGGACCGGCATTACCTCGCCGGTGTATACCCAAACCTTTACGCCGACGCGGCCCATGCTCGTGTGTGCTTCCGCCAGGGCGTAGTCGATGTTGGCCCTCAGTGTATGGAGAGGGACCTGGCCCAACATCAATTTCTCAGTGCGGGCGATTTCCGAGCCGGAAATGCGTCCTTTGACGATTATTTTTATACCTTCGGCACCCGCCTGCATAGCCCGTTGGGAGGCCTGACGCATGGCCCTGCGATACGCAACCCTGCGTTCCATTTGGTCAGCCACGTTGCGAGCAACTAGGTAGGCGTTAATCTCCGGCTGCTCGATCTCTCTAATGTTAAGCTGGACGCGGCTGCGGGTGATGGCTTCCAGTTTTGCCCGTAGGTTCTTTACCCGCTCTCCATCGCGCCCGATAAGGATGCCAGGGCGTGCCGAGTGAATATCTATCACGCTGTCCTGAGCGCCACGGTCAATCACCACATTGGCAATCCCTGCGTCGGAAAACATGCGGTATTCATTGCGGATACAGTTCCTAAGGTCAAGGTCCTCTTTCACCAAGCCCCGATAGGACGATCCATTGGAAGCATACCAATGGGCCTTCCAGTCCTTGATGATGCCGAGTCGAAATCCGTATGGATGGGTCTTGTGGCCCATTCCTCTGTCTCCTGCTATTCGTTTTCGTCTACTACCACGGTAACGTGGCTGGCTCGCTTGGTGATACGCCCGATGCGACCGCGCGCCCTCGGCCTAAACCTCTTGAGGGGAGTCGCGTTGTCGGCAGTTATATGAATGATCCGCAGGTTGTCCCGGTCCATGAGCATGTTGTTTTCAGCGTTGGCTGCCGCCGACTGAACAACCTTCGCCACGGGCTTCGCCCAAGGCGATTGGAGCAGCCTCAGTGTATCTAGCGCCTCGTCAACCTTTTGGCCACGAACTAGATCCAAAATGGGTTTGAGCCTCTTCTGGGAGGCCCCGAGCTGTTTTGCTACGGCTCTGACTGGTGGCAAGCTGTTACCTCACCCGGCTGGAGCGTTCCGACCGGGCCACATGGCCCCGGTAAGTACGCGTGGGCGAGAACTCGCCCAAACGGTGCCCCACCATGTTTTCTGTAACGAACACCGGGACGTGCCTGCGTCCATCGTGCACTCCGATAGTCAGCCCGACCATTTCAGGCATAATCATGGAAGCCCGTGACCAAGTACGGATCACAGTGTTGGCGCCAGATCGCTGCACCTGGTCCACTTTTTTCAACAGTTTTGGATGTACGTACGGCCCCTTTTTGATTGAACGGGACATTCTAGCGTCTCCTGCCCCGGCGCACAATGAACTTACTCGACGCCTTCTTCTTGTTTCGTGTCTTGTGGCCGAGGGTGGGCTTACCAGTTGGAGATTTGGGGCCCGGCATGCCGATGGGAGAGCGTCCCTCGCCACCTCCATGTGGGTGGTCCACCGGGTTCTTGGCAACGCCACGAACCTTGGGGCGGCGACCCATGTGACGCGAGGCTCCGGCCTTGCCCAAGCTCTCATTTTTGTGGTCCGGGTTGGACAGTTGTCCAACGCTGGCCCTGCAGCGTAGCAGCACGCGGCGCATTTGGCCGGATGGCAAACGAATCAGAACATACGCACCCTCTCGGGAGAGAACCTGCGCACCAGTGCCGGCACCACGTACCAACTGTCCGCCTCGCCCTGGGGTCAGTTCCAAGTTGTGAACCACTGTACCGGTTGGAATGTTGGTAAGTGGCAGGGCATTGCCAAGGCTTACCTCGGCGTCCGGGCCAGATTGTACTGTGTCCCCAACCGACAGACCGTGCGGAGCCAAGATGTAACTCTTCTCGCCGTCTGCGTAGAAAATTAAGGCTATGCGGGTCGTCCGGTTTGGGTCGTACTCAATGGATTGGACCTTTGCCGGTACTCCGTCTTTCTTCCGCTTGAAATCTACTAGGCGATACATCCGTCGGGGTCCGCCGCCCCGCGCACGGGTAGTTATCCGCCCTCGGTTGTTTCGCCCAGCGTGGTTCTGCTTGCGGGTTAGGAGGGACTTTTCCGGCTTGTTGGTGGTTAGCTCCTCGAAGGAGGCACGCACCGCATTCCGCATCCCGGGTGTAATTGGTCGAAAATTCTTTAGCGGCATTATAGAGCCTTTTAGAGACCCTCAATCAGGTTGATTCTGTCGCCCTGCTTCAGGGTGACTACAGCCTTCTTGACGTCGGGTTTTTTTGCAATGCGTGGGCCATAGCGCTTCCGCTTGCCCCGTAGCTTGGAGATGTTAACGTCCAGGACGGTTACATTGAAACTCTTTTCAACCGCTTCCTTGACCTCTATCTTGTTGGCCTTCGGTGCGACTTCAAAAGTGTATTTGCCCGTTTCCTGTAGGATAGTACTCTTTTCCGTTATGGTCGGCTTAACTAAGACGCGGTGAATATCCATCTACTCACCGTCCTCATTAGCATCGATTTGGGTATCCTCTCCGGATGCCGTTGCCGGTTCCGGTCTTATGGTTTCTTCCGTGTCACCTTCTGCTATCGAGACTGCGGCCTCGTCATCGTCATCCGTCCCTGCAGCGAATTTTCGGCCTCGTCGGCCGTGGGGTTCCACGGACAGCGTCTCCCCGGCCCACTTGGCAGCATCCACTGTCAGGATCAGGATATCGCGGGCCAGCAGTACCTCGGCATTGAGCTGATTTACAGGTAGCGTATAGATCTTTTGGAGATTGCTGGCGGCGCGCACCACGTCGAGATCCGTTCCAAGAGTCACTACCACCGCGGAACTCGATATGTTCAACCGCTCCAGCAGCCCCGCCATGGATCTGGTCTTGCCGTCGAGAGTGTCCATCGAATCGAGACATACAAGACGATCGTTGCGTATCTTGTCGGACAGCACGCAGCGCAGCGCAGCTCGCTTCATTCGCTTGGGCAATGCCTTGCGATAGCTTCGCGGATGCGGCCCGAAGACCACACCGCCGTGCCTCCACTGGGGCGACCGGGTGCTCCCCTGCCGGGCCCGGCCAGTGTGCTTCTGAATCCAAGGCTTCCGGCCACCACCTGAGACCTCTGCGCGGGTCTTCGTGTCGTGGGTACCCTGCCGCCGATTCCCTTGGTATATGACCATTGCTTGATGGACCAAGGTCCGATTCATGGGCACGTTGAAGACGGCGTCGTTGAGCTCAATGCTATCAACGGTTTCGCCCGTCTGATTTCTTACTACGACTTCCATTGTTTTGCTGCCTGACTGGCTACGCCACCTTTCTGATTTGAACTAGGCTATTGGGAGCTCCTGGGATGCCCCCTTTTACCATTAGGATGTTTCGGTCGGTGTCTATGCCGACAACCTCGAGCCCCTTTACCGTGATGCGGCGGTTCCCCATGTGCCCCGCCATTTTGAGGCCCTTGAACACCTTTCCAGGGGTGGTGCCGCCTCCAATTGATCCGGGGGCACGGGCCCGGTCCGACTGGCCGTGAGTCCGGGGTCCGCCCCCGAAGCCATGGCGTTTCATTGTGCCGGCAAATCCCCGGCCCTTGGAGCGTCCTATGACATCGACCTTCTCGCCTTCCGCGAAAATGTCGAGCCCCACGGTCTGACCCACGGTGTATTCCGAGGGGTCATCCGCCTTCACCTCACGGACATAGCGGCTGACTCGGCTAGAACGGAAATGCCCTTGCATGGGTTTGTTGGGCCGACTTTTGTCGCCGAAGCCCAACTGTACGGCCTCGTATCCGTCGCTATCCATCGTCTTGACCTGCGTTACAATGCACGGGCCAGCCTCGATGAGAGTCACTGGGACAACGATGCCGTTCTCTCGAAAAATCTGAGTCATGCCAATTTTTTTGCCAAGAAATCCCCGAAGCATATCGAGCTTGCCTTCACAACCGTCCGGCAAAAGCCGGAGGTACTCCAAAAAAATCGAACCTTAGAGTTTAATGGAAATGTCTACCCCGGCGGGCAGGTTCAGCCTGGTCAACGAATCGATGGTCTTGGAGGTGGGCTCCAATATGTCGATAAGGCGCTTGTGAGTGCGGATTTCGAAATGCTCCCGCGAGTCCTTGTCGACGTGTGGGCCCCTGATGACACAGAACCGACGGATGTGAGTGGGCAAGGGAACTGGTCCGGCGACCCTTGCGCCGGTCCTCTCGGCGGTCTCCACAATCTGGCCGGTCGAAAGATCCAGCATCTTGTGATCGAACGCCTTCAGGATGATCCTGACTTTCTGCCTTGCCTGCATACGCCTTCTTCAGCCTGCCTCTGATAGATGCCCCTGGGGGGCGAGAATATTAAACCCGAAAAACTGCACCGAAGCCGTGCCCAATGCTCTAGCGGTGACCGGCTAAAGCAGGGTTCGGAGCAACCCTTCGGGAACCGGTTCATAGTAGCGGAACTCCATGGTAAAGGAGGCCCGCCCCTGGCTTAAGGAGCGCAGCGCTGTCGTGTAGGAGAACGTCTCCCCAAGCGGTACAAGCGCCCGCACCGTCTGTGCGCTTTCCTGCCCCTCGATTGTTCGGATTTGGGCCCGCCTGGTGCCGAGATCACCTATCACATCACTCAAGTAGTCGGCCGGTGTGACAACTTCAAGCTCTGCAATGGGCTCCAATAGACAGGGTCCGCCTTTGCTCACGCCCTCCCGGATCGCCATCATTCCAGCGCTCCGAAAGGCCATTTCAGAAGAATCTACGTTGTGGAAACTACCATCCACCAGCGATATTTTTAAATCAACAAGAGGATAACCGCCCAGCGGCCCATTGTCCAGTGCCTGACGCACCCCACGTTCTATCGCCGGGATGTATTCGCGCGGTATCACTCCTCCAGCGATGTCGTTGACGAACTTGATGCCCTCTCCTCGATCCAGAGGCTCTAGATCAAGAACCACGTGGCCGTATTGGCCGTGGCCTCCCGTTTGCCGCACAAAGCGGGCCTCCGAGCGGTAGGGACGCGTCAGAGTTTCGCGATAGGACACCCGCGGCCGGCCGACCTGAGCCTCGACGTTAAATTCCCGGCGCATTCGGTCGACAAGCACCTCTAGGTGCAACTCACCCATACCAGACATTACGGTCTGGCCGGTCTCATCATTGAACCGCACCACGAAAGTGGGGTCCTCATCGGACAGCTTGCGTAAAGCATCGCTGAGGCGGTCCTGGTCAGCGCGAGTCATCGGCTCAATGGCCACGGATACCACCGGGCTGGGGAACTTGGGCGGTTCCAGTATCACTTGGTCCACGTCCGCGCAGATAGTGTCGCCGGTGAACGTGTTCTTCAGCCCTACGGCCGCGCAGATGTCGCCTGCAATTACGTCTTCGAGTTCTTCCCGGTGATTAGCGTGCATCTGCAGCAGACGCCCCAGCCGCTCGCGGCCCTTGCGGGACACGTTTTGCACCGAAGCGCCGGACTTGACTCGCCCTGAGTAGACACGCAGGAACACCAAACGACCCACGTAAGGGTCGGTCGCCACCTTGAAAGCTAGCGCGGCCAGCGGCCCGTCCGTGTCCGGGTGGCGGAGCTCGGTCTCTTCGGTCTGGGGGTTAACTCCCTCCACGGGCGGCACATCCGCTGGGGAAGGGAGGAGCCAAAGAATGGCATCCAGCAGAGGGTGAACGCCCTTGCCGGAGATGGCGCTGCCGCACAGCACCGGCACGAGTTCGCGGGCGATGGTTGCGCGCCGCAGCGCCGCTCGCAGGTCCTCCGGGGAGAGTTCCTCGCCCTCAAGATAACGGATGAGCAACTGCTCATCCGTCTCTACAATTTTCTCGATCATCTCCTGCCGGTAACGGTAATAGTCGTCCTTGAACTCGGCAGGAATAGGAACGTCTTCGTAGTCCTCAGCGCTGGTCCGCGCGCCCCGGCCCAGCGGGTAAACGATGGCCCGGCCCCCAATTAGGTCGATGGTGCCGCGGAACTCTGCCTCTTCGCCCATGGGAAGCTGAATTGGGACAGGGTTGGCTTTGAGGCGACGTCGAACCGAATCCAGGGTCCGCTCATAGCTGGCGCCAACGCGGTCCATTTTGTTGACAAAGCAGATGCGAGGGACGTTGTAGGTGTCGGCCTGGCGCCAGACCGTTTCCGACTGGGACTGCACTCCAGCCACAGCATCTAGTACAACCACGCCGCCGTCCAGTACCCGGAGCGAGCGTTCGACCTCAGCCGTGAAGTCCACATGCCCTGGGGTATCAATGATGTTGATGCGGCAATCCTGCCACTGGGCCGTGGTGGCCGCGGCAGTTATCGTAATGCCTCGTTCCCTTTCCTGGGGCATCCAGTCCATGGCAGTGGTTCCGTCGTCCACGCCGCCAACGCGGTGAATGCGTCCTGTAGCGTAGAGAACCTGTTCCGTAACGGTCGTTTTCCCTGCGTCGATGTGTGCGATGAACCCGATGTTGCGGATCTTCTCGATCGGGAAAGTCTTCTGCATTTCGTTGGGCACTGGGAATAAGCTGGCAACCAACCCTTGCGCTACTGCACGCCGGTATTACCGGCGGTAGTGAACGAAGGCACGATTAGCCTCTGCCATTCGGTGCAACTCCTCCCTTCGGCGGACCGCCGACCCTTCCCCGCGTGAGGCATCCATCAGCTCCATTGCCAGGCCCCGTCGCATGGGCATGCCCTTCCGCGACCGGGCCCCGCGGATCAGCCAGCGCATAGCCAGTGCCTCGCTACGTTCGATGCGAAGCTCGGTGGGCACCTGGATCGTGGCGCCGCCTACACGTTTGGGCCGCACCTCCACCGCAGGAGTAGCGTTGCGCACGGCCTGCTGAAATACCTCCAGCGGCTCGCGGTTCGATTCGCTCTGAATAATCGTAAATGCGTTGTAGGCCACTCGCTGGGCAATGGATTTCTTGCCCTTTAGCATTAGCCTGTTGATGAACCGGGCCAGTTCCACGTCGTTGAAGCGTGGATCGGGAGCGGTTACACGACGCTCGGCGCGTCTCCTTCTGGACATTATTCGCTACACCTTATTGTTCGATTGCCGCCAAGGTCTCTATGCGACTTCGCTGTGAAGTCTCCGGAGCCGAAAACCCCCGCTTCTAGCGGCGGGGGCGGGTGGCTCCATATTTGCTTCGGCCCTGGCGTCTATCGTTCACGCCTTCACAATCCAAGGCGCTACGAACGACGTGATACCGTACACCCGGCAGATCTTTGACTCTGCCGCCACGTATCAGTACCACAGAGTGTTCCTGCAGGTTGTGGCCCTCGCCGCCGATGTACGCGGTAACCTCAACACCATTGGTCAAACGCACGCGGGCAATCTTCCGAAGGGCGGAGTTGGGCTTCTTCGGCGTCATAGTGCGTACTTGGATGCATACACCACGTCGCTGCGGACACCCTGGGCCCCACTTTACGCGGTTCCTGAGAGAATTCTGCACCCAGTGCATGGCAGGCGCCTTGGTTCGTTTGCGAGCAGGCTTGCGCCCTTTTCTAACCAATTGATTAACTGTAGGCATAGGTAAATCTCCGCACGCCTTTCGGTGGGACAACAAACTTATCAAGTCGCTGACCGAAAGTCAAGAACCGGTCAGCCCGATTCAAACCAACCCTCGGATGACCAACCCTCGGAGGATCTTATTCAGACTGAGTTCTGTAACTTAAAAATCTAGGACCTACGTTCCTCTGTGAAAGTATGTTGGTGCAAACGCGGTATCTCCAAATACAAATCAGTAGGATGGAACCTACAAATCTCGTTACAAGGAAAGGAAGGGATGGAAATTGCTGAACAGTTTGGGGGCCATTCGTCATACCCGATGGGCTACAGCGAGGAGTTCCGACAGTCCCTCGACCACCGCAGTGCCAGCACCCATGCCGCTTGTCTGCTTGTTCATTTAAAACCCGGCTTTAAGTTGTATGACTTTGGCTGCGGGCCCGGAACATCTCGGTTGGCCTCGCCGACCGTATAGCCCCATGAGAGTTCCACGGCATCAGCCACCATGGAACAATCCTAATCGACATGATCGACATGATCGACATGGAGGAGTCCCAGATCGAACTCGCCAGGGCTGCGGCCAGTGCCGGTGGGAGCGGCAATATGACTTTTCACGTTGGAAATGTCTACGACCTTCCTTTTGGGTGGAAATACCTTTTATGTGGACCACTGTCACGCTGTCCTGATGTACACTCCCAATACGCAGCCCGCCCTGACCGAGGTCAGACGGGTCCTGAAGCCGGGAGGGATCATCGCCAGCCGCGAGGCCAACATCTCCTCCTCTTACCTCGAGCCGCAGCCTTCCGAGATAACGGATGCCTGGGGCGTTTTCGCTAGTCTCGTCCAGGGCAACAGTGGCCGTCCTCATATTGTAGGGGAGTTGAAAATGGCCCTGCTCGCAGCCGGGTTCTCCGATGTCCGGGTGTAGGCATCCTTTGATTCCTACAGCTCGGCAATCGATGTCGCCTTCCTGCACGGGTTCATATCCGACTGGTTCTTCTCCCCGATGGTAGTTGCCGCGCTCACCAACTACGGGCTTGTTACGTCGGAGCAGATCAAGCTTTGGAAGCACCTGCTGGATGAATGGCGCGACAACCCCGGGGCGTTCGGCGCCATCGCCTTCGGCGAGGCTATTGCCAGCAAGCCTTAGATTCGCGACAGATTCGCAACTCGGACTAATTTCCTTATATACTGTTTGCGTCGAGATTCGAAAATGTGGCCCGGACTTGTTGTGAGGAGGATTCCCCTTGGCTCGCTCTCTTCCCTATGCCGACATGGACAAGATTCTGTCCCTTTCCAAGCGCCGCGGATTCGTATTTCAGAGCAGCGAGATATACGGTGGCCTTGGATCTACTTGGGACTACGGGCCATTGGGAGTTGAGCTGAAACGCAACGTCAAGGAGGCCTGGTGGCGGGCGGTCATAGCCGGGCGCGATGACATGGTGGGTTTGGACGCTGCAATCCTGATGCACCCACGAACCTGGGAGGCCAGTGGCCACGTCGAGAACTTCAGTGACCCGCTGGTGGAATGCCGCGATTGTAACCAGCGCTTTCGCCAGGACCATCTGCTGGAGGAGCATGGCATCGACCCTGATGCTTCCAATCCAGAAGAGGCCGCCCGTAAGCTTCGCTGTCCTGATTGTGGCGGGGAGATCACTGAGCCGCGACGCTTCAACTTGATGTTCCGCACTTTTATGGGTCCCGTCGAGGACACTGCCAGCGAGGTATGGCTGCGGCCGGAAACGGCTCAGGGCATCTTTGTAAACTTCCCTAACGTCGTCAATTCCACCCGCAAGAAGCTTCCGTTCGGCATCGGCCAGATTGGCAAGTCCTTCCGGAACGAGATCACCCCCGGCAACTTCACCTTCCGGACCCGCGAGTTCGAGCAAATGGAGGTGGAGTTCTTCGTCCGCCCCGAGACCGATCTGGAGTGGCTGGACCGCTGGGTGAAAGACCGTTTCCAGTGGTACGTCGACTTGGGAATCCGCGCCGAAAATCTCCGGCTGCGTCGTCACGGTTCTGATGAATTGGCCCACTACGCCAAGGACTGCTATGACATCGAATACCGCTTCCCTTGGGGCTGGGCCGAGTTGGAAGGTATCGCCGACCGCACCGATTTCGACCTGAAGCAGCATGCCGAATTCAGTGGTGAAGACCTCAGCTACTTCGACGACGATCTGAAGACTCGCTACTACCCCTATGTTATCGAACCTTCCGGCGGTGTGGACCGAGCCACTCTGGCCTTCTGGCTGGATGCCTATGACGAAGAGCCGGACGGCAACACGGTTCGCGTGGTCTCGCGTCTCCACCGTTGTCTGGCCCCCGTTACGGTAGCTATGCTGCCCCTCAGCCGCAACGAGCGCTTAACCCCAACCGCCCGAAGAATCCACGATCTGCTGCGCCCCCACTTCAACGCTCAGTTCGACGACGCACAGAGCATCGGCCGCCGCTACCGCCGGCAGGATGAAATCGGCACCCCCTACTGTGTAACTGTCGATTTCGACACCCTAGATGATCACCAGGTAACAGTGCGCGACCGCGACACGATGTATCAGGCCCGCGTCCCGGTTGCCGATCTGGTGAACGTCCTTCGAGACAAGCTGGAGCACGGCTGGTAGGCCTCGCCCGTATGCCCAACCTCGTCTCCTCCGCGGTCCGCGAGGGCCTGTACACCCATATAGTGGGACTTCGAATCCTCTACTATCCGGAGCTAGGCTCGACCATGGACGAGGCTGCCCGTCTCGCTTACGAGGGCGCCGACGAGGGAACAGTAGTCATCGCCGAGCGTCAGTTAAAGGGCCGGGGACGCCAGGGCCGCAGCTGGGTCTCGCGGCCGGGCAACCTGCTCCTCTCGGTTCTGTTTCGCCCCGGCATAGAGCAGCTCCCCTACATCAGCATTATCGGCGCCTTGGCTGCGGCTCGCGCCTTGCGGAAGACAGCCGGCCTCGACCCAAGAATCAAGTGGCCCAACGACCTGATGCTGAGCGGGCGCAAGGCCGCAGGCATCCTTGCAGAAAGTGCGGTTGAGGGACAAACGGTGTGTTATGCTGTTCTCGGCATCGGCATAAACGTGGCGCTGAATCCGGCGGACGATGAAGAAATTTCCGCTATCGCGATCAGCGTTAACGAAGCCGCAGGCAAAAATGTGGCCAGGGAATCATTGCTGCGGCAGTTGCTGATTGAAATGGACGACCTCTACCGTAGGTTACCGGCCGAGCGCGGTTCCAACGGCGGCGGCCCGATAGCCGAATGGACCCGTTTGCTGGAAACGATCGGCAAGCGAGTTACAGCCACCTTCCGCGATGAAAAAGTCTCCGGCGAAGCCACAGGCGTCGACGAAACGGGGAATCTGTTGCTTCGCACCGACGGCGGCGAATTGATCACCTTGACCGCTGGGGACGTCACTCTTTCTGCGTCCCTTTCACCCAAATTGAATTCCTAGTTCCGGGGAAACCATGCTCGAATCACTGAGTCTTGATGGGAAAAATATAGTAATCACCGGAGGTGGTACAGGCCTCGGGCTCGCAATGGTTCGTGCCCTCGCCCGAGCGGGCGCCACCTTGGCCATTGGGGGCAGACGTCCCGGTCCCATCGAGGACGCAGCCGCAGAGGTGGAAGCTCTGGGCAGCGAGGCTATCTCGGTAGCCACAGACGTCACTGATTCCACGCAGGTAGAGAACCTGATGCAGGCCGCAACCAAGCGTTTCGGTAAAGTAGACGTCCTCATCAACAACGCCGGCGCCGTGCAGGACAACGTCCGCAAGCCCATCTGGAAGATCACTGATGAAGAGTGGCACCGGATCATGGACGTCAACCTGACCGGTGCATTCTATTGCTCGCGGGCCGTCTCCAAGCCCATGTGCGACCAGGGATACGGAAAGATCATCAACGTCGCCTCCGGCTTTGGCATGCGCGGCGGCCGTGATATTTACATGTACTGCACCAGCAAGGGCGGCATGATTCAACTCACCCGCGTGCTGTCCTTCAATCTCGCGCGATATGGCGTAACCGCGAACAGCATCGTCCCAGGTTTTGTGCCCACCGGTGATATGGGCGCGACCACCTCCAGCCTGCCCCGATCGGGTGACTTTCTGCCCATCGGCAAGCTGGGCAAGCCCGAGGATTTCGGCCCCTTGGCCGTGTTCCTGTCTTCCAGCGCCTCCGACTATATGACTGGCGAAATGATCATAGCCGACGGTGGCGGACTAGCCGGCGGAATCACCCCCACGGGCCACGCTCCCGTGATTCCGCTGGAACCATAGGGCCTTCGGCCTTCCGAGTATCCCACAGCTCCGCCGTTAAGAGGCTGCACTACCACATCAGGAGAAGAAAATGCCGGTTCTGGCGGAATACGAATTGTCGGGACAAGTGGCCATATTAGCAACGTCGGGAGGCGATGAGGGCCCATTCCTCGCCTCGGCCCTCGCCGAATCGGGAGCACAGGTCTTCGCCGTAGCCCGCACTCAAACACTGTTGGATGCAGTGATGGAGCCTTTGCCTTCCGGAAGTCACGGAACCGTCATGAACCCCGGCTCCGACGTCAGCGCCGAACGGGTGATCGCGGAGTTCGATAGCCACTACAACTGTGTGGACGTCCTCGTAAACGACGCTCGTAGCATGTTCGCTGCGCCTTTGGCGGACATAACCACTCTCAGCTGGGAAGAAGTGCAGACGCGCAACGTGAAGATGCCCTTTCTTCTTTCCCAGCAGGTCCTGCCCAAAATGGCTCAGCGGGAGTACGGCCGGGTAGTTAACGTCTTTTCCGAGCTGGCGGAACGGGGTATGGTCAACGGTTCGGCCTTTGCTGCCAGCCAGGCCGCCCTGCTTTCCCTCACTCGCTCCCTCGCCGTAGAGTGGGGCCGCCACAACATCCGAGTCAATGCCTTGGGCACTGGCTGGATCGACAGCACTGGACAGCCCATTGAACAACAACTTGAAGAGCTACTGGTGCGCTACACTCCCCTCCGGCGAAAAGGGCGGCCCGAGGACATCGGACCGCTCCTCGTGTACCTGTGCTCCGAGTCCTGCGACTATTCCACCGGTCAGCCGGTGTATGTCGACGGAGGACTGAACGCTCACCCATAGATGCGACGACCTCTGCGCGTGTTTCCGGGTTTCTGTCCCAGGTTTTTGTCCCAAATGGATACTGATTGAACCGCCCGCTAATTTCTATCGATCGCCACTTGGTGTAAAATAAAGTCTCGTCAGGCTATGTACCGACAAGCCGAAGAATCAGCTAGGCCCGTTGCGCGGTTGCGTGGCATGTCTGATTTAATCGGTGAGCCCCACCGGCGTCGCGATTCTCTTCAACGACAGTTGACCACCCTCTTCCGTGGTTACGGCTATCGTGCTCTGGATACTCCCCTCTTAGAACCAACCGAGCTTTTCCTACGGAAGTCCGGTGGAGAACTGGCCTCCCAACTTCTCAGCTTCAACGACCCTGCCGGCCGTGCAGTTAGTCTGCGACCGGAGTTCACCGCCCCTGCAATTCGCCACTATCTCGAACATTATTCCGAAATCGAGCTACCGGCCCGATGGTGCTATAGCGGACCTGTGTTCCGGTTCGACGGGTCCGGTCTGGAAGACGATGCCCCGGTACGAAGCCAGTTCACTCAGATTGGCGCCGAGCTTTTGGGAAGTCCGAACATATTGTCGGATGTAGAGCTCCTGACCCTGGCCACATCGGCCCTAGATGAGGCAGCAATTTCCGGGTGGACGCTGCGGTTGGCCGATCTCGACGTGTTGAACAGCCTGCTTGATCCGATCGGCCTTTCCGAGAGAGCCCGGGCCTTCGTTGTTCAGAATGTTCCGCGCCTCAGCGAGGGAAGCGCGGCGATTCCCCAGCTCATAGAGGAGAGTCGCCGGCTGCACATCGTTGGGCAGCCCAGCGAAGAGGACTATCTGAGCCAGGCTGTGCAGGGCCTTGACGACACTGAAGCACGCACCGTCCTTTTGGGAGTACTTCGCTCGAATCCGCTTGACCAGTTGGGACAACGAACGCCGGAAGAGGTCGTCGAACGCCTGCTGCGGAAGATTCGCAGACCAGACGCGGAAGAGGGATTGAGTCTGGCGCTGCATTCCGCGTGCGATCTTGCCCAAATTCGTGGTGCTGCAGAGACTGCGCTCGCAGTAGCGACGACAGTCCTGCGCAGGGCCGGAGCGGATACCTCCGCGGTAGGCCGGCTTGGGCACGTTATCGGCATGTTGCCCGATGGCCAGACTGGGTCTGGAGAAATTGTCCTGGACTTTGGCCTCGTTCGCGGACTTGCCTACTACAACGGTATCGTTTTCGAGGTCTTGCATCCCGCCTGGCCAACTCCACTTGGAGGCGGTGGCCGCTACGACGGCCTGGCCCGCGACCTTGGCGGAGACAGGCAGCTTCCTGCGCTCGGGTTTGCATACAACCTAGATGCCCTCTCCGAGTTGACTGCTGCCGGCCCGGGGGGCGGCATGGCGCGGCATGGTATCCTCGTGTTGCCATCCAGTGAAAGTGCCCAGCCAGCCGCTCTGAAGGTGGCGGCAGAATTCAGGCAACAGGGGAAAACCGCAGAAATTGATGTTTTCGGACTTCCCGTCGCGGATGCTGTCTTGTTCGCAGGCAGGCGCGGACTGATATGCGTCATTGTGGTCGATACCGATGGAACAACCACGAGGTACGATATCTAACGGAATGCCATTTACCCATCCAGGCAAGTCTTGTTGCTCGGTGACCGGTCGCGCCCGAATCAGGCTTGTGATCCCTGCCGGAAATTATTTGTTCTACCAGTCGATTTTCTTCCCGGATAGGTGGGCTGCATCCGAGCTATGAATGACTTCGAGGCCAAGCTAGGCAAGCATTCCTTACGGCTATTGTTGCCCAGTGACGGCGACCTCCATCAGCCGACCCTCGACTTCATGCGCGCTTGCGGATTGACGGTACGCCGCCCCAACGCCCGACGCTACACCGCAAGCGTCCCCGCCATTCCTGGCGTTGAGGTACTCTTCCAGCGCACCGCCGATGTCACGGCCAAGGTGGAGGAGGGAAGCGCCGAGTTGGGCATCACAGGCCTGGACCGGTTGCTTGAGTACCGCGAGGACGAACACCGCGCTGCCGTGCTGGTCGACAACCTGGGCTTCGGACGGTGCGATCTCGTACTGGCGGTTCCGGATTCGTGGCTGGACGTAACCTCGCTGGCCGATCTGGCTGACCTGGCGCTTGAATTCCGGCAACATGGGAAGCAACTCCGCATCGCCACCAAGTACCCGCGCCTCCTGAGCGAGTTCCTGTACGACCGCGGGATCAACTACTTCACACTCGCACCGGCATCCGGCACCCTTGAAGCCGCTCCAATTGCCGGATACGCCGACCTCATAGCCGATCTTTCCGCCACCGGCACCACGCTGAAGGAAAATCGGCTCAAGATCCTGGAAGACGGCACGGTCTTGAGTTCGCAGGCTTGTCTCGTTGCCAATGCGGAATTGCTCGCTCGTTCACCGGGCTCCCGGGAGCTGGCCCGTGGGCTCACCGAGATGATGGAAGCCCACATGCGGGCAGAACCCTACTACCGACTTTCTGCAAACGTTCAGGGAGATTCAGCCGAGGCTGTCAGTGCTATGGTGCTGGCCCGCCCCGCTCTGGCTGGTCTGCGCGGCCCAACCGTGGCCCGTGTCTACAACGTGGAAGAGCAGGGTTGGTTCTCAGTGAGCCTGCTGGTCAAGAAGGACAAACTGCTGGAGGCCGTTGATCATCTTAGGGGATGCGGCGCGGTTGACGTGGCCGCCTCTCAGCTTTCCTACCTGTTCGATAGCCACTCCCACGCATACGAGGAGTTTTTCAGCTGGTAGCGAAACTAAGGTTCGACAAGCACAATCCAACGGGATAGAATACAAAAATCCCAGCATATCCTCTTGCGCCCGCCTGTTTTGGTTGGGGTTGGGATAAGGCAAGGGATCAACCTTCCCAGGGGCCGGGGCCCAGGACGACAGGAATGCCCAACCTGCCAATGCACATCTATCTGGCTAACCAGGTCGCAGAGCAGCTGGACTGGAACTACGTCTACGATCACATCGGGAGTTTCTATCTCGGTTCCACCTCCCCCGACATCCGCGCAATGACCAAGTGGCCGCGCGAACAAACTCACTTCGCTCCCCTCTCGGTCAGCGAGGTGGGCACCGGGACCCGCACCATGTTCAACAACTACCCTGAATTGCTGGACGAGGGACTCCATTCCTCAGCGACCCGATCGTTCCTCCTCGGGTACATTTGTCACCTCGCATCCGACGAAGTGTGGATCACCACGGTTTATCGCCCAAACTTCGACACATCCAACGAGGGTACGCGTCTGACCGCCGATCAGGTCCAGGCCGACATGTGGGATCGCGCCGTTCAGCTGGACATGGATCGACTGTCTCTGCCCGACGTCAGCGGGCCGATGAACGCCGGTGCTGCCGTCTCCTGCGGCGATGAGGACGTGTCAGTAACTTTTTTTGAAGACGGTCTGCTCCGTCAATGGAAGGAGAGAGTCGCAGGATTCGTATGTCGCGAGTTCGAATGGTCCCGCCTCAAGTTTGCCCTCAATCGCATGTACCGAGACAACGAAGACGTGCAGCGTACCGTTGACCTGTTCCTGGAGCGGATGCCGCATAGCCTCGATGAGGTTTACCAGAGAATCCCAGAGGCGAAAGTGGAGAACTATCGCCGCGAAGCCGTCGCCGCCACCATCGCCCACGTCCGGGAATTCTTGCCGAATTGACACAAAACGTCCAACTCACATCACCGGAGCAGCCAAGTGCCATCCTCTAACCTGAACATCATTCGCGGCGCGGAAAACGCAGAAAACGTCTTGGCCCGCATCGACCCGCTGGATCTTTCCTCTCTGCCCGAGTCGGTTCTGGAACGAACTCGCCAGGCCTTCGGCGAGGGCGTTACTCCGGTCGAGTCGGTCGTACGTATGCTGGCTGACGTCAGGAGGGATGGCGACGTCGCCGTCCGTCACTACGCCAAGCTGCTCGACGGAGCAGACCTTGAGGACTTCCGGATTCCCGACTCAGAGCTGGACACCGCGAGCGAGCAGGTCACCCCAGAACTGTGGCAGTCTCTCGAACTGGCCGCGGAGCGAATACGCTCCTTCCACCAGTCAACCATGCCAGGCGAATGGATGGACCCTGCACAGGGGCTGGGCGAGTTGGTGCGTCCTCTCGCACGTGTGGGCGTGTACGCTCCGGGTGGAAGCGCCGCCTACCCCTCCACAGTTCTGATGACGGTCATTCCTGCCCGTGTCGCAGGCGTGCGGGAAATTATTCTCACCACCCCTCGCACCGGGTCGCAACCCCTCAATCCAGCCGTGGTTGCCGCCGCCAAGATTGCGGGCGTGGATGCCATGTACCAGGTCGGCGGGGTACCCGCCATCGGAGCCCTGGCGTACGGGACAGAATCCATACGTCGCGTAGATAAGATCTGCGGCCCCGGTAACATATTCGTTGCCTACGCCAAGAAGTTGGTGCAGGGTTCTGTGGATATCGACGGCGTTTTCGGCCCGACTGAGACGATCATCCTTGCCGACGACGGCGCGAACGCCGAGTTCTGCGCCGCTGACCTCATCGCCCAAGCCGAGCACGACCCTCTGGCTACTGCCATCCTGGTCACCGACAGCGAGGATCTGATTGCCAGGGTTGATTCGCAGCTTGAACTGCAACTCGCAGCCGCGCCCCGGGGCGAAGTGGCCCGGCAGGCCCTCGAGCGCCAGGGCCGCGTGGTGCTCGTGGACTCCCTGGACGAGGGCGTTGAACTGGTGAACCGGATCGCTCCTGAGCACCTGTGCCTGCTGACGCGTGAGCCATGGAGCTGGGTCGACCGCATCCAACACGCTGGCGGCCTGTTCCTGGGCGAATACTCCCCAGAGGTCATGGGCGACTACATAGCCGGCCCCAGCCACGTCATGCCCACTGGCGGCACGGCCCGGTTCGGCTCGGCCCTCAGCGTTCACCATTTCCTGCGGACCATGCCAGTGGTGGGACTGAGCCCTACGGACTTCCTGCACCTTGGCCCGGCAGCTGTGCAGATTGCCAACGCTGAAGGTCTGGCCGGCCACGCGGGCGCGGTCCAGGTGAGGCTGGACTCCTTGAAGTCTACAGTCGCGTAATCTCCGCCACTACGCAACAGCGCAAGTCAGGTACCGCAAGTCAGGTCAGGTAGAGATGCCGGAATTCACCGAACAGCTGCAAGAATCTATGCTTCCGCACATCCGCGGGCTGGGCGTCTACCAGGGCGTCGAGCCAGTGGAAGTCATGGCCGAGCGGGCCGGAATCCCGCAGGATAAGATCATCCGGCTCAACGGCAACGAGAACCCCTATGGCCCCTCACCCGCCGTGGCCGAGGCGCTGGCCGACTTCTCCAACTTCAATCACTACCCCGACCCGGAACAGCGCCAGCTCAGGGAGGCTCTCTCCGGTTACGTGGGCGTCGACTCAGAACGCATAATTGCCGGCAACGGCAGCGATGAGCTGATCGATATGCTCTTCCGGATGTTCATTGGGCCGGGCGACAACATCATCAACCTCACCCCCACATTCGGCATGTACTCTCTGGGCGCCGAGATCTGCGGCGGGCAAGCGGTCTCCGTTCCCCGGGACGATAAATTCGATATTGACCTCGAGGGCATCAAGCTCGCCATCACACCGCGCACAAAGGTTATAGTCGTCTGCTCTCCCAACAACCCCACTGGCAACATGCCAAGCGAGGCGGAGGTACGGTCGCTCCTGGATACGGGGATCCTTGTGATTGTAGACGAGGCCTACTACGAGTTCAGCGGCCAGACCGTGATGCCGTTGCTCGATGAGTACCCCAACCTCGTGGTGCTGCGAACCTTCAGCAAGTGGGCCGGGTTGGCCGGATTGCGCATCGGCCTCGGCGCGATGCATCCCGGCCTCGCCGGAATGATGATGTCGGTCAAGCCGCCCTACAACGTCAATCTGGCAGCCGAGGTGGCGCTGATTGCTTCCCTGAACCACATGCCCGCGCTGCTGGACAGGGTCAACGCCATCGTCAGCGAGCGGGAGCGCATGATCGGCATGCTTGAGGCCATACCGACAGTAAAGCCCTATCCCTCGCAGGCCAATTTCATCCTGTGCAAGCTCCCGGAAGGCAGCGGTCCCAGGGTGTTCGAGGGGCTCTGCAATCGGGGCATATTCCTGCGGCACTGGAGCAACCCCAGGCTGATCGACTGCGTGCGCACGTCGGTTGGCTTCCCGGAAGAAAACGATTCGGTTGCCGCTGCCCTGGCCGAGCTGACAGGGGCCTAGAATGGTAGACGCCTCCAACCTGCCCGCTTTGCCCGATGGCCGCGTCGCCAACCTGCACCGCGTCACCGGCGAAACCGAAATACGCTTGGCAATCAATCTCGACGGAACGGGCGTCTACAATGTGGAGACCGGCAATGGCTTCCTCGATCACATGGTGAGTCAGATCTCTCGCCACGGGTTGATTGATATCACCCTCAAGGCTGAGGGGGACCTCCACACCGGATGGCACCATTTAGTGGAGGACGTGGGTATTACCCTGGGACGGGCTCTCAATGAGGCCATTGGCGACGCACGCGGTATCCGCCGCATGGGTCATGCCATAGTGCCGCTGGACGAAACGCTCGCAATGGTGGCTCTGGACTGCTCGGGACGCGGCTATGCCGTAGTCGAAACCACCATCGACGACGCGATGGTTGAGACCCTGCCCGGCTCCCTGGTACGGCACTTCTTCGAATCAGTCGCGCTGGAGGGAAAGATCAACCTCCACGCCAAGATACTCACCGGCATCGACCCTCATCACAAGGCCGAAGCACTGTGCAAGGCTCTCGCCCGGGCCCTCCGCGACGCCTTGGAACCCGATCCACGCTCTCCCCACGCCGTTCCCAGCACGAAGGGCACCCTCAGCGATTGAGCCGGGCCAGTCTTCTGATTGCATGAGTTGTTAAACGCCTACTGATGAATCGTACTTGGCTCGCTCATTCGTAACTATGGCTCGTGCTTTTCATTTCCACCAAGCCCAGGGTGACCCTTTACTCATAAAGCGGTCAGTTGCTCCATTCTGCGCTGGATTCCCCCTTCACGCTTCCGCGAGTGCGTACTTCGCGGTAGTTGCGAATCGGAGGTGGGCAAACCGTCTCAACCAGAACGCCGGCGGCGGCTGGGCGTTCGGGCGTTCGGGTTTAACCGGGCGTTCGGGTTCAACTGGGCGTTCGGGGTCAGAAGGAGACGGGGCGGCGGGAGCGGGGGATGAGGCCGCGCTCTTCGGCTTTGGGCAGCAGGCTACGCAGTACATCGTTGGCCTGGGGGAGTACCCGGCGGTCGAGGCAGCGCTTCAAGTAGTCGTGGAGGTCCAGGAGGTGCTGCCCCCGGAACCCGCGGCTGATCATCCGCTTGGCGAAAACCTGGGTCCACTCCAGGAGAGACAGCTTGGGAGCGTCCTTGTTGACGGTTACTGAGTCGGCCATTTCGTCGCAGAATTCCTGTGCGAGGGGCCGTAGGCGGTACGCCTCGAGCTCTATGGCGTACTTGCGCATGAGTGTGTCGACCTGGGTCCTTAGGCGGCTGAAAGACATGGATGCACTTCCTGGTGCGGCCTGAGTGGCCTGAAATATCTGTTTTTCCGGTCATTTCCGGTCATTCCCGGTCATCCAGTGGAGCCGGGTTGACTGTGAAACTCGCGGTGTGAATGGATTTTTCCAATGTGTTGCGAAGTTGGCCCTGACCGACCAAAGTTGGGTTTGCCCAACGGGTGAATCGAACGCATGTACGCATACATTTATGATATGGGTTGCCTCGGGTTTTTGCAAGGAGATAGCCGTCAGAATCAGGACAATTGCAAAGTCCTACTATGCCACCGCCGCGCATAAGCGAAGGGTCTCGGCGGCATAGATGAGATTCTTCGATCCGCTCAGAATGAGAGGGGATGACGGCAACTTTTTAATTGTCCCACTGTTGGCGGCAGGACGATTGCATAGTCCCAAAATCCTTTACCCAGACCAAGGCGAATGGTCTCGCCTGCCGGAACCAGGTTCCTCGCTGGGCTCAGAATGACAGGATGGGAGAGCGACTTTGCAATCGTCCTTCAGGTTCCCCGGTTGCCGTTTGACAGATTGCTGATTCCAGAATAGCCAAGGCAGGCGGCTGGCCTTTCCTACAACGGCCGCCCACGACGTGCTATGAACTCCGGGAAGGCCTGCTCCACCCCGTAGCCTTTGACCTCGCTGGTGAAGTTGACCTCGTTCTCCCACATTCCGCGCAGGTCGGCGGTCTTGTCCCGCAGGAGAATCTCCTTGATGCCAGTCACCGACTCGGGGCGGTGCCCTGCGATGGTCTTGGCAATTTCCATAGTTTTATCCCGCAGTTCCGACGCCGGAACCAGGTGGTTCAGCAGGCCGACGCGGTAGGCCTCCTCGGCTGCCACGACCCGGCCCGTGAACAGGAATTCCTTGGCCATCGGCCAGCCCACCTGGTTGGTCAGCGTCCAAGTGCTGTTGATGCGACCGTAGGCGACCGCCAGGAATCGGAACCTGGTGTTCTCGCACCCGGTCCGCATGTCCAGACACGAGGCAAGGACCGCGCCGCCGCCGTAGGCCAGCCCGTTCATCATTCCGATGACCGGCTTGGGCGACGCGGAAATGTCATACATCCAGTTCTGGTACTGGAGGGAGTTGGCCTGAAGCTGCTCTTCGGTCAATTCCTGGGCGTGCACCCGTTGCTCGTGAATGTCCCCTCCTGCGGAGAACGCCCGCTCACCCGTGCCCGTAATCACGATGCACCCCACACCCTCGTCCTCATTGGCCGACATCACCGCGTGGTGCAGTTCCTCGTCCAGCTTGTGGTTCATGGCGTTCAGGACTTCCGGGCGGTTCATTGTGATGATCAAGACGCGGTCTTCAACTTCCACCAACAGGTGCTCATAGTCCATGGGGTTTTCCTCCGGGCCTGGCGGGGCCTGATGATTTTGCGTTTGATTTTATGGAATTCTTGCAGAGAGCGCAAAGCGAACAGGGCGCAACCTGCGTTGTGTTAAACTGCGGATCGATCTAAAGCACCGGAGGCGACTGCGTTGGCCCAGCGACTGAAGGCAGGAGAGGCGGTAATAGAGCTCCTGAAACAGGAAGGCGTTTCCCACATTTTCGGTATAGTCGGTTCCTCCTTCCTAGACATTCTCGATCCGCTCTATGACCGCGACGACATGCACTTCATCGGTGTTCGCCACGAGCAGGGCGCGGCGCTGATGGCCGACGGTTTCAGCCGTATCGCTGGCGCCCCCAGCGTCTGTCTCGCCACCAACGGCCCCGGTGTGCTGAACCTGACGTATGGTATTGGATCAGCCTATGTCGCCCACTCGCCCGTGGTAGTGATCGCGCCCTCCGCGTCCCGCCGCGACCAGTACCGCAACTCCACCCAGGAATTTGACCAGGTCGCGCTGTTCAAGCCCATCACCAAGGCTGCGTTCCCCATCAACCGAATCGACCGCCTGCCCGATGCGCTGCGCCACGCCTTCCGCGTTGCCACGTCGGGCAAAATGGGGCCTGTGCTGCTGGACATCCCTCGCGACCTGCTCCCCGGCGCCGAGGTCGAGCTCGACCTGCTGCCCCCAAATGCTTACCGCGCGGGACAGACCCGCTCTCGTGGCGACCTCGGCCTGATCCAGAGGGCCGCCGACGTGCTGGCATCTGCGCAGCGCCCGGTCATCGTTGCCGGTGGCGGTGTGCAGTGGAGCAATGCCGGGAGCGTGGTCTGCAGCCTCGCCGAACTCACGGGCGCTGCCATCGTTACTTCTTACGGCAGGGCCGACGCTGTCCCATCAGACCACCCCAACTTCCTGGGGCACCTGGGCCGCCTGGGGGCTTCAGAGGGGATCGAGGCGGTCCGCGAGGCCGACGTGATCCTGGCCGTTGGTACCCGTCTCAGCCAGTCCACCACTTTCTACGACAACCGTTTCATTCCCGCAGATGCAAAAATCATTCAGATTGAGATCGACCCGGAAGAGATCGGCCGCAACTACCCCGTTGCCGTAGGTATCGAGGGAGATGCGGCCGCCGTTTCCGAGGGGCTACTCGAGGAACTCCGCCAGCGCGAACCCCGAGTCAACCCACTGTGGGTCGACGAGGTCAAGAGCTGGGCCGCCCGTCGCGCCGACCGCCTGCGTGGCGAGGAGCGACTGGACAGCCTGCCCATGAAGCCCCAGCGAGTGTACGCCGAGTTGCGGAAGGTGATGCCGCGCGATGCCATCGTCGCTCTGGACGCGGGCCTGGCGCCCAACTTCGGGCAGGACCGCCTGGACTTTTTCCAGCCGCGCAGTTTGATGACCTCACTGGACCTGGGCGGACTGGGTTTCAGCTTCCCCGCAGCCCTCGGCGCGCAGTTCGCTGCTCCCAACCGCCCCGTGGTCAACTTCAACGGCGACGGCGGTTTCCTGTTCAACGCCCAGGAGTTCGCCACCGCCGTGGAATACAACCTGCCGGTGGTGACCGTGATAATGAACAACGGGAGCTGGGGTTCCGAGAAAGCCTATCAGCGCTACGCCTTCAACGAGCGGTATGTCGGGGCCGACACACTCAACCCCCGCTTCGACAAGTACGCCGAGCTATTTGGCGGTGCAGGCTATTACGTGGAGCGCCCTGAGGACGTCGGCAACGCTATGCTGGAGGCCCTGAGCGCAGGTAAGCCCAGCATCATCGAAATTACGATAGACCCCGACGAACTGCCGCGTCCGGCCCGCCTCGCCGACGTTCAGGCTCAACCCCAATCTTGAATGGACAAGCGGGACGGAGTGGCTTAGTACAATTCTTTTGCGCCTATGCTCGCGCCATTCCCTTTTAGCATGGTGAGAAATTGAACCAACAGCCAGTATTCCCAAGCGAGATCAACCTCGAGGGCAGCGCGATTGTCATACTATGGGACGACGGCCATCGCAGCCCATACCCTCACCGGTACCTGCGCCTCCGCTGTCCCTGCGCCAGTTGCGTCGAAGAAATGACAGGGAAGCCCATACTGGACCCGAGCTCGGTCCCGCAGAACGTGCAGGCCGTTGACCATTTGCCTGTGGGCAACTACGGGATGCAGTTCCTCTGGGACGACACCCACTACACGGGCATTTACACCTACCGCCTTCTCCGCGCCGCCTGCACCTGCATAATCTGCAACGAGGCGCGCGCCGAGGCGGCGGCCGAAGGTCGCTAGCTCGCCGGAGTTTCAGGTCGCGAACGCATGGGTTTTGCCAGCGAGGCCTTGAACTTGGGAGCAGTGAACGTGTTCGAGCGGAAGGCGAAATTCGATAGCTGGCGCTGGGCTGGTTCTCCGCATTCGCTGCACTCCGCCGGGGTATCCGACTGGGAGACCGGGCGTATCAGCTCAAAATCGCGACCACATTTGGGACAATAGTATTCGTAGATAGGCATAGATATACTCCAGTCGGGTAGTTCATATTCTCTTTCCATTCTAACCTCAGCGGTTTGCCCGCGCCACGTGGCGGCTGCCACGGGAAACGACCAGCATCGGATGACGAAATGCCTGAATCGGCTGACGTAGCAATCATCGGAGGCGGCGCCGCCGGATGCGCTGTCGCCTACTATCTCGGCCTAGCCGGCCTCACCAGCACCATCATCGAGCGAGAGGGCGTGGGCTCCCAGGCATCGGGGTACGCCGCTGGCGGCCTGAACCCCCTGACTGGCCACGGGATCCCGGGCCCCCTGGCCGAATTTGCTTGGGAATCCTTTATCCTCCACAAGGGCCTTTACGCCGAATTGAGCTCGCTTTCGGAAATTGACTACCAGCTTCGGCAGGCTTCCGAAATCATGCTTACATTTGAAGAGGCCGCTCATCCGGGGTTGCAGGAACTGGTTGAGAGGTTCAGCCTCACTCCCGGCTTCTCAGCCTCCTTGGCCGATGAATTCCAGGTGCGCGAGCTGGACTCACGCATAACCGGCAAATTTTCCGGAAGCGTGTTCAAGCGAGGCAATTACCAGCTCGACAGTGAGGGGTTTACCCTGGCACTCTCCGCGGCCGCCCAGCACGCAGGGTCCAGGCTAAGGCCCGGCACGGTACGGGGGTTGGAAATCCGGGCCGACCAGGTCAGCCACGTCCTGCTGGAAGACGGAGAGATCGAGTGCGGCGAAGTCGTGCTGGCCATGGGCCCTTGGTCCCGCCAGGCCGAGAGCTGGCTGAATACCTATATCCCCGTAGATCCCCTCAAGGGGGAGATCCTCCGCATGCGACTGCCGGGAGACCCCTTGGAGCACGATGTCTCCGGCGATGGCGCCAGCATCTACGCCAAGTCCGACGGCCTAGCCTGGTGCGGCACCACCGAGGACTGGCGAGGCTTCGACCGCCAGCCCCTGCCGGAAACGCGAGAGCGTATTCTCGCGGGCGTCAAGCGCATCCTGCCCGCGATCGCCGACGCCGAGTTGGTCATGCACACCGCCTGCCTCCGCCCTGTGACGCCCGACTGGCTGCCGATCATCGGCCGCGTCCCTGGCTACAACAACGCCTGGCTCGCCACCGGCGCAGGCAAGAAGGGCATCCTGCTCGCCCCGGGCTTCGGCAAGTCCGTCGCCGACCTCATCACCCAGGGCGAGACCCTCCTCCCCATCGAGAACTTCGCTCCCGGCCGCTTCGCCGACTGGCGCGGCCAATAGGCAGGGGAGCCGGCAATGCCACGCACGATCACGATCACCGCCGGAAAGGTCACAGTGGACGCGGGGCTGAATCTCTTGTTACGGATCGAGAAATAGGAGCACCACGTTGTCGCTTGGATGGGGAATTGTCGGCATTGGCTCTCACGCCGACCTGAAAATCGCCCCGGCGATGAGACTGGCCGAGGACGCGAATCTGGTCGCCGTTTACAGCCGCGACCAGGACCGTGGCGACGCCTTCGCCGAAAAGCACGGCGCTAAGACCGCCTACAGCAACCTCGATGACCTCCTCGCCGACTCTCGAATCGACGCAGTATTCGTCGCCTCCCCCAACTACATGCACGCACCGCAGACCATCCGCGCCGCCTCCGCCGGCAAGCACGTCTTGGCCGAAAAGCCTATGGCGACCACTGTGTCCGACGCCGCCGCCATGGTAGATGCGTGCCGCGATCATGGTGTTAGACTCGGTATGGGTTTTGAACTTCGCTTCCATCCGGCCCACCTCTGGGCCCGCCAGCTCATCGACGACGGCGCTATCGGCCGCATTCGCCTCGCCCACGGCCAGTGGGGACGCGGCAACCGCGGCGAGCCCGAGCACCTGGCCCGCACCGGCCTGCGTGCGTGGTGGGAGACCCCGGAGCTCATCGGCGACGCCTCTGTCCTGGTCGGACTTGGTGTCCACATCTTCGATCTCATGCGCTTCCTGCTGCGGGAGGAGGTCGTCGAGGTCGTCGCCATGACCGACGGCCAGACCGACCGTCAGCCGTTGGAGCACATCGCCACCATCGCCCTGCGCATGACCAGCGGCACCATCGCGCAGGTCATGTGCGGCCGCATGCTCCCCGACACCCAGAACGACCTCGCCCTCTACGGCTCCGACGGACGCATAGCCACTAAGGAGACCGTCTGGGAGGCCCGCCTTGGAAGCATGGAAGTCGTCAGCGCCTCCACCAGCGGGAGCACATCCTACGAATATGACTACCTCGCCAACTTCGTCGCCGAGCTGAACGACTTCCACGACGCCCTTGAGCACGACCGCGATCCCGCGGCCACCGGCGAGGACGGGCTCCACGCCGCTCGGATCACCGACGCCGCCATCGAGTCGGCCAAGACCGGCCGCATGGTCAAGCTGGAAATGAAGGCCCATCGCCACTAAACTAAAGCCAAGGTGAAATACGCAGTTGCACAGGGTAAATTTGTGAAGGAACTGGGTTAGCTGGTCTCGGGAGTTACGAGGGGTTGGTGATGGGCGTGAGGGAGATAGACCGGTGTCTGGAACAGTGGCGGATGGAAGTCAAGGACTTGCGACAGCGGATGATCCTGGCGCCGACGCCCAGGGAGCGGGAGAGGTGGTACGCCGTGCTGCTGCTGGCCCAGGGCTGGACGGCAGCGGCCACGGCGGAGACTCTGGAAAGGGACCCACACACTATTGGCCGATGGGCGTCGGCCTTCGGCGAGGGAGGGCCTGCAGCCCTGATATTCGAGCAGACCGGTGGTTCCCCCCCGCCCTTGACCAAGCGCAGCAGGAGGAATTGAAAGAGGCGGTGCAACAGCCTCCCGCTTCGTCGGGCATCGGTATGGCCAACTGGTATTGGAAGGTGGTGCGGCGGTTTGCCTCGGAGCGCCTCGGCATTGAGTTGAGCCGCAGCAGTTGCCTGAACTGGATGCACCGCTTGGGATTTGCCTTCAAGCGGCCCAAGAAGCGGTTGCTCAAGGCTGATGAGGCCAAGCGGGAGGCTTTCGTGGCGGAGTACGCCGTCCTGAGGGAGGAGGCCCAACGGACTGAAGCCAGGATATTCTTTGCCGACGAGGCCCACTTCCGGGCGGACGCGGAACTGCGGGGCAAGTGGGTGCTGAAGGGCCAGCCTGCTTTGGTGGACTCGACCAGCCCGCGGTATGGGGAGAAGGCCAACTACTATTCGGCGGTGTGCCTGGAGACGGGTGAGGTGGAATGGATGGAACTGGAGGGCAACAGCAACAGCGGGACCTCGGTTGCCTTCCTGAAGCAACTGAGGGAAAAACATCCAGAGCCGATGCGGGTCATCTGGGACAACGCGCCGGCCCATCGTGGCGAGGCGGTGCGGGAATATCTGCGGACGCCCGGACTTGACCTGCGGTTGGTGAACCTGCCGGGGTACAGCCCGGACTTCAACTCCGATGAGGCGGTCTGGGGCTGGGCGAGAGAGGAGGCGACGGGCAATCTCTGCCTGGGCAGCAGGGCGGCGGTGCAGGAAAGGGTCGGCAACTTCCTGGCCGGGCTGGCCAGCCGGAGAGACGAGGTGAGGCGCCGCTGCCGGACGGTACTGCAGTCACGGGCCGAAGCACTGCTGCCGAATTCCCAGCACGATTCCTCGCCTCAGGCAAATGCACATCCCACCTTGGCTTTGGTTTAGGCGCTCCCGAACCTAACATCACGGAGACCAACCATGACCACCCTTCAGAACGGCACCGGGACCCAGGGCGCCCTCCGCGGCGTCAGGGTTGTTGAATTCGGCCAGTACATCCCCGGCCCGCTGCTCGGCATGTTCCTTGCGGAACAGGGCGCCGACGTTATCAAGGTCGAACGCCCCGGCGGCGACCCGGCTCGCACCGAGCCCGCATTCGCCACGTGGAACCGCAGCAAGCGCTCCGTCGAGCTCGACCTCAAGTCTCCCGGCGGCCTCAAGCAGGCCCAAGAACTGATCGGCTGGGCCGACGTGCTGATCGAAAACTTCCGCCCCGGCGTGGCCGACCGCCTCGGCATCGGCTACGGGTCCACTGGCGGCAACACCGGCCTCGTCTACTGCTCCCTGCCCGGCTTCGGCGAAGACAGTCCGCACCGCAACGACCGCGGCTGGGAGACCATTGTCAGCGCCGCCACGGGCGCCCATCACGGCGTCGCCGGCATGGACGAGCCGCTCTTCCTGCCCCTGCCTTCCGCAAGCACCTTCGCCGCAATCATCGGCTCGGTCTCGGTGACCATGGCCCTCATCGCAAGGCAGCGCACCGGCAAGGGTCAGCGAATCGAGGTGCCGCTGCACAGCGCCATGTTCGCCGCCATGGGACGCCACCTGTCAAATTTCCACGAGATCAACCCCCCTGACCTCTTCCAGTTGCCCCGAAACGTGATGTCGCACCAGTACGAATGCGCCGATGGCCGCTATGTGCAGAATCACGGAATGTACCAACGCTTCGCCAGCCAGTTCCTCGAGGCTGCTGGCCGCCCAGAGTGGATCGAGGACCTGGAAGACCTTTACGGCGCCGATGTCAGCCCCGATACCATCGAGCTGTGGCGTGACCGGGTTACCAACCTGTTCCGGGAAAAGACCGCTAAGGAATGGGAGGACGCCATCGCCGAGACCGGCGGCGCCTGCACCGTCTGCAAGACCGTCGACGAATGGCTAGTCCATGAGCACGCCATCGCTGGTGGCATGGTCGTCGAGGTCGATGACGCCGAGCACGGAATGATGAAACAACCCGGCCCTCCAACTCGCCTCCGCGGTACTCCCGGCCCTGCTCCACGCCGCGCGCCCACACTCGGCGAACATACCCAGTCGGCTCTCGCAGAAATTCGGGCGGCGCCCCCTGGCCAGCGATTCGACAGCCGTGAGGAAATTCTGGCCGCACTCCAGGGCGTCCGCGTCCTTGACCTCTGCATCGTGCTCGCCGGTCCCACTTGCGGCCGCACTCTCGGCGAGTTCGGCGCCGACGTCATAAAGATCGACGACCCCAGCCGGCCCTACGACTACGGCGGCAATCTCGATGTCAACCGGGGCAAGCGCAGCATCCAGATCGACCTCAAGAAGTCCGAGGGCAGAGACGTTTTCTGGAAGCTCCTCGAGACTGCAGACGTCGTGGTCGAAAACAACCGCAAGGGTGCCATGGCTCGTATGGGCATCGGCTACGATGAGGTCCGCAAGCGCAAGCCCGACATCGTTTACGCCTCGACCAACGCATTCGGCTACGATGGCCCATGGGCCGAGCGCCCCGGCTGGGAGCAGCTCGCCCAGGCCACCACCGGCATTCAGGTCCGCCGAGGCGGCCGCGACGACGCCCCCCAGCTCCTGCCCTACCCCATGAACGATTACGGCACCGGACTGTTGGGCGCCTACTCCATTGCCCTCGCTCTTCACGAGCGAAACCGCACCGGCATGGGCCAGTCCGTCGACGGCGGCCTCGCCCTCACCGCCTGCCTGCTCCAGTCCCCATATTTCCTCGACTACGAGGGTTACGAGCGCAACGATCCCGAGGGCCTCGGTGTTCGCGGATTATCCGCCCTGTCGGGTCTGTACCAGGCCGACGACGGCTGGTTGTGCATCCACTGCCCCAGCGACTCCGACTGGGCCGCTTTGACCTCCCTCCCGGAGTTCGCCCACCTTGCCTCCGACGAACGCTTCCGCAACGTCGGGTCCAGGCTGGCCAACGATAGCGCCCTGTCCGAGGCTCTCTCTGCCACCTTCGCTGGCGGCTCCCGGCAGGGCTGGATCAAGAGCCTGAATCAGGCAGGCTTAAGCGCCATCGAGAATCTCGGCATCCCGGACTACCACGATGATCCTGACGTTCGAAAGGCCGGCCTTATCGTGAGCCGCGAACATCCCGGTATGGGAATGGCCGATCACCTGGGTGTTGTGGCGCAGCTTTCGGGAACGCCGGCGCGTGTGGGCCGCCCGACACCGCTCCTTGGTGCCGAGACCAACGAAATTCTTGCCGAGGCCGGTTACGGTCCCGCCGAAATCGCCGCCCTGAAAGCCGCCGGAGCCGTCGTCCAGCACGGCGAATAATACTTCCCCGGTCCAGGGTAGACCCTGACTTAGAATCCGTCAGCGGTGAGTTTGTCGAATAAGGCCCCAACATCCCCTTTCCCAGAGGGAGATGGTTAGGGTGAGGACGATATCCCGCACTAAAGGATCGTTGGCTTCACCAGCAGGGGCGCACAGCCGTGCGCCCTCTCCCCTCTCCTTTGCGCATTTGCCATCCCGCCTCCCTTCCGTCATCCCGTCATCCCGTCATTCCCGCCCCCTACCGTCATCCCTGCGAGAACGGGAATTCAGTGGCCTCAAACGCAGGCACGAAGGTCGCTAAGACTAATCAACCACCTTCATTCGTACGCGGTCAACAGTTTCCTCCTGCTTGCCATCTTTTGAATGTTAGCGTTCAATTGTTCTATACATCCAGTCCGGCATCATACCGGTTCGTCCCGACTCACGGAGACTACCACTGCTGCTCAACTCCCGCCGGTAGCCCAGTGGGACAACATGGGACGGAATGGGATGGAATTTGTAAATTTCAGCCTTACGACACCTCGAGTGCGGCAATTTAGCTTTGAATCCGGCATGCCAGCAGTGGGAAATGGGACAAAATAGGAATCGATGGGACAAATTTGGCCCTATTATTCCCACTCGACTTGTTCCCACTCAGCCAGGCTTGAACCGGGCCGCTAACTCCCGTCCCGGCACACGTAACCCGGTTAAATAATCTGTGGCGCATGCCTTTGTTCCAAGAGCGATTTGCCCTGAAAATAAAATGCCGCAAACTGGCAGCCAAATCGGCCCCGTGGTAAAATACCGACATTCGGAGGTAAGGGGTATTTGCGTTGCTGCGTATCTACAACACCCTAACGAAGAGGGTAGAAGAGATCGAGCCCGCAGAGCCGGGCAAGCTGAGCATGTACACCTGTGGACCTACCGTGTACCGGGACGCCCACATTGGTAACCTCCGCACATACATGATGGCCGACTGGATCCGCCGGGCCCTTATGCACCATGGCCTCCAGGTACACCACGTCAAGAACATCACCGACGTTGGCCACATGCGCCAGGAGCTTGTGGAGACCGGGGGCGACAAAATGATCCTGGCAGCCCTTGCGGAGGGCAAGACCGTCCAGGAAATCGCCGAGCTCTACGCCGGACGTTTCCACCGTGACGAAGCCCGCCTGAACATAATTGACGCCCACGTTTTCCCGTGGGCCAGCCAGCACATCCCGGAAATGCTGTCCATCGTCGGTACGCTGATGGAAAAGGGCCACGCCTACGAGCGCGGCGGCAACATCTATTTCGACGTCCCCAGTTTCCTCGAATACGGCAAGCTCTCCCGCAACACCGGCGCCGACTTGCTCGAAGGTGTCCGCGCTGAGGCCGACCCGCTGAAACGCGATCCCCGCGACTTCACCCTCTGGAAGGCTGCCGAACCCGGCCGCGACGTCAAATGGGACAGCCCCTGGGGCGAGGGTTTCCCTGGCTGGCATATCGAATGTTCCGCCATGGCCTCCAGGTACCTCGGCGAGTTCTTCGACATTCACACCGGCGGCGTGGACAACATTTTCCCTCACCACGAAGACGAGATCGCCCAGAGTGAGGCCGCCTTCGGCGAGCAGCACGTCCGTTACTGGGTTCACGCCCAGCACCTCCTGGCTGACGGCGCCAAGATGGCCAAGTCGTCGGGCAATGTGTTCCTCATAGAGGAGCTCATCGAGCGCGGCTTCGACCCGCTTTCCTTCCGCTACCTGTGCATGACGGTGCTCTACCGCCACCGAATGAACTTCACCTTCACTTCCCTGAAGGCCGCCGAGAAAGCGCTGACCAACCTTCGCTCGCGTATCTGGCAATGGAGCCTGGAACCGGACAGCAACGGCCACTCGGCAGAGGCCGATGAATACCGCCGTCGTTTCTGGGAAGCCGTTGACTCCGACCTCAACCTGCCTGGCGCCTTGGCAGTAACTTGGGAGATGGCTCGCTCCTCCCTGCCGGGCCGGGCCAAGATGAGCCTGCTCCTCGAGTTTGACGAGATGTTCGGCCTCGACCTGCACAAGGCCCCGTCGGATTACGGCGTCGGTGAAGAAATTGTGGCATCGCTGCGGGAGCGGGAGTCCCTGAGAGAGCGTCAGACGTGGGAGACGGCCGATTCTCTCCGCGCTCGCCTCGCCGCCGACGGTTACGTGATCGAGGACGCACCCGATGGCTCCCGCGCCCGGCCCAAGACGTCGATGGAACGCCGCCTGGAAAAGTGGGACTCGGTGTCGGCCTCTCGGGAGGTCCCTTCGCGGCTGCATGAGCCCTCCGAGTACGACTTCACTTTTATCCTGAATGCGTACGGCTACCCCGAGGACGTGCGACGCTGCGTCGACGGCATGCTGCGCAACTCCGTCGGCTACTCCGCCGAGATCATCGTCATCGATAGTGGCTCCACCGACGGCACTGCTGAAATGCTGGAGGAAATGGGGCAGGGAAACCACAACCTCCGGGTGATCCATTGCGACCACGTCATCGGCGACGCCGCCAGCAAGAACATAGGCATCAAGCAGAGCCTCGGCCGACACATTATCATCGTTGACGGTTCCGCGGAAATTGTGGGCGACTTACTCGGCACCGTGGGCGAAAAGCTCAGCGACCCATCGGTGGGTATCTTTGGTCCTTACGGCCTGACCACCGACGACATGCAGCACTTCCACGAGGAAGTGGACGAGGGCGAGGCCGACGCCATGCAGGCATATTGCATGTCTTTCCGCCGCGAGGCGGTCAACACCGTCGGCCTGATGCGCGAGGTCTTCCGCTTCTATCGCAACTTGGACATCGACTATTGCTTCCAGTTCAAGGACAAGGGATTCCGGGTGCTGGCCGACTCGTCCCTCCCGATCGTCAGGCACGAGCACAGGCAGTGGACCGAGCTGGACGACAACCAGCGCGATGAACTCTCCCGCAAGAACTTCGGCCGTTTCCTCAAGCGTTGGGGCAACCGCCCCGACCTCCTGATCGCCGAGGGCGCCCGCGGATTCGGCGGCGGATTCAACCACTGATTTTCCGTCCCCTTGCCCGCCCCTCATCTAATACAGCGCTTGAAACAGCCTGTGAGAGTGCCTATTGCCACTCGGGGCGTTGTCCTCGCGTTCGAATGAACCCACTGTTCCGTATTAGCGGCGTCGCTCGATACAAAAGAGATCGTCCAGGATGTGCTCAGACTGGGATGCCTGCCGATAATCCCCATACACCCTCTGAGCCTTCGGAGTTGTAAAGCTTTGCCTGAACTGGCAGACAGGCTGCTCTCCGGAGAGCAGCGAGCCCTTTCCCGTGTCATATCCATGTTGGAGCGCGGCGACCCGTCCGCCGCCGACGTCATGAGGGAGATCGACTCCCGGTCGGGCCGCGCCTATACCCTTGGCATCACAGGCCCACCCGGGGCCGGCAAGAGTACCATCGTCGACCAGCTCACCCGCCACCTGCGTCAGCAGGACAAGCGGGTTGGCATCGTGGCCGTCGACCCCACCAGCCCGTTCAGCGGTGGTGCGCTTCTGGGCGACCGAATCAGGATGCAGCGTCACTATCTCGACCCGGGCGTATTCATCCGCAGCATCGCCACCCGCGGCCAGGCAGGCGGCCTGCCCCGCATCGTGAAGGGCATAGCCCGCGCCTTGGATGCCGCCGGCTACGACGTGGTTATCGTCGAGACCGTCGGTGTGGGCCAGACCGAGCTGGGCATCATGGGCGTGGCCGACACCGTCGCCGTCGCCCTGATTCCCGAAGCTGGCGACACAATCCAGGCACTCAAAGCGGGGATAATGGAGATCGCCGACCTTTACGTGGTCAACAAGGCCGACCGCGACGGCGCCGACCAGATGGCCGCCTCCGTGACCGCCATGCTGCATATGGCACTGACCACTCCGGATTGGGTGCCTCCGGTAATGCTGACATCTGCCCACACCGGGCGTGGCATCGAGCAACTGTGGGACAAGCTGGAGGAGCACTTAACCTACCTCAAGAACAGCGGCAACCTGAAGAAGCGGCGCGGGGAGCACCGCACCCAGGAATTTCTCGAGGTAGTGGAGGAAGAACTCGTCCGGCGTCTGCGCAGTCTCGTGCAGACCGACCCCGAACTGCTCTCGGTGCTGGACCAGATCGCCGAGAAAGACGCCGAACCCTACTCTGCCGCGCTCCAATTTCTCAGCTCCTCCTCACTCAACCCAGAAGCCTTGACGGCCCGGCCCAGTTAACCAATTCGTGCCTCTCAGCCGCTCTCGCGAGCTGCAAACCCCGTCGCATCCATCACTATCTAGATATTCTGTATTACGGTATAATGTGGTATTATCGCCGCCCGCACTTCGGGGGTTGGATTACCCGTCCTTGCCATCCCACGGCAAGGCAACAGGGAGGTGTGAACGATGGACCTGCAGATTCAGGGGCGGAACATTGATATCACCCGTTCGATGAAGGAGCACGTGGCTGCCAAGCTCTCCTCCCTTGACCGGCACCTTCCCGCCATAGCCCGGGCTGAGGTCGAAATGGCCTCCGAGTCCACTCGATCCCAGCAGGACCGGGTTGTGGTACAGGTGTCGCTCAACGTCGGCGGAGATCTCCTCCGGGCCCAGCGGCGTGCCGGGAGCGCCAGGGCTGCCGTCAACGCCACTGTCGATGCTCTCGACCGCCAGCTTGATCGCTGGAAGGCCCATACCTACAGAAGCGAGCGCCAGGCCCGGAAGGCCCCGGACGCCGCCGACGTGGTTGAGGCCCTCGCAGCCGAGGAGTCGCCCCCGCCCGATGACGACGTGGCGGTGTTGGAACCCACCGGCGACCTCGTGCGAATCAAGCGGTTCAACATGGACCCCATGACTGTGGAGGATGCGGCCCTCCAGATGCAGTACCTAGACCACAGCTTCTACATGTTCCTGGACGAGGATACCAACCGCTACAGCGTCCTTTACCGCCGCGCCGATGACAACTACGGCCTCATCCAACCCAACGACGGGTAACCCCGCGACCTTCCTGGGTCTAGGAGACGGAGAGGCCCCAAGAGAAAAGGCAGGCCCCAGGCCTGCCTTTTCCATTTAGAGACCAGTGTTTCGGCCTTTGGCGGCGTGGAACCCCTATGCCGAGCCGTTCTGGCGGTCATCGCTGCCGTTGCTTCCAGTGTTGGCTCCCATCGACATGAAGTTCCCCAGCATTGAGGTGAACTCCATTGGGAATATCCACTTGGTGGACGGGGATTCGCCCAGCGACTTAAGAGTGTCAAAATACTGGAGGCTCATGGTCCGACCGTCTGCCTGGTTGGCCACCACGTTGATCCGCTCCAAAGCCTCGCTGAACCCCATCGCCCGGAGTACTGCGGCCTGCTGATCGCCTTCAGCCTGCAGAATGTCAGCCTGCCGCTCACCCTCTGCTTTCAAGATGGCAGACTGTTTCTCGCCCTCGGCACGGTTGATTGCGGATTGGCGCGCACCTTCGGACTCCGTAATATCCGCTGTCTTGATCGCCTCCGCGGACTTTTCCCGCTCCATCGCGGCCTTCACGCCGGGCGGTGGGTCTATCTCGTTGATCTCTACCTGCGAGACTTTCACGCCCCAACGTTCCGTGACCTCGTCCATTCGCACCTGCAGCTGGTCGCGGATCCTCTCGCGTTCGGTCAGCGCGTCGGCCAGCGTTGTCGAGCCGATCACAGCACGGAGAGTTGCGAAGGCCAGATTGATTACCGCCAACTCAAAATTCTGCACCTCCAGCACCGCGCGATCAGCCATGTTCTCCATAATGCGATAGTAGATGACGAAGTCCATGTCCACCACGACGTTGTCTGCGGTAATGTACTTCTGGGTCGGTACCCGCAACACCCGCTCCCGCAGGTCCACCTTGGTACCATGAAAAACAAAGGGGATCAAGAAATGAAGTCCGGAACTCTTGGTCCCAACAAAGGTTCCGAAGCGTTGCACCACCATTCGCTGGTATTGCTGCACCATTATGAGGCCAGCCGCCATAATGCCCTCCTTGGTTTGGCCAGTTATCCTGTTCCTGTGTATTACGTTTCAGCTATTCCGTCGGATCCTGCCGGGCGACGGTCAGAACCAACCCGTCTATCGAAACAACCCTGACCTCTTCCCCAGCAGAAATGTTGCTGCCGTCTACGCTCACTGCTGTCCACGTGTCATTGGCAACGCGGACCGATCCCCTCGGCTCCACAGGAATTGTGACGGAACCGGTTTGCCCTACAATAGATTCCGTCGCATCTGTCCTACGTTCGCGGCGCGACTTGACTGCTTCTCGAGCCAAGTATATCACGCACCCCCCGGTGACCACGGAGACGCTCGCGAGAAGCCAGCGGTTCACTCCCACATGGGGCAGGGTAGGAGACGCGTCGCCAAACTGCGCGAACAGCAATAGCCCTCCTATGGCCAGGCTAATCGCCGAAGCAACGCCGAGGACGCCGAACCCGGCAACAGCCACCTCGGCCCCGGCGAGTACGATGGCCAGCAAGATCAGGGCCGCACCAGCCCAGTTGACCGGCAGGTTGCCCAGGGCCACGAAACCAAGAATCAGGCAGATTCCTCCCACAATGACAGGAACCAGCAGCCCCGGGTTGAACAGCTCGATCACTATTCCCAGTCCGCCGATGCTAAGAAGGAGGAAGGACACGTTGGGGTCCGCGAGGAACTCAAGCAATGATTCCAGAAAATTCTTTTCGAGATCTCGGGTGGCCAAGTCCATCGTTTCCAGAATTATCGGACCGGCAGGAGTCTGGGCCGTGCGCCCGTCCAGCTCCATGAGCAGGCTATCGATGTCCTCAGCGATGAAGTCAACCACGTTGCCATCCACCGCCTCCCTGGCACTGTACGACGCCGCGCTCCGGACCGTGTCCTCCAGCAGATCCGCGTTACGGCCGCGCTCCTGGGATATGCTGCGAATGAGAGCGGCCGCGTCATTCTCTACCTTGCTGGCCAGGGTCTCATCCAGTTCTCGGCCAGTGGATGAAATCGGCGTGGCAGCACCGATGTTTGACCCGGGGGCCATCACCGCAAAGTTGGCCGCTGCGGTTATGAATGTGCCTGCAGATCCGGCCCGCGCCCCCCTTGGTGAGACGTATACCGCCGTAGGCAGCGGGGCGGCCAGCAGTTGTTCCACGATATCCCGGGTCGAATCGAGCAGTCCGCCTGGAGTATCAAGCCGGATGATCAGAAGGGTGGCTCCTCCCCTCTGAGCTTCGGTGATTGCCCGCTCGAGATACCGTTCCTTGACCGGATTGATTACCCCGTCGATCGTGATCACTAGGGCGTGAGGGCCGACAGGCTCCTGCGCTGCTGCTTTTCCTGCTAACGGTCCAAATAACCCCACCAGCACCGCGATTGCTGAACAGAGCAGGATCAGGCGGCGAAGGTGACCCCTCATTGCCGATCTGAAAGAGGTCATAAGACTTACTACATCTCACAATCGGAATTCTCAATATTAATTATACGCCTTTCCGGGTTCAACGCGAACTTTCCGGGTTTAACGCGAACTTTCCCTGTTCAACGCGAACTTTCCGGGTTCAACGCGAACTTTCCGGGTTCAACGTGAACTTTCCCGTCCTCTCCGATTTTGAGTAGACCTTTGTCAACTTTTCTTGAAGATTGGATCATGCTCCCTGGCCTAAAATCTGAATGCACACGAGGATCGTATTAGCATTTGCAGATTACGAAAGGAGGCGCGGCGAATGAGGATATCGGCATCTTGGACGGCGGTGGTACTTATGCTGGCCACCTTGATTTTCGCAATAGCTGCTTGCAGCGGCTCGTCTTCCATTGATTCGGATACGGAAGCATTTTGGGAGGAGGTTGTGGCGGCGCCCCAGCCAACCAGCACAAGCCCTCCATCGAGCGCGACCGCGACCTCTGAACCAACAGGGTTTCCGATCGCCGCCAGCGATACTCCGAGCGTTGCTCCGGTAGGCAGCGCTCCGCCCGACCCCACTGACCCGGCCACAGCTTCAGATGGAGGAGGCGGGCAGCCCATTGACGTCGATGCCACCGCCCATCTGATGCTGGCTGCATTTGAAGCGGTATTGAGCGAGTTATACGAAAATGTCGTGCCATCGGTGGTCTACTTGCGGGTGCCAAATGCTGCCAATTCGCCGTTGCAGGGGATGCAGGGAGTCCCCGACGAGTTGCTGTGGAATGCCGGATCGGGATTTGTATGGGACCGCGAGGGACACATTGTGACAAACCATCACGTCGTTGAGGACGTGATGGGCCTCCGTAACGAGGTGACGGTCATCTTTGCTGATTCCACGCAGGCCAAGGGGACGGTGGTCGGGAGCGACCCTCACTCGGATCTCGCAGTGATCAAGCTTGAAACAGGGGACTGGGACCTGCAGCCCGTGGAACTCGGCGACAGCAGCAAGGTCAAGGTAGGACAATTGACCGTGGCTATCGGCGCCCCATTCGGCCAGGAATTTACCATGACGTCCGGGATTGTCAGCGGCGTAGGACGCAACATCAGCGGTCAGACTCAATTCACGATTCCAGAGGCAATTCAGACAGATTCGGCCATCAACCCGGGCAACTCCGGCGGCCCCCTCCTTGACCGACACGGCCAGGTTATTGGCATAAACACGCGGATAATCAGCCGCTCAGGGAGCTTTTCAGGCGTGGGGATGGCGGTACCCATCAACATCGCCAAACGTGTTATTCCGCCTCTCATCTCCGAAGGCAAGTTCGACTACGCGTGGCTTGGCGTCAATATAGCGACGATAACCGAACTGTATCTGGAAGAATTGGGCCTGCCAACCAACACTCGCGGTGCATTGGTCATCGCTACCGTGTCCAACAGTCCGGCGGACAGGGCCGGATTGAAGGGTTCGGACTCCACTGTTGAGATTGATGGTGTGGCCTATCCTGCGGGGGGAGACATCATACTTGCAGTCGGCCCCCACCCGGTTACTAACTCTAATGACTTGATCGCCCACCTCACATATAACAACAGCCCAGGTGATGCCGTTACTCTTTCCGTATTGCGGGATGGACAGCGTGGAGATATAGAAGTTACTCTAGGCCAGCGACCCGCAGCCCCGTGATATTGCGGGCGTGATTGGATGAGCCGAATTGCCCACGGTTAGCGCTATTTTTACGGCAGCGGTAAAGTCCCTGGCCCTGGAGTCCCGCGGCTCGGTGACCGTTGGTCCCGGCGGCATCGCTGAGGACCGTTGCTTTCACCTGATCGACGGGGGCGGACGACTACTGACTCAGAGGCAGCGTCCGCGGTTGGCCCTGGTCACCGCAGCGTACGACGCTTCTGGCGAGCATCTGTCGATGTGCTTTCCGGAAGGTGATGAGGTCGCCGGGTCAGTGATCCTCGGCGAATCCGTCCGGACCGCCATATGGGGGCGCCCGGTACCCGGCCGAGTGGTGGCCGGGGACTGGAACGGCAGATTGTCAGTCTTGTGCGGCGGTCCCGTGCGGCTGGTCAAGACCGACGATATCGGCCTCTCGTTCGATGAGTATCCGTTGTCAATCCTGTCACAGGCGTCCATCGACCTGATGCGACAACTCACCGACGGCGCGAAGGAATTCGAGGTCAGGCGCTTCCGGCCCAATTTCGCCCTTGATGGGTGCTCTCCCCATGAGGAGGATAGTTGGTTGGGAGGAATTGTTGCCATCGGCCCGCAGGTGCGCTTGCGCGTGGTGGCCCCGGATCCCAGGTGCGCCATAACTACTGTCAACCCTGACACCGGCGAGCGTGACTTCGACACGCCGAGATTCTTGCTGACATACCGGCCTTCCGCCCGCGCACCCTATTTTGGCGTGTACGCTGCGGTTTATACCCCCGGTACAGTGACCGTCGGCGACTCTGTTGAATTAGTCGCGCCGCCGCCCATTCGCTAGCACTCAGGCCAAGTTTACGCGCAGGTACAATACCGCTGGCCACAGCCCGTTTGACAGGCTTGCTTGCCTTTACCTACACTCTAACCCGACCTGAAATGACCTGCGGGGTACGAGGTTCAAACAATGAAAGAAAACCGGGTGAAACGAGTTATGAGAGAGGGCGGACTGGCTATCGTCAGCCATGTCGGCTTCTCTGACCCCGCCGTCGTGGAAATCATCGCCTCCGCTGGTTTCGACGGCGCCTTTATCGACATGGAGCACTCGGCTTTCGACATGAGCACCGTGGGTGAAATGATCCGTGTAGCTGACCTCTGCGGCATCACCCCCATAGTCCGCGTACCCGAGAACAACCCCAAGACCATCCTTCGTATCCTCGACGCCGGCGCCCAGGGCATTCAGGTGCCACACATCGAGGGAGTCGAGGGGGCCAGGCGCGCCATCGCTGCGGTTCGCTACCCGCCGGAGGGAGAGCGGGGAGGCGCAGGAAGCACCCGTGCCGCCGGCTACGGCTCAGTGCCGTGGACGGAGCACATGAAGACCTCCAACGAGGAGATTCTCCTCATTATCATGACCGAGGACCAGCGGGGCCTGGACGACCTCGAGAAAATTGCCGCCCTCGACGGTGTCGACATTATCTCGCTCGGCCCCACAGACATATCAACGGCACTGGGAATGACTGATCCCAATGACCCTCGGCTCCGACAGACGTTCGTCGACCTGGCAGCCCGGATCAACGCTGTCGGCAAAGCCAAGGTATACATCCCGGTGAATCACTCCTCGCTGCGCCTGACGCCTCAGGAACTGCTCAGCATGGGAGTTAACTACACGTCGGTTGCTCCCGCTCCTCCAACAATCGTACTGAACTCCCTTCGTGAGTCAGCGTCCCGTATTCGCGAGGAATCGGCCAAGACGGCGGTGGTGTAAACTAGGTTCACAGCAGGCGCCCGCCTCGCCAAGCTGGAAAATCCAATTGGATGGAGACCCTGGCATCGCTAATCACACACTAGCTTCCACGATTCCTACCATCGCCGTTAACCGGCAATTTCTCGAAGCGGCTGTTGCAGATTCCTCCAGGAACTCAGAAAGCAGGGAATACCTGCAGCTCAGGCGACTCATCTCCGAACGGGGATTGCTGGACCGTCAGTATCTCTATTACGCCATCAAGGTGTTCGGGAGCCTCATGGCCCTCGGGTTCGGCATCGCCATCGTCATTGCCTTCGACCAATTCTGGGTTCAGATGCTCAATGCCGCGTTTCTGGGAATCGTCTACGCCCATTTCGGCTTCATAGGCCACGACTCCGGACACCGTCAGATCTTCCACTCGGCCTTCAGGAATGACCTGGTGATGCTCCTTGCAGGGCTCGTCACTGGCATGACGCCCAGCTGGTGGCAGGACAAGCACAACGCCCACCACCGGAACCCCAACCAACTGGACCTGGACGGAGACATTGATGTCTCGGTGTTTGCTTTCACTGAGAAGCAAGCCCTTGAGACCAGATGGCCCCTACGCTTCTTGGTTAGGTACCAGGCATTTCTCTTCTACCCGATTCTGCTGTTCACTTCCCTCAGCTTGCTGGGCGGCGGATTGACCTTCCTCGTGAAGGGTGAGAGAGTTCGGTACCCCTTGGCCGAAACCACCGTCGTACTCGTTGGGATTGGCCTGTATCTGGGGGTTCTGTTTGCGTTCCTCCCTCCCTGGCAAGCGGCTGTTTTCATAGTTATTCACCGGGCCCTTTCGGGCTTTTACATGGGCGCCGTCTTCGCACCGAACCACAAGGGCATGCCTGTGCTGGAGCCCAGCACCAAGCTGGACTACTTTCGCCAAGCGGTATTAACCTGCCGCGATGTTATCCCCAATCCCGTGATCGACTTCGCCTACGGCGGGCTGAACTACCAGATTGAGCATCACCTGTTCCCCACTATGCCTCGCAATCAACTGAAAAAGGCTCGCGAAGTGGTCAGCGGCTTCTGCAACGAACGGGGCATCCGCTATCATGAGACCGGCTTCTGGCGCTCGCACAAGGAAATACTTGGGTACCTGCACGAGGTCAGCGCTCCAATTCGCGGTAAATCTGTCCAGTCGCAGCTTTAAGTCAGCGGACCGCTCGTCGCCCGTTTTAGAAGCCGCCCGCTGGAGTCTCGACCCACGGAGAACGCAGGCGCTACTGTTGCTGCTGAACGAATCTCCTGTAAACCTCCTCCTCTGACATCGGGGTCGAATGGAACCACGCCTCCTCGATGGCGGAATGCAGTTCATCCAGCGTCGGCAGTACGCGGTCCATCAGCGCGATGACATCCTGCGCTGAGGCCATGGGTGGCCTGTCGGCGTCTATTATCTCAATGGCGGACCCCAAGACCTGCAATACTTCAACGGGCGCAACGTGAGTAGCGTTGAACCTGGCTGCCACCAGGCTGCCCCGCAGCGATGCGCTGCTGTCCTTCGTCAACAGGATGTCGAGAGCGGTCTCCTCCAGGCCAATGTTCAGTCCACGAATGCTGGCCGCCATGCGCAGTACCTTCTCGATGTCGTGCCTGCCGGCTTTGGCATCCTGCATCGCTGCCCACTTAACCACGTTGGCAATTGTCTGGGCCCGCTCGACCCACCGGCCCAGCCAGACCAGGTTGTAGACACGGGAATCGGTAATCCAGCGGTTGGTACCCTGCGCAATCGTCCTGGGGTCGGCCGAGTTCGTCATCTGTCTCTCTCCGGTCTTTCTAGCGGATGTCTTTGGTCGCCCGTGTGGTTCTCCACGACGTAGGCACCCTTAAGCAATTCGAGGGCGTCCCCCAGCGTGGGTTGCGAGAAATCAAAGCGAACTTCGGCGATCGCGGCAATGTGCTCTGCCCCACCCGTAGACAGGAACGATCCTGTTACCGGTGAGACATCGGTATAGTCTCGTCCAACGCCGAATTTCACATAATCGCTGGCGGGCGGCAGCATTATTCCCCTTGTCGGGTCGGCGGCCAGCCAGCCAGCGCTGGGATGGAAAAACTCCAGCCAAGAATGGGTTTCTCCGGTTTGCCCGGTTATCAGACCGCTGGCGTAACGGCTGGGCACCTTCAATGCCCTCAGCATCCCCAGGGATAAGTGTGTCTTGTCCTGGCACACTCCCTCGCCATTTGCCAATACTTGGTCCGCGGTGGTGGCGACGGAAGTTGTTCCCCGCTGGTACAGGATGTTCTGGTATACCCACTGGGTCACGGCGTTTACAGTCTCCAGCAGCAGTCCGTGGCTGCCGGCAACGTCGCCCGCCACGCCGGCGACCGTTTGCGGCTCCACGAGAGGTGACACGCTGGTAAACTCGAATGTCTCAAGCAGGTTTGAGAGTTCCGCTATGGGTACGTCGCTGGCAACCCGCGATACGGTCGACAGTTGCACGTTTCCACCTGCTGCGACGATGAAGGTGATATGTGGTTCAACTACCCGCAGACGGCGGACCCCGTTCCCGAAACGGTCCTTGAAGTCGACGCCGCGTCCCGCAGGCATTGACCAGACTTCGGTTTGGGAGTCGAACTGCCCCTCCCCGTCTCGAGGAAAGATCCTGATTTGATTGTCGTTGTGGATTACCGTGTCGGAGTAGGCGTATCTGACCGCGTAAATGAAGGATGCGGTAACAGTTTCTATCGGACTACCCACGTCGGCTTGCATAGGCCACCGGAAGAATTGTTTGTGATTCTGGTTCCCGTCTGAGCTACCCGGGTCAGACCGCCGGGAAAAACGGAAACGGTCCCGTCCCCACTCTGCACCGCGAACACTCGCAGGTCAACGTGATGTGGGTCCAGGCTGGAGTTTTCACCATTAAATACCATATGCTGGGAAAAATCCAAGGTTTCTTGAGCTATGAACATCAAAGGATTCTGGAGGATGTTGTTCGCAACCCTCGCTTTGTAGGCCTCCCCGAGGTCGGGCATCACGAACACCCCCAGGCCACCATACCCCTGACGCGTCTTGATGACCAGGCTCTCCAGGTTCTCCAAAACGTACCGGCGGCTGTCGGCCTCTGCCAGATTGTAGCTGCGGGCCTGCTCTAGGACGGCCTTCTGGCCCAAATAATGCTCGATCATTTCCGGGACCCAGAGAAACACCAGTTTATCATCCGCAGCACCGGTGCCAACACCGTTAATCAGGACTACCTTGCCGTCGAGATATGCCTCTCCAAGACCCGGGACGAATAGGTCAAGGTCCTCAACTCTGCGGTAAATCACGTCTACCTTTACGTCGGTGTCCAGAGTGCGCGCGTAAACATGCTTGTCCGGGCCGACGTAGAGGTCTGGCCCCTCTACCAGTGGTATATCCAGGTGCTCTGACAGGTAGCGATGCTCGAAAAAAGCCGATCCGTATTTGCCATCGGTCAACAGTACGCAAACCGGGTCGGGGTTCTCGGTCAAGGACCGGAACATTCCCTGGTATGCATCACCTATGTCGTAGGGCACCACGTCGTATCCATTGCCGAACTCAGGAAACAGTTCCGCAGTCATAGCCAGCGACTTGAGTTGATACGAAATCCCGGACGGTATCCGCAGGTTGTCCTCTAGGACTACGTACCTTCCATCTCCCATGTGGACCAGGTCCACTCCGTATATGTGAACGAAAACGTCTTTTGGAGGACTGAACCCCTGCACCTCCGGGTAGAAGTGTTGCGATGTGTAGATCACTTCGTCTGGTACAACGTCCTGACCGTCGTTGTACAGCCCAACGAGGAAGTGATTGATTGCCCGAATTCGCTGTTCGACTCCCGCCGCAATTGTTTCCCAGTGTTCCAGCGGAATCATGCGGGGCAGGAAGTCTGTGGGCATATTGCGGTATTGCCCCGGGTCCAGGTAAAAGGTCATTCCCTCGAGGTCGACCTGCCGTTGTGCACTGTTCCAGCGCGGGGCCAGATTCTCGAACCCCAACGACATCACGGTATCGTACAAACCCTTATAGTGAGGGCGTAGACAGCCTTGTGAATCATGCCACTCGTTGTAAAACTTGAGGTCTCTTGTTCCAGCGGCGGCAACCAAAACTCTTCACCCCCGGCTGCGTTATTGTCTCCTCTGCGGGTCGCATCGGCCCAGAAAGCCAAAGTTTGCTACATGTAGAATATAAAGCAAATGTTACGGACAAATTAACGCGACGCCCAGTACCCCGGGAAGAGTTCTCCTTTGGGTGTTGGGAATTAACCGGGTGGGAGGGAATGGCACGTTGCTAAGCGCCGTCCGGAGTTTCCTGATTCAGAGCGCACTCATAATGCGGTGGTTGACCTGGCCGGGATCGTTCTTTCACGAACTCGCCCATCAGCTGGCATGCTATGTCGCCGGGCACGAGGTGCTTGAGGTGCGCTACATCATCCGCAACGACCCGAACAACGTGGCCGGATATGTCAGGCACCGTGGCCCTCCCGGCGTGAGCAGGGAGTTGTTTATCGGGATTGCTCCTCTGTTTCTGGGCTTCATAGTTTGGGCCATCTACATCGGGCTGGCAGCGTTACTGACCAGCGACGGTTCGTTGGGATTGGTCGACGCGCTCATCCTGGTTGCAGCCACGCTGGTGACTGCCAACGCCACCTACCACGCTCTGCCAAGTCCCCAGGACATGCGGAACGTTTTCCGGCAACCCTTCTCGCTGTTGACCATACCATGCTACTTAGTTGCTGGTCCGGTTTGGATCATCGGCCACAACTACCGTTGCATACTCTGGGGCTGGACGCCCTGGCACACCATGGTCATCGCTGGCACAATCTACGCACTATACAGCGTCATCGCCGCCAACCTTCTTCCCATTCTACCCAGCCTGCCGCGACTGATTGGCTGACGCAAAAGAGGCCGCTCGTATACAGAGCGACCTCCCCCGCCACGGCAATGTTGCCAGATGCTATCGGATGGCATACGTGATCTGCAACCCGACGGTTACTTCGACCTCCGGCTCCGCATCAAACGGTACCAAGTTCGGATATGGGGCCGTCGATTGAGAGCCACACGACATAATTCCCGTTGAGGCAAATCCGTAAGCCAGGTTATCCAGCGGGTACTCCAGCGCCCCCATGACCGCTCCCCGGTCGACTCCAAGGCCCTCTGCCAGGTCATCCAGCGCCACAGGTATAGTTACCAGAACCCCCAGCACCAGCCGGAATGGTCCACCCATCACATTTTCCCTGCTAGCCGTGTCGTACCAGCCTGATTAATCGGGATTCAACTCTGCAAAGCGTGGCATCACCTCTTTGGCAAAGAGGTTCATGGACTTTTCCCAAGCCTGCTGGTTGTCGATATTGTCGTAAATCAAGCTGAGCAGCGTGCCAAATCCGCCGCACATCTCGTACAGGCTGAGCAGCCGCTTTTCCACCGTGTCCGGTGAGCCAACCAGCCAGACGTGCTCTGCCATGTACTCCGGCGTAACTGCCTCATCCGGAACGCTGGAATCGTGCTTTATGACATGGGTCAACCCAAAGGCCGAGAACAGCGGCAGCAGGTAGTCGCCCCATACACGTCCCAGCATTCCGTTAACCGCACCGTCCATCGCCTCGTCGTCGGAGTCCGCCACCCACACGTCGCGGGTGATGCGCCAGTCTGAACGCTTGGGGATCCGGCCACCACGAGCAGCGCCCTCTGCAATGGCATCCCAATGGCTGATCACGTAGTCCTGATTGAAGGCCAGGCTCATGGGGATGAAGCCCCGCTCGCCGGCGATCTTGAGGGTTTCCGACCCTATGCTCACTGACGCCACGGCGACCGGCGGGTGCGGCTTCTGGTAGGGCTTGATAAAGAACCGCAGCGTGTCCAGCATTGGCTCCGGATAATTGACGTCCCAGAAGTCGCCCTTGTATTCAAAGGGCTCCTCGCTCTCCCAGAGCTTGAGGATGATGTCGATGGACTCGCGGGTCATACGCCGGTGCTGCCCGTTCATGCCGTCCACATCGAACAGCCGGTAGTCCGTGGGCAGTCCGCTGGAGCCGATGCCGAACATGAAGCGCCCTTGGGCAATGTGGTCCAGGTAGGCCACCCGGCAGGCCAACTCAGCGGGATGGTGATAGGGCAGCAGGTGCACTCCGGTGCACAGCTTGATGTTCTTCGTGCGCATCAGCGCTTGCGCGATCATCAAATCCGGGGACGGGATGGGCTCCCACGGCGAGGTGAAATGTTCCCCAATCCAGGCCTCGGAGAACCCCAACTCGTCCGCCATCTGGAGACAGTCCAGGTCCCACTGGTGGGCGGTGTACAATTCCCGCTCGGGCGGATGCGAAGGCATCATAAACATTCCGTAATTCATCGGTCCTCCGTTCAGCCTGTTAGCAATGGTTTCTTTTGCGAAAATGGCCTGTGCCAAGCCATATTTGAGCAGAAAGGGGATTCCATCCCTTGCCATTGGACGCTAATTTACCACGTACCATACGGGTTGGGAATTGCCCTGCATATCCACATAGAGCCCATGCGCTCGTCAGAGGGTTACTCGCAGCAGGTTGCAGACGCCCTTGAATCATGTTGTATCGTTTATTATGATATGTTCGGGTTTACATTATAGTTTTTGAAATGGTAGTTGAACGCCTTTTGCGACGCAGCCCAGGTTGAGCGTCCAAGTCTGCGGAGGCCGCCCGCTGTTCATGATGGAGATAACTGAACCGTCCCCCCGCACCTTCCAGTTATGAGGCCGCCGAAGGTCTTTTACGGCTGGTGGCTGTCCGGCCTTGCCGGTCTTGTGATGGTCATCTCGGCCGTGCCTGTCTTCCATGGTATGGCCGTGTGGTCGGTTGCACTTAAGGCACACTACGGCTGGAGCGCGACACAACTCGGCGTAGCCCTCTCCCTCACCCGCGCCGAAGGTGCGATGTTCGGCCCGCTGGAAGGGTGGACCGCAGACCGCTTCGGCACGAGGATTATGGCCGGGGTCGGTCTGTTAGTGTTGTTTGCTGCCTTCATGCTTTTCAGCCAGACGCAGGATATCAGCGTAGGGAAATACCTGCACGTAGATGCCCTGCTTGTCTTCTATCTGTCATTTATCCTGATGTCCCTGGGGCAGGGTCTGGGCGGCTGGGTTCCCCTGATGACAATGCTGAATCATTGGTTCAGCAGAAACAGGGGCACCGCCATGGGAATATCCATGGCCTGTATGACAGCCGGAGCGTTGCTGGTCATCCCGACGCTGGCATGGGCCATCGACCCGGAGACCAACCGAGTCGGATGGCGCACTACGGCCATGATCGTCGGTTTCGTGATCTTGGGTGGGGCTGTGCTGTTGCCCCTCTTTATCAGGAACCGCCCCCAGGACATGGGTCTGCTCCCGGACGGGGATCCCGTCCAGGAGGAACACGTACGGAGGGCCCCCACGCCTGAGGAGGCCGCTGCGTCGGCCCCCCCGGAGCCGGAATTCACCGTGCAGCAGGCATTGCGCACGCAGGCCTTCTGGTGCATCGCCTTCGGACACGGCTTTGCCTCAATGATCATCCTGGCCATCATGTCCCAGCTCGGTCTGATGATGACCGAAATAGGCTATTCGTTGCAGACGGTGGCATGGATCGTAGCCCTGTACAACTTTGTGTCCCTGCCCTTCCAGTTTGGCGGCGGTTATTTGGGCGACCGCATGCCGACCAATGTGGCTTTATTCATATTCACCGCCATCCAGGGGATTGCGGTGGTGCTCATAACCATCAATACAAGCATCTACATGTTCTACGTCTTCGCCATCCTGTTCGGCATTGGATTTGGCGGGCGAACCCCGTTGACCACGGCAATAAGGGGCGAGTATTTCGGCCGGGCGTCCTTTGGCAAGATACTGGGCGTATCTACCGTGCCAATGAACATACTCCTGCTGATCTCTGCTCCGATGGCCGGATTTATGCGAGACCAGTTGGGCGATTACCAGTGGGCCTTTCTGACGCTGGCTATTCTGAACGGCGTCGGGGCCGCTCTCTTCCTCATCGCCCGGAAGCCGCGGATTGCCGTGCTGCAGCCCGCCCCGACCTCAGTGGCCGCTCCCTCGGCAGGCGACTCGTAGGATGCTCAACGACCCTGCGCTCCAGTCGCCTCTACTGCGCTTTCCCGAGATCCAAAACGCCTCCGCGGACTCTTTATGAGCATTGTCCGCCCCTTATCGCCCGGGCGCTTCTTTTACGGCTGGACCCTCGTTGGCGTGTCCGCATTCATTATGGTCATCGGCACCGTGCCGCTGTTCCAGGGCATGACCGCCTGGTTCGTCGTACTTGAGAGCCATTTCGGCTGGTCCCGCACCCAGCTTTCCATCGCCTTCTCCCTAAGCCGGGTGGAGGGCTCGATCATGGGCCCCATCAGCGGCTACCTTATAGACAAGCTAGGCTCCCGCAAAATGGTGCTCATAGGGCTGGCGGTGGCTGGGGGCGGTTTCGTGATCATGAGCCAGATGCAGAACATCTGGCACTTCTACGCCGCCTTCGTGGTAATGAGTATGGGCGTCGGCCTCGGCACCTGGATGCCGATGATGACCGTGCTGAACAACTGGTTCGCCCGCAACCGGTCCATTGCAATGGCCCTGTCAATGGAGGGGTTCCTGATTGGAGGGATGGTACTGGTTCCGGTGCTCGCCTTTGCCATCGACCCCGATGTCCCGGGGCGCCCGGGCTGGCGGCTTACCGCGCTGGCCATCGGCGTATTCCTGGTGGTCGTGGCCATTCCCGTTTCCCGGCTCGTTCGCAACGCCCCCGAGCCCTACGGCCAGTTCCCTGACGGCGAGCCTGCCGCACGCCCGAGCCAGGCGTCGGCCTCAGCATCCGGGGCCAACGAAGAGCCGGACTACACTTGGCAGGAGGCAGTGCGCACCAAGACCTTCTGGCTGATTACCATGGGACACGCCTGTTCCTCGATTGTAATCGTCACCGTAACGGTTCACCTAGGCCCAATGCTATCCGACCAGGGCTTCTCGCTACAGACCGTGGGATGGGTGGTCGGCGCCTATACCGGCGTCGCTGCGGTTTTCACTCTCGTCGGCGGCTATGTGGGAGATCGCCTGCCTATACGGCTGGCCCTGTTCGGGTTTTCTGCAATCCAGTCAGGCGCGGTGGTAGTTCTGATGCTTGCCGACAGCCTCTGGATGGTCTACCTATTTGCTGTGCTGATGGGCCTCGGGTTCGGTGGCCGCAATCCGCTGACCACCGCCATCCGCGGCGTCTACTTCGGCCGCAAGGCGTTCGCCAGCATTACCGGAATGTCCATGATTCCAATGAACGTAATGCTGTTGGCCGCTCCTCTGTTCGCTGGAATCATGTTTGACGCCACCCAGAGCTACTTTATCCCAATGGCCGCGATCGCCGTTATAAGCCTTTCCGGGTCAACGCTCTTCCTGTTCCTCGGCCCCCCGGAGGCTGCGGCGGAGACTCGCAGGCGTCGCGCCGCGATTGCCGCCCAGGCCGACTAGTACTGGGTCAATTTTGGTCTGATAGATAGACTCAGAGACGTGATGGTCGATGGTACTCTGACTTAAGGAAAAGGAATATGTTGTTGTGAGGTGTCGGTGTGGTCAGAGAGAAATTTGCGGTTCGGCTGACGTCGGAGGAACGCGACCAACTGGAGCACATGGTCCGGGCGGGGAGGAGTCCAGCCAGGGTTACGACCCGGGCCCGCATCCTGCTCAAGACCGGTGAGGGCTGGTCCGAATTCGTAGCCCGCCTGCTCAGCAGCCAGACGGCACCGGGCCTCCTGAGTGTCCGGAGAGGTGCGTTCCTCCTGCAGTGAAGTGCTAACCCGTACGTAAATTCCTGCCTTCATTGTCCCTCCAGAACTTCTCAGATAGAGCAGGGACCCCGCGCCGTATCGTTGCGCGAGGCCCCCTGACGCGCCGTCAGACGAGCACTTCCTCCGCGCTGGAATCAACCGGCATCGCAGCGCTCCCCGGCATGGGGACGAGCGGTTTTGGCATGAGCTCCCTAACGCCCTCGCCAGGATTCAACCTCCAAAATTCGGTACCTTCCGTAGCAGTTGACCAAGAGTCGCCGTACAGCAGATGTCTCAGCCACTTTTTTCTGCCCTCTGACCCTCTGGCGATGTCCACCCGGAGATGGACAAGGAAGGAACCATCGGAACGGGATGAACTGCGCTCCAGACCAGAACATAGACCTTCCATCGCCAGTGCAGCCGCGGCAAAATCGGAGGTTGGACTTTCTATTGATGGCCCGGATGAGCTATTATCTGTGACAGCCAGATCCCTCTCTTTTTCGGGTGGGGGCTGGTGTGGGGTCGAGGATCGCCGTCCAAAGCAGCCTCGGTCCCGTTCTCGTGTGCTTGCTTTTCGCAGACGTTGCCTTGTAGCCATTACTTACCTCTTCGTTTTTAATGACTTATTCCGTAACTCGGACGGATAGACCTATCGGCTCAGTCCGTCCGGGTGAATCCGAAAGGGCCCATGCCAGGGCCTTTTCGAACCGCCGGAATACCTCCAAGGCGGGTCAGCTAAGGCGGAAACACAACAGGACTCAGCCCCAACCACAGGTAGACCACATCTGCCGCTCCTTGTACTGACCATCATGCGCTGAAGCTACACCACCGTGGCTCCACCGAGACCCATAGCTAGACAACGACCTCTTCCCTACTCAAGAGTCCTTCAACCTCATACCCCTCTCTAATATTACAACGACGGATTAACTGATGAAGTTATTCCTGCGAGGAAATTGAGCCTGCCACAGTGCTGCTGCGATCCTTCCACGACCGCTGCCTCGTAGCTGGACAAGAACCGGCAGTTATCTTATTTGGCAATCCGACGTTGTAATACTTAATACTACAGTCGCAGAATAGACAGGCGCCGTTGGTAGTGGCAACGCCGGGCTCTGGCCTGGTGGCGCCGTCTCCACCACGACCAGTACAGGATGAAATCAGGCGGTTGGGTTTCCGTCCATACGAGGCGGGTGAGCAGGCGGCGCACCTCCGGCACTGTCATGGGAATCAGCTGTTCGTCCGGGACGTAACAGCCCACCTTTCTCCCTGTTCCATTGCCTGATGCTGGGTCACGGACAGATACGCGTGGGCCAGCATCGCCAGGGTGATGTGCCGGTACCAGCCGTCCCACCGCCGCACCTCGTACTGGTCCAGCCCCACCTGTCCCTTGGCCTCCTCAAAGCATTCCCCTATGGCCCACCGGCTTCCGGCGACCCTCGCCAATTCCTCCAGGCTTGTTCCCGCCGGTCCGTAACAGACGTAGCAGGCCAGTTCCCCAGGGTTGGCCAGACTGCGCCGGACCAGCAGCCAATAGCCCTGGCCAGGCTCCCTCAGGGGACGTATATCCACAGTGGCCCAGGCGTAGACCCGTGGTCCCTTGGCTCCGTCCCCGGCGCTGCGTCTCATCCAAGCGCATTCCTCAACCCCGGAGGCCAGCCGGTCAGCCCTCACATGTCGCGGCCCCCTGTCAGTCAAGGCCCACAGCTTCTCGCTGCGTTTGACGGCGAGTACGTGGGGAACGCACCGCCGTTCCAGCCACAGCCGCAGGTTGCGGTCGCTGCCGTAGACCTCGTCCCCAGCAACCCAGCCGAAGGGGATTCCCGACTCCACCGCCCGCTCCAGCATGAGCTGCGCCAGTTGCGGCTTGGTCCGAAAGCCGACACTCTCCGGCACCCCGGCCTCCCGTCGGCGTTCCCAGTCATCACCCCACACCTGGGGCAGGTACAACTCCCGGTCCAGAAGAGTCCTGCCATTGGCACTGGCATAGGCCAGAAACACTCCTTCCTGACTGTTCTCAATCCGCCCGGCCGTGCCGCTGTACTGACGCTGCACCCCAACCGACTTGTCCCCTTTCTTGAGGAATCCGGTCTCGTCCACCGCCAGAACTGCGTCAGCGTCGGCCAGATGCTCGATCACATAGCTCTTCAAGTCATCGCGAACCAGGTCAGCGTCCCACTGGTAGTTGTACAACAGGCGCTGCACCCCATCGGGAGTGGCGTCGCCCGCCCGCTCGGCCAATTGCCAGCCGTTCTTGCGCTCCACCGGGCTGAGCAGTCCCCGCAAGTAGTCCAGGGCCCGACGGCGCGGCTCCGGACGCCGGAACCGTCCCGCGATGCACTCGTGCACCTTTTCGATCCCTTCAGCCCACCAGGCCACCTCCGCCACCTCATCCCGATGCCCCGCCACAGCCTCACCTCACCGCCCGTTGAGTACCCCCGTTCTACCTACCCTCGATCTGCGACTGTAGTACTAGAAATCTGGCCGGAAAGCCTTGTTCCGGAAGATGTATTCCGGCAGTGAGGCCGACGCAAGCAAGGCCAAGGTCAAAATTTGAGCGATCCGCGGAGGGACAAAATCTAGAGCGGCTCGGATGGTCCCGGCACGGAGGGCGCTCCCGACGCTGGTATCGCCGTCGGTGCCGGCCGGCAGTCCGGCCTTGGCGGCCACTAGGGTCAGGTTGGCCACCGTGGCCGCCAGATACAGCTGGAATCGCGTCTTGACCCTGCCGAAATAGCGGGACTGGCGGATGCCCAAATGGACCAGCCGGGCCAACCTGTGTTCCACCACCACTCGGCGCGCTCGATATTCGTCGTACCCGGCGCTCTGTTGCAATGCCCGGGCCTCCTGCAACAGGGCTTCCTGGGGATGGATCAGCACCCACCGTCCCTTCCTGCCTCTGGCCGAGATGCACTGGGACCGCAGTGGACAGGTCATACATTCGGACCCGTCGAACTGGAAGGCCCGCAGGCGGTGGACCCGACCCGCGGCATCCGTACGCCGTCCCGCCGGCACGATGTTGTGGGTGACCTGCCCCGCCGGACAGGTGCAACTGCCCGCCGCCAGGTCGATGACAAAGTCATCCTTGGGAAAGCGCTGCCGGTCGGGGCGGCCTGGCACCCGGGCTACCAGCCTGCGGCCCGCATCGGCGAAGGCTTGGCGGGTTACGCCGTCCCCATAGGCGGCGTCGCCCATGGCCTCCTGCACCGGCACACCGGTGTTGGCCTCGCTCTCCTCCACCAGCTCCAACGCCCCTAGTACTACAACGACGCGTTTAAGGTGGTGGCTCCATCCTGCCTTCACGGCGGGCGGAGCGGCGTCTCTGGTGGGAGCGGCGCGCCCGCTCGTTGCGTAGCTGCGTATCCTCCAGCCACAGCAGCAACTCCTCCGGTCCGAACCGTTCCCGGGGCAGCATTTCCCGCACCACCCGGTACACCTGGGGACGGGTGATCCGGGGCATCTTTTCCCCCCCAGTCCTGCTGCAGGCCCAGCAGGAACGCTCCACCCAGCAGGCACATGGCTATGTGGTGATGCCAGCCGGACCAGCTACGGGTCTCGTATTCGTCCAGGCCCACGTCGCCCTTTTCCGTCTCGAACTCCGTTTCAATGGGCCACCTGGAACCGCCCACATAGGCCAGGGTCTCCAGGGGAGTATCCTCGGCAGCGTTGGACAGGTAGTAGCGGGGCTCGCTGCCGTCCAGGTTTCGGCGGTAGACGGCCCATGCCTCCTGGCCCGGCTTGCCCTTCCGGGTTACCCGCACCCGCTGGGCCCAGAACATATAGCTCCGCGGTCCCTGGCTTCCCTGGGCCACCGTTATCTCCCGCCAAGCCTTATCCGGCAACTCGCCACTGCGCTGCTCCATGGTACGACGCTGCCCGTCCCTGAGCCTGGGCTTGCGGGGGCGCCCGGACCCCTGAGACCCCGGACTGGTCCAAGCCAACTCCAGGGGCCAGACCGGAGTGCTGCCCGGAACGTCCAGCACGTAGCGCATCCCCAGGCCCGCCAGGGACTCCCGAAAGGACGGCGACATCCCGAAGGCGTCGTCCCCGGCAACCCATCCGGCCTTGAGGTGGCCCAACCCCAGGGCCCGCTCCAGCAGCTCCAAGGCCAACTCCGTCTTCGACCGGTAGCTCAGCCGCTCCTCGGGCACACCCGCCGCCGCACACCGGTCCTGGTCGGAGATCCAACTCTCGGGCAGATACAGCCCCTTGTCCACCAATGCCTGTCCCAGCGGGCTGACGTAGGCCAGGAACATCCCCGCCTGGCAGTTGGCCACCTTCCCCAGCCTGCCGCAGTACTGCCGGGCTACCCCCACCGACTTCCGTCCCTGCTTGGGAAAGTCGCTGCCGTCCAACACCCACACCGCCTCGGGGTGAGCCAGCCTGGGGGCCAGGTATTCCTGCAGCCGACCGATGACCGCGGCATCGTCCCACCGGGCCTCGGTCAGAAAACGCTGCATCGCCCGGGCCGAGATGCCCACCGATTCCGACAGGTTCTCGGCGTTGCGCCGCTCCCCAGCCTGCACCAGCAGCCCCTGAAGATAGTTCCGGCTGTGCTCCCGCCACTGCTTGCGGCCGAAGGAGGCCGCGAAGAAGGCGTGAAAGTCCTGAAAGTTGTCGTAAACCCGCTCGAAACTCGCCCCATCCATCACCCAAACCACCCACTATCATCTTGACAACTATCCTACCAAACAACCCGTCGTTGTAGTACTAGTAGTCCATCAGTGTTGAATTAAGGGATAGAGGGACTTGAGCTTGATGCGCGCGTCCTGGGTGGTGAAACGCCAGTTGGCCCGAATTGCGTCGTGGTTCCGCTGCCCTTGCCAAGCCTTGGTTTCCTGCTTCAATGTCTGCTGGTCCGGTATCCGGCGGTCCAGACACTGGCGCGCCAGCACTCCCAGTTCTATCTCGGCCATGTTCAGCCAACTGCCGTGCTTGGGCGTGTAGTGGATTTCCAGCTTTTCGGCAATGCGTCTCGCCTCTGCAGGCTCGAAGGCCTCGTACAGGGACGAGAGGCGGTGGGTGTTCAGATTGTCCATCACCAAGACTATCCGGCCTTTGTCCGGGTAGTCCACATCCACCAGTTGTCGCACCACCCGGGCCCAGTCAGCCTTGGTTCGCTGGTCCGTCACCTCCACCCGCCGCCACCCCTCCAAGGGCGCGAACAGCATGAACAGGTTGCTCACCCCGTTGCGCTCGTATTCGTAATCGTAGGCCATGGCAGTCCCCGGACGCGGCGGCAAGGGGCTGCGGGTCTCCCTCACCTGTTGCTTGCTGGTCTCGTCCAGGCACACCAGCACCTCGTTGTCCTCGAACTGACGGTGATACACCTCCAGCACGTCCTCCATGGCACAGACGAACTCGGCATTGGCCTTGGGCGGGATGCACCAGCACTCCTTCAGCCAAGGCTTGAGTTCGTTTTTTTCAGCGTTTGGCGCACCGTCTCGGGGCTGATGCTGTCCACTATCTCACATTGCACCAGCCGGTCAGCCAGCAGTTGCAGCGTCCAACCGGCACGGCCCTCCGGCGGTTCGCTACAAGCGAGGTGAGTCAGGTGGGCCTCTCCTTGGCCGTCCAGCTTCCTCGGGCGGCGGTTGACCTGCTCCCTGCGTCCCAAGGCTGCCTCCACTCCCTCCTCAACACAGCGGCGGCGCACCCGTCCCACCGTGGCGTCCCCCACCCTCAGGACCCGGGCTATTTCCTCGTCCTTCATCGCCCCGCGCTCTTGATTTTCATCGCTGAGCAGCATAATGCGGGCGTGGGTCTGTTTATATGCTGCCGTCCGTCCCCGGGACACCAGTCCCTTCAGTTCCTGTTGCTCCTCTACACTCAGACTGACCCGGTACCTCTTCGCTGGCATCCCCATCCTCCCAACATCACCTTAGCTTTTGACGTGTCCCGGCAATACCACAGCTAATTATCTATCAATCCTACGCTGTTGCACTACTAGGCCACCCTTGCACAACGATCAGGCATGACCAACAGGATAATGTACGTTCCGTAAATTATTGGCTTTGCACGCGTCGGCGTGCTCGGCTGTTCTGTGGCTTGTGAGTCTTGCCCGGACGACAATCCCAAGACGAAAGAACCGGCCTCAGACGAGGCCGGCTCGGATTCCGGTCAGCGTGGCTGCGGCGCCTAGGACACGCTCTTCTCCAGCAGTTCCCTGATCTCCAAAACCGTCGCGGTGATCCACTCGTCGGCTTTTGCAGCAGTGCGGGAGCGCCGCTCTCGGCCAAAGGCCTGGTCGTCGATGTCCGGGTTTTCGGCGCGGATGTCGACCTCGATCTGGTGCATCTCCCGCTCAGCTACCGCGGGCCGCTCGATCCAGTGGCAGATGTAATCATGGTCGCCGGTGTAGAAGACGGCCACTGGAATCGACATCCACTGTCCCTCTTTCAGGAACTCGTTCATGATGTCGTGGTGAGAGTCCCGCGGGAAAATGCGCATCTCGAGGTCCGCCGCCTCGCAGATCCGGGCCAGCACTGGCAGGCCGCGAATTACGTCGCCGCACCAGTCTTCGCCCAGGACAAGCATTTTCTTCGGGCCATTTTCGCGCGCCTTCAACTCTCTGAGGGCCCGGACGTCATCATCAGTAAGAATCGACGTCTCGTAAAAGCCCTCGAAGCGCGCCTTGTTCACCTTGATTTCGTTCATGTAGGCCAGGTAATCGAAGCCCTGTGAGTACCGTTCCGGGGTTACTACGCTAGTTTCTCTCGCCATATCGCCCCCGTAATCGTCAGAGTAATGGTTCGCTAAGTTTGATCGGAACGGGCACACGGCCCGTCAACCGATTTCTCAACCCGTCATTCCTTTGAAGCCCACCTCTACCTTGCCGTCCGGGTGGATGATGATCGGCACGGTGTCGGCATAGTCCAGCGCCTCGTCCAGCGTGTCCTGGCTCTGGTCCACCCTGCGTTCCTCGTACTCAATGCCCTCGCGCCTCCACGCTGCGCGAAGGGCATCACAGGCGGGGCATACAGTGAGGGTGTATACGATTGGTATGTCGGCCATCGGGGCCTCCTTCGCCATGGGCTACCTTTCAGATGGACGCCATTGCAAACCAATTCTACAACGCTGGATCAAGGGTCGCCAACCAGGACTGCGGCCTATCGGATTGCGACTGTACCACCCCGGCCCGTCATACACTCCCCCGTATGCAAGTTCTGCTCCCGGCTGCCTTGTTCCGCCCCAGCCAGCCATTTCGCTTGCGCGGAAATGACGGCTTAAGGGCGGGCAGTGCGCTGCTATTGAAGCGCTGCGGCCTTGCGGACCTGCTTCCAAGCCTTGCGGACGAACCTCATGCCCAGATCCCGCTCGATCTCACGCCATTTTCGCTCATCACCCTCGGAGATAAACGTAATTGCTTCGCCGGAGCGGCCCATGCGCCCGGTCCTTCCGACGCGGTGTGTGAACAGTTGCTCCGAGTCCGGCAGATCGTAGTTGATAACCTGCCCGATACCTTCGAAGTCCAGACCTCGGGCGGCCACATTGGTTGCTACCAGAATAGGCGCGGCGCCGGAACGGAAATCCCTCATGACCTGCTCGCGCGCCTTCTGGCTTAAATTGCCCTGGAGCGCTCCTACCGGGTAACCCAAGGCATCCAGCTCCCGAGCCAACTGTTTAACGCCGCGCTTGGTCTTGCCAAAGACGAGAACCGGGGCATCTTCCCGGCCGTCCAGTAGGGTACGCAGAGCTTCCAGCTTTTCCGTTTTCCGAATGGTGTAGACAATGTGCTCCACGGAGGGCGGCGCCTGTAGGCCCGCGTCAACTTCGACCGTGACTGGATTGCGGAGGTGTTTTGAGGCTGTCCGGGACACCCACCCAGGCATTGTTGCGGACAGGAGAGCTGTCTGCCGCTCTTTGGGAGTGCGGGCGATGATGGCTTCCACGTCTTGGGCGAACCCTCTGTCCAGCATTTCGTCCGCTTCGTCCAGCACCAGGAATCGGACACCACTCAGGTCGAGCGTCCCCTGCCGCAGATGGTCCAAGGTCCTGCCAGGAGTTCCGATGACCACTTGGGCGCCGTTCCTCAACGCAACATATTCCGGTCTAAGGGCCCTTCCCCCATACAGAAGGGTCACGCGGATTTTCCGTGGGGAAACGAGGGCTTCGATGACTCCGGCCACTTGCATGGCGAGTTCACGGGTCGGAACCAGCACAATGGCTTGCACCTGCCGGACTGACGCATCGCACATTTCTGCCATGGGGACTGCGAACGCCAGCGTCTTACCGGACCCGGTACGCGCCTGGCCGATCAAGTCGCGTCTCGCCAAGAGGTGAGGAATGGCCTTGTCCTGAATGGGTGTGAGCCTGGATATGTTCATCCGGGAAATTGCTGTCTTGGTGACGGCGTCCAAGGACATCCCGGAAAACGTGGTATCGCTGACCGGCGTGCTGTCAACGGCTGGCTTACTTTCAGAGTGAGACGGGGTGGACTTGACAGACGGGGTGGACTGGACTGAATGGGTAGACTGGATGGAGTCGGCGCTGTCTGCCGGGGAGGCCTTCTGGCGCCGGGCCTTGAAGCATGATCGGCAATATACTGGCTTCCCTTGGGTTGGCCGGAAAGGGAGGGTGGCCGACATATTGCATTCATCGCAAACGGTCTGGTGCGGCGTGCCGTGGGTGGTGCGCTTGGAAGAGCGCGCGCGGGCGGGTGGATATGCAAGAGCCATACGAGAACGGACTCCCTAATTTAGAGTGATAACGCAGGTGAATCAGCGGAGGGCGAACAAGAGGAGTGGGGAGAGAGAGGGGGCCAGTCCGTTCTTGTGTCAAACCTTGGTGCGCCAATCAAGCGTGTCCGTACATTATAGCCCAGCGTGACGGAAACCGATACGCCGGGGTCGCATATTACCAGGACAATTGCTAAGTCGTTTCCGTCGCGCCTGTCGTTTTGAGGGAAGCATAGAGTCTTGCGCCCGGCGCCGAACTCCCTCGATTCGTCCAACGTGGCTAATTGAGATGCCTCCCTTGCCCAGTACGCTGACCGGCATTTCGTTTGCCGCTGTGGAAGCCCGCAGTCTATAATTGCGCCGTCGTAGGCCCGACTTGCGCGGTTCGACGAGCCATAAAATCTACCGCCCGGACCGGCCAAAGCCCGAAAGCTCGACCGCCGGGGATGGAGGGAAAATGTTCACACTTTTCGTTACAGTCAAGATTAAGGATGGCCACCGCGACGAATTCATCGCCGCTACCAAGGGCGACGCCGTGGGCTCCAACACCGCCGAACCTCGCTGCCTGCGATTCGACGTTCTCGCCGACAACAACGATCCCAACACCGTCTACCTCTACGAGGTCTACGAAGACCGGGACGCCTGGGAAACCGCCCACCGCGGAATGCCCCACTACACCAAGTGGCGGGAGTCCGTTGCCGAATGGTTTGACGGCGACCCCCAGCGCATCGAAACGACTACCCTATTCCGCCGGGAAGACTTCGTCTAACCGGGTTTATGACCGGGTTTATGACCGGGTTTGTAAATAGTTCCCTCTCCCTCCGCGGGAGAGTTAGGATGGGGGCGCCCCCCGTGTGTTCTGCAGACACGAAATATTCCAACGTGGCGTTCCCTTTTGGCACAAGCAATCCACCCCACGCCTATTGAAAGAGCGGACCGAATAACCGGCTGTGAACCAAGAATCCCCGCCCATTCCGGACGGGGACTCTCTCTTTCTACCACCTTCGCCAGTTCAGTTATGCTTGCCGCCGTAGGACGCTCCGGAATGCTTCCACAAAGGCGTCCACCTCCTTCTCGCCGATAACCGTCGACACCGCTCCCACCAGGTTCGGAGCCATCAGAATCCCCTCGTTCAGCAGGCCCAGGAACACGTCGTGGCGGAACGCCGAGTCGGCCTTGGCGATATCGCGGTATCCCACCAGCGTGTCATCCGTGAAGTGGATGCCGAACAGTGAACCAAGGCCCGTCACCTGCACCGGCATCTCCAGCTCCTGTCCAACCTCCCGCAGGCCGTGCCTGAGGTACTCGGTCACCTCGGCCAGACGCCGGTACACCTCGGGCGTAAGTTGCTCCAGCGTCACCGCACCGGCCAGCATGGTAGCCGGGTTGGCGTTGAATGTGCCAGCATGGGCCACTCGTGGCCCCAACGTCGGGTCATACAACCCCATGATGTCCTGCCGCCCGCCAAACGCGCCTACCGCGAAGCCGCCGCCGATGATCTTGCCCAGCGAGGTCATATCCGGAGTGATGCCGTAGTATTCCTGCGACCCTCCCGGTGCGATCCGGAAGCTGATCACCTCGTCGAAAATCAGCACCGTTCCGTTCTCCGTGGCGAAGTCCCGGAGCATCGCCAGAAATTCGTTGGTCGCCGGCAGCATGCCCACCGACCCCAGCATCGGCTCGACGATCACGGCAGCCAGGTCTTCCTTGTGCTGCTCCAGTATCTCCCGCGCCGGGCCGGTCTCGTTGAAGGGAATCACCACCACTGAGTCCAGAACACCGTCGGCCAGCCCCTCAGTAGCGGGCATGGGATCAGGCTGCAGCCGGTCCCCCGCCTTGCTTGGGTCCACTCGCACACTGACGCTCACCACGTCGTGACTGCCGTGGTACCCGCCCTCGGCCTTGGCAATCAGGCTGCGCCCTGTAAAGGCCCGGGCGGCCCGTATCGTATTCAGCGTAGCCTCGGTGCCCGAGTTGGTGAATCGCACCAGCTCAAAACTGGGAATCCGCTCGCATAGCAGCTTGGCCAACCGCACCTGGTGACGGTTCGGCGCGTTATACACCACGCCCTGGTCGAGCTGCGCCCGCACCGAGTCCATTACCGGCTCAGGCGCATGTCCCAGGATCAGGGTCGTCATTGTCCCGATAAAGTCCAGACGGTCCGTGCCGTCGGCGTCCACCACGTGCGCGCCGGAGGCCGCTTCGACAAATATGGGATAGGGCGGCCAGAAGATCGAATTACGGCTGTCGCCGCCGGGCATGTACTGCTTCGCCTCCTCCCACGCCGCCTTCGACTCGGGGGTCATCTTGATGTAACGTTCTATCTCATTGCTCAACGGAGTGCCTCCTGTAATGAGATTCAAAGGTTAGTAGTGATCACGCCGCCGCGGAGACGGCAGGAGCGGGAAAGTAGATGTTACGCAACGAGGAGCTCCCGAAGCTCAATAACACCGCCCCCAGGAACAGCAGCCCACCGACCACCATCACTGCCTGCGCGGTGTACACATCGGCGATTGCCGCTCCTGCCATGTTCGTAATTGCCATGCTCCCGCCCACATGAACGGAATACACGCCGGCCACACGCCCCCGCACTGAGTCGTCGGTCAGCGACTGAATCACGGTATGGCTCACGGTCATAAAGCCCGCCTGAGTCGCTCCGATCATTACCGTGGCCAGTATGGAAATCTCCCGCATTGTGGAGAGCGCCAGCAAAATCGGGGCCACCGCACTCAGGAAGCTGAAGAGCAGAAAGATCCTGCCTCTCGCCGCGGGCCCTCTTATTCCAGCCAGGAATATTGATGAAATCAGTGCGCCCGTCCCCACGCCAGCCATGAGGTAGCTTACTCCCACCGACCCGGCGCCAAGCTTGTCCTCCGATATGGCCGGCAGAATCGACTCATACGACATGGTGAACGCACAGTGGGCCACAGCAATCAGCACCATCGCCAGGAGGCGTGGCCGCGTGTATATGTACTCGAACCCTGCGGTGAAGTTTCCCCAGAAACTGCGGGAGGCATCAATCTTTCCAGTCGATCGCGTGCTGACCCTCGAGACCTGCACGAGACCGATCAGGTAAAAGATGCTGCAGAACCAGAACGCAGCCTCCAGGTTGAAGAAGCTCAACAACGGAAGAATGGCCAGCGGACCCAGCAGTCTCGACCCCTGCTGAGTGGCCTGGTTCAGGGCGAGAGCGTTCAGCAGGTGTTCCCGCGGCACCAGGTTCGGGATCAGTGCCTGCGCCACCGTCATCTGGCCGGCACGCAGTGTCCCGTTCACCAGGGCCAGCAGCATCAGCACCCACGGCCCCACCATCCCGTTCATGACCAGGAAGCCCAGCAGTATGTTGTGGGCGAGGTTGAGACCGAAAATCCACCGCAGCATCGTCTGCCGATCGAACCGGTCAGCCAGGTATCCAACGATGGGGGTCGAAAACACGCGAGGAAACATAGCGGCGAAGGTGATGATCCCGACCCACGTTGATTCCCCCGTCAGCTCCCAGGCAAGCCACCCCCGCGCGACGATCAGCGCCCACGCCGCCGCGCCGGAACACGTAGTGGCGATCCACATTGTCCGGTAGTCAGCGTATTTCAGCCCCAGCAGGAACCGGTCCCGGGTGGCAACCAAGTATGAGGTCAATTGCAGTCCAAATCAGCGGTTTCGCTTCAGTCAGTCCGACGCCGCATTATACCAGCGCTCTTTCGGTTGGCGGACTGGCAGGAAATCAATGGCCGGGCCGGAAATCAATGCCCGGGGCTATCGCGTCTTAAGATGGCCGGATGGTCGAAACCCCTCAACGGATCGCAGCCATAAAATTTGTTTGGTTCCTTTCTCTTACATTGCCCAAGGGGTCTACCCAAATCCTCGCCCTCATTCGTCATTCACGCGCAAGCGGGGATCCACCACTATGACAGGACCTCGGCACAGCTCAAGAATCCTGCGCCGGCCCTGTCCCTCATACAATCTCATGGCTCTCGGTAAACACGAAAGCTCCTGGCAGCAGGCCCTTGCCAACCCTTATGACACCCCTCGACCATCAAATAGAGTGAACTCGAAAATCCGACACCTCGACCGACGCACCGAGAGGAGCCATGTCCGAACGCCGCCTCCTATCACCACCCTCGCCTCCAACACCCCGAGGCCCCGAAGTTACAACAATGCACAGGTTTTGACGCCGTGCCACGGCACTGCAATCAGAAATTCTGTTATCCGGGCAAGGAAGGGCGGCGGAATTGCCGATTCAGTTAAAACGCGATTGCCCTTAATCACCAGGGCAATCGCGTCTTGATTTCAGCAGCTCAGCAGGTTGGGGTGGAGGAGTTGGCATTGTCGGTTTGCAGGGGCGGTTTTTGTTTTCCCGGTCATTCCCGGTCATTCCCGGTCATTTCCGGTCATTCCGGCAATTCCGGGCTGGCCACCGGTTCAAAAGCAGGCCCGCCGGGATGTCAGGCGGATTATGCTTGTTGCCTGTCATATATCTAGAACATATGTTATAGCGGGGCTGCAGGTTTGGCAAGGGGCGAATGACAGCAAAATGAGATTCCAGACTTGAAGACGCGATTGCCGTGCCTTAATCAGTGCTTACTTGACGGCCTTTCGCGGGCGTCTCTACAATCCACTGGCCAATCTGGATGGACTGAGGATGATCGCTTGCCCCTGAAAGCCCCGGATGACGGCCGCCTCCTCCCGCCGTACCGCGTACTTGATCTGAGCGGCCCGGAGGCCGTGTTCTGCGGAAAGCTGCTGGCCGACTATGGCGCCGATGTCGTACGTGTCGAGCCGCCCGGCGGCGACCCTTCGCGCACCCGCGGTCCGTTCGCAGGCGACCGCGAGGGGCCGGATAGCAGCCTCTATTTCCTCTTCTACAACACCAACAAGCGCTCCATCACTCTTGATCTTCAATCGGAGCGAGGACGCGAACTGTTTCGTCGCCTCGTATCGCAGGCAGACGTTGTCGTTGAGAGCTACCCCGTCGGCTACATGGACTCCCTTGGCCTCGGGTACGAATCGCTGCGCCAGCTCAACCCAGGCATCGTCGTGGCGTCGGTTACCCCCTTCGGCCAGACCGGTCCCTGGAAGGATTACAAGTCCAACGATCTCGTCGCCCTCGCTGCCAGCGGGTTCATGCAGATCACCGGCGAACCCGACGGCCCACCCATGCGACAGGGTAACGACCAGTCCCACTTCCCCGGAGCGCAGTTCGCCGCTGCCTCCATCCTCGGAGCCCTCTACCACCGCGACTTCGGTGACGGTGAGGGCCAGCACATCGACGTATCGCTGCAGGAAGCACTGATCACCTACTACACCGATGCTCACCCCGCCTTGGCCCACATGATGCTGGGCGACAACGTCACCCGCGTCGGCGCCACCTCGACCCTCGTCATCCCCCTCGGCGCCTACCCCAGCTCCGACGGCTGGATCTCCGCAGGAATCATCACGCCGCGCGAGTGGGACAACTTATCCGAATGGATCTACGAGGTAACTGGTAACGAGGAAGTCCTGAACGAAGCCTACAAGGGCGGCAACCAGGACCGGGCGCCTTTCAACGACATCATCACCGCGCTGGTCATCGATTTCACCACTCGTTACACCAGCGAGTACCTGTTTCACGAGGGGCAGCGCCGCAACCTCGTTTTCATCCCCGTCAACACAGTTTCTGACCTCCTCGCCGACCCGCAGTTGGAAGCCAGCAATTTCTGGTTCGGTATCGACCACCCGGAGACCGGAATTGTCCAGTACCCGCTGGGCGTGTTCGACAGCGAGGAAGTGTCTCCAGCAACCAATCCGGCCCCCAAGCTGGGCCAGGATAACGAAGCCATCTATGCCGGCGAGCTGGGTCTGAGCGAATCAGAACTGGCATCGCTGAGGAACGAGGGAGTCATTTAAGTGGACGGAAACGGTAAGAAAGCGTTGCAAGGCGTCCGCGTGCTGGAACTCGGCCCCTACGTAGCCCTGCCTCTCACCGGCCGCATCCTTGCCTCCCTAGGCGCCGAGGTCATCAAGGTCGAGACAAACAAGGTGCTCGACGAGATGGCCTTCATCCCCGCCTGGTCCAGGGGTGCAGGACAGCCCGATTTCCAGCGCATCAAGAAGCGTGTGTCCATCGACGTCCGCACCCCCGGCGGACTGGAGGTCTTCCGCGAGCTGGTCAAGATCAGCGACGTGTTCATGACCAACTTCCGGCGCAACATCCTCGACCGCTGGGGCATCGACTTCCCGACGGTACGCGAACTCCGGCCGGACATAATTCTCATGTGGCAGACCGGCCTGGGCGGCATTGGTCCTTACTACACCTACAAGTCCTACGGCATCCTGGTCCAGCATATGGGCGGCGTTTCCCTGATGACCGGCAATGAAGGCGAGCCGCCCTCCGCCATCAACACCTCTTACTCCGACTACCACACCGGCGTCTTTCAGCCCTCGGCCATCATCGGCGCCCTGATGCGGCGTCGAATGACCGGGCAGCCCGCCACAATGGAGTCGTCGATCTTCAAGTCAGGAGCCGTAACAGCAGGTCCATCCATTCTTGACTACCAGATCAACGGTCGTCTGCCACCGCGCATCGCCAACCGCGGCACCGACTGCGCACCTCACGGCGTGTACCAGTGCCAGGGCGAAGACCGCTGGTGCGCCATTGCAGTGCAGAACGATGAACAGTGGGATGGTTTCCGCCGCGCCATTGGCAACCCGGAGTGGTGCGCCGAGCCAGCGTTCAGCACCAATGAGACCCGTATTGGCAACCAGGACCGACTGGACCCCCTTATCGGCGAGTGGACGGCGCAGTTCACTGCCGACGACGTCATGCACCGCATGCAGAGCGAAGGAGTACCCGCCAGCATTGTGTCCCAGGGTGACGACCTGTACGCCAGCGAGCACTTGAAGGCCCGTGATTTCTACCGCCCGACGCCCTACTATGTTGCCGAGCGAGGGACTCCGGCCTGGGAGTGGGAGAAGCGCGACAGCCTGGCCTGGACCACACCGGCCCGCCTCTCGGAAACCCCCATGGAATTCGGCCACTACAGCAACGTCGGCGAGGACAACGACTACGTTTTCCACGAAATCCTCGGGATGGCCGAACCAGAAATCGAGTCTCTGAAAGAAGACGGCTCTCTCTATTAGAGCAAGGAACTTGGCACTAAAGCGGATCAAGGATTTGAGATGGTCGACTACAGCGGCTACCAGGACATCGTCATCGAAAAGAACGACGGCATCGCCCTCCTGACGATGAACCGTCCCGAGGTGTTCAACGCCACCGGATTCACCCTGCATAACGAGCTGAGCCGGGTCTGGCTGGACATCGGTCAGGACCCCGAGATCCGCGTGGCCGTAATCACCGGCGCGGGCAACGCCTTCTCCGCCGGCGGCGACTTTGAGATGATCGAGCAGTCCATCGGCAACGCCGAGGTGATCGCTGGCACCATGCAGGAGGCCCGCGATATCGTCCACAACATGATCAACCTCGACAAGCCCGTCATTTCCGCCATAAATGGGGTGGCGGTGGGCGCTGGCCTCGCGGTGGCTTTGCTGGCCGACATTTCCATCGCCTCTGAGCGCGCCCGCTTCACCGACGGCCATGTGCGTCTAGGTGTTGCCGCCGGCGACCACGCCGCCGCAATCTGGCCGCTGCTTATTGGCATGGCCAAGGCCAAATACTACCTGCTGACCTGCGAGTTCCTGGACGGCCCGGAGGCGGAACGCCTTGGCCTGATCAGCCTGTGCGTCCCCCACGACGAGCTGATGGAAAGAGCCATGACGGTTGCCCGCAAGCTGGCAACTGGCCCCCAGCCCGCCATCCGCTACACCAAGCGCTCCCTCAACCAGTGGCTCCGAATGGCCGAACACACGTCCTTCGACTATTCCCTCGCCCTCGAGATGCTCAACTTCTTTGGCCCTGACGTCCGCGAGGGCCTGGACTCCGTCAGGGAGAAGCGCGACCCGGAGTTCCCGTCAGCGCGTTAGTATTACAACGTCAGTGTTGAATTGATGACTAATTCACCATATCCCGTCATCTCGGCGAATACCGGAATGGCGGTCTGCGGCTCAAATTGCCACAACTAATAAAAGTGGTGGGGGCTAGTCCCCGGCCAGTTCTTCCAGAGTTCCTTGTTCCCCTTCCGCGTCGCGGATACGGGTTGCGAGTTGGTGGCCGGGTTGGAGGGGCGGCAGGTCAAAGCCCTAGCGGGCCAGCAGTGGAGCAATGATGCGGAACTGTATGTTTGGGAAGTCCTGTTGCCACAGGCCCGAGGGGTAGAAACCGCCCGAGGCCTCCTCATCACGCATATCCTGGGTCGATTCCTCCAGGGCAAATGAAAAGACCTAAACCAAAGCCAAGGTGGGATGTGCATTTGCCTGAGGCGAGGAATCGTGCTGGGAATTCGGCAGCAGTGCTTCGGCCCGTGACTGCAGTACCGTCCGGCAGCGGCGCCTCACCTCGTCTCTCCGGCTGGCCAGCCCGGCCAGGAAGTTGCCGACCCTTTCCTGCACCGCCGCCCTGCTGCCCAGGCAGAGATTGCCCGTCGCCTCCTCTCTCGCCCAGCCCCAGACCGCCTCATCGGAGTTGAAGTCCGGGCTGTACCCCGGCAGGTTCACCAACCGCAGGTCAAGTCCGGGCGTCCGCAGATATTCCCGCACCGCCTCGCCACGATGGGCCGGCGCGTTGTCCCAGATGACCCGCATCGGCTCTGGATGTTTTTCCCTCAGTTGCTTCAGGAAGGCAACCGAGGTCCCGCTGTTGCTGTTGCCCTCCAGTTCCATCCATTCCACCTCACCCGTCTCCAGGCACACCGCCGAATAGTAGTTGGCCTTCTCCCCATACCGCGGGCTGGTCGAGTCCACCAAAGCAGGCTGGCCCTTCAGCACCCACTTGCCCCGCAGTTCCGCGTCCGCCCGGAAGTGGGCCTCGTCGGCAAAGAATATCCTGGCTTCAGTCCGTTGGGCCTCCTCCCTCAGGACGGCGTACTCCGCCACGAAAGCCTCCCGCTTGGCCTCATCAGCCTTGAGCAACCGCTTCTTGGGCCGCTTGAAGGCAAATCCCAAGCGGTGCATCCAGTTCAGGCAACTGCTGCGGCTCAACTCAATGCCGAGGCGCTCCGAGGCAAACCGCCGCACCACCTTCCAATACCAGTTGGCCATACCGATGCCCGACGAAGCGGGAGGCTGTTGCACCGCCTCTTTCAATTCCTCCTGCTGCGCTTGGTCAAGGGCGGGGGGGAACCACCGGTCTGCTCGAATATCAGGGCTGCAGGCCCTCCCTCGCCGAAGGCCGACGCCCATCGGCCAATAGTGTGTGGGTCCCTTTCCAGAGTCTCCGCCGTGGCCGCTGCCGTCCAGCCCTGGGCCAGCAGCAGCACGGCGTACCACCTCTCCCGCTCCCTGGGCGTCGGCGCCAGGATCATCCGCTGTCGCAAGTCCTTGACTTCCATCCGCCACTGTTCCAGACACCGGTCTATCTCCCTCACGCCCATCACCAACCCCTCGTAACTCCCGAGACCAGCTAACCCAGTTCCTTCACAAATTTACCCTGTGCAACTGCGTATTTCACCTTGGCTTTAGTTTAGTGCCGCCTTTTTCCTTTCCACCACGTCCTTGAGGTCCCTTCTCTGGGGCGATGACACACGCCCGCCGTGGACGACCATCTCTGCCTTGGCTACTGTAGGTAAGCTTCCAAAGAAGACTGATACTGCATACTGTTAACTGGACCGAGAGCGTTCTACATCAAACTTGTTCAGAGCTCTATCTACTGAACCGACTGTTCTATCAATGTTCGCTGCCATAGTACGAATTTCCGCGCTTCCCCTTGTTACTTCCCGATTTAGCCTACGTTCCATTCTGGGTAATTCATCCATGGTGTTCGCCAATGCTAAAAACGAATCTCGGCCATCTATGGCTGTGGTCTTGAAGATTCTTAAGCTTGAAACTTGCTCTTCAATATTTAAGTCTCCCGGTTCAGGCCCCTCAACGTAGAAACCGATTACAAATTCCAAACTATCTTCAATGCCCGCCGTTATGAATGCGTATTGGGAATTAGCCTCCGCTAGTCGCTGATTGAAAGTCGATATGTGTTCGGCAAGGCGGCGCGAAACCCGCTGGGCAGCCACAGGTGAAGAAGCACTGGGATTGCTATTGACGGTAGTAAGATCGTTGTTTGTCGCACTTACGGATTCGGTCAAGCCTTGTAGATCAGCAGTTACCTCTTCAATGAGTGTGGCTATCTGGTTGTATCCTTCGGTAACATCAATTAAGTGATCAAGCAATCCTCGATCATCTTGGTCCTTTTCTCCGCTTGCCCTCGTGTCGCCACTTCGGGCTAGTGAGTTAGGTTCTTGCGCATGTACTTGGGGTCGGCTATGCACACTATATTCTGAAGAAAAATCTGAAAAGGGGTTACCAAACTGTAGTTCGCCAGCTAGAAAAGCTTTGCCATCGTAGGTTAGCCTCTCTCTTGCTGCGCCAATCTTCGCAAAGTGTACATCGTATTCAATCAGCCTGTACGGTTTTAAATCAAACGGAACCTCATCTATATTTTGGGTTAGCAGAATTACTGGTTTTCTAAAAGCGTGGGCGATGGCGAGATCATAAAATACATTGGGATTCAAATTCGTTAAATCTGCGACAATCAGATCGCTGCTAACAATTCCATCAAACACATCACGGAGTATGTTCCTCTGGTTCTGAATATCGTCTGCACGTTTTACACTTAGGCCTGCGAGCTCAAGGCCAGCCTTTATGACTCCATCGTATATGGAATCAAACTCTGGATCGAAAGGCATTAAAACGAATACAGAGGGCTCGTCTTCTGGTGTCATGTCGCCTCACTCAAAATTCATCGCCAGATTAGAGACAAACATCCTTGAAATGATGGGTGGAATGACAGGCTGCTCGGCGATTGTTTCCATAAGTCCGGTTTGTCCGAAGAAAAGCCCTGTACCAGTCAACCCATCATTACAAAGATTTCCGACCACTACGGCCTCGTCATCCACACCGCGTACGCCACGATCCAGATCACCAGCAGCAGGTTGATCCGCGCTGCCCACTGCACGAACAGCCGACCCGGTCCGGTGGGCAGCGGGCCGCCCGACGACCGCGCCGCATCCAGGCGGTCCATCATCCTTGGCCCCAGCCAGAAGTCGTGGACCAGGCTGAGGATTATCACGATGACGAACACCCCGGTCTTCATCTGCAGGTATGAGAGGAAGTGCGTGTCGCCGGTGAAGAACGTTTCCGGGCGCACGTTCCAGTAGGTCCAGGCCAGGTAGGCGCCCGAGCCTGCCAACACCACCTTGGACGCCCAGGCGATGGGAACGAACTTCTCGGCCGCTGCCCTCAATGATCCAAACCCCACCCCGGCGTCCCGGCGGGCCAGCGGCACCATCACCATCAACAGGAACAGCATCCCGCCCAGCCAGGTGATGGCGGCGATTACGTGTATGAGCACTAGAAACTGGTACATATCTGGATGCCCCCTAACTCCTCGACACCGTCAATCCCAGGGGCGCAAGTCATGCGCCCAAGTACTTCCTGAATCGCCCCTACCCCAGCCAGGGAATGTCCTCCTTCAGGTAGTGCGTCGCCCGGAATACCCTGTTGACTGGCTGGTCTTCCATGTCCAGGTGGAAATGCGGGTTGATGTACTCCCACACTACCTCCCCTTCTTGAGTTACCTGGAACATGCGCCCGAACTGGCCCTCCGTAATCAGCGTGTTGCCATTCGGCAGCCTACGCGCACCCGAGATGTAGGCGCTGAAGAAATTGTAGGCCGGGTTGTCGGTATACTCCCACACGATTTCGTTGTTCGCCGGATTCACCTCGAGGGCGCGCGAGAAGGGGAGCCCCGCGCCCTTGCGGTGGGAGCCGTTGTCGAAGATCAGCACGTTGCCGTTGGACAGCATGTTGGGATCGTGCTGCTGCGCCAGCGTTTCGTACCCTATCTCCCAGACGATCTCGCCGCTGGCCTTGTCCACGATCCCGACGGTCGAGATGTTGCGGAAGCTGAACAGCACCCGGTCCTCCCCGATCGGCGCCAAGGTATTGCCGTGGCTCCATTCGTCCCGGCGGTCGTTGACGGTCAGGATGTGCCTCTCCACGTCCAGGTGCTCCGCAGCGTGCCATTCCCAGATGCGATTTCCCTGGGCGTCAACCTCCACCAGCACGTCGGCCCACATCCCCTCCGGCGCTGAGCCTTCGACACCGCCTTTGACCTTGTTCGCCAGCGACGGGTCCATCGGCTCAACGGTCATGTAGATCGCGCCGCCCGACGCCGTCCTACGATGGTCGTGGTGGTGGTCGGGATCGCGGTGCTCCCACACCACGTTGCCGTGTCGGTCGGCCTCAACCATAACCCCGCCCTTGAACCGCTTCCACGACGGGAACCGGTCCCACGTCTCGTCCACGACCTTGCCGCCATAGAACACGTTGCCGTTGGGCAGCAGGTAGCCGTACAGTCCCGGCGGGTAGGGCATCCGCCATTGGTGGGCCACATTCCCCTCGACATCGATCAGGTAAAGATCACCCTGGCTGGCCGTCGGCGTGTACAGCACATAGCCTGGGCATGCCTTCTCATGGTCATACGCCGTAAGACCGGTACGGCCCATCCGTCGCCGCGTCTGCTGGTCAACGCTGGTCATCCCTTCACCCTCCAACGGAATGCTGAGTTGGAACTGCGACGTTCCAAGGAAGAATCGAGCCGCAAATCAAAACACCTACTGGGCCACGTACCCGCCGTCCACAGCCATGTTGTGCCCGGTCACGAAGCTCGCTGCAGGCGACGACAGCCACACCACCGCCGCCGCGATCTCCTCTGGCTCTCCCAGCCGCCCGATGGGGTGGCGCGAGATGACCGTCTGCTCCATGGCCTCATACTGGTCGAACAACGGGCGCACCAGCGGCGTGTTGATGTACCCGGGACACACCGAGTTCACCCGTATGCCGTCCTGCGCATACTCCAGCGCGGCCGCCTTGGTCAGCCCCACCACACCATGCTTGGCCGCCATGTACGCCACCGACCCGGAGGTCGCGATCAGGCCCATGATGGAGGCAGTGTTGACGATCGCTCCGCTGCCCTGCTTCAGCATCTGCGGAATCTCCGCCTTCATCGACAGCCACACGCCCTTCAAGTTGACGCGGATCACCCGGTCGAAGTCCTCCTCCTCGTAGTCCGCCGACAGGCGCCGCTCTCTGCCGCCCGAGATCCCAGCGTTGTTGAAGGCGCAGTCCAGGCTGCCGAACGCCTCGATCGCCTGGTCGACCATCGCCTTCGACCCCGCCGCGTTCGACACGTCCGCGTGCACCAGCACGGCCTGCCCTCCCGCCTCCATGATCATCTGTACCGTTTCCTCGCCGCCCTCCACGTTCATGTCTGCTACCACCACCCGCGCGCCCTCACGAGCGTACGCCAGCGACGTTGCTCGTCCGATTCCAGAGCCGCCGCCAGTTACCAACGCAGTCTTGCCGTCAAGCTGTTCCGCCATGCTTTCCTCTCCATCGATTTTAGTGACGGGGATTATACCCGCCAGTCCCGGTGTCTACACATCAGGCGGCATCCCGACCGAAGGGTAGATGGTAAAATACCTCTACCATACAAAGACGCTCCTAAAAGACGCTCCTACAGGGGCCTGAGTTCGAGGTGAAAAGATGCCGAATCCTGCCCCCAACATGACCGATTACGAACTAGCCTACGCCAACGATCGGCTCGAGGTCCCCGAGTTTTTCAACTTCGGCTTCGACGTCGTCGACAAGTGGGCTGAGGACCGCACCAAGCTCGCCCTTCTGTCCGTTGATCCCAGCGGCGAGAAGGCCACCCACCACACCTTCTGGGACCTCAAGACCCTCACAAACCGCCTCGCCAACTCCCTGCGCGACTTGGGGATCAAGAAGGGCGACCGCGTCTTCATCATGCTCCCGCGCATTCCCGAGTGGTACGTGGCCATGGTCGCGCTGTTCAAGCTGGGTGCCCTGCCCATGCCAGCCACCACGCTATTGACTCCCGGCGACATCGAGTACCGGATCAACCGCGCCGAGGCCGTCATGGCCATCACCGACGGCGAGAACGCCGCCAAGGTCGAGCAGGCCGCCGGCGGCTGCAACACCCTGAAGCACCTCCTCGCCACCGGCGAAGACCGCCGCGGTTGGCTCTCCTACGAGCGCATGGTCGCCGACGGCTCTCCGTCCCTGGACGGCGTCGACCCCACCCGCAGCGACGACCCGCTGCTCATCTACTTCACCTCCGGCACTGTCGGCTACCCCAAGATGGTCCTCCACACTCAGGCTTCCTGCGCCATCGGCCACGTGCTCACCGCCAAGTACTGGCACGACTTGAAGCCCACCGACCTGCATTGGACGCTGTCCGACACCGGCTGGGCCAAGGCTGCCTACGGCAAGCTCTTCGGCCAGTGGACCCTCGGCGCAACGGTGATGCAGCACGACGCGCGGGGCCGCTTCGACGCCCCAATGACGCTGCGAATGCTGGAGCGCTACGGCGTAACGTCCTTCTGCGCCCCGCCGACAGCCTTCCGCATGATGGTCCTCGAGGACCTCAAGCAGTACGACCTGAGCGGCCTCCGGCACTGCACCGGCGCCGGTGAGCCTCTCAACCCCGAGGTCATGAAGCAGTGGGAGGACGGCACTGGCCTCACCATCTATGACGGCTACGGCCAGACCGAGACCGTCCTGCTCGTCGGCAACTATCGCTGCATGCCCGTGCGCCCCGGCTCCATGGGCAAGCCGATCCCCGGTTTCACCATTGGCATCGTCGACGACGACGGCAACGAGGTCCCCGTTGGCGAGGAAGGTCAGATCGCTGTCAAGGTCAAGCCGGAGCGCCCCCTCGGCCTGTTCCAGGAGTACTGGCGTGACGACGAGGGCATGGAGCGCTCCTTCGTAGGCGACTGGTACCTCACCGGCGACAAGGCCTATAAGGACGAGGACGGCTATCACTGGTTCGTTGGCCGCGCCGACGACGTGATCATATCCGCCGGCTACCGCATCGGCCCCTTCGAGGTCGAGAGCGCGCTCATCGAGCACCCCGCCGTCGCCGAGTCTGCCGTCGTCGCCAGCCCAGACCAAGTGCGCGGTGAGATCGTCAAGGCCTTCGTAATCCTCGCCCCCGACTACGTGCCCTCCGATGAACTCGTCCTGAGCATTCAGGACCACGTCCGCAGCACCACCGCGCCCTACAAGTACCCCCGCTCCGTCGAGTTCGTCACCGAGCTCCCCAAAACGGTCAGCGGCAAGATCCGCCGCGTAGAGCTCCGCGAAATGGAGCTGGAGCGTTCCAAGGCTTCCTGAGCCTATTGACCGGTTGATAAAAGCAAAGGAGACTTGGCAAATGGATTCCCAGGTCAAGAAGTATCACGCGTTCATCAGTCATTCTAGCCAAGACAAGGACGAGGCGAAGAGGCTGGCCCTAGATTTGCAAGGTCGAGGATATTCAGTATGGTTTGACGAATGGGAAGTTCTGGTTGGGCACAATATCGTAGACGAGGTTTTCGGAGCCATTAAGCAATCTTTTTTTATGGTAGTAATGCTCAGCAAGGCTTCGATCCAGTCTCGGTGGGTAGATGAAGAGTTGACGGCCGCCAAGACACGCGAAATTGAGGGTGAACAGGTAGTCATTCTTCCTGCAAGAATAGAATCCTGCGAAATTCCACCAGCCCTCTCCGCAAAGAGATACGCTGATTTCACCGACTCTTGGGACTACGGTGTTGAAGAAATCATACGAGCTATAGAAGGACACAAGGGAAACCAACAAAGTTCTGTAACTGTTTCTCATTACAACCCAGCCGCCGCATATGCAAGTTTCGGTGAAATGGACAAATGGCGCGAAAACCGCCTGCCTGAAATGATCGACGCAGGGTTTGCCGAAGGCCAACCATTCAAAGATGTCTTGATTGGCCCAATTGATGGGAAGCCGTTCGACTTAGAAAAGCCTCTTCTCAAACCTCTTGTAGATAATTGCAGGGTACAGTTGGCTAACTGGGGCGGTTTGCCTTTTCCATTTCAGAAGTCTCACGATACCCAAGAGGTCTACCTGCAAACTGGCTTGCGATATATGGACCCAAAACTAATTCTATACGGGCCTGAGACTTTTCACTTTTGGCAAATCGACTCTCATCTGAATTTCGTTCAGCGAAGTCCGTTTGGTGAAGATTTCATCCAGGGTGGACCAAACGATCTGTCATTGTCGGGTACGTTGGTTAGGTCTTGGACCTTGGCAGACATCGTTTGTCCTCTGATTTTTGCTAAGAATATCCTTGGCAAATTCCCTGAATTGGAGAGGATTGGTATCAAGTTCATTTGGTCAGGATTAAAAGGCTGTAATTTAATTACTCTACTTCCAATTTCGTTTCGCTTGAGGAATTATTTTCAGTGTCAAGTTTCTGACTGGATTCACGAGGCCGAAGTCACATCCGACACCAACATTGCCGACGAGGCGCTTAAGGCAGCTACAGAACTCTTTTGGCTATTTGGATGGGTGCCAGAGACGGGAATACTGGATCAAGCCTTAGAAACAATGGCTAACGGACGCTTCGTGGCGTAGTTTTCGCCGGTGATATAACTCTCGCCTAACGGAGGAGCACCCATGGACAGTTTCAGTGACCAGCTTCGCGCCGAGGCGGAGCCCATTTGGCGCGAGATATTCGCCCACCCGTTCCTGCGCCAGATCAAGGACGGCACACTCCCCCTCGAGACCTTTCAATACTACTTGGGCCAGGACTACCTGTACCTCGAGGGCTTCGCCCGCTGTGTCGCAATTGCCCTTGCCAAGACCCCCAACGCCGACCTGCTTGAGGAGATGGCAAAACGGGTGATGACACCCATCGAGCGCCCGTTGCACCACAAGTTGCTGGCTGCGGCCGGCCTGACGCTGAACGACGCCAAGGCTGCCGTCCCGTCTCCCACCAACGCCGGGTACGTCAACCACATGCTGTCCGTGGCCAACCGCGAGGGACTGGGGCCAACGGCGGCGGCCCTGTTGCCATGCCCCTGGACCTATCACCTGCTGCGGGAGGAGGTTGGGCAGTCGGAACACCCCGTCTACGGCCAGTGGACCCACTTCTACGTCTCCGGCCTGCTGGAGGACAGTGTCGCCGCCTGGCGCGGGTTCGTTGACCGCCAGGCCGAATGCGCCTCTCCTGAAGAGCTCGAGTCCATGCGGCAGGCCTTTCTCACCAGCAGCCGCTACGAGTACATGTTCTGGGATGCTGCCCACCGCCGCGAGGGCTGGCCCGTCTAAGTTTGAACCACCGACCTAAGTTCCCTCTCCTTATGGGAGAGGGCCAGGGTGAGGGCGCCCCACGCCACCCACCTCCTCCACAAACCTTAGGAACCTCCCCCTCACGGGAGGAGTGAACCCTCACAATCCTTAACCTAATAAGGAGACCCACCATGCCCAAAGCGCCTATCAACGGCATCGAGCTCTACTACGAGTCCCACGGCAGTGGCCCCGCCATCGTCTTTGCCCACGGGCGCGGCGGCAACCACATGAGCTGGTGGCAGCAGGTCGCCCGTTTCTCCGGCGAGTTCCGCTGCATCACATTCGACCACCGCGGCTGGGGACAGTCCGTCGCTCCCTACGGCTCGCCCCTGCGCGAGAATTTCGCCGCCGACATCATCGCCCTCGTCGACCATCTCGGCATTGAGGAGACCTTCCTCGTCGCCCAGTCCATGGGCGGCTTCAGCTGCCTCGAGTTTGCCCTCGCCCGCCCCGAAAGGACTCTCGGCCTCGTCCTCGGCGACACTACCGGCGGCGTGGTCTCTCCAGGCGTCCTGGCCGAGTTGGCCAAGACCAACCCGCCCGACGGCGTCGCCCGCTCCCTTGCCGCCGGATTCATCGCCGAGCAGCCCGCCCTCACCTTCCTCTACCAGCAGATCCAGGGCTTAAACCCCGAGCGGGGCGAGGACGGTGTGATCTCCGGCTTCCGCCGGGAGGACGGACGTCAGGAGGCCGACTTCGTCGGCTGGGAGATACCCACCCTGCTCATCGTAGGAGACCAGGACGCCATCTTCCCGCCCGCCGTCATCTCCGAGGCCCAGAAGACCATCTCCGGCTCCCGGATGGAAATCGTGGCCGGAGCGGCCCACTCCGCCCACTACGAAAAGGCCGACGAGTTCAACGCCCACCTGGCGTCGTTCTTCGCCAACGTCCTCGCCGAGCAACCCGCCGGCGCTCCGGCTGACTAGCGAACACTAATAGCCGGTCATCATTGAATTGATGGCTGTTAATGGCAGGGTGAGTTAGCGCCATAGGGAAGAGGACCGATAATACAGGGGTGGATGTAATTGTGACCGGCACCCCAAAATGGTGCGACGGCTTCGCATCATCACGCTTTCCCGGTTGATCGCTGCCACGCCTACGAGTGCAGCTATCTGCTTCCCAAGCAGTGGCTACAGTTCTGGTATATATGTGAGGGGCGACACGGAGAGTTGCCCACCCACTCCTGGAACAGAGCGCAGCAGGTCGTCTTTCTCTCGCCAGACAGGACTGCGACGCACTATGTGTCGTAGGCACTGGTCCAAGTCATCGAGTTCTCTTTACAGTCAGCGGATGTGCGCCTGAATACCGGGGAGCACGTGCTCCGTGGCCTGTACCGGACGGTTCCTCTCCGTGACCAGCATGGTCATCGGCATTTTGCGGAGGGTGGTCAAGCAGTGATACCCCCGCCAAGGCTGATACCAAGGGGATTTCAATGACTCCGGTGGCCGACAATAGCACCGGCGCTGGATCCGTGGTCTGCCCACTGGGCATCGGCTCCGTTACTTCTGATTCCAAATAGTCATTGTTCCAACCATTGCTTGAAGGACGAACCGCCACGACTACGCCAGCATTGACCGCGTCAATGCCAACACAGGTGGCTTCCTGTTCCATATCCCCTCCTCTCGGGTGTTTTCCCTTCTGGGCAAGGTGCGGGCTGGGCAAGACGCGGGCTTGGTTGGCCTCGGCAACCATTTGGAATCGATCGCGAAGGGGGTGCGGCGATCCTCGCTGGTAGGCGACCTTGTGCGGCCAGTCATCGAGCGGTCTGCCGCACCAAGGATCCTGGAAAGGATAATCTATCTCCATAAACAAGATACAGATTATCCTCTTTCGACAGGAGCCGTATCCGACGCCTGTCGCAGAACGCATCGGCCACACTCCGGTAACGGTAGAAGCCGTCGGTAGGCAGAGCATCTCGCATGCCCGGTTATCGCCTACTCCGTATGAGTGACCGCCCATGAGGAAATGAGCGAAAACGCCGAGATGGTATATACCCACTTGAATGCGATGGCATCATTCCCGAAGTCTTCGTGGAGGAACCCGACAGGCTTTGCAGAAGGTGGGACAAGTGAAAGAGATCTACGAGATGAAATGGGAGGGCCGTTCCATGCGGGATATCGCCGCGGGGTATCGCCGGAAGGGCATCGGTCGAACTACGGTGCGGAGATTCCTGAGTCGCCGGAGGCCATATGGCCGAAGCACCGGCCCTCTGGGGGATCAATGCTGGACGCCTTACACCGAGTACGTTCACTAGCGAACCCCGGAGGGCTGGCGTGATGTGGCCATAAAACGGGATCATGCCATGCCGTACTTGGTCCAACAGATGGGGGGGTTGGTGGATGGCGTGTACCCTGACGTTCCGGTAATCCGAGGGGTGCTGGACAACCTGCACACCCACCGTAAATACCTCCGGTGGCATCTTCTCCCGCGCCACCGACCGCCACACGCGAACGACAATTCGCCGCCCCCGGTTCTCTACGAGTCAAGGCGACGCTTGTCCCTCCCTCCCAATGGGCCCTCATACCCCCATAGCCACAATACGTTGAGAATAGTTGGTTCAAGATTTCGCACGACAGGGACTCTGAATGCTACTATATTACTGAGGTGAATGGATTTGAACTTTTACCGTAACAACGACATCCGCAACTTGGCCATCATAGCCCACGTCGACCACGGCAAGACCACCCTGGTCGACGCGCTGCTGAAACAGGGCAAAGTATTTCGGGCTCACCAACAGGTGGGCACACTGATGATGGACTCCAATCCGCTGGAGCGAGAGCGTGGCATCACCATTCTGGCCAAGAACGCCTCGGTCTCCTATGGCGACGTCAGGATTAACGTTATCGATACCCCGGGCCACGCCGACTTCAGCGGCGAGGTGGAAAGGGTCATGAACATGGCCGATGGTTGTCTGCTGCTGGTTGACGCCGTGGACGGGCCCATGCCCCAGACCACCTACGTGCTACGCCAGGCCCTGCGCCAGAACGTCACTCCCATGGTGGTTATCAATAAAATAGACCGTCCCGATGCCCGGGTGGCGGAAGTCGTCGAAATGGTCCAGGACCTATTCCTGGAATTGGCTACCAGCGTAGAACAACTCGATTATCCGGTTCTGTACGCCTCGGCCCGGCAGGGTTACGCCACGAGGAGCCTGGACACACCAGGTTTGGATATGCAACCTCTATTTGAAGAGATTGTGAACTCGGTGCCCCCGCCGACCGGTGATCCAAATGCCCCGTTGCAAATACTGGTTGCCGCCTTGGACTACGACAACTACCTGGGGCAGATTGCCGTGGGCCGGATTACCAATGGCATGATCAGGTTGCAGGACAAGGTGGCGTTGTTGGGGCGCGATGATGCTTTCACCGCACACAATGTGGAGCGTATCTTTGTGTTCCGTGGGATGGAGCGGGTGGAAGTGCCCGAAGCCTATACCGGAGACATTGTGGCGGTGACCGGTCCAGAGGGCGTGTCAATAGGCGACACCATCTCCTCTTTCGAATTCCCGGAGGCGCTGCCGTCCATCGAGATTAGCGAACCTACAGTGCGAATGACATTTGGGGTCAATACCTCGCCTTTTATGGGGAGGGACGGCTCCCATTGCACTTCCCGAAATCTGCACGAACGGCTGCTTCGAGAACTTAGGACCAACGTGAGCCTCCGGGTGGAGTCCACCCTAAGCCCCGATGTGTTCGTAGTCGCCGGACGAGGAGAGTTGCACCTGTCCATCCTGGTTGAGACCATGCGGCGTGAACAGTATGAGTTTCAGGTGTCCCGTCCTGCGCCCGTCAACAAGATAATTGATGGCGAGACATACGAGCCATACGAAATTCTCAACATCACCATCCACGAAGACTATGTTGGCGCACTGACAGAATACCTGTCCACTCGCATGGCGCAGCACCGGGATATGCGATACAGCGAGAATGGGTATGTCCACCTGGAGTACAAGATCCCCACGCGAGGGTTGATCGGATTCAACGCCTTCTTTAATCGCATCACAAGGGGCGACGGAGTGAAAAGCAGCATCTTTACTTCGTATGAGCCGGTGCAAGGGGAAATAAAGTCGCAACGCAGCGGCGCGCTTGTGGCTTCCGAGAACGGAGTGGCTGTCGTCTACGGGCTGCTCAACGGACAGGGGCGAGGGGACACATTTATCGATCAGGGTGAAAAAGTCTATGAAGGCATGATTGTTGGTTCCCACCGCCGCGATGGCGACATCGAGATCAACGTATGCAAGGAAAAGAAGCTTACTAATATGCGTTCGTCCACGGCCGATGTTGCTAAACGTCTGAAAGCCACCATAACCATGAGCCTGGAGGAAGCGCTGGCTTTCATTACGGACGACGAACTACTAGAGGTCACACCTCTCAATCTGCGCCTCCGCAAGGCGGACCTTTCCGCCTTGGACCGCAAGCGCAATCGCCGCGACGGGTCACGGGCCCGGGACTAATTCTGTTCCCAGGCATCTGCCGCCACGGTAATACGGCTGCACAATTGAAAGCCTGTGCCCGATTGCAGCACTCTCAAGCGCAGCCGTAGTCAGGGCCTGAAAGAGGGCGAGCCTGCCAACCTGGGCAGTACGAAATGTGTCAACTCCAGCTCTTTTGATTTTCCCTAAAGTCCCGGTCACCACGGCGGGTCTTTTTCGAGTCCCAGTAAAAGATTGCCTCTAACCCCGCTCAATACGCTGAAATTTCGCAAATCGCTGGCTGGCGTCCTGGATTCCCGCGAAAACGGGAATGATGGGTTGGCTGGCTCACCGAGTTTTGACTAAACTAAAGCCAAGGTGAAATACGCAGTTGCACAGGGTAAATTTGTGAAGGAACTGGGTTAGCTGGTCTCGGGAGTTACGAGGGGTTGGTGATGGGCGTGAGGGAGATAGACCGGTGTCTGGAACAGTGGCGGATGGAAGTCAAGGACTTGCGACAGCGGATGATCCTGGCGCCGACGCCCAGGGAGCGGGAGAGGTGGTACGCCGTGCTGCTGCTGGCCCAGGGCTGGACGGCAGCGGCCACGGCGGAGACTCTGGAAAGGGACCCACACACTATTGGCCGATGGGCGTCGGCCTTCGGCGAGGGAGGGCCTGCAGCCCTGATATTCGAGCAGACCGGTGGTTCCCCCCCGCCCTTGACCAAGCGCAGCAGGAGGAATTGAAAGAGGCGGTGCAACAGCCTCCCGCTTCGTCGGGCATCGGTATGGCCAACTGGTATTGGAAGGTGGTGCGGCGGTTTGCCTCGGAGCGCCTCGGCATTGAGTTGAGCCGCAGCAGTTGCCTGAACTGGATGCACCGCTTGGGATTTGCCTTCAAGCGGCCCAAGAAGCGGTTGCTCAAGGCTGATGAGGCCAAGCGGGAGGCTTTCGTGGCGGAGTACGCCGTCCTGAGGGAGGAGGCCCAACGGACTGAAGCCAGGATATTCTTTGCCGACGAGGCCCACTTCCGGGCGGACGCGGAACTGCGGGGCAAGTGGGTGCTGAAGGGCCAGCCTGCTTTGGTGGACTCGACCAGCCCGCGGTATGGGGAGAAGGCCAACTACTATTCGGCGGTGTGCCTGGAGACGGGTGAGGTGGAATGGATGGAACTGGAGGGCAACAGCAACAGCGGGACCTCGGTTGCCTTCCTGAAGCAACTGAGGGAAAAACATCCAGAGCCGATGCGGGTCATCTGGGACAACGCGCCGGCCCATCGTGGCGAGGCGGTGCGGGAATATCTGCGGACGCCCGGACTTGACCTGCGGTTGGTGAACCTGCCGGGGTACAGCCCGGACTTCAACTCCGATGAGGCGGTCTGGGGCTGGGCGAGAGAGGAGGCGACGGGCAATCTCTGCCTGGGCAGCAGGGCGGCGGTGTAGGAAAGGGTCGGCAACTTCCTGGCCGGGCTGGCCAGCCGGAGAGACGAGGTGAGGCGCCGCTGCCGGACGGTACTGCAGTCACGGGCCGAAGCACTGCTGCCGAATTCCCAGCACGATTCCTCGCCTCAGGCAAATGCACATCCCACCTTGGCTTTGGTTTAGTGACTTAGTTGGGGACCCACACCATCGCGCCGATCTCGCTGAATTCCCGCTTCAGCTTCTGCCAGGAGTCGCCTGCGTCGCCGCTCGCATAGACCTCGCCCAACAGACTGGAAGCGAGAACGAAGTCAGGGTCGGCGGGATGGGTGACGATGGACCAGATGTTGGAGTTGGGCTCAACTGGGAGAGGCCGGGTTTCCCAAGTCTTTCCGCCGTCCTGGGAGCGCTGGATGGCGCCGATGCTGCCGATGGCCGTGTCTCCCACGGCTGAGAAAATAACGTCGGCATCGTCGGGCTTGAAGGCGATGCCGCGGCTGTAGGGCAGCACGAACTTGTCGGTGGTAACCACGGACTGCCAACTTTCGCCCATGTCGGTGGTGGCGTAGATTTCCCGGGGCGTGCTGGCCAGAACTTTCTTCTGTTTGCCGGGGCTGATGGCCATGCCGTGGATGTCAGGATGCACTCCACCCTGAACGTGGGTCCACGTGTCTCCACCGTCCAGGCTGCGATAGACGCCATCCACCTCGACTCCGGCCCAGACGGTGCGATGGTCATTGGGATCAACCATCAGCATGGTAACCATCGGGGGGCCGATGTGGCATTCCTGGGCCATCTGCACTGACAGTTTGGCCCAACTCTCGCCGCCGTCCCGAGAACGGAAAAGAGCGGCAGGTTTGATTCCCGCGAAGATGGTCTGCGTGTCCTCCGGGTCTATGGCGATTGACCAGATCGGCATACCATCCATGGGCGACCAGAGCTTTTCCCAAGTGGCGCCACTGTCCTCGCTGCGATACATTCCATGGTCCGAACCGGCCAGAATTCGCTTGGGGTTGTCAGGATAAACCGCCATTCCCCGTACCTGGCTTCCCAAGGGGAACGGGTCCCTGATCCGGCTCCAGTTGTCCCCTCCGTCGGGGCTATGCCAGACTCCGCCGCCGAAACCGACGGCGCCAACACAGATACTGTAGTCCTTCCCCATAGCTATACCCCCTGTCTTTGGATGTAAGAACACACTTGGAAACTACTCGTTTAATTCTGCAAGTATACGAGAGTTGAGATTCGAATTCCATCACATATATGCAAAAACAGGCCTCTGTAGTGCATTATCAGCGCCTAAACTTGACACTTTCCGGGCTTCGTTCAAGAATACCTTGATTTACCCGTCATCTTTCATCGAACAACGAAGATTCTAAGCGAGGGGCGTTGTAACATGACAGTCTCCTCCAACGGATATACGGAAAGTATCATCAGCATTGGCGGCACGGGTGTCAGCATGCTCAGGGGAGGCTCGGGCCGCCCGCTGCTGGTGCTGCATGAGGAATTGGGACACCCCGGCTGGCTGGAATGGCACGGCGAATTGTCTCGGGACCATTCTCTTCTTGTGCCGGTGCATCCTGGCTTTGGCATACTCCCACGGGTTGACTGGATTTCAGGCGTCCGAGACCTGGCCGGTTTCTATACACGAATGCTGCGTGAGATGTGTCTTGGGCCGGTTGATGTAATCGGATTCTCCCTGGGCGGCTGGATCGCTGCCGAAATGGCCGCGGCCGACGGCAAGCAGTTCCGGCGCATGGCGCTGGTTGCGCCCACTGGGGTGAGGCCCGCAGAGGGCGAAATTCTGGACCTCTTCATCGTCACGGCGCGAGCATATCTGGATGCCAGTGTCCGCGACGCCTCTGCCACCCCGGAGTTTGCTTCACTCTACGGGGGAGAGGAGACAACGGACCAGTTCGAGGCCTGGGAGGACGCCAGGGCGGAGTCGGCTCGTCTGGCTTGGAAACCATACATGCACAATCCGAGCCTCCCGTACCTGCTGGAAGGCGTTCGGGGACTGCCCACCCTGATCGTCTGGGGGCGCGACGACCGTATTGTCCCACTCTCGGCTGGGGAGCGATACAACCGGGCCATCAACGGTTCCGAGTTACTGATGTTTGACAATTGTGGGCACCGCCCTGAAATCGAGCACAGGTCCGAATTCGTCAACCGCGTTCGGAGCTTTCTGTCACAAGAGTAAGACTCAGGAGGCATGATCATGCACATCATGATGTTTACCGAGCGCCCCTACTACGATGTTCCCGAAGACGAAATCATCAGAAACGCCAGCTACTTCGGCATTCCAAATGAGCATTTTGACGCCAAGGTGGGCGGGCGGCTCTACAACTCCTACTTCGACGAGGCAGTCTACGCCGAGGAAAAGGGGTTCGACGGCATAATGCTAAACGAGCATCACGGCACTCCATTCTGCATGGGTGCCGTGATGAACATAGAGGCGGCGGTGCTGGCCCGGATTACCGAACGAGTCAAGATTGTGCTGCTGGGAAATCCGTTGCCCGCGGCAGACCCGCTGCGGCTTGCCGAAGAGTTGGCGATGATAGACATGATTTCCGATGGGCGGCTCGTACCGGGCTGGGTGCGGGGCGCGGGCAGCGAGTCTATCTACAACAATGCCAACCCGGCCTACAACCGGGAATTGTTCAATGAGGCCCACGACTTCGTTATCAAGGCCTGGACCACCCCCGGCCCTTTCCGTTTCGAGGGCAAACATTACCACTATCGGTACGTGAACCCGTGGGTGCTGCCGGTGCAGAAGCCCCACCCGCAGATGTGGATTCCTGGGCTGGTTAGCCAAGAGACGGTTGTATGGTGCGCCCGCCACCGCTATCCCTATTTGGCGTTGGCCACCTTCCTGGAGCCCACGCTTGAGATGGTGAAGCTTTACCGCGATACAGCGGCTGAAGAAGGGTACGAGTCTGGCCCCGAGAATTTCGGGTACCTGCAGCGTGTGGTGGTGGCCGAGACCGAAGAGAGGGCTCAGGAGTTGGGCCGCGCTTTCATGTACGGCGGCGGCATCAATGCCTTTGCCCGGCCAGAGTGGATGTTCCCTCCGGGCTACAACTCCAAGGCAGCCACTCGCCGGCTGGCCCGGATCTCGGTAGACCCCAACAGTGGCGATGAGGCGCTGGCGCTGAAACCAGCCAGCACCCCGGAGGAACTGGAGGCCAGCCGTAACGAGATTTACGGCAGGTTCCAGTCGGAACAGGACAACCTGCAACTCATCTGCGGCACGCCGGATACCATTATCCCCAAGATACGGCACATCATGGAGACCATCCGGCCCGGCATATTCTCAATGTGGCACCATCATGGCCCGATCAGCCACGAGGACCGCATGACCAGCATCCGGCTGTTGGGCGACGAAGTGTTGCCCGCCATGCGCAGCATAGCCGAAGAACTGGACCTGCCGGGACCCTACGAGCGCCTCCCGGGCTCGCGGCCCTTGACGTCACCGGTCGCTGGCTGAATGGCACTCCTCGGAGCGCGACGCGTCAGCAGGCCGCCGGTTGGTGCCATTGGCACCAACCGGCGGCCTCTCCTCTTCCGCGGAACGCTGTAATTGCGGCACGGCCGAGCAGTCAGGTGTGGCAATGGCCGTTGGCATGGGCGGAGGGCGGGACGTCCAGCGCAGGGTTCCGGTCGAAGAATCCCACCGGCATTAGTTTGAAACCGGTGTACATCACGGGCATCACCGGCCAGTCCTCGGGCCTGGGCACGTGATGGCTTCCGAAGTTGTACCACACTACGATGTCGGTGTTTTCGATACTACGGTCGGCCTGAGTCCACTTGGGCAGGCCGTCCCCCCCGGGATGCTGGTTGGGATACGGCCCGGTAGGGGACATTTCGTCAGAATGATAGGGTGTAACCCACAGGTTCTTGCGGATATAGCCTGCTCGTTTCGATACGCTGGCCTCTGGGTGGGCGAACGGCAGGATGTTGTCGCCGGGGACAAGCTTGTAGCTCACCGGTTGCCCGAGATAGTTGTTCACCGACGGATTGGAGATCATCCAGTACCGCCCGGCGAGCGGGTCAACGGTGCGCTGGGCTGCGGACTCAGTAGCCAGCAAAGTCTTCTCGGCGAAGAATGCGTTGCCCTGGGGATTGCCTGGGCCCATGGGCTCAGCCTTCGTGTTGACCTCGTAAACCGAGTTGTTCGGTCCGTACACGCTCATGTCGAGGCGGACATTGAAGAAGTGCTGGTGGATGTGCCCGCCGAGCTGAGGCGCTATCAGCGTGCCGTGCTTGGGAATCTCGCCGGGTTCGAGAGCCATGTTGTTGACGATGCCGGTGAGCTTCACCTGGAACTCGATGTTGCCGTCCTGATAGAAGTGCCAGAAGAATCCGTACTCGTAATTACCGACAGTGGCAATGAACGAGATGACCAGTCGGCGAGAGCGGCGCACCTCGACCTGTCCCGTGCGCCAATCGGTGTGCTTCCAGAGGATGCCGAAGTCCTCCTCGTGCAGGCAGACGGCGTTGGGAATCTGCATGGGTTCACCGCGGCCGTTGTTGAGCACCGCGTCGAAGTAATATATCTGCCCCAGGCAGTCGCATCCCAGGGTCAGCGAGTTTGCAAGGGAGCCGATCCCTGCCTCTCCAACATCAAAGGCGTTCTTGCGGTAATTCTGTTCGGCTGGGTCTCCGTAGGGAACTACCAGTTCGGACAGGGAAGCACGGTTGATGATGGGACGGCTCCTGCCCTGGTCGTCGTAGCATACGCCGTGCAATACCAGTCCCTCGCGCCGGGTGTAGCCAACCCTGAAGCTCCACTTCTGCCACGATACCAGGTTGCCGTCGACGCTGAAGCTGGGGCCTTCGGGCTGCACAACGTCCAGGGGTTTCAGATCGGGGCGGAAATCCTTGACGAACTCTGCGGCGTAATTTCCATCGTTGGGAGGAATGGGCACGACGCCGTGGTCCTCAACCCTGAGCACCTTCATGTCGTTCAGGTCAACGACGGCGATGACCCCCTCGATGGGGCGGGCGTATCCGTTGTCCGTGGGGCTGGCCCGGAGCCAGCTGCGCGCAAACGACAGCCGCACACCCTCTTCCTCGACCACACCGTAGTTGCCGGCAGGCCATGGGTCTACCATCACGAGGCTGGTGTCATTTATGCCCCGCTTTTGCAGCGCCGCCCGGAACTCGGGAGAGGCCTTGACGGCGTCCTCGCATTCGAAGAACTCGTCCATCATCAGTCTGGGCTGCACGCCGGGGATGGGCGTCCACGAGCTGACTTTCCCCTCACTTAGCGAGACGACTGCCTCGAAAGTGGAACGAGTTTCGTTGTCCAAGAGAATGATAAAGGCCTCACGGGCTGCTGGTTCGTGTCCATTCCTGCTTGTGAGGCGGTCCTTTGGAGGCTCCTTCAATTCGACCGTCTCGAACCTGACCCTGCTCCCCAGTTCTCTTTCGGCGCGTAGAATCGCCACCGCGGTCTCGATCTCGGCGACGCTCAGGGGATCCAGGGGATGGAGGTCGCTGGCGGAGGAGGATTGCACCTGAATGGAATGGCCTGCAGTTGTCATTGAGGGCCTCCTGATTCCAGGCTTTAGCGCTGTCCCTGTTGTGATCTTACAAGAGCCAAACTGTTCAGTATAGTTTGTCCAGATCCGGCAGGAACAGCGGCGAAATAATTCGACGCAGGGCTATCGCATTTGGCCGGATGGAGTTAGTGTCTGCGCAGGGAATCGAGTGCAGCTATCCGGAGCGGGCGGCCGTGAAGTGGATGAGGAGATTGAGCGGGAAAAAGGGGACAGAATTTCCCCCACGAGTTCCCATAATTTCCCAGATTTTCCCATTTTGCCCGCTATTTCGCGTTATTCCCTATCTGCGCCACTGCTGTGGGACAAGGATTTTCAAATTCGGTCCCATTGTGTCCCATTCCTGCTTTGCCTGGCGTTTGGGCGGGCCATGCCTATGCGGCTGCAGACTGACACCAGATGGGGCGCAGTGAGGCCGGCACGGGTATTGAGCACTATATATAGAACACATGATCCTATCATATCGAAGACCGAAGGGCTTGGCAAGCGGCAAATGTCATCTGGATATCCAAATGCGATTGCCTTGTAATTCGACGGCATTTTGATGCTGGCCCTTAAGCCCATCCCGCATTCCTGCAATCAGTCTCGTTGCCAATGCTACGGTATGCGACGAATCCAGAGGGAATATATCCCAGCGATTGCGGTGTTTGACCGGCGGAATACAATATCACCATAAGAGTCAGCAAGAGTCAGCAAGCAGGGAGGCAAACATGGCCAGAACGCCCGCAGTTACAAGGGAATCCGTGCCCGAACGAGAACGTGAAGCCTTCGATGCCTTCGTTACAGCGCGAGGGGAAGTGCCCGCCACCGGCCCCGGCTCCGTCATGCTAAACGCCCCCGAAGTCGCCCAGCGCGCCCTCGGTCTGGCCGCCTATCTCCGCACCGACACATCGCTCTCGCCCCGCATCCGGGAGCTGGCGATGCTGCTGGCGGCCCGTGAGAACGACTGCCAGTTCATCTGGAACGCCCACGCTCCGCCGGCGCGGCGCGATGGCCTGCGCGACGAACTCGTCGACGCGCTTCGCGACAAAAAGGAATTGCCCAACCCGGCAGACGACGAGTTGGCGGTAGTCAACTACGGGCGTGAATTCTTCCGTACCCGTCGCGTCAGCAAGGATTCATTCGACGCGGTGGTGGCCCATTTCGGAGTCAACGGCGCGACCGAGCTAACAACCCTGATGGGCTGCTACGCCATGCTCGCCTTCAACGTCAACGCCTTCGGCGTCGACCTGCCGGCGGACATCACCGAAGAGCCGCTGCCCATCTAGCGGCGGCAACAGGCAGAACACCTGCAAGGAAGGGGACCGATGGGACTTGGAAAGCTATCTTCCAAGCTGCTGTCCGGATATCCCGGAGGTTATAAGCACATGCGGCGGGGGACCCAAGCCGTCGACGGCCCTCCTCCCTTTGAGGTGCCGACCGACCCCCTGGACCGCCGCAGCCGCATTCCCCCCACAGGGTTCCGGGAATACTGGTACCCGGCCCTGCCGGCCAAGGACGTCAGGACGGACCGGCCAGAGGTGCTGCGGATGCTGGGCACCGACCTGGTTTTCTTCCGAGACAAGGATGGGGAAGTGCAGGCCCTTCTGGACAAGTGCCCGCACCGCTCGGTGTACCTGTCGATGGGGCGCTGCTACTTCAAGGGGTTCCTGACCTGCCCGTACCACGGCGCCACCTTCGACGGCGACGGCGACGGCAATTGCGTCGCGTTCCTCACCGAGGGCCCTGACTCCAGGATGGTTGGCGCTCCGGGCATGAAGGCCCGCAAGTACCCCACCGTTAAAATCAAGGGTATGGTCTTCGTCTGGATGGGCGACGGCGAGCCGGTCGCTCCGGAGGAGGACATCCCGCCGGAGATGTTTGAGCAACACAGCATCTTCCGGCCCTCATTCACCATGTCCGACTGCAACTGGGTCCTGGTGCTGGAGAACACCATGGAAGCCCACAATGCCTTCATGGTGCACCGCAATTCGCTGCGCATCCTGAAGAGCCGGCTGGGCGGACGCCCAAGAACTCCCCTCGGCTACCGGGTGACCTTGGTCAAGGACAAGAACGTCCACTACCGTCCGGGCGAAGGCAAGTCCCACGTCGAAAAGTATTACGAGGACGAAAACGGCGTAGTCCCATACCAGATGTACTATCCCGGCGTGGGCGGGGTCTGGCCCCTGCACCGCTGGCGATTACTGTGGACGTGGTTCTTCGACCGGAAGGCCCGCGGGCGGGGACAGATGCCCGGGCGGCTGCAACCCCGGCAGGCCGACAGCCCCGACGTGAACGAGTGGAACGGTACCAGGCTTCCGGGAATGTCCCGCACCGGCGGCAACAACGAGTTCTTCCGCAGCACCCGCTGGGCCGTGCCCGTTGAGGCCAATCTCACGCGAATGGTGTACCTGAACGTGGAGCGGTACGCCATCCGCCCAGGCATTGTCCGAAGGCTCTGGAGCGGCGTGACCTGGCCCTACCGGAACTGGGAGCTGAACTTCAACTTCCGAAACCAGGACTACGACGCCGAGAAATACGTCCAATACGCCTCTCCCGAGTATCTTTCGTCGACTGATTCGGTGGTGGTGGCAATGCGTCGGCTCTTCGTGGATCACGCCCGCGACGTGCAGCGCCGCAGGGAGCGGGAAGAGGAGCTTCCGGAAGCCTTGGAGGAGACGCAAGCCGAGCGCATGGTGCGGGAAGTCGACGCCCAGGTAGCTGCGGAGACCCAGGCCTTCGACCCCAGCCGCCTAGAAGAGGAACTGTTGCGCCGGGCCTGAAGTCCGAACCTGGCGCGGACGTAAGAAAATATCAGTTAGAATCAGGTAGAGAGGGGCGAGTCATGTCCAGGGTTACGATGATCCAGCACATCAATCTCCAGATCAGCGACAAGGAGCGGACCCGCGAGTGGTATGAGAAAGTCCTGGGCGCCGAATTTCTCGACCGCGGCCCGGAATTGAACCAGGGACAGCTGCAGCTAAGGATCGGGAGCGGGGAAATTCACAGCACTCTTACGCCAACCCCCAACCCGTCGGGGCATTTCGCCCTGGAGATACAGGACTGGGCTGAGATGATAGCCAACTTGGACGCGCTGGAAGTCCCGTACGCTCCGCCCACGGTCCGTGGATACAGCGGTGGGCACTCCACCTACATTCATGACCCCGATGGCAACATGATCGAACTGGTGCAGCACCCACTGGGGCTGAGGAACTCCAAGGGCGAGACCGTAGACGTGGCGCACGATCCCAAAGGTCTGAGGTGGGCGCAACGCTCCGGCTTCGGCCCTACCGGCTGACCACCATTCCCCCGGCTGCGTATACTCTCGAAAGACAATCCCATTCTTTCCTGAGGCTGGACACAAGTGAATCGGAGGAGCGCCCATGCCATTCCTCGGCGTTGATCCCGGAGTAGAACTGCACTATTACGACGACGATTTCACCGATCCGTGGCGGTCCGCGCCGACCATGCTGTTGCAGCACGGATTCTCCCGTAACGGCAGATTCTGGTACAACTGGGTGCCCCTGCTGTCCCGCCAGTTCCGCATCCTGCGTCCCGACATGAGGGGAATGGGCGGCTCCACCGTGGACGAGGCCCTGTACGAGCCTTCTCTGGACACATTCGTGGATGACGTGAGGAACATCCTGGACCATCTGGAGATTGAGGACGTCGTGTATGTGGGAGAGTCCTTCGGGGGCATCATCGGGCTGAATTTCGCCCACAAGTATCCGGAGCGCACCCGCGCGCTGGTGCTGTGTAACACCCCCTGCCGCCTGCCCCGCAGGGAGCGTTCCGGAAGGGGAGGGGACGTGGACGACGCGCTGAATCGAAGCGTGGGCGCCTGGTCCACCGCCACCATCAACAACCGGCTGGACACCCGGACGGCGCCGCAGGGTCTCGTAGACTGGTACATCTCCGAAATGGACCGTACTTCGACCTCCATCGGGCGGAGCCTCCAGGCCTACCTAGATACGCTGGACTTTAGCCCCCACCTGAAGGAGGTCGAAACCCCGACGCTCCTCCTCGTGGGCGAGGAATCACCCACCTCCACGCTGGAGCAGCAGCAGTTCATGGCCGAACAGTTGCCCGACTCCCAACTGGTGGTCTATCCCGGCCTGGGCCACGGGATCAATGCCATCCACCCGGAGTGGTGCACTCAACAGGTGCGCCAGTTTGTAGCTTCGCTCACCAATTAAGGAGGGAACCATGCCCTACTACATGTATGTCGCCGTTAATGAAGACAACAAGATATCGGTCTTTACCGTGGATCCCGACACTGGAGGTCTCACCCATCAGCACGATGTACCAGTCGAAGGAGGGCCGTTCACTCTGGCCATCAGCCCGGACCGCAATCACCTGTACGCCGGCTGCCGGGAAGCTCCCCAGTTGGCCAGCTTCCGGATCGACCAGTCTGGTGGCGGCCTCACGCGGACTGGGACGGTGCCGCTGGATTCGTGGCCGGTCTATGTCAACACCGACCGCCGGGGCCGGTTCGTGCTGTCGTCCTACTACCAGGGCGCGCGGGTAGCGGTGCATCCCATCGGGGATGACGGGTCGTTGGGAGCGCCGCCCGTCGTATCGTTGGAAACGGCGACCGGCGCCCACGCCATGCAGACCGACCCGACCAACCGATACGCCTTCGTGCCTCACATCGCCGGAAACGGCCCCAACCAGGTCTGGCAGTTCAGGTTCGACGAGAACACGGGCCAGATCACTCCCAACTCTCCTCCACTGGTGGAGCCTGAAGAATTCCTGGGGCCTCGCCATTTCTGCTTTCATCCCTCGCTGGACGTCCTCTATTTCTCCAACGAGCAGGGCTGCAGCGTGAGCGGCTACCGTCTGGACCCGGCCAACGGCACTCTGTCGCTCTTCCAGACCATCACCACCCTTCCACCGGAAGGCTTTGCTGAAAGGAACACCTGCTCGCAGATTCAGGTCAGCGGGTCGGGACGGTTCTTGTACGCGCCTAACAGAGGCCACGACAGCATCGCCTGTTATACAGTAGATACCGGCACTGGAGAGCTGACTGGCAACGGCATTGTTGCCTCCGAAGCCAGGCCCAACGCGCTGTGCCTGGGCCCCGGCGACAGGTACATCTACTCGGCTGGCCAGGATTCGGGGCAGATGGCCATCTTCAGGGTTGATGCTGATTCTGGCGCGCTGGACCGTTCAGAGACCGTAGCGCTGGGCAGCGGGCCGTGCTGGATTTCGATCGTCGAGTTGCCTGGATAGGACAACCGTAGTCTGCGTCGCGGTGTCATTTACCACATTCACTAACGGGGGTTTGAGAATGGCCTCACCAGAATTGGACCGGGCAATCGCCATGTTCCGGGCGGGCAAGGCGGAAACGCAGGACTTTACCACCGTCGAGGAGTTCCGGGTCTGGTACGAACAGTTCACGGGCCAGTTTGAACTGCCCGAAGACGCTGTTCTCGAGCAGGTGGGAGCGGGCGGTGTCTCCGCCGAGTGGATTTCCACGCCTGGGGTGTCCGACGACCGGGTGGTCATGTACCTGCACGGCGGGGGCTACATGATCGGTTCCATGCGGACTCACCGGTCGCCGCTGTCCTACCTGTCGCGAGTGTCCGACGCCCGTGTGCTGGGGCTCAACTACCGCCTGGCCCCGGAACACCCCTTCCCGGCCGCGCTGGAGGATTCGGTGGCCGCCTACCGCTGGCTGCTGGCGGAGGGCGTCTCGCCCCGTCGCATCGTTATAGGAGGGGACTCGTGTGGCGGCGGTCTGACCATCGCCACACTGGTCGCCCTGAAGTACTTCGGTGATCCACTCCCGGCTGGCGGAATCTCCCATTCGGGCTGGACCGATCTGGCCCACACCGGGGACTCCTTTGCGACCAAGGCGGAGGTGGACCCGCTCATCGACAGGGATATGCTCGAAGGCATGGCGGCAGCCTATCTCGGCGACCGTCCCCGTACCACTCCCTTGGCGTCTCCCTACTACGCCGACTTGCAGTGCCTGCCGCCGCTGCTGGTGCAGGTTGGCACTGCCGAGGTCCTGCTGGACGACTCGCTGCGCCTTGCCGACCGGGCCAAGGAGGCTGGTGTCGATGTTACGCTGGAGGTGTGGGACGACATGCCCCACGTCTGGCAGGCCTTCGCGTCCTTCCTGCCAGAAGCCAGGGAAGCTCTCGAGCACTGCGGGGAATTCGTCAAGAAGCACACGGGTTGAGGAGTCCCCACAGAAGACGGCCGGGGATGACGTCCGGTCGGGGGAGCATGGGAAGCAAAACCTTCCGTCAGCAGGGATCCTGCAGCCATTGACGGTGCCGCCTCCACCGCTGGGTGCCTCCAGGCAACTGTTAGGAATTTGGGTTAGAATCCCATCGATGACTCGATAATGCGCAGGAGGTGCTATGGCATCAATAAGGCTGTATTCCGGAGATGACGGAGAGTCCCACATCGAGGTGATAGACCCTTCCTCTCACCCAGCTTGGACCGAATTGCACAATGCCAAAGGAATCGTATTCAGGGCGCTGCCTCCAGGCTTCTTCAGCGACTGGCACGTAGCTCCACGTCGGCAGTACCTGATTACCCTTTCCGGAGAGGCGGAAATCGGACTTGGCGACGGCACCGTCCATCGCCTCGGCCCGGGAGACGTCAATCTGGCGGAAGACCTGACCGGCCGTGGACACACGACACGCGTCGTAGGCGATGTTCCCAGGGTCGTAGCCACCATTCACCTGGGCGATTAGTGCATTGCAGAGCCGGGTCTTTGGGCCCTGCTGTGAGGGAGACAAATTCATGGGGCTGCCGGTTTCCGGCAGCCCCTGAATACATCCAAACAGTACCCCATACAGCACACTCTGGTTTTGACGCAGCTCAGGTGGCCGGACTTCCTGGGGTGGCAACAGGCAGAGCGTCCTTTTGGTAGACCTTAAACCACAGGAATCATAAGGTCGCTTCAACACGGTTCGTCGCCCCACTATCGACCGCTAAAAGTAAACTATCGTTCCGCATGAGTAGGATTCCAAGCATGGCCCGGGATAACACTCCGGACCGTGCAATTCCTGACAGCTATTGCGCAGTTGATCAACGACAATTAGAAGTGCCGACCCGTTGCCTCACCGGAGAATGTTACCGAAACTTTAGCACCTGGGATCCGCTCCAATCAGCGCTAATTCCGGCAGTCTATTCGGTTCCGCGAAGGGCTCAGCAGTCCCGGCGTAAACCAGTTCTTTGGCCATTATGCCGCGCCATTCTTTCACGCGGCGCTGCATGGTTCGCAGCTGCGCCCCGGTGAAACGTTCCGGGTGTTTCGATTGCAGCCGGGCCATCAGCGCCTTGCCAGTGGCATCCGGTTCGGTTTGCAACCAGACCAGCACGTTACCCCAAACACCCTCGAAGGGGTCCTTGCGGGTCCGCCAGTGCCGGGGACCTCGGACCCGGGCCGCGTGAGTAGGTCGGACCTCACCCTGTCGCCATAGCCTGGGCAATTTGGCGAGGAACTTACTCAGGCTTTCGCCCTACGGAGTTTCCCTCACCGGAGGTGAAGTCGCCGCCACCAGGGCTGACTGGGCTTCACCGGGCTTCACGGATGGTATGGAGCAACAGCACCGGGTCCAGCCTGGCCCGGTACTGGACGAGCGCGGCCCTCATGTCATCGTTGGTGGCGTCGTGCTGGATCAGCCGGTCGCAGGGCGTGGTCGGCGGACTGTAACGCTTGACGGTGGTGCTTCCGTCCCGGGTCTTGTCGATCAGCTTGAAGGAAGGCTGGAAGAAGTTCACGTACAGGCGCAACGACCCGTAGAGTTGCGCCATGGTCTGACCGGCGACCTGACCTGAGTAGCGATCATGGCCGACGAAGCGCCGCACCACGTCGCCATTCTTCTGCTCAATCCAGCCCTGATCGTTGCTGCGGTACGCCTTGGACCGCGTGAACTCGATGCCGCGGTCAGCGCAGTACCCGATCAGCGTCTCGTTGATGAACGCACCGTCGTTGTCCGAGTCGATGCCGCGGATGGAGAACGGCAACCGTTGGCCAATGGCTTCCAATCCCTCCACAATCAACGACTGCTCCTTGGCCAGCAGGGGAACGGCCTCGGTCCAGCCAGTGCAAACGTCGGTGGCGACCAGGCTGTGGATGAATGATCCGGACAGTGGCCCACCGCTGTGAACCACCAAATCTATTTCCAGAAAACCCGGTGGCGGTCCGTTCCAGTCGTTGTAAGTACGCACCGGAATGCGTTTCACCATCGACCGTTTACGCCGGCGTCTGCGCCGGCTGCCCGCCGTGGGACGGATGGGTTTCAGCAGACGATCAAGAGTGGCTGCGCTGGCAGCCAGCAATCGGTCCCGCACCTCTGGGTTCAGCGCGAGATGTCCATGGACTCCACCAGGTGGGGCATCGCCGCTTTCAACCGCTTCTCGCAGATACGGTCGGCGGCTTCCCAGATCACGATCACCGCCTCACTGACCGCCTCATCGTAGATGCGCTGGCCCCGTGCCTGGCGCGGAACCTCATCGTCCTCGTCAAGCTGCCCGAGCAACCTGATGCCGTGTTAGCGATAGTGGTCGGTTACGGCGATGAATTCATCGAGGATACGGCTCTTGTCCTTCTTGGAGGAGCTCCGGTAGCGATCTCGGATCGTCGCCAGCAATTCCCGCTTTGCCATCCTGCTCATGCCTCCACCCACGTGGCTGCCTCCGGCTTTTCGGTAACATTTTATTTGAGGCAACAACTTTAGTTGGGTAACGTTTTGGGTGAGGCAATGCGAACGGCAAAGGCAGTTGACGCAGGACAACCCGGTACGGCGGTTCGTGGGGCTGAAGCTGTCAGTCCCCTGCCCGACGAGACCACCATCCTCAACTTCCGTCATCTCCTGGAAATTAACAACCTGGGGCAGGGTGTTTTGGATGAGATCAACGCCTACCTGGAGTCCCAGGGACTGCGGCTCAGGGAGGGAACCATCGTGGACGCCACCATCATCCAGGCCCCTGCTTCGACCAAGAACCGGGCTGGGGAGCGGGACCCGAAGATGCATCAAGCCGATAAGGGGAACCATAGTGGCACTTCGGCATGTAGGCGCACATCGGGGTGGACGCCGATACGGACATAGTCCACAGCATGCGCGCGACGGCGGCCAACACTCACGATGTTACGCAGGCGCCTGCTACACGGGGGCGAGACGGTGGTGTGGGGTGATGCCCGGGTATCAGGGGGTGCATAAGCGGAGGGAGAACCTGGGGCTGAAGGTGGAATGGCGGGTGGCGATGCGGCCCGGGAGTCTCCGGAAGTTGGAGCCTGGGAGCGAAGACGCACTGGAGGAGAAGGCGAAAGCGTCAGTAAGGGCCAAGGTGGAGCACCCCATCCAGAGGCTGAAGCGGCTGTTCGGTTACGGCAAAGTTCGCTACCGGGGGCTGGCGAAGAACATGGAACTGCTGGCGCTGCTGTTCGGGCTGGGTAATCTGCTGACGGCGGAGGGAAAACTGACGAGGTAGTGCGCCCGGCGGCAGGCCCCAGAGCCGACCCTATGGCCCGCGCCGGGCCTCAGTAGCGCTGTCAGGAGCGGAACTCAGGGATAAGTGCTGGCCAGCAACTCCCGGACTGCGGTTCTCACAACCTTCGGTGCTCGGAATATACAATCCAGGTCAAACAAGCCCTGTTTAGAATATCCTTAGGGCTACTACCAAGCAAAATCTCGTCTTGGCCCAAAGGAACCGATGATGACTTTCTCGAAGAGTGAGGTGGACCCGGTAGTTGGACAGGATCGGGGTGGAATTAAGCGAGAGTCCCGCCGTTCCTGCCAATGATACCAGCGTCTGGTCTGTTGGAAACTCCTTTGCTTTAACCGCCCCCTCCTCTCCAACATTGGTCCCCTCGTGAAACACCTCGGCCGGTGTCCGGTAGCCCAGGGCCTGATGAGGTCTATGGCCGTTGCAGAACCGGAGGCAGGCGCCCAGTTCCCTCCTGGATTCACTGGCGTTGGCTTTCAGGTACACCTCCTCGTACTTCACCGTGCGCCACAACCGTTCCACGAAGATGTTGTCGGTGTACCGCCCCTTCCCGTCCATGCTGATCTCGACCCCGTGTTCCTGCAGTACCTGGGTGAATTCCAGGATGGTGAATTGACTGCCCTGGCCGGTGTTGAAGACCTCCGGCCGGCCCTGCCCCAGCGCCTCTCGCAAAGCGTCGACGCAGAAGTCGGCCTCCAGGCTGTTGGGCAATCGCCAGACCACCACGTACCGGCTGTGCCAGTCCAGGATGGCCACCAGGTAGAGGAAACCACGGGCCATGGGCAGGTAGGTGATGTCGGCGGCCCACGCCTGGCACCGATGTCCGATGGCACAACAGAGCGCAATGGGCACGTTTCCACTGGGTTTAAGTAAGGTTTCCTGAAAAAGGAATCTCCTTCGGGAGTGTGGGAATTGACTGAGCAGGGTGTATCCACAGTGGAAAACCAGAAACAAGAATAACCCAAATAGCATTCATGCACTCAGAACCCCATCCCAAAGATAATAACAAAACGAACGGCCCCGGTTGAACGCCGGGGCCGTCGAAATCCTCGCGTCCAGGTGCCTACTTGCCGTTGGACTTCGCGGCCACGTACTCCTCGGCCAGCCGCCGCCCCGTCTCCCGCATCAGCTTCACATCCTCCTCCGGTGTCGCCGCCTCGGGAGCGTACACCACCGTGTCGTTGCAGTAGGTCGGCACGCGCCCGGCATCGTCAGGCGTCAGCGCCTGCGTCGGGTCCTTGCCCGCCTGTACCGCACGGATGCCCCGACGTATCTGACGTCGGAACATCGTGATCCCCCGGTCCGTCGACCCCAGGTGCTCCATGCCGTGAATCGCGATTGGCCGCTGCGTGACCTGCGCCTCGTAGTCCGTGGGCATCAACTGCTGCTCCCGCAGGTCCTCGGACACCGGAAGCTGTGCCGGCAGCATTTGATCCCGGTCTATCCACCACGCCGGCTCCTTCTCCTCCGCCTCGCTGATGTGGCGGAACTCCAGCAGCATCGTGCTGTCGTTGTCCCTCGGCACGATCCAGCGGGTCATCATCGGACCATCAAAGTCGTGGACTTCCCGACCGTCCTCCCAGATCGGCGCAACCTGCTGCATGTTCGGCAGCACGTTCTCCACCATGCGCGCCCAGATGTTGTCGCCCACCCGACGCGTAGCGATGTAGATGATGCCGATTGGCGTTTCCATGAAGTCCAGTTCCGGCACCACACCGAACTCGTCCGTGAACTGCGATCCGCTGACGATAGTGTGCAGGAAAGACGTGTGCACCGGGTCCATGGCGTTCTCGAGGATCTGCAGGTAGTTGCAGGGATAGTCGTACCGCTGCCCCGGAATCAGGCGATAGCCTTCCCGTTCCCAGCTGTCGGCGATCGGAAATTCCGGCATCTTGTCCGGCGGGCCCATGTAAGCAAAGATCGTCCCGCAGTACTCGTGCACCGGGTACGCGCCGTGGCAAAGCCGGTCCTTGAACGTCGACCCCGCCGGCTCTCCCGGCGTCTCGAGGATCGTTCCGTCCACGTCAAACAGCCACCCGTGGTAGCAGCAGCGGATCCCCCGCTCCGACACCAACCCGAACTCCAGCGACGTGCCTCGGTGCGGGCAGTGGGCCTCCACCAAGCCGACCCGTCCGCTGAAGTCCCGGAACGCCACCAGCTCTTCGCCCAGGATTTTCAGCCCGACAGGGACGTCCCCCAGCTCGTCCGCGTAGCACACCGGCTGCCAGGACCGGCGCAGGTACTCACCGGCGGGCGTACCCGGGCCCACATGCGTCAGCTCATCGTCCTCCTTGGGGACCTGCGAGTGATAGTAGCCGCCATACTTGGTGGAAAGAAACGGAGCGCGGGTTGTTGCCATGATTCTCCCTCCAGTCGCTACTTGCCTGCGGACTAGCTAATGCTCAGCCGCAAATTATGCTTGCGCGGGATTATATGTATCGCCCTGAGAGTGGTCAACAAACCTACACCCGGGCCGCCGCCTGCTGAGCCTCGTTGATCCGCCTCACCAGGTCGATTACAACTGCAATTTCCAGCCGCCAAACTTTAGTTCACTAAAGAGCGTTTCAAGTCATCCTGCCATTTGGATAGTCCTTCGAAAATGGGCAAGTACTTGATGTAGCTTCCGTGAGGTGGACCCAGGAATCTGGACAGGTAGCTAAGCGAGAGTCCCGCTCCTAAACTGAGGGCAGCGGTTGCTGCCAAGGAGGAGTGGGAAATGCCCCAGGGACGGAGGAAGCACAGTCCGGCTTTCAAGGCCAAGGTGGTTCTGGAGGCGGTGAAAGGGGAGGACACGGTGGCCCAACTGGCGGCCAGATAACAGGTCCATCCCAGCCAGATTCAGGCCTGGAGGAAAGCCCTGACCGCGGGAGCCGCCGGGGTGTTCAGCAACGGGCAAGAGCAGAGGGCCAGTAGCGACGCTGCCCTGATCGCCCGGCTGTACCAGGAAATCGGACAGCTGAAGGTGGAGCGGGTTTTCTTGCCGGAGAGGTCCGGTCCATGAGCCTGGCCCAGCGGCGGGGAATGGTGGACCGAGTCTATCCCGGACTGTTGGCAAAGGTCAGGGGTGCCCGGCACAACCAGGCGTGGGCTGCCGGCATCACCTACTTGCCAATGGCCCGTGGATTCCTCTACCTGGTGGCCATCCTGGACTGGCACAGCCGGTACGTGGTGGTCTGGCGATTGTCCAACAGCCTGGAGGCCGACTTCTGCGTCGACGCCTTGAAAGAGGCGCTGGGGCAGGGCCGGCCGGAGGTGTTCAACACCGGCCAGGGCAGTCAATTCACCAGCCTGGAATTCACCCAGGTACTGCAGGAACACGGGGTCAAGATCAGCATGGACGGGAAGGGGCGGTACACCGACAACATCTTCGTGGAACGGTTGTGGCGCACGGTGAAGTACGAGGAGGTGTACCTGAAAGCCTACCGCCAACGCCAGTGAATCCAGGACAGAACTGGGCGCCTGCCTCCGGTTCTACAACGGCCAGAGACACCATCAGGCCCTGGGCTACCGGACACCGGCCGAGGTGTTCCACCAGGGGACCAATGTTGGAGAGGAGGGGGCGGTCCACAGGGCTATCGCTTTTGGCCGGAGGGATACTGCGTCTGCGCAGGGAATCGAGTGCAGCTATCCGGGCCGGGCGGACGTGAGGTGGATGAGGAGTCTGAGCGGGAAAAAGGGGACAGAATTTTCCCCACGGGTTCCCATAGATTCCCATATTTTCCCATTTTGCCTGCTAATTCGCGTTATTTCCTATCTGCGCCACTGCTGTGGGACAAGGATTTTCAAATTCGGTCCCATTGTGTCCCATTCCTGCTTTTCCTGGCGTTTGGACGGGCCACGTCTGCATCTGTCGGCTGACACCAGCCGGGGCGCAGTGAGGCCTGCACAGGGATAGAGCACTATTTATCGAACACATGATCCTATAATATCGAAGTCCAAAAGGCTTGGCAAGCGGCAAATGTCATCTAGCTATCCAAATGCGATTGCCCTGGGGCGGTCCAAGCCAAGGAGTTTCCAACAGACCAGACGCTGGTATCATTGGTGGGAACGGCCGGACTCTCGCTTAATTCCACCCCGATACTGTCCAACTGACCGGGTCCACCTCAATATAAGTAGGGTAAGACAGCGTCAAGGCCCATTCAAGAATAGCCCTGCAGGGTGTGCACATTTAGGGAAAGAGGTTCAACGACCCATGTCCCCCGCCCTAGCTTTCCGCCTGCACCCTCCCAATCCCACTCCACCCCCAATCCCTGACACCCAACCCGCAGGACGATTGCAAAGTCAGGAGACTTGGCCGCGGAGGCGGGCGATGGTCTGGGTTGGGCGGAAGGCACAGGTCTTGGCTCGCAGGGGCATGGACATCTGGAGGGGAAACCATCCCTCCAGGCGCAGGGCGTTGAGCGCTGTGTTGACCAGGCTGGCGTATACCTCGCCCAGACCCGGACGGCGCAGCGTGTGGACGTCCTCGTCCCAACTGCGGTCTTTAACGTGATGCAGGCTGTTCTCAACGCTCCAGTGGTTGCGGATCACTTGAAGGAGTTCTTTGGGTGCGCAGCGACGGGAACTCAGGCTGGTCAGCAGATACCAGCGCTCCCGGCTCACCTCCCCGGTGGCTATGTCCACCCTCTCCTTCTCCAACATCACACCCTGCCTCACTCCTGGAAAGCCCAACTCATCCCGGATATAGCCGGCCAGCGCCTCATCAGTCCAGATGCGCCGTTTCTCGATCACGCCCGCTTTTTTTCCACGCTCTGCGCCTCGGGCTCCACCGGTCCCTCCCCAGCAAATCCCTCTGCCAATGCCGCCAGCACCTGGGGTTGGTTCCCCTTAATGCGCACCAGGTAGTCCCGTCCGTGGCTCACGATGGCCTGGCACAGGTCCCGCTCCGCATAGAGAGCGTCCATGGTCAGCAGCCTCAGGCCGGGATAGCGCTCGAACAGTTGCCCCAGCTGTTCCCGCAACACCCCGGGTTCGTACCGTTTCTCCGATGCCGGCCACTGGGCCAGGCACAGCTTCAGGTCATGGGCCAGTACGTTCACCATCACCAGAGGATTGCCGCTTACGTCCTCGGACTGCTTGGCCCATTTGCCGTCCACCGAGGCGTGCACCTCCTGGTCCGCCACCACCTGGGCCACCCATCCCGCTAGGGCGCCCTGCAGCTGCTCATAAGGGACCCCGGCCAGGGTGCGGGAGATGGTGGTGGCGTGGGGCGGATGGTCCCGCACAAAGCCCAACGGCTCCCTCAGCACCGGCCAGTGCATCTTGGCGAAGAGGGCGATGTGGGCCATGGTGGTCTGACCACAAACCAAGCCCAGCAGGGTCAGTCGGAGGATGGCCTGAAAGGGATGCCGGACTCCCCTGGCCCTCCTGGGATCCGGCACCAGTTCCAAACATCCGAACAGAGATTCCGCCGCCTCCATATCCGCACACTCCCATATCTCACTTCCCTGTCTGTATAAACTTCCCTCCGCGACTTTGCAATCGTCCTGACCCAACCCCCTTGCCAAACATACTAGAACTCACGTACTATTATAGATGTCCCGCCCATAACTCCGCCCCAAGGGCGGCCGGGCCAATTGAGGACAGCCACTGAGGTACAGTGAAGCTCTATGGCTGGAAAACCCAAGAAGGCCCCGCGAACCCAGACGCCCAGTCTGTCCCCCAGCTTGGGACCAGGTCGGCCCCTCGAGCCCAAAACGGCGGAAATGAACGGAAATGAGCGGAATAACAAAATTTCTGGCTTCATCTTCCGCCATCAGCCCCGACCCAGCGCGCCGCCTCCGCGCCGCACGCTACCTGCTCTCCTACAGCGTGAAGCTCCGGGAGATCGACGGCCTCCATAAACATGTCCGCAACCTGCAGCACGCCGTAGAGTCCTCTATAGAAGGTGCGAGACAAGTCTAAACGAGACTAGTACTCGGTCAATTTTGGTCTGATAGAAAGACTCAGAGACCTGATTGTCGATGGTACTCTGACTTAAGGAATATGTTGTTGTGAGGTGGCGGTGTGGTCAGAGAGAAATTCGCGGTTCGGTTGACGCGGGAAGAACGCGACCAACTGGAGCATACAGTGCGGGCAGGGAGGAGTCCGGTCAGGGTCACGACCCGGGTGCGCATCCTGCTCAGGACCGACGAGGGCTGGTCCGCCTCCAAGGTGTCCCAGTCCCTGGACGTGTCCGAGGGCACGGTGTTTCGCCTCAAGCGGCGCTTCGCCGAGGATGGGTTGGACGGGGCGCTCAGGGACCGGACCCAGCCCCACCGGTACCGCAAGCTGGATGACCGGGGCGAAGCCCACCTGATCGCCCTGGCCTGCAGCCCGGCCCCCGAGGGCCACGACCACTGGAACCTGCGCCTGCTGGCGGACCGGATGGTTGAACTGGGCGTGGTTGACTCGCTGTCCCACGAGACGGTGCGGCTGCATCTGAAAAAAACGTCCTCAAGCCGTGGCAGAAGAAACAGTGGTGCATTCCCAAGGTGAGCGCAGAGTTCGTGGCCCATATGGAGGATGTCCTGGACCTGTATGCCGAACCCTACAATCCCGAAAGGCCGGTGGTCTGCTTCGATGAGACATCCACTCAGATGCTGTCCCATGCCCGGCCGCCCATCCCGGCGGCACCCGGACACCCCAGGCGCGAGGACTACGAGTACCGGCGGGAGGGCACCCGCAACCTGTTCCTGGCCTGCGAACCCCTGGCCGGCTGGCGGCACGTAGAGGTAACCCAGCGGCGCACCAAGGAGGACTTTGCCCACCAGATGCGCTGGCTGGTGGATGAGGCCTATCCGGATGTCGCGGTGGTTCGAGTGGTCTTGGACAATCTGAACACCCATCGCAAGGCGTCGCTCTACGAGACGGTCCCAGCCGGGGAGGCACGACGCATCGCCAAGCGGCTGGAGTTTCACCACACGCCCAAGCACGGCAGTTGGCTGAATATGGCGGAAATCGAGTTCAGCGTTTTCTCCCGCAGTTGCCTCAGGCAGCGTCTCCCGGATGAGGAATCCCTCTGCCGGGAGGTCCGCGCCCTAGAAATCTGGCCGGAAAGTGGTTTGAGTCGCCGAGCATTTATAATTGGGGTCAACAAGCGTAGCGAGGGTTGAGAATGCTGGGAGAGCGTTCGGACCAGAGGGGTCTTTGGGAAGCGGACCGGTTGTACCTGGACCACGTGGGGAAGGACACCTTCTATGGTCTGCTGGCTTCCCTGCGGGGCCGGCTGTTCCAGGACTCCGATTTCGCGGTGTTCTACTGCGCTGACAACGGCCGGGACAGCGTGCCGCCCAGCCTGCTGGCCACGGCGCTGCTGTTGCAGACCCACGACAAGGTCAGCGACGCCGAGGCCAAGGCCCGGGCCGACTTCGACATCCGCTGGAAGGTGGCTCTGGGGATTGAGGTGGAGGACAGGCCCTTCGCCAAGAGCACGCTCCAGGTGTTCCGGGCCCAGCTGATCCTGCACGACAGGGTGCGGGAGGTATTCGAGTCCAGCCTGCGCCTCGCCCGGGAGTCGGGCTACCTGAAGAGGCGCAGCATGAAGGTGGCTCTGGACACGACCAACATCCTGGGCCGGGGCGCGGTGAGGGACACCTACAATCTGCTGGCCGACGGTATCGTCAAGCTGCTGCGGGCGCTGGCGCAGGTTGAGGGAATCAGCGTCGGGAAATGGGCCAAGGCCCGGGGATACGGGCGGTACCTCGCCTCCAGCATCAAGGGAGAGGCGACCATCGACTGGTCGGACAAGCGGGCGCGGACGGCACTGCTGGCGGGGATTGTGGGAGACGCGGACCGGCTCTTGGAATTATCGCGGCTGGCCCAGGGGGAGTTGCCCGAGGACGGTGCTGAGCGTCAGCAGATAGTGGCGGCGGCGGAACTGCTGGGGCAGTTGCTGCTCCAGGACATTGAGCGCAAGGGTGGCGACGGCGACGGCGATGACGGCGTGAGCCTCAAGGACGGGGTGAGCAAGGACCGGATGATGTCGGTGCACGACCCTGAGATGCGCCACGGGCACAAGAGCAGCAGGAGACGCTTCGACGGACACAAGGCGGCGATTGTGGTTGACACCGACACCCAGCTGATCACCGCCGTGGAGGTACTGCCGGGCAACGCTCCGGACAACCTGGGGGCGCTGGAACTGGTAGAACAGAGCGAGGCCAACACCGGTGTGCCGGTGCAGGAGGCCATGGGCGACGCCGCCTATGGAGACGGAGCTACCAGGCAGACCTTCGCCGACGCGGGCCGCACCCTGATTGCCCGGGTGCCGGGACGGCCCGACCGGCAGCGCTTTCCCAAGAATGACTTTGTCATCGACCTGGTGGCGGGCAGTTGCACCTGTCCGGCAGGGCAGGTCACCCACACCATAGTGCCAGCGGGACGGCGTACGGATGCCGCGGGTCGGATACACCACTTGCAGGCCTTCCAGTTCGACGGGTCCGAATGTATGACATGTCCCCTGCGGTCTCAGTGCATCCCGGCCAAGGGCAGGAAGGGACGGCGGGTGCTGATCCATCCCCAGGAGGCTCTCCTGCAACAGGCCCGTGCGTTGCAACAGAGCGCCGGGTATGACGAATATCGAGCGCGACGCGTGGTGGTCGAGCACAGATTGGCCCGACTGGTCCAGTTGGGCATTCGCCAGTCCCGCTACTTCGGACGCGCCAAGACGCGATTCCAGCTGTACCTGGCGGCTACAGTGGCCAACCTGACCCTGGTGGCGGGCAAAATCGAGCTGTCGGACAGTGTCGGCGGTGGGCTTCCGCGCCACCGCGCCGTCCTCAGTGCCGTCCCCAGTGATGTCCAGGCTGTTTCCCACGGTGTGGTCGCCCATGCTACGGCCATTTTCGGCGCTGTCCGGCTCGGACTGCTGTGGTCCCAGATTCTGTTCGCCCCGGCTTTACTGCCGAAATCTCTCTCCCCATCCAGGGCTTTTCGGCCCGGCTTCTAGAACTGGAGCGGAACGAAGCTCAAGCCCGCATCAACTGGCGCTTCAGCATCCAAGATGCCAGAACCAAACTCCATCGCCTCTACCCCATCAATTCCTGCCTTGACCGAGTACTAAACCAAAGCCAAGGTGAAATGCGCATTTGAAGAGTACCTGGCGACGGGGGCGGACTGACTTCACCGTGCGGACGGGAGAGCTTTACTTGGCAGCGCTGACCTGCTCTCGTCATTTTAGAAATGTAGATCCCACCGTGGCTTTAGTTTAGTCTAAAGAGCGTGGCGACAAGTCCCCTCTCTCTCTGGGACAGGTATAGGGTGAGGGAGTTCCCCTCAATTTCGCAGGAGCAACCAAGACAAGGTTCCGCCAGCCCAATACTGTCGGGAGCCCACCCCATCAAAGACAACAATCATCTAAGACAACAATCCGGCCATTGACGCACCGTCAGCCGAAACCCGTACAAAATCTGGAACATCTGGAGGGAGAAATCATGTCGTTGAGCCGCCCCAGCGCCAGCGAACTGGGCATTGTCTACGCCCTGTTCATCTACGGCGCACCGGCACCGGCACCGGCATAAACGGCAAGCCCCCTCCGCCACCTGATGATTCCCACTCCTTCGATGTGGGAGGGCGGGGGCTCTCGAACCGCCCGCCCCGGTACCGGTCGGACCCCTTCTTTACACGGGTTTTGGAATGCCTCTTTACCAACGCTTGACAGGCGCCGAATCCACGTGTTAACTAGTCATCTAAAGCTTGGTTCCCCCATAGGTGTGTCTGGCACTCTGTTGCCAGCGGGGCCGGGGGGATCGGGTTCCCCAAGGGTGAGGTCAAGGGAGTAATCCATGCCCACCGAACTGCTGCGGGCGGAAAATCTCACCAAATACTTCCCCGTCACCAAGGGTCTGATAATGATGAAAACCGTCGGCTACGTGCAGGCGGTCGACGGTATCAATTTCACCATCAATGAAGGTGAGACCTTGGGCTTGGTCGGCGAGTCCGGCTGCGGCAAGACCACTACCTCCAAGCTCGTGCTGCGCCTCGAAGAACCCACCGACGGTAGCATCTTCCTCGGCGGCAGGGACATAAAGGATTTCAAGGGCCAGGAACTAAAGGATTACCGCACCCAGGTACAGGCCGTCTTCCAGGACCCATGGTCCTCCCTCAGCCCCCGCATGCGTGTCCGCGACATCGTATCCGAAGCCTTGGTCGTCAACCGGAACGTTACCAGGCAGGAGCGCGATGACCGTGTGGAAGAAGTAATGACCCAGGTTGGCCTCCAGGTGGCCCAGGCCGACAACTACCCTCACGAGTTCAGTGGCGGCCAGCGTCAACGTGTCGCTGTTGCCAGCGCACTGGCTTCCTACCCCAAGCTGATAATCCTCGATGAACCTGTGTCGGCTCTCGACGTTTCCATTCGCGCCCAGGTGATGAACCTGCTGGTCGACCTCCAGCAGGAGACCGGCGTGGCCTACCTGCTAGTGGCCCATAACCTCGCCACTGTGCGCTACATGGCTCACACCACGGCGGTGATGTACCTCGGCGAGATCGTTGAGTACAGCCCCACCGAGGAACTGTACGAGAACCCCTTGCACCCATACACCAAGGCCCTCTTCTCCGCCGCGCTCCCTTCGCACCCCGACGACACGCGGGAGGAGATAGTGCTCCAGGGCGAGGTCCCGTCGCCCATCAACCCGCCGACCGGCTGCCGATTCCACCCGAGATGCCCGTTTGCCATGGACCGCTGCTCCGTCGAGGTGCCTGTCTCAAAAGACATGGGCAGCGGACACATCGTGAGCTGCCACCTCTATTAGGATTCATTCACAGCCATGCAATTCTTGAGAAGAAAGAAGCCTCTACCAGTTAGAGGCTTCCGCTTCACCCCAGGGGGATCGGCTTCTCAACTTCTTCCAGCTCCTCAGGTATATTTTCCAGGCCCCGAATAATCGGGGCCTCTTTTTTGCCTTGCCGGAGGGTCCGCTCATTATGGGCCCGGGCCGCTCCCGTCCCAACCTGCCCGGAGGTTCACCGGTTCATCACACCCAGGGAGGTCCCGCTGTCTGACGATGACGTCATCAGCTGCCAAGTCGCGCTGTCTGTCGCTTGATGACGTTGGTTCCCAAACGAACGGGACCTGGTCAGACGCCTTACTGGGTAGAGTCCGGTAGTACCAAACAGTCTTATAAGAGGAAGGAGTATAAATGCGCCCCAACCTGATTCAGTCTCCCGTCAACTTTCTGGCTCTCGCTGTGCTGCTTATGGCCGGCGTGCTCGCTTTCGCCATCGTGGGATGTGGCGGCGGCGAGGAGGACGCTACGGGATCCCCCGTCCCGGCCACCGCTCCTCAGATGATCGCCCAGATGAAAGGCGACATCAGCATCGACGGTTCCAGCACCGTGTTCCCGATCACCGAGGCGATGGCAGAGGAATTCGGGAACGCCACAGACGGCAATGTGAGGATCACTGTAGGCGTCTCTGGCACCGGCGGCGGCTTCAAGAAGTTCTGTGCCGGTGAGACCGTCATTTCCGACGCGTCGCGACCCATCACGCAGACAGAGTCAGACCTGTGCGCTGAGAACGGCATCGAGTATATAGAGCTACCCGTTGCCATAGACGGTCTCAGCGTGATAGTAAACCCCAGCAACGACTTCGTAGAGTGCATGACCGTCGACGATCTGCACACCATCTGGCGGCCCGAGGCCGAGGAAGTCATAACCAGGTGGAACCAGGTGCGGCCCGAATGGCCGGACCAGAAGATCGGCCTGTATGCCCCCGGCGTTGACTCCGGCACCTTTGATTACTTTACTGAGACCGTCAACGGAGAGTCTCAGGCTTCTCGAGCCGACTTCCTCCCCAGTGAGGACGACAACGTCCTGGTTACCGGCATCGCCAACGACAAGGATGCCCTAGGCTACTTCGGCTACGCCTACTACGCCGAGAACTCCGACCGCCTGAAGTTGGTGGCGATTGACGGCGGGGCAGGCTGTGTGTTGCCCACGGACCAGACTATCAACAATGGGAGCTACACTCCGCTTTCTCGCCCGCTCTTCATCTACGTCTCGTCAGCCGCAGTGGAACAAGAACACGTCAGAGCCTTTGTGGGGTTCTACCTGAACCCAGACAACAGGGACTTAGTCAGCGAGACCGGGTACATTCCTTTCCCCGACAAAGTGTACGCATTGACGCTGGACAAGTTCTTGGGCGGCTTTACTGGCACAGCTTTCGGTGGCGATGGTCGAATGCACGGCACCGTCGAGGAAGTGCTGATGAAGTCGATGGACATGATGGAAGCACCCGCGATGATGAAGAACCTTTCTGAGCTGAAGGGTGACATCAGCATCGACGGCTCCAGCACCGTGTTCCCCATCACTGAGGCAATGGCCGAGGAATTCGGCAAGGCCACTGACGGCAATGTCAGGATCACTGTGGGCGTTTCGGGTACCGGTGGCGGCTTCAAGAAGTTCTGCGCCGGCGAGATCATCATCTCCGACGCGTCCCGCCCCATCAAGCAGAGTGAGGTCGATCTTTGCCGTGAGAATGGCATCGAGTATATAGAGCTGCCCGTTGCCATCGACGGTCTCAGCGTGATGGTCAACCCGGGGAACGACTTCGTCGAGTGCATGACCGTCGACGAACTGCACACCATCTGGGCCCCCGAGGCCGAAGAAACTATCACCAAGTGGAACCAGGTTCGCGCCGAATGGCCGGATGAGAACATGGGCCTGTACGCTCCCGGTGTCGACTCCGGCACCTTCGACTACTTCACGGAAACCGTGAACGAAGAGTCCCAGGCCTCGCGCGCCGACTTCCTGCCCAGTGAAGACGACAACGTCTTGGTAACGGGCATCGCCAACGATAAGGGAGCGCTGGGATACTTCGGGTACGCATACTACGCCGAGAACTCTGATCAGTTGAAGCTGGTGGCTATCAACGGCGGCAACGGGTGCGTGCTCCCGACGGACGAGACCATCAACAACGGCAGCTACGCGCCGCTGTCTCGGCCGGTGTTCATCTACGTCGCCTCCAACGCCCTGAACCAGCTCCACATTCAGGCCTTTGTGGAATACTACCTAAATAAGGCCAACCGTAACCTGATCAGCGAGACCGGATACATTCCTTTCCCTGACACTATTTACGGCTTGGCTCTGGCCAAGTTCCAGAATGGCACAACTGGCGCTGCTTTTGGTGGCGACGCCCGGCTCACAGGCACCGTGCTGGAGGTGCTCCAGGCCTCACAGTAATCCAACGGCCCGTCTGGCAAGGCGGCCATGGTTCGGCAGGGACCGTGGCCGTCTGCCTCTTCCTTGGGCTGGATTCAAAGGGAATAATTCAGGTCGTCCACTTCGATCCATAAGGCGGGCAGCGGAGGGAGGTCACCTCTTTTGACGCCCAGCCCCGGCACGGCTAAACTGGCGCAGTCAGGAACACCTTTAGGAGGAATGAATAATGAGCATCGCCCGTTTATACACTGGCGACGACGGCCAATCACACATCGAAGAAATGAGCTCGGATTCGCACCCTGAACTGGCGAGCCTTCAATCCACCACGGGAATCGTTTTCCGCACCTTTGAACCCGGCTATTTCAGCGACTGGCACACTGCACCACGGCGCCAGTTTGTCATTACGCTTGAGGGCGAGGTTGAGATCGGACTTGGCGACGGCTCGCTGCACCGGTTTGGAGCAGGCCATGCCATGCTGGCGGAGGACTTGACCGGCAAAGGCCACACCACCCGGGCGGTCGGTGAAGGCTCGCGTGTTACCGCCACCATCCCCCTGGCCGATTAGGGAATTACTCCATTCTAGCTTGATGGATGTCGAAGTCGGCCAAACTCGAGAGGGATAGGGAGGACAGCATGCCAATCGTGGCGCACGACCCCGCGCTGGAGCGGATTATCTCGATATCGCAGCCAATCAATGAGCTTGGAGGCGGCTTCGGAGGCGAACTAGGACCGGCAGAGGGCCCGGTTTGGTGGCAAGAAAGCAACTATCTGCTCTTCAGCGACATCCATAACAACAAGCGGATGAAGTGGGCCGAGAGCGAAGGCATTTCGTTGTTCAGCGAACCCACCAATCGCGCCAACGGTCTCACGCGAGACCCGCAGGGACGGCTCGTCGCCGCAGAGCATGACGGTCGCCGCGTGTCGCGGCAGGAGCCGGACGGTAGCATTACAGTTGTCGCCAATAGCTTCCAGGGGCGTCCTCTGAACCGTCCCAACGATGTTGTGGTCAAATCTGATGGGGCCATCTACTTCACCGACCCCAACGCGGGAATGCCTGTTCAGACACAGTTCGACCAGAATTTTCCCGGCGTCTACCGCGTTTCGCCGGACTTGGGTAATATCACCCTGTTGGTGCGCGATTACGTGGGTCCCAACGGCCTTGCCTTTTCGCCCGACGAGAGCGCACTGTACATCATTGACTCGCGCCGCGGCCATCTGCGGGCCTTCGACGTTCTGCCCAACGGCACCCTTGCGCTGGCAAGCAGCCGTATTTTCAGCCACAACCTCGGCGAGCGCCCCGGAATCCCCGATGGGATGAAGGTGGACACCGAGGGCAACGTATACGTGGGCGGCTCCGGTGGTGTCTGGATTATTGATCCGTCGGGCAAGCACCTTGGCACCATCGATACGGGAGCGCCGCTGCATACCAACATGTGCTTCGGCGGCGGCGACTGGAAGACCCTGTTCTTCACCAGCTGGGATAGACTGTGGTCGGTTCAGGTGAATGTTCCAGGCATTCCCGTTCCAACGCCCAGGCCATAGAGAACTGGTGCATCACACCAGTGTTATTTTCGTAGTAGTATCAAGATGATAAACCGGAGGAACTCGCATGGAATTTGGACTATTCATGATGCCGCTCCACCCCCCGAGGCGCTCGCCCTCTGACTCCTATGATCGCGATATTGAGCTGATCGTACAGGCAGACAAGCTCGGCGTACATGAGGCGTGGATCGGGGAGCACATCACCGAGACCTGGGAGAATGCCCCCGTCCCGGAACTTATCATCGCCCAGGCGCTGGCCCTGACCAAGGACATCATTCTAGCCACCGGGGTGACAATGCTGCCTCTGCATCATCCCGTGGACACGGCACACCGCATCGCCATGCTGGACCACATGGCGCGCGGCCGCCTCTACTGGGGCATCGGCCTGCGCTCCCTCCCCACCGATCTGCAGCTGTACGGCGTGGAATTCGATAGCATGGATGACGTACGGGAAAGGGGTCGAGAGGCGCTGGAAATTGTCTTGGGACTGTGGGAAAACGCCGACAGTGGTCAGTTCGGGTATGAAGGCAAGCACTACCAGGTCCACGCCCCGGAGCAAATGGCCGAACTGGGCCGCCGCCTCTACTTCAAACCCTACCAGCAGCCGCACCCGCCTATTGGCGTGGCGGCTTCGTCGCCCAACACCGAGACCATTCGCATGGCTGGCGAACGCGGCTGGATTCCAATGACTAACCTGCCCAACAAGTACGTTCCCGACCTGTGGTATTCCTGCGAGCAGGGCGCCGCCAGTGCGGGCCGCGTGGCCAACCGCAGCGAATTGCGGCTGGGACGCGACATTTACGTCGGAGAGACTCCTGAGTCGGCTCGCGAAGAGGCTCGCATCGTCTTGGGGCAGCCCTTCGAGGAGCATCAGTGGAAGAACCGCCAGGCCGGCGGGATTCTGGGGCAACTCAAGAACGATCCCGGTATGGCCGATGAGGACGTAACCGTCGACTATATGATGGAGAACATCTGGATCGTCGGCGACCCTGCCGAGGTGGTCGAGAAGATCGAGGAGACCTACGAGGAGACCGGAGGATTCGGGACCCTGCTGGGCATCACCCAGGACCCCGACGACCACACTCTGGTACAACGGTCTCAGAGGCTCCTGATGGAGCAGGTGGCCCCGAAGGTGGCCCACCTGAATTAGACCGAGCCCCGGAGAAAGAAATGACAACCCTCAATGAACGTTTCCAAAACGGACTGGAAACCAGGTCAAAGCTTGTTGGAGGCGGCCCCATCGGGAGTGGTTCGGTACCTGCCTCTCAAGATGTCGCTCCCGATCTGCACCGCATTGCCATGGAGGCGCTCTTCGGCACCATCTGGCAGCGCCCCGGATTGGCCATCCATCGCCGGGAAATGATTACCCTTTCGGTGCTGACGGTGTTGCAACGCGAGAATCAGCTTACCCGGCACGTGGAGAACTCCCTCAATCTTGGTCTGTCTCCGCAGCAGGTCATCGAAGTGATGATCCACGCCTCTTGGTACGGCGGCGTTCCCACGGCTTTCAACTCCATGGGTGTGGCCAAGCGCGTTTTCGACGGCTTGGGCATCGACTTTCAGCCACAACTGATATTTGATCCAGAGGAGACACCCGAGGACCTGTACAACCGTGGCGCCGCTCGCCGTGAGGAATTGATGGGTCCCGCCGATGCGGGTAGGCCCGGTCCGGTTACGCAGGCAGAGCGGGACTTCAATCGCCTGAGCACCGAATACTACTGGGGATCAGTCTGGAACCGCCCTGGCCTAGAGTTGGTGGACCGCTCCATCTGCACGCTGGCCTGTCTGACCGTGCTGGGCCGCGAGGGGCCGCTGCGCAGCCACATTAGTGGCGCACTGTACATCGGGCTGACGCCTGAGGAGATCGTTGAGGTGTTCATCCACGCCACCTTCTACGGCGGCATACCCTTCACTCGGGCCGCCATCGACTCCGCCAATGAGATCTTCCGGGCGCGTGGACTGGGCTGACAGCAATTGACAGTTTCAAGGTACTCTGGCAGGGGCGGGCCGAATACCCGCCCTTTGGAATTGTGGGGATGAATCAAGGCGGGTCTCAGGCAAATCTTGCCAATGCCGATCTGGAGGAATTCAGGTTCGATTGGGCAGTTCTGCCCGCCGTAACTGCCGAAATGCCGGGGACGAGTGGCCGAACCCGTGTCTGCCTGGAGGACTTCGTCGTCTCGGAGATTGCCCGTCATCAACCCATTGGTGAGGGGGATTTCGCCTACGCTTACGTTGAGAAGCGTGATTTGAACACCCACGATCTCGTTGCCGCACTTCGAGAGCACGGCGTCCCCTACAACGAAGTTGGGGTTGCGGGATTGAAGGACAAGCATGCCGTCACCCGCCAATGGCTCAGCGTTCCTGGCAGACACCGTGATTGCCTGGATGTGCTGGATCGTATGGAGGGGGTGCGAATCCTGGAGATTTCCCGGCACGACAGCAGGTTGCGCCGGGGGAACCTTCGGGGAAACCACTTCGAGGTGCGAGTCCGAGAACCTGAACCTGGTTATGAAACCAGAGCAAACGCGATAGTTGCCTGGATTCAGAAGGTTGGACTACCAAATTATTTCGGCCCACAACGATTTGGGCGTTTCAACAGCAACGCCATCGACGCCATTCGAATGCTCCGCGGCGAGAAGGTTCCTGGCGGACGCAGGCTAAACGACTTCTTCATTTCGGCCCTGCAGGCACACCTGTTCAACTGGAACCTGAAGCGCCGAATCGAACTTGGAATGTACGAGCGAGTTCTTGCAGGAGACCGCGCACGGCGCCACGATACCGGCGGAATGTTCCTGATCGGGGATGCCGGGGTTGAGACCGAGCGGGCTGGGAGGATGGAGATCAGCTCGGTTCTGCCTCTGTACGGGCGCAAGGTTGCCGGTGGATTGGAGGAGGCGGCTGCCCTCGAGAGCAAGGTGCTGGGCCGCTTTGGCCTACGGCGCAGTGACTTTCGACGCCTGACCCGCGGAGCATGGCGCATTAGCCGAGTGAGACCCGAAGAGGTCTACATCCGCCCCTGCGATGACGGTTACGTGGCTGAATTCACGCTCCCCAATGGCGCCTATGGCACTACATTTCTGCGGGAGCTGATGAAATCGCAGGCGGACGCGTTTGCATAGGATACGTATCCATAGGCAGCCGCTTAGCCCCGCCGCCGCACGCTGGCATGTTCTTTGGGACGACTTCCTCCTCTAGCAGCCCGTCTGAGAAACAGGGTTGGTGAGCCTTCGAGGGTATGATGGGGCGGAGCATCAGACGAGCGGAGCGGTCAATGAGCAAGACCTACCTTCCCTACGATCCAGACCAGCAGTTGCTGCTGCAGGAATGGCTGCCCAAGAACCACCTGGCCTACTTCATCTCTGACGTGGCGGACCAGTTGGACCTCGGGGCCATCACCGCCCGCTATGAGGAGGAAAGGCGGGGCGGCCCTCCTTACCATCCCAGGATGATTGCGAAGGTGCTGCTCTACTGCTACTGCACCGGTGTGGCATCCTCACGTTGCATCGCCCAGCGGCTCCATGAGGACATCGCCTACCGGGTGCTAGCAGCCAACAACACCCCCGACTTCCGCACTATCTCCGACTTCCGTAAGGAGCATCTGGAGGCGTTGGGGGACCTGTTCCTGCAGGTGCTGGAGCTTTGCCAGCAGGCAGGACTGGTGAAGCTGGGGCACGTGGCGCTGGACGGGACCAAGGTGAGGGCCAACGCCTCCAGGCACAAGGCGATGAGCTACGGGCGGATGAAGGAGATGGAAGGTCAGTTGGCGGCGGAGTTGGCGGCATTGCTGCGGATGGCCGGGGAGGTGGACGATGACGAGGACCGCCGCTACGGCAAGGACAGGCGTGGGGATGAGTTGCCGGAGGAGCTGGCCTTCCGGGAGAGCCGGTTGCGTAGGATAAGGGAGGCCAAGGCGGCACTGGAGGCCGGGGCCCTGGCGGAGGCGGAGCAGGCTGAGTCCGAGGGCACAATCACCCCGGGGTGCCCGATGACAAGGCGCGGTGGAACTTCACCGACCCGGACTCCCGCATAATGCCCGGCCCGGGAGGGAGGGACTTCCAGCAGTCCTACAACTGCCAGGCGGTGGTGGACAACGCCCACCACGTCATTGTGGCGGCCCGGGCTACCAACCAGCCCTCTGACAAGGGTCAGGCCCTGAGCATGATTGAGGAGACCATCGGCAACGTCGGCGCGGTGCCGAAAGAGGTATCCGCCGACGCCGGGTACTACTTGGCCAAGGCGGTGGATGGGCTATACGACCTGGGAGTGGACCCGTTCGTCGCGCCGGAGAAAACCCGACACGGCCGGGTGGTTCCGCCCGCGCCCCGCGGCCACATACCCAAGGGACTGTCCGCCAGGGACCGGATGCGCCGCAAGCTGCGGACGAAACGGGGACGTGAACGCTACGCCCTTCGAATGGAGACGGTGGAACCGGTATTCGGGCAGATCAAGCAGGGCCGTGGCTTCCGGCAGTTCCTGCTGCGGGGTCTGGCGAAGGTGAACCGGGAGTGGCTACTCATCTGCGCCGGCCACAACCTGCTGAAGCTGTTCCGTTTCGGGGCTGGGATGTCCGGCAAGGTGAGGGGAGGGGCAAAGGCGCCACTGGGAACAACAGGGACAAAGGCCGGGCCATGGGCAGTGGGATTTTCAAGCGGCAATCCGCATGTGCTTGACCGCACCACGCCAGAACTGTTGCCGCTGGGTAATCCCGGCTGACCAACGGAGCCAGTTGGTCAATCCTCAGACGGGCTGCTAGGATCCTAGCAGCTTCTCGACGTTTCCACCCAGGATCGCGTCCTTCTCGTAGCCCGTTAGGTTTGTCATGTTCCGCACCCAGCACACCGGGTTGTCAATGGACATGTCGAAGGGCCAGTCGGTGCCGAACACGATGCGGTCGATGCCCACAGCGTCAATCAAGAAGCGCAGTGCGTTTTCGTCATGAGTAAGGCAGTCGTACCAGAATCTGTCAAGGTAGGAGCTGGGTGGCAGGGTGATTCTGGCTCTGGCCTCAGGCCGGACCTGCCAGCCGCGGTCCATTCGTCCCGTCCCGTAACAGGCATAACCTCCACCGTGAGACAGACAGACCTTGAGGTTTGGGCAGGTGTCCATCACCCCACCGAAGACGAAAGATGCGAACGTTACCGTTCGATCGACGAGGTTGCCGATGGTGTTGGGGAGGTGATAGCGGTCGCTGCGGGGGCTGACGGTGGTGTCCCCACCCTGGTGAATGAAAACAACCGCCCCGAGGGATTCGGCTGACTGCCAAAGAGGCAGAAAGGACGGATCGTCATACGTTGCGCCGTTGACGTGGTCGCCGATCATTGCGCCCTTCAGTCCCAGCGTCTCCACCGCCCGTTCCAGTTCGGCAATTGATGAGGAGACGTCCTGCATCGGCAGCGTGGCGAACCCCGCGAACCGGTCCGGATGTTCCTTGGTCAGTTCCGAAACGTAGTCGTTGCACTCACGAGATATCGCGATGGTTGTATCGGCGTCGTGTTCGTAAAAATAGAGGAACGAGTTGGTGGAGAGGACATGCACATCAACGCCCAGCTCGTCCATCTCCCGGAGGCGCTGCTCAGGCGTCCAGGCGGTGCGGGGAGCGTGCTGGTGGGCGGACAGCAAAGCAGCGATGTCGATGCCATGCCAGTCTCTCCCATCCGCCATTGCCCGGAGCAAGCCTTCCGGGCTGATGTGAGCGTGGATGTCTACGATTCGCATTGGGTAGGGATGCTCGCCATTGAATTCCGCTACTTAATCTCGCTTTACCAGCCGAGGGTTTCCGGGATCAGAACCAGCGAAATGCGTTCCACGACCGGCTCGTGTTCTATGACCAGATATTTTCCAATGGGCGTGGGCGCCACACCGCGTCCTTCCAACCATTGGTCGTGGCGTTCCAGGGTGTATCCACGGGTGCGCGCCTCCGCGTCAGCCAGCGTAAGGCAGATTTTCTGCGTCCCTGCCACCAATATCACCCGGCGGGCACCATAGGAGTAGGCGCCGATCTGGCTGCCGGAGCTACTGGCAATGACAATCTCTCCAGTCTCGGCAATCGCCTGCACGCTGCCCACGAAGTAGTCGGCTGTGGTGGTCTTGCGCCTGAATTCCCGCTGAGCCGCCGGGTCGGGCTGGGCCATCATTTGGTCGTGCAGGTTAACGTACCGGTCGTTGCCGTGCATATACTGAGTGTACCCAATAGTTGCCAGTGTTTCCGAGGTGTTAACGAAAACCTCCGAACCCTCTGGCACCAGTTCCTGTAGCTTGGCCAGTGCCGCCTCCCGGCCATCCACAAGAAACGCCTCGACGTTGCGGGTCGCGAGGGCATCAATCGCCCGCTGTATGGACGCGGTATCTTCGGTTGTGCCGGTGTCGGACATAACGGTAACTCCCGTCGACCCTCTGAGCCTATGACTGCGAGCCGGGCCGGAGGTTAGGCATTACTTGCTCCACAAACAGGCCCAGGGAGCGCATCACCTGCTCCGGGGTCAGGTCTCCCCAAGCGAAGATCGGGCAGAAGTAGTTGATGCCCGTTTCGTCTATTGCTCGCTGGACCTTTTCGCGCACCGCATCAGGAGAACCTGCGATGACGACTTCCCGGGGTTCCAGGTCGTCGAAGTCCCGGATGAAGTTCAGGAAATCGTACCCGGCCTTGTCCCAAAGGTAGTTGATATTGTGAAACCAGGCTCCAAAAGCGGGCTTGGCCTCTGCAAGGGCCTGCTGGTCAGTGGGGGCAACATAGATGTGGCGGACCAGCCCCAGCTTGGGAACGTCCACGTGGCTGTTCAGTCCGTCGGACATCCGCTCGGCGTTCCAGACCTGCTTGTAGAGGTCATAATGCGCTCTTGTGCCAACGTTGTCGGCAAAGATGTGGCAGGTGTTGAAGCCGTGCTGGGCGATCCAAGGCACGGACTCGATGTTGTTGCTGGCGTACCAAAGTGGGGGATAGGGCTTCTGGTAAGGCCGAATCCACAGCTCAATGCCTTCGTAGTCGTAGTGTTTTCCCTTGTGGTTGAGCACACCGGTGGCGAAACCGCTGGTAAACATGGCCATCTGCTCATTGAACACTTCCCAGCTGATGTCCAGGTCAACCTCGAACTTCTCCGCCTCTATCGGCGATACCCCCCGACCTACGCCCAGATCCAAGCGTCCGTTGCTGAGATTGTCCAGCATGCTAATTTCGTGAAACAGGCGGATTGGGTTGTAAAAGGGCAGCAGGTAAACCAACGGTCCCAGCCGCAGTTTCGAAGTGCGCTGCGCCGCAGCCGCCAGAAACACCGACGGCGAAGGGGAGACGCTCAGCGGTGTGATGTGGTGCTCGGCCAGGTGGTAGCTGTAGAACCCGTTCCGGTCGGCGTATTCAAGCATCTTGAGGCGGTTTTCGAAAATTTCGTGAGGAGCAGACGTGTCCCACTCGATCCAGTCAAACAGCCCGAACTCCAAGGTGGCGTTGAGTGCATTGAACAGCTTCATAGTTCGACTCACGTCCTTTTTAGCAACGGCTACGGGGGCGGGCAGGAATGTTACGCCAGACGTGTAGAGGGTACCAATCCTCCCCACGCTTCTGTGTCAAGCACAATACCAGTTCATGGATCTCGGGAGGCCTCGGCAACTACCCTCGTTGCGCCGGTGCCCCTGCCACGACCATTTCGGCGAACGCCTTGTCGATGCCGCGAGGCCACTCGCGGCCTGATGGGTCAGAGACGCTTATCAGCAGGGGTGGGCCGAGACCCTCGATCTCCATTCGCAGGACGTCTCCGTTCTGGATTGCACCGATGTGCTGGTGGTTTACGCCTGTGGCTATGACGTCGCCAGGCTCCAGGGTGGTGATCTTTGACATCTCGGAGATCAGTTCGGGAATCCTATGGGCCATGTCGCTGGTGGGGAAGTCGTGGCGCGGCTCATCATTGTTCCAAAGCCGCACTTGCAGGTTTTGAGGGTCGTTGATCTCGTCGGCAGTGACCAGCGCCGGCCCCATAGGCGCGAAGGTGTCCCAACACTTGCCGAGGAAGAAGCTGTTGCCGACGGCGCCCTGCAGTCCTCGGGCTGACATGTCGAGGAAGTTAGTGTAGCCGAAGATGTAAGACAGCGCGTCTTCCTGCTCTACTTTACTTGCCGTTTTTCCAATGACGAAAGCCAGTTCCGGCTCGTGGTGGAACACAGACGCCGGCGCGGGGGGCAGCTCGCAGGTATCGCCGCTGCCGATCACAGCTGTCGGCGATTTCAGGAAGGCATCCAGAACGGCCGGCTCCCGCATGCCGAACTCCAAGTAGTTGACAGCGGCGCAGATGAGCTTTGGAGGGCGCGGCACCGGTGGGCGCATCCGCACGCTTCCAAGTGGAACGCCTGCTCGACCCTCAATGGCTGACTCGATCCGGGGCCGCATATTCACCCAGTTGATGATGACCTCTTCGATCAGGTCCTGCGGGCGACGGAAGGTCATTCCCTCCACCGCCGACATTGCGTCCACTATGTGATCGTCTTGGACAACTCCAAGCCTGAAATCGTCGTAAAAGGCAAGTTTCATCGCGAAGCCTCCCTCTTGAGTGTGGCTACAGCGGCAAGTGTCGCACGCGTAGCCACGACGGGCAAGCGAACTCCGAACGTTCGGTGGTAGTTCACAACGTGTTCCATTGTCGGGATGTTTTCAAGAATGCGGATATCAGCCGGGAACTGGGGAAGAAATCCTATTTTCCGCTCAATTCCGCTCATTCGACCACTGGTACAAGGTGGTGGCCAATGGGGCCACAGGGATGACGGGTGCGGTCGGAGGTTGCACAGGGCTATCGCATTTGGCTTGAGGGATTCGGTGTTTGCGCAGGGAATAGAGTACAGCTATCCGGGACGGGCGGACGTTAAGTGGATGAGGAGATTGAGCGGGAAAAACAGGACAGAATTTTCCCCACGAGTTCCCATAGATTCCCAGATTTTCCCATTTAGCCCGCTAATTCGCGTTATTTCCTATCTACGGCACTGCGGTGGAACAGATTTTTTCAAATTCGGTCCCATTGTGTCCCATTCCTGCTTTTCCTGGCGTTTGGGCAGGCCATGCCTCTGTGGCTGTCGGCTGACACCATCCGGGGCGCAGTGAGGCCGGCACAGGCATCGAGCATTATTTATCGAACGCATGATCCTATATTATCGAAATCCAAAGGGCTTGGCAAGCGGCAAATGTTATCTGGATTTCCAAATGCGCTTGCCCTGGGAGGTTGCAGGAGTCTACTCCCTTCATGCTCAGTGAAGAATATAATCTCGGCTTCACGAGGGATGGAGTGGGTCCCTTACTATGATAGTACGAAGCATTTACAGGGGCTGACAATGGGCGAATGTCAGTAGATAGACGATGGAAAGGCGTATCTGAATCGGCCGGAGCCTAGACATGCCAGGCGGTCTGTGAATTTCGGCAAGCGGCTGTACACTGGATCCTCAGCATCTCTCTCAGGACTACAAGGGTTCAGCGTTCGTGAGGCAAGTGGGCGGGGTGGAGTTGCGCCAAAAGTTGTTCACGGTTAACTTAGGCCTGCGCCATGTCGGGCGACCGGCAGGCACTCTTGGACAAATGAATGCCAGCTTCCCAGGGGAAACCAAAATATGCCGGACATAAGCTACGAACTGCACGGCCACACGGCCCACATCACCATCCGGCGCCCACAGGCAATGAACGCCTTGGGCCCGGAGCAGCAGGCCGCGATCACAGTGGTATGGGAGACCTTCCGTGACGACCCTGAGGCCTGGGTTGCGATCATCACCGGAGAGGGGGATCGGGCGTTTTGTGCTGGGGCCGATCTGAAGACCTACACCCCGGCTCTGGGCGAGCGGGACATTTACGACCTGAGGCAGGATGCCGATAGGCCTGGGTTCGGCGGCATCACGCGCGGGCTGAACATCTGGAAGCCGATCATCGCGGCGGTCAACGGCTACGCGCTGGCGGGCGGGCTGGAACTGGCCCTGGCCTGCGATATCCGGGTCGCATCGGAAAACGCGGTCTTCGGATGCTCCGAGGTGAGGCGGGGTTTCCATCACTGCGACGGCGGCACGGTGCGGCTTCCGCTTATCGTTGGACTGGGCAACGCCCTTCGTATGCAGCTCACAGGGGAACACATAGGAGCCGAGGAGGCGCTGCGCATCGGTCTGGTCAGTGAAGTGGTGCCGGCAGAGCAGCTGATGCCGGCCGCAGAACGGTACGCGGATGCCATCTGCGCAAACGGACCGCTGGGTGTACGCTCGGCCAAGGAATCGATGATCCGCAGTCTCGGGCGGGTGCTGGAGGACGCGCTGCGGTTCGAGAATATTCTCTTCTCCACGCTGACACGCACCGAGGACTTTGCGGAGGGACCCAGGGCGTTCGCCGAGAAGCGCCCTCCGGTGTGGAAAGGTCGTTAATCTTTCCCAGATGCCACCAATTGGGGCTTACTTCCCCTGCCAGTTCAAATCCGAAATCGCGGAGACAAGTAAATGGTTGAAGTTGATAATCGCGTTCCCCTCGATTGGGAGGCACTCGAAGTGGGCGAGACTTTCGAGAAGTTTGAATACGTACTTACACAGGAGATGATTGACGAATATCGCCTGGGGGTAATGGACCCCGAGGCGGCGTTCCCCACCATTTCACACAAAGTGGACGTGCGGCAGTTCAATGCAATGTATTCCGACAACGGCTCGGTCAACGCCCGCTGTGCCTTCCATTGTTACAACTCTCCCATTCCGGACAAGAAGCTGACTGTCACCGCCTGGGTTGCCGACAAGTACCTGCGCCGGGGCAAAAACTACATCGTCACCGAGGCGGTTTCAGTGGACGAGGACGGTCGGCTGATTGACCGGGTGATCACCCACGAGTTGAAGCAGCCTTCGGAGGTTGGCAAGAAATGGGGCGGATAGCGCGAGACTACAGCGAAGGTGGCCCCGTGGGGCCGTTGGTTAAGGGAATCACCCAGGATGCCATCAACCTGTTCGAGGGTAGCGCCGGGCATTCCGAGCCGTCCCAGTTCACAGATGAGGAGGCGGCCCGGGAGACCCTGGGAACTTCCGGGACAGTGGCATCGGGCCGAATGTCCATCAGCTTTGCCCTTGAGTTGATGCGCCGTCATTTTGGGAGCGACGTATTTAACCACACCGGGACGGTGGATCTTCGTTTCATCCGCCCAGTGAGGCCAGGCGACACCGTCACCTTCACAGGGGAGGTAACCGGGACGTCCCCAGAGGCCAATGGGCAGAAGGTGAACGTCAAGATTGAGGCACAGAACCAAAGGGGGGACACCACTGCCGTAGGCAGCGGCAGTGCAATCGTCCCGAACGCTTACCTACTTTCAGAGGAATAGCACCCATCCGAATTAACGAGCCGAGAAATCGACTCCACCATCCGTATGCACAAATGCGGATGGTGCTATAATAGGAATGGTGCAAGTTAAGGTGTCCTGCTGTTGGTTACAGTTTCCGTTGCCGCTGCCTCGGATGACCTGGACTGAGCCCACAAGGTTACCCAAAATTCTGGAGGTTTTCCGAATGGCATTGGCAGACAAAGAACTGACTTGTGTGGAGTGCGGTGCGCCGTTCATCTTCACGGTTGGGGAACAAGAGTTTTTCTCTTCTCGAGGCTACACCAACGACCCCAAGCGGTGCTCCCCCTGTCGCAGCGCCCGTAAGAGCCAGCAGCGTGTTGGCGGCGGCGGTGGCGGCATGGGTGGTGGTGGCAGCCGTGAGATGCACCCAGTGGTCTGCGACCAGTGCGGCGTGGATACCATGGTTCCCTTCGTACCGCGCGGCGACCGCCCGGTCTATTGCAGTGACTGCTTCAGCTCGATTCGCCGCTAACCCAGTTCCGATCCAGTACGCTAGGGCCACTCCCTTACGAGTGGCTCTTTTCTTTTTGTGATAGAGTTTCGCGGAGGTACTACCGATGTCTGACGCCATAGGAATCGTCGGCTGTGGCTCTATTGGGCGCGCTCTCCTCCAAGCAGGACAAGCCGGTCAGTTGGGTGTGCCCATTGCCGGGGTAAGCAGCCGCACCGCCAGGACAGCGATGGAGTTCCTCGAGACGCTGGACTCTCCGCCTCCATATCTGGAGTTGGAAGAACTCGTGGAACGATCGTCGCTGCTGCTAGAGACTGCGGGCGGCCATGTTGTGCCGTCACTGGCATATGCAGCCTTCGACGCTTGCAAAGACCTGATGGTGATCAGCATAGGAGCGCTCCTAGAATACCCAGAGGTTATTGAACGGGCGAGGTCAACCGGGTGCCGGATTTATGCGCCCTCGGGCGCGATCGCGGGACTGGATGGGATCAAGTCTGCCTGCCAGGGCCGGGTTGACCGAGTGGAGATGGTATCCCGGAAGCCTATTGCGGCGCTGGAGGGGGCGCCTTACCTGGTGGAGAACGAAATCCCTATTGATGGAATCTCCGAAGCGCAGGAGGTTTTTTGCGGCACGGCCCGCGAGGCCTGCCGGGGGTTCCCGTCCAACCTGAATGTGTCGGCAGCGGTCAGTCTGGCGGGAATAGGCCCCGACCGCACCATGGTGCGCATCGTCGCCGACCCCGAGCTGTCCCGCAACTGCCACGACATCACGGTGGAGGGCGAGTTCGGGCTGCTGCGGGTGCACATCGAAAACATTCCTTCTGAAAACCCCAAGACCGGAAGACTGACTGCGCTGTCGATCATCCGGTCGGTACGGGACGTGTTCGACCCCGTGCGCATCGGCACCTGAACCGATACTCCGGGATTCGGCCGCCGGACGTGAGGGGTCAATCCAACTGCATTTGAGTGCGTGGACTCTCTGGCGTCCGTTGCGTCGAGAACGGCGAGCTACCATGAAATCCCTCCCCTCCGCGGCAGAATCAAGGTGAAGGAAACATGGCCCGAGAAAGTGCTGTAACAGAGGACACCGCCTCACGCCGGCTGATGATCCCCGGCCTGGCAACGGGACACACCACGTTCCACTGGATAATTCAAAGTTTTGCTGTTGCCCTGCCGGAGATCCAGATGGCCTTTGGCCTGAACAGCGTCGGTGCCGCCGGCGTGATGTCGGCCCGAGACCTGGCGGCGGGGCTGATTGCGCTCCCCGGCGGCGTGGTGGTTGACATCCTGCGGCGCTACTGGGGATTCCTGCTTGCTGGATGCCTGGGATTGGCGGCCCTCGGCTCGCTGCTAATGGGTGTGTCGCCCGTCTACTGGTTGCTCCTGATCGGCATTGGCGTGGTGGCGATCTCCCATTCCATCTGGCACCTGCCGGCCTCCGCCTCTCTTTCTCATCACTTTGCGGAAAGGAGAGGCATGGCCTTGGCTTACCATGGTGTCGGCGGGGGGATAGGCGATGTGGCGGGCCCGCTGGCAACCGGGGTTCTGCTGGCCGTACTGGGGTGGCGTGGACTCCTGAGCATATACGCGATCGCCCCTTTCTTCCTCGGGTTTATGGCTGTGTGGGCATTCCGGAATATTGGACACGTCAGCGCCGAGGCTGGTGCGCCCGACTCTCCGACAATGGCGCGGCGCATGGAGTTGACTCGGCAACTGTTGCGCAGCCCCGTGCTGTGGGGGCTGACCTTTGTACGCGGCCTGCGGGGCATGTGCCTGATTTCCCTGGTTACCGTGATTTCCCTGTATCTGGACCACGAGCTGGATATGAGCCCGGTGTGGCGGGGATTTCATATCGCGTTGTTGATAGTCATTGGAATTGCTGCCAAGCCGGTGGCGGGGTCTCTCTCCGATCGGTTGGGACGCAAGCAGGTGCTCGTGCCGGGGCTGATCTGGTCCTGCCTGGTGACGCTGGCGCTGATTCCCTTCAACGAAGGAATACCGCTGACCGTTACCATTGCCCTGCTGGGGCTGTTCCTGTACCCCGACCAGCCGATCCTGACAGCTGCGGTCTTCGACGTTGTGGGGCGCGAGGTTGCGTCGACGGGCTTGGGAGTGGTGGCCTGCATCGCCTTTCTGATGTCGGCGGCGTCGAACCTGGTTGCGGGTGCGATATACGAGACAATGGGATTCACCGAGACGATGTATTACATCGCCGCACTGTTCGGGCTGGCCGCTGTCTCCTTCGCCGCGCTGCCGCTGGCTCGAGGAACCGAAGAGTAAAGGCCCGATGTTGCAGGTACAGGAGGCGTCCGGTAAGACACAAGGGGAGTTATCACAATGGCATTAGTAACCGGGGACGTGATAGCCGAGGCGGCTTTCGACAGGAAAACGATTTCGTGGGTACGACTGGCCATTGGCGGAATTCTATTCATAACGGTTGTCGGCATACTCCTGATACCGTTCTGGTGGCTTTTCAGCTACTGGTACGGGCCGGAATACATGCGACGGGTGTCCGCAAGACTGACTACCAATGCGCTTGAAGTAAGGATGGGCGTGTTTTTCCGCAAGGAGTCGACAATACCGCTGAACCGCATCACAGACCTGAAGCTGCACGACGACCCCGTGATGCGTCACTACGGTCTGCGAGGCCTGAAGGTGGAAACTGCCGGAGCGTCGGGGCAGAATGCCGGCTCTGAGGGGAACCTGATCGGCGTTATCGACGCCGAGGATTTCAGGAACGCGGTCCTGGCCCAGCGGCAGCGGGTCATCGACTCTGAAACGGGCCGCTCATCCTCTCCTGCAGTGCCTGCTACCGATTCCTCGCCCGATGCGGTGCTGGTGGAAATTCGCGACATTCTTGCTCGCATCGAGTCGCAGTTGGCCAGCCGGGAAAACGAGTAGGGGCGCACATCAGTGCGCCCCTGTCCGATACTTGTAGTTCGCGACCCGTCTAAAGGAACTTGGCGCAATCGTCCAGAATTGGGGTAACGGTGTCGGCCTTTTCGGACGGCAGGCTGAACAGTACCCGGTCCACGCCGTATTCCTCCATCCTGGCCAGGTTGTCGGGATCGGGACGGGCGCCGAAGACGGTGATGTTTATGGAATCGGGGTCGCGTCCGATGTCCTCGGCGCGCCGCTTCAGAAGCTGGATCTTCTCGGGCAGGCCGGGGCCCTCGGCGGCGCGGCCGCTGATGGGCATCCAGCCGTCACAGTACTCCAGCACGCGGTCGAAGGTGGTGGGGCCGTCCCCGCCCATCAGGATAGGCGGATGGGGCCTCTGCGCCGGCTTGGGCCAGGCCCACATCTTGTCGAAGTTCACGTAGCGTCCGTGGAACTCCGGTTCGTCCTCAGTCCAGATTGCCTTCATTGCTAGGATGTTCTCGCGGAGGATGCGCCATCGCCGCTTGAAGTTGGTGCCGTGGTCCTCCATCTCCTCGGCGTTCCAGCCGCCGCCGATGCCGAATATGAAGCGGCCGTTGGAGATGAGGTCTAGGCTGGCGACCTCCTTGGCGGTGGTGATGGGGTCGCGCTCGATCATCAGGCAGATGCCGGTGCCGAGCTTGAGGTTGGTGGTGACCGCCGCCGCAGCGGTGAGGGCCACGAAGGGGTCGTAGGTGTGCCAGTACATCTGGGGCAGGTCGGGGCCGCCGGGCCAGGGAGAGATGCGGCTGGCGGGAATGTGGGTGTGCTCAGGCACCCACATAGACTCGAATCCCCGCACCTCCAGGGCCCGAGCCAATTCGTCGGGTCGCATGGAGTAATCGGTTGCGAACATCATTGCGCCTAAATCCATGTCATTCTCCTGTCAGTTGCCTCACCATTCCGGGGAGGCTTGGATTTGGTGGAACTCGGCCCAACTACTTCGGGGGCAGCGATGCCGCGTACTCGATCCCCCGGCCAGCCCAATGCTCCAGCCCTTCGTCGTCGGCGATTCCCCCGGCGGCTACGTAGACGAAGCTGCGCATGGGCCGACCGGTCATGTCAAAGGGGCGGGAGTGGGGCTGCGCCAGCGCGTCATACAGGTTCTCCTTGCCAACTCTTACCACCAACTCGCTACCCGCAATGCCGAAGGCCATGTTGCCGTCCAGCATAAAGCAAACGCCGCCGAACATCTTCTGCTCGCGCACACCCTGTCGCCCTGCCAGCACCGACCGGGCACGGTCGGCCAGTTTCTCGTCGTAGGGCACCTAGAACACGACTACAGAGCGGAGCACCTCGCCGCGCTCCATCTTATGGAAGGCCTCCTCCACGTCGCCGATGCCGATGGTCTCGGAGACGAACCTGTCGAGGTCGAGGCGGCCCTGCATGTAAAGCTCGATGAACATGGGGAAGTCACGGGAGGGCAGGCAGTCCCCGTACCAGGATGACCTGACGGCGCCGCCGCGTCCGAAGACCTCGATCAGGGGCAGCTCGATCTTCATGTCGGGGCTGGGAACACCGACCAGCACGACGGTGCCGGCATGGTCGCGGGCGTAGAAGGCCTGCTCGAAAGTGACCGGGTTGCCGACGGCCTCGATCGCGACGTTGACGCCGTTGCCGCCGGTCAGGTTCCGCACCGCCTCCACAGGGTCAGTGTTGCGGGCGTTGATGGTGTGAGTGGCACCGAAGTCGCGGGCCCATTCCAGCTTGCGGTCGTCAATGTCGATGGCGATGATAGTGTGGGCTCCTGCCAGCTTTGACCCGGCGATGGCGGCGTCGCCGACGCCACCGCATCCGAACACGGCCACGGAGTCGCCGCGACTGACGCCGCCGGTGTTCACGGCCGCGCCCAAGCCGGCCATGATGCCGCAGCCGATGAGACCGGCGGCGGCCGGGCTGGCCTCGGCGGGGACCTTAACGGCCTGCCCGGCTGCAACCAGGGTCAGCTCGGTGAAGGCGCCGATGCCCAGAGCGGGCGAGAGGGGCTTGCCGTCTGCCAGTGTCATAGGCTGGGTGGCGTTGCGGCTATCGAAGCAGTACCAGGGACGACCGCGGACGCAGGAGCGGCAGGTGCCGCAGGGGGCGCGCCAGGCGAGGATGACGAAATCGCCGGGGGCCACGTTGTCCACGTCGGGGCCAACGCTCTCGACCACGCCTGCGGCCTCGTGACCCAGTAGGAAGGGGAAGTCGTCGTTAATGGCGCCCTCGCGGTAGTGGAGGTCGGTGTGGCAAACGCCGCATGCCTGCACCCGTACCAGCGCCTCGCCTGGTCCTGGGTCGGGGACGTTAATGGTCGTAAGCTTGACCGGCGCTCCCCTTGTTTCAGCTACCACTCCCTGAACCTGATGGGCCATTGCGATACTCCCAAAGACTCAATTACTGAATGCCCTTGGCATAGTAAATTGAGCGTCCGCCTTTGTCTACACGCGGTGCACGGGCGGGTGGGCTACGAAGGTTTCCCGTTGCCGAAGGGCCGTTGAATCCTGATCTCCGTAGCTCACCTCGACTGCGTCGTGGGTCAGGGCGCACGGTTGTGCGCCCCTGCGGGTTGATGAGAATGTGCGGCGTGGTGGTTAGTGTTCCAGGGCGCGTTCGATTTCGAGGGCGAAGGCGATCAGGGCCTCGTCGTCGCCGCGGTTGCCCATCAGAGACAGGCCCACGGGGAGGCCATCGGCGTTGGCGAGAGGGAGCGAGAGCTGGGGACGCCCGGTGGTGCCTCCGATGCATGTCAGGCGGATAATGCGCACCTGAGAGCCACGTTTTCCAGAAAGCGACTGGCCTCTCAGCGGGGCGACGACAGGAGATGTGGGAAGGCAGAGGAAGCCACCCGCGGACAGCACCTCGTCCATTCGCTGCCGGACAACGTCGCGAGTGGCCCTCGATTCCGCGACCTGGGTTTGAGTAAAGGAAGCCACCGAGGTGTATCGCTCAGTGACCATGTAGCTGAAACGGGGGTTTACGGCGTCGATCCAGTCTTTCATGGAGTCCCACGCCTCGATGGACTGAAGGGTGTTTTGTTGCGATGCCCAAGCGTCGACACCATCAGGCGCCAGGCGAATCCGTTCAGTTGCCGCGGCCATCGACGCCACTCTGTCTGCGACCGGGCGCAGGGCCTCGGCCACGGCGGGGTCGCACTCGTCAAACAGGTCTTCGGCTATGACAACGCGCGACGGAGTGGCTGGCACAATGGAGGAACCGAAGATCGCTCCGGCCACCCGAGCGAAGGTGGCGGCGTCGCGGGCGAACCAGCCAATTGTGTCGTAGGTGGGGGCCTGCAGCAGGATGCCGTCCAGCGGGATGCGCCCGTGAGTGGGGCGAAGACCGTAGAGTCCGCAGAAACTGGCGGGGATGCGGACGGAGCCGCCGGTGTCGGAGCCGAGGGCGAAGTCGACGAGGCCGCCCGCGACTGCGGAAGCAGAGCCGCTGGAGGAGCCGCCGGGGACTCGGTCCGGAGCGCGGGGATTGACGGGGGTGCCGTAGTGGGCGTTCTCGCCGAGGATTCCGCGGGTGAGTTCGTCGGTGTGGGTCTTGCCGACCATTGCGGCGCCGGCGTCGACCAGGGTTTCGACGATCCATGCGGTGCGCTCTGCAGGGTCGTGCGTGGCCTTCCAGTCGGGGTTACCGCCGCCGGTGACGTGGCCGACGACATCGAAGATGTCCTTGGCGGCGAAGGTAAGGCCCGACAGGGGCCCACCCGGTGCGCCATCGAGGGTGGCATCGGTGTCGGTGCAGAAAGCGCCCAGCGTGTCGTTCAGCGGCGGCCTGTTCGTGGTCATTTCGGCATCATCTCCGTGCGTTGAGACTTAGCCACAAGTATAGTTCAATGGGGGTCGAAACGTGGGGTATACTGAGCGACGGCCACTGCTATCAATGACCACGGAGGACCGCGATGCTGACCGCCGAAGCCAATGACCGCCTGACCAGGGTGGGGCCAGGGACGCCGATGGGGGAGCTGATGCGCAGGTATTGGATACCGGTGCGACCCACTGCGCAGCTGATGGAGGAGGAGGTCATGGCCGTGCGGCTGCTGGGGGAGGACTTGGTGCTGTTCCGGTCGGCGGACGGGCAGATGGGGCTGATTGGCGACCGGTGTCCTCACCGGATGACGGAGATGAGGTACGGGATCCCCGACGTGGGCGGGCTGAGATGCTGCTACCACGGCTGGATGTTTGCACCGTCCGGGAGCTGTATCGAGACGCCGCTGGAGTCGGAACACGATCCCTTCAAGGACCGCATCCGGATCAAAGGGTACGCGGTGCAGGAGATGGGCGGCCTGGTGTGGGCCTACATGGGGCCGGAGCCGGCACCACTACTGCCGCCGTGGGACTTGTTCGTGATGCCGAACTCGATCCGGCAGATCGGGATAATGAACCTGGCCTGCAACTGGCTGCAGTGCCACGAGAACACAGGCGACCCGGCGCACAGCGTATACCTGCACGGGAATCTGTTCGAGTACGTGCTACGCAAGCAGGGCAGGCTGGAGGAACGGGCCGCCGACGGTCAGATGCACACCCTTTACGCGAGAATGAAAACGGGGATCGGGATCGAATCACTATATGTCAACGAGACCCGGTACGGGATGGAAAAGGGCATCAATTATTCCAAGGCCCTGGGAGCTGACCGGGACCACACTTCCCGTCACGCTACCGTTATTTTCCCGTTCTTCACCCAGACCGGCGGGCCCGGGATGGTGCGGCAAGAGTTTCAGATTCGCGTGCCGGTGGACGACACGAACACGTACCACATCAACTACGGGTGCTACATGGCACCCGTAGGGGTGCCGGCTCCGGTGCAGGAAAGAATTCCGTACTACGACGTGCCGCTTTTCGACGACGCGGGCAAACCCATTTTGGACTTCGTGCTTGCGCAGGACGCCCACGCTTGGATCTTGCAGGGCCCGATCATGGACCGGACGCAGGAGCACCTGGGGCGGACCGATCTGCCCATCGTGTTCATGCGACGGCAGTTCGAGGAGCAGATGCGCATCGTCGAGGACGGCGGTGACCCAATGAACGTGTTCCGCGACTCTGCGAATCTGGCAACGCTGATCCACGGCGGGCACTGGGACGAGGAAGAGGAGGAGGGCAAGTCGGCGCTTACCGGAGCGGGGAGTCCGCTGTCGGCGTTCAGGGCGAGCTACCACAAGGGGTACGCGATCGACGATGCCGACCGCTACGGGCCAGCGATGCCGATGGTGATGAATCTGATGCGTCGGATAGACGAGGCGCAGGATTCGGTTCGGGCGTAGTATCGTTGACCATGGCAGAAGAGACGCCTGGAACTTTCCGTAGAAATTCAGGCGTATCATCTATCCCGTGGGATGAGATAGTTCCATACCTACCTAAAAACACCAAAAAACTTTGGGCAGCCTCGGAAATCGCTGCTGTCCTAAAGGGACTTTTCATATGGCTTGGCCAGCATCTGAGTTTACGGATGCTCTGAACAAGTCCGTGTCAGTGTGGCATATTAACGTTGGCGGAACCTGATGACGGTGTAGGTCCTGAAGTTGATGGACCAGCCAACATTTTCGGATTTGGAATACCCGGGCAAGAAGCGGAAGACCCGCAGGGAACTGTTTCTGGAGCGGATGGATGGACTGATTCCCTGGCAGAGCCTGTGGGCGCGCATCCGGCCCTTCTACCCCAAGTCCGGAAGGGGCCGCCGGCCCTACCCGTTGGCAGTGATGCTGCGGATTCACTGTGTGCAGCTCTTCTACAATATCCGCGACCCCGGCATGGAGGACCTGCTCTACGAGGCCGAATCGGTCAGGCTGTTCGTGGGCCTGAAGCTGTCGGAGGCCCTGCCCGACGAGACCACGATTCTGAATTTCCGACATATTCTGGGAAGGCACAATCTGGGACAGGGTCTGTTTGAGGAGATCAACGCGCACCTGGAATCGCAGGGTCTGCGACTGCGGGAGGGAACCATTGTGGACGCCAGTATCATCGAGGCGCCGTTCTCCACCAAGAACCGAGGCAAGGAGCGGGACCCGGAGATGCTCCAGACCAAGAAGGGGAATGAGCGGCATTTCGGGATGAGGGTGTACATCGGCGTGGACGCGGACACGGGATTGGTGCACAGCGTGAGCACGGCGGCGTGCCAACGCCCGTGACATTACGGAGGCGCACCATCTGCTGCGCGGTGGGGAAAGGGTGATGTGGTGCGACGCCGGGTATCAGCGAAATAAGCGTGAAAATCCCCAAAGGCCCCGTACACCTGCTCGAAAGCCGCCGCTTCCATCTCCCCGCCTCACTTGCCCAAACCTTCCCAACTACCCCGTCGTACTATCGTCCCAACCGTCATTGTAATTTTAGAGGGTGTGTAACAAATTCCCTCTCCCCCTGGGAGAGAGTTAGGGTGAGGGCGTTCCCCCGCTTTCGCAGGTATGCCGGATGCTGTCCTGGCCTCTTGTTTGTAGGCAAAAGGCTTTTGCCACACACCCTCTAAGACCCTTACCGACGCCTTGCCCGGCGGCGGCGCCACGCGATTGGCCGCCCCCTGACAGCACCCATTCGTATGCGATAGTACTCGGATGAAACCTCGGCCCCGATAACGACTATGAAACCAGACAAGTAGGCCCACGCAAGGAGAACTATCATCGATGCCAGGGTGCCATAAATCCTCTCGTACACGGCATAGTTTTCTAGGTAAAAGACGAAAATGCTCTTTGCAGTCTCGAACAACAGGGCGGCGAGCAGCGCCCCCGGCCAGATGTAACGCCAATAGGTGCGGGCAAGAGGGGTGAACTTGTATATGAACAGGAAAATGACCAAGGTGAACACGAACGGCACGGGCCTGGCCAGAGCGTTTATGCCGTTGTGTTCCAGGAAGGAGATTCTGCCGAGCAGGGGAATATCTTCGCTGCCAAGAACCTGCAGTCCCGTAGTAAGCGTCACCGAAATCAGGAAAAGTGGCGCGACGCTTAGGGCCATCAGTATATGACGCGGCTTCTCTATGAAAAAAGGCCTGTCATGTTCTATATCCCATGCCCGGTTCACCGCCCGCGTAATGGCGCCGAATAACAAAGTAGAAGACCACAACAGGCCCAGGATACTGGCAATACCAAGTAATCCTCTGATGTTGTTCACTGCCTCCACGTTTGCCGTCAGGACTCCATGAGAGCCAGGCAGGTATGTGCGGAAAAATTGTAGACCTCCTGCTCCACAGCGTCGGATTCCAGCACAAGGCTGAACAGGCTCACAAGCCCGATGGCAAGCGGAAAGAGGGAAAGAACAGCGTGATACGCGATGGCAGCAGCCAGGTCGATGTTGTGATCATCTCCCAGCTCGCGCCAAGTTCGGCGGGCAAGCTCCATTCCGGGGACGGCCGCCAACCTCGCCCTCAGCCATCGCATCCGGACCCGAAATCTCAAATGCAAAAGGCGAGCAATTGACACTCTCCCCTGACTACGGTCTGAAGGAGAGACCAACTTCCGCCTGATTAGATCAAATTGAGCAGCGAGACTCAACATATCGCCTTTACTGGGGAGACTCGCTATTGGGGTCCCCCAATTGGGCGTATGGGTTAAGGACCAGTTTCAGTTAGCCTGGCCTGACACCGGATGGGAGAACACCCACGGGGCTCCCCCTTTCCACAAGGCGGGCTTCAGGACGCGTCGTCCTTCTTTTCCTGGGTCCGGAACGGAGCCCTGAGGGCAACGGACACGCCGCCTACGACTCCGCCTATGTTGTTGGTAACTGCAGTGGTGGTGGCCTCACCGAAGGACCCGGCGGCACTGACCGCACCGTTTGCCGCAGCGGAGGCGGCGTCCTCCGCGCGAATTCCAATACGCTTGGCGGACTCGATGGACTCCTCTACCGCGTTCCGAGCCACGCTGGCCACGTCTCCGCCCACCTCGGCTGTGCCCTTTACCAAGCCGCGGGTGCTATCCTCTATCGCCTGAATTATGTTGCCGCTGATCTGGTTGGCTCCATCGACTGTCCCGGCGATGGTGTCTCGGGCCGTGGCTCCCAGATCTCCTCCCACCTGTCGCGACCCGTGGATCGCGCCCCTGGCCGCGCTGAAGGCGGCGTCCTGCAACCGCACGGTTACACCGCCAGTCGCCTCGATTGACCCTTCCACCGCATTGCGGGTTACTGTTGCCACGTCGCCGCCAACCTCCGCTGCCCCCTGGATCAGCCCGCGGGTGCTGTCCTCGACGGCCTGCAGCACGTTGCCGCCGACTTCCGCTGTTCCGATTACGGTGCCCTTGGCGGCGTCCCGAGCGGTGGCCCCCAGATCGCCACCCACATCACGGGTGCCCTGGATCGCGCCACGGGTTACGCTAAAGGCAGTGTCTTCGGCGCGGAGACCGACGCTCTTGGTGGTCTCCAAAGTGCCCTCTACAGCACTACGAGCCACGGTGGCCACGTCGCCGCCAACTTCGCTTGTACCCTTGATGGCGGCGCGCACGGTGTCGCTGCAAACCTCGACGGTAACGGTAGTGACCTCTCCCACACCGCGGATTACACCTATCACAGCACCCTTGGCGGTAGAGCCAAGCTCTGCTCCCACCCCGCCGGTGGCCTGAATCGTTCCCTTCATCACGTCGACGACAAGCCCCTGCAGCTCATTGACAGCTACCCTTGATCCGGACAGTGCGCCCACCGTCACGTCACGAGCCGCGGTTACCGTGCTCTCCAACACATTGCCGGCTCCGCTTATGGTGCCAGTGATGGAATCTCTGATAGTGCGTCCAATATTTCCCAAAACCACGATTAGTCCTCCCCGAACTTGCGTTTCCTACCCTGTGCCTTTTGTCCCGGCCTTGTGCCTCTTAAACTCGGTATAGAAATATTTCCAAACTGGTTGAACTGTACCCTAGCCCTCTCCCTAAAGGGAGAGGGTGAACGCCACAGCCAAAAACTCAGACCACCACCCTCAGGTCACTGGTTGATCTGAAACCATTACTCAACTAACTCCATTATACGCGCTGCTGCACCAGTAGGGACGTGCCTTGAGCCTCTATAGCCTTACGGTTACACTGGCTGTCACGGTTTTCAGCGGTTCAGGAGAGTAAGGCGCACGGGGAGGGCGATATGCCCAGCAAGGACAAGCAGCAGTGGCAGGAGGACACGCTCCGGCCAGCGGTGGCCCGGTATCCGGAACGCCGGGAGACCTTCGAGACGGACAGCGGCCTGGCAATTGAGCCACTGTACGCGCCCGGAGACCTGGACTCGCGGGGCCACGACTATGCTGAGGACATCGGCTTCCCCGGCGAGTTCCCCTACACCCGGGGTGTGCAGCCAAGCGTCTACCGAGGCCGCGTGTGGACGATGCGACAATATTCCGGCTACGCAACGGCAGAGGACACCAATCGTCGTTTCCGATACCTGCTGGAACAGGGACAGACGGGATTGTCGGTGGCTTTTGACCTTCCCACGCAGATCGGCTACGACTCAGATCATCCCCTTGCCAAGGGCGAGGTGGGCAAAGTGGGCGTCCCGATCTGCAGCATTGAGGATATGGAGACCCTCTTCGATGGTATCCCGCTGGGTCGGGTCAGCACGTCCATGACCATAAATGCCACCGCCTCGCTGCTGCTATGCTTCTATATTGCTGCCGCTGGCCGGCAGGGCGTCTCACCCAGCCAGGTCAGCGGGACGATCCAAAACGACATTCTCAAGGAATACATCGCTCGTGGCACTTACGCCTATCCGCCAAGGCCTTCAATGCGGCTGGTCGTGGACGTGTTCAAATATTGCGCCGAGAGAGTGCCGCGCTGGAACACAATCAGTATCTCCGGCTACCACATGCGGGAGGCCGGAGCAACGGCGGTGCAGGAGTTGGCTTTCACCTTCGCCAACGCAATTGCCTACGTTCAGGCAGCCCTTGACGCGGGGCTGAAGGTGGACGAATTCGCCCCTCGTCTGTCCTTCTTCTTCGTGGCCCAGAATAACCTGTTCGAGGAGGTCGCCAAGTTCCGGGCCGCCCGCCGAATTTGGGCACGAGTGATGCAAAATCGTTTCGGTGCCACGGACCCGCGCTCGATGATGTTGCGCTTCCACACCCAGACGGCCGGCGTCTCTTTGACAGCCCAACAGCCGGACAACAACGTTGTCCGTTGCACAGTGCAGGCCCTTGCTGCCATCCTTGGAGGAACTCAGTCGCTTCACGTCAACTCCCGCGACGAGGCCCTGGCCCTTCCCTCGGAAGAATCGGCACAGCTCTCTCTACGCACACAGCAAATCCTGGCCTACGAGAGCGGCTCTGCGGACGTCGTGGACCCCTTAGGAGGCTCTTGGTACGTCGAGAGCCTGACCGACGAACTGGAAGCGCAAGCGCTGGAGTACATCCGACGCATCGACGACATGGGAGGAGCTGTTGCTGCCATCGAGGATGGTTTCCAGATGCGTGAAATCGGCGATGCCGCCTACCGACACCGGCAAGAGGTTGAGTCCGGTGACCGCATCATCGTGGGCGTGAACCGCTACTTGTCCGAGGAGCTACAGGTGGACGGGTTGATGCGGGTGGACGAGGAAGCCGCCAGGCAGCAAATTGCCCGTCTCGACAGCCTTCGGCGGGAGCGCGACGGCGGTGCAGCCCAGGCCGCCCTTGGACGGCTGGAAGGTGTTGCTCGCTCCGAAGATAATACCGTTCCGGCCATCCTCGATTGCGTAGAAGCCTACTGTACCCTAGGCGAGATATCCGGAGTTCTCCGTACGGTGTTCGGCGAGCAAGAGGAGATGGCGGCGTTCTGATGGGCAACTACGTCAAACCAGGTCTCACGAGGCCCCTATGTCAAATCAGAAACCCTTTCTCCAGGGCGTCGTGGATCATTAATCATTTGGCATTTTTTGGAATTGGTATGAGAAATTCCAGAATTCATGCAAGTGGGCCTTTCGCACGACAGTGTCGTGTGCACTGTGCTTTTGGGCGACCCTAACGGAAATAAGACTAAACCAAAGCCAAGGTGGGATGTGCATTTGCCTGAGGCGAGGAATCGTGCTGGGAATTCGGCAGCAGTGCTTCGGCCCGTGACTGCAGTACCGTCCGGCAGCGGCGCCTCACCTCGTCTCTCCGGCTGGCCAGCCCGGCCAGGAAGTTGCCGACCCTTTCCTGCACCGCCGCCCTGCTGCCCAGGCAGAGATTGCCCGTCGCCTCCTCTCTCGCCCAGCCCCAGACCGCCTCATCGGAGTTGAAGTCCGGGCTGTACCCCGGCAGGTTCACCAACCGCAGGTCAAGTCCGGGCGTCCGCAGATATTCCCGCACCGCCTCGCCACGATGGGCCGGCGCGTTGTCCCAGATGACCCGCATCGGCTCTGGATGTTTTTCCCTCAGTTGCTTCAGGAAGGCAACCGAGGTCCCGCTGTTGCTGTTGCCCTCCAGTTCCATCCATTCCACCTCACCCGTCTCCAGGCACACCGCCGAATAGTAGTTGGCCTTCTCCCCATACCGCGGGCTGGTCGAGTCCACCAAAGCAGGCTGGCCCTTCAGCACCCACTTGCCCCGCAGTTCCGCGTCCGCCCGGAAGTGGGCCTCGTCGGCAAAGAATATCCTGGCTTCAGTCCGTTGGGCCTCCTCCCTCAGGACGGCGTACTCCGCCACGAAAGCCTCCCGCTTGGCCTCATCAGCCTTGAGCAACCGCTTCTTGGGCCGCTTGAAGGCAAATCCCAAGCGGTGCATCCAGTTCAGGCAACTGCTGCGGCTCAACTCAATGCCGAGGCGCTCCGAGGCAAACCGCCGCACCACCTTCCAATACCAGTTGGCCATACCGATGCCCGACGAAGCGGGAGGCTGTTGCACCGCCTCTTTCAATTCCTCCTGCTGCGCTTGGTCAAGGGCGGGGGGGAACCACCGGTCTGCTCGAATATCAGGGCTGCAGGCCCTCCCTCGCCGAAGGCCGACGCCCATCGGCCAATAGTGTGTGGGTCCCTTTCCAGAGTCTCCGCCGTGGCCGCTGCCGTCCAGCCCTGGGCCAGCAGCAGCACGGCGTACCACCTCTCCCGCTCCCTGGGCGTCGGCGCCAGGATCATCCGCTGTCGCAAGTCCTTGACTTCCATCCGCCACTGTTCCAGACACCGGTCTATCTCCCTCACGCCCATCACCAACCCCTCGTAACTCCCGAGACCAGCTAACCCAGTTCCTTCACAAATTTACCCTGTGCAACTGCGTATTTCACCTTGGCTTTAGTTTAGGTATCGTGTCTTTGAAGCCCAGACCTTCGTGGAAAAAGAATGTAGAATAACAACCCTTTGATTTCAGACTGCTTAATCGACGATCATTGTCATGAAGGGAAAAGACAAACACGCCAGCGGTTACGGAGAGATAGTCTGGGGTCGCTGAAAAATGGCCTCCCCCCAAAGAACACTGCATTCTAACAGCGAGAAACTAAACCAGTACCAAGGTGGGATGTGCATTTCGGGGAGGTTGACGATGGCCGAAAGGACTCCACGGCACCTCATATCACCTTCAGGTCCCAACTGGGTGGGCACCGATAGTGCGGTTGTCTAGCGATATGTACATTTCACCTCGGCTTTAGTTTAGGAATTCGTTCTTGCGATAAAATGGCTGCTCATTGGATTTGCTGAATGGGAAGTTAGCGGCCTATTCTAGCAGCATTCCACTATGTTTCCGCCATATTATCTGACTTGGGATATGATCCAAAGGACCCTAGGAAGGGCGAGCTTTGATATCTGGCTTTCCAGATTTAGCAACGGAGCATGAGTACCTATTCCAAGCGAGCGTGGAAGCAGGATACGACTTGGTGAGTTTTAGTCAGTCTCATATCGAATGGTTGAGAAAAAAGACTTGGAGCGTGTGAAGGGGGGTGTGTTCATGGATCAGAAACCGTCTGTGATTGTGAGGTCTTGGCATCCAAGGAAACCTGAATGCAATTTTCGAGACTGTTTCGACAGTTAACTAGGAGTAGAACTATGCCCGACCTGATGCTCAATGAAGAGGAGCAGATGCTCCAGACCACTCTCCGGGATTTCGTGGACCGTGAAATTGCTCCCAAGGCTATAGAGTCTGACGAGCGCGCGGAATTCCAGTGGGAAGCCTGGCGTGGCCTGGCAGAGCTGGGTCTTACCGGTCTCGGCGTCGACGTCAAGTACGGAGGCAGCGGCCCGGCCGGTTACCGGCAGGTATCTATAGCTGCCGAGGAGGTCGCACGAGGAGACGCCTCCGCATCGGTCAGTTGGCTCGCCCACCTTGCCTTGGGCGTTGCGTCCATCGACCGATTTGGAAACGAGGATCAGAAGGGTCGCATCCTTCCCCCTCTGGTCGACGGCCGGGGTGTGGCCGCATTCGGGTTAACCGAACCGGGCGGAGGCTCAGACGCTGCGGCCCTCCAGACCACCGCCGTAGAGCGGGACGGTACCTACTTTCTGAACGGCAGCAAGATGTTCATTACCAACGCCTTAGTGGCCCAGAACATCGTGGTTTTTGCCACGCAGGACCGCGGTATGGGCTACAAGGGCGTGAGCGCCTTCATCGTCGACAAGGGCTCGCCTGGTCTGGCCATCAACCCCATGCACGGCAAGCTCGGAATGCGCAGCTCCACTACCGACGAGATCGTCTTCCAGGACACGCCGGTTTCCAGCGAGAACCTCTTGGGCGAGGAAGGACGCGGCTTCAACCAGGCCATGGAGATCCTGACCTCCAGCCGCATCATCATCGCCGCCCAGAGCACTGGTATCGGCCAGTCGGCCCTTGAAGCTGCCGTTCGCTACGCCCAGCAACGCCAATCATTTGGCCAACCGATCGCTCAGCACCAGGCGATCCAGTTCATGCTGGCCGACATGGCTGCCGAGGTGCACGCCGCGCGTATTGTGACCATGAACGCTGCCACTCTCAAGGACGCAGGGCTGCCCTTCATGCAAGAGGCATCCATCGCAAAGCTGATGGCCTCCGAGATGTGCATTCGAGTGGCCGACAAGGCCCTGCAGATCCACGGTGGATCGGGCTACTTCCGAGAGGCCGGCGTGGAACGCATCCTCAGGGACGCCCGCGTGACCACCATCTATGAAGGAACCTCGGAGGTCCAGCGCCTGTTGATTGCGCGGCAACTGCTGAAGGATTACGCTATCTAGCAGTAGTGGTTCCGAGGCCATTGGTTGGGTTCGCTTGGGTGCGCCGCGGCCACCCGGGTCGGAGGCCCCACTCATTGAGCGACGGTTGGTAGTCTAGTAATCGACCGAGTCGCCATCGCCGTAGGGGACCGCGCGAATTTGGGCCTGAACCAGGAAGTTATCTAGGAAGAATTCTGAATCGTGAACGAAATGAGGCTGCGGCTGATTGACCCGAATCTCAGGAATAATGCGGCTGGCACGAAGGGCCTCATACCGTCATCTCGCCGTTTTTGGAATGCCTGCTGGACCGGTTGCGAGTTTGTCTAACAACAAATCGGCCTCACCGTGGATCCCGTCTCTATTGCGGGAACTCTTGATTAAGAATGAATCGATATGCAGAATAACGAGCGCCCCATCCGTATCTTGGTTGCGAAGCCAGGGCTCGATGGCCACGACCGCGGTGCAAAAGTCATAGCGCGGGCCCTGAGGGACGCGGGGATGGAGGTCATCTACACGGGTATCCGGCAGAGCCCGCAGATGATAGTCCAAGCTGCCGCACAAGAGGATGTGGACGTCCTTGGACTGAGCATCCTCTCTGGGGCTCACCTGGAGATTCTGCCCGAGGTGATGACGCTATTGGGAGAACAGGGCATGGATGATGTTCTGGTCGTGGTTGGCGGCATCATCCCTACGGTCGACCGTCAGCCCCTTAAAGACATTGGGATCACGGAAGTCTTCGGTCCTGGCACCTCCACCGGGGAGATCGTGGACTTCATCAGGGACAACATGGCAGAACGTTTGTAGACACTGTATGGCTTTGCTCAGAGATATGAATCGGCTCATTTTTCTTGGCCAATCAGTTCTCTTGACAGGCCCTGTCGGTAAGAATTCATAATTCTGGGTGACGATTCTCGGATTGCTGCTTAACAATGCTTTATAATGTATCGCAACTATTGATGGGGCCCATTGGCTCCACTAGACGATTCCAGTTGGATGAGCCAGTGTACAGCGGGTTGGAAGGTCTGACGGTCGGCCAAGCGAAGGGTAGTGTGCGGTTGCTCCGCACCTACGAAGGCTTGCTAGTCAATGCAACCATCAACGTCGAGGTTAATTCTCCATGTGATCGATGCCTTACCGAGTATCCCAGGATCTCTACACTCGTCATTGAGGAGGAATGCTACCCGACGGTTGATCCGGCGACGGGTCACAGAGTGTACGCGCCCGACCTATCGGAGGGCGTTACCCACATCGACACCAGCCAGATGCTAGACCTGAGCGATGTGCTGCGTCAGTACCTTCTTACCGGCGAGCCGCTGAAGGCTCTGTGTCGCGTGGATTGCCACGGGCTTTGCCCAGAGTGTGGCGCGGATTTGAATGAGGAAAAATGTAAATGCGCCGGCCCTCCGGTGGACCCCAGGTGGGGGGCCCTTGCTGACCTGTTATCCTAAGGGTTCAAGTAAATGGTCTGGCAGCGACCTGACATCTAGAACGGCTGTCCTAGGCCTCGAACCGACAAAGCCACTGCGCACCACCCAAATCGCACTAGGCGCAGACAGTTACGGAGTTCCCCGATTGCCGGGGACGCTTGGGAGGAATCAATACAATGGGTGCCGTACCTAAAAAAAAGATCACGCGGGCCAGGAAAGGCCGCCGGCTGGCAGAATACAAACTAAGGCCAATACACGCCGCCCGGTGTCCACGTTGCCGCACCGCCAAATTACCCCACACTGCGTGTGGTCAGTGCGGGTACTACCGCGGGAGGCAAGTGTTGGAGAACCTGTCCTGATTCAGTCACATCGTGTCTGGCTGCGGTTGCAGTGGATCATCTTTTTCCAGCAACGCCAGGTGTAACATGCGCAGTCCGGTGGTACTGTGCACAAACCAGTCTGTGGCTGAGTACACCACGGACTTTGATTCAAGTCAGAAGGGTGTTCTGTCCACTGGGAAATTCACGTAACGTGAAAGGGAATTCCATTGCACATCCAATACGTTATGTCATAGAATTTGCAAATTAACTAAACTTGCGTCTCTTGCCGATGGAGGCTGCTACGAATATTTCAGACAATAACCGGGCCTATGTGTTCCCTGGGCAGGGTTCGCAGAGGGTGGGAATGGGACTCGGCCTGATGGAGGAATCCCGAGCAGCCCGCGAAACTTTCGAAGAAGCGGACGACAGTCTCGGGTTCCCATTGTCCCGCATGATAATTGAGGGGCCGGCCGGAGAGTTGCAGAATACTGTCAATTCCCAGCCGGCCATAATGACCGTCAGCATCGCTGCATGGCGTGCGTGCGCGGAATTTTCAGGTCCAGAAGCACTCGAAGCCAAATCCGTCGCCGGGCACAGCTTGGGTGAGTACACGGCACTAGTTGCCGCAGGTGTATTGGACTTCGCCGACGCCGTCCGCTTGGTGCGTCGGCGAGGGGAACTGATGCATCAGGCCTCTCTCAGCCGGCCGGGAACCATGGCTGCCATCTTGGGTCTGGACGAAATGGCCCTTGAACAGATCTGCGCCGAGACTGGCGTGGAGTTGGCCAACATCAACACCGACAACCAGATAGTAATCAGCGGAGACCGGATGGCGGTAGCCCAGGCTGTGGATCTGTCCACCGCACGCGGTGCACGCAAAGCCGTTCCCCTGCCGGTCAGCGGGGCTTTTCACTCCTCCCTTATGGTGGAGGCCAAGGCTGGGCTGACCGACGAATTGGAGTCCCTGACTCTCCATGAACCGAGGATGCCAATTGTCGCCAACTGCGACTGCCGTGCCTTGACCACCAGCCAGGAAATTCGAGATGAGTTGGTCTTGGGGCTTTGCCGTTGCGTGCAATGGAAAGACTCGGTGGTCGCAATGGTCGACTCTGGCGTGAACCGGTTTGTCGAGTTTGGAGCTGGCGGCGTGCTGGCAGGACTCATCAAGCGAATTGACCGCGAGGTAGAAGTTTCCGCGGTGGCCGACCCGGACTCCGTCCGAAAGTTGGCCTCAATGATAGGCTGAAACCTCCAGGACTTGCCGGGGGCTGGGCTTAATGGTCAAGTCGGCTGACCCAAGGCGTGTGGCGAGATCAGTTGCGCTGCAATCCCTGTTTGCTGCGGATGTGCGCGGACGGGAATCGGGCGGAGTACATCCCCGGAGACTCGCTCCTGACTACGAATGGCTGGACGAGGATATGGACCGTTCTGCCATGGAGTTTGCCGACAGGTTGCACCGCGGAGTAAGCGTTTACCGGCACAGGCTGGATGGCCTTATCGGAAGATTTGCCCCGGCTTGGCCGGTGACCCAACTGCCCATTGTTGATCGTAATATTTTGCGGATTGCCATTTTTGAACTTTTGCATAATCCGTCCACTCCACCGAAAGCGGCTATTGACGAGGCGGTGGAGCTGGCCAAGGTGTTCGGCAGCGACAGCTCGGCCAGGTTCGTAAACGGAGTTCTCGGCTCTGTTATGACGAGCCTGGAAACAGGAGACCTTACCGCTGCCACTGCGGCACCGGATGGGAGATGAACCTTGCCCACAGTTTATGAACGCGTAAAAGGCATTGTTGTTGACAAACTTGGAGCCGACGAGGGGGATGTTGAAGAAGGCTCGTCTTTCGTCGATGATCTCAACGCCGATTCCCTCGACTTGGTCGAGTTGATAATGGCTTTCGAGGAGGAATTCTCAACAGAGGATTCTCCTCTAGAGATCCCAGACGAGGACGCGGGCTCTATCGCCACCGTGTCAGATGCTGTGGCCTACCTAAAAGGCCGCGGCATAGACGACTGATCCCCGCGCTCTAAGCGCGTGCTCATTATTGCCCCTTTCGAATTCCGATTTGGGCCCTACCTTACTGTTCCTGCCGGCACCGGACGGCAGCCTATCATTATTCCTAGCGATGCGGGATACATACAACTAAGGCAAGGATGCTATGGATAGCCTGGACGATGTAGCCCAGGCGGTTCGCGCCTGCACCGATTGCCCATTGCACCGGGACCGAAGGAACGCGGTACCCGGGGAAGGCAACCCGACAGCCAAGTTGATGTTCATCGGAGAGGGACCCGGATTTCACGAGGACCGCCAAGGACGCCCGTTTGTTGGCCCGGCGGGGCAGCTTTTGGAGGGATTGCTGGCGTCCATTGGCACCAATAGCGACGAAGTCTTCATCGCCAATATGGTCAAGTGCCGCCCGCCAGACAACCGTGACCCTCACCCGTCAGAAATCGGGGCCTGCTCCAAGTACCTCAATCGGCAGATAGAGTTGGTCAATCCAAAGCTGATCGTTACGCTCGGACGCTTTTCGTTGGGGAGATTCTTTCCCGGCGAGGGGGTCACCCGTGCTCGTGGCCAGTTGCGCCAGAAAGACGGGCGTTCCATCTTTCCAGTGCTGCATCCGGCGGCCGTCCTGCGGCGTCCCGAGCTGCGGTCGACTATGGTAGAGGACTTCCGCGCCATCGCCGCTGCATTGACTGAAGCCCAGGAACCTGCCTCAATTCACAAGGTTTTAAAGGACGCTTCATCTTTCGACACGGTCCCCAAAACTCAGATGGACCTTTTCGGCGCCGTCGTGCCTCCCGCATCGCCGGTGGCAGCGGAGTCGCCCCAAGAGAACGAATCACCTGAAAACGATGCGGTTTCGGAGGAAACTGAACAGGCCACCGGCCCACATCAACTCTCAATGTTTTAGGCCTTAGTATTGGAATGTGCGCACAAATAGCTGAAAAACTTCGCGTGATACCCCTGGGAGGGCTGGGGGAAATTGGCAAGAATATGCTCGCCCTCGAGTACGCAGACGACATAATCGTCATCGACTGTGGAGTCCAATTCCCTGAAGAGGGGATGCTGGGCGTGGACCTAATTATCCCTGACGTTTCCTATTTGGTGGAGCGAGCGGACAGGATTCGCGGCATACTGGTAACCCACGGACACGAGGACCACATCGGAGCGCTGCCCTTCATCCTTCCGCAGATTCCAACGCAGGTCTTTGCGCCCCGCCTGGCCCACGGCCTGATCTCGGCCAAGCTCAAGGAACGCCGGGCCACCCGTGAGTTCGCTTCCACTCCCATTGACCCTGGCATCCCTTACCAGTTCGGTCAGTATTTTGCCGCTCGATGGTTTCGAGTGTGCCACAGCATACCCGACGCAATGGGCATCGCCATCAGCACACCGCTGGGCACGGTGATACACACCGGCGACTTCAAGATCGACCACACACCAGTCGACGGACGCACCTTCGACCTGACCGCCCTCGCTGGTTACGGCGCGGAGGGCGTACTCCTCCTGCTGTCGGATTCAACCTACGCCGAGGTGCCTGGCTACACGGCTTCGGAACAGGTGGTCGGGGAAGCTCTTGAGAGGGCCATCGCCGAGGCGCCTGGCCGAGTGATGGTCGCCACTTTCGCCTCGCTGGTCTCTCGTGTCCAACAAGTGGTCGACGCCGCAGAGAAGCATGGCCGTAAAGTCAGCATCGTCGGACGCAGCATGGTTGAGACAGTTAACGTGGCCTCGGAGTTGGGATACCTGCGCCTGCCCCCGGGCATACTGCTGCCCCTGAATACCACGCGCAATCTTCCGCCGGACCAGGTGGTGCTGATGACCACCGGCAGCCAGGGTGAGCCCACCTCGGCGTTGGTGCGCATCGCCAAAGAGGAACACCGGGACGTGAGCATAATGGCTGGGGACACCGTCGTCATTAGCGCCACACCGATTCCGGGCAACGAGTTGCCGGTCAGCCGTACCATCGACAACCTGCTCAGGCAGGGGGCAAGGGTACTCTACGACCGGATAGCTACGGTGCACGTCCACGGCCATGCCAGCCAGGAGGAGCTGAAACTGGTGCTTAGCCTCGTCAAGCCCCGCTACTTCGTGCCAGTCCATGGGGAATATCGTCATCTGAACGCCCACGCACAGCTGGCTTGGGACATGGGAGTCGGAAGGGACGGTATATTCGTGCTGGAAGACGGCGACGTGCTTGAAATCGGGCCGGAGAGCGCATCAACCTCTCAACGGATAAAAGCCGGGCCTATCTTCGTCGACGGCCTATCGAGGAGAGACACGCAGAGCGCGGTGTTAACTCAGCGCCGCAGTCTCTCCAGGGACGGAGTGGTTGTGGTCGTTTTGACTGTCGACAAAGGCAGCCTTGTGCCTGCCGGTGATCCACTCACCGTGGCCAGCGGGTTCATGGATGAGGGAGAGACAGGGGCGCTCTTCGATGAATTGGGCGCTCACCTGATTTCGCAACTTTCGTCCAACGGCGGCCCACCAGCCTCAATTGACGAGTTGAGGACCAAAGTGCGCGAAACTGCCCGCAGTTTCATAGCTAGCGCCACGCGGCGATCACCTATGATAATTCCAGTGGTAACCGAGATCTGAGCAACCTCCGGTACTGAGCCGAAACGCTCGGATCACCCCAGGACCTACCCCCTTATCCGGTTGCCGCCACAAAGCAGCCGGTAAGGAGGCATTATATGGCGACCTCCGCGAGGACCGCTCCGCCCACCTTCAATGACATGTTCCGTGCCAGTCCCTGGCTATTCGTCGACGGCCTCGTACTTTTGTCTGCTACGGTCATAGTTGGCGCATACCTCTTCTTTTTCCAAAACCACCGGGAGTGGTTGTGGCAAGCGTTGGGCTTCGGTTGGACTCCCGTGGCGCTATGGGCGGCCACCGCTCTCTTCGCGCTTCGCTACCAGGCCAGGATGCTGACTTACCACTGGCGCGTCTGGGCAATAGCAGCCACGGGAGTCGCAGTATCCATTTGCGCGCTGTCTTACTTCAGCCCACCGCGGGGCCTGCTCGAGGATGTCTCGTACGCAGGTCGCTGGGGTATGGCGATGGGAGGACCCTCGCTGTTTCCCATCGGCTTGGGCAAGATGATGATCATCGTGGCCCTGGTCCCGTTGGTCTTCTATCCGCGGTCGGCCGCACCAGTTTACTCGCAGGGCCTAGCTCGCGCCTGGCGCTGGCTGCAGCTCGCAACTGGCTACGCCTACCTTGCCGTGAGCGGCACCGGCTCCGCCATCAGGAACCTCTCTGACCGTATGAGGGAAAACCGGGCCCGCCGACTCGAGGCCAGGGTCAATACCAGGAGTGATGCCAGGGATGCCAGGGGCGAGGAGACCGAATCCGGAAATGATGTCCGGGAGGGTGCCGAAACGCAACCTGCCGGAGTGGCGACCAGTTACCTGAGACGAGCCGCGGTAGAGAAAGAGCCTGGGATTGAGCCGGACAACGATCCTCCCCCGTGGATGCCCATCGCTACCGACGCGGATGATGAACAGGACCTCGGATCGGGATGGCAGCTACCTTCCATCGAGACACTAGCTCCACCAGAACCCTTGGGTGAGTCTGAGGACGTTTTCCAGAGCATGGGCAAGGAGGTCGAGCAGGCACTTGCAGACCATGGTGTCCGGGTCGAAGTAACCGACATCAAGGCCGGCCCCCGCGTGGTCCAGTTTGGCCTCTCTCCGGGATGGGTGGCAAAACGCGGATCAGAGGAGGGTGGCGACCGCAGCCGAGTCAAGGTCCAAAGCATCATTTCCCGCGAGAAGGATCTGGCCCTGGCACTCAGGACTCCCTATCTGCGCGTGGAAGCTCCGGTCCCCGGCGCCGCCCTGGTCGGGCTGGAGATTCCGGTACCCTCCCCCACCAAGGTGCACCTTCGGGCCGTTCTGGAAACTCCCGAATTCCGTAAGTTGTTGGGTAAGGGTGGCCTCCCCGTCGCCATGGGTCAGGACACCGGTGGCGAACCGGTTGCACTGGATCTCGTGGCGTTGCCGCACATGCTCATCGCCGGCTCCACCGGCAGCGGTAAGAGCGTCCAGATCAACTCCATTATCGCTTCCTTCCTGCTGACCAAGACGCCTGACCAACTTCGCATGCTGATGGTTGACCCCAAGCGGGTGGAGCTGACGCCCTACAACGGCATTCCCCATCTGATTCAGCCGGTGATAGTGGAGCCCGAGGAGGTCACCGAGTCGCTGCGTGGCCTGAACCGGGAGATGATTCGCCGCTACAAGCAGATGGAGGAGCTGGGAGTACGCAACATCGAGGTATACAACGAGCGATCCGAGGAGAAGATGCCCTTCCTGGTGCTCGTCGTGGATGAGCTGGCCGACCTGATGATGGTGGCAGGGTTCGAGGTGGAGCAGAACCTCGTACGCCTGGCCCAGCTTGGCCGTGCGGCGGGCATTCACCTGCTGTTGGCGACGCAGCGTCCATCGGTGAACGTGGTCACCGGTCTGCTCAAGGCCAACATCCCTGCCCGCTGTGCCTTCGCTGTAACGGGCCAGGTGGACTCACGGGTGATCCTTGATTCGATCGGGGCCGAGAAGCTTATGGGGAAGGGAGACGCGCTCGTCCTGCACAAGGATTCGCCAAAGCCCGAAAGGATGCAGGGTGCCCTGGTCTACGACGAGGAGGTCGAGGCCTTGGTCAACTTCTGGAAGGAGCAAGAGGGGCCGCCGGTACCGCCCATAAACCTGGAGTCCGGCACCGACGAGGACGCCAACGGCAGTGTGGACGTCCAGCAGATGGACCTGGCACGCGACCTAGCGGTCCGCCACCCCAACCTCAGCACGTCAGTCCTGGAACGCCGCCTGAAGGTCGGGGAAAGGCGGGCCGAGGAAATCCTCGAGACCCTTGAGGAGGAGGGCTACCTGGTGCCTCGCTAGCCTCCCGAGTCCTCCCCCGTCTGGCCCAGGTGGCCTTGGATGGCACCCGCTCACGAAAGAGAGCGGGTGCCATTGCTTCTTTGGCAAAACCCAATTGAGGGATAAGCGGCCTCACCCGGAACGCTCCTCACGGTGGAGAATCCGGCTTGTGCCGGATTTCGCAATCAAGGCTCCCGTGCTATTATTGGGCATCCTGTTTCGGTCCTTGGCTGCTGCTTTGATCATCGACCTCCACACCCACAGCTATCCCATGTCCGACGACAGTTTCCTGAGCGTCGAGGAACTCATCGAAGGCTCCAAGGCCGCGGGCCTGGACGGCATCTGCCTCACTGACCACGACAGCTTCTGGCCCCACGACCGGGTGCGGGAACTGTCGCGGCGACACGAATTCCTGGTGCTGCCGGGCAGCGAGATCAATACCGACGCCGGCCATGTGCTCGCCTTCGGCCTTCATCGATACGAGTTCGGAATGCACAAGCCTGAATTCCTCCGAGCCTGCACGGAGCGCGACGGAGGAGTATTGGTCGCGGCCCATCCCTACCGGCGCCGGTTCCTTGAGGAACCCGGTCGCGATCCGGCGGCCCGAGCCGGAATGCTGCAACGGGCGGTAGATGACCCATTCTTCGGACTCTGCGAGGCGGTCGAGGCTATGAATGGCAGGGGATCTCTGGAGCAGAACCGCTACTCGGCCGACCTGTGCGTTGAGCTGGAATTGCCGTCGGTGGCTGGCAGCGACGCCCACCGCACCGCGCAGATGGGGACAGCAGCCACCGAGTTCCGGGGCCGAGTTGAATGCCTGAAGGATCTCCTGCGCCTGCTGAGGAGCGGCGACTATCACCCGGTCGACCTGCGTAGCCGATCGATCCCGGAACGCGCCAAGCCAGTGTCCGAAACCCGAACGCCGGTGCCCTAGCGTCCATCCAATCGCCAGTCAGCATCCCGGGCGCAATGTACTCGGACTACACTCGAACGGAGTTCCCGCAATGGCTGAAGCCCTGAAAATAGAGGACCTGTCGGTCGAGTTCCGCAGTCCCGCCGGCACGGTCCGGGCGCTGAACGGAGTCAACCTGACGCAGGAAGAGGGCGAGATCTACTGCGTGGTCGGGGAAAGCGGAGCCGGGAAGAGTACCCTGGCCCTGTCCATCATGGGACTGTTGCCCCAGAACTCTTCGGTTCTGGGCGGGCGTATCTACTTCCAGGGGGTGGACCTCATGCGGGCTGGACAGGACTATCGCCGCAGCCTTCGAGGGCACCAGGTATCAATGGTGTTCCAGGACGCCCAGGCGGCCCTGAACCCGGTGGAACCCGTTGGCTCGCAACTGGAGGAGGTGATACTCCAGCACAGCGACCTGTCGGTCAGGAACGCCAACCGAATGGCCCAGGAAATGCTCCATGAGATGGGTTTGCCTGATCCCAAGCGAGTCATGGGCCAGTACCCATTCGCATTGAGCGGCGGGATGTGCCAGCGAGTGATGATGGCCATTGCCCTGGTGCTGCGCCCCAAGCTGCTCATCGCCGACGAGCCGACTTCCGGCTTGGACGTTACTCTGCAGGCCGAGATCCTGGAACGCCTGCGCAGGTTGGTCAGGGATCAGGGATCGTCGGTACTGCTGATCACCCACGATATGGGGGTAGTGGCCTCGATGGCCAAGAAGGTTGGCGTGATATACGGCGGCTATATGGTGGAACATGCCGACGTGATACCGCTTTTCCGCCGCGCCCAGCACCCCTACACCTGGTCGCTGCTGCAGTCGCTGCCCCGCCTGGACGATGCGGGCCGCAGCCTCCAGCCCGTGCCGGGCAACCCGCCCGACCTGGTAAACATGGGAGAGCAGTGTCCATTCCTGCCCCGCTGCTTCAAGGCAACCAACCAGTGCCGCCACGAGCCTCATCCGCCGCTGGCCGAGACTGAAGACGGCCACTACGTAGCCTGCTACAACCCTATGGTGGTGCAGGATTAGGGTCGAAGCGACGGTGCGCTGAACAGGAATAAATCCTGCAAGGCCCGACGCGCCGGGCGGAAACTGGCCACGACAGAAAGGGCATACCAACTCATTAAGGCTTCTTTATTCCTAGCGCCTGGGGGCGGAGTCTCCTACCAGCAGCTCGAGGGCCAGGTCGGCGTCGACGCGGCCCTGCTTGATGGACAGGTCGGCCTCCAGCAGCCGGTCGTAGCGCCAGGCGATGTCCTCCCGGGAATAGCGACGGGCCTGCTCCATAGTCTTGCGAACCACGAAGTCGGACGAGGTCCCCAGCGTTCGCTTCAGTTCGTTCTGCGGGACCCGGCGCTCCATGGAGTCGCGGGCCAAAGCCAGCAGTCGGAGCTGGCGCTCCACCATGGCGATGACGTACAGCGGTTCGCGCCCGTCGTCGCGCAGCTGGGCCAGAAGCCGCAGAGCCACCTGCGGCCTGCCTTCGATCATGGCGTCAACGGCCTCGAAAATGCTGGCCTCCCGGACCTGGGACACCATCAGCCGGACATCCGACTCGGCGATCTCGCGGCCGGCGGCGTACAGGGACAACTTCTCCAGCTCCTGATCCAGCGTCCACAGGTCGCCGCCAACGAGGTCGGCCATCTGACGGATGGCAGCGGGGCCAATGGCAGCGCCCCTGGCTTCGGCGGTCTCCTTGATCCAGCGAGCCAACTGCTCGCCGCGGGGGGCGGTCTGCTCCTCCACTGTGCATAAAGCGCCAAGAGCCCGCAGCAGGGGGTTGTTGGCCGAGAGCGGGCCATCGGACAGCAGCAGCAGCGTGGTATCGGGCATTCCCGGGATGGCCCCGATCAGCGGCTGCCAGCGGTCGTCGACGGTGCCGCCGCCGCGGCGACCGCGGCCTCCCCCAGAGCGCGATTCGGCCGTGGCCAGCAGGCCATCGACTGCAACGAGGCGGAGAGTGTCAAGGAACGGCAAAGCCAGGCAAACGCCCACCAGTTCCTGTGGCGAGACCTGATTGCCCTGCATCCGGTGGCGATTGGCGTCCAGCAAAACGTCGGCGCCGTGCTCGGCTTCCAGCGCAGCCATCCGCTGCCGCACCAGGAAACTGTCGCCGTAGACTACGAATGCGGGCAATCTCGGTCTCCGTTTATGAAGGTGATACGGGCCGATTATAGCACCGGATCCCCGGCGGTCGATGGCAGGGACACTATATCGGCCAAGACCCTTTTCAATAGGGAGGCCGCCACACACAGTAGCAACCTTCACCCTGAAATCTGATGACTTCCTGTTGGCTTCGGATGGCATTTCACACCGCCTGTTGAAAAATTGTACGGGGAAGGCATTTCCGGACATTTCCGGACAATTGCCCAGCCCTTCCCTGTGCAGGGTGCGCGAAGGGTATGTCGCACTCCTTATTGAGAATTTGCTCTGGAGGAGACATTTCCGGACATTTCCGGACAAGTTGCTGTTTAACGTCAACTACTTTTGCCGGTTGGCGTCGATTATTCTTGCCGGTTCACCTCCTTATCCTGCCCCCGCTGCTGGGCCACTCCGGTCCGGTAGCTGGGGACGTTGAATTCCAGGATGACCGAGTGATGGACCACCCGGTCGATGGCGGCCGCGGTGGCCATGGGGTTGGCGAAGATGTGCTCCCACTGGGAGAAGACCAGGTTGGAGGTGATGCCCAGGGACCGGCGCTCGTAGCGTTCTGCGATGAGGGTGAAGAGCAGCTCCGACTCCTCGGCCCCCTGGGGCAGGTAGCCCAGGTCGTCCAGCAGCAGGAAGTCGTAGCTGTCGAGCTTCCGTAGTTGTCGCGGCAGGGCCAGGTCCCGCTTGGCTGCCAGCAGATCCTGCACCAGCCGGTAGGCCGGGGCGAAGAGCACCGACCTGCCCGACTCCACCAGCCGGTGGCCCAAGGCGCACAGGGCGTGTGTTTTCCCGGTGCCGGGAAGACCGAAGGCCAGGACGTTGACGCCGCGGTCGACGAAGCTGCCGTCGGCCAGTTCCCCCAGTTGCTGTCTGAGAGACAGAGGCACCCGGTCGTGCTCGAAGGTTTCCCAGGTCTTGCCCGCCGGCAGCCTGGACGCGGTGCGCAGCCTGCTGATGCGCCGCTGCCTGCGGTCCTCGGCCTCCTGCTCCAGTACTTCCAGGAGAGTCTCCAGGGCGTCGCCGTGGCCGGCTGCAGTGAAGCGGGACACCGACTGCGCACCCATGGTGGGCAGCCGGAACTGGTGGCACAGCTCCCCGATCCGCTCCTGTATGGCCACTGTGTCCGTCATCAGGGTGTCATTAGTCAGGGTGTCCAGCATCAGGCCACCTCCGCCAGCAGGGAGTCGTAGACCCTCAGGTCCGGCGTCCCGGGCAGGCTGAGTGCCGGCGCCTGCAGCGGCGCGGGACTGGCCAGCTCCCTGACTGCGGCGTAGTCGAAGGGTCCGCCCGCCTCCAAGAGCAGGGCCAGGGCGCTGTCCACCGTGGTCTCCATGGTCGTCGCCGCCAGGTGCAGGATGCGCACGTACTCCACGTCGGCCCGCTCCCCACGCCATTCCCGGAGCGCATCGTAGGCCAGGCGAAAGGTCATGGTGGGAAACATCTGCTCCCGGAACCGGTAGCGGGCGAAGGCCCCGGGCTTGCGCACCAGGGAGCCGATGACGTGGCGGTAGTCAACCCGGGCCTCTTTCTCGCCCCGCACCCGCTCCATTCGATCCACGAAGGTGCCCTTGTAGTACACTTCCAAGTGTTCGGCGTACAGCCGGATCTGCACCTCCTTCCCGATGAGCCGGGAGGGCACGGTGTAGGTCCGTCCGGCTGCCTGGATGGTGCTCCACTTGCGCACCCGGGCCCGGTGGTTGACGTACTCCGGCACCGGGGCTGGGGGCAGGGAAAGCAGATGTGGGCGCTCTTCCTCCAGCTTCCCCATCACCAGCCGGTTGCGCCGATCCACCACCTTGCGAACGAAGCCGGCGTACTCCTCAAGGGAGCTGAAGTCACGGCTGCCCCGCAGCATGAGGGCTTGGTCGATGGCGTCCTTGAGCCGGTAGTGGGCCTGCTCGGCAACGCCGTTCTCATGGGACTCTCCTGCATTTATCAGGGTGGACTCGAGCCCATAGTGGTCCAGAAGCTCGGCGTAGCTGCCGTTCAGGGCCCTGCCGCGGCTGCGCCTCATCTCGTGGGTGGCGGCCGAGGTGTTGTCCGAGCGGATCACCCGAGGCGCACCGCCCAGCTCCCACAGGGCGTTCTGTAGCCCCTGCTTCAGGGCCAGGAAGGTCTCCCCCGTAGCCACCTCGGCATAGCGCCACCCTGAATGGCTCAGCACCAACTGGAACAGCCGGTGGCGATAGGCCCGACCGCCGACGGTCACTCCCAGGGAGTTGCAGTGGGTGAAGTCGATCTGGGCCTCGCGGCCCGGGGGATGCTCCTGGGGGAAGTAGACCTCTTGGTCCGGGCCGTTGAGCGCTCGCCAGTCTTGTAATCGTCGTTGCAGGGTGCGCAGCTGCGAGGCGCTGAACCGGCCGGGATGCCGCTCCTCCAGCCACTCGATAATTGTCGTTGCCCTGAGCCTGCCGGCGGCCTCGCCCCGGAGCAGGGGCAGGATCTCCTTCTCCCAGACTCCGTCGAAGGGATCGGGACGGGTGCGCCACTGGCGCTCAGTCTTGGTCTCCGACGGCAACGGGCCGCACTGCCACTTGCGGGCCGAGCGCTCGCTCATCCCCGCCATTGCCGCCGCCGTCTGTTGCGTCTTTCCTTCCATTCGTCTCTGCCTCAGTGTTGCGACTTGCTGATCTGTAACCAATCCGGCACCTCCTGTACCGGATGATTACTCTTGGGGACCGGCAAAAATAGTCGTCGCCAACCGGCAAGACTAATTGTCGTTGATCAGTTGCCGATCTCTTCCCTGCGCAGGGTGCGCGAAGGGTATGTCGCACTCCTTATTGAGAATTTGTTCTGGAGGAGACATTTCCGGACATTTCCGGACAAGTTGTCGAGCTCTTCCCTGCGCAGGGTGCTTGAAGGGTATGTCGCACTCCCTGTTGAAAAATCGTTGAAAATTCCTCCGAGGCCAGACATTTTGGGAAAGATTGCCGAACCCTTTGCGTCCCCAGTTTCAAATGGTTTGAATAACCGGGGGTCTGGTCTGCTTTCATAATTACCAGTATAGAACATGTATTCTTTTATTGGCAATGGGGATGAGCCACGGCGCTGGGGTAGCGGCCTGGGAGTTGCACCCAATGCCTGGGGCCCGCAATTTTCCCCTTCCTTGGGGGGGCTGGGGTTAAGGTGAAATCATTCGCGTCACCAACGGTATCTTCCCGTGGGAGACGGCCTCACTCTAACCCTACCCCCAAAGGGGGAGGGATCCTACCGAGAATCAAGCGGCCCTGAGCCTAATATCAGAACGATTGCAAAATCCAAATATGGCACCCTAAGCTTACGCTCAGGGTCTCGGCGGCAGAGGTGAGATTCTTCGATCCGCTCAGAATGACAGGGAGTGACGGCAACTTTGCAATAGTCCTGAGCCCAATATCAGGGCGATCGCGTCTTGATTTCAGCATCGAAGCAGGTTGGGGGGGAGGAGCTGGCATTGCCGGTTTACAGGGGCTCTTTTTTTATGATTCCACTCATTTCCGCTCATTTCCGCCATTTTTCTGTCATTCCGGCAATTCCGGGCTGGCCGCTGGTTCAAAGCAGGCCCCCTGGGATGTCAGGCGGGTTCTGTTAGCTGGCCGTTATAGATATAGAACATATGTTTTATAATGGGCGCAGGCTTGGCAAGGGGCGAATGACAGCGAAATGAGATTCTAGGCTTGAAGACGCGATTGGCCTGAGCCCGATATTCATTGAGTGGCGACAGTAGCCTGTGTGTGGAATAATGGGCCGTCTTATTCTCAATATTGCGCCTTGCAATTTCCGGATTCAGCAGATGAAGTTTGGACTGTTTTCCCACGTTCCATGGCCTGAGGGCATTGCCCCCAGCCAGGTGGTCGACAACATTACCGAAGAGTTCGTCGTAGGCGAGCAGCTGGGCTTCGACAGCGGCTGGCTGGCGGAGCACCACTTCACGCGGTACGGCATCGGATCGGCGTCGCTGATGCTCTTGGCCAACATCGCGGCACGTACCAGGACGCTGAGGCTGGGGACAGCGGTGATCATCCCACCGCTGCACCACCCGGTGAAACTGGCCGAGGACACGGCGACGCTGGACCTGCTCAGCGGAGGACGGCTGGACGCCGGGTTCGGCCGCGGACAGGGGGGCTACGAATACACCGGGTACAGCGTGATCCATGACGAGAGCCAGGCGCGGTTCCAGGAGTCCATCCAGATCATCGAGGGGCTCTGGTCGACGCGAGACTTCAGCTACAAGGGCGAATACTACCAGGTGGAAAACACCAACCTCGTGCCGCCTCCGGTGCAGAAGCCGCATCCGCCCATGTACATCGCGGCAACGCGCAGCCAAGAGACGCAGGACTTTGCGGCGGCCAGCGGGCACTCGGGCATCATCGGCGTGGTACTGGACACCGGCGACGGCCTGAACCTGTGCTACCAACTGGTGGAGGGCGCACGAGAGGCCGGCAAGCCCATGGTTATGGGCGGCATCCCGTTCTTCCGGTACTTCTACGTGGCCGAGACTGAGGAGGAAGCCCGCCGCGACGCCGAGCCCGGCCTCAACTGGACGCTGGACGTGAACCAGTGGCGGCGAACTTACAGGCGCGGCAGCGAGGTATACGACAGTCTCGACGCCTTCCGCCAGAACCGCACCGAGTTTCCGCCGTCGTTCGAGTACCTGTTCGAGCACCGGGCGTTCATCGGCAACCCGGAGCAGGTCATCGCCAAGATCCGGGCGCTGCAGGACGCAGGCGTGGGTTACTTCGGCTGCAATTTCTCGTTCGGCGGGATGCCGCAGGACAAGGTGCTCAAGTCCATGGAGTTGTTCGCCCGCGAGGTGATGCCGGAGTTCGCGTAGGTTTACTCCCGGCCCTTTCTCGCACCGGCGCAGCACTGGGTTAAAAAAGCTCACCCTCACCCCAACCCTCTCTCTCGAGGGAGAGGAGGTTAATCGCCGGAGGCACATTATGACGACACTGGCCGGGACGCTGAGCAACTACGCCGCATCCCTCCGCTACGAGGACCTGCCGGAGGAGACCGTGCATCTCGCCAAGCGCTTCATCATCGACACACTGGGGTGCGCGCTTGGTGGGTACAGCAGCGAACCCGCAAGAGTGGCGCGGGAGATCGCAGGCATGGTCTCCAGCACCCACCCGGTGACGGTGCTGGGCAGCGGGCAGCAGAGCAGCCTGGACCTGGCGTCGTTCGCCAACGGCGTGGCCATCCGGTACCTGGACTTCAACGACGGGTATACCAGCCGCGAGTCGGGGCACCCCAGCGACAGCATCGCGGCCTCGCTGTCGGCCACGGAGGCGGCGGGAGGCAGCGGCAGGACGTTCATCCTTTCGACGGTGCTTGCGTACGAGGTGTTCTGCCGCCTGTGCGACACGGTGGACATCAAGCCGAGGTTCGACCACGTGACCGTCGGCGGAGCGGCCAGCACGCTGGCGGCGACGCGAGCGCTGGGGCTCACCCATGAGCTAACGCTGCAGGCGCTGAACCTGAACGTGGCGTCGAACCTGGCGCTGTACCAGACGCGGATCGGCGACGTGTCGATGTGGAAGGGGTGCGCCTACGCCAACGCGACTCGGAACGCCATGTTCGCGGTGATGCTGGCGCAACGGGGCATCACGGGGCCGTCGCCGGTGTACGAGGGTGCCGGTGGGTACTTCAACACAGTCACCGGGCGCCCCGTCGAGCTGGAGGCCATGGGTGGCAACGGGCAGCCGTTCAAGATCGCAGAGTGCAGCATCAAGCGGTTCCCGCTGGGCCAGTACTCGCAGACAATCGCTCAGGCAGCGCTTGACGTGCGTGAGCAGGTGCCGGGAGGCATTGCGCCGGACAGCGTGGCCGAGGTCAACATCGCCACCCTGCAGACGGCGGTGAACATCATGGCGGGAGACTCGGAGAAATGGCGGCCCGCCAACCGTGAGACCGCCGACCACTCCATGCCGTACACCGCCGCTGTGGCGCTGCTGTACGGTGGCGTGGAGAGCCGCCACTTCGACGACGAGTTCCTGTTCGACGAGACGCTGCTGGGCCTGGTAGAGAAGGTGAACGTGTCGGTGTCGGAGGAGGCCAACCGCCGGGTGCCGGAGGCGATGCTGTGCGACCTGGAGGTGGTGATGACGGCAGGCGGGCGGTACTCGTCGCAGGTGGCGTACCACAAGGGGCACTACAGGAACCCGCTGACCGATGCCGAGGTGGAGGACAAGTTCCGGTCGCTGGCGTCGGAGCATTTGGACTCAGGCCGCGTGGACGCGCTGCTGGCGCACCTTTGGCACATCGACGAGGCGGCGGACCTGGGGGAGCTGTTCGGGCTGCTGCGGTTTGAGTAGGTAGGTTGCGTACCCGGCAAGGCGAGAGAGGAGTCAGGCATGGCCAATGCGTTTGGGAATATCATCGCCAACGTTGAGCGGCTGGAGCGGCTGATGGACGAGGAGGGGGTGTCGGCGGTGGTGGCGCGGTCGGGCAAGAATTTTACATACTTGTCCGGGTTCGCGTATCCGGGGACGCTGGCGCGGCATTTGGAGTTTCCGGACTCTCCGAGGGAGGTGCTGGTGGTGTGGCCGCGGCACGGCGAACCGGTCATGGTGCTGAACACGTACGCCGCTCCGCTGGCCCGTCGCGACTCGTGGCTGGAGCGCATCGAGGTAGTTGACGACTACGCGGAGTCTCCCTACGAGCGGGCCGCGGAGGTGCTCAGGGGCCTTGGGCTGGACGGTGAGACGGTCGGGTTCGAGAAGAGCTACGTGAGCGCGAGCCGTTGGGAGGAGATCGCCGGGCTGCTGCCGAGGGCGCGGATCGTGGACAGCACCGGGCTGATGGACCGGGTGCGCTGGATCAAGACGCCGGAGGAGGTGGCGGCGCTGGAGGCGGGGGCGCAACTGCTGGACGAGGCATACCTGGAGGTGCTGCCCACGATTCGGCCGGGGGACACGGAGCGATTGGTGCACAGCCGCATCATCGAGAGCTGCCTGCGTCGCGGTGCGGGCTGGGCGCACGGGATCCTGAACTCCAGCCGCAACACCGTCGGCTACGGCGGCGAGAGTGACATGGCCTTCGAGGCGGGCGACATTATTCGCAACGACTATGTGTCGTACCTGAACGGCTATCCGGGCCACCAGTCGAGGAGCGTTTGCGTGGGAACGCCTTCGGACGAGCAGAGGAGAGTCTATCAGATCACGCTGGACATTTACCGCGCCACCATCGAGCGGTGCGTACCCGGTGCCAGGACGTCGGACATATATTATTTCGCCAACGACCGGTTCCACGCGGCCGGGTTCCAAGGCAACGTGGCGCTGGCCGGGCACGGGGTGGGGGCGTGGTGGCACCAACAGGAGCCGTACATGGTGCCATCGAGCGAGCGGGTGCTGGAGGAGGGGATGGTGGTGGCGCTGGAACCGCACATCGGCTACTGGCACCTGCAGGACATGGTGCTGGTAACGTCCAACGGGCCACGGCTGCTGTCGCCGCTGATCAACACCGATGAGATGATGATCGCGGGCTAACCGCCCAGGGGATTGCTCGTGTCCTCTCCCATCTGACCCTGAGATAGCAAAACAAATCCGCTCGTGGTTGAGCAAGCTTCGCCACGAGCGGATTCTGATTCTCCCGGTTTATTCCTGCTTGTCCGTCAGGGGCGGCTGTTCAGTTCGGCGAGGGCTATGGAGGCCTGGCGGCGCAGCCGAGCGGAGTTGACACGCTCGTCGTCGGCGGCCTTGAATGCGTCGACGGCGAAGGGGGTCCAGGAATTGGCCAGGGTGCGGATGGCGCCCGACTCCCGCTCGGCGGCGTCAACCGTCAGGGTGTAGACCGGCAGTAGGAACCCGGACTGCGGCAGGTCATCAACCATTCGGGCCAGTTCGCCGGCCTGCTGGTTGTATTCGGACAGCACCTCGCCGACCTCGACGCGGTCGCACCCTCCGTCGGTGGCCCGCCATTCGCTGTAGTCCTCGTAGAACTGGCCCCACTGCTCGACGAACAAATTGAACTGATCGTCAAACTCGTCGAGGTCCTCGAGGCTCTGGGCTGACTTGTCATTGACGATGGCGTCGATGGACTGTTCCAGCGATTCCAGTAGCGATTCGGTTTCGTATATGGCGGCCTTCAGCTCCCCAATGGGAGAGGTTGAGGATGGTTGCTTCTCGGATTCAGAGGCCGGTGTCCCGGGAGCCACCTGGGCCGAGGGAGCAGGCGGTGTCCCGGGAGCCGCCTGGGCTGGCGTCGCCGGTGCCTCCTGTGCCGGAACGTCGGCGGGCGCTGCGGCGGATGCCGGGGGCGTCTGTGGGGGCAGGGCCGCCTGGGGTTGCGCTGCAGGGGCGGCAGATTCGCCGGCCGCGGCCTTCCTTGGCGCCTCGGCGGGGTCATTCTCCTCAGTGGTCTCGGAGGTCAGGTCGGGCGGGAAATCCGCCAAGAACTGCAGAGCCGCAACCTCGTCCTCGGCTGCCTCCTGGAGTGCGTCGACCAAGTCCTCGTTGACGTCGGAGGTCTCCCGCTCGTTGATGGCCGACATAATGGCGGCAAGCTGGTCGACAAGTTGCTGGTACCCCGCGGCGCGTTCTTCCTCCTCCAGCTTGCTCTCCCGCTTGGCGAAAGCGGCATAGTCGTCGTGGAAGTCGTCCCAATCGTCGGCGATGCTGTCAAAGGTCCGGGAGAACGCCTCCATCTCCGCCACTTCGGCGAAGGTGGGGCCATCCTCGAGTTGGACTCGCAGTTCAAGGGACATGTCAGTTACCGAGTTATGGGCCAGGGCGGACTCGTCGCGGCGCTGCTCCACCATCTCAAAGAGGGAAATATTGCCAGCCTGCCAGCGGTCCCGCAGTTGCCGCAGGGCGGTTTCCTCCGCCTCTGCGGAGGTAATCACGAGATCGGCCAACGCCCTGGTGGCGGCCGTTCTTGGCAGACCGCGGGCGCTCTCGACGGCCGCACCGTAGGTTTCGACCCCGCTGGCGAGGGCCGACTGGGCGGCGTTGGGATGACAGGCGGTGAGGCCAGCGCGCCAATCATCGAAATCGCTGTAGAACCTTTCCCACTCGTCGTTGATGGTCTGGAGCTGGGTCTCGAACTCGCCGATGGCCGCCCTTTCGTCGCTTGTCAGCGGCCTGGGGGCTTCGGTGGGGGGGGCGGCAGGCAGCGCAAGAGGGGTGGACATATTGTCGTCCTGGCTGCAGGCAGCCATTGCCACCAGCAAGAGCAAGAGGATGGGCAGGAACAAATGAAATTTTGATCGTAGCTTCATAGCTTACTGGCCCATTACCTCGAATTTGTGTATTGCCACAAAATCACTCACCAAGTCTGCTCTGAATTCGCCGGAGATCAGACGGGCCGCAGCCCCGGCGAGGGTTTCCGGAGTGTCCGCGAGGATGATCAGCATATCCCGTCCCTGGTCTTGGTCCAGCAACGTGATCGCCGTGTTCTGCAGCTCCAGTTCCGGGGTGAAGGAGGTGCCGAGGGTATCGTCAACGCGTATACCTGAAATTTGCAGGTACTGGCCGATTTGCGGCGCGTCCTCGTACAGGCCCAAGAATACCGTGTCCCTGCTCACATCTTCAGCAGAGACGACTTCCACCGAAACGGTCCTGCCAGTAAGGCCGGTCTTGACCTGCAAGCCAACGTTCAACAGGCCGGAACTGCCCATCTGGATATCCACCCCTTCGTCCTGACCGGAGCGGAAGAAATAGGGAAAGTCGGGCAAGAAATACTCCCGCTGGCTGTCGGTAAGGAAGTCGGCGATATTGGAGGCCAGCTTACCGTTGTCCAGCAGGGAATCGTTGGTGGGAACCAGGAAGGTGAAATCGGCGATGGCCAGAACGTTTCGAGAATCACCCCAAACGATGGGGGAGAAGTCGCCCACCGTGTCCAGCAACGATGACTTGGTGCCGGGGCTGACGAAGGCCAGTCCTCCGCCGGCTGATTGCACGGAACCGGCATAGTCCAAGGTGATGGTCTCGAGACCGGCGGTGAGTCGGTCAGGCTGGAAATCCCTGACAAATATCCTCTTGAAATTGGCGTCATTGTCCGAGGTGTTATAGAGATAGTCGGCCTGGAAATTCACTCCGAACCGCTTGGCCAGCCCATCAATGTTTTGCTGCCGGCCTGGGTCGGAAATAAGCAGCAGCTTGCCGCCTTTCTGCACGAACCGCTCCACCAGGGCCGCTTCGCTCTCGCTGTACGGCACACTGGGCAATATGACCGCAAAGCTGTCGGCCCGCCTGAGTTTTTCGGCCAGGTGCAGATAGCGGGCCTGAGCCTGCGACGGGTCGACGATAGGGGCGAAATCTCCCACGAACTCCACATCGAAGCCGCGATCGGCCACGCGAGAGGCAAAACTGACCAACTCCTTTTCGGCGAACGAATTGCCGTGCAGAGTGTCCACCACCAAGAGGCCCTGGCGCAACTGCCCGGTTGAAAGGCTGTCGGAAGTTTGAGGCTGCACCGAGGTTGTATCGATTTGCTCGAAGGGAATGTCTACCGATGGAGGCGCGTCGTATCCACCACCCTGGTAGAAAAGGAAATAGGCCACCAGGAAGGCCACCACGGCGAACAGGGGGAGCAGGAAAATTACCGCGATCCTAACGAGCATTGCCCACGAACAGATAATAGAAGTTTGGATGGTTCAATTCGAGGGGAAACCCGGGCAAGGGGTCATCCTGGTTGACGCCCAGCCTGCCGTAGAGAATCAGCCCGCGCAAAGCCTCCATTCGTTCCAAGCTAGCGTTGGTCGCGGCAGGGGAACCGTTGGGAGTCAGGCCGTCCACGCTGTAGTCGCGGTCGATGAGGGCCAAGGCATTCGCCCCTTCGCTTTCCCCGGTAGACGACGGGAAAATGTCATCGAGGTCCTTGACGAATTTCCGCAGAACCTCAAGGTTCACGTCAACGAGGCCGTAGCTGGAAATACCCGCCAGTTCCGCGGCCTTGTCAAAAGCGTCGCTGTCGCCGCCCAACTCGTCGGCCAGCCCCAGCCTCACGGCCTCCACTCCGGAGTAGAGTCGTCCTTCCGTCAGTTCTTCCTTGGAAATGCGGAGCTTGTGGCCGCGTTCGGCAATAACCATCTGGGCGAAAGCCTCCTTGAGGTCCTCCAGACTTTCAAGCCACTGTTCCCTGGAAAACCCGGGACCCTTGTAGGGGCCCGTGTACAACTGAGCTTCCCCCGGGAGCCGAGGTACCAGGGGATCGGAAGAGGCGACGACGCCGACGTTACCCACAAGGGAAGAGGTCTGGGCGTAAGTGTGGTTGGCGCCCATGGACATCATGTAGCCGCCACTGGCGACAAGCCAGTTCATGACCAGGACGACCGGTTTCTCCTGGGCGAGCCGTTCGGTCTCGCGGTAGAGTCGCTCACTGGAGGATGCGCCTCCGCCGGGGCTGGTGATCCTGATCACGACTGCCTTGATGGAGTCGTCGCGGCGGGCATAGTTCAGGTATTCACTAATGACATAGGACGTGTCGTCGCCTATCACGGTGTAAGGAATATCTATGACGCCGATCTTGGGCTTGCCGGGGAAGACGAACAGGAAAATTAGCAGCCCTGCCGCGACGCTAATGGCCGCCATCAGCACGATAAGGGTGAACCAGTTAGTCAGAATCTCTCCCAGAGTGGAGAGAATGCCCGTCGGCTGTCCAAACATTCACTGTGCCTGGGTTCCACGTCCCGGTTTAAGTCACCTGTTTAAGTCACCTGCCTGTACCCCTCAGACGGCGTCAGGCTGCCCTCGGAGACCGAACATTAGCTTATCACAGGGTTGATACGTGTCGAATATTCTATTCGGATGCGTTTGGCGCTGTTTGTTGTCCAGCGCCCAAACCGCAACGGTTAAGAACGGACGACCAAAGCTATGGGGTGGAATCAGGCGGCGAATCGCCCAGCAGGGTAACAAGCTCCTGTAGTCGCTCATCTATTTTCAAAGCCTGACGCTTAGCTAGGCGATAGACGTCGCTTAACGGTAAAATTCCGCTGGAAAATTCCGCTGTGTATACCGCTGATTCAATTTCATACCCCTTTTCGTCCAAAACGGATAGTTTATATTCAGTCCTCTTGCCAAGCACCGCCTGTCGTTCGTGAGTAGAAATTAGGAGGGACATACTGCCGAATGACGCTGCGAATGTCGATTCGTCTGCTGTCGGCTTCCATGGAACTTGCCCTTCCGTGGTACGTTCCAATAGCTTTTCGACTACATCACCCATCTCAACCATTTTAGTCCCCTCGCGACTGTTCCAAGCTCAACATATCGCTTTGTAGCAATTCCAAGTACTGCTGAATTGAATTTAGGGAGTCGTCAATCCTAGGAATGTCAATTGGCTCACCAGATTCAGGCTGGTACCTATGTTGATTCACCAATTGAGAAATGGTGGTCACCTGAGGAATAGCTCCCCTTATTGATTCCCCATGAGGCCGCAATTCAGGCGGTACACCTGACGCGATTTCGCTCAAGGTTCTTCTGAGATCCTGATATAGCGCCAAAGCAAAATCCCAGTTTCCGCGACGATGCACTTCCATCAAACGATTTATCAAAGCAACTGCCCGCTCAACGTCGATTGAGCTGATGGTACGGGTTAACGCCTGCCTCGCCTGAATGGCCGCGTTCTCTGCAGATTTGGCGGCGCGACAGGCTGGAAAAGCGAACACCAGCCCGCCAACACTTGCGAGGAATCCCAAAAGGCCGACTAGATTGCCCCAATTTTCCGAAAGAAATTCCACTAGATCATAAAGTATCGCCGAGAGCGGCCTATCAGTAGTTTACGACCCTACGTCGAGACCTCCTGGTGGCGGGGGTGGAAGCCGGAGCGGTCCTCGAAGGAGCCGGTTTCGGGGAACACTTGGCGGTAGAGGCCACGGGTGCGGGCCTTGATGGTCTTGTTTACTCGCTCGTAGAGCGCCGTGGGGTCGGCCTGCTGTTCCTTGTACATCTGGCTCTGCAGGGGACTGCCGTCCTCGAGCTCCCAGATGCACAGGTACTTCAATGCGCCGTCACCTTCCTCCAGCTTGAACCGCCGGGCGCTGACGTAGCCGGGGATCTCCATCCGTTCGGGGAGGTGCTGTTCGTTGTACCACTTGTTGAACTCCGCCTCGTCCGCGGGGTCGACCTCCATGGTGACCACCAGGACCGTGCTGCCTATGTGCTGCGTGGGGGCGCTGCCGTTCCTGTCCTGCATAATTCCTCTCCTGACCGGCAAAAGTGTGATTTGGCCAGATGCCGGATGGTTAAATACCAGTATAGCAACGCAGGAAAATCGCGGTTGACGCTGTAGCGACATAACGGTATTGTGTCTGCAATGGCAAAGCTGCGAGTCAACGGTGTCGATCGCGAGGCTGAAGCTCCCGCGAGTCGCCTGTTGCTGGATTTCCTGCGCTACGACCTGGGGCTGACAGGCTCCAAGGAGGGATGCGGTGTGGGCGTCTGCGGCGCGTGCACCGTCCTGGTAGACGGCGAGCTTTTCGCCTCGTGCATCACCCTCGTTGCGGCTGTAGAGGGCGCGGAAGTCACCACCGTTGAAGGAATCGCTGAGAACGGGCAACTCCACCCGGTGCAGCAGGCGTTCATCGACCACGGTGGATTCCAGTGCGGCATCTGCACTCCGGGCCAGATCGTCGCCGCCAAGGCGCTGCTGGACGTCAACCCCCATCCTGACGAGGCCGAAATCCGGGACTGGATGATGGGAAACCTCTGCCGATGCACTGGCTACTACGGCATTATAAACTCCGTTGCCGCCGCTGCCCGCAGAGGGGGCAACCGCCCGTGACACGTTGCCTGTGATCGATTTCGAGTTCCATAACCCCAAGTCCTTGGACGATGCTCTGGAAATGCTGGAGCGCTACGGCGACGACGCGCGTCTCCTAGCGGGCGGCACGGCGCTGGTGTTGCAGATGAAGCAGCGATTTGCCCAGCCTGCCCACGTCATCGGTCTCAGGCCGTTGGCGAGCAGTGACGGACTTGGGACCATCGAAGAGACGGGAGATACGATTCGCATCGGAGCGCTCTGCACGCTCAGCCAGCTGGAGGACAGCCCTCTGCTCCGGAAGCGCATACCCCTGCTTGCGGAAACCGTGAGCCGAGTGGCCACCCGCCGCATCCGCAGTATGGCGACGATGGGCGGGGCGCTGGTCAACGGTGACCCGAACCAGGACCCGCCACCTGCTCTCATAGCGCTCGGCGCGACGGTGCAATTCACATCCGGCCAAGGGGACAGGACCTGCCCGGTAGAAGACCTGTTCATCGACTACTACGAGACCGACGTGCATCCTGGTGAAATGCTGACGGCGGTGAGTGTTCCGGTGCCGGGATCGGACACATCGGGGGCCTACCTGAAATTTCTGCCTCGCACCGCTGATGACTACGCCACGGTATCGGTCGCCGCAGTGGTGGCTCTTGGCGACGACGACATCTGCCGCGATGCGCGCGTCGTTCTGGGAGCAGCGGGAGCGATACCGGTCCGGGCATACGCTGCCGAGGATGCGCTGCGAGGTCAGGAAATGACCGGCGACGTCATCCGCGCCGCGGCAGCCACAGTGCCCGACGCCGTTGACCCACTGGATGACTTCCGGGGCTCAGCAGACTACAAGCGCGAGATGGCTGGGGTGTTCGTGCGCCGGGCGCTCCTGCAGGCCCTGGAGGCGCGCACCGTCGAACAGGCGATGCCTCGATGAAGCTGCAGAACACTTGTGTTGTGTCAGCGAGCTTACAGGATACCTGGACGGCGTTGATGGACGTACCCACGGCCGCCAGATGGGTGCCGGGAGTGATCGACGTCGCCGGGGATGGAGGCTCCCGCTATCGTGGTACGCTACGGGCGCGGGTGGGGCCCATGAGCATGACTCTTTCCGGGACTGTCACAGTAGAGGAACAGGAACCTGATCTTGGCCGAGCCCGCTTTCTCGTGGAGGCCAGCGACCGGCGCGTGGGTGGGGGCGTCAGGACGTCAATGGTGTTGCAGCTGACTGCAATACCGACGGGCGGGACCTCGGTCGCCATTGAGACCGATACGATTTTCATGGGCCGCCTAGGCGAGTTGGGCCAGCCGGTCATCCGACGAAAGGCCCAGTCGACTATCGAGGAGTTCGCACGGAATCTCACCCGGGATCTGGAGGGGTAGGGTCGGGAGTGATACAGCAAGACCCCCAACTGGGACGGGGTCTGCGGGCGATAGCCGCTTCTCTGGATGGCGTATCGCAAGTCAAGGTCCCCAGACTCTTGCCTTAAGGGGTACGCCGTGTGCGGCATCGTTGCGTACGTTGGTCAGGATGAAGCCTGGCCCATCATCTATGAGGGACTTAAACTCCTAGAATACCGCGGCTACGACAGCGCCGGCATCGCCGTGGTCGACGACACCGGTGCGATGCACCTGCGAAAGACGGTCGGCAAGGTCAGCGGACTGGCCGACACGATCAACGGCGCCGCGCCGCGCGGGTCCCTGGGCCTGGGACACACTCGCTGGGCGACCCACGGCGCGCCGTCCCACGACAATGCCCATCCGCATACTGACTGCAGCCACCGCGTGGCCCTGGTGCATAACGGCATCGTCGAGAACTACCTTGAGCTCAAGCGGCGCCTGACCGCAGCAGGGCACGTATTCAAGTCGGAGACCGACACCGAGGCCCTCTCGCACCTGGTCGAGGAGGGTATGTCCCTGGGGTTGAGTTTCGAGGATGCTTTCCGGCGTATGGGCCGGCTGGTGCGGGGGTCGTCGGCGATTACCGCCACCCTGCAGGGTGAGGACGGCCCCATCTGCGCCCTGAGGCTGGGCTTCGCCGGTGGTATCGTCGTCGCCCATCACGACGGGCAGGGAATCGTCGCCAGCGACCTGCCCGCACTGCTCCCTGTGCTGGAGCGGGGCGCCGGGGCGCCGGCCGTCGGATTCCTGGAAGGCGGCGAGATGGCAGTGGTCAGCCGAGACGGAGTTAAGTATTGCGACCTGTCCGGCAACCCGCTGGTCAAGGAGTCACGTCGAGTTTCCCGCGCCGACGTCCTGGTGGACAAGGGCGGCTATCGGCATTTCATGCTCAAGGAGATAATGGACCAGCCACAGGCGATGACCGCCGCCCTGCGGGACCGGGCCGACTTCGCCAATGGGCGAGTAGATTTGGCGGACTTCCCCCTCGCTCCCGGCGCGATCAGGCAACTGGACCGTGTGTTGCTGATCGGCTGCGGCACCAGCTTGCACGCCGCTCAGGTGGGACGCCACCATATCGAGCGGCTGGCGGGCATCCCGGCAGAGGCGGAGAGCGCATCGGAGTTTCGTTACCGCGATCCCATCATCGGACCGCGCACCCTTGTGGTGTCCATTGGCCAGTCGGGTGAGACCGCTGATACCGTTGCCGCCATGCATCTCGCCCGTGAAAAGGGCGCCACGCTGGTCACCATCTGCAACGCCGAGGAAAGCCAGGCCGCGCGCGTCGCCGACGGGGCGCTGTACATGCATGCGGGACTCGAGGTGGGCGTTGCCAGTACCAAGACGTTCGTCTCGTCGCTGACAATTCTCCAGTTATTGGCTGTGTATCTCGGGCAGGTGCGAGGCCATCTCGACGAAAACGCGACCAGCCGGCTGGTTGACGACCTGGCCCGGGGACCCGGCCTGATTGGCGAAGTGTTGTCCAATTCAGGCACCTATGCCGATATCGCCAGACGTATCGTCAACTACGACAATTTCCTGTTCCTTGGCCGTGGAGCAAATGCCGCCATTGCCTCAGAGGGTGCGCTCAAGCTCAAGGAAATCAGCTACATCCACGCCGAGGGTTATCCGGCGGGAGAGATGAAGCACGGGCCAATCGCTCTCATAGACCCCGGGATGTGCACTGTAGCCCTCGCGCCCCGCGACGCTCTGCGCGACAAGACGCTGAGCAACATCAAGGAAGTGAAGGCTCGAGGTGGAGTTGTCGTTGGCGTCCTGACCGCTGGCGACGATGAGGCCGCCGGCGAAGTCGACCACTCTCTGTTCATTCCTGAGGCCCCACAGTTGCTGCAGCCGCTGCTCACCACCGTGCCGCTGCAACTCCTGTCCTACCATATCGCGCTGCTCCGTGGGTGTGACGTGGACCAGCCCCGCAACCTGGCCAAGTCCGTGACGGTTGAATAGGACCAGTTTCTGTATGTGCTGCGGATCCTTCTGCTGGAGTCCAATTGCGCCACTCGCGGGTGAATCGGACGGGAAGGAGGCCGGAGGGCCTTGCGGAGAACCCCGCCAAGGTGAAATGATAATAACGACTCGGGCGACTACGCCCCTGATGGCCGCGCAGCCAGCCGCGCAGACCATCGGGGCGTTTAATTTGGTTTAGGAACTGAGTAGATGTATCTCAAGCTCGACTACCCTCCCATCTCCCTCGACGAATACCTGCCCTACATGGATCCTGCCCAGGCCGACGAACTGGTCTCTCTGGCCGGTGAAATGCGGGACCTGCGCATGGTCCATCTGAACAGCACCGCCACTGGCGGCGGAGTGGCCGAAGTCCTGCAGTCCATGGTGCCGCTGTTCAACGCGCTGGGCATTGCCACCGAACGCATCGTTATCAACCCCACCGACCCCGAGTTCTTCCAGGTAACGAAAAAGATTCACAACCTTCTGCAGGGCGCCGAGGGCTCGCTGTCCGAGAGTGAGCTGGAGGTATACCACGACAACATCCGGCAGGTCGCCAAGTCCATGAGCCATGACTCGGTCTCCGCCGACGTCTGGTTCCTGCACGATCCACAGCTTCTGCCCCTAGCCGGTCTGTTGCGCCGCAACGGCTCTGCCGACGCCAAGGGGTGGTTCTGGATCTGCCACATCGACCTGACCCGCCCCAACGAAAGTGCCCTGGAGTCGCTGCTTCCTCTTCACAGCGATTACGATCACCTCATTTTCTCGCTTGAGGAATATGTTCCCCGCAGGATGCTTAACGGCACGCCGGTGTACATCGCCCCACCGGCCATTGACCCCCTCACCGGCAAGAACCGGCCGTTGGATGATATTGAGGCGTGGGACATCGTGGCGGCTATGGGCATCGACCGCACTCGCCCGTTGATCTCCCAGGTGTCGCGCTTCGACCTTTGGAAAGACCCGTGGGGCGTTATTGATGCCTACCGCATGGCTCGCCAGTCAGTACCGGGTCTGCAGTTGGCCCTGCTCGGGTTGTCGCAGGCTGCCGATGACCCCGAGGCTCTGGAGGTGCTGAACAGTGTCGCATCCCACGCCGCGAGCGACCCGGATATTCACCTGTACCACGATCCCAGCGGCCTGCCAACAGACATAGACCATATAGTCAACGCCTTCCAGGTGGCCTCGTCGGTCCTGATGCAAAAATCCACCCGTGAAGGCTTTGGCCTGACCGTCACCGAGGGGATGTGGAAAGGCAAGCCGATGATCGGCGGCGACGCCGGGGGCATCCGCATCCAGATCGAAGACGGTGTCAGCGGGTATCTCGTATCATCGCCCCAGGAATGTGCGGACCGCATCGTGGCGCTTATGCAGGATGATTCCCTTGCCGGCAATATCGGCGCAGCGGCCCACGACAGTGTCATGCAGCGATTCCTGCTTCCCCGCTTGGCGCTCGACTACCTTAAGGTGGCAAAAAAGCACGCCGGCTGAGCCACCTTGGCCGTCTGTTAGAATTAAACTGCGGCCGGGCTCGGTCATACAGAGGGCCGAGCCTCGCGACGCGGGACCGCCTTGGGGGGATCTTCCGCGTGTGACGCGGTTGCCCCGAAACCCTGCCGGCGAATACGAATGATCGGTTGACGCCTTGAACACCCCTATTGTTGTTGTTCTCATTGATGGGCTTGACCCGGAATATCTGGCCGCCTGCCAGGCGCCCAACCTCGCCGCAATGGCGCAGCGAGGGTTCCAGGTGAACGGGAGCGGCATGACCCCCAGCGTTACCAACGTCAACAATGTGTCGTTGGTAACCGGCAGCTACCCGGAGACGCACGGCATTACGTCCAACTACCTGCTCGACCGGCAGCGAGGCGAGGAGTTCTACATGGAGTCCGGCGAGTTCCTACGCGCCGAAACCATGTTTCAGAGAGCAACGGCCTGCGGCCTGCGCTCCCTGCTGGTGACCGCCAAGGACAAGCTGCGCCGCCTGCTCGGCGACGGTGCCACGGTCAGCATCTCGTCAGAGGACCCACCCGGTTGGGTGGTCGATGGCGTCGGCGAGCCGCCTCACATCTACTCCCTGGAGGTCAACCGCTGGGTGTTGGACGCGGGTCGCTACGCGATGTCGCGGGAGCCATTCGATCTCGTGTACCTGACCACGACCGACTACGCGATGCACACCTATGCCCCTGGCAACCCCGAATCGGCCCGGCATGTAACACTGCTTGACGAGGGGCTCGGCGCCGTCCTGGACCAGGCACCCGCCGCTCGCATGCTCGTAACCGCCGACCACGGAATGTCCGACAAGACACGCATGCTGCACCTGCCCGGCGAGCTGGCCCGTTATGGCATCAGGGCCAAGGCGATACCGGTCATTAAGGACCGCTACGTCGTCCATCACTCAAATCTCGGCGGCAGCATATACGTTCACCTGGATGATTCGTCCGACCTGAACGCCGCCCTGGACACCCTGCGAAACCTCGACGGGGTGGAGGACGCAGTCTCCGGCGAAGAGGCGTCAGCGCGGTTTCACCTGATGCCGGAGCGGGTCGGCGACATTTTCGTGCTGGCCGATCCCGCCACCGTATTCGGAGACCCGGCCGAGGTGACCATGCCGGTCGGCCTGCGTTCCCACGGCTCGGCCCATGAGACCACAGTGCCGATCATCGGCTGCGGCCCCGGCCTTGACGGCGACGCGGCAGCCCGCTTCCGGCAGAACCTGGACGTCGGTCGCTACATTTTCGCCGACGTGCTCCCCCCGCGCCCCAGTGGACAACTGTGATGAACCAGGAATTTCGTTCAGAGAACGCCATTCGCGTTGCCGCCCCGGCCACTACTGCCAATCTCGGTCCAGGTTACGACTGCCTGGGAATGGCGCTGGACATCTGGAACACCCTGGAGGTGGAACTCCTGGCCTATGACGCCCTTCCCGTAGTCTCGGTCTCCGGAGAGGGTGAGGGCGAGCTGAAGGACGGACCGGAGAACCTGGTCTATAGCTCTATGGAGTTTCTCTACCGCGAGCTTGGACGCGCCATGCCTCCCGTGCGGGTGAGCTGCGAGAACGAAATTCCGCTGGCCCGTGGGCTGGGCAGCAGCGCCGCCGCCATCTCCGGCGGTCTGGCCGCCGCCAACGCCCTGGCTGGAGGCGAGTTCAGCTCCCGCGAGCTGCTGGAAATGGCTGCGACCATTGAGGGTCACCCGGACAACGTCGCCGCTGCCGTGATGGGCGGCCTGCAGCTGGTTGTCACCGAAGAGAGCACTCTCTACACGGTGCCAGTCAGCGTGCCCGCGGCGATTCACGCCGTCCTGTTCATACCGGAAACACGTATTGCGACCGCCGATGCCCGAGCCGTGCTGCCGCCGCAGCTCTCAGTGCAGGATGCGGTGCACAACATGGCGCGGGTCGCCCTGCTGGTTGCGGGGATGGCCACCAACCACCCCGAATACCTGGCCGTGGCCACCCAGGACAGGCTCCACCAGCCCTACCGGCAGCCCCTTTTCCCTGCAATGAAACTCCTGATGAAAGCCGCCCGGGACGCCGGGGCCCTTGGCGCGTTTCTGTCTGGCAGTGGTTCCACTGTTCTGGCCCTGGCCCAGGGACGCGAGATGACCGTCGCCTACGAAATGGCCGAGGCAGCCCGCCAGGCCTCGGTGGAGGGCACCGTGAGAGTGACCCAGCCGACCGTCTTGGGCGCCCACCTGTTGTCGTAGAGAGACGAACTAACTGGAATAGGCCGCTCCCTCGTTCCTCCATCGGAACCCAAGGGTTGAGAGAAACCAGAACAATGCCCCTCATAGTCCAGAAATACGGCGGCTCCTCGGTGGCCGACGCAGAGAAGATTATCAACGTAGCCAAGCGGGTCGGCGCCGTGCAGAAGTCCGGAGCTAACGTAGTCGTCGTAGTCTCGGCGATGGGCGACACCACCGACGAACTCATCGACCTGGCGCATACCATCTCCAGGGAGCCGCACGCCCGGGAATTGGACCTACTGCTCTCTACTGGTGAACTGGTATCGTCCACTCTGCTGACCATGGCGCTCCGGGAACTGGGACACGAGGCCATCAGCCTGAGCGGACCACAGGCGGGCATCCGCACCGACACCAGCTTCGGCCGAGCACGCATCAGTCGTATCGAGACGGCCCGGGTGCGCCGCGAGCTCGACGCCGGACGCATCGTGGTCGTGGCGGGGTTCCAGGGCATCACTCCGGAGAACGACATCACCACGCTGGGCCGGGGCGGGTCCGACACCACCGCCGTAGCCATCGCGGCGGCCCTGCAGGCCGACCGCTGCGAAATATACACTGATGTTGAGGGCATCTATACCGCCGACCCCCGGATCGCACCAGACGCCCGCAAGCTGGATGAGGTGGGCTATGAGGAAATGCTGGAACTAGCCAGCCTAGGCGCCAAAATGCACCCCCGGTCTATTGAGCTGGCCGGCGTTTATCGCGTGCCGATCTACGTGGCTTCCAGCTTCAGCGACGCCCCGGGGACCCTGATACACGAGATTGGCAACGGACCCACCGACGCTTTCGCCACTGGGCCACCCGCCGATGGACAACCTTACACTGAACGTACAACCATGAACCAACAGTCCGCTGAGAATCAGATGGAAGACAGAATCAAAGTAACCGGGATAGCCTACAACGCAAACGTCGCCAAGATCACGGTGCAGAGCGTGCCTGACCGGCCGGGGTTGGCCGCGGCCGTGTTCGAACCGCTGGCCGAGTCCAGCATCAGCGTCGACACCATCGTGCAGAACACCGGGGGAGACAAATCCACAGACATCAGCTTCACGGTCAGCCGAACGGACCTGCCCAACGCCTTGCGCCTCGTCGAGGCCATTGCCCCACAACTGGGTGCCGCCGGAGTCGTCAGCGCCACCGGCTTGGCCGCAGTCAGCATTGTGGGATCCGGGATGCAGAACACGCCCGGCTATGCCTCCCGGATGTTCCGGATACTGGCCAACGGCGGGGTGAATATCGATATGATCACCACGTCCGAAATTCGCATATCCTGTATAATTGATGAGGCGCAGGCACGCGAGGCGGTGCGCCTCCTCCATGAGGGTTTTCAGTTGGACCGGAGCTGAACTACCGCTCCGGCGAGCAGCGGGGAGCCCCGCCTATTGGCGGGAAGCGGACAGCCTGAATCCGATTATTTCTGCTTTTTCAATTCTTGTCCTGCATTGATCGCGTCCTCCAACTTCCAGGAGTGATGTCCCCATTTCGCACTCCGATCAGCAAAGTCCCGCACATCCCCACCTGTCCGTTGTCATCCCGGCCTACAACGAGGAACTACGAATTTCCCAGACCGTGCGCGAGGTCATCGCCTACCTCAGGGCGCAGAGCTACGAGTGGGAAGTAATCGTCGCCGACGACGGCAGTGTGGATGCCACGGCTCCACTGGTGAAGGAAGAAGCCAGGGACGATCACAGGATACGGATTCTTCCCCTGCTCCACGGCGGCAAGGGATGGGCAGTGCGCAACGGGATGCTCGCTGCCAAAGGCGAATTCCGTCTTCTCTGCGACGCCGACCTCTCAGTTCCCATCGCTCAGGTGGAACGGCTGCTGCCCCCCCGGAGCGGCGATGTGGATGTGGCCGTGGGTTCCCGAGAGGCCCCTGGATCCGCCCGGTACGGCGAACCGGGCCGACGGCACTTGATGGGAAGGGTTTTCAACTCGTTCTCGCGTCGCCTGACGGCGCCCGAATTGGCTGACACTCAGTGCGGATTCAAGTGCTTCAAGAGCGATGCCGCCGTTATCCTGTTCGGCCGCGCCACCATGAATGGCTTCTCCTACGACGTCGAAGTGCTCCATCTCGCCCGCCGTCTTGGCCTGACGATCGCCGAAATTGGCGTGGACTGGTATTACCGGGAACACAGCAAGGTAAGGCCTATTCGTGACGCCTTTTCGATGACTCTCGATTTGTTACGCATCAGGTGGCGGCACCGAAGTATTCCCGGCCGTTAAAATCCGACTTCTGCGTCGACGGCGCAGTTCACTAATTCCCCATAATTTCTCCACATTTAAGGTCGATAATCCTATTGACCGCTGCCCCGCCACGGGTGTATCTGTAGAATATCGAGGGGAAAATTCAATCACCCTCGAATGGTCCGGGAATAGCGGACACCGGGAGAGAGCTGTATCTTTCTCCAGGATTACCGAATCGGGCAATGCACGTAATGGAAGGAGAAAATGAACTCGGAATCGCAGGCCTCCGCCAGGGGGGCAAAATTCAGGAAAGATCTGGACCGGGAGGCAATCGCCTTGGCGATGAGGGGCGAGTGGGAACGTGCCGCTGAGGTGAACCGTGCCATCTTGGAGCTGTTCGCAGACGATGTGGAGGCCATGAACCGGCTGACCAAGTCACTCATCGAAGTGGGCAAGTACGACGAGGCCAACACAATCGTGGATCGCGTCTGCCTGATCGCCCCTCACAACAACATAGCACGCAAGAACCGCACCCGGCTGGACCAGATGCGCGGTAGCTCGGCAGCGAGCACCCGCCATGCCCGGGGAGCCGCCGGAGCGCCCCAGTTGTTCATCGGCGAAAGCGGCAAGTCCGCGACTACTACGCTGCTGCATACCCCGCGAACCGTGTCGCCCGCCCTCGTTTCTCCAGGCGACCCCGTTCAGTTGGTCATCGAACATCACGCCATCAGCGTTTACAGCGACGGCGGCGAGTTTCTCGGACAGGTGGACCCGCACATCGGGCACCGGCTGAGTCGCCTGATGGAGGGGGGCAACACCTACGCAGCCGCGATCCTGGTCGCCGGCGACGATGGCATCAGCATTATGATCCACGAAACGTCGCGACACCGCAGCCTGCAGAAGGTCGTATCGTTCCCTACCCGTGTGACCCAGTGGGCTGCGCAGGCGCGCCCTGTTCGGGAGGGCGACTTGGTTGACCACCTCATCGCCGCCGACGCTGGTGAAGACGAAGAGGACTTGATAGAAGAGGACGAACTCCAGAACGCTTGGAGTGAAGGCGAGTAGGTACAAGAGGTCTGCCTGGAGAGCACTCCGGGGTTCGAACGTAGCTTGTTTTACTTAGGGGCGCACTATAGTGCGCCCCTAAGTCATTCCAGGAGTAGCGGCAGGGGCCAGGACGTCCACGCACCATCGTATCTGCGGTTTCTGCCTGAATTTCCTGGTAGGAAAATGCAGATGGACCAAGTCACGTGTTTACGATGGGTGGGCTCAGGAAGAGAGGGGAGAAGTGCTTCCCGGCTCGCTAGGCCATAAATACGGGGTGATCGTCCCGGTTGATTCGGTTCTCTCTCTCGATTCCTTCCCGCAGGAACTTGGGCAGGGCAAACATCCCCCGGTGCGTTTCTCCGTCGTAGTGCCTCAGCGGCTTGCTGACGCGCCGGGCTATGACGTCGTCAAGTTCGGACTCCGGCTGTTGCAGCGGAGCGTCGGAGGCGATGGTGAATCCCCACAGGGTCTGGAAGGCAGGCACGTGCACCTGCGCCGCCGCCGCGTGGTCAAATACTTCGCTAAGAGTGTGGAAAATGGTGGTAAAGCATTCCTGGTGGTTGGGCAGCCCCGCCGGCCCCGACTGCGTCACCAACACACCACCCGGATTCAGGCGCGCCTTGGCGATGCGGTAGAACTCTTCGGTGTAGAGCAGGTAAGCGGTTCCTTCCTCCAGAGGGTCGACCAAGTCCAGGATAATCACATCGAAACCGTCGCCTGGGGATTGCAGAAATCCGCGCGCATCCTCGTGGCGCAAGGTCACACGGGGATCATCGAAGCTGCCCTGGTGGTGGTTGGGCAGGTGTGTGCGGCAAAGCTCGACGACCTCCTGGTCCAAGTCAATCATCGTGGCGCTTTCCACTGCCCTGTGGGCCAGGACCTCACGGAGGGTGCCGCCTTCTCCCCCGCCTCCGATAAACACTGACTTCGGATCGTGGTGAAATAGCATCGCCGGGTGCACTAGTGATTCGTGATAAATGAACTCGTCTGTTTCCGTAGACTGCGTTTTCCCGTCAAGGACCAGGCTCCGTCCGAACACAGCCGAGTCCAAGACCTCCACCTTCTGATAGGCAGTGGTTCCAGAAAAAAGAACAGCCCTCAGCCGCAGTAACACGGCGAGATCGGGGGACACGCTCTCAGCGAACCAGTTACCGGTAAGTTCCATCTGCAGGGTACTCAGCCGGAGACGGGCTGAGCTACAAGCCCCCGTTCGATCTCCTTAAACTCCGCGTCCCGGCATTCCAGCTGCTCCGCCAAGCGACGGGCCGCGTCCGTGACGGAAAAGGACGAGCCGCAGGTGAATATATCCGCGGCAGCATACCCATATTCCGGCCACGTGTGTATGGAAATATGGGACTCGGCGATAGCTAAAATTCCGGTTACGCCCTGGGGGCTGAAGTTGTGGAAGGATTCTCCGACGACTGTGGCGCCTACGTCATTGGCGGCCGTCAGCATCGCCTGACGTATGTAGTTGAGGTCGTTGAGCAGGGTGGGGTTACAATCCCTCAGTTCCAGCAAAACATGACAACCTAGAACGGTCAATCCACAGGTCCTCCCTTTCTGGCATAAAGTAACGTCGCCCCGGTTGGGCTTGCGCGACAGTGTGTAATTCTATATGGGCTGCAAGCTGTAATCAATACGTTATATGTCTAGTAGTCCAGAAAGTGCCTGCCGGGACGGCTGATTCGCTGCCCCGACAGAATTCCCGAGATTCGCTCTGCGTTGTTCCGTTCCTATCTTGAAGGACGACATAGTCTCATTTACGGCTGAATCAACACGCGCACCGCGCCATCCGGGTCCTTGCGTTGGGTCAGCAATCTGTGTCCCGCCTGCTCGGCCCATAGCGTGACATCGTAGATATTCAGCGCATCGGCCAGTATCGCCTCGACGAAGGACTCCCGATCCTGCTCCATCTGCCGAGTTAGTGCGGCTATGACGCCGGCGCAGCTCTTGCCGCGCCCATCAATTACCACCCATCCGTTTGAGGTGGTCACCGGCGCAGGCTCGGAGTGGACAGCGATTTCGCCGGTCTTGCGCATATCGAGCTGGCGCTTGAACTCGGCCACTGCCTCCCAGGCCACCGCACGGCCACGGTCTCCGGAAGCGCAAACGGCGCCTCGGACACCCACGATGTCGGGGTTGATGCGGGCCAGCTCGTCCAGGTCGCTGATCTTCAGGTGCCCGGACAGTGCGGTACTCATACCCAGTTGCTTGCCCTCAAGCACTATCTGTCTAAGCACCGGCTCGGGCATAAAGTCGAACAGGTTGCGTCCGTCCTTGGTCAGGGTGTCGATCAGGAACCCGTCGCATCCACCGTCCTTGGCAAGCTGCACCATCAGATGCGAGTCCAACCCACCCTCGTACAGCTCGTTGTCGGCAAACAGCGAGCCGACCAGCTTGGTGTTGAACCCGTCCAGGGCCCGGCGCGACTCCAGCAGTACCTCGGCGGCGGTGTCGTAGTCAGCGACCCGGAACCCGACCTTGACCGAAGTGGCGTCCATCATAGCCGCGGCGTAAACCGCCATCGCCACGGTGCCGGCCTGGTTCGGCACCACACCCAGCGTAACGCTGACGTGCTTCTCCACCGGGATGATGCCGCGCACCTGTCGCACGGTGGAGGGGTGCCCGGAGCCGACCATCGCCTCCTGCAGGTTTTTCACGTCCACCACATCAGCGCCGCCCTGCTCGGCCTCCAGCGCCTCGTCGACATCCTGGACGCTGACCATCAGCAGCATGCCCGATGCGAAGTTGTCGTTGCCGGTGAGCCACGCCGTGCGCGATTGCGGGTCTGTCGGTCTGGCATAGACCGGTCGAGGACTGTAGGTCGGCCTATCCTCGCTCCTCAACACCTTTGACTCCGACCGGAGAGTCTCAGGCACGCGAGGCTTCAGCGGCTCCAGTTCCTCCCGCAGCTGCGCCTTCTCTTCTTGGGTCATATCCAGCAGCGGCAGGCGGGGCGGCCCGGCGGCCATTCCCATCAGCTCACCCCAGTACTTCACCAGGGAGACAGGCAACGCGCCATTGTACTTGTCGACCGTCCGCGTCCACCACGCGTCCGACAGCTCGTTCAGGCGGCGCAGGTGCTGGTCGTAGAAAACCTCGTCCAGGTCGCCCTGGCAGGCCCGGTCGATCCACCGCACGTAATTGTTGGCGCCGGGAACGTCGAAGCGCCAGTCCGAGGTGTTGGCGAACATCACCTGCTGGTTGATGCCCAGCTCCTGGCCCTTGAAGTAAATCCATTCGTCCGGAGTGCTGATGACGGAGTCGCGGCCCAGCGTCAGGTGCGCCTCGATGGAGAGCTGCTGGTTGAAGCTGGCCTCCTTGACGCCCACGACGTTGGGCAGCTTGCACAGCCGCTCCAGCCCGTTCACGCTCATGGTTATGCCGAACTGCGGCGAGTTGTAGAACATGATGGCGAGGTTGGTGTGTTCGGCCAGCAGGCGAACGTACTCCACCACCTGGTCCTCGACCTTTGTCACCATGTACGGCGGCGCGACAATGAGCAGGTCATACCCAAGACGCTCGGCGTTGGCGGCCAGCGACAGCATCTCGGGGGCGGAGGTATGGGTCACGTGGGCGCCGATGGGCCACCCGCCGTTGGCCTCTTCGGCAACGGTCTCCATCACGTCCAGCCTCTCCTCATGGGTGAGGCTCCAGAACTCCCCCATGCCCCAGGTGCACCCTGCACCGGTCGTGCCGAGGCTACGCACACGGCGCATATTTCGCCGCATCCCGTCGCGGTCAAACCGGTTGTCGGGCGTGAAGGGAGTTATCAGCGTCGTCCACTGCCCCTTCAGCGTCTCCCAAGCCCACTCCTGGGCCTCATGCTTCTTGTAAGTTGCCATAATATGCACACTCCATCACGAGCGTTTTAATCCTGGTTCTTCCCAAACTTGCGGCCTATATCGTCAACGAAAGTCCGCACATAATATCTTACCTGGAAGAAGCATTGTCCCGGATTTCCCCGGGCAGAAGGGCCAAGACTTGCGAGATGGCCCGTTGAATACCCGGCAACGCAACTTCGACGTCTCTCATTTCCAGTTCCGGGTGATAGAAATTGTCGTGGAGACTCTTCGCCGACAAAAAATTATTGGGAAAATTCTCATCGTCAATTTCCTCGCCAATATTTCTAGCGAAGTTTAGTAGCCCTCGATGGCCACCTATCACTGGCCCGCGCCAGGCATCCACGGCGTGGACAGCTTGCGTAATGCTACCCCAGATCAATTCCCCTGCCTTTCCCGGCTCGTTTTTTTGGAGTGCCTCCAGCGCATTCTCCATGTACTGGCGAGAATGGAAAACGTGATTGCGAGTGGCCTCTACATCCGGTGCAGGGGTTGCCATTTGCGAATCCTCCGTGATTTGTGTCACGGTGAATACCGTCTGGTTCAGGGGCGCAAGAATATACGCCCCTGCAATTCAAAGTCAATTGGAGCCTACTCGTCGTCCCCGTACTGCGCCTTCAGCGAATCTACCACCGCTGGGTCGGCAAGGGTGGTGGTGTCGCCCAGGGCGCGGCCTTCGGCCACGTCGCGCAGCAGGCGGCGCATGATCTTGCCGCTGCGGGTCTTTGGCAGCTCGGCGGCGAAGTGGATGTCGTCGGGGCGGGCCATGGCACCGATCTTGCCGGCCACATGCGCCTTCAGCTCGGTGATGACGTCATCGGACATATCCACGCCGTCCTTCAGCGTGACGAAGGCGACGACGGCCTGGCCCTTGACCGCGTGCTCCTTGCCGATACAGGCGGCCTCGGCGACCTTCTGGTTGTCCACCAGCGCGCTCTCCACCTCCATGGTGCCTATGCGGTGGCCCGACACGTTGATCACGTCGTCCACCCGGCCCAGCAGCCAGAAGTAGCCGTCCTCGTCCATACGGGCGCCGTCGGCGGTGAAATAGATGCCGTCGTAGCGGGACCAGTAGGTGTCGATGAATCGCTCCGGGTCGCCGTAGACAGTCCGCAGCATCGATGGCCACGGCCGCTTGACGACCAGGTAGCCGCCACCCCCGGGGCCGACGGGATTGCCGTCTGCGTCCAGGATCTCCGCTTCGATGCCGGGGAATGCCTTGGTGGCCGAGCCGGGCTTCAGCGTGGTCAGTCCGGGAATCGGCGCGATCATGATGCTACCGGTCTCGGTCTGCCACCAAGTGTCCACCACCGGGCAGCGGCCCCCACCGATGTGCTGCCAGTACCAGACCCAGGCTTCGGGGTTGATCGGCTCACCGACGGTACCCATCAGCCGCAGGGTGGACATGTCATGCCGGTCAGGGTAGCTCTCGCCCCAGCGCATGAACGTGCGTATGGCCGTGGGCGCGGTGTACAGGATGCTGACTCCGTACTTGGCCACCACCGCCCAGAAGCGGTCGCGGTCGGGGTAGTCCGGCGAGCCCTCGTACATAACGGTCGTCGCGCCGTTGGCCAGCGGGCCGTAGACGATGTAGCTGTGCCCGGTCACCCAGCCGATGTCGGCGGTGCACCAGTAAACGTCGTCTTCTTTCAGGTCGAAGATCCACTTTGCCGTGGCCTGAACGCCCAGCAGGTAGCCGCCGGACGTGTGGACGATGCCCTTGGGCTTGCCGGTGGTGCCGCTGGTGTAGAGCAGGAACAGCATGTCCTCGCTGTCCATCGGCTCCGGCTCGCAGGTCATTGGCTGGCCTTCCATCAGGTCGTGCCACCAGATGTCGCGGCCGTCCACCATCTTGTCATCGGCGCTGCCAGTGCGCCGCAGCACCACAACCTTCTCGATGCTGGGAGCGCCGTCCAGCGAGTCGTCGGCGTTCTGCTTCAAAGGCACGATGCCGCCGCGCCGGTAGCCGCCATCGGCGGTGATCAGGATCTTGGACTCGGAGTCGTTGATGCGGTCGCGCAGCGACTCGGCGCTGAACCCGCCGAAGACTACGCTGTGGGGGGCGCCGATGCGGGCGCAGGCCAGCATGGCGATGGGCAGTTCCGGCGTCATGGGGAGGTAGATGGTCACCCGGTCTCCCTTCTGTACGCCCAGGCTCTTCAGCCCGTTGGCGAACTGGCATACCTCGCGCAGAAGGTCGCCGTAGGTGTACACCTTCCAGTCGCCCGGCTCGCCCTCCCAGACGATGGCTGCCTTGTTACGCCGCCCGTTCTTCACGTGCCGGTCTATGCAGTTGTAGGATACGTTGAGCTTGCCGCCGATGAACCACTTGGCGAACGGGGCGTCGCTCCAGTCCAGCACGGTATCCCACTTCTGGAACCAGTCCAGCTCCTCGGCGAGTCCCGCCCAGAACCCCTCCGGGTCGGCGGCGGCCTTCGCGTAAATATCGGGGTCAGCCATATTGGCCTGAGACGTAAAATCAGAGGGCGGCGGAAAGCTCCGCTCCTCCTGAAGCAGTGCGTCAAATCCTCCGGTGTTCTGAACCATCACTACCCTCCTGACCCGATTACTTCGCTCTCCAACTCTGAGCTACGGAATCGAGTTCTTCTGTATAGCGCTGTGGCCCCATAGTATAAACGCTGGAGAACCTGTCCAGCATTCTCGTGATAGCCAGCACAGCCGGGCTGATCCACCCGATGGTCTCGAGGATTTCCCTATGCCGTAGCTCCAAGTCCTGCAGGTGCCAGATCGGCTCGTGGTGGAAGACGCGGTTGCGGAGACGATGGATGCGATTCAGACGTTGGTACTAAACCTCTCGGCTAGACTGGCGTTTGGTAGCGTAAGGGAAAACCTTGCGAAGCAACCGCGGCCAAAGAACCCGCTCGTAGCGGCCCTTAAGTAGATTCACCCAGAAACCGAGACTGAGGCTGCCCACGATCTCTGCCGAGGCAACGAGCTTTACGAACGAGCTTTACGCCGGAAGGATCGATTCGGTGACGTGCCCTGTTCAGCAGTTCATCCTCTTGCGTTTTCAGTCTACTATTGAACCAGTGCTCGCTTCCAAATTCTCCCATGGCTGGGACATGAATCCCGTTGCGCAAAGCGATTTCAAAGCCATTGAGGGAAGGGTAGAGGCTTTCGCATAGGGCCATATTCCAAACATAAGCCGCAAATACTGCCGTCTCGGTTTGCCAATTCAATCGATGATAAGGCCCAATCAGGTCGTTTAATATGGAAATACGAAGGTCGCTAAAAAATAAGGCTTGCGTCTTAATTATGTCTGCGTTACCGTGAAATTGTAGGCTCCGGATGCTCCCGTCCCCGTCGTCTGCAGAAGATTGGTGATGACTCCGGGGTATGGTTTTTCTCAGCTTGGTCGCTTTAAGCGTGCGGGGCGCATTCTACCAACCCCACTATTGCCCTCTTCCTCCGTCGTGTCCGTACACTACGGTGCCCTTCCCTGCATGGCGTAGAATCCACTAACCATGAATTCACGCCGACTCACAGCCAACGACCACTCCTGCCTCACCCGCCCCGCGAGCTGCCCGCTTGAACGCCGCTAGCGCCGCTGTCGGCCCTCTGGTCCACGGCGGCCGCTGGCGCGATGTGCTGATCGGCGCCACCTCCGGCCTCGCCATGTTCCTGGCCGCGCTGGATTTCTCGGTCAACGTCGCTCTGCCCGAGTTGGCCGCCGACCTCGACGCCGACCTGCAGAGCGTACAGTGGGCGCTGGTGGTGTTCATGGGCATCAGGGCCAGCCTGGTGCTGGGCACGGGCAGTTTCGCCGACCGCTTTGGCCTGCGCCGCGTCTACCTCTGGGGCGGGATGGCCTACCTGGTCTCCATGTTCTGCATCGCATTGTCCCCCGACCTTGCCTCGGTAGTCGGTTTCCGCGTGCTGCACGGCATCGGCACTGCCTGCATGTACGCGGTGGCCCCTGCCATCGCTGCCCACCTCTTTCCTCCGCACCGTCGCGGATTGAGCATGGGGTTCACCACGGCGAGTCAGGCCCTCGGCATGGTGGGCGGCACCATCGGAGCAGGGCTGCTGGTGGGGGCTGGCTGGCTGGGTTGGGAGTGGGAGTGGGTTTTCTGGGGCCGGGTCCCGTTTATGACAGCAGCCTTGATTTTGGCCTGGTTCTTCCTCGACCGGGACCCTCCGATCTCAAGGCGAGGTCCCGCCTTTGACTTGACCGGGACGCTGACCCTCGCCGCCGGGCTGTTGTGTCTGATCATCGGTACGCGGCTGGGACGGGAAATCGGGTGGTCAACGTGGCAGGTCCTGGCGATGCTGGTACTGACACCGACGCTGCTGGGCCTTTTCTGGCGCATCGAGCGATCTGCCGCCTGGCCCGTGTTGCCCCTTGGACTGTTTCGCAACCGGGGGTTCGTGGTGGCAGGCGCTTGCTCGGCCTTTGTTTACCTCTCCTCCTTTGTTGTCTGGTTCATCTTTCCTTTCTATGTCGCCGACACATTGGGGGGTGGGCCGGAAGTTCTGGGAGCGTTGTTGGCCACGGCCTCCGTCTGCGGCGTGGCCATGTCCCTGCTGGGAGGTTGGCTGAGCGACCGCATCGGCACTCGTATCGTGGGCACTGTGGGCATGCTCAGCATTGCGGCTGGGCTGGCCATGATGGGGCTGCTGGATGCGGAATCGTCCCTGGCCGGGGTGGCGTTGTGGGTCTCCCTCACCGGAGCGGGGAACGGCTTGGTACAGGCAGCCTGCTATTCTCTGGTGATGAAGAGCGTCGACCCCGATCGGTTCGGCACTGCAGGCGCGATGCTCTCGCTGACCCAGGCGCTGGGCTCCATATTTGCCATAGTGATCATCGGCGGAATATTCGCGGCCCGCGGGGATCATCACCTGGCCCAACTGGCTGGCAGCGTGGGAGCGGAGGCCTCAGCATTCCTGCGGGCCTACCGCGACGTGTTCATGATCGGGGCCGCCGTCGCAGCCGTCGGAGCGCTGGTCGCTACATTGGGCCGCCCGCCGGCTGCTGTCCAAGATGCCCGATAAACGGGCGCGTCACGGTTTGCCCCCAACCCAGTTACAGAAGGAGTAGGCAGCCCGGTTACAGAAGGAGTAGGCAGCCCGATTTGGAACGAACGGCTGTCAGTGGTACGGGACTCTCAGCCAAACGGGGAAGGTTCCAGGATCCCCCGGCCTCTGCGGCTAGCTAGCGGGACACTACCAACGCTTGTAAGGCAGGAACTTGCCCGACATGGTGACCTTCACGCGGTCACCGTGCTCGGGATCCTCCTCCCTGTCCACGTTCATTGTGAAGTCTATGGCGCTCATGATCCCGTCGCCGAACTTCTCGTGGATCACGTCCTTCAGCGGCATCCCGTAGACTTGCATAATCTCGTAGAACCGGTAGATCAGCGGGTCGGTGGGTACTACGGGTCCGAGCCCTTTGGAAGGAGGCTCGGTAAGCTCGTTCGCAATTTCGGAACCAACGCCCAGAATCTCCGCCAGCTTGAGCGCCTCGTCCTGTGGCGCGCTGGCTTGGCCGTACAGTAGTGCAGCCACCCAAACCTCATCCCGCCCAATGGCCTTCCCCAAGTCGGCAAAGCTCAGACCAGCGGCCTTTTTGGCGTCCAACAGTACCCGCGTTGTTTCTCCAAGCTCCAAAATGGCCTCCGCAATGCTGGTGGATGAAGTTTGGTGTTGTGGCAAATTATATCAGCGAGCGGCGAACCCCGGAGAAAGACCGTAGCAACGATTGTTGACCGCCGCCACCTTGGTTGCTACACTTCTATGCAACTCGGGCGGTTAGCTCAGTTGGTTAGAGTACTTGCTCGACACGCAAGAGGTCAGTGGTTCGAGTCCACTACCGCCCACCATCAGGCGAGGCCGCCGTTTTTCGACCCGCCTGCCCCGGTTTGGCGTCCACCCTGACCCAGATTAAGCAGGGTTGCAGGCGATACTATCGGCCCAGCGCGGCCATCTATTTCACCAGCTACAAACGGACAGAGACTCGACAATGAATGCTTCCGAAATATACAAACTTGAAGCCAATCCGCGCATCCCGCGGTTTTCCGCCGGAGATACCGTTCGCGTCAATTTCCGTATCCGCGAGGGTGAACGCGAGCGTATCCAGGCATTCTTGGGCGTTGTGATCCGCCTAAACAACGGCAAGGGTCCTGCCGCCAATTTCACGGTGCGCCGCATCTCCGGAGGCATCGGGATCGAGCGAATTTTCCCTATGCACTCGCCGTTGATTGAGTCTCTGGAAATCACCCGCTATGGCTCCGTGCGCCGCGCCAAGCTGTACTACCTGCGGGGACTCCAGGGCCGGGCCGCCCGTATCAAGGAGTTGAACCCTGCCCAGCGGCGCCGGGCCGCCGAGGCTCAGGCCGCTGCCGCCGCACGCCACGAGGAGGCAGCTTTAGTCGCTGCCGAAGCCGAGGCACTGGAACAGGCCGCTGCCGAGGCCCAAGCCGAGCAGGACGAGGCTGAGGCAGTGGTTGAAGAGGCCATTGGCGCAGACGACCAGTCCGGCGACGCTGAGGTGCCGGCAGCCGAGGCCGACGAACAGCCCTTGGCCGTAGATCCGCCCCAAGAGGAGTCAACAGGGGCCGCGGCCGAAGAACCGGAGGGGGAGTAGCTCACCTCGAATTCCCTTCGGTAGATAGTCCAGTTACAGAATCATCCGCTCAGGCGCTGATGATCCGTGGATGATCTCAGGTACGCGGACGTTGCGGTGGATTCTCCGGTAGGGCACGCCCGCGCCTTCACCTACCGCATCCCAACTCGCATCTCCGTGCAGCCCGGCCAGGTGGTCTGGGTGCCCTTTGGTTCCCAGACACTCCAGGGCATCGTCGTCGACCTTTCCTCCTCCGCGCCCGACTTTGCCATCCGCGACATCCTGCAGGCCGTCGACCCAGCGCCTCTACTGGGGCCCGAGCGTATCGAGCTGGGTCGATGGATGAGCCGCTACTACCGCTGTCCCTTGTACACCGCCTTGTCCCCAATGCTGCCCCCTGGATTCGAAGGCCACGTCCGCTCTCGTGTCTTTCCATCGGCGAAATCAGACTCCGGACCCGAAAACGAAGAGAATGGGTTACGCGAGGAGTCAGCGGCAGCCATCTCGGACCTCGTTGATAAGGGCCGGATGTCGCAGGCCGAGTTTGTGAGGCTGCTTGGACGGCGCGCCTCCCGCGAACTCAACCGCCTCGTGGAACAGGGCACAGTGCGGCGAGAGGTGACTATTCCCAGGCCCGGGGTGGCCCCGAAGTACGAACCGTACCTCGTTCCAACCACGGTTGCCACCCAGGCAGAGGAGAAGTTGCACCCCCGCCAACGGGCCCTCCTCGACGCCGTCCGACAACCCCCAGGCCATCTCCCGCTGGGCGAGGCCAACCGGGAGTTCGGGACACGGGCCGCCGAGTCGCTGTGGGAAAAGGGGCTTGTGGCGCAGGACTGGTGGCGCACCTCCGGTGGCCCCCCGCCCGTCCCGTTCGCCGGAGGCGCCGACCCCCCGGGTACGCTCACCCTCACCTTCGAGCAGGAACAGGCCCTTGAGGAAATCACCATCGCTCTGAACGCATCATTCAGCCGCGGGTCTGACCCGGACGCTACCCCAATGCCCAGCCGCACCTTCCTGCTTCACGGAGTGACCGGCAGTGGCAAGACCGAGGTCTATCTGCGCGCCATTGCCCACGCAATCAGCTTGGGGCGAAGGGCTATCTTCCTCGTGCCGGAGATCGCACTGACATCCCAGACGGTGGAGCGCGTTAACTCCTGGTTCGCGGGCCGGGTGGCGCTGCTGCACAGCAAGCAGACCCCCCGGCAGAAGTTCGACCAGTGGTGGGACATCCGTGGCGGCGCCTTCAACGTCGTGGTGGGGCCTCGCAGCGCCCTCTTTGCCCCGGTGGAAAATCTTGGTCTCATAGTCATTGACGAGGAGCACGAATGGACGTACAAGCAGGAGGAATCAGCTCCACTGTATCACGCCCGCACTACAGCAATTGAGTTGGCCCGCCGTACCGGTGCCGCCGTGGTACTTGGCAGCGCCACGCCGTCGGTGGAGACCTACTACCACGCCACCCGCAGACGGGTGCGCCTGCTGCCGCTCCCTTACCGCGTAGCAGCGGCTGAGCACGCAGACGGCTCCACAGAACCGTCCCGCGCGCCGCTGGCCGAGGTCAAGGTATGCGATATGCGGCTGGAGCTGAGGGAAGGCAACCGCAGCATCTTTAGCCGCGCCCTCTCTCAGGCTCTGCAGGAATGCCTCAATCACGACAACCAGGCGATCCTGTTCCTCAACCGGCGTGGCTCGTCGTCAATCGTGCAGTGCCGCGACTGCGGATACGTTGCGTCCTGCAGACGCTGCACCACCTCGCTGACCTACCACGCCGGCCCGGCACGTCTGCTTTGCCATCAGTGCAACTACTCGAGGCGCCCTTTGAATCAGTGCCCCGAGTGTCGTGGCAGCCGCATTCGCCAGCTGGGAATCGGAACCGAGCGAGTGGTCACCGAGGTCGGGGAGCTTTTCCCCGGGGTCCGCGTTGACCGTCTCGACTCCGACGCGGCCCGCTCCGCCGGGGCCGCCGAGGAGGCCGTGGCGAGGCTTGCATCGGGTGAGACGCAGGTGCTGGTGGGCACGCAGATGGTGGCCAAGGGCCTTGACGTTCCCAACGTCGCGCTGGTCGGCGTAGTGCTTGCCGATATCGGGATGCACGTCCCCGACTTCAGGGCGGGCGAGCGGGCCTTCGGCCTCCTTTGTCAGGTCGCCGGCCGGGCCGGACGCGGCAGGGTACCGGGCCGGGTGTACGTGCAGACCTACAACCCGGACCACTATGCCATTCAAGCCGGCGCCGGGCAGGATTACCAGGAAATGTACAACCATGAGCTTGAATCGCGGCGTCAGCTGGGCAACCCCCCGTTCAACCAACTGGCCCACATCGTCTACCAGAACAACGACGCCGACGCATGTGAGCGGCAGGCCGTGGCCATCGCCGACGAGCTCAAGCGCCGCGCCGACGCACAGGGACGCACCGACGTAGTTGTTTCGGGCCCAGCTCCCGGCATGCCGCCGCGCCTGCGGGGACGCCACCGCTGGCGCCTGTTGGTGCGGGGGCGCAACCTGCCAGCATTCCTCGACGACGTCGACTTTCCCGCAGGAAGCACTGTGGACATCGATCCCGCCCACGTAACATAGCCCTATCACCTTGCTACCAAATCAGGGTCAGCTCGAACGCCTCATTGCTGCGGCCATCAGTCTACTCCGGCGAGAATCCCATTAGGGCTCCAAGCCGCAAGTACACCGAACTGCCAAATCCGCGAAAGCTGGAATCCTGTTGGCCATTCGGCAAACAAATTGCCTTTTGCGGGAGGGCGGGGCCTTCCAATCGTTTGAACCCGCGAGAGGTGCCGCACTCACATACGCCTGATAAACTAGCCCAGACATTCCCGCCGCAGAGGACGCACCATGCAGATTACGCCCCACATCTACAGCACTCACATCGAGGAGGACCCCACTACCTTCGGGGCGATGCACCCCGGCGGCACGCAGATCTACTTCGTCGGTGACCCATCCGAGCATATGGTGGTCGTGGATTCTGGGGAGCCGTACCGCTCTTGGACTCGCCAGATCCTGGCCTACCACGGTGACCTGGGCCGTCCGCGCATTTCAGCCATCCTGATCACCCACGGTCACGGGGACCACATCGGCGGCCTCGACCGGCTGCAGGAGAGCTTCGACTGCGAAGTGCGCTGCCACCCTGATCTCGAGCCGCGCCTCACGCATCAGCTGGGACAGGGAGTCGTGCGCCCGTTGCAGGAGCTGGAATCGGTGGAAGCCGGAGGCGAGGTATCGCTGCAAGCGTGGCACACTCCGGGCCACGAGGACGACCACATCTCGTACCACATGCCTGCCGATGGGGCGGTCTTCAGTGGCGACACCATCCTCGGCAACTCGTCATCCAGCGTCCGCAACCTGCGGCAATACATGGAATCGCTGGAGACACTGGCAAAGCTGAACCCGGATATCCTCTGCCCCGGCCACGGGCAGGTCATTTACGACGGCGCAGCTCGAATCGCCTGGTACGCGAGGCACCGCAATGAACGCGAGGAGCAGGTGCTCGCGGCGCTCGCCAAAGGATCGGATTCTGTGGACGAAATCGTGACCGTCATTTATCCTCGAGACCTCGCCGACAACCTGCGCTCGGCTGCGGCCCGCAACGTACGCACTCACCTGCAGAAGCTGGTCGAGGAGGGCCGGGTTGCTGAAGCGTCCTCAACCTACGCGCTGACGCCGAGCTAGGGATACTCTGAACAAGGCTTGGTTTGGCTTGAATTGTGTTTTCCGGGCGGCGAGGGTTATGAGAACCGCAGCCCGGGAGTTGCCGGCCGGCATTCGGACACTTGCCTTTCGCCCCTGGCGGGACTGTTGGACTCCGGCGCGGGCCATTGTAAAGGGCGGTTCTGCCAGTAGCCCTCGTGCTGGTAGAACTCGGTGCGGTCGGCGCCCTCGGGCAGCCCGTTAAAGTCGGCGAACATGTCCACCTGGTACTCTGACGGCTGGCTGCCGTTCCGCGACTGGCGCAGCAGGTCGTCGATCAGCACCTTGGGGTGCACCTTCTCCTGGATGTACAGGGGCGGCACATTGACCACTAAACCAAAGCCAAGGTGGAACCTGCATATACGTTGGCTAGAATCAGGGAGGTATAGCGTCAGGACGGGGAACAGACTGAGTGGGGATGGTGATGGGTATGAGGGGGATAAGACCGGACTTGGAACGGTGGCAGTTGGACTTGGCTGGTGTGCGCAGCAGGATGTACCTGGCGCCGACGCCTCGGGAAAGAGAACGGTGGCACGCTCTGTGGCTCCTGTGCCGGAACATGACCGCCTCGGCCACCGGCCATGCACTGGGCCGGGATGCTCACACCATCGGCAGATGGGCCACCGCCTTCAGCGAGGGAGGTCCGGCGGCCCTGATCTTCGAGCAGTCCGGTGGTTCCCCCCCGCCCTCGAAGAGGCGCAGCAGGCGGCGTTGAGTGCCGCGGTGCAGGAGTTGCCCGCCAAGTCGGGCATCGTAATGGCCAACTGGAACTGGAAGGTGGTGCGGCTGTTTGCCTCGGAGCGCTTCAGTATCAGCCTGAGCCGCAGCTCTTGCCTGAACTATCTGCACCGTCTGGGATTCGCGTTCAAGCGCCCCAAAAAGCGTCTGCTCAAGGCTGATGCGGAGAAACGGGAGGCCTTCGTGGAGGAGTACGCCGCCTTGGCATTCCAATCTCAAGAATCCGGGGAAAAGATATTCTTCGCCGACGAGGCCCATTTCCGTGCGGACGCCGAACTGCGGGGCAAATGGGTGCTCCGGGGAGAGCCAGCCTTGGTGGACTCGACTAGCCCGCGCTACGGAGAGAAGGCCAGCTACTATTCGGCGGTGTGCCTGGAGACCGGCCAGGTGGAGTGGATGGAACTGGAGGGGAACAGCAACTCAGGAACGTCGGCAGCCTTCCTGGAGCAGTTGAGGGAGAGGCACAGCGGTCGGCTGAACGTGATCTGGGACAACGCGCCGGCCCACCGGGGATACGCGGTGCGGGAATGGCTGGGCAAGCCCGGAGTGAACCTGCGGCTGGTGAACCTGCCGGGATACAGCCCGGACTTCAACGCTGACGAGGCCATCTGGGGCTGGGCGAGAGAGGAGGCCACCGGAAATCTGTGCTTGGGGACCAAGGAACTGGTTCAGGAGAGGGTCGGGAACTTCTTCGATGGGCTGGCCGGGCGGAAAGAGGAGGTCAAGCGCCGCTGCCGGACCATCCTGCAATCAAGAGCAGAGGGGCTCCCGCGTAACCCTCGTACCGATCCCCACCACCGGCCATATGTACATCCCACCTTGGCTTTAGTTTAGGTCGCCCAGGTCCTGCTCGTCCTTGCCCCGCCAGACCAGCTGCGGGTCCAGGTCGCGGTTGCGCCGCTGGTAGGCCACCCGCAGCGGCGACTCCATATCCTCCTCCACCATCGACTGGTACTCTGCCGTGGGGATGTTGGTGCAGGTTTCCTGCTCGTGGCGCAGCGCCTCCATTGACTTGCCGGCGGCGCTGCGGTTACGTGTTCCTCTTGGCCTAGAAGCCGGGCCGAAAAGCCCTGGATGGGGAGAGAGATCTCGGCAGTAAAGCCGGGGCGAACAGAATCTGGGACCACAGCAGTCCGAGCCGGACAGCGCCGAAAATGGCCGTAGCATGGGCGACCACACCGTGGGAAACAGCCTGGACATCACTGGGGACGGCACTGAGGACGGCGCGGTGGCGCGGAAGCCCACCGCCGACACTGTCCGACAGCTCGATTTTGCCCGCCACCAGGGTCAGGTTGGCCACTGTAGCCGCCAGGTACAGCTGGAATCGCGTCTTGGCGCGTCCGAAGTAGCGGGACTGGCGAATGCCCAACTGGACCAGTCGGGCCAATCTGTGCTCGACCACCACGCGTCGCGCTCGATATTCGTCATACCCGGCGCTCTGTTGCAACGCACGGGCCTGTTGCAGGAGAGCCTCCTGGGGATGGATCAGCACCCGCCGTCCCTTCCTGCCCTTGGCCGGGATGCACTGAGACCGCAGGGGACATGTCATACATTCGGACCCGTCGAACTGGAAGGCCTGCAAGTGGTGTATCCGACCCGCGGCATCCGTACGCCGTCCCGCTGGCACTATGGTGTGGGTGACCTGCCCTGCCGGACAGGTGCAACTGCCCGCCACCAGGTCGATGACAAAGTCATTCTTGGGAAAGCGCTGCCGGTCGGGCCGTCCCGGCACCCGGGCAATCAGGGTGCGGCCCGCGTCGGCGAAGGTCTGCCTGGTAGCTCCGTCTCCATAGGCGGCGTCGCCCATGGCCTCCTGCACCGGCACACCGGTGTTGGCCTCGCTCTGTTCTACCAGTTCCAGCGCCCCCAGGTTGTCCGGAGCGTTGCCCGGCAGTACCTCCACGGCGGTGATCAGCTGGGTGTCGGTGTCAACCACAATCGCCGCCTTGTGTCCGTCGAAGCGTCTCCTGCTGCTCTTGTGCCCGTGGCGCATCTCAGGGTCGTGCACCGACATCATCCGGTCCTTGCTCACCCCGTCCTTGAGGCTCACGCCGTCATCGCCGTCGCCGTCGCCACCCTTGCGCTCAATGTCCTGGAGCAGCAACTGCCCCAGCAGTTCCGCCGCCGCCACTATCTGCTGACGCTCAGCACCGTCCTCGGGCAACTCCCCCTGGGCCAGCCGCGATAATTCCAAGAGCCGGTCCGCGTCTCCCACAATCCCCGCCAGCAGTGCCGTCCGCGCCCGCTTGTCCGACCAGTCGATGGTCGCCTCTCCCTTGATGCTGGAGGCGAGGTACCGCCCGTATCCCCGGGCCTTGGCCCATTTCCCGACGCTGATTCCCTCAACCTGCGCCAGCGCCCGCAGCAGCTTGACGATACCGTCGGCCAGCAGATTGTAGGTGTCCCTCACCGCGCCCCGGCCCAGGATGTTGGTCGTGTCCAGAGCCACCTTCATGCTGCGCCTCTTCAGGTAGCCCGACTCCCGGGCGAGGCGCAGGCTGGACTCGAATACCTCCCGCACCCTGTCGTGCAGGATCAGCTGGGCCCGGAACACCTGGAGCGTGCTCTTGGCGAAGGGCCTGTCCTCCACCTCAATCCCCAGAGCCACCTTCCAGCGGATGTCGAAGTCGGCCCGGGCCTTGGCCTCGGCGTCGCTGACCTTGTCGTGGGTCTGCAACAGCAGCGCCGTGGCCAGCAGGCTGGGCGGCACGCTGTCCCGGCCGTTGTCAGCGCAGTAGAACACCGCGAAATCGGAGTCCTGGAACAGCCGGCCCCGCAGGGAAGCCAGCAGACCATAGAAGGTGTCCTTCCCCACGTGGTCCAGGTACAACCGGTCCGCTTCCCAAAGACCCCTCTGGTCCGAACGCTCTCCCAGCATTCTCAACCCTCGCTACGCTTGTTGACCCCAATTATAAATGCTCGGCGACTCAAACCACTTTCCGGCCAGATTTCTAGGCATGGTTGTTGCTCCCTGTTACTCGTTCACGAACGGGTTTAGGATCGTCAGCCGCTGTATCTGCTGGCCGTGCTGCAGATCCTCGCTGTAGAGCCGGGTGCAGCCAGCTTCTAGGGCGGCGGCAACGATTAGGGAATCATAGAAGGAGAGCTCGTAGCGGCCCTGGAGCGTGATTGCGCTCTGGTAGAGGGGCGCTGAAGGGTATACTTGCCACAGGGGGGAAAGGACATCATCCATCAAGACTCGAAGCCGGTCGACCGGCGTCCCTAATCTCCCGATCAACACATTAAGAGTTTCCTGCACGACCTGAAAGCTGATACAGCCGGTGGCCTCGTTCACACTCCGGGTGACCAACTCCATGGCCCTCTGCCGTTTCTCGGGAAATCCAGTATCGACCGAGTAAACGAGCACGTTGCTGTCCAGGAAATCATCGGCGCTCATTCATTTCTTCCCGCGTGAACTTGCGTCCGCCGGTGTCTATGACTTCCGCCACGGCATTGAGGGCGGCTAGGGCCCTCTCAGCCTGCCGCTTTCGACCCACGTAGTCCGCCAGCCACTGCCGGAACTCGGCGTTCAGCGTAGTGCTCCGGGTAGCGGCTATACGGCGGGCTTCTTCGATCAGCCCCTCGTCAGCGCTTAGTGTGATGTTTTTCATGGCAGTATGGAACTCCTATTCACTATCTTCGTGCGCACTATCCTAGTGTATAGTCGTCAAGGAGTACGAATCAATCACCTGCCGCAGGGTGGGCTCGATGTCGAATACGTCCGTGAATTCGGCAAAGGCCCAGCGGCCGTAGTGGCCCAGGGCATTCACGCCCGGAAGCCAGTAGGCCTCCATGGTGTTCTTCGTCTCCTTGGCGTCCTCGCCCCGGTATCCCTTGATCTCAACGATGAGGTGGAGCGGGTCTTCGTTACTATCGTCCACCAGCAGGATGAAGTCGGGGAAGTAACGCCGGGGCATGGAGCCGTACAGGTACGGCACCTCCAGCCCTAGGTTGTGGTTCTTCACGTATGCCATCACCGACGGGTGCGATTCCACCACCCGGCAGAACTCAGCCTCCCAGTCGCTGTCCATCACCAGCAGGTTGACGTGGCACTTCCGGGCGTCGGTGGTCCACAGACCGGACCTTGAAGTGGTGAAATTCACGTTCCGCGTGGAGCCAGCGGGGTTGAACGAGTCCAGCAGCGCCTTTACGGAACGTTCGCCGTACCTGCTGGTGATGGCGGCGGTGATCCGGTTGCAGGCCGTGTCGGCCAACGACTGGTACATCAGCTGGGCCGGATAGGTCCCACCCCGGCAGTCCAGATAGTTGTCCAGCCACTCTTTGACCACGCTCCGCAACTTGCCGAACAGGTGCAGCTTCATGTCCTCGTTGGGGTCTCGCCACTTGGTTTCCAGCAACCGCTTTGTCAGGTGCAGCACCAGCGTGGACATGCGCAGGTCACCAGTATGCACCAGGTTCAGGTCCACTCCCTCGCCGATGATCCCCTCGTTCCTCGTCTGCGTCGGACCCACCAGCTCCGGGGTGAGGTCCAGCCGGGAGTCGTCGGTGGAATTGGTGACCAGGTCCTCTTTGGGAGGGTCTTCCCGGTAGCCGGCTATTCTCGGGAACGTAATCTCCAGGTGGTCCCTCTCGGGCCGCATCGCCCTCACCTGCACCGTCTGCCGCGGCTTGCCCGGGCCTACCACGACCGGACGGGCGGTGAAGTCGAAGGGAATACCCAAGACGTCGGCGTACTCGACGTCGAACTTGTTGTCCTAGTTCAACTCATAGGACTGGCGCCTCAAGGCCCGGCCCACTACCTGTTCGCACAGGAGGTGCGTTCCGAAGGCCCGGACGCCCAGGACGTGGGTTACGGTGCTGGCGTCCCACCCCTCGGTGAGCATGGACACAGACACCGCGCAGCGGATGTTCTGCCCTAACCGACCCTCCTTGCCGACAGTATTCATCGCTTCGCGCCGGAGTTCCTGCTTCGATACCTTATCGGCCTCCTCTCGATTGCCAGTGCGTTCCTGGCGCTCCCGCCGGAACCGTTCGACCAGGTCGGCGGCTGCGCGGCGGAAGTCATCCCTGAGTTTCTCGCCAGACTCCAACTGATGGCTGTCGATCAGCAGGGTGCGAGGAACAGAGTAGCGGTTGTCGTATTCATCGAAGTTTCGGAACAGCGCGAGTCTCCCGTTGACAACCGAGGTCGTGCCGTCCTCGTTGGTGCGCTCGAACCCGGATATATAGTCGTAGACGAGCTTGGATGTGGCCGTGTTATTGCAAACGACGATGAAACAGGGTGGGCAGGGAGTGCCATCGGCCTCCCACTCTTTGAAAGTCTTCTCCTAATGGCCGTATAGGGCCTCGAGGGCAGTCTGCAACGGCGTGGGAAGGTCCAGTGGATCCAGGTCACCCGACCGGCCCCTTCCCGCGCGAGGCATGTCCCTGCGTATGTGCTCCCACAGGTTGCGGAATACCGGCACATCGGCTCCCGGGATGTTGTCCGCAACAGGAACCCGCGGGAGCTTGACGATGCCGCATTCGATGGCGCCCATCAGCGAGAAATCGCTGGCGGTCCAGGGGAACAGGGTTCCCTCGGCGTACCCGGAGCCACGCAGGAAGAAGGGAGTGGCCGACAGGTCCACCACCTGACGTACTCCAAGTTTTCTCTTGACCATCTCCAGCCCGGAAAACCACACCCGTGCTTCCTCGGTGTTCTGGTCTGCTTCCCGCTTGTCCTCGCAAGTCAGAGGGCCTTCGTCAGCCTCCCCGGGCTTTTGGCGATAGCAGTGGTGGCCCTCGTCGTTGAGCACCATGATGTTTTTCAGGGCCATCAGCTCGGGCATCGCCCGCTGCATCATCTGGCCTTCGGACTCCACGGTTTCGAAGGGCTTGCCCGGCCCTTGCAGCAGGTCTCTCTCGCCGCTGGATATCGACAGTCGCTCCCTGGGGCGCAGGCTGTGATAGTTGGTGATGACTATCCTCGCCCGCTGCAGGTCGCCCAGCATATCCATTGGCACCAGCTCCCTGCTGGCGTAGTAGCTGTCGGGATCGTTCGGCTGCAGCACTCGCAACCGGGACCGGTTGGTAATTCCGGGCGTGACCACCAGGAAGCCCCGCGTGAACCTCCGGCTATTGGGATGCCTCACTGCGTTCATGGTCTGCCACACGATGATCATGGCCATCACCGTGGTCTTGCCCGCACCGGTGGCCAGCTTCAGCGCGACCCGCAACAGTTCGGGGTTCGCCTCCAGGCTGGCTCTTTCCAACCGCTGTAGTGCCAGCCTCTCCCCCTACCCGAGCCGCGGCGCGACCTCCGTGAGCCAGATTAGCGTCTCTTCTGCTTTGACCTGGCAAAGGAAAGGGCGGTAATGGCTGAATTTGTGGTGCCTCCAGTGCTGGAGCAGCAGCGCGGTCTCTGGCGTCACGCCCCAGTCCCGCGGGTTGGGGATGTCGCGCCACTGGTCGACGTACCGGCGAATTTCGTTTACGGCGGCGGTAGCATCGTACTGCTGCTCTGCCGTGGAAATACCCTGTCCTTCGTCAAAGACCAGCTGCTCTTGGCGTCCACCGCGCGCCCCTCCCCTCTGCCTCGGCTTGGGAATGGCGTGATGAACTCGGCCCCACGTCGGCTGTCAATGACCTGCTGGGTCGGCTGCCCAGTCTCGTCCAGCTCCCAGTGCCGGTAGGGGTAATCGTACGGGGAGTTGAGTATAGACAGGTCGTAGAACGGGTTCTCTATGTCTTACACCGCTGATTTGATTGGGCGCCTGGGCCCAGAGCGCCGCGTGGTCAAATGGTCAACACTCAGTGTCGACTCACAGGGTTCAACTCGTCAATCCTCGTGCCCTACATCGAGCCAGGTCCCGTAGCCCAGACATTCACGCTGTCTATTTCCAGAGACCGGTTGCAAGAGGCCCGCGGCCCACATCCCTGAAGACCTGCTCGTAGTCGGGCGAGAACTTGGAGTTGGGTGTCCAGGTTGTTTACGTAGGCGTCCCTGGCCACCCACATGCGGGCGCATTCATAGGCCTTCCAATCATTTTTCACTGGCCCCAGTTCTGGCATGGTGGCGTGATCCTACGTCGGGTGCAATTCTGGCTATACTCGAGAGCGTCCCTTTGTAGTAGGGTCGGCCGGGCGGACGGCCCGGATCTGCGGGCGGTATTAACCATACTGTGAAGTCGGTCCACGATTCCGGACATAGGTTTTCGAGTAAGGCAAATGAACCAGCAAAGGTAGTTGACGTCAAACAACAGGTGCTGAGGCTGCTGGAGACCTTCTCCAAACAGGAGGTGCACGCAGCGGTAAAAGATGCCATCCACCTGGGGTCGCTGAGCTTTGACGCCGTGAAGCACCTGGTGCTGTGCCGGCTGGAGGGGCAGCCGCCGAGGCTGGATCTGGAGCTCTATCCCTACCTGCCCCGGGTCCGGGTGAGCACCACGTCCGCCGGGGACTACATGACCTTGCTGTCGGGGAAAGCAGCATGAACGACCGGTCGACGCTGCTGTTGGAACACCATCTCAAAGAACTGAAGCTGCCCAGCTTCCTGAGAGAGTACGGGAAGATGGCTGCACAGTGCGCCGCCGAGAATGTGGACCATCCCCAGTACCTGCTGCGCCTCGCCGATCTGGAACTCATCGACCGCCACCAGCGCACGGTTGAACGGCGGATCCGGGCCGCCCGATTCCCCGCGGTCAAGACCCTGGACACCCTCGACTTCCCGGCAATCCCGTCGCTGAACAAGGCGCTGGTGATGGAACTGGCACGCTGTGAATACATCCAGCGCCGGGAGAACGTCATCGCCGTCGGCAACAGCGGCACCGGCAAGACCCACGTGGCCCTGGGGCTGGGCTTGGCCGCCTGCCAGCGCGGACTCTCCGTGGGTTTCACCACCGCCGCTGGCCTGGTCCACGAGATGATGGAGGCCAGGGACGAAAGGCGCCTGTTGAACTTACAGAGACAACTGGCCCGGCTCAACCTGCTGATCATCGACGAGCTGGGCTTCGTCCCACTGTCCCGCACCGGAGCAGAACTGCTCTTCGAGGTCTTCAGCCAGCGCTACGAGCGGGGCTCCGTCATGGTGACCACCAACCTGCCCTTCGACGAATGGACCGAGGTCTTCGGCTCGGAACGCCTCACCGGAGCGCTGCTGGACCGGCTCACCCACCACGTCCACATCCTGGAGATGAACGGCGAAAGCTACCGGCTCAAGCGCAGCAGGGAGAACGCCGCGTCCCAAGCTCCGGACGATCGCGAGCAAGAATAGGGCGCACCGTCAACGCCGCCTCTTCCTACTCCTGTAACGTCCCCACTCCGACCAATTTACTGCCGTCAGTCATCACGTCAGCGGTACACGATCTCGCCGCCCCAGTGGCCCATTATCTCGGCGCCATTGACACTTGGGGGGGGAAAGATGCCCCGGGTCACTCTCCCCCAAGTCTATCGGGTGGTTCGTGAGCTGCTGCCTCGGGATCAGTTCGGGCCGGAGGAGTTGCTGCTATGGCTAGAGGAGACGCAGCTACGCAACGAACGAGCCCGCCGTTCCCACCATAGACGCCGCGCCACCCGCCATACAGGCAGGCTGGGGCCGCCACCTTAAACCCGTCTTGTAGTACTAGCGGCCTGTCTGAGGATTGAACAATTGGCGGTGTCGGTCAGCCGGGATTACCCAGCGGCAACAGTTCTTGCGTGGCGCGGTTAGACGCATGCGGATTGTCGCTTTAAAATCCCACTGCCCATGTTCCGGCACGTGGCCCTGTTGTTCCCAGTGGCACCTTTGCCCTTCACCTTGCCGGACATCCCAGCCCCGAAACGGAACAGCTTCAGCAGGTTGTGGCCGGCGCAGATGAGTAGCCACTCCCGGTTCACCTTCGTCAGACCCCGCAGCAGGAACTGCCGGAAGCCCCGGCCCTGCTTGATCTGGCCGAATACCGTTTCCACCGTCTCCATTCGAAGGGCGTAGCGTTCACGTCCCCGTTTCGTCCGCAGCTTGCGGCGCATCCGGTCCCTGACGGACAGTCCCTTGGGTATGCGGCCGCGGGGCGCCGGTGGCGGTACCCAGCCGTGGCGGGTTTTCTCCGGCGCGACGAACGGGTCAACTCCCAGGGCGTAGAGTTCCTCCACCTCCTTGGCCGAGTAGTATCCGGCGTCGGCGGATACCTCTTTCGGCACCGTGCCGGTGTTATTCACGGTCTCCTCAATCATGCTCACGGCCTGACCCTTGTCCGAGGGCTGATCGGTGGCACAGGCCGCCACGATCACCTGATGCTCGCTGTCCCCCACCGCCTGGCAGTTGTAGGACTGCTGGAAGTCCCTCCCTCCCGGGCCGGGCATGATCCGGGAGTCCGGGTCGGTGAAGTTCCACCGCGCCTTGTCATCGGGCACCCCGGGGTGATTGTGCCCTCGGACTCAGCCTGCTCCGCCTCCGCCAGGGCCCCGGCCTCCAGTGCCGCCTTGGCCTCCCTTATCCTACGCAACCGGCTCTCCCGGAAGGCCAGCTCCTCCGGCAACTCATCCCCACGCCAGTCCTTGCCGTAGCGGCGGTCCTCGTCATCGTCCACCTCCCCGGCCATCCGCAGCAACTCGTCCACCTCGGCCCGCAACCGCTCCTCCCTCTCCTTCATCCGCCCGTAGCTCATCGCCTTGTGCCTGGAGGCGTTGGCCCTCACCTTGGTCCCGTCCAGCGCCACGTGCCCCAGCTTCACCAGTCCTGCCTGCTGGCAAAGCTCCAGCACCTGCAGAAACAGATTGGCCAACGCCTCCAGATGCTCCTTGCGGAAGTCGGAGACGGTGCGGAAGTCGGGGGTGTTGTTGGCCGCCAGCACCCGGAAGGCGATGTCCTCATGGAGCCGTTGGGCGATGCGACGTGAGGATGCCACCCCGGTGCAGTAGCCGTAGAGCAGCACCTTGACCATCATCCCGGGATGATAGGGCGGGCCGCCCCGCCTTTCCTCCTCATAGCGGGCGGTGATGGCCCCGAGGTCCAACTGGTCCGCCATGTCGGAGACGAAATAGGCCAGGTGGTCCTCGGGCAGCCATTCCTGCAGGGCCGCAGGCAGCAGCAACTGCTGGTCTGGATCGTAGGGAAGGTAGGTCTTGCTCATTGACCGCTCCGCTCGTCTGACACTGCGCACCATTCGTCTGACACTGCGCACCATCATACCCTCAATGGCTCACCAACCCTGTTTCTCGGACGGGCTGCTAGCTGGCGAGGTTCATCTACTCCATGCTGCGCCACGGCCAAGACTACGTAGATGCCGGCGCCGAATACTACGAGAGTCAATATCAACAACGGGCGTTGCGCGTTGCAAAACAGCGAGCACCCCAATTGGGCTACCATCTGGTACCCATTTCAACTGCTCCGGGCGTGCCTGCCAACACGGCGCCCGTCCACTGAAAAACCGTGTTAGTCGGGAGTCCAGCTTACCTCCGCCTTTGACATTCGAGTCTACGTACGTAGCGGTTATGTAAGAGTTTCCTGGATAGAGGGCGCCCTTTTGCTCTCCTTCCAACTCTTAGCCTGTTGTAGCATCTCTGACGCGTTGGTGCGGGTTGCGGCGCTATCGGAGCCCAGCATCTGGCTAAGTTCCGCCACCCTAGCGTCGTCGCCGTCCAGAACCTCCACCGATGTCAAGTTTCTGTCATCGGAGGCAAGTTTCGCAACCTTGGCGTGGTGGTCCGCGTAGCACGCTATTTGCGGGAGGTGAGTTACGCATAGCACCTGGTGGCTCTTGGAGAGGCCCCATAGTTTCTGCCCCACGACACTCCCGACTCGACCTCCTATGCCCGCATCGATTTCGTCGAACACGAGTATTGGGATCTGGTCAGCCGTGGATAGGATGGTCTTTATAGCGAGCATCAGCCTGGAGGCCTCTCCCCCTGAGGCGGTCCTGGCCAGGGGGCGTGGCGGTTCGCCCGGGTTAAGTGAGATCAAAAATTCCACGGAGTCTATACCTGTCCCGTTGAACGCGAGGTGCCTGATAGACTTCCCACTTGAAGTAGGTGTTGCGTACGGGGCCGGATCCCCATTCCCAACCGGTACACCGTCCTCGGAGTCTGATTGACGGATATCCACAAGCACTTCGGCATGTCCCAAGGCCAGCCCGGCGACCTCTTCCTGGATGGCATCAGCCAGGCTCTTGGCCGCTTGTTGCCGGGCTTCGGAGAGCTGACTCGCAAGCAGGCCCACCTGCCTTCGAAGATCCACCTCACGAGACTTCAATCCTTCCACCCGCTCTTCGCTGTGATGTAGCTCCTCCAGTTCCTGCGAGACCACCTCGCCGAAGGCCAGGATTTCTCCGATGGTGCCGCCGTATTTTCTTTTGAGACCGCTGATCAAGTCCAAACGGTCCTCAAGCTCCTGAAGACGGTCTGGGCTATATTCGATTCCGTCACGATAGCTTCGAAGTGTGCGCGCCAACTCGTCCACCTGGTGCGTCAAGGTGTCTACCGACTCTAGGTTCTGGCTCAATGAGGGGTCCAATCGCTCCATTTGTAAAAGGTCCTTGGACACCTGCCCGATAAGGTCCATTACCGATTCGCGCCCGTCGAAGCTATCGTATAACGCTCCGTATGCGTGATCGGCCAGTGTGATAATTCGCTCCGCGTTCGCGACCCGGTCCCTCTCCAGTGTCAGGTCAGCATCTTCGCTTGGGCGTAGATTTGCTGTACCGATCTCTCCTGCCTGATGTCTCAGAAGATCCAGCCGTTGAGCAAGGTCTGCTTCATCCCTCCGCAGCCGGTCCAGCTCTTGGCGCACCTCCGTTAGCTGACGGGCCCCCTCTGCAACCTCGGTGCGAAGCTGCCATAGCCCACCATACTTGTCCAGGATATCCATGTGTTCACTTACGCGAAGAAGAGATAAGTGCTGATTTTGGCCATGGATATCCACCAGGTGTTGGGCCAGCGTGCTCAACAGCCTGAGAGGTGCGATTCGCCCGTTCACACGGCAGGTGTTGCGCCCATCCAGGTTGACCTCCCGAGAGAGAATCATCTCCTCTTCCCCTACGTCAATGTCGTACTCATTCAGAGCAACTTTGATTTTCTGAGAGATGTCGCCGTTGAGCAGGAAGATGCCCTCTACTCTGGACTGGCGTGCACCGGAACGTACCATGCCAACATCGGCGCGTCCCCCAAGCAGAAGGCCCAGCGCATCCACGATGATCGACTTGCCGGCCCCCGTCTCCCCCGTAAGCACATTAAAGCTGGGTGACAACTCAATTTCGAGATGTTCTATGGTGGCTAAATTGGTGACACTAAGGAGTCTGAGCATGGCTATGTCCGAAACTCCACCCTTCCGAGTAGTGCCCTTTGGTCTAAACAGAATTGACGGTCACATCTGGCGCTCATGCAAATGCAGCGTCCAGAGGTGGCGTGGGATAGAGCCACGCTTCCACGGGAATTATGGGGTGATTCCTTGAAAACCGAAAGACCCTAAACCAAAGCCAAGGTGGGATGTGCATTTGCCTGAGGCGAGGAATCGTGCTGGGAATTCGGCAGCAGTGCTTCGGCCCGTGACTGCAGTACCGTCCGGCAGCGGCGCCTCACCTCGTCTCTCCGGCTGGCCAGCCCGGCCAGGAAGTTGCCGACCCTTTCCTGCACCGCCGCCCTGCTGCCCAGGCAGAGATTGCCCGTCGCCTCCTCTCTCGCCCAGCCCCAGACCGCCTCATCGGAGTTGAAGTCCGGGCTGTACCCCGGCAGGTTCACCAACCGCAGGTCAAGTCCGGGCGTCCGCAGATATTCCCGCACCGCCTCGCCACGATGGGCCGGCGCGTTGTCCCAGATGACCCGCATCGGCTCTGGATGTTTTTCCCTCAGTTGCTTCAGGAAGGCAACCGAGGTCCCGCTGTTGCTGTTGCCCTCCAGTTCCATCCATTCCACCTCACCCGTCTCCAGGCACACCGCCGAATAGTAGTTGGCCTTCTCCCCATACCGCGGGCTGGTCGAGTCCACCAAAGCAGGCTGGCCCTTCAGCACCCACTTGCCCCGCAGTTCCGCGTCCGCCCGGAAGTGGGCCTCGTCGGCAAAGAATATCCTGGCTTCAGTCCGTTGGGCCTCCTCCCTCAGGACGGCGTACTCCGCCACGAAAGCCTCCCGCTTGGCCTCATCAGCCTTGAGCAACCGCTTCTTGGGCCGCTTGAAGGCAAATCCCAAGCGGTGCATCCAGTTCAGGCAACTGCTGCGGCTCAACTCAATGCCGAGGCGCTCCGAGGCAAACCGCCGCACCACCTTCCAATACCAGTTGGCCATACCGATGCCCGACGAAGCGGGAGGCTGTTGCACCGCCTCTTTCAATTCCTCCTGCTGCGCTTGGTCAAGGGCGGGGGGGAACCACCGGTCTGCTCGAATATCAGGGCTGCAGGCCCTCCCTCGCCGAAGGCCGACGCCCATCGGCCAATAGTGTGTGGGTCCCTTTCCAGAGTCTCCGCCGTGGCCGCTGCCGTCCAGCCTTGGGCCAGCAGCAGCACGGCGTACCACCTCTCCCGCTCCCTGGGCGTCGGCGCCAGGATCATCCGCTGTCGCAAGTCCTTGACTTCCATCCGCCACTGTTCCAGACACCGGTCTATCTCCCTCACGCCCATCACCAACCCCTCGTAACTCCCGAGACCAGCTAACCCAGTTCCTTCACAAATTTACCCTGTGCAACTGCGTATTTCACCTTGGCTTTAGTTTAGTACTCAGTCAAGTCAGGAATTGATGGGGTAGAGGCGATGGAGTTTGGTTCTGGCATCTTGGATGCTGAAGCGCCAGTTGATGCGGGCTTGAGCTTCGTTTCGCTCCAGTTCTAGGGCGCGGACCTCACGGCAGAGGGATTCCTCATCCGGGAGACGCTGCCTGAGGCAACTGCGGGAGAAAACGCTGAACTCGATTTCCGCCATATTCAGCCAACTGCCGTGCTTGGGCGTGTGGTGAAACTCCAGCCGCTTGGCGATGCGTCGGGCCTCGTCAGCTGAGAACGCCTCATAGAGCGACGCCTTGCGATGGGTGTTCAGATTGTCCAAGACCACTCGAACCACCGCGACATCCGGATAGGCCTCATCCACCAGCCAGCGCATCTGGTGGGCAAAGTCCTCCTTGGTGCGCCGCTGGGTTACCTCTACGTGCCGCCAGCCGGCCAGGGGTTCGCAGGCCAGGAACAGGTTGCGGGTGCCCTCCCGCCGGTACTCGTAGTCCTCGCGCCTGGGGTGTCCGGGTGCCGCCGGGATGGGCGGCCGGGCATGGGACAGCATCTGAGTGGATGTCTCATCGAAGCAGACCACCGGCCTTTCGGGATTGTAGGGTTCGGCATACAGGTCCAGGACATCCTCCATATGGGCCACGAACTCTGCGCTCACCTTGGGAATGCACCACTGTTTCTTCTGCCACGGCTTGAGGACGTTTTTTTCAGATGCAGCCGCACCGTCTCGTGGGACAGCGAGTCAACCACGCCCAGTTCAACCATCCGGTCCGCCAGCAGGCGCAGGTTCCAGTGGTCGTGGCCCTCGGGGGCCGGGCTGCAGGCCAGGGCGATCAGATGGGCCTCGCCACGGTCGTCCAGCTTGCGGTACCGGTGGGGCTGGGTCCGGTCCCTGAGCGCCCCGTCCAACCCATCCTCGGCGAAGCGCCGCTTGAGGCGAAACACCGTGCCCTCGGACACGTCCAGGGACTGGGACACCTTGGAGGCGGACCAGCCCTCGTCGGTCCTGAGCAGGATGCGCACCCGGGTCGTGACCCTGACCGGACTCCTCCCTGCCCGCACTGTATGCTCCAGTTGGTCGCGTTCTTCCCGCGTCAACCGAACCGCGAATTTCTCTCTGACCACACCGCCACCTCACAACAACATATTCCTTAAGTCAGAGTACCATCGACAATCAGGTCTCTGAGTCTATATATCAGACCAAAATTGACCGAGTACTAGTGCTGGACCAAATCAGGATTGACTGGGATAGAGGCGGTGGAGTTTGCGTCTGGCGTCATGGGCAGTGAACCGCCAGTTATTGGTAGCTCCTATCGAGTTCCGCTCTGACACGCAGGCGCTGACGGCTCTTTCCAGGCTGTCCTCATCTCCGTTGCGTCCGCGCAGGCAGGCCCGGGACAGCACGCTGAACTCTATCTCTGCTATGTTCAGCCAGCTTCCGTGCTTGGGGGTGTGGTGGAACTCCAGCCGTTTGGCAATGCGCCGGGCCTCGAAAGCTGGGTAGGTCCCGTATAGCGAGGCCATCCGATGCGTGTTCAGATTGTCGAGAACCAGACGAATCACCGGGACATCGGGGTAGGCCTCATCCACCAGCCACCGTATCCGGTGAGCGAAGTCCTGCATGGCGCGTTGCCGGGTTATCACCACGTAGCGCCAGCCCCGGCGAGGCTCACAGGTGAGGAACAGGTTGCGCGTCCCTGCCCACTGGTATTCGTAGTCCTCACGTCTCGGCCTCCCTGGCTTTGCCGGCAGCGGTTCCCTGACGTCGGCCAGCAACTGGGTTGAGGTCTCGTCAAAGCAGACCACCGGCCTCTGCGGATCATAGGGCTCGGCGTAGAGATCCAGCACGTCCTCCATGGCCGCCACGAGGCCGCCACGAATTCTCCACCTACCTTGGGAATGCACCATTGTTTCTTGAGCCACGGCTTGAGCGTGTGTTTCCAGCCGCAGGCGGACCGTCTCGGGAGACAAAGACTCCACCAATCCCAACTCCACCACCTTGCCCGCGAGGGCCCGCATAGTCCAGTGGTCATGACCATCGGGCACCGGGCTGCAGGCCAGGGCTATCAGATGGGCCTCCACCCTTTCATCCACCTTTCTGGGCCGGTTCACTTGGTTGTGGTGCCTCAGCACCTCGTCCAGTCCCTCCTCGGCATACCGCCGCTTGGTGCGGATCACGGTCCGCTCCGATACGTCCAGTGCCCTGGCCACCTAGAGGGCGGTCCAGCCCTCATCTATCTTGAACAGGATCCGGGCTCGGGTGTTGGCCTGTGCTGAACTCCTCCCAGCCCGGATCATATTCCTGAACCGTCCCTTTTCCTGTGTCGCCAGCCGGACTCCGTACTTATCCTGCACCATGACCACCTCACATCCCTCAACCCTTGGTCCATCCCCAAGGTAGCATCCTGTCCGGGCTCATGTACTAACTGACAATGCCAGATGGGCTGAATTGTCAATGGCGCCGAGATAATGGGCCACCGGGGTGTCGAAGGCCAGCATAAATGTCCGGGTAGGTGTTCAGCATAAATGTCACTTTGTTATGGCGCCACTGTATCGGATGTTGACGCAGTGAGAGCAGGCCGGGACCGCCGCCCCGGAGGACCGTCGGCATCCATGTATTTCTTGATGGTTGCTCTGTGGATCCCCAACTCCCTCTCGATCGCCCGCAGCGACATCCCCTTGCGCATGGCTTTCTGAATCGCCTTCCATCTCTCCTTCTGCAGGAAGGTTGGTTTGCGCGGGGGGACAGTTGCGGGCGTCAAGGCAGCGGACGCACCTCCGGTTATGCCCGCTTGATCCTCCTCATCCGCTGCCCTTGAGTCCAGAGACTTGAGTGTCGTTGCCCAGCGCTGGTCAGAGTGTTTGGCCCCGGCGGGTGAGGCAGGAGGAGTGGCCGAATCTCCATGGCCGTTGCGGAGGAATGCTGGGCTGGGCGGCGCCTCCTGGGCATTGATGATGCGTTCCTCATGGCGCACCCTGAGCCGGCCGTCCAGTCCTTCCAGGACCTCCACAACCGCGCCGGCATAGCTGGGGCGTTCCGGCTCTGGCAGCAATTGAAGCGTATGCAGCTGGAACTTCACCGTATTGTCCTTGGCCACCTTCCTGCGGTGCTTGAAGCACAGGACCTGCTCCAAGGATAGATCAGGGCCCAGAGGCCGGTACGCGGACTCAGAGCATTGCGGGGGAACCTGGAAGCGCCGGTTGTATCGTGGCAGAAACTGCTCCAGCACCCCGTTGGCCTCCCTGATGCTGCTGGCGCCCGCCAACCGGAGTTCGGTGACCAGTCTGTCCTGGAAGGTTCCAGCAGCCCGCTCCACGCGGCCCTTGGCTTGTGGCGAGAGGGCGAATATCATCTGTATCCCCGACTCGTCCATGGCCCGGCTGAACTGGGTCGACGTTCCGGGGAGGCCGGACCCCGGTGTGTGCCTGAAGACCCCGTGCCGGTCGACGTAGAGGGCGATGGGAATGCCAACGCTCTGCAGCAGGTCTTGGATCAGCAGGGAATAGGTGTAGGACTCCTCCTTCTCACAGAACAGGGCGTGGGCCACCGTGCCGGTGGCGTCATCGACTGCGATCAGCAAGGTGAACGGCGGAACCTGATCCCCCAGCCACGGGTGGAAGCTGCCGTCCATCTGGATCAGCATCCCCTGTCGGGGCATTCGCTGGCGGCGTACCCGGTGCTTGGGCGGACGCCTTCGCTGCGGGCTCTTCAGCCCGGCGTTGACCAGGATGCGTCTGAGCGTGGTCCTGCCGACGGCAATTCCCTCGCGCTCATCCAGCAACTCGCTGAGATGGGTGTGGTTGGCCCCTGAATACCTGGTGCGAGCCAAATGGACCACATCGTACGCCACGGCCTCGGGCGTTGCGTTGGGTGCTCTGCGACCCCGGTGGCCGTGGGCAACCGAGGCAGCTCCCTTCTCCCGTTAGGCCGCCAGGATGCGCCTGGTGTGCCGAGTGCTGACACCCATCAGCGTGGCCGCCTGGTCCAGCGTCATGTGCTCTGCCATCAGGCTGTTGAGAACCTGTAGTCTCGCCTGTTCCTTGGGATTCAACGTCACATTCTCCATGGAGTGAATGTGACATTTATGCTGGCCTGTTAGCCAGGACCTTTTCGCTGGACGTCAACAACCGGGGCGGCGTGATCGTGTACCACTGTTGTGATGACTGACGGCAGTAAATTGGTAGGAGTGGCGGCGTTACAAGAGCAGGAGGAGACGGCGGTGGCGGTGCGGCTATTCTTCGTCGGGTTCTTCCGAAGCCTGTGAGGCGGCGGTTTCCCGGCTGCGCTTGAGCCGGTAGCTCTCGCCGTTCATCTCCAGGATGTGGACGTGGTGGGTGAGCCGGTCCAGCAGCGCCCCAGTGAGCCGCTCCGAGCCGAAGACCTCGGTCCACTCATCGAAGGGCAGGTTGGTGGTCACCATTGTGGAGCCCCGCTCGTAGCGCTGGCTGAAGACCTCGAAGAGCAGTTCCGCGCCGGTCTTGGAAAGGGGTACGAAGCCCAACTCGTCGATGATCATCAGGTTGAGCCGGGACAGTTGTTTCTGCAAGTTCAACAGGCGCCTTTCGTCCCTGGCCTCCATCATCTCGTGGACCAGACCGGCGGCGGTGGTGAAACCCACAGACATCCCGCGCTGGCAGGCGGCGAGCCCCAGTCCCAGGGCGACGTGGGTCTTGCCGGTGCCGCTGTTGCCGACGGCGATAACGTTCTCCCGGCGGTGGATGTATTCACAGCGTGCCAACTCCATCACCAGCGCCTTGTTCAGCGACGGTATGGCCGGGAAGTCGAGGGTGTCCAGGGTCTTGACCGCGGGGAAACGGGCGGCGCGGATCCGCCGCTCCACCATGCGCTGGTGGCGGTCGATGAGTTCCAGCTCGGCGAGGCGCAGCAGGTACTGGGGATGGTCCACACCCTCGGCGGCGCACTGGGCAGCCATCTTCCCGTACTCTCTCAGGATGCTGGGCAGCTTCAGCTCTTTGAGGTGGTGTTCCAGCAGCAGCGTCGACCGGTCGTTCATGCCGCCCTCCCTGTGAGGAGAGTCATGTAGTCTTGTGTGGAGGTGGTGCTGACCCGGACCCGGGGCAGGTAGGGATACAGCTCCAGATCCAGCCTGGGCGGCCGTCCCTCCAGCCGGCACAGCACCAGGTGCTTCACTGCGTCAAAGCTCAGCGACCCCAGGTGGATGGCATCTTTCACCGCTGCGTGCACCTCCTGCTGGGAGAAGGTCTCCTGCAGCCTTCAGCACCTGTACGTACTCCCGCTTGCCCCGCCGTCCCATTCGGGATTCCAGCAGACGCCGCAGCGGCCCGAACTCATCGGGGAGTTCCCAGCCCTGCAGCGGCGCGGCCTGGTCCAGGGCGCCCGGCTTACGTTCCAGGAGCGGCAGGTAGTGGATGGGGTCATAGACGAAGTCGTCGCGTTCGTATGATCTGGGGTGGCTGGCGATGCCCTCGGTTCCGCAGCTGATCACCACTGCGTCGACGTAGCCCCGTACCAGGACGTCCTGGTATTCGTAGGCCACCGGCACCGAGTAGTCGTTGGTCCTGTACCTTACCAAGGACAGGGAACTCACCCGGCCAGCCTGCTTCTCGCACGCGTCGTAGGCCACCGGAGGCAGGTTCAGCAGGGCGTCCAGGTCCCGCTCCATCCGCTGGCCGATGGTCTCCGTATGTCCCCTGAGCCTGCGGTCCATCCGCTCCAGGCATCGTTGTTCCAGGTAGGCATTGAGTGCATCGAAGCTTTCGAAGGACGGCACCGGCACCAGAAAGTTGCGGCGCGAGTACCCCACCAGGCCCTCAACCTTGCCTTTGTCATTGCCCTTGCCGGGGCGGCCGAACCGGTCCTCGAACAGGTAGTGAGACTGCAGCTCGGTGAAGGCGCGGGTGCGCTGGCGCCGGCCGTCGCCCAGGATCCGGGCAACAGCCAGCTTGGTATTGTCGTAGAGGATGCTCTGGGGCACTCCGCCCAGAAAGGCGAACGCCGAGACGTGGCCATCCAGGAGGGCCTCGGTGGTCTCCGCGCAGGGCTATCGCATTTGGCTTGAGGGATTCGGAGTGTGCGCAGGGAATCGAGTACAGCTATCCGGGAAGGGCGGACGTGAAGTGGACGAGGAGATTGAGCGGGAAAAACAGGACAGAATTTCCCCCACGAGTTCCCATAGATTCCCAGATTTTCCCATTTTGCCCGCTAATTCGCGTTATTTCCTATCTACGGCACTGCGGTGGAACAAGTTTTTTCAAATTCGGTCCCATTCGGTTCCATTGTGTCCCATTCCTGCTTTTCCTGGCGTTTGGGCAGGCCATGCCTCTGCGGCTGTCGGCTGACACCAGCCGGAGCGCAGTGAGGCCGGCACAGGCATCGAGTACTATTGATAGAACGCATGATCATATGTTACCGAAATCCAAAGGGCTTGGCAAGCGACAAATGTTATCTGGATTTCCAAATGCGATTGCCCTGGGTCTCCGCGGGATAGGCCTTGACGAAGCAGCCGTCGCTGTGGGGCAGGTCGATGACGAAGCAGTGGGCCTTACGCTCCACGCCGCCGATGACCACCAGGTCCTCGCCGACAGTCGCACTGGGCGTGGCCCGGCGGATGGGACAGGGGCACGAACATCTCCTTGGTCTGACGGCGATGCTCTCTTACGTAGTCCTTGACTGTGGTGTATCCGCCGCCGAACCCGTACTCATCCTGCAGCCGCTCGAAGATGCGCTTGGCGGTGTGGCGCTGCTTCCTGGGGCGCCCTAGGTCGTCCTTGAGGATCCGGTCGATGACGCCGGTGTAGGGCTCCACCTTTGGCCTCTTTGGCGGATTCTGCCGGCGTTAGCCCGGAGGCACGGAGTAGGCCAGCATCTTGCGCACGGTGTCCCGGTGCAGCCCATACTCTCTGGAGACCTCCCGAATACTCTTACCCTCCACCATCACCGCCCGGCGAACCCGCAGATATACGTCCACCTTGTACATCCATCACACCATCCATGGGTCGGCTACAACCCTATGAATGGCGGCGGGCGGTACAGTATTCAGTCGCCGATATGTTGACGTCCAGCGAAAGCGTCCTCGCTAACTGGCCAGCATAAATGTCACACTCACCTCATGGAGAATGTGACTTTGAAACCCAAAGAACAGGCGAGACTCCAGGTTCTCAACAGCCTGCTCGCGGAGCACATGACGCTGGACCAAGCCGCCGCTCTGATGGGAGTGAGCCCGCGCCACACCCGGCGCATACTGGCGGATTACCGGGAAAACGGCGCCGCCTCCCTTGCCCATGGCCACCGGGGCCGCAGAAAAGCCAACGCTATTCCCGAGGCGACCGGGAGCAGGGTGGTCCGGCTGGCTCGCACGGTGTATGAGGGAGCCAACCACACCCATCTCTCAGAGCTGCTCAGTGAACGCGAGGGTCTCGACATGGGCCGGACCACCCTGCGGCGTATCCTGGTCAACGCCGGGCTCAGCAGTCCGCGGCGCAGGCGCCCGCCCAAGCACCGGGTACGCCCAAGCACCGGGTACGCCCAAGCACCGGGTACGCCCAAGCGCCGGGTACGCCCAAGCACCGGGTACGCCCAAGCGCCGGGTACGCCGCCAGCGGATGCCCCGGGAGGGCATGCTTATCCAGTTGGATGGCAGTTACCACCGGTGACTGGGCGAGGACGGACCTCAGTTCACGATCCTGTTCGCGGTGGACGATGCCACCGGCTGCGTGGCGGGCGCCCTCTCCTGCGATCATGAGAATACCAGCAGTTACTTCCTGCTGATGCAGGGACTCTGATGCAGGGACTGATACGCCGCCGCGGCATTCCTCTCGCCCGGTACACCGACCGGCACGCGGTCCTCAAACACCGTTCGGAATATCAGCCCGCCGGGACGACAACCCAGTTCGGCCGGGCCTTTGAGGAGCTGGGGACACAACTGATTTTCGCCCTGCCGCCTCAGGCAAAGGGGAGGGTGGAGCGGACGGCCGGAACCTTCCAGGACCGGCTGATCACGGACCGGCTGATCACGGAGCCACGGCTTGCGGGAGCAACCACCGTTGCACAGGCCAAAGCCGTGCTCCGGCAGTTCCTGCCCCGGTTCAACCGGCGCTTTGGCGTTCCGCCCAAAAACCCGGAGTCTGTCTTCCGGCTCTTGGAGCCGGGTCAGCGCCTAGTAGTCCGCCGCTATTGTATTGAGGGGTATAGGGACTTGAGCTTGATGCGGGCGTCCTGGGTAGTGAAGCGCCAGTCCACTCGAATCGCCGCCCGGTTGCGTTGCTCCTGCCATGCTCCGGTTTCCTGTGCCAGAACTCTCTGGCTGGGTATCCGGCGATCAAGGCATTGCCGCGCCAGCACCCCCAGTTCTATCTCCGCTATATTCAGCCAACTCCCGTGCTTCGGCGTGTAGTGTATCTCCAGCCGTTCGGCGATCCGCCGTGCCTCCGCCGGCTCGAAGGCCTGGTACAAGGACGACGGATGGTGGGTGTTCAGGTTGTCCATCACCAGCACTATCCGCTCCTTGTCGGCATAGTCCTCATCCACCAGTTTCCGCACCACCTCCGCCCAGTCGGTCCTGGTGCGCCGGTCCGTAACCTCCACCCGGCGCCATCCCTCCAGAGGCGCGAACAGCATGAACAGGTTGCTCACCCCGTTGCGCTGGTACTCGTAATCGTAGGCCCTGGCTGCCCCGGGCCGCGGCGGGAGGGGCGTACGGGTCTCCTGCACCAGTTGCTTGCTGGTCTCGTCCAGACACACCAGGACCTCATTGTCCTGGTATTCACGATGATAGACCTCCAGCACGTCCTCCATGGCGCACACGAATTCGGCGCTGCCCTGGGGCGGGAGGCACCAGCACTCCTTCAGCCAAGGCTTGAGTTCGTTTTTTTCAGAGTCCGGCGCACCGTCTCCGGGCTGATGCTGTCCACCATCTCCCGCTCCACCAATCCATCGGCCAGCATCTGCATGGTCCAACTGACCCGTCCCTCCGGCGGCTGGGATATGGCCATGGCTATCAGGTGGGCCTCACCCTGGCCATCGAGCTTCCTCTGACGGCGGCGCAGTTGCTCCCTGCGCCCCAGGGCCGCGTCAACCCCCTCCTCCACGCACCGGCGGCGCACCCGCTCCACCGTGGCGGTGCCCACCTTGAGGGCCCGGGATATCTCCTGGTCCATCATCGGTCCGCCAGACTGGTTCTCATCGCTGAGCAGGAGAATGCGCGCGTGAGTCTGTTTATAGGCCGCAGCCCGGCCTTTGGACACCAGTGCCCTCAGTTCCTCCTGTTCCTCCCCAGTCAGTCCCACACGGTATTTCTTGACCATCACATCCACCCCGCTGCACAGTCTTCTTCCTTGGGCCTCGCTTCCCTGCATCTTACCAGCCATCACTTCAATGATGGTCGTCTACTAAACCGAAGCCAAGGTGAAATGCGCAGACGGTGGGAGACAAGCGACGAGGACGAGTCATTCTCCAGATACGTATGAGAGGAATTAACCCGCGCAACCCGGCTGATCATCATCGCCACTTAAATGTACATCCCACCTTGGCTTTAGTTTAGGGCAGATCCTGTGTTTCAAGCACCGGCGTCGCGTGGCCAGAGACAACACCGTGAAGTTCCACAGGCACACCCTGCAAATATTGCCAGGCCGGCACCGCCCCAGCTACGCCGGAGCGGTGGTTGTGGTGCTGGAGGGGCTGGATGGCCGGCTGTCGCTACAGCATGAGGGACGCATCATTGCGTCCCAGGAAGCACCGCCCAGTCCGGCATCTCTCCGAAGCCGCAACGAGACTTCCCCAGCTGCCACCATCCCAACCCACGATCCCGAACTTGCGTCAAAACCTTTGGTTACAACCCTCGATCTGACGGGCGCAAACCCAGATCAAGAAGATGCTCGCGCTGCAGCAATCGACGATCCGGACGTAGCCGGATTGCGGGTAGTCGCATCGCCGCGGAGGCCGACGTTCCTGCAACAGGAGAGATGGAAGGCCGTGCAAAAGGCCAAGCTTCAGGGGATGTCCATTCGGCGGATGGCGAGGGAGTTGGGAATCCACACAGACACGGTGAGGAGATACATTGACGCCGAGACTCCGCCGACGCGGCGAACTCCGGCAATTCCTCCGGCACCAGCATCTGATACCATCGCAGACCAAGGAAAGGACATTTCCGCTGAACTTCGACAGCCGTTTGTCAGCGACTGCCCGCCCGCACGGGACACTTTACCTCCGCCGCTTACACTGAAAAACACCGTAGGCAAGTAGGCATTGGCCCAAAGCCTGCCAATTAGGAACATCAAAAACGCAGCGAGAACACTGCAACCTGCGACGGGAACACCCGCCTAAAAGCAAATTTTCGCCGAACAACAACACAGTTCCGCGTAACTTTTCAGTGGCTGCCCCGCCTGGGCTCGAACCAGGGGTTTCAGCTCCAAAGGCTGACGTGCTACCACTACACCACGGGGCAAAGGCAATTCCGTACACCTATTGTGATTGGCGCCGTTGCGCTCGTCAAGGTGCAGGGCGGCCCCGAGCGGTCTCTCCCATTTGGCCCCAAATGGCCCCGTCATAGCACGAATCCTCAGGTAAGGCTATCGATACTGGATAGTCCTACTAACCCGATGCACCGCCCAGCTACTGGTACCGACGGGACAGACTTATTCTATTCCCTTCCAAATCCGGCCCAATGCGTTTCCTTTTCGCTCACCGGCCAAATGGCGAAGGATCTGCCTACGTGGGACGTTGTACAGGTCAAGCCCAGCGGCCTTGTAGTCTGGGAGGGCATCGAAGAACTATGGTAAGGCGGTGCGTTCATGCACGATAAGGCATAACTGTCACTAAGGCAATCCAAATGCGCTAGTACTCGGTCAATTTTGCTCTGATAGAAAGACTCAGAGACCTGATGGTCGATGGTACTCTGACTTAAGGAATATGTTGTTGTGAGGTGTCGGTGTGGTCAGAGAGAAATTTGCGGTCCGGCTGACGTCGGAAGAACGCGACCAACTGGAGCACATGGTCCGGGCAGGGAGGAGTCCGGCCCGGGTCGTAACCCGGGCCCGCATCCTGCTCAAGACCGGCGAGGGCTGGTCGGCGTCTCGGGTGTCCCAGTCCCTGGACGTGTCCGAGGGCACGGTGTTTCGCCTCAAGCGGCGTTTCGCCGAGGATGGGTTGGACGGGGCGCTCAGGGACCGGACCCAGCCCCACCGGTACCGCAAGCTGGACGACCGGGGCGAAGCCCATCTGATCGCCCTGGCCTGCAGCCCGGCCCCCGAGGGCCACGACCACTGGAACCTGCGCCTGCTGGCGGACCGGATGGTTGAACTGGGCGTGGTTGACTCGCTGTCCCACGAGACGGTGCGGCTGCATCTGAAAAAAACGTCCTCAAGCCGTGGCAGAAGAAACAGTGGTGCATTCCCAAGGTGAGCGCAGAGTTCGTGGCCCATATGGAGGATGTCCTGGACCTGTATGCCGAACCCTACAATCCCGAAAGGCCGGTGGTCTGCTTCGATGAGACATCCACTCAGATGCTGTCCCATGCCCGGCCGCCCATCCCGGCGGCACCCGGACACCCCAGGCGCGAGGACTACGAGTACCGGCGGGAGGGCACCCGCAACCTGTTCCTGGCCTGCGAACCCCTGGCCGGCTGGCGGCACGTAGAGGTAACCCAGCGGCGCACCAAGGAGGACTTTGCCCACCAGATGCGCTGGCTGGTGGATGAGGCCTATCCGGATGTCGCGGTGGTTCGAGTGGTCTTGGACAATCTGAACACCCATCGCAAGGCGTCGCTCTATGAGGCGTTCTCAGCTGACGAGGCCCGACGCATCGCCAAGCGGCTGGAGTTTCACCACACGCCCAAGCACGGCAGTTGGCTGAATATGGCGGAAATCGAGTTCAGCGTTTTCTCCCGCAGTTGCCTCAGGCAGCGTCTCCCGGATGAGGAATCCCTCTGCCGTGAGGTCCGCGCCCTAGAACTGGAGCGAAACGAAGCTCAAGCCCGCATCAACTGGCGCTTCAGCATCCAAGATGCCAGAACCAAACTCCATCGCCTGTATCCCATCAATTCCTGCCTTGACCGAGTACTAGTACTCAGTCACGTTTGAAATGGCAGGATAGAGACGGCGGAGTTTGGCTCTGGCGGCCTTGGTGGTGAAGCGCCAGTTGATCGTTGATCTGGCAGCGTTGCGTTCCGCTTCATAAGCACTGACGTTTCTGTGCAGGGCGTCTCCGTCGGGGTTGCGGCCCTTGAGGCAGGCACGAGCCAGTACGCTGAACTCAATCTCGGCCATATTCAGCCAACTGCCGTGCTTGGGCGTGTGGTGAAACTCCAGCCGCTTGGCAATGCGCCGTGCCTCCCCGGCTGGGACCGTCTCGTAGAGCGACGCCCTGCGATGGGTGTTCAGATTGTCCAAGACCACTCGAACCACCGCGACATCCGGATAGGCCTCATCCACCAGCCAGCGCATCTGGTGGGCAAAGTCCTCCTTGGTGCGCCGCTGGGTTACCTCTACGTGCCGCCAGCCGGCCAGGGGTTCGCAGGCCAGGAACAGGTTGCGGGTGCCCTCCCGCCGGTACTCGTAGTCCTCGCGCCTGGGGTGTCCGGGTGCCGCCGGGATGGGCGGCCGGGCATGGGACAGCATCTGAGTGGATGTCTCATCGAAGCAGACCACCGGCCTTTCGGGATTGTAGGGTTCGGCGTAGAGATCCAGGACATCCTCCATATGGACCACGAAGTCGGCACTCACCTTGGGAATGCACCACTGTTTCTTCTGCCACGGCTTGAGGACGTTTTTTTCAGATGCAGCCGCACCGTCTCGTGGGACAGCGAGTCAACCACGCCCAGTTCAACCATCCGGTCCGCCAGCAGGCGCAGGTTCCAGTGGTCGTGGCCCTCGGGGGCCGGGCTGCAGGCCAGGGCGATCAGGTGGGCTTCGCCCCGGTCATCCAGCTTGCGGTACCGGTGGGGCTGGGTCCGGTCCCTGAGCGCCCCGTCCAACCCATCCTCGGCGAAGCGCCGCTTGAGGCGAAACACCGTGCCCTCGGACACGTCCAGGGACTGGGACACCTTGGAGGCGGACCAGCCCTCGTCGGTCCTGAGCAGGATGCGCACCCGGGTCGTGACCCTGACCGGACTCCTCCCTGCCCGCACTGTATGCTCCAGTTGGTCGCGTTCTTCCCGCGTCAACCGAACCGCGAATTTCTCTCTGACCACACCGCCACCTCACAACAACATATTCCTTAAGTCAGAGTACCATCGACAATCAGGTCTCTGAGTCTTTCTATCAGACCAAAATTGACCGAGTACTAAACCAAAGCCAAGGTGGAACCTGCATATACGTTGGCTAGAATCAGGGAGGTATAGCGTCAGGACGGGGAACAGACTGAGTGGGGATGGTGATGGGTATGAGGGGGATAAGACCGGACTTGGAACGGTGGCAGTTGGACTTGGCTGGTGTGCGCAGCAGGATGTACCTGGCGCCGACGCCTCGGGAAAGAGAACGGTGGCACGCTCTGTGGCTCCTGTGCCGGAACATGACCGCCTCGGCCACCGGCCATGCACTGGGCCGGGATGCTCACACCATCGGCAGATGGGCCACCGCCTTCAGCGAGGGAGGTCCGGCGGCCCTGATCTTCGAGCAGTCCGGTGGTTCCCCCCCGCCCTCGAAGAGGCGCAGCAGGCGGCGTTGAGTGCCGCGGTGCAGGAGTTGCCCGCCAAGTCGGGCATCGTAATGGCCAACTGGAACTGGAAGGTGGTGCGGCTGTTTGCCTCGGAGCGCTTCAGTATCAGCCTGAGCCGCAGCTCTTGCCTGAACTATCTGCACCGTCTGGGATTCGCGTTCAAGCGCCCCAAAAAGCGTCTGCTCAAGGCTGATGCGGAGAAACGGGAGGCCTTCGTGGAGGAGTACGCCGCCTTGGCATTCCAATCTCAAGAATCCGGGGAAAAGATATTCTTCGCCGACGAGGCCCATTTCCGTGCGGACGCCGAACTGCGGGGCAAATGGGTGCTCCGGGGAGAGCCAGCCTTGGTGGACTCGACTAGCCCGCGCTACGGAGAGAAGGCCAGCTACTATTCGGCGGTGTGCCTGGAGACCGGCCAGGTGGAGTGGATGGAACTGGAGGGGAACAGCAACTCAGGAACGTCGGCAGCCTTCCTGGAGCAGTTGAGGGAGAGGCACAGCGGTCGGCTGAACGTGATCTGGGACAACGCGCCGGCCCACCGGGGATACGCGGTGCGGGAATGGCTGGGCAAGCCCGGAGTGAACCTGCGGCTGGTGAACCTGCCGGGATACAGCCCGGACTTCAACGCTGACGAGGCCATCTGGGGCTGGGCGAGAGAGGAGGCCACCGGAAATCTGTGCTTGGGGACCAAGGAACTGGTTCAGGAGAGGGTCGGGAACTTCTTCGATGGGCTGGCCGGGCGGAAAGAGGAGGTCAAGCGCCGCTGCCGGACCATCCTGCAATCAAGAGCAGAGGGGCTCCCGCGTAACCCTCGTACCGATCCCCACCACCGGCCATATGTACATCCCACCTTGGCTTTAGTTTAGTAGTCCGTCAGCATTGGATTGATGGATACAGGGACTTGAGCTTGATGCGGGCGTCGGCGGTGGTGAAGCGCCAGTCCACCTTTATCGTGTCCTGGTTGCTATCGTGTCCTGGTTGCGCTGGTCTTGCCACGTCCTGGTCTCTCTTCGCAAGGCATCCTGGTCTGGGATCCGGCGGACCAGGCATTGTCGTGCTAATACCCCCAGTTCGATTTCCGCCATGTTCAGCCAGCTGCCGTGCTTGGGAGTGTAGTGAATCTCCAGCCGCTCAGCGATGCGCCGGGCCTCGGCGGGTTCAAATGCCTCATACAGGGAAGCCGGATGATGGGTGTTCAAGTTGTCCATCACCAGGACGATACGGTCCTTGTCCGGGTAGTCCTCATCCACCAGTTTCCGGACTACCCGGGCCCAGTCAACCTTGGTGCGCCGCTGGGTGACCTCCACCCGCCGCCACCCTTCCAGGGGCGCGAACACCATGAACAGGTTGCTCACCCCGTTGCGCTGGTATTCGTAATCGTAGATGCCAGCAGCCCCAGGCTGGGCCGGACGTGGCTGCCGGGTTTCCTTCACCTGCCGCTTGCTGGTTTCGTCCAGGCAGACCAAGACCTCCTGGTCCCCATACTGGCGATGATAGACCTCCAGCACGTCCTCCATGGCGCACACAAACTCGGCGCTGCCCTGGGGCGGGATGCACCAGCACCCCTTCAGCCAAGGCTTGAGTTCGTTTTTTTCAGCGTCTGTCGCACCGTTTCAGTGCTGATGCTCTCTAATATCTCGCACTCAACCAGCCGGTCCGCCAGCAGCTTCAGCGTCCAACCGGCCCGGCCTTCCGGCGGCTCCCCGCAGGCCAGGGCAATCAGGTGGGCTTCCCCCTCACCGTCCAGCTTTTTCCGACGGCGATTCAGTTGCTCCCGGCGTCCCAAAGCCCGCTCCAGACCCTCCTCCACGCAGCGGCGGCGCACCCGCCCACCGTGGCCCTACCCACCTGCAGGGACCGAGCTATCTCCGCGTCCTTCTTCGGCCCTTCCGCCTGGTTCTCATCGCTTAACAGCATTATCCGGGCGTGGTTCTGCCGGTAAGCCCGAATCCACCGATAGAGGGCGTCAGGTTGGCGTCCTGAAGCGGCAAGAAGGTGCTCCTCTGAATCTGGGATAATGGTTTTGCAATAAAAAACCGACCCCAGAAAAGGAGCACCCAATTGATGCTACCACGCAACCACCCCGACCGTATTCGCATCGTCTTTGACGACCACCGCCTGGTGGCCAATGCCGGCCTGCTCCTGCCGGCCACTCTCGCCCAACACCTGGGCCTGGGGGAACTCGTAGACCATCACCTCAATCTCGGCAGCGCGCCGGGCCGGGCCAACACTGGCGACAAGATGCTGACCCTGGTTGCCTCTGCCCTGGCGGGCGGCGATTGCATCGACGACGCCGATGCGCTGCGCGCCGGTGGGACCGCCGGTATTCTCGACTGCAGGGTCAAGGCGCCATCCACCCTGGGCACTTTCCTGCGCAGCTTCCGCTGGGGCCATGTCCGTCAACTGGACCGGGTGAGCCGGGAGTTGCTGGCCCGGGCCTGGGCCGCTGGGGCGGGACCCGGCGACGCGCCGTTCACCATCGACCTCGATTCCACCATCTGCGAGACTTACGGACTGGCCAAGGAGGGGGCGCGACACCACGGCTATACCGGCAAGCGGGGCTATCACCCGCTGCTGGCCGTGGCCGCCGGCACCGGGGACGTGTTGATGTCCCGGCTGCGCGAGGGCCGGGCCAACACTGTTCGGGGTGCCGCCCACTTCCTGCGCGAGACGGTGGGACGGGTGCGCTACGCCGGCGCCAGGGGCCAACTCACGGTGCGGGCCGACAGCGGCTTCTATGCCCACGCCATCGTCGCCGTCTGCCGCAAGATGGATGTCCGCTACTCCATCACCATCCGCCAACACAAAAGCCTGCGCAATCTCATCGAGGCGATACCCGAGGCGGATTGGACGCCCATCCCCTACTGGATGGACGGTGCCGCCGATGTGGCGGAAACCACCTACATCCCCTTCCAGAATGATCCCGACGCTGCCCCGGTGCGGCTCATCGTACGGCGGGTGAAGCCCACGCCTGGTTCCCAACTGGCCCTCTTCGCCAGCTACAGCTACCACGGCTTCATCACCGACAGGGACGGGGAGACCTTGGAACTGGAGGCCGACCACCGCCGCCACGCCGAGATCGAGAATGCCATCCGCGACCTGAAGTACGGCGTCGGCCTGAACCATCTCCCCTCGGGCAACTTCGCCGCCAATGCTGCGTGGCTGGCGGTACAGGCGATGGCCCACAACCTGGCCCGCTGGACGGCGCGAATCGGTCTGGGCGAGCAGGTGGTGACCACCAAGACCCTTAGGCGGCGGTTCTTCGCCCTGGCCGGCCGGATCACCCGCTCGGCGCGCCGTCTCACTTTGCACCTTCCCCAGCGCTGGCCCTGGGAAGCCCAGTTCAGCCGCGCCCTGGCACGGCTGCGCGCCCTACCACTCCCAGCCTGACGGCGCACGTCCGCCACTGCCCCAACGTCCCCGCCCTCGCGCCAGCCCGGTACGCGAGTGCGTCTTGCCGTGTCCTATCCCGCCATCTCGCCCTGCCCAACGTCTGCAGACGGCCATAGGGGCCCCCAAAAGCACCTGCAGACCGCCGCCAACCCCAAATCTACCCGAACTCGAGCCCGGACCATCGCGTCTGTAACTCCTTCACCCCCCTTACGCTATCCTTGCGCCGTCCATCGGTGGATTCGGGGTAAGCCGCCGCCCGCCCCCTGGACACCAACGCCTTCAGTTCCTGCCGCTCCGCCACGCTCAGTTTCACCCGGTACTTCTTCTCCATCTCCCACTCCCCACATCTTCTTCTTTAGCTCTTCCAATTTACCTCATTATCCATCACTTCAACCCTGTCCGACTACTAAACCAAAGCCAAGGTGGGATGTGCATTTGCCTGAGGCGAGGAATCGTGCTGGGAATTCGGCAGCAGTGCTTCGGCCCGTGACTGCAGTACCGTCCGGCAGCGGCGCCTCACCTCGTCTCTCCGGCTGGCCAGCCCGGCCAGGAAGTTGCCGACCCTTTCCTGCACCGCCGCCCTGCTGCCCAGGCAGAGATTGCCCGTCGCCTCCTCTCTCGCCCAGCCCCAGACCGCCTCATCGGAGTTGAAGTTCGGGCTGTACCCCGGCAGGTTCACCAACCGCAGGTCAAGTCCGGGCGTCCGCAGATATTCCCGCACCGCCTCGCCACGATGGGCCGGCGCGTTGTCCCAGATGACCCGCATCGGCTCTGGATGTTTTTCCCTCAGTTGCTTCAGGAAGGCAACCGAGGTCCCGCTGTTGCTGTTGCCCTCCAGTTCCATCCATTCCACCTCACCCGTCTCCAGGCACACCGCCGAATAGTAGTTGGCCTTCTCCCCATACCGCGGGCTGGTCGAGTCCACCAAAGCAGGCTGGCCCTTCAGCACCCACTTGCCCCGCAGTTCCGCGTCCGCCCGGAAGTGGGCCTCGTCGGCAAAGAATATCCTGGCTTCAGTCCGTTGGGCCTCCTCCCTCAGGACGGCGTACTCCGCCACGAAAGCCTCCCGCTTGGCCTCATCAGCCTTGAGCAACCGCTTCTTGGGCCGCTTGAAGGCAAATCCCAAGCGGTGCATCCAGTTCAGGCAACTGCTGCGGCTCAACTCAATGCCGAGGCGCTCCGAGGCAAACCGCCGCACCACCTTCCAATACCAGTTGGCCATACCGATGCCCGACGAAGCGGGAGGCTGTTGCACCGCCTCTTTCAATTCCTCCTGCTGCGCTTGGTCAAGGGCGGGGGGGAACCACCGGTCTGCTCGAATATCAGGGCTGCAGGCCCTCCCTCGCCGAAGGCCGACGCCCATCGGCCAATAGTGTGTGGGTCCCTTTCCAGAGTCTCCGCCGTGGCCGCTGCCGTCCAGCCCTGGGCCAGCAGCAGCACGGCGTACCACCTCTCCCGCTCCCTGGGCGTCGGCGCCAGGATCATCCGCTGTCGCAAGTCCTTGACTTCCATCCGCCACTGTTCCAGACACCGGTCTATCTCCCTCACGCCCATCACCAACCCCTCGTAACTCCCGAGACCAGCTAACCCAGTTCCTTCACAAATTTACCCTGTGCAACTGCGTATTTCACCTTGGCTTTAGTTTAGTACTACAAGACGGGTTTAAAGTGGCGGCTCCGGCCCACCTTTGCGGCAGGCGTAGCGGCGTCTCTGGTGGGAGCGGCGCGCCCGTTCGTTGCGTAGCTGCGTGTCCTCCAGCCAGATCAGCAATTCATCCGGCCCGAACCGTTCCCTGGGCAGCATCTCCCGCACCACCCGGTACACCTGCGGGCAGGTGAATCGGGTGATCCGGGGCATCTTTTCCCCCCCAATCCTGCTGCAAGCCCAGCAGGAACGCTCCTCCCAGCAGGCACATGGCGATGTGGTGATGCCAGCCCGCCCAGGTGCGGGTCTCGTATTCATCCAGGCCCACGTTGCTCTTTTCCGTCTCGAACTCCGTTTCAATACGCCACCTGGAACCGCCCACATATGCCAGGGTCTCCAGGGGAGTACTCTCAGGGGCGTTGGACAGGTAGTAGTGAGGCTCGCTGCCGTCCAGGTTACATCGCCAGATGGCCCAGAGCACCTCACCGGGCTTGCGCCTCTTGGTTACCCGCACCCGCTGGGCGCTGAAGATATAACTCCTCGGCCCCTGGGATCCCTCCGCCACAGTTTCTTCCCGCCAAGCCTCCTCATCCAACTCTTCTCGGCCCTACTCCATGGTCCGGCGCTGCCCAGCCCGCAGCCTGGGTTTGCGGGGGCGCCCGAACCCCTGATAGTCCGGGCCGGTCCACGAGGGCTCCATGGGCCAGACAGTGGTGCCGCCGGGAACGTCCAGCACGTACCACATCCCCAGGGCCGCCAGTCCCTCCGCCAGTCCCTCACGGAAGGACGGCGACATACCGAAGGCGTCGTCTCCCGCAACCCATCCGGCTATCAGATGGCCTCGTTCCAAGGCCCGCCCCAGCATCTCCAGGGCCAACTCCGTCTTCGAGTGGTAGCTCCGCCTCTCCTCCGGCACCCCTGCCGCCACGCACCGGGCATCGTCCGAGGTCCAGCTCTCTGGCAGATACAGCCCTTTGTCCACCAACACCCGGCCCAGTGGGCTGACGCAGGCCAGGAACATCCCGGCCTGGCAGTTGGCCACCTTGCCCAGCCTGCCGCAATACTGCCGGGCCACTCCCGCCGATTTCCTCCCTTGCTTGGGGAAGTCGCTGCCGCCCAGCACCCACACCGCGTCGGGGTGTCCCAGCCTGCGACCCAGGTACTCCTGCAACCGCCCGATGACAGCGTCGTCGTCCCAGCGGGCCTCAGTGAGAAAGCGCTGCATCGCCCGGGCCGAGACACCCACCGATTCGGATAGGTTCTCGGTGTTGCGCCTCTCCTGAGCCTGCACCAGCAGTGCCTGGAGGTAATTCCGGCTGTGCTCCCGCCACTGTTTGCGGCCGAAGGAGGCTGCAAAGAGGGCGTGAAATTCCTGAAAGCTGTCGCAGACCCGCTGGAAGCTCGCCGCATCCATCACCCAAACCACCCATCACCATCTGGCCACCTGTCCTACCAAATAAACCCGTCGTTGTAGTACTAAGGTGGTACTAAGAAATTATCTGAAAAGGGGAACGGCCTGAAAGGGAGGGGGAGTACGCAGTCGGGTTAAGATAAGGGAAACGTGTGTGGTGGTGGATGATGGGAAAGAGCGAGACTCTGCCAACGATATGGGAAATTCCTGATGATCTGTGGGAGCGGATCCACCCGGTCATTCTGGAAATGGACCCGCCCTAGTACTCTGTCACGTTTGAATTGGCAGGATGATTTTCAAGGGTGGCAGTCAGTTACCCTGTAAGTTCCCTAAATCTTGCCTCTCAGCAACTGTCATTTCTGGTATGACTGAGTACTAGTATACGGGGCGCAAGTGGGTTCACCCGAGGCGAATTCTCGACGGCATCATTTTCCGGATGCGCGCCGACTGCCAGTGGAATCGGCTGCCCCGGGAACTGGGAGACGACAGCACCATTCACAGGACCTTCCAGCGCTGAGTGGAGCTTGGTGTGTTGGAACGTATCTGGGCGAAGTTGATCGAGGAGTGCGAGAAACTGGGCTGCGTGGACTGGGAATGGCAGTCTGCAGACTGCGCCATGAGCAAGGCGCGTTTTGGGGGGATTCAGTCGGCCGCAACCCCACGGATCGGGGCAAGATGGGCAGCAAGCGGAACGTCCTGGTTGACAGGAACGGCGGGCCGCTGAGCGTGGTGGTGGCCTGGGCCAACGTCCACGACACCAAGCTGCTGGAGCTGACTCTGGAGAGCGTAGTTGTAGAGCGTCTTGACGGTGGTGATAGGCGGCCCCAGCATCTGTGCCTGGACAAGGGGATACGACAATCCCACGGGCCACCGGGCGGTGGCGGCGCACGGGTACCGGGGACACATCAGGCGAATAGGAGAGGAGAAACTGGACGCCAAGGGCGAAAAACGCTATCCGGCACGCCGCTGGGTGGTGGAGGGCACCTTGTCTTGGCTCTCCAAATGCCGGGGGATCTTGGTCCGGTATGACAAGAAAGCGTCCAACTACGTGGGCCTGGTTCAACTGGCGTGTGCCTTACTCTGGTACCGCCGCCGATGGCAACTCAAGTTTTGAGATAGTTACCAAGATCAATGAGGACGGGGCCAGCGCCGCCGACTACTCCGGGGTGCCCGACGACGCGACCTTCAATAGTGGGGAAACAGAGAAGAGCTTCACATTCTCAGCCGCTCAGAACTCGGTCCAAGACATTAGGTAATCGGTCACGCTGACCTTCGGCACCCTGCCGGTGGAAGCGACGGAGGGGACGCCCGACCAAGCCACCCTCGCCATCACCGAAGGCATCGCGGTGAACTTCGGCGCAGCCACACATACCGCCTTCAAGGGCCGAGCCGGCGCGGCGGCGACCGTCATACTCAACAGGGCCTCAACATACGAGATGAACGGCCGATAACCTCCGCCGGCATGAACGGGGCAACCCAGCACGACCGGGCCGGGGTGCCGCCCATGTTGATTTTCACCCCCTGGCAGAGCAGCAAGTCCTTCACGGTGATGGCCTACGACGACACTGTGGAAGACGACGGAGAGACCGTGGAACTGGGCTTTGGGCTCCTGCCGATTGGAGTGGCCTCCACCAGTCCCAGCACCGCCTCCGTTACTCTGATGAACACCGAAGTCGATGACGAGGAAACGGAGGATCCCGCCGTCCAGTGCGGGGACAGCCAGGCCAACAAGATCATGCTTCTCGGGGGTTGGGGGAGATAGTCACGTCCGGAGAAAGTGACTTCAGGGAAGTGGAGTTTGACCCCTCAAAGAACTACTTCTTCGATGCCATCGGGGCCATAGACGGTTGGGACCTGGCAAAGGAGGACATCTATGAAGGCGACATCACCTTGGGAAACGCCGACATTCTGGGAGTGGGCAGAGAGCCGGCAAGACTGTGGGAGGTACCTGCCCAACTCCTGGATTTCCCAAGACTCCGGGTATGGGAGAAACGCCGTCCTGAGGATTTTTGCAAATACCCCCGGCAGATACCGGATCGAAGTTGCTTCAGGCGGCGAGGGACAGGCACCGGGACCTACCATTTCAAGGCGCGGGTCAACAACTTCTGCATCATCGTGAACGGCGAGCCTCTAGATCATTGCTAAGGGGGTCCAAAGAGATACGGACCCAGAGACTTACCCTCGGACACCAACACCTGGGCCGTGGTCTCCACCGGCAATCCAGCCTCTTGGAACGCCGGTTTCCTGGGAGACGACTGGGACGAAGAGCCGAATGAGGACTGGTGGAAGGCCCAACCGACCCAGGGTCACTGGTACACCATGCAACTTCGGACAAGGGACGACTGAGACGAAGAACACCAAGAGACAAAGCTCAAGATTCTCGGAATCCATTAACCAGGACGGGACAATGGTTGTCGGCACCGCGAACTCCCGCAGCGAGAAGGGAGTGAGCATCCATTTCCAGCCGGATGCCGAGGGGCTTTACCAAAAACCCGTGGGGTCGGACGGCGATGACCGGACGGCGGTGTACAGGATCAAGGGACCGAAGAGGGGCGGCAAGCGGGTCACAGTAGGGAAGGTTGGCGGGCCAGGACCAGCAGGGCAGCGGCGGAGGCAATCAGTCTGGGAGCGACAAATCCGAGGAGAAGGACGAAGAGACCGAAGAGCAGAACTCTCCCACAGCCGGGGGCCTGCCATCATCGGGACGGTGCGGGTGAGCGAGACCGTGACGGCGGACACGTCGGGCATATTCGAGTCCGATGGACGGGACGATGCGGAGTTCGGCTACCAGTGGATGGCCAGAGGCGTCGACATCCAAGGCGCCACCAGAGCTAGCTACACCATGACCGAAGACGAAAAGGGGAAGGCCATCAACCTCCGGGTGAGCTTCACCGGAGACAGGGGCAACGCGGAAGAATTGGCCAGCGCCCCCACCGCGCCCAGCATCTCCACCAACCCGTCAGGCCGCGGCATACTGCCCACCAGAGCCGTCAGGATGCGCGTCTCGCTGCGCTTCATTGTGTCCCCATTAACGATTCCACTTTCGCTTTCCCCGCCACTTCAGCCCCCCTATCATACCCAGCGGAGCCGCCAGCAGGAACAAATTAGCTGCCACTGCACCGAGTGGCACAGAGCCAGCCGGGAAGCCACACCCACCACCGGACTCCGCTGGCAATGGGGCAACCGTAGCTTCCGGCGTAGCGGTCGGTTCTGGTGCGACGGTTGGTGCAGGTGTGTCGGTTGGCGGAATCTGCGTGGATTCGGCAGACGTAGCGGGCTTGTCGGCGGGTATAGGCGTAGGTGTTGGCTCCGCTGTAGGCGTGTATGCAGGCGTAGCCGTGGGTGTGTCCGTAGGCACGGGAGTTGGTGTCGCTGTGTTCGTAGGCAAGGGCGTAGCGGTATTGGTGGGAGGAGGTGTTGGTGTTAGCGTACTGGTTGGAATTGGTGTTGGAGTGTGGGTGGCCGTAGGGGTTAACGTAGGCGTGTTTGTGGGCCGCGGTGTGGAGGTTGGGCTGGGAGAGGGAGTGGGGGTAGGGGTGGACCGGTTCCCAACTTGCGGTCCGAACTCCCACCAAGTCGCCGCGCCGTCTTCATTGGCGTCGACTTTCAGAACCGGATATTGGCGGGATGTGCCAAAGTCCCAATAGTCGTCCACTCCGGTGGCGGGGTCGAAATCCTTATCTGCATTGTCCAAGTCGATCTTCCAATCGCTGTAAATGTCGGTATAGTCAGTTGGAGCCTGCAACTCACTTGTGGTCTTGCCCTCTGTTCCCGTGAAATCGCCGTTACCGACTCCCCTTCTCTGCTTGGTGGTTAGGGTGTCCCACAAATTGCTCACAAGTATTCCGCCATCCTCGTTTTTCCCTACCGCTCCTCCGAACGTGTTGTTTGCTGAAACACGTCCGACAGCAAAGCTGTAAATGGCTGACCCAGCGTTGACTCCTATTAGGCCTCCCACTCCTTGGTTTCCTGACACATTGCCTGTGGCGTAGCTTGCACTGATCGTACCGGAGTTCCTGCCGACAAGCCCCCCAATCGACCAGTCCCCAGAAATCTCGATTCTGGCATAGCTGGTAGTGATTGTTCCAATACTCCTTCCAACAAGTCCCCCCACAAAATCGTTTCCAGAAATATTACCTTCAGCATAACTACACTAAAGCCAAGGTGAAATGTACATATCGCTAGACCGCACTATCGGTGACCACCCAGTTGGGGCCCAAAGGTGATATGCGGTGCCGTGGAGTCCTATCGGTCATCGTCAATCTCCCCGGAATGCAGATCCCACCTTGGTATTGGTTTAGGAAGGTTGGGACAGATATTCAGGCCCGGGCCCCGAATGGAGAACGGCCGGTAAAAGACTGATCACCTGGGGGACCTAGACCACCTGGACCTAGCCACGGACTGGGCGGAGATAAAGGAGAGGTGGGACCTCACCATGACGGAGCCGGAGGCAGGGGCCATGGTGGAGATGCTGAACCCCTGCGAGGACCCGCCGGTGGTGGAAGTGGAGGTCTGGGAAGCCCTGGGGCACGACGACAGGGGAGCATGAGCCTGAGCCGACGGAGGAGCTTCAGAATTCGGTGTACGGGTCGTGCGAGGAAGTGGAGTTCGAGGGGGAGTCCAGGTTCCGGGGAAGCCAGGGCGGAGGCCTGGGTTACCCGAAGGCGATGGTCCCGACCGCACGGGACGGTGACGGAGACGGTATAGTGTGTGAAAGACAGGTTCACACCATCATCGGAGAAGAACATGACCATCGGAAGCACACAGGACCGCAGGCAATTCATTCAAGACAAGCTCGCAACCCTGAGAGAAATCGCCACCTACGTCCTGGGCTTCTCTCCGGTAAACGAAGCTTCGGTGAAGACAGGGGGTACTAATCTGTCCGAGACAGGGAGCGTCATCGGGAAATTGACCAACGATTACGGCCCAGACTACACCGCCATGCACTTTGACCTCTCAACTGGGGGCAAGACCAGACAGGCGCCAAATGTCAGTAATCTGAGGTGGACCCCATCGGTTGGACAGGATTAAGCCACAATTAAGTGGGACTCCTGCACTCCTTCGTATGATACCAAGACCCGTTGGTCCGGGCACCTCCTTTCCTTCAGCTCCTCTTCTACAGGCTCGCCGTGGAAGACCTCCTCCGGCGTACGGTAGCCCAGGGCCTGATGCGGCCTCCGGTGGTTGTAGAACCGGAAGTACTCTCGCAGCCCTCGGCGGGCCTCAAGGCCGTTGGCGTAGGCCTTCAGGTAGACCTCCTCGTACTTCACTGTCCTCCATAGCCGCTCGACAAGTATGTTGTCCTGGTACCTGCCCCTGCCATCCATGCTGATCTTCACCGAGTGATCCTGGAGTATCTGCGTGAACTCGCGGCTGGTGAACTGGCTTCCCTGGTCGGTGTTGAATACGTCGGGCGTTCCTTGGCCGAGGGCCTCGGTCAGGGCCTCGGCACAAAAGCCGGTCTCAAGAGTGTTGGACAACCCCCAAGCCACCACGTACCGGCTGTGCCAGTCCATGATGGCCACCAGGTACAGGAATCCCCGGGCCATGGGCAGGTAGGTGATGTCAGCCGCCCACACCTGGTTCGCCCAGGTGATCGTCAGATCCCTCAGCAGGTAGGGATAGACCCAGCGTCCCGCCGCTGGTTGGCTGCTGCGAGGCTGCCGGTAGATAGCCCGCAGTCCCATCAGTCTCATGAGCCGCTGCACCCGCTTCCGGCTTGCCGGCAGGCCCTGCCGGTCCAGCGAAGCCTTCATCCGCCTGGAACCGTAGAAAGGGGTTTCTAGGTACTGGCGGTCCATGGCCTGCATCAGGGACAGGTCCCCCAGGGGTGTCCCTTTGGGACGGTAGTAGAGGCTGGAGCGGCTGACACCCATCAGCTGGCACTGCCGCACTATGGACAGGTGCCGATGTTGCCGGTCGGTCAGCTCACGCCGCTGTGCTGGGGTCATGGACCGGACCTTTCCTCCAAGAAATCCCGCTCCACCTTGAGCTGGCCGATCTGCTGGTACAGGCGAGCCACCAGGGCGTCGTTGTTCTTGTTCTTCTGCTCCTTGCCCTTATTGGTCCCGTTGCCTTGGCCGAAAATAGCGGCCGCGCCATCCACTAAGGCCTTCTTCCAAGTCTGAATCTGGTTGGGGTGGACCTCGAACCGGGCGGCCAGCTCGGCCACCGTCTGCTCGCCCTTAATTGCCTCCAGTGCAACTTTCGCCTTGAAGGCCGGGCTGTGCTTTCTCCGCTCTGTGGACATTTCCCGCTCCTCATCAACAGCTGTCGCTGTCCGTAGTTTAGGAGCAGGATTCCCACTTAACCAACTGTCCAGTTTTCCGGGTCCACCTCAATCTTCCGACCACCCGGCCCACTTTAACTCCGCCGATCACAGCCTTTGTGATTGCTCCATAAGCGCTGCTTGAATCAATAGTCAGCCTTGATGCCACCCATTCCGGGTGACACGCTGACAGGGACTCGCCACTCACAATCCTTTGTCTCAAGAGGACCTTCGTTGGCAGCAAATGGCGGAACAAAAGATAATAAAACCAAGCAGGGCTGTATTGGATGTTTAGTCATTATTGGAGTCAGCCTAATTTTGGGATTGTCCTTCGGCATATACGATGCCTGTTCGGGAGGGATGTCATCCGAAGACGAACGCTTGGCCCGAGAGGCGGAAGAAATGGCCGCAGAAGCGGAAAGACTGCAAAGGATGTTTCTCCGTTCCGGAGATACCGCAATATATTTCTTGGATTTGCAACGTCCTTGGTGTATAGAAAATTACGGAGAGGGAAGTTGCTACCCGATCGTGCGCCAGTTGTCCAGAGCGAGACCGTGTGCATGGGAGATTGGCCATCAAGTACAGTGGAGACAGGGCGATTCCTTGCAAAACGGTCCGGTGTACTTCGTCTATTTCGCCAATACTGAAGGGTACTACACGGGCTATGGAGCAATATCCCCTGGAACTCAAGACTTGGTTTTACAGGAAGAACGAATCTATGACTGCTGGAAACTGAACGGAATGTTCCCCAGCTAATCTTCCTAGGCACACTTTCCCCAAATTGTCAAACGCACAATCCTGCGCCCAACATTTAGGACGCGGGATTGTGTGTTTGACGGCATTCCGTCCTATTGCAAAGATAAAGACCCGGGGTATACCAGATCCTGGGCCTGATGGCCTTGACCCAAGTAAACAAGCTAGAGCTTGGAGATGAACTATGTCAGAGCGAAGTGTTACTCATGTTCACCACGACGTAGGCGGTGGTATCGCCGGGCTTTGCGGCCCATGGGAACCTGACCGTCCTCTCACATACGTCTCCTGTATTGAAGCCATTGTCCACATTCAGAATGGAGAACACTCTTACTACGTGGAGCGGGAAGGAGAACGAGTCGGCGTTCAGATAAGCAACCTGACAGGGGAGTTCATCGCCATCCCAGCCGGTTCAAAGGCCGACATTCTTGAAGACTTACCCCAGTGCCCTGACAGCTAGTAGTCCGCCGCTATTGTATTGAGGGGTATAGGGACTTGAGCTTGATGCGGGCGTCCTGGGTAGTGAAGCGCCAGTCCACTCGAATCGCCGCCCGGTTGCGTTGCTCCTGCCATGCTCCGGTTTCCTGTGCCAGAACTCTCTGGCTGGGTATCCGGCGATCAAGGCATTGCCGCGCCAGCACCCCCAGTTCTATCTCCGCTATATTCAGCCAACTCCCGTGCTTCGGCGTGTAGTGTATCTCCAGCCGTTCGGCGATCCGCCGTGCCTCCGCCGGCTCGAAGGCCTGGTACAAGGACGACGGATGGTGGGTGTTCAGGTTGTCCATCACCAGCACTATCCGCTCCTTGTCGGCATAGTCCTCATCCACCAGTTTCCGCACCACCTCCGCCCAGTCGGTCCTGGTGCGCCGGTCCGTAACCTCCACCCGGCGCCATCCCTCCAGAGGCGCGAACAGCATGAACAGGTTGCTCACCCCGTTGCGCTGGTACTCGTAATCGTAGGCCCTGGCTGCCCCGGGCCGCGGCGGGAGGGGCGTACGGGTCTCCTGCACCAGTTGCTTGCTGGTCTCGTCCAGACACACCAGGACCTCATTGTCCTGGTATTCACGATGATAGACCTCCAGCACGTCCTCCATGGCGCACACGAATTCGGCGCTGCCCTGGGGCGGGAGGCACCAGCACTCCTTCAGCCAAGGCTTGAGTTCGTTTTTTTCAGAGTCCGGCGCACCGTCTCCGGGCTGATGCTGTCCACCATCTCCCGCTCCACCAATCCATCGGCCAGCATCTGCATGGTCCAACTGACCCGTCCCTCCGGCGGCTGGGATATGGCCATGGCTATCAGGTGGGCCTCACCCTGGCCATCGAGCTTCCTCTGACGGCGGCGCAGTTGCTCCCTGCGCCCCAGGGCCGCGTCAACCCCCTCCTCCACGCACCGGCGGCGCACCCGCTCCACCGTGGCGGTGCCCACCTTGAGGGCCCGGGATATCTCCTGGTCCATCATCGGTCCGCCAGACTGGTTCTCATCGCTGAGCAGGAGAATGCGCGCGTGAGTCTGTTTATAGGCCGCAGCCCGGCCTTTGGACACCAGTGCCCTCAGTTCCTCCTGTTCCTCCCCAGTCAGTCCCACACGGTATTTCTTGACCATCACATCCACCCCGCTGCACAGTCTTCTTCCTTGGGCCTCGCTTCCCTGCATCTTACCAGCCATCACTTCAATGATGGTCGTCTACTAGAACCTCTGGACATCCAATACATATTCGCGTTCAGATCTCGCAGACGGTCTACGTCCTACTGGAAAGCCACCCACCACGCCAGGATGATTGCAAAGTCAGGAGACTTGGCCGCGGAGGCGGGCGATGGTCTGGGTTGGGCGGAAGGCACAGGTCTTGGCTCGCAGGGGCATGGACATCTGGAGGGGAAACCATCCCTCCAGGCGCAGGGCGTTGAGCGCTGTGTTGACCAGGCTGGCGTATACCTCGCCCAGACCCGGACGGCGCAGCGTGTGGACGTCCTCGTCCCAACTGCGGTCTTTAACGTGATGCAGGCTGTTCTCAACGCTCCAGTGGTTGCGGATCACTTGAAGGAGTTCTTTGGGTGCGCAGCGACGGGAACTCAGGCTGGTCAGCAGATACCAGCGCTCCCGGCTCACCTCCCCGGTGGCTATGTCCACCCTCTCCTTCTCCAACATCACACCCTGCCTCACTCCTGGAAAGCCCAACTCATCCCGGATATAGCCGGCCAGCGCCTCATCAGTCCAGATGCGCCGTTTCTCGATCACGCCCGCTTTTTTTCCACGCTCTGCGCCTCGGGCTCCACCGGTCCCTCCCCAGCAAATCCCTCTGCCAATGCCGCCAGCACCTGGGGTTGGTTCCCCTTAATGCGCACCAGGTAGTCCCGTCCGTGGCTCACGATGGCCTGGCACAGGTCCCGCTCCGCATAGAGAGCGTCCATGGTCAGCAGCCTCAGGCCGGGATAGCGCTCGAACAGTTGCCCCAGCTGTTCCCGCAACACCCCGGGTTCGTACCGTTTCTCCGATGCCGGCCACTGGGCCAGGCACAGCTTCAGGTCATGGGCCAGTACGTTCACCATCACCAGAGGATTGCCGCTTACGTCCTCGGACTGCTTGGCCCATTTGCCGTCCACCGAGGCGTGCACCTCCTGGTCCGCCACCACCTGGGCCACCCATCCCGCTAGGGCGCCCTGCAGCTGCTCATAAGGGACCCCGGCCAGGGTGCGGGAGATGGTGGTGGCGTGGGGCGGATGGTCCCGCACAAAGCCCAACGGCTCCCTCAGCACCGGCCAGTGCATCTTGGCGAAGAGGGCGATGTGGGCCATGGTGGTCTGACCACAAACCAAGCCCAGCAGGGTCAGTCGGAGGATGGCCTGAAAGGGATGCCGGACTCCCCTGGCCCTCCTGGGATCCGGCACCAGTTCCAAACATCCGAACAGAGATTCCGCCGCCTCCATATCCGCACACTCCCATATCTCACTTACCTGTCTGTATAAACTTCCCTCCACCACTTTGCAATCGTCCTGCCCACCACGCGACTTTACAATCCCTAACACCGGGAGACGCGTGACCGCAGGGCCGCCCTGTGGGAGCTGCTTTGGGCGAATGCGGGAACAATGATTACCTCCAACTCCGCTTAGTCGCTAAAGAAGCCGTGCTGAACATCATAGAGTTGAATCGTGCTAAGGGGCCCATCGACGGTCCAAGCCGTCTCATCAGACTTCTAGAGTCGCGTGGTCGCATGAAGGAGGCGGCAGCTTGGCTTGAAAGCTGTCGGGACAACGCCACAAGAAAAGTGACCAAGTACGCCAAGTCGAGACTCTCATCGCCAGGAGAGGTCGAAGGACAGTAGCTCTAAAGCTGGACTTTGCACATTTCAAGCCGCGTAGACAAGCGAATCTATCAGTCGGTGGTAGAGGGCGGCCGGGACTTTCCGTATATCAGGGTCGGCGGCGGACAGTGAAAAACCCTCGGACGCCAGCCGCAGGTGGCAGCGCACCAGGGGCGATGGCATCCACGAAGGTCGGCGACGGTTTGGCGTACCCAGCCGCTGTGCGATGGGCCGAGGGTCGTTGTTGCCGCAGCAGATGGGCCGCCAGGGTGGTCCAGGAGAAGAGTCCCATCAGGATCGGCGTGGTGCGAGCGATGGCCTGATCGGACCACTGGCGCTGGGTGTCCACGCCCAGATGCGTCCGCACCTCCTGAAAGGTGACCTTCAGTTGCCAGCGCAGCACAAACCATTCCAGGATCTGCACCGGTTCCACGGCCAGGTCAGTGCAGAGCAAGGCCTGGGGAGTGAATTCGCCTTGTGGGTCCCGAACCAAGACCCAGCGCAGTGGCACCGGCGGCTTGCCCGAGCGGTACCAGACCGCCGTTTGAGACGTGAGTTCCACCGTGCGGGTAGTGCCGTCGTGCCAGGCTGCCGACGCGGTGGGCAAGTCCAGGAGTGTCTTCAGCCCTGTCAGGCGTCGGCCTTTCAGCGGAGGCCGACCTTTCTGGCCCGTCTGACGGGGTGGCGCTGGCGCATAAAGGGCGGCGTCCAAGCGCAAGCGGGCGATGAGGGTAACGGGTTGAGCCAACGATTGGCAGCAGTGGAGCAGGTCCAAGACGGCGTAGCCGCTGTCGCCCACCAGCACCAGGGGGCGGTGGGGCAGCCAGCGGCGCAGTTGCAGGATCATCTGCCGGGCCCAGTCAGTGAGTTTCTTGTGGCGGCGTCCGAGTTGCCGGTGGTAGCGTTCCGAGGGCGCCAGCACGGTGAGGAAGGGCAAGGGCCAATAGCGTCCCGCCCAGGGGACGTGGCCCAGCCACATCAGGGAGACCCACAGCAGGATCCGGGACACCTTCAGGGACGATCACACCACCCGATTGAGCACCTCATGGTAGCGGGTCTAGTCGAGGTGGTCGCTGCGGCCCATGACGCGCAGCGCCGCGGCCACGGTGCGTTGGCCCGGGGCCAGTATCGCGCCGGCCAGCAGGATTTGGGCTTTCAGCCAGGTCGGGTTGCGAAACAGCGTGGCGAAGGGATGGAGTACGGGTAAAATGGCATCGGGCAGGGTGAGCATGGCTGGACCTTCCGTGAGAAGTGGGTTTAGGCCAGCTTACCCTGTCTTTACACTTCTTCTAACTTTTGCGTAAAGTCCAGCTTGCAGAATGGAGAGACACAGTGAAAATCAAACACCTGCTCATGGCCGCAGTCGAACGTGTACTAAACCAAAGCCAAGGTGGAACCTGCATATACGTTGGCTAGAATCAGGGAGGTATAGCGTCAGGACGGGGAACAGACTGAGTGGGGATGGTGATGGGTATGAGGGGGATAAGACCGGACTTGGAACGGTGGCAGTTGGACTTGGCTGGTGTGCGCAGCAGGATGTACCTGGCGCCGACGCCTCGGGAAAGAGAACGGTGGCACGCTCTGTGGCTCCTGTGCCGGAACATGACCGCCTCGGCCACCGGCCATGCACTGGGCCGGGATGCTCACACCATCGGCAGATGGGCCACCGCCTTCAGCGAGGGAGGTCCGGCGGCCCTGATCTTCGAGCAGTCCGGTGGTTCCCCCCCGCCCTCGAAGAGGCGCAGCAGGCGGCGTTGAGTGCCGCGGTGCAGGAGTTGCCCGCCAAGTCGGGCATCGTAATGGCCAACTGGAACTGGAAGGTGGTGCGGCTGTTTGCCTCGGAGCGCTTCAGTATCAGCCTGAGCCGCAGCTCTTGCCTGAACTATCTGCACCGTCTGGGATTCGCGTTCAAGCGCCCCAAAAAGCGTCTGCTCAAGGCTGATGCGGAGAAACGGGAGGCCTTCGTGGAGGAGTACGCCGCCTTGGCATTCCAATCTCAAGAATCCGGGGAAAAGATATTCTTCGCCGACGAGGCCCATTTCCGTGCGGACGCCGAACTGCGGGGCAAATGGGTGCTCCGGGGAGAGCCAGCCTTGGTGGACTCGACTAGCCCGCGCTACGGAGAGAAGGCCAGCTACTATTCGGCGGTGTGCCTGGAGACCGGCCAGGTGGAGTGGATGGAACTGGAGGGGAACAGCAACTCAGGAACGTCGGCAGCCTTCCTGGAGCAGTTGAGGGAGAGGCACAGCGGTCGGCTGAACGTGATCTGGGACAACGCGCCGGCCCACCGGGGATACGCGGTGCGGGAATGGCTGGGCAAGCCCGGAGTGAACCTGCGGCTGGTGAACCTGCCGGGATACAGCCCGGACTTCAACGCTGACGAGGCCATCTGGGGCTGGGCGAGAGAGGAGGCCACCGGAAATCTGTGCTTGGGGACCAAGGAACTGGTTCAGGAGAGGGTCGGGAACTTCTTCGATGGGCTGGCCGGGCGGAAAGAGGAGGTCAAGCGCCGCTGCCGGACCATCCTGCAATCAAGAGCAGAGGGGCTCCCGCGTAACCCTCGTACCGATCCCCACCACCGGCCATATGTACATCCCACCTTGGCTTTAGTTTAGAACTGATCTTGCCGTAATTGTAGCCAGCTAACGCTCCGAGAAATCCAGTGGCTGAGATTTCAACGTCCACCAGACCAATTGCCCTGATAATGCTGGCTCTGTCTGTATGGCCAAATAGTCCTACTTCTCGCAGCCGAACAAGTGGCGTAGAACGGTTGATGTATAAGTTACCGATAGTGTGCCCGTTGCCATCAAAAATAGTGTTGAAGCGATTGTCAGTAATTCCAATCGGTAGCCACCCACTCCCGGCGGTCCACTGCGAATTGATCTTTCCGGAGGCGTAACTGGAACGGTCATCAAAGTCCAGCGACCGGACCAGCTCATATCCGTTGCAGTTTCGGTTACAAATCCGTTCGCTATCTTCGATGGGAAACGCCTCGGAATAGGGATCAACCTCAGAATCTTCATCCGGTCGACCATCGCCGTTGAGGTCGTAGCGGATGACGTTTAACTGTTCGAGGTATTCGATCTCGATCAGCCGGTCACCGTCGGCGTCATACTTCCCGTTGGCCGACTGCGAGTTGGCGACACCATAAGACAACGCCGCCGTCACCATCAGGGCGAAGGCAATGAGTAGGGGGATAGCTGTGTGCAGTTTCGCCAATTTCCCCTCCATAAGGTGCCGGAATAAATGAAGGTACACATACTTGCGTGCGCCTATCCTACTGCCGCAGCCTTGATTTTGCTACTTGCCAGGGCAATCGCGCTTAAGCCCGAATCCACCGAGGGAGGGCCTTGGGGACAGCCCTTGAGGAAACCAGAGGGTGCTCCTCTGAATCTGGGATAATGGTTTTGGAACAGAAAACCGCCCGGAAACAAGGAGCACCCAGTAGATACTGACGCACAACAATCCCGACCGTATCCGCATCGCCTTTGACGACCACCGCCTGGTGGCCAATGCCGGCCTGCTCCTGCCGGCCACCCTCGCCCATCACCTGGGCCTGCAGGAACTCGTCGACTATCACCTCGACCTCGGCAGCGCGCCAGGGCGGGGCGGGCGAACACAGGGAACAAGTTGCTGACGCTGGTCGCCTCAGCGCTGGCGGAGCGGCCTGCGCCCTCGGCTGCGTGGTCAAGGCGCCATCCACCCTAGTACTACAACGACGCTTTGCAAGAAAGGGGCTTTGAACCCCTATTCATGGCGACCTGCCCACACGCTTGACAGCTTTATTGTCGTACCTTCCTCGAAGCGAATTCAGGTCAAAATCACACGAATTTGAGAAAACGTCGTTGTAGTACTAGAAACCGGGCCGGAAAGTTCTCGTTGGGTAGAGACGTTTGGTCAGTAAAGCCGGCGTGAGCAGAATCACGGGCAATAGTAATCCGAGGCGGAGTGCGGAGAGACTGGCGTTAGCATTGGCGACAATAGAGGGGAGGATATTGAGGACGACGCTGTGGCCTGTTCGGCCGCCGCCGGCCCGGCCCAACCGTCCGAGTTTCGCCGCGACCAGGGTAAGGTTGGCCACCGTGGCCGCCAGGTACAGCTGGAATCTCGTCTTGACCCTGCCAATATAGCGGGACTGGCGGATGCCCAGATGGACCAGCCGGGCCAACCTGTGTTCCACCACCCGGCGCGCTCGATATTCGTCATACCCGGCGCTCTGTTGCAATGCCCGGGCCTGCTGCAACAGGGCCTCTTGGGGATGGATCAGCACCCACTGTCCCTTCCTGCCTTTGGCCGGGATGCACTGGGACCGCAGTGGACAGGTCATACATTCGGACCCGTCGAACTGAAAGGCCCGCAGGTGGTGAACCCGTCCCTTGCCATCAGTCCGCTTCCCCGCCGGCACAATAGTGTGGGTAAGCCGTCCCGCCGGACAGGTGCAACTGCCCACCGCCAGGTCGATGACAAAGTCATCCGTGGGAAAGCGCAGCCGGTCGGGGCGGCCTGGCACCCGGGCTACCAGCTTGCGGCCCGCATCGGCGAAGGCTTGGCGGGTCCCGCCGTCCCCATAGGCGGCGTCGCCCATGGCCTCCTGCACCGGCACACCGGTGTTGGCCTCGCTCTGCTCCACCAGTTCCAGTGCCCCAAGGTTGTCCGGAGCGTTGCCGGGCAACACCTCCACGGCGGTGATCAGCTGGGTGTCGGTGTCCACGACGATGGCCGCCTTGTGTCCGTCGAAGCGTCTCCTGCTGCTCTTGTGCCCGTGGCGCATCTCCGGGTCATGCACCGACATCATTCGGTCCTTGCTCACCCCGTCCTTGAGGCTCACGCCGTCGTCGCCGTCGCCACTCTTGCGCTCAATGTCCTGGAGCAGCAACTGCCCCAGCAACTCCGCCGACGCCACAATCTGCTGCCGCCCGGCGCTGTCCTCCGCCAATTCCCCCTGCGCCAGCCGCTACAATTCCAGCAGCCGGTCCGCGTCGGCCACAATCCCGGCCAGCAGGGCCTTCCGCGCCCGCTTGTCCGACCAGTCGATGGCCGCCTCGCCCTTGATGCTGGAGGCGAGGTACCGCCCGTATCCCCGGGCCTTGGCCCATTTCCGACGCTGATTCCCTCAACCTGCGCCAGCGCCCGCAACAGCTTGACCATCCCGTCGGCCAGCAAATTGTAGGTGTCCTTTACCGCGCCCCGGCCCAGGATGTTGGTCGTGTCCAGCGCCACCCGCATGCTCCGCCTTTTCAGGTAGCCCGACTCCCGGGCCAGTCTCAGGCTGGACTCGAATACCTCCCGCACCTTGTCGTGCAGGATCAGCTGGGCGCGAAACACCTGGAGCGTGCTCTTTGCGAAGGGCCTGTCCTCCACCTCAATTCCCAAGGCCACCTTCCAGCGGATGTCGAAGTCGGCCCGGGCCTTCGCCTCGGCGTCGCTGACCTTGTCGTGAGTCTGGAGCAGCAGCGCCATGGCCAGCAGGCTGGGCGGCACGCTGTCCCGACCGTTGTCGGCGCAGTAGAACACGACGAAATCGGCGTCCCGGAACAGCCGGCCCCGCAACGAGGCCAGCAGGCCGTAGAAAATGTCCCGCCCCACGTGGTCGAGATACAACCGGTCCGCTTCCCAAAGACCCCTCTGGTCCGAACGCTCTCCCAGCATCGTCTCGCTCCGCTAGCTCAGTTCAGCCAGAGTATATCCCTCGCCCAGTCAGCCGGGGTTTCCGGCCAGATTTCTACCTCCCCACTCCGCTGATCGCCGCGTCAAGTATCTCTGCGGCCTCATCCATCTGATCTTCGGTGGTGGTGAAAGGCGGGACGAAGCGGAACACGGATCCCCCTCGGCGCACACTCATGATCAACCCGTGCTCCAGACACCTGCGACCAATCTCACGGCCCTGCGCGGAGGCTGGCTCTCGAGTGACCTGATCGGTGACGAGCTCGATGCCCTGCAGCAGCCCCCGGCCCCTGATGTCGCCTATGATCTCGTGCCGCGACGCCAGCCGCTCCAGGTGGTCTCGCCAATATGCCCCAATGCGTTGCGCCACATCGGTCAGCATCTCCTCTAGGATAATGTCGATGCTGGCGATGGCGGCATTACAGGGCAACGGGTCGTTGGAATGGGAGTGGCCCACCACCAGGCCGCTTTCCGAGGCCTTTTCCTCGATGGCATCTGTGGTGATGGCCGCACTGATGGCGACGCCCCCGCCGAAGTGCTTGGAGATGGTGAAAATGTCAGGAACCACGCCTTCCTGCTCGAAGGCCCACATGGTTCCCAGCTTGGCCAGCCCGGTCTGGGCCTCGTCCACGATAAGCAACGCGCCGCGGGCCTCGCAGCGCCGTTTCAGCTCAGCCAGCCATCCGCCGGGCAAGTCGATGACCCCGCCCGCGCTGAACAGCGGTTCTGTGATCACGGCTGCCAAAGGCCCATCTGCTTGGGCATCAAGCAACTCGAAGCTGGTATCAAGGCATGAGTAATCGCAGGCCGGCCGGTCCTTGCAGAATCGACAGCGATAGCGATAGGGGGCAATTAGCGGATAGTGCCCCGGTGCGTAGGGACCGTAGCCCTCGTGCCACCCAGAAAAAGTGACTGCCCGGGTGGAGTCGTTCATCCCGTGGAAGCTGACCGCCGGGCTGGCAATCTCGTACCCGCCGGTGTACCGCTTGGCGATGGCCATGGCTGCCTCGTTGGAGTCGCTGCCTGAGGTCAGGAACATGGACCTGTTCATTCCCTCTGGGGCAATTTCGGCCAGCCGCGCTGCGAGGATGATTTCCCGATCATTGAACATGCTCATGTGGCTGTGTATTAGCGTCTCGCCGCTCTCATGCAGCGCCTGCACGATGCGTGGGTGATTGTGGCCCAGGGCGCCGCACATCTGGCCGGAGTTGAAGTCGAGGTACTCCTTGCCGTTGACGTCGCGCACCACCGAGCCGCGTCCCCAGACCATAATGGGGCCGGTCACCACGTTCTTGTCGATGCGGCTCCGAAAACTGAACTTGCGTGCCAGTTCCAGGAGTTCGGCCTCGGTCAGTAGCTGCGTCATCTGGGATACCTCATTAGGCAAGCGTAGAAAATTGAACTAGCGCACAAGCGATGGACTATTCCTGACGACAAGTGCGCCCGACCCCGAAAATCAGGTCTATGCTGCCCGTGCTTTGAACTTGGGCATTACATCTTTGCCAAAGGCTTCCAGCTGCTCAAGGATAACGTTCTGGGGCGTGCCGATTACCGAACCTACGTTAATCTGGTCCAGGCCAGGATACGCGTCCTGGACGGCCTCCAGTTTTTCCGTTATTAGTTCAGGCGGACCACATAACCACGAGCCTGCTTTGACGCCATCCTCCAGTGTGGGCAGGCCCGCAGAGCGTGCGCGGCGCGGGTCCTCCATCGCCCGCATCTGATCGTCGGACAGGCCTCGGACGAATCCGAGAGGCGCGAACATTTTCATGTTTTCCTCGAAAAATTCTCGCGCCTCCTGTACGGCTTTCTCTTCGGTTTCAGCGATGTGAATGGTGTATCCGACGGCTAGGTCCTCACCCATCTCAGCGTCCCGACCGTTAGCGGTCAGGGTGTCGCGCCACTGCCGCATCACACCCTCGGTGGCGCCACCGGCCGCCGCCCCGCCTCCGATGATACCTTTGATGTTGTGCTTGGCCATGAAGTCCATGGCACGCTGGCTGGCGCTCACCACCGGCTGCCAGGTCTCGACCGGCAACGTTCGCGGGCGTGGCACAAGCGTGATTTCCTTCAGCGTATAGCCGCGATAGGGCACTTCCGGTGGGATTTGGTAGAACTTCCCTTCATACGAGAATGATTCCTCGTTGAAGGCCTTCATGATGATCTCTACCTGTTCCTCGAACATCTCGCGATTGGCTTCGTTGTCGCTCAGGGTGCTGGGCACGCCGAATGTGTCCACCTCGCGCGAGTGGTAGCCCCGTCCGACACCGAAAATGACCCGTCCACCGGTGAGAATGTCGGCGGTGGCGTAGTCCTCAGCCAGCCGAAGGGGGTGCCACATCGGGTTGATGTTGAATCCGCAGCCGAACTTTAGGTTCTTGGTCAGGTGGGCCAAGTGAACGTAGAGCAGTAACAGGTTTGGGAGGCACTCGTATCCCTCGCGTTGGAAGTGGTGCTCCGCCGACCAGAATGTGTCGTAGCCCATCTCTTCCATCTTGAGCACTATTGCCTCGGTCTTGTCGAACACCCCGGCCAACTGACTGTCTGGTAGCCAGCGGTCGTTTACCGGGGTTCCGTCCAGGCCGATGTTGTCCAAATCCACGTGACCAGCGAAAAGGCTACCAAATTTCGTTATCATGACTTTCCTCCCTTGGTTGGCCATACGTACTGAATGAGAGAGTTCCGCAGAGCAAATACATTAATATGGAGAGCCCGTATAACAAGCTGTGAGGGCAATTGTAAGGTGGACTCAAGCCTTGTCAACCAATCCAGCGTCGCAAACGTCGGACTCTCAGGATTGCCAGGGCAATCTGTTTGGTAAAATGCAATTGAGAGACTATATGATGGGCCGGTGGGGAGCATGATGAATCGCACTGCCCCAAAAGTAATGATTGTCGATGATGAGGCGGACTCCTCTATCCTTCGTTCGGTCCGGAAACGCCTGGAAGTGGAGGGCTGGCGAACTGCTACTGTACAGCCCGTTCCGGGCGCCTCAATGGGTGAGGAGTTTGAGGCGGCTGCCCTGTGGGAAATAGAGGAGGAGCGACCAGACGCTGTGCTATTGGATGTCCGCTTCGGGGATCACCGGGACGACCGGTTCAAAGGGCTGGAGATCCTGGGAGAAATCGTTAATCGCTGGCCCCGGCTGCCGGTGCTGATCTTTACCCAATATGCCCAGGGCCCAGAGCGCGAAACGGCCGTCAGGGGAACGCTCAAATGGGATGCCCCGGTGGATTTCATTGACAAACTGGCTGGTACGGATGAGGTCATCTTGCGTCTTAGGCGCTTGATGGGAGCCTCCGTAGACCGTATCGCCATTGGCGCAGGTGTAGTCCTGGACCTTAACTCGCGGTTGGTATACGTCGACAGCGACTCAGGCAGACGTGTGGTAAATGATATCCAGGGTATGAAATTCGAAATTCTTCGCGAACTGGCGGCTGCATGGCACCGGAGCCCCGGGGAGTTGGTTCCCTTTTCGCATCTCGAACGATTCTCCGAAGGAGAAGACCCCCGTGCCTCCCTGCGAGTACGCATTAGGGAAATAAAGGATACATTGGGCAGGGCCCTTGGAGTCAGGTTCGGATCGGGCGAGTTGATTATCAACGTCCGCGACAAGGGTTATCGACTGACTCCGCCTCAGTCCTGAGATTGCCCGGCGAGGAACGACCCAAATGGCCCAACCGCTACTGAATCGGCCACTGAACATCCGATTGCCCAGAGCACAACTGGCGGTGGTGAGTGGAGCCGCCGTGGTCGCAGCGTCGGGTGCCGTTTGCCTTTTCGTCTCGCCTTTTGTCGGGTCCGCTGCTTTCGACACCCTTTGGGGAGTGGAGCCACTGGGATACATCGGCGCGGTCCTGCTGATAGTGGGGTTGGCAATTGTCGCCATTGGTCTGGCCGCTACCACTCTGGGACAGGCAGCTCTGGCTGCCGCCGAACGCAATGGAAGGGAGAGGTCCGGCGAAGAACAGAGTGACCAATGGCGAGAAGTCACGATGGGCTTTTTCAGCGAGTTCGATCACGATCTCGGCCGACCCCTCAGGCGTATCACGGGCAGACAGCGGGAATTGCGGGCGGCACTCCGGGCATCAGGTCAGGCGGCAGACTCCGAGGTGATGGGTCTGCTGGACGAAATAGAGCGTCAGGCTGTCAATTACCGCCTGATGCTGTCCAACATCCAGGTGCTGGTTCAATCGGAAGCCCCGGGTGAGCCGCTTGCCATCGCCCCCGTCGAACCGGCAGAGGTGGTGAGACGCATCGTAGATCGCTATACACCTGTGGCCCTCGAGTCAAATAAAGCCATTAGCTGGTGGGCTGAACCCCAGGACTTCGGCATGGTTTCCTCGAACTCTCACGCCATCGAACACATTGTTGCCAACTTAATTGACAACGCCGTTACCCATGCCGATAGCCAGGTGGAGGTTTCTGTTACTAAGGAAGAGCCTTCCTTCCTCGTTAAAGTTTGGGATGATGGGCCAGGTATACCGTCGCATTACCACGAGTTCGTCTTTGACCGCGGATGGACCCCCGAGGTGGGACGCAGGGAGGAGAAAACCAGCTCTGGACTGGGCCTGTTTATAGCCCGGACCTTGGCTCGCCACTGCGGGGGCGACGTGTCGGTCGAGTCAGTGGCTGAACCGCTGGAGGGACATCACACATCGTTCCTTTTGTCCATGCCCCTGAAGGGCCGGTGAAAGAAGGGACGGTGAGGCCTTTCTTCACTCTGCCTAATGGACAGGCCTCGTCTCCCAGCTTTTTGACTGGCCTTGCTGCGTTTGTTCTGGCCGCCTTCCTCTTTTCCTCCTTGGCCTGTGTGACACCTATTCCCAGGCCGGGGCAGACGTCCGAGCCAACTCCCCTGCCCACAGGGCCCCTTGTGGCACCTCCCACCGCGCTCGCTGAAGTTTCACCCTCACCTACCCCCCGTTTGGAACCTACAGCCACTTGGGTACCCACTCCGGAACCCACGCCTGGACCCAGCCCGACGAACCCAGAGGACACACCCACCGCAACGCCTGTACCTACAGACAGTTCGGAGGGATTGATGTTGCAGGTGTATGCCCCCGACGAACGTGCGACCGTGCCTGGTAATGCCGTCGTCGTTTATGGGCAGACATCTCCCGGCGCAAGGGTTTTCATCTCGGGAAACGAAGTGGAAGTTGATGCCCAGGGTGGGTTCAGGTCGGACGTTGCGCTGGCGCCCGCGGAGAACGAGGTGGTGATAATTGCGGAAAACGAAATAGGGCAGCGCCGCAGTGTGTCTCGAACGGTAACCTCGCTCGCTCTCCCTTTCCTGCTTCTGGTAACCGAGCCGTGTAACGAGTGCATCGTCTCAGTTTTCACCCTTCCTATATCTGGCCGCACTGGCCCGAACGCCATCATTAGCATTAATGGCAGATCCGTGCCTGTCGACCGGTTCGGTTATTTCTCCAGTGCAGTCCAGATGGATGAGGGGCCTAACGTCATCGACATTGTGGCCACCAACGACGACGGCAAAACGCTAAGCACGGTCCTGGCGGTAATTTACCGCCCTCCCGGCCGACTAGGCCGGTGAACGCCCTGAATATGTGTAACACAACAGTAACGCACGAAAACTTAGGGTTTAAGTTGGGCGGGTCCCCATGCCCGCTTGGGAAGAAATAGATTGTCAACTAATCTGAGCCGCTGCAAGTCCGGCAGCTTGGCTGCGCTGATCGCCGTAGCGTTGGCTTTCGCCGTGGTGTCGCTGGGCTTTCGTATTGTTGCGGCGCAGCCCGCGTCCGAATGGAGCGTCACTCTGGGGGGCGACGGGGACGAATTCGCCCACTCCGTTGCCCTGGCTGGAGACGGTGGGTTCGTCATTGCCGGCGAGACTCGCTCCTTTGGTTCTGGTTCCCAGGACGGCTGGTTGATCAAGCTCGACTCCGGCGGAGCTGAGCAGTGGTCCCACACCTACGGAGGCTCCGAGAGTGATATTGTCTACGCGGTACAGAGAACCTCCGACGGCGGTTTTGTTCTTGTGGGGGAAACTCATTCCCTGGATGGCGCCACGTCTGCGAGCAGCAATTTCTGGCTCATCAAGACCGATTCAGGCGGATTGCTCCAGTGGCAGCGCAGCTTTGGCAGCACTGAGGAGACAGATTCCACCACTTCCAGAAACTCGGATGTGGCTCGTGCGGTTCGCCAGACCAGCGATGGTGGGTTCATCCTGGTGGGTAGTTCCGCAGGCACCCAGGGAACGACGGCAAGGCTGGTACGAGCCGATTCGACTGGATCTGAGCAGTGGAGCCATACCCTGAGCGACGTTCCCGGTTCGGTTGGATACGACGTAGCAATTATCGACGGCGGTTTTGTAATAGCGGGTAGCTCCGACTCTTCGGATAGTGGTAGGCAGGCTTTCCTGGTTGAGACCGACTCCAACGGCGATCTGCAGTGGACCAAGTACTTTGGAGGTAGTTACAGCGACGAGCCTCGCTCCCTGGCCCTGACGGCTGATGGCGGGTATGCCATGGGTGGCTTTACCTGGTCCGAAGGCGCAGGACAATCCGATTTTTGGTTGGTCAAGGCTGACGGCGATGGCGAACAGGAGTGGGAGCGAACTTATGGCGGCGTACTCCGGGATTCGGCGCACTCTCTCTTGCGAACCAGTGACGGAGGCTTTGCCTTGGCAGGGTGGTCGGAATCTTTCCGTGGCGGCGGCCGCTTTTGGGTAGTGAAAACCGATTCCGACGGGAAGTTGCAGTGGAGCAGTTCCCACCAGGCCTCCGCGAATTCGACGGACGTGTCAGCGGGAGCGCGGTCCATCGATCAGACCGACAACGGAGCCTTTATAGTTGCCGGATGGACCGGCACTATCCGGGGTGCCCGCGACATCCTCGCCGTCAAGATGGAGGCGGCTACTTCGGGACAACCCACACCCACAGGAAATGTAGTCTCGCTGGAAAACACTGGTACCGCCAACACCACCACTTCGGCCGTCGCCTACGACACGGTCTCCTCTGGCCAACCCCTGCGGTTCTGGTACCAGGGACGACTTATAGACCGGGACAACCCCCTGCCCAGCGGCGGGGTGGCTTGCACTCAACCATCGCCCGACCTTTCCTCCGAATCCAAACTTACCCTGGATCAATTCGGCTCTTTCGAGGCAGCCTATCTGGATAAGCTGTCCAGCAATGACGAGTTAATTGGAGTGGTTGTAGACGGCGATTCCGTTGAGTTTGACTTCTCGGACGAGGGTAGCGACGTTGCGGGAAGTCTAAGCGTTGTTTCTGAATCGCCGTGCGAGGGCAGCAGCCACCTGTTGCCCGAGGGTCCGCGCGCGCCCACTGGCCTGAGTGGAGAGGCATCGGACTCCCATCCAGGCACCATTGCCCTGGACTGGGAGGACAACACGGAATCGGACATTTTCGGCTATGCCGTGTACGTCAGCCGTACCATCACAGGGCCATTCATCCGTCGTGCCTGGCTCCTTTCCGATACCTCTTACGCTGACGGCGGCCCCACCGATGGCGCCAGCTACTATTATGCGGTGTCTGCTATAAACTCCTGGGGTTTGGAATCCCCAAAGTCTGCCGTTTTGCGAGTTCCCTCTCAAGACTTTGCTCCACCGGTGCCCCCGTCCGGGGTCATGGTACACACCGTCGACCGTGTAGCTGGCACCGCCCAGCTTGCCTGGAACCCCAGCATTTCCCCTGATCTGAGCGGCTACCGAGTGTACCGCCAGGATGTGGAAGGGCCCCGTTCGCCCGTAACCGCTCTGATATTCACTCCGGAGTTTCAGGACCGCACCTTGCCTGGGGAGGGAGAATTCAGCTATTCGATTACCTCCATAGATCTTGCTGGCAATGAATCAGATTGGTCGAATATTTCCCCGGCGCCATTGGATTTCTTCGGCTCAGTACTCGAGATTCGGCGTAAATTCACGGGAGGCGGCACCTTGGGGGTGAACACGTCTCGCGGCAGGGTGGACCTGGATATTGCCGACAGCACAGAGATTCGAGTGCCCAATCGCGGCAACGCACGTTTGGGCGATTTGGACTTGGGTGATCATGTGGCCGTGTCTCTTGATGAGGATGCCGAGGGGACAGTGGCGAGGCAAGTGCATTTGGTGCCCACAAAGACCAGAAATCGCCATCTGGCGGGGCGGGTAACCAGCTTGACCGAGAGTGAAATCGTCATTCAGCCTCCGGGTGAAGGAATCGAGGAGGTGAGTTTCCAGTTTTCCGACGCAGTGCAGGTTAATCTGCACCAGGGCGTAACCGGGCTTGAAGTGGGACGCTTTGTTATCGCGTCATTCATAGCAACCGATGGACACGCCGCAGGTGCTCTGTCCGAAATCAATGTAATCCCGGGGCTCGAGCAGGAAGAATCCCCTGCTCCTCCAATGGATTCAGCAAATGTCGCCGTTATAAGAGGTGTCTTTCAGGGTATCAACCCGGAAAACGCCAATCTGATCCTGTCGTCAACTGAGGTGGTCATTGACGTGTATACGGTGATGACCGCGGGAGTGTCGGTTGGAGACGCGGTATTGGTGGAGGCTGTACTTAACTCAGATGGTTCTCTCCTGGCGCGGCGCGTCGAACACGACGAGGGAGTCGGACAGACTGCCGACCGTACCGTTCTGAGAGGAGCTTTCCAGGGAGGGGATACCGACTTGGGAGAATGGGACGTCAGCGGCGCGAAGATCGCAGTTGATGCTCGCACATATGCGGACGCGCTTCCGGGGGTTGGTCAGAGAGTTAAGGTCTCAGCCATACTGCGTGAGGATGGAACTCTCTACGCTCGTGAAATAGAAAATTTCGTCGAAACTGTGGACTTGGAGGGTGAACATTCGGTTTCTTTGGAAGGAATTTTCAAAGAGATTACGGCAGATGGCCCTTGGAATTTGGGCGGACTGCAAGTACAGGTGGATGCCGACACGGTGTTGTCCGGGCGCCCATCTGTAGGTCGCAGGGTCACCGTTGACGCCACCGCAAGGAATGGAGTATTCCTGGCAACCGAGGTCTCGGCGGCTTCTTCGGAGCAGGTCGGCCCGGTGCGCAGTGTCAGCATACGGGGAAAGGTTGACCGGGTGGAGGAAGGAGAGTCGATCGTGGTGGACGGCATCAGCGTTGCGTTGAGCGACCTGACCCAGACTACGGGCGATACCGGGGTTGGATCCAATGTCCGCGTCAAGGCCGAGTTGCAGCTGAACGGAGAGTTGCTGGCCCGCGAGGTTGTCCAGTACGCTGCCTACGACGAAACAGGGGAGCCCCGGGCAAATCCGGTTGATATCGAGGGACGCATCGAGCGGGTTGGAGCGGACGGCGGGTTGACGGTTAACGGCATCCCGGTGGTGGTCAGCGCCCTCACTACCATTGATGCCGCGCTGCAGGTGGGTTCTCCCGTTCAGGTCAGGGGACTGTTGCAGCTGGACGGTTCGGTCCTGGCCAGGGAAATAGTAGGGTACGGACAAGGCGTAACCGGGGGTAATGAAGCCAGTGTAGCTGGCGTTGTTGAGCGGGTGGTCACCGAGACTGACGGACGCACCTCTGGCTTCGTGATAGACGAAATCACGGTCTCCATCGACCAGCTGACGAGGCTGGAAGTAGAGTTGACGGTCGGTGTCGCAGTTGTGGTGCAGGCTATCGTGATTGACGGCGAGATCTTGGCGGTTACCGTGGAACCAAGGCCGACGGGAAGCATTGGAGTCCTTCCGCTGGTGCAAATGCAGGGAACAGTTGAGAGGCCTTTTGTGTCCTCCTTGGCAAGGCCGTTGAATATCACCGTCAATGGGATAACTGTCCGAATTTCCAATGAAACAACGATTGCTGGGCAACTTCAGGGTGGCGCCGTGGTGAGGGTCACCGGATCAATTTCCGGGAGTGTTTTCCTGGCCAGGCAGATCGAAGCAGTTAGCTCATACCCCGCGCAGGGTGGGCAAAGCCAGGTCAGATTCAATCTCAGCGGCGTACTGGAGGAGATCCGCACCGACGGCGAAGGGGATCCCGAAACTCTTGTGCTGGCTGGAAATACAATTACCGTCGTCTCGCTCACCGTATTCGTGGACGAAATTGCGGTAGGCGACTCGGTCTTGGCGGATGGAATTATCCGCGATGGTATCCTTTTAGCCGCTTTGGTAAGGTTGGATGACACTTCGGATGTTTTGGTGGAAGAACCCGGGGTTGAGCCCCAATAGCTCAAAATACAAAGAATCTGTTTTCCTTGGATCCCGCGCCAGGCGGCCTGCAATTTCTCCCTACTCGCAGTTTGTGGCTTACTTTAGTTCGGCGGTGTAAATGCTTGAACCAGAAATACTGAAGCACGGTGACGATTCTGGAAACCGGATGGTCATTAGATACGGGTCCCCCTCTGGAGCAGTGGTGTGGGCGCTCGGTATCCCACAGGCCTGGGAGTCTCCCCTCGGACCGACCTGGTGCTATGTGGTCGAAGGCGACTATCTGACCGTCATAGACCCCGGATGCCATGGTTCTGAACACTATCTTGAAGAGGGGCTGGACTATTTGGGCCGCTCCCTGTCCGCAGTCGACCGAGTGGTTGTCACCCATGGGCACATGGACCACGATGGCGGCTGCCTCACCACGGTGCGGGCCAGCGGCGCCGAGCTGTGGGCTCATGAGGTCTATGGCACCATGCTGCTGGAGGACCGCTGGGAGCGGGAAATGCACTGGCGTAAGCAGGTCGACGGATTCGAAGTCTTTGAAAACTCACAAACCGTTGAGAGGGTTAAGGAACATCACCGCAGGTCGCTCGAATTGACCCTGGACAGGCCGGTCACAGATGGCCTGATTTCCGACGGCCTTACTTACTACTACACGCCAGGCCACTCGCCCGACGAGCTCTGTATTCAATTCGACGGCATGATGTTCACCGGCGATCACGTGCTCCCGCAGATTACGCCCCATCCTTCTGTGGGGCGCAGCCACTCCAGTTTCCGGTCCATCCTTCCAGCACCCTATCGAAACGACAACACAATTTACGGCCTAAAAGTGTTGCTGCGCTCGCTACTGCGGGTGGGTGCCATGGGAACCGAAATCGCCGTCCTGCCCGCCCACCGCGCGTATCACCGTGGGCAATTCAACCTCGTCGGCCTTGAGCGGGCAAACGAGATAGTGGAGCACCACGTCCGGCGCTGCCATGACCTGATCGACATCCTGAAGCTGGGCCGGCGGGACCTCGTATCTCTCACTCGCGACCATTTCGCGCACCGGGAGCTCACCGATAGTAATTTCTTCCTGGCCGTTACCGAGGTTATTAGCCACATCGAGCTGCTGGAGGAGACAGGAGATGTGTTCGTTGAGGGTGGCTTGGCGCCTGGCGAGGACGGAGGCCTGATTCGCTGGAATGGTACCGAGGCATTTCCTGACTTCATCCGGGATCTCGGCAGTGAATTCCTTTTGCCTCCCGATTAGTCTCGCGTAAGCAACCACCGCTGGGGCAATTGGGAGTGGGCGGAAGGTAACACGCGTCCACAGTTCGAGCTGATTAAAACGAATTGACAGCAGGGTTGGCAACCCTATAATAGCCATTCAGCATCGGGGTATCGTATCGCGTTGGGGAGCTATGTGACCACGCATCTCGAACGTGCCGCGCTCCCCTTGTTTTCCTATATTGATGACGGAGGCAGGATTAAATGCCCAAGAAGGAGATAATCTCAACAGACAAGGTTACTGCCGGAAACGCGCCTCTGTCGCAGGGAGTACGTTACGGCAACCTCGTATTTGTGCAGGGCTGCACCGGGCGGCACCCCACCGATAATAGCGTCGGCAAGGACATCCGGGAGCAGACCCGTTACGCCTTGGAGCGAATTTCAACCATCCTGGAGGCCTCCGGCTCATCCATCGACCAGGTGCTTACAAATACCTGCTACGTGACCAACCGAGAAGACCTACCGGGATTCAACGAGGTATACGCCGAGTTTTTTCCTGCCGACCGTCCCGCACGCACGACTGTCGTCGTGAATTTCGGCGCCCCCGACAACTTGGTGGAAGTCACCAGCACCGCCGCTGTTCCGGACTAGCAGTGGCCCTGTGTCTGATTGATTCCACGGACACAATCGCAGGATCGGGTAATTGCAATGGCGGCGAGAGCTTACATACTAATTGAGACCCAAGTCGGGCAGGCTAGGGAAGTCCTGAATGCCCTTCGCGCCATGGACAGTGTCGCTGAAGCCGACATAATCACTGGCATTTACGATCTAATAGCACTGGCCGAGGCCGAAGACATGGTCGCTCTGGTAGACTTGGTAACTGCGCAGGTGCAGAGTATAGGTGGCATTGAGCGTACGATTACGTGCGTGGCAGCATAGTAAACTCGTAGCTTGGGAATTATTCAACTGGCTGAAATTAACGATTACAGGAGGCGGCGATGATCTATCAACTGCGGACTTACACGGTAAACCGGGGCATGATGGACGCTTGGGTAGAACTGTTCAACGACAAGCTGGTGCCCATTCAGAATCAGTATGGCATCAATATCGATGGCATGTGGGTCAATGAAGACCAGAACCAGTTCATCTGGATCCGTTCGTTCAACGACGCCGAGGACGTCAAGACCAAGGAAGCAGCTTTCTACTCCTCGCCTGAGTGGAACGGCATAATGGATCACGCCCGCACTCACCTGGCCCGGATCCAGGTCGACACTATGACCTCCGTGATGAAGGTGCCGGCAAGCGCCTAGCCTGAAATGTGGTTCCCACTATCTCGGACTCTGGTGTCTGGGGTCCTGAAAAAGGCGGCCGCCCTGCCGATGCAGGGGGCCGCCTTTTTGCGCTGAGGCTGCAGACCTATGCCAGTTGGACGCCAGTTCCTGGCCTGCGCGCACGATGTAGACCTTGCCTCCTTCTGCATGCTAACATTTGGCCGTGCCATATTTGAGAGGGAATGAAATTATGGACCGACGCTGAGTGCGCAATATCCCCGGCGGGTTCGGGCTGGGCTTTGCGTCGGCCATTTTCGAGGAAATGCCTTAGCAGTTTCCTCCTGTGACCGGCGCCTGCCGAATTACAGGAGGTTGAATGACAGCCACAGCAAACAATTACCTTCAGGTTCTCGAAGAAGTCTGTACCACTGCTATTGCCCCGCATTCCCACGACGTCGATCAAACCGGTGCTTTCCCACAGCAGGCCATTGCCACCCTTAGGAGCTCTGGGCTGTTGGGATCGGTTAGCGCGCCCGAAGTCGGCGGTCTGGGCTTGGGCCACCGCGGCGCCGTTGCCATCGTGGAGCGCATCGCTCGGGATTGCGGGTCCACCGCGATGATCACGAGCATGCACTTTTCCGGCACTGCCGTGCTTGAGGCTTTTGCAACCGAGGACATCCGCAGGGGTGCCGCCAGCGGTGAGCACCTGAGTACCTTGGCTTTCAGTGAGGCCACCTCCCGCAGCCACTTCTGGGCCCCCACCAGCACTGCGGCGAGGAAGAACGGCTCGGTCATTCTCAACGCCCAGAAAAGCTGGATCACCTCCGCCACCCACGCCTCTGGTTTCGTCTGGTCGTCTCAGCCCCTCGAGGCCGATGGGCTTTCGACGCTTTGGCTGGTCCCCGCCAATGCTGAGGGCCTTGCTGTGCAGGGGAAGTTCAACGGATTGGGCCTGCGCGGAAATGACTCCTCTCCAGTCGTGGCCACTGACGTTGCAGTGGATCCAGCGGCCATGCTGGGCGAGGATGGAGCCGGTTTCAACTCCATGCTCGGCATAGTGCTGCCGATGTTTTCGGTATGCAATGCCGCCTGTTCCGTCGGCCTGATGCAGGCCGCGGTTGCCCGGACGGCCTCCCATGCCTCGGGTACTCGCTACGAGCATATCGACCAGACCTTGGCCGATTCCCCCACCACTCGTGCCTACATCGCTCGTATGAAAGTTTTCGCGGACTCGGCCCACGTCCTTCTCCTTGATACCGTGAATGCCCTCGAAGAGGGCCGGGAAGACGCCGTGCTCAGGGTCCTGGAATGCAAGACCGCCGCGGGAGAGTTGTCCAATCAGGTCCTCGACCTGGGAATGCGGGTTTGTGGGGGAGCAGCATTTCGAAAGGAGGTGGGGGTGGAGCGTTACTTCCGTGATGCAAGGGCAGCGGGCGTAATGGCGCCTACCACTGACACATTGCTGGACTTCATTGGCAAGGCCGTTTGCGGCATGGAGCTGTTCTGATGAGCCAGGATGGAACGCTTTTGATGGGTGCTGTTGCTTATGACGCCAAGGTGGTCACCATCTGGGAAGGTTTCAAAGACTACTTTACGGCGCGAGGTCTCGAATTCGACTACGTCTTGTATTCAAACTACGAGCGTCAGGTAGAGTCCCACCTCGCGGGACATATCCACGTCGCTTGGAACTCGCCCCTCGCTTGGCTGCAGGCCAAGGCCGGAGCGGAAAAACTGGGTCGGCGTGCCGAGGCCATCTGCATGCGGGATACCGATCAGGATCTTACCTCCGTGATCGTTGTCCGGGAGGGCTCGGAGATCTCCGACCTGGACGCCCTGAAAGGCAAGCGAATCGGCCTCGGCGCACAAGACTCCCCACAGGCCAACCTGATCCCCTTGTTCCACCTCACTGAGGCTGGCCTGCAGGTCGATGCCTTGGTCAAGACCGTCCCCTTCGATGTCCTGGTGGGCAAGCACGGCGACCACATAGGGGGAGAACGTGAGGCCGCGCGGGCGCTGATGCGAGGTGAGGTAGATGCGGCCTGCATCATCGACGGCAATTACCTGGCTTTTTCCCAAGAGGGTACCCTGCCTCCGGGATCTGTCAGGGTGCTCTCCCGCACTGCTCCCTATGACCACTGCAATTTCACTGTTCTGGACGGAGCGCCCGCCGACTCCATAGGGTTGTTTCGGGAACTGTTGCTGGGCATGTCCTACTCTGATCCACGGGTGCGCCCCCTGTTGGACCTCGAGGGCCTTATCCAGTGGCTCCCGGGCAGAACCGAGGGCTACTCTCAACTGGAGGGAGCTGTCGCAAGATTCGGCACCTTGGAACCCTTCTTGGAAGGTATCGGCTTTTGACCGATGTAGAACTGGGAGAACTGAGATTTGATGAGGGAGCCCACCTGCTCGTGAAGCGGGCGGTGGGCTCCGTGCAACCCGGTATCGAGGTCCGCGTGCGCGGGAGTGCCCCCGACCTGGCGATTCACCTCCAGGTGTGGTGCCGCTCCGCCGGCCACCGGTTTAGCTCCTCCAACGGCGCTGGCACTTACCGAATCGCCCGCGGATCCGCAGATGCGGGCCGATGGCAGGGGGCGGAGCAGGCTGGCGACGGAGACCCTCTCAAACCCGGCGGCATTGTTGACGAGCCTCCCCAGCGATGGGGGCTCGCTGCCCGTGGGGCCACCGTAGAGATGGGGACCCCCGACTACAATTTTCAGCTCGCTGGCAAGCACGAGGTCTGGGCTGATGAAGCTGTACGCCTTTACGCTGCTGCCGTCGCCTCCCAGTGGGACCCTAGCACCGCAATACCGTGGGACGAGCCGTTCGATCTACCCGACGACGTCGAAGACGCTATTGTCCAGCTGATGACCTATCTGGTGGAAAACGAAACTGCTGCCCTTGTGGTCCCCAGCCGGTTCGTGGCGCAGCTGCATCCGCACTTCAAGGAGGTCATGCAGCTTCTGGCCATCCAGGCAGCTGACGAAGCCCGGCACATCGAAGTCTTCACCCATCGAGGACTCTTGAAACGGGACAGGCTTGGGCTCTCTACCATCGGAGGGCAGGCCTCCCTAAAGACGCTGGTGGACGAACCGGACTTCGCCGTCGCATCTTTCCTGTTGTCAGTGATGGGAGAGGGGACCTTCTTGGTACTGCTGCGGTTCCTGGAACGGTACGCCCCCGACCCGGTGACCAGGGCAGTGACCAGGCTGGCCGCCAACGACGAAGCCCGGCACGTGGCCTTCGGCGTGGCTCACCTGCGGGAGTCGGCGAGGCATGACCCAAGAATATTGGACCGGCTCGCTCAGTCGGTCCAACGCCGCCACGATGCCCTTCGCCACACCGCCGGCCTTAACCAGGAGGTTTACGACGCCCTGGTGCTGGTCGCTGCCGGTTCCTGGAACCTCGCTGACCTGCGGGAGGGCAGCCGGCGAGTATCGCAACTCCTGCAGGACATGGACTCCGCTCGGAAACGAAACCTGGCGAGGGTGGGTTTCGGTGAGGAGCAATCGTCGGCTCTCTCAGGCCTCCACACACGCAACTTCATGTGAGGAGCGTCCGGGAAACGATTCTCGGATGTTGCCATGGCCTGAACTGGTTCTTCCCTCTGTATTGACCTCAGAAACAATCAGTCAAAAAGTCGGCATCCGAACCGCATCGGTGCAAGCGCGGACAAGGCGACTTTCTGCTTACTTATCAACCCGTTATCAACCCGTTATCAACCCGGTATTAACCCGGCATTAATCCGGCGCAATTGCGTCAACCTTGGGAATGCCGGCATGAAAGGAAATGGCGGGAACCTTGCTCGGCCACCTGCGGACGCCTTAGGTGCTCCCGCGTCCTGTCAAGATGCGGCGTGTTTCGAAAAGGCCGGCAATAGCAGCAACAACCAGAACCACAATCAATGATGCCCAATTGTCAGAGGCGTAGAAAAACAGCGAGTCCCCGGCTGCGTAGCTGCTCACGTGCAGAAGCATCAACAGCGCCAACCAGAGCATCAGGGGCACCCCCAGTAAAACCAGTGGCATATTCCCCTTCGCCAGCATTGAAGTTGTCAACAATGCTATAAGGGACGTCAGTGGCCATACCAGCACGGTCAAATTGGACCTCTCGGGTGCGTCGTCCCAGAGGAAATGCAACGCCAACGCCAGAACTGCCAGGGACAAGGCCTCCACAACCAGCACGACCAGCAGCAGCTTTCGCATCGGAGAATATTCTGCAGATCGCACCGAGGACACTGGCCATACCAATATCGAACGGGCCAGCAGATCCAGGGGTGCCAGTCCTGCTTTGGCAACACGGGGAAACGAGGGCCGCGTCATCAGAGGTCGCGCCATCAGTCCCACCACAGGCAGAATCAGGAGACCCAGTAACACCAGGCTCCCGGAGCCCCCGATCGAATTGCAGCCACCACCACCGCCCGACGTCGGAACGGGGGCCGGGCTCTGGGGAGCTGATGTTGGAATGGGCGTAGCTAGCGGAACGACACTCAATGGGAGGGAAACTGCCTTTCCGTTCAGAGTTGAAGTGTCGTCTTCGAACCACCACTCCATCTGGGCTTCCACAGTGAACGAGCCCGCCTGGTTGGGCTGCATTTCCAACTCGATGGATTTCTGGTCGCCGGAAGCCACGTCATACGTGGCTGTACACTGGCCGGTACACGACTCAGTGAAGCCGGAGCCGCTCATGGACCACCCCGAGGGTACCTGAAGGATTAGCTTGAGAGTCATCTCCGGTTTGGCGATGGAATTCACCACAGACAGCTGAAGCATTACCGGGTCGCCAAGTTTGATCTCCGTTTGTGTGGCGTGGAGGTTTACCGTCGGCTGGCCGACGTGGGGCGGCAGGGTCGGTTCCGGCGTGGGTGTCGGTGTGGGCGTCGGGGTTGGAGGCAACTGCGGCTCCACAACCTCAAGCCGCAGTTTCTCGGCATCCCCGTCGTGAGTTGTATCCAGGTCGTTCCCGAAATACCACTCCATTCGGCCGTCGATGTCGAAAGACCCTGGTTGGTTGGCTACTGCCGAGAGAAGAAAATCCTTGTTCTCGCCCGTGGCCACTTTGTAAATGCCCACGCACTGAACGGAACATTCCTCGCCTATGCCGCCTTCACCACTGACCAGCAAACCTGATGGCAATTGCAGCACGAGTTGTAAGGTCATCTCCGGCTTTATTATGGAATTGGCCACCGATAAAGTCAGCATGACCGGCTCTCCCACAAGCACCTCGGTTTGGGACGCGTGGAAATTCACCGTCGGTTGGCCTATGGGTGTCGTCGGTTTCGGAGTCGGGGTGGGCTGCTTCGTGCCTGCCGGCGATGTTGTCCCAGACGTCCCATTATTGTTTGCTACGGAAGTGGCCGTAGGGGTTGGCGGCGGCGTGTAATCGGAGCAGAATTGCAGGGACAGATTCACTTGAGGAATATCGGTGCTTGAGCTCTGCACGTACTTCAGGTCGTCGGGTATGCAACCTTCCAGCCCAGAGTTGTTGATTAGAAGTGTTTCTATGCTGCTTTTGAGATTTCCAAGTGTTGAAGGTATACGTCCAGTTAGCTTGTTGCCGGAAAGGTCCAGGTAAACAAGATTGGTTAGGTTTCCAATTTCGGCGGGGATGCTGCCGGTCAGCCCGTTGTTGCTAAGGTCCAGATGAGTAAGGTTGGTAAGCCTTCCCAGTGCAGGCGGAATCTGTCCCCCCAGTTTATTGTGGCCAAGGTCAAGATGCGTGAGACTCGCCAGATTCCCAAGCTCCGAGGGGAGGTTCCCGATAATTTGGTTGTCGTATCTGCCAGTCCCACCCCGCAATTCCAGGCGGGTTAATCCTGTTAGGTTGCCCAGTACAGGGGGTATATTCCCTCGAAGTCTGTTGCCATTGAGACGGAGCTCGGTGATCCCGCCTTTTCCGGTCGTAACGCCGTGCCAGTCGCCCAGTTGTTCACGGCTCAGCCAGTTCGTTTGATACCGCCAATTCACTCCCTCGGTGGCGTAGTAAAAGTCAAACAATATCTGCCGATTCGTGATCGCCTGGGGTGATAAGGACGTCTCACTGGCTGTCAGCTCTATTAGGAATACCTCGCCCTCTTCTGAGGTGTAGCTCTGATCAGCCAGTAGTTCGCCGATGGTGAATCTTACTTCCTTGCCTGCTTTCGAGATCTGGATGTCATAAAACGTCCCGGTTTCATCGACAGCTACCGAATCGATGGCCACTCCGTCAACTACGGCAGAAACTACCGTGCCTACTGGAGCAAGAGTCCCGTCTATCTTCGCGGTCCCGTTGAACGAGTGAGGCGGAGAGTCCTGCTGCGCCGCCGCGCTGTAGGTCAAAGATGAGACTGCTATGATCGCGACTGCTACTGCGAGAACCGCGATGGTCATTGCCGTTCGAGCCGCTATAAGGTGCACCCAATCAGCTCCCGGTCATTCCAGATAAATGTCTGCCCGCCGAAGGGCTGCACCTCCGGAAGGCATGTCGGCCCACAAATAAGAACACTAAGAACCCTTGCGTTTTCGAATCACCATCATTCCAGCCAGTCCCAGCAGGGGCAGGGCCAGCAACACTCCGTCGCCTGCTGCATCGGAGCCGGTTGACGAGGGGCTGAGGCTGCAACTGGCGCTGGGGTCTCCGTCAGCGTCGCCGCTGGAAGACGTCCCTGTGCTGGGTTGCGGCCCCGACGCGGCTGCCGCGCCGGAAATTGTCCAGGATTGGTCGGTTCTGAACTCAGTGGGTTCGTAGACGCTTGGTTGACGTTGAACGAATGGGTTAAAGAAATCGGGTTAAACAGGTCCTTGTTGCCCTCTGGCCAATACGCCCCGCTGAATTGCACAGGAAGCCTTCCGGTCTTTTCGGCCTTTACGTTCAAATAGACCGTAATGCTCTGACCTGGAGCAACGTTGTATGTCCCGCTGGCAGTTCCGGCTGCTGAGTCAATTGCAAAGCCCTCGCCATAAACGTAGAGTCCGCTTGCCAGGCTGACTGTCAGGTCAACGACCATCGCGGTATCGTTTAGATTGGGATTCCTGAAAATGATCTCCACAATCCCGTCATGGTCTTGATCAATGACGTCGTTCACAGGGCGCAGACGCATTGTGGGCCCTACGCGAAACGCCGACTCGATGATGGAAGGTGTGGGACCCGGTGTGGTCGTGGGTGGCGCACTCTGAGCTTCAGTAACACGGGTCGCATTTAGGTCCAACGGAGTGCTTCCACCAGCCTCGGTTGTGGCTGTTTCCCCGGCAGTCAGCCCGTCGACCGTAAATGTGACGAATGTACCTGCTGTGGGCACGCGAAGGTTATTGTACTGTCCCGACGAATCTACCGAAACGGAAGCGATGGGGGTGCCGTTGGTCAGAACCGCGATCACCGTTCCCTGGAGCACGGGCTGGCAGTCTATGAATGCATTCCCGGCAACCTATGGGCTGTTGACTCTTGGCTCAGCCCAGAGGCGTAAGCGGCATTTGTTGACACGGATATGATTGACAATACAGCTAAAACCGCAAGTGCCAAAACAACAAAGAGCGCGTAGCCGCGCCCTGACCGAGAACAAATAGCAGAATTGGAGGGCCCGATAGAACTCATAATATCACCCTGTTATTTGATTCAGAATCTCCCAACGCGAAGCAAATCGCGCTCATCAGATTCTCCTGCCATGTCAGCCGCGAATTTAACCGCTCTCCATCCGACATGGGGAAAACGCCGGAACAAAGGGAGCTGAATCGGGGGGGGCTGGCGGACAGTGACTAGTCACTGGTTACGACAGGTCCTGATGCTATCAGGGTGTTGCAACACTTCAACACCCCGGCACCTATGCGGTCAATTCCGCTTAGGTTGAAACGCTGTCGTAGCTATATGCGTCTTGGTTTCCTTGAATCATGATAGCGCAGTATTTCAATAAATTCCAATTACTTTATTTTCCGCTACTTGAATGCTGGCAACGTGCAGGAATACCAATCCGGAAAGTCACGTATCAGATCAGCTTGTTGCGAATATTGATCCCACAGCCGGATGGGACCCCGCCTAGTTCTCGGGTTGTTGAAAAAGCTGGTATCCTCACTGAAAATAAGCCATTGCCGTACCACAGCGCGATTAGTCGCGTCTTTGGTACAACTTGGGAGGCACTTCATTGTCGCCAGTAGGAATTATCGCCAACCCAGCTGCAAGTAAGGATATTCGGCGCCTGGTGGCCCAGGGAAGAGTGGTGCCAGACTGGGAAAAGGTGAACACAATCCGGCGGGCCATGTTGGGACTGCAGTCAGTCGGCGTCGATCGCGTGCTCGCCATGCCTGACAGTTCGCATCTCGTCCAGCGCGCGGCCGATGATCCGCACCTCTCTGTCGAAGTGGAACTGCTGCGCATGTCGGCCCTATATAACGAGGGCGACACAGTGCGCGCCGCTGCCGCAATGTCAGAGATCGGAGTTGGCTGTGTGATAACACTGGGCGGCGACGGTACCAACCGGGCCGTGGCCAGAGGTGCGAGCGACCTGCCCCTGGTGGCTATTTCGACCGGCACGAATAACGTGTTCCCCGTGATGGTGGAAGGCACTACCGCAGGCATGGCCGCTGGTTTGGTAGCCACTGGCAGAGTGCCTTTGGAGGTAGCGGCCGTGCAGAGCAAGACCATTGCCGTCATTGTAGACGGAGAGGATAGGGACATCGCTCTCGTGGACGTCGCCCTTTCCAAGGAACGGTTCGTGGCAACCCGCGCCATCTGGGATATGAATACCATCTACGAGGTGTTCCTCACTCGAGCCGAACCCTCCTCCATCGGACTCTCCTCTATCGGTGCGAGGCTCCAGGCGGTGTCATTGGCCGACGAAGGCGGACTGCACTACCGCATCGCAAATGTCGGGGAAACTCAGAGCGGACGCGACAATGAAGATAACCGTCCACCGATTGAGCGAAGCGATGGGAACCTCTATGTTCGTGCGCCCATCGCGCCGGGATCCGTCCCGGTTGTTGGCATAGAGTCGTGGCAGCGCCTCGCTGACGGTCAGCGCGTGGCGATTGAGCGCAGGCATTCGACTGTGGCGCTGGACGGTGAACGTTCGTTTTCTGTTAATCCTGGCAACCTGCTGGAAATCGAAGTGCGGAGAGACGGTCCGCCGGTGGTCAACGTCGACGCCACCCTCCGCAGTGCTGCCGCCTCTGGTGCATTCTACGTCTAGCTCCAGTCCAACCAGCTCAGTCCCGCCGGAGGCACTCCCGGCAAGACCGGGAGCCCACTGACGATGTTCTTCGGTACGGAGCTCACCGGTCCGGTCGAGCTGTTCATTTCCCTGTTAATCGTCACCGTGGCCGGAGTGGTGCTGGGAACAGTCAGTTTCGGTTTCGGAGTCGTTGCAACTCCGCCCCTGCTGCTGCTGATTGATTCCAAGACCGCCATTGTGGTGGTCAACACGCAAACCACCATCCTCTTGTCCCTGGTGCTCCTGACCACCTGGCGCCATCTGGATCTCCGCCAATGTAAGGGAATGATTCTCGGAGGACTATTGGGGACGCCGCTCGGTGTGCTGTTGCTGAATGTCGCGGAGCCCGGAGTGCTGCGCATCATCATCGGCGGGGTAATCGTGGTACTGGGGCTGTTGAACCTCCGGGAGATCAACTTTCCATTCGCCACTTTCCCGGGATCAGGTCTGTTCTTCGGGTTTGTAACCTGCCTGGCAGTGACGGCCATCAGCATCGGAGGGCCGCTGGGAGCCGTGTACGCCATCGCCCAGAAATGGCCCGCCCAGACTGTTCGAGCTTCCCTCGCTGCCATGTTTGTGCTGTCCGGTATCACCTCGGTGGCGTTGTATGCAGCCACGGGCCTCTACTCCCAGGGAACCGTCATCACTGTTGGCCTGACCGTTCCAGGGGTGCTGGTAGGCTTCGGGCTGGCGAGACTGCTAGTCGGACGGTTGAACGAAAAAGCCTTTCGCTACGTGGTTATAGTGCTCGTGGTTTTTGGAGGTTCCATGCTGCTGGGCCGGGAACTGCTGGGGTAACGTCCCGCCGGGATTCATATGCCGCTGTGCGCCACTGGTGGAAAAAACAAGAGGGCGGGGTTTGGGCCCGCCCTCAACGATCACCTGAATGGTTGCGCGCTACCCCAGTCGCTCGAAAGGTGTTGGCATCGGTCCAACTGGCACCTCGATCAGGGACGGCCCGTCGTGTGAAATGCACTGGCGCAGGGCGGTCTCCAGGGCCTCGGGCGTCTCGGCGCGGACGCCGTTCATGCCGTAGGCCTCGGCCAGCTTCATAAAGTCGGGATTGTGCAGCTCCGCGCCGATAGTACGTCCTGTGAATCGATTGCGCTGGTCACGTAGAACGTTGCCGTAGGCATTGTCGTTGAAAATCACCACCACCACGTTGATTCCGTACTGCACTGCTGTCGCCATCTCCTGCGAGTTGTACAGAAAACCGCCGTCCCCCGAAAGCGCCACCACTGCCTTGTCGGGTTGCGCCACCTTCGCTCCCAGGGCCGTGGGGTAAGCGTAGCCCAGGTTCCCGGAGTAGGATGAGGTGATGAAGGTCCGGGGCTCGTACACTGGGAAGTACGCCCGGCTGTAGTAGCCAAGCTGGGTCATGCCGGCTATAAGGATGCCGTCGTCGGGCATGGCCGACCGCACGGCCGCCAGGAGGGATTCCTGCGGCTCAACGACAATCCGCGCCTCCTCGCGCTGGCTTCGCTCCGCCGCCACCTCTGCGCTGCGGTCGTTACGGGCTGGGGTGAGCTTGGATACCTCTGCAAGCAGCGCCTCCAGCGACACGCGGGCGTCCCCTTGGACTCCAAACGTGTTGTCGTAATTGCGCCCCAGTTCCTTCTCGTCGACGTCAATCTGAATCACCTGCTGACCGCCCAGCCACATGGGGAAAGCAAGGCGAGTGCCCACCGCAAGAACCAGGTCGTGGCTGCTGTTTTCGCCGGCCACCGTGTCGTTGCGTAGCCACAGTGAACCCAGAGACAGAGGGTGCCGGTCGGAGATGACACCCTTTCCTTCCGCGGTCGCAATCACCGGCATCTGAAGGTGTTCGGCCAGTTTCCGCACTGCGTCCGAGGCCTCCGAGGAAATGGTCCCTCCACCGGCCCAGATGAGCGGATTGTCCGCACCTGCCAGGAGCCGGGCCGCCTCGGCTATGCGCCCGGCGTCCGGCGCGAGAGGCCGTGGCGCCTCAGGCTCAGGCAACTCGATATCAGCCACCTCGGCGAGCGTCTCCGGTGGGATCTCGATCTCCACCGGGCGCGGTCGCCCGTTCTTGAGATGATGGAAGGCTTCATGCACTGTCTCGGGCACTTCGGCCGGGTCCATCGCACGTCGCGCAAATTTGGTGACCGTGCGCATAATGTCCAATTGGTCGTCCACCTCGTGGAGCATTCCCCGGTTGACGCCGATGAGGTCACGTTCGATTTGTCCGGAAACCATCATCACCGGAGAAGAGGCGGCGTAGGCCGTATTCAGGGCGGCGGTTGCGTTGAGCAGCCCGGGGCCAGGCACAACCAGCGCCGTACCAATGCCGCCCCCGGCGCGGGAGTAACCGTCGGCCATATACGCCGTGGCCTGCTCGTGCCGCGTGGTGATGAACCGAATACCCGGTTCGTCATAAAAAGCGTCCATCGCATGGTAAAGCTGCACTCCAGGCAGCCCGAACACGACCCTCACGCCCTCCCGGGACAGCGATTTCACGAGGGCCTGTCCGCCAGTCATCTTAACCATTTGAATCCCTTCTTTTCGGTTTTCCCAATACAGCGCAAACGGCCCGTACTGCACGCGACTCTATCGTTGCGCCTTGTCGCTGATTGTACCACCAGTTGACTGGGGAGGCAGCCGGGAGACGTGTGATACATTCGAGCGAACACATCGATGTCATGTTATGAGGCCAAGCCAAGGAGGATGGGATGAAGAAGGCGCTGATTGTCCGGCACCACGAGGCCGAGACCATGGGCAGCAATTTTCGCGAAATATTGGAGCGCCATGGATTCGAGTTCGTTGCCTGCAACATTTTTGAGTCAGCACCCGCATACGACCGCTTTGACGTGCCGGCCTTGGGCGACGTCGACTTGATTATGGCCTTTGGCGGGCCGATGTCGGTGAACGATGACCTGCCGGCACTGCATGCCGAACGCAAATATATGCGAGATGCGATGGTCAACGGCAAACCGGTTTTCGGCGTTTGCCTGGGAGCGCAGATGATGGCCACCGCTCTGGACGGCACGGTCGAGCCCAGTGGCGGTTACCAGTTCGGCCTGCGCAAAATAAACGTCACCACCGAAGGTGACTCCGACCCGGTTTTCGGCGCAGTTTCCAGCCCCTTGGTGCCGACGCTCCACGGCGAGTGCTTCACCATCCCCGACGGTGCCACGAAGTTGGCCGACGCTCACATGCTGTGCCGGGATGGCAGTTTTCGCCGCATAAACATGGCCTTTCGCTATGGTCTGTCCTACGCCTTCCAGTTCGAGCCCCAGCTCACCCTGGACGAGTTCAAGTTATGGGACCGCGTATTTTCCGGCGATTACGACCTGATGGGCGACGCCTTTACCCCTGAGGATGAATCCGAAAGGAATCTGCGGGAGTTCGCCAAGTTCGCGCCGGAACATCAGCGCCAGATGACTGCGCTCCTGGAAGCCTTCCTCGCCAACTCCGGTCTGGCCTGAGTACATCTTTCTCCGCTGGTATTACAACGATGGTTCAATCAGGGATGACCGGGGTGCGCGAAGGGCGGCGCGTCGCTTGGCACGGGAGCACCTGGCCACATCAAGCTATTGCGTATGTCTCTTGGCAGGCAATTGCCGGGAGTCCCCAGGGCAATCGCATTTGGATATCCGGATGACATTTGCCGCTTGCCAAGCGTCTTGGACTTCGATAACATATGATCATGTGTTCTAGACATAGTGCTCCATCCCTGCGCCGGCCTCATTGCGCCCCATCTGGTGTCAGTCTACAGTCGCAGAGGCATGGCCCGCCCAAACGCCAGGAAAAGCAGGAATGGGACACAATGGGACCGAATTTGAAAAATCTTGTTCCACTGCAGTGGCGCAGATACGAAATAACGCGAAATAGCAGGCAAAACGGGAAAATCTGGGAATCTATGGGAACTCGTGGGGGAAATTCTGTCCTGTTTTTCCCGCTCAATCTTCTCATCCACTTCACGGCCGCCCGCCCCGGATAGCTGCACTCAATTCCTTGCGCAGACACCGAATCCCTCAGGCCAAATGCGATACCCCCGCGGGTGTCCCTCCTGATATCAGATGCCATTGCCGGCCTTACCGCCCATCTCAGCTATCTGCGGGCGTCCATTCATTTCAGGGGATATACCCCTTGGACACTATGGGTTACGATATCGCCGTAACAACAATTAAAGATGATTCTTTATTCACTTTGGATAATTCAGCATATTTTATGTCTCTAAAGGATACGCCTCGTTATGAATTTGGCCGACTTTCCCAAGACGGGAGTTTTGATTGCAATAGACTGGGAGAATATTAGACGCGGTGCCCAGATGTACCAGCAGACGGTTACGCCAAGGGCTCTTTGTGATGCGATGAAATCTGTGGGCGAGACTTTCGGAGAGGTTCGAGGCGGTACCGTTTTTGGAGACTGGAGCCTTAGAAGAGAGGACGCGGCCGCTTTTACTCAGGCTGGTATCCAGCCCTATAACGCACCCCGTACCATGGCAGGAAAGGACCGTACGGATCCCTCAATCCTCCTCGAGGTTTATGACTGGGTCCGCGACCGCGAAGATTGCAAGTTCATCGTCCTGGGTTCCGGGGACTCCGACTACCAGGCCCTTGTTGACCGGGCCAAGTCTAATGGGCGCCGAATAATTATCTGCGCCTTCAGCCAGTCGGTGGCCCGGGACATGCTTGCCGTTGCACCCTTGTTCCCTTTGGAGGCGGAGTTGGGGTTCCAATTGCCCGAACATGGGGCCATTGCCGGCAGCGAAGGCCTGCAGATGTCCACCGAGGACGCACTCCAGATTTTTGTTCGCCAGATGGACCGCCTGGAAACCTCCATGAATTTCGTCGGCTACAACAAGCTGTGCACTCAATGGATGCTGGAATGGGGCATGGCGTCCACCGAGTATGAATGCTACCGGCTGATCGACCAGTGGCTCTATGACGAGGTGGTTGAGAGGCATGACGTGGCTAATCCCAATAATCCCGCCTACCCCACGTCGGCAGTGAAGTTGATCCGCTCAAGCGAGACGGTGCGCGACCTGCTGGGCTACAACCGCCCTGCGGCTCCCAAGCCCGCCCTGGCATAGCCCGGTGCCTCTCCGGCGCTCCCTGTCTCCGGCACGCGGCACAGTTGGCCCGTTCAGCGAGGAGGACCAGCTGTACGAGGAGGATCAGCTGTAACGGTTTTCCTCTATTTGAATGCGTGGACGATGATTTCGTGGAGCACTTCGTTGCTGTCCGGTGCCAATGAGGCGGTCGTTTCCAGAGTCTGCTGATACTGGTTCAGGAACTCGGGACTGACCGCTTTGGAATGCACCCACTGTCTGTAAGTGGCCACTGACTCAGTCAGTCTATCGGCTAGCCAATCGGGTCCGGCGAGGCTGAGCAGGTGCCGTAGGAAGGCTCCGTCTTGCCTCAGTGAAATGGGAAGCCTCGGGTATTTCTTCGTCCTGACCTTGTCGTAGGCAAAATACGCCAGGGACTCTATGACCGCATCCTTTTCACCCGACTCGTCAAGTTGAGCGACCAGCTTGGCAGCCAGCAGCGGATCGGCACGGATCAAACGGTAAATGATACGTGCTGGTGGTGCCAATATCGGATCGCTGCTCATGACCAACTGAATAGCCGGTTCACTGTCGGCGGACAGTACGGCGGTTGAGGCTATGGGCTCCTGGAGAATGAAACCCTCGAGAGGAAAGGACGTTTCGGAAATGATTCGGGCGGCACCCTGCGGATCGGCCTCAACCCTCTCGGCAATGACCTCGAAGAGCCTCTCCAGGAAAGGTTCGTCAATGCGGTAATTGCCGGACGTATGCTCCAATAGCAGGGTGATTCCGATCGTGATGAGGTCCTCCGGTTCGTTCGCGGAAATGTTCAGTTTCTCAAGAAGGTCTTCGGGTAGGAGAATGGCGCGAAGTTGTGTGGGCACCGGTTCCATCAGGGCCTGAACGGTCTCCTTGTCTACCTCGTTCATTATTTCCCGGGCAAGTTCGCGGTCGGCGCTGTGAAACAGGTCGAAAAACAACCTGAGGTCCTGTTCTCGCTCCAATCCGGTGTCCTCAAGAAATGCTCTGATCTCCCGGGCGCCGTCCGCGGGCGACTTCTGGCCCTTGGACAGTACAACCTCCACCAATCCTCCGAAACTCCGCAGCCGATCTACGAAGCTGGCGGTTGCCGCCAGGGTCGCTCCATCGGGCAGTTCAGGGTTGGCCGCAAATAGTTTCACCAACGTGCGGTCATCTACAGCAGGCAAAACACTGACCAGGAGTGGCTGGACTTCAACTTGCTCCAAGAGTCTCGCTACTCGGCTATCCGGGCTGCCCTCAAGACTGGAGACAAACGACAGGGCATTTGCTAGTTCGGCCACCCTTTCAGACGACAGCGATCGCAGGTGAAAAGGATGCAACCGGTGGAGCGAGACCTTATCCCGGAGATATTCGCGCCAGAATTGGAAGTTCTCCTCCAATTGTGGATCGCCTATCAGCAGGTCGAACTGTTCCGCCAGATCGGTCAGGCGTTGACGTTCCTCCCCCGCGAGTGTTTCCGAGGCAGTTGACAGCAGTCCCTGCATCGGAAGATTGGGCGGCAGACCAGGATATAAGTCCAGATCCAGGTGCCCGAAGCCAAGAAACTTCCCTGCAATGTCCCGCTTGTCGTGCGACAACGCCTGGTACCATCCTGCAGCGTTTTCCCACGACCCGAAGGGGCCATCATCGAGAAAGTAGCCCCAGTACTTTCTGAGGATGGGAGGTACCAGCGACAGGTCTCCGCCCGTGGTGTACGAGACGTCGGCCTCCAGGCTGTGAAACAGCGGCTCGGTATTGCCACGGGAAAGCCCTGGCAGATTACGCATCCGCTGCCTGAGTAATTCGAACTCGTCGGGTGGCTGCGACATGAACGTCAGTATGTCGTCGTGGTATGCGGCTAAAGCTGGAGCGACGGCCTCCCCGTTCGACGGTTGCCACCCTAACTCGGAATTGCCTATGATCGGAAAAGCGCCCCAGTATGAGTGGCCCAACTCGTGCATCGTCGGGATGGGTTTGGCCTCACCGATTCCGGCCCAACTCTGAAATCCATAGCTGCCAAAGAAACCGGGCTCCCCCTTCATCTGGCGTACTTCCAAACTGTGCAGCAACGCCTCGCCCGCCGGAGTGGGACGGTAGAGGGCAATGATCGCATCAAGTCGCTCCCTGACCCATTGCGTGTTGTCTGGGCGGCGTGTTGGCAGAGGAAGAGGCACGAGAGTTGGCGTTGGGCTTGTACGGGTTTTCAGGGGGAACGGACCCGATGGGGACGGCATCACCGACGGCGGGAAGAGCGTGGGAACGGCTGGGGTACCCGTAGCCGGGGCCCGCACTGCGGTGGGCGTTGGCATAGGTACCTCCGGCCTGCACCCATTCCACAGGACGGTTGACCCAAGTCCCAAAATGACGAGAAATAGCCAAATTCGTTTCACTGGCAGTGTCATCGAGGGACATGGTAGGACAACATGTCCACTTTGGGGGCAGGTTCGTAAAAGTCATCCCGTCGCTGCCTGGGATGATGCGCCAATCGGCGCCGAAACAGCGGTGAGGTCTCATTGCGTGCGGCACGATTCGGGTGATAGAGTACCCATCACCCCAAACTCTACATATTAGTACTGGCTTTGTATCATTACGGGCTGATAGGCGACATGTCATCGGCGGCGCTTGTCGGAACTGACGGCTCCATTGACTGGTGTTGCCTTCCCCGATTTGATTCCCCCAGCGTCTTTGCTGCCCTCTTGGACCAGGACATAGGCGGACGATTTCGCATCAGTCCGGTTGCCCCGTGCGTCGAAACTACCCAGCAGTACGTCCGGGACACCAACGTCCTCGAAACGACTTTCCGGACTGAGTCGGGTGTCGTTTCCATCGTCGACTTTATGCCCATCTCCGATGACGACGAAGACGGCAGGCCGGACATCGAACCGATTAAACCTCCGGAAATCCACCGCATAGTAACCTGCCAGTTCGGCCACGTGGAACTGCGCTGCGACTTCCAGCCGCGGCACGATTACGCCCGGTCCCATCCGGACTTTCGCCTCCTGCGGAACGGAACGGGCGGCGCTGTCGAGGCACAGGGAGGAGGCCAGACCCTCACCCTTTTGGCAAATGTTCCACTGACGTTCGACGAACGCGGGGTTGACGCTCCGTTCCAGCTCTCACAAGGCGAAAGCGCCACCTTCGTCCTGGCTTATGGGAAGGACCGTCCCACCACACTGAGGCAATTCCGCACGGCGGAGAGGCTGGAGCAGACCAAGCGCTACTGGAATGACCTGGTGGCGGCGATGGACTATGAAGGCCTTTGGCGGGAACAGGTTGTGCGCTCGTTCCTGGTGCTGCACCTGATGATGTACCGGCGTACCGGGGCCATCGTTGCGGCGCCGACCACCAGCCTGCCGGAGACCCTGGGCGGCTCGCGGAACTGGGACTATCGCTTCTCGTGGCTGCGGGATACCAGCTTTACCGTGGACATCCTGTACCGCTTGGGGGATGAATATGGCGGAGACCGTTACATCCATTGGCTGATTGAGCAATGCAAGCTCCGCCAGGGAAGGACTCGCATCGTCTATGGCATCAGCCCCGACTCTTCGCTGAAAGAAGAGGTCCTCGAACATCTGCGGGGTTATGAGGACTCCCGGCCCGTCCGGATAGGCAATGGCGCGGCGTCGCACCTGCAGTTGGACGTATTCGGAGAGGTCATTCTTGCGATTCATTCCCTGCTGGTATTGCACGGTCAGATCCCGGATGATGCCTGGGAGCTGGTGCAGACGTTCGCCGAAACGGTGATGGAGAACTGGCATCGAAAGGACCGCGGAGTCTGGGAGGTCCGGGGCGAGCAGCAGCACTTCGTCTATTCCAAAGTGATGTGCTGGGTGGCGCTCGACCATGCCGCATACATCGCCGCGGTCAGGGGACGCCGCAGGCTCTACCGCCGTTGGTCGCTGGCCGCCGACGAGATCAAGGACGAGATTCTGGACAGTGGTTGGTCCTCCACCAAGAAAGCCTTCCGCCAGCGGTACAACAGCGAGGCCCTGGACGCCTCGAACCTGGCGATTCCTTTTATGGGGATGCTGGTCCAGGGCGATCCGCGGGTGCGGCAGAACCTGGACGCCATAGAGCGGGAGCTGTGCGACGGGCCGCTGGTGTGGCGCTATCTGCCGCACGAGACGGACGACGGCCTGGAGGGGCAGGAGGAGGGGGCCTTTACCCTGCTAAGCTTCTGGCTTTGCGGCAACCTGATCTACACTGGCCAGAACGACAAGGCGTTGGACTATTTCCACGATGTGTTGACCAAGTGCACCAACCATCTGGGGCTGTTTGCCGAGATGTATGACAAGTCCACCGGGCGGCAGTTGGGCAACTTCCCGCAGGCCTACTCGCACATTGGTCTGATACACACCGCGCTCAACCTCTCCGGCTACATTGCCAACACCCCGACGAGGCGAATCAGCCCGCCGTAGCCGTCCCTACTTTGGCAGGTTGCAGACGTCGAGCGCAGTGAGAGCCAGCACCTTGGCGACCTGCTCCATGTCGCTGATGCGGCTGAACTCGTCGGGGATGGTATCCGACTCGGAGCCGCCGCCCGGGCCGTAGAGTAGACACGGCACGCCGGCCCGCCACAGGTGACAGGTGTCGTCGCCAGTGTAGGAGCCAGGGAGTACGGTGCCCACGCCATCGGGTTCGCGGCCCGTTACCGCGCGGTACTGACGCAGCACACAGTCCAAGATGTACTCATCCTGTGGCAGGTCGAAAGGCTCCATCACAACTGTGAACACCCGGTGTTTCGGGTCCGGTGGCATTTCGATCTCATAATTAAAGTCGGGGTCATCTGCCTTGACCTGGTCGAGGGCAGTTTCAATATCCCTCCTGACCGATGCCGACGTCATTCCCGGCAGGTACCTGACGTCGACCAGAACGGTGCAGAAGTCGGATACAAAGTTGGGCCCGCGCAGATCGTAGTCCCGGCCCCGGCCGCCGATGATGGCGCCGACGTTTATCCTCGGAAGTCCGGGCAGGTCGTCTCGCGGGGTGTAGGTGAACTGCACTCCATCGATGGCTGGAACAGCCTTGCACATCTTGGCGATTGCATCGACGCCCTCTTCCTTTCGGCTTATGTGCCGCGAGTTGCCCAAAACGTGGACTGCCATCTCGAGCACGCCGGCGTGGACGGTGAGGATGTTGTTGGCTCCGAAAGGCTCGGGCACCACAGCCATATCGGTGAGGGGGCCGTTCCGACAGAGGTAGGAGGTGCCGACGCCACCCTGCAGCTCTCCGACCACACAGGCCAGCACCAGGTCACCGTCCAGTACCGTTCCGGACTTCCGGATGGCCTCGGCCGCCTAATCAGTGACGACACTCCGCTCTTCATGTTGCGGATGCCAGCACCAAAGATGCAGTCGCCCTCGATGCTTGGGGTCCACGGGTCGCGCTTCCAGCCCATGGCAAGTGGGTCGATGTCGATGTGGCCGTTGAGCATCAGGGACTTGCCGCTGCCGGTGCCCCGCAGGGTGGCAATGGTCTGGAACCGCCCAGGCTCCACCTCCTGAAGCTCCACCTCGTAGCCCCGCTGTGAAAGGTAATTTCCGAGGAAGCGGGCAACGTCGCTTTCCTCAGTCTTGAAGCTGGGTATCCTGATGAGCTCCTGCGCCAGGCGGAGCATTTCGTGAGTGTCGACGCTGTCCTGTAGCTTTCGGACTGTCTCCGAGTTCACCTTTTCACCTCTCACGAGCCGTTGCAGGACGCCGCCTCTCGTACTACCTCAGAGGCGCTAAGCTCCGAACCCCACCTGCCAGACGCGTCTGCCGTCGCGACTCACAACCCTTCCGAACCCTGGAGCAGGAAAGTGACAGGAAACAACGCGAGTCCCCTGCGACTGGGCCTCGTTGAGTATTTTCCTTCGTGTTTCTGTGGCCACTGGCCAGTCGAAATCGAAGTGGCAGTTCCAGTCGTCCTCTGTGACCTGGGCGGGATGCACCAGAACGTCTCCCTGGATCAGCACCTCTTCGCCCTGGGAGGCCACCATGATGCTCATGTGGCCGGGCGTGTGCCCGGGGGTGTGCAGCGCGCGCACGCCGGGAGTGAGGTCGGTGTCCTCGGTGAGTGTGTCCAGCAGACCGGCGCGGACTATCGACTCCACGCACCGGTCCATAAACGGAAAGGTGGAGGCGGCCTGGATGTCAGCCCGGCGGAAATGGTCCAGATCGGCCTGGTGGCAGACGTAGCGGGCGTTGGGGAAGGCGGGAGCCGGGTTCTCGTCCGGTCCCACTACGTTCCAGCCCACATGGTCTGAGTGGAGGTGCGAAATGAAGACTGTGTCGATCTCCTCGGGAGTGATTCCCTTGGATGTCAGGTCGTCCATGAGTTCGCCCCGCCGCCCACCGATGGCTTCAATAGGACCTTCTCCGTAGCCGGTGTCGATGAGAATTGTCCTACCATCAGAGCGAATCAGATAACACCCAATCTCAATCAGCATGTGGTCTTGCTCAAAGGCGTCGGGGTACAGAGTCTTGTAGGGCTCCCAAGCCTCGCCCGACGTCGTGGGAAACAACTGGGTCAGAGGCATGGGAAACGGCAGATTCATATCGGAGAGGGCGACAATCTCAACGTTACCCACGGTCAAGGTGAAGTCTGACACATTCCCTCCTGTCGGCCACGCTGGAAAGTCCGCCAATTGTATGAATCGGTAGCAGATTGGTCAATCTAATTAACGTTAGCCCGTTAACCGGGCCTGAACTATGATGACTTTTCGTTATAACATCAACGATGACTACCGACTAGGGCGCAACCATTCAATTCAGCAAGCTGTTTCAGTGAAGTGGAGCGGACCCCTGCCCCGCGCGGACCACATGGTTGCGCACGGCTCCACTCTAAACCGGCGAATGCGCTCAATCTACCTGATGCACCGGCTCAGTCGAGCCCTCAAGGTTGGCAACGATACGATGACGCGGGCGAGGCGCGGCGGGTGCAAAACACGTCGCCGAAGAAAAAGTAGGCCGTGTGGGGCTCGAACCCACGACACCCGGATTAAAAGTCCGGTGCTCTGCCAAGCTGAGCTAACGGCCCGTAATGGCGGGGACTTGTAACAGTCCTTCACAAATATTGTAGCACTGCAGCTTTCCTTGCGCCCTATTCAGAGGCCACCTGATAGCTCAGGCGTCGCGGTCTTTCGGGCGCGTATTGGGGGACGATCTTGCAACGATTGGACGGCTTGTGTTAGTTTTTCGGTACGAAAAGTGACTTTTTAAGGAGGAATGCTATGGGATACACACCCAGCTACCTGGGCCATGTCAACATTTACGTTCGCAACGCCGCGTCCGCTCGCGAGTGGTACGAGTCGGTACTCGGCCTGCACACCTACGACTTCAAGGAGGGCCGCGCTGCATTCATGTCAGCCGACCTCAACCAGTCCCACGAGATAGCCCTGATGGAGGTGGGCGAGAACGCCGAGGGACCCCGTGGCGGCCAGGTGGGCCTGAATCACATGGCCTGGCGTATGGGCAGCCTTGAGGACCTAGCTGACTTTTACAACAACTTGAAGGAAAAGGCCGTGCCCATCCAGCGCGTATCCGACCATGGCCTTTCGCTGGGCATTTATCTCCAGGACCCCGACGGCAACGGCATCGAGGTCTACTACGAGACCCCGCGCGAGGACTGGCACCGCCAGGAGAACCTGTTCATGAGTGGTGACCGTCCGCAGGGCCACTTCCCGGGCCCTTGGGAAGCCGATCTCATCCCCGACGGCGTGGCTGTCGCCGCTGCTTCGAATCGCAGCTGATCACGCTTAAATGCTCCCGGTTGACTCGTAGGGGCGCACAATTGTGCGCCCCTACTCCGTTGGCTAACGTTGGCAGTCGCCTGGCTTTGGTCTACTGAACTACCGCGACTGCTTCGATCTCGATTAGCATATCCGGGTCCACCAGGCGGCTCACCTCGACTAATGTGCTGGCAGGGTAATCCGACGAGAAGAACTCGGCCCGCACCTCATGAATGACGGAGAAGTGCTCAGCCAGATTCGTAACGAAGACGGTGACCTTGACCACGTCATCCATCGTGGCACCGGCCTCGGCCAGCACCGATCTCGTGTTTTCCAGAACCTTGCGGGTCTGGGCGCGGATGTCGCCCCGGCCCACCAGCTGCCCGTCGACTCCCCGGGCCACCTGCCCGGACACGAACACCATCCGCCCGGACGGCACCGCCACGCCCTGGGACATTATGCCCGCAGGCGTTGCCACGTCGCTGCTCAGCAGAATTGTCTTTGCCATTTCCAGACCCTCACCCTAGCCCTCCCCCAGAAGGAGAGGGGATGTATTTGTTACTTCCACTCGGCGTCGGGCGGCCAGACGTTGGTACTGCCGCGTGCCGCGCCCTGGAGTACGGGGTCGGCGCGCATCGGCCCCATGGTTTCGATTGCTTTCAGGTAGTGCGCAGATGATGTGTGGGCCTGGAAGGCGGCCTCGTCCACATAGATCTCGTAGACCCAGAGCCTGTTGGGGTCGCCCGCGTCCTGGATCACATCGAACCGTAAGCAGCCGGGTTCCGTGTTGGCCGCTGCCTGTGCGTTTGGGAGAAGGGCCTTTATGAATTCCTCTTTTGCGCCCTCTTTAATCTGAATTGGTGCGATTATGACGTACATATTGCGTCTCCTATTTCCACTCGCCGTCGGTGGGCCAGACGTTACTGCTGCCCCGGGCGGCACCCTGGATGCCATCGACCCGGATGTCCGCGGTGGCGTCTCGGAACTTGATGAAATGTGGCGCCTGGGTGTGGGCCTGGAACGCGGCCTCGTCGTCGTACACCTCGTATAGCCAGACGCGGTTCTCGTCGCCGGCGTCCTGGATCACGTCGAAGCGGCGGCAGCCGGGCTCGTCGTTCACGGAGCCTATGGCGTCGGGGACTATGGCCTCCATGAATTGTTCCTTGCAGCCCGGTTTGATCTGGATAGGGGCGATGATTACATACATTGTTTGATCTCCTAGCCACAGGCAGATTTGGCAGCGGCGGTCAATGGCTGCCGTGGGAATCGTACCCCATGGCGTTTGGAATTGGAATCGGGAGCAGGGCGACCGAAGCTCGACCAACGACAGGCGGTGTCCGGGGCTTGCTAAACGGGAGTCCCGGGGTGTGCCTGGATTACGGAGGTAGCGAGTGGTCAGTCGAAGATGCTTGATTCTCGGGTAATGTTCGGTGCTTCGGGACCGCCACCGCCTGCGCTGAGATGACGTGCGCAGAGGTGATAGGGTTGCGGCGGTTCAGCTGGAAATTTTACGAATCCACTCATTTCCGATCATTTCCGCTCATTTGACCGAGAGCTGGCGGGCTTGGACCTCGACCCTGAAGGTGCAAGAGCTGGCATTAGATTATATGTTCGAGTTCATACAATTAGGATAACTGAGTGGGTGTGACAGTGTCAAGGACGTGGTCAGCAATGTCTGAACCGGCATTTTCCGGATTGTCGGATTAAGGGATTAGAGGATGGGCAGGAGTCAGTTGTCTGGACAGAGCAGGGTTGGCGGGGTGGACCGATGCGGCGAGCCGGGGTCAGATTCTTTGCCGCGCCCAGGGTGGCATAGGGCCGCGGCGGGAGGTGTGCGGGGCGATAAGTCGCTGGCTAGGAAGCCTGAAATGACGGTCTGCCACGGGCGTGTTACCATTCTGAAAAGGACATCGTAACCAGACGGAGGGCGGGGTCATGCCAGCCAGAACCGGGGCCCAATACATCGCCAATCTGAAGGAGAACGGGCCGGAGGTCTACCTGCACGGCGAACGCGTCAAGGACGTCACCACCCACCCGGCACTGCGGGGCGGAGTTGAGTCGCTGGCGCGCCTGTACGACATGCAGCACGATCCAGCCATTCGCGATGAGATGACCTACTTGTCGCCGACCACCGGCGACCGTGTCGGGACATCGTTCATAATGCCGCGCACGATGGAGGACCTGGATGCGCGTCGGGTGATGATGCGGCACTGGGCGCGGGCCACCTTCGGCATGATGGGCCGCAGCCCCGACTTCATGAACGTCAACATCATGGCCATGGCCGCTGCCGGGGACTACTTCGGCCAGAACCGTCCGGAGTTCAGGGACAACATCAACAACTACTACGAGCACGTGCGCGAGAACGACCTGGTGCTCACCCACACGCTTCTGAACCTGCAGCGCAGCCGGACGCCGGGCACCACTCCCCTCGAGGACCGCACGGATATCGCCCTTCGCGTTGAAAAGGAGACCGACTCCGGCATCATTGTGCACGGTGCACGGGTGCTGGCGACACTGGCTCCGTTGTCGGAGGAAATCGCGCTATACCCCACCACCTCGCATCAACTGCCGGGGCAGGCCCCCGAGCCCTACGCATTCGCCTTTGCCGTCGCCAACAATACGCCCGGCCTGCGTTACCAGTGCCGCGAGAGCTTCGACTTCGAGCGTTCCCATTTCGATCACCCACTGGGTTCGCGGTTCGAGGAAATAGACGCCGTGGCCTTCTTCGATCACGTTTTCGTGCCGTGGGAGAACGTGTTTCTGCTGGGCGACGTGGAGCTGTGCAACAACCTGCAACAGGCTACCAACAGGCACCTGCATTCGGGGCACCAGGTGGTGACCAAGAACGTGGCCAAGTGCGAGTTTGTGCTGGGCCTGGCAACCCTGATGACCGAGACGCTGGGGTCGTCGCAACAGCAGCAGGTGCAGCAGATGATTGCGGAAATCATCGAGAACCTGGAGGTCACGAGGGCCTGCCTGCGTGCCGCCGAGGCCGACGCCGCAGTGGACCAGTGGGGTGTGATGGCCCCGGCGCAGTTGCCCCTGCAGGCCGCGCGCAACCTGTTCATCCGGATGTACCCGCGGATGGGGGAAATCATCCACCTGCTGGGCTCCAGCAGCCTGATGGCGCTGCCCACCGAGGCCGACCTGGAGGGGCCGCTGGCCGAGGAGATCAACCGTTACCTGGAGACCGACTCCACGTCGGCCCGCGACCGGGTGCGGCTGTTCCGGCTGGCGTGGGATATGTCTTGCAGCGCCTTCGGAGCGCGGCAGATACTTTACGAACGCTTCTTCCAGGCGGACTCAGTGCGCAACGCCGTCATCCTGTACAACATGAAAGACCGCCAGCCCCACGCGGACTGGGTTCAGCAGTTCTTGGAACAGGAGTAGCGGGACCTCATAGAACAGAGGAAACGAGGAGGAAAGCCATGCCGGAGCCGCGAGTCATCAGGTCAAACGAAGTTGAGACGTTGCAGCGGGCCGAGGGCGTGACCGTCGCCAGCCACATCAACAAGGAGTTCGGAGCGACCGAGATTTCCAGCGGAATTACCAGTTTCGAATCAGGCCGATCCAACACCACGCACTACCACAACGCCGAGGAGTCGGTGATCGTGATCGAAGGCGAGGGGACCCTGCTGATCAACGGCGTTGAGCACCGCGTCAGCGTCAACGACGCCGCATTCATTACCCCTGGCACTCACCACCGCCTGATCAACACCGGCGACGGGCCGTTTCGGATCGCGTGGTCGTACGCGACGGTGGATGTGTCGCGGACGCTGGTGGAGGATTAGGGGGCGTTGGCAATTGGGGTGGTCGACGCAGATGTTCGCGAACTCGTAAAATGTTGGGGCGGATTTAGAAATAATCCGCTCCTTTCTTGTCTATTTGGTAACGACTAGCCTATTTCACTTCGCTGATATGGTTAAGAGTTCATAACACCATTTACAGCGAATCTCCTCTCGACCCGCTTTGCGGATTGTCTAGAGATGCAATGGTACTTTTCAGAATATCGCCAAGGTAAACACCATAGCAAGTTACACGTGGAGAGGAGTGGATCGTTAATAGCGGAAGTAGGGTATAAGCAAATCCAACGAGCAAGCCAGAGGCTACAACACGGCAGGATCACATGGGAAATTGATAACGCAAACGTTATTAGGTTTAGTAGCTTCCAAGAAGAATCCTGATATATTCCCACGATCGAGTTCGGAGGTGACGGTCTGGCTACATATGAGATCAAAATGATTTACCAACCGTCGCCAGATAGCTTTCCTTGCTTAGTGAGCAATCCCCGGTTCACGTTGGGAGTATTTTGGGACGAAGAAGCGGAAGAATATTTGGCAACCCCGACCCATTCTGGTGATATGAATCAATCTTTTCAATGGCTAATTTAGGAAGTGCAGACTATGAATGCTCTGCATGAGTTCTGGCGTCGCACTCAAGAGATGAAAGGGTCGCCTGACGCTGATTTAGATGACCTCAGTACCTCTGAGAGTACAGAATCGTATGATGGTTGGTTCAACAAAATCGCAGCAATAGCTGGAACTTTCGCAGGAGCTATCGGCAGGGTCTATTTCAGTTAGTTTGTAGCTTCTAAGCCACCGCCCTTGCTACTCGTTTCTGCCATATGCCGACCACATTTCACCTAATGTTCGTGGGCCTAAGCCTAGCTTAATCTTCGACCTCCACGACCATTTCTACTTCGACGGGGGCGCGGAGGGGGAGGCCGACCATGCCTACGGCGGAGCGGGCGTGGCGGCCCTGGTCGCCGTAGAGGCTGACCAGCAGGTCGGAGGCGCCGTTGCCCACCACGAAATGGCGCTCGAAGTCCGGGTCGGCATTGACCATCACCAGCAGCTTGACCACTCGCTTCACGCTGTCGAGGCTGCCGGTTTCGGCCTTTACCGCGGCCAGGCAGTTGAGCATGCACTGACGGGCTGATTCGTAGCCCTGCTCCTCGGTTACGTCACGCCCCACCTTGCCCTGGTGCAGGATCGAGCCGTCGGGCATGCGGCCGATGTGGCCAGCCACGAACAGCAGGTTGCCGGTGCGCACGGCCGACACGAAGTTGGCCACGGGTGCGTTGGGGTCGCTGAGCGACAGCCCCATCTCGTGGAGCTTGTCTTCGACTGACATCACAAACCTCCTGATTCATCATCCAACGAGAAACTGAAAGCACACAGAGAGGGCGCAACCCGTTCGCCCTCTCTGCTAGATTCGATAGGATCAGCCTAAACCGAAGCCAAGGTGAAATGCGCAGACGGTGGGAGACAAGCGACGAGGACGAGTCATTCTCCAGATACGTATGAGAGGAATTAACCCGCGCAACCCGGCTGATCATCATCGCCACTTAAATGTACATCCCACCTTGGCTTTAGTTTAGTCGGGCAGGCGAACGATTGCTTCTACCTCGACCACCAGCTCGGGCCGTACCAAGGCCGACACGCCGACAGTAGAGCTGGCGGGCGGGTTGGCTGGCCAGGTCTCCAGCCTGACCTTGGCGTAGGCGGGGTAATCCGCCATGTTGGTCAGGAAGCAGGTGATCTTGGCAACGTCCTCCATGCGGCCGCCGGCGGCCTCTACCACCCCACGGATGTTGGCCATCACCTGGCGGGACTGGGCCTCGCACCCCTCGGCCGCATTGCCGCCAGCGTCGACGCCCACGTGTCCAGACACGTACAGCATGTTGCCGACCCTTACGCCAGGGGAAAGGTTGGGGTTGGGGGCCACTCCGGGAGGAATCACTGGCAGTCGCTCTGGCATATTGGTCTCCTTCTATTTGTTCTGCGATAAATCGCCGGTGTCATAAAAAGCGCAGAGTGTCTGACTTCTCTGCGCTCAGTTGATGCTACCTTGATACCTGTGATTACCGGTGCAGTCAGTGGGCTGCCGCGGTTGCCCCGGACCGTTCGCGGTGCACCGATATGCAGCCTCGCACGCCCTCCAGCTTGGAAAACAGCTTGCTGAGCTGCTGCAGTCCGGTAGTGTGCACGTTGAAAGTGAGATTGACTGTTCCGTTGGGCTGCTGGGCGGTAACGACGTTGGATATGTTGACGCCCTCTTCCGATACATTCTGGGTGAGGTCGCGCAGCAGGCCGACACGGTCATAAGCGAGCATGGTGACCCGTACCGGGTATAGCTCATTCACCTGTCCCCATTCGACATGCACGAAACGTTCCGGCTCGTCCTCGTGCTCGACGCTTGGGCAACTGCGCTTGTGGACCGTCACTCCGCGGGAGCGAGTGACGAAGCCCACGATCTCGTCGCCCGGGATGGGGCCGCAGCAGCGTCCCATACGGGTGAGCAGGTCGCCCACTCCAAGCACCTTTATTCCCGACGTCGGGCTGGAGAGCGGCAGATCGGTGCGTTTCTGAGCCAGGGGGTGTTCCGGTTCCTGCCTGGCCTCGGCCAGTTTCTGCGCCAGTTGGCCTTCGCCTACACCACCCGAACCGAGGTAGGTCAACAGGTCGTCCATGCTGTCATACTTGAACAGCGCCAGTACTTCGTTATCCTCGAACTTCAGGTTGAGGCGCCGCATCTCCCTGCGCAGCATTTCCCGGCCGCGCTGTATGTTGGCCCCGCGCTCCTGTCGCCGGAACCACTGTCGGATGCTCTGGCGGGCGTTTGCGGAACGCACGTAGCCGCGATTTGGGTTGAGCCAGTCCAGGCTGGGGCCGCGATCTGACTTGGTACTCATGATTTCCACGGTGTCGCCGTTCTCCAGCGGCGTGTCCAACGACACCAGCTTGCCGTTCACCTTGCCGCCCACGCACCGGTGGCCCAGCTCGGTGTGAATTTTGTAGGCGAAGTCCACCGGCGTGGATCCCGCCGTCAGCTCGACGATCCGTCCCTTGGGTGTGTACACGAACACCTGGTCGCGGAATATGTCCTGCTTGACCGACTCGATGAACTCGGCTGTGCTGGTAACGTCGCGCTGCCACTCCAGCAACTGCCGGAGCCCGCTCATCTTTTCCTCGAATTGCAGGTCCTTGGTGTTCCCTTCCTTGTAGCGCCAGTGGGCCGCAACTCCGTACTCTGCGGTCTCGTGGTGATCGAAAGTCTTGATCTGCACTTCCAGGTGTGTGCCGCCCTCGCAGACGACCGTGGTGTGCAGGGCCTGGTACATGTTTTCCTTGGGGTTTGCTATGTAATCGTCAATCTGTCCAGGTAGAGGGTGCCAGAGCTGATGTACCATTCCAAGGACGCGGTAGCACTCTGCCTCTTTATCCACCAGCACGCGCAATGCGAAAAGGTCGTAGATTTCACTGAGCTGCTTGCCCTGCGCCTCATACTTCTGGATCTTGCGGTACGTGCTGTAGATGTTCTTGGGGCGCCCCGAGACATCGGCCCTGATACCCTCTGTTTCCAGGCTGCCACGGAGTAGTTCCGATACCTGCGCGACATAGGCCTCCCTCACTGCACGCCGTGCGGCAAGCATCCGGGAGATTTCGCGGTACTTTTCCTCGTTCAGGTAGCGGAACGCCAGGTCTTCCAGCTGCCACTTGATTTCCCAAATACCCAGGCGGTGGGCCAGCGGGGCATAGATATCAAGGGTTTCCTGGGCAATTCGGCGCTGCTTGTCTGGCGGGAGGGCGCCCAGGGTCCGCATATTGTGGAGGCGGTCTGCCAGCTTGATCAGCACGACCCGAATGTCCTCCGCCATGGACACCAGCATCTTGCGCAGGCTTTCTGCATAGAGGCTGTCGGGGTCGTCCGCGCTCCCGGTAGCGGCGGTCAGAGGGTCATGGATGCGGCTGTCCAGCTGTGTCAGCTTGGTGACGCCATCCACCAACTTGGCGATTTCGGGGCCGAAATGACTGTCCAGATCTTCCAGAGAAACCTCGCAGTCCTCAACCACGTCGTGGAGCAAGGAAGCTGCGATGGTCTGTTCGTCCAAGCGGAGGTCGCACAGGAACAGGGCGATTTCCAAGGGGTGTGCAATGTAGGGTTCACCGGACTTCCGCAACTGTCCCTCGTGGCTGCGGTCGGCGAATAGATAAGCGTCCGTGATTAGCTTGGCGGCGTCTTCCGGCAGGTAGTCAGACACCCTCTCCAGAAGTCTGCCAACTCCTTCCTCGGTGGCCGTTATCCCAAGATTGGTACCCCCACGCGCTGAATTCGACCAAAGAATTCCACCGGTGGCTTTACTTCCGCTGGGAGGAGGAGACGCCGGGCGCACACCTTCCTGGGTACTGTGCTCCGCTGTCCCTTGAGGCTTGTCGCCATTGGCTAATTGCCGCTATTTTACTCGGTTTCTGACCAAAATACCATCGCCCCAATTGCGTTTTAGGGTTGATCCAGGGGACGTAGTCCGACTATACGGACGGCCTGTTTCAAGTGAGTTGCCGTTTGACGCTTGAGAAGGGCCGTTGCTACACTCGCCGGGCGCCCCCACTCTTCTATCCTACTTCATTTTACGCCAACGGAGCGAGTAATGAGCGAGAGCACGAGCAGGATTGGCATCTTCTCGTTTGAGGTGGACAGTTCAGCCGACCCGGCCCTACTGGCCAAGAAGGCCGAGGACTTGGGCTTCGAGTCCTTCTGGGTACCCGAGCACGCAATCCTTCCGGTCCACACCTCCTCGCCGTACGCCGGATCTTCTGATGGTGTGATCCCCGAAGAATACGGCCGTATCGTGGACCCGTTCATAGCCTTGGCCCGAGCCTCTGCGGTCACCAGCCGCATCAAGCTGGGCACCGGAATCTGCCTGGTTCCCGAACGCAATCCCCTGTTGCTGGCCAAGGAGATCGCCACCCTGGACCGGTACTCCGGCGGACGTTTCATTTTCGGCATCGGCGCCGGCTGGCTGCGGGAGGAGACGGAGATCATGGGTGGCGACTTCGACCGTCGCTGGACCCAGACCCGTGAGTCCATTGAGGCGATGAAACAGCTCTGGACCCAGGACGAAGCCGAGTACCACGGGTAGTTTTATGACTTTCCGCCGGTCAAGTGCCTTCCCAAGCCGTCACAAACTCCTCACCCGCCGGTCTACCTGGGTGGCAAGGCCAGCAACGTTTTCCGCCGCGTGGTGGCTTACGGCGATGGCTGGATGCCCAACCGTACCTCCGCTGCCGAAATACGCGCTGGAAGGGCAACGCTTGACGAGTTGGCGGAATCTGCGGGCCGAGACCCCAAGTCCATCGACATCATGGCCTTCGGATTCGGAAACCAGTTTCGCACCCGCGAGGAAATCGAAGAACTGGTAGACGCAGGCGCCGACCGCGTCACCATCTGGCTGAACAACACCGAGGGCGACGCTGCCGTCGCAGAGATCGAGGAAATTGCCGCTGCCGTGTTGTAGCATTGCGCTACTGCGTTTCTAATTCTGGGGGCGCACGACGGTGCGCCCCTTCCGGTTTGGCTACCTGCTGCCCTCGTGACAGTGAGTCGGGTGTGGAGTACTGGAATGTTATCTGGTTTTGATCAGGTTGAAGTCGATTTCATGCTTCTGGCAGACCGCGCCGAAGTACTGAACGGCAAGCTGTACATGATGGGCGGAGCTTGGGACCGGCGGCAAATCAGGGACATCGATGCACCCGTGTCACTCACCATCGTCGTAAGCGTTCTTGTGCCTTGGAACCTGACCAACGAGCCGCACCAGTTGCGCATCATGGTCGAGGACGAAGACAGCAACCCCGTCCTGCCCGAAGTTGAAGCCACGGTAAACGTTGGGCGGCCGGTCAATGCCACACAGGGGCAGTCATTCCGGGCGACAGCGGTCATCAACAACCGCTGGACGCTCCCGCGATACGGCGTGTACCGGGTGGCTGCCTCCGTAGCCGGACAGACGGAAAGGAGGGTGACCTTTTACGCAGTGGAGGCCGCGTAAGAGCAGTAGAGGCCGGGTGAACAGGACGCCCTCACCCTGACCCTCTCCCCTTGGGAGAGGGGAATACCGTCCAGGGAACTCGGGAGCACCCATTACACAGGCAGGGGCGTCTCCGTGATGCTTTCCGGAAGGCCCACCTCAAAGGCGTTGATGTTGAAGGCGAGGCAGGCGTAGTAGCCCATCAGCGTCGTCAGTTCGACCAGTCCGCGAGTGCCAAACTGGGCCTTGGCGCTGTTGAACGTCTCCTCGCTGACCCGGTGGGTTCGGAAAAACTCCCGCCCGTACTCGATGACCGCAGATTCCGCTGGTGACAGACCGCTCAATTCCCTCTTGTCCCGCAGACTGTCCACCAGCTCGTCGCTCAGGCCGGATTGGCGCCCCATAGCGGCGTGGGCATTCCAGATGAACCGGCAATCCATCTCCCGAGCCGCCAAAAGCATTCCCAGCTCGCGAATATTGGCAGGCAGGCTGGACTCGTCTCCGCGAAGATAGGCCCGCAGGTGCTCTCCACGCTTGATCAGCTCTGGTACATGAGCCATCACCGACAGAGGACCGGCGTCGGGGATTCCGCCCCGGCCTGCGACGAATTCGTCAAAGGCCTCCAGCTGGTCCTGCGGCACTGTGTCGCGACTGGCAGTGGGTATTCTTGCCATCGTTTCGCCTCCTGATAGTTGGGGCAGTATAAAGATTGAGGATGTTACCGCCCGGCAATTTGCTATGTTCGAATTAAAGTATAATGGCATGATGCTTTTTCGGGATAATGTTGTTGGGCGCGCGCTCGGTTTCACAATCAGTCGCACAATCCATGGAGCCGGTTCTTTGAGGCCCGGCAGGCCGTGAATCAGAGCGGCGACAACAAGTACCTGGTTTTTGGAGCTCTGGCGATCGGGCTTTTCGCTTCGGTCGTAGACCATGGCAGCGTGATAGTGGCGCTGCCCTCAATCGCCGAGGAACTGCGCATCGAGCTGCCCAGCGTGCAGTGGGTGGTCATCGGATTCGCCCTGGTTATCAGTGCCCTGCTGTTGCCCATGGGGCGGTTGGCCGACATGATCGGGCAGAAGCGCGTATACCTGCTGGGCAGCGCCATCCTGATGTTGGGAGCAGCGGGAGCCGGCTTTGCGCCGAACCTGGCGACGCTGCTGCTGGCCCGCATATTCCAGGGCGTCGGCGCAGCCATGACCCAGGGCACTGGAATGGCCATTATGACCTCGGTGTTTCCGCCCAGCGAGCGTGGTCGGGCTATCGGGCTGCTGATGACCACCGTGGGCGTTGGCGCGGTCGTTGGACCGGCCATCGGCGGGTTCATCGTTGACTTGGTGCACTGGCGCGCGGTGTTCTTCCTGAACATACCGCTGGGCCTGCTGGGAATCATAGCCACCCTGGCCGTGCTGCGCAGCTGGGAGTCGGAGCGTGCCCCGCGGGGCAGCGGCTTCGACTGGCTGGGTGCGGCCCTTTCCACCGGCGTGCTGGTGGCGCTGCTGTTGGGCCTGACGCTCGCCGTCAACCGGGGCTGGATGTCGGTCCCGATACTGGCCGCCTTCGTTCTGTCGATCGGTATGTTCGTCGCCTTCATCTGGTGGGAGCTTCGTGCGGCCACGCCGATGTTCAACCTGAGGTTCTTCCGGGATCGCGTGTTTTCCTTCGGCGTCGCCGCGGCCTTCCTGACCTTCCTGGGGCAGTCGTCGGTCCTTTTCCTGATGCCCTTCTACATACAGAACGTGCTGGGATTCAGTCCCAAGATCGCAGGGCTGGTGGTGATGCCGGGTGCTCTGTTTATGGCGATCATGGGTTCGGTAAGCGGCACTTTATCCGATAAGTTCGGCTGGCGATGGTTCACCGTGGGAGGGATGATTTGCTCGGTAGTTGGGCTGGCGATTCTCAGCCGCATAACCGAGACCTCGCATCTCTACGAGGTGATTCCCGGCCTGATGCTGGTCAGTTGCGGCATGGGAACGTTCTATTCGGCCAACTCCAGCTCGGTGTTGAGCGCGGTGGGACGGGACAGCTACGGCGTGGTGTCGGGTTTCCTTAACCTGGTACGTAACTCGGCCAACGTGATAAGCCTGGCCATCGCCACCACCATAGTGACGGTGACCATGGGGTCGTTGGGGTTCGAGCCAAGCCTTGAGGCGGTCCGCAACGATACGGTGGAGGGCGTGCGCGGGGCGTTCACCGTCGGAATGCGGTATGGCTTCTACGTGCTGATCGCGCTGGTTGTAGCCTCGATGACCGTCTCGTTCCTGCAGGGCCGTCCGAAGCTCGCCGCTCAGCCAGAGCAGGCTATACCCCAGCCAGGCGACTGACGGTCACCGGACAGGTGTTGAGTACCAGGCGCCCCAGACGCTCTTCCTTATTACGAAACAGGGCAATGAAGAGTGGGTTGCTCCAAAGGAGTGTCCTCCAGATCGGCCAGCGGTCGAAGCGACGAGAGGACGCCTGCACTCGGAGATGCCGGATCATCCGAACGTTGCCCCGCGTTCTCTTGGCATGCTTTTTCATGGCCCAGTAGAAATCGACGTCCTCTCCGATCCAGGAAGCCTCGTCGTATCCTCCCAGCTCATCGAACACGCTCCTGCGACAGAACTGCTTTGCGCCCTATACCATTCCAAACGTCATGCTGAGCAATCTCCATGCCCGCAGGTAGAGCCTGGACGACAGACGTCTCGGGCGGTAATCGACATCCACCCCACCGCAAACGCAACCCGGGTCGCGAATTGCTGAATGGATCGCCTCGAGGGTCGCGGGAGGTACGATGACGTCGGCGTCAATGAACACGAGCACATCGCCTCTTGCGTGCTGGGCTCCTGTGTTTCGAGCCCTCGAAATGCCTTGGGCAGACTCATGCACGACCCTGGCGCCCTTGGACTGGCCGATTGCGGCCGTTGCATCCCTGCTGTTGTTGTCCACGACGATGATTTCTACGGGAATGTCGGATGGGAAACGCAGTGCCGCCGCTGCCGCTTGTATCGCGTCCCAGGTTGCGGCGAGGTAGTGTTTTTCGTTGTAGGCTGGGATTACGACCGAGATAATCACGGGCGTACCTTGGCCGTGCCTGCGCAGGCGGATTCCCAGTCGAAAACCTCAGCGCGGGAAAGCCCTGCCGTCATCGGCTGCGCTCACCTCAGGTTTGGCGGTAGTGGTTGACTATGGGCAAGCGGCGGTCGCGGCCGAAGGCTCGGGGCGTGATCTTGACGCCGGGAGGAGCTTGGCGGCGCTTGTACTCGTTGCGGTCAACGGCGGTGATTACCTGGCGTACCACGCCCGGATCGAAGCCCATTTCCACCATCTCGGCGTAGCTGCAATCATCCTCGACATAGGCCTGTATCACCGGGTCCAATATCTCGTAGGGGGGCAGGCTGTCCTCGTCCAGCTGGCCCTCGCGCAGTTCGGCACTGGGGGGCTTGTCGATGATGGCCTGTGGGATCACTCCGTTGCCGGGGACGCCCTCACCCTGACCCTCTCCTGTGGGGGGAGGGTCAGGGTGGCCGTGGGCGTTACGCCACCGGCTCAGTGCGTAGACCGTCATCTTGTGCACGTCTTTGAGCACAGCGAAACCGCCCGCCATGTCGCCGTACAGGGTCGCGTAGCCCATGGCCATCTCAGACTTGTTGCCGGTAGTGAGCACGATCCACCCGAACTTGTTGGACACGGTCATCAGCACGTTGCCACGGATGCGGGCCTGAACGTTCTCCTCGGCAACGTTGGGCACGGTGCCTGTGAAATGCTCCTCCAGCATTTCGGCGAATGCTGTGTGGGCGGGCTCGATGGGTATCTCCCAGAAGTCGATGCCCAGGTTGCGGGCCAATTCCTCTGAGTCTCCGATACTTCCACCTGATGAATACCGGGACGGCATGGTGATGCCCAGCACGTTTCCGGGCCCGAGGGCGTCGGCGGCAACCACGGCGGTCAGGGCCGAGTCGATGCCGCCCGACAGCCCGACTATGGCCTTGCTGAAACCTGTCTTGGTCAGGTAGTCGCGAGTCCCCAGGACCAGGGCGCGGTAAATCTCCTCGATTTCGTCGACCTCTCCACATTGCTCGACAGGAGGGAGGGGAGGGCGCTCAACGGACAGTTTATCCGCCGAAGTACCCTCGCAGATGGATGCGACATTCATATGCTTCGGCTGACCGACGGTCTCCAGCGCCCTGTCGTGTGTGCCGCCCGAGTACCCCGGCGAGAGGGGGGGCACGGAACCAACATCGATGTCGGCGTAGACCATGGCCTCACGAAAGGACGGACCGCGTACTATGACTCGTCCCGTGGGATCGCAGACCAAGCTGTTGCCGTCAAAGACCAGCTCATCCTGACCGCCTACGGTGTTCAAATAGGCGACGAACAGCTCGTGGGTGCTGGCGCGGGTTCCCACGACGTTGTCGCGGCGGAAGGCGCTCTTGCCGGCATGGAAGGGAGAAGCGTTGATGTTGACGATCAACTCCGCTCCAGCTCCCCGCTGGACGGTCGAGGGCCCCACTTCGTACCAGATGTCCTCGCAAACATTGACGCCGACCTGTACACCGCCGATTTCGTATACGGGACATACATTGCCCCTGACGAAGTAGCGCTCCTCGTCAAACACGCCGTAGTTGGGGAGGAATATCTTGTCGTACGTGTCGACCAGTTGCCCGTCATATCCAATGGCAGCGGAGTTGGCGACACCCGACTCCCTGGGCCGAACATAGCCGAGGACTACAGCGATGCCTCGAGAGGCCGCGACCACTTCCTCCATTGCGGCGACATTGGCATCAACAAAGGATTTTTTGAAGAGCAGGTCCTCGGGGGGATAGCCGGTGGTGGCCAGTTCCGGGAAGGCAATGAGGTCGGCGCCTGCCTCCCGGGCCTGATGCAGGCACTCCAGCATCCGTGCGGTGTTGCCGGGAAGGTCTCCAACGGTGAGGTTGATCTGAGCCAGCGCCAAGCGAAACGTGCGGGCCATTTCCACGCCTGATGTCCTTTTGGCACAAGTATAGCACCCAGGCGCTACCTGAAATGGGCAGCCCTGCCCGTGGTGACAGGAGCCTGATTTCTCCCGCTCGAGTCACGCCGTGTCGTAAGGCCAGTACCAGGCGGTGATAAACTAGGCCGGATTCCGTGCGCATCAGGCCACCAGGAACGCATGCCCAGTAGTTCCACGGTCAAGGCCAGGCTGGCCAGGCGACTCCCCGTCTATTACGGGTGGGTAGTTTTTGCCGTCGCCAACCTCCCCAGCTTCGGAGCCCGGCCGGTGGCGTCGGTGGCGGTTCTTTCCGTCTTCGTGATCCCGATGACCGAGGAGTTTGGCTGGTCCAGGGGTCTGTTTTCCGGAGCGGTGAGCCTGGGGGCGGTCTGTGGGCTGGTGATGTCGCCCTTCGCGGGCAAGCTGATTGACCGATACGGCTCCGGAGTGATACTGGCCGGATGCTCGGCGATCGTGGGAGCCTGTGCCCTGTTGCTGGCGATTGTGTCGCAGGTGTGGATGTTCTACGCCATTTACGTGCCTGGCCGCGCCGTGTTTTCCAGCCCGCTGGAGTTGGGAACGACCACGGCGATCAGCAACTGGTTCATCCGCAGGCGGCCCATAGCGCTGGCGTGGTTCGGTGCGGCGCAGGGCGTCGGGCTGGGGCTGCTGCCCCTAGCGGCCGCGTTTTTCATTGATAATTATGGCTGGCGGTCGGCGTGGCTATCCCTGGGGGTGTTCACCGTTGCTACCGGAGTCCTGCCGCCGCTGTTGCTGATGTCGCGGCGCCCGGAAGACATGGGTTTGGAGCCCGACCTGGGACCTCAGGAAGGTCGACAGCAACCTTCAGGGAATGCACCGGCCCAGCGATCTGGCCCTGGCATTTGGCGCGACGCAGACTACACGGTTCGAGAGGCTCTTCGCACCCCGGCGTTCTGGATACTGGCTTTCTTCTCCATGGTCGGCTTCATGGCGCAGGCGGGAGTGAGCCTGCACCAGACGGCCCACTTCGTCGATGCCGGAGTGTCCCACGGTCACGCCGCACTGGTTGCAACTTCCTTTGCCATGGGGCAGATTCCGGGGGGCATGGTTTGGTCGTTGGTGGGACGGAGAATCCCGGTACGGATGATGTTGGCTATTTCGGCCGTGTGGTTGACCGGAGGCGTGTTCGGAATCGCATTCAGCGACCAGCTCGGCTGGGGGATATTCTATGGATTCCTCTTCGGGTCCGGTGTGGGCGGTCTGCACACCCTGCTGCGCCTGGCTTGGGCCGACTACTACGGTCGCATCCACCTCGGGGCCATCCGGGGCCTGACGCTCCCAGCGCAGATTGGTGGCCAGGCCATTGGGCCAGTCGTGTCGGGGTTCATGTTCGACTCAAGCGGAGGCTATCGCGCACCTTTCGTCATTTTCGGAACGGCGGTCGGGCTTGCCGCGCTGCTGGTACTGACGGCGGTGCCGCCGTCAAGGCGCGAGGGGATGTCTTCACAATAGAGTCCGGCGAAGGGGGTATGGCTCGCCGCCGTTTGTCTATTCAGGCTGCTGGAAGACGGCTGCGTCGGATCCTGCCGCCGCCTTCTTGCTAACAACGGCGAACATCGGGTCGCCCGGTGGGCTGTCCTGAGGATTCAGGAGGAGGCCCTGGATGCCCTCCAGATTTCCGGCCGATTCCATGTAGGTGCCAACCAGGTCCACCCGGCCGCGATCGCTGGACGCGCGCCAGATGTACACAGCCTTGGTCGCGAACATCCGGTTTGAGAAGCTGACGATAAAGACCCCGGCTGGCTTGAGGATCCGGCTGACCTCCTGGAAAGTCTCCACCGGGTGGGTGAGGTATTGCGCGGAGACGGTGATCAGCACCGCATCGAATGTTTCATCTTCGAAGGGCAGTTCCAAGTCCCGGTTCACGTTGTGGACCACTACCTCGTCAAGATCAGGATTGTCCTCCATCTCCTCGCGGTTGAGGCCCAGCCCGACCATCCGGGCCTTCGGATGTCCCTCGGGCCAGTGCGAGCGCCAACTGCTCATCAGGTCCAGAACGACGGAGTCCTGCGGCACCATTTCCCGGAACAGGCGACTCGCGGCGGCAATTGCACCATTGTCGATATGCACAACCTTGCGGGCTTGCAGGTAGAAGAGACGGTCATCCTCTTCGTCCATCCGCTCGAAGTTCTGAGGTGTAAACTGGGTCATCGCCGAGACCTCCTCCACGCTTCGCCGGATTTTACCACGTCGGCCTTCCTTCTCAGGTCCGGGGAGCCCTGCATTTGCGCCGGTAGGGACGAGAATAAAGTAAAGTCGAGCGGTAAGTTTGGTGGGGGCTAGGCAAAGAGGATTTTTAGGCTAGAATCTCTGTTTAACAGTAAAGAGTCGAACTCGCTCACCCTGACTCTCCCGAGGGCGAGAGGACATTACGAGGGGGTGGAGATATGACGCAGCAGCAGGAAGTGCGACAGGGTCATCCTTACCTCATGTATGACGCGATTATGCGGCAGCCTGAGGCGATGGAGGACATGCTGAAAAAGCATGCAAACACCGTTCAGCCGGTGGCGGCCGAGCTGGCGAGGAAGCGTCGAATTTACCTGGTGGGCATCGGTACCTCATGGCACGCCGCGCTGGTGGCGGGGCACTGGTTCCGGAAGTTTGGCGGCAACGGCCCGGTCATTGAAGTGCTGCACTCGTTCGAGTTCTGCGCCTATCCCCCGCCGCTGGGCGAGGATGATGCCGTTGTTGTAATCAGCCACCGGGGCACCAAGACTTTCTCCTATCTCGCCCTGGAGATGGCCAAGAGCAATGGCGCTTACACCATCGCTATCACCTCCACCGACCCCGGGCCTCGAATCACAGTCGCCGACGTGCAGTTGCAGACGGTGGCCCAGGAACGTTCTGCGGCCTTCACAATCAGCTACACTGCCGGGCTGCTGGTTCTGGGAATGCTGGCGTCCGCCTTGGGCAGCTGGACCGACCAAAGCGGCGACGTGGCCCAGCTTCGCGCCCGTCTCGACGAGATTCCTGCGGCGATGGAGCAGGTGACGGCTCGGCTGTCCGAGCTGCAGCGGGCAACGAGACGCTTCCAGAGCCGCGAACGCTTCATCTGCGCCGGGTGGGGTCCGAACACGGCTTCCGCCTATGAGGTGGCACTGAAAATCAAGGAGACCAGCGCCTGCGACAGCGAAGGCCTGCAGATTGAGCAACTCCTGCACGGGCCCTTCTGCTCTGTAGACCAGACTTGTCTTGTTACGCTGGTGGCTCCGCCCGGTCCGGGTTATGAGCGGGCTATGAACGTGGCGCGAGCGTCCACCGCGGTTGGGGCGCCGGTCTGGGCGCTGGTCCAGGAAGGGGATACCCTACTGTCAGACCTTTGCACCGAGCGTTTCGCCCTGCCGGTGGTGCCCGAATTCTGGAGCCCCCTGGTATACGTGCTGCCGCTGCAGCTGTTCACCTACTACCTGGCGCTGGCGAGAGGCGCCCATCCTGACCTGTTCCAGCAGAACAACCCACGACAGGCCGCCGCGCGGCGCCACTACGAGCTTTAGGTCATCAGGTACTACTCGAGAAATTCACCCTTCTTACGAGGGAACGGAGCAGGGCGAGGGAATAATGCACCCTCGCCCTGCTTTTCAGGATAGACTTAAACGATCTGACAGGAGAAAGCCATGCCATCGGACGAACAACAGGACGTGCTGGCCGGAATCGCCCAAAGCCGGGGATACACACTGGAGATGCACGGGATAATGGCAGCAGCCGACCCGGCCTGGGTGGAGAAATACAACGGTTTCATCGAGGCCACCTACACCGGCGAGCGCACGCTGGACCGCAAGACCAAGGAGTTGCTACAGGTGGCGGTGGAGGCTGCCCTTCGCGCCGACGTGGACCAGATTCAAGCCCACGTGCGTGTCGCGCTGAGGGAGGGCGCAACCCCCACGGAGATCCTGGAGGCGCTGCAGTGCGTGGCCATGCCCATGGGCGGCCTGGCCTTCCGTCGCGGTCTGCAGGCCTGGGCCGCAGAGACCGGCTTCAACCCTAACGGATAAAGGCTAGTAGTGCAACAGCGTAGGATTGATAGATAATTAGCTGTGGTATTGCCGGGACACGTCAAAAGCTAAGGTGATGTTGGGAGGATGGGGATGCCAGCGAAGAGGTACCGGGTCAGTCTGAGTGTAGAGGAGCAACAGGAACTGAAGGGACTGGTGTCCCGGGGACGGACGGCAGCATATAAACAGACCCACGCCCGCATTATGCTGCTCAGCGATGAAAATCAAGAGCGCGGGGCGATGAAGGACGAGGAAATAGCCCGGGTCCTGAGGGTGGGGGACGCCACGGTGGGACGGGTGCGCCGCCGCTGTGTTGAGGAGGGAGTGGAGGCAGCCTTGGGACGCAGGGAGCAGGTCAACCGCCGCCCGAGGAAGCTGGACGGCCAAGGAGAGGCCCACCTGACTCACCTCGCTTGTAGCGAACCGCCGGAGGGCCGTGCCGGTTGGACGCTGCAACTGCTGGCTGACCGGCTGGTGCAATGTGAGATAGTGGACAGCATCAGCCCCGAGACGGTGCGCCAAACGCTGAAAAAAACGAACTCAAGCCTTGGCTGAAGGAGTGCTGGTGCATCCCGCCCAAGGCCAATGCCGAGTTCGTCTGTGCCATGGAGGACGTGCTGGAGGTGTATCACCGTCAGTTCGAGGACAACGAGGTGCTGGTGTGCCTGGACGAGACCAGCAAGCAACAGGTGAGGGAGACCCGCAGCCCCTTGCCGCCGCGTCCGGGGACTGCCATGGCCTACGATTACGAATACGAGCGCAACGGGGTGAGCAACCTGTTCATGCTGTTCGCGCCCTTGGAGGGGTGGCGGCGGGTGGAGGTGACGGACCAGCGAACCAAGGCTGACTGGGCCCGGGTGGTGCGACAACTGGTGGATGTGGACTACCCGGACAAAGGCCGGATAGTCTTGGTGATGGACAATCTGAACACCCACCGCCTCTCGTCCCTGTACGAGGCCTTCGAGCCTGCAGAGGCGAGACGCATTGCCGAAAAGCTGGAAATCCACTACACGCCCAAGCACGGCAGTTGGCTGAACATGGCCGAGATAGAACTGGGAGTGCTGGCGCGCCAGTGTCTGGATCGCCGGATACCGGACCAGCAGACATTGAAGCAGGAAACCAAGGCTTGGCAAGGGCAGCGGAACCACGACGCAATTCGGGCCAACTGGCGTTTCACCACCCAGGACGCGCGCATCAAGCTCAAGTCCCTCTATCCCTTAATTCAACACTGATGGACTACTAGTCGTCAAACAAGAATAAGGCCACGGGAATATCCGCAGAGTCTTGTAATTGTTCCCTCTCCTTCTTGGGGAGGGTTAGGGTGGGGGCCTCCCCGCTGGTGAGGGAACATGTTGTCATACCGGGCCCCGCGTGGAGCGCCTTAAACGTAGTTCCCTCACCCCAGCCTTCTCCCTCAATTGAGGGGGAGAATTAAATGGCCACGGGAATATCCGGCACCGCCGGGACATTTCCGCGGCCATTTGGATTCAGCCCAATGTCCATTGGCTACTTCTGCCAGTTGACGCGGTTGCTCAGAGTACCGATGTCGCTGATTTCGATGTCGCAGACGTCGCCGTCCTTCATGTTTTCCGTGGCGCCTTCGGTGCCCATCCACAGGACGTCGCCCGGGACCAGCGTCAGGTACTTGCTCATCTCGCTGATGTAGTGGCGAACGCCGAACAGTGCCGTGGCGACTTCGTACTCCCCCACGATGTTGTCGTTGACGCGGATGGTCACGTGTAGGTCGTCAGGATTGAGATCGGTTACGATCCACGGTCCCATGGGCTTGAACGTGTCGGTGTTCTTGGCCCGCCACATCGTGCGGTCGTTTCGCTGCCAGGTGCGCTCGCTCACGTCGTTGCCGATGGTGTATCCCAGCACGTAGTCCAGCGATTCGGCCTCGCTGACTGGGCCTGAAGTGGACGGGCCGCAGCTCTTGCCTATGACGACCACCAGCTCGCCCTCGTATTGAAGCTGCTCGGTGGCGTCGGCGGGCACAATGATGTCGTGGCCGTGGGGCACCAGGGCGTTTATAGCGCGATAGCCAACGTCGGCCCTTTTGGGCAGATCAGGTTCCTGGCCTCTCATGTGCGCCGCCCAGGTAACATGCTCCGGGTAGTTGATGCCGGCGGCATAGAACGTGGGCGGTATGACCGGCACCTCGAGCTGGACCGAGGCAAGGCTGTGGGACGCGCCGGTCCTGGAATGATCCCCAAAGGGAGTGCCGGAAACCTCGTGCACGGTTTCTCCCTCGATGATGCCGTAAGACGTCGATCCGTTGGCGGTGAACCTGCACCACTTCATTAATCCGCCTCCTCGATTTGCTCAAATTCTGTCTGTGTTATGCTGGCCCATCCAGTGATAACCCATGATTTGTCCACCTGCACCATTCTAATTCAAGGGAAGCGAATATGCGATTGGAAGGAAAGGCGGCACTGATAACCGGGGCCAGCCGCAACATTGGAAGAGAGATCGCCCTGACCTTTGCCCGCGAGGGCGCCGACCTCGTGCTGAACACCAGGCAGAGCGCCAAGGAACTGGAGGAAGTGGCGGCGGAGTGCCGGGAGCTGGGCGTCCGGACTGTAACGGCGGTTGGAGACGTGGGAGACGCCGAATCCGTGCGGCAGATGGTTTCCGACGGAATCTCTGAGTTGGGCAAGATCGACGTTCTCGTGTCCAACGTTGCCATACGGCCGCACAAGCCGATCACCGAGGTATCGGACGATGAGTGGCTGCAGGTGATGAACACGAATCTGAACTCGGCCTTCTACCTCTGCAAGGCAGTGCTGCCGGGGATGCAGGAACGTCGCAGTGGCAGCATCATAGCGCTGGGCGGGCAGTCGTCGATCACCGGCCGCCCCAACACGACCGCTGTTACCGCGGCCAAGACAGGGCTGCTGGGGCTTATCCGCGCCGTAGCAGCTGAGGCGGCGCAATACAGTGTGCGGGCCAACATGGTCAACCCTGGCTCCACCGACACCAGCCGCGAACATCCCGAATGGTACCCGGAGTTCCAGAGCGAAATGACCCGTGGCTCGTCGGGGCACCTGCAGGACCTCCCCATGGGCCGCCAAGCCACCGTTCACGACGTTGCCAACGCCTGCCTTTTCTTCGCCAGCGACGAGTCGTCGTACATCACCGGCGACAGCGTGAACGTTATGGGGGGCCGCTACATCTAGGGGCTGTCCACCAGCTCCCACGCAGCAGCGGCGGCTCCCAGTAGCCCGGAGTTGTCCCCCAGAACCGACGGGACCAGGTCGAAGACTTTGTGCAGTTCACTCATCAGCCGAGCGTGAATGCCCCTTCGGATGCTTGGGAGCAGGTTAAGTTGGGTCAGGCCCTCTGACACCCCTCCGCCCAAGATGATCAGGTCTGGGTTGAACAGGTGGACGACGTTGGCAAGCCCGACTGCCAGCCCATCCACTGCTCGCGCAATTACTGCGTTGGCGAATGAGTCCCCCTGTACCGCCGCAGCCACGACCAACCGGGCCGTTAGTTCCTCCGGTGCCAGGGCTGAGAGGGCCGAGTCCCTGTGCCTTCCTTCGGCCAGCGCGGCACGGGCGTAGGCGGCGATGGCCGTGCCAGACGACACCGCCTCAAGGCAGCCATGCTTTCCGCACTGGCACAGCGGTGCGCTGGCCGAGGTGTCAACGGTGGTATGCCCCACCTCGGCGGTAAGGCCGTTGGCTCCAAGCAGCAGCGCTCCGCGCTCCATCACTCCGCCGCCTATGCCCGTGCTGACGGTTACGTAGAACAGGCTCCGGTTGGTACGTCCGGCCTGGGCGGCATCCCTGCCTGCCCCGTAGTGGAATTCTCCGATGGCCGCCAGGTTGGCATCGTTTCCCAGTGCCACAGGGAGGCCGTACTGCTCACCCCAGATCTGTTTCAGCGAAACGCCGTCCAGGGCCATCAGGTTGGGAGGCTGGTACAGAATGCCGCTTTCGGGGTCCACTGGCCCGGCGACTGCAATCCCGATCCCCTCGGCGCGAATCCCCTCCAGCGTGAACGCCTCCGACAGCAGGCTAGCGGCCAAGGCCAGGTATTGCGCGGCGTCGCCTCCGCGAGGGTTGGGCCGCCGCGCCTGCCACAGTATGTCGCCGTGCCGGTCGATCAGGGCCACGCGGCACCAGGTGCCACCCCAGTCCACTGCCACTGTCGCTGGCGTTGTCTGCTGCTCGGTCATTTCGATGCCTTCGCTGGATTAAATGAAGGTGATTGAGGAACATAGTGTTCCTGAGTGGGCGTCACGGTTTGGCTATCCCTCCAGCAGGGAATCCAGGATTTGGCGAAGCCTGTCAGCGCCCACCGGTCCGGAGAACTTCCGGACGATTCTGCCTTCGGCGCTAAGGAAGAACTTCTCCGGAATACCCCTGACTCCGTAGCTGATGGCTATTTTACCCCCATCATCAAAACCATTGGGGTATTCGTGGCCCTGCTGCTGAAGAAACAATTCGGCATCGCCCGTGTTGTCCCACAGGTTGATTCCCACGAATTCTACGCCCCGGTCCCGGTATTCTCTGTAGACTTGCCCCAGCGCTGGAGCCTCGTCCCGGCAGGGTGGGCACCAGGAGGCCCAGAAATCAAGCATCACCACCCGGCCCTGAAGCTCCTCACTGCTGAATTCTCCTCCACCCACCAGAGACATAGTGAATGGCGCCGCAACTTCTCCGCCGGCGCTCAGCTCGACGATTTGGTCGTTCACGGCCAGACCGCCCCGTGCGGGCCCTGATGTCGCAGAGGCCCACGCCAGGATCGCCAGAAAGGCCAGAACGGGGACAGACACCGCCACGATAATGAGTGTTCGGTGTCCGAGAGGCAGTCTTCTGCGACCTTTCAGGTCGCTGGGGCCGTCCCCTATGAGTTCACCCTGATTCTCAAGAGGCCCCTGCATCACTCTTCGGTGCCCGCCTGGTTAATAGGGGCTGGGTTGATAAGGGATGAATTCCCGAGGGCCCGCGCCACCAGGGTCGCCCGCTGGCTCACATATTCGGTTCGGTCCATACCGCCACGCTCATAGCGTTCGTCCAGCAGCGCCAAGCTTGCGACCAGCTCGGCCCGCTGCCTGTTTTCTATTTCGATATAGTCCTCATCGTCCATGTCGGCACCTTCCCCGGTGGCGAGGGCAGGATGATAGCGATGGAAGACACCCAGCAACAGCATTCCCAGCAGTACCGCCCCCATCGCGGAGGGAATGGCCGTAATCCAGAAGGAGCCGCCGGACAACGTGTTGCCAACTTGCGAGAGCACTCCGGGTTGCGGGAGTCCATCAAATCCCAACTGAACGCCGGGCCCAGCCGGAATGTCTCTTGCCTCCCATGCCCGGTAGACCTCATCACCTATGCGGACCGGTGGCCGCGCGGTCAGTCCGCTGACCTCCAGATCACTCCATTGCTCCGGGACGAGGACCTGGAAAATGTCGGCTCCCTGGGGAAGGCTGTTGCGATACTCCAGTCTTCCACCCTCGTAGGGGAAGGTGTAGGCGAAGTCGACGCTGTGGGCTCCCGGCGGGACCGCGGCGGTCAGGGCGAAGCCGGAACCGACCGATATGATCTCGCCACCCCGGAGGTTTGACTGCACCGTTACCTCGGCGGCGTCAGGCGGAAGCGCAAAGCGCATAAAGCTGAACATCCCGGGGCGGGCTGTCTCCAGGTTGGGGCGGAGTGTCCTGTCGGTTGGATTGATGAAACGCACGAATTCCGTGGCTGTCGCCACCCTCCGCGCGACGTCGATATCTGAGATCACCATCACCTGCCGGTCTACGTGAACGATACCGGCGTCCTCGGTTGCTTCGTGGACGGTGACGACAACCTCGTCCGACAACTGGTCCGCGAGCAATGATTGGCCATAGAACACGCCGTCATAGTCCACGCTGATGGTGTAGCTGCCTCCCTCCACCATGGCCACATCGGCAATGGTGAAACTGCCGTCCGGCGCGGCCAGCGTCTGTCCGGTTCCGCTGAGCGTGCCGTCAGGGCCGGTAACCAGCATCAGGACGGGCAGGGCCCCCGGGTTCGCGGCGTCCGCAGTGCCGTTGACCAACCTTCCTTGGATGGTCAGGATGGTCGTTGTCTCTTGGGCCGGAAGCTGTGAAGGTGAGGCCAGCATCAGCGCTCCGGTTGCACCGAAGCACAGCCCTGCCATTAGCACCAGGCGAGCCAACGATAAGCGGATGCCCGCCGTGGTCGGGACCAGAGGGACCATTATTGGCCTTGCGCCTGCCGTGGATTGGACGAGGAGGAAACCGCCCCGCCTTCCCTCGCCGCCCAATTGGACAGAGGCGCGTTGCAGTGAGGGCAGGTCGCGTTGCCGTTATCAACGTCCACTGCTAGAGGCAGAGGCGCGTCGCACCGAGGGCAGGAGCGCCAGCTCTCGCCAACTGACGACCGTGCCTTGAGCACCTCCTGCTCCAGCACCAATTCCGGCGGCGCTTCTCCCCGGTCCAACAGCCCCTTTACCTCTACGGCGACCTGGAGCCGGTAGGCCCGCATCTGCTGCAGGTACTGCTCCTCGGGGATGTTTCCGAGCTGATACTCCAGTTCCAGGGTGTCGATGGAGTCAAGGATGGCGTCCACACCGATGCCGTCATCCCCTGACAGGAAGCCGTTACCCGTCGTTACGCTCTTGGGATCCCGGTCTCGAAAGAAAGAATAGCCAACCATAATTAGGCTGAAGCAGGCCAGGGCTGCGCCCACGAGTATGGCGAAAATTGTTTGACCGTCCATACCTGCAGTCTAACAGCTTACTTGCTGGACGGGACTCAGCAGCAATATATGTGTCATTGACGCAGCGCAACTGCGGCCGACGTACGGGCAGGCACTCGCGCGGTTACGCGGGACGGTTCGGGCCATAGGGCGATCACTGTTCCCAGTACCATCACAGGCCCCGCTACCCACATCCACCATATGAGCGGGTTCACCAGGAGCCGGAAACCCACGTCGCCGTCAGGCAGGTTCTCGCTGGGAACCACGTAAAAGTCCTCCACCGGCGACGACCGGATGGCAGCCCGCGTGGAAGCCATGTTGAAACTGGGATAGAAGGCCCGGTTAGGGCTGATGGTTTCCAGAAGTTCTCCGTCCCTGTAGACCTCGACTGAGGAAACGAACTCGGTGCGGTTGCCATAGGGAACCAGCACGGTTCCGAGGTACCTTATCTCGTAGTTCTCGATCGTGGCCGTCTCTCCCGGTGAGAGGACAACGTCTTTCTGAGAGCTGAAGAAGGAAGTGCCGACAATGCCCAATGCGACCATCAGGACAGACAGATGCACGATGTATCCACCGTATCGGGGCCGGTTGGCCCAGATAAGTTGAACAAAGGCCGAGACGTACCCTCGTATTGATCTTGCGATTCCGCGCTGCCCTGATGAAAGGGCGCGCACCCTGGCTCGGGCACCGCGATACCACTCCATCAGAATTCCTGTGGCAACGAATGCGGCCAGCCCAAATGCGGCCAGCGCGTATTCCTTCTGCAAACCCACTGCCAGCAGAACCACGACGGTCAGCACACCGACGCCGACAGGCACTACTAGGGCCCGTCGAATGCTTGCCCAGTTTGCTCGTCGCCACGGCAGCATCGGTCCCACGCCCATGAGGAACACCAGCCCGAGCATGAGAGGCCCGTTCACCTGGTCGTAGAAAGGACGAGCCACGGTGATCTCCTCGCCACTGGTAAGGCGCGAAATCAGCGGATATACCGTCCCCCAGAGGGTGACGAAGGCGATGGCCAGCAGCAGCAGGTTGTTGACCAGGAAGGCGGCTTCGCGGGACAGCATTGAATCCAGGTTCTGCGCGCTCTTCAGCAACGGGTAGCGCCAGAAGAAGATCACGAACGGCACAATTACGCCGATGGCCAGGAACATCAGGAATACCCAGCCAAGGCTGGAGGCGCCAAATGAATGCACGGAAGGAACTGACCCTCCCCGGTTCATGAACATACCGTACAGGGCGAGACCGAATGCAACGTTCACCAGGGCTATGTTCCACATTCGGAACATGCCACGCCGTTTCTGCACCATGATCGAGTGGATGAAAGCGGTCAGCGCCAGCCAGGGCATGAACGCAGCGTTTTCCACTGGGTCCCAGAACCAGTAGCCGCCCCAGCCGAGAATTGTGTAGGCCCACCATGAACCCAGCAGTAGCCCGGATGCCAGCATGGCCCAGGTGATGATTCCCCATACGCGACCGGGATCCACCCACTCATCGCCGGTCTTTCGGGCCAGCAATGATCCTAGAGCAAAAGCGAAAGGTATGGAGATGCCGACCAGCCCGGCCATCAGAACGGGCGGGTGGAAGAACATTCCCAAATGAGTCAGCAGCGGGTTGATGCCCTCACCGTCAGCGGGCACAAAGGGCAGCTTATCAAAGGGGTTGGCCATGACGGCCGTAACCGCCAGGAAAAACGTTAGGACCAGCATCAGGATGCCGGTGGTGTAGGGCAGGGCGTCCCGAACCCGTTCCGGCGCTCGCCAAACAGCAATGGCGGCCATTGCCGACAGAACCATCGCGATGTAGAGCAGAGATCCCTCGTTCCCTGCGTAGAAGGCCACCCAAGTGAAACGGTCCGGCATTGCCAGATCGCTGTGCCTGGCCACATAGGCGATTTCGAAATCACGGGCGATGAACGAGACGACAAGGCTCAGAGTAGAGACAAAGAGCACGACCACCGTGGCATACATCGCTGCTTGGGCGCTCTCCACAAGCACCGCTGAACCCCGCAACTTCCCCGTCACAGAGCCGACGGAGGAATAGGCAGCCAGCGCCAGCGCCAACCACAGGCTGATAGCCCCGAGATCACCCATTTGGGGCTTCGCTCCCCGACGTACTCTCGTTCCGCAGCGGAGCGGAGGTTGCGTCGGAGCTGGAATCGCGTTGCGCGGGACTCGTAGAGATCGATGGGTTGCCTGGCCGGGATGTCTGCCGCGTGGCAAGCACCCGGTCGGCGATCGCCAGGTACGGAGCCAGTTCCGGATCATCCGCCTGCTGGACTGAGGCGGGGGAGCTGGCTGCAGTTGCGGGGGCCGGCACGGGGCGCTGCCTGCCTGTCATAGCTCGAATGACCAGGAACACGCCGACCAGCCCAACAGCGACTCCAACAATGGGGAGAATCCATGCCAGCAGGTTGCCCCCGGATTTCGGCGGCGCGGCAAGAATGTCCGGTCCGTAGCGGTCAACGAAATAGTCCAGGATATCCTCGCGCGTCCTTCCCTCGGCAAGCATCTCCCGTATTACGGCGCGCATCTGGAAAGAGATCTCTACCTGGGCTTGGTCGATGGTTTCAGCGGGGCAGACCGGACACATGATCATCTTGTCTATGGCCTGCGCCTCGCGCTCCAGGGCCCCGTCAGAATCCTGCCCGTGGACGGTGGTGACCAGCATCAGGGCCAGTACTATTGCCAAACAAAAAGCGCACACGGACCACGGTGAGATTTTCTTGCTCGTAACCAAGAAGTCCCCCAGACCCTTATGCGCTATGTGTTTGCTGGCAGTCAGTTGCAGCTAGGGCAGCGTGCTGATGTGCCGGATGATGGCCTCACGTTCGGCCTCGCTCAGCAGCTTCCCGAATGGAGGCATCACGGAATTGGGGCCAAATGGGCGTACGGCACTCTTGAGGTAGCCCTCGATTACATTTGGCTCCAAGACCGTCAGGTCAGGAGGCCTGGGTTCCGCAGTCTCAGGGTCGAATATATTGTATTGATAGCCATATCCACCGTCAGCAGGACTGTCTGTCAGCCTCTGTAGTACCGCACCACTCTCCCTGCCGTCCGTCCCGTGGCACATCTGGCAGTTCACGTCGAAGACGTGCGAGTCTGAGTCATCGGTCGTATTGGGGGGTGCGGGATAATAGGCCACCGCTCCGGCCACACTGGACAGCCGCGGCGGCTCATGGGACTTGTAGGACTGCTGGTAGTGCTGCTCGTAAAAGATATCAACAGGGTAGCTGCCTGAGGTACATCCGGCCAAGGCAAGGACGGCAACGAGCGCCATCCCGGCGATCAGCCAGCGCAACTTGGGCGCTACGGCCTTCACGCTCTCCCAAGGAGAACGAACTCTACCTGCCGGATACCCGGGATGGCCTGATATGTTTCTGAACCCGCTCAACATTTGGACGCCGACCTCTAATTCTCGCGTACCACGTCGATGGCGCCCGCCTGGGTGAAGAGGGTGGACACCTGGGTCAGCTGCTCTTCTTCCACGTTGGCCAACACGCCGATATACCCCTCGGTTATGCGCGTGTCATACAAGCCTTGCTTGAAATTGGGCAGCCGAGACTCGAAAACGATGCCTATGATGGTAAATATGATGGCTGTCAGCATGGTGCTTTCGTATGTAACCACTGCCATCGGCGGCAGTGACAGGATAGGTTTGCCCGCTTGCACCAAGGGGTACGCCATCTGGGTCATTGACGTCAGCAGGATTCCTATGGTGAGCCCGACCAACGCGCCGCAGAGGGGGAAGATGTAAAGGTTGTGTCCCTCGTGGCGTTCCCCGAAAGCCCCTTCCGGGTAGGGTGTGTCGGTCAGGAAGTCGTAGTCACCGGGCGACACCCCTGCCTGCTGCAGGGCATCTCCCGCCTCGGCCGCGTAGTTCGCGTCCTCGAACAGCCCAAGTATCGGTCGTTTAGCCATTGCTCAGTTCCCTCTTCCATGATCCCGATTTGATCGGGATAACGGGGAGTTAGTCCTCCCTGTAAACCGCCGGGATTGTCACCCGGCCGATCTTGACTTCCGTGCGGAGGATTTCACCCTCCTTGATGTCGTACAACGGTATCAGCGGCACCACACGGGCGATAAGCAGCATCAGCATGGCCACCAGCGCGAACGTGGCGCCGATGATGGTCCACTCCACTGCGCTTGGTACGTACACCGTGTACCAACTGAACGTGAAAACCTGCTTGTTCTGGAGGCCAGGCACAATGATGATGAAGCGCTCCAGCCACATCCCGATATTTACGGAGATACAGGCAGTTGACATTATCCACAGATTCCGCCGGAACATCCTGGGCAGCCATAGGGCCACCGGCAGGAAGTACGTGGTGAATACGAACACCATCATCCAGATGTTCCACGGGTTTTGCATAAACTGGAGATCGCGCACCGCCAGTTCGTCGGCCTCCCGTCCGTAGAAGCCGAAAATAATTTCCATCACAAAGAAGTAGAACCAGCCAGTGGCAACTACGATCAGCAGCCGTCCGAGAGCGTCAATGTGTTCGTGGCGGATGTAATTCTGCCAGCCGTAGATGTAGCGCAGAATTATCATCACGAAGGCCACGGCGGAAACGCCGGAGTGCACCGCGCCCACTACGAAGTACGGCGCGAAGATGGTGGAGTGCCAGGTCTTGACCGACACCGCCATTCCGAAGTCCCAGGACACTATTGAATGCACCGAGACGAACACGGGCAGAATGAGCGCCGACAGCAGCACGCCCGCGATGATCTGAAGCTTCCACTGCCGCGGGTTGCCGCGCCAGCCCATAGCCAGGATCGTATAGATGCGGTGGCTCATCCCCGTCGTGCGGTCGCGGAGCACGGCGAAGTCGGGTATTAGCGCCACCAGTACGAACAGGATGCTGGATGTCAGGTAGGTGTAGACCGCGCTGGGATCCCACACCAGCGGCGAACGAACATTGGGCCAGATCCCCCTGGCATAGTCGTAGGGCATAAATGGGATGGTGTAGATCCAGTAGATGGTGCGCCACGGCCGTCCCGTATGAATCAGTGGCATCATCATCGCCGTCATCAGGGAGAAGACGGTCAGGATCTCGGCCGCTCGGGTGGCCGGGCGGCGCCACTCTGCCTTGGAGAGGCGCAGGATGGCGGAAAGCATCACGCCCGCATGGCTGATTCCGATCCAGAACACGAAATTGGTGATGAAGAAGCCCCACATCACCGGGCGGTTCAGGCCCGTCACGCCGAATCCCTTGTTCACCAGCAGACCCGCCGCGCTGAATCCTCCCAGCACTATCAGGCCCAAGATGGTCACTGCAATGGCGAACCACTTGGGCGAGTGCAGAATCGAGATCAGCAACTCGTGGTTGATCTGCCGGTAGGGTATTGGCGTCCTGCCTTCCTGCATCTTTCAGCAATCAGGAGTCAGGAGTGCGCCCCCGGTTTTGCCCATTCAGAGCGTTCCGAGGCCACGCAACTCACTTTTCTCCGCTCTCTCCTTTATTCGGGTTTGGCCAGCACCAAGTATTCGCCCCGGATGAACCGGGACATTTTCTGGTACAGCGCCCCTTCCTTGACTTCCCACACGGACAACACTGGCAGAATGCGGGTGGCCACCAGGTAAATGAAGATCGCCCCGCCGATACCGCCAATCACCATGAAGACATCCCAGATATCAGGGAACACCGCTGCAGGCACGTGGTCCAGGAAAGCCGCATAGATGTTGCCCGAGTTGGCTCCGCCCACGAATATGCGAATGCTGAACATCAGTCCGCCAATGGCAGCGGAAAGACCGGCCAGGGGCGGGCCCCACGCGCTCCGGCGCACCGGATTCCACAGAAGCAGCAGGAACGGCACCGCGAAGCTGAACAGCAGGTTGACCAGAAACACCCATCCGTACGACTGCACCAACAGGTACTTGATAATGTTCTGCTCAACCACCAGGCGCCCGTACCAGTAGGTGATGAAGAAGGCGAACAAATGGTAGGCCCAAAGCAGGGTCAGACCCAACAGGACCTTGCTGGCCGACCAGAACACCGCCTTGCCGTAATATTCACTGTAGCCGCCCCAACGCCGCATCACGTACAGAATCATGAGGCAGGTACCCAGAGCAACCTGGAATCCGGTCAAACTGTAGATCACCGGGAAAATCGAGTCCTTCCAACCAGGAATCATGCTCTGTGCGTAGTCGGAACTTATGATGAAATGGACGAATATCAGCGTCATGAAATAGAAGGCGCCCAACATGGCCAATCCAGCCTTCTGTGCGTTCCATTGACGCTTGGTACCGTACCAGTGTCCGGCCAACAGCCGGTATAGCCACCCACGGAATCCGCCGGCCGTTGCGCGCCTCTCGGCCATGTCCGGCACCGCCGACAGCCATAGAATGGCCAGGGCGGTTACCGCCAGACCAACCACACCTGCCAGATCCCAGGCGTGGGGAGCGCCGATGGGTCCCTCGAACCAGATCGTGCGCCGAATTTCGAGTTCGTGCCCGCTGTGCACTGCGTTGGGGTTGGCTATCGGAGGCAGAATAATCATCATCGGGATGAACAAGATGATGTTGAATATGCCCACTACCGCAAACAATTCCGAAACTCGCGAGAGTGGCCGCCGCCAGTGGCTCTTGGTAAATCGGAATGCAACCGCGGCAACCGGAGCGCCGCTGGTGAGCATGAAAATGTAAGAGAACGTCGCCATGTAGTAGCCCCACGGCGCGCGGTCGTCAAACCCGTCCGCCGCGGCGCGGGCAACAAAGCCGACTACCCCAAGGACCAACAGGGCGAAGGTTGCCACCATGGCAAGCGTCAACGGTCCGGGCATGGCGGAGAGTTTCGCCGCCATTTCCTGGGTCATCACCCTGGGGTTCGGGAAAACCCACATTCCCGGGTAATGCCCCCCGGAAATGCCCCCATGACCTTCGTCGTGGGCTGTGCCGTGATGGATATGTTCGCTTTCGCTGGCTGCCATAGTTCAGGGGTGAGGAACGAGGAGTGAAAAACGAGAGGCAGACTGGCTCTCGGCACTCACCGCTCCATGCTCACCTTTCTCCTTAGTGGGCTTCACCTATGGGAAACTGGTCTACCTTCTTCAGATATATCACGTTGGGCTTGGTTCCCATTTCCTCCAGCAGGCGGTAGACACGGGTCTCCGACTCGTCGAAATACTCACCGTGGTGCACCTTGTCGTACTGCTCGTTGGCTTTCTCGAAGTACTGGTACACCGGTCCGGTCGGGTCGCTCTGCTCACCGAACTTGAGAGCATTGGTTGGGCAGGCCTGGGCACAGGCCGGGAGGAAGTTGCCGTCTTTCATGCGCTGGTAGTTCAGGTAGCGTTTCTCCCCGGCCGGTATGCGCTCGCCGGTGAGCGGCTCGACGCCCCGACGCTCGACAGTGATCTCACCGCGCCTGATCCGTTGCACGCAGAAGGAGCAGCGCTCCATGATGCCCCGGCTCCGGATCGTAACGTCGGGGTTCAGCTGGTTCCGAAGCCGCTCGGGCCACTTTGGTTCCCACCAGTTGAAAAACCGGACCTGGTAGGGGCAGTTGTTGGCGCAATAGCGGGTGCCAACGCACCGGTTGTATACCTGTACGTTGAGACCCTCATCGTTGTGGTAAGTGGCAAACACCGGGCAGACCGGCTCGCAGGGCGCGTTCTCGCAGTGCTGGCACATTATGGGGATGAAGCGCGCTTTGACGTTGGGGAACTCCCCCTCCCAGTAACGCTCGATCCGTATCCATTCGTACGCCCGGCGCTGCTGGAAGAATTCCTTCGTGTTGATCGGCAGATTGTTCTCTGCCTGGCAGGCAACTACGCAGGCTTGGCATCCGGTACACCGGTCCAAGTCAACTACCATGCCCCATTTGTGGTCAATTCGGTTCGTTACCATCTATGTGCCTGTGCTTATTCGATTCAAGTTGCCGCTCGCTCTAGCCGTGACCGGGAGCGATGGTCTTTATGATTTCCTCGGCAGGACTCAGGCCAATTTCCACGGCCCGTGTCGAACCTTCCAGTTTGGAGACATTCACGCTTTCGTCGGTGCGGGAAATCAATACCCGGGTGCTGGCCCAAGCCAGCGTCTCGGGCCCTGCAACGCGGGTGGGCTCCAGGATCTCAGCCACATTGGAGCTCTCTGTGCCAGGGCGGTCGGTGGCCCAATCGGAACCGTGGAGACGTCCCCCTCCAAAGGGAACGGCCACCACCTCTGGGGGCGTCGCGGGTGTCAGGAAGGCGACCGCCCGGATAGACCCTTGGGAGGATTCTATTCTTACCACATCACCCTCGCGAATCCCGAATCGCTCGGCGGTGATGTCGTTCAATTCCACCCAAGTCTGCCAAGCAACGGATGTAACGGGGTCCGGCGTGGCCTGCAACCAGGGCAGATGCGCATTGTCCCCGTCCTGCAGCGTGTTATGCGAAAAAGGAACCAGGTACAGTGTATCTCCCTCTGCGTAGCCGGCAAAGGTCGGAGGAGATGCTTTGTCCAGAATCTCGCGCAGCAACCCACTTCGAGGCCTCAGCCCCTTGGGGCCAGTGGCGGACTCGTCCCACCATCCGCCGCGCCGCAGCAGCGTGGTCCAGAATTCGTCGGCGGTGGCGGCCTCTATGGAACCCCGGTTTTCCTCAAACAGGGCGTCCGAACTCTCCTTCAAGAGGGCCTGGTAATTGCGCCAAGGCAGGTCTTCGCCCCCCACCTCCAGGCTGTCTGCCGCTGCCAGGAGCACATCGGGGAAACTGCGCGGGTCCAACTCCCACAGCGGGTTCACCACTGGCTGCTGGAATCCGGCAACCTGGTAGCCGGGAGCCGGGTCAGGAATGTCGTTCCCCCAGTCCTCCAGAAACACCCGGTCCGGAAGCAGGAGATCTGCCAGGGCAGTGGTGTCGTCGATAAACGGAGAGAAACTGACCACAAATAGGTCTTGGGCGCTAAGAATGGCGTCCCGCAATTTCAGGGTTGCGGGGAGGCCATACACCGGATCGACATTGTGGAGCATCAGCATCCGAGTGTCGCCGGTGCGAATCTGCTCCACCAACCTTTCAAAGTCGTCCAGGTTGGCTGCGCTTGCTGTAGAGGCAACGTCATCCCAGGGCCCGGACGGGTTGAGGGTGACTCCACCCTTGGCTCCGACGCTGCCCACCAGCCAGTTCAGCACCGTGGCAGCCTCCACGTTGAACAGCCCGTTGCTATGCGCTCCAGCAGAGCCGCCTGAGATGGCGATGCTGGGCCCGGCATTGGCGAATTTTTCGGCCAGTTGCTGGATGAAAGCCGAGGGATCCCCCCCGGCAATCTCGGGGGTAAGGCCGATCTGCGGCGCCACGGCCTCGGGCCGATAGTTGTTCAGCATCTCTCGGCCTGATTCCCCGCCGAGCAGCTCATCGACATCGATGCCGGACGCCTGCAGGTTATCTTCGACTATCACCTGGGCAATGCTGAGGGCCAGCAGGCCCTCGGTCCCGGGACGAATGGGAATCCACTTGTCGGCGTTTGCCGCCGTCATGGAGAAACGGGAGTCCACTTGGTACAGCGTTCCCCGCTGACTGCGGCCCTCTCCTTGGCGGAACTCTCCATAGCCGCGGTTCCAGCGCGTCGGCGACAACCATGTCGACAGGAAGTCGGCCCCAAAGGAAAGGATTATGTTGGCGTTCTCAAAGTCGAAATCCGGGAGAACGTCCTGCTGATAAACGTCCTTGACGGCCGTACGGTAGACGTTGTTGTCGACCGGTTCGTAATTCAGCTGTTCCGCGCCTATCGCCTGGGCGAATCTGGATGTGAGGAGGCCAAGATGACCTTTGGTGGGCTTGGTGATCATCACCGCGCGGGAGCCACGGTCGGTCAGTTGCCGCACCAGGGTGTTCATAGCCTCCGGTTCCCAGCTGATGGCCTCGAACTGGGCCGAACCCCGATTGCCGCCGCGCCTCATCGCCCCAGGGATTCGATCGGGATGGTACAGCGCCTGGACCCCCGCCTCGCAGCGCGCGTGGCTCTTCCCCTGGTTGGTGGGATACAGGGGGTTTCCCTGGACCTTCTTGGCCCTCCCCTCCATGACCCTGACGAGGATGCCTTCACAGGATGGGCAATTGCGGCAGAGACTGGCATACCAGTTGTCCTTGCCTCGCACCAGGTCTTCGGGAAGGCTTACCGGGCTCTGGATGTTCAGTTCGCCTTCGCGAATGCCAAAGCCCTCGCAGGCCACGGCGCCCAGAGCGCCAAGACCTGCCCAAGCCATGAAATGTCGCCTACTTAGTTTCATTGGCAGCCAGAAGAGAGGCGAAATCGGAAAGAGGAATCTGACACACACATGCGTATCTGCCCTCTGCCTTATAGTTTCGCTTCTCGCTCCTCTCTACTCACTCCTTCATCTACTTGTGACAGATCGTGCAGTCAGTTGGAACGTTGTTATTCCGGTGGCAGTCCAGGCAGGTGCCCATCTTGAGGGACTGGCCATCCTTGGGCTGCACTTCCTCCATTGTTCCCACGTCTCCGTGGCATATGGAGCAGGTCTCCGCTATCTCGTAGGGGCCGTCCACTTCGTTTCCGTCAATGTCGAAACGCTGCCCTGACACGCCCTCTGTGCCCATCTCGCTGGTAAAGAACCGTATGTGGGCCTCATGCACGAACCGGACGTGATCAGGCAGGCGATGCACCCGCTCCCAGTCGATCGGCTCCTCATCGGCGAAGAATTGCTGGACCTTCCCGATCTCGGTCTGAGCCGCGCCGTCGCGTCCAGAGATGTCTTTGTGGCAGAACAGGCATTGCTCCACCGCCGGCACCGTCGCGGCTTCTCCCTTGGTGACGTTTCTATGGCAGAACTCGCACTGGATGCCATGCTCTTCTACGTGCTCGGTGTGCGGAAACGCGATGGGCTGCGCCGCCGCGTTGCCCAATCCGAATGGGGGGTTCGAAAACCAAGAAATGAACAACACTACTAGCACGAAACCTATGATGACGGTGAAGATACCGCCCGCCACCATAAGCGGTAGCATTTTGCCTGTGGGTCTCATTGTAGGGTGGAACCGTTCATCTTGAGATGCCTGCTGCTCTCGCCTGCGTACCTGACCGCTGGACGGAGCACTGGGTACAGTGATATCGAAACCGAACTGCTCAGATCAGCAACCGGCTCCAGAAATTCCTTACATCCAGGGTTTGGTTGATTCCCAGAATCAGGATAACTATAGCGCCGGCCGCCACCAGGAGGGCGAAAAGCGTCAGAGGAATCCTTAGTCTGGCAGCATTGGCCGGGAGATGGCCCGTAGTTACCGCCGAAGGGATAAGGCCATGAGCGGTGAGCATGGTAAGCGCAAAAACGACTACCAGTGGGAAATATATCCAGAACCACTGCAGGAAAAGATGGATATTATGCCAGTCGGTGGTTGTTAGTGCTTTGGGGTCCATGGAGAACCGTTCACCCTGAATCCGCCCCTCAGTTGCGGCCTGCCTCTCGGCCTCTGACAAAACATGTCCCCGCAGTTGCGGGGATTTGCGGCCCTGATTTCTGCTGCTTACCCGGCGGGCCGAAAACCGAGTGAAAATTATCACAACCCCTTTGGGGTGTCAAGGGGATTTGCCGCGCTATTCGTGCATCCTCCGCGTAAATATACCTGGCCGTTGCCCGGTCGGCGAGGCCGATGGTAGCTGACCGATCGAGTACAGCGGCGGAAAGCTCGAGCGCGGCGGCGAAGATCTCGAGCACAGCTGGGAAGAGCCCTGCTCCGCCCAGGAAAGGCCCCTCCCTCGTCGCGGACTATTCAATCGCACCACCATCGGCCAAAATAAAGGGACTCAACGCCGGGTGGGCAACTGAACGGGCCTGCCGGGACATTGAGCCAGCGGGCAGGAGGTAATTGCATGGCGGCCAGGACTGGGCAGCAGTACGTACAGGGACTCCGGGAGAGGCCGCCAACACTGTACCTGCGAGGCGAAAGGGTCAAGGACCCGACCACGCATCCTGGATTGAGTGGCGGGGTGAAGACGCTGGCCCGGCTCTACGACCTGCAGCACGACGCCAGGGCCGGCGCGGAAATGACCTATACCTCGCCCACCAGCGGAGAGCAGGTGGGGCTGTCCTTCATTACCCCGAAGACCACAGAAGACCTGGACGCACGGCGTAACATGATGCGGCAATGGGCCAGGGTGAGCTGCGGCATGATGGGACGGACCCCGGATTTCCTCAACGTCAGCCTGATGGCCATGGCCGAGGCGGGCGACTATTTTGGCGAGGACCGGCCCGAGTTCAAGCAGAATATCCGGAACTACTACGAGAAGGTGCGTGAAGAGGACCTGGTTTTAACCCACACCCTCGTCAACCTTCAGCGCAGCCGGGTGCCCACCGAGACTATCCTGCACGACAACACCGATATCGCACTTTCCGTGGTCAAGGAGACCGCCTCCGGCATCGTGGTTCACGGTGCCAGGCTGCTGGCTACGCTGCCCATCGCCGACGAAATTGCCGTTTACCCTGCGCGTTCCCACACACTGCCCTCTGGAGCGCCCGGTCGCACCTCTTTCGCCTTTGCCATTCCCTGCGATACACAGGGACTGAAACTCCTCTGTCGCGAGAGCATGGACCTGGGCCGTTCCCACTTCGACCATCCGCTGGGTTCCCGGTTTGAGGAGATGGACGCGCTGGCCTTCTTCGATAACGTTTTCGTGCCTTGGGAGCGGGTTTTCCTGCTGGGGGACCCAGACCGGTGCAACAACATGTCGCGGCGCACTCACCAGTACCTGCACTCGGGGCACCAGGTGGTCACCAAGAATGTGGTCAAACTGGAGTTTGTGCTGGGACTGGCCAACCTGATGCAGTACACCCTGGGTTCCGGCCAGCAGCCCCAGATGATGCAGATGACGGCAGAGATCATTGAGAGCCTGGAAACGACCAAGGCTCTTCTCCGGTCAGCCGAGACGGATGCCGCACCCGACGAGTGGGGGGTGTTGTGCCCGGCGGAGATGCCTCTGACCGTGGCTCGTCACCTGTTCATCCGGATGTACCCGCGGATGGGCGAGATACTCCAGCTGATGGGTTCCAGTAGTCTGATGGCCCTGCCCACCGAGGCTGACCTGCGCGGCCCCATGGCCGAGGCGCTGGCCAGCTATCTGGACACCGACACCGCTTCGGCCAAGGACCGGGTGCGCCTGTTCCGTTTGGCCTGGGATACCTGCTGCAGCGCCTTCGGCTCACGGCAGATCCTCTACGAGCGCTTTTTCCAGGGAGACGTTTACCGCAACGTCGTGCTGCTCAATGGCCTCTACGACAAGGAACCGGCCACGACCTTCGTGCGCGAGTTCCTACAGGGGGAGTAGCCCCCAAACGGGCAAGGGCACGGTCGAGACAAGACGAAGGGAGGGATGCACCTTGTTTGCGTCCCTCCCTTCGTCTTTCGTGTCTGGTGTCGTGTCTGGCCAGCAGTCCGCGTCAGCCGTCGCCGTCCCCTCCGGCGGGGGTGGGTGCCACTGCTACGGGCGGGGGCGAGGCCGACCTGGGTAAAGCCGGCTTCAACTGTGCTTCGTCAGGGAGTTCGCTCTCCCAGTCGGGTATGAGCACGTGAGTGTTGCTGTCCAGCAGCCCGATTATCACCACGCCGCCAAGGCTGAAGGCCATGGACAGGATGAGGATCGCGGTGTAGGAGCCGGTGGCGTAAAGCACGAGGCCAGCCAGGGAGGTGGCCACGAAGTGGCCCATCAGAGCGCCGGTGGTCTGCCAGCCGTAGACTGTGCCCATCGGCCCGTCGCCGAAATACTGACGGTTGATAATCAGATAACCGGTCCACTCGCCGCCGAAGCCAATCCCGAAGGTGACCGCGAACAGATAGAAGACCCATGCATCCTGCGCCCAAAACAGGATGAGCACGGTGAGGCCCTGGATGCTAAGGCTCAAGGCCATCATGCGGCGGGTGCCGTAGATTTCGGCCAGCACGGGAGTGACAAACCGGGAGATGATGCTCACCAGGGATATGATGGCCAGGATAAACCCTGCCGAAAGCAGGCTGGTGAATACTTCCCGTTCCAGGGCGAGCAGTGCGACGTATATTATGATGATGCCGTGTCCGGCGCAGCCCATGCCGTGAATCAGGGGGAGGTTCCAAAAGGGCTTGGTGCGGCGGATATGCTGGTTGAAGACCTTAATTCGCAACTGCTCCAGCCCCTTTCCAAGGCGCGCGGTTGTCGCGTCTCCGGGCCGGGTCCCGTAGGGCTCGATGCCCAAGTCGGAAGGTCGGTTGCGCATCAGCGGTACCAGGCAGAGCATGGCGATGCCACCTATCAGGCCGATGATGAGGAAAGTATTCTGCCAATCCAGGGTCTCGATGAGAAAACCGGCAAGGGGGGCGAAGGCCGCAGTGCCGATGCCACCCGCGGCCCACAGGATCCCGATGCCCAACCCCAGGCGGCGGCGGAACCAGCCGGTCACCGAGGCCATGAGCGGCACCATCCCCAGCGATTGGGTCAGCGAGAGAAGCACGCCAAAGAACAGGAAGAAGTGCCAGACTTCCCTGATTTGGCTCAGTAGAATCATACTGATCAGATACATCACAGCCGCCGCCGCGAGCATGATGCGCGAGCCGAAGCGGTCGCCCAGCCAGCCGGTGAAGGGCGCGTAGATTGCTCCGAATCCGTAATAGGCGGCGATGCCCAGGCCAACGAGGCTCTTATTCCATCCAAAGGCGCCTTCGGGGTCGGACAGCGGCGGCACCATGATGCCGGCAGCCATGCTGATGGAACTGGCGAAAATCTGAACTGTGGCGAGGATGGCTATGACGATCCAGCTGTAGTGGAAGGGGAGCCGGGCAGCCAGGCCTCCGGCGCGTGGTGCGGGGTCTGCGTTAGAGGGGGGGGCGTCGGTGCGCCTTAGCAAATTATCAACTCAGCAAGCGGCGATTATGAGAATACCCGATGTTGGCCCCGCAATAGTATCACCTAACCAGCTTCGCATAAACAGCCAAAGGGGCCCGTATCAGGACGATTGCAAAGTCAGGAGACTTGGCCGCGGAGGCGGGCGATGGTCTGGGTTGGGCGGAAGGCACAGGTCTTGGCTCGCAGGGGCATGGACATCTGGAGGGGAAACCATCCCTCCAGGCGCAGGGCGTTGAGCGCTGTGTTGACCAGGCTGGCGTATACCTCGCCCAGACCCGGACGGCGCAGCGTGTGGACGTCCTCGTCCCAACTGCGGTCTTTAACGTGATGCAGGCTGTTCTCAACGCTCCAGTGGTTGCGGATCACTTGAAGGAGTTCTTTGGGTGCGCAGCGACGGGAACTCAGGCTGGTCAGCAGATACCAGCGCTCCCGGCTCACCTCCCCGGTGGCTATGTCCACCCTCTCCTTCTCCAACATCACACCCTGCCTCACTCCTGGAAAGCCCAACTCATCCCGGATATAGCCGGCCAGCGCCTCATCAGTCCAGATGCGCCGTTTCTCGATCACGCCCGCTTTTTTTCCACGCTCTGCGCCTCGGGCTCCACCGGTCCCTCCCCAGCAAATCCCTCTGCCAATGCCGCCAGCACCTGGGGTTGGTTCCCCTTAATGCGCACCAGGTAGTCCCGTCCGTGGCTCACGATGGCCTGGCACAGGTCCCGCTCCGCATAGAGAGCGTCCATGGTCAGCAGCCTCAGGCCGGGATAGCGCTCGAACAGTTGCCCCAGCTGTTCCCGCAACACCCCGGGTTCGTACCGTTTCTCCGATGCCGGCCACTGGGCCAGGCACAGCTTCAGGTCATGGGCCAGTACGTTCACCATCACCAGAGGATTGCCGCTTACGTCCTCGGACTGCTTGGCCCATTTGCCGTCCACCGAGGCGTGCACCTCCTGGTCCGCCACCACCTGGGCCACCCATCCCGCTAGGGCGCCCTGCAGCTGCTCATAAGGGACCCCGGCCAGGGTGCGGGAGATGGTGGTGGCGTGGGGCGGATGGTCCCGCACAAAGCCCAACGGCTCCCTCAGCACCGGCCAGTGCATCTTGGCGAAGAGGGCGATGTGGGCCATGGTGGTCTGACCACAAACCAAGCCCAGCAGGGTCAGTCGGAGGATGGCCTGAAAGGGATGCCGGACTCCCCTGGCCCTCCTGGGATCCGGCACCAGTTCCAAACATCCGAACAGAGATTCCGCCGCCTCCATATCCGCACACTCCCATATCTCACTTCCCTGTCTGTATAAACTTCCCTCCACCACTTTGCAATCGTCCTGGGGCCCGTATGCGTCACCAATACAAGCAGGCGCGCCTTGCGCCTGCGCGGCGGCTGATCAAACCCGGAGCCACGGCGGACAGAGCTAAACTAAAGCCAAGGTGAAATACGCAGTTGCACAGGGTAAATTTGTGAAGGAACTGGGTTAGCTGGTCTCGGGAGTTACGAGGGGTTGGTGATGGGCGTGAGGGAGATAGACCGGTGTCTGGAACAGTGGCGGATGGAAGTCAAGGACTTGCGACAGCGGATGATCCTGGCGCCGACGCCCAGGGAGCGGGAGAGGTGGTACGCCGTGCTGCTGCTGGCCCAGGGCTGGACGGCAGCGGCCACGGCGGAGACTCTGGAAAGGGACCCACACACTATTGGCCGATGGGCGTCGGCCTTCGGCGAGGGAGGGCCTGCAGCCCTGATATTCGAGCAGACCGGTGGTTCCCCCCCGCCCTTGACCAAGCGCAGCAGGAGGAATTGAAAGAGGCGGTGCAACAGCCTCCCGCTTCGTCGGGCATCGGTATGGCCAACTGGTATTGGAAGGTGGTGCGGCGGTTTGCCTCGGAGCGCCTCGGCATTGAGTTGAGCCGCAGCAGTTGCCTGAACTGGATGCACCGCTTGGGATTTGCCTTCAAGCGGCCCAAGAAGCGGTTGCTCAAGGCTGATGAGGCCAAGCGGGAGGCTTTCGTGGCGGAGTACGCCGTCCTGAGGGAGGAGGCCCAACGGACTGAAGCCAGGATATTCTTTGCCGACGAGGCCCACTTCCGGGCGGACGCGGAACTGCGGGGCAAGTGGGTGCTGAAGGGCCAGCCTGCTTTGGTGGACTCGACCAGCCCGCGGTATGGGGAGAAGGCCAACTACTATTCGGCGGTGTGCTTGGAGACGGGTGAGGTGGAATGGATGGAACTGGAGGGCAACAGCAACAGCGGGACCTCGGTTGCCTTCCTGAAGCAACTGAGGGAAAAACATCCAGAGCCGATGCGGGTCATCTGGGACAACGCGCCGGCCCATCGTGGCGAGGCGGTGCGGGAATATCTGCGGACGCCCGGACTTGACCTGCGGTTGGTGAACCTGCCGGGGTACAGCCCGGACTTCAACTCCGATGAGGCGGTCTGGGGCTGGGCGAGAGAGGAGGCGACGGGCAATCTCTGCCTGGGCAGCAGGGCGGCGGTGCAGGAAAGGGTCGGCAACTTCCTGGCCGGGCTGGCCAGCCGGAGAGACGAGGTGAGGCGCCGCTGCCGGACGGTACTGCAGTCACGGGCCGAAGCACTGCTGCCGAATTCCCAGCACGATTCCTCGCCTCAGGCAAATGCACATCCCACCTTGGCTTTGGTTTAGGGCATTATGTTCATTTGCCGGATGATGGACTCGCCCAGCGCCAGGTCGCCCTCGATGGAGACTTTCCCAGAGGCGATGACTTCGTCAGGGTCCCAGCGTCCACAGCCTAGGCAACTGAATGTTTCGGCGTCCAGGCCGATACGAACCGTTGGGCTCCCGGGAGCATCTTCCAGCTCGCGGCCCCTCCCCCCGTCCACCCCAATGGGCATGACCCGTCCGGCGGCACCCGAGATATCCAGCACAACCGTGGTCCCGTCCGGGGCCTGGGCCCTCCGAGCCGCCACGAAAGGCATGGCCCGGATGATTCGGTTCAGGGCGTGAGCCGCTGCCGGGCTGTCCATGTGGCCGGGCCGGTTGAGGGCGCGGCGGATGTCCTGTTCGTGCACCCAGGCGTCCATGATCCGGATGCTGATGAACTCAGACATCGGGGCCGCCCCTACGGGAGTCTGCATTTCGGCGGCGAATTCGTCGTCGGTACGGCCGCGCAGGAATTCCACTCGACTCCCCGTGTTCTGCCTGAACTCGTCCAGCACCTGCTGTCCGCTCCATGAGCGTCGGTAGTCCACTATCATCTCATTGTGGCGACCCTGATCGCTGCGGGTGTGCGAGACGTCCCCAGGAGTGTGGTCCGGGTCCGGGTTGCCGAGGATGCCGGACTCCGACCCCGACATGTGGGACACCTGGTCCTGTACCGACCATGCGGGACAGTCCGTGGCTGTTTTCCACTCCGCCTCGGTCAGGCCGTCGCATAGGGAGCTGATGGAGCTCCATACGTGCTCCATCATGTCTACCAGCTGTTGATTGGTCTCGTTCATATACCTTCTCTAGCGGTCCCGGCGGCTCTGCCGGTCTTGATTGGCAGGCGGTGGGTGGTGGGTTATCCTGCCGTCTCACCCTCTTCCTGCCGCCTGCGGTTTTCGCGGGACTCTATGGCGTGAATCACCTCGTCGGCGGCCATGCGGCCCACAGGACCTGAGGCGTACATCGCCCCGAGCACCACGCCACTGCGGCCCAGCAGGAACTCGGCCGGCTGGACGAATCCGCCCCGGTCATCAGACCACCAGGCGCCGATGGCATCCGCGTCGGCCTTGGTCGCCCCGTAGGCCACGTGGTACGACAGGCCCTTGCCCTGGACTTCCCGGGCCTGCGCCTCGTTGTCGGTGCTGACGGCATAGACGGTCACATCCAGCGCGTCCAGTTTCGCTTTGGCTGCCTCATATGCGGCCAACTGCCGCTGGCAGTAAGGTCACCAGTGCCCCCGGTAGAACAGCAGGGCGGTGTAACGGCTGGGTGCGTCTCCGGGTAGCGAAATCGTGCTGCCGTCCAGCAGCTTCAGCTCGAGTTGAGGGAAGCGTCCCCCTTGCTGCAGCATTTCGCCCATATTTGACCTCCGTCCAGTTTCTGATACGTCGGGAATATGTCTGCGTACCTGTTTCAGACCGCGAGGAACCCGGCGTTTACGCCGCCTGGTATACGCTGTTCTTGGCCCGCGCCGTCTTGCGCAGCCTCTTCTGTCCCTCTAAGGAACGAACTGCCTGCTGCACCCTGGGATTTCCATATCGCCGGAACTGTCCGACTATCTTGTTCAGGGTCTTCGGTTGCTCGCAATAGTCCCAGACCAACTCGGACAGGGCAGCATCCACCCCGGGGAGAGGGTACTTGGGGGTTACCAGGGTGTACCCTGGGTTGACGCCGATTTTCTCCCCCGGCGTGAAATCCAGCCGCGCGATGTGCTTCTCAAGGAACTTGCGAAATCTGGTGCGAAGGATACCGGGACCGCCGGTGGAGCCGTAGCCGTGAACTACCCTGAGTAGGCGACAGGTGTTCCCGCCCGGCTGGACTGCCCTGTTGTAGGCGTCCACGAACTCCTGCAGCGCTTCGGGCCAGGTCTTGCTATGGAGGTCCAGTTCCAAGGTATCCAAGCGTTGCCTCAGGCATTTCGAATTGCGCATTCCAGCATAGGCGCATCCGCTCCCGCCGGTCAACGGGTGTAGAATTCCAGCGCCGGGATTCTTCCTAAAACCGATTCCCAACCGATTCCCAACCGATTCCCAACCGATTCCCAACGGAGGGCATCATGAAACAGCTGACCAGCAACGTGTGGGTCGAGACCGAGGTTCGGGGTTGCAACTTCGGCTTCGTAACCACCTCGGACGGTATCGTGATGATCGACAGTCCCCACAAACCCAGCACCGCAATGTGGCTGAAGGCGGAGATCGAAAAGAGGGGATTGCTGCGCTACATCATCAATACGGAGCCCCACGGCGACCACTGGACGGGCAATGCCTTCTTCGACGCTCCGGTCATAGCCCACGAGGGAGTGCGCACCCGCATCCTGAACACCGACATGGCCGAGCACGCCGCCCGCATCGGCACGTTCGGGCCGGACGAGCCCGCCCTGCTGGAGGGCTACCGGGCCAACGCGCCCGTGATCACCTTCCTCGACGGAATGACCCTTCGGGTTGGCGACCACACCTTCGAAATGATCCATATGCCGGGCCATACCCTGTACCAGGCGGCGGTGGTCATCAAGGAGGAGGGAGTGGTGTTCACCAGCGACAATATCTTCCACGGAGTACAGACCTGGCTACACGAGAGCAACCCAGACCTGTGGCTGGTGGCTCTCGAATCGCTGCGAAAACTGGACGAGGACATCTTTGTTCCCGGCCACGGCGCGCTGTGTGGCAAGGTCTACCTCGACGAGCAGGGCGAGTTCATCATCGAGTGGAAGGACTACGTTCAGGACGCCGTCGACCGCGGCCTGACCCGCGAGGAGGCGGTGAGTACGCTAACAGCCCTGACCGACCGCTATCCCATGGACGTGGAGCAGGAGGGCATGGCTCCCATGGTGATGCGTATCAGCGCCGCCAACCTCTACGACTACCTCACCGGCAGCTGGCCCCCACCGGGCATGGGCAGCGTTGCCACCCGGCTGCCGGGGGACCGGGGATAGCGGGGATACAGCAAGCGCGGGCTTGAGGGGTATGCGCACTCTGGTAGGTGGCCATCGTATTTGAGACCATCCGGAATGAGTCCCTTGCCGGCTAGCCTCTGGGTGGCCCCCTTGTTCAAATCGGGTTCAAATCGGGTTCAAATGACAGGGACTGGCTTGTCGGCCTGACACCTGGCATTTGAGATTCAGGCCGCCGTGGAAAAGCAAGACCGCCGACATTCTTGCGATGGTCGGCGGTTTCGTTTTGCGGAGCAGATTAGCGCCTTTACTTGCGGAGGAAGAGCCACTGAATAGCAGCCCCAATCACGCACCCTGGCATCACCAAGAATGCAAAGAAGCTAGTTACCTGGGAAAAACTGCTACCTTCTCCCAGGATCCACTGGTTTTCCCTTAGCCAGCTCAACATGAGGGATTCCTTGCCGTGTAGACTCGCCTTGCGGGTGGCAATCGACCCTGCCACTCTGACCCCACCGCGACCGCTGCTAAAATACCAGCGGCCTTACCGGGCTGTGGGCGTCCCCGCTTTGGCGGTGTGCCTAACCACATCGACCCCTCCAGCAGGGCTGGAGGGGTCGATGCATATTAGCGGGTACGAAGGCGGTTGAAGTTGGGCAGTGCGGACACCAGGACAAGTGGGCGCAAAAGGCTCAAGAATACCATCCTTGCGGGGTAACGGGTCGGGCTTTAGCCACTGAGACCACAACCCTAAAGCCCTGCGCAAGGGGGGGAAGCGAAAGACCTGTATCACTTTCGCATTTCAGGTTCGCAGTGTCGCCTTGTGGAACGGGCTTAAGCATACCACGCCTTGTCAACGAACGTTCGGGCCGTCCAAATCTTCGGCAGGAAGATTGCAAAGTCTTTTTCTATCCGCTCATGGTGACCCTGTCGAACCATCGGTGGCTGGTATGGGCATCCTTTAACAAGCTCAGGGTGAGCAGAAACCAAGAGGCGACGTTACGTTGCAATGGTCCTGAAATCTTCGGTCGTGTCTATTGCAGGGATGTTTGTATTGCTCGCAATTGGAGACCGAGCGAATTGTATAAACTGGCCTCAAAAGACCCGCGAGTTCCGCTCCAATTGAAAAGGGCCGGGGACTGTCCTCAGTAATCTGGACTATCCCCGGCCCTTGCTTTCCCTGAAGGAAGATCTGGTCTGCGAGTGTTCTCGCGGGACCCCGCCCCTACTCCTCTCGCTGCGCCTTGTACTCGCGCAGTGCCGGGATGACCTCCTGGGTCATCAGGTCGATGCTGCGGACGGCGACGTCGTGGGACATGGGGCCCTCCCGCCCCCAGAAGATGATGTGCCCGGGGTCGATGATGTCGATGAGATGCTTCATTTTCTTGATGACCGTGTCGGGGTTGCCGGTCACAATCTGGTAGGTCTCCTGGGCGTCGTCGTAAGGCAGCACAGGACCGCCCGGCACCACCGTTTGCACCGCCCTGCGGGCCTGCTCGCGGGCGCCGGTGGCGGCAGCCCGGGTCAGGTAGCCCGGCGGGGCCAGCCAGTGCGGCGGGGTAACACCGAACGACGTCCCCAACTGCCAGTAGAAGTTCTTGCCCTCTTCGTAAGCCTTTTCGTCGGAGTCGGCCACGTTCACCCGCACCGCATAGCCGCGATGCTCCTGCGTCGGCGTCCAACCGTCGGCCTCGGCGGTGTTCTGGTACAGCCGGTATATGTCGGACAGCAGCTGCAGGGGCGGCGCCAGGGCCACGTAGGGGTACTTGTGCTTGGCCGCCCAGATCACCGACTCTGGAGATGCGACGCCCGGAATCCAGATGGGCGGGTGCGGTTTCTGCAGGGGCATCACCCACGGGTTCACCACTCGGTAGTGGAAGTGCTTGCCCTCGTACCGGAACGGGCCAGGCTTCGTCCACGCATCCACAATGACGTTGTGGGCCTCGTCAAAGCGCTCGCGATTGTAGAGGGGGTTGGTGTTGGTGGCCATGCTCTCCTGGCCGATGCCGCGAACGAAACCACAGACCACGCGCCCGCCCGACAGGATGTCGATCATCGCAATTTCCTCGGCGATGCGCAGGGGGTTCTCGTGGATGGGCAGCACGTTGCCCAGGAACACGATTTTGCCCTGCTTGGTGCGGGAAGCCAGCACTGAGCCGATGACGTTCACTGAAGGCATCATGCACAACGGGTTGTTGTGGTGCTCGTTGATCATCACCCCGTCGAAGCCCGCCTCGGTGCAGTACTGCAGCTCGTCAAAGTACATGCTGTACAGTTCCTGCGCCTTCTCCGGGCTGAAGTGCTCATTCGGATACATCAGGTTGTTGTAGCCGAGACGCTGGGCTTCATCCTGCGGGTAGGCCGTATACCCCATCTCGGTAAAGAAGAAAAATTCTCGTTTCATAACGAGCCCCCGTGCTGGCCTTGGCAGGCCGAATCGCTCCAATGAGGGGTCGTGGCAAGTATCTAATTTGACTGGCGGCGTGTCAATTCCAGGTCATTCCTCCTCCTCCTCATCGTACAGTTCTTCTTCGTCCAGAATTTGCGATCCAGCGGCATCAACGGCCGCCTGCTGCTGCCGAGCGGCCCAGTTCTGCAACCAGCGGCGAAACTCGTCGAGGGCCGGGGGCGACACGTAGAATACCTCGATGTCCGGCGGGAACTGCACCTGGTGCCTCTCGCTGATCAGCAGCAGTCCGACCCCATCCTCATCCAGCGTGGAGTCGATTCGATCGGCGATGTGCTCGTAGCGTCGATGGTTGGCCTCGGCGTGCCACTCCTGCAGCCGCGACGCCACGGTGGGGCTGGCCATAGGAATCATCAGGAACCGCTGCAGGTCCAGCGTTTCCAGCAGGATCTCGATGTCCTCGGTCGCCTCCAGCACCGCCCCGGACTCGCACTTCAGCGAAACAAATGCGTGGCTGCGCAGGTCCCCGGCCCGCAATTGCTCGAGGCCCTCGGACTCTCCCGCCGTAACGCTCTCGTGGTAGACGTGCTGCAAGCCGCCGAGAGCGGTCTCCAGGGCGGCCGCCTGCGTCTGCGCCTGCTCCCAATAGTTCTGCAGCGCCGCGGCCCCGTCAGGCTCGTCGGCCGCCGGACTGTATACCAGCGGGACCAGGATCAGTTTGCGCCGCCCGCGGTACTGCTCAACGGTCGGGCGGTTGATCCGGCCCAACTCCTGCGTCATTGCTCAACCTCCTGCGTGGCAAGTTGGGCCAATGATAACAGTCGCTTGCCGGGGTGGAGCACCCCCGAAACCTGCCATCTCGCCTCCCGAGCTTGCCCCCCCTTGGCGTGGTTGCTACACTTTCCGCAGTTGGAAGACCCTACCCAAGAAGGAGCGCACATGATCTACGAAATTCGTACGTACGACCTGAAGCCGGGTGCAGTGCCGCAGGCCGAGGAGGCCTTTGCCGAGGCCCTGCCTTATCGTGAAAAGTATTCGCCCATCGCGGCATTCTGGCACACGGATATCGGTCCGCTGAACCAGATCATCCACGTCTGGGGATACGAGAGCCTGGACGAGCGCGCCAAAATTCGCGCTGCCGCCAGCAAGGAAGAGAACTGGCCGCCAAAAATCACGCCGGGCAACATCCTGAACATGAACGCTGAGATCTGGCAGCCGGCCCCCTTCATGCGCCCCATGGGCGGCGACCAGGCGCTGGGCGCCATCTACGAAATGCGCACCTACACCTATCAGCCCGGCTCCATGCCCGAGCTGCTTCGCCGCTGGGCCGAGGCCGTGCCGTATCGCGAGGAGTTCTCTCCCCTTGCGGCCGGCATGTACACCGAGTTCGGCGGGCTGAACAAGTGGCTTCACATCTGGCCTTACAAGGACCTGAATCACCGCGCCGAGGTCCGCGCCGCCGCCAGCAAGATCCCCCAGTGGCCCAGCGGGGCCCCGGGCCGCGTCTCCCAGGAGAACAAGATAGTGGCCCCCGCCAGTTTCTCCCCGATGCACTAGAAAACAGCCCAACTTGCCGGACGCAGAGACCAGGAAACATCTCTGCGTCCTTTTGTTTGTGCTTTGAATTCCCAATAATGAGGTGACGGATATGAAACTGCTGACCTACGACACAGGCACCGGACCGCGCTGCGGCGTTTTGCAGGGTGACAGTGTGGTGGACGTTACTGTTCTGCTGGGGGAGCCCCGGACCATCAGGGATGTTGGTGCCCTGCTGGCCTACGATGAGTCGTCAGTTGACCGGGTGGGCGACGCCCTGGCCGGCGGCGCGGCTGCTCCCGCCGTGGCTTTGGACGCGGTCCAGTTGCGCTCGCCTATTCTGCAACCCCCGACGGTGCGCGACTTTATCGTCTACGAGGAACACGCCAGTTCTCAGGGCACCCGCGAACCCAACGAGGTCTGGTACCGGATGCCGGTGTTCTATTTCTCCAACACCCTCTGCATCTACGGCCCCGACGATACCGTTCCCTTCCCTTCCACCTCGGACCAGTACGACTACGAGATGGAAATTGGCGCCGTCATCGGCAGGAACGGCACCGACGTTTCTCAGGCAGATGCGCTGTCGCACATCGCAGGGTTCTGCATCTTCAACGACTGGAGTGCCCGCGACGTGCAGTTCGATGAGATGGCCTTTGGACTGGGGCCGGCCAAGGGCAAGGACACGGCCAGCACCCTCGGTCCATGGCTGGTAACCACCGACGAGATGGCCCCCTACATCCGCGACGGACGTCTCACCGTCAAGTGCCAGGTCCGTGTCAATGGCGAGTCTTGGCTCACCGACGGTGACGCCTCCATGGCCTACTACACCTGGGGAGAGATCGTACAGCGTGCGTCCAAGGACAGTCGCATAGCTCCCGGCGACGTTATCGGCAGTGGCACCGTGGGCGGCGGCTCGGTGCGTGAGGCCATCCGCAAGGGCTACGAGGCCGCCCGTTTCCTCGAGCCCGGCGATGTGGTGGAGATGGAGGTCGACGGCATAGGATCAGTTCGCAACACCCTCGGCGCGAAGCCAGTGGACCCGTCCTATCCGTTCCCGCCCGCAAGCCCTACGGCGGTTCCCGACCGCGGCACCCATACCGGCTACCGGTACGATCTGCGGCGCGGATAGCAGGGGGAATCCGTCCTTCATCCCAGGCCTTGCTCAATCCGAACGTAAGCCTCTACCCCAATCATCTCAGCGGAGGGCACCCCAGAAGACGGGTGCCCTCCGCCTGCTTCGCTGTAGCCCCTCCTCGCCGGCTGCTGCCGTTGACCCTTGTTCAGATGCCGGGCAACTCCGCTTCCCGTGGACAGCATTCCCTTCCAACTGGCCAAAGCGCATCGAACATCTCGGAACGATCTGGAGGTTAGTCCAAGAGCCTGACCCTAATTACCTCCCCCTCGATCCAGCCTAGGCTGTCGTCCATTCTCCAGGCGTGTATACTCCCGCCCGATCCAAGCTTCAGAGATTCGGATACTGGAAATTCGCGATTTCCAATCCGTAAAACGAGGTCATCAGGCAGTTGGATCTCCGCATCGAATACAAGCTGTTTGACACCACCTGCGTCGTCTTGGAAGAACAGCCCGTCTACGCTGTATTCCACGCCGTCATGGGAGAACGAAGTGTCGTCCAGGTCTCCCTCCGGGGGGTCGAAGGCAGGAAGATAGCCCAGAAAGGTGACAGTTGAATCAGATGCCATTCCAACCGTCATTATCGCCCTCCAGACGGCTGGCGGGCCGCATCTCCCCTCATCGGATGCCGCTCCGAACTCGGCTGAACCCGAGACGATTGCATTGACTTCGCCGGGCGCAGCCAACTCGTCGCCATTGGCCGTGCCGGTGGCCAGATCCAATGGATCATATACCTGGCCCTCGCAACCGGCCTGTTGCAGAAACAAGGGTGGCGGACGCTCAGGATTGACTGGCGACTCGTACGCGCTGGCCATTGGTTGCCGGAAGGCCAGCAATATGACTGCGGCTACGGCCAAGGCCACTAGCCACGCCGTTAGTAGCCTCCAGGCGCTCCGCCTGTTTCGAGTCTTACACTCCGGATCTGGCATTTGCTTTTTCGACGAAGTCATATCGCACCCCATGTCTCAGAATTGTATATATCTATAATTACGATATATCTAGAAATTCAGATGCTGAAGACTGATACGTGACTTCTCACTTTTGTGAGGTAAACCACGGCGCCGACGACGCAGTAACACGATTTTCGGGCCCTCTTCCCGCGCCTTCTCTATTGGTGAGCTGCCAACGGGAGCCCTCAACTATTCCGGCGGATCTCGCACTTGGTTGTATACTGCGGCGGTCCCTCCTTGACTCCTGACTGGAAACCCAAACCTTCCTCGGTGTCGGTTGTTACGTCTCGCTTGGATCGCAGCTCGCAACAGGAGAAATTTCCTATGGAACTTGTGGTCCTCTGAAATCCTCGATACCGGTGTTTGAGAATCAAAGAGATTGGACCTACGAGAATAGTGCCGCGGGAGTGAATGGACCCTGAGCTGAAGCAAAAGCGCCGCATGCTGGTGGGCACCGCCGCCGTAGTAATTACCACCCTGCTGGTGTTCTACTTCCTGGGCACAGTGCTGCTGACACTGGGGCTTAGTCTGGTTGCCGCTTATGTGCTGCTGCCGGTGGCCCGCCTGATGGAACGCGCCATGCCATGGCGGAAGGGGCGGCCCGGGTTGAGCCGTGGTATTGCTGTCGCGGTGATCTTCGTCGCCGTCCTCGGAATCCTGGCAGGACTGCTGGCCCTTGTCATTCCCCCCACCGTTGAGCAGGGGCAGCGTTTCGCCGAGGAGTTTCCCGCTTTCTTTCACTCTGCCCGACTGACCGTTGAGAGTTGGCTGGCCCGCTACACCGAACAGATACCCCCTGACATGCGGGCCCAGATCGAAGAGTCATTGGCCGGCGCCGGCGGCACGGTGACCGATGCGGCCTGGAACGTGGTATCCCAGACGGTGAGGGTGGTTTCAGGTTCCTTCGCCTTTATTTTGGGACTGGCCACTGCCCCGGTCCTGATCTTCTACCTGATGAAGGACTCATCGGCGATACGTGAATCCCTGTACCTTCCCTTCCCCAGCGGACTACGCCCATATCTGCAGGATGCCCTCGACATCGCGGATCGCACCATGGGGGCGTACATCCGTGGCCAGCTGACCCTGGGCATCGTGGTTGGAACAGTCGTCACCATCGGTCTCCTGCTGATCGGAGTGCCTTTTTCTTATATCTTGGGGATCGTGGCCGGGCTCACCGAGTTGGTGCCGATCATTGGGCCGTGGATCGGGGGTGCGGCCGGGGTGCTGGTAACCCTGGCCACGGAGCCGGACAAGCTTCCTTGGGTGATCCTGCTTTACCTGGCTGTGCAACTGGTCGAAAACGTGATTCTCGTGCCACGCATACAGGGTGATAGCCTGAGGATGCACCCGGTGGCGGTGATCATGGTGATAGTCATCGCCAGCAACTACTTCGGCCTTTGGGGCGTCATCCTGGGTCCTCCCGTGGTCGCAATGCTGAAGGACCTCGCCGTGTACGTGGTGCGGGAATGGAACCGCCCGCCCGATTCCTCTCTGGCAGTAGACGGCGCGGAGACGCAGGGGGTCGGATCTGAAGCTGCTGAAGCGAAGGAGAACGGCGATGACGAGGACCGATGAGGCTGTTCCGGGTCAAGCGGGCACAAAATTTTGCCCAGCCAGGTATGTCGAAGTTGACTGTTGCGGATGCAGCAGGTGGTCGCAGCGGATGGAGGCGGATGGAAGCAGTGGGAGCCGGTTGGCCGCCGTTTACTGCTCCGCTCCAGTGCCTCGCGATTTGACGCGATCATGCCTGGCAACCACCTGCCCCCGTTCCACGTCGTGCCTCATGCGTTCGTACTCCGAGGTGAACTCGGCCCCGGTAATGAGTATGAGCCCCGAAAAATAGGTCCACGCCAATAGCACGATTACAGACGCAAGGGAGCCATAGACCTGTTCGTAGTTAGCGTAGTTGTCGACGTATAAGACGAAAATGCTCTTGGACACATCGAAAAGCACCGCCGCCAGCAGCGCTCCCGGCCAGATGTACCGCCAGTGGGTTTGCGTGTTGGGTGTGAACTTGTAGACCAGCAGGAAGATCGTTAGGGAAAACAGGAAGGGCAGAATGCGAGACACAGTCTCGGCGACACCATTATCAAGAAGCGTCGTCGCTATACCCAACGGTACATCCACCCCCTCCAGCATCTGCAGCGCTGCCGTGGTGCTGACTGATAACAGGAACAGCGGGGCGACGCTGAGAGCCATTACGATATTCCGGACCTTGTCGATGTAAAAGGGCCGGTCTTGGTGTATATCCCAGGCCCGGTTGACCGAGCGCGTGATCGCCCCGAACATCAGGCTGGCGGACCAGAAGAGGCCGAAGAAACTGATCACCCCCAGGAAGCCGTGCAGATTGCCGGCTGCCGCTATGTTGGCGGACAGCAGTTCCTTGGAAACTGGCAGGTAGGTCTCAAAAAACGCGAATACCTCTCCTTCCAGCGCCTCCGGCTCAAGGAGCAGCCCGAGCAGGCTGATCAACCCCACACTCAGGGGGAACAGCGACAGGACGGCGTAGTAGGCAAGTCCCGCCGCCATGTGGGTCGCGTCGTCGGCGCTCATCTCCCGGACGGTGCGGTAGGCCAACTCCACCACTTGATTGGACATCAGGCGTCGTTCAATCCGCCTGATCCGCACCCTTGTCCGCAGAAAACGGAGGTGGCGAGCCACCCTGCCGCGCTGCTGCACGACGCGGCCGCGCTGCCGCCCGACTTCATCAGCCACGCGGCTCCGTTGGCGGTCAAACGGGGTATGCAGCCTTCGTTTTACCAGGGACGAGATTGAGAACATATTTCAATTATATTATATAAGGATAGGCCCCTCGAATACGTCTGGCGGGGACATACAGGGGATTTCCATTGTTGAATGACCCCTTGTAATAGAAGATATCGGCAATTTCAAGACTGGCATTGGACAGTGAAAATCCAAAGACCCATACGAACGGAGGCGCCCTGGAGGCGGCACGGGAGCGGCTAGAGGGCGTTGGAGGGATTTCCAAAATTCTGTGCAACAGAAAACCGGTCCGCCAGCACGAATTCTGGCGGACCGGCAAAAACCCTCGATCCGAGGATTACGCAGCCGGAAGGGAACGATGAATCCTCTACCTTGCCGTGTTATGCACAGCTACGCAGGCTCGGCGATGAACACCGGGATCTTGCGGGTTGTGCGCTCCTGGTACTCCGCGTATGGGGGAAAGGCCTCGACCGAGATGTCCCACAGCCTGGCCCGCTCGGCGCCGTCGTGAACTTCCCGGACACGCATGTTGTGGACTGCGCTCTCGTCCTGTATCTCCACACTGGTGTCCGCCCGGAGGTTGTAGACCCATACCGGGTTCTTGGGGGCGCCCCCCTTTGACCCCACCAGCACGTAGTTGTTCCCGTCTTTGACCCGCATGAGCGGCGTCTTCCGAATCGCACCGGTCTTGTTCCCCTGGTTTGTTACGACAATGACGGGTAATCCCGTGTCGCGCAGTGTTGTGCCCTGGGTGCCCCCACTGCCCTCGTAAAGCTCGACCTGTTCCCGCACCCAGTCACTGGGGGATGCAATATATTCAGCCATGGCTCACTCCGTTATTTGTTTTTCTTGGCATCTAATCTTATCGCGAAACGCCGGTGCTCTCCACCATCCATTCATGCACGGGCAATCCCGCAGGGTCTTGCAATAGTTCCCTATCCCTCAGCGAGAGGGTTAGGAAGGTGACGCCACGCTGGTAGTCTGATGCACAAGTACGGATGACTGCCGTACCAAGTTGCTGCCTAAAGGGGCTGGCGGTGAATGAAACCACGGTCCGTCTCGTGCCAGAACTCGATGCCCTCCTCACCCCCGATCCAGCAGAGATACACCTCGCGGCCCTCGCGCATATGAGGAAAATCAACCAGGCCCTGGGAGATATCGCGAATGATGATGCCTTCCGCCCCTATCTCATCAACCAGGCCCCGGATGTCGTTCCCCATCTTCTCCAGCTCGGCCTGCATCCTCTCGATCTCGTTGTGCTGCTGAAACGTACCGTTCTGGCGCTGTCGCTCTCTCTGGATGTCGTTCAGTCGCCCCCTCAGGGTTTCCAGCTGCTCCATCGAGGAGTTCAGCCTGTCGAAAGTTCGCTGCAGCCAGGGAACCAGGGCGTTCGCTTCCTCGAACGTGAACAGGCGTTGTTGCATATCACCACCAGCGGAGGTTTCTGATATTGAGAATGTAGCCCAACGAATATGCCCAGCGCAATCATCGTGTCTGACGCAGGCAAATGACGTACAATAGGCGGGCCCGCCGAGGCCACTTGTGGCTGCCAATCTCCGCCGGGTGAGGACGCGATATGCCGATCATTGACCACCGCCACGCGCCCGAAGTTCCCTGGAGGCCCGGCTACCGGAAGTGGGACATCACCACCCACGAGCACGGCGTTTCCACCTCTCTCAGCCTCAACACCGCCGAGCCCGGCACCGGCGCGCCGCTGCATACCCACGAGATTGACGAGCTCATCGTCATAATGTCTGGTACCCTCGAGGTCCGGATCGACGGCGAGGTGCACCGCGTGGAAAAGCACCACACCCTCGTGATTCCACCGGGAGCGGAGCACGCGTTCAGGGTCGTCGGCGAGGAAAATGCCGAGTTGCTCGTGGTTTTCCCCGACATGGACCCTTACGCTGAACACAACACCACCTACCTGGAAGGCAGTCGGCCTTCATCTTACGACGAAAACAAGGTGTCGGCCCCTGCCGACGACTAGGCGATACCATTGGACGAAACAGCGATTGAGGCCCAACACCCTCGCTCAATTGAAGGCGAGGCAACCCTGACTGATACGGATCCCAACTGTTTCCACCCCGGCGAGCTTGCTCTGCTGCTGGACCGCAAGTCCCGCCGATACATGGTGACGTTGGCTGAGGCGGATACATTTCACAGCCACTTGGGCAGACTGCAGCACGACCAGATCATCGGAGGCAGCGTGGGCGGCTGGTATCGCACCGACCGCGGCCACACCATGCTGGCCGTGCGCCCTACGCTGGGCGACTATGTCCGGCAGATGCCGCGCGGTCCGCAGATCATTTACCAGAAAGATCTGGGTAACATTGTCGCCTTCGCGGACATTTTTCCCGGGGCAACGGTCATCGAGGGCGGCCTTGGCTCTGGCGCACTGACCGCCGCCCTGCTCCGCGCCGTGGGCCGTGAGGGCAGGGTCATCACCTACGAGATCGATGAATCTGTGTTGCCCAAGGCCATGCGCAACATCGGCCGTGTCATTCCCGACACGTCCAACCTCGAAGTGAGGATCGGAAACATATACGACGGCATCGAGGAGCGGGACGTCGACCGCGTGGTGCTGGACGTCCCAGAGCCCTGGCAGGCGGTGAGCACCATCGCTGACGCGCTGGTCATGGGCGGCATTATGCTCAGCTTCCTGCCGACAGTTCTGCAGGTTCACCGCCTCGGAGGCGCGCTGGAGCAGGACGGGCGTTACCAGATGGTTGAATCTCTGGAGACGCTGCTGCGCACCTGGCACGTCACGGAACGAAGCGTGCGTCCCTCGCATCGGATGGTGGCCCACAGCGGCTTCCTCACCACCGGCGTTCGCTGCCTCACTCGTCCCGGATCCAGGCCGCCGGCAGACCAATCCCAGAATGAACCCACCGACAATGATAACGACCCGGAGGAACAGCCCGATGGACGTGATGAATAGGGACATTACGCTGGAGTTTCTTGGCCGCCACGTTAAGACGGACATGCTGATGAAACACCTGCTGTCCGTGGAGGCGTCAATGCGCGGCTATGCCCGCACCTACGGCGAAGACGAGGAGCGCTGGGCCATCGCAGGGCTGCTCCACGATTTCGACTGGGAGATCTGCCCGACGCCCGAGAGCCATCCAACCTACGGCGCGCAGATACTCCGCGAAACGGGCTACCCCGAGGACATCATCCGCGCCGTGCTGGCCCACGGCGAGCACACTGGCATCCCGCGAGAGTCCCTCATGGAACACACGCTGTTCGCCGTAGACGAACTGTCGGGATTCATCCGCGCGGTCGCCCTGGTGCGGCCCAACAGGAGCCTGGAGGAGGTCACCCCTCGTTCAGTGCGCCGCAAAATGAAGGACAAAGCCTTCGCCAAGGACGTTAACCGCGACGATATCCAGAAGGGTGCCAGCGAGTTGGGCGTGGACTTGGACGATCACATTTCTTTCATCGTCGAGAGCATGAAATCCGTCTCAGTTCGCATCGGCCTGGCTGAACCCTCGGCGTAAGTCTCTGCGGATCAAAACGGCTACGTTGGTGGAGCGTCTTCCGGCCAGAGGGCGTCCCAGGGCATATCGAACTCCGTCTCCATGGCGGGATAGCGGCCCGCCAGAAGATTGATATGCTCGGCTGTCGGCTGCGGCAATGGCATTCCTTCAACGATGTCCACCGCTTCCATTGAGCGCCTGAACCCCCACAGATCCGGCCGCGCGACGCCTTTGCCGTGGGCCATTACCTTGAAGTTACCCAGCCCATCGGGCTTGACTAGCTCACGCATTGCCATGGCCCCGGATCTATCGAGCCTCTGCGCACCGCCCGATGAACGTTGCAGCAGCCCGTCGAGTCCAAGGTTGCCCAGGAAGACGGCCTGCCTGTGGAACCCCAGGAAATCCAGTCCCGCTCGCCTGCCCGCTCTTGCCAGGGCCGTAAAATCGACCTGCGCCGACATGTCCTGCTGCCCAATCCGCTCCAGGGGAAGGTCGGTCTGCAGGTGGTCGCGGTACGTGGTCAACGTGCCCAGGAAACGCTCGCTTGACGAATACAGGTCCTCCGCTGTTCTGCCATAGTCGATCGTCAGTACAAATCCCCGGTCCAGGGTACTCGAGGCATCCGAAACCCATCCATCCAGCGCCAGGTTGACCTCCGCGGTCTGCCCCTCCGCCAACCGGACGCCCAACGACTCAAATCGTTGCTCCAGCAGCGGAGTGGACGGTCGGCCGGTTTGAGCGATCAGCGACTCCCCGCGCAGGGTGATATAAACCTCGCGCAGCTCCCCGTCTTCGACTCTAACCTGGTGCACCGGCATGGCATCCAGCAATTCGTTGGAAAGGACGCATCCAACGACGCCGCGCAGGGGTATTCCCTTTGTCGCCACCCGGCTCACTTGGGGCAGGCCGCGCTCAAGGCCGGCTGACGTGCGCTGGTCGATGCAGACGTAGCGCAAGGCCTGGTGGAAATCGTCTGGCAGCCCTGACGCCCCGGCAGAAATGTCCCGGCACAGGAGCCCGTTGCCCGCCCCAGCCTCGACCACCGTGAAGGGCACTGGCCGCCCCAGCAGATCCCATATCTGGAACAGTTGAACGGCCAGCAGAGCGCCGAAGGCCGGGTGGACCGCCGGGCTGGTGTAGTAGTCGCCTGAGGCGCCGATTCGTTCTCCCCATGTGTAGTAGCCGCCCTCGGTATGATACAGGGCCATCCCCATGAATTCGGCGAAGGTTATTGGGCCCTGTGCGGCTATGCGGCGGCGTATTTCGGCCTCGGCTGACATTTCCTGTTCTATCACAACGTTGCAGCTTGAGTTTTTACCCAATCTGGGAAAGCGACACAAAAGAGAAGGGGCCGTATTCGCGGCCCCTCGTGGCTTCCCTGTTTACGGTTCGTTCTACGCGCGCTGTTCCATCGGAACGTACTCGCGATCCATAGGACCGATGTACTCCAGCAGCGGACGGATCAGGATGTTGTCCTTGTACTGCTCCACGCACTGCAACGTCCATCCCGGAATGCGACCCAGCGCGAAAATGGAGATGAACAGGTCGTCGGGAATGTCCAGCAGGTAATAGATAGCCCCGGCGAAGAAGTCCACGTTGACGCAGATGCCCCGATCGCGGTAGGGCAGCATCGTCTTCTGTTCTAGGTGCGATAGGATCTGGAACCAGCGTGGCTCTCCCTTTTTCTCGCCCAGTGCCTGCGCGCGGTCGCGAAGGTGGCGCGCCCGCGGGTCCTCCGCGCGGTATACGCGGTGGCCGAACCCCATGATGCGACCGCCTGCCTCAAGGTGCCGGCGGGCGTATTCCTCTGCGTCCTCGGGGTTTCCGATGTCCAGAGACATCTTCATCACTTCTTCGGCTGCTCCACCGTGGGCCGGGCCCTTCAGCGTCCCGACGCCAGTCACCACCGCTGAGTGCAGGTCGGAGATGGTGGAGGCAGTGACCCTCGCCGCGAATGCTGAGGCGTTCGCGCCGTGCTCTGCATGCAGGATGAAGTCCACGTCCAGCAGGCCGGTGGTCTCTGCGTCAGGCTCCTCGCCGAACATCATGTAGAGGAAGTTTCCAGCGTGGGTGAGCTCAGGATTGGGAGCTAGCGGCTCCAGTCCCTGCCGTAGCCGGTGATGCGCCGCCACGATCGTCGGTCCCTGTGCGGTGAGGCGGATGCCCTTCCGAATGGTCGCTTCTACGGAGTTGTCGGCCACTTCGGCCACGTCGTATCCCGCCAGCGCCGAGATGCCGGTGCGTAGGGCGTCCATGGGGTGCGCGTCCTTCATCACTTCCAGCACCGTGATGATGCCGTCAGGGATGCGACGGCTCGCTCGAAGTTCCGCGTCGAATGCGGCCAGTTGCTCCTTGCTGGGCAAGTCTCCGTAGAGTAAAAGGTAGACCACCTCTTCAAAGGTGGACCTCTCAGCCAGGTCGTGGATGTCGTAACCACGATACAGCAGCTTGCCCACTTGGCCGTCAATAAAGCTGGACTCTGTGGTGTCCAGGTAGACATCCTTGAGTCCTTTCACGATATCAGGCATGGCCATTTCTCCTTAGGGAATTGCGCCGTTTCGGACAGATGTCGGCGCACCTGTTCCTCCAAAATTGCAACCCTTTTGGTGCAGTTATTGGACGGCACAAAATCGCCGCAAATCGGCAATGGAATTCAATCGATACTAGCATCGCCCCATAGGGGTGTCAAGGCTGAAGCGGCCATCCGCAGGTACCTGTCAGATCGGCCCTGACGGACAATGGATCCAAGGATTTACGGGGTCCCTTTGCGCCTGTCCGCGCCATTCCGAATGCCTCTCGAGCAACGCCCGGATTTGGAGCGGTCCGGGCACGCCGTGCACAGCGCAACGTAAAGGATGAGCGCTAGATAGGCCCGTCAGGTGGCAGGCCCAGCAGCACTCGTCCGTAGTTCTGGCCTCCCAGGTCCATTATCAGGCCGTCCCGGTGGGCCACCGCCTGCGCGTCCCGGTGGAAGCGTTGCAGGGGCACCGAATCGAACAGACCGTGACCGCCGCTCAGGTCGAACAGCCTGTTCACCGACTGCAGGCAGAGCTGGGTGATGAAGGCCTTGTCCCTTCGGAACCTCGCTCGCTCCAGCGTGGTAAAGCGCTCGTCCTCCTCGCCCTTGCGCAGTATCTCGCGGATGCCGCCGTCCATCATCGGCCTGGCGGCGTCCACCTCTGCCGCGGCGAGCGACAGGCGGCTGTGAATCGCCGGCGAATCTGCCGTCCGTCCTGGTCCGGATGTACCCTTCAGCCTTGTGGTGAACTCGTCAATCATCCCCTGCGCGATCCCCAGCATGGGAGCCACCAGGTCCCACCCCAGAAGCACGGGAATTGGCACCCGGTACCGCGCCTGGCCGTGCAGCTGCCACGCGCTGAGATCGCTCTCCCCTGCGGTGGAAACCTCCAGAACGCGGTGGTGGGGAATGAAGGCGCCCTCGACTGCGATGTCCTTGCTGCCGCTGCCTCGCAGCCCGGAAACGAACCAGGTGTCCACGATCTCAAAATCGCTGCGGGGCACAAGCACCCACGTGCGCTCACCGATATTTGGTGCCCCCAGCATTACCCAGCCTGCCGAGTCGCAGCCGCTGGAAAACTCCCACCGGCCCGACAGGTGATACCCGCCCGGGGCTGCAACACAGCTCGACTTCCCCACGCTCAGTGAACTGGAGCAGAGGACATCCGGACCCTCTCCGAACACCTCCTCCTGTGCCTGCAGCGGCCAGTACCCGGCCAGCCAGGCGTGAGCGGCCCAAAGGCCGTAGCACCACGCGGTCGATGGGCATGCCCGGCCCAGCTCCGCGGCCACCTCCAGGGCCAGTCCGTAGTTGGCGTTGAGTCCGCCGAACCTCTGCGGGACCGCGATTCGATACAGACCCGAAGCAAACAGGTCGCTGACTGACTCTTCCGGCACACGCCGCTGTTCCTCGGTTTGGGCGGCCCGTTCTTTAAAGACGGGCACCAACTCCGAAGCCCTGCGCAACAAGTCCGGGGCGGAAAATTTCTCCGCCCCGGTGTCGATTCCGGTCGCCATTTTTAATAAAGCCCGACTGGTTCCGGCTAGTCGCCAGCCACCGTAGCTCGCTCCTCAAGCTGGCGCGGGTACTGGTTGCCGAACAAACCCTTTTCGGGATGGCGCTCCCACTGTTCTTTCGGCATCTCGTAATAGACTTCGATCTCGTTGTCGTCGGGATCCAGCAGGTACACTCCCATCGACACGCCGTGGTCGCCCATCCGAACGATGCGGACCTCGTTCTCCTTGATCCTGTCGTAGAGCTCCTGCAGGTCCTCGAAGGTCTCCATCTGCCACGCCATATGCGCCTGCCCCACGATGGAGTGGTCCGGGCCGCCGGCGTCCATGCCGATGGCGCGAATGGCCAGCTCGTGAGACTTCTCGGTGTCGGCCGACATGAACACGGTGCCGCTTGCGGTCTTCTCCATGATGGTCAGGCCCATTATCCGGGTGTAGAAGTCCACGGAGCGGTCCAGGTCCCTGACTCGCATTACCAGGTGTCCCAGGTTCTTCGGCGTGTATGACATCTCGTGCCCTCCTCTCAATCCTGTTTCTGGAGATGGTCCCGTTGCTATCGGAATTGACGGACTTTCGTCCCGTCCAGTGCGCGGAATTCAGACATTCCTACCTGGTTGAATCGCATTTGCCGAGCCAAATCGGACCCGGGCCCTGTGTGCTAACGCTAACACCGGCGCCGAATCGAGTCAATGCTGCCAAATTTGAGCGTTCAGCTATGGAGCAGGGCCCTTCACCGCATACACGTAACGATCGCTCACGTAGTGGGGAGACGAGAAATAGATGACCCCATCGGCAGCCGCGCCGCGACCGAAATTCTCTTCCAGTCTCAGGCGCCACTGTATTTCGCGCCTTGCGAGGTCCAGGGCATACAGGAAAGTTTCCATCTCGTCAGAGGCGACGAATTGATAGGATTGGGGTCTCTGGAAGGCCTCCACATACAACACGCCTTCGCCCAACTCCGTGGATGATTGATTGCCAGGTACCTTGGGAGACTGGACCAATTCTCCCGTAAAGGCATCCAGGGAGTAGATGGCGTCGAGCCAGGTAACTGCATGCACCAGCCCATCGGCCACTGTCAGGGAGGACACCATTGCACCGGTATTGTAGCTCCAAATCAACTCTCCGGATGACGCCTCCAAAGCGTACACCAGTCCATCGGTTGAACTGGCGTACACCGTCCCTTCCATAATCACCGGGGAATAAGGCACGCCGTCGGAGGTCTCGTATTTCCAGAGTAACTCGCCAGTCAGTGCCGCAAGCGCGTAGACCCGATTGCTGTCCGTGCCAAAGTACAATGCGCCGTCCGACTCAAGGAGGGGAGAGATGACGTCGTCATATACCTTTCCTCCTCCTGCAGCCACGGAATAGGAGTCGTCGCTGGCCTCGAAGGTCCAGAGTTCATGGCCGTCGTCAGCGTCTAGTGCGTAGAGCAGTCCGCCCAAGGAGTCGACATATACCGCCTTGCCCGCCACAACCGGCGAGGAGCCGACGTGCACGCTGACTTCGCCGCTCCATAGAAGCTCTCCTGTGGCGGCCTCCAACGCGTACACCTGGTCCCCTGAAGACACGTACACCGTACCCCCAGCGACCGTTACAGACATCGATATGATGTCCACGGCCTTGAAGCTCCACAGTACGGCCCCGGTGTTGAGATTCAAAGCGTACAGGTGGCTGTCCCAGGACCCCACGTAGGCCACTCCGTCGCTCACTGTGGGATCCGCAGTGATCCAATCGTCTGCCTGGTGGCTCCATAGCACCCTGCCGGTGGAAGATTCCAGGGCGTGGAGGATGGAGTTGTTAAGGGAGACAAATACCACCCCCTCATCCACAACGGAGATGGAGTCCACAGTATCAGAAATGGAAAATCTCCATAGCAATTCGCCCGCGGGGTATTCCGCCTCGGCCTGTGGGAGGGACTCCGGTTGGAACACGGCATACACATCCCCCTCCCGGGAGGCGGTATAGATTATTCCGTCAGCCGCCAATGGGGGACCGTTGACTCCACCTTCGATCAGCACCAGGCCGAGAGGTTCCCCGCTCAACAGCTCAAAAGCGTACAGGTTGTCGCGATTGGATCCCACATACACCACGCCGTCAGCCACCATTGGGCGCGTAAGCTCTCCGCTCCTTTGGACTTCCGTGCGCCAAAGCTGTTCTCCGCTCGTAAGATCGAATGCGTAGAGATGCAGGTCTATCCAGGAGCCTGCGACTATCACCCCATTCGCTACGATGGGCGAGTACAGTTCTTCAGGGACCTCGCGACTCCATTCCTGTGCTCCTGTGCCAGCGTCCAGCGCGGTCAAACGCCCGCTCCAGAGTCCGACGACGACCAGTCCATCCGAAACCTGTGGAGAGGATGCACCATCTCCGACCTCATAGCGCCACTTGAGGTCGCCGGTCGCGGCATCCAACGCGTACAGGAAGCCATCCACCGCGCTGGCGTACACCAACCCTCCGGCAATGGTGGGTGTGCGATTAACCCTTGCGCCGGTCTCGTGCTTCCACAGCACGTTCCCGGTGGAGAGTTCCAGCGCGTAGATGCCCTCCAGACCAGCGTATACAACACCACCGGCAACCGCGGGTGATGTCCCTGCCGGTGTGTCGCCGTCCTCAAACCGCCATAACAGACTGCCTGCGGATGCTTCCACGGCATGCAGCGACCCGTCATCTGATACGGCAAGAACCACCCCCTCGGTAGCTACCGGACGCATGGTCCCTTTGCCGGCGAACTCATACTGCCACAACAGGTCGCCGTCGTAGGCGTTCAGGGCGTAGAGGTCCCCGCCATGGGCCACCACGTAAACTGCCCCACCAGACACGGCAGGAGAGGAGTACACCCTCCCTCCAGTGCTGTAGACCCAGGGAGGCTCGTCCCGGTAGCGCGAGGCCGCCGATGCGCTCAGGGCCAAAACCAGGCCATCGTTGGAGGCGGCGTACATAATCCCGCCGGATATCGTGACCGGCGAAAATAAGCCTTCCTCACCCCACTGGTATCGCCAGAGGCGTTCCCCTGTCTCCGCGTCCAGCCCGTAAATGTGTCCGTCGGCGGAGCTGGCATAGGCCACGCCATCGACCACGCCAATTGGGGAAGAGGAAAAGAACGATTCAAACGCCGCCCAGATGGAAGTGCCCAGGCCGTCCTTCTCGTATTGCCATTGGAGAGACCCGTTCGAATTGTCCAGGGCAAACACCAGCTCTCCCCAGTGGACATAAACGGTCCCGTTGTATATGGCCGGTTGCGGCGGAGTATAGACATCCTGATCAGCTCTGTAGCTCCAGAGTAGCTCTCCGGTCGAAGAATCCAGCGCGTTTACATTTCCGTCATCGGAGCCGTAGTACAGCACTCCATCTGCCACCACCAGGGAGGAAGCTGACTCGACCTCGGTCTCGTCTCGCCGCCATGCCAGGTCTCCATCCGTTGCGTTCAGAGCGATGACGCTTGCAGGCGAACCTCGATTAATGAGTCCGATGTATACCATCCCGTCGGCCACCACCGGAGAAACTCGCACAAGTCCCGACGATTCGTAGGTCCAGAGGGTCGTTCCTGTTTCTGCATCAAGGGCGTACAGGTTCCCGTCGTCTGAGCCGACGAACACGATTCCGTCCGCAACCGTCGGAGCTGCCCGAATCTCGGCTCCAGCCTTGTGGCGCCAGAGCATTGTTCCTGTCGCGGCGTCAATGGCGTAAATGTGCAGGTCCCGGGAACCAACGTAAACCACTCCATCACGCACGAAAAGAGAGGATTCCGTAACGCCCACTCGAAATCGCCAGAGCTCCTCTCCGCTTAATGCATCCAACGCATAAAGGTGGCCCCCGGTGGAGCCCGCATACACGACTCCGGCGGCCTCTACTGGGGAGGAATACACCGCGCCGTCTGCTTGGAAACTCCACTGCACCTCCCCCGGCTCAAGCGTATTTTCAGAGCTGGCGGAAATTGAGGAGGGCTTCGCAGGCCGGTCCCTCACCCGTGGCGGCGGGGTCGGAGTTTCCGCCGGAACAGCAACCGGCGTAGAGTCCGGCGTAGATTTCGGCGTTGGTACGGCTGGCCTCACCATAGTGGGAGCAGGGGTCTCCCCGGGGCGATCAGGTGTTGTCGCGGGCGGCGTCACTACCGGCCCGTGGGGCGTCGGCGGTGCTCTGCTTGGCTCAGGCGTTGGCGAGGCTGATGCCAACGGAGCCCTGGGTACCCGCAGAAGACGGCGGGACAGGCGTTGGCGTGTCAGCCGCCGGTGTCGCGCCGCCGGTGCACGCCAACAGAAAAACGGCGGCAATAAGGCCGAAGAGCCCCAAGCCGCCGTTTCGCCGGATTATCTTTGCTACGGCCAGTCCTCCTTCTCAAGAAACTTGCGCACCTTGGCCTTGAAGGGTTCCTTGTCGTAGTTCTGGAACAGCGTGATCGAGTTTCGAACCGGGTTTCCGCCGAACATCCTTTCGTACAGCACCTGCCGCCCGCTGAATGAGCTGCACGATGCATCCCACGCCAGGTGGAACAGCCGCGCCCGGTCGCGCGCCTCGGTGGAGTCGGTGGCGAAGTACTGCTCGATCTCCGGCCCGATATCTGAGTCGAAATCCGCCTCGGCTGGCAGGGCCATCAGGCCGCCCGTGCCCAGCATCTGGATGATCTCCACCATGCGCGGGTACATGGAGCGGCCAAACATGGTTCGCCCGGCACGGATGGCGTTTACGTCCGGGGACATCATCCCGTACTGGTTCATTGTCGCGTCGGCCTCCGCGGCTCGCACGCACGCCCGCAGCACGTCCCGGTCGGTGATCAGCTCCGCCACCTGCTCCTGCACGTGCGGAATGCTCCCAGACCCGAGAGTGTCCACGATCAGGTCCGCCAACCCCAGTATGAACTCCGCCTTCACCAGGCAACGGTTCAGAATCTGGTGGCCGGTGTGTGCGTCCGACTGCGTGCCAGCGGCGTAGCCGTTGCCCAGTTCCACGTTTCCCAGCAGGAAGATCCGCTCCCACGGCACCAGCACGTCGTCGAAGAACACCACGGAGTCCATTTCCTCGAAACGGGAGCCCAGCGGGTGGTTGAAATGGGACCGCCCCAGGTCCAGGCTCTCCCTGCAGAGGAACTTTACCCCCGGAGTGTCGCACGGGATCGAGAAGGAGAAAGTCTGCTTCTGCGCCTGCTCGTCCAGCCTGTGACTGGCCACCGGGTAGATCGCGATCTCGTCTGAGATCGGCCCCAGCGTCGCCAGGGTGCGGCTGCCTCTCACCACGATGCCCGCGTCGGTCTCCTTCACCACCGACAGCGCCACCTCGCCGCTGAGGGTGTCGGTGGGGCCGGCGTTGCGCCGCCGCTGCAGGTTCACCAGCGCGTGAGTGAGTGTGACGTCGTTTTCCCGGATGAACTCGTGGTAGTTCAGCATATTCTGCTTGAACTCGGGCCGGTCCAGGGCGAAAAAGCTCGCCGACCCGGCCCACGCCGTGAAGATGGAGTTCATGAAGTCGGGGGACCGGCCCATCATTCCACAACTGGCCCAGGCCCACCTGGACATCATTTCCCGCCGCCGCACCAGGTCGTCAATGGTCTTGGGGATGAGGAACGACAGCCCCACTGGGTCGCCGGTCGTCGGCGAGGCGAAGGTCATCTCCTCCCTCAGCGCCGGATCATGCTGCATGTCGTACAGGGCCGCGACCGACCTGACGCCGTTGCGTAGCGCTGGGTGTTCGGTCACGTCCTTGATCCGCTCACCGTTCAGCCATACCTCCCGGGGTCGGTCTTTTAGTCCGGTAATGTACTCCTGTCCGGTACGGGCTGGCATTGCTCTTCACCTCCGAAAGGTGGGTCGATTTATGGTGCGAATGGCATCGAGAATGCCGCAAATATGTACCCGATAACCAGTCGTGTCAACTGCACACTTCCCGGCTTCAGACCGGCAGGCAAATTGAACGTGAATCACTTGATGACTTTTGCTGCTTGCCACCCCTCACAACCACATCGTACAATTGTTCTATGTCATCAATCGCCGAAGTTCCCATCATCTTGAGGCTTGCCGAGGCGAACCTTGGCAACTCTCCACCACCGCACCTGGCCTGTGGGACGGAATGGGACTGATTTTGAAAAACCCCCTCCTACGGCACCCGGAGTACGGCAATTCAGCTTTGAATCCGGCCAGACCGCCAGTAAAAATGGGAGAATTTGGGAAATTATGGGAAGCGATGGGGAAAATGCAGTCCCGTCTTTCCCACGCAGACTTCCGGCAACTACACGGGAGGTCCCTGGTCCGGCACACGGCCCCCGGCTGGGCATCCCGTCGCGGTACCCATTGGTCCAGATGCCATTGCCCTGTCAGATAGCGCACTGCCGTTGACACCGTTCAGTACCTTGCCTAACATCCCGAACACCTTAAAGATAAACGGGGGAATGATGGCTGAGTTTAAGACTGGCTCAGTCCAGGGCAATGGCCTGGACTTCCACTACTTGGAGATGGGCGAAGGCCCCCTGGCCCTCTGCCTGCACGGCTTTCCCGACCATGCCTACTCCTTCCGCCACCTGCTGCCCGACCTCGCCGCGGCTGGGTTCCGCGCCGTCGCTCCGTTCACGCGTGGCTACGCCCCCACCGAGGCGCCCACCGACGGCAACTACCGCGCTGTAACCATGGCCCACGATGCGGCCGCCCTCGTCGATGCCTTTGGCGGAGGGCAGGCTTACCTCATAGGCAACGACTGGGGGGCCGGAGCGGTCATCGGCGCAACGGTGCTGGCACCGGAAAAGGTGAACAAGCTCGTGATCATCGCCTCCGGACGCGTCGACGAGGAGCTTGCGATGGACTACTGGTACCTGAGAGGCACCTGGCACTTCTACTTCTTCCAGATGCCTTTCGCTGAGAGGGCGGTGGCCCACAACGACTACGCCTACGTGGAGCAGTGGTGGCGCGACGCCTCACCGGAGTGGGATATACCGGCCTACGCCCTCGAGAGTATCCGCGAGACCTTCCGCAAGCCGGGTGTGGTGGAGGCTGCACTGGGATACTACCGGGCCAGGTTCGGCCCCGCGCCGCAGGATCCGGAAATACTGCGGGACGAGCAGCGAATCAACGCCGGCCCGGTTACCGTCCCCACTCTCGCACTGCACGGCACCCGCGATCGTCCCAGGCGCCTCGAGTCCTTCGAGAGCGAGGCCATGGACGCGTTCTTCACCGGCGGTCTGGAGAAGGTCATCATCCCCGGTACCGGCCATTTCATGCACCAGGAGAGGCCCGAGGAGATCAACCCGAAGATAATTGAGTTCTTGACTCGCTGATCTTCGCGCTCCTCCAGGGCACCCAGCCCTTGCAGTTGGCGGAGCAGCACTTCACAGGCGCGGCGCGCGGCTCATCGCGGCCATCTTGAGGCTGATAAACGCCGGATGAAACCCGGGATGAAAAGCGACCGGCAAAACGGTTCCGGCAGTTCAAAGGCTCGGCTAACAGTCAGTCAGCTCAGGTGGTTCCTCTGAGTCTGGGATCCAATACGTCGCGGAGCGCGTCCCCCAAGAGGTTGAAGCCGAACACGGTCAGGACCACGGCGATGCTCGGGAATATAAGCAGCCAAGGCGCAACCTCAACGTATTTGGCTCCGGCCACCGACAACATGCCGCCCCAGGACGGAACGTCGATCGGCGTGCCCACTCCTAGGAACGTAAGGGAAGCCTCTATGACGATGGCCAAGCCGAGGTTGGCTGTCGCGAATACCAGATACGGCGCCAGGCAGTTCGGGAGCACGTGCCGCAGTATGATTCGCGTGTCGCTGGCTCCGATCGCCCTCGCTGCGTCCACATAGACCGTTTGCGATACGGACAGAGCCTGGGAACGGACCACCCTGGCAGATCCGGGGATGAACAGCAGGACAAGGGTAAACACTACGTTGTTCAACGATGGGCCGAGGGCTGCCAGAATACCCAGGGCGAAGACCAGGGCAGGGAAGGCCATAAAGGCATCGACGACTCGTTGCACTACCAGGTCTATCTTTCCGCCGAGATAGCCGCTGACAATCCCCGCCAATGCCCCAACTGTCACTCCCACCCCGACGCTCAGAAACCCTACGTAAAGGGATATCCGCGCACCATACATTATTCTGCTCAGGATATCCCGCCCCAGGCTGTCGGACCCCAGCAGGAACGCCTGACCGTCGCCGTTTGGCTCTCCAGGAGAGGCATATTTGTAAATAAGGTTAAGTTGGTAAGGATCATGAGGGGCAGCGAAAGGGGCCACGATTGCCATCACCACCAGGCACAGGACCAGTACGCCCCCGATGGCTCCCAGTGGTTTTCGTCTGGCGAACCGCCAGATACCGGAGGCAATCTGGCCTCCAGTGTCGGTAAACCTGGACTCCCGCAGCACAATTTCCGTATTCAAGAGAGCGGCCTTCGCCGATGCAGTTTCCGGCGCCGTCCAGAGGGCAGCGCTATGATCCAAACCGGATTCGCGGGTCTACCCAACCATAGAGTAGGTCCACGAACAGATTGAGTACCAAAACCATGAGCGCGATGAGAAAGACCTCGGCCTGCACCACTGCGTAATCCCGATGGAAGATACTGTCCAACAGCAACTTCCCCATTCCAGGCAGCACAAAGATGCTTTCGATCACCACTGTGCCGCCCAGATAGACGCCAAAGTACCATCCGGTCACCGTCAGGATGGGCAGGAACGAGTTTCGGAGAGCATGGATATAAACGACCTGCCGTTCCCTCAGTCCCTTTGCCCGGGCCGTCCTGATGTAGTCTTCTCTCAAGACTTCGAGGAAGGACGAACGTGTGATGCGACTGATGAACGCCATCATCAGGAAAGCCATCACCAGAGAGGGGAAGATCATCTGTGACAGGTTCTTGCCCAGATCGTCCCATGGTGCTGCGTAATCCAGAGGAGGTATCCAGTTGAATATCCGCACCAGAAGGTAAACGGTCACCAGTGCCGTGACGAAATTAGGTATCGCGACCCCAGCGAAACTGATGATGCGGGCAATATAGTCAAAGAGTGTGTCTTGCTTCAGCGCCGACAGAATGCCCAGTGGCACCGCCACGACGAACGCTATAGCCAGCCCAAGAAACGTGAGTTCCAACGTAACAGGAACCCGGACCTTCATTTGCTCGCTGATTTCCACGCCAAAGAAGTACGAGGTCCCGAGGTCTCCCTGGAGCAGATTCCAGATCCAAATCCCGTACTGCATATGAAGGGGCCGGTCTAAGCCCAGATCCTTCCGGACTGCTTCCAACTGCTCTTCGGTGAATGATCCCTCGCCGGTCCCACTGGTCAGGACTTGAAGGGCGGGGTCTCCGGGGATGACTCTTAAGAACAGAAAGATCAGCAGCGTAAGCAGAACTATAGTGGGAATGAAAAGAAGCACCCGCCGCAAGATATAGGTCTGCATACGTCCGCCACAATTTTGGCGGTTGGCCGGCTATCGGGCCGGCCAACCGCCAGATGCGCCCAGAGAGTTCCTTGTCTGTTGCCTATTGCCCTGCGTTGGGGTCATACCATTCGTGGTCGTGCTTCAGGGCATGGTAGAGGCCATTGGCCCGGACGAAGGGACCGGCGTCGGTTCTGATCTTCTTGCTCACCGGCCCTATGAAAGCATTCCACGAGTATTCGATAACGGATGGCGCAATGTCGGGCGAATTCAAGGCAAGCCTTTGCATTTCGGTAACGATCTCGCGCCTCTTTGCATCGTCCGCTTCACTCTGTTGCTGGAAAAACAGTTCTTCTAACTTCGGGTGACTCCAATTGGAGAAATTCCTGCCCCCGTCTCCCAGGTATACCATCCTGAAATGGTCGTCGGGGTCGAAGATGGTCGGTCCGGCCCCGAAGGTCGCTACCTCAAACTGATGAGACAGCATTCTGTCCACCGCGGTCGCGGTATCCACCAACTCCAGGGTGATCTCAACCGGCAAGCGACTTTCCCAGTTCCCTTTGGCCACCTGCGCGGCCTCCGGGAATTGTATGACGTTGGCAGTAAGCAGAGTGAACTCAAGGGGATCGTCGTCCGTGTAGCCGGCTTCGTTGAGCAGCCTCACTGCTTCGGCGATGTCGTCCGGGTGTTTCTTGCCGTCCAACTGCCGGAATCCAGGGTACTCGAGTATCTCCGATTCAGGCAGAGCATACGAGTTGGACCGCTCGGTCATCGGGGTCGCAATTTCCCATCGGCCCCTGCCGAAAAAGGCCGTGTACTCTTGCCGGTCCAAAGCCAGATGGAGCGCCCTCCTGACATTGGCATCATCCATGGGAGGCGAGTTGTGATTCAACTGGAAATGAAAACTGGCAGCATCGCTTAACGTGAAAATGTCATAGCGACTCATGAATTCTTCGTCTGCTTCCAGGCGCTCGATATCTTCGATGTCCATGTTGACGATGGCGCTCGTTGCCATAATGACTTGCTCGGTACGAAACGCCGCGATCTCCGTGCCCTTGTCCTGGATGATGAATACCTTGATGCCATCGAAATATGGTCTGCCCGCCTTGAAGTAATTCGGGTTCTTTACGTATTCGGAACTGACTCCCTGAGTAAACTCAACAATACTGAAGGGACCAGTGCCTACCGGATTCGGGATGTAGGCGTTGATGTCAACCCCGGCCTCCAACACGTGCTGGGGAAGCATCTTGTTGAAGTCTACTGCCAGGAAGGAAATGAACGATCCGGCTGCGAACTTCAATTTCACTTCCACCGTGTGATCGTCAATTTTCGTAACAGTGTCCACTAAGTCACTGAATAACCCTGCTTTCGCCTTTGGAGGGTCCGGGGCCATCAAGCGATCGAGACTGAATATCACGTCGTCCGCGTTGAAGTCCTCCCCGTCCGTCCATTTGACGTCACGGTGTAGCTGGAATGTGTATGTGATTCCGTCGGCACTCACATCCCAAGACTCGGCGAGGTCGCCAATTATCTCGGTGGGATTTACAGGGTCATATTCCACTAATTGGTTATAAGCCAAGCCATTTACCCCGATGTCCTCGGCCCGCCCGTATCTCTGAGGGTCCCAGCCACTGGGGTTGTCCACGCCCTGCATGGGCACGATCCCCCCGGAGATCGCGTTCCCCTGCTGGGCTGGGGCCGGGTCCGCCTCGGCAGGCTCGGCAGTTGGTACCGCCCCATCAACAGTGGGCTCTGGAGAAGTCGAGACCGCCGCAGGGATAGTGGTCGCCTCAGGCGGCTGGGTAGCTGTGGCAGATGTGCCACAGCCCACTATGACAGCAGCCAATAAGGCAATAAGACCGCTTAAGAGTAGATGCTTGTTGAATAGGCCCAAAATATTCATGATGCTCCTCGCCATATTATGGCTGCCTTTTGCTAAGAGTAATCGCTCTTTTGTTGTATCTAAATTGTACGATACCTATTTCGATAATTTATTGTCTCAGTATCTGTTCAGTGAATTACTTGCGATTTCCGTTGATCGTCTGGCGGATTCTTCACGACTCCCTGCGAAGGGCAGCATGTCCGTCTGGGAAAGGTAAGCTCGAACCGGAGTTACTGTCAAGATTCGAATGCTATTCGCAAGAAATGTTTACATAGAATTAACATTATCCCGAGACGCAACCGAATTCGATATAGGCCTATCCCTCCCGTTGCCTTTGCCAGGGCCGCAATCCTGTTGAAAGCATCACCACAACGAAAAGCGCGTTAACGAGTCCCCATTCCATCGCAGCGTCCAGGCTCAGTATGTCTGCGAACCAATTGTTGAGGAACCACAGCAACAGGACCAAAGACGAGTAAAACCGGAAGTTAGTCTGCAGCCACTGGTTGGTTCCGATGCTTTGGACGCTGTGGCCAGCCCGCGGCAGCCAGAACGCAAGGTTTATGGCGAATGCCGCTGCCACCGCGACCGCCATCGGCCAGTTCAGCGCGCTCCATACGGGAAAGCCAGTGCTACCGTCGTCATACAGAGGGGTAATGATGTAGTGGACCCCAACGGCAGCCGCCATTATCAGCAGTAAGAGTGAAGCGGCTCGGTGCAGATTTTCCATTGTTTGTCTCCTTAGCTAGTAGTCCATCAGTGTTGAATTAAGGGATAGAGGGACTTGAGCTTGATGCGCGCGTCCTGGGTGGTGAAACGCCAGTTGGCCCGAATTGCGTCGTGGTTCCGCTGCCCTTGCCAAGCCTTGGTTTCCTGCTTCAATGTCTGCTGGTCCGGTATCCGGCGGTCCAGACACTGGCGCGCCAGCACTCCCAGTTCTATCTCGGCCATGTTCAGCCAACTGCCGTGCTTGGGCGTGTAGTGGATTTCCAGCTTTTCGGCAATGCGTCTCGCCTCTGCAGGCTCGAAGGCCTCGTACAGGGACGAGAGGCGGTGGGTGTTCAGATTGTCCATCACCAAGACTATCCGGCCTTTGTCCGGGTAGTCCACATCCACCAGTTGTCGCACCACCCGGGCCCAGTCAGCCTTGGTTCGCTGGTCCGTCACCTCCACCCGCCGCCACCCCTCCAAGGGCGCGAACAGCATGAACAGGTTGCTCACCCCGTTGCGCTCGTATTCGTAATCGTAGGCCATGGCAGTCCCCGGACGCGGCGGCAAGGGGCTGCGGGTCTCCCTCACCTGTTGCTTGCTGGTCTCGTCCAGGCACACCAGCACCTCGTTGTCCTCGAACTGACGGTGATACACCTCCAGCACGTCCTCCATGGCACAGACGAACTCGGCATTGGCCTTGGGCGGGATGCACCAGCACTCCTTCAGCCAAGGCTTGAGTTCGTTTTTTTCAGCGTTTGGCGCACCGTCTCGGGGCTGATGCTGTCCACTATCTCACATTGCACCAGCCGGTCAGCCAGCAGTTGCAGCGTCCAACCGGCACGGCCCTCCGGCGGTTCGCTACAAGCGAGGTGAGTCAGGTGGGCCTCTCCTTGGCCGTCCAGCTTCCTCGGGCGGCGGTTGACCTGCTCCCTGCGTCCCAAGGCTGCCTCCACTCCCTCCTCAACACAGCGGCGGCGCACCCGTCCCACCGTGGCGTCCCCCACCCTCAGGACCCGGGCTATTTCCTCGTCCTTCATCGCCCCGCGCTCTTGATTTTCATCGCTGAGCAGCATAATGCGGGCGTGGGTCTGTTTATATGCTGCCGTCCGTCCCCGGGACACCAGTCCCTTCAGTTCCTGTTGCTCCTCTACACTCAGACTGACCCGGTACCTCTTCGCTGGCATCCCCATCCTCCCAACATCACCTTAGCTTTTGACGTGTCCCGGCAATACCACAGCTAATTATCTATCAATCCTACGCTGTTGCACTACTAGGCTTTACGCATAATTTAGAAAAAGAATAAAGACAGGGTAAGCTGGCCTGACCCCACTTTCCGAGAAAGGTCTGACCATGCTCACCCTGCCCGGCGCCATTGTAGCGGTTCTCGTTCCCTTCGCAACGCTGTTCACCAGCCCAACCTGGCGGAAAGCACAACTGCTGTTGGTTGGCGCGATCCTGACCCCGGGCCAACGCACCGTGGCGGCGGCGCTGCGGGTCATGGGCCGCAGTGATCACCGCGACTACGCCCGCTACCACGAGGTGCTCAATCGAGCGGTGTGGTCGTCCCGTGAGGTGGCCCGCGTCCTGCTGGTGATGTTGCTCCAGCACCTGGATGGTGGCGACAGCCCGTTGGTCTTCGGCATCGACGAGACACTGGAACGACGTCGTGGGGCCAAGATCAGGGCCAGGGCCATCTACCGCGACGCAGTGCGTTCCAGCCGTAACCAACTGGTCAAGGCCAGCGGGTTGCGCTGGATCTCCCTGATGTGGCTGGGCCAGGTGCCGTGGGCCGGACGCCATTGGGCGTTGCCGGTGCTCACGGTACTGGCGCCTTCGACGCGATACCACCAGCAACAGGGACGCCGCCACAAGAAGGTCACCGACTGGGCCAGACAGATGGTCATGCAGTTGCGTCGCTGGCTGCCCCAGCGCCCCCTGGTGCTGGTGGGCGACAACAGCTACGCTGTACTGGACCTGCTCCACTGCTGCCAGTCCCTCCGTGAACCCGTCACCCTCATTGCCAGATTGCGCTTGGACGCCGCCCTGTACGCACCGGCGCCAGCCCGTCAGCCGGGTCAGAATGGTCGTCCACCATTGAAAGGTCCGCGACGACCCCCGCTGAAAACACTTCTTGAGCAGGCCGACGTGACTTGGGACAGCTCCGAGGTGGCCTGGTACGACGGCACCACCCGCATCGTGGAACTCACCTCCCAAACCGCGGTGTGGTACCGCTCCAGCAAACCGCCCGTCACCATCCGCTGGGTGCTGATCCGAGACCCCCAGGGCGCCTTCGACCCTCAGGCCCTGCTCTGTACCGACCCGGCGGCAGACCCGATCCAGATCCTCCAGTGGTTTGTCCTGCGCTGGCAACTGGAGGTCACCTTTCAGGAGGTGCGGACCCATCTGGGCGTGGAAACCCAACGCCAGTGGTCCGACCTGGCCATCGCCCGTACCACGCCCGCCCTGCTGGGTCTCTTTTCCTGGACCACCCTGGCCGCCCACGCCTTGCAAAAACATCATCCCATCACTCAGCGTACCGCCGCCTGGTACGACAAGCCGTCGCCGACTTTCGTGGATGCCATCGCCCTGGTCCGACGCCACCTGTGGCTGGCGTCAGAAGGTTTCTCACTGTCGGTCGCTGACCCCGATACGCAGGAACTCCCCGTCGCTCTATACCACCGCCTCGTGGATTCCCTCGCCTACGCCGCTTGAAAATGCGCAAAGCCTAGCTTAGTGGGTGAGAATAAGAGTTGGTGAGAAAAAGTTTACCAACGCGCGTTTGAGAAATGACGATTTCACCTGTAGTGAATTCTCCGTTTTTGGGTGAGCTCGCAGAATGTCTCGGACCACTTCTCTTGAAGACCCGTGCAGCCGGACCCCGAACGAACACAAGTCCCGCGTTCGTTCCCTCGCTCTTCACCGGGCATGTCCGCATGGCTGCAAATGCCTTATAGTTGGCTTTCCGAAAGCAGAACCGTCCGGAGGCAGGATGAGATACGACATAATCGTGATTGGAGCCGGGTCAGGGGGCGGCGTGGTTGCCACCAGGCTCAGCGAGGACCCAGACCGCTCGGTCCTGCTGCTCGAGGCAGGCCCGGACTATCCGGATTTCGAACATCTGCCAGAGGAGATCAAGTTCGGATTCGCGTCCGGCATCGATACCGTTACCACCCACCACAACTGGGAATTCTTCGCTCGGGGCACCGACACCAGCGGCCCCCTCCAGATCCCGCGGGGTAAGGTCACCGGCGGCACCAGCGCGATAAACGGCCAGGTGTTCCTCCGCGGTATACCCGAGGACTACGATGACTGGGCCGCCCGCGGCAATGACCAATGGAGTTTCCAGAACCTGCTGCACTACTTCCGGAGGATGGAAACCGACTCCGAGTTCGGCGGCAGCGACTTCCACAACTCCGATGGACCCATCGTCTGCCGCCGGTTCAGCCGGGAGGAATGGCGGCCGGACCAGACCGCCTTCCACACCGCCTGCCGCGAACTCGGTATGGCCGACGTCGCCGACTTCAACCACCCCGACGCCACCGGCGTGGGGCCGGTGCCGCTCAACAACCCCAACGGCATTCGGCTCAGCACGGCGCTCGGATACCTGAACCTGGCTAGGCATCGCCTGAATCTGACCATCAGGCCCAACTGCACCGTCCACCGCATCCTGTTCGACGGTAAGCGTGCAACCGGAGTCCAGGTCGAGTCAGGGGGCGAGACCTTCGTCGTCGAGGCCGGCGAAATCGTCCTTAGCAGTGGCAGTATCGGCTCGCCTCACATCCTGTTGCTATCGGGCGTCGGCCCTGCCAACCAGTTGGAGGTAGCAGGAATCTCTCAGGTCCACGAGCTTCCTGGTGTAGGACAGAGCCTGCGCGACCATCCCATCGTGTTCGTCCCCTTCAGGACCAAGCCAGGCCACACGTTGGACGCCTATGCGCCCAGGCTGCAGGTGGCTGCCCGCTGGACGGCCACCGGGTCGCCTCACCGCAATGATCTTCAGATACTGATGAGCTCCATGGTTAACCCGATTCGATATACCAACCCTGATGGCAGCCCCATCGATGGCCTCGGGATGTACACTATCCTCAACTACGAGCAAGGGTCCGGCGAGTTGCGAATCACTTCTCCCGACCCGTATGCGGCGCCCTCGATTGACTTCAAATTCTTCGAGAACGAGTTCGACCTGCAGCGTTGCCGCGAAATGGTCCGTACCGCCGCCGACCTGGGACGGCATCCCCATTTCAGCGATATCATCGAGGAACGCCTCCGACCGTCCGACGACGAGCTGGAATCCGACGACGAGCTGAACGCTTTCATACGGCGAACAGTGGTCAGCGGCCAGCACCTGACCAGCAGCTGCCGCATGGGTCCGGCCTCCGACGATATGGCAGTGGTCGACCAGTACGGCTGCGTCCACGGGCTCGAGGGACTGCGCGTGGCCGACGCCTCCGTAATGCCCAACGCCGTGCGGGCCAACACCAACTGCACTACAATGATGATAGGAGAAAGAATCGCCGACTTCATCCGCCAGGGGTAGCGAGGTCAGACGGCGTTGCTTTGGAAGGGTGCTCTGATGGGCCTGGTACGAGTAGACGGAGATATTGGGCCAGACCGAGGGCGAACCACCACCGTAAAATTCATGGTGGACACCGGGTCGCTTTATTCTTTCGTGAGTCCCGAATTGGCTGCGGAGTTAGGCTTTCCTTTGCCAGGGTCAACCACCGTGGTAATGGCTAACGGAACCCGAGTTAACGTTCCTATAGGACTCGCGTTCTTGAGTATCGGAGACCGTGAGGGAGGGACTTTGGTGGCCTCGATGGATGTGACCGAGCCTCTGTTGGGAGCCATATCCATCAGGGACTGGGTATAAACGTCAATACTCTTGATGAGGTCATCGAATTTAATGGGCGATATCCTCCTCCTGTTTGACATGCCCGAATTCGTCTAACAGATAGGATGGGGCGGGTTGGAAACTCGCCCCATCCTTCTTATTTCTTCGCTCGGATAGAGACCCGGGGTGCTTCAACTGCCATTAGAGGAGGCACGGCACTTCTTTATTTGGGGCCGGGATACCCTAAATTACTAGTCAGATTCTTTGTAGCTTCAAGAGGGACCTATAGTTAAGAATGCTTAAAGCCCGCACCACAAAAAAATCCGACCTTATTCGTGACGCGGCCATCATCGCGGCGCGGGTGTTGCTGGGGCTGGGCCTTGCCCTCGTCCTAAGCATGGCCGCTCTAGCCGTGGCCTGGGGCCTTTACATCTTCATCGGTGCCAGCACCAGGATTACATTCATGATCATGTCCATGTCCGGTGCTGGCATCGGTGCCGGGGCAGCCGCCAGCCTCGCCTGGATCAAGTTGGACCGCAACCAGCGGACTGTCTTGATCGTCACACTTATCCTCTGCGTGGCCGGGGGCGCTATCGGAGGGCTGGCCGGATACCAGTTCGGCGCCAATCGTGAGATCGAATGCTGCGCCGAGCCCCGCACAACGCCGTTCACCTACACCGCTTTCGGGGCCTCCATCGGCGCCAACGTGGTGATGTATTTCGTAGCGGCCACCACCGCGGTCGCTCGTGCCCTCAGGTTGAGCCGGAGGACGACTCAAGGGTAACCTACACTCCTCTGTTGTAGGCTCCCGGTCAAGACGAAGACAGGGGCGGGTCTATTAACCCGCCCCCGTTCGTTGGTATCGTTGTACCCCGGTGCCAAGAGCTAGTTCGTCTTCATCACCGACCCGTCCGCCTCAATTGTCAGTCCGACTATGGGCCCGACCTTGTTGTTGAAGGTATCGGCGATGATGGGATGGCTGGCGTCGCCCACCCGGTTAACCCAAGCTGGCACTACGTGCTCCATCACCGCTGTGTTCAGGCTGCGGAAATTCATCGAGTCGGAAAAGGGGACGAACTCCATTGCTTCCGTCCCCGCCCCGCGGGGGTCATCTGACGTGTTTTTGAGCAGCCCCATCTCGTTCTGGATCGCGGATAACCGCAGTGCCTCAAGCTCCGACTTCGCTGCCTCCTCCAGGATGAATCTCGGAGATTTTCCGGGATTTCGTTCCACAGATCACCATTGATCACGTTGTTTGTAGAGGGGAAGCTCACCAGGGGGCCGATAATGTAGTCGGTAACCTCGTACCACCGCTGCCCGTATCCGGCATCTCCTCCAGTCACGCCGCAATCCAAGATGCCGCGCTCGATGGCCGTATACACCTCGGCGAAAGCCACGAACTGTGCATCGGCTCCCATGCCTTCAATCCAATCCGACAGCGCCGCGCTGTGGCTGCGGGTCTTTTTCCCCGCGAATCCGTCAATGCTGTCGATCTTTTCCCGGCAGAAGAAGAACTGGTCGTTGCCTGCGAACCAGTTGTGGTTCATGATCACTCCGCCGGTATCCTCCAGCACCAGTTCCTCGATGTCCTTGATAATGGCCTGCGTGGCTTGAAATTCCTGTTCGCGACTGGAATAGATGCCCCACAGGTTCTGAATCTCTATGGGAGGCAACTCTCCACCGACATAGCCACCGTAGATGTTGGCTGAGTCCAGGGTTCTTTGGGACACGAGACTCAGGGTATCGGGGCCTGCCAGGCCCAACTCTGGGAAGGAACTCACGATGAAATCCACCTGACCATCCGTCCGGTCGCTCAGGTTCAGCGTGAAGTACGTCTCCAGCAGCTGGCAGGGCAGCAGCGCCCGGTTGATACAGGCGTGCTGAATCGTGATAGATTCACCGGAGACCTCCAGGGGCGTCGGGTTGGTCAGGTTCGCCTTCTCCAGCAGTTCCTGGTAGATGTCACTGTCGTATATCCACAGGTGGCGCTGCAAGGATTCCAGGGTGACATTTCCGTCGAAGTCGCCCTGACTGGTCGAGGGTGCGGGGCCGACGAGCTGGTTGATGTCGCCGACATATATCGCGCCAGGTCCGTTGGCGTGCTGGGCCGCGTACGCGACCAGCGCGGGATCCACCGCAGGAGCGGCTGTGGCTGTTGATTCTTCCTGCTCCTCTTCGCCCTCCTCCTCCTCCATCGTTGCCTCGGCTTCAGGGGTTTCCTGCTCCTCCTCCATCATTGCCTCGGATTCAGGAGTTTCCTCCGGTTCCGCCTCCTGAGCTTCCGGCTCCGGGGTCGTCTCGGTGGTGGTCGCGGTCTCGGATGTTTCAGACGTTGTCTCGCTCGTTTCCTCCTCGGTCTGCTCTGCGGCTCCTCCGCAAGCAACCAGGAGTCCAAACAGCAGTATCACGGCTATGACTAGTAGTGCAACAGCGTAGGATTGATAGATAATTAGCTGTGGTATTGCCGGGACACGTCAAAAGCTAAGGTGATGTTGGGAGGATGGGGATGCCAGCGAAGAGGTACCGGGTCAGTCTGAGTGTAGAGGAGCAACAGGAACTGAAGGGACTGGTGTCCCGGGGACGGACGGCAGCATATAAACAGACCCACGCCCGCATTATGCTGCTCAGCGATGAAAATCAAGAGCGCGGGGCGATGAAGGACGAGGAAATAGCCCGGGTCCTGAGGGTGGGGGACGCCACGGTGGGACGGGTGCGCCGCCGCTGTGTTGAGGAGGGAGTGGAGGCAGCCTTGGGACGCAGGGAGCAGGTCAACCGCCGCCCGAGGAAGCTGGACGGCCAAGGAGAGGCCCACCTGACTCACCTCGCTTGTAGCGAACCGCCGGAGGGCCGTGCCGGTTGGACGCTGCAACTGCTGGCTGACCGGCTGGTGCAATGTGAGATAGTGGACAGCATCAGCCCCGAGACGGTGCGCCAAACGCTGAAAAAAACGAACTCAAGCCTTGGCTGAAGGAGTGCTGGTGCATCCCGCCCAAGGCCAATGCCGAGTTCGTCTGTGCCATGGAGGACGTGCTGGAGGTGTATCACCGTCAGTTCGAGGACAACGAGGTGCTGGTGTGCCTGGACGAGACCAGCAAGCAACAGGTGAGGGAGACCCGCAGCCCCTTGCCGCCGCGTCCGGGGACTGCCATGGCCTACGATTACGAATACGAGCGCAACGGGGTGAGCAACCTGTTCATGCTGTTCGCGCCCTTGGAGGGGTGGCGGCGGGTGGAGGTGACGGACCAGCGAACCAAGGCTGACTGGGCCCGGGTGGTGCGACAACTGGTGGATGTGGACTACCCGGACAAAGGCCGGATAGTCTTGGTGATGGACAATCTGAACACCCACCGCCTCTCGTCCCTGTACGAGGCCTTCGAGCCTGCAGAGGCGAGACGCATTGCCGAAAAGCTGGAAATCCACTACACGCCCAAGCACGGCAGTTGGCTGAACATGGCCGAGATAGAACTGGGAGTGCTGGCGCGCCAGTGTCTGGACCGCCGGATACCGGACCAGCAGACATTGAAGCAGGAAACCAAGGCTTGGCAAGGGCAGCGGAACCACGACGCAATTCGGGCCAACTGGCGTTTCACCACCCAGGACGCGCGCATCAAGCTCAAGTCCCTCTATCCCTTAATTCAACACTGATGGACTACTAGTACTCAGTCACGCCAGGAACGACAGTTATTGAGAAGCAAGTTTAAGTGAACTGAATGTGAGACTGACTGTCACCTGTAAAATTTAATCCTGCCATTTCAAACGTGACCCAGTACTAGAAATAACGGGCTACGCATGTTGGTTAACCTCCTCTGCGTTGTTGTGGACTCCAAAGTGGCCTAACAAGACGTGGTTCGTTGCGGGGCTCTTGGGTTCCTGATCCATTTCGTGCAGACCGCTGCGCCAGTGGGGAATTCCTGGTTCAACCTCCTGTCCGGCCAGTTGCTTCGGCCCACTGGAATTGCGCTCCGTTAACCCAGTCGGATCGCACTCTTGGCGTACGGCGGGGGAGATTCCTGTACCGTCTGCGAAAATGATTGGCCCATGCCGAGAGGGTGGCTGAATATAGCACGTAAATAAACGACTGAAAATTATTACAATACTATATGCCTGAAAACTCATAGTATTAGCATTAATAATTATAGAAACATGTGCTTTTTACGCAATAGAATACCCGTCCCGCTGCAGAATTCGAAGAACTGCTTGGGGAACGGGGCAGAGTACCTTGAGAGGACTTTGCCATGGTCAGCTGTAAGCCAAAGAGATCGACGCTTCCATCGAAACCGTAACGTATCCTGCTTTCGTTCCAATCGAGCTCGGCTCATTGGGTTGAAGCACCCACTTGCCGGCACCCACTTTCGAATCAGGCTGCTAATACTACAACGACGGGTTCAGGGTGGAGGGTCCATTCTGCCTTCACAGCGGGCGGAGCGGCGTCTCTCGTGGGAGCGGCGCGCCCGTTCGTTGCGTAGCTGCGTATCCTCCAGCCACAACAGCAATTGATCGGGCCCGAACCGCTCCCGGGGGAGCATCTCACGCACCACCCGGTACACCTGCGGGCGGGTGATCCGGGGCATCTTTTTCCCCCCAATCCTGCTGCAGGCCCAGCAAGAACGCTCCGCCCAGCAGGCACATGGCTATGTGGTGATGCCAGCCTGCCCAGCTCCGGGTCTCGTATTCGTCCAGCCCCACCTCGCCCTTTTCAGTCTCGAACTCCGTTTCTATGCGCCACCTGGAACCGCCCACGTATGCCAGAGTCTCCAAAGTTGTGTCCTCGGGTGCGTTGGACAGGTAGTAGCGAGGTTCGCTGCCGTCCAGGTTCCGGCGGTAGACCGCCCAGTGGATTTCGCCGGGCTTGCGCCTCCTGGTAACCCGCACCCGCTGGGCGCTGAACCGGTAGGTGCGCGGCCCTTGGCTTCCCTCTGCCACCGTTATCTCCCGCCAAGCCTCCTCCGGCAACTCATCACTGCGCTGCTCCATGGTCCGGCGCTGCCCATCCCGCAGCCTGGGTTTGCGGGGGCGCCCGAACCCTGGATGTGAATTGCCTGGATATTCCGGACTGGTCCAACCCGGCTCCAAAGGCCAAGCCGTGGTGCCGCCCGGAACGTCCAGCACGTAGCGCATACCCAAGGCCGCCAGTCCCTCCCGGAATGACGGCGACATCCCGAAGGCGTCATCTCCGGCAACCCACCCGGCCTCCAGATGGCCCAGTTCCATGGCCTGCGCCAGCATCTCCAAGGCCAACTCCGTCTTCGAACGGTAGCTGCGTCTCTTCGCCGGCACACCCGCCGCCTGACACCGGGCATCGCCCGAAGTCCAACTCTCCGGCAGATACAGCCGTTTGTCCACCAACGCCCGGCCCAGCGGGCTGACGTAGGCCAAGAACATCCCGGCCTGGCAGTTGGCCACCTTCCCCAGCCTGCCGCAGTACTGACGGGCCACTCCCGCCGATTTCCTCCCCTGCTTGGGAAAGTCGCTGCCGTCGAACACCCACACGGCCTCGGGATGCCCCAGCTTGGGGGCCAGGTATTCCTGCAACCGCCCTATTACTGCGTCATCGGACCACCGGGCCTCGGTGAGAAAACGCTGCATCGCCCGGGCGGAGATGCCCACCGATTCGGAAAGGTTCTCGGCGTTGCGCCGCTCCCCGGCTTGCACCAGCAGGGCTTGAAGATAGTTCCGGCTGTGCTCCCGCCACTGCTTGCGTCCGAAGGAGTCCGCAAAAAAGGCGTGAAATTCCTGAAAGCTGTCGTAGACCCGCTTGAAGCTCGCCGCATCCATCACCCAAACCGCCCACCATCATCTGGCCAGCTATCCTACCAAACAACTCGTCGTTGTAGTACTAAGGTTCCTGGCAATGCCCGGGACATCATCCCCTGCAGCCAACACCTTGACTGCAATGCGTTACCGGTCAGAGATGCGTGTCATAAGGGCCAGCGGTCGATGGATGCTACAATCGCCTGTGACACGTGTCTTAAACTAGGCGATGGATGTTATAAATACGGATGTTGTAAAGTGGCCCTGCGAAGACTTGAGACTAGGAGATGAAAGCGATGCAATACCACATCAACCATGTGCACGTAAGGGCGCAGGACCCAAACGCATCCGCGGAGTGGTACGAGAAGTATTTCAATGCCAAGAAACTGTGGGCCAGGGAAATCATGCCCGGCACTGTGACCGTCAGCATGGAGGTGGGCGGGCCGGTGCGCCTCAATATCTCCTCCAAGCCCGCAGGATCGTCCGACGAGCGCAGGGTCGCCGAGCTCAACCGCCTTGGCCTGGAGCACTTCGGATTCGATGTCGAAGACCTTGAGTCGGAATTGGCCCGGTTGGAGGCAGATGGCATACGGGTGGTGCTGCCCTTGACCCAGACGCCCACCGGCTCGCGGCTGGCTTACATCGAAGGCCCCGACGACGTACTTATTGAGCTGGTCCAGCCCCTCCGCTCATAGTCGTGCTCGCAGTCCTGAATCGAGGCGCGGGATAGATCCCCTTTCCCTTCAGAACGAACAACCCATCTCCCTCTAGGGAGATGGGTGGGGCGAGGGTGATCCTTTGGCGGTTAGTGCAAGGGCGCGCTATTGCAGGCTCTAATCGGCAAACTCCGGCATAACCTCTGAGGCAAAGAGTTCAAGGGAGTCCAGTACTCTCTGGTTCTCAATACCTCCGAAATTGACGAAGAAAATGAGGTTCTCCACGCCGGCATCCCTGAGCTGACCGATTCGGTCGGCGATTTGCTCCGCACTGCCGAACAGCATCACGTCGTCGCATCTGGCACCGTAGTCGAACTGGGCGTCGGGCGTGTACCGGCTGCGATAGGCAGCGAACTCGTCGGGCAGCAGGTCCACCCGCTGGCCGGGTGGTGCGCTGACCTCCTGCCCCGTCTGCTTGAACCACATGAAGGGTATTTCGGCCTCGCGCCTGGATCGTTCTGTCGTAGGAGCGGCGTACATTGCTCTGGCCACCACCACCCGTTGCGGCGTGTACACTGCTTCGGACTCTGCCAGGGCGTCCTTGTAGAACTCGACGTGTCGGGCCACTTGGTCTTGAGTCTCGCCTTGACCGATGAGGAGATTCCAGTCGTTCCGGACCACCCGTCCCAGGCTGTCGGCGCCCGAGGCTGCCACGTAAACCGGCGGGTGAGGCCGCTGAACCGGCTTTGGCAACACCGTCAGGTCCTTGAAGCTCCAGAACTCGCCCCGGTGGTCGAACGGTTCCACGGAGGTCCAGGCCCTGATCAGCACTTCCATTGATTCCTCGAACCTCCGGGTGGCCTCCTCCATGGGCACGCCCATCCGGTGGAACTCACCCCACTGGTACCCGCGTCCCACGCCCAGATTCAGCCGTCCGCCGCTGAGGAGGTCCACGGTCGCCGTCTGCTCGGCCAACTGCACCGGGTTGTGGAATGGCAGCACGGTCACGGCTGTCCCAAGCCGGATCGAGTTTGTAAGTCCGGCCAAGTAGGCGAGCACCGACAGCGTGGCCGAAACGATGCCGTGCCGCGTGAAGTGGTGCTCCGTGAACCATACGGAACTGTAGCCCAGCCTTTCGGCGTGCAGCACTTGTTCCAGCGCCTCCTGGTAGTACCGCTCCTGCTCAGAGGGATTGGGCAACTGTACCGAGTGGAATAGGCCGAATTTCATGGATAGCCCGTGCCCGCGCCTAGCTCTGTGAGACCCAGTCGGCTACGCGCTCGCCGATCATGATCGCCGTGGCGTTGGTGTTGGCCCTGGTCACCTGCGGCATGATGGAAGAGTCGCCCACCCACAATCCCTCGACTCCGCGCACCCGGCACTGCTGGTCGGTGACCGCCAAGCCGTCGCCGTCCGGTCCGATGCGGCAGGTGCCGGAGACGTGCCGGGAGCTGCCCAGCGTCTGGCGAATCCATGCGTCCAGCTTGTCATCGTTGCCTAGGGTATCGTCGTCGGGGGCAATGCGGCCCTCCGAGATGCCCTGGTAGGCGTCCGACTCCAGCAGGCTGCTCGCCAGCTTTACGGCGTCGCGCATCCGCCGCATATCGTTCTCGTTGTGCAGGTAACGGTAATTGATCGACGGCTGGACAGCTGGATCGGACGACTGCAGCCGCACCCATCCCGAACCCTCGGGCAGCTCCAGAGCGCACGCTATGCGGGCCTGGCCCGATGGCACCATCTCGCCGGTCATCACGTTCCAGATGGCCAAGGTGTGCAGCATCACGTCATTCGGGTACGACGGCGGTTCCGACGTCACTCGCAGACCAAAGCGCAGTGCCTCGGCGTTGGCAGTCAGACGCACGTCACTCTTCACCTGGAAGGAAACCGACCCCATCGGGTGGTTGAACAGGTTCTGCCCCACGCCGGGCGAATCCACCAGCACCGGAACGCCGTTTTCCTCTAGCTGATCACGGGGGCCGACGCCCGACAGCATCAGGATGTGCGGCGACTTGAGGGCCCCGGCGCAGAGCACCACCCGGTCGCACGCCACCTGGAAGACCTCGCCACCGCTCTCCGCCTCCACGCCAACAACTTTCCCGCCCTCGATCACGATACTACGGACGAATACGCTGCCGCGCACCGTCAGGTTCAGCCGGTGTCTCGACGGATTGAGGTGAGTGAGGGCGGTGCTCATTCGCCAGGTGTTGAGGTTGTTCATGGGTATGGCGCCGATGCCGCTGGAGTTCGGGCCATTCAGGTCGTGATTCGGCGAATGACCACGCTCCAGGCAGGCATCGTAGAAGGCCCGCTGCACCATCGGCCACTCCTCGTCCTCCCTGCGCACCACCGGGATTGGGCCGTCCGTGCCATGGAAGTCGTCCTGGATGTCCTTGTCGGTCTCAGCCCTGCGATAGTAGGGCAATACCTTAAGGTAGCCCCACTCGGCATTGCCGAAGGACTCCCACCTCTCGAAGTCCTCGGGCAGCCCCCTCAGGTATACCTGCCCGTTGATGGAGCCAGACCCGCCGATCACTTTGCCCTGGGCGATATTAATCTCGCCCTGCTGGTCGTTGATGATCCCGCGCAGGTTCCACGAAACCGGAGAGCCGATTGCCTCACCCTCCGACGAGTGCCCGTTGCGCACCGGTTCCGGCAGATGTTCCGGGTCCGGATAGTCTTGCCCTGCTTCCAACAGCAGCACCGAACGATTCGGGTCCTCCGACAGCCTGCCGGCCACCACCGATCCGGCGGAGCCGCCCCCAATAACAACAACGTCGTACTTCATAGTCGCTTTCCCTGAACTCCCGTCTTCGGGAATATGTTGAAGTGAGTATGGATTGACGCGACGATTCTACACCCCGCCACCACTCCGGGCCACAGGAGCGGTTCAGACCCTAGCAGGGATTCTTAATTGTTCCCCCTCCCTCTGGGGGAGGGTTAGGGTGGGGCGTCCCCGCTGGTGAGGGAACATTGTGTCATCCCGGGCCCCGCGCGGACCGCCTTAAACCTGGGGCCCTCACCCCAGCCCTTTCCGTCAATCTCATTCAATGGAGAGGGAGAAATAAAATACACAGCGGACCGCAGAGCCTGCGTTGACCGCGGCCTGCCCGCTGACTATGATGACCGGAAAACTGTCGGGTTGGCGTATCTTTAGCGGCCCGGCCCTTGAGGACTCGAGATGATTACCGACCTGCCGGTACTGCTTCGCTATTTCGACCGTTTCCACCAGCGCACGGTGAGGGACATCGCCGCGCTGCCTTCCGCCGCCGAGTTCTGGCGCCCGCCAAGGGGAGAGGGCGAAAAGGCTTGGAGTATCTCGGAAATCGTGCATCACATCGCCGAATCGCGCCTCTATTTCGCCAGCGCCTACTGCGGCCGGGGCTGGCTCTACGACTGGCCGGTACCCAGCACCGAACGGCAATCAGGGTGGCTCCCGGCAATGGAGGCCTCATTCGATGAGTTTCACCGGCGCTTGGGCGACAGCCCACCGGAGTGGCTGCAGCGCAGAGTGAAGATGATCGACACGGATGGCAGGCTCAGCGGTTGGAGAATCATGATGATGCTGTTCGAGCATGAGGTGCACCACCGAAGCCAGCTGGACACGTACGCGGGTCTGGAGGGCTGGGACGTCCCCCACATCTACGGCCGCTCCCGGGAAAGTATCGACGACCTGCAGGAGGAACAGCGCAGGCGAGGTGGAGAAAACTTGGGTACTGGGGACCGCTAATCTAAAGAGGCATATCGGTAAGAGGAATAAGACGTCCCTCTTTTGGGTCTACGCCAACCCAGAGTTCTTCGAGAGTCAGGGCCCCGAGCAGAGGGGTGCTGGTCTCCTCGTTGAACGCAAACTAAATCATTACCTCGTGGCCGTCCAGACTGCTCGCCTGACGTGTCACCCACGGCAATCGTTACACTGAATACACCCATAACTTCCCTTGTTGGCCGGTCTGCTCCTCACATCAGGAGACCGTCAACGGAGATCAATCTCTGCCCTACAGGGTCCACGGCCATGTAGGCGCCCTCAAAGGCCAGTGCCCCGAGCAGTGGCGAGGTTCCCTCGGCGTTAAAGGTCACTTGCGTTATTTGCTCTTTCCCGGCAAATCTTATCCATGTGTAGCCGACCAGCAACTCCCTTTCCTCATCTTGCGCGAACCGGAACCTTTCAGTGGCCACTGTCCGCACGCCCATTTCCCGCAATAGGATGCCGGGCACCGAAGTTGTAGACGCGCCGGTGTCAACCAGCGCGTCCGGTGTCCGCCAATTTGCACCTTGTTTATCACCAAGGTGGATTTCTAAGTAGAACGTGCCTACTGGTAGCCCCTACTCTTCGATGATCCCCGCGCTTATGGCCTTGTTGCGCAGGTGGCCCTGCTGCTCCAGGTGGCTGCGTATCAGGCCGACGGCTTCCTGAAGCATTGCGCCGTCAACGGACTCCGCCGCCTCTGTCTGGTCAGCCTCGGCCAGCAACTCTACGGTGCGCTCACTGACCTGCTGCAGCGACCAGTTTACCTGGTCCGCCACCGCGACGATGTCCTTGGGGAAGTCCCGGTGCGAGGCGCCGGGGGAGCCTCCCTTGTCGTAGCCGCCGCCGTGCCAGTGGCCGGGCCGGTCGTGGCAGTCGAAGCGGACTATCTCCTCGTTTCCCACGTCAATGCCGATGGTCGGTCCGCCGCACCACGAGCCGCGCACATTGAGGGCCCGCACCGGCCACACGTAGGCCATCACCTGTCCGTCTTGTGACAGTGGCACGTGCAATTCGTGCCCCAAGTATTTCTCGCCGTCCCTCTTGGTTGCCATAAGTACTCTCCACAATTCAATTTAGGTTGATCTGAAACCGAAACTACCACAGGCCCACGTCGAATTCAATCGCGTCCCTGAAGGCACAGGAGCTTTGTAAACTCCATCTGTAACGGGGGCCGTCAGTTCTGGGCTTCTTGAAGGGCGGATGGCAGTAAGGCGGTAATGGTGAGCCTGCAGGACCTTCAACTCCTTCTCCAGGACTATGAAAAGGCCCGGTCAAGGCCGGGTCTCTAGGGGTTGATGACGCTGCTGCGTTTCTCCACGATGAACGTCTCTCGACGCTCCACGAAGTCCAGTACCACGTCTGCCAGGGCGTCCGGCCGGTCAACGCCAATAGCGTGCCCAGCATCGTAAACGTAGCTGATGCTGCAATTGGGCACTCGCCCCTTCCACAGTCCCCCGGCCTCACTGGCAACCAGCCGGTCTTCCTGCCCGAACACCACCAGCGTTGCCGCCGATAGCTCGGGGAGCAAATCGATTGCCGGTTTTTCGTCACTGCGCCATCGCTCCGCCAGGCCAGCCAGAATCGTGGTCCTGCTCGAATCTGGGCTTGCGATGGCCAGGTCCTCCGGGTGTGCCAGCATTGCCTTCCGTGCGAGCTCCGCAGTGTTTCCCCAGGTCGCCTGGCCCGGCGCGACGCAGGTGGGGGAGACCAGCACCATCGTAGGTACCGATGCAGGCCGCTGCAGGGCCAGCCGAAAGGATACGTCGGCGCCCAGTGACGCGCCGATGAGCGTGAAACTGCTCAGCCCGGCAGACTCGGCGACACCGATGACCGCCACAGCCGCCTCTTGCAGTGTTCCAATCTGTGCCGCAGCCCCGGGCGGTTCCACGCTGAAAACCCGGTACTTCTCCGCGAGCGCCTCGACGAGACCCGACGTCTGCCACGGCGTCCAGTCCAGCATCACCACAGGGTCGCCGCTGCCTTGCTCTGTATAATTCAAGCCGCTTTCCGATTGAGGCACGTTTTAGAACTCCTTGATTCTGGGCAGGACTTCCCGTCCGAACAGCTCGATCTCGTCCATGATGTCTCCATGACTCAGGCTGGGCTGCTGGAAAACCAGGTCAATGACCCCGGCTCCGCAGCGGTCGTGGTAGGCCTTTATCTGCTCCGTTATCGAGTCCGGCCCGCCGACGAAGGTCAGCGCCGGTGCGGCACCCACGATGTCGCCGGACGCACTGCCTGCGAATACGTGGCTGTAATCGATCTCCTGCCCTGTCCTCTGGGCCTGGATGACCTGCGCCACCGAGGAGCGCATCGCCATTCCCCTGGCGCGGCCCTGGTCCTCCTGCCTGTGGAACCACTCCCAAGCCTTCTCGTCGGTCTCGGCAAGATAGATGCTGCCCCGGAAAACCACCTCGTCAGGCTGCGGCGTCCAACCGGCCTCTTCGCACCACTTGAAATACTTGCCAGAGATGGTTGCCACGTCCTCGACGGGTAGGAACGAGACCCCCAGTCCCAGCCGGTGCATGGCAGCGTAGTGCACCGCGTCGTCGCTCCGAGTGGCCACGATTGCTGGCGGCAGTGGCTGCTGTACTGGCCGGGGCCACACCGACACAGTGCGGTACTGGTAGTAGCGCCCCTCCCACGCAAAGGGTTGCAGTTCGGTCAGGGCGCGCAGGATCAGGTCCATGCTCTCCAGCATGCGGCCCCTGCCCTCGGCGGGGTTGACGTTGTAGACCTGGTCCTCGTTGGGAGTGCCGCGCAGGAAACCCATCACCAGCCGGCCGTTGGTCAGATTGTCCAGCAGTGCCAGTTCCTCTGCGATTCGTACCGGGTTGTTCAGAGGCAGCAGGTGCCCCAGTATGGCCATCCGGGCCTTCTTGCATCTTTCCGCTACGGCGGCGACCATCACCGACGGCGTGCCGGTGGCGATCCGCCCTGAGTAGTGGTGCTCAGAAAAGCTGATCCACTCGAAGCCCATCTCCTCGGCAAACTCGCATTCCTCGATGCCGTCCTGATAGCTCTGCACCGACAGCTCCGGGTCGTTGTAGGCCGGAGGAGTGGGCCACGTCGGCGGGAAATCCCGGCGCAGCGCGTACCCCATCGCCCCCAGGTAGGATGCTTTCATGGTCGCTCCCCAATTGACAGACTTTCGGGGTGTTCCAGCCACCCTCTGAAATTGCCACACTCTGCACGAATTGTCTCCAAGCCAATGGCGGTCGCTGCAAGAAGCCCTTGACTCAGTTTTTCATAGCTGACAATCAAAGATTCGATGCGCTTCGAAGGAGATGTGCTGGACGAATCGTTGATGTCCCCTGGACTAGCGAATTTGCTCCGAATCTCCTGAAACGTCGACGCCAATTGTGGCAGTCCGATTCCACGAGCAAAGCTACAGCGATCGCTAAATAGGAAGGCTTCAAATTCATGCATTACTACGAAAGGAATAAACCTATAGGTGTCTCCTCCAAAGTAGCTATTGACGTCTGATAGAATTGACTTTTCTAGATGGTTGGGAAAGTCGAGTTGTGAAGTTGCACAGGCCCGCCCTGGCCAAACTCGCTGCCCGTGTTGAGGAATTCAATAGTAATCCACCATGGTGGTTAAAATTATCAGCGAGTCCTCCTTGAGATGGTTTACTATGCTAGTTCGTTCCTCTGGCCAAGGCCGAATTCCGCCTCGTCGGTTCCGCTCTCGCTGCTTTCCCATCTTGCGAACGCTGACCTGAGTATACCCAACTCCATAGAGATGCTTTGCCAGCACTTGATTTACAAATATCTCCTCGGTTGGCGCCTCTACATGGATCATCAACCTAGGCATCCAAAATGGCGCTCATTATGGAATCCTAAGGGTCTACCACCGAGTTCGTTTTTCCCCCACAACTCCGCAATTGTCATCTTCCAGCCACACTGCAAGCCGCTCTGGATCTAGCCGCCTGAACTCTGTCCCGCCATTTACTTGGTCGGCTACTAAACCAAAGCCAAGGTGGGATGTGCATTTGCCTGAGGCGAGGAATCGTGCTGGGAATTCGGCAGCAGTGCTTCGGCCCGTGACTGCAGTACCGTCCGGCAGCGGCGCCTCACCTCGTCTCTCCGGCTGGCCAGCCCGGCCAGGAAGTTGCCGACCCTTTCCTGCACCGCCGCCCTGCTGCCCAGGCAGAGATTGCCCGTCGCCTCCTCTCTCGCCCAGCCCCAGACCGCCTCATCGGAGTTGAAGTTCGGGCTGTACCCCGGCAGGTTCACCAACCGCAGGTCAAGTCCGGGCGTCCGCAGATATTCCCGCACCGCCTCGCCACGATGGGCCGGCGCGTTGTCCCAGATGACCCGCATCGGCTCTGGATGTTTTTCCCTCAGTTGCTTCAGGAAGGCAACCGAGGTCCCGCTGTTGCTGTTGCCCTCCAGTTCCATCCATTCCACCTCACCCGTCTCCAGGCACACCGCCGAATAGTAGTTGGCCTTCTCCCCATACCGCGGGCTGGTCGAGTCCACCAAAGCAGGCTGGCCCTTCAGCACCCACTTGCCCCGCAGTTCCGCGTCCGCCCGGAAGTGGGCCTCGTCGGCAAAGAATATCCTGGCTTCAGTCCGTTGGGCCTCCTCCCTCAGGACGGCGTACTCCGCCACGAAAGCCTCCCGCTTGGCCTCATCAGCCTTGAGCAACCGCTTCTTGGGCCGCTTGAAGGCAAATCCCAAGCGGTGCATCCAGTTCAGGCAACTGCTGCGGCTCAACTCAATGCCGAGGCGCTCCGAGGCAAACCGCCGCACCACCTTCCAATACCAGTTGGCCATACCGATGCCCGACGAAGCGGGAGGCTGTTGCACCGCCTCTTTCAATTCCTCCTGCTGCGCTTGGTCAAGGGCGGGGGGGAACCACCGGTCTGCTCGAATATCAGGGCTGCAGGCCCTCCCTCGCCGAAGGCCGACGCCCATCGGCCAATAGTGTGTGGGTCCCTTTCCAGAGTCTCCGCCGTGGCCGCTGCCGTCCAGCCCTGGGCCAGCAGCAGCACGGCGTACCACCTCTCCCGCTCCCTGGGCGTCGGCGCCAGGATCATCCGCTGTCGCAAGTCCTTGACTTCCATCCGCCACTGTTCCAGACACCGGTCTATCTCCCTCACGCCCATCACCAACCCCTCGTAACTCCCGAGACCAGCTAACCCAGTTCCTTCACAAATTTACCCTGTGCAACTGCGTATTTCACCTTGGCTTTAGTTTAGCACGTCCTCGGGGGCGAACTCGTCCAGTAAACGGGGTGATTGAGTAGCCAATATCACCTGTGTGTCATTAGCTGCCTCCGCCTTTACCAGAGACGCAAACAGCACTATCGCTAGAGGATGCAGGCCGAGTTCCGGTTCGTCGAGCAAAACAACTGAGGGTCGGAAAATAACTGGTTGAAGAAACAATGTGGTCAGGCCTATGAATCACAGGGTCTCGTCTGAAAACCCGGACGCATCAAAGTAAGCTTCCGAGCCCTTGTGGCGCCACTCCAAGCGGATTTTATCTGGGTTCAATGCAAGCGGCTCAAGTCTAAAGTCTTCAAGGAAGGGTGCAGCAAACTGCACTGTCCGTCGTATTAGGTCATATTCAGTTGGGTGTTTCTCTCGAAGAAAGTACAAAAAAGAGGCCAGGTTAGAACCGTCCGGTCTTAGAAAGCGATTGTCATGCACATCGCCTGTTTTCTTGAAAGGCGAGTTTGAGCTTGTGTCGTGGAAATGATATATGCGCCATCCATGCAGGTGCCCCCTCACATATGATGCAATGTGGCCTCCTTCAGACCCAACGATTCCGGCTTCATCGCCAAATCCTCTAAGTGGTCTTTCCATAGGCTGTGCATACGACATTTTATTCCAATATGACAGATACTCAGCCTGCGGAAAGAACTGGTCGTTGGCCGTTGATCCTAAACTAAAGCCAAGGTGGGATGTACATTTAAGTGGCGATGATGATCAGCCGGGTTGCGCGGGTTAATTCCTCTCATACGTATCTGGAGAATGACTCGTCCTCGTCGCTTGTCTCCCACCGTCTGCGCATTTCACCTTGGCTTCGGTTTAGGATTATTCTGTACTGATTTACTTCGCCTTGAAAGCGAACATGTAGCCTTACACGCTCGGTCACTCTGGATCCAAAATGCAGGATCTGGTCTGCTGCTCCTGCTCTGGCGACGTAGTCCTGAAGCTGCCCACTTCGGATGGCCCGAAGAAATCGAAAGCCCCAATAAAGTTGGACTTGCCGGACCGGTTGGCCCCGATGAGCACATTGACCGGGCGCAACTCCACATCTGCGTCGCAGATGCTTTTGAATCCTTGGATTGTTATTTTTTCAACCGCAGGCATCAACCCTCCTCCCACCTGCTGGCACGTTCAAAGCTCAACCAACTCGTATGACAGGGTGTTGAAATTCTCGTGACCGTTTTCAGTTATGAGAATCATGTCCTCTATCTGGTACGAGCCCGTGCTGGCGGAATAGTAGGGCAATTCCAGGCACAGCAGCATCCCGGGCCGCAGTTCGCTGTGTTCATTCGCGCTTATGAACGGCGGCTCCTCAACGAATGTGTCAAGCCCGATCGAATGACCATAGTGGCCCCTGCTGTAGCCCGGAAATCCATGCGCTTGCATCCGCTCGTCGGCTGCCTGGTAGACTGCCGAGATGGGCGTTCCGGGGCGCATCACCTCCCGCGCCGCCGCGTGGGCCTCGGCCAGCGCATCGTGCACCCGCCGCTGGTCGGTCGTGGCGCGACCAAAGGCGAACGTCCGCCCGCAATCGCTGTAAAAACCGCCCACGGCGACCCCGCAGTCGAACTTGATCAGGTCCCCCGAACGCAGTCCCGACCTGTCCCCAAAGCTGCTGCCAGTACCCGCGCTGATGAACCCGTACGCGGACTGGAACTCCCCTGCTGATGGATCGGCCATCGCTGCTTCCAGCGCCCCGGCCTGGTAGTTGTACTTGATCGCTTGGGCGCTCTGTCCCTCTTTGGCCTCTGCGATGGCCTTCTGCAGGCCCGCTTCGAACAGCCGTGCTGCACTGCGGTGCATCTCGATTTCCTGCGGATGCTTGATGGCCCTCAGCCCATAGAGCATCCCCGTCATGTCCACAAACTGGCATTCCGGGTTGTTCTGTTGCAGCCTGAACAGGGTGTCTGCGTATACGTAGCGCAGGTCAATGCCGATGGTCGCGGCGGACAGGCCCCGTTCCCCTAGCATCAAGGTGATGGTGTCGTCGAGCTCGTCCGGGTTCCACTGCGGCGGGCGGGAAATTTTGGCGTCCCCCCCAGTTGGTCCGGTGATCACATCCAGGTCCCGGTTTTCTACCCACATCCGGTAGGTGCGAATGTCCTCGAGAGACGTGGCGGACCGAGCCGCCGGAGCCGCAAAGTCACTGGTCATCAGGGCTGCAGGTTGCGCCGGATCAGCCGGTATCAGCGCAGTGTCGGTGCCCATAAGGCGAAAGGACAGATTGACTACCGGACTGAAAAATCCGGTCGTGTAGAAGATGTTGGCCGGCGTTGTTACCAGGCAGGCGTCTATCTCAAGCCGCTGCAACTCATCTCTGACCCGTCCTCGGACCTCATCAAACATCCAGAATACCTCCGTTCGTGCAGCCGATTTTACACCCCATTCGGTCGCCACGCACTGAAAATGAAATGTCGGGCCCGGCGCCTGGAGACTTGAGATTCCGCGTCAGCCGTGTTCGTGGACAAAGCACTACCGCAGCATTAGTATGCGATTACCTTCAACGGGTACGGCGGGGGACCAAAATGACGTTTCGCGGTAAGCCCATTTTCTACGGCTGGTTCGTCACGATTGGCTGCGCCCTTGTGGTCTTCGGTGTGGCCGGAGGTCAGTTCTCCTTCGGCGTCTTCCTTAAACCCATGACCGAGGAGTTCGGCTGGAGCCGGGCTACTCTTTCGCTAGCCTTCGGCGTTACCTTCATGATTTCCGGCCTGTTGCGGCCCGTGGCAGGCTACCTCGCCGACCGCTACAGCCCCAAGTGGGTGGCCCTCGCCGGTGTCCTGGTCATGGGCTGGATGCTAATCCTGATTCCCGCGGTCAACAACCTCTTCCAGCTATACGTCATCTTCGCCATCATGAGCATCGGCGTCACCCTCGGCACTGGTCCCATCCTTACCAAGATTGTCAGCCAATGGTTCGTCGTCAGGCGAGGCTTGACCCTTGGCATCGTCAGCGGCGCTGGCTCCTTCGGCGCCATGTTCATCGTGCCCGCCACCTCCGCTGTGATGGTCTTCTACTCATGGAAGGAAGCATACCTCGCTCTGGGGCTGCTTCTGGTGGCCGTCATTCTTCCGGCCGGAATCCTGCTCATTCGCAACCGCCCTGAGGATAAGGGCCTCAGACCTTTTGGTGCGGGCGACAACCTGCCTGCGTCCGGAGGCAGGCGACCGGCAGGAGAAGGGGATTTCTCTTTCGCCGAGGCTATCCGCACCCCGTTCTTCCAGAAGTTGACCTTTGGCTACTTCGTTTGAGGGTACTCAATGAGCTTCGTGAATGCTCATTTTGTAACCTACGCACGGGACCTCGGTTATCACGCACTGGTCGCAGCCAGTGGTTTCAGCCTCATCGGCGCGACGGCTATCGTCGGCGCACTGTGGTTCGGATACCTTTCGGATAAATATGGCCGCCGCCGCCTCCTGGCCTTTTCCTACCAGCTCAGGGCGATGGGGTTTATCGTTGTCCTCCTTTCTATGGGTATACCGTTCCTTGGAATCCCTTCGTTGGGCATAGTCGCTCTTGTCGCGGGTGTCCTGCTGGTCGGTTTCTCCTGGAACGCGGTCGTGGGGATCACCGCTGCCTACGCCTCGGACGGGTTCGGCACCTCCCATCTGGGCAAGATTTACGGCACCATGTTCGCCGTGATGCCCCTCGGCTCCGGCCTGGGCGCTTTCCTAGGGGGCCTGCTCTTCGACGTTCGCGGCTCCTATGACCTCGCCATCTGGTCCAACGTCGCTCTGTTGATCGCCTCCGCCCTGCTCGTCTGGTCCATCGGCGGCCGCAGGCCCAATCCCCTGGGCGGCCCGGCCACCGTCGCAGGAGACGACTAAACCAAAGCCAAGGTGAAATGCGCATTTGATAGAGTACCTGAGGACGGGGGGACTGACTTCAACCTGCGGACTGGAGAGCTTTACTTGGCAGCGCTGCCCTGCTCTCATCATTTCAGAAATGTAGATCCCACCGTGGCTTTAGTTTAGGAACCAGGGAGGCCATCTTCGGTTGCTCGTGACATTTCGTATTCTAGCTGGACTGTGATGCCCTCCCATTCCGGCGGAAGCGGACAAGCGCGAGGCAGCGAGGGTGGGAATCTGAACAGCTCCTCCGCCGGGATTTAAGCCGGTGGCAGTGGGAATGACGCTGAGACGGTATGTGACAAGTCCCCTCTCGCAGAGGGGGAGTGTTAGGGTAAGGGCGTTCCCCAGATTTCGCAGGATTGCCGGATACTGTCCTGGCCTCTTGTTTGTTGACAAAAGGCTTTTGTCGCACACCTTCTACTACTGCAACGACGGGTTTAAAGTGGCGGCTCCGGCCCACCTTTGCGGCAGGCGTAGCGGCGTCTCTGGTGGGAGTGGCGCGCCCGTTCGTTGCGTAGCTGCGTGTCCTCCAGCCAGATCAGCAATTCATCCGGCCCGAACCGTTCCCTGGGCAGCATCTCCCGCACCACCCGGTACACCTGCGGGCAGGTGAATCGGGTGATCCGGGGCATCTTTTCCCCCCCAATCCTGCTGCAAGCCCAGCAGGAACGCTCCTCCCAGCAGGCACATGGCGATGTGGTGATGCCAGCCCGCCCAGGTGCGGGTCTCGTATTCATCCAGGCCCACGTTGCTCTTTTCCGTCTCGAACTCCGTTTCAATACGCCACCTGGAACCGCCCACATATGCCAGGGTCTCCAGGGGAGTACTCTCAGGGGCGTTGGACAGGTAGTAGTGAGGCTCGCTGCCGTCCAGGTTACATCGCCAGATGGCCCAGAGCACCTCACCGGGCTTGCGCCTCTTGGTTACCCGCACCCGCTTGGCACTGAACCGGTAGATCCGCGGCCCCTGGGACCCCTGGGACCCCTGGGCCACAGTTTCTTCCCGCCAAGCCTCCTCATCCAACTCTTCTCGGCCCTACTCCATGGTCCGGCGCTGCCCAGCCCGCAGCCTGGGTTTGCGGGGGCGCCCGAACCCCTGATAGTCCGGGCCGGTCCACGAGGGCTCCATGGGCCAGACAGTGGTGCCGCCGGGAACGTCCAGCACGTACCACATCCCCAGGGCCGCCAGTCCCTCCGCCAGTCCCTCACGGAAGGACGGCGACATACCGAAGGCGTCGTCTCCCGCAACCCATCCGGCTATCAGATGGCCTCGTTCCAAGGCCCGCCCCAGCATCTCCAGGGCCAACTCCGTCTTCGAGTGGTAGCTCCGCCTCTCCTCCGGCACCCCTGCCGCCACGCACCGGGCATCGTCCGAGGTCCAGCTCTCTGGCAGATACAGCCCTTTGTCCACCAACACCCGGCCCAGTGGGCTGACGCAGGCCAGGAACATCCCGGCCTGGCAGTTGGCCACCTTGCCCAGCCTGCCGCAATACTGCCGGGCCACTCCCGCCGATTTCCTCCCTTGCTTGGGGAAGTCGCTGCCGCCCAGCACCCACACCGCGTCGGGGTGTCCCAGCCTGCGACCCAGGTACTCCTGCAACCGCCCGATGACAGCGTCGTCGTCCCAGCGGGCCTCAGTGAGAAAGCGCTGCATCGCCCGGGCCGAGACACCCACCGATTCGGATAGGTTCTCGGTGTTGCGCCTCTCCTGAGCCTGCACCAGCAGTGCCTGGAGGTAATTCCGGCTGTGCTCCCGCCACTGTTTGCGGCCGAAGGAGGCTGCAAAGAGGGCGTGAAATTCCTGAAAGCTGTCGCAGACCCGCTGGAAGCTCGCCGCATCCATCACCCAAACCACCCATCACCATCTGGCCACCTGTCCTACCAAATAAACCCGTCGTTGTAGTATTAGTACTCGGACGCGCCTCCCCAACGTGGCCAGAAAAGACTTAAACCAAAGCCAAGGTGGGATGCGCATTTGCCGGGTGTGGTGATTCCGGCAGGGAGCCTCTTAGCCCGAATCCACCGATGGACGGCGTGAGGACGCCGGAAGGGGGGTGGGGGAGTTACAAGCGCGATGGTCCGGGCTCGAATTTGGGTAGATGGGGGGTTGGCGGCGGTCTGCAGGTATTTTTGGGGGCGCCGATGGCGGCCTACAGTGGCTGTGGTGAGCGAGATGGCGGGAGAGGACACGGCAAGAGGCGCTCGCGGACCGGACTGGCGCGAGTTTGCGGGGACGTTCAGTTTGCGGGGACGTTGGGACACTGGCGGACGGGCGCCGTCAGGCCGGGAGTGGAATGGCTCGCAACCGGGCCAAGGCGCGACTGACCTTCTCCTCCCATGGCCAACCCTTGGGAAGATGCAGGGTCAGCCGGCGGGCCGAGCGGGTGAGCCGTCCGGCCAGGGCGAAGACCCGTCGTCTGAGCGTCTTGGTGGTCACGATCTGCTCACCCAGGCCGATACGGGCCGTCCAGCGGGCCAAGTTGTGCGCCATCACCTGTATCGCCAGCCAGGCCCCGTTGGCGGCGAATCGGCCGGACGGCAGGTGGTTCAGCCCGACGCCGTACTTGAGGTCTCGGATGGCGTTCTCGATCTCGGCGTGGCGGCGATGGTCAGCCTCCAGTTCGAGCGTCTCCTCATCCCGGTCGGTGATGAAGCCGTGATAGCTGTAGCTGGCGAACAGGGCCAGTTGGGAACCGGGCGTGGGCTTCACCCGTCGGACGATGAGCCGCACCGGGGCAGCGCCGGGCTCACTCTCAAAGGGAGTGTAGGTGGTCTCGGCCACATCGGCGGCACCGTCCATCCAGTAGGGGATGGGCGTCCAGTCCGTCTCGGGTATGGCCTCGATGAGATGGCGCAGGCTTTTGTGCTGGCGGATGGTGATGGAGTAGCGGACATCCATCTTGCGGCAGACGGCGACGATGGCGTGGGCATAGAAGCCGCTGTCGGCCCGCACCGTGAGTTGACCTCTGGCGCCGGCGTAGCGCACCCGTCCCACCGTCTCGCGCAGGAAGTGGGCGGCACCCCGAACAGTGTTGGCCCGGCCCTCGCGCAGCCGGGACATCAACACGTCCCCGGTGCCGGCGGCCACGGCCAGCAACGGGTGATAGCCCCGCTTGCCGGTATAGCCGTGGTGTCGCGCCCCCTCCTTGGCCAGTCCGTAAGTCTCGCAGATGGTGGAATCGAGGTCGATGGTGAACGGCGCGTCGCCGGGTCCCGCCCCAGCGGCCCAGGCCCGGGCCAGCAACTCCCGGCTCACCCGGTCCAGTTGACGGACATGGCCCCAGCGGAAGCTGCGCAGGAAAGTGCCCAGGGTGGATGGCGCCTTGACCCTGCAGTCGAGAATACCGGCGGTCCCACCGGCGCGCAGCGCATCGGCGTCGTCGATGCAATCGCCGCCCGCCAGGGCAGAGGCAACCAGGGTCAGCATCTTGTCGCCAGTGTTGGCCCGGCCCGGCGCGCTGCCGAGATTGAGGTGATGGTCTACGAGTTCCCCCAGGCCCAGGTGTTGGGCGAGAGTGGCCGGCAGGAGCAGGCCGGCATTGGCCACCAGACGGTGGTCGTCAAAGACGATGCGAATACGGTCGGGGTGGTTGCGTGATAGCATCTGTTGGGTGCTCCTGCTTTGGGACCGGTTTTCTGTCTCAAAACCATTATCCCAGAGGCACAGGAGCACTTTCTTGTATCTTCAGGACCCCGCTACACGCCCTCCTTCGGTGGATCGGGGCTTAGGAGTGATTCCGCCCGTGATTGCAAGACCGTCCGGAAGCGGCGTCTCACCTCGTCTTTCCGGCTGGTCAGCCCGGCCAGGAATTTGCCGACCCTCTCCTGCACTGCCTCCCTGCTTCCCAGGCACAGATTGCCAGTGGCCTCCTCTCTCGCCCAACCCCAGACAGCCTCATCGGCATTGAAGTCCGGGCTGTACCCCGGCAGAGCTTGCCCTCGTGAAAACGGGAGTTCACGAGTCGCAACTCCAGACCCGGCGTCCGCAGGTACTCCCGCACCGCCTCGCCCCTATGCGCCGGCGCGTTGTCCCAGATGACCCTCAGCGGCCCGGAGCGCCCCTGCCGCAACCGGGACAGGAATGCCGCCGAGGTCCCGGCGTTGCTGTTGCCCTCCAGTTCCCTCCATTCCACCTCTTCAGTCTCCAAGCACACCGCAGAGTAATAGCTGGCCCTCTCGCCGTAACGCGGGCTGGTCGAGTCCACCAGAGCAGGTTCTCCTCTCAGCACCCACTTGCCCCGCAGTTCGGCGTCCGCCCGGAAGTGGGTCTCGTCGGCGAAGAAAACCCTGGCCCCGGACCGTCGCGTCTCCTCCGTCAGGGCAGCGTACTCCGCCACGAAAGCCTCCCGCTTGGCCCCATCAGCCTTTAGCAGACGCTTCTTGGGCCGCTTGAAGGCAATCCCCAGACGGTGCAGGTAGTCCAGGCAACCGCTGCGGCTCAGGCCGATGCCGAAATGCTCCAAGAAAAAGTGATTAACCACCCTCCAATACCAGTTGGCGGGTTCGAGACCAGCCATGGCAGGTAGTTCCCGCACCGCCGCCCTCAACTCCGCCTGCTGCGCCTCATCAATGGCGGGGGGGAACCCCCGGACTGCTCGAAAATCAAGGTGGCAGGCCCGCCCTCGCTCAAGGCGGCGGCCCATCGTCCAATGGTGAGAGGATATCCCGTCCCAAGGCTTGCGCCGCACCCGAAGCTGTCCAGCCTTGGGCCAGCAGTCAGATGGCGTGCCATCTCCTGAGCTTGCCGAAGGGCCCGGTCCCTGGACGTCGGCGCCAGAATAAGCCGCGGGTGCAGTTCCATGGCATCCCCCTGCCATTGTTCGAGAAACCGGTCAATCTGCCTCACCCTCACCACCAGCCCCTCCCAACCCCATTTCGGGCTAACCCAGTTCCTCCGCAAATTTACCGCATTACCCCGCGCGTTTCACCCTGGCTTCGATTTAGTCAACGGACGCTGCATCACCCACGCCCAGCGCGGCCCACGTCCGCCCCATCTGTAAGCCGTCATCCCACTGGCACCTAAGACCCAATGGGCTACTACTCAGTTTTTTTGTACCCATTTTGTGTATATACAATCCAATCCCGCTGTATTTACCTATGAATCCGGCGCCAGTTAGGTGGAACTCTCTCCGCCAGACAAGTTCTCATACCGTTCTATTATAGTCTCAATTCTATCCCTTTTATATTTATTGTACTGATACACTCGGCTTGAGTTTCCTGTAGCCCGCCGTAACGCGTCACCACGTCCCGCTCATTGGGAAGGGGAAAGGGGGATATGGGAAAGCTCACCGCTCTTTCAGTCAAGGCCCTCTGGGACCCCGGTGGGCATGGCGACGGAGACGGCCTCTACCTTCAAATCGCTCCATCTGACACCAAGTCCTCGGTCCAGCGAATCGTAATCAACGAAAAGCGCCGGGACATCGGACTGGGGTACTACCCTACCGTTAGCCTGGGTCCAGGCACGTACGCTGGCTGCCACAAACCGCCTCGTCGTCTCCTAAGCCCGAATCCACCGATAGAGGGCGTCAGGTTAGCGTCCTGCAGTGGCCAAAGGGTGCTCCTTTGAATCTGGGATAATTGTTTTGTAACAGCAAAACAGTCCCAGAGAAGGAGCACCCAATAGCAACTGTCTTGAAAGTCAACAATAATGAGCGGCGACTGGCTGGGTCATATCGCACCAAGGGGAGCCATGTTTGAGCATGCCGTTGAGTATAACCAGCAGTTTGCGCATGGACGCGACCAGCGCACCTTTTTCGGCTTGCCAGCTGCCAGCAGCCTCTGGTAGAAGTCCCGGATAGCAGGGTTGTGGCGGCTGGCTACCAACGCTCCCATGTAGAGGACGGCCCGCACCCGGGAGCGTCCGCCCCAGACGGCGCGTTTGCCCCGCAGGGTGCCACTGTCCCGGTTGTAGGGGGCCACGCCCACAAGGGCGGCAATCTGCCGGCGATTCAGCGTGCCCAGCTCTGGCAGATTGGCCAGCAGAGTGAGGGATATCTGCTCTCCGACACCGGGAACGGTGCGGAGCAGGTCGTCCTTCTCACGCCACACTGGACTCCGGCGCAAAGTCTGACGTAGCCCCTTGTCCAAGTCGCTCAACTCTTGTTCCAACCACGCGATGTGGGCTTCAATGCGGGGACTAACGGCGCCAACGGCGGTGCCCAACCGGTTCTTCTCGGAGACCAGCATGGTCATCACCTGGTGCCTGCGGGCAGTCAGCGAGTTGAGGACCTGGGTTTCGGCGTCCTTGAGGGGGCGCACCTCAGGACGGACGGCGTCGGCGAAATGGGCCAGGGCCCCCGCGTCCAGAGTGTCGGTCTTGGCCAGCGTACCGGTGGCCCTGGCGAAGTCCCTGACCTGGCGTGGGTTGACCACCACCACAGGCAGCGCCGCAGCGGCCAGGGCGGCCACCAAGGGCAGCTCCAAGCCGCCCGTAGCCTCCAACAACACCAAGGCCAGGCTCCAGGTCCACTATCTGGGGGATCAGTCCCTCAATTCCGGTCTGGTCGTAGGGCAGGGTCCATCGCTTCCCCGTAGGCCGGACAGCAACGTCCAACTGCGCCTTTGAGACATCAATGCCTACGAACCTCGGTTCTCCTCCCATCTTACCTCCTGTTTCAGTGTTGACCCTTCCTTGCACGATGCGGGCTCGATTGGCCCAGGCAACTGTTCGGGTTCTACCGTTGAGGAACGCGGCGACCCCTGCTATTGGACGGTCTACCATGACCCAGATGCTACCGGTCTGCCGCGCTCCGGACCGCCACAAATGAGCTATTGTCGCGGGCCAAAGTCAGGATACAAGATGCTAGCACGCAACCACCCCGACCGGATCCAAATCACCTTCGACGACCGCCGACTGGTGGCCAATGCCGGTCTGCTCCTTCCGGCCACCCTCGCCCGACACTTGGGCCTGGGGGAACTCGTAGACCATCACCTCAATCTCGGTAGCGCGTCGGGCCGGGCCAACACCGGCGACAAGCTGCTGACGCTGGTTGCCTCTGCCCTGGCGGGCGGCGATTGCATCGACGACGCCGATGCGCTGCGCGCCGGGGGGACGGCCGGTGTTCTCGACTGCAGGGTCAAGGCGCCATCCACCCTGGGCACCTTCCTGCGCAGCTTCCGTTGGGGCCACGTCCGCCAGCTGGACCGGGTGAGCCGGGAACTGCTGGCCCGGGCCTGGGCCGCTGGGGCGGGACCCGGCGACGCGCCGTTCACCATCGACCTCGACTCCACCATCTGCGAGACTTACGGGCTGGCCAAGGAGGGGGCGCGACACCACGTCTATACCGGCAAGCGGGGCTATCACCCGCTGCTGGCCGTGGCCGCCGGCACCGGGGACGTGTTGATGTCCCGGCTGCGCGAGGGCCGGGCCAACACTGTTCGGGGCGCCGCTCACTTCCTGCGTGAGACGGTGGGACGGGTGCGCTACGCCGGCGCCAGGGGCCGACTCACGGTGCGGGCCGACAGCGGCTTCTATGCCCACGCCATCGTCGCCGTCTGCCGCAAGATGGATGTCCGCTACTCCATCACCATCCGCCAGCACAAAAGCCTGCGCAATCTCATCGAGGCCATACCCGGGACGGATTGGACGCCCATCCCCTACTGGATGGACGGCGCCGCCGATGTGGCCGAGACCACCTACACTCCCTTTGAGAGTGAGGCCGGCGCCGCGCCGGTGCGGCTCATCGTCCGGCGTGTGAAGCCCACACCCGGTTCCCAACTGGCCCTGTTCGCCAGCTACAGCTACCACGGCTTCATCACCGACCGGGATGAGGAGACGCTCGAGCTGGAGGCTGACCATCGCCGCCACGCCGAGATCGAGAACGCCATCCGAGACCTCAAGTACGGCGTCGGGCTGAACCACCTGCCGTCCGGCCGATTCGCTGCCAACGGGGCTTGGCTGGCGGTGCAGGTGATGGCCCACAACCTCGCTCGCTGGACAGCGCGCATCGGTCTGGGTGAGCAGATCGTGACCACCAAGACCCTCCGGCGTCGGTTCTTCTCCCTGGCCGGACGGCTCACCCGCTCGGCCCGCCGCCTCACACTGCATCTGCCACAGCGCTGGCCTTGGGAAACCCAGTTCAGTTGCGCCCTCTCTCGATTGCGAGCTGTTCCATTTCCTGCCTGATGGCAACGCCGGTGTCTGAGCCAGCCAACGGACAACCGAACGTCCCCGCCAACTTGCGCCAGCCCGGTCCGCGCGGGCCTCTTGCCGTGTCCTATCAGGCCATCTCGCTCGCCACTGCCACCGCAGACCGCCGCCGGTGCCCCCAAAAGCGCCTGCAAACCTCCCGCCTACCCGAATTCAAGACCGGATCATCGCGCTTGTAACTCCCTAACCCCCTTCCACTGCCCTCGCGCCGTCCATCGGTGGATTCGGGCTAAGGACGGGATCCCCTTGCGGAGAGGCGGACTGCTTGGCAGTGTCCGCTAACAATCCTGCCCCTTCCGTCCTCACCTTCCCCCACCTTCGCCGGAACAGCCACCTGCGTAATAGAGTTGCGCCGCCCCACCTGGAGCAACCAGAAACACGCTGCACAATGCACTTCAACCCTCGAAACCTATGCCTTCTCGGCGTTGGGAGACAAGCCGATAGATTCCATAACCGCCGCCGACGTACTGGCAGTGTTGACGCCGATATGGGCTGAAAAGCCGGAAACTGCCAGCAGGGTCAGGCAGAGGACTGAAGCGGTCAAGGATTGGGCAGTTGCTAGCGACCGGCGGGTGGGCAGTCCAGCAGGACGAGCGTTGCTCAAAGTGTTACCCAACACCAAAGGCTTGAAGGAACATCATCTCGCCTTACCCTATGCCGATGTTCCCGCCGCGCTCCGAAAGGTAGACTGTCTCCATCTCACTCGCCAACGCGGTTGGCATTTGAATTTAAGGTCTTGACTGCCAGCCACGCCGACGAAGCGCGGGCGTATGATTCGAGCGAGATTGATTGGGAGTCCGCAATTTGGACAGTGCCAGCTGCTCGAATGAAAGCGCGACGTGAGCATAGCGTACCACTGTCTGACAAGGCTATGGAGATTCCTGCAGTTCCTCACGGTTTCCGGTCTTCCTTCAAGGATTGGGCGGCTGAATGTTCAGGTGAGGCTTGGGCCGTCTGTGAGTCTGCACTTGCCCCCAACGTCGGCAATGGCGTTGAACAGGCTTATATGTGCTCTCATTTGTTTGAGCAACGACGCCAGCTAATGCAACAGTGGCAACCTTCCTAGCGGGTTAATCCGGTAGGACCAAACCGGCAAACAATAGGGGCGGGAACAGTTCCCGCCCCTTTCCCGTGACCGGTGTCAGTAGCCCGTTGGGTGTTGAAACTGGCGATGATACGTTCAAAGACAATCGAATGTTTTGGAGGTAGGTAGTGGCAATGGGACTCTCGAAAGAACTGGGAAATGAGGTTCGTTCCACGTTGGGCGTTTTGGTGAATGGACAACCAGGCTCGATGATTTTCACCCACTTGAACATGGACCTCTTGGAACGGGAAGCCATCAACCATTTGAGCGACTTGGGAGCAATCGAAGACCTGGGCACAGGTTCTTTTCGAGTAACGGCGTACGGGCGGGAATATTGGGAGCAGTTGACGGCTCCTCGACGGTACTTCTTATAAAAGAACTGGTTTAGAATCGCTGGCCTTGCAGTTCCTCTAATTCTTGGGTTAACTGCGATAATCGCCAACGTTCTTTTCTAATCTGCCAGACAGCCCTTTTCAGCCCCTGATCCCTGATCCCTGTTCCCTGTTCCGGTATCTTACCTATCACAGGAGCGGAAAAAACGCCGGATACACGCCGTCAGTGCGGTAGCTCATTAGATGGTCTAATGTCAGCGTCTCCATTGCCGCGATACAGGCAATGATTTCAGCGAGTAGTAACAGACCATCGCGTGTCATAGGGTTAACCCGCTCACGTCTGCGGCGTCCTCTTCGTCAACGCCGTTTGCTACCAGAGTGCCATAGGCACGGGGGCAGGCGGCAGTGTCGGCCGCCGCCAGCCGCTTGAAATCAAGGGAGACGGCAATTCACCAGGGCTTGGCTGAAAAGATGGCGGCGGTAGCCATTAGCCGTAAGTAAGGAATTCCCAGAATGACGTTCCGAGACTACATCGAGACGCCGAGAGGAACGTTAAATAAGCTAATATGCGTTGGTCGGAAATCTATTCGCCACCCACAATTCGCCTGGGAATTGTAAATGGTGTCCTTTGATTCTGAAAACTCTGAAATGCGCCCCGTTTGGCTGGTGGGAGTGGCATAGGGACGAACCAACTATCAGAATCCCCGGTCCTCAGAGACGGAATGTGGGAGAATGGCTACGGAGATAGCTACTTCTCACAGCTTGGGGGGAGAGGAACACCACGGTCGTGCACATAGACGAAAAGAACCGGGACCTCAGAGTCCTGAGAAAACAGGTTCAGAGAGCCAGGGTCTATTTGGAACGGTGCATCGCAGGCCTCACGCGACTAAGGAAGCATGGCAGGCCCGCTCAGACCCTCCCAGGGCCCCCGCCACGGCCCAAGCAACAGAGGAGAAGCGATTATAAAGGAGAGGATCCGCCATGGCCTGACGAACAAGGAACTGGGGGCGAAGGCCGGACGCAGCGACGTCATCGTGTCACGAGCCGAGACCAGCAACAGTACGGTAAGCAACAACGCCAAGATCCAATTGCTGGTTGCACTGGACCCCAGCCCAAGGCGGAAACCCAAGCCGTGAGACCCCCCCGGAGAACAGGCAGTAAGCATCCATGGAGCCAAAGAGGCAAGAGAAAAAGGCCAACCGCGCCAGCGTGAGGGAAGGAAGATGAACCGACGTGATACCGCCACGGGAGATCTCGAACGACATCAGAAAGCGGTCGCAGACCTGCGGCTGGACCAAGAGTCGGACGAGGAGACCCAGAAAGCAGTGATCGAAAAGGCAGCCCTCAGGGCCACCAAGGACAGCTGGCCCGAAATGCCCGATGATGAACGCAAGCGTGTGGTGGAGGTAGTGGTGGACTTCGAAGGGCTCACCTACCAATGGGCGATCTTCAGGCGCGGCTGGTCCACGAGCCCGAGCGGGGGAAGAATCCCGGTGGACCCGGAAACCGCAGGGCCCAGGATCCTGGTCAGGGCGTACGCAACAGCCGAAGCAGACACCCTCAGGATGAGAAGCCAGGCAAGAGGGCAATCCACCGAGGAAGGGCAGCAGCTCAGCCTGGAGGAGAGGCTCCGCCGCCACCTGCGCTCCGCCGAGTAAGAAACGACGACGGATTCGTCCACAGCCTATTTCACTGAGCCACTAATTTACGGCAGCCAAGCTTCGCCGACCCCCTGAGTTCGGCACCCACCAACCAGGGGCAGGCCTCGGGCGACGAGGTGACAGGGTCGCAATCCAGTTTCAGCGACGGGGATCCTAAACCAAAGATAAGGTGAAATGCGCAGACGCAGTTAATTGTCCGGTTAGGGGGTAGGGAAGGGAAATTGACTGGCTAGCTCGTCCCACGCAGCCGAGGGTCTTAGACGTCGCGCAGGGCATCCCCCAGCAGGTTCCAAGCGAACACCACGATGGCTATCGCCAACCCGGGGAACACGGCCAGCCTCGGTCCCACCTCAACGTATTGCTGGGTGGCTCCGCTCAACATCCCACCCCAAGAGGGAACATCAGGAGGAATGCCGGCTCCCAAGAAGCGGAAGGACGCCGCCCAGCCGAGCGAGATCGTAGCCAGGACAATGTACATGGCAAGGCAGTTCGGCGCGACGTGGCGCAGCATGATCCGCCAATCGGAGGTGCCGACCTAACGGGCGGCTAGTGTTTAGTGAAAGCTGAAGTTTCAGGATAGAGACGGCGGAGTTTGGCTCTGGCGTCCTTGGTGGTGAAGCGCCAGTTGATCGTTGCTCTGGCAGCGTTGCGTTCCGCTTCATAAGCACTGACGTTTCTGTGCAGGGCGTCCCCTTCGGGGTTGGGCTCTTGAGGCAGGCACGAGCCAGTACGCTGAACTCAATCTCGGCCATATTCAGCCGGCTGCCATGCTTGGGCGTGTGGTGAAACTCCAGACGCTTACTGGGCAAAGTTAGGCTCTGGGCCGCTCCCGGGGCGGACTGAGCACCAAGATTCATTTGGAGGCTGATGCTCAGGGCCGACCGTTTCGCTGCTCCCTCACCGGCGGTCAGAGGGCGGACGTCTCTCAAGCCATACCACTGCTAACCGGTATCGAGGCCGGAGTCGTCATCGCCGACAAGGGGAATGAGAGCAACCGGGTACTGGGGTTTGTAAGGGCAAAGGGAGCCGAGGCGGTCATACCGCCCAAGTCAAACCGGAGGGAACCCTGGGAATACGACCGGTAACTGTATAAGCAACGGACCCTGATCGAAAGAACGTTCAACAAGCTGAAACAGTGGCGGCGAATCGCAACCAGATACGACCGCAGGCTTCTACCTGCTGTCGGCCCTGCATCTGGTCTCCTCAGTCATCTGGGGCTAGCAATTGTCGATTCGGTTTAGTATCCATACTTCCCCGGCAAGATCTACCTAATTGTGATCGACGATCCGTCAGTCGGATATACGAATGGTATCAGTAATACTTGACGGTCTTGAAGGCCTCAGCGTATTTCAGTCCGACCTTTGCGGCTGTTTCGGCGCGCCCGATGGGAAAGTACTTCTCTGCGGCCTCGGGGGGCACCTGGGACTTGTGGGCCTTGAGGGCCTCCACCGCAGTCTCTATGTAACCGTCGACGTCTATGAAATGGTCTGATCCCGCGAGGCCGCCGACTATCCAAACCTCGCGGACCTTGTGGGGTTCCAGCCCCTCCTCCAGCAACTCCGGGAAGGTGAGGCGGTCACGGGCCGTCGGGAAAACGGCGGCGAGGGCGGCCTCGCCGGTGGCGAGGTGGTCGGGGTGGCTGCCGTAGTATCGGCTGTCGATGTCGCGGGTAGGCGGCTCGGTGATCACCACGTCGGGACGATGGCGGCGTATCTCGCGGGCGATATCCTTTCGCAATTGCAACGTAGGCTCAAGGTAGGAATCGGGGTATCCGAGAAACACCACATCCTTCAGCCCGAGAATTCTGCCCGACTCCCGCTGCTCCTCGGCCCGAATTTCAGCCAACCGCCTGGAGGTCATTTCGGGATCATCGCTACCCTTGGAGCCATCGGTGCAGAGAACCAGCACCACCTCCCAACCCTCAGCGCACAGCTTCGCCATGGTGGCGGCGCAGGTCCACTCAGCGTCGTCGGCATGAGCCATTACCACCATCGCCCGGCTGTACGGTTCTTCCCTTTCTGAGTCCGCCATTAAATCGTCCTTGGGTTGAATTGATTAAGGTCTCTCTTGCCGCGAAACAGGTTACCCCAAAGCACCACGCGATTCCAGCGGCGTTTGCCAGCGGAGAGGCGCGGTGGTAGCTTTCCCCTAGCAGGCAAACCGGGCCCGACGGAGGAAGAAATGGCCAGGCTGTGGGCAATGACCGTGGGCTTTGAGTCCGTCGCCGTGGGAGACACGCTCCCTGTCCTCATCAAATGGGAGACGGAGGAGACGATCCTGCGGTACAACTCGTTGCACGGCGAGACTGCCGAGGACGAAGAGTTTCCGGAGACCTTGCCTTCGAAGACCGTAGAGTCCTACATAGTGGAGTTGCTGGGTAAGGGGTTTCCTCCAGAACTGTTGGAGGCAGCGGGCAACAGCATCGAGGTGGAGCACCTGCTGCCCGTCGTGGCGAACGACACCATAAGCCTGTCGGGTTCGGTGGTTGACAAGCGGGTGGCGGGCGGAGAACGATTGGTCGAGTGCGCTGTCTCAGTGGAAAATGACCGTAGCGAATCCGTAGCCCGTGCCCGCGCCATTGTCAGCATGTAGCGGGGGCTACGCCTGTTCCAGTACAACCTGGTTGGACAGCAAGCCTATTCCCGGTATCTCCACTTCAATGAGGTCGCCATCCTTCAGCGCGGTGGTAACGCCGGTAGAGCCGGAAAAGATCAAATCGCCGGGCTGCAGGGTTATCTGCTGGCTGATGTAGCTGACTATCTCGGCGAAAGTGAACAGCATTTCCTCGGTACGCCCGTGCTGTACCTCCTCGCCGTTCAGCCGGACGATCATCTCCAGCGCCTGTGGGTTGATGTCGGTCTCGATCCAAGGGCCGACAGGAGCGAAGGTGTCGGACCCTTTGGCCCGCCAGAAAGTCCAGTCGTCCTTCTGCCAAGCGCGTTCCGAAACGTCATTGCCGCAGGTGTAGCCGAATATGTAGTTGCCGGCCTCCTGCGGGCTGACTCGCCGACAGGGCTTGCCGATGACGGCCACCGCCTCGCCCTCGTAGTGGACTTCGCCGGCCGTGTCGTGGGGCAGGACGATGCTTTCGCCGGTGGCGGTCAACGAGTTGCGGGCCTTGATCCACGGTTCAGGGTGCTCAGGCACATGGGGGTCGTCGTCGCCCAGCACGCCTGCAGCGAACTCCAGGTGGTTGGCGAAATTCAGTCCGGGCGCCCAGATTTCCGTGGGGGCGGTGGGCGCAAGGAGCTTTACGTCAGCCAGTTTTCGCCGCTCGCCGCTGGCCTTGAAGTCGGAGAAAATATCGCCTTCAATTTCGACAACCTCGTCGCCCTCGATCACGCCGTGGGCGATGTGCCCATTGTGTCCGAACCTTGCGATCTTCATTGGTTTTCATCCCCAGAACTCAAGTCTTGTACGGAAAGCCTGTACGGAAAGAATGTAGCGGGTCGTAAGGCTGCTGGCAACCTGGGGCGTGAGGAAGGCTGCCCCAGGGCAATCGCGTCTTGATTTCAGCTGCTCAGCCGGTTGGGGCGGAGGAGCTGGCATTGCCGGTTTGCAGGGGTTGTTTTTTTCTATTCCGCTCATTTCCGATCATTTCCGCCATTCCGGGCTGGCCACTGGTTCAAAGCAGGCCCACCGGGATGTCAATCGGGTTCTGTTTGCCACGTGTTATATACATAGAACATATGTTATACAAAGGGCGCAGGCCTGGCAAGGGGCGAGTGGCAGCGAAATGAGATTCCAGGCTTGAAGACGCGATTGCCCTGAAGCCTCCCATCCCGCTCTCGCCATTGTTAAAAGTGTTATACAATGAACCGCCGATACGTGGTGTCGCCGATACATAGCCCTGTATCCGGGCTGTTTTTCGTGTTGCCTGACAAAGGAGCGATCGTGAAGCTGGGATTCTTCGTTACCAACCAGTATCTTCCAGGCGAGTCCATGCCACAGAAGATACAGGAGAGCGTGGAGCAGGTGGCTGCGGCCCGCGACGCCGGGTTCAGCTTGATTGCCACTGGGCAGCACTACCTGGCTGCTCCCTACCAGATGAGCACGGTTTTCCCGCTGCTGTCCCGACTCGCCGCCGAGGCTGGGGATATGCAGGTGGCGGCCACCGTGCTGTTGCTGCCGCTGCACAACCCGGTGGAGCTGGCGGAGAGCATCGCCACGCTGGACTGCATCACCAACGGCCGCTTTGTGTTTGGCATCGGGCTGGGGTACAGGGACGAGGAATACACGGCCTTCGGCGTGAAGCGCGAGGAGCGCGTCGGGCGGATGAACGAGTCGCTGGACATTATCAAGCGTCTGTGGACCGAGGATGAGTTTGAATACGAGGGCAAGTACTACACCATTCCTAAGACGCAACTGATCACTCGTCCGGTGCAGCAGCCGCACCCGCCCATCTGGGTAGCGGCGAACAACGACGTGGCGATCCGGCGCGCCGCCAGGTGGGGCTACCCTTGGCTGATCAACCCCCATGCCACGGTGCCAATGGTGGCCGACCAGTGGACGCGATACACGGCCGCGCTGGAGTCGTACGGCAACGCAGTCCCCGACGACCTGCCCATGATGCGCGAGATGTACGTGGCGTCCGACCGGGAGACTGCGTACATTGAGAGCCAACCCTACCTTGAAGGCAAATACGCCGCCTACGCTGCCTGGGGGCAAGACAAGGCCCTGCCCGGCGATGAGTCGTTCGCTGTGCCTTACCAGGACTTGGCCAAGGACCGGTTCCTGCTGGGATCGCCGGACGACGTCGTGTCGGAGCTGAGGCGCTACTCGGACGAGCTGGGCGTCAACATGATGATTTTCCGTATGCAATGGCCCGGGATGCCGCAGGAGCAGGTGCTGAAGCAGATCGAACTGCTGGGACGGGAGGTGATTCCGCGGGTTGAGGGTTTTTAGGGAGGAGCAACAATGAAAGAGCGGCCAATTGACTATTGCTATTGGGTGACGGATCAGTTGCTGGCCGGGGAATATCCGAGAAACCCGGATGAGGAATCATCGAAGAAGAAAGTCGAGGCGCTGATGAACGCCGGGGTTTCCGTTTTCATTGACCTGACTGAGGTAGATGAGAGCGGGCCGCTAGTCGAGGGAAGCCACCTGCTCCCGTATGCGGGGCTTTCTGAATCAGCAGAGCATCTGCGCTTTGCGATAACTGAGGGGGGACTGCCGGAGAGCAGGGAGTTCACCAAGGAAATACTGGACATCATTGATCAGAAAATCGCAAGGGGCCATACGGTATACGTGCACTGTCTTGGTGGTAACGGACGCACGGGCACTATCGTCGGATGCTGGCTTTCCCGGAACGGCTACCCCGGGGTGCTTGCCACACGCCGCCTTCGCGAACTCTGGAGGCAGAATCCCAAGTCGCTGAATCGAATCACTCCTGAAAAGGAGCGAGAGGCAGACTACATCCGAGAATGGCGCGACTAATCACGCGACTAATCAAAGGTTAAGGAGCTTTTCTCTTGGTTCCTCCTGGCGACATTGGCCCCATTCCCATCTGGGTTGGCGTATATGTTCTTTTCGCCTTGGCGATGGCGGCCGGCGGATACGCACTATACCAGCGGGTTTTCCGCTTGGTTCTGCAGGGTAGGTCGGAGGCCCGGTTCGATCGGCCTATGGAGCGGCTGACCGGGGCAATGGCCATCGTGCTTGGTCAGAAAAAGGTGTTGCAGCGAGTGCCCTTCGGCGATTGGGCCGGGTTGGGTCACGCCTCCATTTTCTGGGGCTTTCTCACGTTCATGTTGTCCTATGCCATCTTCATATTTGGCGCGGTGGCATGGAAGCCATTTCCCGAATGGCTGCTGACTGACACTGGTGCAATGTTCTACAGCAGCTACCTGGATATCTTGGCAGCCGTGCTGTTGGTCGTCCTTATCTGGGCAGCAACCAGGCGATGGGTGGTGAGGCCGCGCCGGTTAAGCTTCGACCTGACCCGCAACCCTGACGCCATCATCATAGTCGGAATGATCGCGGGATTGATGGCGTCTACCATACTCACCCACAGCTTCTACGTCGCTGAGGGCGGCACCGGACCAGAAGCGGAGATTATCATCGGGGGAGCGTTGGGCCGCCTCTTCATAGGTTGGGGCATCAGTGAGTCCGCTGCCAGCGTACTGCAGGGCCTATTCTGGTGGAGCCATTTCGCCATCATCCTATTCTTCACTGTGTACATCCCGTTCTCAAAGCACATGCATATGGTCGCGGCGCCGATCAACGCCTTCTTCCGCACGCTGGATTCTCGAGGCGCTCTTCCCGCGATGGACCTGGAAAATGCTGAGCGATTCGGGGCGTCGCGAGTGCAGGACTTCACGTGGAAACAGTTGCTGGACGGTTACGCCTGTGCGGTCTGTGGTCGTTGCTCGGACGTGTGTCCGGCCAATATTACCGGAAAGCTGTTGTCGCCCATGCATATCGTGGAGAATCTCAAGGACCACATGATCGAAATCGGCCATCAGGGAGCACGCGACCCGGAACATGCTGAGCCATCGCCCATCCTGAACAACGCGATCCCGGAGGCCGCCATCTGGGACTGTCTCAACTGCGGCGCCTGTATGGAGGAATGTCCAGTAGCCGTTGAGCACGTGCCGACTATCATGGACATGCGGCGTTACATGGTGTTGGAGGAGTCTAACGCGCCTGAAACAGCCATGAATGCCCTCATCAGCCTGGAGCAGCGTGGCCACCCGTGGCGGGGAACGCAATTCTCCCGTACGGACTGGGCGGAGGGGCTGGACGTGCCGACACTGGCAGAGAACCCCGACGCGGAGATTCTGTTCTGGGTTGGCTGCACCCCGGCCCTGGAACAACGCAGCCAGGCCATAGCCCGCTCGATGGTGAAGGTGCTGAAGTCGGCCCAGGTCAATTTCGCCATTCTGGGCGACGAAGAGACCTGCACTGGCGACCCGGCGCGGCGCATGGGCAATGAATATCTATTTCAGATCATGGCCACTCAGAACATCGAGACCCTGAACAGTTACAATGTAAAGAAGGTGGTGACAATCTGTCCCCACTGTTTCAATACCATCAAGAACGAGTACCCGCAGTTGGGTGGCGAGTTCGAGGTGTTGCACTACAGCCAGTTCGTGGACGGTTTAATCCGGGAGGGCCGGATCAAGCCGGTGAAAATGATGGACGTTACTGTGGCCTACCATGACTCCTGTTTCCTGGGCAGGCACAACGGCGTGTACGACGAGCCTAGGAACGTCGCCAAGGCCATTCCGGGGCTGAAGCTGGTGGAGATGGAGGGGCGATGTCGCCAGAGGGGCTTCTGCTGCGGTGCCGGCGGCGGTCACATGTGGATCGAGGAGAGCCAGGGACAACGAGTGAACCACGTCCGCACCGAGCACTTCCTGGAAACCGAGGCGCAAACCGTTGGTGTTTCCTGCCCCTTCTGCCTGCAGATGATGACCGAGGGAATACAGGCAAAGGGTCTGGCGGGAGAGAAAGAGTCCAAGGATATACTGGAGTTGCTATCGGAGAGCCTAGAAGCCTAGTCCCATCCTTCAGTGAAACGCCTCCCAGAAAATATTCCGCGGGATCGTGGACCAAGGAGGGAAGAGACCATGCCACCCATTGACCAGGTGACCATCATTCGCAGATGCAGCATCTGCACCACTGAAATCGAAACGATCACGGTCAAGAAAGACAACATGATGCTCTCGTCCAAGGCTTTGGTCTGGTGCTCGAGTTGCGAGGAGGACCGGCCCGAGCGGCGCGACATTGTCGACAGACTGGATACCATAAGAGGAGAGCAGGGATCATACCCACCCTCCCATTTAGCGGTGCCTTTTGGTGCGCCGCCGGTGCGGTGATATGTCAGAACAGCCCGAAGAAACAGAAGCTCGGCCTCCAGTCGCCCTCGTCTTGACTGGGAACCTTTTCTTCATACCGAGAATCGAATCGGCCGCCATGCGCTTTGGTCTGGAGGCCATCTACGGCAATTCGGCGGCCGGACTCCTCAAGTCTACAGCCGGACGTGAGGTGGCCCTGGCACTCGTTGACCTTGAGGCTGAGGAATCGGCCTGGGTGGAGGGTGTGGCGCTCTTGTCATCGTCCCTTAAGTCACAGGATGGCGGGAACATTTCTACCCCGCTGATCGCTTACGGCCCCCACGGCGATGCCGGAACGCTCCGAAAGGCTCGAGCGTTGGGATGCGACGCTGTGCTCACGAAAAGGGACTTCTCACAGCAGTTGCCTGAGTTGCTCAAGACCAGGGGCCAGGCCGTCATCTCGGCCTAGGCTATTGCCAGGCGATTTATGTTCTGGGGCTGGGCCGAAAAACGCTTCCTCTTTTCCCCCGAATCGGAGGTCGCCTATACCCCGGAACAGGCAGGACTCCGGTATGAGGACGTGTACCTGGAATCTGCCGACGGCCTGACTCTACACGGATGGTTCCTGCCAGCCCCATCGGATATTGCTAGCCCCAGCACCCAGACGTGGCTTTGGTTCCATGGCAACGGGGGCAACGTCGGTACCCGAATAGGACAACTGGAACAAGCCCACCACTTGTTGGGCGTCCACCAGTTTATCTTTGACTACCGCGGATACGGAAACAGTCAGGGCCACCCAACAGAGCATGGCACTTATCTTGACGCCCGCGCTGCATTGGTATACCTGAAAACCCGTCCCGAGATCGATCCCGGCCGCATGGTTTACTTCGGCCACTCCCTCGGAGCGGCAATTGCCATAGAACTGGCCGTAGAGCATCCACCTGCAGGAATGGCCCTGGTGGCCCCCTTTTCGTCAATAAAGGATATGACGAAGCTAACCGTCTCGATTCCAATGGCAGGATGGCTGGTTAGAGGTCATTTCGATTCCATAAAGCGCATCCGGAGGGTGAAAACCCCCCTGCTTATTGTGCATGGAGAGTTGGACGAAATAGTCCCGCACTGGCAGGGATTAAAGCTATACCAGGCGGCCAGTCGGCCCAAGCGATTCGTGACGCTGCATGGGGCCGCTCACGACAACATACAGCAGGTTGCCGGGCAAGTCTTGGCCCGGGCCCTAGTGGAATTTCGCAATGGACTAGCCATCGGCGACGTTGCCCCGGGTTACACCCCGCCGATGATTTCACTTTGAATGTCTACCAGTTCGACGTCAAACCGGGACTGCTCAATGAAGTCGAGTACGCTGGAAAGCATTGCGTCAGCATGCCCCCGGTGATTGCTGACGCAGCAAACTCCGAGGGTGAGTCGCTGCCGACGGTCCGCGTCTTCCACCTCGGCGACCGCCACGTTGAACTTGTTGCGGATGCGGTCCGAGAGCGACCGGGCAATTTGCCGCTTTTCCTTTAGGCTGGATGCCTCAGGGAGGTGTAGAGTCAGCTTGCAGATTCCAATGTGCACTTTGGCACCACTCCTAAAAGGACCCAGCCAAACCACTAGGCGGTGTAGCAATCCAGGCAAGGAATGCCGGGTTACACTCTTGTTGACGAGGATTAGGCTGACCTATAGATTATAATCGTACCCAACCCTGTTAACACCTTCACCCTCGGCAGCCCGGTTAGGAGACTGGATTCCCCATGGCCGGTGTCCCCTTGTCCGCTGATTTCTCCCGCTCCGAGGTGCCTGAGGTAGTCGTAAGCCGGCTACCCCAATACCTGCGAATTCTCAATCGCCTGATGGAAGACGGAATCACGGTGGTGAGTTCCCAGCAGCTTGGCGATAAATTGCAGGTGACGCCGGCGCAGATTCGGAAGGACCTCAGCTACTTTGGGCGGTTCGGCAAGCAGGGACGTGGCTACAGCGTACTCGATCTGCTTGAGCGGCTGCGCCAGATCCTCGGTGTCAACTCGTTTTGGAACGTGGCCGTGGTTGGAGTGGGCCGGTTGGGACGGGCCATCGTCAACTACCCCGGGTTCACTCCCGACGGATTCCACCTTGTGGCTGCATTTGACGTCAACAACGAAGTCATCGGCGAGGACGTGGGCGGGCTGACGGTCCATTCGCTGGATGACCTGCGTAGGGTTGTTGCGGAACGAAAGATCAGCATAGCCATCGTTGCTGTGCCGGTTTCCCACACGCAGGAGGTTGTGGACCAACTGGTAGCCTGCGGAATTCGAGCCATCCTGAACTACGCCCCGATCATCCCTCACGTCCGTGAGGGAGTGAAAATCCGCAACATCGACCCCGTGCTATCCCTCCAGTCAATGACCTACTACATCAACAGTTCCAACGACGACTGAGCACAAAAAATCCTCCTCCCGTTAGGGAGGAGGAAGCATTCTCCATCAGACCGCATTTAGCACCGCGATATTTCCTCAGTGCGTTCGATTATCCTGAGCTGCTAACTGAGGGTGGCAACTGGCCGCTTCCAGGACGAGGCCGGCGGCGACGGATAGTGTCGAGGCGAGCCTGGGCCCTGCGCAGGGAAGCCAGTGCCCTCTGCATCTGCATTTCTGCTGGACGGCCGGCGATCCGGTCCTGAGCGCGACGCATGGCTTCCTGAGCACGTTCCTCGCTTATTTCCTCGGAGTGCTCACAGGCGTCGGCCAAGATGATCACACGGTCGCCGAGCACCTCCATGAACCCGCCGGTTACGGCAAAATAAGTGTCGGCGCCATTTTTGCGGATGGTAAGCTCACCTGGCTGCAGTATGGTCATAAGAGGAGCGTGGCGGGGCAAGACACCCAACTGCCCGTCGATACCAGGGGCAATGACCATGTCCACTTCGTCGCCGTAGACCTGCCTTTCGGCGGTAGTGATTTCCAGCATCATCGGCATGATAGTTCGCTACCCCTGCGCGCGTATTCCTTCCGCCTTCTCGATGGCCTCGTCGATGGTGCCGACCATGTAGAATGCCTGTTCGGGCAGGTCATCGTGCTTGCCCTCTAGGATCTCTGAGAATCCACGAACAGTCTCCCGCACCGGCACGTATTTCCCCGGTTGGCTGGTGAAAGTTTCGGCGACGAAAAAGGGTTGGGTCAGGAACCTCTGGATCTTGCGGGCGCGGAACACCGTCAACTTGTCCTCTTCGGATAGCTCCTCGATTCCCAGGATTGCGATGATATCCTGCAGCTCCCGATACCGCTGCAAGACCTGCTGTACGCCACGGGCCAGCCTGTAGTGTTCCTCGCCGACTATGCGAGGCTCGAGAATCCGGGAGTAGCTGGCAAGCGGGTCCACCGCAGGGTAGAGCGCCTGTGCGGCAAGCGAGCGCTCCAGCGAGACTACCCCGTCCAAATGACCAAAGGTGGTAACGATACCAGGGTCTGTGTAGTCATCGGCTGGAACGTAAATGGCCTGGAAGGATGTGATGGAGCCGCTGCGGGTGGAGGTGATACGCTCCTGCAGCGCCCCCATCTCGGTGCTCAGGGTAGGCTGGTAGCCCACCGCAGACGGCATCCGGCCCAGCAGCGCCGACACTTCCATACCGGCGAGAATGTACCTGTATATGTTGTCCACGAAGAGCAGCACATCCTGGTTCTGCTCGTCGCGGAAGTACTCGCTCATGGTCAGTCCGGTCAGGCCTATCCGAGCCCTTACACCAGGCGACTCATTCATCTGCCCGAAAACCAGCACGGTGCTGGATAGCACACCGGAGTCCTGCATTTCGTGCCAGAGGTCGTTGCCCTCGCGCGAGCGTTCGCCCACCCCAGCAAACACAGACACGCCCTGATGGACCGCGCCGATGTTGCGGATGAGCTCCTGAATGATCACGGTCTTGCCCACACCGGCGCCACCGTAGGCCCCGATCTTTCCACCCTTCATGAAGGGTGTTATCAGGTCAAATACCTTGATACCTGTTTCCAGGATTTCGACACTGGGGCTCTGGTCGTCGAAAGCCGGCGGGGCACGGTGAATGGGCCATCGCAGAGGGGTCTCCACCGGGCCGAGGTTGTCCAAGGGAGTTCCGGTTACGTCGAACAGCCGGCCAAGGGTTTCGGGACCCACGGGCACGGACACTTGGGCGCCAGTATCGTTGACATCGATTCCGCGCGCCAATCCTTCGGTGGCTCCCAGGGCCAGGCAACGCACCCAGTTGTTGCCGATGTGCTGCTGAACCTCCAGCACGAGCAGTTCGCCGTTATTGTCCACCTCAACAGCATCGAAGAGATTGGGCAACTCATCGGCGGGAAATTCAATATCAACTACAGTACCAATTACCTGTACGATCTTGCCGGTAGCCATGTTCTTCTCCTGAAGCCGGATTGACGCGGGCCGGGGCTAGGCCCTGAGGTGCAGGGCCCGCGAGTCGATGGAAACTGCCTGGTTGTCCAGATCGAGACTGATTTTGAACTTATGCATCATGTCTGTGCCGATGGTGAGTTCCTCGGACAAGTCGTCCGTGATGCAGAACATGTAAACAAGGGGAGTCCCGTCGACATTTACAGCAAGAGTTTTTACTTGATCAACAGTAAATGTTTCTTGGCCGCTGGCCATCTTGAATTGTATGGGAATCGGTGACGTTGTTAGATCCCCAAGAGGTTCGGCGATGTCGCGCCGCACCAAAGAGATACCCGCGCCGGTGTCATATAAGACCCGCACCGTATCGCTGCGGCGGTTGCCGGCAACGGCGTATTCCTTGATGATAAGACTCATAGTCTATCCTTCCAAAACGGCCATGCCGCCAATCAGGTCGAGCAGCTCGTTGGTGATGCTTTCCTGGCGCAGTTTGTTCATCACCAAGGTGAGGTCCTCTCCCAACTGCTTGGCGTTGTCGGTGGCGTTGCGCATGGCAACCATGCGGGCCGACTGCTCGCTGGCGATAGACTCCAGCAGGGCATGGTAGACCTGCATCTCCACGAAACGAGGCAGCAGTCTCTGTAGAACCACCAGGTTGTCCGGCTCGTAAATGTAGCCTACGCGCTCGGAGCCGGTCAGTTCAGAGGGGGTTACAGGCAGCAGGCGCTCAACGACCGGCGTCTGTGAGAGCGTGGAGTTGAAGCGGGTGTAGGCGACATAGACCTCGTCGGCCTCTGCCGTTGCGTAGGTGTCAACGAGCATTTCGGATATGACCACGGTGTCGAGCAGCGAGGGCGTTTCGCCCAGATCAGTGAAGACTGCCCTGAGGTCGCTACCCGAACGCACCATGAAATCCCGGCCCTTGCGGCCCACAGCCACCACCTGCACCGGAACATCCTGATCCAGCATAAACTGGCCGACGCGGCGGTTCAGATTAGCGTGCATTCCCCCACAGAGGCCGCGGTCCGGGCTGATAACCAGAACTGCGATGCGCCCCACCGGCCGCACCTGCAAGAGCGGTTGTGAGGCCGATATGTCGTCAGAGGGTTGAGCCGCCAGGTGGGCTATTACGTCCTGAATTTTCTCTGAGTAGGGACGTCCCTGTAATACCGCGTTCTGTGCTCGCCGCATCTTTGATGCCGCAATAAGCGACATAGCATTGGTCACCTTGCCGGTGTTTTCCACGCTTCGTATGCGACGCCGTATATCTCTGACGCTGGGCATTCTTTCTGTCTATCCCGTCTGCGCTCCTCCCCATTAAGATAAGGATCAGAGCGTTAAGTTCTAGATGCCGAACGTGGATTTGTAGTCCGAAATGACCTGGTTCAGCTTGGCCTCGGTCTCGTCGGTAATGTCATTGGTCTCGGTGATGCTCTCCAGTATGTCCGGGTGGCTGCTGGACACATGGCGGAGCAGACCGTCCTCGAATTCGGCCGTGCGTTCCAGCGGCACGTCTTCCATGGCGCCGGAGTTCACCGCGAAGAGGATAACCACTTCCTGGTCCATGGGCAGGGGTGCGTACTGGGCCTGTTTGAGCACCTCGGTGGCAAGCTGGCCGCGCGCCAACTGTGCGCGAGTTGAGGCGTCGAGGTCGGCTGTGCCGAATTGGGCAAAGGTCGCCAGCTCACGGTATTGGGCGAGGTCAAGGCGCAGGCGTCCAGCAACCTTGCGAATGGCACGAGTCTGGGCAGCACCACCCACGCGAGACACCGACAGACCCACGTTCACCGCAGGCCGGATTCCGGAGTTGAAGAGCTCCGGTTCCAGGTAAATCTGACCGTCGGTAATCGAAATCACGTTAGTCGGAATGTAGGCCGATACGTCGCCAGCCTGAGTCTCGATGATGGGCAGAGCGGTTATGGAGCCCCCGCCGTGCTCCTCGTCCAGGCGCGCTGATCGCTCAAGAAGGCGGCTGTGGAGGTAGAACACGTCGCCGGGGTAGGCTTCGCGTCCTGCGGGACGGCGCAACAAAAGGGACATCTGCCGGTAGGCCCAGGCGTGCTTGGTCAGGTCGTCGTAAACGATCAGCACGTCCTTGCCCTGATCCATGAATTCCTCGGCCATGGCGCACCCGGCGTACGGAGCCAGATATTGCAGAGGCGCCGGGTCGGACGCTCCGGCCGTTACCACGATGGTATGCCCCATGGCGCCTGCTTCTTCCAGCGAACTCACCACCTGGGCCACCTTGCCCTGCTTCTGGCCAATGGCGACGTAGATACAGATGAGGTCGCCGCCCTTCTGGTTGATGATGGAATCGATGGCGATCGCGGTCTTGCCGGTGGAGCGGTCGCCAATGATCAATTCACGCTGCCCTCGCCCTATGGGGATCATCGCGTCGATGGCCTTGATGCCGGTTTGCACCGGCGTATTCACCGACTGGCGCACCACCACGTTGGGGGCCACGGTTTCGGCGGAGCGGCTGCCACTGGTGCTCACTGCTCCCTTGCCGTCCAGAGGTCGTCCCACGGGATCTACGACGCGGCCGATAAGTGCGTCACCGACTGGTACTTCGATGATGCGACCGGTCGAGCGAACCCGGTCGCCCTCCTTGACGGCATTGGGGTCGCCCAAGATGGCGGCGCCAACCAGGTCTGCTTCCAGGTTCAACGCCATACCCAGGATGTCATTTCCAAAATCCAGCAACTCGTTGGAGCGAACCCCTTGCAGGCCCTGGATACTGGCGATACCATCGCCCACTTTGACCACGGTACCCACGTCCACCAGGGCCAAGTCGCCGCCGAACTCCTCGATCTGGCGCTTAATCAGCGAAACTATGTCCAGTCCCCTGGTAGCCATATGAGGCTCTCCTTGCTCATTGAATTAGTGCTTTCCCAAAAAACCAAGAGACAGGGATATTCCCCGTCACAAAGGCAATGTCCGAAACCCTACGCAGTAGTCGTAGCCAAATTTTTAAGTGGTACGGGTCTGCAGCTGTATTCGCAATCTCCTCAGCCTGTCCTGGCGGTTCCATCCTGCATCCGGTCTCCCATCTGGATGACCAGACCGTCCAGAATGGACTCGTCAACATGGACCGTCACCGACGCCTTTGTGCCAAATATCTCAGGGATACTAGAGGCTATCCTTTCGAAGTCGGAATGCTCCAGCGAGACTGCTACGGTGGCCATGAGGCGTAGCTGACGCTTGGCTAAGTCTTTGTCGAACTCCTCGATTTGCCGCTCAATTAATGAGACCAGTCCATGTTTTTATGTTTTTTAGAGGAACACCCCCCAGAGGAGTAACTGGCACAGACTCTCCACACCGGTAGAATTGGCCCGGCCAGATCGGGAAGCCTTAAGGAATTGGCTCCCGTCCTCGGCGGCGTGGAGCTTATCGTAAGCCCAGATTTATTTGTTCCCGCAGTCCGTTCAGCCGAGACTGGGTGCTGCCGTCCAGCAGGCGGTCGCCAATCTGTACAATCAGTCCACCCAGAATAGATTCGTCCACTCGAGCCGTCACCACCACCTCACGGCCAATAAGGCCAGCCACAAAGCTGGTGATGCGTTCCACCTCCACGGGCTCCAAGGGCACTGCGGTGGTAACCTCAACCCGCTGTCGGCCCTCTTGCCGGTCCAGCAGGTCAGAGTATTCCCGGCAGGCTTCCGGGATGGCATCAACCAAGCCCCTGGCTGCCAAGATGTTCACCATGTTCCGGACCATAGGGCTAATATCGCCAAGGACCGCTTCAATGGCCTTCTGCTTGCCCTCAGCCGAAACGCTGGCATGCTTGAGTAAAGCGCTGAAATCAGCCTCACCAAACGCCTCGGCAACGACAGCCATGTCCTGACCCCAGCGATCAACCTCACCTTCGTCCTGGGCCAGTTCAAAGACAGCCTGCCCGTATCTCCTGCCTGAGACCATTTCCGCCATCGGTCAGCTAACCCCTTCGCAGGCTTTCGCCTTCTTCCAGGACCTGGGCTATCAGGTCTTCATGGGCCTGGCGGTCCAGCGAACGCCGAACCACTCTTTCGGCCGCCGTAATGGCCAAGTCGCCGAAACTAGCCCGAACTTCCTCGATGGCAGCGTCTCGCTCCCGCTGGATATCAGCCTGAGCGCGGGACACGAAATTCTCAGCCTCGCCACGAGCCCGGTCCATTTCATCCGCGCGGAAACGTTCGGCGACCTCGCGGGCCTGGTCCATGATCCGCTGCCCCTCGCGGCGAGCCTCCACCAGTTGTTCTTCAACCGCAGCCTGGGAACTGGCGGCTTCCTCGCGCGCACGCTCGGAAGCCTCGAGGCTCTCCCGGATCCGGTCGGCCCGTTGGTCCATAAGCCGCAGTATAGGCTTGTACGCAAACAAGAACAGCAGGGCCAGGACCAACAGGAAGTTGATCAGGTAGATGAGCAGGCTTGGGAAGTGTATTCCCAGTGTCTCCAGCATTTCGTCCTCAGCTACGCTAGAAGATGAAGCCGATCATAATCGCGGCCACCAGGGCGTAAATGCCCAGCGCCTCAGCAAACGCGATGCCGAGAATCATGTTGGTCTGGATGTTACCGGTGGCCTCCGGATTGCGACCGATGGCGCTCATCGCGGCTGCGCCCAAGATACCTATGCCAATGCCCGGGCCGATCAGCCCCAGACCAATAGCAATACCAGCGCCCAGCAGCTTGGCTGCGTCCGCTTCAATCTGGGCCAGCGGTAGACTCAACAGTGCCGAAAGGATTTCCATCTCCCCTCCTTGGATGATTACTCTAGTATAGGCCGGTTTTGACGCTCTAGTCTTGTCTTGACGAGTAAATGGCGAATATGCCGCCCAGAGCAGCAGCGGCGATTCCCACCGTGGCTAGCACCATTCCGAAAATCAAGAACTCCATGATAATTCGCCCCTCTCGGTAAATCGCTTTCCCTCTCAGGAAAAAGATCCCTCAGCTAATACTCTCTAGTGATGCTCTTCGTGTTCCTCGTGCTCGTGCGCCGTCATGGCGATGGCCGCGAACACGAGAGTCAGGCCGGCAAAGATAAGTCCCTGAATGAACCCTACGAGAAGTTCCAGGCCGTAGACCCCCACCGTGGCCACAAAGGGAACTAGGAAGGCGGACACAAGCACCAAGATTTCGCCCGCAGTCATATTTCCGAACAAACGGAAGGTGAAGCTTATGAGCCTCACAAACTCGCTGAACGCCTCAAGTGGACCGACAAAGAAAAAGTCCAGCAGGCCCTGGAAGGCATCCAGCAGTCTGAACCTGAATAGCGCGGTCACACCGGAGACGAGGCTACGCACCCTGATGAACTTTCCCAGGTAGCCGATCCCCAGCATGCGCAATCCTAGGTATTCAACGAATACGAAGGAAATGAGGGCCAGGGCCAGCGGCATGTTGATGTCGGTGCCCGCCGGGCGCAGGAGGTGAATCTCTACGATACCCCAGTCGGTCATAAAGCCCAGCGACGGATAGATGGGAAGGAGCCCGATCCACGCGTTTATCAGCACGAACAGGAAAATGGTGGCTATCATCGGGAAAAGCATACGGGACCGCTGCGGCCCCACTGTGCCTTCAACGAATTTCAGGAGCCCCTCAACGACAATCTCGCAGAAGTTCTGAAAGCGACCCGGAACGAGCCTCGCTTTCCGGGCCCCAAGAGTGAAAATCAGCACGAGGACGATGCTGGCGATCCAGCAGGAAAGTAGGGTGTTAGTGATGATGAAGTTGTTTCCGACATAGGGACCCTCTTCCAACGCCTCGTGGGCATGCTCGTCCAGCTTTTCCTCACCGTATTCCCGTTCCTTGTGTTCGGCGTGGAGGAAATCGAGGTAGTGGTCGCGGGCGCCTACGGGTCCGACAACCTGGGCAGGAAGATGAACTGCGGGCTTGGGGATGAACGGTCCTTCCGCCGTCTGTCCGGTAGCCTTGTCTTCTTCGGACTGGACGAGCCCGGCGCCAATAGCACCGGTTATTAGCCCCGCAATTGAAAGGGCCACGATGACCAGCAACCCAAATAGCAGGAACCCACGGCTCACTTGGAGTTCTCTCCGTCTGGCCGGGGGTTGCGCGTAGCTGGGGCGTTGCTAAACAAAGGGCTCACCATCTTATATAGTCCGTAGAAGGCCAGAAAAGTGCCAAACAGCACTCCGACAAGGGTGAAAATCGGCGTCATTCCGGTGTACTTGTCCAAGAATAAACCACCGACCGTTCCCAATACCACGCAGGTGGCCACATACCAGCCCAGTCCCAAGAGCCTCAAGGCAACGAGGCGACGGGTCATAGCACCGCTCAGACCAGACGGCATTCAATTCAAACGGCGCGATGTTATCACCGTGCTAAGGAGAAGTCAATCAGAATTTCACCTGACAACCACGTCGTTTCAATGCAGCCATTTGGGCTGGCCGGAGATGCCGGGGCACCCTGGGCCTTACCCGATAACAAAGCCGGTCCCGATGGAACCCATCGGGACCGCAATAGTCGCAATCGGAGTTTGGGATTTCAGCTGAAGCCCTGGGAACTACCGGTTTCCGAAGTCCTCCAAGTCTAGCGAGTCGATGAAATCAGTGAAAGCTGACATCCCCTCCAGCTCCTCTTCCTTCACCTCACTGCGAGGTTCTGCGGTCGGCTCGATCGCGTCACCTTGTCCGGCAGGCTTACCTTCTTTGTCAAGGTGTATTCCGGCCTTGTCCAAGACCGTCTCATTGGCGTAGATGGGCACCTTGGCCCGCACCGCAAGCGCTACCGCATCGCTGGGGCGGCAGTCGATGTCCTCACTGTTGCCGTTTACCTCAATGGTAATGGTGGCGTAGAAAGTGTCGTTCTGGAGATCGTTGACCAGTATGTGCTTGATAGAGCCGCCCAGCTTGTCGATAACCTCGCGGAGGAGATCATGGGTCAGAGGGCGGGGCACACTGAGGTCCTGCAACTTTACCGCAATGGCGTCGGCCTCAGCGGGGCCGATCCAGATGGGCAGGTAACGGTCGGAATCATTCTCCTTGAGAATGACCACCCTTTGGTAGTTCATCGGACTGACCCGGATGCTGTCAACAGTCATCTGTTTCATTAGCTCTCCCTCCGAATGAGTCCGAAATAATGAAAAATTGTATGCCTGAGCCAAATTCAAGTCAACCCGAGCGTATATGCGGAAGTTTGAAGAGAGGTTGCCACAGGCCAATCGTGTCCTTGGCAAACGGCAGGGGCAACCGGTTTGTGGCTGCCCCTGCGCTGGCCGTCTGGTCTGTCCCGACGAATGCAGCGTTGCGGAATTACCCGGGCTGCTCTCCGCCTCGTGGCGGGCGTGAGTCAATTGACGGTTCCATTGAGAAACTGTCTTCCCGTTCTAACGAACGGGTTCAGGGTCGCCGAAGTACTGGGTGGTCAGGGTGGCCGTCGCCGGACCGGAAAGGACATCGATCCCCCGGCGCACCGCGGAAGTGATGCCGCTAAGCTCCTGCTCAAGGGTCCGCAGGCTGCGCAAAGCATAGGCGTCTGCATCAGAGCGAGTGGCCTCTGACTGCTGTTCGGCCTGATCCACCATACGGCGGGCCCGATCCTCGGCGTCGCGCAGCAGGGTGGCTGCCCTCTGCTCCGCCTGCATCAACAGCTCGTGCTTGTCCAGCCTTTCCCGGTAGTCGTCCTCGGCCTGGGACTTGGTGCGGCGGGCATCTGTCTGGGCCAGGTTGATGATGTGGTCGCGCTGGGACAGCACTTCCTCGGCCGCCCGCATTTCCTTCGGCACGGTCAAGCGGAGCTGGTCCACCAGTTCCATGGCTTTGGTTCGTTCCACCAAGATGTGACCGCCGGCTCGGGCAGCCTTACTAGTGTCGATAAGTGTCTCCAGTTTGTCGATGACATTTATAATATCTATGATAATCCCCTCTCCCGGTCACTGCCCTTCAAGGACCGGATTTTCGAATTTCGAATACAGAGCTTCCGCCACGTTGGGAGGGACCATCTCCCTGATGTTTCCACCTAGCCTGGCAACCTCCTTCAAAAGACTGGCGCTCACGAAGACGTAGTCCTGTGAGGTCATAAAGCAAACCAGGTCCACATCTGGCTCCAGCTTGCTGTTCATGAAGGCCATCTCAAATTCGTACTCGAAATCATACCCGCTACGCAGGCCCCTGACCACAACTCCCGCCCCAATATCCTTGGCGTACCTGACGGTCAGCCCGGAGTACTTCACCACTTGCACGTTGGACAGGTGGCCGCAGGCCTGCTGAAACAACTCGACCCTCTCGTCGGTCGTGAACAGGAGGCTCTTGGAAGGCGTGTCGTAAACGCCAACCACCACCTCGTCGAACAACTTGGCAGCTCTGGAAGTGATGTCCAGGTGGCCAACTGTGACCGGGTCGAAACTGCCGGGATATAGCGCAATTACCATGTTTATTCCGATATTCCTTGAGAACCGTCGGATTCGTCCCCAGGCTCGTTCAGTTCGTCTCCAGGCTCGTTCAGGTAGATGGACACCGCATTGTCCCCGTATTGACGGAAGATGACCCTCCGCAGGCTACCGTAGGCCGCGTGGAGATCGGCCTGACGGGAGTGCCCTGCCACCACAGCCCCATCCGCAGCCACCAGACCCGGCTGCCCTGCTATGGCCTCCATAACGGGGTGAAAAGCCCCCATACGGTACGGAGGGTCCAGCATCACCAGGCTGTAGTTGCCTGACAGCAGCGGCAGGGAACGGGTCGCGTCGGCCTGACGAACCTCAGCCATGGATTCGTAACCGATGGCGGACAGATTCGCTCGAATGACCGCACACTGCCTCCGGTCGCGTTCCACGAAATCCGCCCACGCGGCGCCTCGACTGAGGGCCTCGATGCCCAGGCTGCCGGTACCTGCAAAGAGGTCCAGCACCCTTCCGTCCTGGTACTGGTCGAAATCCAAAATGTTAAAGATTGCCGCCCTCGTCCTTTCGGTGGTTGGCCTCACCCCTGGCGAGACAGCCCCTCTCAGGCGCCTTCCCCGGGCTTCGCCGCCACCTACACGCATGGTTCGGACAAAGGAAAATTATACAAGGCGAGCATCGATATTGATAGAAAATTTCAATCTATTTTTAACTAAATTTAATATATAAACCAAGAATTGAGTGTTATGCTACTGCTATTCGAGTGGATGCACAACCCTTGAAATGTAACGAAAAGGGCCTGTTGGCTGCCCGGATTTAGTTGACGCTACCTAGGCGCTGTGCTACCATCCGCTACGTGGCGCATTCAGCTTAAGCCGCTGACTTTTACCCCCGTGCCACAGCCCAGCATCGAGTTAATACGGCATTTCTATGCTCGTATGCACTGCTCAGGGCCCCAGGAAGCAGGGACGCCCGGACAATATAGGGGACCACAATTCAGATGAGCTTCAGCCAGCGTCTGGCCGGCTTTGCCCCCGACAGGGATACTGTACTGACCGTCGGCGTGTTCGACGGGGTACATCTAGGCCACAAGCACCTGCTAAACCACCTGATTGAATGGACCACTCCGAGCTGTATCCCCTCCGTCGTCACCTTCTCCAACCGCCCGGTGACCGTGTTCCGTCCCGGAACCTTTCCGAGCTACCTCACCACACCTGAGCACAAGCTCTCCCTACTCAAGGAAGCCGGAATCGAGTTGGTAGCTTCCCTCGAGTTCACCGAAGAGCTTTCTCAGGTCACGGCGCGCCAGTTCGCCGAACTGCTCAGCGACACCATGAGGATGAAGGGGCTGGTGCTTGGCCCCGACTCAGCTTTGGGGAAGGGGCGCGAGGGAGACCTCGCTTATATGCAGGCGGAGGGACAGCGGCTGGGATTCTGGGTCCGTTCGGTTCCCCCCCTCGAGCTCGCCGGACAGCCGGTGAAGAGCCGGGTCGTTCGAGAAGCTGTCGTTGCCGGAGATGTTTCCCGAGGATCCGGTCTGCTGGGACGCAATCACAGCCTCAGCGGCACAGTAGTTGTCGGCGACCAGCGGGGCAGAACCCTTGGTTTTCCCACCGCCAACATCGACGTATATCCCGGCCTGCTATGGCCCGGCGATGGTATTTACGCGACATGGGCCCATTTCGGCGGCAAGCGCCACTTATCCGCCACCTCCATCGGCGTCAGGCCCACCTTCGGCCTGACACAGCGGCTGGTTGAAGTGTATGTGATGGACTTCAGCGGGGACCTCTACGGGCAGCAGATGACCGTTGAGTTCGTCGACAAGGTGCGCAATCAGGAAACTTTTGCGGACATCGATGCACTGATCGCGCGGATAGGACAAGACGTTTCCGATTCCCGCGCGGTGCTCGCCCAAGTCGGATAAAGCTGGGCCAGGTAGAGGAGGGAAATTGCTCAGCCCCGAGACCCTGGACTCCATCGTCAACCGCGGCGTCAGCGAGATTATCTCCCGCGAAGAGTTTATCCGCCTGCTCAACTCGGGGCGCCCTCTGCGGCTTAAGATGGGATTCGACCCCAGTCGCCCTGACATCCACCTCGGCCACGTCGTTGGCCTGCGAAAGCTGCGACAGCTTCAGGACATGGGGCACCAGGTCATCCTGATCGTAGGCGACTGGACCGCCCAGATCGGAGACCCCAGCGGACAGTCGGCAACTCGCCCCATGCTCACTCATGAGCAGGTGATGGAGAACGCCCAGTCTTATCTGCGTCAGTTCTTCAAGGTGGTCGACAGGGACCGTACCCAGGTGGTCGAACAGAGCGAGTGGTTTGGCAATTTCACGCTGGCGGACGTAATCGGGCTGACCGGCCGCTTCACGGTTGCCCAGTTCCTGCAGCGAGCAGACTTCGCCCAGCGCTTCGCGGAGCAGCGCGCCATCGCGTTAACAGAGTTGCTGTACCCGTTGCTGCAGGCTTACGACTCGGTGGCCATCGAGTCCGACGTGGAGTTCGGCGGCACCGACCAGATGTTCAACCTACTTGTGGGGCGGGAACTGCAGGGTATGATGGGCCAGACACCCCAGCAGTGCTTCATGATGCCCATTCTGGTCGGTACAGACGGCGTCCAGAAGATGAGCAAGAGCCTGGACAACTACGTGGCCGTCGACGAGCGCCCTGAGGACATGTACGGCAAAATAATGTCCATCGGCGATGCCCAGATAGTGAACTACTACGAACTCCTTACCGACCTGCCACCCTCCAGCCTCGCGGACCTGAAAAGGGACTTGGACCTGGACTCGGTAAATCCAATGGAACACAAGAAGCTACTGGCCTGGAGCATTACCAACCAGTTCCACGACTCAGCCTCCGCCGACGCCGCCCAGACCCACTTCGAGCGGGTCGTACAGGGCCGCAGCTTGCCGGACGATATTCCTAAAATTTCACTCCGTGGTAGTTTGGGGGGTGAGACACCTACGGTTAGCGCAACGGGCTCTATAAGTTACGATGTCCGGGTGGATAACCTTGTGGTTGGGGCTTTGCGAGAGGGAGGAGTTCAGCTCAGCAATGCAGAGGTCCGGCGTCTTATAGTCCAGGGCGGGGTGGAATTGCTGAAGCAATCGGGTGAAACTCAACGATTGGACGATTCACGGTCCTCAGTAACTGTATCCCAAGAGGATGTGCTTAGGGTGGGCCGGCGCCGGTATTTCCTTTTCTCTGAATGACCGTTTTTGTAGCTGCTTTCCCTGAACTATCTCCATTGCCTCTAGCCCGCGTTGACACCCCGCACCACCCCTGACTAGACTGCCTTTACAGAGCATCCCTGACGGCTGCCTGTTGTCGCCGTCCATATCGTTGTGCGCATGACTCGGACACTACGGAGGTAATCACTTGATTTCCGACCAGGAATTGCAGAACCTGAACGAGCGCACCGCCGAGTGGAAGGAGCGGCAGAACCCGGCCGCACAGCGACGACCGGAGTTCCGCACTCCCTCGCAACTGCCGGTGGAGCAGCTATACACCGCTGCCGACACCGCCCGCGACGGCTACATGGAATCGGTGGGACTGCCCGGAGAGTTCCCCTACCTGCGCGGTATCCACGATTCGGGCTACCGGGGACGCTTGTGGACTCTTCGGATGTTCGCCGGGTTCGGACGGCCCAAGGAGACCAACGAGCGGTTCAAGTTTCTGTTGGATCAGGGTCAGACCGGCCTCAGCGTGGCCTTCGATATGCCGACCCTTTATGGATACGACACCGACGATCCGCGCGCATTCGGCGAGTTCGGCACGTGCGGGGTCGCTGTGTCGTCGCTGGCGGACATGGAGACGCTGTTCGACGGCATCAAGCTGGACCAGGTAACCACATCCATGACCATAAACGCCCCGGCCGCCATCATCTGGGCAATGTACCTGGCATTGGCGGAAAAGCAGGGAGTGTCGCTGGATAAGGTTGGCGGCACGATTCAGAACGATATTCTGAAGGAATACATCGCCCAGAACGAATACATATTCCCACCCCGCCCATCAATGCGCCTGGTCACCGACACTGTGGAATTCGCCTCAAAGCACGTGCAAAGATGGAACCCCATCAGCATCAGCGGCTACCACATTCGAGAGGCGGGCTCCAACGCGGTACAGGAACTGGCCTTCACTCTGGCCGACGGTTTCGAGTACGTCCGTCACGCGCAGGAACGTGGCTTGAGCGTAGACGAGTTCGCTCCGAGACTCAGCTTCTTTTTCAACGTGCATAACAACTTTTTCGAGGAAATCGGCAAGTTCCGCGCGGCCCGCAGGATCTGGGCTCAGGAAATGAGAGACACTTTTGGCGCGACAGACAGCCGGTCGCACAAGCTGCGATTCCACGCCCAGACTTCCGGTCAGTCGCTGACAGCCCAACAGCCCGACAACAACGTGGTACGCGTCTCGCTGCAGGCCCTGGCCGCAGTGCTGGGCGGGTGCCAGTCGCTCCATACCAACAGCAAGGACGAAGCGTGGGCGCTGCCTTCCGAAGAAGCGGCCCTGCAGGCTCTGCGCACGCAGCAAATCATCGCCCACGAGACCGGAGTAACCGACACAGTGGACCCGTTGGGCGGCAGCTATTTCGTCGAGGTCATGACTAACCAGTTGGAAGAGGGAAGCTACGACTACTTCCGGCGAATAGAGGACGTGGGAGGCGTGATCCCGGCACTGGAGTCCGGCTTCCTGCAGCGGGAGATCGCAGAGGCGTCCTACATTTACCAGATGGAAGAAGACCGAAGAGAGCGTATCACCGTAGGTGTGAACGAATACAAAACAGGCGAGGAAGTCGACATCCCCCTGTTGCGCGTAGACCGCGAGGGCGAGCGACTGCAGATCGAGGGTATCAACGAAGTCCGGCGCACGCGGGACAATCGGGCCGTGGCGGAAAAACTTCGCGCCCTCGAGGCTGCGGCCAAGGGCAACGAGAACCTGATGCCTCCGCTGATTGAGGCGGTGAAGTCGTACGCCACTCTTGGCGAGATGATGGACGTGTTCCGCGACGTCTTCGGTGAATTCGAACCCACGTGGGCGTTTTAGTCCGGCTGACGGATCTGCTCTCCGCTGTTGGCCCGACGCAGAAACGAAAAGAGGGGCCGGGCCGCTGAGACAATTAGGAAGCGGGCAGCTTTGATACAGCGGCCCGCCAAACGTCTGAATTCCGTACGCGGACAGCTTGGTTGACACCGACGTGTTCCAGCAGAAGGGCCGGCATAGTCAGCCGGTACTCTTCTATCCGGAACAACTTGCCGTCAATTAACTCAATCTTTTCCGGGACCATGTTGTAGTTAGACAAGCCCTCTACTTCCCAAGCCTCTCCCTCCCGGCGCAACGCCCATTGAGTTTCTTCCGTTGAGCCGCACTGCTTGATGATAGCCGCGAATTAAGGGGCGGGTCCCAGACCCGCCCCTGTGCGCAATTATCCGGATTATGGGCGCCGGGCCTAATCGTCCTCTTCCCGCATGCGCTTGGCTTCCTCGATGACTCTCGGCTCCATGTTGGGGGGAACCGGCTCGTAGTGGTCGTATTCCATGGAGTAGGAGCCGCGGCCCTGGGTCAGTGACCGCAGGTCCTGGGCGTAGCGCAGCAGCTCAGACTGGGGCACCTCGGCGTCAATCACCGTAACGCGGTTCTCCGGGTTCATGCCCAGAATGCGCCCGCGCTTGACGTTGAGGTCGCTCATCACCTCGCCAGTGTAGGCTTCTGGCACCGTAACCGACAGCCGCATCACCGGCTCCAGCAGGATCGGGCTGGCGTCGCTGACGCCCTTCTTCAACGCCTGGATGCTGGCAATCTCGAAGGACATACCCGACGAGTCAACATCGTGAAATTTGCCGTCGTAAAGCACGGCTTTGAGGTCCACGATGGGGAAGCCGGCCAGCGCCCCTTCGTCGAGGGCCTTGACCACTCCCTTTTCCACCGAGGGTATGTATTCCCTGGGGACTCTCCCGCCCACAACCTCATTGCCGAACTGGAAGCCCTGGTCGCGGTCCATGGGCTCGAGGCGGAGAAACACGCAACCGAATTGGCCATGCCCGCCCGACTGCTTCTTGTGGGTGTATTCGCTTTGCGTGATGCGGGTGATGGTCTCGCGGTACGGGACCCGTGGTAGCCTGACCCGCAGGTCGGCACCAAACTTCCGCCTGATTTTGTCCATCGCCACGTCGATTTGCGCTTCGCCCAAGCCGGTGATCAGAGTCTCGCTGGTGCTTGCATTGCGGGACATATGCAGGCTCGGATCCTCTTCCACTATACGGCCAAGGGCCATGGACATCTTGTCCAAATCGGCTTTGGATGCCGGAGACACCGCCACGCGGTAGTAGCCCACGGGCATCTGAATGGGATCGAAGGTCACCTGGTTGTCGCGGACGCAGAGCGTGTCTCCGGTTACGGTGGACGACAGCTTGCCGACCGCGCCGATGTCGCCTGCGGTGATTTCGACCAAGTTCTCCTGGTTCTTACCTCTGGGCAGGTAAAGTTGGCCCACGCGCTCGGACTGCCCCTGGTTGGTGTCCCACGCCTCGGAGTTGCTCTTGATGGTGCCCTGGTAGACACGGAAAAGAGACAGCTTGCCGACGAAGGGGTCTGCCGTGGTCTTGAAGACCATGGCGGCCAGGGAAGCGTCTGGATCGGCCTCGTAAGATACCTCGTCCCCGGAGTCGGCCTTGCTCAGCCGGGGCTTGGCGCCGTCCACCGGGGATGGCATGTAGGAGCGGGTCATGTCCAGGAATTCGCCCACGCCGATGTTGTCGGTGGCTGAGGTCGCCAGAATTGGCACCAATTCGCCGCGCAACACAGCGCCGCGCAGCGCAGCCTCGATTTCCTCTGCGGTCAGTTCTTCGCCGCTGAGATACCGGTCTGCCAACTCGTCATCGCTTTCTGCGGCGGCTTCGATGAGACGCTCCCGGGCGCTCTCCGCCTCGTCGGCCAGATCAGCCGGCACGTCCGCGTTTGGGTCGGCGACGTTGATCACCCCCGTGAAGCTGTCGGCCTGCCCTATGGGAATCTGGAACGGCACGCACTGCCGCCCGAATGTGGCCTGAATGTCGGCTACGTTGCGTTCGAAGTCGGCGTTCTCCCGGTCCATCTTGTTAACGACGATTAGCCGTGCCAGCTTGCCCGACTCGCACATATTCCAGGCTCGCTCGGTGCCAACGTCAACGCCCGAAGGTGCGGCGACCAATATTGCGGCGCCCTCGACCACCCGAAGCGCACTTACTACTTCCCCGATGAAGTCATCGTAGCCGGGAGTGTCCAGGAAGTTAATCTTGCAACCGTCGGCTGCGGCAGCGATTAGGGTGGTCTGAGTGCTGCCGGCTCGCTTGATTTCCTCGGGTTCGTAGTCGGAGACGGTGTTACCGTCCTCAATTCGGCCCTGACGGGTCACCGCCTTGGTGCTGAAGAGCACCGCTTCGCAAAGCGATGTCTTGCCAGCGCCGGAATGAGAAAGCAGGGCTACATTTCTTATGCTATTCGCATCCATAGAGGGCGTTGCTCCCAATTGAAAAGTCTGGGGGCCTTGCACCATTTCCTATAGACGGAAAATGGTGTTGGTCAGGCGAAATCCGTGCCAACTCGACCAAGCGTGAACGGCAGGCGGATAAGCTATTGTATAAGTTGCGGCAAAACCGCGCAACATCGGCTGGCAGCGCTATCGCATTTGACGAAAAGGGTGTTATAACTGCATAGAAACCTTCATTGCATGAGTACATGGGTATGGCTGTCGGAATTGGATAGTCTTGAGAAGCCGATGCAGCGCCCCGCTACTGAACCAAAGCAAAGGTGAAGAGCGAGGAGACATGGGGTGAATTCGCGAAGTCACTGGGTTAGCTTTCCGAGTCGTCTGGAGGGATCGGCGATGGGCGTGAGGGAGTCAGGGGGGTTCTGGAACAATGGAAGAAACAATGGCAGATGGAAGTCAACAATTTGCGCCGGCGCAAGATTCTGACGTCCGCGCCCCCGGAGCGGGTGCGTTAGTAGGCTATCTTGGTATTGGCCCAAGGCTGGACGTCATCGGCAACGGCGCAGGCCCTGGAATGGGGTCCCCACTCCAACGGACCCCTCCTGAGCTTGCCGAAGGGGTCCGTTGACGCGGTCATACCTGCAGACACCGGAGCTGAACCTGTGGCTGATGCCCCCCGGTTTTCACGAGGGCAGGCTCCGCCGGGGCTACAGCCCGGACTCCAACGCCGATGAGGCGCGTTGGGCAAGGCAAGAGCCCACCGGAAACCAGTGCCCGGGCACCAAAGCCTTGGTGCAGCAGAGGGTCAACCACTTCCGCTCCGGCTTGGCCCTCCGAGCGGCGAAGTCAAACGGTGCTGCCGGACCGCCCTGCCATCAAAGGCCGAAGCACTCCCGCAAGACCTCCGGCCCGATTCCTGGCACCCGGCAAATGCAGATCCCACCATTTCAGTGAGGCTCTATTGGCCGGCCCCCATTGAATTGATGGCTGTAAAAATGGGGTGGGTAAGCAACATAGGCAACAGGCCGCTGGCCGTGTAAAGGAGCATCTCTATCGCAAAACTGATAGCTACTGACTGAATCGTAGATCGCCAATAATGTGCTACCAGAAGACAGATTCAATTGAATTGCGTGTTAAGCGGTATGTTGGACCTGCCCCATCCACTCCGTGGGACCTCCCACCCGGGCAGGGGAGCCAACGCCTGATTACGCTTCCAAAGTGAAACTCAGCTGGAAGCTTCCCTATATATTGTCTGGTCGGGTGCAGCGGATCTGTGCCACCGTCCCGATACTGCGAGGGGCCCCCGCGGGCACCATCTCGGCGTGCGCTCATTCTACGCAACCAAACTTTCGGTTGTTCCACCGCCCGTACCTTCTGTTCCCGAGGAAAACGTTTCGTTCCCGGTCGGCGATGCGGGGTGGCTGTAATCAGTTGGGAACGGCAGCTTTGGAAAAGGTCCTTTGGGGTAGGGAGGAGCCGTTGCGCCTGCCAGGACGCCGCCTTACACTGTCGGCGTTTTGAATCCTGCAACACACGCTGTGGAGGCACGCAATGAGTGAACTGGACGATCGCTACGAGCGAGGACAGGAAACGCGAAGAATGTTTGGCGGTGGCCAAATCACCCCCGGGGCCGCGCCCGGGGCGTGGGACATCGCCCCGGACCTGGAAAGGATCCTTGGGGAAGCGCTCTTCGGCACCATCTGGAAGCGGCCGGCCCTGACCCCGGTGCAGCGGGAAATGGTCACGCTGTCGTGCCTCATAGTCATGAACCGCGAGGTACAACTGAGGCGGCACTTGGGCAACGCACTGAACGTGGGACTGACGCCGGAGCAGACCGTGGAGTTGATCATTCACGACACTTGGTACAGCGGAGCACCGGCGGGCATCCAGGCACTGACGCTGTGCAAAGCGGTTTTTGAAGAGCGCGGGGTAGACTTCACGCCCGCCCGCATCCACGATTCCAGCGAAGATCCCGACAGCCTGTTCCAGCGTGGGGACGAGTACCGCCGGAACTACATGGGAACCACTTCCGCCCCACGGCCGGCTCCGCCGACGCAGGCTGAGGCGGAGTTGGGGCGTACCACCGGAGAATACTACTGGGGAGCGACCTGGACACGACCTGGGCTTGATCTCCCAAGCCGTTCCATCTGCACCATGTCGTGCCTGGCGGCGCTGGGCCGCGAGGGGCCCCTGCGGAGCCACATCCGGGGCGCGCTGAACATCGGGTTTACGCAGGACCAGATCATCGAGGTGTTCGGCCACATGACGCTCTACGCCGGTATACCTTTCGCCCGGGGTGCCATGGACATCGCCAACGAGATTTTCGCCAGCGCGTAGCGATACCTTCGCATACAGCAGCGGGATCCAGGGCCGATTTGCAACCGCCAGTTTGTTGATGTTCAGCGAAATCGCCCGCCGCCACCCATAGGCTTGAAGCCGAGCCTATGGGTGGTCCGACGGATGTACAGCTTGGACGTTTGTCTGCGGATCCGGAGTGCGCTGATGGTGGAAGGGGTGGCATCCGGGAGGCCTCACTGGATTTCGGGTAGCGCCGGGCCACTGCGCTCAAAGTGCTGGCCTACCGAGTGCCGCCGGCCTAACGGCGTCAGACCCAAGGCGGGGGTACCTAGTAGTCCGCCGCTATTGTATTGAGGGGTATAGGGACTTGAGCTTGATGCGGGCGTCCTGGGTAGTGAAGCGCCAGTCCACTCGAATCGCCGCCCGGTTGCGTTGCTCCTGCCATGCTCCGGTTTCCTGTGCCAGAACTCTCTGGCTGGGTATCCGGCGATCAAGGCATTGCCGCGCCAGCACCCCCAGTTCTATCTCCGCTATATTCAGCCAACTCCCGTGCTTCGGCGTGTAGTGTATCTCCAGCCGTTCGGCGATCCGCCGTGCCTCCGCCGGCTCGAAGGCCTGGTACAAGGACGACGGATGGTGGGTGTTCAGGTTGTCCATCACCAGCACTATCCGCTCCTTGTCGGCATAGTCCTCATCCACCAGTTTCCGCACCACCTCCGCCCAGTCGGTCCTGGTGCGCCGGTCCGTAACCTCCACCCGGCGCCATCCCTCCAGAGGCGCGAACAGCATGAACAGGTTGCTCACCCCGTTGCGCTGGTACTCGTAATCGTAGGCCCTGGCTGCCCCGGGCCGCGGCGGGAGGGGCGTACGGGTCTCCTGCACCAGTTGCTTGCTGGTCTCGTCCAGACACACCAGGACCTCATTGTCCTGGTATTCACGATGATAGACCTCCAGCACGTCCTCCATGGCGCACACGAATTCGGCGCTGCCCTGGGGCGGGAGGCACCAGCACTCCTTCAGCCAAGGCTTGAGTTCGTTTTTTTCAGAGTCCGGCGCACCGTCTCCGGGCTGATGCTGTCCACCATCTCCCGCTCCACCAATCCATCGGCCAGCATCTGCATGGTCCAACTGACCCGTCCCTCCGGCGGCTGGGATATGGCCATGGCTATCAGGTGGGCCTCACCCTGGCCATCGAGCTTCCTCTGACGGCGGCGCAGTTGCTCCCTGCGCCCCAGGGCCGCGTCAACCCCCTCCTCCACGCACCGGCGGCGCACCCGCTCCACCGTGGCGGTGCCCACCTTGAGGGCCCGGGATATCTCCTGGTCCATCATCGGTCCGCCAGACTGGTTCTCATCGCTGAGCAGGAGAATGCGCGCGTGAGTCTGTTTATAGGCCGCAGCCCGGCCTTTGGACACCAGTGCCCTCAGTTCCTCCTGTTCCTCCCCAGTCAGTCCCACACGGTATTTCTTGACCATCACATCCACCCCGCTGCACAGTCTTCTTCCTTGGGCCTCGCTTCCCTGCATCTTACCAGCCATCACTTCAATGATGGTCGTCTACTAGTTGGAGCCTTTCACCGGCGACATAGAACGCATCCTTGGGGTGATCCCGGGTGCCGCAATTTCGGCAGCATTTCCTTACGAGGCAACGGGCAGGGCCAGGGGTCGCCTGGCCGCGACGAGGTCACCCACCAACCTGCCCGATGCCTCCTGCCAGCGGCAGGAACAGGGCTGTTTTCAGCCACGGCGGCCGAGCCGGTCGGCGCGAGACGCTAAACCGTCCCGCAAGCAGGAGGCCGTCGCAACTATTGCGGCGGCCCCCCTCTGCACGGCCATGTGTACGGCCCTTTTCTGTTGCCCATTTTCCGGTGAGCATTGATTCCTCTTCTTCGTTCGCCCTGTCCATCTGGGGAAGCGGCAGCATGGAAACGAATAAGTGGAGACTCACTCTGGACCTGGCCTCCACCTTTCAACGTTGGCTGAAGGTCTGGCGGTCAAGGTCGTCAGCATGCGCTAGACCGGTCAAACCGCCGTCGACCGGGAGGATGGCGGAAGGAGAGGCTGATACCCGTTTCTCGGCAGCGCCACGCGCCATAGTCAACACGCGCTGGGAGCGCCTTCCTGGCGATATGCTGTCCGCCTCTGCCTGAGGGTGCGTGGCTTCAGCAAGATGGCAGGTCGCCAAGGCCAGAGAACTCAAAGTCCAACCGGTCTTCCAGACTGCCTGGCACGCACCCGCTCAACTGGTTCCCTTCGAGGAACAGCACTATCAGGCTGGCGAGATTGCCCAACTCCGGCGGTATTCCCCCGCTCAACTGGTTCTCGTGGAGGGTCAGCTCTGTGAGGCTGGCGAGGTTGCCCAATTCTGAGAGGGTCTCCCCGCTCAACTCGTTGTTTCTGAGGCCCAGCGATGTCACCCGGTCGGTGGACAAATCGGTGGTGACGCCATACCACTCGGTAGTGGGTGCGTCGCTCAGCCAGTTATCGTTGTATGTCCAGGTTGGGCCGCCGGTGGCGTTATAGTGAGCGATCAGCGCTTCTCGGTCTGTTGTGGTAGAGGTCCGCGCCAGTGGCGGCGCGGTGGTGGCCGCAAGCGTGGTCGATGGTTCGGCGCTTGCCGTTGTCGGCTCCGGGGCGGTCGGGCCAGAGGATTCATTGCCCTCCGGCTCACCGGTGGCCCTTTCAGAGTCTGGTAGGCCTGTCGGCTCATCGGCGGCTCGTTCAGAGTTGGGCATCTCTGTCGGCCCTGCAGTGGCCCGTTCCGAAGATTTCCCACCCGTCGGCTCATCAGAGCCGCCGCAGGCCGACAGCAGCAAAGGCAGAGGGAGGGCCAGGGCAAAGATTCCCAGGAAGAGTCGTGGCGTCCTCATCTGGATTCACTCCATATGTTTGCCAGGCCGGGATGGGACGGCCCGGCCTGGCCCGGCGCGTCCGGATAATAGCACCCTGTGGGAAAGCCCTTGAATTAACTGGACATCGAGCTAGCAAATCTGCCATTCCTCTCTTTGACCCTCAATGTCGCTCAAAGCTGTTTCAAGGGCCACGAGAAAAGGAACTGGCTGTGATTTTGTAGCTAAACGGCGCTCGATGAGGCGTGAACTACGGATATCAGGACCGCCGCCATCGTCCACTCGGCCATCCCTACGCGTCTATCGGCGGTAGCTCCTTGGCATACGCTTTGCCGCCGTCCGCGATACAGGTAGTGAAGCAAGTGGTGTCAGGCCTCTGAATGCAGTGAGAGGACGCCATACCACGCCATTGTGAATCGACGAGCATGGCCGGCCCGCCGACGCTATTCGAACAGGAAACCTCTGACAACTCGACTGTAGCGTTGGTATAGCAAGCCACCCGCGACGAGGAGCAGCCCAAGCGCCAGGAAGGCAATTACGCGGAATTCCTGCTCAAGCAGGAGGGAGTCAAAGGCAAACAGCTTGATCACCGGCGCAGCCAGCAACGCCAGGCCGGCCAGTTGAATCCAGCGGCTTCGGCGGGCCACCCCCAGGGTTATCAGGATGGCAGCGTACACCGCCCACAGCAGGCTGAGGCCAAGACTCGCCACGTTCTCGCTGACGCTGTGCGACAGGCCAAAGAGCACACTGTCTGCCGCGGCGATTATTTCCGCCGAAAGCAGCCACAATGTGACGAGGTTGGCCATAGCAAGGAGCGCGGGAAGAGCAGCCTTTTCCTCCATTTCGTTGAAGTGGAAAGGCAGGTCTCCCCCGCGGCGATACTCCAGCCACGCCGCCACGTACAGGGCTGCGACGCCGGCGGTAAATGCCAGGAACCTCCAGTTTGCGACGGGTCTGAAAGTGTCGGAGTCCACACCGAAGGTGTCAAAAGCTACCAGGCGAACTATCGTCGCTGCCAGCAGGCCGAACCCGAGCCACCGAAGCTCCGCCATTCTCAATTGACCTGACAGTACGAGAAAAACCACAGACAGCAGGGCCCAGGAAATGGCAATCCATATCCCCTCAAGCTGAACCGGCACAGCCGCCGCCGCGAATATGGCGGACCGCAACGCGAAGACCGGTATCGCGGCCCGCTCCCGGGGCAACAGCTCATTCCGTCGCAGGTGCAGCACCCATCCCGCAAGCGCAGGCAGAATGACCGCTGCGGCATAGCTGAGCATGTACTCATTGACGAAGGGTGTGAGGTCCCGGCTGAGGGCGTCCGGCGTGTCCCAGAGCAGCAACCACACCGCCGAGACGGCAAACATCACGTAACCGAACCAGCGAAGTTCCCGCATCCTGAGCGGGAAGGACACCACCACCAGCACCAGCCCCTCAAGGCCCCAGGCCACGCTGATCCACGGCCCGCCCAGTTGAACCGGCACCGCGATGACGGCAAACACCGTGGCCAATCCGGCACAAAATACTGACAGGTTGAACTGCTCCTCTCCTCTTAGCCTGCAGGCGATGGCCAGAAGGGCGTAGAACGCAGCGACAGCAACGGTGAACGAACCTAAATACGGACGGTAGACATCCGAAAGGAGCAGATAGCTAATCTCGTAATAGGCAGCGACATTCAGCGTGATCAGCGCCAGGTCGAAATTTCGGCCCGCCTGCCTCCTCACCAGGTTGAAGGCAATGGTGGCGCCGACAAAAATCAGGAAAATCGACGTGATCCCAATCTGGGCCAGTCCCGCCGTTGGATTAAATTCACTTTCCCAGAATCCAAAGAGCACCAGCGACCCGACTAAGGCCAACAGCGTAAACCAGCGCCAGTTCCGGAAGCTGGCCAGGGCCAGAACCCCTACGTCCAGCACAAGTACATAGGCCAGCAGCAGGCGTTGGTCCGGCAGTCGCTCCTGGAGCAGCATGGGCGTGGCGAACCCGCTGAGGATGGCAATTACAGCGATCGACACCGCCTCTTGGCGCACCGCGAGAACCGCGCCGGCCACAGTTATAAGCGAGAATGCCCCGAAGGCGGCGTGGGGCGAAATCAGTTCATAGAGAGCGAAGGCTCCGTATACCGACAGGTAGAGAATGGCAAGGCCACCCCCCGCCACGGCCTGCGCCCATGCGCCGTAGCGTTTCCTCCAGTATTCTCCGGCACCCAGGAAGGCCAGTCCGCCTGCGACGCCCAATGCCACTCGCTCCACTTCACCCAGCCAACCCCGGTCGATGGCCAGACTGATGAAGAAGGCAACGCCCAGGATCAGCGCGACTATCCCGATGCGAGCCAGCCAATTGCCGCCCACCAGCCATTCCCAGTTCTGGCTGGCGAGGTCAATGGATGGCCGCCTGGGACTTTCGGTGCCATTCCCCGCGTCGTGATCTCCAGCATGGGACGGCCTGTCCATTTCCTGTCGGCGCCCTCTCCTCCCCAAGGAGTCCACGGCTTGCCTGGTAGCTATTTGCCCGGTGCCTACTTGCCCGGTATCTACGGGATGAGCGGCCTGCGCCGCAGCCTCGGGGGCCGGAGGAGAGATTAGGACCCTTCGAACTGACGGGGGATCCGACGGTGGCGTGGCTTGAGACGCTCCCTGCCGGGATGGGGGCGCCGAGCGGCCGCCCTCAAGCGCATCCAGGCGCAACGACAGCCGCGCCAGTTCGGCAGCCATGGAGGTGACCGTCGCCCGCAATGCCGCAATCTCGACGTTAGCAGAGTTCGGAGACCCTGCCGCCGGCTCCGCACCTTCTGCGTCTCCGATTACAGCCTCGGGTTCCTCGGTGTCGGGCGTCGCTGGACTGGATGCACCGCACCATGGACAGAAACGGTCGCTGACGGTGACTGTACGGCTGCACACTCGACAGGTCATATTGTGTCAAGCTTCCCAAACACTATTCGCTCGCAATGCCTGCCGGATTTTAGGCTACCCTGGTGTTTACAAACGCTGAGAATCATTTGCTATAATAGAATTGCATCGTCCACTCAGTCTCACTAATTGAAGGGCGAAGCGAGCGGAAGTGGCTCAGTGGTAGAGCACCTCCTTGCCAAGGAGGGGGTCGCGAGTTCAAATCTCGTCTTCCGCTCCATTATAGAATTTCGAACGGACGTTTAAGACGTCCGCTTTCTTTTTGTCTTGACCGGGCAGTCGCCGTTCGGTGCGAAGCACGACGCAGGGTACCCGTCTCTCACCTCCGGAGCAACATATCCCCGCAACTCGTGCAGTACTCCGCATCGGGTCTGACTTGGCTGATGCAGTGGCTGCACACCAGCACCAACGTGCTCGCTGCCGGTGAGGAATGACCGCAGGATCGGCAGTACCGGCTGGTGATGCTGTTCAGTTGCCCGCATCCGGAACAGGCGACCCTGGGGTAGTTGCGCCTCAGCCGGAAGGGCGATATCCGCTGCGCCCAGCGGAACCGGCTAAGCGTCCACCACAGCCCCAGCGAAATCAGGAGCAGCACGAGCAGCAGTCCCACCGGCGACAGGGTGAGCACCAGGATGTTGAAGACTCCGTGAACGGCGGCGGCGACTAACAGGCCGGCGGAAAGCAAGAGTCCGCGACCCCGCCTTTTCGCCTGGGCCTGCACCCCCAGTCCAACGCCCCAGAAACTCCCGAATATAACGTGTCCCAACGTGCTGAAGACGGCCCGCCCGACCATGACCTCCGGCCCGAACGACAAGATGTAAACCAGATTCTCCAACGACGCGAACCCAAGGCTGGCAGCCACGGCATACACCAACCCGTCTCGAGGCTCATCAAAGTAGAGTGAACGATAGGGCCCCAGCCTCACCGCCATGAACTTGCTCAGCTCCTCCACCGGGCCCACTACGAAGAGCATCGCGGCGGCCCCTGTCGCCAGATCCCTGCCCACTTCTATGTCCGCCAGGTTGAAAAATGCGAACTCCAGGGCGGCGGCGGGCAGCGTGAACAACATCCCCAGAAGGAAGGCGTACAACAACAGCCTTCCCGGCTTTGGACGGTAGGATCGGCCCCGTATGAAGAACCAGAGCCAGAACAGACCCGGCGCGAAGGCAAGTAAGGTGTAGCCCAGCAGTTCCACTCGGCTGCCTCAGTCCGCTACCTCTTCACCACCACCGTATCGCACATGTGATCGTGAAGCCCGCGCTTGTCGTTGTTGAACCCAATCATCAGATATCCCAAGCCCAGCAGCAGCGCCGAGATCCCAGAGGCCAGGTGCCGCCCGAATGCCCGTGGGCCGCTCACCCTTGATCCGTCCTTCCTCAGCACGTACAGACCCAGGACGCGCTTCCCCAGGGTGGTGGAAAACACGGACACGCCCAGCGTGTAATAGGCCGCCCCCACAATCGCCATGATGGAGTCTGCCAAGGTCCAAACGGCGTCGCCAGTGTAATAGGATTCGATGGAGATTCCGGGAAGAATGGTGAGCAGCACAAGGTGGACCATGACCAGGGTTGCAGAGTCGATAACCCAGGCAAGAAACCGGATCCAGAAACCTGCGGGTGTGCCCACAATTCTGGTTGCCTGCCTTGTGCCTCCGCCAAATTCATCAAGGGGAAGGCCGCAGGAGTAGCAAAAAGTCGCTTCCGGATCGTTTGTGGAATGGCAGCGCGGGCATGAAATCGCGGCCGGGCGCGGAAGCCGCGATGCTTGAACTCCCAGTTCGCCACCACAGGAGTGGCAGAAGCGGCTGTCAGGCTGGATTGCTGCACCACAGTTGGGGCAGCCCAGCGCCAGCCGATGCCCGCACCTCACGCAAAAGTTCGCCGCGCCGTCCGCGGCCGCACCGCAGTTCGTACATCTCTCCATATTCGGTTTCAGGAAACCACCCAGCTATTCAGTAGGCACGGTGATTCGCGGAGTTACAGCTCCACCACCATCTGCAGCTCGTTGGTCGGGCGGCACAGCGCCTCGAACGCCTCCTGGATGCCTTGAAGCGGCACGAAATTGGTGGCGTTCAGCATGTGGTCGACGGAGACAGGCCCTTTCGCATGAGGTCCAGCGCGATACGCCAGTCCTGCGGCTGGGTGCCGAACGACGACTGCATCCGCACCTCCCGAGCCATCCAGTTGGGAGGCATAACTGCCGTCGGCTCCCAGGCTATGGCCAGCATCACCACCTGCCCGCCCCTCGAGCACAAGTCCAACGCCTGCTCCATGGTCGAAGTCGCCGCCGCGCACTCGAACACCACCTGGGGTCCCGCCCCGCCGGTCAGCTCCATTACCCGCACCTCCAGGTCCCCGTCCAGCGGGTTCAGGACCGCGTCCGCCCCCAGGCGGCGCGCAGCCTCGGCCCGCCCCGGCGCCGGCTCCGACACTATAACGGTCGTGGCGCCTGCGGCTCGCGCCGTCTGCATGCACAGCAGCCCTATGGGCCCCGCCCCCAGGACAACCACCGCGTCTCCCAGCTTGATATCAGACAGCCGCGCGGCATGCACGGTTACGGCGCACGGTTCCGTCAGCGCAGCCTGCTCGTCGGTAACATCGTCGGGCACTGGCGTGAACTCCCACTCATCCATCAGCACGTATTCCGCGTAACCAAGCTGTCGGGCATCGTGCTGGAATCCCATTGTCCGGTAGTTGAACCTGGGATTTGCCCTCGGTCCAGGTGGTGTGCCTGTGGGAGGGTGTCCGCCCCCGCCGACCACCCGGTCACCGTTTCTCACCCGCGTAACACCCTCCCCTACATCTACGATGCTGCCCGCAAACTCGTGCCCCAGCACTGTTCCGGGCTTGGCGATGTCATACATGAACGCATGGACGTCAGTACCGCAGATAGCGGCGTATTTCACCTTCATCACCGCCTGGCCCGGCCCCGGCACCGGGTCGGGAACGTCCTCAACCTGCAGGACCTGCTCTCCCTTGTAAACTGCTGCTCGCATGAGTCACCTCGCGGAACTTGATTCCCTCAAGTATAGCCTCTCATCAACCTCAGACCATTGTGTCCAGGGATTTTAGTGACATTTCGCGCTTGCCAATCCTCATGGTGCCCCCATACCATGTGTATTGATAGATGTTCTTGGATGGCTTTGCAGACCACAATGGATACTGCTCGTTTAACGGCTGAGGGTTATGGATGGAGAACCTGCCTGGCCGGGCAAGAAAGTAGGAAAGGTACTGAATGGGACGAAATGGGACCGATATGAGAATATCCGTCCAGCCTGATGTCTGAGTACCGCGTCACAGCTACGGAAACGCCACTTTCGTAAGTGCAAGGACAGCAGAAATGGGACGAGGTGGGAATATATGGGAATGAGTGGGGAAAATTCTGTCCCACCTGCCCCATGAGAGACGCCCCGCTTGGCTCTTGCTGGGCTATCTGCCCGGTAGCTGACATCCCGTTAGTCCTGCGATTTCGGGTTCTCTCCACCCAAATGCGCTGGCCCATTTCCGGTGCCATAAGGCTTGGCAGTTTTAGCCGAACGTGGAGACGCTCGGACCTTGCCGGTGACCGTCGGATTCCACATTCAATCCCGGTGCGTTTAAACTGGCACGAGAAATCGAGGGCACCACTCATCGGGGCACCACTCAAGGAGGACAGCCCATGAATTCACTGGGACGGGTCGCCATCGTAACCGGCGCAGGCTCCGGAGTGGGCCGGGCGTCAGCATTGTCCCTGCTGCGCGACGGATATTCGGTCGCGCTGGCCGGGCGCAGGATCGAAACCCTGGAGGCGTCGCTGGCCGAGGCCGAAGAGCACCGGGAGCGAGCCATCGCCGTAACTACCGACGTCGGCAGCCCCGACTCGGTTAGCGAGCTGTTCGCCCGCACCCGCGAGACCTTCGGAGGCCGTCTCGACCTGCTGTTCAACAACGCCGGCAGCTCGTCACCGCCGGTTAACATGGAAGACCTGACCTTCGAGCAGTGGCAGAACGTGGTCAACGCCAACCTGACCGGCACCTTCCTCTGTACCCAGGAAGCTATCAGGATCATGAAGAACCAGGACCCCATGGGCGGGCGCATCATCAACAACGGCTCCATCTCCGCCTACGTGCCGCGCCCCAATAGCGCCCCCTACACCGCCACCAAGCACGGCGTGATGGGACTGACCAAGGCCACCTCTCTGGACGGGCGCAAGTACAACATTGCCTGCAGCCAGATTGACATCGGCAACGCGGCCACCGACATGACCGCGCCCATGGAACGGGGTATCCTGCAGCCCACCGGCGATGTTATCCCGGAACCGCGCTTCGACGTGGCCCACGTCGCCGAGCAGGTGGTCTACATCGCCAACCTGCCCCTCGACACCAACGTTCAGTTCATGACCATCATGGCTACCAAGATGCCGTTCATCGGCAGGGGGTGATTCGCAATGGGTTTGATCGAAGCCGGGGATTTCAGGTTCGACGTTGACGATCGCTGGGGCCGCCTGCCCGACGGTATGGCTGCCGGCGTAGTGACCGGAGTGGTGGTCGACTCGCAGGACCGGGTCTATCTCTGCCAGCAGCAGCAGGACCCGCCGGTGCTGGTGTTCGACCGGAACGGCAACTTTCTCGACTCCTGGGGCACCGGCTTCGTCGTGGAGCCTCATACGATGTTCATAGGGCCCGACGACGTGATCTACCTCGCCGACCGGGGCGCTCACGTGGCAATGAAACTGTCGGTGAACGGAGAGGTTCTGCTGGAAGTCGGCAACCGGGGCCAGCCCTCCGACACCGGATGCTTCGAGGACGAGGGAGTGGTTCCGCGGGCAGGCGGCCCGTTCAACCGCCCCACCCGGCTCTCGCCGTCGCCGTCCGGAGACCTGTACGCGTCCGACGGCTACCGTAACTGCCGGGTGCATCGCTTCGCCGCCGACGGGCGGTTCATCGCATCTTGGGGCCGGCCCGACGGCAACGGTCCCGGCGCCCTCTTCTCGCCCCATTGCCTCTGGGTGGACAACGAAGGCATGGTCTACGTGTGCGACCGGAAGAACAACCGCATCCAGATTTTCGATCCCGAAGGGGAGTTCATCACCCAGTGGACCAACGTGCAGCTCCCCACCGACCTGCACATTGGCCGGGACGGGCTGTTCTATCTCGCCGAGCGCGAGAGCGGCGAGGCCACGGAGAACTTGCTCACAGTGCGCGATGGCGCAGGCAGCGTCTTGGCCAGCTGGACAACACCGCGCAGCCATCAGGTCTGGCCCGACGCCCACGGCGACATCTACCTGGTCAGCGGCGGAGCAACCGACGCGGCCATGGGCCTGGGAACCAAGTACGTCAAAGTGCGCTAGCCCCAGAGGGTGAGCGGCTATTTCCCTATCCCTCTGCGGGAGGGTTAGGGTGGGGGCGTCCCCTTGTTTTTTGGCCAGCACAAATCGTGTACACCCCACCATTGACTCCTTATCGGTGGCACGAGGCTGTTGTCACTAACCGACCAGGGTATGACGCCAATGTCATGGCATTCTGGAGCGTAATGGCGCTGCGACAACCTCAGGGATACTCGCCTCAGCCTGTGCCGCGAACCTTCAATTGGGACAACAGCCGCCTCGACGCTTCCGCAATCTCGGCAACGGCCGCGTCAAATGATTCTGCGTTGGCCAGCGACGGCTGGCGGTAGCCGCTGATCTTGCGGACGAACTGCAGAGCCGCCGCCTCCACCTCGGCGTCAGTTGCTGGTGCGTCGGCGTTGCGCAGTACCTTGATGCTGCGGCACATCAGCGGCTTCCCTGGTCGTTGATTGGAGGGGTTGGCCGGAACCTGTCGCCCTCTTCCCGGCTGATCCGGCCCGAGGCCATCAGCCACATTCGGGCAATCTCCGGCCCCATGAACTTGAAGGTGCGGCGTAGTTCCTGGGCCAGCGGAGGGTACTCGTGCCCCTCCAACCCGTCGTAGAACCAATAGCAGAAGCCGCCATGCTCGTCCCGGATCGCCTGCACGCGACGCGCGTTCTCGATCACCGCCTCGATCTTTAGCCGATTGCGGACAATCCCGCCATCCTGACGTAACCGCTCAACGTCGTCCGGCCCTAGGGAGGCCACGGCATCGATTTTCCAGCCCGCAAAGGCATTGCGGAAGGCGTCGCGCTTGTCCAGGATCATCTTCCAGGTCAGGCCGGCCTGGAATACCTGCAAGCTCATTACCTCGAACAGCGCGTCATCGTCGTCGGCCCGTCGGCCCCAGATTTCGTTTATGTACCATTCCCGCAGCGGATCGTGCGGGGCATCGGGGTCGGGGATGGACTCGTGGGGCATCAGGGCCTCCGAGGAGACGCCCCCACCCCAACCCTCTCCCGGAGGGAGAGGGATTTGGGCGAGGGTTGATTATGGCTGAAAGGGCTTGATGGAACACCCGCCTACCGAGGCACGATGGGCAGGGTTACGTGCGACGGGTGCGCCGCGTCGTGCAGGATGGTCTGGACGGCCGGCTTCAGCTCTGTGTCGGCTGCGATGACCCCACCTGTGTTGGTGTTGCGGTCGAAGCGCGGGAAGTTGCTGCTGGACACCTCAAGACGGATCTGGTGCCCCGCCTTGAACACATTACTGGTTGCCAAAAGGTCGATGGTGTAGCAGTAGGCCCGCCCCGGCTCGATCAGGGACGGATTGGACATCGACTCCCGGTAACGGGCGCGGATGATACCGTCGGTCAGGTTGCGGGCGCAGCCGTCCTCGCAAACGTCCACCAGCTTGGCCGTGAAGTCGGTGTCTGTGACCGACGTGGCAGCCCACAGCGTGACGCTGATCGGTCCCGTGACCTCCACGTCCCGTTCCAGCACAGGCGTGGAGTAGACCAGTACGTCGGGCCGCGCCTCGATCTCGTTCTGGTCGAAGGCGCCATTGGCGGCGAAATAGGGGTTGCAGCAAAGCTGGCCGCCCCGCGTAGGAACCGGGTTGGCCGGGTTGTATAGGAACACGTCGGGCGCTTCGTCCGATGGCGCTTCAGGACTGAGGCTCCCGTCGCCGTGCAGGCTGTTGGCACTGCCCCCACTGTGCAGATAGTAGTTGGTGTTCTGGGCGCGGGCCAGCGGCCATTCCTGCTCGTCGCGCCACACGTCGTCGCCCATCACGAATATCCTGACCGGTGGCTCGTCCAGGATCCCGGTTTCCTCGCCCTTGAGCCAATGGTTGAACCAGCGTAGGTGAATCTCGTCCAGTCCCAGGGCCATGGCGTCGGCGGCCACGCCGAAGTAGTGGCTGCCCACCAGGCTGGTGCCCCGAGAGCTGTGCTGCCAGGGACCGATGATGAGTTTCTGGCCCCGGCGGGCTTCCTCGGTGGCCCCGTTCTTCCGCATCCCCAGGAAGTTGCGGATGGTGCCGCGGAGGAATATGTCGTACCAGCCGCCGATGTTCAGTGCTGGCGTGGCAATGTTGGAGTGCTGGTCTTCGATGCACAGTTTCTTCCAGTAATCGTCGAAGCTGGGATGCTCCAGCCAGTCGAAGTAGTAGTCGGCCAGCCCGCCGTTCAGTTGCGGCATGTCCTTCAGGGGCAGGTGCCGGAAGGCGTCCGTCATGCCGTCGACGGACTTGACCAGCTCCGCTTGCCGCGCCTGTGGAATGCTCTTGACTCCTGACTGGGTCTTGAAGTTGGCTAGGGTGAGCTGCAGTAGCGTCCATGAAACGTTGAAGCCCAGCTCGAAGGCACCGCCCTGGTAGGTCCAGCCGTCGTGGTAGTTGGAGGCGGTGACGTTGGGCGCAATGACGGTTAGGTGAGGTGGGCGGGTGGTGGCGCAAAGCCATTGAGTGGCTCCCACGTACGACGCGCCGATCATACCGACCTTGCCGCTGGACCACGGTAGCGATGCGGCCCACTCCACGGTATCGTAGCCGTCGTCGATGTCATCGGCGAAGCAGTAAAACTCCCCGCCCGAGGTGAAGCGCCCGCGGGTATCCTGGATGACCAGGGCAAACCCAGCCTTGGCCGCTTTCATGGGGTCGAGCATCTGCGAGGCCAGCGACGCCGACTTGTCGTAGGGGGTGCGCTGCAGGATGACCGGATACGGACCGGGGCCGTCTGGCCGGTATACGTCGGCATAGAGCATCGTGCCGTCGCGCATCGTGGCGGCTACATTGGTTTCTACCTTTAACGAAACCGAATCTGGCATTACTCTTTCTCCCTTGATCGTTTAATGTGCGGACTCTTGTGGCAGGGCACCGAATTAGTATGGGTGCCACTCAACCTCAACTGAACTTGGGTATCACCTTCTCTGCGAACAGGTCCATCTGGCGGTACAGGCCGTCGGCGTCCGGCGACAGGAAGCCGAGGTTTACGTGCTCCACCCCCGCCTCGATCTTCGCCTCCATCTCCCTCGCGCAGTCGTCAGGAGTGCCCGCGATGCACAGTGCCCGGGCGATGTCCTCCGCGCTGCGGTCCGGCGTGACGTAACGCTCGCCCACGTTTCGGACCGCCAGTCCCAGCGCCTCGTCGCCATTTACAGATATGGCCGTGGGCTGGTTCAACCCCCAGTGGAAACCGTCAAGGTCGCGGCCACCCTCAGCGGCGAACCGCCGCACCATGTCGTTGCTCGACTTGATGCGGCGGTTGGTGAACAAGTAGGGATACCAGCCTTCACCTTTCAGGGCGGCACGGCGCATCGCAGCCTCACTGCGTCCCGACACCCAGATGGGCGGATAGGGCTTCTGGAAGGGCTGCGGCAGGAGTGTAACGTCGTCGAACTCGAAGAACCGACCGCTGTGCGTGACGTGTTCCTCGGTCCACAATCTCTTCATCACGTCCAGCATCTCGTCAGTGCGCCTCCCGCGGGTGCGGGTGGAGATACCCAGGGCGTCGAACTCGACGTGCGTCCCTCGCTGGCCACTGATCCCGATGCCGAAGTCGAGGCGCCCGCCGGAAACCTGGTCCACGCTGGCCACGAGCTTCGCCAGCATCACCGGGTGGTACAGAGGCACAATCACGATGCCGGTCATGATGCGGATGCTCTGCGTTGCCCCTGCTGCTGCGGCCATTGCAGGCAGGTTCAGCACTGTGGGGCGAGGCGGGTTGCCGTCCATGATGTGTTCCCCCATCGTTACGCGCTGGAATCCCAGCTCCTCGGCGCGCCGTGCAAAGGCGGGAACATCCCAGTAGTCCTCCACGCTTAGGCTGCAACCAAAAGTGATCCTGCCGCCGCTCATGCCGCCACTCCTCTGCCCCTGACAGGGGCGAAAGTCGCCCCAATTCTACCACCGCAGCGATGGCTGCGATAAAATTCTGCATGATGAACAACACCATGGATGGAAAGACCTGCCTGATTACCGGCGCCAGCGATGGTATCGGATACGTGGCCGCTCGCGAGTTGGCTCGAATGGGCGCGCGGGTTATCGCGGTTGGCCGCAATGCAGCCAAGACCCACGCCGCAGCAATGCGCATCATCGACGAAACGAAGAACGATGATGTCAGCTATTTGGTTGCTGACCTGTCGTCGCAGCTGGACGTCCATCGCCTGGCGCGGCAAGTAAAGGAAAGGACGCCACAGCTGGACGTGCTGCTGAACAACGCCGGGGCCATTTTCTTGTCCAAACAGACCAGCATCGACGGGTTTGAAATGACCTTCGCCTTGAATCACATGGGTTATTTCCTTTTGACAAATCTGCTGCTGGACCTGCTTCTGCAATCGGTGCCTGCCCGTATAATCAACGTTTCATCTAGCTCCCACGGCTCACCGGGACGGTTCCTGCTTCAGGAACTGCCGAGGCCCGTGAGCAATCGCGGCTACCGCGCCTATGGCCGCTCCAAGCTCTGCAACATCCTGTTCACCTACGAGCTGGCCCGGCGGTTGGAGGGCACCGGCGTAACGGTCAACGCCCTTCATCCCGGACTGGTACGAACCAACATAGCGCGGAACAACGGCGTTCTGGGCCGCGTGGTGAACTTCTTCATAGGCGCCCGCGGCGTATCGGCAGAGCAGGGCGCCGATACGTTGGTGTACCTAGCCTCGTCGCCGGAAGTGGAGGGAATTAGCGGAAGGTTCTTCGTGAACCGCCGCGACGTGGCGTCGTCCAGGCTGAGTTACGATACGGAGCTGGCTTCAGGACTGTGGGACCTGAGCCAACGGTTGACAGTCGATATACGGCACCCGGATTAAAAGTACCCGGAATAAGATCCGGAATAAAAGTCGTGCCCGTGCGCGGGTTTTCGGAAGGGAAGTAACTTTAGGAGAGGAGAATCAATCATGAAACGAGCGGTTGAGTTTTACAGCGAGGGATTCAAACTGCAGGGCGATGTCTACACACCTGACGACATGGCCCCTGGCGAACAGCGGGCGGCGGTGCTGCTCTGCCACGGCTACACCGGCGTCAAGGACCTGTACCTGCCCGACAACGCACGCGTGCTGAATGAGGCCGGCTACGTGGCCATGGCTTTCGACTACAAGGGATGGGGACAGAGCGAGGGCGTCTCGCCCCTGCGGTTGGCCCCCCACAGCCGGGTATCCGACGTGCAAGCAGCGATGACCTTCCTCGGTGAGCAGCCGGAGGTGGACGAGGATCACATTGGCATCTACGGCACCAGCTACGGCGGCGCCACCGTCACCTGGACCGCGGCCATCGACCAGCGCGCCAAGTGCGTGGTCAGCGTGGTCGGCATCGGCCACGGCACTCGATGGATGAGCCGCGTCCGCCGCATGGACGAGTGGTTCGATCTGCTGGAGCGTTCCAGGACAGACCGCATTCAGCGCGTGATGACTGGTAAGTCCGACATGGTGGAGCGCGGCGAGATTCTACTGCCCGACCGGCAGTCGGCGGCGTTGGCCGCGGCGCAGCGGGCCAATAACCCCAACGCCGTGATGACCATCCCCGTCGAGTACATCGACGACACCCTGGGATTCAACCCCGAATGGGTGGTGGACAAGATCTCGCCGCGCCCGGTGCTGTTCATAACCAGCGACCAGGACCGCCTCGTGCCGCCAGAGGAATCTGAGCAGCTCTACGCCCATGCGGGCGAGCCGAAGAAACTGGTGACGCTCAAGGGTGTAGGACACTATGAGGTCTACGAGGAGCCAGCCTTCAGCCAGGTAATGAAGCACACCCTCGACTGGTACCAGCAGCACATGCCCGCCAGGTGTTAAACTTGGCCATTAGCCGCACGCGAGGAGGTTACAAGATGTCTAACAAGGGATTCTCCCACATCGGCCTCTCCACCCATGACCTGGATGCAACCCGCGACTTTTACGAAAACATCCTCGGCTTCGAGGTGGTACGGTGCGACACCATAAAGATCCGGCAGGGCGGCCACATCCGGCACATGTTTGTTGACGTTGGCCGCGATCAGTTGGTTGCGTTCATGGAGCCCAACAGCGTCCCTGGCCTTCCCGACGACTTCGATACCGGCATCAACAAAGGGCTGGGAATTCCCGGCGTTTTCTACCACTTTGCCTTTGAGGCCGGGACTCTTGACGCGCTGAATGCCAAGCGCGAGGAACTGATCGGCAAGGGTGTGCAGGTCACCGACATTGTGGACCACGAGTGGGCCCTGTCCATCTACTTCACCGACCCCAACGGCATCTCGCTGGAGTACTGCTGCCTGACCCGCGATGTCGGCACCCTGGACGACATCACTTTCCAGGAGCGGTTCGAGCGGTCAATAGAAATCCGCAACGGCGAACCGGTCTTCGTCCGCGATGTCCAGCCCGACCCGCTGGAAGCCGTGCTGGCCGACGACTAGCCTGGTTACCTGGCCTGGTTACAACGTGGAGGCCTGATGGCACTTGAAATGCGCGGGCAATGTGAGCGCTGCAAAGCCGTACTGACCCACGAGGGAGCGGCCTTCATATGCTCGTACGAGTGTACTTTCTGCCCCACGTGCGCTGGCACAATGGGCCATGTCTGCCCAAACTGTGCGGGCGAACTTGTTCCACGCCCTCGTCGGCGCTCACCCGCCGGCGGTTCGTAGCGACTCTGCCAAACGGCTACGGGCAGGCTGCAAGGCCTCCGCTTCGGGCCAAACTTACGCGGGAAAGTCAGGGAAAACTGCCGGGGTCAGACCCCGACCACCCGCACGCGATGATTGTTGCTATCGGCGATGTATATATTGCCATTGGCGTCAACTTCGCATCCGTGGGGGCGGTCCATTGCCGCCTGTTCGGCGGGGCTGCCATCCCCCTCTCCACCCAGGCGTCCTCCTGCCACAGTGGCGACGATGCCCGTAGCGGCATCAATGAGGCGGATGGCGTGGTTCTCGGTGTCAACCACCAGCAAGTTCCCCGCGTGGTCGCAGCGAATGGCCTTGGGGCCTCCCCATGTCGCATTGAGAGCAGGGCCGCCGTCGCCGGTGTAACCGAATGCTCCTGTTCCGGCCAACGTGGACATCACGCCGTTGGCATCCACCCTGCGGATGCCATTGCCCTCGCGCTCGGCAATGTATGTGTTTCCCGCTCTGTCCATACACACCGCCCGCCCGCCCAGGATGCTGGCCTGCGTCGCCGGCAGCCCGTCTCCGCTGCGTTCCTTGGCGCCATTGCCTGCAAAAGTGGTGATGATGCCCGACGCCAAGTCCAGACGCCGAATGCGCTGGTCCTGCACATCAGCGATCAGCAGCCCGCCCCGCCCGTCAAGGAAGCAATCGTTGGGCTCGCGGAATTTGGCGTGGATGGCCTGCCTGCCGTCGCCGCTGTAGGCTTGTTCACCCGTTCCGGCGACAGTGGTTATAATACCAGTGACGGCGTCAATCTTCCGGATGACGTAGTTCAGCCGGTCTACCACGTAGACATCGCCGTTGGTGTCTACCTGTAGGGAGTAGGGCTGGTTGAACGTCGCCTCGGTGGCTGGCCCGCCGTCTCCGGAATACCCCTCCGCCCCCGTCCCGGCGATAGTGACAATTACGCCCGTCTCCCGGTCCACCCGGCGGATGCAGTGGTTCATCGCCTCGGCCACGTACAGGTTACCGGTGGTGTCGAAGGCGCACATGAATGGCTCGCTCAGCAGCGCCGCCGCCGCCGGCCCGCCATCCCCAGAATACCCCCGCTCGCCAGTGCCGACAGCGGTGCTGATGATGCCCGGTTGGTAGGTCATTTTCAGGACTCTCTCGTTCGTATTACTGCAATGTCAGTTTGGACGGCAGAAATGGGGTCAAATCCCGGTATGGAACCTACCGCCGCGTCAGCCGTTGCAAACGGTTCTGCTGGTCGCGGGTCTCGGGGGTGAAGGCCGGTGGGTTCTCTCCACGGATGCGTTCCAGTTCGGGAAGCAGCTTCTTTACGTCGTCAAGGTAAATCTCGATGATGTCGGTTTCCAGCCAGTCTTCATAAAAATTTACGTGCAGAGCCTGAGCTGTTCCGAACAAACTGACAAGGTCGGGACGGTTCTGCTCATCCGCAACTTGCTTGGCGACGTCTACTATCAGTCCGTGGCCCCCGTGGTTCCAGCCGCGTTCCTCGGCGATGGCCTTCAGGGCCTGCGCGGCCGCTCCCCAGCCCTTTTCCGAGGCCTGGATGTTGTTTCGAAGGCGCAGGTGGTTGTCAGCATCGCTGATGCACCAGGCGCTCAGTTCAGCGTACTTGGTGGATTCCTGGACGTCGGGCTCCATTCTCTCGATTGCCTGGCCAGAGTTAGCGCCGGCTACTCGCCGTTGCCGGTCTCATGATTGTACCAGTCGAGGATCTCGCTGCCGGTCATGAACACCACGCCTTCGAAGCGGCTGATGTACTCGAAAATGGCGTCGTAGTACTTGATGCGGTGGGCCGCGCCGGTGATGTAGGGGTGCGTGGAGATGCACATCACGCGGGCGCTATCCGCACCCTCGCGGTACAGCGTGTCGAACTGGTCCTTCGCCCGCTCGAACAGCTCCGGCGACCGGTGGTTCTGGATCAGGTAGATGGGAATGTCGTTCAGCTCCACGGTGTAGGGCAGGGCCACCAGCCTTCCTGACTTGACGATCATCTCGTATGGCTGGTCATCGTTGCACCAGTCGGCGATGTACTCGATGCCCTCCTCGGCCAGCACGTCGGGGGTGTCGAAGGTCTCGGCCAGGCCCGGGCCCATCCACCCTCGAGGCGCCGTGCCGGTGGCCTCGGCGATGGTGTCGATGGTGCGGCGGATGACGGCCCGTTCGTCCGGCTCCCGGTTTATCACCCGCTGAATATACCCGTGGGCCAGCATTTCCCAGCCTGACTTGAGGCACTCCTCCACCAGCATGGGGTAGCTGAGGCATACCGACGCGTTCAGGCTGACCGTAGCCCGGATGCCGTACTTGTCCAGTACCTGCTTGAACCGCCAGATTCCCACGCGCAGGCCGTAATCGAACCAGCCGAAGTTGGGGATGTCAGGGATGGTCGTGACGCCCTGTGGCGTGGGCAGCACGGTGCGGGCCATGGGCTCGTTGATGTCCCACTCCTCCACGTTGATCACCGGCCACACGGCCACTCGCGCGTTGTGGGGCAACTTGAGCGGCGGGCGGTGAAAGATGGGCGAGAATTCGGCGCGGGGATTGGCCATGACTGCCTCCTGTTGCTGCACTGAGGGAGCTATTGCGATGGATTATCTTCGCTTGTCTGAATTTACTTCCCAGCGTATTCCACCGCCGGGGACATCGTACACTCGGAATCTCCAGTTCATTTCCGCGCTGAACATGGGGTAGACCATAGTGTAGGACTCTTCGCGAAACAGAGCCTTATCAGCGGATCGGGCATCCCTTGGCCTATGCAAGAACCGCCGCCATATCTGCCATCCGGCTCCCGGGTCCTTCAGAATCAAGAACGAAGGGGGATTGGCGTCTCCATCCTCTTGTTCTGCGATCGGCCCCAGTGGCAGCGGGCTACTAATACAGGAAAGGGTATCAAGGTCCTTGATCGTGAAGTCCGCAGCGTCCGGTGGTTCTCCCGGTGAACTGCGGTCTACAGAATGCCAATGGGCGCTGACGTTCCCGTCCCTCAGCGGCTGCATGATCATTCTCACGGATTCCTGCCCCAGCAAAGGGTAGGTGCCATCAATAATCTCTACTATCCGGAAGTTCACACCAATGTAGTCGTCAAAATTGCCGCTTGAACCGGTGACATCGTGGTATATCTCCGCACAGGCGCAAAAGTGGGCGTCGGGAAAGTTTTCTGTACCGAATATGTCCCTGGAGATCACCAAGCCCGCGACAGCCTCGATCCCCCTGCGGGCACACTCCTCCGGGGAAAGCCCGCCGGGATCATCGGACCATCTGATTATTGTGTCGCCCGGACCTTGAGTCATGGTTGACGAATTGCAGGCTCCAAACAGGTTTGGGGACGGTGAGTGGGCGCGCCACCAAGTTCTATTCCGCGAGGCAAGCAGCCGGGAAATGGAGCGGTCTGCTGAATGGGAATAATGGGCGATTCTACTGGCCCCGCCAGGTAGTGTCCAGCGGGGTATGCGACGCTACCCGCCGCGGTACACCTCGGTATCGGGGGCGAAGGCGGCCCAGGCGAACCAGAAATGGTTGCCGTGGACGATGGGTGTGAGGGAGTTGCCAGCCAGCGGCCCGGAGACCGCCTGACCCAGCACGTTCCATACGGACCCGGTCTGGTCGTCGGTGAAGCCGTCGTGACCCAATCTGAACGTCAGCATCTGTCCGTCCAGCACGGAATCGAACACGCCGGTGGAGCCCACGTCCCTGGAATCGGCGATGCGCGACCCGTCGAGGGCTGATGCAGTGCCGGGCTGGAACAGCACGACTATGTCGCGCCCGTTCGCTGAGAAGTTGACGACACGCTCCTGTTCCAAAGTCAGGAACGGGAAAGCCAGCGAATGCCCGTCCAACTCCAGCGCTGCGACGCGTTCCATCGGCAGCAGGCGGTCGTCGGGGCGCCCCTTGAACAGGAACGGGGATTGGTCGGCGCGGTCGTAGCCGCCGTAGGGGTTGCGGCCGTAGTCGCGACTGTGACCCGTCTCTCGCGAAAGCACGTCAGCGTCGGGGAAGGCCGCCTTGAAATCGCCCCACGACACGATCTGCGCGGGCAGAAGATCAAGCTGGTAGCCGGCATACTTCCCGACGATTCCCTCGCCGGTCAACTGCTGCCACCAGCTCTCGGTCTGCCGGTCCCACATCACAAGGTCGCTGTTGCGCAGGTTACCGGAGACGCCGAAGGTCAGCGTAACGTCCCCTAAGCGCCGGTCGAAGGCCACGGCGGAGTTGCACAGCGGGCAGAACGTAACCGACACGGGAACGCCCCCCAGCGTGTCGTTGGCGATCTCGTGCCACGTCAAGATCGCCAGCGGGTAGGCCCGCGCTTCATCGTTGATTTCCAGGGCCACAACAGGCTGGACATCCTCGAGCCACGTGTCGGCATCGGCGATGCCCTCGAACTGCGGTTCATCAAGCGGCGGGATGCCGTCGCGGGGCACTCCTCCGGATAGGAACTCATCGTACGGTACGGTGTGCAGGCTGAAGTCGGTCTGCCAGTTCCCGGTGCGGAGCCGGGCCGAGTCCAGGGCGTTCTGGTAGTCGGGGTTGGGTTCCACTATCCGTACCTGTCCCGGCGCCCTCGTGGCAGCGGAGGATGGTGTGGAAGTTGCAGGTGGGGCCATAAATGGCGAACTCGATGGCACGACCTCGCCTCCGCCGCATGCCGCCAGCAGAGTGCCGACAATGCCAATGGCGAACAAGAACAGGAACATAGAAGCCTGCCGGGGTTTCCGGCTAGAGGAGGTTGCCGCGCCCAACGGTCAACCAGTAAAAGACGATGTATGCGCCCGCGATCACCATGAAAGCGGAGGCGATGGGCTGGATGTAGGGCAGGGCCCGGCGCATCACGCGCACCATGGCACCTTTGAATATCGCCATCCCCAGCGTCATCACCATTATGACGAGTCCCATTCCAATGGCGTAGAGGAAGAAGTTGCTCACCACGTGCAGCAACGAGCTGGTGGCGCTGCCAATGCCCACCACGGCGATGAAAATGGGCAGGGTGCAACTGAGGGATGCGGTGCCGTATGAGAGGCCAAAGGTGAAGAAGCTGCCCACGCTGACCGTGTTGGGATTGCCAAGGCGGTCGGCGGCGCGGGCAGCAATGCCCGTGTAGAGCTTTCCGCCAGCCACCATCCAGGCGCCCGTGCACGCCAGTACCGCGCCTATGATCAGACCCAGCCATGGCAGCAGGTCGCTGATGAAGGAGGCGGACAGTCCAACGGCGCCACCAACGACACCGAACAGCAGGATAAACCCGGCGGAAACCGATCCGCCGACGACCAGGCCTCGCAGGACGGCGGCCACAGGTCCCGGGCGTTCCTCCTCAGACAGATTGGAGCCAAGGTAGAGCCCCAGGTAGGCTGGAAGCATCGCGAACCCGCAGGGATTAACTGCAGACGCCATCCCGGCAGCGAACGCGAACAGGGCGGTGCCACCGATGAGCCCGCCCAGGAAGTTCTGCGAGTTCCCCGACAGCTTGCCCTCGACGAACAGGTTGATCGGGTCGATCCCGCCGCCGCTGCCTACCGCCAGCGCTCCGCCAACGGCGATGGCCAGCGCCGCGGCTGCCACAACGGCGGTCACAAGCCAAGTGCGTACCTGGCTCTCTTTGAGTGCTTCAATCGCTGCTATCATCGCTATCTATACGCCGCGGTGCCACAAGTGGATTCTCTAAGCCTGAGAGACCGAACTCCTTGGCCGTCAGCTTCTCCGTCTTACTGGAGTCATCGGAAGGGCTGCGGGTCGAAAATGCCGGCCGGAGCCAGCCCGGCGAACTCCTTAGGGTGCAGCACCTCGGCCAGCCCTTCAAGGACGTCCACTACCCTCGGGCCATGACGGCTGGGAATGCGTCCGTCGAATACAAACGACCGCCCTTCCCTTACCGCTGGCAGGTCATCCCAGCCCTGCAGCACCGTCAATTTGTCCCGGGCCTCCTGCATCGACCGTTCCGGGCCAAACGCGCAGGGCATGATCATTAGGTATTCCGGAGCGTAGTCCCGCACCTCATCCCAGGAGAGTTCGCGGGAGTGCCCTCGGGGGGTGGCGAGGCCTTCCTCGCCGCCGGCCATTTCGGAGATTTCAGGCAGCCACTGCCCCGTGTTGCGCAGGGGGTCAAGCCAGTCGAGGCAGACGACGCGGGGACGATCTGCGCCGTTGGGGACGCCGTCAGTCACCCGCTGGATTCGCGCTTCGAGGGAGCCGCGCAGTTCACGGCCGTGTTTCGGTACGCCTGCAGCGTTGGCGAGGTTGCTGATGTTCTGGAGGATGTCCTTTACCCCGCTGGGGCGGATGCTCAGGATCTCCGGCTGGTAGTCCAGCACCTTGGCCGCCGTCTCGAAAACCGAGCCGCTGGCGATGGCACAGACCTCGCAGAGTTCCTGTGTGATGATCAGGTCAGGCCGCAGATCGGCCAGCAGATTCTCGTCGATCCAGTACATTGGGTTGTTGTTAGCGCGGGCCTGCTGCACCAGCGCGTCGATTTCGCCGCTGTCCATATGCTTGATGTTCCGCAGGCTGTGGCTGACCACCGGAAGGGAGGCAGCGTCCGCTGGGTAGTCGCAGGCGTATGAGACGCCTACCAGTTCCTCGCCGAGGCCGAGGGCGTATACCATCTCGGTGGCGCTGGGCAGCAGGGAGCATATGCGCATGAACGTCCCCCGACAGAGAGTCCAGCCAGTATAAGTCCGCGCTCGGGCGGCGTACAACATTGACGCAGCCGAGATGAAAGAACGTTTCTCCCTTGTTGGGTCTTAACCAATGTAGCTACGCAAAGAGGCGCGAAGATTCTCCAAAGCGGGTATCCCTGCGTTGCCGCGATTACCCTCAATCACTCTATCTATGAATCCCAACAATCCTGTGGCGTTATCGGCTTGGTTCCGTTTCCACCAATTGCTGACCGCTAAATATTCTCCTGCCAATGGTCTGATCCAATACCGCCCATGACCACCGGAAATCATTCCCTCATCCCGACTCCTAAACTAAAGCCAAGGTGGGATGTACATATGGCCGGTGGTGGGGATCGGTACGAGGGTTACGCGGGAGCCCCTCTGCTCTTGATTGCAGGATGGTCCGGCAGCGGCGCTTGACCTCCTCTTTCCGCCCGGCCAGCCCATCGAAGAAGTTCCCGACCCTCTCCTGAACCAGTTCCTTGGTCCCCAAGCACAGATTTCCGGTGGCCTCCTCTCTCGCCCAGCCCCAGATGGCCTCGTCAGCGTTGAAGTCCGGGCTGTATCCCGGCAGGTTCACCAGCCGCAGGTTCACTCCGGGCTTGCCCAGCCATTCCCGCACCGCGTATCCCCGGTGGGCCGGCGCGTTGTCCCAGATCACGTTCAGCCGACCGCTGTGCCTCTCCCTCAACTGCTCCAGGAAGGCTGCCGACGTTCCTGAGTTGCTGTTCCCCTCCAGTTCCATCCACTCCACCTGGCCGGTCTCCAGGCACACCGCCGAATAGTAGCTGGCCTTCTCTCCGTAGCGCGGGCTAGTCGAGTCCACCAAGGCTGGCTCTCCCCGGAGCACCCATTTGCCCCGCAGTTCGGCGTCCGCACGGAAATGGGCCTCGTCGGCGAAGAATATCTTTTCCCCGGATTCTTGAGATTGGAATGCCAAGGCGGCGTACTCCTCCACGAAGGCCTCCCGTTTCTCCGCATCAGCCTTGAGCAGACGCTTTTTGGGGCGCTTGAACGCGAATCCCAGACGGTGCAGATAGTTCAGGCAAGAGCTGCGGCTCAGGCTGATACTGAAGCGCTCCGAGGCAAACAGCCGCACCACCTTCCAGTTCCAGTTGGCCATTACGATGCCCGACTTGGCGGGCAACTCCTGCACCGCGGCACTCAACGCCGCCTGCTGCGCCTCTTCGAGGGCGGGGGGGAACCACCGGACTGCTCGAAGATCAGGGCCGCCGGACCTCCCTCGCTGAAGGCGGTGGCCCATCTGCCGATGGTGTGAGCATCCCGGCCCAGTGCATGGCCGGTGGCCGAGGCGGTCATGTTCCGGCACAGGAGCCACAGAGCGTGCCACCGTTCTCTTTCCCGAGGCGTCGGCGCCAGGTACATCCTGCTGCGCACACCAGCCAAGTCCAACTGCCACCGTTCCAAGTCCGGTCTTATCCCCCTCATACCCATCACCATCCCCACTCAGTCTGTTCCCCGTCCTGACGCTATACCTCCCTGATTCTAGCCAACGTATATGCAGGTTCCACCTTGGCTTTGGTTTAGGGCGTCGACGCGGCCGGCGGCAACGAAATGAGGCATCGCTTCTCCGCGTTCATGGTGGCAGGTGAAATTATGGGCACAGCCCCCATCCGGTCCTGAACGTTCGCGGTATCCGATTTCAAGCCAGCTCCGTCGGCAGTGAGCCGTAGACCCGCAGGTCCGGCATCCCGGCCAGGCTCAGCATTGGCGCCAGCGACGGTGCCGGACTCGCACGCACACCACGCCGGCCTGTCCCCCCCCCGCTTGAGGGCGTCGTAGGCCAACCGGAAAGCCACAGTGGGGAACATCTGTCTTCGGAGGCCCCGACCTTGCGCACTGTGGAGCCAGTAATTTGAGCGAGGAATACCCCACCCTGATCAACATCGGGATGAGCGCCCTGTGCCTGGAGAGATGGTTTTCTCACTTGACCTAAATGTTACTGAGGGACAAGAACTGCGCCTTCTGCCCAAGGAAGACCTTCAACCGTCACCCCGTTGGCGCTCCGTGGCTTTGCAATCGTCTCGCGGCACAGGAAAATGGAACGAATCGACATCTCGGCGCATATTATATTCTGACGGCTGCCAGAGCCGCGCCCGATGGAGGACTGCCGTGATTGTCAGGTTGAATGTCAGGTCGCTGGGTTTTCCGCTCTTGCTCATAATCATGCTCTTGGCGGCGATGGCTTGCGCCGGTTCCCCCAAGGAAACGGCTCCGCTCACGACCAATCCGTCGCCCACGAAGACTCAGCTGCCCACGAGCAGAGGAACCGCTCCGCCCACTAATATCCCGACGCCTTCGGAGACTCCGCTGCCCACGCCGAGGGAAACCGCGCCGCTTAAGGAGACTCCGCCGCCAACGCGCAGGGGAACCCCTCCGCCTACGGAAACTCCGCTGCCCACCAACATCACGCCATCAACCCAGACTCCGGCGACCACGCCCGGACCGATTACCTACTCGCAGCAGGTGGACGGGTATATGGCGGTGGCCCCGGAGGTGCTGCGCTCCGGGCAGACGCACAACATCCCGGTGTCGCTGCTCCGGGGAGCGGAACCGGCCGAGGGGAAGGTGCGGCTGGAGCTGTCGGAGCCGGGTAGCGGCCGGGTAGTTGCCTGGGCGGAACAGTTCGTGCAGGGGAGCGGGTCCGTTCCTCTGGCTGTGCCGCCGGAGGCCGACGGCTTCTATACGCTGCAGGTATCCGGCGAAGGGACCAGTGGCGGGAGTTTCGACGATTCGGCCCGCGTACAGGTTCAGGCCGCTCCCGTGATCCTGTTTGTGGAAACCGACAAGCCCATCTACAAGCCCGGACAGGAGTTGCGAATCCGCGCGCTGCGGATGAACACCGACCTGAAACCCATCCCCGGCCCGGTGACGGTGGAGATTCAGGACGCCAAGGGCATCAAGGTGTACAAGCGGGTGGTGGTGGCCGATGAGTTCGGCATGGCTTCGGCCAGCCTGCCCCTGTCCAGCGAGCCCAACCTGGGAGTATGGAAGCTCACAGCCCTTTCCGCCGGACAGACAGCCCAATTGGATGTCCGCGTCGAAGAATACGCCCTGCCCAAATATGAAATTACCTTGGATATGCCCCAGGACTGGATCCTGGTCGACGACGCCGTCATTGGCACGGTTTCAGCCGAGTACAGCTTCGGCAAGCCGGTGCGCGGCGAGGTGGAAATCGTGGCCTCCCGCTATGTGGGCCAGTGGGAGGAGTACGCCACCTTCACCAAGGAGATCGACGGCGAAACCTCTTTCGAGCTGCCCGCCCCCCGATACGTGGCAGGCTCTCCCGCCGCCGGTGGACAGGGCAACCTGCAATTGAACGTCACGGTGCGCGAGCAAGGCACCGGCTACGTGGAGCAGACCAGCCGCCTGATTTCCGTCGCGGCCTCTCCGGTGAACCTGCAACTGATACCGGCCGGGTCTAACTTCAGCCCCGGCCTGCCTTTCTCCATGCTGCTGGTGGCCGAAACGCCCGGCAACCAGCCCATCGACGCCGACGCGATGCTTAGCGTGTCCTATTTCGGCGAAAACCTGGAACAAATTGCCGGCGAATCCCTGGACGCAGAGGTCACCGGGGGCAAGGTGCTGCTTGAACTGAGTCCGCCGGCGGAGGCGGTGGCGATGACTGTAACCGCCCACGCCACCGGTGGCGCGGCGCAACTGGCCCTGCAGGCGAGCTACTCGCCGTCAGGCAGCTTCATTCATGTGGAGCAGACCGGAGAACCATTGCTGGAGGTGGGCGGGCAGGCCGCCTTCCGGGTTCATTCGACCTCAGAAGCGCGCAACTTTTATTACGAAGTGCTGTCACGGGGCCGGGTGATCTTCTCCGGCATGGCCCGCACGCCGGAAATAGCCTTCACCCTTACGCCGGATATGGCCCCCTCGGCCCGCTTGGTTGTGTACCAGATTCTGGCCAACAACGAGGTGGCCGCCGATTACCTGCCCTTCCGGGTAACTGCGGGCTACCCGATGCAGATCAGCGCCGCATTCAGCGTTGACCAAGCCCGGCCCGGCGACTCCGTGGTCATCCTGGTCAATACCGAAGGGGTGGCCAAAGTCGGTCTGGCGGCGGTGGACCGCTCGGTGTTCATCCTCGCGGAGAACCGCCTCAACCTCCAACAGGTGTTCGCTGAACTGGAGCGTCTTTACACCGCGCCGAGGGCGGAAGCGCACCTGGAATATCTGCCTGACCTGGTTGTCACCCGCGGCGCGGCCGACACGTTCCGCGAAGCCGGGCTGATAATCCTGAGCAACAGGGAGGCCCCGGCAGGCGCAGAGTTCCGGCGCCCCCTGCCTACCCCCGCACCGCCCATGGCTGCGGAGGCACGGGTAGAGGTAGTGATGGAAATGGCAGAGGAAGAGAGCGTGGAAAATAGGACGGTTGCGGACTCCGGCCTGGCAGAGGTGGAGCGGGTGCGGCAGTTCTTTCCTGAAACGTGGCTCTGGGCCGACGTGATGACCGACGAGTCGGGCACCGCCATCTTGTCCGCCACCGCGCCCGACAGCATCACCACCTGGAGCCTGCGCGCCGTCGGCATGTCGCCAGAGCACGGTTTTGGTGTCGCCAACGCTGAGTTGGTCGTATTCCAGCCTTTCTTCCTGCAGGTTGACCTGCCTTACTCCGCGGTTCGAGGCGAGGAGTTCCCGGTCAAGGTCGCACTGTACAACTACCTGGACACGGAGCAAGAATTCGTGGTGGATCTGGAGGAATCGGCGGACTTCGCCCTGCTGGGCGACGGTGTGAAGAGAGTTTCCGTTGCGCCCGGCGAGGTGGGCGGAGTCGAGTTCGACATTCGCCTGACTACGTTGGGCAGTCTGCCCATAAAGGTAACGGCCCGCAGCCGGGAATCCGCGGACGCCGTAGTTGAAACCCTGCTGGTGGAGCCGGAGGGCGCGGCGCGGGAATCCGTGGCCAACGCCATCCTGTCGGCGGACGACCGCTTGAACATCCCCATCGCCGCGCCGCCGGGGGCCATCGCCGGCTCCAGCCGCGCCTACGTAGCCCTGACCGGCAGCTACCTGGCCCAGACGCTGGACGGGCTGGAGAACCTGCTGCAAATGCCCTTCGGCTGCGGAGAGCAGAACATGATTCTCTTCGCGCCCAATATCTACGTGGCGCGCTACTTGGAGGCCACGGGACAATCCAAGCCGGAGATCAGCGCCAAGGCCGAGTTCCTGATGACCACCGGCTACCAGCGGGAGCTGACCTACCGCCGCGACGACGGCAGTTTCTCCGCCTTCGGCCAGTCCGATCCGTCGGGCAGCCTGTGGCTGACCGCCTTCGTGCTGAAGTCCTTCTCCCAGGCCGACGGCCTGATATACGTGGACGAAACAGTGCTTCGGGAAGCTGGCGACTGGATTCGCCGCCACCAGCGCAGCGACGGTTCCTTTGAGCCAGTGGGCTTCCTGCATCACCGGGAGCTGCTGGGCGGACTGCAGGGCAACACCGCGCTCACCGGCTACGTCGCCATCGCGCTGCTGGAGTCTGGCGACCAGGGTGCGTCGGCCCGCGCCCTGTCCTATCTGGAGACGCAACTGGAAGACATTACCGACGCCTACACAATGGCAATCACTGCGTACGCCCTGGCATTGGGCGGCAGCCCTCGGGCCTCCAATGCCCACGAGCGGCTGATGTCCATGGGAGTTGCCGACGGCGACACGCTCTCCTGGGACGGCGCGGCCGCCGTGGAAACCACCGGCTATGCTGCTCTGGCCCTGCTGGAGCACGGTGACAGCATCAACGCGGGTCGCGCCGCCCGCTGGCTGGTGGAGCAGCGCAACGCCTTCGGGGGCTACGGCTCGACGCAGGACACCGTGGTCGGCCTGCAGGCCCTCATCGGGTTTGCCGCCAATGCCCGGTTCGACGTGGATATGACCGTGGAGTTGACCGCGGGCGAATGGAGTCGCCAAGTCTCCGTCAACGCCGCCAATGCCGACGTGGTGCAGATCGTGGAGCTGCCCACCGCGGAGTCGGTGCGGATTTGGGCGACCGGCTCAGGCCAGGTCGTTGCCCAGGTGGTGCATCGCTACAACATGCCGGAAGTGGAGCGCGCGGCAGTGGATATGTTCCGGATCAAGGTTGACTACGGCGCGGACCACGTGGCCGTTGACGACCTGATAGACATCACAGCCAGCCTGACTTTCACTCCGCCGGTGGGCCTGAACGTAGAGGCCGGCATGGTTGTGTTGGACGTGGCCGTGCCGACGGGATTCGCGCCGGTGGACGAATCGGTGCGGGCGGTAGTGGCGGACTTGGAGCAGGTAAAGCGTCGCGAGACAGCGGGGCGCAAGGTGATTTTCTACATCGAAGACTTGGCCCCCGGTGAGCCCCTGCGGCTGCAATTCCAGGCCCGCGCCCAGTACCCAGTGCGTGCCCAAGCGGTAACGTCCCAAGTCTATTCCTACTATACCCCCGACTGGCGCGCCGAAACGCTGGGCGGAGACGTAGTCGTTGCGGAGGAATAGGGACAACAGACTATTCGGACAAAACTCCCCTCCCCTATCCTGCGGGGGAGGGGGAAACCCCAAGGACCGGCAACATTTTGTCGATCCCGCTAAAGCGAGAAGATGGTGTATAACCATTCAGCCCTGAGCTTGTTGAAGAGCTGGATGGTGCTCCACCTGCGCATCCTGGTCTGGTAGTCGACGTATTCCGGCACGGGATCTGGTGGCAGGGGTTGCAGATGAGGGCGTTCCTGCTCCAGCCTCACCTGTACCAGCCGGGTGCGCCGGTCAACCTGACCTGTCCACCTGTTGGATGGTCCAGATGCTGACCTCCATGCGCGTGGCCAGTTCCCCACGGCTCACCCCTTCGACCGCCCCACCCGGATGTACTCCCAGGGCAATCGCATTTGGATATTCAGATGACATTTGCCGCTTGCCAAGCCCTTCGGTCTTCGATATCATATGATCATGTGTTCTATAATAGTGCTCGATGCCTGTGCCGGCCTCACTGCGCCCCGGCTGGTGTCAGCCGACAGCCGCAGAGCATGGCCTGCCCAAACGCCAGAAAAAGCAGGAATGGGACACAATGGGACCGAATTTGAAAAATCTTGTCCCACTTGCAGTGGCGCAGATAGGAAATAACGCGAAATAGCGGGCAAAATGGGAAAATCTGGGAGATTATGGGAACCCGTGGGGAAAATTCTGTCCCCTTTTTCCCGCTCAATCTCCTCATCAACTTAACGGCCGCACGCCCCGGATAGCTGCACTCGATTCCCTGCGCAGACACCGGATCCCTCCTGCCAAATGCGATAGCCCTGGATGTACTCCCTTTGCCGCTTGGTCGGGGGGCGTGTGCTTTGATATGCTTGGTCAGGCAGCGCAAATCTCGGTTACGCGAGGCATCAATGAATCCCTGGCAGTTGCTTGGCCGGGCACAAACCCCCGACGGAGGAGCAGAACTCGTTCTGTATCGACGTGGCTCTGAGTTCTCGATCAAAGCGGATAATTGGGAACTCATGAACAGCCGTACCTACGGGTCAGAAGAAGCTATGGCCAAGCTAGGGTGTCAAAGCCTGGCAAAGCATCCGAGGGCCCGTGTTCTGATTGGCGGTCTGGGCATGGGATATTCAGTGAGAACGGCGTTGGACATCCTTGGCGAGGATGCCCAAGTGGTAGTCGCAGAGCTGGTGCCAGCCGTGGTTGAGTGGAACAGGGGAGTGCTTGCCGATCTTGCCGGCCGCCCTCTTGACGACGGGCGAGTTGAACTCCATGTAGCCGATGTTGTCCAGCTGATAGAGACCGCCGGAGGTTCCTACGATGCCATCATGCTTGACGTTGACAATGGGCCGGAGGCGATAGTCCGAAAGGGCAACGATTGGCTTTACGGCAATTCGGGGCTGGCCGCCACCTACGCTGCGTTACGGAGAGGCGGTAAATTGGCGATTTGGTCTGCCGGGCCTCAACCGGCATTCGTCAAACGGTTGCGCCGTGCCGGTTTCGAGGTCGATGAAGTCAGGGTACGAGCAAGGAGTGGAAGCAACCGCAACAGAGGCTCACATCACATCGTATGGGTTGCAACGCGCACTTGATGGAGAACAACTCGGAATCCGGACCTTCCAGCGCTGGGTGGAGCTTGGTGTGCTGGAACGTATCTGGGCGATGTTGATCGAGGAGTGCGAGGAACTGGGCGGCGTGGACTGGGAATGGCAGTCTGCAGACTGCGCCATGAGCAAGGCGCGTTTGGGGGGGATTCAGCCGGCCGCAACCCCACGGATCGAGGCAAGATGGGCAGCAAGCGGAGCGTCCTGGTTGAAGCGTCCTGGTTGACAGGAACGGCGGGCCGCTGAGCGTGGTGGCGGCCGGGGCCAACGTCCACGACACCAAGCTGCTGGAGCTGACTCTGGAAAGCGTAGTTGTAGAGCGTCCTGACGGTGGTGATAGGCGGGCCCAGCATCTGTGCCTGGACGAGGGATACGACAATCCCACGGGCCACCGGGCGGTGGCGGCGCACGGGTACCGGGGACACATCAGGCGAATAGGAGAGGAGAAACTGGACGCCAAGGGCGAAAAACGCTATCCGGCACGCAGCTGGGTGGTGGAGCGCACCTTGTCTTGGCTCTCCAAATGCCGGGGGATACTGCTCCGGTATGACAAGAAAGCGTCCAACTACGTGGGCCTGGTTCAACTGGCGTGTGCCTTACTCTGGTACCGCCGTCGATGGCAACTCAAGTTTTGAGATAGTTACTTAGTGAGGTGGACCCGGTCAGTTGGACAGGATCAGGGTGGAATTAGGCGAGAGTCCCGCTGTTCCTGCCAATGATACCAGCGTCTGGTCTGTTGGAAACTCCTTGGCTTGGACCGCCCCCTCCTCTCCAACTTCGGTCCCCTGGTTGAACACCTCGGCGGTTGAACACCTCGGCCGGTATCCGGTAGCCCAGGGCCTGATGATGTCTCTGGCCGTTGTAGAACCGTAGGCAGGCGCCCAGTTCTCTCCTGGATTCACTGGCGTTGGCGGTAGGCTTTCAGGTACACCTCCTCGTACTTCACGGTGAGCCACACCGTTCCACAAAGATGTCGTCGGTGTACCGCCCCTTCCCGTCCGTGCTGATCTTGACCCCGTGTTCCTGCAGTACCTGGGTGAATTCCAGACTGGTGAATTGACTGCCCTGGCCGGTGTTGAACACCTCCGGTTGGCCCTGCCCCAGCGCCTCTTTCAAGGCGTCGACGCAGAAGTCGGCGTCCAGGGTGTTGGACAATCGCCAGGCCACCACGTACCGGCTGTGCCAGTCCAGGATGGCCTCCAGGTAGAGGAATCCACGGGCCATGGGCAAGTAGGTGATGTCGGCGGCCCACGCCTGGTTGGGCCGGGCAACCCTGACCTTTGCCTACAGTCAGGGAAAGACCCGGTGCTCCGTCGCCGGCCGGCTGGTGCGGGGACTGCGGTAGATGGCCCGCAGCCCCATGATGCGCATCAGCCGCTGCACCCGCTTCCAGCTCACGCACCTGCCCTCCCAGGCCAGCCAGACCCTCATCCGCCTCGACCCGTAGAAAGGTGTTTCCAGGCACTGCCGGTCCAAGGCTTGCATCAAGGCCAGGTCCTCGCCGGAGGCCCCACTGGGCCGATGGTACATGCTGGAACGGGCCACTCCCAGCAGGGCGCACTGCCGCGCTATCGACAACGATGTATGCTCCCGGTCCACCATCCCCCGCCGCTGGGCCAGGCTCATGGACCGGACCTCTCCGGCAAGAAATCCCGTTCCACCTTCAGCTGCCCGATTCCCTGGTACAGCCGGGCGATCAGGGCAGCGTCGCTACTGGCCTTCTGCTCTTGCCCGTTGCTGAACAAGCCGGCGGCTCCCGCGGTCAGGGCTCTCCTCCAGGCCTGAATCTGGCTGGGATGGACCTGGTGATCAACGACAATTAGAAGTGCCGACCCGTTGCCTCACCGGAGAATGTTACCGAAACTTTAGCACCTGGGATCCGCTCCAATCAGCGCTGATTCCGGCAGTCTATTCGGTTCCGCGAAGGGCTCAGCAGTCCCGGCGTAAACCAGTTCTTTGGCCATTATGCCGCGCCACTCTTTCACTCGGCGCTGCATGGTTCGCAGCTGCGCCTCGGTGAAGCGGTCCGGGTGTTTCTATTGCAGCCGGGCCATCAGCGCCTTGCCGGTGGCATCCGGTTCGGTTTGCAACCAGACCAGCACGTTACCCCAAACTCCCTCGAAGGGGTCCTTGCGGGTCCGCCAGTGCCGGGGACCTCGGACCCGGGCCGCGTGAGTAGGTCGGACCTCACCCTGTCGCCATAGCCTGGGCAATTTGGCGAGGAACTTACTCAGGCTTTCGCCCGACGGGGTTTCCCTCACCGGAGGTGAAGTCGCCGCCACCAGGGCTGACTGGGCTTCACCGGGCTTCACAGATGGTATGGAGCAACAGCACCGGGTCCAGCCTGGCCCGGTGCTGGACGAGCGCGGCCCTCATGTCATCGCTGGTGGCATCGTGCTGGATCAGCCGGCCGCAGGCCGTGGTCGGCGGACTGTAACGCTTGACGGTAGTGCTTCCGTCCCGGGTCTTGTCGATCAGCTTGAAGGAAGTCTGGAAGAAGTTCACGTACAGGCGCAACGACCCGTAGAGTTGCGCCATGGTCTGACCGGCGACCTGACTTGAGTAGCGATCATGGCCGACGAAGCGCCGCACCACGTTGCCGTTCTTCTGCTCGATCCAGGCCGGATCGTTGCTGCGGTACGCCCTGGACCACGTGAACTCGATGCTGCGGTCAGCGCAGTACCCGATCAGCGTCTCGTTGATGAACGCACCGTCGTTGTCCGGGTCGATGCCGCGTATGGGGAACGGCAACCGTTGGCCAATGGCTTCCAATCCCTCCACAATCAACGACTGCTCCTTGGCCAGCAGGGGAACGGCCTCGGTCCAGCCAGTGCAAACGTCGGTGGCGACCAGGCTGTGGATGAATGATCCGGACAGTGGCCCACCGCTGTGAACCACCAAATCTATTTCCAGAAAACCCCGTGGCGGTAAAACCCGGTGGCGGTCCGTTCCAGTCGTTGTAAGTACGCACCGGAATGCGTTTCCCCATCGACCGTTTACGCCGGCGTCTGCGCCGGCTGCCCGCCGTGGGACGGATGGGTTTCAGCAGACGATCAAGAGTGGCTGCGCTGGCAGCCAGCAATCGGTCCCGCACCTCTGGGTCCAGCGCGAGATGTCCATTGCGCTCCATGGACTCCACGAGGCGGAGCATCGCCGCTTTCAACCGCTTCCCGCAGATGCGGTCGGCGGTTTCCAGATCACGATCACCGCCTCACTGACCGCCTCATCGTAGATGCGCTGGCCCCGTGCCTGACGCGGAACCTCATCGTCCTCGTCAAGCTGCCCGAGCAACCTGATGCCGTGTTTGCGATGGTGGCCGGTTACGGCGATGAATTCATCGAGGATACGGATCTTGTCCTTCGCTCTTGTCCTTCTTGGCGGAGCTCCGGTAGCGATCTCTCAGTGTGACCAACAATTCCCGCTTTGCCATCCTGCTCATGCCTCCACCCACGTGGCTGCCTCCGACTTTTCGGTAACACTTTATTTGAGGCAACTACTTTAGTTGGGTAACGTTTTGGGTGAGGCAATGCGTTCCGGCAAAATAGTTGACGCAGGACACCACTGGGCCCAGCGTCCCAAGGCCGTCTCGAAAGCGTCCGGATCCAAGCGGCGAAACATGTGATGCAAGGTGGCCACGCAGGGGGTCTACTTCCGGCTGAACCCCAATGACTGGGCCAACTGGGGATGTTCCCGGCTCCACTGGGCGATGGCGTAAAGGCTCTTGGCCCCGCTCAGCATGGCGGACACCGACATGGCCAGCACCGCCGGCAAGGGATGCCTCACTCCCTTGGGCTTCCTGGGATCCTCTATCTGGCTCAGGGCATCCAGCAGTCCGGGACCCCAACCACCAACACTCTCCTCCCACACAACCTTCCTCCACACTCCCGTAAACTCTCACCCCAAACGTCCCCTCCTACAATTAAAAGACCCTGCCCCGCTGCGGCAGGCGCGGCTGTCCGTTTGGCTGGCAGGTTCCTGTCCACACCCCCCGTCAGTGCCAGTCGTGGGCGGCGGGCATCGACACCTGCGGGTCGATTGCCTGTAGGTCGGACACTACCAGGCTGGTCGTGCCGTCCCAGCGGGAGACCACGCCCCTGGCCAGGATGATTCGGCTCTGCAGCTGCCGCCGGCGGCGGGCAAACACCGTGGGCCACAGGATCAGCTGCACGTCGCCCTCCTCGTCCTCGATGGTCACGAACACTGTACCCTCCTGTCCCTTTGGATGCTGCCGGGCGATGGGCCACCCCGCCACCAGCGCCTCCTCGCCCTCCTCCAGCCCATACACCGCCGTCGTGGGCAGCACGTGGCGGCCCAGGCCGGGCCGCACGAACTCCATCAGATGCCCCTGCGGGTAGATGCCCATGACCTCATACTCCCCGGCCATCTTCTCGTAGGCTGTAAAGTCGGCCATCTCAGGAGCCTCGCCATCCAGCAGCAGCGGCAGCGCCGCTTGCCCGTTACGACCAGGACGGGTGGACAGCCCGGCGTCCCACAGCGCGGCGCGGCGGTTGGGGATGACCCCGTCGAACGCTCCTGCCTGCACCAGCGACAGCACGGCCTGCGGCTTGAGGCCGGTGCGCCGCACCAGATCGCCCGCACCGGCGTAGCGCCCGCCCCGTTCCCGCTCGGCCACGATCAACCGCGCCGACTCCGGCCCCACGTCGCGGATGAACCGCAGCCCCACCAGCACCGAGCCGTCCCCCCGTCCCTGATAAATCGGGATGCACGACTCCGCACTCCTGTTGACGCACGGGTTCAGGAAGGGCACCCCGAACCGTCGGCCGTCCTGCTTCAGCGTCTCCATGGGATAGAAGCCCATGGGCTGGTTGTTTATCAGGGCGACGAAAAACTCCACGGGATGGTAGCGCTTCAGCCACGCGGCCTGGTAGGCGGTGATGGCGAAGGCGTGCGAGTGGGACTCAGGGAACATGTAGTGCCCGTTCAGCTTGGCGAAGATCCGGCGAGCCGTTTCCTCCGGCACGCCGTTGCGCTGCGCTCCTTCCAGAAACTGCTGCCAGAGCCCCTCGATCAGGTGGGCGTTGTTGGGCCTCGCGAAGGCTCGACGCAGCTCGTCCGCCTGCGCCGCGGTGAACCCCGCCACGTCCATCACCAACTGCACCACCTGCTCCTGCCAGACGATGATGCCGAACCCCCGCTCCAGCGCTCGCCGCTCCAGCGGGTGGTCGAAATCCCACGACGCACCGTGCCGGTAGCGCTCCACGAACTGCGAGACGGCGCTGCCCTGCACCCCCACGCCGGGGCGGATGAGAGCCACCTGGTAGGCCAGATCTCCCAGGCCGCGTGAGTTGAGCCGCTGGCCCATCTTGAGCTGCGCCGGCGACTGGAGCAGGAAGACGCCCTTGGATTTACCCTGGTTGATCAGGTCGTAGACCAGCGGGTCCTTGGGATCGATGCGCGAGAGGTCGGGACGGTGGCCTTCGCGCTCCTCGATCATATCCAGCGCCTCCTCCAGCTGGTCCAGGACCGGCAGCGAGAGCAGGTCGATCTTGGCGAAACCGGCGTCGGCTACGCTGTCCTTGTTCCAGTCCATGATGTAGCGCCCCTCCATGGCCCCGGCGCGGACCGGCACCATCTCCGAGATGGGCGAACTGCTGAGAATCATGCCACCCACGTGCTGTCCCAGACCCTTGGGCGCGCCAATCAGCTGAGGCGCCAGCTCGATCAAGTCCCGCCAGCCGGGTGCGTCCACCCGTTCCTGGAAGGCTGGAAGCTCACGCATCTCTATCGCCAGCGACCCCGCATCCTGCGACTGCAGCTGGCCGGAGAGCAGGGAAAGCTCGTCCCGGGGCAGTCCCAGAGCCTTGCCCAGGTCCTGCAGCACCCCTTTGAGGCGGTAGGTGGAGATGGCCCCGGCCAGCACGGCATACTCCGGCCCGAAGCGCTGGTGCACCCGCTGGATCAGCTCGTCGCGCAGTTGCCGCGGAAAGTCGAGGTCGATATCCGGCAGCAGACTGGTGTCCTCGGAGATGAACCTCTCCAGCGTCAGGTCCCACTGCAGGGGGTCAACGTGGCTGATGCCGATGAGATAGCCCACCAGCAGGGCCACCGACGAGCCACGGCCACGGCCCGGGGGCCGCTCCTCCAGCGGAATCTCCGGGTGCGACAGCCCGCGCTCTTCCATGATCCGCTGGGCGATCTGTACTATCTCGCGGTACAGCAGCAGGAAGCCCGAAAGACTGTGCAGCTCTATCAGCCGGAACTCTTCCCGCAGCCTCTCCGCCACCTTCGGAGTCACTGAACCGTAGCGCCGGTTGGCCGCCTCGTAGCAGAGCCGCTGCAGGTAGCTGTCCGGCGTATACCCCTCTGGAACGTCGGCTTCTGGGAGGGTATATCCCAGGTCTGCGCTCAGGTTGAACTCGCACATCCCGGCGATGCGACGCGTGTTGGCCACCGCTTCGGGGCAATGTTCGAAAAGCTGCTCCATTTCCCAAGGCGGCTTCATGCAGAGGTGGTGGTTGGGCTGGATGAAGCGCAGGGCCTGATCGATGGTGCTGTTGTGGCTGGCGGCCACCAGCGCGTGCTGCAGCCGGTAGCGCTCCGGGACATGATAGTGCACATCGTTGGTCGCCACCACGGGCGCGCCCACCCTGTCTGCCAGCACGGCCAGGTCCCGGTTGCGTCGGGCGTCGCCCTGCAGGAAGTTCTGCTGCAGTTCCACGTACACCGAGTTGCTGCCAAACCACTCCAGGTAGTCGTACAGCAGCAGCTTCGCCTCGACGGCCCGGCCCTCTTGCAGCAGCGCCGAGAGCGGCCCATTGCGCCCGCCGGTGAGCAGCACCAGCCCGGAGGCGTGCTCAGGAAGCAGGCAGGGGTCGAGCCGGGGCTCTTTGCGGTCGGTTGCGTTGGCCAGCGTAAACAGGCGCGACAGGTTGCCGTAACCCTCCCGCGTCCGGGCCAGCATGGTCAGGCGCGAGCCGTTGGTCAGTGTCAGTTCCCCGCCCGTGATGGGTTTGAGGCCCAGGCCGTTGGCCTGACGGGCGAAGTCCAGCGCCCCGCACAGGTTGGTGTCAGTCAGGGCCAGGCACCCGTAGGCCTGGGCCAGAAGCTCGTGGCTGTGGGACGCACCCAGCCCGAAGGAGTGGAAGCTCTTGGCGTGGAGTTCGACGTAGCCGCCGTACCCGTTGTATCCGTTATACATGGAACTTTCCGGCGCTAGTGCCCCTGCTGGTACCAGCAGTCCTCGTGCTGGTCCCGGAACAGGGTGACCTGCCCCCCATTCTCCCGCTCCACCCGGTAATAGGTCCTGGTTAATGGTTTGGGTAGCCACCACAGGTCGAAGGTCCAAGAGTCCTCGATGCGCGCCACCTGCTGCCAGCCGTCCTTTTTGGACCCGATTCCCCCTTCTTTAGACCTGGCTCCGTCTTTTTTGGCCCCGGTTCCCTCTTTTTTTAACCCGGCTCCCTGCCTGATGGCCTGAGGCAGCCCGCTCCGGTCCTCCCTCACCATCACGGGCTCCGGAGACAGCAGCGGCCGAAGCCCGCCGCCTAAGGGGTCCAGCGGCGTCTGCACCGCCCGCATCTCCGGCGCCGGATGCCACGGCGCGACCTCCACCACCCGGTACAGCGCCGGGCGTTTCAGCGGCGCTCCGTCGTCATCCCCCTCGCGCAGGTTCCGTTCTCCCCGTTTCGCCGCCTTTTTCAGACCAGGGCTCCCAATGGCCGCCGACCGGGTCTGCAGCCGCCTCTCCGCCTCCATCAGCCGGCTACGCCGATCCTCCCGCACGTCAGGCAGCAGGCCCAGCTGCGATCCCGACTCCCCCGTGAAGCCCGACAGGGTCAGCGACATCCCGTCCACGGGAACTTGGGGCGGTTCCAACTCCAAGCGGCTGCGAACGATGAAAGCCGCCCTCTCCCACCGTCCGACACTCTCCTGGAAGTTGACCGTCCTTTCCCACGGGGCGGAGCCGAACACCGGGCATTCCAGTGAGGCCCGTCCCGCGTACCGCCCACGCATGACCGGCCGGGCGTAGGCGCGGCGCAGCAGTGTCTCCGACGCCACCACCAGCATCTCCAGCGACGTGGAGGAAAAGGGCAGCGAGGTCTCCTCCGTCACCGTTTCCTCGTACTCCAGGGGCATCAGGGCCCGGTCGTCGCGGCCGTTGGCTAGGTTCCAGATCCATTCACCCTCCCTTCCGAACTGGTCCACCAGCCGGTCCACGTCCATGGCCGCCACCTGCCCCAGGGTGTGCAGCCCAAACCGGTACAGGCCGGATATGGTATTCTCAGACACTGGCAGAAGGGCGATGGGACGAGGCGACAGGAACGCCGCAGCGTCTGTTGGAACCTTGGCAGCCCTCAGCGGATCGCTGCTGCGGGCTGCCGCCATGGCGGGGAACTTGCCCTCGCCGATACCGGCTCGCGGCGCCAGGTTCTGGGGAACGGCGTTCAGCAGCGCGAGCACCAGCCGCTCCTCGCCCCCGTACATCGCTTCTAGCCCGTCCAGAGCCACGTAGGCGACACCCAGCCCGGCGTCCTCCACCCTGTCGCTGATACCCTGCAGGGAAGAAAGGACTTGCCGGAACACTCGGCGATAGTGGGGTTCGTCCGCATCCAGCACGATGGCCTCGGCCTGGTACGACAGGGCTCGCTCCAGCGGCATCCTCGTCGACACTGCCGTGGCTGCCGGAAAGTAGTCGACCACCACGGGTCTGGACTTGCTGCGGTCGGCGATGAGGACCGGCTGGTCTTTGAGGTGGGCGTGCCGCTGCATTTCGGCCTTGGCCCGCAGGTGTGAGATGAGTACACAGGCGACTTTCAAGGTGTCTCCGTCGTGGGAAAGTCCGGGGGTACCGGTGCCGGAAGATAGTATAGAACATAAGTTTCTATGTCAAGAAGGCTGCGACACGAATAATCGACCTTCTGTTCTGGTCGATTTCAGGCACACGTTTCCTCGATGTGTCGTTGTCCAGCGAATAGGTCAGTGTTAAGTGTCCAGGGAAAATCTCACCCAGTAATGGAGCCTCCACGCCCATCCGAAGAGACCCCTGAAAGACCAACTCGACGCCCTTTCACCACTGGCCCAAATTCGTCGGCCCGCAATTTCCTGACACTCGCCTCTTGCCAAGTCCCGCCACGCCCTCCTAGCATAATGAGGTCGTAACTACCTAAACTAAAGCCAAGGTGGGATGTACATATGGCCGGTGGTGGGGATCGGTACGAGGGTTACGCGGGAGCCCCTCTGCTCTTGATTGCAGGATGGTCCGGCAGCGGCGCTTGACCTCCTCTTTCCGCCCGGCCAGCCCATCGAAGAAGTTCCCGACCCTCTCCTGAACCAGTTCCTTGGTCCCCAAGCACAGATTTCCGGTGGCCTCCTCTCTCGCCCAGCCCCAGATGGCCTCGTCAGCGTTGAAGTCCGGGCTGTATCCCGGCAGGTTCACCAGCCGCAGGTTCACTCCGGGCTTGCCCAGCCATTCCCGCACCGCGTATCCCCGGTGGGCCGGCGCGTTGTCCCAGATCACGTTCAGCCGACCGCTGTGCCTCTCCCTCAACTGCTCCAGGAAGGCTGCCGACGTTCCTGAGTTGCTGTTCCCCTCCAGTTCCATCCACTCCACCTGGCCGGTCTCCAGGCACACCGCCGAATAGTAGCTGGCCTTCTCTCCGTAGCGCGGGCTAGTCGAGTCCACCAAGGCTGGCTCTCCCCGGAGCACCCATTTGCCCCGCAGTTCGGCGTCCGCACGGAAATGGGCCTCGTCGGCGAAGAATATCTTTTCCCCGGATTCTTGAGATTGGAATGCCAAGGCGGCGTACTCCTCCACGAAGGCCTCCCGTTTCTCCGCATCAGCCTTGAGCAGACGCTTTTTGGGGCGCTTGAACGCGAATCCCAGACGGTGCAGATAGTTCAGGCAAGAGCTGCGGCTCAGGCTGATACTGAAGCGCTCCGAGGCAAACAGCCGCACCACCTTCCAGTTCCAGTTGGCCATTACGATGCCCGACTTGGCGGGCAACTCCTGCACCGCGGCACTCAACGCCGCCTGCTGCGCCTCTTCGAGGGCGGGGGGGAACCACCGGACTGCTCGAAGATCAGGGCCGCCGGACCTCCCTCGCTGAAGGCGGTGGCCCATCTGCCGATGGTGTGAGCATCCCGGCCCAGTGCATGGCCGGTGGCCGAGGCGGTCATGTTCCGGCACAGGAGCCACAGAGCGTGCCACCGTTCTCTTTCCCGAGGCGTCGGCGCCAGGTACATCCTGCTGCGCACACCAGCCAAGTCCAACTGCCACCGTTCCAAGTCCGGTCTTATCCCCCTCATACCCATCACCATCCCCACTCAGTCTGTTCCCCGTCCTGACGCTATACCTCCCTGATTCTAGCCAACGTATATGCAGGTTTCACCTTGGCTTTGGTTTAGACTTGCCCGCAAGCCACCGGAAATCTCTCCACCACTGCCCGTCCGGTGATGCTGCAAATCCGGCACAATTCGAAGCAATGCAACAGATTTTTTAGCTCCAGATACCCCGTGAGACACCGATACCACGCCAACGCTCTGTGCCGCACAATGTCGCATGACCCGCGTTAAGCCCGGGGTAACTAATTGGCCGCCGCTTTGGAAATCTCAACACTGCCGCCTTGAGGAGGAGAAATGGACAGAGCCAGGATCGCCGTATTCTCAGGCCCCAGGTCCACCATCGCCAACTCCCCCACCCTGGTCACCGGCAACAAGGGCCGACTGCCCGGCGACCGCACCCTCCCCGGCCGCTACGACCATCTCGTGCCCCAGGAACTCCACGAGCCGGCGGTCATCAGGATCCGCAAGTACACCGCACATCCGCTGGAGGAGGACTCAGCAGCCGTCTACCACCAGGACGGGAACGACTACTACGAGGTGGAGCTGCGGCCCGAGGACGGCCCTTACCCGCTCCCGTACATGGCGCGGCGGGCCAACGGATCCGACCACGGACAGCCCTTCGAGGAGGCCGACCTCTTCGACCCGGATCTGAACTACGGGGGACGCCAGTTCTTCTACCCCGACGCCTCCAGGATATTCACCGAGATCGACCGCACTATCTCGGGCCGCGACGAGTCCGGCGAAGGCAGCATCCTCGACCGCAAGGCCGACTTCGATTTCATCCGCGTCCTGCCTCCCGGCGGCTACACCAAGCAGGGAGAAAAGTCGGGCGTCGACTATTTCCCCTACCGGCCCCTGGCTGTCCGCCGCTCTCCAAGCTATCGGAACCTCGCCAGGGTAACCAACTCCGTGCAGTCCGCCCTCTCCACCGGAAACTACGCCGGCGGCATCTGGCTCGAGGGCAGCCCCACTGTCGAGGAGACGATCTACTGGCTGAGCCTTCTTATCGACACCGACCTGCCCCTGGCCGGAATCGCATCGCAGCGCACCCATGGCCAGTTGGCCAACGACGGCGACCGCAACATCGTCGACGCCGTCGACCTCCTGTTGTCAGGGCTGGGATCGGGCATCGGCGCCGTGGGAGTGCAGGACGAGCGCATCTATGCCGCTCGCGAGTTCAAGAAGGCCGACGACCGTCCCGGCAACTACAAGGCCACCGGCGGCCACGGCGGCATCCTCGGCACCGTCGGCCCGCCCGTCACCATCTGGTACAAGCCCGCCTACCGCCACACTGCAACGTCCGACGTGAACCTCTCCCGCCTGCCCGTCTGGCTGGAGTTCCCGGAGTACGCCGACGGCAACGCAACGGTCCGCGTACCCGTCAAGGACGACAGCGGCACTCTGCTGGAGGAAGCCGTCCCGAGAGTCCATATCGTCAAGTACGGCGCCTACATGGACGAGGACGAGACCGCCAACCCCGACAACGAAGTGGACATCATTGCCCGGATAGAAAAGGGGCTGAAAGACCAGGGCAGCGACAGCCCGCAGTCGCCAAGGCTGCACGGCTTCGTGCTGGAGGGGTCCTCACCCTACGGCCTGGCCTCCATGTCGCAGCACAAAGCCCTGGAAATCGCCACCTTCAGCGGCATGCCAGTTGCCAGGGTGGGCCGCGCCGACCCGGGCGGACGGGTCCCCAGCGGCTGGGACGACCTGACCATCGCCGGCAGCAATCTCGACTGCAACAAGGCCCGCCTGCTGCTCATGGCCGCAATGCTCAAGCTGGGCCGCCTGCCCAGGGCCCGCGACCCTCGCAACCCAACCAGGGAAGAGCGGGCCGCCACCGTCGCCAAGGTAGCCCAGTTCCAGGAGATCTTCGAAAACCACTGACCGGCGTGCTCGCAAACAAAATAGAAAGAGCCAGAGTCAGAATAAGTGAGGCAAATCCCCTCTCCCGGAGGGAGAGGGTTAGGGCGTCCCCCTGTGCCCACAAAGATGTCCCCCGCCGACCTTACTTACCCCTACAGAAAAGGGCTAGGGTGGGGGCGTCTCCCGAATCCGCCCGCTAACCCCGGTCACGCTCCCACAGCTCGTGGAAGTGGTTCAGCGGCCCGTGTCCCTGGCCTACCGAAAAGCTGGTGCGTATGGAAGCGGTAACGTAGTCCTTGGCCCGCTGCACCGCCACGGGCACGTCGAGCCCCTTGGCCAGACCGGCAGCGATGGCCGACGCCAGGGTGCAGCCCGTACCGTGGGTATTCGGAGTGTCGAACCGCTCCGAAGTGAACAGCGTAAAGTCCGACCCGTCGTAGAGCACGTCGGTGGCCGGGCCGTCCAGGTGGCCGCCCTTCACCACCGCGTTCTTCGCGCCCATCTCGTCCACCAGCATCCTGGCCGCGGTCTTCAGGTCGTCGACGGTGTTCATCTCCCGTTCGGTCAGCACGGCGGCCTCGCGGCTGTTGGGAGTAACCACCGTAGCCATCGGGACCAGCACCGTTCGCATCGCGTCCACGGCGTCGTCCCTGAGCAGCCGGAAGCCCGTGCTGGCCACCATAACCGGATCGATCACGACCGGGCTGAGCGAGTGTCGCTCCAGCCGCTCCGCCACGCACCGGATGATCTCGTTGCTGGACAGCATGCCCGTCTTCACCGCGTCGGCGCCAATGTCCGACACGACGGCGTCGATCTGCGCCTCAATCATCGACGTCGGCGTCTCCAGCACCGAGTCCACGCCGACGGTGTTCTGGGCCGTGATGGTGGTGATGGCGCAAGTGCCGAAAACTCCCATGGCCCCGAAGGTCTTCAGATCAGCCTGGATTCCCGCCCCGCCTCCGGAGTCCGACCCCGCAATGGTCATAGCACGCGGCACTCGTCTGGTAGTCATCGTACCTGTCCCGTCCGGCAGAAATTGCCGCAATCTTACCACGCCCTCCAGGGCCATGATGGTGAAGTGGAGGCCCTACGTGTTCAGGGAAGCGGAAGGCCGGAGTTGCAGGATATAATGAGGCGGCACGGCGATGGCGGAACGACCGAAACCTCGAGCCAGCAACAGAGCAGACGGAAATGCAGCCGAAAACGCAAGAATTGGAAGCCCCTTTCAACAGGCTGGCTAAGCAATGGACAGATGAGACAGTCTTTGATTCTGTCGGCAAAAATACTGTCGAAAATCCAGCTTACCGGCAGATTATAGAAATGGGTAAAAGCGTCCTTCCGCTCATTTTCCGTCAAATGGAACACCGGGGAGGGCATTGGTTCCGCGCACTGCGGGAAATAACTGTTGAGGACCCGGTACCCGGAGAAATCAGGGGAAAAGTGCCAGCAGTGCAGAAAGCTTGGCTGCAATGGGGCCGCGACCGGGGGTATCACTGGTAGATGCAACCGTGGAATATAGAGATTACGTTTCCAAACTTGGCGACCACCGATTTTGAGATTACCAGCGAAAACAGCGAGACTTACAATTGCGTTGCTTGGGCTGCAGGAGATGACACCAGGCGGTGGAGCTACCCTCCTGAGTATTACTGGCCTGACGAGGTACCTCGAAGTTCTGAAACGGAGGCGCTGATCAAAGTATTTGAAAGCCTGGGATACGCCATTTGTGATAGCGAGGGATGGGAGGCAGGGTACGAAAAAATCGCTCTATACGCCTGGGAAGGACAGTGGCAGCACGCTGCAAGACAACTTGAGAATGGTCATTGGACCAGTAAGTTGGGGCGATTTGTGGACATTGCTCACCCTTCGCCGGATGACTTGACCGGAGAGCTTTACGGCGAGGTCCACTGCATCATGCGGCGGCCGCTGCGATGAGCGCCAGCGGTTGCGCGATCCCCTCGCAGGTGCCATTATCAGCCTCAGGAACCAAACCCGGAAAGCCAACCTGCTGAGGAGTCGTTATGAGCGAGCTTTCATACATGCCCGCTACGGAACTTGCCCAGGCCATCCGGTCCCGGCAGGTGTCGTCTGTAGAGGTCACCGAGCATTTCTATCAGCGCATCGAGCGGCTGGACCCGCAACTGAACTCATACTTGGCTCTCTGCCCCGACCAGGCGATGGCCGACGCCAAGGCTGCCGACGACGCAGTCGCCCGCGGCTGGGCGTTGGGCCCGCTGCACGGCATACCCATCTCCATCAAGGACCTGGAGATGAGCAAGGGCATTCCCACGACCTTGGGCTCGTACCTGTTCCGCGACCGCACCCCGGAAATCGACTCCATAGTCGTCGAGCGAGTCAAGGCCGCTGGGGCCATCGTGCTGGGTAAGACCAACACTCCTGAGTTCGGCCAGTCCGGCACCACCGAGAACAAGGTGAGCGACCCCTGCCGCAACCCGTGGAACACTAACCATTCGCCAGGCGGCTCCAGCGGCGGAGCCGGCGCGGCCCTGGCCGCCGGACTCTGCACCATCGCCACCGGCAGCGACGGCGGCGGCTCCATCCGCATACCCGCCAGCTTCAGCGGCGTCTTCGGCATCAAGCCCACCCAGCACCGCGTCCCCCGCTATGGCGGTTACGGTCGTCCCGCCGCCAACCACTTCTCCCAGTCCGGTCCCATGAGCCGCACCGTGGCCGACACCGCCCTCCTGCTGCAGGTGCTGGCCGGCCCCGACAGCCGCGACCCCAACTCCATCAAGGAGACCCCTCCTGATTTCAGTACCGGGCTGGGCCGGGGCGTCGAAGGCATGCGGATAGCCTGGAGCCCCGATTTCGGCTATGCCGGCGTCGACCAAGAGGTGGCCGAAATCACCGCCCGCGCCGCCCGGGTATTCCAAGAGATGGGAGCGATCGTAGAGGACGCGCCCCTACAACTCGAGGACCCTTTTGACTCCTTCTTCGACGTATTCGCCACCGCCGCCTATACGTCCTACGGGCATTTGCTGGAGGAGCACCGGGACGAGTTCTCGCCGTCCGCCCTGCACTCCATCGAACACGGTTCCCGCGTCGACGGCGCCCGGCTCTCCCGCGCCATCCTGCACGTGGACCGGTTGGGCAGGCAAATGGAAGACTTCTTCGACACCTACGACCTGCTCCTCTCCCCAACTATGGCGACTCCGGCCCTTGAAATAGGCACACGCCCCTCGGTCATCGGCGGCAAGGAGGTCGATCCTCAGTGGGGATTCATCCCGTTCACCTACCCCATTAACATGACCGGGCAGACCGCCTCCAGCGTCCCCTGCGGCTTCTCCTCTGGCGGACTGCCCATCGGCCTGCACATCATCGGCCCGCGCGGTGCTGAGGCAAGGGTGCTGCAGGCATCGGCGGCCTACGAGCGAGCCCGCCCTTGGGCCGGCAAGATCCCATCTGGATTCGAATAGGGAGCAAACGCAAGAGAAAAGAGAAAGCCGTTCAATCCTGAGTATGTCGAAGGACGAACGGCTTTCCCTGTACCCAGGTCAATAAGCCCTAATCCGCCGCCAGCCTCTCCCGGAGCCTGGGGAGCACCTCGTCTGAGACGCGCCGGCACTCCTCCACGTGCGGGAACCCGGAGAGGATGAACTCCTCGAACCCCAGTTTGGCATAGTCGAACAGTGTGTCGGCGGCCTGCTGCGGAGTCCCAACAATGGCGGTGCCACAGTTGACTCGCACCTCCGACAAACCGTTCCACAGGTGCGGGCCAACACGGTGATCCGGGGCCTCCCGGGCCTGCGCCCGCTGCCCCACCATCTGCGTGCCCACGATGGCCGATTGACGCTGCGCCTTCACCGCCGGGTCGGCGTGGGCAATGAGCTCATTGGCGGCATCCCAGGCCTCGGCCTCCGTATCCCGCACCACCAGGTGCGTGCGCAGCCCAAGCTCCGGCGTCCTGCCGGCCTTGGCAAACTCGGCCGCTACGTCCACGTTGCGACGCGCTGTCTCCTCCAGCGGCTCGATCCACGATAGATGCACGTCGGCCTGCCGCCCAGACAGTCCCAGCGCACGCGGCGATGCACCGCCCAGGTAAAACCGAGGCCCATCGTCGCCCGGTTGGGGGGCGCAGTAGGCGTCATGCAGGCGGTAGTATTCACCGTCGAAGTCCACCGGGCCGGGCCCCGTCCACAGCTTGCGGCAGGCAGTGATGAACTCCTCCGCGCGCTCATAGCGCGTCTCGTGGGTGCTGTCCTCACCCACACGCTCGAAGTCGTTCTGGATGCCGCCGGGTACGATGTTGATGTCGACCCGTCCCTTGGAGATCTGGTGCAGCGCCGCGGCCATTTGCGCGAACAGCCCCAGGGCGATGAACCCAGGCCGCACGGCGATCAGGAACCGGATCCGGCTGGTGATTGCGGCCAGCGCGGTGGCCGTGGTCCACGTCTCCGCCAGCGGTGCATCCTCGGCGAACAGACCGTTGGCGAACCGCGTGGGTATCAGCAGGGAATAGTAGCCGCACTCCTCCGCTGTCTCCACTACCCGGCGCAGGTAATCGAAGTCCGGAGGACGCTCCGCCCTCATCGTCCCCGCCCGGCTGCCGTCGCCGTCGATGGGGATGAACCAGCTGAAACGCACTCCGTCTGCGCCGTTATTCATGGCCACTCACTCACTTGGAGATACTTGGGTCGAGAAACTGGCGAACTGCTACCGTGCAGGCGACTGCAGACTGTTGGCCCCCTCTTCCCGCTGGTACCACATCACCATCACTATGCCGGCAGCCACGATGCTCATCATGTCGCCGGGCACCCACAGCATCAGCCCGCCCAGCTGCTGATCGGTCATCACGGTCAGACCGTAAGGCTGCACCACCTCGGTATAGGCGCTGTAAATCGGGCTGCCAGAGAAAGTGATGGCCGCGCCCAGCAGCGTGTTGGGGAGCACGATCAACCCCAGGTACAGCACCCGGAGCCCGTAGTGCAGCCGTGAGTGATGGGGCGGCGGGTCGATGATCACCCACCAGAACAAAAACCCTGACACAGACATGGTCAGGTGCATCAGGGCATGCACCTCGTCGTTGCGCAGCGCGAGGTTGAATGCCCCCGGAAACTGCCACAGGTAGAGGCTGCCCAGAAAGAAGAAGATAGTGAAGATCGGATTGGTCAAAAGCCCATAGACTTGCCGCGCGTAGTGGTTCCTGGCCAGTGGCCGTATGACTCCCTGTCGCACCCACGTCGGCATTCCCCGCAACATCGGAGTCAGCGGCGCCCCCAGCAGGATGCACATGGGCGCCACCATCCGCAGGATGAAGTGCTGCATCTGGTGGAACGACAGGAGGTGGTCTGAAATGGGGTCAAGCGGCGATTGCAGGGCAAAGAAGACCAGGAAAAGGCCGAAGAAAAATGAGGCTTTCTGCCAATTGTTCACCGGGTGACTGGGCCGCTCCCAGTTGCTCAGCCCGTTGAGGTATACATAGGCCGCCAGCAGCACCAGGATTGTGGGCAGGGGATTTGTGTTCCACGCCGTCCACGGCTCCTGCCCTGCGTCGATGCCTCCGTGGGCCAGTGCAAACGGAGCCGCCCACAGCGCCACCGCCAGCGTGGCAACGAAGGCCAGTGCCATCACCAGCCAGCGGCGGCTGCCAGTCGATACTGCCGGGCCCCTCACGTCGAATCAACCTGTGCTGCCCGCTTGCGTAGGTAGTCCCGCCGTGCGCTCCACCACACGTAAGCAATACCGCCAATAATCGCGGCAAATACACCCGCGAACACCCAGGTACCCTGGGTAAGACGATTGACGGAAGGTACGTCCAAAGTTGTCACGTCTACGAAGTCGGCGCCGAGAGACGAGGAAACATCAACGCTGATGGACCATTCGCCCGTCGAGTCCAGCTTGAGGTTAACATCATAACGGTCGGGAATGGCGGGGCCGTTGGTGGCGATGGCCCACCCCGGATTGCTTTCCTCAGAGTTGGACGCAACCATGACTACCTTCGCGTCCGCTATCGGCTCACCGGTCTCGGGGTCAGTAACGAACACCGCGTATTGCGCCGAACCTGCCCCGAGATTGAGGTTGACCGGAATCACGCGAACGTCGTGGGCTCCCACGTGACGCACTTCTCTTTTGTCAGATTCCTGGGCTTCAATCGTCATTGGCAGCGTCATTGGCAGAAAGAAGGCGATGACAAAAATCGCCAGGGCGGCTAAGGCCGTCCACAAGCAGCGACGAAAGTCTTTGATCGAAAAAAGGGGGAGGGCCATCTGGGACCTGCATTTCGGAGTAGCAACGGGGTATCACGGGCGGTGAAATTGCCTCATCCAGTATAACGCGCCGTCGCAGCGGGCGCACGGCGCGTTCATGTTCCCGGCAAGGCAGCGTCCTCCGGAGATGGAAGGCCGGACGTCGGCACCGTCACTCGGCAGCTCTTGCGAGCGCTTTTAGGTAACCTACGTGATGGTTTTCAGTGCATGCGTCAGCCGAATGACACAACTGAAAAGTAACATGGTGGAGGCTGAATTTCTCCGTTGCAATTCGGCGCAAAGGGCGGGAGGTCCAGATGTTCCGGCACTCCGCCCAGCAGCACATTGACTGACTTCAGTACCAACCGCAAGGAACTCACTACGATCAGCAGCGCAATGCCAATGGACAGAATCGGGTCGATCAGCACCCAGTCTGTGAGAATCACCACCACCCCGGAAATGACCACTCCGACCGAACCCATCAGGTCTACCATCACGTGCCTGAACGCGCCGTCCACGTTCAGTCTGTGCTTCGACCCAGCGTGGAGCAAATGACCCTCGTGGGCGGCGTGATCCTATTGCCGGTTTTCCGCTTCCGTCATAGTTGTGAATCTGCCATTAAGAATCGGATTCGAGATCCAGTACTATACATAGACCTAAATCCTCGACCTGGCCTCGAGGTGGCCAAGGTGATGATCTTCCTGGCACTGGGTGGCCGATTCCTCGAACTGCAATGTCAAATGACCGACACGGTGTTTGTCGTAAACTATCTCACGCATCCGAACCAACAGCTCATCGGATTTCCCCGCAAATCCCGGCTCGAGAACCACGTGAGCGGTGAGGGCGTGGTAATTCTCCGAAATGCTCCATGCGTGGACGTCGTGAATCAGCGTGACGCCCGGCACATCCTCGATGTCTGCGCAGAGGCTGTAGAGGTCGAGGTGTTCGGGCGTCCCTTCCATAATTGCGTAGAACACCTTGAGTATCAGCCGCCACGAACTGGCTGCAATAAGTGCAGCTATGCCGATCGAGATGATGGGATCGGCAACAGCCCAGTCGTTGAACAACACCAGGACCGCAGCTGCGACAACACCAATCGAGGCCAGGAAATCAGACACCAGGTGCCGGAACGCCTCAGTGGCTCTCTCATCTCCTTTCGAGCCTAGGCGCAGAATTACGGCAACAAGTACATTTACTCCCAGTCCTATGGCGCCGAGTACCAACATCGGGCCGCCGTCGATCTCCAGTTCGGACCGGTTCGAAAGGCGGAGAATTCCCTCAAACAGCACCCACGCCGCTACCAGCCATAGGGCCAGACCGCTCAACATAGCCCCTGCAACCTCGGAGCGGTGATGGCCAAAGGTGCGCTCGACTGACGCAGGACGACTCTCAGCCCAAGAGGCGAACAGCGCTATGGCTATCGCGGCAGTCGCAGCCAGCATGTGCCCGGCGTCAGCGAGCAGCGCCAGGCTGCCGGACATGGAACCAACGATGATCTCGACAACCATTACGATGATTACTAGAATCATCGCAATCATCAGGCTGCCGCGACCGGAGCTACTCCCCTGGCGGCGGCTGTCCCCGTCCTGCCCTTGGCGGCCCGTCGTCATTCCTCTCACCCACCTCGCGTAGAGCCATGACCTGCGACTCCCGTGTTCACGGGAAGAGCCTACAGCTGGAAGGTCTTTTCCCAGATGCCAGGCGAACCCGTGGCGTGGGTCATGATGTCCCGCATGCGCTGGTTGTCAGGGTGAATGTCCCGCTGCCGCAGCCACTCGGCCGTCTGGGAAACGTTTTCGTCCTCGAATTCATACACGGTGGCGTAAGAAGGCGCACCGCGCACCGCCTTCCAGCGGCGCCCCCTGATGCATCCGGGCGCCTTCTCATAGTTCGGAACGTACACGCCGGAATACCAGTCGTTCCATGCGGTATCGTTGTCGGAAGGCACATCCATCCTTCCAATCTGCAGCGCAGGGGCCATATCGCTGTTGGCTATGCCGTCGGACAGCGCTGACGGATGAATCATGTCGTAGACATTGTTCATGAAGTTGGTGCCAATGACGCTGGGGCTGACCCGCTTGCCCCACTCAGTACGAGGGCGGTTCTTGAAAGCATCTGATTCAACGACGGCGGGACTCTCGAGTTCGTAAACCGCCATGTGCTTGGGACCGCTGCTGGTGGCCTCGTATCGGGCGGCGTTCAGCACTCCTGGCACAGACAGCAATTCGGCGAGATGTTCCTCGTTGTACCAGCGGTTGAAATCGTCTTCCATCTCCGCCGGAATGTCGGCCCATACGATCATGAGGCCTGTACCCTTCTTGGCCATGCCAAACCTCCAAACAAGAAAAACGAGTATTGATTTGCGCAATAATAACCGCGCGGGGGTTATTTTGCACCATAAACGCGGGCGTCACCAGGGCAATCGCGTCTTTATTTCAGCAGCTCAGCAGGTTTGGGGGAGGAGCTGGCATTGCCGATTTGCCGGGGCTTTTTTTATGAATCCACTCATTTCCGCTCATTTCCGCCATTATTATGTCATTCTGGCAATTCCGGGCTGGCCGCTGGTTCAAAGCAGGCCCCCCGGGATGTCAGGCGGGTTCTGTTTGCTAGCCGTTATCGCCATAGAACATATGTTATAGAGAAGGCGCAGGCTTGGCAAGGAGCGAATGACAGAGAAATGAGATTCCAGGCTTAAAGACGCGATTGCCCTGCGGGCGTCACCAGACGATTTGCTGCCGTTCCAGATTCTTAACATCTTCCGGTGCCAACCCAAGAATCCCTGAAAATACGTCAAGATTGTGCTGTCCGAGCGTAGGTGTCCACTGATCAATGCGAGCCGGAGTTTCTGAGAATCTCCAAGGCGGAGTGACTGCCTGCTGCTGCTCTCCGGTCTCGTCGTTGTGGACTTCGGGGAATGCTCCCCGCGCTTGCAGGTGCGCATCTCGCATCATGGCCTGGGGCGACAACGAAGGATGCGCTGCAACCCCGTGTGCCTGGAGCCTTTTGGTCGCCTCGTCTGCAGAATGCAGGATTGTCCAGTCCTCGATTAGTGCATCCAACTCATCATGGCCCCGCCAACGGAGGAACGCATCTCCGAACTGGTCTCCAGCGGCCCACATGGGGGAACCGATGGCCGCAACGAATCCCCCCCACTCGGCCTCTGATCCCACTGAAATGCTGACCCACTCGTCGTCGCCGTCGCAGCGGTATACACCCTGCGGAGCTGCCGAGCCATCCCGGTTGCCCCTGCGGTGCGGTTCCCGGGAATTCATTGCCACATCCAGCAGTTCCGGACCAATGAACGACGTGGCCAGATCCCGCACCGACACGTCAACGTGCTGGCCCAGCCCGGTGCGCTGGCGGGCGGACAGAGCCGCAACGCCCGCTAAGGCCGCCAGCATCCCGCCTGTGTGGTCCATGGCGTGGCGCAACTCCACAGGAGGACCGTCGGCGTAGCCTGTCAGGTGTCCCAGGCCGCCCAGCGCGGAAAACATTGGCGCGTATCCCGCGTAGTTGCTCTCCGGCCCGGTCTGCCCATTGGACGACAGCGATACGAGAATGATGTCAGGCCGCACCTCTTTCATGGCCTCGTAACCCAGACCCAGCCGCTGCATCACGCCCGGCCGGAAATTCTCCAGGACCAAATGGGACACGCTTACCAGTTCCAGCGCCAACTCAACGGCCCGCGGCTCTTTCAGGTTGAGGCACACCGACATCTTGTTGGCGTTGATCTGCTCAAAACTGGATGGGGGCTTACCGTACATCGCATGCGGACGGCGGGTGATGTCGAGACGGGCCGAACTCTCGACCTTGATGACCTCCGCCCCCAACTGGGCAAGCATGGCGCCGGCAAAGGGGCCAGCGGCGTGAACCGAAAAATCGGCGACCCGGATTCCGGCCAACGGCCCGCTCTTTAGGCTGTTTTCCTTTTCACTCATCAGATAACCTCCGCCCTGGCCAGCGCCGTGAGGTCCTGGGGAGAATACCCCAGGCCACCGTAAACCTCGGCGTTATGTTCTCCCAGCAACGGCGCGCGCCCGTGTGCAGGGGGTGTCTCGCCCATTCGCAGGGGAATCCCGGCATAGTCATAGCTGCCCGATTCCGGGTGGTCAACACCGACAAAGTATTCGCGTTCGCGTTGCTGAGGACTCTGAAAAACCTCTGAGGCGGTCAGGTATGGTGCAATGGGCACCCCGTAAGCCTGTCCTTCCCGGTAGAGCCATTCCCGCGTATGCTCCGCCGTCCAGCGCCGAAGGTTTTCGTTTATGGCCGCGCCGTGGGTTGCTGGGTCTCGGAATTTGTCTGGAGTGGCCCAATCCGGCTCGCCCAGTAGCCGCGCCAGTCCCTCCCACTGCCGGGGTTCCAGCGTCAGCAGCTCTACGTAACCGTCGGCCGCGGGCATGACGCCTCCCATTCTGAAAAAGCGCGAGAATCGCGTCTCTTCGAACCCCTCAGCCTCCAGGCGCTGAATGGGCAGATACCCTATGGCAAGTTGTGCTTCCTGCATCGAGCAGTCTACCGCCTGTCCGGTCCCGTCGGCCCATTGGGCTACCACGGCTCCCACGATGCCCACCGCTGCGGTCAACCCGCCCTGGTATGAGGCCATCATTCCCCCGGCCGCAATCGGGGCCCGGTCGGGGAAGGTGTCCAGTGCCAGGCCGTTGGGCAGCAGGTTGCCCTCGCCGCCGGCGTGGAACACGTTGACGTCATGTGCGGCGTAGTCGGCGTTTGGACCCCCGGAGCCGAACGGAGTGACCGCAGCAACAATCAGGCCCGGGTTGATCTCAGCCAGCAATTCCCGCTCCAGCCCGCGGGCGGCGGCATGCGCGGGCGGCGAATCGTGGACGAATACGTCGGCCTCGGCAGCCAACTGCCGCAACATTTCTCGCCCCTGTACATCGTCCACGTTCAGGGTGATGCCGCGCTTGCCGGTGTTCAGGTACAGGAACATCCCGCTGCGTTCCGCATGGGGGACGTCCCCAGGAAAGGGCCCGCGTCGCCGCGACGGATCACCTGATTTGGGAGGTTCGACCTTGACGACATCGGCCCCTAGCGAGGCCAGCAGCTTTCCACAGTACGGGACCGCCACCATTCCGCCAAACTCCAGCACTCGAAGGCCAGCGAGAGCGGTCCTGTTTTCCTGCCCTGTTGCTTCCAATTCGGCCATCAAGACCCCCTCAAGCCACGGTCTCCGGCAGCGACCGCTACTCCGGCAGGATGGGCGGCATCTGCTCACTGAGCGCCACGTCGCGGAGGTTCAATGAGCGTCCGTCAGTGAACCATGGCAACCTGGGGTCCCGGGACGGCAGCATCACCGTGGCCTGGCCTGGCGCAGTGATCTCACCGCGCTGGTTTTCGGCCCAGATTTCCAGGTCCACCAGCGCCGCGCCGTCGTGGACGTGCTTTCCGATGACCCGGCCCTTGCACCACTGGGTATCACCATAGACATTGAACCGCCGGCACTCCACTCGCAGGCGCTTGAGAAATGCGTCGTCGCCCATCCAGTTGGTGACCAACGTCCCCATCCAAGACACCCGCTGAGGGCCGTAGTCATAGGCGCCGGGCACACCCACCGCCTCGGCCACCGAGTCGCGAAGATGTCCGATGCCGGTGTATTCCAGCCCGCCGCCAGCCTCGGGATTGCGGAAAAAGTGGTCGGGGTGGCGCAGCGCCTCCCGCAGCAGCACACCGTGAGCGCTGGATCGTCCCGTCCCTACCAGGAAAGCCGAAACGTCCTGCAGCGACAGCGGCCCGCGCACCACCGGCTCCAGCTCGTCCCCGACGTTGGTGTCCTCGTAGTACCGGGTCTGGCCGCCCCTGGCCTTCTCGGCCAGCACCTGCTGGTCTATGGCCTCCAGCTCCTCGGGCGTGTATTCGTGACGGCGGGGTACGTTGGCGTACTTGCCACGCTCTCGGGAGGCACGGCGTTGGTGCCTGGTGCACCATCCCACGACGCGAGCCAAGAGTTCATCGCGCTGGTTGGTATAGATTGTCTCCACGAACTGGATCACCAGCGTCTCCGAGTAACGGCTCTGCCGCTCCTGCACGTCAAGCACACGCTCGACGCAGTTGACCGCGTCGCCGGGGCGCAGGTTTCGGAAGTACTCCCAGTCGTTGCCCGCAAAAAAGCCGTGAACTCCTGGCAGGCCCCACCGGGTGCGTCCTGACCAGTGCCGCATGTAGGGAGCGCAGGGATGTCCGATGATGGAGCCATACTTGGAAAAGGCGGAATATTCCTGGTCGCGGAATATGGGGTTTGTGTCGCCGATGCCGTTGACGAAGTTCAGAAGCGCACCCAGGGATGCGTCGCGAACGAAGTTCTCGGTACGCATGCGAGCGCCGATCATAGCCTTGGCTCGCGCGACGGCCTCAGGCGTTATGCCGCCCTCGACCTCCGGCAGCGTCTCGACTACGCGCTCACGTTCGTTCTGGCTTGTCATGCGTTCCTCCACTCGACACCAGGTGCTGTCCTGCCGAGTTCATGAATACCTTATAAACCGAAGGGTCGTGCAGTTGTCCGCCCACTCCTGAATTCAACCTCGATCTGGCAAACAGCCTCAAATGATACAGACATTTCTACCAGATGACCTGCTCTTCTTCTAGCCGTAAAAATTCAGCCTCGGCCAGCCCCAACAGGCCGCAGAATATCTCATTGTTGTGCTCACCCAGCAACGGTGCGTGCCGCTGGATACGAGGCGGCGTTCGGCTCAGGCCCCACATGAGGTTGAAGATAGGCTCCGTCCCCAGCGCCGGGTGTTCGATATCCGAGTACAAACCGCGTTCCCGGAAATGTGGGTTAAACAGTCGTCCCTCGGCGTCGAGCACGGGAAAGGCCGCCACCCCATAGGATTGCAGCAATTCCGTGGCCTCCCACGCCGTGCGTTCCCGTGTCCACTCAGAAAGACGCGCGTCCAACTCTCTCCGATTATTGAGCCTGGCATACCGGCTGGCGAATGCCGGCTCCTCGACCCATCTCGGACTCTCCATCGCCTCAACCAGTCCGCGCCACTCATCCTCCGTGCGTACGGCGATGGATACCCACTCGTCATCTCCCTGGCACGGGTAATTTCCGTAGGGGGCCATAACCGGATCGAAGTTGCCCTTCGGCTGGGGCACTCTCCCCGTCAGCTCGTACTCCATCAGGCCCGCACCCATGGTCGCCACGGTAGCCCGCAGCATTGAAAGGTCAATGTACTGCCCCTGTCCCGTGCTCTGCCGCTGATGTAGCGCTGACGCGATGGCGAAAACTGCGTGCAGCGCACCGCACAGGTCGGCGTAGGCGTGCTTCAACCCGAGCGGGCGCCCGTCTTCGCCGACGGCAGGCTCGTAGCCCATGGTGCTGTCGAGTCCCGACAGCGCGCCTATTGACGGAGCGTAGGCCCGCAAGTCCCGCAGCGGCCCGGCCTGGCTGTTGGAGGTGATGGAAGCCATCACCAGGCGAGGGTTGTCGCGGCTCAGAGTGTCGTAGTCCAGTCCCAGGCGTTGCATCACGCCGGGAGAGAAGTTCTCGACCACCACGTCGCACTCCGTCGCCAGCCGCCGCGCCAGTTCCACCGCCTCGGGGCGAGTGGTGTTTAACGTGATACTGCGCTTGCCACGGTTCACATTGTGGAACATCGGGTTCTGTTCCGGGTCCGGCTGGTCGCCGATGATCGGGCGGCCCAGTCGCATGTAATCCATGCGCTGGCGCGTCTCCACCTTTATGACCTCTGCGCCCATGTCCGCCAGGATCATGCCGGGCACCGCCCCGGCCAGCACCCAGCCGAAGTCCAGCACGCGATAGCCCTGGAGAGGGCCGGACTGTTCATCAAAAGGCTGAGTCATTGCTTTTCTCGGATCCGCCGCATGCAACGTCCTTAATCAAAACTGAATGGTGGATAGTCGTCCACCAGCAGCCACCCGTATGCATGGACCCGGTAAATCCACCGGTTCAGTCCCATGATGATGCTGAACACCCCCTCCGGGTAGCGTCCCGTGAACAGTACGATAACCAGCGCAATAAACACGAGGATGCCGACAATTTCTGCGAGTATTGATGTGATGATCCAGTGCGGGATGATCAGCAGCCAACGGAAGAACCCCGTCAGGCGAGAAGACGTTTCCGGGTATTCGATATCCAGGTCTGCCGCGTAGTCGTCGCGGGAGTGGAAGGAAAACGGCGGGTACTGGTCGGTGTTCCCAGCCTGGTAGGAATAAAAGCTTACCCGCCAGGACCATCTCAACAGACCGGCGTGGTACCCCCACAGAAATTCCGGATAGCGGCCCAGGATCACCACCGCCAGCCAGGAAATGGGCAGGGTGACAATCAATGGAATTGACAATAGAGCCAGTACAACGACGTGCGGGATTGTTAGGATCCACTTGATCAGCCACAGGAACCGGCTGACCCTGTCATCGTAGTCCCCGATCAAGTCAACCGGGTAATCGTAGTAGCCAGCCATATCAACATCCCTGCATTCCGCCCGGAACCCTGAATCATCCGGTCACCGAAGCCACTGAGGCACCCGGAGCCACTAGGCACCCGAAGCCACTGAGGCACCCGGAGCCACTGAGGCACCCGGAGCCACTGAGGCACCCGGAGCCACTGAGGCACCCGGCTGTTTCTGGGCTGTTTCTGGCGGATGTCGAGTATACCCGACTTTCCGGCCCAGAAAGCGATTAGATGATGCTGGTGCGGTACAGTTGGGCGACCTCCTCGGGCGTATAACCCAGCTCGCCACAGTAGATATCGCTGTTGTCCTGCCCCAGCGTCGGAGCTGGACGGGGCACAGCCGCTGCGGAACCTGAAAACACGTACGGCGGCCCCGCGAAAGCAATGGGCCCGGTATCCGCCCGCCCAATGTCGGCGAACAGCGTCTCCAGGCTCGGGTCGTGCCGCACCTCGTCGAACCCGCGCACCGGCGCCAGGGGTATGCGGTGCTCAAGGGCCATTTCCAGCAGTTCGGCCTTGGTGTGCTGCAGCAGCCACTCCTCAACGTAGCCGTCAACCTCATCCGCATACTCATTGTTCATCACGGTTCGGTTTCGGAAGCGCGGTTCCTGCGACCACTCGGGAGTGCCCATCAGCTCCAGCAGCCGACGCCACTGCCGTCCCTCCGGGGAGCCAACGAAGATGTACCCATCCTTGCAGCGCAGGATGCAGTTGGGGTAGGGAAAGTCCAGTGCGTGATGCCCTGTCCGGCGGGTAACCCGCCACTGGTACACCGCCATCAGAGCCTCGGGCCCGTTGTACAGCCCAGCCATCGACTCGATTTCGGCAATGTCGACGTGTTGACCCTGCCCGCCGTCTCCCCTGGCCAGCAGCGCCATGACGATGGATGAAGCCGCAGCCACGCCCGCGAAGTAACCCACTTCGGGCGTGCCAAATGTCAGTGGCTCACGGTCCGGGCTGCCCAGGCCTTCGCTGATGCCCCCGCCGGCAGCCAGGTTGATGTCGTATGCCTTCCAGTTGCGGTAGGGCCCCGTCAGTCCAAAGGGAGTAATGGATGCCATCACCAGGCCCTCGTTGTGCCCCCTCAGGCCCTCATAGTCCAGCCTAACCCGGTCCATCTCCGTCGGGTGCAGGTTGTGGACCAGCACGTCGAAGCGCGAGACCAGCCCCGCCAACATCTCCCGGCCTGTGGGAGTTTCCAGGTTCAGGGTCACGCCGCGCTTGTCGGCGTTGAGGTACAGGAACAGACCACTGCGCTCGCGGTGCGGCAGGTCGTTTGGATACGGACCATAGTCCCGGGCCCAGTCCCCGGCCCCGACGCGTTCGACCTTCACAACGTCGGCTCCCATGTCGGCCAGCAGCTTGCCGCAGTATGGCGCAGAGGTGAACTCGCCCAACTCCAGGACGCGCACGCCGTTGAGCAGGCCGAAGGTCATACTTTTGCGCCCGGGGCGGCGTACCGCGCCAGGCTGTCTAGGTGCACCGTCAGATCCTCCGGCGCCGACATGAACGGCGAGTGGCCGGTCTGCATAGTGATGACCTCGGCACAGGGGAGGGCAGTGTACATCTCCCGGGCGTGCTCCGCAGTGACGGCGTTATCCAATGCGCACTCGATATACACCCGGGGCAGCCGGCCAAAGTTGGCGTCGGTGATCCGCATCGGCGAGACCAGGGGGCCAACGGGCTGAGGCACCAGCATGGACCTCGCCCAAGCGAGATCTTCGGGCGAACAGTCGTTGTAGAAACGGTGCTGCGCCAGTTCTTCCTTGTAGACGACATGGCTAAGGTCGTCGGCGATGTCCCAGCTCGTGCGGGTTTCCAGGGCCTGCCGTATCTCCCCCGGCTCATTGGACGTTGCCGGAGTGAAGGTCTCGCCGTTCTGAATCAGCAACGCGGTCAGGTAGACCAGGACTGCCACTTTGTCCGGGCGCAACTCTGCCGTGCGGCTGATGGATAGGCCGCCGAGGCTGTGCCCTACCAGCACCGCAGGGCCGTCCAGACTATCCAGAACCCCGCTTAGGAACTCCGCGTAGGTCTCCAGCGTTACTTCGGCCAGCGGAGTGTCGTCGTGGCCATTGCCGGGCAGATCGACGGCCACTACCTTGTGTCCCTTTCCCTCCAGTAACGGCACTACTCTTTCCCAACACCACGCACCATGGGCCGAACCGTGGACCAGCACGAAGTTTGCCATAGCGCCTTTCCTCTTACAGCACCCCCTCCCCTCAGGGGTGATTTGTGGTGGGGGCGTTTTCCGATCTATTCCAGCAGATCCCGCTTCAGTGCGTCCAGTGCCTCACCGCTCACTCCGTGCCGCAGCAGGTAGGCCTCTGCGCCCCCGTACTCTACCTGCAGGGTGTCCTGGAAACTCTGGAATGCGGCGGGCTGAGCCGCCAGCGTCTTTGCGGTGGGTGAAGCATTGTTTTCCATGCGCTTGATACGACGCACTATCCCGTCCACCACTTCGTTGGTCAGCAGATAGTCTGCGGTGATTGTCTCTGAGTCCACGCCCAGAACCTCGAGTATCAGGGCTGCCACCACACCAGTACGGTCCTTGCCTGCGCTGCAATGAAAGACCACAGTCTGCCGCCTTTCTGTGGTGCTGAACGAGACCGCTTCGCCAATCGCGTTTACTGCATCGGCCACCAATGAACCGGAGTTGTTGATCAGCCATTGATAGGTGACAGAGAGACGCTCCGCCACATCTCCGCCCGTGAATGGAGGAATTCCCCGGCCCTCAAGAAAGGGGAAGTGACGGTACGCGGCCCCCATTCCCGGGAGCGGCCCCCGCCCGTCGCGCTTCGCCTCGTCGGAGTTCCGGAGATCCACCACCAGGCGGACGCCAAGCTCGTCAAACGCAAGCGCCGAGTCCGCGGGAGTCATTTCCTGCAACGCGTCGCTGCGGAAGAGCCTGCGCCAGCGGACTGTCTGTCCCCTGTCGTTGCGGTAGCCGCCAAGATCTCGAAAGTTGACGCAGCCCTCCATGGGGAGCCACCGCGACCGGCCCTCGCGGCTAGGGCAATTAAGCGGTTCGCCGTCTCTCACGCTCCCGGTACCCCCATCTGGCGGGCGATCTCCAGCATTGCCCGGGCCGTTTCCTCGTGGGCGATGTCCACCATGTCGCCGCCGAATGTCACTGCCGCGCCTCCTTCGGCGCGTGTCGATTCCATCGCCTCGATCAGCCCCTTGTAGTGGGCGACCTCTTCCGGCGAAGGGGTGAATACCTCGTTGACAATCGGCACGTGGGACGGGTGAATCAGGTGCATACCCGTGTACCCCAATTGCTTGGCCTGCTGGGCCGACTTCCGCAGCCCGTCGAGGTCGTGAATGTCCATCCAGCCGCCGCTCATCGGGTAGGGGATCCCAGCCGCTCGCACGTCCACCAGCACCTTCGAGCGCAGGAACAGCGTCTCCATTCCCTCCGGCGTCCACTGGAATCCGATGGACCGGGCGGTGTCGCCGCCCTTGCCTCCGCTGGCCCCCATATGGGCCACGCGATCCGACGACGTGGCGATTTCCCAAGACTGCCGGATGCCAGACGCGGTCTCCAAGGCTGGGTCGATGAAAATCTTGCCGACCTCCAGACCTCTTTCCCTCTCAAAGTGGCGCAGCAGGATATCGACCTCAACCACATCCTCGGGACCCTCTACCTTGGGCAGCATCACGCAGTAGAGGTGAGGCCCCACAACGGCCTCCAGGTCGCCGCCGGTCAGTCCGGTCTCCAGCCGATTCACCCGCACCACGATGGTCTGTCCGGCCTCGCCCAACTCCTGCACCATCCGCCCCACAGTGTCGCGGGCCGCGGGCTTCTGGTCCGGTGGTACCGAGTCCTCGACGTCCAGAATCAGCGCATCGGCATTGAAACGCGGCGCCCTGCGCATCCAGTCTTCCTTGTTCCCTGGAACGAACATCTCAGTCCGGATGGGTTTAGCCTGGAATCTCACTCAAGTTCCTCCCCAATACATTTGCCGCTGCGACAAGGGAAAAGGCCGGGCTCCGCCACCCGCACAGGGCAAGGCAATTCCGCTCACGTACCTTCTTTCCCACGAAAGAACTTCACCCTCGCGGAGCCGGCGAGGGGAATCACGTGCCTAGACCACACCTCGCGCCTGCAGCTCGGCCAGTTCGGAGTCGGTCAAGCCCAGAATGCCGGTAAAGACTTCGTCGTTGTGCATCCCCAGCGTCGGAGCTCCGGGCAGGGCAGGCAATTCGCCGCCCGAAAAGCGCACCGGAAAGCCCGCACCTACCGCACCCGCCACCGGTTCGTTCATGGCCCCATGGTTCATGGGAACCAGGCTGCCCCGGTCCCAGAAGTGGCGATCGTTCATCACCTGCTCCGCAGTGCGGATGGGCGCGCAGGGTACGTCGTGGCCCTCAAGGCATTCCTGCGCCGCCTCGAGGGTCATCACCCCGATGCGGTTCTGAATTTCCTGGCGGGCCTCTTCCACATTGTCGGTACGCTTCACATAGGTGTCGAACCTGGGGTCGTCCAGCAGTTCCGGGCATTCCAACGCGTCGCACATGCGCCGCCACTGGTCGTCGCTGGTTACGGTGATGGAGATGTCGCCTCCTTTGGCGCTGTACAGCCCGGTCGGTCCGCTGCGGCTGATGTTGCCAGTGCGCAGGGGCAACCCGGCCTCGATGCTCTCCTCGAGGTTCTCCATGAACATCAGGGACACCAGTGTGTCCATCATGGAGACGTCGAGATACTGACCTCTGCCCGTACGGTCCTTTTCCCGCAGCGCCGCCAGGATTGCGTAGCAGGCGAACATGGGAGTGACCAGATCGCCGATGTAGAATCCAACCTTGATCGGCGGGCCATCGGTGTCGCCGTTTATGTCCATCAACCCGCTCATACCCTGTATCTGCGGGTCGTGGGCCGGCTTGTCCTTGTAGGCCCCGGTCTGCCCGTAGCCGGATATTGAGGCATAAACTATGCCCGGGTTGACTGCAGCCACCTCTTCGTATCCCAAGCCTGCGCGGCGAAGCGAACCGGGGGCAAGGTTCTCCAGCACCACGTCGCTCTGCTTGGCCAGGTCCAGGAACAGCTCCTTGCCTCGCTCGGTCTTCAGGTCGAGCGTAACGCTCTTCACTCCTTGAGTGCGCTTGAGGAACCTCGTGGAAATGTCATCGTCGGAGTTGCGGCGGGCGTGGGTGCCCTCCGGCCCGGCGAAGGGCCCATTGCCCCGGACCGGATCACCGCGGCCGGGAATCTCAACCTTGATGACCTCCGCCCCGAGGCGCGCCAAGCTCATTGACGCAAACGGCCCGGCGAGATAGACCGTGACGCTGAGAACCCTGATCCCCGACAGTGGCTGCATCGTTGCTTCCATTTCCGTCCCTTGCCTACTCAAACTCCGCCGGTTCGTACTCCGGGACTTCGTCTACTGGTCCGGTGGAGTAACGCTCGATGACCCGCCGGAATTCAGCAAGCTTGCCGTGCAGCCATTCAACCATGTCCGGCCAGTTGTTGCGGTCGTTGGTGTCAATTGCCAAGGACTCGGAGGAATCGCCAAGGTTGAGTTGCAGGCCTTCCTTGTACATGGAGACCGACCGCATTGCCTCGATGTCGTAGGTGCGGCTCTGTTCGACGAGGTAGATACCCACGCTCCCGTCCCCCAGGTACTGAGACACCATTGCGCCTCCCAGCCTGTGATAGACGTTGCTGTGTGCGTGTTCGTCGGGAAGCTGGATGTCGCCTGGATATTGTTCCGCGTAGGACCGCCAGAAATCAGTGCGCTTCCGGCGCAGGCGGTTCAGCCGGTTGTTGATGCCGCCGCTGCCGGCTGCCACCCGGTTCAGGGCCACCACGCGGCGGTCCCAGTCGTGCGGCTTCTCTAATACCTCGAAAACTGGCGCAATCGGGGCGGGGAATTCGCCGATGCGCACCGCCCGGATCCGCACGGCAAAGAAGGCAAAGTCGCCGGGGGTGTTTATGTTCAGCCAGCGAATGGCGGCCAGGTGAGCCGGCTGGAACTCCCGGGCAACCCAGATGGCCGACTGCGCTTCCAGCCGGGCCATGTTGCTCATTATCTGTCCCAGGTGCGAATGGTCGGTGTTGTCCAATTGATTTTCAATCACCACCCGGCTGCCGTTGACTGGGAAGGTACCCAGAATGTCAGCGCTGAAACCCTCCACTGCCACTTGGCTGTCATCGGGTTCGATGGCAATGCCAATCACCCTGGACAGGCGCTGCAGGTTGTCCTCAAGCCACGGCGTAAAGTCGCTGGACTCGTTGGGCCAAGCCTCGTGTAATTCGATATCTCTCAGTTCGCTGAAATCCATATTTGTCTCCAACTAGCAAAGGGCTGCGGATATTCTAACACTCCTCTGCCTGCCTTGTGGTACAATCGGCGTGGCTCGCTCGGCGCCTGTTTTCTGGCTCCGACGGGCATCCAGATGAAGCTATCCAAACTCCCCGTGAGGTGGATTCACATGGCATCAAATATCGTCTTGTCAAACACCGATTTCAAGGTTGTCGGAACCCGACCGGTGCGGCACGACGGCACCGACAAGGTCACTGGCCGGGCCAAGTACGGCGCCGACTTCGACGCGGCGGGCTCACTATTTGCCAAGGTGCTGCGCAGTCCCCACGCGCATGCCCGCATCAAGTCCATCAACACCAGCAAGGCCGAAGCTGCCCCAGGCGTCCGCGCCGTCATCACCGGCCAGGACATCCCCACCGACAGCGCCGCGGCCCGCAAGGTCATGGCGAAGGACAAGGCCCTCTACAAGGGCCATCCGGTCGCCGCTGTTGCTGCCGTCAGCGCCCATCAGGCCGAGCAGGCCCTGGCCCTCATCGAGGTCGAATACGAAGTGCTCAAGGCAGCCACCGAGGTCCGCGCGGCTATGGCCGACGACGCTGAGCTGCTCCACGATGACCAGACTACAACCGAGATGGGCGAGGCGACTGACAAGCACAGCAACATCGCCACCCACTTCCGCTACGAGAAGGGCGACCTCGAGCATGGCTTCGCCGCCGCCGACGTTATTGTAGAGAAGGAGTATTCCACCGCCACGGTGCATCAAGGCTACATCGAGCCCCAGAACGGCGCGGCCTTCTGGAACACCAACGGCGAGCTCACCATCTGGGTCAGCACCCAGGGCGCCTTTACCACCCGCGACGCCTTGGCCGGAGTGCTGGACCTACCTGTTTCCAAGGTCCGGGTCGTACCCATGGAGATTGGTGGCGGATTCGGAGGGAAGATTCCGATTTATCTCGAGCCCCTTACCGCCCTGCTGTCCAGGAAGACAGGGTCCCCGGTCAAGAGCGCCATGAGCCGCGCCGAAGTGTTCGAGGCCACCGGTCCCACGTCCGGTTCATATATGCACATTAAAATGGGGGCCACCAACGACGGCAAGATAGTGGCTGCCGAGGCAATGCTTGCCTTCGACGCTGGCGCCTTCCCCGGCTCTCCGGTAACCGCAGGCGCCCAGTGCATGTTCGCTTGCTACGACATCGAGGATGCCCGCGTCGACGGCTACGACGTAGTTGCCAACAAACCACCGGTGGCCGCCTACCGTGCACCCGGAGCTCCCATCGCCGCCTTCGCCGCCGAAACCGTCGTCGACGAACTGGCCGAGAAGCTGGGCATCGATCCCATCGAATTCCGCATCCGCAACGCCGCCAAGGAAGGCACTCGCCGCGTCGACGGCCCGGTCTTCCCCAAGGTGGGCAACGTCGAGCAGTTGGAAGCCGCCCGCGAGTCCGAGCAGTACCAGCGCCCTCTGGATGGCCCCAACCGCGGACGCGGCGTGGCCTCCGGCTTCTGGTTTAACATCGGCCTCCAGTCCAGCGCCGCCATCAGCGTACAGGCAGACGGCACCATCTCCCTGGTGGAAGGCTCCACTGACATCGGCGGCTCCCGCGCCTCCATCGCCATGCAGGCCGCCGAGGTGCTGGGCATCCCCGCCGAAGATGTTGACCCAAGCGTGGGAGACACCGACTCCGTGGGTTACACCTTCCTCACCGGGGGCAGCCGCACGACCTTCGCCACCGGTTGGGCCGCCTACGAGTGCGCCCAGGAAATCAAGCAGAAGATGATCGAGCGCGCCGCCAGCATCTGGGATGTGGATGTAACAGACGTCGATCTAGTCGACAGCGTGTTCCAGCACACCTCCGACCAGGAACTCAAGCTGGGCTTCAAGGAACTGGCCGGACAGTTGAACCGCACCGGCGGGCCCATCTCGGCCCAAGTCAGTGTTGACCCCCGGGGCGCGGGCGGCGCATTTGCCACTCACATCGTTGACGTGGAAGTCGACCCCGACACCGGCAAGGTCACCGTCTTGGACTACACCGCGATCCAGGATGTCGGCAAGGCCATCCACCCCAGCTATGTGGAGGGCCAGATCCAGGGCGGCGTCGTCCAGGGTATCGGCTGGGCGCTAAACGAGGAATACCGGTTCAACGCCGACGGGCGGATGGAAAACTCCTCCTTCCTCGACTACCGGATGCCCACCAGCCTCGACCTGCCCATGATCGGTACTGTGATCGTCGAGATCGCCAACCCCGGCCATCCCTACGGCGTCCGTGGCGTGGGCGAGGTGCCGATTGTGCCTCCAATGGCCGCTGTCGCCAACGCTATCTACCACGCCGTTGGCGTGCGGATGGACAAGCTGCCCATGTCCCCCGACGCCATCCTGGAGAGCCTCTGGGCCAAGAACGGCGAGCCGGCAGGGCTTGCACAGGCCGCCGACTAAGTCCCTCTCCTCCAGGCAGGTTTGCAGACACAGACAGGGGCGCACGGTAGTGCGCCCCTGCACTATTTTGGGGCGATCTTTCCAGTCCTTGCCAAACCCCTGTTTCGACAACCCGCTGCAGTAGTTGACCAGATTGAGGAGAATCACAATGACCAGAGTACCGTATGCCACGCGAGAGAATATGGATGCCGCCGGCCAGGCCGTCTGGGACGAAATCGAGACCTCCCGCGGCGGCGTGGCCCGAAACTATGCGGCTATCCTGAACAACCCCCAGGCCGCCGGCGCAATGGCCGGGTTGGGCGGGTACGCCCGCTTCGAGACCCCGCTGCCCGCTCGCATCAAGGCCCTCGCCGTCCTGACCGCAGCTCGCGAGGCCTGCGGGCATTACGTCTGGACCGTCAACCAGGCGGCAGCCAAACAGGCCGGAGTCTCCGACGAGACCATCGCCGCCATCCGCGAGTACCGCGCCCCGGCAGGTTTCGACGCCGATGACGCCGCGGTGGTTCAGTTCGTGCTTGAACTCCTCCGGCAGCACCGGATTTCCGACGCAACCTTCGAGGCCATGCGTGCCCTCGTCGGCAATGATGGCGTCGTGGATATCCTGGTGGTCAGCGGCTATTACCACACCCTGGCCCACACCCTGCAGGCGCTGGACGTTGACCTACCCGAAGGCACGGCCACTGCCCTTACCTACTAGTATTCGGCCAATCTGGCATTGTCAGTTAGTACGTGAACCCAGACAGGATGCTATCTTGGGGATAGACGAAGGGTTGTGGGATGTGAGGTGGTCATGGTGCAGGAGAAGTACGGAGTCCGGCTGGCAACACAGGAAAAGGGACGGCTCAGGAAGATGATCAGGGCTGGGAGGAGTTCCGCACAGGCGATTACCCGGGCCCGCATCCTGATCAAGATAGATGAGGGCTGGACCGCCCCCCAGGTGGCCACCGCACTGGACGTGTCGGAGCGGACCGTGTTCCGCACCAAGCGGCGGTATGCCGAGGAAGGACTGGACGAGGTGCTGAGGCACCATAACCAGGTCAACCGGCCCAGAAAGGTGGATGAAAGGGTGGAGGCCCACCTGATAGCCTTGGCCTGCAGCCCGGTGCCCGACGGTCATGACCACTGGACCATGCGGGCCCTGGCGGGCAAGGTGGTGGAGTTGGGATTGGTGGAGTCTTTATCTCCGGAGACGGTCCGCCTGCGGCTAAAAAAAACACGCTCAAGCCGTGGCTCAAGAAACAATGGTGCATCCCCAAGGTAGGTGGAGAGTTCGTGGCGGCCATGGAGGACGTGCTGGATCTCTACGCCGAGCCCTACGATCCGCAGAGGCCGGTGGTCTGCTTTGACGAGACCTCCACCCAGTTGCTGGCCGACGTGAGGGAACCGCTGCCGGCAAAGCCTGGGAGGCCGAGGCGTGAGGACTACGAATACCAGCGGGAGGGACGCGCAACCTGTTCCTCACCTGTGAGCCTCGCCGGGGCTGGCGCCACGTGGCGATAACCCGGCAACGCACCATGCAGGACTTCGCTCAGCAGATGCGGTGGCTGGTGGATGAGGCCTACCCCGATGTCCCGGTGATTCGGCTGGTTCTCGACAATCTGAACACGCATCGGATGGCCTCGCTTTACGAGACTTTCCCGGCGGCCGAGGCCCGGCGCATCGCCAAGCGGCTGGAGTTCCACCACACTCCCAAGCACGGAAGCTGGCTGAATATGGCGGAGATCGAGTTCAGCGTGCTGGCCCGGGCCTGCCTGCGCGGACGCAACGCCGACGAGGACAGCCTGGAAAACGCCGTCAGCGCCTGTGTGTCAGAGCGGAACGCGATAGGAGCTACCATTAACTGGCGGTTCACTGCCCAAGACGCCAGACGCAAACTCCATCGCCTCTATCCCTGCCAATCCTGATTTGGTTCAGTACTAGCCTGCCATCCCTGCCGGACTGCCACGCCCCAAAGCCGGGCTGCCCGCTCCGGCTGCACAATATCCTCATCCTCAGGTCCGACGAGGGGACTACCCTGCTGGACCTGAGGATAGTCTTTTTGTAACGCCAGCGTCCTTCCAAGAGTACTCCAGCAGCTTATCCTGTCAGGAACTGTGGTACTACCATGCGAAATCGAGGTCAGCTACTTCACATAATTTCCACAATTTTTTCACGTTTTTTTAGCAGATTTCCATACAATATTTATGTTCAAGGTGTAAATTTCCTAACGTATTCCAAGCGTCTTTGCCTACATTATTCAAATTCAATTTTCTTTAGTTACTCCTTGGGGCTGGGCCGACGAATGGGGAGGAGCCGCTTACCCGCTATGGCGAAGGCGCTTTGGGGTGGAGGAAATTCGTCGGTCCAGCTCCCCTGACGATTTAATTTGACGGCAGGTTCAGTCAATGAACGATAAATCGTTTCGAGGCACTCAGTAACACATACTTGAAACCCGACCCTGCTATTGATCAAGGGGCTTGACGTCAAAGAGACGTTGGCCCCTTTTTTGAGGCACTTTGACAACGGAACAGAGAAACGACCAAATTCGGTACGAACCCGAAGAAAGCACTCCAATTCTCGTTGCTGTCGTGGCCAGCTTTCAGGGCGTGTTGCTCGTTCTGACGCCCATGGTCACCGCCATCACCACCACCGCCTTGGTCGCTGGGCAATCAGACAGCTACCTCACCTGGGCCGCCTTTGCTACCTTCCTGGTCTGCGGCATTACCACCGCCCTGCAGGCTGGCCGCATCTGGCGGATCGGCACCGGCCATGTACTCCTGACCGCCGCCAGCGTGTCCCTCATCATCGTCGGTGTTCCGGCCCTGCGAGCGGGTGGACCGGGCCTCCTTTCCGCACTGGTTATCTGCGGAGCCCTGGCACAGTTTGCCCTGGCCACGTGGCTGCCACTGTTGCGCCGCATCATCACCCCGGTGGTTACCGGGACCGCGCTGATGCTCCTGGCTGCCACTGTCATTCCCATCGCCGCAGGAAGAATCACCGCCCTGCCCGAAGATGCCGTTCCTGTGTCGGGCGCGGTCGTTGCAGTTACGACCCTGGGCGTTCTGGCGGCACTGGGCCTGCGGCTCTCCGGTAGCTGGCGCCTCTGGGCTCCGCTCTTTGCCATTGGCGTCGGGGCATTGGTCGCCTTGCCATTTGGGCTGTATGACTTTGACAGGGTGTTCCAGGCGCCCTGGGTTGGCATACCCGGAACATGGTTTCCTGATTACAAGACCCCGGAGGTTGACGCCTTCTTCGCACTGCTGCCCATGGTGGTCATCGTGGTCCTCATAAACGGAGTCAAGAACATGGGCGACAGCGTCGTGGTGCAGCGAATCTCACGCCGGGAGCCCCGCGCCACCGATTACCGCCTGGTGCAGGGTTCCCTATACGCCAACGGGGCCGGAGTCCTGCTCAGTGGGGTCGCCGGCACACCTCCCACCACCATCAACTCCGCCACCAGTGGCGCCCTTGTCAGCCTGACCGGGGTGGCCAGCCGGAACGTCGGATTCATCGCCGGTGCCATGCTGGTGGCCCTGGCCTTTTCTCCCAAGCTGACCGCAACCCTGCTCATCATTCCCGCTCCCGTGATGGGTGCCTACCTGCTTGTTGTCATGGGTACCTACGTGGTCGAGGGCATACGCACGGTGGGGCAGGATGGTCTGGACCACAGGAAGGCCCTGATAGTCGGCCTGGCCTTCTCCGTGGGGGTCGCCATGGAAAACTCCGACATCATCTCCACCCTGCCTGCTGTTACCTGGTTGCAGTTCTTGAACAACGGCCTGACAGCAGGTACTGTGGCGGCGGTCCTCATGACCTGGTTCGTCGAGCTGACAAGCCCGCAAACACGCCGAATGGAAGCGCCGCTCGACGACACAGCATTTAAGGAAATTGACGATTTCCTCTGCAGGATTGCCAACAAGAGTGGCTGGGACGAGTCTGCGACCCAGCGTCTCAGGGCCGTCGGTGAAGAAACCCTGTCGAGCCTGATACCCAGTGAAGGCGCCGGTACGTCAGGCAAAACACGCCGCCTGATAGTAGTGGCCCGACCCGAGAGCAACTCCGTTGAGCTGGAGTTTTTCGCCCGGCTTAAAGGTAAGAACCTCCAGGACCAGTTGGCGTACCTGGACGAGGAGGAGCCCAACGAAGGAGATGCGTCCTTCCGCCTGTTGCGCCACTACGCCGAGTCGGTACGACACCAGAAATACAACAGCATCGACGTTGTCAGGGTGAGGGTCTCCGAGGGGTACAGCGGCCGCGCACGCCTGGGCTAGGAGCCAAGCGTATTCGCCATTTCCCTGGAGGCGACGCGCCCCGGGACTGGACGCGCCCCGGCACTATCGGTGAGAGCCGCGATGTAGTTTGCCCTCTGTCGCGATAGAATTGTCGCCGCAGATGATCTCCCCTGATTCCCAGATATTGGTTGTGTGCACCGCGCTCTTCGCCCTGCGAGTGTTGGGGCAGATGCTGGTGGTTTGGCGCGCCCCTCGATGGCTTCCGGCCAACGACCACTGGTACTCGGGCCTGATGCCCTACCGGTACCTGCTGCCGTCCCAGCTTGCGCTCCTGGCCGTGATGATCGTGATAACCGCCAACATATACAGTGGCCGCGGGATATTTGCCCAGGACTGGTGGAGCGTCGCTGCGCCGTATCTCGCCGTATTGTCGTGGATCTACTTCGGATCCATGGTCGTCCGCTACATTCTGACGATGTGGTTCCGACCGGAACTCAGGTGGCTCCGCAGTACGATTCCGATCTGGTTTCACATGGTCCTCGCCGTGGCGCTGTGGGCCTTTGCCAGCTACCACTGGACCTGACCGCGCGAGATGAGCCGCGCTATCCGTCGTGCGTCAATTCGAATGTTGTACAGGCCGCCACGCCCATCGTAGTTGTGGCCGACAAAGTACAGGTCCTCGTAATGGGCACTTCGCACCCTGTCTCTCCTCTGCGCAAATCCGCAATGGTCCCGAGCACCATAACTGCCCATCCAGTCCAGTGCCGCGCGGTACCCCGTCGCAAGGATAACCGTATCGCCGCTCCATTCTGTGCCGTCGGTGAATCGGACGGCGTCTCGGTCAAAATCGGCCACCCCAGGGGCCACAGCCACGCGTCCCGCCTTTATGTGCTCTAGAATCGAGCGGCCTATCACTGGCTGGACACCACAGCGGTCCGGTTCCCGTTTTCTGGGTAATTCTGGCGGGTTCCGTCTCAGCAGGCCACCAATCGCCCCTGTCCCTCGTACGACCCTCTGCTGCAATCCCTCCGGTAGCCAACCCATCGACCAGCCAAAGTATTGGGACGGGATGCCGGCAATGCTCCTCGGGATCACGTTGGCCCCTGACCGCACCGACAGCGAGACCCGCCTCCCGGCACCGGCAAGCTCTGATGCGATCTCTGCTGCCGAGTTCCCGATGCCCACGACCAGCACGGACTGCCCCGGTAGCTCACTGGGCCGCCTGTATTCGGCGTTGTGGATTATCCGCCCTGTGTATTCATCCGTGCCTCCGAATTCTGGATATATGGGAGAAGACATAATCCCGGTGGCCACCACGACGGCCCGGACCCGCAAACTGGATCCCCCGGCCTCGACTATCCAGGCACCGTTTCCTCGCCGCAGTCCCGTAACCTCTGCCCCTACTCTCACTGGAAGAGAAAATTTGCTCTCGTAGGACTGCAGGTATTCAAGCAGTTCCATTCGTGTAGGAAACAGCGCCGTTCCTGCTCGGAATGGCATTCCGGGAAGTGCGCTGAGGTGTTTGCCTGTGTGCAGCCTTAGGCTATCGTAGGCGTGCTCCCACATCCACCCCACGCAGTTTCCCCGTTCGAGGACCACGTTGGAAACACCACGACCCCCCAATTGCTGGGAGACTGCCAGCCCGCCGGGGCCCCCACCAACAATGGCCACATCGAAGTCTCCGGCCGCCAAATCTGTCAGAAATCCTCTCTCGCCCTGGGCTGTGGGTGAACTAAATTCAGCAGGCCACCAAGGCCCTTGACGAAATATATGTTAGCTCAGGGAGCACCAGTGGGACTCATGCAGCGGTCCGGTGAACCACATCGCTGACCCGGCATGCCCTCAGTCCAGCCTTCGGATGCGGGGCAACGCGATCGCAGCGACCAAGCTGATCGCCGCCAGCGCCGCCCCGTTTATCAGCAGCGCCCTCGGGGCCCCCGCGACTCCTGCCAGCGCGCCGACTCCAACGTGCCCCACCGGCGCGAAGCCGATGCTCAGCACCCACGACCCCATCGCCCGGCCTCGTTCCTCGTCGGATACCAGTTCCTGCATCAGCGTCTTGTACAGCGTATCCACTGCCATCGCACAGGCGTTCACGAACAGCAGCACCCCAAGGAAGGAGTAGATGTTCCCCGACAGCGAGAACGCCATCAACCCCAGCCCGAATCCCAGGGCCGTCGCGAACATCAGCAGCCCCTTCTTTCTCAGGTTGCCCAGCCCCGCCAGCAGCCATAGGCCAATGAGTCCCCCCGCCTGCCGTCCCGCCGTCATGATCCCCAGCCCGGTCGGCCCCACGCTCAACACCTCTTTGGCAAACACCGGCAGCAGTGTCATGTGCGTAAAGCCCAGAATCTCAGTGGCGGCCGTCAGGATCATCAGCACCATCAGCAGCCGGTAGTTGCGGAGCAGCCTGATGTAGCCGGTGAGATTCCTGAATACCGAGTCGGCCGCGGGCCGTGCCGAGCGTCCGGGGTTGCCGATGGCCAGGGTCGCCGCGGCGGAGCACAGGTAGCAGACCGCCGCCGCCATGAACTGCCAGCCCGGCCCTGCAACTGCGATCACCGCCCCGGACGCCAGCGAACCGGCGATGCCGCCCCCCTGCATGGCCATCGCCCCCAGCGCCAACCCGTTCAGCGCGTATCCCGGCCCCACGATGTCGTAGGTATACGTCTGCCGGACAGTGATGACAAAGGCAAACGTGCTGCCCAGACCCAGCACTAGCGCGATGACCACCCACACGTTGCTGAGGCCCCCCAAGAGCAGCAGCGCCATCACCAGTGCCACTGCGGAGGACCCGAGGCTTCCAAAGCGTAGCAGCGATCGCCGCTCCCACCGGTCGGCGATCGCGCCCGAAAGTAGGCCCAGCAGGAAGAATGGCAGCATGCGGGCGGCGGCTCCCACACCCACCATCAGCTCCGAACCGGTCAGCTCGAATATCAGCCACCCGACCGACACCTGTTCCATCCCCGTCGCCAGGGAATAAAGGACGGTGGACGCCCACAACAGGCGAAAGTCCCGGATGCGCAGCGAGACGGCCCAGTTCCACATACAGCTCAAAAGACCGGAGGATCAGCCCGTTCCAACGGGCTTCCCAACCCCAGGCCCGCATTGTCCCGGTACCGTGGCTTGCCAGTCTACACGCTGTAGGGACGGGTTTCGGCGAATCGCCCCCACCGAAGTGGTATCATTGCCGCGCATCCACCCCGCTTTTGGAGGAAGTGACATGCCTTTCGGAAATAACGACTGGCTGGCCTTGACCCAGGAACCAGCCCTCGAACCGGATATCCCCCTCTGTGACCCCCACCACCACTTCTGGGACCGCCGGATGATAAGCATCCCTTACCAGCGCTACCTGCTCCACGAACTGATGGCTGACCTCGACTCGGGACACAACGTGCGCTCCACGGTATTCCTGGAGGCCCGGTCCATGTACCGTGCCGACGGGCCCGAGGAGCTGAAGTCCGTCGGCGAGGTCGAGTTCGTCCAGGGACTCGCCGCCGCCAGCGCCAGCGGCGTCTACGGCGAAGCAAGGGCCGCTGCCACCATCATGGGCGCCGCCGACCTCAAGATGGGCGACGAGGTGGCACGGGTGCTGGAGGCCCTGCAGGCGGCCAGCCCCAACCGGTTCAAGGGCATCCGCCACAACGTCACCTGGAGTCCCGACCCAGAGATCGACAACCGCGAATCGCCCGGCATCCTGGCCAATGAGACCTTCCGCGCCGGCGCCCGCGTCCTTGCCCGTATGGGCCTATGCCTCGACATCATGCTGGCCTTCCCGCAGCTCAACGAGGTGGCCGAATTTGCCAGGGCCGTCCCCGAGGTGTCCATCATCCTCAACCACCTCGGTGGCGTCAGCCGCACCGGCATCTACGCCGGCCAGGACGACGACCTCATCCCCGCCTGGCGCGAGGGTATCGCCGCCGTGGCCCAGAACCCCAACGTAACCTGCAAGCTGGGCGGCATGGGCATGCCTCGCTGGGGATTCGACTGGCCTTATCGGACCGTCCCCATCGGCTCCGAGGAACTGGCCGAGGGCATGGCCCCCTGGATGAACTACGCCATCGAGCAGTTCGGACCGGACCGCTGCATGTTCGAGAGCAACTTCCCGCCCGACAAGGTATCCTTCTCCTACAACGTGATGTACAACGCCTTCAAGCGCCTCTCGGCTGGCTACAGCCCCAGCGAGCGGGCCGCCATGCTCCACGACACCGCGGTCCGGGTCTACCGCATCGAGACGTAAATCCCCTCTCCCTCCGTGGGAGGGTTAGGGTGGGGGCGTTCCATGAAGTATGACGTCATCATTGTCGGCGCCGGCTCTGCAGGCTGCGTCCTCGCCAGCAGGCTGACCGAGGATCCCGGTCGCTCGGTCCTGCTCCTCGAGGCTGGCCCGGACTACCCCGGTGACCAGCTACCCGACGAGCTCAAGTTCGACATGCTCCAGGCCGCCTCCCAGGAGGGCGCGGCCCACAACTGGTCGCTGGTCGGCCAGTCCACTCTCCAGCAGCCCCGCCCCGCTCACGTCGCCCGCGGAAAGGTCACTGGCGGCAGCAGCGCCATTAATCACCAGATCCTGCTGCGCGGCGCCCCTGAGGACTTTGACGGCTGGGCCGCCGCAGGCAACGACGAATGGAGCTATCAGAAGACCCTGCCCTACTTCCGCAGGCTGGAGACCGACACCGACATCCGCGACGACTTCCACGGCTCCGACGGTCCCATTCCGGTCTGGCGCCACGCCCGCGAGACTTGGCTGCCGTTGCAGGCGGCGTTCTACCAGGCCTGCCGCGACTCCGGCTTTCCCGATGACCCGGACTTGAACCACCCCGACGCCACTGGCGTCGGGGCCATGCCCCTGAACAATCCCGGAGGCGTCCGGATGAGCACCGCCATCACCTACCTCGACGACTGTCGCCATCGCCTCAACCTCACCATCCGGCCCAATGTCCTCGCCCGCCGCATCCATTTCAACGGCAAGCGGGCTACTGGTGTGGAGGTCGAAAGCGGAGGCGAGCGGTTCGTCGTTGAGGGCGAGGAGATCATCCTCAGCGCTGGAGCAATCCACTCCCCACACCTGCTCCTGCTGTCCGGTGTTGGCCCAGCGGAGGATCTGCGCCCGCTCAGCATCACCCCTGTACGCGACCACCCCGGCGTTGGGCGCAGCATGAAGAATCATCCGTCGGTCTCCATCGTGTTCCGCTCTCACCCGGACCACCACCTGACCCCCGATATGCCTCGCAACCAAGTGGGTTTGCGTTTCACTGCCAACGGCTCAAACGAGCGCAACGACATCCAGGTCCAGCCCACCACGTCCTACCCGGAGAGCTCCACGCCGCCCGACATCCGGTTCGGTTGCCGCCTCGAGTACCCCTACAGCGAGGGTGTGCTGACACTCACTTCCGCAGACGTTTCCGATCAGCCCCATCTCGATTTCCGGTTTCTCACCGACCCCAGGGACCTCCCCCGCTACCGCGACGCGGTCCGCCGCACGGTCGCGATTTTCGACCACCCAGCCTTCAAGGGCCTGTTGGCAGAACGCCTGTCGCCCAGCGACGCTGACCTCGCCAGCGACGAATCGCTCGACCACTGGCTGCAACGGAACGCCGGCATCGCAGGGCACACCTCTGTTACCTGCAAGATGGGGCAGGAATCCGACCCGCTTGCCGTGGTCGACCAGCACTGCAACATCCACGGCCTGGAGGGGCTCCGCGTGGTCGACGCCTCAGTCATGCCCGACATCGTCCGTGCCAACACCAACGCCACTATCATTATGATGGCCGAGCGCGTCGCCGACTTCATCCGGGAAGGCCGCTAGCCCTGTCTGAGAGACCCGTCCTGGTGGCACTATCGACCAACTTCGCCGAACGGCCCGGCCCTTTTATTCTCCCTCTCCCTTGAGGGAGAGGGTTGGGGTGAGGGTGAAAGTCTCAAATTCATTGGCGCTCCCTTGGCCAAACCACCTCGAACGAAACTCGTCCAGATGACATTGCCTCTTGCCAAGCCGTGTGGTACTCCCATACAATAGACTCATATGTTCTATCGATGGTTCTGAATGCCTGTCCAAACTACCCCGTATCTACCCCGTATCTGGCCCGGGTTCTGACCCGGGTGCCGGCTCAGAGCCGCACGCACCCAACCTGCTGGGACGGAGAAAAACGGGGATGGGACAAAATGGAACCAAATGGGACGGTAATCAGAAAAACCTCTGTCTGCGGCAGCGCCGCAGATAGGAATGACCGTGAATTCGGGGTAAAAATGGGGCATAGTGGGAAAATATGGGAGGGCGCGGGAAAAATTGAGTACCATTTTCCCCACGAGTTCACCGGATGCCCCATCACCTGCCAGCCCCTTTCCGACGGCCGTGACGCATTCCCTGTTTATGCGTGGAATCCGGACAACCAAATGCAAAAGCCCTGCTTTGTATCCCCTCCCAATTTGGCTCGGGTTCTGCAAAGGAGCCTGGCAATAACTGGAAATGAGCGGAAATGAGCGGAAATGACAGGAAAATTAAAAATTCTCATCCGCACAGACGATGGTTCGGCACCTTCCTTGTGGCTATATGTGCCGACGGCAATGTCGCTGCGTGTGAGGGCGTGTAACTGATTCCCTCTCATTTTGAGTGGGGGCTAGGGTCAGGGAGTATTCCTGTTTTTCAGTTAGGACGGGTGCTGTTCTGGCCTCTCGATTGTTCTCAAAAGGCTTTTGGCACAAACCCTCTGAGACCTCGTGTTTTCGAGGAAAGGGCCCACAAAGTCCAACATTCCTTGCGCCTGACCCAACAGGGACCCGGATTTCGGCCCTCGCCGCCCGCCCTGGTCTATAATCTTCGCCAACCCATGATCCCAACATAACATTGAGGCAACTATGCGCTTCGGCTCCTTCGTATTCCCCGTTAGCCACGAACCAGAGCGGGACTCGTCGGTCATCGACAGCACCCTCGACGAAATTCTCCTCGCTGAGCAGATCGGCATGCACTCGGTCTGGCTCACTGAGCACCATTTCGACGGCGCAGCCGCCCACGCAGACCCTTTGGTGCTGGGCGCCGCCGTCGCCGCCCGCACCCAGCGCGTCAAGATTGGCTTCGCCGTGGTCGAGCTGGCCTTCCACCATCCCGTCCGGCTGGCGGTCCAAACCGCGTTGCTGGACAACCTCAGTCACGGCCGCCTGATCGTGGGCACTGGACGCGGTTCGGCCTACAACCACTACGAGTACATTGGCTTCGGCATGACAATGGAGGACGGCTTGGCCCGCCTCGACGAGGCCGAGGATCTGATGGTCGCCGCCTGGACCGGAGAGAATCTGAAGCACAAAGGCGAGCACTGGAACGTAGAGTTCCCCCAGCTACGCCCCCGCCCGTACCAGCAACCCCACCCGCCGCTGGTTCGCGCTTGCATCAGTGAGGACTCGACCATCAGAATGGCGGAGATTGGGCGTCCAGTGATGATCGGCATCCAGACCCTGCCCGCCCTCCAGTCCCGCCTCGAGCGGTACCAGGCCACCATGCTGGACGCCGGGTTTACCGAGGCTCAAACCGAGGCAACCTTCGACCAGTGCTGGGCCTCACGCGACCTGTTTGTCGCCGAGAGTCGCGACGAGGCGTTGGAAGTGGCCGAGGCCGGATTCCGTCGGGAGCGCGCTCACTTCCTGCACGCCCGCGAGCTGTACAACCCTGGCGGTATGCCTCCCCCAGATCCCAACCGCCCCGTACCGGCCGGTGAAAGTTTCGAGCATTCCTTCATCGTCGGCACCCCATCGCAGGTGGCCGACCAGGTTGCCGAGATGCGCGACATCGGCGTCCGCAACCTGATGCTCAAGCTCAACACCGGCGAGATGGACACCCACAAGGTACAGAAGTCCATGCGCCTCCTGGGCGAAAAAGTCCTCCCCCTCTTCACCTGACCACCCCCACCCCCATTCCCCCTCTCCGGCCTTGTATCAAAAGTCCCCAGTGTTCCTAAAGTCGGGTATGTGTTCCAAAAGTTGGCGACCCATAATCCCGCTTGCAAACTACTCCTTGCACATTTGCAATCCTAACACTCCACGAGAAGGTTGCAAAAGGCCGCGGTCTGAACTACTCTCCGAAGCTCTGCAACGAAAAGCGGCGGAAGCGTTGATGCTTCCGCCGCTTGGTTATAACGCCAGGCCTAAGGCACAGATGCACTATCAGCCGCCGCGGTTCTATTTGCTTTCGCAGGGTAGCCTATGCTGACTGCGGGGCAGGGGCCTTTGCCAAGCATTCGGGACAAGGTGACCTGCCCTGGTAACGGCCCCCACCGATTCCAAAGCCTCTTTCTCCCGTTGCATCTACCGTAGAGTGCCCCAGTCGGTTGTTGAGTAATATTCCAGGCCATCATAGCCGCAAGTCGTTGGTGGGCGACCTCCAAGGTTGTATATCAGGGCTTTGCTGTGATGGAAGTGCCGCCGCATCTTGCTTTCGTAGGCTTTTTCCTCTTCCCGGAGTTGGCGGAGAGTTTATGTGGCCGCACAAAGTCTAAACCAAAGCCAAGGTGAAATACGCAGACGCATCGGGTAAATTTGTGAGGGAACTGGGTTAGCCGGTCTCAGGAGTAGCGGGGGGTTGATGATGGGTGTGAGGGAGATAGACCGGTCTCTGGATCAATGGCAGATGGGGGTCAAGGATTTGGGTCGGCGGATGATTCTGGCGCCCACACCCAGGGAGCGGGAGCGGTGGTACGCCATCTGGCTCTTGGCGCAGGGCTGGACAGCAACGGCCACGGCGGAGGCGCTGGAGCGGGACCCCCCACACCATAGGACGGTGGGCTTCGGTTTTCGGCGAGGGAGGGCCAGCGGCCTTGATATTTGAGCAGACCGGTGGTTTCCCCCCGTCCTTGACGAGACGCAGCAGGAGGAGTTGAAAGGGGCGGTAGGGCAACCGCCCGCTGAGGCGGGCATCGAACTGGCCAACTGGTATTGGAAAGGAGTCCGGCAGTTTGTCTTGGAACGGTTCGGGGTCAGTTTGAGCCGCAGCAGTTGCCTGAACTGGCTGCACCGGTTGGGATTTGCCTTCAAGCGTCCCAAGAAGCGTCTGCTCAAAGCGGATGAGGGCAAGCGGGAGGCCTTCGTGGCGGAGTATGCCGCCCTGAGGGAGGAGGCCCAACGGACCGGAGCCAGGATATTCTTCGCCGATGAGGCCCACTTCCGGGCCGATGCAGAGTTGCGGGGCAAGTGGGTACTGAGAGGAGAGGCTGCTCTGGTGGACTCGACCAGTCCGCGGTATGGGGAGAAGGCCAGCTATTATTCGGCGGTGTGCCTGGAGACGGGTGAGGTGGAGTGGATGGAGTTGCAGGGGAACAGCAACGCCGGGACCTCGGTTGACTTCCTGAAGCAACTGAGAGGAAAACACCCTGAGCCGCTGCGGGTCATCTGGGACAATGCCCCGGCCCACCGTGGAGAGGCGATGCGGGAGTACCTCAGGACGCCTGGGCTGGAGTTGAGGTTGGTGAACCTGCCGGGGTACAGCCCGGACTTCAATGGGGATGAGGCCATCTGGGGGTGGGCGAGAGAGGAGGCCACCGGCAATCTGCGCTTGGGAAGCAGGGAGGCGGTGCAGGAGAAGGTCGGTAAATTCCTTGCCGGACTGGCCAGCCGCAAAGGCGAGGTGAGACGGCGGTGCCGGACAGTCTTGCAGTCTCGGGGCGAGGCGCACCTGCGAGCCTCCCGGACCGATTCTCAGCCTCCGGCAAATGCACATCCCACCTTGGCTTTGGTTTAGGAACGATGCAGACTCGCGCCCTACGCGTGTTCACCGGTGGCGATGACGGCGAAACCCTGTTGGCTGACGGGCAGAGCGACCCCAACCACGGCTCAGACATCGGCCGCATCGTCTACGCCTTTCGACAATGGCGTGGCGAGCCTGCGCCCGCATGGTGGGACGAGGCCGAGCACGGCGAATGGATGTACCGCGACGTCCCAGGTTTCTGCAAAGCTGAAACCATCGAGGGCGTCAAGAAGCACGGCTTTGTGCTCACGCCGGGCCGCTACGTGGGCGCGGAGGCGCAAGAGGACGACGGGGAGCCGTTCACGGAAAAGTACCCGCAGCTGCTGGCGGAGCTGGAAGAATCCTTTGCCAAAGGGGAGAGGTTGGCTGCGGAGGTACGCACCCGGTTGGAGCGAGTATATGGTCCTGGAGGTGGTGTGTGAGCGTCACTCCCACTCACCGAAGACCATGGATGAGATACGTCACGGGCGACCTAATCTCCGATGGTAAGCTGTCAATCGGCGACGGCTACCGCGCGAAGAACTCCGAACTTGGCAGTTTTGGGATACCGTTCGCACGGGTAGGCAATATTGACGGTGGTTTCAATTTCGATGACGCTGATCGATTCCCCGAAGAGGATTTGGGGAAAGTCAGCGATAAAATCAGCCAGCCAGGTGACGTCGTATTCACCTCAAAGGGCACAGTCGGCCGCTTGGCGTGGGTCCGCGAGACCACACCACGTTTTGTCTACGCGCCGCAGTTATGCTTCTGGCGCACTCTTGACCCCAGTTTGCTTGACGGTCGCTGGCTCTACTATTGGTTGTTTGGGAAGGAATTCGGGCAACAAATATCCGCCGTTAAGGGGCAGACTGACATGGCGGACTATGTCAGTCTAGGCGACCAGCGTCGAATGGAGGTCACGCTCCCACCCATCAACGAGCAGCACGCTATCGCCGGCGTGCTCGGTGCGCTCGACGACAAAGTCGAACAGAACCGGGAGACGGCGGGTAAGCTAGATCGGCTGGCGTGGGCGATCTTCCGAGCATGGTTCGTGGATTTCGAGCCGGTGAAAGCCAAAGCTGCTGGGGCAGACTCCTTCCCCTCCATGTCCCAACAGGTGTTCGACGTTCTTCCCACTCACTTCGTAGATTCCGAATTCGGCCCCGTGCCGGAGAGGTGGGAGGTGTTGAGTATTGCGAGCGTAGCGGATTTCCTTAACGGGTTGGCACTCCAAAAGTACCCCCCGCGTGGCGATGGCAATGACTTGCCGGTGATCAAAATCGCTCAGCTGCGCCGAGGTTCAACGGAGGGGGCCGACTACGCACACGGCAATGTTTCTGACGAATATGTCGTAAATGATGGAGACCTAGTATTCGGCCAATCTGGCATTGTCAGTTAGTACGTGAACCCAGACAGGATGCTATCTTGGGGATAGACGAAGGGTTGTGGGATGTGAGGTGGTCATGGTGCAGGAGAAGTACGGAGTCCGGCTGGCAACACAGGAAAAGGGACGGCTCAGGAAGATGATCAGGGCTGGGAGGAGTTCCGCACAGGCGATTACCCGGGCCCGCATCCTGATCAAGATAGATGAGGGCTGGACCGCCCCCCAGGTGGCCACCGCACTGGACGTGTCGGAGCGGACCGTGTTCCGCACCAAGCGGCGGTATGCCGAGGAAGGACTGGACGAGGTGCTGAGGCACCATAACCAGGTCAACCGGCCCAGAAAGGTGGATGAAAGGGTGGAGGCCCACCTGATAGCCTTGGCCTGCAGCCCGGTGCCCGACGGTCATGACCACTGGACCATGCGGGCCCTGGCGGGCAAGGTGGTGGAGTTGGGATTGGTGGAGTCTTTATCTCCGGAGACGGTCCGCCTGCGGCTAAAAAAAACACGCTCAAGCCGTGGCTCAAGAAACAATGGTGCATCCCCAAGGTAGGTGGAGAGTTCGTGGCGGCCATGGAGGACGTGCTGGATCTCTACGCCGAGCCCTACGATCCGCAGAGGCCGGTGGTCTGCTTTGACGAGACCTCCACCCAGTTGCTGGCCGACGTGAGGGAACCGCTGCCGGCAAAGCCTGGGAGGCCGAGGCGTGAGGACTACGAATACCAGCGGGGAGGGACGCGCAACCTGTTCCTCACCTGTGAGCCTCGCCGGGGCTGGCGCCACGTGGCGATAACCCGGCAACGCACCATGCAGGACTTCGCTCAGCAGATGCGGTGGCTGGTGGATGAGGCCTACCCCGATGTCCCGGTGATTCGGCTGGTTCTCGACAATCTGAACACGCATCGGATGGCCTCGCTTTACGAGACTTTCCCGGCGGCCGAGGCCCGGCGCATCGCCAAGCGGCTGGAGTTCCACCACACTCCCAAGCACGGAAGCTGGCTGAATATGGCGGAGATCGAGTTCAGCGTGCTGGCCCGGGCCTGCCTGCGCGGACGCAACGCCGACGAGGACAGCCTGGAAAACGCCGTCAGCGCCTGTGTGTCAGAGCGGAACGCGATAGGAGCTACCATTAACTGGCGGTTCACTGCCCAAGACGCCAGACGCAAACTCCATCGCCTCTATCCCTGCCAATCCTGATTTGGTTCAGTACTAGTGTTCTCATGGTCGGGCACACTGGAGGCCAAACTCTGGTACGGTGGTAAAGGCGCACTGAACCAGCATCTGTTCAAGGTCACATCAGCGCGTTATCCGAGTTGGTTCTGCTTGCACTGGATTCGCTATCAACTACCATGGTTTCGCGTCATCGCCGCAAGCAAGGCGACCACGATGGGCCATATCAAGCGGAGCCATCTTCAAGAGGCTCAAGTGGTCGTGCCTACTCCTGATATTCTTCGCGAGGCGGATGCAAGCATCGGATCGCTTTACAAGCTCTACGAACAGTTGATGATTGAAAATCGGAATCTAGCAACGCTGCGCAACTACATTCTCCCACAACTGCTGAGCGGTCAGATTCGCGTGGAGGTTGCCGGTGGTTGAATCCTCCACATTCCGGTTTCAGATGGTCGGTGCCCGCTCCGCGATCCTAGACGGTCCGATCGTTGAGCTCATTGAAAATCAGATTGACGCTATCGAAAATGCGCTGGAAAATGTTCCCGACTTCGCTTTCGATCTTTCGAAAACGCTGGTCGAATCAGTCTGCAAGACGGTGCTAGAGGACATCGGCCAGCCAGCAAACCCCAAATGGGAAGCTCAGGAACTGCTGAAGGAGACGACAAATCGCCTCAGTCTATTGCCCCGCAACCATCCCAATCCGGCGAAGACAAGAGAGTCGGTGCTGAAGACAATACGCGGTATGCACCAAACAATTCAGGGCCTTTGCGAACTCCGCAATGATTATGGTATGGCTTCCCACGGTCGCGACGTCTTCTCCGCTCGACTGGACCTGCGGCAGGCAACGCTGGCTGCGCAGGCGGCGGATACTATCGTTGCGTTCCTCTACCGCATCCATCGCGACGCACTAAGGCAAACTCCGGGAGTACGAGTCCGCTACGAGGACCAACCAGACTTCAATGAGGCGTTTGACAGCGACAATGAGTTGATACGACTTGGCGAATTGGAATTGCTCCCTAGCCAAGTGCTATACCAGGTCGACTCGGAGGCGTACAAGACGGCGCTAAACGACTTTATTGCTGATCGTGATGGAGGGGATGACGTGGAGGGGAGCGTTGCTCAAGATGCAGAGCGAGGTGGGGACCTCAAATGGCGATGACCGTACCCTCCGAACAGCTCGTGGAAGATGTTGCCGCTGTGTACTTCGGCACCCTGGGCATATCGACCAAGCGCGGCGTGGAGATCGACGATGCAGGCGAGCGTGGCGACATGGCGCAGTGCGTCCTACAGGGCCGTCTCTCGGCCATACTGCACAGGCTGAACCCAGCCCTTCCCAATGCAACGATAGAAGAGGTCGTGCGTGTTGTTTCGCACCCGCCACATCCGACGCTTATCCAGAATAACCTCTGGTTTCACAGCCTGCTCACGGGTGGCGTCGAGGTGGAGTATCCAGACGCCGCCAGCGGTGAGATGCGGGGCGGACGTGCCCGTCTCGTCGAATTCGAAAACCCAGAGGCGAACGACCTGTTAGTCGTGCGTCAGCTCACCGTCACAGACCCGTCGGGGACGCGCATCCGCCCGGACATTACAGTCTTCCTGAATGGCCTGCCTGTCGCGGTGATTGAACTGAAGGACCCGACCGACACCGAAGCTGACCTGGGTGTGGCCATCCAACAGCTCAGCCGCTACAAAGAGACGGTCCCCGACCTCTTTGTGGCAAATCTGGTGTTGGTGGTATCGGACGGGCTGCTGACTCGGGTGGGCTCCATCACGAGTGATCACAGCCGGTTTATGCCTTGGCGTCCGGCGGAGGGTGGCGTGCCGACCCTGGAGGCGCTGATTCGTGGCCTGTTCGAGCCACAGGTGCTGGTCGACTACCTACAAAACTGCGTAGTCTTCGAGGAGAACGAACCCGGCGAGATCGCCAAGAAAATTGCTGGGTACCACCAGTTCCGCGCGGTGCGAAAGATGCTGGCGAGCGTGACCGATCATCTGAAGCCGCCGTCGGGCGAAGGTGATGGGCGGGGCGGGGTGATCTGGCACACACAGGGCTCGGGCAAGTCGCTGACCATGCTGATGCTGGCTGGCGCGCTGACTCGTGAGCCGAGGATGGCCAACCCGACAATCGTCATGATCACCGACCGCAACGACCTAGACGAACAGCTCTTCGACACCTTCGCCGCTGGTCGCGCGCTGCTGGGGGAGTTCCCAGTTCAGGCCACAAGCAGAGACCACCTCTCGGAGCTGCTGGACCGCGCATCGGGGGGCGTGGTATTCACCACGATCCAGAAGTTCAGCGAGGCGCACGGCGTCGTCTCGGAACGTGCGAATGTTGTCGTCATGGCAGATGAGGCGCACCGTAGCCAGTACGGCTTCGTGGTCGGCGGTGCGCGCTGGATGCGAAATGCGTTGCCGAACGCGACATTCGCTGGTTTCACCGGTACGCCACTTGAACGCGATGACAGGAACACGAGCTATGTCTTCGGGGAGTACGCGGACGTGTATGACATCCGTCAAGCCGTCGAGGACGGAGCCACTAAGCCGCTCTACTACGAATCGCGCATCATCAAGCTGACAATTGACGAGGCTGGCGCGAGAGCGGCGGAAGATGAATTGGCGAATGCGCTAGTAGCGGACGCCTCGGGAGAGGAGGTCGCAGAGCAGATCCGAGTGCCACTGGAGGCGCTGGTCGGCGCGCCGGAGCGCATTGAGCGGCTGGCTGAGTTTATAGTCGAGCATTGGGAGAAGCGCCGCGCCGCGATGGAGGGCAAGGCGATGGTCGTGACCATGAGTCGCGACATCGCCGCACGGCTCTACGAGGCAATCCGTGCGCTGCGCCCAGCATGGCATGACCCCGACGACGAACGAGGGGCGATGAAGGTAGTCGTCACCGGTACGACAGCTGACGAAGAGCCGCTGCGCAGCCACGTTCGAACCAAGGCGGCCCGTAAGCGCCTGTCCGAGCGCTTCAAGAGTGCTGATGACGACCTACGCCTTGTGATCGTGTGCGATATGTGGCTGACGGGCTTCGACTGTCCACCGGCGCACACCATGTACCTGGACAAGCCGGTGGCAATGCACAGCCTCATGCAAGCGATAGCTCGCGTCAACCGGGTCCATGGAGAGAAACCCGGCGGCCTGATCGTGGACCTACTTGGACTCGCCGATCGCTTGGCTGACGCGCTAGCTACTTACACTTGGGCCGGCGGGACGGGCGAAGCAGTGAAGCCGGTGCAAGACGAAGCGGTACCCGCTATGCAGGCGGCCTTCGAGATGCTGCGCGCGTTCTTCCACGGCTGTGAATACGAGGAGGCGCTGCAGATCCAGCCGCAGCAAGTGCTGCCGGTCTATCTCCACGCAATTGATCACGTGTTCGGGGAGAACGACGGTTGGAAGCGCCTACAAACGCTGGTCAAGGAAATGTCGTCGGCGTTTGCGCTAGCGGTGCCGCGATCGGAGACGGAACAGATGGCGCCGCATCTTGCGTTCTTTCAGCAAGTAGTGGCGATGATCCGCAAACGATTGGCGGACTATACTGGCGGTGGAGTTGCCGACGGCCGGCAGCGCGACATCAACAACGCAGTGCGCCAAGTCATCGGCGGTGCGGTCGAAGCGGACGATGTGATCGACCTATTCGCGGTCGCAGGCCTTCAGGAAGCCCGCTTGGACATTCTGGGTGACGAGTTTCTCGGTCGGGTGGCCGCACTAGAGCAAAAGAACTTGGCATTGGAGACACTGCGAAAGTTACTGAACGACCAGATCCGCATCACCGAGCGGACCAACATTGTGAGGAGTAGGAAGTTCCGCGAAGCGCTCGAGGTCGCGATGCTCGCATATACAAACAAAAGACTAACCACTGCGGAGATGATTGCATGGCTCATTGACCTTGCTAGGGAACTGCGGGACGCCCAACGCCAGGGTGAGGAGCTTGGCCTAAGCAGCGAGGAGACGGCGTTCTACGATGCCCTGGCGGAGAACGGTTCGGCCAGAGAGGTCATGCAGAACGATGTCCTCCGGCTCATGGCCCGAGAACTGGTGGAGATGATAAAGAGAATGCCAAGGCTCGACTGGACTGAGCGCGAGTCTGTACGGGCGGACTTGAGGCGCAGCGTACGTCGGTTATTGGCCAAGTATGGTTATCCACCCGACCTTGCAGAAGACGCAACGAAACTCGTACTGCGACAGGCCGAACTCTCGACCGAAGCTCTTGTATAGCGTTCACGAAATGTGGGTATGAAAATTTGATAAGATATTGCAACCGTTGCTCCAGAAAGTGCGGGATGCGTTCGACTAGTTACGGGGACAAAAGCAATATTCCTTTGAATCCCCTGGCAGGTGTGGCGAACGCCACAATCAGCAAAACCACCCGAAGCTAGGAGGCCGGCAAGGGAGCCGTATCCATCCCACGCTTCCTTTTGGGGCTACACGATGGACAACCATCTCGATGTAGCTGTCAGATTAGTGGCTCTGGTTTCACTTAACTCAAATGCCAGCGTGTATCCCGGACTCTCTGACCTCGCGTAGGTAATCCCGCGACATAGTCTATGACAGAAGTTAGTTGCGGTATCTCCAACCGTCGCTCTGGTAAAGCTCCGTATCTTCAATTTTACTCTCACCTGAGCGTGCCTCAAACCGCCGATATTGGCTCAAGAGTTCCCGAGCCAAAGTTAATTCAATATCACTAGCTTTCGCCATTTCGATAACGCAATCCTCGGGATAGAGGTTTTCTGCCATTTGGAGAAACAACCGGGGGCGTTCAATAGGGACTACCCCGGGTTCTTGTTTCCGCCAGCCTCTGGCACCAATCTGTTCAAACAAATATCGGTAACGCCTTTGCGTGATTATTCCTAAGTCTCTCGCTCGGCGTACTAGCATTTGAATGGAAACACGCCACCGAAGTTTAAGTGTCGCTGCCGCGGTGAGTGTTAGCGACTCCGTGAGCACCTCCCTCATTGCCTGCTCAGGGAGCAGAAACTCGGCGGCAAATTGATTGGCTTCCCTCTCTAGCTCTCGAACATGCCGGTGCACTCCCTTGTGCATAACCAGATGACCAAGTTCGTGCGCCGAGCTAAACCTAAGGCGGTCCCCGGCTGATACATACGAATAGGCCACAATGGGCCGCTTGTCGTCGATTCTAGCCCAAGTCGAGAACGCGTCAATCTTCTCTAGTCTCACTGGGAGTGCGAATAGCACGATTCCGTGTCGTTCCATTGCATCGATAACATGAGCAACCGGTCTCATTGGATCGATGTCAAAGGCAACACGCGTTAATCTTGCGGCTTGGATGGGGTCGTCCAATGATTTAGGCAACTGCAGTATTGGGAGATTTAGTTTGACGCACAGTTGCTTCATCTGCTCAACAAGCAGCGCCAGGTACTGAAGCGCTTGGTCCCGTTCACCTGCTCTTACGGAGGATCGGGAACGATATGTAAGCGAGCCCAGCGGAATTGGCGGTTCGGGTGGTCGTTCAAAGAATTTCGGCTCAACACCAGTTGCATTCGCAATCAGTTCCACCAACCCTACCGAAGGGAATGCCCGCCCCGTTTCGAAGTGGGCAATGGTGGACTGATTAGCGCCCACCAAGGCAGCAAGTTGAGCTTGAGTGAGTCTCTTGAGTTCCCTCGCCTGTTTTATTCGTTCCTTAAATATCATAACGCTAGATCGGGCAAGTTCGACTGGAAAGAGTGCTCCTCGGATCCTACTTCTCCAGTCTCTTTCCGTGTTATTGGGAGTTCCTTGAGGTTGTCATTACCGACGAGGCTCTTCGCCACGACGGGCTGTTGAGAAGCCACCTCTACGGGATGCGGTACCACATCGTTTAATTGGCAACTGACGGGTCCAAATTCACCAAGGGTGGCTTGGGGAATAGCGATATTGATCTGGACTTTTCTATAGCTGTCATCAAAGTCCCATAATATGACCGCATTAGGACGAAACGGTGAAGGCCTGTAATCACCGAATCCTTGCAATCGCAACTGCTGATATAGCGGCAGTTGTTGGTCGTAGTACCGCCTCCTTCGTTTTGACTTACCGGGAGGCGGAACTGCTCCGTTTCGGGACCTGAGTAACTTAAAAGGCCAACCTTCGAACATGCCTTCTATTCCGTTATTTGGTATCTGCTCAAGGCCAACATCCAATAGTACGTCCTGCTCCGCCGGGTCTTCGTCGTAAGCGGCGTAGATTCCGCTCGAGGTTAGCCTGTGTTTCATCTCATATCTGAACATATCGGTCGCCAGCCTTGGATCGACGACACGCCCACGGTCGGCGAAATACGGAAGAACGATTTCGGACGCGATTTCTGGGAAAGTTTCATGCAAGACAGTGGTCAAAGGGAACAATTCCCGGAATACTTGCTTCTTGGTCAGTGGTGATGGTAAAGTCATGCCAATTAAATTAGCATATACTATGGAGCACGTCAATTGAATTTGGAGTGGATTGTATGAGCTAAATTATTAGTCGATGTGTACTCGAAGGATAAAAACGTGGATTCCCAAGGCCAAAACGAAAAGGGCCAAAACGAGAAGCTCCCCCGCCGTCTAAACCCGAATCCACCGATGGACGGCGTGAGGACGCCGGAAGGGGGGTGGGGGAGTTACAAGCGCGATGGTCCGGGCTCGAATTTGGGTAGATGGGGGGTTGGCGGCGGTCTGCAGGTATTTTTGGGGGCGCCGATGGCGGCCTACAGTGGCTGTGGTGAGCGAGATGGCGGGAGAGGACACGGCAAGAGGCGCTCGCGGACCGGACTGGCGCGAGTTTGCGGGGACGTTCAGTTTGCGGGGACGTTGGGACACTGGCGGACGGGCGCCGTCAGGCCGGGAGTGGAATGGCTCGCAACCGGGCCAAGGCGCGACTGACCTTCTCCTCCCATGGCCAACCCTTGGGAAGATGCAGGGTCAGCCGGCGCGCCGAGCGTGTGAGCCGTCCGGCCAGGGCGAAGACCCGTCGTCTGAGCGTCTTGGTGGTCACGATCTGCTCACCCAGGCCGATACGGGCCGTCCAGCGGGCCAAGTTGTGCGCCATCACCTGTATCGCCAGCCAGGCCCCGTTGGCGGCGAATCGGCCGGACGGCAGGTGGTTCAGCCCGACGCCGTACTTGAGGTCTCGGATGGCGTTCTCGATCTCGGCGTGGCGGCGATGGTCAGCCTCCAGTTCGAGCGTCTCCTCATCCCGGTCGGTGATGAAGCCGTGATAGCTGTAGCTGGCGAAGAGGGCCAGTTGGGAACCGGGCGTGGGCTTCACCCGTCGGACGATGAGCCGCACCGGGGCAGCGCCGGGCTCACTCTCAAAGGGAGTGTAGGTGGTCTCGGCCACATCGGCGGCACCGTCCATCCAGTAGGGGATGGGCGTCCAGTCCGTCTCGGGTATGGCCTCGATGAGATGGCGCAGGCTTTTGTGCTGGCGGATGGTGATGGAGTAGCGGACATCCATCTTGCGGCAGACGGCGACGATGGCGTGGGCATAGAAGCCGCTGTCGGCCCGCACCGTGAGTTGACCTCTGGCGCCGGCGTAGCGCACCCGTCCCACCGTCTCGCGCAGGAAGTGGGCGGCACCCCGAACAGTGTTGGCCCGGCCCTCGCGCAGCCGGGACATCAACACGTCCCCGGTGCCGGCGGCCACGGCCAGCAACGGGTGATAGCCCCGCTTGCCGGTATAGCCGTGGTGTCGCGCCCCCTCCTTGGCCAGTCCGTAAGTCTCGCAGATGGTGGAATCGAGGTCGATGGTGAACGGCGCGTCGCCGGGTCCCGCCCCAGCGGCCCAGGCCCGGGCCAGCAACTCCCGGCTCACCCGGTCCAGTTGACGGACATGGCCCCAGCGGAAGCTGCGCAGGAAAGTGCCCAGGGTGGATGGCGCCTTGACCCTGCAGTCGAGAATACCGGCGGTCCCACCGGCGCGCAGCGCATCGGCGTCGTCGATGCAATCGCCGCCCGCCAGGGCAGAGGCAACCAGGGTCAGCATCTTGTCGCCAGTGTTGGCCCGGCCCGGCGCGCTGCCGAGATTGAGGTGATGGTCTACGAGTTCCCCCAGGCCCAGGTGTTGGGCGAGAGTGGCCGGCAGGAGCAGGCCGGCATTGGCCACCAGACGGTGGTCGTCAAAGACGATGCGAATACGGTCGGGGTGGTTGCGTGATAGCATCTGTTGGGTGCTCCTGCTTTGGGACCGGTTTTCTGTCTCAAAACCATTATCCCAGAGGCACAGGAGCACTTTCTTGTATCTTCAGGACCCCGCTACACGCCCTCCTTCGGTGGATCGGGGCTAAAGAGAGGGAGCTGGACTGGAGGAACGGTATGACCCCCCAATCTGATACTCACTCTAAGGTAGCCCCATGGCCAAGTCAAGATTACAGCCACGACGGACGCAAATTGCACGGCATGGCAATAGCCGCTCAAGTCAATATCGAAAAGAACCGCTTGGGCTATGTGGTACCCTCGCAGTCCGGCAGCGGCACCTACATTGTGAGCATGGAAGACGACCCGTTCTGCACCTGCCCTGACTTCGAGCAGCGTCTGCTGCCCTGCAAGCACATCTACGCTGTCGCTTTCACGCTCCAGCGGGAAGAGATTAGAGGCGACAGCCCTTTAGCTGAAGGAACGGTCAGGCAGGCGGACCGGGGAAGGAATTGGTCTGCTTACAACGCCGCACAGACCAATGAGCAAAAACACTTCGCCGTGCTGCTCAGGGAGCTGTGCGATACAGTTCCTCAACCGCCACAGAACATGGGGCGTCCTCGATTGCCTCTTTCCGACATTTTGTTCGGCATCGGTCTCAAGGTCTACAGCACAGTGTCCGGGCGACGGGCCATGACGGACATTAGGGATGCCCGCATTAAGGGTCTGCTTGAGCGAGCGCCGTCGTTCACCAGCATCTTCCGGTACATGGAGAGTCCCGACTTAGCCCCTTTACTGCGGTCCTTGATCGAACAGAGCGCGTTGCCGCTTCGGTCAGTAGAGTCCGATTTCGCTGTGGATTCCAGCGGATTTTCATCGTCAGTCTACAATCGCTGGTTCGACCACAAATGGGGACGGACAATCAAGGAAGTGCAATGGGTTAAGGCGCACCTGATGTGTGGCGTCAAGACTAACATCGTTACCGCTGCCGAGGTCACAGTAACCGCAGGCAACGATTCTCCGTATCTTGCCCCATTTGTCGAGACTACAGCCCGGAATTTCGACATTAACGAGGTGTCTGGTGATAAAGCATACTTGAGCAAGAAGAACCTGCGAGCGGTTGCCGCTGTTGGAGGGACTGCTTACATTCCGTTCAAGACTAACTCGGTCGCGAGCAACCCCAAACAGAAATTTGATGCACTCTGGGATCAGGCCTACCATTTCTACAACTTGAACCGTGCCGAATTCCTGGCTCACTACCACAAGAGGTCAAACGTCGAATCCACGTTCTCCATGATAAAGGCCAAGTTCGGCGGGGCTGTGCGCTCCAAGACGGCAATTGCACAGGTCAATGAAGTACTCACAAAGATCCTATGCCATAATGTCTGCGTTGTAATTCGGTCGATGTACGAACTCGGGATTGGGTTCGCGTGGGGCTCAGACGCTTTTGAAACAGAAGGGCCATTTGTTCCTAAAGTATTTTGGGAATAGGGCTTTTGGAGCAAGGCCCCCCCTCTCCCTTGAGCAACAGGGCTGGAGTGAGAATGAATGCCTGCCGACTAATCCCCCTCTCCCTTAGAGGGAGAGGGTTGGGGAGAGGGTGAATGCCTGCCAACAAGACCCCTACCCCGTAAACCGGCTGGTGACCTCCTGGTGTCCGGCGTTCTCCGTGTATGGCTCTTCCCGGTACAGGGCGAGGTCCTTCATCACTGGAATGTCCTGGATCGAGAACAGAACCGCCTCCTTGCCGGAGTCGTTGGCATGCTCGTGCCAGGCCCAAGGCGGCACAACGAAGAAATCGCCCTCGTTCCAGTCGAAGCGCTGGCCGTCGATGACGCTGTAGCCCTCACCCTTGTACACCTGGTAGACGGCGCAGCTCGTCTGCCTGTGCGCCTGCGTCCGAATGCCGGGGCGGATGAGCTGAGCCCAGCAGGTCATCGACCGCAGCACCGGCCCCCCGGTGACCGGGTTGCTGAACTCCATTGCCACATCATCGAAGGGACTGGCGTCCACCTCCGCCAGCCGCTGCAGGGCCTCCCAGGTCTTGTCCCACTTGTAGTGCCACAACGGAGAGTAGGGCGCGCTGGGACTCTCCCACGCCGGGCGCAGGGTGCCGGAGGCGAACTTCCTCTCCGACTCGGCCACACCGACGATGGGCTGCTGGTCCTCGGGATACGGTTCGTAGAAGTTGGCCCGGAGGTACCGGACCAATGGCACATCCAGGCCGTCCAGCCAGATCATGGGCTCAGAACCCTCGTTGTTGTGGTCATGCCATGTCCAGGACGGTGTCAGAACCAGGTCGCCCGGCTCCATGTAACACTTGTCACCCTCCACGGTGGTATAGGCCCCCTCCCCCTTCAGCACCCACCGGATGGCCGTGGGTGTATGGCGATGGGCAGGAGCGTTCTCGCCGGGCAGCAGCAGTTGCAGCGCCGCAGTGATGGTGTGGGTGGTCCCGCGGTCGATGCCCGGCGTTGCCAGGCGCAGAGTGCGCCGCTCCACGTCTCGGTCCGGCGTGACCAGCTCGCCGCTCTTCATAACCAGTGGCTCCACCTGCGACCACCGCCACAGATACGGCTCGATTTCTGGCATGGGCTGACCCTCGCCCTGCATCCACCCTGGCTTGATCCGGATGCTGTCGGCGGTTTCGTAATACCTCTGCGCCTCATCAATGCTGACGCCCTCCGGTACTGCCATCGCACTGCCTCCTCGGTGAGATTTCGTTCAGCGGTTTGGGGGATTGTAGCCCTTTTTGGTGAGATAACCCACCGAGGCAGAGGGTCCCGAATCCGAACATTTCTCCAGAAGATCCTTGACGCGCTGCCACTCACTCCCAGCGCCGCTACCCACCGGTGGTACAATCGCCGCGTCAAATTCGCGGTTCACACAAGGCCGCAGCCTTGCCCACCACCGACCGGAAATTCGCAATTTGAGGGGGATCATGGCCAGAGTACCGATAGTCACCCGGGACATGGTACCGGATGAATTCAGGGAAGCGTTCGACGAACTCACCAGAGACACCGGAGGAACCATCACTGGAGGCCCTAATTCCATCACCATCAACAGCCCGGAGATGGCCAGGAGGCGCACTCACCTCACCTCCTACCTGCGCTTCGAGAGCACATTCCCCAAGCGGATTCAGGAACTGGCGATCCTGGCGACAGCTCGCGCTTTCGACTGCCCCTACATCTGGAACGCCCACGCCCCGGCCGCCCGCAGCGAAGGCGTCAGCGACGCGCTCGTGGATGCCATCCGGGACCGGCAGCCAATGCCGCCCATGGCCGATGACGAGAGGGCAATCGTCAACTACTGCAACGAGTTCTACACCAACCACCGGGTCTCTGCATCGACCTTCCAGATTGCGCTGGAGCAGTTTGGTGTCCAGTACCTCGTGGAGTTAACGGCGGTGATGGGCCATTACTCCCAGACCGCCTTCTTCCTGAACGCCTTCGAGGTGGAACTCCCCGACGACCGGACCGAACCGGTGCTGCCGGTAACGTAGCTTCCGGCACGATTGCTTTCTACTAACCGGAATCCGCTCGTGGCTGGACCGACTCAGCACGAGCGGATTGTTGTCAGTCAGCTTGAAAACAGCTCTGTAGGGGAGGTTGTCGCAGCTACCGTCTGTATTCGTCGCCGCAGTCCCCGATGAGCCGGTAAAGGTCTCTCGACTGCGCAAGCACACCCTCAATGGCCTGCAGGTCGCTCGTAGATAGGTTCATGCTGAATACCCGAGCATTGTCGGAGATGTGCTCCGCCACTCCCAGGCGGGCACCGACGATGACCCCGGCGACGGCTGGTCGATCGAGCACGTACCGCACTGCGACGTTGGCAATGCTGGCGTCGTGCTTATCGGCGATACCGCGAAGCACCAGCAGGAGTTGCTGAAACAGGTCCCAACCACCCCAGGCATCGACCATTTGTTTGTACTTGCGCAGGCTGGCGGTGTTCAGAACGCCCGGCATCGGCTCCGGCAATCCAAGATAGCGGTCCGACAGGAGGCCACCACACACCGTCCCGTATGCCAGTAGCGAACTCCCCTGCTCCCGGCAGAATCCGGCCATAGCCACTTCCGGGCGCCGATCTATGAGGGAATACTGTACCTGGTTTGACACTATGTGGATGCCGCGTCCCGAAATCTCTCGCATCCGCTCGGTATCGAAGTTGGTCAGGGCCACCTCCCTGATCCAACCCTCATCTCGCAGGTCGGAGAGGTGTAAAAGGGCGTCCAGATATCGGCTGTCCCGGTAGTCCCACCAGTGGAATTGCAACAAGTCCAACCGTTCCATACCCATGCGTCGCCTGGAAATGTCTATGTTTCCCTCGACGACCTCGCGCGTCATCGGCCCTGGACGGGGAACCCATTTGGTAAATGCCTGGATTTCCGACATTGCAGCCTCGCCCCGTTCCAAAACCAGGCGGCGCCGAAACTCACCCATGAAATCCTCGGCAGGACCATAATGATCTGCCAGATCCCATGTGGTTAACCCCGCGTCAATATATTTGAACATGCTGCTAACTGCTGCGCTGGGATCGATCGCCCCGTGCGCGCCGGAAACTTGCCACATCCCATTCAGAATGCGGCATATCTGCAGATCATCACTTATATTGAATCTGTTGTTATCGGCCGGACCCATCATCACCTCACGGTTATCTTAGCGTCTGTAACATAGAGCACCAGCACCCTCAGAGCCTCTCCGATCTTTTGATTGGCCATCTTGAAGAAAGGAACAAGTTTGTGTGTGCGAACGCAGGTACAGGGAATACAGCAACCGTAAGCTGTAGTTGCAGCACCTGCTTTGGCCAAACAACAGTAGTTCTCGGCAAATACACTACCCAAGCCACTGCAATTTACCATTTTCGCCTGACCAGTGTGAGGACAGGACCCTTCCCCACTCCGGAGCATTCACAATTCAGTGGGGTGCTGCGAACCCCTTGATCCATAGCCGTGTGGCTCGGTGAAAATCGATCCTGAGATATTATTCTTGTGGGTGCCGTTTGCTTGTTAGGGATACTCTGAAAAAGGCTTGATTTGGCCTGAATTGTGTTTTCCAGGCGGCGAGGGTTGTGAGAACCGCAGCCCGGGAGTTGCTGGCCGGCATTCGGACACTTGCCTTTCGCCCCTGGCGGGACTGTTGGACTCCGGCGCGGGCCATAAGGGCCGTACTGACCTGTTCCAAGGCGCACTACGCCCCCGGTTGACCCTCCTCCGTCAGCAGGTTGCCGAAGCCGAACAGCGATGCCAGGCGTTCCGTGTTCTTCGCCAGCCCACGGTAACGCACCTTGGCATACCCGAACAGCCGCTTCAGCCTCAGGAAGGGATGCTCCACCCCCGCTCTCACCGGCGCCTTCTCCTTCTCCTTCTCCTTCTCCGTCAGCGCCTCTTCGCTCCCAGGCTCAAGCGTCCGGCGACGCCCCGGACGCATCGCCACCCGCCATTCCAGCCCCAGGTTTTCCTTCCGCTTATGCACCGCCTGATACCCAGCATCACCCCATACCACCGTCTCGCCTCGGTGCAGCAGATTGTGAGCGAGAGCCTCCGTAACGTCGTGAGCGTTGGCCGCCGTCGCGCTCACCCTGTGCACGATACCCGTGTCGGCGTCCACCCCGATGTGCGCTTTCATCCCGAAATGCCACTGGTTCCCCTTCTTGGTCTGATGCATCTCCGGGTCCCGCTCCCCGGCCCGGTTCTTGGTGGAAGCAGGGGCCTGGATAAGGCCCTGGATGATGGTGGCGTCCACGATGGTTCCCTCCCGCAGTTTCAGCCCCTGGGACTCCAGGTGGGCGTTGATCTCATCCAAAGGACCTTGCCCCAGCTTTTGTTTTTCCAGGAGATGACGAAAGTTGAGGATGGTGGTCTCGCCGGGCAGGGGGCCTGAGAGCCTCAGCCCCACGAACCGCCGCACCGGCTCTGACTCGTAGAGCAGATCCTCCTTGCCGGGGTCGCTCAGGTTGTAGAAAAGCTGGACGCAGTGAGTTCTCAACATGACGGACAGCGGGTAGGGCTGTCTCCCCCTTCCGGCCTTGGGGTAGAAGGGACGGAGTCGGTCCTCCAGCAACTGCCAAGGAATCAGGCAGTCCATACGCTCCAGGAAAAGTTCCCGGCGGGTCTTGCGCTCCTTGCCCTGGTATTCCAGATCGGCAAAGGTTGGCTGGTCCATACAACCTCATTCCCGGTCAGCATCAGCCTCTTCAGCTTAAATATGCCACATCTTAACTGCGCCACATCGCCGCAGACTTGTTCAGAGTATCCCTAGATTGGCCAATTCTGGGGGTATTTCTCCGGTCAGCTGATTCCCGGCAAGGTCAAGCGCTATCAGATTTGTGAGGTTCCCAATTCAGGGGGATCTTCCCATTCAATTGATTGGCGCCAAGGTACAATTCCTGCAGGTGGGACAAATCCTCCAACTCCGGCGGCAACTCGCCGGTCAGCCCATTGCCCGGGAGCGTTATGACGGTCACCCTGCCATCACTGGCAGTGACGCCATGCCAAGAATGAATGGGCTCGTCGGTCAGCCAGTTCCTGTTGATCCTCCAATCGGGGCCTCCGGTGGCGTTGTAGAGGGCGATCAGCGCTTCCCGGTCCGTTTCGGGCGAGGTCTCCGCCAGCGGGAGCCTGGCGGAGACCGTGGGCGTGGGCGGCGGTTCGTCGCTCTCCGTTGTCGGCTCAGCAGTTGTCTGTCCAGAGGATGCCCTGCCCTCAGGCTCGCCGGTGGCCCGTGTCGAGTCGGGCATGTCTGGTGGCTCGTTCAGAGGATGGCCCATCCGCTGGATCATCAGGGCGAGTCAATATGTTGTTGTCCAGCGACTGTGTCGCCTTAAATGAAAAGCGAATATGTCACCCGGTTTAGTCGGCGGAGGTTGGTGATCCGGGCAGGGTCTCTGCTTTGGCACTGAGTTTCTTGGTAGGCGGAGTCTCCGCCAGGGCGTACTTTCCGACGGTGTTTCGGTCCATGCCCAGCTTCCGGGCGATGGCCCGGAGGGAAAACCCCTGCTCCCTCGCCTGTTGGACCGCTTCCCAGCGAGCCTGCTGGGTCTCCGTGGGCGTCCGGCGCAACTGGTGGCGAACTGGCTTTGTCTTCCCACCTCTGCCCCTGGTGGCTACGTCTTCGTCGTTGGCCTCGTTGGCCTCGTTGGCCTCGTTGGCCTCGTTGGCCTCGTTGGCCTCGTTGTCATCGGACGATTCTGACGATTCAAGGGCGGCCAGGCGTTCCCGTTGCGCCTCGTTCAGATGGCTGTTGACCACCCCATCGGCGACCCCCTGCTGTTCCGGGCCGGGGGAGCAGGCGTTGGCTGCGCTCCACAGCGCTGAGGAGGGCGGCGGCCCCTCCTGATAATCGACGGCCTCTCCCTGGTACTGGAGCAGCAGCTCCCCGTCGGCCCGTTCCAGGACGTCCACCCTGAGTCCGGCATAGCTGGGCCGTTCCGCCCCTGGCAGCAACTGCAGGACCCGCCAGTGGTACTTCACCGTGTTGTCCCGGGCCACCTTGCGGGTGTCCTTGATGCAGATGGTCTCGGTCAGGGACAGCTCGGCCGGCACCGGGCGGTAGGCAGTCTCGGGCTGCTCCACAGCCAGGGCGAACCGGGCGTTGATCTTGGGTAGAAACTCTTGGAGGACCTCCTTGGCCTGGTCGATGGTGCTGGCCTTGGCCAGACCCAGCTCGGTTACCAGTCGGTCCTGGAAGGTTTCCAGCATCCGCTCCACCCGTCCCTTGGCTTGCGGAGAGAGTGCGAATATCTGCTGGATGCCCAGCTCCCGCATCAACCTGACGAACTGGTGGGTGGTTTCAACAGGCACCGGTTCTGACGGGCGTTGTACTTGAAAGCGGCGTGGCGGTCGCTGTAGAGGGCCAGGGGGATTCCCCACTGGCGGGCCAAGCCCTCCAGGAGCACCAGGTAGCCGCGGGTGTCCTCGGTGGTACGGAAAACGGCCTGGGCCACGGTGCCGGTGGCGTCGTCCACGGCGATGAGCAGCGTCAGCTTCGGTCCCCGGTCCTCCAGCCAAGGATGGTTGCTGCCGTCGATCTGCACCAGCATGCCCTCCTGGGGCATGCGCCGGCGCTGGAAACGGTGCTGCTGGGAGCGGCGGCTGCGAGGACTGCCGATGCCGGCCTTGACCAGAATCCGGCGCACCGTAGGGCGGCTCAGGTCGATGCCCTCGGGCTCCCGCGGCAGCTCGGTGAGATGAGTGTGGTTGGCCCCCGCATAGCCGTTGCTGGCCAGCTTCACCACGGCAGCCACAGAGGCTTCGGGGACGGCGTTGTGGGTCGGCGTCCCCGGTTCCCATGGGCCAGTGCGGCGGCACCGTCCTTGCGGTAAACGGCGAGGAGACGCTTGGTGTGGCGTTCGCTGACTCCAATGACCTCGGCGGCCTGAGCGATGGGAAGCTGGTATTCCAGAACACCGTTGAGTACTTGAATCCTCGTCTGTTCCTTGGGAGTCAAAGTCACATTCTCCATGGAGTGAATGTGACATTTATGCTGGCCTGTTAGCCAGGACGCTTTTGCTGGACGTCAGTCATATTCCCGGATGAAAACTGCAACGAGCCACAGGACGACTGCCTGAATGGTCCGAATGGAGGTTCGCCGGAAATCAGCGCCGAGCTGCTGGTCATGGTAGTCCAATACAATCAGACACTGGCCGTGCCTGCCATGCGTGACGTAGAGGACCCGCAGGTGCGGCGGGGAGCGGGCATCTTCGTCGATGCCGGCTGTACGGTCTGCCACACGCCGCAGCACACCACCGGCCCGCACGAAGTGGATGCATTGAGCGACCAGACCATCTATCCCTATACCGACCTGCTGTTGCACGACATGGGGCCGGAACTGGCCGACGAACGCGCTGACTTCGAGGCATCTGGGCAGGAGTGGCGCACTCCGCCACTGTGGGGCATCGGTCTGGTGTAAACGGTCAACGGACACACTATGTTCCTTCACGACGGTCGCGCGCGCAGCTTGACAGAGGCGATACTGTGGCACGGCGGCGAGGGGGCCGCATCGCGTTACGCCTTCGTGGGGCTTCCCAAGGAGGAACGGGAGGCTCTCACCAGGTTCCTCAATTTTCTGTAGCTTGATAACACTATGATTTACCTTTGCGGTCACTCACAGTGGATCTCCTCCGTGAGAAATATCCGCGGTTCGCTGTTTCCCATTCTTGCTGGCCTTGTTCTGCTGGCCTTGTTCTGCTGCGGCTCTGCGGCTACTGACACACCGCAGCCTGCGTCCACGCCGGAGAAGGCCGGTCGTGCCGAGGTTCTGGAAAGCCTAACCGCGGAAGTATTCCTCCCCGGCTACGGTGCTACGGCGTCGGCCATGGCGCAATTGGAGCAGTCGGTGGACGCGATGTGCGCCGGCCTCAGTCAGGCCGGCCTGGGGGCGGCGAGGCGGGACTGGCGGGCAGCGCGGCAGGCTTGGCTTCGCACCGAGTCATACCGTTTCGGCCGCGTCGTGTACCGCCGGTCGGCATCGCTGCTGGACTGGTGGCCCATAGAAGCCGACAAGATCGACGCGATCCTGGACGGCGAAGAAGAAGTGACCGGGCAACGCGTGCTTGAATATCTGCCTGCAACCCAACGGGGGTTCAACGCCATTGAATACCTGCTCTTCGGGCCGGGTAGCGAGGCTCTCGCCGACGGCTCAGGCGTGCGGGGTCGCTGCGCCTATCTGCGCTCTCTAACCTCGGTGGCGCGAGTTGAGGCGGACGGCATCCTGGCCGAATGGGAGGGCACGGAGGAAACGAATGGTTACGCCAGCTACTACGACGGCACTGGATCCCTGGCCCTGCCGGACAAAGATGCCGAGGCGATGGCTGTGCGCTCTCTCGTTTTCCAGGTGCTAGCCATCGCCAATATGCGTTTGGGAGCCGCGCTGGGTATCGATGGGGAAGCGGACTCCAGCGCCGTACCGGCGGGGGCAGCCGACAACAGCCGCGAAGACCTGCTCAGCCAGTTGGACAGCATTTCTACGGTATATCGTGGGGCCGACGGCGGAGTGGGCCTTTCGGCCAGAGTTGCCTCGGTGTCCGAGGCAACGGACGCCAGGTTGCTGAACGCCATTGACGCTACGGTCGCTGCCGCCAATAACCTCGGAGGCAGCGTCGTCTCCCAACTGGAGTCCGACCCGGCACAGGTCAGGACTATCTACGACAGCATCCAGGAATTGCAGCGTATCCTCAACACCGAAATCGTCAGCCTGCTGGGTGTATCCGTGGGATTTGCCGACACGGACGGGGACAGCTAGGGTAAAGAACTCTGCTGAGGAAGCAGCCATTCCTTATGTGCAAGGTTGTTGCAGGCTGCCGCCAAGTCTACTTCCGGATCAACCAGCCGCTCGTTTTCTCTCCCGTTTATGGAGACGAACACATCGGCGCGAACCTCGACGGACGAATGACCTCGAACGGCAAAGTCGCGGGCGATGATGCGGGCAGTCTCCAGAATCGTATCAGGCTGCGTGGCCATGCGTTCAGCCTGCAGCGGCGTCAGGTAGTCCTCCGGGCTGACCCTTCAGCGTTCCCCGGTGGGCGGGTCGTAAACGCGGTACTCGACCATTTCCACCTTTTCCGTCAGAAGCCCGCGCCAAGCGAAGCGGTATCCCTCCTCGTTGCAGCGCACGTTCCCGGGGTAGACGTAGTGGCGTAATGGCAACGCCACCTGCATAACGACGAATACGGCAATGGCAGCAATGATCAGGGCAGGCAGACAGCGGCTTGATATTTGTTGAAACCCAATGTTGCCTTGTCGTCTTGAGCTAGTCGAAGGATGAATGGACGCCCTTTCGACAAGCTCAGGACGAGCGGAGATTGACGGACTTGCTCTCCGAACCCTCAACAACACGCGGCGAGGCCAGTCTGGGCAAAAGAACTGCAGGGCCGCCCCGGTCATCAGCCACGGGAGACACCAATCTGGGGGAACAGCAGGTAAGTCATTAAGTGAAAGGCCACCAAAACAAGGTAGGCCATCGGCCGGGTGCGCCGCCAAATCAGCCAGCCTACGATGGTGAGGTCAAAAAACGCGCCGGCCCAGCTGAAGGCGTAGGCTGCCCATACCTCGCCCAGCAGCGGCCCAACCATCGGCAGGCCGGTGTGATCCTACAGCCAGATGTGGAGCGGCTAGTATTCGGCCAATCTGGCATTGTCAGTTAGTACGTGAACCCAGACAGGATGCTATCTTGGGGATAGACGAAGGGTTGTGGGATGTGAGGTGGTCATGGTGCAGGAGAAGTACGGAGTCCGGCTGGCAACACAGGAAAAGGGACGGCTCAGGAAGATGATCAGGGCTGGGAGGAGTTCCGCACAGGCGATTACCCGGGCCCGCATCCTGATCAAGATAGATGAGGGCTGGACCGCCCCCCAGGTGGCCACCGCACTGGACGTGTCGGAGCGGACCGTGTTCCGCACCAAGCGGCGGTATGCCGAGGAAGGACTGGACGAGGTGCTGAGGCACCATAACCAGGTCAACCGGCCCAGAAAGGTGGATGAAAGGGTGGAGGCCCACCTGATAGCCTTGGCCTGCAGCCCGGTGCCCGACGGTCATGACCACTGGACCATGCGGGCCCTGGCGGGCAAGGTGGTGGAGTTGGGATTGGTGGAGTCTTTATCTCCGGAGACGGTCCGCCTGCGGCTAAAAAAAACACGCTCAAGCCGTGGCTCAAGAAACAATGGTGCATCCCCAAGGTAGGTGGAGAGTTCGTGGCGGCCATGGAGGACGTGCTGGATCTCTACGCCGAGCCCTACGATCCGCAGAGGCCGGTGGTCTGCTTTGACGAGACCTCCACCCAGTTGCTGGCCGACGTGAGGGAACCGCTGCCGGCAAAGCCTGGGAGGCCGAGGCGTGAGGACTACGAATACCAGCGGGGAGGGACGCGCAACCTGTTCCTCACCTGTGAGCCTCGCCGGGGCTGGCGCCACGTGGCGATAACCCGGCAACGCACCATGCAGGACTTCGCTCAGCAGATGCGGTGGCTGGTGGATGAGGCCTACCCCGATGTCCCGGTGATTCGGCTGGTTCTCGACAATCTGAACACGCATCGGATGGCCTCGCTTTACGAGACTTTCCCGGCGGCCGAGGCCCGGCGCATCGCCAAGCGGCTGGAGTTCCACCACACTCCCAAGCACGGAAGCTGGCTGAATATGGCGGAGATCGAGTTCAGCGTGCTGGCCCGGGCCTGCCTGCGCGGACGCAACGCCGACGAGGACAGCCTGGAAAACGCCGTCAGCGCCTGTGTGTCAGAGCGGAACGCGATAGGAGCTACCATTAACTGGCGGTTCACTGCCCAAGACGCCAGACGCAAACTCCATCGCCTCTATCCCTGCCAATCCTGATTTGGTTCAGTACTAGGCCTCCAGCAGCCCGTCGGCATTCAGCTTGGCGAATCCGGCAAAGATATACACCGCCGCCAATTGCGCTCGAAGCAGCCGCAGGGCACCCACTGGCGCTTCGCCCCAGACTGTCCGCGATTCCAGCCATGCATCCACAGACAGCGAACGGTGCAGGGGGAGGAACACCATCAGCAGGCTGACCAGCGCGGTCCAGTAGTAGTAGTTCAGGCAGGCTGTCTTGTCCAGCAGTTCAACATAGGTGAAGCCGAGGAAGAGGAGGAGCGCCACAGGCGGTAGCGGTACCCGGCAGCTATCCCCAGGGCGAGCAGCCCCAGGGCGGCAAAGTGGGCGTACATCCCCCAACCGGGCCAGGGCTTGATCCAGCCAAAGCCCAGCTAGGTGAAATGGTGTTTAGGCTCGATGTACAGTTCGCCAATCCAGCCGTAGGCGAAGAACCGGGCAACGATGAACACGCCCACCAGCCCGAACACAATGCGAAAGACGGCCAGTGACGCGGCGTCCACCTGCTCTTTGGCTGCGGCACAAACTACAGCCCAGATGCGGGGAATCTCCCTGTTTCCGGACACCAACACTGGGGGTGTTCCGGCATAGTCCCTTAAGTTACCGTACAGCATAAATATGAGGACCACCTAAAGAAGGTGGTCCACCCAGCGTTCTCGTGGCCGCAGGAGGCAGCCTGTTGAATTGTCGCAATTATACAGCGACGACAACTCCTGGCTGATTGGACTCCCAGGTCCGATTCATGTCGCACCACGGAGACCGACTTGGACTGAGGATGACCGTCGAAGTCTGGGGCGATGCGAGTATCCTGTTTGAGCACGCAATGAGGGAGCGTTCCCGCGAGCGCACCGATAGGTATGAGGCAATAAGTCCGGCCTGTCCGGAGTCAGCCTCACAGCAGTGTCCACTCCAGGGGACGCTGGCCAAAGTCGGAAGTACCGCAAGGGCGGCGGTTTCCGACCACCGCACAGGGTGATTCCACCAAGGTGCGGTGGTCGGCGTCCGCCAACCACGACGATCCGGCCTGCGTGTTTGCCACAAACAACGTGTGCTCGTGTTTATATACAATCTACCTCCTCAGTGTTGTAAAGTATATGAACGACATTTACAATAAGACGGCGCGAGGCGACGCTTATTGTGCTGGACCGCCCAGGTCGGTCGCAGGTCTATTTTTCTACCGGTCGATTCAGCCCGGCGTTGCCAGAGCCAATGCTTCGTCTGACGAGGCCGTGGAGGCCTACTCCCAAACCGCGCCTGAGGACCTGGCGGCGGACCTGCTGGAGGGGGCGCTGACCGCCATCAATCAGACGGCATCTGGCCTCTTTCTTACGCAGGATGACCTCATCGCCAACTTAAAGAGACCGACACCAGAAATAGATTAGGAGAACAGAAATGACAGGGTTTTTACGGCGGATTTCCCCGCAGGTTCTGCTCGCATTGTCAGCGTTATTTGTGGCGCTGTCCTTGGCGCTGGTGGGCTGCGGAGGGGGCGAGCAATCGCCTTCCCCGGCGGCGACTTCGCCTGCAACAGACGCCACCCAGTCAGCTTCGGCGTCCGGTGGGACCGCGTCACCCACTCTCGTTCCGCCGACAGAGGCGGCGACTGAGGAAGAGGACCGCTCCCTCACCGTTTACTCTGGCCGCTCGCAATCGCTGGTGCAGCCGCTCCTGGAGGCCTTTGGCGAACAAACCGGGGTCTCGATCAAGGTCAAGTACGCCAGCAGCGCGTCCACTGCGGCAACCCTTCTCGAGGAGGGGGACAATTCTCCTGCGGACGTGGTGTTCCTGCAGGACCCCGGTTCCCTGGGCAGCCTGGCTGCCCAGGGAATGCTGGTGGAACTGCCGCAAGCAACCCTTGAAAAGGTGGACGCCAGGTTGCGCGACCCCAACGGTCGATGGATAGGAACATCCGGGCGGGCCAGAACCATCGTCTACAACACGGAGACCATCAATCCGGACACGGACCTGCCGGCATCCATACTGGACTACACCGGTGAGGAGTGGAAAGGCCGGGTGGGATGGGCTCCCCGGAACGGCTCCTTCCAGTCATTCGTAACCGCCCTGAGGCTGCAACTTGGCGAGGACGGCGCACGGGAATGGCTGAAGGGCATGAAGGACAACGACGCCCAGGAATACCCCAACAACGTCTCCATCGTGCAGGCGACCGCCAACGGAGAGGTGGACCTCGGATTCGTCAATCATTACTACCTCGAGCGGTTCCTGGAGGAACACGGTGCGGAATTCACCGCCCGCAACCACTTCATAGGAAACGGCGACGCGGGGGCGCTGGTGCTGGTGGCAGGCGCCGGGATCCTGAAAGTATCCGAAAACAAGGAAACGGCCAAGGAATTCATAGAGTTCCTCCTGTCGAAACAAGCGCAGGAATACTTCACCTCTGAGACAAAGGAGTACCCGGTCTCCGCCGGGGTTGAACCTGTGGGAGACCTTCCGACCCTGGATTCTCTGGACCCGCCCGACGTCGACCTGGGCAGCCTGAGCGATCTGGAAGGCACCATAGACCTTCTAAGGGACGTTGGCGTTCTGCCGTGACGGTTGCGCTGGCCGCTCGTTAGACACCGACGCGGGTCAAGGGAAAAGAGCTGCTGCTATCTGCGGTGGCTCTTTTCCATCTGCTGTCGTTAGCCTACGAATGTTTCGTGGACCTCCGGGCTACGCGGGGCGCTGCCGGCAAATGGGAGTCCGCCGATTCGACTGGTGCTGACCCTGATCGTCGTAAGGGGATGCTCCATCATTCGGCATCTCCGGGAAAGCCGTCAGCGTGGCAATTCGAGCTGGCCCCGGACCTCGGTGGGATTTTCATCCAATGCCTAGCCGGGGTGTGGCCCACCCACGGAAAGCGGTTATCAGCTACTCCGTGCACCTTCTGCTCAGCACACATTCCGGGAGACGGTCCGCCGGGGGAGGGGCTTTTGGTCTGCTTGGCCTGCGGCCCACTGATCGCAGAACTCCTGGGCCAGGGGCAGGGGCAAGGGCGCACGGCGGAGAGGGGCAGCGCCAATTTAAGCTCGAGGGCTTCGATGCGGCTCAACGACATGATTTCATCCTATAAAGCTGGCTGGGTTTCGCCTGGCGGCGGTCGAGCTCCTCCCGAAATGCGGGTTCCTCCAGCCAGCGCCGCAGGGTGGACTCGGCGACACCGGTTTTGCGGGCGGCCCCGGCGATGGAGGATGCCACGACGACGGATGGCAGGGCGGACTGCTGGCGGAAAGTGAGGTCAGAAATTTTCCTATTCCACTCATTTCCGTTCATTTCCGCCGATTTGGGGGGCGGTTGGCCGATTTGGGACCGAGCCGGGAGGGCGAGGTCGTAGGTCTCCTTGTGGGCGAGGTCGAGCTTCTTCCGAAATGCGGGCTCCTCCAGCCAGCGCAGCAGGGTGGACTCGGCGACACCGGTTTTGCGGGCGGCCCCGGCGATGGAGGGTGCCACAACGACGGATGGCAGGGCGGACTGCTGGTGGAAAGTGAGGTCAGAAATTTTGTTATTCCACTCATTTCCGTTCATTTCCGCCGATTTGGGGGGCGGTGGGCCGATTTGGCACCGAGCCGGGAGGGCGAGGTCGTAGGCCTCCTTGTGGGCGAAGGCCTAAAACTGGGGTTTGCGCTCTTGTCAGCTTCGAGAGCCTGCTCAAGGGCGCGCAGCCTGCGGCGCAATTCTTCAGCTTCCTTGAACTTCAGGCCGTAGTCGAGCAGATACCGGGCAGCGCGCTTGCGCAAGGCCGGGTCGTCGCTCTCGACGGCGATCCTGGCGAAGATGTTCAGGCACTCTGGAACCAGGGCCTGCATCTGCTTCCGGGCGACGGAGTAAGCCTCTTCGCGCAGCCGGTCAAGGGCCTGGCGGAACCGGGGTTCATCCAGCCAGCGGCGCAGGGTGGACTCGCCGACGCCGGACCTGCGAGCCGCCTCTACGATGGTGGGGGCTGCGAAGACGGCGAGGAGGGCCGACTGCTGGCGGCGGGACAGACCTGAGACATCGGCCCACTGGTTTTCGGTGGGCTCAGTCGGTTTTGATCCGGCAAGAGGGCCGGGGCCGGGTTGTTCGGGTTGCCATTGGAACGGGGATGCGGGGGATTTGGCGATTTTGCCAGACATCAAGCGTCAAAGGGCCTCAGTGGCCGTCCCAGATTGGCCCGGCCGCCGCTGGGGCGGGCTTAAGGGCGGGACTGTTGTAATAGTATATGCGTTCTATTAAATTGGCAAGGGGTGGGTGTCTGAATCAGGATTTTCAGGATTCTCTACGATTTGGCCGATCGGTAATCCGGTGGGGCCTGACTCTGACTATATTGAATTCGAGAGGCTTTGGATCGTCCTGGGTGGAGGCGAAGATGTCTGAAGTTTGATTTGGGGGTTTGGGTGATTGGTGTGATTTGGGGGGTGAGGGGGGCGACGACGGAGGCATAATATACTCTTCGATGAAAGCGGTGACGAGGGACTTTACCTATACTCCGAGGCAGTCGATTTGTTCTCCGATACGCCAAGGGCTCTCTAGGTTTCGGTGCATAGGAAAGCAGCGACCCTACGGTTTGAGCGGACCGGATCGCAACCAATTCAATGCACGAGACAACACTACTTTCTTTTAACCCATAAAGCAGCGGCGAGGAGTTCATTCAATGCCAATTGAAGTTGGGATCTGGCGGGTCGACCACGGTCTGAAAACGATTCGATTCAAGGAATTGGAGCAAGAATCAGTGCTTCAGCAAATTATAGCGGACGACATTTCAGTTGTGGATTCCCGTCTATTGGTAATTGGGAGGGAAGTGTCGACTGCTTTTGGCGGGAGGGTTGACGTACTGGCAGTCGACGCTTCTGGCAATCTGGCCGTCATTGAGTTGAAACGGAATCGCACGCCCCGAGAGATAGTGGCCCAAATTCTAGACTACGGTTCGTGGGTACGGAATCTTACAGCGGACGAAATAGCCGAGAGTTTCATCGACTACCAAGTGCGTTTTCTCAAGACGGGAACACCCAAGTCAATCAACGACGCATTCCAAGAACGCTTTGGTGCCGTTCCCGATTCACTGAATTCCTCTCACCAATTGATAATAGTTGCGGGCAGCCTTGACCCATCAACAGAACGCATTGTCGATTACTTGATGGAAGAATACGGAGTGGAAATTAACGCGGTATTCTTCCGCGTGTTTGAAGACGATGAACGGCAATACCTAACCCGTGCCTGGCTGAGAGAGCCGGTAGGTCCATCAGCGGAAACCCCGTCCCGTTCTACCGGACGGTCCGTGGCATCAGGGGAATGGAATGGCGAATATTATGTCTCATTTGGACCCGTTCCTGGTCGCAGTTGGTCCGACGCGAAGAAATATGGCTTTGTATGCGCTGGCGGCGGCGAATGGTACGTCAACACTCTAAGGACACTTCAGCCGGGCAATCGCATATGGGTCAACGTGCCCGGGACTGGTTATGTGGGAGTCGGCGAAGTCTTAAATGCGGCCCTGCCTATGGAACAGTTCATGGTTAATCTCGAAGGGGTAGAGACCCCAATTGCCGAAGCAGAGGTTGAATCCTCGTGGATGTATGACGCGTATCAAGGAGAGTACTTCGTTGGGGTCAAGTGGCTCAAGGCGGTGGATTTACATGAGGCCGTCAAGGAAATTGGATTCTTTGGGAACCAGAACACTGTTGCAAGGCCACGAGCACAAAGCTGGAATTTCACCGTTGAGCGGCTGAAAACAGCGTGGCAAGTGTCGTAGAGGTGAGTCAAGGCGGCGCGACCAATGTGCTAAGCCAACAATTTGTAGAGGGCAAGGTAAGACGGGAATATAGCTGGGTTGCGGATGACAGGGGGTGTGGGCGGGCCATATAATGCTGATAGTTGGCATTGGGTTTCTGGATGTTAGTTTTGCGGAGGACGGTTATGGCTACGCAGACCAAATTCGAGCAGGTTACGAAGCCGCTGGTGAAGATTACGGAGTTGGACCATATCGTGCTGCGCACGCGGGACGTTGAGGAGTCGCTGCGGTTCTACGTCGAGGTGCTGGGGCTGCAGGCGGAGCGGGTGGAGCAGTGGCGGGCCGGCGAGGTCCGGTTCCCGTCGGCGCGGCTGAACGCGGACACGATCATCGACTTCTTTGCCTCGGAGAACATGCCGGAGGACAAGGACGGGCCGCGGAACCAGGACCACTTCTGCATGGTGATCGACTACACGGACATGGATGAGCTGAAGGCGAACATGGAGGCCATCGGTGTGGAGATCCAGGTCGGGCCGGGCAAGCGCTGGGGCTCGCACGGCGACGGGATCTCGCTGTACATCTACGATCCGGACGACAACGTGGTGGAGCTGCGGCACTACTAAACTAAAGCCAAGGTGAAATACGCAGTTGCACAGGGTAAATTTGTGAAGGAACTGGGTTAGCTGGTCTCGGGAGTTACGAGGGGTTGGTGATGGGCGTGAGGGAGATAGACCGGTGTCTGGAACAGTGGCGGATGGAAGTCAAGGACTTGCGACAGCGGATGATCCTGGCGCCGACGCCCAGGGAGCGGGAGAGGTGGTACGCCGTGCTGCTGCTGGCCCAGGGCTGGACGGCAGCGGCCACGGCGGAGACTCTGGAAAGGGACCCACACACTATTGGCCGATGGGCGTCGGCCTTCGGCGAGGGAGGGCCTGCAGCCCTGATATTCGAGCAGACCGGTGGTTCCCCCCCGCCCTTGACCAAGCGCAGCAGGAGGAATTGAAAGAGGCGGTGCAACAGCCTCCCGCTTCGTCGGGCATCGGTATGGCCAACTGGTATTGGAAGGTGGTGCGGCGGTTTGCCTCGGAGCGCCTCGGCATTGAGTTGAGCCGCAGCAGTTGCCTGAACTGGATGCACCGCTTGGGATTTGCCTTCAAGCGGCCCAAGAAGCGGTTGCTCAAGGCTGATGAGGCCAAGCGGGAGGCTTTCGTGGCGGAGTACGCCGTCCTGAGGGAGGAGGCCCAACGGACTGAAGCCAGGATATTCTTTGCCGACGAGGCCCACTTCCGGGCGGACGCGGAACTGCGGGGCAAGTGGGTGCTGAAGGGCCAGCCTGCTTTGGTGGACTCGACCAGCCCGCGGTATGGGGAGAAGGCCAACTACTATTCGGCGGTGTGCCTGGAGACGGGTGAGGTGGAATGGATGGAACTGGAGGGCAACAGCAACAGCGGGACCTCGGTTGCCTTCCTGAAGCAACTGAGGGAAAAACATCCAGAGCCGATGCGGGTCATCTGGGACAACGCGCCGGCCCATCGTGGCGAGGCGGTGCGGGAATATCTGCGGACGCCCGGACTTGACCTGCGGTTGGTGAACCTGCCGGGGTACAGCCCGGACTTCAACTCCGATGAGGCGGTCTGGGGCTGGGCGAGAGAGGAGGCGACGGGCAATCTCTGCCTGGGCAGCAGGGCGGCGGTGTAGGAAAGGGTCGGCAACTTCCTGGCCGGGCTGGCCAGCCGGAGAGACGAGGTGAGGCGCCGCTGCCGGACGGTACTGCAGTCACGGGCCGAAGCACTGCTGCCGAATTCCCAGCACGATTCCTCGCCTCAGGCAAATGCACATCCCACCTTGGCTTTGGTTTAGGCTGCGGCGGCAGAGGGACGCCCTCGCCCTAACCCTCTCCGAGAGGGAGAGGGGACTGACGGGGCAGGAATGACGTAAGGGCGGGTTTGAAACCCGCCCTTACGTGGTTTAGGCCGCATGCATTGGGACGTTACCGCTCAGCTGATCTTTTGGATGATCCTGTCGGTTGCGGGTTCGATCTGGGGGCGTCTCACCGTTGTTTAACAGTTGCTGATACATACAATTTCACCCTCTCCCTAGCCCTCTCCCTCGAGGGAGAGGGGATTTGGGGGGTGGCGACTGGGAGCGGGTTTGAAACCTGCCCCTACGTGTTTAGGCCGCATGCATTGGGACGTTACCGCTCAGCTGGTCTTTTGGATGATCCTGTCGGTTGCGGGTTCGATCTGGGGGCGTCTCCCCTTGTTTAACAGTTGCTGATACATACCATTTCACCCTCTCCCTAGCCCTCTCCCTCGAGGGAGAGGGGATTTGGGGGGTGGCCGACTGGGGGCGGGTTTGAAACCTGCCCTTACGTTCTTGCTGGTGGGCGAGGGCGCACGGCTGTGCGCCCCTACGTTTGCTGGCGGGGCGGGCAGTTCTAGGGGGAATGATTGGGGGCGGGTTTGAGACCCGCCCCTGCGTTTTTGCTGGTGACTTGTGCTGGGGTCAGGTGGTCTGCTGGATTATGTAGTCGGCCACGCGCTCGCCGATCATTATGGTGGTGAGGTTGGTGTTGGCGCGGATTACGTCGGGCATCACGGAGGCGTCGGCTACTCGGAGATTCTCGATGCCGTGGACGCGTCCGTACTGGTCGACCACGGCCATGGGGTCGCTGGCCGGACCCATCTTGCAGGTGCCGGAAAGGTGCTGGCCGATATCGACGGTTTCCAGCAACCAGGCGTCGAGGGTGTCGTCGGACTCGATCTCCTCGCGGGTTGGCGAGATGGCCTCCTCGACGATGTCCTTAAAGGACTCGTGCTCCATGAACTCGAAGGACAGGCGGATGGCCTCGCGCATCCGCTGGCGGTCGACTTCCTCTTCCAGGTGGCGGCAGTTGATGTCGGGGTTGTCGCCGGGAGTGGTGGAGCGCAGCCTGATCTCGCCGGAGCTCTTGGCGAGCTCGAGGATGCAGGTGAAGCGGATGCCCTCCTCGGCGAAGGGGTCGCCGCCGAGGGGCGTGGAGAAGGACGAGGGCAGGATCTGCATATCGTTGCGCAGGTCGGAGCCGGAGGCGGTGTAACGCAGCACCGTCTGGATGCGCGGCGCCTCGGCGTCGAGAGGGAAGTCGGATTTGGTCTTGACGCGGACGGCGCAGAGGGGATGGTCGCGGAGGTTCTGGCCGACGCCGGGGAGGTCCTTGACCACGGGCAGGCCCATCTCCTGGAGGTGTCCGGCCGGGCCGACGCCGGAGAGCATCAGGATCTGGGGAGAGGCGACGGACCCACCGCAAAGGACGACCTGGTCGGCATCGACGGTGAACGTCTCGCCGCCGCTCTCGACCTCGACGCCACAGGCACGCTGGCCGTCGAACAGGATGCGGCGGACGAGGACGTTGGCGCGGATGGTGAAGTTGAGGCGGTGGCGATTGTTGGTGATGTAGGTGAGGGCGGTGCTCATGCGCACGCCGTTGGGATTGTTCATGGGCAGGGGGCCGACGCCGGTGGAGTCGGGGTGGTTGTGGTCGTAGACCTCGGAGTAGCCCCCGGAGATGGCGGAGACGTGGAACGCCTCCTGCAGAGGCAGCCAGGCCTCGCGCTTGTGTCGGCGGACGGGGACGGGGCCGTCGAAGCCGTGGAAGTCATCGACGATGTCGGTGTCGGTCTCCAGCTTGCGGAAGTAGGGCAGGCACTTGACGAAGGACCACTCGTCGTTGCCCCACTCGGCCCAGCTGTCGTAGTCCTCGGGGACGCCGCGGAGGAACACCTGGCCGTTGATGGCGCTGGTGCCGCCGACGACCTTGCCGCGGGGGACGACGACGTCCTCGGAGCGGGAGGCGCTGCCCTTGCCGGTGAAGGACCAGTTGTGGGGCGCGCCCATCTCGGAGGCGCGGGGAGCATAGCCGAACTTGAGGTCGTCGGGGGTCTGCTCGAGGTCGGTGTAGTCGGGGCCGGCTTCCAGCAGCAGCACCGAACGATTGGGGTCTTCGGCCAGGCGGGTGGCGAGGGCGCCACCGCCGGAACCGGCGCCTATGACGATCACATCGTATTTCATCGCATCCTCCGGATTAGTTCTGATTATCAGTCTGCTACGGGCTGGGCTTCGGTGAGGGAGCCGGCCATGGCGGCGTAGTGCTCGGCGGCCTGGGCCATAAGGGGCTGCACGTCCTCTTCGAGCAGATAGCCGTCGGCTGCTAGTTGGCGGGCGGCTGACTCTATCCGGTCGAGGAAGGCCTGGCGGGACTGGTAGCGCTCCTCGATGGACGGGCGCGGGTCGCCTGTGGCCTCGCGTTCGGCGCGGGTGGCGGCGAAGGGGATGGAGGAGCCGCGCAGGGTACCGCCGGATGCGCCGCCGGTGGAGAGGGTCTGGCCCTCGCCGCCGATGTCGGCGTGGCGGCGATTCCAGCCGAGATGCGTGGCCAAGGGGACGGAGACGAGGGGCAGGCGGATGCCGGACACCTCGTTGCCGTCGGCGTCGACCTGGGAGACGAGGCAGGGGAAGTCGCGGCCGACGGTGGCGGGGACGACGGTGGGGACGACGGGGTCGGGGCCGAAGTCGAGGCGGGTGAACTTGCGGACCGGGCTGGGCAGTTTGATGCCGGGGACCACCTCGAGGCTGGCGGCGGCGCTTGTTGGCGAGACGGCGGTGCCGTCGGCGATGCGGGGGTGCTGGCTGTGGGGTGGGGGCGTGCCGTCGGTGACCCAGTGGTCGAGGTTGGCCAGGGCGGCGCGCAGCAGGGAGCGGTACTCAATGCAGTTGAAGGCGTGGGCCCCACGGTAGCCATCGGGGTCAACGTCGTTGAGGGGGAGGCCGCCGAGGGCGTGCTGGGCGCCGGCGAAGGCGTAGACGCGGACGGCAGCGGGTGGGTCGACGTCGCGGGTACCCTCGAGGTCGGTGTGGACGAGTGCGCCGTGGCCGGCCCAGTACTCAGACGAGGTATAGGTGTACATCACCTTTGGCAGCTCGCCCTGAGACGCGAGGCGGGACAGCAGGCCGTCGGTGAGGCCGGTGTCGGAGTCGGTCTGGGGCGAGTCGGCGAAGGGGAACAGGCTGTTCATGCTGCGGGTGGCCTGGCTGGATGGCTGAGCGAAGCGCTGGTTGAACTCGCCGCGCTTGCCGCCGGCGACGTGGGGGATGAGGCCGTCGAACACCTCGCGGCCAGCCTCATCGCGGTTTACCCCGTGGTAGAGGAAGGAGCGGAGGAAGCGGCCGCTCTGGGAGACGCCGAAGGCGTAGGCGCGTTCGATGGGGAGCCCCCACGCTGACCCTCCCCCGGAAGGAGAGGGGATAGAATCGTCCTGATCAAACCGGAGGTGGGAGGCGACGTCGCGGGTAGCAAGGAGGCCGAGGCCTACGATTGGGGCGCCGGTGGTGGTGTAGATTACCTGATAGACCTTGCCGGGCTGGAAGCCTCCTTCCACATGCACGTAAGTGGGATCGGGGATGCGGCGGCCGTCCTCTTTGCGGGCGAACCACCACTGGTCGCGGGGGATGACCTGCTCGGGGGCATCCTCGTGGTCCTGGACCGTCATCACCGACTCCCAGCTTTCGAGGTGGTTGGACGGGTAGGCGCGATGCATGCGGTCGGACAGGTACTGGGACTGCACGACGGCGTTGGGTTGGAAGGTGACGACGATCGTGCCGGAGACGGGCTCGCCGTCTTCCTGGGCTTCGGGGGCATAGATGCGGAGGAGGCCGGGGGTGTCGGGGACGTCGTGTTGCCAGCCGCACCATACGACAGTGTAGCCCTGGCGCATCAGGAAGCCGTTTCCAGGATCCAGTGGTGCGTCTGGGGCGATATCGGGAGCGCTGTTGATGTTGCGGAGGGCGAGGGCCTTGCCGCGGTTCAGAACGTCCAGCAGCATCCGGCGATTGCCTTTGGACGGGTCGTCGGGGCGCAGGATTCGGATATCGGCGCTGAACTCGACGAGTCCGCGTTCGTTGCGAGGGGCGAGGGTGATGTCGGCGATGGTCTCGTTAGCCGGGTGCAGGGGGTCGACGGCGAAATGGGCGATGCCGTCGACTTGGGTGTACGAGCCGACGTCGCCGAAGGACTGGCCGTTGGCGAAGGGCTGCGTGGAAGTGATTTCAAGCCTAGTCACTGGCATGGTTCACTCCTCGATCCTTTAATGTTGAGAATGTTGAGTTTGCTCGGAGCCGGGGTGAGGTTCGTTGAAGGGCTCTCCGTTTTGCTCTACCTCAAGACGGCGCTGATTCCAGGCTGCCCACAGACGCTGCACTTCCTTGCGGCCTTCGCTGCGGCCTTCGCTGCGGCCTTCCGCTCGCAGCTTTTCATGAAAGGGCTTGAGAAATTTATCGCTCAAGTAGCGTGCGGTTACCACAGAGGCCCCTCCTACGACATCCAAGACGTCGGCGCAGTTCAGTGTGTGATTTTTGTTTCCAGATCCCCTTCCGAGCCGGGAGGAGGCTCGTCGAAGGGCTCGCCTTTCTGCACCGCCTCTTCCCGACGCTGGTTCCAGGCGGCCCAGAGGCGGCGCTCTTCCTCGCGGCCTTGCTCTCGTCCTTCGCTGCGGCCTTCCTCTCGGCCTTGGCTGCGTATCCTCTCGTGTAGAGGCTTCAGGAATTTATCAGTCATGTAACGTGCCGTTACCATAGCGCCTCCTATTACGTCCAAAGCTGTAATGGCCAGCAGGGCGTATATCGGTATCAGAGGAGCGGCCGAGGCTGTGCCCTTCACGACCGCAATAGCGATTTCTGAAAGTCCGTCGTTCTCTCCGCGAGTCCCCTCGAACCAAGCTATAAAGGCGGTCCATCCTATGGTAAGCGCGGAGATTATTCCGAGATACCAAGGCAGCCACTTTCGTCCGATGCTCCAGATTGATTCCCGTTCGGGTCTTTGATCGCTCATTCAATTGGGTTCGACTGAGGGTGGCCGCCTTCTATGAAGTATACATTGACGAGGTCTGGCTAGCGGTACTGGCGGAAGAACTCTCTGACCTCGTTGGCGAGGAGTTGAGGTTCCTCGATGGCGGCGAAGTGGCCGCCGCTGGGCATTTCCTGCCAGCGGCCCACGTTGTAGGAGCGTTCGGCCCACTCGCGGGGCGGGCGGGCGATTTCCTGGGGGAACATGGCCATGCCTGCGGGCGCGGGGACCTTTTCGTCCTTGGCCAACTCCCAGACGTGGGTCTGGTTTTCGCGGTACAGGCGGACGGAGGAGCCGATGGTCTGGGTAACCCAGTAGATGGTGACGGTGGTGAGCAGCTCATCCTTGGTATAGACGCTCTCAACGTCGCCGTTGCAGTCGCTCCAGGTGCGCCACTTCTCGACGATCCAGGCGCAGACGCCGGCGGGGGAATCGTTGAGACCGTATGACAGGGTCTGGGGCTTGGTGCCCTGCAGGTGGTTGTATCCGCCCTCGTCGGCGAACCAGCGCTCGCGCTGGGCGCTGTGGGTCTCCTCTGTTGCGGTGAGAGGACGGGCGTCCGCTCCCAGGTACGGCGTAGGCCGAGTGACCGAGGTGAGGTGGACGCCGTGCAGCTTGTCAGCATGGGAGTAGGCGAGGCGGGATGTCACGCCGGCGCCGATGTCGCCGCCGACAGCGACGAACTTGCCGTAGCCCAGGTTCTCGGTCATCAGCTTGGCCCACAGGTCGGCGACCTTCCCGATCTCCATGCCCCTATCGCGGGAGGCTTGGGAGAAGCCGAAGCCTGGCAGCGACGGGGCGACGACATCGAAGGCGTCGACGGGGTCTCCGCCGTGGGCTGCGGGGTCGGACAGGAGCGGAATGATCTTGGACATTTCGAAGAAGGTGCTGGGCCAGCCGTGGGTAATTACGAGCGGGATGGGATTGGGGCCCTTGCCCTTTTCGTGAATGAAATGGATGTCCAGTCCATCAACCACCGACTTGCAGTTGTTGAAGGCGTTGAGCCTCTTTTCCTGCGCCCGCCAGTCGAAGCCGGTGCGCCAGTATTCGCACAGTTCCTTGATGTAGGCGAGGTTGCTGCCGTAGTCCCAGTCAGAGCCGGGAATTTCGTCGGGCCAGCGGGTGTCGGCGAGGCGCTGGCGGAGGTCTTCAAGGGTGGCATCGTCGACGGCTATTTCGAAGGGGCGTACTTCGGGCATGTTGGTGCTCCTTTTCGATTGTTGGTCTGGGGATTTCACCCCCACCCTAACCCTGCCCCTGTGGGGGAGGGGATTGGGAATGGGGCCCAAAGGGTGTCAAAACAGTTGGCAGGTCAAACCTTATATAAATTTAAATTAAATCCGCCTTACTCCGGGCAGGGCTGCCATTCTCCGGTCCAGGGTGAGTGTTTCCGACACGGCGCGGGAGTAGTCTTCGGCGACGAGCCTGTCCACCAAGCCGGCGCCCCCGGATTGCTGCAGGGCTGCCAGGACGGTGTGGCCATTCAGCGGGGCCACGAGTCCCGATGTCAGTGCGCCGTTCAGCGCCGTCCGCGCTTCGACCTTGGATACTCCGTAGTGGTATTGCACGGCAACGTATGCTTCGCCGATTACCTGATTTGAAGCGAACACCTCTGCATTTTCCTGCTCAACCATCCTGGTAAGTACAGCCTGGCACCTGCGAAATTCCACCTCAGGCTGAGTGGTGATGAGCCTGACCAATACCGAGGTATCAATCCCGTAGCGCAGAGTCATAATTACCATCTCGAAACTCGCGAATGTCGAACGGCGGAACGTCGGGAGGTATCAGGTCCCTCAGCAGGCCGAGTTTGGAACTATCAATCCGCTTTGGCTTCAGTATGAATCCGTCAGGGCCTTCTGTGATTTCCAGACGGTCGCCTGGGCCTACACCCATGGCTTCGAGGACGTGGGCCGGGAACGTCACCTGGCGCTTAGATGTTATTTTCACAATCATGTTGCCCTCCTTACAATTAGGCTAGGTTTTGTAAGGAGCCCCGTCAACCTGTTCTCAATAGTATTTGCTGCTCCTATTTCGTGATTGTTACCGGGGATTTCACCCCCACCCTAACCCTCCTCCTGAGTGGGAGGGAATTAATCCGGGGTTTCGAATTCATGATCTTCAGCTGGCAAGCCGGTAGATGCGGGCGGCGGTGTCGTGGAACATGTCGGACCGCTCGGAGGCGGAGTAGCCCGCAGACACGCGCTTGAATGCGTTGAACAGGATGTGGTAGGAGAAGGAGACCTTGTCCACGGGGAAGTTGCTCTCGAACATGCAGCGGGCCGGGCTGAACTGCTCGATTAGGTAGTTGATGATGGGCGCGATGGAATCGGCGATCTCCCCGGAGCCGACGGGGGTCTCGCGCTCGTGCCAGTCGAATCCGATGCGGGGCATGCCGATGCCGCCCAGCTTCATCACGATGTTGGGGCAGGCGGCGACTGAGGCGATTCCGCGGCGCCACTCGGCCATGACTTCGTCGTCGCGATTGGCGTAGGGCCCTATGCGGCAGAAGCCACCGAGGTGGTTGAGGACGATGGTGACCTCAGGCACGGCGTTGGCGAAAGAGGCCAGATCGTCGAGCTGGGGGAAGTAGAGAGAGTTCTCCAGCACGTGACCCATATCAGCCAGGACCCGGGCGCCGGCCTGGTAGTCGTCGCGGAGCAGGCAGCCTTCGACCTCTCGGTTGTCCAGCTCGGGACTGGGATCCCAGCCGACGGAGTGACGGATGCCGCGGAAGCGGTTGGGGCTGGCTTCCTGCAAGGACTCCAGAACGGGACGGACGGCATCGCCGAGCTTGAGGTCGGCGCGGCCGACGATGCCGTGGGCCGCCCTGCCGGGGCCATACTGCCCAGTGGCGCTGGCGTCGGCGATGGACTGCACGAACTCGACCTCTCCGACCGAGCGCATCTCCTCGGGGCCGTCGGTGCGGTAGTTAGAGCGGGCCTCGACGAATACCGTGGAGCGGACATTATGTCCACTGTTGATGTCGGCGGCCAAGTGTTCCAGCAGGTACTGCTGATAGTCCACAGGCTCGGGGCGCTGCACCCAGAAATGGTGATGGGGATCGCAGATGGGGATGTCGGGTTCCAGGGTTTCCTCGCTGGTCAGGGCCAGCCAATCGTTGCCGGTTGGAGCCATGAGTCACCTCTCCCATAAGACTGAATCAGGATGGATGGCATTTCGGCGAATGATAGCACAGGGGGGTGGTCATTTTTGGAATGGTGCTACCACTTATATAACTGCGGGGAACCGGTGTTGTAGAATCGCACTAACTGTCGCAATGGCGAGGTTTGGATTCTCGCTTAATAGGAATTGGCAGTATTGCGCTGAGAATGACGGAAGGGGACAAGGGGAACAGATCTGAACTTCAAGCTGAGCATACTTGACCAGAGCCCGGTACACGGGTCGGAGACGCCTACGGACGCCCTTCGCCGCACCATCGAGCTGGCGCAGAGTGCAGAAGAATGGGGGTTCCACCGCTTCTGGGTGGCGGAGCATCACAGCTCGAACCGGGTGATGGGGTCTTCACCCGAGATTCTGGTTTCGCACTTGCTGGCGCACACCTCGCGCATCCGAGTTGGCTCCGGCGGGGTGATGCTGCAGCACTACAGCCCTTACAAGGTCGCAGAGAACTTCAACGTGCTGGCCTCGCTGGCGCCTGGGAGAGTAGACTTGGGCATCGGGCGCGGGCCGGGCGGTTTGCCGCGGTCGACGGCGGCACTGCGGCGGGGGGACGGGGAGCCGACGATGTCTCTGGCGGAAAAGCTGGGCGAGTTGCGACGGTTCCTGTCGGACGAGCTGGAGCCGGACCATCCGCTGTACGGACTGCAGGCCAGCCCGCTGGCGCCACAGCCGCCGGACCTGTTCCTGCTGGGCACCACGCGCTCCAGCGGAGACATGGCAGCGGAGCTGTCGATGCCCTACGTCTTCGCGCTGTTCCTGAACAACGACGAGGACGAGATGACGGAGGCGGTGAGGCGCTACCAGATGGGTTTTACGTTTGCCGGAACGCCCTCACCCCAGGGGAGAGGGGGCGACAAAAGCGGACTACCATACACGATGCTGGCGCTGCCAATCATCGTTGCGGATACCGAGGCTTCGGCGGCCGAGCACGCGGCGAGGATCCAGGTCGTACGCATCACGCTGGACAGTGGGCGCACCCTGACCGTCGGCAGCGTGGAGGCGGGCGAGGAGTTCGGGCGGCAGTCGGGAGAGGGGTACGAGATCACTGTGCGGCAGGCGGGGGTGGTGCACGGGTCGCCAGAGTCGGTGAGGGCGCAACTGCTGGACGTGCAGAGCAAGTACGGAGCTGACGAGATAATCGCGGTGACCGCCATAGACAGTTTCGAGGAACGGCTGCGATCGTTCGAGTTGCTGGGCGGGCTGATCGGGACCACGGGCAGTGTTGGTAAATAGGGCCGGAGGGCACACGCCTGTGCGCCCCTTTGAATTCCTCGGGCAAGAGCAATGGCGGGAATGAACGGAGAGGGCTATGGCTGAACGGCGGATGATGCGGATCGGGACATTCCTGGCCGGGACCGGCTCCAACATGGCATCGTGGCGGCATCCGACTGCCGTGCTGGACGCGGCGATCAACCTTCAGTACTACCGCGATCTGACGCGGCGGGCGGAGGAGGCCAAGCTGGACTTTGCCTTCTTCGGCGACGGGCTTTACATCAGCGAGAAATCGCACCCGAACTTCCTGAACCGGTTCGAGCCGCTGACACTGCTGGCGGCGCTGGCCATGGAGACGACGCACATCGGGCTGGCGGCGACGCTGTCGACGACATACAGCGACCCGTTCACGGTGGCGCGGCAGTTCATGTCCATCGACCACTTATCCGGCGGGCGGGCCGGGTGGAATGTGGTGACCTCGCCGCTGGAGGGCTCCGCTGCGAACTACAGCAGGCCGGGACACCCGGCCCACGACCTGCGCTACCAGATGGCCAGTGAGTATATTGAAATCACCAAGGGTCTGTGGGACTCGTGGGAGGACGACGCGTTCATCCGGGACCAGGCAAGCGGGGAGTTCATCGATCCCGACAAGATGCACCGGCTGGACCACGAGGGGGAATTCTTCTCGGTGCAGGGGCCGCTGAACATTTCGCGGTCGCCGCAGGGGCGTCCGGTGCTAATCCAGGCGGGATCGTCGGAGGCGGGACGGGGGTTCGCAGCCACCATTGCCGACGCAGTGTTCACGGGGCAGGCGACGCGGGCCGACGCGGAGGCGTTCAGCGCCGACGTCAAGGGCCGGGCCGCGGAGGCGGGGCGCGACCCTGCTGAGGTGCTTATCCTGCCGGGGTGTTCGCCCATCGTCGGGCGCACGTCAGAGGAGGCGGAGGAGAAGTACCTCGAGATTGCCGGCTTGGTGGAGATCGAGCAGGCCCTGAACTATATGGGGCGCTTCTTCAACGACCTGGACTTCACGCAGTACGATCTGGATGCGCCGTTCCCGGAGCTGGGCGACTACGGTCGCAACGGTTGGGAGAGCTCGACCGACAGCATTAAGAGGACGGCTCGGGAAAAGGAACTGACGCTGCGGGAGATGGCGTTGCAGGTAACCACGGGCCGTCACGAGTTCATCGGGACCGCGGAGCAGGTGGCCGACAGGATGCAGGACTGGTTCGAGTCCGGGGCGTGCGACGGGTTCATGCTGAGTGGCGCCGTGCTGCCCCAAGGGTTCAACGACTTTGTGGACGACGTGCTGCCGATCCTGAAGGAGCGGGGGCTGTTCCGCACGGAGTACGAGGCCGACACGCTGCGGGGCAACCTGGGGCTGCCAAAGCCGGAGAATCGATACACTGCGGCACGGAAGTCGGGAGTGGGCAGGTAGCCTAACCTCGCCATTGGGCGGGAAAGCCGCACAACATACGTGGGTGTGCGGCAAAAGCTTTTTGCCAACAAACGAGAGGCCCTGCCAGCATCCGGCATTCCTGCGAAAGCAGGGGAACGCCCTCATCCTAACCCCCTCCAAAAGGGAGAGGGAATTTGTCGCACACCCTTTAAAGTGGAAAATAACCGCAGGAGCGCATTAATGCCCGGAACGCTGCTGGCCATTCACGGAACTGTCACCAGGCCTGGGCGGCTGTACAAGGCTATTGAGGCGGCGCTGTCGGGGCTAGAGGGTGGCGGCTCGGTAGCTGTCGACATACTGCACCTCGGAGACCACCGTATCTCCTTCGCCGACGGACGGCCGCTGGGTGACTACAGCGACGACACGCAAGCTGTTGTTGAGCGAGTGGTAAGCGCGGACATGTGCCTGATCGCGACGCCGGTGTTCCGGGCGTCGTTCACGGGAGCTCTCAAGAACCTGCTGGACCACGTGCCAGTAGAGGGGCTGCAGGGCAAGGCCTGCGGGCTGATAGGGATGGGGGCCACCGACCACCACTACCTCAGCATCGACGCACAGCTGCGTCCGGTGCTGGCGTGGTTCGGGGCGCACGTAGTGCCGGGGATGGTGTACCTGCAGTCGCGCCACTTCCAGGATGGACAGCTTGCCGATCCGCTGGCAGTTGCCGACCTGCAATCTCTGGCTCGCTCCGTCGTGGCACTGTACGGCGCAACTGTTGGTGGTGGGCTCTCCGGTCCGTCGCCACTGGCTGCCCGCTAACAGACCGGTTCGTGCCCACGGCGGCCGTCCTGCTCTCTCCCCGCTGCTGGCATCTCCCAGGTGCTGGCCATTTTGTCCAGCCGACGTCAGGGCAGGGGCAACCCCTCTGCCGCTAATCAGGCTGGGATGCTGCTGTGGCCATAGCTGTCCCCGGTGTATCAGTGCCGGGTTGAGCCAAGGCACGTGCCTCGGTTGCAACCTCGCCATCTGCTGTCAACAGCTCCGATTGCATCTTGCTTGTACCTTTGCAATAGAGGACGCATTCGCAGCAATAGAGGACGCATTCGCAGAGGGCGCCGCACTGTTACTTATTCCGCGCCGTAGTTGTGAGGATTCACTACATTGTTATGCATTTCTCAATGCTTTAAGTATCACAATTCTTTCCTACCAACAAACCCTCTGCTATATTTCGCGCCAATCGGAGGGGAGCGGGGCGATTCCGTCTTTCGAAGTCCGGGCGGGGCGCCCGGACGAGCAGATTGGATAACTTGCACTACATGAGCATCACCTAAGAGAAACCTCTTATTGGCTGGAGTCCCAGCGCTGTTCCTGGCGGTGCTTCTTGCCTGCGGTGGAGCGGTGGAGCGGAGGAGCAGGAGACGACCGACACATCGGAGTCGGCTGCACCCACGACGGCAGCGGCAGTCCCGACCGAGGAGTACATGGAGGAGGCCACTACCGAGCCAATGGAGGAGACATCCGAGGCGGAGATATAAGAGACTGCCACAGAGGGTGAATCAGAAGAGACAATCACGGAGGCGGCCACCCAGGAGGAGACGACAGAGGACGCTGTCGAAGATGAATCGATGATGGAGGTCTCAGCGGAATTGCAGGCCGCAACTGACGAGCTGGCGGGCGGACCGGGAGCGATCTACGTCGGCGACCTCCATCAACTCGTCGGCCCGGTGCCGGAACCCATATCCGGCGACATCGGTGATTACGACGGCGTTGTGTACGAGCACCTGGAAGACTACCTGTACGTCTACGAATCCGACTACTACCAGAGGATGATCGAGCGGGGGAACATCACCAATCCGACCGAGGTCACTACGACCGGGCAGGAACAGTCGATCCAGTTCGCCTACATCAGCCGGTCGCTGACTCACTGCAAGATAGCCCAACGGTTTTCAGACCGGGTCCTTGAGCGCACCAACGGGCAACTGAAGATCGAGATAATCGGATACCCGGAGTTGGGCATCGCGGGTCCGGACGTGCTGGACTTGATCTCTGACGGAACTCTGTCATTCGCCGAGTTGCCGGCGGCTTATACCGCGGGTGACTCGCCGTCGATGGACATGAAAAATCTCTGGGGGTGTACAAGGACAACGAGACCTTCTTCCTGGCCACGGCGGCAGCCATCCCGGCACTAAACTAAAGCCAAGGTGAAATACGCAGTTGCACAGGGTAAATTTGTGAAGGAACTGGGTTAGCTGGTCTCGGGAGTTACGAGGGGTTGGTGATGGGCGTGAGGGAGATAGACCGGTGTCTGGAACAGTGGCGGATGGAAGTCAAGGACTTGCGACAGCGGATGATCCTGGCGCCGACGCCCAGGGAGCGGGAGAGGTGGTACGCCGTGCTGCTGCTGGCCCAGGGCTGGACGGCAGCGGCCACGGCGGAGACTCTGGAAAGGGACCCACACACTATTGGCCGATGGGCGTCGGCCTTCGGCGAGGGAGGGCCTGCAGCCCTGATATTCGAGCAGACCGGTGGTTCCCCCCCGCCCTTGACCAAGCGCAGCAGGAGGAATTGAAAGAGGCGGTGCAACAGCCTCCCGCTTCGTCGGGCATCGGTATGGCCAACTGGTATTGGAAGGTGGTGCGGCGGTTTGCCTCGGAGCGCCTCGGCATTGAGTTGAGCCGCAGCAGTTGCCTGAACTGGATGCACCGCTTGGGATTTGCCTTCAAGCGGCCCAAGAAGCGGTTGCTCAAGGCTGATGAGGCCAAGCGGGAGGCTTTCGTGGCGGAGTACGCCGTCCTGAGGGAGGAGGCCCAACGGACTGAAGCCAGGATATTCTTTGCCGACGAGGCCCACTTCCGGGCGGACGCGGAACTGCGGGGCAAGTGGGTGCTGAAGGGCCAGCCTGCTTTGGTGGACTCGACCAGCCCGCGGTATGGGGAGAAGGCCAACTACTATTCGGCGGTGTGCCTGGAGACGGGTGAGGTGGAATGGATGGAACTGGAGGGCAACAGCAACAGCGGGACCTCGGTTGCCTTCCTGAAGCAACTGAGGGAAAAACATCCAGAGCCGATGCGGGTCATCTGGGACAACGCGCCGGCCCATCGTGGCGAGGCGGTGCGGGAATATCTGCGGACGCCCGGACTTGACCTGCGGTTGGTGAACCTGCCGGGGTACAGCCCGGACTTCAACTCCGATGAGGCGGTCTGGGGCTGGGCGAGAGAGGAGGCGACGGGCAATCTCTGCCTGGGCAGCAGGGCGGCGGTGCAGGAAAGGGTCGGCAACTTCCTGGCCGGGCTGGCCAGCCGGAGAGACGAGGTGAGGCGCCGCTGCCGGACGGTACTGCAGTCACGGGCCGAAGCACTGCTGCCGAATTCCCAGCACGATTCCTCGCCTCAGGCAAATGCACATCCCACCTTGGCTTTGGTTTAGACCGGCTGATCGAGGTGCGTACTGGGGGCGGCATAACCATCATGCAACTATGGCGGTTGCCGGAGAACAAGATCTTCTTCTTCAGCAAGGAACCTCTCGAGAATCTGGAAGACTTCCCCGGGCTGAAGGTCCGCAGCTTCGGCGGGGCCTTGTCGGACCTTATTTAGGGCATGGGCTCGGAGGCCCAGTTCGTCGCATTCGCCGAGGTGTACACGGCGCTGGAGCGCGGCATCCTGGACGTAGGGGTTACCGGCGCCAACGCAGCATACGGCCAGCGAAGGAACGAGGTGACCGCCTATATGGCGGGGGGCTGCCGCCGTTCACGGTGGAGAACGCAACAGTGAACGCGGACGTCTGGAACAGTCTTCCCGAAGAATTCCGGGACATCCTCTAGGAGGAGGGAGCAGGGTACGAACTCGAGTTCTTCCGGGTCACTCCGATACTGTCCAGCCTGGGCATTCCCAAGCTGCTGGACGAGGACATGATCTACATTCCGTTCAGCGATGAAATGAAGGAATTCATGTTCGAGGAAGTGGGGATGGGGCGAGTGATTCCGAATTGGATAAGCCGCTTCGGTGTCAGGGCCACCGAAGCGGCAGAAATTTTCAACAGGACGGTCGGTCCGGTTGCGGGAGTCAGAATCAACCCCGACGGAAGCGCGTCGCTAATCGAGAACTAACCGCCTACCCACTTCCATGGTAAAAGCGGTCCCAGCGCTGTCCGGGGCCGCTTTTGTTGCATTTCACCAGCATTTTACGAAACACAATAAAATAGAGTTATGGCAATATTTTATACCCAATTCGTCAGTAATGATCCGATTATCGAAAATACGGTCAAGCAATTTCGCAAAATATATTTAGTAATCGGAAATTGTATTGCATGCCAATAGTCAATTTGTTATATTCCGCCGACCCTGCAGAGGGGGCACTGGGAGGCGGCTGTACTTCCAGAAGTACCGAGGCCACAACGCAGGTTAGGGATATTTTTCAGGAGAGTGCGTCAATGGTTAAACCGATCCTATTCGGGGTGGCACTGATATTCATAATGGTCTTCGGGATGGCCTGCGGTGGGGCAGAGGAGCCGGAGACGACGGATACATTGGAGTCGGCTGCACCCACGACGGCAGCGGCAGTTCCGACCGAGGCGGCCATGGAGGAGGCCACTACCGAGGCAATGGAGGACACATCCGAGGCAGAGATGGAAGAGACTGCCACAGAGGCTGAATCTGAAGAGACAACCACGGAGGCGGCCACCCAGGAAGAGACGACTGAGGACGCTGCCGAAGCAGAATCGATGATGATGGAGGTCTCTGCGGAATTGCAGGCCGCGGCCGACGAGCTGGCCGGTGGCCCAGGGGCATTCTACGTCGGCGATCTTAATCAGCTGTTGGGACCGGTTCCTGAACAAGTCGAGGACGACATCGGCGATTACGACGGTGTGCCCTACGATGGGTTGGAGGACTACCTGTACGTCTTCGATTCCGACTACTACCGGATTCTGGTAGAGCGGGCGAAATACACGAACCCGACCCAGGCCACCACCACCGGGGAGGAACTGTCCTACCAGTTGGCCTGCATCAACCGGTCGCTCACACACTGCAAGCTGGCGGAGTGGTGGTCCGACGAGGTCGAAAGACGCACCAACGGCCAGTTGGTAATCGAAATCGTGGGCTACCCGGAGCTAGGCATTTCCGGCGAGGACGTGCTGGAACTGACCGAGAACGGTACACTGTCCTTCGCCGAGCTCCCGTCGGCATACACAGCCGGCGACCTACCCGCGATGGACATGAAGTATCTCTGGGGAATCTACAAGGACAACGAGACCTTCTACAGAGCCACAGCCGCCGCTATTCCCGACCTTGACCAGCTGATTTCGGACAGGACAGGCGGCGGGGTAACCGTGTTCCAGATGTGGCGGGTGCCAGAGAACGAGATCTTCTTCTTCTCCAAGGAACCAATTGAGGAACTGGAGGACTTCCACGGGCTGAAGGTTAGAAGCTTCGGCGGCGCACTTTCCGACATGATCGACGGCATGGGTTCCGAGGCCCAATGGGTAGCGTTCTCAGAGGTATACACGGCGCTGGAGCGCGGCATCCTGGATGGCGGCGTGACCGGCGCGAACGCGGCGTACGGCCAGCGGTGGTACGAGGTGGCCGACTATATGGCAGGCCCGCTGCCGCTGTTCACGGTGGAGAACGCGACTTTCAACCCCGACGTCTGGAACAGCCTGCCTGCCGATTTCCAGGCCATATTGCTGGAGGAGGGCGCCAGGTACGAACTGGAGTTCTTCCGGCTAACCCCTGTGCTGTCCGGCCTGGGCATCCCGAAACTGCTGGATGAGGGGATAACCTACATCCCATTCAGCGAAGAGATACGAACCTTCCTGTTCGAGGAAGTGGCACTGAAAAAGGTCGTGCCTCAGTGGGTAAACCGGGTTGGCGGTCCTGAGGCAGATGCGGTGAAGCTGTTCAACGAGACGGTCGGGCCGGAGGCCGGAATTCTAATCAATCCCGATGGCAGCGCCTCGCTGATTGAAAACTGACGATCAACTGAATCGCGTCGTTACAAAGGCTCCGGCTGACGCCGGGGCCTTTGATTTTTCGTTCATTGAACAGGCTATTGAAAGCAAATAATGCAAATACAATTTGCACAGCTATTATTGTATTTCGTCGTAAGTATATCAAGTTCCGGAGCTTGAGCGATTTATTTGTTCAGATTGTGCTTGAATATCGGATGCTTCCTTGCATATTAAGTATCGATTTGGTATATTCCGCCGGGCCATGTGGCGGTCTCCCTTTCGAGAGGTCAGGCGCTTTCGAAGATCGACATACGGGAAGCATGGTGGGGAAATTTCGCAGGAGAGTGCGTTGATGGTTAAACCGTTTCTATTGGGCGTGGCACTGATCTTCTTGATGGCTTTTATGATGGCATGCGGAGGCGCAACGGAATCCGATACTACGGAAGCCGAGGGCGACTCCGCAGCGTCGACCACCGCAACTGAAACTACCACTGAGGCCATGGAGGCGGAAGAGACCCCCGATGCGGCCATGGAGGCGGAAGAGACCCCCGATGCCGATCAGGGAGAAACAACCACCACCGAGGGGGAACAAGAGGAAACGTCCTCGGCAACAACTGAGACTACGGAGGACGCCAGCGACGAAGACTCCACGATGATGGAGGTCTCAGACGAGCTCAAGGCCGTGGCCGCAGAGCTGGCCGGCGGGCCTGGTGCGATATACGTGGGCGACCTCTCGCAGTTGGTCGGCCCTCCCCCGGGGTTATCCGAAGTGGAGGACGAGGACACCGGAGAAGTCAGCCTCGATGACCCCTTGGGCGACGGTTCCGGCAACGTGCCCCTTGAGCACCTGCAAAAGAACATCCACATCTTCGAGACCGACTACTACCGCTCGCTGCTGGACAAGGCCAAGCTGACTGACCCGACGCCCTTGACCTCCAGCGGAGAGACAGTCGAAATCCAGTACGCCTGCATCAACCGGTCTTTGCTGCCCTGCAAGCTCCAGACCGTCTACTTTGCTGAGAACGTGCGGGAGCGGACTGAAGAGCAGGTGATCTTTGAAGTTTCCAGCTACCCGGAGCTGGGACTTGCAGGATCCGACATGATAGAACTGGTGGCCTCTGGAACCATTGAGTTCGCCCAGATCCAGCCGGCTTACGTCGGCGGGACCTGGCCGCTGATCGACATCATCTACGTATGGGGCATTTGGAAAGACTTCAAGTCGGAGCACGAGGCCAACACCGGCCTCCTGCCGGCCCTGGATGCCGGAGTGCAGGAAGAAACCAACGAGGGCAAGCTGATCTACCACATTTGGTACGGTGGAAACGACCAGTATTTCTTCTCAAACCGCGGCCGGGATCTGGAGGACTTTGACGGCCTCAAGACCCGGAGCCATGGTACGACCATGACCGACGCCATTAACGGTCTGGGCGGGGAGGGGCAGTTCATGGCCTTCGCCGATGTATACACCGCCCTTGAGCGCGGCATCCTGGACGCGGGAGTTACCGGTGCCCACGCAGGGCACGGTCAGCGCTGGTACGAGGTGACGGAGAATATCGTCGGTCCATTCATCTCGATGCCCATGGGGTTCGAGACAATGAACAAGGACACCTGGGACAGTATTCCAGCCGACCTGCAAGCCATTATCATCGAAGAGGGCGCCAAGATGGAGCTGGAGAACCTCCGCCTTGCTGCTGTCTGGAATGAGACTGGCATTGATGTCAACGTCGCCGAGGGCATGATCTACCTGCCCTGGACGGACGAAATGAAGCAGTTCGTTTACGAAAACGTCGCTCTGGGCCGTGTGCTTCCCAACTGGATCAAGCGCGTCGGTCCTGAGGAAATCGCCCTCTGGAACGAAGTCGTGAAGCCCTGGACCAATGTCCAGATCGAGGACGACGGTACCATTACCTTACTGGAGTAGTCAGATATCTCCGAGGGCTGGGGATTCAGGAACAGTCCCCATCCAGCAGGACCTGTCAAATGGCGAAAGGCCCTGGGATGACCGGGGCCTTTTGGTCGTTTCAGGGATTCAGCAGCCCGGCCAGGCAGCCCGCATTTTCTGCCATGGCAATGCGATGGAGTAGGCCTTCGTTCGAGGAGAATACCGACGGTGGCAAGGTGACCGCATATATGTGGGTATCCGGCGCCGACCAGTATTTCTTTTGAAAGAAACCAATGTCGACCGTGGCTGACTTCGAGGGACTCAAAGTACATGTCGTGGCTCGGCGCTTTTCGATTGGATCGAGGGGAGCAGAGCCAACGCCCAGTTCGTTGCCTTCGCAGAGGTATAAACGGCCCTGGAGCGGGGCATTCCGGGCTGCGGCGTGACCGTGGGATTCGCATCGGTGATACAGGGTGTACCGTGATCCACTGGAGACACAGCCGCGAACAAAGCAGCCGAATTGGGAGCCCCGGCTGGACCGCAGAGCGGGTGCCGAAAACGGAGAAGACGTATAAGGGGGGCCGACACTCAACCCTCTGGCGGCACGCGATTACCCAAAGAGCCCTAGTTTAAAACAACGGAGCTCTTTCCTTTAAGCAAGATTATTCGCGAATCCATCTTTCCTTAATTTATATGAAATATATGCCGAAATATAGATTTATATAGTCGGTAACTTATCGTAAAGAGTAGCATTTATTGAGGAAACAGATAATTACGTTATCATAAGTCGTAAATAATCCTTGCGCGGTATTTGCCAATTTGCTATATTCCGCCGAGTTGCGCAGCGTACGCGGTTCCCGGGAATGGGTTGACCCGGTGGCAGCGAAAGGCGCGCGGGCTGGAAATTAGTCTGGAGAGTGTGTTAATGGTCAAACCGTTTCTAATGGGCTTGGCATTGATTTTGGTGATGGCGTTCGTGGTTGCGTGCGGCAGCGCCGAAGAGTCCGAGACGACGGACACAACTAGCGAGTCGGCGGCAACGACGACCGAGGCCGCAACTCCTACAGAAGAAGCCATGGAGGAAACCACATCGGAGGCGATGGAAGAGACGGCCGAGGCAGAAGATAAAGAGGATACTTCCACCACCGCTACCTCCGAGTCGAGTGAGGAAGATTCCAGCTCGGCCACGGCGACCACGTCCGAGACCGAGCAGGAAGAAAGCCAGGCCATGCACGTGGCAACTGAGGACCTGGACCCCGCTCTGGTGGCAGCGGCCGATGAATGGGCCGGCGGACCGGGCGCTTTCTACATCGGCGACGGCGACTTCAACCGCCTGGTTGGTCCGGCCCCGGACGAGGGTCTGGGCGATGCCGAAGACATGGTCAATCTTGCAGGACTGGAGCGGGAGAGCTATCTCTTCGACTCCCAATACTACAAGAACCTCGTCGAGGCGGCTAACTTCACCAATCCCACCGAGATGACCTATAGCGGAGACCCTATTGAAATCCAGTTTGCCTGCATCAACCGGACCGTCGCACCGTGTGAACTGTGGGTCAGCTTCTTCAAGAAGCAGGTAGAGGCCCGCACGAACGGCAAGGTGCTGGTGCCCATCACTTCATTCCCTGAATTGGGTATAGCAGGCCCCGACTCCCTGGAACAGGTCACCAACGGGACCCTGTCATGGGCGGAGATCACCAGCGGATACGTTTCCGGGCATATGCCGGAGGCTGAGCTGGCGATCATGTACGGGGTTTATCCCGACCACGAGGTGGAGTTCAAGGTGACCCAGGCCATCGGGCCGGAGCTGGACCGCCTGTTCGAAGAGAATACTGACGGCGGCAAGGTGCTCACCCACATGTGGGTGTCGGGCGGCGACCAGTTCTTCTTCTGCAAAGACCCCATAACCACCTTGGAGGAATTCGAGGGAAAGAAGACCCGCAGCCACGGTTCAGCGCTCTCTGACTGGATCAACGGGTTCGGGGCCGACGCCCAGTTCGTAGCCTTCTCCGAGGTCTACACCGCCCTGGAGCGCGGCATTTTGGACTGCGGCGTTACCGTTGCGTTCGCCGCTCACGCCCAGCGTTGGTACGAAGTTACCGAATTCATGGTTGGTCCGCTGTCCAGCCAGCTGCTCAACACCGTTATCGTAAATCGTGACGTCTGGGAAGGTCTCCCGGCGGACATTCAGGCGATCCTCGAAGAGGAAGGTGCGCGGCACGAGCTGGAGGCCATCCGCGTGACCCCGGCGTGGAACGAGGTCTGGATCCAGCGGAACATTGACGCCGGTCTGGAATACCTGGAATTTTCGGACGCGCTGATGGACCACATGACAAACGTGGTCGCCACCAACCACGTGGTACCTGGCTTCATCTCTCGCCAGGACGATGACAACAGGGACAACATTATTGAGCTGTTCAATGAGAAAATCGCTCCCATAGTGGGACTGAAGGTACTGCCGGACGGTACCACGGAGAGGGTGCCGATAACACAGTAGACTCGTAAACAAGGGACTGAAAAATCCCCGGGGAGTGAACTCCCCGGGGATTTTTCATTGGCTGGATCATCTGTTTGCCACCAGCGCGCGTTACGGCGCGGGGTCATTTGGTCTTAAGACTACAGTCGCCGATTAGTTAGGCGCCGTTGGTAGTGGCAACGCCGGGCTCTGGCCTGGTGGCGCCGTCTCCACTACGACCAGTACAGGATGAAATTACGCAGTTGGTTCTCTGTCCATACAAGGCGGGTCAGCAACCGGCGCACCTCCGGCACTGTCATGGGAATCAGCTGTTCGTCCGGGCCGTAACAGCCCCCTTTTCTCCCTGTTCCATTGCCTGATGCCTGGTCACGGACAGATACGCGTGGACCAGCATCGCCAGGGTGATATGCCGGTACCAGCCGTCCCACCGCCGCACCTCGTACTGGTCCAGCCCCACCTGTCCCTTGGCCTCCTCAAAGCATTCCTCTATGGCCCACCGGCTTCCGGCGACCCTCGCCAGTTCCTCCAGGCTTGTTCCCGCCGGTCCGTAACAGACGTAGTAGGCCAGTTCCCCAGGGTTTGATCAACGACAATTAGTCTTGCCGGTTGGCGACGACTATTTTTGCCGGTCCCCAAGAGTAATCATCCGGTACAGGAGGTGCCGGATTGGTTACAGATCAGCAAGTCGCAACACTGAGGCAGAGACGAATGGAAGGAAAGACGCAACAGACGGCGGCGGCAATGGCGGGGATGAGCGAGCGCTCGGCCCGCAAGTGGCAGTGCGGCCCGTTGCCGTCGGAGACCAAGACTGAGCGCCAGTGGCGCACCCGTCCCGATCCCTTCGACGGAGTCTGGGAGAAGGAGATCCTGCCCCTGCTCCGGGGCGAGGCCGCCGGCAGGCTCAGGGCAACGACAATTATCGAGTGGCTGGAGGAGCGGCATCCCGGCCGGTTCAGCGCCTCGCAGCTGCGCACCCTGCAACGACGATTACAAGACTGGCGAGCGCTCAACGGCCCGGACCAAGAGGTCTACTTCCCCCAGGAGCATCCCCCGGGCCGCGAGGCCCAGATCGACTTCACCCACTGCAACTCCCTGGGAGTGACCGTCGGCGGTCGGGCCTATCGCCACCGGCTGTTCCAGTTGGTGCTGAGCCATTCAGGGTGGCGCTATGCCGAGGTGGCTACGGGGGAGACCTTCCTGGCCCTGAAGCAGGGGCTACAGAACGCCCTGTGGGAGCTGGGCGGTGCGCCTCGGGTGATCCGCTCGGACAACACCTCGGCCGCCACCCACGAGATGAGGCGCAGCCGCGGCAGGGCCCTGAACGGCAGCTACGCCGAGCTTCTGGACCACTATGGGCTCGAGTCCACCCTGATAAATGCAGGAGAGTCCCATGAGAACGGCGTTGCCGAGCAGGCCCACTACCGGCTCAAGGACGCCATCGACCAAGCCCTCATGCTGCGGGGCAGCCGTGACTTCAGCTCCCTTGAGGAGTACGCCGGCTTCGTTCGCAAGGTGGTGGATCGGCGCAACCGGCTGGTGATGGGGAAGCTGGAGGAAGAGCGCCCACATCTGCTTTCCCTGCCCCCAGCCCCGGTGCCGGAGTACGTCAACCACCGGGCCCGGGTGCGCAAGTGGAGCACCATCCAGGCAGCCGGACGGACCTACACCGTGCCCTCCCGGCTCATCGGGAAGGAGGTGCAGATCCGGCTGTACGCCGAACACTTGGAAGTGTACTACAAGGGCACCTTCGTGGATCGAATGGAGCGGGTGCGGGGCGAGAAAGAGGCCCGGGTTGACTACCGCCACGTCATCGGCTCCCTGGTGCGCAAGCCCGGGGCCTTCGCCCGCTACCGGTTCCGGGAGCAGATGTTTCCCACCATGACCTTTCGCCTGGCCTACGATGCGCTCCGGGAATGGCGTGGGGAGCGGGCCGACGTGGAGTACGTGCGCATCCTGCACCTGGCGGCGACGACCATGGAGACCACGGTGGACAGCGCCCTGGCCCTGCTCTTGGAGGCGGGCGGACCCTTCGACTACGCCGCAGTCAGGGAGCTGGCCAGTCCCGCGCCGCTGCAGGCGCCGGCACTCAGCCTGCCCGGGACGCCGGACCTGAGGGTCTACGACTCCCTGCTGGCGGAGGTGGCCTGATGCTGGACACCCTGACTAATGACACCCTGATGACGGACACAGTGGCCATACAGGAGCGGATCGGGGAGCTGTGCCACCAGTTCCGGCTGCCCACCATGGGTGCGCAGTCGGTGTCCCGCTTCACTGCAGCCGGCCACGGCGACGCCCTCGAGACTCTCCTGGAAGTACTGGAGCAGGAGGCCGAGGACCGCAGGCAGCGGCGCATCAGCAGGCTGCGCACCGCGTCCAGGCTGCCGGCGGGCAAGACCTGGGAAACCTTCGAGCACGACCGGGTGCCTCTGTCTCTCAGACAGCAACTGGGGGAACTGGCCGACGGCAGCTTCGTCGACCGCGGCGTCAACGTCCTAGCCTTCGGTCTTCCCGGCACCGGGAAAACACACGCCCTGTGCGCCTTGGGCCACCGGCTGGTGGAGTCGGGCAGGTCGGTGCTCTTCGCCCCGGCCTACCGGCTGGTGCAGGATCTGCTGGCAGCCAAGCGGGACCTGGCCCTGCCGCGACAACTACGGAAGCTCGACAGCTACGACTTCCTGCTGCTGGACGACCTGGGCTACCTGCCCCAGGGGGCCGAGGAGTCGGAGCTGCTCTTCACCCTCATCGCAGAACGCTACGAGCGCCGGTCCCTGGGCATCACCTCCAACCTGGTCTTCTCCCAGTGGGAGCACATCTTCGCCAACCCAATGGCCACCGCGGCCGCCATCGACCGGGTGGTCCATCACTCGGTCATCCTGGAATTCAACGTCCCCAGCTACCGGACCGGAGTGGCCCAGCAGCGGGGGCAGGATAAGGAGGTGAACCGGCAAGAATAATCGACGCCAACCGGCAAAAGTAGTTGACGTTAAACATCAGGCGTCGGCACAAGTATGCTCCGTGGAAAAGGGGGCCGCCCCGGCAGTGATGCAAGGCTGATTCCCCTGACAGTCCCCGAGGTACGCCGGCTGATCACCCGGCTGGTATGGACGGTACACCATCCGGCTGACTTTGTTCTGTCGTGGTCCCAATGGAGACGGAGGCATCAGGCCAGAGCCCAGCGAAGTCATTACCAACGCCGGCTATCACTACTGGCAACAGTAGTGCTGCTGTAGTACTAAACCAATACCAAGGTGGGATGTGCATTTCGGGATCTTGAAGATGACCGAAAGGGCTCCACGGCTCCTCATATCACCTTTAGGCCCCAACTGGGGTCGCCCGCTACAGTGCGGTCTAGCAATATGTATATCTCACCTTGGCTTCAGTTTAGGTTGTGTTGACATTTTGGTTATGATGCTTGTATGTCAAATGTTAAGTTGCCAGCAGAACAATGGGACAGGATTCTCGATTTCCTGCGTGGCTGCGCCGGCCTGTATATCGCTCAGGAAGAAGATTGCCAGCGATTTGTCGAGGCTGTGCTGTGGATTAACCGCTCCGGCGCCCAATGGCGGCTGCTTCCGGCCGAATACGGGAATTGGAACAGTGTCTATAAACGATTCGCCAGTTGGGCTGACAAAGGCGTCTGGGAACAGATGCTTCAACATTTCTCCGGCGACCCGGACCTGGAATACCTGATCATTGACAGCACGGTGGTTCGGGCGCACCCATGCGCGGCGGGGGCGCCCCCAAAAACGGGGGACAGGCTTGCCAGGCCCTGGGCCGCAGCCGGGGCGGGTTCAGCACCAAGATCCACGTGAGCGTGGACGGCTTGGGCAACCCCTTGCGATTCATCCTGACCGGAGGGCAACGGCACGACATCACCCAGGCAGAGGAATTGATCGCCGGTTACGCTGGAGAGCAGGTGCTGGCTGATAAAGGATATGACTCCCAGGAGTTTCGCGAGCACATCCTGGCCCTGGGCATGACTCCGGTCATTCCGCCCCGCTCAAACCGGAAGGAACCCGCCGGCTATGACCGGCATTTGTACCGGGAGCGCCATCTGGTCGAATGCTTCATCAACAAGATAAAGCACTATCGCCGGATATTCTCCCGGTTTGAGAAACTGGACACCAGATACTTGGGCTTTCTGCATTTCACCGCCGCTCTCATCTGGTTACGCTGAAATGTCAACACAACCCAAACTAAAGCCAAGGTGAAATGCGCAGATGGTGGGGGGCAAACGACGGAGCCGGGTCATTCTCCAAGTACGGATGAAAGGGATTGCACCCGCGCAACCCAGCTGAATCACCATCGCCACTTAAATGTACATCCCACCTTGGCTTTAGTTTAGTACTGTTTCCAGATAGTTTTGTTGATGTTGGAAAGCTGCCTCTAACTCTGGATTCCTGATTGCGCGGGAATTACTACAGGTGAAGCGGATATCCGGTATAAGGCATATTCAAATGGAAACGGTACTAAACCAAAGCCAAGGTGGGATGTGCATTTGCCTGAGGCGAGGAATCGTGCTGGGAATTCGGCAGCAGTGCTTCGGCCCGTGACTGCAGTACCGTCCGGCAGCGGCGCCTCACCTCGTCTCTCCGGCTGGCCAGCCCGGCCAGGAAGTTGCCGACCCTTTCCTGCACCGCCGCCCTGCTGCCCAGGCAGAGATTGCCCGTCGCCTCCTCTCTCGCCCAGCCCCAGACCGCCTCATCGGAGTTGAAGTCCGGGCTGTACCCCGGCAGGTTCACCAACCGCAGGTCAAGTCCGGGCGTCCGCAGATATTCCCGCACCGCCTCGCCATTCCTGAGCTTGTCGAAGGGGCCGGCGCGTTGTCCCAGATGACCCGCATCGGCTCTGGATGTTTTTCCCTCAGTTGCTTCAGGAAGGCAACCGAGGTCCCGCTGTTGCTGTTGCCCTCCAGTTCCATCCATTCCACCTCACCCGTCTCCAGGCACACCGCCGAATAGTAGTTGGCCTTCTCCCCATACCGCGGGCTGGTCGAGTCCACCAAAGCAGGCTGGCCCTTCAGCACCCACTTGCCCCGCAGTTCCGCGTCCGCCCGGAAGTGGGCCTCGTCGGCAAAGAATATCCTGGCTTCAGTCCGTTGGGCCTCCTCCCTCAGGACGGCGTACTCCGCCACGAAAGCCTCCCGCTTGGCCTCATCAGCCTTGAGCAACCGCTTCTTGGGCCGCTTGAAGGCAAATCCCAAGCGGTGCATCCAGTTCAGGCAACTGCTGCGGCTCAACTCAATGCCGAGGCGCTCCGAGGCAAACCGCCGCACCACCTTCCAATACCAGTTGGCCATACCGATGCCCGACGAAGCGGGAGGCTGTTGCACCGCCTCTTTCAATTCCTCCTGCTGCGCTTGGTCAAGGGCGGGGGGGAACCACCGGTCTGCTCGAATATCAGGGCTGCAGGCCCTCCCTCGCCGAAGGCCGACGCCCATCGGCCAATAGTGTGTGGGTCCCTTTCCAGAGTCTCCGCCGTGGCCGCTGCCGTCCAGCCCTGGGCCAGCAGCAGCACGGCGTACCACCTCTCCCGCTCCCTGGGCGTCGGCGCCAGGATCATCCGCTGTCGCAAGTCCTTGACTTCCATCCGCCACTGTTCCAGACACCGGTCTATCTCCCTCACGCCCATCACCAACCCCTCGTAACTCCCGAGACCAGCTAACCCAGTTCCTTCACAAATTTACCCTGTGCAACTGCGTATTTCACCTTGGCTTTAGTTTAGGCTGGACGGGCGGGTAAACGCGAGGTGGTGCGGTACCAGGGGTAGGAAGCTCGGGAACCGGCAGGTCTGTGGTGGGTGTCTGTTGTCCGCACGCAAGACAGAACCGCGCCCCGTCGTCGTTGCCGCTTCCACAAGCGGAGCAGTAGCGCATAACTAACGTCCTTCGCAGTATTTCCGTGTGTTGTCCGGCCCTGAATGCGCGGTATGAATATCGGCGGCAACTTCCAGTGTCCGACCGCCTACATCCAAGACGTTCAGTTGCCAGTAGTCGTAACCTACTCTGGACAGGGCGGCGCAAGCTCTGTTTAGTTCCGAGTCGCTTGCGCCGGAAATCTCGCCTGCTCCGGGCATACAGGCGACGCTGATGGCGAGTATTCCTGCTAGCAAGGCCATTCTGATTCTTAGCATTACAGGCCTAATATCTCCTTCTTCTTGGCGTCAAATTCGGCGTCCGTCAGTATGCCGCGTTGCTGGAGTGACGCCAACTTTTCTAGTTCGTCAAACTGCGAGGGGGCAGTGACCGGCGTAGCAACGGGCATCGCAAAGCTATCCCTGATAGCGTCAATTCTGCTTTTGAGTTCATCGAACTCCGGTTGCTGTTTCTTGTTAAACATCACTGAATTTTCGTCTCTGGCTGAGTCGAACAGCCCGGCCTTGGACTCTTGCCCGCCCAAGAAAGCGAATTGGATATAGCCGTTGGCCAAGTCTCCGGCAGCGCGGTACTGCACAGAGGAGATCTGCGAAATCAGGATTTCCTTGTCGCCCTTCAAGCCCTGGGTGAGAAACCCCATAGCACCCTTGCGCATAATCTTGATGCGGTTGCCGGTCAATTCTATCTGCCCATTTACGCCGGTAACGAACAGTGAATCGTCTTGCGCAGTGAGCGGAGCAGCAACAGGCTGAGGTGGTGTAGGGGCAAAAGTAGGCGGGTTTTGTGGCACAACTGGAGCTGGTTCAGGTGGTGCCATGGGCCGAACGGTGGCAACCGGGGTTCGTCCAGCCTGCAACACCTCCCTGTATTCCGATTGTGCTTGTTGGATGGGCTGGGGTGGCGGTCGCTGAGCGGGTGGGGGCGGTTGATAGCTAGGTTGCGGGTATACGCTAGTCACTTGCCAGTTGTTGTATCGCTGGTCGAAGTCCTGTTGGGACATGGTGAGCAACTTGATGGCGTCAATGAGCGCCCAGATTCCAAATCCCCCGAAGGTCAGTAACTTGGCGATTCCCTTGCCGGTGTTGCCGAGGTAGAAATCGGCTACCCCGAGTCCTCCTAACAACCAAGCCAGGATCGTAGCTGTGGACTTGTCTTTTGCCTTGACGGGTGATGGGGCGGATTGTGGATAAGGAGAAGGTTGCGGAGAGGTTGGGGGGGTTGGTGGTGCGGCGGACATAGCCTGTCCGCAACCAACACAGAAACGGGATGCGGTTTCGTTCTGGTGTCCACATGCAGTACAGAAAGCCATTGTGGGAACCCCCTTTACGGCGGAATGCCGGGCTACTCTACACAAGCGCCACAGACAAGGCGAACCGTAAGGGAGGGCCTGATCTGTCCCTATTTCGACGCCAGTGGCTTGCCGGTTACGTCCGCGGGTAGACTCGTGGGAGAGGCAAAGGCATCTAATCAGGTCAACGCAACTAAAGTCAAGCTGCGAATCCGAATTGGCAGCCCGGGCCTGCCCCTGCTAGGCTTGCTATATTGAACGCAAAAAGAGTTGACAAAATTGGTGGATTCGGTGTCAGACTCGGGCTGTCCCGCGGGATATCGAGCGTAAGGCTCCGGTGATGCTACATGGACCCGTGGGCGTGGAGTTGCTGCGTCACGAGGACGGCCTGGACGCGGGTTCAATACCACACCAAGGGACACCCCAGTCCGACAGCCCTAAGGCTGCTGGTGTTCATTTCCGACAAGCTGGACCGCGAAAAATTAGGTTGTACCTCTTGCATCTGCCACAGCGCTGGCCCTGGGAAACCCAGTTCAGTCGCGCCCTGGCCCGGCTGCGAGCCATTCCACTCCCGGCCTGACGGCGCCCGTCCACCAGTGCCCCAACGTCCCCGCCAACTCGCGACAGTTCGGTCCGCGAGCGCCTCTTGCCGTGTCCTATCCCGCCATCTCGCTCACCATAGCCACTGTAGGCCGCCATCGGCGCTCCCAAAAACACCTGCACACCGCCGCCAACCCCTCATCTACCCGAATTCGAGCCCGGACCATCGCGTCTGTTACTTCCTCTCCCCCCTTCCAGTGTCCTCACGCCGTCCATCACTGTCCATCACTGTCCATCGGTGGATTCGGGCTAAGGAAGGGGCTGCGGGGGCGGTACGGCTCCAACTCTCAATTGACAGGGAAACAGTGATGAATCAATATGATGACACTTGAAACGAGGTGCTTTCCGGTTGGCTTCTAGCTATTGCTCAAGTTGCGGCGGCGCCAACCCTCGTGGTTCGGCGTTCTGCACATCTTGTGGGGAGTCGCTCGCCCGAAATCAGCCGGCTGCCCCTATCAACCCTTCCTCTGCCACATCGGGTAACAGCGGCTTTTCGTGTATATACTGCCACACTACTTCCCCACCTATAGTAAGGCGGAAAATATCCACGACCGGATGGGTGGTGTTTGTAGTTCTCTTGATCTTTGACTTCCTGCTCTCGCCTATAGGTCTCTTTATAAAGGAGGAGTACCGCTCCTGTTCTTCGTGCGGGATTAGGATCGGGTGAGGCTCAACAGTGAACTACTGACCAAACTCGCATACAGCGGTTCGATTGTTCTGTGGCTGCTCTACGTGGTTATTGCCGCATCATGGCGTCCGAGCGGCATCCCCGACCTTAACCCAATCCGTCGGCTGACGGGCTATCAATGCCCGCTTACCGGCCTCACCCGCAGCATTTACTACGCCGCTCATGGTGAATGGCGGACGGCCTTCGAGCTTAACCCCATGTTCCCCGCCTACGTGTCAATTGTCTTCTATTGCAGCGTAATCTTCTTTCTTCTAACCATTGGCAGAATTAGCCGCGTTGATCCGAAACCGATCCTGCTGGCCGTCGCGATAACTATGACACTGACGATTGTCATCAGGCTGGCAGCCGGCCTGCCAATGCGGGTTTAGCAACGCGGAGTGACGCCCGCAACACCAGTGTTGTCCATATCACACCGCCGTGCCGCACTCCGTGCAAAACCGGGCGGCCTTCCACTGCAGATGTAAGCCGCACTGGGTGCAGTATCGAGCTGCCCAGCCCCGCCCTGCTGGAACGACTGAGCCGCCTCACTGTCAAATCCGCGGGCACTGTAATCTCCCGCTGGTGGCGATGAGGCATAGGGATGCCCTTCTACTTGAATCCCGGAGGCCTCCGCACGTTGTTGTATCGGGTACGGACCATACTGGTTGGGATGAAGGTTCCCCGGCTGTATCAGGAACACCAGTAGCGCCACAAATCCTACCACCGACCGCAGCACCGAAAGCGCGACGCTCAGGATTAGCAGGTCCGTGAAAATCAGGGAGACGCCCACGACCAAGCCGACCACCGTCAGCACGATCGGCAGCAGAAGCCACCATCCCGTCCTGTTAGTGTCATGCAACTTGCGAACGGTTACCGCCAGCGAGGGCAACAGAAGTACCAGAGTAATGATGAATACTATGAAGGGGATCCACCCCGTCAGGATTCGTACGATGTCAATGGCGCCAGGGTGCTTGCCGGTCGCCTTGATGACCAGCTCCAGCCCCGCCATCGTTCCCTCTCAAGCCAGGTCCCGCTCCATCTGCGCGAAGACGATGGCCAGGTGCAGCATCGCCCGCCCCATGGCCTGCCCTGATCGATGGACTCCCGGAAACTCATGACCGCGACCCGGTTCTCCCGCAGCCAGCCCAGAAGCTCCAGCACCTCGGTCAGCGACCGGCCCAGGCAGTCCAGCACCACCACCTTCACGCAGTCGCACGGCTGGAGGTCGGCCCTCAGGCGGTTCAGCCCGGGCCGGTTCCAAGAGGCCCCGCTCCCCACGTCCTCGAAAACCTGGTCGCAGTCGGCCAGCACCCGGCGTTTGGTCTCCAGGTTGTTGGCGTCGATATCGCTGGCCACCGACACGCGGACATATCCAAACAGTTTTTCGCTCATCTTTCGCTGGCTCCCGGGTCTGGCATGGCTGCGTGATGCTACGGCGGGCGGAGTTATGGCTATGCTGGAAAGCGTCCCCTTATGACAGAGTTGGCCGTCCGCCCGGCCCGGAGCTGTGGGCTGTGTAGACCACAGTGCGCAGTCGGTGTACGATTCCGTCCGTAACTTTCCCAGTGAAGCAACGGGAACGGCAAGACTGATCGCCTTTGATCACCTGTCCCGCACCTGGTCAGATCTACCCTTTGAGGTCTTCAGCCAGCGCTACGAGCGGGGCTCCATCATGGTGACCACCAATCTGCCCTTCGACGAATGGACCGAGGTCTTCGGCTCGGAGCGCCTCACCGGCGCGCTGCTGGACCGGCTCACCCACCACATCCACATCCTGGAGATGAACGGCGAGAGCTACCGCCTCAAGCGCAGCAGGGAGAACGCTGCAGCACAAGCCCCGGACGAATCAGACAACCCATAAGTCGTGCCAGAAGCCGTCCTCACTCACCCAGCCTGCTGCCAGCCTGCCTCTGTGACACTTCTCCCGAACAACTGGCGCGGACATTTACGCTGGCCAATGACCTCTCTGGTGGTACACTTCTGCTCCGCCCCACTGGTATGTTTTGTCGACGCCCTTGACAACCGGGCTTTCCGGCGAAATGGCTAAAATCGGCTGAGGGGCACCTTCGCATAAATTATCGCTACTGTGCTAACTTGATTGTACGTTAATACGCAAATACGGATATTCACCAGGACGGGGCGTCACGTAGACGTGTAGTCGTGGCGCCGGATAATGGAGGTGCAATGAAATCCATCTGTCTCGTATCCTGGAAAGGCGGGACCGGCAAAACTACGCTGGCCTGCAACCTGGCCGAAAGAGCAGGAGCCGCTGGCCTGAACACGACCTTATGCGACTTTGACCCCCAGTTCATCGCCCTCAGGCATTGTCAACTAAGGGCCACCACCAACCCGGACGCGCCCCCAATAAAGGGAGTCCGCGGTTCTCTCTCCATAGACGGGATAGCCGCGCTTCACGCTGCCATTAACGCGGAGGGATGCGACCTGCTGGTCTGCGATCTGCCCGGAGCGGACTCCTTCACCTTGGACCACGCTCTGTCCAACATAGACCTGCTGCTTCTTCCGGTGACCACAGCGCCCTACGACATCCTGGTTACCGCCAACCTGGTACGGCATGGCATCGATAAGGGCTGGAATATGGCGCTCCTGCCCAACAATCTGTCTTCGTCCAAAACACGGACACTGCAGAAGCTGGAAGTCCTTCAGCAAATGGGTGTGGAAGTAGCACCGGTGGGACTCATACGACGGGTGTCATACTGGGACGCCTCCGAAGTTGGCCTAGGAGTATGCGAATACGCGCCCCGAAGTCCCGCTGCCGCTGAGATGCAACAACTTTGGGATTGGATTGCAAAGAGGTTGGAACTGCCTGGAGACAATCGCCACGAGTCAAAAGTCAAGGAGGCCTCATTTGCCTGAGAAGAAACCCAGGCTCAACATTACGGAACTGCCTGAACTCGACACGCCGGAGTTGGGCCAAATTCCAGAGCAAGCTATCCCGTCGGAACTTGAAGCTATTGACCTGGAAACCTTGAATGCCATCGCCGCCAGAAACGGCGCGGAAGTACACAAGAAGCGGGCGGCCTATGGAGTAGTGTCGGCAACCGCAGATGTAAAGGGGAAGACTCGACTCACCGCCCATATACCGGATGACCTGCGTAGAGATGTGCAGATGGCTACCACGCTCACCAACAAACGCCTTTCTCAGATCGTTGAGGAAGCGCTTCGGCTCTGGATGAACGCCCAGGGGCTGAGGGGGCAAGGCGGTTAATTTCCACACAGCGACACGGCGACGGCGTGAATTAGGCCGGCCGGTTTTCGACGACACCGACCCGCTAACAGGGAGGCTTGGCCTAGGGGGTGTCGTCAAAGTAATTTAGTCCAAATCGCCATGGCCCGAATCTGGCAGATGGCCAGGTAAGAAAGGGAGTTCTTGGCATACCGGGTCGCCACTCCCCACCACTGCTTGAACTCCAGGAAACCGTTCTCCACCAAATGCCGCAACTTGTACAGCGCCCGGTCGTAGTCCCGCTTTTCCTTCCGGTTGCTCTTGGGCGGTATCACCGGATTCATCCCTCGGGCCGAGGCCCCGGCCACGATTTCATTGGTGTCATAGGCTTTGTCCGCCAGCAGGTGTTCCGCCTTGATGCCCTCAATCAGGGGCAGCGCTTGGGAGCAGTCAGCCACAGTGCCTGCGGTCACCGCCAGCCTTACCGGCATTCCGTGGGAGTCCACCGCCAGGTGCAGCTTGCTGTTGAGCCCCCTTTTGTGCGGGCAATGGCTTGGTTGCCGCCCCGGGCCCCGGCGCTGTGGGGATGGGCCTTGATGTAGCTGGCGTCAATCATCAGCCATTCATAATCAGGGTCATCCATCACCGCCTCCAGCAGCCCGGCCCAGACGTTCCGGTCCCGCCAGCGGCAGAAGCGGCGGTGGGTGTTCTTCCAGTCCCCGTAGTCCGGGGGCAGATCCCGCCAGGGGGCGCCGGTGCGCAAAATCCAGAACACGGCGTTGATGAAACGGCGGTTATCTTGGGCCGGCCGGCCTGTCTTGCCCTTGCCGCCGGGGAGAAGGGGTTCCAAGATTTCCCATACCCGGTCTGAAATATCGTGGCGCCGGTGCGCCGGGGCTACGGCTACTGCTGGCATTGCCCAATCCTGCTGCACTAATTGCAATATCAGCTTATTATCACACTCTCACTTTGACGACACCCCCTAGAAATCTGACCGGAAAGTGGGGTCAGCCGGCCACTAAACCAAAGCCAAGGTGGGATGTGCATTTGCTGGGTGCCAGGAATCGGGCCGGCGGTTCGGCGGGAGCCTATCGGCCTTTGATTGCAGGACCGTGCGGCAGCGGCGCCTTACCTCATCCTTCCGGCTGGCCAGCCCGTCTAAGAGCCTGTTTACAATCTCTTCAGGATTAGCACCGCGAAGGCGAGAACCACCATTTGCAGGCTGGTATTGAGCTTTCTCTCGCAGTTCTTCCAGAGGCGGCGGCACTTCTCCAGCCAGCCGAAAGACCGCTCCACCACCCATCGTTTCGGCAGCACCACGAAAGTGTGCAGTTCGTTGCGTTTCACCACTTCCACCGAGGCTCCCAGCAGGCTCTGCACCGCCGTGGCAAAGGGTTTCCCGGTGTATACCCCATCCACCAGCACATTCTGCACCTGGCTCAGGTTGGCCCGGCGCCGGTCAAACATAGCCAAAGCCCCAGCACGGTCGGTAACGTTGGCGGTGGTCACGTGAATCGCATGGGGCAACCCCTGAGTGTCCACGGCGATGTGGCGCTTGATTCCAGACACCTTCTTGCCCGAGTCATAGCCCTTGTTCTCGGCGCTGTCGGTGTTCTTGACGCTCTGGGAGTCCACGATACAGAAGCTGGTCCGTTCTTTCCGACCATTGCTTCGCCGGGCCGCGTCAACCGATTTTTTTTAAGACCTGCTCCAGAATGGAATACTTCGCCGGGTCGGGTCGCTCGCTCCATTGCCGGAAATACTTGTAGCAGGTGCGCCAATCCGGGAAGTCCGCAGGCAGCATCCGCCACTGGCACCCGCTTTTCAGGAGATAGAGCACCCCGCAGAAAACGTCGTACAGGTCCACGGTGCGGGGCTTAGTCCGGCGGCGGGCCGACTCCAAACAGGGAAGAATCCGGGCAAATTGTTCTCGGCTGATGTCGCTGGAATAGGAATGAGACATGATTACCCCCTCTGGTAACAGCCTCAACTTAACATATTGCAAAGATCGTAGACAGGCTCTAAGGAAAGCCAGGCACGTCCCGGGCAGACCCGGTTACGCGACATTTACCAGCCGCCCAATACGTTCCCGCAGATGCTTCCGGCGAGCCTCATAAAAACCTAGAAACCTGGTAATCTCTCGGGGAACGTCGCCAAGCTGGTGCCGGTCACAATAACTCTGCCGGGCTTGGTCATTCGGGCAATGCACGTCGAGCCACTCCGCCGGCAGGGTTGCCCGTTTCTCGTTGTTGACCGACCGGTCAAGCAACTGGAGATTGGCGATGCGTTCGCAATGGTCCCGGAACACATCAACCAGTCCATCCACAACGCCAGCATCCCTTAGCCGAGTCGGAGTAAATCGACTTTTGGGATACACATGGTCGATGTCTGACCCGTCACCTGAACCAAGATCAGGGAACAACATGGTCAGCAAGGGGAAGATGCGCCGGTCTCCCACTCCCATATCCGCCAGGTCTTCGATTTCTTCCTCCACAAAGTCCAGGGTCTTGCCCCGCTGCGCCATAACCCGCCGGAGTTCCGCTGCCGGAAACTCAGTACCGTCAGAGTTGCGGATAACCTGCCGCAGCGCAGTCAGAAGAGTATCCAGACCACTGCCCCAAATCCCAGACTCTTTCAGAATAGACCGGGTCAACCAACCGCGTATCGTTCTCCGATCACCAACGTAATGGTCGCTGGTCTCAAAGTCTCGTGGCGCGCCCCTCTTGTACAGGTAGTAAGCGATGGGTAGCAGTGAATTGGTGGCCTGGATTGTCCTGCTGTCGAACCCGAAACTATCAACCAACTCAACCGTCTCCAGCAACGCCTGACGAATATTCCGCCAATTCTCCTCCAGAATCGCCATATTGTCGTAAGTGAAGTTTTCCACCCGGAACCCCACGCTGGCCAAGTCGGTCAGCATAAGACCGGCCTTCAACACAAAATCTGCGTTGAACAACAAACCAGCCCGGACCCGGTTCATCTCGTCAACCAACCCATGGACCTCACGCCTGGCGTCAAGGGTTTTCCACTGCGACACCGCAATGCTCAACAAGAGGTTGGAGTAGGAAAGGGGCGTCCCGCCTCTATTGCTGCGGATGAATATGTTCAGGACACGCTCTATGTCCTGGCTCCTCTCCTCGTAGTAGGCTACCGCCTGGTCAACACGGACCGCCCGGTACAGACGGTCAAGGGTTCGAAAAGCAAGACTTTGCTGCTCCCGCTCAAGGCCCTTTTCCAAAAGCCAATCATTCATATCGGGACCGGCTTCGAGTCTCAAGATATCCGATACTTTGAACCATAGGCGGGAACCCTCAATCCCGATCCTGGCCTCATCAATGAATTCGAAGGCGTAGCGGCTACCTTCTTCATCGGGATCAGGCGATGCCAGCAAATCAATCGCAAGCACCCGCCTCGGAAAGGCATCCCAGCTACTCCACCGTTTGTAGGGCAGTTTGAGGGCCATCGACCCGCGCAGGCCAATGTTGAATGCGGTCAAGCGTTGTTGACCGTCAAGCACGGCAGTCAGCGGTTTGTCGTGAATGGCAGCCAGTTCGGGGCAATGGGGATTATCTCGCTGGTGATACTCTCGAACGAAGTCGTACCAGCGATACTGGGCAGAGTTCTCAGGCGCAACGCGCCAGAACATAAACTCCCCGAAGGGGTACCCCTGCATCAGGCTGTCGAACAGGTTGCACACCTGCTCCGGGCGCCAGACAAACTCACGCTGGATTGCCGGCAGCACGTACTCGTGCGATGCGATACTGTCCAAGGCATCCTTGATGGTGCCACCCTGTTGGTGCATTTGATGTCTCTCTCCCTATGTCGGCAACATTAGGGTCCCATTGGTTTGCATATAATGCTATTTCCCTCCTCCTTTGACGGAGGGCGTCAGTTGACATCCCGATCCGTGAGAGCCCTCCGCTTTGCTGGGCATCCATTGTATCTCGGCGATGGCCACTTCAGCGTCAATCTCCCATTCCCTGCAGGACGATTGCAAAGTCTTTTTCTACCCGCTCATGGTGAGCCTGTCGAACCATCGGTGGCTAATATGGGCATCCCTCGACAAGCTCAGGATGAGCAGAAACCGATAGGCGACGTTACTTTGCAATCGTCCTGCCATTCCCTGTCCCTCTGATGACCGCGCCGCTTCCTTGGCCGCCCTTGAACAGGGGAACAGATTCGACCGGTTGGTTCAGGCAGCCATCCGCTCTGGGCTAGCGGAGGAGAAACCGGCTCTTGACCTCCAGCAACAAGCACCGTCGGCTACCTTGCCGGACAGTGACCCTGCCTGGCCTTTCCGGACGGAGGTGGCCTGAACATCCCAGAATCTTGCCTGATAACCACTTGTTATTGTTCATTATCAACAGATCACATTTACCCGGTTCCCGCTGGGTTTTGCGACCTGTCCGCCGTGCTACATTAGACACAATGAATCACAGCATGCCGGTGAACGAGCGGCGCCATGACGCTGGCCAACTACTCTGGCGAACCGGAGGTCTGCCGACACCGCACCCAGGCGGTGTCGGTCCCCGTCGGGCGAGAGGGCATGGTGTTGAAATGCCAGAAGGCGCACTTTCTGAAACTGGGTTGAAACCGAGCGGCCAGCACTGCCTGAACCGGCGGCACAACCCAGCCCGCCGAGCTTGGCAGCGTCAGGATAACCGCCACCTTGTCAGAGCAACCCGGCACCGGTAGGATGCGAAACATCCCGACGAAGAACTCTCCCTATTCACGACCGAGGTGTCGCAATGGCAGACATACTCACCACCGACGACGTTACCACCGAGCGCATTTCAGACATCATCCACCAGCATTTAGCGGAACGCTTCACCAGCGAGATATCCTTCGGCCCCGTTCTGCCCGTGATCAGGACCGACTACCAAGAGGGCCTCGATTACCTTCAAATCTACATCGTGTTCGACGGCGACCAGGACGGCTTGGACCCCCGCTGGACGGTCAGACTCCCAGCACGCATCCGCCCGCAGCTCGCCGAGCTCGGTTACGCCAGTATGCCCATCACGTCGTGGGTCCACAGTTCCGAATGGGAGGACCTCTTCAAAGACGAAGAAGCATGAACTGGAACGACCTCATCGCAATAGCCCGAGTCCTGGCCTCCGGAGCGCTGCCGCCGCTAACCGGACGGCCACGCCGGGCGGAGATCAGCCGGGCAATCAGCACCATCTATTACGCCGCGTTCCACGCCCTGGCCAACAACAACGCCAACACACTCATCGGCTCCGGATACCAGGCTCGAAACGACCCCGCCTGGATGCTGACCTACCGCGCCATCGATCACCGGAAAAAGCGAGAACGCGCTGCCAGCACCCCGCCATGTCTCGCTTCCCAATTGAAATCATAGAAATGGCAGACCTGTTCGTCAGGCTGCAGGCAGCCCGTCACCGGGCTGATTACGCGCCCCAAGCCCAGAATTCCAGATCGGAAGTGCTGCAGATGGCGACCGAGACCGAGCTGACCATCAGAGCATTCGAGGCGGCCGACCCAACCCAGCGGCGCTCATTCGCCGCCCACCTGCTCTTCAGGGAAAGGAGCGACTGACGGTTCGCGAAAACGCTGGCATTGTCCCGTCAACCGCGCTGGGGGCGGTGCTGCTGTGCCCCTTCACCGTATCGCCGGGCCGGGCATACGGTCTGAGACGGCGGCCATACTTTCCAACAGGAAGCGGCGATGAACCCCAACCTGGACGCGATGCTCAACCCGGAACACCTGGCGCAGCCGCTGCCCGGCGCCATCTACCTGGCCGCTCCCTACAAGGCACAAGAACCGGCCGTTGAGCGGGCCCGCGTGCAGGCGGTCAAGCACGTGTCCGACCGGCTGATCCGGCAGGGCCAGGTGATATTCTCGCCCTTGGAATACACCGAGGCCATGCAGCAGCGGGGCATCGTCCCGCCCCAAGGCTGGTACCTCTTCGACCTGGCCATGCTTCGGGGCTGCGTCAAGCTGTTGGTGCTGGCACTGCCCGGCTGGCGGGAGAGCCAAGGGGTGATTATGGAAACCACCGTCGCCAAGGCGCTCGGCATCCCCGTGGCAATCATGACCGTCGAGGAGGCGGAGCTGCCCCGTGACTTGGAGCGGCAACTGACCGGGACCACCTGATACCCCCGCGGCGAAGCGCGAAGCCCGGTATTTCCAGGGGATTTCGGGTCTGGGCAACAGGGGCGAATGAGGAGGCCGGATGGGGAGACCCTGGAACTTGAGGCCGATCATCGTCGCCACGCCGAGGTCGAGAATGCGATACGCGACCTCAAGTACGGCGTCGGGTTGAAACCGCATGCCCTCGGGGCGCTTCGCCGCCAACGGCGCTTGGCTGGCGGTACAGGTGATGGCCCACAACATGGCCCGCTGGACGGCGCGAATCGGCCTGGGCGAGCAGGTGGTGGCCACCAAGACCCTCCGGCGGCGGTTCTTCGCTCTGGCGGGGCGGCTCACCCGCTCGGCGCGCCGCCTCACACTGCATCTGCCACAGCGCTGGCCTTGGGAAGCCCAGTTCAGCCGCGCCCTGGCACGGCTGCGAGCGGTTCCACTTCCTCCCTGACGGCAACGCCGGTGTCTGAGCCATCCAACGGACAACCGAACATCCCCGCCAACTCGCGCCCGCCCGGTCCGCGAGTGCAGCCTGCTGCGTCCGATCTCACTATCACGCGATTCCCAGCCTCCATAGACCGCTCTCGAGGCCCGGTGCGGCTACTGAAAACCCTCTGCGGTGTCACATCGGTCCCAATGGAGCCCAGGCTTTCTCCCTTGTAGGCTCCCTTATCCCAATTTGCCCAGCCTTCACGCCTCCCATCGGTGGATTGGGGTTAAGGGAAATACGAACTCGGGATGGGCGGGACATTCGCTCTCACCACGACGATACCGACCTTAGACCGAATCAATATCGCTTGTCAGCACTGCCGAACGAGGAGGGGTACTACGTCATTCAGCGAAATATTTCGCCATGACTCCGCGCTCAGGTCCTTAACAGAAATGAGGACACCAGCCAAATCTGTAGGCGCGCTCGACGAGAGGACCAACAATAATCTCATAGGTGGCTGAGGGAGAGATTCGAGCCGGGCGAGACAGGGCAATGGGTAGAGTGGTTGCCTCTGCTAGACACCTCGCCGCTTTGGGGTCACACAAAGTCTTCAGAGGGGAATCGGCGACTTCCATTGACTGATCGAAGCGCGACCTTTCCCCGGAAACGCGTAGTCAAATTATGGAAAGGGTCAAGTCGGGGAGGACTTCGCCAGGAATGTCTATGCGGCGGACATTGCACCAACTTCCTTTCAGGTACCAGTTCCACCCTTCGGGGTACCCGGCAGACGTAAGGTAATTTTTGTTAATGGTTGCTTTTGGCATCATCATCCTGATTGCAAGCGGGGTAGCATTCCAGCAACAAATCGAGAGTTCTGGTTGAAGAAGCTTCTAGGAAATCGGGATCGAGATGCCAGGAACATCCCGTTGCTTGAGTCGAATGGCTGGGAGGCCATGACGATTGGGGAATGCGAACTCGCGGTAAGGGAGAATGCAGTCCGCCGAATGGCGGAGTTTCATGATGGTTGAGTTTCCTCGGCATCACTTTTTCAGGGGCTGATCCGCCGCTCCCAGGATACCGCAAGTTGTGGCACCTAACCCTTGGGGAATACCAATATTTGTTCGCCCGTTGGGTTGGGAATCGCCGCAACTCCCGAGCTTCAGTCATATCCTTTCGGTGCCTTGATTCCGTACCAAACAGAATGCACGGAGATGGTCAGGGGCTTCTCATTTAGCATCGCCACAATGTGCACCGTGTAGACTCCACTCCCGTGCGCCTCCAGCACCTTGCCTATATCGGCAACCACCTGGAAATCCTGCTGGGACACTTTCCACTCAGAGCTTATGTTGACGTCCAGCGAAAGCGTCCTCGCTAACTGGCCAGCATAAATGTCACACTCACCTCATGGAGAATGTGACTTTGAAACCCAAAGAACAGGCGAGACTCCAGGTTCTCAACAGCCTGCTCACGGAGCACATGACGCTGGACCAAGCCGCCGCTCTGATGGGAGTGAGCCCGCGCCACACCCGGCGCATACTGGCGGATTACCGAGAAAACGGCGCCGCCTCCCTTGCCCATGGCCACCGGGGCCGCAGGCCGGCCAACGCTATTCCCGAGGCGATCGGGAGCAGGGTTGGTCCGCCTGGCTCGCACGGTGTATGAGGGAGCCAACCACACCCATCTCTCAGAGCTGCTCAGTGAACGCGAGGGTCTCGACATGGGCCGGACCACCCTGCGGCGCATCCTGGTCAACGCCGGGCTCAGCAGTCCGCGGCGCAGGCGCCCGCCCAAGCACCGGGTGCGCCGCCAGCGGATGCCCCGGGAGGGCATGCTTATCCAGTTGGATGGCAGTTACCACCGGTGGCTGGGCGAGGACGGACCTCAGTTCACGATCCTGTTCGCCGTGGACGATGCCACAGGCTGCGTGGCGGGCGCCCTCTTCTGCGATCATGAGAATACCAGCAGTTACTTCCTGCTGATGCAGGGACTGATACACCGCCGCGGCATTACTCTCGCCCGGTACACCGACCGGCACGCTGTCTTCAAACACCGTTCGGAATATCAGCCCGCCGGGACGACAACCCAGTTCGGCCAGGCCATGGAGGAGCTGGGGACACAACTGATTTTCGCCCTGTCGCCTCAGGCAAAGGGGAGGGTGGAGCGGACGGCCGGAACCTTCCAGGACCGGCTGATCACGGAGCTACGGCTTGCGGGAACAACCACCGTTGAACAGGCCAAGGCCGTGTTGCAGCAGTTCCTGCCCCGGTTCAACCGGCGTTTCGGGGTCCCGGCCCAGTGTCCCGAGCCCGCATTCTTGCCCCTGGGTCCGGAGTCGCGCTTGGGGCATATCCTGTGTTTCAAGCACCGCCGGAGAGTGGCGCGGGACAACACCGTGAAATATTACAGGCACACCCTGCAACTGCTGCCCAGTCAGCAACGCCGCAGCTACGCCGGAGCGGTGGTTGTGGTGCTGGAGGGGCTGGATGGCCGACTGTCGCTACAGCATGAGGGACGCGTCATTGCGTCCCAGGAAGCACCGGCCAGTCCGGCATCTCTCCGAAGCCGCAACGAGACTTCCCCAGTTGCCACCATCCCAACCCACGATCCCGAACTTGCGTCAAAACCTTCGGTTGAAGTTCTCGATCTGCTGAGCGTAAAGTCAGACCAAGAAGATGCTCGCGCTGCAGCAATCGACGATCCGGACGTAGCCGGGTTGCGGGTAGTCGCACCGCCGCGGAGGCCGACGTTCCTGCAACAGGAGAGATGGAAGGCCGTGCAGCAGGCCAAGCTTCAGGGGATGTCCATTCGGCGGATGGCGAGGGAGTTGGGAATCCACAGAGACACGGTGAGGAGATACATTGACGCCGAGACTCCGCCGACGCGGCGAACTCCGGCAATTCCTCCGGCACCAGCATCTGATACCATCGCAGACTAAGCAAAGGACATTTCTGCTGAACAGTTAGGCGGACATTTATCCTGAACTTCGACACTGCCGATGCTCAGCAATTACCCGCCCGCACGGAACAATTTACCTCCGCCGTTTACAAATCCAACTCGGCGGTTCAGAACCTACGCAGGCACCCGCCCGATGCGTTGCTGGTCAGCGTGGGGCTGGATGTGGATCCGCACCACGAACGCCCGCCGATGTTGGTGGTCGGCTACGTATTCTCGTATGTTTTCGCCTTATTCTTTTTCGTGTTCACCCTCTTGGCCCTGCCCGTGGGCGATAACATCAATCCATTCGTTCACCAGCCCCCGAGGAACCACGACACAGAGGAGAACCCCAACGCCCCGTACTGAATATCTATTCTTAGTGGCACCTAACTCAAGGAGGTGGACAACATGCCCAAAGTCTGCGAGGTGATGGCTCCCGGCCTCCACTGCATTTGCCATGATCGTGGCGGCAACTGCTGCCTCTGTGTCATCGGGGCTGAGAACTGCAAAGACGACGAAACTGACGCGGAGGACTAGTAGTCCATCAGTGTTGAATTAAGGGATAGAGGGACTTGAGCTTGATGCGCGCGTCCTGGGTGGTGAAACGCCAGTTGGCCCGAATTGCGTCGTGGTTCCGCTGCCCTTGCCAAGCCTTGGTTTCCTGCTTCAATGTCTGCTGGTCCGGTATCCGGCGGTCCAGACACTGGCGCGCCAGCACTCCCAGTTCTATCTCGGCCATGTTCAGCCAACTGCCGTGCTTGGGCGTGTAGTGGATTTCCAGCTTTTCGGCAATGCGTCTCGCCTCTGCAGGCTCGAAGGCCTCGTACAGGGACGAGAGGCGGTGGGTGTTCAGATTGTCCATCACCAAGACTATCCGGCCTTTGTCCGGGTAGTCCACATCCACCAGTTGTCGCACCACCCGGGCCCAGTCAGCCTTGGTTCGCTGGTCCGTCACCTCCACCCGCCGCCACCCCTCCAAGGGCGCGAACAGCATGAACAGGTTGCTCACCCCGTTGCGCTCGTATTCGTAATCGTAGGCCATGGCAGTCCCCGGACGCGGCGGCAAGGGGCTGCGGGTCTCCCTCACCTGTTGCTTGCTGGTCTCGTCCAGGCACACCAGCACCTCGTTGTCCTCGAACTGACGGTGATACACCTCCAGCACGTCCTCCATGGCACAGACGAACTCGGCATTGGCCTTGGGCGGGATGCACCAGCACTCCTTCAGCCAAGGCTTGAGTTCGTTTTTTTCAGCGTTTGGCGCACCGTCTCGGGGCTGATGCTGTCCACTATCTCACATTGCACCAGCCGGTCAGCCAGCAGTTGCAGCGTCCAACCGGCACGGCCCTCCGGCGGTTCGCTACAAGCGAGGTGAGTCAGGTGGGCCTCTCCTTGGCCGTCCAGCTTCCTCGGGCGGCGGTTGACCTGCTCCCTGCGTCCCAAGGCTGCCTCCACTCCCTCCTCAACACAGCGGCGGCGCACCCGTCCCACCGTGGCGTCCCCCACCCTCAGGACCCGGGCTATTTCCTCGTCCTTCATCGCCCCGCGCTCTTGATTTTCATCGCTGAGCAGCATAATGCGGGCGTGGGTCTGTTTATATGCTGCCGTCCGTCCCCGGGACACCAGTCCCTTCAGTTCCTGTTGCTCCTCTACACTCAGACTGACCCGGTACCTCTTCGCTGGCATCCCCATCCTCCCAACATCACCTTAGCTTTTGACGTGTCCCGGCAATACCACAGCTAATTATCTATCAATCCTACGCTGTTGCACTACTAGAGTCCCGGAATGTCGTCGCCGAACTGAAGGGCGACGGCGAGGGCTTCGTCGTAGTGGGTGCCCACTACGATGTTGTTCCAGAGACAGATACGGGAGCCAACGACAACACCTCCGGCATTGCCATCGTCCTGTCACTGGCAGAAGCCCTGGCTGGGCGTTCCTTGCCGTTCTCGGTCCGGTTCGTTATGTTCGGATCGGAGGAGCTGGGATTGTATGGCAGCCGCCACTACGTATCGTCTTTGAGCGAGGCGGATCTGGACCGGATGAGGGCCATGCTGAACTTTGACGTCGTCGGTACGGGCCCGTCGCTCACGGTATTTGGAAACGGTGAACTCGGCGCACTGGCCCTGGCATCTGCCGGGGCCTTGGGGATTGAAGCTGTCCCAGGGACGCTGCCGGGGGGAGCATCCAGTGACCACCAGCCTTTTCAGGAAGCGGGCGTGCCGGTGCTGCTGTTGTATGGTCCCGATGTCTCGCGGATTCACACGCCAGGAGACGTGCTCGAGTTCGTTCAGCCCGAACGGCTTGGGGATGCTTTCTTGGTGGCTATGGGAGTGCTGCAGTCTCCGGAGTTCCCTCAGTAGGGACTTCGGAGTTAATGCCGCGGGACTACAGCGGCGGGTTGATGCCCAGCTGAATCAGGCCGATGATTGCCCCGAGGCCGGCGCCGAACCAGTTGATCCATCGCAGATGCTTGCCTGAGATTGACATCACCAGGTCCTCCACGTCCTTAACGTCGAAGCTGTTGATGCGGCTGGTGACCAGGGTCTCGACATCGATGATCCTGCTAAGCTCCGGTAACTGGTCGCCCAGGAACCCGATCAGATGACTGGCGAGGTATTCGTCCAGACGCTCTCCTGTCTCATCGGAAAGCGGGATGAGTTCCTCCAGCGTAACGGCGGTGTCCTCTTGGTCTCCATTTCCGCTGGGCCCCATCCGACGGGCCAGCCCGGTGATCTGCCGTGTTGTATCGGGGTTGTTCAGGTAGCCGAGCATCAGGTTTGCCGTCAGACCAGAGACGGCCTCAGTCCGCACGCCGAGAGTGCGCTCCGCGAATTCGCCCAGCGTCGCGTTCGAATTCTTCTCGTAGAACCTCTCGGCCGCTTCCCGTACGCTGGCCTGCGGTGTATCGGCAACAGCCGTAAACGCATGGCGGGTCACCCGGTCGGCCATCCAGTAGATGGTCTGCTCGTTGCGCCCGATCAGCCACTTGATCCGACGGCCTGAAATCCTTTCCAGCGTGATGCCGACCGCCTCGGAGATCAGGTTCTGCATCTCCGGCGTACTCAGCGACCGTTCCGCTTCATCGATCAGCCTGCCAATGATGACAGGCATGTCCCGGATAGCTTCCTCTTTCTTTCCGCTGATGCTCAGGATGGCCCTGGTCACCAGGCTCTGCTGCCTGACTGTGTCCTCCACCCATTCCTGGCCGATCGTCACCAGCTTCTGCGACATGTCCTGCTGCCGCATCCAGTTAAACACCAGCCATGTGGCCGTGGGCAGGTTGTTGCGGATCAGCGCCTGCACCGCCTCAAGGTTTTGCGGCGTCAGGTACTCTCTCAGTCGTTTATTCTGGTTGAACTGCTCCCGAATCCAGTTGCTGACAAATTCCGACGCAGTGTTGCTAAGTTCCTGGTTACGGAAGGCAGGCAGCACGTTTCCGTGGACGAAACGCGCCATGTCGTCGGCGCTGGTGAGGTCGGAAATCCGCTTGCCTCCGATTCCGTCCGTCACTTGCCGAGCCAGCGACTGCACCATTATGGCGCACTGCGGAGACTTGAGGAACGCCGCCAGCAACTCCTCGAGCAGTTCCTCGGGGAAAGGGTCCCGATCGGCGCCGTCCGTGTTTCCATCGCTCGGGCCGCTGTGGGTGTTGCCGTTCCCAGCGGAGAGGCCGATGGGCCGCTGCATCAACGCCCTGCGCCTCTCCCCGATCCAGCGCTTCAGGCTGTCACGGAACTCCGGGCTGTCCAGCTGCTCCTTGAGTGCATCGGGCGAAAGCAGTTGCTCCGACACCATCCGCCCGATGGTGCGGGCAAGGTCGAACCTGTTCCTAGGGATGATGCCAGGTGTAAGGGGCACCCGAATCCCGAGAAAGCGCTTGGGATTCATGGGCCGGAACAGCATCTTTATCGCAATCCGGTTGGTTACATAGCCGATGATCGCGCCGAGCAGCGGCGGCAGTATCCACGGAAGGACCCCTAGGGCAATGTCCATCGATTCCTTCTAGGCCGGCTCGGGGGTCGCCGTTTGCCTATGGGTGAAAGGTGAGCGCACAGAATCGGCAAACCACTGAATCTGTTTTACTCCTGTCGGTCTGGGAGTTCAAGGTCTTTGGCCACCGGGCTGCTTCCTAGTCGTCGGCAGCCACCGGTTCATCAATCAGCCTCACCTCCGACCGCAGCCGGTCGAAGTCGTACTCGTCGCCCAACCCCGCCAATCGTCGCAGCAATACAACGACGGCGGTGATAGCAGACGATACCACCAGCGCCAGCAGGAATGACCAGAACATCTGCCCACCCGTGGGAGCCGTTAGTATCATCGGCGATACCAGGTCCGACCTCGGGTAGAACAGCGCCCCCACGATGATCCCCGCGCCCCCGGCCGCCAGCACCGCCCACCCCGGCATCCGCGTGGAGTAGAGCCCTGTCAGCATCGGCACGGCGATCGCCGCGCCCAGGAGGTCTGCCACCAGGAACACGTACAGCACACTGAATCCCTGCGACGCCACGATGACGGCTGGTACCGCAACAATCGCGGTCACGGCACGGGCCTGCAGCATCAGTGCGTTCCGGGAAACACCTATGCCTGCCAGGTCGGTAGCCAAGCTGCTCGCCAGGCCGTTCATCAGCGTGTCCAGCGTGCTCATCGCCAGCATCAGCGCACATACCAGCATCAGGAAGTGCATCCACAGCGGGAACAGGTCCGTTGCCAGCGCGAACAACGCCGCCGATACCTCCGGATACTGGAAGGACTCCACGGACCCGTTCCCAACGGCCGCAATCCCGGCCATTCCCAGCAGGAACGTTATGGGGATGGCCAACGCGGTTGCGCCCCATAGGCTGCGGTTGAGCGCCCTTTGACTCTCGACGGTATAGACTCTTTGCCACATCCCGGGATGGAATGCGTTGGACGCAATAATGCCGATTATCAGCACGACCCCAAAGAAGTAGCTGCCCTCTGAACTGACCGACAGCAGCCCTGCCTCACTGGCTGCACTCCACGTTCCGGTGCCGAATACCATTGCCGCCGCAACGACGACCAGCAACAGCATCACTGGCAACAGCACCCAGAACTGCAGCCGGTCCGTGTATATCGACGCCCGCAGCCCCCCGTAGGCGGTGTACGCCACCACCACAACCCCGACTGCAATGGCCGTTGCCCACGCCGGGGACCCCGTCAATATGTGGACGGCCGTGGTGATGGCGGTCATCTCGGCAGTGATGAAAATGCCCATGATGAAGATGATCACCACCGCCACGAAAACGAAGGGAACGGTACCGAACCGGTGCTTGACGTACTCAGTGACGGAGTGCCCATCTGGCATCAGCTCGCGCAGGCGCGGGCCGAAGATCATGTACATCAACGCAATGCCCGCCATTCCTATGGCGTACCCGGCCAGCGAAATGATGCCGAAGTTGGCCCCCGTCTCGCCCGGGCTGAGCAGCACCCACGTCCCGAACATGGACGCCACCAGCGTCGCAATGCCCACGTTGACCGGAGCGTGGTTGCGCGAAACGGTGTAGTCCTCCACACTCTGCTGCCTCCGCCCCACGTGCGTGATCCCCATATAGAGGAAGGCAGCGCAGACCAGCACCATTGCAGCTATGCCGACACCGGTATCAATCATCCTTTCCCCTAAAACCCCGGGAAGTTTGCTTAACCGTTTTCGTCATTTATTCTACTAAAAAAGTAGTGGTATGATTTCGCATGCTTTCCGGCCCAAAAGGCTGATGTTTGCGGAGGTCTGAAATGACTACCTACACCGGCCAGTCCATCAAGCGATTTGAAGACCACCGCCTGCTTACCGGCCAGTCCTCCTTTGTCGATGACATGACCCGGCCTGGGTTGCTGCGCGCTCTGATCATCCGCAGCCCCCACGGACACGCCCGCATTCGTAGCATTGATGCCACGTCTGCCTTGGCCCTGCCGGGGGTGGCAGCCGTCATATCCGCCCAGGACATCGCCGATGTGGCCCAGCTGCCCACCCGCGAGTCCTCCGACGCCGACGAGATGCACCCGCCCCGGCATCCGGCCCTCGCCGTGGACAAGGCCTGCTACGCCGGTCAGCCCGTGGCCATCGTCCTCGCCGATGATATCTACACCGCCCAGGACGCCGTGGATCTGGTTGAAATAGATTACGAAGTTCTCCCGGCCGTCATCGATCCATTGACGGCGACCGACGCCGGCACCCCTGTCATCCATGAGCACCTGGGGACAAACCAGGTCCTGCGCACCGTGAACGCCGGGGGCGACCTTGACGACGCGTTCAACTCCGCCGATTGCGTCATCCGGCAGCAGTTCGGCGTGCAGCGGTTGGCGCCGGCGCCCATGGAGCCACGGGGCCTGCTGGCCGAATACGATGCCGCGGCGGACCTGTTGACCGTTTGGGACTCCACGCAGCACCCCCACGAAATCCGCGAGCACCTGGCTCACCTCCTGGATCGCCCCCTCGAGTCGGTTCGTGTCGTCTGTCCTGATGTCGGTGGCGGCTACGGTGAGAAGGGATGCTTTTTCCCCGAGGAACTGTCCATCCCCCACCTCGCCATCAAGCTGGGACGCCCCATCAAGTGGGTCGAAAGCCGACAGGAAAACATGCTCTGCTTCCACGGCCGCGGCCACAGCATCGACCTCGAGGCCGCAGCCAGCAGCGATGGTACATTGCTGGGCATCCGGGTACGAGTCGTCGCCGACCTTGGCGCTTACTTTTTCATGTCAACGCCCACGGTTCCCATCCTGACCAGCCACCGCCTGACCGGCCCATACCGCACTCCTGCGATGTCTGTGGAGGTCATCGGCGTCGCCACCAACAAGCCCGTTACCGGCGCCTACCGCGGTGCCGGAGGTCCCGAGGCTGCTTTCTGCATGGAACGCGCCGTCGACCTTGTGGCCCAGGAGCTTGGCCTGGACCCCGCCGAGGTTCGCCGCCGCAATTTCATACCGCCCGATGCCTTCCCCTACGACACTCCCACGGGCATCACCTACGATTCCGGGGAATATGAGGCGGCCTTCGATCGCTCCCTGGAAGTGTCGGGCTACCACCAATGGCGGGAGCGTGCCCGCCAGCAGTCCCAGGAGGGCGGCTCGCTCATCGGTGTCGGCATCGCGACCGTCGTGAAGGGCTCCGGCGCCAAGGTCACTTTTCTGGAGGAGCACGCCCGGGTGGTCATCGGCCCCGACGGGGATGTGGAAGCCCACACCGGTATTTCGCCCCACGGCCAGGGCACCGAGACTACCTTCGCCCAGATTGCCGCCGACGAGTTGGGCATCGCCCCCGGCGACATTCGGGTTCGCCACAGCGACTCCGCCATACTGCCCAGGGGCGGCGGGACCTCGGCGAGCCGTGGACTCATCGCCGGTGGCACCGTCCTGCACATGGCGCTGCAGGATGCCAAGGAAAAGCTGACGGCCGTCGCCGGGCACCTGCTGGGCTGCCCCCCCGAAAATGTCGATCTCACCGAAGGCCGTGCCGTAGATCGAACCAACCTCTCCCGCAGCATACCCTTCGCCCAGATCGCCGCTGCGGCCCATAACGAGGAACTGCTGCCGCCCGGTGAGGAGCCGGGGCTGGATTTCCCACGCTCCAACACCCTGAACAAGAGTCCCTACGCTTTCGGCTCCCACATCGCCGTGGTTGAGGTCTCGAGGGAAAACGGGGCCATCAAGATCCTGCAGTACACCGGCGTCCACGACTCCGGCAAGGTCATCAACCCGATGCTGTACGATGGCCAGATCCACGGTGCCATCGCCCAGGGCATCGGCCAGGCCCTGTGGGAGGGTATGGTCTACGACTCGTCCGGCCAACCTCTCAGCGGCAGCCTCATGGACTACGTAATGCCCAAGTCCATCGACCTGCCCGACTTCGAGCTCGACAGCACCCTCGAGACACCGTCACCCATCACCGCCCTCGGCGTAAAGGGCATCGGAGAGCTGCCCACCCTCGCCGCGCCCGTGGCCATCGCCAACGCCGTCATGGACGCCCTATCCTCCGCCGGCGTCAAGCACATCGACACCCCCCTGACGCCCCAAAAAGTCTGGCAGGCCCTCCAGGCGGCGGGCCAAGCCTGACCTTCCGCCGAGACTGCAACAAAAAGCGCGGGCATTCTCTCGATGCCCGCGCTTTTTATTGCCCTGTTACCGAGTGTAAGCGAGTGTCTACACCGTAACTTCCGCTTCCTTGTAGGCCTCCTCCACGAACCCAGGTATCTGCGTCCACTTGGGGTTTGCGGTGTCGCGGTGCAGCGGGATCGCATCGCCCTCGGTGCTCTTCAGCCCCAGCGGGTGGTGCACCAGCTCTATCAGGTTGCCGTCCGGGTCGGCGATGTAGGAGTATCGTTCGTTGGTGTCCTCGCGGCGCCCCTGCTGTGGATCGTCCCCGCCGGTGCCCATGAACGCCCCGCCAGCGTTCCGGGAATACGACACGCCATGCTTGTCCAGGTTGGCGAGTGCGGCATCCCAGTCATCCACTTCTACAGCGAAGTGCACCCGGGGGATGGACGACCTCGTCTACCTCGGACGTATGAATCTCCCCGTTTCCGATGCGCAGCTGCAGCATCCGCCGGTTCAGGGCCGGGCCGCGGTCCAGGAACTCGCACCCAAGCACTTTCTCATACCACTCGCGGGTGCGCTCCCGGTTCGTGATCTGTATGTTTACATGGTGAATCATGTTGACCTTGGACATGACTGCGCGCCTCCTTGCCCATGCGGGCGCCTGTTTGCCGCATTATCCGCCAACATCCGGCGGGGGACAAGGATCGAGCGATTCTTCGTGTTGGGTGGTCACGCTCGGCCTCATCGTCAAGGCGTGGTGCAGGGGCGGATTTCAAACTCGCCCCTGCATTGAGAACACTACCTGAGTCGGGAAGATGCCCAGATTCCGTGGCATCTTTAACACTCCCCATCAGGGAAACTTCTGTTAGCCCTCCAGTGTCGCCACGCTGAACACCACTGCGAACGGGTAGCAGTAAATAACCACGCTCTTGTGAATCGACGTATCCACCCCCGCCGGGATCGGGTAGTTCTGGTTGCCCCGGTTGCCTTTCAGGTCTCCCAGGTCAACGTACCCCTCCTGCTTCACCTGCTCCGATCGCTCCGGGTCTGGGTGCGTGGACAGCACCACGTGGAGCGCCGGGCCGTTGGTCACGTTCAGGTCCTCAAGCCGCACGACCTCCGACCCGTCCGGCGTGCGGTAGATGGTCGCAGTCCCGCTCCCACGGTGGAAGGCGTCGGCGTCCTTGAAGCTGCCCATCGCCACCGCCTCCACCTGGTTGGCCGCGGGCTGCCCCGCCATCTCCGACTGCTCGATCGCCTCCTGCATCATAGCGACGCCCTCGTCGGTCATCGCCGATGCATCTTCCATGTTGTCGGCATCCGTCGCCTTCATCGCCATCGCCATCCCCTCCTCGAGAGTGGCCCGCCGCGCCGACGTAAGGACAACCATCCCGCCCTCCTCATCCGACGCCAGTGCCACCGACGCGTCGATGGCCGCCGTCGCTGGCATGGTCTCCATCACCTCAGTCTCCACCTTGGAGAACCCCGCCAGCACCTCCTCCACTTCCTCCCGCTCCATGCCCTCTGGCACCATGGCGTTGACCGCAAAGGGGAATTCCTCGTCCACCGTCACGTTGGTAAACAGCGGCGACCCCAGCGACCAGCCCAGCCACAGCGTGATCGCGATCAGCGGCACGGAAACGATGCCCAGCGGTTTGCGGTAGCTCCACGCCCACAGGTGCCACCCGCGCCACCACGCGAACCCCAGGAACGCCGCGATCAGCACGATAACGACCGCTCCGATTGCCCACCGGTAGGGATATAGGTCTGCCAGTGCTCTTTCCAGATCCCCAAATGTAGCCATGCGTCCTCCCCTTACCCCGTCTGCCAGCCATGCCGGATTCTGTTCGTGGCACTGCGGGTTTAGTCACATTATAAAAGCCGTTGCGGTCCCTTGGCCATTTATTTGGAATATAAGTTATTATGTTGCGGAATCACGAATGTCACATCGAACAGCAGGAGCCTTTACACATGGTGTCCTCATCAACCAACGACAATGAGAAGATGGTCGGAGCGTCGGTTCGCCGCAAGGAGGACTTCCGCCTGATCCAGGGCGAGGGTCGCTACACCGGCGACATCCTACCCCGCGACTCCGCCGTCATGCTGGTCCTCCGCAGCCCCCACGCCCACGCGCGCATCCAGGGCATCGACGCCGCTGCCGCCCGCGACCTCCCCGGCGTCCTCGCGGTCGTCACCGGCGCCGAGTTCAACGCCACCTGCGCCGAACAGCTACCCCTCGCCGGCGTCCGCGAGCACATGAAGGCCGTCAGCCGCTGGCCCATGGCGACCGACGTCGCCCGCTACGAGGGCGAGCCCGTCGCCGTCGTGGTCGCCGAGAACGCCTATGTCGCCCGCGATGCCCTCGACCTCATCGACGTCGATTACGAACCGCTCCCAGCTGTCGTCGACTGCGAGCGGGGTCTGGAGGATGGATCACCCCTCGTCCACGAGGATTTGGGCACTAACCTATGTGTAACCAGCTCCCGCACCGTGGGCGACCCCGAGTCCGCCTTCGCCGGGGCCGACGGCGTCCTGTACCTCCGCCTCGTCGAGCCGCGCCTCGTGCCCAACGCCATGGAGCCGCGCGCCGTCACCGCCGGCTACGACCGCGGCGTCGGCGAGGTCACGCTCTGGTTGTCTACCCAGGCGCCCCACATGGAGCGCCGTGCCACCGCTGGCGTTCTGGGCATCGCCGAGAACCGGATCCGCGTCCTCTCCCGCGACGTCGGAGGCGGCTTTGGCGCCAAGATCGACACCTACCCCGAGACCGTCATCGCCGCCGCCATGGCCATGCGCCTGAACCGCCCCGTTCGCTGGGACGGTCTCCGCGAGGAGGAGTTCACCTCCACCATCCACGGCCGCGGCGAGGTCCAGTACGTCGAGGCCGCCTACCGCAGCGACGGCAAGCTGCTGGCCCTGCGCACCCGGTACTACACCGACCTCGGCGCCTACAGCTTCGGCGGCACCCACGGCGTGGCCGAGACCCTCACGCCCTCCGGCGCGGCCGGCGCCTACACCGTCGAGCACCTGCAATGGGAGGTCTTCGGTGTCTACACCAACAAGATGACCGTCGGCCCCTACCGCGGCTACGGACAGCACGCCACCGCCTACGCCGCCGAGCGAGTGATGGACGGCATCGCCCAGGCCCTCGGAATGGACCCCGCCGAGGTGCGCCGTTGCAACCTCATTCCCTCCGGCGCTTTCCCCTTCCGCACTCCCACCGGGCGCCTCCACGACAGCGGCGACTACATTCACGGCCTGGAGCGCGTCCTCGAGCTGGCGGACTACGCCACCCTGCGCGACCGGCAAGCCGAGCTGCGCGAGAGCGGCCAGCTCCTGGGTATCGGGATCGCCACCACCGTCGACGCTTCTGGTTTCGGTCCCTCCGGTTCCCTCAGCGTCCGGCCCGGCTACGAGACTTCCACCGTGCAGGTCGACTCCACAGGCAGCGTGACCGTCTACACCGGCTCGTCAGATCACGGCCAGGGCCACGAGACCACTTTCGCCCAGATCGCCGCCGACGAGCTCGCCGTCTCCCTCGAGGACGTTACTGTCATCTACGGCGACACCCGCCTTATCGCTCAGGGCACCGGCACCCGCGCCAGCCGCTCCATAGTTGTCGGCGGCTCCGCCGTCGTCACCGCCAGCCGCCAGGTGAAGGACAAGGCCCTGAAGCTGGCCGCCTCCCTGCTCCGCACCGAGCCCGAGTTCGTCGAGCTGCGCCACGGCGGTTTCTTCGCCGAGGACATTCCCGACCGCTACGTCACTTGGCGCGATGTCGCCGCATTCTCCATCGGCCCGCAGCCCGTGCCCGAGGGCGTCGAACGCGGCCTCGAGGCCAGCGTCTACTGGGAGCCCGACAGCTATACTTTCCCCTATTCCGCCAATGTGGCCGTGGTCAGCGTCGACCCCGACAACGGCCATGTCGAGTTGTTGAACTTCTACTCGGTCAACGACTTCGGCGTCCTCGTGAACCCCCTCGTCGTCCACGGACAGGTCCACGGCGGCCTGGTCCAGGGCATCGGCGCCGCCATGATGGAGGAGGCGGTGTATGACGACAGCGGCCCGTTGCTCTGCGGCAGCCTCATGGACTACGCAATGCCCCTGGCCAAGCACCTGCCCGATTTCACAGTCGAGTTCATGGAGACCCCCAGTCCCTACAACCCGCTGGGCGTGAAGGGCATGGGTGAGACCCCCACCATCGCCGCCGTCCCCGCCGTAGTCAACGCTGTAGCCGACGCCCTCTCCCATCTGACCGCCACCCCCGCCGATCCCGGAGCGCAGCTGGACATCCCCCTGAAACCCGAACGAGTCTGGCGCGCCATCAACGGCCGGTGACCGGCCCCGAAGCTCCGCCGGACCTTGTTATACCTGTGGCGCGGTTATACCCGTGGCGCGGCGTTTGCCGGAGGCCATCGCAGGGGATTTGGTTGGCGCTGCGCCGCAGGATGCTGTCTTTAAGGGGTCTCTGCGGGCAGTGTTATTGTCGCCTTCCCCGTTACGAACTCGCCGTCATTGGCCACCTCGTGGACCTTGACCTCCATATCCTCCTGATTGGGGATATCCCCCGTACCGTCCGCCTCATCAAGAACGTACTCGACTCCCGACTGCAGCATAGCTGCCATGTTGTAACCAGCATTTGCTGCGCTAGCAGCCCGTTCGCTATTGAACATCACCGCTGTATTGATATACACCTCACGGCGGTTTGCGTCCGCGCTGACCAGGGATACTCCAAACCCAAGGCATCCCGGCACGACCTCCCCACAGTCTCCGCTATCTAAGGCGATCACCACCGGCGCCGGTCCCAGTCTATCCAGCAGCCGTTTCACCACGTTTTCCTCGGCGCTGGTGAGGCCCTCGCCAACCCCGCTGGCTATCTCGATCACATCCATAGCAATCTCCTCATTATGGGCGACTGCCAAGAGTTCCGACTCTTCCAGGATGACGTGTTCGCCACTGATGCTGTAGATGTCATATCTCAGGTGGGAATTTCCCTTGTAGGGTTCCAGGTATTCCCGCATCTCCTCGAGGTCCCAGTTCCCCTTGAGCAAAACCAGGTCGTCCTCGCTTATGTACTCGGCCGCCACGGCCAGCACGCTGACGTCCCTTATGTTGAAGTTGTCAACGTAGACCTCCATAGCCACGTCATCCTGCAGATCCTCCAGGAAAGTGTCGAAGTCGCCCGGGTACTGACTACGCATTTCCCGCACGGCGCTTATGTCCATTAGGAATACGAGGCGGGAATAATCGGGTATGTGCTCCATCAGAGGCTCGAAGACTTCTGATACGCCCGTGGGCGTGGGCGTCGGCCGTGCCAACGGGGTCGCCGTTACTTTCGTAGGGGTTGGTGGCGCCACGGTGGTCGCCGGCACTAAACTAAAGCCAAGGTGAAATACGCAGTTGCACAGGGTAAATTTGTGAAGGAACTGGGTTAGCTGGTCTCGGGAGTTACGAGGGGTTGGTGATGGGCGTGAGGGAGATAGACCGGTGTCTGGAACAGTGGCGGATGGAAGTCAAGGACTTGCGACAGCGGATGATCCTGGCGCCGACGCCCAGGGAGCGGGAGAGGTGGTACGCCGTGCTGCTGCTGGCCCAGGGCTGGACGGCAGCGGCCACGGCGGAGACTCTGGAAAGGGACCCACACACTATTGGCCGATGGGCGTCGGCCTTCGGCGAGGGAGGGCCTGCAGCCCTGATATTCGAGCAGACCGGTGGTTCCCCCCCGCCCTTGACCAAGCGCAGCAGGAGGAATTGAAAGAGGCGGTGCAACAGCCTCCCGCTTCGTCGGGCATCGGTATGGCCAACTGGTATTGGAAGGTGGTGCGGCGGTTTGCCTCGGAGCGCCTCGGCATTGAGTTGAGCCGCAGCAGTTGCCTGAACTGGATGCACCGCTTGGGATTTGCCTTCAAGCGGCCCAAGAAGCGGTTGCTCAAGGCTGATGAGGCCAAGCGGGAGGCTTTCGTGGCGGAGTACGCCGTCCTGAGGGAGGAGGCCCAACGGACTGAAGCCAGGATATTCTTTGCCGACGAGGCCCACTTCCGGGCGGACGCGGAACTGCGGGGCAAGTGGGTGCTGAAGGGCCAGCCTGCTTTGGTGGACTCGACCAGCCCGCGGTATGGGGAGAAGGCCAACTACTATTCGGCGGTGTGCCTGGAGACGGGTGAGGTGGAATGGATGGAACTGGAGGGCAACAGCAACAGCGGGACCTCGGTTGCCTTCCTGAAGCAACTGAGGGAAAAACATCCAGAGCCGATGCGGGTCATCTGGGACAACGCGCCGGCCCATCGTGGCGAGGCGGTGCGGGAATATCTGCGGACGCCCGGACTTGACCTGCGGTTGGTGAACCTGCCGGGGTACAGCCCGGACTTCAACTCCGATGAGGCGGTCTGGGGCTGGGCGAGAGAGGAGGCGACGGGCAATCTCTGCCTGGGCAGCAGGGCGGCGGTGCAGGAAAGGGTCGGCAACTTCCTGGCCGGGCTGGCCAGCCGGAGAGACGAGGTGAGGCGCCGCTGCCGGACGGTACTGCAGTCACGGGCCGAAGCACTGCTGCCGAATTCCCAGCACGATTCCTCGCCTCAGGCAAATGCACATCCCACCTTGGCTTTGGTTTAGTGTCTTTTCAGCCTTGGTCTCGGGTTCTGTGGCCGTCGGCTTGGCGGTGGCCGCCGGTTCAGTGACGGTCGTCCGGGTGGGGCGACGCGTCGGTTCTTCGGAGTCGCCGTTGCAGGCGGCCAGTATTGCGATGAGCAACAGTATTACGGCGAGCCATGGGACTCGAAATTTGATGGGCATTCGGTTGTTTCCTCCGACGGGAGTTCTCTGATACGGGTGTCCTTTGAGCCTCTAGCGTTAATGTGGCTCTGAGTGCCTTTGGCGGGAGTCATCGGTTTGACGGTCTTGAGGGCTCCCGTATCTGGTGGTGTTCCTGTTCTTTACGGGCCATCGGCTCGCAAGATCTTATTCTAATCGAAGTGTAACCGCATGTTTAAGCTCACATTTGTGTGATGGGTTACGGCATTTATTCCCGCTCTCCTTGCAGCGACGGAATAACTGTGACGACACTCCTTGATACCCGGGCCTATGATTATTCATGCACGATCAGGTTTTCGAACTCCCTGACCCACGTGAATGAACGTAGTGCGATGGCCCCCCTCAACTTCGACAACAGCAGTCGCCCCTCAGACCACACTTTTCCGAACCTTGGATGACAATATTATCTGACCACGACTTGCGTTCAAGGAAATTGGTTGCCCCGGTAATTCTCCCCTCTAGTAGCTCAACATTTTCCTGCGCTGCGGCCTCATCCCCGTGAACCAGCGCAATGGCCATGTACGGACCTGCATCATCTTTGGCAGCTCCCACAGCGAATGCCAAGTGGCGGCGCAACGGTTTCGCACCACCCGGCAAGGCCTCCACGGTCGGCGCTTTTGAAATCACCCAACAAATCGCTGATGATATGTTTCATCAGCACATCCCGCACGGTAAGCCCAATAGTGATGTCATCAGGCGCTGGAAGATCGGACGAGACATTAACCAGCAATCTCGAAACATGCTAATAATCGATTTCGGAACCGACATGACAGAGGATTGTGCCGCCTTGTACGAGGCCCCCTTTGAATATGTCCGCGCTAATGTGAAGCCGAAGAGAATTGAGAACAGGATGCGCCGCCGGGCCGAACGGTGGTGTCTACACGGTTAAGCCGCTTCTAAAATGCGCCAGGCGTGGCAGGGCCTACCAATATATAGGGACAAGTGAAGTGTCTCGGTACAGGGTGTTCTCCTACATTGACGGTGATGTGCTGCCGGACCATACAATAATCGTGTTCGCCTACTACGATGACTTTACCTTCGGGGTGCTCCACTCTCGTTTCCACGAGCTCTGGGCGTGTGCAATGGGAACGCAACTCCGTGAAGCGGAGTTAGGATTGCGGTAAGCCACCACCACCTGCTTCCAGACCTTCCCCTTCCTCGAACCCTACGACCCCCAGCACGAGACCATTGCCGAGGCCGCCAAGCTCTTGAACGAGCGGCGCGAGAACTGGCTCAATCCACCCGACGCCACCGAGACCCAGCTCAAGAAACTGACACTGACCAACCTCTACAACCAGCGCCCTACCTGGCTCGCCAACGCCAACGCCACCCTCGACGCTGCCGACGCCGACGCCTTGCCCGCCGACCTCTCCGACGCCGAAATCCTCGAAAGGCTCCTGGCCCTCAACCTCGAAAGGGTCGCCGCCCAGCAGGACTAGCGGCCACCTCCCTGCCTGCCCCTGTTCCGCCGCTGCCCGCTACTGCATCCTCATCGTATGGTCCGCCGGCATCGTCCTGTCCGCAGCAGCGCTGGCCGGCGACGCCAGCACCTGTGTTGCCCCACGTAGAATGGCCTCAGCTCGCCTCGCAGCCCCGGCGAATCAGCCATCCCCAACGGTATGGCTCCGATCCAGGTGGTTTGCCGCTCGGCCATTAGTCGTTCCCGCGAAAAGACCAGGAGATCGACAGAGTCGGGGCCGGGTTCCGGGGCAATCTATTTCCGGCTGGGACAATGAAGTTCCCAATCGGTGCCCGACATCGCACACTGACAATCAGCGCTTGCAGGCCGCCTTATCTTTGAATATAATCAAACGTATGTTCTCACAACTTTACCTTGATGTATGGCCTGGCCAACCTGACCGGAATGCCGAATGCCCGATGGGAAATGATTCGACAACGCGAAATCTCCTTTGGACCATTTCCCCCAGATATCTTCCTTTGGGCGACTTCGCGATCTGTATAGTCTCATATTGAGACACGGATTTAGGGGAAATGCACAAGAGTAGACAAAAATGGACACTTTTTATTGGGGCGTGCTGCCCAGGCCTTCCCAGAATTGAGACATCCCTCGAACCCAGGGCCAGCCCGGGTCCCGTCCACGGCCCGGTCCGGAGCCGTTAGTCTCGGTTCGTCAATTCGCTGCCTGGTGCCAGTGTCCTGTAATGCCGGCTTCCTCGGGCCGATGGGGAGTCCGCCCAACTGATAGGGAACGCTACCGGCCGTTGCAGGGCTATTGCATTTGGATAGTCCGGTGACATTTCCCCCTTGCCAAGCCTCGTAACGCTTCTCTATCCTGATCCGTGACTGATTCGTCAGACCTCACCCTGCGCTTGGGATACCGAATGGAACCCGGATGGCAGCGCGGAATGAGCGGAAATGAGCGGAAAAACAAAATTTTCGCCCGCCGGCTTTGTTGATGCAATGGAGACAGGGGCCTGGGGTCCCATATGCGATAGCCCTCCCGGAGCCACTCCCCGAATTGACAACGAAATTCCATCGTCATACACTTAAATCACTGGGCCGATAGTGGCTCAGTTGCTGATGGCCCGGTGGTGTAGCGGTTAACATATTGGCCTGTCACGCCAAAGATCGTGGGTTCGAATCCCATCCGGGTCGCCATCTCCAACAACCAGTTGACGCTGTTGTATCTCTCGGAGGTGGCGGCGGGGTCATTACCAATGTGGGGACGCGCGGGTTCGACAGGGGCGTCCTGTATCGGATTGCAAGCCGAGGTGCCATCACCCTCGTTAATCAGGTGGCAAAAATAACTGGCGAACGTGAATTCGCTCTAGCCGCCTAAAGCGGCTACGTCTGCTCCCAGCTATTCCCGGAGGAGGGGATGTCAGGCGCCATAAGTCCGGGATGCGGCCAAACCGATGCCGGTAAGAGCGGCCAAAGATTAACCGGCTGGGCCTCTTCAGGATGCGCCGGCGGTGCCTGTAGAGTCCAAGAACAAACCGGCGGACAAGCTTGTAGGATATCCGGTTTATAGGCTCTTCTGGACGGGGAGTTCGACTCTCCCCCGTCTCCACCATTCCTTCCTGAACAACTGTTCGAACCGTCCAGTATGGGCACGTCACCCGGTTCCGCCATTGCTAGAATAGGTGCCAGGAACGTTTCCTTAGGGAAGAGTCCCCCGATTCTCTTCTCCTCCGGGTTCACAAATACCGCATGCAGCTTCGCCTTTGCCATGGCATTGCGACGGTCAACTGAGGAAGATTGCCACAGAGTCCCGAAGTCTCCGAGCAATTTGCCGGCCTCCACCGCGACGCCATATTCCGGAATATAGAAACTATCTCAAAACTTGAAGTTGCTGTTGGCGGCGGTACCAGATCAAGGCGCGCCCTAATTGGATTTGGCCCAAGTAGTTGGGTCGCTTTCTTGTCACATTGGACTAAGATTGCCCGGCACTTCGATAGCCAAGCCAGAGTTCGCTCCACAACCCAACGACATGGCGAATAGCGCTTGATGCCCTTTGAGTTCGGCTTTTCCTTTCGGATGCGCTTGACGTGTCCTCGGTATCGGTAAACCGCCACGGCTTGGTGGCCCGTTGAATTATCGTACCCCCTGTCCAAACACAGGTGCTGAATTCCCTCATCACCAACGCCATGCCGTTCCACTACAACGCTTTCCAAGGTTATCTCCAGCAGCTTGGTATCGTAAACATTGGCCCCAGCCACCACCACGCTCTGTGGACCTCCCCTCCCGTGGATCAGGACACTCCGCTTGCTGTCCACCTTGCCCCGGTCCGTGGGGTTGCGGCTCACTGAATCCCCCCAAAACGGGTCTTGCTCGTGGCGCAATAGGCGGCCTGCCACTCCCACTCCACCCCTCCCGGATCCACGCACTCCTCGACAAATACCGCCCAGATGCGCTGCAGTATCCCAAGCTCCACACAGCGCTGGAACGTCCGGTGAATGGTACTGTCGTCCTCCATCTACAGGGGCAGACGGTTCCGCTGGCAGCCGGCAGGCATCCTGAAAATAATGCCGTCCAGGATTCGCCTCGGGTGAGCTCGCTTGCGCCCCGTGGACTTAGGAGTAGCCATCTGCAGAATGACCGGCTGATTCTGCTCCCAAATCGTAGTAACCAGACCCCCAAAAACCGATCCAGAATTAATGTTAGCGTTTTGGACAAATGGTCATGTGTAGTTGTCCAATGAAAACAGCTGTCTCAGATGTAAGGAGGCCGGGGCGCCGGATTCCATGCCTGACCGTTTTCCAGCATGCAGTTGTGTATAGCCAAGAGCTTCCGCATACAGGCCGTCAAAGCCAGCTTTGGGGGTTCGCCGGCAGCCAGCAGCCGTTAGTAGAACTCTCGGATTACCGGATTCCAGCGACTGGCGACAAGTGCCCCATACACAGCACGGCATGAACGCGAGCACGGCCGCCGCAGACATTGCGCTTGCCACGATGGGGACCGCTGTCCCGGCTGAAGGGAGCGATTTGTTTTTGCGGCTCAGTGTGCCCAGTTCCGGCAGGTCGGCCAGCAACGTGATGGACACCTGATTGCCTACTCGGGGAACGCTGCGCAGAAATTGGTCCTTCTCCCGCCATACTGAGCTGTTCCGGACGGTCATCCGCTGGTTGTCGTCCAAGTCGTCCAGTTCCTGCTCCAGCCAACTGGCATGTACTTGAATGCGTGGACTGACCTCGGGTATGGCCCGGCTCAACCGTTTCTTTTCTGCCGCAATGATCGAGGATACCTGACGCCGGCGTGCCAGCACGGCACTGAGAATCTGGGTGTCGGCGTCCCGCAAGGGACGAATCGATGGTCTGTCTGCCTCGCCGAGGTGCGCCAAGACTCGTGCATCCTGCCGGTCGGTTTTGGCCAACTGGCCCGTGGATTTGGCGGAAGTCCCGCACACCTAGCGTGGATTGACCACTGCCACCGGCAGCGATGCCGCGGCCAGTGCTGCTGCCAGAGGCAACTCTATACCTCCGATGGCCTCCAGGACCACGGCCACTGGCTAGAGTTCCTGAAGTTGGCCAACCAAGACTTCCACGTTAACATCGTCGTTGGACGTGCTCCAAGTTCGGACCGACGGACGGACAGCGATGTCCACCTTCTCCTTGGCGACATCAATGCCAATGGAGATGGATTCCCGTTCCATTCTATGATCACCTCCCCGTGGTGTTGGCCCAGCCTTGCAGATACGGACTTGATCGCCCATGCAGATGTCTGGGCTCTGTAGGAAAGAGTGCGGCGACCCTCGCTTTCCGACGGTCTCTTAGGACCAATGTCCGGTCGGTCTGCCGCACCCAGGGCGATCCGTTCGTCCAGTATCGCCACACCCCCAAAGATACAAGCAGTTGTCTGAATTACCTGCACCGGCTGGGGTTTGCCTTCAAGCGGCCCAAGAAGCGGCTGCTCATGGCGGAGGAGGCCAAGCGGGAGTCCTTTGTGGCGGAGCACGGCGCCATGTGGGACGAGGCGGAGCGGACTGGCGGCAAGAAATTCTTTACCGACGAGAACCACTTTCGGGAGGAAGCCGAGCTGCGGGGCAAGTGGGTGCTGAAAGGGACCCCGGCTCTGGTGGACTCGACCAGCCCGCGGTATGGGTAGAAGGCCAGCTACTATTCAGCGGGTTGCTTGGAGACGGGGCAGGTGGGGCGAATGGAACTGGAAGGCAACAGCAATTCGGGAACTTAGGCGGCCCTCCTAAACCAGTTGCGGCAGAGGCGCTCTGGGCAATTGAGCGTGATCTGGGACAACGCCCCGGCGTCCCGTCGGCAAGCTCAGGAGCGGGGCGCCGGTACGGGGATATCTCAGGACACCCGGACTGGAGTTGCGGCTGGTGAGTCTGCTGGGCTACAGCGCGGACTTCAATGCCGATGAGGCCATAGGGGGTTGGGTGAGGGAGGAGGCCACCGACAATCTGTGCTTGGGGACCAAGGGGTCGGTACAGCAGATGGTCGGCAGCGCTCCTGCCCGATTCCCGGCGGTCGGCAAATGCACATCCCACCTTGGCATTGTTTAGTATCAGGCGCGTTGGAGATCCCGTTGAAAAAGGGAAGGTCATGTCGTCGATTGCGACTCCGTTGGTGGGAGAGACGGTGAGCGTTTTTAGTCATACAAAAAAATAATCGGGGCCGACGGTGTTTCATCCCGCAACATAGAGTCCAAAGTAGACACCGGCGCCAGCTTTCTCGCCGTTCCCGAAACGCTCCTGCGGGAACTGGGCATAGTGGCGGAATAGCGGATTCCCCTTCGCTTGGCCGACGGAAGAGCCGTTGGTCGGGATTCAGGTGAGACCAGAGTCCGGATTATGGGCCGCACAGCCACGACCAGAGTGATATTCGCCAGGGGTTCCGACCCTGTCTTGCCTGGGTCTAACGCGCTTGGGGCCCTGCGCTTGTCGGTTGACCCGTGGAACAAGAGGCTGGCGGATTCCACTCCCTTTCTATAGCGGTCAGTGGCCTGCTGTTACTTCCCCAGGTTAACGGGAAAATCCAGCAACGCGAAGTCTTCCCGATCGATGTCGACCTTCAATGTGATGGTTGAATCTTCGGTGAGAATCTCGGTCAGGCGCATCAGTTCATTGGTGCCGATGGACCTCTCGATGGCCGCCGCCGCCCCCGCCGCCGCTGCTGCGTTCCGGAACAGGAGAGCTCCGGACCCCTCAATTACCGTGCGACGTTCCTCACCCCTCGAGAACGCCCAGGCAACGGCGCGGCAGCCGACATTGTTCTCAAGCTGACAGTTTCTACCGGCAGAGACCACCAGTCCTTCCCCAGCCAGGTCCAGGGCCATCCTCAACTCTCCCTCCTCGTCGTCCCACAGCAGACCCGAGTCGCGGCTGTCATCACGCAACACGTCGACGATCGCCGCAAAGTCCCCGCTCATCAAGAATCCGTCTTCCTCCATGAAAGCAGCGGCCATGCTGCCATCGGCCGATTCCAGAAAGCTGTATTCACGATAGGTGGCGGTGGTGTAGCTTTCCTCCCGCAGACTGTTCCGGATGTCATCGAAATCGAAGTCTCCCTCTGTGATCATCACTTGGCCGGAGGGGAGGGACAGCTTGGCCTGCCGCACCACATCACCGAAATTTTCCAGTCCGGCCACGTCGCTCTCCAAATCGGAGGGAAGGTCCGTCCGGCTCAGAGCGGCCTCACCTACATCGACCAGCACCAGCTCCTGCACGGCATCCGGAACCATTCGCATCGGGCCGTCGGGAGCGGACCCGCCGATAAACCCGCAAGCCAAAGAAGAGGCGGAAGAGGCGAGAGCCGCCGCCAGCAGAATGAGCAGGGCGCATCGTTTCATCTGGGTAGTCTCCTATCTCTCGGTCCCGCCGAGATCGGATCCTCCGGAAGGCCCGGAACTGCCGGCTGGCGCTCTCTGGATCTGCACTTGTTCCGGTTTTCTAGAGATCCAGCGGAGTATCGTCGCGGTTGGCCCATTCTCCCATGGAGGCGTCGTAGTTCTTTGTCTGGCTGTATCCCACCAGCTGCAGTACGAACACGCCGTGCGCCGCACGGATGCCGCCCTGTCAATAGGTGTAAACGTTCTTATCGGGCGTGATGCCCTGGTCGGCCAGTACCTGGCGGATTTCGCCGGCGGGCCTGAACCGGTGGGTCTGGCGGTCCATCAAGTTGAACCACTCGAGGTGCACCGCTCCGGGAACATGGCCGGCGCGCTTGTTGCCCCGGGGCTCGCTGCCGTCCCACTCGCCGTCGCTGCGGACGTCCCAGATTACGGCGCTGTCGAGGTTGCAGGCTTCCTTGAGTTCGTCGACCTTTACCAGCAGCGACTCGTCGCGGTTGGGAGTGAAGGTCACGCCCTGGGCAGCGGCCGACCTTTCGAGGCCGACGCCCTGTCCACCGTTGATCCAGGCGCGCCAACCGCCGTTGAGCACCTTGACGTTGGAGTGGCCGTAGGTGTTGAGCGCCCACCACAGCCGGGCGGCGTAGAGGCTCTGGGAGTTGTCGTAGGAGACGACCAGGGTGTCGTCGCCGATGCCGAGGCGTTCGCACATCGCCTTGAACTGTTCGGCGTTCATCAGGTGCACCCGGCCCGTGTCGGGGTCTTTCTCGAAATTGTCGGGGACCACCACGGAGCCGGGAATATGGCCGCGGTTGTGGGCAGCGTCGACGTCGCAGTCGACGACCACCACGTTGCCGTCGTCCAGGTGAGACGCCAGCCAGTCTGCCTCCACCAGGAATTCCAGATGCGAGTAATCCTCTTGGGCCATCGTTCCCCCCAGCCGGCCGCCGGTAAGTTCAGCTAGCGACAGGTCGGCATCCTTTGTTATGACGATTGTGTTATGACAATTGCCGCGTGAATTGTAGGCCACTGGTACGAAGAGGGTCAACGAAGGCGGGCATCGGCGCAGGGCAATCGAGTCTTGATTTCAGCATCGAAGCACGTTGGGGTGGAGGAGCTGGCATTGCCGGTTTGCAGGGGCTCTTTTTTTATGAATCCACTCATTTCCGCTCATTTCCGCCATTATTATGTCATTCCGGCAATTCCGGGCTGGCCGCTGGTTAAAAGCAGGCCCCGCGGGATGTCAAGCGAGTTCTGTTTGCTGGCCCTTATATACATAGAACATATGTTGTAGAGAGACCGCAGGCTTGGCAAGGGACGAATCACAGCAAAATGAGATTCCAGGCCTCAAGACGCGATTGCCCTGGGCATCGGCGCGGCCTTTCCTTGTCGGGCCTATCGGCGAAAGCTAAAATGCGGATAAGCCCACGGCCCGCCCCAGACCATGAACCGGGGCGGGCCGTCCATTTTCGCAGGATTCCTTGACGGGAGGTCTGTGTAACATCGGGCCTGTCAGTCAGAAAGAGGTCAGAGCAATGCGCAACGAGTTCATTGCGAACTTTGAACTGGATGATAGCGGAGACGAACCCTTCTATTTCGCCGTCTGCCCTGAGGTCATCGGCGCCAGGGCTGAAGGAAATACGCTGGAAGAGGCGCGGGGGAGGTTGGACGCCGCAATCAAATCCGAACTGGAGGCCCGTCGCGAAAAGACCATGCGCGATATTCTGTTCGATCTGCCGCCCGATGCAACGCGGGAAGTCATTGCGGTTCGAGAAACCATCGCCATGCAGTGGGTGCCTTACCTTGGTAAGGAGTAGTCCCGCCTACAACGCCTTTGGAGGTGATCGATGACACCGGTAACGAATGAACCGATGCTGGATAACGCCGAGGCGAGTTTTGTTTACGAGAAACCCGAGGCTAGAGTGCGAAATGAATTCACAGCTGTGATCGAGAGGGACGAGGACTGGTTCGTCGCGCATTGCCTGGAAATCCCCGGGCCCACCGTCAGGGCAGGACAAGAGAGGATGGGCTGGAAAACCTGGCGGAGGCGATATTGCTGCACCTGGAAATGCGCCGGGAGGATGGCCTACGGGGAGTTCCGGCTGAAGCAATTCGCGAAGTAATCGTCGTCCAGTGATGCGAAACTGCAAAGAATAGCGATAATTAACAATGGTAAATGCTGGCGCGAACAATCATCGCAGGTCAATCAGGTTGAGAGGTTATGACTATGTGCAGTCTGGCGCGTATTTTGTAACTATTTGCACTTTCGCGAGGCAAGGTCTTTGGGGAGAAATCGCCCAGGAAATTGTGGAGCTAAGCGAAGCAGGTCGAATCGTAAACGATGAATGGCTGCGCTCAGCAGAGGTTCGCGAAAATGTGTGCCTGGATGTATTTCAGATAATGCCGAACCACCTTCATGGTATCGTCGTGTTTGACCGTGCAGATTCCAGTAATTCCGACGTAGGGGCGCACAGCCGTGCGCCCTTTTCTAGCCAACCAAGATCGTTGGGTTCCGTAGTTGCCGGCTTCAAATCAGCCACCACCAAACGCATCAACGAACAACGAGGCTCTCCGGGCGTTCCCGTTTGGCAGCGTAACTATTACGAGCGAGTGATTCGTAACGAACAGGAACTGGGCTCCGTACGGCAATATATTGTCGACAACCCCGCCAAATGGGCGGAGGATGTTGAAAACCCCAGGAACCATCAGCGGAGACGACAGGGCGCACGGCTGTGCGCCCCTACATATGTCAGATCTATAAATCGTGCCTTCCGAATTGGCAAGGAGGATCAACATGGTGCAACAAGGACAGATAGACCACCTGCTAAAGGAGACCGGTCAGATTGAGCCGCCGGCGTCCCTGGTTCAGCAGGCGTTCCTGCAAGACTATGAGGTTGCGTACCGCGACTCCATGGAGTCGCCCGAGGGATTCTGGGAGGGCGTGGCCTCGGAGCTGGAGTGGACGCGCCGGTGGGACAGCGTGTTCCAGTGGGACTACCCCACCTTCCGCTGGTTCCTGGGGGCGAAGTGCAACATCACCCAGAACGCCCTGGACCGACACCTGACCAACGGCAACCGCAACAAGGCCGCGTTCATCTGGCTGGGCGAGGATGGAACCGAGCGCGTCTACACCTACGGGAGGCTGGCGCAGCTGGTCAACCGGTTCGCCAACGGCCTGCGCTCCCTGGGCGTGGGCAAGGGCGACCGGGTGATTATTTACATGCCGCTCACTCCAGAGGGCGCCATCGCCATGCTGGCCTGCGCCCGCATCGGCGCGGTGCACAGCGTGGTCTACGCCGGGTTCAGCTCGGGCTCCCTGGGCGACCGCATTACCGACGCCCAAGCCAAGGTGGTCATCACCGCCGATGTCGGCTACCGCCGGGGCAACGAGGTTGACCTGCTAGGCATAACCGAGCGTGCCGTCGCAGACCTGGACGTTGTGGAGAAGATCGTCGTCTTGCGGCGCAAAGATCACCCCCACCCTAACCCTCCCCCTGAGGGAGAGGGAATTGGGAGTTCCCTGGGCGCCCGCGAGGTTGACTTCGACGAGCTGATGGCCTCGGGTGGCGTCGACTGCCCTGCGGAGGAGATGGACTCAGAGGACCCACTGTACATCCTGTATACCAGCGGCACGACCGGCAAGCCCAAGGGCGTGCAGCACGTTCACGGCGGCTATATGGTGGGCACCTACTACCACTTCAAGAACTTCTGGGACGTCAAGGACGACGACGTCTACTGGTGCACGTCGGACATCGGCTGGGTTGTGGGGCACAGCTACATAGTCTACGCGCCGCTGGTGGCCGGGGCGACCACGGTGTTCCGTGAGGGCGCGGTGGACTACCCGCACCCCGGCGTGTTCTACGAGACCATCGAGAAGTATGGCGTGAACGTCATCTTCACCGCGCCCACCGCTCTGAGGATGCTGATGCGCTACGGCGAGGACTATCCCAAGCAGTACGACCTGCGCTCCCTGCGCTTCCTGACCTGCGCCGGTGAGCCACTGAACCCCGAGGCCCTGCGCTGGAGCTATGAACACATCTGCGGCAGCGGCGAGTGGGGGCACATCGTCGACAACTGGTGGCAGACCGAGACCGGGGGCCCGTGCCTGGGCACCACGGCCACCATGCCGGTAAAGCCGGGGCGGGTGGGGCGCCCGATGCCCGGGGCCGAGATGGACATCGTCGACCGCGAGGGCCAGCCCATCACCGAGCCGGACAAGGGCGGGCTGCTGGTGATCAAGCGTCCCTTCCCGCACTTCTTCCGCACCGTGTTCGGCGACCCCGACCGCTATGCCCAGGACTGGAACACCATTCCCGGCGTGTACTTCACCGGCGACGTGGCCCTGCGCGACGCCGACGGCTACTACATGGTGGTGGGCCGCGCCGACGACGTGCTGAACGTGGCCGGGCATCGCATCGGCTCGGCTGAGGTGGAGAGCGCGCTGGTGTCGCACCCGGCAGTGGCAGAGGCAGCGGTCATAGGCAAGCCCGACGAGCTGCGCGGCGAGGCCATCAAGGGATTCGTAACCCTGCGGGTTGGCAACGACCCGTCGGAGGAAATGGTCAATGCCCTCAAGCTGCACGTCCGCAACGAGCTGGGGCCGATAGCCGTGCCGGCGGAGATCGACTTCACGCCGACGCTGCCCAAGACCCGCAGCGGCAAGATCATGCGCCGACTGCTGAAGGCGCAGGAGCTGGGGCTGGACCCGGGGGATATTACTACTCTGGAGGAGTAGGGGGCATCGAGAGCCTAACGCCCAGCGGATTCCCTCTCCCCCGGAGAAGGTTAGGGTGAGGGCGTAATAGAATGAATGGACGGGAATTTATCCGCAGGGCGCGGCGCTATGCGAGGCGACATAGGCTGGACTTTAATTTCGACCCTGCCAAAGGCAAGGGTAGCCATGGCACCATCTACGTGGGAGACCGCGAAACACAGGTGCAGCACGGCGAGATTGCCACTGGCACATTGATGTCCATGTTCAGAGAATTAGGTATCGACAGGAGGGATTTCTGACGCATGAAATATACCTACCCCTGCAACTTGGAACTCGAAGACGACGAGGCGTACGAGGGCTGGTACAACGTCTCTTTTCCTGACATTCCGGGTGCCCTGACCTGCGGTCGCGACTGGAAAACGGCCATCATCATGGCTGAGGACTGCATGGTCGTATCCCTGGCGTCGTACGTTGATCGCCAGAAGGAACTGCCGACACCCAGCCGCTGGCAGAAGGGGCAGGAGCTTTTGACGGTCCAGCCCCTCATCGCCGCACAGCTTGATCTCTACGTGGCTATGCGGGAACAGGGCGTTAGTCTTTCAGACTTGGCGATGCGCATGAACGTGCCGGAGGCTGATGCCGGGAGGCTGCTCAGCCTGGACTACAAGACCTCCATAAACGAGGTGGCGGAAGCCCTGGAGTTGCTGGGCTGCAAACCGGCTGTCGAGGACCTGGCGGCGTAGTGGAAAGTGGGGAGGTAAATTTTGTGATGCTGTTGGAACCGCTGGTTTCCACAATTGAAATGATCCAGGACCGTATAGACCGGCACGGGCCTGCCCTACGTGAAAACGAGACCCGCGGTGGCGAGATCTTGCCGCGGCGGCTGGAGGAGGAAGAGATGGGGCTGAACTCGGGGGACATCACGACGCTGGAGGAGTAGAGGCATGCCGGGTTTTATAGCTTCGCAAATTGAAGAAGTGGAAGGCTTCCAGAATCTGCTCGTTGCTGTCGCTACGGGCCGTGCTTGGGACGGGTACGAATACGAGTACGGCGAATTCAGGAGCTCATTAGTGGGGAATCCCGATATTTCGGACAAGTTGCCGAGATTTGTCAGGACAAATAGAGACACGGCTCAGTTTTGGAATTTCATCAAACAGAAATTCGGCACCTATCAGGAGCGTCGGGAGTACCTTTGGGAGGAATTCAGACCTCTGCTAGAGTGGCTAGAGGGGCAGGGCGACATCCCGTCCCGCGACGGAATCTCTGAAGTCTTACAAGGCTTCGATTCAATCAACGTTCAGCGGGACTGGGTCAAAGCGTTAGACCGCCTCAACGGAGACCCAGAGGGCGCCATAACATCGGCTCGTACCTTGTTGGAATCTGTTTGCAAACACATCTTGGAGCAAACAGATACTCCTTACGAATACGATATGGATCTGCCCGCCCTGTATAAGCCCGAATCCACCGATGGACGGCGTGAGGACGCCGGAAGGGGGGTGGGGGAGTTACAAGCGCGATGGTCCGGGCTCGAATTTGGGTAGATGGGGGGTTGGCGGCGGTCTGCAGGTATTTTTGGGGGCGCCGATGGCGGCCTACAGTGGCTGTGGTGAGCGAGATGGCGGGAGAGGACACGGCAAGAGGCGCTCGCGGACCGGACTGGCGCGAGTTTGCGGGGACGTTCAGTTTGCGGGGACGTTGGGACACTGGCGGACGGGCGCCGTCAGGCCGGGAGTGGAATGGCTCGCAACCGGGCCAAGGCGCGACTGACCTTCTCCTCCCATGGCCAACCCTTGGGAAGATGCAGGGTCAGCCGGCGGGCCGAGCGGGTGAGCCGTCCGGCCAGGGCGAAGACCCGTCGTCTGAGCGTCTTGGTGGTCACGATCTGCTCACCCAGGCCGATACGGGCCGTCCAGCGGGCCAAGTTGTGCGCCATCACCTGTATCGCCAGCCAGGCCCCGTTGGCGGCGAATCGGCCGGACGGCAGGTGGTTCAGCCCGACGCCGTACTTGAGGTCTCGGATGGCGTTCTCGATCTCGGCGTGGCGGCGATGGTCAGCCTCCAGTTCGAGCGTCTCCTCATCCCGGTCGGTGATGAAGCCGTGATAGCTGTAGCTGGCGAAGAGGGCCAGTTGGGAACCGGGCGTGGGCTTCACCCGTCGGACGATGAGCCGCACCGGGGCAGCGCCGGGCTCACTCTCAAAGGGAGTGTAGGTGGTCTCGGCCACATCGGCGGCACCGTCCATCCAGTAGGGGATGGGCGTCCAGTCCGTCTCGGGTATGGCCTCGATGAGATGGCGCAGGCTTTTGTGCTGGCGGATGGTGATGGAGTAGCGGACATCCATCTTGCGGCAGACGGCGACGATGGCGTGGGCATAGAAGCCGCTGTCGGCCCGCACCGTGAGTTGACCTCTGGCGCCGGCGTAGCGCACCCGTCCCACCGTCTCGCGCAGGAAGTGGGCGGCACCCCGAACAGTGTTGGCCCGGCCCTCGCGCAGCCGGGACATCAACACGTCCCCGGTGCCGGCGGCCACGGCCAGCAACGGGTGATAGCCCCGCTTGCCGGTATAGCCGTGGTGTCGCGCCCCCTCCTTGGCCAGTCCGTAAGTCTCGCAGATGGTGGAATCGAGGTCGATGGTGAACGGCGCGTCGCCGGGTCCCGCCCCAGCGGCCCAGGCCCGGGCCAGCAACTCCCGGCTCACCCGGTCCAGTTGACGGACATGGCCCCAGCGGAAGCTGCGCAGGAAAGTGCCCAGGGTGGATGGCGCCTTGACCCTGCAGTCGAGAATACCGGCGGTCCCACCGGCGCGCAGCGCATCGGCGTCGTCGATGCAATCGCCGCCCGCCAGGGCAGAGGCAACCAGGGTCAGCATCTTGTCGCCAGTGTTGGCCCGGCCCGGCGCGCTGCCGAGATTGAGGTGATGGTCTACGAGTTCCCCCAGGCCCAGGTGTTGGGCGAGAGTGGCCGGCAGGAGCAGGCCGGCATTGGCCACCAGACGGTGGTCGTCAAAGACGATGCGAATACGGTCGGGGTGGTTGCGTGATAGCATCTGTTGGGTGCTCCTGCTTTGGGACCGGTTTTCTGTCTCAAAACCATTATCCCAGAGGCACAGGAGCACTTTCTTGTATCTTCAGGACCCCGCTACACGCCCTCCTTCGGTGGATCGGGGATAAGAGGACGGCTCTGCAACTAAACCTGGCACCTGAACAACATTCAGAACAGATTTTTAAGCAGATTCTTGGAGGCTGTACAAGCATCACCAATGGACTTGCAGGACTTAGGAACCGTCTAGGAGACGCCCACGGTCAAGGTAGCAATAAAGTCAAGCCAGCCCGTAGGCACGCCGAACTTGCCGTCAATGTGGCTGGGGCAATGGCAGTTTTTTTAGTGGAAACATGGGAGGCAATCCGGGCAGGGTCGCCTGATGAGGCCAATACCCTATGATCCGAGTCTGGCGCTAAGTTTTCATTTACTCTAGACTCAAAGGCAACTTGATCATCTTTTAGGAAGACACCCCTATGAAGGTCTACTACTTCAGCGAGTTTCCCTACCACGAGTATCCCGATGACGAAAGTCTCAATTACCCGTCGATACGGCTTACCTTTCCTAACAGCTACTTTGATCCGGGGACGGCCAACCAGCTTTTCAAGCGGTACTTTGACGAGTGCCAGTACGTCGACGAGCTGGGCTATGAAGGCATCATGGTCAACGAGCACCACAGCACGCCGTCCTGCATGAACGCCTCGTGCAACCTGACTGCCGCCGTGCTGGCCCGCACCACGCAGAACGCCAAGATTCTGCTGCTGGGCAACATCCTGCCCATCCACGAGAACCCGGTGCGCCTCGCGGAGGAGATCGCCATGATCGACGTGATCTCCGGCGGGCGGGTCATCTCAGGCATGGTTCGCGGCACCGGCGTCGAGACCGTGTCCACCAACATGAACCCGGTGGAGAACAGGGAGCGGTTCGAGGAGTGCCACGACCTGCTGATCAAGACCTGGACCACGCCCGGCCCCTTCCGCTGGGAGGGCAAGCACTTCAACTACCGGGCGGTCAACCCGTGGATGGTGCCAATCCAGAAGCCGCATCCACCGGTCTGGGTGCCGGGCACCTCCAGCCCCGAAACCGCCGAGTGGGCCGGCCGCCACGGCTACACCTACGTCGCCTTCCTGACTGACGTGGACGTTACCGAGGAGCTGTTCGGCATGTACCGGCAGGCCGCTGCCGAGGAGGGACGGGAGACGACGCCCGACAACTTCGGCTACCTGCTGTGCTGCTACGTCGCGGAGACGGAGGAGAAGGCCAACGAGGAGGCGAAGCACTTCGTCTGGCGGATGGGCCCCACCACCCGGGCGCCCCGCGAGTACATGAATCCCGTGGGCTACCGCTCCCAGGTCAGCGCGGCGGTGGCCGCCCGCCGCACGGCCAAGCCCCTGGCTAACCAGACCTACGAGGAACTCAAGGAGAATCACCACATCGTCTGCGGCACTCCTGACCAGGTCCTCGAGAAGTTGGAGTACCTGCACAAGCGGCTGGGCATGGACCACCTGATCATGTACGGCCAGGAGTCCAAGATGTCCCACGACGCCACCATGTCCAACATCGGCCTGTTCGGCAAGGAGGTGCTGCCGGTCATCAAGACCTGGTAGCCATTGAGGCGCGTCCCGTTTCGAGCTATCCCTCTCCTTGGCGGGAGAGGGATTCGCTTTTTCCGGCGCCCTTGCCCCTTGATATAAAATATTGAACTAGCACCCGTAACCGGAAGCGTCGGCTGACATTCAGGACCAGAGGCACGGGCTCTCCGCTATGACCATCCGAAACTCGCATGGCCCTCCCCGGTCCATGGGAGGGGATCCACCGGCCGAAGAACCGGCGCTCGCCGCCGGCAGCCCCCTCGTGCCACGCGTGGTGCGGCTTTTCCGCCCGTACCGCAGCCCGGTGACCATCGTTGTGCTACTCATACTGATTACCTCCGTGGTGGGGGTGGTGAACCCCAGGCTGATCCAGGTGGTGTTCGACGATGGCCTGGGGCTGGCATCGGAGAGTGGCGTACCCAACATTCGCCTGCTGTGGATCCTGGGCGGCGTGATGATCTCCATCGCCGCAGTCAACGCAGGTTTGGGCATCATCCAGACCTACATGACCAACAAGGTTGGGCAGTATGTGATGCGCGACCTGCGCGACTCCGTATACACCCACCTTCAGGGAATGTCGCTGCGGTTCTTCACCAGCACCCGTACCGGGGAGATCCAGTCCCGGGTGTCCAACGATGTCGGTGGAATTCAGTCGGTGGTTACCAACACCCTCAGCGACACCATCGCCAACATTGCCATCCTGGCCAGCACCCTGGGCGTCATGGTCCTGCTGTCGTGGCAGTTGACGGTGGTGGCCGTCGCATCCGTGCCGATCTACTTCTTCATGGCCCAGTGGGTGGGGCAGAAGCGACGGGAGATAACCTCCAAGACCCAGAAGTCCATGGCGGAGATGACCGTCATCACCCAGGAAACGCTGTCGGTTTCGGGAATCATGCTGGCCAAACTGTTTGGGCGGCAGCACGAGGAGATGGCCAACTTCCGCCACCACAACCAGGAATTGTCGGACCTGACGGTGCGGCAGCAGATGATCGGACACGCCTTCTTCGCAGTGGTGATGGCCTTCCTGTCGGCCAGCCCGGTTGCGATCTACCTGCTGGCCGGATACCTGATGGCTGGTGGTGGCGCGGCGGTGGTCACCCCCGGCGATGTGATCGCCTTTACCGTGCTGCAAAACCGCCTGTACTTCCCCGTGGGACGGTTGCTGCAAGTGGCGGTGGAATTGCAGTCGTCGCTGGCAATGTTCGAGCGCATATTCGGTTACCTGGACATGAAACAGGAAATCGTGGACTCGCCCACTGCCCGCCCACTCCCGGCCAGCGGTGTTTCCGGGGGAATCACCTTCGACTCGGTGCGGGTCAACTACCGTAAAGGGCCCGGCGGCGAGGATGAGGAGGACGACGCCGAGGAGGAGCTGGACCGGCAGTGGGCGTTGGACGGCGTGAGCCTGCAAATCCCGCCGGGGCAGATGGCCGCCTTCGTCGGCCCCAGCGGGGCGGGCAAGACGACCATCGCCTCGCTGGTGCCGCGGCTCTACGATGTCACGGAGGGGTCGGTATCCATAGACGGAATCGATGTGCGGGAAATACCGCTGTCGGACCTCTCGGAAATCATCGGCTATGTGACCCAGGAAAGCTACCTGTTCCACGCCAGTATGGAAAGGAACCTGCTGTACGCCCGTCCCGACGCCACCTGCCATGAACTGGTCGATGCGGCCAAGGCAGCTTACATCCACGAACGCATCATGGAGTTGCCCGACGGCTACAACACCATTGTGGGAGAGCGGGGTTTCCGGCTGTCTGGCGGAGAGCGCCAGCGGCTGGCCATCGCCCGCGTCATCCTTCACCAGCCTCGGGTTCTCATACTGGATGAGGCGACCTCGTCCCTTGACACCTCCAGCGAGCGCTATGTCCAGGCCGCGCTGGAGCCGCTGATGCAGGGGCGGACCACGCTGGTGGTGGCCCACCGCCTCTCCACCATTCTGTCGGCCGATGTGATTTATGTAGTCGACAGGGGCAGGGTCTTGGAGTGGGGAACCCATGCCGAACTGCTGTCCCAGGAGGGACTGTACGCCCACCTGTATCGGGAGCAGTATGGAGGCGGCCTCATCGAGGCATACTGCGAAGACGGCGTGTTATACAGCGACGGCAGCATAGTACCCACGGAGGCCGCAGAACCGGTCCCCACCAGCCGCCGCCTCTGATTGCCGCCGCCTGCCCACTCTCCAGACACTGACAGGACAGCCAATGGCGGACTCCACGCAACATCACCTTCACCGTCAACTGGACAATGGTGGCCGGCAGGGCCTGGTGCGACGCATCATTGCGCTGTTCGGCCCGCATAAGCCGGCTGTCGCCGTCGTGGGGCTGCTGATCGTGGTCAATGCCGGGGTGGGCGTGATTAACCCCGTGCTGGTCAAGGAGGTCTTCGACTCGGCCCTGTTCCCCGCCAGCGGCTCGATGGACCTGATGCTGCTCTGGATCCTGGCAGGGGTGATCGCTGGCATTGTCGTGCTGGGCGCCGGGTTGAGCATCGCCCAGACCTACCCGACCAGCAAGATCGGGCAGGACGTTACCGGCGACCTGCAGGAGGCCGTCTACGACCACCTGCTGGGTATGTCGCTGAGTTTCCTGGCCCGCAGCCGCACAGGCGAGATGCAGTCCCGGGTCTCCCACGACATCAACGCCATTGAGCCGGTGGTCACCAACACCTTCGCCGACTCCGTGGCCAGCGTCGTCGCGCTGATCGCCGTGGTGGTGGCCATGCTGTTCCTGTCGTGGCAATTCACGCTGGTGGCCCTGGCGGTCCTGCCGGTCTTCTTCCTGCTGACACGCTGGGTGGGACGCAAGCGGCGGGATGCTCTGACGGGCGCCCAGATCTCAACGGCCCAGGTCACAGCAGTCACGGAGGAGACGCTGTCGCTCTCCGGCATCCTGCTGGCCAAGCTGTTCGGCCGCCAGCACGACGAACTGCACCACTTCCGGCGCCACAACGATGAGCTGTCCCGGTTCGCCCTGCGCCAGCGGATGATCGCGCAGAGCTTCTACACCGTGGCGACAGCGTTCCTCACCCTGTCGCCGGCGCTGGTGTACCTGCTGGCCGGGTACCTGATCTACCTGGGCGGAGCCGGCGCGGCCACGGCGGGGACGGTCATCGCTTTCACCGCCCTGCAGGCGCGGCTGTACCAGCCCGTTGAGCGGCTGCTGCAGGTGTCGGTGGAGCTACAGTCATCATTGGCCCTGTTCGAGCGGATATTCGGCTACCTGGACCTGGACCAGGAAATCGTCGACGCTCCCGATGCGCGGATACTGGAGCGGGATAAGGTCGAGGGCGAGGTGGTGTTCGACTCCGTGCGGGTGAGCAGCCGCAGCTACCACGGCAGCGACGGCGAACTGCACGAGCAAGGCGAGATGCGGCAGTGGACGCTGGACGGCGTTAGTTTCGGCATAAAGCCAGGACAGTTGGCGGCTTTCGTCGGGCCCAGCGGCGCTGGCAAGTCCTCGATCGCGGGCCTGGTTCCGCGGCTGTTCGACGTTACAGAGGGGTCGGTGTCCATTGACGGCACGGACGTGCGGCAGATCCGCCTCGCCGACCTGGCCGCCGTCGTGGGCTTCGTCACACAGGAGAGTTTCCTGCTGCAGACTACGATCGAGGACAACCTGCGCTACGGCAAGCACGATGCTACCCAAGACGAGATCGTTGACGCGGCGAAGGCGGCCTACATCCACGACCGCATAATGGAGCTGCCCGCGGGGTACGCCACGCTTGTCGGCGAGCGCGGCTTCGGCCTCTCCATCGGCGAGCGGCAGCGGCTTTCCATCGCGAGGACCCTGCTGCACGAGCCACGCATCCTGATCCTCGACGAGGCGACGTCGGCGCTGGACGCGGGAAGCGAGCGGCTGCTGCAGTCGGCCCTGGCGCCGCTGGTGCAGGGCCGCACCACGCTGGTCATCGCCCACCGGCTGTCGACCATCCTCGCCGCCGACGTGATCTTCGTGATCAACGCGGGCACGGTCAATGACTACGGCACCCACGAGGACCTGCTGGGCCGTTGAGGGATCTATACCCGGCTGTACGCCGAGCAGTTCAGCGAGGGCCGGGTCGAGGCCTACTGCGCCGACGGCGTGGTGCTGACGGACGGCGCCGTCGTTTCCACCGATCCGGTGCTGGCCGCCGATGCGAGCGGGTGACTCTTGGAGACCCTCTCCCCCGGGAGAGGGTCAGCGTGGGGGCGTATCAGGGCAATCGCGTCTTGATTCAGCAACGCTGCGGGTCGGTTATGCGGAGCTGACTTTGCGTGTTCAAAGGAGCTGAATTTTTCTTATTCCGCTCATTTCCACTCATTTCCTACCATTTTTGCGATTCCTAGCTGGTCGCTGGGTCGGGGCAGACCCGATGGGATGCCAGGCGAGCAACATTCACCACGCAGTTCATTTATAGAACGTATGTTATAGGATTGTCTTCAAGCTTGGCAAGAGGCAAATGTCACTAACATGAGGTTGCAGCCTGGAGACGCAATTTCGCTGGGGACGTCTCAGGGCTATCGCATTTGGCCGGATGGAGTCGGTGTCTGCGCAGGAAATCGAGTGCAGCTATCCGGGGCGGGCGGACGTGAAGTGGATGAGGAGATAGAGCGGGAAAAATAGGACAGAATTTTCCCCACGCGTTCCTATAATTTCCCAGATTTTCCCATTTTGCCCGCTATTTCGCGTTATTTCCTATCTGCGCCACTGCAAGTGGGACAAGATTTTTCAAATCCGGTCCCATTCCGTCCCATTCCTGCTTTTTCTGGCGTTTGGGCAGGCCATGCTCTGCGGCTGTCGGCTGACACCAGCCAGGGCGCAGTTAGGCCGGAACAGAGATAGAGCACTATTTATAGAACACATGATCATATGATACCGAACGCCGAAGGGCTTGGCAAGCGGCAAGTGTCATCTGGATATCCAAATGCGATTGCCTTGGGGACGTTTTCTTTGCCGTCTGACATCCAGGGAGCGGCTGATACAATGGACGTTCGGAGTGTGCCGTCATGATAACGAACATCACCCTCAAAAACTTCAAGTGCTTCCGCGAGGTCAGCATCAACCCCAAGCTGCTGACGGTGCTGATCGGGCCGAATGGGACGGGGAAGTCCAGCGTGCTGCAGGCGCTGCTACTGCTGAAGCAGTCGGTGGGGGAGGGGCAGCTTCAAATTCAGGGAGACTGCGTAAACCTGAGTGGACCCGATGACGTGATCCCTAATTTCTTGCCGCAGGAGCTGACTTCACGCGGCGAGATTCGAATTGGTCTGAACACAGACCGAGACAATAGTGGGCTGAATTTTTGGGCGGCGTTTAACAGGGGCTTAAGGCTTCTAGACCCTGAAGAAATAAATCATTCAATTCCGATCGATGTTCCGGGGAGTTTCTCTCCAATGGGTCGCATTTTAAGCTCGTTGACTGTCGTCCCCGCAATCAGGGGCTTCTCGCGACCGAAATACAATCTTGGTTCTAATCATTACCGGCAATTGCCCTTGGATCTACGCTTTGATGGTCAAGAAGAGCAATTGGCGACAAACCTTGTATACAGTCGTCCGTTGGAAGAAAAGCTATCTGAGGCCATGGTACGGGTGACAGAAGCAGGAATCCGAGCCGAGATGATACCCTCCAACTCAATAGCGGTAAAATCACTGCACGGGACTCGTGCAACAAACATAGTGGCGGAGGGTTCTGGTACAAACACCTTGATACTTCCTTTCCATCAGTTAATAGAATCGGGAAAGGGCTCCACCGTCCTCATCGAAGAGCCAGAAATACACTTGCACCCCAAGGCGCAGGCGGATTTGGCGGAGGTGATGGCCGAGACCGCCAAGGCCGAGGACAAGCAGATCATCATGACCACTCACAGTGAGTATGTCGCGGGACGGCTGCTCACGCTGGTGGCAGAGGGGAAGCTAACGACCGACGAACTGGCGATTTACTCTTTTCTGAAAGACGAAAAAGGCGAGTGCTCGGCAACGGAAATAGAAGTTACTGAGCGAGGTCAAGTCAAAGGCGGGTTGACCGGATTCCACGAAGCCACCCGCGATGAGATGCGCCGCTACGCTGACGGCCTACGCAAAAGGGTATGACGTCCCGGTTCATTCTCGATGAAAACATAGTCATCTTTGCTCAAAATGGACGTGATGAATACGACAATCCCAGCCGAACGTGCGCTGATCTTGTCGAGCGAATTTTCCTAGAACCATACCAAACTCTCGTGGTGGATGACGTTCTATGGGAAAAATATGTAGACCAATTGTATGATCCTGCATACCACCACGCTGAATTAGGTCCCTACTTGATGACCACGCTGTGGGAGGCGTTGCAGATTGACGGAAAAGTCGAGGGCAGGGGCCACACCGCACCGCCGTTTCCCGAAGAGGACCATATTTCTCCCGGTAGCCAAGATGACACGTTTCTGGTCAGGCTGGCCGTGGAAGAATCAGATAAGGGAACGGCGCTCGTAACGACGGACCGCCCGCTCCGCGAAGGCCTCGCCTCCTCTGGCATCCAAACCCAATACTACCTCATCGTTCTTTCCCCGGAGGGCGCGCTCGCGGCCCTCTGACTCTCTGCTTACCGCGCGGGGAACGTGCGCCCGATGACCTCGCGGGCCTCCTCCTGAGGGATGCTGTTGGCTACGGCGCAGGGGGCGGTTTCGGCCATGATGGCGTCGAGGTTGCCCGACAGAGTGTGCTTCTTGTACTGGTCCTCGTACTCGATGCCGAGGGCGCGGCCCACCAGCGTCAGGTAGTGCTCGACGCGCACCGGGTAGTCGGCTTCGAGGCCGCACATGTGGCGCTGGCAGCCGTGGTACAGCGTGGCGTAGGTGTCGGCGCCGGCGTCCACCGCCTTCTGCACCCACTGGTTGCTCATCTCGTCCCAAGCCTCCGGCCCCATCTGCTGCCGCACCGCCGGGGTGCAGTGGCGGCCGAAGCGCTCGTCGCCGCCGATGTCCCGCACCGTCACGCCGGGCAGGAGGCTCAGCAGCTTCAGGGCGCTCTGGGCCTCGGCGTCGGACTGCGGACGCCCGGTGTGGTAGTGCAGTGAGACGGTGGTCTCGGGCTGCGGCTGGAAGTCCAGCTTGTCCAGGTTCTGGACCAGGTACTCGGTCACGTGCTGGAAAGGGAATTCTTCGCGCATGTCCATGATGTCGTCGTAAAAGAAAATGCACGACGGGCACCACATCACCACCTGCTCCGGCTCGAACTTGCGGAAGTTGGCCGCGGTGGTGGCGGCAACGGACTTGGCCGACGCCTCGTCGCCGCGCTGGTGGTGCTGGATGCCACAGCAGTAGGCCGCGCCGCCCACCGCCGCGAACTTCACGTCCAGCAGCTTGAAGACGTCCATCACCGTCCGCACCAGGTGCGTCGTGCGCATCACATTGCAGCCCAGGTACAGCACGATGTCCGACTGCTTGACGTCGTCCTTGGGCGTGGTCAGCAGCCAGTCACGCTCCTCGGGCGCGGACTGCAAGCCGTGGAGCACGTCAATCTCGCGGTAGTAGTTCCGGTAGAAGCTGCGGTCGCTGTTCGCTTCGGCCATGTCCGTCTCCTTTGAGTGCCGAGTTGGTTGCTAGCGGGACATGGGCCTACCAGCCCACTACCGCGCCGTCCTTGCGGGGTTCGGTGCCGCCCTGCAGCACACCGGTGCGGTGGTCGCGCGCGATCACTTGCGCGCCGCCGATGGACACACGGGACTGGCCGGCCATCAATCCCAGCTTGTGGCCTCGCTGTTGCAGTTCGCGGGCGGTGTCGGGGCTGATCCCCTCCTCCAGCAGCGCCTGGTCGTTGCCCACCATGAACCGCAGGGCGTTGATGGCCTGCTGCGGGTCCATCCCGTGGTCGACCATGTTGCTGATGAGCTGCAGGTGTCCCTGCGGCTGCATGAACGCGCCCATCATCCCGTAGCAGTACAACAGCTCACCGTCCTTGGTCGCCATCCCGGGGATGATGGTGTGGTACGGCCGCTTGCCCGGCCCCAGCGCGTTTGGGTGCGACGCGTCCAGCGAGAACAGCCCGGCGCGGTTGTGCAGTACGATGCCGGTGCCGGGCGCCACCATGCCGGAGCCAAAGTCGGAGAAGACGCTGTTGATCAGTGAGCAGGCGTTGCCCTGACCGTCGACGGCGCTGACGTAGACCGTGTTCCCGCCGGGGATGGGCTGGCCGTAGGGTGCGGTCATCAACGCCTTGCGCCGGTCGATGAGCTCGCGGCGTTGGGCTGCGTACTCCTTGGAGAGGAGTTGGGCCGTCGGGACGTCCACTACCCTCGGGTCGGCGACGTAGCGGTAGGCGTCGGCGAAGGCCAGTCGCATGGACTCGATCAGGTGATGGTAGGCATCGGGCGACTGCGCTCCCATGGCGCCGATGTCGAAGCCCTCGGCGATGTTCAGCGCCTCCAGCGCGGCGATGCCCTGGCCGTTGGGCGGGCACTCCCAGCAGGTGACACCCCGGTAGTCGACGCTGATCGGCTCGTCCCAGTCGGATGTGTGGGCTGCCAGGTCCTCGACGGTCAACCAGCCGCCGTGTTCTTGGACGAACGACGCCATCTTCTCGGCGATGGGGCCGTGGTAGAAGGCCTCGCACCCGCCCTCGGCGATGGCCCTCAGCGTGGTTGCCAGAGTGGGCAGACGCATCCGGTCGCCCTTACTGGGGGCGTTGCCGTCGACAAGAAACTCCTCGCCGGACGGGTAGGACCTCAGCTTGGGCAGGTTGTTCTCCCACTGCCACGCGATGACCTCAGACACCGGGAAGCCGTCCTCGGCGTAGCGGATGGCCGGCTCCAGCAGGCGAGACAGGGGCATGCTGCCGCACTCGGCCCGCAGCATCTCCCAGCCATGCACCGTTCCAGGAACGCACACGGAGTATGGTCCGGCGCCGGGCATTGCCCGATAGCCCTGCGAGGTCAGCTCCTCGATGTTGGAAGCAGCGGCGGCGCGGCCACTGCCGTTGATGGCCCGCACCGATTTCTCTTTTTCGTTCCAGACCAGCGCGAACAGGTCGCCGCCCACGCCGGTGGAGTTGGGCTCGACCACGTTCAGAGCGGCAGCGGCGGTGATGGCAGCGTCGACGGCGTTCCCGCCGTCCATGAGCGCCTGCAACCCGGCCATGGCTGCCAGCGGTTGGCTGGTCGCCACCATCCCATTGGTGGCCAGAACGGTGCTGCGTCGAGAGTCAAAATACATACGCGAAGCCTTCCCCGTAGCCTTGGGCGCCGCTATCGGGCGGCCCAGCGATTGTAGCATAGGGAAGGGGTCAGTCTGGTCCGGACGGAATGAGCGGGATATCGGCGGCGGTCACTGGCCGCGGAGGCGCCGCAATTCCGCCTCGAGCTCCGCTGCGCGAGCCTCGGCGGATTCTGCGCGCGTTTGGGAGGCTTCCAGTTCGACCTGCAGCTCTTCCGGCTTGAGCAGGAACCGGCCGGCTGACGGGTCCCGGAGACGAAGCGCCCCGTTGTCCCAGCATAGGTCCAGCCCCAGCACCTCGCTGTGCCCCCAGGCCAGGCCGTCTGGGTCGCGGTTGATGGGAACGGACGTGTACTCCTCGACGGTCAGCGTATCGCCGGCTAAGGGAGCGTCATGGTATCGCCCGCCGGTGTGGTCGAACCGCCAGTACTCCCGCACTCCGTAGCCTGCGTAACCCTCGCGCTTGACAGTGTAGTCGCGCCGTCCCGTGCTGCGGGACGCTACCTCCAGCACAAAATCAGGCGGCTTTCCTGCGTGCTGGATGACATAGCCGTTGCGGGACACAATGGCCCGTGGGTCAACGCAAAAGGCAACCATGCAGTCCGGAGCGAAAATTTCGCTCTCGTCACGCGGGTCGTTGCGCAGGTATCCGCCTCCGGCAATCAGGACGTCTCCGCGATGGGCAAAATGGGCCATCAATGTGGCGTCGAAATCTGACACACTTCTGTGCTGTTCCATATCGGGCTCTTTGGGCGGCGGGTCTGGAACCTGCCAGTCATCTGGGAGGCCCGCCAGGTAGTCCTTGGCCTTGGCTTTTGGGCTTGTCATTGTCAGTCTCTCTGCTGGAGAGGTTAGTAGGGTCTCCGATGTTTTCCGTTTGCCGATTGAACCTTTACTTCACTAAACGACTCAGTTTAGCACGATGCCCCGGCAACGCATCCAAGGGCCAGAATCCGGCCGCCCGTATGATAAGATGACGCCGAAATCATTCCATTTGGAGGACAATCAATGCCAGCCGATGTTGGACAGCCTGCCCCGGAACTCGGTCTCTATGACTTCGACCGGCAGGTACGCAACCTAGCGGACCATCGCGGCCAGACCGTGGTCCTGGCCTTCTTCCCCGGCGCGTTTACCGGAGTCTGCACCACCGAGATGTGCAGCTTCCGCGACCGGGCCGACGCCTTTAACAATGTAAACGCTACGGTCTACGGCATCAGCGTCGATGCGCCCTTCTCCCAGAAAGCGTGGGCCGACCAGAACAACCTCAACTTCACGCTCCTCAGTGACTTCAACCGCACCGCCGTCAACGCCTACGGCGTCACGCTCAACGGTCTCGCTGGCATGGAGGGCTACGTCGCCTCTCAGCGCGCCGTCTTCATCATCGATGGTGAGGGAGTCATTCGCTACAAATGGGTGGGCGAGTCTCCCCTAAACGAGCCGGACTACGACGAGGTTCAGCAGCAGGCCGCAGCCATCAGCGGCTAGACAAGCGGTCTCACTCAGACCCACGCACAACGTAGGGGCGCACAGCTGTGCGCCCCTATTCATTCGGCCACAGGCACAGGAATGGTGTCAACCCTTCGCAAACCCCGTGCCAAGCCGCTCCGTGAACAGCGCGGTCAGAGCGTCGGCGTCCACCTCCTGGCAGATGCGGGCGTTGGGCTGCGGGGCGTTCCAGTCGGCAACTGTCTGGCCCTTCGTCAGCTCGCTGTGCGTTTCGATCTCCACGTAGGCTGGCCGTGCCGTGAACAGGCCGGGGTCGATGGCATAGCCCACTGCTGGCATGTCGTTGTAGCGCACTCCGTCGTCCGGCCCGATGCGTCCGGTGCGTATGTACGCCTCCCGCAGGTACCCAGTGGCCTCCGACAGCAGCTCCGTTGCGGGATGTCCCGCTTTCCTGATGGCGTCGAGTTGCGCCGGGCTCACCGTCACCCGGTTGCAGACGTCCAGCCCCACCTGCACGATGGACGCGCCCGACCGGTAGACGATGGCCGCAGCCTCTGGGTCCTCGTGCAGGTTGGCCGTCGCCACTCCCGACACGTTCCCCGGCACCGTTACCGCGCCGCCCATTACAACGATCTCCATTATTGCCCCTGCGAGCCTGGGTTCCAACGACAGCGCGAGCGCCACGTTGGTCATCCGCCCCATGGCCAGGATAGTAATCTCCCCCGGTGCTGCCATAACCGTGTCTACAATTGCCAGCGCCGCGTACCTGTCCGACGATGTTGCGGATGGTGGTTCTCCCGGGCCGTCGCCGGCTGCGCCCACTACGCCTCCCAACCCGTCGCCGCCGTGTATGTGGGAGGCCCACCCGGCGTTGGCCGGACGCAGCAGCGGCTTGCCCGCGCCAATGTACACCGGGATGTCGCAGCGGTCCGCCGCCGCCAGCACGCGGCGGGTGTTGGCGGTGCAGTCCTCCACCGAGGCATTGCCGAAGATAGTCGTTACCGCCACGACCTCCAGCTCCGGGCTGGCCAGCGCCAGCAGGATCGCCGCCGTGTCGTCGATTCCGGGGTCCGCATCAATAATCACCCGCTTCATCCCACTGCTCCCTTGTCCGGACTAGTCCCCTCCCCAGGAGGGGGATGGCTAGGGTGGGTGTGAGCCGTTCGCTACAAACCAGGCCGCTACAAACCAGGCCGCTACAAACCAGACCGCTAAAACCAGGCCGCTACACACCAGGCCGCTACAAACCAGACCGCTAAAACCAGGTTGGAAAGTCGGAATTATAGCATCGCCCGGGTCGTCCACTCTCCGGTTGCGCTATACTGTGAGCCGTCAAATGCCTGATAGTGGAGGATCGGCGTGTCGACATTCGTACTGGTGCACGGGGCCTGGCATGGAGGCTGGTGCTGGAACAAGGTCGCGCCGTTGCTCCGCAGGACTGGCGCTGCAGTATACACCCCCACCCTAAGCGGCATGGGCGACCGGGCCCACCTCGCCGAGCTGCTGAAACCGTCGCAGGTTGACCTCGATCTGCACATCCGCGACATTACGCACTTACTGGAGTACGAATCGCTGGATGATGTCGTGCTTGTAGGCCACGCCTACGCTGGGATGGTTATCACCGGGGTGGCCGAGGTCTGTCCGCAGCGCCTCCAGCACATGGTCTACGTCAACGGCGTGATCCCGTCCGACGGCGAATGCATGGCCGACCAGCTCATCCCGGTACGCGGGGCCGAGTTCGCCGCTTGGGTGCGGGGCCACATTGATCGCGGCGAGGGTTATCTGGCGGCTCCCGCGTCTCCCGAGGAGATCGGCCGCCGCTGGGGCATCCCCGACACCGCTGACCGCCAGTGGATGTTTGGCAAGGTCACGCCCCAGCCCGCCGCCGCCATGGCCGGGCCGGTGCGCATCAGCAATCCTGCCGCCGTCGGCATCCCACGCAGCTTCATCGGTGGCGAGGAGGCTGGCTTTCAACCCGTGGCCGACCGCGCCCGCGACGCCGGCTGGGGCATGTACCACCTGGATTCAGGCCACGACCCGATGGTCAGCCATCCGCGCGAACTGGCCGAAATCCTGCTGGGCATCGGCGCATCCTTTTAGTTAGAAATAGTTGCTGAGGAGCATGGCAATGGATGGAGTCAAGGCACTGGTCTTTGATGTTTTCGGCACGGTGGTCGACTGGCGCAGCTCGGTAACCAAGCACGCCGCCGCCTTCGGCGCGGCCCACGGCATTGAGGCCGACTGGGCGGCCTTCGCCGACGGATGGCGCGGCAAGTACCAGCCCTACATGAACAGGGTTCGTACCGGCGAGCTGCCCTGGACCAAGCTGGATGTGCTGCACCGTATGGGCCTCGTCGAGCTGCTGGACGATTTCGGCATCAAAGGCATCAGCGACGAGGAAATCGATGAGCTCAGCCTTGCGTGGCACAACCTTGACCCGTGGCCCGACTCTCCAGCGGGGCTGTCCCGTCTCAAGGCCAGGTACATCATCGGCACCATGTCCAACGGCAACGTGGCCCTGATGACCAACATGGCCAAGTACGCCGGGTTGCCATGGGACGTGATCCTCGGCGCCGAGCTGGCCCATGCCTACAAGCCCGACCCGAAAACGTACCTCACCGGCGCGGAGCTGCTTGGCCTGGAGCCCGGACAGGTGATGATGGTCGCCGCCCACCAGAACGACCTGCTGGCCGCCGGAGCGCAGGGTCTCAGGACTGCGTTCGTCCCACGGCCCATGGAGTTTGGCCCCGACCGCAAGCCTGACCCAACGCCCGACCCGTCCTTCGATATAGTCGCCGCCGACTTCCGCCACCTCGCCACGCAGATGGGAGTGTAAGGGAGCGCAGACCAACAGTAATAGTGCCTCAGAGGAGCGTTGACCGCTCCCCCGATTTCATGCTTGCTCGTCCGATTTCTGCCATAACAATACATCCCCTCGATCCGCGCTGGGTCCGTCAGCAACCAGCGTTCCCTGACGGGCCGATTCCTTTAGGCGGTTGGCATAGTCGAGAGCGACATCGCCAGTGAGCCACGAACTATTGTGGAACCCATCGTCGCCCTCCGGTTTGAGAACTGCCCAATCGTTGGCGAATCCAGTGTGCTTTTGCAGGAAGTGATATACAAAGAGTTCGATTTCAAGACCGATGACATCCCAAGTATCGGAATCGTATCATCATGTCGACGGTTTCGCTGGCATCTGTGTTTATCGCATCTCCGTTGTCTACGAAAAGCCCCAGCAGGCTGTCAACAAACAGGTCGTCGGTCTCTCCGTCTCGTACCGTTCCGGTGTACCAATACATCACGCTCTGGAGTTCGGGCCAGTTCAAAGCGGGAGTATCAATCATGGAGTCGCGTCCAGTCTCGGCCATCCCAACGATTCCTGGACCTCATCAGGCCGTTTTCGGTAAGCAGTTACTACGCGAGCAACCGCAGGTCCATGCGCTGGGTAAGAAACTACCACCGTCACGAAGTCCGGGGAGTAAGGTTAGGATAAAACATCCCTGCGGTAGCAGAGTTTACGATCAGGATATTTGCCGCTCTGTTACACATAGTCCGGGGCACTTCCGGGGCACTTATGGTGACTAAAATCGCAGCCTGCTGTTCCGACAAACCCCCAAGCCTGGGGCAATGTGTCTGCTCCAAATCCGGTGGGACCGCCAGACCAAGACTCCTTCGTAATCAGTCGCCCAAAATCCGCAGGATTCCAGTCTATGTTAGCATGACGTTGGACTTTCAGACTTTCCTTATTTGATAAGACTGGGGTTGAGCAGCTATGGCCCGATACGGAGTGCGATTCGAAAACGACCCATCGCTGACGCCACAGGACCTCCAGGAGCTGGGCAAGCTGGCCGAGGACCGAGGCTACGAGACCGTCTGGGTCCCCGAAGGGGGCGGGCGCGACTCCCTGACCGCCCTTGCGACCATCGCCATGAAAACGGAACGAGTGCGCTTGGGCACCGGCATCCTGCCGGTCTATGCCCGCACTGCCACTAACACCGCGATGGGTGCCGCCGGGATGGCGGCCGTGTCCGGTGACCGTTTCATCCTCGGCCTGGGCGTGGGACATCGCCCCACTGTAGAGGGCCGCGATGGGGTGAAATTCCGCCGGCCCATCGCGCGACTTCGGGAAACCATCAGGATCGTGCGAGGTTTGCTGTCCGGCGACACCGTCGCCACCGAGGGCTGGCACTTCAAGATTGCTGCGGCCTCGCTGGGCGGCGCCGCGCCCCCTGAGCGTGTGCCCATCTACATCGCCGCCTTGGGCCCGCAGATGCTCGAGCTGGCCGGAGAGATGGCCGATGGCGTGCTGATGAACTGGACTGCAGAGAACTTCATCCCCCAGGCGGTTGAGCACATCAAGCGCGGCGCCAGGATGGCTGGCCGGGACATCTCGGATATCGACATCGCCGGCTACGTCCGCGTGGCCGCGGGAGGAGACCAAGACGCGGTGCGCGCTGAGTTGAGGAGCCAGGTGGCCCGCTACGCCAGCAACACCTTCTACCGCAATTTCTTCGTCGAGACCGGTTTCGGCGACGAGATGACCGAGGCTGCCGAGGCCCTCGCTGCTGGAGACTTGGCCCGCGCCTCAGAGGCCATCACCAAGGAAATGCAGGACCAGCTCGCCGTGGTCGGCAGCCCCGAAGAATGCCGCGCCGCCCTGGAGCGCCGCCGGGACGCCGGCCTGCAGCTGCCCGTCGTCGCACCCTTCGCCATCGGCGACAACAAGACATCCCACATCAACACCATCGAAGCGCTCGCCCCGGGCAGCTAGTCAGGCGTCCCACCGCCTCTTGGTTCTCCCTCTTCCTTGAGGGAGAGGATCGGGGTTAGGGTGAAATGGTATGCATCAGCAGCCCCGCAAACATTGGGGAGACGCGTACACCTTGACGCTTCACGGAGGTGCCAGGAGAAGGCTGGGCGGACAGCGCGATTATTGTCCGGCTTTGTCCGAAGAATCTTCAGAATACCCGCAGACCTCCGCCACCAGCTCGTAGCTGCGTCTCCGGTCGGCGTAGTCGTGGCAGATGGTGACGATGCTCAGGTCGTTGGTCTGGTACATGTCCGCGATGTCGTCCAGCTGCTCCTTAACTTGCTGCGGGTCTCCGTCAGCACAGACCTCGGCGTACTGCCGCACGAACCGGTACTCGTCGGTCGAATACTGGTAGGCTATAGACTCTTCCACCGACGGTATGCCCTTGGCGCGGCCTGTGATGTTCTGCAGCCGTGCCAGGTTGCGCGGGCCCGCCAGCCGCTGCGCCTCCTCCTCCGTCTCGGCGCAGATCACGTGCACTCCGACGTTCACCTTGGGCTCCGACAGGTACAACGACGGCTTGAAGTTCTCCCGGTAGTTGGCGGCGATGGCCGGTCCCTCCTCCACCGCGATGCCGAAGAAATGGGCGTAGGCGAAGGGTAGCCCCAGCTGTGCCGCCATGTATGCGCTCTCGTAGCGCGACCCCAGAAGCCACACCTCCGGGGCTGTAACCGGCTCCCGGTCCGGCCCGGCCTGGATCTGCGAGAAAATGTGCCCGTCCTCCAGGTCGCCGCGCAGGTAACCAAGCAGGTCCACCACCTGCCGCGGAAAATGGCGTATCTCCCTGGGGTGGTTGGGAAAGGACAGGGCCGCCGCCGTTATCTGGTCGCTGCCCGGCGCCCGCCCTATTCCAAGGTCGATGCGGCCCGGGTGCAGCGAATCCAGCATCCTGAAGTTCTCGGCGACCTTGAAGGCGCTATAGTGGGAAAGCATTATGCCGCCGCTGCCGACCCTGATTTTCTTGGTGCGGGCGGCGACGTGGCCGATGAGCACCTCGGGGCTGGTGCCTGCGAAGTTGGGCAGGCTGTGATGCTCGGCCAGCCAATAGCGATGGTAGCCCATCTCCTCCACCGCCGCCGCCAGCTCGATGGTCTCTCGCAGCGCATCGCCCGCCGTGTGTCCCGACTTGACCGGAGACTGGTCGACTACGCTCAAATACAACTGCTGGCTCAACGGGGGCCTCCATGCGCTGGAATAGCGGGTCGGGACTCAATGCTGTCTGAGACCTTGAGACACCAGTATACAGTTTCCACGACATCGCCCGGCATCCAATGCCGGTTGAGCGGTCGACGTGCCTCCACTCTGGCAGGCAGACCTCAGGCCGTTTATAGAATCACTCAGGGCATTTTCGTTGTTTCCTCTCACCCTGGGAGAAGGTTAGGGTTAGGGCGTCGCCGCTGGTGAGGGCACATAGTGTCATCCCGGAATTCCACCCCCAGACAACCCTCTCCCAGAGGGTAGGGGACAACTAAGAGGCCCTGTTTCCCAGGGTTTATTAATTGTAGAAAGGGTCGTTTGGGTTGTTGGATAATCAGGTGAGATTTACGGGGAGTGTGGGGGAAGGTTGTGTGGGATGGGAGTGTTGGCGATTGGGGGCCCGGACTGCTGGAGGCCCTGAGTGAGGTAGAGGATCCGCGGAAGCCCAAGGGAGTGCGCCATCCCTTGCCAGCAGTTCTGGCCCTGTCGGTATGCGCCATGCTGGGCGGCGCCAGGAGTTTGTACGCCATCGCCCAGTGGGGCCGGGAACATCCCCAGTTAGCGCAGTCCCTGGGATTCAGCCGGGAGCGGACCCCGTGCGTGGCCACTTTGCATCATGTGTTTCGGCGCTTGGACACGGACGCCTTCGAGGCAGCGCTGGGCCGCTGGGCCCAGGAGTGCTTGGGGGAGGGGGAGGCCACCATTGCCATAGACGGCAAGGCCCTGCGGGGGATACACGGCGGTGAATTGCCCGGGGTCAGGCTGGTGGCGGCATATGCTGGGGAGAGCGGCCTGGTACTGGGACAAAAGGGGGCGGTCAGGGGGATCGCAAGGAGAGTGAACTGGGGATGGCCTCCGGAGTACTGGCCGAACTGGAACTCAAGAGCAGGGTGGTTACTGGGGACGCCCTCTACGCACAGCGGGAGTTGAGCCGAAGCATCCTGGAGCAGGGCGGGGACTTCTTCTGGGTGGTGAAGGACAACCAGCCTGGGGTGAAGGAGGCGGTGAGCCTGCTGTTCGAACATCCTCATTGGGGCGAGGGCTTTGGCGAGGCGAGCCTGGAGGGCGGTTATGGGGACCGGTGGGAACACCGGCGATTGTTGGCATCGGTAGCCTTGAACGGGTACTTGGGTTGGCCGGTTTGGGACAGGTCTACTGCGTGGAACGAACCAGGAGGCACCAGGGCAAGGAGACTGTCGAGCGGGCTTACGCCATCACCAGCCTGCCGGCGGAACAGGCGGATGCTGCTAGGTTGCTGGAGATCTGGCGGGGGCACTGGAGGATAGAAAACCGGCTGCACTGGGTGAGGGACGTGGTATACGGCGAGGACTGGGTCGGCGCCGCAACTGCTGGCGGCGTTGCGCAACCTGGTCAATGGTTTGCTGCGGCTGAGTGGGGTGAAAAACATATCGGCGGCCCTGCGACACTACGGCTGGAAACCCTGGGAGGCTGTCTTTCTCATCGGCATCTGCACCAACAATTAAAAGGCCCTGGCAACGGGGCAGGGCAATCGCGTCTTCAAACCTGGAATCTCATTGTGGAGTCATTCGCCCCTTGCCAAGCCTGCTTCCTCTCTACAACATATGTTCTATGTGTATAACGGTTAGCAGACAGCACCCGCCTTACTTCCCGGAGGGCCTGCTTTGAACCAGCGGCCAACTGGGAATGGCGGAAATGATCGGAATAACAAAAAAAACAGACCCTGCAAACCGGTAATGCCGACTCCTCCCCCCAACCTGCTGAGCTGCTGAAATCAAGACGCAATTGCCCTGGGCCACGGTGTGCGACTCTTGCCGCTACATACGGATTTCGTTAAACTGGATCCAAAGGGCGTCCAATTGGCCTGATAGGCCAATGCCTCCCACCCTTGGCGGTTCTGCTGCTGGCAGCCGGCACAGGCCAGGGAGTCATCCCTGACTCCACTCGCGGAGAGATGGCTGAGTGGACGAAAGCGCCGGTCTCGAAAACCGGAGTACGGGCAACTGTACCGTGGGTTCGAATCCCACTCTCTCCGCCAGAAAACCTCAATCGTAGCTACAAAAAGTAGGGATGACAGGCTGTCATCCCCTTTTTTTGTATACATTTTTGTATACGGAGAGGATGACAGTCAGTCATCCCCCTCACTGCCCCACTTTTTTTGTATACGAGCTTTGGGTACAATAGCCTACACAAGAGCTCCTATACAAAAAACTCGGGAGGGACGGACAATGCCCAAGACACTGGAGCGGGCGCTTAATGCCCAGGCGATCCCCAAGCTGACGGAGGCGGGAACGTACGCCGACGGAAACGGCCTTGCCCTGAAAATTGATGCCCGAGGCAACCGGCGCTGGGTCTGGCGCGGGCAGGCGGGCGGCGTGGCGGTTATGCGGGGCTTGGGCAGCTTCCCCGAGGTGAGCCTGAAGGACGCCCGAAAAGCCGCAACCGGGCTGAAAGAGGATGCAAGGGAGGGGCGGCTTGAGGTTCAGGGTAGTCCTGCCCCGGTACCCAGCTTCAGCCAAGCCACCGCTGCCGTCCTCAAGATGCGGCGCCCCACTTGGAAAAATGACAAGCATGCTGACCAATGGCGGAACACGCTGGCGACGTATGCTTTCCCCGTAATCGGTGACATGCCCGTTCACGCGATCACCACCGCCCATGTGATGGACGTGCTGGAGCCGATCTGGATGACGAAGCACGAAACCGCTTCCCGTCTCCGGCAAAGGTGCGAAACCGTCTTTGACTGGTCAGTTGCAAGGGGCCATAGGCAGGACAATCCCGCTGGGAAACACCTGCTAAAGGTGCTGCCAAGTCAGCGGAATATGAAGGAACACCACCGGGCCCTGCCCTATGCCGATGTTCCCGCCGCACTCCGCAAGGTGGGGCTGAGCACCTGCTATCCACTGACGAAGCTGGCATTCAGGCTGCTGGTATTCACGGCTGTCCGATCCGGTGAGGTACGGGGCGCCGACTGGACCGAGATTGATTGGGAGTGCGCCACTTGGACCATCCCAGCCGGGAGGATGAAGGCGGGGAAGGAACACAGAATCCCCTTGTCCACACAGGCCATGGAGACGTTGCGGGATGCTTGGGGCATCAGCGGCCCGGACGGGCTGTTATTCCCGGCACCACGGACGGGCAAGGCGGTGAGTGATATGACCCTGACCCAGCTGATGCGGCGGCTGGAGATACCGTCAACTGTTCATGGGTTCAGGTCCAGCTTCCGGAATTGGGCCGCCGAACAGTCCGGGGCGTCTTGGGCAGTCTGTGAGGCCTCCCTGGCCCATAGCATCGGCAGCAGCACCGAACAGGCGTACATGAGGAGCGACCTGCTGGCCCGAAGGCGGGAGTTGATGCAGACGTGGGCCGATTACGTCTGCGGCTGATACCCACTCACTTGACCACTGAGAAAGCCCCTGCCAATGCAGGGGCTTTTCTTTTGCCTCGGAGTGTGAATGGAAAACAAACGCGCAAACACCACCCCCTTAGCGTGGGGTGTGTGTGTGCGTTTTCTTATTCATACGCACACTCACTTCTATTCTCTAGGGGGCTGCGCGTGCGCGTATTTGCATGGGACGGGTCTCAGACGTCGAATTATCACTACTTTGGGTTTATGTGGGGATGACTCTGGGTCATTTGTGGGGGCTGACAATCAGTCAGTCTGTTACGAATTCAGGGAATGAGTTTTAATGAAAACGTAGCATCTCCTTGCTAACAGCTGGGCCTCGGGGCGGGTTGGCCGCCCGTCCCGCCAGCGAATCCACGGCGGGGGGATAGCAGGCGCAAGGAGAAGGCTATGACCACCAAGACGATGTACCGAGGGCACGACAACGCCCTGTATCCCCAGCCCGATCCCCGGGTTGGTGCCACCGAACCCATCCTCGTTGACCACAACAACCAGCCCGTCGAGTTCGCCAGCTTCTTTTGGGATGACCTCGCGGAGGGCACCGTTGGCCGCGACCCCCGCATCATCAACGCGTACGAGAAGTATCGTTCCAAGCTGCCCCAAGACGAGCCTCTGCTGTATCCGTTGAGCGCCCGCGAACTCGTTGAAAGCGCCCCGACCCCCACTTGGCTAGTCGACGGCATTTTGCCCGGACAAGGCCTGACCCTCTTCCACTCACGCCCAAAGCTCGGCAAGAGCACGATGACGCTGACCTGGCTGCGTGCCATGGAGGACGGCAGCGATTGGGCGGGGAAGGCGGTCAAGCCCACTGCTGCGCTGTTATTGACCGAGGAAAACGGTTCCAGCTTGGCCGAGGCCTTCGAGGAGGTGGGGCTTGACCTCGACGGCCCACATGGATTTCTGCCTGTCGAAAACGCCTCAACCGAGTGGAGTTGGGGCGACATCCTAAACCAAAGCCAAGGTGAAATGCGCAGATGGTGGAGGTGCAGCGGCGGTGCCGGATCATTGTTCAAGTGTGGATGGGATGGCTTCACTGACGCAACCAAGCCAATCTTCATCGCCCCTCGAATGCACAGCCCACTTTGGCTTTAGGGATACTCTGAACAAGTGGGCGGCCATGTGGCATAGTTAGGCTGAATAGCCCGATGCTGATCGGTTACGAGGTTGTATGGACCAGCCCACCTTTGCCGACCTGGAATATCAGGGCAAGAAGCGCAAGACCCGCCGTGAACTCTTCCTGGAGCGCATGGACGGTCTGATTCCCTGGCAGAGCTTGGAGGGCCGCATCCGCCCCGTGTATCCCAAGGCTGGCAAGGGCCGCCACCCTTACCCGCTACCGGTCATGCTCAGGGTCCACTGCGTCCAGCTCTTCTACAACCTCAGCGACCCCGGAATGGAGGACCTGCTCTACGAGTCCGAGCCGGTGCGGCGGTTCGCAGGACTGAAGCTCTCCGGTCCCCTGCCCGACGAGTCCACGATTTTGCACTTCCGTCATCTGTTGGAAAACCACAGCCTGGGGCAGGGCCTCTTGGAGGAAATCAACGCCCACCTGGACTCCCAAGGGCTGAGGTTGCGAGAGGGAACCATCGTGGACGCCACCATCATCGAAGCTCCGTCATCGACCAAGAACCAGGCCAGGGAGAGGGACCCTGAGATGCACCAGACCAAGAAGGGGAACCAGTGGCATTTCGGGATGAAGGCGCATATCGGGGTGGACTGTGAGACGGGGATAGTGCACAGCATGACGGCGACTGCGGCCAACGTGCATGACATTATGGAGGCCCACAACCTGCTGCACGGTGGCGAGACAGTGGTCTGGGGAGACGCAGGTTATCAGGGAGTACACAAGCGGAAGGAGAACCTGGGACTGGATGTGGACTGGCGGGTGGCGATGCGTCCGGGGAAACGCCGGGGACTCGATCCTGGGAGTGATGAGGCGCTGCTGGAGAAAGCGAAGGCATCGGTGAGGGCTAAAGTGGAGCATCCGTTCCTGCGGTTGAAGCGGCTGTTCGGATACGGCAAGGTGCGCTACTGGGGGCTGGCCAAGAACACGGAGCGCCTGGCGTTGCTGTTCGGCCTGGGCAACCTGCTGGCGGCGGAGGGACGACTGAGGGGGTAGTGCGCCCAGCGGCCTTCCCGGCCAGTCCTCCGGCCTGTACCAAGCTCCCTGAGGCCCTATCAGGGACTAAACGCAAGGGGCTGAGCGGCGGTAAAGAGCGCCCAGACCGCGGCCGCCGCCCCCTCCGCTGCCACGTCCGACATGTCTCGAGTAAAAAAGGCTTGTTCAGAATATCCCTAGTAGTCCATCAGTGTTGAATTAAGGGATAGAGGGACTTGAGCTTGATGCGCGCGTCCTGGGTGGTGAAACGCCAGTTGGCCCGAATTGCGTCGTGGTTCCGCTGCCCTTGCCAAGCCTTGGTTTCCTGCTTCAATGTCTGCTGGTCCGGTATCCGGCGGTCCAGACACTGGCGCGCCAGCACTCCCAGTTCTATCTCGGCCATGTTCAGCCAACTGCCGTGCTTGGGCGTGTAGTGGATTTCCAGCTTTTCGGCAATGCGTCTCGCCTCTGCAGGCTCGAAGGCCTCGTACAGGGACGAGAGGCGGTGGGTGTTCAGATTGTCCATCACCAAGACTATCCGGCCTTTGTCCGGGTAGTCCACATCCACCAGTTGTCGCACCACCCGGGCCCAGTCAGCCTTGGTTCGCTGGTCCGTCACCTCCACCCGCCGCCACCCCTCCAAGGGCGCGAACAGCATGAACAGGTTGCTCACCCCGTTGCGCTCGTATTCGTAATCGTAGGCCATGGCAGTCCCCGGACGCGGCGGCAAGGGGCTGCGGGTCTCCCTCACCTGTTGCTTGCTGGTCTCGTCCAGGCACACCAGCACCTCGTTGTCCTCGAACTGACGGTGATACACCTCCAGCACGTCCTCCATGGCACAGACGAACTCGGCATTGGCCTTGGGCGGGATGCACCAGCACTCCTTCAGCCAAGGCTTGAGTTCGTTTTTTTCAGCGTTTGGCGCACCGTCTCGGGGCTGATGCTGTCCACTATCTCACATTGCACCAGCCGGTCAGCCAGCAGTTGCAGCGTCCAACCGGCACGGCCCTCCGGCGGTTCGCTACAAGCGAGGTGAGTCAGGTGGGCCTCTCCTTGGCCGTCCAGCTTCCTCGGGCGGCGGTTGACCTGCTCCCTGCGTCCCAAGGCTGCCTCCACTCCCTCCTCAACACAGCGGCGGCGCACCCGTCCCACCGTGGCGTCCCCCACCCTCAGGACCCGGGCTATTTCCTCGTCCTTCATCGCCCCGCGCTCTTGATTTTCATCGCTGAGCAGCATAATGCGGGCGTGGGTCTGTTTATATGCTGCCGTCCGTCCCCGGGACACCAGTCCCTTCAGTTCCTGTTGCTCCTCTACACTCAGACTGACCCGGTACCTCTTCGCTGGCATCCCCATCCTCCCAACATCACCTTAGCTTTTGACGTGTCCCGGCAATACCACAGCTAATTATCTATCAATCCTACGCTGTTGCACTACTAGTAGTCCATCAGTGTTGAATTAAGGGATAGAGGGACTTGAGCTTGATGCGCGCGTCCTGGGTGGTGAAACGCCAGTTGGCCCGAATTGCGTCGTGGTTCCGCTGCCCTTGCCAAGCCTTGGTTTCCTGCTTCAATGTCTGCTGGTCCGGTATCCGGCGGTCCAGACACTGGCGCGCCAGCACTCCCAGTTCTATCTCGGCCATGTTCAGCCAACTGCCGTGCTTGGGCGTGTAGTGGATTTCCAGCTTTTCGGCAATGCGTCTCGCCTCTGCAGGCTCGAAGGCCTCGTACAGGGACGAGAGGCGGTGGGTGTTCAGATTGTCCATCACCAAGACTATCCGGCCTTTGTCCGGGTAGTCCACATCCACCAGTTGTCGCACCACCCGGGCCCAGTCAGCCTTGGTTCGCTGGTCCGTCACCTCCACCCGCCGCCACCCCTCCAAGGGCGCGAACAGCATGAACAGGTTGCTCACCCCGTTGCGCTCGTATTCGTAATCGTAGGCCATGGCAGTCCCCGGACGCGGCGGCAAGGGGCTGCGGGTCTCCCTCACCTGTTGCTTGCTGGTCTCGTCCAGGCACACCAGCACCTCGTTGTCCTCGAACTGACGGTGATACACCTCCAGCACGTCCTCCATGGCACAGACGAACTCGGCATTGGCCTTGGGCGGGATGCACCAGCACTCCTTCAGCCAAGGCTTGAGTTCGTTTTTTTCAGCGTTTGGCGCACCGTCTCGGGGCTGATGCTGTCCACTATCTCACATTGCACCAGCCGGTCAGCCAGCAGTTGCAGCGTCCAACCGGCACGGCCCTCCGGCGGTTCGCTACAAGCGAGGTGAGTCAGGTGGGCCTCTCCTTGGCCGTCCAGCTTCCTCGGGCGGCGGTTGACCTGCTCCCTGCGTCCCAAGGCTGCCTCCACTCCCTCCTCAACACAGCGGCGGCGCACCCGTCCCACCGTGGCGTCCCCCACCCTCAGGACCCGGGCTATTTCCTCGTCCTTCATCGCCCCGCGCTCTTGATTTTCATCGCTGAGCAGCATAATGCGGGCGTGGGTCTGTTTATATGCTGCCGTCCGTCCCCGGGACACCAGTCCCTTCAGTTCCTGTTGCTCCTCTACACTCAGACTGACCCGGTACCTCTTCGCTGGCATCCCCATCCTCCCAACATCACCTTAGCTTTTGACGTGTCCCGGCAATACCACAGCTAATTATCTATCAATCCTACGCTGTTGCACTACTAGTACTACAACGACGTTTTCTCAAATTCGTGTGATTTTGACCTGAATTCGCTTCGAGGAAGGTACGACAATAAAGCTGTCAAGCGTGTGGGCAGGTCGCCATGAATAGGGGTTCAAAGCCCCTTTCTTGCAAAGCGTCGTTGTAGTACTAGGTGCCCTGTGTCGATTTTCACAGAAACGACCACCTCCCCAGCTTTCATTTGTTCATCTAAGGAGGTTCGCTTCACCGGGCAAAAGAATGAGGGCCGGGATAGCCGAATCGACTGCCATCAGGGGCCGGTACGCTTCGATTCCGCTGATGGGGCCGGTGATGATCGCGGCAAGCGCCCCGGCATCGCCTGCCCCGTTGACCTGGTCCTGCAAGGCCAGCATTGCCTCAGGATCGTTCAACGTGACCTCATCTGGTTGGATCAGGGCGATTTTCCCCGACAGGCCGTCCTCCGCGAGATCAACTGGTGTGAGCGGGCCGGAGTTCTCACCGCCGTTGGGCGTCGTGGTGAGCAGGATCCCGGGAAGACTCTCCTCCACCGGTGACTGTACGGAAACCATTGCCGCCTCCCTGGTGCCGTAGTACCAATCAAAAATATCGAAAAACTGGAACGTGAAAGGCTGTATCTCGGATTTGTATCCCAGCGCGTCGAACCTTACCTTCAGCAGATCGGCAGCGTGATGCTCTTCGGGGGTAGCAGACTCACAGTGGCCCAGTTCGTCTATTAGCTCCACGACGAGGCTGAAGACATCCATGGAGGCCATCTGATGTTCATCGGAAACGAACTGAGCGACCGCGGGAGGCGTCGGTTCGGCCGTGGCTGCGGTAGTCGGCACGGGTGTAGACGCAGCAGTGGGGGCGGGCGCGCCCGTAGCGGTGGGAGATGGCGCCTCAACCGACGGGGTTGGACGCGCCGGCTCAGTTGCCACCGCGGGGGAGGCCGTTATCGTTGCCGACGGGCCAGACGTCACTGTGGCTGGAACAGCAGTCGCCGTGGGAGTGTAAGCGGTGGCAACCGGTTCAGCCGTAGGAGTCGCGTCCCCACATGCGGCCAGAATAGACAAAAGAAGCAAGGCCACCAAGGCCGCAAATCGCCCCGCCATTCGGCGACAACCGGTGGCACCGATCATCCTGTTGGACATGTTACATACCCTTGAATGCAGATTGCCCTTTACAGGACTTGCCAGGTACAGGACTTGCCAGGTACAGGACTTGCCAGGTACAGGACTTGCCAGGTATTGCCAAGCTTTCTCTGGAATGCTTTGCAAAACAATAGCCACACCGGATTCTAAGGCATAATTAAGGAAGAACCGGTTTCACCCTTAAGCAGGGTAGATACACGGGACTGGCCATCGTAGCCATTAACGTTGTTCCATTGACATCAGTGGACGTAATACATAGGATTGGGAGAGCAAGCCAAAGCGCATAACGTCGCGCAATTTTCCCCTCATGAACAGAACCAAATCTTCAGGAGGGTCTTCAATGCCTGACAAAGAACAAATTGCACTTATGGGCCACCTGATGCGACGTGCCGGGTTCGGTGCGTCTTATGAGGAGCTGGTGGCCCGCACCGCAAAGGGTTACGAGGAGACAGTGGACGAGCTCCTGCATCCCGAGCGGTTTGAGCCCGTCGACAATGACCTCCTCTACCGGTTCATGCCGGGCTACGAGGGTGCGCTGGGCCCACCGCTGAACCAGGCCGAGTGGGTCTACCGTATGATCAACACCCAGAGGCCGCTGGAAGAAAAGATGGCGCTTTTCTGGCACCAGCTCTTCGCCACCGGCAACTCCAAGGTGGACAACCCGCCGGAGTTGACCCAGCAGATCATCATGTTCCGCGAGCACGGGATGGGCAGCTTCCGCGACCTGCTGGTGGAGCTGGCCCGCAACCCGGCCATGATCTTCTGGCTGGACAACAACGGGAACCACATGGGAGCCATCAACGAGAACTGGGGCCGTGAGCTGCTGGAGCTGTTCTCCATGGGAGTGGGCAACTACTCCGAGGACGACATCAAGGAGGCCTCACGAGCCTTCACCGGCTGGACCATCGGCCCGAAGATCCCGCGCAACCCGCTGGGTCGTTTCTACTGGAGTTTCGAATACCGCCCCGAGGATCACGACGACGGCGAAAAAACCTTCCTGGGCAACACCGGTAACTTCGACGGACAGGACATCATCGACATCGTGGTGAAACAGCCGGCCAGCGCCCGCTTCCTGGCGCGCCACCTCTACAACTTCTTCGTGGCCGATGAGCCACAGGTACCAAGCTGGAACATCACGCCACCCAACGACCCTGCCGCCGTAGACGCGCTGATCGACACCTGCAACCGGACCGGCGGCGACATCCGCGAGATGCTGCGAACGCTGTTCAACTCCGACTTCTTCAAGGCGGCCCGGTATTCGCGGGTGAAGAGTCCCGCCGAGCTGGTGATTGGCACAGCCAAGCTGGCAGGCAACTATCAGGGCCCACGCCCCGGTTTCAACCAGCTGGCCTTCGAGTGCGCCTACCAGGGACAGGAACTGCTGAATCCCCCCAGCGTCGAAAGCTGGCACACCGGTGCGGAGTGGATTGACGGGGGCGCGCTTGTGCGACGAGTCAATTTCGCCGCCGGTCTGCTGGGCAATACCGAGTTGCCAGGTGTTCAGGCCATCATCGCCAACCTGCGGGAGCGAGGGCCTATGACCCCGGCGCAGCTGGTCGATGCCAGCCTGGAGCTGGCCGGGCCCGTGGAAGTCAGCGAGGCCACCTACTCCGAGCTGCTTGAGCAGGCCCGGGAGGGCGGCGATCTGACCTGGGACAGTGACGACGCCGAGAGGCGGGTCGGGTTGATGCTGGCCCTGATTGCAGCATCGCGGGATTTCCAGTTCGCCTGATTTTCCATTCGTTCTTTTTGTCCTCCGGTCGCAACTGCCGGAGGGCCGGCCCCCATCGCACAGAAAGCGGAGGAGCGCAATGGCTACTACCAAAAAGGACCCGGTGGTCGTGGTACTGCAGATGACCGGCGCCAACGACTACCTGAACACCATCATTCCCTACACCAGCGGCCACTATCGGGATGCCCGGCCCAGGGTCGGCATACCCGAAGACCAGGTCCTGCCCATCGACGGTGAGCTGGGTTTCAACCCCAACATGGCGCCCTTCAAGAAGCTGTACGATGAGGGCAAGGTCGCCATCATCCATGGCATCGGCTACGAAGATTCGCCCCGCTCGCATTTTCGCTCCATGGACATCTGGCACACTTGCGAGCCGGACATCGTCGGCACCGAGGGCTGGGCTGGCCGCGTCATTCGCGACCTCGACCCCAATGCCGAGAATGTGCTCAAGGGCGTCAACTTCGGGCAGGGCCTGCCCCGCGCCCTGTCGCTGCGCGGCGTGCCTGTAACGTCGGTCTCCAGCCTGGAGTCCTACGGCGTGCTGTCCAGCGTCCCCGGCGTGTCGGCGGAGGCCGAACGTGCACAGATCCTGGACCGCTTTGCCCGTATGTACGCCCCGGCAGTGGGCACCGGCGCAGTGATGGACTACCTGGGCCAGACCGGCCGCGACGCGCTGCAGGGGGCCGACATCATCCGCAGCGCCCCCGAACACTATTCGTCCACAGTCGAGTACGCCGAGACGCCCATCGCCAAGTACCTGCGCGACATCGCCCAGGTCTACCTGGCCGACCTCGGCACGCAGTTGTTCTACACCCAGAACGGTAGCTTCGACACGCACTTCAACCAGCCACCCATGCACACCAAGCTTTGGATCGATATGTCCAGCGCCATCAGCGACTTCTTCGACGATCTGAAGGAGCACGACGCCGGCGACAACCTGATAATGGTGCTGTTTACCGAGTTCGGGCGCCGGGTGAGGGACAACGGCACCGGCACCGACCATGGTGCGGCCGGCGCGGCCTTCGTCATCGGCAACCAGGTCAAGGGCGGGATGTACAGCCAGTACCCGTCGCTGAAGCCCGAGGACCTGCAGCAGGGCGACCTGGCCCCCAACTATGACTTCCGGGGCTTCTACTCCACCATCATCGACCGCTGGCTGGGCCTGGACCCGGTACCCATCGTCGGCGGCAAGTTCGAGCAGATGGACTTCGTGTAGCCGCGGACATTCCCTCACAATCGTCGACGGGGCGCACGGCTGTGCGCCCCTACATTACTGGCGAGGTGCAACTATGCTAACGACAGTGGCAGCAGGCAGGGTTTTCGACTACAGCTACTGCCTGGGCATGTACGGAATGTCGGGGCAGGGATTCTGGACGCCCCAGGATATGGCCCTGGCACCCGGGTCTAACGGGGATCCGGGCATCGTGTACGTCATCAACCGGGGCGCCGAAGAACTGGGCCAGCGCGTCAGCCGCGTCACCCTCGACCACCAGTTCCTCGGGCAGTTCGGAGCATTCGGCCGCGGCGACGGGCAGTTCATCTGGCCCCGCGCCATCGCCCTGGACGGCGACAACAACGTATTCGCCACCGACGATTTCCTTAACCGCGTCTCGATCTTCGACCCGGAAGGCGCTTTTATGTCCAGTTGGGGTGAGGCGGGCAGTGGTACGGGTCAGATCAACGGAGCTGCCGGCATAGCTTTCGACACAGACGGCAGCGTGGTGATGGTGGACAGCCTGAACCACCGCGTCCAGCGCTTCACCCGGGACGGCGAGTACCTGGGCGGGTTCGGCAGCCACGGCAGCGGCGACGGGGAACTCGACATGCCGTGGGGTGTCTGCATCGGCTCCGATGGCGCGGTCTACGTGGCCGACTGGGGTAACCAGCGGGTGCAGAAGTTTGACAGCGACGGCAGCCTGTTGCTCAAGTTCGAGGCCTCCGTCTCCGGAGTGGGTGCCCTTGAACGGCCGACCAGCGTGGCTGTGGACTCCGATGGCGACGTTTACGTCACGGACTGGGGCGCTCATCTGCTGCAGGTTTACGCATCCGACGGACGGTTCATCACCTCGCTGGTGGGCGATGCACAGCAACCGTCACCATGGACGCAGACCTACATCGACGCCAACCCGGACATCGTGAAGGCCCGGCGACGGGTCGACCTGGAGCCGGAATGGCGCTTCCGCCGTCCCGTGTCGGTAATTGTAGACGAACACGACCGCATCTTCGTGCTGGAAGCATTCCGGCACCGCCTGCAGATCTACGACAAGGTCAGGGACTACGAGGAACATCCCCTGAATCTGTGACCCGGCTCGCCGGGGTGCCTTTTGTATAAACAAGGCGGCGATAGCGCCGCCTTGTTCATTGTGGGGAATCTAACGTCACCAGTACGGGATGAGGCACCGGCTGACTGACGAGATAGCCCTTCCACTTGAAGGGTACGCTGTCCGGCTGCTTATTGCCCTGCACGTCCGTGGCACGGGTCATCGCGTAACAGGCGGATGTGGCGCCTCTAGTAGATGGTCCGGTAGAGTCCTCGGCGTTCCTGAGGTGGAAATTATGCACCACTCATCGTGTTGACGTCCAGCGAAAAGGTCCTGGCTAACAGGTCCTCATAAATGTCACATTCACTCCATGGAGAATGTGACGTTGACTCCCAAGGAACAGACGAGACTACAGGTTCTCAACAGCCTGATGGCAGAGCACATGACGCTGGACCAGGCGGCCACGCTGATGGGTGTCAGCACTCGGCACACCAGGCGCATTCTGGCGGCCTACCGGGAGAGGGGAGCTGCCGCAGTTGCCCACGGCCACCGGGGTCGCAGAGCACCCAATGCAACGCCCGAGGCCGTGGCGTACGATGTGGTCCATTTGGCTCGCACCAGGTATTCAGGGGCCAACCACACCCATCTCAGCGAGTTGCTGGATGAGCGCGAGGGAATTGCCGTCGGCAGGACCACGCTCAGACGCATCCTGGTCAACGCCGGGCTGAAGAGCCCGCAGCGAAGGCGTCCGCCCAAGCACCGGGTACGCCGCCAGCGAATGCCCCGACAGGGGATGCTGATCCAGATGGACGGCAGCTTCCACCCGTGGCTGGGGGATCAGGTTCCGCCGTTCACGTTGCTGATCGCAGTCGATGACGCCACCGGCACGGTGGCCCACGCCCTGTTCTGTGAGAAGGAGGAGTCCTACACCTATTTCCTGCTGATCCAAGACCTGCTGCAGAGCGTTGGCATTCCCATCGCCCTCTACGTCGACCGGCACGGGGTCTTCAGGCACACACCGGGGTCCGGCCTCCCCGGAACGTCGACCCAGTTCAGCCGGGCCATGGACGAGTTGGGGATACAGATGATATTCGCCCTTTCGCCACAAGCCAAGGGCCGCGTGGAGTGGGCTGCGGGAACCTTCCAGGACCGGCTGGTCACCGAACTCCGGTTGGCGGGCGCCAGCAGCATCAGGGAGGCCAACGGGGTGCTGGAGCAGTTTCTGCCACGATACAACCGGCGCTTCCAGGTTCCCCCGCAATGCTCTGAGTCCGCGTACCGGCCTCTGGGCCCTGATCTATCCTTGGAGCAGGTCCTGTGCTTCAAGCACCGCAGGAAGGTGGCCAAGGACAATACGGTGAAGTTCCAGCTGCATACGCTTCAATTGCTGCCAGAGCCGGAACGCCCCAGCTATGCCGGCGCGGTTGTGGAGGTCCTGGAAGGACTGGACGGCCGGCTCAGGGTGCGCCATGAGGAACGCATCATCAATGCCCAGGAGGCGCCGCCCAGCCCAGCATTCCTCCGCAACGGCCATGGAGATTCGGCCACTCCTCCTGCCTCACCCGCCGGGGCCAAACACTCTGACCAGCGCTGGGCAACGACACTCAAGTCTCTGGACTCAAGGGCAGCGGATGAGGAGGATCAAGCGGGCATAACCGGAGGTGCGTCCGCTGCCTTGACGCCCGCAACTGTCCCCCCGCGCAAACCAACCTTCCTGCAGAAGGAGAGATGGAAGGCGATTCAGAAAGCCATGCGCAAGGGGATGTCGCTGCGGGCGATCGAGAGGGAGTTGGGGATCCACAGAGCAACCATCAAGAAATACATGGATGCCGACGGTCCTCCGGGGCGGCGGTCCCGGCCTGTTCTCACTGCGTCAACATCCGATACAGTGGCGCCATAACAAAGTGACATTTATGCTGAACACTTAGCCGGACATTTATGCTGGCCTTCGACACTCATCGTGCATATTGCGGTCGGGTGAATCGCCGGGAGTATGAGAGGGGGCCGGCCTGCTGGAGGAGGGCACTGGTGGAGCAACAACCTGTCTGCTCAATCTATGATGCGACCGGATGCGCCGTGCCGAGGGACTCTCCGACTACAGTGGCGGGGCCGTGCCTGATGTTACACCGGCTTCCTTATTCTCCCCGCTATTCTCCATTCTCCCTGCTGGCCGGGGAGCGGGGCGGCAGGCCAGGCTGAAGCGACTGACACCTTACAGTTTGAGAGATTTGCATTCGCGCTCATAATTCGGGGAACCAGCACTGGGGATCTTTTTACCTCTCCCTCGGGGGAGGGCTTGGGGTGAGGATTCGCCGTCTTGGATGACGCTCTTTGGTGACACTTTGCGGGGTGGCCTCCGTAACCAGAACTCCACTCCCGTGTTGTTGTAGAATAGCGCGACGATATCAGAACGGATGGGACTATGAACGAACGACGCGAGCGAATTACCCACGTCTTCGCCGGCAACCCCCTGGACCGGTGCGAGGTTGAGCGGAGGGACGAGGAGTGGTTGCTGGCCCAGGCAAGCGACCCGGTCAGCCGTATGCTCCCAATGTGGCAACTGAACGTGCCGGTTTCAGCGGACCACGCCCTGACGTGGATGAACCCGAACGACCTGCAGCGGCTGAACCTGGAAACCAAGCCCATCTTCCTGGGACTGCTTGGCGGCGTTTCGCACTTCGTGGTGGACGTTTCCAGCGTGGACAAGGGCGAGATTGAAAGAGACGGACTGACATTCGAGGACGCCCGAACCACCGCCGAGTACATGAGCGGCACCGATTCCGGCATCGTGGCACAGGCCCGGGCTCAGCTGAGTTGGCACGGACGCCACGGGTTCTGCGCAGTCTGCGGCCAACCCACCGGCATTGCACGCGGTGGGCAGGTGCGCCGGTGCCGTCCGAAAGAGGATGGGGGCTGCGGCACCGAACACTACCCCCGAACCGACCCGGTGGTCATCACCGTGGTGCACGACGGCGAACGCTGCCTGCTGGGACAGTCCCGCGGGCGCCTGGTGGCGATGCGGCGATACTCGGCCCTGGCTGGCTTCATGGACCAGGGTGAGTGCATCGAGGAGGCCGTCGCGCGCGAAATAATGGAGGAGGCAGGCATCCAGGTGGGAGCCGTTCGCTACCACTCCTCGCAGCCGTGGCCCTTCCCATCGTCGCTGATGATCGGCTGCCACGCCGACGCCGCCACCACCGACATTCACTTCGAGCCGGAGGAGATGGCCGACGTCCAGTGGTTCACCCGCGAGGAGGTCCGGCTTGCCCTTGAGGATCGGAGCGAGATACTGGCAGTACCTGGCCCCACCGCCATTGCGCATCACCTGATTCGCGCGTGGGCCAATGGCGAGGTGGAGTAGCCAGAGGCAATCTTGGAGGGTGTGTGACAAAAGCCTTTTGTCGACTCTGTAGGGCCAGAAAACACGGAGGTTTGAGATGACTCAAATAGCACTGCGAATCGAGGCGGCAAGGTCCGCCGTCCTGATAATGGACTTTCAGCAACGAATCGTTAACAACGTGGCATCGGAGCCTGAAACCGTGGTGCGCAATGCGGCCCGAGCACTGGAGGGAGCACGCGCCGCCGGCATTCCGGTGATCTACGTTGTCCATCGCGGCGGGCCGTTCGCGGATTACGCCCCAGACGTGGAACTGCACGAGGGGGTGGCACCGGCGGAGGGCGAGCGCATCATCACCAAGACCAAGCCGGGGCCGTTCTCAACCACTTCGCTGGACGTGAGTCTCCGGGAAATGGGGAAGGACACCCTGATCATCATGGGCGTGGCCACCAGCGGTTGTGTGCTGTCCGGCGTGCGGTGGGCGGTTGACGTTAACTACAGTTTCATCGTCGTCGCCGACGCCTGCTCGGATGCGGACCCGGAGGTGCACCGCGTGTTGACCGAGAAGGTGTATCCGCGCCAGGGAACGGTCGTCAGCACCGACGAGTTCCTGGCGGGGATAAAGTAAATCACGAGCCGGTAACAAAACGAATATGAGGCTCCGTATTTGGTTGGAGGCCAAATGAAGTACGATGTTATTGTCATTGGGGGTGGGTCTGCTGGGTCGGTGGTGGCAGCACGGCTGTCCGAGAACCCCAACCTGTCGGTCCTGCTGCTGGAGGCGGGACCGGACTATCCAGATCCCGAAAACCTGCCGGATGACATCAGGCTGGGGCACACCCGCACAGCGGAGGCGCCCGACTCCAAGCACAACTGGGCTCTGCGCGGCATCCTGTCAGAGGAGCAGGGACCCAGCCACGTGGCCCAGGGAAAAGTGATAGGCGGCGGTGGGTCCATCAACGGCCAGGTGTTCCTGCGCGGGCTTCCCGAGGATTTCGATCTGTGGGTCGACAAGGGTGCGCGCGAATGGTCCTACCTGGACGTGCTGCCCCACTACCGCAAGATGGAGACAGACCTGGACATCCAGGACGACTTCCACGGGTCGGAAGGACCGCTTCCCATAACCCGCCGCAACAACGACGGTAACTGGCCTGCGATCCAGACGGTGTTCCACAAGGCTTGCCTGGAGTCCGGCCACGGGACGGCCTCTGATATGAACGGCCCCGAGCACGTCGGTGTGGCCCCGGTGCCAATGAACAACATGAACGGCGTGCGGATGAGCACGGCCCTCACCCATCTCAGCCCAGCCCGGCACCGCCTCAACCTGACCGTCCGGGGCGATGTGTTCGTCCGCCGGATCGTGTTCGAGGGCAACCGGGCCGTGGGCGTGGAGGCGGAGAGCGGCGGTGAGACGTTCACCCTGGAGGCCGACAAGATTGTACTGTCGGCGGGTGCGCTCAAGTCACCCCACATCCTGATGCTGTCCGGCGTCGGCCCACGCGACCAGCTGGACGAGTTCGGCATTCCGGTAGTGCACGAGGCTCCCGGCGTGGGACAGAACCTGTTCAACCACGCCATCACCACGGTCTCCTACAAGGTCAGGGACGGCGTAGCGCTGGCCGCCGACAACCTTGGCACACGCATCGCCCTGCGCTATACCGCGGAGGGCTCACGGCACGTCAGCGATATGATGCTGACAACCAGTTCGGTGTTCAACGCCCTCACCGGGGAGATCATGGACGACGGGACGGCCCGCGTGTCCTGCGTGCTGGAGCTGCCCGAGGGCTCCGGCTGGGTGCGGCTGGCGTCCGCCGACCCCAGTGAGCAGCCGTACTTCAACTACCGTTACTTCGAGCATCCCGAGGATATGCGCCGCCTGCGCGACGGCGTCCGCAAGGCCGCCGCGATGCTGGAGACCGAGGCGTACAGCGGCATCAGCGAGGGGCGAATCGCGCCCACCGACGATGTGCTGAATGACGACGACAGCCTGGACCTGTGGATGAAACGCACCGTCGGCTCGGCCCGCCACGTCTCCGGCACCTGCAAGATCGGTCTGGACGACGACCCGATGGCAGTCGTGGACCAGCGCTGCAAGGTGCGGGGCATTGACGGAGTGTGGGTAGCCGATTCGTCGGTTATGCCCATAGTGCCACGGGCCAACACCAACGCCTCCGCCATAATGATCGGCGAAAGGGTGGCCGACTGGCTGTCGTGATTTGGTAGTTCCGGTTGTTCTGGCCTTTGTGTCTGCCTGTGGTTTCGCCACAGGCAGCGTCTTGATGCGTGTCGGCACGCAGCACGTTACGCCGCCGGTAGCCACGTTCTATACGGTGCTGGTGGGCGCGATCCTGGTAACCGGCATCGCCTTCGCCGTGGACTTTGACGAGATCAAGGTCCTCCCGCTGGAGGTCTACGGCTGGATCACGGTGATGGGCATCCTGGCCTACTGCGTGGCCCGAGTGCTGCACAACACGGCCCTCCAGATGGTAGGCGCGGCCCGGACCGTGCCGATGATCTCGATGCAGCCGCTGATGGCCTTTGCCATCGGCTTCCTGATACTGGGCGAGCGGCCCAACCTGCTGATCACCATCGGCACTCCGATCATCGTGGGCGGGCTGCTGCTGGTGATGATACCCCGTAGACGGGAGCCCGGCACGATCGAAATCCGAAAGCTTGGCTACCTGCTGGCCTTCGGCGGGTCATTGGCCTTCGTAACCCGGGACGCCATCAGCAGGCATGTTCTGGGGGGGCTGGCATTGGCCCCGCCCTTCGTCGTGTCGGGGTTTGCGCTGGTCATCGGGGGGGCAATCCTTTTCGCGTTCATCCACCGCGGGGTGATCAACAGCATTCGCCACCAGCCAATGAAATACGTGGGCATATGCTGCCTGGCCGGTCTGTTGCAGGGAATCGCAGTGGCCTCGCTGTTCCATGCTCTGAGCCGGGCTCCGGTTACGATCGTGACGCCGATCTACGCCAGCCAGCCCATCATCGCCCTCGCGCTGGCCGCGGTGTTCCTGCGGCAGATGGAGTCGCTCAACTGGGTGCTGGCCGTGGGTACGGTGTTGAGCGTCGGTGGAGTGATCATGGTAATCTTGGGGGCGACATTGTAGGGTTTCGCCCTCACCCCAACCTTCCCTTCCTGAGAGGGAAAACTCCCGTGGAGGAATGATATGTCAGTAGGCGTAATCGTACCGCTGCCGGCCTACACGCTGGACCCGGCATTCATAGCCAAGAAAGCCGAGGACTTGGGATTCGAGTCCATCTGGTACCACGAGCACCCCATTCTGCCGGTCAACAGCGCCAGCCCCTTCCCGTCCACCGGCGGTGAGATTCCCTGGACCTACGCGCACTTCTCCGAGCCCTACATCTCGCTGGCAATGGCCGCCGCGGTCACCAGCAAGATCAAGCTCTGCACCGGCATCACCCTGGTACCGGAGCGCAATCCGCTGATCTTGGCCAAAGAGATCTCAGTGCTGGACCGGCACAGCAACGGCCGCTTCGTCTTCGGCATCGGCGCTGGCTGGAACCGGGAGGAGACCGAGATGATGGGCGGCGACTTCGACCACCGCTGGACCCAGACCCGGGAGGCCATTGACGCCCTCAAGGAGCTGTGGACAAAGGATGAGGCCGAGTTCCACGGGCAATATTACGACTTCCCGCCGGTCTATATGTACCCAAAGCCGGTCCAGCAACCGCACCCGCCGGTGCTCCTGGGCGGCGGGGCCCGCAACGTGCTGCAGCGCGTGGCCCGCTGGGGCGACGGCTGGCTGCCCAACCGCGTAACACCGCAGCAGATTGACGAGAGCCGCAAAATACTGGACGCGCTGGCCGACGAGCGGGGCCGCGATCCCGAGTCTCTGACCATCTCGGTCTTCGGACGGCCGCCGGAAACCACCCGGCAGGACGTGGACGACTTCCTGAACGCGGGGGCGCTGAGAGTGTGCGTGTGGCCCACCCACTGCGACACCGACCAAGAGATGGGCGACCAGCTCGAAAAGATGGCTGAGGAACTGATTCGCTAGTCCCGACCAAACTATGCAACTGTTGGGAGCCGTTCGTCCTGCACCTGTGCGTGGATGAACGGCTCTTTTGTTAGCCGGTCCTTTCGCAGTCGTCTCTCTTCGGGCAGGCCAGCGGTAACGACATTTGCCAGCCCCAGACCGCCGGGGAGACCAAGTAGAGCGCTGGGAGGGTGTGTGTCGAAAGCCTGTTGCCAACAAAAAAGAGGTCAGGAAAGCAGTCCGCAGCTCCTGCGAATGCAGGGAAGCGCCCTCACCCTAACCCTCTCCTGGAGGGAGAGGGAATTTGTAACACCGTGAGCTCTCAATGAAAATCTGAGCCAAATTTGAGTCATGGTTGAGACCGATAGTGCCGAGTCGGCTTGCGGGGCTGTAGTGGCAGGCGGGGTCGGAGCGTGAGCGCGCCATCAGCAACCCAGTGGCCCGTGGGGTTCATCCCGTTACTCAGGTTCGTCCGAATCCTCGGAATATAGAGATAACCATACCTGTTTCCAACTCTCGCGGGACGGCACCACCACCAGCTTGCCGTGCCACAGCCGCCCTTCGCCATCGAGGACGGTCCAGGAGAACCAGCCAAAGTCGCCTGAGTAGCCCTCGTCGACAATATCCCAACTCGGATGTTTCAGACCGTCGCGGTAGAGGCTCACCAACTCGGCGCTCGCGGCGTCCGACTCGACCTCGGCGTAAAGGGTGACTCGATTGCGGCCACCTGCCATAGAGCCACCGGTGCTGAAACTGGAGGAGGAATTTCCAGTCCTGACGCTGCCGTGCAAGACCCTGGTCCCCGGCACCCCCGCAAGAATATCCCCGCGCCGGTCCAGGTCCAGCCCGGGAATCTGAGGATAATCGTTCTCCCTGCCTTCGGGTCCAGAGGACGGGCTTGATGCGATATATGGACAGCTTTCAGCGGTCCAGCCTGCAGGGAAACCTGCCCGCCACTCTCCCTCCTCCAGCGCTACGGGCCACGGAAAAGAAAAGGGCACTTCCGGTCCTCCGGCTCGCTGCCTGACGATGATTTCAACCAAGGCCCGGCTGGGGTCGGCGACATCCAGAAACACCGAGCTCACTTCGGCTTCCGAAAAAAACGCCTCGCCTTGGTCGAGCCAGGACTGCAATCCTTCCAGCTCGCAACCCCCGGCCAACTCCAACGTCAAAACGGAATGGAAGAGCGCAGCGTCCTTCTCCACGAGTGCCCGGTTCCAAGAATCGAAAAGTAGTTGGACCGCACCCTTGACGTCATCATCGCCGTCCCTCTCGGCGACAGGCGCACCGGTAGCCGAAGAAGTGGCAACTTCCGTCACCGCAGTCTCAGGCACCGCAGTTGGCGCTGGCGTTTCACTGGGGATTGGCGTGGGGGGTACCATAGTCTCAGGCACCGCAGTTGGCTCTGGCGTTGCCGTCTGCCCGCAGGCCAGCAACGTCAGCAGCGCGGAAAGGAGTATCACCAGCGCAGGCAGTCTGGAAATCATAGGAGCCACCTCGCAACCATTTGGGATCATCACTTGCATTCTGGGCTGGCATCAGCAGGACTCAAGCTTACTGCGACTGCAGGATGTCTCAGAGGGTATGGGACAAACCTGTTCCGACCCATTAAGGCAAGCTCGCATTGTCTTCGCTGTTCCTGTGAAGCTGGTGGGACGCCCTCACCCTAACCCTCTCCCAGAGGGAGAGGGGATTTGGCACACACCCTCTCAGACAATGAATCTCTGTTGCTCCCAGCGCAGAGAGTTGACCATACACTCCACAGTCAAACGCAACGCTAATACCGCAGCAATGCAGCCGTCTACCGCTCATACAGTTATCGCCAGGGCAATCGCATTTGAATATCCAGATGACACTGGCCGCTTGCCAAGCCTTCTGGACTTCGATATCATATGATCATGTGTTCTATAAATAGTGCTCCATGCCTGTGCTGGCCTCACTGCGCCCCGGCTGGTGTCAGCCAACAGCCGCCGAGGCAAGGCCTGCCCAAACGCCGGGAAAAGCAGGAATGGGACACAATGGGGCCGAATTTGAAAATCCTTGTCCCACAGCAGTGGCGCAGATAGGAAATAACGCGAATTAGCAGGCAAAATGGGAGAATATGGGAATCTATGGGAACTCGTGGGGAAAATTCTGTCCCTTTTTTCCCGCTCAAACTCCTCATCCACTTCACGTCCACCCGCCCCGGATAGCGGTACTCGATTCCCTCCGCAGACACCGAATCCCACCGGCCAAATGCGATAGCCATGATGCTGGCGCGGGAAACGCTGGTGCGTGTAAAGGACTTTGATGTCCGGAGAGATGGCCAGACCGGATTGCGCCACCACAATGCCCTAATCGGCCCAAGTCGCTACGGTGGTGCGTCTGATACGCGGGGTTGAGGGCCTGCGAAGGGTCCGTAGCAGTTGGACTGTGGTACCAGAGGAAACCGACCGCGCTGCTGTCAGTCGCTCAGCACGCCGCAGAACATGTGCTCGCCACAGCCGTCATCGTCGCCGGGGAGGGGAATGCGTTCGGTCCTGAACCCTGCTGCCTCCATCAGGGCCAACCACGTCGCAATGGAGAAAAGGCCGGTAACATGGACGTCGCGCTCAACCCGCTTGGCGCCTCTCTCGATGATAGTGTAGGTGAAGTGCGATTCGACTACGGTGTCGACGGGGTTGGCGTCGTAAACGGTCTCCTCGGTAGTTATCTCCACACCGTCCCTTTGAGTCGACCAGTTCAATCTCATACCGGGCCTGAAAGTGTCCCGCACCAGGTCGGGTGCTACCAGCAGCAGTCCGCCGGGCCCGAGATGAGCGCGGGCGGTGGCGAAAGCGGCGCGCAGGTCGTCCTCGGTGAGCATGTAGCAGATGGCGTCGTGAATCAACACGGCATCAAAGGTGCGGCCAGGCAGCCGAAACGACCGCATATCACCCAGGTGATGCTCGACAGCAGGGTTCAGCCGACGGGAGAGCTCCAGCATATTGGGGGATATGTCCACCGCCGTGGCATCGAAATCCGCGGTGAGGTGCGACAGATTGTGCCCACCGCCCACGCCCAGCTCGAGAAGGCTATGCCGTCCGGCGCCCAGATACTTCCGCAGCGCGTTCCGCCAGTTCACGGCCTCCTCGGCATAGTCTTCGGGGGGGCTTATAGCAGGCCAGAGATAGGCCAGTTCGTTGTAGAGCAGGGTGTTCTGGACCAATGCTGCCTACCCTCCGTCGACTTCTATTACGCAGTCGCAGATGACAGCAATGTTGCCGGGCAGCGCGGCCATACCGGGCGCGGAGCGGGCGTGGCGTCCGCGCTCGCCGTACAGGGCAACAAACAGGTTGGATGCGCCGTCGACCACCGCGGCCTGTTCGGTAAAGGACGGGTCGCTGTTGACCATCCCGACCACCTTGAGGATGCGGGTGACGCGATCCAAGTCGCCCAACTCGGCCTTCATCCGGGCAAGTAGGTTGAGGGCGGCCCATCTTGCCGCGTCGTAGCCCTGCTCAACATTAAGGTCTGCGCCCAGCTTTCCGGCGATTCGCCCGCCACCAGACAGCCGGGAACCCACTCCCGCCAGCCACATGATGTTTCCGCTGCGAGTAATGGGAAGGTAGTTGCCTACGGGGTCAGGGGCTGGTGGCAGTTCGTAGCCCATTTGGGTCAGCTTTGCCTCGACTTCGGCCATTGCAGTCCTCCGTTGGGCGCACTACTGTGCGCCGCTACCCCTGAGATTCTCGGATGCACTCTTCCAGGAGTGCGAAAGCCCGTTCGGCGAACACCCACATATTGGCTTCGCGGTCCGGGTCGCCAGTCTCGACGGTGATCACCTTTTCCACCGGACCGGCAACCGCGATGCAGGCATGGCCAAAGGAGTCGCCGTAGCGGTTTCCCGTTGGGCCGCTGGCACCTGTCTCGGCCAGTCCCCACACGGTGTTCAGGGACCTCATGGTGGTGCGGGCGTTGAGCTGGGCGTATGGCTCGGAGCTGGCCCGCATTCCCTCCATGGCAACGTCCGGCACCAGCAAAAGGCCCCTCTGGGCGACGCGGGTATAGATCACACTGCCTCCAACGTAGTAGTCCGAGGCGCCGGGAATGGCCACCAAGGCCGCGGAGATCAGTCCCCCGCAGGACGACTCCGCGACGCTGATGCTCTGCCCTGTCTCTTTCAGCAGCGCGCCAACCGACGCAGCAATTTCGCTCAGTTGCGACATATTCGTATCCTCTCCCTATAACCTGGTCGTATTACCGGGCCATATAGCCTGGCCGTATTACCGGGCCGTATGGCCCGGCCGTATAACCTGGGATTCAGTCGCCATTATCCACCAAAACCGGGCTTCGATAAACTGCATGTCTGGTGCGCTCGTCCCCACCTGCATCTGTTGACAGAGCTTGAGGCCACACCGGACAATCCTGCGCATCGAGAGCAAACACTGCGAATCCGGAGAACTGATGAACGCTGACGACGCGCGAAGGGAAGAGATAGCCAGAGCGGGACAACGGCTGGAATGTTTTCTGCAGACGTTGGGGCCGGACGACCTGGCCCGGCAGAGCGCCTGCGAGGGCTGGACAGTGGGAGACGTTGTTGGCCACCTCATCGAACGCGGCGCGCCCCTTCCCGACCAGATCGAACGCGGGCTGGCCGGAGACCTGTCGCCGACGCCTGGATTCTCCGACGATCCTCCCATCAGCGAGGACCAGTTCCGTATCAACCTCGACCGCCGGGCAATTGAATTGCGCAAAGAGCTGGGCAACGGGCTGGTGGGCGAGTTATCCCGGGTCAATGGCGAGTTCAACCGGGTGCTCTCCCTGGTACAGGCGGAAGATTGGGACAAGTTGTGTTTCCACCGCCTGAGGCCAGAGACCGTCCGGTCGAAAGCGGACATACGCATAGCCGAGCTGGCCATGCACGAGTGGGACATGCGCTGGGCCTTCGACCCCCAGGCCACGCTGGCGGAGGACAGTCTGCCAGGGCTGGTCAACGCCTCGGGCCGGGCCGTCCGCAGAGCGTTCCGGGCAGATCCGTCGCGAAGGGGCGCGATACGCTACCGGTTCGTCCTGAGCGGAACAGGCATTTCGGCGGTCGACGTGGTGCTGGCGCCGGAGGGAGCGAGCTTCGAAATCGAGGCCCCCGGAGAGCCGGATTTGATTCTCGTCTGCGACTCGGCCACCTACGCGATGGTGATTTTCGGCCGCTGGAAGCTGCGAGACGTCATCGCGAACGGCAAACTGGTCGCGGAACGGGTGGAACCCTTGATTGACGAATTCGTGAGTGCGTTCGTGGGCGGCTGAAGGATATTGCCCCGCCATTCTCGCCTTGGCCGGGGTGGCGACGGCTGGCTGACAGGCCGCGATTGACACCGGGCGGCGGCGGGGTGGAATATAGACGGCGATTGGCACCCCCCGAAACGATACTGTTTAGTAGGAGTCCTGCATTGAAGGCCGCCGTTCTTTACGAACCCAAGACGCCCCTGGTGATTGAAGACGTGGAGCTGGACGACCCCAAGGAGGGGGAGGTCCTGGTGAAAATCGGCGCCGCGGGCATCTGCCGCAGCGACCGCCACTTCATGCACGGCGACGCCCCCATCGCCCTGCCCGTGGTGCTGGGCCACGAGGGCGCCGGCACCGTCGAGGCCGTCGGCCCCGGCGTGACTTCGGTGCGCCCCGGTCAGCAGGTCATCCTGTCCTTCGTGCCCGCGTGCGGACGCTGCAACTCCTGCCTTTCCGGCAATTCGCAGGTGTGCGACAGCCACATGGCGACGGGGCCGAACATGATGGACGGCACCCAGCGACTGCACAAGGGCGACCAGCGCATTCACCATATGGGCAAGGTGGCCTGTTTCGCCGAGTACGCCGTCGTGCCCGAGATGGGTTGTGTGCCCATCGACATGCCCACCCCAATGCCCCAGGCTGCCCTCATCGGCTGCTGCGTGCCCACCGGCGTCGGTGCGGTGATCAACAGCGCCAGAGTAACGCCCGGCAGCACCGTTGCCGTGGTCGGCTGCGGCGGCGTCGGCATCAACGTCATCATGGGCGCTGCAATGGCCAACGCCACCAAGATTATCGCTGTCGATGTCCGGGAGAGCCAGTTGGAATTCGCTATGAAGTTCGGCGCGACTCACACGGTCAATGCCTCCGACGGAGACCCCGTAGCTCGGGTCAAGGAGCTGACCGGCGGGAAGGGAGCTGACTTCACCTTCGAGGTGGTGGGCGCCACGGAGACCATCCGCAACGCCTACGAGATGGCCGGCAAGTCCAGCGTGGTCACGCTGGTGGGCATCGCGCCATTCGGAGCAGAGGCTCCCTTGAACGCCGTGGATATGGTGCGGATGGAAAAGACAGTGCGCGGCACTTACTACGGCTCGACACACGCCCGCGTGGATATGCCCAAGTTCACCGACCTGTACCACGCCGGCAAGCTGAACCTGGACGATCTGGTGGTGCGCCATTACACCCTCGACCAGATCAACGAGGCCTACGACGATATGGACAAGGGCGAGATCGGCCGCGGAGTCATCGTCTTCTAGCCGGGACCGGGCACTGGTGCACCCTTTTACCGGAAATGACCAGGTTGAGGCGTCCTTGGCGGGACGCCTCATTTCCTTCGGATGCAGGATTGATGAAATGAGCGAAATTACCGTCAAGTTGGTGGAAACCGAGGAGGATATGGAGGCGGCCGTCGGGGTTCGCTTTCGCGTCTTTGTTGATGAGCAATCGGTACCGCCCGAAATAGAGCTGGACGAGTACGACGCCGTGGCCACGCACGCCATAGCTTTTCTGGACGGGCAGGCCATCGGGACAGGCAGGGCCATACTGGAGGGCGGCGGTGCCCGCATCGGGCGAATGGCCGTGGACAGCCGGCACCGTCGCGGAGGCGTGGGAGGGCTGATTCTGCGATTCCTGGAGGACGAGGCGAGGGAGCAGGGCGCGACCGAGTTCGTGCTTCACGCCCAGGAATACGTCAAGGCCTTCTACGCGGTCCACGGGTACGAGGAGCACGGCGATACGTTTATGGAGGCGGGCATCCTGCACGTGGAGATGCGGAAGGGGGCCTGAATAGAAAGAGCCGGAGAGTTAATCTCCGGCTCCACTGTCTGCAGGTTCCTGAATGACTAGGCGACGCCAGCGGGCTGGAGAACGCTCTCGATCACCTTGACCTCGATCTTGGCGATGTGGCTGGTGGGCTTGTCGCCCAGGGTCCTGCGCTCGTCGGAGGCGAAGTAGGCAGCCTCCTTCTCAGGAATCTCGTCGGCGCTGTTGAAATTGCGCACCCAGATGAACTCGTTCCGGTCAGCGTTCACGTAGGTGGCTGAAATTGGCATCCCGATCTTGTCGTGGATCGGACGAATCTCTTCGTCAAATACCTTGAGCCAGGAATCCATCATTCCCCGGTTGATTGTGTAAGTCCGCAGCTGAGCAACCATAGCTAAACCTCTCCAATTCAGTTGTGATCCGAGTCTGTATTCTGAGTCTATTGTTAAGGATTCGGTTACGCCACCGCGTAGTGCCGCAGGGCGTCTTGGTCAAAGGCCAAACCGAGACCGGGCTTGTCGGGAACCTCGAGACAGCCATCCACGAACGCAGGCGTTTCTTCCCACAGGCGCAGCGACCAAGGCATGTACTCGACGGTCAGGCCGTTGGGGATGGCGGCCATCAACTGGATGTGGACCTCCGGCACCAAGTGACTGACCACCGGCATATTAAAAGCCTCGGCCATCGCCGCCACCTTGCGCCACGGCGTGATGCCACCGACGCGCAGCAGGTCGATCATCACGATGTCGATGGAGCCGTTCTCGATCAGCTGCCGGAAAGGGTTGACGCCGTACACGTACTCACCCGAGCAGATGGGAGTGTAGAGCGCGTCAGCCACCTTGGCCATTCCCTGGTAGTCGTCGTGGGCCACGACGTCCTCAAGCCAGAACAGGTGGTAGTCCTCGACGCGGCGGCCGATGTCGATGGCGCGGTTGACGCTCCACATCTGGTTGATGTCGCACATAAGGTCGATGTCGTCGCCCACGGCGTTGCGGAGGGTGTGGATGCGGTCGACCTCCCGCCTGGCCAGGGGCTCGACGCCCATTTGGGTCTTCATCTGTCGGAAACCCTTCTCGACCAGCATCGGGCCGATCTCGGCCAACCGCTCAACGTTGACCGGACGCATCAGGGCGCCACTGGCGTAGGTGGGGACGCTACGGCGATACCCGCCCAGAAGCGATGCGACCGACTGGTTCAACGCCTTGCCTTTGATATCCCAGAGGGCCATATCCACGGCGGCCAGGGCCATAGTCAGCAGGCCTCCCGGTCCAGCACCGGAGGTGGCCTCCTGCAGGCGCGAGACGATGCCCTCGATCTCCATCGGGTCTTCGCCGACGGTGAGTTCGGCCAACGCCTCCACCGACGTCCGGAGTGCGCCGGCGACCGGGCTCGCAGACAGGGCGGGCACGAAGGTGAGGCCAACGCCGTCGACTCCCTCGTCGGTGGACATTTCCAGCGTGACGAAGGCCCGTTGCCTACCTGTGTCTGGTAGGCTGTTTGCTAGGGGATCGTCTGCAGGAGTGTGCAGCAAGTGGGTCCGATAGCCGGTGATTTTCATAGTGGAGCGTCCCCAGTAGGCGTTCAGAAAACAAGCTCAATTCTATCACAGCAGGCATGGGCCAAACGGATTGACGCTGGCTTGGGGTGGATATATACTCATCGTGATTTAGTAATATCCGTTTAGTAATGTCGGTTTAGTAATACAGCTTTAGTAGCGGGGCAGTGATGAGCGATATGAACAGCGACTACTGGGAGAACCTTGTTAAGAAGAGCCTTTGCCGTTTCCTGCTCCTCTCGCAGCTGGCCAAAGGGCCGCTCCACGGCTACGCGGTGAACCAGGCCATCAAGGAGGCCTGCAAGGGATGTTGCGAGCCTACCGAAGCGATGGTGTATTCCACAATGAAGGAACTGCAAGACAATTGGTACGTGGAGAGCCGGATGGAAGAACACCAGGGGCGGCGGCGGCGGGTATGCTGGCTGACGTCTGCGGGCGAGGAGGCGTTCCAGTCCGCCGCCAGGGTCTGGGAGCGGATGCTGCCGATGGTGCAGGATTGCGTAGCCCAAGCGCTCTATGCAGAACCAGCGGCGGCCAGTAAATAGGCGATCCGGAAAATTCCCGACCATCGAGGCAACGAACCTTTCGAGGACATTTAGATAACTGTAAGGAGGCGAGACGTTGGTTGCAAATCAGGATCAGATAAAGGAACTCGTACGGGAGAAATACGGCGCGAGGGCTCAGCGGGTGATCGAGCTCGCCCCGGTGGTAGAACACGGGGCCGACGAGCACTCCGATTCCTGCGCCTGTGGGCCAGCAGGTTCGTCCTGCTGCGGTCCTGAAGACCTGGAACACGCTATGCGCCTCTACAACGACGGTCAGCTTGCCGGGCTGCCCGCCGAGTCGATCGCCGCCTCGGCCGGGTGCGGCAACCCCACGGCCCTGGCGGGACTGCGGCCAGGGGAGCGGGTTCTGGACCTGGGTTCCGGCGGCGGCATCGACTGCTTCCTCTCGGCGCAACAGGTGGGCGAGACCGGGCGCGTAACCGGTCTGGATATGACTCCGTCGATGTTGGAGTTGGCCCGCAAGAACCAGGCTTCGCTGGGTCTGACAAACGTTGAGTTCGTCCAGGGCGAATTGGAGTCAATGCCCTTGCCCAGCGATTCGTACGACGTGATCATCTCCAACTGCGTGGTCTGCCTCTCGCCCGACAAGGACGCGGTGTTCAGCGAGAGCTTCCGGGTGTTGGCGCCGGGCGGCCGCATCCACCTGTCGGATGTGCTGGCGCTTTCTCCTGAAGGTCCGGCTGCCACCGACGCAGAGTCGTGGGTGGCATGCGCCGCGGGCGCTGAATACCACGAGATATACGTCGACCGCATGCGACGCGCCGGCTTCGAGGACATCGAGATTAACGGCGATGGTGTCGAGTTCTGGGACGAGTCGGAGAAGGCCACTTACACAAACACTGCCAGCTTCAAGGTGACGGCGCGGAAGCCTGTGTAGGTTCAGCCTAGGTGGTGCGGCGCGGCTTGCTGTTCTAAACTAAAGCCAAGGTGAAATACGCAGTTGCACAGGGTAAATTTGTGAAGGAACTGGGTTAGCTGGTCTCGGGAGTTACGAGGGGTTGGTGATGGGCGTGAGGGAGATAGACCTGTGTCTGGAACAGTGGCGGATGGAAGTCAAGGACTTGCGACAGCGGATGATCCTGGCGCCGACGCCCAGGGAGCGGGAGAGGTGGTACGCCGTGCTGCTGCTGGCCCAGGGCTGGACGGCAGCGGCCACGGCGGAGACTCTGGAAAGGGACCCACACACTATTGGCCGATGGGCGTCGGCCTTCGGCGAGGGAGGGCCTGCAGCCCTGATATTCGAGCAGACCGGTGGTTCCCCCCCGCCCTTGACCAAGCGCAGCAGGAGGAATTGAAAGAGGCGGTGCAACAGCCTCCCGCTTCGTCGGGCATCGGTATGGCCAACTGGTATTGGAAGGTGGTGCGGCGGTTTGCCTCGGAGCGCCTCGGCATTGAGTTGAGCCGCAGCAGTTGCCTGAACTGGATGCACCGCTTGGGATTTGCCTTCAAGCGGCCCAAGAAGCGGTTGCTCAAGGCTGATGAGGCCAAGCGGGAGGCTTTCGTGGCGGAGTACGCCGTCCTGAGGGAGGAGGCCCAACGGACTGAAGCCAGGATATTCTTTGCCGACGAGGCCCACTTCCGGGCGGACGCGGAACTGCGGGGCAAGTGGGTGCTGAAGGGCCAGCCTGCTTTGGTGGACTCGACCAGCCCGCGGTATGGGGAGAAGGCCAACTACTATTCGGCGGTGTGCTTGGAGACGGGTGAGGTGGAATGGATGGAACTGGAGGGCAACAGCAACAGCGGGACCTCGGTTGCCTTCCTGAAGCAACTGAGGGAAAAACATCCAGAGCCGATGCGGGTCATCTGGGACAACGCGCCGGCCCATCGTGGCGAGGCGGTGCGGGAATATCTGCGGACGCCCGGACTTGACCTGCGGTTGGTGAACCTGCCGGGGTACAGCCCGGACTTCAACTCCGATGAGGCGGTCTGGGGCTGGGCGAGAGAGGAGGCGACGGGCAATCTCTGCCTGGGCAGCAGGGCGGCGGTGCAGGAAAGGGTCGGCAACTTCCTGGCCGGGCTGGCCAGCCGGAGAGACGAGGTGAGGCGCCGCTGCCGGACGGTACTGCAGTCACGGGCCGAAGCACTGCTGCCGAATTCCCAGCACGATTCCTCGCCTCAGGCAAATGCACATCCCACCTTGGCTTTGGTTTAGGTCGATATGCTTGCAGGCTTCAGTGCCTGCACCACTGGGCGAATCCTGTAAGGCAAACTCGGGGTTAAAGGAGCAACTTTTGTGATTATTACGAAGGTAGCATCAGAATGCGCTCAAGGTCGTCCGGGTGCGAACAGCGGGCAATTTCGGAACGCTCTTCCACTATTACTATAGGCGCACTTAATTCCCAGTAGGTCCAGACAGCCTCCAGCATCAGGGCAATCGCGTCTTCAGGCCTGGAATCTCATTTTACTGTGATTCGTCCCTTGCCAAGCCTGCGCCCCTTCTATAACATATGTTCTACGTATATAACGGCTAGCAAACAGAACCCGCCTGACATTCCGGGGGGCCTGCTTTGAACCAGCGGCCAGCCCGGAATTGCCGGAATGACATAATAATGGCGGAAATGAGCGGAAATGAGTGGATTCATAAAAAAAGAGCCCCTGCAAACCGGCAATGCCAGCTCCTCCGCCCCAACGTGCTTCGATGCTGAAATCAAGACTCGCTTGCCCTGCCTCCAGCATATTCACCTCCAGCCAACGATTAACGGCTTGGCACTAATGATGACAAAGCTGAATTAAACTCAAACGAGCGGTTGAAAGTTCCACGTCAGCGGATGTGCGACTGTAGCACTAGTAGTGCAACAGCGTAGGATTGATAGATAATTAGCTGTGGTATTGCCGGGACACGTCAAAAGCTAAGGTGATGTTGGGAGGATGGGGATGCCAGCGAAGAGGTACCGGGTCAGTCTGAGTGTAGAGGAGCAACAGGAACTGAAGGGACTGGTGTCCCGGGGACGGACGGCAGCATATAAACAGACCCACGCCCGCATTATGCTGCTCAGCGATGAAAATCAAGAGCGCGGGGCGATGAAGGACGAGGAAATAGCCCGGGTCCTGAGGGTGGGGGACGCCACGGTGGGACGGGTGCGCCGCCGCTGTGTTGAGGAGGGAGTGGAGGCAGCCTTGGGACGCAGGGAGCAGGTCAACCGCCGCCCGAGGAAGCTGGACGGCCAAGGAGAGGCCCACCTGACTCACCTCGCTTGTAGCGAACCGCCGGAGGGCCGTGCCGGTTGGACGCTGCAACTGCTGGCTGACCGGCTGGTGCAATGTGAGATAGTGGACAGCATCAGCCCCGAGACGGTGCGCCAAACGCTGAAAAAAACGAACTCAAGCCTTGGCTGAAGGAGTGCTGGTGCATCCCGCCCAAGGCCAATGCCGAGTTCGTCTGTGCCATGGAGGACGTGCTGGAGGTGTATCACCGTCAGTTCGAGGACAACGAGGTGCTGGTGTGCCTGGACGAGACCAGCAAGCAACAGGTGAGGGAGACCCGCAGCCCCTTGCCGCCGCGTCCGGGGACTGCCATGGCCTACGATTACGAATACGAGCGCAACGGGGTGAGCAACCTGTTCATGCTGTTCGCGCCCTTGGAGGGGTGGCGGCGGGTGGAGGTGACGGACCAGCGAACCAAGGCTGACTGGGCCCGGGTGGTGCGACAACTGGTGGATGTGGACTACCCGGACAAAGGCCGGATAGTCTTGGTGATGGACAATCTGAACACCCACCGCCTCTCGTCCCTGTACGAGGCCTTCGAGCCTGCAGAGGCGAGACGCATTGCCGAAAAGCTGGAAATCCACTACACGCCCAAGCACGGCAGTTGGCTGAACATGGCCGAGATAGAACTGGGAGTGCTGGCGCGCCAGTGTCTGGACCGCCGGATACCGGACCAGCAGACATTGAAGCAGGAAACCAAGGCTTGGCAAGGGCAGCGGAACCACGACGCAATTCGGGCCAACTGGCGTTTCACCACCCAGGACGCGCGCATCAAGCTCAAGTCCCTCTATCCCTTAATTCAACACTGATGGACTACTAGTATCCGGTCAAACTTGGTCTGATATATAGACTCAGAGACCTGATTGTCGATGGTACTCTGACTTAAGGAAGATGTTGTTGTGAGGAGGCGGTGTGGTCAGAGAGAAATTCGCGGTTCGGCTGACGCGGGAAGAACGCGACCAACTGGAGCACATGGTCCGGGCAGGGAGGAGTCCGGCCCGGGTCGTAACCCGGGCCCGCATCCTGCTCAGGACCGACGAGGGCTGGTCCGCCTCCAAGGTGTCCCAGTCCCTGGACGTGTCCGAGGGCACGGTGTTTCGCCTCAAGCGGCGTTTCGCCGAGGATGGGTTGGACGGGGCGCTCAGGGACCGGACCCAGCCCCACCGGTACCGCAAGCTGGACGACCGGGGCGAAGCCCACCTGATCGCCCTGGCCTGCAGCCCGGCCCCCGAGGGCCACGACCACTGGAACCTGCGCCTGCTGGCGGACCGGATGGTTGAACTGGGCGTGGTTGACTCGCTGTCCCACGAGACGGTGCGGCTGCATCTGAAAAAAACGTCCTCAAGCCGTGGCAGAAGAAACAGTGGTGCATTCCCAAGGTGAGTGCCGACTTCGTGGTCCATATGGAGGATGTCCTGGATCTCTACGCCGAACCCTACAATCCCGAAAGGCCGGTGGTCTGCTTCGATGAGACATCGCACCCAGATGCTGGCCGATGCCCGGCCACCCATCCCGGCGGCACCCGGACAGCCCAGGCGCGAGGACTACGAGTACCGGCGGGAGGGCACCCGCAACCTGTTCCTGGCCTGCGAACCCCTGGCCGGCTGGCGGCACGTAGAGGTAACCCAGCGGCGCACCAAGGAGGACTTTGCCCACCAGATGCGCTGGCTGGTGGATGAGGCCTATCCGGATATCGCGGTGGTTCGAGTGGTCTTGGACAATCTGAACACCCATCGCAAGGCGTCGCTCTATGAGGCGTTCTCAGCTGACGAGGCCCGACGCATCGCCAAGCGGCTGGAGTTTCACCACACGCCCAAGCACGGCAGTTGGCTGAATATGGCGGAAATCGAGTTCAGCGTTTTCTCCCGCAGTTGCCTCAGGCAGCGTCTCCCGGATGAGGAATCCCTTTGCCGGGAGGTCCGCGCCCTGGAAATAGAGCGAAACAAAGCTCAAGCCCGCATCAACTGGCGCTTCAGCATCCAAGATGCCAGAACCAAACTCCATCGCCTCTATCTCATCAATTCAACGATGCCCGGCTACTAAACCAAAGCCAAGGTGGGATGTGCATTTGCCTGAGGCGAGGAATCGTGCTGGGAATTCGGCAGCAGTGCTTCGGCCCGTGACTGCAGTACCGTCCGGCAGCGGCGCCTCACCTCGTCTCTCCGGCTGGCCAGCCCGGCCAGGAAGTTGCCGACCCTTTCCTGCACCGCCGCCCTGCTGCCCAGGCAGAGATTGCCCGTCGCCTCCTCTCTCGCCCAGCCCCAGACCGCCTCATCGGAGTTGAAGTCCGGGCTGTACCCCGGCAGGTTCACCAACCGCAGGTCAAGTCCGGGCGTCCGCAGATATTCCCGCACCGCCTCGCCACGATGGGCCGGCGCGTTGTCCCAGATGACCCGCATCGGCTCTGGATGTTTTTCCCTCAGTTGCTTCAGGAAGGCAACCGAGGTCCCGCTGTTGCTGTTGCCCTCCAGTTCCATCCATTCCACCTCACCCGTCTCCAGGCACACCGCCGAATAGTAGTTGGCCTTCTCCCCATACCGCGGGCTGGTCGAGTCCACCAAAGCAGGCTGGCCCTTCAGCACCCACTTGCCCCGCAGTTCCGCGTCCGCCCGGAAGTGGGCCTCGTCGGCAAAGAATATCCTGGCTTCAGTCCGTTGGGCCTCCTCCCTCAGGACGGCGTACTCCGCCACGAAAGCCTCCCGCTTGGCCTCATCAGCCTTGAGCAACCGCTTCTTGGGCCGCTTGAAGGCAAATCCCAAGCGGTGCATCCAGTTCAGGCAACTGCTGCGGCTCAACTCAATGCCGAGGCGCTCCGAGGCAAACCGCCGCACCACCTTCCAATACCAGTTGGCCATACCGATGCCCGACGAAGCGGGAGGCTGTTGCACCGCCTCTTTCAATTCCTCCTGCTGCGCTTGGTCAAGGGCGGGGGGGAACCACCGGTCTGCTCGAATATCAGGGCTGCAGGCCCTCCCTCGCCGAAGGCCGACGCCCATCGGCCAATAGTGTGTGGGTCCCTTTCCAGAGTCTCCGCCGTGGCCGCTGCCGTCCAGCCCTGGGCCAGCAGCAGCACGGCGTACCACCTCTCCCGCTCCCTGGGCGTCGGCGCCAGGATCATCCGCTGTCGCAAGTCCTTGACTTCCATCCGCCACTGTTCCAGACACCGGTCTATCTCCCTCACGCCCATCACCAACCCCTCGTAACTCCCGAGACCAGCTAACCCAGTTCCTTCACAAATTTACCCTGTGCAACTGCGTATTTCACCTTGGCTTTAGTTTAGCCTCCGCAGCAAGACAGGCCCGCCTGGACAGCACGTGAGGTGTGGTAGACGCATGCATCAATATGAGAACGTATATTCAATTCAAATTGACAAGTGTGGCAAGAGGCAAATGACAGCAAGATGAGCTACGCGCGTCGAAGGTGCGCTGGCCCTGGGGTTTACGGGGCTTGGCAAGAGCCAATTGTCGGGAATCAATTCAAGTGCGATTGCCCTGGGTGGGGAAACAACCTGGATTGCTCTATGGTAGCATCTGTTTGGGGCTACCTGTCTGGGATCGGGTTCGTGGTTCAAACTATGATCCCGGATTCAGAGAGGTACTTTCTTGCCCTATCAGGGGGCCTAACACCCCTACTCGTTCGTTGGATGAGAGCTCGGGAGAGGGCTACTGCCACTGCGGTCGCCGGCGCAGGCTGAGCCAGAATCCTTCCGACTTTCGCATCTCCGTTGGGCCCGTTGCGAAGGCGAAGGCTCGTTCATTTCTCTGTCATGCCGCAATGAAAGGGAATAGAGCAAGCAGGCTCAGCCACTTCCGAGCCTGAAGAGGTGGCATTTTTTCGAAGACCTGACGGGATTCCCGCAGTTTAGTTCAGAGTTCAGGAGCTTTCAGGATGACCGAATATTACGACATCGTTCTCTCCAGCCCCTTTCCCAACTACCACTTCTTCGCCCATAAGATGCGTGAGCTGTGCGGTCAGCAGAACCTCAGCTTCTATCTGGTGAACGACCTGTGGGTGAACGAGTTTTACGAGAAGCTCATAACCCGGGAACTCGGGGTGCGGGTGATGCTGGACCTGACTGCCAATCAGACCATCGAAGACGACCCCTACCTTATGCTGGCAAAGGAGGTGAAGCGGCAGGGCGGCTACGTGATAGACGACCCGGACGTGACCGCCAACTCGGCCCACAAGGGCCGCTTTCACAATATGCTGGTGGAGCAGCGGATACCCGTCCCAGAAACAATCATGGTGAGCCGGGAAGAACTGGCCACCTTCAAGGTAACCAACGAAATAAGGGACAGGATGGGTGTGCCTTTTGTGGTCAAACCGGCCTGGGGGGACTCGGGTGTTGGAGTGGATGTGGACGCCCAGTCCGAAGACGCCCTCCATTGGTCTGCTGAACAGGCGCCGAATTCTGACGCCTTCCTGATTCAGAAACGGCTTTATCCCCGCGAGATTGGAAACCACGTGGGGTGGTTCCGTATGTTCCACATCTGCCGGGAGGTCATACCCTGTTGGTGGAACCCGGTCACTCACGAGTATCAGCTGGTGACGCCGGCCCAGATAAAAAACTACAAGCTGGCCCCCCTGCGGCAGATCATGCGCGGTATTGCCCGGGCCTCCAAGATGAAGAAGTTCACCTCCGAAATCTGCCTGCATGAGGACGGCAAATTTTACGCCATTGACTACGTGAACGCCGACCCGGACATGAATCCGCGGTCCTTCTACCCCAATGGAGTGCCCGACGAGGTTGTGCGACACATCGTCTGGCTGCTGTTCTACGAGTGCATGCACATGGTCAAGCGGGGGCACGGGTTCTTCGATGACGAGCTCGTAGAGTCGGAGGCGGGCCTGAACTGGCTGGAGCAGCGGCAACGGGAGCAAAGAAGCGCCCACAGATAAGACTAGATCCGCCCGGAGCTTCATCCAGGGCTGTTGGTTCCCTTGGCGATCACCTGCAGTTGGGCCTGCATTGGGAGGACGCCTCTTCCACGGGAATACTCGGTGGCCCTGCACGAGTCTTCCAACAACCCGGAGGATCGTTTCTGTTTGCTGCCAGGCACTAAACACGTTAACACCTGACGAGCACACCGGGAGGGCTATGTTCGCCGGGTCGCCGACTCCTTCGAGGAAAACAGAGCCTGAGACGCGGCTACGCCCGGAACAGGCGAGCGACGAGTTGCCCGTTCAATATGCCATATCCCCATCCTCAGCGGAGTGCAACTATCGAGATCCTGTTGTCATTACCCTTTTCCGGGCTGTCCGACGGAAGCGCCAGCCTGTTGAAGGACTTTGCCATCGCCATGGCCGTCGCCGCCGGCGGTCTGGCTCTGACCCGTCTGGTGGGGCAGCCCACGGTGCTGGGTTACCTGCTGGCCGGCGTTCTCATCGGTCCGTACACCCTGCCCAACCCACCCATCAGCAACCTGGACACCATTGGACTTCTGGCGGAGCTGGGGCTGGTCCTCCTGCTGTTCGGTATCGGCCTGGAGCTGGGCTGGCGGCGGATTCGCGGCATCGGGTTCCAGGTGCTGGTCATCGGTGTCGTTGAAATCAGCGTGCTGACGCTCCTCGGCGTCTGGATTGCCAGCCTCCTGCCCGGCATCGACGGCAGCCTGGGACTGTACCTGGGCGGCGCCATCGCCATCAGCAGTTCGGCAATCCTCCTCAAAGGGCTGCGCGACAGCGGCAATCTCAACTCCGGCTGGGGTCAGACCATCGTGGGCATCCTGTTGGTGGAGGACTTCGCCGCCGTCATCCTGCTCACCATCCTGGCCGGTCTGGCCACTACGGGTTCGGCCAACCTGGCCGACGCTGGCCTGCTGGTGGCGAAGCTGGGCATTTTCTGCGTCGCGGCGCTGGTTTTCGGCACGCTGCTGGGATCGAGGCTGATGCACCTGCTGTCCCGGTCCCAGTCTGACGAAACGCTGCTGGTGGCCAGCCTAGGCCTCTGCTTCCTGCTGGCACTGGGCGCAACCCTGTTGGGGCTGTCCGCCGCCGCTGGAGCCTTCCTCGTCGGGGTGGTAATCGGGGACACCGAACCTGCCGAGCGGGTCATCCAGCTGGTCAGCCCGGTGCGTGATATGTTCGGAGCGCTGTTTTTCCTGTCCATCGGGATGCTCATCGACTACCGCACGCTGGACGATTACATCGTGCCTGCGCTGGTGGTGGTTGGCGTGTTCATGGCCGGGAAAATCATCGCGAATGTCGTCGGCTCCATTCTGGCGGGCCGCAGCCTTGAGGATGCACTGCGAGTCGGATTGTCGATGCCGCAGATGGGGGAATTCTCGCTGGCGATCGGACGGGTCAGCCCCGCCGATGCGCTTGGCGGGGCTGCCCTGGGACCCATCCTGTCCATTGCCACGGCCATCACCTCCGTACTGGCCCCGCTGACCTCCCGCTCATCCCTGCCCGTTTCCCAGTGGGTCGACCGCCGTTCTCCCGCATTCCTGCGCCGCATGCTGCTTGCCATGCAGCTGGGTGTGGATACGTTCTGGTCTGCGTTGTCCCTGAAGGGCGAGACCGGCGCGCAGCTTCACAACGCCGGACGGCGCATCCTCATCGACATCGGCATCATTGTTGTCCTCGCCTCTGCCGGCACCGCGCTGCTCTATGCCACGCCGGCGATCATCGGCGACGTGTTACCGGTGTCCCAGGGGGTCTCCGGCCTGATACTGGCAGGAGCCGTCATCGGTCTGAGCACCCCGCCGGCAATCGGCATCTGGCGTTCCCTGAAGACCCTGGCCCGCCTGGCAACCCGGGACCCCGGTGCGCCGGACGACGGACAGAGCAGCGACCCGGTCTGGCGCACTATGCGGTCGATGGTGCAGAACGGACTGGCCACCGTGCTGCTGGCCCTCCTACTGCTCCTGAGCCTGCCCCTGATCATACGGCTGTTCCAGCTTGGCAGCCTGTTCGCCCCGCTGTCGTTGGTCCTGCTGATCGCCCCTGCGCTGGCCATGGGCATCATCAGCTTCAGGGTGCACCGGGTATTGCAGCCGGCATTCAGCGACACTTTCATCGCCGAGGACGGCACCCCGGAACTCCACGCTGAAAGCAGTCCGGAAGAGACCGGTACAGTTGACGTTGAATAGCCCGCGCCGCGGCAGGATTCCGGACAACCGGCGCCTGCGACGCACCGGAGGCTGGATGACCCGCTGGTCTCCGCCGCAATAGAGCACCTGGAGGAACACGACGAACTGTGGCAACTCCTGGAGGAAAGGCTCGCACAGATGGGGAAAGGGGCGACGGTCCGCCGCACGGCCAGCACCCCGGCCCACCGCAAGGTGGCGGATAGAGCCGCGGGAGAAGAATGGATTGGGGGGGGTGCCTGAGTGACGAAAATCAGCTAATAAAGTTACTATTTCCGTAGAACAAAGCTAAAAGAGAATCTGGATGTCTATGTCAAGGGAAATTCTGCGCTCGAAGATTCACCGAGCGTGGGTTACGGAAACGAACCTGGACTACGTCGGCAGCATCGCCATCGTCTAGGCGTTGATGGAACTGGTCGACATCTGGCCTCACTAAAAGGTCCTGGTCTGCAACGTAACGAACGGAGCGCGCTACGAGACCTACGTGCTCCCCGCTGAGCGCAACTTCCGCATAGTCTCGGTACAGGGTGCGTCTGCGCGTCTTGCGGAGCGGGGCGACTGCCTCATCATACTGGCGTTTGGCATCACCGATACCCACCAGGAACCGCGCCAGATCATGGTGGACCGTAACAACAAGTTCGACTCATACCTTTAGCCTTATGGGCGCGGATAAGGAGAAAATTCGGCATGGTAAGCAGATTCCCGGAATCAGACACTGAGCGATACTACAACGAGCATAACGGCGTTTACCGCTCGTTCTGGGACAAGGACGGTGGGCTGCATTGGGGCCTGTTCAGCAGCGACCAGCAGAGCTTCTCGGAAGCCTGCAAGAATCTCAGCCGCATCATGGTGAGGCAGGCCAGCATCAACGAGCATTCCCGCGTCCTGGACCTGGGGTGCGGGAACGGCGTCACCAGCATCTGGCTGGCGGAAGAAGTGGGCTGTGAGGTGACCGGCATCGATCTGAGCGGCGTCCGCATCGAAAATGCCCAGGCCGCAGCCTCAAGCAGCCGTGCGCTGGCCCGCCTGTCCTTCGCAAAAATGTCCGCCACCAACTTGGAGCTCCCCGACGGGCAATATACCCACGTGTGGAGCCAGGCCACCGTATATCATGTCCCCGACAAGCGAGCTGTGTTGAGAGAAGTGTCGAGAACGCTGACCGAGGATGGCGTCTTCGTGTTCGACGACCTCATCAAGCCGAAACCGGATATAACGGATGAAACCCGCCTGGCGGTCTATGACCGGCTGTTGTTCGACACGGAGTTCGATTTCTACTCCTACCAGCTTGCCCTCCGGGAGCAGGGCCTCGACGTCGTTCTGGCCACTGACATAAGCCCCCATCTGGCGACCAGCTATTCGCGCCTGGCCGAAATAGTGCCACCGGGACCCGAGTTCGACGAACTCAGAACGGCATACCCGGGGATGGTCAAAGCCGTGCGGCAAGGTGAATTGGGTTGGGGGATGTACGTTTGCCGCAAGAACGCCCATAAACAGTAATCCACCCCGCCTTACCCCAGCTTCGCGTCCCAGGGCGCATTGAAGGGCTGATGAGCCAACACCTTTGAAATAGCGGCACGAAGGCTCTGCATCTTTATGGGGAGTGGGATCGCATAAGTATGGTAAGCCAACATCGGCCACTCCCCCATGTCGAGGGTGAGTGGGGCAACGATCTAATGGAACAGGTCAAGCCGCCCGGCAACATTCCATAACGCCCGTGAATCCCCTGGCTAGCGCTCTTCGGGCTGACTCCAGGGCTATCGCATTTGGCTTGAGGGATTCGGTGTCTGCGCAGGGAATAGAGTACAGCTATCCGGGACGGGCGGACGTGGGGTGGATGAGGAGATTGAGCGGGAAAAACAGGACAGAATTTTCCCCACGAGTTCCCATAGATTCCCAGATTTTCCCGTTTTGCCCGCTAATTTGCGTTACTTCCTATCTACGGCACTGCGGTGGAACAAGATTTTTCAAATTCGGTCCCATTCGGTTCCATTCCTGCTTTTCCTGGCGTTTGGGCAGGCCATGCCTCTGCGGCTGTCGGCTGACACCAGCCGGGGCGGAGTGAGGCCGGCACAGGCATCGAGCACTATTGATAGAACACATGATCATATGTTATCGAAATCCAAAGGGCCTGGCAAGCGGCAAATGTTATCTGGATTTCCAAATGCGATTGCCCTGGGGCTGACTCCGTTTGTTGCAATTGCCGCCTGGATTCGGGGGTTTGGTGGAAGGGGTGGTGCGGGAAGCCCCCGGGGATTCGGCCTGATTCTGGTTATGTTAGGCTTGTACTGACCCCGGCTTTTCAGTCATCAGATTGCCGACTAATGGTTCTGATAGTGTATGGATTGTATGCGCGTCGCCCCTTACGGCTCCTGGAAGTCGCCCATCACGCTGGACATGGTGGCCCATGGGACAGTGAATCTCGTTCGTATCGTGCTGGACGGTCCGGACACCTATTGGTCGGAGGTCCGCCCCGCCGAAGACGGAAGAACCGTCATTGTAAGACGCAGTCCCGACGGCGAGATGGAGGATATAACCCCGCCAGATTTCAGCGCGGTTTCTTTGGTGAACGAGTACGGAACCCGCAGTTTTACCGCCGCCAATAGAGTTGTGTATTTCTCCAATGATTCGGACCAGCGCGTTTACCGGCAGCGGCCAGGAGAAGCTCCCGTTCCCATCACCCCGGAGGGCGATTTCAGATACGGCAGCATGGAGTGGAACGAGCAGCTAGGGCAGATCATCTGCATGAGGGAAGATCACACCGACCCAGATGAGTATCACCCGGTCAGCGAAATTGTAGCCGTCGATCCTGAGCGAGGGGGCGAGCCCAATGTGCTGCTGGCGGACAATGACTTTCACAATTCGCCGTGCATCAGCCATGATGGAAAAAAGCTGGCGTGGCTCACTTGGGACCACCCCAACATGCCCTGGGACGGAACCGAACTCTGGATGGCCACCGTGAATGACGACGGCAGCCTGGGAGAACCGGTTTTCGTGGCCGGCGGGGTGGACGAAGCGGTGATACAACCGGAGTGGTCACCGGCGGGAGACCTGTTCTTCGTATCCGACCGCACCGGCTGGGCCAACCTATACCGTTGGGACGGAGGAGAAGCGGTATCGGTTCTGGATATGGAAGCCGAGTTTGCCAGGGCAAACTGGTGGGTGGGTATGTGTTCTTACGGTTTCGACTCGCCGAGCAGCCTGGTGTGCAGCTACGCGCAGCGCGGCTTCTGGAGGCTGGGACGGATATCCCTGGGCGACGGGCGGCTGCAGCCGATCAACATGCCGTATTGGGAAATGGGACACGGGGATCTCCAGGTTGACCAAGGCAGGGTCGTACTGGTCGCAGGTTCACCGGACCATCCTCTGTCGCTGCTGGAGGTGGACCTGGATGACGGTGGGTTTGAGGTGCTGCGTACGGAATACGATGTAGAGCTGACGTATGGCTATCTGTCGTCGCCGGAGGCGATAGAATTTCCCACGTCAAACGAGCAGACGGCCCACGCTTTTTACTATCCACCTGTCAACCAAGACTACGTTGCCCCCAAGTGTGCAAAGCCGCCCATGCTCGTCACCTGTCACGGGGGTCCTCACAGCTCCACATCGGTGGAGCTGAATCTGACCACGCAGTACTGGACGAGCCGGGGTATCGCGGTGCTGGACGTGAACTATGGGGGTAGCACCGGATACGGGCGGGATTACCGGGAGCGGCTCATCGGGGAGTGGGGAGTGGTGGATGTTGACGATTGCGTAAACGCGGCCCTCTACATGGTGGAACGAGGGGACGCGGACGAAGAACGCATCGCCATCAGCGGGGGCAGCGCTGGTGGATTCACCGCCTTGGCGGCTCTGGCATTTAGAGACGTTTTCAAAGCGGGCGCCAGTTACTTCGGAGTCAGCGACCTGGTGGAACTGCTCAGCGACATTCACAAGTTCGATGCCCACAGCCTGGTCGGTTTGGTCGGTCCATATCCGCTGTACCGGCGGCGTTACATCGAACGCTCACCCATCAACTTTGCCGGGGACACCGCCTGCCCGGTCATCTTCTTTCAGGGCCTGGAGGACACCATCGTACCTGCCGTTCAATCGGAGGAGATGTTCAACACGTTGCGGGACAATGGGGTTCCCACGGCATACCTGGCCTTTGAAGGCGAACATCATGGCTTCCGGTTTGCGGAGACAATCAAGCAGTGCCTGGCCGCAGAGTTCTACTTTTACTCCAGAATATTCGGGTTTGAACCCGCGGATCATCTGGAGCCCATTTCAATTGAAAACCTCGCGCCGCATAGTTAGAGTGTCCCGGATTCAGGGGTTGAAAGCCCGGTAGTAGGGACAGCCGGAGTAGTCGGCCCGCAGGGTGCGCCCGTTCGCAATCGCCGAGAAACTCAGGGTCTCGGGCGACCGTTCGTCCAATCCGATTTGCAAATTTGCCTCTCCCAGTGGGAGGGGCGGCTGAGTGTTGCCCCAAGGGTTGAAGAGGGTCAGCGTACCCTTGCGAACGTCGAAACGGAAGTTGGACAACTCGGGGTTCCCCGCGCGGTAGTTGCCGGCGTAATTGTCCCAGTCTGGTGGATAGTCAAAGCTCACGGGACCAGAGTAACGGTCATTGACATACCAGTCCGGTCCGTGTCCTGCTGCAACTACTGTCCCGTCCCGTCGTTCAAACTCCAGCAGGAAAAGTGCGAAATCGGGGTGCGGAACGTAAAAGTAGTCGGGAGAGCGTTGCTCCAGCAGCACGCCCTTGCCACCGCTGCGCAGCCGGAGCCTGCCCGATTCGGCGGCAATAGAGATCGTGCGGTCCTTGCAGCGGTAATCTCCCGAAAAAGCATTTGCATCGGGGACCCTCGTGGGGTCATTTCGTTCCGGTAGCGGAGGCAAGGCAAGGCCGTCGTCAGAGGCGCAGGCCACGGTCAGCACCGGTTGCGCCACTTCCACCAGCGGGTCAGTTTCACTCACTCGGTTGGTCAGCAGGGCATTCCCAGGCCCGCCGCCAAATCGATAGCCAGCGCCGAGCGGAATCCCGCATTACCGCCGCCGTGACCGATGTAACGCCGGCCATCTACGGAGTAGTAGGCCAGGCTATAGCCTTAGTAGTCTCCGCCGGTCCACACACCGGTGGCTGTCAGCAAGTCGAAACTCTCCGAGGCAATCAGACTCCCGTTGGGACCCTGGCCGCGGTTTAGCAGGTCCCGGAGGTAGGTGGCTATATCGCCCACCGTGGACACCTGTGCGCCGTCGTCGGGGGCGAATTCCGCCCAGATCGCGGGCGTCAGAGGGTGGCTGATGTGCTCCGGACGGTCGTCGTAGATGGAGGTATAGCCGGTTGCGGTCCGACCTCGGGAAGCAAACGTAACCGCCGAGTGAGTTTCCGCCATTCCCAATGGCCCTAGTACTACAACGACGCGTTTATTTGGTAGGACAGGTGGCCAGATGGTAATGGGTGGTTTGGGAGATGGATGCGGCGAGCTTGGAGCGGGTCTGCGACAGCTTTCAGGAATTTCACGCCCTCTTTGCAGCCTCCTTCGGCCGCAAACAGTGGCGGGAGCACAGCCGGAATTACTTTCAGGCACTGCTGGTGCAGGGCCAGGAGCGGCGCAACGCCGAGAACCTCTCCGAATCGGTGGGCGTGTCGGCCCGGGCGATGCAGCGTTTTCTCACTGAGGCCCGCTGGGACGACGACGCTGTCATCGGGCGGTTGCAGGAGTACCTGGGTCGCAGGCTGGGACACCCCGACGCGGTGTGGGTGCTGGGCGGCAGCGACTTCCCCAAGCAAGGGAGGAAATCGGCGGGAGTGGCCCGGCAGTACTGCGGCAGGCTGGGCAAGGTGGCCAACTGCCAGGCCGGGCAAGGTGGCCAACTGCCAGGCCGGGCAAGGTGGCCAACTGCCAGGCCGGGATGTTCCTGGCCTACGTCAGCCCACTGGGCCGGGCGTTGGTGGACAAACGGCTGTATCTGCCGGAGAGCTGGACCTCGGACGATGCCCGGTGCGCGGCGGCAGGGGTGCCGGAGGAGAGGCGGAGCTACCACTCTAAGACGGAGTTGGCCCTGGAGATGCTGGCGCGGGCCTTGGAACGAGGCCATCTGATAGCCGGATGGGTTGCGGGAGACGATACCTTCGGTATGTCGCCGTCCTTCCGTGAGGGACTGGCGGCCCTGGGGATGTGGTACGTGCTGGACGTTCCCGGCGGCACCACTGTCTGGCCCATGGAGCCCTCGTGGACCAGTCCGGACTATCAGGGGTTCGGGCGTCCCCGCAAGCCCAGGCTGGTGGACGGATAGCGGCGGACCATGGCAGAGCGCAGCGAAGAATTGCCCGAGGAGGGCTGGCAGGAGATAACGGTGACGGAGGGATCCCAGGTACCGAGGAGCTATATGTTCAGCGCCCAGCGGGTGCGGGTAACCAGGAGGCGCAACCCCGGTGAGGTGCTCTGGGCCATCTGGCGATGTAACCTGGACGGCAGCGAGCCTCACTACTACCTGTCCAACGCCCCTGAGAGTACTCCCCTGGAGACCCTGGCATATGTGGGCGGTTCCAGGTGGCGTATTGAAACGGAGTTCGAGACGGAAAAGAGCAACGTGGGCCTGGATGAATACGAGACCCGCACCTGGGCGGGCTGGCATCACCACATCGCCATGTGCCTGCTGGGTGGGGCGTCCCTGCTGGGCCTGCAGCAGGATTGGTGTTGACGTCCAGCGAAAAGGTCCTCGCTAACAGGCCAGCATAAATGTCACATTCACTCCATGGAGAATGTGACGTTGAATCCCAAGGAACAGGCGAGACTACAGGTTCTCAACAGCCCGATGGCAGAGCACATGACGCTGGACCAGGCGGCCACGCTGATGGGTGTCAGCACTCGGCACACCAGGCGCATCCTGGCGGCCTAACGGGAGAAGGGAGCTGCCTCGGTTGCCCACGGCCACCGGGGTCGCAGAGCACCCAACGCAACGCCCGAGGGCGTGGCGTACGATGTGGTCCATTTGGCCCGCACCAGGTATTCAGGGGCCAACCACACCCATCTCAGCGAGTTGCTGGATGAGCGCGAGGGAATTGCCGTCGGCAGGACCACGCTCAGACGCATCCTGGTCAACGCCGGGCTGAAGAGCCCGCAGCGAAGGCGTCCGCCCAAGCACCGGGTACGCCGCCAACGAATGCCCCGACAGGGGATGCTGATCCAGATGGACGGCAGCTTCCACCCGTGGCTGGGGGATCAGGTTCCGCCGTTCACGTTGCTGATCGCAGTCGATGACGCCACCGGCACGGTGTCCGACGCCCTGTTCTGTGAGAAGGAGGAGTCCTACACCTATTTCCTGCTGATCCAAGACCTGCTGCAGAGCGTTGGCATTCCCATCGCCCTCTACGTCGACCGGCACGGGGTCTTCAGGCACACACCGGGGTCTGGCCTCCCCGGAACGGCGACCCAGTTCAGCCGGGCCATGGACGAGTCGGGGATCCAGATGATATTCGCCCTTTCGCCACAAGCCAAGGGTCGCGTGGAGTGGGCTGCGGGAACCTTCCAGGACCGGCTGGTCACCGAACTCCGGTTGGCGGGCGCCAGCAGCATCGGCGAGGCCAACGGGGTGCTGGAGCAGTTTCTGCCGCGATACAACCGGCGCTTCCGGGTTCCCCCGCAATACTCTGAGTCCGCGTACCGGCCTCTGGGCCCTGATCTATCCTTGGAGCAGGTCCTGTGCTTCAAGCACCGCAGGAAGGTGGCCAGGGACAATACGGTGAAGTTCCAGCTGCATACGCTTCAATTGCTGCCAGAGCCGGAACGCCCCAGCTATGCCGGCGCGGTTGTGGAGGTCCTGGAAGGACTGGACGGCCGGCTCAGGGTGCGCCATGAGGAACGCATCATCAATGCCCAGGAGGCGCCGCCCAGCCCAGCATTCCTCCGCAACGGCCATGGAGATTCGGCCACTCCTCCTGCCTCACCCGCCGGCGCCTACTACTCGGACCAGCGGTGGGCAGCCACCCTCAAGACACTGGACTCAAGGACGGCGGATGAGGAACATCAGGTGGGTTTAACCGGCGGTACGCCTGCCAACTCGACACCCGCAACTATATCCCCGCGCAAACCAACCTTCCTGCAGAAGGAGAGATGGAAGGCGATTCAGAAAGCCAGGCGCAAGGGGATGTCGCTGCGGGCGATCGAGAGGGAGTTGGGAATCCACAGATCCACCATCAAGAAATACATGGACGCCGACGGTCCTCCAGGGCGGCGTTCGCGGCCGGCTCTCACTGCGTCAACATCCGATACAGTGGCGCCATAACAAAGTTACATTTATGCTGAACACTTAGCCGGACATTTATGCTGGCCTTCGACAGGATTGGGGGGGAAAAGATGCCCCGGATCACCCGATCCCAAGTGTACCGGGTGGTGCGGGAGATGCTGCCCAGGGAACGGTTCGGGCCGGATGAATTGCTGATCTGGCTGGAGGACACGCAGCTACTCAACGAACGGGCGCGCCGCTCCCACGAGAGACGCCGCTCCGCCCGCTGTGAAGGCAGAATGGACCCTCCACCCTGAACCCGTCGTTGTAGTACTAAACCAGTACCAAGGTGGGATGTGCATTTCGGGGAGGTTGACGATGGCCGAAAGGACTCCACGGCACCTCATATCACCTTCAGGTCCCAACTGGGTGGGCACCGATAGTGCGGTTGTCTAGCGATATGTACATTTCACCTCGGCTTTAGTTTAGGACGTTGTACAGAATTACGTCGGGAAGTTTCCTGCCTGTAATTTGCTCGACAATGAACCCCAGCGTCTTGTAGCCGATGTTGGAATACCAGAAAAATGCGCCGGGCGGGGCGCCTGTTTTCCGGTAGCGTAGCGCCCAGCTCTCATATATCTCATGAGGAGAGATGTCGGTGCCTTTCGGGAGGACGATGGTGTGATTGAGAAGGTGACGAACGGTTATCGGGGCGTACTCTGACTGCACTTCAAACCAGGGCAGATAGCGGGAAACCGGGGCGTGGAGGTCGATCTCACCCGCCTCGTAAAGTTGCAGCAGGGCAACAACGGAGAAGGGCTTGCCCATGGAGCCAATTTCAAAGAGCGTCGCGTCTGTAACCGGCGCGCGCGCGGCTAGGTTGGCCACGCCGTACGCAGCAGACAGCACCGTCTGCCGTCTGTCGGTTACCGCAACCGCCATGCCGGGCAATCCCATCGAGTCCATGGTGCCTGCGGCCAGCTGGTCCAGATAGTCCGACAGTTTAGCGATCCTGTTTATCGTGGTTCCCTCAACTGCCCGTTCCGGAGCGGCATGACCGCCATGCGGCGTCAGGCTGACAAACCGGCATTGCAGGCGGCCGGAAGTACAATGGCCGTCAGTAGCTCCCATCGCGGAAAATCCCGCCGCGATTGAGCCGGTTCTCCTGCGCGAACGCTTCCCGCACCCGCTGCTTGGCTGCCATGCTCTCGGCACTGTACACCAGCGGCGTCGCTCCTCATTCTCAAGTACGATGCAGTGGTCGCCGCCAATCCTGACACCGCTCCCACCACTAACGTCGCTGCGGCCTGCTGCGAGAGACGTTTGGTGCCTCCACCTCTGATGCGTCGCTGAATCCTAGATTCACGGTGACTAGCTCCCAGATTCGGAGCCAGTTCGCGAGCGGCCGCGCCGACTGCGGCGGCCGTTGCTTCGGAATCTTCCCCCCCAACGGCACCCGATACAGCGCCGTAGCCCGCTCCCCGCAGGGATCGCCGGGCCAGCACCCCCTTGACCTGCCCCAGTGGTTGTACCACTTTCTATGAGAGCCCCGGCCAGTTCTGGGACAGGGTTCGTTGGCAGGACCGTTTCCGGCGCCAGCGGCCTGTAGCCCAGGGAGCTGTGCGGCCTGATGCGATTGTAGGCCTGGCGGTACTGCTCGGTGAGCACCCGCACCTCCAGCAGCTCGTCCCTCAACTTGCCGTTGAAGCTCTACACGTTTCCGTTCTCCCACGGCGACCCATGCTCGATGTATAGTGTCTTTGCTCCCACGTTCCCGAGCCACTCACGCACAGCCTCGGCAGTGAACTCGGGACCGTTGTCGGACCTGATGTGCTCCGGCACTCCCCTGGCTGTCAGCAGCGCGGCCAACGTCTCGATTACGTCTGGGGAACGGATGCTGCGCTCTGCCCGGATGGCCAGGCACTCCCTGGTGTACTCCTCTATGACGGTCAGCAGCCGCACCGCCCGGCCGTCCCTGGTCCTGATCTAAACGAGGTCATAGGCCCACAAATGGTTTCTCCTCTCAGGCCTCAGTCTGACGCAGGATCCGTTGTTCAGCCACAGCCGGCCTCTCCCGGGCTGCCTGGCCGGTACCTTCAGCCCCTCCCGCCGCCAGATCCTCTCCACCCGTTTGTGGTTCACATTCCAGCCGGCGAGTCTGAGCATCGCGGTGATCAGCCGTTAACCGTAACGGCCGAACCGGGTGGCCAGCCCAACGTTGTCGTTGGTGAGCGCCTGCTCGGCATCCCGGACCAGCGGCTCACGGCGATGGGTCGAGCGGGACTGCCTCTGCACCCTGCAGTTCCTCCGCTCTGAGACTCCGAAGGTCTCCCTCACAAGCTGGATGTACTGTTTCTGGGTGCGTCCTCGGTGGCTCACTTTATCTCCGTCGTACACACTGGGTCTTCTTCGGCAATGAGAATAAGGACGAGCTGAATGCTCGTCCTTCCTTGTTATCAATGTCTATCGGGCCTGGGTTGAGTGGATGAGGGGGGTCTTGGCCTCCGGTGTCGCTCCGGCTACCTGACGATTCCGAACCGGCCCGGCGCTGGTTACAGCACCTGCTCTAAACTAAAGCCAAGGTGAAATACGCAGTTGCACAGGGTAAATTTGTGAAGGAACTGGGTTAGCTGGTCTCGGGAGTTACGAGGGGTTGGTGATGGGCGTGAGGGAGATAGACCTGTGTCTGGAACAGTGGCGGATGGAAGTCAAGGACTTGCGACAGCGGATGATCCTGGCGCCGACGCCCAGGGAGCGGGAGAGGTGGTACGCCGTGCTGCTGCTGGCCCAGGGCTGGACGGCAGCGGCCACGGCGGAGACTCTGGAAAGGGACCCACACACTATTGGCCGATGGGCGTCGGCCTTCGGCGAGGGAGGGCCTGCAGCCCTGATATTCGAGCAGACCGGTGGTTCCCCCCCGCCCTTGACCAAGCGCAGCAGGAGGAATTGAAAGAGGCGGTGCAACAGCCTCCCGCTTCGTCGGGCATCGGTATGGCCAACTGGTATTGGAAGGTGGTGCGGCGGTTTGCCTCGGAGCGCCTCGGCATTGAGTTGAGCCGCAGCAGTTGCCTGAACTGGATGCACCGCTTGGGATTTGCCTTCAAGCGGCCCAAGAAGCGGTTGCTCAAGGCTGATGAGGCCAAGCGGGAGGCTTTCGTGGCGGAGTACGCCGTCCTGAGGGAGGAGGCCCAACGGACTGAAGCCAGGATATTCTTTGCCGACGAGGCCCACTTCCGGGCGGACGCGGAACTGCGGGGCAAGTGGGTGCTGAAGGGCCAGCCTGCTTTGGTGGACTCGACCAGCCCGCGGTATGGGGAGAAGGCCAACTACTATTCGGCGGTGTGCTTGGAGACGGGTGAGGTGGAATGGATGGAACTGGAGGGCAACAGCAACAGCGGGACCTCGGTTGCCTTCCTGAAGCAACTGAGGGAAAAACATCCAGAGCCGATGCGGGTCATCTGGGACAACGCGCCGGCCCCTTCGACAAGCTCAGGAATGGCGAGGCGGTGCGGGAATATCTGCGGACGCCCGGACTTGACCTGCGGTTGGTGAACCTGCCGGGGTACAGCCCGGACTTCAACTCCGATGAGGCGGTCTGGGGCTGGGCGAGAGAGGAGGCGACGGGCAATCTCTGCCTGGGCAGCAGGGCGGCGGTGCAGGAAAGGGTCGGCAACTTCCTGGCCGGGCTGGCCAGCCGGAGAGACGAGGTGAGGCGCCGCTGCCGGACGGTACTGCAGTCACGGGCCGAAGCACTGCTGCCGAATTCCCAGCACGATTCCTCGCCTCAGGCAAATGCACATCCCACCTTGGCTTTGGTTTAGTAGCCGTTTGGTACGTTTGTGCCGGGGGTTCCTGAAGAAGTCTGCCGGGGGCTGGTCCTCCACGATCTGTCCTTGATCGAACAGAACCATCCGGTCTGCGGCCTTCCGGGCGAAGCCCATCTCATGAGTTATGGCCACCATGGTCATTTGAGAGTTTGCCAGCTCCTTCATGACGCCGATGACTTCTCTGACCATTTCGGCGTCGAGTCCCGACGTCGGCTCGTCGAGCAGCATGATGTTGAGTTTCATGGCCATGGCCCGGGCGATTGCAACCCTCTGCTGTTGCCCCCGTGAGAGTTGGCCGGGCGACTTGTTGGCCTGTTCGGGGATTCCGACCCGTTCCAAGAGTTCCATGGCGGTGTCGTGGGCCTCTTTGGGTGTCATGTTCTTGACCTTCATGGGGGCCAGGGTGACGTTTTTCAACACCGTCATGTGGGGGAATAGGTCGAAGGTCTGGGAGACCATCCCGATGTTTCTCCTCACCGCGTCGATGTTGCGAGTGTCCTCATTCAGGAGCACTCCGTCGACGATAATGTCGCCCCTCTGGTGTTGCTCTAGGTGATTGATGGTTCTGATGAAGGTGGACTTGCCCGACCCGGAGGGCCCGACTATCACCACCACCTCTCCTCTTTTTATGGTGGTGGTGACTCCCCGGACTGCGTGGTAGCCTCCGTACCACTTGTGGATGTCCCGGCAGATGATGATTTCCCGCCAGGTGTCTTGTTCCCTTCCCTCTGCGGTCATCAAGAGGTCAACCTCCTGGTGTCAGGTGCAGCTCACGTGGGAGCGATTTCCTCCCTGTCCTGCGGTCTCGCCGGTATTCTCACGATGAACTGGGCGTACTCCCCCAGCTCGGACTCCGGGGTTATCGTCCCCCCGTGCTCCCTGACGATATCGTTGGACAGGCTCAGTCCCAGTCCGGTTCCCCGGTCGGTGGGCTTGGTGGTGAAGAAGGGATTGAATATTTTCCCGATCACGTCCTCGGGTATGCCATTCCCGTTATCTTTGACCTGTATTTCCACGGCGTCTCCCACACGGGTGGTGGTGAGCCACATCGTGGGCTGGTGTCCGGTTTCGGACTTGCTCCGCTCGGCGACGGCATAGCATGCGTTCCCGACCAGGTTGAGTATGACCCTGCCTATGTCTTCAGAGACCACGCTCACCTCTCCGGCCTCCGGGTCGAATTCCTGAACTATCTTCACGTTGAACTCAGGGTCTTGGCTCCGTGCCGATTGGTAGGCCAGCATGGCGTGGACTTCGACCAGTTCATTGATGTTGACCGTGTGGAAGTTGCCCCTGGAGGCCCTGCCCATGGCCAACATGTCATGGACGATCCGGTTGGCCCGGTTTCCGTGGTGGCTTATCCTCTGCATGTTTTCCGACAGTTCGCTCACCAGTTCGTTAATGAGGTCCGCTTGGCGCTGGTCAGGCGGTCCCTCGAGTCCTTCTACCACTTCCTTCAGTTCCTGCGTCATTTCGTCGGAGGACCGGGCGAAGTTCTGTATCAGGTTCAGAGGGTTTCGGATCTCATGAGCGACCCCGGCGGTCAACTCGCCCAGTTCGGACAATTTCTGCCTGCTGACCACCTGGTCCTGGGTGTTGTGAAGCTCGTCCAGGACCTTCTCGAGTTCCTGGTTCTTGTCTTGAAGGTCCTCCGAGAGTTCCTGTACCAGATCGAGCCTCTGGGCCCTCATAGACTGTCTGCGGAGCACCTCCAGATCGTAGGCTACCTCGGTTATCTCGTCGTTTCCGGCGGGCCTGACCCTGTACGTCAGGTCCCCTGCACCCATGCGTCGGATCCAGAATTCCAGAGCGACGATCCTGGGCCCGGCCCGGACTATTATGAAAATGGTGACCATCAGGGCCGCCGTTGCGCCAGCGGCGAGAGCCAGGATTCTGGTCCGTGCGTCGTCTATTATGCCCGGCGCCAGGTATGCGAACCTCTCGGGATCGTCCTCTGCCTGCTGTTCCAGTTGGTTCAGTGCCTGCGTGGCAGAGAATGCTCCTGCTGCGCCGAGTATCAGTGCCACTAGGAGACTGATGGCGATCAGGGTCGATTTCCGCCGGAGGCTGAACCGGTGGAGGGCCACCTCCCTCTGAGGAAGTACGCTCCGGCTGTAGTACTGGACCTGCCCGTCGTATTCGGACTCCCCTCCCGCGCTCTCCGTTGTTTCCATTCCGGAAAGGGGCTGGCTCCCCTAGTCAGGGGGTTCGTCGTGTGTGTTAGTCATGTCTTTGGTGCTCATCTCTGCATTTTATCCAGCAGGTTTGAGTTGGATTTGTTCGCCTGGGCCGGTTCCATACTAGCTTGCTTGTCCCACGGTATCAGGCCTGAACTACTAGGATTTTATCAGCGATTGGGATTAAAACCCGCCTGATTGAACGCTTGTGGTTTCGCCTTCTGGACTGTGTCGCCGGCGTCTAGGGCCACTCTGTCCCTGAACTCCCGAAGCCTGGATTCTTCGGACTGGGCCCTGGTTCGACCGGTAGCCCTTGAGACGGCGGCGAAGTCCTGACGGGCTTACGGCGAAAACCCGACCACCCCGTTGGTCGGTGGCCGGCCAATCGTCAGTCTGCGACGCTTGCATTGTGCAAATTACGGATATCCTCACACTTACTGCCGAAAACGCCGTTAAATGTTGCAAGCCATCCCAAGGTAGCGGCAAATTACCAAGAAAGGGGCCCTGAAACGGCTACAGGGTCTCCCCGCTTTTAGCGGAAAAGAGTCTGTGCGCGGCCCTTCGGTCGTGGTGGCCGCTACGCTTGGGAAGGCCCGGACCCGGTTCTGGGATGCGGTCAATGTTTAGGGAGTATTGCATACGCTCTGGTGCCGCAGTGTGCCTATATGACGGTGTAGCGGTTGGCCAGAGCCGACTTGGCCCTTTCCTGGTCATCCGTGGTGATGGCCGCGGTCGCGTAGTCGTCCCGGCGCTCGATGATGTGGAAAGTCCTGATGCTGAGGCCGGCGTCCTTGAGTTCACCGGCAAGGTTGGCCAAGGCTCCGGCTTGGTCCGCCAGCTGGACCAGTACAGCCTCGTCAGCGACTGCCTTGAAGCCGGCTTGGTTTAGGATCGCAAGGGCGTGGTCCGTCCGGTCGGTGGTGATGATCACCACCCCGTGCTGCCCTTCGTTTTCGGTCGCGATGCTATTGAGGTTCACTCCGCTCTCGGCCAGGGTGCCGGCGATCTGGGCAATGGTCCCGATGCGGTTTTCGGCCATGATAACGATGCGCTGCATCGTTGTTGCGTGAGCGCGCTCCGTCTCCTGCTCTCGAGTCAGCACGGCAGTTTCCACTGGCTGGAGATCGTGTTCCCGCGGCGATTCGGGATGCGGACTGATGCAGTCCTCGACCAAACGGTCAATGGTTTGGAAGTCCACATGGGGCATGGTGATGATGTGGGCCACGTCGCCCTCGGGGGCAATCTGCCATTTGTCGAAGACTTCCTGCGGGGGTCGGTCGAATACAACGGTGGGAGAGTTCCGGTGTCGCCATGCATTGATGCCGCGTTCATTGAACCGTTTCACGGCGTACTCGGCAGTGTCTAGCATGCCGCCCACGGTTTCTCTCCATTCGTGTGCGCCGTAACGGTTGATGGCGTACCAGAGCATGAGCGGGGTCAGGCCGTTGCGGGAACCGGACAGGGTGGTGTCGTTGACGCCTACGAGTTCCACGGCCCTGCCCAGGGTTTCGACTAGGTGTTTGCGGGTGAGAACGATACCGCAGGGCAGGGGTGCGCCGATGAGTTTGTGGCCGCTGATGGAGATGCTGTCTATGCCGGCGTCAAACCCGAAAGGCTGCGGGTCATCCACGTAGGGCAGGATCATGCCGCTGAGCGCCGCGTCCGCGTGAATGTAGTGTTCTCCGATGTCCAGCTCGTCAATGATCTGCCGGATCGCGAGGATGTCGTCCACGGCGCCGCGCATGGTGGTGCCGATGGTGGCCAGGATGATGGCGGGCCGCCCCCGGTGGACGGTCAGCATGTCCCTGAGGTCGTCGTAGTCGATCTCGCCATCGGTACGTCGTTTGACGGTGGTGTGGGGCATGTTGAGGATGCGTGCAATCTTGAGGATTGAATAGTGGGCTTCCTCGGAGAAGTACAGCATGCCCTCGGGGTGGAGTTCCCGGGCTAGGTAGAGGCCGTACATGTTGCCCTCGGTGCCGCCCGATGTGACGTAGCCCCAGGCGTCGTCGGGATCCAGTCCGGTGAGTTGGGCGAAGTGGAGTATGACCTCTCGTTCGAACTGGTGAGTGTTGCCCCGGTAGTGGGTCTGGTGGAAGGGGTCTCCTATGTTGTTGAGGCAGTGGCTGAGGAATGGGATGAGAGGGGAGTAGTCGAAGTTCTGGTTGCCAGGGTAGCCCACCTGCCATTGGTCCCCGTCCTTGATTTCTTCGAGGAGTTCGGCCAGTCGGGTTTCGATGTCGTTCTGGGAAATCATGGTTGCTTCGTCCTTGATGTGTTCAAGCGAACAGTGTCTTGGATGGGGTCCGGCGTTGGGATATGCTGGCAATTATACGCTTTGGGCCGCCCGATGCCGGGCGGCCCAATACGTCTGATTCGTGACATTTCGGTCGTTGGATTGGCCGCCCACAGTCCAACGGACACAGTTGGACTGTGACCTCACACCGGCGGCGTTGATGGCCTTCACCCGGTACGGTTGGGGAATGCCTGCAGTCCCCTGCCATTTCGTTGACGTCGGTGCAGGCGGTCGCCGTGGGGCCGTAGGGCTGCTGCGGGAAACCGATTACTACGGGGATGCCGGCCCAAAGCGCCTGCGGCGTTCTGAATCGTACCGGTAGTTTTGCCACGACCTTATTGCCTGCCGTCCGGCGACCGCAGAGGGGATCGCCAACCGGGTCCGCGAGGGCATAGTAACGGCCACAGGTTGTGCCAATGATGCCGGCTGGCGAACGAAGAAGTCGCCAGCACGGCAAGCCGTCAATGGGGTAGGACAATCGGTAGCGAATGGCTCCGTGCTACGGCCGGGCGTCATCATTGTGGGAGGCTTAAAACGAGTTTCGCAACGCTAGGGCGACTGCAGTAATGCGCTATTCGGCGCTGCAGGCCACGTCGATTTGGAGCCATGCGCAGCTCGCTGGTACCACTGTTCTTTCCGGAGGCCGCGGCGGTGCTGGGGGCCGTGGCGCTGGGCTGGCGGCTGTCGCTTGGGGCCTTTTCCCGTTTAGCGCTGATCCTGGCAAGAGCCTTTGTCAGTCGGCAGACGGGGATCGGACATACCTTAGGTGCTCTGCTCCCCCAGGCTCCAGAGCCAGCAACTTCCGTGAATCTCGGAGTAGGCTGGATGAAGGCCGAATTCAATGGCCAAGGGTTCCAGACCGTGGAGTGAGTTCACCTTCCCAGGTGGCGGAAGGTCTTTGGGTACAACAGGAAAATAAAGTATTCTGGAACTGGCATTCAGCCTTGGGATTGGTGTGACGTATAGGACGCCACAAGACGGGAATAGTTGAGACTGGTATTGGCAGCCCTGCTGGAACAGGAATAAACGACATTATGACCACGCAAACGGCCCAGGCAGAGGGCAAGGAGGTGAACAAGGCGTTGTTCTACTTCGCGCTTTGTTTCGCCGTTTTTGGCACCATGACCGGGGTGATGATGGTCCCTGCGCTCCTTGTGGAGATCGGAAGGGACCTCGATGTTTCGGTGGCGGTGGCAGGGCAGTTGACCACGGCAACCTTCGCGGCCTGGGCGGTCTCCATTGTCGCCGTGGGGCCGCTGGCCGACTCCATCGGCCGCCGGCCACTGGCTCTTGCCGGTGTGTTCCTGGTGGTGGTCTCCCTTCTTGCGTCTGCATTTGCGCCCAATATCGAGGTACTGATGGCGCTTCAAGTGCTGGCCGGCCTGGGAGGGGGAGCAATAGCGCCCACCTCGATCGGGGTGATTTCCGACGTCATCTCCCAGGCCAAACGGGCCCAGGCCATCGGCGGCATTGCCAGCACCATCGTGTTGACCTCCGCCATCAGCATTCCGCTGATTGCCTTGTACGCGGACTGGCAGGGATGGCGTTCCAGCTTTGTCCTGGCCGGATTGTTCCTGGCTGCGGCGTGGCTTTTGAACTGGGTCTGGTATCCCCGGGACAGCAGGGAACGCCTTCGCAGATTTGTGTTCTTTGCCAGGTATTGGTCCCTGCTTTCCCTGAATTATTTCCGCGTGGCCGTTGCGGTGAACGGCACTCAGCGTATGGCTTACTGGAGTTTGCTCGGGTATTTCGCCGCCTATTTGATACAGGCTTACGACGTTAGCCTGGGGTTCGTGGCCCTGCCGCTGGTTATTTCCGCATTGGGCCAGGTGGTCGGAAGCTACGCCGCGGGGCTCGTGGCGTCGAAGAGTTACCGGGTTGCGCTGGTGGCCGTGACCTCAGCCGCAGGGGGTGTTTGCGGGTTCCTGTTTTTTGTAGTCGATTTCGGACTCTGGCCATCGGTCGCGGTGGCCACGGCAGGGTCGGGCCTGTTGAGTATTACCACCCCTGTGCTGTTGGCAGGCAGCACGGAGTACTCGGGAGAATCCAAGGCCACCGGCGCCAGCCTGATAGGTTTCAGCAATCAGGCCGGCGGAGTGTTCGGGGCCGGCCTCTCTGGCGTGTTGCTGGCAACCATAGGTTACGATGGGATTGGCTACCTTTGTCTCGCGTTCACTGTAGCAAGTGCGTTGGTGGCGACCGTGTTTGTCCGGCTGCTGCGCGTAGGCGCTGGCTGACCCTTCGCCTTTCGCCCGAAGATGTCGCCGCACGGTTCTTCCAGCAGTCGCTAGTGCCGCCAGGGAACTCAAAGTCAGCTACCATCGAGGGGGTCAGGCTCTACTCAACACCGTAAATTCGCTTTGAACCCGTGGGCCGGATGCTCCGTCGCAGGATCGGTACTGCCCAGACTTCGGCCGCCTGTCCATTCATCCAGGAGTGGTGCTCCGGGCGCTGTTAGAATATGGGGTGTCGGTCGGTAAAATGAGCTAGAGGGATGCTGCGGGGCTGTATCAGCCCCTGCACACACCGGAAATAAATGCGTATGACTCCTTCTCACTCACAGGAGAGTGCGTTGACCAAACAGTTGGTGGCATCGTTAATCACGAATAAAAATGTGAACTGTCGCCTACCGGACTGGACAAAAACAAGAACCCTCGCGATTGGATTAAAACTGGAAGCGTAATCGGCCATCTCCCTACCTGCAGTATGCAAATGCCAAGCCCCCGCTGACGAGGCAGGGGCTTTCCCGTTCGCGGAGGTCCGGCAGGCGGGTGTAAAGTCGGCAACATGATTGCGCTGGCGACAGCACGGTGGAAGGCTCTATCGTAAGTTCCAATTGCCAACGGCGATCTGCTTGGCCTGCCTCATTAGTCTCGGTCGTCTACATCGGAGTGGAGTCGAACTTAAGTCTGGCGGGAAACCTGGGGGAAGCACCTCCGTCAGGGTGTTCATCGGACGCTTCCGGCAGGAGTGCCTGAACGAGAACTGGTTCCTTTAGCGGGAGGACGCCGAGGAAAAAATGGAAACCCGTGGAAGCCACTACAGTGGGGAAAGGCCTCCCAGCGCCCTGCGGAACCTGTCCCCGCGGGAGTTTGCCGTACTGGCAGAAACGGCGGATTGACCCGAAAAACTCGCACTATGCCTGGTACAGAAAATGGGGCAACACAAGACCATTGTCTGGAATCCTAACGTTGATTCTGAATCGGCTTTCGGGGGTCAGGTCCATCGGCGCACCGTCTTCCGGCCACAAGCCGTTTTCTCCAGTCTCCGGGGTCTGCTCGGAATCTGTTATGCTTGCGCCGGTGTGTTACTCGGCTCCGTTGAGTCGGCAATTCCCGAACCCCATCAGCTGGACGGTCGTAACGCGACCTGGTTTCGATAAGCCTGGTATCTGTCTTGGGGATGTCCCGCCTGAGCTTTCGCCAATGCCGGTCGGCCAACCCGATTTGGCGTCCTGAACCAAGGCCGGGACCAGGAATATTGGTGGCGGCGTTTTTACGAGCGCCGACCTGTTGATGCCGTTTCTGGCCTTCCTGCGCTTCGCTATCACTACCCCTCCGACGCTGACCTATGGGAGAGATCGTTGTTCTATGGGTGGATAATAGTCACCGCGGCCTTGTTCGTTAACGGCCTCTCAAGCGGCCCGGTCTGGAGCGGTGTCGGCGTGTGGATCAAGGCCCTGGAGTTGCAGTTCGGTTGGAGCCGTGCCCAATTGACCGGCGCGTTTTCCATGGCCCAACTCGAGGGCAGCATAATCGGCCCTTTGATGGGGTACCTGATCGACCGGCTCGGTTCCCGTCGAATGGTCCTCATCGGGATGATAATAACCGGTCTGGGCTTTCTCCTATTCAGCCGCACCACAAACATTTACATCTTTTACCTGTCATACGGGCTGATCATGCTGGGTACGGCGGCGGGAACCTGGCTGCCGTATATGACAGTGGTCAACCGGTGGTTCGTCCGCAAGCGGGGCATGGCAATGGCCATAGCCGCCGAGGGTTCGCCGCTGGGCGGTCTGGTGCTGGTGCCAATTCTGGCCTGGGCGATCACCCCGGGCAATCACGGCTGGAGCGTCACCGCCCAATGGATTGGGGTGGTGTTCCTGTGCCTGGCGTGGCCGATGTCCCGGCTGGTCCGTGAACGACCGGAAGACTACGGCCTGCTTCCCGACGGGGACCCACCGACCCAGACGGTACGCGAGGCGGCCAGACGCGTAGGGAGAGCGGCCCCGTCGGACGAACTTAATTTCACCGCGAGGCAAGCCGTCCGGACCCACGCATTCTGGCTGATCACCTTCGGCCACGCATGCTCTACCATACTTTTCGCGACATTGACCGTACACCTCGTGCCCATGTTGACGGACCAGGGCTTGTCCCTGCAGTCGGCGGCATACGTATTTTCGGTGGTCATGGGGTCGGCGGCGATCTTTCAGTTAATCGGCGGGTACGTCGGGGACAGGATCCCGATTAACCGCGCCATAGCCATCTTCGGGTTTATCCAGGCGGGCGGCTTTCTCATGGCGGTGTTGGTCGACAGCTTCCAGATGGCCATGCTCTTTGCCGTAACTTTCGGCGCAGGATTCGGAGGGAGAAATCCGCTTACGACAGCGATACGCGGTGACTATTTCGGCAAGAACGCCTTTGCCACCATCACTGGCATCTCCAGTGCTCCCATGTACGCGTTCATGCTGGCCGCCCCGCTCTTTGCGGCGTTCCTGTTCGACTCGACCGGAAGCTACACCCTTGCCTTCCTGATCATCGGTGGTCTGGGAATGATGAGCGGTGTGCTGTTTATGCTGGCCAAGAAGCCAACCTCCCTTCCGCTGGATAGACGAGCCACCGCGACTCCTAGGCCTACCGGGTCCAGCGCCGACTAAAACCTTCGTTGCCCGCCGGGAAGGCAGGCCTCGTGCCAGGGCCCTTCTTGCTGGAAACCATGGGCTGCTGGAGCGCCATAGCTTGTTCGACCAAGCGACTTTCTTAGGATTGACCAGTCCTGCAATCCTTGATCGTCGACAATTGGTCTTGCCGCTCACTGTAATTGACGCTGAAAATAAGCTACGGGACAAAGCCTTTGTATTGGGCAGTCCTTTACTTAGTCTCCCTTGAAGTCATCCACCATTTGCCGGACTATGCAGCCGTAGCAGCATTCGGGGAAAACGAAAGGTGGCAGTTCTGAGTCAAGAGGCTGTGATTTACTGTCTCAATAGAGCCTACTACATCGAGGTCTCCAAACGGCTGCTGGAATCCGAAGCTGATGCCAGCTAAAAAAGATTATTACTCCGGGCGACACTCTTGGCACACGATGCCTCACTTAGCCGCAAATTTCGGCTCTGCCCCCAGGTCTCTGACATACTAGTGGAGGACACAGCGGAGGCCGCGGCCAGCACCGATTCCGGCTGGGCGGTTCTGCGCAAGGCGGTCCTTAAGACGATTGTGAGCTTCCGGTTATCTGAATGTTGCTGGATAGAGGGGCGGAGGTATCAGCGAAGACCGACGGGTGCGCCACCCCCCAGCATATTGCCGCCACTTACTCGAGGCCGGAGATCACCAGCCTGCTAGTGGCAAGGAGTGCGGATGTGCACGGCCGCGACGAGAGGAAGCACACTCCATGGCGCAGCGCCATGAAAAGGCTCTATGTGATCTCCGGCTGCACCCACGATCCCGAAGTCGTCGCGTTGCTCTTGGAGTTGGACGCTGACATGAACGCCTAGAATTTTGTGGGCCGAGGATTTTTTGCGAAGGAATCCGCTGCCTGTTGCGATAATGCACCAAGACACAGAAGTTCCTGAGCTCCTACTGGGCCAAGGCGCCGATCTGAGTTCACGTAATCACCAAAGGGCTACCTCACCGCATAGCGAGGCGTGGGCGAACAGTCAGGGGAATGTGGCACTGTTCCTGGCCCTTGGCGGCGGTGAAAACGCTGTCAAAAACGCCCGGGTGACGCCCTGGCACTTTACGGCGGGCGGTGTAGCTCATCTTCCCTCGAAATCATCACCATGTTGCTGAACGCCGCAGCGAAAATCGACGCCCAAAATAATAAGGGAAATACGCCGCTGCACTTAGCGGCGCAGGAGAGCCTCTAGTACTACAACGACGCGTTTAAGGTGGTGGCTCCATCCTGCCTTCACGGCGAGCGGAGCGGCGTCTCTGGTGGGAGCGGCGCGCCCGCTCGTTGCGTAGCTGCGTATCCTCCAGCCACAGCAGCAACTCCTCCGGTCCGAACCGTTCCCGGGGCAGCATTTCCCGCACCACCCGGTACACCTGGGGACGGGTGATCCGGGGCATCTTTTCCCCCCCAGTCCTGCTGCAGGCCCAGCAGGAACGCTCCACCCAGCAGGCACATGGCTATGTGGTGATGCCAGCCGGACCAGCTACGGGTCTCGTATTCGTCCAGGCCCACGTCGCCCTTTTCCGTCTCGAACTCCGTTTCAATGGGCCACCTGGAACCGCCCACATAGGCCAGGGTCTCCAGGGGAGTATCCTCGGCAGCGTTGGACAGGTAGTAGCGGGGCTCGCTGCCGTCCAGGTTTCGGCGGTAGACGGCCCATGCCTCCTGGCCCGGCTTGCCCTTCCGGGTTACCCGCACCCGCTGGGCGCAGAACATATAGCTCCGCGGTCCCTGGCTTCCCTGGGCCACCGTTATCTCCCGCCAAGCCTTATCCGGCAACTCGCCACTGCGCTGCTCCATGGTACGACGCTGCCCGTCCCTGAGCCTGGGCTTGCGGGGGCGCCCGGACCCCTGAGACCCCGGACTGGTCCAAGCCAACTCCAGGGGCCAGACCGGAGTGCTGCCCGGAACGTCCAGCACGTAGCGCATCCCCAGGCCCGCCAGGGACTCCCGAAAGGACGGCGACATCCCGAAGGCGTCGTCCCCGGCAACCCATCCGGCCTTGAGGTGGCCCAACCCCAGGGCCCGCTCCAGCAGCTCCAAGGCCAACTCCGTCTTCGACCGGTAGCTCAGCCGCTCCTCGGGCACACCCGCCGCCGCACACCGGTCCTGGTCGGAGATCCAACTCTCGGGCAGATACAGCCCCTTGTCCACCAATGCCTGTCCCAGCGGGCTGACGTAGGCCAGGAACATCCCCGCCTGGCAGTTGGCCACCTTCCCCAGCCTGCCGCAGTACTGCCGGGCTACCCCCACCGACTTCCGTCCCTGCTTGGGAAAGTCGCTGCCGTCCAACACCCACACCGCCTCGGGGTGAGCCAGCCTGGGGGCCAGGTATTCCTGCAGCCGACCGATGACCGCGGCATCGTCCCACCGGGCCTCGGTCAGAAAACGCTGCATCGCCCGGGCCGAGATGCCCACCGATTCCGACAGGTTCTCGGCGTTGCGCCGCTCCCCAGCCTGCACCAGCAGCCCCTGAAGATAGTTCCGGCTGTGCTCCCGCCACTGCTTGCGGCCGAAGGAGGCCGCGAAGAAGGCGTGAAAGTCCTGAAAGTTGTCGTAAACCCGCTCGAAACTCGCCCCATCCATCACCCAAACCACCCACTATCATCTTGACAACTATCCTACCAAACAACCCGTCGTTGTAGTACTAGGGGGAGCGGGAACAGGATGATGAGATTATCGGTATGTTGGTGCCTCAAGGGGCAGACATCCCGCTAACCCCCAAAGACGGTCACAAGCCCTGCTCCGCCGGTAATAGCGCAGTCTCTGGCGCTTTCTGTAAGCCCGAACTCTTCACTGCGGCCCCTGCCTTTCCAAGACCAACCGCCAACGAGAGGAGCCTGGAAATCTGGCTGGAAAACCTTGTTTAGGGAGATGTATTTCGGCAGTGAGGTCGACGTAAGAAACGCAAGGGCCAAGATTTGACCGAGCCGTATAGGGACGCAATGAAAGGCGGAACGGATGATCCCGGTACGGAGGGCACTGCTGACGCTGAAACTGCCGTCGGCGTCGGCCGGCATACCGGCTTTGGCGGCCTTAAAGGACAGGTTGCCCAACCTGTCCGCCAGATACAACAGGAATTTCGTACTGGCGCGGCCTAAATGGCGAGTTTTGCGGACCTCCAGTTACACCAACCGCGCCAGCCTGTGTTTTACCACTACTTGCCGCTCACGGTACCCGGCACAGGCTTCACTCTGCCGCCAGGCCCGAGCCTGCTGCAACGGCGCTTCCTGCGGGTGCGACTGTACCGATCTTCTCAGCCCCGATAACTCCGCCGCGTACTGGGACCTCAGCGGGAAAACCCTGCAGACCACTCCATCGAACCGGAAGCTTTTCAGTTGGTGGGTTCTACCTTCCGGTACCGGTTGACCTGGTTACGGTGCCTTGGCACCTCATCCAGTCCTTTCAGCCGGGCTCCGTATTTCTCCAGTACCATGACCGCTGCAGATCCCACAACCCTTAGTCCATACCCAAAGCAACACCCATTTAGGCCTACGGATTAACTGACAATAAAAATTGGGACGAATGCCAATGGTCGAACACTCTTGTATTTATGGCTGCGGGATATACACCCCATAGTAAAAGCGATACAGCCCAATCACTATAGGACTGTATCGCCAACCAGGTTAGCCCGCAATTCAAAGGTGTTGGTCTGCTAGTCGGTCTCGTTTGGTCTGCTAGTCGGTCTCGTACGGTTGTAGCTGTATCTCCTTGAGGGCAGGGATCACTTCCTTGCCCAAGAGCTCGATGGACCGCATGCAGTCCTGATGGGGCATGGGGCCCTCGTTGCCGTAAATCAAAAGGTAGCCGGGGTTGAGTTTTTCCACCACCCAGGTCAGCTGCTCGATTACCGAATCCGGTGTGCCGACGATGATGATCCGGGCGTCCTTTTGAAGCTCGTAGGACTGGGGATCGCCCGCATTTCCGGCGAAGACCCCGGTGGGGCGGCTACGCTTGATCTGCAGAGCCTGGCGGGACTGGTAGCCCGGCGGATCCACATGCTCCCGGGGACCGCGCTGGCGGTGTCCCTCGGTCCACACGAAATTCCGGCCAATCTCATCGGCCTTTTCGTCAGTGTCGGCAACCACAACCTTGAGCAGGTATCCGAAATGCTCCGGGCCCGGCTGATACCCAGCTTCCAGCGCGGTGTCAATGTAGATGTTCTTGAGCCATTCGGTGGTTTCCATGACTGCGCCCAAGTTCATGTATGGATGACCGTTTTTCGCCGCCCATACCACGCTTTCCGGGCTTCCAGTGCCGGGGAACCAGATGTCGGGCCGGGGATTCTGCATGGGCAATACCCAGGGATTGACTGCCCGGTACTGATAGTACTTTCCCTCGTACCGGAAGGGGCCTGGCTGGGTCCAGCATTTGACTATCAAATCGTGGGCTTCTTCGAACCGTTCCCGGTTTTCAGTGGGGTCTATGCCCGCCTGAAGGGTCTCCACTGCCCCGCCGCGAACAAAGCCGGAGATGATCCTGCCGCCGGAGTAGCAGTCCAGCATGGCAATCTCTTCCGCCATTCGAATGGGGTCGTTGACGGCTATGACATTGCCCAGGATGGCGATCTTGGCCCTCTTGGTGACCTTGGCTATGACGGCGGCGTCCAGGTTCACCGCAGGCTTTCCGCACCAGTACGCGGCGTGGTGTTCATTGGTCATGATCCCATCGAATCCCACTTCGTCGGCCAGCGCATATTGGTCGTGGTACTCGTTGTAAAGGAGGTGGGCCTTGTCCGGGTCGAAGAACGTGTTGGGGAATCCCAGACGTCCCGAGTCGAATTGCTCCAATTGGGCTTCGTTGACGTAGCCCTGGGGTTGCTCGGAAAACCAGTAGACCTCCACTTTGTCTTTGGGGCGGGCTAGTTGGTCAACCATTTCGTCCTCCTGGGGAGATAATTTGCAACGAACGATCCCCCGAATCGGCCAGCGCCACGGACATTTCCATTTACCGTCGAACCACAAGGATACGAATCTGGGGGGTGTGAACCACAGGGCATTATAAAACTATGCCCCACCGTAAACTAGTATTCGGCCAAATTCCAGGGCAATCGCGTCCTCAAGCCTGGAATCTCATTTAGCTGTCGTTCGGCCCTTGCCAAGCCTGCGCCTGTTATATAACATATGTTCTATGTGTATAACGCGTAGCAAACAGAACCAGCCTGTCTTCCGGGCCGGCCTGCTTTGAACCAGCGGCCAGCCCGGAATTGCCGGAATGACATAATAATGGCGGAAATGAGCGGAAATGAATGGAATCATAAAAAAAGAGCCCCTGTAAACCGGCAATGCCAGCTCCTCCGCTCCAACTTGCTGAGCTGCTGAAATCAAGACTCGATTGCCCTGGGCCAAATTCCAATCGTCGGGTAAAACTCGAACCCAATCGGATGCTACTTTGCCGACAGACGGGGGATAAACGAGGAGTTGTGGGATGAAAGGTGACCAAAGTGCGGTAGGAAAATGGAGTCCGGCTGACAACGCAGGCAGAGGACTGGCTCAGGAGCGTGACAAGGGCCGGGAGGAGTCCTGGCCAAGTCATCACCAGGGCCTTGGCTCCCGGGCTCATTGAGCAATTAACAGCCGATACCCGAGGTCGAGTTCTGCCAACTCTCGCAGGTAGCCGTAACGGGTGTTCCTCTGCCCGGATTCCAAGGCTTGGCTCAACCCTTGGACGCAGCGTTCAGCCGCTTCGTGGGACAGTTGGGCTAGGTTCGAAATCCCGGCCCGTACCGATGGGTCCAAATACGACTCGGATCTAGACCAGTAGGCTCCGGCGAATCCATCAATACAGTCAGTCAGCAAGGGCACGACGTTTGTAATGTCCAAGCGCATCCGAACGTCCTCGATGCTAGACTCCTGTATCTCCGAGGGCTGCGACAGTCACTCCGGGAAGCATTCGAAAAGCCAGAACTGCCAGGATACCCACGGTTTGAACAATAGGATCACTTGCCGACTCGACTCCCGGCGTAGTTCCGACAGCCCACTTGCCAAGTCGGTCCAATGATGAAGGGTCGAGACGGCAAGAGCGGCCTCGAAATATTTATCACCGAAAGGCAGCGCCACGGCCACTATCGCAGGGGCGGCCCCGGGTCTCCTTTGGGCGATCATGGCCAGCGAAGGTTCGATCGCGACGACCCGGCGGTCCGCGGGTTCATAGTTGCCCGTGCCAGCCCCCACGTTTACGACGAATTGAGCATCGCCCAAGGCCGTAACGACCAGCCGTTGAATACGGGGATCTGGACGGCGGGCCCCCGAATAACTGTTGCCGATTCTTTGGTACAGCTGTTTATCGGAACTTGATGCCGAAGGCCAACTTCCGTCCTCTGTAATGTGAAAGGCCTCTGTAATCTGAATGGTGGAAGTAAATCAGCGGGTTCGTCGGGCTGTGATGGTGGGGGAAGAGCATCAGGGAGGCTTCCCGAGTATTCGGTCTGCACCGGGGCACGGTGCGCAAGATGCAGGCATTCTCGGTCCTGACGAGCTATCGCCGGCAGACCCAGGAAGTGTTTGTGCTGCTGTCCCATCTGCCGGGCCACGCAAAGTGCGACTTCGGTCAGGCCCTCGTGGTCATCGGAGGCATGGAGCGTAAAGCCCCCGGCTTCATCATCGACCTGCCTCACAGCGGCCGCTCCTATGGAAAGGCCTACCCGGCGGAGAGCACCGAGAGCTTCTGGATACCCAACTATTAGCTATCACCCAAAAGCAGCCCAAACTGGTCAAACATCCTCGCCGATGGCCAGCCGTTAACATGGGATGCAACAGAGGCGGCGGACCTCTCTGCAATCATGGACAGAAGGACTCTGCCAGGCTCCGGCTCGATGCCCGACGAATCTAAATCCCAGCTCGGCCCTTTTTAGGCTGGCTCATTTTCAATCAGGGTCATCTTCTCTTGGAACAGGGCGATGGACCGTTCCTCTGGCACTCCAATGAAAAACCTCATTCCCTGAACGTACTCCAGTACATCCCGTGGAAGCATAATCAGGTCGTCCCGGGGTCGGGTCGCCTTGTATAGATTGTTGATCCAGTCCTCCTGCCCAACGAAAAGAGCATCCTCCACCGCCACGAAGTCCCGTCGCTCCATTTCCGCGCTGGCCATCCAACGGGAGAAGACGAAGGGCAGCCCGGTCCAAGCCTGCCATTCCTCCCCCAGGTCGTACCGGTGCTGGAAGCCGCGCAGTCGCCGACGGCTACGCAGAGCCTGGTTGCCCGTCAACAGGAGCGCATCGTGGTCCGTTTGCTCATCGACGAAAGTCTCCCCGCTTACCTCGTGCTTCAACGTAAGCAGCACCCGAAGCAGGCTTGCCGAAGTGGAGTCACCGTCGCCAAGAGCGATGCGACTGCCGCTCAAGGCTTCTATGGGCTCCTTGGAGTGGAGCGCGCTGGAAATGGCCCTGGCAGCCGACGCGACACAGAACCCGCTGATGAGAGTGGCCTTTGGCGACAGCCGGAAAGTATCCACCAACGATACCGGCCCGGCGTCTACTTCACCCTGTTCCAATGCCTCAGCCACTGCGTTGGGTTCCATGTTTCGCAACTCAATGCCGCGGCGCTCCATGTCGAAATAAAATGCCTCGCATTCCAGATTGCGTATATGGGCTACACTGATGGGCATGGAAAAGACCAACTCCCTGAAAGCTCGAAGGCTGGGGTTGAGTAGGCTATTCTACCAGCCGCAACACTGAGAAGACCCCCGGTCGTCGTCGGAGAAGCCGTTGTTGGAGGCTTTCGTCCGGTCGCTTCGGGGGCCTTCCCGGTGGGTACAGCAGCGTCAGGGGCTACAGCCGTGGCCCCATGAAGGTGGAAGACTGCTTGCGGTATACCTGAATGCGGTTGCGAGGTCCTTCGCAGACGAACACTGTGTTGGAATCGTCCACCTCTACCCCGCTGGGGGCCCAGAAGTCCTTCTCGCGTTCCAGTCCCGGCGAGCGCTCCCGTTCCTCCCACATCTCCGCGTTTGCGTCCAGCTTGTCCTTGCCCCATTTGGAGATGGTCGCCTCGCCGGTCTTGAGGCCGGCAAAGTTGCCGTCGGGATCGAAGACCTGAAGGCGGTCGTTCAGCCAGTCGGCGACGTATATGATGCCGTCCTTGTCGACGGCTACGTCAGTGGGGCGATTGAACTCGCCCTCGCCCGAGCCGGTAGAACCGAACTTCATCAGGAACCGCCCGTCGGCGGTGAATTTCTGGATCCGGTCGTTGCGCCAGTCGGCGATGTACACGTTGCCCTGCTTGTCCAGGGAGATGCCCCAGGGCATGTTGAACTCACCGTCGCCATCGCCGTAGCTCCCGAACTTGGCCAGGAACTTCCCGTCGGGAGTGAACTTCTGGACGCGGTGGTTCAAGCTGTCGACCACGTAAACGTTATCGTCCTGGTCAATGGCCAGACCGGCGGGCCTGTCGAGCTCCCCGTCCCCGCTGCCGGCGCGCTCCTCCCATTTGCTGATGTAGTCCCCGTCCCTGGTGAATATGGATATACGGTGCACCCATTCATCGGACACGTAGACGTTGCCATTGCTGGCGACGGCCACAGACACGGGCCAGACCAGGGAACCATCGTCGAAGTTGTACTCGTGGGGCCCCTGCTGGGCAACACCGCGGGCAAAGGCGTTGACGTATTCTTCGTCAACGGTGCAGACCGTGATGCGAGTGCCCTCGGGCCGGTATTCTGGAGACCGGCACAGGACATACATCAGGTCGTCATCGCCCCGGGCCATCTGGACCGGGTAGGTGAAACCCGGTCCGAACTGCTCGCCACGACCGATGGTGTGGCTGTACTGAAGTTGTACGTGCGAAATTCTGGTGGGGGTGGTCATATTCACCTCACAGAGCCTGGCTAATGAAGTCCATCTGCTCGAAGGAGCCGTTCACTATGGGCTTGGCGTCCAGGCCCATCCACTTCTCCAGGAGGGCGGAGTAGAGGCCGCGGAAGTCGTTGTTGAACTGCAGATCCCCCTCCAGCAGCTTGTCCGCCTCCAGTGAAGGATATTCACCGTAGAGGCCGCCTTTGACCGACTCGCCCACCACGAAGGCCACGCCGCCCGACCCGTGGTCAGTGCCGGAGCCGTTGTCGTGGACCCTGCGTCCGAATTCAGTGAAGACGAGCAACACCACGTTGTCTCCGGCGTCGTGCTCGTTCAGGTCGTCGTAGAAGTCGGCGACGGCTTGGGATGTCTCGGTCCATAGCCTGGTGTGGTTCGCCAGTTCTCCGGCGTGGGTGTCGAAGCTGTTGTAGGGCGCAGTCGTATACAGCACCCTGGTGCCCAGCCCCGCCAGGTGCACCTGGACGATGTTGCGCATGTATTGAGCAACGTCGTCCTTGCCGTATTCCACGGTCGAGGAATACATGCCGGGGGCGGTGCTGAGAATATCGGCCCCTTCCAGGGCGTCGAGGCCGGTCTGGGCGAGGTAGTCCATCACCGGGCCCGTGCCTAGCATCGGCGAATAGACCCTGGAAAACACGTCGAGGGCCTTGGTCCGCTGGTCTTCGATCTCGATCCCGGTGAGAACGCCGTAGGTCTCCAGGTTGCCCACTGAGGCCACCGGCACGCCGGGGGCCACCAGGGACCTCGGCAAGCCCCGGCCGAAGTTGACGCCGGTCAGCACGTTTTCCTTCCCTGGGTCCAGGTCGCGCACGGTTCGGCCCAGCCAGCCCTCCTCACCCACCTCGTCCGGCTCGCAGGTGTGCCAAATGTCCATGGAGCGGAAATGGGAGCGGCTCGGGCTGGGGTATCCCACGCCCTGGATGATGGCGACCTTGCCCTCATCGTACAGGCGCTTCATCGGCGCCATCGCCGGGTTGAATCCGATCTGGTCGTTGATGGGAATGACCCTGTTGGTGTCGATCCTCACGTTGGGCCGGTTGTCCAGGTACAGGGGGTTGCTGTAAGGGATGATGGTGTTCAGGGCGTCGTTACCCCCCGACAACTGGAGGACCACCAGCACCGGGTCTTTTCTGGTGCTTGTCATTTCTTTCCCTTCCTCTGTTATGCGAATAGGTACTCGGTGGTGGCCACGATGGACTGCAGCATCTGGCCGACCCGCTGGCCGAACTCCTCGGTGCCGGTCCGCAACTCGCCTTCGCTGCGTGCCAGGGACACCAACTCGGTGCGGGTGACTTCGGCCAACTCGTAGGCTCCCAGCATTTCCAGGCAGCCATCAACCAGCTGCTCCGGCGATATGGTGGCTCCCCCGGAACTCAGGCGGTTGATGATGGCCCGGACTCCGCGGTGAGAGATGTTGCCTACGGCGTCGGCGGTGAAGTTGATGCGCTCCACCAGGGTGCCGCTGTCGATCCACTCCCTGCCGGTATGCCAGCCCTCTACCGTCGGAGGGTTGAGCAGGTCCTGGCCCATGTAACGGATGGTCAGAGTCATGGCGTTCATGCCGGGTTTGGGCAGATTGAAGTCGCCGACAAGGCGCATGGTCCCCACCACGGTTTCGGTGGGACTCTTCACCTTGGTGAAGCGGGCTTCCTTGAAGAATTCGGAGTTGAAAAGCACCCGCAGCATCGAGCGGATGTTGTAATTGGAGCGGAAGTATTCGTCTTCCAGCATCTTGATGGCCTCGGGATCCCTGGGAGGCGTGTTCTGCCACGCCGGGACCTGGGGCTCGTCGGCGACGAAGAAGTTGTACAGGTGCCGGGCGATGAACCTGGCCGTGCCGGGCTGCCTGGCGACAATCCTGACTATGTCCTCACCGTTCCAGTTGCCCGTTTCGCCCAGGAAGGTCTTTTCGCCATAGTCGTGGTCTGACGGGTCGTACATGAAGGCGGCCTCGTACTTGCCATAGGGGTACCTGGGGATCGAGTTGGTCACCGTCCAGCCGGTGAAGGCACGGGCGCACTCTTTGACGTCATCCTCGGAATAGTTGGCTTGTCCGTCCATGCCGACGCCCATGGAGAAGAGTTCCAGAAGCTCGCGGCCCCAGTTCTCGTTGATGGCGTCCTTGTGGCTCATGCAGTTGTCCAGGTAGAACACCATTGCGGGGTCGGCGGCCAGACCCAGGAGCAAGTCATGGAAGTTGCCCATTCCCATGGAGCGGAACATTTCGAATTCTATCTGCTGCTGCCTCGGGTACTCGCATTTGGCGTGGCCGGTGACGAAAATCTGGTGCCAGAAGAGGATGATCTTCTCTTCCAGCGGGCGCTTGGTATTGATCATCCGGAAGGTCCATTCTTCCTGCTGGCCCTCCAGTCCCGCCTTGGAAACCCACTGCGGCTGATAGCGCATCAACACGTCGCTCTCAATAGCGGGCTGCGTGTCGGGATGCAGCAACTCATCCACAGTGGCCTCGTAGCCCTGGGCGGCACGAGCCTCCAGCTCTTCATACGTCGCTCCGAAACCGGCGCGTCGCATCAAGTGGGCCATTAAAGCGATGTCCTTGTCTGCCATTCTGTCTCCTCCTGAATGCATATCCTGAATCGATTTTTTGCAACACTCTGGCGATTACGGTTTCCTATCGCACTTCCTTGGCACCGAGTCGGTATGCTGTAATATTCTTTGAGTTTGCACAACATTATATATGTTGTCGATGTCCAACAAAAGCGTCCTGGCTAACTGGACATCACAATGGAACAGTCTCTAATTCCGAGAGGCTGGGCTGACCGGATCCGGAGTTTTCGATTAATTCAGGTAGGCACCGATGAAGTCGAGAGGCTGGGTTTGCTTGACGGCATGGCGGCGCAGGGCCGCTGCGATATTCGATTCGCCGTTCAGTCGATGCAGGCTGATGGTGAGGTTGCGCAGGGCCGCCATTATCAGGAGATCGGCGTCGGTCCTCACTCCTGAGCGGTGCTCGTCTAAACTAAAGCCAAGGTGAAATACGCAGTTGCACAGGGTAAATTTGTGAAGGAACTGGGTTAGCTGGTCTCGGGAGTTACGAGGGGTTGGTGATGGGCGTGAGGGAGATAGACCGGTGTCTGGAACAGTGGCGGATGGAAGTCAAGGACTTGCGACAGCGGATGATCCTGGCGCCGACGCCCAGGGAGCGGGAGAGGTGGTACGCCGTGCTGCTGCTGGCCCAGGGCTGGACGGCAGCGGCCACGGCGGAGACTCTGGAAAGGGACCCACACACTATTGGCCGATGGGCGTCGGCCTTCGGCGAGGGAGGGCCTGCAGCCCTGATATTCGAGCAGACCGGTGGTTCCCCCCCGCCCTTGACCAAGCGCAGCAGGAGGAATTGAAAGAGGCGGTGCAACAGCCTCCCGCTTCGTCGGGCATCGGTATGGCCAACTGGTATTGGAAGGTGGTGCGGCGGTTTGCCTCGGAGCGCCTCGGCATTGAGTTGAGCCGCAGCAGTTGCCTGAACTGGATGCACCGCTTGGGATTTGCCTTCAAGCGGCCCAAGAAGCGGTTGCTCAAGGCTGATGAGGCCAAGCGGGAGGCTTTCGTGGCGGAGTACGCCGTCCTGAGGGAGGAGGCCCAACGGACTGAAGCCAGGATATTCTTTGCCGACGAGGCCCACTTCCGGGCGGACGCGGAACTGCGGGGCAAGTGGGTGCTGAAGGGCCAGCCTGCTTTGGTGGACTCGACCAGCCCGCGGTATGGGGAGAAGGCCAACTACTATTCGGCGGTGTGCCTGGAGACGGGTGAGGTGGAATGGATGGAACTGGAGGGCAACAGCAACAGCGGGACCTCGGTTGCCTTCCTGAAGCAACTGAGGGAAAAACATCCAGAGCCGATGCGGGTCATCTGGGACAACGCGCCGGCCCATCGTGGCGAGGCGGTGCGGGAATATCTGCGGACGCCCGGACTTGACCTGCGGTTGGTGAACCTGCCGGGGTACAGCCCGGACTTCAACTCCGATGAGGCGGTCTGGGGCTGGGCGAGAGAGGAGGCGACGGGCAATCTCTGCCTGGGCAGCAGGGCGGCGGTGCAGGAAAGGGTCGGCAACTTCCTGGCCGGGCTGGCCAGCCGGAGAGACGAGGTGAGGCGCCGCTGCCGGACGGTACTGCAGTCACGGGCCGAAGCACTGCTGCCGAATCCCCAGCACGATTCCTCGCCTCAGGCAAATGCACATCCCACCTTGGCTTTGGTTTAGGATAACACCTCGCACCTAGAGGACCCGATTCTCTGTGCCGCAATGGCCCGTAAAAAAGGGAGGAGCTATGGGCTCGTTGAAAGGTCGGATAACAGCGGGCCCGAGCGGCTGGGGTGGACTCGGAGTTTCGAGAAAATCGGCACTGAAGGGCGAGCTGGCCCCAAACATGCTTTCCGGGAAAGCCCTGCCGTCTCAACGCTAGCGACTTCTCGGGCGAGCCACCGCGCTGAAGACTTGAACACACGTAATTCCCACTCTTGCTCGACTGGCGAGTTAACCAGATACATGCCACTGAGAAAACAGCGAACCTACCTGCGCCCTGCACTCTCCCTTCAGGTTTGTCCAAAGGAGTGTCTGCCGCGCCAGGCCTCTATGGTCCATGCGGAGTCCCATCATTAATTTCGCACTCAATACGGCATCACCATTCCGAATATGTTACTGCGTCCATTCCCCTTTAGGACACCGCCTCCCGGCCCCTAACCGTTCCGATCATCGGTCAAGATCATTTGATGCGCCCCGTGGAGCCTTTGATCGAAATGAACAAGGGCTGCCAGAATGTTGTAATCACAAGGTTCACTATCCGGGTTTCGCCTGCAGGAATGCTGGCTCCTTTTCTATAGGGAAGCGTGGGTCCAACCTGTCCATCTGACCCCTCACCCAGTGACATAACCGTTTTTCAAGTCCCAAATCGAAGCGTCTTTGTCCCGCCTTTCAGGCTGGCCATAACCGCCGCCGCCTGAGGAGAGGCAGACGATGTGGTCGCCTGGATTGACGACAACTCCCACCTCTTTCGACCCCAGCACCCGTTCCGAACCGTTGGAAACAATCTTGTAGTGGTGCGGCAGTCCGTCGGCCGCGCCGAACAGCCCGAAGGGCGGCACAACCACGCCGTCCCCAGCGGTGTTGAGCAGGGCGGGCCCCGCGCCCTCGTAGACTAGGTCGCACACTGCTCCCAGGCCGCCGCGCCACGCTCCGACGCCTCCCGAATCCGGTCGCAGCTCGTGTCGCTCGATGAAGAACGGGAACCGCTCCTCCGTCACCTCAATGCTGGGCGACCGTATCCCACCGGCCACGTTGACCTCGCCAACGTTGGACCACCCATCAAAGCCCTCCGAGGCACCACCACCGCCCCTGGCCAGGAAGAAGTGCCAGATGAACGTGCGTCCCGTCCTCGGGTCGGCGCCCGTGATGGCGTAGCGCAACCGTCGTGAAAATCCCGCGGAGACCGCACTGGGAATGGCGGGGGCCAGCGCCTTGAACACCGCCTCCACCACCTCCTCGGCGCAGTGGTTCGTGCTCATGCACACCGGCGCGGGCGGGTTCGCGTTGACCACCAGTCCCCGTGGAGCGATGATCTGCACGGGCCGCATGGAGCCCTCATTCCGGGCCACATCCATCGGCGCGAGATACATGATCGCGGCGTGGGCCAGCGACCGGGTGTTGGCATAGGCGCTGTTGATGAAGCCCTCGACCTGGGGACTGGAATCGCTCAGATCGATGGTCAAGGAGTCGCCGGCAATGGTGACCCTCGCCCGGATCGGCACCAGCTTGCTGTCAAACCCGTCGTCGTCCACGAAGGACTCCCCGAGGTACACGCCATCGGGCCACCCGGAGATGAACTGGCGCACCTGCCTCTCGGTGGCGGCCAGGATTTCGGAAACCACCGCCATCAGCTGGTCGGGACCGTAGTCGGCAAGCAGTGACTCGATTCGCTGGCCCGCCAGCATAACCGAACCTATCTGCGCGTTCAGATCGCCCAAAAAATTCTCCGGCTGCCGGACGTTGGCCGACAGCATCTGCAGCAGGTCGTTGCGGGGAACGCCTTTGTCGTACAGTTTCAGCGGAGGGATGCGAATGCCCTCTTGGTATATCTCGTTGGCACCGGGGTTGTAACCCCCGTGAGTGCCTCCCCCAACGTCGCTGTGGTGCGCCCGGTTCACCCCGTAGAACAACGGCCGTCCATCGTGAAAAACGGGCCGGATGATGGTTATGTCCGGCAGGTGGCTGCCCCCGAAATAGGGGTCGTTCAGGATGAACAGGTCTCCGTCGGATATGTCATCCCCGAAGTAGTCCCGAACCGCAGCTCCCGCCACGGGCAGTGCGCTGATGTGCACCGGGATGCCCTCTCCCTGGGCCACCAGCTGGCAGTCGCCGTCGAGGATCGCGGTGGAAAAGTCCCGGCTGGAGTTGAGGATCTGGGACATCGCCGTCCGCAGCATGGCCTCGGTCATCTCCTGGGCGATGGACTCCAACCGGTGCTCCACCACTGCCAAGGTGATGGGGTCGCCGTGCGCGGGGCTGCCCTGCGCATCCACGCCTGTCGAGCTGGGCTCCGCGTCCTGCGATACCGGGGCATCCCCCAGGTTCACCCGCAGCTCGACGCCGCCCATGGAATCGACCGTGGCGTGGTCGCCCGGCCACACGAGGATGGTGGTGAAATCCGACTCCAGTATCGCTGGCCCAGCGATTTCCGTTCCGGCAGGCAGGGATTCAGCAGCATACGTCGGCGCCTCCCGCCACTCGCCCATATAGACCCTGCGGGAGCCTGTTGGTCTGGCGGTACTCTCGTCCCCAGTCCGGTCGAGCTGGGCTATCCGGGGAAGCTTGCCGACCGCCGCCACCCGGAGAGTGACCAGCCGCACCTCCTGGTCCTGCTGGTTGTAGGAGTAGAGCTCCTGGTATCTCCGATGGAAATTTGACGTCAATTGGGCGAGGAATTCGGCGTCTGGCAGGGCCAGATCGGGCAGCGGCACGGTGACCTCGTAGATCTGGTCCAGGTACCGCATGTCGGCGGAGTACTGAATCTCGACTGCCTCGTCGGCCACTCCTTGGGCTGACAGCTTGTCCTGTCCCTGCGTCCCCAGTTCGTCCAGGATGGACCGCAGCTCGTTCAGGTCCATCCGGTCCAGGCTAATCGGGTATGATCGGAAGAGATCGTACTTGATGTCGGTGTTCAACATGCCGTAGGCCGACAGCACCGGCGCCGACGCCGGTATGTACACCTTCGCCACCCGAAGCTGCCGGGCAACCTCCGAGGCGTGGAGGCCAGAGGCGCCGCCGAATCCCATCATGGTGAATTCCCGTGGGTCCACGCCTCTCTGCACCGACATCAGCCTGATACCTTCCGCGATGGTGGTGCAGACCACCTTGAACACTCCGAACGCGGCCTCGAAATTGGATAGGTTGAGCGGTGCGGCCACCTCCTCTGCCAGGGAACGGTCTGCGGCTGCGTAATCCAGGGTGGCCCTGCCTCCCAGGAAATTGGCCGCATCCAGGTAACCCAAGACAAGGCTGACGTCGGTGACCGTGGGTTTGTCTCCACCCCTGCCATAGCACGCCGGGCCGGGATCCGCTCCGGCGCTGTCCGGCCCGACGTGGAGAATCCCACCCGCATCCACCCTGGCTATGCTGCCCCCGCCGGCGCCCAGGGTATGGATGTCTATCATCGGCGCGGCAATTTTCCATCCGGCCTCGAACTTCTCGTTGGTGATGTGGGGCACCCCGTTCTCGATCAACGAGATGTCGGTGCTAGTCCCACCCATGTCGAAGGCAATGACTCGGGGCTCCTCCAGCAACTGCCCGATGTACGCTGCGGCGCTGACGCCCCCCGCCGGACCGGACAGGATCGCCCGCACCGCCATGCGGCTGGAGTCGGCTATCGGCGCCACCCCGCCGTTGGACTGCATGATCAGCACGTCCCTCAGCTGCGGGTAGGCCTCGAACCGCTCACCCAAGTGCGAGAGGTAGCGGCTGAACACCGGCCCGACGTAGGAGTTGATCACCGTCGTGCTCAGGCGGTCGAACTCCTTTATCTGCGGAATCACCTCGTGGGAGAGGGATGTGTACACGTCGGGAAAGCGGCGGCGTATGATTTCCGCAGCCTGTTGCTCATGGGAAGGGTTCAGGTACGAGAACAGGAAGCAGACCGCCAGCGCCTCGGCACCCTCCTGCACCAGGTACTCCAGGCTTTCGACCAGCGCTGCCTCGTCCAGGGGCCGTTCCACCTTGCCGCTGGCCCGAATCCGTTCCGGGACGCCCACCCGCAGGTAGCGGGCCGACAGCGGCTCGGCGGGCGTCATCCGCAAGTTGTACCGGTCCTCTTTCAGACCCTCCCGCATCTCCAGCAGGTCACGGAAACCGTCGGTGGTGACCAGTCCCACCGTTGCACCTTTCCGCTCCACCAGCGTGTTCGTCGCAACGGTCGAGCCATGGATCACCAGATCGGTGTCGCTCAGCAACTGGTCCAGCGACAGCCCATACCCGGCAGCCGCTTCCTGCAGTCCGGTCATCATACCAATCGAAGGGTCTTCTGGCGTCGATTGGGTCTTGAAGAAACGCGGCTGGCCCCCCTCCTCGGCTACGACAAAGTCGGTAAAGGTGCCGCCAACGTCTATCCCGATCTTGTACACCTGGGACCTCCTGAACCTGTGAGCAACAACTGCGCCCTGTTGTCAGCATCTTACGCCATAACAATGTGTAGCGTGTGCTGCTGGGCGCTAGCGGAGGTGATGCGCCACCTAGTCTACTGAGGAGCTGAGACCTGGCCTGGCTCCGCGGTAAATCCGAGTTTTGGTGCCGCAAAAGACCTTGGAGCGTCCGCCTCAAAGGCTCTTTGATGGTGTGACAAATTACCTCTCTTTGGGCGAGGGCGGAGGTCAAGCCGTTCCCCTGTTTCGCAGAAACGGCGGATGCTGTCCGGGCCTCTGGTTGGTTGGTAAAAGGCTCTTGCCACACACCTCCTCAGGGTTTCCGGAAGCCAGGTAGTCGAAGCCCCTCTCCGTCCACAACTCATCCCAACCTTGACGAACCCGAGCCTTCTGCATACAGTCTTCTTAAGCGCATAAAATCAGTTCACTTGTGAGACTATGCCGAATTATCGCACTGCGAGCCCTGCCTGCCCTCGAAGCGAGGCCTTGCCATGATGATGGAGCATCTCGGCGTCCGCTGGGGCTACGTGTTCCTGCGTTCTGCCAACTACCTCAACCCGGAGGAATTCAGCGAGCTGATGGTACAGGCCGTGGAGATGTATCTCGCGGCCGAGTCGGAACGCAGGGTCAAGCACGACAGCTTCGAAGGCCGTCTGTTCACCGAGGGCCGGTATGAGGTCATGGGCGGATTGGGTGGACAACGTTTCGATGCCGAGCTGGAGACCGTGTACGGCCGCGACCAGGCCACCTTCCTGGTCAACGAGCAGACCGGCGGCACCGGCGCTCCCATCTCCGTCAACTGATCGCTCAATTATCCCGTAGGCGCGCGCGGCTATGCGCCCCTGCGGGAATTAATCCCTCCCCCGAATCATCCCCCGTCGCGGAGGCTGAAATGGCTGCTGGAATTCCCTTGGCCCGCCAGGTCGGACGCGTCCCATCCTCGGTGGTTCCCCTCGACGCCCGCGAGGAGGTGCGGTACCAGGTCATCGTGGAGGAAGCGATCACGATCGACGCCCACCAGCACCCATTCGTGCTTCCCGAGGTCATGGAACAGCTCATAGACCTCGTGCGCATCGGCCGCTACGAATGGGGCTACGAGGCGGCCCGGGCCGGCGGCTGGACCGCCGTCACTACCGCCAATGTCTTTGCCGGCCTTAAGAGCACCGCCGACATGTCCTTTGTCGAATACGACGACGTTGCCGCCGAGGTTGGCAGCATGGTGGCTGACGTGTCGTCGCAGGACGGCATCGCCCGCGTCGGCAGCGCCGCCGACATCGAAGCCGTCAAGCAGCAGGGCAAGGTCGGTTTCATGCCCACCCTCGAGCATCTGCCCATCGGCAACCGCATGGAGCGCCTCGACCAGCTGTACAGCATGGGCGTGCGGCTGGCCGGCATCACCTATAATCGCCGTAACTACATCGGCGACGGCCTCTACGAACGCAACCCCGGCGGCCTCAGCGACTTCGGCATCGAGACGGTGCGGCGCATGAACGATCTGGGTATGGCCGTCGATCTGTCCCATGCCTCAATGCCTACAGCCCTGGACGCCATCGAGTTCTCCCTCGTGCCGGTGACCTTCAGCCACAACGCCGCTTACGCGTTGCGTCCCAACCGTCGCACCCGCCGCGACGAGGAACTGGTTTCCTGCGCCGAAAACGGCGGCCTGATCTGCATTACCGCCGTACCCAACTCCCTCAGCGACGACCCTGAGCAGGACATCGAGTGCGTTCTCGACCACTACGACTACATGGCCAAGCTTGTGGGAGTTGATCACGTGGGTATCGGCACCGACACCACAGTCGGTGACCACGTCGCCTTCCACCGGGTGGTCATGGGCCGCGATGGCCCTGACCAGTTGCCTGCACCATACCTGAACGGCCTCGAGTCCCCGGCCGACGGCGGTAATATCGTCCGCGGCCTTATCAGGCGCGGCTACTCCGACGAGGACGTCCGAAAGATCATTGGCGGCAATGCCATGGAGTTCTTCCGCCGCGTTATCGGCTAGTGAGACGCTAAGTTCTAAGAAGTTCCAACTGGAGTGCCGAAGATGAACTGCCCTGACTGCAACGTGGCGCTGGACGAGCGCAAGTACCGTGGTATCGAGGTTGACCACTGCCCGGAATGCCGCGGTCTCTGGCTGGACTTTGACGAACTGGACATTCTCGAGGATTCCGCCAACAAGGACGAAATCCTCAAGGGAATGCGTGAATACGCCCGGCGCCCCGGCGAGCGATCCTGCCCCCACTGTGGCGTGGCCATGGACATTTTCAACTACCGTGCTCACAACTTCCCCATAGAGCATTGCCCCAACGACCACGGCTACTGGCTCGACAAAGGCGAGGAGGATCGCGTGCTTGACCTCATGAAGCAGCGCTCCCGCGACCTCCAGCGCTCTGAGTCCGCCGAGCAGCAGTGGTCCCGCTTCATGGAGCGAGGCGCCAGCCGCGGCGGCTTCCTGGACCGCATCAAAGACCTGTTCCGCTAGGGCTAGCGGCAGCCCACCCCAGCGCCCTTGGAACTAGCACAGTGGGATCAAGTCTCGGATTGGTCCAATGTGCGTTAGATGGATGAGTCAAGCGAACTACAGTAAGACCATCGCTCGCTCTCCTATGGGTGTGACTCGTCCACCTTTGGCCAGCCTCTTCCGTATAGTAGTCCACTTCTTCAAACAGGCCCGCTTCTGGCTTGTCTTTCTCTAAGAGCCTGATAGTTTCCGCAGCAGTCCTATGGCCCAAGCAAACAATTATTCGCGCATTTAGGAGCTGAATCGCTGCTCTATGGAAGGGCCAGCATTCGTCGGCGAGTTCTTGAAACTGCCCGCCGGAGATGTTCCCCTGGGAACGATTGAATACCAGATTGGCGGCAGGAATTCGACGTAACTCCATCGCCAGCCTTTTGCTAAGGTGAATCAAGCCCCTCCGCATTCTATGTTGGCCTGCCGCGTGTAGCCCCCATGATTCGTCGGTCAGAGAACACCAGTCTCCAGGCTGAGTGTGAAGGACATTATTTATATGTCATCGCACGGACGCCTCTTCGCTGTCATCGAATTCTCCCCGTGGGTTGATGCTAAGGACATAAAATTGCGAAGGTGAACTAAATGCTTCCCGGCCTGAATAGAGAACAATGCCCGACGAATCAAGCACGGTTTCTGGAATCGACTTAACGAGATATTCCAGGTTCTTGTTCTCCCCATACACCTCCCCCATGAATCGCTGCACCGACTCCTCGGCCCGCGAGTAGTCGTACTGCGCGTACCGCCGCATCCGCAGTTGCACCACGTCGCCGTAGAAGAACCGCTCGTACAGCGTCTGCCGCGAGCCGAACTGCGTCCCGGTCAGGTCCCACGCCAACCGAAACAGCCGCCCCCGTTCCGGCGCGGTCAGATTCGTCCCCTGGTGGAACTTGGCGATGTCCGGACCCAGTGGGCTGGCCAGGTCTGCCTCGTTGGGCGTGAGCCGATCAGCCCGCTGGCTGCCAGCTGCTGCACAATCGCCACTACTCGAGGGTACGTGTCCTGATACCAGTGGCGCATGGCGATCCACGGCTCTGGCGCGGGCCAGATTCCTTCCGCCCCTTCCAGCGGCGCGGCGTCCGCCTCCGCGGCCGGCATGTAGGCGAGGCACGTCTCGATGGTGTCGATGACCTCCGCCGTCTTCTCCTGCACGTGCCCGTATACCCCGATGCCAATGCCCTCAGTGATCCCACGCACGATGCCCAGGATGAACTCCAGCTTGGCGATGTGCTTCACCGCCACCTGCTGCATGCAGTGCCGCCACAGCGCCACCTGTACCACTGTGCGGTTGCCCAGCTCCACGTCATCCAGCAGGAAGACCGGTTCCCACGGCACTATTACGTCGTCGAATACCGCCAGCGAGTCCATCTCGTCGAACTGTCCCGAGAGTGGGTAATCGCCCAGCGGTTCCCCCGAGTCGTGGGACGGGCGGCAGATGAATTTCAGCCCCGTGATGTTCTAGGGCACCGAGAATCCTATGCAGTATTTTCGGTCTTCCTCCACGTCGGGCCGCAGCGGTCGGTACAGCGGGGCGAACAGCTCGTCGGAGAACGGGGCCAGCTTCGCCAGGTTCTCGGCATCCCGTACCACCACGCCTTCCGCACAGGTGTCCACCACCCCGACGGCCACGTACGGGTCGGACAACTCCGACAGCCCAACCGAGCGGTTTACCTGCGGATGCCCGAATGCGTGGGTCAGGCACAGGTCCCTCTCCCGTACGTATTCGTGGAAGCCCTCAGATGGGTAGCGAATTTCGGGCCTTTCTCGCCGAAAATAGCCGCCAGTTGCCGCGAGGCTTTCAGCTGGATGTTGACATTATCCGGTGTGCGCCCCTGCATCACGTGTCACGATTGCGCTACGATTTCCAGGGCTCCTCGGCGTCTCATGAGGTCATCCTGGTTTTCCGGGACCAGGTACGACAGCGCCACCGATTCTCCACTGGTCGGCGAGGCGAACGTCATCCGGTCGCGAAACTCCGAACGGTGCTGGAGGTCATAGATGCCTGCCAGCGTCTGCGCCATCCGAGCCAGTTATGGGTGGCTTGTGACGTCTGCCACCCGCTCCCCGCCAGCCAGACCTCCCGATCGTCCCGCAGTCCCGCCAGGAACTGCTCCCCAGTGCGAACTGCCATGGCTCGTCTCCCGAAGACATCTGTATTTTTGCCGTTCACCAAAGAGGGCGCACGTCTGTGCGCCCCTACGAAAGCGATGGTTCATATTGAGCAGGGCTGGAGTCAGAGCCCTGACGTGATTGGTCAATGTCTAGCCGGGGTAGTTGTTGCCCCAGCCGTCGACGCCGCATACTTCGTCCAGAGGGTTGCGCTGCACCGATCCGAATTCCCCGCGCGGATAGCCCAGCGGCATGCAGTAGACAACCTGCGCACTGTCGGGGATGCCAAACAGCTCGTGGACCCGTTCCTCCACCACCGGGTGCAGCGTCGTGATGGTCCCCCCGATGCCGAAAGCCCGCGCCGCCAGCAGCATGTTCTGCGCCGACGGGATCACCGATGCGGCGGCCTGTGCGCCCTTGGCCGTGGCGCAGATCAGTACCATCACTGGCGTTCCTCCGATCTCGTTTGCCAGCCGCCTCGCCGACTGCATGGAATTCTTGCCAGGCGGCAGGTCCTCGGGGCCCATTATGCCAACGTCGGCCCGCTTGGCCCACCAGGCCTCGTGGTAAAGCTCTCCCAGCTTCCGGCGTTTCTCCTCGTCCTTCACAACGATGAACCGCCACTGCTGGGTATTGCCGCCGTTGGGCGCCCGGATTGTGGCCTGCATGATGTCCTCAAGGACATCGTCCGGAATCGGGTCCTTCTTGAACCGGCGAATGGCCCGCTGTGTGAACATCGCCTCACCCAGGGGCATGGCGTTCAGACGGTCGGCTGTGGTCATGGTCAAACTCTCCAGAAACTAGTTTAATGCCGTAGCTGGAGCGCGGCATTCTCGCTGCTCCGAGAGCAGCCTGCCGTATCCGCAAACCGGCTCATCGATTCCGGCCAGGGCCAGGGCCCGCCAGAGTGTCGCCGAGTGCGACGTGACCACCGGCTTGCTGATGGAGTCCTCCAATGCCTGCACGGCAGCCATTGCATCGAAGTTCATGCAGCTGATGAACAGGCCGTCGGCGCCATCTCCGCTTTGCTGCCAGGCCTCCAGCGCGAACTCGTAGATCTCCTCGGGCGAAACTCCCGCGAATTCCGCGGCAGTTTGAAATCCCATCCCCGAGGCTGCGACGGTCTCGATACCTGCCTCGTCCAGGTAACGGCTCTCCGCCTCGTGATAGCTGTGCGGATAGGGGCTGGTCAGAACAACCCTGCGTATGCCCAAGTGCTGCAGCGCCTCTGCAGCGGCCAGCATCGTTGAGGTCGTGGGAGCGCCGAATTGCCGCTCCATATCGGAGCAGAATTCCCGGTCCTTTTCCAAGCCCCTCTGCGCCCCGCTGACGGTGCAGCAGTAGGCGATGGCGTCTACGCCCGCCGATGCCAGTTCCTCCACTGCCCGCGACGAGTTTTTCTCCATCTCCAGCAACGCTTCCAGCCCGTTGTCCCCGCCAAGCATCATCCGGCTGGTCAGGAATCCCACCTCCGGGACGGCCCGGGGATAGCGCAGCTCAGACACTACTGACGCGCTGACCACCACCAGCCCGATCTTGGCCTTGTGAGAGAGTCCTTCCAGTACAACGCTGTTTTCAGGCATATGGGGCGTTCCCTTCTCCCTCAAGTGGGCGTCCGGTAAAGGTCGTCTTGAGCCTTTCGAATGTTATCACATCGTCTCATGCCAATTGATATAATGGCGGCAGTGACCTGTCAGATTGGCCTCCCTGGCCAGCGAGGTCGGGACGCCGACAGGAGGATACCGTGGCCGACATCGCGAACTCTTTGAGCCCCGTGGCGGATTCCATTTACCAGCGTCTCGAAATCTCGCCCATTATCAACGCTGCCGGCTCCATCACTCGCCTGGGAGGAAGCCGCACGCGGCCCGAGACCTTGGAGCTGATGGCCCAGGCCGCCCGTGTAATGGTCAACATAGACGACCTGAACCGCGCTGCCGGCAGGGAGATCGCCCGCCTCACTGGCGCCGAGGCCGGTTTCGTCTGCAGCGGCGCCGCTGGCGGTTTGCTGCTCCAGGCAGCGGCCTGCATCGCCGGCAACGATCCCGTGAAGATGCGGCAGTTGCCCAACACCGAAGGATTGAAGAACGAAATCGTCATTCACACCATGCACCGGTTCCCCTACGACCAGGCATACCGCGCAGCAGGCGCGAAGATGGTGGAGTTCGGCGATTACTTGTTCGCCCACCCCTGGCAGCTCGAGGGTGCCATTAACGAGCGCACCGCCGCCGTTGCCTACCTTTGCGCTCCCTTCTCCAGCAACAAGGTGATGCCCTTGGAGCGGGTCTGCGAGATTGCCCACGCCCACGACGTGCCCGTCATCGTCGATGCCGCGTCCATGCTGCCCCCGCGCCGTAACCTGTACCGCTACCTGCGAGCCGGTGCGGATTTGGTGGTGTACAGTGGAGGCAAGGGCGTGCGCGGCCCCCAGGGCAGCGGCATCCTCGTCGGCCGCGCCGACCTGATTGAATCTGTTACTCTCCAGGCCAGCCCAGGCCAGTTCCTCGGCAGGGGTATGAAGGTCGCCAAGGAAGAGATCATCGGCCTGGTCGCCTCTCTCGCCGCTTTCGTTGAAGAAGACGAGGAGGCTGAGATGACCGAATACCGCGGCATGGTCCAGCAGGTGGTCGACGCCCTCGTTGAGATTCCCGGCCTTCGCGTAACCCTGGAGCACGACAGCGTCAACTACCTCATTCCCCACGCCGTAATCCGCTTCTCCGACGAGTGGCGCGGCCCCAGCCGGGACGCCGTCGCCGCTGCAATGGAGCGCGGCAACCCGCAGATATACCTGCACCAGCTCGGCGGCCCTCAGGAGCTGGGAGTCGACCCCCTCAACCTGACGGGGGCCGAAGTCGAAGTCGTCATCCGCAGGCTGCGGGAGGAACTGACAGGATAATATAGGTCTCGGCTCCCCTCCCGAGGGGGAGGGCCGAGGTGAGGGTGTTCCCCTCAAGCAACAATCGATATTCAGGAGCGAACTATGTCCATCAAGATTGATCTGCGTGTGCCGCCGTGCAAACCGTTGCCGATGGTGGCCGACTTCGTGAAGCAATGCGAGGATGCCGGATTCGCCGGCGTCGGCATCCTGGACTCGCAGCTGCTGGAGCGCGACTGCTTCGTCAGTATGGCCGCTGCCGTCCAGGCCACCGACCACATTAACGTCGCGTCGGCGGTGACCAACCCGGCAACCCGCCATCCGTCGGTGGTCGCCTCGGCAGCCCAGACGGTGGCCGAACTGGCGCCGGACCGCGTGCAGATCTGGATCGGGCGTGGCTACAGTTCCACCGCCACCATCGGCATCCCCCCGGCAACCGTGCGGCAGATGCGCCACGCCGTGGTCATGATGAAAGAGTTGATGTCAGGTGACATGGTTTCTTTCGGCGAAGCCAACAGCCGGATGCGTCACGGCGGCGAAGCGCCTGCTCCTCCCGTATACATCGCCGCTACCGGCCCCCGGGTAATGAAAGTTGCCGGCGAGGTGGCCGACGGCGCCTTGCTAATGACCGGCATACACCCTGGAGCGATCTCTGAGGCCCGCGAGATCGTTGCCGACGGTGCCCGCGCCGCTGGACGCAACGCCGACGACGTGGAGACCATCTTCACTGCCACCACCATCATCAAGGACGACCTCAAGGAGGCCCGCGAGATCGCCCGCCCCCTTGCCGTGTCGCGTCTGATGGAAGAGACCTACCAGCGCTGGCTAAAGGCCGCCGGTATCGATGTCGGCGACCTCGAGCTTCCCGCTGGTCTCTGGGACCTCTACCCCGACGTGCCTCACGCTGAGGACTGGGAGAAGGCCCAAGAACTGTGCTCCTTCCTGCCCGATGATGCTCTGGCGGCGATCTGCGACTACATGGGGCTGATCGGCACCCCCGAGTATTGCGCAGAGCGAATCCAGAATGCGGAGAAGGCAGGCCTGACTCATCTCTACCTCATGACCGGGGCTACCTACGAGTTCGCTACTGGCGAGATGGAAGCCTTCCGCGACCACATATTCCCGGCCCTCGCACGCAACGGAAATTAGGGTTCGCAATTCTCGGGCCCCCAGGCCTCGACGTCATTCGCAGTTGGCAATGGCCCGCATATGTCCCGAACAAGTGGATGTACCAGACGACATGGCCAGGTTGGCTTGCTGACCGGGCCATGGGGCCTTCGCGGCGTCCTTTTTTCAGGTTTCACCGTTGTCCTTCTCCTTGCCGTGCTGCTGGGCGTCGCTTGCAATGGCAATTCTGGCGAAGACCCTCTGTCATCGGGCGGAGAGGTAGAGGGTGGCCTCGCCACCGTTGACATTGTCGGCCGGCTGACCCCCTCGGTGGTCCACGTTTTCGCCGAATTCGCGGAATCCGGCGCCCCCAGCCTGCTGAGTCCTTCATCGGGGGTCGGCACCGGCATCGTCGTGGACGAGGACGGTTACGTTCTCACCAGCAATCATGTGGTTGCCGACGCGGGAGCCATCACCATCACGTTGCACAACGGCCAGAGCTATCGCGGGCGGCTGGTTGGCGGCGATTCCAACCCAGACGTGGCAATAATCCAGATAGACGCAACCGGTTTGCAGCCTGCCAGTACCGGGCGCGCGTCCGACCTCCGCGTTGGAGAAGAAGTGATTGCCATCGGACACGCCCTGGCGCTTTCCGGTGGCCCCACCGTCAGCAGAGGCGTGATCAGCGCCCTGGGCCGCTCCATCGATGCCGGGCCGCAGGACACCTACGTAGACTTGATCCAGACTGACGCCTCCATCAACCCCGGCAACAGCGGCGGCCCGTTGGTAAACCGGTTTGGCGAGGTCATCGGCATCAACACCGCCGCCATTCAGGATGGACAAGGCATCGGTTTCGCCATAAACATCGATGACGCCCTCACGGTTTCTGAGCAGCTCATCGAAAAAGGATATGTCGAGCGTGGATTCCTCGGCATTGCTCCCATCAACCTGACCCCCGTCATCGCTGCTCAGATCGGAGTCCCCGTCAGCGAAGGAATCCTGGTCGCCCGCGTGGTGGAAAACTCCAGCGCCCAGGCCGCCGGCCTACAGGGCGAGGACGTCATAGTCTCCCTCGGCGGCCAGCACATTCGGAACACCGGAGACCTATCCAAGTTCCTCTTGGAGAATCTCCCTGGCGAGCAGGTTACCGTCCTCATTTACCGGGGCAGTGCGGAACTCGAGACCGAGGCCACCCTTGGCGAAATGCCAGCCCCGTAACTTCTGCTAAATTTGCGAGACGCGCCTCCATTGCTGGGAGTTCCGGACCTCCAGGGTAATCTGAAGTCCCCGCTTCGCGAGGATTGCTGCCGTTCGGTGGATGACAGATTCGCCGCTATTGGATACCATACCCCTTGCCGAAGCGTTGCTCCGGCAGGCCCTCCGAGAGGGACTTGTATGACATTACGAGGCGGTACCGGGGAGGCGACCCTGGCCGCCCTGCAGGGGAAAGCGTTGACCGATTCGGCTCTTGATCAACTGTGTATCAACACCCTTCGTTTCCTGGCCATAGACTCCGTCCAGAAGGCGCGTTCCGGGCACCCCGGCGCACCCATGGGTGCCGCACCCATGGCCTATGTGCTCTGGGACCGTTTCCTGAAGCACAACCCCGACGACCCGAAATGGCCCGACCGCGACCGCTTCGTCCTTTCCGCGGGCCACGCCTCGGCATTGCTCTACTCCCTGCTCCATCTCACCGGTTACGATCTGCCCATCGAGGAGCTTCAACAGTTCCGGCAGTGGGGTAGCCGGACACCCGGCCACCCTGAATACGGCCTCACTCCCGGCGTCGAGGTCACCACTGGCCCTCTCGGACAGGGCTTGGCTAACGCCGTTGGCATGGCCCTCGCCGAACGCTGGCTGGCCACCCGGTTCAACCGCCCAGGCCACGACATCGTCGACCACTACACCTACGCTATCGTTTCCGACGGCGACTTGCAGGAGGGAGTGGCCGCCGAGGCCGCATCCCTCGCTGGTACCCTCGGCTTGGGCAAGCTGATCTTGATTTACGACGACAACCAGATCTCCATCGAGGGCGACACCGATATCGCCTTCCTTGAGGATGTCCCCAGCCGCTTCGCTGCATACGGCTGGCAGGTGATCGACAGCCTCGACGGCAACGATCTCGACGCCGTAACGGCGGCCATCTCCGAAGCCCGCGCCGGGACGGACAAGCCCAGCCTCATCGTCTGCCGCACCGTGATCGGCTATGGCAGTCCCAACAAGGCCGGAACTGGCGGCGTTCACGGTGCCCCGCTTGGCGATGATGAGGTGGCCCTGACGAGAGAACAGCTCCACTGGCCCTACCCCGAGAGCTTCACCGTGCCCAGCGAGGCGAGAGAGCACCTCACCGAGGCCGTTGAGCGCGGCAGGAAACAGCAAGATGAATGGAACAACACGCTCTCCAGTTACCGCGAAAATTTCCCTTCTGAAGCCCTCAGATTACAGGATGCCCTCAACGGTGTCCTCGCCCCAGGCTGGGCCAGTGGCCTCGCGGGATTGTTCGATGACGGCAAGGCGATCTCGACCAGGGAAGCTTCCGGCAAGGTAATGAACGCCATCGCTTCCGCCGTTCCCAACCTGATCGGCGGCTCAGCCGATCTTGCCCCGTCCACCCTCACCATCCTGAATAATGAGGGCCATATAGGCCCTGGCAACTTCGATGGCCGCAACCTGCACTTCGGTGTGCGTGAGCACGCCATGGGCGCGGTCGCCAACGGCATCGCCGTCCACGGTGGGGCGATTCCCTACGCCTCCACATTCCTGATCTTTTCCGACTACCTGCGACCTGCGCTGCGCCTCAGCGCCCTGATGGAGCAGCAGGTCATCTACGTCTTCACCCACGACTCCATCGCTCTCGGCGAAGACGGCCCGACCCATCAGCCCGTGGAGCACCTGATGTCACTCCGTGCCATGCCGGGACTGGTGGTAATCCGCCCCGCTGACGCCACCGAAACAGCCGTCGCCTGGCAGGCCGCCCTCGAACGGAACGAAGGCCCCACCGCTCTCGCCCTCAGCCGCCAGAATCTGCCGGTGCTGGACCGGGAAGTGCTCGCGCCTGCTCACGACGCGTCCAAGGGCGGTTACGTCCTCTGGGAACCGGAAGGCGCCGACCCGCAGGTCATCATCATCGCCACCGGGGCTGAGGTTCACATCGCCCTCGAGGCCGCCCAGTCCCTCGAATCCGAGGGCATCCGCGCCCGGCTGGTCTCCATTCCGTCTTGGGAACTATTCGACGAGCAACCAAAGGAGTACCGCGACGCCGTCCTGCCTCCCACCCAGCGTACGCGGCTCTCCGTGGAGGCGGGCGTGACCAACGGCTGGGCCCGCTACGTCGGGCTGGATGGGGCATCCATTGGCCTTTCCACTTTTGGCGCCTCCGCCCCCGGCGGTGTTCTCCTCGAGCAGTTCGGTTTCACAGCAGCCCGCGTTGTCGAAGAAGCCCGTAAGCTCATAAACGGCGGTGAGTTTTGAGCGAACCTACGCTCGATGGTCTGGTCTCCGGCGATCCGGCCACATTCGAGGCGGCGCGGCGGGTTCTCGACCGCCTGATCGAGCGGCGCGTCGCACAGCGCATCAGGGAGAGGGACTACATGGTATGGCGATCCGACCCACGCGAGATCTCGAACCGTTTGGGATGGCTGGACGCCGGAGAATTCCTCCGCCCACACCTTGACGAGTTGGCCCATTTCGTAGATCAGGTACGCGGCGAAGGCTACCAGGACGTTGTCCTCCTCGGCATGGGCGGCAGCTGCTTGGGACCGGAGGTGCTCCGCCTCTCCCACGGCGCCATTGCCAACTATCCCCGCCTCACCATGCTCGACTCCACGGTGCCCGAGCAGGTTTCTGCCGTTGCCTCGGCCATAAACCCGGCGCGCACCTTATTCATTGTTTCCTCCAAGTCGGGCGGCACCATTGAAACGCTTTCCTTCTACCGCTACTTCCGTGGCCTCGTCGACAGAGCCATATCCGCTGATAACGCAGGCGGCAACTTTGTTGCCATAACTGATGAGGGCACACCGCTGCAGCGGATGGCTGTCGATGAGGGCTTCCGCCGCGTATTCGTCAATCCCGACGACATCGGCGGCCGCTATTCCGTCCTGTCGTGGTTCGGCATGGTCCCGGCGGCTCTGGCGGGAGTAGACGTTCGGCGCCTCCTCGACAGCGCAGCCATCATGCGCGATCGTTGCTTGGGCGAAGATCCCGAGGTCAACCCAGGCCTGCAACTTGGTGCTCTCCTTGGCTCAGCTGCTCTGGCCGGACGCGACAAGGTAACTCTCATTGCTCCCTCCCCCATCGAGGGTTTCGGACTCTGGGTGGAGCAGATGATCGCCGAAAGCCTCAGCAAGGAAAGTCGCGGGATTGTCCCTGTGGCGGGCGAGCCACTCCTTTCGCCCGACTGCTACGGCAACGACCGGCTATTCGTATTTCTGCAAACCCCGGGCTGCGGTGAAATCGCGGGTCTGGTCCAAAACCTGGAGCGCGCCGGGCACCCCGTTTCGCAATTGTCGGTTCAGGACTGCAGCGATCTGGGCGCGGAATTCTTCCGCTGGGAATACGCCACCGCCGTCGCTGGTTCCGTTATCGACGTCCATCCATTCGACCAGCCCGACGTCCAGGGCGCCAAGGACAACACCGATGCCCTCTTGGAGGGGTACCTTCGCGATGGCGGTCTTCCTGACCTTGCGGCGTCGGGTTCCCTCGCTGCACTATTGGAGCGTGCTGGCTCTGGCGACTACCTGGCAATACTTTCTTACGCCCCGTTCGACTCTGAGTACGATGGATTGTTGAACGAATTGCGGACCCGCGTAATCCGAAAATTCCGAATCGCAACGACCGCTGGCTACGGCCCGCGTTACCTCCACTCGACCGGGCAGCTGCACAAGGGTGGCCCAGCCTCTGGCCTCTACTTGCACCTGACCACGCCAGGTCACCGCGAACTGCCCATCCCCGGCCAGCGCTATGGATTCGACATCCTGGCAGCGGCGCAGGCTTTCGGCGACCACCAGGCCCTGAAAAAACTGGGCCGGCGCATCGTCTCCATCGACCTCGGTGATGACCCCATCACCGGGCTGCAGCGATTACTCGAAGACCTCTAGCAGATGCGATTCTGCCGGACTATCGAATCAGGAGGACTCTAGTTGGAGTTGGGACTGGTCGGGCTGGGGCGCATGGGCGCCAACATGGCGCGGCGGCTTACGGCCGGCGGTCATCGCGTGGTCACTTACGACGTAAACCCCGAGGCTGTAGCGGCATCCACTGAGCACGGCTGCGAGAGCGCTGAGTCGTTGGACGAATTGGTCAGCCGTCTCTCGCCCCCCACGGCCGTGTGGTTGATGCTTCCCATCGGCCAGCCCACCGAGGACACCATCGCAACCCTGGCGCCTTTGCTCGCTCCCGGTGATATCCTGCTCGACGGTGGCAACGCCAACTACAAGGACAGCATGCGCCGCGGGCGCGAGCTGTCCGAGCGTGGCATAGAGTTTATAGACATTGGGATCAGCGGCGGCATCTGGGGGCTGGCCCACGGCTTCTGCTTGATGGTCGGCGGCCCAGACCATGCGGTCAAACGCCTGGAACCCGCCTTTCGTTCCCTGACGCCCACCGAGGACGTCGGCTACTGCCATTTCGGCCCCAGCGGCGCCGGGCACTACGTCAAGATGGTGCACAACGGCGTAGAATACGCTCTGATGCAGTCCTATGCCGAGGGCTTTGAGCTGCTCGCCGCCAAGGACGAGTTCGGTCTCGATCTCGCCGCTGTCGCCGAGACCTGGCGCCACGGCAGCGTTGTGCGCTCCTGGCTCCTGGATCTGACAGCCGCTGCCCTGAAGGAAGAACCCGGCCTGGAACACCTGCAGGCGTTCGTCGAAGACTCCGGCGAGGGCCGATGGACAGTCCAGGAATCAGTGGATCTCGCGGTACCCATTCCAGCGATCACCGCCGCGCTCCAGCAGCGTTTTCGTTCCCGCCAGGATGGCCCTCTGGGGGCCAGGCTGCTGGCCGCCCTCAGGCAGCAGTTCGGCGGCCATGCCGTGCGTCGTAGCGGCGACTAGTCTCAGCTATGCCGGAGCAGACGACGACCATCGTGATATTCGGGGCGTCGGGTGACCTGACAACCAAGAAACTCGCCCCCGCCCTCGCTGATCTGTACGCCAAGGGACGCCTCGGCCCAGAGGTGCATATCGTTGGCGTCTCCCGCACCGACATGACCGCCGATGAGTTCCGCGCCTCCTTCTACGAGGGATTCGGTCACGAATCCAATTTCCCCCCTTCCCCTGAACTTTGGAACAACTTGGCCGACCGCGTGCATTCCTGCTATGGCGACGTGACGGCACTCAACGGGCTCAACGACCTGCAACGGGTGCTCGCCAACATCGAATCGCCTGACAGACCCGCCAATCGCCTCTATTACCTGGCTTTGGCCCCATTTTTGTTTGCCCCTGCTGTCGCTGCCTTGGGCCGGTCCGGGTTCCAGACAGAAGATGGCTGTTGGCGCCGCGTGGTTGTGGAAAAGCCATTCGGAGCCAACCTCGAGACGGCCCACGAGCTGAACGAAGCCGTCCACCACGTCTTCGCAGAGCACCAGATCTACCGTATCGACCACTACCTCGGCAAGGAGACGGTCCAGAACCTCCTTGTCTTCCGCTTCGCCAACGCCATCTTCGAACCGATATGGTCCCGCAACTATATCGATAACGTCCAGATTACGGTGTCCGAGTCCGTGTCCATCGCCGAGCGGGCCCCCTACTACGACCGTGCCGGCGTCCTCCGCGACATGTTCCAGAGCCACCTCCTGCAGCTGCTTGCTGTGGTGGCCATGGAGCCCCCTTCCACCTTCGAGGCCGACACTCTCCGGAACGAGAAGGTCAAAGTGCTAGAGGCCGTGCGGCACATCTCGGCGCAGGACGCTCCCATCTACGCTGTCCAGGGCCAGTATGATGGTTACCTCGACGAGCAAGGAGTGCCGCCGGACTCCCGCACTGCTACCTACGCCGCCCTGCGCATCGACATCGACAACTGGCGTTGGCAGGGTGTTCCCTTCTACCTCAGGTCCGGCAAGGCCCTTGGCGACAAGCGGACTGAGGTGCTGATCCAGTTCCGCAAGCCGCCCCATCTGATCTTCCCCCAGGGCAGCAGCGGGGACATCAGCTCAAACACGCTGTCGATATGCGTCCAGCCCAACGAGGGAGTGCACCTCGAGTTCCAGGCCAAGGCCCCCGACTCCGCACTGGAGTTGCGCCCGGTCAACCTGGAGTTTCACTACGATGCCTCCTTCGGCGGGCAGGAAATTCCAGACGCTTACGAACGTCTGCTGCTCGACGCCCTGAACGGCGACGCCTCCCTGTTCATCCGCAGCGACGAGATTGAGCAGTCGTGGAGCATAATGGACCCCATCATTGACGGCATGTCCGATCCGTCGGTCCGCCCTCCCGAAGTCTATGACCAGGGCGCCGAAGGACCTTTCTCCGCCGACGATTTCATCGCCCGCGACGGCCGGGCCTGGCTCGGCAAATGTGTGGGCGGCTAAGATTTGCCTCCTCTCCAAAACATTTTGGCTTGACATCTGATTCCGCGGAGCTTTTCATTCCGCATAGCACAAGGCAGCAAGGCGGCAATTACGTGTCTAAACTAAAGCCAAGGTGAAATACGCAGTTGCACAGGGTAAATTTGTGAAGGAACTGGGTTAGCTGGTCTCGGGAGTTACGAGGGGTTGGTGATGGGCGTGAGGGAGATAGACCGGTGTCTGGAACAGTGGCGGATGGAAGTCAAGGACTTGCGACAGCGGATGATCCTGGCGCCGACGCCCAGGGAGCGGGAGAGGTGGTACGCCGTGCTGCTGCTGGCCCAGGGCTGGACGGCAGCGGCCACGGCGGAGACTCTGGAAAGGGACCCACACACTATTGGCCGATGGGCGTCGGCCTTCGGCGAGGGAGGGCCTGCAGCCCTGATATTCGAGCAGACCGGTGGTTCCCCCCCGCCCTTGACCAAGCGCAGCAGGAGGAATTGAAAGAGGCGGTGCAACAGCCTCCCGCTTCGTCGGGCATCGGTATGGCCAACTGGTATTGGAAGGTGGTGCGGCGGTTTGCCTCGGAGCGCCTCGGCATTGAGTTGAGCCGCAGCAGTTGCCTGAACTGGATGCACCGCTTGGGATTTGCCTTCAAGCGGCCCAAGAAGCGGTTGCTCAAGGCTGATGAGGCCAAGCGGGAGGCTTTCGTGGCGGAGTACGCCGTCCTGAGGGAGGAGGCCCAACGGACTGAAGCCAGGATATTCTTTGCCGACGAGGCCCACTTCCGGGCGGACGCGGAACTGCGGGGCAAGTGGGTGCTGAAGGGCCAGCCTGCTTTGGTGGACTCGACCAGCCCGCGGTATGGGGAGAAGGCCAACTACTATTCGGCGGTGTGCCTGGAGACGGGTGAGGTGGAATGGATGGAACTGGAGGGCAACAGCAACAGCGGGACCTCGGTTGCCTTCCTGAAGCAACTGAGGGAAAAACATCCAGAGCCGATGCGGGTCATCTGGGACAACGCGCCGGCCCATCGTGGCGAGGCGGTGCGGGAATATCTGCGGACGCCCGGACTTGACCTGCGGTTGGTGAACCTGCCGGGGTACAGCCCGGACTTCAACTCCGATGAGGCGGTCTGGGGCTGGGCGAGAGAGGAGGCGACGGGCAATCTCTGCCTGGGCAGCAGGGCGGCGGTGCAGGAAAGGGTCGGCAACTTCCTGGCCGGGCTGGCCAGCCGGAGAGACGAGGTGAGGCGCCGCTGCCGGACGGTACTGCAGTCACGGGCCGAAGCACTGCTGCCGAATTCCCAGCACGATTCCTCGCCTCAGGCAAATGCACATCCCACCTTGGCTTTGGTTTAGCAGTCCAAAATGTGAGTATCCGAGATTGGAGAAGGTGTCCCCAAAGGAACGGGCGTTTAGCATGTTGTGGACTGTGAGACACAATTCGTCTAGCGACTGCCAAGAGTTGGGAAAGTGAATTTATGGAGACAGCCTTGGTTGCGGGTATAGCTAGCGGATTCCTTTTCAGCGCGGGTTTTGGCGTTCGCTTCGATGTAAACAGATGGCTAGAATGGCGAGAGCAAAAGCGAGGAGAACATATTGAATTAGGACAGGCTCGGATTGAATTAGGACAGGCTCGGACTGAATTAGGACAGGCTCGGCCCGTCATTGTGCGAGAACCGAGGGTGCAATCTGAGTGCAACCATGATTGGGTACATCGAATCACAGGAAATGGAAACGGGCCAATATGGGACGACGCTTACTGCTGGGAATGCAGATTGCAGAAGAGTGAAAAACTGACGAAAGTCAGCGAGACCTTAGAGAGGCCTACCATTTTGGTGCCAGTAGCCATGGTCAACGAGTTACGAGACACTTATCGCGATATTTCCAACAAGAATAGTTAATGTGCGAACACAATTCTTGAACGGGAAAACTTTGCTAAGCCATAACCACCTTTCAGGATGTGTTCATCTTCCTCGAGATTGCAATATATGTAATTGGAGATAATATTTTGCCCGACTTCCGCATCGGCGTAGACATCGGCGGCACATTCACCGACATCGTGTTCCTCGGAGACGACGGGCGCGTACTCACCCGCAAAGTGGCCAGCACCCCCGACGACTACAGCCGTGCCGTTCTCAACGGCATCCGCGCCGGCATGGAAGAGCTGAACATCCCACCCGGATCGGTAACCGAGGTCGGCCACGGCTTCACCGTCGCCACCAACGCCATCATAGAGGAGAAGGGCGCCCATATGGCGCTCATCACCACCGAGGGATTTCGCGACGTCCTGGAGTTCCGCCGCAATCGCACGCCGCGCCTCTACGATCTCTACTACGAAAAGTCGCCCACCCTCGTGAAACGCCAGTACCGGCTCGAAGTCGCCGAACGTCTTAACTTCCGCGGCGAGGTGCTGCGACCCATCGACACCGATTCCGTCGACCGCGCCGCCCAGGCGGTCGCCGACAGCGGAGTGGAGTCCGTCGCCGTCTGCCTCCTCCACTCCTACGCCAACCCGGCCCACGAGCAGTTCGTCGCCCAGGCAGTTCGGGAGCGTGCGCCGGACGTCACCCTGACATTGTCGTCAGACCTCCTCCCGGAGATGAAGGAGTACGAGCGCACCAGCACCACCGTTATTAACAGCTACGTCCGGCCCGTGGTCGAGAGCTACCTGACCCTGTTGACCCAGGGACTGCAAGACATGGGAATCACCGTGCCGCTGGCCGTCATGCAGTCCAACGGCGGTCTCGCCACCTCCGCCATCGCCATGGAGCGCCCGGTCTACTGCATCGAGTCCGGACCCGCAGCAGGCGTCGTCGGCGCCTTCCACTTGGGCCGCCGTCTCGACATGCCCAACCTAATGACCCTCGACATGGGTGGCACCACCGCCAAGGCCTCCATCATAGAAAACGGCGAAATGCTCCAGGCCCCAGAGTACGAGGTGGGCGGCGGTATCAGCGTCGGCCACCGCCTGCTCCGCGGCAGCGGACACATCCTGCGCGTCCCCGCCATCGACCTCGCCGAAGTCGGCGCTGGCGGCGGCAGCATCGCCACCGTCGACCGCAGTGGCTCCCTCCGCGTCGGGCCCCAGAGCTCCGGCGCATTTCCTGGGCCTGCCTGCTACCAGCTCGGCGGACAGGACGCCACCGTAACCGACGCCGACGTGCTGCTGGGCTACCTGAACCCTCAGCACCTTCTCGCCGGAGACTTCCCCATCGACGCGGAGTTGGCCCGCCGAGCTATCACCGACAACGTGGCCCGCCCGCTGAACATGTCCGACGTCGAGGCTGCCCACGGTATCCACCTGCTGGTCAATTCCAACATGGGCCGGGCCCTACGCGCTGTCTCCAGCGAGCGAGGTCGCGACCCCCGCCGCTTCGACCTCATCTGCTTCGGCGGCGGCGGTCCGGTACACGCCGCAGGGCTGGCCGAGATGCTGGACATAACCCGCGTGGTCGTCCCGCCCTTCCCCGGCGTGTTCAGCAGCTTCGGCCTGCTGGTCGCCGACGTCGAGCACCATTTCGTCCGAACCCACTTCAAGACCTTCGATGAGCTCGACCTTTCCACACTCGCCGGCCTGGTCGAGGGAATGTGGGAGGAGGGCCGGCGCCAGCTTCGCCTCGAGGGCTTCGACGACTCCCGCCACGAGTTCATCACCCAGGCTGACATGAAGTACGAGGGCCAGGTCTCCGACCTCACCGTTGCCGTCCCGTCAGGCCCCATCTCCCAGGCAACCCTTGATGCACTCGCCGAAAACTTCGACACCGAGCATGAGCAGTCATTTGGCTACCGCACCGACGTGGGCTACCAGTTGGTCAACATCCGCGTCATAGCCCGGGGCCTCCCGGACGCTCCGCGAATGCCCGACCGGTTCGAGTTGACCGCGGTCGCCGAAGGCGGGCCCTCCTCCCGCCCGGTCTACTTCGGTCCCAACCGCGGCTGGACCGACACGCCCGTCGTGACCCGTCCCGGCCTGCAGGGCCGCACCGAGCCGGGCCCGCTGGTCATAGAGGAGTACGACTCCACCACCGTCGTCCCCCCAACCTGGATCGCCTCCGTGGACGACGCCAGCAATATAATCCTGGAGCGCAACTGATCACTGCGCACTTACGCAGTTGGCTTCCGCCCCTGTGCCTGCTGTTGGCAATTGCGGCGGTATTGGCGTTTTCAGGCCAATCCAAATGCCCGGACAGTTTATGGGATGGCAATAGAGCGATAGCTCGCGTCGGAGGCGAGTGCACCTACACGCTCCAGTTCAATACCTATCTCAGGGACATCTCCCTGAGCCTGGGTCTTCCGGACCAGGGAGCCGCGGCCGGTGAGTCGGGTGTGGGTGAATACCTGAGGGGCAGACAACGTCTGGCTTCCGAATTCGGCCTGGAAAATGCTGCCTTTGCCACCCTTGCGCAGGATGTGGCTCTCTACCAGGCAGCGGTGCGCGGGGGACAATCCCCTCCTGATGGGGAAGTCATGGTCGTGATGGGCGCGAATCGTGAGCGTATCCGAGGCCTAAGCACGTTTCTCGAGCTCCATGAGTTGGCCAGTGAATCGAATCTGGAGGGCTTCCGGAACCTGCTGGGGAGCCCCCGTGTGCAGCAACTGATACCGGTGCAGGGAGAGGAACACCTCCTGGCATTGTTCGAAGAAGCGGCGAGGATAGACCTCTCTGGTGCGGCAAGGGGAATCGACATTCATACAGCCATGCTCGAATCCGTTGGCGAAGACCAGTATTGGACTGAGATATTCTTCGAGCAAGCCCGCTGGTTGGTCGCCATCGAGTCCTTCCGGCTTGCCGTGGACGAAATGGAATCCCCTCCGGGCTCCGGTCTCGATTGGCAGGACCTCAGGGAAAAAATCTGGGGCAGCACCGTCATAGAGCTGACTGATGCTGCCCCCGAGGCAATAACACTGACAGACGTCCGTCTGTACGTGAATGGGTTACACGCTCTGGAACGAGACCTGCTGAACCAGCTGAATAGGCAGCTCAGCGAAACCCGCCCGCCTGCTCCTTCACCAACTCGAATGCCCTAGTCGCTACGCCCCAGCCCACGCCACGCCGTTCAGAACGATCTGCTGGAAGCCCGGCGTCTCGAAGCTCTTCCCGTCGTGCCCCAGCAGCAGCACGAACACCTTGCCGTCTCCGTAGCTGCGTGTCCACCCCAGCGGATAGGTGCCGCCCGGCATCAACGTCGGCGCCCGGTCCGGGCCCCACGGCCACGTCCCTTCCTCGGCGTCCCCGGTCAGGAATACATCATTGCCCTCCCTGAAGGTGGTGTTCATGTACAGCTCATCCGATGTGACGAAGTCGGACACGCCTGCAACACCCACATGCGCGGAGTTGCTGATGTTGACCTTCATTTCGCCGTAAGGAGGATGGTAACTGGTACCCGTAACCCAACCGCCGCCGGTCACCTCGTCGAACTCAGACCATCCTTTCGGGACGCAGCACGAGATATGAATACATACGAATCCCTTGCCGGACTTGACGTAGCTCTGCAGACCCTCTTTTTCCGAGGTCTGCAGTTCCCAGTCGCCAAAGTCGGGTACGTTCTCGCGTCGCGTGTTGAACACCAGCGCGTCGTAGGTGCTCATGCCCGACGCGTCAGCCAGTATGGAAGCGTCCTCCGTGATCGTAACCTCATGCCCGGCGCCCTGCAGAAACCCCTCCAGCACCGGTGTCGACTCTTCGTAAGGGTGCCTGCCCCCGGAAATTACCAGTAATTTCATCGCTCGTTCTCCCGTTCAGTAAATCTGGATTGTGTCCGCACAATTAGTTATTCGGCAAGTCCACCGAATGGATACCGATACCCACCTGAAGGGTAACGGTATCCCTGCCACAGCGCTATGCAAAGGAACAGTGCAAGACGGCAGGTCCGTCTTTTTAGAACTGAGCCGCCAGCGCTCGGTTCCCCTCGATCGTAATGTCCCCTGCAGCCACCGCCTCCTCCAATGTGAAGCGCCCATAGGCGAGTAGCGCAAACGTCGACGCGCTGCACGTGAAGGTAATGTCCGCTGCGCCGACACTCGCCTCCATCCGCAACTCGCCCCCGCCTGCGACTATGTCGTGGCTCCCACCATCTGCCAGGCTGAACCGGAATCGCGAAGGCGTGGCGATGTCCGACCCCGGCAGGAAGAACCTGCCAACAACAAAGCCCGGCAACAGCTCCAACAGCGCAGGCGTCACCGTGTCCGGCAGCTTGGCGGATCCCTCCAGCCGCGACCGGATGTCCCACTCGTGCACCGTCATCTCCGCCAGCCGCAGGATCAGGTACCGCCTGACACTGAGATAGGACGCCGGATGGTAGCACTGCTTCTCCCAGTCGTCCGGTCCCATCCGGCCCAGCAGCGCGTCCAGCCGGTCGCAGTTCTGGGCGAAGGCCTCGACCAGCGTTTCTCCCAGGCTCTCCCGCATCGCCACTGCCCGCGCCGCGTTGGCCGCCATCCGGCCCGACAGGTCAAACTCCTCGGGCGGGCCCATCCCCTCCGGCGGCGAGGAGTCGCCATTGGCGCCCCGCTCTATGTTCGCCGAAAACATGTCCACGGCCATGGTCATGTGCGCCACCACGTCGGCGCTGTTCCACGCGTCGCACGCGCTCTGCGTCGCCCAGTCGTCGGGGGACAGCCCCTTGAAGTATTCCAGCAGCCTCGTCGATTCCGAACTGACCAGCGCCGCAAGTTCCTCGGATGTTGCCATTCACGCTCCTCCGGTCCTGTTCAATAGGTCCCTTTCATCTCCCGGGGCACGCTCAATCGAGATGTCCCACGTGGAGGTTTGTCATGTCTCGTTGCTATTATCTGTGAATCCGTGTTCGGCGAGCCTGTCCTTCAGCTCTGCTAGCGACTTTTAGCCAAAGTTACGAATCTTCAGGAGGTCTTCGTCGGACACCCTGAGTGCCTCGCCAACCGTATTGATTTGGGCACTTTTCAAACCATTCAAGGTGCGGGGCGAAAGTTTTGGTCTCTCCACTGGCAAATGGAGCACGGCTACTCTCTTGCTGTTTATGCACTATAGAGGTACCTGAGATACTGAGAGGCTACGTTTAGTCCATCACTTTCTAGCTCGCCAGGAACGCTGCGATCTCCCGGTTCACGTCCTCCGGGCACTCCCACTGCAGGAAGTGGCCATAGTCCCCCAGGTGCTTGGACTGCACCTCCGGAATCACCCCGCGCCACGCGTCCTCCAGAGGTCCCGCGCCCATCTCCTCGGCGGTCCGCACTCGCCGCGTCCCATACAGGAACAGCCCCGGCACCGACAGCGTTCGTCCCTCGTCGGCCCGCCAGTCGGCCGGGTCCAGGTACGCCGCGGCCCGGTAGTAGTTGAACCCGCCTCGCAGCCCGCCCGGAGCCGAGTACACCTTGACGTACTCGTCGATCACTTCCTGCGTCAGTGGGTACTTGTTGATGCACCAGTCCCGTAGGATGTGGCGCAGGTAGATCTCTTCGCGACCCTCCAGCAGCTTCTCCGGCAGGTCGAACTGCTGGTGGAAGTACGAGTGCCACCGCTCCCTCACCACCGACGGAGCCTGTGGGCCCAGCTGCTCGTAAGGCGGCGTGGCGTCCAGGAATGCGATCTTCCTCACGGCCTCCTCGTGGTCTAAGGCAAACCGGAAGCCCACCCGCGCGCCGATGTCGTGCGACACGATGTTGACGCTCTCGTGCCCCAGCGAACGCACCAGTTCGTACATGTCCGACGCTGCCGTGCGGGTGTCGTACCCGTTTAACGGCTTATCCGAGTGCCCGAACCCGCGCATGTCGGGCACGATGACCTGGTACTGCCCCGAAAACGCGTTGATCTGGTTCCGCCAGCCGTACCAGAACTCAGGCCACCCGTGCAGGAAGAGCACCGGATCGCCCTCACCTTCCAGAACATAATGAATGTTGATCCCATTGATCCGAGCCGTGCGATGGCTCCACTGTTCCGGGTTCAGATCAGCCATGTCAGCCTCCTCCACGTACCCCCTCCCTCTCTTATCCTGCTCCCTCTCCATAGAGGGAGAGGGCTGGGGTGAGGGTGAATATCTCGCTACAACCAGTCCCCGTCCATCTCAACCCCCCCCTCTCCCTGGAAGGAGCGGACAGGGAGAGTGCAAAATCTCGCTGCACCAGTGCCCGTCCTTCCAAAACCCCCTCTCTCCAGAGGGAGAGGACAGGGGAGAGGGCAAAAATCTCGCTGCAATTAGTCCCCGTCCTTCCAAAACCTCCTCTCCCTTGAGGGAGAGGGTTGGGGTGAGGGTGAAAATCTCGCTGGAATCCCCCTTCCGTTCCTAGTGCGCAATCGAGCTCGGCACCCAGCCCCCGTACACCGGGTACTGGCTGCAGATGAACTCGATGTACGCCGGCTGCCCCGCGTCATTCGCACCCTTGGCCCGCTTGAAGGCCTCAACGATGTCCGCCGGGTCCGACACCCGCTCTGCGTGCATGCCCAACTCCGCAGCCACCTTGGACATGTCCACGTCCTCGTGCCCCATCACCCGGTGCGTGAACGGGTCGTGGCCCTCGCCCCAGAAGCCCGGCCCATAGCCCGCGAATCCGCCGTTACTGACGTGCACCACTGTAATGCCGATATTCTGGCGCACCGGCACTTCCAGGTTGCCAAGCATGTAGCCGACACCCGCGTCGCCCGTCACCGCCACGCAGTGCCGGTCCGGGAACGCCAGCCGTGCCGCCATGGCCCCGGCCAGGCCGAAGCCCAGCGTCGAGATGTTGCCCCATCCCAGGAATCCCCTCGGAATCAGCGTATCGTAGACCGTGCTCAACTGGTCCCGCGTATTCCCGGAGTCGTGGGTCACGAACGACTTCATCGGGTCCAACGCCTTCATCATGTCGCCAAACAACCGGTAGGGATTGATTGGCGTGTCGTCGGACACCATAACCTCCCGGTACTTCGCCAGCCCGGCGTCCCGAGACGCCTTGACCGCTGCAGCCACCTCGTCGCCATTCCGGGCGTCTCCGCCCGTCCGCTCCGCCACGCCGTCGGCCAGCGCCCGCAGGGTGAACTTGGCGTCGCCCAGCACTGCGTGATGCGTGGGGTAGATGCGGTTGATATGGAACTCGTCCAGGTTGCATTGGATGATGGTCTTGTTGGCTGCATTGGGGATGCCGTGGGTGAATCGCCCAGGCGACAGGCTGGAGCCCACCGCCAGGATAACGTCGCTCTTTTCCAGAAACTCGGCAGGGTGATCGCCCCGCACGCCGACGAACAGCGGGTGGTCCTCCGGGAACGCGCCCTTGGCCTTGAGTGTCGTTATCACCGGCGTGTTGGCCAGTTCGGCCAACTCCTTCAGTTCCGCCGAGGCCCCGGCGTATATCACGCCCTCGCCCGCGTAGATCAGCGGGTTCTTGGCGTTCAGCAGCAGGTCCACCGCAGTGTTCACGTCGTCGGGGTTGGGCCCAGCCTTGTAGGCCTTGGGCGGGAAGTACGGGTCGGCGGTCTCGTCAAACGTCGCCGTCGCGTTCGGCACTGCCAGCACCACCGGCCCCGGCCGTCCGCTGCGCAACATCGAGAACGCCCGCCGCATGAACTCCGGCACCCGCTCCGGCCGGTCGATGTACCCGAACCACTTCGACACGGTCTTCAGCGAGGTCGTGACGTCAAATTGCGTGTTCTCCGAGCTGCCCGCCGGTATGCCGTCGGTGATGCAAAGCATCGGCGAGTTGTCCTCGAAGGCCTGAGCCAGCCCCGGGTACGAGTACTGCAGCCCCGCGCCGTTCACGCCCCCCTGCACCGTGCATACCCCGATGCGCTCCCCGGCGGTCACTCGCGAATACGCGTCGGCCAGCGCCACCGCATACCGGTCGTCCCGCATCATGATCATCGGAACGCCCTCGCGCCCCAGCGCGTTGTTCACCTGGCACACCGGAAAGGTCGATACCCATTCGATACCTTCCTGTTTCAGTATCCGGGCAATGGCAGTCGCTACGTCAATGCTCATTCCTAACCCTCAAATTCAGATGGAATTATCGCCCCGATTGTATCACTGCACCTGAGCTGAATGTCTCATGCTTGGTCGTGTGAGGAGCTTCGTGATGCCTGTGCTAAAATCGCCTTATCAGGAGGCGTCCATGACCACCGCTAAGGCCGGCCAGACAACTGTTGTGTATCCTGAATCGGACGGTTTGCCCTTGCCCGACGGAGAGTATCAGTCGCCAATTTTCCGGGAGGTCGTGGGCACTCTGGAAACCCACTTCATGGAGCGCCCCGACGTCCATGTTAACGGCAACACCATATTCTACATGGAGCGCCCCGACGTCCATGTTAACGGCAACACAATGTTCTACTATGAAGAGGGCAACCCTCACCGTGTGATTTCACCGGACTGCTACGTGGCCTTCGGCGTAGACGTGGAGGCGATCCTGCGCAACAACACCTACCTGCTTTGGGACGTGGGGAAGCCACCGGATTTCGTGCTGGAAATAGGCTCTCCCAGCACCGCAAGGAACGACCTGGGACCGAAGCGTAGCCTGTATGCCCGGCTGGGCATAGGAGAGTACTGGCGTTTCGACGGCACAGGACAGGACTTCCACCGCGAGCCGCTCGCCGGCGAATACCTGCAGGACGAACAGTACCACCGCTTCGAAATGCATCAAGAGGCCGATGGCATGGTGTGGGCTCACAGCCCAACACTGATCCTGGATCTCTGCTGGATCAACGGCCGCCTCCGCTACTACAACCACACGACAGGAACCTGGCTCCTCAACCAGAAAGAAGAACAGGCAGCCAAAGAATCCGCCCAGGCTGCTTTCCAATCGGTAGGGGTGGCTGCGGAAGCCGAGCGACTTGCCCGCCAAGCCGCCGAGGCCCGCGTTGAAGAACTGGAGGCCGAGCTGCAACGCCTGCGCGGCGAATCACAGTAGTGCGCTACTTGGGCAGAGTGAGATTGTTCAGCACTGCCCGCCCACAGGCATTTCCCCCAAATCCCGGCCGCCGCATCTTTTACGGTTGGTTTGTCGTCGCTGCCGCAGGTGTGGTCGTATTCAGCTCCGGACCTGGTCAGTCATACGTTTTTTCGGTTTTCATTGATTCCATAATCGAAGACACGGGGCTGTCCCGCACGGGGATTTCGGTACTGTACTTGGCCAGCACCGGGGTGAGCGCTGTCCTGGTGGCAATTGTCAGCCGCCTTGCCGACCGGTATGGGCCGAAAATAATGCTTGTGGCCGCCGGGTTTGGTCTCGGCGCAGCCTGCTTCGGTATGGCCACGGCCACCCATCTTTTCCTTTTCTTCATTGCCTTCGCCAGCTTGCGTGCCCTGGGCCAGGGGTCGTTGAGCATCAATTGCATTCTGCTGGTGAACCAGTGGTTCGTCTCCAAGCGGGGCCGGGCGGTTGGCATCATGGCCTTGGGAGCCATGCTTTCCACAGCTCTCTTTCCACCCTTTGCCAGGTTTCTGATTGACACTATCCAATGGCGCGGGGCCTATGCCGTGCTCGGAGCGGTGGCCATTGGTCTGGTCGTTCCGGTGGCGCTTCTAGTCGTCAGAAATCGTCCCGAAGATATGGGATTGTTCCCGGATGGTTCGCCCCGGCCACCTATATCGGAGACCAGGCAGTCGACGCCCAATGGCCGCAGGGCGATCAGCGTCTACCGATCCCCGAGCTTCTGGCTGCTGGCGCTGGCACTGAGCTCTCCGAGCCTGGTCACTACCGCGCTGATTTTCCACCAGGCATCCATCTTCCACGAGAACGGACTGAGCGCAACCATTGCGGCAGCCGTCTTCCCGATTTACTCTGCCTCGTCGGCAGTCAGCTCGCTGTCCGCCGGGTTCGTGGCCGACCGGGTCGGCCCCAAGGTCCTTCTCGTTTTCTCGATGTTGACCTTGCTGGCGACCCTGGTTATGGCTGTGCTGATCAACTCGTTGTATGTTGCGGTGATCTATGTGGTGGTTATGGGCGTCTCTGGAGGGGCCTTCCATATCGTCCAGGGCACAATCTGGGCCCACTACTATGGACGCCACGGGTTGGGCCGGGTGCAGGGGCCGGCCATGACCCTCTCGGTCTGCGCTTCGGCCGCTGGACCCCTGCCTTTAGCGGTGTTGCAGGGCCTGACCGGAACCTACACCCTCGGCATGATCGCGATGATGGCCTTGCCAGTGCTATCAGTAATCGTCGTATACTTGGCCCGCCCCGGCCGCGCCACCCAGCCTGATTAGCTCCGCCCGAGTCACTCCTGAACCAATTAACCAGAGGGTGAAAATCTTGGTTAAGTCATCGTGCGTTTTGTAGTCCCTTGGAGACGTTACGAAATCGCCTATGTTGCTCCATGTTTCTCAAAGTTGCTTCCAATACGCCACATTCCTTCAACAGGCACAATACAACCAAGAAGTAAACTGATTCTGATAGCCAAAACATCCGCTCTGTGTCAATTTCGTCATGCAATCCCCGATGTACCAGATTGTTTATCCGGGCACGCACAATCTCATTTACCCAAGAGCCGACGTCCTGTACCAAAGTGCTGAATGGGTCGCCAGCATAGTCTGCCAAACCCCTTAGTTCAAGGCCGAAGTTAATATTCTGTCGGTTCAGCCGAATCCGCGCTAGAGTTTCAGAGGCGATTATTACATTCAGGAGTCGGTTGTCTGTGTATACGGACGGCAAATACCAATGGCTCAATAGGGATCCCATCACGGCTTTGTACTTGGCGGATGCCGTAAGCCACTTATGAACTCCATCTAATTCCCCGATGTCCTCGAAAGAAAAGAGCATCAGGTGCGGGAGAATGCTTCCCTCTTTCTTTTGCGTGGTATCTTCAAGCAAATTGGAGTGAAGTTCTAACTGTATTAATTGATCATCTCCATTTGATGTGCGTCTAGAGTAGGAGGGATGGGTTACTCGAACATCCATAATGGAAGACGGTGCATCGATTCCAATAGTAATCAGATTCCTTATCGCCGAGCACATTTGCTTAATATCTGGTAATGGCCTTCGTTTCGCGAATTTCAGGACGAAGGCGGTTTTGTGAGCTAAAGTGACATTCGGAAATACATTTGGATTAAAGCTGCTACTAAAAGCGAGCTCAAGACTGCCAAATTCCGTTTGAATCACTTCGTTGTCCAGTGGAATGTTTGTGATTTGTACCTTTTTGATGGCGTTCGTCTGGTCATCAAAGTCCACTTCGACTGTAGTACCCGTTTTCCTAATCCAATTCTCTAAGTGTTCCGCATGGAATCTAACCGAGCCAAAATCGAGGTTCTTGACGTCTAGGACATGTGCACCAGACAGCACTGTTGCAGAACGATATCGCTGTCTACCGATGCCTGGAATCTCCATAGACCAGTTAGTTCTATAGCAGTCCAAGATTGTTAAAGTCTTGCCACCAGCGACACCATGTATCTGAACGGGTTGTTCAATCTCGCCAAACAACTTTTCCAGTGGATGGAAAGATTCAATAAGGTCAAGTTCTGCGCCGCTCTCCCGATCGAAAGTGAGGCGCCCTACCACTTGGTCATCTGGCCTGTCAATCGGCCAAAATATTCCTTCCAGGTTCAGTTCATCCATGAATACATCTCACTTTGTCGTTTTAATTCGGTCCGATTTCAGCATTGTGCCGAAGGTCTTACCAAATAGTATGGAGCTTCCTGCCCTATACGCAACTCCGTAAGCGCTTGTTCGAAATGCCCAACGGTACCATGCAAGGCCTCCTATCGCTGGTCATACAAAACGTGCAAGGACACTCCCCCGCCTTGCACCCCCACCAACCCCCATGGCACTATGCTTCCAAACCCTGTTCGCCAACTGTACCTGCCGCCGAAGAGGAGAACCCCATGCTGCAGACCACCGACCCCGTAACTCGTGAGATCATCAAGAACGCCCTGATGAGCGCCGCCGACACCATGGCCCTCACCGTGGTCCGCACCGCCCGCTCGGCGGTCATCAAGCACGGCATGGACTTCTCCACCGCCCTCTTCAACGCCGAGGGCCAGCAGGTCGCCCAGGGCCTCACCCTCCCGCCGCACTTGGGCAGCATGGCCCCGGCCCTCGAGGGCGTGATGAACGCCTTTGGCGACGACGTCCTCCCCGGAGACATCTTCGCCAACAATGACCCCTACGAGGGCGCCAGCCACCTGCCCGACATCTTCCTGTTCAAGCCCATCTTCGTGAACGACGTCCTCATCGGCTGGAGCTGCTGCATCGGGCACCAGACCGACATCGGTGGCCGCGTTGCCGGCGGCAACGCCTGCGACAACACCGAGATCTTCCAGGAGGGCCTGATCCTCCCGCCCCTCAAGCTCTACGAGGAGGGCGAGCTCAACAAGGCCGTCTGGCGCATCCTCGAGAAGAACGTCCGCGTCCCCGACAAGGTCCTTGGCGACGTCCAGGCCCTCCTCGCTGCCGTTCGCTTCGGCGAGCGCGACCTGCTCCGCCTCGTCGACGAGTACGGCCTCGAGGAGATGAAGAGCTACATGGCCGACATTCTTGACACCACCGAGGCCCTCACTCGCGCCGAGATCTCCTCCCTGCCCCAGGGCGAGTGGAGCTTCGTCGACCACATCGACAACGACGGCATCGACCCCCAGTCCATCGACATCCACGTCAAGGTCCGCATCGATGGCGATGAGGTCTTTGTCGATTTCGATGGCACGTCTCCCCAGGCCAAGGGCAGCATCAACCCCAACTTCGCCTACACCAAGTCCAACGTCTACGCCGCAATGAAGTGCCTCATCGACCCCGCCATCCAGTCCAACAGCGGTTTCTTCCGCCCCTTCAACATCACCGCCCCCGAGGGCTGCTTCGTCAACCCGCAGCACCCCGCGCCCGTGGCCGCCCGCGGTTTGGCCGGCTTCCGCATCTGCCAGGCCATGTTCGGTGCCATGGCCCAGGCCCTGCCCGGCCGTGTCCCGGCAGCCTGGGGCGGCGGCGAAATAGGACTGAGCTTCGGCGGCTACCACCCTAACCGCAAGGCATGGGTCTACCTCGAGTTCAACAACGACGGCCCCCGCGGCGGCGGACCCAGCATCGACGGCGCCGACGGCATGGCCTCGCCCGTCCTGAATATGGCCAACACTCCCATCGAGAGCATCGAGGCCGACCAGCCCCTGCTCGTCGAGCGTTACGGCCTGGTTCCCGACACCGGAGGCGCAGGCGAATTCCGCGGCGGCCTCGGCATCATCCGCGAGTTCCGCCTGCTGGCCGACGAAGCCACCTTCCAACTCCGATCCGACCGAACCAACTTCCGACCCTGGGGAGTGGAGGGCGGCAAGGACGGCACCCCCACCCAGAACACTCTGAACCCCGGCACTCCCGACGAACAGGAGCTCCCCGGCAAGCACCTCATGACCCTCAAAAAAGGCGACCTATACCGAGTGATCCAAGCCGGAGCCGGAGGCTACGGCAACCCCCTAAACCGAGACCCCCAAGCCGTCCTCGAAGACGTCCACCAACAAAAACTAACCCCCGCCTACGCCCGCCAAGAATACGGCGTAGTCCTGGACGCCAACGGCAACCTCAACCTCCCCGCCACCCAATCCCTCCGCGCGGAGATGTCTTCCGAGTAGGCTACAATTGAACAACGACAGTTAGGTGACAGAGAGATGCGAGCCAAGCTAAAAGAGGGTAACCAACTGACCCTTCCCGATGAAGTGGTTCTCGCTCTAGACGGTGCAGAGGACGTGGAATTAGAGGTAAAGGACGGCCTCATCATTCTCATCCCTGTGAAACGAATTACGTTGCAGGATGTACAGGACAAAATAGCGAGATTGGGGATAACCGAGGCCGACATCGCCGACGCAGTTGCCTGGGCACGAAGGGGTAATGGCCCGATTGCGCCTGGTTCTTGATACCAATGTAGTGGTTTCGGTTCTGCTATTTGGTCATGGTTCTCTGGATTGGATAATGGAGTCTTGGCGGTCAGGCCAGATCGTGCCTATCATAAGTGACCAGACCAGTGCAGAATTGAATCGAGTCCTCTCCTACCCCAGATTCAATTTGGATAGCATTGAACTACAAATGGCCTTGGACGCTTACTTAGAGTGGGCCAAGGCCGTTGAAGTGCCAGAAGGCCTGACATTACCCACCCCTCGCGACCCCAGCGACCGGCCCTTCCTCGAACTAAACTAAAGCCAAGGTGAAATACGCAGTTGCACAGGGTAAATTTGTGAAGGAACTGGGTTAGCTGGTCTCGGGAGTTACGAGGGGTTGGTGATGGGCGTGAGGGAGATAGACCGGTGTCTGGAACAGTGGCGGATGGAAGTCAAGGACTTGCGACAGCGGATGATCCTGGCGCCGACGCCCAGGGAGCGGGAGAGGTGGTACGCCGTGCTGCTGCTGGCCCAGGGCTGGACGGCAGCGGCCACGGCGGAGACTCTGGAAAGGGACCCACACACTATTGGCCGATGGGCGTCGGCCTTCGGCGAGGGAGGGCCTGCAGCCCTGATATTCGAGCAGACCGGTGGTTCCCCCCCGCCCTTGACCAAGCGCAGCAGGAGGAATTGAAAGAGGCGGTGCAACAGCCTCCCGCTTCGTCGGGCATCGGTATGGCCAACTGGTATTGGAAGGTGGTGCGGCGGTTTGCCTCGGAGCGCCTCGGCATTGAGTTGAGCCGCAGCAGTTGCCTGAACTGGATGCACCGCTTGGGATTTGCCTTCAAGCGGCCCAAGAAGCGGTTGCTCAAGGCTGATGAGGCCAAGCGGGAGGCTTTCGTGGCGGAGTACGCCGTCCTGAGGGAGGAGGCCCAACGGACTGAAGCCAGGATATTCTTTGCCGACGAGGCCCACTTCCGGGCGGACGCGGAACTGCGGGGCAAGTGGGTGCTGAAGGGCCAGCCTGCTTTGGTGGACTCGACCAGCCCGCGGTATGGGGAGAAGGCCAACTACTATTCGGCGGTGTGCTTGGAGACGGGTGAGGTGGAATGGATGGAACTGGAGGGCAACAGCAACAGCGGGACCTCGGTTGCCTTCCTGAAGCAACTGAGGGAAAAACATCCAGAGCCGATGCGGGTCATCTGGGACAACGCGCCGGCCCATCGTGGCGAGGCGGTGCGGGAATATCTGCGGACGCCCGGACTTGACCTGCGGTTGGTGAACCTGCCGGGGTACAGCCCGGACTTCAACTCCGATGAGGCGGTCTGGGGCTGGGCGAGAGAGGAGGCGACGGGCAATCTCTGCCTGGGCAGCAGGGCGGCGGTGCAGGAAAGGGTCGGCAACTTCCTGGCCGGGCTGGCCAGCCGGAGAGACGAGGTGAGGCGCCGCTGCCGGACGGTACTGCAGTCACGGGCCGAAGCACTGCTGCCGAATTCCCAGCACGATTCCTCGCCTCAGGCAAATGCACATCCCACCTTGCCTTTGGTTTAGCCATAGCCGGCAACGCCGACGCCCTGGTAACAGGCGACAGCGACCTCCTCACATTGGCGCCAGATTTCCCCATTCCAATCATCACTCCACGTGAATTGAGACAAAAGTTGATCGGCGAAATATGATCCTCCACGATTTTTTCGGCACGGTCTTGTCGCCCAAAGCCGCAATTGCATCGAGTTCTATCCCACGTTAATAAAGAGGTGAACCTGAATGGCTGGACGTCGAAAAAAGACCATTGAGGACGATGCGAGGTTGAACCCAGAGGAAGCCAGTGTAGCGATGCGTCAAATGATGTATGCTGCACAAGCTCATCAACGCGCATCGGTGTATTGTAGCGACAACCCTAATGCCAAACCTCCCAATATCGATTTTTTCTACTACTCAGTTGTATCGTTTGAATTGATTTTGCTTTCGATCGAACAATCCTTGCGTCTTCTCCTGCTTCTCAAATATGATACGCTGCGAGACGACACTAACCACAATCCACGTGTTCTTTATGGAACGGTATTGAAAGAAAGTGGCGGGAAGATAGGAATAAGACAAGACGTTGTAAACAAGATGAACGCACTCGCCCAACCAGAAGGCATTGCGTCCTTCTCCGAGAATGAACTATTGTCGTGCCTCAAAAAGCACGACTCGTCCTATTCGAATTTTCGATATTTTCAGCTAGACCCGAGAGGAAAACTGAACGAGTCGTTTGAGTTTACACCTCGCGACCTTCAAACTCTCCATTGCTTGGCGCTCGCTCTAATACACTTGAACGCGGATGAAATGGAAAACGTGGAATTAGGATGGCCGGTTCTTTGAGTATAGTGCCTGAATCGGAGATGACGGAAGAACTGAGAGCCCTGAAGGAACGATTAGGGTCTCGCAAGTAGTAGAACAGACATGTTCTTGAATTCGTTTGTAGCTCGAAAGATTACATCTCAAATGACTATCCTAGGGAAAAACTCAAGAATGTCCCCCCCAACACAAAACGCCCCCCGCAACAGCGACGGGCGTTTCCACGTCTAACCGTACTTGAACTGCCGGGCACCGTAAAAGGCAGACCCTACGTCTCCATTATCTTGACGGTCCCTTCCTCCGGGTCGAACTGGCACCAAACTACTCTGTCCGGCTAGTGCAGCTACATTCACCCTACCGCGACCCCGTCAACCGTCTCAACCTCGCTGCCTGCTCCGGCGTCTCCGAGACGAATGCTGGCGACGTCGTTTCCAACATCGCCACCTCAAGCGCATGCAAGTAGTCTCTGGCGTCCCCGATTCCGTCCAGCACCTCGTCTGACGCCATCCAGTCTTCGTAGTAGTTCTGGTGCATGGCATTGGCGCTTCGAAACAACCTGCGCAGGTCGGGGCGGCCCAGTTCATCGGCCATCTGTCCCGAGATGTCGTACAGCAGACCGTGCTTGCTGTGATTCCAGCCCCGTCGCTCAGCGATGGACTTCAGGGCCAGAGCCGCCGCGCCCCAGGCCTTGTTCGAGGCCTGGCTGAGGTCCCCTCTATGGAATTCCTCATCGGCCTGCTCGATGTAGCGGCGGCTCATAGCCGCGTATTTTTCGGAGGACTCTGGCTCTAACATGGCTCACTCTTTCAGATAGGAAAGGGCACGGACGCCCAAACGGCCCTGCATCCGTGCCCCAAGTCTGGCGTAACTTACTGTTGGAGGGCAGACCGCAGGCAGAACCCTACCGGTCCATCACCTTGACCGTCCCCTCCTCCGGGTTGTACTGGTAGCGCACCACACGGTCCAGCTTCTGCGACTCCAGCCGCACCACCAGCGCCCGGTCGCCCGTCACGTTCAGCGTGTTGTGGATCTCGCCCGGCAGGAAGAAGGCCACTTTCCCGTTCTTCTGCTCGAAGTCCCCGATCTCCTTGATCTGCACCGAGTCCACGCCCTCGCCCGGGTAGAACCAGCGGAACTTCGTCTGCTTGATCGATCCCTCGTACACGCCGTACACCACCCACGCCGCGCCGTGGTCGTGCGGCAGGTTGTCCTGGTCCGGCTTCTGCACCGACGCCATCAGCCAGAATCCTCCGCCCGGATGACCGTAGTCCTCGTCCAGGTGCAGGTCATAACGCCCGTAGCCGCCCTCGTCCGGCAACTCCAGCCGCTCCTCCAGCCAGCCCGGGGTCTGCAGCAGCACTTCCATCTTCTCGGAGACGCCCTTGGCCTGCGCCAGCGGGTCCTGCGTCGCGTCAAATATACCGCGAACGTCGCCGATGAATTCGTCAACCGTGTAAGCAGTGGTGGTCATCCTTTACCTCCAAGAAATCCAGTCTCCTATCATAATTTATTCTGAAGGAGCTACAGCGGAGTGTCAACTTGAAATCAGCCCCCGACGTCGCCGTTCGCTGGAATTTTCGCCCTCCTGCGGCTATCATAGCGACAGACCCGGGCAGACTCCGAAATGCGCTTTGGGAGGCATGAAAATGTCTGGAAACTACTCCATATTCGTGGGCACCGTTGGCCAGGGGCTCAACATCAGCTCCGACAGCGGCGAATCCTGGACCAAGATACGCAACCCCATCCCCACCGAGGGCAACATCCGCGCCCTCCGCACTTACCCCGACAACCCGCACCGCGTCCTGGCCGGCTCCGACGGCCTGGGCCTCTTCCGCACCGAAGACAACGGCCTCTCCTGGGAAGCCGTCGAGACTCCCTTCGGCGACCTGCAGGTCTGGACCGTGGCCGTAGACCCAGGCAACTCCGACACCATCTTCGCCGGCACCCGCCCCGAGGGCTTCCGCTCCCGCGACGGTGGCAAGTCCTGGCAGAAGCTCGACATGGGCGTCAACATGGACTGCCCCATCGGCACGCCGCGCACCACCAACATCATCGTAGACCCCCGCGACAGCCGCACTGTCTGGGCCGGTATCGAGGTTGACGGCGTCTACAAGAGCCTCGACGGCGGCGACAGCTGGGTCCACCTTCCCGACCTCGGCCCCGATCCCTTCCACGGCGACATCCACGGCATGGCCCTGCGCGCCAGCAGCGACAACCCCGCCTTCTATTGCACCAGCCCCTTCGGCATCGCCTCCAGTAACGACGAGGGCGAGAGCTGGGATTACCACTACTTCCCCAAGTTCAGTGAGGCCGACGCCCGCTCCTACTGCCGCGGCATGGTCATCAAGGCCGACGACCCCCAGACCATGTTCGTCGGCAACGGCGACTTCATCCCCGGCGTAACCGGCGCCGTCCAGGTCACCCGCGACGGCGGTCAGAACTGGGAGAAGGCCAACCTCCCCGTCGAGCCCAACTCCGTTGTCTACTGGCTCGCCAACAACCCCGAGATGCCCAACGTAGTGGCCGCTGCCAGCCTCTTCGGCTATGTCTACGTCAGCGAAGACGGCGGCGACTCCTGGAGCAAGCTCAAAAAGGAGTTCGGCGAAGTCCGAGCCTTGGCCGTAACCCCCAACTAACCCCTGCCTCGGCAACAGCGCATACCATAAGGGGCGGGTTCCAAAACCCGCCCCTTATCTATCAAGAATAACCACTTAGGAAGATTGACAGTTTAGTCCGCAAACGCTAGAGTGGAGTTAATGTTCCCCGCTGTCCCCCGACCTTGAGGTCGGTTGATTGGCGGGGCTTATTTTTTGTCATCCTCTGGCGAGGAAATTGAGCGTTCCCAATGAAGCTCGTACTTTTCGTTGACGTGCAGAATACTTATCGAGGCGCGAGAGAATCATTCCTCGGCGGCTCCGCTCCTTCTGCTAGCGGGCAATTCGACCCCATGAGGCTGGGTAAGATAGTCGAGTCCAGAGGTGGCCCCGGAGGGGCAGACTGCGCTTTGGACGAAGTCAGGGCATACACTGGTCGACCCGACCCCGAGAAGGACCCAAAAACCTACTCTGCTCATATGAGACAGTGCGCCAATTGGGAAAGAGACGGAGTGACACTGGTGCATCGCGCACTCAGGTATCCACGTGAATGGCCCAGCCAAAGAGCGCAAGAAAAGGGCATTGACACAGCCTTGGCAATCGATTTCGTGACTATGGCGGTTGACGGTGCCTATGACATTGGAGTGATCATGTCCACCGACACCGATTTGCTCCCCGCCCTCGAGTTCGTACGAGACAGGTTCGCCGGAGAGCGGCACGTTGCAGTAGCGGCGTGGCGCAGTCCACATAGCAACCGCCGCCTGTCAATCCCCGGCTCCAACATCTGGTGCCACTGGCTCAATCGCGACGACTACGATTCCGTCTCTGACGCGACAAACTACAATCGTTGACCAATCTCTCGACGAGTTCGGCGAAATCCGAGCCCTCGCCGTAACCCCCAACTAACCCCAAACGGCCCGACGACAGCGCATACCATAAGGGGCGGGAGTGATTCCTGCCCCTTTCACCATTCTCGAATCGTCGCGACGATGATTAGTCCGGCAGGTCGTTGTAGCAACAATCGCCGCTACCATCCCGTAGTGTGCGGAGTAAGATACAATGGAATCGGCAAACCGGAACTCAGGTGATGGACATGGCTCAGCGCGACCCCGACTCAACTGACAGACGACTGGAAGTATTGACCGACCGCTTCGACGACTTCGCGGATGAAACTCGGGAATTCATGGAAGAGACTCGTCGCAATCGGGAAGCCGACACCAAGAGGTTGGACAACCTCACAAATATCACTAAAGAGCTCCGCGATGACATGGCCCACCTCAAAGGCAGGGAATACGAGCGGTACGTTAGCCATACCTTGCTGAGCCCTGTCAGCCGCCGGCTTGGACTCCGCAGGCCACGCCTGGCCCACTCAGCCGCCTACGGCACCAGCGATGAACTCGACATCAGGCTGGACGACCTCAAAGAGCGGTATGATCTATTGGAAGTCGTGCTTTCCGACGCTATCGTTCGGGGAACCCACGAGGGCGAGCCAGCCTACGCCGTGGTGGAAATCTCCCTGACCGTTGGCAACAGGGACATATCCCGCGCCGCCGACCGGGCCGCAAGATTGGAAAGCGCCACTGGCATCAAGACATTCGCTGTCGTCATTGGTGAGCACATCCCCGCCCACCAGGAAACGCGCGCCAATGCCATGAACGTCTCCCTCATCCAGTTGGGGGAGTAGCCATTCTCCGGCAACACCGACCCATTGGAGCACAACAGGCCGCAGACACACTAAGGGGCGGGTTCCAAGCCCGTCCATTCTATATATTCCACGTAGTGGATTTGTGTGATCATGGGGGTTGAGGAGACCTAAACTAAACCCCGATCCACCGAAGGAGGGCGTGTAGCGGGGTCCTGAAGATACAAGAAAGTGCTCCTGTGCCTCTGGGATAATGGTTTTGAGACAGAAAACCGGTCCCAAAGCAGGAGCACCCAACAGATGCTATCACGCAACCACCCCGACCGTATTCGCATCGTCTTTGACGACCACCGTCTGGTGGCCAATGCCGGCCTGCTCCTGCCGGCCACTCTCGCCCAACACCTGGGCCTGGGGGAACTCGTAGACCATCACCTCAATCTCGGCAGCGCGCCGGGCCGGGCCAACACTGGCGACAAGATGCTGACCCTGGTTGCCTCTGCCCTGGCGGGCGGCGATTGCATCGACGACGCCGATGCGCTGCGCGCCGGTGGGACCGCCGGTATTCTCGACTGCAGGGTCAAGGCGCCATCCACCCTGGGCACTTTCCTGCGCAGCTTCCGCTGGGGCCATGTCCGTCAACTGGACCGGGTGAGCCGGGAGTTGCTGGCCCGGGCCTGGGCCGCTGGGGCGGGACCCGGCGACGCGCCGTTCACCATCGACCTCGATTCCACCATCTGCGAGACTTACGGACTGGCCAAGGAGGGGGCGCGACACCACGGCTATACCGGCAAGCGGGGCTATCACCCGTTGCTGGCCGTGGCCGCCGGCACCGGGGACGTGTTGATGTCCCGGCTGCGCGAGGGCCGGGCCAACACTGTTCGGGGTGCCGCCCACTTCCTGCGCGAGACGGTGGGACGGGTGCGCTACGCCGGCGCCAGAGGTCAACTCACGGTGCGGGCCGACAGCGGCTTCTATGCCCACGCCATCGTCGCCGTCTGCCGCAAGATGGATGTCCGCTACTCCATCACCATCCGCCAGCACAAAAGCCTGCGCCATCTCATCGAGGCCATACCCGAGACGGACTGGACGCCCATCCCCTACTGGATGGACGGTGCCGCCGATGTGGCCGAGACCACCTACACTCCCTTTGAGAGTGAGCCCGGCGCTGCCCCGGTGCGGCTCATCGTCCGACGGGTGAAGCCCACGCCCGGTTCCCAACTGGCCCTGTTCGCCAGCTACAGCTATCACGGCTTCATCACCGACCGGGATGAGGAGACGCTCGAACTGGAGGCTGACCATCGCCGCCACGCCGAGATCGAGAACGCCATCCGAGACCTCAAGTACGGCGTCGGGCTGAACCACCTGCCGTCCGGCCGATTCGCCGCCAACGGGGCCTGGCTGGCGATACAGGTGATGGCGCACAACTTGGCCCGCTGGACGGCCCGTATCGGCCTGGGTGAGCAGATCGTGACCACCAAGACGCTCAGACGACGGGTCTTCGCCCTGGCCGGACGGCTCACCCGCTCGGCCCGCCGGCTGACCCTGCATCTTCCCAAGGGTTGGCCATGGGAGGAGAAGGTCAGTCGCGCCTTGGCCCGGTTGCGAGCCATTCCACTCCCGGCCTGACGGCGCCCGTCCGCCAGTGTCCCAACGTCCCCGCAAACTGAACGTCCCCGCAAACTCGCGCCAGTCCGGTCCGCGAGCGCCTCTTGCCGTGTCCTCTCCCGCCATCTCGCTCACCACAGCCACTGTAGGCCGCCATCGGCGCCCCCAAAAATACCTGCAGACCGCCGCCAACCCCCCATCTACCCAAATTCGAGCCCGGACCATCGCGCTTGTAACTCCCCCACCCCCCTTCCGGCGTCCTCACGCCGTCCATCGGTGGATTCGGGCTAAAGCCAAGGTGAAATACGCAGTTGCACAGGGTAAATTTGTGAAGGAACTGGGTTAGCTGGTCTCGGGAGTTACGAGGGGTTGGTGATGGGCGTGAGGGAGATAGACCGGTGTCTGGAACAGTGGCGGATGGAAGTCAAGGACTTGCGACAGCGGATGATCCTGGCGCCGACGCCCAGGGAGCGGGAGAGGTGGTACGCCGTGCTGCTGCTGGCCCAGGGCTGGACGGCAGCGGCCACGGCGGAGACTCTGGAAAGGGACCCACACACTATTGGCCGATGGGCGTCGGCCTTCGGCGAGGGAGGGCCTGCAGCCCTGATATTCGAGCAGACCGGTGGTTCCCCCCCGCCCTTGACCAAGCGCAGCAGGAGGAATTGAAAGAGGCGGTGCAACAGCCTCCCGCTTCGTCGGGCATCGGTATGGCCAACTGGTATTGGAAGGTGGTGCGGCGGTTTGCCTCGGAGCGCCTCGGCATTGAGTTGAGCCGCAGCAGTTGCCTGAACTGGATGCACCGCTTGGGATTTGCCTTCAAGCGGCCCAAGAAGCGGTTGCTCAAGGCTGATGAGGCCAAGCGGGAGGCTTTCGTGGCGGAGTACGCCGTCCTGAGGGAGGAGGCCCAACGGACTGAAGCCAGGATATTCTTTGCCGACGAGGCCCACTTCCGGGCGGACGCGGAACTGCGGGGCAAGTGGGTGCTGAAGGGCCAGCCTGCTTTGGTGGACTCGACCAGCCCGCGGTATGGGGAGAAGGCCAACTACTATTCGGCGGTGTGCCTGGAGACGGGTGAGGTGGAATGGATGGAACTGGAGGGCAACAGCAACAGCGGGACCTCGGTTGCCTTCCTGAAGCAACTGAGGGAAAAACATCCAGAGCCGATGCGGGTCATCTGGGACAACGCGCCGGCCCATCGTGGCGAGGCGGTGCGGGAATATCTGCGGACGCCCGGACTTGACCTGCGGTTGGTGAACCTGCCGGGGTACAGCCCGAACTTCAACTCCGATGAGGCGGTCTGGGGCTGGGCGAGAGAGGAGGCGACGGGCAATCTCTGCCTGGGCAGCAGGGCGGCGGTGCAGGAAAGGGTCGGCAACTTCCTGGCCGGGCTGGCCAGCCGGAGAGACGAGGTGAGGCGCCGCTGCCGGACGGTACTGCAGTCACGGGCCGAAGCACTGCTGCCGAATTCCCAGCACGATTCCTCGCCTCAGGCAAATGCACATCCCACCTTGGCTTTGGTTTAGTCAAAATGAATTAGTGGAACTGTCCGTCGTTGGTCTTGTTGTGGGTCGGATTTTTCCCGTGTTGTTGCCGGTGAGCTTTAATCTTGGCAGCTTCTACCTTTTGCGCGTCTCGCCTGTTTACCGCTCTGGTTTCGACCACCAACTTATCCCCGGCACCCATCTTCCCGGATTCTTGGTGCTGCGCGGCGCGTGCTCTCGGATTTTTGGTTGAGCCAACATACTTGGTCTTACCCTGCGAATTTTTCACCGAGTATTGAACGGCCTTTCCTCCTCCGATCCGCCCCTTTGAGCTACTTGGGCTGCTACTCCTAGAAGAAGATCGGGGCGTGTTCCGACCTCCCGTTCCTCCAGATCCTTTCGCCATTATCACCTCCGCAACTTCCAAACCCCAAAATTGAATGTAACTTGCCTGGTTCTTATAACGCCGCGTCTGCTCCTAGACTCTCTAATTCCTACCCTAATCAAACCGTCCTTCCCGCGAAAGCGGGAATCCAGAGCCCGCTCCACGCCAGCAAAGACGACGGTAAAAACCTGTAGCGAGATCTAGAAGGAGTATGGTGAAATCCCCGCTCTCGTTGTCACTCTTAACCTATCTCCCCAAAGTGCCGAATCAGTCCGCGCACGTTTCTCATCAACTACAAGAGTTGAGCCGTCCCGTCGCGTCCGTCCATTATTTGGCCGGCGGTTTCCCGGCTTGTTGTAGCTTTTCGTTCAAGCCGGCCAGTTTCTTGGCGTCTGCGGTAGGCCTGACGTAGTAATGCTCAAATAAATCCAAGACAATTTTGAGGCACCAATCCGCCTCTTCTGGTTCTACATCGACTATTTCAGAAGTGATGTTGTCCTTTAGTTGATGCGCGGAGAAGTTCCCAAAATTCCGTATCGCGTCTATGTTGTTTCTGATATAGAGAGGGACCAACTTGTTGGAATCCGTTTCCATTAAGACGGCATCTACTTGCTTTGCCAAATCTCGGTCCGCGTAGCCTTGTTCCCTCAAGATAGCCTGCAATATTCGCCGAGATAGTGCGGCAGAGGCCTTCGGGCTAATTTGCAACACGTAGGCAGCTTCCAAGAAATCGTTCCTTTGCGTTTCCGGAACAGCAGGGTCTATTTGAATGATCTCCGGAAGAATCGGATATATGGTCTTTCTGTTCAATACAGGGCCACCACTCAAATTCTGCGAGGCGATCTCCACGATGGGGTGAGAACAACTAGTAGTGCAACAGCGTAGGATTGATAGATAATTAGCTGTGGTATTGCCGGGACACGTCAAAAGCTAAGGTGATGTTGGGAGGATGGGGATGCCAGCGAAGAGGTACCGGGTCAGTCTGAGTGTAGAGGAGCAACAGGAACTGAAGGGACTGGTGTCCCGGGGACGGACGGCAGCATATAAACAGACCCACGCCCGCATTATGCTGCTCAGCGATGAAAATCAAGAGCGCGGGGCGATGAAGGACGAGGAAATAGCCCGGGTCCTGAGGGTGGGGGACGCCACGGTGGGACGGGTGCGCCGCCGCTGTGTTGAGGAGGGAGTGGAGGCAGCCTTGGGACGCAGGGAGCAGGTCAACCGCCGCCCGAGGAAGCTGGACGGCCAAGGAGAGGCCCACCTGACTCACCTCGCTTGTAGCGAACCGCCGGAGGGCCGTGCCGGTTGGACGCTGCAACTGCTGGCTGACCGGCTGGTGCAATGTGAGATAGTGGACAGCATCAGCCCCGAGACGGTGCGCCAAACGCTGAAAAAAACGAACTCAAGCCTTGGCTGAAGGAGTGCTGGTGCATCCCGCCCAAGGCCAATGCCGAGTTCGTCTGTGCCATGGAGGACGTGCTGGAGGTGTATCACCGTCAGTTCGAGGACAACGAGGTGCTGGTGTGCCTGGACGAGACCAGCAAGCAACAGGTGAGGGAGACCCGCAGCCCCTTGCCGCCGCGTCCGGGGACTGCCATGGCCTACGATTACGAATACGAGCGCAACGGGGTGAGCAACCTGTTCATGCTGTTCGCGCCCTTGGAGGGGTGGCGGCGGGTGGAGGTGACGGACCAGCGAACCAAGGCTGACTGGGCCCGGGTGGTGCGACAACTGGTGGATGTGGACTACCCGGACAAAGGCCGGATAGTCTTGGTGATGGACAATCTGAACACCCACCGCCTCTCGTCCCTGTACGAGGCCTTCGAGCCTGCAGAGGCGAGACGCATTGCCGAAAAGCTGGAAATCCACTACACGCCCAAGCACGGCAGTTGGCTGAACATGGCCGAGATAGAACTGGGAGTGCTGGCGCGCCAGTGTCTGAACCGCCGGATACCGGACCAGCAGACATTGAAGCAGGAAACCAAGGCTTGGCAAGGGCAGCGGAACCACGACGCAATTCGGGCCAACTGGCGTTTCACCACCCAGGACGCGCGCATCAAGCTCAAGTCCCTCTATCCCTTAATTCAACACTGATGGACTACTAGGGCATAGAGTGAGTGATACCATGTGAAGTGTTTGTTTCGAATTGTCAGGGGCGTACGCGTTTCGCCATTCGTCCGCTCTGAAATGACACTCGACTCGGCAATTTGGGCATTGCAATTGCGCACCACCAAATTTTCCCGGCACTCACGATACAACATATAGTATATGCCGCTCCTCTAACCACGTGTCAACACACACCTGTAACTAAATTCTTCCCGTTACCATAGACAAAGCAAAAACGCCCCGCGGGTCCATCCCAGCGGGGCGCTCTCGTTCCTGCAACGTTCGCGTCCGCGAAAATCCGAGGCCAGAACCCTACAGCGACTCCAGCCCCTTGCGCACGCAGTCCTCGTCCTGCTGGGCGCTGCCCCCGCTGCCGCCGATCGCCCCCACCAGCGCGCCGCCCTGGTAGATCGGAATCGCCCCCTGCGCCGGGATGATCCGCCCGCCCTGGCTGCCGATTATCGCCTGCATCACCGGCGAATCCGCGTTGATCTCCCTGCTGTCGCGCCCGAAGAACACCGACCCCACCGCCTTGCCGGGAGCCGCCGTCGCGCTCACCGCGATCGCACCCTCCATCCGCTGGAAGGCCAGCAGCTGACCGCCCCCGTCCACCACCGCCACGCTCAGCTTGATACCAATCCTGTCCGCCTCTGCTATGGAGGCCCCGATAATCCTGTTTGCGTCCGCCAATGATAGAGCCATATCTGCACTCCTTCTGACGTTTTCTGGCATTATCCCGCGCCTTCCGGCAGCACGCCGGCGCGCGAGATAATGTTAAACCTTGCCGCCATCTGCCACAACCCGACCGCCCTCCCCGCACCGTCCCCTAATTCTCCTTCCATCTTGAAGGAGTGGGAAGGTGAGCATTGGAGCCTGCCCCCGCTCGACCGAGGAGTGAGCGTGAAATCGCATGTTTCAGAAACTGTGCAAGCATCGGGAGACGCCCTGACCCTCGCCTCTTCCCAGTTTCCTCCCCTTGAGGGAGAGCGTCGGCGTGAGGGTGGAAATCTCAGATTCATCGTCTCTCCGTTCCCCAGACCACTCCTATCGCAACGATGCCCCACCCAACCGCGGCCCTCGACGGCCCTGGTTCCACCGCGGCTCTGGAAAATTGATGGCACTTGGCTGTTGCCAATATAGTAGAACACATATACTATTAATTGTAACGGCTCCACGGTGAGAGCCGAATCTGAACCGGCAACTGATGCCCCGAGACACACATTGGCGGAATACACTGATTTCAATGGTGACCCCCAGTCGTACCAACCCCAATCCACGGTGGATGACCCTATCGTTCCGGACCTCGACCCAGACGTCTTCGCCCACGATCCTGCCTGCGATTCCCCCGAAACACAGGACCCCGAAACGCAGGAACGGGACGAAATGGGACGAAATGGGACCGAAATCAAAAAAGCCACTCCTTCAGGGCCCGCTTCCCCCGAACCTCAGGTTCAAAATCCCGTTTCCGGCGCTCAGAAATGGGAAGAAGTGGGAAATAATGGGAATGAGCGGGAAAATTTCAGCCCCATCTCTCCCGCTTGCTCCAGTACTCAGGCCTCCGATTCCGAACCCAGTGCGGATGAGGACGATTCGGAGTCGACCTACCCGGAACTCCTTCGCAGTCTCCTTGAGTTTTTGGGATCCGGCGAAGACGAGCCGGAAAGTGCTGACAAAGACCTTGTCCCTCTCACCGTACGGCAGTTGTCTGCCCTTCCCTATTTGGCTGCCTTCCCCAATGCCAATCAGGCCGCCCGCGCCGCTGGTGTCGGCAAGACCACCCTCTACCGCTGGCTGGAGGAGGATAACTTCCGCGAGGAGCTGACCCGGCTTCGCGAGGAGGCCGCTCAGTTCGCCCGCCAGGAGTTGAAGGGTCTGCAGCTTCGCGCCGTAGACGTTATCCGTGACGCCTTGAACCATAGCAATGTGGAAGTCCGCCTGCGCGCCGCTCGCTATTCCATGTCTTATTCCACCAAGGTCGATTTGGCCGAGAAACTCAGGCAGGACATCGATCACCTCGAAATCGCCGTCGCGGAATGGATGTCCCGGAGGCCAATGGCATAAGTTCCACATGTCGTAGACGGTGAGACAAGGTCCCTCTCCCATTGGGAGAGGGACTCAACCTTTCCCCGGAACCCCCGAAAAACGGACGGAGAGGCCGTTCCCCCGCGTTCATCCCGTCATCCCCACGAAAGCAGGGATCCAATACCCAGGGATCCAGTACCCAGGGAAGTCCCGGCCCACGGGCAGGACCACCGCAACCAAAACCATGCAAGGAGATCGCGCCGTGTCTCTGTACCAAATTCGACGTCAGGTCGACGCCCTGAAGCGCAGGTTACCCGTCCATTACAAGCTTGCCCTTCTCCGGCCCTATGCCGAGCAATTTTGCGACGATTGGGAGTACTGTGTTGGAATGGGATACGAACCCCCTCCCTTTGATTCCCGCTATGCAATCACCGCTTACCCGCCGACGAAGTCTAGGGCCGAGCCGTTCATGGATCGCGTGAGGGACGCTGGCATCAATTCTCGGACTTGGATGGATGTCAAGAAATACTTGGTTAACTGCCGCAACGAGAGAATCTACCCTCATCCCGATGAGATCCTGAAAATCGCCCTTCCTCGCGCCGCATCTCTTCACCTCCTTCCTCCCTCTCCCAATCCCATCTCGTACCCCATGCTCACCACGGAGCACCCGAAAATCGACCAGGGCCGATCAGATTGAGCAATCCCGCCTCCTCCGCCCCGCGCCCTGTAGCACTCCCTCTCCTCCGAGTAAGAAGGCTGGGGTGCCCCCAACTACTCCCTCTCCTCCGAGGGAGAGGGCTGGGGTGCCCCTGCTACTCCCTCTCCCTTGAGGGAGAGGGTTGGGGAGAGGGTGAAATGGCATGTAACAGCTACTCCGCAAACTAAAAGAGCGACTCCCCTGCCCTGCCCCCGCCAAGGAGAAAGAAAGAAAAATCAAAGCCCTGGCTCGCCACCCCCCGCGCCTTAGAACTCCCTCAGGGGAGAGGGTTGGGGTGCCCCCGACTACTCCCTCTCCCTTGAGGGAGAGGGTTGGGGAGAGGGTGAAATGGCATGCAACAGCAAATCCGCAAACTAAAAGAGCGACTCCCCTACCCTGCCTCCGCCCAGGAGAAAGAAAGAAAAATCAAAAGAACTTGCTCCCCACCCCGCGCCCCTTAGAACTCCCTCAGGGGAGAGGGTTGGGGTGCCCCCGACTACTCCCTCTCCCTTGAGGGAGAGGGTTGGGGAGAGGGTGAAATGGTATTTAACAGCAACTCCAATACTAAAGGAGCGACTCCCCTACCCTGACCCTACCCAGGAGGAAGAAAGAAAAATCAAAAGAACTTGCTCCCCACCTATCGCGGTTGCCTAACATATTTGCGATGACTATAATTGCGGCAGTAAAGTGCGGGACGTTTCCCGAGTCGCGTATAGGATTTCGTAACTGATTCGCCTGTTCGCTGAGCTTACCGCCAACGGGGACCCCGCTGTATCCACCCACAGCCGGCGCCACGCAAATTACACAAGGAGTGGAGAATGGTTGATCAGCTAGCGCGACCCAAAGACAAGGCGGATATTTACTGGTTCTCCGAGCAGCCCTACGGCCACGTCACCGACGCGGACCTGGAGAAGTACGACTCCGGCCGCCTGGGGTTCCCCAACACCCATTTCGACCCCCACAAGGCCCACGTCCTATACAACAATTACCACGAGCAATACGCCCTCGCCGACGAGGTGGGTTTCGACGGCATCATGTCCAACGAGCACCACGCTTCCTACTGGTGCATGAAGCCCGCGGTGAACCTTGACGCCGCCGTCATCGCCAAGCTCACCAAGAAAGTTAAGATCGCCATCCTCGGCAACGTTATCGCCATCAACGACCCCATCCGCATGGCCGAGGAAATCGCCATGCTGGACTGCTACTCCGGCGGGCGGATCATCTCCGGCTTCGTTCGCGGCACCGCGGTGGAGACGCTGCAGGGCGGCGTGAACCCCACCGAGAACCGGGCCCGCTTCGAGGAAGCCCACGACCTGATCATCAAGTGCTGGACCGAGCCCGGCCCCTTCCGGTACGAGGGACAGTACTACCACTACCGGGCAGTGAACCCGTGGGTCGTTCCCATGCAGAACCCCCGCCCCGACATCTGGTTCCCAGGCACCGGCAGCCCCGAGAGCGTGGTCTGGGCCGCCAAGCACAAGCATCCCTACATGAACCTCGGCGCCCTCGTGGACACCACCGAGTGGCTCAAGCAGGTTTACATCGATACCGCCGAGGAGGAAGGCTGGACGGCCGGCCCCGAGCACTTCGGCTACCTGCTCCGCTGCTTCGTCGCCGATACCGACGAGAAGGCCATCGAACTCGGCCGTGAGTTCATGTGGACCATCGAGCACCGCCAGCGCGGGCCGATGGAGCACAACGATCCTCCCGGTTACCAGTCCAGGGCATCGGTCGCGATCAAGGCCCAGCGTCCCACCGGCAACGTCGCCGGCGCCGGCGGCTTGGGCGTCGGCCTGTCCTACGACCAGCTTCGCGGCGTGAACAACATCATCGTCGGTAACCCCGACACCGTTACCCAGAAGCTGACCGAGGTCATTGAGCGTCTCAGCCCCGGCTACATCCACATCTATGGCAACGAAGGGGCGATGGGCCACAAGGAAACCATGCGTTCCATCGAGCTGCTGGGCAAGGAAGTTATCCCGGCCCTCCACGAAGTCCAGCTGCAGCCCTATGACAACCGCCCCCGCATGGATACCATCTCCAGCGGCACCGCCGGCCTCGCCCCGTAACCACTCGTCTGGACCACTTACGGGTTGACGAACAGCCCCGCTCATCAGAGCGGGGCTGCCTTTTGTGAGATTAACCAGGCTAGAAAAATAGCGTATAAAAGATGAATTGCGTATAAATGAAATATTCGTGCGGCTGACTATCGGGCTCCTCGTTACTCTGGTGTTACTCTCAGCGTCTTGCGTGGGTGATGCCGACGACCAGTCATCCGATCCCGTTTCGATGGTACGGATACGCATAGGCGAAAAGGTCAACGGAGAGTGTGTATTCGACGATTACATAGAGGGATACCCGGTGGCTTATTCGGGCGTTTCGGATTATTGCTCGCAGGCGGTAAGCATCGGGCCGCTTCGCTTGTCTGAACTGGAACAACTGAAGCGGGAAATCCCGCAGTTTTGGGAGCAGTCTTACCCCTATAGGGAGATGCTGGTCGGCGATTGGATTGACGGCAAGTGCCAATTCACCAACCCCGCCGTGCAGGCATACTTGGAGTTTTCCGAAACAGTGTCAACCGACTGGACACGCTGTACGATGCTGGTTGACGTAGGGCCGGTAACTGAAAAGCAAATCGAGGAAGTCGAGCGCCATGGCAGCAGAAGGAGCGAAACCCCCGTGCCCGCTTCGCCAGATCGTGTACCTGATCAACGATGACCGGGATGACTTGCATCAGTGTGGTTACCGGTGCCTTCGGCTACACCGGACGCTACATCGCCCAGCGACTGCTCGATTCAGGCCAGCGGGTACGCACCCTCACCCGAAACCCCGAATCGGCCAGCCCGTTCGGACATCAGGTCGAGCGGATGCCCTTGGATTTCGGCAACCCGGGCCTGTTGGCCGAGAGCTTGCATGGTGCCAAGGTACTCTATAACACCTACTGGGTCCGCTTCGCTCACGGCCGAGTCAACCACGACACCGCCGTCCGCAACTCCCGGGCCCTGGTGGACGCAGCCGCCGCGGCTGGAGTCTCGCGCATCGTCCACATAAGCATCACCAACGCATCAGCTGACTCGCCCCTGCCTTATTTCCGGGGCAAGGGACTGGTGGAAGACCACATACGCCAGTCGGGCGTCGCCTATACCATCATCAGGCCCACGGTCGTCTTCGGACGGGAAGACGTACTGATCAACAACATCGCCTGGTTCCTGAAACGCTTCCCATTGTTCCCCATCGCCGGCCGAGGAGAATATCCCCTGCAGCCGGTTTTCGTCGAAGATGTCGCCCAACTGGCTGTGGAATCATTCCCGGCCGAAGGCAACGTGACCCTGGACGCTGTCGGACCTGAGATTTTCACATTCAAGGAAATGGTGCAGTTCATACGACAGGCCGTCGGCGGCCATGCCCCGCTCGTCCACTTGCCGCCATCCCTTGTCTACGCCGCCGGCAAGCTGATGAGCGTCGCCCTTCGCGACGTCGTCTTGACCCGTGGCGAGATCGACGGCCTGATGGCCGGCCACCTCGTGTCCTCTGGCACTCCAACCGGTGCCACCAGGCTAACCCAGTGGCTCCACGAACATCGCAACACGCTCGGCCGCCACTACGCCTCCGAGCTATCACGGCACTACCGCTGATCGTCGCGACCGGCTGACAGAACCACTACCCCCGCCAGAGCACGTACGCACCAATACAATGCCAGCCAGAAGGAGATGTCAATGGCGCCGAGAAATTGGGCCAAAGTGGTGTAAACGTTCAGCGAAAAGGTCCTCGCTAAGAGGCCAGCATAAATGTCACATTCACTCCATGGAGAATGTGGCGTTGAATCCCAAGGAGCAGACAAGACTACAGGTTCTCAACAGCCTGCTGGCAGAGCACATGACGCTGGACCAGGCTGCCACGCTGATGAGTGTCAGTCCCCGTCATACCCGGCGCATCCTGGCGGCCTATGGGGAGAAGGGAGCTGCCTCGGTTGCCCACGGACACCGGGGTCGCAGGGCGCCCAATGCAACTCCCGGGGCCGTGGCCTACGATGTGGTCCATTTGGCTCGCACCAGGTACTCAGAGGCCAACCACACCCATTTCCGGCGTGTTGGCCGGCTCAGGCATCTCGGTCCCAGGTTCACACCGTGGCTCGGAGGCGGGGACAGCTTGCCCGGATGGGAACTTTTGGTGTAATAGTTCCCAGATGACGATTCCTCACTACTGGAACCCCCAGCAGGTCAGCGGCTTCTGGACGCCCTAGCGGCTCTGGGGCATCGCCGCGCCCGCGTGGCGGCGCTCATCATGTGGCGGACCGGTCTGCGGGTCGGCGAGACCGTGGCCCTGGAGTGGCGGAACATCGACCTCATGGCCGGCACCCTGCGGGTCCGCCGCGGCAAGGGCGGCATGGGCCGGACCGTCCCGCTTCATCCGGACCTGGCCAGCCTGTTCGCCAACTGGCCCTCGGCCTATGGCCCGCGGGACCTGGTTGTCGGGTTGACCAGGAAGACGGCCCTGCGGCATCTGCGTGCCGGCATCGAGCATGCCGACCTTGACCAGGAGTCGCCCGGGACCGGGCGCCAGAGAGCTGGGGCCCATAGCCTACGGCACAGTGCGGCCCGTCACTGGCTGACCACCGCGGGGATTCCGCTGAACGTGGTTTCGCAGTGGCTGAGGGATGCGACCCCGGAGGTCACGCTCCGCATCTACCTGCCCATCGTCGGCAGCACCCACTCCATGGCGGACGTCCCGTTGGTCCTCATTGTTTATACTTGCCTCCCGATGAGGATTTCGTGGAGGTGGGGCATGAGAGTCCTTGAGTTCTTTCTACATATCCGGTTGACTGACATGGGTTAGCCTAAACCAAAGCCAAGGTGGGATGTGCATTTGCCTGAGGCGAGGAATCGTGCTGGGAATTCGGCAGCAGTGCTTCGGCCCGTGACTGCAGTACCGTCCGGCAGCGGCGCCTCACCTCGTCTCTCCGGCTGGCCAGCCCGGCCAGGAAGTTGCCGACCCTTTCCTGCACCGCCGCCCTGCTGCCCAGGCAGAGATTGCCCGTCGCCTCCTCTCTCGCCCAGCCCCAGACCGCCTCATCGGAGTTGAAGTCCGGGCTGTACCCCGGCAGGTTCACCAACCGCAGGTCAAGTCCGGGCGTCCGCAGATATTCCCGCACCGCCTCGCCATTCCTGAGCTTGTCGAAGGGGCCGGCGCGTTGTCCCAGATGACCCGCATCGGCTCTGGATGTTTTTCCCTCAGTTGCTTCAGGAAGGCAACCGAGGTCCCGCTGTTGCTGTTGCCCTCCAGTTCCATCCATTCCACCTCACCCGTCTCCAGGCACACCGCCGAATAGTAGTTGGCCTTCTCCCCATACCGCGGGCTGGTCGAGTCCACCAAAGCAGGCTGGCCCTTCAGCACCCACTTGCCCCGCAGTTCCGCGTCCGCCCGGAAGTGGGCCTCGTCGGCAAAGAATATCCTGGCTTCAGTCCGTTGGGCCTCCTCCCTCAGGACGGCGTACTCCGCCACGAAAGCCTCCCGCTTGGCCTCATCAGCCTTGAGCAACCGCTTCTTGGGCCGCTTGAAGGCAAATCCCAAGCGGTGCATCCAGTTCAGGCAACTGCTGCGGCTCAACTCAATGCCGAGGCGCTCCGAGGCAAACCGCCGCACCACCTTCCAATACCAGTTGGCCATACCGATGCCCGACGAAGCGGGAGGCTGTTGCACCGCCTCTTTCAATTCCTCCTGCTGCGCTTGGTCAAGGGCGGGGGGGAACCACCGGTCTGCTCGAATATCAGGGCTGCAGGCCCTCCCTCGCCGAAGGCCGACGCCCATCGGCCAATAGTGTGTGGGTCCCTTTCCAGAGTCTCCGCCGTGGCCGCTGCCGTCCAGCCCTGGGCCAGCAGCAGCACGGCGTACCACCTCTCCCGCTCCCTGGGCGTCGGCGCCAGGATCATCCGCTGTCGCAAGTCCTTGACTTCCATCCGCCACTGTTCCAGACACCGGTCTATCTCCCTCACGCCCATCACCAACCCCTCGTAACTCCCGAGACCAGCTAACCCAGTTCCTTCACAAATTTACCCTGTGCAACTGCGTATTTCACCTTGGCTTTAGTTTAGGAAGAATGGGATCTTCAGAAGGCAGTACGTGGATGCGTATCTGGCAGACACTACGATTGAACAGGGCCTGATGATCGCCACTGGTCTGGGGGTCGCCAGGCCGGAAATTGCTGTGTCTTTACTTACCGACACCTTCGCCGGAAATCCTTGGACGGACCAGTCCGTCAGTGAACTCATGGATGGCCTGCGGGAGGCTGCTGACGTAGTTGCCCGGCAGCCCGATATGCCATCTTGGCAGGCTCTTTGGCAGCAGTTCCGACTGGCTTCATACACTAGTGAATGGCGGTGGTCTGATTTGTTCGATGATAACCTGGGGTTGATTCGAGCCCTAAATGACGCCCAGGCAGTCTATTGGGGACTGTCCAACCATGACCGTATGGAAGAGGTATTTGACCGCGAGAAATCCGACTACGAGGCAAGTGCTATCATTGCCAACGATCATGGACTGGGAGTGTCTGGAACCTATCCGTTCCAGTCTATGGATCAGTTCCACGAGACTTGTGACGACCTCGTCCAAGCATTCCACGAAACCATGTCGCCTCTGCCACCTTTTAACAGTACACCACCAGCGCTCAGGGCAGTGCCTGAAATCGCTCGGAGGCTCCAGGATGTGTTGTCAATGCTGGGTTAGAAGCGGTGCTCAAGGTCCCCTTCTGTCGAAGCGTCTTTGTAATACTAAACCGAAGCCAAGGTGAAATGCGCAGACGGTGGGAGACAAGCGACGAGGACGAGTCATTCTCCAGATACGTATGAGAGGAATTAACCCGCGCAACCCGGCTGATCATCATCGCCACTTAAATGTACATCCCACCTTGGCTTTAGTTTAGGGCTGCGCCCGATTTCGATTTTCCGTCTATGGGCCGGGGAAACGTTCAAGCGGCCCCAAGCCTTTCCCGACTGGCATCCCAAGGGGCTGAACCTCAAGGCCAAAGCAGAATCGGCACAGAAGGAGCGCTACGCAGGCCAGAAGCACAGAAAGGCAATTGGAGAGGCCCAAAACTGGAAGTGCAAAATCTGCCAACGGGACATATCGGGGAAGGGGGCTTCGGCACTAGACCACATCATCCCAATCGCCAGACGGGGGACTAGCGAACCGGACAACCTGCAGTTGCTCTGCCGCCGTTGCAACAGCCGCAAGAGCGATCGCGCCCCGGGCGGAAACCTAGACAGGTTCATGGAGCTGAAAGTTACCGGAGACCGCCTGGTTGACCTGTGCAACGAGGTGTTGCCTCCAATCGTGGATTGCTTCATTTGGCAGGATTCCACAGAGGCCACATGCCGATGGTGCCAGGTCGAGATGAAGCTGGTTCAGGCGCCCGATACCAATGTCGCTACTGTGTTCAGGTGCCCTGCCTGCAAGCGCCACTTCAGGGCTGGATACTGGGACGGTAAAGAGGACTTCTACCGGCACGTTCAAGACGCCATTTCCTTCTCGTTCTCCTGGGGAGCGGGAGAAAAGGTTGTTGAACTGCTGACGGCGAACGACATTGAGGGAGTGAAGCGGTTGGTTGCCGAACAGCCGGGCCACCTTGAGGAAGTGCGCAAGCGTAGGCATTCTCATAAAGACCTGCAGGCCGGATGCTGGTGCGAGTACGGCCAGGATGCCTGGAAAGTGGTGAATACGTTCGACCAAGTAACCCTAGAGGTCCCAGACCCAGATGTGGGATACCGGCAATGGGCCGCCGGAATAGATGCCACAATGGATGCTATCTATGATGTGTATGAGGCCGATGATAGCGCCGAAACCGAATTAGCGAAGACATCCGATTTGGGTGATCACTAAAGACAACGGAAGCCGTCATTCGGGCCGTGGGGCGGTGCAGGGGGAAGAATGCAGGGCAGACTGGCAGAGAGGCGAAAACACAGACTGCATGAGGAGTGGCTGAACCGCGGGGCCTACGTGCAGCATTTCCCGGCGCAAGAGCCTCCGCTGGTACTCCCCAACTGGCGGGGGAACCCCGATCCGTGCGGTTGCGGTTGCGGTTGCGGGGAAGTGCAGTACAGCAGGTCCAACCCCTACAACTGGTGGGAATCCCTCTCCCCCCGGCTGCTGTGGGAGACACGTTTTCTGATCCCGCTGTTTCGAGACCTGTATGTGTTCCTGTGGCATCTGTGGGTTCCTGCTTGGCTTGCTTTTCGGGCCGTCTTGTCAATGCAGGCTGTCGATGACCACGTCATAGCGGCCCGGCTAAACAGCAAACTAGTCAGAGCCTTAACGCCCGTGCGCTTCCTGTTCTGGTTGGTGTTGTCCCTGTTGCTGTTCACAATGGCGGCCGCTGCATGGTCTCTGCCCAGAATCGGGGGCATTGTGATAATTCCCCTCTACTTCGCGGCCATGCTGCTGCTGATAGCCTTCACGGGGCTGGTGATGGGACTGGCAGCGGTGGTCATAGCCTCTTCCGCGCTTGTGTTCCTGATCGGGGGAGCGGCCTCAATCCTGTACGGGATCAGCCCTGCAATCGGAGTCATTCTGATTGCGGCGGGTGTCGGCCTCCAGTATGAGAACAGGCGCCGGAGAGACAGGGAGAACCGGGAGCAGATCGGGCGGTTGTTGCGTATCATCGAGCAAACGCCAGACAGCGACCTCCCAGTCGGAAAGTAGTCGCAGGCATTGTCCCCGAATGCTGGTGTGGGGCTGATGCAGGCGTGTGCTGATTACTGCGTTGGCTGAAACTCGATGCAGGGCAAGGAGGCATAGTTTGATAATCGAACACAAAAGCCGACTGAAAGAGAAGCGGAAGAAGATCAAAGAGCAGGCCCGACAGAATGCCTGGGGAGTTCCCAGTCGAGCCGCCGGTGCTGGGAAATGACTCAGACCAAGTGCAAGTAGGCTCTCCGGGCCTCAGAAAGGACCCGTTCGGGGTCCTGCTGGTATTCAGCCCAGATGTCCACAGTGAGTTTGGCAGCGCTATTAAGACCGCCCCCAAGTACAGCGGTATCCAAAGCGTCGAAATTGCCCTTCCGCATCCAGATGGACGCCACGGTCCGGTCCATGGCACCAGCGAGAGCAAGTACGGCTGTGTGGCCCGGGGCCAACTGACCGTGGTATTCAACCTTGAGGTACAGGACCGCCAGGTCCTGCTCCCTGGTCCATGGTTGTGGAGACATTTCAACCCACTTCCTTCAAGATTTATAGTACCTGAACCAAGGTCCAGAATCCCCGTCATGACCGCCCATCACAGCTTTAACTCTAAGGAACGCGGCGGGTACATTCAACCATAAAGAACTCGGAATTCTGAAATATCTACGGAAATGGTCTCACGATGCTGAACTTGCCTCTGTGGATAGCACTGGTGATCTTAGTGGCCCTGCTGGCCTGCGGGGAACAGACCCCAACACAAGGAGGGGCGGTGACGACGGCCCCAGCCCTCGCGGAAGGCGCAACATCATTACCAAGTCCGGTGACGCCCGCGGCTGAGCCGACGGCGACCCTGCAGGAAATACCGACAGAAACCACTGTACCCAGTGCTGAAACCACATCGTTACCAGCCAACACCAAGGCTCCGGAGGCCACGTCCCAGCCGACCCGGACACCGGAGCCCCCGACACCGGCACCAACGTCTACCCCGACTCCCACGGCGACGATACTAATTCCGACACAGACTCCGGCGACACTCACCCCGGTCCCGACACTTGCACCGGAGCCCCCGACACCGGCACCAACGTCTACCCCGACTCCCACGGCGACGATACTAATTCCGACACAGACTCCGGCGACATTCACCCCGGTCCCGACACTTGCCGCAGAGCCCCCGACACCGGCGCCAACGTCTACACAGACTCCCACGGCGGCGATCCCAGTACCGACGAGGAGCGCCCCGACGCTGGTTCCCACTGCTGAGCCGGGACCATACTACACGCAGTCGGTCGACGTGGACGGCATTTCCGTCAAGGCGTCCCTGACAGTCGACCCAAAGGCCCTGGAGGCCGGAGCGGATACCGTCCGCGTGATGCTGGCCCACCGGCCGGACATGGCCCGGAGGATGGCGGAAGCGGGCGCCGCCCTGGCCATCGTCCCGAAGGACAGGTACATCACCGAGATTCCGGAACTGGGTTACCTGAGGGGACAGTTGGACCTGAACGGCAACCCCTACGACTCGTTCACCGTGCGTGGGGCCGGTGGCATACCCCAGCAACCCACCACAGTCACGTCGGAGGAAAACCTCCTGGGTCTCGTTGAGGACCGGACCAGGTTCTGGGCGGAGGACATCACCGTCCACGAGTGGGCGCATGCCATCGAGAACCTGGGATTCGATGACGAGACCCGCACCAAGTGGCGGGACCTCTTTGACCGCGCCCGCGCCGCCGGTCTCTGGCCGGGGACATTCGCCATGGCGGTGGACGGAGGGAGGGAGTTCTTTGCTGAGTTGTCGCAGTCATTCTTCGGAGTGAACAACGAGATTGGAGGGCCGGAGGCCCTGTACAGCGAGGGTCAGACCGGCATACGGGCCGAGATATTCGGCGCCCTTGAAGATATCTACGGTCCGCCTGAGGAGAAATAGCACCCCCCAGAGACGGGCCGCCGGACACAGAGTAGAATCACGGTCACCCCTGCAAGGAGCGTGAGTAAAACACGAATGCCGGTCAGCAAGAACAAACGAAAGAGCAAGAAGGCACAGAGCCGAAAGGTGAACCGGGTTAAGGCATGGGGCAACTTCGGAGGGGACGGAGCCCCACCCGAGTTCGACCATCCACCTCCGCTGTCCCCGCAAGGCGCAATCCCAGAGCTCATGCCGCTGGAAACGAGCATCGGCGAAAACCGCCGGTACCAGGTGAACTCACCCGACGACCAGGCACTATCTGAAATGGAGCAGACTGACGCGATCACCCTGCGGTCGGTGACCTTCGAGATGACCAAAGCCCACCACGACAACATCGGACTCAGGGAAATGGATCTAGACAGCGAAATTTCCGGCGGCGACTTCCCGGGGCCGATGGAGGCCAGCATAGAAGTGGACCCCTTGGCAACAATCGACGGACACCCCAGGTGGCAGACGGGACAGGAACTGATCGACTTCCTTGACTCCGACCCCAACGTGTCCAGGGAAGAACTCATCGGCAACCGGTGGCAGGGTCTGCGAGTTCCGTGGGTGGAATGTCAGCCCGAGGTCGGGGACTGCCCCTACCGGCAGGAGGATGCCCATTCGGACAGCCAGCCCAGATGCTCCCGGTGCGAGAGCGGGATGCAATCGGAGGAAGTCCACTTCCATATCCTTGAGGATGATGGTTTCGTTACGCTATGCAAGGAATGCTGGTCAAAGGGACCCCTCCCCTGAGAGGACCGACATTGAAGTTCGAGTCTCAGTTTCGCGGAGAATGAGGACAGTTCAAAATAGGAGAACCGCCCGGCCCAGACCAAACGGTCATCTCGTCAGTGGTACACGATCACGCCGCCCCACATGTCGAAGGCCAGCATAAAGCAACTGTCTTGAAGATCATCAAGATACGGGCTTGGTCATCCCGGGCAACTGTTCGAGCTCCGCTGGGGATGAGTGCTGCGACCCTCCCTTTATGACGGCCTAATATGACCAATGTCCGGTCGGTCTGCCGCACTCTGAACCGATCCTGATGATGCCATTGTCCCATACATTCTCAGACACAATGTCCGGCTAGGTGTTCAGCATAAATGTCACTTTGTTATGGCGCCACTGTATCGGATGTTGACGCAGTGAGAACAGGCCGGGACCGCCGCCCCGGAGGACCGTCGGCATCCATGTATTTCTTGATGGTTGCTCTGTGGATCCCCAACTCCCTCTCGATCGCCCGCAGCGACATCCCCTTGCGCATGGCTTTCTGAATCGCCTTCCATCTCTCCTTCTGCAGGAAGGTTGGTTTGCGCGGGGGGACAGTTGCGGGCGTCAAGGCAGCGGACGCACCTCCGGTTATGCCCGCTTGATCCTCCTCATCCGCTGCCCTTGAGTCCAGAGACTTGAGTGTCGTTGCCCAGCGCTGGTCAGAGTGTTTGGCCCCGGCGGGTGAGGCAGGAGGAGTGGCCGAATCTCCATGGCCGTTGCGGAGGAATGCTGGGCTGGGCGGCGCCTCCTGGGCATTGATGATGCGTTCCTCATGGCGCACCCTGAGCCGGCCGTCCAGTCCTTCCAGGACCTCCACAACCGCGCCGGCATAGCTGGGGCGTTCCGGCTCTGGCAGCAATTGAAGCGTATGCAGCTGGAACTTCACCGTATTGTCCTTGGCCACCTTCCTGCGGTGCTTGAAGCACAGGACCTGCTCCAAGGATAGATCAGGGCCCAGAGGCCGGTACGCGGACTCAGAGCATTGCGGGGGAACCTGGAAGCGCCGGTTGTATCGTGGCAGAAACTGCTCCAGCACCCCGTTGGCCTCCCTGATGCTGCTGGCGCCCGCCAACCGGAGTTCGGTGACCAGCCGGTCCTGGAAGGTTCCCGCAGCCCGCTCCACGCGGCCCTTGGCTTGTGGCGAGAGGGCGAATATCATCTGTATCCCCGACTCGTCCATGGCCCGGCTGAACTGGGTCGACGTTCCGGGGAGGCCGGACCCCGGTGTGTGCCTGAAGACCCCGTGCCGGTCGACGTAGAGGGCGATGGGAATGCCAACGCTCTGCAGCAGGTCTTGGATCAGCAGGGAATAGGTGTAGGACTCCTCCTTCTCACAGAACAGGGCGTGGGCCACCGTGCCGGTGGCGTCATCGACTGCGATCAGCAAGGTGAACGGCGGAACCTGATCCCCCAGCCACGGGTGGAAGCTGCCGTCCATCTGGATCAGCATCCCCTGTCGGGGCATTCGCTGGCGGCGTACCCGGTGCTTGGGCGGACGCCTTCGCTGCGGGCTCTTCAGCCCGGCGTTGACCAGGATGCGTCTGAGCGTGGTCCTGCCGACGGCAATTCCCTCGCGCTCATCCAGCAACTCGCTGAGATGGGTGTGGTTGGCCCCTGAATACCTGGTGCGAGCCAAATGGACCACATCGTACGCCACGGCCTCGGGCGTTGCGTTGGGTGCTCTGCGACCCCGGTGGCCGTGGGCAACCGAGGCAGCTCCCTTCTCCCGTTAGGCCGCCAGGATGCGCCTGGTGTGCCGAGTGCTGACACCCATCAGCGTGGCCGCCTGGTCCAGCGTCATGTGATCTGCCATCAGGCTGTTGAGAACCTGTAGTCTCGTCTGTTCCTTGGGAGTCAACGTCACATTCTCCATGGAGTGAATGTGACATTTATGAGGACCCTTTCGCTGAACGTTAACAATTGGGGCGGGACACTTTCTACGGTCCGCTGGCCTCGCTGCGGGGCCGGCTGTTCCGGGACGCCGAGTTCGCCGAGTTCTACTGCGCTGACAATGGCCGGGACAGCGTGCCGCCCAGCCTGCTGGCCACTGCCCTTCTGTTGCAGACTCACGACAAGGTGAGCGACGCCGAGGCCAAGGCCCGGGCCGACTTCGACATCCGCTGGAAGGTGGCCTTGGGGATTGAGGTGGAGGACAGGCCCTTCGCCAAGAGCACGCTGCAAGTGTTTCGCGCCCAGCTGATCCTGCACGACAGGGTGCGGGAGGTATTCGAGTCCAGCCTGAGACTGGCCCGGGAGTCGGGGTACCTGAAAGGGCGGAGCATGCGGGTGGCGCTGGACACGACCAACATTCTGGGCCGGGGCGCGGTCAAGGACACCTTCAACCTGCTGGCCGACGGTATCGTCAAGCTGCTGCGGGCGCTGGCCCAGGTTGATGGAGTCAGCGTCGGAAATGGGCCAAGGCCCAGGGATACGGGCGGTACCTCGCCTCCAGCATCAAGGGCGAGGCGGCCATCGACTGGTCGGACAAGCGGGCGCGGAAGGCCCTGCTGGCCGGGATTGTGGCCGACGCGGACCGGCTGCTGGGGTTGGCGTGGCTGGCGCAGGGGGAATCGGCGGAGGACAGCGTCCAGCGTCAGCAGATAGTGGCGGCGGCGGAGTTGCTGGGACAGTTGCTGCTCCAGGACATTGAGCGCAAGAGCGGCGATGGCGACGACGGCGTGAGCCTCAAGGACGGGGTGAGCAAGGACCGAATGATGTCGGTGCATGACCCGGAGATGCGCCACGGGCACAAGAGCAGCAGGAGACGCTTCGACGGACACAAGGCGGCCATCGTCGTGGACACCGACACCCAGCTGATCACCGCCGTGGAGGTGTTGCCCGGCAACGCTCCGGACAACCTTGGGGCACTGGAACTGGTGGAGCAGAGCGAGGCCAACACCGGTGTGCCGGTGCAGGAGGCCATGGGCGACGCCGCCTATGGGGACGGCGGGACCCGCCAAGCCTTCGCCGATGCGGGCCGCAAGCTGGTAGCCCGGGTGCCAGGCCGCCCCGACCGGCTGCGCTTTCCCACGGATGACTTTGTCATCGACCTGGCGGTGGGCAGTTGCACCTGTCCGGCGGGACGGCTTACCCACACCATCGTGCCGGCGGGAAAGCGGAATGATCGCACGGGACGGGTCCACCACTTGCGGGCCTTCCAATTCGACGGGTCCAAATGGGTGACATGTCCACTGCGGTCCCAGTGCATCTCGGCCAAAGGCAGGAGGGGACGGTGGGTGCTGATCCATCCCCAAGAGGCCCTGCCCCAGGAAACCCTCTTGCAGCAGGCCCGGGCATTGCAAAGGAGCACTTTCTTACCCCCTCACCACGCCGCGACCCTCATCTCTTCGGTGGATTGGGGCTAAGTCTTCATAGTTGGCAAAAATAACACCCGCGGGCCGATTGTCGATGGCGCTTTCGCTGGACGTCAACACTCTAGTACTACAACGACGCTTTGCAAGAAAGGGGCTTTGAACCCCTATTCATGGCGACCTGCCCACACGCTTGACAGCTTTATTGTCGTACCTTCCTCGAAGCGAATTCAGGTCAAAATCACACGAATTTGAGAAAACGTCGTTGTAGTACTAGTGGCCCAATGTCTCGGCGCCATTGACAGAGTAGCCGTTAGGAAACCGGCGGTCTAACTGCCACACCCTGAGCCATGCAACAAGATTCCAGGAAACCTCAGGTGAGAGGACCGCCCAAGAGAGAGCCGACGAACACGGAATACGAGATGATGCAGTTGCGGCAGTTTGACATCCCCCATATACTGTCGCACCACCCCTATAGGGAAGCAAGATACGCAGAAAAACCCGGACGTCTCGGCCAATTGGTCCCAAAACTCACGCCCAAAGAGAAGGCCCAAATGGAGACACAATTAGCCTTAATCAGTAAGTTCTGCGCTGTCGAAGGAACTTTCTGCGAAAAGATCGTACCTTATCGAGGTACGAACACTTACTTCTTCGCCTATCCATCAGGAGCTCATTGGGAGGATTTCACACGACTCCTCGCGACTGAACTGGAATTCCAAGAAGTCTACGGCACTAGTAGTCCAACAGCTTTGGAATGATGGCATGAAGAGAAGGCATCTTGACGGGGAGCAGCTTTGCCCAAGTGTTGCCGGGCGATCACGCCAATCTCCGCTACTCCTCATATCAAAGATTTCGTTCTACTAGGTGGCAAGATGTCATTAGCAATAACGTGCTCTTCTTGAAGGTCTGCGACCTGATCCACGGGCACGACTACGTCTTCGCCGAAGTGACCGAACCCAACGCGAATGTTTTGCTCGAAATCGGTTACGCGCTGGCTGTGGGACGGCCAACTATCCTGCTGAAAGACAAACGACGCCCCGAATGGAATAGAACCCTGCTCACAGCATTCGAAAACTGCTTCTATGAAACGAGGGAGAGTATCGTTCCCCATATAGTTCAAGCGCAAACCAACAGAGGGGACCTTAGTGAATCCTCAGATAGACGTTTGCCCTCTTTAGAAAAAATGGGAATCTTCGAAACTGTAGACGACAGGGCAACGATCCATCACCTCAAACCAAAAATCGCACGAGATTGGATCAGTTCAGTCGACAAAGTACTAAAGGATAGCTATTTCCAAGTCAGTGGTACTGACCCAAACGACTCACCGTATGACGAGTTTTATCCCCAAGCACGGTTGATCCAAGGGGCCTCCAAGGTTGTGGCTAGCTTGCTTGGTACCGACATTCAGCACTACGAAGAGCACAACGCGAACGTGGCTATGCTCATTGGGTTCGCCCTCGGACTAGTAGACGACCATCATTGAAGTGATGGCTGGTAAGATGCAGGGAAGCGAGGCCCAAGGAAGAAGACTGTGCAGCGGGGTGGATGTGATGGTCAAGAAATACCGTGTGGGACTGACTGGGGAGGAACAGGAGGAACTGAGGGCACTGGTGTCCAAAGGCCGGGCTGCGGCCTATAAACAGACTCACGCGCGCATTCTCCTGCTCAGCGATGAGAACCAGTCTGGCGGACCGATGATGGACCAGGAGATATCCCGGGCCCTCAAGGTGGGCACCGCCACGGTGGAGCGGGTGCGCCGCCGGTGCGTGGAGGAGGGGGTTGACGCGGCCCTGGGGCGCAGGGAGCAACTGCGCCGCCGTCAGAGGAAGCTCGATGGCCAGGGTGAGGCCCACCTGATAGCCATGGCCATATCCCAGCCGCCGGAGGGACGGGTCAGTTGGACCATGCAGATGCTGGCCGATGGATTGGTGGAGCGGGAGATGGTGGACAGCATCAGCCCGGAGACGGTGCGCCGGACTCTGAAAAAAACGAACTCAAGCCTTGGCTGAAGGAGTGCTGGTGCCTCCCGCCCCAGGGCAGCGCCGAATTCGTGTGCGCCATGGAGGACGTGCTGGAGGTCTATCATCGTGAATACCAGGACAATGAGGTCCTGGTGTGTCTGGACGAGACCAGCAAGCAACTGGTGCAGGAGACCCGTACGCCCCTCCCGCCGCGGCCCGGGGCAGCCAGGGCCTACGATTACGAGTACCAGCGCAACGGGGTGAGCAACCTGTTCATGCTGTTCGCGCCTCTGGAGGGATGGCGCCGGGTGGAGGTTACGGACCGGCGCACCAGGACCGACTGGGCGGAGGTGGTGCGGAAACTGGTGGATGAGGACTATGCCGACAAGGAGCGGATAGTGCTGGTGATGGACAACCTGAACACCCACCATCCGTCGTCCTTGTACCAGGCCTTCGAGCCGGCGGAGGCACGGCGGATCGCCGAACGGCTGGAGATACACTACACGCCGAAGCACGGGAGTTGGCTGAATATAGCGGAGATAGAACTGGGGGTGCTGGCGCGGCAATGCCTTGATCGCCGGATACCCAGCCAGAGAGTTCTGGCACAGGAAACCGGAGCATGGCAGGAGCAACGCAACCGGGCGGCGATTCGAGTGGACTGGCGCTTCACTACCCAGGACGCCCGCATCAAGCTCAAGTCCCTATACCCCTCAATACAATAGCGGCGGACTACTAGGAAAAGATACCTATGTACTTCAATCAGAACCAAGAGCATCAATCCTAGATCTAAACCAAAGCCAAGGTGGGATGTGCATTTGCCTGAGGCGAGGAATCGTGCTGGGAATTCGGCAGCAGTGCTTCGGCCCGTGACTGCAGTACCGTCCGGCAGCGGCGCCTCACCTCGTCTCTCCGGCTGGCCAGCCCGGCCAGGAAGTTGCCGACCCTTTCCTGCACCGCCGCCCTGCTGCCCAGGCAGAGATTGCCCGTCGCCTCCTCTCTCGCCCAGCCCCAGACCGCCTCATCGGAGTTGAAGTCCGGGCTGTACCCCGGCAGGTTCACCAACCGCAGGTCAAGTCCGGGCGTCCGCAGATATTCCCGCACCGCCTCGCCACGATGGGCCGGCGCGTTGTCCCAGATGACCCGCATCGGCTCTGGATGTTTTTCCCTCAGTTGCTTCAGGAAGGCAACCGAGGTCCCGCTGTTGCTGTTGCCCTCCAGTTCCATCCATTCCACCTCACCCGTCTCCAGGCACACCGCCGAATAGTAGTTGGCCTTCTCCCCATACCGCGGGCTCTTTCGAGTCCACCAAAGCAGGCTGGCCCTTCAGCACCCACTTGCCCCGCAGTTCCGCGTCCGCCCGGAAGTGGGCCTCGTCGGCAAAGAATATCCTGGCTTCAGTCCGTTGGGCCTCCTCCCTCAGGACGGCGTACTCCGCCACGAAAGCCTCCCGCTTGGCCTCATCAGCCTTGAGCAACCGCTTCTTGGGCCGCTTGAAGGCAAATCCCAAGCGGTGCATCCAGTTCAGGCAACTGCTGCGGCTCAACTCAATGCCGAGGCGCTCCGAGGCAAACCGCCGCACCACCTTCCAATACCAGTTGGCCATACCGATGCCCGACGAAACGGGAGGCTGTTGCACCGCCTCTTTCAATTCCTCCTGCTGCGCCTCGTCAAGGGCGGGGGGAACCACCGGTCTGCTCGAATATCAGGGCTGCAGGCCCTCCCTCGCCGAAGGCCGACGCCCATCGGCCAATAGTGTGTGGGTCCCTTTCCAGAGTCTCCGCCGTGGCCGCTGCCGTCCAGCCCTGGGCCAGCAGCAGCACGGCGTACCACCTCTCCCGCTCCCTGGGCGTCGGCGCCAGGATCATCCGCTGTCGCAAGTCCTTGACTTCCATCCGCCACTGTTCCAGACACCGGTCTATCTCCCTCACGCCCATCACCAACCCCTCGTAACTCCCGAGACCAGCTAACCCAGTTCCTTCACAAATTTACCCTGTGCAACTGCGTATTTCACCTTGGCTTTAGTTTAGGAACGGTCTCGAATCTGTTTGCAACGGAATCACAGGCTGTCCAGCTTGTTAAGCGATGGGTTGATTTCCAAACAAGGGCAGCAATACACCAGCGAGCTGCGGCTCACACTAGAGCCAGAGAAAGCGAGAACATCGCTCAATTGCGGCGCGTATACCTCGGCCATCCAGATGCACTGGCTGATGCGAATCTTTTGGGCTACTTCGTGCCCACGCCCGAATATGAAGACGCCGCGCAAGGGCTTAGGACGATGTACGTAGGACGGCGAGGGACAGGAAAGAGCGCAAACTTCAAGGCGATCGCTGAAGACCTTCGAGACAGTATTCACACAGTTCCGGTTGAGATCGCGCCCAGCGACTACGAACTGCAACGCATCTCTGAATACCTGGAGAACAATTTGGAGGCGACACCAGCGCACCTCTACGGCCCAACTTGGAATTACGTCCTAACTACAGAGATGGTCAAATCGCTGGCAGAACGAACAGACAGGTTATTGCTGTCGGAAAGGAATTCCGACTCTGATGCAATCAAGCAGTACTACGACGCAAACCGTTCTGCACTAGAACTCGACTTCGGATCTCGCGTAACTCAAGCACTAATGGCGCAGTTAGAGCCTTCAGTGACAAACTTGCTGCGAACAAGCCAGGAAGTAACACAGACAGCGATTAACGACTTAATGGACTACCGCATACAAAGGCAATTGTTCGCGTTCGCTAAGAGGGAAAGACTCACGTTTTTCTTATTGGCAGATGACCTAGACAAAAACTGGCGGCCAAGCAATCAGCAGTCAATAGAGTTGCTAATCGGTCTCATCGACGAAGTAGACCGGTTAAAACGTGTCTTTGAAGACCAGGTGAAGGTCGCAATTTTCCTAAGGCAAGATATCTTCGATGAAATGGCAAAACAGGATGACGACTTCCCAAAACGCAGCTTCCTACGCATGGAATGGACGACCAATAGTTTGAAGCATGTAGTAGCTGAGCGATTAGCGAGAGGCAGTACCGCAGAGGGATCTGCGGACGATGAAATTTGGTCAAGAGTGTTCCGAGAACATATAGACAACGCGACGGCTCCGGACTACATACTTACCCGTTCCTTGCCACGGCCTCGAGACGTACTGAGTCTATGCCAATCAGCGATAGACCAAGCCAAGAAGAACGGCCACATCTGGGTTACAGCCCAAGACGTAATAGACGGGGAGAGGGCAAATTCCTCAGACATGGTTAGGGCATTGGAAGCAGAGTTCGCCGCATCGTACCCTGAGTTAGGGGTTCTCTTGAATGTCTTTTCTCGAACAGAGCCGGCCATGACATGGGATGACTTCATAGCTTTTGCAGAGCTGGCCTTGGAAGACCAGGAAGAAGTTCTAAGGAATTGGGCTGCCACAACCCAGCGAAGCCCAAGGTGGTTTGCCGCGTCCCTCTACGAAATAGGATTTATCGGTTTGTCTCGTCAAGGAATGAAGAATATCGCATATCGGGACGGACGCTCGTTTGATGAGACTTGGGCCGCCTGCGCACCAAACCCACAAGTTCACATACACCCAGCGTTTTACGCGCTATTAGGGATATGAACGGCACAAGTGCTGGTATGTAAACCGCAATGTCCAAGTACTTGGCCCAGGATTGTTCGTTATCGGCCAGGCTGCGAATCATCACTCCGCGCCGTTGCAAGCCGTGGATGTTCCGGTACCACGCCGCGCCGACCATCAACCCGGAGCGCCAATCCTTGCCAGAGCTTCCACGGAGCGAGTTTATCGCGGTGATGGAGGAGCTACGGTTGAAAAACCCTCCATTTCTTGGATTATTCTGGACAACAAATAGAAGATTTCCCCTGCAGCATTGATAGCTTTGAGGGTGTTTAAGCGCTCGGTCTCGTTAAGGTTGACATGTTGCTCCAAGTAAGCGTTCTGAAACCGGCGCAACAGTTCAGTGCGGTCTTCGGTGAGTTCTCCCGCCTCCGACCATTGCTCGGCATTCCCGGAGTTCACAGCATCCAGTATTACCAATACCACTATATCAATACTTTCGACTAAAGCGCTTCTCAGTTGATCGGGATCCTCTTCCTTTGGCATCTGGTTCAAGATATTACACAATTCTGCGAGTTGCTCTTCCAGCCAGGTTATCAATTTCTGCTGGGCCAGCATCGAGTTAACGCCATCAGTCCGCTGCAAAGGATAGCGTAATATCACTTCGGTAAGGAACTCGTCAATTTCCCTTATCACCGGTCTGATGGAGGTTCTCAAGGATTCAATATCTTGCCCTTGTCTAACTGCGTCAAGGTAAGACGCGAGCACCACGAGCACCCTCCGTTGCTCCTTGGCAGCCAGTTCCAGGTCTACCGCAACGGCTCCGTAGGCACGGTTCCGGACGAATTCAATCTGTGAGAGCCGCTCAATAGCCGTGGCAGGCCAAAGGCGGGAATAGACCTTCACCATAAGGGGTAGCATTAACAAAATCAGAATTGCGGTAGAGGCATCGGTCAGGATGGTCAACATCGCCAATTGGCTGGCCAATTCGAGAGGAATGCTAAGGATGAGAGCTTTCATTAACGGGGCGCCGGTCCAAATCTCGATGTACAACATCGGGACGAAAATTGCGCATGACACAAAATTGAACATCACTTGAAACATGGCGAGCCGCCGCGATGTACCTCTCAGGTTAAATGACAACGCCAAGACACTCAGACTTGACCCAAAGCCCGAGCCGTAGATGAGCATCATTACCTGTTCGGCAGTGAGCACTCCGGCTGCACCCAAGCCGACTCCGAACACCATCACAGCCACAGTCGACTGGACAATGAAAGTTAATATGGCGGCCAGCAGGAAGGAAATCCACAGCGAACGCGCGGCCAACTCAAGGAATTCCCCGAACCACGGCTGGGTGGAAAAAGATCCGGCAGAACCTTTGATCAGAGCCAAACCGACAAACATCAACGACACTCCGAACAGTGCTGCGCCCAAGGGGCGGAACCTAACCGTCCGTTGACTTAGCATAAACACGCTGGCAGCGCCAAGAGCGTAGAGAGCGGCCAGTTCGATATCAAAAGATACGAAGAACACCATGGAGACAACGCCGACGTTGCCGCCGACAATAAAAGGGAATGCCCGTTCGGTGGTGGTCAGGTTGGCCCGAAGCAGACCGACGGTGATAAACGTCAAGGACGACATACTCTGGGTAGCGCCCCCGGCCAGCACACCGTAGCCGCAAGCGGCGAACCGGTTGGGCACCCAGTTGACGGCGATAGCGCGGAGGCGCCTGCCCGCCAGTAACTTCAGGTTCTCGGAAAGCAGCCACATCCCCACGAAGAACAGGCCGAGCCCACCCAAAATTCCGCCAACAATCTCGAACATATTCCGCTAATTCCTGTCAGGAATGTTTGGCGCTAGCTGTCGAAAGCGGCCAACTTCCGCCGGGCTCATACTGTACGTCATCGTGCCTGTTAGAGATATTCTTTGCCTACGAGGCCCACTTCCCGGGCGGACGCGGAATTGCAGGGCAGCGGGTGCAAAAAGGAGAGCCGGCCTTGGTGAACTCCATTAGTCCCCGACACGGCGGCAAGGCCAGCTATTACCCGGTGGTGTGCTTTGAGACCGGCGAGGTGAAATGGATGGAACTTGAAGGGAACAGCAACGGGGAAAGCTCCGTGTTTTTTTTGGAACATTAGCGGGAGAGGCACAGCGGGCGACTCAACGTCATCAGGGACAACGCGCCGACGCACCGGGGCCGGGGATGCTGTCATATCCGGAGACCCCTAGCCTGAACCTTCGGGTGGTGCGTGAGATGCTTCCACGGCAGCGGTTCGGGCCGGACGAGTTGCTGAGACTGCCAAAGGAGGAACAGTTGCGCAACGAGCTTCCCCCCTGTGCGGGAATGACGGGTTGGGGCGAGATTTCGCTATGGGAAAATACTTTTCTCAGGCCCTGCCTGCCCCGGCGCCGTGGTTTGACCGGCAAAATAAGCCTGCACTATGATGCCGACATTCAGCGTGGCCTGCTCTCGACCCCTGAAGCCTTGTTGGGGGGAGAGCCTGGAAATCATCGACTGGGAAGCGGCAGGAGATGACACCTGATCAAACAGTTCACACCAACCACGGCCACACCGGCCGCGGGAGAGGAAACCCTGGGCACGACCATGACCACGACTATCGGAGCGCAGGTCGTCGCAGCCTGATAATTGTCCTGATTCTGCTCTGCTGCCACATGGGGATCGAAATAGCCGGCGGCATCCTTTCAGGCAGCTTGGGATTGCTGGCACATGCGACCCATATGATTACCGACGCAGTCGCCATTGGCTTGGCGCTGTTCGCCATGTGGATTGCGGAGCGTCCAACCACCATTACGCGCACCTTCGGCTACCAGCGTACCGAGGTGCTGGCGGTGATGTTCAACGCTCTTGCTCTTTGGGTGCTCGCCAGTTGGATTTTCTACGAGGCATATCAACGGCTTACCGATCACGCCCACGGGCACAGTCACGAAGTGGAAGGCGTGTTAATGTTGGCTGTCGCCTCCGCAGGACTTGCTATCAACATGTTGGCAGCCTGGATCCTCTACCGCTCGTCGCGATACAACATCACAGTTCAAGGCGCCTTCTGGCATATTGTGGCCGACCTGATGGGCTCCATCGCTGTGGTTATCTCCGGTGTCCTGACATTGGCCTTTCACTGGGACCTTGTTGACCCCATCCTCAGTATTCTCATCGCCGTATTGATCCTGGTGAGTTCCTGCCGTTTGGCCATCAAGGTATTTCGCGTGCTGCTGGAGAGCGTACCGGCCGGGTTGGATATGTACAGGCTCTGCAGTGCCCTGGAGGAAATGGAAGGTGTTACCCTGGTGCATGACGTTCACGCTTGGACCATTACCTCCGGCTACGACGCCCTCACCGCCCACGTGCTCGTTGACCCCGATTACCAAGGGGACTTTGAACCGCTTCTGCGTCGTCTGCGCCGAATCGCCTACCAGGAATTTGGCATCCGCCATATCACCATACAAATAGAGCAGTCGGTGGATGATTGTACCGAAAACCACCACGTGGGACACCTGGCTGCCCGGACACACGCTGAGGCATGACAAACTGGATCGCGGAATCCGGCTAACTGCCCGAGAGGCCGGAAATGAAATCTGATCACCACCCTGAACACGACCACCACGCTGGTCATTCCGATGACTTTCGAATGGCCGGGCGCCGGCGTCTGCTGATTGCACTTGCGCTGATTTCCGGCTACATGGCAGTCGAGATAGTCGCCGGTATCCTTTCCGGCAGCCTGGCCCTGCTGGCCGACGCCGCCCATATGCTCACCGACGCAGGCGCCATTGGGCTGGCCCTCTTCGCCATGTGGATTGCCAACCGTCCGGCCTCCATTGAGCGTACTTTTGGCTACCACCGCACTGAGGTGCTGGCCGCGCTGTTCAACGCGCTGAGCTTGTGGCTGATTGCCGCCTGGATTTTCTTTGAGGCCTATGGTCGATTTCGCGATATCCCCGAGGTGGAAGGCGGTATCGTACTGGCAGCGGGCGGGGTGGGACTCGGTGTCAACCTGGTTGCCTTCTGGATACTCCGCCGTTCTGCTGGGCATAGCCTCAATGTTGAAGGCGCGTTTCAGCATGTGCTGGCGGACCTTATTGGGTCAATCGGCGTGGTTATCTCCGGCGTTCTGACAATGGTCTTTGGCTGGTGGGTTGCCGACCCCATTCTGGGCGTACTCATCGGTGTGCTTATCCTGATTAGCTCCTGGCGGTTGGTGCTCAAAGTCTTTCATGTTCTGCTGGAAGGCGCGCCGATACACCTGGATATGCCTCTGCTTTGCAGTGAACTGGAAGCGGTGGAGGGCGTGACTTTGGTTCACGACATTCACGCTTGGACCATCACCTCCGGATACGAGTCCTTGACCGCACATGTCCTTATTGACCCCGATTATCCGGGCGAGCTTGAAACTCTGCGGCTTCGGATGCAGCAGATTGCCCATCAGGATTTTGGAATTGCCCATGTAACAATACAAATGGAGCAATCAGTTGCCGGCTGCACGGAGCGCCACCACTTCGACCATCTGAACGTGCAGCGTCGCTCTTGAGGGTGTGTGCTGCAAGCTGTTCCCAGTACTAAACCAAAGCCAAGGTGGGATGTGCATTTGCCTGAGGCGAGGAATCGTGCTGGGAATTCGGCAGCAGTGCTTCGGCCCGTGACTGCAGTACCGTCCGGCAGCGGCGCCTCACCTCGTCTCTCCGGCTGGCCAGCCCGGCCAGGAAGTTGCCGACCCTTTCCTGCACCGCCGCCCTGCTGCCCAGGCAGAGATTGCCCGTCGCCTCCTCTCTCGCCCAGCCCCAGACCGCCTCATCGGAGTTGAAGTCCGGGCTGTACCCCGGCAGGTTCACCAACCGCAGGTCAAGTCCGGGCGTCCGCAGATATTCCCGCACCGCCTCGCCACGATGGGCCGGCGCGTTGTCCCAGATGACCCGCATCGGCTCTGGATGTTTTTCCCTCAGTTGCTTCAGGAAGGCAACCGAGGTCCCGCTGTTGCTGTTGCCCTCCAGTTCCATCCATTCCACCTCACCCGTCTCCAGGCACACCGCCGAATAGTAGTTGGCCTTCTCCCCATACCGCGGGCTGGTCGAGTCCACCAAAGCAGGCTGGCCCTTCAGCACCCACTTGCCCCGCAGTTCCGCGTCCGCCCGGAAGTGGGCCTCGTCGGCAAAGAATATCCTGGCTTCAGTCCGTTGGGCCTCCTCCCTCAGGACGGCGTACTCCGCCACGAAAGCCTCCCGCTTGGCCTCATCAGCCTTGAGCAACCGCTTCTTGGGCCGCTTGAAGGCAAATCCCAAGCGGTGCATCCAGTTCAGGCAACTGCTGCGGCTCAACTCAATGCCGAGGCGCTCCGAGGCAAACCGCCGCACCACCTTCCAATACCAGTTGGCCATACCGATGCCCGACGAAGCGGGAGGCTGTTGCACCGCCTCTTTCAATTCCTCCTGCTGCGCTTGGTCAAGGGCGGGGGGGAACCACCGGTCTGCTCGAATATCAGGGCTGCAGGCCCTCCCTCGCCGAAGGCCGACGCCCATCGGCCAATAGTGTGTGGGTCCCTTTCCAGAGTCTCCGCCGTGGCCGCTGCCGTCCAGCCCTGGGCCAGCAGCAGCACGGCGTACCACCTCTCCCGCTCCCTGGGCGTCGGCGCCAGGATCATCCGCTGTCGCAAGTCCTTGACTTCCATCCGCCACTGTTCCAGACACCGGTCTATCTCCCTCACGCCCATCACCAACCCCTCGTAACTCCCGAGACCAGCTAACCCAGTTCCTTCACAAATTTACCCTGTGCAACTGCGTATTTCACCTTGGCTTTAGTTTAGGACGGCGATAAGTCCAAGACGTGCGCGGGGTTGGGCGGCCCAAATGGGAGTGTGTCCCGTATGGCGGCCACATCGGAATCTTCAACATGCCGGTGCTCGATTCTCAATTGCCTGCCGACGTTCGTCCAATGTTGTCCGCTAGCGTGCCAATCACCGTATCGAAACAACACTCACCTCCAAATCTTGCACTTCAACCTAGCACCCGCCAGGACACGGCGTCTACGGAGAAATGTCAGTGACAGGAAAGGGGCAGAATGCTGTCCCGCCCCTGCTCCTCTCCGATTCCGAGTAGCCACCTGCACTCCCGTACCAGACCAAGCCGGACGCCGCGCCGGTGCGGCTCATTGTCCGACGTGTGAAGCCGACGCCCTGTTCCCAGCTCGCCCTCTTAGTACTACAACGACGATTTCTCAAATTCGTGGGATTTTGACCTGAATTCGCTTCGAGGAAGGTACGACAATAAAGCTGTCAAGCGTGTGGGCAGGTCGCCATGAATAGGGGTTCAAAGCCCCTTTCTTGCAAAGCGTCGTTGTAGTATTAGTAACTATCTCAAAATGGTATTAGTCTGAGGAGGGGAATCCATAGGGTGTCGGGGTAAGCTAAACTAAAGCCAAGGTGAAATACGCAGTTGCACAGGGTAAATTTGTGAAGGAACTGGGTTAGCTGGTCTCGGGAGTTACGAGGGGTTGGTGATGGGCGTGAGGGAGATAGACCTGTGTCTGGAACAGTGGCGGATGGAAGTCAAGGACTTGCGACAGCGGATGATCCTGGCGCCGACGCCCAGGGAGCGGGAGAGGTGGTACGCCGTGCTGCTGCTGGCCCAGGGCTGGACGGCAGCGGCCACGGCGGAGACTCTGGAAAGGGACCCACACACTATTGGCCGATGGGCGTCGGCCTTCGGCGAGGGAGGGCCTGCAGCCCTGATATTCGAGCAGACCGGTGGTTCCCCCCCGCCCTTGACCAAGCGCAGCAGGAGGAATTGAAAGAGGCGGTGCAACAGCCTCCCGCTTCGTCGGGCATCGGTATGGCCAACTGGTATTGGAAGGTGGTGCGGCGGTTTGCCTCGGAGCGCCTCGGCATTGAGTTGAGCCGCAGCAGTTGCCTGAACTGGATGCACCGCTTGGGATTTGCCTTCAAGCGGCCCAAGAAGCGGTTGCTCAAGGCTGATGAGGCCAAGCGGGAGGCTTTCGTGGCGGAGTACGCCGTCCTGAGGGAGGAGGCCCAACGGACTGAAGCCAGGATATTCTTTGCCGACGAGGCCCACTTCCGGGCGGACGCGGAACTGCGGGGCAAGTGGGTGCTGAAGGGCCAGCCTGCTTTGGTGGACTCGACCAGCCCGCGGTATGGGGAGAAGGCCAACTACTATTCGGCGGTGTGCTTGGAGACGGGTGAGGTGGAATGGATGGAACTGGAGGGCAACAGCAACAGCGGGACCTCGGTTGCCTTCCTGAAGCAACTGAGGGAAAAACATCCAGAGCCGATGCGGGTCATCTGGGACAACGCGCCGGCCCATCGTGGCGAGGCGGTGCGGGAATATCTGCGGACGCCCGGACTTGACCTGCGGTTGGTGAACCTGCCGGGGTACAGCCCGGACTTCAACTCCGATGAGGCGGTCTGGGGCTGGGCGAGAGAGGAGGCGACGGGCAATCTCTGCCTGGGCAGCAGGGCGGCGGTGCAGGAAAGGGTCGGCAACTTCCTGGCCGGGCTGGCCAGCCGGAGAGACGAGGTGAGGCGCCGCTGCCGGACGGTACTGCAGTCACGGGCCGAAGCACTGCTGCCGAATTCCCAGCACGATTCCTCGCCTCAGGCAAATGCACATCCCACCTTGGCTTTGGTTTAGGGGAAACCAGTGTGGTGGTAGATGATGGGAAAGAGTGTTTAACGTCAACTACTTTTGCCGGTTGGCGTCGATTATTCTTGCCGGTTCACCTCCTTATCCTGCCCCCGCTGCTGGGCCACTCCGGTCCGGTAGCTGGGGACGTTGAATTCCAGGATGACCGAGTGATGGACCACCCGGTCGATGGCGGCCGCGGTGGCCATTGGGTTGGCGAAGATGTGCTCCCACTGGGAGAAGACCAGGTTGGAGGTGATGCCCAGGGACCGGCGCTCGTAGCGTTCTGCGATGAGGGTGAAGAGGAGCTCCGACTCCTCGGCCCCCTGGGGCAGGTAGCCCAGGTCGTCCAGCAGCAGGAAGTCGTAGCTGTCGAGCTTCCGTAGTTGTCGCGGCAGGGCCAGGTCCCGCTTGGCTGCCAGCAGATCCTGCACCAGCCGGTAGGCCGGGGCGAAGAGCACCGACCTGCCCGACTCCACCAGCCGGTGGCCCAAGGCGCACAGGGCGTGTGTTTTCCCGGTGCCGGGAAGACCGAAGGCCAGGACGTTGACGCCGCGGTCGACGAAGCTGCCGTCGGCCAGTTCCCCCAGTTGCTGTCTGAGAGACAGAGGCACCCGGTCGTGCTCGAAGGTTTCCCAGGTCTTGCCCGCCGGCAGCCTGGACGCGGTGCGCAGCCTGCTGATGCGCCGCTGCCTGCGGTCCTCGGCCTCCTGCTCCAGTACTTCCAAGAGAGTCTCCAGGGCGTCGCCGTGGCCGGCTGCAGTGAAGCGGGACACCGACTGCGCACCCATGGTGGGCAGCCGGAACTGGTGGCACAGCTCCCCGATCCGCTCCTGTATGGCCACTGTGTCCGTCATCAGGGTGTCAGTAGTCAGGGTGTCCAGCATCAGGCCACCTCCGCCAGCAGGGAGTCGTAGACCCTCAGGTCCGGCGTCCCGGGCAGGCTGAGTGCCGGCGCCTGCAGCGGCGCGGGACTGGCCAGCTCCCTGACTGCGGCGTAGTCGAAGGGTCCGCCCGCCTCCAAGAGCAGGGCCAGGGCGCTGTCCACCGTGGTCTCCATGGTCGTCGCCGCCAGGTGCAGGATGCGCACGTACTCCACGTCGGCCCGCTCCCCACGCCATTCCCGGAGCGCATCGTAGGCCAGGCGAAAGGTCATGGTGGGAAACATCTGCTCCCGGAACCGGTAGCGGGCGAAGGCCCCGGGCTTGCGCACCAGGGAGCCGATGACGTGGCGGTAGTCAACCCGGGCCTCTTTCTCGCCCCGCACCCGCTCCATTCGATCCACGAAGGTGCCCTTGTAGTACACTTCCAAGTGTTCGGCGTACAGCCGGATCTGCACCTCCTTCCCGATGAGCCGGGAGGGCACGGTGTAGGTCCGTCCGGCTGCCTGGATGGTGCTCCACTTGCGCACCCGGGCCCGGTGGTTGACGTACTCCGGCACCGGGGCTGGGGGCAGGGAAAGCAGATGTGGGCGCTCTTCCTCCAGCTTCCCCATCACCAGCCGGTTGCGCCGATCCACCACCTTGCGAACGAAGCCGGCGTACTCCTCAAGGGAGCTGAAGTCACGGCTGCCCCGCAGCATGAGGGCTTGGTCGATGGCGTCCTTGAGCCGGTAGTGGGCCTGCTCGGCAACGCCGTTCTCATGGGACTCTCCTGCATTTATCAGGGTGGACTCGAGCCCATAGTGGTCCAGAAGCTCGGCGTAGCTGCCGTTCAGGGCCCTGCCGCGGCTGCGCCTCATCTCGTGGGTGGCGGCCGAGGTGTTGTCCGAGCGGATCACCCGAGGCGCACCGCCCAGCTCCCACAGGGCGTTCTGTAGCCCCTGCTTCAGGGCCAGGAAGGTCTCCCCCGTAGCCACCTCGGCATAGCGCCACCCTGAATGGCTCAGCACCAACTGGAACAGCCGGTGGCGATAGGCCCGACCGCCGACGGTCACTCCCAGGGAGTTGCAGTGGGTGAAGTCGATCTGGGCCTCGCGGCCCGGGGGATGCTCCTGGGGGAAGTAGACCTCTTGGTCCGGGCCGTTGAGCGCTCGCCAGTCTTGTAATCGTCGTTGCAGGGTGCGCAGCTGCGAGGCGCTGAACCGGCCGGGATGCCGCTCCTCCAGCCACTCGATAATTGTCGTTGCCCTGAGCCTGCCGGCGGCCTCGCCCCGGAGCAGGGGCAGGATCTCCTTCTCCCAGACTCCGTCGAAGGGATCGGGACGGGTGCGCCACTGGCGCTCAGTCTTGGTCTCCGACGGCAACGGGCCGCACTGCCACTTGCGGGCCGAGCGCTCGCTCATCCCCGCCATTGCCGCCGCCGTCTGTTGCGTCTTTCCTTCCATTCGTCTCTGCCTCAGTGTTGCGACTTGCTGATCTGTAACCAATCCGGCACCTCCTGTACCGGATGATTACTCTTGGGGACCGGCAAAAATAGTCGTCGCCAACCGGCAAGACTAATTGTCGTTGATCAGCACTCCGTAAGCCCGCATCACGATCCAGCAGATGAGCGCGGAGATCAGCGCCCGGAGCGAGGCGATGGCCAGCGGCGAGATTTCCTTGACGGCGATGTTTATGAATAGGAATGTGCTGCCCACGAGCACTGATGCCCCGAGGAGCAACCCCCAATCTGCCAGTGTAATCGAACGGTTCATGGTTTCAATCTCATCAAAGACAACTGCACATAGCTTGCGAATTGCCAGTGATTATACAGTAACACTTGCGATTTGCAAGTCAATCCAGGATATCGGTATACTGGGCGCATGATTTACGACCCTAAGCAATGCCCGATTCGGTTCGGGCTGGGTGTGTTCGGCGATCACTGGTCACTATTGATCATCCGCGACATGCTGTTTCGTGGCTTTACCCGGTTTCAGGATTTCCTGGATGCTGGCGAAGGCATTTCGACCAACGTGCTGTCCAACCGGCTGAGTCGACTGGAAGCGCAGCAAATCGTCAGCCGACGAAAAGACCCGGCCAACGGGCGACAGGTCCTGTACGAATTGACTGATAAGGGGAAGGATCTTCTCCCCGTGATGCTGGCGGTAATCGGCTGGGCCGAAAAGTATGATCCGGAAACCCATATTTCCATCGAGATGGGAGAACGAATACGGACTGACTTTACGAAGGTCCGCGACGAAATGCTGGCCGCTATTGAGCATTCAAAATCCAGTCCAGTTATGCCGCTTCTACGTGGCGAGATTGCAGATGCGCAAGTCGAGTCTCCGGGCAGATGAGAGTGTCAGAAGTACTGATCTCCTGCTCCGGGCACGTTGTAGTCTCTTGGCACCTCTTGTGACACGACCTCCCACTCAGGCGAAAACCGGACCTGCCTCGAAAACGGTATTTGGGTGAGAACGCCGTCGACGGTCGTCTATGGGTCCAGGCCGTAGTACTACAACGACGCTTTGTATGCTGGGGGCAGGCTAACCGGGTAAACCCGAATCCACCGGGGGAGGGCCATGGGGACAGCCCTTGAGGAAGCCAGAGGGTGCTCCTCTGAATCTGGGATATTGGTTTTGGAACAAAAACCCGCCCGGAAACAAGGAGCACCCAATAGCAACCGTCTTGTAAGTCAAGGTGTTGTCGTTTGAGGATCCCAATGCCGACCTGACTTCACCATGCTGTTGAGTATGGTCAGCAGTTTGCGCATGCAGGCGACGAGTGCACTTTCTTGGCCTTGCCGGCCGCAGGGAATTTCTGGTAAAAGACCCGGATCGTAAAAGACCCGGATCACAGAGTTGTAGCGAGCGGCTACCAGCGTTCCCATGTAGAGCGCCGCCCTCACCCGCGACCGGCCGGCCCATACGGTGCGTCTGCCTCGCATAATCCCACTGTCCCTGTTGATGGAGGCCACTCCAACGACGGCGGCTATCTGCTTGCGGTCCAGTGCGCCCAGTTCCGGCATATATGCCAGGAGGGACACTGAAACCTGCTCGCCCACCCAAGGAACCGAGCGGAGCAGATCGTCCTTCTGTAGCCACACCGGACTGCTAAGCAGCGTCTCACGGAGATATTGGTCCAGTTCTTTCACCTCTCTCTCCAGCAAGGTGATGTGGGCCTCTATCCTGGGGTGAACTGCCCCGACGCCAAGGAGATCGCGGACAAGCTATTCCCTCCCGGCAAGAAAGTCTCCCTCTCAGCCATCCCCACCGCCACCTGTTGATTCTCTCTCGAGGGTGAGGGCCAAAGAAATCCCCTCTTCCTCAGGGAAAGGGTTTAGGGTGAGGGTGACGGCGAAATGCCAGCAGCCACCAAAGAAATCCCCTCTCTCACCGGGAGAGGGTTGAGGTGAGGACGTATCCATGCCAGGCAAAGTTCCCTCACCCCCAGGGGAGTGAGAGAACCCCAGAACCCTGCTTCCACCTCCCAGGACGATTGCCAAGTTGCCGTCACTCCCTGTCATTCCCAGCGGAGCGAAGAATCTCAACTATGCCGCCGATACCCCGAGCGTAAGCGAAGAATGGCATATTTGGGCTTTCCAATTGTCCTCCCCGTACAGGCAGGACGATTGCAAAGTGGTGGAGGGAAGTTTATACAGACAGGTAAGTGAGATATGGGAGTGTGCGGATATGGAGGCGGCGGAATCTCTGTTCGGATGTTTGGAACTGGTGCCGGATCCCAGGAGGGCCAGGGGAGTCCGGCATCCCTTTCAGGCCATCCTCCGACTGACCCTGCTGGGCTTGGTTTGTGGTCAGACCACCATGGCCCACATCGCCCTCTTCGCCAAGATGCACTGGCCGGTGCTGAGGGAGCCGTTGGGCTTTGTGCGGGACCATCCGCCCCACGCCACCACCATCCCCCGCACCCTGGCCGGGGTCCCTTATGAGCAGCTGCAGGGCGCCCTAGCGGGATGGGTGGCCCAGGTGGTGGCGGACCAGGAGGTGCACGCCTCGGTGGACGGCAAATGGGCCAAGCAGTCCGAGGACGTAAGCGGCAATCCTCTGGTGATGGTGAACGTACTGGCCCATGACCTGAAGCTGTGCCTGGCCCAGTGGCCGGCATCGGAGAAACGGTACGAACCCGGGGTGTTGCGGGAACAGCTGGGGCAACTGTTCGAGCGCTATCCCGGCCTGAGGCTGCTGACCATGGACGCTCTCTATGCGGAGCGGGACCTGTGCCAGGCCATCGTGAGCCACGGACGGGACTACCTGGTGCGCATTAACCCGAATCCACCGATGGACGGCGCGAGGGCAGTGGAAGGGGGTTAGGGAGTTACAAGCGCGATGATCCGGTCTTGAATTCGGGTAGGCGGGAGGTTTGCAGGCGCTTTTGGGGGCACCGGCGGCGGTCTGCGGTGGCAGTGGCGAGCGAGATGGCCTGATAGGACACGGCAAGAGGCCCGCGCGGACCGGGCTGGCGCAAGTTGGCGGGGACGTTCGGTTGTCCGTTGGCTGGCTCAGACACCGGCGTTGCCATCAGGCAGGAAATGGAACAGCTCGCAATCGAGAGAGGGCGCAACTGAACTGGGTTTCCCAAGGCCAGCGCTGTGGCAGATGCAGTGTGAGGCGGCGGGCCGAGCGGGTGAGCCGTCCGGCCAGGGAGAAGAACCGACGCCGGAGGGTCTTGGTGGTCACGATCTGCTCACCCAGACCGATGCGCGCTGTCCAGCGAGCGAGGTTGTGGGCCATCACCTGCACCGCCAGCCAAGCCCCGTTGGCAGCGAATCGGCCGGACGGCAGGTGGTTCAGCCCGACGCCGTACTTGAGGTCTCGGATGGCGTTCTCGATCTCGGCGTGGCGGCGATGGTCAGCCTCCAGCTCGAGCGTCTCCTCATCCCGGTCGGTGATGAAGCCGTGGTAGCTGTAGCTGGCGAACAGGGCCAGTTGGGAACCGGGTGTGGGCTTCACACGCCGGACGATGAGCCGCACCGGCGCGGCGCCGGCCTCACTCTCAAAGGGAGTGTAGGTGGTCTCGGCCACATCGGCGGCGCCGTCCATCCAGTAGGGGATGGGCGTCCAATCCGTCCCGGGTATGGCCTCGATGAGATTGCGCAGGCTTTTGTGCTGGCGGATGGTGATGGAGTAGCGGACATCCATCTTGCGGCAGACGGCGACGATGGCGTGGGCATAGAAGCCGCTGTCGGCCCGCACCGTGAGTCGGCCCCTGGCGCCGGCGTAGCGCACCCGTCCCACCGTCTCGCGCAGGAAGTGGGCGGCACCCCGAACAGTGTTGGCCCGGCCCTCGCGCAGCCGGGACATCAACACGTCCCCGGTGCCGGCGGCCACGGCCAGCAGCGGGTGATAGCCCCGCTTGCCGGTATAGCCGTGGTGTCGCGCCCCCTCCTTGGCCAGTCCGTAAGTCTCGCAGATGGTGGAATCGAGGTCGATGGTGAACGGCGCGTCGCCGGGTCCCGCCCCAGCGGCCCAGGCCCGGGCCAGCAGTTCCCGGCTCACCCGGTCCAGCTGGCGGACGTGGCCCCAACGGAAGCTGCGCAGGAAGGTGCCCAGGGTGGATGGCGCCTTGACCCTGCAGTCGAGAACACCGGCCGTCCCCCCGGCGCGCAGCGCATCGGCGTCGTCGATGCAATCGCCGCCCGCCAGGGCAGAGGCAACCAGCGTCAGCAGCTTGTCGCCGGTGTTGGCCCGGCCCGACGCGCTACCGAGATTGAGGTGATGGTCTACGAGTTCCCCCAGGCCCAAGTGTCGGGCGAGGGTGGCCGGAAGGAGCAGACCGGCATTGGCCACCAGTCGGCGGTCGTCGAAGGTGATTTGGATCCGGTCGGGGTGGTTGCGTGCTAGCATCTATTAGGTGCTCCTTCTCTGGGACTGTTTTGCTGTTACAAAACAATTATCCCAGATTCAAAGGAGCACCCTTTGGCCACTGCAGGACGCTAACCTGACGCCCTCTATCGGTGGATTCGGGCTTAAGGGGAACCAACCCCAGGTGCTGGCGGCATTGGCAGAGGGATTTGCTGGGGAGGGACCGGTGGAGCCCGAGGCGCAGAGCGTGGAAAAAAAGCGGGCGTGATCGAGAAACGGCGCATCTGGACCGATGAGGCATTGGCCGGCTATATCCGGGATGAGTTGGGCTTTCCAGGAGTGAGGCAGGGTGTGATGTTGGAGAAGGAGAGGGTGGACATAGCCACCGGGGAGGTGAGCCGGGAGCGCTGGTATCTGCTGACCAGCCTGAGTTCCCTGCGCTGTGCACCCAAAGAACTCCTTCAAGTGATCCGCAACCACTGGAGCGTTGAGAACAGCCTGCATCACGTTAAGGATCGCAGTTGGGACGAGGACGTCCACACGCTGCGCCGTCCGGGTCTGGGCGAGGTATACGCCAGCCTGGTCAACACAGCGCTCAACGCCCTGCGCCTGGAGGGATGGTTTCCCCTCCAGATGTCCATGCCCCTGCGAGCCAAGACCTGCGCCTTCCGCCCAACCCAGACCATCGCCCGCCTCCGCGGCCAAGTCTCCTGACTTTGCAATCATCCTGGGACACCGAGAGCTGTCGTTGACGCACGTCGACGGGCGGTGATACGATTGCTTATAATCTGGATATCAAATATTGGTTCTGGCGGGAGCTTGGGTAAGCCAGGCTGAGAAGGTGGCCGCAATCGCTCCCGACCGTCTATACTTGCACTGGCCGCAGTAGCGTAGCGCAAGTCGATCGAAAGAGCGGCGCAGGGACATGACGCCATACCTGGTAACGCTCAAAGGCCGCCCGGAATTTTCCCGGCGGCTGTTTATTTTCAGCCCACCGGGCCATTAGGAGCAGGGTCGAAATGTCGGACGAACTCGTCATTGGCGGAAAGAAATTCAATTCGCGCCTCATCGTGGGCACTGGACGCTACCGCACAATGGAGGATATGGTCGCCGCCGTCGAAGCCTCCGGTACCGAGATGATCACTGTAGCCATCCGGCGGCTCGACCTTGACGACCCAGCCGCCAAGACGCTGCTGGACTACATCGACTGGAGCAAGTACCAGATGCTCCCCAACACTGCCGGCTGCGCCACTGTCGAGGAGGCCATGTTCGTCGCCCGCCTCGGTCGGGAAGTCGGCCAGACTAATTTCGTGAAGCTGGAAGTAATCCCAGACCACAAGTATCTGTTCCCTGACGGCGCTGCCACCCTCGAGGCCGCCCGCCGTTTGGTCGAGGAAGGCTTCGTGGTCCTGCCCTACATCCATGCCGACCCCGTTCTGGCCAAGAACCTCGAGGATGTGGGCTGCGCTACCGTGATGCCCCTCGGCTCCGCTATCGGCTCCGGCCAGGGCATCCACACCCGCGAGGAAGTCCGCATCATCATCGAGCAGGCCAACGTCCCAGTCGTCGTCGATGCCGGCCTGGCCGTGCCCTCCGACGCCTCGCAGGCGCTGGAGATGGGCGCCGATGCCGTCCTCGTCAACACCGCTATCGCCCAGGCCAACGACCCCGCGATGATGGCAGAGGCCTTCAAGGCAGGCGTCGAAGCTGGCCGCAAGGCCTACATCGCCGGGCGCATCGCCGTGCGCCAATACGCCGCCGCCAGCAGCCCCACCACCGATGTCCCTCAGCCTGCGACAGCTGGGGCCTAGTCGGAACCCGCCTCCGGGCCGCATGGGCATTTAAGTCATGGCTACTGAGCTGCGACTCCCCTGTCTGTGCCTGGTCGCCGACTGCTCCGTCGTCAGCCCGAAGGAGTTAGTCGGACGGGTCGCGGCGGCAGTCGAGGGCGGGGTCAATCTCGTCCAGCTGCGTGCCAAGGAAATGCCGGGCGGACATCTCTTGGCGCTGACCTTGGAAATCAAGCGTGCGATAGATGGTCAGGCCGCGCTCTTGGTGAACGAGCGAGTAGATGTCGCCGCTGTGGCCATAGCCGATGGTGTGCAATTGGGAGAGCAGGCTCTGCCCGCCTCATCGGCAAGGAACCTGCTGCCCAAAGACTCCCTCATCGGCCGCTCAGTGCATTCCGTGGAAGGAGCGGTCCAGGCGGCCACTGACGGCGCTGACTTCCTCGTTGTGGGAACGATGTTTGCCACCCACTCCCACCCGGGCGGAGAGCCTGCCGGAACCGCGCTTATGCGGAATGTGGCCAACCGGTGTAACCTGCCCTTGATCGGCATCGGCGGCATCACCCCCGGGAATGTCGACGACGTGATCGGCTCCGGCGCATCGGGTGTGGCGGTCATCCGCAGCATTCTCGCCGACGCCGACCCTGCCGCGGCTTCCCGCGAGATGCTATCCTCGTTGGAGACCTCCTGGCGCAACCACGGCGCTTCGATTGATAGTAGTTTTCGATTCAAGGCTGGCCGTACATCCTGACCGGAGGCAGTTTTCGAAATGATTAACCTGATGGTGAATGGCAAGCCTCGTCCCATAGACGCCACCCAGGATCTCGAGTCCTACCTCAACTCTTTCGGCCTCGACCTGAAGCACGTGGCAGTGGGCTACAACGGTGAGGTGCTCAAGCGCGAGCAGTACCCGGAAGTGACTCTCCAGGATGGCGATATCCTCGAGATTGTGCGCCCCGTTGGCGGCGGCTGAAACCGTGCCCTCACCCAACCTGGTCCCAGGCATCTCCGTCCTCGCTCCAGTACGGTGCCTGGCGGGCTGAACCGATGCAACAGCCTCAACTGGACTTGGAAGTGCTCGACCCCGTCCTGCGCCAAGTGCTCGCCGACCACGGCGATAAGGCCTTGGCGTGGATGCGAACCGAACAGGGCGCCTGGGGCTACTTGGCCGGACAGGGCGTCGCCGCCACCCGTCAGCAACTGGGCAGACAGTTGACCGACCCCGAGCGACGCATGGTCTGGAGCCGCCTCTGGTGGTGGCTGGAGCAGCTCAAGCTCCGCCTTCAAGAGCCGCAATAACACAGGCGCCGCGCCCGACGCCACTCAAACATTCCCACGTCTTTCCGTCTGCCTGATGTGTTTCGCATCCGGTTACGAATTCCGGTCCTGTCAATGCCGGATTGCGGTTATACTACCCACTGGCGAATCGACAGCACCTGTCGCAGATCCGACCGTTCTCGGGCCCCTCGAGGACAGTGACCACCTGCCACAGGACACCGGAGCCGCATGGACGACGCGATAGTACGCGCAACCGGCATCCACAAGACCTACGACACCGGCAAGGTCCAGGTTAACGCCCTTCGTGGAGTGGACCTGTCCGTCGGCAGGGGCGAGATGGTCGCTATCATGGGCCCCAGCGGTTGCGGCAAGACCACCATGCTCAACTGCTTGTCTGGCTTGGATGACATAGACGCGGGGCAGGTGATCATCGCTGACGTAGTTCTGCACGACCTGCACGATGACGAACGCAGCGACTACCGAGCCAGGAACATGGGGTTCGTGTTCCAACTTTACAACCTGCTGCCCGTTCTCTCATCCGTGGAAAACGTGGAGTTGCCCCTCCTCTTGTCCGGCGTCAACGCGACGGAGTCGCGGCGGAGGTCCATGGATATGCTGGAACGGGTTGGGCTGGCAGACCGTGCCAGCCATCTCCCCAGCGAGCTTTCCGGAGGCCAGCGCCAGCGCGTCACGATTGCACGCGCACTGGTCAACAATCCCTCAATTATTTGGGCCGACGAGCCGACCGGGGATCTCGACAGCGAGACCACCGACGAAATAATGAACCTGATAATCGAACTAAATCGCACCAACCGGCAGAGTTTTGTTCTCGTCACTCATTCTGAGGAAGTTGGTCGAATGGCTCACCGCATCGTCCGCATGAGGGACGGCGCGATCGTCGACGATGGTGCCCGCAACCTTTAGGCCCCTCGTACTGCAAACCTCACCAAGCGAAACGGAACATTCTCAAGCATAGGCGGCTGCGCTGATGGAAGACCTCTTCGGGGTCAAGATGGACCACATCATGTTCGTCCTGTTGGTGGTCTTTATTCCCTCTCTCGCCGTCATCGGCTTTATGGCCCTTCGGAACCGGGTGATGTTGAAGATGGCTTTGCGGAACATTCCCCGCCGCAAGGCGCAGACCGCGCTTATTGTTGTCGGCATCATGATCTCCACCCTGATCATGGCTGCCTCCTTCGGTACCGGCGACACATTGACATTCTCCATTCGCAAGGCTGTGGTCGATGGCTTGGGCACCATCGATGAGTTCGTGCTCTCTGCCCACGCCGGTGAGAATGACCAGTTTGGCGGGGCCGCCTATGTGCCAATGGAGCGCTTCAGTGCCCTCCAACGCGATCTGGCGGACGTGGACAGCATCGACGGACTGGCAGCTGGACTGGCCGAAATCGCTCCCGCCGTAAACGAACGCACTTCCCGAAGCGAAGGACGGATGCAGATTGCCGGCGTGAACCCCGATACGCTTGATGGGTTCGGTGGTTTCAGCCTGGAGGACGGTGGCAATGTCAAAGTCGAAGACCTCGGTCAAAATGAGGCCTTCATCAACTCCTCCGCTGCCAGGAATTTGGAAGCCGTGCCCGGAGATTCATTGACCGTATACGTCTATGGTGAGCCAGTCTCGCTGGTTGTGAAGGGGGTTGTTAGCGGCGGAGGGCCGGTGGGTTCAGAGCCGACGCTGCTGCTGCACCTGACCGAAGCGCAGGAACTTTTCGGACGACAGGGTTCCATCAATTCGATCGTCGTTTCCAACAGAGGAGATGAATTCAGCGGGGCAGAACTTAGTGGCGAAGTTACCAAAACCCTGCGCGTCCTTTTCACCGACCGTGAGGCAGCAGCGCGGCTGAAAGAGGCCCTTTCCAACCCAGCGGTGCTGGACCAGCTGAAACTGAGGGAGCAGCAACCCCTCATCTCCGAAGAGATCAAGGATGACCTTGTCCTTCTACAGGGTGAATTGTCACGTTCGGATTTGAGTGATGACCTGGTGTCCCTCTTTTCCGACGATGGAGTTCGCGCCGAATTTCTCCAGGCCGTCGATGAAACGGGCGACGAGGAATTGATTCGCGAGGTAAACACGCTGGTAGTATCCCTGGCTGAGTTCATCGTTGTAGACATAAAACGCAGTTTGCTGGAAACAGCAGAACAAGTTGGCAACGTGGTAACCAGCTTCTTCATCCTGTTCGGCCTTTTCTCAATTATGGTTGGGATACTGTTGATATTTCTGATCTTCGTGATGTTGGCAGCAGCCCGTCGTTCCGAGTTGGGAATGGCGCGCGCGGTAGGTGCCAAGCGCTGGCATCTGGTGCAGATGTTTGTTTTCGAGGGGACGGCTTATTCGCTGATCTCAGGCATTGTGGGCGTAGGACTGGGACTTCTGGCCAGCGCTCTTATAGTTGGCATCATCAACCAGATCTTCGCTGGCGGCGGGGCCGGTGGCGGAAGCGAAGACTTCCAGCTTACTCCCCATTTCGAAGTGCGAAGCGCCATCGTCGCATACTGTCTGGGTATGGTAATCACCTTCATCACAGTTGCCGTATCTGCGTACCGGGTCAGCCGGATGAACATCGTGGCAGCGGTTCGAGACCTGCCTACTCCGCAGGAGACCAATGACGCCAGCGCGTTCCAGCAGCTGAGCAGGCTGGTAATGTCCGGACTGTTTCTCTTGCCTTTCCAAGTGTGGTATTCCAGCATGCGGGCCTTTGCTGGGCGGCGCATTGTCCGTGGAGGAGTACTTTTCCTCATAGCTCCGTTGGCTTTGCTGGTATCACCTATTGTTTTTGTTTTCACGCTTTTCCAGCTCCTTCTTAGCCCGCACCGGCAGGGTTGGATGACAGGAATCAGGGTGATCCTGTCCACGATTGTAGTTGGCAGCGGGTTTTTGTTGGCATTTCTGGGAACCCAGACCGACGATGCCATATGGGTACGCTTGGGGGTGACTGCAGCGATAATCGGCCTCGGCCTCCTGCTTCGGTCGCTGATGAACATTAACCAGGTCCGCCCTGAGAGTTCCGACCGGGTGGCCTATTCCTTTATAGGGGTCGTCACCCTCGTGTATTGGTTCATCCCCTTCAGCGCTCTGGAGTCCATCTTTGGCGAACTGAATGCCGGTATAGAAATGTTCTTCATCTCCGGCATCACTATGGTGGCCGCTGCGGTCTGCACAGTGATGTTCAACGCAGACCTCCTCCTGAAATTCCTGACCACGATCACATCGCGTATTGGCAGCCTGCGTCCGGTGCTAGTCACCGCCGTGGCCTACCCCATGAGCGCCAAGTTCCGAACCGGCCTGACACTGGCTATGTTTGCCCTGGTCATATTCACGATGATCGTGATGTCCATCCTCACAGAGGCGTTCGGCACCACTGCGGCCGATGATGCGTCCGTTGTCGGTGGGTGGGACATTACGGCGAGGGTCAACCCCAACACTCCTATTTCGGACTTTCAAAACGCCGTCGAGGAAAGCCCTGATCTCGACCCGGCCGATTTCGAAACCGTAGGAAGCTACACCTACATACCTGTCCAGGTACGCCAACACGGTGCAGAGGACCAGGGTTGGCGTTCCTATGCGGTAAGAGCTGCGGACGACGGATATCTCAGCGGAACCGAGACGGAATTTCACCTCATTGCCAGAGGATACGGAACAACGGCGGAGGATGTGTGGGAGGCCCTCAGGTCTGACTCGACTCTCGTGGTAGTTGACTCCTTGGCCGTTCCCGCTCAGAACGGCTTCAGGGGAGGTGAAAACATCCCGGAGTTCCAGCTGGAAGGAGTCTTTTACGAGGACGAATTTCTGGAGCCTATTCCAATCGAAGTGCGGGAGCCCTCGACCGGGACAACCATCACTCTGACAGTAATTGGAATCCTCGACGAAACAGCTGATGCCTTCGGGCAGCTCGGAGGCGGCATGATCGCCGCTCGTCAACAACTGGACGAAGTCTCCCCGTTCCCGATACCCGTCACCAACTACCGCATCAAATTGGCCGATGGTGTGTATGCCGCGGAAGTCTCGAGGGAACTTGAGGTCACCTTCCAGCGCAACGGCATGGAGAGCGGTGTGCTCGCAGAGCTGGTCGAGGACTCAGTCTCTGCCAACCAGTCTTTTAACTATCTTCTGACAGGATTTATGGGGCTCGGCTTGTTGGTGGGGGTGGCTTCGCTGGGCGTGGTGAGCCTGCGCGCCGTGGTGGAGCGTCGCCAGCAGATCGGCGTCCTCCGGGCCATCGGCTATCGACGTAACATGGTGCAGTTGAGTTTCCTGCTGGAATCCTCGTTCGTGGTCTTGTTGGGAGTGGCCATCGGTGTGGGGCTCGGCACCGCGATCTCTTACCTGATAGTACGCGAAATACGAGAGGACGTTGAAACTATCCGGTTCGCCATCCCATGGCTTCAGATAGTGATAATCGTGGGTGTCGCCTACCTGTTCTCTTTGGCGACAACGTTATTGCCCGCCCGGCAGGCCAGCAACATCTACCCCGCGGAGGCTCTGCGCTACGAGTGAGGCGCGAGATCCCTCGAGCAGGGCAATCGCATTTGGATATCCAGATGAAACTTGCCGCTTGCCAAGCCTCCTGGTCCTCGATAGAATATGATCATGTGTTCTATCAATATTGATTTCTCAATGCCTGTGCCGGCCTCACTGCGCCCCGGCTGGTGTCAGCCGACAGCCGCAGAGGCAAGGCCCGCCCAAACGACAGGAAAAGCGAGAATGGGACGGAATGGGACCGAATTTGAAAAATCTTGTTCCACCGGCAGGGGCGCAGATAGGAAATAACGCGAAATAGCGGGCAAAATGGGACAATATGGGAATTTATGGGAATTTATGGGAACTCGTGGGAAAAATTCTGTCCCCTTTTTCCTGCTCAGAATCCTCATCTACTTCACGTCCGCCCGTCCCGGATAGCTGTACTCGATTCTCTGCGCAGACACCGAATCCCTCCGGCCAAATGCGATAACCCTGATCCCTCGAGCCTCTCCCCTTGCCAGTGCAGTCCGTCGGGATTAGAGTATTGGCAATTTTGACCTTGATGTCGCAAACAGGAGGCGCACATGGCTAACGACCCCATCAATCTTTACGACTATGAGGCGAGAGCGAAACTGCTCTTGCCCCACAACAACTGGGAGTTCATCGAGGCCGGATCCATGGACGAGTACACGACTCGCCGCAATCGTTCGGCCTTCGAGGACCTTAAGCTCCGGCCACGCTTCCTGCGCGATGTGAGTGAGCGCAAGATTTCCACCACTGTGCTCGGGCAGGAGATTAGTATGCCGGTGATGGTGTCCCCGGCCGGCAGCCACATGTTGGCCCATCCCGATGGCGAGGTAGCCACGGCGAGAGGGGCTGGTATGTCCGACACGTTGATGATGCTCAGCACCGCCTCGAACTACAGCATGGAAGAGGTCTCAGAGGCCGCAGGCGGACCGCTGTGGTTCCAGTTATATCACCGCGGCTGGAACTTCTCCGAAATGCTGGTGCACCGGGCAGAGGAGGCGGGGTTCAAGGCCATTGTGCTTACGGTGGACACACCTCTGCCCAGCCCCAAGGAGCGGGACATGCGCAACCGCTACCAGCGAGAGTTCGACTTGGGCAATTTCCGGGGTATGGATGCAGACCGCCGGGCCATCAGCGGCACCGACGAGACTCCCGGGTGGGATGTATCCTCCGCTCCTCCGATTACCTGGCGGGAACTGGGAAGGCTGCGGGATATGACCTCACTTCCCCTGGTGTTGAAGGGGGTCCGCACCGCCGAAGACGCCCACATGGCCGTGGAAAACGGCGTCAACGGGCTCTTGGTCTCCACACACGGTGGACGGCAGCTTGACATGACCATGGGGGCCATCGAGATGGTCCCGGAGATCGTAGAGGCTTCCCGGGGACAGGCGGAGGTCTACGTCGACTCGGGGGTGCGGCGAGGCAGCGACGTCATAAAGGCGCTGGCATTGGGAGCTAAGGCAGTGGCCATCGGAAGGCCGCTGTTCTGGGGCCTAGCCGTTGACGGTGCCGACGGGGTCCACGGCATCCTGGAACTGTTGCGAGAGGAATTATCTCGCGCCCTGGGCTATTGTGGCCAGACTGACGTAAACGATCTGGAATCGGGGGTCGTCCAGATTCCGGCGGGATGGGGAGCCTTCGGCGGCACCACCGCCCCGTAGGTCCCCTCGATTTTCGGCAACACATTACGGCCCCGGCTGCTGCGCCGGGGCCGTTGGGTTTCGGCGTTTCCCTGAACGCCCCGCGTCGCGCTCCCGCTGTCTGATGGAACTCTTTGCCTGAATTCCTGGTGGCCACCGTCAACCAGATGCGACAGAATTCCAGTGCCCCCAGCAGCGCGAATAATATCACTGGCCCCGGTTCCGCCTCCACAATAAGCCAGTGCGCCATGACCGGAACTGCCGCCAGCTAGACGCCGCGCTGCAACATTTTCCAGCGCTGCCATCCCATTGCACGCGTCATTATCGCGTTGGATGTAGCCGCCATCGGAATGAAGATGAAGAGCGCCACCCACCCGCTGAGAATAATCGGGGTCGCGAGTCTTTGTAAGACCGCCTGAATACTCCCCAAATCCACGAAGTAAGACGCAAGATGGACTGGAGAGTATGAAAAGACAGCTACCCCGACATACCAACGTCGCCTCAACAGCCAGGCCATAATGCGAGACTTGGGACAATATCGTCTGCAAGGGAGACAGGCTCATCGCAATTATCAGCAAGAAGGTGGCCAGATCGCCGGACCCTTCCAGAATTTCGGGACGCCGGCAGGCAGATTGGACCAGTTGGAACGCACCGGGTCATCGAAGGAGTACAGCGCCGCGCCGCGCTGAGCATTGGTGAGGGAGCTGAGGAAAGTATTGGCGGCGTCCACGGCGGCGGAAACACCGGCGGGCACCGTGCCGTCAGGTCGGGCGACCAGGGCTGAGGCAGCGGCTACTACGGCGCCGGGATCCGAATCGGCATCGTCCCCGCTGCAGGCGATAATTGACGGGATTGCCGGTGGGGTAAGCCATCGTACCACCCCAGTGAAGTGGCCCATCAAACACCTGCAACCGTCGGATACGCCAATGAATCAATACCACAGCATTCAAGAGACCTGCTTGGAACGTACCCAAGAAAAATTGAACACTGGGCGTATCCGTTGGGCAATGACGCGAGGCGGAGGGTGCGTACGGCTGGGCCGTCAAGCGTCGCGCTTTCGGCCCGTCTTCTCCTCGAATAGCTGCCAAGTTCGGTCGTTGAAGGGATAGTACTTTCCGGGGCTGCACTGCTCCACTTCCAGCTGGGCCTTGATAACCTCCTCGACTTCCTCCCGCTCGTGGGCTATGCGAATCACCTCTTCGACGGCAGCAGCCGGGACCACCACTGCCCCGTCATCGTCGCCCACGATGGCATCGCCGGGACGCACTAAGACGCCGCCGCACTGGACGGCGTCGTTAACCTGCCAGGGCCAGAACTCAGCGGGACCCTGCTTGGCAGTGGTGTTGGCGGCTTAGACCGGAAACCCGTACTCCTTGAGGGCATTGCTGTCCCGCACGGCCCCGTCGGTTACCAGCCCGCCCACCCTGCGCTGCATCAGGCGCATGAACTTGATGTCGCCGCCGATGGAGCTGTACTCCCAGCCCATAGCGTCAATGACCAGGACGTTTTCCGGGCCGCACAGCTCGAAGGCGACATACTCTGCGGAGTCGGCTCCCTTGGGTTTATCAGATGCCAGATCAGGGCGATGTGGTACGAAGCGCAGGGTGACCGCCCGTCCGGCCATATGCTGCCCGGGCTGCAATGGCTTGGCCCCGTGGATGAAACTCATGGGCCACCCCATCACCCAGAGCCCGTCAATCAGGGTCTGCGTGGGAATGTGCTTCAATGTGCTTCAATGTCTCCAACGTTTCTGCGGTGATGGCGGTGCTTGTAGTCATTTCTCCTCTCCGAGCTGGGCAGGGTCCAGCATTCACTGCTCCGGTTCAGGCTGCAGGGGCACAGGCGCGAATCACTGCCTTTGCCCTCTCCTTGGCGTTGGGTCCGGACGCACGCGGCGAGACTATCGGTAGCCTAATGCCAGCATCCCTGTACTTCTGCAGCCCCTCGCGGCACTCCTCCGGGGAACCAGCGAGGGCTACGGTGTCCACGAGTCCGGCGGGCGCGAGGTCGAGAGCATCCTCGATGCGCCCCTCGCGCCAAGCCTGGGCCACGGCCTGCACTTCCTCGGCGAACCCGGCCTCCTCCACCAAGCGGCGGTAGCGGGGGAATCGCCAGACGTAGGAGGCGATGTAGCGCCTCAACTCATCGCGGGCAACGTCGCGGTCCTCCGACACTGCGCAGGCTATCAGCGTCGATACATCAATGTCCTCCGGGTCACGGCCTGCACGCCTGGCGCCCTCGCCGATGTGGTGTACCGCAGTGCCCGCGTGGTCGAGAGTGCACCAAGTCAGAATGACGCCGTCTGAAACTTCTCCACAGATCTCCAGCATACGCGGTCGGACGGCGGCAAAGTATATGGGCATCTGGCGGCGTACCGGCTCGAACCATAGATCGAAACGTTCGATGTTGAACACATTGCCGCTGTAGCTGATGTCGCCGTCTCGCAGAATGCCGCGGACGATATCCGTGCACTCTCGCATCCGCTCGATGGGCCGGATGAATTCCAGTCCGTGCTCCGGCTCCACCTGCACTTTGTGGCTGCTGCCGAGGCCGAGGATGAAGCGACCGTTGGAGAAGTGGTCGACTGTCGCGGCGGCCATGGCGATGGTCGGTGCGGTGCGCACGAAGACGCTGGTGATGCTGGTTCCAAGCTTGATCCGGTTGGTAGCAACGGCGCAGGCAGTGAGGATGGAGAATTGGTCTCCGCCATGCCCCTCGGCCACCCACGCTGACTCATAGCCCAGCTCCTCGGCGAGCTGCACGCACTCAACTATGTCGGGCGGCGCCATACCGCCGGAGAAACCGACTCCGATTCTTTCAGTGGGCATGCTCACCTCTCTCACGACATGCTGAGCGGACCCCAAATGGGAAAATCTGGGCTCATTTCGGTGAATTCCCGTTGGCTAGAAGTCCGATCAGGGGACTATGATATGCCAGACCAGTGACCCAAATCCATCACGGGAATCGGACAGGAACCCTGTTGCCCTCCACTGGTGCATCCTAAAGGACAGAAATGACCAGCTACCCCAACTATCGCTGGGTGTTGATATGCCTGTACCTCATGTCCAACGTATCGGCGCAGATGGTGATAAACACCCTAGGGATTCTGCTGCCGTCTATAACGGAAGGACTGGGGCTCTCGCCATCGCAACAGGGGCTTCTCGGCTCCGCCCCCTTCTGGAGCACGATTGCCCTGGCCATACCTATCGCATGGGTTGGTTCGCGCCTGTCTCCCAAGTGGCTTACCGCGGCCACGTTGTTGGGCTGCGGATTGTGCCTGTTCCTGCAAAGCTGGTCTCCGGTGTTTGGCGTTCTGCTGCTGGGGCGGCTGCTGTTCGGGATATTCACCATTGGCCAGCAGCCCGCCCGGGCCATCCTCACGCGCCAATGGTTCCAGGCAAGAGAGGTCGTGATGGTCAACGGCCTATCCAACGTATTCTTCGGCATAGTTGTGGGAGGCGGGCTTGCGCTTTCTCCGGTGATTCTGATCCTTCTGGGCGACGACTGGCGGGGGACGCTCGGCATATTCGGCTTCTACTACCTGGGGTTGCTGGCCGTGTGGGTGGTTATGGGTCGAGACCGTCCCACGGAGGAAACGTCTGGCCGCGGGTCCCAGCCCCTGTTGCCATTGTTGCGCAGCGCATTGAGCTACCGGGATCTTTGGCTCTGCGGTGGGGGGTTCGCAGGCGCAACCATGGCCTTCTCGGCCTTCCTGTCCTTCTATCCGACGTTCATGCTCCAGGAATACGACCTCTCGCTTCGGATCAGCGGCATTGCCCTTGCGCTGGACGTGGTGCTGGGAGGGATAGGAGGGCTGGCCATCGGGTACTACGCTGCGACGTGGCGCAAGGAGGGTCTCTTCCTCCAAGTGCTTGGTATATTGATGGTCTGCTCCTTCCTGGGCATGATTGTATCCGGGTCGCTGGTGTTGATATTTGTAATGGCCGTTATCAACGGGGTGGCTTGGACGTTCTTCCCGATCCTTATTACCGTCCCGTTCAACCTGCGCGGGATCCAGCCTCGGCAACTGGCGGTGGCGTTTTCCTTCACAATGATGCTGATAACTGTGGGACAGTCCCTGGGCCCGCTGTTCATCGGTTTCCTGGAGGAGGCCACCGGTAACCTGCTGCTGGCCATGCTGATTGCCAGTTTCACCCCGTTGTCCCTGGTGGTTGCCGGAACGACTCTGAGCTTTGGGCGCGAGCGGACTCCCTCGCCAGCTGCCGGGGACTGAAGGAACGAGTGCGCTGCGGAGAACTGATGGCAGGGACGAGCTCACTGGAAAGCATCTGGTTGCACCATTTTGTAGCGGAGGTATGAGATGACCATTCGAAGGCCAACCTCTGAGGACCTGCGACGCCTGGCAGAGGCAAATCATTTCGAGATCACCGACGCGGAGATGGAAGCGTTTGAGGCAATGATCCCAGGGCTGTTCGACTCCTACGACGCTCTGGAGCAGATGCCGGAGGAGCGTCCTCCTCTTCGCTACACCAGCAGGATTCTGGGACCTCGCCCAAGCCCCGAGGAGGACCCGTACAACGCGATCCTGCGGCGCTGCAACATTCGCGGAGCTACTGGCGGCAAGCTGGCTGGCAAGCGAATCGGCTTGAAGAACAACATCGGCGTTGCCGGCTTTCCCATGACCTGCGCGTCTCTGATATTGGAACACTACATTCCCGACAGCGACGCCACCATCGTCAACCGGCTGCTGGATGAAGGAGCAGAGATCAACTCCATCCTCAACCTGGACAACTTTGCGTTCTCCGGCGCCGGAGACACCAGTGCCTTCGGGCCAACGCTGAATCCCCACAGCACTGACCATCTTGCCGGCGGCTCGTCCGGCGGCTCGGCGGCGGCGCTGTACTACGACGACATCGACATGACCATCGGCGGGGACCAGGGTGGATCCATACGCATCCCGGCCTCTTTCTGTGGTGTGGTGGGGCACAAACCTACCCATGGTCTCGTTCCTTACACCGGCATCGTCGGCATCGACAACACCTTCGACCACGCCGGGCCAATGACCCGCACCGTCTATGATGCGGCCCTGCTGTTGGAGGTGATTGCCGGCAAGGACCCGCTGGATCCGCGCCAGGGGGACGTGCCGATACAGGACTACACCGGCGCACTTTCCGCCGGGGCGCCGGGGCTGCGGATCGGCGTGCTCTCTGAAGGGTTCGGGCTGCCGGAGTCGGACCCCGAGGTAGACACGAAGGTTCGGCAGGCCTCAAACCGCCTGGCTGAGCTGGGTGCTGCGGTAGAGGATGTCTCGATTCCGTGGCATACGCAAGCCAACGGCGTGGTCTGGGGACTCATTGCCGAAGGGGCAACCGGGCTGCTGCAGTCCAGCGGTACCGGCCGCCACTTCGAAGGGCAGTACAGCCCCGGCCTGGCGCAGGCGCTGGGGAACGGGCTCCGTGCGCAGGGCAACGAGCTTCCTCCCACGGTCAAGCTGGTGCTGCTGATTGGTTCCTACATGACCGAGAACTACAACAGCGTGATGTACGCCAAGGCGCAGAACATGCGCCGGGAGCTGCGGGCGGCCTACGACGAGGCCCTGTCGCAGTATGACCTGCTGCTGATGCCCAGTACTCCGATGCCTGCCCACCGGAACGACGCAGGAGGCAATCCCCACGCCGTGATAGACCACGGATGGGACATGCTGGCGAACACCGCGCCCTTCGACATGTCGGGCCACCCGGCCATAAGCGTTCCGTGCGGCAAGACATCGGGGGGGCTGCCGGTGGGCCTGATGCTGGTGGGGCGACGCTTCGACGACGCGACCGTGCTACGGGCCGCCCACGCCTTCGAGCAGTCAGGCGACTGGGAGACGATGTAGGACTGCGCTACTCCAGCACGCCGTCGCTTTCCAGGGAGCGGTACTCGTCGCCGGTGAGGCCGATGACGTCGCGGAGGAAGTGTTCGGTGTGCTGGCCCAGCAGCGGGGCGGGAGTGTCGAGGCTGCCCGGTGTCAGGGACAGCTCGAACTCGCTGCGGTCGGTGGCGTAGGGGCCGATCTCCGGGTGGTCGAGCCAGACGAAATGGCCGCGGTGCTTCAGCTGCGCGTCATCGAAGAGGTCTCGCGGATCGTTGATGACGCCCGCAGGGACGCCTGCTGTCTGCAGCTTTTGCATCAGGTCGTGCCGGTCGTGGTTTGAGGTCCACCCGGCGACCAGGCGATCGAGCTCATCCTCGTGGGCCTTACGGGACGGCATGGTGACGAAAGAGCCGGAGTGGAGAGGCCCTCCCTCCGGTTCTGCGGCCTTCTGGAGTGCCTGCCAATGGTCGTCAGTGAAACAGGCAATGGCGATCCAGCGGTCCTCGCCGGTGCAGGGGTAGACGCCGTGGGGGGCCGCGCCGGGGTCGCGGTTGCCAAGGCGGCCCTGCTCGCGGCCGTTGGCAGAGTAGTCGAGCAGCAGCGGAGCGATGAAGTGCATCGAGGTCTCCAGCTGAGACAGGTCGAGGTGGATGCCCTCGCCGGTACGGCGGCTGCGGTCGAGGGCCGCCAGTATGGCAGCGACGGCGAACTTGGGGACGATGAAGTCGGTGTAGGCGCCGTAGGGGTTGACCGGGGTGCGGTCGGGCCAGCCGGTTACGTTGGTGAGCCCGACCAGTGAGGACAGCACCGGGCCGAAGCCCGGCTGCCGCTCCATGGGGCCGCCGCGCCCCATCATTGACGCGCTGAACATTACGACTGACGGGTTGACGGCGCTCAACTCATCGAAGCCCAGGCCCCAGCCTTCCATGGTGCCGGGGGTGAAGTTCTCGGTTACGATGTTGGCCCAGCCGGCGAGGCGCAGCATCAGGTCACGGGCGCGGGGATGGCGCATATCGACAGTGATGCCCATCTTGTTGGCGTTGTAGCTTGCGAAGTAGCCGCTGCGGTTGATGCCGACGATCCCGTCGCGGAAGGGGGCCGCCGACCGCAGGGTACCGGGGCGCTTGGCGGACTCCACCCGAACCACGGTGGCGCCGTACTCGCCGAGATACTTGGTGGTCATCGGCCCGACAGCGACCCAGCAGAAGTCCAGGACGTTCACGCCATCCAGAGGTTTTGAAGTCATATGCTTAAGCCCTCACCCTAACCTTCTCCCGGGGGAGAGGGGATCAGATCGCTCCCGACCGGCGAAGGGAATCCAGGTCTGCAGACGTCAGACCCAGTTCACCGCCGAGTATTTCCAAGTTGTGCTCGCCCACCGATGGAGCGGGGCGTCGCAGAGGGGCCAAGGATGTGCCATCGCCGCTCTTGATGAATGCCCCGGGGTGGTCGACCGTAGCTCCCAACTCTGGGTACTCCATCGGAGTGAAATACCCGCGGGCCTCCAGTTGGGGGTGACGGCGGAGGTCGGAAGGGGTGGCCACGGGGAACAGCAGGATGCGGCGTTCCACGCTGCCGCTGGTCAGCTCCTCTCGGGTGTGGCGTTCGAAAAACGCAGCCATAGGTCCGACCACCGTGTCCATCACCTCCGGGGTGATGCGGCCGTAGCCCATAGTCTCCCACTCAAAGGCCTGGAGGGCCGTGACGTCGAAGCCGTCATCCTCCATCCACTGGAAGAGGGCGCGAGTGCTGGGGGCGACGCCTCCGCCCTGGAGCATGTAGTTGACATAACCGTCGACGCAGGGCCAGTTGATACGCACCCGATTGTCGCCGGAGGTCTGCCGGTAGACGCCCATCCGTTGCAGAATGGCACCCTCGATGTCCCAGATCTGCGGGGCGTGGGCCAGGGTGCGGGCGACCGCCTGCTGGCAGGAGACGTCGACGTGTTGGCCCTCACCGGTGAGGGCACGGTGAGTGTGGGCGAGCATGGCGGCCGCCGCTCCCGCCGCCGAGCCGTGAAGGTAGAAGTGAGCGAAGCTGGGCCGCAGCGGGGGACGGTCTGGGTCGCCGGTGAGGTGCATGAACCCGCCCATCGCCATGCCAGTGATGTCGGATGCCTTGTAATCGGCATAGGGCCCATCCTGACCAAAGGCGGTGATGGATACCATCACGAGGCGGGGGTTGATCCCGGACAGACGCGAGTAGCCGAGGCCGACGCTATCCAAGTAGCCTGGATCAAAGGACTCGATGACGAAGTCGGCGGTCGCTGCGAGCCGCTCGAGGAGGGCTCTCCCGTCAGCGTGCTCGAGGTCGAGGGTGATACCGCGCTTGTTGGAGCTGTAGGCCCACCAGAAGAGGCTCTTGCCGGGCGAGGGGTCGTCGCCATAGAAAGGGCCGACCCGGCGTGCCGGGCTGCCGCCGGGCGGCTCGACCTGGACGACGTCGGCACCGAGGTCGCCGAGGATCTTGCCGCAGAGCAGGCCGCGCTCGTCGGTCAGGTCGAGCACTCGGTAGGGACTGAGGAGAGCTGCCTGGGGGGTATCGGTCATCTATCGCATACCGTTGGGTGAATTAGCGGATATTCTATTCCCAAGTCAGATTTCGTCAAGCTGGGGCACTACGTGGGCAGCGGGGACGCCCTCACCCTCACCCTAACCCTGAGGGAGAGGGGATTCCTTTGGCCCTCACCCTCGAGAGAGAATCAACAGGTGGCGGTGGGGACGGCGTACAGGGAGACTTTCTTTCCGGGAGGGAATAGCTTGTCGGCGATCTCCTTGGCGTCGGGGAAGTTGCCGTATTTTCGGCAGTCCTTGATGTATGTGTGGAGGGCGGTGAAGGTGGGCAGGCGGAAGCCTGCGTCGACCACCTTGCGGACGCATGTCAGGGGGTCGGGCTTGGGCTGGTTTTTGGCTACGGCGATGTTCCAGAGCTCGGTGATCTGGTCGACGGCGGGTTTGAGGCGGTATATGGCGAGCAGGCGGGCGCATTTGCGCTCGAGGGCTTCGATCTGCCGGCGGATGGAGGCGAGGGAGATTCCATCGCTGAACATTCTTTGACTCCTAAACTATGCGACGTATGCGGCTATTGCCTGGACATGGTTGTGCTGGAGGGATTTCACCCTCACCCCAACCCTCTCCCTCAAGGGAGAGGGAGTTTGGATGCCTCTTGGCAGGATTTCACCGTCACCCCAGCCCTCTCTATCAAGGGAGAGGGAGTTTGGATGCCTCTTGGCAGGATTTCACCGTCACCCCAGCCCTCTCTATCAAGGGAGAGGGAGTTTGGATGGTTCTTGGCGGGATTTCACCCTCACCCCAGCCCTCTCCCTCAAGGGAGAGGGAGTTTGGATGGTTCTTGGCGGGATTTCACCCTCACCCCAGCCCTCTCTATCAAGGGAGAGGGAGTTTGGATGGTTCTTGGCGGGATTTCACCCTCACCCTAACGTACGTCCTCACGCCTAACCCTTTCCCGGAGGGAGAGGGGATTTGATGGGGAAATTTTTGCTATTCCACTCATTTCCACTCATTTCCGCTCATTTTGGCCACCAACTGCGGCCGGACTGCCTTGGGCCGGTGCAGGCAGGCAGGGCGGGTGTCAGACGTCTTGTTGTGCTTTCCGGGCATTGAACATCCTGTTGCCGTGCTGGCCGTGCTGGATTGGCCCGGCCCCTCTTGTGGGGAGGATTCGGACCGGATACTTTGTATAGTACGCCCGTTCTAATGTTATTGCAAGCGGCTCCGGGAGGAGCGACAGGACGATTGCAGGGTCTCAACATGCCACTCTTCGCCAACGCGCAGGGTCTCGGCGGCATAGTTGAGATTCTTCGTTCCACTTCGAATGACGGCCTCGGCGAAACGACTCTTAATAGGCACGGTGGAGTAGCGAGTAGCGAGCAGAGTGTTAGCCTGCATAGCGGGGGATGCTGGATGATGGCGTGATAAGATGGGGCTCACATTCGATTCGACAGGCAATCAGGTTCGACAGGAAACTAGGACTGAAATGACGACGAGGACCAACTGGCACAGCGCACATCCTCCGGCCTGCACCTGCGCACGGTGCGCGGATAAGCGGACGGTGCGGGGAGACAGGACAAAGATCGGGCGCAATGAGAAATGCCCCTGCGGCAGCGATAAAAAGTACAAGCGCTGTCACGGGGTCTAAGGGGTAAGCCTGCGGTGTTTGAAGGCTTCACGCGGACGCAGATCGAGACTTCGGAAACGGCGATCAACCTCAAGCACGGCGGCAGTGGGCCGCCGGTGTTGCTTCTGCACGGGTACCCCCAGACGCATGTGATGTGGCACGAGGTCGCGCCGGTCCTGGCGAAGCACTGTACTGTGGTGGCGCCTGACCTGAGGGGCTACGGGGACAGCGGCAAGCCCTTGGTGGGCGACGATCCGGAGACCTACTGCAAGCGCCGGACGGCCCAGGACCAGCTGGAGGTGATGACCGCGCTGGGCCACTCCTCCTTCCACGTCGTCGGCCACGATCGGGGCGCGCGGGTGGGCCACAGGATGGCGCTGGATGCGCCGGAGCGCGTGCTGAGTTTCACGACGCTGGATGTGGCGCCTTCGCAGGCGGCGTTCGAGGCAATGGACAGCAGCCTGTCGTTCGCGTGGTTCCACTGGCACCTGATGCGTCAGCCTGAGCCGTTCCCGGAGACGCTGATCGGGAGCAACGCCAAGTTCTACCTGGACTTTCTTCTTGAGCGGTGGACGGCGGTGGAAGGGGCGATCACGGAGGAGGCCTACGTGGAATACCTGCGATGCTTCTCGGATCCTGAGACCATCAGGGGATCGTGCGCGGACTACCGGGCGATCGACGTGGACCTGGCGCATGACGCGCTTGACAGGGGGCGCAAGCTGACCTGCCCGTTGCTGGTGCTGTGGGGCGGGGACATGGCGAAGCGGCCAGGATGGCAGACGGGACGCGGCCTGGACATGCTGACGGTCTGGCGGGAGCGGGCGGAGGATGTGCGAGGCCGGGCCATCGACTGCGGGCATTTCCTGGCGGAAGAAGCGCCAGAGGAGACGGCGGCGGAAATTCTGGGGTTTATCGGCGGGGGCTAATCGCCCGGATACTCTGAGAAACGTAACCGCTCGCCCTCCAGATGGTTGTGGCGAGCGGTATTTTGCGTCCCTTGTCCCAGCCTGCTACTTGCTGGCGGGGATGAAGCGCATTGACAGGGAGTTGACGCAGTGGCGGGTGTTTTTGGCGGTGATGCGCTCGCCGAGGAAGACATGGCCGAGGTGTCCGTCGCAGTTGGCGCATTCAATCTCGATGCGCCGGCCATCGGGGTCGGGGAGGCGGCGGACCGCGCCGGGGATCTCGTCGTCGAAGGCAGGCCAGCCGCAATGGGCGTCGAACTTGTCGGCGGAGCGATAGAGCTCGGCGTTGCAGCGGCGGCAGATGTAGGTGCCGTCCTGGTAGAAGTTGTCGTACTCGCCGGAGAAGGGGCGCTCGGTGCCCCTCTTCTCGATAACGTTCTTTTCTTGGGGAGTCAGCTCGTTGTAGGTGGACCTTTCCATTGATTCACCGTCCTCAGTTCGATAGAGATATTGGTATTCAGAAGGCCAGGGAATGCGTCGATTCGATTGACTCTGCTTCTGCTACGCTGCCAGCGATACCTTCGATTGACTTTGCTTCTGCTACGTTGCCAGCGATCCCATGGGATCCCACGGGGGCAAAACGACGGGCTCGAGGTCGAGGGCCTTTTGCAGGTCTTCGGGCAGGTAGCTTATTGGAGCGGCGATCTCGAACATGTACTCAGCGAACCAGGAGTCGTTCATCAGGAAGAAACCCTTGTCGCCGACCTTGTCGTCCCAGCTGTTTTCGACACGCCAGCGGCGCGGACTGCCGTCGACCACATCGACGCCGGTGAACAGCATGGCGTGGGTCATGGCGGTCTGGTGATACTCCAGCCGCTCCTCCTTGTCCATGGAGAACTCGGCGTTGTAGACGCTGGCGTAATTGAACAGCTCGGCGTCCCAGAGGCCCTTGTCGCGGTGCATCTGCTTGCCAGTGTCGCAGCCCATCCAGACGGGCGTGCCGTCCTGGAGCATGCGCATGGCGATGTCCTTCATAAGCTCGATGTCGACGTTGAGGTACTTGATGCGGGAGCCGTCGACGACGTTGCCGAGATACTGGACGGTGTAGGTGCGGCCGGGCGGGTTGGCGCGGCGCGGGTCGTGGACGAGGCAGACGTAGTCTTCCATGGGTGTGGCGATGTACTTTTCGGCGAATTCCAGGGGCGTCGTGGCGCCGTCGCGGTGGAAGTCGCCGTCCTTGTCCTTCCACTGCCAGTCGAAGCTGTCGGGCGGATTGCCGAGGTGAATGCAGAGGATGCGGTAGATGGCCTTGAGGGCCGCTTGTTTGGCCTCGCGCATGGCGTCGGTTCCGCCCTCGTCGGCGTAGATGCGGCGGATGTCGCGGGCGCCCTGGCGGACCTGGTAGTTGAGGCCGGAGTTCATGCGCATGGAGTTGCCGGAGCTCTCGGTCTCGGGCATGACGGACTTGGGTACGACGCCGTGCTTGCGGACGAGGCTGACGAACATGTCCCACTGGCCGCCGTCGCCGAGGGGCTGCTGCAGGAGCCAGGCGACAACACGGTCGTCGACGGGGCGGTCGGCGGTCTCGATGACTGCCTCTAGGATATAGTTGGCGCGCTCCATCTTGTCCCAGAACATCACGTAGCTCTGGCTGAACTCGAACTCCCTGACGTTGAGAAGGTTCCGAGTCTCGGCGCGGAACAGGTTGAGCCCTGCGAACATCCAGCACCGGCCGGAGCGTGCCTGGTTGGTGACGCCCCAGTCGTCGAGGACGGTGGAGAACGAGTTGACCGCATCGGTGACGATGGTGCGGTTCAGGGCGACGACGTTGACGTCGTGCTGGGTGACGACGTTCTGCATGAGCTGGTGGGCCGGGTCGGCCTCGTAGGACTGCTGGAAATCGGCAAGGGTCGGGGAGTCCAGGGCGCCGGGGTTAGGCTGAGTGGTCATCTGCTCTCTCCCTCGGGTTTGTTTACCGCGAATCCGCACGGATGGGCAAAAGTGAATACTGTGGGCATATAACCCAGCTCTCTTTGAGCCTCTTCGCACTGTGCGCCTCTGTGTCCAAGGACCGGGCACATATCAGAGAACGCATTAATCAGGCCCATGAGTATTGAACGAGTCATAAACACAAATGAGGCGGGTTTCGGCCATTGTTACTTCGTGGGCCTGGAAATCGTCGTCATCTTGCGTCAGGACTTTACCGTTGGCACTTTTTATGAACCTCTCATAGTCTAACCGGTTGTCCCGGCCCTTCACCTGATCATACAAGTGAGTCTTAAAGACCATGAAATAAAAAACCACAAAGTCCATTTGCGTAGCAACCGTTCCGGCCGTTCCGGTTAGCAGTTGATAGCCGACTTCAGAAAATCTTGAATCGCATGGTTCGGATTCCTCCGAAAAGTAATTGGATAGCAGGCCCTCAATTCTAGCGGCCGCCTTCGAACTCGGGGTCTTGATTCGCTTTTCGCCAGCTGAGCGATACATTTGGCATACCGTTCCACTACCAAACCGCTCATCAACCTTGGCTTCAATTCCAACAAACAGGCTATGCTGGGAACCAGCAGTGCCAAAAATTCCCAAGTCCAGATTACTTGTGTTGCCTCGATAGGAATCGAACCTGGCGCGATACTCGGGCGTTGCCTCCGCCAGTTTGACGGGCTGAGCAAGCACGTGCGATATGCGCTCCTCCAGAATGCTGGAACCATCTCGGTTCAATATGAAGTCCGCCAGAGAATAAGCGCTGCGTCCTTCTTTCCAGTGTCTGGGCCTTACCTGCCCAGACCACTCTTCCATGGTCGCTATTGCCTTTCCAAAATTGCTGGTGACTCTCAACGGTTCTTCAGCTTTAACCGAAAATCAAGTGGCGGCGGAGTGCAGTGGGGTTAGGCTGGCCGCCACTTGGTTGATCTCGGCGATGGCGCGGTCGATGTCGTCGGGCCAGGTGAAGCGGCCGACGGAGAAGCGAAGGGTGCCCATGGCGTATTCAGTCGGGACGTTCATGGCGGCGAGGACGTGGGAGACCTCGACGTGGTCACTGTGGCAGGCGGCCCCGGCCGAGGCGGCGACGGATGGCAGGTTGGCGAGTATGCGGTCGGCTTCCAGTCCGCGGAAGGCGACGCTGGAGGTGTTGGGGAGGCGCATTTCGGGGTGGCCGTTCACCCGGCGGTCGCGGGATGCGGAGAGGAGTCCCCGCTCCAAACGGTCTCGCATCTTTGTCATGTGTGTTGCGTATTGGGTCAAGCTCTGCTCGATGAGCTCGCATGCCTTGCCAAGGCCGGCCATTTCGATGACGTTTTCGGTGCCGGCGCGGCGGTCCTGCTCGTGGTTGGCGCCGTGCATCAGCTTCTCCAGGCGGACGCCGGGGCGAATGTACAGGGCGCCGATGCCCTTGGGGGCGTAGAGCTTGTGCCCGGCGATGGAGAGGAGGTCAACGCCGAGGTCGTCCACCTGCACCGGGATCTTGCCGACGGACTGGGCACTGTCGGTGTGCATCAGGGCGCCGTAGCGGTGGGCGATCTCCGCGATGCGGGCGATGGGCTGGATCGTGCCGACCTCGTTGTTGGCGTGCATGATAGTGACCAGCAGAGTCTCCGGGCTGATGGCTTCCTCGACCTGCCGGGGATCGACCATGCCGTACTCATCGACGGGGACGAAGGTTATGCGGAAGCCCTGGCCTTCCAACCAGCGGCAGACCTCCGTCACGGCCGGGTGTTCGACCGTGGAGGTGATGATCTGGTTGCGGCGGCCGCGGTTGGCCCAGGCGACGCCCTTGATGGCGTGGTTGTTGGCCTCGGTGCCGCCGCTGGTGAATATCAGGTCGTCCGCGGCGCAGCCGAGGAGTGAGGCCACTTGGGCCCGGGCATGGTCCACGCCCGCGCGGGCGGCACGTCCGAAGAAGTGGCCGCTGGACGGGTTGCCGTAGAGCCCATGGACGTAGGGCATCATGGCCTCTGCGACCAGCGGGTCGATGGGTGTGGTGGCGTTATAGTCAAGGTAGATGTTGGCCATGTCCGCTCCCACCAAAAAGGAGATTCGATCAAGTTCCGCCCATTATAGCCCAACGATATAGCCCAACGACTTTCCTGAATTGTGGATCGTAGGGCGCAGGAGAGAGGAGCAAGGCAGCGTGTCAGTGACGTCCCCCGCCATATGGCAGGGGACGTCGATCAGGAACGAGGCTTTGTTCGGGTGGGCCGATTGCCGGTTCTAGCCTTGGGAAAGCGAAACGTCCACCGCAGCCAGGCCCTCGATGGCCAGCCCGTAGCCCAGCATGTCAAGCATCTGCCGCTTCAGTTGCAGGGTCAGGGCGACGCGGCTGTACCGCACGGTCAGGGGCGGCCTTTCCGAGAGCTGCCGGGCCAATGCCCAGGCACGGGGCAGTAGCTGGTCCTTGGGGAGCACTTCCGACACCACGCCCAGGTTGAGGGCCTCCTGGGCAGAGAGGGTCTGTCCGGTAAGCAGGAAGTAGCGCCCCCGGTTCTGCCCCAACAGGAGCGGCCAGACTACGTGAACGCCGTCGCCGGGCACCACGCCGCGGGGGAAGTGCGGGGCGTCCTGGAACGTGGCGGTATCGGACGCGAGGACGATGTCGGACATCACCGGAATTTCAGCGTGGATAGTGGCCGGGCCGTTGACCGCGCCGATAATGGGCACCTCGATATCGAGCAGGTTCATCAGCAGCCGCTTGCCCTCCCAGTAGGTCTTGTCCCAGTCCCTGGGCATGCGACGTGTGGGGCGGTTGGGCTCGAAGTTGGCACAGTAGTCGTCGCCGGTGCCGGTGAGGATCACGATCCTGTTCTCAGTGTCGGCCCCGATATCGGCGAAGGCGTATCCCAGCTCCCGGTGGGCGGCCTCGCCCCAGAGCAGGCTGCCGTCGCCGGAGTGGAAAGTTACCTGGAGAATTCCGTCCTCCCTCTGCACACTGACCGTTTCGTACTTGTTTTCGTATTCCGCCAGAACTGTCATGACCATCCTCCGTCGGGTCTGATTGTGGTTCCATCTGGACATAATGTCCCACGCCCCACTTTACACCAGCGGGGTGAGGATCCCTCATACGTCGAGATCCGGGTCGAAATACGGGTCGAGGTCCGGGTCGAAATACGGGAAATCGCAGTACGAACAGTGAGGGTTTCGGGTTCAACCGCGGAAATCCGGGGGGCGGTGCATCGTCTCGTGGCTCTGCTTTAGAATGTGCGGTGAGAACGAGCGTCGGCGGCGCTCCAGTTACAGCGGCTGCAATTGACATCAATGCTAGGTGGCCGACCGAGGCCGGGGGAGCGATGACGACAAACACAGACACGCCGGTCGAAGAGAAGATCGCCGGGGTATTGCGACAGCTGGGGATTGAGCGGGCGCACTTTGCCTCCCGTGGGCTGAACGACTGGAAGGGCATGGCGGACGGGTTTAACGAAACCATGGCGTCCCTGATACTGGTCTGTCCCCTGGGGTTCGATTCCCTGTCGTTATCACCACTGGCTGACCGGCTGCTGGTTTTCAACACCGACAGCGGAGGAGCGTCGGAGACGATCGGCCGGAATATGGAGAGCCTGCCCTCAGCGTTGACGGTCACGCTGGAGGACTACGCTTTCCCGGACAACTACACCGACGTGGCAGTGCTGCGGGGAGCCGAGATCGGGCCGGCAATGACGGATTTCCTGGCCGGGATGGATTCCCGGAACGGACCGGGCGCGGTATCACCCTCCGTCGAGGAGGGAGAGGTTGACGGCATTTATTTCAAGGTGCGGGGTTCGGGGCCACCGCTGGTGCTGTTGCCACTGGGTGCGGCACCTTCCCAGTGGGAACCACTCATCGCGAAGTTGAGCGAACGATACTGCGTTGTCTCAATGACCGGCCCGGCCATGGGCATGGTTGCCAGCCTCGAATCGAGGGGGCGTACGCCTGGGTATCTGTCGGCTGTGGGGCGGCTGATTGGAGAGGCGGCGGTACAGCCCGGCGATAAAGTGCTGGAGGTTGGCTGCGGCACCGGAGTGCTGTGCCGATGGCTGGCCCGGGAGATGGGGCACAAGAACGCCGTCGTTGGAATGGACGTCAATGCCTTTTTCCTGCGGGAGGCAGGGGAGATCGCGGAACGCGAGGGACTGGGAAACGTGGTCAGCTTCCGTGAGGGCAGCGCAGAGGCTCTGCCGTTCGACGACGACAGTTTCGACGTGGTTTTCTCTAGTACGGTGGTCCAGAGAGTTAACGCGGACCTGATGCTGCCGGAGCTGGTGAGGGTAACAAGGACCGGAGGCAGAGTGGCTGTGCTGGGGCACGCCCACGATATGAACCGGTGGGTGAACCTGCCGTTGAGCGAGGGCCTGAAGGGCAGGATTGAATCGCCACCGTGGGTTGAGGACCGGGGGCATCCTCACGGTTGCGACGACGCCTCGCTGTACCAGCGATTCTCGCGGCTGGGGCTGGCGGATACCAGGATGTATCCCTTCATCAGCACGTTTTCCGACAGCATGCGGCTGCAGTTCCTGCAGGGCGGCATCCTGCCGACGCTGAACGCCGAGGAAGCGGCGGAGTGGCGGGCGGCGGTAGAACAGGCGGAGGCCGACGGCACCTTCTTCATTTCGACGCCGTTCCACTGCGCGGTGGGCACCAAGCCGTAGTGGACGAATGCAAAGGTGGCCGATGAGGCACCGGCAAGTTCGCCGCAAGGGTCTCTGGAATCCCGGTCCCCGCTTTCGCGTGGGCACGCCCTGAGGGAATGATGGGGTGCGACGATGGCCACTGGTAGCCGCCCCATTGCAGGGACCGGGCTAGTGGGGATGGGTAGGAGAGAGGAATCCTCGCAGCGAGCGAGACTTGTGAAACTCGAGGATTCCACCCTCACCCAGCCCTCTCCCTCAAGGGAGAAGGCGAGGCAAAAGGCCCTGTGCGGAACGCTGAGAAGCCTGTCCAAGAGTCGTGCGTGACCCTAAACTACACCGCACGCTCCAATTGACACCGGGTGATTACACCGGGTGATTACACCGGGTGATTACACCGGGTGATTACACCGGGTGATTACACCGGGTGAGTGCAAATCCGCCTGGAGACGAGGGTAACCGGATGAGCCAAGCTAAAGGCATCAACGAGATTTCATGGCGGGATTGGAACGAGGATGCGTTCGAGGCCGCCAGGTCCGAGGACAAACCGGTGCTGCTGACGCTGGGGGCCACCTGGTGCCATTGGTGCCACGTGATGGACGAGACATCGTACTCCGACGCGCGAGTGATCGAACTGGTCAACTCGAGGTTCATCCCGGTGCGGGTGGATGTGGACCAGCGGCCCGATATATCGCTGCGTTACAACCAGGGAGGCTTCCCGTCGGTGGCGCTCCTTTCCGGAAGTGGCGAATTCCTGGCCGGCAGGCCCTACACGCCACCGGACGAGATGACAGAGCTGCTGGAGCGGGTATCAAGTGGCGAATTTGTCCCGGAGGCGGAACGGTCCAATGGCCGCGCCGCGCCGACCGGTTCCAGCAGCGCGTCGGTCGACGCGGTGGATGAGCGACTGAAAGAGCTTTACGACGTACAGTTCGGTGGATTTGGAGTGGAACCCAAGCAGCCGCCGTGGGAGGCGCTGCAGTTTCTCATCGCACGCTACGGAATGACCGGGGAACGGTCCATCCTGGGAGTGGTCGAGAACACACTGCAGGGAATGTGGCACGGGATATACGACCGGAAGGACCAAGGATTCTTCCGCTACTCTGTCAGCCGCGACTGGAAGGTACCGCACTACGAGAAAATGCTGGTCAGCAACGCCAGCCTCGCCATCACTTACGTGGACGCATTCAGGATCACCGGGAAGACACTCTACTGGACCGCTGTCGAGGGCATCTTCGACTACCTGCTCTCTACGTTGTACAGCCCTGAGGAGGGGCTGTTTTTCGCCAGCCAGGACGCCGATGAGCCTTTCTACCAGATGTCCTGGAAAAACCGCGCCGCCGCCGAGCCACCTCCCGTTGACCGCACCTTCTACGCCGGATGGAACGCTCTCGCAGCACTGTCGCTGATCCAGGCGGACTCGCTGCGGACGGATGGCGATTATCATGGGCTGGGATCCAAAGTCCTTGAGAGGCTCTGGCGGGATAGTTGGACTCCGGACGGAGGACTCTCCCGCAGGGTGGGTGCAGGGAGCGAGGCCACACCGGTTCTGGCCGACCAGGTCTATTTCCTGCGGGCCTGGCTGGCCCTGTACCAGTCCACGGGACGAGCGGACTGCCTGTCGCGGGCGGTCGAGGTGGCTGAAACGGCGGAAAGGCTGTTCGGTGCGCCCGACGGCGGGTGCTACGACACGACGTTGCCGCAGTCCTTCGAGGCCAGGCTCCTTCCCCGGGAACAGCCCGTTCTGGACAACAGCTGCTGGGCAGAAGCGCTGCTGGCCCTCGCGTACCTGGCAAAGGACAAGGGGTACCGGGACAAGGCAGCCGGAACGCTTAAGATATTTGAGGCAGTGGTCCCAGGTAAGAGTTACCTGGGGAGCCACGATTCGCGCCGCATGGAAGAGGATGAGGAAGCCCTGTTCCTGCCAGCCGGCGCAGCCTGGGGGCGGGCCCAGGACATGCTGACCCACGGGCCGGTGAGCCTGGTGCTGGTGGGCGATTCCTCTAGCGCGGCCTACAGGCGGCTGCACCGGGCGGCTCTGCAGTCCTGCGTGCCCCACCGGGTCGTGCAGCCCCTGGACTGGGGGCGGGACGCCGAGCGGATACGCGGGATGGGCTTTCCGGTGCGCAGTGAACCCGCGCTGTACGCCTGCATGGGAGAGCGCTGCCTGGCGCCGATCACAACGGCAAAGGGCGTTCGGGAGATGGCCAAGTCCCAGCCCTGGGCCACCGGGCAGTTCTAGCGCTGTCTCAGAGAACCTATTCCGACGCCCTTGGCTCTTCGGGCTTGGGACTTCGACGGGGCGGGCGCTGCTGGGGCCGGGCTGTGCCCGACCCCTACAGTGTCCCTTATTCCCAGACCTGAGCCGCGATGGATATGGCGTTCAGTGCTGCCGGATAGCCGGCGTATCCTCCGGTCTGCATAAGGACCTCCACCATTTCTTCTTTGGAGAATCCCACGCGGGGGCCGGCCTGCAGGAGGTTGCGGAGCGGGCCATCAGCCCTCAGGGCCGTCAGGGCGGCGGTGGTGCACACCACCCTGGATTTGAGGTCCAGCCCGGGGCGGAAGAAGATCTCCCCGAAAGCGAACTGGTAGGTGAGCACCCGCAGGTCCGGCGCGAGGTCCACGAGGGCGTTCGCGTACCCTCCCCTGTCCTCAGTGCCCAGCAATTGGTCCCTGAGCTCGCGGCCCCGTCGCTCCATTTCTTCCAAGCTGACTTCGGGCACCTCCGTTTGCTGTACCTCGATGCCCCTCTCCTGGAAGGCCTCGTGGACCAACTCCAGCGAGTTGACGGCCGAGGGGAACCCGGCATACAGGGAACAGTGTATGGGCACTTCCTGGATTTCTTCAGGACTCATGCCCATGTTCAGGGCACTGTGGACGTAGGTCTGGAACTGGGAGAGGCGCTGCAGCGTGGACAGTACGGAAAGCGTCGCCAGCATGCGATAGCGAATGTCCAGACCGGGACGAGCCCAAACTGATCCGAAGATCGCCTCCCCGGTGAAATTTCTGAGTCCGGGGATGCTGGCCACCGCCCTTGGCCGGGCGCGTTCGGGGTAGGTACCGTGTTGCAGGCGTTCCCGTATCTCATTGCCCTTGCGCCTCAGTTCATCACGTGTGCTCATTGCTTACCTCGCATCATCTTTATGGCCAAATGGCGGCTCAGTATACTATGGGCGGATGAACGAGAGCGGAATCACGACGGTGTTAGAATACGGCGCAGCGACTAATTTGGGAGCGACTGATCATGAACGTAAACGATGCGGTAGCACGCATTCTGAAGACCGAAAGAGTGGAGTGGGTATCCTGCTTCCCCTCCAATAACCTGATCGAATCGGTGGCCAGCGAGGGTATCCGAACCATCATGTTCCGGCAGGAGCGGGGAGCCCTGATGGCCGCCGACGGCTACAGCAGGATGAACGACCGGCGGAAGTTCGGCGTGGCCATCACGCAGGGCGGGCCCGGCTCTGAGAACTCCCACGGGGGCATCGCCCAGGCGTTTGCGGATAACATTCCGATTCTGTATATCGCGGGCGGCCCCGCCCTGGCACAGTACGCTGTGAGGCCCAACTTCTCGCCCGTACGCTCCTACCAGTCGGTATCGAAGCACGCCGAGGTCATCACCGCGCCGGGACAGGTGGCGGCGGTAATGCGGCGGGCTTTCCACAACCTGCGCAACGGTCGTGGCGGTCCGGTGATCGTGGAAATACCCGCCGATTTGGGTGGACAGGAAGTGCCTGAGACGGCACTGGCCTACCAGCCGCCGAAGCGCCTGCCCCAGTCTCCGGCCCGCGGCGATGTGGCCGATGCGGCCCGGTTGCTGCTGAACGCCCGGAAGCCGGTCATCTGGTCGGGCATGGGTGTGCTGTTTGCCTCGGCGACCGGGGAACTGCGGGAGCTGGCCGAGCTGACCCAGATCCCGGTGTACACCACCCTGCCGGGCAAATCGTCCTTCGACGAGCGCCATCCCCTCTCGCTGGGGGCAGGAAGCGGCGCGACGTCCCTCCCCGCACGCAAGTGGCTGCAGGAATCGGACGTGCTGTTCGCCGTGGGGTCGAGCATGACCCGCACCAGCTACGGGCAGCCCATCCCCGACGGCAAGGTCATCATCCACAACGTCGAGAGCATCGAGGACATCAACAAGGACTATTCTGTCGATGTCGGCCTGCCCGGAGACGCCAGGCTCACCCTGCAGGCCTTGATTGACGAGGTCAAGGCGCAGGTCGGCGAGGCAGGCATGCCCGCCAATGGAGTCGCCGAGGAGATTGCCAATGTGCGCAAGGGCTGGCTGGCAGAGTGGACGCCGCTGCTCGAGACCGACGAAGTGCCCATCGGCACCTACCGGGTGATCAACGAGCTGGAAAAGAACCTGGACCGGGAGAACAGCGTGGTCACCCACGACGCCGGTGCGCCCCGCGACTCCATCATCCCCTTCTACACCGCCACCACGCCGCACAGCTACATCGGCTGGGGCAAGTCCACCCACCTGGGATATGGCATCCCCCTTATGATCGGGGCCAAGCTGGCCGAGCCGAACCGCTTCTGCCTGAATTTCATGGGCGACGGTGCATTTGGGATGTCGGGGCTCGATATCGAGACATCGGTGCGGGCGGGCGCGCCCATCACCACCGTCGTGCTGAACAACGGCGGCATGGCCACTTACCCCGGCGGGTACCCGGTGGCCAACGAGCTGTTCGGCCTGACCCGGATGATCGGCGACTACGCCAAGATAGCCGAGGGAATGGGGGCCGTTGGCATCACCGTCACCCAGCCGTCGGAAGTCGGCCCGGCGCTTGTAAGGGCGCAGCAGCTGAACCGGGACGGCCGTACCGTGCTGCTGGATATCCACACCAACATGGAAGGCCGCAAGTCCACGTTCTGAGCGGCCCGGATTCCATTGCATGTCGCGAGTGCGGCATTCGAATATTCCCCAACAAGGAGACCTGAAATGACTCTGCCAGGAACGCCGCCGGTCGCCACCGACCTGGTGCATCACATCGGAATTGCCGTTTCCAATCTGGATGAGAGCATCGAATTCTACCGGGGTCTGTTCGGCTTCAAGCCCGGCCAGATCATCGTCCGCGAGGACATCGGGGTGCGCGGCTGCTTCGTGCCAGTGGGCGAGACCAACCTGGAGCTGCTGGAAGGCACCAGCCCCGACAGCTTGATCACGACTCACATCGCGAGCCGGGGCGAGGGCCTGCACCACGTGTGTTTCGAGGTGGGGGAGATCGCAGACAAGCTCAAGACGCTGGATGACCTTGGCATACGCCTGATCGACAAGGTGCCACGCACCGGTCTCATGGGTGGCGACATCGGGTTCATGCATCCATCGGCGGCGCGGGGTGTTCTGATCGAACTGGCCGAGCACAGCCACTAGCTAGGCGGGACGCGCCCCTGCGAGCGCGGCCTGGGAGGCCCTGATGTCCTACGACCGCTGGAGGCTCAGAGGCTATCACCCGGCAGCCTGCGCCTGCGTGGAGTGCGAATAACGCAGACGCCGGCGGTTGTCGCGCCCCAAACGGACAACGGGGGCGCCGCGTTCTCCGACCCTCTCTGAGAGGGAGAGGGGACTTGCCACGCGCCAGGGCAATCGCATTTGGATGCCTGATGACATTTGCCGCTTGCCAATCCCTTTGGTCTTCGATATTATAGGATCATGTGTTCGATAAACAGTCCTCAATGCCTTTGCAGACCTCACTGCGCCCCGGCTGGTGTCAGCCAACAGCCGCAGAGAAATGGCCTGCCCAAACGCCAGGAAAAGCAGGAATGGGACACAATGGGACCGAATTTGAAAATCCTTGTCCCACAGCAGTGGCGCAGATAGGAAATAACGCGAAATAGCAGGCAAAATGGGAAAATCTGGGAATCTATGGGAACTCGTGGGGAAAATTCTGTCCTATTTTTCCCGCTCAATCTCCTGATCCACTTCACGTCCGCCCGTCCCGGATAGCCGTACTCGATTCCTTGCGCAGACACCGAATCCCTCCGGCCAAATGCGATAGGCCTGTGCCACGCACCCTCCAGGGTGGGTTACAAGAGGGGCAAGGTGATACAATCCTTGTCCCGACCTATACCAATGCTATTCGCATCCGACATCAGCAAGGCCTTCTCTGAACGTACGCTGTTCAGTGGGCTCAACCTATCCACGTCCGCGGGCGACCGAATTGCGTTGATTGGCGCCAACGGTTCGGGCAAGACCACTCTCCTTGACATCCTTGCCGGCGGAACCCAGCCGGACACCGGGACAGTATCCAGGCGGCGCAACACAACGGCTGGGTATCTGAGGCAGGAACCAGGGGATTTTGAGGGCCTTACCCTGCTGCAAGAGGTATTGAACGCCAATTATGAGGCGATCGCACTGGCCGATCGCATTGCCGACACCAGGGAGGCTCTGTCGGCGGCATCGGATCCTTCGGAACAGCAGGAACTGATGGACCTGCTCTCTCGGCTCGATGAGGAATTGGAAGCCGCCGGTGGGGAAGATCGCGACCACGAGGCGAAAGCAATTCTTTCGGGCCTGGGCTTCAAGGAAACCGATTTCTCTCGCGGTATGAACGAATTCAGTGGCGGCTGGATCATGCGGGCCGAGCTGGCCCGACTGCTGTTCAGGAAACCAGACCTCCTCCTCTTGGACGAGCCGACCAACCACCTCGACCTTGAAGCCCACCTGTGGTTTGAGAAATACCTCGCCTCTTTCCCCGGAGCTGTGGTTGTCACATCCCACGACCGGGCATTCTTGAATCAGGTTGCCAATCGTATCCTCGCCATTGAGCCCGGAGAGGTCGTGCATCACCGGGGCAACTACGACGGCTACCTGATTGCTCGTGAGCGGGCGCTGGAAATAAAACAGGCAGCCGCCGCTCGCCAGGAACGCGAGATAGAGCGGCAAATGCGTTTCATCGACCGCTTTCGCTCCAAGGCAACCAAGGCGACACAGGTACAGAGCCGCATCAAGCAACTCGAAAAGATCCAGGTCATAGAGTTGCCTCGCGCGACCAGAAAAGTCCGATTTACATTCCCGGAGCCACCGCGCAGCGGTTCGGACGTGCTGACGCTGGCCAAAGTCGGCAAATCGTACGGCGACAACGTTGTGTACCGCGGGCTAAACGTGACACTGGAGCGTGGCGACCGGGTGGCCCTGGTGGGCCCCAACGGGGCCGGCAAATCGACCCTGCTCAAGATTCTTGCCGGCGTCCTGCCCATCGATAACGGAGAACGGAAACTCGGGCACAACGTCATTTCCGCCTATTACGCCCAGCACGTACTGGACCTGCTAGACGCCAACAACAATCCTCTCGAGGAACTGCGCAAGATCGCGCCAGCCGAGTCCGAGCAGAACCTGCGCACGACCCTGGGAGGCTTCCTGTTCAGCGGAGACGACATCCTGAAGAGCATTTCCGTGCTCTCCGGCGGGGAAAAGGCGCGGGTGGCGCTGGCCAAACTGCTCCTCCAACCAAGCAATTTTCTGCTGATGGATGAGCCAACCAACCATCTGGACATAGCATCCCGAGAGATTCTGGCCGACGCTCTCGGCGATTACCGCGGCACCATCTGCCTGGTAACCCACGACCGCACGCTCATCAGGCAGGTGGCAAACAAGATCATTGAAATTGACGGGGGAGTGCCCAGGGTTTTCTCCGGCGACTACGACGGCTACCTCCACTGGAAGCAGCAGCAAGCAGATTCTAAGCCTGCCCCGGCCAGCAGCAACGGAAAGGAACCTGCTGTCTCCGACGATGTGAGGCGGGGCCGGCGTTCCCGGCGACCCCTCACACCTAAAGAGGAGCAGCAGCGGGCACTGGGCAGGCAGTCCCGGCAACTCGCTGCCCGGATTGAGGAAGTTGGTACAGCCATTACCGAGCGGGAAACCCTCACCGCAGCGATAGAAGCCATGTTCGCCAATCCCGAGCGGTTCGACGACCGGGACCAGATGCAGGCCTCAAGCGAACGTTACCGGGCCCTCAAAGAGGAGGAACAGTCTTTGTGGGATGAATGGGAACGTTTGTCGCTGGAAGCGGAGAATTTGGACCAGACGCTGGTGGAACTCAATGCCAGCTAAAACGGCTGGAACCAGGTTTTAGTCTGCCGCTCGCCCGCGGAAGCGGCCCGGGCGATGAAGTCTCATCGGCGCCCAGGCTGCGGTCCGGCGGGGCCGTCACCGACCTGTCCGCCAACCACCCGACGGCAGTCAAGGCCTCAAAACAATCAAGCCCAAAGAATCGCTGCCGGACTGCCGACCTGTTGGGTCCCAAGTTGGCAAACGGTCGCCAATTTGGCTGTTCGAGGGATATTACAGGTACTATGGAGGCGGTGGTGCCGAAGGTCGGAAGCACACTAGCTTGAACTATCGCTGCATGACCTGTCTTTTCCCACATTTTATACCACGTTTACTTGCGCCTCAATCCGCTGTCAATCAACCCTGATTGGCCATTCCTGACACCCCTTGAATGATTGACAGCATTACGGACACCTCTCCAATCGGGGGAGGCGCCGCCGATTCCGAGTGTCCGCAAACGCCCCTTTGATGGACAAATCACCTGCGCCGAAAACGTCCCTTGGTGACACAGGGGGAAAAGTCCCAGCGGACTGGACTGGAGGCCATGCGCCGGAAACGTATCGGGCGGGGCTTCGTTCTTGATACGGCGCGGGCAGCGGCGTTGAGCGGGGTTGCATGTGCTCGGACACGTTCGATCAACGGTGGGAGCTGATGCAAGGATGAGCAGCGTTCTGCGCTGGGGCTGATACCCTGTTGACGCCGGGATAAGTCATGTAAAAAGGTATGTCGCCCAGCGCTCCTTCGACATTGAACAAAAGAAACGCACCACGCCTGCCAGAAAAACGCAGACGGCAGAATCAGGATCGAATAATACCAAGTTAAAGAAACTCAAGACACCCTAAACACGCAAAGAGCCCGCCCCGAAGAGAATCCCACTGACCCCCGAGGAAAGAAGAGAAAGACAGCGAACCCAGTTCAAGGAGAAACTCGAAAAGGCAAAGTCTCTCGGCCTCTGCAGACATTGCAGTGAACCGGCCATCCAAGGTCAGACCAGGTGTGACAGCTGCGCTGAGAACCACAGGCAGGCCCGGAGATTGAACGATACAACTAGAAATGCGAAAAAACGGGCCGAACGGGACCTGAACAATCGCACGAAGTCACAGGCGCCAGCAACACTAACAGCCAGCAGTTGAAGTTCTTCACAGCATTACTACGCTGAATGCGCCAGAACTACGAAGGGACCAGAACTTCGAGTCCACACGCAGGGGCGCACGATGAGGATCAACAAGAAACGAGGCCCGGCGAAAAGCCGGGTCTCTCTTTTTTCGCACCGGCACCAGCGGCCAGAAGTGGGGATGGTTCAACTCCAGCGCCGCACCATTTGATGACAGCAGGCCTTTGAGAATCCCCCAGCGACAGCGGAACCTGGAAGCAGGACCTGGTTGCGATTGACGAACAGCATCCGGCGGCGACGCTGGCGCAACCGGCGCAGCACGATGGCTGAAAGAACCAAGATTAGGAAGAGCATAGCTGATCCAGAATAAGGTCGTTGACCAGACAGCGGCCTGAGTCCGGGAGTCCTGTTGAACCAGCCCGGACACTGGAGACGCACAAACAGACGCGGGAGAATTCGTTGAGTATTGCCCAGAGGGATGGAAGTGGCCGTCCGATAGGACAAAACAGAGACACCCAAGGAGGCTTTCCTTTACAGGTAGAAAATGATCCATCACCAGGTTATGAGAAAAACGGTAGTACAAGGCAGACTGGAATGAATAAGCATTACCAGGCGCGAGCCGAGATATTGAGAGAAGAAGGAAACATCCCTCACGGCAAATCGAGGAGGAGAGCGAAAACTGCCATCAACGTCGCAGACTACTGCCCCGCACCCCCGCCGTCGAATCTCCTCGTGCAAGCAGTGGGCGACTGCCTGATCTGGACCGGCCAACTGAACAGAGACGGGTACGGCGTCGGCAATTTTCGCGACGGCGTAAAGCTGTCCCACATACAGGCCTACACCCAGTCAAGGAGGGCAAAACCAGGACCTGGACGGTCAATCTGCCACTTCTGCCACAGGCCATACTGCATCCAGCCCTCGCACTTGTACGAGGGAGACAACAAGACAAACTCCGACGACCGTAAGTTGAGGGTAGGTAAAGGCTCCATGGCCCTCGTCTTCCAGAAGTACGACGAAATGTTGAAGGCTGCCAAGTACCGTTGGGGCAGTCCATCAGCAAACAAGGAGAGTCTATTGGAGCCTGATGCCATCGACGTGGAACACAAATGCGAATACATTATCCCGGCGGGGGCCGCCCGGATATGTGCGATTTGCGAGAACCCTGAGAACCCGAATCTTCGTCGGAATTCCGGCCACAAGCATTTGCAGCCGCTCAACACGGACAGAAACGCCCACTCCATGGTCAAGTTTGACAAGGCTATCACTGACATAGGCAATGGAGCGGTGCTTTGTTCCAACTTGGAGGTGGAGTTGAACTTCCCGAAGAACCGGGCTGAGAGGCGAAGAAGACAACGGGAGACAAAGAAGCAGCCCGCGTGTGATAGGCCCGTTTTGATACATCAGGGCCAAGGAATTGTTCGCGTAAACGACCCGCAACCGACAGAGATTAAAACGGCTTTGCCGTTCGTCGCCCCAAGGGACGGTCTCTTGGTGTTAATGGTATCAACCACACCCCTGCGGGACCCTGGCGCAGAAACACTGAAACCGTTAATGCGGCCCAGCCATTAACAGGGAAAGAAAACCACACGGGCTCGAGTCGGGAGATCCCATAGGGAGCAGCCGATAGGGACATGCAGCGAAGCCCGGCCAAGAACCGGGCTTCGTTTTCGGCCTGGCCAAAAGGACATGTAAGCGGCGGAGGTAAAGTGTCCCGTGCGGTCGGGTAATCGCTGACAAAAGTCTGTCGAAGTTCAGGATAAATGTCCGGCTAAGTGTTCAGCATAAATGGCCTTTGCTTAGTCTGCGATGGTATCAGATGCTGGTGCCGGAGGAATTGCCGGAGTTTGCCGCGTCGGCGGAGTCTGGGCGTCAATGCATCTCCTCACCGTGTCTGTGTGGATTCCCAACTCCCTCGCCATCCGCCGAATGGACATCCCCTGAAGCTTGGCCTGCTGCACGGCCTTCCATCTCTCCTGTTGCAGGAACGTCGGCCTCCGCGGCGGTGCGACTACCCGCAACCCGGCTACGTCCGGATCGTCGATTGCTGCAGCGCGAGCAGCTTCTTGATCTGGGTTTGCGCCCGGCAGATCGAGGGTTGTAACCAAAGGTTTTGACGCAAGTTCGGGATCGTGGGTTGGGATGGTGGCAGCTGGGGAAGTCGCGTTGCGGCTTCGGAGAGATGCCGGACTGGGCGGCGCTTCCTGGGACGCAATGATGCGTCCCTCATGCTGTAGCGACAGCCGGCCATCCAGCGCCTCGGGCACCACAACCGCCGCTCCGGCGTAGCTGCGGCGTTGCTGAGTGGGCAGCAGTTGCAGGGTGTGCCTTTAATACTTCACGGTATTGTCCCGCGCCACTCTCCGGCGGTGCTTGAAACACAGGACCTGACCCAAACGAGGACACGGCTCCACGGGCCGGAATGCGGACTCGGCGCACTGGGCCGGGACCCCGAAACGCCGGTTGAACCGGGGCAGGAACTGCCGGAGCACGGCTTTGGCCTGTGCAACGGTGGTTGCTCCCGCAAGCCGTAGCTCCGTGATCAGCCGGTGCGTGATCAGCCGGTACTGGAGGGTTCCGGCCGTCCGCTCCACCCGCCCCTTTGCCTGAGGCGGCCGGGCGAAAATCAGTTGTGTCCCCAGCTCCTCCATGGCCTGGCCGAACTGGGTTGTCGTCCCGGCGGGCTGATATTCCGAACGGTGTTTGAAGACCGCGTGCCGGTCGGTGTACCGGGCGAGAGGAATGCCGCGGCGGCGTATCAGTCCCTGCATCAGAGTCCCTGCATCAGCAGGAGGTAACTGCTGGTATTCTCATGATCGCAGAGGAGGGCGCCCGCCACGTGGCCCGTGGCATCGTCCACCGCGAACAGGATCGTGAACTGAGGTCCGTCCTCGCCCAGCCACCGGTGGTAACTGCCATCCAACTGAATAAGCATGCCCTCCCGGGCATCCGCTGGCGGCGTACCCGGTGCTTGGGCGGGCGCCTGCGCCGCGGACTGCTGAGCCCGGCGTTGACCAGGATGCGCCGCAGGGTGGTCCGGCCCATGTCGAGACCCTCGCGTTCACTGAGCAGCTCTGAGAGATGGGTGTGGTGAGCTCCCTCATACACCGTGCGAGCCAGGCGGACCACCCTGCTCCTGATCGCCTCGGGAATAGCGTTGGCTGGCCTGCGGCCCCGGTGGCCATGGGCAAGGGAGGCGGCGCCGTTTTCCCGGTAATCCGCCAGTATGCGCCGGGTGTGGCGCGGGCTCACTCCCATCAGAGCGGCGGCTTGGTCCAGCGTCATGTGCTCCGCGAGCAGGCTGTTGAGAACCTGTAGTCTCGCCTGTTCTTTGGGCGTCAATATCACATTCTCCATGAGGTGAGTGTGACATTTATGCTGGCCAGTTAGCGAGGACCTTTTCGCTGAACGTTAACACAACGGGTGATGAAAACCGGTCCCTTATGGCCCCCACATCAGCCTACAGCGAGTCCAGGCTGCCTGTCCAAAGTTGCGGACCGAGATAAGCTGCGGCATCCCTGAGCGCATACACCCCCCATAACCGCTCAACAGCAGTGGTCCTTGCCACCGACAAGTTACTTCCAAAGCATGGCGGTTACGAGATCACTATGTACCAATGGAGCTGCGAAAAATGCTGACTGGCAAATGAGCAAAAGAGAAAGAGGAATTTATCCATAGTCACCAATCGCAGCGCCGGGAGAGTATGTAAGCCTTGGAACGATCCGGTCGAGCAGTGAAGCAATAGACGAGCAACGAGCCGCGATATCTAATGCCGAACCCATCGTCCCTCCCTCCTCCGAACGTGAGTTCTACAGAAGGGCCCCGAAAGGCGGGGCCGAGATGACGCCATGTTTCACGTCAACTTTTGCGAGCGACCTTATCTAGTCCGCCAAGGGGACTCCCAATGGGATTTCTGAAATATTTGATTCGAATTGCAATCGGGTTAACAGTAGGCTTGCTAATAATAGGTGGTACATCATGGATTAGTGGAAACGAAATTGGCTGGGGGGTCTTGGATTCAATTAATTGGGATTTTAGAGGAAATGATTCCACAACCGATACCGCCACAACTGAAAGGCCGTCGTCTAGGCTCTTAAGTGCTTGCAGAGGGATTAATTCTCAATATGCAATACAGTGGATCCAAAAACCCAGAATAACAAACGTTATCTTGCACATGAGCGGCACGACCACGGGAAGTGCCAAAATCCATGACCCTCACAATTTAGTTGATGGTTCCAAATGGCCAGCCTTTATATTCAACACTGTAGAAGAGATCTCAGAACGGGGAAGGTTCAAGGCAGTTGGGAGGATTTGGCCGGAGAGTATAGCGTCTCGGCTTTCTGGTTCGGGTTCTCCAAATGCAATAGCAAATAAATACAATGTTTCCGAGAATTCATTTGACGTCAGGGTCAGTGTTCCATCTACAATTCTGGACAGGGGAGAAACGCTAGCTATCACTGTTTGGGGGGAAAATCCTAGTTACGATAGCAGGGGGGTTAGGTGCAGAGTGCGTAGAGATTGATTAGTATTTCCTTTACGGAAGACCCCTTTAGTGTTTTCGCTGTCGGCGTTGATACTGTTGAAGGGACGTGCCGGTAGCCGTTCTAGGCAGGCCCTTTATAGGCCGAAAATTGTGGTTCGCACAACCGGTCCTCTGACTGCCGGACGTAACCCCGGGGGACAGAACGGATCCCTTCTGCCGCACCGTTGCAAGACCGAAGTAACAACGTTACTTCCAAAGGGCAATTGCCCCCCGTCGCCGGACTGTGGCTCAGGTAGGCCCTCTCCCCCGGGCGGGTGTTTTTGCCTGAATGTCCACCAACCCCCGTCGGGCAGCCCGCTCCGGGCTCGATGCCCCGCACCCCCTTTCCCTGGGCAACCGGCCCGTCGCCAGGATGGCCTCCACGGCGTCATCCATACGCCCGATTCAGCGCCCCCAGGTAACGGAGACTCGCTCAGCCAAAACCAGCAAACCAGCCTGTAAGCGTCTGGCCGTGGATCACTGTCCCTCCGGCGTTGACTGCGGGTCGAGACCCTCAACCACGTCGTCCACCAGGCCGTTGCGCACAGCCCAGACCACGAGTTGCGGTTTCGTCCCGATGCCCAGCTTGTCCTGTATGCGGTAGAGGGTGTTGCGGACGGTGACGGTGCTGATGCCCCTGGCCTCGGCGATCTGGGCGTAGGGCCTGCCGCTGGCGAACAGCGTGAGCGTCTCCCACTCCAGGGCCGTCAGCCTGTCCGAGGGCCTGCGGGAGAAGCGACCGCGCTCGCCGCGGGGCAAGGCGAAGACCCGCCTCACCGCCTCGTCGGGGATTCGCAGCCGGCCCTCGGCCACATCGAGGACGGCCCGCACCAGTTCCTCCGGCCGGGAGTACTTCTGGAGATAGCCCGTGGCCCCGGCGGCGATGGCCTCGATCACCGCATCCTCCTCACTGGAGGCCGTCAGCATCATGACCCGGGCGTCGGGCAGGAGTTCCATGATCTCCCGGCAGGCGTCGACTCCGTCCTTGTTGGGCATGATCACGTCCATGACAATGACCTGGGGATTCAGCTCCGGGGCGGTCCTGACCGCCTCCTCCCCGTCTTCGGCCTGTCCCACCACCTCGAAGCGGCCCGACGCCTCCAGCACATCCCGCAGACCGCTCCTCATAACGGGATGGTCATCCACCAGCATCACCCTTATCCGTCCTGCTGTTGACATTTCAGCCTCCCGCTGCACCGGCTTGATGGGGAACCACGCAGGTGATGGTGGCACCTCCACCGCCGACGCTCTCCACCGTGAGGGTACCGCCCATCTGCCCGGCATCCGACCTCATCCCGGCCAAGCCCTGGCCGCGCTCCGTATGGCCGTCGGGGAAGCCGACGCCGTCGTCCGATACGGAGAGGTTGATCCGGCCGTCCTCGAAGGCCAGCCTCACCTCGACCCTGCCTGGTTCGGCGTGGAGGAAGGCGTTGGTCAGGGCGTTGTGCGCGATGGAGAAGAGGCGGGACCGGGTCTCCGTGGCGATTGGGGGCTCGGTCCCCGACTGGGACATCCCGGTGGGGACGCCGGTGATCCTCTCGAAGGTGGAGCAGTGGGACCAGAGGACGCGACCCAGATCCCTGCCCTCGAGTATGTGGCCGGCGTCGATGGGTCCCCGCATCTCCCACATGGCCGACATGGACAGCTCCAGGGTTGCGTCCAAGGCGGCCGACAGTTCCTGGTTGGACTCGCCGGCCAGTTCCCTGGCCCGGTGAATGCCCAGGCCGATCATGTAGGCGGTCTGGGCGGAGGTGTCGTGAATCGTCTGGGACAGCTCGATGCGTTCCCGCCGGAGCTCCCGCTCCCTGGCCACCGAACTGCGCCACCTGGTGCGTTCGAACCTGACGATGAAACTGATGCCCAGCACGATGGTGTACATCAACGCCAGCATGGCGAGGAGCACCTTCTCGTTGCCGGTGTGGAGGCGGACTTCACACTCTCGGTCAAAGCCGTCCCCCGCATCCTCTACGACGGCCCAGTAGCCGACGTGGCTCACGCCGACTATGCTCCCGACGGGCCGACCATGACCGTCAAGCTGCTGCCCACGCTTCCAATGGGCACGCTGGAGGTAACCATCGAGGACGTCGACGGCTTCGGGGAGGGCACCGGCCCGCTGGGCGGGGCGCAGGCGTCGGGCGGCAGCGCGGGCACAGCGATCCTGGCACTGTCCAAGTCCGCGTGGGTGCAGTACGACGGCATCACCGTCGAGACTCGCGAGTCCGGAAGCCGGACGGCGCACACGCAGGCCGACGAGCAGGCGATGCTCTCCCGCCGCGCCGCTGTACCCGACCTGAGCCCGGTCCTCTTCGGGCTGGTTCGACTTATCGGCAAGGCCGAGGGTGCCCTGCAGCTACTGCAGTCTCTCACTGGGCTTTCTTCACTCATTACAGACGCCTCCCCCGCTGAACCTGACGAGTCTCTCTTGGACACCATCTTCCGGAGGAGCCACGCCAACTGCGTGTCGCAGGTAACCGTACCGTGGCTGGTGCAGGAGACGGATACGACGGGAGTCCGGGTGTCGGTGCCCGTGATGCTGCAGGACGATGACTATCTGTCGCCGGCCGCCAGCTTCAAAGCCAACGGCAATGAACCAGCGCTGGCCCAGCTCCACGACCTGCTGACCACCGGAGATGATGCGCCCGCCTGTCAGCGTCCAGAACTAGCATCGGACTGACGGCCAGTGGGCAGGATTCGCCGCACCGCACCCGGGCTGCGCCGGTGCGGACGGGAAGAGGCGCTGACTCATACCCTTCATTCCTGCCCCGGCGGCTTCGCCGGCCTACTCGCCCCGGGTGTACATCGCCGCCCTAGCGCTGCTGTACCATCGGCCTGTCGCATGACCACCGAGGCCGGAACGCCAGCCCGGGTCAGACCCAGCAGGCCGCCATGGCTGTAAATCCCCACTCCCCGTAACTGACCGGGCGGCTGGAAACGAGGATGAGAGCGAAAAATACCCGCCTATCTAACGAGGGAAAAATTAATTGATGCTGCATGCAGTTGCGGCAGGAAATAAATTCCACAACCACTGGATTACGCACGGGTTGCCGGGAAATATTTCCGCAGAATCGGCAGAAGGTGCGACTGCTAAATTTTTCCACGAAACGAACTTGAGGAACCAAGTCGCGGCCTCGAAGGGGCATCTCAGAGTATGTCGGTTAATCCTTCAATGAGGCAGGCAAACACTGCGCGCCGGCCGGCCACCGCTGTCGGGTCGTTCATACTGGTGTTGTTCCCGGGCAGGTGCGTCCAACAGCTAGCCGGACGGAGGTGGAGCTCGATCAACTTGGCTCGACGTATGATCCACAGAAACTTGCTGCCCAAGCCGAGCTCGACCTGCTGCCCCCAGGGCAAGGGGCGCAGGTATGGAGTACTGAGCATTGAGGCGCCGTGTTCCCGCGGGACAGGGTAGTGGGGCAGCACGGGAGTCTCTGTCTCAAGTGGCTGTCATGCTGAAGGATGGCGGCTTCGGCACCCCGGCCCAGACTGACTTTCCCGTAGCGCACTGGCAGAGGGAGCGGTTGAACAACCCTCTGAGCAGCGGAAAAGGGACCAGCCGGAGCGCAGTGTGGTGGGCATATTCTCTAACCGGCCGGCGACAATTCGTCCGGCGACAGTTCGTCCGATGGGGGGAGTCTTGGCCGGGTGGCATGACGAGTGGGCCGATGACCGCCGTTACCTGACCATGGGCAATGACGTCACCAATGAGGTCCTGCCGGACCAGGAGTCGTACAAGCGGCTGATTGGCAGTAACGCTTCTGGGATAATGCTTCTCTTGGCCCTTGAAAGAAGGATACCCTTCGTGGTATAGTAAGTATGGCCCACCGCTGACAGTGGTCAGCGAACCCAGAACAATCGAGCTCTAAGTAGCCCCTGGTTCTGGCAGGCAATCCCCGGCATCAGCCGGAGGTGTTGTCGCCGGGCCAGGGGCTTTTTGCTTGAACGGGGGTGGCGCCAACAACGGCGAGGCATCGAAAAACTCTGGAAGTGCACCTGCCCAGGCCTGAGCCGTCCCCACAATATCGAGAATTAGCAGGAGGTTGTATCGGGTAAACGAAAGCGCGGCCCGTAGAGGCCGCTACACACCCGTCAAGTGGCCTCAGGTGCAACAGACGCTAGAGGCCAAGAGGAGATACTTAATTTGGAAGGGCTATCAGAGAACAGATGAATCTCTCAGCCAAACAAAAAGCAGCCGCCGGGCCCCAACCCAATGGCTGCTCAGACAGCGCACCACGGACCCGTGGCCAATAGATGACTACGTGGACATAGACAGACTTTGAAAGGAGACCGATATCCGATTACTGAAAGCAAAACCGCCGGTTATAGAACCGGCGGCCCGCCGCAATACCGCCGGAAATCTCACCCTCCGGCGTACCCGACTCCACCCCAAAACCCCGCCAAGAGTTTAGAGGGAGCAGATTCCTGATGTAGCATCTGCCGATTCCAAACCGCAATGGTGCGATCATACGACGTTTTTCTACATACTGGGCAGGGTAGATCAGACCCCGCTGAAGGAGGCCACGGCAGGACCCCAAAGACCCGGTCCCAAGCTGAAGGAATTTAACGCGAGCATCCGGATGTTCCTTTGGTACTGCGGGTGCCAGGAGGTCGGAAGCGACAATCCCCCCACTCCGACGAGTTTACACTCCGAGCTGTCGGACCCGAAGAGCGATCTTTTCAAGCTCTGCGGATTTGAGGAAGGCAAAATACCGCCTACTCGGAGGACGATCGCAAACCACTTTCGGAGAATTGAGCCGCATCGTGACTTGGTTGCTGCTGTGCTGGAGGAGATCAACCAATGGGTCCCGCCTGCCGGCTCTGATCCGCAGTCTCCCAACCAGAAAAGGCCAGCGGAGGAACCCGGCCGTCCGAGCCCTGCCCCGAAATATCCTGAACCGGAAAAAGAGGAGAAGGCAAAGAAAGCGGAGAGGGAACCCGGAGGACAGGAGGAATCGAAGTCCGGGAACCGGAACGAAGAGAACGCTGCCTATCGCAAGGACCGTCGTCGGGAAGCATTGGGCAAGCGGGAGCTCGATCCAATAGTTGAGAATGAGTCTACGGCTGAGGCTTATATGCTGCCGGCAATCCATGGCGACCATCCCAAATGCCACAGGTGTCGAGAGAAGACGGCGGGGGGATGGAACTGCGTCAAGGAACATGACCACGGAATCGTCGTGGAGGTGGAAAGGAAGCAGGGAAGGGCCCGCCAGTGGAAATGTCATTGCTGCGAGTCGAAGTTATCGGTCACCAGCGGGACCATTCTCCACGCCACAAACTTCTCCTGTGTGGAAATCCTCCTTGCCCTTCACAAGATAGTGAGCAGCCGGTTTGGAGTATCCTCCCAGGATATAGCCGGATACCTCAACGAGGCTGGAAGAGACGTGTCAGAAGACGTGGCGTTCATGCTGATGCACCGGCTGCGGGAGTGCATGCGGGAGGACGAACCTCGCCGCTTCACGGGCGAAACGGAAATTGACGAGATGCTGCTGCACTTGGAATGCGGCAAGCGGGTCTCCCTCATCGCTGCGTACAATCGACCGACCCGCAGGATACGGTTCAAAATCGTGGAGCGGAGGAGCAAGAAGAAGCCGAAGGCGAACAAACGTGAGATGTTGAAGTTCATCCGCGAGGTAACGGTACCCGGCTCCACTATCCTGTGTGATGGTGACGCTGCCATGCCAACACCCGAGCAGATGGGGCGGACGCGCGGCGTTATATGTCACAATAGCCGAAAGGGGCGAAAGGGCCGCCAGGGGCGCAAGTTCCTAACCTACATGCTGCTACACGGAGAATCCGCCAAGCACACAGAGGTCACAACGAACCGGGTCGAAGCGAAAAATTCGGTTGTGCGTCGTTCCTTCCGTCTCCGCAACGGCATCACCAGGCATCATCTCGACCGTTACTTGATGGAACTGGCGTGGAGAATCAACCATCAGCACAATCGATTAGAAATTCGGAATTACGACAGAAGGGAAAGACGGGAACTGTCCCTGATGCGCAACGTCCTCGCCGGCGCCCTGCGCAGGAAATTGACCCTGCGAGATCTGCGCGGGAAACCGCAGGAGAAGCGCGACAGGACCCGGGACAAGAACAGGACGGCCCCGGCATCTGATCCCGCGGAGCCCCAGCAGCAGCCCCTGCTGCCGCCCGGGCCCATAGTGCCAGGCGCAGCGCAGGCCGGGGGTGGCCAGGTTAAGGCGAAGCCCCCTCGGATTCGCCCCAAGCAGGCGGCACTTGCCTTGTGAGGCTTCTCAGACGGAGGACGAACGACACCGGCCGGTGTTACCTGAAGAGACCGCACTGGGGAGCCAAGCGGCGCAGTCCGGCCCGCTGGAGGAACTGGAGCATGTCTCGGCCGCCATGAGCCCGCAGCGCGGTGGTCTCAGCCGTCGCCACGATCTGGTCACCACGCGATAGCGCTTGCCTCGCGGGACAAATGGCCTCCCTGCGTCGGAGCAGCGAACACCCTGCTGCTCCGACGTCGCTATTTTGAGCCAGTTCATGACAACCTTGACGGTTTCTGCCAGGGGCTTATCCTGGCGCAACTGGTCTCCCGGAACCGGAGATGTCGGGTTGCAGCCTGTACCGGGTACAAAGCCGTGCGGCTATATGTGAGCGGCATCCAGCCATCCTTCAAGGGGCTGGGCAAGGTCAGGGCCGTGGTAAGGGTCATCAGACGTTACAGTCCGCTGGCGCTGCTCTGCGACAGGGTCCTGAAGCACGGGGAACCCAGCGCCTAGGTGGCAGGGAATGCGAGAAACGAGGCCGGGGCCGACCCGGTGGCGCCGTTTCGCCCCATCAGGGAGGCGCAGTCTACGATGGCAGCGATGTCCTCGTCTCAGCCCTTTGGGTGGAATCGCAAAAATCCGGTTTTCAGCATGCCCTGAGGGGTCAATTATTCCCAGGGTCCGGGCAGAGGAAGCGATGTGCCACTCAATCAACTCGTGTTGGAGAAGGTAATTAATCCCATTTTTGTGGCGGGAGACGTGAATTATTCCCACTGCCAAGAAGCTGGTCTGCACCGTTAGGGTGTATTTGGCGATCCATAGCAGAAATAGAGGACCATCCCGCCGGCTGAACTCAAGCAGGGGCCGTACCCATGAGCAAACGGAACCCTGTCCTGAGCTTGCCGGAGGGATTGCGGAGACCGGGTTCAGCGTGCTGGCCCGGACCTGCCTGCGCGGACGCAAAGCCGACGAGGAGGCCCTGCAAAAGAACATCAGCGCCTGCGCGGCGGAGCGCAGCGCGGGCCAGCATCGACTGGCGGTTCACTGCCCAGGACCCCAGGGTCAAACTCAGTCGCCTCTATCCCCGTCAATCCTGAATGGCTTCAGTACCAGGACGCCGACGTGGATTGGGAATGCCTCCCACCAGCGCGGAATGACCTCACGCCGACGGGAGGAGAGTATCAGACCAGTGAGGATATTTCCTCCAGGGCCTGGGACCTTTCCAGCGATTGGCGAAGGCCTGCATCAGTTGGAGCGTCAGCCAGCCTGCCGGTGTAGCCCTCCAGGCCCCAGAGCAGGGGAACGCCGCTCCGGCGGGCGAGGCGCTCGAGGCGCCGGTCCTCCTTCATGTCGAAGAAGGCCAGGGCCGGCGACACGGGCGCCCGCCGGTTCAGCCGCCGCTGCAAGGCCCCGGTCACCCGCAGCGCCTCGAACCGGGCCTGGTCCAGCGGCGACGGCGTGGCCCGCGGGCCCGACCCGCTGTCCAGGTACCAGGCAGCGCCCTTCAGGGAGTACCGGCCGTACCTCACCGTCAGGCAGAACCGTCCGATGCCCAGCAGCCAGGTGATGAACACCGGCTCCGTCGGGTTGCCGTCCGGGGGCCAGTGGCGGAGGGCGAAAGCGGATACCCCGTCGGCGCCGCCGCTGGCCAGGATGGCTGAGGTGGCCCGGTCCTCGCCATGCTTTTCGCTGTTGCCGGGGGCAGGGAGATCTCTGGGTTGCATCGATATCGCTCCTGAATCTGGTTTCGCGCGCTCTCCGGCGGCGGGGGCCGAGGAATCGGCAGGCCGGCGACCACACGGGGCACATGGGAGCCGGTGGATGATGGTTGACGCCAGCCCTTTCACCCCGGTGGGGAAGGACTTCGGCCGGTGGAGCGGGAACAGTCAGCATTGCCGCCCTGACGATTCCTCCTGCTGCATTGTGCCGCTTCGGATCGGGTCCGGCCCGTGGTTCTACGGGACGGTGTCCACCGCGCCGTGGAAGCGTGGGGCTCAATATCTCCTTCAGGAGATCCACGGCCATGCGGAGCAGTTCCCAGACTTGTTCCTGCTTCCTGCGGGCCGCCCCGAGGGCGGCTGGAGGCTCTAGGGAGTCGTCTCCCCGGACGGGGCCTGGCCCGTCATCCGGTCGAAGCCGTGCCTGCATCCGGCGCAGCGCCGACGCCGGGAACCTTCCCACGCATCCTTCCGACCAGCAGGTTGATGGCCAGCGAACGCCGTTCTTCCGCATTCAGGGCCTCCAGCGCCACAATGGCGCTCTCCGCCCGACGGATGAGCCAGGCCACCTCCGATGGCAGGAAGGTTGAGCCCGGACGTTCCATGGCCCGGTCCCGGTGTTCCTGAAGGACGGCGAAGGCGGCGCCGAAGTCCCCCACCGGGCGGGATCCCTGGCGCCGGTACTGACGGAGCCGTTCCACGATGGTGCCCTCGTCCATGCCCATGTAGACTCTGGACCAGTCGTCGGGGCGTCGTTTCCGGAGCCCCCCCGCCAGGGCCTGGGCGTTGCTGTGGCACAGGGCGTGATATGCGGCGAAGTAGCAGCGGTCGACCGCCAGGTTGAGTTCGGTCCCGGTGGGCGGGTCCCGTCGCCCCAGGGGTTCTCTGGCGATGTTGAGCAGCTCCTGCCACCTCTTGCCGTTGTCCCCGGCCTGTTCCAGCGGGTCTTCAACGAATTCCCGTTGCCCCGTGTATTCCAGGCGGTGGACGTATGACTCCAGGATGGTGTCTTCGATGCCCAGTTCCGCAGCCCTGCCGGCCATCAGGGAGCTGATCCTGTTCAGCTTGGCGGGGTCCAGCAGGCCGTGGCCGCCGTCGTAGACCACGGTGACGTGGAGGGCCTCCCGGTCGAACTGGTTCCGGGTGAGTTCGACCCGGATGGGATCGAACCTCAGGGTTTCCCTCAGGGTTCCTTGGAATGACTCCTCGAGATGTTCCCGGTAGAGGGACTGCACCCGTGCCGGGGTCTCTTCGCTCAAAGCCATGGGTTGCTCCTTCGTATCGTGTATTGCGATGTGACTGGGGCGATCGGGGGCCGAGTGGCGCGCACTTCACCACCGCCAGGTCCGGTCAGCCCCGCAGGGACTATGGCAGGGGCATGGGTTGCTGCAATCGCCTTAATCGACAGGTTCCTGCCCGGAAGGGCTGGGTAACGAAGCGTCGTACCCAGGCATGGCCACGACAGGGGCAGAAAGGGTGACTAAGCGATACATCGTCAGCGGCTGCCCCGGTTATGCGCGTGGGTAAAATTCGCACGGGTTGGCGTCACTGGCCTGTTGGCTCCCGACACCTGCGTGGGTATTTTCAGCAATGCGAAAGGGGCGACGGCTCAGATGGGTAAAATTCGCACCTCCGGTGCTACAGGTCCGGGCGGGATCCGGCGTGGGTAAAATTCGCTCTCAACCTCCGCAGGTGGAAAAATTTCTGGGCCATGGCCGAAGCGCTGCGCTTGGCCTCTCAATTGGCCATTACGGGGTGGACGAGGGTCTCCAATTCTTGAGGGAACGAAGCGCAGGGGAAATCGTCCGGGAGACAGCTCCGGATGCAACCGGGCCTGGGGCGTTCAACTCCGGCGTTGACAGGCAAATGGCCCGGGCACGGCGGGAGACCATGCCCGGGCGACTCTGGCCTACTGGCCCTGCACGGTGATCAGCGAAGGATCATCGCCCACGCCGCCGTTGACGACGGTGACGTAGATGTTGACGGTGTCCACCCGTTGGAACGTCAGGGCGCCGGCCCGTCCGTCGACGGACGGGGCCTCCTCGGCCTGCGGCGGTGTCTCCCCAGCGGGAGCGCGGCTCAGGACCTCCACCTCCCGCTGGATGTACCGGCGGCTGAGGTGGGTCTGCAGCTCATCCTCCTTGGGGAGATCCACCAGGCGCTGGGCCAGGTCAGCCTGACCGAAGAACAGCCGCACGCTGCGGCCACCGGCCTCGTCCAGGATGTCGTCGTCCTCGTCCATGTCGGGGAACCAGGCCACGGCAATGACATAGGTGTTGAGGTCCAGTTCCCGCTTGAGCTCCGTGTGGACGGACTTGGCGGCCTGCCAGGCCCTTTCCAAGGGATTGTCCATGGCCGACCTGGCGCCGTCTGCCTGGTGCCGGAACCACTGGCCGGCGTCGACGCTGTAGCGTCCTTCCAGGATGGTGACGCCGAAGCGCCCGACCTCGTCAAAGAGGGCGACACAGTTCGGCGCGGGCTGGCCGTTGGCCACCTGGGGCTGGAACAGGACCTGGCCGGCTTGGGCGCTGGCCTCGAACTGCTGGCAGGCCGCCATCTCGGCTGGGCTCAGGGGATTGTTGTTGTCGTTCCTTGCGACTTTCATTTTGACGATTGCCTCTTTTGAGATTTGGTGTTGCTGATTGCGCCGGCGCCGCAGACACAGAAAGCGGGCCGGCCTGGGATCTCTCCCGGGTCAGCCGGTCACAGCAGGGCTCTCGGCGATGCGGGTCTGTTTCAGGGCAGGGGTCTGCCCACGCAGGTTCGCGGATGCGACCGGCCCGCCTGTATGGCAGCAGGTCGAGACGGGCACACAACGGGCCTCCGGGCAGGAGGACCCCGGGTTTTCGCATCGACGTCCGTATTGGTGTGCAAGGTGTTGTTCACCTCCTTGTGCTGGAGTTGCGGCGGCAGGGACGTCGCCGCACAGGTGGTCATCGGCCGATATGGTTAGGAACGGCGCCACTCCGGCCGCGCCAGCCGTGAACGGTTCGCCGGCGATGCGGCGCGGCCCACCCACACGTCGAGACGCCTCAGGGATGGAGTGGCAGGCACCGGCCTCGAAGACCGTTCCGTTTTGCCGGGTTGCTCCGTCGGCCGGAACCGCTGCTTGGCCAGCGCCCCGCGGTCCATCCTGTCCCAGCGGGGCAGACGGTCCCAGGCATCCTCCAAGCGGGGATGCACTGGACCACCCGAGGTCAGTACCAGCAGGCCCCTTGGCCGGGAGAAGGCCACGTAGTGCTGGCGGGCGTGATCGAAGTCCGAGGTGCGGCCGGCCGGCTCGAAGGAGGGGCGCAGGCAGTAATGCTGGAGTTCCCGGCCCACCGGGTCCCCGTCGGGATTGCAGTAATCCAGTGATCCCACGATCACCACGTCCCACTCCCGCCCCTTGGCCTGGTGGATGGTGGTGACGGTGAGCGCCCGGGGCCTGCCGGCAGCCCGGCGACCCTCGGAACCGGACGGTCTGCGGTCCACGGGTATTCCCGCCCGCTCCAGGGCGTCCAGGTAGCCGGCGGCCGCCCTTCCCCGGACCGAGTGCAGGAGCAACGCCACCTGGCCGTATTCTGCAATGACCCGCTGTCGCTTCAGAAACCTCAGCAATTCCGCGAGCTGTGCCCCCCCTCCTCCTCCGCATTGCAGCCCTCCACGCGGATGGCCGCCGGATAATCCGGATACAGGTCACCGGCATGGGGCGTGATGGACTTGGGGTGCCGGAACGGCCGGCCCTGCGGGTCGGGGTTCGACCAGTCGGCGGCGGTGGCCATCCACCGGTCGTAGAAATCCACGATGGCGGGATGGCTGCGGTGGTTAACGCTGAGCGCCACGGTATGGCAGCTGGAGAAGTGCCCGGGGAACTCGAGCAGGTTCCGCACGCTGGCTCCGCGGAACCGGTAGATTCCCTGGTCATCGTCCCCCACCACACAGATGTTGCCGTGGCCGCGGCACAGGCGCAGCAGGATGTGTTCCTGGGCGTACGAGGTGTCCTGGTACTCATCGCAGATCAGGAACCTGATGCCGGCGGAGATGAGACCGGCGGTCCGGTCGACCTCCAGGAGCTCCGCGGCCCACCGTTGCAGGTGATCAAAGTCCGCGCTGCCCTCATCGAGGAGCAGGTCCCGGTACCGCTGGTAACAACGGCCCAGGGCGGCGTGGAACGGGTCCCCTGAATCAATCAGTTCCCCGGGATCAATGAGCTCATCGCAGAGCCTCTCGAAGAACTTGCGGCCGTGCCGGATCAACAGATGCGGTTCGCGCCAGCGCCAGCCCTCGCGCTCCAGCACATCCAGGTCGGGGCCGAAGACGTCGTCGAAACGGCGGGACAGGAGACGCCACTGCTCATCCTCGTTCAGCACCGCGAAACCCGGCCGGGGGCCGCCGCGGCGGTCATGGGAACGCAGCATGCGGCGGCACAGGCCGTGGATGGTGCCGATGCGCACCCGGGAGAGGTCTCCCGGGCACCCGGCGGCGGTGGCCAGGGCGATGAAACGCTGCTGCAGTTCCCGCGCCGCGGGCCGGGAGTAGGTGCACAGCACCAGGTGTTCCGGTTGGGCCAGCCCACGGAGCAGGATGTTGATTCCCCGCAGCGCCACGGCCAGGGTCTTGCCGGTGCCGGGACCCGCGATGCCCAGCGTGGGCCCCTCGAGATGGCCGATCAGCTCCAGCTGCCCCTGGTCCAGGCCCGGGTGCAGCCGCAGTATGGCGGGCGTAACGCCCGCTGGGTCGTTCATGTTCATGTTGGTTCTCACCTCTGTTGGTCCATCGACTGGCTTGGGATGTGGAAGCCGGTGGGCTGGACCCGTCCCGAAACGAATCGGCCGGTGGGGCGGACGGCTTCCGGCGTTCCGAGCTTGATAGGCCGCGGGGAACTCACCATCACCGTGGGCGTCCATCGCTCCGCCTTCGGGGCTTCTCGGGGCCGATGATGCTCCCCCGCCGGAAGCGCACCTGTCGCGCTCGAACGTGGATGAGCACCAGTCTGGACGGCGCTGGGGACTTGGCGACTGGCCTGACGGCTCTTGCTGGGGCCTCCTCTTGCGCCGCGCCCAGCCGGATCAGGCCGTCGGTGACGGCGCAGACCTCCCGGCGGATGCGGTCTGTGGACAGCTCGCCGGACACTTCCCGGCCCCATACGATGGCGCTCAGGTCTGTCACAAGATCGTCGGTGCGCCAGACCAGGTAGACTCCCTTGCGGCGGGCCAGCGCCTCGATGACCGGATCGGGCTCCATGTCGGAGAACACCAGCACGGGGATGACGTACGGGTTGTGGGGTGTTGCGGCGCGCTCCTCGATCTCGTCGTGCAGCTCCAGGGCGGCCAGCCAGGCCTCATCCAAGGGGGAGGTCTCGATGGGTACGAGACCATCTCTGGTTTTCAGGTACCACTCGCCGTCGATGAGCAGGTAGTGGCCACCCTTCACCTGCAGGGCGAAGCGGCCCAGGCCGACGATCCACACGGCGAAGTCCAGCTCGATGCGCTCATAACCCCTCCGCCACTCGTAATAGACGAAGCCCTGGCGGTCGGTGCTGGCCAGGGCTTCGTAGATTCGTCGTTCCGCACGCCGCTTTGGCTTCTTGCGGCGGGTTGCGGGAAATTCTCTTGGGTACATTCTCATGGTGGCAGGAGATCCTATCCTCGGTCTCTTCGAGACCGGATTAATTGACTGGATTTGGGTCTGAGCGAAGCTCATCAGTGCTGGTCATGGCCACAATTGCCTTCGACCATTGCCAGGGGGATCAAGCGGAATACGGTGAGCTTGCGAAGGCTGTCAATGATTGATGCTTTCCCTGTCTTCCTCGGAACATGCCACTCCTCCTGATGAGCGACGGGGGCAGTGCGTCAGGTGCCTGCGGCGGGCCGGATTGGTGTCGGGAGGTCAGGGGGAGGCCCGCCGAGCTTTGCGCAAAAGGCGAGATACTCAACAGCACGGCGTCCTCTGTGTGCTCTGCAACGTCCGTCGCCCACCGGGTGCTGAAAGATTGCACGGTAAGGGTATTTAACGCGCGATCTTTTGGCAGCCTCCCTGAACCTCTCCCACGGCCGATGAATGCCCTCCCCGGCGGCGTTGATGGGCCGGCGCACAGCAGGAGGGAGGCCACGCCGCGCTGTATTATGCGGAGGACTGGAACCGGAGGAGGCGCTGCCATGGCGCTCTGGACCATGACTCCCGACGGGACACGGTTGCTGGTGATCCCCGCCCACCGGGCCGACGCCGCCGCCATGACGGAGGACGAGCCCCTTACCGAGGAGCAGTCGGAGCGACTGAAAGCCGCCCTCAGGGAGATGGACGCCAGGATGGGGCACGCCGTCCACTATGGTCCGGAAGAGGCCCCCTCTGCGAGGAAGAACCCGTGAGGGCGCACTGGAGCGACTAGCCAGAGGCCGTTGCTGGATGTGACGACTGCCTGGATCTGGCTGCTGAGGACCGGGCCGACTATAACGAGTACCAGGGCCGGTGTCTCCACTGCCGGCAGGCGATCACAGCCAAGGGCGGCGTACAGTGGCGCAGGGCCGTCCGTAGGCCATGTCCGCATTGTGGGCAGCAGGAATGGTAACGGAAGCCCCGTGCTTAACCATCCGGGGGACTTTCCTTTTGGATTGGACGGCTACGTCGACTATGGGATCATTTGGGCGGCGTTTTTGACTCTTGTGGTGCGGGTTGAGGTGGTGGGCCTGAATCTGGCGGTCCCGAGAATCCCTACAGAGTAAGTTGAGCATGAAGCCAAAAAAACTGATTCTTAGCAGGAAGGGTTTTGACAGCGCGAGCGGTGGCTGTCCCAGCCCTATTTTCCCGGATGGGACGATGTACTCTCTGCCGATTCCGTCTTCTGGATCGGGTATCACCTATGGGGACTTGGAGCACCGCGACACAAATATCGGTAAATTGGTAAGTGACCTTACCCAGAGACGGCACCCTGAAAAGCGTCTAGGCCCTGGGGATGAGGCCCACTTGGATCCTGATCTTGATGCCGGGGCCTATCCCCGGGAGCCTGGATGGCGAGCGCTGTTGGGGCAGGCCGAAATAGCGCAACGCCATTTGGAGAAAGAGGGTGTGGCGGCGGGTGATTTTTTCCTGTTCTTCGGCCTGTACCGGCAGGTTGAGGCAAGTCGCACGGGTTGGCGATTTGTGAGGGGCGCCCGTCGGTTGCACCTGTTGTGGGGTTGGTTGCAGATAGGGGAGGTCTGTAAGGTCGATCGGATAGAGTCCGATGAGAGGTTCCGGTGGGCGCGGTATCACGACCACTTCCTTGGCGGCTACGATGAGACGAACACAGTGCATGTGGCGTCGGAGAACCTGGACTTGGGCGATGGCCTTTCAGCGCCGGGGTTTGGGGTTTTTCAGCGGTTCGATGACAGGCTCATACTTACGGAGCCTGGCAAGGGAGTGTCCGAATGGCAGCTGCCGCGGTGGTTCTATCCCGATGGGAACAAGACGCCCTTGAGCTACCATGGAGACTTGGGGCGCTGGAAGTATGACAGTGATTACGCTTATCTGCGGAGTGTGGGTCGGGGGCAGGAATTTGTATTGGACTTGGAGCAGTACCCCGAGGCGGTGGACTGGGTTTCGGGGTTGGTGAGTAGCCTGGCTTCTTGATGCCGGTTGCAGCGTGGTAGTTATGCTGGCCGCCATGAGAGATCAATGATGGCGGGAAACGCCCGGTTTTCGCCACTGGCGAAAATGCTGACATTTCCCTCTTGTGACCCCCTGGCGAAAAAGGGTAGGATGGGGATATGTCCACCTACGGCTATATCCGCACCAGCCGGGACCAGGAGCCCGGCCATCCCGGCAGCGACCCCCACGTCCAGCGCCGCCAGCTCGTCGAGGCCGGCGTGGACCCCGCGCAGATCTACGCCGATGTCGCGGCATCGGGGGCCAAGGACTACAACAGCCGCGACCAGTGGCACGTCCTGGACCGGCAGTTCGCTCAGGGCGACGTGCTGGTGGTGGCCGCCATCGACCGCCTGGGACGGCGCTACCTCGAGACGATGTGGGCGATCTACGACCTGCAGCGCCGCGGCATCCGGCTGCGGTCCTTGGCCGACAGCGAGGTCCAGTGGACGAAGTACCTGGACGCCGATCCCGACTCGCCCGAGGCCTTCATGGGCAACGTCCTGGCCAGCATGGCGGCCTACGTGGCCAGCCAGGAGCGACAGAACATCAGCCGCAGGACCAAGGCGGGGCTACAAGCCGCAAGGGCGAAGGGCGTGGAACTGGGCCGGCCGCGGCGTCTCACCGCCGACCAGCTCATCGCCATCAGGCAGGACGTGGGGGAAGGAATGCCGGTGGCGGCGGTGGCACGGAAGTACGGGGTGCCCAGGTCTACGCTCCGCAGCACCCTGGGGCGGACTGAATGAGGTTGGTCAGGGCGACGCCATCTTCAAGAACACTTGCCCTCTCAGAGCAGGGAGTGGTCCGGATGACCCTGATTTTCGACACAGTAGTCCGGTTCTTAGCGTTACACGGTGTAACGATATGAGGAAGATTGCCGCCTGTTGGACCTGCGGTCGCACCATCTGGGTGTGGCGACTCAGGGAGCGGAACTTCTGCTCCGGCAAGTGCCGCGTGCGACATCACCGTTCCGCCTTTAGAAAGACAGGAACTCGACTTCACGTGAAACGCGCCTTTCCGAGAGCAGCGGAACGTATCGTCGGCAAGTGCACACAGCCTACACTAGAGTTTGACTCACTCTTGGTGATGGAAGGACTTGATCCCAAGGCCGGTGGCTATCCCGAACCCTAAAGCGAGCACCATTGCTGTAATTGCGACAATAAAAAACCCTGCCAAGATAATCCCGACTATGGGTTCACCTGGACTAACTGCTACCGTCAGCGGAACAAAGAGTAGTGCCACTCCTATTAGAATCGGAAGGAACACCCTGCGTATAACACTACCCGCGATCACGAAAAGACTTGCGTTCTGCTGGCGCCAGACCCATTTCTTGTATTCGAGTTCTCTGAGAACTCGAGTTTCTTCCTCTGTACATCCCCTCGGCGCCTTAACACCTCTTCTCAGGTAGACGCCAAGAATTTCCCAGATTAGATTACCAATGTTGCTTGCAGGGGTAGCCACAAAGCCTCCAATTAGAGCGCCGATTGCTACGGCAACCCACCACGGGAGTCCCTCGGCCTTGTGGTCCAGAAATTCTCCTTGCCACAGTGCGAGTATAGGAATGCCCAATGTCACGATGAGCCTGAGTATGTTCTGTAGGATTCGCCAGAGCATCGACCTTATCAAGACTAGTATTCCTCCAATTGGAATCCTTTTCATCTTAGCCTTACGGCCCCAACTTGTTCTTGAGCACGGAGTAGTTTCTCAAGTGAGGATCACTCCCGAGCCCCAAACTGTCTCGAAAATCGCCCCTCCGGCGTTGCCCTTGCCATGACCGTTAATTGTACTTATCGCGCGTTCCTACAGCTGCCACTGGTGCGACACGCTGTAAGCTGGAAGAGACGGAACCACAAGAGGTGCTGCCGTGGCGCTTTGGACAATGACCCCAGACGGCGAGCGAGTTCTGGTGGTCTCCGCCCCACCGGGCCTACGCCGCCGCGATGACCGAGGACGACCCCGTCACGCCGGAGGAATCAGAGCGCCTGGAGGCTGTCCTCAGAGAGAGGCAGGGGGACATAGGGCACCCCGTACACTACGGCCTTGGCAAAGCCCACCCTTGCGTCGAGGAACCCATGGGGACGTGCTGGAGCGACGACTGCCTACAGATGGTGGCCGAGGACCTGGCCGATGACAACGACTACCAAGGCCGGTGTCTGCACTGCCGTCAGGCGATCCCTGCAAAGGGTGGCGTCCAATGGCGTAGGACAGTCCGCCGACCATGCCCCCACTGCGGAATGCCGGGTTGGTGAAGGCGGCTGTTAGCAGAAAGCATTACTGTCGTCGGTGTTGATGTTCTCTCTGATGCCCACCATGCCAATGTTTTTTGGTGATCCCCGCCTCGATCTCCATCCCCTCATCAGAATCCAGACTGAACCAGTCTGGCCAGGCTACGGCTATGGAGTCCTGGGAACTCACTCAAGGCAGCATTTTCGTTCTACGTGAGCCGTGACATGGATCTGCCGGTCATCTCATCGGTGAAAATGTCCTCTCCCCACCTTGCTAACGCGTCAGTATTGTCGGTACCAGTTGTCCCGACTGTGAGTCGACGGCCAGCAGCGCCGCGGTCATGGTCACCCTGCCCAGCACACCGGTTTGCCCCGGTTCTGCGAAGACCACCGGGGTGGGGAACTCTTGTCCCTCCAGCCTGATGATGGTCCACCCGACGTCTACCGGGATTCTGCTGCCGTCGGCCCGTCTTGCTCTGACCCGCCGCTCAACCGGCACTTCCATGCGCTGGAGGAGTTCTCGGGGTACCTCCGTGAAAGTCCGACCGGTGTTCACTGTAACTTCCAGATCCTCGAACCGTTCCCCATGCGGGTCTCCGACTCCGATCATGACCTTTAAAGTATTCACTATGCCTCGCCCTGGCCTCGTCCGTCTGGAGTGGCCTGATTTCAAGTCTTTGAAAGTACTGGGTGTCCCGCGTCGAGCTTTAGAGCCCGCCTCACGGTACCCTCCGGGATCTGTATGAGGCGGGCTATGCGCCGGATCGAAGGTGTCTCCGCTTACATTCGCCGGCTTTCCTCCACCTGCCCTGGTGTGAGAGCCGCAGGGTGTCCACGCTTTCTGGCCCTATGCCCTGGCCCGCTCCAGGCCGGCCTTTGTCATTTCGCTGATGGACTTCACCTGGTGAACCCCTTGATCAGTATCAGCCTGTGTAAGAGCATGACCGCCGCACTGGCATCTGGGGTGTTGATGCTCTCCCCGATGACCACGATACCGACGTTCTGCCTTGGGGGCCCCGATAGTATCGCTGGGCCGTATCCGCGTCATCAGCTCGTTCTAGGCGGGGTGGGACCTGGACCTGTCGCTCATCTCGTCGGCGAAGATATGCCCTTTGCGGGTCGACACCTCTTAGAGTTTGTGAACCTGAGTCTCCAAGATAAGGTGGCGTTGCCGCTCTCGCTAACCCGGGCGTAGACGTATGTGACAGGGATGCTGCTCGTCATATCGGACCTTGCGCGAACCAAATTCAGACTTAGTGGCGTAGCCGGAGGTTGTAGGCATCATTCGGTAAAATACGTGTCGTTATCCTGCTGGTATTGTCCAGATGCAGGAAACGGCGCGCTGCACTGAAGGCCCGGCAAGTGAACCATAGGGAGCCGTCAGCCAACTAAGACAGTGATGGCAGATCCAATCCCGCCACTGATGACAGCTCCGACTATAGTTCCCAAGGCGACAAAAGACTTACCCTTGTGTCTTCGGAGCGCTGCTCCCAAAGTTTCTCTCATGACGATGCGAGCCTCTAGTAGTCCATCAGTGTTGAATTAAGGGATAGAGGGACTTGAGCTTGATGCGCGCGTCCTGGGTGGTGAAACGCCAGTTGGCCCGAATTGCGTCGTGGTTCCGCTGCCCTTGCCAAGCCTTGGTTTCCTGCTTCAATGTCTGCTGGTCCGGTATCCGGCGGTCCAGACACTGGCGCGCCAGCACTCCCAGTTCTATCTCGGCCATGTTCAGCCAACTGCCGTGCTTGGGCGTGTAGTGGATTTCCAGCTTTTCGGCAATGCGTCTCGCCTCTGCAGGCTCGAAGGCCTCGTACAGGGACGAGAGGCGGTGGGTGTTCAGATTGTCCATCACCAAGACTATCCGGTCTTTGTCCGGGTAGTCCACATCCACCAGTTGTCGCACCACCCGGGCCCAGTCAGCCTTGGTTCGCTGGTCCGTCACCTCCACCCGCCGCCACCCCTCCAAGGGCGCGAACAGCATGAACAGGTTGCTCACCCCGTTGCGCTCGTATTCGTAATCGTAGGCCATGGCAGTCCCCGGACGCGGCGGCAAGGGGCTGCGGGTCTCCCTCACCTGTTGCTTGCTGGTCTCGTCCAGGCACACCAGCACCTCGTTGTCCTCGAACTGACGGTGATACACCTCCAGCACGTCCTCCATGGCACAGACGAACTCGGCATTGGCCTTGGGCGGGATGCACCAGCACTCCTTCAGCCAAGGCTTGAGTTCGTTTTTTTCAGCGTTTGGCGCACCGTCTCGGGGCTGATGCTGTCCACTATCTCACATTGCACCAGCCGGTCAGCCAGCAGTTGCAGCGTCCAACCGGCACGGCCCTCCGGCGGTTCGCTACAAGCGAGGTGAGTCAGGTGGGCCTCTCCTTGGCCGTCCAGCTTCCTCGGGCGGCGGTTGACCTGCTCCCTGCGTCCCAAGGCTGCCTCCACTCCCTCCTCAACACAGCGGCGGCGCACCCGTCCCACCGTGGCGTCCCCCACCCTCAGGACCCGGGCTATTTCCTCGTCCTTCATCGCCCCGCGCTCTTGATTTTCATCGCTGAGCAGCATAATGCGGGCGTGGGTCTGTTTATATGCTGCCGTCCGTCCCCGGGACACCAGTCCCTTCAGTTCCTGTTGCTCCTCTACACTCAGACTGACCCGGTACCTCTTCGCTGGCATCCCCATCCTCCCAACATCACCTTAGCTTTTGACGTGTCCCGGCAATACCACAGCTAATTATCTATCAATCCTACGCTGTTGCACTACTAGGCTACGGTCGTCGCTATTCATGGGGCTGGTTACTTGAAAATTTGTGTCGGTAACCTCCATGAAGTACGTGTTGGAGATTGCGGCGGCCAACCCAGGGTCTTTGATCTGTAGTGGCGCACCTTTGAATGCCCTAAACCATTCCTCTTCGTGCTGTCTCCAAATTGGCAGTTCTATGGTTGCTATGGCGTTGAGTCGGAAGCCGGCCATATCGAACTTGGAAATTTGGTAGAGCTTGTAATTTGAAATTAGCTCTCCTTCCGGGCCAGCGCCAGTGCGTATGAGTAGTTTGAAGTCAGTATGTTCCTGTGGGTCGTACATCGTGCGTGCGGTACTGTCCAACGCCGCTTGGGGCATGTATGGCCGCCCTTCGATTATTTCCTCCTTGACGCTGACCCATCCGTATCTTGTTCCCGACATCTCGGAGTCATCGGGCAATGGCGTGCCCGAACAGAACTTGCACCATTTCCTCGGCCCATTGGAATGCATCTGGATGTGCTTATCGGCAAGGGCTAAATCTTCCGCTTTCATTTAAGCCTCACGTTGAGCCCACCTGGTAGGCGAAGAGAGGGATAAACCAAACCATAGAATAAGCCAGAATCACTTAAGAGTTGAAGAATTCCACACCGGAGAGGGCTGACCAAGAGGTGCTTCGTGCAGGACGCGCGGGGCTTGCCTGTCGAGCGGCACGTGCTGGCCTTGCCGAGCGAGCATTTCGCCCAGGATCAGCCCTCCTTGCGGGCTTGGCAGTCCACCTGATGCCCCTGATGTGAACAGCGCGGGTCTACTGGAGCGGTCGTACAGCGAGCCGGACTGATACCACCCTAAGTATTTGCCGTTATAACTATATACATGGTCTCCCGACAGCCACGCTACTGGTTGGCCCTTAAAGGTGTAAATCGACTCGTCGTCATCGAGTAAGTATGCAACAGCATTGCCTTTCGAATCGTAAAGAGTCTCCATAAAAACTCCTATATAGAGATTTGCAGGTTGCGCGGTTTTGTCAATGCCGATGGCTCTCCTTCTGCACAGAGAACGGGCGTTTTTGTGCAGGGCCCAAACTGCCACCGACCAGCTTTGTCGAGGTGCTCGAAAACTCATCTCAACAATACTCGGCGCACAAAAAGGGCGTGAAGGGTTTTTGGAGCGGGGCTCAAGCCAAGGTTCTACTTGGGGAACGGCACAATGAATGAGGCAAGATTGTGACCGAGGGATAAACTGCCAACCCTCTTCCGTGGTACTCAGATGGAGCGAAGTAAGGTTAAACGCCGACGGTTCGGACCGTGTGTTTCAAGCCACGGTGTTAACAACTAACCAGGCAGCAGAATTAATGGAGTTCTACCGGGCCGCGAGCTATGGAAGCAGAGGCGAAACCTATGTCGCCCTTAATGTCTGAACCGACTCCAGAAGCCGGAGCGCGTACGCGTTAGCATCGTCCTTGACCCACGCTGGTTTTACCTAAAACAGCCAAAAGCCGGCAATGACTGTATTTGCAGCTGCGACCGCGATCCGGATGACTACAACGCTGTCAGGGTTGGAGAGAACGTTCCACCACGGATGTGGCCAAGGCCGCCCCATACCGTCAACAACAGCAACGTCCAAGAGAAAAGAAGAAGGACGACAGCAACTCCTGTCCCTATCGGGCGTAGACCCCAGAGGTTGCGCCTGAAGCCGTAGTTAGCGTTCTCGGCAAAGACCAGCGGAAATCTAGACGTATCTCGAGTAGCCTCACGCAGGGACGTCATAGTCTCCTTATACTTCGTGTCTGCCCACTTGGGACATTTACGGAAAGGAGGGTGATAAATGAGCTACCAAGGAACCAGCTATAAAGGCCGGGACTGGATGATTGGCTGGAAGATAAGCACAGGGGAAATGGTAGTCGGGCCTTACCCTGACCTCACCCGATGGGCGAATGGCTATGAGTCCACTACCGGCTGCTGCTTCACAGAAATCCATACCCTGACTGAGGAAGAGATCGCAGAGTGTCTGCGAGGTGAAGCACTACACATGATTTCCCTAGTACTACAACGACGCGTTTAAGGTGGTGGCTCCATCCTGCCTTCACGGCGGGCGGAGCGGCGTCTCTGGTGGGAGCGGCGCGCCCGCTCGTTGCGTAGCTGCGTATCCTCCAGCCACAGCAGCAACTCCTCCGGTCCGAACCGTTCCCGGGGCAGCATTTCCCGCACCACCCGGTACACCTGGGGACGGGTGATCCGGGGCATCTTTTCCCCCCCAGTCCTGCTGCAGGCCCAGCAGGAACGCTCCACCCAGCAGGCACATGGCTATGTGGTGATGCCAGCCGGACCAGCTACGGGTCTCGTATTCGTCCAGGCCCACGTCGCCCTTTTCCGTCTCGAACTCCGTTTCAATGGGCCACCTGGAACTGCCCACATAGGCCAGGGTCTCCAGGGGAGTATCCTCGGCAGCGTTGGACAGGTAGTAGCGGGGCTCGCTGCCGTCCAGGTTTCGGCGGTAGACGGCCCATGCCTCCTGGCCCGGCTTGCCCTTCCGGGTTACCCGCACCCGCTGGGCCCAGAACATATAGCTCCGCGGTCCCTGGCTTCCCTGGGCCACCGTTATCTCCCGCCAAGCCTTATCCGGCAACTCGCCACTGCGCTGCTCCATGGTACGACGCTGCCCGTCCCTGAGCCTGGGCTTGCGGGGGCGCCCGGACCCCTGAGACCCCGGACTGGTCCAAGCCAACTCCAGGGGCCAGACCGGAGTGCTGCCCGGAACGTCCAGCACGTAGCGCATCCCCAGGCCCGCCAGGGACTCCCGAAAGGACGGCGACATCCCGAAGGCGTCGTCCCCGGCAACCCATCCGGCCTTGAGGTGGCCCAACCCCAGGGCCCGCTCCAGCAGCTCCAAGGCCAACTCCGTCTTCGACCGGTAGCTCAGCCGCTCCTCGGGCACACCCGCCGCCGCACACCGGTCCTGGTCGGAGATCCAACTCTCGGGCAGATACAGCCCCTTGTCCACCAATGCCTGTCCCAGCGGGCTGACGTAGGCCAGGAACATCCCCGCCTGGCAGTTGGCCACCTTCCCCAGCCTGCCGCAGTACTGCCGGGCTACCCCCACCGACTTCCGTCCCTGCTTGGGAAAGTCGCTGCCGTCCAACACCCACACCGCCTCGGGGTGAGCCAGCCTGGGGGCCAGGTATTCCTGCAGCCGACCGATGACCGCGGCATCGTCCCACCGGGCCTCGGTCAGAAAACGCTGCATCGCCCGGGCCGAGATGCCCACCGATTCCGACAGGTTCTCGGCGTTGCGCCGCTCCCCAGCCTGCACCAGCAGCCCCTGAAGATAGTTCCGGCTGTGCTCCCGCCACTGCTTGCGGCCGAAGGAGGCCGCGAAGAAGGCGTGAAAGTCCTGAAAGTTGTCGTAAACCCGCTCGAAACTCGCCCCATCCATCACCCAAACCACCCACTATCATCTTGACAACTATCCTATCAAACAACTCGTCGTTGGAGTACTAAACTAAAGCCAAGGTGGGATGTACATATGGCCGGTGGTGGGGATCGGTACGAGGGTTACGCGGGAGCCCCTCTGCTCTTGATTGCAGGATGGTCCGGCAGCGGCGCTTGACCTCCTCTTTCCGCCCGGCCAGCCCATCGAAGAAGTTCCCGACCCTCTCCTGAACCAGTTCCTTGGTCCCCAAGCACAGATTTCCGGTGGCCTCCTCTCTCGCCCAGCCCCAGATGGCCTCGTCAGCGTTGAAGTCCGGGCTGTATCCCGGCAGGTTCACCAGCCGCAGGTTCACTCCGGGCTTGCCCAGCCATTCCCGCACCGCGTATCCCCGGTGGGCCGGCGCGTTGTCCCAGATCACGTTCAGCCGACCGCTGTGCCTCTCCCTCAACTGCTCCAGGAAGGCTGCCGACGTTCCTGAGTTGCTGTTCCCCTCCAGTTCCATCCACTCCACCTGGCCGGTCTCCAGGCACACCGCCGAATAGTAGCTGGCCTTCTCTCCGTAGCGCGGGCTAGTCGAGTCCACCAAGGCTGGCTCTCCCCGGAGCACCCATTTGCCCCGCAGTTCGGCGTCCGCACGGAAATGGGCCTCGTCGGCGAAGAATATCTTTTCCCCGGATTCTTGAGATTGGAATGCCAAGGCGGCGTACTCCTCCACGAAGGCCTCCCGTTTCTCCGCATCAGCCTTGAGCAGACGCTTTTTGGGGCGCTTGAACGCGAATCCCAGACGGTGCAGATAGTTCAGGCAAGAGCTGCGGCTCAGGCTGATACTGAAGCGCTCCGAGGCAAACAGCCGCACCACCTTCCAGTTCCAGTTGGCCATTACGATGCCCGACTTGGCGGGCAACTCCTGCACCGCGGCACTCAACGCCGCCTGCTGCGCCTCTTCGAGGGCGGGGGGGAACCACCGGACTGCTCGAAGATCAGGGCCGCCGGACCTCCCTCGCTGAAGGCGGTGGCCCATCTGCCGATGGTGTGAGCATCCCGGCCCAGTGCATGGCCGGTGGCCGAGGCGGTCATGTTCCGGCACAGGAGCCACAGAGCGTGCCACCGTTCTCTTTCCCGAGGCGTCGGCGCCAGGTACATCCTGCTGCGCACACCAGCCAAGTCCAACTGCCACCGTTCCAAGTCCGGTCTTATCCCCCTCATACCCATCACCATCCCCACTCAGTCTGTTCCCCGTCCTGACGCTATACCTCCCTGATTCTAGCCAACGTATATGCAGGTTTCACCTTGGCTTTGGTTTAGGAGTACCCGTGGAGACTGGCTTCCGAGAATTCTCCAAGATCCGCATATGGCGAGATATGCGAATGAGGACCACTGCTGGTGCCTACTTTGCCTTCTATGAACCGGTTGGTTACGAAAGAATGAATCCATACAACCCGTACCCACCTCCCAGGATGCGTTTTAAGGCCCCTGACATTTCGGCGCCGACCTAGACCAGCAGGATTTGAGGACAGCAGCCCATTGCGAATCCTGTCACGCGCGTAGGACAATGGACACAGGGCCGCGTTGCGCTCGACCAACGGCATCCGGCACAAAGCCGACGCAACGCGGCCCTGTGTCCCGTATGAAAGGAGCCGGAGGGGAGACGATGCAGAGCGGGACGAGTAACCGGGAGCCTACCAAGGCCGCCCGGGACCGCATCGACGCCAGAAGGCGGCCAGAAGAAATTGAGATTAATTAGGCCCTAACCTACTATTTGTATATGGCACTGACGCTGGATACCTCGAGACAGTTCCGCTCGGTCAATGAACTTGTCGAGCTGGTTCGAGCTATCTCATCCGCACCGTCAACCGAATCAGAACCGGACTGGCTGGAGTGGAAAAGAGAGGCGGACCTTACCAACAGGAGTTGGATGGCGCGGGTCGCCAGGTACATTGCAGGATTTGCCAACCGGGACCCGGTCGTGGCTAAGGGATGGGCTGGTGGTTGTTCCTACTTGGTCATAGGTGTCGAGCCAGGCAACGTAAGCGGAGTCAGCCCCGTTGATAACGCCGACCTCCATGCCCGCATATCACGTTTTGTGCGGGATACGGTTCGCTGGAGTCCGCAATATGTGCAGCACGAAGGGAAGCAAGTCCTTGTGATCACCGTTGAGCCTCCGGAGCCCGGCGATCAGATAGTCGCAATGCTGGCCGATTTTCAATCGAATGAGCGCAGCGCCTGGGGGTGTCGCAAGGGGGATGTCTTCATACGTCGACACGGCAAAACTGAACTTGCGGGGCAGGAAGACTACGACATGCTGGTCCGGCGTTTCGCCGCCAGTGCAGCGCAAGCCAGCGGCATCAGTGTCGAGGTTCTCCATACCGCGACTGCAGTGCCGGTCGCCTGTGGGCCCGACGCGGTTTCGGAATGGTGCGAGCGCCTAAAGCGCGCCCTGCTTGAACCGCTTGAGCAGGAACCAGATCGGGGAAGGAGCTCAACACCAGGCCTAAACTTTGAGAAACGCAGTCCCGAGGAATACAGACGGCAGGTGGAGTCGTACGTCTCCGAAATGGCTCCGCTGCTTCCAGCCATAATTTGTTGCGCGGCTCTTATGGATCGCGCCCCTGGTTTGGAACTGGTCGTTGTCAACGAGACGGAGAATAACTTTTCAGGCGCTCGCGTCGAGGTGTCCATCGAAGGCGAAGTGTGGGCATATCGCAACACCGAGGAGGATATGCCAGAAATGCCAAGGCCTCCTCGCAAGTGGGGGTCGGCCCCAGAGTTCCACTTGCCCGGTATCAACGCGGCGTCTAGATTAGACATGCTGGACCTCTGGGGGCCCCAGATTGACAACTCTGGCTCTGTAAGGATCGAATTTCCGGATGATGACCTTCGGCCCGGCGCACGAGTCGAACTCGATCCCATCCACCTGGTGTGTGATGCAAATCTTGCGGGTGAAACACTCACGGGAAATTGGACAGCGACCTCCTCGAGCGCCAGAGGGGTAGTGCGCGGAGAGTTTCCAATCCAAGTTTCATCCAGTGTCGCGTCTCTAAATCTTGACCCAAAAGATGTCTAGTCTCGCCGCTAGGCCGTAACTGGGCGACCACACCCATACAACACTGAACTGGCCGCACGTCATTTACATAGTGCCATCTGGGCCGGGACCTTGGTATCTCTTATAATTATCGAATGACGACACCATCCGTACAGATACAACCACCCTACGGGTCGGCGAGCGACCTGCCATCCTACCAGGAGTTAACCCGTCAGATTCAGGGCTTAAAACTGCTGACACGATTCATCGCCCGGAAGCAGCACTCTGAATCGCTCCAGTTAGAACATAAACTCACTCACCTTGTGTCCGTCGTCGATCTCTTCTATGGCCTACTCGGACCAAGGAATTGGATATTCCACGATTCGGTTAACATCTCGACGGTTGAGGCGATTCTGGAGCATTCGACCACCAGCGAAGAAGCTGAGCAGAAATTCATTGAGACCTATCGAGATGAGAACTATTTGGCCTTCTGGAGCCGCCGACTATACACTGTGGACGGTCTCCGAGAGCGTGCCCACCAGATCGAGCGAGCTCGTGAGCACTATGCCGCCGGACAGTTTGACAGCGCCGCCATTCATCTGATCGCGGTAATGGATGGTTTCGTCAACGACTTCGAACCGGATGTGAGGCATGACCTTTCCTCTCGAGACCCTGATGCCATGACCGCTTGGGACAGCGTGGTTGGTCATCACTTGGGGCTAACGAACGCCCTCAAGGCATACAACAAGACTATCAAGAAGCGAGTCGACGAGGAAGTCTACGAATTGCACCGGCACGGTATAGTCCACGGCACAATCACTCGATTCGACAATGTGGTCGTCGCTACTAAAGCATGGAACATGCTGTTCGCAGTTGTCGACTGGGCGACAGCGACTGAGAAGGCCCACCAGCCGGAAGCTCCTAAGCCAACGCTCCGGGAAGCCTTTCAACAGATGGGCGACACCGCGAGAATCAAGAAAATGCTTGATGCCTGGAAACCAAGTCATCTTTCAGATTCAGATGCTGGCTTCGAAGACCACGAGATCCATTCATTTACCGTTGAGTTCCTGAACAGCTGGCGTGCGCGCAACTTCGGTGCTCTAGCACGCTTTCCAACACGGCAGTTCGGAAACCAGGAGACAACGCCCGGTAAAATGGTCGGGCAACTGCGCCAGGTTTTTGAGGGTTTCGTTCTATCAGAGTTTCGCGTGACCGACCTGGAAAACACTGCGCCGGTCATATGGGTGTCGAGGGGTGAAGCGACCGTGAATGACACGCCAGGAACCTTTGAGTGCCGTTGGACCATGGACGAGGCTGATGGCAGCTTCGGGTACGGGTCCGACTCCGCTCTGAGGCGCCTCGTTTTCTGCGACCCCACCGTTTGGCGGCCGAGCACATAAATTTTGCACGGTGGCGTCGTCGTTGGCGGAATGAACTCCTTGTGCTAGGTTGCCACTATCGCCGCGTCGGATGATGCAGTTACTACGCCAACTAGGACAGACATTGACGTCAATTAAAGAAATGGCCTCATTGACACTCGATCTCACGGCCTTACTCGCCTGGCCCGATCGCGTTGGCCCAAGGCCTGAAACCATAGAAAGCCCGACCCTGCTGCCAGGAACTCACTGGGAGCTGCTGCTGCAGCTCGACAGACCCGGGTGGGGGCAGGTCTTCACCGAGAACGAGGTCAACCAGGGCTTCATCCGAAGACTGGACAGGCTGGTGGCGACCTGGCTCACGCAGGAGGATTACCGGGACCTTAGAGAAATAGCTTCCAGGAAAACCGAAATGGCAGCCGGCGAAGCCGCCGAAGCAATATTCTCGGACTGGATAGAGATAACTGCTTGCAAACGGCTGAGCCACCTAGTGCTAGGCATGAGGTTCACCGAACCCAAGATCCCGATCTGCTACGCGCTCTGCAGCGCTGAGAGAGCAGTCCACTCTGCCGTAGGCTACTCCAAAAGACCGCAGGGACTCAGTGAACAGGCGATCGCCGCCGCGAAGCAGGAACTGGAAGAATCCGCTGACGAGTACGCAGAACTGGCTTCGCTGGGCATCTCGTATGAGCCACCAGAAGGAACCCTGTGAAAAGAGGCGAGATAAGGCGTGTCAACAACTGGGTTTACGTAGGCCATGAGGCCACAGGAAACCGCCCCTGCCTTATCATCAACCCGGATTGGTTCAACTCCAACGGCTACGCAATCATCGCTCCACTAACGACCCCAGGCCCCAACCACGAACATTGGTGGGAGATTCACATAGCGTCCACTTACTCCACCTGCCTGGTCCCCGACATCAGGACAGTGCCGACCTCGGCCCTCCGGTCTTCCGTAATCGGCAGTGCGACGCAATACGAACTCGACGACGTGGTGTTCGCCCTGCACCGCCTGATAGGTGGGGCAGAGGACATCCCAGACCCTGACTGTAACCGGAGGGATGTCTGGACTACAAATCTCTCGGCTAGGCCATCAGCTTCCGGTTCGGTCACAACCGAGCTTCTCATATTGCACTACAACCCAGCCAACCTCATGGCGATGATAACGATCGTGACCCGCAAACCTCGGAGAACATCACCCATCGTATTTCCACTCTCCTCGTCAATGGGGATCACCGGGCAGTCAGTATTGCTTGCCCAAGTGAGAGGCATCTCGGCAGACCAAAGGTTGGTGAACTTTGTAGACACCGCATCTCAATCAGACATGGCAGGAATTGCCGCACAGCTGATAGCGTTCCTCTCCTAGCCCCGCTCGAACCCGCTCATCAAAGAAGCCCGAAGGTACTCATAGAGCATGGACAACGACCAAGCCTTTGTCATTTTGGGGAGCGAGTAAAACTCGTGATAAGATGACCTTAACACGGGTTTTACTTCGGGGAACCTACGGGATCTGTACTTCCCTGAGCTCGCCAAGCTGTAGCTCTTCCGGGGCAACTCGGACGACCTCAGTGTTCCTCGCGATGCGCGGCCAGTTCGTGTTCATCAGGACCACGACCGCGATCCGGCGGTTCATCATGTTCTGCTGGTACCGGATGCTCTGGTCGGTGGTGAGCAGCACCTCGAACCCGGCCTCTTCGGCCCGGTCCAGCAGTTCGCCATTGGCGAGGGTGTCCCATCCCCGCTCCACGGACGTTTCCACCTCGTGCCCGAAGAGCCGGCGGCGCAGCGGCCTGGGCGTTCCCTTATCGAACAGTATTCGCATCAGGCACCCTGGCCCGCAGGTCCTGGGCCACGAACTCCAGTACCGCCTTCACGTCCGATTCATCCACGCCGTCGAACCACTCCATAAAGTCGTAGATGGTGGCTCCTCCTGCCAGGTTCTCGAAGAGGGAGTACACCGGCAGCCTGGTGCCTCTGAAGACCCAGTTGCCGCTCACCTTGCCCGGCACGCTCTCCACCTCGGGGCAGTTACTCCAGTTGACCATCCTCGCATCTCCTGTTCCGGGGGCTGGCTGACCTACGTCCATTTTCCCGGCGCTGACGTCGGTAATCAACTAAACCAAAGCCAAGGTGGAACCTGCATATACGTTGGCTAGAATCAGGGAGGTATAGCGTCAGGACGGGGAACAGACTGAGTGGGGATGGTGATGGGTATGAGGGGGATAAGACCGGACTTGGAACGGTGGCAGTTGGACTTGGCTGGTGTGCGCAGCAGGATGTACCTGGCGCCGACGCCTCGGGAAAGAGAACGGTGGCACGCTCTGTGGCTCCTGTGCCGGAACATGACCGCCTCGGCCACCGGCCATGCACTGGGCCGGGATGCTCACACCATCGGCAGATGGGCCACCGCCTTCAGCGAGGGAGGTCCGGCGGCCCTGATCTTCGAGCAGTCCGGTGGTTCCCCCCCGCCCTCGAAGAGGCGCAGCAGGCGGCGTTGAGTGCCGCGGTGCAGGAGTTGCCCGCCAAGTCGGGCATCGTAATGGCCAACTGGAACTGGAAGGTGGTGCGGCTGTTTGCCTCGGAGCGCTTCAGTATCAGCCTGAGCCGCAGCTCTTGCCTGAACTATCTGCACCGTCTGGGATTCGCGTTCAAGCGCCCCAAAAAGCGTCTGCTCAAGGCTGATGCGGAGAAACGGGAGGCCTTCGTGGAGGAGTACGCCGCCTTGGCATTCCAATCTCAAGAATCCGGGGAAAAGATATTCTTCGCCGACGAGGCCCATTTCCGTGCGGACGCCGAACTGCGGGGCAAATGGGTGCTCCGGGGAGAGCCAGCCTTGGTGGACTCGACTAGCCCGCGCTACGGAGAGAAGGCCAGCTACTATTCGGCGGTGTGCCTGGAGACCGGCCAGGTGGAGTGGATGGAACTGGAGGGGAACAGCAACTCAGGAACGTCGGCAGCCTTCCTGGAGCAGTTGAGGGAGAGGCACAGCGGTCGGCTGAACGTGATCTGGGACAACGCGCCGGCCCACCGGGGATACGCGGTGCGGGAATGGCTGGGCAAGCCCGGAGTGAACCTGCGGCTGGTGAACCTGCCGGGATACAGCCCGGACTTCAACGCTGACGAGGCCATCTGGGGCTGGGCGAGAGAGGAGGCCACCGGAAATCTGTGCTTGGGGACCAAGGAACTGGTTCAGGAGAGGGTCGGGAACTTCTTCGATGGGCTGGCCGGGCGGAAAGAGGAGGTCAAGCGCCGCTGCCGGACCATCCTGCAATCAAGAGCAGAGGGGCTCCCGCGTAACCCTCGTACCGATCCCCACCACCGGCCATATGTACATCCCACCTTGGCTTTAGTTTAGGTTCGGAGTCGACCGGAGGAGCCGCTCAGTTCCTGTCGTGCGGCAGTGCCGTTGGCCGCCGGCCTCGGCGTGACCGGAACGGGCTGGTGGCGGCGCAGAAGATGCGCCCGAAGGGTACCGAGGCTGCGGCTCCGGAGCTGCTCCTGACGCCGGCCTATAACGGACGTCCTGCAGGATCAGGGGTTGTGGCTGACCTGTTCGAGGCATCCGGTCCTTCTGTGGCTCGGCAACAACCGGGTGCCGGGCATGAGTCTCAGACACTGAGCGTTAACCACGTTCTGGCTCGGCTTCCCCAAATCTTGCTAACACTCTCAGGTTGCAACTCTACCCCAAGCTAGGCTTTGCGCATTTTCAAGCGGCGTAGGCGAGGGAATCCACGAGGCGGTGGTATAGAGCGACGGGGAGTTCCTGCGTATCGGGGTCAGCGACCGACAGTGAGAAACCTTCTGACGCCAGCCACAGGTGGCGTCGGACCAGGGCGATGGCATCCACGAAAGTCGGCGACGGCTTGTCGTACCAGGCGGCGGTACGCTGAGTGATGGGATGATGTTTTTGCAAGGCGTGGGCGGCCAGGGTGGTCCAGGAAAAGAGACCCAGCAGGGCGGGCGTGGTACGGGCGATGGCCAGGTCGGACCACTGGCGTTGGGTTTCCACGCCCAGATGGGTCCGCACCTCCTGAAAGGTGACCTCCAGTTGCCAGCGCAGGACAAACCACTGGAGGATCTGGATCGGGTCTGCCGCCGGGTCGGTACAGAGCAGGGCCTGAGGGTCGAAGGCGCCCTGGGGGTCTCGGATCAGCACCCAGCGGATGGTGACGGGCGGTTTGCTGGAGCGGTACCACACCGCGGTTTGGGAGGTGAGTTCCACGATGCGGGTGGTGCCGTCGTACCAGGCCACCTCGGAGCTGTCCCAAGTCACGTCGGCCTGCTCAAGAAGTGTTTTCAGCGGGGGTCGTCGCGGACCTTTCAATGGTGGACGACCATTCTGACCCGGCTGACGGGCTGGCGCCGGTGCGTACAGGGCGGCGTCCAAGCGCAATCTGGCAATGAGGGTGACGGGTTCACGGAGGGACTGGCAGCAGTGGAGCAGGTCCAGTACAGCGTAGCTGTTGTCGCCCACCAGCACCAGGGGGCGCTGGGGCAGCCAGCGACGCAACTGCATGACCATCTGTCTGGCCCAGTCGGTGACCTTCTTGTGGCGGCGTCCCTGTTGCTGGTGGTATCGCGTCGAAGGCGCCAGTACCGTGAGCACCGGCAACGCCCAATGGCGTCCGGCCCACGGCACCTGGCCCAGCCACATCAGGGAGATCCAGCGCAACCCGCTGGCCTTGACCAGTTGGTTACGGCTGGAACGCACTGCGTCGCGGTAGATGGCCCTGGCCCTGATCTTGGCCCCACGACGTCGTTCCAGTGTCTCGTCGATGCCGAAGACCAACGGGCTGTCGCCACCATCCAGGTGCTGGAGCAACATCACCAGCAGGACGCGGGCCACCTCACGGGACGACCACACCGCTCGATTGAGCACCTCGTGGTAGCGGGCGTAGTCGCGGTGATCACTGCGGCCCATGACCCGCAGCGCCGCCGCCACGGTGCGTTGGCCCGGGGTCAGGATCGCGCCAACCAACAGCAGTTGTGCTTTCCGCCAGGTTGGGCTGGTGAACAGCGTTGCGAAGGGAACGAGAACCGCTACAATGGCGCCGGGCAGGGTGAGCATGGTCAGACCTTTCTCGGAAAGTGGGGTCAGGCCAGCTTACCCTGTCTTTATTCTTTTTCTAAATTATGCGTAAAGCCTAGTAGTCCATCAGTGTTGAATTAAGGGATAGAGGGACTTGAGCTTGATGCGCGCGTCCTGGGTGGTGAAACGCCAGTTGGCCCGAATTGCGTCGTGGTTCCGCTGCCCTTGCCAAGCCTTGGTTTCCTGCTTCAATGTCTGCTGGTCCGGTATCCGGCGGTCCAGACACTGGCGCGCCAGCACTCCCAGTTCTATCTCGGCCATGTTCAGCCAACTGCCGTGCTTGGGCGTGTAGTGGATTTCCAGCTTTTCGGCAATGCGTCTCGCCTCTGCAGGCTCGAAGGCCTCGTACAGGGACGAGAGGCGGTGGGTGTTCAGATTGTCCATCACCAAGACTATCCGGCCTTTGTCCGGGTAGTCCACATCCACCAGTTGTCGCACCACCCGGGCCCAGTCAGCCTTGGTTCGCTGGTCCGTCACCTCCACCCGCCGCCACCCCTCCAAGGGCGCGAACAGCATGAACAGGTTGCTCACCCCGTTGCGCTCGTATTCGTAATCGTAGGCCATGGCAGTCCCCGGACGCGGCGGCAAGGGGCTGCGGGTCTCCCTCACCTGTTGCTTGCTGGTCTCGTCCAGGCACACCAGCACCTCGTTGTCCTCGAACTGACGGTGATACACCTCCAGCACGTCCTCCATGGCACAGACGAACTCGGCATTGGCCTTGGGCGGGATGCACCAGCACTCCTTCAGCCAAGGCTTGAGTTCGTTTTTTTCAGCGTTTGGCGCACCGTCTCGGGGCTGATGCTGTCCACTATCTCACATTGCACCAGCCGGTCAGCCAGCAGTTGCAGCGTCCAACCGGCACGGCCCTCCGGCGGTTCGCTACAAGCGAGGTGAGTCAGGTGGGCCTCTCCTTGGCCGTCCAGCTTCCTCGGGCGGCGGTTGACCTGCTCCCTGCGTCCCAAGGCTGCCTCCACTCCCTCCTCAACACAGCGGCGGCGCACCCGTCCCACCGTGGCGTCCCCCACCCTCAGGACCCGGGCTATTTCCTCGTCCTTCATCGCCCCGCGCTCTTGATTTTCATCGCTGAGCAGCATAATGCGGGCGTGGGTCTGTTTATATGCTGCCGTCCGTCCCCGGGACACCAGTCCCTTCAGTTCCTGTTGCTCCTCTACACTCAGACTGACCCGGTACCTCTTCGCTGGCATCCCCATCCTCCCAACATCACCTTAGCTTTTGACGTGTCCCGGCAATACCACAGCTAATTATCTATCAATCCTACGCTGTTGCACTACTAGCCAAGCACTCTGATCGCAACAGACACTGCATCTGCGGCGGAAATCGGTTTTGAGGCTTCGTTCCGAGTCGCTTGGAGGCCACAACCGCTCAAGGTCTACATAGTCTGGATGATAGCGGCGTCGCGAACTTGATTTGTGAAAGGGCTGCGCCCAGGCCCGGTATCCGGCAAAACGCCGGTCTCGGCCAACAGGAGGCGTCAGTGGTCAGGAAATCCGTAACTCTGGGGCACAAAATGGGCCGACATGCCATAAATGGCGTTCTGCGAACCTAAGCTCAACCCCAAAGGCAGCGATAGAAAACAAAGTTCCGCTGCGCCGGGCAGCCCCGTGTCTGGTGCCCTCACTCAGGTGCTATCAGTCGTATCGGAAGACACTTCCGTTGCATAATCACAGTGGCCAGACAGTATGACCACTCAGGAGCCCTTGGAAGGGAGGGGCAATGGAAGATGCCAGAGCTATACGAGATGGGCAGAGAACCTGGGCAATGGAGAACGGAGTCCCCTTCGATTCCCGCGGCTACGTTGATGACGTAGAAATGAATCTCAGGTCACCCCTGTCCGCAGCGGCGCGGGAGGCGTTTGAGAAAGGGGCAGGATCGGAGCTTGCCAAGCACATGAGGGCGCTGCACTCATCTTCTGCGCTGGTTGCCAACTTCTTCGACTACTGGAGCTGCAGGGACAGAGCTCCCCTCTTATCCGCCTTTGGCATCAGCGACCAGCGGGCGGACCTGCTGGAATTCGAGGCCCGTTTCCCCACTGGCCTGGGTGGAACTCCGCCCCATCTTGATGTTGTGATATCGCTCTCGTCAGGCGAGGCCATCGCGGTGGAGAGCAAATTTACCGAACACCTGGAGCGGTCCACCAGGGGAAAGTCCCGCTTTGAACCCTCGTACTTCCCTGGACAAGGGGGACTCTGGGAGGAACAGGGACTGTCTGCCTGTCAGGTGTTCGCAAAGGAACTGAACACCGGACTGCATCGGTTCGAGTTCCTGGATCCGTGGCAACTCCTCAAGCACGCTCTTGGCCTCGCCAATGCCCTCGGTCAAAGTTTCCGATTGCTCTACCTTTACTACGACCACCCCGGGGAGCGGGCCCAGCAGCACCGGGGGGAGGTACAGAGATTCTCCGACGCCTTGGGGGGCGATTTCACCTTTGAACCGTTGGCGTACCAGAAGGTTTACGAACGCCTCGCCAGGTTCGAGGAGATGGATCGTGGTTACCTTGACTACCTGGGGGCCAGGTACTTCTCTGACGTCCCAAGGCGTTGACATTGCCGTACCCGTTCAGAGGAAGCTTCCAGGTGTAGCTTGGCGGGCTTGGATGGAGCCGGGAAGCGCCGCTACATGGATGCACCGTCATCTGTTGCCGTCGGCTTTTGAGGATTTCCATCGGACTTTGACAGGCCCCAGTACACTACTGCCACCCAGTCTTGGAAAAGAGAGCCTGTATGCCGGCTTTGCACAATGAATGGGAATTAACACGAAAAAACTATTTTCTGCACAACGAATCGCCCCAAGTCCAAGATCTCACACAGCCCGAAGCCCAAACATAACAAAGAGGCGGGCTCAGGATGCCATAAACAGCATCTCGGTTGACCAAGCACGCCAGGCACAATACCATCAGGCCAACCAGGAAGACTGGAGCAAGAACATGACCACCAGAATGGAGAAAATAGCTGAAGACGTGGCCCTCGCTGTACTTCGGGACACCGGCCCCTCGGCCAACCCGCCGCTCCAACCAGAAATACTTGCAAAGGCCTTCCAAGCAGGATGGCCAGCCCCTGAAAGCAGCAGTCCCATGAACGACGCTATGACCGCCGCTACACAAGCGGCCATCAGTCGCACCGGCCTGAATGCGGAAAGTTGGAAGAACACCATATACCAAGCCTGGCAGCCAGCGGTGCAGGAAACAGTCGACGGATACTTCAGGGACGCCCGGCACAGTTTCGAGAAGGGAGAGTATCTCAAGGGAGCGGAGACCCTAGCCGACGCAGTGAGAGCGACCCTCGGCCACATCGCCTCGGTCCGCAACTGGCCCCACGGCACTCACGGTAACCTCTACCGCATCGTGGCAGCCTTGGGTAGCGGCAGCAGCTGGCCCGAAACCCAGGAGGAGTTCGACCAAGCACTGGACAACTGCTCCAAGGAAGGCCAACGCCTGGCCTCCGCACTGGGCGCCAGCACAGGACTGCCGGACAGCATCAAATTCGGGACATACGCAGATAATCCGGAGCACGTGGAAGAGAACGGCCTGTCCTTCGCCGAAACGGTCATCGAACTTGCCAACCGGCTTGCGGAGAAGGCGCCCGGAAGACCATGAATCGCCAAGAGCATATGCAGGAGGCCCAGGACCTTCTCAAACGGGCCGATGAAGAATCAACGGACGGCGGCAATGACAGGATTGCCGCCGAATTCATGTGGGGAGCCTTCGCTCATTGCCTGATCACCGTCGCGCAGAACAACGGGCTGCCTCACGACAGCCACGGGACATTCCGGATAATTGCCCAGCACATGGACGCCGCCGAAGGCAGCAACGACTGGCGTTCGCGCTTCGGTTCAGCCGAAAGACTACATCACCACTTTTATCACGGAGACCTGCCAGCCGATGAACTGCAAACTCACAGTCGGCATACCCGGGAGGGTGCCCAAGGGCTCCTCAGGACATTGCAAGCTGGCGCCTGACTACAACAGCCAATGGAAAACCGACAGCGATGCAGGTCATCCGCAGATGCCGCTGAGTGGACGCCGTCAGCCTGCCGGCCGACCACGGGAAACCTAGCAAAAGGGAAGAGAACTGAATAAAAACAGATTCTGCACAATGAATCGGAAATAAAAAAGATTCATTGTGCAAAGCCCTGTATGCCTCCTGCTGTTATTGTGTGGCTCGATTATTCTCAGGCTGACCAGCGTCCTGCCCGCGAGATCGCCGCGATGTTCTCCCAGGCCGAGAGTCGCAACGAGTTTGGGCTCGGCCAGATCCGGGACGCCCTGAGCGACACGCTGTTCCCGAGAACCTCGGTACTTCTAACCCGCGCGCGGAACTTGCTTTTCGTGCCCTGGATTAACCGCGAAGGCGCCCGCCGCGGACACCAGTTCCCGCTTGGCGGCGAGCAGGTCCTACAACAGGCACATGAGCGATGCACAAACATACGGAGGCGATTGCGGCGACCTTCGAGCTTGTCGAGCACCTGCTGAATCGGCCCGAGGTTCAGGCCATCCCGTAAATTCTGTAAACAACGCCATCGCAGGGCCCAACTACACCCTCGCAGCTACAGCATTCCATCTGGCAAACCAGGCAACGTTGGCGTGTATCGTATGCGCCCTGACGCCGGCAGTACCAGGAGCGAGCCCGAACGAAGGCTGTTCCCCGAGTTACGTGACCCCTCCCGCCACTTGCGCTTATCCGCGATTTTGGAAAGCGACCCCGGCAAACCCCACCCCTGCCAGCCTTGCGCACCCGCCTTCAGTCCGCTATATTTGCGCCGTCGCTTTCCAAAGGGTAACTCTATGAGGGTAGGATGCCCCGCAGCCTCAAGAAGACCCCCGACTACTTCACTGAAGAGGAAGCCGTCGCTCTGGTGGAGGCAGCGCCGAGTTACCCTGCACGCATGGCCTTCCGGATCATGCTGAAGACCGGCCTCCGGGTATCCGAGGCCCTGGCGCTGCGGCGTGTGGACCTACGACTTGACCAGGAACCGCCGATCATCGTGGTACAGGCCGACTCGCCCGGAAACAAGGCGCGCAAAGGCCGTGAGGTCCCTGTGCCAGCTGACCTGGTGGAAAGTCTTCGCGACCTGGCGTCGTTCCACAACAAGGACCATTACCAGCCGATGATGGGTCTATCTCGCCAGCGGATCGGCCAGGTGATGAAGGATGCGGCACGCGAGGTCGGGATCGACCCCGCCAGGGCCCACCCGCACGCCTTCCGGCACACCTACGGGCGCAACTGCGTGCTGCGAGGGATTCCGATCCCAGTACTGCAGAAATGGCTGGGCCACTCGTCGTTGACCGACACGCAGCGCTACGTGGAGCTGGCCGGAGCTCATCACGAATGGGTCAGCCGGCTGTAAGCTTTGTTGAGCGCGGGCGCATAGCTGAGAGATGGCCTACGTCCCGTCCTCTCAAAAGCGGCCGTTTGTTGAGCGGAAGAGGACAAAATTACGTCGCCTTATTAGATACTATGTTTGCGTAAACCAAACGGAGCATCAACGGCATGGACTTTCTGTCTGATCTCAAACTGGCAATCGTTTCTGAATTTCAGCGTCAGGGAATTTCTTTCCCAGAATCTGCCGACCTGGATCACCTTGCTAGTCGCTACCTCGAAGTGCGCATTCGCAGGATAGGTCCCGTTCCCCGCAAGGTCCACTTCTCAGAGGAAATTCACGATTCCCTTAGAAACCTCTCCCGAGAAACAGACCCGAAAGTCCGTGGAAAAGCTTTAGAGGCGTGGGGGACGGTTTTCTATCTTCGGCACCTTTTCGAAAGTGGCAACACAGTGATGCCGTTCCTATCGAGGGAGGTAAACAATACTGAGCCAAAGAAGCCAGACGGTCTCTTGTGGGACTACGCTATGCATCACCTGCACCTAAGCCGCAAGGATGGCAAGCGTGGTTTCGTCAAGCGCTCCGATTGGTTGCTCTTTGCGATAGTTGCTGACCAAGATGTCTTCTTTGTCGACGTGAGGCCGCACGAGGATAAGGAAAACCTACAGTGGGTGCGCCAAGACCTATTGGACATTGTGCATAACAACTGGCCGGAATTGACGGAAAGCCGCTTACTTCACGGGTTTACAGGGAGCAAGGTCACCGATGCTGAAAAATGGGAACTTCGGCGGAAAAACATAAACCTAGCCCACGAAGTTGGGGGGCGAGCCATAGCTCCACTCGGGTTCGGAACCACGGGGGATGGACACAGTACTCTGTGCAGGTTTTTGGCGGATAAACTCTTGCACGAGTTGGAGGAACACCAACGAATATTGGAGAGTTCGCCCGCGGAGCTGCGTGCGACATTTGTCGAGAATGGTATGCCGGAAGATGCGGAGATGGGTTTCAAATTAGTTCGTCGAGCAGAATTGGATGTGTCTGAAGACCTAGACGAGAAAATGTGCGCAGTTGAGGGTTTTAGCGGAACTCTTTGGCTCGGCGGTTTCGCGGTAATTGAAACCTGCACACGTTCCCTAATAATTGTCTGACCGAAGCAGCACAGTCCACCGACCATGTGTCGTATGACGGAGACGTTATTACGTATCACATATAGGGCTTTTCCCGAATCAAACACCCGTTGGTTGTGCGGGGGTGGTAATTCCAGAATCGTCGACCTCCCAGAATTCAGCACTTTCACGGAATCAGCAATCTGTGGGACGCCGCTGGCGTAGCCCACCATTCTCCATAGAGGGTTCGATGCTGTCCAAATTAAAGCAATGGTTCTTCCCTTCTCCTGAAGAGTTGGAGATCCGCAAACGGGAGCTTCGACGGCGGATCGCCGAGCGCAAGAATAAGTCGCAACCAGAATTAGTGATTCGCGTCTCGTTGCCGTCAGAGAGTCCCGCTCTTCCTCCCATCACGCTGTCGAGTCCCGCTTGCCCATACTGCGGCGTCATCCAAGAGCCGTCCCCAACGCGCCGACGAAAATGTCGGGACTGCGGACAAATAATTCACGTCCGTACTGACAGACAGGAACGCAAAAGATACTTGCTAACTGCTGCGGAGGCCGAACACAGGGCAGCAAAGGATGCAAAGCACGCCCGTGAACAGCGCAACGAAGAATGGAGGCGACTAAGCCCGAATCCACCGATAGAGGGCGTCAGGTTAGCGTCCTGCAGTGGCCAAAGGGTGCTCCTTTGAATCTGGGATAATTGTTTTGTAACAGCAAAACAGTCCCAGAGAAGGAGCACCTAATAGATGCTAGCACGCAACCACCCCGACCGGATCCAAATCACCTTCGACGACCGCCGACTGGTGGCCAATGCCGGCCTGCTCCTGCCGGCCACTCTCGCCCAACACCTGGGCCTGGGGGAACTCGTAGACCATCACCTCAATCTCGGCAGCGCGCCGGGCCGGGCCAACACTGGCGACAAGATGCTGACCCTGGTTGCCTCTGCCCTGGCGGGCGGCGATTGCATCGACGACGCCGATGCGCTGCGCGCCGGTGGGACCGCCGGTGTTCTCGACTGCAGGGTCAAGGCGCCATCCACCCTGGGCACTTTCCTGCGCAGCTTCCGCTGGGGCCACGTCCGCCAGCTGGACCGGGTGAGCCGGGAACTGCTGGCCCGGGCCTGGGCCGCTGGGGCGGGACCCGGCGACGCGCCGTTCACCATCGACCTCGACTCCACCATCTGCGAGACTTACGGACTGGCCAAGGAGGGGGCGCGACACCACGTCTATACCGGCAAGCGGGGCTATCACCCGTTGCTGGCCGTGGCCGCCGGCACCGGGGACGTGTTGATGTCCCGGCTGCGCGAGGGCCGGGCCAACACTGTTCGGGGTGCCGCCCACTTCCTGCGCGAGACGGTGGGACGGGTGCGCTACGCCGGCGCCAGGGGCCGACTCACGGTGCGGGCCGACAGCGGCTTCTATGCCCACGCCATCGTCGCCGTCTGCCGCAAGATGGATGTCCGCTACTCCATCACCATCCGCCAGCACAAAAGCCTGCGCAATCTCATCGAGGCCATACCCGGGACGGATTGGACGCCCATCCCCTACTGGATGGACGGCGCCGCCGATGTGGCCGAGACCACCTACACTCCCTTTGAGAGTGAGGCCGGCGCCGCGCCGGTGCGGCTCATCGTCCGGCGTGTGAAGCCCACGCCCGGTTCCCAACTGGCCCTGTTCGCCAGCTACAGCTACCACGGCTTCATCACCGACCGGGATGAGGAGACGCTCGAGCTGGAGGCTGACCATCGCCGCCACGCCGAGATCGAGAACGCCATCCGAGACCTCAAGTACGGCGTCGGGCTGAACCACCTGCCGTCCGGCCGATTCGCTGCCAACGGGGCTTGGCTGGCGGTGCAGGTGATGGCCCACAACCTCGCTCGCTGGACAGCGCGCATCGGTCTGGGTGAGCAGATCGTGACCACCAAGACCCTCCGGCGTCGGTTCTTCTCCCTGGCCGGACGGCTCACCCGCTCGGCCCGCCGCCTCACACTGCATCTGCCACAGCGCTGGCCTTGGGAAACCCAGTTCAGTTGCGCCCTCTCTCGATTGCGAGCTGTTCCATTTCCTGCCTGATGGCAACGCCGGTGTCTGAGCCAGCCAACGGACAACCGAACGTCCCCGCCAACTTGCGCCAGCCCGGTCCGCGCGGGCCTCTTGCCGTGTCCTATCAGGCCATCTCGCTCGCCACTGCCACCGCAGACCGCCGCCGGTGCCCCCCAAAGCGCCTGCAAACCTCCCGCCTACCCGAATTCAAGACCGGATCATCGCGCTTGTAACTCCCTAACCCCCTTCCACTGCCCTCGCGCCGTCCATCGGTGGATTCGGGCTAAGGACGGGATCCCCTTGCGGAGAGGCGGACTGCTTGGCAGTCCCTCCAAGCAGCTTATCAGCAGCAAGCAGGTATCCTGTTCATGGAAGACCGCCCTCATCGTCATGTCGCACAAGAAGCGACGCGAGCTCGATTGATGAGCCTTTTAGAGATCGGTGTTGCCGAAGTCGAAGTCAGAACTTCCGAGGACGAGCGGGTATGTGCACATTGTCAGTCACTCGACGGCAAGGCATTCACCATCCAAGAAGCTTTGGAAGCGATGCCCATACCCGGCCCGAATTGCACCGATGGTAACGAACAAAACTCACATGGTGGGCGCTGCCGGTGCCTTTTCGCCGCGGTCATTCCCAAGAGAAAATAGTAACCATGACTCTTGTTCGAGGTTGCCCTAATACCCACCGCAGCATGCGGCTACGCCACAAGGTCTGAATTTGGTTCGCACAACGCCCGTTCCGGAAACGGCCGTTTTTTGGCAAGACAGATGATCCGCTACGGAACCTACAAAAATGGGAGCACAATACATCATGGCCTCAAACGAATGCACGGCTACCGAACCCCACCAATTCAAAGTAAACGCCCAGCCTGTGACTTGGACAGTTCAGGTCGGCGGCAACGTTAGTGTTCGGCAGCGAGGTTGGTGCAGTAAGGCAGAAGATTGGCTAAAAGAAAGGCTGTGGGCGCTATCGCTCCTAGCGAATTCGCTGGACGTACTGGTTGACCGAATACAGTCTTTTCTATCTACTCGATTACGACGCGTAACATAAAGGACCTTTTGCGAACCGGAAGGCTCAGATTTTCAGGGAGGCTGCCGTGACCGACCAGGAACGCCCCCTCTGCGACTGCCTTGAGCCCTGTGGCTGTTACGCCGAGGGCTACGCCGCCGGCAAGTACAAGGCCTACTTCGAGATTGAGATGGCCCTGCAAGACCACACTCACGCCGCCGGTTGCGGCTGTCGGCCCTGCCGGATCAAGGGAGCCGTGCTGGAGACCACGGTGCTGGCCAGCAGCTCGGCGACCCTGGGGGACCATGACAACCGGAACTGACGCCCACGTTCAGACCGTTTCCCGGGAAACGCCACCGCTCCTTCCGGCTCCTCCGGAGGGGGCGCCCACCACACTGGCCGACGTCGACGCCCTTGACAGACGCGCAGCGCCCCGAGTCGGAAGTCCACTCTTCGGGCAGATACAGGCGCTTGTCCACCAAAGCCCTCCCGCATGGCCCCACATGAGCCAGAAACACGCCGGCCTGACAGTTGGCAATCTTCCCCCCAAGGCCCCACAGTATTACCGGGCCACGCCCACCGATTTCACGCCCTGCTTGGGAAAATCGCTGCCATCGAACACCCACACCGCCTGAGAGTCAGCCAACTTGGGGCCCAAGTATTCTTGGAGGCGTCCTATGACCGCGTCATCGTCCCAGCGGGCCTCGGTGAGAAAGCGCTGCAAGGCTCTCGGGCCGAAGCCGGAACCGTCTCGGAGAGATTCTCGGCGTTGCGGCGTTCCTGGGACTGGACCAGCAGGGCTTGGAGATAGTGCTGGCTATGTTCCCGCCACTGCTTGCGTCCGAAGGCCACCGCGAAGCAGGCATGGAACTCGCGGACTGGGCTGGCGCGAGTCTGTGGGACAGCCATTGGGTTGCCCGGAGGGCGGGCTGGGCATCGACGGCGCCGTCAGGTTGCAAGGGGAATGGGTGAATCGTCCGTTGCTGACCTTGCGTTTTCCAGCGTTATCGCTGTGGCCAAGGCTCCGCCCCCAACAGCCAGCGACCCACTGGGCAATGCCGAGTTGTTAACGGAAGCCGGCTCCGATTTCCAAAAGCGAGGTGGCTGGAGCTTACCTTCCGGCAGCGGTCGTCAGTCCATGAAGCCAGAACCCTCTCGCCACTCCAGGCAAGCCTTGAGACCTGCGGTCATATCGTGGCTGGGCGAGAACCCCAGGTCTGCTCTGATGCGGGATGCATCCCGCACAGCCTGCGACTCCTCGGCCGGCCGCTCTTGGGCCTCGGGTCGCTCTTCCGATAAAAGGTCTATTACCTCCAGTGACGGACGCAACTCCACCAAAGCGTTGATGACCTCCTCCAAAGTTATAGGGCGACCTGCGGAAAGGTTGTACACGTCATGAGGCAGGGTAGGCGCGTCCAAAACGGCCCGGATGCCGGAGGCCACATCCCCCGTGAAAGTATAGTCTCGGCCTATCGTGCGGTCCTCGACCACGATGGGCTCCTTGCGGACCACGTTGCCGGTCCACCGGTATATCAGCGACATCCTGCTTCTGTGGCCGGTGACCCGTTCCATGGGCCCGTAGGGGTAACTCAGCCTCACACTGGCGGTCTGGAACCCGTGCAGATCGCCGTACCTGCGGGTCAACTGCTCGCTGGTGTGCTTGCTTATTGCGTACAGGTTACGAGGTCGCAACGGCGCGTCCTCGTGGACCAGCGCCATGCCGGCCGGTGGATCACCGTAAACGGCCTCGGAGCTGACGTAGATAAACCGCTTCAGGTTGCAAGCGGTGGCCAAGTCCAGCAGATTCACGGTGCCTTCGATATTGATGTTCACGATGTCGCGGCTCCGTTCCGTCTCCATGCTACCCCGCTGGGCAGGGGTGAACACCGCGGCATGGACGACTTTGTCTATGGCTTGGAACGCCGCCGCTTGTTCCAAGTCCTTCACATTCAGGATGTCCCCCTGGACAAAGGTCACATTCTGCGCCCAGGGTTTCAGGTAGTCTGTGAGGAGAGCGTCCGCGGGGGTCAAATCGAAGCAGACCACCCGGTGGCCGGCCTCCGCCAACCCTTTCACAATGTTGCTGCCCACGAATCCGGCGCCGCCGGTGACGAGGGTTGCCATGGCAGATTCCTGTCCTGAGATCTCAAGCTTTCTTGTATTCGAGGCGGGGAAGTTAGCACCCGCTTCCGAGGGAGTCAAACGTGATGAATATCTTCAGCGTAGAAAGTTGGTCTTCGGTGGACTAGAGCCCGGTGCTCAGGAGCGACACGGAAACCGGCCACATCAGCGCATGGCCAGGTACCATGGGGGCAGCCGGTCTTCGCTTCCCACCCACGTATACTGGCACTGGCAGTTTGCTTGCTCCGGTATGGAGCCGATGGCGTCTCTAACAATGGGCGTAAGCTCCTCCGGGGTGATACTGACCCAATCCTTCTGATCGCTGACGCCTGCCGCATCGGATATCCAGCACAAGCCCGCAAAACAGGTCTCCAATTCCCTGAAGTAAACGACCTCTGGGTATATGGTGGTGCATACAACGTCTGCGCCCCAACGGCGATAGGCCTCAATCTCCGCCAGCGTTTCGTTGTGGGGGCCTTGAACACAGATGTTGACCCCTTGGTCAATCACCCGGCGCGGGCTGTTGCGGCGCGCGGCTGCCGCCAACGTCCCGCGGACCTCGGGACAAAAAGGGACCTCCATCTTCGCTCGGGGCCAGACCGGTTCGCCAGCGAAGATGGTTGTGGGCGTTCTCTCGCACATCCTAATATAATCGTGGTAAGTCACGAGGTCTCCGGTTCTCAAGTCGGAATTCACCCCTCCAAAGCCATTAAGGGTGATGACCCGACGCACACCCAACTGACGGAGGGCCAGGGCGTGGGATGCATGAGACACTACATCGGAGGCAAGGTTGTCCCCCCAACCAAAACGGCGTATGTACACCACGGCGCGGTTACCCACGGCGCCGGTGAGCACTGGTACATCTCCATATCTTGTGGAGACCATCGACCTTTGGAGACCGCCTTCCAAGACTGCCTCGTATCTAGATGCGCCGAGAATACCTATCACCCGCGACCTCCTGGTTGATTATTCGCTGTACATGGCTGGACGTTACTACCTGCCGGACCAAGAGTGTTGGCCGTTCACTCGGACTCCGGAGGGCCGTTCGATGCGGTGGACAAATCCGGATGTTAGGATCATCGTGGTTACATCCAAATGAACTATTGGCGAATGAACTACCGGCAGTTGCCGGGGGCTTGGGCCGATTGGCGCGCCTGGACGCCAGGTAAATCGAAAATTGAGGGATGAGATGGCATCTGAGTTCTCAAGGTCGGGTGTCTCGCGGTTCGACAATCGGGACATGGGGGCGCCCCGGATTAGGTGCGAAGTGGGTAAGCCCCTCGCGGAGCAGGGGGACATTGGCCATAACCGATGGCACCCAGACATTCCTCCTCTCATCGAGATCGAGCCAGGGGGAGAGGTAATTCTCGAATCACCCGGTTACGACGACTATCAACTCCACGACAACGATGATACCAGTGATGTGTCAACCATGGATCTGACTCGGGTCCATCCCCTGGTAGGACCGGTGGCGGTCAGGGGCGCGGAGCCAGGTGATTTGTTGGTCGTGGACCTGCTTGAGCTATCCCCCCTCAGTGGAGTGGGGTATTCCTGCGTGATTCCTGCGATTGGAGGCATACTGCGGGACGTCTACCCCGCGGCTTACAAATCGGTCTGGCACATGCGAGGAAACGTATACGCTGAGTCCCGCCATATACCAGGAGTGCGGATCCCCGCTTTGCCTCACCCCGGGGTAATTGGCGTCGCTCCCTCCCATGAAATGCTGAGCCAGTGGAACGACCGGGAAGCGCCGCTGGCCCCACGGGAGCAAGCCTATCCGCCGCATGCGGAAACAGCGTTGTTTCGTGGAGTCGACCCCGCGCAGCATTCGAGGATGGCCTCCGAGGCGGCTAGGACGGTGCCGCCTAGAGAAAATGGCGGCAACGTCGACATCAAAAATCTGTCCAGCGGCTCAAGAATATTCTTGCCGGTGTTCGTGCCCGGCGCTCTGCTTTCGGTGGGCGACTTGCATTTTGCCGAGGGTGATGGCGAGGCCACCTGGAACGCCATAGAGATGGATGGAGTGACTTGGCTTCGGGTGAACCTCATAAAGGGCGGAGCCACCAAATACAACGTCCGCACGCCCATTTTCCAGCCGGGTCCCATTGAGCCCCAATTTGGAAACCGGTACCTTACGTTCACTGGCTTCAATTTCCGGGACACCGATCAGGCTTTCAACGATTGCACCATGGCCGCTCGAGAAGCCATGCTGCAGGCCATAGACTACTTGACCAACTTCGGCTACAGCGGAGAGCAAGCATACACTCTGTTGAGCGTAGCTCCGATAGAGCTCCGCATCAGCGGAATCACGGACGTGCCAAACGCCTGCGTGACCCTGTACATGCCGTTGGACATCTTTGATCAAGGAATTTTGCCTCGGGAGTGAGACACACTTGTATTACGCTAGAGCAGGGCATTGGACGCAACGGTGAATCGGGTGCGAAATCTGGGCACCCCAAAACTGCGATGGCATTCGCAATAAGTGTGATTGTCGCGCATAGTAATGATCTGCTGCCCGGATTCTGAGCCACTCTGAGTGCGAGTCTTGTGGGATGATCTAAACAATGCTAGAGGAGAATCGTCCCATGAGGAGTTCCCGGTATTCTCCGGAGGAGGTCGCCTAACCCCCTCACCACCCAGTCGGCGCACATCCCCTGATTCTGTCTCCAACTCTCCCTGCCTAGCCAACTGCCACCATCCAGGTGGTCCACCTTTCCTCCGCCCCAATGACCCACTTTGCCGCCGCCATTGACAAATTGCCTGGAACCAGCGCCTCGCTGGCGAAACCGGCCGGATTTGGTTTAATTCTTCGCGACGGCCAATGCTTTGGCAAAGTCGCGACTTTCCATCAATGCCTCGATGTCTCCAACCGGGTAGCCATTTGCTATGGCACCGCTTAGAGCAGCCTCTGCGAACACAGACGCCAGGCTTGAAGTTCCCCTCCCCTCTGTGCCGTCGAGTCGCGGCCAGCGCCAGTCTCTCGACTGGACGCTGATCGAATACATGCGTCAGTAGCGCGGTGCCGGCAAGTCGTGAGCGGAGTTGGGCAGGGAAACAGGTGTCCCGGAACGTACCATGAGGCGCGTCCTCAACCCCATGCCCAGGGGGCGCCCACAGTTGCCGGGTTCCGGCCGGGAGAACAGCGACTCCGTACTGCGTCAGACAGATGATACAATCAGGAGCAGAGCACAGTCAGATGACCACCATCAACGACATAACGGACCTGATCCGGATACTGCGGAACGACCCGGACTGGGCCGAGGCAGTCCGGAGCGTGCTGCTCTCCCAAGAGCTGCAGAAGCTACCTGAAGAGTTCGCCACCCTCACCAGGGCTTTCAGGGAGCACGCAGACAACACGAACCGGAGACTCGAAAGCCTCGAAGCCGGCCAGGACGAACTCAGGCAGGGACAAGCCCAGCTACAGACCTCCGTCGACGGCCTGCAGACCTCCGTCAACGGAATGCGAGGCGAACTGGGCAACCTGTCTGGATCTTTCTTCCAGCGACGCGCCGGAAACTTCGCAGGCCGCGTGGCCAGGAGAGATTTTCACCTCCGGCAGACCAGCCTGGTGCACCATGCCGATCAGGTCGGAGACAGTATCCTCAAGCAAATGCTCGACGACGCGGCCGAGGACGCCTCCCGCAATTTCAACGAGGACCAGGCCGCTCAGATAGAACAGGCCGACGCCGTCATTGCGGGCAAAGCTCCAGACGGAACCACCGCATACCTCCTGGTCGAGGCGTCCATCACCATAGTCAAAGGCGACGTCGACCGCGCGAGGAACCGAGCCGAACTGCTGAATCACGCCGTCGGCACGACAACCCACGCCCTGGTCATAGGCGAATCTATAACCGGCGAGGCCGCAGCGCAGGCGAAAGACACTGGTGTCGCATTCGCCGCATTCACACCGAGAAGAACCCCAGCCCAGGACCCCGGTTCCGTTTGTTAATAGCGCATGTGCACCATCGCGCTTTAGTTTGGATACGGTATAAGAAATCAGAACTGGTGAAAGGCGTTCACGGCTCCCTTGGGAACAGGATCAAGCAGCTCATGCTAAACGGCGCGGCTTGGGCGGGGGGATTTAGTCGGGGTTCGGGCGCAGGGGCGGGGGAACTGGTCACAGTCTCTCCTAGCGCCGTCCAAACCGCCTTTTGTATTCCTCACTGAGTTGCTCTTGTTCCTCCTGCAGGACCTCGGCCAGAGAAGCCAGGGCACCATCAACGGAAACGGTCGGGGGAGCGGCGCGCGTTAGTTCGATGTTCAGTCCTTCGAACGCCCTCTCCTGGTACGCCAGCCACGCCAGGCGGGGCACATCTGCATGAGGACCGTCAGGACCGTTGGCGCTGGCCTCCAGCACCGCCCCCTCCAGCTTGAGTGTTGTCATGTCGCGGCGCAGTTTCGCCGGGAGTATTTCCTTCCAGTAGCGTTGGTGACCAAGGGATTCGAGGTAAGCCTCACCCTCTCTCAGCGTTTGCTCCAGTTGGCGCCAGTCGTTCCCTTTCATGGCCTCCATGAGCTCAGACGGAGTCAGGTTTTCCAGAGTCCTTCTAATGTCGGGGTTCCTTGTCTCCACCGCCAGTTCCCCGAATTCGGCAAGGTCCTGATTCTGCGCCAACCTCGCCAACTGAACGACGTCGTGGAAACTCTCCCACCGGAGCCGGTCCCGGTCGAGGCGGACCGAGACCTCTTCCCGGGAAGGGGCATGTCCGCCGGCAACCGCACTCTGGTAGAGGGCAGAGTCCCTGATGGCATCCGCCAGCGCGATGGTTTCGCGGCCGTAGAAGTTCACGCGGTCGTTCCACCGTCGCTGGTAATCAGTGGAGGCTTGTTCATCAATGAGCAACCCAAATTCCGCGTTTTCGATGGTTGTTTCTATGATGTGGAGCCGGTTGGCATAATGGGAAAGGAGGATGCACTGGCTGTCGATGCGGGCTATGGCCGGGTCGTCACCCCACGCCAGGGAGTCGCAGTCGGGACGGTAGGGCAACGCCCAAACGGCAGCGATCAAGGCTACCAGGCAGATGGGTGGAAGCCACCGGCATGTGCCATAGAAAGTCATGTGCGTTCCTGTCCAGAGTTCCGAATTCTTATAGCGTATTAAGAATCCTCTGAACAAGGGCGTTTTGGTCTGGGTCGTGTTTGACGGAGCGGCGAAGGGGGTGAGGACTGCGGTCCGGGGCTTGCCGACCGGCACTCAGGCCCTTGCGTTTCGCCCCTGACTGGCTCGTTGGAGGCTTGATGCTGCCCTGAGACCGACATTAACCCGTGACAACGCGCACTACGCCGCCAATCGACCCTCCGCCGTCAGCAGGTTGCCCAGCCCGAACAGCAGCGCCAGCCGCTCCATGTTCTTGGCCAATCCCCGGTAGCGCACCTTGCCGTAACCGAACAGCCGCTTCAGCCTCAGGAATGGGTGCTCCACCTTGGCTCTCACCGACGCCTTCGCCCTCTCCTCCAGCGCCTCATCGCCCCCACGCTCCAGCTACCGACAACGCCCCGAAGGCATCCCCACCCGCCATTCCACCTCCAGCCCTAGGTTCTCCCTCCGCTTGTGGACTCCTTGATACCCGGCGTCGCCCCATACCACCGTCTCACCCCCGTGCAATAGTTTGTGCGCCTGCGTAACATCGTGAGCGTTGGCCCCCGTTGCGCTCATGCAGTGGACTATGCCCGTATCGGAGTCCACCCCGATGTGCGCCTTCATGCCGAAGTCCCACCGCTCCCCCTTCCTGGTCTGATGAATCTCCGGGTCCTGCTCCCCAGCCCGGTTCTTGGTGGAAGCGGGAGCCTCTATGATGGTGGCGTCCACGATGGTTCCCTCCCGCAGCTTCAGTCCCTGGGACTCAAGGTGGGCGTTGATCTCCTCTAGCAGCCCCTGTCCCAGCTTGTGTCTTTCCAGAAGATGCCGGAAATTCAGGATGGTGGTCTCGTCGGGCAGGGGGCCTGAGAGCTTCAGCCCCGCGAACCGCCTGACCGGGTCGGACTCGTAGAGCAGGTCCTCCATGCCCGGGTCGCTAAGGTTGTAGAAGAGATGGACGCAGTGGACCCGCAACATGGCGGACAGCGGGTAGGGATGGCGTCCCCTTCCGGCCTTGGGGTAGAAGGGGCGGACGCGGTCCTCCAGCAACTGCCAGGGAGTCAGGCCGCCCATACCCTCCAGGAAAAGTTCCCGGCGGGTCTTGCGCTTCTTGCCCTGATATTCCAGATCGGCAAAGGTGGGCTGGTCCATCTGCCTTCACTCCCTCAACAGGCACCGGCTGGCTCAGCCTAACTATGCCACACTCCGCGCGACTTGTTCAGAGGATTCTTAGAACTGGAGGGCGGAGGCGCACATGGGCTATAAGCAAATGGAACCAGCCAAGGGAGTTTTCCACCAGACTAACTGACTCCCATAATCAGAAGGCTAATGTACATCTTCCCCCCACTGACGATCTCGGCCTACGCCCCACCTGCCCGCTGCAAGCACCCGGTTCGCCATGAGTTTGAGCCCGCTAAGCAATTTCCGTTAATGCACCTTTTGTGTAATCCGCCCCGCCACTTGCGCTTATCCGCAATTTCGGGAAGTTAGTGCTGCATAAGGAGATCTCCTCAGCGTTGGGCAAGCCAGTCCGAAACAGGTAGAGCAAGCCCGACGGTTTCCAGATTCCTTCGACCAGGCAATAGAGGCGGCAGATATACCCGGGTAAGGCTCAGGGTGTTGCCTTACCGCACAACGATCCTGCCCACTCAAAAAACCCTTGACAGCGTTTTTGAGCGTCGATTATTGTTGAGGGGATTTGTTGAGAGGCTCATCAAAGCTGACGGACGGGGTCCGCACCGGCCCTCTCAAAAACGGCCGTTTCTTGGGCGGGGAGGTTACCTGAAAATCCGCAGGCCAACTGCAGAGTAAGGAAGCAACCCTACGCCAAAGCAGCAACCTCGGGTGCCCAGAGCCACCCAACAGGATCGAGAGATGCGAACCTAGTATTACAACGACGCTTCCTCAATGTGGTCAGTTATTGGCCGGAAATCGCTTCGCGGAAGGCAAGGCCACAAAGCTGCCAAGCGCGTGGGCAGGTCGCCAATGAGGAGGTGCTCAAGGTCCCTTTTTAATGATCCGTCGTTGTAATACTAGTCTCTACTAACTGGATTCCCACGGCGGTGAAATGCCTTCCAAATCCCGCACCTGAACGACCGGTATCCTTTCCAAGTTCAACGGGATTATCACGGGTTGCATCCTTCTCGGGTGAGAGATGTAATTGCAATTCCCGCTCACACTAATGAACATCAGGAGACCTCTTGAAGTCTTATCCTGTCCAAGAGATCTTCATGGCTCTTGTGGCTAAGAATGATCAGACTGGTCTTGGCTCGAGAGATACCTACATAAAACAGCTGGCTGTAATAGCTAATGGCACTTGGGTCCGCCTTGGATACGCCCTCATCGATTTCATCTACGATCAATACTATGACGTCGCTTTCCATACCGGCAAAGTCTAAGATCCAATAGGCGCAGACTGTTTTTTCAAGGCGGCGCTTCTGTTTTTTTGCCAGTTCTTTCTTCTGCTTTTCCGTCAGCTCTTTTGCCAGTTCTTTCTTCTGCTTTTCCGTCAGTTCTTTCGGCTTATCAAAATAACGCAAATACCAGAGGCCCGAGGTCACCTCTAGTTCATCCAGTTCGTTAAAAATGTCCAAATACTTATCGTAGCTCATCTTGACGTACTCAGGACTAATTCCTGCGTCGTCCAATTGCCTGAATTCCTCTGCGAGAAAACTCTTAAGCTCAGCCTGATCTGCCCAGAACCGAATTCTCGGCTTTACTCCAAGGACCTTCTTGCGTTGCAAATTCGAATCGACATTTACAGCCTCGCCGACTACTTGTGCCGCCGCAGTGGCGATTTCGAAGGAATTTCGACAATTTATGGTCAGTCCAGGCGCCTGAATATAAACCTGGTCTCCCTCTTCAACTTCAACAGGAAGTGATTTCTGTAAACTTAGTTTGGTGTCTTCGAGAATTGTCGAGTCAAATCCCAGACCTTGCTCACTGTTGTCCAGCATATGAATATGAGTAGTATTCAAGTTTTGTGTTTTGAAATCTCCAAACATGGCCCAGTTTCCTCGTCTCAAGCCACCCTTCAACCCCAAATCCAAGATGGGAATAGTGCTGGCGAATTGAAAATATTGTAGTTCATCTACAATGAGGTAGTCCCACTGCAAACCACGCTCCATCATCATGTTGGTCGCATCAAGGGCAAAATCCTCTAAAATTTTGTCCTGCTTGCTTAGATCAAAGGGATACCATATTTCATTCTGTTTCTTCTCCTCTACATATTCAGCATTGCGTGCACGGATCTCCTCATCTCCACCACATAGTACATAAGTTAAGGGCCCAACTAATTCGACCTCATCTTTCAATCCCTCATGAGCCCATTCTGCCACGGTCGGAGTGGATAAAATGAATGCGACCCTATCGCCGGCCTTCGTTCTTCGCTTTGCCAGTTCCATAGCAAGCATTGTTTTGCCTGTTCCAGCTCCTCCCTCGAACAAAACACGCCTGTTAATCAGGTTACCATCATTGTCCTGCACAAGATTCAAATTAGAAAACTGTTCTTCTGTGAGAGTCGCGAGTTCCTGGTGTGTCGACCCAACATCGCCACTTGTGATATAAATCTGCCTTTCCCCGCTTGGTAACATACGATCCCGCAATAACATTGCTTCTGTGGGGCGTAGAAATAGGAATCGCTTGTTAGTGCTGTTTTCATGTTGTCGATTTGCAATGTTATTAACTATCGCAACAAGCTTCTCAATTAGTTGATTGTTGTTGATAATGTCTTTGTCGAAAACCCTCAATGTATCTGGATCATCTAGCCGAAAATTAGGGAAAGCTACGGCGTAATCAAACCCAATGTTGTCCAAATTTACAAAGGGGGAGGGTGGATTATCTTTAAGTATAGTCTTCAACCAGCCTTTCAGGACGTTCGACCTACTGCGTGCCTCAACCATAGGAGAATTCATAGGTTGTTTGACCCCTCCGGCGAATCCGTACCACCTTTTATTTTCGTCTATTTCGTAATGCCCGCCTTTGACTTCCAGACAAATAATTGCGCCGCGGTGTATTTTAGGAGATCCGGGAATGACTAATACATAGTCAATTTCGCGTTGGTTTCCAGTTGACGATTGCGGCGTAACGGAAGGTATTATTATCCAGTCGTTAGGACATTCTTTTAGTTTACTATAGACAACTTCCTCCGACATATGTTCGAATGTGGCTGGGAGAGCGGCAAATTGAGGCCCCATTTCCATTCCTCTCAGAACTGGTATTCCCGCAAGTTTCCCCAACTATTAACCGGCGCTGGTTATTCTGTCAAGAGTCAAAAAAGGCCGTCGCCACCCATAGCTCGCGGTGGTAGAATTCCAGAATCCTCGAAGCCTTCCCCGACTGCTGGGGATGCCCCCGCTGCGTGGTCACCAAAGCCACCTGCGGCTAGGGAGGGCGTCACCCGGCAGGCTCCGACCTCACCTCCGTCATCTCTACCCACCACTGGCCCTGGACGGCGCTCCAGCACGACTCGCCCAGGTGGCTAAATACCCATACCGCGGACGACACAGCCAAGCAGGACTGCACCTAGAAATCTGGCCGGGAAGTGGCGTTGGCCGACCAGTGGCTATACTTGGGTTCAACAAGCGTAGCGAGGGCTGAGAATACTGGGAGAGCGTTCAGACCAGAGGGGTCTCTGGGAAGCGGACCAGTTGTGCCTGGACTATGTGGGGCGGGACACGTTCTACGGTCTGTTGGCCTCACTGCGGGGCCGGCTGTTCCGGGACTCCGAGTCCGCCGATTTCTACTGTGCCGACAACGACAGGGGCAGCGTGCCGCCCAGCCTTCCGGCCACGGCCCTGCTGCTCCAGTCCCACGATTAGGTCAGGGACACCGAGGCCAAGGCCCGGGCCGACTTCGACATCCTCTGGAAGGTGGCCCTCGGGGATTGAGGTGGAGGACAGGCCCTTCGCCAAGAGCACACTGCAGGTGTTCCGCGCCCAGCTGATCCTGCACGACAAGGTGCGGGAGGTATTCGAGTCCAGCCTCCTGCTGATCCGGGAGTCGGGCTACCTGAAAAAGCGTGGGATGCGGGTGGCGCTGGACACGACCTGCATTCTGGGCCGGGGCGCTGTGAGGGACACCACCTGCAATCTGCTGGCGGACGGGATCGTCAAACTGTTGCGGGTCCTGGCGGCCGTGGCGAACACCACCTTGCCGGAATGGGCCGAAGCCCAGGGTACGGGAGGTACCTGTGCTCCAGCATCAAGGCCGAGGCGACGATCTACTGGTCGGACCGCAAAGCGCGGGCGGCGTTGCTGGCTGAGATAGTGGCCGATGCGGACCGGCTGCTGGAACTGGCGCGACAGGCGTGGGTGGAATTGCCGGAGGACAGCGCCCAGCGGCAGAGCATAGTGGACGGGGCGGAGTTGCTGGGACAGTTGTTGCTCCAGGACGTGGAGCGCACTGATGACGGAGTGAGCCTCAAGGATGGGGTGAGCCGGGACCGAATGATGGCGGTGCATGACCCTGAGATGCGCCACGGCCACAAGAGCAGCAGCAGACGTTTCGACGAGCACAAGGGGCGATTGTGATGGACACCGGCACCCAGCTGATCACTGCCGTGAAGGTATTGCCCGGCAACGCTCCCGACAATCTGAGGGCGCTGGAACTGGTGGAGCAAAGCGAAGCCAACACCGGTGTGCTGGTGGGGGAGGCCATGGGCGATGCCGCCTACGGCGACGGCGATATCAGGCAGGCCTTCGCCGATGCGGGACGCACCCTGATTGCCAGGGTGCCGGGCCGCCCTAACCGGTCTCACTCTTTCCCAAGGAGGACTTCCGGATCGACCTGGAGGCGGGCACCTGCACCTGCCCGGCGGGAAATGTTACCCGGAGAATCCGGCCCTCGGGGACCCGGACCGGCCCCGACGGTAGATCTCACCGGCTGAAAGGCTTCCGGTTCAAGGGAGCGGTCTGCGGGGTGTGCCCGCTGCGGCCCCAGTGCATCGCCGGGTCATCGGGGTTGGGACGAACGGTGCAGTTGCACCCGCAGGAAGCACTGCTGCAACAGGCCCGGGCCCTGCAACAGAGTGAAGCCTTTAGCGAGTACCGGCAGCGCCGGGTGGTGGTGGAACACCGGCTGGCGCGGCTGGTCCAACTGGGGATCCGCCAGTCCCGCTACTTCGGGCGCGCCAAGACGAAATTCCAGTTGTACCTGGCGGTCACGGTGGCCAACCTGACATTAGTGGCCGCCAAGGCCGGTCTGCCGGCCAACACCGGGGGCGATTCCAGCGGCGGCAGCGCCTTCCCTACCGGGACCATCCGTTCTGCCTTTGATTTCGTCCCTGTCCGGCTCGCTCAAATCTTGACCCTAGCCTTGTTTACGTCGGCCTGACTGCCGAAATACATCTCCCTGAATAAGGCTTTCCGGCCAGATTTCTAGGGTGCCTATGCCGCTCCATGAAGTCCACCAAGTTGGGCAACACCACTTTAAGCCATTTGCCGCGGCTGCGGTGAGCGGCCGTCCCAGACCACGATGACCGCGTCGCGTACGGCCTTCGTCGTAGATGCGCCTTCCCACGACTTGCTTGCCTTTATTGCCAGCAGGGCCGCCCAGCAGCCTGATGCCGTGCTTGCGATGGTGGCCGGTCATCGCAGTGAATTCGTCCAGTATCATCCCTGTGTCCTTCTTCGAAGACTGATGGTATCAGTCCCGGATCGTCGCCACAAGTTCCTGCTTCGCCATCTTGGGGATGCCCCCGCCCACGTGGCTGCCTCCCGAGTTTTCGGCAACATTTTGTTTTAGGCAACCACTTTCCTAGAGGAACGATTTGGGTGAGGCAATGCGCCAGCAAAGGTAGTTGGCGTCAAACACCAGTGTCGTCTTCAACCCAACTCAATGCTTCCAATTGCTCTTCCGTGAGCATCGCCAATTCCCGCTAGGATTGTTTTATTTTGGCGCTATTGATCCAGATGCGGGTATTCTGGTTTTGTTTCCGTGATGGCAATAGGTCGATTAGTCTGTTCAGTTGTGCTTGGTCAAATTCTCTGAATCGACGAGTGCCATCTTTGTAGGACATTCTTCCAGTGTTGAGGACGAGTTCCTCAATTCGTTCAACAAGCTGGCCGCTGGCTAACACATTTCTGTCGAAAATTCTCTCGTCAGCGATAGGGGAAGGGCTTTCCGGCAGCACCACCGCGTATGCCAGAGGCAACTTCTCCAGATTCAGATCGTGTGCCTCGACGGACTCACTCTTCAGGTAGTCCTTCAGCGCGTACATTTCGGCCAGAGCTTGTTCTAATGGCGTTTCCTTAAGTGTGTTCGAACCTGTCTTCCAAGCCCCCGATTCGTCGAGCGTAATCACCCCACCTTTGACCTCCAGGCAAATGATTGCCCCCCAGTGTCGCTCTGGCTCCTTCTGCGAGGGAACCAGGAGGAGAAAATCGATTTCGCGGAGGATCCCCTTGCGGGGCGTGAATCTTGCTGAATGAAAAATATGCCACTTCTGGGGACCTTCATTTTTCAAACGATAGAAAATATCCCGCTCGCCCGGAGACCCAATATCGACCATTTCGGGGGAAACATCTTTGCCACGTTTCGGCCTCCCGTTTAGATATGGTTCTCTTTAGAAGCTTGCCGCGGTTGATTAAAAGATATGACGCCCAAAGAGTCAATCCACTATGAGATCGATTCTAAGGTGCCTATTCTGCTCCGTGGAGTCAGCAAGTTTGGGCATCGCCGATTTTGGCCGCTTGCCAAGGACTCGGTCGGAGCATACAGGCCACGATAACCACTGCACTTGCGGTATCATCGTCGGATGGCTAGGCCACTTGATCGGGCGTCATCCCTCCACTCCAACGAGTTGCTTCAACAAGCGTATGCCTTGCTTACAGTGATGGCTGGCTATTGCTGCAAATTCCCGGAAACCTTGCCCTGGAAACCTTTCCTTTTTAGGAAGGCTGTTGGCAACGGTACCTGATCATACTCGCGAGGTTCTGCTTCGCCTTCCTGGTTGCGCCTCAGCACCCGCGGCCACCTTCCGATGCTCGGTAGCACACTGCTTGAGGCAACAACTTCTGTGGGTAGCATTTTGAGTGACGCGATGTAGCCTCTATCAGTTGTGCCTCTGTCTCCAGCGCCACGGTCTTTCGCCGCCGTTGTCGTACCGTCGCCACATGCCTTCTTTGTAGTCTCTCGCGTATCTTTCCCCATAATGAATGCAGGGATTAAACGGTTCGTTCGAAGCCTTGTGCTCGAAAGCCCATCCGCCGTGGACCATCTTGAAGTTGACCGGCCAGTCATCTTCGGTCCCCACAACAGCAAGCAGTCTTCCTGTATGGTCGTACCCGACCTCCTGGGTTTTAACCAGTGTCCCCGCTGGCAGCAGGGAGGCCAGGTACTCAGTGGCCTGCTGACCCCCGGGCTGCTCCGCTTCCGGAGCATCAACACCCCAGAGCCCCACAAGTGTCCCGGACTGATCCACTTGTATCGTGTCACCGTCCAGCACCTTGCTCACCACAATAAACCCGTCCTCCGTGGGCACATTTGCCAATCTATCAACATCGCAATCGTCAAAGTCTGGCATGGGTACTCGGGTCGGAGATTTCGGTTGCTTCGGAGGAAGGAATGCGGCGCCTGGACTGTTCTGTGCAACCCACTCAGGGTGGTCCCATAGTCCAGCGGGTGTGCGCGCTTCGACGATGCCGATGATTACCAGGCCTATCACCGCCCCGAGTGTAATAACGGCCCATGCCCATTTCGAGAAACTCAAAAAGAAACTCAAATCGCAGACTTCCTGGGTATGATTTTGTGCAGTGCTTTTTCCATTACTCAGGGGGAACTGCCGCTTTTATACGTTTTGGTAATTGGTAAGGCAGGGGTTATTCCTGGTCTTATTTGTCCAGAGTTCCCCGAAGCTGCGCTGGGTGGCCACCAAATCTCATGCCTTGCCATAAAGCCCTATGGCGACACGAACCACCGCCGGTCCCTCGCCAGCCTGAAGAGTCCGTTCCTGGGGGCAAGTATCCTGCTATCTTGCCCGAATTTGAGCCTCCCTGAATTTCTCCTCCACGTCTCCTTCCGATAACGCCCCACGGAACAACCGGGTGCGCCATACCAGCACCCCCTTGATGTCCTCTCTGCGCACCGGCCCGAAATCGTTGCTGTCTATGGTGCCCTCGTGTCCTGTGTAGCGGTTGGCGTCACTGGAAAGCCAGTATTCGTCCTGACCCAGGGTGATCAACGGCCCATCACCCTTGCTCCTGACGCTGGAGCCAGGAATCCCGGCCATTCTCTTCAGCAGGAGGAGTCCCTCCAATTCATCCGATTCGGCCACCACAATGCCGTGGAGATTCGGCTCCCTCCAGCGCTCCAGCGCCACCACGATTTCTCCATCCATGACAGTGGGATACATGCTGTACCCGTCCAAGACGGCCACAATGAACAGGGACTTCAGTATCGCTATCGTTGCGACGAGTAGCGCCATAGCTCCGGCAGCGACCATCAACCTTCTCTTTGTCACCTTGAGCATTTGGCTATCCTTTCTCCTCATCAGAGCAGGAGCGTTGGGGAAAGAGCGAAGTATCGAGTCGCCGACCTGTTACAAGCCACTCCGACGCTGATTGCGCCTTGGGTGAGGAGACCCGCTGACGGCACCCTTGGAGCCGTTCCTGCTCCCTTGAGGGAATATGCTCGCGCGTCCTTTCTCCGCCATGTCCCCACCACGTGAACTGGTTGAATCGCGCGTCTCCGATACCACGGGATTTCTGTCGGCGTCCTGCGCCCGCCCGCTGATTTCCCTGCTGCCGCGGGCGTGGTCTCGCCTCCTTGCGACGGCTCTTCCCAGCCCATTGCCTCTGCTGAGCCCTCCATGGAGCAGCTTGCCCCAAGGTGCCCTGCCCACGGTGATTATTCCCAGCTGAGAGAGAAACAGGATGACCATCCCAACCTGGGGGGCCATCAGACCGCCGGAGACAGTGCTGTCGCTGCTCACGGTGCTCCCCGAAAACACCACCATCGGCACCGGGGCCAGCCCCGACACCATGCTGAGGACCGTAGAGTCCAAGCCCCTGATGTTCCTGGTGAACACCAGCAGGGTCAGGACCAAGGTGACAGGAGGCACCAGAAGGAAAGCCAGTGCCCCGAGCGGCGAGCTTTTCAGCATCTCCCACCGCTCTGCCCCGGTGAACAGATAGGCGATGATGTCCGCCCCAGACATCGCGGACGAGGCGCCGTCCAGCTTCACCCACGGCAGCAGAAAGCTGGCCATGCTGATGATTGCCAGGACATTCCGCCACAGGTACGGGTTTTCGATAGCTGCGTACAGCACATCTTTCACGTTTTCTTTCATTCAACCTCCCGTCTAGTTGTTTGCCCGGGGACCGAAAGTCTGGTAGATCAACTCCGATTCCTGGTGGAACTTGTCCAGCTCCTCGTTGAGCAGGGTTATCGCCAGGGGCATCTCGTGAAACCCCTCGTAGACCGCAGCGAATGTCGCCGAAAGCTCCAGTTTCGTGATGGAGACGTTCATGTCGTCCAGCCTGAACTTGATGGCCCGGGCGTCTTCCAACACGTTGTCCGCCTGATTCATCCATTCGAGTATCAGGATCTGCTCCTGTGCATCCCTTCCCTCGTGGGTCCTTCGCAGGCCACGATCCCGCACTTCTTGGGTGAGCCTCTGCTGAATCTCGAGATAGTTGTAGGCCATGTCCCTGGCATGCTCCACACGCCCTTCGAACCTGTTGAACTCGTCAACGGCCCTCGCGTACCTGGGGGACCATGCTCGCTTAAGTCGGTTGACAGCCATGACGTACTCGGTGTGCTGGGGCCCGAACTCGGCATCAATCCTGGCCAGGAAGTTCATGGCCTCCTGAACCGGGTGCTCCCCCGGGGCGACCGCCGGTGCCGGAAAGTCTGCGGTTTCCTGGACTGTGTGCTCCCCAGACGTGAGTGTCGAGGCCGGTGTGGGAGCCGGCTGTTCCAAGGCCTCCGGGTTTTCGCCACGACCCGCGTTCCCGTCCGGCTCAACTGTCGCGTCCTTTGGAGCAGGCGGAATGACGTCGTTGTAGGACCTGCTCACCGAGTCCGCCTTGTCCTGGGTCCTCTCGGCCGCCTCGACCAACCTCGACGCCTCGTTGTCGCTTCCGAAGGAGGACACTACGGGAATCCCTATGGCCAGCAGCACAGCCGCTGCCACCGCAATGAGTGCAATCTTCAAATTCGTCTTCTCCTATCCCCTGAGGGGCGAGTTGGGACACTCGCATCGCTGTGGAACTATCCGTTTCTTCCCTTGGTTGCTGGCTGGGTCAGCAGCCTTTGGTGACAGTCGAAAAGACTGGTGCTGCTTGGGCGGTTCCAAGAGCGGGCCGGCGCCCGCCGGATTGCCATTTCCTCTCCAAGTTCGTTCTGGCTGCCCTCTGTCGTCACCCAGTCCGTGCTTAGGGAGATACAGGGCGCAGGGAGGATCCAGTATTCTCCGTGCGCCGCTTGCGGGCCTGGGCTAATACTCAGCCAGCAAGTCGATTGAGTTCTCGTTCGGCTATGGGCAGGACGTCAGGTTCCCCAGCCGGACGTTCGTAAGCTGGGCTTTCAACCCGCTTGGTATGCACCCGCTCAGCCGGTTGCCGAAGATGTGCAGCTTAGTCAGGTCAGATGGCTTCCCCAACTGATCCAGTTTTCGGTCGGACAAGCCGTTTTCGTACAGTTTCAGACCGGGCACGATCCCGTTGCTGCCGGTAGTGATTCCAACCAATCACTCACTGGCCTTTCGCTCAACCAATAGGTCGCATCCCACCACCCGTCGCCGCTGGCGGAGTTACAAACCTCGACCAGGACCTGCCTCTCTGTAGCCAGCCTGTCCCGAAGCTGCTTCTCCCTGTCCTGCTCCGCCGTGGCGTGTTCGGCGCACAATGGCGGTCCTCCAAGTCCGACTTGTTCATGTCCAGTTGGCTCCGAAGACTGTCCGGCACGCAGCTCTTGACGGGGGCGGTTCGCTCGGTTCGCACTCACCCGTGAGGGGGTTGCCTCCGAGGTCGAGTACCTTGAGGCTGGACAGATTCCCCAGATAAAAGGTTATTGGAGGTTCATTCGGAGATTCCGAGCGCATGCCGATCCCCAGAAGTCGATTGTTGCTGCAGCAGGCTGGTCGGAGCCATTACCCGCGGAAGGGGAAGTCTGGCGCAAAGTTGGGGATGGCGTGGCTCCTCCGTCACGGGCGTGGATGTATTGTCGGTGGTCTCAGTGCCTCCGCGTGCCGCGAAGGCCAAAGTTGCGATCAACAGTAACGAGATGGTGCATAAACTGAGGATGGGCTGAGATTCTTTGAGCATGCGGACTTCCTCCTCCTCGCCGGAATCAAGGTCGGATCGAGCGCAATGACGGGCCCAGAACCTCGGCAACAGGTCGCGCCCTACACTGCGTTCGGCGTGGATTCAGGCTCTGGCCGGAGTCGCACCATCGGCGTACCGGTGTGAGTTCAGGCATCAGACTTGGCCGACTTTGGTGGCCGGTCCAGACCAGCGAACGTCCCATCAGGCGCAGAGGTTCTCGAAGCTGGAGTGCCGAACATTGACCCACCGAGGGTCCTTGGCCCGCCCAGTTCGCGCCGATGCCCAAGTAGGCGGCACAATGCAGGGAATACAGGCCTGAATGGCACTGGCCACGCGTTCTTAGGAAGGTGGGGCGACTACGCGAAACGCAGACCACCCCATCAACAAGCAGCCCATAAGGGACCGGTTGTTAACGCCTGAATGGAACGCCAAAAAGGGAAGTCGACAGTTAGCGCCTGAAGTAGACCCACCGGAAACCGGGGGCGGCAGCTATAGCCTGAAAAAAGCACCCACTAAAGTAGTGGGGTCGGCTGTTATCGCCTAAAGAGGAGCGCCTGTGCAGGTGCCAGCGGATGATCGCTTCGCCCATAGGGCTAACCTACAAAATAACCGTAATCCACAAGGAGCGGACTGTCAACGCTTTTACCGGCGATTATTCAAATTCACGTTTGTCAATGGCATTTTCAAGAGCGGCCAGCACTGGAATTCACACCTATAAAGTCTTCACATCAATGTACAGTTGCTTTCAATTTCCCTTCTCCCCTGAGGGAGAGGGGTGAACCCGGCACCGGCCTGCAGTGCTTCTCAGCCATCGCGCTGTCCCCAGGCATCCGGCCAGTTTTCACCAACCAGGAACCACGCACGAGAACTCGTACAGGTGCCCCGCGCAGCCATCAGTGCCAGCAGCAGCAACTCCCCCCGACCACCAGGTCCTGGGTCCAATCCGACACGGCCGCTCGTTCCGAAGCGTCCGCTGGTTGAGCAAGCGGTGGCTGTAAATAGCCCTGTTTACAGCCATGGCTGTAAATTCATCCTTTCCGTAGCTGAAGGGGTGGCTGGAAACTCCGGTTGCACAACAGGTGGCAGAAACCAAGACTTCAGGGATTCCAGCCACAGGCCGTTTCGTGGGTAAAGGCATTCTAACGACAGTGATACTGCCTTTGGATTTGGCCTGTCAGATCGTCAGCGCGAGCTGAGGGCCGTGAGCTCGTTCCAGATCCGGCTGTTGTTACTCATCGCATTCCTCGACTGTCCTGGCTTGTCGTGGGTCACTGCCTGCCGGGGACAATGAGCTTGGGGGAGACGACGTCAAGGTTCCCTGCCGCCTCTGCGATGAGCGCACGAACGCCCATCAGGTGCTGGACCAGCATGTCGCCCAGCATTTCCAGGTCCTCCGCGTCACCGCTTGTCTCGATGATGCTGGCGTGGTATTCGATACTGAGCAGGTGGAATGCCACGGCCGCCTCCCTTCCACCCCGGGCCAGCATTTCGTTTAGGTTGACTTGTTGAGGGCCATCGTTCCCCATCGTGGTCATGGACTTCTCCTTGTGCAGTGGGTCCGCCGGCTGCCTGCGATTGGCGGGCACTCAAGTGCCCGGGAGCCTGTTTGTCTGTTAATACTACATTTTCACGACTTTAACGAGGTCTCCGTGACCTCTGAGCTGGCCACCGTTTCGCAACGCCGCAACCCTGTAAACGGCAGCTCGAACCTCGAACCTACGGCACGTCCGCCATGGAGTGGGTGCTGCCCACGATGGGCAGGTAGATACGGAGCGTGCCCTCCAGGGTCGCATGCCCCAGCCATTGGCTGACCACGTTCAGCGGGATCCCCGCGGTGGTCAGCCAGTGACGGGCCGCACTGTGACGGAGGCTGTGGGCCCCGGCTCTCTGGCGTCCGGTCCCCGGCGACTCCTCGTCCAAGCCGGCATGCTCTATGCCAGTTCGCAGGTGCCGCAGGGTCGTCTTCCGGGTCAACCCCACAACTAAACCAAAGCCAAGGTGGAACCTGCATATACGTTGGCTAGAATCAGGGAGGTATAGCGTCAGGACGGGGAACAGACTGAGTGGGGATGGTGATGGGTATGAGGGGGATAAGACCGGACTTGGAACGGTGGCAGTTGGACTTGGCTGGTGTGCGCAGCAGGATGTACCTGGCGCCGACGCCTCGGGAAAGAGAACGGTGGCACGCTCTGTGGCTCCTGTGCCGGAACATGACCGCCTCGGCCACCGGCCATGCACTGGGCCGGGATGCTCACACCATCGGCAGATGGGCCACCGCCTTCAGCGAGGGAGGTCCGGCGGCCCTGCTCTTCGAGCAGTCCGGTGGTTCCCCCCCGCCCTCGAAGAGGCGCAGCAGGCGGCGTTGAGTGCCGCGGTGCAGGAGTTGCCCGCCAAGTCGGGCATCGTAATGGCCAACTGGAACTGGAAGGTGGTGCGGCTGTTTGCCTCGGAGCGCTTCAGTATCAGCCTGAGCCGCAGCTCTTGCCTGAACTATCTGCACCGTCTGGGATTCGCGTTCAAGCGCCCCAAAAAGCGTCTGCTCAAGGCTGATGCGGAGAAACGGGAGGCCTTCGTGGAGGAGTACGCCGCCTTGGCATTCCAATCTCAAGAATCCGGGGAAAAGATATTCTTCGCCGACGAGGCCCATTTCCGTGCGGACGCCGAACTGCGGGGCAAATGGGTGCTCCGGGGAGAGCCAGCCTTGGTGGACTCGACTAGCCCGCGCTACGGAGAGAAGGCCAGCTACTATTCGGCGGTGTGCCTGGAGACCGGCCAGGTGGAGTGGATGGAACTGGAGGGGAACAGCAACTCAGGAACGTCGGCAGCCTTCCTGGAGCAGTTGAGGGAGAGGCACAGCGGTCGGCTGAACGTGATCTGGGACAACGCGCCGGCCCACCGGGGATACGCGGTGCGGGAATGGCTGGGCAAGCCCGGAGTGAACCTGCGGCTGGTGAACCTGCCGGGATACAGCCCGGACTTCAACGCTGACGAGGCCATCTGGGGCTGGGCGAGAGAGGAGGCCACCGGAAATCTGTGCTTGGGGACCAAGGAACTGGTTCAGGAGAGGGTCGGGAACTTCTTCGATGGGCTGGCCGGGCGGAAAGAGGAGGTCAAGCGCCGCTGCCGGACCATCCTGCAATCAAGAGCAGAGGGGCTCCCGCGTAACCCTCGTACCGATCCCCACCACCGGCCATATGTACATCCCACCTTGGCTTTAGTTTAGGCCCCGCGGACCGTAGGACGTGGGCCAGTTGGCGAACAGGCTGCCCAGGTCCGGGTGAAGCGGGACGGTCCGGCCCCTGCCGCCCTTGCCCAGGCGGACCAGCAGGGTGCCGGCCGTGAGGTCAGTGTCCCGGCATTCCAGGGCCACGGTCTCGCCGACACGCAGCCCGGATCGCCACATGATGAGCGCCGCCACCCGGGCGCGGCGAAGCCCCAGGTCCGCCAGGGCGTCCAAGAGCCGCTCGACCTGCTGGGGGTTCTAGTAGTGGGGAATCATATGGGAACTTTTACGCCAAAAGTTCCCATCCGGGCAAGCTGATCCCCCTCTCCGAGCCACAGCGCGAACCTACGACCAAGAGGCCGGAGCCGGCCCACGGGCCGGAAATGGGAACTTTCAGACCCAAAGTTCCCTCGAGCCATCCTCCCGCGCCCTGCGCGAGATTCAACCGGACGGGGGCGAACACCCTCTCTCCGAGGTGTATGGGCTTCAACCTGCAAGGAGCGGCGACGGCTATGCGCTTTCGAGGGGGTTCTGCAACTCGACACCAAGTTCGCTAAAGTCTCGCACGTTCCTGGTGACCACCGTGAGTCTGTGAACGATGGCCGTCGCGGCGATCATGGCGTCCTCGGTGATGGTGTCTGACCTCCCGTGCATGAGCCTCGCCCACTCCCGGAAGGTGGGCGCATCCATGGGCAGTACACCGTAGGAAGCCAAGACCTTGTCCAACCAGACTTCCAGTTCCTCCGCCTTGGCCGCGTCCTGCTCGCGAGTGATCTCGATCCCCGCCTGTATCTCTCCAACTGTAACGGCAGACACGAAGAGCTGCTCCGCCGGCACGTCCGCGACCCAAACAAGAACAGCACCATGGGGACGGGGGCGACGCAGTTCCGAAACCAGTAATACCGGTAGACTCCGTTCCTGTGACTATTCAGCAGAGCGCCGTCCAGCCTATATTAAGTTGGGGTAAGTTTTCGTTACACACTCATACAGCCCTCAAGACAAGAGAATCCATCAGATGCTGAGAGCCGATTACAGGGAGTCCATCTCCCAGGCAGTTTCCGGAATAAGAGACACGCCATCACTGGAGGGGCGGAGCAAGGCGGCCATTGCGCAGGGCGTTGTGCTCAGGCTGCTGGCCGCCGCCGGCTGGGACGTCTTCGACCTCTCGCAGGTGATGCCGGGATACATCACTGGTAACAGAAGCATCGACTTCGCCCTGATGCCGCCAGGCCAGCCCAAAGGAGCAGTCCCGCCCAGAGTGTTCATTAACGTGAGAACGCCGACCGATAACATCGAGAGTCCCCGGATGGAGCGGCAACTGCTGGCCCACTGCGCCCGGGAGGAAGTATCCCTGGCGGCACTGACCAACGGGTTGCGCTGGCTGCTCTTCCTGTGGTCGCCCGAGGGAGGCCGGATGGAAAGTCGCTTCTGTGAAATCGATCTCAGGGGAGACCCGGAGGCCGCGGCGGCGGACATCAACCGGTACCTGACCAAGGACAGGGTGTCCAACGGGCAGGCCGCCAGGTCGGCGGAAAGAGAGCTGCGGGACAGTAACCGGGAAGTGGTGGACAGGCGGGCCGTAATCCAAGGCTGGCGCCAGGTGGTCGGCGGTCTTGACGAGGGTCTGATCGAACTGGTCGCCACCGCTGCAGAGCAGAGGGCCGGCCACCGTCCCGACAACCGGCTGGTCCGCCGGGTACTGGCGGAGAACCGCGCCGCGCTGCTGGCACCGGGCACCGAGGACGCCGCAGGGTCCGGCCCCGGCGGAGGCCTCCGCTCAACACCGTCCTCCTTCACCCTGGATTCTGAAACAAGGGATGTCACGTCCTGGTCCGGCCTGCTGGTGGGGGTCTGCCTGATGATGCGCGACAGCCACCCCGGAGACTTCGAGAGAATTCTTGAAATACGGGGCAGGAAGCTGCCTTACTTCTCAAGGGCGGCCGGGGAACTGAACCTTCCCCGACCCATCGGGGACACGGGCATTTTCGCCTCCTGCCATGGGACAGGGGCCCTGATCGCCGGGCGCGCCCGCCGGGTGGTGGAACACTTCGGACACCCTGCCGGGTCCTTGGTCATCCAGCTGAGGTGACCTCTGAATTCCGCTGTCAACTGACGATGCGGCGATGAACCGGCGGCGCAGGCACAGCGGAGCATCGGATTACCGAACACATCGCACATGCTGGCCCGGGGCTGACCGCAACCCTCAACTCTGACGACTCGATCACCCTCACTTGGTCCGCGCCCGATGACGGCTCAGTGACCAGCTACCATATCCTGTTGCGCAGGCCAAAGGAGGGCGAAGAAACTTTCATCGTTTGCGCCTCCGACATGGGCAACACCGCGACCAACCTGGATACCAGGTACGGGTACCACGTCAAGGCCAAGAACGCTCACGGCCTGAGTGATGTGTCCAACTTCGCCCGGATCGACACCTGACTCCTCTCCGGGAACACTGCCAGCGCCACGTTCACGGTCCACATCGGTCGACACAACAGCACCCTGAAAAACGCTGCGCATCACCATGGCGGGTGCACGATGCGCAGGTGCTACTCACGCTTTACGGCGCGCCTAACTGTCGCAGGCGGTACGCCGAAGGACCTGGCGACGGGCCGCTGGCTTACCCCGCTGGCCACCATCTCGCTGGCCGCGGCCTCCTGCTCCTCGGACAACCGGCGAGGAGCGCCCAGTTTCTTGCCGTCCGCCTTCGCCTTCTCCAAACCCGCCCTGGTACGGCGGCGGATGGACACCAGTTCCTGGTCGGACACCCAGGTGGCGAAGCCGGCCAGGGTATAGCCCAGAAACGATTCCGGCGAATCGGGATCGGCATCCAGGTACTGGGCCCATGACTGTTCGTTATCGGCCCGGCTGCAAAGCCTCACCCCGCGCCGTTGCAGGTCGTGGATGTTCCCCATGGTGTCCAGCCAGCACCTCCCGATGCGATCGATGGACACCACAACCAAGGTGTCGCCCTGAGCCAGCCGGGAGTACAGAGAGTGCCAGGTCCACCGGCTGTTGGTTCCTGAAGTTCCGGAGACGCCGATGTCCTGATAGATGTGAGAAAGCGCCACGCCGGCAGCCAGCAACTGCTGTCGTTGGGTTTCCGGGTCGCTGCCCGACAGTCCGGAGACTCTGGGGCGGCTGGTGCGGATTGCACTATGCCTTTGTGACCCGCGCCCAAACAAGCTGAAGGGGCGAATTGTGGCCCAGTGTCACAAACGCGCGTTTGTGAACCACTCAACAAGGGCGACTCATCCACGCGGACCGCTCCGGAGCTGACGAGCAGATGGTCCAAAAACCGCCCTGCTCAGGTGTCACCGCTGGAGCAGGCTAACAGGATTCAACAACCATACAATCGCAGTCAGCGATCTTCCGCCCACACGGTCCCCTTTATCGCCGCCGCTTACAGTGCTGACCTGCCGGCTGCACTGGGCGGAAGTGAAGTCCCGGTTCCTGTCGGAAGACTTCGACATGTCCACGTCTACCGGCAAACTGCAGCTTTTGGTGGTACTCGCCTTCAACGAGTGGTGGCGGAACTCGATCAGGGAGCGGTCGGTCGCGGGCCAGGCCAAGGCGCAGACCGAGGGCCGTTTCCCCGGCCAGCGACCGACCCTGACCGAGCAGCAAAGGGAGCACATGCGGGGGGAGCGGTCGCAGGGAGTGAGCAGGTGGGAACTGGCCATGCGCCTGCAGGTCAGTCGCTGGACCATCCAACAGTTGGACGAGTAGGGGCGGTGTGGAAATTGCAGCTTCTGCACGGGACATGGCCGGTGGGCAACCTGACCCAATACCACGCTGGTAGCGCCGCGACAAAACTATTCCATCGTTCGATGCTGCTTCCAGTGAGCCTGCAGTGGAACAGCGTTACTAAGGCAAATTAGCTTTAGTCGGCACGGGAATCAGCGGCTAGAATTCCGGTAACATTCTCTGGTGAGGCAACAGGCCTGCAAGACTAATCGTCGTTGATCAGCTGGGACCTACAGACGTCCTGGCGCAAGAGGATGCGCTACCCACTTCGCCGCCCGAGCGGACGTACGTAACTAGGCGTGCATCGGAGGTGAGAAACGCCTAGAATCCGTGCAGCCCACCAACTGCATGGGGAACGGTTCTGGCATGCGTGCATCAGTTCAATTAAGTCTCATCGGAAAGGACGGCAATGATGGAAACTTACATCGGGAAGACGATTTCCGATTTCACACTTCAGTCCAGCGATGGACAGACGATATCCCTTAGCAGTCTTCGCGGACAAAAGGTCCTGCTGTACTTCTTCACGAGTCCGGGCGGTGGTAATTGAACCCGCATGGCTCTTGGGTACCGAGAGCATGCTGCCGAGTTCACCGAGAAGAACGTCGTGCTGTTCGGAATCCATGACGGAAGCTTGGATGCTGCACGCCAGTGGGTCGAGAAAGAGCAGCTTCCGTTCGCGGTCCTGAACGACCCTGATCGACGAGTAGGCATTGAGCTGGGCATGTCCGCTCTCGATGGAGAGAGGTACGTCAAAGACCCGTCCGACGGGGAAAGGCCCGCAGTTGTCATCGACGAACATGGCGTGATCTGCGAGTGGGAACCCGACATGAACCACACCGATCAGATTGCAAAGTTACTGGAGCGTCTGTAGGACGACCTCAACTGCGCGGACTTTTCGACTGTTGCCATCCCTTGTGCAGCCGGCAAAAGGGGGTTCAGCCCGGACTGTGGCTTAGCAGGCCGATGAAGAACATGTCGAGGGCGGCGAGACCCTAAACTAAAGCCTCGGTGGGATCTACATTTCGAGGGTCTTGGAGACTACCGAAAGGATCCTGATACTACAGGCGCAGAGCAGTAGCAGGTCTCTTCTTGATCGCCGGCGCTACCTTAGCATTCCAGACCATTCCAGTATTGGGGCTGTTACAATTAGCCCCGTGACCCCAAACAAACGAAACTTTTGGAGAGTAACCATGGCTGTTTCCGCCGGGATATCAAATGCGCTGGAACGTAACTGGGGTATGGTAGACTGCGCCATAGACGGGCTGAGCGATGAGACACTGGCGCGTCAGATATCCGACAGCGACAATTCCATCGGTTGGCTCCTCTTCCACATGAGCCGGGTGGCGGACGTTTTCATGAATGCCAGGTTCCAAGGCAAGCCTCAGATATGGATAGAGGACGGTTGGTGCGAGAAATTCGGCCTGAGCGACGACCCGGAGACGACCGGCCAAGGCTGGGACTCGGCGCGCCTGGCCGCGTGGCCGCTTCCCTCCAAAGACGTCTTGGTAGGGTACTACGAGGCCATGAAGGCCTGCTGCCGGGACTATATGTCCTCCGTGACCGACGAGGAGTTGAGCGCCACCATTAGCCTGAGGCCCGGTTCGGACCCCGAGCCGAAAGAGGCCATCATCGGTGTCCTGGTCTTTGACAACGCCGTCCACGGAGGCCAGATAGCCTTCCTGCGCGGCCACTGGGAAGGCATGGGCTGGTTCGTCTAGCCCAAACGCAGGCTTCCCGGACAATTTCTACAGGTTTACCGAAGAGCACGGCGAACTCAAGCCGTGCTCTTCCTTAGCTCGACGCTAAACCAATACCAAGGTGGGATGCGCATTTCGGGGAGGTTGACGATGGCCGAAAGGACTCCACGGCACCTCATATCACCTTCAGGCCACAACTGGGTGGGCACCGATAGTGCGGTCTAGCGATATGTACATTTCACCTCGGCTTTAGTTTAGTCATTTTTGCCTGAAAGGATAGATGGCTGAACTTTCAATTAGCCCGCCGCCCGGCGTTCTGTGGCCCCCGGGTAACGTCCGGCGGCCAGAATAACCGGTAGTGCGAAGCGCAATGTCGGCGTCTAAGGGACCTCTTGAACATCATCTACCCTGCTGCCCGGACCGCTCTCGATGATCCGCCGCACGGTCCAGGGTAGCCAGTCCGACTCGTCGTCGCCAGATGAGTCATAGAACACGCTATCATCAGCAACAGACAGTGACTCAAGTGCCCTGCACAGAGGTTAGACGCGGGTCTTGTAGCCTTCATACCGCACCGACTGGCTCAGTCTTCCGGACTCGGCAATCATGCGGCTGGGCCGAATGACCCTGCGGGCAAAAGTAGATGAGGCTGACCACTCGGTTTGCATGCCCGAAACGCCCTCCTTGAGCTGCGGTTGTAAAATTAGGGAAATGCCCAGAAAAGTCCCGGTCAAATGCGCCATCGCTGGCTGCCACCACCGGCTGAAGATGACACTCGCCGAACGCGAGGAACTGAGGCGGGTGGGACGCGAGAACAATGTTGCGGCGGGCCTTGTATGCCCCGCCCACGTCAGGGCCGCCTTCAACTTCGAATTCGACGATATTGACATTGATGTCCCGCCGGAGGAGGTCCTTGTCGAGGCGTCCAAGGAAACTCCCCGTTGGCGCGTGATGTTGACACCTCCCCCTGGGGCGTTGGGTGAGACGGACAACCAGCCCACGCCAGGGCGCGGAGACAGGGTCATCTAGTTCAGCAGCGCTGGTGGGCGGATCCATCGCCGCCAGGGCGCACTGGCCGAGCCGGTGTCCCTCACCGCGGCTGCAGCACCCGGCTCAGGACCTCTTGGACACGCTCTAGTATTACAACGACGCATTGCCAGAAAGGTCAATCCTTGGGGCGGTTTTGAACACTGACATGAATTTTGCCAAAGCTGGAACGAGCAGTTACTTGACCTTCCAAGAGAGGATAATCCGCCTTTCTCCTCATACCGTCGTTGTAATACTAGTAGTCCGTCAGCATTGGATTGATGGATACAGGGACTTGAGCTTGATGCGGGCATCCTCGGTTGTGAAGCGCCAGTCGACTCGTACGCCGTCCTGGTTGCGCCGGGCCTGCCACGCTGCCGCCGCCCTCCGCAGGACACTCCGGTCCGGGATGCGTCGGTCCAGGCATTGCCGGGCCTTCACCCCGATCTCGATCTCAGCTATGTTGAGCCAACTGCCCTGCTTCGGTGTGTAGTGTATCTCTAGCCGCTCCGCGATGCGCCGCGCCTCCGCCGGCTCAAAGGCCTCGTACAGCGTTGACGGATGATGCGTGTTCAGATTGTCCATCACCAGCACTATCCGCTCCCTGTCAGCGTAGTCCTCGTCCACCAGTTTCCGCACCACCTCAGCCCAATCAGTCCGGGTCCAGCGTTCTGTAACCTCCACCCGCCGAAATCCCTCCAAGGGCGCGAACAGCAAGAAAAGGTTGCTCACTCCGTTACGTTCGTATTCATAATCGTAAGAAACTGCCGCTCCTGGGCGGGGTGGACGGCCCAGCCGGATCTACTTGACCTGCTGTTTGCTGGTCTCATCCAGGCACACTAAACCGAAGCCAAGGTGAAATGCGCAGACGGTGGGAGACAAGCGACGAGGACGAGTCATTCTCCAGATACGTATGAGAGGAATTAACCCGCGCAACCCGGCTGATCATCATCGCCACTTAAATGTACATCCCACCTTGGCTTTAGTTTAGGACCTCGTTGTCCCGGTATTGGCGATGGCAGACCTCCAGCACGTCCTCCATGGTGCAGACAAACTCCGCACTGCCCTCCGGCGGGATGCACCAGCATTCTGTCAGCCAGGGCTTGAGTTCGTTTTTTCAGCGTATGGCGCACCGTTTCGGTGCTGATGTTGTCCACTATCTCGCATTCAACCAGATGGTCCGCCAGCAGTCGCAGGGTCCAGCCCGCCCGGCCTTCCGGCGGTTGGGAGCAGGTCAAGGCAATCAGGCGGGCCTCCCCTGCACCATCCAGATTCCTCTGCCGCCGGTTTAGTTGCTGCCTGCGCCCCAGGGCCACTTCCAGACCCTCCTCCACGCAACGGCGGCGCACCCGCTCCACCGTGGCGATGCCCACCTTCAGGGCCCGGGCGATCTCCTTGTCTTTCATGGCGCCGTCGGCCTGGTTCTCGTCGCAAAGCAACAGGATGTGTAAGCGGCGGAGATAAAGTGTCCCGTGCGGGCGGGTAATCGCTAACAAAAGTCGGTTGTAAATTGAACCGTCTACCGCCATCCATAAGGGTTGTAGCCGACCCATGGATGGTGCGACGGATGTATAAGGTGGACGTATATCTGCGGGTTCGCAGGGCGGTGATGGTGGAGGGTAAGAGTATTCGGGAGGTCTCCAGAGAGTATGGCCTACACCGTGCCTCCGGGTTATCGCCGGCAGAATCCGCCAAAGAGGCCCAGGCTGGAGCCCTTCCCCGGTGTCATTGACAGTTCGAATACGCAACGGTGTGAAGCAGCGCCTGGTGATATACTCTCGCCGTCTACGTCAGCACGCCACAAACCGCTGGGTATTGGGAAATGTCCAGTCTGGAAGGGATAACCATGAGTGAGCGGGAAATCTATCAAAAGCAGGGTTTTGGCAATAGCAGCGGGATAGGCCAACGTCCTGCTCTCTTGATTATCGATTTTGTTAATGGTTTCGCCAATCCTGACCAGTTCGGTGGCGGCAACATCGGAGAGGCGATAGATAATACACGGGGGTTGCTGGTGGAAGCCCGCGCCCTGGACCTGCCCATTGCCTACACCCGTGTGGTGTACGCCGATGACGGCTCGGACGCTGGCGTTTTCACATTGAAGGCTCCAGCGTTAACCCAGCTCACCGAAAAGGCCTTCGGCAGCCAGATTGTGGACCAGTTGCAGCCCGTGGGCGGGGAATACATCGTGCGGAAGACCCAACCCTCGGCATTTTTCGGCACCAACCTGACAGCTTGGTTCGTCAGCAGGGGCGTGGACACGGTGATCGTAACCGGGTGCACCACCTCCGGGTGTGTCAGGGCGTCGGTGATAGACTCGATGAGCTACAACTTCAGGACCGTGGTCGCCTCAGATTGCGTCGGTGACCGAGCCCTGGGTCCCCACGATGCCAACCTGTTCGACATGGAGCAAAAGTACGCCGATTTGATGACTTCTTCCGAAATCATCGAGGTCCTGTACGAAAGAGTTCCAATCGAGACATCGGCCAGACCACAATAGATCGCGTCGGCGGATCGCCGCTGCGTTAATCAATCCAGGAGCATAGACCAATGCCTGACTCATTGGGGTGGAGGGCGAATTGGGGTGTTGTGGTGCCCTCCACCAACACATCGGTCCAGCCTGAATTCGACGAGATGCGGCCCAGGGGCGTGACCAACCACATTGTGCGCATCTGGATCCCCAATGACCCGGTGGGCAGCAATGATGATTTCAACCGCCTGATGGAAAACATCCGCAGGGAGTGGGATAACGCCCTGCTCCGGGTGATGACCTGCGATCCGGATTACCTCGTGATGGGTATGTCTTCGGAGACGTTCTGGGGCGGGTTGCAGCGCAGCCTGGAACTGAAGAACCACATGATGGAGCTGACCGGTCGGGGCGTGGCCATGGGGTCCGATGCCTGCCAGGCGGCTCTCCGCTGCTACGGCGACATCCAGCGAATTGGCGTCCTGACGCCATACTGGCCGGTGGCCGACGAGAACGTCAAACGCTTCCTCGAGGACTGCGGCTTCGAGGTCGTGGTTATCAAGGGGCTTTGCTGCGACAGTCCCACCGCCATGTCCAAAGTCCCGGAAAAGGAACTGCTGGATTCTCTCCTGGAGCTGAACGAGCACGACGTTGAGGCCCTGGTCCAGTGCGGCACCAATCTGGCGATGGCGCGACTGGCCGGAGAGGCGGAAAAGTGGCTCAAGAAGCCTGTCATCGCCATCAATACCGCTACCTACTGGTACGCCATGCGTGCCAATGGAATGGACGACGTTATTGAGGGGTTCGGCTCACTGATGACTGATTTCAAGGAGCTCCCCGCCAGCTACTTGAAAGTTGCGGCTGAGCAGGCGGCTGCCGCTGGCAGTTAGGAGTTCGAACTAATCCGCCGGGTGAGCGGCGGCGCTGAAACGGGCCGAGTGGTCGGGTTGTCGCTGACTGCGGTGATATAACTGGGCCGCCCGCGGCGTCGGTCAGATGCGTTCCAGCCACCTGACCAACTCAAAACGCCTAAGCTTTCAATGGCGCCGAGAGATTGGGCCACTGGAGCAGTGGAATCGTGACTCCGCAGGGGGAGGTCCGTCTCGGGGACTTCAGATTCAGTCTGTCCCTCAACTCCGGCACTGCAGACTGGAAGGCCGCAGCCCAGCCCGAAAAAGCCTCAACCGACCGGCTCACGATAGATACCCGGTTGGCCGCCATTGCCTAATCCCCAAACCCCATGGCCCTTGTAGCCTTCACCCATTTCGGCGGCTCGGTGCTCAGGCCGTCCAGGTTGAGCGGAGTCAAGCCGATCCTTTTCGCAGTCATCTCGGATTCCTCTGCGCTGACGGTGACGATCATCCGGTGAACCGTACTCTTTGGAGTGGCGCACAGCTCAGCCACCTGTCGGTTACTGAGACCGCCGTGCCTGTGGTATGCCGCCATCATCGCCGACATTGCCCAGGCAATTGCTTTAGCATGGGAGCGCCGCCTCCGGCGGCTCCGCCATGGGCCTGTCTCCATCTCCTCTTGTGCCGGGAACACCCCAGTTGCAATCCATTAATCAAAGATAGTGTCCGCACGTAAACAAACAAGCAAAAATACACACGAGTTACACACACTACTATTGACCATTTTCAGCTCTTGAACCGCCCAAATCGGCCCCGCAAAGGCCAAATCCAGCTCCAATTCCGCCCCAGATTCCCGGCGCGCCGTTTTGAAACCCGCTACCCCCAACGTGGCTGCGGTCGTACAATAAAAAACGTCCTCGGCGGGGGGTGTAGGCTCTGCCTAGGACAGGTGCTGGGATCGTAGCCCCCACACCACGAGACAATCCAGGCGGCCCCTTCGGAACGGTTCCGGGGAGGGCTTGCATGACGGCAATAGTAGACTGTCAGCGTGGCAATCTATCTATTTCGTTGGTATGAGCGTGCGTTTTGACGTTATCAGTACATAAGATAGTAAAATATCTGTACTGCGCCCACTCAAGCCTACACGCTAATCATGAAGGCGCAATAGAGGCTACGACATGACCACCCCACCTCCGGCGTCATCTGACGCCACCTCTGAACACCTCCTCAAAGAACAACACGACGCCATAGACTCCCTCAGCAAGGCCCTGGGCACTGCCCACAGCGTAGGGGTGCTCACCACAGACAACTTGTCCGATGTGTTGCACAAGCTGACCAACAGCAAGCCGTTCAGCATTACTCACCCTCCGGAAGACGGCACCCTGAAGCCCTGGACCCAGTTCGCCCGCTGGTGGGCTGATAACTACGGTCACATCTACCGCCACACCCGCGACGGGGGGGCCCCGGCGTGGTGGCGGTATGAGGGCAAGGTATGGCGACTGCTCAGCACCAAGGATTATTCCATCACCGACCACATCAACAACAACCTGCCGCTACTCCTGGACACCTTTGGGCGGGGGTCTCGGGCAGCCGTGGATCTGGACAATGACCGGGAATGGGAGCGGGCCAGCCGCAACGACAAGTCGGCCCTCTGGGCTGGACTCAGGGACCGGTTGCTGTGCGAAACACCCACTCCTGAACGACACCTTCTGGGTGCTGATAACTGTGTTTTGAACCTCGAGACTGGAGAAGTGATGGACCATGGTCCCCAGTGGAACCTCCGGGCCGTCACGGCTGGTCGTTACCTGCCAGATGAACGGGAGCGTCTCTGGGAACTGCTGCAAGCACGGTTTAAGCCGGTGTTCTCCCCCGAGATTCTGGTGGAACTGGTCAGACTTCTGGGACTGGCCCTGACCGGGCAGGCGCAGAACTGGAGGTCGATAGTCCTGATTCTGGGTGAGTCCGGGGGTGGCAAGGGTGGCGTCCTCGAAACTATCCGGTATGCCCTGGGTGACCGGGCCTTCCAAACGGATCCGGACTGGATACTGGCGAAGAAGAACTCGGAAATCGACGCCACCAGGCCGACAATCCTTGAGAAGCAATCGGCAGTCCTCATGGTGGACGAGGTGGGAGGTCCCGCCGCGAAATTTGACGTGAATAACCTGATGCGTCTCACGGGGAAAAACGCAGAGGGAGCGCGTCACCCCAACTTCCCGCTGGTGACCGGCGAGTATGTCTTCCAGTTTTGGGCCACCGCCATCTCGCCGCCGCACGTTTCCCGGTCAAGCGGAATAGCGAGGCGGATTGCCGTGCTGCCTACTCTGGGGCAGATACGGGATACGGAACTGGATCCCGCGGGTGGAATGGACCAGGACCTATTCGATGCTTTTGTCACCTGGGGCGGTCTGATGGCCGCGGTTGTATATCAGGAGGGTTACGGGGAGCGGGTTCCCAGAGGGGACGCGGACATGGTGGTGGTGATTCTGGACAAGATGGACGACCTCCGAGCATGGTTCGACGCGTTCGACGATGAGTACATATCGGGCAAGCGGGTGCCGGATATGCGAGATGAGGCTAGGTCGGAGTTCGGTGCGACCTTCCCCGATGCCGACTTCACGGCCATGGTGAACAGCACCGGGAAGTGTAAGGTCGAGCCGCGTAGGGGAGATGACGGAAGGAACGTATGAACCATCGTACCGAAGAACTCCACTGAGGGGGGACTCCGGTCAAGCCATGCTCCCTGGTGCAAGCATGACGTTGGCTACACCAAACCCTTTTTTAGTACCCTCGCGCGCATGTGAGACCATAAAAACGCCAGAAGTGTAGTCAGAGATGAAATTCCCGTTATTCAACAGAGCCAGAGCAACCATCCCGCAGTTCCATTTGACGCTTGCCCAGCTCCTCTGGGTTCTGACCAGCGACCCGGTGCTGCGTGACCGGACTGAGCTTGTCCGCACATCCGATAACCCAAGCCGGCACAAGCTGAACCTGGGAGGCGTCTCCCTCTCTGGACCATTCCGGGGGCTGCCGGCAAGTGACGATCATGGACAGGCCAAGGCACCTCACAGCCCTTATTCCTGCAACACCAGTATGGGATACCGGAACACAGCCCATTCTGATTGGGGGCGAAGAACTGGGATCGTGCTGATTGATCTGCACGACCTCCGGTACCCTGCCTGCCCCGGCTCCGTGAAGGTACTCCTGCGACATGCTGCGGGTGCCGTTGCCACGGCCTGGACTTCCGCCAGAGGTCGTGGCCTGAAGGTCGGCATCCTGGTTGACTCGATCCCGACTTCACCCGATCAGAACCGGTGCGCTTGGCTGTCAGCCAGGAATTACACCGTGGACGTGCTGGAAGCGGCAGGAATGGTGGAGGGTCAGCACTACGGGCTGGACGTTACCGCCTCGGTGCCGCAGTTGGCGATTCTGGCCCATAACGATTCTCCATTGGTACGCACCTCAGACCCAACGGATGCGGTGAAGTGGGACCCGGCGGATGCGGCCGTATCACAGGAGATCGTGTGGAAACTGACCGGAGACACTGGCTCCGTGGTTCCCTCAAGTAACGCCTGGGAGCTGGTGAGTCAGATGAGTTGGGAACGCGGCAACCGGAGCACGTCAATGTTGAGACTGGGCACTGCCTCAGCCATGAGCGGGAATCCCGTGGACCAGAGCCGCCCAGTGGCCGAGAGCGTAGCGAATGTGACGGGAATGGCCCAGGACTATGGGTTGTATGCGTCGCTCAGGCATTTTGACCGGGCTACTGGCGGGCAAGCGAATTGTTGCTGGACTGTTTCGGCTGGGTACCAGCACCAGCGATCTAGCGGCGTAGTAACCGAGGCATAGGAGGAACCATGGATCAGGAAACACTGCTGAGGGTGGCACGGGTTCTGATACCCAACACCCCGACATCATCGCCTGCGAACCCCCAGAGGTCTGGGGGGACTGAAAAAACCGGAACTTCAGGAGATGTATAACTCGGACACCGGCCCAGGCGGTGATTCCAGCGATTTAGCGGCGGCAGGTGGTCTTCCAATACCATCCCAACCCCTAAATCGGCGTAAATAGCCCCCCAGCGCAGAATGGCGGCGGTATCCTGGGGCAAGCCCACTAGCCTCAGGCGCGCTATCCTCTTACTGGAATTTACACCAGTCAAACCGCGTAAGAGGATAATGCGGCGGAAAAGGGCCTCCAGCGCCGAGTTAGGCGCCACACTCCACCGTCGCCGCCTCCCTGCCATTCACCGCCTTCAGAATCCCCGCCTGCGCGTCGAACTCCTCCGGCGTCATCTTCCCGCCCAGGCGCCGCATGGAATCCTCCAGCACGGTCCGCATCACCCCACAAGCGCGGCAATCCCCGCAGTTGGCCGGGTGATCATCGGAATCAATGGCGGCGTATATCTCTGCGTAGGCGGCCTCGTAGCCACGCTGGTAGTCGGTGCTTGCCATGGCGTACCCCTTCTGGTTGGGTTGGGGTCCGTGCTGGAGACTAACTCGGATAGGGGAGGATTGACAGCCTGTCAACCCCTGTCCTGACCCTAATCTGCGGCCCCCCGAAGACACAGGCGGGGGGACCGCGCCAGTACTGGGGCGCGATTTCAGGCCCCTCAACGCTAGGGGGTGGTACTTTTCCAGCCACTCCCCACCCCCCAAACGCCGCTGTGGGCTTCCAGCGCAGAATGGCGGCGATCCCTGATGCTGACCCAACCCCGCTCAAAGAGAAAGGCCACTAGCTACTTTAGCAGGTGGCCTCCGCGATCCCTCAAATTACCGCGCTGAATGTCCCCCCGATCACGCGAACAAGAAGGCAACCTGCCTGGACTCCTGCACCAGATCCCCCGTGGCCCTGGCGCGGGTTGCCTGCCATTCCTCAATCTCCGAGAGCCGCCACCTAACTGCACGAGGACCAACCTTCAGAGGCTCCGGGAATCCGCCCTGGCGCATCAGGACATAAACCGTGCTCCTGCTGAGACCGGTCACCTCCAGCACCTGAGCAACGGTAAGCATTTTGTCCAAGGTTGATTCCACCATTCCTTCCCTCCCGGTACCGTATTGGACTTTCTACTACCATAATGGAAATTCTGGGTCTTGCACAGATTGACAGGGTGGCACCCTCCTTTTCAATTGAATAATGATTATGGGCAATTGATGGCAGGAGGGAGCCGGTCCTAATCTTGGTTCAAGACGTAAAGTTGGCTGTTGCGCCAGTCACGGAAGCGGCTACGGTTGCCGCTGCAACGGGCGCGGTAAACCAGATTTGTCTTAACCAGTAGATCGACGTTGGTGTGGTGATTCTTTCCCAGTATTCCCTCCCAAAGGCGGTCACTCTAACGGTGTCATATCTCCATTTTCATCGGAAAGGGTCGTTGGGAAAGGGAATAGCTTACAAAACACCTAAACCAAAGCCAAGGTGGGATGTGCATTTGCCTGAGGCGAGGAATCGTGCTGGGAATTCGGCAGCAGTGCTTCGGCCCGTGACTGCAGTACCGTCCGGCAGCGGCGCCTCACCTCGTCTCTCCGGCTGGCCAGCCCGGCCAGGAAGTTGCCGACCCTTTCCTGCACCGCCGCCCTGCTGCCCAGGCAGAGATTGCCCGTCGCCTCCTCTCTCGCCCAGCCCCAGACCGCCTCATCGGAGTTGAAGTCCGGGCTGTACCCCGGCAGGTTCACCAACCGCAGGTCAAGTCCGGGCGTCCGCAGATATTCCCGCACCGCCTCGCCACGATGGGCCGGCGCGTTGTCCCAGATGACCCGCATCGGCTCTGGATGTTTTTCCCTCAGTTGCTTCAGGAAGGCAACCGAGGTCCCGCTGTTGCTGTTGCCCTCCAGTTCCATCCATTCCACCTCACCCGTCTCCAGGCACACCGCCGAATAGTAGTTGGCCTTCTCCCCATACCGCGGGCTGGTCGAGTCCACCAAAGCAGGCTGGCCCTTCAGCACCCACTTGCCCCGCAGTTCCGCGTCCGCCCGGAAGTGGGCCTCGTCGGCAAAGAATATCCTGGCTTCAGTCCGTTGGGCCTCCTCCCTCAGGACGGCGTACTCCGCCACGAAAGCCTCCCGCTTGGCCTCATCAGCCTTGAGCAACCGCTTCTTGGGCCGCTTGAAGGCAAATCCCAAGTGGTGCATCCAGTTCAGGCAACTGCTGCGGCTCAACTCAATGCCGAGGCGCTCCGAGGCAAACCGCCGCACCACCTTCCAATACCAGTTGGCCATACCGATGCCCGACGAAGCGGGAGGCTGTTGCACCGCCTCTTTCAATTCCTCCTGCTGCGCTTGGTCAAGGGCGGGGGGGAACCACCGGTCTGCTCGAATATCAGGGCTGCAGGCCCTCCCTCGCCGAAGGCCGACGCCCATCGGCCAATAGTGTGTGGGTCCCTTTCCAGAGTCTCCGCCGTGGCCGCTGCCGTCCAGCCCTGGGCCAGCAGCAGCACGGCGTACCACCTCTCCCGCTCCCTGGGCGTCGGCGCCAGGATCATCCGCTGTCGCAAGTCCTTGACTTCCATCCGCCACTGTTCCAGACACCGGTCTATCTCCCTCACGCCCATCACCAACCCCTCGTAACTCCCGAGACCAGCTAACCCAGTTCCTTCACAAATTTACCCTGTGCAACTGCGTATTTCACCTTGGCTTTAGTTTAGGTCGACCAAGTATTCGATTGCCTCCCTGGTCAAGTCCACTTTGGAATATCTAGGAAACCCTTCGGTGCCGGGCGGAAATCCGATGATCCTTCCAAGAACGCTGCGGATTTCCTTTTTTAAGGCCTTTGACACGCCCTGCGGCACTATTCCCCTCCCAAGCATAGGTAATCGGCCCACTGCTGCATCAGTTCCCTACGGCGCTCAAGCAGGTCAGATCGTGCGTATGACTGGACTACCCCTGAACCGACATCATGGGCCAAGGACAGCTCCATCACCGCGTGGCTGGCGTCCGTGTTTTCAGAAGCCCAGTCCCTGAAGCTGGAACGGAATCCATGAACCGTGGACGCCATCCCAATCCTCCGCAGCATGTAGCTCAGAGCATTTTCAGACAGCGGCTTGCTGGGGGTCAGGTCATTTGGAAAGATGTAGGGGCTACCATCAGCATGTAGTTCCCTGGCCTTTCGCAATAGTTCCATGGCTTGCAGGCTCAGGGGAACCCGATGTTCCTTGCGCGTCTTCATCCTGCTGGCCGGGATGTTCCAGACGACCCTATCGAAGTCGACCTCGCCCCAGGTCGTACCCCGGACCTCACCAGAACGGGCAGCGGTCAACACCAGGAACCTGAACGCGGCCTTCGTCGAGAGGTATGACGTGCTGGACTCCACTGCCTCGATAGCTGTTGCAACTCCGGCATAGGGCAACGCCTCGAAGTGGACCTTGAACTTCGGCATGGCGGGCAGTGCGGCGTCGATGATCTCACCAGCGGGGTTGACCTCGATATGCCCGTGGGCCATCGCTCGTGCCATGACTGTCTTGATTATCAGCCGGATGCGTCGCGCCGTTTCCGGTTTCTCTGTCCATACCGGCTCCACGATTCCCAACACCTCGGTGCGGCCGATACGGCCTACAGCCATATCCCCAATGACAGGGAACACGTATCGTTCGGCCCGCTGCCACCAGTTATTCTTCGCCTTGGCGCTCTCCCATTTTTCGCTGTTCTGGGAATGGACGAAGGTAGCCGTTTCACGGAAGGTGGGTATCTCTGGAGCGGAGGGTACCGCGGCCTTCACACCCCCGGTCTTGGTACTCCTGACAGTAACCGGGTTACCCCCCTCCCTGACCGCTTTCTTGTTTGCGACCGCCTTCTCCCGTGCCTCAGCCAGTCCAACAGTGGGGTAACCGCCCAGCCCCAGATCAGACCGTTTGCCGTCAGCCGCAATACGCTGCACCCAGGACTTGGATCCCCTCGGAGCTACGTTTAGATACAGACCTTGACCGTCTCCATAACGTCCAGGCTGTCTCAAATTCTTGACCTTGACCGCGGTCAGCCTAGCCATTCCTCCACCGGCCTAGTCGTTTTCCCCACACTCTTTTCCCACGTTTTGTAGTGGATATGGAAAAACTTTAATGGACGGCAATGGATAAATAGCACCGCAGTGAGGCTGATTGTGGGGAAAATGAGGACTAGCCTGGACGCTGCTAGACAGCCGAGGACGATTAGATGGTGCCGAAGGTCAGAGTCGAACTGACACGGAGTCTCCCCCACCGGTTTTTGAGACCGGCGCGTCTACCATTTCGCCACTTCGGCAAGTAGCTGGGCTCCGCTTGGAAGAAACCCCGGCCGCCATTGAGCCCCGGCACAGTTTCCACCGCCAGGCCCCGTGCGATCGAGCTGCAACATCAAGCGCTGCCCGTTGCATACATTATACCGCGCAGGGTTGGGCCCGGCCAATGTTCCGGTCTCCTTTGGTTCATACAAACGGGGGTCAGGCCGGACTCCGGTGAAGCGACCAGTTGTCTCATCGCCCACTCCATTCCAGGAAAGGTTCGCAAACCTTTATGCATTGGAGGCCATGGTAATCTAGGCCGAAGACTTCAATATGAAACGGCAGGAAACGGCCGATGACTAGCCTTGAGAGCGCCTTCCAGGAAATTGACCGCTACGTCGAACACAGGATTAGGGAGGTCAACATCCCCGGACTGGCTCTTGCCGTAACCGATCGGCAGAGTCCACTACGGGTGGCCACGTTCGGGTACGCTGACATCGCCTCGGGCACGCCGGTGCGACCGGGAACAATGTTCGAGATTGGGTCGATCGGCAAATCATTCACCAACGTGGCGCTGCTGCAGCTTCGCGACGAGGGCCGCCTGGACCTGCACGAGCCCGTGTCCAGCTATCTGCCCTGGTTCGAAGTGCAGTCGGAATATGGGCCGATCACCACCCATCACCTGATGACCCACACCTCCGGCCTCCCAACCGGCACCGACATAGGGCCTCACGGCCTTTACGAGGCATGGGCATTGCGAGAGAGCAGGACAGCTGCGCCACCGGGCGAATACTTTCGGTACTCTAACGTGGGCTACAAAACCCTTGGCTTTCTCCTGGAGGAGCTGGATGGCAGGCCCTACCAGGATGCCATCCAGGCCAGGGCGCTGGACCCGCTTGGCATGAACGATTCCCATCCGGTCATCGGATATGACACGCGAAGACGGGCTGCCGTTGGTTATCGAAGTTTCTACGACGACCGCCCTGAGCACAGGGACCACGTGTTGGTGCCGGCAATGTGGACCGAGTATGGGGTGGCGGACGGCTGCCAGGCATCCACAGCCGAGGACATGACCAGCTTCCTTCGGATGTTCATGAACGAGGGCTCCGGACCAACGGGCCGAGTCATGTCCGAGGACAGCTTCAGCTTGATGACCCGGCGAGTGATAACAACCCAGCTGTGGGGAGGCGCCTATTACGGTTATGGTCTGGTGCTGGCGGATGTCGATGGCCACTCTTACCTGGGACACGGAGGTAGCACCACCGGATTTGTGGCAGGGATGGTCGCTGACCTGAATGACGGTATTGGCGTGGTGGTCCTGATCAATGGCTACGTGCAATCGTACCGCGCCGTAGATATGGCTATGCACCTGTTGAGGATACTGAGGGCAGGTCTGCACCACTATGAAATGCCTCCTTTGCCCGCCATTTCAAATCCGGAATTGACGGGCAACACAGCGGACTACGCCGGTACTTATTGGGCCGGGGATGACGGCGCGGTCATCGAAGCCCAGGGCGAGCGGTTGTCGCTGAAATGCCGAGGCGTGGATGTTGTATTGCAACGGAGAGGGGAGGACAGCTTCTACGTTCCACATCCGGAATGGGAGCGCTATCTGCTGGAGTTTGCGCGCGATGAGGATCGGGTGGTTGAGGTATTTCATGGTCCCGACCGGTATGTTGGGGAGAACTATTCGGGCCCGGCCAGTTTCGACTATCCAGCCGCGTGGGAGAGCTTCACGGGACACTATCGGACTTACAACTTCGGTCTGACTAATTTCCGTGTCATCCTTCGCAAAGGCGAGCTGCTGCTGGTCTACCCTGCCGGTGGAAACGATACGCTGGTTTCTCTCGAGGACGGACTGTTTCGCATTGGCGAGGACCCTCGTTCGCCTGAGACCATTCGCTTCGATTCATTGGCGTCAGGTAAAACACTGCGCGCAGTCCTTTCCGGCTGCCCCTATTACCTTACCTATACCGCGTGAACACCGCACGAACAATAGGCGGACAATCGGTTACATCAGGCTTCGCCCTGCAGTCTGAACCTGTCAGTTAGGGAGCGGGTTGCTTACAATTCGATCAGCGTAATCCAGGTTCGTAGTTATCCAGGTTCACAGAAATCCAGGTTCGTAAAATCCAGCGAGATAGACGTGGATTGGCGAGGAGGATCACATGCCAGTAGAGCAGATTTCACCCGGATTGGAACACATCGTGTCCCTTGACCAGGAGGTTGAGGTTCTGGGAACCGGCTACGTCATCGGCGAGGGGCCGTTGTGGTGGAGGAGCGAGGATAACTATCTGTTGTTCAGCGAGGTGCGTGGCAACCGCAGGTGGAAATGGTCTCCTGTTGATGGGGTTACCCTTGTCCAGGAGCCAACTGACAACGCCAACGGCCTGACCCGGGACCCCCAGGGAAGGCTTGTGATGTGCGAGGCAGGGACACGGCGCGTTACGCGCGTCGAGCCCGATGGGAGTGTTACTGTGGTCGCCGGCAGCTATCACGGGAGGCCGCTGAACCGGCCCAACGACGTGGTGGTGAAGTCCGATGGCAGCATCTATTTCACCGACCCAGGCGGCCCGTCTCCCGACACCGACCTCGACTTCTCCGGGGTCTACCGGGTCTCCCCGGACCTCAGCACCATCAACATGCTGGCTCGGGACTACGTTCTCCCCAACGGCCTGGCGTTTTCCCCCGATGAGAGCGTTCTGTACATCAACGATTCTCAAGGAGTCTACGTAAACATTGACAACATGTTCCGCAGTATCGGGCGTATCGACGCTTTCGATGTGCGACCCACCGGGATGCTGGCCAACAGGAGAGTGTTCTGCGAACTGCGAGGGGAACAGTCAGGCATACCCGACGGCATGAAAGTTGACGTGGATGGGAACGTTTATTGTACCGGTCCAGGCGGAGTCTGGATTATGGACGCCCCGTACAGGCAGGACGATTGCAAAGTGGTGGAGGGAAGTTTATACAGACAGGTAAGTGAGATATGGGAGTGTGCGGATATGGAGGCGGCGGAATCTCTGTTCGGATGTTTGGAACTGGTGCCGGATCCCAGGAGGGCCAGGGGAGTCCGGCATCCCTTTCAGGCCATCCTCCGACTGACCCTGCTGGGCTTGGTTTGTGGTCAGACCACCATGGCCCACATCGCCCTCTTCGCCAAGATGCACTGGCCGGTGCTGAGGGAGCCGTTGGGCTTTGTGCGGGACCATCCGCCCCACGCCACCACCATCTCCCGCACCCTGGCCGGGGTCCCTTATGAGCAGCTGCAGGGCGCCCTAGCGGGATGGGTGGCCCAGGTGGTGGCGGACCAGGAGGTGCACGCCTCGGTGGACGGCAAATGGGCCAAGCAGTCCGAGGACGTAAGCGGCAATCCTCTGGTGATGGTGAACGTACTGGCCCATGACCTGAAGCTGTGCCTGGCCCAGTGGCCGGCATCGGAGAAACGGTACGAACCCGGGGTGTTGCGGGAACAGCTGGGGCAACTGTTCGAGCGCTATCCCGGCCTGAGGCTGCTGACCATGGACGCTCTCTATGCGGAGCGGGACCTGTGCCAGGCCATCGTGAGCCACGGACGGGACTACCTGGTGCGCATTAAGGGGAACCAACCCCAGGTGCTGGCGGCATTGGCAGAGGGATTTGCTGGGGAGGGACCGGTGGAGCCCGAGGCGCAGAGCGTGGAAAAAAAGCGGGCGTGATCGAGAAACGGCGCATCTGGACTGATGAGGCGCTGGCCGGCTATATCCGGGATGAGTTGGGCTTTCCAGGAGTGAGGCAGGGTGTGATGTTGGAGAAGGAGAGGGTGGACATAGCCACCGGGGAGGTGAGCCGGGAGCGCTGGTATCTGCTGACCAGCCTGAGTTCCCGTCGCTGCGCACCCAAAGAACTCCTTCAAGTGATCCGCAACCACTGGAGCGTTGAGAACAGCCTGCATCACGTTAAAGACCGCAGTTGGGACGAGGACGTCCACACGCTGCGCCGTCCGGGTCTGGGCGAGGTATACGCCAGCCTGGTCAACACAGCGCTGAACGCCCTGCGCCTGGAGGGATGGTTTCCCCTCCAGATGTCCATGCCCCTGCGAGCCAAGACCTGTGCCTTCCGCCCAACCCAGACCATCGCCCGCCTCCGCGGCCAAGTCTCCTGACTTTGCAATCATCCTGCTCGGGCAGGCACCTGGGTACGATCCTGACCGAGGTAGGGCACACCACCAACATGGCCTTTGGCGGCGAGGACTGGAGGACGTTGTTCATTACCACGGCAGAGACGCTGGCAAGAATCCAACTCGAAATTCCCGGGTTGCCGGTGCCGGCCCACACGGGGTAGCAGAGCAATTCTCCCGCAATTTTGTCCCGCCTGTTTTGAAGCGGCAACCGCGCTCTGTGCCGATTGCCGCGGGCAGGCTGCAGAGGATTAAAGGGCTGAGGCCGGCAACGCCAGGGCAGGCTTGGCACCCGTCGTTCCCGGCCAAACAACGGACCGGAATGGAGCTTCTCCCTGACGGCATTGGCCAGGACAATCTGACATTGATTCTCTGCATCGGCCCCGGATCGACATTGGCTCCATTGTGCTGTGACAGCGGACAGTCGATCAGGTCCAGCGTACCCCGGCGGGGCAGTGGTCGCTGGACCTGATCATTGGCTCATTTATGCTTTTGCCTGGCAGCACCCTGGCCCACCCTTTTGCTGCCTCATCTCCACAGCCAGGTACTGTTACCCTTGGCAGGTACTGTTACCCTTGGCAGGTACTGTTACCCATGGATTCAGCTAAACGGCGTGGCGCCGGAGTCGGTGGTTGAATGCAGCCTTGACCTGGCTGGGCTTTATATCAGGCCACCGGTGTGCTCAGGGGTCGATGTAGGCAGGGCTACTGGCTGAGCTTCCAGGTCTTGATCGTCAGGCGAGCCGTGGGATTGTGCCAGTCGTGCTTGGCCGGGTCGAGATCGGAATCCGGGCCACCGTGGACGCCGGCGTGGACGTGGACGAAGCCCTCAGCATCGGCCGTATCGTGGGCGTGGTTGCCGCACGGCGGGCCGGGGATGTAGGCGCAGTTCTCGCTGTTGGCCTCGGTGCCCGAGTCGTAGGCGTTCAGGTAGATCGTGCGCGACTTGGACAGGTCAAGAGCATTGGCGCCGATGAAGGCATCATTGGTGGAGACTAGCATGCTGGCAAAGGACATCATGCTCTTGCCGTCATCGATGTCGAAATTCATGGTCACAGTATCGCCGGGGTGGATGGGACCATCGTTCAATGCAACGTTCATGATTTCCACCACGTTGCCGTTGGTTTCAGGGTCCCACTCAGAGTTCAGCCCTGACGAGTCGGCATCCTCGGCCATCTTGGCCAGGGCCTCGCTGGCAGGCTCCCCAAGGGCGTAGAGTGGCGCAGCGCTGGCGTCATGGCGTGCAACGAAGACGGGGGACAGTATCTGCCCGCGGGTCAGGTTGGTGATGGATACCTCGACCATCATCTCCTCGTCGCGGCTGTCGGCACTCAGAACTCCACCGGCCAGAAGGACCAGCAGAGCGACCAGCCCTCCCAGTACGACTACGATGGATAGTGTTTTTTTCATTCGAATTCCTCCAGAACATTCGAGCCTGTTGGTCTACCATGGAATACCGGAATGGGAATACCGGTATGCCCCGCCGGAGAACGTAATACGGATCTTGCTGACGCCTGGCCGGCACCGCCGTTGAAGTTGAGGTGCTAGCCGCGACCGTCTTTTCCCGAGATTGATGCAGATGCGATAGCGTCGCGTCACGGGGTTCCATCGATGGAGGGAGTAATCTCCGCCCTGAGCGACTCGATGGTGTATGGCACGGGCGACCCCGCCCACTGATTCGAGGATCCTTTATCGGCGGGAGTCTTACGGTCCAATCAGCGACCATTCCAAAGGCGATCGCCCGGGAATCAGACTCGAATTCAAGTCATTGGCTTCGGCGAGTGAACTTGCCAAGATAAGTAGGGGGCCCTGACTGTTGCGAATGTCGCGTGACAAGAGGCGCTCGTTACTGAAGTGAATGGAATAGGTATCATGGTGTTCATTTCCTCTCTCTTCTCCTTAGCTGAATCCAAGGCTATGTGTTAATATAATAATTGTTATCTCTATTACAGATTATATTCAATAAAGCGGTATGTCAATACTAAATATTGCAAAACAATATGGTATTACATTCGCGAGACAGATGGCCGTCCTCGCTGAATAAGGTGCTACCTTCTGACTTGCGCTATGGAGCCGGAAGTCGGGCCTTTGATCCGGCCAGGATACGGCGGGCATCGTCGGCGCTTTACCGCCCTCTGCCCGGCATGTGGTTCTGGTGTAAACTTGCGCTTGCAGGGTTAAATCTACCCGGTGAAGACCCAGCTTTCAGGTAAGACCCTGCTGTAAGGAAAGTTGAATTTATCCGTGGCCTGTATTGCCAATAAGGGAGAAGGAATATGGCGACTGGAACTACGACCATTGACTGCCAGGTGCACGCTTATTTGAGAAACTCGCCGGAGCGTCCGTGGAGAGCACATCTTGAAGGGCCCGACGAAGTCACGGGCGACGACATGGTGGCCGCGATGGACGCCGTAGGCGTAGATGGGGCTATTCTCATCTCGCCGTTCTCGCTGTACGGCTATGACGCCAGCTACGTCCTTGAGGTCTACTCCCAACATCCAGACAAGTTCGGTGTCGTGCGGCCTTTCGACCCGGAATCGGAGACCATTGAGGATGACGTGGCAAAGTGGACCGGAACGCCCGGCGTGGTGGGAGTGCGGGTAATGCTGGGGGCGATTGATGCTGGGCCGGAGCATCCCGGTTTGAACCGCATTTTCGCCGCCTGTGCCAAGGCAGGCGTCCCAGCGAACGTAATGTGCGCCGGCAAGTTACCGCTTATGAAGGGGCTGGCGAGCCGAAACCCCGATACCCAGTTCATAGTCGACCACGTAGGTCTGGCCCAGCCGTTCGTGCCGCCCGCACCTCCGGAACCGTTCGCCGACCTTCCAAACGTGCTCTCACTGGCCGAGCTGGACAACGTGGTAATCAAGATTTCGGGGGCCTGCACTCTCTCTCACGAGCCGTTCCCTTACCCGGATATCTGGGAGCCTCTAGGGCGGATTTTCGAAGCTTACGGGCTGAACCGCTGCATGTGGGGAACCGACTGGACCCGAGCGGTCAGGCTGCTGACCTTCGAACAGGGTGTCGAGGCTTTCCGGGTTACGGACAAGCTGTCGGACTCAGATCGAGCCACGCTGATGGGCGGAACCCTCTCCAGAGTCTACAAGTGGTCGCCGGGGGCATCTGCGTAGACTCGGTTCAAGTCGCAGGGCCGGACGGCGCGGTTACGGTCCCGCTGCCGAATAGAGAGGCCTCCTGCCATCGCGCAGGAGGCCCTTTCAATAATGTGTCCTCGAAGCGTGAGGAGTTGTCGCTGTCCCCGGACATTCTGCGAATGCGGAAAAGTCGGATCTCACAAACGCCGGCGGCATTAACTGATTCGTTTCTGTGGTTTACTCGGATTCCACCGCGTCCATAAATTGTTGGGTCCTTCGGGCCAGCTCGTCCGGAATCTCCACCTTCATATTGTGTCCAACGCCGTCGTATGTCTCGAGTGTCGCACGCGGCATGCGGCCCGCCATCAGCCGCTGCACGTCCATCGGAGTGATGTCATCATTGGATGCCGCCAACAACAACGTGGGGACGGCAATTTCGGGCAGCAGCGGCGTGAGGTCCTCTGCGAGGAGGCAACCCTGGAGCCCCATCACGGCGGGTGCGGACGTCTTCGCCCCCTCGTCGGCGTACCATTCGATAATTCCTCTGTCGGTATTTGGACCAAACCGCTTGTCTGTGTCAGACAACAACCAGGCGCGTGTGCCTTCCCGCTCCAGGATGTCCCGCCAGCCTCCGGCATTCACGCTCGCGCCCATACGGGCGAGCTTCGGCGTTGAGGCAACCAGCGTCAGGCTGTGCAGACGGTCAGGGAAGTCGTGGGCGAAACGAAGGCTGACGATTCCACCCGCCGATGCGCCCACCAGGTGCGCCCTCTCTATGTTCAACGCGTCCATTACCCGGGCAATGTCGGCAGCCAGGTCGGGCAGAATGAAACGCGTTCCGGACGGCGGGGGCGTTCCCGCGTGTCCCCGCATATCGAAGCGTACCACCGGGCGCTTCCTGGCCAGCGTGGGAACCCAGGGCCGCCAGCGATGCAGGTTGCCACCTGCAGCATGATGCAGCAGGGCCGGTGCTCCCGGGTTCCAGGGATCAGAGAAGTCATCGATGTGGTAGTGGAATGTTTCGCTGTTCATGTCCAGGGTCGGCATGCGCTCTCCGTATCTGTGAGACTGGCAGCCACGATGCCGCCGAATCCAGGAGGCTGAGCCCTATGTTCGCTGTCCTAAAATAGCACGAACCGGTGGTGGCGACAGCCGCCCGGGGCGCGTAGGCTGTCCCAATTAGGGCTGGTCCACAGGGCGCCGGAGGGCCCTTGGTGAATCAACGATGCTTGACGGGCCAATCTGCGAAAACATATAATCTCACGAGTAGGATTTGAAAGTTGCCTAAAAGAACGTATCAACCAAAAAAGCGCCGTCGGGCCCGTGTCCACGGGTTTCGCTCCCGCTCTGCCACGTCTGATGGACGGGCCGTGTTACGGAGGCGGCGGTTCAAGGGCCGACACAAGTTAAGCGTGTGACAAGCGGTGCCTCGTAATGCAGCGAAGGCACCGTATTTCCGGCGAAAAACGGCATTCCCAGATTCATCGCGAGGGAACCAGCGCCGCCAATCGGTTGCTGGTGATTCGTTTTCTGGCCAATGATCTTGACCATAGCAGGTTTGCCTTCGTGGTCAGCAAGCGCGTTGGAAACGCCGTGTTCCGGAACAGAATCAAGCGCAGACTAAGGGAATCCGTTCGAGCGTGCGCCGTGCACCCAGGTTGGGACGCGGTCTTCATAGCGCGGCGGGGCGTGCAGAACGCTACTTTCCACGAGTTGAATCGCGCCACGCTCAATCTTCTGCGCCGCAGCCGCATTGCAGTGGCCGAGAAACAGCGGGCCGATGGCGCCGCAGTTGACAGTGAGGTTTCCAATTCTGGCGGGGAATCATTCAAATGAAATCGGCCTTCCTCTGGTGCATACGCGCCTATCAGATGTCCATTTCCCCGCTGTTGCCCAGTTCATGCAGATACCTGCCCAGTTGCTCGCACTATTCCCACGACGCAGTGAACCGGTACGGTGTGCTGAAGGGCGCCTGGCTTGGCGCCAAACGCCTGGCACGGTGTCATCCCTTGGGAGGCAAGGGATACGACCCGGTGCCGTGATTATCCGGTCTCTTCGTTTGAGCTGAATTTGCTCCAACCCTTTTTCCGTTTCGCCAATCGACCAGAGAACAAACCAGAACCCAGCCGCATAAGCGGGTCATTGCATGTTTTCAATGGACCGTCTTTCGGCTGGACCTGGGGACGCACTGTATTTCTTCCCCGCTGGTTCTTCCTGTCCGCCCTGGCCCTGTTAATTGTTCTTTCATCTGCGGCCTGCACCCGTAATATCGGAGGGGTCAGTTCTGGCTGGAACGCACTGACCGTGGGCGATGAAGTGGTGTACGTCGGCACCAAGGATGGGCGGGTACAGGCACTGACCGACCGGGGGGACGGCCTATTCCCACCGAAATGGAGCTACCCGCATTCTCCCGACAGCGGGGAATCGCTCCGGGGAGTCTATAGCACACCGCTGCTGGCTTCGGGTCTGCTTTTCGTTGCAGCAGAAAGCGGATATGTCTACGCCCTTGACCCAGAGAGTGGCAGCGTGTCCGAGCGTGGGTGGCGCCGGCCCCTGGGGCAAGTGGATGCCCTGGCTCCGCTGGTGGCCGGACCTGCTTTTGAACCAATCAACCGCCTGGTCCTGATCGGATCAGAGGATGGCAGCCTCTACAGTTACGACGCCGAGACCGGCGAGCCTGCATGGAGGCCATTCGAGACCGGCGACAAGATCTGGTCCACCCCGGCTGTTGGAAACCTGGATGGCATACCGGCAATCTACTTCGGATCCCACGACAACCATGTATACGCAGTCAACGCTGCCGACGGAAATGAACTCTGGAGTTTCGAGACGGGCGGCGTTGTCGCAGGTAAGCCCCTCGTGATGGATCGCATGGTCATAGCCGGTTCTTTTGATAAGAAACTGTACGCCCTGGACGCCTTCGATGGCACCAAGCTATGGGAGTTCGAAGGGGGAAACTGGTTCTGGGCGGGCGCCATCAGCAACGGCTCCACGATTTTCGCCCCTAATATGGACGGCCACCTTTACGCACTCGACCGCTCGGGCATTCTGCAGTGGAAATTTGACGTTGGCGGCGAGATAGTCTCATCGCCGGCCCTGGTCTCCAAGGGCCTGGTTGTGGCGAACCGGGAAGGTGACCTGATTCTCCTTGATGTATCTCCCAGCGCTGGTCAACGGGAGCTGCATCGGCTTACGCCGGGAGACGCGGAGATAAAGGCCCCGTTATTCGCCGTCGGAAATTCGATCTACGTCGGTTCAGACGACGGAAGTGCCCGCCGCATCGAGGTACATGAGCAATTCTCGGAAGCTGTTCTAACAGCGCGCGCGTGTTGGAACTATGAAGAGGCCTGCCGCTGATGCGGCTCGAAAGTAAAATGAACAGCCTGATACAGGACCGCATGGATATTGCGGTCCTGGCGACAAGGTAGGCCCTCTTGGGTATCGACGACCTCTGGCGAGAAATAATAATCAGGCCCATGTTGAACCTGCTTGTGGTACTTTACACCATCTGCTTCAACAACATGGGAGTCGCCATCATCGTTTTCACTGTTATCGTGCGGCTCGTAACGCTTCCCCTGACCATTAAGCAGCTCCGCCAGATGAAAGCGATGGCCGACCTGCAGCCCCGGTTGCGAGAGATACAGGAACGCCACGGCCGGGACAGGCAGCGGGTATCCCAGGAGACTATGCGGCTGTACCGGGAGGGCGGGGTTAACCCGGTGGGGTGCCTGGGTCCGCTCGTTATCCAGATGCCCATCCTGTTCGGCCTTTTCCGCGTTTTGATCCAGACGGTCTACTCGCGCCCGGACCACCTTGTGGCGCTGGCGGAGAAGTTCTACGCTTGGATACCGGTGTTCCCCATCTACACCGCCGCGCCACTGAGTGCTTCCTTTCTGTGGATGGACCTCTCCGAGCCCGACCCCACCAACGTCATCATGCCCGTGCTGGTGTTCGTTTCCACCTGGCTCCAGCAAAAAATGACCATGACCCCGTCGACCGACCCCCGTCAGTCCACCAATCAGATGATGATGTTGTGGCTGATGCCGCTGATGATAGCGTTCTTCTCGTTTACGCTGCCAAGCGGCCTCTCGCTATACTGGGCAGCTTCCAACGTAATCGGTATCGCTATCCAGTATTTCATCACCGGATGGCAGCCCATATTCCCGTTGTTCCCAAAGGCGGAACCGGTGCCGGCAACCGCACCGTCTTCGTCTTCAAGCTATGATGAACCTGAGGAGGTTGATGGCGATGCAAGCACCTCTGGTAATGACCGCACGAACCGTAGAAGAAGCAATCGAGCTGGCTCTGAAAGAGCTCGGCGTCGACCTCGACGCGGTCGAGGTAGAAGTACTAAGTAGGGGCAAGGCCGGCTTTCTAGGCATTGGCGCAGAACTGGCCCGCATACAAGTCACTCCCATTGGGGGTGGCGCCCCGCCCGAAAGGACATCCTCCGAGCCCGTGGAGCAGACCCCTGCTGCCCTGGCAAGCGCCGCCGTGGGCCGCATCCTTGAGTCTGCGGGAGTGAACGTTACCCGCACTCTGCGCTCCGCCCACGACGACGAAGCCGGCGGGCCGATCATTGACCTGGCCGGCGAGGACTCGGGACTGCTGATAGGTCGCCGAGGGCAGACCCTGCAGGCGCTTCAATTTCTGGTAACTCTGATTGTCCGCAAGCAGTTGAATGAGGACGTCCGGGTCGTGCTGGATGTGGAGAACTACCGGCAGCGGCGCGAGACCTCGCTGCGAGACATGGCTACAAAGGTGGCCACACGGGTGGCTGAAACCAGCCGAAGCATTACTCTGGAACCCATGTCTCCCGCCGACCGCCGCATCATCCACACTTCCTTGGCCGAGCACCCGGAAGTCAGGACAGAAAGCGCCGGGGAGGGAGAAAACCGAAAGGTAACCATCATGCCCCGCAGAGACTAGCAGGATTCCGTCAGCATTGTGCTATTTTCGGGCGGAGCCGGGGTTCCGCAAACCCCTATCCGCCGAGCCGTCGGTTTTGATAACATTAGGTCGAGCTTACAACCGAGACGGCCGGGAGAATCAAAGAACTAAGAGCTGGAGGAGGGCCTTACTTTGATCGCGATTGAACCCACTCGAGATGTTGTCGCCGAGGTCTATGAGAGGCTGGACAAGAACCTCAGCACCGTTCGCTCCGTCCAGAACCGCCCGCTGACCCTGGCCGACAAGATTCTGCTCAGCCACCTCGATGATCCGACCACGACCGGCATGGTTCGTGGCCAGACGTACGTGCAGCTCCGGCCCGACCGGGTCATACTGCAGGATGTGCTTGGCCAGACCGCGATGCTGCAGTTCATGCAGACCCGCCGGGCCACCACGGCGGTGCCGACGTCCGTGCATTGCGACCACTTGATCCAAGCCCGCGTGGAAGGTTCCCGCGACCTGACCGAGTCGCTCGCAGAGAACGACGAGGTCTACAACTTCCTGCGGACTGCCTCCGCCAAGTACGGCGTAGGATTCTGGTCGCCAGGTGCCGGAATCATTCACCAGGTTGCTTTCGAAAACTATGCTTATCCCGGCGAGATGATGCTTGGCACCGATTCCCACACCCCCATGGGTGGCGGCCTTGGATCCATCTCCGTTGGAGTGGGCGGGGCCGACGCCGTTGAAGTGATGGCCGGGCTTCCCTGGGAAGTGCTGTATCCCCGCTTTGTCGGCGTGCGCCTTACCGGAAAGCTGAGCGGATGGACAGCTCCGAAGGATGTGATTCTGTATCTCGCCGGGGAGCTGAGCGTTTCAGGCGGGACCAATGCCATCATTGAGTACTTTGGACCGGGCTCAGCATCCATCAGCGCCACAGGCAAGGCCACCATCACCAACATGGGCGCGGAGCTGGGCGCCACTACCTCCGTTTTCCCCTACGACGAGCGAATGGCTCGTTACCTGCGCGCCACCCGGCGCGGCGACCTCGCGGAGTTGGCGGAGCGCTATCGCCACCTGCTCACTGCCGACGCCGAGTGCGAAGCCAACCCGGAGCAGTACTACGACCGGATTGTGGAGATCAATCTGTCGGAGTTGGAGCCGCACCTGGTCGGCCCGCACTCGCCCGACCGAGCCCGGCCCATCTCCCAGATGGCGGCCGAGTTGAAGGAAGACTCCGGCTTGATCGACGTGATTTCGGCCGCCTTGATAGGTAGCTGTACCAACTCCTCCTACGAGGATATGAGCCGCTCCGCCGACGTGGCCGAACAGGCCAAAGCTCAGGGACTCAAGTCCGCCGTACCCTTCATGGTCACGCCGGGGTCCGAGCAGGTCCGGGCAACCATCGAACGCGACGGCCAGATGCAGTCGCTGACGGACATCGACGCCACGGTGCTGGCAAATGCCTGCGGTCCCTGCATCGGCCAGTGGCGCCGCGCTGGCGAGTCTGTGGGCAATCCCAACACCATCGTTACCTCTTACAACCGGAACTTCCCGGCCCGCAATGACGGCCAGCCTTCCACAATGAATCTCATCGGCAGCCCTGAGATCGTGACCGCCCTGGCTATCGGAGGACGGTTGTCCTTCAACCCACTCACCGACACCCTGACTGCCGCTGACGGCTCGGAGTTCCGGCTCGATCCCCCCAAGGAAGCGCCCGAGGTTCCGCCCTCAGACTTCGAAGAGGGCCGCTCTTTCTACCAGGCCCCTCCGGACGACGGGAGCGACATTGACCTGACCGTCTCCCCGGACAGCGAGCGTATCCAGTTGCTGGAGCCGTGGCCCGCCTGGGATGGCAACGACTTCATTGACATGCCCGCGCTGCTGAAGGCCAAGGGCAAGACCACTACCGACAGCATTTCGCCCGCCGGTGTGTGGCTGCGGTTCAGGGGCCACCTGGACCGGTTCAGCGACAACATGTTCATGGGAGCCATTAACGCCTACACCGACGAGGCCGGCAAGGGGCTGAATGTCGTGAGCGGCGAGAGGGACCAGGGTTTCTCCAGGATCGCCCGGGACTACAAGGGCCAGGGCGTGAAGTGGGTCGCCATTGGCGACTCCAACTACGGTGAGGGCAGCAGCCGCGAGCACGCCGCCCTGTCCCCCCGCCTGCTGGGTGGTGCGGCAGTTATTGCCCGTAGCTTCGCCCGCATCCACGAGAGCAATCTCAAGAAGCAGGGCCTGCTCGCGCTGACCTTCAAGGATTCCGACGACTATGAGCGCATTCGCGAGGACGACCGCGTCAGTCTGACAGGCCTCAATGACATGGCCCCCGGCAAGCCGGTGCAGTGCACAGTCAACCACAGCGACGGGACGTCCGAGTCCCTGGAACTGCAGCACTCTTACAGCGAGTCCCAGCTCGAATGGTTCCGCCTGGGCTCGGCGCTCAACCTTTTCCATCAGTAGGCTTGTGGCCTCAGTAGTTCGGCCGCACCTCCAAAATCGCCACTCATCTGCCCGTTCTTCTCCAGCTTTACCGGGACGAACGGGCAGCAATCTCCAGGCCAGGGTGCCATTGATTTAAGCGCCTCCTGGCTTTCGAAACGTTACATAGCACGCTCTCCGGTCTTTTCCGCTGTTGACCATTCGACAAGGGGGCCGATAGAATTAAGCCGTGAATAGTGAGCCGGACTTCCACAAGGTCTATGGCCCGCTCGACAGCCCCCGCGAGGAATGCGGGGTAATCGCTGTGTACTCCCCCGCAGAGTCGGCCAGCCGTCTCACCTTCTTCGGCCTCTTCGCCCTCCAGCACCGGGGACAGGAAAGCGCAGGCATCGCCTCCAACACCGGTGATGGCATTGCAGTCCATGCCGAGATGGGCCTGGTCTCCCAAGTATTCCGCGAGGCAGACTTCGCGCCTCTTTCCGGCGAACTGGCCATCGGCCACACCCGATACTCCACCACCGGCAGCAGTGAATTGTGCAACGCACAGCCGCTCGTTGTGGATGGTCCTGCCGGAACCCTGGCCATAGCCAACAACGGCAACATCGTCAATGCCGTCCAGTTAAAGGAACAGTTGGAGAATGAACGCGGCTGTTCATTCGTTACCACCACCGATACCGAGGTAATCGCCAGGATGGCGGTAAACGCCCCGGGTACTTGCTGGGAGGAGCGGATATTCCAGTGCATGCGGCGGTTGGAGGGGGCATTTTCCCTCGTTGGGCTGACCGAGGATAGCATCATTGCCGCCCGGGACCCCCTGGGCATCCGGCCCCTGTGCCTTGGGAAGCGAGGTGACGGCTGGATTGTCGCTTCCGAGAGCTGCGCGCTGGACAACCTCGGCGCGGAGCTGGTTCGTGAGATAGAGCCCGGAGAGGTCGTAACTATCGACGCCAACGGGTTGCGCTCGGCGATCTGGCCGGGAGTAAATGAGGGCAAGAGTCGCGCCCTCTGTGTTTTCGAGCTCATATACTTCTCCCGGCCCGACAGCATCTTGGACGGCCAACTGGTCCACTCCAGGCGGCAGGAGATGGGCGCAGAGCTTGCACGAGAGCACCCCGTGGATGCCGATCTGGTCATCGGTATACCGGACTCCTCAACGGCTGCAGCGGTGGGTTATGCCCTCGAGTCTGGCATACCTTTCAGCGAAGGCTTGATCAAGAATCGATACGTCGGCCGCACTTTCATTGAACCGGAACAGAGACTGCGCGATCTGGGTGTCAGGCAGAAATTTAACAGCCTAGGCGAGGTCATCAAGGGCAAGCGTATCGTCGTAGTTGACGACAGCATTGTTCGCGGCACCACCACGCCCCATGTCGTCAGCTTGCTACGTCGTGCGGGGGCCACGGAAGTGCACATGCGCGTCTGCGCTCCTCCGATCCGCCATCCCTGCTTCATGGGCGTCGACATGGCCTCCCGCCGGGAGCTACTGGCGGCCAACAACACCGTCCCTGAGATACGGGAAATCATCGATGCGGACACCTTGGGCTACCTGAGCGTGGAGGGCCTGATGAAGGTGGTCGGCGGACAGCAGGGCGGCTACTGCGACGCGTGCTTCACTGGCAACTATCCCGTCCCGGTCCAGCTGGACCTCGATAAATTGGCCTTGGAGAAACCCCGCAGCTAGCTTCCCACGCCGCAGGCCTCCGCGTTGACACGAACCCACGGCGTTGCCCTGTGCATTTGCCTCTCCTCTCAACCGGCATTGTGCGTTGCGCTGGATTTGGCCAATTGCCGGGAGAACCGGAAAATAGTGAGGACACTGAGTTGAACGGCAGCCCCTCCGCTGATTCCTACCGGCAGTCCGGCGTCGATCTGGACCGTATGGACGAACTGAAGGACCGCATCCGCGGCCTCGCGGCCAGCACCCACGGGCCGGAAGTGATCGACGGTGGCAGTAGCTTCGCAGGGCTGTTCCAGATGGGCGGAGAGGCCGGCCCCGTGCTTGTGGCCAGCACCGACGGCGTTGGCACCAAGCTGAAGATCGCCGCGCAGCTGGGGCATTTTGAGTCCATCGGACGTGATCTTGTGACTCTGAATGTCAACGACATTCTCACCAAGGGCGCCCGACCTCTATTTTTCCTTGACTACATGGCGTTTAGTGACGTCGACTCACAGTCCCTGGACTCGCTGATGCGGGGCATCGCCTGGGGATGCCGGGAGACACAGTGCTCCCTCATCGGTGGAGAAACTGCACAGATGCCTGGCGTATACGCTGACGGCGAGATGGACCTGGCGGGGTTCGTGGTGGGCGTGGTAGAACGAGACAACCTCTTGGAGCCTGGCAGGGTGAGAGAGGGAGACCACCTGCTGGGAATCCCCTCCAGCGGGCTGCACACCAACGGGTTCTCGCTGGTGCGCCGGGTGTTCAACTCCGACGATGATCCCACCGCCCTCTTCCGCCGTTACGACGGGTTGAGCCACCAACTGGGAGAGGAGCTCCTGCAGTTTCACCGCAGCTATTACCCGATGCTGGCGCCGGTCCTGGGGATGATCAATGGACTTGCCCACATTACCGGCGGAGGTCTGCCCGGCAAGCTGCCGGCCGTGCTTCCCGATGACCTGTCCGCCAGCATTGACACAAGCACATGGACACCGTCGCCCATTTTCTCCCTGCTGCAGCGGGAGGGAGGCATTTCCGACGACGAGATGTTCCGCGTGTTCAACATGGGTCTCGGGATGGTGGCAGTATGCCCGGAGGCTAATGTTGCCTCGTTCCGCGACAGGATCCCGGGGGCTCTCCGGGTAGGGCGGATCGTACGCCGGGACTCCGACGAACAGGTGATCCTGACCTGATTTCCCAAGTCGGCGGTGTAGTCGACTGTCTATCTTACGGAGACAGAATTGAGAGCGTTAATCAGCGTCTACGACAAGACCGGTGTGGTCGAATTCGCTCGGCGAGTCAGTTCAGCCGGTTACGAGTTGGTCAGCACCGGCGGCACTCACCGCACCCTGACTGAGGAAGGCGGCCTGACCGTCCGGCAGGTAGCCGAGGTAACAGGCTCACCGGAAATTCTGGAGGGCCGTGTCAAGACCTTGCACCCTGTGATCCATGGCGGCCTGCTGGCGCGCCGGGAGTCGCCGGAGCAGATGGCCGAGCTGTCCGCTCACGGCATAGGGACCATCGACCTCGTAGTGGTGAACCTTTACCCCTTCGCCGCCACCATCAACAGACCCGATGTCACGCTGGACGACGCGCTGGAAAACATCGACATTGGCGGACCTACAATGTTGCGGGCTGCCGCCAAGAATTTCCCCTCTGTAGCAGTTGTGGTCGAACCTGAGGACTACGGATGGGTGGCGGACAAACTGGCGAACGAGGGCCTGACCGAAAACGACCGGCGCAGTCTGGCAGCCAAGGCCTTCCGCCATGTGTCCGAGTATGACTCCGTGGTAACGGGATACTTGGCCGGCCCTGGAGAAACCAAGGAGCTGACGGACCATGTGACGATATCCCTCCACAAGGTGTCCGGTCTGCGCTACGGCGAAAATCCCCACCAGTCGGGTGCCCTTTACGCTCCGGACGACGGTGCGCTGACCGGCATTGCCGGCGCTACTCAGCTGCACGGACGCGAGCTTTCGTACAACAACTTGATGGATGCCGACGCTGCCTGGCGCACGGTTTCCGACTTTGCCGAGCCTACGGTTGCGGTGGTGAAACACAACAACCCGTGCGGTCTCGCCAGCCGCGACTCCATCGCGGAGGCGTATGAACTGGCATACGAGGGCGACACTGTCAGTGCCTTTGGGGGGATTGTGGCCATCAATCGCACTGTTGATGCGGCGACGGCCCAGGCCATGGACCCCATATTCTACGAGGTGGTAATCGCCCCGGGATACGACGATGACGCGCTTGCGATCCTGCAGCGGAAGCGCAACCTGCGAATTCTAACCATTGGCTCGGCACCGTCCAACGCGGCACTCGACCTTCGGCCAATCTCGGGCGGGATGCTGGTGCAGGGTGCTGACGACATCGCCGAGGATCCTAACGAATGGAAGACAGTGACTGAGCGGGAACCCAGCGCAGCCGAGAGGCAGGACCTGGCCTTTGCCTGGAAGGCAGCCAAGCACATCAAGTCGAACGCCATCGTGTTCGCTAAAGACCGTGCCCTCGTGGGTATGGGCGCCGGGCAGCCCAACCGAGTGGTCAGCGTGCACCTCTCCCAGCGCATCGCGGGGGACAAGGCCAAGGGATCAGTGCTGGCGTCCGACGCGTTCTTCCCGTTCCCAGACAACATAGAACTTGCCGCTGCGGCCGGTGTCACTGCCATCGCCCAGCCCGGAGGTTCCGTGCGGGACGAGGAGGTTATCGCCGCCGCCGACCAAGCGGGGCTGGCAATGGTGTTTACGGGGGTGCGCCATTTCCGCCACTAGGCCGGCCAGCCTGGAGCGCAAGCGATGAGCTCGAGTGTCGATGTCGTAATTCCCGTCTGCAATGAGGAGGACGCACTGCCAGTCAGCATCCCGAGATTGTGCGACTTTCTGCGGGACAACCTTTCCAACCCCTGGCGGGTTACCATCGCCGACAATGCCTCCATTGACGAGACACGCGCCGTATCAGAGGAGCTGTCGCGAGGCATAGAGGGTGTGAACTACCTGTACCTGCCGGAGAAGGGACGGGGACGCGCGCTGCGGGCCGCGTGGATGGACAGCGAGTGCGACATCGTAAGCTACATGGATGTGGATCTGTCCACGGACCTGGCCCACTTCCCAGCGCTGGTAAATGCGCTGGAGTCTGGCTGCCATGTGGCCATCGGCAGCCGCCTCAGCCGCGGCTCGAACGTGACTCAACGAAGCTTCAAGCGAGAGTTTACGTCGCGGAGTTACAACAAGCTGATCTGGTCCCTGTTTTTCGTCGGGTTCCCTGACGCCCAGTGCGGTTTCAAGGCGATGACGCGGCAGGCCGCGCAGGCCATCATCCCCCACGTGCAGAACAACAACTGGTTTTTCGACACAGAGCTGTTGATCATCGCTGAAAAGCGCGGTTACCGCATCGGCGTGGTTCCGGTGGCTTGGGATGATGATCCGTCCAGCACTGTCAACGTGGTCAAGACGGCCACCGAAGACATCAAGGGCCTGCTCCGCCTGCGATTCGGTGGCATCCCCAGGGTCGAACCCCCACCTCCGTAGCCCAACCGTCTGCGGCAACCCCCTCTCCCTCTCATCCCATGGTTGAGTCAAAATAAGGACGTGCCTGTCATGGAACTCGGACTAGCAGGAAAGACGGTCATCATCACCGGCGGCGGCTCCAACATCGGCCGAGGCATCGTACATGCCTTCGCCGAGGAGGGCAGCAACGTCGTGATTGCCGAGCTCGATCCGGCTCAGGGCCAGAGAGTCGCCGATGAAGTGGCGGCCAGGGGGACAGGCAGCCGGGCGATGGTGGTGGCCACCGACGTTACGAACCACGAGTCGGTCAACTCAATGGTGGAGACTGTTAATGCCGAATTCGGCGGCGTTGACGTCCTCGTGAACAACGCCGGTTGGACCATCGACCGGCTGTTCTTGGAGAAGCCCCGAGAGGAATGGGAGCGGGAGGTGCAGGTCAACCTGTGGGGGGCCATCAACTGCATCCACGCCGTGCTGCCCGGCATGGTGGAACGCCAGGGCGGCAGCATCGTCTGCCTAAGCTCCGACGCCGGCCGGATGGGCGAGTATCGGGAGGCCGTCTACTCCGCCTGCAAGGCAGGGGTGATCGCGCTAAGCAAGTCCATCGCCCGCGAGACTGGCCGCCACGGCCTGCGCCTGAACTGCGTCTGCCCCGGTTTGGTGGTGCCTCCGGACGAGGAGACCATCAGCGAGACGAGCATGTGGCATCAGATGCGCGGTGTCTTCACGCCAGAGGCCCGCGAGCGCGCCATCCGCGCCTACCCCCTACGCCGCATGGCCGAGGCCCGCGAGATAGCCAACGCCGTGGTGTTCCTGGCCTCAGACGCCGCCGGCTTCATAACTGGCCAGACCCTCAGCGTCAGCGGCGGGTATACGATGGCCTAGGGGAGAGAATGGAGATGCCAGATTGGTTGCTTGATGAAGCGAATAAGATGCCGGCCTGGGTGCTGGTGATTGGTATCGGCATTAATGCAGCAATTGCATTCGTGGCCATAAAGTCAGTTCTTCCTGGCCGCCAAAAACTGGCCGCGTATCTCGTGCATGAAACTGAATCTAACGAGATCAATGTTCCAGAGCTCGTGTACCGAACAACTCACACGACCCACATCTGGTCTATCGGAATTAAGAATCTGGGGCCACATGATGTTGTTGATCTAAAAGTGTGCGACTATTCCCCACATAGCCGATGGTGGAGCGCCTATTCGTATATTCTTTACCCGACTCATGATAGGACCGCTCAGTTCGCTGACTGGGAAGCTAGTTATATACCGGCTGATGGACACGCCCGAATATACCTGAATTTCGACCAAATGGCATTAAACAAGAGAAAAGGTTTCTTGGAGGATGACGATTCGCAATTGAATGCGCTTAGAATCGAATACAAGACACTCAGTGGTCGTCGCAAGAGAGTCTGGTTGACCGTTTCTTTTTCTACCTTAAATAAGTATCTGCATCTGCTGTCGGCTTAATGATAAGGCAATCTACGTATTCTTGATTGTGGGCAAATAGTTTCGGCAAAGGAAGGGGCCCCGGCGTGTGCCGGGGCCCCTTAGTGCCGCCAAGGTTCACCGTGAGAAAGGGGGTTACAGCGCGGCGACCTTCTCGCGGAGGGCCTCAATCTCGGCCATGATCTGGGCCTTGGGGTCGTCCTTGCCACCATTGTTCTTGGCAACCAGCTCCAAGGACCGGGCCTCGATCTGAGGCATCGTGGCCTGGAGCAGTTCCTCGTCCACGTCGTTGGCAATGGTGGGGTAGCCGGCGCGGGCGATCATGCTCTTGATCTTGCCCTGCTTGAACTGGTCAAGGGTCCAGGCCAGGGTTTCGCCGGAGGTGGTTACGTCCCAGTAAATCCGGACGTCCTGGTTGCGCGGACCGTAGTGGTAGTGGGGGCCGTTCTGGAAGCAGTCGAATGCCAGCAGCTCGACTTCCTGACCGGCGATGTCGGACAGGACGTGGATGGCCATGCCCTCGTCGTTGATCTGCGGCAGGTGGCGGTACTCAAGACCGAACTTCAGGTTGCCGACCTGAATCTTGTCGCCATCCAGCATCTCGGGCATCATGTGATGCACGGTGCGGCGCCCGCCATTGGCCATTCCGCGGGCGGTGGCCTCAGCCTCGTCCAGCTTGGCATTGTCGACGGGGTGGGCTTCCAGCTTGTCGGCCAGGTCGTCGTAGCCGGAGCGGCGAACCATGGACGGCAGGTTGTTGCGGATGTTGCCGATGGTCCAGCCGAGGGGGTTGCCAGCAGTGGTCTTGTCCATGAATAGCCGGATGTTGTGGTTCTCGGGGCCATAATGGTAATGGGGGGCCTGATCGAAGCAGTCGAAACGCAAGATCTCGGTGTCCTTGCCATCGATCTCCGAGTAAACCTGCAGGCACAGGCCCTGGTCGTCCATGATTTCTGCACGATAGCTCATCGCGATGTCGATGGGGCCGGCGTTGATAACGGTACTGCCCTTTTCCACGTTGTGCCTCCTCTGTTTTTGTAAATAGCTTTAGGTGGCGATTTCAGGCGTTTTTGGCCGCCCGTGATGCCTATGAATTATATCACGCCGGGGTATAGTGGCAAGCGCGAATCGTCAAGGGCTCCTACCAAGGCGCGGCGCGACATAACGGTCACTATCAGCTACGACCAGTAGGGTATGTCATCCTATCCGTGCTACCAAAGAGGTCGGTCTTGGGAGAGTGATTCTGTGTCCCGCATGCCGGAAGTTCGACTTGGCAAGGAATGAGCATATGGATCATTTGGCGCTTTCGGAGTTTGAGGGGCCGCTCCAATCCGTCACTTATCTCCATCGTACGTGAAACTTCTGCTCCTATTCCTAACGTACATGGACCAGACGCAAGGCTGCTGCCCACGGGGACAAGCGAAGAGGCACTATTCGAACCGATTTCGTTGACAAGAAGCTCTCGCCCTCTTTCTTTTACGTGAATCCATACGTAGAACCTACTGCCTCCTTCAAGAATACATACGTAGAACCTATTACAACGTACAACCTACTACGCCCACAGTGAGTCATCTCGAAGACTTTCAGACCCTCTGACATAGCGCAGGCGACAACGCTGTCTCCTTGGCTCCTAAGTAACTCAGGCAAAGGAATTGGCGTTGGCGTCACTGGAACTTCACGAGTTACTTCCACATTCCTGTGTTATGGGAACCTCACGGGTTACCTCCGTCGCTTCTTTTATGGTTTCAGGTGTCTGGCAAGCCATGACAGGGATGAACGAGCACGGCAAATTCAGCACAAACAGGAACCTGTAGCCAAACGCTGCGGGCGGGAAGATCACCCTTTGCTTGCACTGGATTCGGGACACCCGCTACAGTTAGCCATATTCATAGTCTGTCAACAAAGGCCGGTCGGCGCCCTCGCTCCTTCCAATTGCCTCCAGATGCAGGGTGAACGGAGCTAAAGGTAACTGGCAGCGACTACAGTAGACACATTCAGGGTCTCCTGTAAGAAAACCATCGGAATGCTCATCATAATACTAAGGAAGTAGAAACATGGAAATCGGAGTATCTATGCCTCGCATCCCCGACGGACCCGGGCTGCGGGAGTTCGCCCAGGCCGCCGAAGCGATGGGGTTCGAGTCGTTGCTCATCGGCGACCACATCGTGCTGCCAACCGGTGCAACAACCCAGTACCCCTATACGCCGTCGGGCGGATTTTCGCGGCCCGCCGACGAACCTTTTCTGGAGACGATGACGCTGCTGGGCTACCTGGCCGCCTGCACCGAACGCATCAAGCTGGGCAGTACGGTGCTGATCCTGCCCTATCGCAACCCGATCGTTCAGGCCAAGATGTTCGCGTCTCTGGACTCTCTGACCGGAGGGCGAATGATCTGCGGCATAGGCGTGGGCTGGCTTGAGAAGGAGTTCGACACGCTGGGCGTCAGCTACGCAGAGCGTGGGCCCCTTACCGACGAGTTCCTGGAGATATTCCGAACCCTATGGTACGACGACCAGCCGGAACACCACGGCAAAAACTACCAGTTCGAGGGCATCCAATTCCAACCCAAGCCGGTGCAGAACCCTCTACCAATCTGGGTCGGCGGACACACCCGGGCCGCTCTGCGCCGCACGGCCAAGTACGGCGACTGCTGGCACACCACCCGCCAGACTCCGGAGTTCGTCGCGTCCCAAATACCGTACCTGCAACGCCGCATCGATCAGGAGGGACGCAAGCTTGAGGAGGTAACGGTCTCATTGAAGCGAAGCCTGCACTTCACAGACATCGGCCTGCCTGAGATGGGCAACGAACGCAGCGGAGGCGCTCTGGTCTGCACCACGCAGGAAGTTGTCGACGACCTTCACGCCTGCCACGAAATCGGCATCGGGCAGCTTACCTACGACTTTCGCGTAAGCGAGATCCCCGACTGCATCCGGGTCATGGAGGGCTTGGCAGAAGCGGTGCTGCCTGTGGCTGGCCGGCTGGGGTAGAGAGTTTGGCAGTGCTGACATAGCGGTCTAGTGTTCCGGTGCCTCGCGGTTCAGGTTAACGGCACGACTCCAGAAACGATTGCAGTTATCGCTGTTGGAGTGGAGTTGGGCGGATCAATGCTCACACTACTCCAAATCACCAGCAAGCGAATTGACCCGTTGGAGCGGTGCATGGGTCGCGGTGCATGGATCGCTGTTGAGAAGCGTTTTAAAGGCGACGCTCGGAGTCAGATAAGCAACAGTCGGCTCGCGGAAAACAGCAAACATAGACCGAAGGATTGAAGTGTTGTTGGAGGCCATCCGAGATTAGCTGTTGCGTACACCAGCAGCGTCGCAGGGCCGATTAATTTCTTTTGCTACAGCCCGCTGTCCTTGAACCACTTGGCTCGTTTAACCAGTTCCTCGTTGGTGTGGCGCATGCCCGTCAGCTGCTTATCGGTAATCGGGCGTTTGACCACTCCCGGGATTCCGGTCACGAATGAGTTGGCAGGAATCTGCGTTCCGGCCAGCACTGCCGTGTTGGCCGCCACCAGGCAGTTCTCTCCCAGATTCACCTTGTTCAGTATCGTGCAGTTGTTTCCCAACAGCGAGCCCCGCCCAACCACGTCGCAATGGACGACCACGCTGTGGCCCACAGACACGTGTTCCTCCAGCGTCAGGCCGTTACCGTGGATCACCGAGCCTTCCTGGATGTTGACGTAATCGCCGATCACGATGGCGTCGTCTCCGTCGCCGCGCACTGTGACTCCGGGCCAAATGCTGGCGTATTCGCCGATTTCCACGTTGCCGACCACGTAGGCAAACTCGCTTACCCATGCAGTATCAGCAATTTTCGGCGTGACGCCGTTGAGAGTGCGAATCAAGTGATATCTCCTAGTACTGAACCAAATCAGGATTGGCAGGGATAGAGGCGATGGAGTTTGCGTCTGGCGTCTTGGGCAGTGAACCGCCAGTTAATGGTAGCTCCTATCGCGTTCCGCTCTGACACACAGGCGCTGACGGCGTTTTCCAGGCTGTCCTCGTCGGCGTTGCGTCCGCGCAGGCAGGCCCGGGCCAGCACGCTGAACTCGATCTCCGCCATATTCAGCCAGCTTCCGTGCTTGGGAGTGTGGTGGAACTCCAGCCGCTTGGCGATGCGCCGGGCCTCGGCCGCCGGGAAAGTCTCGTAAAGCGAGGCCATCCGATGCGTGTTCAGATTGTCGAGAACCAGCCGAATCACCGGGACATCGGGGTAGGCCTCATCCACCAGCCACCGCATCTGCTGAGCGAAGTCCTGCATGGTGCGTTGCCGGGTTATCGCCACGTGGCGCCAGCCCCGGCGAGGCTCACAGGTGAGGAACAGGTTGCGCGTCCCTCCCCGCTGGTATTCGTAGTCCTCACGCCTCGGCCTCCCAGGCTTTGCCGGCAGCGGTTCCCTCACGTCGGCCAGCAACTGGGTGGAGGTCTCGTCAAAGCAGACCACCGGCCTCTGCGGATCGTAGGGCTCGGCGTAGAGATCCAGCACGTCCTCCATGGCCGCCACGAACTCTCCACCTACCTTGGGGATGCACCATTGTTTCTTGAGCCACGGCTTGAGCGTGTTTTTTTTAGCCGCAGGCGGACCGTCTCCGGAGATAAAGACTCCACCAATCCCAACTCCACCACCTTGCCCGCCAGGGCCCGCATGGTCCAGTGGTCATGACCGTCGGGCACCGGGCTGCAGGCCAAGGCTATCAGGTGGGCCTCCACCCTTTCATCCACCTTTCTGGGCCGGTTGACCTGGTTATGGTGCCTCAGCACCTCGTCCAGTCCTTCCTCGGCATACCGCCGCTTGGTGCGGAACACGGTCCGCTCCGACACGTCCAGTGCGGTGGCCACCTGGGGGGCGGTCCAGCCCTCATCTATCTTGATCAGGATGCGGGCCCGGGTAATCGCCTGTGCGGAACTCCTCCCAGCCCTGATCATCTTCCTGAGCCGTCCCTTTTCCTGTGTTGCCAGCCGGACTCCGTACTTCTCCTGCACCATGACCACCTCACATCCCACAACCCTTCGTCTATCCCCAAGATAGCATCCTGTCTGGGTTCACGTACTAACTGACAATGCCAGATTGGCCGAATACTAGAATGAATTACCGGCCAGGGCAGGGGCTGGATTCCTGGGAGAGGTAATACGCTAGTCTCTGACGGCTCCCATGGCTCTCCGTGCCTCACGATCCATGTCACGGCTGATTATCGCCTGTCGTTTGTCGTACTGCCGTTTCCCCCGAGCCAAGCCCAGCTCCACCTTGGCAACGTGGCGCTTTATATATAGACGGAGCGCAACGAGGGTCAAGCCCTTTTCGGCAACATCGCTCCCCAACTTTAGGATCTCGTCCCGGTGCATCAGCAGCTTGCGCAATCGCCTGGGGTCGTGGTTGTACTGGCTGGCAGGATCGTACGGGGCGATGTGCGTGTTATGCAGCCACAACTCGCCATCGCGAACACGGGCGTAGCCGTCGCTGAGGTCGACCTTCCCGGCGCGGACCGATTTGATTTCGGTGCCGGTGAGGACGATCCCGGCCTCGTGCCTTTCCAGCATCTCGTATTCAAAGAACGCGCGACGGTTTGTCGCGGCAACGCGGTTGCCGTCCGGCTTTCCGTTCTGTGCAGTTTGGGCGGATTTCTTCTTTGCCATATTCACCCACCTGGGACGAGTAACATTTCCCTCAAGTAATCTTCAGTTGGTGGCAACCGTCTGGGAACGCTCTATGAGTTGCGTCAGTTCCTCTAATGCAAGGTCCAGTTGCAGGTCTTCTGAATCGTCCTCCGAGGACTCCTGCAAGATGTCTGGGATAATCCCTTCGCCCTCTATCAGTTTTCCGTCCGGCGTGTACCACCGCCCGATGGTGAAGTTTACGGCAGACCCGTCGAACAGGGGCCAAAGGTTGTTGACGCTACCCTTACCAAAGGTTTTTGCCCCAATCGTGGTTGCGCGCTGGTGGTACATGATGGCCCCGGCGAATACTTCACTGGCCGAGGCGCTGAATTCATTCATCAGGATCACCATTGGAACATCCACCAGTTCCCCTCCCCCTTCCGCATTCCAGTCGCGGCGATTTCCCTCTCCATCCAGCTGATAGAGCACCATCCCCTCATCGATAAACTGACCGGTCACGGCCACGACCGAGGTCAGAAGCCCTCCCGGATTGTTTCGGACGTCAACCACCAGCCCCAGACCCCTGGAACGTTCGAATCGTTCAATTGCTCGGCTCAGTTCTTCCGTAGTCGTGCCGGCGAATGAACTGATCCTCAGATGACCTATGCGGCCCACCAGCATGGTCAGGCGTACGCTCTCCAACTGGATGACCCCCCGGATGATTTCCAGTTCCTCGGTTTCTCCGGTTCGGTCCCGCCGGACCTCAATCCGTACCGGAGTCCCTTTCTCCCCGCGAATCCGGGTTATCGCCTGGAATAGGTCCCAACCGACAACGCTTTCACCATCGATGCTGAGAATTACGTCGCCAGGCTTCACTCCCGCCTCATCGGCCGGCGTGTCCGGTATTGGGGCCACTATGGTGATCAGGCCGTTTTTGATGGTGACCTCGGCCCCGATTCCCTCGAAGTTGCCCTGTATCTCCTCCCTGTTGAAAGCGTATTGGTCAGGGTCCAGGTAGGATGCATGATCGTCGCCTGTGGCCTCCAGCATTCCTCGAATGGCGCCATCGGTCAGTGCATTTGGATCAAAGTTTCCCGCATCGATGTGCTCCCGCTCCAGAAGCTCATAGACGTCAGCAAGTTTGGCAAACTCCGGGGGGAGCCCCTCGATGGTCTGCTCTTCCGGATCATCAGGGGTGTCTTCATCTGAACCGCCAATGTTGATGCAGGCAACAGCAACAATCCCGCCAAACAACAGGAGCACCGCAAACAAAGTCAGCGAGCGCACATGGCTCGAAATGGGATAGCGGGCCAAAGGATAATCTCCTGCTTGGCAAAGCGGGCTAGCGAGGACTGTTCCCTAAGTTCGATTCTATCACAGGCCTTCCCGATTCCCGGGGAAACAATGAAACAACACCAGGGCGTTCAACGGGCCAACCATCACCTCCCCGCGGCAACGGTCCGCCCGATCTTGAGGGGCCCATCATTGACATAAAATAGTAGTCTTCGCCCCCTTTAATTTGCATTAGTGTGTTAAGATTGCGCGAGGAACTTGCGTTCCCCTTCGTCCATCAAGTCACGGTGGTTGCCGGGCCCCACGCAAGGCAGTAGGAAACGCCCCGGCGCTATCTGCGGCTAACTTTAGGTAATTCAAGACCTCAGAGGGGACCCAAACTAAGGAGGAAAGGTATGTCCACCCTTGCTGTGGAGGTCGTGTACCGGGGAATTTTCCAAAAGACCCTGGCGCGAAACATCGTCCGCTCCATAGTGTTCGCCGCCCGCAAAGACGGCAAGATCGGCACTGCCTTCGGACGCTATGGCGACTCCCCGGAACGCAACGGCATCCCGGCCAAGCAATTTGCCATCGTGGCCGACGACGCCGAAGAACTGGAAGAGAGCCTGGCGGTCTACCAGGCCACCAATGTTGACGTGACTATCAACGTCGACGACACCATGTGCAAAGGCGTCGAGTCGTGGGCCTGGTACGGTCTGCAGCCCATCAATGAGTTGACCAAGCCCGGCGGCACTCTGATCGTTACCTCCAGGCAACAGGCGGATGCCCTGTTGGAGGACATACACCCCAAGGAAACCCCCTACAATTTGTCCATCATCACCGGCATTCCCAGCTTCTCCGGACTGTGGGTCTACAAGGATGACCACACCGACGCCCGCGTGCTGGGCGCGCTCTGCAAGGTCTGTCCGGACCTCGTCAGCCTCGAAGCCATGCTTGAGACCATCGAAGAACAGATGGGAGGCGGCACCAAGATCGCTTCTGCCCAGCGTTCCTTCGACCGCACAACCACCCGTCTGGTGGAGCCCGGCGAGGGCGGCAACGAACGCGAGATGAAGTTCACCCTGCCCGGTTGGAAGACCATGGAAGAGGGCTTGGTAATCCGCGCAATCCCCGAAGGCGGCGAGTTCTCAGAGGGGGAAGGCGGATACGTCCCAGGACGTAGCGAGGTGTTCAAGAAATTCAGCACCCGCTCCATGCGTCCAGTGGTCAATTTTGAAACCTGCATCAAGTGCACTCTCTGCTGGCTCCAGTGTCCCGACACCTGCTTCGACGTCACGCCCGACGGCCTGTATGACGCCAACATGGAAGCCTGTTGCGGCTGCGGCGTGTGCGAGGCCGTTTGTCCCGTACCCGACTGCGTAACCATGGTTAGCGAGTCCGAGTTCAACGACCATGACAGCCAATGGGAGTGGTGGCAGAAGGACAAGGACGGTTACAACAAGTGGATGACTGAGTTGGTGGACAAGCAAAAGGACGAGACTCGCACTCACGGCTTCCACCACGTCGGCGGATACGCCGAAGAGTTGCAGGAAGCGGAGGCAGACTAATGACCACCGTTCAGACTGAAATGTTCACCGAGTCCACCGAGGAGCTGATCAGCGGTTCCGAGGCCATCGCCATCGCCTGTGCCCTGGCCGACGTGGACGTCATCACCGCCTATCCCATCCGGCCCTACGACACGGTTATGCAATACGTGTCGAAGCTCAAGGCCGATGGCGTTTTCGACTGCGACTTCATCGTCGCCGAGAGCGAGCACTCCCAGTTCGAGATCGTCAAGCACGCCTCTGCTGTGGGCGCGCGGACATTCTGCGGTTCCAGCGGCGTGGGTTGGTTCTACGCTTTCGAGGCCATCACCGTAACCGCCGGCCTGCGCATGCCCGTAGTGGCCATGGTCGGCAACCGTGCGCTGGACGACCCCGGCGCCTTCGGCGTTGAGCACAACGATGCCATGGCCGTCCGCGACTTGGGCTGGCACCTGTACTGGGTTGCCACCGCGCAGGAGGCGCTGGACACGGCGTTGCTGGCCTATAAAGTGGCCGAAGACCGCAGGGTCTTGCTTCCCTTTGCCGTCAGCTGCGATGGCTCGTTCCTCACCCACTCGCAGGCCATCGTGCAGGTGCCGACACGCGAGCAGGTGGACCGCTACCTGCCGACCTACAACCGCCACGAGTTGCAGTTGCATCCCGACAACCCCATCACCATCGCCCCCCAGGTAAACGAGGACTGGCTGATGGAAATCCGCCGCCAGACCGACGAGGCCATGCGCCGCACCGTGGGTGTGATCTACGAGGCCTACGACGAGTTCAAGGAAGTCTTCGGCCGCGGCGACCCCAGCCCCTTCATCGAAGAGTACATGACTGAGGACGCTGAGATCATCCTGGTCGGAATGGGTACTCTGGCCATGCCCACCCGCGTTGCGGTGCGCCGGATGCGGGAACAAGGCAAAAAGGTGGGCTTCGTACGCATCAAGTTCTTCCGCCCCTTCGCCACGGATGAGATTCAGAAAGCGCTGGGCGGGGCCAAGGCGATCGCCGTCGTCGACCGCGACTACTCCTACGGATCGCCTTCCTTCGGGGGAGTGCTGTTCCATGAGCTGCGCTCGGCACTGTATCCTTTGGCGAGCCGGCCCCTGATGCTCAACTTCATTGCCGGGCTGGGTGGACGCGAAGTGATGGTGAAGGACGTAAACGAAATGGTGGAAACTACCGAAAAGGCCATCCAAACTGGTAAAATCGAACAGGTAACCACCTGGATTGCGGTAAGGGAGTAAGAGCTATGACCACCTTGATGACTGCGACCGACCTGCCCCAGGTAAGGGGCGTCAAGAACATCCCGGTGGAGGAGTTCTACTCCTCTGGTCACCGCACCTGCCAGGGCTGCGAATCGGCGCTGGTGATGAGGCTGATGATCAAGGCCGCCGGTCCTAGGAGCATCGTGCTGGGCAGCACAGGCTGCATGTACGTCGCAAACACCACCTATTACAGCACACCCTGGGTGGTGCCCTGGATGCACACCCAGCTCGGCTCCTCCGGCAGTGCCGCGACCGGTACTGCTGCGGGCCTGGCATCCATGATGCGCAAAGGCAAGATGCACAAAGAGCCGATCAACGTCATCGCTTTCTGCGGCGACGGCGGAGGCGTGGACATGGGCCTGTCGGCCATCTCCGCGGCCCTGCAGCACGATGAGTACAACCTGCTCATCCTTTGCTACGACAATGAATCCTACGCCAATACCGACATCCAGGTGTCTGGCAGTTCCCCATGGGGCGCCAACAGCACCTTCAGCCCTCCGGGCAAGGTGCATCGCATCATGAACAACCGTTGGAAGAAGAACACTGCGCCGATGCTGGCCGCCGGGCACCCCGATGTCCGCTACATAGCCACCGCCTGCGGTTCCTACGGCCTGGACTTCAACAACAAGATCCGCCGTGCCCTGACCATCGGCGGGCCGACCTTCATCCACAGCATCGACCCCTGCCCCAAGGGTTGGGACTACGATCCCAAGTATTCCCACGAGCTGGGGATGCTGGCCATCGAGACCGGGCTGTGGGTGCAGTACGAAATCATCGACGGCGAGTTGACCCTGAACGGGCCCAGCCGCTCCATCGCCAAGGGCATCAGGCAGCGCAAGCCCATCGGGGATTACCTGACGCGCCAAGGCCGTTTCGCCCACTTCACCCCTGAGGACATCGCCCACTTCCAGCAACGAGTAGACGACAGCTGGGAGAAGTGGTGGATGCCAGGCGTCATTCCGTTCACCATGAGTCAAGACTAGTCTTCTCCTCGGCCCAAGAGGGGCCACCTGACCGGAATACAGTGGGGCAGGACGAACTCCTGCCCCACTGGTTTTCATGCGCCTAATACTCGTTGCCTAATACTCGTTAAGTTCATTTAATTGATTCACATATTTCGTGATATTTAGCACCAATATTCACTGTATTGTTCGAATTCACCCTTGTTGTGTACAGAAACTGTCGTAACAAAGCCTCAACAATAACCCCAAACCGTTGCAGGTTTAACGTATTCGGTCGATCTATGTTATGATACTGCGGCTGTTTCCCGTCGATACATGGGAATCCCGCCGACTCGCACGTATTGGCGAAAAGGGAAAGACCGAATTTTGAAGGAGAGGTGTTCATGCGAACCACGGTAATTTTTGCCTTCGCCATCGTGTTCTTGATGGCCGTCCTGGTTGCCTGCGGAGGGGCGTCTGAATCCGAAGAGGAGACGACTACCACGACGGAGCAGACCACGACGGAGCAGGCTACAGAGGATACTTCGAGTACCGACTCGCAGGAAGCTGCTGCGGAGAACTCTACCGAAAGCAGCCAGGAAGAACAGCAGGATGCGACCACGGAGCAGGAGCAACAGGCCTCGACTTCCGGCCAGGCAGGCGAAACGCCTGAGGCCATGGTGGAAGATGGGGAGGAAGAAGACGGCGGCGCCATGATGGAAGGCGACATGATGTGGGAGGTCAGCGATGAGTTGAAGGCCTACGCCGCAGAAAACGCCAACGGCCCCGGCGCCATCTACATCGGCGACGGAGACTGGGAAGCCCTGGTCGGCCCGTCCGTCTATGAAGAATTTATGGCCACTTATGGCACCGACCTGGGCGACGATGATGGAATCGTCCCATTGGATGCCATTCTGGACCTCAAATGGGTCTTCGAGTCGGACTACTACCGCGAGCTGATTGAAAAGGCCAACCTGACTAATCCAACGCCACTCACATCGTCTGGCGAGGATATCGTACTCCAGCACACGTGTATCAACGGACAGCTACTCTGGTGCAAGCATCAGAAGGTGTTCTTTGTGCCCAACGTTCAGGAGCGGACCAATGAACAGGTTACGCTGAACATCACCTCGTTCCCTGAGCTTGGTCTGGCCGGAACCGACACCGCCAGCCTGCTGGCTGACGGCACCCTAGGGATGACCGAAATATATGGTGGTTACGTCGGCGGCGAGTTCCCCACCCTGGCCGTCCAGTACATCTGGGGACTGTGGCCCGACCACGAGACCCACTATAGGGTGCTGACCAATATCGCGCCCGATCTAGACCAGGTTATTAAAGATGAGCTGGAAGCCCAGGTGCTCATGCGCAACTGGATTGCCGGGGACGACCAGTTCTTCTTCAGCAACCAGAAACTGGAGACCCCCGAGGACTTCCAGGGTCTGAAGACCCGCAGTCACTCCTCCGAGCTTTCGGACTGGATTAACCACATGGGAGCGGCGGCACAGTTCATGGCCTTCGCGGAAGTCTACACTGCCTTGGAACGCGGCGTCATCGACGCAGCCGTAACCGGCGCCAACCCGGGACTATCGCAGCGGTTCTACGAAGTGGCCGAATTCATGAACGGGCGGCTCTTCAGCTTCAACTCCACCACCAACGTCATCAACGGGGACGTTTGGGATGGGATTCCCGACGACCTCCAGCAGATAATGCTGGAAGAGGGAGCAAAATACGAACTGGAGGCCCTCCGCCTGACCGCCATCCACAACGTTACCGGTATCTCGCGCAACATCGAGGAAGGTTTGGAACTGGTGGAGTTCGGCCCCGAGGCTCAGGAACTCAGTAGGCGAGCCGCAGCAGAAAGCGTATTGCCCAACTGGCTGCAGCGCCTTGGCTACCCAGACAAAGGCCAGAATGTTGTTGATGTTTTCAACACTAAGATTGGTCCCTTCGTCGGCTTGGAAGTTGAGCTGGATCCCGGCTCTGATCGCGGATTCAAGGTGGTGGACGTCCCCATCACCCTGGGAATCCACGCCCAATAGCGCCCCATCCCTCAGCAGCAGTGCGACAACTGCTAATTCAAGCGAAAGGGGCGGCCGAATGGCCGCCCCTTCGCTTGTTCCCAGCTTTGTCCAGTGAGGACAACTCCTGGAGATTCCTTCAGAAGAACACGCTAAGGTTCTTCGCCATGATCACGTTGGAGTCCAAAACTATAGTGCGGCGGGCGATTTTCCAGTCCCCGTCAACCGGCCGCAGCACGTCCTCCCGGTAGCCCGCGAAGACGTTCTCCTCAGTCTCGTGGTGCGAACGGTAGAGAATGAATGCGGTCTTGGCTTTTATCTCGCCGTCCGGTTGCAAGTCCACCACCAGGTTGCCTACCAGGTGCCGCGTGCGCGACGGCGGGTCCTCGCCCCAGGCCATCCCCGTCTCCAGCCGCTCCACGCGCATGGTCAGGTAAGTCTTGTCGTCCTCGAAAATGGCCAGGTCGCCGACCGGCGTCAGTTCCCGTTCTGTCTCGTGGCGATGGATGTTCAGACGCCGCGGCATGAAATAGAAGACGTCATCGGTGAACAGGTCCAGCCACTCCCGGAATCGGCGTTCGTCCAGGATCCAAGCCTCGCGGATGTAAAACTGCATCAGTTCATGCCAGAGTTCCATCCTGGATGCGGTTGCAGTCTGTGCTTCGGCAGCCATTCTCTCGCGCTCACAGCTTTGTTCCCTCTCCCTCTGGGAGAGGCTCGGGGTGAGGGCGTTTCACCTACCCGTGCAGAGCGGCAGTGCCCTCGAACTCCATTGTCCTTGGATCCAGCGGGATGTCCTCCCAGTTTTCGGCGTTCATGAACTGCTCCCAACGCTTGTAGAAAAGCCGCTGGTTGCTCTCCGACGTATAACGTTCCGCCACCGTACCCGGGTAGTCAGGGTGAGGCCGGTCGTGGCCCACTCCCATGGACAGGTCCTGGGCATATTGGCGTCCCATCCGTGTCAGGCCCGAGTTGGTAACGGCGCGCCAGTTGTCCATATCGTCCTGCTCAAAGATGCCGTTAACACCGTTGTAGTTGCCGCTGCCCCGGCGCAGGGCGGTCTTCAATTCATCGGGCATGTCCTTTTCCAGAACCGCGAAGTGCCAGAATTCAGTCTGCAACGGTCCCCGGGGGTGGGCCAGCCGCAACCCCAGCACGCCGTTGGGGAACAGGCTGTGGTTCCCCAGCTGCAGCCTCCGTGCTCGCAGGCTACCCAGCCGGCGCTCCGACTCTGCCAGAGTTTGACGGTAGTAGTCCTCAAAGGCCTCCCGGTTCTCTGCCGTGACTCCGTGGCTCTGGCGGGCTTGCTCCGGACGCTCCAGGAATCTCATGGTCAGCGAATGGCCGTTGACGAACAGATGCTTGCTCTCCGACTGGAACTGCTGTTCATGCGTCAGCCGGGGTATGCCCCTGTGGCGCCCCTGGACGATGATCGCGGAGACATGTGTCGTAGGGACGTGATAGTTGTCGGAGCAGTTGTCCACCGCCGTCTTCCAGTTCACCGGCTCTATCCACTTGATGGGGCCCAGCGCCTCGGTGCCGTTGTCCAGGCGGTTGAAGCTGACGTCCAGCAGCCAGCGGGCGTCGCCAAGGTAGTCGTCCAGACTGGGAGCGCCTTGGTCCCACGTCGCGAACACAATTCCCGCGTAAGTATCAAGCCGGGCTTCGACCAGTCCCAGGCGATCCCGGTCCAGCGCCCCGTAGTACGCTTCCTCCTCGCCTGGCAGGTACTCCAGTTCGCCCTCGTTGGAGTAGGTCCAGCCATGGTAGGCACAGGCGAAGTTGCGGGAGTTACCGGTGTCGGTGCGCACGACGCGGTTGCCGCGATGACGGCACATGTTCAGGAAGGCCCGCAGTTTGCCCTTTTCGTCCCGGCAGAGTATCACCGGTTCCTCGCCCATGTAGGTGTGAAAATAGTCGTTGGTCTTCGGTACCAGCGATTCATGACCGATCATCAGCCAGGCCCGGCCGAACACTTTCTCCTGCTCCTCGGCGTATATGTCCGGGTCGACGAATATCCGCCGGTCAAGCTGTCCGGTCTTTAGGTCGATTATCTGGTGATTGCGGCCAACGGCTACCATTGCAATTCCCCGCTCTGGGTGGGATAGGGGCCTTTCAAACAGTATCATTCATACTGTGCATTCTGTCTATTGGAGCAGTAGCTCGGAGAGAATTTCAAGACCCTGCCGAGGTGATTCTAGCGGAGGACTGGGGGTGCGGAAAGAATAGGGTAATGATTTTAGAGTGAGTCGCTGCCCTACGCCCGGGACGGTTCGCAGGTCGTCATCCTTCACCCGCCATACGGGACTTTGAAGGAGAGTCTGCCAGAGGTTCTCGTCCAGGCCCGTCAAACTCTTGCTCCAGCCACGCAGTGTGGGCCTCGATGCGGGACTGGAAGGCGACGTTGGCTACTGGTACAGGCTATCTACCCGCCATATTTTCGCGGATTGAAACCCGAATCCTGAGCTGTGTGCGCGACATGAACTGCTCAGGTCGGTGCCGTTCACCACAATCCCGCGAGAATTGCGAGTGCGGATACAGGGTGTAGTTCGAGTCCAGCTTGGTGGCAGGAGGGCTGGATCGGGCACTCATCGACAAGTTGGTCGAGTCAGCTGTCCGTGCCTGTCATCATCGCCGTGAATCGCCGCTGCATCTCCTCCGGCGAAACCTCGTCGAGAAAATGGCCGACGTTCCAGCGATGGCCGGAAGGGTCGCGCAACCAGCCCGACCGCTCACCGTAGAACTGGTCCTCAGGTTCGCTCTCAATCTCCGCGCCCGCCTCGGCCGCGCGACGGGTCACCACGTCGGCATCGTCGACTTGCAGGTGCATCGTGACCGAGGTGCCGCCCAGCGTCAGCGGTCCCAGGATGCCGTATTCAGGGAACTCTTCAGCCAGCATGAGCGTCGTACCGCCAAAATCGAGCACTGCGTGCCGAATGCGCCCGCTGGGATCCGTAAGTCGATACTTCTCAGTCGCCCCGAAAACCGACGTATAGAACTCGATCGCCCTGGCGGCATCATTGACCTGCAGATATGCGAGCAGATGATGGATCTTCATCGGGGCAGCACTCAACTCTACTATGAAGTTTGTCTTGTGGACGTCGTTGCGGCATCCGCTGACCACCTTCCTCGTGGATGCCAGCGCAGTCTAGCGACGGTCGAGGGGTGCGTCAATTGGGGTGTCGGCGGAGGCAGGGGCTTTCCAAAGTCGTGGCCAGACGGAAAGTAGGTGAAAGGAGGTGAGTCGAGGTGGAAGAACAGCGTTTGGCGGACGCGGAATTCAACCTGCTTCGCACCTGTTGAGCACCATCCCAGACCGTCGTCAGCGTTGGGGACGGGTACATTCTCCGGAAGGAGTGTTGAGTTTGACCTTGTTGGGTCTGATGGCCGGCGGCAACAACAACGCCGACACACACACGGCCACCCCGCGTCCGACGGCGACGGCGACGGCGACTCTAACGCCTACCGCCGCGCCTGGACCAGGAACGCGGGACGCCTGGCTGGGGCCTCAGCGGGAAAACAAAACCCTTGACGGCCAGTGAGGGGAGTTCACCGTCAGGGCCTCCGGGATGGGCATCGTGGATTACTCGATTGACGTTCTAATTTTCGCCGGAGGCACGAGCAGTACGGGCGCGATGGAGCTGTCAACCAGAAGAAATTTGCCCTCGCCCACCGATGCGTGCCGTCACACCTAATTCACTGGATATTCCAAGCTCGCGGATTCCACATTCAGCCCTGTTGGCTGCCAGGCAGGCACCGTCATCATAGAATTCCATGATCTTGACAATGACTATGTGTTGCTACGCAGCTACTCGATAACGGTTTCGGGAGGTCCTTAGAATATCTATTGTTGCTGTAATGCTGTCCTTCGCGTTGGCAGCAGTCGTTGGCGGCACTGTATGGCGGTTGCTTACTGGCACCGAGAAAGTTACTGCAAAAACTGCATGCAGGACGCATGTGCTGATGTCGGACCGGCAAATAGCGTCGATCTTTCAATACAGACTTATTCAAGTGATGGTGTCCCAGAAGACAGGATTGAATTCGCAATCCACGAAACCGGTCTGAATTGTCAGGCGTTTGGGGTAGCGGCAACGATACAAGAGAGAGTCTTGATTCTGGCTTCTCCGACACCATCTCCACAAGGGTCCACTACAAGGGAGGTAAAGCCAATTTCTGACGGACTAAACTAAAGCCAAGGTGGGATGTACATTTAAGTGGCGATGATGATCAGCCGGGTTGCGCGGGTTAATTCCTCTCATACGTATCTGGAGAATGACTCGTCCTCGTCGCTTGTCTCCCACCGTCTGCGCATTTCACCTTGGCTTCGGTTTAGTAGTTCCTTTTTTGAAAATGAAGCTCCAGGGGATTCTGGGGAGTCGAGTGCCTGGACCCACCAGCAACTGGAAGTAGACGTTGATGAGGGTACAGTAACGGTTCTGGAAGACTTCGTGGGCTTTTTGGACATCCCAGGATGATTTCGGATGATTTCTCCAACTTGAGGCTCATCGGGACCGAGGCAGTTTACGGAGTCATGACAAGCCATTTGGGGGGTTATAGAAGCCGATGGAGATCCAGAAAATGTCGCTCAAGGGAACGAGCGGTGGGACTTTTGGATCGATAGAGACGGATATTCTGTAAAGAACAAGAAAACAAACCTGTATACCGGTTACTCCCAAGAGACCACCTATTCCAACTGGGGTGGCGGGAGTGCTATCACCGCTTCATCAATGGGAACGCTTTAGTGAGACAAGCCAACCCGCTTTCGTTGGCCTCATCGAGCGGCCATGGGCCATAGCCTTAAGGGGTAATAAAGACCCGAGATCTCGCTATTTTTCTTATCCTCTCCGCAAGGTCCTTGACCATCGTTACGACCCATCAACTGAAGCTGCCTTGTCTGCTCCTCGACCTCCAAGTCCATTCAATTCACACCATTCGCCCTTACTCCGGGGTTTAGATTTTTGAATGCATCTCGTAGATTGCGTCAGGCCAATCGTATGTGATTGATGACAGTTCTCCCTTGCCAAGCCTCATGGCAGCCTCGTACCATGTGGTCAGATGCTTGGGCCTGGAAGGCTGGACGGACAACAGGGCAATCGCGACTTCAAGCCTGGAATCTCATTTTGCAGTCATTCGCCCCTTGCCAAGCCTGTGCCCCGTATATAACATATGTTCTATGAATATAACGAGTAGCAAACAGAACCCGCCTGACATCCCTGCGGGCCCGCTTTGAACCAGCGGCCAGCCCGGAATTGCCGGAATGACAGAATAATGGCGGAAATGATCGGAAATGAGTGGATTCATAAAAAAACAACCCCTGCAAACCGGCAATTCCAGCTCCTCCGCCCCAACCTGCTGAGCTGCTGAAATCAAGACGCGATTGCCCTGGGACATACCACCCCCTACATGCGCTGGGCGCTTGGCGAAGCGCTACCATGAACATGGCTTATACAACTATGCCGGAGGGCAGGAGTGGGACGGAACGGGATTGAAATTGTTCGCCCTGTCTAAACCTCAATTCTCGCAACCCAGCTACGGAAACGTAACCTTCGGGAACAGAAGGGGAGCAGGAATGGGACAAGGTGGGGAAAATTGGACGAGATGGGAAAATCTTTCTCCCACAATTCCCGGAATTGGGACCCTCTCGCAGCTGCCGTGGTCCAATCCGGTTGGGCACTCATGCCTGGATCGTAATGCTATCATCGTACCTGCTCGGCCAAATTCGATTGCTATGTGGAGCAGGCCGTTAACTACGTTTACAACGGAGGAGTCCAGATGAAATTCGGAATCTTCACCATAGTCCCCTATCACGAGGACTTTACCCAGCAGCAGGCGCTGAATGACGCGCTTGAGCAGATCGAATACGCCGACCAGATGGGCATTGAGGAGGTCTGGTTGGGTGAGCACAGCTTCTCCCGGCACGGGCTGCTGTCTGGCATCTGGTCGTTCATGGGCGCCGTAGCCGGACGCACAAAGAACATCCGCATCGGTACGGCGGTAATCGTCCTGCCCCTGCACAACCCGATTCTGGTCGCCGAGGAAGTGGCGATGCTGGACATAATCAGCAACGGCCGCATCAACTTCGGTATCGGCGCCGGCTACCAGCAGCAGGAGTTCAACGGGTTGGGCGTAGACATCGACACCAGCCGGGAAAGGTTCAGGGAAGCCGTCGACGTCATCATAAACGCATGGACCCAGGAGCGGCTGACGTACCACGGCAAATTCACCAACGTCGACGACCTGTGGGTACTGCCCAAGCCCGTCCAAAAGCCCTACCCACCGCTCTTCCAGGCCGTAAGCACGAGCCCGGAGAGCATCGAATTCGCTGCCAGCCGCCAGATCCAGGTGATCGCAGGCGGACCCACGGATATCCTCGGACAGGCTCCGCAGGTCATCAAGCTGTGGCGTGAGAAAATGGATGAGTATGAGCATCCCCACGCCCACCTCGACCCGCCCATGTCCAAGTCCATCTACGTCGCCCCGACCATGGAGGAGGCTGAGCGCGACCCGGTCGGCCTGGAGGACTTCTCCTCCCGCATCCTGCGCTCCGCCGGAAGCAACGGTGCGCCCATCGGCATGCCCGTGGACAAAGATGGCAACGTCGCCAAGGGCTACGAGCACTGGGCCAACCGCCAGCGCGACCGGGATCGGCGCGATGACGTTGGCCACGCCGGCCTTCCCCCACTACGGGGAACGCCCGAGGTCGTGGTGGAGCGGCTGAAGGAGACTCAGGAGGCGGGCATCAAACACGTCTTCGGAAACTTCGGGTTCGCCGGCCTGCCCCACTGGAAGGTGATGCGCTCCATCGAGCTGTTCGCCAACGAGGTGATGCCCCATTTCAAAGAAGCGCCGGTAGCCTAGCCATATTCATCTGATTCGGCGTTTTCAGCCTCGCAGATTCGTAGGGGCGCAAAGCTTTGCGCCCCTTTATTAAACAGCAGGGCTATATCCATCCGTCAATTATCCACGGAGGATTCCAGAAATGACCACCCCAGCCTTTACCGAGGAATCGACCAGCAGGACCATCAGGGTCGGAGACATGCCGGTTCACTACCACGACGTCGGCGAGGGCGATCCGGTGGTCATGCTGCACTCTTACGGCCCTGGCACGACCGGATGGATTACGTTTCACAAGGTGCTGCCCGCCTTTGCCCAGCACTACCGCTGCATCGTCATAGACCTGCCCAACTTCGGTCGCACCGGGCCTGTGGTCTACAACGAGCCGCTCCACAACCTGCAGGCCCGCACGGCGCTGGGGCTGATGGACGCCTTGGGCATCGACAAGGCGCACCTGGTCGGCAACTCGCAGGGCGGCCAGTCGGCCATGGTACTGGCGATGAAGGAGCCGCAGCGGGTGAACAAGCTGGTATTCGGAGCCTGCCACATCAAGACCGGCGGCGACCTATACCTGATGGGCAACCGTCCTTCGGAAGGCAGTGTGGTCACCCGCGAGGTGAGGGACAATCCCACCAGGGACAACGTTCGTCGCTACCTGCGCACCCACATCGACGACAACGCATTGGTCACCGACGAGTTGGTGGACTACATCCACGGCAACTACACCGGAAACCCTGACCACATCAAGGCCGACGCCGACTCGATCAGCGTGCCCTACGACCACGGCGTGGATCTGCCCAACATCACAGCCCCCAGCCTGATCATCTGGGGACGCTACGACAGAATGTGCGTGTTCGAGATCGGCATCGCCGCCCTCAACAACCTGGAGGACTCGCGCCTGGTCCTGCTCAACAATTGCGGCCACTGGGTACCCTTCGAAAAGCCCGAGGAGTACACCTCCCACGTGCTGAACTTTCTGCGGGGCTGATCAGTACGCTGCTATTCCGCTGGAGTTATTCGCGAGGTGTCGTTTGCTTGTGGGATATGGCTTACTAGAGAGGAACACATGCTTAATTGGATGAATAATCTGCAGGAGCAATATCAGGCAAAAATAGGAGACCCAGGCTTGTTCGGGTTTCCAAAGTCGCATTGGCTAGGCTGCGACCGGGGAAGCAAGAACCCTGACCGCCGGATAGAACTGCCGCTGGATGCACCTGCGGATTTCGTCAGTTGCAATTCATGCCTGATTCGAGAAGGGTACATTCGCATCCTGCCTTGCAATCCGCGAGAGGTCGGTTGGCCCCACCAATGGTGCAGGTGCGACAAATGCGAATATGGACTGGATTGTGAGACGTGGTGCAGGGTTAGAGGCATAGGAGAAAAAGTTGCACTTGCCACCGATTCTCATCACTTGGTCACATGGGCCGATGCAGGGCTTGTACCTTTCCATAAAGGAGATTTGTTTTTCCCAGACAAGCGATCCCTCGATTACTTCATGGCAAGCCTAGCAGAAAGGTATCCAGGGCACTTCGATCCTGAGGCACCCCCGTGCGATTGCATTCCGTCAGATTGGTTGACTAACACAACGGAGGTTTCCCCATCTGACCCAAGTCTATCCGTGACATTGGGATGCACATCATCGCATTGCATTGGATTTTTTAAGGACTTCGGAGTTTATCCAAGTAGTTGTGATAAACATACCCCATAACCGAACGGAACCATTCGCGAGACCCGTTGCGGCCGGACCCTTCAATCTCGTTGATGTATTCTTCCAGTTCCTTGAAATACTGGGGCATATCGTCGAATTCGACGATTTCCTCATAATACCCAGCAAGTGGAATGTCTGCCGTATATCGATGTAGGCACGCCGCATGTCGCGATCCATTTATGAGTCTATGAAGTATTTCCTGCCACGGTCGTTTTCAGGAAGTTCTGATTCAGGCGCACCTTTCATCAGTAAGTAGAAGTTGGTGGCCTCCAACACGGCCAGCCAGCCCTTTCCGCAGGCACCGCGCAAGCCAATCACAGCCGCGCCACCCTTGGATTCCTCGGCGCGAGCAAACTCGTCCCGCGCCGCCCGCAACAGCTCACGAGCCTGATTGAGTCGGCCATCAATTTGGTCAATCATCTCGCCATCACCTAAGCAGGAGGGCCAACAAACCCATTAAACCTGGGCTACACGCTGCATCGTGTTCCCACCCTGTTCTACTCCCTCAAGTACCGCTCTTGCAGGGCGATGAACTCATCGGTGCGGTTGACTTGGCGCAGGAGGTCCGGCGGGGCCTGGCGGTCGGCGAGGTCTTCCATAGCACCACCGTCCTTCAGGTGGCTGAGGCTGTCGTAGATGGCCCGAACTGCTACCGCGTAGGTCGGGTTGCCCAGCATCAGGATTCGGACCCCATTGGAGTCGAGGAACGCCTGGTCGTTGCGGGCGTCGGCGGGCGGGTTGAGTACGCAGAGGGGCAGGGAGGTCACCGCAGGCACTGCCTCCAGTTGTTCGCGGCTGGTGGAGCCGGTTAGCATCACGGCCTCGGCTCCGGTCTGCGAGTAGGCCCGGATGCGTTCCAGCGCTTCGTCCAGCGGGCACAGTCCCAGCGCGGCCGAGCGGGCAACGATTACGGTGGTCGGGTCGGTTCGGGCCGCGACCGCCGCCTCCAGCTTGCCCACCTGTTCCTCGGTGGAAACCAGGCCCGGGTCGGACACGTTGAACTGTCGCGGCACGAAATTGTCCTCGATCTCGATGGCGGCCACACCGGCCGCCTCCATCTCCCGCACGGTGCGTACCACGTTCACCGCGTTGCCGAACCCGTCCTCGGCGTCCACCATCAGCGAAACATCGGAGATGCGGGTGATGCGGCGGCAGTGGTCCACCACGTCGGACATGTTGGACAGCACGATGTCGGGGACTCCCAGGTTGGCCACCTTGCCCACCGAGCCGGAGAGCACGCAGATTTCGTAGCCAAGCAAGTTAGCGATGTGGGCCGACAGCGGGTCGAATATGTTGGCGGCCAGGGTGCAGTGCGGCCGGGAGATCACCTCCCGGAACAACTCTCGAGCGCGGGACATACGTCATCCTCCTTGTCAGGCATTGGGCAGCCGCTCTTCGTCGTCGGGCGATGGGGTCTCCGCCCCGCAGGAGGGGCAGAACCTCGCGGGCCGCCCTCCGGCGTCAGTGGCCGGGTACACGACGCCGCAGTTGGAGCAGAGCAGGGTTGGTTGTTCCTCACCCTCGACAGCAGCGGGCTTGTCTTCCGGCTCAGGTTCGGTTGCCGAGACCGGTGGGGGTTCCAAGTCGGGCGGTGTCCTGACAGGAGTCGCAGGAACTGCGTTGAATCGTCCGGGCTGCCACGGAACGGGCGGCTCGGGAACCGACGGCACTCTGCTGGAACTCCACCCGAAGTGGCGCATGATGCGGGGGCCGAAAATCAAGGCGGCGATCACGGCTAGCCACACTGGGCTGAATATCCCCACCCAAATCACGATGGTCAGAAGCGCCTTGCCGACTACGGACAGAGCTCGAACAGCGGCTTTGAAGGTGCCGCTGACATCCCACCCAGCGACCACAAAGCCCTCGACTTCGTTGACCCGGACATTGAAGGTGCTGGAGCCGCGAATCTCCCCTGCCTCGCTCTGGGCTATGACGGTCAGTACCACCGGGTACGGGTCGGGTCGGTAGTCGGGGAAAGTATGCTTCGCCACTGCCCTGGTCTCGCCTTCCTCAGGCACTTCAAACACTGTGGCCGAGCCGTCGCCGAAGTCCCAGCGATACCTGAAGTCCGTCAGGCTCTCCGGGCGGGTGAAAGAGCCGGTGTATTCCACTTCGTCGCCTTCGTCCACCACTCGGCCCTCCCCGGCGAAAACCTCTATCCCAGGAATCCGGGTCACGGTGGCTATCATCGTGTCCGCCCCCAGGAATATGCCGGAATCCCCGATGCCGCGAACGTCCAGTTGGACTATGTAGGGCGACTCCTCGACGTTGGTGTAGGTATGGGACACGGTAGCTGTAACCCTCTCGCCCTCGTTGGTGGTGGAGGCGGTGCGGGTCCCGTCCACCGGCTGCGAGCCGTCGCCGAAATCCCATGTGAAATTGAACTTATCTACGCCAGCCGGGGGACGGAACGTGGCCCGGAATTTTGCGCTCACGCCAGCGCGGAAAGTGGCATCGGAGCCGAATTCCACCGGCATTTCGCCAGGGTCGGTGGTGAGAACAACATTTACCAGCGAGTAGGCCGAGGTCTCGGCCATGAACCTCAGCCTGCCCTGGATTCCCTCGATTTCCAACTGAACTCTCGACAGTTCGGCCTCGAGGTTCACAGTTTCTTCGACGTTTACAGCTCGTGAGTGGAACTCCAGAAGTCGGGCCGCGGTGCTCCGCAAGACGTTCAGCCGAGCTTCATTGTCCACGAAATCGGCGGTCACGTCCTGGCTCGTGGAGTTCTCGTACTGCACCTCGGCAGCCATGTCCCTTAGACGTTGGAGAAATTGCCCCAGCAACTCCGCCGGAACTCGCACTGAGACACTGGCTTCATGCCTCTGGGTGCGCTCTGAGTTGACCTCCCATCCCATAAAATCTTCGGCCAGCAGGGCAATTTCCTCTCTGGACATCGGCACGTTGGGAACGATAATGCCAATGTCCACCGTCCGAACGATGACTCGATTCTGTGGCACAATGCTTCTCAAGGCTTCGTCGGTCAGGGGGGCGTTCTGGTAGAAACCTGTTGATCCCCGCTCGGATGCTTCATCTTCAGATGCTTCTTCTTCGGACACCTGCATTGGAGCCTGCGAAGCCGCTGGAGCGGCTGCGGCACTACGCGACGACGAAGCTGCGTCCGCGGCTGGAGCGGATTCTTGCTGCGTTGTCCCTACCGTATAGGAGTCAGACGCGTCAGACGCCCCTCCGCATGCCACCAGCCCAACCGAAAGCAACAACGCCATAAGCGCCGCGACCGCAGGAACTGCGGCCCAAATTCGTGCTGGCATATGCGCTCCTGTCGCGGACGGGATGAAAACCGGCAGCGCGGGTCAAGAAATAACTATGGAGTCAGGATGACCTTACCCTTGGTGCCGCGGTTGGCGAGATGCTGGTGAGCCGTGGCAACCTCGGCCATCGGCAGCACCTGGTCGACGATCAGGCGGACCTTGCCATCGGCCATCAGCGGGAAAATCTCCGCCATGGCGGCTTGATGGTCCAGCGTGCCAACCGGAGAGCGTCCAATGCTGAAGCCGATCACCGTACGGTTGGCTGCAAATATCTCGCCTGCGGGAAGGCTGGCGGGGGTGCCCGAGGCGTTGCCGTACGTGATCATCCTCCCGTACGGGGCAACACATAGGAGGCTCTTTTCCAGCACGGGTCCTCCCACGCACTCCAAAATGAGCTCAACGCCGGAGCCACCGGTCTGCTGGGAAATGACCTCCTCGAAGTCCTGCTGTGTGTAGTTGATGGTCTCATCGGCACCAAGGGAGCGGCACAGGTCCAGCTTTTCCTGTGTAGAGGCAGTTACAACCACGCGGGCACCCCAGGCCTTGGCTAGCTGGATGGCAACTGTCCCGACACCCGACGCTCCGGCTTGAATCAAAACGGTGTGACCCGGCTCCAGATGTCCCCGAGTCTTGAGCATGTGGTAGGCGGTCAGGAATACAATGGGCATTCCACCTGCCTGAACAGGATCGACCGTTTCCGGGTACGGGAAGACAAAGTTACCGTTGACTGCGACCATTTCGGCCTGCCCTCCGGGTCCCATGGCCATTACCCGCTGACCGACAGAGACACCGGCAACCTCCGATCCGACCTCCACCACCGTTCCTGCCGCCTCCAGTCCCAGGGACGAAGGCAGATCGGGCCCGGGGTAGTTGCCACCCCGGCGCATGAGGTCAGCATAGTTCACGCCGGCGGCATCCACCTTGATCAGCACCTGGTGGGGTCGAGGTTCCGGGTCGGGGGCGTCCTCCCAGTTAAGCACGTCAGGGCTGCCGAATTCGTGGATGCGTACAGCTTTCATCTCGGTGTTTCTCCTGGTGTTTTCGGGGTTTTCCTGTTTCTGAAGAATGTTCCGCTCAGGGACTTTCCACTTACTTCAACTCTCATCGAGAATGATGAGGATTCTCAGGGCGAAACGCGTACGGGTTAACTACTGATACCCTCGGAATTGGGGAGCGGTCAGCACCGGCTCGTTGATTGTTCGAACTGGCTCGCCGCTGAAGAAGGCGCGGATGTCCTCGACCACTCCCGCGTACATCGCCCGGTAGGAATCGTCGGTAACGTATCCCAGATGAGGGCAGATGAGGGTATTGTCCAGCTGCAGCAGCGCATGGTTTTCCGGCAGTGGCTCTACATCGAAGGTGTCCAGCGCCGCACCAGCGATGGTTCCGCGCTGCAGGACGTCCACCAACGCCGCCTCATCGACAATAGGACCGCGGGAGATATTGACGAGGTACGCAGTCGGCTTCATCAGCGACAACTCTCTCGCACCCACGAGACCCCGCGTGCGCTCGCTGAGCACCACATGGACCGAGAGAATGTCAGAGTCGCGAAAGAGCGTGTCCTTGTCCACCAGCGCCGCCCCGCATTCCCGGGCGCGTTCGGCGGTGAGGTTCTGGCTCCAGGCAATAATGTTCATGTCGAAGGCGTTGGCCACCCTTGCCACCAGCGAACCGATGTGCCCCAGCCCCAGGAGGCCGATGGTCTTACCCTTGAGACCCAGGCCGACGGTGGTTCCCCACTTGCCTTCGCGAGACAACCGGTCCTCCAGTGGAATCTGACGAACAATGCCTAGTATCAGCGCCCAGGTCAGCTCGGTGGGGCCCTCACCCGCACCGTCAGTCCCACAGACCGCAATACCCAGGTTCGTGGCCGCCTCTATGTCGAAGGAAGCGTTGCGTCTTCCAGTAGTTACCAGCAGGCGCAACCTGGGAAGCCGCCCGAGCAAGGAGCGAGTGAAGGGCGTTCGTTCACGCATCCCCATCACAACATCGAAGTCCGCCAGACGGGATGCGAGCGCATCTTCGCTAGTCAGGTGGTCGCTGAAAAATGTGACCTCGGCGCCGGGAGGCAACTGCTTCCAGTCGGCGAGGCTCTCAGCAACGCCCTGGTAGTCGTCAAGTACGGCCACTCTCATTTGACGGCCCTCACTATTCAATCTATAGCGTTCGGCTATGTACCCGCCATTTCATAGCTACTGAAAGGCGGGCATCACCTGCTCGGTGATGATTCGGAGACTGCGGGTGACCCCCGCTTCGGGAATGAGGCCCCCCGCGTTCAACTCGGAGACAATACCGTCGAGCCCCAGCTCTTCCTTGAGTTCAGTGAAGCGGTCGATCAGGGTCTCTCCGGTTCCGAAGGCGACCTTGGTCTGCAACATTTCTTCGTAAGTCATCGTCGCCAGCCGGTCGGCGCGCCCCTGCCTGAGGGTGTCGTCGGCGTTGGCACGTGCGGAGCCCGCATCCCTGAGGAGCGAGCCCATTCGGTTGAAGTAGGCGTTGATGCTATCCTGAGGCTCATCCAGCGCCTGCTGTTCTGTTTCGCCGGCATAGACCGGTATGCGGAGGGAAACGTCGCCGTTGCCCTCATGGCCCGCCTCGTGCCAAGCCTTGCGATATTCCTTCAGGTTGCTCTTGAGCTCGGGTATGTCCATTCCCCGAAGGCCAACGAAAATCGGGTGGCCCTCGCGCCCCAGCCTGGGAAAGGTCTCTGCGGTAGTGGCGGCGATGCGCAGCGGCGGGTGGGGCTGCTGGTAGGGGCGCGGCCACACAGTAGCCCCCTCGAAGGTGTAGAACTCACCTTCGTAAGAGAAAGGCTCGCCCCTCCACGCCTCGAGAATGATGTTCAGAGCTTCCCGGAAGCGCTCCCGGCTTTCGACGTAAGGCACACCATACAGATCGTAGGAGCGAGCGAATCCGCTACGCCCCACGCCAAATTCGAATCGTCCCTCGCTGATCTGGTCCAGTGTTGCAATCTCCTCGGCGATGCGAAGGGGGTTGCTCAAGGGCAGAACGTGAACCGCCATACCCAGTCGAAGCCGCCGCGTGCGCGTGGCGATAGAGCTGGCGACGATCACCGGAGCCGACAGCACGGAACGGGTTGGGTTGAAGTGCAACTCGGCTAGCCATACGCCGTCCAGACCCATTTCCTCGGCGGCGTCAACAAGCCGAAATCCCTCTTGGAATGACTCCGCCTCGGAGAGTCCGGGGCGGCTGCCAAATTCCATAAAAATGCCAAAGTGCATATCTCCTCCAACAGCCAACAGAAAGGGAGCGGCGGAATCCGCCACGCGGGTAGAGTATAGCACGGCATCTACCGCCGGTTCCTTGACCGGTGGCCTTTGCCCAACTACCCTTTATGTGTGTCGGCGGGCCTCCGGAAACCAATTTTTAGCCGACCATGGAGAGCGCTGTTATGGAGCGCCAGCAGTACGATGTGGCCATTGCGGGCGGAGGAATAATCGGCCTGTCCACTGCCATGCACCTGACGCAGCGCTTCCCGGATCTTCGCGTTGCCGTGCTGGAAAAGGAGGCAGAACTGGCGACTCATCAGACAGGGCACAACAGCGGCGTCATCCACTCCGGTATCTACTACCGGCCGGGCTCGCACAAGGCCAACTTCTGCGTGGCAGGCGTACAGAAACTGATAGACTTCTGCGACGAAAATGAAATTGAATACGAACGCTGTGGAAAGGTCATCGTGGCCACTGACGAGTCGGAACTGGAACGTCTCGACAACCTATATGAGCGAGGAGTCGCCAACGGAGTTGGAGGGCTCGAAGTCATAGGTCCAGAAAGGCTTCGCGAAATCGAGCCGCACGCCGCGGGCATCAAGGCCCTGTGGGCACCGGGCACCGGCATCGCCAACTACCCCATGGTGGCACAGACTTACGCCACCAAATTTGCCCACTCAGGCGGCGACATCTTTACGGAGGCCCCGGTGCAGGGAATTGCTCGCAGGGGAGGAGCACTGGCTATCCAAACTCCGAAGGGCACTGTGCAGGCCAAGCACATTATCAACTGCGCCGGACTGTACGCCGACCGGGTTGCTGCAATGATAGAAGAACGGGTCGACGTGCGTATCATTCCCTTCCGCGGGGAGTACTACACCCTTCGCCCGGAAAGCCACCACCTGGTGTCGGGCCTGATTTACCCGGTGCCAGATCCCCGTTTCCCCTTCCTGGGAGTTCACTACACCCGGAACATCTGGGGCAGCGTGGAGGCAGGCCCCAACGCGGTGCTTGCCCTGAGTCGCGAGGGATACCGCAAGAGCGACATTCGTCTCGGGGAGACCATGGGAACCCTGTCCTACCCTGGGTTCTGGAAGATGACAACGAAGCACTGGCGCACCGGCCTCAGCGAGATGCGCCGTTCCTACAGCAAGAGTATCTTTCTGCGTGACCTGCGGCGCCTGCTACCCGAAATAACAGAGGATGACCTCGCCCCAGGCGGCTCCGGCGTGCGGGCTCAGGCAGTGGACAGGAATGGTGCACTCCTCGACGACTTCAGCATCATTCGTGGAAGGGAAGCGGTGCACGTGTTGAACGCGCCCTCCCCCGGGGCGACCTCCTCCCTGGCCATAGGAGAACACATCGTTCAGCTGGCTGCGGAGGCTTTTGATCTGCCGGACCCCGCCGCCTGAGTTTCTTACTCGTTATCACAAGAGCATTCGCTGGTTATCCGCTGGCTATCATGGTTCGTGATTTTGCCCATCCGTAGCCATGACGCCTGTTGCCCGTCGTACGCGGTGCTATGTATAATTCGTGTCCGACGCACAGGGCGGGGATTCGGCTGGGCTGGGTTGCAAACGTGCAAGCTCCGATTGTCTCTCCCCAGTCCTTCTACGGAATACGAAAGAGATCAAGAGGGGAACCACGCTGCAGGACATCGAATCCTTCGGCTCACCTACTCAGCCTGTTGACTTGGGTTGGACCAGTATGGACGAGGAGTCGGTGCTGGCCTACCTGAGCGCCGTGGGCGATGAGTTGCCCATTTACCGTGAATTCGGCCTTGCTCCGCCCCTTTTCGGCGTCGCGTTGGCGCTCGACCAGATCCTGAAGCAGGCGCAGCTTCCACCGGGGGCCATTCACAGTCTGCAGGAGTTTGACACTCTGAACCCCATGGTGGTTGGCAGCAAATTGCGTTCTCAGGCCTTCCTGGAGCGGCGGCGAGAGCGCGGAGGCCTCCGTTTTCTTACATTCGCGATCAACCTGATAGGCCCGGATGGAAATCCGGCCCTTAATATCAAGACTACGCTGCTTGTCCCAGTCCACCAGGTGGAGCGACAAACGAAACCCGAAGCCGAGTCGCTTCAAGCGGTCGGAGATTATGGCGCTCCCACAGTCAAGGGAGAGCTGGTACCGGTATCCAGGAGAATCAACCAAGGCCAGGTGGCTCTATACTCGACAGTATCGGGGGACAATAACCCGCTTCACCTGGACTCAGAATTTGCTTCCGGGACGCAGTTTGGCGGCATAATAGCCCACGGCATGCTGACCCTTGCCTTCATCAGCGAGATGATGGCGGGTTCATTCGGCGAAGAATGGCTCTCCTCAGGGTCGATTCGGGCCCGTTTCAAGGGTGCCGCATATCCCGGAGACCACTTGGAGACTTGGGGAAAGGCTTCCAGGGCCGACGACTGCGTCCATACCTACGCCGTCGGTCTCAACAATTCCGCAACCGGTGTGGACCTGATTTCCGGAACGGCTACGGTTAGGAAGAATTAGAGACAGGCCCTGCCGTTCAGGGCCGTCCTGCCTAAGGGGCGCACGATGTCACTCAATGGAACGGAAGGCGGCCGCCCGGTGCGCGTTGCCTTGGACTCGATGGGAGGCGACCATGCTCCCGGCGAAACGATCAAGGGAGCTATCCAGGCCCTGAGATCGGTCAACGCCGAATTGATCTTGGTTGGAGACCCTGCTCCGGTAGAGGCGGAACTGGCAAAATACGACACAACCGGCCTGCCGGTTACCGTGGTACCGTCGGATGGCATGATCGGCGAAGACGAGCATCCCGTACAGGGAATGCGCCAGAAGCCTCGGGCATCGGTCGTCGTGGCGACACAGTTGGTAAAGCAGGGACAAGCCGACGTTATGGTGTCAATGGGGTCTACCGGCGCTTCCATGGCCAGCGCGGTGCTTTCCCTGGGCCTTATGGAGGGGCTGGAGCGTCCGTGTCTCGGAGGACCTTTCCTGGGCCTAGCCCCCAACACAGTGCTGGTGGACATTGGAAGTAACCTGGACTGCCGACCGGGGCTGCTGCTCAGCTTTGCCGTGCTGGGCGCCGCATTCGCCCACACCTACATGGGAATCCAGAATCCGCGAATTGGCCTGCTCAGCGTCGGCGCCGAGGCCGCCAAGGGAAACCGGCAGGTACAGGAAAGCTATCAGCTGTTCCAGGAGAGCCACCTCAACTTTGTCGGCAACGTGGAGGGGATGGACTTCTTCACCAACAAAGCCGATGTCATCATCTGTGACGGTTTCGTCGGCAACATACTGGTAAAGTTCACCGAGGGAATGGGTGGGGCCCTGGCGGATTTTGTCAGGCAGCAACTACCGGATTCAGTGGACCCCGCGGTGGTGGAACAGCTGGCCAACGGACTCTGGGAGACAACCAACCGTCCTAGGACAGTCGGTGGCGGGCCTCTCTTCGGCGTTAACGCGCCGGTAATCCTGGGGCACGGTTCCTGTCGGGCCAACGGCGTGGAGGGCGCGGTTCGCACCGCAGTCCGCTACGTCAATGTCGGCCTCTTGGACATAATGCGTCAGGAGCTGGCTAGGATGAATATCTACGCTGATGGCAGGGTGGAGAAGGCTTCCGATGGCGGAAACTAGCCCGGGAATCAGTCTTGAGGGTCAGGTGGCGCTGGTCACCGGTTCGTCCCGGGGAATAGGCGCTGAAATAGCCCGCAGAATGGCGCGGGCTGGCGCAAGAATTGCCCTGAATTACAACGCCAGCGTAGACGCGGCCATTGAGGTCAAAGACTCCATCTCGGCCACCGGCGGCAGTGCGATGTTGATCGCGGGCGACGTTTCCGATGTAAGCCAGGCAGAGCAGACGGTCAAAGCTGTAGTCAAAGAATTCGGCCAAATCGACATACTGGTTAATAACGCCGGGATTCACCGGGACCGCCTGCTTCTGCGAATGACGCCAACTGATTTTGACGAAGTACTGCAGGTGAACCTGAGGGGCGCCTTTCTCTGCACCAAGTTTGCAATGCCTTATCTCATCAGGCAGCATTACGGTCGGGTGATCAACATGTCATCCGTAGTGGGACTTACCGGTAATCCGGGGCAAGCGAATTACGCCGCCGCCAAGGCTGGCCTGATTGGATTCACCAAGGCTGTCGCCCGGGAAGTCGCGTCCCGCAACGTCACCGTCAACGCCGTTGCGCCCGGATACATCGCAACCGGCATGGTCGAGGGCCTATCAGAGGATCAGCGCAACCAGATCCTGGAACGTATTCCAATGGGACGCTTCGGCACTTCGGAAGACGTCGCCGAGACCATACTGTTTCTGAGCAGCAAGGGGGCAAGCTATCTGACCGGACAGGTGCTCACGGTTGATGGCGGCCTCATCGCCTGAATGCTCTCGTCCCCTGGTTTTTGGTCATCACCGGACTGAAGAGGCCCGCATCACAAATCCGAGCCAAACAGATCACTGGAGGACCATATGCGCTCCACCACCCAATTCCGCCGTCTCCTCGAGCAGCCCGGCATCATTATGGCTCCCGGAGCATACGACTGCCTCACCGCCAAGCTGATAGAGACTGCCGGATTCCCCGCCGTTTACATGACCGGCGCAGGGACATCGGTGGCGCGGATGGGCTACCCGGATTTGGCTTTGACCACCATGACGGAAATGTTGGGCAACGCTGCGCAAATCGCCTCGGTCATCGACATTCCGGTCATAGCCGACGCGGATACCGGCTATGGGGGCATCCTGAACGTCCGGCGGACAGTTCGCCAGTATGAGCGAAGCGGCGTCGCCGCTCTGCATCTTGAAGACCAGGAGTTTCCTAAACGATGCGGCCACCTGGACGACAAGAGAGTCATCCCCACAGAGGACATGGTCCAGAAAATTCACGCCGCAGTAGACGCCCGCACCGACGACGACTTCACAATCATAGTGCGCACCGATGCAATTGCGGTCACCGGGTGGGACGACGCCATGCGCCGCTGCGACGAGTACGTGAAGGCAGGTGCCGACGTGCTGTTTGTCGAGGCGTTGCGGACACCTGAGCAAATAGAACAGGCAGGACGAGAGCTCAGCGTTCCTCTTCTCTACAACTACGTTGAGACTGGCAAGTCGCCCCTGCTGCCGGCACATGAGCTGGAGAGGATGGGGTTCAAGATCGTCATCTATCCCGCCAGCGGTCTTCTGTCTGCGATGCATGCCATCCAGCAGACCCTGACGACACTGAAGCACCAGGGCACCACGGCACACTTGCTGGAAAACATGAGCACACTTCAGGACTGTTTCGAGGCCGTGGGCCTTTCAGAAATGCTGGCTGATGACGCCCGTTTCGCTACCTCAAAAGCCTATTAGCCGCCGGCTATGACGCCTCAATGAACCAGGAACTTCGCGCCTTCATCAAGGAGGCCTTGGAGCGCGGCCACGACCGCGAAGAGATCCGCAGTGTCCTGATGGAGGCCGGATGGCAAGAGGCTGAGGTGCGAAACGGGCTGGCAAGTTTCGCCGAGGTGGCTTTTTCAGTCGCCGTCCCCAAGCCCGCACCGTACCTTTACGCACGGGAAGCGTTCCTCTATCTCGTCTCGTTCATCGCACTGTATGTGGCGGCGATCAGCTTTGGGCTGCTTGTCTTCGGGTTGATCGACTATTCCTTTCCCGATGCTCTTGACTTTGGCGATACGCGTCCATCAGGCGAGGAGGCGACCGCCATTGCATCTATCATCGTCGCGTTTCCTCTGTACCTGTTCCTGACCCGGTGGCTCACAAAGCAGGTGGAGTCGGACCCGGAGCGGCGGCAGTCCCTGGTGCGCCGGTGGCTGACCTACCTCACGTTGGTAGTCGGCGCAGGGATTATCCTCGGGGACCTGATCGCCCTGCTGGCAAACGTGCTGACGGGCGACCCGACGGCGCGCTTCGCGCTCAAGGCGGTGTCCGTCCTGGCTATCACCGGGAGTATCTTCGGATACTACCTCTGGGATATGCGCCAGGCCGAGGCCACAGTTTCGGCTACCGGTAACCATTGGGTGGTTCGGGCGCTGCTGCCGGCCGTCCTGATTGCGGTCGTGGGGTGCATCGTTTATGCCCTTGTACTGCTGGGATCGCCGGGGGGGCAAAGGGACACAAGGCTCGACGAGGAACGTGTCTCTCATCTGTCCAACATTGCCCAGAACATAGACTTGTATTGGGAACTGAACGGAGACCTGCCTGCCGACCTGAGCGAAATGCCCGGTCCAAAATATTTCATCGACCGAGCAGATGACCCAGAATCCGGGAAGCCCTACGAGTTCCGGGTCCTTGAGGCCTCCCGCTACGAACTGTGCGCGGTTTCCTCCACCAACACGACGGGGCAGACCCACGGTGACCGCGGATTCTCGGAACGCAAGTGGGGCCACAAAGAGGGCCGCAACTGCTTCGAACTGGAAGCGCAGGCGCCTTAGAGGGTATGTGACAAATTCCCTTTCCCTTTGGGTGAGGGTGAGGGCGTTCCCTTGCATTCCCAGGAGCGGCGGCTGCTTTCCTGGCCTCTCTTAGTTGGCCAAAGGCTTTTGTCACACACCCTTTTAGCTAAAGGTAACCACGGTCTGCCGTGAGCTCCATCAGAGGACGGCTCCGGCCTTCGCCTGGATGACGATGGTGAGGCGGGTTGCTCTCGACTGGCTGGCTGGGACATACTGGCCGCACAATCGTCAACCGCGGGAGGCCGTGATGAGCAACGTAGTCCTTGTGGTGGATATGCTCAAGGGGTTCCTGGAGCCGGGCCACAACCTTTACCACGAGGAATCGCGGCGGATCATTCCGCATGCCCTCGAGCTGGTAATGCGGGAGAGGGCGGAGGGCGCCGAGATTCTGTTCGTGTCGGACCATCACGACCCCGACGACCTGGAGTTCAACATCTTCCCCGTGCACTGCGTCATCGGGACGGAGGAGACAATGGTCATTCCGGAGCTGTCGGAGTTCGTGACCGACAGCAACGTGATTCCAAAGAAACGGTACAGCGGGTTCTTCAACACCAACCTGGCGGAGCGGCTGGCAGACATTCAGCCGGAAAAGCTGATGGTGTGCGGAGTCGCCACGAACGTCTGCGTGATGCACACAGTCTCGGACGCCCGGAACCGGGACTACGAGGTTGAGGTGTACTCCGACTGCGTGTCGGGGCCGGACCCCGAGATGCACCGGTTTGCGCTGTCGCACTGCCAGCGGGTGCTGGGGGCGAAGGTGATCTAGCACCCTGCACTGGTTCAGCAGAGGGCCATTCGTGAATCTGCCAAGAGCCGGAACCGTGGCGGGCCCCTTGGACCCGGCTCTCCGGTTTGACATAACTCCGCTTCACCTGCGGTTGCCTTCGAAAGCGCCGCCGCGTATTATCCCCGTAATTTCATCCCTGCACCTTTGTTTTGGGGGACGTGATGCTATTTCGCACTTACCGGTACTCCAAGTGGGACGGAACCCAAAACATCTTCGATATCGATGCCGACGAGCTGATGGACATGCTGTCTGAGGATGTCCTCAACAGCGGCGACATCATGCAGGCGCTGCGGGACCTGCTCCGGCAGGGAATGCAGAACCGGGATGGCGAGCAGATGCCGGGGATGCGGCAACTGATGGAGCAGCTGAAGGAACGGCGCCGTCAGCAGATGCAGCAGCACAACATGGACTCGGTGGTGGACGACCTGAAGGAGCGGCTGCAGGACATAATCGACACCGAGCGCCGCGGCATCCAGAATCGGCTGGACGAGGCCCGGCAGCAGGTGGACGAGTTCCCTGAGGACGAACAGGGGCAGCAGGAGGCGTTGTACAACCTGCTGGAGCAGCGGGCCAACCGCAACCTGGACAAGCTGGACAACCTACCGGAGGGCGTGGGGAGTCAACTCAAGGAGCTCATGGAGTACGACTTCATGGACCCTGAGGCACAGCAGAAGTTCCAGGAACTTCTGGATATGCTGAAGAGCCAGATGGCGCAGAACATGGGCCAGCAAATGCAGCAGCAGATCCAGAACATGTCTCCCGAGGACATGGAAGCCACCCGCGAGATGATGCGCGATCTGAACCAGATGATGCGGGACCGGCTGGCAGGCCGCGAGCCGGACTTCGACGGGTTCATGGACAAGTGGGGGCCGATGTTCGGAGACAACCCTCCGCAGAGCTTCGACGAGCTGATGGAGATGCTGCAGCAGCAACTGGCCCAGATGCAGTCGATGCTGGAGAGCATGTCGCCGGAGGCGCGGCAGGAGATGGAGGACGCGCTCGCGCAGGCCCTGGACCCGGAGACGCAGCGGGAGATGGCGCAGTTTGCGGCGATGATGGAACAGCTGATGCCCATGGACGACCTGCGACGCCAGTACCCGTTCCTGGGGGACGACAGCCTGACCATGGAGCAGGCGATGCAGATGATGCGCGACCTGCAGCAGCTGGACCAACTGGAGGCGGCACTCCAGGAGGCCATCCGCACGGGCGACCTCACGGACATCGACCCGGAGAAGCTGGCGGAACTGCTGGGCGACGACGCGCGGCGGGTTTGGGACGAACTGGAGAACCTGCGCAAGCTGCTCGAGGACGCTGGGTACATCACCGGAGGAGAGAAGACCGAGCTGACGGCCCGCGGCATGCGGCGGATCGGACAGAAGGCACTGAAGGAGGTCTTCGCTCACCTCAAGAAGGACCGTATCGGCGGGCACCTGATGGACACTCGAGGAGCCAACGGGGACCTGCTGGGGGAGACCAAGACCTACGAGTTCGGCGACCCGTTCCTGGTCGACCTGCAGACGACGGTAAAGAACGCGGTGCTGCGGGGAGGGCCGCAGGTGCCGGTGCGCCTGGAGCCGCGGGACTTCGAGATCCATCGCACGGAGCATATGACCAAGGCAGCCACGGTCGTGCTGCTGGACCAGAGCCGCTCCATGGGGTTGTTCAACAACTGGCAGGCGGCCAAGAAAGTAACGGTCGCCCTGATGGCGCTGATCCGTTCACAATATCCCAGGGACGCGCTGTACATCGTCGGATTCTCGGACTACGCGCGGGAGATCAAGGAAGAGGATCTGGCGAGCTGCAGTTGGAACGCCTGGGTGTCGGGCACCAACCTGCATCACGCGCTGATGCTGTCGCGAAAGCTCCTGTCGAGGGAGAAGGGCGGCACGCGGCAGATTCTGGTCATCACCGACGGCGAGCCGACAGCGCACCTTGAGGGTGACCGCTCGTACTTCAGCTACCCGCCCAGCTACCGGACGGAAATGGAGACGCTGCGAGAGGTCAGGCGCTGCACGCAGGAGGACATCCTGATCAACACGTTCATGCTGGAAAACAACTACCAGCTGGTGAACTTCGTTGACCGGATGACCCGCATCAACAAGGGACGGGCGTTCTATACAAGCGCGTCGAACCTGAGTGAGTTCGTGCTGGTTGACTACCTGAACAACCGCCGAAAGCGCGTTACTTCCTAATCTCATCTCTTGAATGGTCCGGGCCCACGGCCTCACGGGCACTTCATTTTGTAGGTGGCAGACTATCGAGCTAGCATATTTTGTGCTATCCTCGCAGCTACAAAATAAAATAGAATTCTTACTGCGAATCTTCTTCGCAGCAGGGCAGTCAGACTTTTAAGGCAGTCCAGTGAGGCTGGCAAAGTAGGGCAACCCGGTTCGATTCCTGTGCCAACGATTGCACAGGGCCGGAATGCATCCCCTTGCCGCTCACAAGGCAAGGGGTTTTATTTTCTCCAGCAGCAACGCCGGAGGGATTGATGGACTGGCAGGGGACCGGTCCAGTCGAGGGTGTCTAATGGACGAAGGCATCTCCGGAATGACGGAGCGACAGATAATGAACCCGGACACGATGGGCCGAGCGCTGTCGCGGATCGCCCACGAAATCTTGGAGCGCAACCGCGGCGCCGAAGACCTGCTGCTTGTCGGCATACAGCGACGCGGGGTTCCGTTGGCCCGGCGCCTCGCCGACAGGGTGCACGAATTTGAAGGAGAAACGGTGCCCGTGGGGTCCTTGGACATTAACTTGTATCGAGACGACCTGCGGGAGCGCAAGCGCCCGAGGGTTCGCGTACATCGAACCGATCTGCCCGTAAGCATCCAGGGGCAACGTGTGGTGCTGGTGGACGACGTACTGTACACCGGCCGCACCATTCGCGCAGCCCTCGATGCCCTCAATGATTACGGAAGGCCCACGCAGGTGCAGCTGGCGGTGATGATTGACCGGGGACACCGAGAGTTGCCCATCCGCGCCGATTACGTGGGGCGTAACATTCCCACGGCGCGGGAAGAGATCGTTGCCGTGCGTCTGGACGAGATCGACGGTACGGAAGAAGTGGTGCTGCTTCGTCCCGGCGGGACGCAGGAAGAGCACACCGAACCGGAAACTCGGCAGCCTGAAACGGTGGCGACCGGTGGAGAATAGCGTGCTGACACGCAACACACTGCTTTCGAGAACATCGAGATGACAATTCAAGAAACCTTGGAGCAGAGGCCGACGGACCGGTCTATTTCTTCTGACGGCCTGCCAGTGCGGCGCCACCTTCTTGATCTGGACGACTATTCCACGGAGGAACTGGAGGCAACGCTTGCGTCCGCCCACGGAATGGCAGAGGTGCTGGGCCGCGACATAAAGAAAGTGCCTGCGCTCCGCGGAAAGGTCATTGTTACGATGTTCTACGAGGCGAGCACTCGTACCCGTGTGTCATTCGAGGAAGCCGGCAAAATACTGAGCGCGGATGTAATTAACGTGAGCGCCTCAGGCAGTAGCACCGACAAGGGTGAATCGCTGTTGAACACCGGGCTGACGCTCCAGGCTATGGGCGTGGACACGCTGGTGGTCCGGCACCCGCATTCGGGAGCACCCAACTTTCTCGCGCGAAATCTTGAGCGAGTCAACATTGTGAACGCAGGGGACGGACTGCATGCCCACCCGACTCAGGCCCTTCTGGACCTGTATACGGTGCAGTCGCGGCTGGGCCGGATCCAAGGTCTGAAGATCGTCATTGTCGGAGATGTTTTGCACAGCCGGGTTGCCCGATCCGGCATCTGGGGGTTCGCAAAAATGGGTGCTCGCGTGGTGCTCTCGGGGCCCCGAACGCTGATGCCACTGGATTTCGTGAGCGAAGAATCACGAAGCGGTGGCGTGGGCTTGGCCTCACTTGTCGAAGTGGACACCGACTTGGATCAGGCCGTTGAGGATGCCGACGTGGTGATGGCTCTCCGCCTGCAGTCAGAACGGCAACGCGGTGGATTCCTCCCTAGCATCCGCGAGTATATCCGGCGGTGGCAGGTCAACGACGCACGGTTGTCGCAGGCCAAGCCGCATGTACTGGTGATGCACCCTGGGCCCATGAATGAGGGGGTTGAAATAAGCTCGGGCCTCGCACATGGCAGCCGGTCGGCCATCGAAGAGCAGGTGACCGCTGGGGTGGCTGTACGGATGGCAGTGCTCTATCAACTGAATTCCGGAGCCGGGGAATAATGGCTCTGGAGAAACGACCCTCCATCCTCATTCAAAAGGTTCGCCTGATTGATCCCATCCGGGAATTGGATTTTTTCGGGGATATCCTGCTTTCAGACGGAAGAATCGTCGCAGCAGAACCCACGATTGAGAACGGACCCGACGGCGGAGTAGTCGTGGACGGAACCGGAATGGTAGCCTGCCCGGGATTCATAGATCTGCACGCCCACTTGAGGGAACCGGGCTACGAGTACAAGGAGACCATCGCCTCGGGGTCGCTGGCAGCGGCCCGCGGGGGCTTCACCACCATCTGCTCCATGCCCAACACCGACCCACCGATAGACTCAGAGCCACTGATCGAGTTTGTCTTGCGGCGTGCCCGGGAGGCCGGTCTGGTGCGCGTTCTGCCCTTCGGCTGCATCACTCGGGAGCGCAAGGGAAAGGAGCTGGCAGACCTGGAGGAGCTGGCGGCGGCAGGCGCGGTTGCCTTCAGCGACGATGGCGATCCAGTACAGGACGCCAACCTGATGCGCATGGCCCTAACCTACAGCGCCGACCTCGGCCGGCCGGTAAGCAATCATTGCCAAGACCTGCTGCTGAGCGCCGACGGCGTTATGGCGGAAGGGGCAGTGGCCACCATGCTGGGGCTTCCGGGAATCCCACCTTCCGCAGAGGATGCGATGATTGCCCGCGACATTGCGCTGGCCGCATCGACCGGCGGGCGGCTGCACGTTGCCCACGTCAGCACTGCCGGGAGCGTACCCCTCGTGCGCAGGGCAAAAGACCTGGGCCTAAACGTTACCGCAGAGGTCTGCCCCCATCACCTCACCTTGACTGATGAGTGGGCGCTTGGCATGCGCGGGCACGGCGCGGGGCACAGCGAATGGGCCTACGACACTTCAACCAAGGTCTACCCACCTCTGCGAAACCGCAGCGACGTTGAGGCGCTGGTTGAAGCATTGGCGGACGGGACAATCGATTGCATTGCCACCGACCACGCTCCCCATGACTTGGCCACCAAGCTCGTTACTTACCAGGACGCCTCCTTCGGCATCAGCGTACTCGAAACTGCGCTTGCCTCATCGCTGCAATTGGTCCACGACGGGCGAATTCGGCTGACGGCGCTGGTCGAACGCCTGACCGCGGGACCGGCACGGGTGCTGGGACCGGATTACCTTCCGTTCGCCTCGCTGGCGCCCGGAACGCCCGCCGATATAGTCCTGTTTGATCCTGATTTTGAGTGGACTGTCAACTCCCGAGAATTTGCTTCCAAGGGTAAGAACACTCCTCTGGACGGCGTAACGCTGAAGGGCGGCGTGATTGCCACCGTTGTAGCCGGGAAAATCATTCACTATTCAGAAAAATTGGGTCTACAGGAAACCGATGTACCAAAATAGTTCAAGCATTGCCATAAGCAGTCCGCGATTTCTTGACCCGGGCCCCGAGTTCGCTATGCCCTCCCTGGAATGCGGGGTTCGAACCTTGGAGGTGGACTGAGTTGCCCGCCGCTTTTCTCGTCCTAGAGGACGGTTCGATTCACCGGGGCGAAGCGTTTGGCGCCAACGTTGATACTGTTGGCGAAGTGGTGTTCAACACCACCATGACCGGATACCAGGAAGTTTTGACTGATCCCTCATACGCAGGGCAAATGGTCACCCTGACCTATCCTCTAATTGGTAACTACGGCATCAATGAGATCGATTTCGAGTCGCGACGCATCCAGGTGAGCGCGCTGATCGTCCGTGAGCACTGTGACACCCCCAGCCACGGTTTCAGCGATTGTACGATCCATGAATTCCTTGAGAGCCAGGGCATTCCGGGCATCAGCGGTCTGGACACCAGGGCCATCACGCGGCGGCTGAGGTCCAGCGGCGTCATGATGGGCGCGATAGCCGCCGATCCGGAAACGGCGAAGGCTCGGCTGAGAGAGGCCCCCAATTACGACAGTGTCGACCACGTACGTAACGTAACGACCGATACTGGGTACGCTTGGGGTGAGACGCGCCAAAACGATGAGGAAAGCCCCTATCGAGTGCTGGTAACGGACTGCGGCCTTAAATACAATATTCTTCGTGAGCTCACACGGCGCGGCTGTGAAGTGAGTGTGGTGCCCGCCGACATTCTGGCGGAGGACCTTCTCTCCCTGAACCCGTCCGGAGTGCTTCTCTCGCCAGGGCCGGGCGACCCGCGAATGCTGGACTACGTGGTCGAAAACGCCCGGCAAATTCTCGGCAGAGTTCCCGTAATGGGCATATGCCTCGGCCACCAGATAGTGGCGCGGGCTCTTGGCGCGGATACGTTCAAGCTGAAGTTCGGGCACCGGGGTGGCAATCATCCGGTGCGCGATTTGTCAGACGGCAGGGTATACATCACGGCGCAGAACCACGGATACGCCGTGCAGGCCGATTCACTCCCAGCCGGCTTGGAAGTTTCTCACATCAATTTGAATGACAATACGGTGGAAGGACTGACCCACCGGGATCTGCCGCTTTTCACGATTCAGTACCACTCAGAGGCATCGCCGGGTCCGAGGGACAACGAGTATCTGTTCGACCGGTTTGTGAAACTGATGGACGAATTCAAAAGGTAGCAAGAAAAGCTACTGAGTAGGAGTAAGGAGGTGATAGACAGGGTACCGGCGCAAATGGGCATTCCGAAGTAACTACGGCGCTGTGTACCTCCCCCTGATCAGCTTCGAGAAAGCAACCTTCCGGAGGAATTATCTTCATGTCTTCATTTTCAATGGTTTTGCTGGAAGGGGGGGTGGATGTGGAAGTGGATGTGGACTTCGCAGAAATGACCTCCATCTTTGATGAGGAGGTCCCCGGTTATACATGCGGTGAATTCGGTTTCACCGTAACACCTGGAAGGGGAGAGATCGGCGGCCAGTGGACATTCTTGGTCAGCGCCTTCTCCCTCCTTCAACCAAGGAATAAGGATCCACTGATCTCCCTCGGCCGCATGGAGGTCGAGGTCAACCGGTACGGCAACGTTTCAATCAGCATTCCGCCAAGGATGGAACAGACGGTGCCCGGTCCTGACGCCGCAGACTGGGACGGCAAGCTGTTCGGTGCCTTTGTCTTCCAGCTGCTCAATTCGCTGTATGACCGAGGTCTCATAGAGTTGCCTGGCATACTTCCCAAGGTCTAGCAGTTTACCCTGCCGGGCCGCTACCTGGAGCCAGCGTAGAGCCCGGCTTGTTGAATCAACAGCCGGGCTTAAAATATAAATGACATAGTATTTTGCGGCAGCACAGTATCCACAGTTGGAAGTAGGCCGCCGAATTCAGGGAGGCACAGTTACGGAAAAGCCAAGAAAGGTTCTGGTTATAGGATCGGGCCCCATTGTCATCGGCCAGGCCGCCGAATTCGACTACGCTGGCACACAGGCGTGCAAGGCCCTTCGCGAGGAGGGAGTCGAAACGGTCCTGGTCAACTCCAATCCGGCCACCATAATGACGGATGAGGGGATCGCAGACCACGTCTACATAGAACCCCTCACCGTGGAAGTGCTGGAGAGAATCATCCAGCGAGAGAGCCCAGACGGCCTTCTCCCCACTCTTGGCGGGCAGACAGGTCTGAATTTGGCTGTGGCCTTGGCTGACGCCGGCGTGCTTGACCGTTACGGCGTAAGGCTATTGGGGACACCGCTGGATACTATTCGCCGGGCCGAAGACCGGGAATTTTTCCGTAATTTTCTGCACGAAATAGGGGAGCCGGAACCCGATAACGTGACAGTATTTTCAATGGATGAAGCCAGGAAAGTGGCCGAGCAAATGGGACTTCCTTTGGTTATTCGCCCAGCCTATACCTTGGGGGGCAGCGGAGGAGGGATCGCCACTACCGAAGAGGAGTTCGAGTCCTTCGCGCAGTCGGGCCTGGCTGCCAGCCCGATCTCCCAGATTCTGCTGGAGCGTTCGCTGGTTGGCTGGAAGGAGATTGAGTATGAGGTGCTGCGGGACGGCGCTGACAACTGCATCACCATCTGCAACATGGAAAACTTGGACCCAATGGGAGTGCACACCGGAGACAGTATTGTCGTTGCCCCCAGCCAGACCCTGACCGATAAAGAGTATCAGATGCTGCGCACTGCCAGCCTGAAAATCATTCGCGGGCTTGGCATCGAGGGTGGGTGCAACGTCCAATTTGCCTTGCAGCCCCATCCCAAGGTGTCAAAAGTGATCGGCCAGGAATGGCAGCCGGACTCTCCCTACTTTGTGATTGAGGTGAACCCCAGAGTAAGCCGCAGCTCGGCCCTTGCAAGCAAGGCGACTGGCTACCCGATAGCCCGGGTCTCGGCCAAAATCGCCGTGGGCAGGCGGCTAGACGAAATCGAAAACTCCGTAACTGGCCAGACCACGGCCGCTTTCGAGCCAGCCCTCGACTATTGCGTCGTGAAGATTCCCCGTTGGCCCTTCGACAAGTTCCCCCACGGAGACCGGCGCACTACGACTCAGATGAAAGCCACCGGGGAGGCCATGGCCATAGACCGCTCTTTCGAAGCGGCACTCCAGAAGGGAGCGCGATCGCTGGAACTCGGCGGGCGCACCCTGTTATGGGAGGACCGTTCCTGGCGCAACGAGAACGGCACCGATGGCGAAGACCTTCCGCTGGGTCCCAACGACATGCGGCTCTGGGGCATCATGGCGGGTCTGAGGCGCGGCTACACCGTTGACCAGCTGTTGGAGAAAACGCTGTTTGATCCATGGTTCCTCGCAGCCCTTGAGCGCATAGTCAAGATGGAGCGCCGCCTCTTGTCCGAGAAACTGACCCCTGAGTTGCTCCTTGAGTCCAAGCGCCTGGGATTTTCTGATGCCCAGATCGGTACTCTGGCTGACATGCTGCCGGAGCAGGTGCGGAACCTTCGGGCACAATTGGGACTGCGCCCAGTCTATAAGACGGTGGACACCTGCGCGGCGGAGTTCGAGGCCACCACCCCCTACTATTACAGCACTTACGACGAGGAAAACGAGGCGGAGCCGCTGGAAGGCGAAAAATCCCTGGTGATAGGCAGCGGCCCGATTCGTATAGGCCAGGGGATCGAATTCGACTATTGCAGCGTACACGCTGCGTGGGCTCTCTCTGAATCCGGCGTACGCAGCATCATGGTCAACTCCAACCCTGAGACTGTATCCACCGACTTTGACTCCAGCGACCGTCTATATTTCGAACCATTGGATGAGGAGTCGGTTAGGGACATCATCGAGAACGAGACAGGCGACGGGGAGAGTAACGGCAATCGACCCCCGGCCTCAGTGGTCCAGTTTGGAGGGCAGACTGCCATCGACCTTTCGCAGGCCCTTTCCGCCGCCGGAATGCCGATTCTCGGATCCAGCGCTGAAGCAATCGATATCGCATCCGATCGACACAAGTTCGAGGACTTTCTGTCCCGCCTGGGTATTCCACAGCCGCCCGGAGGTGCCGTTTCTACTGTTAGCGAGGCCCTTCAGGTGGCGCAGACCATTGGTTACCCGGCAGTGGTGAGGCCCAGCTATGTGCTGGGCGGGCGCGCCATGGAGATCGTCCAGAACGCAACGGAACTGATCCACTACCTGACAGCCGCAACGGAAATGTCACCCGACAGGCCAGTCCTGATAGACCGCTACATGGAAGGTAAGGAGTGCGAGGTCGACGCCATCTGCGACGGCGAGGGAGTGCTCATCCCAGGGCTTATGGAGCACGTGGAACGAGCCGGCGTGCACAGCGGCGATTCGATGGCCATTTATCCAGGCCTTAATTTGACGGAAGACGAGGTAGACACCGTTGTTGATTACACTACACGGATTGGCCTGGCGCTGGGCGTGCGCGGGTTGATGAACGTGCAGTTCGTGATCCATGGTGGTAGCGCCTACCGCAGTCCCCAGACTCGTTCTGACGACACCGAGGCGACCACCGTCTACGTTATTGAGGTCAATCCCAGGGGCAGCCGCACAATCCCATTCATTTCCAAGGTCACCGGAGTCCCCGTTGCCCGGCTGGCAACCAGGGTGATGCTTGGGTACACCTTGGCCGAGGAGGGTTACCCCACAGGGCTGTGGCCCAGGCAAGGCCTGGTTGGGGTCAAGGCCCCCGTCTTCTCCATGGCCAAGCTGGTCGGCGTGGACTGGCACCTTGGACCGGAAATGAAGTCAACCGGCGAGGTCATGGGTATCGACCACACTTTCTCCGCCGCTCTGACCAAGGCGCTCCTGGCGGCCCGGCTCAACCTGCGGGAGGGCATCGGCGTGCTGCTGAGCATAGCAGACCAGCACAAAGCCGAGGCAGTGTCCTTAATTCAGGGCCTGAACCGCGCCAACTGCCAACTGTACGCCACGGAGGGCACGGCGGCAATGATAGCAGCAATGGGCTTACCGGTTACCATGACCACCAAAAAGCTGAGAGAGGGGCACCCCAACGTCGTTGACGTCATAAACGACGGCAGCGTCGAAGCGGTGATCAACACGATCTCGGGGGTCAGCGAGGTGCTTCGCGACGGTTTCTACATCCGCCGTGCCGCTGTGGAGAAACAGATTCCCTGCTTCACATCCCTTGATACCGCCCGGGCCGCCGTGGAGAGTCTCCTTACCGGAAACGCGGCCTACTCCATCGGCACTACCTCTGACTACCTGAACGGCCGATAGCGCTGGTTTGGCCTGCGCGCGGCTGGGGGAAACGATGGGAGCCGAAGGGCGACTGTAGAGTTAGAGGCAGAGCCGTCTGAAGCAAATCGGGAATTCGCCGTGTCCGAACTCGTATTTACCTGGTCCACCACCGATGGAGACGCAGGAGGGATGAGGAGGCGGAACCAGGCTGATGCTCTCATTTGGAGAGTGAGGAAATAGCGCCGCCGACAAAATTTGGAAGGAACAGGAGCCAAGACACTCGCCATAACAGGCAAGCAGTTTTAGAAATGAACGGCATTCAAAAATATTCTGCTGTTCCGGCCTGCAGACGACTTTTATGGTAGGCACCCAGGGGAAGCTTGGTAACTTTGACCGTGTAGCTGCGGCTCACCCCGACCTGTCGCAGCGCCCCCCAGGGTCCCGTTTGCTTATAGATGATAACTCTGCATGCCTTGAGGCTATCCGCGCCATTCCCGGCGGCAATAGGCCGGGTGGCGTCTGTCGTGGTCCACGTAAACGTCAAACGTCTGTACGGCGTTCACATTCCCTGTGTCGACACTCACGTATGCCTGCCCCCTCGAGAATCGGGCGTTCCCCATTTCCCTTCTCACCTCTCCCGAGGCCGAGGCAATCGAATATGAATCTATGCAGGATTCCCAATCTGGGGAGAGACGAGAAATATAAAAATCAACAATTTCCTCCTTGGTAGCATCGGGAGGTGCAGAGTACGTGGCACGGGTGCCCCATCCGTCCGGGGGAGTTATCGGCAATTCGTCGGATTCATATCGGTGAGAATCGACCCGAATCTGTACGGCCCCGTGCGGGATCGGAAGCGACTCCAGCAGGTCACTGTTTGCGGTGATATATCCCCAGCCGAACCAAAACCAGCCGACCAGGAATACAAGCGACCCGATTGCGACCAGGGGCAGGCAAATGCGCAGGGCGTATCGCGCCAAGGACTTCACCAAGAGGACTGGTCCTCCGGCAGTTACGCCGTACGGCGGCGGAGAGCTAAAAATCGTAATCGTTCAGGGTCATCATGGCCTTTGCGGGAAAGGCTATCATGGGCCATCACCCCGACCTGTCGCAGCCACGCCCATTACCAGCAACTAACGACCGGTCTCCCATCCCTACCACTCCATTTCCGTACCCAGGCCCTGCTCCCTGGCAGAGTCATAGGCCAGCTTGGCGGCGGCCACGTCGGCTACTCCGGTCCCCATCAGCTTCGCATACACTATCTGGCCATCATTATCGCGTCCAGAGATGGCACCGCAGACGGCGTGTCTCAACTCGGATAGCTGACTCCAGTTGAGGAGTCCCTTGTCCACCGCCGCGGAGATGTCTCCAGCCTCAATGGAGACCTGATCAAGAGAGTCAACGAACAGCTTGTCGGCACGTACCAGGGTTTCCTCATCCACCTCGCTTACCCGCCACGTTGTCGGGCCAGCTCCGATCACCGTTGCCCCCTCCTTCAGCCAGTTGCCCTTCACCACAGGTTCGGTCGTGGCCGCGATGCCTATAACTAGATCGCAGCCCCGCACTGCATCTTCGTTGGTATCCGCCGCACTTACAGATACCCCAAGGGCGTCGGACATTTGGGCGGCAAAGTCTGCCCGTCGTTCCGGATTGCGGCTGAACACCTTTACGCCCGAAATCTGGCGAACGCTGGCCACGGCCTGCAGTTGGGTGGGTGCTTGCCCTCCGGTGCCGACTATTCCCACCTGGAGCGGGCCCTTGCGAGACAGGTGTTTGACGGCCACTCCGGTGGTCGCCCCGGTGCGCAGCTGACCAAGCCGATTCGCCTGCATATAGCAGAGAAGTCCGCCTGTCTCCGCGTCGTACAGGCTGACCTGGAAAGAGTAGGAGCCGCGAACTACCGTGTAGGTCTTAACACCCAGCACGCCTTCATAAAACAGCCCACCTCCCATGACCGAGAGCATCCCTGTGTCCGCTATGATCTTTCGCCGACCCAGATTGTATGCCTCGCCTCGCCCGTACCTGGTCTGCATTGTTTCGATCGACTGAAGCATCGCTTCCATGGTCAGGCACTGGGCAACGTCTTCATTACGCAGGAACAGGGTCATGATGGAAGCACCTCCTAGTTGGCGGACAAGTCAAAGAATGAATGGCGCAATTGAGGGCCTGCTTTCCTTGGAGTTCAAATCGCAGGCATGAAGATCCTCAGGAGATGTCTAAGCGAATTCCAGAGTCCAGCGCCATAAGGTGGATCAGGCAATCCAACTCTCGGACGCTCTGCTTCCGGGTGGTGGCTCCCTCAAATCCCAACGACGGGGGAAGAAAGGGCTCTGCCTCTAGGGAGCATTACTTCTTTTTGTAGAAGTCCCGATTCTTGGCGATGAACACGCGCTGGTCGCTGGGGACCCTGAACTCGTCGAAAATCGCATTTACCGGGCAAACCGACTCGCAATAGGCGCAATCGATGCAGGTGACTGGGTCGATAAAGTACTGCTCCGCATCGTCGTTGGTATTTATGCAATCGACGGGGCAAACTTCGATGCAGGTCGCGTCTTTCACGCCGATGCAGGGTTCAGTTATCACAAAAGGCATACTGTCCACCTGAAGGCGCTGCCCGCCCAGACTATTGGTTCGGTGTTGCAAACGCCGCGCGAAAGCGATATGCACCCCGACGCTGCGGGGCACGCATCATTCTTGTTTTTACTCTCTTATTTTGTCAAGGGATACTGTATGATATATTTTATCGAAAATGCAACGGGGACACTGAGGGCGATTAATGGAATTGAGAGAACTTATCAGCTTCTATCATGTGGCGCGCCTGCGGAGCGTCTCAAAAGCGGCCAGAACGCTTGAATTGGGGCAGCCAACGGTAACCACACATTTGAGAAAGCTGGAGAGCGAATTCGGTATCACCCTCTTTGACCGCATCAAGCGACCCATCCAGCTTACGTCGGAGGGGATAACTCTGCTGGAGCTGGTAACGCCGGTGGTCACCTCCATCGAGGTGCTCAAGCGCCAAATGGACTACGCAGACCGGCGAGGATCATTTGTCGTGGGCGCCTACCCTGATCTGATTGCCCATCATCTCCCCAAGGGTATCCAAGCCTTTCGACAACGGTATCCCGACATTCGTATCAGGCTATTGGCAAGGGCTTACGACCCCCTGATCCAACTGGTGCGTTCTGGCGAAATAGACCTCGCCTTCTGCTCCCCTCCCCCTTCTGAAGATCCGTCCCTCGAATTTCAGGAACTCTTCGAGTATAACGCTGTATTGATGACGCCGTTGGGACATCCGCTGATTGGACGTGCCAATGTAACTCTCGAGGAAGTAATCACGTCACCGCTAATCCTGCCTGGCCAGGAAAGCGCGCTGCGACAGAAGGTGGACCAGGAGATGCGGGCTCAGGGCCTCGCGGGCGACGTCGTGCTGTCGCTGGACAATATTGAGTCGATCAAGCGCTACGTGGAGATCGGCCTCGGGCTCGCGGTTGCGGTTGACTTCGCCATACGCCCCGAGGATCACGACCACGTGGGAATCGTTCGGCTGGACCACCTGTTCCCAGGATCGGTGATCGGAATCTGCACACTGAAGGGCAAATTCGTCGGCCAAGGGGTGCGGAACTTCAATCAAATGATGGCGGACTACTTGAGCGGTTATCACTCCGAACTCTGGGAATCGCCGCTTCCCATACCCAGTCGCCAGACGCCTCCGATCATCGACGATGCCTAATACTACAGTCGCAGATCATACAGGCGCCGTTTGTAGTGGCATTTCTGGGCTCTGGCCTGGTGGCGCCGTCTCCACCACGACCAGTACAAGATGAAATTACGCAGTTGGTTCTCTGTCCATACCAGGCGGGTCAGCAGCCGGCGCACCTCCGGCACTGTCATGGGAATCAGCTCTTCATCCGGACCTTAGCAGCCCCCCTTTCTCCCTGTTCCATTGCCTGATGCCTGGTCACGGACAGATACGCGTGGGCCAGCATCGCCAGGGTGATGTGCCGGTACCACCCGTCCCACCGCCGCACCTCGTACTGGTCCAGCCCCACCTGTCCCTTGGCCTCCTCAAAGCATTCCTCTATGGCCCACCGGCTTCCGGCGACCCTCGCCAGTTCCTCCAGGGTCGTTCCTGCCGAACCGTAACAGACGTAGCAGGCCAGTTCCCCGGGGTTGGCCAGACTGCGCCGGACCAGCAGCCAATAGCCCTGGCCAGGCTCCCTCAGGGGACGTATATCCACAGTGGCCCAGTCGTAGACCCGTGGTCCCTTGGCTCCGTCCCCGGCACTGCATCTCACCCAGACGCATTCCTCAACCCCGTACGCCAGCCGGTCAGCCCTCACCTGACGGGGTCCCCTGTCCGTCAAAGCCCACAGCTTTTCACTGCGATTGATGGCCAGCACGTGGGGAACGCACCGCCGCTCCAGCCACAGCCGCAGGTTGCGGTCGTTGCCGTAGACCTCGTCCCCAGCAACCCAGGCGAAGGGGGCTCCCGACTCCACTGCCCGCTCCAGCATGAGCCTGGCCAGTTGCGGCTTGGTCCGGAATGACACGCCCTCCGGCACCCCGGCCTCACGCCGGCGTTCCCAGTCATCAGCCCACACCTGGGGCAGGTACAACTCCCGGTCCAGCAGCGTCCTCCCCCTGGCACTGGCATAGGCCAGGAATACTCCTACCTGACTGTTCTCGATCCGCCCTGCCGTGCCGCTGTACTGACGCTGCACCCCAACCGACTTGTCCCCATTCTTGAGGAATCCGGTCTCGTCCACCACCAGAACTGCGTCAGCGTCGGCCAGATGCTCGATCACATAGCTCTTCAAGTCATCGCGAACCAGGTCAGCGTCCCACTGGTAGTTGTACAACAGGCGCTGCACCCCATCGGGAGTGGCGTCGCCTGCCCGCTCCGCCAATTGCCAGCCGTTCTTGCGCTCCACCGAGCTGAGCAACCCCTTCAGATAGTCCAGCGCCCGCCGCCGCGGCTCCGGACGCCGGAACCCTCCCGCGATGCACTCGTGCACCTTTTCGATCCCCTCAGCCCACCGTGTGACCTCAGCCACCTCATCCCCGTGCCCTGCCACAGCCTCACCTCAACACCCGCTGATTGCCCCAATTCTACCCGCTCTTAATCTGCGACTATAGTACTAAACTAAAGCCAAGGTGGGATGTACATTTAAGTGGCGATGATGATCAGCCGGGTTGCGCGGGTTAATTCCTCTCATACGTATCTGGAGAATGACTCGTCCTCGTCGCTTGTCTCCCACCGTCTGCGCATTTCACCTTGGCTTCGGTTTAGGCCATTGGTAAGAGGCCACAACCCATTAACAATGGATTCATGAACAGGCCAATACTGGATCCGACTCCGCCTCATTGGCCGGCGCGGATTTGAGTCGACGCAAGAATCGACCGCGTAAGGACAGGCATCCCAGGTAAATGGTGGCGAGCGGTCATCAGTGTTGGCAAGCGGGGAACGTCATTAGAAGATCGAAATAAGATTGCCTGTCCTGCCCTTAGCTTTCGAATTTAGTTGGCGCCAGTCAGTATCTCGAGTATACTTCTCGGGGCATTTTCGAGCAGCCCAATTCGGAACCCGCCCTTTTGGTTTGTGCCGTCAGGCACGGGCGTGCTGCCGAGATGGCCTCTATTGAACGGAGCGTTTGCTATGCCTGAACGTTTCGCCGGCAACGGTACAGAAGGGTCCGCCTTGATACCTGTCGCCGATGAATGGGACGCCGGCCATATGGGCTGCGGTGAAGTGATCATCCTGTTAAGAAAGAGGATGCAAAAGCTCAATCCAGGGGAAATATTCAAATTGACTTCACAGGATCTCGGTGCCCCGGAAGACCTGCCGGCGTGGTGCCGGATGACCGGTCGTCGCCTCCTGTGTGCAGAACATCCCCACTATTGGATTGAACAGAAGGGCAGTTAATCTACATTCGAAGAGGACAAAAGGATATGTCCGACAAGTTTTGCGTTAGCCTCACCTGCGCCAAGGACGACACCGACAAGTCGACAGTAGCTTTCGTTATCGCCAACGCCGCCCTCGGCTCGGAAAAGGACACCGTGCTTTTTCTGAGTACTGAGGCCGTCCGTTGGTCCCAGAAAGGTTATGCGGACGACGTGCATGAGGACGGCTTCCTGCCTCTAAAAGAACTGATGGACAACTTTGTTGAGGTGGGCGGCTTAATTTATGTATGTGCTCCTTGCTTCAGAAAGCGGGGGCTGGACGAAGGCAGCCTCGTTGACGGAGCTAGCATTGTCGGCGGAGCCGTACTGGTTGAGTTGCTGTCTGAGGGACCCCCCTGCGTCTCCTATTGATTTGAGTCCTTTCTTGCACCCGTGAGGGCTGCTGATGGATCCCATCGACAAACACGAATACAAGCCGCATGTCAGCTTCGACGGAGGTGACCTCGACTGCGGTGGGGGCTTGCTGCTCCTCATCCGCAGGCATATCGACCCGATGGAACCCGGCTCATTGCTGGAGATTCTTTCCACGGACTCCACCGTCGAAGTAGAACTTCCGGCTTGGTGTCGACTGACCAAGAACGAAATGGTTTCCTGGTCAAAGTCAGGTAACCAGCGAAGTTACCTTGTTAGCAAAGGGCCATTCAGCCACTCCGTTCCCGCACTTGCCGATCCGATCGTCGCCCCCATAGGGTCTCAACTCCGAGTCCCAGTTAACATCCCACAATTCCTCCCCTCGCCCATTCCTGCTCCCCCCATCGCGCCACTTTCCGTCATGGGCATTGGCAGTTGGCCGCGCCCTCGATGGATGCTCCAGGCCGTCCACGACCATCTGGAAGGCCGGCTGAACGAGGCGGACTACCAGGACACCGCCAACGACGCGGTCCGGCTGAGCTTGGACGCGCAGATTAGAGCCGGCGCCGACGTTCTCAGCGATGGCGAGCAGCGGCGCGACAGCTACGCGAGCTTCGTGGGCGGGCTGCTGGACAACTGCCAGCTGATTCCCCTGAGCGACCTCACGGCGATGGTGGACGACCCCGAAGAGTTCGAGTTCGAGTTGCGCGCTCTTGACGTCCCAGCCGCTGAGGTGCGGCATCCGGTCGTCTTTGGAAGCCTCGGCCGGAGCGGTTCTCTGGCGTTGCACGAGTTCGAATTCTCCCGTTCCTGTACGGACCGGCCTGTTAAGGTGGCCCTCCCGGGTCCCTACCTTCTCACTCGGACGATGTGGCTCGATTGCCTGACTGAACGTCCCTACGAGACCCGTGAAGACCTGGCCGAGGATGTAGTTCGAGTGCTGCGGGAGGAACTCCACTTTCTCCTGGCTGCAGGGGCACCGCTGGTGCAGTTCGACGAGCCGGTTTTGACCGAGGTCGTTTTCGGCGCTGCCAGCCAGAATCGCAGCTTCATGTGTGGTGCCTTAAGCGAAAAGCTGGAGCCGGTATTGGAGCTGGACTTCGCGGTCAATCTGCTTAACGAGGTAGTGCGCGATCTGCCGCAGGAGCGCCTCGGCCTCCACATCTGCCGGGGGAACTGGACCCGCGACGAGTCGGCGGCTTTGGCTGGAGATTACCGTCCTTTGATGGGTGTGCTCAAGCGGGCAAAGGTTGGCACCCTGTTTTTGGAGCTTTGCACCGAAAGGGCGGGCGAGGCTGAGGTGCTGAGAGAGATTCCTGAAGACAAGCAAATCGGCGTCGGCGTTGTCAACCAGAAACTAGAAACCGTGGAGTCGAGTGAAGAAATAGGCCGCCACATCAGGCAGGCTGCGGGTCTTTTCGGCCAAGACCGAATCCTGCTGACGCCGGACTGCGGGTTCGCTACCTTCGCGGACAATCCCGTGGCATCAGCGGCAATCGCCGAGGCTAAGTTGCGGGCCATCGTCGAGGCCCGGGACCGGTTCGCAGCCACGTAACTGACCGGGAGATCAACTTGCCTCCGCCTACTACTGCCTCCTTATGAATCCGACTACAACCTTGCACCGGTCCTTGCCCCAGCCGAAAACAATGCGGATGTAGCAACTGGCCGAGCAGGCGGCGACGCCACTCCCGTTGGAGTGCAGCGTCAGTACAGCGGCGCGGCAGGGCGGATGGAGAACAGACAGATTGGCGTATTCCTGGCCCATGACAGTGCCGGAAGTGCGCCGACGGCTCACCCGCCTTGTACCGACAGAGAACCAACCACCTGAATTCTCCTGTACTGGTCATGGTGAAGACCCCGCCACCAATCCAGAGCCCTGCATTGCCACTACCAACGGCGGATCTCAAATCTGCGACTGTAATACTAAGAGTTTTCGGCATTGATGATATGGCGAACCCGCCGGGCCAGTTGAGCCCTTGGGATCATCACATATCGCCCGCACTTCTGGCACACCAAGCCTATGTCGGCGCCCAGGCGGGTGACCGTCCAAAGGAACTCCCCGCAGGGATGCGGTTTCTTCAGGCGCACCACATCCCCGATCCTCAGTTCGAACGCCATCCCAGACCGTCCTGTTCCAGCACAGCGTTTATGGCATCGCTCAGGTTGGTGGCAGCCCGGCCTGCGGCTTCAGCGAAATCAGGTCCTCCAGAGGCATATATTATCCCTCTGGATGAGTTGATCAGCGCCATCCTCCCCTCTGCGTTCACTCCTGCTCGCACCGCCGATTCCAATTCGCCGCCTTGGGCGCCGACTCCCGGAACCAGCAGCGGCATGTCCGGGCACTGCCGACGAACCCCGGCAAGCTGCTCCGGCACTGTCGCCCCAACGACCAGACCAACGTTGCCACGGGTGTTCCACCGCAGGCAGGCCCGGGCCATGGCTTCATAGAGACGCGCGGGAGCATCCTCATCCTCAACGCAAAGGTCCTGGAAATCTCCCGACCCCGGATTGGAGCCGCGACACCATACGAACACGCCCTTCGATGGGTCCTCCAGAAAAGGCTGTACAGAATCGCTGCCACCCCATGCGTTGATGGTTACGGCGTCAAACCCCCAGACATCGAACATCGCCTTGGCGTATGCCTTTGCAGACGGCCCGATGTCGCCTCTCTTAGCGTCTCCGATGATCACGGCGGAAGGGGAAACGGTGCGGATATAGGCAACCGTCCGCTCCAGGGCGGTCAATCCCTCCACGCCCAGGGCCTCATAGAAAGCAAGATTCGGCTTGTAGGCGCAGGCCACCGACGCCGTGCCGTCCACGATTGCGCGATTGAACTCGAATACGTCCGTGATCGGCATCAACGCCGGGTCGGGGTCAAGGCCAACGCACAGCAGGCTGCGCGTCAAATTGCAGGCGTCCTGGATCCTTTCGGCAAAGGCACTCATCTGTCGGTTTCCACGGTTTGCTCTGAGATTGGCTCCATTGTTACCATTGCCGAGGCCGGGCGCAAGGGCGGCCAAAAGGAGTACAGGTGCATCTGGGTGACGACCTGGTAGGGGCGACGTTTATGCGAAGGGAGAATCGATTCCTCGCAATGGTGCAAGTGGCCGGCCGCGAAACGGGAGTACATGTCGCCAACTCGGGCAGGATGCGCGAGCTTTTCGTGCCAGGCGTCCCTGTGTGGCTCAAGCCGGCCGCAAAAGAGGGGCGCAAGACTGCATACGACCTGGCCCTTGTGGAAGCAGACGGCGTGCTGGTATCCGCAGACGCGCGCCTTCCCAACGCGCTGGTGGCTGAGAGTGTGGCGGCTGGGAAGCTGAAGGCATTTGGGAGACCAGACATCATCGTTCGGGAGTCCACTTTCGGCGAGAGCCGATTCGACCTGATGCTCAAATGCGATGGCGCTCGGCGTTACGTGGAAGTAAAGTCTGTAACTCTCATAAAAAATGGCGTGGGACTGTTCCCTGATTCACCAACAATCAGGGGGGCCAAACACCTGAACAGCTTGGCAGCAGCGGTTGATGCGGGCCACAAGGCCGCGGTGGTCTTCGTAGTGCAGCGGTCCGACGCCGATGCATTCGCCACCAATGACAGCGCCGACCCGGCCCTGGCAGAGGCGTTCCGGAACGCCGTCAGCAGTGGCGTTGATGCCTACGCGTACAACTGCCGGGTATCCAACAGGGAGGTGGCTCTGGACCGCCAGTTGCCCATCATATCCTTCGCATCGATCCCAAAGAGGGATGGAGCGGCACCATGAAGGAGGAACTGGCGCCTGTCGCTCTCGACGTCCTTCTGCCTGAGGTTTACTCCCGCCTCTTTGCCGCCTACGGTCCCCAGGGCTGGTGGCCGGGAGAGAGCCGTTTCCAAATCATCGTCGGGGCCATTCTCACCCAGTCCACCGCATGGGTCAATGTAGAGAAGGCGCTGCGTTCCATGCGTGCCGCTGGCTGCTGGTCGTTTGAGGCTATCGTAAAGTTGCCGGAAGCTGACCTTGCCACGGTCATCCGCTCCTCGGGGTACTACAATGCCAAGGCCCGCAAGCTCCAGGCCTTTGCCAGCCACCTGCTGGAGAATTACGGCGGCGACCTGGATGCCATGTTCGATCAGGAACTGGGTGACTTGAGATCAGAACTGCTTTCAATTTACGGCATCGGCGACGAGACCGCCGACGACATTCTGGTCTATGCCGCAGAGAAACCGTCCTTTGTGATGGACAGCTATACCCGGCGAATCGTGGACCGAATGGGATTCCCGGTACTTGGCCGGAATCCCGGATATGGTGCCTATCAGGCCTTGTTCCAAGACAATTTGCCGGCAAATACACCTCTCTTCAACGAATTTCACGCCCTGCTGGACCACCACGCCAAGGTTAGCTGCACCAAGCGGGACCCGCACTGCAGCAACTGCTGCCTGGCCGATTTGTGTCCGCTCGGCAGGACGGGTGGCCAGACCCCCGAAAATTGACGCTGCAACGGCGCCGACTTATCATTCCGGCATCGAGGCATGCCTTTTGCCAACTCAACCGGAACGGAGATTTGAGATGCAGGTAGTTAGGATCTACACCGGCGATGATGCAGAGTCACACTTTGAGGAACTGGACCTTCCTTTCGAAGCCATGGCCAACGCCGAACGCACGGCAGCCCAAAACGCGTCCAGCGTAACCTTCAGCCGCACTCAGCCCGGCAACTTCAGCGACTGGCACACCGCACCCCGCCGGCAGTACGTAATCACACTGGAAGGGCAGATGGAGGTTGGTCTCGGCGACGGCACCAAGCGAATCTTCAATGCCGGGGACGTGCTTCTTGCCGACGATCTTACCGGCCGCGGGCACACGACGGCAGTCTATGGCGACAGGCCCCGCGTTTCGATAGCCGTTCCCATAGTCGACTAGAGATTAGTTGCAGAACTCTCACCAGCCGCCGCAGAGAGGAGCGCCATGCCCTTCGCACGCATCGATGACACGCTGGAGATGTACTACGAGGACGACGACTTCACGGACCCGTGGCGTCGATCAGAGACGGTGGTGCTGCATCACGGCAATTCCAAGAACGCGCGCCTGTGGTACGCCTGGGTACCGTTGCTTGCCCGCCAATACCGCGTGGTGCGCCTTGAGGCGCGCGGATTTGGACGCTCCACCGTCCCACCCGAGGGCTACGACTGGTCGCTTAGCAATTTTGCCGCCGACATCCGTGGGCTGCTGGACCACCTGGAACTGGAGCGGGTGCATCTGATCGGTGAAACAGTGGGCGGCACCATATCTCTCAAATTCGCCTCCGAATACCCTGAGCGGCTACTTTCGGTGACTACCTGCACCTCGCCCTACAAGTTCGTCGGAAATCCCACCTATCTCGACTCCTGTAACCTGGTGCGGGATGAAGGTGTTGCTGCGTGGGTGCGGAAGACCTCCGAGCGGCGACTGGAATCAGGGGACGCGGACGCCGCCCATCAGGAGTGGTACATCGGACAGATGGCGCAGACCCAGGCCAGGGTGGTGATGGAGACGCTGGCCTATCTATCGCAGCAGGACCTGAGCGACGTACTGCCCGGGATTCAGACGCCTGCACTGGTGCTCGCGTCGGAGCAGAACGCCCGCGACAACCCCGACCGCACCAGCGGGATGGTGTCACTGCTGCCAAGTGGCCGCCTTCGTGTGATCCAGGGCACAAGCGGCTACGTGCAGCACTCCGCGCCGGAGCAATGCGTAAAGGCCTGGCGGGAATTTGTCGGCTCTTTGTGAATCGCCTGCGTATGTAGATCAGAAACTCAGGGGCGCACGGTTGTGCGCCCCTTTACGTTTTTCGGGATTGCTGTGGGATCGGACATCAGAAGAGAGAACGCGACTGCCCTCCGTCGACGTTGAGACAGGTCCCGGTGATCAGGTCGGCCCGTTCGGAAGCGAGGAAGGCCACGGTCTCCCCGACGGGCTCAGGCCAGCCGAACTTGCCTGCGGGCAGATTGCGGGAGATGAACTCGTCCACCACTTCCGGCGTATTGTTCTGTTGGAAGCGGTCCCACGTGCTTCCCGGGAAGTCGATGGAACCCGGGGCGATGCAGTTCACCAGCACGTTCTCCGGGGCCAGGTTCAGGGCCAGGTGCTTGGAAAAGGCAATTAGCCCCGCCTTGCCCGTCATGTAGTCCACCGAGCCGCCGTACTCCCGCCCGTAGATCGACGAGATACTGATGATGCGGCCCCATTTCTGCTCCCGCATGTGGGGCAGGACCAGGTACACCAGTTCCACAGCGCTAAGCAGGTTGACCTCGAGTCCCTGGCGGAACAGATCCATGCCCGTCTCGATGAAGTCCGTCGTACCGCGTCGGCCGCCTACGTTATTGACCAGGATGTCGGCCTCGCCCAGGGCCGTTTTGGTCTCGTTGTGGAATCGCACCAGGTCATCGTTTTTGGTGACGTCGGCCTGCACTGCAACGACCTGTATCCCAGCCTCTGCCAACTCGCTGCGAGTCTCCTCCAGCTGTTCCGCGCCCCGAGCGCAGATGGCCACCTTGCATCCCTCGCGCCCCAGCGCAACCGCAGCCTGCTTTCCGAGACCGTGGCTGCCGCCGGTTATCATTGCTACTCTGCCCTGCAGGCCAAGATCCATGACTCTCTCCTTCGCCTATGGAATTGTTTGCGGGGATTATAGTGCGGCATTGAAGGTCTTGCACGGCAATCCCGGATGATACCGCCTCGCAGTGCGGGCAGGTCCAGGGAAGAATCCCCCTCTGGAAGGAATTGGGATTGAGGAGTGGGTCTGGCTATAATCTCTTTGGCAAACCCGGCTGGAACCTGACTGATACCAGCTAAAGCCCGGAGGACACCTGGATGATGGCCCTCGAGGGAATCAAGGTTCTCGATTTCTGCCGCAATGCTCCTGGAATGTTCGCCACGATGATCCTGGCGGACCTCGGGGCCGAAGTGCTGATGATCGAACGCCCAATGGACGAGATGCGCGCGGCCTACGAGCGCATCGTGGCCGGCATCGATAGCCCGGAGGACGAGCGGCGCCACGCCTCGTTCAACGCTCTCCAGCGCAACAAGCGCAGCATCGCCCTCAACCTCAAAGAGGCCGAAGCACTGGAGGTATTCCGCAAGCTGGCCGCCGACACCGACGTGGTGGTGGAGGGGTTCCGCCCCGGCGTGGTGGACCGCTTGGGCGTGGGCTACGAGCAGGTTAAGATGATCAATCCCCGTACCGTGTACTGCTCGGTGTCTGGGTACGGCCAGACGGGCCCCTACTCTCAGATGGCCGGGCACGACATAAACTACATATCCTTCGCCGGAGCGCTGGGGCTGATCGGAGACTCACCCGACGGCAAGCCGGTCATCCCCCTGAACCTGATCGCCGATTACGCTGGTGGTGGACTCTGCGGCGCGGTGGGCATCCTCGCCGCCCTGATGGCCCGCGAGCAGACGGGCCGTGGGCAATACGTGGACATCGCCATGACCGAGGGTGTGCTGTACCTGCTCTGCGGCGCCATTGCGGACGCGCTCTCGCAGGGTTACGTGGCGAAGCGGGGCGAAACCCGTCTCAACGGCGGTTCGCCCTTCTACAACGTCTACCGCACCGCCGACGGCAAATATTTTTCCATCGCCGCCATTGAGCCTTGGTTCTGGGAGAACCTGTGCCGCGCCATCAGCCGGGAGGACCTGATCCCGCACCAGCAGGCGGGCGAGGAGAGGCGGGCAGAGATAGCCAGCACTCTCGAGGCCATCTTCCTCACCAGGACCCGAGAGGAGTGGTTCGAAGCCCTGCGCAACGCCAACATCTCGGTGGGCAAGGTCTACGACCTGGATGAGGCGCTCGCCGACCCCCAGGCCATGGCTCGGGGCATGGTCGTCGAGTTGGAGGCGCCCGGCGTGCCGGAGGGCAGGGTAACGCAGCCCGGCATCCCGTTCCACTTGTCGGAGACCCCCGGCGAGGTGCGGCACGCCGGCAGCGTCACCGGCCAGCACACCGCCGACGTCCTGGCGGCCCTCGGCTACACTCCCGCGCAGGTCGCCGACTTGCGAGCCCGGGGCGTCGTGGTGTAGGCCGGCCAATCCAGAGTCTTGATCCAGATTTTACGCCGGACTCAACCGAGTTATATTCTCGCACTCACATCCCCTGGCGACGCCTCGACGTTACGGGCAGAACTGCAGGCCTCCGAGTTTGTATCCAATTTGATGTTCTTTCGGATTCACTGGGACACAGCCCGTTAGCTGTTGTCGTTTGAATAGAGAAAGGCAAGGAGGCAAGGTTGGAGATATCTCCCAGTTCGGGCGGCACCTCGCCGGAGAGACTGTTTTTTGAAAGATCCAGCTATTTCAAATATTGAAAATTGCCAAACTCGGCTTGGATCTCACCGCTCAGGTCGTTTCCCCGCAGGTTCAGCCAGTTTAATGCCGTCGGCCCCGCCAACTCTGGAGGCATAGTCCCTTTCAAGTTATTTCCACCCAGCCGGACTATATCGCCCTCACGTTGGCCGCCAGAACGATTGCAGAATTGCCGTCGCCCCTGTCATTCCGAGCAGAGCGAAGAATCTCACCTATGCCGACGAGACCCCGTGCTTACGCTCAGGGTGACATACCATGACCCTGCAATCGTCCTGGCCCCCACCTCTGACACCCACCCCCTTGCCAAACGTACTAGAACGTGTGTACTATTAAAGATGTCCAGCCGATAACTCCGACCCAAATTCGGCCGGGCCAATCAAGGACAGCCACTGAGGCACCGTGAAGCCCGATGTCTGGCAAAACCAAGCAGGCCCCGCGTACTCAGGCATCCAGGCGCTCCCCCGGCTCGGGACCAGATCCTACCCAACTCCCCCAAAACGGCGGAAATGAGCGGAAATGAGTGGAATAGTTAAATTTCTGACCTCACCATCCGCCAGCAATCGACCCTGCCCTCTGTCGTCGTGGCCCTGCCCTCCATCGCAGAGGCCGCCCGCAGCCCCCGGCGTGGCCGGGTCCACCCTGCGGCCTTGTCTGGAAGATCCCGCATTTAGGGAGGTGCTCGACTTAGCCCGCAAGGAGGCCTGCGACTTCGCTCCCCCAGCTCGGGACCAGGTCCAACCCAACCCCCCCAAAACGGCGGAAATGAGCGGAAATGAGTGGAAATGAGTGGAATAGTTAAATTTCTGACCTCACCTTCCGCCAGAAATCGGCCCTGCCCTCTGTCGTCGTGGCCCTGCCCTCCATCGCAGAGGCCGCCCGCAGCCCCCGGCGTGGCCGGGTCCACCCTGCGGCCTTGTCTGGAGGATCCCGCATTTCGGAAGGTGCTCGACTTAGCCCGCAAGGAGGCCTGCGACTTCGCTCCCCCAGCTCGGGACCAGGTCCAACCCAACTCCCCCAAAACGGCGGAAATGAGTGGAAATGAGTGGAATTATTAAATTTCTGACCTCACCATCCGCCAGAAATCGGCCCTGCCCTCTGTCGTCGTGGCCCTGCCCTCCATCGCAAAGGCCGTCCGCAGGCCCCGGCGTGGCCGGGTCCACCCTGCGGCCTTGTCTGGAGGATCCCGCATTTCGGAAGGAGCTCGACGATCTCCACGAACGGGTCCGCGACCTGCAACCGGCCGTCGAGGCCTCTAAAAAGGGTGCATGGCAAATCCCATCTCCTTCAAGGGAAAGGGAAAGGGAGGATTAAATGACCCCAACTGTGCCAATAATACGATTGCAAAGTTGCCATCGCCCCCTGTCATTCTGGGCGGAGAGAAGAATCTCACCCATGCCGCCAAAACCCTTCGCTTACGCTCAGGGTGGCATTTTAGGGCTTTGCAATCGTCCTGCGTTGGCCGCTCCATCCTGTGCAGCGATGGTGTTTTGTCCGTGCTATACTCTTGGCTGTTTGAACCGGGATTGCCCGGAGTTCCTACGCATTCCACACCTTTTAGAGACAGGCAGATGATCAAGCGTTTCTCAGTTCTATATGTCGGTCAGATCGACCTTGAAGACGTGGGTGCCGACGGGCGCAACCCGGACGTGCGCCGTTACTCCAACAAGCAGTTGACACAGTCCTTGGACCACGCCATGGCCCTTGCCAAGCAGATGGACGTGTCTGGCTTTCACTGCCTCTGGGCCGCAGAGCACCACTTCCAGCGCGAGGGCTACGAGTGCATACCCAACCTGACGCTGCTGGGAGTACACTTGGCCGCCCACACCAAGAACCTCAAGCTCGGCGCTGCTTTCAATATCGTGCCCATGTGGCACCCGTTGCGCCTGGCCGAAGACTTCGCCATGGGCGACGTGCTGACCGGCGGCAGGCTGGTTTTCGGCATCGGCCGCGGCTACCAGACACGCGAGGTTGAAACCTTCGGCGCACCGCTGCTTGACCAGGATGCCAACCGCGAGCTCTTCGAGGAGCAGGTCGATATCATCCTCAAGGCCTTCCACGAGGAGTCGTTCAGCCACCACGGCAAGTACTACCAGATCCCGCCCGACGTGCCCTACCGGGGATACCAGCTGAAAGACATCACCCTGGTCCCGCGTCCCCTGAACCTGCCCGTCGAAGTCTGGCAACCGGTGACCAGCGGCCGCACGATAGAGTTCATCGCAAAGAAGGGCATCAAGGGAATGACTGCGCTGAGCGGCGAGAGGATCGTCGAGCAGTTCTTCGGCGCTTACCAGAAGGCCGCCGCCGAAGCGGGCCGGGAACTCAAGCTGGGGCAGGACATGGCCCTGGGCTTCGGGTTCTTCCTTGGAGACACCGTCGAAGAGGCCGTCGAGCGGGTGAGGCCCTTCCACGACGAACGGTACAAGTGGTTCGCGCCCTTTGGCCTGGTGCGCTACGTGGATGAGGAAGGCCGCATGTGGGGTTCGCCCGGAGCTCCCGCCCGAACGCCGACAGTGGAAGACGGTGTCCAGCAGAAGGCCTGGATCTGCGGCCCACCCGAGGTCTTCATAGAGACATTCCGCGAGCTGGAGGAAAAGTACCCCGGCCTCGAGGATGTCGTCCTGCAGTGGCCGGAGGGAATGCCCTGGCACGAGCTGAGCAGCCAGTTGGAGATCTTCTCCAGCGAGGTTATGCCGGCCTTCGCAGGACGGGGGTGAACCGATCTTGGGGACGAAGGTTCGCCGTGAGCCCTATGACCATGCCCCCGCCGTCGGGATCTTGCGTTTGTCCGGCTGTTCCAGGGGCCTGGAGGCATAGCAGTTGGCAGACCCCAAACACGTAAGCCTTGCTCGCTCAGGGCCCAGTGCCATCGCCAGGTGGCGAGAGCTTACCTTCCGAAGTCCCAATGAGCGCATGCCCCGCTTTGCCTTGGGTTATCGTCTTGAGGACAGAGCAGCCAGCGAGACCTTCACGCCCGAGTTCATCTACGGGCGCCCCTCTCTAGACTTGTCCGGTTCATTCCTGAGCGGTGTGAAGCTGCCCAGCGCAGACCTGCGGCACGACGACCTCAGCGGCGCTGACCTCACTGGCGTCGACCTGCGGATGGCCGACCTCTCCGGCGCCAATCTGACCGGGACTCATCTTTTTCGCGCCAATATTCCGCGAGCCAATCTCACCGGCAGCCAGATGACCGGGTGCTCGTTGGGCCGCGCTAAACTCTCCAGCTCGGTCCTGAGCCACGCGGTGCTCAAGGGCGCCGACCTGTCCTACGCGGATCTTTCTTACGCCGATTTGGAGGGGGCCGATCTGAGCGGCGCCGACCTTACGTCAACCGACCTCTCGTGGGCCAGCCTCACCAACGCCAACCTGCGTGGCGCCACGCTGACGGTAACGTCGCTGTTGATGGCAAACCTGACTGCCGCCGACCTCAGGGGCGCTCGCATCATCAAGTCAAGCCTGGACAGTACCATCCTTCACCGGGCCACGGCAGGCGGGACGCTGTTCGCCAACTGCGATCTCAGCTCTGTCATTGGGCTGGACTCCATGCTGCACGGGGCACCCAGCACCATCGCCCTGGACACACTGGCGCGCTCTGGGGGCAGGATCCCTCGCCTTTTCCTCCAGGGTGCGGGTGTACCCGAGCCGTTAATCACCGTCCAGGACGTTCTCACTGGAGAGCGCAGGACATACCCGACGGTGTTGGTGGTCGGTTCGATGGCGGATTCCGAGCTGGCGGAGCGGCTTTGCCAAGACTTGTCTCAGACCCATATTCCAGCCTGGGCCCTGTATCCCGACGATGAGGAGGCCCTGAACACCGGGGAAGCCTCGCTGGACCATACGGTCTACTACGACCGGCTGGCGCTGCTGTGCACCAACGCGGCATTGGAGAACCCGCTAACCAGCCGATACTTCGCCGAGCTTGTCCGCAATTCAGGCCAGGGAGCCTCCAAAAAACTGATCTCCCTGGGGGCCGGTGAGCTGTTCTACCAGAGACAGGACCGCCTCTGCATCGGCCTGAGGGACGGTATCGTAATCGACATCCAAGGTTGCGGCGAGGCGGAGGAATGGGATCGCGCGTTGGCCCCGCTGGTGCGTGAACTCTCTGCTCTTGTGTTTTAGGAATCCTCTGAACAGGTCGGATGGGATGTGGCATAGTTGGGCTAAAGAGCCTGATGCTGACCTGGGATGAGTTTGCATGGGCCAGCCCACCCTTGCCGACCTGGAATACCAGGGGAAGAAGCGCAAGACCCGCCGGGAGCTGTCCCTCGAACGCATGGACGGCTTGAACCCCTGGCAGTTGCTGGAGGACCGCATCCGCCCCTTCTACCCCAGGGCCGGAAGGGGGAGACAGCCTTACCCGCTGACCGTCATGTTGAGAACCCACTGAGTCCAGCTCTTCTACAACCTGAGCGATCCAGTCATGGAAGACCTGCTCTACGAGTCCGACCCCGTACAGTGGTTCGTGGGGCTGAAGCTCTCTGGCCCCCGGCCGACGAGACCACCATCTGAATTCCCGTCATCTCCTGGGAAAACACAAGCTGGGACAGGGCCTTTTGGATGAGATCAACGCCCACCTGGAGTCCCAGGGACTGCGGCTCAGGGAGGGAACCGTCGTGGACGCTACCATCATCCAGGCCTCTTCTTCCACCAAGAACCGGGCTGCGGAGCGGGACCCGAAGATGCATCAGGCACGAAGGGGAACCAGTGGCTCTTCGGCATGAAGGCGCACATCAGGGTGGACGCCGATACGGGCATAGTCCACAGCATGCGCGCGACGGCGGCCAACGTCCACGATGTTACGGAGACACACAATCTGCTGCACGGGGGCGAGACGGTGGTGTGGGGTGATGCCGGGTGGGGGTGCATAAGCGGAGGGAGAACCTGAGGCTGGAGGCGGAATGGCGGGTGGCAATGCGTCCGGGTAACCGGCGAAAGCTGGAGTGTGGGAGCGAAGAGGCGTTGGCGGCGAAGGCGAAAGCGTCAGTAAGGACCAAGGTGGAGTATCCCTTTCTGAGGCTGAAGTGGCTGTTGGGTTACGGCAAGGTTCGCTACCGGGGGCTGGCGAAAAACATGGAGCGGCTGGCACTGCTGTTCGGGCTGGGCAATCTGCTGACAGCGGAGGGGACAGCTAGCGGTGTAGTACGCCCGGCGGCAGGCCCTAGCCGACCCAATGGCCCGCGCCGGGCCCCAGTAGCGCTGTCAGGAGCGAAACTCGGGGATACGTGCCGGCCAGCAACTCCCGGACTGCGGCTCTCACAACCTTCGGTGCTCGGAATATACAATCCAGGTCAGACAAGCCTTGTTCAGAATTTCCTTCGGGCTACGCCGCGTTATTCCGTCCGGGTGTCCTTGTCCAGCATCAGGCAGGCCTCGCCCCATTGACCGCTTGCAGACAGGTCCCATTCGCCGGGTACTCCCGCCGGTCTTAGACGCACGCCTTCGTCCCCTCCGTAGACAAGAAGTACCACGCCCTCTCCCGAGTCCTCCGACAGCGCGGCCATTGCCTGGCAGGGACCGGTCGTGTTCCACCCGGTCACATCGCACCAGACATCCTCGCCGATAGGGTCGGGCGCCAGCACTCTCCAAACGGGGTGGGGGTCCTCAAGGAGGTCAAACATCCTATGCACGTCCAGAGGGCTGTTTTCTCCGGCGGTGACTTCGACTTCAATGAGCATTGGCTTTCCCTTTCAAGGTTCTGCGGGGGAGGCAACCAGGCCACATAGGTTTGTTGACACCCCTAAATCACGTCCATATCATACCCAGCAACTCAACCCGCGAGAAGCAGAAATGCGAGGCGCACTACCATTGTCTTACAAATCAACCTAACTGGGGGGTGAATCGTGGCCCTTGGAATCAGAACGTACCGTCCATTGGTAACCGGAGCCCAGCACGTGGTATCCAGCGGCCACTACCTCGCCACCGCCGCCGGTTTTCGCATCCTGGAGCAAGGCGGTAACGCCACCGATGCGGGTGTCGCCGCGGGCATAGCCATCAACGTGACGTTGCCTCAGTGGACCGGCTTCGGCGGAGTCGCCCCGATCATAATTCACGACGCTGCCAGCGGCGATACTGTGTCCATCAGCGGTTTGGGGCGATTTCCCAAGGCCGCCAGCATTGACTACTTCAACAAGAACTGCGGCGGCGAGCTGCCGCCCGGCGTTCTGCGGACCGTAACCCCCGCCGCCGCTGACGCGTGGATTACCGCGCTCAGGCTCTATGGGACGATGTCTTTTGAACAGGTGGTCACCCCGGCCCTGGAGCTGGCGGAGGGAGGCTTCCCCATCCCCGCGACGCTGCAGTCAGCTCTGGCACGGACCGGCGACTCGCTCATCGGCGACTCAGATGGCGATGGACGATGGTCGTCGACTTCTGCGGTATTCTTCCCAGGCGGCCGCCGTCCTGACATCGGCGACATCCTGATTCAGAAAGATCTGGCCCGCACTTTCTACCGCCTGATCGAAGTCGAGCGTGACCACGCCGGACAGGGACGCGAGGTGGCGTTGCAGGCGGCACGCGACTACTTTTACAGGGGTGATATCGCGGAGGAGATAGTACAGTTCGTACAAAAGGAGGGCGGCCTCCTGACAATGGAGGACCTTGCGGAGTTCAGCGTCGGCGTGGAAACGCCGCCGTCCATCGACTACAAGGGTATCCAAGTCTACGCCTGTGGCCCATGGTGCCAGGGGCCGATGAACCTGCACGCCCTGAAGATCCTGGAAGGTTTTGACCTGCGCGGCATGGGCCACAACACCGCTGCTTACGCTCACACAGTGCTTGAGGCCCTCAAGCTCGCATTCAGCGACCGCGATGCTTACTACGGCGACCCAGACTTCGTAGACGTGCCTCTTGAGGGGCTGATATCCGAGTCTTATGCACAGGAACGGCGGGCTGCCATAGACGCGGGGCGGGCGTCGCCCGAGATGCCGCTTCCCGGCGACCCTTGGCCGCACCAGGGAATGCCGGCCCGCAACGGCCAACCAGCGCGGCCAGACCTGGTGGCCGGAGGCCTCCCTGCCGACACCAGCTATGCCTGTGTGGTGGACCGCTGGGGCAACGCTTTCTCGGCCACTCCCAGCGACAGCTTCGGCACCTCTCCCATCATCCCTGGTTTAGGATTCATCGCTTCTTCGCGCGGCTCCCAGACCTGGCTCGACCCACAGCACCCCAGCGCCCTGGCGCCCGGCAAGCGCCCGCGCCTGACCCCCAACCCGGCGCTGGCAATGCGGGACGGCAAGCCCTTGATGCCCTTCGGCACTCCGGGGGGCGACGTTCAGCCACAGTCCATGGTGCAACTCTTCCTCAACGTGATGGAATTTGGCATGGACGTGCAACAGGCTGTGGAAGCGCCCCGATTCTCGACATGGAGCTTCCCCAACTCCTTCTGGCCTCACGCCTACCACCCCGGTTTGGTGGGAGTCGAAGGGCGCATTGACGCGAATGTGGTGAGCGAACTGTCCCGGTTGGGTCACAAGGTCGAGGTATGGGACGACTTCACGCCGCGAATGGGCTGCCTCTGTGCTGTCAATGTGGACCAAAAGCGCGGCGGACGGAGTGGTGGCGCAGACCCCCGCCGCGACGGTTACGCGATGGGACGATAATGAACCGCGGGAAAACCGTTGGCATTTTCTGGGACGACTGAGGATTCTATGGGGCGCACAACTGTGCGCCCCTACGATTTTGGGGATTCGCCTTTCGGGGCCTGATTACGCCCCAGGTTACTCAGCCGTTCGTCCACCGTCGATGACCAGCTCAGAACCGGTCATGAATGACGCTTCATCCGAGGCCAGGAACAGCACGCCGTAGGCCACATCTTCCGCAGTGCCGAGACGCCCGATGGGGGTCCGGTTCATGCGGTCCTGCCGGTAGGAGTCATCTGAAAGAAGGGGCGCGGTCATCTGCGTCTCGATGGTGCCCGGGTGCACCGAGTTGCAACGGATGCCGTCCCGGGCATATTGGATGGCAGTGGACTTCGTCAGCAATCGCACGGCGCCCTTGGAGGCAGTGTAGGCCGAGGACATCAAGTTGCCGACCAGGCCAGCCACCGATGAGATGTTGACTATGGAGCCGCTGCCATTTTCCTTCATTGCGGGGATGGCGGCCTTGGTACCGAGGAACACCCCCTTGGCGTTGATGTCCATAACCTGGTCCCACTCCTCGGAGGAGGTCTCGGTCACATTGTTCGTGCGGTAGATGCCCGCATTGTTTACCAGGATATCGAGTTTACCGAAGCGGTCAACAGCCTGGCTGACTGCCGCCTGCCAGGACTCCTCGCTGGTCACGTCTAGGCGGACGAAGACGCATTCGCCTCCCGACTCATTGATCTCCGCTTCGGTACGGCGGCCCTCGTCTTCCAGAACGTCTCCAATGACTACCTTGGCGCCCTCGCGGGCAAAGAGCTTGGCTTCCTCAGAGCCCATACCACGCGCGCCGCCGCTGATCAGCGCTACCTTGTCTTCCAATCGCATTTTGGAACCTCCTGAGTTCGCTGGGAATCCGTTACTGCCACGATTGTAGTTGCTGGCAGCGTCCAGTCAAGAATGCCAAATCGCCCGTCATTGAAAGGGCCGAACCAAACCTATAGAATGCCATGGCTCTCAACAACCCTTGGCAGGATCGGTCCACTCTTCCTCCCATGACGCTCCTCTCTATTACAGTTCGACCAACGCTCGTGTTAATTCCGTTCCTACTCGCCCTGGCGTCCGGCTGCGGTGGAGAGAAGGCCCAGGATTTCGGGGTCGAATTGTTCAACGGGAGCCAATTCGGGCTGTCGGAGCAGTACGCAGACAGCATTGTCGTGATCAACTTCTGGTACCCGAGCTGCCCACCCTGCAGGGATGAGATGCCGGAGTTCCAGACGGCTTGGGAGGAACTTGAGGGGGAGCCGGTGCGCTTCCTGGGTCTGTTCGTTCCCAGAGGGTTCGACAACGAGCATGCCGCCAGGGACTTCGTTAACGAGTTAGGGCTGACATTCGATTTTGCCACCGACCACGGGGAAGCCATTGCCACCGCCTACGGAATAGAATTCTACCCAACGACCTGGTTCATAGACCGTGGGGGCAGGGTGGCCGATACACACGTCAGCACCATGGATGCGGAGAGCATCACGGGCATCGTGCGCGAATTGGTCGATGGGTAGACTCATCGGAAACGAGAGAGACGGTTGCCTCCGCGTCTCGATTGGTTGGATATGGGCGTTCTAGACTTGATACTGGTCATAATCCGGTGGGGACACGCTCTGGCCGCGGTGGCCTGGGTCGGCGGCGGAGTGTTCTACCTGCTGGTTATGCGCCCAGCCATTCGTCGCTCGCAAGGAATGCCGCAGGAGACCAGCGAGGCGATCCGGGACGAGTTTCGCGGTCTGGTTACCACGGCCATCGCCGTGCTGCTACTGACGGGAGCTATCCTCTCCGTTGCGCGGCTGACAGGCGATGCAGCGACAGTCCCGTACGCGATCGTTCTCGGGGTAAAGATCGCTCTGGCCTTTTACATGTTCTACGTGGTCCGCATCGTGCGCCGGGGCGATTACTCGGGGCAGCCGGACCCGAGCGGTACCTGGCTGCGACGCGCGGGCCGCCGGGTCTCCAGTCCGATGGCCCTGCTAGTCATCGGTATCGTTGTCATCGGCTTGTCTGACGTGCTGGACGCCCTCATTGAGGACGCGCTGGTTGCCTGATAATCCCGATAAAGGTAGGAGAGTATACCTTTGAAGAAAGACCTGATGGAGATACTGGCCTGTCCAGTATGCAAGGGCGAACTGCAACTGACGACCGAGCTAGAGGAGGGCGACGAGATAGTCACGGGCTCGCTCCTCTGTGCCAGCTGCGATGAGCCCTACCCAATAGAGGACACCATTCCGAATCTTCTGCCGCCGGATCTGCGGAGGCGACTGGCGTAAAGGAGCAACCGCCCATCCCGGTACCGAGTCAGGATGGACGGTTGAACTACGCTCGGTATCAGTCCCGTTCCGCACCGATCCGAAATTGGAAGGGGCGGCTCCTAACCTTCGCCGGTCAAGACCTGCACCACGAGGGGAGCCAAGCCCTCGGCCCGGGCGCGCAGGGCCTCGCGGCTGAGGTTCTCGATAGGGTGCTCGGTGTAGATTGTCGGATAGTCGGGGGCGCCCCACATCCGGGCCATGCCAGTGGCCGTCGGGACGAACCGGTCGGTGCAGATGGTGGCCGAGGGGATGCCTGCATTCTCAACGTGAATTCCGTCGTGCACACTGCACGCGCTGCAGGACCCTCAATCACCTATCGCGATGATCACAGAATCGCATTCCTCCGCCAACTCCGCGATGGCCGACGGATCGGCCGGGCGCGAGGCGCTGGGCTTGCGGTGCCACTTGATGCTTGCGATCTCGTAACGGTTGCGCAGCACTTCGGCCAGTTCTTCCAGCAGGACGTCGGCGTTGCGCTTGCTGTCATCGATCAACCCCAGCCGGGTACCGGCCAAGCTGGCCAGACGCGGCGCTCCGTTGAATGGGGCGATAACCGGCTGAGTTACCGGGTTGACCAGGACATGCTCGTTCGTCTGGACCATGGCTCTCTCCTAACGGTGGAGTTCTCTATCTCAAGAGTTCTCAGACGGGTCTGAATGTTAATTGGTGGTCAGTTTATCACCTTGGTCACCGCTGTGCTGCCCACCTTCGGACCCCAACTGGGGATCACCGATGACATGTTCGCCTCTTCGCCCCCAGCGAAGACGAGGAGTATATCGGAGGGATCAGGGATCAAGGGGACACGGGTTGATTCATCGCCGGGTTCGGGGTCGCCCGCCAGCACCATTGCCTGTTTCAACTCGGCGACGGAGCGATGGGCGCGCTGGAATATGAAGTCCCGGACCTGTTCCTTGGTCCAGTCTCTCCAGAGGCCTGAATTGCCAGCGATGGTCACCACGATCTGGCCCTGACGCACGCCAGTGCCTGTCTCGCCCACGGATCCCGAGGTGGACATGTTGGTGCCGAGGGAGGACGCAGCATCCGTTATGGCCAGCAGAATCGGCTCTGGGCGGCCCACGGAGCGAACCTGGCGGGGCGACTCACCGGCGAAGACCGTTACCGTGCTCTGGTCGGCCTGAAAGCCGCGCTCGACGTGCAGTGGCGCCCAGTGGGTCTCGGTTTCGGCCTCGGCAATGCAATAGGTGTACTTACCGGGATGTCCGATGACACTGCGGTCGAACACGCCGGGGATGGCGGCGCAGGCGTTCATCAGGATGAGGCGTATGGCCCGGCCGATGGTGGCGTTGGCGCGGTTGCCCGGGCCGAACAGGTTGTTGCGGGCGTTGATGTTCAGCTCCCGCACCACGGGTCCGTTGACGATGGTCAGGATGGCCGAGCCACCCATGCTGGAAGAGGGGCCGACGAGGTTGAAAACCGGGTCGAGCATGGCCTCGGTGGCGGTCAGCACCACGGGCATGTACTCAGGCAGGCAACCGGCCATCACAGCGTTGGCTGCGACCTTGCCGACGGTGATCTCGCGGCGCCGCTCGGGCAACTCGCCGACAGCCTCGCCGGAAGGTCGGCCGGTGCGCTCGATGAACTCCGCGACGCGGGCTTCAGTGGGCGGCACAACGGGCAGCCCGTCAGTCCAGCCGAGCTCGTAGCAGCGCTCGATGGCCTCCAGCGCGCTGTCCCATTGGACGGTTGTGGTTTCGCCGATTTCAGTCAAGAGTTGGTTGCTCCTGTGTGAGGGATTGATTCTCTACTAAACTAAAGCCAAGGTGGGATGTACATTTAAGTGGCGATGATGATCAGCCGGGTTGCGCGGGTTAATTCCTCTCATACGTATCTGGAGAATGACTCGTCCTCGTCGCTTGTCTCCCACCGTCTGCGCATTTCACCTTGGCTTCGGTTTAGGTCCGCTAGCTTGGGGTCAAATACCGACTTGAACTTGATCAGGGTGTCAACCATCCAATCTTGGATCTCTGCCCCATCGTCATCACTGTCCTCTATTGCGCTATCAGACCTGTCGAGGGATATTCGACAACTTTTTGGCATTCGTCGCCATTCAAGCGCCCCGAGATCTCCCTCGATTTCGTTCTTATACTCCTCCAATCCTTGAAGCAGTCGGTAATTGAAGTCTGAATCTCCCGTGTAAATGTTAACTTCTACTCTAGCCAGCCCTCTTCCTGGGAAATTGGCACCATAGGAGGCAAGTCCACCGTGTATTTGAAAGCTAGAATAACGCCGTGGAATATTGCGAGGTATGGCGAAATCTTCCTTTCGCAATCTACCAAACAATGAGCTAAAAAAACTCAGGTAACGCTGGTCTATCTCTGATAAAGCAGACGCGTCATTTCGAACTTTCGTTATGTTCTTCTTGCGCCATTCGTTCGGAGTGGCAACTACTTTGAAGTGTGGAGCGAGCGGGGAATCACCAATGCGCCAAAGCTCCACAACTACGCCAAAAAATTGCGTCTGTTCGTCTGTTCGCTGGTTTAGCCAATCCAAAGCCTGACGGTGTTCATCACGAAAATCGGCTGTTACCCACACTACTGTTCCCCCATTCAAACCGGCGGCGTAAGTGAGCAATTGGCCCAAATGGGTATGGTCTGTGGTGCCAAGCTGATTTTCTACAATTACAGGCGTATCACTACTCAAGTCGGTGGCCAAGATGTCTAGTGAGTAACCTCCGACGGGTACCTCCGTCCGCGGATCACCCAACTCCATACCTAGGGCTTCGCCTAACTCGCTGATATTCGCAGCCAACCACGGCGTGAAATCATACGCTTCGTGAGCCCAGGCTTTATTCAGGTCACGTTCTTGCTCTATTTTTGCGAGGTTGGGTGTTGTCATTATTTCTCGAAACTTAAGGGAGAGGGTGGTGCCCTCTCCCGTTCTCGTTGGGATCCCGCTGGCCTAGACGCGGCGGTACTTGGAGAGGGAGCGGAGCTCCCGGGGCGGGCTCATGTGCTGGCCGCGGATGGTGTAGGAGACCTCGGCGACGTAGATGTCGCCGTGGGAGTCTACGGCGATGCCGTGAGGGGCTATGAACTGGCCACCGCCCTCGCCTTCATTCTTGTCGCCGAACATGCTGACGCGGTGGCCGTCGAGGTCGTAGATGCTGACGCGGTGGCCGAGGCCGGGGGCGTCGTCAACGCCGCCCATTCCGTTGAGTTCGCCGACGTAGATGTGCTCGCCCCAGAGGACCATGGAGTCGGGGCGGTGGATGTTGCTCCACATGGTTATGAATTTGCCCTCGGCGTCAAAAATCTGGATGCGGTGGGCTTCGCGATCCACGACGTAGACGCGGTCGTTGCTGTCGAAGGCAATGTTGTGCGGGCGGATGAACTGGCTGGCATCAATGCCGGGCTCGCCCCAGGAGAACTTGTACTCGAGATCGCTGCTGTAGACGTGGACGCGGGAGTTGCCGTAGCCGTCGGAGACGTAGATGTCGCCGTTGCTGGGCCTGGTGGCGGCAGAGGTGGGCCGGTTGAAAGGCTCGCCGCTCCAGCGCGGGGCGGGATTGTTGCGGTCGCCCAGCTCCCAGACCTTCTCGCCGTTGGCGCTGAACTTCTGGATGGTGTGGATGCCATCATCGGCAGCCAGCACCGAGTCGTCGTGGCCGATGTAGAGGCCGTGGGTACGGTTGTCGCTGAACAGGCCCTCGCCGAAGGAGCGCATGTAGTTGCCGTCGCGGTCGAAGACCATGATGGGCTGCTTGCCCCGGGTCAGCACGAACACGTTGTCGTTGGAGTCGCAAGCGACCCCTGGGCATTCCTGGAAATTGCTGCCGTCGGGGAGCTTGGCCCAGCTCTCTACGAATTCGTATCGAAAGTCACCTTCGCCGTATATTTCTGGCATATTCAACATCCTTTCATAGCGGATTTGCCGAGCCGCGCAAGCGAAAACGAGGCGGCGGGCAGGGGTAATCGTAAGCCCGCCCTATTTGGGTGTCAACGGGCGAGACAGGGGACCAACATCGCGATCTGTTCCCCTGAGGCATCGCGCTACAAGCGGGGGTTTGCTGGTCTGCTTCAAGGTTTCCGAGGAGGAGGAAATGCACCCGAGGGAATTCCGATTGCAGAATATAGATGCACGAGCAAGGTGGGGTCAGATGGTCAAGTTAAATTGCTCCTGCGAGTCGATCTCTTTCCCCAGCCCCAGTGGGAACGGTGGGCCAGAATTTTTCCCACTGATTCCCATATTTTCCCACTTCGTCCCATTTCTGCGTCTTTTTCACTCCCGGAGGGCGCGTTTCCGTAGCTGTGAGAGGGACTCAGCCTTCAGACGGGACGGAGATTTTTCATTTCGGTCCCATTTCGTCCCATTCCTCTTTTTCGTGCCTGAATGGCAGGGTTTGCCTCCGTGACATTCGGCCAGCACCGGTCAAGATGCAGCGCGGTCTGGACTGGTATTGAGGATAATTGATGGAACATATGATCCTATAATATCTTGATTTAACGGAGCTTGGCAATAGCCAACTGTCAGTAAAGCGAGGTGATAGAGGTTCTGAAGTGGCCCTGAGGGAGCAGGCTCTTAGCGACAGGATCAAAGTGATGCGGCCCCTGGTAATGCAGGAGCCGCGATTTTGCTGGTTATCTATAAGTCAGGCGTGATCCAGAACCAATCTGGGAACCTGCAATTTCGAGGCGGTCAGCAAGCCGGGCTCTCGCAGTCCTTGGAACAGGCCAATGGGGTTGCCATCGGTATCCTGGCAGATTGCAACAAATCCGATCCCCAGAATGGGTATCCTGGGCTGCAGGATGCGCACGGCCTCAGCCTGCACTGTGGGGCAGGTATTCGTCCATGGCGTCGACGTGGATGTAGTTGACGCCAGCAGCGCCCTCGTGGGGGCGGCTAGTGATTCCGCAGTCAATGCCGGGGCCTTCCCCGCTGTGGACCAGGCGGTAATCCATCTGCGGCGGCCCGTCTCACTTGTCGAATTCCCAGACGAACTGGTTGGCACAGAACTTGCCGGCGCGGTCGACGTCGTCGGCGTAGATTTCAAAATCTACGATTCTTGGCCTGAGTCCTCCGTGCCTATCCTCCAGATCAATTTCTATGGGCGGTCCAGCATGGCCCGAGCCCATCGAAGAGCGGCCCGTTCGTGGTTCGACAAGCTCGCCACGAACGGGCCGGAAAGGATATTTGGGATACCGATACCCTATGATGAGTTCATTGACGCTAACGAATGGAGTCGCGGCCCTCACCTTTCAGGTAGTCGGCGGTGCGGAGGGCCAGCGCCTGGATGGTCGACGTGGGGTTGATGCAGGCGCTGGTGGTAAAGATGCTGCCGTCGACGATGAACATGTTGGGGACGTCGTGGCAGCGGCCCCAGCGGTCGACCACGGAGGTGCCGGGGTCGGTTCCCATGCGGGCCGTGCCCAGCAGGTGCCAGCCGGCGTTGCGGCGCAGCCGGGAGGCGAGGATCTGCTTGGCGCCCGCGGCCTCCATCACCTCCTTGGCCCGCTCGACACCGTGGTCCAGCATCCGGTTGGTGTTCTCGCTGACGGTGTACTCCACCTTAACGGCCGGGATGCCGTTGCTGTCGGTCTGGTCCGGGTCGAGGGTTACGAGGTTGTGCTCTTCGGGCAGGTCCTCGGTCATGATGGTGATACCGACGGTGTGCCCGAATCGCTCGTCAAAGGCCTGGTGATGTCCCTCGCCCCATGGGATGCGCTCGCCCAGCAGGCCGCCGAGGGCGGTGGGCAGCGGCGAGCCGCCGAGGGCCAGTATCTGCAAGTCGTAGCCCCTCACGAAGCCCCGGCTGGTGTCGGTCTCATAGAACTCCTGGCTGAGCATGGTGCTGCCGCGCGGGAAGCCGTCCTCGGTGCCCAGCCATTCGTCGAAGACGCCGACCACGACGCCGGCCGGGTGGTGCATTAGGCACTTGCCGACGAGGCCGCTGCTGTTGGCCAGTCCGTCGGGGAACAGCGGTGACGTGGAGTTCAGCAGGAGGCGCGGCGTGCCGATCCCGTTGCAGGCCATCACAACCGACTTGGCCTTTTGCTCGACAAGATTGCCATCGGCATCGTAGTACAGAACGCCGGTGGCCTTGCCGGAACTGTCGACCAAGATTTCGCGGACGCGGGCGTTAGTCTTGAGTTGCGCGCCGAGTTCGAGCGCCCTAGGCCAGTAGGTGAGGTCGGTGCTGGCGAGCGAGCGCAGGTAGCCGCCGGAGTCCGGCTCGCGTCCGTCGTAGGTTACCGACGGAATGGCGGTATCCGCAGCCCACCAATGCCAGCCCAGCTTGTCGAAGCCCTTGGCCAGGATTTCGCCCCCGGGCCGGATGGACAGCGGCGGACTGGGGCGTTCGGGCTTGGGCGGGTAGGCCGGATCGCCGCGAAGGCCAGAGACGCCCATAATCCGGTCGTTTAAGTCGAAGTATGGCTCGAGCTCGTCGTAGGTCAACGGCCAGTCGTCGGCAACGCCGTCCAGCGACCGCACGCGGAAGTCGGATGGATGGAAGCGGGGGTAGTGGGAGCCGTAGTGAACCGTGCTGCCGCCCACCGCGTTGTACATGTAAGGCGCGATCGGGGAGGCGTCGCTGTTGACCGGGTAGTCCTGCGGCAGTTTCCGCACGCTGGGGTCGGGGTGGAAGTCTGTCTGCCAGTGGAGTTGGCTGTCCGGGTTGGTCGCCGGGAAGGCATCGCGGGCCACCCAGTCGCCCTGCTCCAAGCAGAGGACGTTGATTCCGGCCTCGGCGAGGCTCCAGACGAGGGCGGCGCCCGAGGCTCCCGCTCCGATTACCAATATATCAGGAATGTCCTGGTTGCTTGCCATCTCGTTTCTCCTGTTGACTGATGAGGAGGAGTTAACCCCCCAGCCTAACCCTCTCCCATCAAGGAGGAGGGGACATTCTTGAAAACCCCGCGACGAGAACTTCCTTTACTCTCGCTCGAAAACCGCCGCCATACCCTGGCCGCCGCCGACGCACATGGTCTCGAGGCCGAACTGGGCGTTGCGACGCTCCATCTCGTGCAGCAGTGTGGTCAGAATGCGGGCGCCGGTGGCGGCGATGGGATGACCCAGCGAGATGCCGGAGCCGTTGACGTTCAGGTTGTCCTCGTGGGGCAGCTTCCATTCGCGGAGGACGGCCAGCACCTGGGCAGCGAAGGCCTCGTTGAGCTCGATCAGGTCCATGTCCTCGAGGGACAGGCCGATCTTGGACATCACCTTGTTGACCGCAGGCACCGGGCCGATGCCCATGGTAGCCGGGTGGCAGCCGGTGACGGCCCAGCCGCGCAGAAAGGCCATTGGTGTGAGGCCCAGCTCCTCCAGCTTGTCCTCCGCGACCACGAGGCACACTGAGGCGGCGTCGTTCTGGCTGCTGGCGTTGCCTGCGGAAACCGACCCGTCGCGCATCACCGGGCGCAAACGCGCCAGCGCCTCCATGGTCGTGTCGGCGCGTGGGCCCTCATCGCGCTCGAAGGGCACAGGGTCGCCGCGTCGCTGCGGCACGGGGATGGCCACGATCTCCTTGTCGAAGCGGCCCTCGGTCTGGGCGGAGACGGCCCGCTGATGGCTGCGCAGGGCGTACTCGTCCTGCTCGGTTCGGGCGATTTCATACTCTCGGGCCAGGTTCTCCGCTGTCTCGACCATGCCGCCGGGGATGGGGCCGAAGCGCTCATCGGGGGAGATGGTCAAGCGGGCGCGTGCCAAGCGGTCGTGGAATGTAACGGAGCCGTAGCGGGCACCCCAGCGGGACTCGTTGCTGTAGAACTCGGCGCCACTCATGCTCTCGACACCGCCGGCGATGACCACGTCGGCGTTTTCAGTCTGCACCAGCATGCTGGCGTTCAAAATGGCCTGCAGGCCGGAGGAGCAGCGGCGGTCGAGCTGGTAGCCCGGCACCTCGATGGGCAGGCCCGCCTTCAGGCCCGCCAACCGTCCGATGGCGGGGTTCTCACCGCTGGGATAGCCGTGGCCGAGGATGACGTCGTCGATCTTCGCCGGGTCGACCCCGGAGCGATCCAGGGTCTCCTTGATTACAGTGCTGGCCAGTTCGGCGGCGGAGACGTCCCGCAGGATTCCGCCGAAGTTTCCGACGGCAGTGCGGACGGGTGCGACTATGGCAACACGACGCATAATAGGCTCCTAAATCACGATTAAAGGGTGCCAAAATTTGCGGTTATGATAACCCGCATCCAGCACCCTGTCGAATGAGTCCAAGCCTGCGAAAACTAGATGTTGACGCCCCCGATGAGCTGCAGGTACTTGTAGCCTGAGCCGGTGTTGAACAGCACCGTTGTCTCATCGCGGCGCAGGAAACCCTCTGCTATCAGGCGCTTGTAGGCCACCAGCGTTGCCGCGCCTTCGGGGCAAGCAAACACCCCTTCGGCGGTCGCCAGCTCGTACATAGCGGAGACCATATCTGCGTCGGAAACCGCCAGCGCCGTACCGCCGGTGTCGCGGATTGCGTGGAGCATCAGGTAGTCGGCGAAGGGGCCCGGCACGCGCAGGCCGTCGGCGACGGTGGCGGCGTTGGGCCACGGCTCGGCGGTGTCCTTGCCCTCGTGGAAGGCCTTGACGATGGGCTGGCAGCCATCGGCCTGCACGGCGATGAACTTGGGCAGGTCGCCCTCGATCCAGCCCAGTTCCAGCAGTTCGAGGAACCCCTTGTGCATCCCGATGATGCCGGTGCCGCCGCCAGCGGGGTAGATGATGGCCTCGGGCATGCGCCAACCGAACTGCATGGCCAGTTCCAGGCCCATGGACTTCTTGCCTTCGGCGCGGTATGGCTCCTTAAGGGTGGAGAGGTCGAAGAGGCCCTGCTCCTGGGCGACCGCGACCGCCTGGCGGCCGGCGTCGCCGATGAGGCCGTCGACGAGGTTCAGCTCGGAACCGGCGACGAGGCATTCCTTTTTGTTGGAATCTGGGGCGTCCTGGGGCATGAAGACCTTGGCGGTCAGCCCGGCGCGGGCACAGTAGGCGGCAGCGGCCCCGGCAGCGTTGCCCGCTGACGGCATGGTGAACCCTGTGGCACCAAGCTCGAGGCCCTTGGAGATGGCGGCGGCGATGCCCCGGGCCTTGAAAGTGCCCGTGGGGTTCAGTCCCTCTTCCTTTACATAAAGGTTGGAGACGCCAAGCGACTGTTCGAGATTCCTGAGTTCCATCAGAGGGGTACCGCCCTCGCCAAGGGTTACGATGTTGTCGGGGTCGTCGACGGGAAGCAGTTCGGCGAAGCGCCACATGTTTGAGGCGCGTTCGGCCAAGCGGTCGCGGTCGACCTCGGCACGGATGCGGGCGAGATCGTAACGGGCATAAAGCACCTTGCCGCAGCAGGGGCTGACGCCCGACAGACGGCCCGCCGAATACTCGGCGCCACATATGGTGCATTCCAAGTGAGAGAGGTAGCTGGTCATAACGGGTCATCTCCCGCATATCAGGCTTGAATTGAAGACGGGACAATTTAACCATGGAGCGCGCGCATATTACATAGGCAAGAGCCATGTCGTTGCGGGGCACTGTTGTTGCGGGGCACTGTTGTTGCGGGGCGCAATGTGGGAGCATAAAATGCGACATAAATAATATTCAGAATTGGGCATATTGATTGGCCGACACTGACGGAAATAGCCTCAGCGATCCGCAGGCACCGCTGACCCTACTGGAGCTGCTCCGCGCTGGACACCTGCTGATCTCCGACGGGGCCACCGGGACGTTTCTCCAGCAGCACGGTCTGGAGCCGGGAGGCTGTCCCGAGGAGTTCAACGCCAGTCACCCTGAGGTGGTTCGCGAGATGGCCCGCCAGTACTTCGAGGCGGGCTCGGACCTGGTGCTGACCAATTCCTTCGGCGGCAACGTATTCATGCAGAAAAAGTACGGGTACGGTGAGCGCGTTGCCGAATTAAACCGCTTGGCCGCTGAGCACGCCCGCAGCCAAGCGCCCGAAGGAAGCTTCGTCGTTGCCTCAGTCGGCCCGACCGGGGAATTCCTTGAACCGCTGGGGCCGGTATCCGAACCGGAGATGTACGAGGCCTTCGTGGAGCAGGTGAAGGCACTGGAGGCCGGAGGCGCGGACGGCGTGGTGGTGGAGACCATGACCGCAGTCGAGGAGGCAACGCTAGCTGTGCGGGCGGCCCGCGAGAATACGGACCTGGTCGTGATGGCAACGATGGTCTTCGACAAGGGGCCACGAGGGTTCTTCACCATGATGGGCGTTACGCCGGAGCGCGCAGTGCACTCTATGGAGGAAGCAGGCGCGCACGTGGTAGGCTCCAACTGCGGCAACGGGATCGATAACATGGTAGACATTGCTCGGAGAATGAGAGGGGAGACAGATGGATTCATGCTCATACACTCCAACGCGGGCATACCTGCCTTGATGGGCGGTCAGATCGTCTACCCCGAATCACCGGAATACATGGCGGAGCGGTTCAAGGAACTGGCCGAGCTTGGCGTGAACATAATCGGCGGCTGCTGCGGCACCGGACCGGAGCACATTCGCGCCCTGGCAGCAGCGGTCGGACGCTAAGGGGGGAACTATGGCGATGACGACTGGAACGCCTCGACCTGCGGAGGTCATCGAACGTTACGGACAGTGCCTGGAGCTGGTGCCACTGGACCGACGTTTCCACGACATCAGCGTCGGCCTGTACGTAAAGGGCGACATCTGCACGATCTGGACCTTCAGCCGGCGAGAGGGAGTGGAGGACCGGATCCGCGAAATCCGCGACCAGATGATTGCGCTGGGCGGCATGGATGCCGTGGGCGGCACGCACAACCAGGTGCGCTTTCCCTGCGGCCACCTGCACCAGCGGACGCTGCGGTTCGTGATGTCCCAGGCCGTCGGCAAGGCCCCCGATTACGCACCGCCCCAGGGAGAGCTTTTGATCCAGGACTCGAAGTCGACGCTGACCATCCACGCCGAACTGTCGGCCGAGGAAGCGGAGGGCCGCGCAGTTTACGGCGTGTGGCTGGAAGGAGAGGCACGCAACGCGGCGATGCGGCTGCGGATGGTGCTTGCCGGGTTCACGCGCTACGGGGAGATGGAGCAAGTGGGCGAGTCAGGCGTGGCCTTCGCCTGCGGGATGGCGCACGATGCCATGATGCGTGTGCTGCTGCCCTACTCCCGCAACATCTCCAGCGTGGAGACCATGATGGCTGCCGAGGCACTGCGAGGGCAGATGACCACGGGAACGCTGGGGTTCTCCCAGACGTAGAATCCCATTGGATAAGACATCAGCAATATCTAAAGTCAACCATGAAGTCGGCCGACGGTTTTTAAATGGCAGAAACACAAGCTTCGCGAATGTGAATAGTTCGAAGGCTGTTTGGTGGCTTAACGTTAAACTGTCTAAATTCCAGTACGAGCATCACCTCTTCCTAGCCGATGAATCAAATGCCCGGTTGACGTGGCTTAGGATCGACGAAGATACTTTTCCAACACTCGACAAGGTTTTCAGGATTCGCCGGGATAAAGGGGCTGTTGACCTTGAAATCTCGAGCCTCCCTTCGACTTATATGATCGACGTCAAAAGCGGAGACACACGGTATAACTTTTCTAGTCATATAGTGCAGGAATTCTGACCGAGCCGATGCTCGAGGCCAAATGTTAGGCGGGCATGAAGACCTGAAACGACTCCTAGTTAGTTGAGGAGGGGCAGGAATGGCTTTTGTCGAGACGATGACGCCGAGGGAGCGCACAATGGCGGCGCTGAACCGTGAGCCGGTGGACCGGGCGCCGGTGGCGAACCCGACCAACGTGGCCACGGTGGAGCTGATGGACCTGGTGGACGCGCCGTTCCCTCAGGCCTGCCAGGACCCTGAGCTGGCGGCGCGGCTGGCGGCCACAGGCTACACGGAGCTGGGGTTCGACTCGATCATGCCGTATTTCAGCATCATCCAGGAGTCGTCAGCCCTCGGATGCGAGATGCAATGGGAGGACAAAGACAACTGGCCCACCGTGCGTATGTACCGGCCCATCTGGAAAACGGCGGACGACGTTCACATCCCGCCGGGCATCCTGGAACACCGGGACATGCTGGCCATAACCGGATCCATACGGCAGCTCAAGGCCGAGTTCGGCGACGAGGTGGCCATAATCGGCAAGACTATGGGCCCGTGGACTTTGGGTTATCACGTCTTCGGCGTCGAGCCATTCCTGCTGGGGACAGTGGACAACCCTGACGAAACCATGCGGGCGATGCACAAGCTGAAAGAGCTGTCGGTGCTGTTCGGCGAGGCCCAGATCGAGGCCGGAGCCGACGCGTTGACCTTCCCGGACCATGCCACCGGCGACCTGGTGAGCGGCGATTACTACAGGCGGTTCCTGCAAGACATTCATGCCGAGATGGCGGAGCGGCTCAAGGTGCCCCTGATTCTGCACATCTGCGGCCGCACCATCGACCGGATGCCGTACATAGCGCAGACGGGCATGGCATCCTTCCACTTCGATTCAAAGAACGACCCGCACGAGGCCATGGCGGCAGTGGACGGCGGCATCGGGTTGGTGGGCAACATCAACAACCCGGAGACGCTCTATGCCCGTGGACCCGAGCAAGTGCGGCAGGAGGTCTATCGCTGCCTTGACGCTGGCGTGCAGATGATTGCGCCGGAATGTGCCGTACCGCTGGCCACCAAGATCGAGAACCTGATGGCCATTCCCCAGGCGGTCAAGGACTGGACTGTCGAACACGCCGGTTAAACAACTCAATTTGGCCCGGCGGCAATTATTTGTATGTTTACATAAACAACTACTAAATCAATAACGACCAACAGAAATCTACTGAGGTATAACAGATGCCCGTTGTTCACGAGGGACTTGAATCGGAACTGGCACACGTCGAAAATCCGGACGAACAGCGCCACATTCGCGCCCTGTGGGATGAGGCCGATCCCTCGATGCAGGAGATTTCCTATCAGCTCATCATCGGCCAGAACCTGGAAGTGGATCGGCTTACGGTACAGGCGCTGGATGACGGTTTCTCCGCGAACACCATCATGGACGACGGACTGATCGCAGGGATGGCTATAGTTGGCATCAAGTTCAGGGACAACATTATCTTCGTACCGGAGGTGCTGGTGGCGGCGCGGGCCATGAAGGCAGGGATGGCCCACATCGAGCCAATCCTTTCAGCGTCCGGGGTCGAACCTATCGGCGCAGTGGTCATGGGCACGGTTAAGGGCGATCTCCACGACATAGGTAAGAACCTCTGCATAATGATGCTCCGTGGCGCAGGGTTCGTGGTTCACGACCTGGGTGTCGACACCCAATCGGACGAGTTCATTGACGAAGTGGTTGACAAGGGTGCGGACATACTGGGCATGTCGGCCCTGCTGACTACAACCATGCCTAACATGGGCCGCACCATAGAGGCCTTCGAGGAGGCTGGCCTGCGGGGCGAGGTTCGCATAATGGTCGGCGGCGCCCCTTTGTCGCAGGAATTCGCAGACGACATGGGCGCCGACGGATACGGCAAGGACGCCATGGCCTGCGTAGACCTCGCCAAGGATTTCGTCGGGCAGGCAGGGATCGAGGCGGCGGCAATGGCGGGCTGAGCAATGGCGGGCGAGTTTCAAAAGGTAGACCGGGAACGATACTGGAGAGGCGTCGAACGCCTCACAGAGATATTCCGGGGCATTTCCGAGACAGCGAACGTCGTCTCCACTCATCGTTGCCCGTACAAGAACGCACTGGACCGGTGCACGGCCAAGTTCGGCTGCCGCAACCAGGACCGCCTGGTTCCGCCCGGCGAGCTGTACCACTGCACCGGTAGCGACGACCTCGACTACCGGACGGCATGGGAGATGCCCGAAGGGCCTTAGCCTAAACCAAAGGCAAGGTGGGATGTGCATTTGCCTGAGGCGAGGAATCGTGCTGGGAATTCGGCAGCAGTGCTTCGGCCCGTGACTGCAGTACCGTCCGGCAGCGGCGCCTCACCTCGTCTCTCCGGCTGGCCAGCCCGGCCAGGAAGTTGCCGACCCTTTCCTGCACCGCCGCCCTGCTGCCCAGGCAGAGATTGCCCGTCGCCTCCTCTCTCGCCCAGCCCCAGACCGCCTCATCGGAGTTGAAGTCCGGGCTGTACCCCGGCAGGTTCACCAACCGCAGGTCAAGTCCGGGCGTCCGCAGATATTCCCGCACCGCCTCGCCACGATGGGCCGGCGCGTTGTCCCAGATGACCCGCATCGGCTCTGGATGTTTTTCCCTCAGTTGCTTCAGGAAGGCAACCGAGGTCCCGCTGTTGCTGTTGCCCTCCAGTTCCATCCATTCCACCTCACCCGTCTCCAGGCACACCGCCGAATAGTAGTTGGCCTTCTCCCCATACCGCGGGCTGGTCGAGTCCACCAAAGCAGGCTGGCCCTTCAGCACCCACTTGCCCCGCAGTTCCGCGTCCGCCCGGAAGTGGGCCTCGTCGGCAAAGAATATCCTGGCTTCAGTCCGTTGGGCCTCCTCCCTCAGGACGGCGTACTCCGCCACGAAAGCCTCCCGCTTGGCCTCATCAGCCTTGAGCAACCGCTTCTTGGGCCGCTTGAAGGCAAATCCCAAGCGGTGCATCCAGTTCAGGCAACTGCTGCGGCTCAACTCAATGCCGAGGCGCTCCGAGGCAAACCGCCGCACCACCTTCCAATACCAGTTGGCCATACCGATGCCCGACGAAGCGGGAGGCTGTTGCACCGCCTCTTTCAATTCCTCCTGCTGCGCTTGGTCAAGGGCGGGGGGGAACCACCGGTCTGCTCGAATATCAGGGCTGCAGGCCCTCCCTCGCCGAAGGCCGACGCCCATCGGCCAATAGTGTGTGGGTCCCTTTCCAGAGTCTCCGCCGTGGCCGCTGCCGTCCAGCCCTGGGCCAGCAGCAGCACGGCGTACCACCTCTCCCGCTCCCTGGGCGTCGGCGCCAGGATCATCCGCTGTCGCAAGTCCTTGACTTCCATCCGCCACTGTTCCAGACACCGGTCTATCTCCCTCACGCCCATCACCAACCCCTCGTAACTCCCGAGACCAGCTAACCCAGTTCCTTCACAAATTTACCCTGTGCAACTGCGTATTTCACCTTGGCTTTAGTTTAGATCCAGAACCCGCACCGTTTGTGCACGCTGTAGGCCGGTTTGCCGCGGAAATACGAAAACAGGCTCTTCATTTGCTACAATGCGCCCATGCCAGTGATTCTCAACGGCCACGAGGTCCAAGCCCACCGCGGAAAGTCCCTCTTCGACTACGCAGACTTCCTGCGGGTGCGTCTGCCTACGTCCTGCGGCAGGGGAGGGAGCTGCCACGAGTGCATCGTGGAGGTCCGCAGGGGGATGGAGGGCCTGTTTCCCAACTCCCGCGACGAGTATTTCCTTTCCGGTAACCTCAGACTCGCCTGTCAAGCGATCGTGGCTGATCCATCCCAGACCATAGAATTCAGTGCCCTGCGCCGCCAGCCGCGCATCCTCACCGAGGGGATACGACGGGAGGTCAAACTCGACCCGTATGTCCGGCGCGATGGGGATGAGGTGACGATCGGTGGCCAGCCGACGGACACCTATCGGGGCCGGATCCTCGGGGTGGCCGCTGATATTGGGACCACGACCGTGGCAATGAACCTAGTCGACCTTGAATCCGGGGAGATCATCGCTACGTCCTCATTTGAAAACCCCCAGAAATTCGGGGGGAGCGACGTCATGAACCGGATTTCCTACGACGTAGGGAGAAACCGGGGCGAGTTGCGGCATGCCATCATCTCGGCAATCAACTTTGAAATCGGCGAATTGACCCACCAGGTGGACGCCCAGCGACGCCAGATCTATGAGGTCATGCTGGTGGGCAACACCACAATGCGGGACATCGCCTTCGGGATCGACGTCCAGTCGGTCGGAGTCAAGCCGTACAAGTCGTCCGTTGAGCTGGAATACGAGGCGGAGACCCGGACCGGGACCTCCCTTAATTCCAACGCACAAGCCATGGGGTTGAGAATATTCCCCAGAGCCCACGTATACGGCGGCCCGATAATCGGCTGCCACGTAGGAGCCGACGTTGCGGCCGGACTGCTGGCCATCAGCATGGACGAGCAGGATGAGCCAGTGATGCTGGTGGACATCGGCACCAACACCGAGGTGGTCATCGGAAACCGGCACGCAATGGTCGCGGCGTCGTGCCCCGCAGGGCCGGCTTTCGAGGGGGGAGAGGTCACCTACGGCATGCCAGGGTACGAGGGGGCCGTGGAGTCAGTGCGTATTCGCGACGGGCACTCAGAGGTGTCCACCATCGGAGGCGGCGCGGTACAGGGCATCTGCGGCTCGGGCCTGGTTGACCTGCTGTATGAGCTGCGATCGGCGGATATGATGAACGACCTGGGCGCGTTGCAAAACGGGGCGCGGGAGTTTCTGTTCGCCCCGGAACTTGGAATGGGCCTGTCGCGGGCTGACATAAGCGCCCTGTCCCAGGCCAAGTCGGCCAACTACTGCGGGCAGTTCATCAGTCTGCGAGAATACGGCCAGCCGGTGGAGGCGATCTCCCGCCTCTACCTTGCCGGTGGATTTGCCAACTATTTAAACGTTTCCAACGCCATCGGAATCGGGTTTATAGCGAACTTTCCACCGGAGCGCGTGGCTCGGGCTGGCAACGCGGCGCTGGAAGGCGCAACCATTATGCTCCTGTCGCAGGAACTGCGGCAGCGCGCTGAAGCGTTAGTCAAAAACGTCCGGCACATCGAACTGGAGACCACTCCGGATTTCTTCGAGATTTTTGTGGAAGGATGCATGTTTAAGCCCATGCCTCGAGATACAGGCAGTAGGGGCGGATAATGCAGCACCCTGACAGCAGGAGGTCGCGATGGCCTGGAGAGTCTTAATCACGGACCATGTCTGGCCTACCACGGACCCGGAGCGGCAGGTGCTGGAGGCCGGGGGGGCCGAGGTCGTGGTGTCGCCCGATGGCGGTGAGGCTACCTTGATGGAGCTGGCCAGGGACTCCGATGCCATAATGACCTGCTTTGCACAGGTAACGGAAAACGTCGTCCGCGCGGCGGAGCACTGCATGGTCATAGGCCGTTTCGGTGTAGGCGTGGACAACATTGCAGTCGACACTGCAACCGAGCTGGGTATAGCAGTAACGTATGTGCCTGACTACTGCGTAGACGAAGTGTCCGACCATGTCATGGGCCTGCTGCTTGCCTGGAATCGCAAGATCGTGCTGTTCGACCGGGCGGTCAAGGAGCGGGGTTGGGGCAGCCAGGGTCTGACAATGCGCATAATGAGACTACGGGGAAAAACCATTGGCATTGTTGGCTTTGGGCGTATAGGTCAGGCCGTGGCAAACAAGGCCAGGGCGTTCGGTATGAGAATTCTGGCCACCGACCCTGTCGTTCCCTCATCTACTGTGGAGTCACTTGGCGCCACCCTGGTTGACCTGCATACACTATTAAATGAATCCGATTTTGTTTCCCTGCACACACCGTTAATAAACGAGACCCGCAATTTGATCGGTGCGGATGAACTAGCGTTTATGAAGCCGGAGGCATTTCTTATAAATGCCGCGCGCGGCCCACTGATCGATGAGGACGCCCTATACAGCGCACTTCAGAGCGGCACAATTTCGGGCGCCGCACTCGATGTAATGGTTGACAATATCCCCTCGATTAATCACCCGCTTTTCTCGTTGGAAAATATTATTGTCACGCCGCACATAGCATTTTTCTCGCAGGAATCCACGCTGGAATTGGAGCAACGGGCAGCTGCCGAGGTAGTTAGTGTAATGCATGGACGAATGCCGGATAATCTAATTAACCCGGACGTACTACAACATCCAAGTCCCAGACATGGATTAAAGGGATAAAACTCCCTCGGCCCAGTTCAACAAATAATACGGGAATTGCATTACCGTGAAATTGCATTATAATTTCCGGTAGAACACTGGGATCCAGTTCCTCTTTCTCTTTTTTTCTGTTATTCGCCAAATTGCATATCGTCAAAGGATGATACAAATATGCCTAGGACAAACTATAGAGACACAATTTCCCAGGCCGTTAGCTATATAAATGCGCTTCCGGACCTTAAACAATTGAGTGAAAACGCCATTAAACAGGGTGTTGTTTTAAGGGTGTTGAGTGCGGCAGGTTGGGACACATTTGACCTATCAGAAGTGCGACCGGAATTCAGGACCGGGAACACAAAGGTGGATTTCGCCCTCATGTCCCCCTCATCTCCCCGAGCCAGAACGGAGTCAACCCCCCTGGTCTTCATTGAGGTCAGGCCAGTAGGCGACAATTTAGAAAGCGACCGGTATGAGCGTCAGATGATGGCACATTGCGCCAGGGAGGAGGTATCTCTGGCGGTTTTGACGAACGGTCTCAAATGGCTCCTTTTGTTCTGGTCTGCTGAGGGCGACCAAAAGGAAAACTGTTTTAGTGAAATAGATTTGGCGGGCGATCTGGATGCCGCCTCGGACGACATCAACCGTTATCTCGCCAAGGATAGAGTATCAAGCGGTCAGTCTGCCCGGTCAGCGGAAAGAGCACTGCAGGAACGCAATCGGGACGAAGTGACTCGTCGCGCCATCCTCGAGGGCTGGCGCCAAGTTGTGAGGGGACTTGACGAGGGCCTGGTCGAACTGGTGGCCACCGCCTCCGAGCAGAAGACCGGGGACAAGCCGGAAAACCGATTCGTTCGGCGAGTATTGATGGAGCACCGTTCGGAACTCCTGCCTTTCGCCGAGGACGACGGCGGCATGGCCCGATCGGGCGGCGGCGGCTCTCGCCGCAGGCCTGCGTCATTTACTTTCGATTCGGAGACCCAGGCGGCCGCATCATGGCCCGACCTGCTGATCGGAGTCTGCGAGTTGATGAGGCGACGTCATCCTGAGAGTTTCGAAAGAATCCTGGAGATCCACGGAAGGTCGCTGCCATATTTCTCGCGAACAGAAGACGCAGTCCACCAGCCTCGGGAAATAGGAGACTCGGGTATTTACGCATCGTGCCAGGGAGCCGGCGTTCTGATAGAGGGAAGGGCCAAACGGGTCGTGGAGCTGTTCGGCTACCCGAAGGACGCACTTTCCATACAGATCAGATAAGACTTCAGAAACTCATAGCCTGATACACTTCCTGCGGGGCGCGCCCAAACCCGGCTCCCTTATTTGTTGTGTCCTGTCCGCACCGAGGATAGAATGGATTTGCTGCGGCTTACGAGTGATTGACGGGGGTGTAGCTCAGTGGGAGAGCACCTGCTTTGCAAGCAGGGGGCCAGGGGTTCGACCCCCCTCACCTCCACCAACTAAAACCGGTCTCCGCTTTAGATCACTTAATTACTACCTCGCCCTCAATTGCAGTGAGCACCGCCTATGTTCCAAGGGCACTGCTCGCCACGTTGTTGACGGCTTTGGCTGTCCTGAACACACTCTAGGCATTTATTGATGAGACGGCAGTTTCAGCATACGCTTAAGCGAGAAAGAAGGCTCGCAGCATTGTCCAACGAAATCGCACTCAAACGCCGCACTACTCATATTTTCATAATGAAACCCGCCTATGTACCATCAAGAGCTAATTAATGAGAGGACCCTATTGGCTTTTGTCCATTGAGAGGAAGAAGCTAACACAAGAACCTAAGGTTAAGTGCCAATTCCGTCGTAATGGTCCGTTCTAATTCCGGGACTATCACCACCAGACCTGCGGCGATTGCACCGAAGGTGGAAAGAGAGCCTTTCCTGAGAGACCTCCGGTATGACGTCGTGGCCGGTGGCGGCCCATGCAGGGTTACAAAAAGCAGTTCAGCGCAGCCCTTTACAGCCCCTCGGAGACATACCACCGTGCGGTGCGGATCCTGATCTGCCGCTAAATGTCCAGAGCAGCGTCCGACCGGGGGCGCTCCAGCATTCGTATATCGCTCGTAAGTTGTGTTCTCAAGGACATCGTCTGATTAATACCTGTGGGTATTAATCATCTTCCGAAGTCGGCGCCTTGCTGTTGGCGGGCAGCCAAACTTCGTATTTTCCCTAGACCTTGAATGCCCAATCTTCCTAAGAATCTTTCAGTGATGCAAGGCAGAATCCGTCCAACTCCCGCAATGACAGACAGCGCGATTTGTCCGAGCACTGAGGAATGTGGACTAAAGCTACACGAATGTACCTGCCATTGGCGAAATTGCAGCAAAAATTCAAGGATTACGGGAAAGCGGCCATTTCAAAGAGGCGAGCCTTTTATTGGCAATGGTAGTGTGAAACTCGATTGGCAGTGCCATTTACGGGACGCGCGGACTATATCGAGCCCAAAGTAGTATCGCTTCTTTTAGACTATGAACAGAGCGTGCCGGGGGTCGATGTTGTAGGAGGGTCTCTGAACTCGATCCGGCTGCCGAGGATGTCCCGCGTGCTCCACTTGGCATAGTCTACGTTGGTACCGTAGGGTGCCAGGGCGCCGATGAGGGCAGGCGGAATAAGGCGAATAACCCTGCCGAGGCTGCGACCGCCAGTACCACGGTCCGTCGTCCGTGTCAGTCCGCTCCGAACAGAAGATAGCCGAAAGCCGGAAACGCCAGCGCTACGTGCTAGATCCCACGCCCGAACAATGCGGTCATATGGGCGGTGAGCGCCAGAGCATCAGCAAATCCAATAACCCGTTGTCTTGTAATCAGAAGAAGCGACAGCGCCGAGGCCAGCGCAGCCGGGACCTCGGTGTAGATCTCGCCGGTGCAGATGAGCGCGGTGGCGGTCAATCCGACGCCCAACTGACCATCTGGCGGGCGGTGAGCCGTTCGACCAGTACGTAAACAAGGGCCTTGTGCTGCTTCCCTCATCAACATCTGCACTTGGGTACCGATGAGGCACCCTAAGCGAAACCCGGAATCAGCAGGACGGAAAGTCCGTGATTATGGTGGCTGAGCAGTGGGCCGTCGTGCAACGGACCGGACTGTTGCCACAAGCCGTCGGGATGGTCGAAAAAGAACTCGTACGACTTGGTCTCATGCTGATAGCGGAGGTCGAAGTCACTGTCAGACAGGATGCTCTGAGTAGCGAGCAGGAACAACGGTTCGTCTCCCTTTATGGAGGCGCCTCGCGTGGCTCAGATGCCTATGGAAAATGAGTAGGCTTGGTACAGAAAAAGGAAAAGAGCCCCGGCAACTAAACCAAAGCCAAGGTGGAACCTGCATATACGTTGGCTAGAATCAGGGAGGTATAGCGTCAGGACGGGGAACAGACTGAGTGGGGATGGTGATGGGTATGAGGGGGATAAGACCGGACTTGGAACGGTGGCAGTTGGACTTGGCTGGTGTGCGCAGCAGGATGTACCTGGCGCCGACGCCTCGGGAAAGAGAACGGTGGCACGCTCTGTGGCTCCTGTGCCGGAACATGACCGCCTCGGCCACCGGCCATGCACTGGGCCGGGATGCTCACACCATCGGCAGATGGGCCACCGCCTTCAGCGAGGGAGGTCCGGCGGCCCTGATCTTCGAGCAGTCCGGTGGTTCCCCCCCGCCCTCGAAGAGGCGCAGCAGGCGGCGTTGAGTGCCGCGGTGCAGGAGTTGCCCGCCAAGTCGGGCATCGTAATGGCCAACTGGAACTGGAAGGTGGTGCGGCTGTTTGCCTCGGAGCGCTTCAGTATCAGCCTGAGCCGCAGCTCTTGCCTGAACTATCTGCACCGTCTGGGATTCGCGTTCAAGCGCCCCAAAAAGCGTCTGCTCAAGGCTGATGCGGAGAAACGGGAGGCCTTCGTGGAGGAGTACGCCGCCTTGGCATTCCAATCTCAAGAATCCGGGGAAAAGATATTCTTCGCCGACGAGGCCCATTTCCGTGCGGACGCCGAACTGCGGGGCAAATGGGTGCTCCGGGGAGAGCCAGCCTTGGTGGACTCGACTAGCCCGCGCTACGGAGAGAAGGCCAGCTACTATTCGGCGGTGTGCCTGGAGACCGGCCAGGTGGAGTGGATGGAACTGGAGGGGAACAGCAACTCAGGAACGTCGGCAGCCTTCCTGGAGCAGTTGAGGGAGAGGCACAGCGGTCGGCTGAACGTGATCTGGGACAACGCGCCGGCCCACCGGGGATACGCGGTGCGGGAATGGCTGGGCAAGCCCGGAGTGAACCTGCGGCTGGTGAACCTGCCGGGATACAGCCCGGACTTCAACGCTGACGAGGCCATCTGGGGCTGGGCGAGAGAGGAGGCCACCGGAAATCTGTGCTTGGGGACCAAGGAACTGGTTCAGGAGAGGGTCGGGAACTTCTTCGATGGGCTGGCCGGGCGGAAAGAGGAGGTCAAGCGCCGCTGCCGGACCATCCTGCAATCAAGAGCAGAGGGGCTCCCGCGTAACCCTCGTACCGATCCCCACCACCGGCCATATGTACATCCCACCTTGGCTTTAGTTTAGCAGTGGCTCTTTTCAATTTACCCATCGTGGGGCGCACCCCATGGAGTGGAGCAAAGTGACGGGAATGCGCCGGCTACCTTTCGGCACCGTAGCGCATTGGCTAAATGAGGGAATGTAACGCGCCGACCTACGGCCAGGGTCCTACCGGTACCAGCCAGTACCCCTGTGGAATCCCCTCAGGTAGGCGATCTGGCCGCCGTGGGCGACACTCTCCAGCACCAATTGGCCGAGGGCGGTGCCAAGGGTGTGCTCCTGCCGCAGCGCTGTGGGAGGGAACACGACCCGCTTCTCCAAATCCTCGGAGGACAGGGGTGGCACGAATTCCCTGGTAATAGCCTTCGCGGCCTCGAAGTAGGCTACCTGCACCTCTTTTTTCCGGGGGTTTCCAAGTAGCCAGATCAGCGCCCCTGCCGAGCCCTTCCACGTTGTCTGCCAGCCCGAATCTCTCGCACCAACCTTTGATGAGCCACAGTTCCGGTTTGGATTGCAGTCGGTGCATGATGAACATGTCGGTAACCCGGCTTATGTGGCCGAAAATCCAGGCTATGGAGTTGCTGTGGGCGTTTGGCTGCCGGGCCATGGTCTCGTAGTCCAGGTCGGAGATCGCAGCCTCCACCATCTCCCAGATTCGCTCCAATGAATACATGATCGAATCTGTGGCTGCCAATTTCTACTCCTAAAAGTGTCAAAGTTACTGGCGGAAGGGTACACGGCCCGGCCCACCTGAGAACCGGCTGATGCTAGCATATCAAGCTGGCGAGCCAATTTGGTCTCTCAATAAGCAAGACAAGTAGGAGGCGGGCCGGAACCATACGGGCGAATCCGGAGAGTTATGGCCAGGGCATTGACCGAGGTCGGCATCTCAGGGGGCAGCTTTGGTTCAATGGCCAATATTGGATACAATGTATTAAAATACAATTACCCATATTTGCAATAAGAGTCATCTCATTATATAATGTAGGAAAGATGGACAGACAGTATATAAGCGATTAACCCGAGGGTCATTGAGCCGGCATCATCTGGGGCGCTGTAACAGAGTACATCAGACAGATGATGGTCCATTCGAACACCCGGGAATCCCAAACCTCATTCTAGGGGCGTGGCGGAGTGAACATCTTGGAGACAGGCAGATTGACTGATGGTGGGACCTGGGAAGATACGCTCCAGGCCTCTTCCGCCAACTATTAGGCCGACCGGGAGGATGAACCGGAGAATGCCCATGTGAAAGTCGATCCTCTTGAAGGGGACATTCCAGTGGAGGTGAGGAAATGACCACACTCAGAAGAGAGATAACCATCGAGGACCTCATCAGGGAACTGGAGATAACCGACCCGACCGAAACCAGCGTCGGATCGTGGGACGGCCCCGGAGGAGAAATGCGGGTGGCCATCATCCACGAGACGGGACATGTTTACGCCATCCCAGGGGAAGATGAGGGAGAGCGGGACGCGGAACTCCTGTTCCGGCTCCCGGTGGAGAAGATCGGAGTGGAGGCGGCGATAGAGGCGGATGAGAAACACCTGGGGCCAGACCGCCACACGACAACGCGGGTGTGCGACATGATGGGATGCCGGAACCTCGTCCCAGGGGACCAAGGAAAGAGCGTGGCCCCGGGAACCTATCTGGCAGTATGCGACGAGTGCGTGCCAATCGTGGCAACAGTCAGGTAAACCATCAGTAATTCATTGCAGTCTCATGCAATCGGTGCAGTTGAAAGGTCCGGTAAACCGGAATTAGCTGCTGACATTCAGGGATCGAAGGTCAGGAGGGGCGAGCGAAGATATTGCAGCCGGGCAGGACAAAAGCGCGGGTTAGACTAAGGCCACCGCCGTGACTTCAAACAGGAGCTCGGGGATCAACCTGTCGGGCGGGCCGGGCCGGCGAATGCGATGCATTGATACGCCGGTGGCCGATGGGAAGCTGTCGCCGAAGAACTTCCGGCGCACCTCTCCAACCCGCCGATAGGCCGAAAGGCCGTTGGGAGGCACCCACTCGATGGTGTTGACCACGTCATCCATCGAATAGCCTCCTTCGGCCAGCACTTGCGCAAGGTTGCCGTAGGCCTGTTCAGCCTGGGCCACAATGTCGAAGGGTGCCACGACAGAGGCAGTGGTGTGGTCGACGCCCGATTGCGCCGAGAGTTGCAGCATACGCCCCTTCTTTACCCCGGGAACGTGGGTTGCATCGCGGTAAGTGGCTTCCCAGCCCGGCACCTGAATCTCCTCCCGTCTTCCGCCCAGCACCGCGATTGCTTCCACTTCCACGTGACCTTCGGGACGAAGCAGCCGGTTTACCGTGATGCCGGTGTTGGCCGGGAATTCGCCGTTGAAGAACTCGCGGCGTGATTCCGAGGCACCGCCTTCGTACTGAAGCCACGCCTGTGGGGAAATGTATTCCAGGGTCTTTACAACATCGGAGGGGACGGCGCCGGCTGCGGAAAGCACGCTGCCCACAATATCGTATGTAAGGGCCATCTGGCGGCCGGTGTCTTGAGGAAAGGAGGGCTGCCCATCGACCTCCTCATTGCCGACGAAGCCGGAAGTCCACAGCGTGTCGTCGGCGATAACGCCGGGGACGTAGGTCAGTGCGCCGTACCGGTCGTAGCCGGGATTGACCGCACGGTTCTCCCCGCGCACCGCTACCGCGCTGACCTCCAGAAGGGCGTCGGGTCGGAGCAGCCGTTCCACACAGATGCCGGTTGACCCCACAGGGGTTCCACCCAAGAACTCCCGGCGGATTGCGCCGGTCTCTCGGTATTGGGGCAGCGCCGATGGGTCGATGTAGTCGACCGTCTGCACCACGTTGTCGAAGGACATCCCGGCGGCTTCCAGGACCACTCCCAGCTTTTGATAGATGATCCTGGTCTGATCGAGCAGGTCGCCCTTGCAGACGACGGCCCCCACTGCGGGGTCGTACTCGCTGGCCGTCTGCCCGGCCAGGTACAGGATGCCGCCGCTTTCCGCCCCCAGGCAGAAGGTGTAGCGGTTCAGGTCCAGCCACGGGAAATTCTGCGGGTCGACCTCGATGATGTTCCTGGGCATTACAACTCCGTTCCTTCGACAAGCTCAAGATGAACGGTTGGGCATTGCCGCACACAGCTTGAGGCTGAAATTCAGCCGATGGCGCGCGATGATACCAGCCGCTCGTACTCTCCGTCAGGCACCTGAAGCAACTCTTTAAGCACCCACTGGTTGTGCTGACCGAAGGTGGGTGCTGGCCTCAGGCCGTCGACCCTTCGCCCGTCGGTTGCCCAGGGAATGGACAGAACGGGCCGCGTACCCGCTACCGGGTGCTCCAACGGGGTAACGAAACCCCGCTCCAGAAGATGGGTGTCGGCAAGCACTTCGGCGCTGTCCGACACCGGGGCCGATGGAACGCCCACAGCCTGCAGTGCGGCGACAACCTCACCGACTTCCAGACCAGCGGTCCATAGCCGTATGAGCTCCTCCAGGGCGTCCTGGTTTTCCAATCGAGCAGCGGAGGTGTCAAATCGGGCGTCGTTGTCCCAACCAGCGTTGCTGGAAGCACGTGCCAGCGCCCGGAATTGTTCGTCCGTCTCGACGGAAATCGCCACCCACTTCTCCTCACCCAAGCACCTGAATACGTTGTGGGGCGCTTTGCGCCCGTCGCGGTTTCCCGTTTTTTGCTGTTCCTGGCCGGTGAGGGAGTATTCCATCACCGCCTCGGGGATCATTCCGGTGAGCGCCTCGGTCATGGACACTTCGATGAATTGACCCTCTCCGGTGCGCGAACGGTGGTACAAGGCCTCGAGGACAGCAAGAACACAATAGCAGCCAGCGAAGGCGTCGGGTATCAGGCCGCCCATGATTCTTGGGTGGGAGCCCGGGTAGCCCGTTACTGCCGCCAAGCCGCTGAAAAGATTGATCACGCTGTGAAATCCGGTCAGGTCCTTGAAAGACCCGCTGCGACCAAAGGCGCCCAGGGACATGTAAACTATATCGGGACGCAGCCTCTTCACTTCGTCGTAGCCCAGCCCGAGGCGATCCAACACTCCGGTCGCGTAGTTTTCCACCAGGACATCGCTAACACCGATGATGCCCTTGGCCAGCTCCAGCGCGCCGGGGTCGCGCAGGTCGAGGGAACAACTCAGCTTGTTGTTATTGACCAAGTTGAAACCGCCGCTGCGATCTATGCCGAACTCCCCGTCTGCGAAGGGCGGCCACACGCGGGTGGTAAAGCGGGACTCCGTCTCAACCAGTATGACCTCCGCACCGAGCCAGCCCAGCATCTGGGCCGTGACCGGAGCTGCGATGACCTGCCCGAAATCGGCCACACGAATGCCCTGCAGTGGCAGTGGAGTGGGGTTCATTGTTCGGCCCCCCCGGCAGCCCTCGGGCCACTCTGCCTCTGGAATGATTCGGACAGGGTCTGCGCTTCGTCTTCCGGCGAGCCAAGCCAATCGCTCAGGACCTCGACAGTATGCTGGCCCAAGCGGGGCGCAGGCCGGAACGACCGCCAGGGGGTGGCGCCCATGCGAATGGGGTGCCCGGGCAGCTTGAAACTCCGGCCATTGGGGCTGGTGAACTCCTGAAGAAAATCTCGCTCGGCAACGTGAGGCGATTCCATCATCTGTCCAACGGTGTAGGCCGGAAAACAGGGAACGCCGCGTTCCTGGGCCAGGCGGGCGATTTCCGCGCCGGTGTGTGACATGGTCCATTCCAGCATCAGCGGTTCCAGCGCGTCCCAGTTCCGGGCCCTCTGCCGGGCGGTGGCGAACACCTCCAGTTCAGCCCAATCGGGGTCGCCAGCAGCCTCCATCAAATTGCGCCAGTGGCCCTCCAGGACTGCCATGATTACGACGTAGCCGTCCTTGCAGGGTAAATATACGTTTGGCATCAGTGCGAAGCCGGGCGGCTGGCGCGTTTTGGCCTCGTCATAGGCTGCGTGAGCCAATTCATAGGGCATTACCGCGGCCACCCCCTCCTGCAGGCTGAGATCGATTTCGCAGCCTTGGCCGCTAATCTGCCGGGCCAGCAGCGCGGCCACGCAGGACGCCGAGCCCAGTACGCCGGTCATCAGTTCGGCGAGCGGTGTGTTGGCGGTCAGCGGCGGTTCCTCTGCCGGATCCTGCACACCGTCGGGCACTCCGGGCGTGCTGAAGGACAGCCCGCCAGACGCCACCGCAATCAGGTCGTCGCCCAAGTACGCGCTTTTTGGCCCTGACAGGCCAAAGGGCGTGATGGCAGCGACAATCAGGCCGAGATTGAGATGCTGTAGAGCCTCGAGGCGCAGGCCCTGTTCTGCTATCTCGGCGCTCTGACCGCCAACGACCAGGATGTCGGCTTTCGCCAGCAGGTCGTTGAACGCAGCCCGTTGGGGAGGGTGCTGCAGGTCCAGCCCCACGCCGCGCTTGTTGGCGTTAAGGTAGAGAAACATCCCGCTCCAGTCCGGGTCGGGCTCGCCGTCGGGGAAGGGGCCGTGCCAACGGTGGCGGTCGCCCTCCGGCGCTTCCACCTTCACCACGTCGGCTCCGGCATCCCCGAGCAGCCGGGCGCAGAGGGAAGCCGACATCATCCCGGTGTACTCCACCACCTTCACGCCAGCGAGAGCCGAAGACGGAATCGTCCCATGGCCAGCGCCTGAACTCATCGGGGCCGTCCGGAACAGGAACGCGACGGAAGCAGTACTACCGCGCTGGCCGGTTCGACCACGCGCTCGGCGCGCTGGTTCTCAATCCACAGGTTGCACTCAGCGAGCCCAGGCCCTTGTCCTGAGCTTGTCGAAGGGTCGTCGCCCTCTCGGTACAACCCGGTAACCACGCCCTGGCAGACCAGAGAGTCGCCGGGGTAGACCATAACGCGATTGCGGAAGCCCAGCTTGCGCAGGAATGCGCGGGGACCGGCCCAATCCTGGACGTGCTGGGCCAAGAAGGCGCCAAGCATCTGACCGTCCACGAAGGGGCCTGGGAAGCCAAGCTCCCGGGCATGGTCGGCGTCGTAGTGGACACGTATGAAGTCCCAGGTGGCGGCGCCGTAGGCCATCATCCGGGGAAGGTCGATCCACTTGTGAAGCGGGGTTAACTCCTCGCCAACTGAGACGTCCTCAAGGAACCGGCCGGCGCTTCCGTTACCACTCACTCGGGCACCTCATCCCGGTAAAACAGGGTCTCGGTGTTGCGGGCCAGCAGTTCGCCCCGCTGGTTGTGGAAGGTGGACTCGATGACCTGGAAGATGAGCGCCCCGGAGCGTCCAGCGCGCTCGTAGACATCCTTCACCAGCCAGCGCGCCGTGAGCACGTCGTCAGGGTGGACGGGTTGGAAGAACTCGTACTCGTTGCCGGCCCGTAGCCCGGCCAATACCCCGAAGGGGCCGCGACCCAGCAGGTCGCCACGGTCGTCCATATCGCTGTCAACGTACTGCCAGGTATCGCAGACCAGGGTCGGCGGGGCCATGACGTCAGGGAGGCCGTGGGCGGCTGCCTGCTCGCGGTCGGAGTAAAGGGGGTTGAAATCGCCAACGGCCAGGGCGTATTGCCGGAAGGCCGACTGCCCGATCTCGTCGGGAGCCTGGAACACCAACTCGCGGCCGACGGTGGCCTTCAACTGCTCCAGAGGGGAGTCTGCCATATCGGTTCTCGCCCGGGCTCGCTACCGGCCCGTGAACTTGGGTTCCCGCTTTTCCAGGAAAGCGGCCAAAGCTTCCCGGTGGTCTTCGCTGGTCAGGGTCAGCACCTCCGCCATAGCGGCCTCGGACAGATGTTCCTCCAGCGATTGACCCAAGCCCCTGTAGACCATTTCCTTAACCAGCCGGTTTGCCACCGGGGCTTTCCCGGCTATTTTAGCGGCCAAGGCCATCGTCTGCTCTTCCAGTTCCCCCGACGGCACCAGGCGGTTTAGCAGCCCCAGCCGCAGCGCGTCCTCCGCCTCCAGCCAGTCGCCGGTGTAAAGCAGTTCCAGCGCATGGTTGACCCCCAGGGCCCGCGGGTAGAGCCATGTCCCGCCGGTGTTCGATACCAGTCCCATTTGCACGAAGGCGTTCATAAACCGGGAGTGTTCGCAACCGATGCGGATGTCGCAGGCCAGCACCCAATCGAACCCATCCCCGATGGCCAAGCCGTTGACCATCGCGATAGTGGGTTTTTGCATCTGGTGGAGCTTAGTGGTAATGGCCTGCGGACCGCTGCGAATGAACTGGTAAATCTCGTAGGGTTCCATATAACCCAGCAGACGGTCGCCCTCCTGCCTCTCCTCTTTGATGTCCGCAGAGGCGCAAAAGGCCCGCCCCGCGCCGGTCAGCACCAGTGCCCGGACGTCCCGGTCGCCGGCCACGTCGCCCAGCGCCGAGTTCAACTCCTGGAACATCAGGCGGTTCAGCGCGTTCAGGCGCTCGGGGCGGTTGAGAGTGAGCCGGGCGATGTGGTCTTTCTTGTCGAGAATGATGGTCTGGTAAGTCAAGCCGATCCTTCCGACTCCGCATGCTCTTGGAGGAACCTGGGAGAAAATGCGCGGAGATTCAGGGGAGATTCTGGTAGGCCTGCGGTTCAGTGTCAAGCTTATGCCGATCCGGTTCATTGCTCCCACTATGTCGCTTCGGCTCTGCGCGCGATTTGGGAAATCAAATGTGTCGGCTCAAGTGTTCGACAGAGGTTTTCTATTTCAGGACTTGATGGCATCCAGGGAAGCAGTTGATGACGCAACCGGGCACCGTCACGTCATGAGCCGGTCTGCTACCATCTCGCTCGCTACAGTTTGTCTGTTTGCGGGGCCCAGGGGCTTTGCAGACGCTAGAAAGAATCCCTGTGGGTGCTCCAGCCTGGTCCGGGCCTCTTCAGGTAGAGTAGCCCCACGGTAGATTTCCTCCGGGACCGGGTAAATGTCCGGGAACCAGCTTTTCCGTGTTTAACCGTCGCGGTGCTTGCCCAGTTCGCCAGTTACTTCGAAGTACCCTGCGGTGAACGCCGCGAAGAACTCATCGACCTTGGCCATCAAGTGGGCGTCCGAGGGCAGCCCTGCCCGAGCCGCCTCAGCGCAAAATCCTCCCCACTCCTTAACCCCGATCCACCGAAGGAGGGCGTGTAGCGGGGTCCTGAAGATACAAGAAAGTGCTCCTGTGCCTCTGGGATAATGGTTTTGAGACAGAAAACCGGTCCCAAAGCAGGAGCACCCAACAGATGCTATCACGCAACCACCCCGACCGTATTCGCATCGTCTTTGACGACCACCGTCTGGTGGCCAATGCCGGCCTGCTCCTGCCGGCCACTCTCGCCCAACACCTGGGCCTGGGGGAACTCGTAGACCATCACCTCAATCTCGGCAGCGCGCCGGGCCGGGCCAACACTGGCGACAAGATGCTGACCCTGGTTGCCTCTGCCCTGGCGGGCGGCGATTGCATCGACGACGCCGATGCGCTGCGCGCCGGTGGGACCGCCGGTATTCTCGACTGCAGGGTCAAGGCGCCATCCACCCTGGGCACTTTCCTGCGCAGCTTCCGCTGGGGCCATGTCCGTCAACTGGACCGGGTGAGCCGGGAGTTGCTGGCCCGGGCCTGGGCCGCTGGGGCGGGACCCGGCGACGCGCCGTTCACCATCGACCTCGATTCCACCATCTGCGAGACTTACGGACTGGCCAAGGAGGGGGCGCGACACCACGTCTATACCGGCAAGCGGGGCTATCACCCGCTGCTGGCCGTGGCCGCCGGCACCGGGGACGTGTTGATGTCCCGGCTGCGCGAGGGCCGGGCCAACACTGTTCGGGGTGCCGCCCACTTCCTGCGCGAGACGGTGGGACGGGTGCGCTACGCCGGCGCCAGAGGTCAACTCACGGTGCGGGCCGACAGCGGCTTCTATGCCCACGCCATCGTCGCCGTCTGCCGCAAGATGGATGTCCGCTACTCCATCACCATCCGCCAGCACAAAAGCCTGCGCCATCTCATCGAGGCCATACCCGAGACGGACTGGACGCCCATCCCCTACTGGATGGACGGTGCCGCCGATGTGGCCGAGACCACCTACACTCCCTTTGAGAGTGAGCCCGGCGCTGCCCCGGTGCGGCTCATCGTCCGACGGGTGAAGCCCACGCCCGGTTCCCAACTGGCCCTCTTCGCCAGCTACAGCTATCACGGCTTCATCACCGACCGGGATGAGGAGACGCTCGAACTGGAGGCTGACCATCGCCGCCACGCCGAGATCGAGAACGCCATCCGAGACCTCAAGTACGGCGTCGGGCTGAACCACCTGCCGTCCGGCCGATTCGCCGCCAACGGGGCCTGGCTGGCGATACAGGTGATGGCGCACAACTTGGCCCGCTGGACGGCCCGTATCGGCCTGGGTGAGCAGATCGTGACCACCAAGACGCTCAGACGACGGGTCTTCGCCCTGGCCGGACGGCTCACACGCTCGGCCCGCCGGCTGACCCTGCATCTTCCCAAGGGTTGGCCATGGGAGGAGAAGGTCAGTCGCGCCTTGGCCCGGTTGCGAGCCATTCCACTCCCGGCCTGACGGCGCCCGTCCGCCAGTGTCCCAACGTCCCCGCAAACTGAACGTCCCCGCAAACTCGCGCCAGTCCGGTCCGCGAGCGCCTCTTGCCGTGTCCTCTCCCGCCATCTCGCTCACCACAGCCACTGTAGGCCGCCATCGGCGCCCCCAAAAATACCTGCAGACCGCCGCCAACCCCCCATCTACCCAAATTCGAGCCCGGACCATCGCGCTTGTAACTCCCCCACCCCCCTTCCGGCGTCCTCACGCCGTCCATCGGTGGATTCGGGCTTAACGAACCTTCACGGTTGTTCCCCTTTCAGGTACTCCTCTCTACGCAGTGAACTCGAACAGCGAGGCGATGGGCCCCCAGCCCCTCCGGAGGTCGTGCTGTTCCATCTGGGTGAACTGGTCCACGGCATTCTCCAACGGATGAAACTGGCACGAGAGCCTGAGTAGGCTGCTACCTTGCTTGGAACCATCGGTTTAGGGTGAATTCCGGGTTCGGGACTTCTGCCAGCAGTTGCCTTTCCGAAAGCCAGACTATTCCGCCAATGACCCCTGGTGCTGATCACGCCTCATAGCAGGCAACGAAGTGCTCGGGGGCTTTCTCGCTGGTTGCCGGGTGCGGGTTGTCGCGACAGTAGTCGGTGGCGATGGGGCAGCGGTCGTAGAACCGGCACCTTGACGGTGGGTTGACAGTCAAAGTGAGGTCTCCCCGGATATTGGGAGGCTCCCGGCGATACCCCGGGTCAGGAACCGGCACAGCAGACAGGAGCGCCTTCGTATACGGGTGGAGCGGATTACGCAACAGCTCTTCTGTCTCGGCCAGCTCCACCACCTTCCCCAGATACATCACGGCTATCCGGTCGCACATGTACCGGGCAACCGCGAGGTCGTGGGTTACGTACAGGTATGAGATCCCGAGGTCATGGGCCAACTGCTGCATCAACAGCATGATGCCGGTTCTGCTGGAGACGTCCAGCATGGACGTTGGCTCGTCGGCCACCACGAAATGCGGGCGAATTACCAGCGCCCTGGCAATGGCCACACGCTGTCTCTGGCCTCCCGAAAGCTCGTGAGGATGACGGAACAGAAATTCGGCCGCCGGAGTCAAGCCCACCGAGGTCAGAATCTCGCTTACACGGTCTACTCGGTCCGTCACGCTGCCGATTCCCTGCACCGTCAGCGGTTCAGATACGATGTCGTAGATGGTCCTCCTGGGATTCATCGATTCGTAAGGGTCCTGGAAAATCATCTGGGCGTGACGGCGAAACTCCCGCATCTCCCTGCCCTTCAAGGAAGCGGTGTCCACGGGATCCTCTTCTCCACCAAGACTCGTCTTGCCGGGAAAGCGGAAATGTATCTTGCCGTTGTCGGGCTCGTGCAGCTTGACCAGGAGTTTGCCAATGGTGGTCTTGCCGCAACCCGACTCCCCAACCACGCCCAGGCTCTCTCCACGGGCCAGCCGAAAGGATACGTCGTCTACCGCGTGGATGAATCCGGTGGGTTTTCGGAACAGATTCTTGGAAACCGGGAACCGCTTGGTAAGTCCCACGACTTCCAGAAGGGGGAATACTCCTGCCTCGTGTTCCGTCGCGGGTTGGGGCGTACTTGCCTGGCGGTTCATGGTGTCCGCACCTGAGGGGCCAATGTCTCGTCCAGCGGGTGCCAGCAAGCAGCCCAGTGACTTCCGTGGCCAGCCTGGGGAGGGAACTCCGTCCGGCAAACTTCTGTCACGGCGGGGCACCTTGGGTGGAACGGGCATCCACCGGGAGGATTGACGAGGTTGGGAGGCTCGCCGGAAAGGGCCGACAGAGGGCGTTTTACGCCGCTGACGCTGGGAAAAGACGACATCAGCGCCGCCGTGTATGGGTGCAGGGGCACGGTCAACACATCTGCCGTGGGCCCAATTTCCACCATGCGTCCAGCGTACATGACAGCTACCAAGTCCGTCACCTCTGCGACCACGGCCATGTCATGGCTGATGTAAATTACAGCCATGTCGCTTTCCTGTTGAATCGCCTTCAGTTCCCGCAAGATGCGGTCCTGAACGATCACGTCCAACGCGGTTGTCGGTTCATCTGCGATGATCACGTCCGGGTCGCAGGACAGGGCCATGGCAATAACGGCGCGCTGACGCATTCCCCCGCTGAATTCGTGGGGATACCTGTCCATCAACTGCGGGTCGAGGCCAACCTTGCGGAACAAGTCCGCCACCCTTTCCCTCGCCCCAGCGTCCGTTGCCTCCACGCCGTGAGCCTCGATTGCCTCAACTATCTGCTGGCCAACCCTGTAAACGGGGTCGAGCACATTCATGGCCGCCTGGAAAACCATGGCGATTCGCCGCCACCGGTAACTGCGCAGCTCCTCCTCTGTGAGTAGCAGAAGATCCTGCCCGCCCAGCAGAATTCGCCCGTCCGTCACACGGGCGTTGTCGGGCAGCAGGCCCATCAGGCAGTTGGCGACCGACGACTTACCGCAACCGGATTCGCCAACCAGACCCAGCGACTGCCCGCGAGCAAGCTCAAAGCTCACACCCTGCACGGCCTGGACCTCGCCCTGCCTGATTTGATACGTCAGGGAGAGGTCAGCCACCTTCAGCACGGGCCCGGATGTCATGTGAGGCTCCGTCCGTCTGCGTTGCAGGAATCACTCATGTCTGCGCCTCAGCCTTGGGTTCACAACCTCGTCCAGTGCCCGTCCCGCCAGGTAGAAGGCGCTGCACAGGAAGGTGATGGACGCACCGGCAGGCACGATCAGCCACCAGTACTTGGTCCCTCCAAGGAGGTATCCGCCGGTGTTGGCGGTGTGAATCATGATTCCCCAGCTCATCCTGAGGTCCAGCAACCCAAGGAACGAAAGCACCGCCTCGGCAAAGATGGCGCTGGTAACGGTGAACATCATGTAAAGCAACGAAAGGGGCAGCAGGTGAGGGATGATGTGGACATAAATTATGTGGAAGTGGCCGCCACCTGCTACACGGGCAGCCTCGATAAATGGCTTTACCCTGATGGTGAGCGCCTGGGATTTCAGAATAATTGCCGTTCCGCCAAAGCCCCCCAACACACCGATTATCAGCGCAAGGTAGAACAGGTTCAGGTTGAACAGGGCGCTCAACACTATCAGCAAGGAAATCGACGGCAGAGCGATCATCAGGTCCGCCAGCCTCATGAAGAATGCATCCAGCATGCCTCCGTAGTAGGCCGCGACCGCTCCCACAACGGTGGCAATGCCGACAGTTACCAGCGCTGCGGTAATGCCCAGCACGAACTCGGAGCGGGTACTGTAGAGCAACTGACTGAGCACGTCCCTGCCCAGCGGGTCCGTGCCCAGCGGATGCTTCCAGCTTGGGGGGGCCGGCTGCTCTGATTGACCAAAGGAGTAACCGGTTACGGGGTCATATGTCTCCGAGTCCCAAATGGTCGCCATCAATATGGGGTGCGATACCGCCATCAGGGCGAAAATGAATATGGTAAACAGGGCCAGCATGCCGACCCTGCTGTCCATGAATATGTTCCAGCCGTTCCTGAACGAGCGAACGGCAAGTCGAAACCGCGTGAGCACAAACTGTGCCCTGCCGCGCACAAGCCCTGCAGCCGGCTCCTCAGACGATACTGCAGGCGGAGTTTGACGGAACCGTTCAGGCGATATCACTGGTAGCGAATCCTGGGGTCGAGGTAGACGTAAAGTAGGTCAACCAGGGCGTGCGCCAGCAATGACAGGATGCCGATGAACAGCATGGCGCCCATGACCAGCGGCAGGTCCTCGGTCCGGACCGCCGAAAGCAGAGTCATTCCCGTTCCAGGCCAGGAGAAAATCCCCTCAATGATGACGCTGCCATCTATGGCGAAAATCAGGCTGTAGACCAGGCTGGTGACCACGGGCAGCATCGCGTTTCGGGCAGCGTGGCGGTCCCGCACCTGCTTTTCAGGCAGGCCCTTGGCTCGCGCCGCCATGACGTAGTCCTCACGTATCGTCTCCAGCATGCTGTTGCGGGTCAGCAGCATAGTTCCGGCGAAGGAAATGAGCGTCAGTGTCGCAACGGGCAATATCATGTGCTTGAGTATGTCCAGCGCAAGACCGCCAATGCCCGAAAACCCCCAGGCCAGCACCACGACCGCTGCGCCGACCACCAGCACCGGAGCGGCCAACGCGGTTGGCACCCGGCGACCGAGTTTTTTGAGCAGTAGCATCACGAGCAGCGCAAAAACGATGAATGCAGCGGCGCTGAGGAGCATGTTGCCGAAGACGTAGTTAGCACTGACCTCGGTTCCCCGCCAGACCAGGGGGTCCAGGAACTTCCCCACCGGGAACCATCCCAGTTTGAAGGCGAAAACCCAGATCATCATCAGCGCGAAGGCCGGGGTGAAGGCAGTGAAGAGCGTCGCGCCTGAGATGGTCGCGGCGTATTCAAACAGACCGCCACGCCGCCACGCAATGGCCTTCCCCAAGAAGAAGCCGAGGTAAAAGGAAGCAGCGGTGGCAGTCAGGAACAGCACCAGGGTGCGCGGGATTCGCTCTGCAAGTACATCCAGGACGGGGCGAGGGAAATTGCCGAATGAAACTCCAAAGTTGCCGGAAAAGGTATTGCGGAGGTGGATCAGGTACTGCTGCCATACGGGCTTGTCCAGCCCGAATGCGGCCCTGATCTGGTCTTTGACGTCGGGAGGCAGATCCGGGTTGAGGACGTAGAAGGAGGCGTAGTCGCCGGGCTGCGCCTCCACTAGAAAAAAGGTCAATGTGATAATCAGGAAAAGAGTCAGACCCATCTGCCCGACACGCCGCACCAAGTAACCTGTCATCGGGGTTGACTCCGCTATTCAGTCCTGAGGGAACCGGATTATGCCCGACTGATCAGGCGTCGCGCAGGACCCGGGAAGAGTCCCAGGGGTCCTACTTGAACTTGACCAGCGAGGGCATCCCTGCGGAACTCTGGAGTCCTCCCCAGGTTTTGGTGAACGGGAATTCGATCCGCTCGCTCCTGTATGTCTCGATGATCGGCGTATCGAAAAGCACCACGTAGGGCAGGTCTTCGGCAAGAAAGGCCTGCATCTCGAACACCTGCTGTCGGGCGGCCTCCAGGTCCGTCTCAGCCAGGAGCTGGTCGGCCATGCGGTCGAACTCGGGATTGCTGTAGCCACCGGGATTTTGGCCCTCGAGCTGTGAATGGCGGCTGTGGAAGAACGACTCCAGGTAATCCGGGAAGGCGCTCAATCCCCAGCCAAGGATCCACATGTCGAAGTCCTGTTGGTCAAACACCTTCTCAACGATAACGTTGAAGCCAGTTAGATTGGCCCGCACGGGAATGCCGACCTCGTTCAGCCACCTTTCGATCCAGATTGCGAAGGTGGACCGCAACGGGTCGTATCCCGGACTGGGCGCCAGAACCTCCATGGCAGGCACCGGGTCGCCGTTGGGCATATTCAGGCCCTCTCCGTGCTGCTCCACGAACTGGCCATCCTCGCTGACGCGTGGCTCAGTCTCCCAAGTAAATCCCGCGCCTTTGAGCAGCTCCACGACCTGGGCTATGCGCTCCCCCCGGATAAGTCCCTTCCCGAAGTGCAGGACGTCCGGGTTGTACCAAGCGGCGTTGCCCTCGGGAACAGTAGTGTATATCGGGATGGCGACACCCTGGAGGACCGTGTCGACCAGGAATTCCTTGTCAATCAGCGTGGCCACTGCTTGCCTGAACTCCTTGTTGTCCAGAGGGGCCTTACGAAAGTTGAACCCCAGATAACGCATGCCATCGGAGGTATTTTCGATGGTCGTCAGTCCGGCTTCACTGGAGAGTTGTTCCTGCAGCCCCGAGGAAAGACCCAAGGGATTCAGCATGAAATCAATGTCGCCCTTCTTGAGCGCCAGAACGGCAGCATCCTGGCTGCCGTAAATCGAGTAGATGGTGCTCTCAGAATAGGGGCCCTCCACGTACTCGAGGACGGTTTCGCCGGTGGGTTCGCCGTAGGCGGTGAATTCAGCAAAGCCGGCGGTAGCCACGGCGTAGGCTCCGCTGGCGTATTGCGTTACTTCGGTTCCGGTGAACGAGTAATCGGGATTCATAGCCTTCTCTGCGAAGGCGCCCCGTTCCCACTGCTCAAAGAGGAATCCGCCCGCGCTGGGCTCCCCGTCCGGCACGTGGGCGTATAGGACCTTTTGCTGTTCGGTGACATCGCCCGCCTGCTCGGCTTCCGTTACCACCGGCTCCCAGTAGGCCCTGGAAAAGATGGGCATGAACGCCAGTCCGAACTGCCAGCGGGCCAGTCCCGGCTTTTTCTTGAAGAAAATCTTCAGTCCGCTGGGTCCGACGGCTTCAGCATGATCGAAATAGTCCGGGTCCACTATCGACCGCCAACTGCCAGTCAACTGCAAATCGGTCGCCGTGTGAGCTGTGAACACGAAGTCGTCAGCTGTTACGTCGTTGCCGTCACTCCACTTGACGCCCTGTTTTAGCTCCAGATCTGTGGTCCAGAAAGTCTGGCCGTCTACAACCTCTTCCACCAGAGGCGACGGGAAGTCGGCCGCCAGCGAGGGGACCCAGTCAAATCTCTGGGCGGAATAGCTGTATAGTGCTGGCTTGCTCCCGGCAAGTACGTATCCGTTCCAGACCGTACCGTCGGGCCCGACGTAGGCCCAATAGTTGGTAGTGGTCAGGTCCTCAGCGATGCCAAGCTGGTAGACCTTCGCCTCACCCTCCGTTTGGGCGTCCGCTGTATCCTCGGTTTGGATCCCGGATGCAGAGGTCGTAGGGGTGGGCCCTGTAGTAGGAGTAACCACCACCTCCTTCACTACTTCCCGGGTGCATCCAGGCAGGGCGAGGAGGAGGAGCAGGCAACCGAAAATCGGCAGCAGTATGTGACGCATTGCGAGCACCAATTTGATGTGAAAGTACCTATCAAACTAGCAGGAAACCAATTCTGCTACAACATTCCAGCGGCCCATCTCGAGCAGGAAATCGCAGGCGACAGCAAATGCACCGGCCTACCCGCCCCCGATGTTCCATTTCCTCACGGCCACAAACACCGAAACGACAGGACTCGCGCCATGTTGGACGAAAATCTGGCACTCGTGCTGCCATCCAGCTCAGTCGATCACGTCGCCCGGGACGGGAAACGGGCAGCCAGTATGTCCTGCATCAGCCGCGCGGCCACCTGCACCGTCAACTCCGAGCTGTCGTAAGGAGGGGCCACCTCCACAATGTCGAAAGCGACGAGGTTGGACCTCTTCAGCAGCGCCAACAGGCAGTCTCTCGACTCTTGGTAAAACAGCCCGCCGCTTTCTGGCGTGCCGGTTCCCGGCGCCTGGCTGGGGTCCAAGACGTCCACGTCGAAGGTGATGTACAGGTTCTCGGCAGGAGGAATGAGTTCTGCGACAGCCTCGGGGCCCAGCTCCCGGAACTGTGTGCCGCTTATGATCAGGCTGCCATCCCGAATTGCCTCTTCGTAAGGAATCCGCCGCGCCGAGCGGATGCCCACCGACGTGATATGCCCCACGAAGCCAAGTTCCCGGCATCGCCGGATCGGGCTGGCATGAGTGTAGAGGGAGTCCTGCACGTTGTGGGTGTAGTCCAGGTGAGCGTCGAAATGGACGATGTTCAGCGGCGCGAACTTCGAGAGTCCCCGCACAACCGGAAAGGTGATTGCGTGGTCGCCTCCGACCGCCACCAGCAACGCCCCGCGCTCGACGACCTGCTCCACGGCGCGGGTGATGCGGTCAAAGTTGCCGACGACCTCGGATGGGACGATGGGGACATTGCCGCAGTCGGCCATGGTAACGCCGCGCAGCAACTCGTCCACCGCGTCGATATCGAAGAAGCCGTCGGCGTTCCCCTGTGTTCCGTATGGGTCGGAATACGAGTAGGCGCGGGGAGCATCGCGGAGCGCATCGGGACCGAAGCGCGCTCCCGGCCGGCCCAGCGTACCCTGGTCAAAGGGTATCCCGATGAAAGCGACGTCGGCCTCGAGTCGCTCAACGTCTTCGCACAGGGGCGCGTTGAAAAACGACCTCGGCAGGGCGCGCAGCGTGGGCCACGGCTCCTGCGGCTGGCCCGGAGGGGTTGGCGCAGCGGTCATAGGTATCCTCCATCAGGACATCCTGATATGGGTATCATAAGCCAGCTCACTGCTACTGAGCGGTTGTTCCCCCGTCAATCACGAGTTCCGCCCCGGTCACAAAGGACGACTCGTCGGAGGCCAGGTAGACGATGCCGTAGGCGATGTCGTCGGCGTTGCCCAATCGCCCAATGGGGATACGGTCCAGCGACCACTCGCGGCGCCCCTCTTCGCGGGAGTAGCTAGAGTCGGTCAGGGGAGTCCAGCAGTATCCGGGATGCACCGAGTTCACCCGGATGTTTTCACCAGCATACTGGATTGCCGCCGACTTGGTGAACAGGCGGCTCGCACCCTTGGCTGCGTGGTAGGCGGTTGACGTGCCACTTCCCACCAGGCCATAGATGGAGGATATGTTGATGATGGACCCGCCGCCGGACTTGCGCATCTCAGGGATGGCGATCTTGGTGCCCAGGAACACGCCCTTGGCGTGCACGTCCATCTGCCCCTGCCAGTCGGCGACTGACGTTTCCTCCACGGTCAGGCGGGCGCCGGTGCCGGCGTTGTTGACCAGCACGTCCAACTTGCCGTAGCGTGCCACTGTCTCGGCGATGACCTCCTGCCATCGTTGTTCGTCAGTAACATCGTGGGCCATGAAAAAGACGTCGCCACCGTTCTCGCGGATCTGGGCGGCAGTGGCCTCCCCCATATCCACCTTGATGTCGGTCAGCACGACCTTGGCGCCTTCCTGCGCGAACATGCGGGCAGCCGCTCCGCCGAACCCCATCAGCTGACCATCTACTCCGGCGGCGGCGCCGGTGATAATGGCGACCTTATTTTCCAATCGCATGATTTGACCTCAAAGAGTGAAATTTAGGCTTCGTATCCTTGGCCGAACTTTTCGCTGTGGACGAATTCCGAAATGGGCTTGCGCAGTTTGGTTCTGGAGGCAGCCTCTTCCGTCGGGTAGCCGAAGGCCACTACCGTCACCAGGTCCTTGTCGTCCGGGATCCCCAGCAGTTCCTTCACCTTCTCATTTTCCTCGCCTCGTACGCCCGCGGTGCACCCGCCGACTCCCAGAGACCAGGCAGCCAGCTCCATCTGCTGCAGAGACCGGCCGGCGTCGAACTCCGGGCGGCCGCCACGGTCCATGACCACGGCCACCGCCAGCGGGGCGCCGCTGATGAAGCCTCCCGACGACGCGATGCTGCCAATCTGGGCCAGCGTGTCCTGGTTCTGAATGATGATGAAATTCCACGGCTGGCGGTTGCGGGCGCTGGGCGCCCAGCGGGCCGCCTGCAACATCCGCCGGATAACCCTTTGCGGCACTGGGTCTGGCTTGAAGCTGCGAACGGTCAGCCGCGTCCGAATGCACTGGTAAACGTCCATCCAGTGTCCTCCTGAGCTGCAGAGCAAATCTTTAGGGGGAATTATAGGCATGGCCCGGCATACGACGGCAAGGAATGCGCCTCATCCACATCCAGGACTGAAGAGCATAAAGGCATCCATTCATTGCAGTCGGCCATTGTCCAAGATGCCTCGGAGACGGCTATAATCGCCGCGTAGCTAACACAGCGGAGGTATGCCATGCCAAGAGTGGCCCTGGACTTGAACAACGCCGCCGACAGGGCGCAGGTGAAGGCGCAGTGGCGGGTCGCGCCTGGCCTGGTGCCCGGCGAGCCCAATGAGGGACTGGCCGCTCAGTTGCTCGCCACGCCTGCCCGTCTCGCCGACTACGATGATTCAGGCTGGGAAGTGTGCGACAACGTCCGGCAGAGCCTGTCGGTGGGCTTCACCTTTGCCTGGTACCGTATCCGAGTGGAGTTGCCCGAGACTGTCAACGGCTTGCCCGTGGCTGGTGCGCGCCTGTGGTTCGAGACCAACGCCGACAACTACGGCGAAGTGTGGGTCAATGGCGAAATCGACCGCAACACCGGCAGCATCCCGGGCCTGAATGCGCCGCAACGCGTGGAGCTGGCGACCACTGCCGCACCGGGCGCCACCTACGTCATCGCCTGCCTGGTCGCCAACGGGCCACTGGCGGAGCCGCGCGGCGGCATCTTCCTCCGCTACGCTTACCTGTCCTTCGAGGTCACCGACAATTAGCTGTCTCCATCGGAAAGGAGGCAAATAGGGAGGCTGAATGGCCCAAAAGAAAGGCACGGCCCTGCTGGTGGTCTACGTCAACGTTGACATTGAGCACGACGCCGAATTCAACCGCTGGTACAACGAGGAGCACATTCCCGAGCGGCTCAGCGCTCCCGGCCTCCTGGATGGCGCCCGATACGAGGCGCTCAAGGGCGGCCCGCGCTACCTGGCCGTCTACGAGCTGGAATCGGCAGAGGCGATGCAGTCCGACGAGTACCTACGGATGAGCAACAACCCAACGCCCTGGACCCAGCGCATGGGTCCCGGCACGATCGGACGCGGCTATGTCCGAAACGTCTACACCCAGATCTATCCCGAGGGCGGAGACGACCCGGATACGCTTGGCCGCGGAATGGCCCCTGCTCTGCAGATCGGGCGGATGGACGTCCCGGCGGAGTTAGAGGACAAGTACAACGACTACTACGACAACATGCGTACTCCGGCCAACCTGCAGATACCCGGCTGCATGTTCGTCCGCCGCTACAATGCCGTAGAGGGAGGGCCCAAGTACCTGACCATGTACGAGTTCGAGCACGAGAAGGTGCCTGATACCCTCGCCTGGGAGAAGCAGCGTACCCAGGACACGATGAACCAGTACATCGGCGGCACCTACGGCCACGCCCCGGGCTCTCCCGGCGTCTACCGCAGGGTGTTCCCGCCGCGGGCATTCTAGCCTGCCCACTCCCAGCAGCCAAAACTGAGGAGGCAACTCATGTTCCTGATGCGGTTTACCGAGCGCGCCTACATGGATTACACCGAAGAGGCCGTGCGCAACAGCCCGAACAACGCCGTGCGCCTCACCTTCTCCAACAGCAACTTCGACCCCCAACGTGGCTCGCAACTTTACAACATGTACCTCGACGAGTACGAATACTCGGAGGAAGTAGGGTTCGACGGCCTGATGCTCAACGAGCATCACAACACGCCCACCTGCCTCGGTGCCACCATGAACCTCGAGGCGGCCATCCTGGCCCGAATCACCAAGAAGCCCAAGATCGTGCTGCTGGGCAACCCGCTGCCAATCTTCGACAACCCCATCCGCCTTGCCGAAGAGCTGGCCGAGATCGACATGATCTCCGGCGGGCGACTTGTCTCAGGCTTCGTCCGCGGGACGGGCGTCGAGAGCCTGGCCACCAACACCAACCCGCTGTTCAACCGTGAACGGTTCGAGGAAGCCCACGATTTGGTAATAAAAACCTGGACCGAACCCGGACCCTGGCGCTGGGAGGGCAAGCACTACCACTTCCGAGTGGTCAACCCCTTCCAGGTCCCCATGCAAAAGCCCCATCCACCCGTCTGGATTCCCGGTACCGGCAGCCCGGAAACGCTGGTCTGGTGCGCCGAGCACCGCTATCCCTACATATTTCTGGAAACCGACATCCAGTCCACCCAGGACATGAAGGAAATCTACGCGGAGAACGCCCGTCAGGTGGGCTATGAGCCAGGGCCCGAGCACCTTGGCTACCTGGTACGCATTCACGTGCAGGACACCGACGAGAAGGCCCAAGAGGTTGGCAAAGGCTACATGACCGGCAACATCGGCGTGGGCCGCATCCCGCTGCCCCGCGACTACCAGTCTCCGGTGGGCTACGCCAGCGCCAGCCAGGACCCGCGCTACCTCCGCATTCGGGAGCAGATCCGCTCCGACCCCTTCCGGGTGGGCGGCCTAGACACGGCGGCCTACGACTCAATCCTGGAGTCGAAGCGCTGGATTATCGGCAGCCCGGAGACCGTCATCAAGCAGTTGCGGGAAGTGATGTCGGTGATGCGCCCGGGCATCCTGTCCATCTGGACCAACGACGGCACCATCAGCCACGAGGACACCATGCGCTGCCTGGAACTGATGGGCCAGGAGGTCCTGCCGGCCCTGCGCGAGATCGGCGAGGAGCTGGAGCTCACAGATCCGTTCCAGAAGACTCCGTAACTGGACTTAACATACAGCAAACGAGTGTCAAATATCAGTAAACATAACCTGCTGGCTGGATCCAATGACGCGGTGTCGCACCATTTCGGCAGTGGTTATCTTGTTTGTACTCTCCGCTACGCTGTTGGCTGCTGGACTCTGTACCGGCAGCCAATCCACCTCCATCGCAACCCCGAATATTCTCCCACCGCCCACCCGAACTCGCACTCCCGAACCCACGCCACAGCCCAGCTTCACACCTGCCCCATCTCTCCTGGGTGTCACGCCCCCCCGCCATCGCACTGGATCCGCGATTGCCAACAGCCCAGGCAACTGCGACCGCGACCGCGATTGCTCCTACGCCGCCTATGACGGCTCCCGCTCCGACCACAGCCGCAACCGTCGATATCGACACTGCGTACGAAACAATACCGCAGCGTGTGCGGAACCCTCGGCAAAAGACTACGACGTGTCCATTAAGTACGGCGTGTCTATTAAGGTCGAAGGCCCCGAGGATGTCGAGAGTACTGTAATTGAAGCGCGAGTGTCGGGATAGGACATCCACGTGACGCAGCTCGAGTCCACGCGGACTGAGAATTGGGCGAATTAGGCAAGGAGTGAGCAACTCTTTGTCGACGGGGCCGTATTCTTACGGCCTCTGGGAGGGCAGTGGACCAAGTCGAATGCGGACTCAGGGTTCTACCAATCCATAGAAAAGATCCTGTTCTACGGCGGCCAGGATTTTCTCGAGCCAGGCGTATACGCGCGACCCCAGAAAGCGCAGCCCAGGTCAGGCATTTTGTGTTATTCTTTCACCTCTTCGACACTATTCCCGGCCAAACGCCTGAGCCCGAAGTCGAACAGCATTATGAATTATGGATCGATGCCGATTCAGGGAGTCTGATGCGTATAGCGATTGCCGAAACTGGCCTCAGTGAATCCTTCATTCGAGACCTCGCAACGAATCTTAGTTATGAGTACACAGGCATTTGGAGAAGAAAACCTAATCAGCGCTCCCATCCCCTGAAATCACTGGCCAACTGTGGAGTTGGCAAAGCTAGAGGGCCGGAACAGCAACGTTCCGGCCCCCTCGTGCCAACCTCTCGGGTTACCGCCCCTAATACCCGATGGCCTCCAGGATGCGGCCAGGGGTCATCGGCAGGTCGGTCAGGCGTTTGCCGATGGCGCGCGATACAGCATTGGCGATAGCGGCCAGCGGCGGCACCAGCGGCACCTCGCCCGTGCCTCGCACGCCGTAGGGATGGCCGGGGTTGGGCACCTCTACGATCACAGTGTCGATCATCGGCAGGTCGAGCGCGGTGGGCATGCGGTAGTCGAGGAAACTGGAGTTCAGCATCCGGCCCTGTTCGTTGAGGAAGTACTCCTCATTCAAAGCCCAGCCGATTCCCTGCACCACGCCGCCCTGGACTTGCCCTTCCACGTAGCTGGGGTGGATCGCCCGTCCGGCGTCCTGCAGCGCCGTGAAGCGCAGGATGGTTACCTTACCGGTTTCAGGGTCGACTTCCACGTCGACGATATGCAGCCCGAAGGCGTTGCCCACGCCGCCGGGATTGACGGTGGCCCGGCCCACAATGGGGCCGCCGGTGCCGTTCAGCCGGGGCGCCAGGGCCTGGAAAGTAATGCTCAGCTCAGGGTCCTGCCGGTGGGACAAGACGCCCTTGTCGTACTCGACGTCCTCCGCCGAAACGTCCCAGATACTGGCGGCCCGCTCGATCATCTGCTGTTTGATGTCCTGGGCGGCGTCGTGGCAGGCCGTGCCCATCTTGAAGGTAACCCCGCTGCCTCCGGCCCCGGAACTGTAGCCGATGGAATCTGTGTCCACCACCGAAGGCTTCACCGTCTCCACCGGGATGCCCAGCACCTCGGCCACCTGCATGGCCATTACGGCGCGGGAGCCACCGATGTCCGGCGAGCCCTCGACCAGGCTCACAGTGCCGTCGGGGTTCACGCTGGCCACGGCGCTGGCCGGTCCGGAGCTGTTGAACCAGGCTCCAGCCGCAATGCCGCGCCCGCGATTGGCTCCGGTCAGCGGGTCGGCAAGGTGCGGATGCTCCAGGGCGGCCTGCAGCGTCTCCACGAAGCCGATCTTGCGGAATATCGGGCCGGTCGGCTGGCGGGAGCCTTCCTTGGCGGCATTTCGCATTCTGAAGTCCACCGGGTCCATCCCGATCTGCTCGCAGATCTCGTCGATCACCGACTCGGCTGCAAAGGCCGCGGTGGGCGATCCGGGGGCGCGGTAGGCGGCGGCCTTCTGGGTGTTTACCACCACGTCAATGCCCTCGATAAAGCTGTTTGGCACCTCATAGGGCGCCAGCATGGTGCGGCAGCCCGACGGTACCGGCGAGCCGGGGAACGCTCCGGCCTCGTAGACCAGGGTGCAGTCGGCGGCGACCAGCTTGCCCTCGCGGGTAGCGCCCAGCTTGGCTCGGATGTGGCTGGCCGAAGTCGGACCAGTGCCTTCGAACACCTCGCCGCGGGTCATGGCGATCTTGACCGGCTGGCCGCACTTGCGGGATAGAGCGGCAACCACCGGCTCCAGGTAACAGCCGCCCTGACCCTTGCCTCCAAATCCGCCGCCGATCTCCATGGGTATAATCTTTAGCCGAGACACACCGACGCCCAGGATGGCGGCCGTGTGGTCGCGAAGGGCGAAGTGGCCCTGGCTGCTGGCCCAGATGGTCACGGAGCCGTCGCTGCTCCACTGCGCCGTGGCCGAGTGAGGCTCGATGTAACCCTGATGCACCGGTCGCGTGTGGAACTCGCGCTCCACGATAACGTCGGCCTCGGCGAATCCGGCCTCCGGGTCGCCCAGCCGGAACTCGAAGCGGTTGGATATGTTGCTGGGCTTACCGGGGTCGCCCCATCCGCCTTGCCGCATACCAGGATTCGACAACGTAACCAACCGTTCGTGCAGAATTGGGGCGTCATCCCGCATGGCGTCGTCCGCGTTGAGCACCGGAAGCAAGACCTCATAATCCACGTCCAGGGCTGCCAGCGCCTCATCCGCCGCGCCCGCCGACGTGGCGGCCACGGCGGCTACGGCGTGCCCGCAGTAGAGGGCCTTCTCGCGGGCCATCACGTTACGGCTGTAGAAGCCGTAGTTGACCGTCATTCCCTCTTCCTGGTCTGCGATCTCCGCAGAGACGTCGGGCAGGTCGGCGGCAGTGACCAACGCCTTCACTCCCGGGATGGCCAGGGCGCGAGTGGCATCGATGCCCCGGATCCTGGCGTGGGCGTGGGGGCTGCGCAGTACCTTGCCCACCAGCCAGCCTGGGGGATGGATGTCGGCGGCATACCTGGCGCGGCCAGTAACCTTGTCCGGGCCATCGTGGCGGATGGGCCGGGTGCCAATGACGTCGAAGGCTTCCTCAGCGGAGGCTGGGTTTGCCTGCTCAGTTGTCATAATCAACTCCTGGACTTGTTTAGGGCTGTTTACATAATCTCAAACAGAGGTGGCGTTAATGGTCAATCTGTAGTCGAAGTCTTGTGCTGGGCAATCCCTACGGAGGATAGAGGATATAGCCGCGCAGGCCGGTGTTATTGACCCGGAACAGGTGCCCACCCCGGGTGGTAACGTAGAGCGTGTCAAGGGTCGGGCCTCCGAAGGCACAGTTGGTGGGCCAGTCGGCGGGCACCGGGTGAGTCTCAATGATCCGGCCCGACGGCGCAAACACGTGAATCAGCGGTCCGGGTCCGGCCTGGCGCCAGCCACCGGCAGCGACGATGTTGCCATTCACATCAAGGCACATCCCATCCAGCCCGCGATGGACGCCGCGAAAGTCGCGGCCGAACTCGTGCAGCACCAGCGGCTCCCCAAGAGAGTCGTCGGATTGCAGTGGGTAGGCTCGCAGGTCGCGGGTGCCCTCGTAGTCACTCTGCACCACGTACAGCATCCGCTCGTCCAGCGAGAGCAGCAGACCGTTGGGCGCCCAAGTGTCGTGGGTCATGCGGTGAAGCGTCCAGCCGCCTTCAGCATTTGGGTCCGGATCGAACCGGAGCACCGACGCGTGGTCCAGCGCTCGTTCCTCCGGAGGTATCTGGCTGGCCGGGTCGGTGAACCAAATGCGCCCTTTGCGGTCTATGGCCAGGTCGTTGGGCCGGTTGTGCGCTTTGCCATCCAGCAGGTGCGGCAGCGCGGTGGTGGTGCCGTCGGCGTTGAATCGCAGGATGCGCCGGCCACCGCCGGAGCAGCCATAGAGATTACCCTGCAGGTCAAAGTTCAGGCCGTTGGTACCCTCGGTGCCGGTGCGCCACTCTGTGCACTCGCCGGTATGGTGATCGTAGCGCATTATCCGGCTATTCGGGATGTCGGTAAACAGCAGGGCCTGTCCGTCCCATGCTGGCCCCTCTGTCGTCCCACCGTATGGGCCCGCTACCAGTTCGAATTCCCATTCCATATCTTCCTCCCGAAGTTCCTCATCCATAGGAGAGGTTTTGGGATGATTTGGGGTATGGTTTCCACCAGGCTACGGAATTCCTCGAATTAATTCACGAACCGGGCCCCGACACTGCCCATTCGGGAATAGGTGACCTTCACGGAGTCGCCGGGCTTGAGCTCCGCAGGAGTAACCATCGAGCCCGTGATGATGGTCTCCCCCGCCCGCAGGAAATCGCCGAACTCTGCCAGCTTGTTGGCCAGCCAGACCAGGGGATTTATGGGGTTCCCCATCACCTCGAATCCCGTACCGGAGCCGTGCAGTGCTCCGTTGAACTCCACGGTAACGCCCTCGTACTGCAGGTCCAGCTCGTCCAGAGGACACAGGCGTGACCCGACCACCAGCCCTCCGTGAAGTGCGTTGTGAATGATGACGTCAGTGGCGCTGATGCCCTCTCCCTGAACCTTGAGGTCCACCAGCTCCAACGACGGCAGGACACCCAGTGTGGCGGCGATCACATCTACTGGCGTTATCCCGGGGCCTCGCAAGTCCTCGCCAAGCACGAAGGCGACCTCCGCTTCAATGTGCGGTGCGGTCAGGTTGCCTATCGGCACGTCGGCGTTATTCTCGTACACACACGTGCTCAGGATATGGCCGTAGCATGGCTCGTGGACACCCAGGTGGTCGCGGGACGCCTTCGTAGTCAGTGCGACCTTGTGGCCAGATATGGCTTCGACAGGCTGCATTTGGTGGAGGAAGTGGTACTGAGTGTTGTACGCGTCTCCCTCGCTCAGAACTGTGCCGATGGGAGGCGCGGCCACTCCCGTGCGGAAGCTTCGCTGCACCGACTGAAGGGCAGGCAGGGCATAGCTATCGAAGGAAGGTGGGCTTCCATTAAATGTCAGATCTGCGGTTGTCAGTCTCATTTCTATCTCATGGCGTGGATTGGGCAGTCGCGGGTGTTTACGTGCTCGAGTTTCGTGCCCATTTTACACCGCCGGGGCAGGTTTCCGTTCCAGTTTCTCCGGTTGCACCGCTAAAGTATAATCAGGCTAAAACCGCTGCGGGCGCAATTGAGTGTCCGCGTTTCCGCATTTGGCGCATAACGCAATTGACGAGGCATATCATGGCTGACAACGCTAACGTCAACAGTTCCGCCACGGTGGTAGACGTAAACAGCACCATCGGAGACATGCTGGACCGGCAGGTTGAGCGCTTTGCCGACCATGAGGCGCTGGTCCACAATGAAACCAGCGTACGGTATACCTATACCGATTTTCGCGACGAGGTGGACCGTGTCGCTCGCGGGTTGATGGCCCTGGGCATTCAGCGCGGGCACCACGTCGGCATATGGTCCACCAACTATACCGAGTGGGTGCTCACCCAGTTCGCCACCGCCAAGATTGGGGCCGTGATGGTCAACGTCAACCCCGCTTACCGCACCCACGAGCTGGCCTACGTGCTGGAGCAGTCAGAGGCCAACGCCATGGTTCTCATCGGCCGCTTCCGTAACTCCGACTACGTGGCGATGCTCAATGAGGTGGTCCCTGAGCTCAGGGACTCCACCCCGGGCGAGTTGCGCAGCTCGCGGTTTCCATACCTGCGAAACGTCGTCCATATCCCGGCATACGGTGGCAACGGAGAAGACGATACCCCTGCGGGAATGTGGTCATGGGCTGGGATGGTCGCCAGGCATACCGAGGTCTCGAGGGAACAACTCGCTGCGAGACAGGCCGAGTGCCAGCCCGACGACTCGATAAACATTCAGTACACATCGGGGACCACTGGCAACCCAAAGGGGGCCATGCTCACCCATCACAACCTGATATCCAACGGGCTCTACGTGGGCGATGCCATCGAACTCACGGAGGACGACCGGCTGTGTGTGCCAGTGCCCTTTTACCACTGCTTTGGCTGCGTGATGGGCAACCTGGGCTGCATCACGCACGGGTCGGCGATTGTCATTCCTGCTGAACACTTCGACCCGCTCAAGACGCTCCAGGCACTGGACCGCGAGCGATGCACCGCCCTCTACGGCGTACCAACCATGTTCATAGCGCAACTGGGTCACCCGGAGTTCGACAGCTTCGACGTTTCCTCTCTGCGCACCGGCATCATGGCCGGGTCTCCCTGCCCCATCGAGGTGATGCGTCAGGTCATAGACCGGATGGGCGCCCACCAGATGACCATAGCGTACGGCCAGACCGAGCACTCTCCGGTCATTACTCAGACCCTGACGACCGACTCCATTGAACGCCGGGTGTCAACCGTAGGCAAGGTGCTGCCTGGCGTGGAGGCGCGGATCGCCGACCCCGAGACTGGACAGGTGGTTGGCCCCGGCATCCAGGGTGAGTTGCAGGCCCGTAGCTCCATGGTGATGCGCGGTTACTACAACATGCCGGAGGCCACGGAGGCGGCCATCGATGAAGAGGGCTGGCTCCACACCGGAGACCTCGCCACGGTGGACGAGGACGGCTACTTCCGGATCACCGGCCGGCTGAAGGACATGATCATCCGCGGAGGTGAGAACGTATATCCCCGGGAAATTGAGGAATTCCTGTACACACACCCCAAGATATCGGACGTGCAGGTCATTGGCGTCCCAGACGAGCGGTTCGTTGAGGAGGTGATGGCCTGGGTGATGCTGAAGCCCGGCGAGACCGCCGACGCCGAGGAAATCCGGGAATTCTGCCGGGGGAAGATCGCCCACTTCAAAATCCCCCGCTACGTCAGGCTAACCGATGAGTTCCCCATGACGGTAACGGGCAAGATCCAGAAGTTCCGTATGCGGGAGATGGCCGTCGAGGAGTTGGGTCTGCAGGCCGCCAGCCAGATCGAGACCGCCTAGCAGCCGCCTCCCGAGATGACCCCAAAGGCCCGCTCGCCCTTTAAGGTCTCAGGACGAGCGGGCCTCTCTCTTTGGCTGTACTTGCTACTGGGCTAGTTGGTGCGGCCCACGACGCCCTGGGCCAGCCAGTCCACGCCCTGCAGGTATTCGTCGGTGGCGGTCACGCCCTCGGCGATTCGAACCGCGCCGTCCTGGTCGTATATCGGGCCGGTGAAGGGCTGGATGCTACCGTCGCGCAACCCTTCCACCGTGTCGAGGACAAGCTGCCGGGTTTCGTCGTCGACCGCGCTGCCGAAGGGAGCCAGCTTGGCCCAGCCAGCATCGATTCCGGCGAGCTTAACCGAACTCTGGTAGACGCCGGTACGGATCTCGTGGACCACCTGGGCCATTATCGGTCCCCAGTTCCAGGTTGCGCCGGTGATCCAGTAGTTCGGAGCAGCGGCACTGGCGTCGTAGTGAAAGCCGGTGACCCACACCTCCGCGCGTTCAGCAGCCTCGATGACGGTCTTGGTGCAGTCCTGCTGCAGCGACAAGACGTCAATACCGGCGTCGGTCATGGTCTTGACGGCGGTCACCTGCTTGCCGGGGTCGCACCATTCGCTGGTGAAAACCACGGTGGTCTCCACGTCGGGGTTGACCGACTGTGCTCCCAGGTGGAAGGCGTTGATGTTCAGCATGCTGGAGGGTATGGGAATGGCGGCGATGAATCCCAGCTTGTTGCTCGTAGTCGCTGTGCCGGCGGCCCGTCCCGCGGCGTATTCCAGCTGCCAGATGTTGGCGAAGAACGACCCGTAATTCTCGAAGATTTCAAGGTCGCCCAGGTGAAGGAACATCACCTCGGGGTGCTTGTCGATGATGGCCTTGATGGGGTCGGAGTAGCCGAAGCTGGTGGGGATCACGATAGTGGCGCCCTGCTCGATCATCTGCTCGGCGACGGCCTGAACCTCGGCGGTTTCAGTGATGTTCTCGGCGCGAAGCACTTCCACGTCGTCGAACACCTGCTCCAGGTAGTCGGCCCCTGAGGCCGCAGCCTGGTTCCATCCCAAATCCTGCTGGGAACCTACAAAAATGATGCCGACCTTGAGTTTTTCGCCTTCGGCCAGTGGCTGGGCTGCGGAGGCGAACTCCCCTGTTGGACGGAAGTCACTGCCCGCGCGTCCTTCGTCGAAGACCTTGATGAACAGATCAGGGGACCCTCCGCCCAACTCTTCCTCTGTGGGCAAGGCAAGGGATGGCGCGGTGGGATCATCGGTTGCTTCGGATGCTGGGGGCTCGGTTGGCTCTGGTTCGGGGGTGTCGGCAGCGGGCTGCTCGGCAGGGCTCGTGGGGGCAATGGTGGGGACTTCGGGGACCGATGTGGACATCGGTGCCACTTCCTCACCGCCGCAGGCCAAAAGCAAGGCGACCATGACGGCAAGGACTGCCGTCAGGACTGCGGTGCAGGAGAGGTCGAGCTTGGAAAACAGTCCTGACAGCAAGGTTATCATTCCTCTAACAATCTAGTCGGCGGTTACTTCGGCGTACCATTCCGCGGTTTCCTGTCCGGGCTCGGGCAGCACAGCTCCGCCCTCCATGGCCCAGGAAGCCGGAGTCTCGCCGATTCGTCCGCTGATATCATCGCGGGAAACGCCGGTATGCCTGACGAACGCGTTGAGCAGGTCGTCCAGCAGCTTGTCCTTGATTTCCTGGGTACGTCCGGCCCGGTTAATCGCGTCGAGGTAGTAGCGGGTCGGGTAGTCCGACGAATCCTCGGGCTGCTCGTCGAAGTAGACGTGGACAAAATGGCGAGGGGCAAGAGTCGAACCGCAGTGAACATCGGTGACGTCCACAGCGACCTTCTCGCGCTGTTCGAATGGGACGGACCCTGCGGGAACTTTGAAGCGATAGATAGGCATGGCTTCTCTCCTGTTCTGCCGTCTAATTGGTAAATCCCTGTAGGTGGGATAGTTGAAGCCCTGGATTCCTGCTCTCGCGGGAATGCCAGGTTGGAATCTGTCCTGTCTTGTGGCTGTGCGGGCTCAGTCCTGGTTGTTGCGATAACTGGCGTCTGCGGCCCCGACCACCAACTCGGCGGTAGTCTGGCCGGTAACTTGCGTCCACATGTCCTGCACCGCCTGCATGAACTCGACCCGCTTGTCCTGGGAAAAGCCGTCGGGTATGCGGCTCCTGACAGACGAGGAAGTGGAAAGCTCACCGCCACGAAAGCCGAATCCGTGGGGAATTACCTCGTAGTTCACAGATATGTCGTCAGGTGAGACGCCAAGGACCTCGGCTCCGATCTGAACCAGCCTTTGGTTCAGTATCTGGCGCTGTTCCTCGGGTATCACGCCTTCCTGGATGGTGCAGTTGTAGGTTATCACGGCATTCCCCCGTACGGGAGTTATCGCAACATAAAATACCGTAGCCCCGCTTCGATTGCAACGTGCCGGGAGTGGGGCAACGAGTCGGCGGGAGCGTTGAATATTTTACCAATCCCCTCATTTCCGAGCATTTCCACTCATTTCCACTAGTGTTACGTCAGTGTTGTATTGATGGGTATAGGGACTTTAGTCTGATTCGGGCATCCTCGGTGGTGAAGCGCCAGTTCACTCGTATGCCGTCCCGGTTGCGCTGAGCCTGCCACGCTGCTGCCTCCCTCCGCAGGACGCTCCGGTCCGGGATGCGGCGGTCGAGGCATTGCCGGGCCATCACGCCGATCTCGATCTCTGCCATGTTCAGCCAACTGCCGTGCTTGGGTGTGTAATGTATCTCCAGCCGCTCCGCGATGCGCCGCGCCTCCGCCGGCTCAAAGGCCTCGTACAGTGATGACGGATGATGCGTATTCAGGTTGTCCATCACCAGCACTATCCGCTCCTTGTCAGCATAGTCCTCGTCCACCAGTTTCCGCACCACATCGGCCCAATCTCTCCGGGTGCGGCGCTCTGTAACCTCCACCCGCCGCCATCCCTCCAAGGGCGCGAACAGCATGAAAAGGTTGCTCACACCGTTGCGTTCGTATTCATAGTCATAAGAAGCTGCCGCTCCGGGGCGGGGTGGACGGCCCAGCCGGGTCTCCTTCACCTGCTGTTTACTGGTCTCGTCCAAGCACACCAGGACCTCGTTGTCCCGGTATTGGCGGTGATAGACCTCCAGCACATCCTCCATGGCGCAGACAAACTCAGCACTGCCATTCGGCGGGATGCACCAGCATTCTTTCAACCAAGGCTTGAGTTCGTTTTTTTCAGCGTCTGGCGCACCGTTTCGGTGCTGATGCTGTCCACTATCTCGCATTCAACCAGTTGATCCGCCAGCAGTTGCAGGGTCCAGCCGGCACGGCCCTCCGGCGGTTGGGAACAGGTCAAGGCAATCAGGTGAGCCTCCCCTTCACCGTCCAGCTTCCGCCGCCGCCGGTTGAGCTGTTGCCTGCGCCCCAAGGCTGCCTCCAGACCCTCCTCAACGCAACGGCGGCGCACCCGCTCCACCGTGGCGGTGCCCACCTTCAGGGCCTGAGCAATCTCCTCGTCCCTCATGCCGCCGTCAGCCTGATTTTCGTCACAAAGCAGCAGGATGCGGGCATGGGTCTGCTTATAGGCTGCCGCCCGTCCCTTGGACACCAGCGCCATCAGCTCCTGTTGCTCCTCCTCCGCCAGCCCTACCCTGTACCTCTTCACCATCATCCACACCCCACGTCCCAAACTTCCCCTTAGCCACCGGCCTTATGGTACCCCATTACCCATCAGTTCAACGATGCCCGGCTACTAGTTGGCGGTCAAACTGCCGAAGGCCGGGGCGGGTCTCATTGTGTTGATGTGGGTTTCAGGCGTGGGCATCCGGTCCCTCGAGAGCGGGTGGGTTCGGTTTAAATGAGTTCGTACTGATGTTCTATAACTCACTTCTTATGGTAAAGGGAGAATAAGGGGTTGGCAAGGGGGTTTAAGAAGATAGGAGTTAGAGGGGCTTGCCTTAACTGTGAATAGTGGGGCTAAAGGATGAACGGGATTGGGGTATTTCCATGGTAATTATACCCAATCCAACACAAGCCTTTGGCAATCCGGCTCCGACAAGGATTCGCAGCCACCGTTTCGAGATTTTCGGCCATCGGGGGAACGCCTCTCCCTTTCCCAGAGGGAGAGGGGAATCATCCGTGAGCACGCGAGGTGCTGAGAACATCCCTCTTCTTTCTATTGTGTAATATTCGACATGATTCCCATTTCTATCGGGGGTGGTCCTGCAGGGTGGTGGGGTGGGATTGAAACCCGCCTCTACAGAACGCACACCACCTGAATTGGAACGGGGCCATGGCTGACGGTCCCGTTGCAGAGATGCTCGCCCCGGTAACACCGCGGGACCGCGACTCCTGCGGCGATTACGGTGAGGGATGCGGAAGGCGGGGGCGCGGAGAGGAGTGCGCTGGTCCGTCAGTTGCGGAGTATGGTTTTCAGGCCCTCCGGCATGGCGCGGTCGGCGGTCCCGGTCCAGATGGCCAGCACGCCCAGGGTGAGGACGTAGGGCAGCATGTCGAGCAGAAAAGGGGAGACCGGCGCCCCCAGGGCCTGGAGCTGCAACTGCAAGCCGACCGCACCACCGAACATGAGCGCCCCCACCATCCCGCGAATGGGGGACCACAGGCCGAATATAACCAGGGCAACGGCGATGAATCCCCTCCCGGCGGTCATCCCCTCCGACCAGGTGTGGGTCAGTCCGATGGACAACTGGGCGCCACCCAGCCCTGCCAGCGCACCGCCAAACACAACGGCAGTGAATTGCAGCACTGCGGGATTGCGCCCGGCGGCGAAAGCCACCGCGGCATTCTCGCCCACGGCCCGAAGGCTGAGGCCCCAGCGGGTGTATTGCAGGACGAACCAGATCAGGGGGCCGAGGGCGTACGCAATGTAGGCCAGGATGTCCTGCCGGAACAGGGCCTCGCCCAGTACCGGTATATCGGCGAGGCCTGGGATGGCGATTGGATTCAAGCCGTCGATGATGTCGGCAACGTAGTCGCGGCCGACATAGGCAGTTACCCCTCCCGCGAAAAGGGTAAGCGCCAGGCCGGTCGCCAATTGGTTGGTGTCGCGATAGATGATCAGGTAAGCATGGATCGACGCGGCCAGCCCACCGGCCGCCATGCCTGCCAGCACTCCCACTCCTGCCGAGCCGGTCTCCACCGTGGCCAGAAATCCGAAGCAGGCGCCCGCCAGCAAACACCCTTCCATCCCCAGATTAATGCGTCCGGCCCGCTCGGTGATGAGCTCCCCATAGACCGCATACAGCACCGAAACGCCGGGGCCCACCGCTCCCGTCAGGGTGCCGCTGATGACCAGCCAGAAAGTGCTCACAGCGCCCGCCTCTCGACACGCCGGAGTCCGAGCACAAAGAACAGCGCCAGCCCGATCAGAACCAGACCGGCTGCCGAAGGAAGGCCGACGGTGAGTTGAAGGACGTCTCCCGCCACCAGGAACACGGCGATGAGGAAACAGGCGCCGACAATCGTTACCGGGTTGTGTCCTGCAAGCCAGCTCGCCAGCAGCCCGAGGTAGCCGAGGTTGTTTGATATTCCGGGGCGGAGGTCATGGTGAATTCCCGAGACCTCTACCATTCCGGCCAAGCCTGCCAGCGCTCCTCCGGCGATCATGGCCGCGATCATGTACCTGTCGACCGCGATGCCGCGCCGGCGGGCCGCCTCGGGGTTGCCGCCGACAGCCCGCATCTTGAAGCCCCAGATGGTGCGGTTCAAGATGACATAAGTAACTACCAGGGCAATCAGAGGCGCCAGGAATCCCCAGTGGAAGCGAGTTCCAGCGATGGCCGGGAAAATTGCTGCGACATTGAAGGGAGTGGTGTAGGGGTATCCCAGGCCTTCCGGGTTCTTCCACGGGCCAAAAACAAAAATATCTACTACAAGGATGGCGATGTAGTTAGCGAGCAGGGTCGAGATGACCTCGTTTACACCCCGCCATCGGCGGAGCAAAGCCGCCGCAGCGGCCCAGAGCCCGCCGCCAGCACAGCCAGCCAGGGCCATCACCGGCAGCATCAGCCAGATCTGGTTCACGGGGAAGTACAGGGCGGCCCCGGTGGCCGTCAGCGCGCCAACGTACAGCTGGCCCTCGCCGCCGACGTTGACCAGGCCGACGCGGGTAGGTATCGCGGTGGCCAGGGCCGCCAGGAGGAGGGGAATCATCGTCACCCCGACCTCGCTGAGGCCGAGGGAACTGCCGAACACTCCATCGGCGGCCTTGACCAGCGACTCCACCGGGTCCCGGCCCGAGGCCAGCAGGAACACGGCGAAGACCCCAAGGGCGAGAACGATTCCCAGTGCCGGACGATGCGCCGACATCCACGCTTGGGAAAGCGCCGGGTACCGCGAGGACAGGCCATGGGCGGAGATGGACCACGGCAGGTTCATCCGGTCCCCGGCGCAACGTTGTGTCCCGTCATCAGCAGGCCGATCTCCCGCAGTGATGCCTCCGACGGCGAAAATTCTCCGGCAATCCGGCCGCGGTACATCACCAGCAGGCGGTCACTGAGAGCGAGCAGTTCGTCCAGGTCCTCCGACACCAGAACCGTGGCGGCCCCGGCATCGCGCTGGTCGAGCAGCAGCTTGCGGGTGGATTCCGCGCTCAACACATCCAGGCCCCTGGTCGGGTAGTATGCCAGGAACATGCTGGCGCCCTGGCCCAGTTCTCCGGCCAGCAGCACTCGCTGGATGTTGCCGCCCGACAGGTGCCGCACCTGGGCCTCCGAGTCGGCCATCTGCAGCGGGAAGTCCGCGCGAACCTCCTCGGCGCCTTGGGATATGCTCCGTCGATCCAGCCAGAATCCGTCGCCACGACCCCGGGCCAGGCCGGACAGCAACAGGTTCTCGTCAACTCGCATACCGGCGACCATTGCGTCGGCCAAGGGGTCTTCCGAGATGACCGACACCCCGCGGGCCAGAGCGTCGGCGGGCGTGTGGCCAGCCAACCGCTGCCCGAAGAGCAGTATCTCGCCGCTGCGCACCGGTTCCAGTCCCAGCAGGGCCTCGCCAAGCACTCGCTGCCCGTTCCCCGCGACACCTGCCACACCGAGGATCTCACCGCGGCGAACGTGGAAGCTGACGCTGTCCAGCCCTCGCCCGTTGGAATCCCGCGCCGCGCTGACCCCGCGGAATTCCAACGCCACCTCGCCAGCCTGGCGGGAACGCCTATGGCCTTGGTGTTGTCCGGCCGACCCGGTTCCTATCATCGCGGCAACGAGGCTCTCGGCGTCGAAATCGCTTCGGGGCGCGTTGACCTCGACCCTTCCCCGGCGCAGAACGGTAACGTTATCGGCCACCGCCAGGGCCTCCCGCACCTTGTGGGTGATGAACAGGATGGAGTAGCCGTTGTCCCTGAGGGCGGCGAACACGCGGAACAGCCCATCGACCTCGTGGGGAGCGAGAACACTGGTGGGTTCGTCGAAGATGAGCAGCCGGGCCTCGGCCAGCAACAGCTTGATCAGCTCGACGCGCTGCCGTTCACCGAGAGACAGGTCGTCGACCCGGCGGCGGGGGTCGATCTCGAGGCCATATTCATCCGCGAACTGCTCGATGCGGCGCATCAGTTCCCGCCGGCGGAGCAGTCGCCCCTGTCCGGGCAGGAAGAGCGCTACGTTCTCGGCCACCGACAACGCCGGAATAAGCGAAAAGTCCTGGAACACCATTCCGATGCCCAGCCGCCGTCCGGCGGCGGGCGAGCTGAGTCGCACCGGCCGCCCATCAATGGAGATACTCCCGGAATCCGGCCCGTGGAACCCGTAGATGATCTTCATCAGGGTGCTCTTGCCGGACCCGTTCTCTCCCAGGACAGCGTGAATTTCGCCTCGCCGCACCACGAGGTCGATGCTGTCGTTGGCGACGACGCCCGGGAATGACTTGGTGATGCCGTGCAGTTCCAGCAGCGGCGGACCGCCCCGGTTGTTATCTATTTCTAGGTTCGAGGACAATTCCAAGCCTGGCCGTCAGCATCCATCCCTTTCAGTCTCCAACAATTCGTAAGGGCGCAACAATGTGCGCCCCTACGTTTGAATTGCACCAACTATTTTCGGAGCTACCCTGCGGCGATGGCCCGCACCTCGAGGGCCTTGGCGGGCAACGGGTGGTTGCTCCAGGTTGCGCCGTCGTCGGTGGTGCGGAAGACCTGGCCATCGCGGGCGGCGCAGGCGATGTTGGTGGGCGCCTGCGGGTCGACGGAAAGGGACATCATGGTGGAGTTGGCGGTGATGCCCCGGTCAACGCGCTCGAAGGTCTTGAACAGGTCGCGGCTGCGGTAGAGCGCACCGGTGTTGCTGCGGGCCGCCGCACCGATGGAGACGTAGAGCATGTTCGGGTCGTGGGGAGCGGCCTTCAGGTCCCGAGTGTAAGTGACTTCGGAGAACTGGCCGAAGTCCACGGGAATCCATTCGGAGCCGCGGTCAGGGCCGATGAACGGGCCCTGGCGGGTGGTGATGAACACCACGTGGGGCAGCGCTGCCGCGCACTGGACGCCATGCAGGTCGAGCGTGTCCTCGCTGGGCGCCAGGCTGCCGGTAATCTCCTCCCACGTGTCGCCTCCGTCGGAGCTTCGGATCACACCGGCCACTTCCAGCGCCGCGTACATCTCGTCGGGGAAGTTGGGGTCGGCGGTGAGCGCGATGACGCGGGTGGGGAACGACATGGACACCTCATTGGAGCCCATGGTGACCGCGTTCAGCCTGCTCCACGATTCGCCGCTGTCGGTGCTGCGAAAAATCTCGCCCGGCGCCGTCCCGAGGTACATCACCGTGGGATCACCGGGGCGGAATAGAAAGCTCCACACCGGCGGCGCCACCCTCGGGTAGCCCATGCGCTCCCAGCTGTCGCCGCGATTCAGGCTGCGATACGGGCCATCCTGGGTCCCGGCGAAAACGACTTCCGGATTCGACGGATGTATCGCGATTCCACAGATCGAAGGCGATTCGGGCAGCCCATTGGTCAGCTCCTCCCACTGGTCGGAACCCGGCGCCATCCTGTACAGCCCGCTGGTCTCTGCTCCTGCATAAATGTGTGTCATAACCAATCACTCCCGCGCTTTGCGATTCGGGTGCGTTCCTTTCTGTCCAAACGAATATCAGGGTCTAACGGATGGCCGGTTTATTCTGTCGAAACGAAAATCAGGATCTCATACAGGGTCTGACGGGTGGCCGGTTCAGGGTGGCCGCTTTAGACGGGGGGGACCTCATCCAGCTCGAAGCGGTAGTCTTCGATTACCGGGTTGGAGAGCAGTTCCCGGCACATCCGGTCCACCGACTCCTCCGCCGCCTCTCTGGCCCCGCCGCTGACCCGCACTTCCAGGTACTTGCCGATTCGGGCGTCCTCAGCGTCGCCGTGGCCCATCCTCTGCAGGGCAGCCAGCACCGTCTGGCCGGCCGGGTCGCTGACGGCTGGCTTCAATGTCACATATATTCTTGCGAGATAGGTCATTCCAGGTAGGTCAGCCTCTAGCCGCCGGAGTTATTGTCCTGGGTGCCGCGACAGGGTATCGCGCCCTCAGGTCCCAACCGACCGACGTAATGCTCAAAGAATTGTACTATCCGTCCCCTGTCAACCCCATCCATATTGTCCAGCACTCCCCACGCCGAGAGGGCCGACCCTGCCCTCATCGATTTCCTGGTAGGGACGAACCACCGTAAAGTGGTCACGCCAGAACTCTGGCAGCCCGTTGTAAACATCCCTCAGGGAATCCACGTCGGCCCGGCTGGACAGATTGTAACTCACGACGATGTTGGAGTGCTCCATGTTATGCACAATCAACTCGTCGGGCACCTGCTCTATATAGAAGCCACAACGCACCGGCGTGCTCCAGTGGTCACCGGACGTTGGAGGGACAGAATTGTAGGCAACGATGTCATCGACAGTAGTGGCGTTCAAGTCGACGTGGTTCACCGAGCGCATGATGTTCTGCCTTTCGCCCACGCCCTCCACGTAACTGCCGGACGATCCCAGCGCTATTTCCCCCGAACCGCCGTTACTCTCCACTGAAGCGCCGCACGCTGCGCTGAACATAAGCCCAAGGAATACGGCAATCAGGTAAACTGCCTGTTGACATCGGCGCCGAAATTGCCTCATCTGGGGGACCTCGCCCAGCACTCGTAAGGGGTTGTGCCCTAGCTTCCCGGCATGCTGGTCTGCGCGCCGCCACAGGAGACGGCGCCTTCGGGCCCCAGCCGACCAACGTAGTGATCGTAGAAGCGCTGGATGCGATCCTTGTCCACGCCGTCCATCACGTCCCTCACGCCCCATGATGAGAGGGCCACCTGACCCACGCCGATTTCATCGTATGGCCTGGCGACTGTGAAATGGTTTCTCCATCCGTCGTCGAGGTCGCTGTACACATCCTCCAGAGCGTCCACGTCGTCCTGGTTGGCCAGGTTGTAGCTGATAACTATGTTGGAGTGCTCCAGGTTGTGGACGATGACTTCGTCCCCGACCGGGTCGGTATAGAACCCACAGCGTTTGGGCGTGCTCCAGTGGTCTCCGGAAGTTGGAGGCACCGAATTGTAGACCACGTCGTCGTCGCTCTCGTCGCTGTTCAGGTCGACGTGGTCCTTGGTTCGCATGACGTCCTCTTTTTGGCCCACTCCCTCGACGTATGCTTCGGCAGTGCCGAAGGAGAAATCGCTCGGTCCCTGGAGGCTCTGGAGAATGGGCACCGCCGCGAAGCTGCCAATGACCAGCACCGCTATGATGATGGAACCGATCAAGATGACCTTGTTTGTACCGCCCCTGCCAGAGGAACGGGGGATCTCCAGGTTGCGGGGCCGACGGTTGCGGCGATGTCTCGACTCGGGCAAAGGGATTCTCCGTGCGTTGGTTACCGGATGGATTCAGGGCCAGCTACAGGGATTCGCCGGTCAGGCGGACATAAGCCTCTCGGTATCGCTCGGTGGTCCTTGAGGTTACATCTTCAGGCAATTCGGGGGCGGGGGGTTCGTGGTCCCAGCCTTGCCCGTCCAGCCAGTCGCGCACGAACTGCTTGTCGAAGTTGGGCTGCGAGCGTCCCGGATTGTAGCCCTCGGCGTCCCAGAAACGGCTGGAGTCGGGGGTCAGCAGCTCATCGATCAGTATCAGCTCGCCGTCGAGGAGGCCGAACTCCATCTTGGTGTCGGCCAGGATGATGCCCCGCTCCCGGGCGAAGTCATCGGCGAAGGCAAAGACGGCCTTGCTGGTCTCCTCCAGCTTTGATGTCATTTCGGCGCCGACCATGTCGATCACCTGCTGGCGCGACATGTTCTCGTCGTGGCCCTCCTCGGCCTTGGTGGTGGGAGTGAACAACAGTTCAGGAAAACGCTGGCCCTCAACCAGACCCGCAGGCATAACCATGCCCTGCACCGTCCCACTGCGGCGATACTCGGACCACGCGGAGCCGGTGATGTAGCCGCGCACGATGCACTCGATGTCGATGCGCTCGGCTCGCTTGACCACCATTGCCTGTTGTGCCACCTCAGCCGGAATCGGCCCGGACAGCCCGGAACCATTGCCTCCGGAGAGGTATCCGCCCGCGTCGGGCGAGTCTGCCAGGCAGATCAGATGGTTGGGGACTATGTGGGCCGTCTTGCCGAACCAGAAGGCCGAGATGCGGTTCAGCACAAGACCTTTGTCCGGGATGCCCGTGGGCAACACAACGTCGAATGCGGAGATGCGGTCGGTCGCCACCATCAGCAGCCGGCCTCCGCCGAGATCGTAGGTGTCGCGGACCTTGCCCCGATGCGTCCTACCGGGCAGCGGTGTTTCGATGATCATTCCGTGTCCTCGTCCTCAAGTCATTCCCCGAATGCGGGGGGCTCTGAATCTTTCTTGCAGTTGAAAGCCAGGTTCAAACCAAGTTTAAATCAGGTTCAACGTTTCAACCAGGATCAAATCGGGTTCAAATCAGGTTCAACGTTTCAACCAGGTCCAAGGGTTTCGATGATACGCCATCCGGATCCCCGCTTCCTCGGGGACATGCTTCGTCGAAACCACCGACGACGCGCGAGTGAGGGACGGCGGGCGGACCACCGGACTACTGTTTCAGACAAGTCCACCAGGAGTCAGTCTGCGTTGGCAGACTGGGCGATCAACTCCGCCGAACCAGCCGCTGAATGCAGCAGGCCCAGCCGCCGGAAGGTGTCGTCGACATAACGGGTGTAGTAGCCGTAATCGAACAGGGCGTCCAGCTCAGCCGTCGAAAGATACGACGCAACCCGGCCATCGGATTTGAGAAGCTCGCGGAAGTCCCGACCCTCCTCCCAGCAGCGGGCGGCGTTGCTCTGGACAATCTTGTAAGCATCCTCGCGGGACACGCCTTTGTCCACCAGTTCCAGCAGCGTCCGCTGGCTGAATATCAGGCCCATGCTGCTCTCGATGTTGGCGTACATCCGCTCCGGGAATACCCGCAGCCCTTCGATAATCCGGGTGAAAATGCTCAGGATGTAGTCGAGGGCCAGGCAGGAATCGGGAAGGATGATGCGTTCCGCCGAGGAATGACTGATATCCCGCTCACCCCAGAGGGCCACGTTCTCCAGTGCTGTAATCGAGTTGCCCCGGATGAGACGGGCCAGTCCGCAGATGCGCTCGGCCAGCTCCGGATTGCGCTTGTGGGGCATGGACGAAGAGCCGGTCTGGCCGTGCCCGAAGGGTTCCTCAAGCTCGTGGATCTCGGTGCGCTGTAGCGACCGGATCTCCGTGGCGAACTTTTCCAGGGAGGCCCCGATGAGCGCCAGCGTGGTCACAAAGTGTGCGTAGCGGTCACGCTGAATTACCTGGTTGGAGATTCCTGCCACCTTCAGCCCGAGGCGATCGCAGACCCGCTCCTCGACGGAGGGCGGCACGGTGGCATGGGTGCCAACGGCCCCCGAAATCTTGCCTACCCTCACGGTCTCCACCGCCGCTTCGAGCCGCTCGCGTTGGCGGTTCAACTCGTCCCACCACAGGGCCAACTTCAGTCCCATGGTCATGGGCTCGGCGTGCACCCCGTGCGTGCGCCCCATCATCAAGGTGTCCTTGTGGCGCAGGGCCTGCTCGGCCAGGGCCGCTATGGCCTTGTCCACTTCCTCCAGCAAGAGCCCACCGGCCTCTACCAGTTGCAGGTCCAACCCCGTATCCAGCATATCGCTGGAGGTCAGCCCCAGGTGAAGCCAGCGGCCCTCGGGACCCATGGTGCCGGTGATCGACGAGATGAAAGCGGTTACGTCGTGGCGCGTCGTCTGGAAGATCTCATCCATTCGCTGCGGGTCGTACTTCGCTTTCCGGAGGCCGGCCATATCCTCGACGGGAATGACACCCTCTTCGCACCAGGCCTCGCAGGCGGCCAGCTCTACTGCCAGCCATTTCTCGTATTTGTTGTCGTCGGACCATACCCGCTTCATGGCGGGACGGGAATATCGGTCTATCACAGCGTTGGCCCCGTGTGATTGTGTGATGGCTTCAGCGGGTTGCTGAGCCGTTAAGATGCAGTTCGCGCAAAGTCAGCAGTATCGACTCGAAGTCAGTGAAGGGCTTGTAATCGATGCCCTGTTCGTCGCAGAAACGGGCCAGGGTACGATGCGCGAAGACCATGTCGGCCTGTTGCGAAGCCTCCTGGTCCGAGGCTCCGTCACCAGCAAAGACGACGTAATAGCCCTGCTTCTGAAACTGTTCGACCACCAGCGCCTTGGAGTTTCCCTGCCTCTCCCTACCGGGATAAACGTGGTTGTAATGATACGAGATGCGCCCGTGCTCGAAGATTGTGTCGACGGCGTAGATTGGCACGTCGCCGAAACCATCCCGTTCAAGCAGCGCCGAGATGTAGAAGTCCAGCCCCTGGCTCACGACTGCCATGGGAATGTTGTTGCTCCGGCAGTAGGAGCGCAGTTCTGAGAAATATGGCCGCAGCCTGGCGTACTCGCGTACATAGTGTTGCATGGCGGAACGGTCGGCCCGGATGTTCCTGAAAGTCAGCTCCTGGTATTCCTTCAGGTTAATCTGGCCGTCGCGAAACTGCTGTCGCACCTGCCTCCACGTGGCGTCGCCGAAACGGTTGAGCAACAGTTCCGCCACGTTTTGCACCGCGGCCGTGTCGTCGAAGTCGGTAAGAAAGGCGGGAGAGAGTTTACCGCTCGCGGAGTTCGCGTCGGTAGTCGTCATATGCTTGCCTGATTTCAGGGTGTTGCAGACCCAGGATTTGGGCGGCGAAGAAGGCGGCGTTTCGGGCGCCCCATGCACCCACGGCCATGGCGGCCACCGGAATGCCGGGCGGCATCTGCGCCGTGGACAGCAGGGCATCGATGCCCTTCAATTCGCTTGAGGCCAGTGGTATGCCGATCACGGGCAGTGTGGACCAGGCGGCAAGTGCGCCGCCAAGGGCCGCCGACCCGCCGGCAGCGGCGATGAGCACCTGAATACCCCGGTCCCTCGCCTGCTGGGCGTACTCGGCCACTCGTTCCGGGGTGCGATGAGCGGACATAACGCGAACTTCGTAGTCAATTCCCAACTGTTCCAACGTCTTGACGGCCTCGCTCACCACCGGCTCGTCCGACGCGCTTCCCATTACGACTCCTACCAGTGGCACGGCAGCCTCCGGCTCAGGCCCTTGGTCATGTCTGATCGTCCTCCATATACTCTTGGTTCAAGGCTCTTACCAAGTCATTCGCTCTCAATTATCCGGCTCAATTATCCGGGAGAGCAACAAAAACACCGCCGTCAATGATAACACCTGCCAACCAATACGGGGATACCTGGATTCGGTATCCATGCAATGAAGATGCTAGACCTCCAATTGCTCCCGAAAGGCGTTGAGCAGCGACCGCTCCAGAGCCTCTCTGTCCTGTCGAACCTGCACACCATTCACCACAAGCGAAAGGCCGTCATCGAGCATCACCAACTCAACTACGATTTCCAGTTCCTCGCCCTCATCCCATGTCAGGGCCGTGGTGATGACGTCGGCCATGTCGTCCTCGCCCTCGAACATGTCCTCGTCGTCTTCCGCCTCCCATTCGACGGTGGTCTCAACCTGGCCCTTTCCGTCCAGTAATACCTCGTTCATCTCGGCGATGAGAGTTGCGATTTCGAGTGACGTCTGCCGGGCAAGCAGATCCTCCCTCTCGGCCGCAACCTGCCTGTCGAGGGCCTCGAGTCGCTCAAGCCGGGTGACGCGAGACGAGGTGAGTTCTTCCTTGAGATGCAACAGCGATTCACGCCAGGGCATTGTTTAACTCCGAGTTTTCTCTTTCCGCAGACTTCCGTTGTCTGCCGCGGGCTCTCGTCGAAAGGTGGGCAAGAATGTCCAATTCAATAAAATCGCGCAGGCCCAATTGTGCCCCCACCCGCGCCAAGGCTTCCATCAGGTCAAGGTACCGAATGCCCATTGGGCCGCGGTTCATCGAATCGGGGTAGGCGCCGATGCGCTTGAGCATACGCTCGGCGCTCGTGTTCCACACGCCGAGCAGCGCCGGATCCCGGAGGCACAGCAGCCAGGAAACGAACTCTCTACCGGCCCCATCGAGCTTGTAGGCACCGTCAGGGGAGATACACTCATCAGCGCGGCCTTCGAGCTTGATAGTATCATATAAAAGGAAATCTAGGCTGTCTCTCAGCTCCTCAATGGGAACGCTGGAGAACGCCGCTGCCTCACGTCCTCCTGAGGCCCGGTAGAGCCGCAGGGCGTTCTTCGTTTCGAGCGATGCCAGGGCATCCTGCGCAATCCAACCAGCGAACTCGGCAGCCCGGCTCCACCGGCGCTTGCGGTAAGACGAGTCAGCCCCGGAGTTTATGGACTCCTCGTACACCAGCCTCAATTCGCTAAGACTCATCTGAGCCGGCCGTCCATCGCGTGAGGGCCGGGTCATGCCCTCATCCCGGCACCCACGGCAGCGATGTCGGTACGCCAATGCGCACCGTCGAAGGCGATACCGGATAGCCGGGCGTACGCCCTCTCCCGCGCCTCCCTGAGATCATCGCCTCCGCCGACCACGGTCAGGACCCGTCCGCCGTTGGTGACCGGGTGGTCGTCCGCCCCGTGGGCCACGCCGGCGCAAAAGACCATCGTTTCCCCCGAATTGTCTGAATTGTCCTCTTCCAGCCCCGAGATGGCGATACCAGTATCGTACCTGTCCGGGTAGCCCAGCGAGGCCATCACCACGCCCATGTACTGTCGGTCGCTCCAAGATACGGAGTCAGGGTCGAGGCGTCCCTCCGCGCAGGCGAGCATCACTTCCAACGGGTCCGAGACCAAGCGGGGCATCAGGACCTGCGTTTCCGGGTCGCCAAAACGGCAGTTGAACTCCAGGATCTTCGGCCCAGCGGCGGTCAACATCAGCCCGGCGTACAACACCCCGCGGTACGGTGTGCCTCGCTCGGCCATCGCGCCAACCACGGGCCGCATGATGGTGCGTTCGACCTCGGCGCGCAACTCGTCCGTCCAGAACTCAGGCGGGGAGTAGCTGCCCATGCCGCCGGTGTTGGGGCCGCGGTCTCCGTTCTCCAGCCGCTTGTAGTCGCAGGCGGCGACGAGGGGCGACAGGCGTTCGCCGTCGCAGAAAGCGAAGACACTGACCTCGCGGCCCTCAAGATATTCCTCGAGTACCACGGTTAAGCCAGCTTCCCCGAAAGCTCTTCCTCTCATGCTGGCACGAACTGCCCGAAACGCGCTTCGCTCATCGTAGCAGACCACTACACCCTTGCCGGCGGCCAGCCCGTCGGCCTTGACCACTCGGGGGCCGGGGTTGCGGCGAAGGTAGTCGAGAGCCTCGGATTCCTCGGTGAAAACCGCGAATTCCGGACCGGGGGCGCCTGCCCCCCTGATGATCTCGCGGGCGAAGCTCTTGCTGGACTCAAGCTGAGCGGCGGCACGGGAGGGGCCGAACACCGGGATGCCCTTGGCGTCCAGCGCATCAGCCAGACCGTCCGCCAGCGGGGCCTCGGGACCCACCACAACCAGGTCCGCGGACACATCCCGAGCGGCGCCAACAAGGTCATCAACTGTTGACCCAGCGTTCAGGTTGGTAGCGATGTCGCCTGTGCCGTAGTTCCCTGGCGCAACCCAAAGGCGGGTCAGCGATGGACTGCGGGCGATGCGCCAGGCCAGTGCGTGCTCCCGTGCGCCACCGCCAACCAGGAGCACCTTCACGCCCACACCCATCCCTGCGGAAAAGTCTCTACATCTCCCCAGACCACCGCCGCGACTACTCCCATTCGATTGTTCCCGGCGGCTTGCTGGTTATGTCGTAGACCACCCGATTTACGCCGGGCACCTCGTTTACGATGCGGTTGGAGATGCGGGACAGCACCTCGTAGGGTAGGCGCACCCAGTCGGCGGTCATGGCATCCTCGCTGGTTACGCAGCGAATGGCGCAGACATAGCCGTAGGTGCGGAAATCGCCCTGCACACCCACCGTGCGGCTGTCGCTGAGCACCGCGAAGCTCTGCCAGACGCGGCTGTAAAGGTCGGCGTCCTTGATCTCGTCGATGACGATCCAGTCGCAGGCGCGGAGCATCTCCAGCTTTTCCTGCGTGACCTCTCCGATCACACGGATGGCGAGGCCCGGACCGGGGAAGGGCTGGCGGTAGACCATGTCCGGAGGCAGTCCCAACTCCAGGCCCACGTCGCGCACCTCGTCCTTGAACAGGTATCGGAGCGGCTCCACCAGTTGCAGCTTCATGTTTTCGGGCAACCCGCCCACGTTGTGGTGGGTCTTGATGCGCGCCGAAAGTTGGGCCCCGGCCGGTGCATTGCGGGGGGCTTCGCTCTCTATGACATCGGGGTACAGAGTACCCTGCGCCAGGAACTCCACCTCGCCCAATCCCGTGGCGGCTTCCTCGAAAACGCGGATGAATTCCTCTCCTATGACCTTGCGCTTGGTTTCGGGGTCGGTGACGCCGGCCAGTCTGGTTACAAACCGCTCCGATGCGTCGACGTAGGCCAGGTTCAGGCCCATGCCGCGGCGGAAAGTTGCCTGCACCCGCTCGGCCTCCTCGAGCCTCAGCAGGCCGTTGTTGACGAAAATGCAGGTGAGCTGATCGCCGATCGCCCGGTGCAGCAGCGCGGCCGTAACAGCGGAGTCCACTCCACCCGACAGGGCGCAGATTACACTACCATCGCCAACCTGCTCGCGGATGCGGGCGATGGCGTCCGATGCCACGTTGCCGGGCGTCCAAGAACCCTCGCATTCACAGATCCGGAACAGGAAATTGTTCAGAATGTCGGTGCCAAGGGGAGTGTGGTTCACCTCGGGGTGGAATTGCAGGCCGAAAAGGTCACTCCCGTTGCCGATGGCGGCCACGGGAGAATTCTCAGTGAATGCCAGGCTGGAGAATCCGGCTGGCAGCGTCTCCACCCGGTCGCCATGGCTCATCCAGACCTGGAACGACGGCGGCAGCTCGTGGAACAGCGGCGGTCGACCGCCGGGCAGACCCCAGCCTGCCGACGCGCTGTCCTGGTGCAGGGTGGCGTGGCCAAATTCCTGCTTGGTGCCTCGCGCTACGGAGCCGCCCAGCTGATGCACCAGCGCCTGCATGCCGTAGCAGATGCCCAACACCGGCAGTTTTCGCTCAAAGACCCAGTCGGGGATCAGCGGGGCGCCATCCTCATAGACGCTCGCGGGCCCACCCGAAAGAATGATGCCCTTGGGATTGATCCTCTCTACTTTCTCCCATGGGTCGGAGGGGTTGGTGATCTCGGAATAGACCTTCATCTCCCGGATGCGCCGGGCGATCAGGTGGCTGTACTGGGAACCAAAGTCGATGACGGCGATGCCCTCGTTGACCTGTCTGCTTGCTCCGGGAGATTCGGCGTCAATACCCTGGGCGATTTCCAGGTACGCGGACACCTCCAGGTCATCGCTGGCGGCAACCCTTCGTCCCAACGGCAGCTTGGACGTAGTCGTGGCGGGCCTCCTTGAGCGGGAAGATAAGTGGCATTAAGTTTGACGGCTAAAAACACCAGCCGTGAACCCGAATATGCTGTCGGATATTATACCCGCACCAGACCCTGCATACTATATCTTGTGCTCTCTGCCCGGAAACGCGGTTCCTTTGCCAAAGACAATTGACAGTGCTGCGAGAGTCCAATTAGATTGAGGGCTGTATCTACGGGATTTCAAGTGTCTCGAGTCGAGCGGGTTGGGAGGGCTTACCTGATTGGTTAGCAGTGTGTTGAAATATTCACGGCATGGACGGATAGAATATGAATCAGCCTAATCGCCTCTACTTTGGGGACTGCCTCGAAGTAATGCGGGAAGATGTAGCAAGCGAGTCCGTGGACCTCATATATCTTGATCCGCCGTTCAACTCTAAGCGCCTCTACAACTCATTCATAGGCGGGGCGCAACAGGTGGCTTTTGACGACACCTGGCGATGGCATGAGGCGGTGGACGATTTCCACGAAGTTGCAGAACAACCGTCCTACGGGAAGTTAATGGAAGGGTTGAAACTGATTTTAGGAGAAAGTTCGAAACTGGCGTACCTGTCCTATATGGCGAACCGTCTCCTGGAATGTCGCAGGGTCTTGAAACCAACAGGAACTGTTTATCTTCATTGTGACTCAACGATGAGCCACTACTTGAAGGCTGTGATGGATGGAATCTTCGGGAGTAATCAGTTCAAGAACGAACTCATCTGGAAGCGGGCTACAGCAGTTAAGGGAAATTTCGGACAGGGCAGCCAGTTCTTCGCTCCTAACACCGACACCATATTTCATTACACGAAAACTGATTCTTGGTTGTTCAATCAGCCATTTACACCTTAATCTCAGGAATACATCGACAAGTCCTATAAACATATCGAACCCGATACGGGAAGGAGATACCAGCTTGTCAGCATGACTGGCCCGGGAGGAGCCGCAAAAGGGAATCCGAGCTACGATGTGATGGGCGTAACCCGATATTGGCGTTACTCAAAAGAGAGTATGCAGGAGTTGATGGACCAAGGATTGGTGGTACAGGTCAAACCGGGGGCGGTGCCCCGAAGAAAATACTACTTGGACGAAGGACTCGGTGTAGCCGTTCAATCCCTCTGGGATGATATATCCAATGTCCAAGCTGGCTCCAACGAAAGCACTGACTACCCAACGCAGAAACCAGTAGCATTGCTGGAAAGGATTCTTCGGACCAGTTCCAGCGAAGGCGACCTCGTACTGGACCCTTTCTGTGGATGCGGGACAACTATTCACGCCGCCCAGAACCTCGGGCGCAAGTGGATCGGGATAGACGTCTGCGTCAATGCTTGCAAGGTCATTGAGCAAAGGTTGAGGGGACATTTTGACAGCCTTTGGTCAGAAGTTGAGTTTATCGGGATGCCCAAGACACTTGACGACGCTCGGTTTATGGCCTCAGACAATGCGTTCCGCTTTGAGCGTTGGGCAGCTTCTCTGGTCGATGGTATGGAGGCCAACAAGAAACAGAGAGGCGACAAAGGTATTGATGGATGGGGCAGAATATCCATCAGGAAAGGGAAGTTTGTTGATATAGTCTCTCAGGTCAAGGGTGGAGGCACAAATCCTGGCCACGTACAAGCCTTCAATGGCGCGCGGCAACAGGCAGGGGCGGATTTTGGAGTATTCGTTTGCTTTGCTGACAAAGTGACTACAGGGATGAAGAACGCTGCCGCTAGTACCGGGCAGTTTATGAGTTGCTCTGTTGTGCAGATATACACGATAGAGGACTATTTTGCGAACAAGCAACCCGTTTTGCCGATTCGGAAGGGGAAAGGGTAGAATGTCCCGCAAAGATAAGCCAAGACAGGTCTTGAATCCTGCAGGGCTAAGATGCAACTACTGGCAGCATCCATAGACAGGGTCAAGAGACTGGATTCGTGCCATTTCCCGGGAAGTCGCGCACGCCAAGACTAGCGACAAGATGATATACTTTCGCCCTCCCCGGTCTCCTGCAATGACATCGAATTTACTATTCATGCAGAGTGGCCTGCCACATCACCCCCTCAGTTGACCGCCCCACACGCTCGTGGTAGGTTGACCGGAAAGACACCAAACCGGCGAGTGGGTATGAGCACACAGCAGGCACTGAGTAAATTTGAAACGGCGCTGCCCTGGGACACCACCATCGGGCAGGTCCTTGACCGCATTACCGACATCGACCCCGACAAGACCTTCGTCGAGATCAGCGGAGCCGCATACTCCTATCGAGAGATACGCGACGGTGTGCTGCGGACTGCGGCGATGTTCCGGGAAATGGGCGTCAAGCATGGCGACCGAGTCGGCCTGTTCATGCCCAACGCCATCGAGTACCTGTACTGCTGGTTCGGACTGTCGGAGCTGGGCGCCATCAGCGTGCCCATCAACACCGCCTACCGCCGCGACGAGACAGCCTACATCCTGAACAACGCCGAGGCCGTGGCGCTGGTCACCGACCCATCGCTGGCCGACGTGGCCGGCGCCGCCGCCGACCTGGCTCCCAGCATCCGGCACCGCATCCTGCGCGGCCACGAACCCGCGGGGGACGGCTGGACTTCCTTCCGCCATTCCTTCGACCGCTCCGAGCCACTGGCCGACCGGCCCGACGTGTCTCCCGACGACGTCTCGATGCTGGTCTACACCTCCGGCACCACCGGCAACCCCAAGGGCGTGATGGTCACCCACCGGATGTACGCCGCCGCCGGGCAGGGTTTCAAGTACTGGACCCAGGCCACCTCCGATGACCGGTTCTTCACCTGCCTGCCCTTCTACCACGCAAACATCCAGTACTACTCGACCATGGGCGCACTGGCCACCGGGGCCACACTGGTCATCGTCGACCGATTCAGCGCTTCGCGGTTCTGGGCCCAGGTGCGGGAGGCGCAAGCCACAGTGGTCAACTTCATCGGCATGATGATGCCCGTTCTGGCAAAGAACCCCGAACAGCCCGACGACGCCGACAACACAGTGCGGCTCTTCTACGGCTCTCCCTCTTTCTCGCCAGAGTTCCTGGCCGAGTTCGAGGAGCGTTTCGCAACCGACATAATAGTCGGGTTCGGCATGACCGAAACCTGCTACGGCACCATCGAAGGCATCCGCGAAGACCGGCGCTCCGGCTCATCGGGCCGCCCACGCCAGCACCCCGACCAGCGCTTCGAGAACACCGCCCGCATCGCCGACGCCGAGACCGGAGCGCACGTCGGCCCGAACACCGTCGGGGAGATCACCATCAAGAACCCGGCGGTGATGCCCGGATACTGGCGCAACGATGAGCAGAACCGCGAGACCCTGCGCGACGGCTGGCTCTACACCGGGGACCTCGGCTGGCTGGACGATGACGGCTTCCTGTACTTCGTCGACCGCAAGAAGGACATTATCCGCCGCCGTGGGGAGAACATCTCCTCCCAGGAAGTGGAGAACGTCATCAAGGCCAACCCCAACGTGCTCGACTGCGCCGTCGTAGCCGTGCCGTCCGAGCTGGGCGAGGACGAGGTCAAGGCCTACGTAACTCCTCGAGAGGGCGCCACCGTCGACCCTGAGCAGGTGGTCTACTGGTGCGCTGAGCATCTGGCCTACTTCAAGGTGCCCCGCTACTGGGAAGTACGCGACGAGCTGCCCCGCACGCCCAGCCTGCGCGTCCGCAAGGACGTGCTGCGCCGGGAGCGCGAAGATCTGATCGAGGGATGCTACGATCGCGAAGCCGCCGGTATCCGCCTGCGCTGAAACATCAACGGCCACAAAATTCCCTCTCCCCGAAGGGGAGGGCTGGGGTGGGGGTGAGGTCGTCATCTCCCCGCCACTGGAGGTACTCATATGCCTGAATCGAAATACTGGCTGTTCAAGTCTGAACCGTCCGCCTATTCCTTCGACGACCTGCTGAACGAGGAGCACCAGACGGCGGAGTGGGACGGAGTGCGCAACTACCAGGCCCGCAACTTCATGCGCGACGACATGAAAGTGGGCGACCGGGTGCTGTTCTATCACAGCAGTGCAAAGCCGACCGCAGTGGTGGGCACTGCCCGCATCGTCAGGGAGGCCTACCCCGACGCCACGGCCTGGGACCCCAACGACAAGCACTACGATCCCAAGAGCGGCCCCGGCGAGACCGTCTGGACGGTCGTCGAGATCCAGGCCGAAGCCCCCCTGCCCAACCCGGTAACGCTGCAGGCGGTCAAGACCAACCCCAGGCTCAAGGACATGCTCCTGATCCGCAAGGGCCAGCGCCTCTCCATCCAACCCGTCACCAAAGAGGAATTCGACGAGATTGTAACCATGGGGACCCAGGGATAGATTCCCCTCTCCCACTGGGAGAGGGTTAGGGTGAGGGCGCCTAAACAGATATATTTTGGGTGAAATCAATGCCTGACTACGAGTACGAAACGCTCATCGTTGAACGGACCGGCAAGGTCCTGACCATCACCCTCAACCGCCCGGAGAGCCTTAACGCGGTCAACGAGGTGATGCACCACGAGATCGAGGACGCCTTCTACCAGGTCGGCCGCGACGTGAACGTCGGTGCCGTCGTGCTGACCGGCGCTGGCCGAGGTTTCTGCTCCGGCGGCGACGTGCGGGCCATGGACGATCGCGGCGGGGCCATCGCCCTCCAGGACCGGCCCATCGGCGCCATCTCGCCCAGCGGACGGCGCATCATCCAGAACATACTGTGGGTCGAGCAGCCCGTCATCTGCGCCCTCAACGGCGTGGCAGCGGGCCTCGGCGCGACCCTGGCCCTGTTCTGCGACGTCATTTACGCCTCCGACAATGCCCGCATCGGCGACACCCACGTCCGGGCCGGACTGGTGGCGGGCGACGGCGGCGCGGTCATCTGGCCGCTGCTGGTCGGTGTGGCCAAGGCCAAGGAGCTGCTGATGACCGGCGACATAATAAACGCCGCCGAGGCCGTGCGCATCGGGCTGGTCAACCGCGTGGTTCCCCACGATGACCTGATGGACACGGTGATGGAGCTGGCCCAACGACTGGCCAACGGTCCGGCCCTTGCCATCCGTGGTACCAAGCACGCCATCAACAAGAAGGTCTGGAACGACCTGAACCAGGCCCTCGACCTCGGCCTGTCGCTGGAGGCCCGTAGCGCGCGGCACCCCGACCACGCCGAGGCGGCGCCCGCGCCTTCGTCGAGAAGCGCGCTCCTCAGTACAAGGGAACCATCTAGCACCAACCCGATGCAGGGGCGGACACAATAATGCCCAACAACGACACCAGCGCGGCCCGCAGCTTCCACGACGCCACCAAGCTCAGCTACATCAGCCTGGCCACCAAGCCGCCTCTGTACAAATCCTACCCAGGCCTCCCGACCGTGGCCCTGCCTGAGGAAATGCCCTCGCCCGAGGCTGCCACACTGCCGGCGGTTGGCGGCGCGATGTCTTCGGCGCATGGGCCGATTGACCTCGGCGCTCTGGCCCAACTGCTCCACTACTCCGCTGGCCTGATCCGACGCAGCACCTTGCGTTCGGCGGGCGAGGTCCACTACCGCGCCGCCGCCTCCGCCGGGGCGCTGTACCCCATCGAGCTATACGTCGTATGCGGGGACCTGCCGGGGCTGGCCGCCGGTGTCTACCACTACGCGCCAGAGACGAACTCGATCGCCCTGCTGTGTTCCGGGGATTACCGTGGAAACCTGGCTGCATCGGCGGGAAGCCATCCGGGCATCGCCGACGCCCCCGCCACCATCGTCTGCACGAGCGTTTTCTGGCGCAGTGCCTGGAAGTACCGCGAGCGGGGATACCGCTACTGCTACTGGGACAACGGCACCATCCTCGCCAACATGACCGCAACCGCCAACGCGCTCGGCCAGCCCGCCGGGATCGTTGCCGGGTTCGTGGACGCCGGCGTCGACGCCCTCCTGGGCCTGGAGGGCAGCGGAGAGGCCAGCTTCTGCCTCGTCCCCGTCGGCAGCGGGAGTGCCGCGCCCCCGGCGGTGAGCACCCTGGGGGCAGTGGACGCCGGAGTCTTGGGCGTGGAGCGGCGCACCGAGTACCCGGAAACGAGGGCCCTGCATATTGGCTCCGTGCTCAGCGACCCATCAGAGGCGGCGACGTGGCGCTATGCCGCTTCATCGCCAGCACCCACTCCTGGAGATGACCATTGGCCTGACTCTGCTCCCCTCGGCACCACCATCGCCCACCGTGGTTCGACGCGACGCTTCGCCCGTGAGCCCATGCCCGCCGGGCGACTGGAGGCGCTGCTGGCCGCCTCGACCTCCCAGGTGCCAGCCGACTACGGCGGCGGCCTGATCGACACCTACTTGATCGTCAACTCCGCCGAGGGAATCGCGCCCGGCACCTATTACTACTCTCCGCAAAAAGGAGAGCTGCAATTACTGGCGGAGGGCGAGTTCCGTGAGGAGGCTGGCCATCTGTGCTTCGAGCAAGCCCTCGGCGCGGACGCCAGCGCTGTGGCTTATTTCATGGCCGACCTCGATGCCATCCTGTCGCGCTTCGGCAACCGGGGCTACCGGGCTGCCCAGCTCGAGGCGGGGATCATCGGCGGGCGGATGTATCTGTGCACCCACTCCATGGGCCTCGGAGCGACAGGGATGACCTTCTACGACGATGCCGTCACCGCCTTCTTCTCGCCTCACGCGGCGGGCAAGAGCCTGATGTTCCTGGTCGGCTTGGGTGTCACTCACCAGCGCAACCAGGTGCACCCCTTCCGGTCGCGCATCGGCATCCTCAAGGACTCCCTCGCCCGCGGGGCGGGCGCTGGCGCCCAAGGCCGGTCCGTTCCCGACTGGCTGTTTGCATAGAGTGGAGGCCACAGGAGAGAGACAAGCTCTATCTGCTCACTCCTCTCCACTCTCTATACACCTACCCGATGGCCTTGCGGCGGATGTGCTGCAGGGCCATCTGCATGTGCCACTCCATCGCCCCCAGGCCGACCACGCGCACGCCTACGTCGAAATAGCGGCGGGCCGAATCCGCCATCGCATCAAAGTCCGGCGAGTCAAGGCCCATGTTGTACATGATGGCCGCGCCGTGCCTCTCGCCGGTCTCGACCGCGTTCTCCAGCAGTCGCATCACTTTGGGGTCGTCGTACTTGAAAGGCACCCCGAGAATCTTGGTGATGTCACCAGCGGCCAGCCAGACCAGGCGCACGCCGTCGATGGCCAATATCTCGTCCAGGTCGCGCAGACCGCCCTCGCTTTCAACCGTGGGCACCACCAGCGTCCCCTCGCGGGTCTTGGCGTTGAACTCCGGGAACTCCTCGGCGGTGTTGAAGCGGCGCAGGTGGATGAGCCGGTGCCAGTCGTCACGCAGGCCCATCAGCTCCTGCACTTCTTCCTTGGAGCTGACCGAGACTGTTACCGCGGTGGCCCCCAGCGCTAAGGCACGGGCGGCGTCGGAGACGGTGCGGCGGTCCGTGCCGGTGGCCCACGGGAACGCTTGAACCCGGATCAGCGGCGAGATGCCCGTGCCGCGCGCCGCCCGGATGAGGTGGGCGATATTGTCCCAGTCGTGCGCAGTGAACATCATGTCCGCCATGAAGGCGTCCATGCCCGCGATTCCGGCCACCTCCACCATATTGGGATGGCTGAACACGTAGGCACACAGCGACGGCTGTCGCGTGTCCAGGTTATTCAGCAGACGGTCGGTTGCGGGAGTGGGAAACAGCACGGCGCACCTCATAGGGCCTTTCGGCGAATTGATCGTTGGCAAATGCGCGGCAAGTGTAGCCGAAAACGCCCCCACCCTCAAAGGCTGTGTGTCCTGCTAACATGACTTGGGACCGGGGCAATCGGCCCTCTCATCTGACACAACCGGAGAGAACCGTGCTCGACTTCAACCGTTACCAATGGCTCAGTTTCGACTGCTACGGAACTCTCGTAGACTGGGAGACAGGTATCTCCGACGCGGTCGCTGGAGTCTTTGCAGGCCACGGCGTCCGTAGGACCAAGGATGAAATCCTTGCCTTGTTCGCCGACGCCGAACCGAAGGTCCAAACCTCCGGCGAATTTCTTGACTACCGGCGCGTGCTGCGGGATGTGTTGCAGATTATGGCTTGGGAGGCAAGCATCCGGCTGCCAGCATCGGAGGCCGATGCCCTGCCCGACTCCCTGCCGCAATGGCCCATATTCCCGGACGCACCGGATGCGCTGAAACAGCTCCAGTCTCGGTACAAGCTTGCCATCATATCCAACGTGGACGACGACCTATTTGAACAGTCCGAGCGAGCACTCGGCGTTGAGTTCGACGCCGTAATAACCTCAAAGCAGGCCCGCAGCTACAAACCCGACATGCATAACTTCGATGTCGCCCGTGAGCGGATGGACGTTGAAAACGACGGGTGGCTGCACGTCGCCGAAAGCCTGTACCACGACATCGGGCCAGCCAACCGGCTCGGTATCGACAGCGTGTGGGTCAGCCGTCCCGGTCGCGGCGGCGGCACACGGCCTACCGAAGCCGTACCGACACTTGTCGTGTCCGACTTGGCGGCACTCGCGTCGATGGCCGGTCATTCTTGACAAACCGCGGGCCAACCCTGACAACCCACTGCCTCTCACCTGACAGCCAAGATGTCCACCTGTACTATAATCTGAGCGCAATTTAAGGCCGCGTTGCCATCGAAGGCAATGCGGATACTGAGGTGAAAAATGGAGACCATAGGTTTTATCGGACTAGGCAACATGGGCGGCGGGATGGCCGGCAACATTCAGAAGGCTGGCTACCCCATGGTGGTGTACGACCTGCGCGAGGAAGCCACGCTGCCCTTCCTCGAGGCCGGCGCCCGGCTGGGCAGCTCGCCAGCGGACGTCGCCGAGCGTTGCGACGTGACTCTGACGTCGCTGCCCGGCCCTCGCGAGGTAGAGCTGGTGGCCGCTGGAATAGGGGGAGTCCTCGAGGGGATCAAACCCGGTTCTGTCTACATCGACCTGTCCACCAGCCGTCCCACGCTCATCCGCGAGCTGGAGGTCAAGTTCCGGGCCAAAGGGGTCCACGTGCTGGACGCGCCGGTCAGCGGTGGCAAGAGCGGCGCGCAGAGTCGCAACCTTGCCGTGATGGTCGGCGGCGAGCGGGAGATATTCGATCGTGTTAAGCCGTTGCTCGACGCATTTGGCGACAAGGTGTTCTACGCCGGGGAGATCGGTGCGGGTTCCGTGGCCAAGCTGGTGCACAATATGATCGGCCACGGCGTGCGGCAGGCCATCGCCGAGGGCCTGACCTTGGGCGTCAAGGCCGGCGTCGACCCGGAACCGTTGTGGGAGTGCGTGCGCCGCGGCTCCCTGGGCCGCATGAACGTCCTGCACGAGGGCGTCGTCCGCACCCTGTTCCGCGGGGAGTACGAGCCGCCCAGCTTTGCCCTGGAACTGGCCCGCAAGGACATCGGCCTGGCCACCGACCTGGGGCGCGAGTTCAACGTGCCCATGCCCGTGGCCAACCTGGCAGAGCAGATCGCAATTGAGGCCATGAACCGTGGCTGGGGCGGAATGGACAGCTCGGTCACCATTCGCCTCCAAGAGGAGCAGTCGGGCGTCGAAGTCCGCGCACCCCACGTCGACCCCGCTAAGGCCGCCCGCTTCATCACAACCCACCCCGACGCGGAGTAGTTTCGAGCAAATTCTCCCTACGCAACGGCAGTTCGCTTCAGCACCTACGCACGAAAGGGCGCCCCGGACCAATCGGAGGCGCCTTTTCTCCCATGTCTGGGAGTTCGGCCTTCTTCTAGAAGCACGGGACAGTCGCCCGAGGGTCAGGGAGGCAAGCCACTGCATGACAACCGGAAGTGGTCCACTATTCGCCAGGCCGATTCGACTGGGACTGTTTCCGAGGTATCGATAGTCAGGCCGGAGTCCGGCAGCGGAGGATAGGCGAAGGCGTACTCTTCCAGGAGGCCCTGGTACACGTCAAGCGAGCGCAGCTTTCCGAATTCGGCCCGCGACCCGTTCTCAATCCTTCTCTCCAGCTCGTCCTCCGGGCAAATGAACCGGTCAAACAGGACCTTGCCTCCCGTGTTTTCAATTGCGGAGACCACGTCACCCAAAAAGTCTGGAGGCATAGTCTTCTCGGGAGTGAAGGTGAAAATCAGGCTCGGAATTCGCTCCTCGGATGCCTGTCCGAATACCCTCAGCCAGACCGACCCACGCAACTGCACAAAAGGTTGGCTGCCGAATTTAAAAACAGCCTGGAGCAAGTCCACCACCAGACCAGGTGGTTGTGAAAGACCGGGAAGCCGGTCAATTCCCCAGCCGCCTTGCCACGGTCAGCTTTCCGGAGGCTGCCGGCCCGTGAATAAAGATCAGTTGCATGCCGAGACTCCGAGAGTGCTTCCGAGGCCCCGGACTGGCCGGAGTCAGAGGGCTGCAGACCCCGCCGGGGCGCAACCTGCAGCTTGCGGCGAACTATGCAGTTATCGCAGGTGTTCCAGCATGGCCAGCGGTGTCGTCGCGAGCAGACCCGCGTCCACAGGCATCACGATTCCGGACACCCAGCGCGATTCGTCGCTGGCCAGGAACACCGCGGCCCACGCGATGTCCCAGGCATCGCCCTCCGTTCCCAGCGGACCGGCGCGGCGCCGCAGGTCGCGCGTCTCGTCAGGCATCGCCCCGGCAACCATCGGCGTGTAAATGTGACCCGGCGCGATGCAGTTGACCCGTATGTTGTCGCGCCCGTGGGTCACCGCCATGGTGGAGGTGAGTCCGATGATGCCGGACTTTGAGGCCGCATAAGGCACGGCTGCGCCAGTGCTGCCCGCCCGGAGTCCGGCTACGGAGGAGATATTGATAATTGAACCGCCCCCTCCCTCCATCATTCGGGGGATGGCGTGCTTGCTCGTAAGCACCATCGACTTCAGGTTGACGTTCAGCACCATGTCCCAGTGGTCTTCATCCACGTCCACCACGCTCCCCTGGCCCAGTATTCCCACGTTGTTGAACAGCACGTCCACTCCACCGTAGCGTTCAACTGCTGCGTCAACCATGGCCCGGCAATCCTCTGTATTGGTGACGTCCGCTTCGAACACCGAGGCCTCGCCACCTTCCTCGCGAATGGCCGACAATGTTTCCTCAGCCTGCCGCAGGGAGCGGTCCACCAGCAGCACCTTGGCGCCCTCTCGTGCAAACAGGATGGCCGTTGCCTTTCCTGTGCCAACGCCGGGACCGCTGGAGCCGGCCCCGGTCACTATGGCGACTTTACCCTCAAGCCTGAATCGCGGGCGTTGCATTGAGCCTCCTTGGGTCTGCTTGTCTGACGGTTATTGGGCCGCCGGTCGTGTCTTGAGCAGGTCCAACCAAAATGACTTGTACAAAGAAAAACGTCGCACCGCCTGCTTGCATACGTAGGCGGCGCGACGCTATGAATAAGTTTCCGATTACAGGTTTAGTTGGCCAGTCTGGCCCGACCGTTGCCCGGGGCCGGAATCGGCTCCGCGTCTGCCTCGTCGAGGTGGCCATAGGCCAACCGAAGGGCGACATCACCCGAAGTGTTCCAAACCTGTCGCAGGTCGTCGTCAATCAGTTCGATCACCGCTGGGCGCACACCGGAGTTCTGGCCAATGTCCGGATAGAGTTTCCAGGACTCCTTCTTTATCGCCTCCATCCTCGCATTCCGGCTTCCGTTCTCGCCGCGACGCTCCTCGAAGTGCCACGAGTACCAAGCGTTGACCATGTCGCGGAAAATGGCAAGGTCGGAGAGGGAGGCCCCGACGGTCGACATCTGGACTTCGAAGCGATGGTTGTTGGTGGGATGGCCCTCCACCGCAGCGAACTTTCGGCCGCCCCCGAGTCCTCTCAGCACCGAGTCGTGCAGGGAAGACGAGGTGATTCCAACTCCAGCGGCGGAATCCACGTGGCCCAGCCGGTATTCACCGACCCGCCACATTTTCTCCTCCATCGCCGCGGCCCCCATCCGCATCTCCACCAGCAGTTCTCCCAGTTCTTCGCCGGAACGGCTGCCCGTAGAAATGAGGGAAAGGAATCCGTCCTCGATGGCCACGGTCTCCCGTATCTTGATCGCCAAGGCCTCGGCCATCAGGTTCTCGAGTTCCAAGATGTCCACTCGGTCGGAGCCATACACCGGCTTCCCCCCGAGAGACTGGTGGACCGACTGGCAGATCTCCATCAACTCCATGTTGCTGAGCTGGAAGCGATTGAGGATTCGGGAGGCTATATCCTGGGCCTGAACTCCCGAAACCAGGTTCTTTACAGTGGGGTCTTCATTGTCGAAGGTCCAGTATTCCGGATCGGTTACTTCCCGGAACAGCCTGCCGCCGCCAACGGCTTCACGGCGCAACTGGTTCACCGTATCGGTCCAAGACGAGGAAAAGTCCCCGATCTCTTCCAACAGGTGAGCGATAACCTCTCCTGTGCGATTGAGACAGAGGGTCTCCAGCCACTCGTCGGCCTCCATCTGCCACTTCGCCAGCCGCTTGCGGCGTTCGTTGGGGTTGACATCCAGTTCGTTATGGGCGGGTTCGGACACTATGGGCATATCCCGCTGCACGACCCGGTCGGCCAGGGTGGCCCAACGACGCAGGGGCGGGTCCTGCTCAGGCGTCAGGATCAGGTTCTGCAGGAACATGGCCTGCAGCCGTGTGGATATCCCGGCAATCAGTTCGTTTCGCTTCACATCAGCCAGCGCGCTTGCACGGGCCAACTCCGTCCTGACGTCGCTGTTGGCCTCCATTGCCATACGGTCGCTGATGTTCCCCTCTGGGCGCAGCCGCTCCAAAACGGAAATAAGAGCCCTTTCCACGTCCGCCAGAGCCTCGTGGAATGAACCCAGAATCTGATTGTAGGCCTCCCTCGCTCCCCCGGAGCTTCCGGGGCGACCGGTCTGAATGAAAGAGAGCGGGTCCACCGGGGTCGGCAGGACATTGCTCATTTCACTGAAGGATGGCCTGTTGCGGCGAATTCTGAATCGCGCCATCTTTCCCCCTACAGCCTGCTACGCCACTGATTTTGCAAATACTGCTTCGCAGTCTGAGTAAAGAATCCGTCTAGCAATCCAATCTCTCGGGAGCTTATCGACCCGAAACGGGCGTCCTCCTGATTGTTTGCCTCTCGCATAGTCTCGTGGAAGCGGGCCCACCAATCCTGGCCCGTACCCCAGGCATCCGCGACAAGGTCCTCCAGCACTCGGGCAGCGTGATTCCGTTGCACCGGTAGAGAGTCCTTGGGAGACCGGTGTAACAGGCACACATCGAAATGAGGGCCTATCGCTTCAATTCGTTTATCAGGGTACACCGTTATGGTAAAAGTGTCACTACCGGTGCTCTCCCCGCGACCTGCCTGCACACCGGTCACGGACCGCAGGAATTGCAGGATCGCGTAGGCGTTTCGAAGTTGCAGCGGATAGGTGGTCTCCGGGTCACGGGACATCCCCCGCTGCGGCAGTAGCAGGTGCAGCACCACGCTGAAGTTGTATGCCGTTCCCCGCACCTCGGACAGCGCCGCCAGCAGTACCGGAAGGGCGCCAACGGTACCCCCGCCCAGGAAGGCTACTATATGGATACGAAGGTAGGTTATCCCCTCATAGTAGGGACAAATCTGCTCGATTGTGGAATCAAGGTGCCCTCGGATGTCGCTGTAGTTGAAACGACCGGCCACTCCCGCGTTGGCGAGGGTACCCAAGGCTCCCTCCCGCGACAAGCTAAGGAATTTCAGCTCCGGCACACACTCCGTAATCCACGGGCGCATGTCCCGAAGGTTCGAAAAGTGCGGTAGTACCAGCGGAATGAACCTGGCGGCACGCGAGATCTCTCCGCGCGTAGCTTCCCGCGTGTCCGTATAAAGGAATGCCAGATTCTTGCGGTCCTCAAAACTCCAGTTTTCAGAGGTCGCTTCCAGTTTTCGTACAATCTGGCAACTCGTAGAGCCCAGACCTATGACCATTGAAGGGGAGACGACACGCTGGACGTTTTTATTCGCGTTCAGTCGGATCATTCCGAGGTCGTTAGATAGTGAGACCATTGTGGCTCCTCAGGCGCATATTGGCCATCGTTTCATAAGCATAGCATATGGTAAATAAATTGTATTTGTCAAACGACATAACATAATAAGTTATTGAAATTTTGTGAGAATTTCATAGCTGGGAGTTACCCATCGCCGACACTGCAGGGGTATCAATACTCGGGCAGAATTCGGTTAACCATTCCAACAGTATCAAGCCTCCTCCACGCCATCCCGATTGACGCAGAGTCTGAAAAAGCCGCCACCACGGAGAATTTCAGGGCAATCCACGCAGAGGATTGCCCTTGCCCCTACATCTTCGCTACAGCGAACCGTCGATGGTGATGTCCAGCAGGCCAGGCTTGCCGCTCTCGAACATGCGGCGGGCTGTCGGCCCGATCTGCGTGGGGTCGGTGATCTTCGCACTCTGCACGCCCAATGCCTGGGCCATTGCCGAAAGATCGAGGGGGTTGGCAAAGTTCATCCCGGTGTATTCGCTGACCCGTTCCTCGTCGTTTAGCATTCGCTTGAGATAGATGTCCATGTTGACCTTGAGGATGCGATAGGCCCGGTTATTGCAGATGGCATAGACCACCGGAATGTTGTACGTCGCCGCCGTCCACAACGCCTGGACCGTGTACATCGAGGCTCCGTCCCCGACCACCGCGAGCACCGGCCGGTCCGGCTTCGCCAGCTTGAGGCCCAGCGCTCCGGGCATGGCCCACCCAAGCGCTCCGCCCTGGATGCCGTAGAACGTTCCGGGCTCGTCGAAGCTGAATTCCTGCATCATCGCGGGGCGCGACGTCACCGCCTCGTCGGCTACTATTGTCCCCGGCGGGGTAGCCGCGGCCAGCTCGTGCATCATGCGCTCCACGGCAATGGGGTTATTGTCCCAGCGTTGCCGCAGCCGCTCCTGGTAGTCCTCACGGGCACGTCGACGGCGCTCGCCCAGCTCTGCCATCCGGGTGGCAGCGGCCTCCTTAGCCGGGCCTGACATGTCTTGTTCCAAAGCGTCGGCCAGTTCCGCGAGTCCTGTGGCTGGATCGGAGAATACCCCGATCTCGGTGGGATAGCTCTTCTCCACCTCGCTCGTGGCGCTGTCCAGGTGCACCAGCTTGGTGGTTGGGTCAAGCAGAGGGACATCCACATAAAGGAAAGAGGAGAAGATGTTCGCTCCAACGGCGAGGGCCACGTCGGCCCCTGAAAGCAGGCGCCGCGTGGACGGGCTGCTGGTGTTTAGCATACCGGACCACAAGGGGTGGTTCGTCGGGAAGTTCACTTCAGAAAACGCAGCCGCAAAGACCCTTGCGCCTAGCCGCTCGGCCACCTGCACCATCTGCTCCACGCCGCCCGACTGCGCAATGCGGTCGCCGATGATGATCACCGGGTTTTCCGCCTGCGACAGCAGTCGCGAGGCCTGCTCCAGGGCGTCTCGGTCGGGCCGAATTCGGTGGTACCCCTGTCTGGAGCCGATGATGTCCACATCGGCCTGGACGTCCATCGTGTCCCACGGGAACGACAGGAACGTCGGACCGGTCGGCGGAGTCTTGGCCTCGTTGAATGCGCGCCTTACTGCTCCGGGTATGTCGGCCGCGTGATGAATCTCATGGCTCCACTTGGTGTACTGTCGGGTCATCTGCACCAGGTCGCCCGAGAGCGTCGGCTCGCTGAGCAGCATCCTGGTGTCCGAGTTCCCGGCGCTCAGCACCACCGGCGTACCCCCGCGGTAGGCGTTGTAGAGCGCGCTGATGCCGTTGGCCAGCCCGCCCGCGATGTGGATGTTGGCAAACGCGGGGCGGCCCGTGGCCCGGGCATACCCGTCAGCCATGCCTACGGCGGTGCCCTCCTGGAGGGCCTGGATGTACTTGACCTCAGGGAAGTCCTGCAGGGCGTCCATCATCGGAGTTTCGCTGGTGCCGGGGTTGCCGAAGATGTACTCCACACCTTCAGCCCTGAGCATCCTCACCAAAGCATCCTTGCCGGTCATCGCGGGCATACAGCCACCTGCCTTGCATCATCGTCTGGGGATTTGTGTCCGGATTAAAGCCGGGTCAAAGAGGGGCCATCGAGGACGATCCCCCGCTAGAAATCTGGCCGGAAAGTGGTTTGAGTCGCCGAGCATTTATAATTGGGGTCAACAAGCGTAGCGAGGGTTGAGAATGCTGGGAGAGCGTTCGGACCAGAGGGGTCTTTGGGAAGCGGACCGGTTGTACCTGGACCACGTGGGGAAGGACACCTTCTACGGTCTGCTGGCTTCCCTGCGGGGCCGGCTGTTCCAGGACTCCGATTTCGCGGTGTTCTACTGCGCTGACAACGGCCGGGACAGCGTGCCGCCCAGCCTGCTGGCCACGGCGCTGCTGTTGCAGACCCACGACAAGGTCAGCGACGCCGAGGCCAAGGCCCGGGCCGACTTCGACATCCGCTGGAAGGTGGCTCTGGGGATTGAGGTGGAGGACAGGCCCTTCGCCAAGAGCACGCTCCAGGTGTTCCGGGCCCAGCTGATCCTGCACGACAGGGTGCGGGAGGTATTCGAGTCCAGCCTGCGCCTCGCCCGGGAGTCGGGCTACCTGAAGAGGCGCAGCATGAAGGTGGCTCTGGACACGACCAACATCCTGGGCCGGGGCGCGGTGAGGGACACCTACAATCTGCTGGCCGACGGTATCGTCAAGCTGCTGCGGGCGCTGGCGCAGGTTGAGGGAATCAGCGTCGGGAAATGGGCCAAGGCCCGGGGATACGGGCGGTACCTCGCCTCCAGCATCAAGGGAGAGGCGACCATCGACTGGTCGGACAAGCGGGCGCGGACGGCACTGCTGGCGGGGATTGTGGGAGACGCGGACCGGCTCTTGGAATTATCGCGGCTGGCCCAGGGGGAGTTGCCCGAGGACGGTGCTGAGCGTCAGCAGATAGTGGCGGCGGCGGAACTGCTGGGGCAGTTGCTGCTCCAGGACATTGAGCGCAAGGGTGGCGACGGCGACGGCGATGACGGCGTGAGCCTCAAGGACGGGGTGAGCAAGGACCGGATGATGTCGGTGCACGACCCTGAGATGCGCCACGGGCACAAGAGCAGCAGGAGACGCTTCGACGGACACAAGGCGGCGATTGTGGTTGACACCGACACCCAGCTGATCACCGCCGTGGAGGTACTGCCGGGCAACGCTCCGGACAACCTGGGGGCGCTGGAACTGGTAGAACAGAGCGAGGCCAACACCGGTGTGCCGGTGCAGGAGGCCATGGGCGACGCCGCCTATGGAGACGGAGCTACCAGGCAGACCTTCGCCGACGCGGGCCGCACCCTGATTGCCCGGGTGCCGGGACGGCCCGACCGGCAGCGCTTTCCCAAGAATGACTTTGTCATCGACCTGGTGGCGGGCAGTTGCACCTGTCCGGCAGGGCAGGTCACCCACACCATAGTGCCAGCGGGACGGCGTACGGATGCCGCGGGTCGGATACACCACTTGCAGGCCTTCCAGTTCGACGGGTCCGAATGTATGACATGTCCCCTGCGGTCTCAGTGCATCCCGGCCAAGGGCAGGAAGGGACGGCGGGTGCTGATCCATCCCCAGGAGGCTCTCCTGCAACAGGCCCGTGCGTTGCAACAGAGCGCCGGGTATGACGAATATCGAGCGCGACGCGTGGTGGTCGAGCACAGATTGGCCCGACTGGTCCAGTTGGGCATTCGCCAGTCCCGCTACTTCGGACGCGCCAAGACGCGATTCCAGCTGTACCTGGCGGCTACAGTGGCCAACCTGACCCTGGTGGCGGGCAAAATCGAGCTGTCGGACAGTGTCGGCGGTGGGCTTCCGCGCCACCGCGCCGTCCTCAGTGCCGTCCCCAGTGATGTCCAGGCTGTTTCCCACGGTGTGGTCGCCCATGCTACGGCCATTTTCGGCGCTGTCCGGCTCGGACTGCTGTGGTCCCAGATTCTGTTCGCCCCGGCTTTACTGCCGAAATCTCTCTCCCCATCCAGGGCTTTTCGGCCCGGCTTCTAGACGTAGGTCATCCACTCCAGCAGATTGTCATCGGGGTCGCGGGCGTAGAGACTCAGCGACGGCACCCTCCCGAATCCCCGTCCGCCCTTGCGCGGAACTGGCCCCTGGATAACCTCCACTCCGGCGGCGGCCAGCCATTCCTGGCATTCCTCTACCGTGCCGTCCCACACAAAGCAGATGTCGCCGCAGCCGGGAACGGCACTCGGCCCACGCAGCCCGGCGACGTAACCCTGGGGGTGTACGTTGATTTTCGAGTCGCCGATCTGAATGGAGAAGATGTTCGCTGAGCCGGTCCGCCACTCTTCCTCGTCGTTGATGGTGAACCCCAGGCGCTTGTAGAACTCGATTAGTCGCTCGGCGTTCGACGTGGGTATGGCAATATGGTCGATGGAAACTGTGGGCATGGATACTACTCCCGAATAGGTCTGGGCGCCCCAATCATATATACAGGGCAGGAGGCTGGCAAGAAGCATATGTCATGTCAGCTTGTACCCCGGTATGCCCTGTACCAGTCGTTGGAAAATACGCCTTCAGGGTCGTATTTGTCTTTCAGTGCGACAAACTCGCCGAACCGGGGATAGCATTTTTTCAGTTGAATCGGCGTGGCGAAACGGCTGTAGGTCAGGAAATAGCTCCCGCCAAAATTAGTGGCAAGATCGATCAGGCAACGCAAGTCGTCGGCCAGCTTGGCTATGCTCGATTCTGTGTGCTGAAAGTGCAGGTTGAACACGATGCACGCGTACGGCTGTTTGGCCCAGTTTAGGAAAGTCTCGTCGTCCCGGGCTATCAGGCGAATGGTTCCGTAAATGACGTCCGCCTCCCGGCGCACCAGCTCATCGGCTGCCGCGTGCATGAATTCCCCAAGCCTGGATAGCGGCACGTATACCTCGGTTATGGTCTCGCTGCACTTGGTTCCGCCATACAATCGCTGGTCCAGTTCCTCATGGTAGTCGTCGATGTACATGCTCAGCTGGAACGTATCGCTGTCGTACATTTGGCCATCGGTTCGCTGGTAGAACCCCGCGTATTCCTGGAAGGCCCGGGCCTTGTCAACATGAGATAGGTGCAGCAGGTTCAGCCAGTCCTGATTCGTCAGCAGGTGACGTGGCGGCTCCACCAAAAGTGCCTCCTCGGTTGGCACAGGGCGGTAGCACGACAGAACTCCGCGACGCAGGAAGTCGGGAGACGATTCGTCGGTCATATACTGGCAATCTCCATATGTGAACCCCTCGGCTATCCGCTCCGCGAACTTGCTTTCGAGCGAGTCGACGGTGGAAATCTCCACCTTTCGCCGGACGTAGTGGAAGGGCATCAGCCGGAGTGTGGCCGAGTAGATCGCCCCGAATAGCCCGTAGCCGCCGATGGCCAGGCTGAAGAGTTCCGCGTTCTCATCGCGACTGCATCGACGCAAATTTCCCTGCGCATCAACCAGCTCGAACGATTCCACGTCCTGCACTATCGGCGCGTAGGTCAACCCCCTGCCGTGACCGTTGGCGGCCAGTGCCCCGCCGATGCTGAGACGGTCCGCACCAGTCTGCTTCTGGATGATGCTCCATCGTTGTCCGGCACCCTGCTGCTTTTCCCGCAGTCCGGCAACCAGAGCGTCCCACAGAATGCCCGCCTCTACTTTCACCAGCCCACTTCCGGCGTCCAGCGATATAATCCGGTCCAGGCGACTGGTGTCCAGCAGCACACCATCCGTAAGGAACTGCTGACCGCCCATGGAGTGCCGCCCGCCCATCACGCTGAGACTTTCTCCCGCTCCGGCTACTGCCGCCACTGTCCACTGGAGCTCTTCCAGAGTCGAAGGCAACTCAACACGCGATACGCGGGTGGCGTTGAGCTGGGAGTGAATATCGTTGAGAATCGTGCCATGAGCTTGAGTCATGAATACCGTTCCTTAAAACAAGTTGGAGCAGCCCTCGTGAGCGCCCACGGCTTGACGGATGCCGAAAACGGCCACTGGCAAAACGCTTGAATCTCTGTACCGGATTCCGAACTGACATTTTTCTGGGCCGGCCATTCTCGCACGCCCGGCTCTCGCCCTCAAACAAAACCTCCTCTCGTCTGAGAGGAGGCTGGGTACGTCTTTGTAGAAGCGGCCGCGCTTTGACCCTTTGCGGCGTTTTGACCGTAACCGCGTTTTGACCCTTTGCGGCGGGCCGGTAAAACTCGGCCCGGGATTGCCCTTGAGGACCGCTCGGACGCTGCTGTCTATCCACAGGCTGCTGTGAGCATCCCAATGAAATCAGTTGTCGTCGGACATCAGTGAAAGGCAGGCAATGGCCTGGGCCAGCCGGACGATGGTCTGCGCAAGCTGGCTTGCGTCCCGCGCCCGGCATACCAGCACTTCCGATTCGACAGATACATCCAGCGCGGTGAACAGCCAGCCGACCTGACCGGCCCGTGCTTCTCCCGGCATCGGGGCGAAATTGCCGGCGGATGTCCCCCCATCGCCAGTCAGGACAAAGCCGCTATCATCCGCCAAGACCCTCAGTTCCACAGGAGTACCGTCGGCCCTGAGGAGCGGATTTGGATTGTGACTTCGTTTTCGGAGCGAACACTGACCTGAAACAAGGCTGGCAGACCAGCCGAAATGGCCAGCCTGACTTCCCCTGCGGTCCCTGCCAAAGACTCGGCCTTGATTTCGGCTGCCAGAGCGGCCGCAGAGTCTCGGCTGATTCATTGAAGGATATCCCGATGACCTCGCTCCGCCTCCGCCCAGGTATCATACCTCTGAGAATATTTGGTGAGCGGATCGTACAGGGGCAGATCGTAGGCCGCAGTTCCAAAGGGCTTGTATTCCCTGTGTTCAGGCATTATCGAGAACGTGGTTCTGACGACTACGTTATCGACTGTGCCCTGCCCCACAACGGCCCGCTGTGCCACATCATTCTGCATTCTCCAAATGCCGTACTGCGCCGCAGTGACTTCGACTGCGTTTAAGTCGTTGTCTATGATCCGGTAGACAAGATCCCCGTCCTCTTCCTGCGGTAACTCGAGGCGCTTAACAAAATCCCGGAAGCGGTTCAGCATTGCGGGCCATCTCTCCCTTCTTGCCTCGGTCTTCAATATGCCGGTACGGAGCGGGTCGCCTTTCGCCAATGTCCGGTGATGACAGTCAATGTGCGATGATTTCGGATTCTTCGCCTTATTCTAGCCGCTAATAGCCATCCTTGCAGACCCTGTCGGGCAGACCCTGTCGGAAGGTCATTTCAATCGATTGCATGTCTCCCCAACAGTCAATCAACCTCCCCCTAATAAATCAACCTGACCATCGGGCTGACCATCGGGGGCTTCCCCCTCGCATTCGGCCAACGGGAAGCATAGCAAGTCCCCAATGTCCACCAAAACCCTCCTGTGTTAGTCTATTGTCCACTCGTTTCCGCCGCCTCCTTGGAGGAGCACAATGTTCGACATTTTCCTGCGCAACGGACGAATCATCGACGGCACCGGCCAGACCTGGTACCGCGGCGGCGTTGGCATAACGGGCGACTCCGTTACCATCGTGCGCTCCGGGCAAGCCGACGTGGAGGCCGGTCGAGTGATCGACGTCAGCGGCAGTGTCATCTGCCCCGGCTTCATCGATATGCACTCCCACTCGGACCTCGTATTGCTCTCCAATCCTCAGCACGAAATCAAGCTCAGGCAGGGCGTGACTACCGAGTTGATGGGAATGGACGGGCTCTCCTACGCCCCCTCGTCCCCCGAAAAGCTGGAGCAGTTGCTCTACTACCTCGCCGCCGTCAACGGTATGCCCCCCGAGGGGGTCCGCTGGGGTTCCGTGAGGGAGTATCTCGATCTGTTCGACAGCGTGGCCTGCAACGTCGCATTCATGGCTCCCCACGCCGCCATCCGCGTCGAGGCCATGGGCTGGGATAACCGCCTGCCCACCGAGCCGGAACTGGCCCACATGCGCCAGCTCGCCCGCGAGGCCATGCAGGACGGCGCCTTCGGCTTTGCCACTGGCCTCACCTATCCGCCCGGCGCCTACAGCGACACCAACGAACTGGTCGCCGTCAGCGAGGCCATCGCCGATCTTGGCGGCATGTACATGACCCACGCCCGATACTCCCTGGGTGACCGGCTTCTCGACCCCTTCCGCGAGGCCATCGAGATCGGTCGGCGCGCCGGTGTCCCCGTTCACATCTCCCACTACCACAACCCCGTCGACGGCATGGGCGAGCAGATGGTAGGGCTGGTCGACGAGGGCCGCAACACCGGCGTTGACGTCACATTCGACCAGTATCCCTACGCCGCTGCCTCCACCGTGCTCCACTCGCTCCTGCCCTATTGGGTGCACGCCGGCGGCCCCACCGCGCTCATGAACCGCATCCGGCAGCCGGCCATCCGCGACGAGATCGGCGACGCCGTCGAGCCTATGTGGGGCCTGACACTGGACCACTACATTTTCAGCAACGTGCCCAACAATAAGGAATGGGAGGGCCGCTCCCTCGGAGACCTGGCCCGCCACCAGGGCAAGCGCATGGTCGACGCCATCTGCGACTTTCTCATCGAGGAGAACCTGGAGGTTGCCTTCGTGGCCCGCACCGGCAACCCCGACAACATCCGCACCATCGTGTGCCACCCGGCCCAGATGGTCGGCTCCGATGGCATCATGACCGGCGACATGCCCAACCCCCGCACCTACGGCACCTTCCCCTATGTTCTGGGCCAACTCTCCCGCGACGAGGGCCTCTTCCGCCTCGAAGACGCGGTCCGCAAGATGACCTCCGCTCCCGCACAGCGCCTCGGCCTGCAGGACCGCGGCATCCTTCGCGACGGCATGCAAGCGGACATCGTTGTCTTCAACCCCGACACCGTCAGGGCCAACTCAACCTTCGAACAGCCGAAACAGTACCCCGACGGCATCTCCCACGTCATGGTCAACGGCGCCCTGGTGATCGAAGATGGGACGCATACGGGGGCACTGCCAGGAAGGGCGCTCAAGTCCCAGTAGCCTATGCCACTTGAAGGGTGTGTGACTGACTCCCTCTTTACCTTGGGAGAGGTTTAGGGTTAGTGCGTTCTTTCCTTCCGGCGGAATGGCTAACGCCCAACAGCCTGCACGGGCTGGAGCAACGTAGATGTGTCACACCCGCTTTTCAAGATACTTTGCACTCGGCGCAGCACCCGGTCGTCACTCCCGAATATTCGGGAAGGTCGCCTGACACGCACAGGGGATTATCCCTGAACACACCGCTGATCGCCTATCCTGGCGCAACAAGTGCAGTCATTGACTTCCGTAGCACCCGGGAAGGAGTTCCCAGACGGAGTGGGGCGTCTCTTTTCTGGGCTCCAGACTTCGCCGTCGATGACCCTCCAGCTCCTACCTCAATGGTGCGGCGTAAATTTGACCGCCCTTGGGACAATCCCCGCAGGGAGCCTCCGCCCACAGGGCGTTGCGGGTGCCCTCTCTGGGCAGGTTGATGGCGCCTGGGCCCAGGTTGCGCTCGTATCTCGCCATAGTTTCCTACGGCCCTCAAGACGTCTTGCGCTACGGTGTAGTTCAAACCCAGGCTTTCTTGTCCAAAAGAGCCTTGGATGCCAAGTAATCTGTCCACGCCAGAGAAATTTGTAGCTGTCGAAGGGACGGTGCGAGAGGTGATGCCGTATGCCTCGCCGTGAATGAGGATGGCCATCACAGTCTTCACGATATCGAACCACTGGTCATCACCGTGAGGAACTACCGGTCCCATTGGTTCCTCTGAGATGGTCTCGGGAAAAATTGTGTGAGACGCGGAGTTGTCAAGGACAGTGCTTAAGGCGGCCAACTGCGAACGGTCGTTGGTAAGGGCGTCGCACTCACCGTCCCGGTAGGCCAGCAGCGTCGCTTCGGTGTCTTCGAATGCCAGCAATTCGATGTTCAGGCCATACCTTTCGGAAAAACGATGCAGATTCAACTCCAAGGTGGTGCCTTGGACCACGCAGACCCTGGCCCCTTTCAGTTCCAGCGCGCTCTTGAGTCCCAGGTCTTTTCTGACCAAAAAACCTTGGCCGTCATAGAGCATCGTCTGCACGTAGTTTCCCCATTCCGCATCTCGAGAATTAGTCCAGGTGACCGTGCGTACCAATAAATCAACTTCCCCGGATTGAATTGTCGGACCACGCTCAGCGGCAGCAATCAGTCGAATCTCGATGGCATCGGGGTCCCCCAGGACTGCCGTGGCGACGGCACGGCAGAGGTCTATGTCGAACCCAGCGTTGTTTCCGTAGGCGTCCATATGGCCGAAGCCAGGCACATCGTTGCGGCTGGCGCAGAACAGCCTGCCGCGGTCTCTGACCAACTCAAGCCGACTACTTTGGGCGACTCCGCTCTGTTGCCCGGGTGGCGTATCCGGAGTCACGCGGGCAACTTCAACGGTCACAGGCACCTCGCGGGTGACCTCAACCGTTGCCGGTACCTCGCGGGTGACCTCCACCGTCGCCGGTACCTCGCGCGTAACCTCAACCGTCGTCGGGACCTCACGGGTGACCTCTACCTCGCCGCTGCAGGCCACGAATATGAACGCAAGTGTGGGCAAAATGGCGAATCCAGCGCCTATCCTCATCATTATCTGGAACCCTCACTCTAAGTCGTGCCCCTCTCGAACGCTTCCAAAGATAGTTGTGCCAGACTGGGCGGTCAATCAACAGCAACAGCCTATCGTATCCCCCGCACCGACACGTGCTAAAGTAGTCAACGGTCCGCCGGTGGTGGATAATGGAAGCCCTACCGGCGCCCTCCCAGGCCGCGCACTGCGCTCCCAGTGAATGTTCGAAGACTCTAACTATCTGCAGACAGTGAAGGCTGCGGAGGCCCTTATGCCTTACGACCCAAGGTTGCCCTTGCAAAAGAACATCCACGCCGTAATCAAGAAATACGACGGATATTACGTCGCCACTTGCCTGGAGGTTTCTGCGGTCACCGATGGGCGCTCTCTTGACGAAACTGTCTTCAATCTTCAGGAGGCCATATGCCTGCTTCTGGACGGTGAAGATCCCGCTGAATTTGGGCTCGTACCCAACCCCGGAATAACACTGATATACCAGATGGAACTCGCGGAAGTTGCCGCGACTTAGAAGGCTATCCAGCAATCAAGTTGTAGCCATACTCAGGCGATTTGGATTCGAGGTACACACGCAACGCGGCAGCCACATAAAGATGGTCAGAACGGATTCAGACGGCAGTGACCAACCGGTAATGGTGCCACGAAATAGACAGATTCCGATAGGTACACTTCACAATATCTATCGCAGAGCGTGTGAATACATTCCCGAAGAGGAACTGACACCCCACTTCTACACCGATTAGACCCGGAGGACCCATGGACTTTGAACCGACTTACACCCCCGAACAGGAAGAGTTCCGCCGCGAAGTCAACGCCTGGCTCAAGGAGCACGTCCCCGGTGGCATGGAGCACCCCGCCGACCCGGTCGACCTCACGTGGGACCAGTACCAGCTTCGCCGCGAGCTTGGACGCAAGCTCGGCGACAAGGGCTGGCTCTGGCCCACCGCTCCCGCCGAGTACGGCGGCGGCGGTCTCGATGTCGACAGCGCCGTGGTAATCGAGGAGGAAATTGACTCCTTCGGCCTGACCCTACCTCCCTACTACGACTCCGGCGGACGTCTCGGTGGCAACTCCATCCTGGTCTGGGGCACCGAAGAGCAGAAGCAGACCTTCTTGCCTCCCATCTTCACCGGCCGCGTCCGCACCTGGCAATTGCTCTCGGAGCCCGAGGCTGGCTCCGACCTTGCCAACGTGAAGACCCAGGCCATTCGCGACGGCGACGAATACGTCCTCAACGGCCAGAAGATATTCGTCGGCAGCGACCACGGCTGCGACTACATGTGGACCATCACCGTCACCGACCCGGAGGCCAAGCGCCACGAGAACCTCGGCTGGTTCATGTTGCCCTCCCACCTGCCCGGCATCACCATCCAGCCCATGGACCTGCTGATCTCCGGCGGCGAGTCCGGCGCCGGCTCCGGCGTCAAGCAGACGGTCTACTTCGACAACGTACGCGTCCCTGCCGGCAACCTCATCGGCGGCGAGAACCAGGGCTGGAAGGTCGCGACCACCCACCTTGAGCTGGAGCACGGCACCGGCGGTCGTATCGGCCGCAACTGGCTGGTCGACCGGCTCTTCGACCACTGCCGCACCACCGAGCGCCGCGGCGAGCCCATGGCCAACGACCCCGACGTTCGCGACCGCCTCATCGACGTCTATGTAGAGGCCGAGATCGTCCGCCTCCTCAACCTCCGCAACTACTGGATGCGCCACAGCGGGGCCAACATAACCTACGAGGGCCCGCAGGCGTCCTACATGCGCAAGACTTCCGGCCTCCGCATGGCCCAGGCCATGCTCGACATCCTCGGCCCCGCCGGCCTGACCCACGACAAGGAGCTCGGCGCCTCCGAAGGACACATGGAGGCCCACAGCCGCGCCGGCATCGTCGCCATCCACCCCGGCGGCACCACCGACATCCAAAAGGTAATCATGGCCCGCCGTATCGGCATCGGCCGCGAGGTCCGCGAGCGCGCCGGCGCCCTCGGCTGACCGCCATTGACACTCGTAGGGGCGCACAGCCGTGCGCCCTTTCTCGCAACCAACATCATCACTGAAACCAGAGGACTGAAATGGACCTTTCCCTTACCCCCGAACAGGAAATGCTGAAGGCGGCCGCCAGCCGCTTCGTGTCCCAGGAATACCCCAAGGAGACGCTGCTGCAGATCGCGTCCCCCGACGAGACCACGCCCCTCGAACCGTGGGGCCGCCTCGCAACCACCGGCTGGCTGGGCATCCTCATCCCCGAGCAGTACGGCGGCGAGGGCGGTTCGTTCACCGACGCCGGCGTGCTCTTCGAGGAGCTGGGCCGCGGCCCCGTCCCCGGCCCGCACCTGACCTCTGCCGTCCTCTCCGCGCTGGCCATCCTCGAGGGTGGCACCGAGGAGCAGAAGCGCGACTGGCTGCCCCGCATCGCCAGCGGCGATATGCGCCTGGTCCCTGCCATCACCGAGCGCGACTACGGCTGGGACGAACGCGACGTCCGCCTAACCGCCCAGGTCGACGGCGACGGCCTGCGCCTCAACGGCTCCAAGGCCTACGTGTACGACGGCGAGACTGCCAGCCACTACCTGGTCGCCGTCCGCTCCGAGGAGTCTGAGGATGTCGGTCTCGTCATAGTCCCCGCCGATGCCCCCGGCGTCCGCAGCAGAGGCCTGCCCGGCTTCGCCTGGAACCTCGCCGAGGTGCGCTTCGACAACGTCGCCGTCGAGTCCACGAGCGTCCTCGGCGGCGCCCCAACTACTTCCCCCCCTGAGGAGGGGAACGCCCCAACTACTTCCCCCCCTCAGGGGGAGAACGCCCCACTCACCTCCCCCCCTGAGGGGGGGAATACAAGGGGGGGTTGGCCCGCGTGGCAGCGCGCGGTCGCCAAGGCCATCCCCGTCATCTCCGCCTACCAGGTGGGAGGCTGCCAGGCCGTCTACGAGGTCTCCGTCGACTACAGCCGCACCCGCATCCAGTTCGGCACCCCCATCGGCCGCTTCCAGCGCGTGCAGGACCAGATCATCGCCTTGGTCAACCACCTCGACGCCGCCCGCTTGACCACCTACGAGGCCCTCTGGAAGCTCGACGTGGGCCGCGACGCTGCCAGCAGCATCAGCTTGGCCAAGGCGGTCGCCAGCGAGGGCTACTACGAGGCCTGCAACTACGCCCACGAGGTCCACGCCGGCGTAGGCAGCATGACCGAGTACGGCCTAACTCTGCACACCGCCGCCTCCCGCACCCTATACCACTTCCTGGGCGACCCCAAGCAGCACCGCCGCGAACTCGCAACGGCGCTGGGGTTGTAGGCGACAATCCCTCTCGCTCCGGCGAAAGACGCCCCAACCCTCTCCCTTGAGGGAGAGGGTTGGGGCGGGGGTGAAACATCCAACCCAACAACCGCACTACCTCCCGGTAGGTGCATACCTGTGCGCCCATCCCCTTACCCACTCTCGCTCAGGGAGAGGGGGCAGGGGGTGATTCTGCCGCCAAACTTCTCACCGACCCATCATCGACCGCGGGTCCCGCTCAGCCGCAGCCGAACCCGCTGCCACGCCCGTCCGCCCAGGGAACCGCCACGCCAACCGCACCAGTCGTATCTCATCGTAAGAAAATCGCCCCTCCAGCTCATCCCACACAGGGCGCAGCGGATTGTCGCCCATGATCTCGAAAACCGCCTCGATCTCCCCACGCTGTTCGGCGGGCGGCAGCAGGTGCGACCACTCCACGGCCACCCTCTCCTCCACCAGCCGTTCCAGGTGGCCAATGACGGTGCCGATGGTCAACCCTCGGGCACTAGCCGTTTCCTCGACCGATGCTCCCTCAGAGATCAACCGCCCCGTCTCCCGGTACGACTGGTTGACCACTCGAGGCGCCGCTGCCGATCTGCCCGGAGGAGTGTTGGCAGGAACGGCGTCCGGCCACCCCCGATCCCGTGCGTAGGCATTGATTCGCTCCAGGAACGGCCCGCCGAGGTCCTCCAGCTTGGCACGGCCCACTCCCGAGACGCGGGAGAACTCCGCCGGTGTTCGCGGCACTTTCCGCGCCATGTCCTGCAGCGCCCGGTTACCGAATATCATGAAGGCCGGTATCCCCCGTAATTCGGCGATCTCCCTGCGCAGGGCCGACAGCTCCTCGTACAGCCCAGCGTCGTAGTCGCTCTCCTCTACCCTCCCTCGATCCCTCGACTGGGTACCTCCAGCCTGCGCAGGCTTCCTGCGCTCCACTGCCCGGGCGAGCGTCAGCGTCCCCCGGTTCCTGAGAAACTCCCGTCCCTTTGCCGTGACGCTCAATGTCGGAAACTCGCCGTCCGACACCCCCAGCATTCCCTCCCGCTTCAATTCCTCCACCAGGTCCCGCAATTCATCGCGAGGGAACCCGGACGCAATGCCGTAAACCGAGAGCTGGTCGTGTCCCTGATTGAGAACTCGCTCTCCTTTGCTTCCCCTGAGCACGTCAATCACGTGCGCAGCCCCGAACCGCTCGCCGGTTCGGATAACCGCCGAAAGCACTTTCTGCGCGTTCTCCGTAGCGTCGTACTGCTCCTGGGGTTCTGTACAGTTGTCGCAGGACCCGCAGTTGGACTCCTGCCATGTCTCGCCAAGATATTCGAGGAAGAACTTGCGGCGGCAGGAGTTGAGGGTGCACAGAGTAATGACCTGTTCCAGCCGCCGCCGGGCCCTCTCCTGCTCCTCGGGGTCCTCAACTTGGCTGATGAAGAACTCCTGCCGGGACTTGCCTGCGTATGAGAAAAACAGCACGCACTCCCCGGGCATACCGTCGCGACCCGCCCGGCCCGTCTCCTGGTAGTAGCTCTCAATGCTTTTCGGGAGGTCGTAGTGCACCACCAGGCGAACGTCCGGCTTATTGATGCCCATCCCGAAGGCAATCGTGGCCGTGATTATGGAAGTCCGGTCCCGGATGAAACGCTCTTGCGTCGCCCGCCGCAGCTCCGCCTCCAGCCCGGCGTGATACGGCTCCGCGACGAAGCCGCGCTCCTTCAGTGTCTGCGCCATCTCCTCGGTTTCCTTGCGGGAGCCGCAGTAGATGATGGCCGACTCGCCCCGGTACTTCTCGAGCAGACCCAACAGGCCCGAGATGTCCCGCTCCTTGGGAAGCACGGTGTAGCTGAGGTTGGGACGGTTGAAGCTGGAGATGAAGACGCCGGCCTGCCGCAGGCCCAGTTGCGACAGTATGTCTGCCCGGACCTGCTCGGTGGCCGTGGCTGTCAGCGCGATTACTGGGGCGTCGGGGCAGGAGCGTCGAAGCCCCGCCAGCTCCCGGTATGCGGGGCGAAAATCATGCCCCCATTCCGACACGCAGTGGGCCTCGTCAATCGCCAGGAGGCTGATGTCGAGCGTCCCCAGGAAATCGGCAAATCGCGGCTCGATTGCCCGCTCGGGGGCGACGTACAGCAGCTTGATTTCGCCGTCCCGAATCCTCCGCACCACCTGCGACATCTCCGCCGTCGTCTGGGTGCTGTTGATGAACCCGGCGGGAATTGCGTTGGCCTCCAGCGCGTCCACCTGGTCCTTCATCAGGGCAATCAGCGGCGAGACCACCAGCGTCAACCCCGGCAGGGCCAGCGCCGGCAACTGGTAGCACAACGACTTCCCGCCGCCCGTGGGCATCAGCGCAAAGGTGTCCCGCCCCGCCATCAGCGACCCGATGATCTCTTCCTGTAGCGGCAGAAAGGCATCGTAGCCGAAGTGAGTCTTCAGCAATTCCAGCACGCCGCTATTTTCCCGTGTGACCCTTTCCGGCGCAACCCTTCGCTGTCATGCCTGACTGCTGGTAATGCAGAGACCCACGTGCAACTCTAAACCAAAGCCAAGGTGAAACCTGCATATACGTTGGCTAGAATCAGGGAGGTATAGCGTCAGGACGGGGAACAGACTGAGTGGGGATGGTGATGGGTATGAGGGGGATAAGACCGGACTTGGAACGGTGGCAGTTGGGCTTGGCTGGTGTGCGCAGCAGGATGTACCTGGCGCCGACGCCTCGGGAAAGAGAACGGTGGCACGCTCTGTGGCTCCTGTGCCGGAACATGACCGCCTCGGCCACCGGCCATGCACTGGGCCGGGATGCTCACACCATCGGCAGATGGGCCACCGCCTTCAGCGAGGGAGGTCCGGCGGCCCTGATCTTCGAGCAGTCCGGTGGTTCCCCCCCGCCCTCGAAGAGGCGCAGCAGGCGGCGTTGAGTGCCGCGGTGCAGGAGTTGCCCGCCAAGTCGGGCATCGTAATGGCCAACTGGAACTGGAAGGTGGTGCGGCTGTTTGCCTCGGAGCGCTTCAGTATCAGCCTGAGCCGCAGCTCTTGCCTGAACTATCTGCACCGTCTGGGATTCGCGTTCAAGCGCCCCAAAAAGCGTCTGCTCAAGGCTGATGCGGAGAAACGGGAGGCCTTCGTGGAGGAGTACGCCGCCTTGGCATTCCAATCTCAAGAATCCGGGGAAAAGATATTCTTCGCCGACGAGGCCCATTTCCGTGCGGACGCCGAACTGCGGGGCAAATGGGTGCTCCGGGGAGAGCCAGCCTTGGTGGACTCGACTAGTAGTCCATCAGTGTTGAATTAAGGGATAGAGGGACTTGAGCTTGATGCGCGCGTCCTGGGTGGTGAAACGCCAGTTGGCCCGAATTGCGTCGTGGTTCCGCTGCCCTTGCCAAGCCTTGGTTTCCTGCTTCAATGTCTGCTGGTCCGGTATCCGGCGGTTCAGACACTGGCGCGCCAGCACTCCCAGTTCTATCTCGGCCATGTTCAGCCAACTGCCGTGCTTGGGCGTGTAGTGGATTTCCAGCTTTTCGGCAATGCGTCTCGCCTCTGCAGGCTCGAAGGCCTCGTACAGGGACGAGAGGCGGTGGGTGTTCAGATTGTCCATCACCAAGACTATCCGGCCTTTGTCCGGGTAGTCCACATCCACCAGTTGTCGCACCACCCGGGCCCAGTCAGCCTTGGTTCGCTGGTCCGTCACCTCCACCCGCCGCCACCCCTCCAAGGGCGCGAACAGCATGAACAGGTTGCTCACCCCGTTGCGCTCGTATTCGTAATCGTAGGCCATGGCAGTCCCCGGACGCGGCGGCAAGGGGCTGCGGGTCTCCCTCACCTGTTGCTTGCTGGTCTCGTCCAGGCACACCAGCACCTCGTTGTCCTCGAACTGACGGTGATACACCTCCAGCACGTCCTCCATGGCACAGACGAACTCGGCATTGGCCTTGGGCGGGATGCACCAGCACTCCTTCAGCCAAGGCTTGAGTTCGTTTTTTTCAGCGTTTGGCGCACCGTCTCGGGGCTGATGCTGTCCACTATCTCACATTGCACCAGCCGGTCAGCCAGCAGTTGCAGCGTCCAACCGGCACGGCCCTCCGGCGGTTCGCTACAAGCGAGGTGAGTCAGGTGGGCCTCTCCTTGGCCGTCCAGCTTCCTCGGGCGGCGGTTGACCTGCTCCCTGCGTCCCAAGGCTGCCTCCACTCCCTCCTCAACACAGCGGCGGCGCACCCGTCCCACCGTGGCGTCCCCCACCCTCAGGACCCGGGCTATTTCCTCGTCCTTCATCGCCCCGCGCTCTTGATTTTCATCGCTGAGCAGCATAATGCGGGCGTGGGTCTGTTTATATGCTGCCGTCCGTCCCCGGGACACCAGTCCCTTCAGTTCCTGTTGCTCCTCTACACTCAGACTGACCCGGTACCTCTTCGCTGGCATCCCCATCCTCCCAACATCACCTTAGCTTTTGACGTGTCCCGGCAATACCACAGCTAATTATCTATCAATCCTACGCTGTTGCACTACTAGCCCGCGCTACGGAGAGAAGGCCAGCTACTATTCGGCGGTGTGCCTGGAGACCGGCCAGGTGGAGTGGATGGAACTGGAGGGGAACAGCAACTCAGGAACGTCGGCAGCCTTCCTGGAGCAGTTGAGGGAGAGGCACAGCGGTCGGCTGAACGTGATCTGGGACAACGCGCCGGCCCACCGGGGATACGCGGTGCGGGAATGGCTGGGCAAGCCCGGAGTGAACCTGCGGCTGGTGAACCTGCCGGGATACAGCCCGGACTTCAACGCTGACGAGGCCATCTGGGGCTGGGCGAGAGAGGAGGCCACCGGAAATCTGTGCTTGGGGACCAAGGAACTGGTTCAGGAGAGGGTCGGGAACTTCTTCGATGGGCTGGCCGGGCGGAAAGAGGAGGTCAAGCGCCGCTGCCGGACCATCCTGCAATCAAGAGCAGAGGGGCTCCCGCGTAACCCTCGTACCGATCCCCACCACCGGCCATATGTACATCCCACCTTGGCTTTAGTTTAGGTTCGGAAAAAACGCCATACCCCTGTCGCTCTGGGGGGAAACGTCCAAACTCCCTCTCCCTTGAGGGAGAGGGTTGGGGTGAGGGTGAACTCCCCACCGGGACGACATTCTCGCTTTCACTCGTTATTCCCACGCAGGCGGGAATCCAGGGCCTCTATTCCGCGTCCCCAGGCTGAGGGGTGTGCTAAGCATGTAGGCGTAGTGAGGTGCGAAGTGACGAGGGCAATCCCAAAGGAACTCGAAATGGAAATTCGTTCGCAATTGAGGGTTTTGGTATTCGGAGGGCCTGGCTCGATGATTTACACAAACCTTGCTACACCCCATTTGGAACTGGATGCGATCAACTACCTGCGCGACATAGGGGCATTAGAGGACCTTGGAACAGGCACTTATCCCGTTACTGCCTATGGTCGGGAGCATTGGGGGAAATTGACAGCCCCACGTTGGTACTGGTTTAGCCCCGATCCACCGAAGGAGGGCGTGTAGCGGGGTCCTGAAGATACAAGAAAGTGCTCCTGTGCCTCTGGGATAATGGTTTTGAGACAGAAAACCGGTCCCAAAGCAGGAGCACCCAACAGATGCTATCACGCAACCACCCCGACCGTATTCGCATCGTCTTTGACGACCACCGTCTGGTGGCCAATGCCGGCCTGCTCCTGCCGGCCACTCTCGCCCAACACCTGGGCCTGGGGGAACTCGTAGACCATCACCTCAATCTCGGCAGCGCGCCGGGCCGGGCCAACACTGGCGACAAGATGCTGACCCTGGTTGCCTCTGCCCTGGCGGGCGGCGATTGCATCGACGACGCCGATGCGCTGCGCGCCGGTGGGACCGCCGGTATTCTCGACTGCAGGGTCAAGGCGCCATCCACCCTGGGCACTTTCCTGCGCAGCTTCCGCTGGGGCCATGTCCGTCAACTGGACCGGGTGAGCCGGGAGTTGCTGGCCCGGGCCTGGGCCGCTGGGGCGGGACCCGGCGACGCGCCGTTCACCATCGACCTCGATTCCACCATCTGCGAGACTTACGGACTGGCCAAGGAGGGGGCGCGACACCACGTCTATACCGGCAAGCGGGGCTATCACCCGCTGCTGGCCGTGGCCGCCGGCACCGGGGACGTGTTGATGTCCCGGCTGCGCGAGGGCCGGGCCAACACTGTTCGGGGTGCCGCCCACTTCCTGCGCGAGACGGTGGGACGGGTGCGCTACGCCGGCGCCAGAGGTCAACTCACGGTGCGGGCCGACAGCGGCTTCTATGCCCACGCCATCGTCGCCGTCTGCCGCAAGATGGATGTCCGCTACTCCATCACCATCCGCCAGCACAAAAGCCTGCGCCATCTCATCGAGGCCATACCCGAGACGGACTGGACGCCCATCCCCTACTGGATGGACGGTGCCGCCGATGTGGCCGAGACCACCTACACTCCCTTTGAGAGTGAGCCCGGCGCTGCCCCGGTGCGGCTCATCGTCCGACGGGTGAAGCCCACGCCCGGTTCCCAACTGGCCCTGTTCGCCAGCTACAGCTATCACGGCTTCATCACCGACCGGGATGAGGAGACGCTCAAACTGGAGGCTGACCATCGCCGCCACGCCGAGATTGAGAATGCGATACGCGACCTCAAGTACGGCGTCGGGCTGAACCACCTGCCGTCCGGCCGATTCGCCGCCAACGGGGCCTGGCTGGCGATACAGGTGATGGCGCACAACTTGGCCCGCTGGACGGCCCGTATCGGCCTGGGTGAGCAGATCGTGACCACCAAGACGCTCAGACGACGGGTCTTCGCCCTGGCCGGACGGCTCACCCGCTCGGCCCGCCGGCTGACCCTGCATCTTCCCAAGGGTTGGCCATGGGAGGAGAAGGTCAGTCGCGCCTTGGCCCGGTTGCGAGCCATTCCACTCCCGGCCTGACGGCGCCCGTCCGCCAGTGTCCCAACGTCCCCGCAAACTGAACGTCCCCGCAAACTCGCGCCAGTCCGGTCCGCGAGCGCCTCTTGCCGTGTCCTCTCCCGCCATCTCGCTCACCACAGCCACTGTAGGCCGCCATCGGCGCCCCCAAAAATACCTGCAGACCGCCGCCAACCCCCCATCTACCCAAATTCGAGCCCGGACCATCGCGCTTGTAACTCCCCCACCCCCCTTCCGGCGTCCTCACGCCGTCCATCGGTGGATTCGGGTTAAGGCGCAACTGGTTTCCGGCATCGGTGGCTGGAGCGACCATTCTTGTTTCTCTGGTCGCGGCGATTGCCAACATAGTCAACCTTGTGCTGTAGAGATCAACCCCGGATTACCCAGCGGACTACCCGTCAAGTTGCCGCTCACTCTTGATCGGAGACGGGAATTACCGTCCACCCTTCTACCTCCAAAGTCTTCAACATAGCCACTCTGTACTCCAGCATTGGAATTTTATGTACGACCGCAAATAGCTCTTTGCCGGCTGGAGTGAACAAGATTCCCTTAATCCGGGGGAGCACATTGGTATCTTCGGACCTACGGAGAATCCAACTTAATTCTTGATGTCGGGCCTGAACTAGTGGATGACTCGGATTTACGGGTACGTCAATGTACGAACTCATGTCATTTACTATGAGCCTATGGTGAGCCAGTCGCATTAGAATATCGTACGATAAACCATAAGGCCGCAACGAATTGGCGCCGGGGTTCCCGCAACCCACGACGATCGCTGGGGTTTCGTCCAATTCGCAGAGCGCCGCCGAGCATAGAGTTTGGAATTCCTCAGCGCGTTCCTTGGTCATATCTCTGGCTATCGACATGGTGTCGTTTGTCACGCTGCCCGGCGACTCCAATTCACCGGCCAAGAGCCGAGCCCAGAGGTCTTGCAAGGTCTCATCCGACACGTTGCTAGCCTCCGAAATCCACCTGCGCCGAAACTCAGGATTGAACTGGTCTAGATCCACCTTCTTCCAGTCCACTACGGAATCCGCTTTCAACATCGCATTTACGGTGTTCGTGATTAGCCGCTCGATCTCCTCATCGTGTGCATTGGAAAATTCCTCATACTCCATGGCAAGGCCGCGGTAACGAAAGTTATTTCGTCCCGCTCGCAACATTCCTTCGACAAAGGCACGATCAGCTTCCAAGTTCTTCCGGTCCTGCCCTCCCCTTACCCACATACCTAAACCAAAGCCAAGGTGAAATGCGCATTTGAAGAGTACCTGGCGACGGGGGCGGACTGACTTCACCGTGCGGACGGGAGAGCTTTACTTGGCAGCGCTGACCTGCTCTCGTCATTTTAGAAATGTAGATCCCACCGTGGCTTTAGTTTAGGTAGTGTCGTCGAATCGAGTTGATAGTGGTAGATTGCAGTGGTGAGTGAGCGTGCTTGGAGTGGGGCATATGACAGCATCGCATCGTCGGCACGACCTTTCGGAGCGGGTTTGGGAACGGCTGCAGCCTCTCCTTCCTGGGGAGGCTGGCAAGGTGGGGCGGCTGGCACAGGACAATCGCCAGTTCCTGAATGCAGTGTTCTGGATTCTACGCACCGGTGCGCCTTGGCGAGACCTGCCGCCCGATTACGGGGATTGGAAGAATACTCATCGCCGGTTTTGCCGCTGGCGGGACCGTGGGGTCTGGGCTCGTCTCCTGGACAGCGTGATCGATGACCCTGACTTTGAGTGGTTGATGATTGACGCCAGCCATATCAAGGTGCATCCCCATGGGGGCAGGTGCACGTGGGGGGTAACCAGACCATCGCCCGCACTAAGGGGGCTGAACAGCAAACTACATCTGGCCCGTTGATGCCCACGGAATGCCGGTACGGTTGGTTCTGACCGAGGGCACGGTGGCGGACTGCACGCAGGCCCCAGTCGCTGACGGCGGACCTGCCGGCCCAGTATCTGCTGGCAGACCGGGCCTACGACACCGACGCCATCGTGGCCGGGGCCATTGCACAGGGAATGGAGCCGGTGATACCTCCGAGGAGCCACCGGAAAGATCCCCGCTATTACGACAAAGACCTGTATCGGCTGCGTCACCCGGTGGAGAATGCATTTCTGAACTTCAAACAATGGAGGGCGGTGGCAACTCGCTATGCCAAAAAAACCGCCTCGTTCCTCGCCATTTGCCAGATTAGAGCACTGGTCCTCTGGACCAAGTTATTTTGACGACACTACCTAAAGGGACTCCCGTTGAACGCAGGGAGAAGTCAGCAGATTGGAGAAGACTGCATGCAGAACAACACCTGCATAACGGTACATGGAAAGCGCTTTCATTACACCTGGCTGCGCGACCACTGTTTATGTAAGGAGTGCTATCACCCGGAATCATCACAAAAGATCTACGACATCAGCCTGAGTCCTCTGCCTGTGGAACCCCATGCGGTTGAGGAAACTGAAGAACAATTGCGAATTCTCTGGAACGGACCCACTCCACACGAAAGCATCTTCCAAATTAACTGGCTCCTTGACCACTCATACGACCCCGCCCCAAATCCCGAATCACAAGGTGAAATCGCCCTCTGGGATGCGGCATATTTAGAGGCCCACCCTCCAGGATTCTTCGACGCTCCCGCGACTTCCTTCGAGTCGTGGACTCCACAGCTCACAACCCTGGGATTCGCCGTACTACACAACCTGGACCGGTTGGACCTGCACCTCTGGTTCAACGAAATCGCCCCGATTCATGTGACCGAGTATGGAGTGACCTCGCGGGTGAGACCGACATCCGAGGCCAGAGACCTCGCCATGTCAAACGCCGGGGACGGCCTTCTGCCGCACACCGATGGGTCGTATCGCTGGGGGGAACGGCTTCTGCAGTTTCTATATGCACACCACAACACCACCGTGGGCGGCGACACCATCCTGATAGACGGTTTCAGGGTGGCACAGGGCTTTCGCCGGCAGCACCCTGTTGAGTTTCAACTGCTGGTTTCGACACGAATACAGTACCGGCAGTACGACAGGCCGGCCGGCTATTTGTTCAAGCACACGACTCCCATTCTTCTCCTCGACAATTCGGGTGAAGTCGAAGCGGTGTACTACTGCCCTAAGAACATTGCCTGGCAGCTTCCCTTCGATGAGGTGGACGGCTTCTACCGCGCGTACAACCTGTTTTCCAGTTACCTGAACGACCCGGCGTACCAGTATCGGTTCCGTCTTGAACAGGGCGACTGCGTCCTATTCCAGAACTTCCGGGTGCTGCACAGCAGAAGCGGATACGATCCAAGTTCGGGTTACAGGGATTTCGAAACCGGTTATGTGGACTGGAGCTACATAGAGGCACGAATGGAGTACCAGAGGGTCAACGGCAACATGCAGCCACCGATAAAGGGCTGATTTAAGCAGCACCTCAGTAATTGCAAGCGGCGGAGATAGAGTGGGCCGCGTTGGCGGAAGATTGCCGAGTATCGGCGACCTAATAGTGTACCGCCTGCCATCATTCATAGGGTTGTAGCCGGCCCCATGGATGGTGCGACGGATGTACAGAGTGGACGTATATCTGCGGGTTCGCCGGGCGGTGATGGTGGATGGGATGAGCATGCAGGAAGCAGCCTGGACGTTTGGCCTGCACCGGGACACCGTGCGCAAGATGCTGGCCTACTCCGTGCCTCCGGGCTACCGGCGACAGACTCCGCCCAGAAGACCCAAGCTGGAGCCTTTCACCGGCGTCATCGACCGGATCCTGGAGGACGACCTCAGGCGTCCCGGGAAGCAGCGCCACACGGCCAGGCGCATCTTCGAGCGGCCAGTGCTGATCAACGACAATTAGTTTTGCCGGTGGCGACGACTATTTTTGCCGGTCACATGTGGTAATCATCCGGTACAGGAGGTGCCGGATTGGTTACGGATCAGCAAGTCGCATTACTGAGGCGAAGACGGATGGAAGGAAAGAAACAACAGACAGCGGCGGCCATGGCTGGGATGAGCGAGCGGTCGGCGCGCAAGTGGCAGTGTGGCCCGTTGCCGTCGGAGACCAAGCAGGAGCGCCGGTGGCGCACCCGGCCCGATCCCTTTGACGGCGTCTGGGAGGAAGAAATCCTGCCCCTGCTCAGGGGCGAGGCCGCCGGCAGGCTCAGGGCAACGACAATTATCGAGTGGCTGGAGGAGAAATTTCCCGGCCGGTTCAGCGCCTCCCAGCTCCGCACCCTGCAACGCCGGTTACAGGACTGGCGGGCACTCAACGGGCCGGACCAGGAGGTCTACTTCCCCCAGGAGCATCCACCTGGCCGCGAGGCGCAGCTCGATTTCACCCACTGCAACTCTCTGGGAGTGACCATCGGCGGCCGGCGCTACCGCCACCTGCTGTTCCAGCTGGTGTTGAGCCAATCAGGGTGGCGCTACGCCGAGGTGGTTGCCGGCGAGACCTTCCTGGCCCTGAAGCAGGGGTTGCAGAACGCGCTCTGGGAACTGGGCGGCGCGCCCCAGGTCATACGCTCCGACAACACCTCGGCCCTCACCCATGAAATAAAGCGCAGCCGTGGCCGGGCCCTGAACGACAACTACGCTGAGCTCCTGGACCACTACGAGCTGGAGTCCACGCTGATCACTTCCGGGGAATCCCATGAGAATGGCGTGGCCGAGCAGGCCCACTACCGGTTGAAGGACGCTTTGGACCAGGCCCTCATGCTGCGGGGCAGCCGGGACTTCGATTCCGCCGAGTCCTACACCGGCTTCGTCAGGAAGGTGGTGGACCGGCGCAACCGCCTGGTGCAAGGGAAGCTGGAGGAGGAACGCCCACTTCTGCAGTGCCTGCCCCCAGCTCCGGTGCCGGAGTACGTCAACCACCAGGCCCGGGTGCGCAAGTGGAGCACCATCCAGGCAGCCGGACGGACCTACACCGTACCCTGCCGCCTCATCGGAAAGGAGGTGCAGATACGCCTGTACGCCGAGCATCTGGAAATTTACTACAAGGGCCACTTGGTGGAACGCATGGAGCGGGTGCGCGGTGAAAGGGAGGCCAACGTCAATTACCGCCACGTCATCGGCTCCCTGGTGCGCAAGCCCGGTGCCTTCGCCCGCTACCGGTTCCGGGAGCAGATGTTTCCCACCATGACCTTCCGCTTGGCCTACGACGCCCTCAAGAGGTGGCGAGGCGAACGGGCCGACGTGGAGTACGTACGGATCCTGCACCTTGCGGCGACAACCATGGAGTCGACGGTGGACAGCGCTCTGGCCCTGCTGCTGGAGGCCGGTGAGCCCTTCGACTACGCCATGGTCAAGGAGCTGGCCAACCCGGCTCCACCGCGGGCGCCGGTGCTGACCCTGTCCGGCACGCCTGATCTCAGGGTCTACGATAGCTTGCTGGCGGGGGTGGCCTGATGATGGACGCCAACGCCATTCAGGTCCGGATCGGGGAACTGTGCCACCAATTCCGGTTGCCCACCATGGGTGCGCAGTCGGTGTCCCGATTCACCGCCGCCGGGCACGGCGACGCCCTGGAGACCCTGCTGGAAGTGCTGGAGCAGGAGGCCGAGGACCGCCGGCAGCGCCGCATCGGCAGGCTTCGCACGGCGTCCAGACTGCCCGTCGGCAAGACCTGGGAGACCTTCGAGCACGACCGGGTGCCCCTGGCTCTGCGGCAGCAACTGGGCGAACTGTCTGACGGCAGCTTCGTCGACCGCGGCGTCAACGTGCTGGCTTTCGGACTGCCAGGCACCGGCAAGACCCATGCACTGTGCGCCTTGGGCCACCGGCTGGTGGAAGCCGGACGCTCGGTCCTATTCGCCCCGGCCTACCGGCTGGTGCAGGACCTGCTCGCCGCCAAGCGCGACCTGGCTCCACCGCGACAATTGCGAAAGCTCGATAACTACGACTTCCTGCTGCTGGACGACCTGGGATACCTGCCTCAGGGCGCCGAAGAGTCCGAGGTGCTCTTCACCCTCATCGCCGAACGCTACGAACGCCGGTCCCTGGGCATCACGTCCAACCTGGTCTTCCCCCAGTAGGAACACATCTTCGCCAACCCCATGGCCACGGCGGCGGCCATCGACCGGGTGGTCCATCACTCGGTCATCCTGGAATTCGACGTGCCCAGCTACCGCACCGGAGTGGCCCAGCAGCGGGGTCGGGAACAGGAGGTGGACCGGCAAGAATAATCGACGGAACCGGCAAATATAGTTGACGCTGAACGGTAACCCGACGCCCTCCTTCGGTGGATTCGGGCTTAACCTGGAAAAGCTGAGAACTCTAGTGGTAAGTCGTTCAGGTCCAGTTCAGTTCGTGTTGTTTCCAAATTGCCCTTTTCTACTAGCAATATGGACATACAGACTTGGGAGTAGCGCGTACCCGCCATCTTCGAGACCTCATGGAAATAGCCTGTGCCTCTCAAAGCTCGTGGACGGGGGACCAGGTTTAATAAGCAGTTGACCACCTCATCGGCGTCGCTCACCACATAGGGCACTATCCCTTCCTGGTCCTGCGCGTCGAATTGGATTCGATAGTGAGAATCTTGGAGACCTCCTTGGCTTTCAATATTCTTTAACAAGCGCATATCTGCCAAAACGAACCTGCTGGACACCCGGTACATTTCCTCCCACACTTCCTGATATCTAGGTTCGATAACCAGGACGCTAGTGCAGTGGACCAAGTCGAAGGCCCCGTCATCGAAAGGAATTGTCACCCCATCGGCGACCTCAAATCGGGCTTCCTGATAGGTCTGGCGGGCTAGGTCGATGGCTGGCTCGGCTATGTCTATTCCAGTATAGTCAACGGTTGGTTCCAAGGTGCGCATGATGTTGAAGAATCCGCCGGAGGCACACCCCACATCCAGCACTTTAATCCCCGGAAATAAAACTCTAGGCAAAAAAACTCGCTCCGATGGATAAAGGTCAGACACTTCATGCCGATGTTTGGAGTAATATTCGATGGCGCTCGGCTGGGACCATGCCTTAGCGTATTCCAAAGTGCACCTTCTGCTGTTCAAGGGTTAGCCGGCATCCAACGCCCGCTGATTTCCCGTGGCGGCGGAGACAGCGTTAACTTGGAGCCTTCCCGGGATCCAGAGTCTCTGCCGCGAAAATTCTTTCGGCTGTTTGGAGGTCTTCCAAAGTATCAATCTCCGCCCACTTATTGGGTGCGGCGCAAAGAATAGCCAAGCGCAGGGAGCCTTGAGAAATCAGGTCGGAGAAGACCGCCTCATAATATTGGTCGTACCGCTGCTGCGCCACATGGGATTCCAGCCGGGGAACTATCTTGTACTGTAAAACCTCTTGGGAGAATTTATAAATATTTACTGTCTTGAGGACGGATGAGTAGTCGAAAGCATTCCCTTGGTGCGTTTTTAGGACCATCCTGCCAGCCCGAGAGCCATTGGCCTGGATAACCGTTCCATCCATGTAAGGCTGAAATCTTTCGACGATAGCAACGTCCCGTTCAGGAGCTTGAGCTAGTCTCTGTAACAACTCGGGATCGAAAACCAAGTCCCCTTCCAGCAAGAGCACCTGGCTATCTAAACTAAAGCCAAGGTGAAATACGCAGTTGCACAGGGTAAATTTGTGAAGGAACTGGGTTAGCTGGTCTCGGGAGTTACGAGGGGTTGGTGATGGGCGTGAGGGAGATAGACCGGTGTCTGGAACAGTGGCGGATGGAAGTCAAGGACTTGCGACAGCGGATGATCCTGGCGCCGACGCCCAGGGAGCGGGAGAGGTGGTACGCCGTGCTGCTGCTGGCCCAGGGCTGGACGGCAGCGGCCACGGCGGAGACTCTGGAAAGGGACCCACACACTATTGGCCGATGGGCGTCGGCCTTCGGCGAGGGAGGGCCTGCAGCCCTGATATTCGAGCAGACCGGTGGTTCCCCCCCCCCTTGACCAAGCGCAGCAGGAGGAATTGAAAGAGGCGGTGCAACAGCCTCCCGCTTCGTCGGGCATCGGTATGGCCAACTGGTATTGGAAGGTGGTGCGGCGGTTTGCCTCGGAGCGCCTCGGCATTGAGTTGAGCCGCAGCAGTTGCCTGAACTGGATGCACCGCTTGGGATTTGCCTTCAAGCGGCCCAAGAAGCGGTTGCTCAAGGCTGATGAGGCCAAGCGGGAGGCTTTCGTGGCGGAGTACGCCGTCCTGAGGGAGGAGGCCCAACGGACTGAAGCCAGGATATTCTTTGCCGACGAGGCCCACTTCCGGGCGGACGCGGAACTGCGGGGCAAGTGGGTGCTGAAGGGCCAGCCTGCTTTGGTGGACTCGACCAGCCCGCGGTATGGGGAGAAGGCCAACTACTATTCGGCGGTGTGCCTGGAGACGGGTGAGGTGGAATGGATGGAACTGGAGGGCAACAGCAACAGCGGGACCTCGGTTGCCTTCCTGAAGCAACTGAGGGAAAAACATCCAGAGCCGATGCGGGTCATCTGGGACAACGCGCCGGCCCATCGTGGCGAGGCGGTGCGGGAATATCTGCGGACGCCCGGACTTGACCTGCGGTTGGTGAACCTGCCGGGGTACAGCCCGGACTTCAACTCCGATGAGGCGGTCTGGGGCTGGGCGAGAGAGGAGGCGACGGGCAATCTCTGCCTGGGCAGCAGGGCGGCGGTGCAGGAAAGGGTCGGCAACTTCCTGGCCGGGCTGGCCAGCCGGAGAGACGAGGTGAGGCGCCGCTGCCGGACGGTACTGCAGTCACGGGCCGAAGCACTGCTGCCGAATTCCCAGCACGATTCCTCGCCTCAGGCAAATGCACATCCCACCTTGGCTTTGGTTTAGGTGTTGTCGTGCAAGCCACAGGGAGTAGATGTTGTTAGTGCAGTCATAGAAATGATTCTGAACGTAGTGTATGTTCATGCCACCGTACCCAGTCCCGTACCTGTCAGACACTAATTCTGAAAGATAACCCACCACTAGGATTACGTCTCGGACACCTGCCGTCAACAATGCCTCTAACTGATGCTCCAGAATGGGTTTAGAATTGACCGGGACCAGACATTTGGGGAGGGACAAAGTGATGGGGCGCAACCGGGTGCCCATGCCCGCAGCAAGAATTATTGCCTTCATACCCTACCCCTCCTGGTGCAATCTGGATGTCTGGGAGTCTGGATGTCCTAGAGATGGTCCGGGGTCTAGTCCTTGCAGGGCAGCTACCAGAGCCGCATTGTCCGCTTTGGTGCGGGAAGCAATTCGTATGTAAGAGTCCTCCAGTCCCTCCTTCTCACTGCAATTGTTGACCAGGATATTGTACTGCTCGAATAGGGCTGAAGTTAATTCCCCTCCGGTAAAGCCGTAGAGGACCCGGCACAAGACAAAGTTGCCTTGGGTCGGGAAGGGATGAAGGTAGGGCACTCCGCGAAGTTGTTGAAACAGCTGCTGGGTCGCTTCCCGCACCCTTAAGCACGAAACCGTGAACTCCTCTTGGTACTCTCCGTAATGGCGTAAGAAGAACTGGGCTAAAGAATTGATGTTCCAGATGGGGAGGTCCTGTCGCAGTTGCTTGACGCGCTCATTGTCCCCGGAGACAGCATACCCTAAACGAAGCCCCGGGATTCCGTAATTCTTGGAGAGGCTCTTCAGCACGACCAAGTTCGGAAATTCGAATACCAAGTTCGACGCTGCTTGGTCCGATTCCGTGGTTACGAACTCAATAAATGAGTCATCCACCAGCACCAGGTCTAGGTCCCTGAGGTCTTCCAGCAAAAAGGCAAGGTCAGATTTGGAGATAAGGGACCCGGTAGGGTTGTTGGGCCGGATGAGTACAGCCGCATTGGACCCCGTTTTTCTCACGTGCCGTACAAACGCTTCCGGGTCAAGTTTGAATTCGCCGGGAAGGCGGAAGGGGTTGACTTTCCTGCCCAAGGTCTTGGCTCGGTTGGTAAACTCATTGAATGTAGGTACAGGGATAGCCAGATTCTGGACGAATCGATTGACCAAAAGGTCTATCAATTCACTAGCGCCGTTTCCGACCACCACCTCGTTCTCAGTTAATCCCAAGGGGTCCGCCAGCAATGATGATATATACCAGTTGGTCGACGGATAAGCCTTGACCAATTCGGTCAAATGTACCCCCAAGTCCTCCAAGAGAGTCTCTGGGGGAAAAAGGGGTTGCTCATATAACAAAAATCTTTGACTTCAAAGTCCCAAAATCCGCCGTACAAAGAGCTCAAATATTCTACCGTCTGGTCGGGCATCAATTCCTCCAAAAGAACACAAAGCACGAGCCTTGGCGCCCTAAACGAGTCTCGGAAATGCAGAAGACTCCCAGTGGGTTAATGAGCGGGGATAGCTAAACCAATACCAAGGTGGAATGTGCATTTCGGGATCTTGAAGATGACCGAAAGGGCTCCACGGCTCCTCATATCACCTTTAGCCCCCAACTGGGGTCGCCCGCTACAGTGCGGTCTAGAAATATGTACATCTCACCTTGGCTTCAGTTTAGGGGGGTGAAAAAACCCGGAGCCATAGCACGGGCCATATCAGGCGCTACAGCTGAAAGGTCTGATCCGTCCAACCCTAATACTCCTCTAACCATCCCTACCACGTTGGTCTACAAAATCTTAGTGCTATTATATCTAGTCCTATGTGCGGGGTAGATCGCCAAGGCGCTTTCGGAGCCACTGCCTGTCATTTCCGCTCCTCCTTGGAGTTCCAGAACCCCCAATTCCCACTGACACCTGCCCCTTGCCAATGCTCCAAATGTTCGGTTATTATGGATTTACGAACAATCATTCTATATTGGTAAAACGGTGAAGCATCATCCCAAATCCGAACCCACAACTCCAACAAGACCAATGCACACCCTTCGCAGTCAACCACCCAGGAAACTCCAACGCCGGATTTGTCCTGATTTGTCATCAAAATCGAAAATCGCCAGACAGACAAAGCATCGGAACCAACAACAGGAAATGACCGGAAATGGCAGAGATGTTGAAAATTCCGCGGCAACTGAGACGCCAATCGCGCCATTGGCCGCGCCGCCTCGCAACCTGCCCGGTAACCCCGAAATTCGTCCAGAATGAGCGGAAATGAACGGAAATGAGCGGAATAACAAAATTTCCCCCAGCCGTCCCACCCCTTTACTGCAGGCTCCTCTCATCCTCAGACCGCCCCGCATCCCTGCCCAGTTGGCCCACATTGTCCCACTTTTGAATGGGGGTGGTCAGTACGCGGCGGTGGCTAACCCTGCAACAAGAAACGGTTCGCCGCACTGGCCGCAGTTGCAACCCCGACGCCCCCTGCCTAGAATGCCCTCATCCCTCCCGGACTGCTGGGCGGTCCGCAACGGCTCGAGGACGCACAGCCCTTGGTCTCCCGAGCAATGCCGCCCGGCCTGGTCTACCACCCGGCTGACATAACTGCCTACGACGTCACCGTCAGCGGCTACAACGGCGACCCAGTCCCGGCCTACGTCGCCCGACCCGCCGAGGGTGGGACGCATCCCGGCCTGCTGCTCGTGCACGGCATCCACGGCTACGAGGAGCACATGAAGGACATGGCCCGCCGCTACGCCGCGCTGGGCTATGCCGCCATCGTCCCTGCCCTCTACAGCCGCGACGGGTTCCTGGCCGTCGTGGAGCATTCCGACCTCGACCTGGCCCGCGACGCCCTGAACTCCCGCCCCAACGCCCAGACCATCGGCGACCTGCAGGGCGGCCTCGACTTCCTGAGGGCCAGCCTCCACGTCAGCGAGCGCATCGGCCTGGTCGGATTCTGCTCCGGAGGGCGCCTGGGTCTCGTCTTCGCCAGCAGCCGTGCCTCTGGCGCTGGACAGGTCGACGTGTTCGTCAACTTCTACTCCAACGGCCTGTTCCAGCCCACTGCGGTCAACACCACGTCGCCCAGCGAGTTCGCCGCCAGCCTCGGCTGCCCCATGCTGGCCCTGTTCGGCGACGACGACACCAACCCGTCGCCCGACGACGTGGCCCGCCTGCGCGAGGTGCTGGAACGATCGGGCAAGACCTTCGAGTTCGTCAGCTACCCGCGCGCCGGACACGCCTTCATGTCCGATACCCGCGAGAGCTACCGCCCCGAGGCCGCTCAGATGGCCTGGGGCCGCTGCCTTGAATGGCTGTCGCGTTACCTGAAACCCTGAGTAAGTCTGAACCCGGGGAGATCACCAAATGAAGAACGGCTACCGCGTCATCGACATCGACACCCACGTGAACCCCAGCCTCGACACACTCGTCAAGTACGTCGACCCCAGCTTCCGGCCCCGGCTGGACGAGCTCAAGCCCTACATCCGCACCGTCGGCGAATACAACGCCCTCAGCATCGCCTCCATCCCCTTCGATCGTTTCCCCGGCGAGGCTCCCAGCGGGGACGAGCAGGCCGCCGTCGCCGGCGGGCGCGGTGCACTGGAGGGCCGCGTCACCCGGAACTCAGGACACCACCGCGTCGACCCCCAGAAGGGCGTCAGCGACGAGAACGCTGCCGGTCGCCTCGCCGACATGGACCTCGAGGGCCGCGACATCGATGTGATCATCCCCGGCACTTGGGCCAACGGCCTGACCGGCATCGAGGACGTCAGTCTGGCAGATGGCCTCTACTCCGCCTACCACCGCTACATGCGTGAGTACTGCAGCGCCGACCCCGAGCGCCTGCGCAGCATCATCCTCGCCCCCGCCGCCGACATCGAGTGGTCCGTCGCTGAAATCAAGGCCGTGTCCAAGGAGAAATGGCCGGTCGCCGTGGCGATCATTCTGCCCGAGGGCATGCCCATCGACCACCCGGCCGTCGACCCGCTGTTCGAAGTGCTGAACGAGGAGCACCTGCCCATCCTGCACCACAGCTTCACCTTCGAACCGCCCTACTTCCCCGGCTACCGCGACATGTGGGGCAACATCGCCGTCGCTCGCACCGCCGCCCACCCGTGGGGCGCCGCCCGGCTGCTTTCCTACCTGATCGTCGGGAAGGTATTCGACCGATTCCCCAACCTGAACGCCGGCGCCGCAGAGGTCGGACACGGCTGGCTGCCCCACTGGCTGATCCGCCTCGAGGAGATGTGCAACTACGTCTCCGGGACCACTCCCAAGACCGACTACAAGCCCATCGAGTACGCCCAGATGGGACGCTTCCGCTGCGGCGCCGAGCCCTTCGAGGGAGCCGCCATGACCAAGGCCTGCATCGACCTGCTGGGCACCGAGGCCCTGATGCACCAGTCGGACTACCCTCACGGCGAGGCCCATTTCCCCGACACCGCTGAGATGGTCATAAACTGGCCCTTCTGGCAGGACTTCGGAGACGAAGCCCTGGTCAAGCACATGTCCGGCAACGCCGAGGCCCTCCTCCGCCTCACCTAGACAGGCCCAGAACACTCCCGCAACGGTCGCGAGCGTCCACCCCAGCCCTCCCCCTCGGGAAAGAGCCGGGGTAGGCGTGGATTCCCCTCACCTTATCCCTCACCCTCCGGGAAAGTGATAGGGTAAAGGCGTACCCCCAACCAACACAAAAGAGGCAGGTCATACGACCTGCCCCTGACTGGCTGTATCGATGGGTCCCTGACTATGCGCAGGCGTCCCGCACCGCCTGCGACACCTCGGCCAGCCGGGCGTTGTTCTTGTCGGCGCCCCGGAAGCCGTTGGTAATGTATCCCACGGCCAGCCCGGTGTCCAGGTCGGCCCAACCGATCGACGTGCCTGCCCCGCCGTGCCCGAAGGTGTGCATCGGGTCGCCCGTGGGCTTGCCCATCCGCTCGTCGTTCAAAGCGAAGCCCAGCGCGCGCTGCGCGAACTGCTCCAGCGACCGGTCGATGCCCTCGGCCTGCATCGTGATGCCCTCAGCGACGGTCTCGGGCCGCAGCACCTTGGCCCCGTCCAGCGTACCCTTGCGCTCCATGGCCGCGTAGAACCGGGCCAGGTCCCCCGCAGAGGCGATGCCGTTGGCGCCCGGACAAATGACCTGATGCACCTCAGGACGGTCGAAGGTGACCGCGTAGCCGTTGGCGTCGGCCTCCTGCTCCATCAGGTGGATCCGGGACACTCGACCCTCCAGCTCAGCGGGCAGGCCGACGTAGGTGTCCTCCATCTGCAGCGGCCGCGCCAGGTCCTCGGCGATGAACCGGTCGAAGGTCCGGCCGTCAATGCGCCGCACCAACTCGGCAATCACCCAACCGTAGTTGATCGGGTGATAGGACAGAGTCGAGCCCGGCGCGAACTTGGGCGTGGCCCGCTCCAGGGCGGCGCAGACCAGGCTCCAGTCGTGCCAGTCGGTCCAGGGCAGGTCGGCGGGCGTCTCCGGGAAGCCGCCCTGATGGCTCAGCAGGTGCCGGATGGTAACGGTCTCCTTGCCGTTCTGCCCGAACTCCGGCCAGAACTTGGCGACCGGGTCGTCCCACTCCAGCCTGCCGCGCTCCTTGAGCATGTATATACAGGACCCGGCCAGCGGTTTGGTGGAGGAGAACAGCACGAACATGGTCTTGTCATCCACTCGGCCTCCCGTGCCGGAGTCGGCGACGCCGCCGTGGATGTCCAGCACCAGGCTGCCGTAGCGGTAGACGGCAAGACCGGCACCAGGGTGCAGCCCCTCGGAGATCTGGCGTTTGAAGACCCGCTTGACCTCCTCCAGTCCTGCAGGGTTCATGGATACGGTTTCGGGCGTGGTCAGAGTGGCCATAAGTCTCCCTCTCCCGTTTGGATGGCTGATTGGATAAGACTATTGGATCGGTCGAAGTATTCTAAACTAAAGCCAAGGTGGGATGTACATATGGCCGGTGGTGGGGATCGGTACGAGGGTTACGCGGGAGCCCCTCTGCTCTTGATTGCAGGATGGTCCGGCAGCGGCGCTTGACCTCCTCTTTCCGCCCGGCCAGCCCATCGAAGAAGTTCCCGACCCTCTCCTGAACCAGTTCCTTGGTCCCCAAGCACAGATTTCCGGTGGCCTCCTCTCTCGCCCAGCCCCAGATGGCCTCGTCAGCGTTGAAGTCCGGGCTGTATCCCGGCAGGTTCACCAGCCGCAGGTTCACTCCGGGCTTGCCCAGCCATTCCCGCACCGCGTATCCCCGGTGGGCCGGCGCGTTGTCCCAGATCACGTTCAGCCGACCGCTGTGCCTCTCCCTCAACTGCTCCAGGAAGGCTGCCGACGTTCCTGAGTTGCTGTTCCCCTCCAGTTCCATCCACTCCACCTGGCCGGTCTCCAGGCACACCGCCGAATAGTAGCTGGCCTTCTCTCCGTAGCGCGGGCTAGTCGAGTCCACCAAGGCTGGCTCTCCCCGGAGCACCCATTTGCCCCGCAGTTCGGCGTCCGCACGGAAATGGGCCTCGTCGGCGAAGAATATCTTTTCCCCGGATTCTTGAGATTGGAATGCCAAGGCGGCGTACTCCTCCACGAAGGCCTCCCGTTTCTCCGCATCAGCCTTGAGCAGACGCTTTTTGGGGCGCTTGAACGCGAATCCCAGACGGTGCAGATAGTTCAGGCAAGAGCTGCGGCTCAGGCTGATACTGAAGCGCTCCGAGGCAAACAGCCGCACCACCTTCCAGTTCCAGTTGGCCATTACGATGCCCGACTTGGCGGGCAACTCCTGCACCGCGGCACTCAACGCCGCCTGCTGCGCCTCTTCGAGGGCGGGGGGGAACCACCGGACTGCTCGAAGATCAGGGCCGCCGGACCTCCCTCGCTGAAGGCGGTGGCCCATCTGCCGATGGTGTGAGCATCCCGGCCCAGTGCATGGCCGGTGGCCGAGGCGGTCATGTTCCGGCACAGGAGCCACAGAGCGTGCCACCGTTCTCTTTCCCGAGGCGTCGGCGCCAGGTACATCCTGCTGCGCACACCAGCCAAGTCCAACTGCCACCGTTCCAAGTCCGGTCTTATCCCCCTCATACCCATCACCATCCCCACTCAGTCTGTTCCCCGTCCTGACGCTATACCTCCCTGATTCTAGCCAACGTATATGCAGGTTCCACCTTGGCTTTGGTTTAGCACCCGCTATCGCCCCCGCCACACGGGCGCGCGCTTCTCCGCGAAGGCCCGCACCCCCTCCTGCGCGTCCTCGGTGGCCAGCACCTCGTCGCGCTTGTTCTGGGCGAAGGCCACGCGCTCCTCGAGCCCCATCTCCGAGCCCTTGATCGATGCCTCCTTGATGGCGGCCAGGGCCAGCGGCGCGTTCGCCGTGATCTTGCGTGCCATCTCCTCGGCCCGCGTCATCACCTCTTCCGGCTCCACCACATAGTTGACCAGCATCAGCTCCAGCGCCTTCTGAGCGTCCACAAACTCGCCGGTGAACAGGAACTCGAACGCCACGTTGCGAGGCACCACCTGCGACAACAGCGCCGGGCCGCTGACCGACGAGATCCCCCGCTTCGCCTGCGGCCAGCCGAACTGCGCCGTGGTCGACGCGATGCGGATGTCGCTGCCCAGCGCGATGCCGCACCCCTGGGCCAGGCAGACGCCGTTGATGGCCGAGATGATGGGCTTCCATATCTTCGACTGCTCGACATACAGATCACCGGTCGTGGGGCCCTCGTTTGCGCGGGCGCTGGCCATTGCCACCAGGTCGTGGCCCGTCGAGAATGCTCGGCCGCTTCCTGTCACGATGGCGCAGCGCACCTCATCGTTGTTCCTCACGTCCTGGAAGGCGTCCCACAGCAACTGCCGCATCTCCGGATTGATCGCGTTAAGCTTCTCCGGGCGGTTCAGGGTGATGTAGGCAATGCCTTCCCTGACTTCATATATGACTTCTCTCTCGGTCAACTCGGTTCCTCCTCAGATGATCCGGGAGCCGGTGGGCTTAGTCCCGATCACGCCACCCGACTCCAATGCGTCAATCTCCTCGCTGCTCAATCCCAGCAGGCCGCCGAATATCTCGCGGTTATGCTGGCCGAGAGTCGGCGACGGCCACCGCACCTCGCCCGGCGTCCCGCTCATCTTCCAGGGCAGGCCGGGGTATTGCTTGGGCCCAACTTGCGGGTGGTCGACTGTGACGAATGTGCCGCGCTCTGCGTAGTGCCGGTCCGCCAGCAGGTCAGGCCCCCGCAGCACCGGCCCGGCCGGAACGCCCGCCGCCTGCAGTCGCTCCGACAGTGCGAATGCGTCCTCCCCCCGGGTCCACCCTGCGATGAGGCCGTCCAGCTCATCCTGGTGCGCCATTCTGGCCTCCGCAGTCGCGAAGCGGGCGTCCTCTCCCAGCCCCGCGGCGCCCATAGCAGCCACCAGCCGCCTCCATTCGTCTTCATTGCTGGCGGCGATGGTAATCCACCGGTCCTCGCTCGCGCACGGATAGGCGTTGCAGGGCGCATACCACTTGGACCGGTTACCGATGCGCTCCGGCTCGTGGCCGGTCATCTGGTAGGCCAGCAGCTCAGCACCCATGAACGCCACCGACGATTCCTGCTGGGAAACGTCGATGTACATCCCCTTGCCGGTCCTGCGCCGTCGCCGCAGCGCAGCCAGCAGCACCCCGGCCGCATGGGAGCCTGTGATGGGGTCGCCGTGGTTGATGCCCGACTTCATTGGCCCGTCGTCCGGGTAGCCGGTCAGGTGGGCCATTCCAGAGAGCTGCTCCTGCCCGATGCCATAGCCCAGGTAGCTCTTCCACGGGCCGGTGTTGCCGAAGGCGGGCATGGAGACATAGATCAGATCGGGCCGGTTTTTCTGCAGCGCCGCGTAGTCGTACCCCAGCCGTTCCAGGCTCCCCTGCCGGAAGTTCTCGATCAGCACGTCGCTGATGGACACCAGCCGCTCGAAAACCCGACGGCCCTCGTCGCTGGTCAGCTCCAGGGTGATGCCGTACTTCGACATGTGCAGGCAGTTGAACCAGCCGTTGCGGTTCCAAGGTTCGTCCCCAGGTTCGCCGTCCGGGTAAGCGGCAATGCCCCGAGCCGGGCTGACCGGACCGCGGTGGGAATCGTAGACGCTTAGCGACTCCATCTTGATGATCTCGGCCCCCAGGTCGGCCATCAGCTTGGTGCAGTACGGCCCGGCCCAGATGCGCGACAGGTCGAGAACGCGGTAGTTCCTCAGCGGCTGTTTCATGGAGGCAGTCAAGACGCGCTAACTCTCAGTCGCTGCAGTGTTCCCTGCAACGGCCCCGGACGCGGCGAGCCTGACCAACTGGCCTGTGTCCAGGCCCAGCCAGTTGGATAGTGCCGCGCCGGTGTGCTCGCCGAACAGCGGGGCGCGACGGAACACCCAGGCCTCGGCTCCTGGCTCACAGGAAATGGGTGCGCCCGGGTAGTCCAGCTCGCCCGCTGCGGGATGGTCGAGCTGTACAAAGTAGTCGCGGGCCACCAGTTGCTCCATCTTCAGTATGTCATTCATCGTGGCAACGAAGCTGAAGCCGAGTCCGCTTTCCTGCCCTGCCTTGAATATGTAGACCTTGTCGTGCTCGATGAGCCACGGGAGCATAAGGGCATCGATCTCGTCCGCATTCTCCTGTCTCCCTCGCCTGGAGGCGAACCGGGGATCGGCCAGTTCCTCTCGCTCCATAATTCGGGCGACCTCCGGCCAACGGTGGTCCGGGCCCGCAATAATGCCCACATGCCCATCCTGGCTGGGGTATATGCCCCACGCGGCCCGGCCGTAGCCCCGGTTGCCGACGCGGGTGTATTCCTGGCCCGAGTAGCTGTACTGCATCAGTGCGTTCTCGAGTATGTTGGTGGCGTACTCGGCGATGGAGACGTCGATCTGCTGACCCTCACCCGTCTCCTCGGCATACATCAGTGCTGCCATGGTCGCAGCGAAAGCGTTCTGTCCCGCTCCCAGCTGGGCCAGCGGCGCACCCTCCTTCAGCGGTTCCTGTTCCGGCTCGCCGGTGATGTTCATCAGCCCGCCCATGGCGTACAGGTTCGCCTCGGTGCCCCGCCAGTCGCGATAGGGGCCGGTCTGCCCGAAGTTGCTGATTGACGTAATCACCAGCGCCGGATTGACCTGGCGCAACTCCGCAAACCCGAGACCCAGCCTGTCCAGCGTTCCCGGCGCGAAGTTCTCAACCAGGATGTCAGCCTTGGCGGCCATTTCCAGGGCCAACTGTCGCCCCTGCTCCGACTTTAGATCCAGCCCCAGGCTGCGCTTGCCCATGTTGAGGTACAGGTGCCACGCGCCGTCTTCCACAGGTTCGTTGCCGTAGTCGCGGTAAACGTCGGGACGTGCCGTAAACGGGCCCATGCGACGCATCGGATCCCCACTCGGAAGGCGTTCCACCTTCACTACATCCGCGCCCAGGCCGGCCATCAGGCGAGTACAGTACGGCCCGGCAACATAATGGGTCAGGTCCAATACCCTGACCCCTTCCAGTAATCCTGCCATAGCCGAAATTGTTGCACCCACTACGACCGATTGCAACCGGGCTCCCTGCACCGCCAGGCCAAACGCAAGTTGGCAGTTTGGATGTCTCGTAACCTTGCGCAATCGGCACGTCCTCCCGTTACTTTCAATGATCTTACTGACAGAAGCCCCTTGCAAACACTCATGACACACCGATACAATGTGACCATGTGTTCGAAAAAGCGTCCTCGGCGCCTGTACAGTCCTCGCTGCATCTTGCCCGGTGCCGGCGGAAATCCGCAGAGGCATGTCCTGCCCTGCCGACAGAAAAAGCAGGAATGGGACCAAATGGGACGGAAATTGAAAAAAATCCATTCCGCCTGAAAGCTGGGTCCCCCTCACAGCTACGAAAACGCACCTTTGGGGAGTGCAAAAGACCCCAAAATGGGACAAGATGGGAAAATATGGGACTGCGATATGGGACTGCGTGGGAAAAATCCTGTCCCACCTCTCCCACCAGAGCTGGGAAATCTGCCCGTCTCACCGCCGCCACATCGGTCGACTGTCCGACCCGAACCTTTTGTCTCCTTGGTACTGCCAGTTTCCGCCTCCCCTCCTGTCCGTAGGCTCGATAGTCCCGGAACGGCCGGCAAGATTTCTCAGCCGGTGCTGCCGTTCACCCACGTCTTTTCCAGCGAGGGCGCATTACCACAAAGGCAAATGGTCCTGATATCCAGCCTGTTGGCCACGTAGGGGTCCCTTGGGAAATCCCTTTCAGGCGCCTCAGAAACATATCTTGCAGAATGGTCGACTTCCTGGCTATTGAGATTACCTTGTCCTGCCAACGCCCGTCTTTGTGGTATTCTGCCCGCAATCAAAGACTTGGAGTGTGGTATCAATGGAACGCCCCATTTTTCAGCCGGTCGGCACGCCGGTGGAGGAGTTGGACACCCCCGCACTGGTAGTTGACCTGGACTTGATGGAGCGAAACATACAGGCCTACCACGGCTATTTCGACGGGACGCCGGTAACGATTCGCCCGGTGGTGACCAGCCACCTCTGCCCGCAGGTGGCGCGCCGCCAGTTGGCCGCTGTCGCCGCCAGGGGCATCGCCGCCACGACCCTGGGAGAGGCCGAGGTCTTTGCCGCCTCTGGATTCGCCGACATCCTCGTCGCCAACCAGATCGTTACGGCGTCCAAGATTCGCCGCCTGTGCGCCCTGGCTTCCCAGGCAAGAGTCAGCGTCGCCGTGGACAGCGCCGCCAATGTGGCCCAACTGTCCGCCGCCGCAAATTCTGCGGGTGTCGAGCTTGGGGTGCTGGTCGAAATCGAAGCCGGCACGGGCCGCTGTGGTATTGCCCCCGACGCCGAGGCAGTCGCCCTCTCACGCACCGTGAGGGACGCCGACGGGTTGGTTTTCAGGGGCATCATGGCCACCGTTCCCGGGCCCGAGGGCGACGACCCCGATTCCCAAGCCAGGCAGACCCGCGAGCGGTTGCAGGTCGCCGTTGATGCCAAGGATCTTATGGAGAGCGCGGGCCTGTCGGTCCCCGAAGTCAGCGTCGGCGGCGCCCATTGCTACACTGCGGTCAGAGATCTCCCCGGGATAACCGAGGTTCGCGCCGGACGCTATCCCCTCATGGACGTACGCCTGCAGTCCCACCTTCCCGATCTGTCGCTGGCAGCAATGGTACTGGCCACCGTTATTAGCCATCCGGTGCCTGAAATCGCCGTGCTTGACTCGGGGCACAAGGCCACCGGCCCGGACAACGGCCGCCCGGTCCTCCAGGGCGTGGAGGGCGGCTTCGCTGCCCGCTTCAGCGCAGAGCACGGTATCGTGGAACTCGAGAGTGGGGCGGAAGGCGCGTTGGCGCCCGGCGAAGTGGCTCGACTGGCCCCGTGGGAGTTGGCATCCACTATAAACCAGTACGACTTCATCCGCGCCGTGCGAAATGGCAGGCTGGAGGGCTACTGGCCCTTATCCGCCCGCGGCCGGTTCGCCTAAAAGCAATTCACTAAGATGACCATTCATCACTAAGACGACCATTCACCCTGATCCTCACTTTCCAGGGATAAGAAACGGAGTAACCGGATGATAGACAGCCAGACACCACTGCCAGGCACGCCCATGCAGGACCTCGACACCCCATGCCTTGTGCTGGACCTCGACGCCCTCGACCACAACATGGACGTCATTGCCGATTACTACCGCGACCGTCCCAGTAAGCTGCGGGGCCACAGCAAGAACCACAAGACGCCGGCCATCGCCCTCAGGCAGATCCGTCGCGGTGGCACCATCGGCGGAGTTTGTGCGGCCAAGGTCGCCGAAGCCGAGGTCATGGTGCACGGCGGCGTCCCCAGCGTGTTCATCACCAGCGAGGTCGTCGGAGACCTGAAAATCAGCCGCCTCTGCTCTCTGGCCGGACAGGCCGAGGTGATGGTCGCCTGCGACAGCCCGGACAATGCCCGCGCCCTCTCGCAGGAGGCGGCGGCCCAGGGCGTCGATCTTGGTGTTGTTATCGAGGTCGAAACAGGGATGAAGCGCTGCGGCATCCAGGAAATACAGCAGGGCGTCTCCCTGGCCCACGAGATCGATTCACTGCCGGGCGTAAGCTTCCGGGGCATCATGAGTCACCAGGTCATCCCCTCCATGCCCGACCGCGAAGACCGCGTCATCGAGGGCAACCGCGTCATCAAGGGCGTTATCGATGTCAAGGACGCCATCGTTGAGTCCGGCCTGCCCGTCGACATAGTCTCAACCGGCGAGACCTGGAGCTACGACGTGGCCGGCGAGATCGACGGGGTGACCGAGATTCAGGGCGGCAGCTACCTGCTTATGGAGACCCACTACGACTACATGACCGAGTTCAGCTACGCCGCCAAGGTGTTGACAACCGTTATCAGCACACCGCGGACGGGGGTTGCAATCGGCGATGCTGGTTCACGGGCCGTCAGCACCTTGCGCGGGTTGCCAGAGGTGGACGGTCGCCCCGGCGTGGAGGTGGAGTCGATGGACGGCGACCATGCTGTCTTCAAACTGACCGACGGAGCCTCTCTCAAGGTGGGCGACCAGGTGTTGCTGATACCCGGCCAGCAGGACGCCATGGTCAGCCGATGGGACCGCTTCGTCGGCCTTCGCGACGGCAAGGTCGAGGCCATCTGGGACATCCAGGCCCGCGGCTGCCACAGCTAGGAGCCCGTAGATTCCCAATTACGAGGGACTTCCAGATGCTTGAGGAGACAGCAAACCCAGGCCCAACCCAGTCGTCCACTTCGAACTCGACTGTGTTGAAACAGGAGCAGCCCAGCAGAATTTCTACGCATCCCTCCTTAACTGGGTAATCATCCCCACCAGCGACGAGTAGGACTACGGGCTCGGGCAGAGGTACGAGTTCGGAATCGCACGGGTACTCTCCCCGTCAGCAGACGATCCGCCTAAGCAGCCGCTCGCTTTCTACGTGATGGTTGACGATCTCCAGGCCTACCTGGACAGGGCTGGCGGTTTGGGAGCCACCCAGACGCTGCCGCCAATGGACGTGGAATTCGGCTACAACTAATTCTCCATCGCCGGCTCCCAGGAGGCGGAGGGCAAAATCACCGGGCTGTACTGCCGGCCCTGAACCAGCAGAAAAGGCGGCAGATCGGCCAATGTGTGGCCATTTGCCGCCTCAGAGTCAGCCTAGTACCTGGCGCTAGGTCTACGGAGAGCTTGTCTCTCCTACGGAGTCGGGCCGAACTCCGTGGTCTTCATCAGGTAAGTGTTCTGGGCGGAAATGACGCCGCGAACACGAGGGATGTAGTCGCCGCTCCATTCAGGGTCGGCGGCCACCGCCGTCTTGGCCTCTCCCATGTGTTTTACGTTTTCAAAGGCCCAGATGTGGACCACTTGGTTCAGTTCGCCGAGATCACTGTAGAACCAGCCCGCCAGCTTCACGCCGTGCCGCTCGCGAATGGGCAGCGCCAGCTCCTCCACAGCTGACATGTAGGTCGGCAACCCGCCGGGATTCAGGGTGTACTGTCGGAAATCGAAGACCATGTCGTTCTTTCGCTTGTATTCCGGCGTTCCCTCCTCGGCGATGGGTCCCCTGACCGGATAGGTTGGCGCGAATGCCGGGGACATCATCAGCCAGGTCTTCTGCGACTCGACCAGGGGCTGAGCCCTAGGGATGTACTTGGCGCTCCAGTCGGGATCAGCGTAGACTGCGGCCTTCTGAGAGTTAAGGTGCTCCAGGTCTTCGTAACCCCATATATGGACTACCTGGTTCAGCGCCCCGATGTCACTCCAGTACCAGCCGGACAGCGCAACATCGTGGTTCTGACGGATCGGCAGGCCGACCTCCTTGACTCCGGCCCGGTAGTCGGGCGTTGCGCCGGGTTTGAGGTTGTACATCCTGAAGTCGTAGATCATTCTCATCCTCCGGTGTGCTTCTTGATGAAGTCGCCAGCTTGTTTCAGCGCCTGTTTACCCTCGGGCAATATGGGCGCAAAGACGTGCCAGACGTGGATCATATCGTCCCAGACGTCCATCTGAACCTCAACCCCGGCCTCCCGGGCTACGCCCGCAAGCCGAGTGGAGTCGTCCAGCAAGACCTCCGCATCTCCCACCTGTATCAGCATCGGCGGCAGGCCCTTAAGGTCGGCGTACAGCGGAGCGGCTAGCGGAGCCCGTGGGTCACTGCCACCCAGGTACGTCTTGGCCGAGAGCACCAACCCTTCCTTCGCGACCATTGGGTCCGCCTCGGCCCTGGTTTCCATCGATTCCCCCAGTCCTTCCATATCGACCCAGGGCGAGATGCAAAAGGCCGCTCCGGGCATAGGTAGGCCGAGGTAGCGTATGTGCACCAGGGCCGCAACCGTAAGCCCACCACCGGCGGAGTCGCCTGCGACGCTGATCCTCGCAGGATCGTATCCTTCCGACATCAGCCACCGGTAGGCCGCCACCGCATCTTCGACCGGAGCAGGGAATGGATGTTCAGGAGCAAGGCGGTAATCAAGGCCCAGCACCCTGGCTCCCGATGCTTGGGACAACTCTGCCATCATGGCGCGGTGCGTGCGAGGCGAGCCGATGATGTAACCACCACCGTGCAGGTAGAGCACTACCCTGCTGTCGGAAGCACCCTCGGCCGTCACCCACTCCGCCGTTACGCCCCCGGCGCTCACCCGCCTGTATTTGGCCGGCACGTCAATCGAAAATCCGTCGACCATCTTTTCAAACGACCGGCGTCTACCCTCCGTCGCGCCCTGCGACTCATCGATTTCTCTCCCTCTGACTAGTGCAATCACCTGTTCCAGTTCAGCCGATTTGGCCATTTCTACGCCTCCAGCATTTTCTTCAGCGTGCGGGCGCTGCTGTGGGGTGCCGACAGGATGGGCACGGGTGAGATCTGCCGCAGGTAGTCGAGGGCGGAGGCGAACGAGAACTGACTTAGCAGCACCACGTCGGCCTCAGTTGCCAGCGTGAGGGTTTCCTGTTCCAGACGCTTCTCGAAGGCCGGATAGCCGCTCTCGCGGAGAACCTGGATCAGGTCAGCGGCCAACCGCTTTTTGACTTGTACCTCCCGTCCAGCCTCCTGTGCGGCTAACTTGAGGTAGTGCTCGGAATCGGACATAGTGGCTTCGTTGGTGGCGATCACTCCTACACGGGAACCCGCGGCCACCGCCTCGGCCATCACCGGGCCGTAGGAGGACACAAGCGGCACATCCACCAGGTGGCGGGCCGAGTCCACCACTGGGGCGTATACCGAGCAGGCCAGCCCGATGGCGTCGGCTTTTTGGTCTTGGCAGTAACAGATCAGGCCGCTCATTCGCCGCCGCAGACTGGGCGTGATACTGCCTGGAAAGTCAACCAGGAGCCCCTCGTCAAGCAGATTGATTACCTCGGCCTCTGGGAACTCTTCCATAAAGGCCAACCGCACTGGCGGTATGGATTCTGCCAGGGCATGGATCATTGCGACACGCATGTCGGTACTCCGATTTCTCTAGTTCAGGATCCCGATCACTTCGCCGTCGGCGTTGACATCCATGTCCAGGGCACGTGGGCGGGAGGGCAGGCCCGGCAGAGTCTCGATCCGCCCGGCCAGCGCGTACAGGAACCCGGCACCAACCGAGGCCCGCAGGTCGTTGATCGGGAAAGTGTAGCCCTGCGGACGATTGCGCAGCGACGGATCGTGGGAAATGGACAGATGCGTCTTGGCCATGCAGATGGGCAGATTGCCCCAGCCCTGCGACTCGAAATACCTCAGCTGGGTCGTCGCCTGGGTCGACCACGCAACGTCCGCGGCGCCGTATACCTTCTGGGCCAGGGCCAGGGCCTTTTCCTGTGCAGTAGCCTCGAGCGGGTAGGCGTAGGTGATATTGCTGTCTGACTTCGTCGCGTCGACCACTGCCTGCGCCAGCTCCTCGGCACCCGCGCCGCCCCGGGCGTAGCCGTCGCACTCCACTGCGGCCGTAGCCCCGGCCTCCAGCGCAATGTCCCTGACCGCCGCCAGCTCCTCGGGACTGTCGGATCCAAACCTGTTGATGGCGACGACGCATGGCAGGCCGAAGCTGGTGACGATGCCGACGTGGTGGGCGAGGTTGGGACCGCCACGGATCACCCTGTCGACGTCGGGCTTCTCGAGGTCGCGGCGGGGCATCCTTCCGTGCCATTTGAGGGCCCTGGCGGAGGCCACCAGCACTGCGGCGCGAGGCAGAAGGCCGCTCTGCCGTGTCTTGATGTGCATGAACTTCTCAAAACCCAGGTCGGAGGCGAATCCCGCCTCGGTGATGACATAATCGGCGTAGGACATCGCCAGCTTATCGGCGAGAATGGAGCTGCAACCGTGGGCGATGTTCCCGAAGGGTCCAGCATGAACGATGGCTGGTTGACCCTCCAGCGTCTGCACAAGGTTGGGCATCACTGTCTGGTGCAGCAGGGTCATCAGGGCGCCCTGCACTCCGAGCTGAGCGACGGTTACAGGCTCGCCGCCGCGTGTGGAGCCAACCACGATGCGCGAGATACGCTCCCGCAAGTCGTCGGGACCGTTGGCGAGGGCCAAGATGGCCATGATCTCGGATGCGGAGACGATGTCGAACCTGGCTTCACGCAGGGGGCCGTATCCGCTGCCACCAACGCCCGCAATCACCTGCCGCAGGCCGCGGTCCGAGGCGTCGGTCACCCTCGACCACTGTATGCCTGAGGGATCAAAGTCGGGTATGGCGTTGCGGAACACCGCGTTGTCCACCAGCGCGGCCAGCAGGTTGTGTGCCGAGGCCACAGCGTGGGCGTCTCCCGTGAAGTGAATGTTGATCTCGTCTTCCGGGACGATCCGCGCGTTTCCACCGCCGGTACCGCCGCCCTTGATGCCGAATATCGGCCCAAGCGTCGGCTCCCTAAGGTTGACCGATACCTTATGGCCCAGCCGGCCCATGCCCTGCGTCAACCCGATGGCCGTTGTGGTCTTGCCCTCTCCCGCTGGCGTCGGGGTGATACCGGTAACAACGACCAACTTGCCCTGGTTTGCCTTTCCGCTATTGATCGCGTCCAGCGAAATCTTGGCCTTGTAATGGCCATATGGCAAAACGTGGTCCGCCTTGAAGCCAAGGGCGTCGGCAATCTCGCTGATGGTCTGCACTTTGCCTCCGGCTGTACGCCGCGCGATTGAGCCGCGGCCAGGAATGATTATCGCCATTGTGCTGGGCAGGCGTGGGTTAGCTCGCCAACTCCGCTTCCAGCCGGGTTATGTCCTGTTCGCTGAGGTTGAAATATTTGGCGTCGGGATGGTGGAGCACGAGAGCCGACACGGTGGACTCCGGGTCCATCATGTAGCCCTCTGTCAGCTCCACATCTATGTGGTTCGAAACGTCTAACAGCCGGAAGAGCTGCTCCTGGTCCTCCAACCTGGGACAGGCCGGGTACCCGAAGGAGTAGCGCATTCCCCGGTACTGCGTCCGGAACAGGTCATAGGGAGTTATCCCAGCCGGGTCGCCGATGCCCCACATCTGTCGCAGCTGCTGGTGCAGGAGTTCGGCGAAACCCTCGGCGCTCTCTAGGGCAATGGCCTGCAGGATGTGGGAGTCCAGGAACTTGCCTTCAGCAATCCACTGCGCGGCAAGGTCCCGAACCCCTAGGCCCATGGTTGTAACGAACATCGCCACGTAGTCCATCCCATCCAGGCCGCTGCCCGGCGCTGCGGGGCCAGGCAAAACGTAGTCGGAAATGCACAGGCCATCCCGCTGCGCCTGCCGGCCGAAGTAGAATCGTTCCAGTACCCGCGAGCCATCGGGCGAGTAGACAAGCAGCCACTGCCCGTCGGAGCGGCACGGGAAGAACTTGAAGACCGCGTTGGCCGAAATGTCACTGCGGGCCAGCACCAGGTCTTCCACCCGGCGCACCGAGTCCCGAAGGTCGATGGCAGCCGGCTCTCCGGCCGCCACGTCGTCGGCAAAACGGCCCTTGTATCCCAGGTGCCGGACATAGAGCATCTGCGGGTTAATATATCCGAATATGTCCTCCAGATTGTAGTCCGTAAGCACGTGCAAACGCAGGTCAGGCGGGTTCGGGATGGGGAAGTCGTGGCGGACCTGCGCCGGCGGGACGTCTTGACCGCTGTCAACCGCTTGACGCCGGCCGTCGTCGTCCAGCATCGCCTTTGTCTCGGCCTCGAGCTGCGAGGCAAGGTGCGCCCGCTCGTCGGCCTCCTGGATGGTGTTGGCCAGCGCCAGCCCGGTCATTGCGTCAGGAGCGTAGGCCACCAACCCATCGTACTCAGGGGCGATGCGCAAGCGCGTGAAGCGGTTGGATAAGGCCGCGCCTCCCACCAGCACCGGGACCGCCACACCCTCCGTCCGGAAGTCGCGCACGGTCTCCACCATCATCTGCGCCGACTTCACCAGCAGGCCCGACAGCCCGATGATGTCGGGATTGTGCTGCCGGAAAGCCTCTATGAGATCCTGAGGCGGAATCTTGATGCCGAGGTTGATGACTTTGTATCCATTGTTGGACAGGATGATCTCTACCAAGTTCTTGCCAATGTCATGAACGTCGCCCTTTACCGTGGCCAGCACCACCTTGCCCCTAATTGAACTCTCCAACCGCTCCATGTGCGGCTCGAGGCGGGTGACGGAGAACTTCATCGATTCCGCCGACTGCAGCACCTCGGCCACGATCAGCTGGTTGGCATTGAACTGCCGCCCCACCTCAGTCATGCCGTCCATCAGCGGGCCGTTGATGATCTCCAGCGGCGTCCTGTCCTGCAGCGCCTCGTCCAGATCCTCGGCCAGCCCTTCCTTTGTACCCTCGATGATGGCAAGGGCCAACCGTTCGTCCAGCGGCAAACTGCGGCGCTCTTCGTTGGTGGCGGAGGGAGGCTTTCCCCGGAAGTGGGCCGCGAATGCTGCCACCGGGTCGTCGCCTTGATACCAGATCAGGTCTTCCGCCAGTTTGCGCTCAACTTCTGGAATGACGGCGTAGCGCATCATCAACTCGGAGTTGACTATGGCGGCATCAAGTCCTGCCTGCACGCAGTGGTACAGGAACACTGAGTTCAGCACTTCACGCCCGGCGACAGGGAGACCGAAGGATACGTTCGAGATGCCGAGGATGGTCTTGCACCTGGGCAGGGCCTCCTTGATCAGCCGCACCCCCTCTACCGTCTCAGCGCCGGATCCGATGTAGTTCACGTCCCCCGTGCCGACCGGGAACACCAGTGGGTCGAAGATCAGATCCTCCTCGGGCACACCGTACTTCTCAGTCAGCAACTTCGCCGAGCGCAACGCGACTTCCAGCTTCCGCTGTCGCGTGACGGCCTGGGCCTGCTCCTTGTCGTCGTCGATGCAGCCAACCACCAGCGCCGCGCCGTAGCGGCGGGCCAAAGGCACCACGGCCTGAAAGCGCTCCTCTCCATCTTCCAAGTTCACCGAGTTGATGATCGCCTTGCCCTGCAGCCGCTTCAGAGACAGCTCGATGACCGCAGGGTCGGTGGAGTCGATCATAATTGGCGTCTTGACCTTCTTTGTTACAAGGTCAAGGAACTCGGCAACGTCAGCGGCCTCGTCGCGGTCGGGGTCCTGCAGGCACACGTCGAGAATATGCGCGCCGTTGCGGGCCTGACGCCGGCCGATTTCGGCGGCCTCCTCAAACTTGCCCTCGTTGATCAGGCGCCGAAACCTGCGGCTGCCCAATACGTTAGTCCGTTCGCCAACAACCGCCGGACGCAGCTCATCGTCCACCAGCAGCGCGTCGATGCCGGAAACGCGCGTCTCGGTGGACTCCACGATCTGGCGTGGAGCCTTGCCTGTGGCGGTCTCCTCCAGCAGGTGAATATGTCCGTTGACGGTACCGCAGCATCCGCCGACCAAATTGACCCATCCGGCGTCCACGAAACGGCCCAGCGTTTCAGCCATCGCCTCTGGAGTCTCGTTGTACTTGCCGTCCTCGTCGGGCATTCCCGCGTTGGGCACGCAGGCCACAGGAAAGCGAGAAATGGCGGCGAGGGTGCGAATATGGTCGGTCATAAATGCCGGGCCGGTGGCACAGTTGATACCGATCCACAGAAGGTCGCGGTGAGAAAGCGAAACGTAGAGTGCCTCCACGTCCTGTCCTGCCAACAGCGTACCCATGGGCTCGACTGTGCCTTGCACCGCCACTGGAACCTCGCGGCCCAACTCGGCGAAGGCGCGATCTATGCCGTCCAAACCTGCCTTGATGTTCAGAGTGTCCTGCCCGGTTTCCAGCAACAGTACATCTACACCGCCCTCGATCAGCCCGGCAGCCTGCACGTGGTAGCCGTTGGCAAGATCCTCGAAGGTAACACCTCCGGTAACCGAGATGGTCTTGGTGGTCGGGCCCATTGAGCCGGCCACAAATCGCGGCTTCTCGGGAGTCGCAGCAGCATCGGCCACGCGCCGGGCGATTTCCGCCGCAACGCGATTGAGGTGCCGGGCCTCGTGGACCAGGTCATACTCGGCAAGCACGATGGCAGTGGAACCGAAGGTGTCGGTTTCGATGATGTCAGCACCGGCGTCGAGGTGCCCCCGGTGTATCGTCTCGATGACGTCGGGGCGTGTGAGGACGAGGTGTTCGTTGCATCCCTCGTATTCAATGCCACCAAAGTCGTCAGGGCCAAGGTCGAAGGACTGAATTGCCGTGCCCATCGCGCCGTCGATCACCAGGATGCGCTCGCCCAACGCGGATTTCAGGGCTGAGATACGTTCGTTTGAATCCATAAATAAGTTAACCATTCAGGGAAGTGTCCCTTCTCAACTAGAGCCTCTCCCTCCCACTACAGCACCTTCGCCAGTTGAGCTTGATAATTACCTATCTGTCTCGGATGAAGTCTGCCTATGCTCCCAACCAGTCGTTCAGAGCGGGTCTGTTCTTCTCCAACCAGCGGGAGTTGAGCCGCATCCGCTCCAGCGCCTGGCGGATGGTTCGCTCTGCGGCAGGAGCCGGATTCTCGGTAAAGAAGTTTTCCACGTCCGCCCGCTGCTCATCAGAGGAGAAACTGTTGCAGATGGACACCAGGCGCATCAGACCGAACCCGCCGCCGCCGTACCGCCGGTCGAACTCGGACCAGTTGTCCTTGACGAAATCCCATGCCGGTTGCCGGCCCTTGGGGTTTGCGGCGACGCTGGCAACGACCGTTATGGTGTCCTGCGATCGCACTCGCGCCGTCAGGGAGTTCTCCAACGTATTGTTGAGCAGTCCGACATCCTGAAAACGGGACATAGCCAACAACAGGCGGATTTTCTCCTCCTGCAGATTGGTTCGCTCCTCGAGTCCCCAAAGCTGGTCGTAAGTCGTGCTGTCGCCACCTTGGGCGGCCAGGGCGAACACGATTCCCCGCAGATCGGGATGCACAGAATCTGGATTCTCAAGGTACCGGCGAAATAGATCACTGGCCTGAACCAGAGTCTCCTCATCGTTGTAGCTACCAGCCTGACCAAGTACGGTGGAGCGCAACAGAGAATCCAGGTGTCCATCCTGGGCCCGTGGCGTCCACCCGGCCCGCCGCGCGGCAGGCCCGAACAGTTCTCGGCCAAATCGCTGGTAGGCCGGATGCACCGGTTCCCCAGCAATCAGTTGCTCGATGTCCCTCAAGTTGGATGCCAAGTCACTCCAGACCGAAGCGTCGGTTTCTCCGGCGTAGGAACCAGCCAATTCAAGGAATTGAGTGATGGGAAGCAGACCCGCCCGCGACAGGGCATAGGCATCATTCTGGATACCCAACCGATCGGTGGCGGGAAGCGCCAGCGAACCGATGGCTGGAGCCAGCCTGGTCCAGTCGTCGCTGGTGTAGTTGACGCGAAAGAACCCAGTCTGACCCGGGTTGACTTTGTACCAGTCTTCCGTCGGGCTGGGCACGGTAAGAGTAACCACCGATTCCTTGCTTTCCATCACCGTGGAGACAACATCCGCCCCGGGAGCAATGACGCTGACCGGAACCTGCCAAACCTCGGGGTTGGGCTCCTCGTCGCCCAGCAGATGGTCATACACAAACCGTTCCTGCGAAAGGGATATCTGCACGTCATCCGCACGGCGCTCAGCCTCAACCTGGAGCACCGGGTAGCCCATCTGCTTAACCCAAGAATCCATGATGCTGGTAACAGGTTGCCCGGATTCCTCTTCCAGCGCCTCCCAGAGGTCCTGGGTGCGGGCATTGCCGTACTCGTGGCCCTTCAAGTAGCGGTACAGACCGCCCTGAAAAACATCCGCACCGAGAAAATTCTCTAGCATTCGAAGCACCGACCCGCCCTTGCTGTAGCTGATGGCGTCGAAGAGCTGGCTCACCTCGGCAGGGTTCTTGACCTCCTGCTCAATGGGGTGAGAGTTCTTCAGTCCATCGAGGCCCAGCGCTCGGTTGGTGTCCATATTAACGAACTGCGTCCACATTTCCCAATCCGGGAAGAGCCAGTCTACGGACTTGGTTCCCATCCACGAGGCAAAGCTCTCGTTGAGCCACAAGTCATCCCACCATTCCATTGTCACCAGGTCCCCGAACCACATGTGGGCCATCTCGTGGGCCACGACCTCGGCGACGCGCTGGCGGGTCCCGGCGGATGAGTTCTCCGGATCGACCAGCAGGGCAGTCTCCCTGTAGGTTATGCAGCCCCAATTCTCCATCGCACCAGCGGCGAAGTCCGGGATGGCAATGTGGTCCAGTTTGGGCAGTGGGTATGGAATGCCGAAGTAATCGTTGAAGTATCCCAAGAGCTTCACCGACGTTTCGAGGGCGAATTCCGCCTGGTTTTCCTTTCCACGAGTGGTCCAGACCCCGATTTTAGTGCCACCGGCAGCGTCCGCCTCGACCGACACCAGGTCACCCACAACGAAGGCCAGCAGGTAGGTGGACATTATAGGTGTCTCGCCAAAACGCACTGACCTCAGGCCTGGCGCCGGGCTGGACTCCTCAACGATGGGGGTGTTGGACACAGCCTGCAGGGAATCATCAAAAACCAAAGTGACGTCGAAAACCGCCTTCTGCGCCGGCTCGTCCCAGCAGGGGAAGGCGCGACGAGCATCGGTGGCTTCGAACTGGGTGGTGGCCAGATGACGTGTCTGCCACTCCGTGTCCTGGTATTCCGAGCGGTAGAACCCGACCAGACGGTCGTTCAGAATACCCTTGAACTTCATCTCAAGTTGGGCAGGGCCCTGGGACAGCGTTTTCCCAAAATCCAGCGTCGTTGTTTCCAATTTCTCGTCAATCGAGATGGAGCCCACCGGAGTCGAAACCCCATTTCGAACCAGGGATACGTCCGTTATCTCCAGTTCCGCGGCGTTTAGTAGGACACGGGCAGTCGGTACGACTATATCGATGTCTATGGTTTGCTCGCCTCGGAACGTGTAGGTCGATAGGTCTGGTTGCAGCGTCAAGCGGTACTTGCTGGGCTTGACGTTTGCAGGCAGTACAACGGCTTCGGCGGATGGCATTATCCAGTCCTCTTTGATTTGGGGCCTTGTTTGGGGGAGAGGCTCCTACCTGGGCGGCTGTCAAGCTCGCCAGGGGGCCGACAACTACACAAAGTGCAGTGGTCCGACTGTGTCAAGTTTACCACGAATGAGCCCATAGCCGACTCCCTGGCCATTTTAGAGCCACTGCTTCGACCAAAGTGGCGAAGAGAGGTAGAGGTGGAGGAGAGGGCGTCTCCAGGCACCTGACTCACTCGTAGAGATCCGGCCGAATGATATAATGCCCGCCAGTTTTACGCCTTCACAGATATTGGCCTTTCGGCGCCTTAAGGCTTGGCACCGACTAGGCACGCAGGAGTGATTTAATGGCCCCGAAAACAATGTTCGAGAAGATTTGGGACGCGCACGTGGTGCACGAGGAGCCAGGGGAGCCGGCGATTATTTATATCGATCTGCACCTGCTGCATGAAGTCACTTCACCACAGGCCTTTGATGGGCTTCGAATGGCCGGGCGCCCCGTCCGACGCACCGACTTGACCGTGGCCACCGCCGATCACAACACACCCACCTGGGACCTTTCCCTCCCCGTAACTGACGAGATTTCTAAAACCCAACTCGACGCCCTTGACCGCAACTGCGAGGAGTTTGGCGTTACGCTCTACGACCGCTTCAGTCCCCTGCAGGGAATCGTTCATATCATCGGTCCCGACCTAGGCTATACCCAGCCGGGCAAGACCGTGGTCTGCGGCGACAGCCACACCTCCACTCACGGGGCTTTGGGGGCATTGGCGGTGGGCATAGGTACGTCCGAGGTGGAGCACGTGATGGCCACCCAGACACTGAGGCAGTTCCGCCCCCAGACTATGGAAGTGCGCGTAGACGGGCAGCTTCCTCAGGGAGTGACCGCCAAGGACATCATCCTTGGCATCATCGGACGCATAGGCGTCAATGGCGGCACGGGCCACGTAATCGAGTACACGGGTGAAGCCATTCGGTCCCTGTCTATGGACGGCCGCATGACGGTTTGCAACATGAGCATCGAGGCCGGGGCCAGGGCCGGAATGATCGCTCCCGACAAGACGACTTTCGAGTACGTGCGCGGCCGGCAGTTCGCGCCTCAGGGAGCCGACTTCGATGCCGCGGTAGAGCGGTGGAAGCAGTTGCCGACCGACCCAGGCGCGACCTACGACAAGACCGAGATATTCGACGCTGCGGCGATGGAACCGTACGTAACCTGGGGGACCAACCCCGGAATGGTGGCGCCCATCAGCGGCCATGTACCCGACCCTGCCTCATTCGTCGAAGAGCCGCAACGAGAGGCGGCAACTCGGGCGCTGCAATACATGGACCTGCAAGCTGGAATGGCGATCCAGGACATCAAGATCGACCGCATCTTTGTCGGTGCTTGCACCAATGCCCGGCTCGAGGACCTGCGGGCCGCCGCCGAGGTTGTGAAGGGCCGCAAGGTGCACCCCGATGTTTACGCGATGGTCGTCCCCGGTTCGGCGAAGATCAAACGCGAGGCCGAGGAAGAAGGTCTGGACCGGATCTTCACCGAGGCGGGCCTAGATTGGCGCGTTGCCGGTTGCTCGATGTGCTTGGGAATGAACCCGGACATTCTGGCACCGGGACAGCGCTGCGCCGCCACCTCTAACCGCAACTTCGAGGGTCGCCAGGGAAAGGGAGGGCGCACCCACTTGGTAAGCCCGGCGATGGCGGCGGCGGCGGCCATCGCCGGCCACTTCATCGACGTAAGGGAACTGTAGCAGCCGAGCGGAAAACTCAGCCATCTTCCCATCACAAGAATTTCCTGAGATTCTGGGAGATGAAGCCAAGGCAAGAATCCCTGTGCTGTAAGAATACGGAACAACGTCGGACATACTCATATCTCTGGGATTTTGCTCAACTTTAAGTCGATTTTGTATCATTTTGTATCAAGGAGGAGAATCATGGACCCCTTCGTCAGACTAACCGGCGTGGTGGCGCCCTTAGACCGTGTGAATATCGACACCGACCAGATCATTCCAGCGATTTTCCTCAAGCGCATCGAGCGCAGCGGTTTCGAAGACTGCCTGTTCTTTCCTTGGCGGTTTAATGAAGACGGCTCGCCTCGGGAGGACTTCGTACTCAATCAGCCAGACTACCGCGACGCCAAGGTTATTGTGGCTGGTCACAACTTCGGCTGCGGTTCGTCGAGGGAGCACGCTCCTTGGGCGCTGCGAGACTACGGAGTCCGCTGCATCATCGCGCCCAGTTTTGCCGACATTTTCTACAACAACTGCTTCAAGAACGGCCTGCTGCCCCTCCGCATGTCCGAGGAGGACGTTCAGGCCATCATGGAAAAAGCAAAGGCGAAGCCGGGTGTTAACCTGACGGTCGACCTTGAGGCCCAACGAGTATGGGACGAGGACGAGGAGGTCTCCATGGGCTTCGAGATTGACCAGGCGCGCCGGCATAATCTCCTCAACGGGTTGGATGACATCGGCCTGACTCTGCAATTCGAAGACAAAATCACATCCTACGAGGCCTCCCGCGCATCTTAACTTCACAGGAATTCACGCACTACAGAAAGCCCTCCAATAAACTGGGGGCTTTCTATTTTTATTGTGAATCGTTCCTCCAGTATTGAATTGTTCTATTCCTTACCTCCAAAACAGCCAATCGTTCAACCAAGAGAAACTGGGATAAATACCGCATTGTATATGACATAAATAGAATGTTATTATTTAGTGAATTACATAATCATTTCATAATCAATTCTCCAGCTAGGAAAGCAAATGACTACCCAGGGACTCAATCCTGAATGGACAAATCAGGAAATCAGTGGTCCCGGTGCAGCCTCGGAACAGACCGGTGACGGGGCGCAGGGACGACTTGGTTCCACCAGGAAAGCCCGCCAGCGATCGGTGTTTCTGTTTCCCGCATACGATTTCAATACCGCACTGGACATTGCACGCCGAGTAGAGGAAAGCGGCGGCGGGAGCCTGACCGAGGAAACACTGGCAATAAACCTGGGGCTATCGGCTAAGAGCAGCGGTTTCCGTCTTAAGAGCCTCGCTGCCCGCCAATTTCAGCTTATCAGCAAGCAGGGCAACACACTCACAACTACCCCCGTCGCCAAGGCTATCTTCAAGCCAACTAGTGACGGCGACGCTGATCGCGGCTACCGGGAGGCCTTTCTCTCAATTCCGCTGTTCCAGGCTGTTTCGGAACGCTACCAAGGGCATCCGCTGCCGGACAGCCAAACACTGCGGAACGTGCTGGAGAGAGAATTCCACGTGGAGCACTCCAGAGTCCAACAGGCAGAACGCATGCTGCTGGATTCAGCCCGCTACGCTCAGCTGCTTCACCATACGAATGACGGGACCTACCTGATTGTTTCTGAAGCGATCCCAGGAACCGCGGACGGAGCCAGAGCCAGGGCCCAGGGCCATGCGCCAACTGGTTCTCCATCCTTGCAGAATGGATACTTTCAGCGGCCGCTTCCAACGCAACTCAGGCAAGACTTGCCGTCAAATGCCCTTACCTTCTCCTTGGAAGAAATGGAAGAACTCTCTGAGGAGGAGTTTGAACAGGTTTGGAGGGCCTTTGGCATACTGGTCCGGGCCAGAAAACGCAGCAAATCTGACCAGAAGTTTCCTTTGGATCTGCCAGCTGCCTAACCAGGCCGCTCTCACCAGGCCGCTCTCAATAGCTTCTGCCCACTGGCGCCAAAAGCCGACTAATCAGGAATTGGCGGGTAGGCCTCGGACACCTGGCTCCGAAAGTCGGTCTCATAACGGAGCATTCGGCCCTGCCTCACCTGCTCGTCCAGCGATGGGCGTTGCACCGGGCGAGGGTCGTCGGGAGCGTAGCCTATAACTCCTTCCTCCTCCAACCTCGCAATTTCCCCTTCGGACATGCCCATTAGCTCCCGCAGAACGAACTCATTGTGCTCACCCATCAGGGGTCCGGCCCCGGGGGAGCCCGCGGGAGTCCCAGACAGTTTCCAGGGGCGCCCGGCGTAAGGCAGCGGCGGCATCTCGGTACTGGGGTGGTGGCTGACGACCTCGTAGAATCGGCGTTCCCTCAGGTGCGGGTCGAACAGGAGGTCCTTGCTGTCCAGCACTGCTCCCGCCGCGACGCCAGCCGCCTGCAGCGCCGACATCAACCGGTGTGCATCCCAGCTACCGGTTTCCTCAGCCAGAATCCTGTCCAGCTCCTCAGTGTGCCGCGTGCGACCTAAAGCGCTGGAGAGCCGATAATCCTCCGCCCAGTCGGATCTTCCCAGCACCCGGCACAGGGATCTCCATTCGTCGTCCTCCGACACCGCAACAACTATCCAGCGGTCCACGCCCTTGCAGGGATAGCAGCCGTGCGGTGCCAAAACTAGGTCAGCGTTGCCGATTCGTTCGGGCTCCCGCCCGTTGGCCACGTAATCCAAGAGCGCCTCAGGTATGGTGACCGCCGCCGTTTGTGCCTGCGATACGTCGATAAACTGTCCTAGACCGGTACTGAGACGGCTCATCAGGGCCGCCATTACCGCAAATACCGTGTGCTCACCGGCGGTGTAGTCGACATAAGGTATCTCGGCCATCACGGGCGGCCCACCTGAGTATCCAGTGGCGTAGGCCAACCCCGACGCCCCCTCTGTCGCTGGCCCGGTGGCGCCGAAGTTGGACCAGGGACCGTCGAACCCATAGCCAGTGGATGACACCATGATGATGTCGGGTTTGATTCGGCACAGGTCAGAATATTCCAGCCCGAAGTTCTTTATAACCCGGGGCGTGAAATTCTCAGCGAATACGTCGCTGACGGCAATTAGCCGCCGAAGGATATGCCGGCCCTCAGGCCTGCCGAGATCCAGGGTTATGCCCAGCTTGTTACGGTTCTGCTCGTAGAAGTTTGCCCCGCGATTCCAGAACTCGCCGTGAATTTCGTTCTGATACACCGAGTCGCTGCGGTAGCTCTCCAGTCTGCGGGTGGACTCCAACCGGATGACCTGGGCTCCCATGTCGGCCAGCAGCTTCATGGCGAACGGGATGGCGATGAGCTGTCCCATTTCGATGACGCGCACCCCCCGCAGCGGGCCCCCTGATGCTTCTACTTCCGGTGGTGGGGTTCTCATAGTCTAGATGATCCCCTGCGAATGCAACTCCGCCTGTTGCCCAATGGTAATACCAAGACGGTCGCCCAGCACTTGCGCATTGTCCTGCCCCATCGTTGGCGCGAGATTTCCGGCCCGCCACGGAGTTCCCTCCATTCTGAAGGGCGCCCCCGGAAATTTGATTGACCCCATCACCGGATGCTCCACGTCAACGAAGAAATCCCTGTGGCCGAACTGCGGGTCCTCCAGCACCTCTGCGGGCGACTGAATCACCCCAAAAATGAAACGGCGCTGATGAGAGCCGTAGAATCGCTCATACTTGTTCTGGTGGATGAAATACTCGTCAAGTATTTGCCCCAACTCCTCGGCATTGACCAGCCGGGCCGATGGACTGCGGAAGCGGTCGTCATCAAGCTCGGGCAGGCCGAGAAACTCGACGAAACTGTCCCAGTTCAAGCCGCCGCCCAGCCCGGGATTTGGCAGCAGATAACCGTCGGAGGTGGCCCGAAGACGCTGCAGGTCGCCGCTGTGGTTGGGCTGCCTGCGGCGTATGGCACCTGTGTAAGTGTAGTTGTTCACCACGTCGCGCAGCCCCGACGCCACCGCCTCCTGAATCGAAACATCTACGTGCTGGCCCTGACCTGAGGCCCTGCCTCCCGTTAATCGCTGGTGGTACAAGGCCATCAGCGAAGCGGAAGCTGCATCGGTGCCTGCCTTGAACTGTGCCTGGTTGAAGGCGTGCTTCAGGGGCTCGCGGTCATACGCCCCAAAGATGTACATCAGGCCGCCTAGGGCATACTCAACGATGTCGGTGGCCTTGTAGTCGCGGTACGGGCCGGTCTGGCCGAAGTTGGAGATGGACACCATCACCAGGTGGGGCGCAACCTCGCTGAGCGCTTCGTAGCCCAGCCCAAGAGAGGGCATCACCCGAGGAGCGAAGTTCTCGACCAGCACGTCCGTTTCCGCAAGGAGAGACCGTAATATCTCTCGCCCCTCAGCGCTTTTCAAGTTGAGGGTCAAGCTTCGTTTGCCCGAGTTTAGATAGGCGAAAGGCAGGCTACTGTCCGGCCCCGGCTCGTCGTGGTAAAACGGCGCCATTCGTCGGCCCCGCTCTCCGCCGGGCGGCTCAACCTTTAGCACATCAGCCCCGAACCCGGCCAGCAGCTTTGTGCAATACGGCCCAGCGATGCAGTGGGTTAGGTCGAGAACGTTGACGCCTTCAAGTGCGGCGGACATATATCGCAGGACTCTCCGAGTAATGATGCTGGGGACTCTGCCGTCTGCTAGGCGTCCCGGTAAAGAGAGGCGTCCAGCCCCAACTCTGACCGCCCCACAATTTCCAGGCACCGGTCCAGGTTGGGCGGCATCAGGGTGGATGTCCGGACATCACGATACAGCCGTTCAAGCGGCATACTCTTATGTGCGCTCCTGCCCCCGGCAATCTGGATGGCCTTGGCCGTGATGTCCAGAGAGGCTACCGTTGCCAGATACTTGGCCCTGGCAGAAAGCACTGCCCGGTCCGCAGGATTTGCAGCCTGCCAAACAGAGGCTCCAGCGTACAGGACACGGCGTGCCCCCTCTAGAGCGAGGGACATTTCAGCCACCGTCCTCTGCACCACCAGCCCCTCAGCGACCGGCGCCGGATCCGGAGCAAATGTCTCAGTTTGGGCAAATTCCCGGATGTAGTCCAGCGCCGACTGAGCCGCGCCGAGATATACCGCCGCAAATCCCAGTCCGAAACCTTGGGTAATTCCGGTTCGAGGTGCCTCTCCCGGACGACCCAGCGGGGCATCCTGGCCTACAAAACAGTTGTTAAGCCGCATAGCCGGGCTGACCGTGGCACGCATGCCCAGAGTATCCCAGTCTCCTATCTGCTCTATCCCCGGAACGTCATTGGGAATCAACGCCAGCCACTGTGACTCCAGCGGAACCTCGTGGCCCGAACTACAGTGGATCATGTACCGGTGGGCCCCGCCCGACATTGTGCAGAAGTGCTTGGTGCCGTTGACCACGTAGCCACCATCCTGCGGCGTGATCGTGGTCAGGCGCAACGCGGTACCCCCTCGGGTTTCCGGCTCGCTGCCCCAGCTGCCGAAGAGCTTTCCGTCTTCGACTACCTCTCGAAAATAGAACGCCTTCTGTTCCTCGGTGGCCAGGCCATCGATGAAACGCGTTACCGTTGAGTGCATGTGCACCGTCATTCCGGTGTTGGTACAGCCAGATGCCAGCCGCTCAATCACTCGAATGTAGGTAGGCATGCTGAACTCGAGCCCTCCAAAACGGCGAGGGATGCCCATGGCCAGCATCCCTTCCCTCCAAACGTCGCGCCAACTCTCTACCGGATGCGTCGCGGTCGAGTCGTAGTGGGCCGCGCGGGGAGCCAGGCACTCGGCGGACAGACGCTCCGCCACGTGGAGAATTTCCTCCGTGCTTTCCGGAGACGTCAGATCAAAGGATTTCCAATCAACGGCCAAAGTTTTTCTGCTCCGGTAACATTGCCCGATCGAAACCGATGGGTAGACTGAATGTGAGGTTCGCCTCTACTCGCCTGGGAAGGTTAGGCGCAGCAGCGTGTGGCGGCGGTTCGTGGTGTATGGGCGCACCATTTCCGGCCAACGTCCTAGTTCGACGGCCTCCGCCCAAGCCTCGGACGTCAAGACGTCGGGAGACTCTATCTCGTAAACGGCGTGAAAGCGAGGACGACCGTCGGGTGCCATTGTGCGTGTCTCGCCCCCAATCATCACTTTGAAAGGATCGGCCTCATATCGGGCAATCTGCCCCACGCCGGGGACCTTGTTCAGCTCTGGGCAGTGCTCCACATTGTAGACCTCGTTGAACAGTGCATCCTTGGCCGGGTCCACGTCCATGCTGGCTACAAACAGATACTTGGATCGGGCCATTCTCTCGACTCCCTCGAATTGGATTAGCATGGGCGCTCGGCCGAGCGCCCATTGCGTAGCACGATTGCGAGGCTTGACCTAGAAGGGACGCCGGTGCGCGGCCTCGGTCTCGATGCTGGTGATGAACTCTAGCAGCACGGCCCGCCCCTCTTGCTCTGTGACGCGGCGGGCGCGAGTGAACGCTGCAGCCACCTCGTTGGGGTCCTCGATACGCTCTGAATATCCGCCCATGGCCCGTCCCATATCGGCATAGTTGCCCCCAAGGTCACGGGTGTTGTACAGGCGGTGCGAGTCCGCCATTGCGCTGACCTCGGCAGCCATGTGGGAGTTGTTCAGCACCACGGTGATGATGGGTATGTTGGAGCGCACCGCTGTCTCGAAGTCCAGGCCCACCATGCCAAAGGCAGCGTCCCCCATGAAGTTGACGCACACCTTGTCGGGCTGAGCAAGCTTGGCCCCAATGACCAACCCCAGGCCGGTCCCGAGACCGTGGGACTTGCCCCAGCCGAGGTATGTGCGCGGACCATTGGAACGGTAGAACGGCACGATCTGGTCGCGCGGGCTGCCGGAGTCGTGGGTAACTATCGCCTCTTCCGGCGGGATGGTGTGCATGAATTCCCAGATCACACGGTAGGGACAGATCGGTCGCGAGTCGTCGGTCAGCTTGTGCTTCCATGCCTCTATGAAGGCATCACGTTCTTTTGCAATTTCGGCGGCGGTGTTGCTGTTCTTGCGGCCGTCCCCAACGATGTCGCGGCACGCGTCGACCATCTGGCGCAGCACCAGCTTGGCGTCGCCGACTATTGGGTAGTCGATGTTGTAGTCTTTGTTTATATCGGCGGGGTCATTTGTTGAGTGAATCATGGTCTTGCCCGCTGGGATGGTCATCACCATGTTGTGGCGCGTGAAGCTGGTGCCTACTCCGAACACGACATCGGCCCGGCGCATGAAGTTCACCACCGTCGAGGACGAGGTCAGCGCGGCCGAGCCCAAGGCCAGGGGATGCGTCTCCGAAAAGGCGCTCTTGCCCAGCAGCGTTGTGGCCACCGGCACCTGGAGCAGATCCGCTAGTTCCTGCAGTTCCTCGGTTGCCTTGGCGTACATAATGCCCTGCCCTGCCAGGATGACAGGATTGGTCGCCGAGCAGAGGGCGCGGGCGGCGGCCTCAACATCTACTGGGGAGCCCTGGGAGGCAGTGCGGCGGCTGGGAACGTAGTAGAAAGCCTCCTCAGGCACCTCTTCATTAGCAATGTCGGCGGGAATTTCCACGACCACGGGCCCCGGCCGGCCTTGGCGCAGGGAGGCGAAGGCGCGGCGCATTATCTCCGAGGTGCGTGAGGGAGTGTTCACCTGCTCCACACTCTTGGAAATGGAAGCGTAGCTCTGGAGCGAACTGTAATGCGGCAGGACGCCCTGCCTCTCCCGCGGGTGGCCTAGGGGGAGCAACAGCATCGGCGTCGAATCTGAGTAGGCAGTTGCAGCTCCCGAGTAAGCGTTCTCCGCTCCTGGACCATACTGCATAGCAAAGACGCCCATCTTGTCACCGTCGGTGGCCCGGCTGTAGCCATCGGCGATTCCGAGGCCCACGCGCTCCTGGCGGCAGATGATGGGGCGAATGCCTGCCTCGGCGCAGGCCTCGATGACCGACGTGGTTGGGAAGCAGGGCAGATACTCCACCCCTTCCCGCTTCAGAATCTCGGCAATGGCGTCAACAGTTCTCACCGGAGACCTCCTGCAGTCAGTATCTGACAAACTGCGTGAGAGTATAACACCGGTTTCGACGCTGGGGCGGAGTCGAATAATGAGAGGCGTGGGGGCGGGCTGTCAGCCCTACGCGTGCGCCGCCGCGATGCGGTCGGCCAGGGGCCTGAGGACGGCGTAGAGAAAGTCGTTGGCGGGCGTAGGCGTGGCAGTCTGACGGGCCAGACGAATAAGCGCCCCGTTCAGACCCTCCAGCTCCACAGGGCGACCCTCGGTGAAGTCCTTGGCCATGGAGGCACGGCCCTGCGCCGGGAAGCGGTCGAGGGAGTTCATCGCCCATTCCAGCGAGTCGTCCATGATTGGCGCTCCGCTGGCCCGGCCCACGGCCAGCGCCTCCTCGATCGCCTGCTGGATGAGTGCACGTGTCGCCGGAACGGTGCGCATCTCCTCGTAGACGCAGTTGGCGGCCGAGCAGACGGCGGCTGAGCCGGCAATGTAAGAGAACTTCTTCCAGAGCATGCCCACCATGTTCTCGTGCAACTCCACCCTCCAGCCCGCGGCCACGAACTCGCGGTACAACCGCTCTCCCCGTTCGGTGATACCCACGGTCATCTCGCCGAACCCGGCTGTGCCCGGCCCGCCCTGAGTGACGACGCCCGGCTCGGATATTCGGCCCTCCATGAATGCTGATCCGATCATGACCGGCTCAGTTCCGACGGCCACCGCGATCTGCTCGCCGTTGTCGATTCCGTTTTGCAGAGTCAGCACCACCGTTCCGGGTCCGACCAGTGGTGGTAGCGAAGCGATGGCAGCTGGGTTGTGGTGCATCTTTACGTTGAACAGCACGAGGTCCTGAACGCCGGCCTCGGCAGTGTCGGAAACGCCACGGCCAGAGGCATGGAAATCACCGTCGTTCTGACTCTCCACCCTCAGCCCGCCGTTTCGCTGTATGGCTTCGAGATGCCCGCCCCGGGCAACGAAAGTGACTTCGTGCCCCCCTCGGGCCAGCAGGCCGCCGAAATACCCGCCGACGCCTCCTGCTCCAACAACCGTTGCTTTCACTGTCTGGCCTCCTGCCCCTTGCTGAATCTCGCCCCTGGTGAATAGCTAAGGGGACTCGACTGGGTATCCATAGACCTCACGAAGGTCGCGCTTCAGCACTTTGCCCATTACGTTGCGCGGCAGTTCCTCAACGAAAACCACCGACCGCGGACGCTTGAATCCCGCAAGCCGTTCCCGGCAGTACTCGATGATGTCGTCTTCGGTCGCCGGCTCGCCCTCCCCGCTCCCCGGCGGGGCGCCGCTGAGCACGCCTACGACCAGCGCCCGAATCTCCTCCCCCCACTCTACGTCCGCGACCCCGATTACCGCCGCGTCATCTATCTGCGGGTGAGAGAGGAGGACCGCCTCCACTTCTTCGGGGGATACCATCTCACCACCGCGCTTGATAAAGTCCTTCGAACGTCCAGCGAGGTATATATAGCCGTCCTCATCCTTGTAGCCCAGGTCTCCGGTATACACCCACCCGGCGCGCAACGTTTCCTTCGTTGCGGCATCCTCCTGCCAATATCCTGCCATCATGCGAGGCCCGCGAGCCACAATTTCGCCGGTTTCGCCGACCTTCGTGGGGTCACCTTCCTCGTCAACGATTTCGACCTCTACGTCCTCAAGCGGCTTGCCGATGGAAGTAAGGCGGCGCAGCTTAATCTCGATCTGCTTGGGAGAACCCTTCAGTACATGGTCCTCTGGGGGCAACATGGTAATTGTGGAGGCGGTCTCAGTCTGGCCGAAAGCGTTGATAAAGCTGGCTCCCGGGAACTTCTTGATGGCGTCTCGGATGACCTCGATGGGCATGGGCGCGGCGCCGTAGGTGATCACGTCCAGCGACGACAGGTCGAACTCGCCGAACCGGTGATGGTCCATGAGCTGCTTCAGCATCGTCGGCACAAGCATGGCGCGGTTGGCCCGGTACTGCTGAACCAACTCCATCCAGGCCACCGGCTCGAACTGCCGCATAATGACCTGCGTGCGCCCCGCGTACACCGCAGTCAACGCTGCTTGCAGGCCCGCAATGTGGTAGTAGGGGACGGTAACGAGGTTAGTCTCCTCTAAATCCGGGTCGGCCGGCGTCACCGTGGCAAGAATGTACGACGCGAAGCTGTCGTGGGTCAGCATGACACCCTTGGGCGCACTGGTGGTCCCAGAAGTGAACATAATCACCGTGGTATCGTTGTCATCCGACTCGGGAAAGAACAACTGCTCCGGTGATGCGGCTCTCAGGAGGTGTTCGAAGCTGGTCAACCCGGTGCTGGTACCTGCATCCAGGATGATCACCCGGTCCTGCGGCATCCCGAACAGGTCCTCTTCGCCCAGCAGCTCGAGGTAGCGCTCTCCAATGAACAGGCAGGTGGGCTCGGCGATGCGCAGCATCTGGTGCAACTCGTCGGTCTTGGCTCGGAAGTTTATGGGTACGTAGACCGCGTCCAGTTGCGCGGCGGCGAAGTACAACTCAATGCTGCGGTGGCTGTTCACCTGCATCGTCGCAATGCGGTCACCAGGGGTGACGCCCAACTCGGCCATCGCGTTGGCCAGCCTGTTGACTCGCTGGGAAATCTGGGCGTAGGTGAACTCGCGCCCGTCGAAAATCATCGCTGTGCGCTCTGGGACTATGGCTTCGGCTATCGTCAGTAAATCAGTAGTATTCATCGCTTCGAAAAGGCGACGCTCCTCCAGACGAAATTAAAAGGAATCTATCTGAATCTATCTATGGAAAAGTGAATTCTAGCCTAATTGGATGACGACAGTATTACGAGGCGTGTTTCCAATTCCAGAGCCTCCATTAACGGCATGTCGCAACCCTCGCGAAGCGCACGCTTGAGGTTCCCAAAAGAGACTGAATCGGTCTGCCCTAACTCCCGGGCTACTTCCCAAGCGTCGTGCCGGAGCCGATCCGACGGAGAAAGCCGGGTGACCAACCCCATGGACAATGCCTCCTCAGAACAGAACCGCCGGCCTGTCAGCAGCAGATCCAATGCCTGCGACTTGCCGGCGTTGCGAGGCAGTGTTTGAGTACCCCCGGCGGCCGGGATCATGCCAAGCCTAACCTCGGGCATGGCGAACAATGTATCGTTGGCGGCAAGTCGCAGGTCGCACAGCAAAGCGATTTCCAAGCCCGAACCAATGCAGTATCCGTGAACCGCAGCGACAATCGGCTTATTCAGGTCGATCATCTGGCCCCAAACGTCCCTTTGCCACCTGACTTGACGGGCGATTGTCAAGGACGGCGCTGAGCCGAACTCCGTGAGGTCCGCCCCGGCACAGAACGCTCTCCCCTCACCCGTGATAAGCACCACTTTGACCTCAGGGTCATCCGCGACCGCAGCCAGTGCCTCGGAAAAGTCGTCTCGCATCTGAACGTTATAGGCGTTAAGGGTAGCGGGACGGTCGAATGAAATGTGAGCAACCGCGTCTTCCTTCTGAAATATAAGTGTCTCGAAAGGACGCATCTCGGCTAATGTTGGCCGGCCCCAACGGGTTTCACCGCCAGGTCATACATTTCGGCCAAGTCAATCTCGGTGTATCGCAGGCCGATATTTTCGAGATTGTGGGCGTCGCTGACCTCCATCAAGATCAGGCCGTGAGTGTCCGCCTTGTCTTTTACCAGCGGCTTCCGGATATGCCAGTTATGAATGTAGTTGTCGATCTCGATGGCGTGAATATCCTGCTCGATGATGATTTCAGGGGAGTAGTAGCCGGGGTGGCAATAAGTACGAAACACGCCACCTTGCATCCCGTTGATAGGAGGAAGGAACAATTCAGCCACTTGATACTCGGCAAAAGGATTCTGCTCCGGGCGCACTTCGATTTCCCATCCCGGGATGATAACTACCTCACCGGGAAAGTGCTGCTCTACCAGTTCCCGAAATTCGAACGACCAATCCTTGTTGTGGTGGTCGGTAATTCCAATCCCATCGATACCAGTGGCCTTGATCTGACGCACCACATTATCTGCAATTTCCAACGACGGCGGCTGAAAGTTGAACGCCTCCCACACGTGAGTGTGGAGATCCAGCTTCAGTTTCAAGGTCTACTCCCCTCGACCGATTTCTTGCGCGCTGTTGTTTCGAGCGCTCTCTTTGGAATTATCTGCTATGCCCTGTACCACGCACCCAATGGGCAACCTTCGTTGCTTTCGGATGCCTGCGCTACTTGCCCTTAAAATTCGGCGGCCTCCGTTCCAGGAAGGAGGCGATGCCTTCGGCCCTGTCGGCAGTGCTTTGCAGGATCACGTTCAGGTCCGCCTCCAATCCCAAGGCAAAAGGGAGGATCATGTCGGCACCCGACATGATCGCTTCTTTCGTATATCGGGCGCCCAGTGGGCTCCCCTCAGAAATTTGCTCTGCAAGTTGCCGGCCCATCGATAGCACTTCCTCACCTTCCCCCGCTATCCGGTTTACCAGCCCGATGGCCAAGGCCTCTTCCGTAGAAACCTTCCGTCCGGTGAGAAGCATATCCCGCGCCCAGCCTGGTCCCACCAGGCGTGGTAATCGCTGTGTGCCTCCATCGAACGGGAACAAGCCGTCTGATGGCGCGGAAAACCAGAAGCGCGCCGACGGGGCAGCAACGCGCAGATCCGCCGCCAATGCCAGTTCCAGGCCCTGGTCTGCAGCATCCCCATTCAGCACCGCCAATACCGGAACCGGGATTGCCGCAATGGCCTGGGCCGCCTGGAGCTGCCGAACATTATCGGCGCTTTCTGGAGATTGCCTACCTACGGAAAACACCGGACCTCTGCCGGTCAATATTACCACCCGGACATCGTCATTGGCGGCCAGCTCGCCAGCAACCTCTCTCAACTCCCCGGCCATCAACTCATCCACACAGTTGCTGGCGGCAGGGCGGTTCAGCGCGACTACCGCAACCGCTCCGAGATTAGACGATTTCAGTGTAGTATATAAAATGTCCGCCTTCCAAGGGAAAGAATCAGCCTGGCCAGCCAACCAAAATCACGGTGTTTCACAAGGCCAAAATCGACTTGCGACGCGCTGTCAGTGCGATTCTTGACAAGGCAAAACCCCTTCATTAACATAGATTAGCACTCTGCCGTCCAGTGTGCTAATCGTAAGTTAAATTTGCCGGGCCAAGACCAAATTCCCGGCACAACTGAAGGAGGCCGCGTTGGCGAATTTCAAACCATTGGGAGAACGCGTGGTAGTGAAGCCCATTGAGGGTGAGCAGACCACCAAGGGTGGTATTTTTCTGCCCGACACTGCCAAGGAAAAGCCCCAGGAAGGCGAAGTGGTCGCGGTTGGGCCAGGCCGCATCAACGACGAGGGCAACCGCATTGCGATGGACGTTTCCAAGGGCGACCGGGTTATCTATTCCAAGTTTGCCGGCACCGAGTATAAGGACGGCGACGACGAGTATCTCATCCTGCGGGAGAGCGACATTCTCGCAAAGCTATCCTAGTTCTGGCGCAGGGCTGCGGATCCCAGGATAATCTGGGAATCCTATGTCTGGCCGGTACAATTCACCCCTGTATATATTTAAGGAGGAATGGATGCCAGCAAAGAAGCTTACCTATTCGGAGGAGGCACGTAAGTCCCTCCGTACCGGTATCGATATCCTCGCCGATTCGGTGAAGATTACCCTCGGGCCCAAGGGCCGCAATGTTGTTTTGGACAAGTCCTTTGGCCCGCCCCAGGTGTGCAGCGACGGCGTTACCATCGCCAAGGAAATTGAGCTCCCAGACTCCTTCGAGAACATGGGCGCCCAACTCCTGAAGGAAGCCGCCACTAAGACCAACGATGCCGCCGGCGACGGCACCACTACCTCGGTAGTGCTGGCCCAGGCCATCATCACCGACGGCTTCAAGAACGTAACCGCCGGCGCCAACCCCATGGCCATCAAGCGCGGCATCGAGCGGGCCGTTGCGGCCGTGGTCGGCGAGCTGCAGGGAATGTCTCAGTCGGTGGAGACCCGCGAGCGCATCGGCCAGGTCGCCAGCCTCTCGGCCCACGAGGAAGCCATCGGCGAGACCATCGCCGAAGCTATGGAGAAGGTCGGCAAGGACGGCGTCATCACCGTCGAAGAATCCAAGGGCCTTTCCGACGAGATTGAGTACGTGGAAGGGATGCAGGTCGATCGCGGCTACATCTCTCCATACTTCATCACCAACCCCGACCGCATGGAGTCGGTCCTGGAAGACCCCACCATCATCATCACCGACAAGAAGATTTCCGCCGTCGCGGACCTGCTTCCGGCGCTGGAAAAGCTGTTGCAGGTAGGCCGCAAGAACGTCGTTATCGTCGCTGAGGATGTGGACGGCGAGGCTCTGGCCACCATCGTGGTCAACAAGCTCCGCGGCACCCTCAACGCCCTGGCCGTCAAGGCCCCCGGATTCGGCGACCGCCGCAAGGCCATGCTGGAAGACATCGCCATCCTCACCGGCGGCACCGTCATCAGCGAGGAGACCGGCCGCAAGCTGGACTCCGCCACCATTGAGGACTTTGGCCAGGCCCGCCGGATCACCTCCACCAAGGACGAGACCACCGTCGTCGAGGGCCGCGGTTCCGAGGAGGCCATCCAGGCCCGCATCACCCAGATCAAGGCCCAGATCGAAGACACCACCTCCGAATTCGATCGCGAGAAGCTGCAGGAGCGGATGGCCAAGCTGTCCGGCGGCGTCGCGGTGATCAAGGTCGGCGCTGCCACCGAGATCGAACTCAAGGAGCGCAAGGCCCGCGTCGAGGACGCCCTATCGGCCACCCGCTCCGCCGTTGAAGAGGGCATCGTGCCGGGCGGTGGAGTGGCTCTGGTACGCGCCCAGCGCGCTCTGGAAAACGTAGGCGACCTGCTGCCCCTGGACGAGAAGGTCGGCGTGGACATCATCCGCCGGGCCCTCGAACAGCCCCTCAAGCTCATCGTCGAGAACGCCGGCTTCGAGGGCGCCGTCGTACTCAACCAGGTCAAGCAACAGGCCGACGACTACGGCTACGACGCCGAGGTCGGAGAATACGGCCCGATGCTGGAAAAGGGCATCGTTGACCCCACCAAGGTCACCCGCTCGGCCCTGCAGAACGCAGCCAGCGTGGCGGCCATGGTGCTGACCACCGAGTCCATGATCAGCGAAATCCCCCAGCCCGCGTCGGCCATGCCCGCAGGCATGCCCCCGGGCGGCGGAATGGACTTCTAGTCCCCGCCTTTCATCAGGTATCCAACTACCGTCCCGCCATATGGCGGGACGTTTTTATTTTCCCCCGATCGTACTCAACCCCAGGGCAATCGCGTCTTCAAGCCTGGAATCTCATTTCGCTGTCATTCGCCCCTTGCCAAGCCTGCGCCTCTTATATAACATATGTTCTATGTCTATAACAGGTGGCAAACAGAACCCGACTGACATCCCGGTGGGCCTGCTTTGAACCAGTGGCCAGCCCGGAATGGCGGAAATGATCGGAAATGAGTGGAATAAGAAAAAAACAGCCCCTGCAAACCGGCAATGCCAGCTCCTCCGCCCCAACCTGCTCAGCTGCTGAAATCAAGCCGCGATTGCCCTGCATTCAACCCTTGCCAAGCACCGCCGAGTAATGGAGGGTTGGTATAATGCGGTGCAATTGGGTTCTGCACCGGCGTTGTCTATGATCGCCAGTGCGGGAACTGAGGAGAATTATTATGCTTTGAGCAATGATTGCAGTGGCTGGAGCCGCAGCCGCAGGAATAGCCGCCCTTCTGGGGAAGGGAAAACCTCAGGGCGACAGTCAAGGCAAGACCGACGCACAAGCCAGCAAGCCCGAACAGGCAGAACAACCGGCGACAGCGTCGTAAGGAAAACCTACAGTGACTACAGCACCAAGCGCGAATCCGAACAAGGTTTACGATTCTGCGGACAGCGCCTTAACCGGGATTGGCAATGGTGCCTCCATGTTCGTGGGCGGATTTGCCGGACATCACCGGCCTCAAACCCTGTTGCAGGCCGTCATCGCATCGGGCGTTAGGGACCTGACCGTCATATGCCAAGGAACCAGCGCGCCCGGTGCGGAAGACTCCGCGTTGATCGGGATGGTGGAATCGGGGCAAGTGAGGAAGATCGTCTCTCCCTTGCCCTTCGACCCTCGCCAGGGCGGGCCAGTAAAGCGTCTGTGGGAGACGGGACTGCTCGATTTGGAAGTGCAGCCAGTCGGCGTACTGGCCGAGCGCATCCGTGCCGGAGGCGCTGGCATCGGGGGATCCTTCTTGCCGATAGGGCCCGGCACCCGCTTCGCCGAAGAGCGTGAGACCCGCGTCATCGACGGCCACGAGTTTGTCTTCCACCCTTCCATAAAAGCAGACTTCGCCCTGCTGCGCGCTTCCGTGGCCGACTCCCTCGGAAACCTCGTCTACGGTGGGACCGGGCGTAACTGGAATCCTGTGATGGCAATGGCCGCCAGAGTGTCCATCGCCGAGGTGGACGAGATTCGCGAGCCCGGCGGAATCGACCCCGAGGCCGTGATCACCCCGGCCATTTTCGTCCAGCGCCTTGTCCTTGGCTCATCGTCGCGTTGACCCGCAACCCCAAACCACGCACAGAGGCCTCAGAGATGCCAGGCGACAGACTCGATTCCCAGAAAATGGCCCTCAGGGCTGCCCAGGAAATACAGTCAGGCGAAACTGTAGCCGTCGGCTCAGGCCTGGCAGCCGCCGTCGCTGATGCGGTCCCCGCGGGCAGTGGCCTCTGGCTCCTGGCAGAGAGCGGTGTTTTAGGATACCGCCCCGCAGCCTCGGCTACGGTGGTCGACGGTTCAGGCGGCCCCGCGATGGTCCAGCCCGGCGGTGCACTGGTCGGCGCGGTGGACGTGTCGGCCGTGCTGGCAGGAGGACACGTGGGGCTGGCCTTCGTCGAGGCAGCTCAGGTGAGCGCGCAGGGCGACTTCGTACACTGGACCACCGCGGAAACGCCCACGCTGGCTGCTCCGGGGTTCGCAGTCGATCTGGCATCGGGGGCTCGTCGCTTGGTGGCGCTGATGACGCACGCCTCTGATGGCGGTATTTCTAGGATTCACGAACGCTGCAACCTGCCGGTTGATGGCGTACATTGCCTTTCACTGATGATTACGGATATTTCCGTACTCAGGGTCATCGATTCGGGGCTGGAACTGATCGAGGTGGCCCCCGGTTGGTCATCCGACGACGTGGCGGCGATGACCGATGTTCCGTTGGCAGTGTCGCCGGTATTGCGGGAGATGACCTTCGACGTCCCTGTCCTCCCTTGGCCGAACAAAGTCTATGCCACCGCCGCCGAGTCCACAGCTGACATTCCGGACGGCGCCGTCGTCAACGTCGACGGTTTCGGCGGGCCAGGCGGCATGGCCCACTACCTGATGGTTGCGTTGCGCGACCACGGCGCCAAGGGGCTCACCTTGATTAGCAACACCGCCGGGATTGCCCGCGTGTCCCGCTTCGGCGTACCCGAAGGCTTGACCGCGATAGACCACACTATCCTCGTCGAAAACGGGCAGGTGGCCAAAGCGATAGCGTCTTACCCCGTCTCGCCATCAATCAACCGGCCCACCGCCTTCGAGCGCGCCTACCAGGAGGGCGAGTCTACTCTGGAGGTTTCCCCCCAGGGCACCTTGGCCGAACGGCTGCGCTCCGGTGGGGCGGGCGTGGCTGCCTTCTACACCCCCACCGCCGTGGGAACGCTGCTCGGCGACGGGAAAGAGGTGCGGGAGATTGACGGCCGCCACTACGTCCTGGAGCAGCGCATCGTGGCCGATTATTGCATCATCCGCGGACACAAGGCCGACACGCTGGGAAACGTGGTCTACAAGGGCACCTCCCGCAACTTCAACCCGGTGATGGCCACCGCCGCCCGAGTGACCATCGTCGAGGTCGACGAGATAGTCGAGCCAGGAGAGCTTGACCCCGAGGCCATCGTCACTCCTGGTGTGTACGTTGACCGCATTGTGAGGCGCCCCGTCGATTTCTCTCCTTACTTGGATACGTAGGTCTGTTTGAGGTAAACAAGATGGCTGTTGACTTGGATGCGTTGGCCGAAAAGGAAAGGCTGCCCCGCGAGATAATCGCCATGCGTGTGGCCAAGGAGTTGCCTGACGGGGCCTACGTCAACCTGGGCATCGGCATCCCAACCCTGGTCTCCAGCTTCCTGCCCGAAGGCCGGACTGTGTTCTACCACAGCGAGAGCGGCATCCTGAATTGCGGTCCGCTGGCCGAAGAGGGCGAGCAGGACATTGACCTGATCAATGCCGGCGGTCAGTTCCTGGAACCGGCCCAGGGAATGTCATACTTCGACTCGTCTCACGCCTTCGCGATGATACGCGGCGGGCACGTCGACGTTACTGTGCTGGGTTCGCACCAGGTCTCGGCCAAAGGAGACCTGGCCAACTGGATGCTGCCCCAGCGAGGTGTGGGCAACGTTGGCGGCGCCATGGACCTTGCGGCCGGTGCCAGCGGCGTCATCGTCGCCATGGAGCACACCGACCGGGACAACAACCCCAAAATAGTAGAAGAATGCACCTTCCCTGTAACCGGCCAAGGCTGCGTTTACCTGATAGTGACCGACCTGGCCGTAATCGAACGCACCCCCGATGGCCTCGTCCTGAAAGAGGTAGCCCCTGGCTGGACTCCCGAAGAAGTCCAGGCCCTGACCGGCGCCAAGCTAATAGTCGCCGACGACGTCGGTGAGTTCGAGCTCTAGCAAGCGATTCCATTGTGGAGCTCAAATGACCAATCCTGGCCACTCAAACCAACTTCCACCCGGCCTCTATGACACTCTCCTTGACCAGAATCTGCGAGAGCAACTGTCAAGTATCGCCAGCAATAGACTCTTACCGGAGGTTGAATCGGTCGACCCGGCAGAGATCCCCGATAGGGTTGGCGAAGTTATCGGGATTTGGGCAAAACGGATATTGGCGTCCCAGCCATCTGGGAATCGTGTAGAGGTTGCGTCCCGTTTATCTCGGGCTCTGCTCGCCGTTCTTACAGACCTGTTCCCTAACCCGCCTCAGTCCGAATTGATAATCGGGCAAGACGTTCGTCGACTATCGGCAGTAGAACCGATGAACCCGGTTGGAGAGGCAATCCACTTCGCTCGTCCACACACTCCGCTACGCGACACCGTCTTGATGACGAACGCGCCCGGCCAGCCTTCCTTGGCCAACGAAATCGCTGTGGAAATCGATTCGGCCGACAGCGTCGACATGATCGTAGCTTTTGTCAGATGGAGTGGCATCAGGCAAATTATCGATAAGCTGCGTAGGCACACGGAAGACGGCAAGTCTCTTCGTGTAATCACCACAATATATACCGGAACCACGGAACTCCGAGCCCTGCAGGAGTTGGAAAAGATCGGCGCACAGATCAAAGTTTCGTACGACACCGGAACAACGCGTCTGCATGCCAAGGCGTGGATGTTTCATCGTAATTCCGGGTTCTCCACGGTATTCATTGGCTCCTCTAATCTTACCCACACAGCACAGGCCACTGGCCTGGAATGGAACGTACGGGCGTCTCAGCGCCTCAACCCAGATCTCGTTGATGCTTTTGGTAGAACATTCGAAACATATTGGCAGGACCCTCACTTTGAGGATTTTGACCAAGAACGTTTTTTGAAAGCGACTGAATATTCTCCAAGTGGCGACATAATTCTTACTCCCTTTACGATCACGCCCTATCCCTTTCAAAGGCAAATGCTTGACCTGCTACAGCTAGAACGTGAACGCGGATACCGGAACAATCTGATCGTGGCGGCCACTGGTACGGGCAAAACGGTCGTCGCCGCATTGGATTACCGACGACTCCAATCGACCGAGGACCGGGCGCGCTTGCTATTTGTAGCGCATCGCAGCGAAATATTGGAGCAAAGCCAAGCAATCTTTCGCCACGCTCTCAACGAGGGATCCTTTGGAGAACTCTGGGTGTCAGGAAAGAGACCAACCCAATGGGAGCACGTGTTTGCCTCAATCCAATCTCTTACAGCCTCAGACTTGTCAAACCTCGACCCCGAGTGGTTTGACATCGTCATCGTGGACGAATTTCACCACGCCGCAGCAGAGACGTACGAGGCGCTGTTGGATCATGTGCGCCCCAAGTTCCTGTTGGGGCTTACAGCCACACCAGAAAGAGCAGATGGGCTAAATATCCTGAGTTGGTTCGGCGGGCGCACCGCAGTTGAACTAAGGCTGTGGGATGCACTGGAACAGGGGTTGCTCTCGCCATTCCATTACTTCGGAGTGCACGATCAACAGGACTTGTCTCACATCCTTTGGCGTAGGGGCACCGGATACGACGTCAATGAACTGACTGACCTGTATACCTGCAGCCAGTCGTGGATATCCCATGTGATCGGTGCAGTACGAGATAAGGTGACCGACCCCAAGCGCATGCGTGCTCTAGGGTTTTGCGTCAGCATCCGCCACGCCAATTTCATGGCCGAACAGTTTCTGAAAGCCGGAATTTCAGCCCACGCGATTACTTCTGAATCTTCATCTCAGGACCGGGATGACAAGCTTGCAGCGTTGCGTCGCGGCGAAGTGCAAGTTCTTTTCACGGTGGACCTGTTTAATGAGGGAGTGGACGTTCCTGCCGTGGATGTTGTCTTGATGCTACGGCCAACGGACAGCGCTACCATATTCTTGCAGCAACTCGGCAGAGGGTTAAGACGTACCGAGGGTAAGGACGTACTTACTGTCCTCGAATTTGTAGGTCACCAACACCATCAATTTCGCTTCGACCTGAAGTTTCGCGCTCTACTTGGACGAACACGAAAGGAACTGGAGTCCGATATACAGGATGGCTTTCCATTCCTTCCCCCAGGCTGCCAAATCGATCTTGATGCTGTATCGCAAGAAATCGTCCTAAACAACGTTAGGAACGCCATTCCGAAAAACCGCTCCAAAAAAGTCCAAGAGCTCAGATCTCTCGGAGATGTATCCCTGCAGAAATATTTGGAAGAGACCGGGCTGGAGCCGGCAGACGTCTACTATGGAAATAGTAGTTGGACTGAATTACGCAGGTCTGCCGGATTGCAAGTTCCACCTGAAAGAGCAGGGGAGGAACCTTTCCGCCGAGGAGTCGGCCGCACATTGCACTATGACGACCGAGAGCGAATCGATCGCTATCGCTCATTCTTGAAAGAAGACCATAGTCCTTATATACATAGCCTGGATGAACGGGAAAAGCGGCGGCTTTCCGCGCTATTCCTGACCCTTCGCAATCCCACCAAAGGGGGCTATGCCACCCTCGATGAAGCACTTGCCGATTTTTGGCAACACGATGCTATTCGGAGTGAACTCATTGAGCTTCTGGATATTGTTGATGATCAGATAACGCACCTTCAGCAACCGTTGGGGCTGTCTCACGAAATTCCGTTACTGGTGCACGCGACGTATAGCCAGCAGGAAATTCTCTCCGCATTTGGTGTTTCCACCGTAGCCAATCCAGCTCGAATCCAAGCGGGAGTTTACTTTCACCAACAAACGCAGACCGACCTGTTTTTTGTCACCCTGGAGAAGTCCGAAAAGTATTATTCCCCGACGACGCGTTACTTGGACTACGCGATAAGCGACGATCTGTTTCACTGGGAAAGCCAGGCGATCACCTCGGCCAACAGCGAAACTGCCCAGCGCTATTTCAACCACGAATCCCGGGGGGCCAACGTCGTCTTATTTGTCCGATCAGCGCGACAAGACGCTTCGCGCCGTACCATGCCGTATTTCTGCGCAGGGACAGCCAAATACGTAGAACACCGCTCCGAGCGCCCCGTGCAGATCACCTGGCGCCTGGACCACAAATTGCCGGGAGACGTATTTGCCGAGTTCCGCGCTGCCGTGGCTTAAGCCTGTCGTCCGTCGAATTTGATTTGCTGGCCACATTATTCACGTCCGATCACTTTCTACGTCCCCAACCCACCCCAGGTTTGACATCCAAATTCCCCCGCTGATAGCATTGCCGCAATCGGCTTCAGGAGAATAATCGTGGCTGGAATCGCGGCCTTCGGCGCCTACATCCCTCGCTATCGCCTCGGGGCATCCACCGCTGGATGGGGTTCGCGGGCAGAGAGGTCGGTGGCCAACTTCGATGAAGACAGTGTAACCATGGCCGTGGCAGCCAGCCTAGACTGCCTCGCCGGGGGCAACCGTGAGGATATCGACGGCCTGCTTTTCGCCACGACCACGCCTCCCTACGCCGAAAAAAGCTGCGCCTCCATCATCGCCACCGCCCTCGACCTGCGCCGCGACATTTTCACCGCCGACATAACCGATGTCCTCAGAGCGGGCACTGCGGCTCTGAAGCAGGCCCTGGACTCTGTGGCCGCCGGTTCAGCGCGGCAGGTGCTTGTCATCGCCAGCGACAGCCGGCAGGGCGTCCCAAAGGGCGACGCCGAGCGCAACGCTGGCGACGGCGCCGCGGCCTTTATCGTCTCCAGCGACGCTGTCGTTGCCGAGTTCGAGGGCTCTTACAGCATCTCCGAAAATATGATGGACGTCTGGCGAAGCGCCGACGATCCCTTCATACGTTCCTGGGAAGACCGCTTCGCCATCGAGGAGGGACTGGAGCGCATCCTCGGCGATGCCATCGCGGGCTTCATGGAAAGGCAGGGCTTCTCCGCCCGGGATGTGGGCAAACTGGCCCTCTACGCCCCCGACGGGCGCCGCCACACCCAACTGGCCCGGCAGATGGGCTTCGCCCCCGAGCAATTGCAGGATGCCATGTTCGGCCGTCTTGGCAACACCGGCGCAGCCTTTGTCCCGATGCTGCTGGCCTCCGCGCTGGAAGAGGCCACACAGGGGCAGCTGATCGTCGCCGCTTCCTACGGCGATGGCAGCGACATTCTCGCATTCCGAGCAAACTCCTCAGTAGGCAACGGGCGCACATGTATCGGCGTCAGCGGGTTCCTCAACTCCGGCAAGTCGCTGGACAACTACGAGACCTATGCGAGGTGGCGCGACGTCTGGGTCACGGACGCGGCCTCGCGGCGTCCCCAGTCACCGTCGCCTTCAGTATCAGCGCTGTGGCGCGAGGGCGACCGCAACATCCGGTTCTACGGCGCGACCTGCAACCTGTGCGGCTACGTGCAGTACCCCCCGCAGCGGGTCTGCGTAAAGTGTCAAGCGCGCGACGACTCGACCCCGCTGCGCCTGAGCGACCAACCCGGAAAGGTTTTTACCTATTCAATGGACTACCTGGCCGGAACCACCGACACCCCGCTGGTTATCGCCGTGGTAGACTTTGACTGCGGAGGCCGCACCCTGTGCATGGTGACCGACCGTGAGCTCGACGAAATCCAGATAGGCATGCCGGTTGAAATGAGTTTCCGCAAGCTTCGCGTCGTAAACGGCATCCACAACTACTACTGGAAGGCAGTGCCGCAGAGAGTGGCTGCACAGCAGACCGTCGCGGCAAGCTAGCAACTGCAAACGTAAAGGGGCAGAGGTTGTTATGAGCGGAATCAAAGATCGCGTGGCCATCATCGGCATGGGCTGCACCAAGTTCGGAGAGCGATGGGACGCCAGCTCCGCCGACTTGATGGTGGAAGCTGCCTACGAGGCATTTGAAGACGCTGGCATTGAGGGCAAGGACGTTCAGGCAGCGTGGCTCGGCACCGTGTCATCCTTCCGAACCGGGCAACCGCTGGCCGACGCGCTCAAGCTGGACTACATCCCCATCACCCGCGTCGAAAACGCCTGCGCCACCGCCACCGACGCCTTCCGCAACGCCTGCTACGCCGTGGCCGCCGGTATATACGATATCGTGCTGGCTATTGGCGTCGAGAAGCTGAAAGACTCAGGTTTCTCCGGGCTGGCCGTTCCCGAGGCTCCCGGTTCCGACGTCAACCCGCCGGTGCCGCCTCCCTCGCAATTCGCCCTGGCTGCGACGCGCTACTTCCACGAATACGGCATCCCCTTCGAGGATGGGAAACAGACGTTGGCCAAGATTGCCTCCAAGAACCACCATAACGGCACCATGAGCCCCAAGGCCCATTTCCAGCGCGAGGTCAGCGTCGACCAGGTCGCCAACGCCCCCATGGTGGCCTGGCCGCTGGGACTGTTCGACTGCTGCGGTGTCAGCGACGGGGCAGCTGCCGCCATCATCACGACGCCGGAAATCGCCAAGACCTTCCGCGACGATTACATTCTCGTGAAGGGGCTCGGCCTGTCGGTCGGCGCGTTCGGCATCATGCGCAACGACTGGGATTTCACTCACTTCCCTGAGACGGTGCGCGCCAGCCAAGCCGTTTACCAGGAAGCTGGAATCAGCGACCCTCGTCGAGAAATCGACATGGCGATGGTGCACGACTGCTTTACCATAACAGAGCTGATCATTTACGAAGACCTGGGATTCAGCCCCCGCGGAGGAGCCAGCGCTGACGTGGAGGCCGGCACCTTCACACTGGAGGGCGAGCTGCCGGTGAATACCGACGGAGGCCTCAAGTGCTTCGGCCACCCCATCGGTGCCAGCGGTATCCGCATGATCTACGAGGTTTACAAGCAGTTGCAGGGCAGGGCTGGCGACCGCCAACTCCAAAAGGCGGACCTCGGCCTGACCCACAACCTGGGTGGCCGGCCCGGTTCATTCACCTGCTCCGTGGCTCTATTCGGCACACGCGACTAGACGATCCCTCTACACAACCTTCCCTGTAACCCGACCGCCGCGCCTCTCCCTGTAGGACGCGGCATTCTCTTTTCGCAGCTTAATTGCTGTCATCGAGCGAATAACTGGTTACCCATGATACTCCACATAAATATAAAATTGTCCCAAAATTACTTCAAAATATATTGATAAGTGTGCTACCGAACTGATATAAAGCACATTACATAATCGGGAGTGGGGTGGGTTGTGGTTGTTTCCGAATCTCCAGCTGTCGAAGCCGAGGGTCCGCCCAAGACGGGAAAGCGGCGCGGTTCGGTGCTGATTATTGGCCGGGGTACTGATATCGCGTTTCACCTCGATGAGGACGTCCCCCTGGACCAGGTTGCCGTTGAGCTTGATGCAGAGCTGGCTGGGCACGGTGCTCTGTTCTCCGAGGGCGGAATTACTGTCAACACCGGAAAGCGCCTCCTGAACGAAGAGCAGGAAGAGGAGATACGGCGCATCTTCCGTGAAAAGTCCGGCCTCAAGATTGCCCAGTTCGTCTCTTCAGAAGTTCAAGTAATTGAAGAGCAGAAGCCCAGGGCCGAGGATTCACCCGTGCGCCGGGCCAGAAAACCTTCCACCCCGCTGGCCGAATTCTCCTCCGCTGACCTCGCCCGGGCTCTCAGCGGCCTTTCCTCCCAAAGCCAGCGCAACCGCGACCGCGCGATGATCGTTCGGGGCACCATACGGTCTGGAGAGTCCGTAAGCCATCCCGGAGATCTTGTGGTGCTGGGAGACGTAAACCCGGGCTCCGAGGTCAGTGCCGATGGCGACATCATTGTGATGGGTGCCTTGAAAGGACTTCCCCACGCCGGCGCCTCGGGCGACAGCAAGTCCGCCGTAATCGCCCTGGAAATCTCTGCTCCGCGAATTCGCATTGGCAACTGCGCAGCCGACGCGCCCGCCTCCAATAATGCGATGGTCGCGAAGAAGCGCAAGGGTGACCCAGCCGACACTCAGCCAAAAATCGCTTACGTTCGACGCGGGACTGTCTACGTCTCGCCATTTGCCGGGCGTTTTGCCAGATACACGAAAGGGGTACTTTATGAAGGGTAGGACAATCGTCATCACCTCCGGTAAGGGCGGTGTCGGGAAAACTACCGCCACCGCCAACATCGGAACAGCCCTCGCTGTGCGTGGCCATCGGGTCGTCGTTATCGACACCGACATCGGGCTGCGCAACCTGGACGTCATTATGGGCTTGGAAAACCGCATCGTTTACGATCTCGTGAACGTTATCGAAGGCAAATGCCGGTTGCGACAGGCCATGATCCAGGACAAGAACCGCCTGGAACTCTACCTGATTCCGGCCGCACAAACCCGCGACAAGGACAGTATTACGCCGGAGCAACTGAAGGGTCTGTGCGCAGAGTTGGAAGATGAGTTCGACTACATCCTCATTGACTGCCCTGCCGGTATCGAGCAGGGCTTCAAGAACGCCGTCTCCGCCGCAGGTGAAGCCGTAATCGTTACGACCCCGGAGGTCTCGGCCATCCGCGACGCCGACCGGGTTATCGGGCTGCTGGAGGCTTCGGGGCTTCATAGGCCCAAGCTCATCATAAACCGCATATCCGCCGAAATGGTGAAGCGCGGCGATATGATGGGGCAAGCAGACGTGGAATCGCTCCTGGCGGTCGAGGTCATCGGCCTTGTGCCCGCCGACGAGCGCACCGTGGCGGCCGCCAACCGTGGCGTCCCCGCCGTCCACGACGGTCGCTCCAGTGCTGGCGCCGCTTTCATCCGCATCGCCGCCAGGATCGATGGCGAAGATGTGCCTCTCAAGGAAATCAATGCCCGTCCAGGAATGTTCAACAAGCTTCGGGACATGGTGGGCAACAAGGGGAGGGCTTACTCGCATGCGTGAACTGTTGCGTTGGCTGTTGGGGCTGGCCGATAGGGGCAGCGAGAGTTCCGGCGAGGTGGCCCGACAACGCATGCGTCTGGTGCTCATCCAGGATCGGATCGACCTGTCTCCCGATAAGATGGAGCAGATGAAACGGGAGATCTGGGAGGTCGTCTCACGCTATATGGTTGTGGACGACGACTTCAAGGAATTCGAAGTGCGCCGCCTCGACGAACTGATTATGCTCGTTTCCAACATCGAAGTTAAGGATCTGAGTGCCCTCGCCGGCGCCCGCTCCTCCTACTGAGTATCGTGTATGCCCCTGGTCTTGACTAACTGCAATCTCATCGACTGCGTAACAGAAGGCGTCCTTCCCGACGCCACCGTAGTAGTGGACGGCGGGTGCATTGTGTCCGTCGCCAGCGGGCAGGAGCCAACTTTAACTCCTGGCTTCGAGGAGGAAAAGATTCTGGACCTCGCCGGCGCTTATCTGCTCCCTGGCCTGTGGGATGTACACATACACCCTGAATATCCCAACCCGGCCGGCACCACTGTACCGCAGTTGACAGCGTGGTTCGGCCAGAACCTGATGCGGGGCCTCACCGAGGCGGGGGTCACATCGGTTCGCAGCGCAGGCGCCGGACACTTCATGGACGTCGCCTGGAAGCGGGCGTTCGAAGGTTCGCCCAACCCGGCAGGGCCCACCGTTTACGCCTGCGGCCACTTCCTAACCACCACCGGCGGACACTTTCTCACATCCGGCCACGCCCTCGAGTGCGACGGCCCCTACGGGTTCGTCAGGGCCATCCGCGAGCAGATCAAGAACGGCGTCGACCACATCAAATTGAACCTGTCCGGTGGAATCATGGGCCCTTTCTGGGACCGGCATCTCGACTCATTCATGTTGCCCCAGGAGATCGAAGCCGCTTTCACCCTGTGCCACCAGCGCTCCATCCCCGTAATGGCCCACGCCACCAATCCTGTTGCGGTGAAGGCAGCCATTCTCCTCGGCGCCCACACTGTCGAGCACGGATACGTGATGGACGAGGACTGCATCACCGGATTCCTCGAGTACGGCACCTGGTACGTGCCCACGCTGGGCATCACCCACCTCACCCCCAGCCAGGCCGACAACGAGTGGGAACGCGCCTACTGCGAACGCAAGTCCCTCGCCCCAGACCTCGTCCGCCGAGCCGAAGCCGCCGTCGGCCAGCACCGCGGCTGGTTCCAGACCGCTCTCGACGCTGGCGTAAAAATGGCCCTGGGCTCTGACGTCCTGCCCCTGCGCGACTCCGCCCTGCTTGAGATGGGACTCTGGGTCAAGGACGGGGCCACACCCTGGCAGGCCCTGACCGCCGCTACCCGTAATGCCGCAGAACTCTGTGGCGTGGGTTCCGAGGTCGGCACCATCGAGACCGGCAAGCGCGCCGACATGATCGTCGTCGCCGCCAATCCTCTTGACGACATCCAGAACCTGCGCAAACTGCAGATGGTTCTCAAAGACGGGCGCCTGATCGCCGACCACCGCTAGCCTGGCTTCCTGTTGTCCCTCCGGTTTGCCACCCCTCACACCCCGCCCTATACTTGCGCCACTGACCGGCGATGGGCCGGAAACGTCACCTAGAGGAGGCTGGCAATGCCCGGCAACAAGCTGTCAATCGGCAACGTCGAAATAACATCCCTCTCCGACGGCCTGTTGGAGTTCGATCTCTGCAACTTTTTCCCCGCAATTCCTGAGGAAGACTGGCACGACCACCAAAGTCACCTCAGCCCCAGCGGTGGTGTCCGATTCAACCTGGCCTGCTTCGTGATCCGCTCCGAGGGCCGCACCATAGCCGTCGACACCGGCCTCGGCCCTAAGCCCACCCCCGAAACACCGTGGGGCGAGCTTCTCAATGACTTCGCCGCCCACGGCATGAAGGCCGAAGACGTGGACATGGTCGTGATGACCCACGCCCACCGCGACCACATCGGCTGGAACGTTGTGTCCCAGGACGGCAAGTACGTCCCTACCTTCCCTAACGCACGCTACTACGTCAGCGCAAGGGACTGGGAGGCGTGCCACGACCCAGCGCTTATCGAAACTCGGTTCCCCAACGCCCCCGACTGCGTCTGGCCCCTTGAGGACTTGGGTGTCCTCGAACTTATGGAGGGCGAACACGTTCTTACCAGCGAGTTGACCATGCTCCCCACGCCGGGACACACCCCCGGCCACATGAGCATCGCGATCTCCTCCCAGGGCGAGCAGGGACTGGTCCTGGGCGACGTGCTGCACAACACGGTCCAGATCGAAAACACCGACTGGGTCTCCCGCGCTGACATAGACCCGGATACTACCCGCGTCACTCGCCGCAATATGATGGGCCGCCTCGAGCGCGACGGCATCCCCGTCGCCGCAGTTCACCTGGCGGCCCCCGGCTTCGGCCGCATCGTCCGCACCGAAGGCCGCCGCTACTGGCAGGCCATCTAGCCCGCTCGGAGAATGGCCGGATTAAACCAACAGCGGGGAGCTGAATATTCATGGCAAAGAATGGTTTCAAGATAATCGACGCCGAGTTGCACGTAATGGAGCCAGTTGACCTCTGGGAGAAGTACATTGACCCCGAGTTCAAGGACCGCGCGCCACGTCGGCTCAACGAACGGCGCTGGGACATCCGCACCGTTGTGGAAGGCGATGTGATGGCCAGCATGACCGACTACAACTGGCCTGCCCGCAGCAACGAGGAAGAGGACACCTTGGCGGAGCGGTACGCTGAGGAGATCGCCGCCAACTTCGATCCGGCCTCTCAGGTCAGGGCAATGGACAAAGAGGGCCTCGACCTCGCGGTCCTGTATCCGACCTCCGGTATGTACATCACCGCCCGCAACGGAATGGATCCGCGATTCGCCGAGGCCGCCTGCCGAGCCTACAACAACTGGCTCTACGATTACATGCAGGCCGGTGATCCGTCCCGAATGTTCGGCGCGGCTGCCCTATCGCCCCACGACGTGGAAACGGCAGTGATCGAAGCCCGGCGCTGCATCAAAGAGCTGGGCTTCAAGGCTGTTTTCCTTCGTCCCAACATGTACAACAACCGGTCGTGGCACGATCCGCATTACGACCCGTTGTGGGCCGAGGTCGAGGACCTCGACGTTCCCGTGGGCTTCCACGAGACCACCGGCTCCCGCATGCCCGCCGCCGGGGCCGACCGCTTCCCCGATGATCTGGGCATCGCCCATATCGCCACCCACTCCGTCGAGCAGATGATGTGCTGCATGGACATCATCATGGGCGGGGTGATGGAGCGTTTCCCCAGGCTGCAATTCGCTTTCCTCGAAGGCCAATGCGGCTGGCTGCCCTTCTGGCTGGGCCGAATGGACGAACACTACGAGTGGCGGCATCCCTTTGGCGAAATGCAGCACCTCAAGATGCTGCCCTCGGAATACTTCAACCGGCAGGGCTACGCGGCCGTAGAATGCGAGGAAGTGTTCGTGTCCCACGTGGTGGAGGCGGTGGGCGACGAAAGGCTCCTCACCACGAGCGACTACCCTCATGGCGACGCCAAGTACCCCCACACCACCGAGACGTTCCTGGAACTGCCGCTTTCGGATGAGAGCAAGCGGCGCATCCTGTGGGACAACCCGGCCCGTCTATACAAGCTCTAGCCCAAAACCGAAGGCCGCCACGGAGGGGATGCCGGTGTTGCTCGATTGTCCCCGGCATTTCCGATGCGCTCCGGGGTACGGTCGCGGCGGAGTAAGACTGTATGCGAATCGGATTCATTGGCACTGGCAACATCGGCAGCCCCATGGCCGCCAGCATTCTCAAGGCAGGCCATGAGCTGGTGGTGCATGACATTTACCGGGACAAGACCGCACCGCTGGTTGACCAAGGGGCGGTGTGGGCAAACTCGCCGGCTGAGGTTGCGGCGCAATGCGACATAACGTGCACCTGCTTGCCCGGGCCGTTGGAGATGGAGCCGGTGACCCTCGGACCCAACGGCATCCTGGAAGGGGCGAGGTCAGGCTCGGTTTACATTGACCACACAACCAACTCTCCCCTCCTGGCCCGGCGGGTGCACGGCGTTTTCGCGGAGAAAGGGGTCGCCATGCTCGACGCACCGGTCAGCGGCGGAGTCGAAGGAGCGAGGGTTCGGGACCTCCTTGTAATGGTGGGAGGAGACAAACCCACCTTCCAGAGGTGCCTGCCCATTCTGGAAGCCATCGGGGAGCGGGTGATGCACACCGGAGACATCGGCGCTGGGTGCATCTGCAAGATTATGCACAACACCGCGGTCTTCTGCGCCGACCTGGCCATGACCGAATGCTGGACTCTCGCCATCAAGTCTGGGGTGCCTGCCGACACCATCGTGGAAGTGTTCCGCAACGGGGCCATCGGCCGTATGAGTAATCTGTCTGGAGGGCTACCCGATACCCTCTTCAAAGGCGACTTCGAGGCCCGGTTCGCCCTGAAGACCGCCCACAAGGACCTGCGGTTGGGAGAAGAGCTGGCCGATGCCTACGAGGTATCAATGCCTCTGGCCGAAATCTGCCGCGACCTATACGCCCAGGCAATGGCCCGGGGCTGGGAGGAAAACGACAGCTCGATAGTGCTGACCCTGCAGGAGGAACGCGCCGGCGTCCAGGTGCGGCTGGGAGGCAACCAAGCCTAACCTCGGCCCAATCACCTGCGCCGAGTGCCGCCGTGACTTGCAAGCCATCTAGCGGTTTCGATCGAAGGTCAATGCCTGCTCTTGATAAGTTGCTGCAATCGATCCATCTAAGACATGAATATTTGTGCCTCCACAGCCGCTACGGCCGCAGTCCGCCCGTGTTGAGCTTGTCGAATCACAGGCGGACTGCTTTCTATATTCCGGCAACCGGCACTACCGCAGCTCCGCCACCGCCTCCACCTCAACCAGGAAGTCTGGGTCCGCCAGGCCAGCCACCACCAAGGTCGTGCTGGTCGGGCGGCCTTCCCCCGGAAGTAGTGTCATCCTGACCTCTCTGATCTTGCCTAGGTTCTCCGAACCCACAACGTAGGTCGTCGTCTTCACTATATCCTGCAGCGTCCCCCCCGCGGACTTCATTGCCGTTTCCAGGTTGGCCCACACTTGCCGGATCTGCGCCGCTGCGTCCCCAACGTGGACCGCCTTCCCGTCCAGCCCTCGTGGCACCTGGCCGGAGATGTAGACCGTGTTGCCCACCTTGACCACGTGGTTGTACAGGTTCGCTGGTGGCGGGGCCAGCTCGGGTGGGTTGATGAATTCGCGTTCCATTCCAATTCACCTCGTAATTGACTGACGGTCGCCCCATTCTTGACCGTCTGCGCTATGATAGCAACCGAACGGCGACCCTAAACTAAGCAGCTCGTTTGAATCCGGGGGGATTATGCAGGCAATAACAGGCGGCACGCTCATCGACGGCTCGGGCAGTGAACCCTTGGCCAACTCAACAGTCCTGATCGGCGACGACGGGCGTATCGTCGCTGCCGGACCCAGCGCGGCTGTAGCCGTTCCAGAGGGAACACAGGAGCTTGACGTATCGGGCCGTACAGTTATGCCTGGCCTCATCGATTGCCACGACCACCTGGCATCCTTCACCTACGACCTGTTGAGCCGGTGGGGAATGACCGAGCCCCGCAGCACACGCACGGTCCGTATCGCCCGCGTTATCGAAGACACCCTGCAGTCGGGCTACACCACCATCCGAGACTGCGGCTGGCTCGATGCCGGATTCAAGGCAGCTGTCGAGCAGGGCCTCGTCGACGGCCCGCGCCTCCTCGTCGCAGCGGGACCCCTCGGGCCAACCCACAGCGTACAGGACCGTCCCACCTTCTCCGGACATCGCCGCTATTCCATGCCCGATCCCAACATACCCTACGGAGTCGCGGACGGCGACGCCGAGATCCGCGCCGCTGTCCGCGAGAACGCCCGCGTTGGAGCAGATCTCATCAAGGTATTCCAGACGGGATTCGGCCGCGCCACCCACCTCGGAACCGACGCCTGCTACGATCTGGAAGAGCTGAAGACCCTGGTGGCCGAGTCTCACGGCCAGGGCAAGCTGGTAGCCTGCCACGCCGTCGGCGGGCCGGGGCTGCGTTCCGCCGTGGAGGCAGGTGTAGACTCCATCGAGCATGGCTGCTACCTGGATCTGGACCACGACCTCCTGCGGATGATGGCTGACAAGGACATGACTCTGGTCCCCACGCTGACTGTGTTCGCCCACCACTCCGCCGAGGGCAACCCAGTGGCCCAGGTTGAAGCGCGAGAGTTCCGCGAGCACCACATAGAGACCGTACAGCAGGCCATGCGCCTCGGTGTACGCGTGGTGGCGGGCACCGACGCTGGCGGCTGGTTCCACGGCAACAACTCCATCGAGTTGGACATGCTGGTGGACGCGGGCATGAACCCGATGCAGGCCATCGTCGCCGGAACCAGCGAAGCCGCCGCCTGCTGCGGACTGGGTGACGACCTTGGAACCCTGGAGGCCGGCAAGCTCGCCGACCTTATAGTGGTCGACGGCAACCCGCTGCGCGACATAACTGTCCTGCAAGAGAGGGAAAGGGTGAAGGTGGTGATGAAGAAGGGACGGGTCTACCGCAACTTGAATGGGGAATAGCAGCGACTACCCTCTCCCTCTGTGGGGGCTAGCGTGGGGGCGTTCCCTCCCAGCGGAATCGGCTATAAAGGCCATGCTTGCCCTGCTCTTCCCACGAGATGGCCTCGTCCCTGATGCTCTGGGTGGACCGCCCCAGCGTGTGAACATTGCCGTGGATCACGTTCCGCAGGTTGGTGATGGTCACGGTGCCTTCCCTGTCGGCCCCTCGCAGGGCCTCCACCTCCAGCAGTACCAGGTCGGAGGCGCGGACCGTTCGCGCCCGGGGGTCAATGGCGATCTCCAGCGGCACTTTCCTTACCACCGTCAGATCGCCGTCGCGGTAGAACTGGCTCAGGATCTCCCACGGACCACCCGCCTTGCCGCTGAATATTGCCCGCGTCGCCTCGGACTGTTCCTCGCTGCCAGCGTCGTCGACGTACAGCACTGACGTCCAGTCGCCGTCGGACATTGTCGGTCCCGGGGACTTGACGAAAATCACGGCGCCCAGACCGGCAAGATCCATCTCGCCATAGCTCCCTCGCTCGAACTTGGCGGCCCATATGGCGGTGCAGATGCCGTTCGTCGGAGGCTGGCGAAACGATATGTGACAGGGGCACAGCAGGTTGCAGTTGCACCCCTCGAATAGTTCCCCCTCTACCCACCAGGAATCACTCACCGTAATCAGTTCCTAGATTTCTGCAATTTGCGACTCACGATATAGGGGCGCACGGCCGTGCGCCCCTATAAAGGCTCCCCTACGGATTAGCGCGAACTAGAACATCGTGCTGTCGGTGATAGCCTCGCCGCTGACGATGGCCTTCAGTCGGTTGCGGAAGTCAAACAGCTTCTGGTCGTCCTCAGGCGTTGGAAGCTCGCCACGGCGAGATTCAAGGTGCCCGATGAGGTCATCGAGGGCTGCGTTTTCGCGGGTCCCACTGGGGATCTTGAAGAATTCGGCATTGAAGGTGGGCAGTTCGCCGGGGCCGAAGTAGCCGGTGGCGTACGTTCCAGAACTCTCTTTGTGCAGGGTGTATCCCTCGAGGTCATGGGTGCCCTTGCCCAGCACCTGACCGGTCTGGGAGTAGTACTCCATCACGTTCTTGGCGCCGTACTTGTTGATCGGGCAGACCTTCATGCAGATGGCGCAACCCTCATAGCGTGACATAACGGGGCGGCAGCGCTTGTAGATCAGCTTGTTCTTTTCAACGCCGCGCCACCAGATCTTTTCACGCATCAGGGCGCGGCCTGGGCAGCGGTTTACGCAGACCTGGCACACCTGGCAGAAGGCGTGGAAGCCGTAGTCGATCGGCTCATCGTAGGTAACCGGAGCGTCGGTGGTGATGATCTGCAGCCGGCAGCGCGCACCCGCGTGCGGGGTCAGCAGCTGGCCGTTGGCTCCCAGCTGACCCAGGCCGGCGGCCACGAACATCGGGATGGTCGCGGCGCTGTGGTTACTCGGCCCGTGGACCTGCGCTCCATAGCCCAGCGAGCGGATGAACTCGGCCATCTCCAGACCCATTGGCGCCTGCGTCTCATAGGTCCCGAAGTGGCCATGCTCGGCGGCCATGCTCGGTGCACTCTGCGTTTCCTCGAAATCCTGCTCCAAGGCCAGGCAGACGGCATTATGGAACTTAACGTGGCTCTTGCGGTCTTGGTAGATGAACCGCGGGTCGTGGGCAGTGAAACCCCCCTCCAAGTAGCCCATCTCGCGGGCTTTGTTGCGGATCTGCTCGGTAACGTCCTCTCCGGTCGGGGTGCCCGTGGGCGGCAGGTCTCCGGAGCGGTTCATCAGCGGATAGTACTGCTCCATCACAGCCTGATGCTCGTGATGGTACTGCTGCATCTCCTCGGTGCCCACCGTGGGGGCCCACTCGGTGTCGGCGGCGTGCTCAACCTGCTGGCGCTGCAGCGGGTATTCCCGGCTGTAAAAGTCAACATCCTTGCTGTTCATGGGGATGCCGGGCACGGTCTCCAGTTCCTCGGGGACGGGAATCTCAACTAGGTCGTCACCGTGGCGGCGGCCCGGCCTTACAACAACATGACCAATCTTCAACATATAGAGACTCCTCCTCTCTCTTCTGTAACACAACGTATGAACCCTTTCTGAGAAAGGGCGACTTATTCGCGATTGTGCAATACAAGGTTGGCAATGTCAATTCGAGACGGCGCCATTCCATGGCAATCGCGTCTTGATTTCGGCAGCTCAGCCGGATGGGACTGAGGAGCTGACATTGCCGGTTTGCAGGGGCTGTTTTTTTATAATTCCACTCATTTCCGAGCATTTCCGCCATTATTCTGTCATTCCGGCAATTCCCACCTGGCCTGGCCGCTGGTTCAAAGCAGGCCCTCCGGGATGTCAGGCGAGTTCTGTTTGTTACTCGTTATAGACATAGAACATATGTTGTAGAGAGGGCGCAGGCTTGGCAAGGGGCGAATGAAAGCAAAATGAGATTCCAGGCTTGAAGACGCGATTGCCCTGGCCGCCATGCCCAAGGCTATCGCACATGAGTTGCCTCGTGACAGTTGGCCCTTGTCAAACTCGGTAACCCCACCTTAATATTGTCATATGGCGTAACAGAATATACGTTCGTCACATTTAACCCTCACCGATCACAGCCTGGGCATATCAACTCCCCCCTTGCCGCGAAACCGTATGAGACGAAATGGACGGGAAACTGAACCTTCTTTCCCGCGCCTGTTGAGTCGTATCTGCGCCGGGGAATCTGGTGGAAAAATTGAGACAATATGAGAAAAATGAAACGAAATGGGACGGGAAGCGAGATATTCTGTCCCGCGTCCCGCGCAATCTGGAGCTAGGCCGTCCAGCACCGCCCTGCATCATCCCGTCCAAACAATCAAGCCCCATTAACCGTCCCGTGTAACTTCTTGAGCCAAATATAATTATCCAGACGCAATGGCGAATGCACAGGACTTCGCCGTCATTGCCCCGTCTAGGCAGGCGGGCTTATCATGTAAACTTGAACTGATACAGAGACGCTTGGCAGTGCGCATCCTTGCGAGTTCACGTCACGTTACAACTGGAGTTGATAGCCATGGCGGGAGAGTCAGCCAGAGGTAATCCAGACCCGAAGCGAATTTCGCTGAGCGCAGTTTTTTCCTCCAATCAGGTGGTTTCAGCGGAGCGGCGCGCCGCCGTGGTCAGCCGGGTGCTTAGCGAATTCTCCAGCCTCCCGGTTGGCGCAAAGAACACCCTGAGGACGGCGGTCAACGACGAAATAGTTCCCACCACTGGGGGTTTTCGAAGAGGCCAGGCGGGAAGGGCGCTGGACCGATCCGCCTTCGTCCTGCAAGAGCAGATCATCCAGACTGTCACTACTTCCGACCTACTGGCGGGTGCTGTACTGCGTTGTTGGGCCGAATCTCATCCCTCCTTGCGCGAGGCCGTAGAGCGGCACCTGACCGGGCGCGGACTGACAACGCCGGGACCGAATCTGTCTGGAAAGCTGTTTCGCGGGCACTGGTTGAAAGACCAATGGGAAGGAGAGCAAGAATCCTTCGTCCAGACCTACAACGACGATTTCGATTCCGGCGACATTGCCCTGATGCTCTGCTACGTTTCGGGAAACTTCCCCCCCACACCGGAGGCCAGCAGCAACGAAGTTGGAGAAGTCACACTTAACCAGGCATTGTCTTCGGCCCTGCTTTCCCTGCGTGAATTGCCCGCCACTTCGCAGGAATGGGAGCGCCAGATACCCGACTTTGTGGCATCGGTATCACGCCTGATCGAGGAAAAAGCAGCGCAACTTCGCTGGTCTGGGGAATTTGACGCAATCCTGCTTTCGGTAAGGGATACCTACGCAGATTTGCTGGAATTTTTCGAGGAGGATACCCATAAGTGGGCCGCCGGTAGGGTATCCGAGGAGGCGGACAGCACCTCAGCACTGAAGCTGGCCAGTGTACTGCAGTCCCGGTTGGCCGAGTATCGGCCCATCCACGATCGGGCACCGAGCTTCAGCGAAGAGAGGGAGCGGACCAGGCTACGCGACACTTTGCAGCCGTCCATCCTGACGACGCTGCAGGAAATAGCGGCGCTGATGACCGGCGAATTCGCTGCGCCAGAGTCTTCTCCAATAACTCCGATGCACCCCGAGACGCTGCTCGCTGCACCCGACACCCCCAGGAACGCAACGCCAGCGGACTCTTCGCCGGATCCCGCGCGGCCTCTTGATTCAGAATCTCCGCAGGCTCCGCCCCTCCAGGAGGCCCACACCCTCGTTGAGCCGGCCCAACGCAAGTCTCCTGTTTTCACCGTTGAAGCACCCGTCGAGTCTGCCGCCTCCACCCCCACCGAATTAAAGACCCTGCAATCAGAAAACCTTGGCCTACGGGACAACGCCATTGCGCTAAGTTCAGCGAACGAGGACCTGAAGGACGAAGTGGAGGCCCTGAAGACCGAACTCTTCAGCAGCCAGGAACGTGAAGACTCTTGGCGGCTTGCCTACCGATCGGCCATGGACGGGTCCCTGGAGGAGGTGGGGGTTGCGCCGCCGGTGGTGGAGAGTGTGCTCGATGCGGTTGAAATCGCAAAGAGCCGGTTCCGTCAGGAACTGCTCTTCGCAGCAAACTCGGAATCGAGCATCGAGGATAATCCCTTTACCGACCCTGCCAGGGTGTGGGAAGCCCTGCAGTGGCTGGCAACCACCTACTATGCCTCGAGGATGGGCCGCCTGCGAGTCACCGACTTCGATCAGTCTATCAAGGAAGCCTGCGGCTGGTGGTACAAGAGCGACCAGGGTGAGACCACCGTCTCCAGGTACAAGGTCTCATACACGACCAGGGTAAACGGCAAGAGATACACGCTGGTTGAGCACATTGGCAAGGGAACGACTTTCGACGCCCGCTATACCATCCGCATCGCCTTCGACTGGGACCGCGAAAAGCGTCAGGTCGTGATCGGCTACATCGGCCGCCACCAGCAAACCGATCAAAGCTGATAGGTAGAGAGGGGAACAGGGCTCCGAATAATCTCAAGAAGTTGGTGGGCGGTGCAGGACTCGAACCTGCGACCCCCTGCGTGTAAAGCAGGTGCTCTAACCAGCTGAGCTAACCACCCTTGAGCTCCTACCATCATAGTATCGCCGCCGGTAATCGTAAAGTCCGTATTCCTATCCCGGCACACCACTCAATGACCTATAATCGTGCCAAACCATAGGCTTGAATGACATAAACGGAGGTCCAGAGACTTGTCGCAAGAACAGCGCCTGATCTACGTGGGAATGCACGACGGGGTCTGCGCCGTCAGCAGCAACGATGGCGGCAGGACCTGGCAGCAGGGACCAGTCACGAGGCTACCCCACGCCGCCGCAAGGGTGGCAGTCAGTCCCATGGACCCGAAGCGTGCCTGGCTCGCCGCCTATGAGGCCGGCGTCTACCGCACTGATGACGGAGGGTCCAACTGGACGCACGTCGAGTCCTACCCGTCGGACTATGCCCACAGCGTCCTGGCCGATCCGTCGGCCGCCAACGGAGTGCTTGTGGGCAGCGAACCGGCGGCCCTGTTCCGGTCCAGCGACAGCGGAGCCTCTTGGCAGGAGTGCAGTGGCTTCCAGGATGTGCCCGAATCAACCAACTGGGGATTCCATGCGCCAACCCGCGAGTCTCACGTCCGCGACCTGGTCGTCTCTCCCGGAGATGTCGGCCTGCTTTATGCTGGCATCGAGGTGGGCGGCGTGGTGCGCTCCACTGATGGTGGCTCGAGCTGGCAGCAACTCCCGGGCCTGGACGACGATATCCACTGCCTGCACCTCGGGACTGACAAGCAGCAGCGGGTGTACGCCGCCACTGCCAGCGCACCCTACCGAAGCAGCAACGGCGGCGACGAGTGGGAAAAGATCAATGACGGGCTGGACCGCCGCTACACCCTCCACATTGCCGCGGCCCCTGATGACGCCGACCAGGTGCTGGTCACGGTGTCGGAGAACGCCCGCCGCAAGTCGCCGCAGTTCTACCGCTCCACCAACGGCGGCCAGAGCTGGCTGAAGGTCGAGGGCCTCGGCGAAGGCGAAGAGGCCGAGGACATGGTCGTTGCCTTCGAGTGGGACCCCTCATCGTCCAACGACGTCTACGCCGGCACCGACGGCGGCGAACTTTACCACAGCTCCGACCGCGGACAGACCTGGCAGCAACTGCCAGTCACACTGCCATCTGTGGCCGTCGGGGCGCTCGCAGTGGCTTAATAGACATAAGCGGCTCATCATATTGGGCGCTGAAGTAGGGCAGACCCTTGGGGTTCAACCCTACTCCAGCGCCTCTGTGGCAACAGCACCGCAACTCGTTACCCCGTCGCGTCACCATCTTCAGATAGATGCACTTCCGGAAGACAAGCACGAAAGCCGGATTCGAGGCCCAGGAATGCATCCGGAGCGTCTGAAAAGACATTTTCCCAGTCAATATCAGACGCCCATTTATTCAGGCATGCCTCCTCCACTTCCCCGATATACTCGGCGCCCATTCCGAATTCCTTGATCACCAAGTCAATCAGCAGCTTCGGGGCGCAGGAATACAGCGCGGTCGCAAACTCTGCCGTGGCCGCCGGGTCATCAGTTACGAGGGCCGTCCAATCTAGGCTTGCCATCGAATTGCCGATACAGAGGGCCACCTCTTCTCCCAAGTCCTCTGGATGGAACCCCAGGACATCGCTCAGCCCGGATTCCGCAACCATCAGGGATGCAAATCTCGCGGGAATGCAAAGGAACAGGTCAGAAATCACGGCCGCCACTGCGTCCTCCTCAACAGCCGACCAATCGAATGAAGACATCTGTGCCCGCAGGCATGTTGACTCCGCCTCGCTCAAGTCCTCGTAGGACAATCCCATTCCCGCAATCATTTCTGAGACAAATACGTCCGGGATGCAGGCAACCATTTCCGCCATCGCTTCCGGAGGCGGCTCGGCGGAAGCGAAAATCGCCGGATCAATGTCTCCACCCCATTCCCGCAAGCAGGTTGACTCCGCCTCGCTTAATTCCTCGGCGGACGATCCCATTCCCGCCATAAATGCTGAGACAAATACGTCCGGGATGCAGGCAATCACTTCCGCCATCGCTCCCGGAGGCGGCGCGGCGGAAGTGAAGATCGCCGGATCAATGTCTCTCGCCCATTCCCGCAAGCAGGTTGACTCCGCCTCGCTTAATTCCCCGGCGGACAATCCAAATCGCGCAAAAATCTCGGACAGGACAAGGTCTATCTGCACCTGCGACGTGGATTCACGCGCTTCCGGGGTCTGGGTCACGGTGGGTGACGGCCTCGGCGTCGATGTCGCCACCGGCTCCCGTGTTACCGTCGAGGTGGGATCAGGTTCAGCCGTCGGCAGAGGGGTTTCCGTGGGCGTCATCGTCGGCGAACGTGTGGCAGTTGGCACCGGCGTTTCCGTAGGTGTTTGCGTTGGATCGAGGATCGTATCCCCGCCGCAAGCCGCTATCAACGACACCAGTAGCGCTGCCGTCACACGCAGGCTCAATGCGCACCAGCTCAATGTCGACATAATATATTCCCATCCCTAACTCAACCTACTTCCCCCGGAACTCCGGCGCCCGCTTCTCCAGGAACGCCCGCCTCGCCTCGTCGGCATCGTCCGAGCCGTTCAGGATGCCGCCTGCGTTTGATGTCAGCACCATGGTGTTTTCCAGGCTGGTGTCCATGGCAGTGCGCATGATGCGTTTGCTGATCCACTGCACCATTGGCGGCGTGCGCATGATGCGATCGCAGAGGTCGCGGGTGGTCTGCTCCAACTCCTCGCTAGAAACCAGGTAGTTCAGCAGCCCCCAGTCGTAGGCCCGCTGCGCGTCCAGGTGCCCGGTGTAGGCGAACTCCAGCGCCCGGCCCAGCCCGGCCATCTTCGGCAGGTAGTAGCTGCCGCCGTTCTCGATGATCTGCCCCAGCTGCTGGTAGCCGATGAACCGGGTGTTCTCGCAGCCGACCCGGATGTCGCAGTGCAGCGCCATGTCCATGCCAGATCCAACGGCGGGACCGTTGATCATGGCGATGGTCGGCTTGCGGATCAGCGAGATGTCACGATGCAGGTGGGTGAAGCCGTGGAAGAAGTGCTGCCTCGCTGCGTCGGGTCCCTCCTCGGTGCCGCGGTTGCCTATGAAGTTATCTCCGGTGACCGACGGGTCGTTGTCGCGCCGCATGTCGGCACCGGAGCAGAATCCGCGGCCCACGCCGGTCAGCACGATAACGCGGACGTTGGGATCGTCGTCCCCTGCCCGCATGTACTCGCCCACCTTGGCGACCGTCCCGTGCTCCTGCGAGTTGCCGATCAGCGCATTCATGCGCTCCGGGCGGTTGAACCTGATCCAGAGAATGCCCGACTCCTCCGGCTCATACAGCAGGTAATCCACCAGATTCGGCCCCGTCCCGGCTCCGCCCATTTCCAAAGGACTCTCGTTACTCATGACTCGATTCCTCCTGAATATTGATGCGTTATGCACCAAAGACATCCCAACTCGGGACACCCAAAACTCCCTCGAAATAAAGTCACCCCCGCTTCTGCGGGGGCGGCAATTATCGGACGCTCAAGCAATCAACTCGCTTGGGACAGCCAGCGGCGACTACGGCCTGAAGCTGATCAGGTGCATGCCCGAGTCGATCATGATGGTCTCACCGGTCACGTGGCCGGCGGCCTCAAGCAGCCAGACCACCGTCTCCGCCACGCTCTCAGCCGTCGGCGCTTCCTGCAGCGGCACCTGCCGTTCAAAGCTCTCGAACAGCTTCTTCGCCCCCTCTTCTCCGAGGCCATCACCCCACCAGCGCGTCGGGATCGGGCCGGGGCATACCGCGTTCACCCGTATCTGCGGGGCCAAAGACCGGGCCAGCGCCATGGTCATTGTGTTCAACGCCGACTTCGACGCCGCGTAGGCTATCGAACTGCCCCCGCCGGTGATGGCCGAGATCGACGAAACGTTGACAATGGAGCCTTCACCCTGCGCCTTCAGGGTCGGAGTAACCGCACGGATCATCTGGTAGGCGCCGACCACGTTGACCGCATATATATTAAGGAAGTCCTCGCCCGACAGCGATTCCAGGTCGGCGGCGCTGGCGAAGACCGACGACCCTGCGTTGTTCACCAGCCCGTCGATGCGCCCCCACTGCTCCAGGGCCACTGAGGCCATCCGACGGCAGTCGGCATCCTCGGCGACGTTGCCTTTACATAACACCGCATCGCCGCCAAGGTCCTTGCAGGCCTGCGCAGTTTCCTTCGCGTCCGCCTCGCTCTTGGTGTAGTTGATCACCACCCGCGCGCCCTTGGACGCGGCGATGCGGGCCGTCGCCGCACCGAGTCCGTTGGACGAGCCGGTAACAATAATCACGGATCCGTCGAGTTTCACCATAGCCTCACCGAGTGATCCCAGCCTTGCCCGGGCGCAGTTAAGATGAAGTAATATGACAGGAATCACGCCGGAACACCGGCGACGGCAGTATAGCACGGGCCCAACGAGCCAGACGGTCAATCGAACATACGGGAGGGCACATGCCAGCAACCATAGGCGCAGGTGAATTCAGGTACGAATATCAGCCGGGCTGGGCCAGGTTGCTCGGCGGAATGTCGCTCCAGGGCCCCAGCGGCGTGGCAGTCGACTCCACGGATCGTGTGTACGTTTACCAGCGGCAGGGTCCGCCCGTGCTGGTATTCGATCGCAGCGGGCACTTTCTGGAACGGTGGGAGCGTCGAGACGGCGTGCCTGCCGATGCCCATCACATTCACGTCGGCCCCGACGACACTGTGTACCTCACCGACCGCGACGCCCACCAGGTGCTGCTCTACGATACCAGCGGCAATCTGCTGAGGTCTCTGGGCACACGGGACCAGGCCGCCATGCAGGCCCCCTTCAACCACCCGGCCGACATCTGCGTGGCGCCTTCCGGCGAGCTGTACGTCGCCGACGGCTACGGCAATTCCAGCGTCCACCGGTTCAGCGCTGCTGGAGATTACATAAGCAGTTTCGGCAGCCCCGGCAGCGGGCCGGGCCAGTTCCGTGTGCCCCACAGCGTCCGCGTGTCCCAGGACGGCAGGGTCTACGTTGCCGACCGCGAGAATCACCGGGTGCAGGTGTTCACATCGGAAGGAGATTTCCTGACCGCGTGGACCGATTTCAAGTGCCCCATGGGAGTACACATCGACGCCAACCAGGTGGTCTATGTCACCGACCAGATCCCACGCGTCAGCATTTACAGCCTGGACGGCGAGTTGCTGGCCCGGGGACGGACTTTCGAGGGGGCCCATCAGGTCTACACCGACTCAGAGGGAAGCATCTACGGCATCGACACCGCCAATCAGCGGGTCCAGAAGCTCCAGAAACTCTAGGCAACCCAAGGAGGCGACAAACTTACCCTTTCTCTGGAGAGAGATGGAGTGCTGGGGAACTCCCGGTGCAAATTCCCTCTCCCGGAGAGGAAGGGCTGGGGTGGGGGTGAATTTCTTCTGCCCCTACGTATCAAAGGCAAACCATTTGAGACAAGCGGAAAGAGGGCAAAGAAATGGTGCGCTTGGCGAGATTCGAACTCACGGCCTCTGCCTCCGCAGGGCAGCGCTCTATCCACTGAGCTACAAGCGCACGATGGGTGACGTTGGGCCAGCACTGCTGGCGTTGGTGCCGAGGGAGGGATTTGAACCCACACATCCGTAAGGATACTGCGCCCTGAACGCAGCGCGTCTGCCGTTCCGCCACCTCGGCCCGGAAACCCCGGGCCGCTGCCCGGTTCTCGGAGTCCCTTACGACATGGTGGGCGATGGAGGACTTGAACCTCCGACCTCCTCGGTGTGAACGAGGCGCTCTGACCAACTGAGCTAACCGCCCGTGTTCGGGACAATAATCAATTATAGGGAAGCCGCCGCCACCGGCGCAACCCTGCCCCGGCGGGCAGGCAATCGCGTCTTGATTTAATGAGAGCAGCAGGTTGGATTTTCGGAGCTAACATCGCCGGTTTGAAGGGGCCAAATTTTCGTTATTCCGCTCATTTCCGATCATTTCCTACCATTCCTGCGATTCCTGGCTGGTCACCGGGTATTGGAAGACTCGTCGGAAGCGGGTGGCGAGCTGTGTTGGCCTCGCGCTTAAGGTATAGAACATATGTTAGATGAAGGTCGCCAGGCATGGCAAGGGGTTAATGACAGCAACATGCGAACCCTGCAATCAAGACGCGGTTGCCAAGCCCGGCTCGCGGAATTCCGCTGCCCGGCGCCTGTCGGCAACCCGCAGCGTCGGGCGCGGACAACGGCCGGGCAGGAGGTTCGCTAATAAGCGATATTATGTCAAAACCCCCAAAATCAGGCCCTGAACGAACATAACGTATATTGTGCGAACCAACCTGTCACCCAATTTATGATTCAGGGACACCCCAGTGCAACCGATTCTCTGTCCCCTACTGCCAGCCGCCAACATACTTTCTCGGTCGTCAGCAACGACTATTGAAAGCCCGAATTCTAATTTTGAACCGTGGTATCCTCTCGCCCTGTCGCGATAGATTATTTTGGGCCGAGTCTTTGTGTCTACTCGGTTTCTTCTTTCAGTTGTGAACGTGTATGTCTTGAATTCTCCTGGATAAAGGCCTGAAATTCCTCGTCTTGCCGGTAATCTTCAAAAACCGGGAATTCAAGCAGTTCTTTTACCGATATTGTTCTATTAATGGAAGTCCTTAGTGCGCTAAACATGTCTTCTTTGTTGCCTAACAGGGCAGCAACACCTGCTCGCGCTTCAGGAGGCAATTGGCGTTCATTTCGGGTCAAGTCATTGAGGACTCCAACCATATCGTCCAAACGCCCGAGCCGCTTCAGTGCAATCGCCCTATTTATACCTATAATAAGGCCTTCACTTCGTCTATTGGGCCTCTGACCATGAGGGTCCGAAAGATAAAATTCGGCGAGCTCTATCACTCTATCGTTTGCATCTACTCTGAGCAATAGATATGTCTGGTCTGCTCCGTTCAGACTATTGGTGCCCACTAAACTCTCGATAAGTTCAATTACCTCGTCCGCCTTTCCAGCTCCGGCAAGTGCATTTGCATACCCGTGTACATTTACGTGGCTTTCAGGATTTTCTGAGAGAGCTTGCTCCCAAACTTCGATAGCGTCTCCATAGTTTCCCATGTCATTCAGGATGGTGCCTTCCAGCGACAGAGGTATACTTGGGCGTCTCGTCCGCGCGGCTCTAATGTTGCCAATCGCCTCGTTTATGTGGGCATCTATAACAGAATGAGACCTCAAAGGTTCTTCAATACCGGTGATTAATCGCACTCGGTCCTCTGCCATATCTAATGGTTGCGCGACTGCCTTGGGCAAAGGAAGTTTCGCAAAATTGTGCAATTCCGCCATGAATTCATCGAATCCATCGATCTCTACCAAAAATACTCGATCTCTCCTTAATAGTGATTTCAACCTAGCTGATTCGTCCGCTCCACGATGAATACACCAATAGACTCCATTTCTGTAATTGTCTTCGTCCCGGAGCAAGAGGTCAAGAGTGTCCATTACCGAACGATCTCGACCGCTATAGCCGAGCACTATGAGCCCATACTCTTTAGCAAATTGACTTAATTTTCGCTGAGTGTTAACTTCTAAAGTTTCTAATTCTGACATAGTATTCTTTATGTTATCGTACAAAAAATCGCCATGAAGTTTAATAATTTTAGGTCGACTAGACGTCACTCGTACACCCTGAATGACTGAATCATGGGCGGCAACAATGGGACGCATTCTTTCAGAATATAGATAGCATGCCTCATTTATCAAGTCATCAAAGTTAGTCGTGAAGGCTACATCAAAATTCTGTCAGTCAACAAACTAGTAAGGTACATGTAGCCCCAGCCTGGAAAGGCATCCTTTACACATTCTTCTATATAGTTTCGTCTCTGCAACGGTTGATCGTATATCGTTTCGAATAGAACAGAATATTCATCCTCGGAGTCTGCCAAACTTTTCCGTGTGGCATGATTCGCACGGTCAACATCATCACTATCATCAGACAAAAGGGCCCGCCATTCTGCAATCATGTCTTCTGCAGTTTTTATGCCAGATGTTCTCGATGCGCCGGAACCCAATAATAAAGAGAAGTTGGGGACTTTACCATTTCTAGTATTTATGACATTCATAAGATGTCCAGCGGTTCTCTTTTCTGAATGCAGCGTCATTATTCCTCCAAGTATAATTCTATATTGCATTTTGAACTCAGGCGCTTACCTCCACCCCTCACCCCCAGCCGCCGGCGTACTCCTCGGTCATCAGCAGCGGGCCGTCGATGTTGACGAGCTGGTTCTCGATCTCCGACAGCAGGTGGTCCAGGTTCCAGCCCTTCTCAGCGGACACAAGGACTCCATCGGCGGCGTCCTTTTCCCAGCCAGCGCCCAGGGAGAGTCCCCTCACCTCAGCCAGGTCCCCACCGGAAGTCGCGGAGTCCGTCAGCAGGTCCATCTTGTTTATGACAAGCAGCCGTGGCCGGTCGCCGAGGCCCAGCTCATCCAGCGTCTGCTCCACCACCTCGGTCTGCTCCGGGGCCTTGGGGTGCGAAACGTCGATGACGTGCAGTAGCACGTCGGCCCGGTCCAGCTCGTCCAGCGTGGCGCGAAATGCGGCGATCACGTTGGGCGACAGCTTCTGGATGAACCCCACCGTGTCGCTAAGCAGCAGCGGCGCCCCCGACGGCAACCGTATCCGCCGCGTAACCGGGTCGAGGGTCGAAAAGAGCTGGTTCGCAGCCAGGGACACATCGCCGTTTGTACCACTCTGCACCAGCGCATTGAACAGCGTGCTCTTGCCGGCGTTGGTGTAGCCCACCAGCGTGGCCATGGGGATGGCCGACTTCTTGCGCCGGTCCATGTGCAGCGTACGTCGGCGCCGGACGCCGTCCAGATCCGCCTTGATCTTCTGCAGCCGACGGCGCACCAGGCGCCGGTCGGTCTCGATCTGCGTCTCGCCGGGGCCGCGAGTGCCGATGCCGCCGCCCAGCCGTTCCAGGTGCGACCACTGGCCGGCCAGCCTGGGCAGCAGGTACTCGTGCTGCGCCAGCTCCACCTGCAGCTTACCTTCGTAGCTGGAGGCGTGTCGCCCGAACACGTCCAGGATCAGGGCCGTTCGGTCGATAACCTTGATCTCGCCCCTCTCTCCATACATGGGGGCGGAGTTCGGAGACAGTCCCGCCTCGAGGTTGCGCTGCTGCGTGGGAGTCAGCTCGTCGTCGAACACCACGATGTCGGCGGACAGTTCTTTGATCAGGTCGCGCAGCTCATCCACCTTACCCTTGCCGATGTAGGTGGGCGTCAGCCGCTCAGACCGCTGGAACAAGGTGCCCACCACTTCGGCGCCGGCCGATTCGGTCAGATGCCGCAGTTCCCCCAACGTGTCCTCGAGGGTCCAAAGCTCGTCGCGACCCTTGAGTTCGACTGCGACCAGTATTGCCCGCTCCGGAGCGGGAGTTACGTCAACCAGCCTCGACGACCTTGCGGACTTCTTCCGGGCGTCTGTCGCGCCTCGCTGCCCTCTGGACTTTGCGATGGGCTAACCTCCCTGTGGGGCCGGAATTGCCCAGCCCTCGATGCGCTGACAGCCCTTCTCCACCTGCTCGTCCGGAGTGGTCAATGACAGGCGGATGTAGCCCTCGCCGTACCGGCCGTAACTGGAGCCGGGGGTCACCACCACGTCCAGATCCTCCAGCAACCGCTGAGCGAACTCGGCAGACGTGAACCCGGCGGGCACTTTGGCCCAGATGTACAGACTGGCCCGCGGCACCTCGACCTCCATTCCGGCGCTGCGGCATGCCCGAACCACCCGGTCGCGGCGCCACTGGTAGGTGGCCACGTTGTCGTCCACGCAGTCCTGCGGGCCGGTCAGGGCCTCCATAGCCATCTCCTGCACGGCCTGCGGCACGCCCGAGTCGAGATTGGCCTTGATCTGGAACAGCGCCTTGATCATGTCGGCATTGCCCACTGCCATCCCGATGCGCCAGCCGGTCATGTTGTAGGTCTTGGACAGCGAGTGGAACTCGATCCCGATGTCCTTGGCCCCGTCCATCTGCATGTAGCTGATGGGCCGATATCCGTCGTAGCCGACCTCGCTGTAGGCGGCGTCGTGAAGCAGCGCGATGTCGTTTTCGCGGCAGAAGGCCATGGCCGATGCGAGGTCCTCCTCGGTGGCGACCGCGCTTGTGGGGTTGTTGGGGTAGTTCAGCCACATCACCTTGGCGGCGCGGGCCACGTCGGCGGGGATGGCGTCCAGCTCAGGCAGCCACCCGTTGCGTTCGTACAGCGGCATTATGTGGCTCTCGGCCCCCGCAAACATGGTGCCGACGCCGTAGACGGGGTAGGCCGGATCGGGCACCAGCGCGATGTCGCCGGGATCCAGGAAGCAGAACGCGGCGTGGCCGATGCCTTCCTTGGCACCGATCAACGGCAGCACCTCGGTGTCCGGGTTCAGCTTGACGCCGAAGCGGTTGTCGTACCACTCGACGATGGCCCGCCGCATTTCCGGAAGGCCGTCGGTCTCCGGGTAGCGGTGGTTGGGCGGGTACTGCGACGCCGTCAGCAGCCGGTCAATGATCGGCTGCGGCGTGGGTATGTCGGGATCGCCGATGCCAAAGGTCACCACGTCGGCTCCGGCGGCCCGCTTGGCCGCGATGATGCGGGAAATCTCCACGAAGGGATATGGTGCCAGCTTGCCCAAACGGTCAGAAAATTTCATCCTTGCGGCCTCTGCTTCTGGTTTCCCATTTAATGTCGGTTTTACGCTTGATCGAAGTCTCTTCTGGATATACCCAAATCTCGAAGTATCGCCGGGATCGTGCCGGGCTTCAGGTCTTCGCTGCCCCAGAAGGGAATCGTCGCCCTGGCTCTTGTCACCGGATTGACCCAGATTTCATGAGACCCTCTTGCTTGTCGGTCGTAACGGCAACCCGGCAACAGGGGAGCCTCGGCCATAAACATGTCTTGGTATCCTCCGAGGGCTCGTAGAGAACAATCGGCAGCTTGTAGAGCTTCATCGCGTCGCCTCCTGCCCCAGCAGCGGCCCGAAAATGTCGTCGATAGGGAGCTTGAACCCACGCAGGACTTCCGAAACGAGCGTGTCCCCCACACCGTACGTGCCGATGGTATCAACGCCATCCGGCGTCAGACTCAGCACTAGGACAGTGCGATCAGCAAAGCTGGCCAGCCAGCACTCAGGCACGCCGATGCTCCGGTAGTCGGCCACTCGCTCCTCGATGTCCCTCGGCGTGTTGCTGGGCGAAACAACCTCGATCACCAAGTCCACTGGGGCCTCTATGCGTGGCCGTCCCACCAGGTCGGATGGCCGACTGACTCCGGCTCGTGCCGCACTTAGATAAAGCGCGTCCGGTTGCCGAATTCGCAACGGATCCCTCCGGATTAACACATCACGCGGAGCCGTCAGAACAATACCCAGAGCTCTTCCTGCCACAAAACCTGAAACTCGGGAGGCTATGGTAAATCCAATCCATTGGTGCTCGTCAGTTGGACTAGGAGGCATCAACAATGCTCCATCCAAGACCTCACAGCGCTGCTTGGTCTCCGGCAGCGCCTGCCACTCCTCGAACGTCAGCCGCTTGGTCCTCGCCGCGGTCATCAGACGGCCCACTCCCCCGTGAAAACCTCTGTCGCCGGGCCCTCCATCATCACCTCGCCCTTGCCGTCCCACTGGATGCGCAGCGTTCCCCCCGGCAGCGTTATGTCCACCTCGTCGCCACAGTGCCCCGACAAACGTGCCGCCACAGCGATGGCACACGCGCCCGTTCCGCAGGCCAGCGTCTCCCCGCTGCCTCGCTCCCATACCCGCGCCGTGAGCTTGCCCGGCGCGTCCACGTTGACGATCTCGAAGTTCACCCGACGCGGGAACATCGGATGGTGCTCCACCTTGGGCCCCACGGTGTGCAGGGGGAAGTCGGCCACCGGCTGCTCGATGAAGGTAACCGCGTGAGGGTTGCCCATGGACACGAAGCTGAGGGGCAGGTCGTATCCGTCCATGCTGAACTGGTACGCCAGCACAGGGGGCGGAAGCTCCTCGGTCAGGGTCACAGGCACTTCCGCGGGCGACAGAATCGGCGCCCCCATGGCCACCCGAGCGCCGGTGATCCGCGCGCCGTCGTATGTCGGCACGACCGTGCGGATGCCCGCCAGCGTCTCCACCGTCAGCCCGTCGTCGGACGGCGCCGCGATATCCCGCTCAATGGCATACTTGGCGAAGCAGCGGATGCCGTTACCGCACATCTCGCCCTGCGAGCCATCGGCGTTGAACATCACCATCCTGAGATCCGCCACGTCCGAGCCAGCGATCAGGATCAACCCGTCGCTGCCAACTCCGAAGTGCCGGTCGCTCATGCGCCTCGAAAGCTCAGGCCAGTCCTGTTCCTGGCTGCGGGCGTCAACGTAAACGTAGTCGTTGCCCGCCCCTTCCATCTTGGTGAATTGCATCGCCTCGGCTCCTGGGACTGCCCCGCTGTTTGCTCCTATTTAAGGAAACGGGATTTCGGCCATTGTATCACGGGGTCTCAGAATTCAGGAACGAAGACACCGCCTCCGACGCCCTGTGCAGTAGCCCCGGATCGGCTGCATCCAGCCACCGAATGCGAGGGTCGGCCAGCTTGAACCAGGCATACTGTCGCCGCGCCAGCCGGTGCGTTTGTGTCTTCGTCTTCGCCACCGCCTCATCCAGCGACAGCTCCCCTGCCAGGTGCAGGCCCAGCTCGCGATACCCCGGACTATCCAGCGGTCCCTCTCCCATCGGCAAGCCCCCTGCCGCCAACGTCTCGACCTCCGCGAGGAACCCGTCACTCATCATCCGGTCGACGCGCTCGTCGATCCGCTGGTACAGCTCACCCCGGTCCATCGTGAGCCCCAGCACCAGCGCGTTGTCCGCTGACGGCTCACCGGAGGACAGGAACTCGGACGGCTTGCGGCCCGTTGCCTGATGAATCTCCAGCGCCCGGATCACACGTCGCACGTTCCGGGCGTCCAGCGCGGCGGCCCGCTCCGGGTCGACCTCCGCCAGACGGCGGTGCAACGCCCCGGCGCCCTCACGCTCGGCCTCCGCCTCCAACTCAGCTCGAAATACCGGATTGGGCGGCACCGCAGGCACTCGCTGTCCTTCCACCAGCCCCCAGATGTACTGCCCAGTGCCGCCGCAAACGAGAGGCAACAGTCCCCGCCCACTTATGTCGCGCAACGACTCACCGGCGTACTCCAGGAACAGCGCCAGCCCGAAGCTCTCGGAGGGTTCGAAGATGTCAATGAGATGATGCCGCGCCGCGGATTGCTCCGCGGGGGTGGGCTTGGCGGTGCCAACGGTCATACCGCGATACACCTGCCGGCTGTCGGCGTTGATCACCTCACCGCCGAACTGTTGCGCCAGCATCACCGCCAGCGCCGTCTTCCCCACCGCCGTCGGCCCCACCACGCAGACCAGACGCTCTCTTGCCGACGGTGGCTCCTTACTGGTCATGGTTGTCGCGGCGGAGGATGATCACTCCGACGACACGACGGGGGAGCCGCCCGCCTCCTCCAACGTCGCCTGCCGGCCCTGCGGACGGCGCACTCGCTGGGCTGGCTGGTAGTCGCCGGGCCGCGGCGGCAGCTCGAATCCCTGTCCTGACAGCATCTCGCCCACGGTTCGCAGCTGGATCTTTGGGAAGTCGCGAGCCCAAAGGTCCGAGTGGTAGAACCCGGCGGCGGCGGCTTCCTGCCGCATGTCCCGCGTTGGCGGCTCCAGCGAGATGAACAGCCCAATTGCCGCCTTCTCCCGCTCAACCACACCCACGAGGTCGCGCACCTGCGGCGACGACACTCGCCCGCCCTTGACCTGGATCACCGTCTTCTGCGGCGTGCGGCGCTGCCCGTCGATGAAGTAGAGCATCCCATCCACGCCCCGGTCGGCACCGCGTCTCTGCTCGGACTGCGGCTGCGCTTCCAGCAGCGACACCGCCCAGAACTGGAACTGGTACGGGTCCTGCTCCCACAGCGCCCGCGCGCTGCCCTCGTCCTGCGGCTCGCCGATGACTTCGTAGTCCTGCCCCGCATCCAGGTCGAAGACCGTCTTGAGACGGTTCTTCATCAGTGCCACGGCCAGGTGAGTTATGTCGATTCCCAGCCACTGCCGCCCCAGCTTGTGCGCCGCCACCACCGCCGTCCCGCACCCGCAAAACGGGTCCAGCACCACGTCCCCTTCGTTCGACGACGCCCGGACTATTCGCTCCAGTAACGCTTCGGGCTTCTGTGTGGGGTAGCCAAGACGTTCTCTTGCTTGAGGATTAACAGGGGGAATATCACCCCAAATGTTTTGCAAGGGCACCCCGGGCATTTCGTCAGCATATTTGACCAAAGTCGGGGTTCCGGTTCTTGTATATCGGAGCAATCCGTCTCGCTCGTATTGCTCCATTGTTTCCCGGCGCACCGCCCATGTGCGGGTTGGCGCTGGCCACTTCCCAAACCATTCGTAGAGCAAATTCGTACTGCCTTCCCCGTGCCGAGGGGCGTCCAAAGGTACCGTGCGATAGTACCTACCATCGGCATCAACAGAGAAGTGGGAATCATAGTATTCTTCGCGGTAAGGCGTATGTTGAGTTATCCAAGTTGCCGAGCCGCTTTTCGTATAGTACAGAATCGTGTCTGATATCCTTCCAAATCTCTTAGGGTCGTTGTGAGCATTCGCCCGCCGCCAAACGATTTCGTTCCTGAAGTTGGTAGTGCCAAACACCGCGTCCATGAGTAGCTTAAGGTAGTGGCTGGCGGTGGGGTCGCAGTGCAGGTAGATGCTGCCCGTCGGCTTCAGCACTCGCCGCAGCTCCACCAAGCGCGGGGCCATCATCACCAGGTAGGCCATCATGGCGTTCCGACCGATGAATTGGCGGAAGGCGGTGATCATGTCCTTCACTGCCGACGGCACGGCAGGGTTGCCGATGATGTCCCGCTCGAAGGTAAGCTCCGTTTCCTGCGTCCACTCCCAGGTATCGGTGAACGCCTGGATCTGCGCCGGCGACTCCTCGCCGCTCCGCTCCCGGAACAGGACGTTGTAGGAGGCGTTGGAGTTAAAGGGCGGGTCCAGGTACACCAGGTCCACCGACTCGTCGGCCGCGTGCTCCCGCAGCACCGCCAGGTTATCCCCGTAGTACAACGCGTTGGGCATCAGTACCTCGATGACCTGGGCTTTCGGCGCCAACTATACCCGAAGCTATCTGCCAGTGGTTTGAGGCACCCCGCCGAACCCGCCAGAGTCTACCCCTTCGCGGTTGCCACCTCTGCCGCTATCTGCAGGAACTGGTCGGCCTGGAGGCTGGCGCCGCCAACCAGGGCGCCGTTGATGCTGGGCTGGGAGGAGAAGGCCGCAGCATTGCCTGCGTTGACGCTGCCGCCGTAGAGGAGGGGTACTGCATCGCCGTCGTCGCCAAACAGGTCGCGCAGGGCGTCGCGGATCGCGCCTCCCATGATCTCCTCGGCGATCTCCGGCGTGGCGGCCCGGCCGGTGCCGATGGCCCAGACCGGCTCGTAGGCTACAACCACATCGGTTATGTCAATAACGTCGGCCACTCCTGCCAGAACCTGTCCCTCCACCACGTCGGCCGCCCCGCCATCCTCGCGCTGGGCGAGGGTCTCACCAACGCAGACAATGGGACGCAGCCCGGCGTCGAGGGCGGCGTGGACCTTGCGGTTAACCGTCTCGTCAGTCTCCCCGAACAGCTGGCGCCGCTCCGAGTGGCCAAGGATGACGTAGTGGCAGAGGCTTCGGAGCATGGCTGCGGAGACCTCTCCGGTGAACGCGCCCGAGGCCTCGTAGTGCATGTTCTGAGCTCCGACATGAACCCCGCTGCCATTGACCGCCCGGCGGACCGCTGCCAGCGAGATGTAAGGCGGGCACAGGATCAACTCCACGCCACCGGCAGTCGCTGATCCCTCGGCGACCTCGGAGGCCAGGGTTGCGGCCTCTTCCAGCGTGGTGTTCATCTTCCAGTTTCCGGCGACTATGGAACGGGGCATGGCTCGCAGTGCCTCCCGGATCATCAGGTCTGAATGAAACTCGCCTCTACCATAGCGGATAGAGGCGGTTGAGTGACAGTCAAATCAGGGGCCGTATTTTGCCATCTTGCCGGCGTGAGACATTCCCAGCAGCATCACGTTGGTAGCGGGGATGCTGCCGATGGAGCCCTGGCGGCACTCTCGTTCGTTGAAGGCCGGAATCCCCTCGCCCCGCGTCAGCCACGAATGCAGCATAAACGGTACCGGGTGCCAGCTGTGCCCCGCCGTGATGGCCGGGGTGGCGTGATCGCCCGCGACCATGAACACGTCCGGCTCCAGCTCCCGGATGGCCGGGATCAAAGGGTCCAGCTCCTCCAGCCGCTGCACCTTGGCATCAAAGTCCCCGTCCTCCCCGGCGGCATCGGCGGGCTTGTAGTGGATGAAGAAGAAGTCGTGGGAGTCGTAGCTCTGCCGCAGTGTCTCCACCTCGTCCGAGAAGTGGCGCCCCGTCGGGATCACCCGCATCCCGGCCACCGTGGCCAGCCCACGGTACATCGGGTATGCGGCGATGGCGGCAGGATTCATGCGATAGACATCGCCCATGGGCGGCAGGCTCGGCATCTGCGCGAAACCGCGCAGCAGCAGCATGTTGGCCCGGTCTTCCTCCGACATCAGGCGCGACGCCTGGGCCACGAACTGGTTGACCAGTTCCGCCGTTCGCTCGGCCCCGGCGTTCTGGGCCCGCACCGGCAGAGCCGGGACGCCCGTCTGCTGCGGGTCGGTCTCGGAGACGGCCTCCGACAGGCCCTCGCCGCGCAGCCGAAGTACGAACCGGTAGTCCTGCACCGGGAACACATCCACCTGCACGCCCGCGATCTCGATGCGGTCCAGCCGCTCGCATATGGGGGCGCTGAGCTCGGTGGGAATCCGTCCGGCACGGCGATCAACCAGCAGCCCATCCGAGTCGACGGTGCAGAAGTTCCCCCGCGCGGCCACGTCCCCCGGCTGCAGCTCCACGTCGATGCCCAGGGCCTCCAGCGCGCCCCGTCCGATCATGTGCTTCAGCGGGTCGTACCCGAACAGCGCCAGGTGCCCCGGACCGCTCCCCGGCGCCACCCCCGGCAGCACCGGCGTGGTCAGGCCGCATGCGCTCACCTGCGCCAGGGCGTCGAGGTTGGGGATGTTGGCCGTTTCCAGTTCCGACTGTCCGGTGTCCGGATGGGCCAGCCCCCCCAAACCGTCCACCACCAGCAGCACCATCTTCGACGGCGTATTGATGTAGCAATCGCGCAGTTCTTCTATATCAATCATCGTGTCTCCTTAAATGGGCGCCGGTTATTCTCTCTCCCTCGAGAGGAGGCAGTGATGAGGGTAAAACCCCTTGAATCATCCAACCTCAGCAGCGCGTATCGGCCCTCAGTCCGCATCCGGCAGCGCCGCGATGCCCGGCAGCTCGATTCCTCCCAGGAACTCCAGCGACGCCCCGCCGCCGGTGGACACGTGCGTCATCCGGTCCATCAGCCCCAGCGCTTCCACCGTCTCGGCCGTCGAGCCGCCGCCCACCACGCTGGTCACACTCGGCGCGCTGGCGATGGCCTCGGCAACCACGCGGGTCCCCTCGCTGAAGCGAGGCATCTCGAACACGCCCATGGGCCCGTTCCAGATTACCGTGCGGCACTCCTGCAGTGCGCTGGCAAATTCCTGCGCCGCAGAAGGGGCGATATCCATGATAATGCCACCTTCCGGAACACCGTCCGCCGGGGACACCTGCACCTCGGCCGGATCGGCCGCGAACTCGCTGGCCACCACCACCTCGGCGGGCAGGTGTACCTTGATGCCGCGCTGGCCGGCGGCCTCCAGCATCTCGCGGGCGAACTCCAGCCGGTCCTCTTCAACCTGCGACGCCCCGACGCCGTGGCCCTGCGCCTTCAGGAAGGTAACGCACATTCCGCCGCCGATGAACAGGTGGTCCAGCTTGTCCAGTATGTTCTCGAGCAGCAGTATCTTGTCGCTGACCTTGGCCCCGCCCATCAGCGCCGCCAGCGGTTTCTCCGGCGCCTCCAGGGCGCGGCCCATGCTGCTGACTTCTTTCTCTACCAGGAACCCCATCACCGATGGCAGGTATTCCGTAACACCAACTGTCGAGGCGTGTGCCCGGTGCGCCACCGCGAAGGCGTCCATCACGAAGTAGTCGGCAAGCGCCGCCAGCGACTGCGAGAACGCGGGATCGTTGGCCTCCTCACCCGCATCGAAGCGCAGGTTCTCCAGCAGCACCACGTCACCGGGGGCCATCGCCGCGATTGCCGCCTCAACGTCCGGCCCGGTGATCTCCGGCAGGCTCTTGACGGGGTGGCCGAGCAGCACCGCCAGCCGGTCGCCCACCGGCCCCAGCCGCAGCCCCTCGTCCACCTTGCCCCGTGGACGCCCCAGGTGCGAGCACAGGATGGTACGGCAGCCCCGCTCGATCAGGTGCTGGATCGTTGGCAGGGTGGCCCGGAGCCGCTGGTCATACCCGGCGATGGCCTCGATGCCCTGCTCGATGGGGACGTTGAAGTCCACCCGCACCAGCACCCGGCTGCCGTTTACGTCAAGTTGAGACAGACTGCGTTTAGCCACCTGCGTGTTGCCCCCTCATCCGTTCTTCGGTTCCCCTGCGCTTCGACCGGCCCCGGATTCAGCGCGCGCCGGCCACCGCCCAGTCGGCCAATTCGTGAAGTTGGTCCATTCCTGGCCCGGATACACCCGCCGCAGAAGCCTCGCCCAGCCCCTCATCTGCAAGCTGGCGCGCCCGCTCTTCCGAGGCAGCACGGGCGCCCGTTTCCTCGAGAATCGAAACCAGCCTCGCCGCGTCCTGCTGCTCCAGCACTCGCTTCATGTAGATGGAGCCCAGCTCTCTCTTGGCGGCCACGCTGCCGTGCTCCAGTGCGTGGATGACGGGCAGGCTCTTTTTCTTGGCGATGATGTTGCTGGCCGTAACCGCGTCGCCCCGTTCACCCCAGAAGTCGTCCGTATCCCGCGCGATCTGCCACGCCGCCCCCAGCTTGACCCCCAGCCGGTGCATTGCACCGCACTGAGCTTCGTCTGCGTCGGCGGCCAACGCGCCAGCTTCGGCGGCCGAGCCCGTAAGCGCCCCGGCCTTTCGGTTGATCATGTCGAGGTAGGCCGCCGACGTCACCATCATCTGGTCTTGGAACTCCAAATCCATGTACTGCCCCTCGCAGAGCAGAAGGCATGCTTGGTCCAGCGACCTCACCGCCCGCAGCACCCGGTCCGGTGGCGTTCCCCGTTTTCCCAGCCGCATCATGGCCGTTCGGCCCAGCGCGTGCAGCCCGTCCCCGGCGTTGATCGCCTGCGCCGGTCCCCAAACCCACCAGATGCCCGGACGATCGACGCTTTCGGCTCGCCCCGCCTGAACCTCTCCGTGAACCAGGGTGAAGTGATGCACCAGTTCCACACCCGCCGCCGCAGGCAGAGCGGCTTGGAACTCACCACCCATGGCCTCGCAGGCAACCAGCGCAACCGCGCCCTGCAGATGCAGCGGCGTCTCGCCGTACTCTGCCTGGCCGTGTTGGTCGACCCAGCCCAGGTGATAGCGCAGCAGGTTGTACAGGAAGCCATCGCGCCCGTCGAAGACCTCGCGCAGCTCCGCCTCTACCGCCTGCCTGTATTCTTCGTATTTCGCAATCATGGCCAATAATTTACCGGCTGTTCAGTAGTGCCGCAATCTCCTGAAACGGTATGGCCCCCTCGCGGATCAGCTTCGGCTCCTCGCCCGACACGTCAACGATCGTAGACGCCGTGCCAGCCGGGCTCGGCCCTTCCTCTATCACCAGGTCGACCCGCTCGCCCACCTGCTCTCGCAGTTCCTCCAGCGTCTGCGGATCGGAAGCCCCGCTGATATTGGCGCTGGTGCCAGTGATTGGCCGTCCCAGTTGACGGGCCAGCTCGCGAGGCACCCGGTGGTCGGGCACCCGCACCGCCACCGTCGGGTGGCCCGCAGTCAGGCGAGGCGGCAGGGAGTCCCTGCGCTTTACGATCAGAGTCAGCGGGCCTGGCCAGTATGCTGCGGCAACTCTTCCGATTCGAGATGGAACGTAGTCAGCCACCATCTCCAGCTGTTCGGCATCTGCCATCAGTACCGGCAGCGCCAGGCCCTCGGGCCGCTCCTTGATGGCGAACACCCGCTCGATGGCCTCGGGGTTGAACGCGTCAGCCGCCAGGCCATACAGGGTGTCGGTGGGAATAGCGACCACACCGCCTTCTCGCAAAAGACGCAGTGCGGTGTCCAGTTTATGTTCGGTAGAAGAAGACAACTTCTCAATTCAAGGGGAGGTCGCGTGCCTGATCAGGCTCAATTAAGGACTCAAAATGGACGCGTCCGAGTATATCAGACAGGACGGAGGCACCGCCTCACTAAGCGACCCCACCAAGACGCACCTGTCTGGGAATGGCTGAAATGAGGGCTCCCAGGTTCGGTTCGCATTCCACTGGCGTCTTCCCTCTTGTCAATCCCGGCGATGCCTTTTAATATAGATAACAGTATATAGAACGAAAGTACGAAATATGTGGGCTCATTCTTATCGGCCAATGAATCTGGGAGATGAGTGCAACCGAAATACCGGGCGTGCTCCCACAGCGTCGCTAGCAGAGTTGTTGCTGGACCCGGACCCAAAACCGTCTTCACCCGAAAGCGGCGAAATCCGCCGGACGAGGCAGGATGTGGCAGGAAATGACCGGTTTGGCAGGAAAATGGAAAATCTCGCCAGCCCCGAAACCCCCAGAGGCGCCTCCCGAACCAATCCTCTCGCCAACGCAGAATGCGGCAGATGTGGCAGGAAATGACCGGGTTTGGCAGGAAAATGGGAAATCTCGCCAGCCCTGACACCACAGAGGCGCCTCCCGAGCCAACCCTCTCGCCAATGCCGAATGCGGCAGATGTGGCAGGAAATGACCGGGTTTGGCAGGAAAATGGAAAATCTCGCCAACTCCGACACCCCAGGGGCGCCTCCTTTACCAACCCTCTCGCCAATGCCGAATACCGCGAATATGGTAGGAAATGATCGGATTTGACAGGAAAATAAAATTTCTCGAATTCACCCCGTCCGCCAATACACCTGTCCAACGGTCCCACCGAAAACCTGTGAACACTATTGCCAAAGCCGCCTCATCGGCGCGGTTGACACGCCATAGCCCCAACATTAACCTGAACCATTATGGCTGATTCAGTTGACCCAAGGCGTTTGCGAATAACCAACGAGGCCGGGACCGAGGGCACGCTCATCGGGTTCCGCTGCCGCGACTGCGCCGTAACCGTGTTCGGCCCAGCTATCTTCTGCCAGTCTTGCACCTCTTTCGAGGTGGAGCAGGTAGATCTCGGCAGGGGCGGAACGCTCTACAGCTACACCATCGTGCGCATCCCGCCCGCCGGCTGGCCCGGCCCGGTACCCTACATCCTCGGCCAGGTCGAATTGCCTTCAGGCCCCCAGGTGCTCGCCGAGGTCATCGACTGCGACCAGTCAGACGTGACCATCGGCATGCCCGTGGAACTGGCCATCCAGGCAGTTGCCCAGGAAGAGGGCGGCGCCGAAAAACTCGTGTACAAGTGGCGCCCCGCCACTGGATAGACCCATTCGTCCTGATTGTTCCCCAAAGGGATAACAGGTTCTCCGGAGGTAATGACCGTGGCTCAGCTTCGTCCCGGACGTGAAGTCGTGGTGGCCGGTGTCGGCCTGCATCCCTTCGGGCGCTTCCCCGGAAAGGACCTCAGCGACCTGGCCCTCGATGCAGTGGTCGAGTCCCTGAAGGACGCCGGCGTGCGCTGGCGGGACATCCCCATCGCCTACTTCGGCCACGTCTACTATCACGGCATGTCCCTGGGCGAGACCACCTTGTCCAAGTTGGGATTGACCGGCGTGCCCATCGTCAACGTGGAAAATGCCTGCTCCAGCGGTTCGACCGCCTTCTGGCAGGCCTATTGGGGCATCACCACCGGCATGTACGACATGGCTCTGGCCTTCGGGGCTGAGAAAGTGCCCCGTGGTCCGGTCACCGTTACCGCCGAGGACGCCCCCGAGCGATTCATAGGCGGCGACCACATGATGGCCGGCTATGCCCTTCGCGCCCGCCGTTACATGGAAGAGACCGGCGCGCCAGCCACTGCGTTGGCCCAGGTGTCGGTCAAGGCCCGCCAGAACGCGGCCCTGAATCCCTACGCCCACCGCAAGGACCTCTTCTCTCTGGAAGAAGTCCTTCAGTCCCGGATGATTGCCGATCCCCTGACTCTGTTCCAGTGCTGCCCCACCAGCGAAGGAGGGGCCGCCGCCGTCCTCTGCGCCCGCGAGTCGCTGGCCCAGTACGGCATCGACGAAAGCCGCGCGGTCTCCATAGCCGCCGCCGTTTTGACATCCGGCGACTACAACGGCCGCGGTGCCGACCACTCTGCTTTCAGTCCCTATCGCACCGAACCGGCGGCCCTCCAGGCCTACGAGATGAGCGGGCTGGGTCCCGAAGACGTCGACCTCTGCCAGGTCCACGACGCCGCCTCCATCGGTGAGCTGCAGCAGATCGAGTCTCTCCACCTCGCCCCATTCGGCGAGGCCTGGCAGGCCACGGTCGAGGGCCGCACCTCCCTCACTGGCGACATCCCGACCAACACCGACGGAGGCCTGCTCGCCATGGGCCACCCGTTCGGCGCATCCGGAATCCGTATGATTCACGAGACGGTTACCCAACTCCGCCAGGAGGCCGGCCCCCGGCAGGTCGCCCGCGCCCGTGTCGGCGTCGCCCAGTGTTCCGGAGCCGGGGACGTCACAACCGTTCACATCCTGAAGAAGTAATAAATAAATAAAGGAAGCAGAGGTGCCCCCGCCATCCGGTGGAGGGCGCTCCTGCTCTGAAACGTAGTGAGCCCGCCGAGACATGTCTACATACCTGATACTCGCCGCGATGAAAGGCCGGTTCGTGTCCGACCACGGCAACACCTACGACAATTTCCAGATGATGGGTTACGTCACCCGTCCCCAGGGCGACACGCCCTTTGACGCGGTGGCCGCCTTCTTCGACCAGCCGCCCTACCCCATCCAGTGGCAGGATATCGAATACCTCTGGGCAGAGAGGCTAACGGACACCCCCGACAACGCCCACTATGGGGACTACGACCGCGTCTACGTCGAGTCCCTCCGCGAACGCTGGGAACGCAGTTAAATTGCCGTTACAGAAAGCAACCGCCCACCCCGAAGACTTCAGGGTGGGCGGCCACATGGTAACTATGCACTGGCGAGGAGGCTTGCCTCCCGAAAGAACTCTGATCCGGCAGACTCAGAGCTTATTTTGCGGCCTCGCGCAGCTTGGAGAAGTCGGACCGGATGCCCTCGGCAAGTGCCCGACGGTCGGTTCCGTGCAGCACGAACCGGGCTCCCTGCTCAATCCAATAGGTTGATAGATCAGGCGTCTGGTGATGCACCAGCGTCGCGACGCCCCGGGCCTCGGACATGTCGATAACCCGCTTCACCGTTTCTTTGTACTCCGGCCGGTCATACTGGTCAGGGTAGCCCAGCGAAATGCTCATGTCGTTGGGACCAACGAAGATACCATCGATGCCCGGCACGGCGAGGATTGCCTCCAGGTTGTCGACCGCAGCCACGCTCTCGATCCCGATTATGGCAATGCTGTTCTTGTTGCGTTCCTCGAGGTATGCCCGTGTGGCGTCGCTGACATGCTCGCCGGAGGCCACCACGCGGTCCACGGCCTCACCCTTAAGGGGGCGCCACTTTGCCGCTGCCACCACCTCTCGGACCTGATCCGCGGTCTCGCAGTAGGGGGCCAGTACTCCCTGGGCCCCGGCGTCCATAGCCATAGTCACGTAGTGGGAGTCAGGGATCGGAATCCGGACGATGGGCACCACGCCGCTCGTGTTGAACATGGTCAGATAGTCGCCCAGCTCGGCCCGTCCGCGGGGGCTGTGTTCGGTATCGATCACGGCATAGTCTAGGCCTACGCCCGACAGCACGGGAACCCAGCGCGGGCTGTGACCGTGCGTGATCATGGTCCCGAAGACTCTTCCGCCTTCTCTCAATGTCTGCTTCAGTTCTGCGCCGTTCATATTCGCCTCTCAAAATGCCCTCTCTCTGAGGGGAGAGAGGGGGTGAGGGTTGTATCCCAAACTTAGGCCCGCGCCCGCTGGTTGATTGTAAGGATGTTCTGGCAGAACTGGGCTGTGGCCATTATGTCGGGTATTACCACGTACTCGTTGACCGTGTGCATCTCGTTGGTGGCCATTCCTACGACCACGCACTCGACGCCGTTCAGTCGCATAGCGTTGGCGTCCGTCCCGCCACCGGAGGGATGAATGTTGGGCTCCATTGACATGGTCCGCAACTGGTTAGTTACCAACTGCACTATGGCCTCGTTGGGATCAAGCAGGTACATCTGGAACATCATTTCCAGCTCTTCGTTGATGGTTGCATCGCGGTATTTCTCCCTGGCCTTCCGCAACGTCTCCGCCACCTGCATCCTCAGCAGGTCGATGGTCTCGGTGTTGTGGCTGCGGAACTCGCCGCCAAAACTGGCCTCCACGGGAACGGCGTTGCGCACGGTGCCCCCGGTGATCAGACCCACGTTAAACGTCGTGTCCTCATCAAGACGCCCGTTAGGAAGCTCGTTGATGATTTCGGTGGCAATACGTATGGCCGACAGCCCCTTTTCCGGCTCAACGCCGGCATGGGCACCGCGACCGGTAACGTTTACGTCGAATCGCATGTAGGTCGGGCTGGCCCCTGTGATGGTGTTCACCGGTCCGTTCCCATCGAACACCACCGCATCGCGGCAGCGGATCATCGAGTAGTCGAGGTTGGCGGCTCCCACCAGTCCAATTTCCTCGCCGCGCGTCATCACTACTTGCACGGGCCGACGGAGGCCGCCGTCCTGTGCGATACTCTCCAGTCCCTCGAGAATGGCGGCCACACCTGCTTTGCAATCGCCGCCAAGAATCGTGGTGCCATCAGACACGACGCGGTCGCCCTGGACCTCCGGCTTGATGCCTCGTCCTGGCTCCACAGTGTCCATGTGGGCCGACAGCATCAGCGGATCAGCCCCCTCTTCCGAGGCGATCAAATTGCCGTGCGCGTCGCGCTCCACTGTGAATCCGAGACTTTCCAGTCGCCCGGTGAGATGCTGGGCCACGGCCTCCTCTTCATCCGAAGGGCTGTCAATCTTGACCAACTCGCAGAACGAATTGATCAAGCGGTCCTGATCAATCATATTCCCAACCTCCGTCAGGTTCGAAAACGGGGTCAGACTGTCTAACCCCCGAATTGGCGCGTATTATACATTACCCACAGGGCCGACCCGTGTTAAGCGATGAGCGCGCGGGTGGCTCGAATAACAGCAGTTCAGCAGGAAAATGACGACGGAAACCGGAAACGGCAACAATGACCTCATTGGGATTTCCGAGACGGCAGTAGCCCTCAAAGAGCTAACGGACGAGATAGTTTCCTGTCGGCGTTGCTCCAGGCTTGTGGAGCATCGTGAACTAATCGGGGAAACTAAACGCGCTTCCTATATAAACTGGGAATACTGGGCCAAACCCGTCCTCAGCTTCGGAGACCAAAACGCACCATTGATGATTCTGGGCCTTGCCCCTGCGGCGCATGGCGGAAACCGCACCGGTCGCGTCTTTACCGGCGATGCCTCGGCCACCTTCCTGGTCAAGGCCATGCACGAAGCGGGCTTGGCCAACCAGCCCGTTTCGGTCAACCGGGACGACGGTCTGCGATACACGGGGGCCTACGTCTGCGCTGCGGTGCGGTGCGTTCCTCCTCAGGACCGCCCCACTCTCGAGGAACAGCGGGCCTGTCTTCCCTACCTCGTTCGCGAAATGCGGCTGCTGCCTAACCTGCGCGTGGTGTTGGCCCTGGGTCAGATCGCCTTCCAGGCGGCTTTAAGGGCGATGTCTGACATGGGCGCAGATCGTCCCAGGGCGAAATTCGGACATGGTGCGGTGTATCGCCTCGAGCCAGGCCTGCCGCTCCTGGTGGGCTGCTATCACCCAAGCCCCCGAAACACCAACACCGGACGGCTTTCAATGGAGCAACTGGTTGACTCCCTGAAAATGGCAAAGAGGCTTGCTGAGGAGGAATTGAGGGTGGGAGAGGTTGGTAGGGCGTAGGGGATTCGAACCCCTGATCTCCGCCTTGAGAGGGCGGTGTCCTGGGCCGCTAGACGAACGCCCCACCCGTACGATGGCCGGACCCCTGGCCCAATAGGATTCGGCAATTCCTAATATAGCAAACGGCCTTCACACTGTAAAGCGTAGCGCTCCGCTCTCTCCCTCCAAGTCCTTTGGCACTCGGGGCGGGTCGGAGCGTCCGCATTGAACAACGTAGAAACAACGGAGATCGGAGATGCCAATGGACATCGGGAAGTTCCCCCCGGAATTGCTGGAGCGACTGCTGGGATCCATCGGCTCGCGCGACCCCCGCGTCGTACTGGGCCCGTCCGTAGGAGAAGACGCGGCAGTACTGGACTTCGGGGACCGCTTGCTTGTAGCCAAAAGCGACCCGGTGACCTTCGCGAGCGAGCGCGCCGGATGGTATGCGGTCCAGGTCTGCGCCAACGATGTAGCCTGCACCGGTGCCACTCCCCTATGGTTCCTGGCAACTCTGCTTGTCCCGGATTGGTACACGCCCGACGATGCCGCCCGCTTGTTCGAAGACGTGCTGAGCGCTTGCAGCGACCTGGGAGTGACGCTCATTGGCGGCCACAGTGAAGTGACTCATGGAATTCAGCGACCTATCGTAATGGGTACCATGTTGGGAGAGGTGGAACGGGAACGCCTGGTAACCACCGGAGGCGCCCAGGAAGGAGACAGCATAGTCGTTACCAAGGGCCTGGCCATCGAGGGCACGGCCATCCTGGCTCGAGATCAGGGCGAAGAACTCAGGAAAGCAGGAGTGGACGACCGTGTAATTGAAAGCAGTACCGCGTTACTCGACTCGCCCGGCATCAGCGTGCTGCGCGAGGCTCGCATTGGAAGTACACTAATGTTAGTACACTCAATGCACGATGTGACAGAGGGCGGCCTCATTACCGCATTACATGAAGTTGCAGCGGCATCAGGACTGGGAATCGCAATTGAGGAAGACAGTGTACCGGTACTCCCGGAGACTGCCGAAGTGTGTAATGCGCTGGACCTGGACCCATTGGGGCTGTTGGCATCTGGATCGCTGTTGTTGATGCTACCCGCCAGCCAGGCGCCTGGGCTGTTACATTCCTTGGAACGGGAAGGGGTCAATGCTTGGGAAATCGGGCAAATGCTGTCTCCTGAAGAGGGCCGCATTCTCTTTACTCGCACCGGAGACGAAATTACCCTTCCGGTATTTCAGCGCGACGAACTGGCCCGTTACCTTTCCGGAAAGTAACCCCGCTACATTCCATGCTTGCCCAGAAGTGTACTTCGTTGCGCCAATTGTTATGTTACACAATTCTGAGATTATGTTGTGTAGCGGGTTACATTATGTTGCGTTATGCCACCGTCAAGATGGCCAAATGATCTCCGATTTACCCACCAGTTTCCCCGTATATCGCAAGGGCCTCTGCCAACCTTTCGGCAGTAATGTTGGCGCCTGACACAGTGACGGACACCTTTTTGCCCTTCAGTCGGTCTGCGTGCCTCACAGCGCCGGCAAGCGCCGTGGCACCTGCTGGCTCGGCCAACGTGTGCGCCTTTTCCACCAGAAGTCCGATTGCTCTACGAATGTCGTCGTCACTTACCAACAGAAAGTCGTCCAGCAGGTCAGCCATGATCTGTTGCGGAAGCCCATAGCCTGCCTTGGTGGCTATACCATCCGCAAAGGTGTCCATGGGAGCCTCGACCAGTTCGCCCTTCTTCCAGGAAAGATATGCCGCCGGAGCCGCTTCCGACTGGACCGCATACACCTGGATGGAGGGATCGATCGATTTGGCGACGATACACGCCCCAGCAATTCCGGAACCTCCGCCTAGCGGTAGGAGCATCACGTCGATATCGGGCAACTCCTCTATAATCTCGAGGGACGCGGTGCCGACGCCAGCGATCAGCAGTGGTTCGTTTACCGCGTGGACGTAGCGGTACCCCTCCTCTCGGGCAAGACGCTCACAGTATTCCCTCGCGTCATCGAAGTTCTCACCGTGAAAGATCAGCTCTGCCCCGAGGGACCGCATTGCCGCTACCTTAACGGGATTGGCGTTCTCGGGCAGACCGATGAGTACCCGCACGCCAAACTCCCTCCCGGCGCTGGCGATGGACTGGCCATGATTCCCTGTTGAAGAGGTAATGAGTCCCTGACGCTTTTCCTCCTCGCTTAGGTTCGACAGAAGGTTTATCCCTCCCCTCGACTTGAACGCCCCCAACGGCAGATGCTCCTCGTGCTTTATGTACACATCAGCCTCGAGTAGTTCGCTGAGGCCCATGGAGTAATGCAGGGGAGTTCTCTGGAAATATGGCGCGATGGTCCGCCTGGCCCGGTACACGTCCCGAATCGTGGGAGCCTGCATGTCTTTCCTCTTAAAGCATTCGAACTGCCGATTCAGCTTATGAGCACCCCGTCCGAGTGTCAATCGGAGGCCGCGGCGTGCGGAATAATCGTCATGGATGATAAAGGAGGGCAAGCCAGAGTCGGTCCGGATTCATAAATCCCTGCTCCCAGAGGATGTCCGTGTCACCCTCTGTAGATATGCGGTATAGTCGCCCATGGCAAAATCAGTGTTGGTAATGTCTCTAAATGATTCTTAAATGCGTTTAGGAAAATATTTGGCCAATGCTTGACACCTTGTCAAGCGCGTGATACCTTATCAACACTTTAGAGGGTGAAATAGTAAGGAATATAAAAGGAGGCACGCCGTGGCCCGAAAGACAAAGCTGATGTTGCGTGTAGAAAAGGAACATGAACGACCTCTGGAAGAATTGCTTCCTGACCGGGTCAACGAGATCGGCCTTTCTGCTACCGCCGATGAACTGGGCGTCAGCAAGGCCACTCTCGGCTACTGGCTCCTCAAACTGGGCATAAGTGTAAGACGGATCGCCGTCTCACCCAATGAAGTGGTGGAAATTAGGAGAATCAGCTAAGGCCACCGTCCCAGTAGACACAAAAACCCGCCCGCAGTACTGCGGGCGGGTTTTTGTGTTCAACTCTTTCGAGGCTCCTACGCGAATTGCATGCCCCTCATCACTAACCCTGGAAGATGTCTTCTGGCAGGAACGCCGACACAGTGACATTCGGCAGGTCCACAGCATTGCTGATTTTCAGGTCAACCGCCACACTACAGATGACGTAGGCCTGCTCCCGGCTCCAGCCCCGCTCCTGTAGCAGTTCGATCATATTGATCAGGGCGTTGCGGGCCGCAAGCGTCAGGTCCTCGCCCTCCTGGGTGCCGTCCTCTCGGATGGGCATACCCATGGTCGCAATGAAGTTTCGCGGGGCTGCCCACTCCGGAGGCAGGAAATATCCGGGATGGGAGTAGCGGGGCCACCGGATGTTATGCCGCGCCGCTTCCCCTTTGTGGAGATGGAACTTTACAATCGCCGTTGCGCCCATCTCGATAGCGGTAATGCAGCACTCCGAGTCGCCCTGAGCGAAGTGGCCGTCTCCACAGGAGTAAAGGGCGCCCGGCACGTTTACCGGGATCAGTAGCCGCGAACCCGTTGTGAGTTGCTTCGCGTCAACGTTTCCGCAATTTTCCCGCGGCGGGAGTGTCCGCAGCCCCTCCGTCGCGATGGCCCCGCCCGAAGGCACAGCGTCCTCTGGGTCCGGAGGTGCGGCCGTACCACCCCGGCGCACCAGCTCCGCCTCCCGCTTGGCCCACGCCTCCATCTGCTCGTGGGAAGGCGCGATGCCAGCAGTGCCCATAAACGAACCGTTGGGAATGCGCACGCCGGGCAATTGTCCCGACGTGGCCCATCCGTCGCTGATATTCCAATTGACGAAGTAAGGTTCCTGGAACAAGTCGCGAAGGAAGCCCGCGCCGGGACGGTTCCTCGTCCACCCGTAAGACTGTGGGATGATGTCGACGTACTCGATTTCAAGCAGGTCGCCAGCCTCTGCGCCCTTTATGTAAACCGGACCGGTCAGCGGATGAGCCACTTTGGCGTCGAAGCGGTCGAAATCGGCCGCCGTGACAGCCGGGTGCATCTGCCCGTCAGACGCGTCCCGGGTTTCCAGCATCACTTCCTCGCCGGGGTCGACCTCCACAATTGGCGAGATGTCGGGATGCCAGCGGTTGTGTCCCTTTTCCGGCTCTTCTTTCAGCCGCTTGCTGCGGTCGATCTCAACGCTCTTCACTGAACCCCCCTCGCGGCTTGGAATCTTACAGATGAACTTTCAGAAACCAATCAAAAATGGATTGGGTAGTACTCTTAGCAAGTGAGTACAAGTGTACGGGACACTATAAACTCCAGCCCTCCGGGGTCTCCGGCGTCGGCATCGGACGGATTGTTACTTCCACCAGCGCAGCCTGGCCGTTCTCGGTGGCAGCGATGGCACGCCGGAAAGCGTCCTGCAGGTCCGCCGGAACTTCAACCCGCTCGGAGTAGGCACCCAGTCCTTGGGCAACCATCGAGAAGTTTCCGCCCAGTTCCGCCATGGGCGGAGGCGCGGCGTTGTCGCGAGCCATGGCCATCAGCCCGCCACCGGTCCCGCCGTTGTTGAGCACGACCGTCAGAGTGGGGAGCCCCATGCGAACCGCGGTTTCCAGTTCCATGCCCACCATACCGAAAGAGGCATCTCCCAGCACGTTGAACACAAGGTGGTCGGGGCGGCCCAGCTTCACGCCGATGGCAGCAGCCATCGACCAGCCCATGGCCGCCATGCCGCCCATGCCGATGTAGTTGCGCGGCCTCGTGGCCGGCCAGAAGGGCGACAGGTAACCGCGGCTTCCTCCCGCATCATGCAGCGCGATCGTGCGGTCAAGGTCCACCACCTTCAGGAGTTCCTGTACGACCCGGTATCCATTTGTGGGGACTGCCTCATCGTTGAAAGTCGACTCCCATTCCCCATGCCACTTGGCCTTGGCCTCCTGTATTTCCGCCACTATTTCTTCTCGCCTCGAGGCCGATGGCGGACCTCCGGGCCCCATCCGATCCCGGACGGCTTCAATCAGGCTGCGCAGCGCCAGCTTGGCATCGGCTAATATTGGTACGTCGGCCTGGTAAATCTTGTTCAGGTCTCCTGGGTCGGCGTTTATGTGAATCAGGCTCACTCCCTCCGGAATTGGCCTCCCATCGGTGGCGTTGGGCAGCCGGAACGAATTGCCGACTGCCAATACGGCATCCGCTCTGCGGTTCACAATGTGTGCCGCGCCCGAGGCATACCTACTCCTCGGGTACACTCCCCCTCCCACGGAAAGGGGGTGGTTCTCGGGGAAAACGCCTTTGCCCACCAAAGTGCTGGCAACTGGCATAGCCATCAGTTCGGCCAGTTCCAGGGCCTCGTCCCAGGCCTCCGCCGCCAACACGCCTCCGCCAACGTTCATGACTGGGAACTGTGCATTGAGCAAAATCTCGGCGGCTCGGTCGATGTCTCCCGCGTCGGGGGCAGACCTGCGTCCCGGGCCTACAGGTTCATAGTTAAGGATTTCGTCTGGCGCCTCCATCATCAAGACATCCGAAGGCATTTCCAGGACAACAGGACCCGGCGAGCCGGAGCGAAGGTTTGTGAACGCCCGTCGCATGATGGCTGGTATGTCCTCGACCCGGGACATGGTGCCCTTCCACTTAACAAAGCTGTCGAAAATGCTTGAGGGCACCTCTTGTTGAATTTCACGTCCCATGCTTCCCAGCGGATGTTGCCCCATGAGCAACAGCACTGGGATATTGTCAGCGTATGCCCCGGCGATTCCAGTGAGCGTATTGGTTGCCCCAGGACCGGTGCCAGTCAGCGCCACACCGACCTGCCCGGTCGCCCGAGCATAACCATCGGCGATTTCCACGCCCATTCGCTCGTGTCGGGCGGAAAAGACCTGGATGCTTGAAGCTCGAAGTGCGGGCCACAGCGGTGCTTCGCCGCCACCGGCGAAACCAGATATATAACGGACCCCTTCCTTCTCTAATGCACGGACTACTGCGTCGCCGCCTGTCATGGCTGCTCTCCCGCTATGGCGATTATCTCCGGGTCGGGCAACCAAGAAGTGCCGAGGGCACCACATCCGTTGTTCCCTCCCAGAATGCGCCGATGATACCTGCGACCAAGTTGGCGGTCAAGGAACTGTCGTAACAACGCGGTGTATATGACCTTCCTTGACCACCTATTTGGGCGCAGGTATCATCCGAACTGCGGACTTCGAATAGGAGAGTCCGCGCTTTGCTTCCTTCTTTATGATAGGGCAACCTCACAGCATTTATGGGGAACTTTCAGGAGGCAGTATGCCGACAGCCAGCGAAATGATCGTCCAGACCCTTGAGGAGGCCGGCGTTGAGTATGTCTTCGGCATACCGGGCGGCGGCACGGGTCAGATTTTCCAGCTTCTCTATGGAAAAGAGGACCGCATAAAAACCATCCTCGTGCGGCACGAACAGGTCGCCGCAATCATGGCTGACGCATACGGACGGGCCACCGGCAAGCCAGCGGTAGTTATGGGTCAGGGACTCTTCATTGGCTCCAACGCCTCTTTCGGCATCATGGAGGCCATGCTGAGCAGCTCGCCCATGCTCGTGCTCACTGACACCTCAGATGGGGGTGCTGCCCAGCGTCCGGCCAACCAGTCGGGTGCGGGGGAATATGGCAGCATCGACCTGCCCAATATTTTCAAGTCAATGAGTAAATATACGGCCTTGGCTGCCAGCCCCAAGGAGGCGGTCCTGGCAACCCAGATGGCCATCAAGCATGCTATCAGCGGTCGCCCAGGCCCGTCGTCGGTGGTCATGCGGTCGGCGGCCATCGCCGGAGAGGTCGATCTCGAATCACCGCCCTTCATACACAACGCCGCCGGATTCCTGAACACCGCCAAGCCCGAGAGCGCCCCATCGGACGTTCAGCGTGTAATCGAGATTCTCTCGGAAGCTCGGAGACCGGTCTTAGTAGCGGGAAACGGCGTGCACGTGGCGCGGGCCCACGCTCAGCTACAGGAATTGGCGGAGATATGGGGGATGCCGGTAGCTACCTCTTATAAGGGGAAGAGCGCCATCGCCGAAACGCATCCACTGTCGGTGGGTATGGTCGGCACTTACGGTCAGGCCGTTGCCAACCGCGTGGTCGGCGAGGCCGACGCGGTCATCGTTGTAGGCGCCCTGCTCCGGTCCCAGGAAACGGTCCGTGAGCGGCCCGACATTTTCGACCCCCGCCGCCAGCGCGTGGTGCAGATCGACATCGACGAACGCAACGCCGGCTGGAGCTTCCCGATCGAGATCGGTTTGGTGGGAGACGCGGGCAGCATCCTCAACCAGCTGGTTGAAGCCTCAAGGGAGGACGCCCAGTCGAGCACCTCTCAGCGAAGCGAATGGACGGCGTCCATGGACACCCGCAAGTCAGCAATGTCGTTCTACGACGACCCTGATATGCACAAGGATAGCTCCCCGGTCACGCCTCAAAGGCTGGTCTCGATCCTGAACGAGACCTCGGACCCCTCCACTGTCTACGCGCTGGACGCGGGGAACAATCGCACTTGGATGGCCCACCTCTACAAGGCCCAACAGGCGGGCACTTTCTACTGCCCGGGCGGCACTGCGGGAATGGGCTGGGCGCTCCCGGCCGCAGTGGCCCTCAAGCTGGTCTATCCAGACCGGCCCGTCACTGCAGTAACAGGGGACGGCGGCTTCATGATGACGGTCAACGCCTTGTCTACGGCTATGCAGTACGACCTGCCGATAACCTGCGTGGTCTTCAACGACAACGCCTTGGGGATGGTGCTCGATCACCAGCCACGCGGTCAGGAGATCGCCTCGGAGTTCTACCCCACCGATAACGCCGCCGTCGCACGCGGGTTTGGCGCCTTCGGCATACACGTCGATGATTCCCGCGATCTACCCGACGCCCTGCGGGAGGCGCAGGCATCCGGACGTCCGGCGGTGGTGGACGTGGCCATCGACCGCGATCCCAGTCCCGACGACTGGCGCGCCGACGCCCGCCGCTCCGGCGAGACGTAGGCGAGTGAACCCGCGATGACCACCACAAGAGTTACGTTAACCATCCAGGAATACCATGACCCACCAGAGGCTATGCTCCGATACGAAATCGTAGACGGGGAGTTGAGGATATCCGCAACCTCCAATATCCATCACCAGAAAACCTAAATTAGATCATCCATACCTCTTGGTCGATTCGTAACAGATCACGAATTGGGAAAGGTATTGTATGCGCCAGTGGACGTGATCATTCAGCAGGAACCTCCGCAGGTCCGTCAGCCCAACTTGCTGTTTGTCACCAACGAACAGGGTCGGGATAGTGCTTAACGACCGAATTCATGGCGGTCCTGATCTGGTAATAGAGATTCTGTCGCCTAGCAATAGCCGTGCCGATATTGAGGGCAAGCTGGCAGACTACGCCCGAATCGGCGTCCGGCAATGTTGGCTGATTTCACCCGAGGCTCGGTCTGTTGAGGTCCCGCAACTGGACGGAGGGCACTGGAAGCGTCTCTCTATCCGCCGCGCAGGTGAGACCGTGGAGACATTGGTCCTGCTGGGGCTTGAGTTGCCGGTATCAGACATCATCCAGGGCGCGTAGCTTCCAGTCGACGTGTCCGCTATCAACATCTAAACCAAAGCCAAGGTGGGATGTGCATTTGCCTGAGGCGAGGAATCGTGCTGGGAATTCGGCAGCAGTGCTTCGGCCCGTGACTGCAGTACCGTCCGGCAGCGGCGCCTCACCTCGTCTCTCCGGCTGGCCAGCCCGGCCAGGAAGTTGCCGACCCTTTCCTGCACCGCCGCCCTGCTGCCCAGGCAGAGATTGCCCGTCGCCTCCTCTCTCGCCCAGCCCCAGACCGCCTCATCGGAGTTGAAGTCCGGGCTGTACCCCGGCAGGTTCACCAACCGCAGGTCAAGTCCGGGCGTCCGCAGATATTCCCGCACCGCCTCGCCACGATGGGCCGGCGCGTTGTCCCAGATGACCCGCATCGGCTCTGGATGTTTTTCCCTCAGTTGCTTCAGGAAGGCAACCGAGGTCCCGCTGTTGCTGTTGCCCTCCAGTTCCATCCATTCCACCTCACCCGTCTCCAAGCACACCGCCGAATAGTAGTTGGCCTTCTCCCCATACCGCGGGCTGGTCGAGTCCACCAAAGCAGGCTGGCCCTTCAGCACCCACTTGCCCCGCAGTTCCGCGTCCGCCCGGAAGTGGGCCTCGTCGGCAAAGAATATCCTGGCTTCAGTCCGTTGGGCCTCCTCCCTCAGGACGGCGTACTCCGCCACGAAAGCCTCCCGCTTGGCCTCATCAGCCTTGAGCAACCGCTTCTTGGGCCGCTTGAAGGCAAATCCCAAGCGGTGCATCCAGTTCAGGCAACTGCTGCGGCTCAACTCAATGCCGAGGCGCTCCGAGGCAAACCGCCGCACCACCTTCCAATACCAGTTGGCCATACCGATGCCCGACGAAGCGGGAGGCTGTTGCACCGCCTCTTTCAATTCCTCCTGCTGCGCTTGGTCAAGGGCGGGGGGGAACCACCGGTCTGCTCGAATATCAGGGCTGCAGGCCCTCCCTCGCCGAAGGCCGACGCCCATCGGCCAATAGTGTGTGGGTCCCTTTCCAGAGTCTCCGCCGTGGCCGCTGCCGTCCAGCCCTGGGCCAGCAGCAGCACGGCGTACCACCTCTCCCGCTCCCTGGGCGTCGGCGCCAGGATCATCCGCTGTCGCAAGTCCTTGACTTCCATCCGCCACTGTTCCAGACACCGGTCTATCTCCCTCACGCCCATCACCAACCCCTCGTAACTCCCGAGACCAGCTAACCCAGTTCCTTCACAAATTTACCCTGTGCAACTGCGTATTTCACCTTGGCTTTAGTTTAGGAGGTTGAGGCAATGGCAGGAATTTTGGATGGCAGGATATCGCTGGTAACCGGCGCAGCCTCGGGCATCGGCCGGGCGACCTCCCTGGTCATGGCGCGGGAGGGCGCCACCATAGTGGTCTCCGACGTCAATGCCGACGGAGCAGAGGAAACTCTGAGTGCCATCAAGGAGGCAGGGGGCGACGGCATGTTCGTCCACGCGGACGTTTCGCGCCCCGACGATGTTGCGGGCCTGATCGGGCAAATCGTGTCCGCCTACGGCAAACTGGATTGCGCCTACAACAACGCCGGAATTGAGGGCTACATGGAGGGCCGTCTGCACGAATACCCCGAAGACCAGTGGGACCGGCTCATCGACATCAATGTGAAGGGCGTCTGGCTTTGCCTGAAGCACGAAATCCCCCAGATGATGCAGCAGGGCGGTGGCGCCATCGTCAACACCGCCTCGGCCGCGGGGCTGGTTGGCTCCCGCCGCCTGTCGGCATACGTGGCCAGCAAGCATGCCGTGGTCGGGCTCACCAAGGCAGCCGCGCTGGAATACGCCCGTGACGGCATCCGGGTCAACGCCGTCTGCCCCGGCATCATCGATACGCCCATGGTCCGTCGCCTTATCGGGGGCCGCGAGGCAGAATACGAAGCGTCCATCCCGTCAAGGCAGCCCATCGGGAGGTTGGGCACCCCGGAGGAGATCGCCGAGTCTGTCACCTGGCTTTGCTCAGACGCCGCGTCGCTGGTCACTGGCTTGGCCATGGCCGTGGACGGCGGCTTCACTGCCCAATAAGGTGCCTCTCGGCTGCCTGCCTTGGTGGGCCGTTGGACTGCCTTAGCGGGCGATGATAGTATAGGGCCGGGCCGCGATGGCACCGGCCCTTCCTTATTAATAGAGTAATTTGACCTCCTCCTTTACCTGAAGGATGAGTCATCTGACCGCAATGTGCCCGGAGGATCCCTTGGCCTACACGCTGGAAATCTTGGACTTGGCCGACCGTGAACAGCTGCAGCTCTCTTTCGTCAATGAATCCGGCGAACGGGAATCCGCCCCTCCCGTCAACTTCCCTTACCCTTTGACTGACGCGGAGCTATTGGAGATGGCATGGCTCTTTACCGGCTATGCAACCGATCCCTTCGGCGAATCGCGCTCACGAGCCGAGTTGGCTGAGGCGGGGCTTCAGGATCTGGGTCGACTGTTAATGGAGACCGTATTCCGCTCTAGTCCGGATGCAGATGAGATCCTTGCGCGAGCGAGATCAGAGGGTAATGGTCAATTCCGGCTTTCGATTGTGTCGTCCCGGCCGAAATTTCTTTCCCTCCCGTGGGAACTCACTAACAATACGGATGTCGGTTACCTATCATCGCTGGCCAGTGGTGTTTCGCGCCACCTTGACAGTTTTGATCAGCTGCCAGATCTGGGGAAATTCGGTCAACCGGACAATCAGTTCAATGTGCTGATGTTGTGTCCGCCCGGCGGGAATGGCGTCGCCACTGAAGCGCTGGAGACTATGGAGTCGCTGGATGTGGAGGTGTCTCTGGAAACCCTGCGGCCTTCTACCATCGAAGCACTGGAAACCCACCTGTCTCAACATAAGGGCCACTACCACCTCCTGCACCTTGACGGCATTGCATTCGAAGAAAGTGGCACCCACCTGGCCGGGATCGGATCTTTGGACCGAGCCGCCCAAGCGATTGCAGATGCAGACATTCCTGTAACCTTAGTCACTTGCTCCGTCCTCGACAATTTCCACATTGCCGCAGAAAAGCTCATTGGCGGTGGAGTTCTTGAGGCCGCTATTCTGCCCGTCCCCTTGGGCGGCTCAGGCCGAAAGCTCTTCGCCGATGCCTTTTACAACGGCATCGCCCACGGCTCAGGGGCCAGTGCCGCCGTGGCCGCCGCTCGCCGGGCGTTGATGGCGCGCCCCCACCGTCCGTCTGCCGCTGGACCGGTTGTGTCCTGGGACTGGATTACCCCTATGGTCTACCAGTCGGCCAGATACGAACCTGTGGCCGTAAAGCCGGAGGAACCCGAGCCGGTCCTGCCGGGAGTCATTGAAGCCACACCAGAAGCGCCGCCGCGACAACTTCCTCGCGGCGGTCCCTACGGTCTAATAGGTCGCCGCCGGGAAATTCTGGATCTGGAACGCGTCCTTGAGTCCAATTCCATAGTCCTGCTCAGTGGGACCGTTGGCGTTGGAAAGTCCGAGGTGGCACTCGGCCTCTCGGCTTGGATGGAAAAAAGCGGAGGCCGACCGCACGGGGTATATCATACCAACTTCGACGTGGGAGCAGGGCTGGAAAAGGCCCTCCACGAGATTGGTACTGCCCTCGCCGGGCTCGAATTCGGCGACTTGCCCGCTGCCGCTCGCCGCAGTTGGCTCCTGGAATATCTGCGCGAGCATCAAACCTTGCTGGTCTGGGACAGCGTTGACAATCTGGCTGGATTCCCCAACGTCGGCACTGGACTGCTGGAGAGCAGTGAACTCGCCGATCTGAACGAGTTCTTGACAGAGTTGGCGGAGGACGGCGGCCAGACGCGAGTCCTGTTGGTCACCCGCCGCGATGCCGAGCCATGGCTCTTGGCGCCCTGCGGCACTTTTTCACTCGGAGGCCTTGAAGATCAGGATCGTATCGAGCTCGCCACGCGCCTGATGGAGGAGAGTGGCGTGGACCCCGCTCGTTTGGGGCCGGAGTTCCTGGACCTGCTGGACCTTGTGGAAGGTCATCCGCTGGCAATGGAACTGCTCATCCCTCTGCTTAAGGATGTTCCCTCGTCGGTATTGCTGACCGAGTTACGCCGCGAAATTGAGGGATACCAGCCTGGGCCCGGCGAGGACGGGCGCCCAATCTATCTCACGGTGTTGATGGAACACGCCTTCTCCAGGATGCCGCGCCGCAATCGCACTCACCTGCCATTCCTGTCACTTTTCCGAAACCGCGTGATGATGGACATTCTGACCCACATCACTCAGGAAAATGCGTATCGTTCGGTAATGGGCGAACAAATGGGGTGGGGTGCCTGCCGCACGCTGCTCCGTTCAGCTCGTATCGGCGGCTTCCTGGAGCCAATCACCCCCAGCGTCTACCAGATTCATCCATCGCTGGGCTGGTTCTATGGCCGGGCGCTCTACCGGCAGCTCCCTCCGACCCGCGTCGCTCAGCTGGAGGAAGAGTTCGTTCGGGTATACGCCGACACTGCCGATTACTTTATGGAAACCTTGTACGAGAACCAGGAATCCGGAACCAACGCCATCCTTGCCGAAGAGGGCAACCTGACCCAGGCCCTGGCCTTGTCGCTGGAATCCAGGCAATGGGACAACGCCCAGCTGCTGACCCAGCCACTGGCCCAGGTCTACCGTATGCAGAAACGTTACCCGGAGTTGCGACGCCTCCGTCGCCAACTGCTCGAGGTAACCGGCACAAACGCCGAGGAGGCCGAAGCCAACGAGGCTACCGACCTGTGGCTATACCTGCTCGGCACCGAAGCCTCCGAATGCATCGAGACCAACGAGCTTGATCGCGCCGACTTCCTCAATCGTCAGCTACTCGATCATTTCGTGTCTCGTCCGAACGCCGACAGCGACCCTCAGGCTGCGGCCGTCTATCACCAGATGGGCGAGGTGGCCCTCAAACGCTGGCGGCTCGACGAGGCCGACGGGTGGTATACCAAGTCGCTCGCGATCATCGAGGACGGCGAGGATCGTGCTCCGGTCGCCGACGATTACTACGGCATGGGGTTGGTCCGCCAGTATCAGCGCCGCTACACCGAGGCTCGAGAATGGTTCTCCAAGTCACTGGACATTCACCAGCGGCTGGATGACCTCGAGGAAATGGTCAAGGATTATCGCTCTCTTGGTCTTAGCGCCCAGTTCCGCTTCGAGTACCAGGAAGCCGAGAGCTGGTATCACCGCGCCCGCGAGATCCTCGAAGAGGCCCGGGACGAGGAAACCTCTGTCCTCATTTATCATGCTCTGGGCACCGTGGCCCATGCCCAATTTCAGTTCGATGACGCAGAAAACTGGTACAAGCAGGCGCTGACCCTCAGCGACCGGATGGGCAACGAAGCCCAGATGGCGGTTGAATTCCACTACCTTGGCCTGCTGGAGCAGGGCCGCCAATTGTTCCCCGAGGACGCGGAGCATTGGTATACCCTAGCCCTCGAGAAGTACGAAAAGCTAGGCGACTGGCGGAGCGCGGGCGATGAATGTCGCCAGCTTGGCGTGTTGTTCCACGAACAAAAAAAACTGGAAGAAGCCGAGGGCTGGTATCACCGCGCCCGAGAGTTATTCGAGGAAATACAGGACGTAAGCCGTACCGCACGGACCTACGGCCAGCTTGGAATGGCCGCTGAGGAGCGCTCCGATCTGGAGGGCGCCTTGGGTTGGGCCGCCCGCACCTATCAGCTTGCGACCGATCACAACCTGCCCGTAACGGCCCAGGCGCGCGTCCATCTCGCCCGTCTGCGCGACAAGCACGGCGCCGACGCTTTCGAAGCCTGGTGGCGCAATTACGCCGGCGAAGATCCTCCCACCGATCTGGACGTTGAGGACGACGGAGCCATTCTGTGACCAAACCAAGGTTGGGATTACAATTTATCGCATTGCGGAATTGCAGTATCAAACCCAGCAATCGTCATCGACACGCATATAGATTTGAAGCATGGAGTTAGCCTCATGAGCATTGGTGTTTCTACGCCCCTGCCAGCCTACACTGTCGACCCCGCATTCATGGCCAGGAAAGCTGAAGAGTTGGGGTTCGAGTCCCTGTGGTACGCGGAGCACCCCGCAGTGCCAGTGAATAGCAATAGCCCGTTCCCGGCCACCGGTGGCGAGATCCCGTGGACCTATTCCCATTTCACTGACCCCTACATTGCGCTGGCCCGCGCCTCTGGCGCCACCAGCACCATCAAGCTCGGCACTGGCATCACCCTCGTTCCCGAGCGCAATCCTCTGCTTTTGGCCAAGGAGATCGCCAGCCTCGACCGGTTCAGCGGCGGCCGCTTCCTGTTCGGTATAGGCACAGGATGGCTGCGCGAGGAGACGGAGATATTCGGCGGCGACTTCGAGCACCGGTGGACTCAGACCCGCGAAGCGCTGGAAGTGATGAAGGAGCTCTGGACCAAAGATGAAGCGGAATATCACGGTAAGTACTACAACTTCCCGCCCGTCAAATCCTACCCCAAGCCGGCCCAGCAGCCCCATCCGCCCATAATCATCGGCGGCCTCGCCCGCAACGTCTTGCGACGCATCGTGTCCCACGGTGACGGCTGGCTGCCCAACCGGATCACCCCAGCCGAGCTCGAGGACAGCCGCAAACGCCTGGACGCCATGGCCGAAGAGGCAGGCCGCGATCCCAAGTCAATCACAATCAGCGTATACGGCCAGCCCGCCGACCGGGATGTTGTCCAGTCCTATCTTAACGCTGGCGCGGACCGCGTCGTGGTACGGCCCGATCATGTCGCCAACGACTACGAGATGGGCAAGCAGCTAGAGCGGATGGCAGAAGCCGTGCTGTGATAGGCTTCTTTGGGCAGGGTGAATGCGTCTCGCCCTGCCTGTAATCTCCCCAGGCAAAAGTACGGAGAGCAAGGGATGGACCGCACTACCGAGATGCTCAGCTCCTACGCCTGTGGCCTGACCTACGAGGAACTGGGCCCGGTCGTGGTGGAGCAGGTCAAGCGCACCATGGTCGACACCACGGGGTGCGCCATTGGCGGCTACGACTCTGAACCGGCAGCAATCGCCAGGAGCCTGGCGCTTGGAACCAGCAGCAGTTCCCCCTCCCGTATCCTGGGAACCTACAGCCACTCAACTCCGGATCTTGCCGCGTTCGCCAACGGTATCGCAATCCGTTATCTCGACTGCAACGACTCCTATTTCTCACCAGGCGGCGGGCATCCCAGCGATATGATTCCTGCGGTGCTGGCGATGGCCGACCCTGAACGAAGCGATGGACCTACGATAATCACGGCCATCGCCTTGGCCTATGAAGTCTTCTGCCGCCTTTCCGATGAAGTGGTGGCGGGCGACCTGGGATGGGACCAGGGCATCTTCAGCGTCATCGGCGCAGTCTGCGGTACGGCCCGGGTGATGGGGCTTAGCCAGGAACAGACAGCCAACGCCATATCATTGGCTATCACACCGAATCTTCCCTTGGGCGTGACCCGCACCGGCGAGCTCTCCATGTGGAAGGGCTGCGCTGGGGCCAGTGCATCTCGCTCCGCGGTCTTCGCAGCGCAGCTGGCCACCAGAGGCATGGCCGGACCCCACGAACCCTTCGACGGGCGTCGTGGATTATGGGAGCAGGCAGTAGGGCATGGGGTGGACGTGCCGGACTTCCCATTGGGGGACTCCCGCGGGTACGACGACCCGTTCCGAATTACAAGGACGATCTTCAAGTCATATCCGTCTCAGATTCACACGCAGGCACCCATAGGACTCGCTCTGCAACTCCGTGGCATGCTGCCCTTGGCCGATGTGCATTCAATTTACATTGAGACCTACAAGGTGGCGGCCAGTTCCGCCTCTAGTGAACCTGAGAAGTGGGACCCGAAAACCCGCGAGACAGCCGACCACAGCATCCCGTGGCTGGTTTCCTCCGCGTTGCTCGATGGGCCTGTGACTCCCGGCAGCTTCACGGACGAACAAATAGCCAATCCGGCACTTCGGGACATTATGTCGCGCATGACCTTGGTGGAGGAACCGGAATTCACCGCCCGCTATCCCGGCGAATACAATTGCCGCATCACCATAACCGGTCGCGACGGGCAGGCACACGCCGCCCACGTCTCCTGGCCCAAGGGGCACCGCAGCAACCCGATGAGCGATGACGACGTGGAACGTAAGTTCCGCAGTTTCGCCGGCGTTTCCTTGCCATCCGCCCAGTGCGAACGCACTCTGGAAATCCTTTGGGGACTCGACAAACTTACCGTTCTTGACCCATTGTTTGATGCCCTGACCATCCCCGCTTAGCTAAGGGCAAGCCCAGCCGAATCCCGTCCTCACTCCGCACTGGAGGCGGGCCAATGACCCAGCCAGAAAGCAGAGATCCCGGCGCGGAGGACTCTCGTCGGGAGTTCACGCGCCTCGTCGCCCGTCCAGAAGAAGATTTGGACTTGGGTATGGCGGCATTGTTGATTGCCGGAGAAGAATTTCCTGGGCTTGATGTCCAGAAATACCAGGCCCATCTCGACGATTTCGCTGCCACAGTCACTGAAAGAGCTCCCGGTACTTTGCCGCCTGAGGAACGGGCCCTACTTCTTGGAAGATACCTGTTCGAGGAAGTGGGGTTTCAGGGTAATTATTCCGACTATTACAATCCGGACAACAGCTATTTCAACCGGGTGCTGGAAACCCGCACTGGCATTCCCATAACCCTTTCGCTGCTCTTCATTGAGGTAGGCCGCCGCATCGGTATAAGGGTCCATGGAGTTGGCATGCCCGGCCATTTCCTTGTCGGTCTGGAGGGCACGGAAACTTATTTCGACCCATTTAATGGCGGTGCCGCCCTTTCCGTCGCAGACTGCCGCCACCTGGCTGAGAGGATGTTCGGCCCCAGTATGACATGGGACGACCGGTATCTCGAGCCTTGCACCAAGTACGAGTTCCTCTTCAGAATCCTCAATAATCTCAAGATCGTATATGAACGTACTGACGCCCCTGAGAAAGCAGTAGGCGTGATCCAGCGGATGTTGATGGTGAGGCCGGACGCGGTGCCCCTTTACCAGGATCTTGCTGGACTGCAGCAAACATTGCAGCAGTACCGCGCAGCCATCGCCAGCCTTGAGAGTTACCTCAAAGAAAGGCCGGATGCGCCGGACACGCAGCAGGTCAATACCTGGATTGGTTCGCTCAGAGTCACCCTGAGCAGGCTCAATTGACCTGCCCCGGTTGAATCCAGTTGCCTGATCTCTGCGTATATTATGAGTAGCGAAGAATTGGAGGCCCAGCGCCCACTGCCGGGCCGCACCGCGCCGGACCCGCGATCCGGAGCAGGTGGCGAGCTCGGAGAAGATAGTCCGGACGATCGTCACCTGCTTCAACGTATTGCAGACAAGGACCGGGATGCGCTGGACCTACTGTACACCCGCTATGTTACGCCAGTTTATTCAATGGCTCTGCACATGCTGAAACAGCCGCCTCTGGCGGAGGAGGTAACCCAGGACGTTTTCCTCAACATCTGGCTAAAGGCGTCAAGCTTCAACTCGGAAAAGGGTCATCCCCGCTCCTGGATTATGAGCGTGGCGCATCATCGAGTGATCGACGTCATCCGGTCCCGGCGGCGGACCGCAACGATGACCGATCCCGAAGGCTATGACACCCTTGAGCGTCTCCCATCCGGAATTCCGTCGGTGGAAAGCCAGGTGCAGCAGAATCTCGACCGGGAACGGATCATGCGGGCCCTCGCCGTCCTGCCCGGCAACCAGCGCCAGGTAATCTTGCTGGCCTACTTTGAGGGATATTCCCAGTCGGAGATGGCAGAGTTTCTCTCTGAACCATTGGGCACCATCAAGACGAGGGTCCGCCTGGCAATGCAAAAGCTTCGTGCGGCATTGCAGGAGGAACATGACGAATAATTACACATCCCAACACCCGTTCGACCTGCTTGAGGCCTTTTCGCTGGATGCGTTGGAGCCTGAGGAAGAGCAGGCTGTCTCCGACCATGTCGATAGGTGCGAGACCTGTTCGGCAATTGTTGGCGATAGCTGGCGTGCGCTCGCAGTAATGGCAGAATCCGTGGCGGTGGCGACCCCTTCCGCAGGATTGCGGGTACGCGTCCTTGATTCCATAGAGGACAACCCCCCGGAGACACCAAGAGTATCGGTATCCCTGCGTCAGCCTTCTCGTAGCTGGTCAAGGGTAACATGGGTATCAAACAACCGTTTGATCAGGTTCCTGACACCGGTAACCGCCGTCCTCGCCATCGTGGCGATCGCAGCCACAATAACGATGAACGTACAGATGTCCGGCCAGATGGGCGACGTGCAGTCGGAAAATATCCAGTTGCGCCGGCAGCTGGACGAGAGCATGGCAACGACCGCTGCTCTGGCACGCACGTCGAATACTGTGTCTCAGGTGCAGGGAAATCTCCAGCGATGGCAGCAGACAAGCTATGCACTGGCCCAACCGGGCAATCAGACACTGCTGCTGAGTCCGGCCCGCCCCGGAGTGGACTCCACAGGCGTCATGGTTCTGTCTGAGGACGGCACGGAGGCCGTGCTCATGGCCTCCGACCTGCCCCCGCTCACCCTTGACTCCGTCTATCATGTGTGGCTGACCCGAGGGGGCCAGTGGTACTGGGCAGGCGAGCTGAATGTGGACGAACGCGGCTGGGGAACAATGCCCATGAGCTCCCCTGAATCCCTGCTTCAATACGATACTGTGCAGATCAGCCTCGGGATGGGAGTAGCAGCCACCATGGCTGAGCCCGTCGGCTCAAACGACCGTGCCAGGGCAACCGCCAGCATGGTTGGTGAGATGGTGCTAGCGGCCGATCTCCGCTAGGGACCTCTGATGCCTTCCGATTTGTTCCGACCCTGAGGCCCTGCCCTCACCGCGGGTGCCGTCTCAACTGGAATGCAACTCCTCTTTTCAGCCGGTCAAGCCACGCAAGTCCGTATGGAACTGTACCCTTACAGAAACGGGGCAATGCTCCTTGAATCGGCTGTTACATTGAACGCGCTGGACGTACCCGCCCTCCAAAAGAACCACGGAATGCGACGGGCCAAATCCGATTGACCCTTTCTTAATGCCCGTCGACTTGGCCCATCCGGACTGCACTGATATACTCGCTCCAACTCCAAGGGGGTGTTGGCGGTGCAGCAAATCTTCACGACCCACGACCTCAGTTGCGACGTCTGCGGTTCCCAGATGCTCGAACAGAAGTGCAAGATCCGGTGTCCCAACTGCGGTTATACCCGCGACTGTTCTGATCCGTAGGCAGTGAGCCAAATCTTGACCGCCAGAATCCTCGTCCTCTATGACGCTAAGGGTCGCTCCATTGCAAACATGGCGGGGGCCGTTGCTGAGGGCGTCGAAGGAGGAGGCTTGGCGGTTCCCTCTCTGAAAACCATCGATGAGTCGACGCGCGACGACCTGCTGGCCGCCGATGGTCTTATCCTCGGTTCTCCCAACTGGAGCGGCATAACCGGCTCCTTCAAGCAGTGGCTGGACGACCAGGGAGATCTCTGGGAAGAACGGGTCTTGGCTGGCCTGCCCGGTGCCGCATTCACCACGGGCACCGGGCGCAACTCTGGTCTCGAAACCACTCTGCACCAACTGATCCACTGGATGCTGGCCTGCGGAATGGTGATCGTTGGCCTCCCCTGGTCGGAGAGGATGCGCGTTTCCGGCTCCTACTACGGTGCCACTGCCGCTGGAGGAGCCACCGCCGATGACCTTGCCCAGGCACGGGAGTTGGGAGCGCGTCTGGCAGGATTCGCTTCCCGCCTGAATATGCCCTAATCCCTAAGCTGCAGGTGCTGAAAAAGCTGCGGGTGCTTCTCTATAGCCAGATCGAGCGCCTTCTGTATCGGCTCCCGGATGGACTCGTGGGCCAATGATGACGTCCTGAGCTTGAACAGGTGGTAGCACTCCCGCAGGTTCAGTTTCGACAGTAACCGGCGATTGTGGGCGTGGGTAACCATGTACTGCGCGACCACTGGCGAGACCTCGGCGCAAATCTTATGGTAAGTACGTTCCGCCTCTCCCGTAGCCTCGGCAAACAGCCCTTCCAGCGCGGCATCGGTGATTACCGAGGGAACCCGCGTCCCATGGGCCACGGTGAGCAACTGCGGAAGGTACGTCTGCATGCGGTGGCGACGGAACTCCCGGTATGCTCCGTAGTCCAGCAGGATCTCGAAAGTGTAGTCCACCACCTCAAGTTCCCGGGGTGGCGCATCGTGCGGACCTATGCCGGTCAAGAACCCGTCGATGATGCGCTGGCGTTCCTCCGCGGGCATGCCCACCGATTTCCCCCACGCGGCGGAGTAGTCCATCCCGGTGGAGCCGTAGAGGAACGCCGCCGCCAACTTCTCCCCGGCCTGCGCGTCCCAATGCACCAGGCGCACCTCGGCGGCTGGCTGGCTTCCCGAGCCGTACTCTACGCCCTCGGCCAACTCCCTTTGGCGACGTGGGCGTTCCTGCAGGTATTCCACCACGTCGGCGTACTTGATCAGCGTCGGCGTGATGTTGCGTCCCTGCTGCCGAACAGCCTCACCCAGTTCCTGTTCTTCCCGTAGTTCGGATGACATCAGCTTGGAAATGGCGTGTTCCAGTGTGCGGGCGTTGGCCGTCACCCCGACATTGGTCAGCGTGGCCGCGGGTAATACCGAGCGGCACCCGTCGGTGGCGAACCGCCGCAGCCTCAGCTGGTAAGCAGCGTCACTCTCCCGTACGCGCTGTGGGTGTACACCGCGCAGGTACTCCATGCAGCCAGCGATCAGCCTCTGGTAGGCATCAAACAGTCGCTGACAGGTCGTTATGTACTCGTCGCACAGGTCCTCATGACCAACCAACTCCGTTGGGACATGGAAGTAACCGGCCTCCATTACCTGGTAACGCGATGACTTCTCGGTATATGACGCCAGCCGGTTGTCCTCCAGTCCATCGCAAGCCAGCCGGGAAATATTTTCCACCGCCAGGTGCAACACTGCGTGCTCCGCCACCGACCCGTGCCCATACCCCAACACCCAGCGCTCGTGAAAGTCAGCCGCCTTCTCCTCGCTGACCTGCCGGGCAATCTCGTCGAATGCCTCTGCCCGCCGCGAAGTCATCGCAAACGCAACGGCAATCTGCTCCTCCGAAAGATCACGATTGTCGAGCGGGTAGACGCGACGGGGAAACGATCCCGGCTCTGGAGCCTGACCTGCAGCCGATCGATTGGATTCAGTCATATTTCATAACAGGGGATTCTGCGACCTACGAGTCTGAGACGGGCGCGCACCAGCGACTTCGCGAGTGGAAATCTTTAACAACAGCAAATCTATCACAGAAATCGAAGGGCAGGTCATGAAAACCTGCCCTCAACTGCAATCAATGTACTGGGCTTCCCCTAGACCAGCGCTCCGAACCCGTCCGGTATGGCAACCTCCACTAGGTGCGTCCTGCCGGAGGAAATAGCGGCGTCCAGGGCCGGCCCCAGCTCGGCAACCGTCGAAACCCGCGTGGCGCCGAATCCGTAGGAATCAAAGAGCTTTTCAAAATCGGGGTTGACCAGGTCAGTGGCGAATTGCCGGTCCCCGAAGCGGTCCTGCTGGTACTTCTTCAGCACACCCCAAGCATTGTCGTTAAACATCAGGATGACCGGATGAATGCCGTATTGCGCCGCGGTCGCCAACTCCTGGAAGTTGTACTGGAATCCACCGTCACCGGTTATGCAGACCACCGGGCTGTCTGGCTTGCCCACCTTGGCGCCCAGGCCCGCCGGGAACGCGAACCCAAGCCCGGCCCAGCCGTGGGGGTGCATGTACATCCGCGGGCCGTAGATGGACAGGCAACGGGCGGCCCGGCTGGCAGGGACCGTCGGGTCCAGCGAGAAGATGGTATCCCTCGGCGCAGCCTCGCGCACGGCCTCGAACGCCCGCAGTTCGTTGCCCCAGGTCTCCTGCAGGTTTTGGTGGATATTAGCCTTTACTGACGCCACCTCGTCCGCGTAAGACTTGCCCTTGCTGACATCCCGGTCGCCGATGGCATCCAGCCACTGCTGCGCCACCGCCTGCGAGTTGGCGACAATTGGCACGGTGGCGGCGTAGTTCTTGCCGATGGCGTCCCCGTCCAGCAGGACGTGAATCACCGTCTCCGGCAGCTTGAGCTGGACTCCGGTTGTTGACCGGTGGGGCATGATCGAGCCCAGGATCACCACCGCGTCGCAGGTGGCGAGCCATTCTTGCGCCGGGTTTTCACCCCAGATGCGTCGGCCCAGCATCTGGCCCAGCGATAGCGGATGGTCCTCTGGAAACGCTCCTTTAGCGCCGTCTGAGGTCACCACAGGTGCTCCCAGCGCCTCAGCCAACTGCACAATCTCATCGGTGCCGCCCAGCATCTGCACTTCCTCGCCGACTACTATCGCAGGTCGCTGGGCCTTTAGCAGCAACTGCAGGGCCTGCTCCACCATCGCCGGGTTGCCCAGCGGTATACCGGCATCGCGCGGCCCCAGTATCTCCACATCGGCGCGGTTGCCCAGCAGGTCAGTGGGGAACTCCAGCTCTATGGGACGAGGGCGGCGGTTCTGGAATCTCTGGAACGCCTCCATCAGGTTGTCCGGGATGGACTCGATCTCACCCACCATCGCATTCCAGTCGGTAACTGCCTCGAACATCCGCAACTGGTCCTTGGTCTCATGCGTGGTGTTGCGGCCCTGCCCGATGAATTCGGTCTCCACGTTCGTCGTGACTTGCAGCAACGGTGACCCTGAAAAGTATGCCTCGCCCATGGCACCGAGGGAATCCGCCGCGCCGGGACCGGTGCTGGTGATCAGCACCCCGGGCTTCCCGGTGGCCCGGGCGTAACCATCGGCCATGAACCCGCAGCCTAGTACTGAACCAAATCAGGATTGGCAGGGATAGAGGCGATGGAGTTTGCGTCTGGCGTCTTGGGCAGTGAACCGCCAGTTAATGGTAGCTCCTATCGCGTTCCGCTCTGACACACAGGCGCTGACGGCGTTTTCCAGGCTGTCCTCGTCGGCGTTGCGTCCGCGCAGGCAGGCCCGGGCCAGCACGCTGAACTCGATCTCCGCCATATTCAGCCAGCTTCCGTGCTTGGGAGTGTGGTGGAACTCCAGCCGCTTGGCGATGCGCCGGGCCTCGGCCGCCGGGAAAGTCTCGTAAAGCGAGGCCATCCGATGCGTGTTCAGATTGTCGAGAACCAGCCGAATCACCGGGACATCGGGGTAGGCCTCATCCACCAGCCACCGCATCTGCTGAGCGAAGTCCTGCATGGTGCGTTGCCGGGTTATCGCCACGTGGCGCCAGCCCCGGCGAGGCTCACAGGTGAGGAACAGGTTGCGCGTCCCTCCCCGCTGGTATTCGTAGTCCTCACGCCTCGGCCTCCCAGGCTTTGCCGGCAGCGGTTCCCTCACGTCGGCCAGCAACTGGGTGGAGGTCTCGTCAAAGCAGACCACCGGCCTCTGCGGATCGTAGGGCTCGGCGTAGAGATCCAGCACGTCCTCCATGGCCGCCACGAACTCTCCACCTACCTTGGGGATGCACCATTGTTTCTTGAGCCACGGCTTGAGCGTGTTTTTTTTAGCCGCAGGCGGACCGTCTCCGGAGATAAAGACTCCACCAATCCCAACTCCACCACCTTGCCCGCCAGGGCCCGCATGGTCCAGTGGTCATGACCGTCGGGCACCGGGCTGCAGGCCAAGGCTATCAGGTGGGCCTCCACCCTTTCATCCACCTTTCTGGGCCGGTTGACCTGGTTATGGTGCCTCAGCACCTCGTCCAGTCCTTCCTCGGCATACCGCCGCTTGGTGCGGAACACGGTCCGCTCCGACACGTCCAGTGCGGTGGCCACCTGGGGGGCGGTCCAGCCCTCATCTATCTTGATCAGGATGCGGGCCCGGGTAATCGCCTGTGCGGAACTCCTCCCAGCCCTGATCATCTTCCTGAGCCGTCCCTTTTCCTGTGTTGCCAGCCGGACTCCGTACTTCTCCTGCACCATGACCACCTCACATCCCACAACCCTTCGTCTATCCCCAAGATAGCATCCTGTCTGGGTTCACGTACTAACTGACAATGCCAGATTGGCCGAATACTAGCTCCAGCCGTCCGCCGATGAACCGCAGACTCTCCTGCTGATCGAACAGGGCGTCGAACAGGTCCAAATTATGTATGCTTATAATCCCGAAAACCGTGTCCACTCCCTGTGCCTTCAGGGACTCGGTGATGGCTTGGCCGCCAGTCAAATTGGGCACGTCCAAACTCCTTGGTTACGATCGATGCTGTGTACCGGATTCCGCTGATCAGAGCAGCAGGCTCACCGGCTTCTCCAGCAGGCGTTTGATCTCCATCAGGAACTGGGCCGCCTCCGCCCCATCCGCCACCCGGTGGTCCACCGAGAGAGTTGCCTTCATGATTTCCGCGATGGCCAGTTGGCCGTCGCGAGCCACCGGCTGCTCTTTGACCGCTCCCACCGCCAGAATCGCGGCGTGTGGCGGGAAGATGATAGCGGTGAAGCTGTCGACGTCAAACATTCCCAAGTTGCTGACGCTGTACGTTGTTCCGGCGTATTCCTCGGCCTGAAGCGTGCCGTTGTTGGCCCTGTCGATAAGGTCGCGGCTGGCAGAGGCGATCTGCGCCAGGGTCTTGTTCTCGCATTCCGGAACGCCCGGAACAATCAGCCCCGACTCCAGCGCGATGGCGATGCCCACATTGATCGATGGATTCATCTGGAGGTAGTCGCCGCGGAAGAAGGCGTTGAACTTGGGGTGCTTTCCGATTGCCAATGCAGACGCTTTTACGATCAGGTCATTAACGCTGACCCGGCCGGAAGCAGGCAACTCGTCGTTGATGTCGCGACGCAGAGCCATTGCAGCCGTCATGTCGATGTCGACGGCGACGTAGAAATGAGGCGCCTCCCGCTTGCTGTCGGAAGTAACCCTTGCAATGGCCTGGCGCATCCTCGACAGGTCGGCGCGCTCGGCCCCCTCCGGAGCGGGCGGGGGCTCAACTGAGGCAGCGGGAGCAGCGGCCAGCGACGCGGCGGCAGCGTTTATGTCAGCCTCGACGATGCGTCCGCCGGGGCCAGTGCCGGTGACGGTTTCCAGATCGATTCCCTGCTCTCGGGCTAATCGTCGGGCAAGCGGTGAGGCCAGTATCCGTCCCGCCTCCGCAGCAGTTCGAACAGCATCGGCTGCGGCCAGCACGTCGGCCTCCACGATGCGTCCCCCTGGGCCGGTCCCTGACACCGTCGCCAGGTCCACACCGCGTTCACGGGCAAGTCGCCGGGCGATGGGCGAGGCCCGTACTTCGCCTGCGGGAGCTGCGGCCTCTGGAGCCGGAACCGGCGATGCGGCGACGGGCTCCGGTTCTGCAGCGGGTGCCGCCACGGCGGCCGCGGTGCCTCCCAGGTCGTCAGGCAGCACCTCGTCGGCGCCACCGATCACCGCGATCAGGTTCCCAACGGGTATCGCTTCCCCCTCGCTGGCAATTATCCGGCGAAGTACACCCCCCGTCGTGGGTTTGAATTCGACCACCGCCTTGTCGGTCTCGATCTCGGCTATGACCTCATTGGCCACCACCTCGTCGCCTTCATGCTTGATCCACCGCACAATGGTGCCCTCGCGCATATCGTAGCCCAACTGCGGCATCACTACGGATGTGGCCAACGCTGCCTCCTGAACCTCACGGCTCACCGTGCAAACTGTTATCGTTCAAGTTCGAGTCTGGGCTAGATATTAAAGGATGCGACTGGCATGGGCAACCACAGGACTGTCCCGCAGGCCCCAACGAAAAGGGAGCGTCGCCTGACGCTCCCCTGTGGTCAACCAATGTAAGGCCAGCCCTACATCATCCGCTGGATGATGCGCTCTGACTGTTCTTCGGACAGCCCCAGCGGCCGCTTGGCCAAGGGGCCCTCCTTGGACAGGACCGGCTCAGCTTGAATCAGCGAGACCGATTCCCTCTGGTAGAACAGCCCGGTGTAGATCGAATCGCCCCATGCCAACGCCTTTTCGCAGGCGGCCTTCCAGTCGGCTGGGTCGTGCTCTTCGTCCTCGAGCTTTACGATGCGGTCTTTGAAGAACTGGTGGGTATTGTCCCGGTTAAAAGTGACGCAGGGGCTGAACACGTCGATGAGCGCAAAGCCCTTGTGCTCCACACCCTTTTTGATCAGATCGGTCAGGTGCCTCACGTCGCCGCTGTAACCGCGAGCCACGAACGTCGCACCGTTCATTATGGCGGATGTAATGGGGTTGATCGGGGACTCAACGCTGCCAAAGGGGGTGCTTTTGGTGTTCATGCCATAGCTGCTGGTCGGCGAGACCTGTCCAGTGGTGAGACCGTATATCTGGTTGTTCATCACGATGTAGGTCAGGTCAATGTTGCGGCGGGCCGAGTGGGCGAAGTGGTTGCCGCCAATGCCGTAACCGTCACCGTCGCCACCCGTAACGAACACCGTGAGCTCGTGGTTGGCCAGCTTCGCCCCCGTGGCCACGGCCAGCGATCGCCCGTGAAGGGTATGCATACCGTAGGAGTTGAAGTAGCCCGGTAGGTTCGAAGAGCAGCCAATGCCGCTGACGGTCAGTATCTCGTGAGGTTGCAAACCCATCTCGGCGCAACTGCGCTGCAAAGCGTTCAGTACGCCGAAATCGCCGCATCCGGGACACCAATCGGGATCAACCTGCCCTTTGAAATCCCTGGCGGTCAATTGGATCTCGGTCCTCCCGTTAGCCACGCCTACGGTTGCCATCGATTCACCTCTTTAGTCAAGACTGTCGGCTCCTGCCGCCGCCCGAAAAAGCTACGGAATTCCGGGAACCTTGGATAAGACCCTAAACCATCACTTCCTGATAAGGAACGTATTGGCTCACTTTTTCTTCGACCTGTTCCATAACGCCGTCCGCGATATGATGGGGCATGAACGGTTCACCGTCGTACTTGCGGATGTGCCCGTGGGCCGCAAATCCCGTCTCGCTCCGCAGGTATCGCGCGAACTGACCCGAGAAACTGTTTTCTACGATGATAACCTTCTTGGCCTGCGCCAGTATCTCGCTCACATGGTCGGCGTGGAGGGGGACTATCCACTTGATCGGCAGTTGGTTCGCGATCACTCCCCGCTCTGCGAGTTGTCCAATGGCCTCTTTGATCGCACCGTGGGTGGAACCCCAGCCAACGAGAGTGACCTCCGCATCTTCAGGCCCCTCAATTTGTGGTGGAGCAATCAGACCGAGGACATCCTGCAGCTTGCGGGCCCGCTTCTCCACCATCATGCGGCGCTTGTGTGGGTTGGTAAATTCGTCGCTGAGGAGCGTTGAGTCCTCGTCGTGCTCATCGGTTGCCACCACGTGGACGTAACCCTCTAGTCCGGGTACGGCCCGGGGCGAGATTCCGCTGTCGGTGTTCTTGTAGCGATGATATCCGTTGGGCGACTCAGCCTCGGTTATCAGTTGGCCACGATCAATAGTGGGGTGCATGTCGATGGCATCCGGATCAACGCTGTACCGCCCCTCGGAAATCAATAAGTCTGAGATCAGTATCGCCGGGCACTGGAGCCTGTCGGTCAGATTGAACAGCTCGGGCATGGTGTTGAAGGCGTCTAGTGCGTCGCGCGGAGCAACTATCAGACGCTCGTAGTCGCCCTGGCTGGCTCCGAGAGCCTGCCACAGATCGCCCTGTTCGGTCTTGGTCGGCACGCCCGTTGATGGCCCCGCCCGCTGGACGTTTATGTAAACAACAGGAATTTCCAGCATGCTGGCGCTGCCCACCGCCTCGGTCATCAGCGCGAATCCGCCTCCCGAGGTGGCACACATAGAGCGAACCCCGGTATGAGCGGCCCCAATCACCATGTTGGAAACGCCGATCTCATCCTCCACCTGGCGCACCATAATGCCCAGGTTCCGGGCATTGGACGCCATCCAGTGCAGGATGCCGGAGGCTGGGCTCATTGGATAAGCGGCATAGAACTTCACTCCCGCTGCGGCGCCGCCCATTGCGATGGCATCGTTGCCCGACCACACTGCCAACGGCTTCCCGCCCTGCGGCAGCGGCTGCGAAAACGGGCGGAAATTGGTTTGAGCATAGTCAAAGCCGGCCTTCGCAACCTCAACGTTCTGGTCCACAACCTGCTGCCCCTGCCTGGAAAAGCGAAGCTGCAGGCTTTCTTCGAGAACTTGGAAGTCCAAGCCCATCAGCGAGGAGACCGCCCCCATCGCCACGGTGTTCTGTATCAGGCGGTTGCGGCTCTGCGTCAACTCGCCAACGGGGATGGGGCAAAGTTCGCCGCCGTTGGACTCCCCGGGCTTGATGTTGTCGCTGTTGTACAGGACCCGGCCGCCCGGGCCGATAAGGCGCTGGTGCCGGTCCATGGTGTCCTGGTTAAGGCAGAGCAGGAGGTCCAGCTTGTCGCCATGGGTGAATATTTCTTCATCGCAGATGCGCAGAGTGAGAAATATGTGCCCCCCGCGGATGATGGACTGGTAGGCGTTGTAGGTGCTCAGGTGCAGTCCACGACGGACGATGATGCGAGCGAAGATGTCGCCTGGTGTGGCAATACCCTGGCCTGCCTCACCGCCGATGCCCATAGCGAAATCGTACGTGCCCAGTGCCATCAATACGCTCCTGCAATCGCGCCCGCAAACTTACTGCGGCGGATGCCGTTATCCGGTTGAATTGAGCATTTTGCGTCAGGTCGCTGTCTGCGGCTCAGTATACCCCCGCTATTACCCTCAGACAAACTTTTTGACGATTTACGTCAAAACAAATGCCCGATCCAACGAATTCTCAGACTAACAACTCAACCTGACGTTCGAGTGCGTGACCCTACATGTGTACCGCCCGTCCCTGCGCCGACAACGCCGCCTCCTTCAGCATCTCCGACAGCGACGGGTGTGCGTGGACGGTCCAGCCCAGTTCCAGGGTCGTCCCCTCCAGCATCCGGGTCATCGACAACTCTCCCAGCAGTTCCGTGACCTCGGGGCCGATCATGTGCCCGCCCAGCAGTTCCCCGTATCGGGCGTCCACCACCAGCTTGACCATGCCCTCCGTCTCGCCCATCGCCAGTGCCTTGCCGTTGGCCAAGGCGTTGAACACGCCAATGTTGACCTCGTATCCCTGCTCTCTCGCCTGCGCCTCGGTCAGCCCGAAGCTGGCGATCTGCGGATTGCAGTATGTGGTACGCGGCATGTTCACGTAGTCCATGGGCTGGGGTTCCATGCCCATGATGTGCTCCACGGCAGTCACCGCCTGAGCCGAAGCCACGTGGGCCAGCGGCATTTTACCGGTCACGTCCCCGATCGCGTATACGCCCGGTACATTGGTGGCCAGATAATCGTCCACCACGATCCCCGAGCGGTCGACGGCCACTCCTGCCGCGTCTAGGCTAAGCTCCTCCACGTTGGGCTGAACGCCCACGGCCACCAGCACCATACCAGCCTCGATGGACTGCGTGGCGCCTCCCTGTTCCACCGACACCGTAACGCCGTCGGCTCTGGTCTGCACTCCGGTCACCGCAGCACCGGTCATCACGCTGATGCCATGCGACTTGAAAGAGCGTTCCAGCTGGGCGCTGATGTCCTCGTCCTCATTCGGCACCAGCCTGGGCAGGAGTTCGACGATGGTGACTTCCACCCCGTACATTGCGTAAACATACGCGAACTCCACGCCGATTGCTCCTCCTCCAACAATAACCATAGAAGAAGGAAGGTCGGTGAGGACGATGGACTCCCTACTGGTAATGATGCGGTCCCCGTCCACGGGCAGCGAGGGCACCGACCGAGGGCGGGCACCGGTCGCAATCACGATGTTCTTGGCTTCGACCACTGCTCCCTCCGGCTCGATCGCAACCCTGTTGGGTCCAGCCAGCCTGCCAGTTCCCTCGATGTGGTCCACGTTGTTCTTGCGCAGCAGGAAACGCACTCCACGGGTGTTGCGGTCCACCACCCGGCGGCTCCGGGCCATCGCCACTGAGTAATCGGCGTGGAATCCATCAAAATTGAGCCCGAACTCCTCAGATCGCCGCACGTAGGAAACGACCTCCGCGTTCTTGAGCAGCGCCTTGGTGGGTATACAGCCCCAGTTGAGGCAGGTCCCGCCCAAGGCCTCCCTCTCCACTACCGCCGACTTCAGGCCGAGCTGCGCAGCCCGGATTGCCGCCACGTACCCTCCCGGGCCGGAGCCGATCACCACTAGGTCATAGCTAGATTCCATCCCATCCTCGAAAACCCACAGCCCGCTCTTCGCGAGCGCCAAATTGGCATCTCAGTGGCGAATTATAGCGGCGGGCCTGCGGGAGAAACAATATGAGGAGGTTACAATACTGTGACGCCGGACGGCGCTGACGAGCTCCTCAGCTATCATCCTGCTATCATCCGGACAGGGCAATCGCGTCTTCAAGCCTGGAATCTCATTGTGCTGTCATTCGCCCCTTGCCAAGACTGCGCCCGGTATATAACATATGTTCTATGGATATAAAGGTTAGCAGACAGTTCCCGCCTCAGTTCCCGGCGGGCCTGCCTTGAACCAGCGGCCAGCTGGGAATTGCCGGAATGACAGAATAATGGCGGAAATGAGCGGAAATGAGTGGAATCATAAAAAAAGAGCCCCTGTAAACCGGCAATGCCAACTCCTCCGCCCCAACCTGCTGAGCTGCTGAAATCAAGGCGCGATTGCCCCGGTCATCCGGGCTGCCTGTTTGTTCGGCAGGGACGTTTCTGTTACTATGCACTCGCTCTACTTCGCACTCTGGACGCTTGAGGACGCAAATGGGATTCCTCCGTGGCATCGGCCCTCTTGAAATTATTATCATCCTTGGACTGATACTGCTGATCTTCGGGTGGCGGAGGATGCCGGAAGTTGGAAGTTCCATGGGCAAGGGAATCCGCACCTTCAAGTCCGCGCTGCTTGGCGATGACGAAAAGAACAAACCAGACCCTCCAGTAGCAAAAGGAGGGGACGAGCGTACTCCCTATTAGGAACGAATACGCGAATGAAAAGAACCGGCTGGCCGCCGGTTCTTTTTTCGTATCGTGAAGCCGTCGGCCAAACCAGCGCTACTGCTGCACGATGGCCATCTCTGCCTTGCGCCTGCCTCGCTCGGCCAGCCGTGCCAGCACCACTCCGAATTCGTATAGTGCCAGCAGGGGCAGGGCGACAAATGTCTGGTTTATAGGGTCGAAAGTAGGCGTTATAAGCGCCCCCAGTATGAAAGCCAGCACCACCCAGACCTTGCGGAACCGCGATAGGCGCCGCGACGACACGATGCCCAGTTGGGCCAGCAGAAACATGATCAGCGGCGTCTCGAAGGCCACGCCCATCCAGAAAAGCAGCCTCACCATCAGGTTAACTATGTTGCTCACCCTGATAAAGGGTGTTACTACTTCATCTCCAAAGTGCAGTAGGAAGTGAAGAGCCGGGGGCGTCAGCACGAAATAGGCGAATGCCATCCCAGAGACGAAGGCAACCAACACCAACGGCAGGAAACCGAATAGCACCCGGCGCTCCCGTGGTGTAAGTCCCGGGGCAACGAACATTATGACCTGGAAGATTATTATGGGCAGCGCCAGCACAAAACCGGACAGGACCGAAACCTTGAAGGCAGTGGACAAAAACTCGGTGACCTCGGTGATTATCAGCTGTCCGCCCGGGCCGGTTTCCAAACCCGACGGGCGCACAAGAAACGCGATAATCTCCTCAAAGAACGCAAAGGATGCGCCTGTCCCAACTATTATCGCCAAGGCACAGAATAGCACCCGCCGCCGCAGTTCGCCGAGATGCTCCGTGAAGCTGAGTTCGCGGGCCATCAGCTTCGGTCGTTCTCCTCGCGGCTGGAGGGGGCTGCATCGTTATCTGGCGCGTTGTCCTCGGGCGAGGTCGGCTCATCGTCGGGCAGATCGGGGCGGGACGGCACGCCTGGCGGTGGCTGCTGCGCGTGGGATCGCTGACGTTCCTCGGTAGATATGGCTTCGGTGACTTCACTGAAGGTGCGGCGTAAATCCCCCAGCACCTTGCCCGACCGGCGCGCCATGTCAATGGAGCGGCCAGGCCCCAGGACCAGGAAGGCCACCAGCAATACTACCCCCAATTCCATGAGTCCCATGCCCATAAGGTTCATGGGGACCCCTCCGCTTCACTCTTGCTAGGGCACCCCGGTCCGCACCGTGCCGAATCAGGGATCCGCCATCCGTCAGACCACCGGTAACCCAGTTCCTCCAGCAACTGCAACAACAAACACGTGGGCAGTCCAATGATGTTGTGATAACAGCCGACCCAGGCGGAAGCGGGGCGCAGCCCGGTATCCTGCACCGCATAGGCCCCCGCCTTGTCGCGGGGTGTTCCGGTGGCTATGCTGGCCTCTATTTCCTCGTCCGTATAGTCCCTGAGAGTTATCTCCGAGGTCATGCTCACCGTCCTGGAGTCCCCGGTGGCGGCGTTGACCACGGTGAGTCCAGTGCTGACGTGATGGGTGGTCCCCCGCAACCGGCGCAGCATGGCCCGCGCCTCGTAGTCATCGACGGGCTTACCCAGCGACTCCCCGAGGTGCACAACGGTGCTGTCACCGCCCACCACGAATCCAGAATCCATTTGGGACGCCACTTTCAATGCTTTGTCCCGCGACAGTCGCTCCACCATTCCCTTAGGCGTCTCGTCAGCAAGGGGGTCCTCAGGCACGTCAGCTGGCAGTATTGAAAAGTCGAGCCCCAGCGCCTCTATCAGTTCCCTTCGACGAGGTGAGGCTGAGGCCAGCACGAGCTGGTCGGCCTCCGCGGGCCCCCTCCAGTGCAGAAGCGCCACACACTCAACATGATGAGTCTGCGGGAACATGTCTATCGGGACCACTCGGTCAAGCGAGTATCCCCCACTGCACAGTATCTTCAGGTCTCGGGCCAGCGTTTCGGCGTCGCAGGAAACATATGCCACTCGCCGTGTGGCCAGCTCCAGCAGACTGGTCAGCGCCTGCGGCTGGCATCCCGAACGAGGAGGGTCAAGCACCACCGCGTCGGGACGGACCGGCAATTCGCCCAGCACGTTCTCCGTACGGCCCAGCACGAACTCTACGTTGGGCGCACCTGCCGCGTTTTCCCGCGCATCCGCCACCGCGGCCGATGACTCCTCAACAGCCAGCACCTTGTCAACGTGGGGAGCCAGCAAAACGGCGAATGTACCCACGCCGGTGTATGCATCCAGCAGGACGTCGGTAGGTTCCAGCGCTAGACCCTCTCGCACCACCTCCGCAGCCCGCGCCGCCTGTTCAACGTTAACCTGGAAGAAGGAAGGAGATGATACGAAGAATCGGTCTGTCCCCACTGTCTCAACGTATCGTTTCTGTCCGGTCTCAATTGACACGCTAGGATTGAAAAGCTGCGGCTGGACGAGGTAGCTGCTTTCCGAAGCGTCATCGTCGGCTCCGGTCCGAATGGAGAGCTGCGTTGTCTCCTTGCATCGGTCCTGCAACCCTTCCAGGACATTGTTGACGCCAGGTCGCATCAGCATGCAGTGATCAATTCGTACGAATTGCCGGGTTTCCCTGTTGACGAAGCCCAAGGTGCCCTGCTTGTTGACCGTAAGGCGCGCGTGGTTGCGGTAGCCATAATGATTGGGCGACGGTAGCGTTTCTGCTACCGTCGCATCTGTCCCGTCTGCATAGAGCCCGCCAACTCGTACGAGAGCATCGATCACCTTTCCCCGCTTGGCGGCTAGTTGGGCGTCGTAGTCTAAATGCTGCCACTGGCAGCCGGTGCATTCGCCAAAGTACTCGCAGGGGGCCTCTACCCGGTCAGGGGAAGGCTCCAGCACTTCAACCACCCTTGCTGACGCGTACTTGCGGTGGACACGCACCACCTCGGCCGTTACTCGCTCGCCAGGAATGCCTCCAAGTACAAAAACGAGCTCGCCGTCGTGACGGGCCATGGCTTCACCAAGGCGGCCCCACGACTCGAGAGTAAGTTCGAGGTGGTCGCCGGGGCGCAAGTGCGGGCGGTAGGTAGCATCGGCCTGCGCTGCAGGCTGTACAAGCTGTTTTGCTGGATCCATTTCGTCATAACACTATACAGACATACCGCCGAGGATTCCAACGAAGGGCGGCACCCAGCAGGGCTATCGCATTTGGCCAGAGGGATTCGATGTGTGTGCAGGAAATCGGGTGCAGCTATCTGGGACGGGCGGACGTGAGGTGGATCAGGAGTTTGAGCAGGAAAAAAGGGACAGAATTTCTCCCACGCGTTCCCATAGATTCCCATATTGTCCCATTTTGCCCGGAAATTCGCGTTATTTCCTATCTGAGGCACTGCATTGGGACAAGATGTGGACAAGAATTTTCAATTTCGGTCCCATTGTGTCCCATTCCGTCCCATTCCTGCTTTTCCTGGCGTTTGGGCGGGACATGCCTCCGCGGCTGTCGGCCGACACCATCTGTGGCGCAGTGAGGCCTGCACAGGGATAGAGCCCTATTCATAGAACACATGATCCTATAATATTGAAGTCCAAAAGGCTTGGCAAGCGGCAAATGTCATCTGGATGTTCAAATGCGATTGCCCTGCTGGGTGCCGCAGAGCAATCGCGTCGTCAAGCCCGGAATCTCATTTCGCTGTCATTCGCCCCTTGCCAAGCCTGCGCCTTTTATACAACATATGTTCTATGTATAGAACGGGTAGCAAACAGAACCCGCCTGACATCCCGGGGGGCCTGCTTTGAACCAGCGGCCAGCCCGGAATTGCCGGAATGACAGAATAATGGCGGAAATGAGCGGAAATGAGTGGAATTATAAAAAAAGAGCCCCTGTAAACCGGCAATGCCAGCTTCTCCACCCCAACCTGCAGAGCTGCTGAAATCAAGACGCGATTGCCCTGCGGCACCCAGCCGACCCTGTCTTTAGTTTCCTACCTCATTCCCATCTGCTCGGAATCCCTCTGGACTGGCGGCATTTCCCCTCCATTCGCCAGATGGTAACCGCCAGAAACACTTCCAAAAGCACTCCACACGCCAAACCGGAGCTTAAGCTGCCTGACAGCCACTCTTTGCGTTGTTGGGCACTATGTTCTAAATTGTTTACATCAAACCCGACTCAATCCTGCGACTATTCAAAGCGGACATCCGTCCCTCTGCACGAACAATCGGCGAAATGGCACTTACATGAAAATTCCCCCGGCAGCGCGCCTGGGGCGCTTTCCACCTTAGATGTAACTGCTTCAGCAAGATTTGCAGAATGCAACACAAAATAGAAAATTCACCGCAATAATGGTCTGTCCTTGGCAGAGGAACGTACACGTGAGCAGACAAAGGGAGATGCTGCTACCACGAGTTACGGCCGGCCTGGCACAAAACGTAACGGAATCGGAGCCCATTTGTGATCGAGCAGAAATTTCAGGCACCAAAGCCTCGAAGACCAAATGCTCTGAATTTCGAAGGCTGCAACACAGGTGCGTGACGAAAGCTGGTTGACCTGCCGTAGCCCCACAATTAAACTGAAAGTGACCCTACGGTTTCGCTGCGCGCGAGTCCCGGTCGCCATCGGAAGGCCGCGCGAGATTACGTCAGCGGAAGACCTTTCCGGAGGATGGAAATGGCTGAACCCATAGAGGTGACCGAACAGAATTGGGACACCGAAGTTCTCAAGTCAGATGTTGTTGTAATGGTCGACTTCTGGGCTGAATGGTGCGGCCCGTGCAAGATGATCGCTCCGTCGGTCCACGACATGGCTGTCGAGTACGAAGGCAAGCTGACCGTCGGCAAGCTGGACGTCGACAGCAGTCCCAGCGTGGCCATGCAGTACGGCGTGCGCAGCATCCCGGCACTCATCTTCTTCAAGGACGGCCAGCCCGTAGACCAGATCGTAGGTGCAGTGCCGAAGGGCGCCCTCAAGAAAAAGATCGACGCCGTCCTCGGCAGCTAGCCCCCTCACCGCAGGCGACTTTCAACCACGTCGGAGACTTCTATCGAGGCGCATCCCCCGGAACTCGCGGGTTGCGCCTCTGGCATTGCAACTCGTCGCCACCGCGCATCCAAATCGCGGGCGACGATCAACACGGGAGTGGATGGGGCCCGGTGGCCCTTGCGGTCTTCAAAACCGTTATGCCTCGTTAGAAGCGGGGTAGGTGGGTTCGACTCCCTCGCGCTCCCGCCACCATCAATCGGAGAATCCAGGTAGAAAAGGCCAATCCGTAGCTAAATCAGCTTTGGATTGGCCTTTCCTTGTCTTGAGTAGTCCAGCGAAGTCCAGTACAATTGGGTAATCAAAAGTACACAGCAAAAGTACTCCGGAGGCTGGAATGGCAAACGTGAGGCACAATCTTCTCTCCGCCGCGAAGGTCAAGGCCATCGCAGAACCGGGGGTTTTCACCGATGGAGAGGGCCTGACGCTCCGCGTTTCCAAGACTGGAAGCAAGCAGTGGGTCCAGAGGATCACCATCGACGGGAAGCAGCGCAATATCGGGCTGGGTGGATATCCCAGCATCGGATTGGCGGAAGCTCGGAAGCTCACCCAAGAGAACATCAGGGCTGTCCGTGAAGGGCGGGATCCCGTAGAAGACAAGAAGTCAGCCCTGGAGGATCGCAAGGTGCTAGCCGCCATCCCCACCTTCAGGAACGTGGCTGCAACGGTGATTGAGCTGCGCCGCCCCACGTGGTCCAGCGACAGACATGCCAAGCAGTGGACTGAATCGCTAACCCTTCACGCTTTCCCGAAGATCGGCGGCAAGCAGGTTCACGAGGTGACCACCGCCGACGTGATGGCCGTCCTCACTCCGATATGGACGCAGAAGGCGGAGACCGCAACCCGCGTCAGGCAGCGCATGGAGACGGTGTTCGACTTTGCCATTGCCCAGCGCTGGCGGACTGACAACCCGGCCAGTGGAGCTATCGCCAAGGCACTGCCTAGACGTTCACGGCTGAAGCAGCACCACTTGGCTTTGCCCTATGCCGACGTGCCGGCGGCGGTTGCGGCGATCCGGGAAAGCAACGCCCGTCCTGCTACCCGACTAGCCTTCCAGTTTCTGATCCTCACCGCCGCGCGCGCTGGTGAAGTAGTCGGCGCGACGTGGGATGAGATTGACCTTGACGCCCGGACGTGGACGATCCCAGCTGCTCGAATGAAAGCGCGGCGAGGGCACCGCGTTCCGTTGTCTGACCAGGCGGTTGCGGTCATCGAGGAAGCGCGGGATCGTTTCGGCTGCGACGGGCTGGTATTCCCCAGCAACCGGAAACAAGGCGCATTGAGTAACGAGGCGTTCCGCGTGCTCCTGAGCCGTCTTGAAATTCCCGCTGTTCCACATGGCTTTCGGAGCTCATTTAGGGATTGGCTGGCGGAATGCACCAGCGCAAGCTGGGCTTTAGCGGAAAGCGCCCTGGCCCATTCGTCCAGCGATAGAGCGTCATTGGGATACCATCGGACTGACTACCTGGACCAGCGCAAGCCACTAATGCAGCAGTGGGCCGATCTCCTTCACTCTTAAGCAACATATATTCATTATTCAATCATACGAGGGGGTGCCACCCTGTCAATCTGTGCAAGACCCAGAATTTCCATTATGGTAGTAGAAAGTCCAATACGGTACCGGGAGGGAAGGAATGGTGGAATCAACCTTGGACAAAATGCTTACCGTTGCTCAGGTGCTGGAGGTGACCGGTCTCAGCAGGAGCACGGTTTATGTCCTGATGCGCCAGGGCGGATTCCCGGAGCCTCTGAAGGTTGGTCCTCGTGCAGTAAGGTGGCGGCTCTCGGAGATTGAGGAATGGCAGGCAACCCGCGCCAGGGCCACGGGGGATCTGGTGCAGGAGTCCAGGCAGGTTGCCTTCTTGTTCGCGTGATCGGGGGGACATTCAGCGCGGTAATTTGAGGGATCGCGGAGGCCACCTGCTAAAGTAGCTAGTACTACAACGACGGGTTGTTTGGTAGGATAGTTGTCAAGATGATAGTGGGTGGTTTGGGTGATGGATGGGGCGAGTTTCGAGCGGGTTTACGACAACTTTCAGGACTTTCACGCCTTCTTCGCGGCCTCCTTCGGCCGCAAGCAGTGGCGGGAGCACAGCCGGAACTATCTTCAGGGGCTGCTGGTGCAGGCTGGGGAGCGGCGCAACGCCGAGAACCTGTCGGAATCGGTGGGCATCTCGGCCCGGGCGATGCAGCGTTTTCTGACCGAGGCCCGGTGGGACGATGCCGCGGTCATCGGTCGGCTGCAGGAATACCTGGCCCCCAGGCTGGCTCACCCCGAGGCGGTGTGGGTGTTGGACGGCAGCGACTTTCCCAAGCAGGGACGGAAGTCGGTGGGGGTAGCCCGGCAGTACTGCGGCAGGCTGGGGAAGGTGGCCAACTGCCAGGCGGGGATGTTCCTGGCCTACGTCAGCCCGCTGGGACAGGCATTGGTGGACAAGGGGCTGTATCTGCCCGAGAGTTGGATCTCCGACCAGGACCGGTGTGCGGCGGCGGGTGTGCCCGAGGAGCGGCTGAGCTACCGGTCGAAGACGGAGTTGGCCTTGGAGCTGCTGGAGCGGGCCCTGGGGTTGGGCCACCTCAAGGCCGGATGGGTTGCCGGGGACGACGCCTTCGGGATGTCGCCGTCCTTTCGGGAGTCCCTGGCGGGCCTGGGGATGCGCTACGTGCTGGACGTTCCGGGCAGCACTCCGGTCTGGCCCCTGGAGTTGGCTTGGACCAGTCCGGGGTCTCAGGGGTCCGGGCGCCCCCGCAAGCCCAGGCTCAGGGACGGGCAGCGTCGTACCATGGAGCAGCGCAGTGGCGAGTTGCCGGATAAGGCTTGGCGGGAGATAACGGTGGCCCAGGGAAGCCAGGGACCGCGGAGCTATATGTTCTGGGCCCAGCGGGTGCGGGTAACCCGGAAGGGCAAGCCGGGCCAGGAGGCATGGGCCGTCTACCGCCGAAACCTGGACGGCAGCGAGCCCCGCTACTACCTGTCCAACGCTGCCGAGGATACTCCCCTGGAGACCCTGGCCTATGTGGGCAGTTCCAGGTGGCCCATTGAAACGGAGTTCGAGACGGAAAAGGGCGACGTGGGCCTGGACGAATACGAGACCCGTAGCTGGTCCGGCTGGCATCACCACATAGCCATGTGCCTGCTGGGTGGAGCGTTCCTGCTGGGCCTGCAGCAGGACTGGGGGGGAAAAGATGCCCCGGATCACCCGTCCCCAGGTGTACCGGGTGGTGCGGGAAATGCTGCCCCGGGAACGGTTCGGACCGGAGGAGTTGCTGCTGTGGCTGGAGGATACGCAGCTACGCAACGAGCGGGCGCGCCGCTCCCACCAGAGACGCCGCTCCGCCCGCCGTGAAGGCAGGATGGAGCCACCACCTTAAACGCGTCGTTGTAGTACTAGTGGCCTTTCTCTTTGAGCGGGGTTGGGTCAGCATCAGGGATCGCCGCCATTCTGCGCTGGAAGCCCACAGCGGCGTTTGGGGGGTGGGGAGTGGCTGGAAAAGTACCACCCCCTAGCGTTGAGGGGCCTGAAATCGCGCCCCAGTACTGGCGCGGTCCCCCCGCCTGTGTCTTCGGGGGGCCGCAGATTAGGGTCAGGGCAGGGGGTTGACGGGCTGTCAATCCTCCCCTATCCGAGTTAGTCTCCAGCACGGACCCCAACCCAACCAGAAGGGGTACGCCATGGCAAGCACCGACTACCAGCGTGGCTACGAGGCCGCCTACGCAGAGATATACGCCGCCATTGATTCCGATGATCACCCGGCCAACTGCGGGGATTGCCGCGCTTGTGGGGTGATGCGGACCGTGCTGGAGGATTCCATGCGGCGCCTGGGCGGGAAGATGACGCCGGAGGAGTTCGACGCGCAGGCGGGGATTCTGAAGGCGGTGAACGGCAGGGAGACGGAGACGGGGGAGTGTGGCGCCTAACTCGGCGCCGGAGGACCTTTTCCGCCGCATTATCCTCTTACGCGGTTTGACTGTTGTAAATTCCAGTAAGAGGATAGCGCGCCTGAGGCTAGTACTCGGTCAAATTTGGTCTGATGGATAGGCTCAGCGACTTAGATGTCGATGGTACTCTGACTTAAGGAATATGTTGTTGTGAGGTGTCGGTGTGGTCAGAGAGAAATTTGCGGTTGGGCTGACGTCGGAGGAACGCGACCAACTGGAGCACATGGTCCGGGCAGGGAGGAGTCCGGCCAGGGTTACGACCCGGGCCCGCATCCTGCTCAAGACCGGTGAGGGCTGGTCCGCCTCCAAGGTGGCGCAAGCTCTGGATGTGTCCGAGGGCACGGTGTTTCGCCTCAAGCGGCGCTTCGCCGAGGATGGGTTGGACGGGGCGCTCAGGGACCGGACCCAGCCCCACCGGTACCGCAAGCTGGACGACCGGGGCGAAGCCCATCTGATCGCCCTGGCCTGCAGCCCGGCCCCCGAGGGCCACGACCACTGGAACCTGCGCCTGCTGGCGGATCGGATGGTTGAACTGGGCGGGGTTGACTCGCTGTCCCACGAGACGGTGCGGCTGCATCTGAAAAAAACGTCCTCAAGCCGCGGCAGAAGAAACAGTGGTGCATTCCCAAGGTGAGCGCAGAGTTCGTGGCCCATATGGAGGATGTCCTGGACCTGTATGCCGAACCCTACAATCCCGAAAGGCCGGTGGTCTGCTTCGATGAGACATCCACTCAGATGCTGGCCGATGCCCGGCCGCCCATCCCGGCGGTACCCGGACACCCCAGACGTGAGGACTACGAGTACCGGAGGGAGGGCACCCGCAACCTGTTCCTGGCCTGCGAACCCCTGGCCGGCTGGCGGCACGTAGAGGTAACCCAGCGGCGCACCAAGGAGGACTTTGCCCACCAGATGCGCTGGCTGGTGGATGAGGCCTATCCGGATATCGCGGTGGTTCGAGTGGTCTTGGACAATCTGAACACCCATCGCAAGGCGTCGCTCTACGAGGCGTTCCCGGCTGACGAGGCCCGGAGCATTGCCAAGCGGCTGGAGTTTCACCACACGCCCAAGCACGGCAGTTGGCTCAATATGGCGGAAATCGAGTTCAGCGTTTTCTCCCGCAGTTGCCTCAGGCAGCGTCTCCCGGATGAGGAATCCCTCTGCCGGGAGGTCCGCGCCCTGGAACTGGAGCGAAACGAAGCTCAAGCCCGCATCAACTGGCGCTTCAGCATCCAAGATGCCAGAACCAAACTCCATCGCCTCTACCCCATCAATTCCTGACGTGACTGAGCACTAGTATTACAACGACGGATTGCCAATTATGGTGTCTGATCCTTCGTATTCGGCCACTAGTGAGAAATCGCGGTACGCTCATGGCAGTACGGTTCAGGTCCAAATCGGTCGCGAAAATCAACCCGCCATATAAACCGTCGCTGTAATACTAGAGTATTTTTTCCAGGAACCTCTTGGCCCGGCTGTGCCTTGGGTTCTGGAAGAATTCCTCCGGGGGATGGTCCTCGACGATCTGGCCCTCGTCGAAGAAGACGATGCGGTCGGCGGCCTCCCGGGCGAAGCATATCTCGTGGGTGACGGCCACCACGGTCATCCGGGACTGGGCGAGCTCCCGCACGACTTCCAGGACTTCTCCCATCTCGACGTCCATCGCCGAAGTCGGCTCGTCCAGGAGCATGATCCTGGCCCAATTTCTCGGCGCCCTTGACTGTTGATGGTCTACGATTTGGTCCGTAGTTAACTGTTCAGCGATAATGATGATCCTATAGATGTCAAGCCGCGCATTGGGCTGCGGTAGCAGGTTTCTGTAAAGCGGAGAAGACTTCCCGAGCGCCATAGCGTTTCAGGCATCGGATGACCTCGGTCTTGCTCAGTCCCTCTCCAGTGCGTCGACGCATGTACGCCTTGGTCCTGAGGTCGTAACGGAGCCTGACAACGACAATGCGGTGCAGGGCTGCATTGGCCTGGCGGTCCCCTCCTCGGTTCAGCCGATGCCGATTGGTCTTGCCGGAGGACGCAGGTATCGGACTTGCTCCGCACAAAGCGGCGAAAGCAGCCTCGGAGTGTAGACGTTCTGGATTGCTTCCAGCCGTGATCAGCAGTGCAGCCGCAGTGTCGGGCCCTATCCCGAAGATGCTGACCAGGGCCGGTGATGCTTGGCGGGTAAGTCGTGCTAGCTCAGCCTGCAGGCCTTGGATTTCCATGCTCAGGTGGCGGTGTCGGCAGGCAAGAGAACGAAGAGTGAACTTGGCGGCGGCCGTTGGATCGTCCAACCGGCCTGTACGGAAGCTCTTGCAACGAGAAACGAGGGCAGCGAGGGTCAGAGATCCCAGGAGCTCACGTAGTTCAGCAGGGGCTGTAACCACCACGGATTTCATCTGATTAACCGCTTGGGTTCTGGCTTTGATGGCGGAGTCCTTGGCGCACTTGAGCATGCGGATCATTTCGACTTCGCCTTCACCCGACTTGGGAGTTGAGTCAGCTACTCCGGAAAGTACCGCCCGTGCTGCCGCTTCCGCATCGGTAGGATCGCTCTTCCCCTTCCGGTATCGAGTCGACCGGTCAGGACGATTGACCTCGAAAACGGTATAGCCTAAACCAGTCAAGTAGCGGGCGAGTCCGGCGCCGAAGGAACCGGTGCCCTCGATACCGAAAGCGCGAATCTCTCCCAAGCTCCGGGCCCAGCGTTCGAGAACTGCGTAACCTCCAATACTGGCTGGAGCGTGGCGCTCGCAAAGATATACACCCCTATCGTCAATGGCCACCGCCACGTGCTGATCCTGGTGAGTGTCGATTCCGACGACCACTTGAGCAATGTTATCCGCTGCCGTACTGAGGACTCCTGTCATCTTGACCTCCGGAAGGATGCCCAGACGGCGTGGCGATCGGACAAGACTGCGACGGGACTTGAAGCCAAGCTCCTATCAGGTCACTTCTCGCCAAGGCCGTTGGCATTGTCTAGCCATCACAGAATGGGGCCGACAGATCATTTTGAAGGCATTAAAGCCAGTCAATCCAAGGGTCAGACCCCAGCCGAGATGGCGCAGACCAATGATCGCAGTCCATCCATGAAGGGCGTGACATTGAAACAGAGAGAGTTAGCGAGACTGCACGTGCTCAACAACATCCTGGAATATCAGACCCCTATCGTCCAAGCCGCCGAGATTCTCGGGATGAGTGAGCGCCACACCAGGAGGCTCCTGAATGCCTACCGAAAGGACGGAGCCGCCGCCTTGGCCCATGGCAACCGGGGCCGACGACCCCACAACGCTATCCCGGAGTCCCAATCCTCAGAAGTGGTGAAACTGGCCAGCACTCACTACGCGGGAACAAACCACACTCACCTCACCGAACTCCTGCGAGATCAAGAAGGTATTGATCTGAGCCGTCCCACCGTGCGCCGCATTCTAGTCAGAGCTGGCATCGGCAGCCCGCGCAGCCGCCGCCCTCAACAGCACAGGGTACGCCGCCGGCGTATGCCCCAAGAGGGGATGCTCTTGCAGATCGACGGCAGCCACCACCAGTGGCTGGGTGAGAAATGTTCCAGGTTTACGCTGCTGCTGACAGTGGACGATGCCACCGGTACCGTGCCCGGCGCCCGGTTCTCCCGCTCTGTTTTCCAAGGAGGAGGATACCCGGAGCTACCTCCTGCTCACGAGCGGCCTGATCAGAGAACATGGAATACCCTTGGCCCTCTACAGCGACCGCCACCCGGTCTTCAAGTTCACCGGCGATCTCAGCGAGTACCCAGCGGGTCCCACCCAGTTCGCCCGCGCCATGGAGGAACTGGGAATTCAGCAGATTTTCGCCGGATCACCCCAGGCCAAGGGCCGGGTCGAACGCGCCGCGGGCACCTTCCAGGACCGTCTGGTAACCGAGCTCAGGCTGTCCGGAGCAGCCACCATCGATGAGGCCAATGACGTCCTGCGCAGCTTCCTGTCCCGCTTCAATCAGAAATTCGGAGTGCAGGCAGAGGAATCGACTCCAGCCTATCGTCCCCTGGACCCGTCTCTGTCCTTGGAACATGTCCTTTGCTTCAAGCACTCCCGCAAGGTGGCCAGAGACAACACCGTCAAGTACAACACGCGAACGCTCCAATTGTTGCCTGGTTCCAATTGTTGCCTGGTACGGATCGCCCCAGCTACGCCGGATTGCAGGTGGAAATACACGAGAACCTGGAAGGCCTGATATCCGTGCAATATTTGGGGCGGGTCATCCCCACCCAGGAGGCGCCGCCGCGACCGGGTCTGCTCAGGGCAGTTGCCGCCCGCGCGCAAGGAGGCGACGAGGGCCAATGGAGCAGGGCAGTCAACGGCCGCTGGCAAGAGAGCCTGGCAACTCTGGAAACAGGAAATGTCGACCGTCCCCGGAGGACACGCAAATCCAGAGCGAAACTGGACAGACAGCCCACCCTTCGTCAGAGGACCATATGGAAATCCGTTCAGGAGGCTAAACTCAGGGGCCTGTCCCTTCGGGCAATCGCCCGGGAACTGGGCATCCACAGGGAGACCGCCAAAAAGTATGCCCTGGCCGACAGCCCGCCGGTGAGGCGCACAGCCACCGCGACCCTGGCACAGCAGCCCGATCGCGTGCCGACCGCCTAATCGGACATTTTCGCTGACCAATTGGGCGGACATTTTCGCTGGACATCAACACCCTTGACACTTCTCGCCAGACGGATCACCCGCTCGGCGCGCCGCCTCACCCTGCATCTCCCCCGGCGCTGGCCCTGGGAAACCCAGTTCACTGGCGCCATAGTCCGGCTGCGAGCCATTCCAATCCCAACCTGACGGCCAGCCTGCAACTGACCCAACGTCCCCGCAAACTCGCGCCACCCCGGTCCGCGAGAGTTCCCTGCTGCGTATTCTCTCGCCATCCCGCTCATCGCAGCTCCCGCAGACGGCCATAGGGGCCCCTTACGGCGACTGAAGACGTCCGCCGATTCCTATCTCTCCAATGGAGCCCAGGCCATCTCCCCTGTAGCTCCCTCACCCCCTCCGCTGTCCTCACGCCGTCCATCCGTGTCCTTCGGTGGATTCGGGTTATGCAATGACATTCGCCCAGCTCAGAAGACAGGTCGACACCCTGATGTGCAAGTACGCCACCGAGCGCGAAATCTACCGCGCCCAGCCCCTCACCCTCGAATTGTGCGACGAGATGGCTGACGCCGTCACCCCCGGCAGACCCAACCCCATGTTGAATGTCGATCAGTGGGCCCGGATTCTCTTTGATAAGCTGCGCAAACGCAGTATCCGACCCAGGAGCTCTGTGTGGCTCGCCATCTACCTGGAAGGCTGCTTGGGAAAGCTACTGCTTCCCAGGTGCAACGACGTCCTCCGCTGCCTCTTCCCCAGTGCCAGGAAATGAGGCCTCATCCCTCGTTTCCACATACAGGCCCCCATCCGGCCAGGGAGGTCCTGGAAACCGGGAATGAGATACTTCATGCAGGTCTTGGCAGACAACGCCAGGGCTGCTGAGGCCAGGTCCCGTCCCGCTGTCGAGCGCTTTTAATATTCAGTGGTTTGCACGCTGTGGGGGAGGGTTTCAAACCCAGCCCTGCGCCGAGCCGGCATGACTTTCCGGGCCCGACCACCTGAAACGGAACGCCATCTCGGCATGTTATGACGTCATTTCGACGTCTTTTGAGGCAGGACGATTGCAAAGTCGCGGAGGGAAGTTTATACAGACAGGTAAGTGAGATATGGGAGTGTGCGGATATGGAGGCGGCGGAATCTCTGTTCGGATGTTTGGAACTGGTGCCGGATCCCAGGAGGGCCAGGGGAGTCCGGCATCCCTTTCAGGCCATCCTCCGACTGACCCTGCTGGGCTTGGTTTGTGGTCAGACCACCATGGCCCACATCGCCCTCTTCGCCAAGATGCACTGGCCGGTGCTGAGGGAGCCGTTGGGCTTTGTGCGGGACCATCCGCCCCACGCCACCACCATCTCCCGCACCCTGGCCGGGGTCCCTTATGAGCAGCTGCAGGGCGCCCTAGCGGGATGGGTGGCCCAGGTGGTGGCGGACCAGGAGGTGCACGCCTCGGTGGACGGCAAATGGGCCAAGCAGTCCGAGGACGTAAGCGGCAATCCTCTGGTGATGGTGAACGTACTGGCCCATGACCTGAAGCTGTGCCTGGCCCAGTGGCCGGCATCGGAGAAACGGTACGAACCCGGGGTGTTGCGGGAACAGCTGGGGCAACTGTTCGAGCGCTATCCCGGCCTGAGGCTGCTGACCATGGACGCTCTCTATGCGGAGCGGGACCTGTGCCAGGCCATCGTGAGCCACGGACGGGACTACCTGGTGCGCATTAAGGGGAACCAACCCCAGGTGCTGGCGGCATTGGCAGAGGGATTTGCTGGGGAGGGACCGGTGGAGCCCGAGGCGCAGAGCGTGGAAAAAAGCGGGCGTGATCGAGAAACGGCGCATCTGGACTGATGAGGCGCTGGCCGGCTATATCCGGGATGAGTTGGGCTTTCCAGGAGTGAGGCAGGGTGTGATGTTGGAGAAGGAGAGGGTGGACATAGCCACCGGGGAGGTGAGCCGGGAGCGCTGGTATCTGCTGACCAGCCTGAGTTCCCGTCGCTGCGCACCCAAAGAACTCCTTCAAGTGATCCGCAACCACTGGAGCGTTGAGAACAGCCTGCATCACGTTAAAGACCGCAGTTGGGACGAGGACGTCCACACGCTGCGCCGTCCGGGTCTGGGCGAGGTATACGCCAGCCTGGTCAACACAGCGCTCAACGCCCTGCGCCTGGAGGGATGGTTTCCCCTCCAGATGTCCATGCCCCTGCGAGCCAAGACCTGTGCCTTCCGCCCAACCCAGACCATCGCCCGCCTCCGCGGCCAAGTCTCCTGACTTTGCAATCATCCTGGCTTTGAGGCTAGGACGATTGCAAAGTAACGTCGCCTATCGGTTTCTGCTCATCCTGAGCTTGTCGAAGGATGCCCATACTAGCCACCGATGGTTCGACAGGCTCACCATGAGCGGGTAGAAAAGGACTTTGCAATCGTCCTGGCTTTGAGGCCAGGACGATTGCAAAGTGGTGGAGGGAAGTTTATACAGACAGGTAAGTGAGATATGGGAGTGTGCGGATATGGAGGCGGCGGAATCTCTGTTCGGATGTTTGGAACTGGTGCCGGATCCCAGGAGGGCCAGGGGAGTCCGGCATCCCTTTCAGGCCATCCTCCGACTGACCCTGCTGGGCTTGGTTTGTGGTCAGACCACCATGGCCCACATCGCCCTCTTCGCCAAGATGCACTGGCCGGTGCTGAGGGAGCCGTTGGGCTTTGTGCGGGACCATCCGCCCCACGCCACCACCATCTCCCGCACCCTGGCCGGGGTCCCTTATGAGCAGCTGCAGGGCGCCCTAGCGGGATGGGTGGCCCAGGTGGTGGCGGACCAGGAGGTGCACGCCTCGGTGGACGGCAAATGGGCCAAGCAGTCCGAGGACGTAAGCGGCAATCCTCTGGTGATGGTGAACGTACTGGCCCATGACCTGAAGCTGTGCCTGGCCCAGTGGCCGGCATCGGAGAAACGGTACGAACCCGGGGTGTTGCGGGAACAGCTGGGGCAACTGTTCGAGCGCTATCCCGGCCTGAGGCTGCTGACCATGGACGCTCTCTATGCGGAGCGGGACCTGTGCCAGGCCATCGTGAGCCACGGACGGGACTACCTGGTGCGCATTAAGGGGAACCAACCCCAGGTGCTGGCGGCATTGGCAGAGGGATTTGCTGGGGAGGGACCGGTGGAGCCCGAGGCGCAGAGCGTGGAAAAAAAGCGGGCGTGATCGAGAAACGGCGCATCTGGACTGATGAGGCGCTGGCCGGCTATATCCGGGATGAGTTGGGCTTTCCAGGAGTGAGGCAGGGTGTGATGTTGGAGAAGGAGAGGGTGGACATAGCCACCGGGGAGGTGAGCCGGGAGCGCTGGTATCTGCTGACCAGCCTGAGTTCCCGTCGCTGCGCACCCAAAGAACTCCTTCAAGTGATCCGCAACCACTGGAGCGTTGAGAACAGCCTGCATCACGTTAAAGACCGCAGTTGGGACGAGGACGTCCACACGCTGCGCCGTCCGGGTCTGGGCGAGGTATACGCCAGCCTGGTCAACACAGCGCTCAACGCCCTGCGCCTGGAGGGATGGTTTCCCCTCCAGATGTCCATGCCCCTGCGAGCCAAGACCTGTGCCTTCCGCCCAACCCAGACCATCGCCCGCCTCCGCGGCCAAGTCTCCTGACTTTGCAATCATCCTGGCTTTGAGGCAGGACGATTGCAAAGTCGCGGAGGGAAGTTTATACAGACAGGGAAGTGAGATATGGGAGTGTGCGGATATGGAGGCGGCGGAATCTCTGTTCGGATGTTTGGAACTGGTGCCGGATCCCAGGAGGGCCAGGGGAGTCCGGCATCCCTTTCAGGCCATCCTCCGACTGACCCTGCTGGGCTTGGTTTGTGGTCAGACCACCATGGCCCACATCGCCCTCTTCGCCAAGATGCACTGGCCGGTGCTGAGGGAGCCGTTGGGCTTTGTGCGGGACCATCCGCCCCACGCCACCACCATCTCCCGCACCCTGGCCGGGGTCCCTTATGAGCAGCTGCAGGGCGCCCTAGCGGGATGGGTGGCCCAGGTGGTGGCGGACCAGGAGGTGCACGCCTCGGTGGACGGCAAATGGGCCAAGCAGTCCGAGGACGTAAGCGGCAATCCTCTGGTGATGGTGAACGTACTGGCCCATGACCTGAAGCTGTGCCTGGCCCAGTGGCCGGCATCGGAGAAACGGTACGAACCCGGGGTGTTGCGGGAACAGCTGGGGCAACTGTTCGAGCGCTATCCCGGCCTGAGGCTGCTGACCATGGACGCTCTCTATGCGGAGCGGGACCTGTGCCAGGCCATCGTGAGCCACGGACGGGACTACCTGGTGCGCATTAAGGGGAACCAACCCCAGGTGCTGGCGGCATTGGCAGAGGGATTTGCTGGGGAGGGACCGGTGGAGCCCGAGGCGCAGAGCGTGGAAAAAAAGCGGGCGTGATCGAGAAACGGCGCATCTGGACTGATGAGGCACTGGCCGGCTATATCCGGGATGAGTTGGGCTTTCCAGGAGTGAGGCAGGGTGTGATGTTGGAGAAGGAGAGGGTGGACATAGCCACCGGGGAGGTGAGCCGGGAGCGCTGGTATCTGCTGACCAGCCTGAGTTCCCGTCGCTGCGCACCCAAAGAACTCCTTCAAGTGATCCGCAACCACTGGAGCGTTGAGAACAGCCTGCATCACGTTAAAGACCGCAGTTGGGACGAGGACGTCCACACGCTGCGCCGTCCGGGTCTGGGCGAGGTATACGCCAGCCTGGTCAACACAGCGCTCAACGCCCTGCGCCTGGAGGGATGGTTTCCCCTCCAGATGTCCATGCCCCTGCGAGCCAAGACCTGTGCCTTCCGCCCAACCCAGACCATCGCCCGCCTCCGCGGCCAAGTCTCCTGACTTTGCAATCATCCTGCTTTTGAGGTTGACAACGTTACCAATGCAACGTATTGTGCATAATGGGCAAAGCTGTGCCCAACTCGGGGCAGGGCGAATCTTTCGAAGGGGTGTATCATAATGGCCACGGTGCAAAACCGCACTTCTTACTGGGAACGAGCCAAAGAGCAGGGATTCGACCTTTCCTGGCTGAATCAGCTTGAGGAAAGCGTTACTCGTGAGGACGTTGATGAGGTCTCCAGGAACGATACGGGCCGGGTCGAAGGTTCCATACCCCGCAACAATGTTCCTCGGTTCGGAGCCTATACCTTCCGGACCAAGAGCGAGGTCTGGGCGCATAACCTGACCAAGCTCTACCACGAGTTTGTCACCCGCCAGTGGAGTTCCGCCACTGATATTCCTTGGGAAACCATCCAGGAACTGCCCGATGACCTAGAGGCCGCTCAGTGCCAGCTGGCTACATTTTTCGCCCAGGTGGAGTTCGTCGCCTCCGATGTACCGGGCCGGTTCATCTCCTCAATGTCCCCCGACTACCATGAGGTCCGGCTGGCTCTGCTGGCCCAGGTTATGGACGAGTCCCGTCATCTGGACGTTTTCCGGAAGCGGGCCTTGGCCAATGGTGGCGGACTGATGCGCATGATCGACACCGTAAGCGATGTGGTCGGCGGCAGCACGGACAACGCCCGAGAATTCACCGAGCTCTCGTCCCGCCTGCACATCACCGGTGAAGGTAACGTCTTGACTCTCTTCCGGCTCGGCGAACTCATGGCCTATAACGAGGCGGAAAAGGCGATCTACCGGCGCTGCGCCCAGGATGAGGCCCGTCACGTGGCCATCGGCGTACTTCACCTGCGCTACATGAACGAGTTCGCCCCAGACCGTCGCGAGGAGATTCACGGTTACCTGGATGAGGGTGAAGCCCGTCAGGCCACCGGAGCCGGTGGCGAGAATCCGGCTGGCGTCAACGCGCTCACCAGCGAGGCCTTGGCCGTGCTGCTCGGCGGCGGCAAGGACAAGGTTGACGAGGGCCAAAAGATCCTGATGGCCATCCGGCAAAGGCAGGTCAAGGAGTACTTCCAGCGCCTCAAGTCCGCCGGTTTCGACGACCGTATCCACAACGGCCGGGTCAACCCCGCCCTGCTCGAGACCTACCAAGCGGCCGCGTAGCCGAATCGTTGCTCAACCTCGAGATCTCCCCCGAGCCATCGAGGGAGGTCTCGCTTTATGCAGGCCAAACCAGAATCATTACCACAGGATCCCCCGAGGACTGTGATGTCGTTAAACGAAGAAACCAAGGCGGATTCGCCTGAAGAGCAGGATTCCCCGTCGGCATCCGACGAGATTTCTGAACCCCCTGCTTCCAGGGCCGCTCCCCTGGCTTGGATGAATGACACTCTCGAGTGGGGAGTCAGGGTGGAGCCGGGCAAACACGGCCTGACCATGCGTGGACTTAACGTGGGCAGTTATGGCGAAGTCCCCGAGTTCAGCACTGACATGAGCCGGCGGCCCCGCGGCGCCTCTACAGTACCGGGGGTCCCCAGGACCGACTTTTACGCCCTCAGTTCCAAGGTGGACATCTGGGCCGACAACGCCGTTGACCTCTACGAGGAGGCCATCCAGAGGCGGTGGATGGCCCATGCCGATGTCCCTTGGGACGAGTTGACTGTCCTGCCCGATGAGGTGGAGCTGGCCATGCGCCAGATGTGCACCGAGCTGGCCCAGCAGGCTTCCATTGAGACCGACACGATAGGCAATTGGCTCCACAAGATGAATTACGCTTATCACGAGGTCAAGACATTCCTTGCCACCGAGATATTCGACACCGGCCGCCACTACTCGGTATTCCGGCAGCGGGCCCTGGCTAATGACGGCGCGCTGGGATTAGAGAGTTCCGGGCACATCAACCGCCGCTTGGTTGAGGTGCGGGCCGGGTGGACCGAAGCCGCCCTCTACCTTTACATCATCCGCGGTTCGCTCACCCTGCTGCTCTACCGCTACGGCGAAGCCTACGCCAGCAACCCGGCGGACAAATACCTGTTCCGCCGCTGCATCGAAGATAAGGCCCGACATATGGCCTACGGCATGGCCCACGTTAAGTACGCCGTTGAGCACCAGGAAGAGGGTTTTGCCAAGGGGCTCAGCAACCTGATGCAGGGCGTTGAACACGACATCGGCCTCGAACTCAAGGACCCGGTGCTCTGGGAGGCACTGGCCATCATCTTTGGCGAAGGTTTGGCCAACATCTCCGCGGGGATGGCGGTGGTCAGGGATCTTCAGCAGAGATACATCGAGGAATACTTGGCTCGAATGGAATGGGTGGGCGTCCCCAAAACCGAGGCTAACCTGTCACCGGCCCTGACTCCGTACCTGCGCCGGGAAGAAACCAGCCCGGCTTAGGAATGCGTCATGCCGATTTATGAATACCGGTGCCAGGACTGCAAGTCGGTAAACAGCGCGTTCTTGCGATCGTTCAGTTCGCCGGCGCCCTCCAGCTGCCAATTCTGCGCCAGCGATCAACTGCATCGGATAATGTCCCAGATAACATACGTACGTTCCGAGGCCGACAAGTTCGCCCAGTTGGATCCCAAGTACGTCAAGATGGTCGACCAGGCTTTGGGTAACGCGCCCGCCAACTCGGACCCGGATTACCACATGAAAAACATGGTCCCCTTCAGCCAGGCCAAGGAATCCGGAGAGCCCTACTTCAAGGAATAGTGCTCCTGGAAGGTCTTTCACCTCGACACCCGGCAACAGTTCGCAGGAGGAAACGGATGAGCGCCCAAGCGGCGAAGACGTTGGTGTTCCCGTCTGTAGAATGGTTTCAGGGTCTGCAGGAACTGGTCAACAAAGACCCGGAATTCAGGCGTCTGGGTAGCGTAGACGCGTTAATGGGCGTGTCAGTTGGAGAACGGGTCTTCTTGATCACCTTCGAAGCATTCCAGTGTGTAGAGGTCAAGGAAGGAACGGAATACGACCTCATCGACGCCGATTTCTTCCTGAATATGAGCGTTAAGAAGTGGCAGGAACTGATCGTCAACACACGGGAAAATGGTGGGGCCGACCTTAGCCACACACTGAACACTCTGGACCTGATGACCGAGGGCGGCATTTGTGACAACGCCACCGGCGATCAGCTCAGGGCCGACATATTCTTCCGTGTAAACCAAAGCCTCCAACACTTCTTCGACAGTGCCTCGAAATTGGAAACCGTCTTTGAGCAAGGATAACGGCCACGCACGTCCGGTCTTACAACCCGCTGCGTCAGGCCGACAAGCACTTAGATAGGTTCTGGGAACGAATATCTATAGGCGCCGAAGCCCGGCAACCCAGGACAAATCTAGGCCCCATAGGGCCTCGCCCTACGGGAGATCGCCCGCCAGTTCGGGGTCTCGCGCAACACCGTGCGCAAGTACGCCCGCGCCCTGACCCAGCCTACCAACCGTCCGCATAACCGCGGCTCCAGACCACTGCCCCAATTGATCACCAAACGCTCGGACTGACACTTTTACTGCCCATTTCTACGGACAGAATCGCTGGACAACGACAGCGACACTGGGGCAGATGTTCGTCGGCGTTGACACGGCCTTGGGACAAGAGCCAGGTGGCATGCCACCGTTCCCGCTCCCGGGGAGAGTGGGTGCAAGGATCAGCCGCCGATGCACAATAGGGACATCCGTCTCCCACTGCTTGAGGAACCGCTTCATCTCTCCCATTCCAGACACCACGCTCCGCACTGATTCTGGTACAGACTAACGCAATCCCTCTCCGAATCCCCCCGCGACCATGCGCATTTCGACTTTGCTTTAGTTTAATCAATGCCGAACTGAAAGCCCTGCGCTTGGAATGATGGTTTCCAGCCCGGATGTCCAAGCTCCTGCGAGCCAAAACCTGCGCATTCCGTCCCATGGACACCATTGCCCGGCTCTACGGACGAGCCCTTTGGCTTCGCAGTCGTCCTGGTGCTCAGGCCCGGATCTATTGACTCTATTATGGTATGTCGATATGCCCTGCGGATTATCACAAATTACAATAATTTATGAATATAATTACGAATATAATGATTATTATACAATATATATATATATATAAGATAAAACTTTACTAAAATCGTTAATCAACGGACCTAAACCGAAGCCAAGGTGAAATGCGCAGACGGTGGGAGACAAGCGACGAGGACGAGTCATTCTCCAGATACGTATGAGAGGAATTAACCCGCGCAACCCGGCTGATCATCATCGCCACTTAAATGTACATCCCACCTTGGCTTTAGTTTAGTAGCTAATTGGCTCGAGGACAACTACTGCGTCGGATGTGTCGATTAGCATCAGCCTCATCTAATTACACATTGGGAGGTAAGTCCGTGTCAGCTAAACGATTCATGACACCCAGCGGCTCGGTGATTCGGATATTCCTTGCTTCGGCGCTCCTGTTTTTCCTCTTGGGTTGCGGAACGAGCGACACGCCGTCAACTGTAAGCGGCAGAGGTAAATTGTCCCGTGCGGGCGGGTAATCGCTGACAAAAGTCTGTCGAAGTTCAGCAGAAATGTCCGGTTAAGTGTTCAGCAGAAATGTCCTTTGCTTAGTCTGCGATGGTATCAGATGCTGGTGCCGGAGGAATTGCCGGAGTTCGCCGCGTCGGCGGAGTCTCGGCGTCAATATATCTCCTCACCGTTCTGGGCGGAGTGCCCCAGAGCATCCTCTACGACAACACCAGGCTGGCGGTGGCGAAGATCCTGGGAGACGGCCGGCGCCAGCGCACCCGCGCCTTGCACCGAGCTCCAGTCCCACCATCTGTTCGAGGACCGGTTCGGCCGCCCCGGCAAGGGGAATGACAAAGGCAAGGTAGAGGGCCTGGTGGGGTACGTGCGGCGAAACTTTCTGGTGCCGGTGCCGTCTTTTGAGAGCTTCGATGCACTCAATGCCTACCTGGAACAACGATGCCTGGAACGGATGGACGCCAGGCTTAGGGGACATACAGAGACCATCGGCCAGAGGATGGAGCGGGACCTGGACGCCCTGCTGCCCCTGCCGCCGGTAGCCTACGACGCCTGCGACAAGCAGGTTGGCCGGGTGAGTTCGCTGTCCCTGGTCAGGTACCGGACCAACGACTACTCGGTGCCGGTGGCCTACGGATACCGGGACGTTCTGGTACGGGGCTACGTCGACGCAGTGGTGATCAGCTGCGGAACCGAGGTCATCGCCAGGCATCCCAGATCATACGACCGGGACGACTTCGTCTATGACCCCACCCACTACCTGCCGCTGTTGGAGCGTAAGCCGGGCGCCCTGGACCAGGCCGCGCCGCTGCAGGGATGGGAACTCCCCGAGGAGTTCGGGACGCTGCGCCGGCTGCTGGAGTCCCGGATGGGACGGCGGGGCAAGCGGGAGTACGTGCAGGTGCTGAGGCTGCTGGAGACCTTCTCCCAGCAGGAGGTGGCTGCAGCAGCAGAGGACGCCCTCCGGCTGGGAGCCATCAGCTTTGACGCCGTGAAGCACCTGGTGTTGTGCCGGCTGGAGGGGCGGCCGCCCAGGCTGGACCTGGAGCTCTATCCCTACCTGCCCCGAGTCCGGGTGAGCACCACGTCCGCCGGGGACTACATGACCTTGCTGTCGGGGAGGGCGGCATGAGCGACCGGTCGACGCTGCTATTGGAACACCATCTCAAAGAGCTGAAACTGCCCAGCTTCCTCAGGGAATACGGGAAGATGGCAGCCCAGTGCGCCGCCGAGGGTGTGGATCATCCCCAGTACCTGCTGCGCCTCGCCGAGCTGGAACTCATCGACCGCCACCAGCGCATGGTGGAGCGGCGGATCCGTGCCGCCCGCTTTCCTGCCGTGAAGAGCCTGGACACCCTCGACTTCCCGGCCATACCGTCGCTGAACAAGGCGCTGGTGATGGAGTTGGCACGCTGTGAATACATCCAGCGCCGGGAGAACGTCATAGCCGTCGGCAACAGCGGCACCGGCAAGACACACGTGGCCCTGGGGCTGGGCTTGGCCGCCTGCCAGCGCGGGATGTCCGTGGGTTTCTCCACCGCAGCGGCCCTGGTCCACGAGATGATGGAGGCCAGGGACGAAAGGCGCTTGTTGAACTTGCAGAAACAACTGGCCCGGCTCAACCTGCTGATCATCGACGAACTGGGCTTCGTGCCCCTTTCCAGAACCGGCGCGGGACTGCTCTTCGAGGTCTTCAGTCAGCGCTACGAGCGGGGATCCATCCTGGTGCCCACCAACCTGCCCTTCGACGAGTGGACCGAGGTCTTCGGCTCGGAACGGCTCACCGGAGCGCTACTGGACCGTCTCACCCACCACGTCCACATCCTGGAAATGAACGGCGAGAGCTACCGGCTCAAGCGCAGCCGGGAAACCGCCGCCTTCCAAGTTCCGGACGGTGGCGAGGAAGAATAGTCGCACCGACAACGCCGTCTCTTCCGGCTCTTTCAACGTCTCCACCCTGACTGATTTACTGCCGTCTGTAATCCCGAAAGCGGTACACGATCACGTCGCCCCAGAGGCCCAATATCTCGGCGCCCTTGACATGGATGCTTTCGAGTTGTGCCATGACCGACTGTTGGCTGTCTGGGGAAATCCGGGTGTAGGACGCCGCTCTGTTCTGGCTCATCCCGGTCTCCATGGGCAGGTTTGACCGTTGTGGTGGACCCTGGTCAGTTGTCTGAACGGTTCCTGGGCGGCCTTGTGTTTTCCCTTGGTTAGAGGCGCAGCAGGTTTGCCGGTATCAGCCGTCCTGCCAGGGGGTCGACGGCTAGGGCAGCTTGCTCCAGAGATACGACGCCCAGCAGGCTGGGCTCGCCGGGTTCGGCGAATATCACGGGAGTGTGGAACTCCAGTCCCTCCAGCCTTATGATGGCCTCTCCGACGTTGACTGGGACGATTCTTCCGTCGGCCGTCTCCGACGTCAGGGACCTTTCGACCGGCACTCCCAGCCTCTGCATCAGTTCCCGGGGTACCGCGGTGTAGGTGGACCCGGTGTCCACCACGACCTCCACGTCCTCAAAGTGCCGAACCTGGGGGTCTCCGACTCCGATGGTCACCTTCACCGTTCCCACTCTCTTTCTCCTGAGATTATCCTCTTGAGTTGAGCTGGAGGGTCTTATCGTCAATGGCATCCAGGTTGCCGTCCTCCAAACCTGCTCCTAATGAATTACTCATCTCCGGAAAGTAGCCTCTGGTAGTCTCTTTCGTATCGTTCAGGGATTTCAGTCTTCCATTGCTCTATGTGGTCTGCTTTAACATCGTGTTCATTCACGGAAACGAGTTCCAGCCACCGATCTTCGTCTGGTCTCTGGATACCACCATTAGTTGGCAAGAGATTTTCCTGAGTGGCGAAGATCGCATACGAGGCGTGGTTGGGGTGAACAGCACTCCAATACTTGATCCCGTCTATGCGGGTTTCGTCTTCAGTGCGTCTGGACCGAACAAACTCGGTTACAACTTGAGTAGGGACGTATTCGATGTGGACTCGATCATCCCTCTGAATGGGTTTAGACATTTCATCTGCCACATGATTCAGGAATGCCAACACCTCTTTGGGTCGGAACTCTAGGCTGTCAGGAATAACTGCGAACAGGCTAGGGACGGGCGGAATCTCTGTCAGGTCCAGAATTGTGGCTGCACGTCTGGTTTCGAAAAGTCCTAAGGCGAACCTTCCGCACCTCTTGGCGGTCTCACGTACTGCCGTCTCGGCTTTGTCGGAAGCGTAAAACATAGGGATGCCGGCAGGGCTCATACGGTTGGCCTGATTAGCGGACTTCTTTGGCGGAGTTCCAAGTTCCTGAGCTGAGGTAAGCTTTGTATTCGGTGCTTGATGGCGCGCTCTAAACAGCATAGTGCCGGCTGGCAGAACTCGGATCACGTCGTAATTTTCTGCGCACTCAAAGATTCTTTCTAGTAGGACTCTTGGAGATCTGTCATCGTCTGCGGGATTATCTTCATAATCCTCAAAGAAAAACCTCCTATGGTGCATCACGACCTCTGAGAACCACGCCCAGTCGTAACGTACTTTCTCTTGGTCAGTTATGTCGAGGGGGTCTCCTTCGCACCAGGTGCTATCGGAGAGTCGACCGATTATATCGTTGAGGAGTTCCCGGTCGTGGTCGTTAGGGAAGTCGATCTGGAGTTCATCTGTGAGCAAGTCTCAGGTATCCCAGGTTTTGACCCTGTACCCCGATTCGCTGTCGTAAACAGCCCAATTATTCACGTCATCATATTCATGCTGAATACACGACTTCATGTGATCCGTTACTTCATCGAGAGGCGCAACCGGAATGCCTTGGCTCTTGCAGTACGAGCATTCCTCATCAACCTTGTTGTATTCGATGATGGTTTGGATCCCTGGTTCATCAATACATCCCATACATACGAATGGCTCCAAATTCGACATGCCTTGCTCAGGTGACCTTACGCGGTCGCCCATTCCTCCGACAGCAACTCCGCCTGCTCTATCACCCTATCGACCGCCTGATCCTGTTTGTCCGGCGGGTACCCGTGCTTCCTTAGTACCCGCCGCACGGCGTTCCTCATCCCCGCCCTGACGCTCTCCCTAACCGTCCAGTCGATGGTGGCGTTCCTCATGACCGTCTCCACCAACTCCTGCGCGATGGTCCGGAGAGTCTCGTCTCCCAGCACCTTCACCGCGCTGTCGTTGGTCTCCAGCGCGTCGTAGAAGGTCAGTTCGTCTTCGTTCAGGCCCAGTTCCTGGCCCCGGGCGAAGTCCTCCCTCATCTCCTTGGCAAGCTCGATCAGTTCCTCGATGACCTGGGCGGCTTCGATGGTTCTGTTCTGATACCGGCGGATGGCATCTTCCAGCATCCCGGCAAATGAACGGGCTTGGATCACGTTCTGGCGTCTCCGTGTGGGGAGTTCCCCCCTGATGAGTTTCTGGAGCAGTTCGACCGCTAGGTTCCGGTGGGGCATCCCCCGGACTTCGGACAGGAAGTCGTCGGACAGCACCGAAATGTCCGGGTTCCGGAGCCCCGCCTCCGCGATGATGTTCACGACCCCTTCCGACGCCACGGCTCTGGAGACAATCTGCTCTATGGCGGAATCCAGGTCTTCTGTAGTCCTCTGTTCGCTGGGGGCCTTCTTCAGTATCGCCGCCCTGATAGTTTGGAAGAGGTTCACATCGTCCCGAATACGGATGGCCTCTGCGTCCGGCACGGACAATGTGAAGGCCTTGGTCAGTTCCATTACGGGCTGGAGGTATCTATCCCTTTTTGTTCGACCCCTGTTGCCGTTTTGACCCTTGTCGTTACTGTGTTCCTCCCCTTCCTGCTCCAGGATATGGTCCTGGGCCGCGGGAATGATGGTCAGCCTGTCGGCAGGATTTCCGCGGGTCCAAGCAGACCAGTCGAACCCGTGGAACATCGCGCAGCAGACCTCGTGCTTCTCCAGCATCACCGCTATCGCGTCCGCCTTGTCGAAGGCAGCCTTCCCTCTGCCTCCGCTCCTGGTGTAGTTATCGACCGCCTTTTTCAGGTCATTCGCCAGCCCCAGGTAATCCACCACCAGCCCGCCGGGCTTGTCCTTGAATACCCGGGTCACCCGGGTGATGGCCTGAAATAGCTCATGACCCTGCATGGGCTTGTCCATGTACATGGTGTGGAGGCTGGGGGCGTCGAACCCGGTGAGCCACATGTCCCTGACCAGCACGACCCTGAACAGGTCGTTTGGGTCACGGAACCGGTTGGCAAGCGTCTCCCGAACAGGCTTGCCGCGGATGTGTTTCTGCCAGTCCACTGGATCGGATGCCGAGCCGGTCATCACCACCTTGATTTCGCCCTTGGTGTCGTCGGCGTCTTCCCATTCGAGGCGAATTTTCACCAACTCCCTGTAAAGTTCTACGCAGATCCGCCGGCTCATGCAGACGACCATCGCCTTCCAGTCCAATTGGTCCAGCCGGGCATCGAAGTGTTCGACAATATCCTCTGCAATCTGCCGCACCCGGTTGTCTGCCCCGACCACGGCCTCAAGCTGGGCCCACTTGGTCTTGAGCGCTTCCTTTTCTTCCAGCTCCTCCCCTTCGGTCAGTTCCTCGAACTCAGGGTCGATGTTGGGTTTTTCCTCTTCGTCCAGGGCCAGTTCGGCGAGCCGGCTCTCCTAGTAGATGGGGACGGTTGCCCCGTCCGCTTCGGAGCGGGTGATGTCATAGACGCTGATGTAGTCTCCAAAGACGGCACGGGTGTTGGCGTCGTCCAGTTCGATGGGTGTTCCAGTGAAACCCAGGAATGAGGCCTTCGGCAGAGCGTCCCGCATGTGCCGAGCGTATCCGTCGATGAAGTCGTACTGGCTCCGGTGGGACTCATCGGCGATGACCACGATGTTGCGCCGGTCCGAGAGGATCGGGTGGGAGTCTCCTTTTTGTTCTGGGAAGAATTTCTGGATTGTCGTGAAGACCACTCCACCGACGTTCACGGAGAGCTTGTTCCGGAGGTCGGCTCTGCTTTCCGCTTGTGCTGGGTCCTGCCTGAGGAGTTCCTGGCCCCGGGAGAAGGTGCCGAAAAGTTGGTCGTCCAGGTCGTTTCGGTCGGTTAGGACCACGATGGTGGGGTTGTTCATTGCCGGGTCCCGGATGATGGAACCGGCGTAGAAGGCCATGGTCAGGCTCTTCCCTGAACCCTGGTTGTGCCAGACGACTCCGATCCGCCGGTCCCCCGGCTTTCCTCCTTGTCGGGTTGCTGTCCGGGAAGCCCTCTCCTGAAGTTCGGTGGCCCGGAGGGTCTCTTCGACGGCGGCTTGGATGGCGTGGAACTGGTGGTACCCAGCCATCTTCTTGACGAGTTTCCCGCTCCCATCGTCATCGAACACGATGAAGTCCTCGAGGAGTGTCAGGAAGTTGCTCTGCTCGCAGATGCCTTCCAGCATCACTTGGAGCTCGGGGAGGTTGGCAGCGCCGGGTTCCTGATCCTCCATGGTCTTCCAAGGCTTGAACCACTCCTTCCCCGCGGTCAACGTACCTACCCGGGCGTTGAGGCCGTCGGAGACCATCAGCATCTCGTTCATTGAGAACAGGGTGGGCAGTTCAGCTTTGTATGTCTGGAGTTGATTCCAGGCGTCCCAGACGTCGGCGTTCTCGTCGGCGGGGTTCTTTAGTTCTATGATGCCCAGGGGGAGGCCGTTCAGGAAGAGGACTATATCCGCTCTCCGGGTGGACTGGTTGACCGCCAGCCAGTCGTTGTTGTCGGGGTTCTCGAAGTCGATGACTGCCGCGGGTTCGCCGCTCGTCGTCCCATCGGTCTTTCTGACAGGGACAGTTACTCCCCGCGTGAGGACATGGTGGATGGACCGGTTCCGGGCCTCCAGGGTCGGCCCGTCGGGGTTGATGAGTTGGCGAAGACCTGTTTCTAGCGCTGACGGGGGAAGGCCGGGGTTGAGGTTGACGAGGGCGTTCCGGAGCCGTTCCTCCAGTACCACCTAGGTGAAGTCGGTGCGCTCGGCGCCAGGGGTGTCGGGGGCTATGTCGGGGCCATAGGCGGTCTGCCAGCCAAGGCTGGATAGCCATTCGATGGCTACCTGTTCTACTTCAGCTTCGCTGACCATGTTTTTATCCTTTTGCCTTTGGTTAGGAGAAGCTTGAGAGGAGGTCCTCGGGTTTCATCACGACAATGCCAAGTTTGGCTTTTAATTCCGTGGCTGCGTCTAAACCAAAGCCAAGGTGGGATGTGCATTTGCCTGAGGCGAGGAATCGTGCTGGGAATTCGGCAGCAGTGCTTCGGCCCGTGACTGCAGTACCGTCCGGCAGCGGCGCCTCACCTCGTCTCTCCGGCTGGCCAGCCCGGCCAGGAAGTTGCCGACCCTTTCCTGCACCGCCGCCCTGCTGCCCAGGCAGAGATTGCCCGTCGCCTCCTCTCTCGCCCAGCCCCAGACCGCCTCATCGGAGTTGAAGTCCGGGCTGTACCCCGGCAGGTTCACCAACCGCAGGTCAAGTCCGGGCGTCCGCAGATATTCCCGCACCGCCTCGCCACGATGGGCCGGCGCGTTGTCCCAGATGACCCGCATCGGCTCTGGATGTTTTTCCCTCAGTTGCTTCAGGAAGGCAACCGAGGTCCCGCTGTTGCTGTTGCCCTCCAGTTCCATCCATTCCACCTCACCCGTCTCCAGGCACACCGCCGAATAGTAGTTGGCCTTCTCCCCATACCGCGGGCTGGTCGAGTCCACCAAAGCAGGCTGGCCCTTCAGCACCCACTTGCCCCGCAGTTCCGCGTCCGCCCGGAAGTGGGCCTCGTCGGCAAAGAATATCCTGGCTTCAGTCCGTTGGGCCTCCTCCCTCAGGACGGCGTACTCCGCCACGAAAGCCTCCCGCTTGGCCTCATCAGCCTTGAGCAACCGCTTCTTGGGCCGCTTGAAGGCAAATCCCAAGCGGTGCATCCAGTTCAGGCAACTGCTGCGGCTCAACTCAATGCCGAGGCGCTCCGAGGCAAACCGCCGCACCACCTTCCAATACCAGTTGGCCATACCGATGCCCGACGAAGCGGGAGGCTGTTGCACCGCCTCTTTCAATTCCTCCTGCTGCGCTTGGTCAAGGGCGGGGGGGAACCACCGGTCTGCTCGAATATCAGGGCTGCAGGCCCTCCCTCGCCGAAGGCCGACGCCCATCGGCCAATAGTGTGTGGGTCCCTTTCCAGAGTCTCCGCCGTGGCCGCTGCCGTCCAGCCCTGGGCCAGCAGCAGCACGGCGTACCACCTCTCCCGCTCCCTGGGCGTCGGCGCCAGGATCATCCGCTGTCGCAAGTCCTTGACTTCCATCCGCCACTGTTCCAGACACCGGTCTATCTCCCTCACGCCCATCACCAACCCCTCGTAACTCCCGAGACCAGCTAACCCAGTTCCTTCACAAATTTACCCTGTGCAACTGCGTATTTCACCTTGGCTTTAGTTTAGGATTGGGCGGTCCCAAGTCAGAAAGACGTCTCTTCCCTTCAGGCAGTGTCCCCAGACATGCTGCCAATCTCTCCAGTCAGGTCGATTCCTGACGCGGCCTTGTTCATTGAAGAAGTCTTCTATGCCATGACTTCAGGAAATTCATCGTCTGCCAACATGTCCCCGCCTCCTAGGGCGGAAAGTCCGAGGACGAACACAGAGCCAATCTGTTGGACTTGGAGTGCTCGCAGTTCGGCAATTCGGTCTGCGAGGGGTGGGTCTGGGATATCCTCTCTGATCCGTGAGGTGACAGCTAGATCGAGTAGACCGCTCTTGGCCAAACTAAAGCCAAGGTGGGATGTACATTTAAGTGGCGATGATGATCAGCCGGGTTGCGCGGGTTAATTCCTCTCATACGTATCTGGAGAATGACTCGTCCTCGTCGCTTGTCTCCCACCGTCTGCGCATTTCACCTTGGCTTCGGTTTAGGTCCAATAGCGTCCTGGTTATCGCGGCCTTGTTCCTGTCCTTCCAATGTTCGACCAGCACGTTTGTGTCGAGGGTTGCCGTTGGGTTGATCTTTGACATATCGCTTTTCCCCAAGTCGTCTCCGCGTGAGTCATGGAGAATTGAACAGTTTAAGTTGGCTTTCCGTCACGCTAATCCCTCCAGACACCAACTTAGGCAGGAGAGCGTCCCGGGTTTTTGCAAGAGTGATGTTTTCGTTTCCGTTAATGTGTAAGCGGCGGAGGTAAATTGTCCCGTGCGGGCGGGTAATCGCTGACAAACGGCGGTTGCAAATTGGACCGTCCGCCGCCATTCATAGGCTTCAAGTCGAGCTTATGGGTGGTGCGATGGATGTACAGAGTGGACGTATATCTGCGGGTTCGCAGGGCGGTGATGGTGGAGGGCAAGAGCATTCGGGAGGTCTCCAGAGAGTTTGGGCTGCATCGGGACACCGTGCGTAAGATGCTGACCTACTCCGTTCCGCCGGGGTACCGGCGACAGACTCCTCCTCGAAGGCCCAAGCTGGAGCCCTACACCGGCGTCATCGACCGGATCCTGGAGGATGACCCCGCACGCCCCAGGAAGCAGCGGCACACGGCCAAGCGCATCTTCGAGCGCCTCAGGGACGAGTACGGCTTCGACGGCGGATACACCACGGTCAAGGACTACGTCAGAGAGCATCGCCGTCAGACCAGGGAGATGTTCGTGCCGTTGTCCCATGCGCCGGGCCACGCGCAGTGTGACTTCGGCGAGGCCCTGGTGGTCATCGGCGGCGTGGAGCGTAAGGCCCACTGCTTCGTCATCGACCTGCCTCACAGTGACGGCTGCTTCGTCAAGGCCTACCCCGCGGAGACCACCGAGGCGTTCCTGGACGGGCACGTCTCGGCGTTTGCCTTTCTGGGCGGAGTGCCCCAGGGCATCCTCTACGACAACACCAGGCTGGCTGTTGCCCGGATCCTGGGCGACGGCCGACGCCAGCGCACACGCGCCTTCACCGAGCTGCAGTCTCACTACCTGTTCGAGGACCGGTTCGGGCGTCCCGGCAAGGGCAATGACAAGGGCAAGGTGGAGGGCCTGGTGGGCTACGTGCGGCGCAATTTCCTGGTGCCCATCCCGTCCTTCGAGAGCTTTGAAGCGCTGAATGCCCACCTGGAGCGGCGATGCCTGGAACGAATGGACGCCCAGCTCAGGGGCCACACGGAGACCATCGGACAGAGGATGGAGCGGGACCTGGACGCCCTGCTGCCGTTGCCGCCGGTGGCATACGACGCGTGCGACAAGCAGGCTGGCCGGGTGAGTTCGCTGTCCCTGGTCCGGTACAGGACCAACGACTACTCGGTGCCGGTGGCCTACGGATACCGGGACGTCCTGGTAAGGGGGTATGTGGGCCAGGTGGTGATCAGCTGCGGGTCCGAGGTTATCGCCAGGCATCCCAGATCATACGAACGCGACGACTTCGTCTACGACCCCATCCACTACCTGCCGCTCTTGGAGCGTAAGCCGGGAGCTCTGGACCAGGCCGCTCCGCTGCAGGGCTGGGCTCTGCCAGAAGAGTTCGGCACGCTGCGCTGGCTGCTGGAATCCCGAATGGGACGGCGGGGCAAACGGGAGTACGTGCAGGTGCTGAGGCTCTTGGAGACCTTCAATCAGCAGGAGGTGCACGCAGCGGTAAAAGATGCCATCAACCTGGGGTCGCTGAGCTTTGACGCCGTGAAGCACCTGGTGTTGTGCCGGCTGGAGGGGCGGCCGCCCAGGCTGGACCTGGAGCTCTATCCCTACCTGCCCCGGGTCAAGGTCGGCACCACGTCCGCCGGGGACTACATGACCCTGCTGTCTGGGATGGCGGCATGAACGACCGGTCGACGCTGCTGCTGGAACACCACCTGAAGGAGCTGAAGCTGCCCAGCATCCTGAGAGAGTACGGGAGGATGGCCGCGCAGTGCGCCGCCGAGGGTGTGGACCATCCCCAGTACCTGCTCAGGCTGGCTGAGTTTGAGCTCATCGACCGCCACCAGCGCACGGTTGAACGGCGGATCCGCGCTGCCCGTTTCCCCGCGGTGAATAGTCTGGACACCCTAGACTTCCCGGCAATTCCGTCGCTGAACAAGGCCCTGGTGATGGAACTGGCCCGCTGTGAATACATCCAGCGCCGGGAGAACGTCATCGCCGTCGGCAACAGCGGCACCGGCAAGACCCACGTGGCCCTGGGACTGGGGCTGGCCGCCTGCCAGCGCGGACTCTCTGTGGGTTTCACCACCGCCGCCGGTCTGGTGCATGAGATGATGGAGGCCAGGGACGAGAGGCGCCTGCTGAACTTGCAGAAACAACTGGCCCGGCTCAACCTGCTGATCATCGACGAACTGGGCTTCGTGCCCCTGTCCAGAACCGCGGCGGAACTGCTCTTCGAGGTCTTCAGCCAGCGCTACGAGCGGGGATCCACCATGGTGACCACCAATTTGCCTTTCGACGAGTGGACCGAGGTCTTCGGCTCGGAACGGCTCACCGGCGCGCTGCTGGACCGGCTCACCCACCACGTCCACATCCTGGAGATGAACGGCGAGAGCTACCGGCTCAAGCGCAGCCGGGAGAACGCTTCCCCGCAAGCTTCAGAAGAACCCGACGAAGAATAGCCGCACCGCCAACACCGTCTCCTCCTGTTCTTGTAACGCCGCCACTCCGACCAATTTACTGCCGTCAGTTATCACATCAGTGGTACACGATCACGCCGCCCCAGTGGCCCATTATCTCGGCGCCATTGACAGGCGCAGGTGATTTGTCCATCAAAAGGGCGTTTGGGGACACTCAGAATCGGCGCCGTCTCCCGCGCTTGGAGAAGTGTCCATAATACTGTCAATCAATTGAGGGTGGTCAGGAATGGCGAATCAGGGTTGATTGACAGACGCCAGCCAAAAGTACATTCAAAAGTACCTGGCTACCAAGATTTACCTCCAATTCTCATTATCCATAGCTGATTCGGCCCTCGAAGTGCTGTTATTGTCATTCTCGCTCCCGCCACCATTTTTCTGGCCTCTATTCTTGGCTTGCTGACGGCCTCCTCACGGACAGGAGTGCCACAAGTCTGCTGAGGACCATAACTGCCGCGCACCGGCACCCAATCGGGGTAAATCCCACACTGGCCAACAAGGCACCGCCAATGGCCTCTCTTTCAACGCCACGTATTTGGTCACACAGGCCCGTCAGCCCTCTACCTGTAGCCCGGAACCGGCCCGAATGCACAGTTCTCGCGGCAAAAGCCGTGAGGCAGAACGCTCAGGAGCCCTGATCCGAGCGTTCCCACCTTCATCCAACCGTGAACGAGATTCGAGAAGAACACCAGCGCGCCAACAGCCATTGCCACAGCGGCCAGGGAGATCCGCGATCATTCCTTGCCACAAACCTTACCGAGTAGCTACATATGTCTAACCCGCAGCCGCGATGGCCAACGGCCCAGCGATCTCGCTGACACTAAATCCCTAATCTAAACTAAAGCCAAGGTGAAATACGCAGTTGCACAGGGTAAATTTGTGAAGGAACTGGGTTAGCTGGTCTCGGGAGTTACGAGGGGTTGGTGATGGGCGTGAGGGAGATAGACCGGTGTCTGGAACAGTGGCGGATGGAAGTCAAGGACTTGCGACAGCGGATGATCCTGGCGCCGACGCCCAGGGAGCGGGAGAGGTGGTACGCCGTGCTGCTGCTGGCCCAGGGCTGGACGGCAGCGGCCACGGCGGAGACTCTGGAAAGGGACCCACACACTATTGGCCGATGGGCGTCGGCCTTCGGCGAGGGAGGGCCTGCAGCCCTGATATTCGAGCAGACCGGTGGTTCCCCCCCGCCCTTGACCAAGCGCAGCAGGAGGAATTGAAAGAGGCGGTGCAACAGCCTCCCGCTTCGTCGGGCATCGGTATGGCCAACTGGTATTGGAAGGTGGTGCGGCGGTTTGCCTCGGAGCGCCTCGGCATTGAGTTGAGCCGCAGCAGTTGCCTGAACTGGATGCACCGCTTGGGATTTGCCTTCAAGCGGCCCAAGAAGCGGTTGCTCAAGGCTGATGAGGCCAAGCGGGAGGCTTTCGTGGCGGAGTACGCCGTCCTGAGGGAGGAGGCCCAACGGACTGAAGCCAGGATATTCTTTGCCGACGAGGCCCACTTCCGGGCGGACGCGGAACTGCGGGGCAAGTGGGTGCTGAAGGGCCAGCCTGCTTTGGTGGACTCGACCAGCCCGCGGTATGGGGAGAAGGCCAACTACTATTCGGCGGTGTGCCTGGAGACGGGTGAGGTGGAATGGATGGAACTGGAGGGCAACAGCAACAGCGGGACCTCGGTTGCCTTCCTGAAGCAACTGAGGGAAAAACATCCAGAGCCGATGCGGGTCATCTGGGACAACGCGCCGGCCCATCGTGGCGAGGCGGTGCGGGAATATCTGCGGACGCCCGGACTTGACCTGCGGTTGGTGAACCTGCCGGGGTACAGCCCGGACTTCAACTCCGATGAGGCGGTCTGGGGCTGGGCGAGAGAGGAGGCGACGGGCAATCTCTGCCTGGGCAGCAGGGCGGCGGTGCAGGAAAGGGTCGGCAACTTCCTGGCCGGGCTGGCCAGCCGGAGAGACGAGGTGAGGCGCCGCTGCCGGACGGTACTGCAGTCACGGGCCGAAGCACTGCTGCCGAATTCCCAGCACGATTCCTCGCCTCAGGCAAATGCACATCCCACCTTGGCTTTGGTTTAGGATCAGAAAGAGGCGAAATAGCTGACGGTACCTCAATATGCTATTCGATGGGTCACCACCAAAGACATTGCCGCCCCATGAACCAACTGGACAGCAGCGCTCAATACTTGGCGACATAAGCCAAGTCGCGGACTCGATCCCGAATTCCCACAGGGAACCAAGCCAAGTTCAGGGCGAGCGCCATAGCCAACAGCAATCCGCACGCGGCAAATTCGTAACGCCAACCACCTGCAAACGCAGACAGGAGACCTCCAATTCTTGGCGCGACAACTGAACCGTTCAGCGCTGTATTTCCATTGGCGGCTGGCGCATGAAAAGGATCGCAGCCACTGCGCTCAATATGGTTACGCCCAGGCACAGGTATCCGACGCCGACGAATCCCACGCTCGCCAGCAGAGCCCCAGCAATAGCTGCCCCTCCAACTCCCCCAGACTGATTGCCCAACCCCAGCAGCCCTATCCCCGTGGCCCGAGACCTTCCTGAAAACTCGGTGCTGACGGCCACCAGTGTCGGAAACGCCACGCTGAGCAGCCCAGTGCCCACTGACGCCAGTGAAACCGCCAGCCAGAATCCCACGGGAAGGGAAAACAACACCAGCCCACACAGCCCGCCAAGGATTATCATCGCAGCCAGCAGGACGAATCGGTCCTTTCTCTTGGCTACGATCCCCGACGTGTAGCTGCCGACGACCTGACCTGCAGCCGCTATTGCCAGCGGGACAGCAACCGCCCCAACGCTGAGACCGTGAACCTGAACGAGAAAAGCGGCAAAGTAGCTGACAATGGCCCAATAGGCAATGCGGTGGGTAACGCAAACGAAAATTGCGGCCCTGAAGAATCCCAAAGACAGTAGCGCCTTAAACCTCGGAGCGAAGGAAAAGTCCCTTACCCGCTCCTCGCTGTCCGGCGGGAACCAGATCCAGTTGAGAATCAGACCAATTGCCAGGAAGACTCCAGCTCCCACGAAGGCAACCCGCCAACCAACCCACTCCGCCAATAGCGCCATCACAGGCACGACAATCGCACCCGTTAGAATGTTGATGGCCATCAGAGAGCCGACGGCCTGGGCGCGTCTCTCATCGGAAATAACTTCCGACACCGCGGCCACGCCGTTGGGCGGGATCATACCGCCCCCAAGGCCGGTGACCACTCTCAGGACCAGCAGGACTTCCAGGTTCGGCGCGAAAGCGGATGCAATGGTGGCAACTGTCAGGAGGGTCAGTCCGGTCAGGGCTATCGGTCGTCGACCCAAGGAGTCGGAGAGTGGTCCGCAAAGGACTACGGATACGGCCCAGCTTGCGAACAAAGCCGTGCCCAACTGACCTGCGATTGCTACCGAAGTGTCCAGATCCTCGGCGATGGTCACCAGGAGCGGGGGTATCATCAGGGATGAATTCTGGGCACCGAAAAATGCTACAGAGATTACTATCAGAAAAAGTGGCTTGTTTACTTTTCGAACGCCGGTCTGTGAGGTGGCTGAGCCGATTTTCCCTTACTCCTCTTCCAACATGTCTCTCGCGATCGCTGTCACCTCTTCACGGGTGATAGACCCCGTCCAGCTTCGGAACACTTCTCCTTGGGCGGTAATGAAAATCGTGGTCGGCATCGCCCTCACCCGGTATTTGCTTACCACACTTTCATCGTCCGTGTATCCGGCGGGGTAGTTAACGCCGAGGGAGGTCAGCAGCTTGCTGGCATCCTTGGGCGAACCGAGGCCTGTGAATTGCCCTATGTCGATTCCCAAAAGCTTTATCCGGTCGCCGAATTCCTCGTAGAATTTCTGGAGTTCCGGCATTTCTTTCCAGCAAGGTCCGCAGAATCGTGCCCAGAAATTCAACACCAAGGGTTCACCCAATACGTCCACCAAGCGAATCTCCTTGGCCCCCAGGGTCTCCTCTCCCTGGAACAGCTTGATATCGAAGTCAGGGGCGGCCGGCCCAAGTAGGTGTGGCGTTGGCGTGTGGATGGCACCGACGGCATTCGTGGTCGATAGCACCATCGTGGCAGTGGGGGTGGTCCGTAATACAGTTGCAGGCGATGGCACTGGCGCGTCGGTCGCGGAATGGACTGCATTCACTGTTGCTGCCGGCAGAGGAGTAGTTTCAAGAGTTGTTACGGAATCGCTTTGACCGCTGCAAGCCATGGCAATCATAGAGCACAGTAGCCCAGCCAGCAGGGTCAAGACGCGAAAGTGGCTCTTTTGCAGAACACGCAAAGAGAGCGCGGAGAGTGTCATCCCTGAGTTTCCCTCCGCGCTCTCGATAAATGCCCGGACTGCGGCCTCCGGGCCAGCCAGTCTTTAGTTCTTGGTTATTGTACCGTCTGCCTCAATGGTAATGCCAACGACGGAGCCTATGGCGTTGTTGAACACTTCCTGGACGAAGAATTCCTCTGGGCCGCCAACCCGGTCAACCCAGTTGGGCAATACGCTCTCGACGACGGCCTTGTCGCTGAGATCCCGCATCTCGGGGCCGAACGGGATATATTCCAGCCCGGCGTCGATGTTCTTCTGCAGGCCCAGTTCGTTCTGGATCGACCCAAGGCGCAGGGCCTCGAGTTCCATCTTTGCAGACTCTTCTTCGAATATCGCCTGGAGGTCCTCAGGAATGGAGTCCCAGACATCCTGATTGATCACGTTATGGCTGGTCGGCCAGCTGGTCAGCGGGCCGTTGATGTAACTGACCACCTCGTACCAGCGCTGGCCGTGCCCAGCGTCGCCGCCAGTTACTCCAGCCTCAAGAATGCCACGTTCCAATGCTGTATACACTTCTGCGAAGGCCAAGAATTGTGCTTCACCACCCATCCCGTGAATCCAGTCGGAAATGGAGGTGCCAAAGGCGCGGGTCTTAACGCCATCGAAGTCCTCTGGCAGGTTCAGGGGCTCCTTGGTGAAAAGGAAGATGTCGTCGCCATTGTGCCAGTTGATGCTGATGACGCGTCCACCATCGCTGTTTTCAACCAGCAGTTCCTGCAGGAACGGGTCCAGATTGATGGTGGCATTGAACTGCTGCTCGCGTTCGGAGTACATGCCAAACAGCGACTGGATTTCCAGCTCGGGCAACTCGCCTGCCACATAGACGCCCAAGATGCTGACCATATCCAAGGTACCGTCGCGCACCAGCGCCAGGGTGTCGGGACCTGCGATACCCAGTTCCGGGAAGGACGATGACTCAACGATCAACTGTCCTCCAGTACGCGTCTCAAGGTTGGGGGAGAGGAAATTCTCCACGATCTTGCAGAACACCAGCGCGCGGTTTACGCAAGCGTGCTGGATAACGATGCCCTCACCAGAGCTGGTTAGTTGGGTGGGATTTTCTAAGTTTGCCCTCTCTATGACCGACCTGTAATAGTCGGACTCGTAGGCATACCGGTGATTCTCCAGGGCAGACAAGGGCACGTTTCCGTCGGCGTCGCCCTCACCCTCAGTCGGAGCAGGGCCCACCAATTGGTTTAGATCCCCAACGAATATGGCCCCAGGCTTGTTAGCACGTTCAGCGGCGACCGCCAGCAATGCCTCGCTGTACTCGATCTCCATTACCGCCGGTTCCTCTGTTGTCCCCTCGGTCCCTGTTGTCTCCTCTGTTCCTGTTGTCTCTTCGGTCCCTGTTGTCTCTTCGGTTTCTGTTGTCTCCTCGGCCCCTGTTGTTTCTTCGGTTCCTGTAGTTTCTTCGGTTCCTGTTGTCTCCTCGGTCCCCGTTGTATCCTCGGTGGGGACTTCGGATGATTCGGCCGCGACTTCCGTGGGTTCGGTCATGGCTATGGGGACCGGGGTGGCGTCACTACCACAAGCCAGCAACAAAACGCTTACGATTCCCAGAAGAATGGTTGCCAAGAATTTTCGCATTGACACGCTCCGATAATTTATATTCGCCCAAGTATGCAGAATTCCGGCAAACACGGCCGGAATTAACAGCAATTAAGGCGTAATTATAGGAACGTCACGAAAAACAGTCAACGCAATCAATATTACGAACTGAAAGCGTAATCAGTTGGCGTTCAGCACTTTAGTAGCAGCAAATTGGTACGGATTACGGAAAACTCCACTCAAAGGCGGCGTAGTGGCCGTTCCTGCCAGTGTTGTCCCAGACCATTCCGTGGTCGGTGTACTCGGCACGAACGCCGCGGGCGAGGTACAGATCACGGTTTACCCCGTGACCGGTGTTGGACAGCAGCATGGCGTCGTCCCGGCCTGGGATCTGGATCGGCTCGACGCTGAAATCCATCACGCCTGGAACAGCAACCGAATGGACTTTCCCCTCAACCTGAAAGTCGATGGGTACGTAGCCAATGCCCATGAAGTTTTCGGTCATGGCCCGCCAGCGCTCGGCAGGACCGCCCATGTCGCCAGACAGTATCTGCTCCAGCGCTTTCCTCTGCGCCTCGTCGGCCCTTTCATCGATGTACAGGGCGGAGGTCCATCCGCCGGCCGCCATGGGTCCAGGCGTGTAGTTGGCGGCTATGAAGTTCAGCCCGTCCAAGGACACGCCGTTAAGATCGCCCTGCTCTATGTGGAACGCCAGGGCAACATCGCAGTGGCCTTCGGTGGGCTCGATGTTGGTCCCCCTGACGATGCAGGGACAGAGGATTTCGCAGTTGCAACTCTCGAAGTATTCGCCCTTGAGGCTCCAGCGGTTGTCGGTTGCCATTTCTGCACTCCTGCGAGTAGATGGGCGAATTGTAAACCATCAGGGGGGTATAGATCATTGGCCCCGAGCACGGGACCCCATTGGGAAAAACAGGACTAGATTTTCCCCGCCAGTTCCCAAAATTTCCCACTTTTCCCCATTTCCAGCTAACGAGGAGCCGAATCCAAAGCTGACCGGCCGCTCTTTTAGATATCATGGGGCGAGTTTTTTGATTTCCTGTCCCATTTCGTCCCATTTCTGTATTCTGGTCTTATTGTGCAGATTTTGCAGGGTATTTGTCCTCTGGCCCCGGAGGAAAACCCTAGAACAAAAGTCGGGATAAAACAGAACATGCATACTTAAATATGTTACAAGGTACCACGAGATCTGACAAGGAGGGAGTGCCACCAAATGATTCAAAGGAGAGCCCTGGCGCACCTGCTTGCGATGGAAGGGTTACTTCATTGGCGTCGGGCAGCCCAGGCAAATGAGTTCCACAAAATCCACAAGGATTGCGAAGGCATTACAATACGGCAAAGGCAGGCGAGATCCGTTGAAGGAGAGGAGCAATAACCATGAGACTGGCAGGCAAGGTCGCACTGATCAGTGGCGGCGCGAGAGGCATGGGGGCCACCGAGGCAAGAATGTTCGCGCAGGAGGGTGCGAAAGTCGTAATCGGGGACATCCTTGAGGAAGTGGGCCGGCAGACGGAGGCAGCCATCAACGAGGTCGGCGGGGAGTGCGTGTTCGTTCAGTTGGACGTCACCGACGAATCCGCGTGGGAGTCGGCAGTGGCCACCGCGGTGAGCCGCTTCGGCAAGCTGGACATCCTGGTGAACAACGCGGGCATCGGCATAGTCAACAACGTGGAGAACACCAGCGGCGACGAGTGGGACCGGGTGATGGACATCAATGCCAAGGGGGTCTTCCTGGGAACAAAGGCGGCCATACCGGCAATGCGGGATGCGGGCGGTGGCTCGATCGTCAACATCTCATCCATCGCAGGGATCGTGGGCGGTCGAACCTCCTCCTATGCCGCCAGCAAAGGCGCCGTTCGGCTGCTCACCAAGTCCACGGCCATCCAGTATGCCCGCGAAGGCATCCGCTGCAACTCGGTGCATCCGGGCGTCATCGACACGCCGATGACGCAGCCGATGATGCTCAACACCGCGGCAGGCCGTGAGGAAAACGCGGCCCGTCACCCCATGAACCGCATCGGCCAGACTGAGGACATCGCCTACGGCGTCCTGTTCCTCGCGTCGGACGAGGCATCGTTCATGACCGGCAGCGAGCTGGTGATCGATGGTGGCCTGACGGCGCAGTAGCCGCACTGCCCTCTCGGCCTGGGGACGGCCAGAGCCCACCTCCCAATGTGAACCCCATTGATGGCATCCATACAGACTACTAACAGGAGTGAGAACGATGACTACAGCCAGTCCCATTGATCCCAGCCGCCTGCTGCTCACCGGGGAGAACCCTTACATTCGTCTCAGCGCGACCGACGACGGCCCTGTAACCAGCGACGCCAGCTTCTGGCGCATCCTGTTCTCGCCGGGCGGGCCGGGGCACGTTCTTTTCCTGCAGAGCGAGCTGACCAACAACGAGCCGAGGATCTACACCGACAACATACAGATGACCCGCTGGCTGCAGGGCGAGATCCAGGGACGCATCAACGCCACCTTTGGCAACCTGGAGATACCGGCAACGGATGCGTGCTTCCGCAGCTCGGGCGACCTTCGGTCGTTCTGGACGGAATCTGTGAGCGCAGGCGGTGAGGAAATCGCCCTCACGTGGTACGACCTTGGCGAGCCGTTCCTGAGCCACAGCTTCCCCGGCTCCAACCCTGAGCGTCCTCACGGTGTATCCACAGTGCTGATTCCGGCCAACGGCGCCCGGATCACACTGAACGGCCGGCAGGCCTCGGGCCGACCTTGGCCACGCCAGCGGGACGCCCGCTCCCACAGCACCAGCGCGTTGGCGTTCTCGGAGTCGTGGACGATACCGTACTAACCGGCGGGACCGCAACAACGTCAGGACGTCGTGAACGAACCGCTCTCCCTGCGACAGGATCATGGAGAGCGGTTGTACTTTTCTCAGAGGGTGGGTGGCAACCGTTTCAGACCAGCGAAAGGCTGGCTGGAGCGGTAGCTGTGGTTACCGCGAAAGCAGAGGGGAGGCCCTCACCCTCGCCCTCTCCCGGTGTTAGAGGGAATTATCCAGCCACCCTCCCAGGGTGAGCGTTTGTACTTGTCCGAGAGGATATGACCACCGGTCAGTCCAGCAGCTTGCGGGATAGGTTCTCGTACATATCGTCGACCATGGCCTCGAGGCCGTAATCCGGCTGCCAGCCCCACTCCTGGCGGGCGACGGTATCATCCAGGGAGTTGGGCCATGAGTCGGCGATGTACTGGCGCAATGGGTCTACGTCGTAGACCATTTCGAACGACGGAACGCGACGCCTGATGGCCACCGCCAGTTCCTCAGGCTCGAAGCTCATGGAGTTGACGTTGTAGTCGGCGTGATGCTGCAGGCCGTCAACGTCGGCCTCGGCCACCTCGATCAGCGCCTTGATGGCGTCGGGAACGTACATCATGGGCAGGTAGGTGCCCGGGCGGAGGTAGCAGGTGTAGCGGCCCTCTCGGATCGCGCCGTAGAAGGCGTCCACGGCGTAGTCGGTGGTGCCGCCGCCGGGCTCGACCTTCCAGCTGACGACGCCGGGCAAGCGGACACCGCGGACGTCAAGCCCCACACGCTCGAAGAAGTAGTTGCCCATCAACTCGCCAAACACCTTGGAGATGCCGTAGAGCGACGTAGGGCGCTGCAGTGTCTCGTTGGGCGTGTTGTCGTGGGGTGTGTCCACGCCGAAGGCGGCGATGGAACTGGGGATGATCACCCGGTCCATGCCGGCGTTGCAGGCAGCTTCCAGCACGTTGAGCAGGCCGATAATGTTGACCCGATGGGCCAACGGGCGGTTGGCCTCCGCCGCCACCGAGAGCAGGGAACCGAGGTGGTAGAGGGAGTCGATGGCATAGTCGCGGATAGCGCGTTCGACCGAGTCCTGCGCGGTTACATCAACCTGGGTGGACGGGCCGGAATCGGCGACCTCCAGGGTGAGCGGGCTGCGATGCCTTGCGGCAACCACGTTGTCGTTGCCGTACCGCTCCCGGAGGGCGGGGATTAATTCGGAGCCAAGCTGTCCGGCGGCGCCGGTGACCAGTATGCGCTTCATTGGATTAGAATAGCGGCATCTCCGCAGGAGGGGCAAGGATGTCTGACCAAGTGAACGCCCGAGAGGCCTGGGTGTCCATCCCGACCGAGGAGGGGCACCGGGCCAGCCTTCCTCCCGGCGCGCCCGCCGGCAACTACGACTTCGGTTATCTGCCGGCGATGGGCCGGCTGCAGGCCAGGCACAAGGCCATCGGGCCGCTGTTCGGCGCGTTGTACCGGCAGGTTATGTTCGGTCCGGGCGAGCTGGACCGCCAAGAACGCGAGATGGTGGCTGCGGTGGCCGCTGCCGCACAGGACTGCCGCTATTGAACCGTGTCTCACGCAGAGTTTCTGCGTGCCGAGGACGGAGACCCTGGGATTGTCGAGGCCGTAACGCATCGGCAATGGCGGGAGTTGCCGACCCTGACGCCCCGGCAGCTGGCCCTGTGCACGGTGGCCGAAAAACTCAGCGCGACCCCGACTCGAATGGTCGAATTAGACTGGCAGCCCCTCCGCGATCTGGGCTTCGACGATGTTGCCCTGCTGGAGGTCGGCCACATCGTCGGGATTTTCAACTATCTGACCCGACTGGCCGACGGGTTCGGTTTGCAGCTTGACCATCACACCATTGCCGCTTCGGAGACGGGAGTCGCGCTGCGTCGACCGGCCGAGCAGGCAGCCCAATCGTAGGAGGCCGACCATGATACAGCTCACCGACGAAATGAAGCGCCTGGTCAACAACGCCCGCGAGGATGGCTTTCCCTGTATCGTGGCCACTGCGTCATCCGACGGGACGCCCAACGCGGGCTACATCGGCACGGTGCTGGCCGTCAACGACTCCACCTTCGTGTACCGCGACCGGACCAGACGACAGCCGCTGGAGCATCTGGAGGACAACCCCAAGGTGGTCGTGCTGTTCCGGAACGCCACCGTTGACGCCGGATGGAAGTTCCGGTGCACGGCCAGCGTGGAGCGACAGGGAGGCGTCTACGAAGATATGACCAGCCGCCTGGTCGAGTCGGGTCTTATCGGCGACCCCGAAATGGAGGGAGCGGCGATAGTCGTGCTGCACATCGACCAGGTGCTGACGCTGTTCGGCGAGGTCCTGCAGGAACGGGAGCCGGGTATGCGCTGGTAAGAGGGGCGCGCTAGCTTGCGATCTTGACCCGATCGAACTGGTCGGGGTTGAGGTTGAAGGTGCGTCCCAGCCTCTGCCAGCGGATAACCAGCCAGTGCAGACCGGCGCCGGTGCGGCGGACGATGGTGATCTCACCGATGTCGCCCACCTGGATGGTGTGGCCGGCCCCCTCTACGGGGGCACCCATGTTCACGCGAACCGCAATTTCCTGGACTGCTTCCACTTTTGTTCCGGCCTCAAAGGCTTCGCAACTCATTTGACCCTCACCCTGATCCTCTCGCCTAGAGGAGAGGAAATTCAGATTCGTCTGCAACCCCCGTGTCCCGGGGGTATGGCGGCAGGCAGGAAGCTCCGGCTCAGGCCAGGTTCGGGGCGACTTCCTCCATCATCAGCCGCAAGCTGTTGGCCTGGTTTTCCAAGGGGATCAGATTGCCGAAGTTGATCTCGAACATGACCTGATCCAGACCCAGCTCTTCGCCAAGCGAGTTCAGCTTCTCGGAGACCGCATCGGGGGTACCGTAGGCCACTTTGTCCCGCAGCCAGTCATCGTAGGTCATGCTGCGCACCCGCTCGGCCTGAGCGCCCCAGTCGCCCAATGTCCCCACCCGGCCAGCGTAGCTGCCAACCCTGTCCGAGAGGCGGCCCATGGAGAATAGGGCGCTGTCCATGGGTTCGTCGTGGGCTTTCTGCGCGTCGTGGGAAAGGTAGACGGGAATGCGAATGCCGACCTTGCCGTCGCCTTCGTGCCCGGCGGCCTTCCAGGCCTCCCGGTAGTCCCGGATGGAGGGCTTCAGTTCCGCGAGCGTGAAGACCCGCGAGGGGTTGATCAGGATGTTCATGCCCATCCGCCCCAGGATGGGGAAGCTCTCGGCGGAGGTCACGCCCACGCGAATGGGCGGATGCGGGGTCTGGTAGGGCTTGGGATTCACCGACAATTCCGGGATGTTGAAGTGCTCTCCCTCGAATGAGAAGCTCTCGGTGGTCCAGGACTTGAGGATGATCTCGATGCTTTCTTCGAACCGGCCCCTGCTCTCCTCGAAGGGAACGCCGAATCCCTCATGGACGTTGGGGAAGGTGCCACGACCGATACCGAACTCCACCCGCCCGTCGCTGATCTGGTCGAGGGTGGCGATCTCCTCGGCAACTCGCACCGGGTTGGCCAGAGGCAGCAGGAGCACCGCCGTACCGAGCCGTATTTGCTGTGTCCGGGCCGCGATGGCGCTCAGTATGGTTATGGGGCTGGCCAGTACCCGTCCAGGGTTGAAGTGATATTCGGCCATCCAGACCGACGGCACACCCAGGTCCTCGGCCTGGTCCACCAGGGCGAAGGACTCCTTAAACGCTTCATTATCCGTGGAACCCTCCCGGACGGGAAATTCCAAGAACAGTCCGAGTTCCATAACATCCTCCGCTGTCATGCCCAGCCTGCAGAATTCCCGCGAGGCAGTCGGCTAGTGGGCTTGATTGTACAGGGTAGGGAACGCCCGTCAAGCTGGAATATTATCCCAGTGGGGAATCAGCCGGGGCGCGTGGCGTGCAGCGGCGACGGAGGTCCAATCGCCGAGCCTGACCAAGGAAAAAATTTAACCTAAAGTGCCATTCGATTCCAAAGTGTGTCATTTGGGCTGCCGCGGGCGGGCCCTGCGTCCTGGCAGTTGCTGCTCACCGGGTGCCCGTTTGTCGGCAATGGCGCTTCTGGTCCGAGAGGGCAGGTAAAGGGGACGGCGGTGCGCCCGCATAGGGATTTGTAAGGGCTGGCCCGCACGGGGAAATTTTTAATATGTCTCTCATTGTGACACAAAGCGTCACATTTCGGCTGTGGAAGCCATATGCCGGGCCGAATTTGGGATACAGAGATTATGTTTGTATAAGTTATGTAATGTCGACTGGCAGGTTTCCGCTGGCTACCGTTGGGGCTCGATGATCACCTTCAGCGAGTCGGAGGCGCTTGCGGTGAGCTTGAAGCCCAGAGCGGTCTCGTCGAGCGGCAGCCGGTGGGAGATCATGTCGCCGATCTGGACGCGGCCCGAGGCGATGAGGTCGAGGGCGGTTGTGAGGTCGCCGGGGGCGGCGGCGTAGGTGGTGGTGAAAGTTGCCCCGTTGCGGAAGAAGACATCGTTGATGGACACAGGGATTTCGACGCCGGGCTCGGTGGGGGCGTAGAAAAGCACGGTGCCGTCGCGGTCCACAGACTCGATGGCCTGCAACAGGGCGGGACGGGCGCCGGTGGCTACGATGACGAGGTCGGCGAGGCGGCCGTCGTTTACCTCGCGCAAACGGTCGGGGGTGTACTGGTCGGCGCGGAGGGTCTCGTCGGCGCCGAGGCGGCGGGCCGCTTCGAGACGGAAGTCAGACAGGTCGGTGGAAACGATGCGGCCGGCACCGAGGGCGCGGGCGAGGTTGATGTGGAGCATACCGGCGAGGCCGCTGCCCAGCACAAGCACTGTCTGTCCCGGCTGGATGTTGGCGCGTCGCTGGCCGCGGTAGACACAGGCGAGCGGCTCGGCGACGGAGGCTTCATCGAAGGAGACACCGTCGGGGATGGGGATGGCGCCTCGGTCGACGTTGATGGCAGGCAGGCGGACGTACTCGCAGAATCCGCCGGGATCGTAGTTGGTGGATCGCAGGGTGTCGCAGACGGTGTGATGTCCGCTGAGGCAGTATCGGCAGGCGTTGCAGGGCACGTGGTGGGTGACGACGAGGCGGTCGCCTTCACGGAATTGGCTGACGCCCGCGCCCACGGCGGCGACGGTGCCGGCGACCTCGTGGCCCAACACGGTCGGGGCGCGCTGGATTCGGTACCACTCCATGACATCGCTGCCGCAGATGCCGCTGGCCTCGATCCTGAGAATCAGTTCATCGGGACCGATCTCGGGCTGCGGCAGTTCCTCGAGGCGGACGTCGTTATTGTTGTAATACATCGCTGCGCGCATGGTGGTGTGCCTCTTCAAGGACAATTTAACACAGAGGACGCAGAGTCTCAGTTAATGCGGAAAGCCCCTGCGTCCCCTGTTATGTAGACTGACTCCCAAGTCCGGAGCTAGTCCGGCACGCCGACGAGTTCGCCTGACTCGGCACGAGCGGCGTCGTAGATATCCTGGGCTTCGGAGACGGTGCCGTTGCCGTGGACGATGTGGCGCAGGGCGCGGATCATGGGAACTGGGTGCGGGCTCTGCCAGATGTTGCGGCCGAGGTTGATGCCAATGGAGCCGTTCTGCAACCCATCGTGGACGAACTCCAGTACCTCGAGCTCGGTGTCGGCCCTGGGGCCCCCTGCCATCACCACCGGCACCGGGCAGCCATCGACGACGCGGTCGAAGCCGTCGGCGCACCAGTAAGTCTTGACCACCTTGGCGCCCATCTCTGCGCAGATGCGGCAGGCCATGGCGAGGTAACGGGAGTCGCGCTGGTCGAGCTCGCGGCCCACGGCGGTGACGGCCATTACGGGAATGCCGAACTTCTCGCCCTCGTCGACAAGCCTGCCGAGATTGAGGATGGACTGCTTCTGGTACTCGGAGCCGACGAACACGGAGATGCCGACGGCGGAGACGTTGAGCCGGACGGCGTCCTCCATTGAGGTGGTGACGCCTTCATCGGCGAGGTCGCCGGTGGTCATGCTGGTGCCGCCGGAGACGCGGAGGATCAGCGGCTTGGTGTTGGCGGGGTCGACGACAGAGCGGACCACACCGCGGGTGGCGAAGAGAGCGTCGGCGTAGGGCATGAGGGGAGCGATGGTCTCACCGGGGCGCTCGAGGTTGCGGGTGGGCCCCTGGAAGTAGCCGTGGTCGACGGGGAGGAACATGCACTTCCCGTCGGATTGAATCAGCTGAGCCATGCGGTTGGCCATTCCCCAGTCCATGTGAGTCCTCCAGCCCGGCAAGCGGGCGCGTTCTGTTCAGAATTGTTGTGCGACATTATCGCCGTTGGGAGTGCGGGTGGGCAAGGATATCCAGTCGTACCTGGAATCTCCGTGGCCTATTGAACTAGCACATCCTCTTCGGACCCGGTGTAGGCGCACTCGCCCATCCTGGGTGAGTTCACCACGGGAAGAAACATACCGTCGTGCGAAGGCGACTGCCCAGTATGATGCCCGGAACATCCTTCGCAGTAAAAGAACCCGCCATCGCCCCAAAAGCACTCAGTACAGAAATTGGCGGCAGGTGAGTCGCATTTGACACACGGGATCGCCGGGGCGTCGTTTCGTGCCAGCAACCGGATGCCCTTGCGGTCTACTGAGACGTCACCCTGAGAGACCACCCGCAAATTCAGTTCGGTAGTGGAGCCGAAATCGTATTCGTGGGCGAACTTCATTCCCGGCCGGAGAACCTGGACCAGGGAAACTTCCATGTCCCCATCGTCGGGATCGGCGAATTCTTCCATGTCCTCAAGGTAATGGGTTGTGCCGTCGATGACGAAAGAACTCAAATGCCCGCAGCACTCCAGCCAGGTGAGACGGAGAAAGCTGTCCAGAGCCGCAAGCGGAGCATCGCCTGCGATCTCGAGGTGCAGCCAGTATCCCGGGCGATAGCGGCCCTCCACGGCAAGATGAAAGCCCTGCCTGCTTCGCTTGGAGCGACGGCTCGAGCCGCCCTCAGCGCCCCCGCTGTTTTCGAGGCACGACTGCAAGTGACGCGTCATACCGGCCTTGCTGAAAGACTTGTCGCACAAAAAGCATTTTCCACGATTTGCTACCTTCACCATAGTCGCTCTCCCAAGTGACGCGATATTGCAGATATTATGTAAACAATCGGACTATCTAGGCAACCGTCTTGAGGATTATTGTCGAAAGGAACGCTTCGCCTGCGGGAGCGCTCGGCCTGTTTGACTGTCCCCTCCGATCACTGTGGTTGCGATTTGGCCACGGAACAATCAAAATTCACGAAACACGCCGCATCATCCTCTTCGATGGTCAACCAATCAGATATGGAGGCGCAATATGGCAGAGATACTGGGGCTTGGGGTCACGCATTCGCCGTCGCTGATCACGCCCGATGAGCTGAAGAACTACTCGCTTGCCCGTGCACTGAGGAACGACCGCATACCCAGCGAGCAGAAGAACCCCGAAAACTGGCCCGAGGCCATGCGAAAGGAGTGGGGAGACGACGAGGGATACGCTTCGGCTTTGTTCCAGCGGGAGAAGCTGGTGGCTGGCTTCCGCAAGGTGCGGGCCGAGCTGGACGCCTTCAAGCCGGACGTGGTGCTGGTATGGGGCGACGACCAGTACGAGAACTTCAAGGAAGACATCATCCCCGCCTTCTGCGTGATGGCCTACGACGAGTACGAGTGCCGTCCCTTCACCACCAAGGACGGCGGGGCGCGTCCCAACGTTTGGGGCGAGGCGGCGGACAAGACCTTCAGTTACAGTGGGCACCCTTCGGCCCGGTACCTGGCGGGGGCGCTGATCGACGACGGGTTCGATGTGGCCTACGCCTACAAGGCACTGCACGAGCCAGGGCTGGGACACGCCTTCCTCAACACGCTGCTCTACCTGGACTATGACCGCATCGGCTTCGACTACCCCGTTATACCCTTTGCTATCAACTGCTATGGGAGCCGGATTATCCGGAACCGTGGTGGGGCCAGCCCGCAAACGGTGAACGGCGTGGAGGTCCCGCTGGACCCGCCCGGGCCGTCGCCGAAGAGGTGCATGGAGCTGGGAGCCGCCGCCGCCCGGGCGATGTTGGCGAGCCCATGGCGGGTGGCGCTGATCGCGTCGTCGAGTTGGTCGCACGCGTTCCTAACGGAGAAGAACTGGTGGCTGTACTGCGACGTCGAGTCGGACAAGGCCCGGTTCGAGGAGTTCAAGGCCGGGAACTTCGAGGCGTGGCGCGGGCTAACCACGGCGCAGGTGGAGGACGCGGGCCAGCAGGAGATGCTGAACTGGATGTGCCTGGCTGGCGCGCTGGCTGAACTGCAGCGGACGCCGGAGATTGTGGAGTTCCAGCAGACGTACGTCCACAACTCCAGCAAGTGCCTGGCGGTGGCCCGGCCGTAGGGGGGCTTAACCGCAAGGACCCGGTGCCACTGGCTTTTTGCGCGCCCACTGCCCGTTTGCCCTCTGCTTGTGGAGAGGCGAGCGGGCGGTCACATCGAAGGGCGCAATTCATTTATTGATGGGAGACCCGTAATGGCCGACGCCAATATTTTCCGCGAATACGTTAAAGAACTGCACGCTGCAGTGTCGCTAGGTAACGCCACTGAGCACACCCACCGGCCTTCTTTGCAGAAACTATTGGAGTCGATCGTTGATGGAATTACGGCCACCAACGAACCCAAGCGGATCGAGTGCGGCGCGCCCGATTATGCTGTTAGCCGAAAGGACAGCTTGACCATCGGGTACGTTGAAGCCAAGGACATAGACGCCAACCTCGATGCCATCGAGGAGGACGCAAACCGCGCCACCCCATCAACGACAAATGGACAGCAATTCAAGCGCTACCGGGAATCTATATCTAATCTGCTGCTGACCAACTACGCCGAGTTTCGCTGGTTTGTGGACAGGCAGCGCCACTCCGCTGCGCGCTTGGCAGAACTCGACACATACGGGAGGCCGGTAATGCGCATTGCCGGTATTGCCGAAACGGACGAAATGATATGTGGCTTCCTTGACCGTGTCCCTTCGCCAGTCGCCAATCCAGAGCAATTAGCCCGGCGAATGGCCCGCCTAACGCACTTAGTACGAGAAATCGTGGCCGAAGGATTTCGTCTGGACAAGCTGTCCCCAGACATATCCGACCTCTACCAGGCATCCAAAGAGGTGCTGGTTCCCGACCTCACCCACAACGCCTTTGCGGATATGTTCGCTCAAACCTTGGCCTACGGGCTGTTCGCCGCCCGGGTGAACCAAGAATCTGGGGAATTCAACCGGCATATGGCGGCTAGGTATATTCCCCAATCCAACCCGTTCATCAGGCGCATTTTCTATCTCATGTCCAACCCAGATCTGAACGATGAACCCTTTGTGGGTTTCGTTGACGACCTGACCCAACTCTTGGGCAATACTGATATGGAGGCTGTACTAGCAGACTTTGGAAAGAGGGATATTCGTCAGGACCCCATCATGCACTTCTACGAGACCTTTCTGTCTGCATATGACCCGGAACTGCGCGAGCGACGCGGCGTTTACTACACTCCAGAGCCGGTGGTTACGTACATCGTGCGCTCAGTAGACTGGCTGTTGCGGGAACGATTCGGTTGCCCGGACGGATTGGCCGACTACTCAACAGGTGCGTACGAAACTTTGGAATACGACGGTAACGAACAGAAGTCCGTCGAGAAACAATCTCACCGCGTGCTGGTGTTAGACCCTGCCTGCGGTACGGGTTCGTTTCTCTATGCGGTGATAGACCATATCCGTGAACATCACCACAAGTCCGGAAACGCTGGAATGTGGGATGGATATGTCAAACAACATCTGCTTCCGCGACTCTTCGGATTCGAACTATTGATGGCCCCTTATGCAATGGCGCACCTAAAGTTGGGGATGCAATTGGCCGCCCAAGACCTACCCGCTGAAAGTCGGGATGATTGGGAGTATAGCTTCACAAGCAGTGAGCGGCTGGGCATCTATCTCACCAATTCGCTCGAGGAAGGCGAAATGCAGGTGCCCTTACCAGGCCCTTATCGAGTGATTGCCGATGAGGCCAACGCCGCCACAGAAATCAAGCGGGATATGCCCATCATGGTGGTGCTGGGCAATCCACCTTATTCGGGGAGTTCGGCAAACGCAAGCAGAAAGGACGGCAAGCTAACTTGGATCGGACAACTGATCGAAGACTACAGAAAAGTGGATGGGTCTCCAATGGTCGAAAAGGGCCGCAACTGGTTACAGGATGATTATGTGAAATTCCTGAGATTTGGGCAGTGGCGTATTGAGAGGTCGAATGCTGGGATCCTTGCATTTATCACAAATCACGGATATCTGTACAATCCAATTTTCCGAGGGATGCGCAAGCAGCTGATAGACACTTTTACCGAAGTCTATCTGCTGGATTTGCATGGGAATTCCCGCATCGGGGAACGAGCACCAGATGGCGACGTCGATGAAAACGTGTTCGACATCCAACAGGGTGTTGCCATTGCCATATTTGTCAAAGAGCCGAATAAAACTGGGCCTGCGGCAATCTATCATTCAGATATATACGGCAAAAGGGAAGACAAATACAAAATCCTGTCCGAATCGAACATGTCAACGGTCAAGTGGACTGAGCTCGAACCAGATTCACCAGATTACAGATTCAAACCTTAGGATGACGGTCTCCATGCAGAATACCAGAGATGGCCTAGCTTAAATGAAATAATGACCACCTTCTCGACCGGAATAGTAACTTCACGGGACAATTTGACGATTCACTTTAGCCCAGTGATGTAATTAAAGTTGTCACCGACTTTGCGGAATTACTTCCTGAGGTGGCCAGAAGCAAGTATGGGCTCCCTGACGATGGGTCAGGTTGGCGGGTAGAATGGGCTCAATCTGATATCAAGGAATCGGGATCGAAGAATGAACTAGTTGTTCCAGTGTTATATAGGCCTTTCGACAAGCGGTTTACCTACTATACTGGCAAGACATGCGGATTTCTCTGGAGGCCGCGAACTGCAGTAATGCGGCATATGTTAGAAAGTGACAACCTCGGCTTTATCGCTACGCGTCAAACACGCGACGTCTGGGATGTTTTGGCCACTAGATCCATTATCGGCCACAAGGCCATGGCGGCCTATGATATAAACACTCTCCTACCCCTTTACACCTATCCAACAGAGCAGACCATTGAGCAAGGGCTGTACGAGGAGGGCGAGCGCCAGCCGAATTTGGCATCTACCTTCACGGCGGAACTGGAGCGTGGTTTGTCTTTGGCTTTCATCTCAGATGGTAAAGGAAACCTTCAGGTAACTTTTGGTCCCGAGGACGTTTTTCACTACATGTACGCAATATTTCACTCCCCAACATATCGGGAGCAGTATGAGCAGTTCCTGCGCACGGACTTTCCGCGCGTGCCGGTTATCGATGACTTGGATCTATTCCGGACTTTGGTTGACCTAGGCGGGCAACTCACGAAATCTCATTTTCTCGAGTTCACTTATTCAAATCAACAGGCGGTCAGCTTTCCGGTTCCTAGGAAAAGCGAGATAGAGAAGAGTTTTCCAAAATACTACGAACGGGGAACCACTCCCCCCGGGGAAAGCGCTCCCATTGAACAAGGCCGAGTTTACATCGGTGCCAACGTCAAGAAGGGAAACAAGCGCGGTCAATATTTCAAAGGCGTGGAACCCGAAGTTTGGGAATTCCGCATTGGTGGCTATCAGCCGATGGAGAAGTGCCTGAAAGACCGCAGGGAAAGAGAATTGTCCTTTGACGACCGAAATCACTATATGAAGATGGCCGCCGCAATCAAGGAAACTATCCGCCTGATGGAAGAAGTTGACAAAGCAATCAACGAATCTGCCACGCCCTGGCAATGGCCTGGACTGGAAATAACGTCCTAAGTTCAACCTGAAGTGTCGCCCAGCATATTCGTGGGCGTCCGAAGACTATTTCACAGTTAATTTTCGGACAGCGTCAGTTCTTCTGGTCCAGATGGGCAATTACCCCTCGAGCCGTCGCGGTGAATTGTTACCGCGCCGTCGTGTATACTTTGCATCAACAAAGACCACTGCTTAATTGCTTCAACTGCAACCTTGGCTGGGATCGTGCTTCATGGCTACAAATAGCCGTACTCATGGCAGCATCGTTGATCTAAAAGGCGGGCAAATCAGCCGCGAGATATTCGTCAACGAGGACATTTACGCCCAGGAGCAGGAGCAGGTTTTCTCCCGCGCGTGGCTCTTCGTAGGGCACGAAACGCAGATTCCCAAGCCCGGTGACTACTTTGTCTCCAGCATGGGCGAGGAGTCGGTGATCCTCTGCCGCGACCGAGAGGGCGGGATTCACGTGTTCCTCAACTCATGCACGCACCGCGGCATGAAGGTGTGCCGTTACGACGAGGGAAACACGCCCGTCTTCAGTTGTCCCTACCACGGCTGGAGTTTCGCGACTGACGGCAAGCTGGTGGGGGTACCGTACTTCAAGGATGCCTACAAGGGTGGGCTCGACAAGTCCCTGTGGGGCCTCATTGAAGTACAGCAGATGTACAACTACAAGGGCGGAATCTGGGCGTCGTGGGATAAGAACGGTCCATCATTCCATGAATACGTTGGCGACTTCACCATGTACCTCGACCTGCTGATGAACGGCCGGGACGGCAGCGAGGGCGGGTCGGAGATCCTGGGCGGCGTGCAGAAATGGACCATGCCCAACAACTGGAAATTCGCAGCCGAGAACTTTGCTGGCGACGGCTACCACAACATCAGCCACCGGTCAGTGGACATGGTGGGCATAGGTCCCAGCGGGATGGGACGCCGCGACAACGCCGAATACAAGGAGGGCCGCCGCATCAACGTGTCATTCCCCTCGCGAGGACACGCGGCGGTGGTGGAGCTGTTTCCACCCGAAACGCCGCAGGTCGCCACCTACCAGAACAGGGCAGACGTCGGGGAATACTTCCGCATGATGGAGTCGGAGCGACGTCGTCGGCTGGACGGCAAAACCAACCTGCTGGGCGTCGTGGGAACCGTTTTCCCCAACATGTCCTACTTGGCGCGGCAGCCGCGTTCCATCGCCGTGTGGCACCCGCGAGGCCCGAACCTGACGGAAGCTTGGCGCTGGTTCCTGGTCGACAAGGACACGCCGGAAGAGGTCAAGGACGTGCTCCGCCACTATTACATCCGCTACTCAGGGCCGGGCGGGATGACTGAGCAGGACGACATGGAGAACTGGAACTACGCACACAAGGCCAGCCGGGGGGCCATTGCCCGCCGCAAACCCTACAACTACCAAATGGGTATCGGTCACCTGGCCAGCGACGTGGACATTCCCGGTGTTCTGACCGAGGGCATCTGCGAGGAGAACGCCCGCGGCTTCTACTCCGGGTGGGTGTCGATGATGGATACCCCGTCCAGCGTCCACTAAATGCCCAGCGGAAGGCGACGTTTCCAACTTTTCGCAAGTTGCGTGACGATAGATAGGATTAGTCTCTAGCATCAAGCCAGGCAGAACTAAACACAACAGATCAAGGAGAAGAATCATGGCCAATGTTACCCAACTGGGCTATATCGGTATCAGCGCCAGCAACCTGGAGGAGTGGGAGCATTTCGGCACCGAAGTGCTGGGCCTGCAGTCGAACGGTGTTGATTCCAACGGCGTCCTCACCATGCGAATGGATGAGTACACGCACCGGTTCATAGTCAGTCCCACTGGAAAGGACGACGTCGATTTCGTCGGCTTCCAGGTTACTGACCAGGCGGCCCTGGCCGAAATGGCGGAGCAGCTTCGCGAGGCAGGCATCGAGGTGTCGGTGGGCACGCCTGATGAAGCCAAGGAACGCAGGGTGGAGGGCCTGATCAAGTTCGATGACCCCGATGGCACGCCGACCGAGGTTTACTACGGCCCGCCGGTCAGCTTCGACAACCCATTCAACTCGCCGCGTCCCATCACCGGCTTCGTCACCGCCGAGCAGGGTCTGGGCCATGTGGTATACCACGTCGAAGATCTGGACCGGGCTGTCTCGTTCTATCGGGACGTACTTGGAATGAAGATCAGCGACTACATTCGCAACCTGGTATTCTTCCACTGCAACCCGCGGCACCACACCCTGGCCATCATCGAAGCCAAGGGGCGCAATACCAAGAAACTGAACCACTTCATGGTGCAGACCCAGGGAATGAACGATGTGGGGCAGACCTACGACATGGTACTGGACTCCGACATCAACGTGACCCGCGGACTGGGGCGTCATACCAACGACCATATGACCTCCTTCTACATGAAGACTCCGTCGGGCTTCGACGTGGAGTACGGCTGGGGAGCGCGGACGGTGGACGACGCGACGTGGCAGGTGGTGCGACACGAAAAGGGCAGCATCTGGGGCCACCGGCCAGTGCCGCAGCCTGCAGCGACCAGCTAAACTAAAGCCAAGGTGAAATACGCAGTTGCACAGGGTAAATTTGTGAAGGAACTGGGTTAGCTGGTCTCGGGAGTTACGAGGGGTTGGTGATGGGCGTGAGGGAGATAGACCGGTGTCTGGAACAGTGGCGGATGGAAGTCAAGGACTTGCGACAGCGGATGATCCTGGCGCCGACGCCCAGGGAGCGGGAGAGGTGGTACGCCGTGCTGCTGCTGGCCCAGGGCTGGACGGCAGCGGCCACGGCGGAGACTCTGGAAAGGGACCCACACACTATTGGCCGATGGGCGTCGGCCTTCGGCGAGGGAGGGCCTGCAGCCCTGATATTCGAGCAGACCGGTGGTTCCCCCCCGCCCTTGACCAAGCGCAGCAGGAGGAATTGAAAGAGGCGGTGCAACAGCCTCCCGCTTCGTCGGGCATCGGTATGGCCAACTGGTATTGGAAGGTGGTGCGGCGGTTTGCCTCGGAGCGCCTCGGCATTGAGTTGAGCCGCAGCAGTTGCCTGAACTGGATGCACCGCTTGGGATTTGCCTTCAAGCGGCCCAAGAAGCGGTTGCTCAAGGCTGATGAGGCCAAGCGGGAGGCTTTCGTGGCGGAGTACGCCGTCCTGAGGGAGGAGGCCCAACGGACTGAAGCCAGGATATTCTTTGCCGACGAGGCCCACTTCCGGGCGGACGCGGAACTGCGGGGCAAGTGGGTGCTGAAGGGCCAGCCTGCTTTGGTGGACTCGACCAGCCCGCGGTATGGGGAGAAGGCCAACTACTATTCGGCGGTGTGCTTGGAGACGGGTGAGGTGGAATGGATGGAACTGGAGGGCAACAGCAACAGCGGGACCTCGGTTGCCTTCCTGAAGCAACTGAGGGAAAAACATCCAGAGCCGATGCGGGTCATCTGGGACAACGCGCCGGCCCATCGTGGCGAGGCGGTGCGGGAATATCTGCGGACGCCCGGACTTGACCTGCGGTTGGTGAACCTGCCGGGGTACAGCCCGGACTTCAACTCCGATGAGGCGGTCTGGGGCTGGGCGAGAGAGGAGGCGACGGGCAATCTCTGCCTGGGCAGCAGGGCGGCGGTGCAGGAAAGGGTCGGCAACTTCCTGGCCGGGCTGGCCAGCCGGAGAGACGAGGTGAGGCGCCGCTGCCGGACGGTACTGCAGTCACGGGCCGAAGCACTGCTGCCGAATTCCCAGCACGATTCCTCGCCTCAGGCAAATGCACATCCCACCTTGGATTTGGTTTAGGGGCAGGCAGGGCAGTTTCCCAATGGCCGATATACCGCCGTTGCCAGAACCAGGCTTCCAAAGCCCAGATGACCGCCGGACGATTGGACGACGGTTCATCCTTCAGGCTCGTGACTACCTGGAAAAGGGCGACCGCCTCCAGGCAGGTGAGAAAGCCTGGGGAGCGATCGCCCATAACCTGAAATCAATAGGCGAATCCAGAGGATGGCGCCACGACAGCCATCGCCTCGTAGAAAACATTGGGCGGCAGATCGTTGCTGAATCCTTGGACACAGACCTGGGCGTGTTCATCTCCGAGGTCTATCACAAAGGGCACGAAAACTTCTACGAGAACCAGAGAAGCGAGGAAACCCTGAAAGAAGTGATAGAGGAGGCTGAACAAGCGGTGCCTCTCCTGGAAACCTTTCAGGGGGAGACTCCTCATCCGTTCACAATTGCCTCAAACACGCAACTGCGCCGTTTGCGGGAATTGACCGGGAACAATGGCCTGCAGGTGGGTGACACCTCCCCAGTAGGGTTCTCGTTGAAACACCCGCCCGGCGGCAACGACAAAGCTTCGGAGTAGCAGATGGACGTTGGATACATAGGAACTGGGACGATGGGGAATCCGATGGCGCGCTGCCTGCTGGATGCAGGGCACAACGTCACGGTCTACGACGTTCGCCGTGAGGCCACGACCAACCTGTGCGAGTTGGGCGCCCACTGGGCGGACAGTCCGCGGGCAGTGGCGGAAGGAGCCGGAGTCGTATTCACGTCGCTGCCTGGTCCCGTCGAGGCCGAGCGTGTGGTACTCGATCCCGACACCGGAATCCTGGCCGGGCTGCCGCTCGGCGGAGCCTGGATCGACACCACCACCAATGCGCCGTCGCTCATCCGTCGGCTGGCTGAAGTGTGCAGCCGGCGCGGCGTCGAGATGCTGGACTCTCCGGTGTCCGGGCGGCCACCCGCAATGACCATGATGGTCGGCGGAGATCCGGCGGTCTTTGAGAAGCACCGCCCGGTGCTGGAGTGCATGGGCCGGGATGTCTTCTACGTCGGAGAGACCGCCTCGGGCTGCATCGCCAAGCTGGTCACCCAGTATCTCGGATACTGCGCGTTCATCGCCGGGCTCGAGGGCATGCTAATAGGGGCCAAGGCGGGCATAGACCTGGAGATACTGGCCAAAATCATTCCGGTCAGCGCTGGTTCCAGCAGTGTGCTAAACCGCGCCACCGAAGCGATATTGGACCGCAGCTTCGCATCCAACGGAACGCTGGACATTGTGGCCAAGGACATTCACCTGGCATGCGAACTGGCCCGCGAGTCGCAGGCCCCTGCGTCCATTGGGGCCATAGCCGACGATATGTTCCAGCGAGCCCAGGTGCAGGGCATGGGGCAGGACGGCTTCCCGTCGGTGGCCCGGATTCTGGAACAGCTGGCCAGCGCGGAATTGCTCGGCAAGGGCTAATCACTGTACTAACCGCAGACCTGACAGGGGGGAGGAGACGATGCAGAACGGCCACAGCAACGGCAACAAATCGTTGGCAGGCTTGGTGGACCTGGCCTCCGGCACGGTCAGCCGCGAGATATTCGTAAACGAGGATATCTACGCCCAGGAGCAAGAGCATCTCTTTGCCCGGGCCTGGCTCTTCGTAGGGCACGTGTCCCAGATTCCCAAGCCCGGCGACTACTTCGTCTCCTGCATGGGCGAGGAATCCGTGATCATGTGCCGCGACCGTGAGGGCGAAGTGCACGTCTTCCTCAACTCCTGCACCCATCGCGGGATGAAGGTCTGCCGTTACGACGAGGGAAACACTCCTGTCTTCAGCTGCCCCTACCACGGCTGGAGCTTCGCAACCGACGGTAAGCTGGTTGGTGTGCCCTACTTCAAGGACGCCTACAAAGGCGAGCTGGACAAGTCACAGTGGGGCCTCATCGAGGTTCCCCAGCTCTGTGTCTACAAAGGCACCGTATGGGCCACATGGGACAAGGACGCCCCCTCCTTCGAGGAGTACCTGGGCGGCTACCAGACGTACCTCAACTTCCTGCTGGACACCTGGGACGGGGCCGGCGGCGAGACCGAGGTGTTCGGCGGCATCGAGAAATGGGTGGTCCCCTGCAACTGGAAATTCCCGTCGGAGAACTTCGTCGGCGACCGCTACCACAACATCAGTCACCGGTCCGTAGACCTGGTCGGCGTCGGCCCCAGCGGCAGCGGGCGACGGGACACGCAGGAGCGGGTCGGAGCGACCGCGCTGGACTTCTCCTTCCCAGAACGAGGGCACGGTACCATCAGTTTCCTGCGTCCCGATAACGCGCCGATCCCGGCCTACCAGCATTCAAAGATCGTCTCGGACTACTTCACCCACTGCGAAAACGAGCGGCGGAAGAACTACGGCCAGTGGGCACGGTTCATACCGGGGCCTGGGACGCTGTTCCCGAATTTCTCCTACTTGCCGCGCCAGCCACGCACCATCGCAGTGTGGCACCCGCGCTCTCCGGATAGCCACGAGGCATGGCGCTGGTTCCTGGTGGACAAAAACGCGCCCGCCGAGGTCAAGGAGTTTCTGCGCAAGTACTACATCAGCTACTCCGGTCCAGCCGGCCTGACCGAGCAGGACGACATGGAGAACTGGAACTACGCCCACAACGCCAGCCGCGGCACCATCGCCCGGCGCCATCCATACAACTACCAGATGGGCTTGGGGCACGAGGCGCCTGCATTCGAGGCCGACGGGCTGGAACTGCCGGGACAGATCCGAAACGTCACTCTGGCCAAAGCCGCCGAGCAGAACCAGCGAGGCTTCTACTCCCGCTGGGCCGAGTTCCTGACCGCCCCCAGCTGGGACGAGCTGGCGACCTGGCGCGGCGGACACGCCAACGGCGTCGGGGCTCACAACGGCGCGACCGTCGCGGCAGGGAACTGACGATGACGACCGTGGGGGCGAACGTCGCCCAGATGCTGCTCAAACACGACATCGAGGAATTCCTGTACCACGAGGCGGAACTGCTGGACGACCGTCGCTTCGTCGAGTGGCTGGAACTGCTCGCCGAAGACATTCGCTACTGGATGCCAATGCGGCGCAACGTCAAGTTTACCGAGTTGGACCGGGAGTTCACCCGCGAGGGGCAAGACATCAACTGGTTCGACGAGGGCAAGTCCACGCTTGAGCGGCGCGTCAACCAGATACTCACCGGGGTGCACTGGGCCGAGGAGCCGCTTTCCCGCATCTGCCACATGGTCTCGAATGTCCAGATACTGGAAGTCACACCTTCGGCAGAGGACACTACCGAAGTGGCCCTGAAATGCCGGTTTCTCATCTACCGCAACCGGGTGGAAACGGAGACTGACCTCCTCATCGGCAAGCGCGAGGATGTGCTGCGCAGAGAGGACGGCACCTGGAAGATCGCGCAGCGCAAAGTCATCCTCGACCAGAACGTGCTGCTGGCGAAGAATCTTACATTCTTCTTCTGACGCTCCTCGCGGCGCATTCAATATTGGAGTTGGCCTATTGGCGGATGTAATAAATCTGATAAACCTTGCAGAGGGCGCCAGGATCAGCACCGTCAACGGCGCGACCGCCGAGGTCGTCAATAACCCCAAGGACGGTGTCTGGGTATTCGCAAAGTACCTGACCTCTCCTGAGGACCCTGATCTGGTCGGGGCAGAGGACATGATCTTCGCCCAGGACATCGCCGAGGTCCTGGAGTAGAAGTGATGAGCACTGCGACCCAGCCAAGTCGCGAGGAACTCCGGGAGGCCTTCCAGGCCGGGTTCGATTCGATCGACGAGGGTGAGGGATTCTATCCAGGGTTCCATGCTTTCCTCCAATACCACGGATACAGACTGCGCGAGGACATGCCCTGCACATGCATCGACCACGGGGCTCACGGCCACCAGCCCGAATGCCGCTGGGTAAAAGACCGGGTCTAAAGACAGGGGGAGATCTGCAATGACGGAACGCCATTCAACAGGCTCAGGGCTAGACGGCGGCGACGCCATTCTGGAGGCACTGCGCAATCTGGACGTTGACTACATCATCTCGTCTCCCGGGTCGGAGTGGCCGTCGGTGTGGGAGGCGCTGGCCCGGCAGAAAGTGAACGAGCAGCCTGGGCCGGCGTACATCAACTGCTGGCACGAGACCCTGGCCGTGGCCATGGCCACCGGGTACACGCGCATGACCGGACGCATGCAAGCGGTGCTGCTGCACGCGGGCGTTGGGGTCCTGCAGGGATCCATGGGCATTCACGGCGCCTACCAGAGCGAGGTGCCAATGCTGGTCTGCTCCGGCGAGTCGACCACCTACGGCGAGGTCCCGGAAATGGACCCCGGCCCGCAGTGGCTGCGCAACCTCAGCATAGTCGGCGGTCCCAACCGGCTGGTGGAGCCGTTCACCAAGTGGAGCAGCCGGATTACCAGCGGGGCCACGCTGTACGAGACGGTGGCCCGGGCCGGTGAGATGGCACAGCGGACCCCCAAGGGCCCGACCTTCCTGAACGTGCCGATCGAGACAATGCTGGAGGAATGGACACCCAACCAGCCGTTGAAACATCGCCCGGCGGCCCCGGTCAGCCACCCTGACCCCGACGCCGTGGCGCGGGTAGCCGAGATGATCTGCAGCGCCGCCAACCCAGTGATGGTGGCCGATTCGGCGGGACGCACGGCGGCCGGGTTCAACGCGCTGGTGTCGCTAGCGGAGTCGCGGGGGATCCCGGTGTTCGAGGGCGAGGGTCCGGCGTACAACAACTTCCCCAAGAGCCATCCCCTGCATCACGGCTACGACCTGCGGCGGGAGATGGAACGATTCGACCTGTTCCTGGTCATCGGCAACCGCGCGCCGTGGTATCCGCCCAGTGCCGGACCGTCTGCGACCGTGGTCGTTATCGACGAATACCCGGTCAAGGAATACATGGTCCACCAGGACCTTCAGGCCGATATGTACCTGGAGGGATCGCTGCCTGTAGCGCTGGCAGCACTGGACACGGCAGTCCGGGAGCGCGGCGACGGCGCTCCTCCCGCCCTGCCGCCGCACCCCAATCCCGTATGGGAGAGATACGGTGCCCTGGACGCTGCCGCGTCCTCAGCCTCGCCCATTGATCCGGGCTTCCTGTGCAACACCATCAGTGAGACGCTGCCGTCGAACACGGTCTTCGTTGACGAGACAATCCTGCACCGCGCCCAGATCCTGCGGCGCATCGCCTGGGAAAATCCGCTGTCTTACCTGCGGCCGGCGGGCGGCCTGGGGCAAGGGCTCGGCATCGCCCTCGGCGCGAAGCTGGCGGCGCCGGAGCGGCCGGTTACGGCACTTATCGGAGACGGCTCGTTCCTGTACAACCCCATCACCCAGAGTCTGGGCGTGGCGCGGGAAAGCAGCCTGCCGATTATGATCGTCGTGTTCAACAATGCCAGCTATGCGGCAATGAAGAGCCTGCACCTGTCATTCTACCCAGAGGGTACGGCGGTGCAATCGGGCATCTTCCACGGCGTCGATATTCCAGGACCTGACTACTCGGAGCTGGCCAAGCCGTTCGGAGGCCACGGCGAGCGGGTGGAGGACCCCGCCAGACTCAAGGGCGCGTTGGAAGAGGCGCAGGCCGCCGTGAACGCCGGTCGAGTCGCCATCGTGGACGTGGCGCTGTCAGCCTGACAAATCCTCTTCGAGGATAGGCAATCATGAGACCCGCTGAGACCCTTTCTTCCATAAGCAAGCTCGATACAAACGGGTTTTTGCATCTCGCCAAACGTCCCAGAGTGCCGAGGAGCTAGCCGAACCGGTCAGCACGGAAGGGCCGCAATGGTTCGTCGACGCCGTCCAGCAGGTGTTGCACCACCAGCTCGGCGGTGCCGGGGCTGAGCATGATGCCCACGGCGTCGTGGCCCGTGGCGATGGTAAGGCGGTCTACGCCTGGAACAGGGCCGATGATCGGGCGGCCGTCGGGGGTCGCCGGACGGACGCCGGCACGGGCCGAGACGAATGCCGCATCGCCCAGTGACGGGAACGAACTCAAGGCACCGGAGATGAGGGTTGCCACGCCCTCGGCGGTCACTGTCTCGTCGGAGCGACCCTCCTCGCGTGTTGAGGCGACGAGGATATTGCCGTCCAGCCGGGGCACCACGTAGACGCTGGAGTTTCGCACGGGTGTCTGTGGCATGAAGCCGGGACGTCGCAGCAGGATGCGCTGGCCCTTGACGCCGCGAACCGGCAAGTCAAGGGGTCCGCCGGATGCGGCCCAGCGACCGCCGATACCGCTGCCGGGGCCCGCGGCCAGTACCACCTGTCCGGCCGCGATGTCTCCAGCAGTCGTTGCGATACCCGTGATTTGATCGCCTTCGTGGCTAAGGGCCGTTACCTCGATCCGCTCGTAGAGCCTTGCACCCAAACGGCCAGCGGCGTGTACCAACGCGTGGCACAGTCGCTGTCCTCGAACACAGCCTTCACTTGGCGAATACAGCGCAGCCAGCGCTTCCGGGTTGGCCTGCGGTTCCCGTTTCAGGATTTCGGGGGTGTCCAGCCATTGCACGCCGAGGTCAAGCCGAGATTGCCAATGGAAAAAGTGGCGCAACTCCTCCACATCATCTTCGGCGAGGGCGAGCTTCATCACGCCGTTCTGCTGGAACTCCGGGTTGACGCCGGCCTCGGTCAGCTCGGCGGCCCACACGGGGAAGAGTTCCAGGCTGCGCATTCCCAAACCGAACATGGCGGGATCGGCGGGATCGAGGTGCCACAGCGGGCCGACGACGCCGGCGGTTGCTCCGGAGGCACCGCCGCCGAAGACGCCCCGCTCCACCAGCGCGCAGGACACGCCCCTTCTGGCCAGCTGCCAAGCGATGGCGCATCCCATTACACCTCCGCCGATTATGGCTACGTCAACGGAATCGGGCATGAACAAGGCCTCCGTCGAGGATTGGGCGAGTGTAGGTTCGGGCCGAAGGAACTGTCAACGACAGATAACAGGCTTCCAGGAAGATTGCAAAGTCCCAATGTGCCAACCTGAGCGTAAGCGAAGGGGCCTCGGCGGCATAGGTGAGATTCTTCGCTGCGCTCAGAATGACAGGGGGCGACGGCAACTTTGCAATCGTCCTATTGGCGAAGGTCGGGTCTTTTAATCCTCCCATTCCCTTTCGGGAAAGAGGGTTTCTTATATACCCTCTCAGGGCTGCGGCCAGCCCGTTTGTGTGTCCCCATCCAATGCTGATGCCCTGCATTTCCCCCTCACTGGCGGGGAGGCCCTCTCCCTAACCCTCTCCCAGAGGGAGAGGGGACTTTTCGCGCGCCCTTTTTGGATTTGTCACCCACCCATTTGGCGGACTCTTCGGCGTGCTGAAGGTTGCGGACACGTTCTTGGAGGCCGTCGATCTCCCGGAACTTCACGCCGTAGGAGAGCAGGTAGCGAGCGGCGCGGAGGCGGAGGACCGGGCGGACTGCTGGCGCAAGGTGAGGCCAGAAATTTCTTTATTCCGCTCATTTCCGTTCATTTCCGCCGTTTTGGGGAGTTGGGTTGGGACTGTCCTGGGCCGGGGGGGCGCCTGGGTGCCTGGGTTCGCGGGGCCTGCTTGGTGAGGCCAGAAATTTCTTTATTCCGCTCATTTCCGTTCATTTCCGCCGTTTTGGGGGAGTTGGGTTGGGAGTGTCCCGAGCCGGGGGAGCGCCTGGGTGTCTGGGTTCGCGGGGCCTTCTTGGTGAGGCCAGAAATTTCTTTATTCCGCTCATTTCCGTTCATTTCCGCCGTTTTGGGGGAGTTGGGTTGGGACTGTCCTGGGCCGGGGGCGCCTGGGTGCCTGGGTTTGCGGAGCCTGCTTAGTGAGGCCAGAAATTTCTTTATTCCGCTCATTTCCGTTCATTTCCGCCGTTTTGGGGGAGTTGGGTTGGGACTGTCCTGGGCCGGCGGCGCCTGGGTGCCTGGGTTTGCGGAGCCTTCTTTGTTTTTTGTTTTTCCGGACATGGTGATTCACGCTGCCTCAGTGGCTGTCCTTAATTGGCCCGGCCGCCCTTGGGGCGTAGTTATGAGCTGGACATTTATAATAGTACGGGCGTTCTAGTGCATTTGGCAAGGGGTGGGCGTCAGGGGTCTGGACGATTGCAGAGCCCTTATATGCCATTCTGAGCGTAAGCGAAGGGTCTTGGCGGCATGGATGAGATTCTTCGCTCTGCTCAAAATAGCAGGGGGTTGCGGCAACTCTGCAATCGTCCTATACAGGCTTCGCGAATCGTTGCCAGCGTCTTTTGCGTCTGTTAGGCTTTCCCGAAAGGTGGACCGCATTGGCACAGGAAATAACCCAAAAGGTTGATCTGTTCGTAACCTGTATCGTCGACCAGCTGTTTCCCGAGGTTGGCGTAAGCGTGGTTCGGGTGCTGCGGCGTCTGGGGGTTCCGGTAGGATTTCCGGAAGGCCAGACCTGCTGCGGCCAGGCGCTTTACAACTCGGGATTCACCCGCGAGGCCCGCGAGATGGCAGTGCGGACGGTTGATGAGTTTCGGGACAGCGACTACGTGGTCGTCCCCTCCGGCTCCTGCTCGGCGATGATGAAGGTCTTCTACTTGGACCTTTTCGAAGACGACCCGACGATGTTGCGCAAGGCCGTATCTCTGTCGCACAGGGTATACGAGTTTTCAGAGTTTCTCGTGAAGGTCCTCGAGGTTGACGATCCTGGAGTACAGTCCTCGGGCAGCGCCGTGTTTCACCATGGCTGCCACCTGCTGAGGGAGATGGAAGTCCGTGAGGAGCCACACGCATTGCTGGCTGCAGTCGACGGGCTGGAAATGAGGGACCTGCGGAACTCCGAGACCTGTTGCGGATTCGGCGGCAGCTTTTCGGTCAAACTGCCCCACATTTCCGAGGGGATGCTGGCTGACAAGGTTGCGAGCGTGCGGGAATCAGGGGCAGACACGCTGGTTTCCTGCGATATGAGCTGCCTGATGCACATCGGAGGAGCGCTTCGACGCCAGGACCCGGACATCGAGATCCGCCACATCGCGCAGGTACTGGACCAGGACGCACTTTAGTTGACGTTGTTCGTGAGATGCCAGAAGTAAAGACGAGTCAATTCGCGAGGGCGTCGGCGGCAGCCATGCTCGACCCTAAACTGCGCCGGGCGCTGGATCGCGTCGGCTCAGGTTTTGACGTGGCGCGACGCAACGCCATCGAAGAAGTCGGTTCGGAGGCTTGGGAAGAGTGGCGCGAAGAGGCGCGACAGATCAAGATCCACACCCTCGACCACCTCGACTATTACCTGGAACTGCTCTACGACAATGTCACCGCTGCCGGGGGGCAGGTCCATTTCGCCGCTGATGCTGCCGAGGCCAACGCCATCGTGAGCCACCTGGCGAGCAGCCGCGGAGTGAAGGTCGCCACCAAGAGCAAGAGCATGGTGTCGGAGGAGCTCGAACTGAACCCGGTCCTGGAATCCATTGGCGTGGATGTGTACGAGACCGATCTGGGCGAATACATCATCCAGTTGGCCGGGGAGACGCCATCCCACCTCGTGGCTCCGGCGCTGCACAAGTCGAAGGAGGACGTTGCCGAGCTCTTTGCTGACAAGCTGGGCATTCCCTATGATGAGGACATCGAGGTAATGGCGGCTGCGGCGAGGGTGGCCCTGCGGGACAAGTTCATGGAGGCGGATCTGGGCATCAGCGGCGCCAACTTCGTGGTCGCTGAGACAGGTACGCTGGTGATCATAACCAACGAGGGAAACGGGCGGCTCTGCACGTCGGCTCCTCGCATGCACATCGGCATCACCGGCATGGAAAAGGTAATCCCGTCGATGCAGGATCTTGCCACCTTTCTGCGCATCCTCCCCCGTTCCGCCACCGGCCAGCGAATATCCAGCTACGTCAGCATGATCACCGGCCCACGCCGGGACGATGACGAGGACGGGCCGGAGGAGTTTCACCTGATCCTGGTGGACAACGGCCGGTCGCGGATGCTGCGCGATCCAAAGCTGAGGGAGGCACTGTACTGCATTCGCTGCGGGGCCTGCCTGAACATCTGCCCGGTATACCAGAGGGTGGGCGGTCACGCCTACGGGTGGGTTTACCCTGGCCCCATCGGGGCGGTGATCTCTCCTATTCTTACGGGTCTGAAAGAGTCGAAGACCCTTCCCCAAGCCTCCAGCCTGTGCGGCGCCTGCCGCGAGGCCTGTCCCATCAAGATCAACATCCCGCGCATGCTCCTGGAGCTGCGCCACCGCACTGCGGAGAGCGAGGACTCGGAGGAACGGGCGTCGACCGTCTCAGAGCGGTTTCTGGCAAGGACCTACGCCCGGCTGATGAGGAGCCCGGGGCGCATGGCGTTCGCGGCAAGGATGGGGCGACTGGCCCAGAAACTGGTGCCGGGAATGCCAAAACGCGGCGGCTGGATCAGGCGCGCCCCGCTGCCTCTCCTGTCCCGCTGGACCAGGGCCCGCGACCTGCCGCAGTTGCCGTCAAAATCCTTCAGGGACATCTGGCGGGACGAGCTGGGGCCGGAAAGCAGCGACGGTGAGAACCGTGGTAACCGCTGACACCGGGGGGATGCCAGGGCGTTCAAAGTCCGAGTTCCTGCGCTCGGTGCGGGAGGCATTGGGGAGAGATGAAGGGCCACCAGATCGCCCGTATCATCGGCTGGAAGAGGAACTCGCAGACTTGGAATCGCGGGCCGCAGAGCTGGATATCCACCTGCGGGAGAACCGCTCCCAGATCCTTGACCGATTCACCGACATGGCAGGCAAGGGCGGCTGGAACGTGCATCGCGTTTCCGGAGCCGAGGCTGCCATAGGCCAGGTCGATTCCATAATCGGAGAGTTGGATGCGACCCGCATCGTTCGCTCCGGCCAGCCGGTATTCGACGCCGTACCGGTTGACACCGCGCTGGGGTGGCGCGGGATCGAAGTGCTTCCGATCGTCCGAGGCGATTTTGCCAGCAGGGAACAACTGCGGGAGGAGATGCGCCGCGCAGACGTCGGTCTGACCGGGACGGACTACGCGCTGGCCGAGACCGGCTCGCTGGTGATCCTGCCGCGTCAGGGGCTGTCGCGGCTGGTGTCGCTGGTACCGCCGGTGCACGTTGCCCTGGTGCGCCCGGAGGAGGTGCTGGAAAGCCTGCACGACCTGTTCCTGCTGCGCCGTCTCGAATACAAGCAGCGCGGAGGCGAGATGGGCAGCTACCTGAATTTCATCACCGGTCCGAGCCGAACTGCCGACATCGAAATGACCATCGTGCAGGGCGTCCACGGCCCACGGGCCGTACACATGATACTTGTGGAGTGAGGGTCAAAAGACCCACCGCCACTCCCGGGAAATGGACAGAGGGGTTCTGACAATGCCGATGCGCGTGGGCTTTGCCCAATTCCGCAAGCAGATGCTGGAGCGGGAACTGGAAAACATCAAGGAAGTCCTGCCCATGCTCGGGGTGGAAAAGGTTATCCTCATCGGCGAAGTTGCTGCTGGCGAGTTCACGCCTGAGAGCCGGATTGAGCTCATCGTGGTGCACGACACCGACCGGCCTTTCGGGCGTCGTTCAGACTTCTTTTCCTACCACCTGGGAAGCTCAGTGGAAATAGACACCCAGGTTTACACCCCGGAGGAATTCGAGAGCCTGAAGGATACTCTGCCAGCGCTGCGGCGGGCCTGCACCGAGGGTAAGGAGATTTTCAATGCCTGATTACCTGTCGGAGGGCTCGCGCTGGCTGCGGCAAGCTGAGAGGGACCTGGAGGACGCCCGGTTCCTACGCGACAACGGGCGGCACAATCTTGCATGCTTTCAAGGGCAGCAGGCGGCGGAAAAGGCCGTGAAGGCGTACCTTTATCACCGGCGAGTGGAGGACGTGTGGGGCCACTCGCTGCTGGACCTGTGCGAGGACGCGAAGCTCTTCGACATGATGTTCGACACGGTAAAGAGCGAGGCGAGGCAGCTGGACAAGTACCACTACATCACCCGGTATCCCGAGTTTCTGCCCAACGGCACCAGCTTCGAGGCCTTCGACGAAGTGGACGCCGACCGGTCGATTGACTTGTCAAACCTGGTGGTGGAGTTCGTCAAGGAGCGGATGGCCTAGAGGAGCCGCTTTCCGTCTACGACTCCCTGAGGCGCCGCAGCTCTTCCTGAAGCCGCAGGACCTCCGCTTCGGCGGCGGCGGCGCGGTCGTAGGCCTCATCAGGACCGGGAACGTACTCTCCTCTCACCGGGTCATAGACGCGCAGCATATCCTTGTGCCAGCAAAGGTCCACGCCCAGCAGTGGACTGTGTCCCCAGATTGTCCCGCGCTCATCGGTGTGGATTTCCACAGGCTGATACACGCCGTCGACAAGCCGGTCACCTGCCATGGGGGCGCCGTGGAACCTGCCACCGGTTGTGTCATGTCTCCAATATTCCGCTATGCCCAAAGCCGCGTAGATTTTCCGCTTGTCGGAAATATCCCTGAGACCGGTGCTTTCCGACGCCACCTCGAGGACGAAGTCCGGTGGCTTTCCCACCTCGCTGATCACGTAGCCGTTGCGTAGTTCGATAGCCAGTGGATCCACACCGAAAGCGATGACGCAGTCAGGAACAGTCCAGTTGGAACGGTCTCGAGTGTCGTAGCAGAGATACCCCTGCCCGTTGATCAGCACGTCGACACGATCTTTGAAGAAATGCCTCAGCGTGAGGCAAGTCCGGGAGTTGGGGAGGAACTGCCGCATCGCATCCGTCCTTTTGGGCGGGCTTGGCAGCGGTTTGATGTGAGCGTATTTATCCTCCACACCGGCCCCGGTTTTTGGTCTGGACGTCATCACTGCCCTCTGTACCAGTCTGTGGACATTGTAACCGTTTGCGCCTGCCACAATCGCTACTGATCGTGCGGACGTGCCATATCTCTTCCTGCCATTATGAGGCGCATGGTGCGGTCGGCGGTCGCCTCCAGCAATTCGGCGGTGCGGGAGAGCGACACATCGAAGGTCATGGGTCGATCGGCGATGCAGACCACGGCGGCCAGGCCGTGGTCGTACAGCTCCTCGTAGCCGGGTCCGAGGCCACCGGCCAGCAGGACGGTCGGGACACCGTGCGCCTGGGCGTGGCGGGCAACTCCAACCGGAGCCTTGTTGAAGATGGTCGAATGATCGGCGCGCCCCTCTCCGGTGATCACGAGGTCGGCGCCGTCAAGGAGCGAATCGAAACCCAGGACCCCACATACCATATCGATACCCGACTGCAAGGTTGCGCCGGCGAAAGCTATCAGGCCGGCACCCAGGCCCCCTGCGGCGCCCGCGCCAGGCTGTTCCGAGACGTCGCGCCCGAGGTCACGGGCGACGACTTGGGCGTACCTTGCGAGGGCGGCATCCAACTCCTGCACCATGTCGGGGTTCGCTCCCTTCTGGGGTCCGAATACAGCTGACGCTCCATCCGGTCCACACAGGGGATTGGTCACATCGGTGGCCGCGATGACCGTGGCGTTTACCAGTCCGGCGTGCAATCCATCAGCCTCGATGCGGTCCAGGCGGGCGAGGGCGCTGCCACCGGGAGGCAGAGGAATTCCTGCAGAGTCCAGGAAACGGGCACCAAGAGCGGTGGCCAGTCCGGCGCCGCCATCGTTGGTGGCGCTTCCGCCGAGACCCACGATGATGCGGGTGTAGCCTCGATCCAACGCTTCGCTGAGAATCTCACCCGTTCCGGCAGTCGTGGTGATCCGTGGGTTGCGGCGGCGCTGCGGTACCAGCGCCAAGCCCGATGCGAGGGCCATCTCAATAACCGCCGTCTGCCCGTCACCCATTACTCCCCATTTTGCCTCCTGCGGCTGCCCCAGCGGGCCGGTTACGGCGCTTGTGAACACCTGCCCGCCCGTTCCATCGACCAGCGCATTCATCGTGCCGTCGCCGCCGTCGGCCACTGGAGCCAGCACCGTTTCTGCGTCAGGTATTGCCGACGCAACGCCGCGGGCGATGGCTCGCGCCGCGTCCATGCCGGAAATGCCTGCCTTGAACCCCTGTGGAGCGATGACGATCTTCATAGTGATCTCGTACACAATGCGCGGGAGATGAGTGATGATTGTGCATACCACCAGGCAGCGTGTCCCGCGATTATACACTGGCAGATTTCTCTGAATATTGTGTTATAGTGCTACGGGCGCCAAACGACTGTTTGGCATGAAAACAGCATCCTGGGGGCAACTAATGCCCCTGCCAACGCCCCCCGCTCTTCCGTTTTCCGCTCTCAAGCAACAAGTCTGTTCGACCGAATATCACGTTGGGAGTTGAATTAATGTCGTCCTCAGGAGCCGCCACGCCATCTCGTGAGGAACTCAAGCGCCGAGCGACAGATGCCATTGACTCCCGTTCAGACGAATTGGTATCCCTGTCTAAAGAAATACTCGCCAACCCCGAGCCTGGATTCCGGGAGACGAAGACGGCTCGGCTGGTTGCGGGCAAGTTCGCTGATCTGGGGATGCCTGCCAGGGTCGGACTGGCGCTGACGGGCGTCCGGGCGGACCTGGTGGGAGGCAGCCCCGGGCCAGCCCTCGCGATATTGGGTGAGCTGGACTCTCTCATTGTGAACGAGCATCCTCACGCCAACGTCGAAACCGGCGCGGCGCACGCCTGCGGCCACCACTGCCAGATCGGCATGCTGCTCGGAGTGGCCGTGGGGCTAGTGCAGTCGGACGTTCTGGAGTCTCTCAGCGGGCGCCTGGCTTTGATGGCAGTCCCCGCAGAGGAATACATCGAAATCGAATACCGGGACGGACTGCGACGACAGGGCAAGCTGGAGTTTCTGGGCGGCAAGCCAGAGCTGGTGAAGCTGGGAGAGTTTGACGACATCGACCTGGCAATGATGTGCCACACGACCTCCAACCCCGACGAGAAGCTGCTCTGCATCAGCGGGGAGAACAACGGCACTCTGGCGAAGAAAATACAGTTCCTTGGGCGGGGCGCCCACGCCGGAGGCGCGCCTCATCTCGGCATTAACGCGCTGAACGCCGCCACGCTGGCGCTTTCGGCCATCCACTATAACCGGGAGACTTTCCGGGACGAAGACAGCATCCGTGTACATCCCATCATCACCAAGGGCGGGGAGGCGGTCAGCGCGGTTCCGGCCGACGTGCGGATGGAGACCTTTGTCCGCGGCCGAACCCTAGAAGCCATTGAGGACGCCAACACCAAGGTCGACCGGGCTCTCAGAGCCGGTGCCATGGCAGTGGGCGGAGACGTGGTGATTCAGACCATCCCCGGTTACCTGCCCTTGCGCCAGAATTCGTCAATGAACGACGTGTTCCGGGCCAACGCCCACCAGCTGGTTGGCGAGGAGAACACCGGCCACATCAAGCGCCGGAATGGGTCCACCGACATGGGCGACATCAGCCACCTGATGCCTTCCATCCATCCCTACGTGGGCGGGGCCACGGGCATCGGGCACGGCGCTGATTACGTTGTGCAGGACTACGCCCTGGCGGTGATAACGGCCGCCAAGGCCATGGCGTGCACCGCAATCGACCTGCTGGCCGACGGCGCTCAAGTGGGTAACAAAATCGTGTCCAATCATCGGCCTGAGATGACGAGGCCCGATTATCTCAAGTTCATGCGCAGCCTGGCCAAGGAAGAAACCTTCAAGGGCGCTTAATTATGTTGACTGTTCAAGAGCTGAAGCGACGAGCCTGCGAAACCATCGACAAACGCAAGAAGGACATCATAGGCGTCGCTCAGCAGGTCCTTTCACATCCCGAGGCGGGTTTCCGGGAACACCGCACAGCCGAGCTGGTTGCCCAGAAATTCAACGAGCTGCACATTCCTCATCAAGCCGGGCTGGCCCTGACTGGTTTGAAGGGCCGAATCCCGGGCGGCGCCGGCTCCGGGCCGAGAGTGGCCCTGATCGGCGAGCTGGATTCGCTGGTGGTAACCGAGCACCCTCACGCCGACCCGGAGACGGGTGCGGCCCACGCCTGCGGCCACCATTGCCAGCTGGGCATGATGCTGGGGGCCACCATGGGCCTTCAGACCCCTGAGGTGCTGTCCCAGCTTTCGGGCGAGATAGTGCCCTTCGCTGTTCCCGCGGAGGAATTCATAGAGGTCGAACAGAGGCTGGAGCTGCGCACGCAGAAAAAGCTGGAGTTCCTAGGCGGCAAGCAGGAATTAATTCGCCTGGGCCATTTTGACGACGTCGACATCGCAATGATGTGTCACACCGCGAGCGACATGGGAGAGCGCCGGTTTGCCATAGGCGGCACCAGTAACGGCCACGTGGTGAAATACGTGCGCTACATCGGGCGCGGCGCCCACGCAGGCAGTTCGCCACACCTGGGTATCAACGCCTTGAACGCCGCGTCCTTTGCGCTGCAGGCCATCAACGCCACCCGGGAAACGCACCGGGCCGAGGATACCGTGCGCATCCACGGCATCATCACCAAGGGCGGCGAGGTGGTGAACGCCGTGCCTGCCGAGACGAAGCTGGAATGGCGGGTAAGATCATCAACGCCGCAGGTGGTAGTCAAGAACTCGCAGATCGTCGACCGTTGCTTCAAGGCCGGAGCCCTGGCCGTGGGAGCGAAGGTGGAGATCACAACGATCCCGGGCTATATGCCCATGCGCAACGACTCCAGGTTGCAGGAAGTCTTTCGCCGCAATGCCGCCATCGTGGTGGGGGAAAACGGCACGCTGGTGATGCCCGCCGGTCGCAACCGGGGCGGGTCCACCGACATGGGAGACCTCTCCCAACTCATTCCCGCGATTCACCCGTATACCGGGGGAGCGACGGGACCCGGCCATAGCAAGAGCTACATCGTCACCGATTATGAGACTGCCGTGATCAACCCGGCCAAGATCATGGCCATGGCGGTTATAGATCTCCTTTTCGATGGCGCGAAACAGGCCAAAGAGGTCAAGTCATCGCACAGGGCTGCCATGTCTCGCAGCGCCTACCTGCGGTTCCAGCGAGAGCAGGCTCAGTCTGTCCGGTTCGACGGCGCCGCCTGATAAAGGTGAATCGGTCACGGTTCGTTCTTCAGGTCTGCCGACAAATTAGATCGAGGGCCTCAACCCGGATCGTTCGCGATCCCTGCGGTTGAGATCTGCTCAGATTTGTATACTGCCAAATTACCAGCTCCCCCGGCTAAACCCCCATTGCCCACATGGCGGTCCCCGCTATCAGTGGGATGGTGAGGTTATCGTCAGGGGGAAGTCCCGCAAGCTCCACCAGCGCTGCGATCGCCGCTCCGGGCCATAGGGCCCAGTGATGTGCGACTGCTCCCGTCGCAACGAGCAAACCAGCAATGGCAGCCCCGGTAGCTGCAAAGGCCAGTGTCCCTCCCGGCGACTTCCCAGCCAAACGGGGTCCCGGCAGACGGCTTCCGATGATGGCCGCGGCAGGATCACCCAGCGACAAAAAGAACATTACGGGAATGCCCACGTCAGTCCCCAAAAGCCAGAAGACCAGAGTTGCCGCAACGAGCATATGAGTTGCGCCAGTCATACGGGCCTTTTCCTCACTCTTCAGCAAGGGGGCCATCCAACGCATGTAGAGGCGGTTGAGCGGGCCGATTCCAAAGCGGGACAGATCCAGCAGGACCGCTCCCGCGGTCAGGACGGTCAAAGCGATCAAGAATTCGCGCTCAGGGGACAGGATCGCGGCAATGGGGATGCTCGACCCAGCAATCAAGTGGAACAGGCGACGCCAGATGCGGGGAGGTGCCTGGGCTCCGCCTCCCTTCCTGCCCGCGAAGATCACCAACTCGGCAATTAGCCGCATCTAATAGCGTGCGTGCCAAGACTTGAGCACCCATGCGGACCAAGAAATGAGTACGGACAGATCCCGGCAATTCCTGAGATCTGAGGCCGTGTTCGAGAGCTGGCTTGCGCCCACCAAGGACCGGATATCAGAGTTCGAAGAGGATGGAGTCTCCCGCTTTCCATCGTATGTCGCGGAACTGGGAGTCAACAGGGGCCTCAAAGACCATGAATCCGTTCACACCATGACCCTGCGGCAGCTCAAAGGACCCGTTCAAAAACCTGGTAGTCCGGTCGATGTATTTCGTCGATGAACCGGGAGCAGCCACACGCAGTTCTGCCGGCCATTCCTTGCCCGACGGACTGCCACAGACATATGGGAAAGTGCCCGCTGCTTCAAAAGTGTGCGACAGAGACTCCCCCGGCGCTATTTTTGCACTCCCCTCCGTCCCCACAGCGACCTGAGGATCCGCAAAGGCCACCAGCTGTTGACTCTCTCCTGACTCATTTTGCCACCTGACCGAGGAACCCAAATCCATCAGGGCCCGGCTGCCATCGAAGCATTCGCCCAGATTTGTCCTCACCAGCGCCTCTGACTCCCCTCGAAAGTCCCGCCAGGCGATATCGTTGACAGGTAACGGGCGGAAGCTGGCGTTGGCAAAGTCCCTCAGCTCGGCGGAATCCCGGCCCACGTTGATGAAGGCGCTGACGGCGGTGTGATTTTCCACCTTGGCGCGCACGAGGACCAGTTCCATGCCCGGGGCCGAGGGTGAGATGCTCCAACGCCGCTCTATTCCCTCAGGATCGCAGGCCGGCGGATTCGACCCGGCAAGCACATCGCAGGTGGAATAGCGCAGTTCTGGTGTCCTTTCCATGCTCACGACACTGAGGTGAAGCGTCCGGCCCCTGCGATACTGGCCGAGAGTCGAGGACTCAGAAGAGCAGGCCGCAAAAACCGGGATGACAAATGCAGAGAGGACGATGAGAAGGATGAACGCCACACTCTTTCGGGGGATCGGCTTGCTGAGGGTTGGAACAGCCATCTTATTCAGTGCCCGGAACTCGTTTCCCGACCGGCGGAGAATCATTGCCGCGCGGTACTCAAGCTCGGCAACTGCCGCAGCCTTTCCACCAGGTCTACCAGGACGCTCAGCAGGTAGTCCACCTGCTCCTCGGTGTTGTCCTTGCCCAGGGTCAGGCGCAGGCTGCCTCTGGCCACCTCGGCCGACTGCCCCAGCGCGAGAAGAACGTGGGACGGTTCCAGCGAACCGGAACTGCAGGCGCTGCCGCTGGAGGCCGCGATACCAGCCATGTCCAGTCCCAGCAGGATGGGTTCGCCTTCCACTCCCGGGAAGGAGAAATTGGCGTTATTGGGCAGCCTCTGGGTGGGATGGCCATTGAGCCGGCTGCCTGGCACCCGCGACAAGACCTGCTCTACTATGCGGTCCCGGAGTGCGGCGCAGTGGCGGCCGGCCTCCTCACGCTGGGAGTTCGCGTTCTCCAATGCGACGGACAACCCGACGATCCCGGGTATGTTTTCCGTCCCGGAACGGCGCTCCCGCTCCTGCCCGCCTCCCAGGAGGAACGGCAGAAACGGGGCCCCTCGGCGTATGAAGAGCACACCAGTCCCCTTGGGGCCGTGGAATTTATGGCCGGAAAGGCTGAGCAGGTCGACTCCCAGCTTCCGTACGTCCAGGTCAAGGTAGCCTGCGGCCTGCACTGCGTCGGTGTGCAACAGGATGGTGCGGGAGAGTTCGGTGGCGCGCTGCTTTACCGCCTGGGCGATTTCCGCGATGGGGTTCACCACGCCGATCTCATTGTTGGCGTACATCACTGATACCAGGGTGGTCCTGTCGGTTATGGCCCTCAGGACTGACTCAGGCGGAACGATACCTTTGGAATCCACGGGAAGGTAAGTCACGTCGTAGCCCTGGGATTCAAGGTGCTGACAGGTGTGGAGTACGGCGTGATGCTCCACGCTGGTCGTGATGATGTGGTTGCCTGTCTCCTGTAGAGCCGTGGCGACGCCCACGATGGCGGTGTTGTCCGATTCGGTGCCGCCTCCGGTGAAGACAACCTCTCTAGGGCGGCAGTTGAGCACCCGCGCCACGCGCTCGCGCGCTTCGTCCAGGGCATACCGGGCCTCCTGGCCCACGGCATGGATGCTGGAGGGGTTTCCGAACAGCTCGGTAAAATAGGGCGTCATTGCGCGCAACACTTCAGGGGCCAAGGGGGTGGTACCCGCGTGGTCCATGTAGACGATGCCGTCAGGGGCCCGGTTTTGTGTCATTTTCCTCAGCCGTCACCCAGTTTCCAGAAAGCGCTGGTGAATCCAGATGGCGGTGGTATTTTATCACAGCAGTATTGCCTCGTTAGACCTGCCCCGACTTTGGATAACTGCTGGTCGCTACGGAGAGCAGGAAGAACCCGATGACCGCAGCCCAGATTCCATCTATCCAGTTGTCCAACAGAACAATGTACAGAACGCCACCGGCAATCATCAGCAGGCCCACGCCCTGACCGCACCGCGCTGCAACGCGCGTTGCCCGCAGGTGGCTTCCGGAGCTGGCCCAGACCGCGGCACGCAGCACGCGCCCGCCGTCCAGTGGGAACCCGGGAATCATGTTGAAGATGCCCACCGACAAATTTGCCGAGGCCAACAGAAAGACGACCATTTCGACCGGGGAGGTAAATCGAGTGGGCCAAAATACGGATGTTGAGTTCAGCCATACATAGAGAGCGCCTGCCGCAACTGCCAAAGCGATGCTGGTCAGCGGTCCCACTACTGAAATCAGGAATTCCTCAGACGGCCGTTCCGGTTCGCGCACAAGGTGGGAAACCCCGCCGAAGATGAACAGGGTGATCCCTGCCACGGGAATGCCCCTGCTGAGCGCAACGAGGCTGTGGGAGAGTTCGTGGGCAAGTACCGAAAGAAAGAATAACCCAACGGTGATTATGGCAACCACCCATTGCTGGTACACCGGCCATCGCGGGAACAGAGCATCGAAGCGGTTGACCAGCAGAAAGGTCAAAAGCAGGAATATGATTACCCAGGTTATGTTGATCTCGACCGGGATACCGAACACCCGGCCCAAACGAAGGGACTTTCCCATGCTCAATAAATACCTAGCGAGATAAGGGGACTACATCTAGGATATCAAATGGGGACGGAACTGTTCACCAAGGCCGGGAACTGAGCAGGGCAATCGCGTCTTGAATTCAGCAGCCCAACAGGTTTGGGGAGGAGTTGGCATTGCCGGTTTGCAGGGGTTCTTTTTTTATGAATCCACTCATTTCCGATCATTTCCGCCATTATTCTGTCATTCCGGCAATTCCGGGCTGGCCGCTGGTTCAGAGCAGGCCCGCCGTGATGTCAGGCGGGTACAGTTTGCTACCCGTTATCTTCATAGAACATATGTTATAGAATGGGCACAGGCTTGGCAAGGGGCGAATGACAGCGAAATGAGATTCCAAGCTTGAAGACGCGATTGCCCTGGGGAACTGAGGCGGCGAACAATCAGCGGGGACGGCGCAATGCCGTCGAATATGCGGCCAGCTTGCCTACCAGCCTTGCTGCAGTGTAGGTGCAGGCCGTGGGTCCCTCACCGGGGGCCAACTCGCAGACATCGAAGCCAACGATTCGCCTGGATTCCGCGACTCGCCGCAACAGCGATGTAACCTGCCTCCAGGTGAGTCCGCCTGGTTCCGGAGTGCCGACCGCCGCCATTATGGAGGGGTCGAACACGTCGAGGTCTACGCTGACGTATACGCTATCGCCCAGGGCGGCAATTATGTCGTCCTCCGGCAGCGGGCCGCCGTCATCGGGGCACGGCCAGACCGATATGCCGTTCTCCCGGATAAAGTCCCGCTCTTCGATGCAGAGGCTGCGTACGCCTACGAGGACCAGTGGGCACAGGTCGAACACCCGGCGCGCTGCCGAGGCGTGGCCCCACGGGGTCCCCTGGTACTCGTGGCGCAGATCCGCGTGAGCATCGAGGTAGAGAACGCTGAGGGAGTCGTAGGTGTCGGCGTGGGCCTGAACGCTGCCGCCGGTTACCGAATGCTCCCCCCCGAGGACGCCAACGGTGCGGCCAGGAGCGATGCAGGAGGCCACCGCGTGCCTGACGCGCTGCACCATGGACTGCGGGCCGGCCATGTGGGGGTCCAGGGCAGGCATCGTGTGTATGCCAAGATCCGCCACATCGAGGTCCAGCTCCAGGTCGTAGTCCTCCATCTGGGCCGATGCGGCGATGATGCCCGCAGGCCCATCGCGAGCGCCACCGCGGTAGGACGTGGTACTGTCGTAGGGGACGGGAATGAGGACAACGCTTGCGGTTTCGAGTGAGGACTGTTCCGGGTTCAGGGCAAGGAAGCTCGGGTAGAGCCATGGCAGGCCAGAGCCCGTGCCCCCTGTAGTCGAGGCACCGGGCTCGCCTGGGCCGGAGGGTGGCTGGTCAGGCACGCGGCGTACCGGGGCGCCCCATCTCCAGCTCTGTTTCGAGTGCGGCCCGCTGTGACTGGGATTCCCTCAGTCCCTGCCTCTCGTCAAGCCACTCCAGTCCACGGTCCAGCAGCCAAGTCTGCGTGTCTTCGAGGTCGAGCAGCTTCTTGACGTCTTCCAGGGCGCGGTCGTGATCAAAGGGACGGCAGGAGAAGATGTCAATATTGACGTAATTCTTGTGGGGGAAAGTGTGTATGCTGATGTGGCTCTCGGCGATTATCACAAAACCAGAAACGCCTGAATCCTCTGGCTTGGGAGCATCGTATACCAACACGCGGGGTTCGGTGATGCGTGTCATTTCCAGTGCGTCCGGGTAATCGGTCAAGAATTGACGGACCAGGGCGTCGTCCCACATCTTGCTCGTATTCCCGCCGAATCCGTCAATTACCAGGTGCATCTCACCTCCGGGCACAGTCCTTGAAAGAAGACATCGTCAGATAGATATGGTTGGCAAAAGCCGTTAGATACAATATCATTTGTCGGATTCGAATACAAACAGTTCGATATTCGTGAGCCCAATCCTCAAACCGGACTCACTTAAGGCACAGGCGCAGGCAGGTTATCCGTGCAAGCTCCGATGATTCAGGCCACCGGCGTAACCCACTACTATGGGCCTTACCCGGCAATCCAGGACGTGAACTTCGACGTTCGAAGGGGCGAAGTCCTGGGGTTCCTCGGTCCCAACGGAGCGGGGAAGACGACCACAATGCGAATCCTGACAGGGTTCCTGCCGCCTTCCAGCGGATCGGTCACTCTGGACGGTTACGACGTGGTCGAAAAATCGCTGGAAGTCCGCAAGCGGGTCGGCTACCTGCCCGAAACGGTCCCCCTCTACACTGACATGTCAGTGACCAACTACCTGAAGTATATGGGCACTCTACGAGGGATGCCCGGCTCGCGCATCCGGTCCCGAATCGACGACGTCATTGATGTCTGCCGCCTTGGAGATTACCGGAAAACGCAAATCGGCAAGCTTTCCAAGGGCTTTCGTCAACGGGTCGGCATCGCGCAAGCCATCATCCACGAGCCGGAAGTGCTGGTGCTGGACGAGCCGACCATCGGCATCGACCCGATCCAGGTGGTAGAGACACGCAGCCTAATCCAGGAGCTGGGCCGCGAGCAGACAGTGGTGCTGAGCAGCCACATACTGCCCGAGGTCAGCATGATCTGCGAGAGGGTGCTCATCATCCACGAGGGTCGCATCGTCGCAGAGGACACCCCCCAGAACCTGGCCCAGGGACTCCAGGGAGTCGAGCGGCTGGAAGTTGAGGTGGCCGGGCCCTCCGCCGAAGTGATGCCCACTCTGCAGCAGATAGACGGCGTTATGTCCGTGAATCACCGAAACGTGCATGGCCGCCACACATACATCATCCAAGCACAGGCCGGTCGCGACCTGAGGGACGATATCTCGCGCGAGGTGATCAGCAACGGGTGGAGCCTGCGCGGAATGCAGATGATTGGCATGAGCCTGGAGGAAATATTCCTTCGCCTCACCACCCAAGAGGACCTCTAGCAATGCGAACTGTCCGGGCGGTGGCCTGGAAAGAGATCCAGATCTTCTTCCTCAGTCCCACGGCTTACATAGTTGGCCTCATTTTCCTGGCCCTGGCTGGTTTCTTCTTTTCACGGGATCTCGGCGATCCGTTCCCCGAGGCAACCCTCAGCCCGTTCTTCCAGGGCGCGGTGGTCATTTTTATCCTGCTTGCGCCAGCGTTGACGATGCGCCTGATCGCCGAGGAGGCCAAGCTGGGCACCATTGAGCTACTGCTGACGTCTCCAGTGCGGGACTGGGAGATTATCATCGGGAAATACCTCGCCAGCCTCGTGTTCTTCCTGGCGCTGCTGACGATGTCCGGGTTCTACGTAATCCTGCTGTTCGTGTATGCCAGCCCCGACCCCGGCCCGATCTACGCCGGTTACCTCGGACTGGCCCTATACGGAGCCTCAGCGCTTGCGATAGGGTTGTTGACCTCGACGTTGACCAACAACCAGATAGTCGCCGCCGTGGTGGCCATGGGCATCCTGCTGGCCCTGTTCTTCGCCGATCTCGCCTTTGGTGCGGTCGGCGGTATCCCCGGGGAAATCATTGGGGAAATGAGCATGAAGACTCATTTCGATGACTTCGAACGGGGCGTGATCGACACCAAGCACATTGTGTACTACGTCAGCGTCATCACCTTCTTCCTTTTCCTTTCGGTGCGCGCGCTGGAATCAAGGCGGTGGCGCTAGCATGGCCAATCGCCCAACCGATGGCGGAGAAGACCAAGGGCCCCGTGACTGGCGCCGACGCCGGTCGCGCCGATCCGAAACGTCCCAGACTCCAGGAGAACAGCCGGAAATCGAAGACGCCGACGATGAGGCGCTGGAAACGGAAGAGGGTGAGGAAGAACTCTCCCGCCCACTGATAGGTGTCCTGGAGTCGGCGGCTGACACCATAGGTATTTACGGCGCGCCCCTACTGATTGCGGGTATTGTTGGACTGGTCACCGGCATCGTCGTGGTGGCCTTCGTCAGCTCGATGCGGCTGTACGGCATCATCGACATCATCATAGGGGCGTCGCTTGTCGGCCTCGTGGGAGCCGTATTCATCAGTACGGTGATCGCGGCGTTCCTGAGTCGCACGGGGCGCTACGGCATCAACACTTTGATCCTCCTCGGCGCTTTCACCGCCATCGTGATCGTCCTGAATCTCGTTTCGTTCGAAAACTCCGAGCGAGTGGACGTCACTGCCACGAACCAGTTCAGCCTTTCGGAGCGCACCAGAGATCTGCTCGAGGGGCTGGAGAACGACGTCCGAGTTACAGCCTTTTACAAGTCTCTTGAGGACACCTCCGATGCTGAGGTGGCGGCACGCAGAAGCCGCGTCGTGGACACACTGGATGAATTCGATTCCCGTTCGGGGAGGTTTTCCTTCCGGGTGGTCGATCCCGACCTGGAACCTGGTATCGTGGCGGCCTACTTTGGGGCGCGTCCGACCAGCTTCGTTGGGGAGACGGTAGTGATCGAGAACCTGGAAACGGGAGATTTCGATTCGATTCAGCCAACAGATGCCGCCTTCGGCCAGCTGGAGCAGGGACTGGTCACCGGCCTGTACGTCGTAACAGGGCAGGAGCAGAAAACTGTGTATTTCCTGGCCGGGCACGGCGAGCGAAATATCGACAGCGGGTCCGGCGACGGTTACGACCTGGTGCGGCAGGCACTTGAGCAAGAGAACTACCAGGCCAGGGCGCTGTTGTGGTCCACCGCTTCGGTCGACGTTGCCGTGCCGGACGACGCAGCGCTGGTCGTGGTGGCCGGCCCGACGTCGGACCTGCCCGAGGCTCACGCCATCGCACTGGACCTCTACCTGCTGGGGCGCGACCTCACTGGGGAGCGGCGGCGCGAAAACGGACGCATGATATTCCTGGCCGAACCCGATACCCCGGAGACCTGGCGCGAGTTCATGGTCCAGTGGGGCGTGCTGCTGAGTCCAGGCTACATCCGGGACCTGGAGGCATCGGTCCCCGGCCTGCCGCAAACGCTGGCGCTCAACCTAGATTTCAATACCCTGATGAACTTTAACGTTCAGGTGCTGGGTAACAGTGAATCAGCCATCAACAGCGCCTTCGAGGCGGCCCTTGAGATCGTTGCCCCGGATGGCAGACAACTGCAGAACGTTTTCATGCCGGAGGCCACCACGCTGCTGCCTTTCAACGATGGCGCCCGGCTCCCCCTGGCCCTCGGGTTCACGTCTCCCAACAGCTACATCATCACCGACCCTGACCGGACCGACCCGATAACGGAGGGCGAAAACGCCGACCCAAGAGGGCCCTTCATCCCTGTGATGCTGATGCGGGCCTCATCCAAAGTCGGGATGGCCCCACCCCAGGATGGTACCACCGATTCTGACATTTCACTGATCCTGGCTTACGGCGACGCGGACTTCGTTTCCAACAGCAACGTTGCAAGGGGCAGCGGCCTGGATATGTTCGTCAATTCCACCAACTACTTGCTGGGGGACTATTCGCTGGTGTCCATACGGCCGAAGGCCTCCGCCTTCCGAGAGTTCAACCTGGACCGGAACGAGTACGACTTCGTTCGGTTCTCGTCGTGGCTGTTCCTGCCCGGCCTCATGGCGCTGGCCGCTGGGCTGGTCTGGTGGCTGCGACGATAGTACCCTGCCCGAATGGTCTGCTCAATTGCCGACCAGCTGTGAATTTGTATTTGGGTCGATCAACCGGCCCTCTACCCGTACCAGGGGAGGGTCACAGGGTGAATCCGACGCGCTCCGAAACTGCCAAAGCACACCGGTCTTACTGAATAATGAACGTACGGCTTACGATATTACTGGCAGTCCTGGCAGCGATGATCGTCTCCACATGGGCCATCATTGAGTTCACTGACCTGGTTTTCCGGGGGGACTCAGAACCGGCTGAGCCGTGGCTCTACCACATCCAGGAAACGGACATCACCAAAATCGTGGTCATCCACCAAGGGGATGCTGTGGAGTTCTCCCGCGATTCGGGAAGTCACCAGTGGATGATCATCGGCGATCCCAGCTATCCGGTTTTCCTGCAGCGCTGGGGCGGCATTCCCCTGCTGCTTAGTGGACCCAGAGTCAATCGTGGACTCAAGACGACCATCGACAGCCCCTCTCAGTACGGCCTAGACCCTCCCGAAAGCATCGTCCGCGTTTCCGATTGGGCGGACAACACCTTCGAGTTCCACCTGGGCATACCCACCCCGGACGGCCAAAATCAGTATGCCCGTTTGGTAGGCGACGAGGCCTTGTACACCGTCCCGGCCGTCTGGGGCGAGGTGGTGAATCGCCTCGCTTATGACCCGCCCTGGGGCAGACTCTTCGATATTGAAATCGCCCAGATCACCGTGGTGGAGATCACCTCCAACGACCAGACGGCCGTCTATTATCGAGAAAATGCGGAGTGGCTGGTCCATCCGGGGCCTGCGCCCGTGGACCCTCTGGCGTCAGCCCCAGTGTCTGAGGAATGGGGACAATGGCTGGAACTCATTGCCGCGCCACGTGTGGACTCCATAGTGGACCAGCGGCTCGCAGAATACGAGACCGAGCGCCTGGAGGAATACGGCTTCGTCCCGCCGGACATCAGGGTGGTCATTGCCCGCCGCGGCCAAGGAACGGTGGAAATCCACCTTGCCGAGGGACCTGCGGGCAGCGACAGCTATTACGCGCGTACTATTAACAACATCGACGAAACGCTGTATTCAATCAATAAATCCCGTCTGGAAGGGATTGAAAGGCTCATTACCGACCCGCTGATGTCACCGGACTGGGAACCGCCCGAAAGCGCCGCTGAATCCGGCAGCGAGGAAACCGGCGAGAGTCAGTCGGGCAACTAGACCAAGATCGGTCAGGACAGCAGTAGGGGCGCACAGGCGTGCGCCCCTACGATTTATTCTTATCGCTGGCAAGTGAAATCTCTCAGGCTGGAGGAGCGACATGAAAGCCGAGATCATGGGTATCGGCACCGAACTTCTGATGGGTGAACTCAACGACACCAACGCAGGTTGGATCGCAACCCGGCTGCCTCCCCTCGGCATCACGCTGCAATGGGTGACACTGGTGGGCGACGACCTGGCTCAGCTCACCCACGCCTTCCGGAAGGGCCTGGAGCGCTCCGACATCATATTCACCACCGGCGGGTTGGGCCCCACGCAGGACGACCTGACCCGCGAGGCAGTGGCGGCAGCATTACGCGAAACTCCTGTGGCGCAGGAGGAAATGGTCGAAGAGCTGCGGCAGTACTTTCGCAACCGGGGCCAGGACATGCCCTCGCACAACATCAAACAGGCCTGGCTTATCCCTTCAGCGGAGTTCATTCCCAACCGGAACGGCACCGCCCCCGGCTGGTGGGCCGAGCGCGACGGCAAGATCATCGTCATAATGCCCGGCCCGCCGGTGGAGATGCAGGCCATATTCCGGGAGCAGATTGAGCCCCGCCTGAAGGAGCTGGTGACAGAGGAGGTCACCATCACCCGCAACGTCAAGACCATGGGTCTGGGCGAAGCCGCGGTGGACGAGATCATGTCGGAGTACTTCGGCCATGAAAATCCCTACCTGGGCATCTATTCCAAGGCCGACGGTATCCACCTGCGGGTGATCGCCCGCGCCGACGACGAGGCCAGTGCCCGGCGAATGATAGAGCCGGTGGAGCAGGCGGTGCATGATCGGCTGGGCGAGTACATCTGGGGCTACGACGACGAAACGCCGGAGCAGGCCATCGCGCTGGCGCTGCAGTCGCGGAACAAGACGCTGGCGGTGATGGAGTACTGCACCGGTGGCTTCCTGACCAACGCCATCACCGAGGCCAACGATGCGCAGAAACACTTCCGGGGCGGGATTGTGGCCTTCGGCGCAGAGTCCATGGCAGCATCCGGAGTACCACCTGTGCTGATGGAAAAGCACGGCGCGGTGAGCCAGGAGGCGGCCAACGCCATGGCATCGGCGGCGCTGATGCAGTTGCACGCCGACTACGGCATCGGCGTCACCGGCGCTCCCGGCCCTGCGGAGCTGGACGGCCGCCCAATGGGTCTGTGCTACCTGGCCATAGCCCGCGCCTCGGCCGCCGGGCCGCAGGTGATCAAGGAGCTGGAAATCCGAGTCCCGCCCCGTCGCATCACTATCAAGCGCCGTATCAGCAACCAGGCCCTCATCGAGCTCCGCAAGCTGGTGGATGCGGGGGAGTAAGAGTAGTCATGAAGGCAATCATTCATCTCGCGTTCATACTGCTGATCGCTGCCTTCGCAGGCCTTGCCTGCGGCGCGGAGGAGGCCGAACGGGACCCTGCCGCCACGTCCACGCCGGGCACATTAGTTCAGGCTACTGCGGAGGCCCAGGAGGAAACACCTACCCCGCAGAGTCCTGAGCCCGCGCCGGAACCCACCCCCGCGCCACCGACAAGCGAGCCAGCCAGTACCCCCGCTGCCGCGTCCTCTCCGGAGCCTGCACCGGAGCCAACCGATGCACCGGAGGACACGCCGGCCCCGGATGATACACCAACTCCGACGGACACCCCCGCTCCGGCCCCGACAGAGGCGCCGGAGGAGACCCCGTCCGGTAGCAGACCGGGACCGGACTCGTTCCTAAACTAAAGCCAAGGTGAAATACGCAGTTGCACAGGGTAAATTTGTGAAGGAACTGGGTTAGCTGGTCTCGGGAGTTACGAGGGGTTGGTGATGGGCGTGAGGGAGATAGACCGGTGTCTGGAACAGTGGCGGATGGAAGTCAAGGACTTGCGACAGCGGATGATCCTGGCGCCGACGCCCAGGGAGCGGGAGAGGTGGTACGCCGTGCTGCTGCTGGCCCAGGGCTGGACGGCAGCGGCCACGGCGGAGACTCTGGAAAGGGACCCACACACTATTGGCCGATGGGCGTCGGCCTTCGGCGAGGGAGGGCCTGCAGCCCTGATATTCGAGCAGACCGGTGGTTCCCCCCCGCCCTTGACCAAGCGCAGCAGGAGGAATTGAAAGAGGCGGTGCAACAGCCTCCCGCTTCGTCGGGCATCGGTATGGCCAACTGGTATTGGAAGGTGGTGCGGCGGTTTGCCTCGGAGCGCCTCGGCATTGAGTTGAGCCGCAGCAGTTGCCTGAACTGGATGCACCGCTTGGGATTTGCCTTCAAGCGGCCCAAGAAGCGGTTGCTCAAGGCTGATGAGGCCAAGCGGGAGGCTTTCGTGGCGGAGTACGCCGTCCTGAGGGAGGAGGCCCAACGGACTGAAGCCAGGATATTCTTTGCCGACGAGGCCCACTTCCGGGCGGACGCGGAACTGCGGGGCAAGTGGGTGCTGAAGGGCCAGCCTGCTTTGGTGGACTCGACCAGCCCGCGGTATGGGGAGAAGGCCAACTACTATTCGGCGGTGTGCCTGGAGACGGGTGAGGTGGAATGGATGGAACTGGAGGGCAACAGCAACAGCGGGACCTCGGTTGCCTTCCTGAAGCAACTGAGGGAAAAACATCCAGAGCCGATGCGGGTCATCTGGGACAACGCGCCGGCCCATCGTGGCGAGGCGGTGCGGGAATATCTGCGGACGCCCGGACTTGACCTGCGGTTGGTGAACCTGCCGGGGTACAGCCCGGACTTCAACTCCGATGAGGCGGTCTGGGGCTGGGCGAGAGAGGAGGCGACGGGCAATCTCTGCCTGGGCAGCAGGGCGGCGGTGCAGGAAAGGGTCGGCAACTTCCTGGCCGGGCTGGCCAGCCGGAGAGACGAGGTGAGGCGCCGCTGCCGGACGGTACTGCAGTCACGGGCCGAAGCACTGCTGCCGAATTCCCAGCACGATTCCTCGCCTCAGGCAAATGCACATCCCACCTTGGCTTTGGTTTAGTCGGCGAGGGATCGACAATTGCCTTCATCGTTGAGGAAGAAACCAGTTTCGCGCCGGTCCGTTTTGATGCGGTAATTTCCGGCACCGGACTATCGGGATATGCCAACCTGGACGGGAGCCCGTCGGAAGTCGTGCTGGACCTGCATTCACTGAAGAGCGACCAGAGCTTCCGCGACGGTTACATCCGCGATCGAATGTTCCCGGGCACGCCCACGGCAACTGTGATAGTTGACCGTCTGCCAGACCTCCCGCAGAGCTTCTTCGACGGTGAGCAAACGGAGGGCACGCTGGAAGGCTCCCTTCAAATCGGTGAGACGGTTACACCCCTGACCTTCGATGTGGTGGCCCGCCACGACGGCAGCGTGATCAACGTCCTGGGAGGAACGACCTTCACCTGGGATGAACTGGGGCTGGCAAAGCCGGTCTTCGGCCCTGTGGCGTACCTAGGAGACGAAGTCCGCGTGCAGGTGCTGATCGTGGCGAGGGAGCAGTAGGGTTTGCTTATTGCAAGACGAAGGAATTCGAAGTGGCATCCAATTCTACAGTGAGTCAGGTTTTGGAATGGAAGGGCTAGTGAAAGTAGTCAGCGCAGTCTTGCTGGCGGTCTCGGTGCTGTCGGCAATTGCCTGCACCGGAGGCACGTCCGAACTAGCGACCACTCCCTCGGAACCCACGACTGATGTTCAAGGGATGGTGGATGCTGGGATCCGTGGGACGCAACAAGCGGAAGCTGCGTTGGACGCGACGGTGGAAGCACGTGTGGTCACGACCCTGACCACTGCTAATCAGACTGCTGCTCCTATTCCCACCAACACCCCTTGGCCGACTGACACGCCCTGGCCTACCGCCACTCCATACCCAATCCCGACTCCATGGCCAACCAATGCACCATGGCCCACAGAAATGCCGTATCCCACCGCAATGCCGTATCAAACGCCGCCCAGCCCACCCCCCTCTCCGAGATCCACGCGAACACCGCGACCCACAGCAATGCCGTATCCCACCGCGGCACCATATCAAACGCCAACGCCCAGGCCACCCCCCACCCTGCGACCCGCACAAACAGCGCGCCCCGCATCAACACAGTGGCCAACATTAACACCTCGGCCAACATCAACACCTCGGCCAACATCAACACCTCGGCCCTCGCTTACACCTCGGCCCACGCTACGGCCGGGGGAGCGGTTGTCGCTGCGACAATATGCCGCCCGCCACGCTGGCGGACCTGGCGCGATTTACGTTGGTGATCTGAGTCAGCTTGTTGGACCAGCGCCAGCTCAGGGTCTCGGTGACGCCAACGATAACGTTCCCTTGGAGTATCTGGAGCAAAACAGGCATATCTTCGAGACTGACTACTACCGATCACTTCTGGATAGGGCCAATTTGACCGACCCGCAGCCGCTCGTTTCAAATGGAGAAAAGTTTAGGATACGGTACGCATGCGTTGACCGGGAGCTCCTACCTTGCAAACTTCAGATCGTGTATTTTGTCGAAAACGTTCGTGAAAGAACTAAGGGCCAGATTGACCTAAACCAAAGCCAAGGTGGGATGTGCATTTGCCTGAGGCGAGGAATCGTGCTGGGAATTCGGCAGCAGTGCTTCGGCCCGTGACTGCAGTACCGTCCGGCAGCGGCGCCTCACCTCGTCTCTCCGGCTGGCCAGCCCGGCCAGGAAGTTGCCGACCCTTTCCTGCACCGCCGCCCTGCTGCCCAGGCAGAGATTGCCCGTCGCCTCCTCTCTCGCCCAGCCCCAGACCGCCTCATCGGAGTTGAAGTCCGGGCTGTACCCCGGCAGGTTCACCAACCGCAGGTCAAGTCCGGGCGTCCGCAGATATTCCCGCACCGCCTCGCCACGATGGGCCGGCGCGTTGTCCCAGATGACCCGCATCGGCTCTGGATGTTTTTCCCTCAGTTGCTTCAGGAAGGCAACCGAGGTCCCGCTGTTGCTGTTGCCCTCCAGTTCCATCCATTCCACCTCACCCGTCTCCAGGCACACCGCCGAATAGTAGTTGGCCTTCTCCCCATACCGCGGGCTGGTCGAGTCCACCAAAGCAGGCTGGCCCTTCAGCACCCACTTGCCCCGCAGTTCCGCGTCCGCCCGGAAGTGGGCCTCGTCGGCAAAGAATATCCTGGCTTCAGTCCGTTGGGCCTCCTCCCTCAGGACGGCGTACTCCGCCACGAAAGCCTCCCGCTTGGCCTCATCAGCCTTGAGCAACCGCTTCTTGGGCCGCTTGAAGGCAAATCCCAAGCGGTGCATCCAGTTCAGGCAACTGCTGCGGCTCAACTCAATGCCGAGGCGCTCCGAGGCAAACCGCCGCACCACCTTCCAATACCAGTTGGCCATACCGATGCCCGACGAAGCGGGAGGCTGTTGCACCGCCTCTTTCAATTCCTCCTGCTGCGCTTGGTCAAGGGCGGGGGGGAACCACCGGTCTGCTCGAATATCAGGGCTGCAGGCCCTCCCTCGCCGAAGGCCGACGCCCATCGGCCAATAGTGTGTGGGTCCCTTTCCAGAGTCTCCGCCGTGGCCGCTGCCGTCCAGCCCTGGGCCAGCAGCAGCACGGCGTACCACCTCTCCCGCTCCCTGGGCGTCGGCGCCAGGATCATCCGCTGTCGCAAGTCCTTGACTTCCATCCGCCACTGTTCCAGACACCGGTCTATCTCCCTCACGCCCATCACCAACCCCTCGTAACTCCCGAGACCAGCTAACCCAGTTCCTTCACAAATTTACCCTGTGCAACTGCGTATTTCACCTTGGCTTTAGTTTAGGAGTTTCCAGCTATCCGGAACTCGGCCTGCCTGGTACTGATATGCTTTACTTGGTGGAGCGCGGTGCCGTCGACTTCACGCAGATTCAACCGTCACTCGTGGGCGGCTCCTGGCCTCTCGCTGACATCTTCCAGGTCTGGGGGCTGTGGAGAGACCCAAAATCTGAACACGAGGCCAAAACGGCCCTGCTCGAAGCTCTAGATCTTGGCGTCTCTACGGAAACTGGCGGCGGAAGAGTAATCTATCACATCTGGTACGGTGGCTTCGATCAGTATTTTTTCTCCAAGCGCGGAGCGGATATGGAGGATTTTGACGGACTACGGACTCGAAGCCACAGCCCTAGTAGTCCATCAGTGTTGAATTAAGGGATAGAGGGACTTGAGCTTGATGCGCGCGTCCTGGGTGGTGAAACGCCAGTTGGCCCGAATTGCGTCGTGGTTCCGCTGCCCTTGCCAAGCCTTGGTTTCCTGCTTCAATGTCTGCTGGTCCGGTATCCGGCGGTCCAGACACTGGCGCGCCAGCACTCCCAGTTCTATCTCGGCCATGTTCAGCCAACTGCCGTGCTTGGGCGTGTAGTGGATTTCCAGCTTTTCGGCAATGCGTCTCGCCTCTGCAGGCTCGAAGGCCTCGTACAGGGACGAGAGGCGGTGGGTGTTCAGATTGTCCATCACCAAGACTATCCGGCCTTTGTCCGGGTAGTCCACATCCACCAGTTGTCGCACCACCCGGGCCCAGTCAGCCTTGGTTCGCTGGTCCGTCACCTCCACCCGCCGCCACCCCTCCAAGGGCGCGAACAGCATGAACAGGTTGCTCACCCCGTTGCGCTCGTATTCGTAATCGTAGGCCATGGCAGTCCCCGGACGCGGCGGCAAGGGGCTGCGGGTCTCCCTCACCTGTTGCTTGCTGGTCTCGTCCAGGCACACCAGCACCTCGTTGTCCTCGAACTGACGGTGATACACCTCCAGCACGTCCTCCATGGCACAGACGAACTCGGCATTGGCCTTGGGCGGGATGCACCAGCACTCCTTCAGCCAAGGCTTGAGTTCGTTTTTTTCAGCGTTTGGCGCACCGTCTCGGGGCTGATGCTGTCCACTATCTCACATTGCACCAGCCGGTCAGCCAGCAGTTGCAGCGTCCAACCGGCACGGCCCTCCGGCGGTTCGCTACAAGCGAGGTGAGTCAGGTGGGCCTCTCCTTGGCCGTCCAGCTTCCTCGGGCGGCGGTTGACCTGCTCCCTGCGTCCCAAGGCTGCCTCCACTCCCTCCTCAACACAGCGGCGGCGCACCCGTCCCACCGTGGCGTCCCCCACCCTCAGGACCCGGGCTATTTCCTCGTCCTTCATCGCCCCGCGCTCTTGATTTTCATCGCTGAGCAGCATAATGCGGGCGTGGGTCTGTTTATATGCTGCCGTCCGTCCCCGGGACACCAGTCCCTTCAGTTCCTGTTGCTCCTCTACACTCAGACTGACCCGGTACCTCTTCGCTGGCATCCCCATCCTCCCAACATCACCTTAGCTTTTGACGTGTCCCGGCAATACCACAGCTAATTATCTATCAATCCTACGCTGTTGCACTACTAGTATGGCGTCGGCCATAGTCGCCCTGGGTGGAGAGGGGCAGTTCATGTCCTTTTACGAAGTATACTCCGCACTCGAGCGTGGCTCTCTTGATGCTGCTGTAACGGGTGCTAAGGCTGGCCATCGACAGAGGTGGTACGAGGTGACTGACTACCTGATCGGGCCTTTTATTTCGATGCCCGTGGGTTTTGAGACAATGAACCGAGATTCATGGGAGGGAATACCAGTCGACTTGCAAAACATCATCATCGAAGAGGGCGCCAAAATGGAGCTCGAAAACCTGAGATTGGCCGCCGTTTGGAATGAGATAGGAGTGCAGGATAACGTGGAAGGTGGCATGATTTTCCTACCGTGGTCTGACGAAATGATGCAATACGTGTACGAAAATGTGGCGCTTGCCCGCGTACTACCAAATTGGATCCAGCGCGTAGATGCTGAGGAAATTGCACTTTGGAATGAGGTAGTCGCCCCATTGGCAAAGGTGGCAATCGAACGCGACGGTTCACTCACTCTTTTGCCGGACTGAATGGATCCACCCCCGCAGTTTATCTGTGTGCACACGGACCAGACAGATAACTCCCCGGAGTGCCGTTGGAGTAACCCCGAACGCCGGGCTCCTCAGTTCACCACAAGGCCTTGGCCGAGTTGGGTCAGAGTCTCGCAGCCGGTGGGGGTGGTGATGACGGTGTCGCCGAACGACATGGTCAAGATACAGCCAGTCCGCATCCCACAAACCCCTCTGGTCCGAACGCTCTACCAGCATCGTCTCGCTCCGCTAGCTCAGTTCAGCCAGAGTATAACCCTCGCCCAGTCAGCCGGGGTTTCCGGCCAGATTTCTAGGAGACGAAGTCCGCGTGCAGGTGCTGATCGTGGCGAGGGAGCAGTAGGGTTTGCTTATTGCAAGACGAAGGAATTCGAATTGGCATCCAATTCTACAGTGAGTCAGGTTTGGGAATGGAGGGGCTAGTGAAAGTAGTCAGCGCAGTCTTGCTGGCGGTCTCGGTGCTGTCGGCAATTGCCTGCACCGGGGGCACGTCCGAACTTGCGACCACTCCCTCGGAACCCACGCCTGATGTTCAAGGGATGGTGGATGCGGGGATCCGTGGGACGCAACAGGCGGAAGCTGCGCTGGACGCGACGGTGGAAGCACGTGTGGTCGCGACCCTGACCACTGCTAATCAGACTGCTGCTCCTATTCCCACCAACACCCCTTGGCCTACAATTACGCCCTCGCCCACAGCTACGCCGTATCCCACTGCGGCACCGTATCATCCGACGTCCGGGCCAACACCGCTGCCCACAGCAATGCCGTATCCCACCGCGGCACCATATCAAACGCCAACGCCCAGGCCACCCCCCACCCTGCGACCCGCACAAACAGCGCGCCCCGCATCAACACAGTGGCCAACACCAACACAGCGGCCCACATCAATACCTCAGCCCACGCTTACACCTCAGCCCACGCTTACACCGCAGCCAACCTCGACACCTCGACCCACCCTACGGCCTGAGGAGCCGTTGTCGCTGGAACAATATGCCGCCCGCAACGCCGGTGTCCCAGGAGCGATATACGTGGGCGACCTGAACGATTTGGTCGGTCGTGCGCCGGATATCAACCTGGGCGACCGCGAGGGAAAGGTGCAGCTTGCCTCTTTGCAGGAGTACCAGTGGCTCTACGACAGCGATTACTATCGCGACCTGCTGGAAAAGGCGAACGTGGGCAACGCGACGCCGCTGGTCTCAACCGCCGAGAGCATATTGATCAAGCATACCTGCATCAGCCACAAGTCATTCCCCTGCAGCCTGTTCAAGACCTATTTCGCTCCCACCGTCGCCGAACGAACGATGCGCCAGGTAGAGTTCAACTTTGATTCATACCCCGACCAAGGTATCCGTGATTTCGACGGCTTGAAACTGGTGCGGGACGGGACGCTCGATTTGGCGGAGGTCTACGGGGGCCACGTTGCGGGAGACGTCCCTGCCATCGATGTCGAAAACCTATGGGGACTTTATTTTTCGGCACATCAGCAATTCGAGGCGCTCCAGCCCATCTATGCGTGGTTGGGTGACCAGCTCTCGGGCGACAGCGGCGCGGTCGTTCTGAATCGCAACTGGTATCCCGGCAGCGACCACTATCTGTTCTGCCGGGATCCCATTGACTCTCTGGACGATTTCGTTGGCAAGAAGATTCTTTCCCACGGTCCTGCCCTAGCCTCCTGGATCGAAGGCATGGGCGCAAGACCTCTGTCTGTGATGCAAGCGGAGGGCTACCTTGCGCTCGAACGAGGAATCCTCGACTGTGCCATCAGCGGAGCCAACACGGCTCACGAAGAACGCTGGCACGAAGTGTCCAACGATATGATCGGCCCCCTGCCGTATTTGCAGTCCAGCGTCAATATCCTGACCGCTCGCCAGTGGGAGCAAATCCCCGTCGACTTGCAGCAGATCATGCTTGAGGAGGCCGCCAGGCTGGAACTGGAGAATCTACGCCTGCTCGCCGCCAGGGACGGACTGGGTGTTTCTTTCACCCTTGACACCGGAATCGAATACCTACCGTTTGGCCAGTATGTGGCGGAGCACAGCCACAGCGTGGTCCCGGCTGAGTACGTCATTCCCGGATGGGTAAATCGGGTTGGGGGAACAGCCTCTCCCGCCGTGGCTATGTTTAACGAGCACGTCGGTCCCTACGTCGGCCTGTACATCGACGAGAATGGCTCGGCAGTCCGTACCGGCATCACAATGGGCCACCACGCCGGCAAGACCATGGAGCAGGTGCTGTCGGAGTAGCCGGCGCCCCTCAGTTCACCACCAGCCCCTGGCCCAGCCGCGTCAGGGTCTCGCAGCCGGTGGGGGTGGTGATGACGGTGTCGCCGACGGACATGGTCAGCGTGGTGTCCGCGTCCAGCAGGATCATGTGCATGAAAATGACCATGTTGGGCTGGACGACCACCGGGTTGTCGCGGAAGATCATGGGCCAGTCCATCCACGTCGGCGGGTAGAGGGCGCCGAGACTGTAGCCACAGGCGTTCAGCTTGTTGTTGCCGAACCCGGCGCGGTCGAAGGCGTCGGCGTGGGCCTGGAAGATGTCGCCAAAGGTGGCGCCCGGACGGCAGGCGTCCTTGCAGGCCTGCAGGGCCCCGGAGCACGCGGCGTGCATGGCGACGTGGCGCGGGTCGAGCGTGCCGGTCAGGATGGTGCGCATCAGGCAGGCGTGGTAGTGGCGGTAGGCCCCGCCGAACTCCAGTTGCAACTGGTCATTGTCGCCCAGGGTGCGGTAGCCAGTGAAGTTGCGAACGTTGAACGCGGTCTCGCCGGAACCGATGATGAACCGCGTCGCCGTGTAGTCCCCGCCTCCCCGAAAGACCGCCGAAGTCATCGCCGCCAGCACTTCCTGCTCCGGCGTGCCTGCCTTGGCCGTGCGCTGGGCCGCCAGCCACGCCTCGTCGGCCAGGACGCCCGCCTGACGCACGTATTCGATCTCGGCGTCGCTCTTGACCAGGCGCAGGCGGATCACCAGCTCGGAGGCGTCCTCCCACACGCACTTGCCCTCCATTGCGGCGCGGACGTACTCCCAGCGCCTGCCCGTCAGGCACCAGGCCTCCAGCTCGACGCCTACCCTCTGGCCGCGGCAGCCCTGCTCCTCGAGGATGGCCCACAGGTCGTTACCGGGGTTGACGCCCGCGCTGTCCACCCAGATGCGAATGTCCTCGATCACCGAGGTCAGGCGGGCCTGCCGCAGGTCCGCCGACCGGGTGAGCAGGACCAGCGTGCCGTCGGCGCCCAGGTAGAGGCACTGGAACTGGGAGTAACCGGTGGTATCGTAGCCGGTCAGGTAGTACATGCTCTCCTGCCGGAAGATCAGCAGGGCAGCCAAGCCACTGGCCTGCAGCTCGGCGACCACCCTGTCCCGGCGGGACTTCAGTTCGGCTTCGGTGAAATGCAGCGCCATTTCCCACCCTTTGCGCGTCCGGTTACCGCCCGTGCGGGAGATGCCAGTATAATCGGCAGCAATTCGACCGCAACCGCAATCGCGGCGATGGCTGGAGGTCTGAAATGGCAACCGTCAACACAGTGCTGGGGCCGATTGATTCCGCCGACCTCGGTTTCACCCTGCCCCACGAGCACCTCATCGACTCGTCTGCCGGCATCCGCATCAGCTACGGCGAGCTGGAGCTGCGCGACCGGGCCCTCGAGATGGCCTTGGAGGACTTCCACAAAGCCAAGGCCGGCGGCGTGGACACCGTGGTCGAGGTCTCGCCCATGGACCTGGGCCACGACGTCGCGCTGATGAAGGAGGTCTCGCAGGAAACCGGCGTCAACTTCGTCTGCTGCACCGGCTGCTGGCTGGACATTCCCCGCAGCTTCTGGTGGCGCGACAAGGAGTTCGTTGCCGACCTGTGGGTGCGTGAGATCGAGGATGGCATCGACGGGACCGGCATCAGGGCGGGCATCATCAAGGTGGCCACCAGCGACCCCATCACCGAGCACGAGGAGCTGATGCTGCGCGCCTCGGCCCGCACCCACCTGCGCACCGGCGTCCCCATCACCACCCACACGCCTCCCATGTCCCGCGTCGGCGAGCGGCAGGTGCAGATCCTGACCGAAGAGGGCGTGGAGCCGCAGAACATCTACGTGGGGCACATCAACCAGACCCTCGACCCCGACTACCATCGCGAGCTGGCCCGGCTCGGCGTCTGGCTGGGCTGGGACATCAACAACCCCCGGGGCCGCCCGCACCTGCCGCCGTGGGAGCAGCGTGCCGAATACCTGAAGAACCTGCTGAACGAGGGCATAACCTCCAACATGATGCTGTCCCACGACTGGAACGTGGTGCTCTCGAGGCTTGGGTCATCGGGCTTTCCCAGCCGCGACGAGAACCCCGACGGTTACCTCTGGCTGAGCAACACTTTCATCCCCAAGCTGCTAGAACTGGGAGTGTCAGAGGCCGCCGTCGACCAGATGATGGTACAGAACCCCCGCCGTCACTTCGAGGGCGTGAAGCCGGGGGCGTGAGCCCTAGAAATCTGGCCGGAAAGTGGTTTGAGTCGCCCAGCATTTATACTTGGAGTCAACAAGGGTAGCGAGGGCTGAGAATGCTGGGAGAGCGTTCGGACCAGAGGGGTCTGTGGGAAGCAGACCGGTTGTATCTGGACCACGTGGGGCGGGATACCTTCTACGGTCTGCTGGCCTCGCTGCGGGGCCGTCTGTTCCGGGACGCAGATTTCGGCGAGTTCTACTGCGCCGACAACGGCCGGGACAGCGTGCCACCCAGCCTGCTGGCCACTGCCCTTCTGTTGCAGACTCACGACAAGGTGAGCGACGCCGAGGCCAAGGCCCGGGCCGACTTCGACATTCGCTGGAAGGTGGCTCTGGGGATTGAGGTGGAGGACAGGCCCTTCGCCAAGAGCACGCTGCAGGTGTTCCGCGCCCAGCTGATCCTGCACGACAAGGTGCGGGAGGTGTTCGAGTCCAGCCTGAGGCTGGCCCGGGAGTCGGGGTACCTGAAGAAGCGCAGCATGCGGGTGGCGCTGGACACGACCAACATCCTGGGCCGGGGCGCGGTGAAGGACACCTTCAACCTGCTGGCCGACGGGATCGTCAATCTGCTGCGGGCGCTGGCCCAGGTTGAGGGAATCAGCGTCGGGAAATGGGCCAAGACCCGGGGATACGGGCGGTACCTCGCCTCCAGCATCAAGGGAGAGGCGACCATCGACTGGTCGGACAAGGGGGCGCGTCAGGCACTGCTGGCCGGGATCGTGGCCGACGCCGACCGGCTGCTGGAGTTGTCGCGGCAGGCGCAGGGGGAATCGGCGGAGGACAGCGTCCAGCGGCAGCAGATAGTGGCTGGGGCGGAGTTGCTGGGGCAGTTGCTGCTCCAGGACATTGAGCGAAAGAGCGGCGACTGCGACGGCGATGACGGCGTGAGCCTCAAGGGTGGGGTGAGCAAGGACCGGATGGTGTCGGTGCATGACCCGGAGATGCGCCACGGGCACAAGAGCATCAGGAGACGCTTCGACGGACACAAGGCCGCCATCGTCGTGGACACCGACACCCAGCTGATCACTGCCGTGGAGGTGTTGCCGGGCAACGCTCCGGATAACCTAGGGGCGTTGGAGCTGGTGGAGGAGAGCGAGGCCAACACCGGTGTGCCGGTGCAGGAGGCCATGGGCGACGCCGCCTATGGGGACGGCGTAACCCGCCAAGCCTTCGCCGATGCGGGCCGCAGGCTGGTAGCCCGGGTGCCAGGCCGCCCCGACCGGCAGCGCTTTCCCAAGGATGACTTTGTCATCGACCTGGCGGCGGGCAGTTGCACCTGTCCGGCGGGGCAGGTCACCCACAACATCGTGCCGGCGGGACGGCGTACGGATGCCGCGGGTCGGGTCCACCGCCTGCGGGCCTTCCAGTTCGACGGGTCCGAATGTATGACCTGTCCACTGCGGTCCCAGTGCATCTCGGCCAGAGGCAGGAAGGGACGGTGGGTGCTGATCCATCCCCAGGAAGCCCTGTTGCAGGAGGCCCGGGCATTGCAACAGAGCGCCGGGTACGACGAATATCGAGCGCGCCGAGTGGTGGTGGAACACAGGTTGGCCCGGCTGGTCCATTTGGGCATCCGCCAGTCCCGCTATTTCGGCAGGGTCAAGACGCGATTCCAGCTGTATCTGGCGGCCACGGTGGCCAACCTGACCCTAGTGGCCGCCAAGGCCGGACTGCCGGCCGGCACCGACGGCGATACCAGCGTCGGGAGCGCCCTCCGTGCCGGGACCATCCGAGCCGCTCTAGATTTTGTCCCTCCGCGGATCGCTCAAATTTTGACCTTGGCCTTGCTTGCGTCGGCCTCACTGCCGGAATACATCTTCCGGAACAAGGCTTTCCGGCCAGATTTCTAGAAGGGATAGACATCCATTCTCAGGGACAGGACAACTGTCTATTTTCTGCCAAATTTATCCCTACGTCGGTCAGAACGTCCTCCTGCCGGTCTTTGGTTGTCTGGCTTAGGGTTCTGAACAATGGGAACCATTCTTGCCAAGCGGACATATGCACTATTTTTCTGGTGTTCGATGATCTTAAATGCATCCGTCTGATCGAATGTGGCTTCTATAGCCCAATACACATCCATTACTGCTTCCGATAGTCCCGTGGGATGATCCGCAAGTTTCGAGACTTTCAAACTCGGCTCTACCGACAGCAGTTCGTCGATTCCAATTCGTCTTGAATGCGACTTAAAGTTGTTATGGTCTGCCAGCCAATTAGCAACTCGGTCCGCCTTGATGTGTGCATTCGGTTGCCCGGCAAACATATAGCTCTTAAGCCACTCTGATACAAACTGTTGGGAAAGCTCAATGCTGTTACGGCATTCCTGTAGAAACGACGGTCCGAATTGCCTGAGGATCGGCATCCATACGGCGACTTTGCCCGGATCCCGTTGGAGCTCCTGATAAGCGTGGGAGAACTCGTCAAGAGCCGCTTGAGCGGGAACAGTAACCACTCGCCCATCGTGAGAGAATCTCAACTGCGGATCGATCGGACCCAACTCGGCGTTCGGGCCTAGTACTGAACCAAATCAGGATTGGCAGGGATAGAGGCGATGGAGTTTGCGTCTGGCGTCTTGGGCAGTGAACCGCCAGTTAATGGTAGCTCCTATCGCGTTCCGCTCTGACACACAGGCGCTGACGGCGTTTTCCAGGCTGTCCTCGTCGGCGTTGCGTCCGCGCAGGCAGGCCCGGGCCAGCACGCTGAACTCGATCTCCGCCATATTCAGCCAGCTTCCGTGCTTGGGAGTGTGGTGGAACTCCAGCCGCTTGGCGATGCGCCGGGCCTCGGCCGCCGGGAAAGTCTCGTAAAGCGAGGCCATCCGATGCGTGTTCAGATTGTCGAGAACCAGCCGAATCACCGGGACATCGGGGTAGGCCTCATCCACCAGCCACCGCATCTGCTGAGCGAAGTCCTGCATGGTGCGTTGCCGGGTTATCGCCACGTGGCGCCAGCCCCGGCGAGGCTCACAGGTGAGGAACAGGTTGCGCGTCCCTCCCCGCTGGTATTCGTAGTCCTCACGCCTCGGCCTCCCAGGCTTTGCCGGCAGCGGTTCCCTCACGTCGGCCAGCAACTGGGTGGAGGTCTCGTCAAAGCAGACCACCGGCCTCTGCGGATCGTAGGGCTCGGCGTAGAGATCCAGCACGTCCTCCATGGCCGCCACGAACTCTCCACCTACCTTGGGGATGCACCATTGTTTCTTGAGCCACGGCTTGAGCGTGTTTTTTTTAGCCGCAGGCGGACCGTCTCCGGAGATAAAGACTCCACCAATCCCAACTCCACCACCTTGCCCGCCAGGGCCCGCATGGTCCAGTGGTCATGACCGTCGGGCACCGGGCTGCAGGCCAAGGCTATCAGGTGGGCCTCCACCCTTTCATCCACCTTTCTGGGCCGGTTGACCTGGTTATGGTGCCTCAGCACCTCGTCCAGTCCTTCCTCGGCATACCGCCGCTTGGTGCGGAACACGGTCCGCTCCGACACGTCCAGTGCGGTGGCCACCTGGGGGGCGGTCCAGCCCTCATCTATCTTGATCAGGATGCGGGCCCGGGTAATCGCCTGTGCGGAACTCCTCCCAGCCCTGATCATCTTCCTGAGCCGTCCCTTTTCCTGTGTTGCCAGCCGGACTCCGTACTTCTCCTGCACCATGACCACCTCACATCCCACAACCCTTCGTCTATCCCCAAGATAGCATCCTGTCTGGGTTCACGTACTAACTGACAATGCCAGATTGGCAGAATACTAGGATAACGCTGTTTCCAGACAGTGCGAGCATCGTCGCTGCGCTCTTTGCTGTGTGCGGAACTATGAATCGAACCGGGTCGTACTGCGACCTAAGTTGATGAACTAAACTAAAGCCAAGGTGAAATACGCAGTTGCACAGGGTAAATTTGTGAAGGAACTGGGTTAGCTGGTCTCGGGAGTTACGAGGGGTTGGTGATGGGCGTGAGGGAGATAGACCGGTGTCTGGAACAGTGGCGGATGGAAGTCAAGGACTTGCGACAGCGGATGATCCTGGCGCCGACGCCCAGGGAGCGGGAGAGGTGGTACGCCGTGCTGCTGCTGGCCCAGGGCTGGACGGCAGCGGCCACGGCGGAGACTCTGGAAAGGGACCCACACACTATTGGCCGATGGGCGTCGGCCTTCGGCGAGGGAGGGCCTGCAGCCCTGATATTCGAGCAGACCGGTGGTTCCCCCCCGCCCTTGACCAAGCGCAGCAGGAGGAATTGAAAGAGGCGGTGCAACAGCCTCCCGCTTCGTCGGGCATCGGTATGGCCAACTGGTATTGGAAGGTGGTGCGGCGGTTTGCCTCGGAGCGCCTCGGCATTGAGTTGAGCCGCAGCAGTTGCCTGAACTGGATGCACCGCTTGGGATTTGCCTTCAAGCGGCCCAAGAAGCGGTTGCTCAAGGCTGATGAGGCCAAGCGGGAGGCTTTCGTGGCGGAGTACGCCGTCCTGAGGGAGGAGGCCCAACGGACTGAAGCCAGGATATTCTTTGCCGACGAGGCCCACTTCCGGGCGGACGCGGAACTGCGGGGCAAGTGGGTGCTGAAGGGCCAGCCTGCTTTGGTGGACTCGACCAGCCCGCGGTATGGGGAGAAGGCCAACTACTATTCGGCGGTGTGCCTGGAGACGGGTGAGGTGGAATGGATGGAACTGGAGGGCAACAGCAACAGCGGGACCTCGGTTGCCTTCCTGAAGCAACTGAGGGAAAAACATCCAGAGCCGATGCGGGTCATCTGGGACAACGCGCCGGCCCATCGTGGCGAGGCGGTGCGGGAATATCTGCGGACGCCCGGACTTGACCTGCGGTTGGTGAACCTGCCGGGGTACAGCCCGGACTTCAACTCCGATGAGGCGGTCTGGGGCTGGGCGAGAGAGGAGGCGACGGGCAATCTCTGCCTGGGCAGCAGGGCGGCGGTGCAGGAAAGGGTCGGCAACTTCCTGGCCGGGCTGGCCCAGCCGGAGAGACGAGGTGAGGCGCCGCTGCCGGACGGTACTGCAGTCACGGGCCGAAGCACTGCTGCCGAATTCCCAGCACGATTCCTCGCCTCAGGCAAATGCACATCCCACCTTGCCTTTGGTTTAGTGACTCGGTGGCGGTCGGCGATCCGCCAGGGCTGTGCAAGATAACGTCTAGAGGCCCGTCGGGTATGTCTGAGGTCGCTTGGTTAAATCCCGTCTTATCTGACAGGTCGATCTGCAACGCTGCCCCGACACGAGCTGCCTTTGTGTCGTCAATGAAACATGACGCATAGACCACTAAGGGGACTTCTGTGATCTGTTCAACTCGAAGAATCTTCCTCCGCCGCACTACGTCTGGTCCACTTTCTCCGGTTCCGCCATCGCGATTTTCAGCAAGTACCTCTTTCCGTACGTCATCCCAAGTTCCCATTGATAATTCCCTTTCTTAGCCGCTTGTACTTGAAGTCACAAATTCGAAACCGTCCATTCCGGACGCAATCCTTTCGTACTCGTCAATGGAAAATCCCAGTGTATTCATCAAGCTAGCCAACTCAGGGTTCTCAATTTCGAACTCTGAAATGACATCATCGACAAAGGAAATTTGCTCAATCAATTTAGTTCGTTCACTCATTTTTTCGCTCCTCCAAGCCTTTGGCAGAGTAAATTCGAACCACAATGTCCAACCGTGCATTACGAGGGGAGTCATGGCTCAGGCCATATATCTAGCTTAGGTGGTAACGACTCCACTCGCAATGGCAGAGGTTTTTTGCAGTTTACACATTCGCGGCGCCCACGCTACCGCCGGACGAACCGCCGGGCGGTGAGCTCGCGGTAGAGCATGGGCAGGCGCTCGGGAAGGGCCCAGATGTCTCCGAGGACCTCATAGCCCATATCCCCGCACATGCTCTTCAGGTAGTCGTGCCCCGCCTTGTCCACCGTGAGGCAGAACGGGGTGATGCCCAGGTTGCGGGCCTCCACCAGCGCCATGTGGGTGTCGTGGACAGCGTACTCCTTCTCCACGCCCTCGCGGCTGTAGCCCCGGTCCTGGGGCCGGCCGTCGCTGACCAGGAACATGATCTTGGTGTGCGCGTCCTGATTCTCCAGCTTGGTGATGGCGTGGCGGATGGCCGCCCCCATGCGGGTGGCGTGCAGCGGCGTGATCTTGTCTATACGCCGCTTGACCTTGTCGGTGAAGTTTTCGCCGATGTCCTTGATCACATAGAATTCGACGTTCTCGCGGCCGTAGCCGGAGAAGCCGTAGATCCCGTAGGTGTCACCGATCGACTCCAGGGCATTCACCAGCAGCGCCGTGCTTTCTTTTTCGAGGTCGATGATGCGCTTGTAATTGCGGCGCACCAGTCCTTCCCGGCGGCGGCGCAGCCAGACCATGTACTCGACGGGATCGTCCGGCGCGTCCCGGTCGTCCACCATCTGACGGCCCTCGTCAATGGCCTCGGCGGTGGAGGCGCTCATGTCCAGCAGGAACACTACGGCCACGTCGCGACGGTTGCGGTTGCGGTGCCAGTAGATCTTCTCGTCCGGGGGAATCTTCATCTTCAGGTCGATCCAGGCCTCTAGCGTCGCGTTGAGGTCCAGGTCTTCACCGTCGATGAGCCGGTAGGTCTTGCGCATGCTCTCCGGCATAATCAGCTCGAACTGGCGCCGGATGTGGTTGGAGAGGGACTGGTAGTTCTTCAGGGAATCCTGGTAGAAGTTTATGTCGCCCTCTTCGACCATCTTTTCCTTTACGATGCACCAGCGGGGCTTATAGTCGTTGGCGCGGAAATCCCACTCGTCGTAGAGGTATGTCAGGGGGTCCCGGGTTTCCAGCTCGCCGCCCTGTTCGTCGTCGTGCATCAGCGGCCCGTAGCCCTGGCCGGGCTGCGAGTTGGGAGGCGGCGCGCCCGCCTCCTTCATGATGTTTTGGGCGAAGGTGGTCATGGCGTCCGTGATATCGCCCTGCTCGGCGTCCAGTTCCAGCTCGTCGCTGTCCTGCAGGAGCTGCTCCAGCATCTCCTGGGTCATGGGCTGGGCCTCGCCCTGCTCACCGCTGTCGGCCTGCAGCCGGGTGAGCAGCTGCACCATCTCAGGCTTGAAGTCCCCGCGGTAGTCGATAGGTTCGGGGGACTCGTAGGACTCGTCGCCCTGCTCGCCTTCGTTGCGCTGGTCCATATCGGCCTGCAGGCGGTCGACCAAGTCCTGGAACTCCTCTTCGTTGAAATCGCCCGGCTCCTCGAGGTCCTGTTCCTCCCATTCCTCCTCTTCGTCGGTCTGGTTGGGCAGGCGGGAGATGATCTCATAGGCGCGCAGGGTGGCCTCGCCGGTGTCCTCCACGTTGGCTTCGGCGCTGCGAAGCTGGTGCAGGATGCGCGAAAGCATCTCCGCCACCTCTTCGTAACCCTCGGGGACGGGCAGGCCGGTGAATTTCTCAAGGCTCATGTGGATGAGCAGCTCTACCATCGCCTGCTGCAGGGGCATCTGATCAATCGGTGGCCGGACGTCCAGCGTTTCCGTCTGGACACGGGAGGCGGCCCTGCTGATGCCGGGGTACTCCACCTTGATACGGTAGTCAAGGCGGCAGTCCTCCAGCACGGTGAACAGGTCGAACGCCAGCTTGCCGTTCTCGAACATCGCCAGGAAGCGGCCGATGTCGGTGTAGGCCCGCATTGAACCGGGGCTCTCGGGAACAGGGCTTTCCATGGTCGTCTGGGAACCGTCGGCCCCCACTTCCATGAAAGTTACCTCGACCTCGGCCTCACCACCGGCCATCTCGCGGGCCAATTCGACCATCGCCTGCCGGGCCGCCATTTCCTCGGCCTTCTTGGCATTGATCTCCTCCTCCATGGCGTGGCGGCGGTCTTCGAACTGCGTGGCCGGTTCGTCGAACAGGAACTCGAAGCTGCCGAACTCCAAGTGGCTCACCTGGTGAGTGGAGACCACTTTGAACCAGGAGAAGTTGTCCTGCTTGTTGGCGTAGTGGTCCACCACCGGCGGCAGGAAAACCTTGGAGCCGTCGGTGGAGGCGGTGTCCTCGTCCACCCAGCCGATGTTGCGGCGCACCAGTTCCTGGGTGTTCATGATCTCAACGCCAGCGCCGGACAGAGCGCGGCAGTATAGCCGCAGGATGCCCTTGACCCGATCCAGCTCGAGGCTGGAGGACAGGGTTTCAAGCATCTGCTCTGAAGTGTTGGACTCGATCTTGAAGAAAGCGATTCCGCTCTCGGGGTTCTCCTGCAGCAGTCGCATACCGTGCTGGTACCAGGTGTCCAGCTGGCTGACCGTTATGCGGGTCAGCACGCTGTCCAAGCTGCGCAGGAAGGGCGGCACGGCCTCCGGGGCCACTGCCACCAACTGGTCGCACAGGTCCAAGATGTAGCCCTGGTTGCCCTGCGGTACGCGTCCGAGCGCCTGCGTGCCGTCGGCCAAGAACCGCGACGTGTCGCGAAGACCGACCTTGGCCAGCCGCTCGCCAAGCTTCAGGAAGCGACCGGTCTGGGCTTCGTCCACCTGCTGCAGCGCCCTCGGCACCAGTTCCAGGCAGGTCTTGACCTCCCGCCAACTGGTATCAATGAGGGCACGGGTCATGGCCAGGAATGGCTCGCGCTCCCGCCCCATCCCCGGTAGCACGTCCTTGCCCAAGGTCAGGCACTCGCTGGCCACATCGTAGGACTTGTAGGACAGAGCCTCGATCAGCGAGGCGAACACCTCCACATCCCAGAAGGGCAGGCTGCGCACCAGTTCCGGCGACACTTCGAAGAACTTCGCGGCCAAGGTGCTGGATTTCCACGTGCCCTTGTACAGGCTGCGGCCCAGTCCCGCCCAGCGGGGGATGTACTGCGGCCTGAGGTTGGGCACGATAGCCACGCTGGACTTGAAGAACGACACTGCAAGCGTGGGCGAATCCTGCGCCAGGTAGGTGCCGCACCGGGCCCACTGCATGAAGGACGGGAAGGAAAGGAAGCGGCAGACCTCGGGGCTCACGTTGTAGTACTCGATGGCCGCCTCCCAGGACCGAATGGTCTGGGAGCCGATGGAGACCCCTTCCTTGGCCCAGAGGCCGACCTCGTCCGGCCCAAAGGCGGACCTGACCGCGCCTACGGACGCCTGGTAGGCTTCCAGTACTGCCGGGGGCAGTTTGCCCAATTCCTGTTCGATATCGGGTGTTGGAGCGCTGCTTGTCAATTCAGACCCTCGCTTTCCAGCCCGTCCTCCAAAAGTTGTAGGAATTGCTGGAGGATTCTTGCCGTTGCGCCGAAAACCAGGTGCTTGCCGTAGGCATAAGAATAGACCGTTGAGGGACCCTCAGCCAGCCAGTGCGTTTCGACGCGAACACTGGCACGGTCCCGCAGTGCGCTTACCGGGAACTCAACAATTTCTGCGATTTCGTCGGCACTCGGCCGGAATTCGTAGGGATGGCCAATGGTTCCCGCGAAAACGTTGACCCGAAACTGGGACCGGGTGGCAACCTCATCCATCTCGCCGAGGACGGTTATGTCCTTCCGGTGGATGCCCATTTCCTCTTCCGTCTCCCTCAGCGCCGTGTCCAATGAATCCCGGTCTTCGGGATCAGTGGCGCCACCGGGGAATGAGATCTCCCCCTTGTGGTGCTCGACCTCCTGGGAACGCTTGTTCAGCAGAACCCAGTGGTCACCGTCCTTGGGATACAGCAGCACCATGACGGCGGCGGGCGTCAAGCCATCTCCGGCCACTCTGTTGGTCGACCGGTTGGCCAGCGCCCGCTTGATCAGTTCCGGAGGTGTCAGGACTGTCTACTCTCCCGCTCCAGGATACTCACCGGTGGGTTCTACTCGAAGATGGAGGAGGTGACCTCTTCGAGACTGCGCTGCAGTTCGGGGTCGTCAGTCAGCGTCCAGACGATGGCCACCTGGCAGGCACGGCGGGGGGCAATGCCCTCGGAAATGAGACGAGCAGCATAGATTAGCAGCCTGGTGCTGGCCCCTTCCTGCAGGCCGTGGTCCTCGAGGTTGCGAATCTTCTCGCCCAGCTTGGCCAGGGAGTCGGCCTGCTCCTCGGTGCAACCGCTTTCCTGCTGGATAATATCGCGCTCGATTTCCCTGGGCGGGTAGTAGAACTCGATGGAGATGAACCGCTGCCGTGTGCTGTGCTTCAGGTCCTTGAGCGCGCTCTGATATCCGGGATTGTAGGAGATGCAGAGCAGGAACCGGTCGTCGGCCTCGATGATGGATCCGGTCTTTTCCACTGGCAGGATGCGGCGGTGGTCGGTAAGGGGGTGAATCAACACCGTAGTGTCTTTGCGGGCTTCAACCACCTCATCCAGGTACAGGATCGCCCCAGCCTTGACTGCGCGGGTCATAGGCCCGTCGATCCAGCGAGTGCCGTCGGCGTCCAGCAGGTACCGCCCCACCAGGTCGCTGGCGGTCAGGTCCTCGTGGCAGGCAATGGTGACCAAGGGGACACGAACCTCGCCCTCACGGACCTCCTGGGTCTCGCCTCCCCCTTTTTCCTGATCACGGATCACAGTCATAGGACGCCCCAGCTTCCAGGCCATATATTCCACGAACCGGGTCTTGCCGCAGCCCGTCGGCCCCTTGAGCAGCACGGGAATGTGCTGTTGGTAGGCCGCGGCAAACAGTTCCATCTCATCGCCCACGGCGCGGTAGTACGGTTCGGCTCGAACCAGGAACTCCTCAATCGCGTACTCGCTGTAGTGTTTTACTTCTTGCTCTGCGGCTTCTACCATTTTGTCTGCTCAATCCTTTCTTTAACTCGGGTAGCCCACAACTCGTCGATCACCTTTTGCATCCCTTCGACGTCCCCAGAGTTGTCTATCACAAAATCGGCCCGCTCCAACCTTTCATCACGGCTCATCTGGGAAGACACACGCCTGCGGGCCTCGTCTTCGCTCATCCCGTTCCTCTGGGCCAGCCGCTGCACTACCACGTCGACCGGCGAATCGGTGACCCACACTTCCTGCACCAGCGAGTTCCAGCCTGCCTCGAACAGGAGCGCGGCCTCCACCACCACGACCCCCGCACCCTCCTCGCGATATGTATCTATCCTTTCCTGCACCATTCCCGCCATCAGCGGGTGCATAATGCCGTTAAGGCGGGCCAGCTGTTCGGGGTCGGAGAAAACGATGGCCCCCAGGCTGCGCCGGTCAATTTCCTTGTCGGGCCCGAGGATCCCCTCACCGAAGGCCTCAACCACCCGCCTCCACGCCTCGGCATGGGGCCGGTAGGCCTCATGCCCCACGACATCCGCGTCGATGAGTTCCGCGCCCAGGGCGACCAGATGCCTGGCAGCCTCGCTCTTGCCCGTACCGATACCCCCAGTCAGTCCAATGACTAACATAAGCCCCCAGTTACGTAACCTCGCAGCCGCTGCCAGTCATCGCGGCACAGGCACAAAAGCCTTTCGAGCCCACCATGGGCGGTGTCAAGAGGGGATGCCGAATATTAATGGACAATGAGCGTAATTCTAAAACCACTTTCCGATATGGTCAACTTGAGCAAGGGCGGGCCTATGTAGCCCATAGGGCGTGCGAATCCGGGGCGGCGTTATCTCCCCGTCATTCCTCGATGATGATCTGACCCCACCGGGACTCCCAAGTGTCCTGGAGTTGGCTGAACATGCGACTGTATTCCTCGGTGCCTATGGGGGTGGTTGTCATTATCACTGCGTCTTCGCGGTTGTCCGCGTAATACCCCTTCCGGATCCCTACCGACTTGAACCTGTACTTTTCATACAGCCTCTGGGCGATGAAATTAGAAACCCGGGCTTCCAGGGTCATAACATTGGACCCGTATTCGCGGGCAGCTCGGAGCGAACCTATTAGGAGCAGCTCCCCTATGCCATTGCCCCTCAGTGTCTCTCTGACGGCGATTTCAGTAATGTGCGCCTCATCGCCCTGGTACCAGACACTGACGTATCCAGCGATACCGCACTCCAAAGAAGGTTCTGCCTCTGAAGGAGCGGCGCCGAACCCCAGCCGACCCGCCAGCTTGGACATCCAGGACTGGCTTGCGTCCCCGCTCGCAGACTCCACGGGGCGTTCTTTCCCCACGTCGTCAGGAGTCTCGAGACAGGCCACAAGGTAACAGGCTCGCTTGTTGCTCACGTCACGCCGGAAAGGAGAACTCACCCACGTGGCAGAGAACGCCTCTCTCTCGATCTCCACGACCTCGGTGATGTCATCTTTCTGCAGGCGACGCAGATAAACGGAAACCGGCTGCGACAATCCGCTCTATTCCCTTGTCCGGCAGGCGGTACAAACAGACATGCACAGACATGCCAAGATTGCGTGAATTGTAGCACATGGCATCCCGGACGACAGATGGAATTTGACATTAAAGGCATCCCATCCCAGCCGGCGTTATTCACTCGTTGGCAGGCCATCGAGCTTTCAGGCCGCAGGGAAATCCGCTTTGATCCTGACCTTCCCGTATTGGCCGTCAAATCCAGCGTCGACTTCAACCTGCCCCCTCCGAGCCCTCAGGATTGCCTCGGCCAAGGGATCTCCCGCCACCCGGCGCAGATCCGATTCCCCAGCGCGAGCCAGAACCTCGAGTTCGCTGCCCAATTCATCGCAGAGTTTGCCGTAGACTTTCGCCACCGCCTTGCTCCGTCGACCCACCCCGATGGTCTCCGCCACCAGTTCCTCCAATGGCACCAGCCTCATGAATGGAGGACGGCCATCAGGAGTTCGGATCAGGCCGTCCGCCTCCGCTCCAGGTCCGTCGCTGCCTGCACCGCCAGATTGCGCTGCGAGCGCTTTCACGCGGTGCAGCACCCCCAGCGTCAAGGGGCGGCCACAGCCAGGACAGATCGCGTTTCCCTGCTTGGCGGTTTCCTCCGGATTTTGCCGAACCCCGCACTTCCGGTGACCGTTGTAATGGTACTTGCCCTCTTCGGGATAAAACTCAACGGTGAAGGCCACTGCGTTGCTATCTATCGCCTGCTTCAGTCCCGCATAGGTAGGCTGGCCATGGAAGACGGTGCACTCCCGCCCCAGGTTCGGCAGGGAGTGGGCGTCGGAAAAGGAGACAATGGCCCGGTCGGCAAATTCGGCTACGCCCCAGTTCATCGCCGGATCGCTGGAAAGTCCGGTCTCCACCGCCTTCACCAAGGGCTCCGTCTCGCCGAAGCACTCCTGCAGGGCATCAAACCCCGATACCGATCCCAGCATCCCGTACCAAGGAGTCCAGATATGGGCGGGTATGACCATCGCCTCGGGGTCAACTTCGAACGCCAGCGAGGTCAGTTCAACCGCCGACAACCCCACGGACGGCCTGCCGTCCCCCTCGAGCTTGACGCCCCTGCTCGACAGTTCCCTGTTGAATCGCTTGACGGCGGACAGCGACGAGAGAAATATAAGTAGGTGAATGCGCCGGGATCGCCCTCCCTGTCTAAAAACGCAGCTCACCTCCGTCCCAAGAACGAAGTTGACTCCGCTGTGCTGAAAGGTCCCGGTGTCCACTTCGGCCAGGTCGGTCTCCAACTCGGCAAGCCACGCGGGATGGGTGAAATCGCCGGTAGCCATCAGGCGGATGCCCTTGGTTTTCGCAATGGCCGCAAGATTTGGGAGCGTCAGGTTCTTGCTACAGGCATAGGCGAATCGGGAATGAATGTGAAGATCAGCGGCATATTCCTGGAGTCCAGTCATTCAGCGAGTCTAGCACAGGGTTCTGTGCCTAACGTTGTCGCAATTGTCACTTGATTCTTCCGGCATCATTGGGATTGCCCACAATGAATGGGTTTAGTATTGGTTCGCCCCGCAGTGTGCTTGTGTTCCAACGTGGCTCGGTTCATGCGAGGCAGACAAAATAAGAGAGCCCTCGGTTGAAGGCTCTCCAGGATTCCAGAATGCGGGCACGTGCCTCGGGGCAGGTATTGAGCTTGAAATATCCGGGTGGACTCCGGTCCAGACGAAACAATCCAGCACACAACTTGCCACACGTCGAGGCCTGGACTAGCGGGCGCGCTTTCGGTGCCTCCAGTAGCGGATACCCCCATAGGCCGCCAGCGCCAGGGCCGCCGTACCCAGGGCTATGCCGAGCTTCGCTTTGGTAGTCATGGTTTTCACCTCCAGTGAATTTTTCCCATCCGGCGGGCCGTTTCATCACCCCGCCGGTCAGCTACTTGTTTGATTGGATAAGCTCTGCATCATTTATATCAATATATGTTATGTCTGTCAACAATGTGAAAATATTCACGATATCATATATACAATTATAGAATATACGGCCTCATGGCAGCCGCCTGCCGCCTTGCCAACAGGCTGTCAATAGCGTGCCACGTCCCTACCATTATTTCTGCGTCCCCATTCACCGTTCCCCCATTCGCTAGAATCCGGGTCTGTCGTCCAAGTTACACACCTCGGACCATTGTGTCTCATTGACGTCTCCAAATTACAGGTGCAAGAAAATATGTTCTATAATGTTAGGTAAGAGTTCAACTGAATTCAGCATTTCTGCAAAGCCGCCGGACGGCGGCGCGCGTCAGTCCGTGGCAGCCGTAGGAATGTCACTTGAATGCGAATTTTCCGGTAGCGTGCCTGACCCGCTTTCCACTAGCGACCCGACAGATTCCCCAATATGCGAGCAAATGCCCCAAAGTACAACACTATTCATACGAGTTCATGTGGCAGCCGTGGCCGGTTACTTGCGGGGAATAAGGGAATCTGCCCGGACAACAGAGAACTGCTCACCCTCCCTGGAACCGCTTGACCGACGGGAACGCAACCGTTCCACCTCGAGCCGGGGCAATCGCCCCTTCAAGCCTGGAATCTCATTTCGCTGCCATTCGCCCCTTGCCAAGCCTGCCCTCTTTATATCACATATGTTCTAGGTCTATAACGGCTAGCAAACAGAACCCGCCTGACATCCCGGCGAGCCTGCTTTAAACCAACGGCCAGCCCGGAATTGCCGGAATGTGCGGAAATGACCGGAAATGACCGGAAAGACGAAAAAGCAGCCCCGGCAAACCGGCAATGCCAGCTCCTCCGCCCCAACCTACTGAGCTAATGAAATCAAGGCGCGATTGCCCCGAACCTCGCGCTTGACCGGCGACGAGGCCAGTCTTATTCTTTTAAGTGTAGAAATTCGCGATTTGCCTGTCTCACTAAGAGTTTTCAGTTAATAGGAGATGAAAGGAATGCCTGCCAAACACATTATCAGCGATCAGTTCGCCCAGCAGGCCCTGCTGAGGGGTATTTCCACTGTGTCCAATGCCGTGGGAAGGACCCTGGGGCCCAAGGGCCGCAACGTCGCCCTGGAAAAGAAGTGGGGCGCGCCCGTCATCACCAACGACGGCATCACCATCGCAAAGGAAGTTGAGCTGCCCGACTCCTTCGAAAACATGGGCGCCCAGCTGATCAAGGAAGCCGCCAGCAAGACAAACGACGTCGCTGGCGACGGCACCACCACCGCCACCGTCCTGGCCCACAACATCGTCCGCGAGGGGATGAGGAACGTGGCCGCCGGTGCCGATCCTATGGCCGTCAAGCGCGGACTCGACAAGTGCGTCGCGTCCCTGGTCAAGGAATTGGCCACCATCTCGACCCCGGTGCAGGGTCGCGACCAGATCGCCCAGGTCGCAACCATATCCGCCAACGACGGCGAAATTGGCGACATGCTGGCCGACGTGCTGGAGCAGGTCGGCGCCGAGGGCGTAGTAACCATTGAGGAAGGCAAGGGTATCGAGTCGGAGACCGAGTACGTCGAGGGCATGAACTTCGATCGCGGCTACATCTCTCCCTACTTCGTAACCAACCCCGAGCGGATGGAATCGGTCATCGAGAACCCCCACATCCTTGTAACCGACAAGAAGATCTCGTCAGCCTCCGAACTGGTGCCCTTGCTGGAGAGCGCTCTGCAGGTCACCCGCAACCTGGTGATAATCGCTGAGGACGTGGAAAGCGAGGCGCTGGCCGTCCTGGTGGTCAACAAGCTGCGCGGCACCATCAACTGCCTCGCGGTCAAGGCCCCCGGGTTCGGCGACCGCCGCAAGGCCATGCTGGAGGACATCGCCGTCCTGACCGGCGCCGAAGTCGTGTCGGAGGAGCGTGGCCGCCGACTGGACCAGGCCACCGTCGCTGACCTCGGCCAAGCCCGCCGCATAGAGACCACCAAGGACCGCACCACCATCGTGGGCGGAACCGGCGACCCGAACATGATCAAGGGACGGACCGAGCAGATCCGTGTACTGATCGAAGAAACCACCTCCGAGTACGACAAGGAGAAACTGCAGGAAAGGCTGGCCAAGCTCTCCGGCGGCGTCGCGGTCGTCAAGATCGGCGCCCCCACCGAGCCGGAACTGAAGAACCGCAAAGCCCGGGTGGAAGACGCTCTTGCGGCGACCCGTGCCGCGGTGGAAGAGGGCATCGTGCCAGGCGGCGGTGTTGCCTACCTCCGCGCCCTGCACGTGCTGGAAAGCGTGCAACTGAACGGCGACGAGGCTGTTGGCCGGTCCATCCTGCAACACGCCCTGCAGGAGCCGGTGCGCATCATCGCGCGCAACTCTGGCGCTGAGCCGGCGGTCGTGGTGGATGAGGTCAGCCGCAACAGCGAGCGCAACTTCGGCTACGACGCCGCACGCGGCGATTACGGCGACCTGGTGGAACGGGGCATCATTGACCCCACCAAGGTTTCACGCTCCGCCTTGGAGAATGCCTCCAGTGTGGCCGGAATGATCCTGACCACCTACTCCCTGATTACGCAGGAAGAGGAAGAGGAACACGACCACCACGGACATTCCCACTAGTGGCCTGGGCCCGCCGGCGCTCATCGAAACGGCGGCTGACAGGGCAATCAAGAAATCGCTGAGGTGATTTTATGCTTGCTTCGATGACGGTTTCCATCTGGACCTGCGACAAGTGCGGCCACCAGAACGGCCCGATGAGGGACGTGTTCTGCGATAAGTGCGGCAACCGCCGCCCGGGCTGGTAGGCCCTCGGCGGAAGGGCAGCGGGTCAAAACACTACGGGCCGGAAAATTCCGGCCCGTTTCGCGTCTCAGTTCCAATTGCCATCCATCCGATCAGGCATAGCGCAGCAGGGCGTCGGCAACCTCCTGAGGACGCTGCCAGAGTCCCATGTGGCAGGCATCGATCTCCAGCACCTCCTCGCTGTTCAGGCGTTCCGCCGTCCGGCGCTGGGCCTGCGGAGAAATCACCTTGTCGTGGTTCAGTACTATGGCGGACACCGGCGCGGGAAGGTCCCCCTCAAGGGACAGCCCCGAGTTGAGCAGGCGCGTGGGAAGAGGACCAAAGAAGCCGAGAATCTGCACGACCTCCATGGTCTCCATGGTGTTGCACAGATAACGGCTGATGAAAGAATAGGGAAACTTGAGTTCCTTCCTCGAAAGGGCACTGAGTAGAGACAGCATCTTGAAACCGCTGCTGATCCGTCCGGTACACCCGCTGATTAGCGTGCGGGAACCCTCGGGAACCATCCCACCTACGATGCAAAGGCGCTTCGGCGGGGACGAGAGATTGGAGGCGGCCTGCAACACGATTCCTGCGGAAATCCCGTGTCCGACCAGTACCACGTCGCGGAGCTGCTCACGCTCCACCGTGCGGGCTATGGCGTCGACGCACTCCTCCAATCTCACGGCGGAGGTATCGCCCTGAGCATCCGGCCCGTGTCCCGGCAGATCAATGGTATGCACGCGATTGGCGCGGCGTGGCTTGTGAAGCCTGGGTGGATGTTCCTCGGGGGCGGTCATCAAGCCCCAGACCTTGCCCCAGGCCCAGGAACCCTGGCCCGCGCCATGCACCAGCAGATAATCGGTCATTCTCCCATTCGCTCCGCTTTACTCCGCATCTTTCGCGCTGGACGCCATCGCCAAGTGCAGGTCAGGTTCCCAGGTCCCTGAGCGCAGCCAGCAGGGCCCTGTCCTCATCTGGGCCGACAGTGCGCGGGTCAAACAGCACGTTTTCGTCATCGACTCTGGCAATCACCGGAGGGCGTCCATCCCGCATGCGCTTCATCACGCCATCGGCTCCACCAGGCATTCCCGAAGCGTTCAACGTCAGCACCCACGTCGGCAGCGTCTCTCCCGGGAGGCTGCCGCCGCCGATGGCAGACCTCGACTCGCAAATGCCGTACGCACCCGGCAGCGCGGCCCTCCACCGCTCGGCACGCTCACGGAGAGCGTCCGGCGTGGCGGAGATCATTCGCCAGACGGGCACTTCCCGCTCGGCTTCTCCCTTCAGATAGTGGACCAGGGTCGCGGTGAGGCTGGCCAGGCTCAACTTGTCGATGCGCACCGCCCGTGCCAGGGGATGCCGGGCCAACCTCGATACCAGGTCGCGGCGTCCCACCACGATCCCTGCCTGTGGGCCGCCAAGTAACTTGTCGCCTGAGAAGAATGCCAAGCCCATTCCGGCGCGAACACTCTCCTGGGGCATGGGTTCGTGGGCCAGACCGTATCTGCTGGTGGGCAGCAGGCTGCCACTTCCCACGTCGTGCAGCACCGCCACACCCAGGCGGTCACCCAGCTCTGCCAGTTCTCGCGACTCCACCTCGGCGGTGAATCCCTCTACCCGGAAGTTGCTGGCATGCACCTTCAGATAGGCCGCCGTGTTGTCATTCGTGGCGTCCTCGTAATCGCGAAGGTAGGTGCGGTTGGTCGTCCCGACGTCCACCAGGACGCAGCCGCTCTGACGCAGCACGTCGGGCACCCGGAAACCGCCGCCAATCTCCACGGCCTCGGCGCGGGAAACGATGACTTCCCGCCCTTGTGCCAGGGCCTGCAACCCCAGCAGCAATGCGGACGCGTTGTTGTTCACTGCCAGGGCAGCCTCCGCCCCGGTAATCTGCCGGAGCAGCAACTCGAGCTGAGCCTGCCGCGAACCCCGCCGGCCGGACTCCAGGTCAAACTCGAGATTGGAATAGCCCTGGGCTGCCTCCTCGGCAGCCTGCATCGCCGCACGACTGAGAGGAGCCCGGCCCAAGTTGGTGTGAATGACCACCCCCGTGGCATTGATGACCCGTCGCGGCTCGGCGCGCATGGCCTCGTCCACTCGGCGACAGACCAGCGAGGCTACTTCCTCGAGGCCAGACGCCTCGTCTCCCTGACGGATCCGTGTCCGCGCATGCTCCAGTTCCTCGCGCACCAACCCAACCACCCAGTCCCGGCTGAAGTCGACCGCAGCCTTGGCCACTTCGGACGTGGCAAGAACGCTGTCTACGCTGGGCAAGTTTCTGAACTGCATACGAGTCCGCGCCGATAATTCTGACGGCGATTATTTTAGCACGGGCGGCGTATTCGGTTCCCATTGTGGTCCCGCCACGTCTTGGACAATCACTGCCTAAGCAGGATCCATCAATTGCTCCCTATCCCTCCCAGTGAGTGTTAGGCTGGGGGCGTCCTCGCGGATTAGGGAACATAGTGTCATCCCGGGCCCTGCGTTGAGCGCTCAAACCTGGTTGCCTCAACCCAACCCTCTCCCTCAAAAGAGAGGGAAAATTAAAGAACCGTAACTACCTCAGCCCCGCGCTGGCAATGAAAGTCTGCTCGTTATAATATTGATCAATGTTGTTGACCAACGTTGACTGATCTCGTTGCCTGATTTCAACATCAGGCAGTCTGAGGAAAGTAGACATCACGTGAGACCACGAATCGTCGCCATCGCCGTTGCCGCTTTGCTGACCATCGCCGTCACTGCCGTGGGGTTTTCGGCATTGGGGCAGGCCGGGGACACAACCATGGCCTCCGCGGCGTCGGTTGAGGAATCAGCCCGGAGCAGCGACAACGCCGCCGTATCTACTTTCAAGTACGTTTGCCCATTCCATTGATACCCGATACCCATTCTGTTACCGATACCGTTTGAAATCCACATCGTTTAAGGCGCGGGCCCGCTCGCGCCTTTTCCAACGCCGGTTTTCCGGCAGATTCCGATCAACAGGGTCCCGCGAGGAGACAGGACATGAACACAGGAGAGGCGGGTCTGCCGCCAGAACTTGAGGCCCTTAAACTCACAATCCGCCAGATCGTCAAGGACGAGTGCTATCCGCTGGAGCCAGAGTATCTCGCCAATCCCAATCAGGAGGGAGTGGACGACGGTGCGCCTCGGGGAATCGCTGAGGCGCTGCAGGGTATCCTTGGGACGTTGTCTCCCGAGAAATGGGCCCGGTTGAACCAGGTCTCAAAGGAAACCGGCATCTACACCTCCTTTGTCCCCGAGGAATACGGCGGCGGCGGCATGGGCGCCCTGGGGCACGTAGTTCTGGACGAGGAGGTGCACAAGAGCATTGTCCAGCTTCCCACTTCTCCTGTCCCCATGATGATGATCGGCAACTGCACGTCTGAGCAGGAGCAGGAATATCTGCTTCCATCCATCCGCGGCGAGATGCACTACGCCTTCGGGCAGACCGAGCCTGAAGCCGGCTCAGACCCGGGTGGGATGATGCAGACCCGTGCCGCACTGGACGGCGACGACTGGGTGCTGAACGGCACCAAGACATTCATATCCGGAGCAGCCAGCGCAGACTACATCCTGGTCCAGGCGGTCACTGACCCGGAGTTGCGCCAGCGCGGCGGCATAACCATGTTCATCGTGGACAATCCCAGCCCCGGCCTCTCCTTCGACCCCATCCGCATCTGGATCAACCCCCATAAGAATCAGCAGCACACGGTCAACCTGGACAACGTTCGGGTGCCCCAGACCAAGGTGCTCGGCGAGGTGGGCCGCGGGTTCACACTCGGTCAGAAATGGCTGGTCCATCACGATCGCCTGCTGCGCGGCTCCATGGCCATCGGCATTCTCAGCCGCGCGCTGGAAATGGCCATCGAGTGGGCCAAGCAGCGAGTGACCTACGGAAGGCCCATCGCCGACCGGCAGGCCATCCAGTGGATGCTGACCGACGTATACATTGACATCATGACTCTTCGCGCCGCCACTCGCGAGACCGCAGCCCGGGCCGATGCCGGAGAGGACGTGCGGGTCGAAGCCTCGATGATCAAGTACTGCGCCGGCGAATGGGGGTGCCGCAGCATCGACAAGATAATGCAGGTATTCGGGGGAACAGGCGAAACGTTGGATTTGCCCATCGCCCACTGGTACCACCTGCTGCGCCATGCCCGCATAGGCGGTGGCACCTCGGAAATTCACAAATTCGTCATGGCCCGTGCACTGCTGGACGGGCGGGTCAATTTCCAAGGGTAATGGTTTAGGGTATAAACGGAGTTTCCCGATGGCCTGGTTTACCGGAATTTTCAGAGTACGATTCCTGATGCTGTTGGCGGCCCTCGCCTTGGTGTTCACCACCGCCTGCTGGGCGAGCGTGTTCAAGGACTCTTATGGAGATCCCGGGACGTACGGGAATAAGATTGACGAGGGGAAAACGGCCCGTGCCTCTGGCTCTACCCCCCGGTCCTCGGTCGGGAAGGCCGGCCAGGTCACCCCTTACGACGGTCAGCAGGGTCTGCACGTCAGGGCCACTGGATCGGTTACGGGAACTCCTGACATCGCCGTCATCAGCCTTGGCGTTGAATCAATAGAGGATACCGCCTCCGAGGCGCGGGCCATGGCCGCCGGAGCTATGGCCGGGGTGATGTTGGTCCTCGAGGAAGCTGGAATAGAGAGCCGCGACATACAGACCCAATACTTCAACATCAGACCCAGGTACACGGACGTCCGGATAACCAACTGCGGGGACGAAGACGAGAAGGAAATAGGGACCACGGCGCGTACTGAGGACTGTACGACCTCGTGGGAACTCAGGCTGATTGGTTACTCGGTCTCCAACCAGGCGACGGTGAAGATTCGCAACCTGGGCGAGGCCGGAACGATAATCGACCAGGTGACCGAGGCCGCCGGCGACCTCGTTCGAGTGAACAACGTCAGCTTCACCATCGAGGACACCGACGCGCTGAAGGAAGAGGCGCGGGACAAGGCCGTCGAGGCCCTGCAGCGGAAAGCGTTGGCGATGGCCGAACTGGCCGGTGTTTCCCTGGGCCGACTGGTCCAGTTGGAAGAGGCCACAGACTTTTTTGATGCCCAGCCGGTTTACGCAAGGGCAGCACTGCAATCGGCGGAATCGGCAGCCGACACATCAATCTCGGCAGGCGAAATCCAAGTTTCTGCCACCGTAAGCGGTGTGTATCTGATAACCCCGCCCGACGGAGAATAAGCAGCGCAGCCGTGGGCAGCAGGATCAGTCACTTCCTCCGCTTCGCTTGCCTGGCCGGGGCGCCGTTGCTAGAATTCGCCCATAATCTGAGGAATACGGAAAGCGACAGAATAACTCGATGGTATTGAGCGACAGGACGATAAAGGAGGAGCTGGGAAAAGGCCGTATAGTCATCTCCCCCCTTGACCTGGCCGACATCCAACCCGCCAGCGTCGACCTTCGTCTCGACCGCAAGCTGCTGGTTTTCTCCAACTCCAGGCGCCCCCACATCGACGTCAAGATGGGGATGGACGATCTTACCGAGATTGTTGAAATCCAGAACGACTCGCCATTCATCCTCCATCCCGGCGAGTTTGTGCTGGGAAGTACCCTGGAACACATCGAGTTGCCCGACGACCTGGTAGCCCGGTTGGAGGGAAAAAGCAGCCTGGGCCGTATCGGGCTCGTAATTCATTCCACGGCCGGGTTCGTAGACCCAGGATGGAAGGGGCACCTGACCCTGGAGTTGAGCAACCTTTCCCGCTTGCCAATCACCCTCTACCACGGGATGAAAATCGGCCAGATCTCCTACCTGCGTCTCACCACTCCCGCTGACCGGCTTTACGGCTCGGAGGGACTGGGGAGCAAGTATCAGGGTCAGACGGAGCCCACGGCCAGCCGCTTTTCCCAGGAATTCTCCGGTCCCGGTTCCACCGGGCAGAAAGCCTGAAGAGCACCGCCGTGAGCTTTATGCCACAGGCCATTGGGCTGGCGCGGGCGGCACTCGGGTCCACCAGCCCCAACCCGGCCGTGGGTGCGGTCTTGGTTCGTGACGGGCGGATAGTGGGCACGGGCGCGACTCAGCCACCAGGCCAGGCCCATGCTGAGGTGGTCGCACTGCGCGAGGCCGGGGAGCAGGCCAAGGGCGCGACTCTTTATGTAACCCTCGAACCCTGCTGTCACTGGGGCCGGACGCCGCCCTGCACTGGCGCCATCATCAAGGCCGGCGTCGCCGCGGTGGTCGTTGCCGTCGCCGATCCCAATCCTGTCGTGGCCGGCAATGGAATGGCAGAACTGCGGGAAGCAGGGGTTTCGGTCTCACTGGTCCACGATGCCCTTACCGCGTCAAACGAAATCCGGGAACTCTACGAGGGTTTTGCCAAGCACATCAGCACCGCGCTCCCATTTGTCTTGGCCAAGTTCGCCATGAGCCTGGACGGCAAGATTGCCACCCATACAGGCGACTCCAAGTGGGTGACGGGTCCGGAGGCCCGCGCCCTGGTTCAGCAGATGCGCCGAGAAACAGACGCTATCATGGTCGGCGCAAATACTATCCTCGCGGACGACCCCCAGCTGACCGCCCGAGGTGAAGACAATGAGCCGTTGGCGCAGCAACCCATACGGGTCACGCTGGACAGCCTGTGCCGGATGCCGGTGAGATCTCAACTGCTGAGACAGCCCGGCCAGACACTTGTATACACCACCGAGGCCGCTCCAGCCGGCAACGTCGGCGGCCTGTCGCGAGCCGGTGCCGATGTCATCCCGGTGAGCGCCACCAGTGAGGGGCTTGTCAGCCCGGGCGCGGTGCTGACCGATCTTGGAGAGCGCGGCGTGGTCAACCTGCTGGTCGAAGGCGGCGGTAAGACGCTCGGTTCTTTTTTTGACGACGGGCTGGTAGACAAAGTGCACGCCTTCGTCGCCCCAGTCATCATAGGCGGCATCGGTGCGGCCTCACCGGTAGAAGGAATTGGGGCTGAATTAATGTCCCGTACCCACCGTCTGGAGAATCCCTCCCTCCGGCGGGTCGGCGTCGACTGGCTCATCACCGGCTACCCGCACAGACTCCCTTCTGAGGGCTGAAGGAGCATAACGAGTGTTTACCGGAATAGTTGAAGAAGTCGGTTACGTCGTCAACATCAGCAACAACGGCATGACAGTCCGGGCGGATAACGTGATGTCGGATCTGAAGCTGGGGGACAGCATATCGGTCAACGGAGCCTGCCTCACAGCTGTGTCGATTTCGGATTCAGAGTTCTCGGTTGACCTGTCGCCGGAGACAATGCGCAGGACCTCCCTGGGCAATCTGACTCCGGGAGGCGTGGTGAACCTGGAGCGGGCACTCTCCGCCAGCGACCGCATGGGCGGCCACATTGTACAGGGTCATGTGGATGGGACGGGGCGGATAACATCCACCAAGGACGACGGTGACTCGGTTATATTACGGGTCAGGGCGCCCGCCAAATTGATGCCCTATATTGTCGAGAAGGGATTCATCGCAGTTGACGGCATAAGTTTGACCGTGGTAAAAGTAGGCACTTCCTCGTTCACGCTGGCTGTGATACCATACACCATCCGCAATACTAATCTGTATACACTATCGGTCGGCGCTAGGGTAAACTTGGAAGCCGACATACTCGCGAAGTACGTCGAAAACCTGCTCAAGCGGTGAACGTCGGCGGAAGTATTCGAGCGCAGGAAAAGGACTGATTATGCCCCTGTGTAGTCTGGAAGAGGCACTGGACGAACTTAAAGCGGGCAAACTGCTAATCGTAGTGGACGACGAGAACCGGGAAAACGAGGGCGACCTCGTTATGCCGGCGGAAACAGTGACCCCGGAGGCTATCAACTTCATTGTGAAGTATGCCCGGGGTCTACTTTGTATGCCCGTCATTGGGGAGCGCCTGGACGACCTCCAGATGCCGCTGATGATCACCGAGAATGCCGGCAGGAAGGAACAGACCGCCTTCACTGTCTCCATTGACTACAAAATTGGCACCACCACCGGTATCTCCGCCTTCGACCGGGCAGCGACTGTCAAAGCCCTGATAGACCCCGCGGCTGAACCCGACGACTTCACCCGTCCCGGACACCTGTTCCCCCTGCGCTACCATCCGGGCGGTGTGCTGGCCAGGCCCGGCCACACCGAGGCCATTGTGGACCTGTGCAACTTGGCAGGAATGTACCCGGCCGGAATCGTCTGCGAAATGATGGACGAAGACGGGTCGATGTCCCGCCTACCTGAACTGGAGGAATTCGCTGAAGTCCACGACCTGAAGATTCTCAGCATAGCCCAGATCGTTGCCCACCGCCGCCATCACGAGCGCCTGATTGAGCGCGTTGCCGAAACTCGCCTTCCAACGCGTTATGGCGAGTTCAAGGCGATCGGATATCGCAGCTACTTCGACCAGGGAGAGCACATAGCCCTCACCACCGGGGAATGGAAGCCCGACGACCCCGTGTTGGTCCGTATCCACAGCGAGTGTCTCACAGGCGACGTCTTCGGCAGCCTGCGATGCGACTGCGGCGAGCAGGTGGAATTGGCACTCAAAACCTTGGCCGAGGAAGGCGCCGGCGTGCTGCTATATATGCGCCAAGAAGGCCGGGGAATAGGCCTTCACAACAAGATCAAGGCTTACTCCCTACAGGACAGCGGCCTTGATACCGTGGAGGCCAACAAGACGCTGGGGTTCGCAGTCGATATGCGCCATTACGAAGCCGGTGCGCAGATCCTCCTCGACCTTGGTGTTTCTAAACTGCGTTTGCTGACCAACAACCCAGGCAAGGTTGTCGGACTTTCCGGCTTTGGCCTCGAGATCCAGGATCGCATCCCCCTTGAAGTACCGGTCAACGACGAGAACCGCAACTACCTCTTCACCAAGAAGCAGCGAATGGGGCACCTGCTCGGAAACTGCTAGGTCTGGTCATCCGACCCAGGAACAATACCGAACGTCGAAAGGAGCGGTCGCCTGACCGCTCCTATTCTTTTGGAGAAACTTCGTTCTGATCCTCCCAAAAGCCTTCACAAGGCTCTGCCTTTAACTATTTCTAATCTCCGTCACCCAGCCTGTGCATCAAGAAGGCCTCGATAAACGGGTCGATTTCGCCTGCCAGCACGCTGTCGGGATTGGTGCTCTGCAGGTTGGTACGGTGGTCCTTGACCGACTTGTAGGGATGCAGCACGTAGCTGCGAATCTGGTGCCCCCACTCAGGGTTGGCCCGCTCCCCGCGAATCTTGGCAAGCTCCTCGGCTCGTTCGTCGTCTTGGCGCTTCAGCAGCCGTGCGCGCAGGATGCGCATCGCATACTCTCGATTCTGGTGCTGGGACCGCTCGGTCTGACAGGTCACGACGGTCCCCGTGGGGAGGTGCGTCAGGCGAACGGCCGAGGCCACCTTCTGGACGTTCTGCCCGCCGGGACCACTGGAGCGAAACGTGTCCATCTTGATGTCCTCGGGGCGGATGTCGATGTCGCTCTCGCTTTCAACAGCGGGGATAATCTCGACGTTGGCGAAGGATGTATGACGCAAGTGATTGGGGTCATAAGGGGACAAACGCACCAGGCGATGTACGCCCTGTTCGGCGCTTAGGTAGCCGAAGGCGTGATCGCCGCCAACCTCGAGAATTCCGCTGCGCAGTCCGGCCTCCTCCCCATATGAAAGGTCCATCACCTCCACAGAGCGCTTCCCCGATTCGGCCCAGCCCACGTACATCTGGAGCAACCTCTGGGCCCAGTCGTGGGAGTCGGTGCCGCCGGCCCCGGAGTGGATACTCACAATGGCGGCTCGTTCGTCGTAGGGACCCGAAAGCGTGAGCTTCATCTCTTCCCGGGAAAGGTCGGCAGTCAGCACCTCTGCGTCAGCCTCCAGTTGCTCCTCAAAAGAGGTATCGCCCTCCTCTATGGCCAACTCGGTGATCTCCAGAAGGTCGCTGCTGCGGGATTCCAGACCTCGCCAGAGAGTGACGGTGTCGCGTAGGCGGCCCAGCTGCCGCATCTTGCTCTGGGCTATCTGGTGGTCGCTCCAGAAGTCAGGATCGGCAGACTCCTTCTCGAGCTCGGCAATCTGAGGTTCCTTATTAGCGAGGTCAAAGACGCTCCACCACTGATGCCACTTTCTGCGCCAGGGCTGCAATGTTCTGCCTTAATTGTTCCATGGTGAATGCGTCTCCCGTAAATAGGATTATGTCCAGTTAGGAAACATCCAGCCTGTCGGCCAGCCAGCCGGAGCGAGCCACGGCATGGATGTGGCCACCACCCTCGGCGGCTCCGTCGTACAGGCGCAGGTCGCAGTTGGGCAGGGCTTCCGCCAGCTCCTCAGCGAAGGCCACCGGGCAGGTGCCCCGGTCGAACCGCCCGGCGCTCATCAGTACCGGGCAAGTCACGCGACCAGCCTCCACCAGCGGGTCCAGCAACCCCAGCGTACCCTCAACATCCGTACGCCGTCCAGGATACAACCGCAGGAAGTCGCCGATCTCGGCAAGGGGATAGCCCAACCCGGGTTCCAACCCAGCCGGATGGCCCAGCGGCATCGGCGTATCGGCTGCAACAGCCCCGATCCGGGGGCGGCGGGAGGCCAGGGCCAACCCGAGGCTTCCGCCCAGGCCAGCGCCCCAAAGTGCAACCGTACCGACCTCCGCCTGGCCCTGTGCCAAAAGGGCGTCGAGGCCTCGAAGCACATCCGCGTAGGCACCCAGCAACCCCCATGATTCACCATCGGCAATGCCGTCGGTCAGAAGGCCAGGGTAGCTGGCGCGATATGTCCCGTCGCTGTTCCGCTGCCCACGGTGTGTCGCATTAAACACAACAGCCCGTTGTCTCAGCGAAGTGTAAATAATGTCGTGTACGCTGGCGTAGTCCGGCATTCGGATCAATGCCGGAACGGGCCCGCTCAAGCCCTTGGGCACCGATAACCAGGCAAAGAGCCGGTGGCCCTCGGTGGTGTTGTACCGTACCTGGTACACGTCCCACTCCGGCTGCGAGTAAAACGAATCACTCTCGATGGACAGTTCCAGCGGGGTTTCGGCCAACTGAGCCTCTGCCCTTTCCCAAAACGCTGCAGGTGTCATGACACGGCCCACTCTGCCCTGGAGGAGGCGATTCGCTGCTCCAGCCAGGCGGTTTCCTGCTTCGGGTAGTCGTGGGCGTTGCCGTGCCCAGACTCCGGGAATAGCCAAAGCTCCTTCTCGCCCGCCAGCCGGTCGTAAGCGGCATAGCTCGTCTCAGGCGGGCAGACCTCGTCCTCCAGCGCTATGCCAACCACCATTGGACACTTGATGCGCGTTGCAAAATTGACGCCGTCAAAGTAGCGCAGCGTCTCCAGCATCTGCGCCTCGCGCTCGGGGTGGGCCCGGACGTAGCAGGACAATTCGTCATAAGGATACGAGCGCAACATCCGCATGGACTCCGGGTAGCAGCACAGGAATGGATAGCCTGAAACACCGGCCACGATTTCAGGGCGCAGCCCGGCGGTGGCCAGCGTAAGACCCCCGCCCTGGCTGCTGCCACAGCAGAAGATTCGTTCCGAGTCTACTTCCGGCCTAGAGAGCAGGAAATCCACTCCACGCGAGCAGTCCGAGATAACGCCCCGGTAGCTGTATGTATCGCGGCTCTCTACTCCGTGAGACAGCAGGCCGGGATACCCAGGATTGAACTGCGCTCTACTGGGCAGTTTCCCCCGCACGGCGACAGACAGCACGGCCACTCCCTTGCTTCCCCAGTCGCGCCTCAACGCGGGCTCCGACTTGTAGCCTGGAAGTACCAGGATGGCCGGAAACGGTCCCTGTCCAACGGCAGGAACGCTATACCACCCGAAAATGTCCAACCTGTCCAGACTGCTGTAGCTGGCCTGATAGACCTTGACATCGTCGTTGCTGCGCAAGGGGTCAGGAGTAGCCGACGCGTTCAGCGGTTCCCCGGCCAGGTGGGTGAGGATGCCGTTCCAGAACTCATCGAAGTCGTCGGGACAGGTGACCGAGGTCTCAAAGGCCTCAAGGTCGGCTTTGGTGGCCATACTCGCACTCCCGCCGGTTGAATTAGCTGGGCAAGGCTATTATATCGCGATGGGCGGGAACCATGCGAAGCCGTTGGGCTATAATGAATCCGACACTCACCTCATTCGCGCTGGATGTGTCTGGCGCAGGACTGGATGATGCTTGACCACGGTACCCTTGACTCCGGCTCCGTCGATGCAGCCCACGCGCACCGCCACGCCATGCGGCATTCTGCGGCCCACGTGATGGCGGATGCGGTTCTGAAATTGTTTCCCGAAGCCAAGATGGGCATCGGGCCGCCCACCCATGACGGCTTCTATTACGATTTTGAAGTCTCCCGTCCCTTCACTCCCGAGGATCTGGAGAGCATCGAGGGTCTGATGCGGGACGCCATTTCTGGCTCGTTCGCCTTTGAACGAGAGGAGTTGACGCGCAAGCAGGCCGAGGACATGTTTGCCGACCAGCCCTACAAGCTTGAGCTTATCGAGGGCTTCGACGACTCGGCCGTGATTTCAACCTACCGTCACAACGGCTTTGTCGACCTGTGCCAGGGCCCTCACGTGGGGAGCACGGACGAAATTCCTGCGATGAAACTGCTCAGCGTGGCCGGAGCCTACTGGCGCGGCGACGAAAAACGCCCGATGCTGCAGCGTATCTACGGGACCGCCTTCGAATCGCAGAACGACCTCGATGAGCACCTGGCAAGGCTGGAGGAAGCCGAGCGACGCGACCACCGCACCCTGGGGCGGCAGCTGGGCCTGTATTCCATCCACGACGAAATCGGCCCGGGCCTGGTAGTCTGGCACCCAAAGGGCGGGCGTGTTCGCTCGCTGATCGAAGACTACTGGAAGGACATCCACTATCGGCGCGGCTACGACGTGGTGTATTCGCCCCACATCGGCCGCTCAACGCTGTGGCAGACCAGCGGCCACCTCGACTTCTACCGCGAGGGAATGTTCTCAGCGGTGGAGGTGGACGAGCAGGAATACTACCTGAAGCCGATGAACTGCCCCTTTCACATAACCATCTACCGCTCGGCCCTGCGCAGCTACCGCGAGCTGCCGATCCGGTTCGCCGAGTTAGGGACGGTCTATCGCTACGAGCGCAGCGGGGTGCTGCACGGCCTGATGCGCGTGCGAGGTTTCACCCAGGACGACGCCCACATTTTCTGCCGCCCTGAACAGGTGGAAAATGAAGTCGTCGGAGTGCTGGAACTCACCTTTGAGCTGATGGAGGCCTTTGGGTTCTCGGACTACAGCATCGCTCTTTCCACGCGCCCGGAGAAATACGTCGGTGACCTCGAAATGTGGGAGCACGCCACCAACTCCCTCCAGGGCGCCCTTGAAGCACTGGGACTGTCGTTCACCGTGGATGACGGCGGCGGTGCCTTCTATGGCCCCAAAATCGACATCAACATCACCGACGCCCTCGGCCGGGCCTGGCAGTGCACCACCGTGCAGTTCGACTTCAACCTGCCTGAACGCTTCGATTTGACCTACCAGGACGATCAGGGTGGGCGCAGCCGTCCTTACATGGTCCACCGCGCCATCCTCGGCTCCATGGAGCGGTTCCTCGGCGTCCTGATCGAGCACTACGGCGGTGCCTTCCCCGTCTGGCTGGCCCCGGTTCAGGCGGTGGTCATTCCCATCGCTGACCGCCATGGTGAGTACGCCGAGAGCGTTCTTGCGGCCCTGGCCAGCGCCGGCTACCGGGCGGAGGTTGACAGCCGCAGCGAGCGGATGAACCAGAAGATCCGCACCGCCCAGCTCCAGAAAGTCCCCTACATGTTGGTTGTAGGAGACCGTGAGGCGGAGGCTGGCGCCGTAGCCGTCCGCACTCGTGACAGCGGCGACCTTGGCGCGATGCCGCTGACAGAGTTCGTCGAGATGCTGGCCGGCGGGACCGGGGCATGAAGACTTACGCCTTCCAAGTGGACATTGAGCCGGAGGATTCTTTTACAGGCATCCGGATGGAAAGTCTACGGTAATCCACTATCACCTAGGCGGAGAAACACTCACCAGGAAAACCCTCACTGACGCATTGATAGCAGTCCAGTAGACGGAGGACGACCTGCATCGGCTGGGGCTACTGTAGCCTCACTCAACTGCACACGAAGTAATTGCCAGCGCGAGGCGTTGGCCTAAAGGATGTGGCACCCATGCCCAACCGGCTGACTAACGAGACTAGCCCCTACCTGCTGCAGCACGCCAACAACCCCGTGGACTGGTATCCCTGGGGCGAGGAGGCTCTGGGGCGGGCGCGGGACGAGGACAAGCCCATCCTGCTCAGCATCGGGTACTCCGCCTGCCACTGGTGCCACGTCATGGAGCGGGAGTCGTTCGAAAACGATGCCATCGCCGAGATCATGAACCGCCACTTTGTCAACATCAAGGTCGACCGCGAGGAGCGGCCCGACCTCGACGCCGTCTACATGGAGGCGGTACAGATGCTGACCGGCAGCGGCGGCTGGCCGATGACGGTGTTCCTCACCCCCGACGGCAAGCCCTTCTACGGCGGCACCTACTTCCCGCCCGTTGATCGCCACAACATGCCCGGGTTCCCACACCTGCTTGAGACCGTCGCCAACGCTTACCAGAACAGCCACACAGAAATTCAGAGGGTAACCAGCCAGCTGGCTGAGCAGATGGGCCGTACCGGAAACATGCCCCGCGGGGCTAGCGCCCTTGACGAGAGCATCCTGCACCACGCCTACAACCAACTGGCCACAAACTTCGACTACCAGAACGGCGGCGTGGGATCGGCGCCCAAGTTCCCGCAGGCAATGACCCTGGAAATCCTGCTCCGCTACTTCGCTAACGGCCACAACGATCGGGCCCTTCCGATGCTGGAGCTTACGCTGGAGAAGATGGCCCGCGGCGGCATCTACGACCAAATCGGCGGCGGCTTCCATCGCTACTCCACTGACACCTTCTGGCTGGTCCCTCACTTCGAGAAGATGCTCTACGACAACGCCCTGCTGGCACGTCTCTACCTGCACGCCTGGCTGGCCACCGGCCGTTCACTGTATCGCCGGATCACCGAGGAGACATTGGATTACGTGCTCCGGGAAATGACCGGCGAACACGGAGGATTCTTCTCCGCCACCGACGCCGACAGCGAAGGCGAGGAGGGTAAGTTCTTCGTATGGGCGCCCGAGGAAATCGAGTCCTCCCTGGGCAAAGAGGACGCGACACTTTTCAACGCATTCTTTGGAGTCTCCCAGCGAGGGAACTTCGAGGGGAAGAACATACTCAATATATCTGTCAGGGCCGCCGACTTCGCCGAGCGACAGGGAGTCCCCCTGGAACAGCTCGTTACCGTCATCCAGCGTGGCAAGGAGGCCCTGCGCCTGACCCGCGAGGAGCGGGAGCACCCCCTGCTGGACGACAAGGCTCTTGCGTCTTGGAACGGCCTGATGCTCCGGGCCTTCGCCGAGGCAGGGGCATCCCTGGAGCGGCCGGATTACCTAGACGCCGCAGCCAGGAACGCGGAATTCCTTCTGACCACGATGCGTCCCCAAGGCCAACTTCGGCGCTCCTACAGGGAAGGGCAGGCCAAGCTGTCAGGCTTCCTTGAGGACTATTCCTTTGTGGCCGACGGCCTGATAGCGCTCTATGAAGCTACCTTCGAACGCCGCTGGCTGGACGCAGCCATGAAACTGGCCGACGATATGATCTCGCTGTTCTGGGACGAGTCGGCAGGGGCCTTCTACGACACCGGTCGTGACCACGAAGAACTGGTGGTGCGTCCTCGCGATGTGTTCGACAACGCGCAGCCCTGCGGCGGTTCCGTTGCCTCTGACATGCTGCTCAGGCTGTCGGTCATCACGGGCAATGAGGAATACGCCACCAAGGCGATCGCACCGCTGCGGACCCTTTCCGAGTTGATGGGCCGGGCACCCGGCGGTACCGGCCGCTGGCTGGCGGCGCTGGATTTCTACCTCTCGACACCAAAGGAGGTCGCGATCATCGGCTCCCCATCCGACTCCTCCACTTCCGACCTGCTGAGGACGGTCAACGTGCGCTATCTGGCCAACCGCGTAATCGTGGGTGCCGAAAGCGAGAGCGCCGCGACTCAATCAGGCCTTCCGCTGCTGGAAGGCAGGGGAATGATGGACGGCAAGCCTACCGCGTACGTTTGCGAAAATTACACCTGCCAGCTGCCGGTAACCGATCCGGAAGCCCTCGCAAGCCAGTTGGCAGGGACGTAATTCCGCCGGATTCGCCCGGGCCAATTAGAGCCGCAGTGTGCGTAACCCCGCGGCTCTAATCTTGGTTAGTCCGCCGTGCCCGGCACAGTGCGGGACGGCAGCAGTCCCGCCGCCGTCACCGTCTCTCGATTCACCGTGTCCGGAAGCCGGTAACGGTGCCAGAGAGCAATGCCCAGCACGGCCAGAACCCCTGCGAGCACAGGCGCCAACCGGATGCCCAACGGGTTCTCGGTCGTATCGCCCAGCAGCAGGATCAGGCTCAGCAGCGCCGGCGGCAACGCAAAAGTGATCTTCTCGAAGAAGTTCTGGGTCGCGTAGAACATGGCCTCACGGCGCTCTCCAGTGAGCATCGCGTCGTAGTCGGCAATGTCGGCGGTCAACCCCTTCGGGAGCATAAATACCGCCGCCATGGGTAGCCCGGCTATAAAGGCCAGCACCATGCCTTGGGTAACCAGCCCTCCAACCGGCACCAGCCCCACCAGACCAAGCAACGGGAAAGCCGCCCCGCTGGCAATTAGGCAGCCACCGTACACACGGCGTTTACTGAAGCCAACCCGGTTCAGCAGCACCCAAAAAACCAGGCCACTGATCACGGCCCCGATAATCACAACAGTAGAAATAAGACTGGCTACCCTTCCCTCTTCTTCAGCCTGCAGTAACTCGGAAGCGAAAAAGGGCATCCAGCCCAGCAGGATACCGACGCCTGTCGTGAACATGACGAACGTTGGCAGGTAGTAGACAAACTGCGAGTTCCTCAGCGTGTCCTTCATGCCTCTGAGGAAGTCCACCCTCGCGGGCGTCGTGTCACGGGGCGCGTGATTCCAGACAGCGGAAAGCGACAGGTAGCGAAAGACAAGGCCCACAACTGCCAGTATGACGCCCACCACCTGGAATCCGTAAGCATCGACCAGCGCGCCGCTACCTGCCAGGCCTAGTCCCGCCCCAAAAACCGCGAAGAGGAACATCAGCCCCACAAGGTTCATCCGGTCGGTGGCGCCATGGGTTAGTTCCGGCACCAGCGCCTCGAGGGCGCCGCTGGACATGGTGGCCGCAGTAAAGAACATCTCCAGAACGAGCACGAAGTAGAGTACATTCCACAGGCTGGCGCCCTCGTTCGGGAGAAGCCAGATCAGGGCCGCAAACAGGGCATAAAACGGCGTACTGAACAGGATAAATGGGATGCGTCTCCCCCACCGGCTTCTCGTGCGGTCGCTCCACCACCCTATGAGGGGATCAGTGAATGCATCTATAAACCGTCCCGCAAAGATCAGAAATCCAGCCAGTACCCGTGCGTCAACGCCAAGGCCAAAGATAGAAACATCGGGCACCCTGGCAATACCCTCGCCCATGGGCGGGACCAGGAAAAAGAGCATCCACGATTGCCTGAAATACTGAATAGCCTGCAGACCGACATGGTCTGAGGCCAACAGCATTTTGTTGAGCAAAGGCAGCCGGATGTGCGAATCCTGGGTACTTTCAGCCACGCGTCAGGGCCTCCACAAAGCCAACCAGCGTAGGGCGAGTCTCAGGATACACTTTCCTGGGAAAGCGCGACTACAGCAGCTCGAATTTGCTGGCTTGTCTCGGCGTGGTCCGCATTCCGGCTGAAAAGCAAAGGCTTCCCGAACCTCACTTCAATATTGCCCCTTTGGGGGCGGCTGCCTCCCTTGGCGACCACGGAGTCCGTTCCTTTCAGATACACCGGCACCACCGGAATCCCCAACCCCGTTGCCAGGAGTCCGATGCCGGGTCTGAACGGCCCGATAGATCCGTCGTCCGAGCGAATGCCCTCCGGGAAGTACAGCAGCGACCATCCTGCCGCGGTCAGTTTCCCACAGTACGCCAGGCTGCTACGGACGCCACCGGTCTGCGAGAACAGAAACCCATTACTTATCAGCGCAGCAAAGAAGCTCTGTATACGGCCCCTCCCCTCTAGTACTTCCCTCGAGGCTGCCGTGGCGAGCCGGAGCCTCCATCGCCAGGGCAGGGCCAGCAGCACGGCAGGGTTGTCTGCCACACTGAGGTGATTGGCGGCAAATATTACCGGCCCCTCCACAGATTTAAGATGCTCCACTCCTATGATTTGCCGTCGGGAAAATATCGCCATCACCGGTAGGAGCAAAACAGCGATTAATAGAGCCCTCAGAGCCACCACAGGGGCCTTGAACTGCCACTCATTCATCTTGGGCTTACTGGCAGCGGAATGAGCCAACAGCTTTCTCCTGCATAATTCCAGCCGCGAAGAAATTGGGACTCTTATCTCGGCCATAGCCCGATTTAGGCCCGCACCTCTCGCCATGAATCCGGCAACAGACTATAGCCCGACAATAGTTTATAGCCCGGAAGTTGCAGGTTCAATCGGGGCACGCCCTGGCTGCAGGGATTTCTATGTGTCTTGTTCTGCGGATGGCGGGAGAGATTGCGCTGACTCTCCGCGGGCAGTTTGAAGGGCTACCCCGCAAGGCTGTAGGGATGTATAATTTCTACGATTTCACGCCCCGCTGAAAGCGGGAATTCCGGTTGCGGTTTTCGATTGGTGAACCTGTCAGTGGTCTCGTACCGCTGTGAGACGGGAACCAATATTCCGCAGGCTGCAGCCGGCGCATATGTACCAGGCCGTGCCAGTATCGGACCACAGCCAGGCAACTGGCAACGGCCGGTGAAACTAAGCTCCCAAGGAGAGGAAAATGCCTGAAGCGGCCAAGATCATCTACACCAAAATTGATGAGGCTCCGGCCCTGGCCACTCACTCGTTACTGCCGGTTCTACAGGCCTATACCAAGGGTTCCGGCATTGAACTGGAGGCCTGGGATATCTCGCTGACTGGCCGCATCATTGCCAATTTCCCAGAGTGGCTGACGGAAGAACAAAGGATACCCGACTACCTGACGATACTGGGCGAGTTGACCGAGGACCCTGGGGCGAACATCATCAAGCTGCCGAACATCAGTGCCTCAATTCCCCAGATGAAGGGGGCAATCGCGGAGCTGCAGAGCAAGGGGTACAACGTTCCCGACTACCCAGACGCTCCCGCGACGGACGAAGAACGGGAGATACGGGCCCGCTATTCAAGGGTGCTGGGCAGCGCGGTAAACCCTGTCCTGCGGCAGGGGAACTCGGATCGCCGCTCGTCGAACTCAGTCAAGGAGCACGGCAAGCGCAATCCGCATCGGATGATGCAGGACTGGCCGGAAGTATCCAAGACCCGTGTCTCGTTCATGGAAAACGGGGACTTCTACGGCAGCGAGAAAGCGCTGACGATGGGGGCGCCGGGGACGGCAACCATCGAATTCGTGGCTGGCGATGGTAGTGTGACACCGCTAAAGTCCGGGATCTCGTTGCTGGCCAATGAAATAATAGATTGCGCCGCGATGAGCGCAAAGGAGCTGCGCGCTTTCTATGCAGAGGAAATAGAAAAGGCCAAGGCCGACAACGTGCTCCTCTCGCTCCACGTGAAGACGACCATGATGCGTATCTCCGATCCGATAATTTTCGGCCATCTCGTTTCGGTGTACTACGAGGACGTGTTTGCCAAGCACGGGGCTGCATTGGCCGAGGTTGGGGTTGACCCTGACAATGGCGTGGCCGAGCTCCTCACCAAGATACGAGACCTGCCGGATGCCAAGCGAGCTGAGATTGAAGCGGACATCCAGGCGGTCTACAGCGATCGGCCGGAACTGTACATGGTGAACTCCAACCGTGGCATCACCAACCTGCACATACCCAGCGATACGATCATCGATGCCAGCATGCCGGTGATCATCCGGGATGGGGGACGCGCCTGGGGGCCCGACAACGAGCTGCACGACACCATCGCGATGATTCCTGACCGCTCCTACTCGAGGCTGTACCAGGCGGTGATCGAGGACTGCAAGGAGCATGGAGCGTTTGACCCGTCCACCATCGGCAGCGTCGCCAACGTCGGGCTGATGGCGCAGGCGGCCGAGGAATATGGGTCGCACGACAAGACCTTCACCTCCCCGGGCAACGGGACGATCCGCGTGGTGGACGCGTCCGGGGCGACCCTGATGGAACAGAGCGTCGGGGAAGGCGACATATTCCGGATGTGCCAGACCAAGGATGCAGCGATCAAGGACTGGGTCGGGCTCGGGGTCAACCGGGCGAGGCTCACCGGCAATCCTGCCATTTTCTGGCTGGACAAGGCCCGCGCGCACGACGCTGAATTGATCAAGAAAGTGGACCAATATCTGCCAGAGCATGACACGACCGGGTTGGATATTCGCATTCTGGCCCCCATCGACGCCATCAAGGTCTCGATGGAACGCAGCAGGGCTGGCCAAGACACCATTTCGGTAACCGGCAACGTGCTGCGGGACTATCTGACCGACCTCTTCCCAATCCTGGAACTGGGCACCAGCGCCAAGATGCTCTCGGTCGTGCCTCTGCTCAAGGGTGGCGGGATGTTCGAGACGGGCGCCGGCGGGTCGGCTCCCAGGCACGTGCAGCAGTTCCTGGAGGAGGGCCACCTGAGATGGGACTCCCTGGGAGAGTTCTGTGCCCTGGTGGCGTCATTCGAGCATTGCGCCCAGGTGTACAAGAACGACAGGGCCCAACTCCTGGCCGACACCCTGGACGCAGCGATCGGGGAGCACCTGGAACAGCGCAAGGCGCCGTCGCGGCGGGTCAACGAACTGGACACCCGGGGCAGTCACTTCTACCTGGCTCTGTACTGGGCACAGGCGCTGGCCGAGCAGACCCAGGACGCCGAGCTGCAAGTCCGCTTTGCCAAGGCGGCGCAGGAAATGGCCAACAACGAGGACAAGATTATCCAGGAGCTGATCGAGTGCCAGGGACAGCCGGTCGACATCGGCGGGTATTACATTCCCGATGACCAGATGTCCGCCAATGCCATGCGCCCGAGTGCGACCCTGAACGCTATCGTGGATGCAATCTAGCAACACGCCAACCGACCGGAGTGTGGTCTTCAACCGGTCGGTTTACTGCATAGAAAACCAGCCAACGGGTCATACAGAGGGGAGTCCTAGTAGTGCAACAGCGTAGGATTGATAGATAATTAGCTGTGGTATTGCCGGGACACGTCAAAAGCTAAGGTGATGTTGGGAGGATGGGGATGCCAGCGAAGAGGTACCGGGTCAGTCTGAGTGTAGAGGAGCAACAGGAACTGAAGGGACTGGTGTCCCGGGGACGGACGGCAGCATATAAACAGACCCACGCCCGCATTATGCTGCTCAGCGATGAAAATCAAGAGCGCGGGGCGATGAAGGACGAGGAAATAGCCCGGGTCCTGAGGGTGGGGGACGCCACGGTGGGACGGGTGCGCCGCCGCTGTGTTGAGGAGGGAGTGGAGGCAGCCTTGGGACGCAGGGAGCAGGTCAACCGCCGCCCGAGGAAGCTGGACGGCCAAGGAGAGGCCCACCTGACTCACCTCGCTTGTAGCGAACCGCCGGAGGGCCGTGCCGGTTGGACGCTGCAACTGCTGGCTGACCGGCTGGTGCAATGTGAGATAGTGGACAGCATCAGCCCCGAGACGGTGCGCCAAACGCTGAAAAAAACGAACTCAAGCCTTGGCTGAAGGAGTGCTGGTGCATCCCGCCCAAGGCCAATGCCGAGTTCGTCTGTGCCATGGAGGACGTGCTGGAGGTGTATCACCGTCAGTTCGAGGACAACGAGGTGCTGGTGTGCCTGGACGAGACCAGCAAGCAACAGGTGAGGGAGACCCGCAGCCCCTTGCCGCCGCGTCCGGGGACTGCCATGGCCTACGATTACGAATACGAGCGCAACGGGGTGAGCAACCTGTTCATGCTGTTCGCGCCCTTGGAGGGGTGGCGGCGGGTGGAGGTGACGGACCAGCGAACCAAGGCTGACTGGGCCCGGGTGGTGCGACAACTGGTGGATGTGGACTACCCGGACAAAGGCCGGATAGTCTTGGTGATGGACAATCTGAACACCCACCGCCTCTCGTCCCTGTACGAGGCCTTCGAGCCTGCAGAGGCGAGACGCATTGCCGAAAAGCTGGAAATCCACTACACGCCCAAGCACGGCAGTTGGCTGAACATGGCCGAGATAGAACTGGGAGTGCTGGCGCGCCAGTGTCTGGACCGCCGGATACCGGACCAGCAGACATTGAAGCAGGAAACCAAGGCTTGGCAAGGGCAGCGGAACCACGACGCAATTCGGGCCAACTGGCGTTTCACCACCCAGGACGCGCGCATCAAGCTCAAGTCCCTCTATCCCTTAATTCAACACTGATGGACTACTAGTGATTCCCCTCAATTGTCAAATTAAGGGCAGCCAGTCTACCTGGTGCCTCAAATCGGAGGAAGTACCAGCCCATGCGAAACAAGGTAACCGTAGTCGGCGCCGGGAACGTCGGCGCTACCACCGCACAGCGGATACACCAACTGGGCTACGCCGACGTGGTGATGGTCGACGTGGTTGAGGACCTGCCGCAGGGCAAGTCGCTGGACATGCTGGAGTCCGGGCCGGTCATCGGCACCGACGCACTCATCACTGGCAGTAACGGTTATGAGGAATCGGCCAACTCTGACGTGGTGGTCATCACTGCGGGAATCGCACGGCGCCCCGGTATGAGCCGCGACGACCTTCTGCTGACCAACATGCGCATCACCACTTCGGTCACAGAGCAGGTGGTCAGGCATTCGCCCAACTGCATCATCATCCCCGTCACTAACCCCCTGGACGCTATGGTGCAGAACATTTACGAGTCCAGCGGCTTCCCCCGGGAGCGTGTCTTCGGGATGGCCGGGGTGCTGGACACCGCCCGCTTCCGCACCTTCATTTCCCAGGAACTCAACGTCTCGGTCGAGGACGTGCAGGCTTACGTGCTGGGCGGACACGGCGACGACATGGTGCCGCTGGTCCGATACACCACCGTCGGGGGCATACCGATCAGCGAGCTGATGGCCGAGGAGAAGGTCGAGCAGCTGGTGCGTCGCACCCGGCAGGGCGGCGGCGAGATCGTCCAGCTCCTGAAGGAAGGCAGCGCCTACTACGCTCCCTCGGCGGCTATCACGCAGATGGTGGAAGCTGTGTTGCTGGACAAGAAGCGCATCCTCCCCGCTTGCGCCTACCTGCAGGGCGAGTACGGCATCAACGGGCTGTGCGTCGGTGTGCCGGTGAAGCTGGGCGCCGGCGGCATGGAGCAGGTAATTGAAATCCGCCTCACCGCCGAGGAGCAGGCGGCCCTGCAAAGCTCCGCCGCCAGCGTCCAGGAGCTGGTGGAGGTAATGAATCAGGCGAGGGCTGGGGCGTAAACGCCCTTCCATCGCCAACAGCAAAGAAACGCCGCTGGGCAAGCGGCTGGAAATCGGTTCAGTTGTCAACTTAAACTGGACCGATTTCATTTATGCCAGGAGTATAATTGGCCCAATCCCGATAGCGGGTATGTAGCACTTCCCGGTTAATTAAATGCGATTATCGGAGGCCCGCCATGCCCAACCGCACTCCTGAAGAACGAAGCCTGCTGGAGAAGGCGGGCCGCTACCTTCCCGGCGGAAATACCGGCAACCTCCACTTCAACCCCGCGCAGGACTTCCTGGTCGCCGGCGGCAAGGGGTCGCACTGCTGGGACGTCAGCGGCAACGAATACGTCGACTGGCTGATGGGCAGCGGGCCGATGCTCCTGGGCCATGCCCACCCCCACGTGGTGGAGGCGGTCATCAAGACCGTGGAGCAGGGCAGCACATTCTTCGCCAACAACGACAAGGCCGTGATGCTGGCCGAGCAGTTGGTCGAGGCCGTCCCCTGCGCCGACAAGGTGCGCTTCACCACCAGCGGAACCGACGCCTGCTTCCAGGCCATGCGCATTGCCCGCGCCTACACCGGCAAGGAAAAGGTGCTGAAGTTCGAGGGCGGATACCATGGCAGCAGCGACTACGCCTTGATGAGCGTGACGCCGAGCGCATCGCTGGAGTTTCCGCAGTCTGAGGCCAACAGCGGGGGCATCCCCAAGGCCATAGCCGACCTGATGCTCATCGCTCCCTTCAACGATCTGGCCACAACCGAGACCATCATCCAGGCCCACCACGATGAGATCGCGGCGGTAATCGTGGAGCCGATGCAGCGCATCCTCGCGCCCCGGCCTGGGTTCCTGCAGGGGCTGCGAGACCTGGCCAACCGCTACAACATCCCGCTAATTTTCGATGAGGTTGTTACCAGCTTCCGCCTGGCCTACGGCGGAGCGCAGGAATTCTATGGCGTCACGCCTGACCTGTGCTCGGTGGGCAAGATTATGGGCGGCGGCTACCCGCTGGCTGCCGTTCTGGGACGAGACGAGATCATGTCAGTCTACGATCGCGGAGAGGTGGACAGTGACACTTTCGTCAGCCAGGTCGGCACCCTGAACGGCAATCCTGTCGCCTGTGCCGCCGGTCTGGCCACGCTGGAGGTGCTGCGCGACGACCCGGACGCGTACCGGCGCGTCCACGGAGCTGGCGCAGCACTCCGCAATGCGATGACGGAGCTATGCGCTGAGAACGGCATCCCCATGCAAAGCTGCGGCGAGGACGCAGTCTTCGACTACTGTTTCACCGAAAAGCCGGCCCACAACTACCGCGACTTGCTGTCCGGAGACGGCGCGATGATGGCACGACTCAACGCCGGTTTGCTGGAACGCGGCGTCCTCAAAGGTGGTCAGAAGTACTATCCCTCCACCGTCCACACCGAAGAGGACATCGAACGCACCATCGAGGCCTACCGCCAGGTGGTGCCAACGCTGCGGGGATAGTTGGGACCAGACACCGGACGAGTAAAGAGGCTGAGGAATTTCTCAGCCTCTTTGTTTTTTAGAGGGAGATTGACAACCGCCTCATACCAGCGAAAGGCAAACTGGAGCAGTACCTGTTGTTCCCGCGAAAGCAGAGGGGACGCCCTCACACTACCCTCTCCCTTCGGGAGAAGGAATTGGTCAGACACCCTCTTAAGGAAACTTTGCTCGATGGCTGTTGCTTTGGGGACTAGTCGGCGAAGGGCTCGTTGATCAGCACCAGCTCGGCCATGACGGCATGCTGGCAGCCGAAGGCATTTCCTGCCTCGACAGCGTGGGCTGTCAGGAACTTAAAGGTGCGGTCAGTCGCCTCCTGACCCAGGTACTCCAGGTACGCCCTGTGCTGCCGGAGGGACTCCATACCCTGTTCCCAGTGGCCCGTCACGTCGATGCCGTGCGTTGGCTTGCTGGGGCCGAAGACCGCCACGAAACGCACCCCGTTCCACGGCTCCAGGCCGGCATTCAGCAACTCGGGGAATATCCAGCGATTCGCCGCGTCCCGGGCAGCATCGAACACCGCTATCCCCACGTTGCGGTGGTCGGCCATGTTCAGGTGGCCCGAGGGAAACTGCAAGTGATGACTCAACGTCAGGACAATGTCCGGCCGGTGGCGCCGGATCGCCCGGCTGATGTCGCGGCGCAACGGCAGACCGTATTCGATGACCCCGTCTGTGTGTTCAAGAAACTCCACGGTGTCCACCCCCACCGCCCTCGCGGCGTCGATTTCCTCCTGGGAGCGCAGGGGGCCAACTTCCGAGGGGTGCATCTCGTTTATGCCTGCCTCACCCCGCGACACCATCACATAGATGATCTGCTTTCCTTGCTGGGTCCACTTTGCAACGGCGCTGGCAGCGCCGTACTCCAGGTCGTCGGGGTGGGCCACTACGGCCAGCGCAGTCTGCCAGTCTTCGGGAAAGGCAGGGATGGGGGCCTCGTGCTGCTGCATGGAACCGCCTCGTAAAGAATTTGGAGATCGGGCCGGCGGCGGTGAGTTGCAGAAAGAGGGCCGCTGGCTTGCAGCGGCCCTTGGGCTGTTCTCTCGCCGTGTGCGGGACTCTGTTGGCCTAATGGGCGGCGTGGGCCGCTGCTGCGCTCAGCTGAGTGATCAACGGCCGGGTGTTGACGATGTGGCGCCGAAGGCCAAGTTCCTGCGGGCTGATGCCCATTGCCAGTCCGATGGCCTGCGGCATGTGCAGGATGGGCAGTCCGATGTCCCGGCCGGCCTGGGCCGCCGCCTTGGGCTGGAAGCTGTCCAAGTTCAGGTGGCACAGAGGACAAGGAGTGATCATCGCGTCCGCTCCGAGGTCCTTGGCCTCGCTGGTGTGCTTGCTCACCATCGCCAGCGAGTTTCGCTCGTTGATGGTGAGGATTGGGAATCCGCAGCAGCGGGTCTTCCCGGAGAAATCCACAACCGTCGCTCCCAAGATCTCTATCAGACGTTCCAGCGAGTCCTGCCGATCCGGGTTGTCGGCAAACTGGAGGGCGTCGGTGGGACGAACCAGGTAGCAGCCGTAAAACGGGGCGAGACGCACGCCGTGCAGCGGGCGGGTAACCAGTTCCTCGAGCTTGTCGAGCCCATAATCCTCAATCAGGATCCACAGGAGGTGCTTGGGATCGGCATTGCCCTTGTACTCCAGCCCCTCTTCTGCCAGGTAACTGTTCACCTTTGCCCGGTAATCAGGGTCCTGCAGCCGGAAATTGGCCTGGCTCATCACGCCCTGGCAGGTGCTGCAAATCGTCATGATTGGCAGGTCCCAGTACTCGGCCATGGCAAAGGTCCGGGCGTTCAGGGTGTCGCCCAGCAACTGGTTCTTTTCCTGCAGGACACCAGCCCCGGTGCAGGATGCGCCCTGCATTTCCCACAGGTCGATGCCCAGCCGCTTGCAGATCAGCACGGCCGCCGGGTATAGCTCAGGGCAGCCGCCCCGCGAAACACAGCCGGGAAAGAAAGCGTACCTCAATTCTGGTCTCCGTTAACTATGGGATTGGCCGAATCGCCGTTCTACTGCAGGGGCGGCCCCTAGCGCTCGGTCTCGTCCACCTTCTCGAATATGCGGCGGACGTGTTCGATACCTTCAATCTTCTTATGCATAATCGGCGGCATCTTGCCATGCGTCAGCGCCTGGAAAGCCACGGGAGCGTAGCTGAGCATCCCCTGGATGTTGGTCATACCGAGGGACTTGGGCACAAGCTTGAGTTCGTCGAGCGTGCCAGTTTGTTCCACCGACTCGGAGAATGCTTCCGTGTGGCGGGCGCCGTTGGTATTGTGGAAGCCTGCGGCTATGGCCTGATCTCTCATAGCCATTATGCGCTCCATCGGGGCAACACCCTTGGGGCAGGCCTGAACGCATTCGAGACAGCGAGTGCAGTCCCACATGCCCGAAGGACCGTTCAACTGCTCCAGACGGTCCTTGGAGACACCCTGATCGTCGCCGTCCCGCGGGTCTGCGGTGAACCGGTAGGCCTTCGCCAGCGCCGCCGGGCCCAAAAAGGACGGATCGACCTCCAGCACGGTGCAGTCCGAAACGCACGCCCCACACATGATGCAGGCGGTCACACTGGACAGGTGAAGCATCGACTCGTTGGAAACGACGTACTCCTGTTCCGGCTCAGGACCCTGTGGTTGCAGATAAGGATCGACCTCCATGATCTTGTCCCAGAAGAGGTCGAAGTTAACGACAAGGTCCTTGATAACCGGCATGTTACCGGCCGGTTCGACCTCGATTATGTCCCCTTGCTGCAGTGCAACGGCAGCCTGCGTCTTACAGGCGAGGCCGGCATGCCCGTTGATTCGCATAGCGCACGATCCGCAGATCGAGCTGCGACACGAGCACCGAAGGCTCAGTGTACCGTCCAGTTCCTCACGAATCTTGATCAATGCGTCCAGAACGGTGGCGTTGTCCTCGATCTCCAGCGTGTAGTCCTGCCAGAAGGGAGTGGTGTTCTCCGCCTCCGGGTCCTGGCGCTGAACCCTGACAGTGACGTTCATGGGTTGCTATCCTTCCACTCAGTGTCGATGTCGATAACACCCCCTCGCTGCCTGCTTCCAATGACAGGAGGGAATGAATCGTTTCCTCAGTATTTCCTCTCTTCAGGCTGCCACTTGGTGATACTGACAGGAGCGTATGAGATCTCCGGACCTTTCTCGCCCCTGACAACCACCAGGTGCTTCATCCAGTTCTCATCGTCCCGGTTGGGGTAGTCGGTGCGGGCCTGGGCGCCGCGGCTGTCCTTCCGGTCTATGGCGCTGACCACGATAGGCGGGGCGCAGTCGAGCATGAAGCCCAACTCCAAGGCAAAAATCAGGTCGGTGTTAAATACCTTGCCCTTGTTCTCCACAGGCACGGTCTTGAAACGCTCCTGCAACTGCTCAAGGTCGCCCAGTGTCTCCTCCATGCCTTCATGGTTGCGGTAGACAGCGAGGTTACGGTTCATTGACTCGCCCATCCCCAGGCGAATGCCTGCGATACGATCTCCGTTGGCGGGGCGGTCCAACAACTCCTGGATGCGCTTTTCCTCGTTCCTGACCGCCTGCTCCACGTTGAACTCTACATAGTCCACGCTGCGAGAGGCTTCAGCGGCGTGGTTCCCGGAACGCTCGCCGAAAACAATGGTATCCAGCAGCGAGTTGGCCCCCAGCCGGTTTCCGCCGTGGACGCTGACGCAGGCGCATTCCCCGGCCGCATAGACGCCGGGAACGTTGGTCAGTCCGTCCACATCGGTCTTGATGCCACCCATCATGTAGTGCATACCAGGGCGGATTGGGATAGGTTCGCGTATCATGTCGGCGCCGGCCAGATCAATCCCAATCTCCCGGATCTGGCTGAGCTTCTCCATGATCAGCGCCTCGCCCAGGTGCCGGCAGTCCAGCAGGACGCAACCATTGATACCGTTGCCCGCGTTGATTTCGGTCTGCTCCGATCGGGAAACCACGTCGCGGGAGGCCAACTCCATCATGTTGGGCGCGTACTTCTCCATGAAGCGGTTGCCGTCTTTATCCAGCAGATAGGCCCCCTCGCCGCGGGCCGCCTCAGAGATCAGCACACCGCTGCCGGCCAACGTGGTGGGATGGTATTGCACCATCTCCATGTCCATCAGCTGGGCGCCAGCGTTGTAGGCCAATGCCATCCCGTCGCCCGTGACGATCAGCGCATTGGTGCTTGGCTCAAACACACGTCCCAGTCCGCCGGTGGCAAAGATGACTGTCTTGGCGCGGATGGCGTAAACCTGCCCGGTCCGCATCTCCAGGGCCATAACACCGCAGACCTGGCTGTCCTCAATGATGAGAGAGGTGACGAACCATTCCTCGTAGCGGCGGACGCCGGACTTGATGAGCTGCTCGAACATCACATGCAGCAGGGCCTGTCCGGTGAAGTCCCCGACGAAGAAAGTGCGCGCTCGGCGCTGTCCGCCAAAGGCGCGGGTGCCGAGATAGCCTTCGTCGTCGCGGTTGAAAGTGACGCCGAAATGCTCCATGTCGATCAGGGCACGGCCTGCCGACTTGCACATCACCTCGATGACGTCCTGATCGCCAAGGAAGTCGCTACCCTTGACTGTGTCGTAGGCGTGGTCTTCCCAGTCGTCGCCCCGGTCGGTGAGGGCTGCGTTGATGCCGCCCTGCGCCGCATTTGAGTGGCTTCGAACCGGGTGTACTTTGCTGATAATCGCCGTGGTGGCGCCGTTGGCACGGGCGGCGATGGCTGCCCTCATGCCTGCAAGGCCGGCCCCGACTACCAAGACATCATGCTCCAGCATGTTGACCCTTTTCCTCCAATGAGACCTCAATAAGCCGCCCGATACTATACCACAAATCCCCTTCAGGCTGGGGCTGCCCCGCTTTGAGGCCAGGACGATTGCAAAGTCGCGGAGGGAAGTTTATACAGACAGGTAAGTGAGATATGGGAGTGTGCGGATATGGAGGCGGCGGAATCTCTGTTCGGATGTTTGGAACTGGTGCCGGATCCCAGGAGGGCCAGGGGAGTCCGGCATCCCTTTCAGGCCATCCTCCGACTGACCCTGCTGGGCTTGGTTTGTGGTCAGACCACCATGGCCCACATCGCCCTCTTCGCCAAGATGCACTGGCCGGTGCTGAGGGAGCCGTTGGGCTTTGTGCGGGACCATCCGCCCCACGCCACCACCATCTCCCGCACCCTGGCCGGGGTCCCTTATGAGCAGCTGCAGGGCGCCCTAGCGGGATGGGTGGCCCAGGTGGTGGCGGACCAGGAGGTGCACGCCTCGGTGGACGGCAAATGGGCCAAGCAGTCCGAGGACGTAAGCGGCAATCCTCTGGTGATGGTGAACGTACTGGCCCATGACCTGAAGCTGTGCCTGGCCCAGTGGCCGGCATCGGAGAAACGGTACGAACCCGGGGTGTTGCGGGAACAGCTGGGGCAACTGTTCGAGCGCTATCCCGGCCTGAGGCTGCTGACCATGGACGCTCTCTATGCGGAGCGGGACCTGTGCCAGGCCATCGTGAGCCACGGACGGGACTACCTGGTGCGCATTAAGGGGAACCAACCCCAGGTGCTGGCGGCATTGGCAGAGGGATTTGCTGGGGAGGGACCGGTGGAGCCCGAGGCGCAGAGCGTGGAAAAAAAGCGGGCGTGATCGAGAAACGGCGCATCTGGACTGATGAGGCACTGGCCGGCTATATCCGGGATGAGTTGGGCTTTCCAGGAGTGAGGCAGGGTGTGATGTTGGAGAAGGAGAGGGTGGACATAGCCACCGGGGAGGTGAGCCGGGAGCGCTGGTATCTGCTGACCAGCCTGAGTTCCCGTCGCTGCGCACCCAAAGAACTCCTTCAAGTGATCCGCAACCACTGGAGCGTTGAGAACAGCCTGCATCACGTTAAAGACCGCAGTTGGGACGAGGACGTCCACACGCTGCGCCGTCCGGGTCTGGGCGAGGTATACGCCAGCCTGGTCAACACAGCGCTCAACGCCCTGCGCCTGGAGGGATGGTTTCCCCTCCAGATGTCCATGCCCCTGCGAGCCAAGACCTGTGCCTTCCGCCCAACCCAGACCATCGCCCGCCTCCGCGGCCAAGTCTCCTGACTTTGCAATCATCCTGGCTTTGAGGCAGGACGATTGCAAAGTCGCGGAGGGAAGTTTATACAGACAGGGAAGTGAGATATGGGAGTGTGCGGATATGGAGGCGGCGGAATCTCTGTTCGGATGTTTGGAACTGGTGCCGGATCCCAGGAGGGCCAGGGGAGTCCGGCATCCCTTTCAGGCCATCCTCCGACTGACCCTGCTGGGCTTGGTTTGTGGTCAGACCACCATGGCCCACATCGCCCTCTTCGCCAAGATGCACTGGCCGGTGCTGAGGGAGCCGTTGGGCTTTGTGCGGGACCATCCGCCCCACGCCACCACCATCTCCCGCACCCTGGCCGGGGTCCCTTATGAGCAGCTGCAGGGCGCCCTAGCGGGATGGGTGGCCCAGGTGGTGGCGGACCAGGAGGTGCACGCCTCGGTGGACGGCAAATGGGCCAAGCAGTCCGAGGACGTAAGCGGCAATCCTCTGGTGATGGTGAACGTACTGGCCCATGACCTGAAGCTGTGCCTGGCCCAGTGGCCGGCATCGGAGAAACGGTACGAACCCGGGGTGTTGCGGGAACAGCTGGGGCAACTGTTCGAGCGCTATCCCGGCCTGAGGCTGCTGACCATGGACGCTCTCTATGCGGAGCGGGACCTGTGCCAGGCCATCGTGAGCCACGGACGGGACTACCTGGTGCGCATTAAGGGGAACCAACCCCAGGTGCTGGCGGCATTGGCAGAGGGATTTGCTGGGGAGGGACCGGTGGAGCCCGAGGCGCAGAGCGTGGAAAAAAGCGGGCGTGATCGAGAAACGGCGCATCTGGACTGATGAGGCGCTGGCCGGCTATATCCGGGATGAGTTGGGCTTTCCAGGAGTGAGGCAGGGTGTGATGTTGGAGAAGGAGAGGGTGGACATAGCCACCGGGGAGGTGAGCCGGGAGCGCTGGTATCTGCTGACCAGCCTGAGTTCCCGTCGCTGCGCACCCAAAGAACTCCTTCAAGTGATCCGCAACCACTGGAGCGTTGAGAACAGCCTGCATCACGTTAAAGACCGCAGTTGGGACGAGGACGTCCACACGCTGCGCCGTCCGGGTCTGGGCGAGGTATACGCCAGCCTGGTCAACACAGCGCTCAACGCCCTGCGCCTGGAGGGATGGTTTCCCCTCCAGATGTCCATGCCCCTGCGAGCCAAGACCTGTGCCTTCCGCCCAACCCAGACCATCGCCCGCCTCCGCAGCCAAGTCTCCTGACTTTGCAATCGTCCTGCGGGTTGAGGCCAGAGCAATTGTGTTTCAGCAGAATCCAGCTATAAAGAGGTGCTTCACCGCCATAGACAAGATAAACACAGTTTGATTTCCCCACTGAGCCAGAGTTGAATTTTCAACTTCAGCGGACACTTACGGACATTTACGGACACACCGGCTTGTTGGTCGGGTTGCCGGGTGCACATGCCGTGATGTGGAGTGGGAATTTTGGGACTGGAAATCTGACCCCAGTTCCCAATTTTCCCCAATCGCTCCCATTTTCCCTGTCCGTCAGCTACGAATTGGCCGTGCGGGACAGAAATTTTCGTTTTCCGTCCCATTCCGTCCCATTGTGTCCCATCAGTGTTCCCGGTACGGCCGCCAGTAAGTTTCAAGGTTTACGATCATATATTCTGTAATGCCCTTCAACTATAGTAAGGGGAGGTTGCACGAATTGGCAAGGGCCAACTGTCAGCAAGCAATTCAAGTGTCGCAGCCCTGTCTTTGAGGCCAGGGTCCTCATTTGCCCCTCCTCTTTGAGGGAGTGGGTTGGGGTGAGGGTGAAATGGTTTCTATCAGCGGCTCCTCAAACATCGGGGTAAAGTCGTATCTGTCAGTGGCGACTTCTGCCGACACAATCATATCCAGAGCAACGAAAAAGACCCGTTCACTTGAGGAACGGGTCTGATTTGCCTTTACTGAGCGGAGCCTGGGAATACACGCTTTACGCGGCGTGCTCCTCGGCGTGGTGCTCGTGGTCCTCGCACTCGTGGGCATTGTGATTCGCACTAACCATACTTAACACCTCCCCAGCTAAACACCTCCCCAGATCTAGTGACTGCCTGGTGTCACTCGGTTGTCTCAAATAGACATCTTTGTCCATACAAATTCGGATTGTCTTTCGAGACTCAACGGTTCCTACAAACCGGGCAGGCCCTAACGGGCCAACCACGTTCCAGCCAAGTGCCAAGGAGGTGCCAACGAACCAGGCTATCAACTCTGCTCCAGCAACGGCTGGGCCAGCAACAGGGAAGCGATGGTCTTTCCGTCGTGAATTTCGCCGGTATGGATCATGGCAACGGCATCGGCGAAGGGAATTCGCACCACCTGGATGTTCTCGTCATCGTCAGCCGCCAGCTTGGAAGGCGAAAGGCCTGTGGCCAGATAGGCATGCATGCGCTCCGTAGCCCAGCCGGGCGCGACCCAGAAACTGGCGAGGTGGCGGAGATTGGCGGCGGTGTAGCCGACCTCCTCCTGCAACTCCCGCAGCACTGTCTCCTCCGAGACCTCTCCTGCCTCCACTCCTCCCGCGGGCGCCTCCAGCAGCGACGACTCGGTGGGCTTGCGATACTGCCGCACCAGCAGGACGTTGCCATCGTCATCCACCGGGATCATGCAGACGGCGTCGGAATGCTCCGCCACCTCCCGGATGGTACGGCGTCCGCTGGGCAACTCCACCGTATCCACCCGAACGCTGAAGATCCTCCCGTCGTAGGGGCGGGTTGTCTCAATAGTGTTTTCGGACTGGACCGGCGTTTTATCGGTATCGGTATCAGCCAAAATGGGTATCTCCTACTGGCCCCGGATACTGAACCCGAGGCGGCGAGTTAGAGTGCCGAAGAAATAGGATGGAGGATTGGCTCGCAGGAATGTCGCCTTGTATGGGCTCTGCGCCAGGTCGACCTGGTCGCCGGGCTGCAGGTCATAGTCCTCGTAACCATCAACGCTCAGTACGGCAGCCTGATAGCCTTCCAGCTGCAGCGACACCTCCGCGCCTGAGCGCAACACCAAGGCTGCCGTCAGGCCCATGTGAGCCGCCACTGTCTTTAGCACCAGCGCGTCCGACTCCGGGTCGAGAATCGGCCCACCCACGGCCAGGTTGTAGCCGGTGCTCCCCGTAGCGGTCGACAGGATCAGGCCGTCTGCCCGGAACGTGGAGACCTGCGCACCGTCGATGGTCCCGGCGATGGACACAACCCTGGAGGCCGCGCCACGGGCCACGACAAAGTCGTTCAGGGCGTGATAGGGGCCCTGCTTGATCGTGGAGCCGCCCCGGGTGACTGTGGCCTGAAGCATATTTCGCTCGTCAACGCGGTAGCCACCCTCCATGTAGCTGGGAAGCATCGGCAGGGCCTCGTCGACCGTGAGCTCCGTCATGAATCCGAGGCGCCCCATATTGACACCAACGATGGGTATGTTGGCCGGGCCGGTGAACCGCACCGCCCGCAAGATGGTCCCGTCTCCGCCCACGGTGATAACCAGGTCGGTGCCCTCAGCCCGGGCCGCAAGGGACTCGAGGTTCTCCGCCGGCGAATACCAGCTTCCCTCCGGCAAATCCAGCTCGTGCAGGATCGCCATACTCAGGTCCAGCGCCTCGGGAATGCGGTTGTTGTAGATAATGCCGACGTTATTCATCGCTTCCTTTGCGTTGATGAAACGGGGGTCGATGAGACGCGGGTTGATGAAACGGGCATAGTGTAGCAGTTCGCCAATCGAACCACCTAAGCATCCTGTTCGCCGCCCTCATTCCCTCTCCGGCCGCCGCCGAACATCGTCCTGATGAGCCGCAACAGGGGCCTCGCCGCAGAGGCCCCTGCACCGTCGCTCGCTCCCGGCGCCGAAATGCCGCTGAACGTCTCGGCAATCGTCCTCAAAGTGCTGGCCGTCGCGCCGACATTGTTTGCCGCATCGCGGGCAGCGCGAACAGTTTCCGACAGGTCTTCACTTTCCCTTTTGATGTTCTCAGAGATGGCCACCAAGTTCCGCGATGTCTGGGCGATGTTGCCCGCCGTTTCCTCGGAGACCGCCGCGATGTCGCCGCTGATGCGCCTGAAGTTTTCCGTAGCGCTTGAGGCGTTTTTCACCGATTCCCGAATCGGCCGGTACAGCTTGATCACGAGCACGACCGCAGTCAGACAAAGCGCCGTGAACGCCCCTGCGGCAACCATGAGAAAGATATCCCGAACGGCCGAAGTGATATTGGGGTCCATGTATTTCTGCCTCCGGCTGCTATTCCAGGAATTCGTCCATTTGTAGCAAAGCGCGCCTGTGTTTCTTCTACCCTGACAGCGGCATTGGCAACCTTGCCCGTCTTTCGGCTCCGGCGTTAAAGGAGCGTAGTGCCCAGCGGAGGCCTACACCCCCAGCGCGCTCACCGCAGCGCCCGCCGCCTCCATCACGAAGCCCGGGGCCACACCCAGGAAGACCAGCACAGCCGCCGAAACACCAAGCGCCGCCCACGGCGCGGGGCTGCGGGATGGGGGAGCGCCCGGCGCTGCCGGTGCCTGCTGCAGGAACATCAACCGTATGATTCGTATGTAGTAGTAGGCCGACACCGCGCTGTTGACCACTCCCACTATCGCCAGCCACGCCAGACCGCTGTCCACCGCCGCTGTGAATACATACAGCTTGGCAATGAAGATGCCGGTGGGAGGTACGCCTATCAACGCTATCAGCGCCAGGGCCAACGCTATGGCCAGCACCGGAGAGCGGCTGAACAGGCCCGGGTAATCGCTGATCCGGTCGCTCCCCACCCGTTCTCCGATAGCTGCGATGGCGAAGAAGGCGGTGAGGTTGGCGGCGGTGTAGGCGACGAGATAGAACAGCACGCTGTCCAGCCCGATCGAAGCAAATACCGGGACGTCCGGAATGACCTCAACGGCCCGAACACTGGCGGCAACGCCTACCAGCAGGTATCCAGCGTGAGCGATGGTACTGTACCCGAAAAGGCGCCGGATGTTGCTCTGAGCGATGGCAACGGCATTCCCAATGCTCATGGACGCAGCGGCCAGTACGGCCATCAGCACCGCCCAGTCCAGCGACACATCGAAAAATCCAGTGAACAGCACCCGGAGCAGCACGGCGAACCCCGCCGCCTTGCTGGCCACCGACAGGAAGGCAACCACCGGCGTCGGCGCGCCCTCGTACACGTCCGGCACCCACATCTGGAAGGGCGCAGCTGAAATTTTGAAGCCAAACCCGGCCACTATCAGCACGATGCCAACCAGCAGGGCCCAGTTGCCAAAGGCGACACTGCCGCCCGCGTGGCCCACCGCAGCGGCGATTTCGGTCAGCTCGGTGCTGCCACTGAACCCGAACACCAGCGCCATTCCATAGAGCAGCAGGGCCGAACTGATGGCCCCGATGATCAGGAATTTCATCCCTGCTTCGCTGGACCGCCCGCTCATCAGGAACGCCGCCATCGCTGCGATCGGCAGGCTGGTCAATTCCAGCGCGACGTATATGGTGATTAGCTCCGTGGCAGCGGCCAGCAGCATCATGCCCGTCGCCGAGAAGAGCAACAGCGCGAAATACTCTCCCCGGAATCGAGGCATCAGCCGCACATACTCCGTGGACGCCAAAACCACGAGAGCCGCCGACCCCGTGACAAGGAAGTTGAAGAATAACGCGAACCTGTCCACCGACAGGCTGGCCAGAAGGATACTGGCTTCGCCGTCCGATCCATCTCGTACCAGGTTGGCAGCCTGGCCCAGGTCATAAAACTGGTAGAGGCTGAGCACAAACGGCCCTGCCAGCATCAGGAACGCGAGGTATGGCAGCAGGCCCACGGCCCGGCGAGGCAATACCAGGTCAAAAATGATGATGAGGGTCGCCGCCCCAGCCATGGCCAGATACGGCGAGATTACGTATACGTCGTGGGCGTTCATTCTCGGCTAGCCGCCATTTATCGCCTGGACCATGGGCGCCAGGGCCGTCTCGAACATATCGGTCAGCAGCGCGGGGTATATCCCCACGCCTATGATGCAGATGACCATCAGGGCCAGTGGTGCCGCCTCCACCAGCGAGGCGTCGGTCAACTCGGCAAAGCGCTCCCGGGGAGCCCCGAAGAATGTCCGCTCCATCATCCACAGGATGTACCCGGCAGCCAGCACGATTCCCAGCACCGCCAACACTGTCGGCCAGTCGTAGGCCCGGTAAGCGCCCAGGAACACCAGCAGCTCGGCAACGAACCCGCTGAGGCCCGGCAGTCCCAGCGACGCCAGCCCGGCGATCAGCATCGCCGCCGCGACGAAGGGCATCCGGCCAGCCAGACCGCCAAGGTCTGGGATGTAGCGGGTGTGCGCTTTTTCGTAGACCAGCCCCACGGCCAGGAACAACAGTCCGGTGATCGTGCCGTGGGTGAAGAGCTGCAGGGCCGCCCCGCTCAGGCCGGTCGACGTCAGGGTCCCGCCTGCCACGCCAACCGAGCCGATTCCAAGCAGCACCAGTCCCATGTGGCTGACGCTGGAATAGGCAATGAGCCGCTTCAGGTCAGTCTGCCGCAGGGTCACCACGGCGCCGTACAGGACACTGATAACCCCCAGCGCCACCAACACCCACGCGAATTCCCATGACTGCCCCGGAAATAGCCCCACGTTAACTCGCAGCAGGCCGTAACCACCCATCTTCAGCAGCACGCCGGCCAGCATCACGCTGGCGGCCGTGGGCGCGTCGGTATGAGCGTCGGGCAGCCACGTGTGCAGCGGCCACGTGGGCAGCTTGACAGCGAACGCGACGAAAAACAGCCAGAACAACCACGACAGAGGCAGCAGCGTCGCCGCGGAAGCCAGCGCCCCTCCGTTGGTCGACAACTCGATCAGGTTGAACGTGCCGACGTCAGGGGTCAGGAAAACAGCGACGATCGCTACCAGCATGAATGCGCTGCCCAGGATGGTGAACATCAGGAACTTCATCGCCGAGTATTCTTTCCGTCCGGTCCCCCAGATGGAGATCAGCATGTACATCGGCACTAGTTCCAGCTCCCAGAACAGGAAGAAGAGCAGCAGGTCCAGGGCGGTGAACACGCCCATGACCGCCGTCTGGAGCAGCAGCAGCCAGAAGAAGTATTCCTTGACACGAAAACCAACGTGCCACGAAGCCAGGATTGCCGACAAACCCAGCAGCCCGGTCAGCGCCACCAGCGGCGCCGACAAACCGTCCACCGCCAACAGGTAGGAGGCCCTGAGGCCCACGTCGGGAATCCAGGCGAAATTGTCGACGAACTGGAAACGCGCAGCGTCCTCGCCCCGATCGAACAGGGCGAATACCAGCAGCGCGAGCACCAGGTCCGCCACGCCGATGGCCACTGCCGCGCCACGGATGACCTTGTCTCCCCGCAACAGCAACAGCAAAACCGCTCCCACTGCCGGGAGGAAGACGGTGGCGGTAAGCAGTCCGTTGAATTCAGGCGACATCAGCAGTCATTACCATTAAAGCCATTCACGATGACAGCAGGAAACCCAGGATGATGAGCAGCGAGCCCAGGGCCACGGCGGTGCCATATGCCTGCACCTGCCCGGTCTGCAGGCGTGCCACTGCCGACCCTATGTTTCGGAAGAACCAGCCGACAAAGTCGACTATGCCGTCCACGAACCGGCGGTCCAGCCAGTTTGCGAACGCGGCGAACACCTGGTAGAAGCTGCGACGAACTATCAGGTTCTCGTAGAGTGCGTCGACGTAGTACTTCTGCGAGAGCAGTGTGTGAACCGGCCCCAGAATGCGAAGGGGTTCACGGGTTTGGTCCCGGCGCAACCCGTACACCGCCAAGCCCAACAGCGCCCCGCCGACAGCGGCAGCGGTGGAGATCCCAGCCATCGCCCAGCTGAACGCTGGCAACTCTGCATGACCCTCGCCCCCTGTTGCTACCAGCAAGCCGTCTGCGACGAAGCCGGTGGCCCAGTGCACCGGAACGCCCAGGAAGTTGATCCACTGGGGATTGATGACGAAGCCCACGACCACGGCCCCTACGCCCAGCACCCCCATCGGGACCACCATCACCAGCGGCGACTCGGCCAGGTGCACACCGCCATGAAGGGCGCCGCCGTCCTCGTGCGACTCATCCACGGCCTGATCAGAGGCCCCGACGTGATCAGGGGCGTGGGCCGCTAACACAGGCTCTTCGGAACGTGGGTCCGCAATCTCCTGGTCCACCCCTCCCTTGAATTCGCCGTAAAAGGTCATCATGACCATCCGCACGGTGTAGAACCCCGTGAACACTACACCAAGTATCAGGCCGACGAATACGGCGATATTGATCCAGTCGGCAAAGTGGCTGTTACCGTCAAACGCTGCCAGCAGGATCTCGTCCTTGCTCCAGAACCCGGCAAGCGGAATGATGCCGATCAGGCTCAGCGAAGCAATCATCACCAGAAGGTAGGTTGCGGGCATATACTTTCGCAATCCGCCCATGTACGTCATATCAAATGTGCCGCTGGCGTGGTTGACGCTTCCCGCCCCGAGGAACAGCAGCGCCTTGAACACCGCGTGGGTAACCAAGTGGAAGATCGCCGGCGCGTAGGCTCCCAGTCCCAGCGCGGCCATCATGTAGCCTAGCTGGCTCACCGTGGAGTAGGCCATCACCCGCTTAATGTCATTCATCACCAAGGCCATTGTCGCCGCCGTCAGAGCCGTGAACGCGCCGATTAGGGCCACCACGGCCATGGCCGAATCCGACTGCTGGAACACGGGAAAGAACCGCGCCACCAGGAACACCCCCGCGGCTACCATCGTTGCCGCGTGGATCAGGGCGCTTACCGGTGTCGGACCCTCCATCGCGTCGGGCAGCCAGGCATGCAGCGGAAACTGCCCGGATTTGCCCACCGCTCCGGCGAAGATCCCCAACGCCATCCAGGTCAGTGCCGCTCCGCCCAACACAGCCGCACCAGCCGCCACGGGCTGCGCTGCCTGCCAGATATCAGGGATGTGGAACGCATTGAGTCCCACCGCGGCAAAGTCGTCCGCCTTGAGGAACAAGTACAGGATCGCGATCAGGAATCCCACATCGCCGATTCGGGTGACGATAAACGCCTTCTTGGCTGCCGCCGCGGCCGCAGGTCGCTCGTGCCAGAATCCGATCAGCAGATACGACGACACCCCGACCAGCTCCCAGAATGCATACAGCTGCACGATGTTGCTGGACAGGACCAGCCCCAGCATCGAGGCAGTGAACAGTGACATGTATGCGAAATAACGGGCAAATCCGGGGTCGCCCTGCATGTATCCAACGGAGTAAATCTGGATCAGCAGGCTGATTGACGTTACTACCACCAGCATCACCGCGGTCAGCGGGTCCACCAGCAGCCCCATCTGGATGGTCGCCCCGCCAAAGGACAGCCAGTTCCAGCTCTCAAACACCTCCCCGTGGTGCACTATCACGCCCCGCAGCGTGACGACGGCCAATACGGTCGAGGCGGTCAGCGCGGCGATTGTGCCGAGAGCGGCCAGAAACGGCCAGCGGTTAAGAAAAGGCCGGATGACCAGGGCTATCAGAACAAAGGAGCCCAGGGGAAGCAGGAAAATCGCCCATACTAAGGCTTCGTTGACCATCTACAGCTTCCTCAGTATCTCCTCGGCCACATGCTCCCTTCCCTTGGGAACGTAGATGTTGAAGGGAACCCGTTCACTCCAGTCCAGTATGTCGCCCTCCGGCAGGATGCGCGTCGGCAGGCCCTCGCCCTCAAGGACCTCTTTCCACATCTCTGCCAGCATCAGGTTCGACGCTTTTCTGAATTCTACCCACATATTTCAGCCTGCCCGGAGCGGCCTAGTGCCTCAGCTGCGAGGCCTCGGTGAGATCCACCGACTCGTTGGTGCGGTACATTGCGAACACTATCCCCAGGCCCAGGGCAATCTCCGCCGCCGCTACCGTTATGACAAACACCGCGAACACCTGCCCGGTCAGTGCCGTGCTGATGCTTTCCTGCAGTCCTGCCGGGGCCAGGTACTTGGCCATGGCCACCAGCGTCACGTTCACGGCGTTGAACATCAGCTCAATGGACATCAGCACCGCCAGCACGTTGCGGCGCGCCAGCGATCCGTAAAGGCCGATGCAGAACAGCACCGCCGCAACGATGAGGAATGCTTCGAAGGACATATCAGGCTAGTCCGCTTCCGAACCCGAGGCCCTGGGGTCGGATACCCCGCTGCCTGCTCGTGGACGCACCAGCGCAAGTGCGCCGATAAGCGCCGCCAGCAGCAGCACGGAGACGGCTTCGAAGGGCAGCACGTACTTTCCGATGAGCAGGTCGGCCAGCCCCGATTCCTGCAACGCCGCCACCTCCGATTCCTCGGTAACTCCCGCCCTCTCCAGCGACTCCTCGGAAATGGTGGACACGGCTGACGTCTGCACCAGCTCCACGGTCTGTCGTTCCTCCTCGGGCAAGAAGTTCCACTGCGTGTCCACGGCCACGACCACCAGGGCCGCCAGCAGCAGCACGGCGAGAATCGCTGCGGGAATCTGCAGCCGGTTGGGCTGGTTACCCTGCTGTACGTCGCGGGTGAGCATCACTGCAAAAATGATCAGGACGGCAATGGCGCCCGCATAAATCAGGACCTGCACCACTGCCAGGAACTCGGCATTGAGAAGGATGAAATAGCCGCCGACCGCGATAAAAACAGCGACCAGCAGCAGCGCTGCGCGAAACAGGTCCCGGATCAGGACCACTCCCAGCGCACATCCCACGGCCACTACGGTCAGCAGCCAGAATACGACGTCCTGGAACAGCATTTACGCTGCGTCCTCGCCGTTCTCGTTGGTCGTCTCTGGCGTCGGACGGGAGCCAATGCGCATTCCCGCCTTCTCCCGCTGGTGCCACTGCCACGACTCGCGGCCGACCTGCTGCCAGTCCAGGGGGCGTCCCGCCCGGGGATCGTATTCCTGCGACTCCAACTGCGGACGAAAGAAAGTGCTGGGGTGCTTGTCGGCCTGCCTCAACTCGTCAATGGTGATTACCATGTCCTTTCGTGAATACTTCCCCTGCTCGAACCCGCTGCCCATGAACAACGCGTCGTATGGGCAGGCCTCGACGCACAACCCACAGAACATGCATCGGTTGATGGCGATGTCGAACACCTCCAGCCGGTACTTGTCGCCCTCGGCCGGAGCAGTCTCGCTGGGACTGGTCACGATCTTGATGATGCCCAGTGGACAGTACTTCGCGCAGGAGGCGCAGCCGGTGCAGCGTTCCTCATACCAGACGAACTCCTCGCCCCGGAATCGCGGGTGCTGCTTGAGCCGTTCCTCGGGGTACTGCACCGTAAACGGTTTTTTGGTCAGGTTCTTGAGGGTGACCAGCAAGCCCTTAGCCATCGCCAGACCGTACATCGCTAATCCCCCTCCACGATTGTCATGCCTCTCGGCAGCGTCGGCCTGTTGCCCCGTACCATCGGCCGCACCTTCTCCCGCACCAGGTTGCCGAAGATGAGAATGAAGGCCACCATGATACCCATGTTGATACCCGTCATAATCCCCAGGTCGCCGCGGGTGAGCACTCCCTCCGCGTCACGCAGGAAGTAGACCTGAAGCGATGTCGCAAACAGGTTGATCAGGCTGGCCGGCAGCAGAAACTTCCACGCGAATGCAAGCAGCTGGTCGATACGCAGCCGAGGGAACGTGGCCCGCACCCAGATGAAAGCCGTCGCCACGATTATCACCTTGATCAGGAACCACAGCCACCCCAGCCAGTGGGCCACCGGGCCCTCCCAGCCGCTCAGGAACAGGGTCGTGATGACCGCCGAGGCCACCATCACACCGCCGAACTCGGCGGCCTGGATCATTGCGAACTTGATGCCACTGTACTCCGTATGGTAACCGGCGATCAGCTCCGACTCCGCCTCTGCCATGTCGAAGGGCGTCCGGTTCAGCTCCGCGGTAGTGCCTGCCACGAACACGAAGAAGGCCAGCGGCTGCACGATGATGAACGGTAAAGTCTGCGCGGTTACCACGTCGGCCAGCGACATTGACCCGGCCACCATCACGACGCCCAGCAGCGACACCACCACGGGCACCTCGTAGCTGATCAGTACCGCCACCCCCCGGGCCGCGCCGAACAGCGCGAAGCGGTTGTCGGACGACCATCCCGCCATGAAGATGGCGATGGAGGTCACCGATGTAATTGCCAGGATGTAAAGGACGCCAACATTGAGGTTGGCCAGCGCGGTGTCTTTGGCGAACGGCACCACGGCCAGCACCAGCATAACCGGCGCAACCATGAGTATCGGCACCGCCAGGAAGACCAGCCGGTCGGCTGTGCCGGGAGTGAGGTCTTCCTTGAACAGCAGCTTGAGCAGGTCGGCTATGGGCTGCAGCAGCCCGAAGGGGCCCCAGCGATTGGGGCCCAGCCGGTTCTGAAACTTGCCGATGAGCTTGCGCTCCGCCCACGAGAAACCCGCCGCGCCCAGCAGTACCGCGTTCGCCAGCACCAATATGATCACGAAACCGGCCACAAAGTAGGACAGCCAGCAGGGCAGGACGTGCCCCGCGAGGTTGTAAATCTCGCGGAACATCGGCGTTTGATAGAGAATGTTGTCCGGGCTGATTACGCAGTTCACCGGTCAACTTCACCCATGTTGATATCAACGCTGCCGAGGGTGACGATCATGTCCGCCAACTTCCAGCCCACCAGCAGATGTTCGGTCGCCGTGAGATTCAGCAGGGATGGGGAGCGTATCTTGCAACGGTAAGGGCTGATGCCACCGTCGCTGATCAGGTAAAAGGCCAGCTCACCCTTGGACGCCTCCACACGGCCATAGGCCTCGGCTCCCGGCTCCGGACGCAGCACCAGCGGGACCGCGGCTCGCACTGGACCCGGCTCGATCTGTGCAATGCATTGTTCGACGATCCGCAGGCTCTGCCTGATTTCCTGAATCCGCACCCAGAACCGGTCGTAGTTGTCGCCGTTGCTGCCTGTCGGGACGTCAAACTCCACCAGATCGTAGGCGTCATACGGCTCGATCTTCCGCCAGTCCCACTCCAGCCCACTGGCCCTCAGGACTGGCCCACTTACGGAGCAGTTGATGGCAACGTCCAAGGGCAACGGGCTCACGCCCCTTGTCCTGACCATGACGATCTCGTTTTCGAGGAGCAACTGTTCCAGTTCCCGGAATTCCTCCTCGAAATCCAGAAGAAACTGGTCCAGCGCGGGCCAGAACTCCGGCGGCGTGTCGAAATAGACGCCGCCCGGCCGCATGTAGCTAACCGTGATGCGGGCACCGCACAGCATCTCGAACAAATCCAGGATGCGCTCGCGGGAGCGGAAACAATACATCAAGGGCGTGCCAAGGGCGCCCAGATCCTGGATTATGAATCCAATGCCCATCAGGTGCGCCGCAATGCGCTGCAGCTCCGCCGCCAGCGTGCGCAGGTACCTGCCCCGCAGCGGCACCTCGGCCCCCAGCAGCTTCTCCACAGCCAGGCAGTAGGCCTGGTTATTGATCATCGACGACACATAGTCCAGACGGTCGGTCAGGGTCACCACCTGGGTGTAATTCCGCTCCTCCGCCAACTTCTCGGTGCCGCGATGCAGGTAGCCGAACACCGGCTCCACCTGCAGGATATCCTCGCCGTCGAAGGTGACGCGCAGCCGGAACACTCCATGGGTGCTGGGGTGCTGCGGACCGATATTGACGGTCATCGGCTCGGTCCGGATGGTCATCCCGTGAAGTCCCTGCGCAGCGGATGACCTTCGAACCCCTCCCAGAGCATGATCCGCTTCATGTTGGGGTGTCCATCGAAGTGGATGCCCATGAGATCCCAGATCTCGCGCTCCTGGAAATCCGCTCCTCTCCAAAGGTGATAAACCGAGGGTGCCGACAAATCCTCCCGCCCCGCCAGCCGCGACTTAACCGTCGCCTTGTGTTCCTTGCGGAAAGAGGTGAGGTGATATACCAGTTCGAAGTGACCGATGTAATCAATGGCCGATATGGAGTTCAGGTATTCCATATCCAGGTCGCCATCTCGCTGCAGGAAACCCGCTACCTCCGATATGGACCCCGGCCTCACCCAAAGGGTATCGTCGCTCCAATCGTCAACAGCGCCTGGAACCGCCTCGTCCACCCTTTGCGCCAGCTCCGCTCCCATCAGCTGAGTCAGCGCCATCACTGCTCTCCGGTAGCGTCGCCGGCATCGGTGCTCTCGCTCTCGGCGTTCATCGCCGGGCGCACTGAGGCGGGAGCCAGGTTGCGGTAACGCTTGATCTTCTCGTGCAGGGCCATTATCCCGTACAGCAGCGCATCGGGCCGCGGTGGACAGCCAGGCACATAAACGTCCACCGGAATGATATGGTCCACCCCGGGAACGACGCTGTACGAGCCGTAATACGGGCCGCCGCTGGTGGCGCATACCCCCATGGAAATTACCCACTTGGGTTCGGCCATCTGCTCGTAGATGCGAAGGATGGGCGGCGCCATTTTCCAGGTCACCGTCCCCGCAATGATCAGCAGGTCGGCCTGGCGCGGGGAGGCGCGAAACGCCTCCATACCGAAGCGCGCTATGTCGAACCGGCCCATGCTGCTGGCGATCATCTCGAAGGCACAGCAGGCCAGGCCAAACGTGACCGGCCAGGCAGAAGACTTGCGGCCCCAGTTGACCAGCGCATCGATGGACGTGACCATCAGGTTACTCTTGAGGTCGTCGGGCACCTCGATGAGCGGTTCGGCCAAGGGATCCGGCGAATTGTCCTTCAATTCCTGGACGACCCGGCCCTCGCTTCGGTCCAACTCCCACGTTCGGGACTGGAGGGACTCTCCCCGCTGCCACGGTTGCATCATCTGCCGCCGCCTAACTCCATTCCAGGTCGCGTTTCCGCCAGGCGTAGGCCCAGCCGACCAGGAGAATACCCACGAACACCGCCATCTCTATCAGCGCAAACAACTCGAGCCGCAGGAACTTAGTGGCCCAGGGATACAGGAAGATCACCTCCACGTCGAATATGACGAAGAGGATCGCAAACATATAGTAACGGAAGTTAAAGAGGCTCCAGTGCCCGCCGATGGCCTCCATTCCGCATTCATAGGTCTCGGCTTTCACTGCGCTTGGCTTGCGCGGGCGCAGACCGATTCGCGACGCTCCCCACGACGTAAGCAGCATGCTGACCGGCACTGCAACCGCCACCACGCAGAAGATAGCAATCAGCCCGTACTGCCTGAAATAGTCGTCCAGAAACATAGCTGGGATTATATCAGAAAGTGGCTGGCTGGCCGTATCGAATTCCGTCAGATTTTTCCTGTCCTGCTGGGATGGGCCTGGGGTAAACGCCCTGGTTCCACGGGACATCAATTGCGACAATGGTAAGATAAGCGACAGTTTATTCCTGTATTGGCCCCAGTCTATTTCTGTAAGGATTCAATCTTGACCAACACAAATCACGCGGCAGGAAAGGGACCGCTGACCGGGCTGCGCGTGCTGGATCTGTCAATGATCGTCGCCGGCGGAACTGCCAGCAGTCTGATGGCCGATTTCGGAGCCGAGGTGGTGAAAGTCGAGCGCCCCGGAGGCGGTGACCCGCTCCGCAACTGGGGCCCCTTCGCCAATGGCGTCTCCCTGTGGTGGAAGGTCCACTCACGTAACAAGAAATCCATCACCCTCAACCTGGGCAATGCCGAGGGTCAGGGCATCCTCAAGGACCTCGCCGCCCGCGCCGACGTGCTCATCGAAGGCTTCCGTCCCGGCGTGATGGAGCGTTGGGGCCTGGGTCCCGACGAGCTGCAGGAGGTCAACCCCAAGCTGATCATGCTTCGCTACTCCGGCTTCGGGCAGACCGGCCCTTACAAGGAACGCCCCGGCTTTGGCACCATCGCCGAATGCATGAGCGGCTACGTGGGAATGACCGGATTCCAGGACACCCCGCCGGTGCTTCCGCCAGTGCCTCTCGCTGACGAAGTCGCTGGAGTCTTCGGCGCAATGTCGGGGATGATGGCCCTTTACCACCGCGACGCCGGGGGCGGCGGCAAGGGCCAGGTGGTGGACGTGTCGCTGTTCGAGCCGCTCTTCCGGCTCTGCATTCCTCACATCACCATGTTCGACCTGTTGGGCATCAACCGCGAACGGGTGGGCAACGACTTTCCCGACGCCTCGCCACGCAGCCTCTACCGCACCGGCGACGAACGCTGGCTGGGGCTCTCCGCGACCTCCCAGAGCACCTTCGAAGGCCTGGCCCGGGCCATGGGCACACCGGATCTCATCAACCGCCCCGCCTTTGTTGACAACGCCTCCCGCATTGAGAACCGCGGGGAACTGAACGAAGAGCTGAACGCCTGGCTCGGCGCACGCACGCTGGACGAGACTATGGACCAGCTCATCCCTGCCGGAGGGGTGGTCGGGCCGGTTTATAGCGCGGCCGACATCGTCGATGACCCCCACTTCCAGGCCAGAGAGGACATCATCGAGATCGACGACCCCGAGTTGGGCCACACGCGCATGCTGGGCATCGTCCCCAAGTTCAGCGACACCCCAGGCGCCGTCGAGCACGCCGGCCCCACCGTCGGCCAGCACAACGCCGCCATCTACAGTTCGTGGCTGGGACTGGATGAGGTGCATCTTTCCGGCCTGCTGGAACGCGGCGTGATATAGGAGATTTAAGTGACCGGCGACCCCGGCACAAAAGTGCGAGCCATCACTTTCGTTCAGTGGATGGTGTTCTTGCTGGGCTGCCCGTTCATCGCCATGCAAATGCAGTTGTGGTCGACTTGGAAGCCCTATAATGTGCTAGACCACTTGCAGGTCATATTGACGGTTGGCGCCTTGGTTGGATTCCTGGGGCTGTTGAAGCGTCATATTCAACCAGGCCTCATGCTCCTTGAACGTCGGCTTGCGCTTAGAGCAACAATGTCCTTGGCTCAATTGGTCATAGTCAATGTGGCCTCTACTTTCGGCTTGCTGACTTGCAACCTCGCATTTGGGGCCCCGGAGGAGAATTCCTCCACGTCCCGAATTCTGCGGTGGAATTCCTGCCCCGCGTCCTCCATCGTTTCCTTCCTGTTATTTGCTGTAGTATCCCTCGGACCGCTTGTTGTGGCGATGGAGTGGGCAAAACGATTGATTACTTCTGTTGCGGTAGAAACGTACGACGCTCCTGGAGTCTAATTGAATGTCTGCGGCCACCCTGCTAGTCGCCACCGGCAACCCCGGCAAGCTGCGGGAATACCAGGGACTCTTGCAAGGCTCTCCCTATCGTCTCGTGTCGCTCAAGGACGTCGGCATCAGCGACGAGGTGGAGGAGACCGGCAAGACGTTCGCCGAAAATGCCTGGCTCAAGGCGTCCGGGTACGCCCGGATGAGCGGGATGCTGACCCTCGCCGACGACTCCGGCCTCGAGGTGGATGCCCTCGGCGGGGAGCCGGGCGTATACTCCGCCCGCTACGGCGGCGACGCTTGCCGCACCGACGCCGACAGGGTGGAACTGCTGCTTAGCAACCTCAGCGGCGTGTCCTGGGAGAGACGGACTGCCCGCTTCCGCTGCGTCATCAACGTCGTCCGACCCCCGGATGGCTCGGACGACCCGGAAGGCCAACCCAGGCTGCTGGCATCGGTAGTTGGCTCCGTGGCCGGAATGGTACAATACGAGCCAGTCGGCGACGACGGCTTTGGCTACGACCCTGTGGTGTATCTGCCCTCTTTCAACCGTACTGTTGCCCAACTGTCGCTGGATGAAAAGAACCAGATCAGCCACCGCGGTTGCGCCGCCGGTCGTGCCTTGGCCAAGCTACCCTACGAGCCATTCTGATCCTACCTTGGCGGTTTCACCAGACGCTTATGCCCCTGAATGTAGTTGACACAATGGGCAGGTCCATGCGAGACCTGCGAATCTCGGTAACAGACCGCTGCAACTTTCGTTGCCCATACTGCATGCCTGCCGAAATCTTCGGCGAGGCGTACAAGTTCCTGCCCCGGGAGGAGATCCTCACTTTCGAGGAGATCGCCCGCCTCACCCGGCTCTTTTCCGAGTTCGGGGTTTCCAAGGCCCGCATCACCGGCGGCGAGCCATTGCTGCGAACCGAACTGCCAGAGCTTATCAGCCAGATCGCGGCCATAGACGGTATCAGCGACGTTACCCTCACCACCAACGGCTACCTGCTGACCCAGCAGGCCCAGGAACTGAAGGACGCCGGTCTCGACCGCATCACAGTAAGCCTCGACAGCATCGACGACGAGGTGTTCAAGCAGATGAACGGGCGGGGCTTCGGTACCCGGCGTGTGCTCCACGCCATCGACCGCGCAGCCGAGGTCGGCCTAACGCCCATCAAGATCAACGCCGTCGTGCAGCGGGGCGTCAATGACCACACCATCGTCGACTTGGCCCGCCACTTCAAGGACACAGGCCACATAGTTCGGTACATCGAATACATGGACGTGGGCAACCGCAACGGCTGGAAGCTGGACGAGGTGGTCTCCGCCGAGGAAATCATCGCCCGCATAGACGCCGAGATGCCTCTCGAACCGGCCCCCGGTAACTACTCCGGCGAAGTGGCCGAGCGGTACCTGTACCGCGACGGCAGCGGAGAGATCGGAGTCATCGCCTCCGTGACACGTCCCTTCTGCGGGGCCTGCACCCGGCTGCGCCTCTCCACCGACGGACAGATCTTCACCTGCCTGTTCGCCACCCGCGGCACCAGCCTCCGCGACCCCATGCGTGCCGGGGCCACCGACGAAGAATTGAGGGATATCATTTCCGGCATATGGTCTCGCCGCACCGACCGCTACTCTGAAGAACGGGCCGCCGCCACCCCCGACATGCCCCGTCCAGCCAAAGTCGAGATGTACCAGATCGGCGGCTAAAACTCCGGCTTTGATCCGATTTTGGCCACATTGAACCTTACGGGACCCCAAGGCCAGTCCATACGGCTGACGGCGGAGAAGATGGACCACATCGTGCGGAAACATCCTGAAATGGCTGGCCTGCAGTGGACAATTGCGCTGACACTCGAATCGCCGGACGTCTAATTGTCATCAAGGACTGACCCTGAACGAGTGCGAGAATATTATAAAGAATTCCCCAACATCGGAGTGGGCAGGTTTGTTAGGGTAGTTGTGTGCTTCGATAATGCCGATCCTTGGTGCTTACCGCTCACGGATGCGGGCGGATTCCAGAGAGAAGAGCGTAAATGGAACCGAAATGGGTAAGCATCTGGTACGACCCGGAGGGCGATTTCTTGGAAGTAATCTGGCAACGTAGACCCGGAGAATTCGTCGAGTCTGCGGACGGGCGAGCAGACATTAAGCTGGACAGCGAAGGCAACATATTGGGCTTTCAGATACAGGCACTAAGTAAAATCACCAAGCCCACCAGTGTAGTTTTTGATTCTGCCGATCCCGAAGTTGAGCATTGCCAGTGCCAAAAAGCAACGACCCCTCCCTCAGACACGTAACCATCCACACCGACGGCTCCTGCCTAGGTAACCCTGGACCGGGAGGGTACGCCGCCATACTGGACTACCGTGGCCAAGAGAGGGAGTTGTCGGGCGGGTTCCGCCGCACCACCAACAATCGCATGGAAATCCTGGCCGTGATTGCCGGTCTCGAGGCCCTCAGCGAGCCCTGCGCAGTAACGGTCTACAGCGACTCCCGTTACGTCGTCGACGCCATCGAAAAGGGGTGGGCCAAACGGTGGAAGGCCAACGGATGGATGCGCAACAAGAGGGAGGGAGCGGTCAACCCCGACCTGTGGGACCGCATGCTTGGGGAATTGGACAAGCACAACGTCGAACTCAAGTGGGTGCGCGGCCACGCCGGCAACGAGGGCAACACTCGCGCCGACAGGCTCGCAGTGGCCGCAGCCAAGGGCTTCAATCTGCTCAGGGATGAGGGATTCGAGAATCCCCCCAAGGGAATGATATGACCACCTCAAACGAACAGCACTCTCTCACCCACCTCGACGATCAGGGCCGGGCTCGGATGGTCGACGTCGGCGAAAAGGACGTCACCCACCGAGTCGCCGTCGCCCGCGGCCACGTCTCCGTACAGCCCGAGACGGCCCGCCTCATACGCCAGGGCCTCATGAAGAAGGGAGACGTGCTCACCATCGCCCAGGTCGCCGGCATCATGGGATCCAAGAAGACCTCCGAGCTCATCCCCCTCTGTCATCCCCTGCCGCTGGACAAGGTGGACGTTGACCTTGAGCTCGACGAGCAACGCTGCCGCGTCAACATCACCGCCACGGCCAGCACCACCGCCCGCACCGGCGTCGAGATGGAGGCCATGACCGCCGTTTCCGTGGCCGCCCTCACCCTATATGACATGTGCAAATCAGTAGACCGTGGCATCCGCATCGAGGGCCTCCGCCTCGTCAGCAAGCGCGGCGGCCGCAGCGGCGATATCGTACTGGAAGACGAGGACTAGGGCCGGCATGGGAGCGTTATTTGTGACAATCGAGGTGGGAGACCTGCAGGGGGAGTGGTTCGAGCCCGTTCAGGTAATGGTCGACACTGGGGCAACCTTCACTACGGTGCCGGCGGAAGTCCTCAGACGGCTGGGCGTCTCGCCGCAGCGCACTATGCCCGCTCGTCTCGCCGACGGAACAGTAATCGAAGACGAGGTCTGCGACACAGTTATTCGATTGGAAGGTCAGACATTCTTTACGCCCGTGACGTTTGGGAAGGAGGGAGAGCCTAACCTGCTAGGCGTAGTCGCCTTGGAAACGGCATTGCTGGCCGTCGATCCCGTTGGTCAGCGTCTCGTACCAACCATCGCCTGGAAAGCCTAGCCCCGCCGTCCTAACTCCCGCGCCATCAGCCGCAGCGCCGCAGCGGCAAAGTGAATATAGTCCTCCACCGACAACTCCAGAGGCCGCAACTTGTCCACCTGGTCCACATCGGCCGGGCCCACCGGCCCTGGTATGACCTCCAGTTCCAACTCGCAGATCTCCCCGTCCGACAGGACCACAACGCATCCCCAGTTGTTCCTCGACTCCGGCGGCGGCTCCAGCTCAATGGCCTGCAGCGACGTCATCCCCATGAATGCTGGAAACGGCCGGAGCATCCCGGCCATTTCTAGCACCGCCTCCCGCAGTTGCCTGGCCGCCTGCTCCAACAGTCCTCGTGAGGTATTTTCCAATTCTGACATCCAGATCATTTTATGGTTTGCCCAACGGCGATGCCACTGCACCAGCAGAAGAGTCCCTGGCCTGTGGGATAATCCACCGGCGCGAAACTCAGCCACACTGATGAGATGACAGAGAATTCCACACAGGAACCCTCGCGGGGGTGGTACGTCGTTGCTGGCGCCTTCCTCATCCTGACCTTTGGGTTCGGCAGCGTCTACTCCTTCGGAACGTTCTTCACTCCATTGCAGGATGCCTTCGGCGCTTCCCGGGCCTCGGTCTCCGCCGCCTTTTCCCTGGCGATACTGACGCTGTTCAGTATCGGACCACTAACAGGCACACTCGCCGACAAGGTTGGCCCGAGGGCCCTGGTGTCGGGAGGCACCGCACTGGTCGGTTGCGGTCTGATTCTCGCCAGCTTTGCCCAGTCCCTTTGGCAGGTTCAGCTCGCCTTCGCCCTCTGCATTGGCGGCGGCGTGGGGACGGCCTACGTCCCCGCCGCGGGTGCAGTCCAGAAATGGTTCGATCGCCGCCGCGGCCTTGCCTCCGGCATCGCCATTTCCGGCATCGGCGTCGGTACCCTGATTGCGCCCCCCATCGGAGCCCTGCTGATTGCTGAACTGGAATGGCGGCAGGCTTTCCTGGTCATCGGCGCCGTCGTGACCGTCGCCGGCGGTGCGGCCGGACTCCTGGTGACCAGCCCCCGCGAGGATTTCAGGGGGCTGGCTGGGCAGACTATCGATAGAGCGAAGGGAAGGGGTGTCGGCCTGGCCACTGCAATCCGCTCTCGTCCGTTCGTCCTGCTGTTTCTTGGATTCCTATTCGCATCTCTGGGCCAGTTCACCCCTATCGCTCACCTCGTTCCCTATGCTGAGGATCGAGGAATCTCGCCTCAATCAGCCGCTACCCTGCTGAGCCTGCTGGGCGTCGGCAGTGCTGTCGGCCGCTTCGCCATCGGCGCCACCGCCGACCGCATCGGTCGCTGGCGTGGGCTCGGCCTGTCATTCGGAGGGGTAGGTGTAAGCTGCTTGTTGTGGCTGGGTTCCGACGGGATGGTCGGCCTTGGTGCCTTTGCGGTGTTGGTGGGACTGTTCTGGGGCGGAGGCGTGGCCTTGGCCCCCTCGGTGATGGCCGACTATTTCGGCACCCGGGCGGTCAGCGGCATCATCGGCGTTCTCTACGCCGGAGTGGGGCTCGGCGCCCTCGCGGGCCCCGTTGTAGCCGGACTGGTCTTTGACCTCTGGGAGAGCTACACCATTGCCATCACCTACAGCATCGTCGCCCCGTTATTGGCGGCCATCTGCGTGCTCTCTGCCGAATCCCCCGATCGCTGGCGTCACCGTCACGCAGCAACCGAGCCGTCACCTTCCGCAAAAGAAACCCAACTACGCCGAGCGGGCAATTGACACCGCCAACAGGCCCCGACTAATATTAAATGACCGGGTTGTATCCTGGCGGCTGGCCGGATGGCCCCTCGGTGGCAGCGTAGCTCAGCGGCAGAGCGGGCGCTTCATAAGCGCTAGGTCACTGGTTCGAGCCCAGTCGTTGCCACCACCCCCACATACAAAATAGGCCCTTATTTACGTCCGTTCCCACTCACGTTACCACTTTAGCTAACCTTCGCTTTCCCTTTCATGAACCCATCTGACCTACCCATAGTGCTTGTACTACTTGCTATGTTAATCCGACCAGAGATGGGACAAGATCCGTAGGGAGGAATGTTTCCGGCGCAGGCGGCCTGTAGCCCAGGGAGCTGTGGGGCCTTGTGCAATTGTAAGTCTGCCGGTACTGCTCGGTAAGCACTCGCACCTCCAGCAGCGTATAGAAGACATCCCGGTCCAGCAACTCGTCCCTCAATTTGCCGTTGAAGCTCTGTAGGTACCCGTTCTCTCGCGGCGACCCCGGCTCGATGTACAGTGTCTTTGCTCCCACCTTCTCGAGTCACTCACGTACGGCCTTGGCAGTGAAAGCGGAACCGTTTTCGGAGCGGATATGCTCCGGCACTCCTCTGGCTGTAAACAGCCTGGCGACGATTTCAATTACATCCGCGGACCGGATGCTGCGCCCTGCCCGGATGGCCAGGCACTCCCTAAACCAAAGCCAAGGTGGGATGTGCATTTGCCTGAGGCGAGGAATCGTGCTGGGAATTCGGCAGCAGTGCTTCGGCCCGTGACTGCAGTACCGTCCGGCAGCGGCGCCTCACCTCGTCTCTCCGGCTGGCCAGCCCGGCCAGGAAGTTGCCGACCCTTTCCTGCACCGCCGCCCTGCTGCCCAGGCAGAGATTGCCCGTCGCCTCCTCTCTCGCCCAGCCCCAGACCGCCTCATCGGAGTTGAAGTCCGGGCTGTACCCCGGCAGGTTCACCAACCGCAGGTCAAGTCCGGGCGTCCGCAGATATTCCCGCACCGCCTCGCCACGATGGGCCGGCGCGTTGTCCCAGATGACCCGCATCGGCTCTGGATGTTTTTCCCTCAGTTGCTTCAGGAAGGCAACCGAGGTCCCGCTGTTGCTGTTGCCCTCCAGTTCCATCCATTCCACCTCACCCGTCTCCAGGCACACCGCCGAATAGTAGTTGGCCTTCTCCCCATACCGCGGGCTGGTCGAGTCCACCAAAGCAGGCTGGCCCTTCAGCACCCACTTGCCCCGCAGTTCCGCGTCCGCCCGGAAGTGGGCCTCGTCGGCAAAGAATATCCTGGCTTCAGTCCGTTGGGCCTCCTCCCTCAGGACGGCGTACTCCGCCACGAAAGCCTCCCGCTTGGCCTCATCAGCCTTGAGCAACCGCTTCTTGGGCCGCTTGAAGGCAAATCCCAAGCGGTGCATCCAGTTCAGGCAACTGCTGCGGCTCAACTCAATGCCGAGGCGCTCCGAGGCAAACCGCCGCACCACCTTCCAATACCAGTTGGCCATACCGATGCCCGACGAAGCGGGAGGCTGTTGCACCGCCTCTTTCAATTCCTCCTGCTGCGCTTGGTCAAGGGCGGGGGGGAACCACCGGTCTGCTCGAATATCAGGGCTGCAGGCCCTCCCTCGCCGAAGGCCGACGCCCATCGGCCAATAGTGTGTGGGTCCCTTTCCAGAGTCTCCGCCGTGGCCGCTGCCGTCCAGCCCTGGGCCAGCAGCAGCACGGCGTACCACCTCTCCCGCTCCCTGGGCGTCGGCGCCAGGATCATCCGCTGTCGCAAGTCCTTGACTTCCATCCGCCACTGTTCCAGACACCGGTCTATCTCCCTCACGCCCATCACCAACCCCTCGTAACTCCCGAGACCAGCTAACCCAGTTCCTTCACAAATTTACCCTGTGCAACTGCGTATTTCACCTTGGCTTTAGTTTAGATCCGGTCGCGGGGTAGAGAAAGGCTGGAGAATGGCCCTCGTTCCGAACAACCTCCCTGCGATCAGGCAGCGACGGGACCGGATGCTCAGCAGCCTGTCCGGCATGGGCATCGACATCGCACCGGTAACCGTAACAAGACGGGTGACCTATTGGGACGCCTCGCTCATCGGCCTCAGCGTAGCGGAGTTCCAACCCAAGAGTGCGGCTGCCCAAGAGATGACCAACCTATGGAAGTGGATCGCCAAGCAGATCGACGATTCCTACCGCCAAGAACCCGTCGAGCTCGAGGAGATGCTCCATGTCTGATCAGAAAAAGCCGGATCTGATGGATTTGACGGCTCTTGTAACTTCGGAATATCCGGACCTGGCTGACGAGTCCGAGGATAAACCTGAAAACGATATGTTGGCTCAGATGGACCAAGATGCGATTAGACAGTTTCTTAAGAGACAGGGCTACGACCTGCACAAGCATCGCTCTGCTAAGGCGGCCATCTCCCAGGCCAATGACGTGGCCGGCAAGAAAAGACTCACCGCCTATGTCCCCACCGGCCTCCGCCAAGACCTGCAATACGCCATAGCCGCAACGGGAAAAAGTCTCTCGACTATTGTCGCGGAATCACTGGAAGACTGGATGAACAAGCAAGGCTACCGTCGTCCCGGCACCTGACCGCCGAAACATTGGCATGTTCGAAACGGCTGGCTTTTGGGGCCAGCCGTTTTTGGTCACACTCCATCGGGCAGCTTCTACTAAGCGCCGGGAATCCCTGTGCTCCTGGCTCTGCATACCCAAAACTAAATAAACCTGCAGACCTGTAAGACTATAAGGTCACAAGCATGTAGCTTTATATAATTACAGGCCTACAAATCCGCGCCCTTGCAAAACAACAACGCCATCACCCGCACGAGGTGACGCAACGGCACGCGTTTATTTGCTATCTGATCCGGCGGTAGGATATCCATACGCCCACGAAATCTGTTACCTACCTGGAGCGGCGAACTTCAACTCCACCCGGCCCTGGATAAAGTGGACCTGGTCCTGACACCGATCACCGTCGGACTTACAGGTGGCAGACAAATTCGTTTGCCACTTGAAACATGAGCCATTCCGAACTTTCTTGGCAGGTTGTGAAGGAAGGGGGATGGGCCAGCCAGAGCAAACTGATGGCAGTCCTCAATCAGGAGGGCGGTATCGCAGCTTGCCGGTACCGCTCTCCTGTTCTGTGGCACCAGGAGCGGAGGAGAGCTTGAATCAGGGGTGTCGGTTGGTATCAACGACGATTAGTTTTGCCGTTCCCGTTGCCTCACCGGAACAAGGTACGGACGGAATCGTAGACTGACTACGCACGGTGGTCTACATCGCCCTCAGCTACGGGCCTTTCGCCCGGCCAACTCTGTCATAAAGGGACGAATTTGGGCATAGCCAGAACTCCGGCAGCCCCAGTATGATGCAGCTATGCCATAACCGGGAGCCAGGGAAAGATGAGCTGAAGGCTATACGGATACGCCAGCGACGTCGACGCAAACAACTTGGACACCCAGCGGTGGGTGTCGGACGACTGGGAGCAGGTCTTCGAGGACGTTGGCAGCGGGGCCTCCGTCCTCGACTGATCTCGCGTACTGTGACGCTGGCGGTTGTACTATCAGTATCGGCTTAGCGGCCTGGACCTGTGACCGGACACCTTTTGTCTCCAGTTCACTCTGGCATCTTATCCAACCGGGAATGCCGCCCAGATTCCAGGGCCCGTCCCAGTTCAGTCGCCTTACGGACAACGGGGAACCGCCTGAAGGGATGGTTCTGGCCGACTACGGTCAGTATGAGGAGCAATGGGGTGTCTTGACCGCATGCGGCCGCTACAGACCGTTTCAACGGCGGCCAGCGGTAGCGCTGGCGACGGGGCAGCACTTGGAGATAGACACTGCCGAATTGGAGCGGAAGGACCGCCTATGTATCCGCCTTCCTGCCCGCAGCATCTTAGCCTTCTTACCGAAGTCTTTGCCTGGTAACTCACCGCCAGACCGACGGCGGCCCAGTACTCGGGTGTTTGGGAGGCGACATCAAGCGGGCGCCATGGCCGGCTTCCAGTAGTCGAACTCCTCCGGGAGCAACTGCAGCAACTGTTCGGCTGTCATTCCATACACGTCAAAATTCATGTACAGCTGATTCAGTAAGTCGATAAGCCTGGGAAGGCTGCCCGGTGAATGGGATTGTCCTCTCTCACCTGCACCCCCGAATCCCGTCTTGTACTGTCGCATCTGCCGGTTCGCGTAGAGGAGATGAGCCAGTTCCACTACTCCGGTGGAGTTGAAGAGGATCGGCGCCCCAAAGATGCGAAGGGTGAATCGTTCCATTCTGTGAAGGGGTTGGTCGAGCATGCACCACGCTTTCTCGCCGTGGTTGGCGTAGATTTCGTAGGCTGCCATCAGGCGGTGGCGGTGTCCGGATGTATTGGTGAGGCTAGGGGCCAGCACATATGCCTCATCCGATCGTGATATGCGGGGCGGTCCGTCCTGATTCGTAGAGGTTGCCTGTTCCAGAAAGAACATTCCGAGCCACGACCACAGGGACTGATTGCCGGTAACCCGTCCGACCCCCATCGGAGAGAGCAGTGAGTACAGGTATTCTCCCGCCTGACGCCGATTGGCAAAGGGCCGGCGTTCGACAAATATCTCAGGCTCAACGGGTTGGGCGTTTACCGGGTCGCTCAGGAGTTGGTCCAAGTCCCTCCGCCATGTCCGGAGACGTTTACCCTCCCTCAGAATGGACAGGTATTCCTTGGCTTCCTGGATCCCTTCCGGGGTCATGCCGCAGATTGGATGAACATTGGATTCATTCATGCTATTTGCGTAGCGCTCCCTCATAGAAAGACTTGGCCCTGAACCGCTTGGCGGTAAATGCGGCCACCGCCTCATCGATCCATGCGGCAATGGCCGCTCTGCGCAGGTATGGGTCGTCACTCATTTGAGGGAACTCATCGCGGTAGAAGTCTCGAACGCACCGAATCCAGGGATGCCAGTTGTTGCCTTCGTCGACGTCGTCCGGGTTCTCGCCTTCGACCAATAGAGCACGGGTCAGTATTGCCCTCAGTACCTCCGGGAGCACCAGGCTTCGGAACCCTTCGTCGTGCCTGACGGCATGGTTTATATCCTCGATCTCCTTGTTTACCTCAAGCACGGGGCTTCCTCCGTTTTCGTCGAAGCGGAGGCGCCACACCTCCATTCCAAGTTCCTTGAATTCGACCTCCAGCAGGGAGGAGCGTTGATCCTGCCAAGACGGCGTCAGTTTGTCTCCTAAAGCGAGGAGGCGCCCCGAGTTGTCCGGCGTAAGCGCCATAACTCTGAACCGTGGTGGAAACGGGACGCCGTGAAGCCTGCGGTCCGGTGGTGGTTCAGGCTGGCCGATTGTTCCCCAATCAAACCGCATGGACCCTCGATTCCTGTAGGCTTCCACTCGAAGGAGGGCATCGTTCGGCAAGTTCAACGATGACAATTCCAGATGCAGGTCGAAGGTGGGGGGGCGGAGTCCTCCGGCGAATGATGCAGGACCACAGCAGCCATTTGCTGCGTAATCTTGCGTCGTTGGGTGAAGTTGAGTCTACGCGTCGTTGGCATCGTCCGTCGCCTCCCCTGTCTCGTTGGCCGTTTTCTCGATTCGGATGTGGAGATCCCGGCGCTGGTCGAATCCTTGGACTTCAACGAGAAATTCCTCAGGGTTGCTGACTACAAGGTCGAGGCTGTTTCCGTCGTCGCCGATTCTGACGTCCGCACCCCCGATGAGGATCTCGAGGTCGGTGGGTTCCTGCAAGCGAAAGTCCTCTTCTTGATAGCTGTTCAGGGGGTTTCCCCTAGAGACTTCGTATGCGACTCGTATGCGAACGTTTTGACCTGTTTCAAGTGGACTGGCGGCGTTGGGGGCGGCGGCGGCTCTGAAGCCCGTTGCATTACGGGCTATAGAAAAATCGGGCGGTACCGGGTCCGCTGGCCAGCCTGGGTGATCGATGTCGTCCCTTGTGGTGCTACTGCCTCGGCGCCGCCGCCTGCCCGCGCCCGATTCTTCGTTCCAAGGGAAAATATCTGCGAAAACGTCCCTTTGCAAACCCTCCGGAGGGGCTTCCAGAAGGCTCAAGAGATTGTTTGGGGTTCGGCGGACTTCGTCGATTTTCCGCTTGGCGGATACCCAGTTCTTGGCCGCACGTTCCGTTTGCGGCCGCCACGCCGTGTGTTTGGGTGGCTCAGAATCTCTCAACATTGCGGCCAACGGCTCACTTTCGTCGACCACCAGCAAGCTTCTGGCGCGGCGTCTTCCGATGAGGTCCATCTCTGTAATCGAGAGTGTGCCTCTGACGTAAAAGTCATGTCCGGCGTCGAGCGAATCGTCTCGTTGCAAATATACATGGAACTGGGTTTTTTCTGACGAGCCGGAACGTCCCTCATTCTTGCCCTGTACATCGGTTCCGACTTTGAAGGCCAGCAATTCTCCTCTTTCGTACCGGTTTCTGAGCCGCATCACCTCCCTGCTGTCACTGGAGGACTTATCGTTGCCCGGCGGTTTGGACAACCAGGTATATTCGTTGTCCTGCAATTCCAGGGCATCCCGGCATAAGTCAAACAGATGCCGGTAACCCTCTTCGCTTCGTTCGCCCTCGTCATGGAGGCCTAGTAGTGCAACAGCGTAGGATTGATAGATAATTAGCTGTGGTATTGCCGGGACACGTCAAAAGCTAAGGTGATGTTGGGAGGATGGGGATGCCAGCGAAGAGGTACCGGGTCAGTCTGAGTGTAGAGGAGCAACAGGAACTGAAGGGACTGGTGTCCCGGGGACGGACGGCAGCATATAAACAGACCCACGCCCGCATTATGCTGCTCAGCGATGAAAATCAAGAGCGCGGGGCGATGAAGGACGAGGAAATAGCCCGGGTCCTGAGGGTGGGGGACGCCACGGTGGGACGGGTGCGCCGCCGCTGTGTTGAGGAGGGAGTGGAGGCAGCCTTGGGACGCAGGGAGCAGGTCAACCGCCGCCCGAGGAAGCTGGACGGCCAAGGAGAGGCCCACCTGACTCACCTCGCTTGTAGCGAACCGCCGGAGGGCCGTGCCGGTTGGACGCTGCAACTGCTGGCTGACCGGCTGGTGCAATGTGAGATAGTGGACAGCATCAGCCCCGAGACGGTGCGCCAAACGCTGAAAAAAACGAACTCAAGCCTTGGCTGAAGGAGTGCTGGTGCATCCCGCCCAAGGCCAATGCCGAGTTCGTCTGTGCCATGGAGGACGTGCTGGAGGTGTATCACCGTCAGTTCGAGGACAACGAGGTGCTGGTGTGCCTGGACGAGACCAGCAAGCAACAGGTGAGGGAGACCCGCAGCCCCTTGCCGCCGCGTCCGGGGACTGCCATGGCCTACGATTACGAATACGAGCGCAACGGGGTGAGCAACCTGTTCATGCTGTTCGCGCCCTTGGAGGGGTGGCGGCGGGTGGAGGTGACGGACCAGCGAACCAAGGCTGACTGGGCCCGGGTGGTGCGACAACTGGTGGATGTGGACTACCCGGACAAAGGCCGGATAGTCTTGGTGATGGACAATCTGAACACCCACCGCCTCTCGTCCCTGTACGAGGCCTTCGAGCCTGCAGAGGCGAGACGCATTGCCGAAAAGCTGGAAATCCACTACACGCCCAAGCACGGCAGTTGGCTGAACATGGCCGAGATAGAACTGGGAGTGCTGGCGCGCCAGTGTCTGGACCGCCGGATACCGGACCAGCAGACATTGAAGCAGGAAACCAAGGCTTGGCAAGGGCAGCGGAACCACGACGCAATTCGGGCCAACTGGCGTTTCACCACCCAGGACGCGCGCATCAAGCTCAAGTCCCTCTATCCCTTAATTCAACACTGATGGACTACTAGGTTACTCACAATTTGGTCTATTGTTTCAGCCGTAACAGCGACCTCTTGTTCTCCGTCCCCGGGGTCAACGGTAACCTCCAACCATCCGGCAACTATAGGGTAGAAATAATTGTGGATTATCGCCGTGAGCAAGTAACGGGCGTCCAGTGCTTCGTGCTCCTCAGCGTGCTGGGTCTTGGGAAACGGAACCACGATGGACAGTCCGGTGTCATCCCGGAACTTCAGGCCGAAATCGGTGATGCACTGGTCGACAAGTTCGCGGTGGCCGGGTTCAGATTGACGAAGAGGTAAGGCCAAGCCATTGTCGCCTTCTACGGACAGATATCCATAAGGGGCGAATCTGTGACCGTCGATGCTGTGCTTCGACAACACTGCCTGTCCGAAGAGGAGCGTGTCGTCCTTACGTCGGGTAACCGCCAGGTAGCAGCCCGCGTGAGAGGCGTCAGGGAACACCCATTTCCCCAAGCCCCAAGATCCGTTCTCGGTTCCTGACTTTGCGGACCGTCCCACGTTTCGAAAAAACCAATAGAAGTGGTTGTCCCGGGCGCTGGCAGCGCCCAAGTCATCATACTGCTGCCAGTCGCCGGTAAGTCCGATGGTGCCGCTATCCTCAATGACGATAAATGGCACGCCGTCTTGGACCAGGCTTCCGTTGAGAAGTCTGCGTCTTATTTCAACGTCAGGAGTTTCTGTAGCTCCAAGGTGTTGGTTCAGTCCCGTGAAGTATCTCTCCGCCTTATCTGCCTGAAGCGGGTTTTGGATGCCTGCCAGTGAAAATCTCACCTTCACCGGAATGGTTGTTTGATTCTTCCTGCGGTTGTGGTGGTCTATCCCCGCATCCAGCGAATTCTGGATGGACTCTCGAACTAGGCGGGTGTTGAGAGTTTCGTCTACGAAGAACTCACGCTCCATCGGCTCCTGATTTGGCATTGACGGTGGCATTTCAGGGAAATGCCATTGGAAGCTAACCAAGTTCGGCCTCCTGGATTGCAGTCTGCCTGTTCTGTCGCAATCGGATATACAATCGTATCAGTATCGGACTGACAGGCGCGGGTGCTTGTATCCCCCGATGGATCATTTAGCCAACCACTAATACCGCCCCATTATTTGCTCCAATAACAAGGGCGTAAGTTTTGTAGATCATCGGCTTTCCTCTAATAACAATAAGCGAACCTTTCGTACTGTTGTAGCCCTTATGCAAGCCCATCAGAGCAGACAATGCGGACCACCTGTGGTTCGAGTTGCCTCGGTTCGTCAGAATCGTCAGGCGGGTTCAGGCGGTATCTCTCCCGTAGCGCCTCCAGCCTGGCGCGGAAGGCCGGCCCTTCCAACCTGAGTTCTCGTATTTCGGTCAACGCACTCTCCACCTGAGCCGGCAGGTCCCCTGTGAATATCCGGCGCAGGACCTCGATCTGACGCGCATCAGTTGGGTTTCCGACGGCTTCGCGGGTGGCAACGCTGAGCTGTCGTGAGACGTAGCGGCGCGCTCGTGTGTCGCGTGGCCTGCGGGCCTGGCCCAGGCGGCGCTGGAAGTCCGTCCGAAACGTTCGAAAACCCGCCATCACCCGCTCGTTGGTGCCGCCCGGCAGAGGTTGCGCAGGGGTTTCCGGCGCACACTCAGCCGCGGCCACGAACTGCGCGGGGCTGATGGCGCGGGGCTGCAGCTCCTCACTCACGGCGTAACAGCTGCTGGTTCCACCAGCGCTCAGCAGCACTAGCGTCTCTCCCGCGGTGGGGTCGTCGAAAGGCGAGCGGACGGTGGCCATAGCCTCAGGCGAAATGAGCGGTGCCTGCGCGCCCTCGATTGGGAGCACGTTCTGGGCGTAGCTGTCATTCCTGGATTCGGTTTGACCTGTCCGCACCGCCAGGGCCGAGTGAATCCCGTCCGGCAGGGTTGTGATGGTGCGCCACAGCTCCGGATCGTCTTGCTGGATACGCTGCAGCAGGGCGATGGCCCGCTGGTTGGCCGCTACCTCGTCCAGCCCGTCATTAAGGTCGGGCAACTCCTTGCCTTCATAGATCCGGTACATTGCGTTGGCGTTGAGCCGTTCCGCCTCGGACAGGAGCCTACTGTCCAGCCCGATCAGGTCGTGGAATGTCTGAATTCGCCGACCCAGCGTTTCGGTGAGCGACAGGCCCTCGTCCACGGCCGTGTCGGGCCACATATTCTGCAGGTGGATGACTTCGTGCTCCGTGCCGATCCGGTCGACCCTCCCAAACCGCTGGATGAGCCGTACCGGATTCCAGTGAAGGTCGTAGTTGATCACCCGGGCACAGTCCTGCAGGTTTTGGCCTTCCGACACGATGTCCGTGGCCAGCAGCACTCTTATCTCGTGGCCGGGACGCGATTCATGGGAGGACAGGTTCCATGTGGGTGCGAATCGCTTGACGATGTTCTCCGCCTCGTGCCGGTTGCTTCCGGTGAGCCGGGCGATTTCCGGGTTACGGCCGTCGGGGTTAAGTTCGCGGTACAGGTATTCGATGGTGGTCTCGGCCTCTGAGAAGATCAGCACCTTCCCTGCCTTCACATCGCGTCTGCCCAGGAACTGCCGCAGCACCTGCAGCTTGTCATCGTCCTCCGCGCCGATACCCTCAACGCGCGACAGGATGCCGTTCAGGCACTGGTAGTCATTGTCGAGGTCGGTGGTCCAATCGGAGATTCTGAAATCCTCAACCGAGTGGACCAGCTTCGCCCTCTGGCCACCCTGCTCAAGGCGACGCTGCTCCTCCTGTTGCAGAACCTCCAGCAGGTCTTCGGCCTCGAAGGATTGTCCCGACAGTAGCCTTGTTGCCGTGCGACCGATGGGTACGAAGCCGGAATCGAGGGCCTCGCGGAAATTGCGGTTGCTCTGAATCAGCGATTTCAGTGTGGAGCGAAACGCTTCTATGCTGGACTCCAGCCGCTTCAGCAACAACACCGCCATCAGCTTGGCTATGCGGTCCTTCGCACGAAACAGGTCTCTGTATTCAGGCTTGTTCTTTGCGTCGTCAGTGAAGTAGTCGGTGACTCGGTACCTTGTCGCCTTGTGCTTCTTGAGCTCCTCAATCAGTTCCTCATAGGAGCCGGCCTTGGCGTAGACCTTGTCCAGACGGTAAACCACGTTGTCCAACCGCGGCTCGGGGAAACGCACCGGCTGTCCGCCGACCACGGCGGTGTCTCCATAGAGATCCCGTATGTCTTTACGGCGGCGGCGAATGAAGACCGGCGACAACGCCTGCTCGATGTCCGCCCTCGGTGCGGTGGGTTTGATGGGAGGCAACGGAGGCGCGCCCCGTGAGCGGCTACTCTGCCAGACCTGGTAGTCGGACAGGTAGTTCTCGTAGTCGACCCTGTACTCCATCCACCGCTGGGCGGCGCTGAAATACGACTCCAGGCTGACCGGCTCCAGGTTCAGGCCGTGGTCGGTGTCGTCGAGGAACAGTGTCAGTTGCCGGTAAATGTCCATTGGTCCCAGGTTTTGCGGCGTGGCGCTGAGCAGTACCACCTTGTGATCGCGGGCCTCCAGGTAGGTGCGCAGGCCCCGGGAGCGCTGGTTAATGTTACGGAAATTATGAGCTTCGTCCACCAGCACCGGCCCGCGGTTGGGGAACCGGCGCACCAGGTCAATGCCGCGTTCCGGGGCCTCGGAGTCGATGTACCGGCCTGTCTCCTCGTCGTATTCCGGGTCCGGCGGGGCGGCGATCATACTGTGGGAAACCACCTCTGCGCCCAGGGCGAAGCGTTCGTTGAACACCTCCCACATGGGCTTGAGACCGGCAGGGCAGAGGACCAGGGGCGGACCATCGTTTGGGTAGCTGAACCGCAGCTGGCGGAGCAGTTCCGCGCCAACGAAGGTCTTGCCCAGCCCCACGACGTCTCCGACGTAGCAGCCGTCGTGGGCGTCGATCATCGCCAGGCCACGGCGTACCGCGTCTAGCTGGAAGTTGGCCAGCTCCTCAGTGCGCTGGGGCACCAGTTCGGGTGCGTGGACGTCGGTGTGGTACAGCTCGTAGAGGGCCTTCAGGTAGACGTGGTAAGGCGGAGTCTTGGCGATGGCCCAGGAGCGCTCCAGCTCGGCGGTCAGCATCTGGCTGATGTCCTCGGAGTCCTCCCAGAGGGCGTCGAACCACTCGCGCAGGGCCGCCATCTCGGCGTCTCCGGTGACCCGTACGTTCAGCTCCGTGTTGCCGCTGAACCCGGCCAGGGTCAGGTTGGACGAGCCGACGACCGCCGCCCCCGGCTCGGCATGGTTGTCGTACCAGCACAGGTAAGCCTTGGCGTGGAGCGGGCTGCGGCGGTACGCCCTCACCTCCACAAGACCCGATCCCACCAGACCCTGCAGCAGCTCCACCGCCCGCTGGGACTCGCCGGTCTGGGGCAGCAGGGAAACGCCGGTGACGATACCCTCCACCGCCTCGCGGGCAATGGCCTCCCGCTGGCGACGCTGCACCATCCCGTCGGCGTCCAGCTGCGCCCGCAACGCCTCGGACTGCTGCAGGCCCAGGGCCACCGACTCCAGCACCGGCCGGTCGGCGCGGCCGACCAGGATGCGCACCTTGTCCAGCCGGGCCAGGCTGTCGGCCACGGCCTCGAACCCGGACATGAAGAAGTAGCCCACGGCGATGTCGGCGCGGGCGGAGCTGTCCAGCATTTCCCGCAGCCGAGTCAGCAGGTCCGGGTCGGTGGTGGCGTGGAGGATGTTCGAGGTGGGCATTGTGGCTAAAACTCCTCTTCCTCTATGACCACGGCCCCGTTTGGCCGACAGTTGATGGTGAGCCTGCAGTTCAGGAGTAGGGACATACCCAGAAGGGGTTCGCTGCCCATTTCGAGGGCCACGACCTCCCGGTGCCGTCCGTGCCACGACACCACGCCCTCGTAAGCCCTGACCGGCCTCTGCTGCAGGTCAGCCAAGACTACGGGAACATCGTCAATGTACTCCAAGCCGAGAAATTGAACCAAGTCGGACGGCAAGGCCAACTCTCCGTTGAACCCGGTATCCACGACGGCTTCCAACGCTTGGAGACCACCCTGCCCGTTCCTGATTTCGATGGTGACCAGCGAGTCCAGCTCCGCGGATACTCGTCCGTTAATCATCGCGGCCAATGTGCCTGATGCTCACCAGCTTGTAAGATGCCGGGCGGCCGATTCGCCTCTCGTACAACTCCGGTTCAGGCTGGCGGGCCATGAGACGGCGCCTGGCGGCGGCGGGACTGGGGTCGACCTCGTAGTCGCCGCTGCCAGCGTCGATGACCACGAAACTGCCACTGTCCTCGGCCTCCAGGCGTTCCCGAAGTTTTCCGTATATGGCCCTGCCAGCGGTCACTGCGTCCTCGTCCAGATCACTTCTGTTGGTGGACATGAGCACTGTCCTCTACTTCTTGTTTGGGTTGAACCAGTTTAACCGACGTAGGTTAGGCACGGGCAGAGCTGTCCAGCATCCGTCGGAGCCGGGTCAGCAGGTCAGGGTCGGTGGTGCCGTGGAGGATGTTCATTGTTCCTTGATCGCGCCTGTTGTAGGCTGATTAAGGGAGCACCTATTGCAAACTACCTTTATGTCGTGTTCAGTAAGAGATCCTTGGAAGGAAAGATTTTGCCTAATCAACGCGAACCTCCTTGTGTCATAGCGAATATTGGCACTGCAATCCGCACATAGATATCTTTGCTTCCGGATTACCCGTGCCTGTGTTTGTTTCTTATTGTCCAACAAACGCCTGTAAAACTCCTCGGTTTGCCAATAAAGCCGCCTCCTAGTTGCGACTGCTCCGACATTAGGCGAGGATAAGACTATTGCAGCAGCGGTCAATGACCCTACTAATGTGGCCGATATCGTTGTGGTTACCCAAGGAAATGTATCTAGCGCTATAACCGCACCGGCCCCGGCTGCGGAAGCTATTACCAGGTAGGTCTCAGGACTCGGCAAGGTTAATCTGACTGCGGTTCTCTGAGGATTGAAAAAAGTATGCAGTACCCATCCCCTTAACGCAATTTCCTGTAACCACGGTGCCCCAAAAATATGCCATGTTATCGATACGATGGCGGAGAGTGTAAGTGGAAAGACAACGGTAGCTACATACCACATCGCTCTACTGTCAGCCAACCAGACCACCTTGTTCGTCTGGGCGGTGAGAAAAGCAATTGTTCCAGCGACTAGGGATGCCACAAATACGTGCCCTATTGCACATATTGCGGGGTTATTCAACAATCCGTCGTTTAATTCTCGAATTCTGGAGCGAATGATCCTCTTCATCGCAACTCCCATCACACCTAATAGCTGTCGATCCTAACGAGCATTAGGTCTGTTAATGTTTGTAACCACCCCTGGTTCTTCGAATTCGTGTCCAGTGCTAATTCTAGGAACGCGAGATACAGCAGGGGCTACAGTTCGTAAGAGCCGTAACGGTCGCTGTAGCGGCGGCGTTTGCCGTTGGGCAGGGCGGCCCCTTCGCCGGACTTGAGAGGGTGGCCTTGGCCACTCCTGCTTGCCGTCGCGGCCCAGACCGCCGATGTAATGGCGGACGGTCTTGCTCCTTGAGACGATTGCCTCTTTGCGATACGCTGAAATCAGAGTAAATTTTGTCTTGCCACTGGGAGCCGTCCTAGACGCTAACAGCCCTTCTTTGGCGGTTGCTAACCAACTCCAGCAAACCCTCAAATACTGCGTCCCGTTCGCCCACCGTTAGTCCCAGCACGTCGTAAATAGCCTCGTCAATATGTCTCCTCTGGACCGAGGGGTTCAGCACGTCCCACTCTGAGGAAGCAAATATGGCTGTATCTATTTCAGGAAGTAGTCTAGGATCAACAATCTTGAGGTTAGATACCTCATAAGTTTGGATCTCCAGGACTCCTTGACCAAAGTTTGTCCTTCCTTCAACGTTCACAACTAGTTGGCAGAGAGTGGAGTTCATCGACGCGCACAGGGCCGATGGAACTAGGCCGTTCAAGTGTATGGATTGAAAATTATCGCTGAATAACAAAGGGCGACAGGTTAAAACAGTTTTCGCCGTTGAACCTACAAAAATGTTGATCGCAGTTTGGGTTGTGCGCCTATCGCCCAAGTTGTACCAGATTCTTCTAGAAGCGGGAGCAGACTTTCGATGAAAGCCCTGACTCTCACCCCAACGGATATAGTCGAGAGCACGGGTTCCTCCTAGTCGGGTCTTGGGCTCGTGGCAAATGAAGACCTTGCAAGGCAAGTCCTCCACTTCAACTAGAATGCTGCTTGATTCCATCGGCGTTGTCATTACTGGTGCAAGGAAGTATTCCTCGATTTCCCAACGACTAATGTCTGAGATCTTCAGGAAAAAGAACTGGTTTGCACCAGTAATGACACCTCGCGCTACGGTGGCAATGTCGCCAAGTCGCACGAATCGGTAAGCATATTTTTCCAGAAGGTGGTGGTAAATGGTCGGAGCACGTAAGAATTTGCCTCCCCATTTTTCGCCCACGAATTTGCCTTCACGAGTTCCTCCATTTACCAATTCAGCCCCAGTACGGGTTATTTCTAGACGTAGTTCGGAATTGTCTAATGCGCTCTCAAAATCATCGCGAAGGGACACGAAGCGGGTCGATGACCCTAGTCCGGGAGTCGACTTTCTAATAAGGCTGATGATTGTGTTGATGTCGGCAGTAGAGAATTGTCGCTCAACTGCGCTTTCATGGATTGACAGAATATGGGAGTTGTTAAGTAAATACTCTTGCAACTTTGCCCCATATCCGACGTCCAGCCAACTGTTTGAGCACACGAAAATGTGTATGCCACCTTCTGATAACAGTTGCAATGCGCGGGCGTAGAAGTAGCAATACAAATCTGATTGTCCTACTGTTGCCGCACCATAAATCGGTTTTAGTTCTTTCTTGTAGTCCCTGCTTATTTTCTGAAACCTCACATACGGTGGGTTGGCGATGGCTATATCGAACCCCCGGCGGGCGTCGAAGACCTCGGAGAACTCGACGCGCCAGTTGACCACTCCCTCCGTATCGGCAAGGTTCAGGGCGTTGCGGATGGCGGCGTTCAAGACCTCTATCTCGGTGCGCAACCGGTCCTTGTCCGCGCGGCTGGAGGCCCGCAGGTATTCCCCTTTTAGATTACCCAGCCGTCGGACCTGCTCCATGTCCTGGCCCAGGGCGACCTGCACCTCGGCGCCGCTGCTGGGGTCGAGGCCCAGGAGGCTGTCGCCGCAAACCACCTTGAAGTCCAGGTTGGGCAGCGGCTCCGGCGTCGCGCCCTCATAGTCGATGGCCAATGACAGCCACATCCGCAGCATGGCGATGTTCACAGCGAAGCTGTCTATGTCGGCTCCGTAGAGGTTGCGCTGGATGATCTCCAGCTTCAACTTGTATAACGACGCAGAATCGGACGTAACGCTGAAAAGGGCGGTCTGCAACTCAACCAGTTCCTGCATCATGCCCAACAGGTAGGCTCCGGAGCCGCAGGCCGGGTCCACCACAGTCACCACGGCCAGAGCCCTTGCCACGTCGCGGGCTTGGGCCACGCCAATACCCTCTGTGTCCTGGCTGTCCACGAACCGGGCGATAGCCCCGGGGGCGAGGCCAGTGTCCTGCCCACCCAGGTAGCCCTTAAGCGCCTCGCGGCACATGAAGGACACTACCGTACGGGGAGTATAGTAGGCCCCGGAGTCGTGGCGGCCGGTTACCAGTTCCTCGAACACCTTGCCTAGCATCTCCGGGTCGACGGCCACCTCGATATCGAAGGGCGTGGACTCCATCACGGTGAAGTTGAAGCGGTCGAACAGGCCTTCCAGTACCTGCTTGATAGCGGCGTCGGGAACCGTGATACCGTTGCGCCTGTCCAGTTCCGTCTCCTCGAACAGGCCACCGTTGAGGAAAGGAACGTCACCTATGACGCCGTACAACACCGGGTTATCCTTCATCAAATTGCGGGACTGCGGGTTGTTAAGGCCGGCGAAGAACAATGGTTTCAGCTTGGAAACGTAGAAGTTGTTTTCGCTCTCTCGCGAACGGTAGTCCCGCCACAGGGAGTTGAGGTATTCGGCATTACCATCGAACCTTAGCCATCCCTTCCGTGAGAGGAAGTAGACGAACATCAGCCGGTTGAACAGTGTCTGCACAAAGACCCGCTTGTCCTCGTCCTCCCCCACGTCGAACCCGGCAACAGCCCCCATCGTTTCCTCGAATATGCGCTTGTACTCGCCGAAGAACTCCTTGGTGACTGGCTCAACGTCGAAGGCCGCATCCAACGCGGCGCGAATGATGCCCTTGTCCCGGTGGTTCCAGAAGATGCTGGCGACCTGCTGCACCGCCGCACGGCGGTGCAGGTAGCGCTCCACCACCATGCGGCGCAACGCTGGTCGGGAACCCTCGAACTTGGGCAGGATAAGGTGCAATTGGCTTGCCGAGGTGTTAGTGAAGACCAGCAGCATGTCGTCACCCAACTGGTCGGCGATCAGCCGGGCCGCCGCGTCCACCTCGGCCTTACGAACGCGGTCGATGCCCTGGATGTTCAAGGGGATGTAAAGCACGTGAAAGCCGCCCAGAACGGCGACGCGCTCGGCGGCTTCAGGCAGCACTGCGTTGATGGGCGCGCCATTAAGACTGACCTGACCCGAAAGGGGGTCGAAGTCCAGCGACTCGACGAACAGCCGCCTGATTGCATTTGTCCTGCCTTCCAAAGTAGCGGCAAATATCGCGGCGATTTGCCCTTCGGCCTCGACAGCGTCGTCCCGGTTCTGAATCGGCATGTTCAGTTCCTGTTCATTCAGATAACCTATATTCTACTCGTCAGTGGCAGTTTTCAGCATGGCCAGTACACCACCGCGGTTGTCCAGGTATTACGCGCTAGTCGCCTTCGTGTCACCAGGTAATTGTTCCAACACGGGCAGGAATATCCTGAGTTGTGATTGGAGTGGGGGTGCCTTCAGGCAGCCTCTTCTGGATACTTCAAAAAGTGTGTGATTGAGAATATAGGATAGCGACCGAGTCATTCAGGTACATGACCGATCTTCTTGATGAGGTGTGGGTTGAAGAGGTCTTGGACGAATATCACGGGTCCGGGTTGCATGGTCTCCGGTGGGCCGGTGGTTCCACCGGCCCACCGGAGATGTCACCGATTGTGCCACTCCTTTACTGGAACTCGAGGGGGAAAGACCCGCTGTTGGAGTCGGCGGTGTTCGAATGCGATGCCTAAGTTGCGGAGAGTGCGGATGTTGCCGTAAATTCGCCCACCGGCCATCCTCTTAGGTGAGACGCTGGCCCATTTGCGAGGTACTTCAGGAATGCCCGGCACTACCGTGCAATGTGCTCTAACTTCGATCCTGAGCACAACCGTGGGAAAGTAAACTACGACGTTGGGAGTTCAGTTCATCGGTCAAAGCTGTCCACAAACCGGAATAGGTGGCAATCTCGGCAATGCCAGCATCAGCGTTTTGACCTTTTGATCGCAGTAGGAGTCTGGGCAATGCCAACGCGAGAAAACACCGCGGCGGAATGGATATTTATAGCCAGAAGCCTAGCTCGAACTGCCAAAGGCCACGAGCAAGCGCTCCGTTGCATGGCCCGTGCGGGCTTACGAGGCGCGAGCGTCTACGACTGGATCGCCACCGCAGCAGCCTGGGGTGCCGATTTTGAAGATCCCGACATGGCCCGTGAATGTTTGGGGAAAGCCGAACTCATGGCGGAAGAAACGGGAGAGGGATGGGACGAGATCATCAGTGCATGGGTGGGGATGAAGGATTTCCAGAGGGTCGTGGAAATTTGCCGGGAAGTCCACCAACCGAGACCTTGGCCAAGAATCGCCGAGATACAAAGCCAAGGTCCATTTCCATTGGGCACGTCCGTTCTCGACTGGATTGAACCCGGAGAATCCGCATTGGCATCACGCCAAGCGGTAGGGTTAGCCGATTCAGCGATGGAAGGCGGAGACACCTTGGAAGCAATCAGGTATCTGATTGACGCGGACAGCATGGCCGAGAGTGCTGCGGATTACATCCGAATAGCGCACAGCTGGCGGCAATGGTTCCCTGAATTAGGGGAGTTTGAAAGAATGATGGCTAGGGTGGAGGAGGTAGTTGACACGCCAGAGGAGTGGGTGCGGATCGCTTTGAAATGGAAGATTGATTTCCAAGATTACGACCAAGCAGTAGCCTGCCTTTGGGCAGCAGAACAATGTGGGGGATCAGGAATCGACAGTTGGGAATGCATCCTCGCCACTTGGAAAGACGACTTTAGTGACCCAGACAATTTCCGTAGCGCTTTGACCGGAGCATGTGGCGAGGAAATACCATTCGATCGTTTGACGTCAATGGTTGTCGAGAATCTGGGTGCATACGAACTCATCGAAAAGGCTTCGCTGGTGGACTTGGGAACGCTCACCGACCGGACGGTTTCCCGTGTGGCCGCCTGGGACGATGGGTTCCGCTCAGAGCGCGGCGAAAGAAACCTAGCTGGATACTACCGATTCAACCTGCCTCAGGCTGGAAACATCACCGTTTTTCTGAAGAGCGACGTCGACAACTACCTGTATCTATTCCAAGGCAAGGAACCCAGCGGCGAAATAATTTTGATGGACCAAGATGAAGGTGATGACGAAGGTCTTTCAATGATAAAACTCCACTTGGACGCAGGGACCTACGTCGTCTAGGCAGCCACCGAACAAACGCCGGACTCTGGCGATGTACGAGGCTACGGCATCTTCCACCTACAAATCTACGTGGGTGACTAAAGGCCAATCCACCGGAAAGATGAGTGCCGCGGCGTGCTGAAGGGGCAAGAAAGTGATCCTTTGCATCGGGGACAATGGTTTTGGAAATACAAAACCGATCCGAGACCGGGAGCACCCAATAAATGCTACCACGCAACGACTCCGACCGAATCCAAATAACCTTTGACGACCACTGCCTCTGGTGGCCAATACCGGCCTGCTCCCGCTGGCCACTCTCGCCCGGCACCTGAGCCTGAGGGAACTCGTCGACCATCACCTCAGCTTCGGCGGCGCGCCAGGGCGGGCCAACACGGGGGACAGGCTGCTGACGCTGGTGACCTCCGCGCTGCCCTTGCAGGTATTGGGTCAAACTGCCAACTGGCCATGCGCTCTGCAGAGGCTGCATTCTCCACCCAACCTACCCGTCCACCTGTTGGATGGTCCAACGGCTGACCTCCAGGCGCTTGGCCAGTTCCCGCTGGCTCACCCCCCTTAACCGCTCCACCCGAATGTACTCCCGTTGCTGCTCGGTCAGGCTCGGCCGTCGGCCTGGGAAACGCCCCTCGGCCCGCGCCTTCGCTTGGCCAGCGACCGAGCGGCCCCTGATCGAGTTCCTCCACCACTCGCTGAAGGCGGGCACCATCGCGAGCTAGAGCTTGCCGGTGGACGTGGCTGTGTCGAAGTCCTCCGCCAGGGACGGGAACTCCACTCCCGCCCGGTGCAGGCCCTCTATCGCCCTGGTCGGTCCTCGGGCTGGCTGCCGCACCGTGTAGACCAGATGGGTCTCGCAAGTCAACAGGACTATCCAAATGAGGAGTCTCTGTATCCGGGGGTCCTTACGTCCCGGCTGGGTGCGAATTCAGCGATGTTGAATCTACTAGCCCACTGGCCTAGAGTTCAAACGGCCCTGTCAGTACTTTGGGCAATCACGCTTTGCCTCGGGAGATGAAGCCATGCAGCAGGTGCGACTTTGGGAAATCACCCCCGACCGGAAGCTCTTGGAGATTGCGGCAAGGCACTCCGGCCTGGAGCAGTGGCTCGAGGATTGGCTGGTTACCGACATTTCGGCCGTGGATCCCGGACTCATGGTCATTGGCAGACAGGTGGTCACCGGGTTCGGCGGTGTCATGGACCTGCTGTGCATCGACAGGAATGGGGACCTGGTGGTTGTCGAACTCAAGAGTGGCCGGACTCCCCGGGACGTCACCGCTCAGGCACTGGATTATTCCTCCTGGGTGCAGGACCTGGATTTCGACCAGGTCAAAAGAATCGCCGATTCCTATCTGGGTGGTTCAGAAACGTTGGAGTCGGCTTTCAGGGAGAGGTTTGAGACGGAGTTGCCGGAGCAGCTCAACCAGGGGCACCGCGCTCTGGTGGTCGCCGATTCCATGGACTCCAGCACTGTGCGGATCATCCGCTACCTGGCCGGGATGGGAGTGCCCATCAACGTGGCGACCGTGCAGCACTTCCAGGACGGGAGCGGCAGAGAACTGTTGGCCCAGGTCTATCTGATCGAGCCTGAGGAGGTCCGCCCCCGGGTTCGCGGTTCGTCCGCCAGGTCGGCGTACCGGACGGTGAACGAACTCCAGACCCTCGCTGACGAAAGGGGACCGGGGAGGTCTATCGCCGGCTCAGGGATGGAGTCAGGGGCATTTTCACCGCGAACGGTTACTCTCGGACCGTGGGGTACGTCCGTCTGCTGGATGACGGAGGAGTGCGGACTCTCATGCTGATCGAAGCCGTCCCCGGTGATGACGCCGGAGGAATGAAGTTCACCGCTCATGTCACCCGGTTTGAGCGGTACATGGGGGTAGGCATTGAGGGCCTCCGGGATTTGTTGCCGGACAACACCGTGGACTGCGATGTGAGGCGCTGGAATGGGAGTTCCCCTGAAGAGAGGGAATCGGCCACGGGCCTGGAGGGCCTTTTCCACACTGTGGATGAGGTGGATCGGTTTGTTTCGGGGCTTGCCGCTCTACCATGATGTGACTTTCATCGCATAGGAGATCGAAAAATGAGTGTCAGTGCAGTGGATACCGCCATCCAGAAAATTCGTGAGGTGGTCAAGGAATGGGACGCGGTAGACCTCAACTACTGGCGGGAGGACCACACAAGGTACGGCGTCATCGACCCCATCATCCGGGAGTTGGGTTGGGATACCTCTGACCCGAAGGAGTGCCATCCCGAATATCCTCGCTCTTACCAGAACGGACGCCGTGCGGACTATGCCATGTTCGGGACCACCGACGTTCAGGCCATTGGGAACAACGCGGTGCCGCCCGACATCGTCATCGAGTCCAAGCCTCTCCGGGCGGAACTGGATGGGGCAGTCCCTCAGTTGCGGCGGTACGCCCAGGCTTCTCCCAGGATGCAGAGCGGCGTGGCGGTCCTGACCAACGGGAATTAGTGGTGGATCTACGATCTCTCCCTCCGGGGTTCCTTCACCAGCAAGCGGGTAGAGCAGGTGGATATCATCACCGACGACCCTCAGACCGCTGCCCAGATCCTGCACCAGTGGCTGGGACGTTCCAAGTTCGGTTGATCCGCCTGCTTTCCCCGAGGGTGGTTTCAGGGGTCCGAACGGCTCAGGTCCTCCCTGTTTGCAGCCGCCGGCAGGTTCCACCGATTTAAGGCTTTGCGAGTTGGTCTGCGGTTTCCTGAAAAGAAAGTGCCAACTGGTCCACTCTCGATCTGTTCTTGAAGTAGAACAGGTCGTCTTCCTCCAGTCCGCAGATGTTCAGCCCGAGCCGCAGCATATGCGGCTGGAGACGTCGGTTCAGATACATCCCCATCAAACCTCCGCTCAGGGCTCCCACACTGCTTCCGACCAGGTTGCCCAAGCCCGGGACCACAGTCCCGGCCGCCGCTCCGCCGGACACTCCGGCGGTGGACAGGACGGTGGTAATTCCCATACGGGCCATCAGGGTCAGGGCCTGCACAACCTGGATCTTGTTCCTGGTGGTCCGGTCGGCCTCCCTGAACTCCCTTTCGGTCCTGATGACGCCGTAAATCAGCCGGGCGCCGGCCGCGACGGCTCCGGCGTAAGGGAGAATTTTTACGAGACTGTCGGGTACGTCTATTCCCAGGTTATTGGCAAGGGTGCCCAGCCCGTCCTGGATGCCTTCCACCAGTTCCCAGTCCGCTCCCATGTCCATCAGCTGGTCCACGACCTCAGGAGTGGAGTCCGCGATCCTCTCGTATATCTCGGAGCTCACTGCGAACTGGACGTCGGGATTCTCAGCCATGGCGTCCGCCACTTCATGGGCGTACTCCGAGCCTCCGGTCTTCACCTGCCAGTGGACCTCCGCTACGCCTTCAGGTGGCGTGGCCGTGATGTCGAAGACAGGCTGAGTCGGGTTCGGTGCAATTTCAACTCCGGTCCACCCTGCATCCCTGAGCTGGTCGGCGGCGCTGAATTTCGCCACCTTCCCCTTGATACCGCTGACGAACCCGATCATGGACCCCTCTCCCCGGTCCACCATCTCCAGCCAGTGTTCATGCAGGGAGTGTTCCTCTGCCAGGTTCGGGTACTGGGCTTGGTATGCCTTCAGGACGGTGTCATCGACGTTCACGGTATCGAAGACGGTCCAGAACCCTGCGGCGGCGGCCGAGGCCTGTTCGGCGGCGTATGTACCCTTGTCCGTATGGATCAGGGCCTCCAGGTGTCCTTGGGCTGACCGTTGGTCGAGGCCCGGTTCCTTGGGGAGATCCAGGAGTTTGGGCATCAGGTTTAGAGAGTTCATTGTCATGGCGGATTCTCTCAGATGACGAACGTCAGTATGACTGCCGTCGCGGCGACGGCGCATGCCACACCCGCGAGTACCCACGGTGCGCGGCGGTCTCTCTTGAGCTCGGACAGTTCCTCCAGGTGTTGTCTCTTCTGCTCGTCGCGCTCCGTGCTGGTCTGTTCCAACTGATTGGCGAGTTCCTGATTGAGGGCGCGAGCTTCCTCAAACTGCCGTAGGGTCTCCGCCTGGGCCTGCGCTATGGCTTCTCTGGCAGCAGCTGCGGCCACGATGGGCAGCATTTCGTGGTCCGATATATGGCGGGTCAGGAGTTCGTGCTGCCGGACCACCCTGGGGATAAGTTGCTGGTTGATCCGGTCCTGTTCCTCCCAGAACTTTACCCGCTCGGCGATGTGAGGAGGCTTTTCGTCTTCCACCCCCTCTTCCTGGGCCCGTTGACTCCCACCCGCTGAGGTTTGTCCTGCGGGTTGGGACGTGACAGTGTCCTTTAGAAGTTGGGCTGCTTCCACCAGTTCCTGGACCGTTTCGTCCTTGCCGAACCGGTGGCGGTGTTCGTCTCCGTTCCGGGTCCTGATCACCAGCGTCCGTCCATCCCTCCTCATCAGGTCGATGTCGTCGTGCAGCAGGTCCAGGACCAGACCCTCGTCCCCGCTGGCTATGATGACCCTTTGGCCGGTTGTGGCGATCACCTTCGTTTCGTAGTCGAATCCCGCGACAGCCACGGGCATCTCATCATCCCAGAGCAGCTTATTGATCAGGGCTATGGCCTCTTCGTTCAGGTTCTCGTCGCCGATGTATCGGATGCCGATATTCATCTCGCCCTCTACTGGTGTGATGGTGTGAGTCCCGGTTTTCTCGCAGTGGTCTGACTGTTTCTTGCTGGTTGCCAGAGTCTCCGGTCGGGGATGAGGCGCTTAGGTGTCGGGGGATTATAAATGGACTGTTTGTCCCAAGCAGGTGCCTGCGGAAATGGCGTCGATAAGGTTCCTCGGCTCAGGAGCGGTCTCTGTCACATGGCGTCTGGGGATGATGCTGTTTCCGGCGTCTCAATAGATCCGGTGCCGCCTCTTTTCTTCTCCCGCACCTGATGACCCGATGCCAGTGGGCCTTTCCCGATGCCTGTCCTCTATCCCATGCCCCGTTTCTGTCCAGTGTGTTTGGGCTACGGGGTTCCCCCTGGGCCGGCAACGTTCTCTCTGGGACCCTTGGACCGTTCCTGTCCATTCCGGATGGAGATCTTTTCGCCCTCCCCGTGTATATATTAGAATCTTCCGACATCACGTTCAGAAGGTGCGAAATGCCTGGGAACGATGACAACCGGGCCGATCAGATGAATCCCAATAATGATGCTTATTGGCAGTCTCGAGGGTACGACGAGCGTCCCGATGATTGGGAAGAGGACCTTGATGATAATGATGGGGGTGATGACGACAACCGGGCCAACCAGTTGAACCCCGATAGCGATACCTACTGGTCTGGCCGCGGTGAAACCCGTCCGAATTAGCTCCTGGTACGGTGTCGTTCTGAGAGTTTGTCCTCCGCCCTCTTGGGGCGAAGTGGAGAAAAGAAAAGAGCCGGCTTCAAGCCGGGCCTTCCTGTGCCGGGTGTTGTTCATCCAGTGCGTAAGCCTCTGCTGGCCCTGCTCCCTACTCCGGGTGGAGCGCCGTCTCCGCTCCCTTTTGTAGCGACAGTTGGGGCACGGGCGGTTAGAACGGCGGGAGTCTGGGTAATCAGCGAACCGTCCTGCTTGGAGTATCTGAGCACCGGGAAGGATTGGCCCGGATTGCGTTCCGTGGTCAAGGTGGTAGGCCGGCGGGAGACGGACACGGAGGCCACGGTGCATTCCAGGTATTACATCAGCAGCCTGGCAGGATCGGCTGAGCAGTGTCTGGGGCGGCGCGGGCGCACTGGAGCATTGAGAACTCGCTGCACTGGAGCCTAGATGTCACTTTCCGTGAAGACCAGAGCCGGATGCGCCTGGACAACAGTCCCCAGAACATGGCAACTCTGAGGCAGATTGCCCACAACCTGCTGAAGCGGGAAACCAGCCTGAAAGTGGGCATCCGGGGCAAGCGCCTGCAGGCTGGCTGGAGAGACGATTACCTCCAGAAAGTCCTACTCAGTTAAAACGCGATTGCTCTGGCATTTTCCACAGGAATGAGGTAAGGGGCTATTGCATGTGCGCCAACCGTTACTATGTATGATGATGGTGCAGTTTCGAACGCAGTGGCCAGCAAGTTGAATTTCATGGAAACGGGAAGGTAATTCATCATGCCTCGCCGAACCAACGTATTTTACGCATATCCTTCTAACCCACCTGCCATCGGTGAAACTATCGAACAGGCAAACAAAAGGCTGGCCCAAAATAGCGAGATCAAAAAAGCTCGGGTGCGGTTCAGCACTTGGACCGATTCGGTCGTGTCCGGCAAGCTTCTATGGCGAGATATTGAGGATCGAATAAAGCGATCACAGGTATTCGCCTGCGATTTAACCTACCCTAATCCCAACGTTTCTTTCGAACTCGGCTTTGCGATAGGCAGGTTCAAACGCATATTTTTGTCGGTTGATGAAGGCATTGAGCAGGGCCCTTCAAACTTCAAACGATACTACTTCGATCTAGTCCCGCTTGGGTACGCGAAGTACCGCAATCATGAAGAGCTTGAATCTGCGGTTTTGAAAGAGCGGCCTTGGATCGATCTTGACAAAATCCTTTTGCCTAGCCTCTACCAAAGACCACTGGCTCGCCCTGAGTTGCCTACCATTCTCTATGTCAAACCTCCGGTGCCCACAAATGCTGTGAACGCCACCCAGGAGATCCTGCGAAGCTCGAAGTTCGGAAACGCTCTCCGGATCGACGACCCTATCGAAAATCCAATGCCGGGTTTGGATTGGTACGCTCAGGAAATGGCTACAGCTGATGCGGTTGTGGTCCATTTGCTAAGTGAGGAGCACGACACTCGACAGCATCACAACATTAAGGCCGCTTTTTTTGCAGGATTAGCTCATGGACTGGAGCGCCCACTTCTGATGTTGGCCCACGTTCCTTATGACGTTCCTGTCGATTATCACCACCTGCTCCAAACTCACGACACCGCCGAGTTGTGTGGGTCAATACTCACGACGTGGGTCACTCAGGTTGGCCAAAACCTCCCAAATCGTAGACCCAGAAGGCAAAATACCAGGGATTTCTCTAACGGTATAGATCTCCGAAATATTAGCCTGGGCGACCCTGTAGCAGAAAATGAGACAGAATCGCTGGATGAGTATTTCGTAGAAACAAGCTCTTTTTACCGCGCCCTGTCAGACCAAGTAGCCATATTCGTGGGCCGTAAAGGTACTGGCAAAACTGCCATCATGTTGAGCGTTGAATCCGACGCGGACCGTAACCTCGCCAAGCACGCAACTACGATCAATCCAGTCGGGTATGAAGTTGACGGGTTAGTCAGGGTTATTACAGAACTGGAAGAGCGTTCTGAGCGCGGTTATCTCATTGCAAGCCTTTGGAAATATCTCATCTACAGTGAAATCGCTCTGAGCGTTCAGGCATCCATTACTGAACGTCCTTCATATCTTCCGCGAGACGACAGCGAAGAAGCGCTCGTAAAATTCGTGGAATCCCATGCCAATATCATAAAGCGTCCTTTTTCTGAAAAGCTGGATAACGCTATTCAGAGCCTAAAAGGATTGGGCCTGCCTTCAGGTGCCACGCACCAACGGGCGCGAGTAAGCGAACTTCTGCATGAACAACTCATCAGTGACCTGCGGATACGTATTGGTGATGCCCTGAGCCAATTTGACAAACTTGCGGTCGTCATTGACAACTTGGATAAACCGTGGAAACCAGGTGCCCACGTACAGCAACTAGCTGACATGATCGCGGGCTTATTCTCTGTGGTGCAAGAAATCCCGCGCGATTTGCGCAGGTCCGGGCGTGGACTGACGTCGGTAGAAGCCAACATCGCCATCATGCTCCGAAGCGACATTTTCGCGCAGATACGGCCGTTTCTGAGTGAACCGGACAAACTGCCCGTCGAACGGGTGTCGTGGGAGGATAGCGAGATGTTGCTCAAAATCATAAACCAGAGACTAGTTAGACACGCTCCTGAAGGTACCGACGCAGAACAAGTTTGGGAAGCGCTATTCCCCGGCGAGGTGGACGGTGTCCCAGTTCGTGATTTTTTACTTGCGAGCACGCTGCCTAGGCCGCGCGATGTAATTTTTTTCCTCAGGTCCGCTGTTTCCAAAGCCACGAACCGTGGCCATAGCACAGTGATGGAACACGACCTACGAGATGCCCGGAGAGAATATTCACATTACGCGTTCGAAGCTGTCCAAGCAGAGGACGATCCCGCCAGGGGAAAGCTGCAAGAGATTTTGTACGAATTCGCGGTTGCCGGTGAGACTATCGTTACTGCTCCGACCATCCAAACGCGGTTAGCTCAAGCGGGGGTAGCCATTCAGGATACGGAAGATTATATCAACCTGTTGTGCGACATCGGCTTCTTGGGGATTTCTGGCCCGAGCGAGTTTGTGTACCCTGCTGATGAGATGGAGCGAACTCATCAAAGGCGTTTGGCGAGTCTGTCTGCTCGACGTGCCGATACGGACGAGGTCTTTGAAATCAACCCGGTATTTCATCCGGAGTTGCAAATTGGATAGTGAGTGTTGGCTTTTATGACGGAATTGGGATTCACGATCTGACTGTGTCATCAACGTTCCAAATTGTCGTTGTTCAGCGAAAAGTGGGCCGCGGGGCTGCAAGATTGCTGACATGTGACGGTTGAATCCTGCCAGCCAGCCCCAGCAGTGACACTTGAGACCTGCTCAACTCCGGAGCGATCCATGTGCATGAGTCGGCCTGGGTGGGTGGGTCACAAACGCGCGTTTGTGACACTGGGCCACAATTCACTCCCTTCAGCTTGTTCAGGCGTGGGTCACAAAGGTATAGTGCAATAACTACCAGTTGGACGGGAGAACGATGCCCGATACCTACGGCTACGTCCGCACCAGCCGCCCCAGGGTCTCCGAGCTGGCCGGCAGCGACCCGGAAACCCAACGCCAGCAGTTGCTGGCTGCCGGCGTGGCGCTCTCTCACATCTATCAGGACGTCGGCGTCTCCGGAACCTCTGGTACCAACAGCCGGCGGGACTGGCACTCTCTGGACTCCCGGCTGGCCCAAGGCGACACCTTCTAACCAAGATGACATTTTCGCTTTTCAACTAAGGGGACAGAATCACTGGACAACAACAGTTTCACAGCAGGATCTGAGCTTTCCGCCAAGTAGGGTCGTGAAACAGTGATGCGAAAGGGTCGAGAACGGGTAAAATCGTGTCGGGCAGGGTAAGCATGTCTGGACCTTTTGTAAGAGGGGTCTGGTTAGCTTACCCTGTCCTTAGCGTTTGTCTACGTTTTGTACAAAGCATCAATACGCCCGCGTTTCGGGCCGTGCAGAGGCGACTAACTGGTGAGTCCGCCCCAGCGGTCACGGCGTGACATCTTAATTTAGTCGGGAGTCCAGCTTAGAGGATCTAACTATTAGCACCGCACCATTGATCGGCACCGATCACTCGAATCGACATCCGCACGCGTACCGGCCCCCAGACCCCTGCGCTCCATGGTGCGGACTAGAGCAGGTCTCCGCCACGAATTGTTGTCTGACTCTGTGTGGAGCGGATGGCGCATATCGTCGTCTGCCAGTGCTAGGAGCGAATGCGATGTTACATTGACGGCAGCGGTGAGTGCGATAACGATGGCTGCTACGGCGTTTGCGCGTATTGATGCTATGGCATCTTGGGCACCTGGTTCGGAGGCTGCGAAATGCGATATATATGCCGAAGATGAACGCAGATGCTAGGACAACTATTATGATAATGTAGGTTTGGGCGGTGTACATGAGTGATCCCCCTTTTTATCTCAGACGCTTAGTATTACAACGACGCTTCGTCAATTTCATCAGTTTCTGGGCAGAAATCGCTTCGCGGAATGCAAACCCACAAAGCTGTCAAGAGTGTGGGCTGATAGCCATGAAGAGGTGCTCAAGGCCCCCTTCTTGTGAAACCTCGTTGTAATACTAGGGTCGAGCGGAAGAAGGCTACGCCCCGCTCGCCCTCGAACCGGACGCCCAGCGCTTCTTCCAGCGCCGATCGAACGGCATTGAGCGATGGCGCGTCGCCCGCCGCCTCGACCCGGGCCAGGCCGTCGCGGGCGTAGGAAGCCAGCAGCCGGGCTAGATCGCGGGGTTCCACCAGCGGCCGCCCGATGGGACAGGGCGCGGCCCAGGTACTCGGCCAGCGCCAGGCCGGCCTTGTTAGCGAAGGCGCGCGGGTGCTGCAACTCCTTGTCGAAGTCAGCAGCGGATTCTGCCAGGCGGAAGGTCTCCAGCTTGGCGGGATTTCCGTTGGTGTCCTCGCCCAGCAGCACGAAGTCGCTGGTGTTGGTCACCAGCACCAGCCGGTACAGCCCTCAGTACTTGCTGACCTGGGCGCTGTCGGCGGTGAGCCAGGCGTCATCGGAAGCGGGCTTGACCTCCACCACGCCGCCCTCGGGTAGCTGGCCCTGCTTCGGCTGGCCCTTCGACACCTGCTTGGCGGCGAAGAGGCCGAAATCGGGATGTCCGGCCCCCTGCTGCGTCAGCTCGCTGACGCAGAAAACCTTGGGCTTGAGCGTGGTGCCGACGGCTTTCAGCAGATTGGCCAACGGCGGATAGTAGGACCGTTCACCCGTCGCCCCGCCCGAAGAGCGTATACGTCGCAGGTCGGCGAAATATTCCTCGACGGCCGCAGTGAGTTTCTCGTTCGTGCCCGCCATAGCCCTCTGAGCCGTCCCCCTGAGTGGACATTCTCTAATTCCGGCGCAGAGGCAATGTTACTCCATCGTGCGGACGCCCGGCACATCGAAGGCCAGTCCCACTGCCCCCACCAGCCGACGGGCGGCAAGTCATCGGCTGCACCCAGAAGTCACCATAGGCGCAACGCTCCAGTGGCGCTGCCGGGCTAACCCTGCCAGCATCCATGTGATGTTGCCAGTCGGGAGCTAATGGGATTGGGTCTATGTCAAAGTTAGGTGAATTATGTATATCTTGTAAACTGACATAAACGTCCTATAGAATATCCCTATGAATCCGATGACTAATCCCTATGCGCCCGGAGCCGGCACTCGTCCGCCCGAGTTGGCCGGCCGCGACGAGATCAGAAAAAGGGCGGAGATCGTCTTGGGGCGGTCCAAACTGGGTATGCCGGTTAAGAGCATGATAATGGTCGGCCTGCGCGGCGTGGGCAAAACCGTGCTGTTGGACCGCATCCGTCTCGACGCGGAGCCGTCCGGCATACACGCGGTATGGTTCGAAGCCCCCGAAAATCGTTCGCTCCCCTCCATGCTGGCCCCGCAACTGCGCGTGGCGCTGCTGCGCCTCTCCAACCGTGAAGCAGCCAAGCAATTGGCGCAAAGAGCCTTGGCCGGACTGGCTGGCTTCGCCCGGTCCCTGAAGGTGAAATATCAGGACATCGAAGTTGGCCTAGATTTCGAACCCGAACCCGGATTGGCGGACAACGGAGACTTGGAAACTGACTTGCAGGACCTGCTGGAAGCGGTCGGGAACGCCGCAAAAGCGGGTGATTCCTGTTTGGCCCTGTTCATCGACGAACTCCAGTACGTGAGAGAGGATGAGGTCGGTGCGCTGATTGTCGCCCTGCACCGCACGTCGCAGCTTCAACTGCCGGTGGTGATGTTTGGAGCAGGGCTGCCGCAACTGCGCGGCCGCATGGGACGGGCTAAATCCTACGCCGAGAGGCTCTTCGATTTTCCTCAAATCGGGCCGTTGTCGCCCGAGGACGCGAGACTGGCCATAGCCAAACCGGCGGCCGACCAGAGGGTGGAGATAAAACCCGAAGCTCTGGATGCGATCGTGGGGCAGGCGCAATGTTATCCCTACTTCCTTCAGGAGTGGGGGAAACACGTATGGGACGTGGCTGAAGCGTCTCCTATATCTGCCGCGGACGTTGAGATAGCGTCCGGACAGGCCATGGCGGCGCTGGACGAGAGCTTCTTCCTGGTGAGGTTTGACCGGCTCACGCCGGCAGAAAAACTATACGTCCGGGCGATGTCTCAACTGGGGCCCGGGCCTCACCGTTCCGGCGACATAGCGGACGCACTGGGCCGGCGGGTGAGTTCGCTTGCTCCCACCCGCAACCAGTTGATCGGCAAGGGGATGATTTGGAGTCCAAGCCACGGGGATACCGCCTTTACCGTGCCGATGTTCAACGAGTTCATGCTGCGAATCATGCCCGGAGACGAGTGGCGGGAGGACCATAGCCCCTGATGGAATCCTTGGGCATCGGATATGGTCCCTCCCAAGGACGAACAGTAGAGGGCGTATGGCCCGGCGCGAGTGCTGGAACTGCGCCGAGACCGCCTCAGCATCGGTGGTCAGCCTACCGGAGTGTAGATCGGGCCTAACGAATCCGCCGAGGAATGCCAGCACGGGACGCCGGGCTGTGAATGCTACCAGGCGGGCTATCGCGAAGCCTCCTCCTCGCGCTACTGCCCAGCAGGCCGTGTATGAAGACGTCCAGGATTCCCCTCGGGCTTGCCTGTCGGCGAATCAACCTAGCGATGTACGGCTTTGAGGGGTTCGGCGTCGGGAAATGGCTCGCTCCAGCCGAACATCTGGGCTTGCTGGGGGTTGGCCTGAGCGATGGGAGTTGAAGATTCCGGCCCCGCCTTGAATGGTGATCATGTTTTCCATGACCATTACGATCTCGGTGGAGATGGTCGCGCTGGAAACGCCCGTTTGTGGGAGCATCATATTCAATAGCCAGTTCTGGGCAAATAGGAGGTTAACTCTCACCATGAATCACGATAAGTTTGGAGACTCTTACGACATCGTAAAGCAGAGCATCCTACGGTGGCTCTCCGCTTGTGGAACTTGGTCTGTTCACCCGATGTTTACTGACCAAGACCCTACGTCGTATGCGGAGGCCTATTGCTGTTTTCTGGGCGTGTCCGCAGTTACTACCGAAACCTTCAGGAAATATCGCCCCCGGGACCGTTGGATCGCGGCAGGCGATGCTTGCCAAGATCACCTATTCCTCGACCCGGACACCGGACTCCGGTTGGACGAACCGAGGGGAAACCTTAATAAATATCTGTTGGTCTGCGAACTGGTAACGATTGCCAAAGCTCGTCCAAAGAAGCTCACCCTGGTATTCGACCAAAGCATCGACCGCCGCAAGAAGGTGGCTGGGACTGACGAGGAACAGATCAGGAAAAAGCTTAAGCAACTCAAGTGCTGGGGTGTTCATGGGTTCGCTTATAGATCCCACGCCAATTTCATCTTGGTATCCTCCGATCAGGACGCTCTGAGATGCGCCAAATCAACTCTCGTAAATTCGTCACAGCTCCCTTCTGACCGCTTTGTTGAGCTACGGAGGGCCGGGGCGGCTATTACCGGGGAATCGGACTGAAAGGGGCGTCGCCGCCGGTCGACCGGGATTCAGGAGAATCCGTCCTCTCAGGATGAGATTTTAGGACTCTGAAATTCCCGAGCCGACAAAAAAGGGGCCGCTCCGCCCGGAAATCCCGCAGTCCGGCCAGCACAGGCCAGCGGACAGGTGCATTTCGCTAGGGGTCCAGACCCCGAAAATGCCTTCGCAAAACAGTCCTTCTGACTGCTGGACGCAATCTCGGCCTCAACAGATTGCACGTTAAATACATTTAACGAACAATCTTAAAGCAAGGCCCGTGGGGCAGTCCCCGGACGTCTTCAGAGATCTCAGAGCCCAGGCCGGACCGTGCTGATGTCCAGCACCCGGAGGGACGCAGGACCTGATGGACGGAGTTCAGAGGAGCCGTAGTCGCCACCCCCGTCCCGGGTTGCGTCTGTACGGGACGCAAGGGGCGGTGGCCCGTATCTCAGTGCCGCCGCTCTGTTTGGGCGCTCCGCTGCTGGTCATGATATGCAGGGCGCTCCGGGGCCGTTTCCGGGCAATTCCGGCGTTTCGATGCTTTGCAGGTAGAGCGTCTTCTGGTTTCGCCAGAGTGGGTCTGGCTCGGTGGCTTCCGCGCACTTGAAGCGGTAATGCTTGCCGATCTGTAGGCCGTTCAGGCCGGGGCCGCCTGGGGTGGTCTGCCGGCTTTCAGCCCGTGGTCGGTGAACAGACTCCATTCGCCGGCGCTGCGGTTGACCTACACAACTTGGCCAATGAGGGCAACGACTTTGCCGCGTTCCAGCGTGCGCTGGATTTTCGCTTCGTCAGGCGGTTCCTCGGGACCCAAAAAGTAGCTGGCACCGGGAAAGTAGACGGAATCGGCCAATCGCGTAGGCTGGGGTACCAGCGCGCGTGAGGGGTGTGCTTGGATTGAGTACTTGGGAGTCGCCAATTTCCCGGGGTACCGCCGCGTATGCAAAGCCAGATGGCGCAGTCCTGCGTCCTCCGCGGACACGCCGCCTTCTAGTATTACAACGACGATGGTAGCATCATCTATTGGTTGCTCCTTGTTTCCGGGCAGGTTTCAGTTCCAAAACCATTATCCCAAATTCGGAGGGGCACCCTATGGCTTCTCAAGGGCTGTCCCCAAGGCCGTCCTTCGGTAGATGATTCGGAATAAGGGATACTGAAATGACCGACAATCAGAGTTCTGAAGTTTCCACTTTCTTCAATGCTGACCGACCCATTGAACGACTGGAAGATGACCGCCTCGGCAGGCGGTCATTTGCTGAATCAGTAGCTCGACACATACTCGCGACCCGAGCTGAACACGGTTTTACCGCCGCAGTAACAGGAGAATGGGGCTCAGGCAAAACTTCCGTGCTCAATATGATCGGAGAGACGCTGGAGAGAGAAACGGAAGAGGTAGTTGTATTGCGGTTCAATCCGTGGCTCTTTAGAGGCACTGCAGAGTTAATCACACGATTTTTCGACGAGCTAAGTGCCCAGATCGGCGAAGGGAAGTTCGACCGACTGAAAGATGTGGCCAAGCTCCTCACTGGTTTTGGCAAATTGATAGCACCACATATTCCCGTCCCCGGTGCGGTCTTGGCGTCTAATGTAGCTTGCAATTTGACGGACAAATTTACAGAACCCACGAGTCTTCTCTCAGAGCGCGATCATCTAAGCAAGGCATTAGGGAATGCAAAGATTCGGGTGGTCGTTTTCATTGATGACATAGACCGGTTAGAGTACGGCGAGACCCGGGAACTTATGAGGTTAGTACGACTTACATCTGATTTGCCGTACTTGATTTTCCTGCTCGCTTTCGACAGGGAGCACGTTGCAAAGAGTTTTGATGAAATCGGAACAGCCGGTCAGCTTTACCTGGACAAAATTGTTCAGTTGAGTTTCAACCTGCCTTCCACACATGAGTCTATCCTGCAGGAAATGTTTTTCAATCAACTCAGTGAACTTGTTCGGAACAGAGAGGTTAGAGACCTAGACAGGGATGTATGGAGGGAAGTATACCCGGAGATCGTGAGGCCGTTGCTCTCCAACCTACGAGATACGAAACGCTATCTTTATTCACTTCCCGTTACTCTGGAACTCGTTGGAAAAGAGGTAGCCTTGGCGGACCTTCTCGGTTTGGAAGCAGTCCGGGTGCTCAGACCGAGGTTGTATGAGGAATTGAGGGAGCATCGCGAGAACATCGTGCATTCTGAGTCCGACATTCTATGGACAGTCAAACCACAAGACAGACTAGAGGAAGCGAAACGCGATCTTGAAGCTATGCTTGAACGCGCGCGCGTAGACAACAAGTTACTACAGGCCGTTTTCAGAATTCTCTTTCCCGCAACCCACAGCGTCCTAGGTGTTGGTTTGTATATACAGACACGGGAAAGTGAGTTGCGACGAGACAGGAGAATAGGTTGTGAGGACGTATTCAAAATCTACTTAAACGCCGGACTTGATGAATCCGCTGTCGCAACTGCTGGAATTCGGGAATTGGTTGACGCATTGGCAGACGAGGCACGTCTCACGCAACTGCTAGATAGCCTAAATGAGCAGCAGATCGAGGAGACGCTGGAAAGACTTGAGGACTTCGAGGTTGATTTCCATGCAGACACGGTGCCGATAGCCGTTCCCGTCTTAACCAATTTAATGGCTGGACTGCCCGATGATGACCGAGGACTCTTCGGAATCTCACCAAGGTTCAGAGTAACCCGGATACTATATCGCTTGCTGAAAAGAGTCGAGGACCCGGTGACTCTTGGACATTGTGTGAGAGAACTCCTTCAAAGGATACATACTCTATCTGGGAAATTGGAAGTCATCGATTTGGTGGGGCATCAACAAGGACTTGGGTATGGTTTGATAAGCGATTCGCTAGCGTCGGATCTGCAAGATCAACTCGTAGATGAGCTTGTCTCCTCGTCGGCGGAAGATCTCGAGAAAGAGTGGAATATTGTAAGTCTCGTCCTGCGCCCCATCCGGTGGCTTGAAGGCGAAACTAAGGTTGTCTTCACCAAGAGGCTTGCCGGTCTCCTAGAAGAAGACAGTTTTGTGCTGGCGGCCTTGCGGTCTGGGGCAGGCTACGCCTATTCAACCCGTGGAGTTCGTCAGAAACGCCTTCCCTGGCAATCCTTAGTCGACTCCTTCGGAGGAGATTTAGAGATCGCAGTGGACAGACTGGCCAGTTCAGAGTCGTTTCCACTGCTTTCCGATGACGATCAAGATACGATCCGCCTCGCTCAGATGTATGCGGCCGGAGGAGAACCGACGGGGTGGGAACCGCTACCTAAACCAAAGCCAAGGTGGGATGCACATCGAAGTGGCGATGATGATCAGTTGGGTTGCGCTGGTGAATCGCTCTCATCCGTACCTGGAGAATGACCCGGCTCCGTAGTTTGACCCCCACCATCTGCGCGTTTCACCTTGGCTTTAGTTTAGTACTGTTTCCAGATAGTTTTGTTGATGTTGGAAAGCTGCCTCTAACTCTGGATTCCTGATTGCGCGGGAATTACTACAGGTGAAGCGGATATCCGGTATAAGGCATATTCAAATGGAAACGGTACTAGTGATAGCTGGCGTGGGGCGCTCGGGGTTTCCCGGTGATTCCCTTCCATGTTTCCAGCAGCAATTTCATTGTATCAGTCCAGATCTCTCCGGGCGAAGAACCATGGGTGTGGTCAGCCCTCCGCAGGCCTTGGCACAGTGGGCCACGGATTGCCGTTGAGAATTCTGTCATGCCGGAGTCTCTCCACGGCACCTTGTTCGCCGTCCTTCAACGTTGTCTCGACCGCGAAGATGGTCTTGTCCTTGCCGTTGCCATAGGCTTTGGCACAGGCTCCATTATCGGCGTTGCCGAGACCGGTCCCGGGGGGATGACATGCAGTCGGCGGGCGATAGCGTCTTCGGCAACTGTCGCTTGTTCATAGCAGGCCTGACTCCCGCTCGCGGACCAATTCTGAGGCCTTTTTCTTGATATAGCTTGGCACAAGTGGACTCGTCGAGCAGCTAACCATGGCCAAGGCATCCGTCGCTCGCCCTGCCTCGATGATGCTGCGGGCATGACTGGTGCGGGACCGGCAGGACTTGTCTGTGTAACCCCTTTCTTCCTCAATCTGTGTGGCGACGTCCTCGTTGGATCTCGAGCGGTCGCAAAACTCTGAAAAGTACGCGACGAAAACTTCTCTTCCTACTGATCGGAGATTTCTATCCAGTTGCTGGTCGTTCATACTTTCCCACGCTGGCGACACCATCGCCGTTTCATTTTTCCAGGGACGAATAGGCATGTGGCGGGGGAGGTCCGGTCTTTTCTCGGCGCCTGGCCAGGTGACTGTCCTACCCCCGGCTGGGAGGTTGCGGCCAGCGCCTTCCGCACCGTTCCCAGTGAGCAGTACATGAACCGGGGCCATGTGGCGCATCCCGCGCCCTCTCGGCCGTCCTCTGGCAATGCTCAACCTGCTCCGGGGCCAAAGCTGGTGGTCGTCCGATCCGTTTCCCGCCGGCCTTGGACCGGTCCTAGAAGTCTGGCCGGAAAGCCATCGGCCGGGTTTTGCGCTACGCCAAGCAGACGTATTCCAGTCTTATATGGCCCAGTAGTGTATGTAAGACGTTGCAATACCCACCGTTTCATCGATAATCGACGTTAAAAAAACGACTGCTTGGGGAGAATCAGGGTTTCCGGTCAGATTTCTAGCTTTATGCGTTCGCTGCCCGAATCCACCTGATAAACCTTTTGAGCTGGTATGAACCACCTGAAGAACTTTGCCGCGGGGCTGCCCTCGCTGGTGGTACTGGGGCAGGCTGCCAACCGTCTATACTCCGTGCAGAAGCTGCAATTTCCATCCAACCCCTACCTGTCCGCCTGTTGGATGGTCCAACGACTGACTTCCAGTCGCTTGGCCAGATCCCGCTGGCTCACTCCCTTCGACCGCTCTGCCCGAATGTACTCCCGTTGCTGCTCGGTCAGGCTGGGCCGCCGCCCAGGGAAGCGCCCCTCGGCCCGCGCCTTCGCCTGGCCGGCGACCGAGCGCTCCCTGATCGAGTTCCGCCACCACTCGCTGAAGGCGAGCACCATCGAGAGCTGGAGCTTGCCGGTGGGCGTCGAGGTGTCGAAGTCTTCCGCCAGTGACCGGAACTCCACTCCCGCATGGTGCAGGCCCTCGATCACCTGCAGCCCGTAGGTCAGCCCCCTAGTACTACAACGACGGGTTGTTTGGTAGGATAGTTGTCAAGATGATAGTGGGTGGTTTGGGTGATGGATGGGGCGAGTTTCGAGCGGGTTTACGACAACTTTCAGGACTTTCACGCCTTCTTCGCGGCCTCCTTCGGCCGCAAGCAGTGGCGGGAGCACAGCCGGAACTATCTTCAGGGGCTGCTGGTGCAGGCTGGGGAGCGGCGCAACGCCGAGAACCTGTCGGAATCGGTGGGCATCTCGGCCCGGGCGATGCAGCGTTTTCTGACCGAGGCCCGGTGGGACGATGCCGCGGTCATCGGTCGGCTGCAGGAATACCTGGCCCCCAGGCTGGCTCACCCCGAGGCGGTGTGGGTGTTGGACGGCAGCGACTTTCCCAAGCAGGGACGGAAGTCGGTGGGGGTAGCCCGGCAGTACTGCGGCAGGCTGGGGAAGGTGGCCAACTGCCAGGCGGGGATGTTCCTGGCCTACGTCAGCCCGCTGGGACAGGCATTGGTGGACAAGGGGCTGTATCTGCCCGAGAGTTGGATCTCCGACCAGGACCGGTGTGCGGCGGCGGGTGTGCCCGAGGAGCGGCTGAGCTACCGGTCGAAGACGGAGTTGGCCTTGGAGCTGCTGGAGCGGGCCCTGGGGTTGGGCCACCTCAAGGCCGGATGGGTTGCCGGGGACGACGCCTTCGGGATGTCGCCGTCCTTTCGGGAGTCCCTGGCGGGCCTGGGGATGCGCTACGTGCTGGACGTTCCGGGCAGCACTCCGGTCTGGCCCCTGGAGTTGGCTTGGACCAGTCCGGGGTCTCAGGGGTCCGGGCGCCCCCGCAAGCCCAGGCTCAGGGACGGGCAGCGTCGTACCATGGAGCAGCGCAGTGGCGAGTTGCCGGATAAGGCTTGGCGGGAGATAACGGTGGCCCAGGGAAGCCAGGGACCGCGGAGCTATATGTTCTGCGCCCAGCGGGTGCGGGTAACCCGGAAGGGCAAGCCGGGCCAGGAGGCATGGGCCGTCTACCGCCGAAACCTGGACGGCAGCGAGCCCCGCTACTACCTGTCCAACGCTGCCGAGGATACTCCCCTGGAGACCCTGGCCTATGTGGGCGGTTCCAGGTGGCCCATTGAAACGGAGTTCGAGACGGAAAAGGGCGACGTGGGCCTGGACGAATACGAGACCCGTAGCTGGTCCGGCTGGCATCACCACATAGCCATGTGCCTGCTGGGTGGAGCGTTCCTGCTGGGCCTGCAGCAGGACTGGGGGGGAAAAGATGCCCCGGATCACCCGTCCCCAGGTGTACCGGGTGGTGCGGGAAATGCTGCCCCGGGAACGGTTCGGACCGGAGGAGTTGCTGCTGTGGCTGGAGGATACGCAGCTACGCAACGAGCGGGCGCGCCGCTCCCACCAGAGACGCCGCTCCGCTCGCCGTGAAGGCAGGATGGAGCCACCACCTTAAACGCGTCGTTGTAGTACTAGAGAGCCGGTCGATATGGGTGACCACCAGGGTGTCTCCCTCGACCACCAGGTCCAGAAGTTCCAGGAGGCCGGCCCGGTCGTTCTTGGCCCCGCTGAACATCCTCGGCTCGAATATTGCCCATGGCGCAGCCGGCGCGGACCAGACGCTCCACCTGCAGGTCCAGATTCTTGTCCTCTGGCTCTCTGACCGAGACCCTGGCATAGCCGTACAGCGTCATCTCCCGACATCCCTGGCTGGAATACCTGAAGTATGGGTTTCTGCCAGGGGTTGTGTAACCGGGTTTTCCAGCCACCCCTTCAGCTACGGGGAGTGGGGATTTACAGCCATGGCTGTAAACAGGGCTGTTTCCAGCCACCTCGTGACCAAGGAGCGGGCATTTCGGAACGAATGGCCTTGTCGGTTTCGTTTGCTTTTAGGGTTTGAGGACGCGAGCGGAATTAGAGGAAAGGGCTGTAGTCCCTACAAGCAAACGAAACCCCTGGGGAGATTCGGGTCCCGGTAGGAGTGCTTGCCCCGCCCTCCATGCCTGCCTGCTTCTACCTGTTGCCCCCTACTGACCCGGCCCGCTGACGGTGCGCTCCAGGCGGTTGGACAGCTTCTTGTCACCGTCGGCGCAGATGGCCCCCTGCGCGTTGCAGTCCGTGGTGGCGGGCAGCACGATGGTGACGTCCCCGTTGGAGTCCGGGTTGAAGCTGATCTCCCAGCGGATGTTGCTGCCGCTGACCAGCCGCCGGGCCCCGTCCATCGTGCCTCCCTCCACCGTGAACGCATGGTCCCGCAGCGTCTTGTAGCTGAAGTTTGTCTCGAGCTCCTCGCTGAAGGAGATCCTGAATTTGAAGTTGTCGCTGCCGTTGTGGGACGTCGGGACGCTCTCGAAACTTGCCGTCAGCGGAGGCCCCTTGACGGTGAATTTCAGCGGGATGGACAGCATCGTCCCGTCAGCAGTGCAGATGGCCCCCTGCGCGTCGCAGTCCTCGGTGGCGGGCAGCTCGACGGTAACGTCCGCGTTGGAGTCCGGGCTGACGCTGATCTCCCACCGGATGTTGGGGGTGTCACTGTCCCCGTCCAGCCGCCGGGCCCCGACCACAGTGCCGCCCGTCACCGTGAACGCATGGTCCCGCAGCGTCTTGTAGCTGAAGTCTTCCTTGGGGTCCTCGCTGAACCGCAGTTCGAATTTGAATGCGTCCTGCCCGTTGTGCGACTCCGGCTTGTCGTGGATGGCGGCCGTCAGAGGAGAGGGCGAGGGCGCGGCAGCCACTGCTACGGTAACGTCGCTCGTACGGGTCTCCTGGTTCCCCCAGTCGTCGGTGAAGCTCACCCGCACCTTGATGGTCTTGTCTTCGTCATCGGCGCCAACAGTGTAGGTAGAACCGGTCGCGTCCTGGATATCCGTGTCTTCGGTCCCATCGTTTGCTATCCACTGGTAGGTGAAGGTCGCGTTGGTCAGCCCGTCGCTGTCTGATATGTTCGATGTTGATGCGGTCAGCGTCTGTCCAACCTGCACCGTACCGCTGATCGCGGGCGCTCCGGTCGCGACGCTGTTGGGTATGGCAGCCACTGCTGCAGTCGCCTCGCTGGTCAGCGACTCGTCGTTGCCCGCGTCGTCAGTGAAGGTGATCCGCACCTTGATGGCCTTGCCTTCGTCTGCGGCCGCCAGGGTGTAGGTCGAGCCGGTCGCGTCAGTGATATCCGTGTCGTCGGCCAGCCACCGGTATGTGAAGGAGGCGTTGATCAGGCCGTCGGAGTCGGATATGTCCGTGGTATCCGCCGTGAGCTCCTCACCCACCTGCGCCGTGCCTGTGATGGTGGGCTCGCCGGTGGCGAGGGTGTTGGAGGCCGTCACTGCTGCAGTCGCCTCGCTGGTCAGCGACTCGTCGTTGCCCGCGTCGTCAATGAAGATGATCCGCACCTTGATGGCCTTGCCCACGTCGGCGGAAACCAGGGTATAGGTAGAGGCCGTCTCCCCGGATATGTCGGTGTCGGTGTTCCCATCGCCGCGAATCCACTGGTAGCTGTAGGAGACACTGGTCAGCCCGTCCTCATCGGCAATGCCCGAGATGTCGGCCGTCAGCGTCTCCTGCACCTGGGCCGTCCCGCCGATGGTGGGCAGGCCCGTGGCCGGACGGTTGACCGCCGCAGCCACCGCTCCGGTCGCCTCGCTGGTCAGCGTCTCGGCATTGTTCCTGTCGTCGGTGAAGGACACCCGCACCTGGATGGTCTGCCCCTGCTGGCTGGTGGTGAGGGTGTGACTGGAGTCGGTGGCCCCGTCGATGTCCGACCCTCCGGCTATCCACTGGTAGCTGTAGGGAACGTTGGTCAGCCCGTCCTCGTCGGCGATGCCCGACGTGTCCGCCGTCAGCGTCTGGTCCACCTGTACCGTCCCGCTGATGGTGGGCAAGCCCGTGGGAGCACGGTTGTCCGCCGCAGCCACCGCCGCGGTCGCCGCGCTGGTCAGCGTCTCGACGTTGTTGGCGTCGTCGGTGAAGGACACCTTGACCTTGATGGTCTTGCCCTGGTCGGCAGGCACAAGGGCGTAGGTGGAGCTTTTCTCCCCCTCTATGTCGGTGTCGTTGCTCCCGTCGCTGCGAATCCACTGATAGCTGTACGACACGTTGTCCAGCCCATCCCCGTCGGCGATGCCCGAGGCGGAAGCCGTCAGCGTCTCGCCCACCTGGACCCTCCCGCTGATGGTGGGCGCGCCGGTGGCCAGACTGTTGGGACGGGCTGCCACCGCAGCCGTCGCCGCGCTGGTCAGAGTTTCCTCGTTATCTGCATTGTCGGTGAAGCTCACTCGCACCTTGATGGTCTTGCCCTGGTCGGCAGCAACGAGGGTGTAGGTCGAACCTGTTGCGTCGGTAATGGCCGAGTCGTCCGCCAGCCACTGATAACTGAAGGTGGCATTGTCCAACCCATCCTGGTCCGCGATGCCCGAGGTGGAAGCCATCAGCGTCTCGCCCACCTGGACCCTCCCGCTGATGATGGGCAGGCCCGTGGGCGCAGTGTTGGGCTTGGCAGCCACCGTTGCCGTCGCCGCGCTGGTCAGAGTCTCCTCGTTATCTGCATTGTCGGTGAAGCTCATCCGCACCTTGATGGTCTTCCCAACGTCGTCGGCATCCAGGGTGTAGGTCGAAGAGGTGGCGTCCTGGATGTCCGTCCCACCGGCAATCCACTGGTAGCTGAACACGGCGTCGTCCAGCCCGTCGGCGTCGGCAATGCCAGACGTGTCCGCCGTCAGGGTCTCGCCCACCTGCACCGTACCGTTGATGGTCGGCTGGCCTGTTGCCGGAGTCCCCATCACGGTCAGGCTGAGTTCCACCTCGTCCCCGACCGACCAATCGACCGTCCCCTTATCCCACTGGTAGGTGTGCACGAACCCGGTCTTCGTGGTTGAGGCGTCCTCGGAGGAGAATGGGACTCCACCCACGTTCAGGGTGAAGTTGGTGCGAAGCCTCCGGTCCAGTCCGAAGGACAGCAGCCCGTCGTCGCCCTCGACAACCATCTTGACGGTGTAGTCATCGCCGCCCAGCGTGAATTCGGTCTGTGAGAGAGCGCCCGTGCTATGGAGCAGGTTGTAGCCTGAGTGAGTTTCTCTTGTGCCCGCCGTCAGGGTGGCGGACCAGGCCAGAAGGGTCACGGCCTCAGTCAGAGCGCTGGTCAGCGTCTCCTCGTGGCTCGCGTCGTCGGTGAAGGACACCCTTACCTTGATGGTCCTGCCGACGTCGTCGTACACCAGGCTGTAGGTGGAGCTGGTTGCGTCCTGGATGTCGGTGTCGGCGTTCCCGTCGTTCCTGATCCACTGGTAGGCGAAGGTCGCGTCGTCCAAGCCGTCTTCGTCGGCTATGCCCGACGTGTCCGCCGTGAGCGTCTCTTCCACCTGCGCCGTGCCGCTGATGGCGGGCGCTCCGGTGGCCGGGCTGTTGGCTGCTGCCGCCACAGTTGCGGTCGCCGCGCTGGTGAGCGTCTCTCCATTACTGGCGTCGTCGGTGAAGCTCACCCGCACCTTGATGGTCTTGCCAACGTCGTCGTCAGACAGCGTGTAGGTGGAGCCGGTTGCGTCCTGAATGTCCGCGTCGGCGCTCCCGTCGTTCCGTACCCACTGGTAGCTGTAGCTGGCGTTGTCCAGCCCGTCCGCATCTGCGATGCCCGTCGTGTCCGCCGTCAGCGTCTCCCCCACCTGCACCGTGCCGCTGATGGTGGGCAAGCCCGTGGGCGCAGTGTTGGGCTTGGCAGCCACCGCTCCGGTCGCCTCGCTGGTCAGCGTCTCTGCGTTGTTGGCGTCGTCGGTGAAGGACACCTTGACCTCGATGGTCTTGCCCTCGTCGGCAGCAACGAGGGTGTAGGTCGAGCCGGTCGCGTCAGGAATGGCCGAGTCGTCCGCCAGCCACTGATAACTAAAGGTGGCATTGTCCAACCCATCCCGGTCCGCGATGCCCGAGGCGGAAGCCGTCAGCGTCTCGCCCACCTGGACCCTCCCGCTGATGGTGGGCGCGCCGGTGGCCAGACTGTTGGGACGGGCTGCCACCGCAGCCGTCGCCGCGCTGGTCAGAGTTTCCTCGTTATCTGCATTGTCGGTGAAGCTCACTCGCACCTTGATGGTCTTGCCCTGGTCGGCAGCAACGAGGGTGTAGGTCGAACCTGTTGCGTCGGTAATGGCCGAGTCGTCCGCCAGCCACTGATAACTGAAGGTGGCATTGTCCAACCCATCCTGGTCCGCGATGCCCGAGGTGGAAGCCATCAGCGTCTCGCCCACCTGGACCCTCCCGCTGATGATGGGCAGGCCCGTGGGCGCAGTGTTGGGCTTGGCAGCCACCGTTGCCGTCGCCGCGCTGGTCAGAGTCTCCTCGTTATCTGCATTGTCGGTGAAGCTCATCCGCACCTTGATGGTCTTCCCAACGTCGTCGGCATCCAGGGTGTAGGTCGAAGAGGTGGCGTCCTGGATGTCCGTCCCACCGGCAATCCACTGGTAGCTGAACACGGCGTCGTCCAGCCCGTCGGCGTCGGCAATGCCAGACGTGTCCGCCGTCAGGGTCTCGCCCACCTGCACCGTACCGTTGATGGTCGGCTGGCCTGTTGCCGGAGTCCCCATCACGGTCAGGCTGAGTTCCACCTCGTCCCCGACCGACCAATCGACCGTCCCCTTATCCCACTGGTAGGTGTGCACGAACCCGGTCTTCGTGGTTGAGGCGTCCTCGGAGGAGAATGGGACTCCACCCACGTTCAGGGTGAAGTTGGTGCGAAGCCTCCGGTCCAGTCCGAAGGACAGCAGCCCGTCGTCGCCCTCGACAACCATCTTGACGGTGTAGTCATCGCCGCCCAGCGTGAATTCGGTCTGTGAGAGAGCGCCCGTGCTATGGAGCAGGTTGTAGCCTGAGTGAGTTTCTCTTGTGCCCGCCGTCAGGGTGGCGGACCAGGCCAGAAGGGTCACGGCCTCAGTCAGAGCGCTGGTCAGCGTCTCCTCGTGGCTCGCGTCGTCGGTGAAGGACACCCTTACCTTGATGGTCCTGCCGACGTCGTCGTACACCAGGCTGTAGGTGGAGCTGGTTGCGTCCTGGATGTCGGTGTCGGCGTTCCCGTCGTTCCTGATCCACTGGTAGGCGAAGGTCGCGTCGTCCAAGCCGTCTTCGTCGGCTATGCCCGACGTGTCCGCCGTGAGCGTCTCTTCCACCTGCGCCGTGCCGCTGATGGCGGGCGCTCCGGTGGCCGGGCTGTTGGCTGCTGCCGCCACAGTTGCGGTCGCCGCGCTGGTGAGCGTCTCTCCATTACTGGCGTCGTCGGTGAAGCTCACCCGCACCTTGATGGTCTTGCCAACGTCGTCGTCAGACAGCGTGTAGGTGGAGCCGGTTGCGTCCTGAATGTCCGCGTCGGCGCTCCCGTCGTTCCGTACCCACTGGTAGCTGTAGCTGGCGTTGTCCAGCCCGTCCGCATCTGCGATGCCCGTCGTGTCCGCCGTCAGCGTCTCCCCCACCTGCACCGTGCCGCTGATGGTGGGCAAGCCCGTGGGCGCAGTGTTGGGCTTGGCAGCCACCGCTCCGGTCGCCTCGCTGGTCAGCGTCTCTGCGTTGTTGGCGTCGTCGGTGAAGGACACCTTGACCTTGATGGTCTTGCCCACGTCGGCGGAAACCAGGGTATAGGTGGAGTCCGTCTCCCCGGCTATGTCGGTATCGGTGTTCCCGTCGCTCCGAATCCACTGGTAGCTGAAGGAAACGTTGGTCAGCCCGTCGGCATCGGCTATTCCCGTCGTGTCCGCCGTCAGGGTCTGGCCCACCTGGGCCGTCCCGCTGATGGTGGGCAGGCCCGTGGGCGCAGTGTTGGGCTTGGCAGCCACCATTGCCGTCGCCGCGCTGGTCAGTGTTTCCAGGTTACTCGCGTCGTCGGTGAAGGACACCTTGACCTTGATGGTCTTGCCCACGTCGCTGCCGGACGGCGTGTAGGTGGAGTCCCTCTCCCCGGCTATGTCGGTATCGGTGGTCCTGTCGCTCCGAATCCACTGGTAGCTGAAGGAGACGTTGGTCAGCCCGTCTTCGTCGGCGATGCCCGAGGTGTCCGCCGTGAGGGTCTGGCCCACCTGTACCGTCCCGCTGATGGTGGGCAGGCCCGTGGCAGTACGGTTGGGCGCCTCAGCCACCGCAGCGGTCGCCGCGCTGGTCCGCGTCTCCGCGTTGTTGGCGTCGTCGGTGAAGGACACCTTGACCTTGATGGCCTTGCCCACGTCGGCGGAAACCAGGGTATAGGTGGAGGCCGTCTCCCCGGCTATGTCGGTGTCGGTGTTCCCGTCGCTGCGAATCCACTGGTAGCTGTAGGAGACACTGGTCAGCCCGTCCTCATCGGCAATGCCCGAGATGTCGGCCGTCAGCGTCTCGCCCACCTGGGCCGTCCCACTGATGGTGGGCAGGCCCGTGGCCGGACGGTTGTCTGCCGCAGCCACCGCTCCGGTCGCCTCGCTGGTCAGCGTCTCTGCGTTGTTCCGGTCGTCAGTGAAGGACACCCGCACTTGGATGGTCTGCCCCTGCTGGGTGGTGGTGAGGGTGTGACTGGAGCCGGTGGCCCCGTCTATGTCCGACCCTCCGGATATCCACTGGTAGCTGTAGGAAACGTTGGTCAGCCCGTCCTCATCGGCGATGCCCGACGTGTCCGCCGTGAGGGTCTGGTCCACCTGGGCCGTCCCGCTGATGATGGGCAGGCCCGTGGCCGGATGGTTGTCCGCCGCAGCCACCGCAGCGGTCGCCGCACTGGTCAGCGCCTCCTGGTTTTTCGCGTTTTTGGCGTCCTTGGAGAAAGAGACCCTGACCTTCAGGGTCTTACCCACGTCGCTGCCGGACGGCGTGTAGGTGGGGTCCGTCTCTCCATCTATGTCGGTGTCGGTTTCACCCTCGTTCCGAATCCACTGGTAGCTGTACGACACTTTGGCCTGCCCGTCGTCGGCGGCGATATCCGACGTGTCCGCCCTCAGCGTCCGGCCCACCTGCGCCGTTCCGGTGATGACGGGAAGGCGATCGGTCAAATTCGTCACCGTCACCGTTACTTCCAGTTCGGCGGTGTTGCCTTCGCCATCCCCGGCTTCCACCGTCACCTCGTAAACATTGTTGCTCCCTGAATCGGTCGGGCTCTCATAGTCCGGCGGGTCGATGAAGGACAGCACACCTGTTTCGCTGATTTCAAAAGCGCCACGGTCAGTTCCCGACAGGCCCCACGCCACATCGTTTCCTTCCGGATCCGTAGCGCGGTAGGTATACAGGTCGGACGTCCCATTCTCCTTGTATGTGAAGGTGGCAGTGCTGCCGCCTCTGAACTCCGGCCGCTCGTTCACCGCCTCTACCCTTACCGTCACCTCCAGCGTCCCGTAATACCGCCCGTCGGAGGCCCTCACCGTCACCAGGTACTCGTTGTCCCGGTTCGAGTCTGCTGGCCGCTCAAAGTCCGGAACATTCCTGAAACTCAATTCCCCGTCCCCATTGATGGTGAAGTCCCCACCGTCGGTCCCCGTGGCGCTCCATCTGGTTATTTCGGCGTCCGGGTCCTCTGGATCTGTGGCAGAGTAGTCAAACAGCACTCCTTCGCTATTTTCCCTTACGGTGATGCCGGTATTGGCAGGAGTTTCCTCAATCTCCGGCCCCTCGTTCAGATCCGTCACCGCCACCATCACTTCCAACCCGGCCGTGTTGGACTGGTCATCTCTGGCCAGCACGGTCACCAGGTATTCGTTGTCCCCGTCGAAATCATCGGGGTTTTCAAAGTCCGGGGGGGTCTTGAAAGTAAGTACGCCGCCATCCTCGCTGATTTCAAAAGCGCCACGGTCAGTTCCGCCAACCTCCCAGGTGAGATCGTCCCTCTCCGGGTCCGTGGCCCGATAGGTGTACAGCGCGGAAGTGCCGTTCTCCCGGTGGGTGAATGAAGTCCGGCTGCCACTCCTGAACTCCGGCCCCTCGTTTACCGCCTCCACGGTCACGGTGACGTCCAAAGTCCCGTAGTACCGGCCGTCGGAGGCCCGGACGGTCACCTCATACTCGTTATCCCGGTTGGAATCGGCCGGCCGCTCAAAGTCAGGCGGGTTGCGGAAGGTGAGTTCGCCACCCTCGTTGATGGTAAAGTCCCCACCATCCCTGCCGGCGACGCTCCAGCGGGTTACGTCGGCCGTGGTATCCTCCGGGTCCTCGCCGGTGTAAGTTGCCACTATGCCCTCGAAGTTCTCCGAAACCGTGCGGGCCGTCGACCCCGTTATCTCCGGCCCCTCGTTGACGTCGGTGACCATGATGGTGACGTCCAAGGTGCCCCGATATGTCCCGTCGGAGGCGACCACCGTGATTTCGTACTCATTATCGGGGCCAGAATCCGCCGGCTGCTCATAGTCCGGCTCCTCCTTGAACGTCAATACTCCTTCATCGACGTCAAAGTCATCGCGGTCGTCTCCCTCCAGAGACCAGGTGATCATCGCCCCCCGGTCCATGTCCCTGGCCTGGTAGGTATAGAGGCGGGTGTCCGTGGTGGTGTTCTCTCTGAAGCTCAGGGTCTGGCTTCCAGTAACCACCGGCGCATGCTCGTTTTCGTCGATCACCGCAATCTTCACGTCCAGCGACCCGTATCTATTGCCCCGGTCGTAGGCGCGGATGGTGACCAGGTACTCGTTGTCCCGGTTAGAGTCCGCCGGGCTGTCGTAGTCCGGCGTGTCCCGGAAGGTGAGTTGGGCAGTATTCCGGCCCGTCTGTTGGCTCGTATCGGTGATGGTGAAGTCCCCGGCGTCCGACCCCGCCAGGCTCCAGCGTGAAACGCCGGAGGCCGGCTCCTCCGGGTCCCTCGCGGTGAAGGTCGCCACCACCCGGTCCACATTTTCGTCGTAGGTGAACTCCGTCTGTCCCGAAGGAGCCGTTATTTCGGGCCCTTCAGGCACCTCCGTTACGCTGACGGCGACATCCAGGGTGCCCTCCCGTCCCTGGTCATCCGTCGCAACCACCGTCACCAGGTACTGGTTGTCCCTGTCACTATCTGCCGGCAGTTCATAGTCCGGCACTTCTTTGAAGGTCAACACTCCGGTATCGCTGATGACAAAGCCGTTTCCGTCATTGTTGCCGTCCTGTCCCCTGACCGACCACACGATCGTCGTGTCACGGTCTGCGTCGGTGGCCCGGTAGGTGTACAGGCGGGTTGCGACCGCAGTGTTCTCCCTGAAACTCAGGCTCTGACTCCCCGTTACCACCGGGTCCGCCTCGTTCTCGCCCCGAACTGTTACCGTCACGTCCAGGGACCCGTACCTGTTGGTCACGTCGTAGGCCCGGACGCTCACCAAGTATTCATTGTCCCGGTTCGAGTCCACCGGACGGTCATAGTCCGGCGCATACCTGAAGGTAAGTTCACCGTTTTCGTTGATTGAGAAGTCCCCGCCGTCACTGCCGGACAAGGACCAGCGGCTGATGTCTGAGCCCTCCGGGTCCCTGGCGGAGTAGGTTGCCAGGGTTTGCAGCGATGGGTCCTGGGTTGGGTCGGTGTATTCCTGGACCGTTATGGTTTCCCGTCCCGAAACCTCCGGCCCCTCATTCACGTCGGTTACGGTTACGGTTACCTCAAAGGCACCGGTGCTGAAATTGTCGTCCCTTGCCTGCACCGTAACCTGGTAATCATTGTCCCTGTCGGCATCTCCCTCGATGTCAAAATCGGGCGGATTCCTGAAGGTGAGGACACCCCTGTCGCTGATATCAAAGAGATGTCCGTCCGTTCCGCCGGGCGCTATCCAGGTGAAGGCATCCCCCTCCGGGTCCGTGGCCCGGTAGGTATGGATGGTCCCGGTACCGTTCTCCTGGAAGGTGCGGGCGTCGCTGCCGGTGATCACCGGCGGCTCGTTGGCGGCGGTAACGGTTACGGTCACGTCGTATGAACCGTACTTGCCTCGATTGTCGTAGGCGCGGATGGTCACCAGGTATTCGTTATCCCGGTTGGAGTCGGCTGGCCGATCGACATCCGGCGGGTACCTGAAGCGAAGGCCGGCCGTGTTCCGGCCGGTTTGCTCCCTCGTATCGGTGATGGTGAAATCGCCGCCGTCGGAGCCGTAGAGACGCCAGCTTGATATGGAGTCCCCCTCCGGGTCGGTGGCGCTGTAGGTGGCATTGGCCAAACTCTGATGGAATTCCTGGATGGTATAGGAGGGCGTGCCAGTGATCTCCGGTCCCTCGTTCAGTTCGGTGACGGTGATGGTGACCATTAGCTCGCCGGTCAGTCCCCGGCTGTCGGTGGCCACCACCTCCAGTTCGTACACGTTGTCCTGGCCCGAATCCCTGGGGTTCTCATAATCCGGCGCTTCCCTGAAGCTGAGGGCTCCCTGCTCGTTCATTTCGAAGAGATGCCCATCGGCGCCGGAGGTTGACCAGGTGATGGTGTCGCCGAGGTCCGCGTCGGTGGCCCGGTAGGTGTAGATGGCCGAGGTCGTGTTTTCACTGACCGTTCGGTTGTCGCTGCCCGTTACCACCGGCGCCTCCTCGTTCACGTCGGTAACGGTCACCGTCACGTCTAGGGAGCCATACCGGTTGCCCGCATCGTGGGCTCGAACAGTCACCAGGTATTCGTTGTCCCGGTTGGAATCGGCCGGTTTGTCGTAGTCGGGCACGTCGCGGAAGGCCAGTACCCCGGTTGCACTGATCTCAAAGTCGCCGCCGTCGCTGCCGGAGAGACTCCAGCGGGTTACGTCGTCCCCCTCCGGGTCGGTCGCAGAGTAGGTGGCCCCGCTCAGCTCCTGGCCTTCAACGACGGTGTAAGCCCGTCTGCCCGAGACCTCCGGCCCCTCGTTTACGTCGGTAACGGTAACGGCCACTTTCAATTCGCCCTCAAGTCCCCGGTCATCTTCGGCCACCACGGTGATGTCATACACGTTGTCCCGGTTAAAATCCGCCCTGGCCTCGAAGTCCAGAGAGTCGGCGAAGGACAGCGTGCCCAGGTTATCGATGGAGAAGAATGACCCGTCCACGCCCGCCACGGACCAACTAATCGCAGCCTGCTCCGGGTCCGTGGCCCGGTAGGTGTATATCGACCCCGTCCTGTTCTCACTGTAGGTGAATTCGGTCCGGCTGCCCGTGTTGATGACGGGAGGCTCATTGAAGGGCGTCACCGTGACCGTCACGTCCAGGGAGCCGTACCGGTTGCCCGCATCGTAGGCACGGATGGTCACCAGGTATTCGTTGTCCCGGTTGGAATCGGCCGGGCGGTCGTAGTCCGGCGGGTTGCGGAAGGTCAGTACCCCAGTTGCACTGATCTCAAAGTCGCCGCCGTCGCTGCCCGAGAGACTCCAGCGGGTTACGTCGTCTCCCTCCGGGTCGGTCGCGGAGTAGGTTGCCAGTACCTGGTTTTGCGGATCCAGGGTTGGGTCGGTGGCTTCCTGGACGGTAATATCAGTATTGGCATTAGTCCGAGCAATCTCCGGCCCCTCGTTCACCTGGGTAATGGTGATGGCGGCGTCCACCGTGTCCCTAAGGTTGCCGGAGTCTGAGGCGACCACCGTGATTTCGTACTCGTTGTCACCGTTTGAGTCCGCCGGAATCTCATAGTCCGGCAGCAGGCGGAAGGTGAGTATGCCGTCATAAATGGCGAAGTCGTCCCGGTCGCTTCCCTCCACCGACCAACTGATTACATCGTCCCGGTCCTGGTCCGTGGCGCGGTAGGTGTAGAGGACCGAGGTGGCGTTCTCCCGCTGGGTGAACTCGGTCCTGCTCTTGGTGGTGATGGTGGGCGCCTCGTTGACGTTGGTTACCGCCACCATTTCCGTCTCTGCAAACGTCCCGTAGTACCTGCCGTCTGACGCCCGTACCGTCACCTCGTATATGTTGTCCCGGTTCGAGTCCGCCGGCCGCTCGTAGTCCGGCGTGTTCCTGAACTTTAATTCGCCATTCTCGTTGATGGTAAAGTCCCCGCCGTCCGTCCCCGACGTGCTCCAGAGGGTAATCTGGGCGCCGGTGTCCTCCGGGTCAGTGGCCGCGTACCTAGCCAGCATCTGCATCTGGTCCTGGTTTTCCGGCACTCTGGCGGGAGCATTGCCGAGCCGCCTTATCTCCGGTCCCTCATTGACGTCGGTTACGGTTACGGTAACTGGCAGGTTGGACGTGTTGCGCTGTTCGTCCCTCGCCTGAACCGTTACCTGGTACTCATTTCTATTGGTTCCCAACGGATTCTCAAAGTCGGGGGAACTGCTAAAGGTCAGCACTCCTGTTTCGCTGATTGAAAAGTCACTGGCGTCTGGCCCCGCCACGTCCCACTCGAAGTCGCCACCCTCCGGGTCCGTGGCCCTGAACGTGTGGATAGTGGACGTACCATTCTCTCCATATGAGAACTCTGTCCTGCTGGTGGTGGTGATGGTCGGTGCCTCGTTCATGTCCCGCACCATCACCGTGACTTGGTGGTATCCGTAGTACCGGCCGTCGTAAGCCCGCACCGAGAGGGTGTATATGTTGTCCCGGTTCGAGTCCGCCGGCCGCTCGTAGTCCGGTGTGTTCCGGAACTTTAATTCGCCATTCTCGTTGATGGTAAAGTCGCCGCCGTCCGTCCCCGAGGTGCTCCACCGGTTTATGGGGGTGCCGGGACTCTCCGGGTCGCTGCCCGTGTAACTGGCCAGCACCTGCTCCGTGCTCCGGTTCTCCGTGGATGAGAGAGTCTCGCTGCCCGACACTGTCGGCCCCTCGTTCACGTCGGTAACGTTGACCATGACAGCCACGGATCCGGTATGCGTGCCATCACTGGCCTGAACCGTCACGTTATAGATGTTGTCGCCGCCCAAGTCCCCAGGAAACTCGAAGTCCGGCGGACTGTTCTCACTGAACGAGAACTCCCCCCGCTGATCGATGGTGAAGAATCTACCGTCTGCACCTCCCACCGACCAGGCAATGCCGCTTCCCTCCGGGTCCGTGGCCCGGTAGGTGTACAGGCGGGAGGTCCGGTTCTCCGGTTGCCTCAACCCGGTGGACAACGAGCTCGTGGTGGTAATGGTGGGCGCCTCGTTCACCGGCGTTACCGTCACCGTAACGTCACGAGAGCCGTAGTACCCGCCGTCCGAGACCTGTACCGCAAGGCTATACACGTTGTCCCGGTTGGAGTCGGCAGGTCTCTCATAGTCGGGTGTGGCGCGGAAAGTAAGCTCTCCCTGTTCGCTTATGCTGAAGTCCCCGCCGTCGGTTCCCGTCAGCCGCCAGGTCGGCACCACGGCCAAGTCTCCCTGGCCAGCGGCCGAATAGGTCGCCAGAAGACCCTCGAAGTTTTCCGACCGGTCAAGAGCGGAAGGACCTGAAATCTCGTCCAGATCATCCACCGTCACCGCGACTTCAAGGTATCCGTAGTACCGGCCGTCGTAAGCCCGCACCGAGAGGGTGTATATGTTGTCCCGGTTCGAGTCCGCCGGCCGCTCGTAGTCCGGTGTGTTCCGGAACTTTAATTCGCCATTCTCATTGATGGTAAAGTCGCCGCCGTCCGTCCCCGAGGTGCTCCACCGGTTTATGGGGGTGCCGGGACTCTCCGGGTCGCTGCCCGTGTAACTGGCCAGCACCTGCTCCGTGCTCCGGTTCTCCGTGGATGAGAGAGTCTCGCTGCCCGACACTGTCGGCCCCTCGTTCACGTCGGTAACGTTGACCATGACAGCCACGGATCCGGTATGCGTGCCATCACTGGCCTGAACCGTCACGTTATAGATGTTGTCGCCGCCCAAGTCCCCAGGGAACTCGAAGTCCGGCGGACTGTTCTCACTGAACGAGAACTCCCCCCGCTGATCGATGGTGAAGAATCTACCGTCTGCACCTCCCACCGACCAGGCAATGCCGCTTCCCTCCGGGTCCGTGGCCCGGTAGGTGTACAGGCGGGAGGTCCAGTTCTCTGGTTGCCTCAACCCGGTGGCGGACGAGCTCGTCGTGGTGATGGTGGGCGCCTCGTTCACCGGCGTTACCGTAATCGTCTCTTCAAAGGTGCCGTAGTACCTCCCGTCATACGCCCGCACCGTCACCTCGTACACGTTGTCCCGGTTCGAGTCGGCAGGGCGTTCGTAGTCCGGCGAGTAGCGGAATCGCAACTCACCCTGTTCGTTCATGACGAAGTCCCCGCCGTCCCGGCCCGAGGTATCCCATCGGGTGATCTCGGCGCTGGTGTCTTCCGGGTCAATGGCCATGTACCTGCCCAGCACCTGGGTCTGGCCGTGGTTTTCCGCCACGCTGCCCGGGGCACTGCCAACCCGGGTAATCTCCGGTCCCTCGTTCACGTCCGTAACGGTTATGGTGAAGGCCAGACTGTCGGAGTGGCCGTCTTCGTCGATGGCCACCACCGTCAGTTCGTAGTCATTCTGCCCGTCCGAATCCGAGGGGCTCTCAAAGTCCGGCGGGCTTACGAAGGACAGTTCGCCGCTGTCGCTGAGCGCAAAGGCGCTGGCGTCCGTCCCCGTGTGCGACCAGGCAATGGGGCCTCGCTGCGGGTCGGAGGCGCGGAAGTTATAGACCGTTGAGGTACCGTTCTCCCGGTAGGTGGTGGGCGGTCTCCTGGTGCTGATGGTGGGCTCCACGCTCTCAGCGTGGTTGGTGACCGTAACTGTGACATCAAAGTTGTCGGTCAATCCCTGTTCATCGGTCGCCACCACCGCTATTTCGTACAGGTTGTCCCCGTTTGAATCTGTCGGGTTCTCAAAGTCGGGTGGACTGGTGAAGGTCAGCACACCGCGGCCGCGGCTATCGCTGGTGATGGTGAAGGCGTGGGCGTCCGTGCCGGTCACAGACCAAGTGATGATTCCCCGCTGCGGGTCGTTGGCGCTGTAGGTATAGACCGTGCGCGCGCCGTTTTCCTGGTAGGTCAAGGCAGGCCTGCTGGTGGTGGTGATGGTCGGCTCCTCGGTACCGGTGGAGTTTGCTACGTTAACCGTCACCTCCAGCCTGTCAAAATTGAACCCGTCGTCCCGGGCCTGGACCGTGACCAGGTATTCATTGTCCCCGCTGGCATCCGCCGGATTCTCAAAGTCCGGAACATCGGCAAAGGTCAACACTCCAGTTACGCTGATATCGAAATCTCCCCCGTCCGTGCCCGACACTGACCAGGTAATTGTCCTGCCCTCCGGGTCCGCGGCCTGGTATGTGTACAACGCGTGAGTGCTGTTCTCCGGGTAGGTAAAGGAGGTTCTGCTCTTGCTGCGGGAAGTGAACTCCGGTGCCTCGTTCACATCCCGCACCGTCACCGCAACATTCAGCATCCCCGTGTACTGCCCGTCCGAGGCCCGCACCGCAACCAGGTATTCGTTGTTGCGGTTGGAGTCGGCGGGACTTTCGTAGTCCGGTGTATTCCTGAAAGTCAGCACCCCGGTCTCGCTGATGCTGAAGTCCCCGCCGTCGGTGCCCGACAGGCTCCAGGTGAAGGTGGTGCTGGCACCTTCCGGGTCGCTGGCCGAGTAGGACCCACTGAAGTTCTCGTCATTCTCGTCAATCGTGCGGGTGTCCAGTCCGCTCACCGTCGGCGGTTCGTTGACCGGTGTGACTGTCACGGTTACGTCCAGCGTGGCGGTGTTAAGTCCATCGTCCTGCGCCCTCACCGTCACCAAGTACTCATTACCGTTGGCCCCGGCCGGACTCTCATAGTCGGGAGAACTCCCGAACGTCAGCGTGCCCGTCTCGCTGATCCTGAATTCATTTCCGTCTGGCCCTCCCACCGACCAGGTAATACTGCTTCCCTCCGGGTCCGTGGCCCGGTAGGTGTACAGGCGCGACGTCCGGTTTTCAGGTTGCCTCAACCCGGTCGCGGACGAGCTCGTGGTGGTGATGGTAGGCGCCTCGTCCACGGGCGTTACCGTGATGATGATATCCAGGGAACCGTAGGCATTCCGGTTGTCGTAGGCCCGCACCATCACCAGATATTCGTTGTCCCGGTTCGAGTCCGCAGGCCGTTCATAGTCCGGTGTATTCCGGAAGGTCAGCACCCCGGTCTCGCTGATGAGGAAGTCCCCGCCGTCGGTCCCCGACAGGCTCCAGCGGGTTACGCTGTCCCCCTCCGGATCTGTTGCGAGGAAGCCCGCTCCCGACAGTTCCTGGTTCTCCTCGACCGTGTAGCTGTTCCTGCCGGATACCGCCGGCCCCTCATTCACGTCGGTGACGGTAACCGTCACGGAAAGTGTGGCAGTGTTGAACTGGTCGTCCTGCGCCTGCACCAACACGTTGTATACGTTGTCCCCGCCTGAGTCCCCAGGGATCTCGAAGTCCGGCGGACTGGTCTCACTGAACGAGAACTGTCCCCGCTCATCGATGGTGAAGAATCTACCGTCTGTACCTCCCGCCGACCAGGTAATACTGCTTCCCTCCGGGTCCGCCGCCCGGTAGGTGTACAGGCGCGACGTCCTGTTCTCCGGTTGCCTCAATCCGGTCGCGGACGAACTAGTCGTGGTGATGGTCGGCGGTGCATTGACGTCGGTGATGGTCACCGTCGCCGTGTCGGGACCTCCCTGTAAATGCGGGAGGCTTGGGTTGGAGTAGTTCAGGATTACCGTGAAGTTCTCGTCCGGCTCGTCGACGGTGTCATCGATGATGGAGACGCTGATGTCCCGGGTTGCCTGGAAGCGGAACTGGCCCCCCACGTCTGTGCGCGTGAAGTCGCCCTGGCCGAAGCTGAAGCTGCTGGTCAGTCTCCGATAGTCCGAGCCTTGGGTGGCGGTGCCGTCGGCCGTAGTCGCGGACAGGGCGACGTTGAAACCGCTCTCCGGAATTCTGTCCGACGTGGTGGTGGCCCGGGCCTGCAGGGTGACCGTTCTCGCATGCTCGTCGACGCTCACGAACGATTGGTCCCAGCTGATGGTGACGGGTACGAAATCGTTGTCGGTGATCTTTACGCTCATAACGGCTGGTCCGCCCTGCAGGTGAGGCGGACCGGGATTTGCGTACTCAATGGTTACCGTGAAGTCCTCCTCGTCTTCGTCGGATGTGTCATCCTGAATGGGCACCTGTACCTGCTTTACGGCGCGATAGCGGCGTTCGCCGTTGACGGTTACCCGGCTGAAGTCGTTCCGGCTGAAAGTGACGGTATCGTCCACCTGCGTATAGTCGCCGGGCTGGGTCGCGCTGCCGTCAGACGTACGGATGGAGGCGTCGAAGGAGAACCCGTCCTCAGGTCGCTTGTCCTCAGTGGTGACGGCGTAGGCACGAAGTGTGGCGCTGCCGGCGTTCTCACGAACCGTTACGTCCGGCTGTTCCCAGCTGAGAGTAACTGGAACGTGTTCGTTGTCCTTGATTGTGACGACTGCCGTAGAAGGTCCTCCCTGGAGATGCGAGAGGCCGGGAGTCGCGTAGGCCAGCCTTACCCTGAAGGCCTCGTCCGATTCATCCGCTGTGTCGTCTATGATGGCTACGGTGAAATCCCTGGTTGCTCGGTATCGCTGCTGCCCGTTCACGTCGGTCTGGCTGAAGTCGCCCGCGACAAAGGTCGCGGACGAGGCCGGAGTCGTGTAGTCGTCGCCTTGGGTCGTGCCGCTATCGGTGGTGGTTAGGATGACGTCAAAGGTGAAGTCAGCCTCCGGCGGCGAGTCCAGTGTGGTTGTGAAGACTGCTCTCAGGACCACGCTCCCCGCGTCCTCGGCCACTTCAATAGAGGTCTCTTCCCACTGCAGGGTTATGGGTATATCGTCCGGCAGCGGTGTACCGGTCTCCGTGCCGGACCATGCTCCATCCCCCGCGGAGTTGACGGCCCGCACCTGTATATCGTACTCCGTCGTGTTTGTGAGATTGGAGATGACATATCGAAGGTCGCCGCTTCTCCAGGCGTTGTCCCGCACCGTCCAGTTGGATTCCATAGTCTCGTCTTCGCTGGTCTCGATGTAGCGCACGTCGTAGGCTGTGATGACCCCGCCACCCGTGTCAGCGGGGGCAGTCCAGACGACAGCCAGGGTCCTATCGCCGCGAGTGATGCTTAAAATGGATGGTGCCGACGGCGCGACCGTGGTGGGTTCCTCGGCTTCCGCTTGGGACCAGGGGCCGTGTCCGGAATCGTTGTGGGCCCGCAGTTGAAATTCGTACTTCACTCCGCCTGTCAGTCCGGTGATGGTGTGGTTCCGGTTGCTCGGCGTCCCCACGCCCGTCACCACAGACCAGTTGTCATCGCTCTTGTCCGTAGCATTGTCTCTGATGTATCGCAGGTCGTAGGAGGTGATGGCCGTCTCCCCAGTTTCGGTCGGCGCTTTCCAGTCAATTTCGAGCGTGCCTCCACCCGGAGTCACAACGTCGATTTCAGGCGCACCGGGAATCAAGCCATGACCGTAAATGGTGAGACCCCACGACTTGAGAGCTCCTCTATCATTTCTTTGAAGGTCTTTAATCCTCAGCGTCCACTCACCGGCCGCGTCCTCGCCCAGATGGCGGGCCGAACCAAAGCGGAACTCAGTGGTCAACGACCCGAATCTAGGGGCGGAAGTGGACAGCGTTGAAACGGCCCCTGAGGGCGAGACCAGCTCAACGGTCAGATCCCGGAAGGCAGGATGGCTGAAGTGGGCGTTGACCTCCACAAACTCGACGAACTCCACAAACGGGTCGATGGTCAGGCTGGTGGTTACGGTGGTAGGCGTACCGGACGACGACAGGTCGGGGATTGGCAGGTTGATGACGCTTGACTCAGAGGTGATTTCCCTAAAGTCGCCGACGTTGGTCCAGCCCGGAGCCAGGTCCACGGCCGCCTTGGCGTCCACCATGCCGAAGCCGTATTCGTGGTTGAAGTTGTAGCGGTCCGTGGTGGACCCGTATTTGAAAGCTCCTTCCACCCAGCCGGTGTTGTCCGGGTCGTTCTTGCGGGCGGAGGCCGCCAGGATGAGCTTGACGTCACGCCAGGTCAACGCGCTGTTTGCTTCTCGAATCAGTGCTACCACGCCGGAGACTATGGGAGTGGCGGCGCTGGTGCCGCCAAAACTGCCCCTATACCGGTGTCCGTTGTCGGTGGTGGCTATCCTGGGCTGGCCCACCCTACCGCTGCTGGACGGCCCGCACACCCACAGATTTGCGCCTGCTTCCGAGTAGCTGCTTCTTATGTCGTCGTGCCCAACCGCGCAGACGGCAGTCACGGCATAGAAATTCGAATACTCGTCCAGAGTGGAGTAGTCGAAGTCACCTCCGTTGCCGGCAGCCCAGGCGTAGAAAACGCCCTTCCCGCCGTATCCGGTTGTGACGCCGTATTTGACCGCCACTTCCCAAAGTTCAGTAGCAGGCTCCGGATGGCCGGAGTCTCCAAGGGCCCCAGCTGTTGTTGGAAATGGCCGTGGTCGCCGCGTTGCGCGACATGGCGTCTGCTTCGTTGGCGTCGGTATCTTCCACCAGAAAATTGTATCCGTATATCTTGGCCCCGGGGGCTACGCCTCGCATACCGAGGCTGTTGTCCTTCGCCGCTATGAGGCCGGCCACGGCGGTGCCGTGGTCTTCGAATGGATGGTATATATCAGTCAGGTCGGGGTCATAGTTGTGATTGAAGGAGGAAAGGACGTTGCCCGTGAGGTCCTCGTGTTGGTAGTGCATTCCATCGTCCACCACCGCCACGTTGATGCCGGAGCCTGTGTATGTGGGCCACACCTCCTCGACCCTGATATCCTGACCGGCGCTGTTGCGAAACTGGTTGTCGTTCTTCAGGTGCCACTGGCAGCCGTAGAGCGGGTCGCTTATGCCTGCACTCCTGGGAATGCTGGAGCAGCGGTTTGCGAAATAGGTGTAGCTGCCCTCAACGACTGCCCTGACGGTGTAACGGCCTGTGTCTGTGGCATCCTTGCCTGTCACCTTCAAGTGGTATGTGCCCGCGTCTAATTTACCCTGAAAGTAGAATGTGTCGTCAAAGTGAACCGAATTTACAGGGGCCGCGAGGTCGTTTTCATCGGTCAGAGCGCCACTGATGTTGGTGACGCCACTCGCTCCACCGATGATCACGTAAGTTGGCTCGTCAAGGGTCAGGCTGAAGTAGTCCTCGTCGCCGGCCGGGTCTATATTTCCACCCGCCGTACCGCCGAGGGTCAGCGGCTGAGCGTCGGCGACGACGCTGCCAGGCTCGGTGATGGCCGTAGCAAATACTGTGTAAGGCCCATCGGAACTATATGCGAAAGAGCTCACCTTGACGTAGTACACCCCGGCGGCGAGGTTCTCCCGGATGAGAAAGTTCGTCCAGCCGCCGGGAAGATAGCCGTCGTCGTTGGATGCTATCACCGTGCCGTTGCTCCTTTGCAGCTCACCAACCGTATCCGGGAACCCGGATGCGCGAATGGCTACCTCCGTAGCTTGGGATAGTTCCAACTTGAAGTAGTCCCGATCGTTTTCCGGGTCAATTGTGCCGCTCGCAGAGCCGTTGAGATTCAGAGTGGCAGCGTTGCTCCTGGACGTGGTATCCGGGATCTCCCTGACCCTGAGGATATAGGGTTCGTCAGTAGATCCGTAGCCGGTGACCTTGATGTAGTACGTCCCAGACTGGAGTCTGCGCCACAGGAAGAAATTTTCCGGGTTGGGCAGCACGGCGCCTCTATCACTGCTCTCGATGGACATGCCGTCGCTGTCCAGCAGCTCACCCACTGTATCCAGGTCGCCCAGGGTATATATCCAATAATCGGCAGTCCTTGACACGCTGAAACTGAAGTAGTCTTCATCGTCAGCGGGGTCAATGGCTCCCCACACTCTGGCGCCCGCGGTCACGCTCGTGGCTGCGGCGCGAGTGTCGCCGTGGTCCGCGGGGGTTGCGCTGGTTGTGGCCGACCAGGCGCCGGCGACATCGTCTTCGTCAACCGCGCGCACCTGCACGTCATACTCCGTGCCGTTGGTCAGGCCGCTAATGGCGTAGGCCAGACTGCCACTGCCCTCTTTCCAGGCGTCCTCCTCCACAGTCCAGTTGGAGTCCACCGTCTCATCCGCGCTGGTCTCGATATGACGCACGTCGTAGGCCGTGATTCCGGTCTCGCCGGCCGGAGCGGCCCAGGCAAGGGTGAGTATGGTATCGCCAGAGGTTACAGAGTCGATGGTTGGTGCGGCGGGCACAGACTGCGCGCTGGCGTAGCCCAGTGCCAGCACCAGGCAGAGCAGGGCAAATCCCGCCGCCATCAGTAGTCTGGTGGGCCTGAGCATTCTTGTCATGGCACAGATGGCTCTGAAGAGACGTTGGTGTTCACGGGAACAGTGGGGCACAACGACCCAGAGTTCTCACAGGCAACAATCACTTCGGTTTGGCTTCTCTTCCCCAGTTGGGGCTGGAAATTTCCACCCCGTCCTGCACAGCCAGGGCGTTGGCAAGGTCCAGCGAGGGGAACCCTGGTTCAGTTTCAACGAAGAAGCCGTTGGCGACGTAGTCCAACTCCGACACGCGGTCCATCTTGATCCCGTTGTTGGAGAAAAAGGCGTTCGTTTCCGCCTGGCTCCATCCAGGGTCGAGCACCAGCAGAACACCGCCAGGGAGGGTCATCAGCGCGCTGGACTCCGAGCGAAATACGGGCAGGGTTTCACTCTTCGATTGTCCATCCGCACTCCTGACAACGTTGGTTCCATCCTCGTTGGCCGAAACGACGTCAAGAGGCAGTCCGCCGGAGCCTTTCTCGACTACCAGGTCTGCCTGAAGCTTTACTGTCATGGTCCTGTCACCGTCCTGCCAGGTGTAGGTTTCACCCTCGACAGGGCCGGTGGCGCCGGGGCCGCCCTTCTGGGGAGAATCCGTATCAACACCCGTTATGGGTTCCTGCTTCTTGGACGTTCCGGAAGAATCGACGGACGCGAATTCAATCCCGTCGCCGTCAGACGACGCGGGAGTCGGCGTTGACACGGAGTCACCCACCGGAGGAGTGGATTCGGCGGCGGTGGACTTCGGGAGTGGCGATGAGGTCTCCGTGGGCACTGCGGTGGGCTCGGCCGTGGTGGTGAGCTTCAGGATAGGCGATGTGGCGGGCGCTGCAGCGGGCTGGTCCGTCGGCCCAGACGATCCGCATCCGCCCAGGACCGCCGGCACGCTTGATACAAGGACAGCTATGGCCAGCGAGACAACGAGCTTTCTCATGTCACTCCACCTGTATGGCCTTATATTCGGGGTAGCGGGCGTTTAATTTGCATCGGGCGCGGAAATCCCGAGACGCTTCCCGAAGGGGTGTAAAAAGTGTCGTTGTTCAGCGAAAAACGTCTTTTCGGAATGCACTCGTCGAGGCCTTTGGCGAGAAGATTTCAACAGCCGTCCAAAAGTAGCTTGCTCTGATTGTTGTCAGGGCCTCTCCGTCGAAGACCGAGACACTGTCGAGCTGGCGCTGAAATGCGCGTCGAGAGGGCGCCCAGGCTCCTGGTATGGAACCTTGTAAGCTGGACTTTACGCATTTTAAGCGGCATAAGCGAGGGAATCTGCAATACGATGGTACAGAGTGGCGGGGAGTTTCTGTACATCGGAGTTGGCGGTCGATAGTGAAAAACCCTCCGACACCAACCACCAGTGGCTACGCACAAAGGTGATGTCATCCTTTACTTTTCCTGGATTTTGCGTAAAGTCGAGCGAAGAAGAATGACGCTCATAGCGTCGGCGAGTTTTCAGCCGCCTTTCTAGTATTACAACGACGGATTAACTGGCGAGGTGATTCCTGTGAGGAAATTGAATCTGGAACAGCGCCGCTGCGGTCTTCCCGAGATCGCTGATTCGTAGCTGTACAAGAAGCATCAGTCATCTTCTTCGGCAATGTGTCATTGTAATACTAGCAGGCTGGGGAGGTTGCCCAACTCCGGCGGCATCTCTCCCCTCAACTGGTTCCTGCTGAGGAGCAGTACTGTCAGGTTGGCGAGGTTGCCAATTCCGGCGGTATCTCCCCCCTCAACTGGTTCGCGCCAAGGTCCAGTATGGTGACGCGGCCGTTGTCGTCAGCGATGACGCCTTCCCACTCGCTAATCGGCACGTCGCTCAGCCAGTTATTGTTGCTTTTTCAATTCGGGCCGCCGGTGGCGTTCGCCGGTGGTGTTATAGAGGGCGACGAGTCCTTCCCGGTCTGTTTCGGAGCCGCGGCAGGCCAGCAGCAGCATAGGAGTTCTTGCCCCGCCCTCCATGCCAGCCTGCTTCTACCTGTTGCCCCCTACTGGCCAGGCCCGCTGACGGTGCGCTCCAAGCGGTTGGACAGCTTCTTGTCGCCGTCGGCGCAGATGGCCCCCTGCGCGTCGCAGTCCGTGGTGGCGGGCAGGGTGATCGTCACGTCGCCGTTTGAGCCCGGGCGGACGCTGACCTCCCAGCGGATGTTGCTGCCGCTGACCAGCCGCCGTGCCCCGGCCACCGTGCCTCCCTCCACCGTGAACGCATGGTCCCGCAGCGTCTTGTAGCTGAAGTTTGCCTCAAGCTCCTCGCTGAAGGTGATCCTGAATTTGAAGTTGTCGCTGCCGTTGTGGGACGTCGGGACGCTCTCGAAACTTGCCGTCAGCGGAGGCCCCTTGACGGTGAATTTCAGCGGGATGGACAGCATCGTCCCGTCAGCAGTGCAGATGGCCCCCTGCGCGTCGCAGTCCTCGGTGGCGGGCAGCTCGACGGTAACGTCCGCGTTGGAGTCCGAGCTGACGCTGATCTCCCACCGGATGTTGGGGGTGTCGCTGTCGCTGTCCAGCCGCCGGGCCCCGACCACAGTGCCTCCCTTCACGGTGAACGCATGGTCCCGCAGCGTCTGGTAGCTGAAGTCTTCCTTGGGGTCCTCGCTGAACCGCAGTTCGAATTTGAATGCGTCCTGCCCGTCGTGCGACTCCGGCTTGTCGTGGATGGCGGCCGTCAGCGGGGTGGGCGAGGGCGCAGCAGCCACTGCTACGGTAACGTCGCTCGTACGCCTCTCCTGGGTCCCCCCGTCGTCGGTGAAGCTCACCCGCACCTTGATGGTCTTGTCTTCGTCATCGGCGCCAACAGTGTAGGTAGAACCGGTCGCGTCCTGGATATCCGTGTCTTCGGTCCCATCGTTTGCTATCCACTGGTATGTGAAGGTCGCGTTGATCAGGCCGTCGGAGTCCGATATGTCCGTGGTATCCGCCGTGAGCGTCTCCCCCACCTGCGCCGTGCCAGTGATGGTGGGCTCACCGGTCGCCGGGGTGTTGGACGCCGCCACCGTTGCCGTGGGCGCGCTGGTCAACGATTCGTCGTTGCCCGCGTCGTCAGTGAAGGTGCCCCGCACCTTGATGGTCTTTCCCTCGTCTGCGTCGGTCACGGTGTAGGTGGAGCTTGCCGCTCCCTCGATATCCGCGTCGGTTCTGGTCTCCCGGTCGTGGCGGACCCACTGGTAGGCGAAGACCGCGCCCGTCAGACCGTCCTCGTCCTCGATGCCTATGGTATCCGCCTCCAGCGTCTGACCGACCGTCGGCACGCCACCGATGGTCGGGGCGCCCGTTGCCGGGCTACTGGACTCGGCTTGCATTGACGAGACCTGGGGTATCTCAAACACGGACACTTTGTTCTTGGTCCTGTCAAAAAAATCCCGGGACGCCACCCAAATCCACTCGCCGTCCGTCCACAGTCCGCCAACAATGCCAAGTTCGGAACCCATGTTGATGTCTCTGGCGGAATCCCTCACCAGCGGCCCGGGCGACGAAGGTATGCGGAGAGCCTTGAGTATTTGAGGATTGGGTTGCGGTTCCCCCAACGGGTAACTGTGTTGTGCCAGCCACATGTGACTGGCATCTGTTGCGAGCCCCTGCGGGCTTTCATAAGGGTTGGCTTCATTGCCCCAATCACTGGTCGTGAATTCGTAATTGGATGAGTGAACTATCCTAGGGCCCTTAGTACTACAACGACGCGTTTAAGGTGGTGGCTCCATCCTGCCTTCACGGCGGGCGGAGCGGCGTCTCTGGTGGGAGCGGCGCGCCCGCTCGTTGCGTAGCTGCGTATCCTCCAGCCACAGCAGCAACTCCTCCGGTCCGAACCGTTCCCGGGGCAGCATTTCCCGCACCACCCGGTACACCTGGGGACGGGTGATCCGGGGCATCTTTTCCCCCCCAGTCCTGCTGCAGGCCCAGCAGGAACGCTCCACCCAGCAGGCACATGGCTATGTGGTGATGCCAGCCGGACCAGCTACGGGTCTCGTATTCGTCCAGGCCCACGTCGCCCTTTTCCGTCTCGAACTCCGTTTCAATGGGCCACCTGGAACCGCCCACATAGGCCAGGGTCTCCAGGGGAGTATCCTCGGCAGCGTTGGACAGGTAGTAGCGGGGCTCGCTGCCGTCCAGGTTTCGGCGGTAGACGGCCCATGCCTCCTGGCCCGGCTTGCCCTTCCGGGTTACCCGCACCCGCTGGGCCCAGAACATATAGCTCCGCGGTCCCTGGCTTCCCTGGGCCACCGTTATCTCCCGCCAAGCCTTATCCGGCAACTCGCCACTGCGCTGCTCCATGGTACGACGCTGCCCGTCCCTGAGCCTGGGCTTGCGGGGGCGCCCGGACCCCTGAGACCCCGGACTGGTCCAAGCCAACTCCAGGGGCCAGACCGGAGTGCTGCCCGGAACGTCCAGCACGTAGCGCATCCCCAGGCCCGCCAGGGACTCCCGAAAGGACGGCGACATCCCGAAGGCGTCGTCCCCGGCAACCCATCCGGCCTTGAGGTGGCCCAACCCCAGGGCCCGCTCCAGCAGCTCCAAGGCCAACTCCGTCTTCGACCGGTAGCTCAGCCGCTCCTCGGGCACACCCGCCGCCGCACACCGGTCCTGGTCGGAGATCCAACTCTCGGGCAGATACAGCCCCTTGTCCACCAATGCCTGTCCCAGCGGGCTGACGTAGGCCAGGAACATCCCCGCCTGGCAGTTGGCCACCTTCCCCAGCCTGCCGCAGTACTGCCGGGCTACCCCCACCGACTTCCGTCCCTGCTTGGGAAAGTCGCTGCCGTCCAACACCCACACCGCCTCGGGGTGAGCCAGCCTGGGGGCCAGGTATTCCTGCAGCCGACCGATGACCGCGGCATCGTCCCACCGGGCCTCGGTCAGAAAACGCTGCATCGCCCGGGCCGAGATGCCCACCGATTCCGACAGGTTCTCGGCGTTGCGCCGCTCCCCAGCCTGCACCAGCAGCCCCTGAAGATAGTTCCGGCTGTGCTCCCGCCACTGCTTGCGGCCGAAGGAGGCCGCGAAGAAGGCGTGAAAGTCCTGAAAGTTGTCGTAAACCCGCTCGAAACTCGCCCCATCCATCACCCAAACCACCCACTATCATCTTGACAACTATCCTACCAAACAACCCGTCGTTGTAGTATTAGCGGGTCTATTGGCCCAATCGAATGCGAAGACCGGCTGGACTCCTCGTCCCGAAACGCCGGCAGCCCAGAGGATGGAGCCATTGGACCAGAGGCCGTAGAAACCATTGGAGCACGCCTCGAGCCGGTACACCCTGGAGTCGTCGTATATCCAACCCTTGGGGTGCATACTGTACGCTTTCATCAAACTCAGGTCACCCTGAACACCGTAGCTCACCCACATCGTCGGTCCTTGGCCCCACATGGAATTCAGTGCCCCATCGACGTACCGGTCTCCGGGCAAGCGGGCGCCCGTGCAGAGACCAAATGGTCGCACCGGATTCCCCGCGTTCTCCAACGCAACCCAGAGGGTACGGCCGTCTGACCAGACATCCTTGGGGGAGTGGTCCCATGAGAAATCTGCGTGCGAGACTGGTGTGGGAGAGTCACAGTCGGGCTTGGCGACCACCGCAGCCGTGGTGACCGCATTGGCGGTGTGTTCACCATGAAAGTTGCCGTAGGAAGCAGTAGCCCGTAGGTGATAACCCACGTCGTTCGCCGTGGGAAGGTAGGATGTCGTGCCGTTACCGCCATGGATTACCGTACCCGCTGCGGTTACCCAATCATCGGCACCGTTCCGGGAGCGCTCCCACTCCCAGGTAGGCTCTCCAATCCCGTTGGGATCATCCAGCCCGGCGATGAGCGTTACTCCCGCCCAAGGATCGCCGTATGACAAGCTTACTGTACCAAGGCCGGTTACTGTCACCCGTCCGAGATCCTCAAATTTGCTCGTGGTGGTCCTGGCCTGGACCCAGGGCCCGTACCATGGATATCTGGAATGGTGCCCATCGGTGTAGCGGGGGCGGACTCTGACCTCGTACTGAGTGCCTGAAGTGAGGTCCCCCACGTCATGAAAAGTGCCGGTTGGGTAGGCATTGCGGGTGGTGTCATAGTCGCCGCCGTCCTCGGTCCAACTGATCTGGTAGTCTGTTGGTGGTTGCAGGGACGGCTGGGACGGCGGGTCCCACGCAATGGTGAGGTCGCTATCGTTGCGTGTCAGACTCATTCCTGAGATCACGCCGTCGGTTGCGGATTGCGCTCTCGGCGTGATCGACTTGATCTCGGCCCAAGGGCCGCTCCAGCCCTGGTGACGGGACCGCATTCGCATTTTGTGCTCGATGCCAACCTCCATATACGAGATGGTGAGCGAGGTGCTATTCCCGTCCGGGTACAAGTGGTAGAAATCAACATTGTAGAGATCAGTATCCCAGCCCTTGTAATATTCGAGGGTCCTTGCCCAGTCAACTCGGTAGTCTTTAGGCTTGGGATCTACTGCGTCCCAGCGGATGGTCACCGTGCCCGGAGCATCGCTGCTGACCGTTAGTCCCGTCATTCGTCCCTCCCCCTGCGCCTGCGCCTGCGTGATCGCCCAGGCGCAAACAATGGCGGTCAAAATGAGGGCCGGCAGGAACATCGTTCTTCGGGAGCAGGAATTTCGGAGGTGTGAGCTCCGGACAGAGGTGCGACGGCGCCGGATGATGTCAAAGGACCGCAATGATTTCATGGTTGGGTACCTCCTGGTCTTTGAGGTCCCGGGAGAGAAAATTGTCTCAAGCTGATTGGTCGCGTAGCTGAAGTTTTCCTTGGGGTCCTCGCTGAAGCGCGGCACCACAGCAGGCGGGCCCTCTGCACAGTTATAGGACCCGTCGCGCTGCCAGCCGGAGCCGAACAATCACCCCTGATGGTTCTCCACCCACACCCGCAGCGACTCCGTCCGGATAGCGGTTGCCGGCCTCGGATGTCCATGACGGATAGCTCTCGCCGGACTTCGCCCAGTTGACCCGGTGGTCGGTGGGTGCTGGGCTGGCCGTGTCCCAGGACACCGCCAGGGTTCCCGGCGTGTCGCCGCTCAGCCTCAGACCGGTTATGGCCCCATTGGTCTCCTGGGCCTGGACGGCCCCGCCGTAGAGGGCGCCGAAGGTCGCGGCGGCCACCAGCATGGCAGACAGGAAAACCCAACGCCTCCGGGTGACGGCTGATGGAGACAGGTGATTCATGACAGGGACCCTCCTCGGTTCATGGCCTCAGGGAAGGCAGGTCGTGCCAACAGGCCTGCACGGGCGTGCTTCGTCCATCGACGGGACGGTTCCGGGCAGGCGCCCATGAAAATCCGGGGAGGGGTAGAACCGTCGGGCGCTCGGGCGCAAAACGAACGATTCCGGCAGCCGGGGCCGTTTGGCCCGCTGAGCCAGATCCGGGTAGTTCGCCTTTCCAACGCCTGAACGCAACTACTCCTAAACGCAATTGGCCCTACTGGATGGAACTGGCCCCGAAGTCTTGGCATCGAACTGCTAGGTGGCCTGCAGAGCCAGCCAACGTCTCTGAAGCCCACTGAGCCGAATCCAGACTACAGGGGCTTGCAGGCCGAAACTAGTAGTCCAACATCTTTGAAATGAGTACTGACCAAGTGTATTGTACCAAGCATAGGGCGAAGAGGATTGGGACGTGTGAGGAGGGGATGGCGATGAAGAGATACCGGGTCAAGCTGAGTGCGGAGGAGCGGCAGGAACTGAAGACATTGGTGTCCCGTGGCCGGGGGGCGGCTTACAAGCAGACCCACGGGCGCGTCCTGCTGCTGAGTGATGAGGCCCATGTGGACGGGGCCATGAAGGATGAAGACATTGCCCGGGTTCTCCAGATTGGCCGTGCGACGGTGGAACGGGTGCGCCGGCGCTGCGTAGAGGAAGGGATTGAGGCGGCGCTGGGACGAAAGCGGCAGGTTAACCGGCGTCCGAAGCGGTTGGACGGTCAAGGGGAAGCCCACCTGATTGCCTTGGCCTGCGGAGAACCGCCGGAGGGCCGGGCGAGTTGGACACTGAAACTGTTGGCCGACCGGCTGGTCGAATGCGAGGTAGTGGAGAGCATCAGCACTGAAACGGTGCGCCAGACGCTCAAAAAAACGAACTCAAGCCTTGGCTGAAAGAGTGCTGGTGCATCCCGCCGCAAGGCAGCGCCGAGTTCGTCTGTGCGATGGAAGACGTGCTGGAAGTCTATCAGCGCCAGTATGGGGACAACGAAGTTCTGGTCTGTCTGGACGAGACCAGCAAGCAACAGGTGAAAGAGACGCGCCGGCCGCGTCCGGCCCGGCCTGGGGCGGCGGGCTCCTACGATTATGAATACGAGCGCAACGGGGTAAGCAACCTCTTCATGTTGTTCGCTCCGCTGGAAGGGTGGCGCCGGGTGGAAGTGACGGACCGGCGCACGAAAGCCGATTGGGCCCGGGTGATCAAGCAACTGGTGGACGAGGACTACCCGCACAAGGACCGTATTGTGCTGGTGATGGACAACTTGAACACCCACCACCCAGCCTCATTGTATGAAGCCTTTGAGCCTGCCGAAGCGCGGCGCATCGCCGAACGGTTGGAGGTCCATTACACTCCCAAGCATGGCAGTTGGCTGGATATGGCCGAGATCGAAATCGGGGTGATGGCCCGGCAATGCCTGAACCGCCGTATTCCCGACCAAAGCGCTCTGCGGCGGGAGGTGGGAGCGTGGCAGCAACAGCGCAACCGGGACGCAATACGGGTGGACTGGCGCTTCACCACCGAGGATGCCCGCATCAAGCTCAAGTCCCTCTACCCACCAATACAACACTGATGGACTACTAGGGCCATATGCAACTTTCTTCTGCAGAGTTTGTATGCAACGTTTTGGCAAGAAACTGGAGTCGAAGTTGCCTACATTAGACATCTCATACACGCCTTTTATCAGCGTGCGTCTCCCCGGCAATGTCGGTACTTTTGCATAGGGCGTATGTGATGCTCACTGTGAGTACCAATCCCCACGCCACTGAGTACGTTGCGCCCTCGACAACGTCTCGCCAGCGCAGTACGTTTGGGACGGCGGATGCTTCGGCCTCGCGTTACAGGCGAGAGAGGTCCGGCTTCATCATTGTCATGGGACCGATTCGACGGAGCGTATTCGCTCCGTTGGGACGGGACCCGGGCAGAGTTCGCGCCGAAGCTTGACAGTCCAAACCTCGCCGACATTGCCGCGTAGCCTGGGACGCTCGCGGTCCTCATCGCTCTGATGACCAGATCCAGGTCACGGTCGTGTCGCCGCTGGAGAGGTTGCTACACGAGCCGGTGGTCCTGGTGGACGCCACATCGCCGATCGGCCAGCCGGAACCACCAGCCCCCTGTTCATCGGGAGTGGTGGAGGTTGGCTGGTAACCATTTGCTGCCAGGACTATCCGGTACGCGCTGCCGGCCGCGAGCGTCTGGTCCGCGCAGTTCGGGGCGATGAAGATGGTGAAATGCGGGCCGCCCGGCCACGGGATGCGGTGCTCGACCTGGGTGGGATTGGGGAGATCGCACAGCTTGCAGCCGGGCGCTCCGGAACTGTCTGCGTGATGGGCGAGTCCCGGATTAGAGCCATTTGTACTTACATGCGTGATGACCGGGTCGAGCGCATATTCTTCCGGGGCCACCGTCTGTGCCGGCGTTTTTGCATCTATGTGGGCAACGGCCACCGCGACGTTGAGCCGGAGGAGGCCGGAAGGCGCTGTTTTCCTGGCCGAGATCCCCACCGATGAACAGGCGAACCTGAAGGGACACGGAACGGGGAGCCTACGCCGGGGACCCTTCGATGTCAGAGTGGGCGCCGGCCCCGGTGCAGAAGGGGGTTGGTGAAGCTGGCCCACGTGTCTCTGGACGGGACCAAGGTCAGGGGCAACGCATCAAGCACAAGGCGATGAGTTATAAGCGTATGAAAGAGAAGGAAGCCCGGTTGGCGGCGAAGGTGGCCGGGTTGCTGCGGCGGGCCCAGGAGGCGGATGACGAGGAAGACCGCCGGTACGGTCAGGATGAGAGCGGAGATGAGTTGCCTGCAGAACTGGCGTTTCGTGAGGGCCGAATCAAGAAGACAATGGAAGCCATGGCCGCTTTGGAAGCGAGGGCCGGGGAAGCGGCAGAGCAGGCGGCGGCCGCAGGCAGGGAACATCCGGGAGTGCCAGAGGACAGGGCCCAGTTCAATTTCACCGACGCCGAGTCCCGCATCATGCCAGCGCCAGGCGGTGGTGGACAGCGCCCACCAGGTCATCGTGGCGGCCCGTGCTACCAACCAGCCCTCGGACAAGGGTCAGGCCGAGAGCATGATTGAGGAGACCGTGAGTAACACCGGCGAGGTCCCAAAGGAAGTTTCCGCCGACGCAGGCTGCTACCCGGCGCAGGCAGTTGACGGCCTCTATGCCTTGGGGACGGACCCCCTCGTGGCCCCGGAACAGACCCGCCACGGGGGGGGCCATCTGCGCCCCGGGGCCGGATACCCACCAACCTGTCGGACGGGGACCGGATGAGGCGGAAGTTGCAGACGAAACGGGGCCGGCAGCGCTACGCGTTGCGCATGGAGATGGCATTAGGCCAGATTATAGAAGCCCGCGGTTTCCGGCAGTTCCTGCTGCGGGACTTGGATAAGGTGAACCGGAAGTAGTTGCTCAGTTGCACCGGGCGCAACCTGTTCAAGCTGTTCCGGTATGGAGCTGATGTCCCCGTCGCAACATGGGCAAACGGGGCTGCCGAAAGCATCAGGAAATCGGCCGGGTTTGTAAACGGCGTGATATCCCAGAGGTTATTCGGGCGCCAGCGGCTGCAACCGGCGAGAATGGTTGTCGCCAACTGATGCCTGCCAGCCTGCTGGGATATCTTCGGAGAGGCTGCCAGCGTTCAGGGTCCGTTCCAGACCTGACGGGAACTCACAAACACTGCAGCCGTCCGTCGGCACACCGACATCGCCCAACTGCGACCGTGATGCTCCAGGAATACGAGCTTTTGCGTTGCATGCCTTCAACGGCATTGATTATGGCGGAGAAGGGGGCGCAGCGGCGGTGAGACGGCGGGATGCACCCATCTCTTGTGTCAGTCGAGAGAACAGGAAAAATATCTCCCCTGCCGTATTGGTCACATCGAGGATTCCTGCCTGTATGGAATCGCTTACGGGAGCGTTTGTGGTGATGTAGTCGTCCCTGATACGGCGAAGTAGCTCAGACCTGTCTCCGGTCAGTTGCATGGCCGTTTGCCAGTCCTCCTGGTCCTGACTGGTCAGCCCATCTATTATGATCAAAACCACGGCATCAATTCCGTCGACCATAGCGTCCCGCAGCCGACCGGGAGCCCCCTCGTCGGGGAGTTCGTTCAATTCAGCGCACAATGCGGCAAACTGCTCCTCCAGCCAGACAATCAGCCTCTGCTGGGCAAGCATAGAGCTGACCGCCTCCATCTCATGGCTGGGATGCCGCAGTCTCGCTTCGGTGAGAAACTCGTCCATCTCCCGGATCATCGGTCTGACGGAATTTCTCAGGGGTTCAATTGCGGCTCCCTGACGCACGGCATCCAAGTAGGACGAGAAGGCGGAAAGTACGCGCCCCTGCTCCAGAGAGATAAGCTCCAGCGCTGCAGTAACGTCCCCATAGTTCCGGGCGTGAACGTAGGCAACCCGCGACATCACTTCCGCAGTGGTTGCAGGCCAAAGCAGGGAAAACAGATGCGCTATCCGGGGCACAAAGAAGATGACGGGTGCTGCGACGAGGACATCACTTGTCAAGCACAGGGCTGCCAATGGCTGGTCCAGAGGCACGGACAGGATGAGAGTCTTTATCAGTGGTACGCTCGCCCATATCTCGACGTAAAGTAGCGGAACAAATATTGCGATTTGCAATAGATTGTAGAAAACTTGGACCATGGCGATGCGGCGCGACACCCCGCTCAGTCTAACCGATAGTATGAGAAGGGTAGCGTTTGTTCCGAGATACGAACCGTAGATGGACATGATGGCTTGGTCATCAGTCAGGACACCGACAGAAGCCATGCCAACGGCGAGCACCATCACCGCCACGGATGATTGGACCATGAAGGACAGCGCAGCGGCCACGAGGAAAGAAAACCACAAGGAGCCATCCATCAGCCCCAGAAATTCATCGAAAAGCGGGTGACCAGTGAATGACAGAGCGGACTGTTTGACCAGACCGAGGCCAACAAACATCAATGCGGCTCCAAAAAGCGAGGCGCCGATGTTCCGGAACTTGATGGCTCTTTCGCTCAGCATCAACACGCTGGCTACCCCCAGTGCATAGAGGGCCGCCAGTTGAATATCCAGCGATACCAGGAGCACCAAGAGCCCGACTCCCACGTTACCGCCAATAATGAAGGCGAATGCCCGCTCGGTGGAGAGGAGGTTGGCCCGAAACATGGTGATGGTGATGAATGTCAGGGCAGACAGATTCTGAAGGATACTACCGGAGAGCACCCCCCAGCCCCAGGCTGCGTAGCGGTTGGGGACCCAGTCAGAAACAAGCCTGCGCAGTCGACGGGTGGTCAGGGCCTTGAGGTTCTCCGAGAGGAACCACATCCCGACGAAGAACAAGCCGAAACCTCCGAGAAGTCCTCCAATGCCTTCTAGCACTTTCTACACACGGGGAGAGCGGACATCAGACGCTGAAGGTAGCGCGGGCCCGTCGGGATGCTGAAAGGCTCAAACCGTAGGCGAACCTCGTAACCGCTGTCGTTAGGCATCTGTTCCAGCGCCGACAGAAGGGCCAGCGCGTTCCGGTCCCGGGCCGAGTCTCCCATCAGGCCGATGCGCCACGCTTTGATGCGAAACTCGCCCAAACCTCCACCTATCTCGATCCCGTAGTCGTTCAGCAGCGTAGACCTGACGGTTGCATCGTCGATGCCGTCAGGGAGCTGAACGGTGGTCAGCGGGTTCAGACGGTACTCCGGGTCGGCCAGCAGCTCCGGCCCCAGCGCCTCCCGCCCGGCGCGCCGGGCGGCCGCCGCCCTGGCGTGCAGGTTGATGCGATTGTCGCTGCCCTCCTGCTCTTCGTCTCCGTGTCGCACCCAGCCACCCTTTCGCTTTCCGGTAGCCTCGTTGGGGTCCCTATCCTCTCGATCATCGGGAGGACTCCCTGGGCACACGAAGACCCACACGTCTTTCTTCACGTCCTGTGCTCGTTTGCGCTCCTCCTTGAGTTGCGCTTGCAGCAGGCTGCCCGCGAACTGCGGGGGGTGATTGGGAGACTCCATGGTGTCAGTCAAGTAAACCCTGGGAGTCTTGTCAGTTACGCCGGCGTTTCTCAAACTCCGGGACAGGCGCAGCTGCGCTACCGAATAGGAACCTACCAGCACCTCGAAGGCATAAAGGCGCTCGGCCAGATCTCTCAGCTTCCCTGCGACTGCTCCCGGACCAACCCGCTGCTGTACAGCGCCCGAAGCGTGGTCCAGAACGGCCAAGGGATGGGTGCCGGTTCCCACAGCGGGGTCCAGGATCACGACGTCATCATCGGCAAAGACGAGGGGTTTCCCGAAACGTGTTCGAAGCAGTTCTCCGGCCAGTGTCACCTGGGCGCGGACCACCTCCACAGGCGTGTAGTACACGCCGCAGTCTTTCCTGAGCTTTGGATCGTACGCGCTCAGGAACTGCTCGTAGAAGTACCACCAGGGGTCTGCCGATTGGCCCAGCTTCGCCGAGTCCTCAGCCAAGATGGCGCGTTCGAGCAGTTCGATGGGCATCCGCAACTCCTCTCGAGCAGCTGGGGCCTCCAGCAGTTGCAGCCCCTCGGCGAACAAGCCGTGCTCCCGCTGAAGCGCATCCACAGCTATTGCGGGCCTCAAACTCTCCGCCCCCTCGAATCTTGCCAGCAAGAGCGCGTGGGCCACCGTCTGGGCGTGGGCGTCGGCAATCTGAGCGTCATCTTCTTCTGGGAAGAGCAGCCCGGTCCGCTCACCTGCCAGCGCCCGAAGTGGACTGGCCTCTCCAGCCAGCGCAGCCCTCACATCATCCCTTAGCACGCGGGCCAAGGGAGCGAGGAACCCTGCCAGCCCTTCCGCCGTTCCAGGGACGATGGGGTCCCAGTACAGAAAGTCGCGAAGGAGTTCGCGAATAGTATCGAGGGGCCCGGGGTCCACCGCCCTCGCGCCACCTTGACTGACATCCGCGGCAATCCTTGCCCCAGGCTTCAACTCCCCGGACCTGTACAGGCTCCACTCCCCGCCGTCCGCGCAGATAAGGTTGGGCAGCGCCCTGAACTGCTCCCGCTGCGAACGATTGTGCCTCGTAAAGTGCTCCGGTCGTTCACCCAGCCCGGGGAGTTTGAGTCCTACGTGTCCGGTTAACAGTCCGTTGACGGTTGCGCCAAAATCGGCACGTCCGTCAATGTCATCAGGGTGGACCTCCGTTCGCCACGCTACGCTCAGGTCGGTCAAGCTGCCGGCGTCCCTAAGAATGTCGCCCACCTGGGCCTTCAACTGGTCTTCTGGCACGGCAATTGGCACACCCACATGAGCAGGCCGTGATCCATAGTCGCCATGATATGCCTCTTTATAATTTGTATACGACAATATGATCGCCTTCAGCCGCCCGTCAGAAAAAAGGTGTAGGCATAGCCGGATCCCGCCGCCTTCCCGGTGCAGCGAAAGGTCCCTGGGTCCATTTCCAACTTCCGTCCGGTAACCTCGGACAGGCGGTGGCAGAAGTCCTCTATTCCCCGCCAGGCTTCAGCCTGGTTGTCTGCTTTGACTTCCCTGACTGCCACCCAGGTGCCGTCCTCCTCCCGGACTATGCCCGAGTAACTCCAAGGCATCTGCCTACCCTCCAGCGCCTGGCGAGATACGGGTCCAGGCAGGAGTGCTTGCCCCTCCTTCCCGCAACCGCGTATGCGATGTCGTTGTGCTCGCGGGGCTCGGCCTATCCGCCCGGCCCGCTGACGGTGTAATCCAGGCGGGCTGGACAGCTTCTTGTCGCCGTCGGCGCAGATGGCCCCCTGCGCGTCGCAGTCCCTGGTGGCGGGCAGCACGATGGTGACGTCGCCGTTGGAGTCTGGTTCGACGGTGATCCCCCAGCCGACGATACTGGGTGGGTTCACACGGCGCGCACCAGTTACCGAGCCTCCCGTCACCGTGAAAGCGTGGTCGCACAGCGTGGTGTATGTGGAGCCCGTGGCTCGCTCAAGGTTATGGATGATATGAGCCGGCTCATCCACTCATGCAAATAAATATCCTGGGGGTAGAACTGTTGAACGCTCCGGCCTGAAACAAGCGATGCCTGCAGACGGGGCCGCCCGGGCCGCCCCGCCAGACCCCCGGCTAGTTCGCCTTTCCAACGCCTGAACGCAATTACTCCTACTGGATGGCACTGGTACTGGAGCCTTGGCATAAAGCAGGCTGGCCAGCCTGCGTCTTGGAAGCCGACTGAGCCGAATCAGGTTACAGAGGCTTACAGGCCGAAACTAGGGCCATATGCAACTTTCTTCTGCAGAGTTTTGTACGCAACGTTTTGGCAGGAAACTGGAGTCAACTTTGACTACATTCAGCAACTCGTACACACCTTTTCTCAGCGTGCGTTTCCATGGCCATATCAGTGCTTTTGTATAGGGCGTATGTGATGCTCACTCTGAGTGCCAACGCCCATACGTGGTTGGGTACATTGCAATCTCGACAACGTCGCGCCGGCGCGGTACTTTTGGGACGCCGGATGCGACAAGTAGGGCGGAGTAAATGTGTACCACCATAGGTCTTTGGCCAGCGTAAATGTCCACGCCAGTTGTTCGGGAGAAGGGTCACAGAGGCAGGCTGACAGCAGGCTGGGCGGGTGAATGAGGACGGCTACTGGCGCGACTTATGGGTTGTCTAATTCGTTCGGGGCTTGAGCTGCGGCGGTTTCCCGGCTGCGCTTGAGGCGGTAGCTCTCGCCGTTCATCTCCAGGATGTGGACGTGATGGGTGAGCCGGTCCAGCAACGTCCCGGTGAGGCGCTCCGAGCCGAAGACCTCAGTCCACTCGTCGAAAGGCAAATTGGTGGTCACCAGGATGGAGCCCCGCTCGTATCGCTGGCTGAACACCTCGAAGAGCAGTTCCGCACCGGAGCGGGACAGGGGGACAAAGCCCAGCTCGTCGATGATCAGCAGGTTGAGGCGGGACAGCTGCCGCTGGAGGTTGAGCAGGCGTCTTTCGTCCCTGGCCTCGATCATCTCGTGGACCAATGCGGCGGCGGCGGTGAAACCCACCGCCTTGCCTCTCTGGCAGGCAGCCAAGCCCAGTCCCAGGGCCAGGGCCACATGGGTCTTGCCGGTGCCGCTGTTGCCGACGGCGATGACGTTCTCACGGCGCTGGATGTATTCACACCGGGCCAGTTCCATAACCAGTGCCTTGTTCAGAGATGGGATGGTTGGGAAGTCGACGGTGTCCAGCAACTGCCTTTGATGTCAAGGTGTGATGACCGGTGGACTCCACGGCTGACCGCTCTTCACCATGGCATTGAGGATGGTGAGCGGCTTGCGCATACAGGCAGTGAGGGCGACCTTCTTGGGCTTGTCGTCCGTCAGCAGCCGTTGGTACAAGTCTCGGAACACCGGGTTGTACCGGCTACCGACCAATGCTCCCATGTAGAGCACGGCCCTCACTCGAGCCCGGCCGCCCCAGACGGACCGCTTACCTCGCATCTGCCCGCTGTCCCGGTTGATGGGAGCCACTCCCACCAGGGCGGCAATCCGCTTCCGGTCCAGTGCACCCAGTTCCGGCAGGTGCGCCAACAGCGTAACGGAGAGTTGCTCCCCAACGCCGGGGACGCTGCGCAACAGGTTGTCCCCGCTCCCGCCACACGGGGCTCTGGCGGAGAGTCTGCCTCAGACCTTTGTCCAGGTCCGCCAGTTCCTGCTCCAACCAGGCGATGTGGGCTTGGATGCGCGGACGCACTGCCGGAATGGCCGGACCCAAACGGTTCTTCTCGCCCACCAGCATGGTCATTACCTGGTTGCGTCGGGTGGTCAGGGAGATGAGCTCCTGGGTATCCGCGTCCCGCAACGGGCGCACCGGCGGACGGACCGCCTGGGCGAAATGCGCCAGCACCTGGGCATCCAGGGCATCGGTCTTGGCCAACCTGCCGGTGGCTCTGGCAAAATCGCGCACCTGGCGAGGATTGACCACCACCACGGGCAAGGCCGCTGCCGTAAGCGAGGCCACCACGGGCACCTCCAACCCTCCGGTGGCTTCCAACACCACTGCGGCTGGTCACAGGGACTGCAATCGGGATGCCAAGTCCCTGGGACCAGCTTCGTCGTAAGCCATGCTCCGTCCGTCGCCGCCAGGTCGAACGCCCACATCCAGTCGGGACTTGGACACGTCGATGCCCACGTAGATTGGTTCTTGATTCATATTTCACCTCCAAGGGATTCAGAACGTGGCCCCTCCTTGCACGATGCGGGCTTGGTTGGCCCAGGCAACTGTTCGGGCTCTCTTAGGAGTAGGTGCGGCGACCCTCGCTATAGAACGGTCTTCCATGACCAAGGAGCATTCGATCTGCTGCACCCCGGTCCACCTGAGTGAAGTGATTGTCACACTCCAAAACCAAGATACAAGGAGCATCATTTTCGCTGGCCAGTTAGCGCGGACACTTTCGCTGGACGTCAACAGTTTCACACGGCCAGCAAGATGGTGGGTCTGGGTGAGGGCTTCTGCGCTCACTCGCCCCGGGTGGGCACGGTCCAGGACCTGAGCGCCGCTGGGGCGGACCTACCGGAGCTGATGACCGCGGGAAGGTAGGACCACGCCACCATTCCGGCCCCGGTGCACCGGGGCCCAGGCCGCCGGCAGGGAGGCGTGTCCCAGTACTACTGGGGCGGGATGCGGGGGTCGCGAGGCCATCGTAAGGTTCTGCGCCTTGAAACAAGCCCAGGTAGGATGACCGCAGCTGACGCACGAGGACCCTGAGGACGGATGAGCCGCAGCTATATGCGGCGATTCTTAAGACCGTCCAACACTATTACTGGCCATCTGCGGCTGTAATGCTAATCCAGCTTGATCAGGTTCCATCCAGAGCCCAGGCTGTCTCCCTGAAAGTGATGAGGTTCGTGCAGCCCGACCCAGAGGATGTCGTCGCTCCCCACATGGGTCAGGGTGTTGAAATCTGCGAACACGGGGTTCGGGTCGAACACGAACCAGTTCTGGGTGCTGTTCTCGTGCTTCCATATCCGGAAGAGGACGCCGGCCTTGAGCAGTTCCTTGAAGACCATCCGGGGCGGGCCGGTGAGAGTAGCCCCAACTACCTCGACTATGTCTGCTAGTATTACAACGTCAGTTCAGGGAGGGATGTGGGGTGATGCGCGCATGGCGGCGCGGCGCTTGGCATGGGAGCGTCTGGCCCGCTCGTTGCATTCTTGCGTATCCTCAAGCCACCGCAGCAACTCAGCTGGCCCGAGCCGTTCCCGGGGCAGCATCTCCCGCACCACCCGGTAGACCTGCGGCCTCGTGATCCGGGGCATCTTTTTCCCACCAAGCCTGTTGCAGGCTCAGCAGAAAAGCTCCGCCCAGCAGGCACAGGGCCACATGGTGATGCCAGCCAGCCCAGGTGCGGGTCTCGTACTGCGTCCAGCCCCACGTCGCTTTTCTCCGTCTCGAACTCCGTTTCTATACGCCAGCGGGAGCCTCCCACGTATGCCAGGGTCTCCAACGGGGTATCCTCCGGTGCATTGGACAGATAGTAGCGGGGTTCGCTGCCATCCAGATTCCGGCGGTAAATGGCCAGTGGATTTCGCCGGGCTTACGCCTGCTGGTTGGACGCACCCTCTGGGCACTGAACAGGTAGCTGCGTGGGCCCTGGCTTCCCTCGGCCACCGTAATCTCACGCCACGCCTCCTCCGTGATGGCATCGGCCCGCTCCGCCATCGTCCGCCGCTGCCCGCTGCGGAGCCTCGGCTTGCGGGGACGCCCGAATCCCTGATACTCCACGCTGGTCCAAGCAGGCTCCGGCGGCCACACCGTAAAGCCGGACGGAACGTCCAGCACGTACCACATCCCCAAGGCCGCCAGGCCGTCGCGGAATAACGGCGACATGCCGAAGGCATCGTCCGCAGCGACCCATCCAGCCTTCAGGTGGCCCCGCTCCTGCGCCCGCCCCACCATCTCCAAGGCCAACTCCGTCCCTTCGACAGGCTCAGGACCGGTAGCCCTGCCTATCCTGGGCACACCCGCCGCCTCACACCGGTCTTTGTCCGAGGTCCAACTCTCCGGCAGATGCAGCCGTTTGTCCACCAGGGCCCGTCCCAACGGGCTGACATAGGCCAAGAACATTCCGGCTTGGCAGTTGGCCACCTTCCCCAGCCTGCCGCAGTACTGCCGGGCCACTCCCGCCGACTTCCGTCCCTGCTTGGGAAAGTCGCTGCCGTCCAGCACCCACACCCCTTCCGGATGCTCCAGCCGGGTTCCCAGGTACTCCTGCAGCCGTCCTATAATCGCCTCATCGTCCTAGAAGCCGGGCCGAAAAGCCCTGGATGGGGAGAGAGATTTCGGCAGTAAAGCCGGGGCGAACAGAATCTGGGACCACAGCAGTCCGAGCCGGACAGCGCCGAAAATGGCCGTAGCATGGGCGACCACACCGTGGGAAACAGCCTGGACATCACTGGGGACGGCACTGAGGACGGCGCGGTGGCGCGGAAGCCCACCGCCGACACTGTCCGACAGCTCGATTTTGCCCGCCACCAGGGTCAGGTTGGCCACTGTAGCCGCCAGGTACAGCTGGAATCGCGTCTTGGCGCGTCCGAAGTAGCGGGACTGGCGAATGCCCAACTGGACCAGTCGGGCCAATCTGTGCTCGACCACCACGCGTCGCGCTCGATATTCGTCATACCCGGCGCTCTGTTGCAACGCACGGGCCTGTTGCAGGAGAGCCTCCTGGGGATGGATCAGCACCCGCCGTCCCTTCCTGCCCTTGGCCGAGATGCACTGAGACCGCAGGGGACATGTCATACATTCGGACCCGTCGAACTGGAAGGCCTGCAAGTGGTGTATCCGACCCGCGGCATCCGTACGCCGTCCCGCTGGCACTATGGTGTGGGTGACCTGCCCTGCCGGACAGGTGCAACTGCCCGCCACCAGGTCGATGACAAAGTCATTCTTGGGAAAGCGCTGCCGGTCGGGCCGTCCCGGCACCCGGGCAATCAGGGTGCGGCCCGCGTCGGCGAAGGCTTGGCGGGTCCCGCCGTCCCCATAGGCGGCGTCGCCCATGGCCTCCTGCACCGGCACACCGGTGTTGGCCTCGCTCTGTTCTACCAGTTCCAGCGCCCCCAGGTTGTCCGGAGCGTTGCCCGGCAGTACCTCCACGGCGGTGATCAGCTGGGTGTCGGTGTCAACCACAATCGCCGCCTTGTGTCCGTCGAAGCGTCTCCTGCTGCTCTTGTGCCCGTGGCGCATCTCCGGGTCATGCACCGACACCATCCGGTCCTTGCTCACCCCACCCTTGAGGCTCACGCCGTCACCGCCGTCGCCGTCGCCGCTCTTGCGCTCAATGTCCTGGAGCAGCAACTGCCCCAGCAACTCCGCCCCAGCCACTATCCGCTGACGCTGGACGCTGTCCGCCGCCAATTCCCCCTGCGCCAACCGCGACAATTCCAAGAGCCGGTCCGCGTCTCCCACGATCCCAGCCAGCAGTGCCGTCCGCGCCCGCTTGTCCGACCAGTCGATGGCCGCCTCTCCCTTGATGCTGGAGGCGAGGTACCGCCCGTATCCCCGGGCCTTGGCCCATTTCCCGACGCTGATTCCCTCAACCTGCGCCAGCGCCCGCAGCAGCTTGACGATACCGTCGGCCAGCAGATTGTAGGTGTCCCTCACCGCGCCCCGGCCCAGGATGTTGGTCGTGTCCAGAGCCACCTTCATGCTGCGCCTCTTCAGGTAGCCCGACTCCCGGGCGAGGCGCAGGCTGGACTCGAATACCTCCCGCACCCTGTCGTGCAGGATCAGCTGGGCCCGGAACACCTGGAGCGTGCTTTTGGCGAAGGGCCTGTCCTCCACCTCAATCCCCAGAGCCACCTTCCAGCGGATGTCGAAGTCGGCCCGGGCCTTGGCCTCGGCGTCGCTGACCTTGTCGTGGGTCTGCAACAGCAGCGCCGTGGCCAGCAGGCTGGGCGGCACGCTGTCCCGGCCGTTGTCAGCGCAGTAGAACACCGCGAAATCGGAGTCCTGGAACAGCCGGCCCCGCAGGGAAGCCAGCAGACCGTAGAAGGTGTCCTTCCCCACGTGGTCCAGGTACAACCGGTCCGCTTCCCAAAGACCCCTCTGGTCCGAACGCTCTCCCAGCATTCTCAACCCTCGCTACGCTTGTTGACCCCAATTATAAATGCTCGGCGACTCAAACCACTTTCCGGCCAGATTTCTAGGGAGAATCGGTGAGAAACCGCTGCATCCCTCGGGCTGACCCCGGAACCGTCTCCGACAGGTTCTCAGCGTTGCGCCGCTCCCCGGACTGTACCAGCAGGGCCTGGAGATAATGACCGCTGTGCTCCCGCGTCTCCCGGCGGCCAAACAGCGGAGCGAAGTAAGCGTGAAAATCCCCAAAGGCCCCGTACATCTGTTCGAAAACTTCTGCATCCACATCCCCACCTCACCTGCCTGTTCCCTCTCCAGTTACACAGCCATCCTATCAAACCAACTGACGTTGTAATACTAGCGGAGCTCGGTCCGACCCAGCCGACTGTTCCTCTAAACTTTGCAGTCGGCTCGCAGGCTTGGTGATGTTTTATAGTTGGTTCTAACTCAGTCCATATTCTCCGACTTGCCGTGCTCAAACTAATCGATGGGGCTGCGTTGGGGAATGGCCCGGTGAAATGCTATGGGCTCCAACACAAGGTTATTGTCGCCTGCAGGAGCGTCAAGATTCGTTTGCAGCCCTTTGCGAGGGGAATTTGATTGCAGCATTTGAGGATGCTGCTGGGAACGCGGTTGTGTGTATGTGGTGCGTAGCTTGCACCCTTTCTCAGCGGTGTTTAAGCAGCTGCTTGTAGCTAGTAGTCCATCAGTGTTGAATTAAGGGATAGAGGGACTTGAGCTTGATGCGCGCGTCCTGGGTGGTGAAACGCCAGTTGGCCCGAATTGCGTCGTGGTTCCGCTGCCCTTGCCAAGCCTTGGTTTCCTGCTTCAATGTCTGCTGGTCCGGTATCCGGCGGTCCAGACACTGGCGCGCCAGCACTCCCAGTTCTATCTCGGCCATGTTCAGCCAACTGCCGTGCTTGGGCGTGTAGTGGATTTCCAGCTTTTCGGCAATGCGTCTCGCCTCTGCAGGCTCGAAGGCCTCGTACAGGGACGAGAGGCGGTGGGTGTTCAGATTGTCCATCACCAAGACTATCCGGCCTTTGTCCGGGTAGTCCACATCCACCAGTTGTCGCACCACCCGGGCCCAGTCAGCCTTGGTTCGCTGGTCCGTCACCTCCACCCGCCGCCACCCCTCCAAGGGCGCGAACAGCATGAACAGGTTGCTCACCCCGTTGCGCTCGTATTCGTAATCGTAGGCCATGGCAGTCCCCGGACGCGGCGGCAAGGGGCTGCGGGTCTCCCTCACCTGTTGCTTGCTGGTCTCGTCCAGGCACACCAGCACCTCGTTGTCCTCGAACTGACGGTGATACACCTCCAGCACGTCCTCCATGGCACAGACGAACTCGGCATTGGCCTTGGGCGGGATGCACCAGCACTCCTTCAGCCAAGGCTTGAGTTCGTTTTTTTCAGCGTTTGGCGCACCGTCTCGGGGCTGATGCTGTCCACTATCTCACATTGCACCAGCCGGTCAGCCAGCAGTTGCAGCGTCCAACCGGCACGGCCCTCCGGCGGTTCGCTACAAGCGAGGTGAGTCAGGTGGGCCTCTCCTTGGCCGTCCAGCTTCCTCGGGCGGCGGTTGACCTGCTCCCTGCGTCCCAAGGCTGCCTCCACTCCCTCCTCAACACAGCGGCGGCGCACCCGTCCCACCGTGGCGTCCCCCACCCTCAGGACCCGGGCTATTTCCTCGTCCTTCATCGCCCCGCGCTCTTGATTTTCATCGCTGAGCAGCATAATGCGGGCGTGGGTCTGTTTATATGCTGCCGTCCGTCCCCGGGACACCAGTCCCTTCAGTTCCTGTTGCTCCTCTACACTCAGACTGACCCGGTACCTCTTCGCTGGCATCCCCATCCTCCCAACATCACCTTAGCTTTTGACGTGTCCCGGCAATACCACAGCTAATTATCTATCAATCCTACGCTGTTGCACTACTAGCTCCTATGTGGTTGTTTGGCGCGTTCGACATGCGACCAATTGCCTGCGCCAGGTTGGATATGTTCAGGTGCTCGACAGCGCCCACCAGCGCGGTGCGTTTGGGGGCACGGCTGCAACGACTTCACTACCAAAATCAATAGGGGGACCTTCACTTGAAGCGAAGGTCCCCCTTGCGAAACCGCGTCTGCGATGTCGTTGCATTCGCGGGCATCGGGCCTATCATCCCGGCCCGCTGACGGTAAGCTCCAGGCGGTTGGACAGCATCCTCCCGTCAACGGTGCAGATGGCCCCCTGCGCGTCGCAGTCCTCGGTGACGGGCAGCTCGACGGTGACGTCTGCGTTGGAGTCTGGATCGACGGTGATCTCCCAGCCGATGTTGCTGCCGCCGACCAGCCGTCGTGCCCCGGCCACCGTGCCTCCCTCCACCGTGAACACATGGTCGTCCCGCAGCGTCTTGTAGCTGAAGCCCGTCTCGAGCTCCTCGCTGAAGGCAATCCTGAATTTGACGTTGTTACTGCCGTTGTGGGACGTCGGGACGCTCTCGAAACTTGCCGTCAGCGGAGGCCCCGTGACGGTGAATTTCAATGGGCTGGACAGCATCCCGTCGTCATCGGTGCAGATGGCCCCCTCGGCGTCGCAGTCCTCGGTGACGGGCAGCTCGACGGTGACGTCCGCGTTCGAGTCCGGGGTGACGCTGATCTCCCAGCGTATGTTACCCGGCGGGTTCAGCCGCCGGGCCCCGGCCACCGTGCCTGCCGTCACCGTGAACGCATGGTCCCGCATCGTCTTGTAGCTGAAGCCCGTCGCAGGCTCCTCGCTGAAGCTCAGTTCGAAGGTGAACTTTTCGCTGCCGTTGTGCGACTCCGGCGCGTCGTGGACGGCGGCTGTCAGCTGGGTCTCCGCAGTCTCCTGCGCGTCTTCCGCCTCGTGCGTCCCCGGCGGTGTCTCTTCATCGGGGATGATCAGGGGTGGGGCGGCGATCATTGCGTTGCCGGTCAGCGACTCGTCGTTGCCCGCATCGTCGGTGAAGGAGACCCGCACCTTGATGGCCTTGCCCTCGTCATCGTCGGTCATGGTGTAGGTGGAGCCTGTCGCTTCCTCGATGTCGGCGTCAGTGAAGGTCGCCAGGTCATTGCGTATCCACTGGTAGGAGAAGACCGCGCCCGTCAGGCCGTCCTCGTCCTCGATGCCGTCTGTGGTCGCCGTCAGCGTCTCCCCGGCCCGCACCGTCCCGTCGATGCCCGGCCAGCCCGTCGCCGGGCTGTTGGCCTGCAGGCTCCTCGAGGTGAGCGGCCCTCCCGTCAACGTCAGCGTGAAGTGGTCGCCCTGGAACGGGACGCTGCCCCTGCCCCTGGCGGTGACGGCGACGTAGTAGTCGCCGGCGTCCGGCGCGGTGAACACCAGGGCGGGGCTGTCGGGGCACGTGTTTGGTCGGCGCGACGTTTCCGCCCTGGTGTTCACCGCAGTGACACCGTCGGACTGGTAGACGGCCCGGATGATGCCTTGGTGCTGGTAGCAGCCGTGTATCTGTACGTCATAGACCAGCCGGTACTCATCGTCCTGCTGCAGGCCGGTGAGCCGTATCCAGTCCACGTCGGAGGTGGATGAGCTGCTGTAGTTTCTCTCCGTGCGCATCACGTAGTTCTGCAGGCTATCGCCCGCCGCGACCTCGGCCGTGGTGCTCGTGGAGGCCGGGTAGTCGTCGGACTGCGCCGACAGGTTGTACCCAACATACAGCCCCTCTCGGTAGGCCGTCCAAGTCTGTATCGACACGTAATGGACTCCGGTCTTCTCCGCCCGTAAGGGCAGGCTGTTGACCCGATCGACAGAGTTGTAGACCGCGGGGAATCCGCTACCTGGGATTTGACTCGAGTAAACTTCCCTTCCTATGTCGGTGTAGACTTTCAGCAGGTACAGCTTCGTCGGCGTCCCAGGGGCAACGGGGCCATTGAGTCCCACGGCGGAAGCGTCGAACTGGTAATCCACGCCGACCTCGAGTTCGACGCGGAACCAGTCAACGTCCGCGTGGCTGCAGAGGCGGCCCTCCACGCTGCCGTCGACCACGAGGCTCCCGCTGGTGGAGGTGTCCGCGCTGTGCGGATCGTCGCAGGGGGTGGGCTCGCCGAGAATCGCCATCTTGAGGCGGGTATCGTTGGGCGTTGGCTCCCAACTGCCGTCCGACATCGTTGCACGGGCGGGGCCTGCGAGCGACCAGTTCCTGGCCGCGATGTTCACGCCCGTGTCCTGGGTTAGGAAAACCTGGACGGCATTGGATTCTGTGGCCGACTCCGCGGCGTCGATGACCAGCCAGTAGGTCGTACTCGCGGAGAGGGTGATGCTGGCCGAAGCGTGGAACGTGAGCAGGCCCGGCCGCGGGTTGATCTGCAGAGCCAGTTGGTGCAGCGAGGCCCCCGGGAGTCCTCTTTCGTCCGCGTGTATCGCGGCCCTGAGCCCGCCCGCGAATATTGTCGTAAAATCCCCCAATTCGATCTGCACGCCGCGCAGGACGTAACCCGTTTCATCGTCTCCGGTCCTGAACGGCTGCGCGACCGCACGTCGACCTAAGCTGGTTGTGGAAACTATGGCGTTCCCCAGCTGCGTCTTGCCCAGGTTGATGATCAGCGGCGCGGCGGGCGTGGAGGGAGCAGGGTTGGGCAGCGGGTTCGGCCACCCGTGGACGTTGAGCGGGATCCGCTTGACGTCCCCTGCGCCGAAGTTCCAGTCGTCTCCGTAGCCCCAGGGATGGACGAAGCGGTTACCATAGGGAAACGAGCCGAGCGCCCAGCCCTCTGCGGCGCCGGGGTCCTGTTTGGGGCCGGCGTTGGGCGTCTCGTAGTACCCCGCGCCGACGTTGCTGAAATAGGCCACGTAGGCGCTGTCTGGACCGACCTGGAATCGCTGGCTGCCGGTCAGCGCGGCGAACCGGTCGGGCGAAGCGTCCACGCTGCTCGCCTGGTAGCTGGCCAAGGGCGGCGAGGGGTCGCCACTGCCCTCGCGGGTGCTGAACACGTCTACGGCGTAGATCGCCGCCCTGGGATCCACCGGCCCTTTCAGGGTGTTCCGGACGTCGATGTCCACCCCGAGGCCGGTGATGGTGTAGCCGGTGGGGTGGGGGCCGGTGGTGAACCTGCGCCCGCCAGCCCACTCGTGGTCGTAGTAGTTGCTCGGGTGGAGGTTGCACAGCCGCTTCGATCTCTCCGTGTCGTCGCCTGCCACGAACGCCGGTTCGCAGTGGTCGAAGGTTCTGTCCTTGGGCAGGCTGATCAAGGTGGCGGTGATCTCCTCCGTGCCGAAGCGCAGGAAGGGGCCGTCGGCGGCGGTGTCCCGCAGCCCGTGGGCCCCCACCAGCACCCGCTCCGCCGCATAGCCGTAGAAACTCATCTGGACGGGCCCATCGGACGCTTCCGTCCAAGTGAACCCGGTCGCGGTTAGGTAGTTGATCCGGTGCCTCGTGTCGCCGATCATCCAGCTTGCGAAACCGGCGTCCTCATTACCGTTTGCTGCCAGATGAAGGGAGTAGAAGCCCGCCCCGGTTACCTCATCGAAGACCCCCCAGTACTTCCGGCCTGGTTCCAATGTCGCGTTGTCCGGGAATGTGGCGGTGAGATCGAGGTCACGGATCGAACCGGATGGAACTTCTACGTACGCGACATACAGGGCGCCTGCAGCGGGGCCGTCGCTGTCGTCGCCGTGGATTGCGACACGGAACAGACCTCCGGATATTGTCGAGACACCAAAGGTGATAGAGCTGAGCGCGTGCCAGCCCGCGTCGCCGCCCGGTGTGAAGGAGGTCGCAGACCCCCAGTAGCCGCCCGACGGAAGGCCGCCGGCCTCCCAGGACCCGATGCCCCCGCGCGATTCGCTATCGAAGCTCTCGTTGCCGCCGAGCTTTTCGGGGGTGTTCTGCGGCTCGCCGAGCACTGCTATCTCGATGACCCGCTCTACCGTCCTCCACTCAACGCTGCTGGATCTGAGATATCTATCGTTATTTATGCTCCATCCATCGACCGGCGGCGGAACCTGGTCCTCGGCTGAGGAACTCGTGGTCCCGAGGTACAGCGTTTCCCTCAAGGCCTCGAATACGACCCAGTACCTGGAGCCGCCGGGAATTACCGTCCCAGACGGGGCTGCCAGGGTGTACTCCGCAAACTCACCGGTGCTGGCGAAGTCGCCTGGCACGGTCAGGGTGTGCAGACGGGAGCCAGGGAGCCCGTTGGCGTCCCTGTGCAGGCTGGCGCTCACTTCCGGAACAAAAACATCACCACCTAAACCAAAGCCAAGGTGAAAAGCGCAGAGACATGGGATAAATTTGTGGAGGAACGGGGTTACCTTATCTGGGAAAGAGCGTGGGGTAGTGATGGGTGTGAGAGATATGGACCAGTTTCTCGAACGATGGGAGATGGATGTGCCGGGCGTGCGCCGGCGGATGATTCTGGCGCCGGTGCCCCGGGAGCGGGAACGGTGGTACGCTCTGTGGCTTCTGACCCAAGGCTGGACCGCTCAGGCTACCGCCGAGGCACTGGAACGGGACCCCCACACCATTGGACGGTGGTTGGCCGCCTTCGGCGAGGGTGGGCCCACAGCCTTGATATTCGAGCAGTCCGGTGGTGCCCCCCCGCCCTCGAAGCGGCGCAGCAGGCGGCGCTGAAAGGGGCGGTGCAGGAGTTGCCCGCCAACTCAGGCATGGAACTGGCCAACTGGAACTGGAAAGTGGTCTGCCAGTACGTCTCCGAGCGCTTCGGTATCAGCCTGAGCCGCAGCACCTGCCTCAACTATCTGCGCCGGCTGGGATTCTCCTTCAAACGCCCCAAGAAACGGCTGCTCAAGGCTGATGTGGAGAAACGGGAGGTCTTCGTGGCGGAGTACGCCGCCCTGTCGGACGAGGCGCGGTGGTCTGGGGCCAAGATATTCTTCGCTGACGAGGCCCACTTTCGTGCGGACGCCGAACTGCGGGGCAAGTGGGTGTTGCGTGGAGAGCCGGCCTTGGTGGACTCGAGCAGCCCGCGCTATGGCGAAAAGGCCAGCTACTATTCGGCGGTGTGCCTGGAGACCGGCGAGGTGGAATGGATGGAACTGGAGGGGAACAGCAACTCAGGAACATCGGCAGCCTTCCTGGGACAGTTGCGGGAGAGGCACAGCGGTCGTCTGAACGTGATCTGGGACAACGCGCCGGCCCACCGGGGCGAGGCGGTGAGGGAGTACCTGCGGACGCCGGGTCTGAACCTGCGGCTGTTTAACCTGCCGGGTTACAGTCCGGACTTCAATGCCGATGAGGCAGTCTGGGGCTGGGCTAGGGAGGAGGCGACCGGGAACCTATGCTTGGGGTCCAAGGTCAAGGTGCAGGAGCGGGTCGGCAGCTTCCTCGTTGGTCTGGCCAACCGGAAAGAGGAGGTAAAACGCCGCTGCCGCACCGTCTTGCAATCAAGGGCCAGAGCCCTGCCGCGGGACTCCCACTCCAACTCTCAACACCCCGGACATGCACATCCCACCTTGGCTTTGGTTTAGTACGCTTGACCTAGCTGCGACCCGAATGCCCTGGAACCGGTAGCCGAGGCCGCCGGAGCCCGGACCGGCGACAAAAGACTGTGCCTGCTGTGAGTCCTCAATAATAGTGGCTTCCAGCGCATCCAGTTGCCCAAGATTTGAGACGAGCGTCCCGATGCTGTTCTGCTGCAGCGCCACCGGCGGGTCATCCAACCCCGAGGGGTCGGACGAGGTGTCCGTGGTTGCCTCTTGCGCATGGGCTGCGGACACGAGGGCCACGAGCAGGGCCATGATTGCCAGGAAGGGTAGCAGCCTGGTCAGGATGGGTGCGCTCCTTGACCGGTCTCCTACGAGCGAAGGCAAGTGTCGACGCAAGGCCCGCATCTACTTCTCCTTCGCCCAGAGCCCGATCCTGCCGATCGTGTAGCCGAGCGGATGCGCCCCGGTGACAAAGCCATTCGAAGCATCTCCGCCGGTCGAGTCGACAAGGACGCCGGTTTGACCAAAGTTGCTGACCAGAGTCCGCGGCGCGGGCACGATGACCGAGGTGGCGGGTCCCGTGCGCGTCTCTGGGTTGTTGTCGTTGTCAGTGATCTGCACTTGCAGCCGTATCCGCATCGTCATCACCGTTGATCGTGTAGGTGGGATACCTGGTGCTTTCCAGATCCGTGATGTCGCCCAGGTGGATGGCGCTATCCCCTGTGGCATCAAGATCTGAACTCCGGGTCGTATTTTCGGACGACTCCCGAGTGGGTTCCGGGGGGTAGCTTCCGGCGTGGGTTCCGGGGGGTAGCTTCCGGCGTGGGTTCCGGGGGGTAGCTTCCGGCGTGGGTTCCGGGGGGTAGCTTCCGGCGTGGGTTCCGGGGGGTAGCTTCCGGCGTGGGTTCCGGGGGGTAGCTTCCGGCGTGGGTTCCGGGGGGTAGCTTCCGGCGTGGGTTCCGGGGGGTAGCTTCCGGCGTGGGTTCCGGGGGGTAGCTTCCGGCGTGGGTTCCGGGGGGTAGCTTCCGGCGTGGGTTCCGGGGGGTAGCTTCCGGCGTGGGTTCCGGCGTGGGTTCCGGGGGTAGCTTCCGGCGTGGGTTCCGGGGGTAGCCTCCGGCGTGGGTTCCGGGGGTAGCCTCCGGCGTGGGTTCCGGGGGTAGCCTCCGGCGTGGGTTCCGGGGGGTAGCCTCCGGCGTGGGTTCCGGGAGGTAGCCTCCGGCGTGGGTTCCGGGGTAGCCTCCGGCGTGGGTTAGGGAGTTGGGGTTGGTTCCTCCGTAGGCTCAGGCGTGGATACAGGCTCCTCAGGAGTTTCGGGATTGCGGCCGTTGAAATGCTTGCTCTCAGGGCTTCGGCCGGCGGAGTTCCTCGCCTTAACCCGATAGACATATCCGTGGCCCGCCTCCACGGTGTTGTCCGTGTACGAAGTGGCGGATGATCCGGTGTCTTCTACCAGGGTTTCAAATTGGCCTATATCGTGGATTGCCTTGTCCCGTCTGAGTATCCGATGGCCCGTGATGCTCTCGTCTCCGGGGTCGTCTCAAGTCAGAGACACAGAATTGTGGCTGACGGTGCCGGTCAACCCCGTCGGCTTTGACGGTACGTTCGCTTCCTGCGCCCTTGCCGGCCATACCAAAGCCATCGCTGACGCCCAAATGATCAACGCTGTGGCAGTTATGAGGGATAGCTCAGGGGTCGCTGTCCAGAAACCTTGAATTTCACATTCCCCATTGCCGGGTTGTATTTGGATCACGTCATTGAACTCTGGCGCTCCAAAGCTTCGCAGTCGCGGCGGCAGCAATTGAGTTCAACTTGGCTGATATGGAGCGCCCCATAAGTAATAGTTAGGTATTCTGGACAGCATTTTAATGATCATTAGTGAATAATTCGTGAAACTACTCTCCGAAACAGTGACTATATTGTGAGAATTGTGTGAAATTGCAATTCCCGCTTTTTCACACAAAATAGTGATCCTTTGAAGGGGCATAGGAGTGCAAATTCGATCTGCCATTGGCGTTAGCTAATTTTGTCGGTTATACATCCAGTATGGAGGTTCAGGATTGACAACAAACCTGAAAGTCAGGATGTTGAGGCAGCTGGGGATGGAGAGGAGAAGGACCGAAACGGACAACACCGATAAAATCAGTGCGCTCAGCTTGCGATCAATCAGTGCGATGCCCACCTACCTGATTGAGTGCATTCCAAGGAGAGACAACCAGGGGGGCGCCTACAGCCCGCCAATTGCGACGGCGTTCCTGGATGTCGCCTCTACGGTTCTGCGGTCCCGGGTGGGGTCGCTGCTGGAAATGACGAGGTTCCCGGACGCGTTACGGGGACCGCTGGCTCCGTCGTAGTAGGTGATGGAGACCTTCAGGAGTTTGCCTTGGTCCGCTGCCGCGGGAGCATAGCACCCCGGGGATGAACATCTGCTGTTGTTGCCGCCAAACAACGTGAAAGGGCCAATTGCGGTATAGGCTTTGTGCCACTGTGCCTAGACGACCCGCAGCTCACCATCCGAGTCAGTCAAGACGGCATTGAGCACACTGCCCACCGCCGGCGTCGGTGGAATCAGGGTGATGCTTCCCGCCTCGTCGATGTTCTTGACGCGAATTGTGACGGGGACTGAATCGTCGGTCAGGGCCGGGCTTTCCGCGTTGCCGGAGGCGTCCTCGCCATCGGTCACGTTGACCGTGACGGAGTCGTTGTCCGGGTCCGCGGCCGTCGTCTGACCTACGACGGCGTCGGCGTCGGCGTCGGCGTTCTCGTTCACCTCCATGGTCAAGGGGGCCGCAGGGTCGATGCAGGGAAAGACCGGTTGTGTTATGGACGGCGTATCTCCACTGGCATAGACGGCCATCCTCATCCTGTACCCGTTGGGCCTTTTGGCGGAGACGAAAGCAGGGCGCCACCCGGCGTTGCCTCGGTAGGACATCTTGTCACCCATGGACCACCCTGCCACGGAGAATTCATGCCTTGACTCCGTGACGCCGAATACCAAGAGGTCCTGTGCGGATAAGACCAACCAGTAGCGGGCATTGGCTTCGAGCGTAACGCCGCTGCTCGTGAAGTCCTCATTGGCTGAAATGGTATTGTCAAAGGTCGTCGGGTTGGAGAGTGTGGCAACCGTCTGACCCGGCTCACCCGAACGGTCAGCGTGTATGGTCACTGATGGGACCGGATTGGGACCGCTGGTGCTTCTCATGGCCAAGCGCACCTTGGTGAGAGCAACAGCGAAGGGGCCGGTGCAGAATGACTGTGCGTATTGCTGTCCCTCGCCCAGTGAGATTTGGCTGGTTTCCGCCGCTTCCAGGTTGCCTACCCTGACCGTTTCGGTCGACTGCGCTCCCGCGGGGGTGACGCCTGCCACCGCGAGCACGACCGCCATGACGATGGTCGGCGCCCAGAGCCTATGCAGTCGACGCCAGGCGCCCTGTTTGCCATCTTCATCCGTCATCTCGGAACTCCACTCGTGCTCCTCGGTTTGCTATCCCTCTGCTTTCACCAGTCCGTCGATCAACAGGAGCCATGCACCGAACCATCAACTCAATCGTTGTTCCTACCGCCCGATCCGCTGTCCCTTCCGAGCTCAATAGCGCCCAATGCTTGTGGGCCTATGCCCCACTTGTAAGTTTCTGGCCGCTCCATAGGCTAAACAAAGTTCGTTTGCAACGTTTCCCAGAGGATTTCGGACGCAACGTTATATGGGCATTCAGTGATGCATCTACAGCTTCTTATGAAGGCGCTTATTGCATTATTTATATGTGCTGTTTGTTAGGGCGTTTAGCATGGATATTTACGTACTAATGCCTACACATCATTGGGTGCATTGAAGTCTCGACAACGTCGCGCTGGCGCGGTACGTTTGGGACGCCGGATGCGACGGCCTCACGCCATCAAGTGAGAGAGGTCCATTGATGTCAATGTCAGGGAGAGGTCCCGTCAGCACGCGTACCATCCCCGCAGCATCGCAACGCGGGTTGCGCCGGGGGGCTGGAGGTCCGGCCATGCCCGGTACCGGACTGCGCAGGCGGGTCCTCCGGGCCGTCCGTGCCGACCCGGACGTGATGCTGTACGCCGCGAGGGTCTCGGTCTGGGCGCGCTGGCTTTTGATGCTCGTCGCCGTGGTCGAATTGGCCTATCGGCCGGAACTCTGGTTCGCCACCGACAAGGAGTACCTGTTCCTGAGCCTGCCGCTGCCGGCGTTCAACGGGTTCCTCCACTACCGGCTCCGGAGGGACCGGGCGGTGACGTGGCGCTGGCTCCTCTTCCTCAGCGCCGTGGATATCGCGCTGATCACCGCCGCCGTCATCATCGGCGGCGAGTTTCACCTCTTCAGCTACGTGGCCTACTATCCCGCCCTGGCGCTGTTCGCGGTCGTCTTCCCGTACCTGTGGCTCAGCCTCGCCTGGGCCACGGTGGCCGGGGCCATCTATGCCGTCGTCAGCCTGATGGTGGGCCCCGGCCTCGACTTCGATGCCGGTCAGGAGAAGGCCCTGCTCGCCAGGGTGATGGCCATGTATGGGGTCGTCGCATCCGTCAGCCTCATCGCCCGGTTCGAACGGGTCAGGCGGCAGGAGTCCGCGGAGCGGGAAAGGGAGCTGCAGCGGGAGCGCATCGAGCTCTCCCAGACCATTCACGACACCGTCGCGCAGACCGCTTACATGATCAGCCTGGGGATACACCGGGCCATCAGGCAGGCCGGAGGCTCCAACGAGGAGCTCACCGCCACGCTGGCCGCCACCGCATCGCTGTCGAAGGCGGCCACCTGGGAGTTGCGGCATCCCATCGACGAGGGCCACCTCTTCGAGGGGAGGGAGCTGGGCCGGGTGCTCTCGTCGCACACCGAGACTTTTTCGCAGGTCTCGTCGATCCCCGCCGAGATACTGCAGTCCGGGACCGAGCCTCCGCTTGCCGTGGAGACCCGGGCCCGCCTCTTCTCCATCGCCCACAACGCGCTCACCAACGCATTCCTGCACGCCCGGGCCGGCCGGGTCGAGGTCCGGCTGGACTTCGGGGCCAACGGCATCCGGCTGTCCGTCTCGGACGACGGGGGCGGCCTGCCCGAAGACTACGCCGAGCGCGGCCGGGGATTCAGGGGCATGAGAGCGGACGCCGAGCGGCTGGGCGGCAGGCTCCTCGTGGAGACCGGCGGAAACAGCGGGGGAACGACCGTGACCTGCGAGACACCCTACAGATAGCTGTTGAGAGGAGACCGGGATGTCGCTGACGAAACAAATCAGGGTGATGCTGGCGGATGACCATCCAATCATGAGGAACGGCCTGCGGGACGCCCTGCAGGATGAGGGGGACTTCGAGGTTGTCGGATCGGCCGGAGACGGGGTTGAGGCGGTGAGCATGGCACAGAGCCTCGAGCCCGAGGTCATCGTCATGGACGTGATCATGCCGAACAAGGACGGCGTGGACGCCTGCCGGGAGATCATGGAACTGCTGCCGGAGACGCGGGTGCTGATGCTGACGGCCTCGACCACCGAGGATGCGGTCGTGGATGCCGTCGCCGCCGGCGCGACGGGCTACCTGCAGAAGCACTCGGGGCCGGAGGAGCTGGCGGAGGCGATCCGGGAGGTGGCCCAGGGCCGTCTGCGCATACCGGACAAGGCCATCAGGCGGGTCTTCGAGCTGATCCGCGGCCAGCGGGGCCTCACCGCCAACCGGGCCCTGGAAAGGATGACCGCGGTAGAGAGGGAGATCCTGACGCTGTTTGCCAGCGGCAGGTCATACGCCCAGATCGCCGAGGCCAGGGGCAACAAGACCGTGAGCGTCAGGAACGCCGTCTACCGCATTCAGGACAAAGTGGGCGTCCATTCGAAACAGGAACTCGTGATCTGGGCCGTGCGGAACGGCCTGCTGGATGAGGTCGCAGCGGGCGTTGACTCCCCGCCACCGCCGGAGGGGCGGTGACCCACGACCAGCCGCTTGCAGGCCGGGCTGCTGGTTTCAGCTGAGCCAGCCGACGTTGCTTGGGGGGCGCTGAACCGGGCAAATCGACTATGCCGTGGTGGAGAAGGACCAAGCCACAGTCCAGCGGTCGGGAGGTAATTATGCCTCGAAAGTCACGTTGCAGCCCTTGCTCTTCAACCGTTGGCAGACAGGGCCCGTTGTGTCCCCCGGTTACGTCCGGCGGTCAGAAGCCCGGTTGTGCGAACCGCATTTTCAGCGTTCAACGGCCCTTTCCGGTGTGCGAGTGTATTCCCAGGACCAACTGGGTGCAGGGATTGTTCCCACGCCACAACCAAGATAAAAGTTGACGCTGAACACCCTGCTCGCATGCCCGCCCCCCTCCTCGAGCTGTCGTTGTAAAATTGGGGAAATGCCCAGCAAAGTCCCGGTCAAATGCGCCATTCCCGGCTGCCACCGCCGGCTGAAGATGACCCTCGCCGAACGCGAGGACCTGAGGCGGGCGGGACGCGAGAACAACGCCACGGCGGGCCTCGTCTGCCCCGTCCACGTGAGGGCCGCCTTCAACTTCGAATTCGACGATATCGACATCGATGTCCCGCTGGGGGAACTCCTGGTCGAGGCGTCCAAGGAAACACCCCGTTGGCGCGTGATGCTGACACCGCTGCCGGGGGCGGCGGGTGAGCCGGACAGCCAGTCCACGCCAGGGTGGGGCGACAGGGTTATCTAGTCCATCCACGCGGCCCGTAGCTCTCGGGAGAATTCAGGCAATTTCAGAGTGCAATAACCGGCCGGTCTGGCCGATCCTGTAGCCGCATCCGGCGGGAGGGTTTCCTTTGGTTATAATGCTGGCAGCCTCCGGAACAGGAGCCTTCGATTATGGCCACACCCCCCGAATCCGTTGAAATCTACTGCTTGAAGTGCCGGGCCAAGACCGGCTCACGGGATGTTGAACAGGTGACCCTGAAGAACGGACGTCCCGCCCTGCGCGCTGTGTGCACTGTGTGCGGCACAGGCAAGTCCCGCATCTGCTCCGCCGGCTGAACCTGAGCCGCCAGGCGGGCCTCCGGCTACACCCGCCTCGTGTGGCGCGTCAGGGAGTGCAACTTCTGCACCGGGAAATGTCCAGGGTGGCATCACCGGCCCAGGCTTTCAGCGGCCTACAGGAGGCCGAGTCGCTCGGAGCCACCTTCAGGAAACGCCGTCCTGCTTCCTGTCTCCGTCTCAGAAAGCCGGACCCTGAGCATGGAGTTGCGCTCCCCGGGACGGTCGTTGCGCACTGCCATGGCCAGCGCCCGTCGGCTTCCGACAACCACGACCAGTTTCCTGCCCCTGGTGATCGCGGTGTACAGCAGGTTGCGCTGTAGCATCGGGTAATGTTGCGTCAAAAGCGGAACCACCACCGCGGGAAACTCGCTCCCCTGGGCCCGGTGTACGGTCATTGCGAAGGAGGGCTGAAGTTCGTCGAGTTCCGAGAAATCGTAGTCCACGCCGGTTTCCTCGAAGCTCACCGTGATCCGCCCGGCGGCGTGGTCCACCCCGGTCACCCAGCCCAGATCGCCGTTGAACACATCCTTGTCGTAGTTGTTGACCGACTGGAGCACACGGTCGCCCACCCGGAAAGTCCGTCCGAAGCGTGTTACCTCGGTTCCCGCCGGATTGAGGGCCTCCCGAAGCCTGTCGTTGAGCCGATGGACGCCTACGTCCCCCCGGTTCATGGGACACAGAACCTGAACGTCCCGCATGGGACGCAATCCGAACCGCGCCGGGATCCGCTCCGCGCAGATGCGGACGACGGCATTGGCTGCCGCCTCCGGTTCTCCGGCTTCGACGAAGTAGAAGTCCCCCTGGGAGTCACTGGAGCCGAGAGAGGGCAGGCGGCCCTGGTTGACCCGGTGGGCCGCCTCGACGATGCCGCTCCGGTCCCCTTGACGGAAGATCCGCTCAAGACGAAGGAAGGGTACAACTCCGGACTGAAGAACGTCCCCAAGGAACTTGCCGGGCCCGACGGAGGGCAGTTGGTTCGCATCTCCGACGAATAGCACCGAGGCGTGGCGAGGCACGGCCTGCAGCAGGTGATGGCACAGCACGATGTCCAGCATTGAGGTCTCGTCGACCACCACGGCATCGGCGCCCAGGGGCCGCTCGGCGTCTCGTCCGTACCGGCCCTCCCCGGGCTTGAACTCCAGCAGACGGTGCAGCGTCTGAGCTTCCCGACCAGCGGCCTCTCCCAGACGCTTGGCCGCCCTCCCGGTGGGAGCCGCCAGGGCCACCCGCTGGCCAAGAGCCTCGAGGATCGATATCACGGCCCGCAGTATGGTTGTCTTGCCGGTGCCAGGCCCGCCCGTCAGAACGAAGACCTTTTGCGACACGGCTTCGTGCACCGCCTGCCTCTGCTCCCCGGTCAGCTCCACTCCCATCCGGCGGCTGGCCCACTCCACGGCGGCCGGAGCGTCGAACTCGCGCCGCTGCCCGGGGCTGGTCACCAGGACCCTGATGGAATCGGCCACGGCTCGCTCGGCAAGATAGAAGCCCCGAAGGAAGACGGCTTCTCCATCCAGCACGATCCGTCCCGCCTTCCGCAGGCTTCCCACCGCCGCCGTCAGCAGCTCCCCGGGGAGGTCGAAACGGGTTCGACACTCTAGGATCAGCTCAGCATTGGGAGTGAAGACGTGGCCCTCGCCGGCCTGCTCCAGCAGCAGGTGCTCCAGGGCGGCCTGGGCCCGGTGGGGCGAATGCTCGTCTATACCCATCTGCCGGGCGATCTTGTCGGCGGTGATGAAACCAATCCCCCGCACGTCCTGGGCCAGCCGGTAGGGGTTCTCCTGAACGACCTTCACCGCGTCCTGGCCGTATGTCTTGTAGATGCGGGTGGAGTAGGCGGCGCTGACCCCGTGGCCCTGCAGGAACAGCATCACGCCCCGTATCTCCTGCTGCTCCACCCAGGCCCGCTTGATGCTCTCCAGCCGGCGGGGCCCGACCCCAGGCGCCTCGGCCAGACGCTCCGGCTGCTCATCGATCACTCGCAGGGTGTCGTCGCCGAAGCAGTCCACCAGCCTCCCGGCAAGCACCGGGCCGATGCCCTTCACCAGGCTCGAGGCCAGGTAGCGGCGCACGGCATTGGCGCTGGCGGGCAGCTGGGAGCTGTAGCTGTCAGCCCGGAACTGATAGCCATGGACGGGATGATTTATCCACCTGCCTTGCAGGTGCAGCCGCTCTCCCGGCTGAATTCCCGGCATGGTTCCGGCAACGGTCACCAGGTCGCCTCTGCCCGGAACCACAAGGCGGCAGATGGTGAATCCAGACTCCTCCGAGCTGTAGACCAGCCTTTCGACCTCGCCACGCAACTGTTCCAGGTCGTTCGTCATGGGATTCATGATACACACCCCCCCAAGCTTCCCGGCGACGACGATCCCAGCAGCACCTGTTGCGTCGCAGGCGCTTGCACCAGGAGGGGATGCTGGTGCAAACGACGGCAGCCAGCACCACTGGCTGGAGGACCGGGGAACGAAGCTGACGCTGCTCATCGCCGTGGACGACGACATCGGCACCGTGGCCCAGGCCGTCCTACGCGCCGGTGAGAATACCCGGGGCTACCTGGTGCTCCTGGAAGGCCTGGTCCGGCAGCGGGGCGGTTCATGCGCTACCATCCCTCCCTGCTTGCACTGTCGGCAGGAAATCACCACCAAGGGCGTCGTCCAGTGGTGTAGGACAGTCCGTCGGCCGTGCCCCCACTGCGGGAAGCCGCACTGATGAAAGGAGGCTGCTACCAGGCAGTGTTGACGCGCGCAGGTCGTTTTCCGCCAGTCTCTTCTGCGGCCGTTGATGCCCCTGGTTCCGGGTAAATTGAAGGTGCGCTGAACGGTGCCGACGGTGTCGTTGGGCTGTACTGGGTCATCAGCTCATTCCAGCCGGGACGGGACAGGGAGCTGCCAGTCATCCAGCCGGTGAAGATGTGCTCCTCGCGGATCCCGAACTCCTGGAGCATGTGGAGCTGCGTTTCAGGGCTCCGCGTGGCATCGTCGGGCTTGCTGACCCGGGCGTAGCCGTAGGTGGCGGGGATCATGAGGTCAACCTCGCATAAGGCCCCTTATGTCTAAGCGACTCGGATCTAACTCCCATCATTATTCGCAGACTGGTCCTGTCCAACCAACTAACTCGAGACAGGACGTGTTCCAGAAACAACCGCTGGCGCAGTCGAACGTGTACCAGTGATACTTTTCCTGTTCTTTGATTTTCGAATAGAACCGGGAGATTAATATTCCCTTGAAGTTTTCCTTCACCCTTTTCCAGTCGATATGCAGCCCAAAGCCGCAACCTGCTCGAGCGGCCAATGGTCCGGTCTTCTCTCTCTTCGCCTAGCGGCCTATGTCGGCCGACCACTCTTCCGGCTTTGTTTCAATGAAGGCCCTGAGCATCCGCCTGGCCTTCTCGAGGTCCAGGTCGGCCAGTTCTACTCCATATCTGACCAGGAGCTCGCGACCGTTGTCCTCCGGTAAGTTTCTGGACTCCCCGTACACCACCTTGATGATGCCGAAGTGCACGATGGCTCCGGCGCACATGTTGCAGGGGATGAGCGTGGAGTACATGGTCATTCCCCGGAAGCTGCTCAGCTTCTGGCCGGCGTTCAGCAGGCAGTTGATCTCCGCGTGCATGACGCAGGTCCCCTCCTGCAGCCGGCGATTGCGACCGGTGGCGACCACCGTCCCCCCGGCGTTTACCAGGACTGCTCCGATGGGGACGCCTCCCTCCCTGGCACCGGTGCGGGCTTCCTCGAGTGCTGTAATCATGTACTCGTCCATGACTGCACCCCATATGTCCCAGGTTCAGGCTAGTAGCCGGGCATCGTTGAACTGATGGGTAATGGGGTACCATAAGGCCGGTGGCTAAGGGGAAGTTTGGGACGTGGGGTGTGGATGATGGTGAAGAGGTACAGGGTAGGGCTGGCGGAGGAGGAGCAACAGGAGCTGATGGCGCTGGTGTCCAAGGGACGGGCGGCAGCCTATAAGCAGACCCATGCCCGCATCCTGCTGCTTTGTGACGAAAATCAGGCTGACGGCGGCATGAGGGACGAGGAGATTGCTCAGGCCCTGAAGGTGGGCACCGCCACGGTGGAGCGGGTGCGCCGCCGTTGCGTTGAGGAGGGTCTGGAGGCAGCCTTGGGGCGCAGGCAACAGCTCAACCGGCGGCGGCGGAAGCTGGACGGTGAAGGGGAGGCTCACCTGATTGCCTTGACCTGTTCCCAACCGCCGGAGGGCCGTGCCGGCTGGACCCTGCAACTGCTGGCGGATCAACTGGTTGAATGCGAGATAGTGGACAGCATCAGCACCGAAACGGTGCGCCAGACGCTGAAAAAAACGAACTCAAGCCTTGGTTGAAAGAATGCTGGTGCATCCCGCCGAATGGCAGTGCTGAGTTTGTCTGCGCCATGGAGGATGTGCTGGAGGTCTATCACCGCCAATACCGGGACAACGAGGTCCTGGTGTGCTTGGACGAGACCAGTAAACAGCAGGTGAAGGAGACCCGGCTGGGCCGTCCACCCCGCCCCGGAGCGGCAGCTTCTTATGACTATGAATACGAACGCAACGGTGTGAGCAACCTTTTCATGCTGTTCGCGCCCTTGGAGGGATGGCGGCGGGTGGAGGTTACAGAGCGCCGCACCCGGAGAGATTGGGCCGATGTGGTGCGGAAACTGGTGGACGAGGACTATGCTGACAAGGAGCGGATAGTGCTGGTGATGGACAACCTGAATACGCATCATCCGTCATCACTGTACGAGGCCTTTGAGCCGGCGGAGGCGCGGCGCATCGCGGAGCGGCTGGAGATACATTACACACCCAAGCACGGCAGTTGGCTGAACATGGCAGAGATCGAGATCGGCGTGATGGCCCGGCAATGCCTCGACCGCCGCATCCCGGACCGGAGCGTCCTGCGGAGGGAGGCAGCAGCGTGGCAGGCTCAGCGCAACCGGGACGGCATACGAGTGAACTGGCGCTTCACCACCGAGGATGCCCGAATCAGACTAAAGTCCCTATACCCATCAATACAACACTGACGTAACACTAGGTTGCGGGCAAATCATCCGTCTGCCCTGACGCGAATTCTTGAATCTTTCAGCTGGGCTTTGGTCTAGTCGATTTGTTGCAGCACCTCTCCGGATAATTCCGTGATCTTGTCTATCTTGATGAGGACGGCGACACCCAGGCGTTCAGGATCCCGATCCAGTTCGGCTTGGACGCAGCGGTCCATGACTTCCTGGCGAATGGGACCGTCTTCGTGGACGGTTGCCTTGCCGTGGAACCTCCACCTCACCCGGTCGGCGGCGTGGGCGTAGTAGACGACGACCTGCGGATTCTCGGCAACGTTGTCCAAGGCCGACCGCTTTGCCCGCTCCCAATAGGCCAGCGTATCTCTATTGAAGGCCATCACGCTTCCCTTGGGGCTTATCTGGGGTTCGCCGTCTTTGGAGGCCGTGCCCACCAGGCAGGAATATCCGTCGGCTAAAGCGCTGTCCAACCGCGATACCATCTCGTCAGTCAAATTGATCATCGTGCTCTGTCTCCTTGGGGGCAACGGCAGTTTGTAAGGCCTTGTCCTTGCCCTCGGCGTAGCAGGCGCAGGGTTCGGGGCAATCGCAGACCGGCCGGCCCTGACCAGTCATTGCATTCCTGCTTGCGCTGAACTTTCATCGAAGATTGCCTTGTTGGCCGTGCTCCACGAGATCTTCATGATCCTGGCCACACGGCTCACCGACGGGTTCTCTGCGAACACACGCTTGCACTCGTTCACCTGGTCGGGTGAAAGCGCAGGCGGCCGCCCAGGCGGCCTCCCTTCGGCCTTGGCACGCTCTTGGCCCACCTTTATGCGCTCGCTGGTGGAATCAGCCTGGTAGGCACCGTTGGCCAGCATCATCCGGCGGAAGTACTTGGCCGCGGCGCTGTCGTCGGTGGTGTCGACCCCTTCCTTGATCGCCACTATGCCGATGTTCCGGCTGGTGAGGTCCGCCTGGATCCTCACGCCCTCGTCGAAGTTGCGGCTGAACCGGTCCAGCCATACCAACACGATGGTGTCGTTCGGCTGGATCCGGGCCATGATCTCGTCCCATCCGGGCCGCGACATCAAACGGCCGGTCATCACGTCGGAGAAGATGAGCTCCCCTCGGATGCCGTGGTTGGCCAGCTCGCGGAACTGGGTCTCGAGGTTCCGGTCGTACCGGTCGCTCTTGCTGACCCGCGCGTAGCCATAGGTGACGGGGATCATCATCGCCTCACCACCCCGGTTTGCCGCAGTGCGGGCAGGGATTCCGGACCGCCCGACGCCAGGCGACTCCGCCCTTGGCATGGATTTCCTGATTGCAGTGGATGCAGCGGCCCATGTATGTGTTCTGGTCGGACAGGTCCTCGGCCACCGGCTCAAGACAGTCTCCGCATCCCCGCACCAGATTCGGGTCGGGGGTCATCGGTTCGGGACTCTCCTCGAGGCCACACAGCGGGGAGTCTCCCGGGGCGTGGTGGACCACAGCGGCTGCGGCGACAACTCTGCTCTCCTCGCGTCTGCGGTCACCCTCTGCCCGGTCACCCTCTGCCATGGTGAAGGAATCGACCCCTTCCGAAGCGAAGTCCCACAGCTTGTTGCCCCAAACCTCCGGGTCGATCGAGCCGTGCCACTGCAGTCTCCTCCCGGTGAGTCCTGCCGGGGTCACCCGGCGGCCGCAGACACCGCAGTTGATGGCGTGGTCCTTTCCCCAAACGTCGTCCTGGTTGGTGACCACCATCGTCGTGCTGCGGCACTGGGGGCAGGCGCCTGCCAGGTAGATGTGCATGGCGTTCTTCTCCGCTCAACAAACGGCCGTTTTTGAGAGGCCCGGTGCGGACCTCGTCAGTCAGCTTTGCCGCGCCTCTCAACAAATCCCCTCAACAATAATCGACGCTCAAAAACGCTGTCAAGGGTTTTTTGAGCGGGATAGGGTCGTCGTCCAGTAAGGCAACACTCTGGGCCCTACCCGGGTATACCTGCCGCTCCGATTGCATTAGTCGAAGGGATTTGGAAACCGTCGGGCCTGCTCTGCCTGTTTCGGACTGGCTTGCCCGAGACTGAGGAGATCTCCTTATGAAGGGGTAACTTGCGAAAATCGCACATAAGCGCAAGTGCCGGGAGGTGATCCTTGTCACTCAGACAACAGTCTCCTCTCGGGGCCGGTATGAATTTGTTTAGGAAAGGAATTCACTGAATTCCTCATCAAATGTGGAGTGTTGAGGTTGCGGCGGTTGGTGTTCAGGGCGATGCTCATTTCATTCGCTATCACCCAGATGGAACGGCCGGCCCCATTCATCTCGTAGATTTCTTTCACTTGTCCCACCTTCGACAATGTGTGAGCACCTCCACGAAGACTTCGTGGATGATGTCTTCGTCATCAGGTGGGTCAACTCGATTTCGGCGTTTCCGCTCATTTTCTCATCTCATTTTCTCATCGTTGATGACAATGGGTCCGGTCGGTTACCTCGACAGTGCAACTATATGAGTGACACCAAGGCGATGAGAGAGGTACTTGCCGAGGCAACTACGGCGATTGGCACGAAAAGGCAACCTCGACGCTGGGCCAATGGACTACGACGCAGCGGGCTGCCTGCCTGTTCCCAGGCTTCGAGAACTGGGGTGGCAACTTCTCTGAATCCGTCAATTTTGAACTGCGTAGTGATGGGTGCGCCTTGTGCTGGACGGATAGTGACGATGAAGTCTTTCGCATCGAACAATGCTTCCAATGTTTCGGCCACTTCGCTTGGAGGCACGTCTGTTCTGTCCTGGAGGTACATTACGTGCCACAATTTTCGCCTTCTTCTACCGATATCGATTTGAAGATGGACGGGGATTGTAGTGGGAGATTAGTCTGTGACGTCGCTTCCCCAATATACAGAGAGACTGAGTTCTCTACCATCAAACTCGGCAAGCAGCATTGTCGAACGGCGGGACGCCTCCGCCGATGATCCACCCAAGGAGACGCTGATTTCGTCGAATTTGTTCGTAGCTATTAGCCAATCGCCGCTCCTCCTGCTCGCTCTGGCTTTAAGTTTGCCATCGCTATTTTGCCAATCAGTAACGCGGCCATTAACCAAATTGAACTCGACAAAGTTGTTTGGAGGATAAACCCAAATTTCTCTATTGACTTCTTGACTGGCTATAACGACTGGAGGAGTTCTCTGAAGATGCGCAACCGTGCCCCGGTGGTCCCCCACTTCGAAATAGCCATATGCGTCGATATTCGGCCTCACATTTGGCCCGGGCACCAGCCTAATGCGCAAGTTGCCCCGGATGTTGCTCCAGCCCTGCACCTTCCCACTATCAAGGCCGAACTCGATTGTGTCTTCACCACCGTAGTACCAGACTTCCTCTCTTATTCTCTGGTCGATGCTAACATCGTCCGGTGGGCCGTGAATATCGGCCACCTCGCTCTTGGTAGAACCGAGCGTGAAGTAGCCCGAGGGATTGCGAGGTGTACTTTGCTTCGAAGGCGAGGACCGCGACGAACCTGTTGCTGGCGCCCGTCTTCTGCCAAGGCCTGCTTGCACTGACCGCTGCCGGTCGTACTCCGCCCGCTGGTCCCGGTCGCTCAAAATAGCGTAGGCGCGGTTTAAGGCTGCCATCGTCTCGGTTGCTTCCAGCGAGGGGTTCTTGTCGGGGTGGTACAGGAGGGCCAGTCTGCGGTAGGCCGCTTGAATGACGTCGGGATGAGCCGACTGGTGAAGGTGCAGGATTTCGTACAGGTCTTCGGCTTTCGGCACGGTTGACAACCTCGCTCATAGCTACGCGATTGTGCATTCTAACGAAAGACTAGACTTGTGGAGTTCGACACCTGAAGTTGCGCAGGAAGGCTTTCAGGGTGGAAGGTGACTCGACCACATAACCCAGCACCCGGCCGGTCTGTCCAGAACGCAGCGTCCCGGCGTTGTCTATGCAGTCGCCCCCAGCCAGAGTGGGGCACCAGCGTCATCGATTTGTCGCGGCTTTTGACCCGTCTAGGGACATCCCCTTGGTCCAGGTGCATCTGAACCAGTTCGTGCAAGTTCGGGTATAGGGCCAAGATTGCCGGCAGCAGCAGTTCGGCATTAGCCAACAGGCGGTGGTCTTTAAAGGAGACGCGGATGCGGATTGGGGTGGCTACCTAGAGCACCTGTCAGGTCCCTCTCACTTCTTGATGATTTTCCGTTCAAAACCCTTTTCCCCAGATTCACGGGAGCACACTTGCACCCCTTCAGCAGACCTTTAATTCCAATCCCTTCGGTGGATTAGGGATAAGGCCGCGGCTTCGGGTGGCAGGCAGTGATGGACGGCCGGCGGCGGCGGTTGATCCCCGGGTTCGCGACAACCCGAACGCGTAAGCCCGGTCGTCTTGTCAACTCTGGCGTCCTTGATCCCGGAGGCGTCCGCCTGAGCCGCCTCGCCGTCGCTACTGGACAGTTCCAGGGTGTGGTGGAAATTCGGAATGACGCCTAGGTCGGCGGTCATGAGGGCCCCGGTTAAATTTGTGATACTCCCATATTTTCACGGGTTTTACTCGCCTCAAAAAGTGAGAGTGACCTGGCTGTTGGCCAGGCCACATGGGTGCCCTCTCACTGCTTTGATGACCGGGTTCGGGCAGAGTCAGGATGCTCCCCGGACGGGCTGAAGGCGCTCTTTTTGCTGCTCCAGAATCGCTCGGCGGTGTAGAATATCAACCGTGACAGAATGCCTGTGAGCGCGCGGAGCAGAGGTGACTATGCCAGTCAGACGTACCGCCGAGGAGACCGGACGTCTCGGCGACGAGATGTACGAAAGGGACATCCGGCCAAAGGTTGAAGCGGCCCACTTCGGAGAGGTCATTGCCATTGACGTGGACAGTGGGGACTACGCCGTTGCCGAAACCGCTCGTTTCGCAGCCGGGGGCCTGCGAGAGCGGCGCCCGGACGCTTCCGTCTGGTTGATGCGGATTGGATACCCGACGCTACGGCGCTTCGGCGGCGGGTCTTCGCGGAGGACGGAGTGATAGAGGGGGTGGTGAACGCTGCCTATGAAGCGGTCGTCTCTTTTTCATTGCACGGCCCGGCGGGGCAGACACGGGAAATTGAAGCCGTGATCGACACCGGCTACAACGGCTTTCTCACCCTGCCGGCAGCGACAGTCGCGGAGTTGCAGTTGCCATTCCTGGGTCCAAGCCGGGCGACATTGGCCAACGGAGCCGTGGATATCTTCAATGTCCACGATGCCATGGTCCTATGGGACGGTCAACTGCGCGACATCGAAGCAGACGCGACGGGCAGCACTCCCCTGGTGGGTATGCTGCTCTTGGACGGGCACGACCTGAACATCCAGGTCCGGGACGGCGGACGCGTCGTCATACAGGCCGGAGAGTAGCCGGAGGTATCTCCTGCCGGAACCCGCCGGTCCAACCTCCAGCAGTCTGTGAGCCTGTCCCGTACGGTCCAGGTCCAAGCGGCCCTGGCGCTGGAACTCCACCCGGGCTTCCAGGCCGTCCACACCAGGGGACAACGTTGCCGCCAGGCGGTACACCGGTGCCTCGGCCGCGTCGATGAACGGCATCCGGCTCAGGGAGTCCAGCGCCTGGGGGTCGGCGATAGCCATGCACCAAGCATTGCGAAGGTCAGGCGCGGCAGTCAGCAGGCTGGAATGCCAGTGGCGGGCGTGAGGCTTCGGCGCGCCTTGCCCGTATCCGGGAAGCCGGCCGCCGGGGTTCCGGCAGCGCCGTCAAGCAGAGGGTCGGCACAGAACCTGCACCGACCCCTTTCGCTGGTCCATGTATCGGGCGTCACCCGGTTGCCCGCAACCGCCGGGGCCTAACCCCCCGGCCCGCTGACTTGCCGGATATATTGACCGTAATTCAAAATGCCTACAACGAAACTAACGAACTCCCATTCGCCTAGAAATCTGGCCGGAAAGTGGTTTGAGTCGCCGAGCATTTATAATTGGGGTCAACAAGCGTAGCGAGGGTTGAGAATGCTGGGAGAGCGTTCGGACCAGAGGGGTCTTTGGGAAGCGGACCGGTTGTACCTGGACCACGTGGGGAAGGACACCTTCTACGGTCTGCTGGCTTCCCTGCGGGGCCGGCTGTTCCAGGACTCCGATTTCGCGGTGTTCTACTGCGCTGACAACGGCCGGGACAGCGTGCCGCCCAGCCTGCTGGCCACGGCGCTGCTGTTGCAGACCCACGACAAGGTCAGCGACGCCGAGGCCAAGGCCCGGGCCGACTTCGACATCCGCTGGAAGGTGGCTCTGGGGATTGAGGTGGAGGACAGGCCCTTCGCCAAGAGCACGCTCCAGGTGTTCCGGGCCCAGCTGATCCTGCACGACAGGGTGCGGGAGGTATTCGAGTCCAGCCTGCGCCTCGCCCGGGAGTCGGGCTACCTGAAGAGGCGCAGCATGAAGGTGGCTCTGGACACGACCAACATCCTGGGCCGGGGCGCGGTGAGGGACACCTACAATCTGCTGGCCGACGGTATCGTCAAGCTGCTGCGGGCGCTGGCGCAGGTTGAGGGAATCAGCGTCGGGAAATGGGCCAAGGCCCGGGGATACGGGCGGTACCTCGCCTCCAGCATCAAGGGAGAGGCGACCATCGACTGGTCGGACAAGCGGGCGCGGACGGCACTGCTGGCGGGGATTGTGGGAGACGCGGACCGGCTCTTGGAATTATCGCGGCTGGCCCAGGGGGAGTTGCCCGAGGACGGTGCTGAGCGTCAGCAGATAGTGGCGGCGGCGGAACTGCTGGGGCAGTTGCTGCTCCAGGACATTGAGCGCAAGGGTGGCGACGGCGACGGCGATGACGGCGTGAGCCTCAAGGACGGGGTGAGCAAGGACCGGATGATGTCGGTGCACGACCCTGAGATGCGCCACGGGCACAAGAGCAGCAGGAGACGCTTCGACGGACACAAGGCGGCGATTGTGGTTGACACCGACACCCAGCTGATCACCGCCGTGGAGGTACTGCCGGGCAACGCTCCGGACAACCTGGGGGCGCTGGAACTGGTAGAACAGAGCGAGGCCAACACCGGTGTGCCGGTGCAGGAGGCCATGGGCGACGCCGCCTATGGAGACGGAGCTACCAGGCAGACCTTCGCCGACGCGGGCCGCACCCTGATTGCCCGGGTGCCGGGACGGCCCGACCGGCAGCGCTTTCCCAAGAATGACTTTGTCATCGACCTGGTGGCGGGCAGTTGCACCTGTCCGGCAGGGCAGGTCACCCACACCATAGTGCCAGCGGGACGGCGTACGGATGCCGCGGGTCGGATACACCACTTGCAGGCCTTCCAGTTCGACGGGTCCGAATGTATGACATGTCCCCTGCGGTCTCAGTGCATCCCGGCCAAGGGCAGGAAGGGACGGCGGGTGCTGATCCATCCCCAGGAGGCTCTCCTGCAACAGGCCCGTGCGTTGCAACAGAGCGCCGGGTATGACGAATATCGAGCGCGACGCGTGGTGGTCGAGCACAGATTGGCCCGACTGGTCCAGTTGGGCATTCGCCAGTCCCGCTACTTCGGACGCGCCAAGACGCGATTCCAGCTGTACCTGGCGGCTACAGTGGCCAACCTGACCCTGGTGGCGGGCAAAATCGAGCTGTCGGACAGTGTCGGCGGTGGGCTTCCGCGCCACCGCGCCGTCCTCAGTGCCGTCCCCAGTGATGTCCAGGCTGTTTCCCACGGTGTGGTCGCCCATGCTACGGCCATTTTCGGCGCTGTCCGGCTCGGACTGCTGTGGTCCCAGATTCTGTTCGCCCCGGCTTTACTGCCGAAATCTCTCTCCCCATCCAGGGCTTTTCGGCCCGGCTTCTAGGAGCACTCCAGCGGCCCTCTGCCGTGAGAAGGAACGAGCACGAGCCTACAGCGTTGCCGCATGGCGATCGCACTTCGTGCGACAGACGACCATGGCCGACGGCGGGCAACAGTTGCTGGGCCAGGGGCCGACCTTCCGCGTGTTATAAACCCCAGATGTCTGAAAATGGTATCCCGGCAATGCAGGAATTACGATGACTGATGAGTCGCAGAAGGTCTATGCCTTGCATTCTCAAGGTAAAAATTATTTCAATGCCGGGTTCTTTGCCGAGGCGGAACTTTACTTTCGAGCGGCTGTTGGCGCTGTCAACGATCACCATGATCACCTTCCCGAATTCAAACTAGACCTGGCTAATGCCCTGCAAATGGTTCGGAAATATGACGAAGCGGCCTCAATTTATGGACAGTACTCCGGCGACCAGGGTGACATCGGGCTTTTTGCGAGGACTGAATTCGAGAAGCTCCAGAATCGCATGCGGCGATGGGTAGTGCCACCGGAGACACCGGCTTTGACATCCGACGAGCGACTTTACAAAGTTGCGGCCCCAATGCTGGCCAGTTACCCAGCGTTAGTCCGACCAGTACATTTGACGTGGGTTGACGAATCCCAGGAGTCTTTGTTCCGTATTAGGGAACAGCAACGACTACGGGGGGACCCTGAAGAAGACTTGCTCGAGTCGCTTAACGGGTGGGAAGCATTGGGAATTCTGGTAGGCAGCTCGCATAATGTTTTGGTTAAGGTGGCTTGGCAAAAGGCAAACGATTCTGCCCTACGAGGCCTGTTAAGCCATGAGCTTACTCACGTGGAACACAAGGATACCCTGAGGGAACAACCTGTTGACCCCAACAACTCAAACCTTGGATTCGTATGCAATGAGAGGATTATAGATTTACTGACGATATTCAAGGGATTTGGAAATGAACTATTGGAATCCAGGAAATTCCTGGAACGAATCCGCGGATCGCTAAAACGCTCCCCTTCACTCATGACTCCAGATGAAATTCAGCGTATTCTGCGGAATTGACGGCGATAGCCGGCAAGGAGTTTCTCCCTGCCTTCACCCACAGAAGGGATCATGCACGTCCCCTGGAAGTTCTTCTGGCTGCCCGCTATCGGGATACTGAGCGTCGTCCTGGTTCTCGCAGCCTGTGGCTCGGACGAGCCGGAACTGCCCGACACCACCTCCGCTTCCCTGATGGCCTACCTGGACGAGGTCCACTACCAGAACAACGGTGATTGGAAGCTGTGGCCCGGAACATCCGAAAATACCAGGGCGATGACCCACACGGGGCTCTGCTGACCACACACCTCAACCCCGCCGCCTTCGATGCCATAGGCGGCGCCATGCCCGACGGCGCCATCATCGTCAAGGAGAATTACAGTCCGGCGGGTGAACTCGGAGCGGTCACCGTGATGTACAAGAAGTCGGGCTACAACCCGGACCATAACGACTGGTTCTGGGTCAAGGAACTGGCCGACGGTGCCATTGAAAAGGAAGGCAAGGTGATGGGGTGCCAGGACTGCCACGTTGACGGCAAAGACTACGTTTGGGGGCCGCAACAGTAGCGTCCGCCACCTGATGGATTTCAAAGGACTGAGAGCGAGCTGGGAGGAGCTTCTACCAGCCCGCCTTATTGCTCTATCGAGATGCCTTGCTGGACCTGCGGCCGCACCCTGTCTCGTGTGGCGTCCCGTGGAGCGCAACTTCTGCTCGGACAGGCGTCGCGTGCGGTGCCACCGCTCCAGGGTACACAGAAAGCCCAGCCGTTCGAAATCGGCGAACAACTGAAGCCGGAAGGTTCCGCCCCAAGGTAGAACCCGCTCCAGCCCGGAAACTGCCCGATGATCCTGCTTCGGCGGGCGCGACAAATGATCGGGTGGTCGCGCTGGAAGAGAGTGCCATACTCGGTGCTGTGCGAACTTTGCGGGTTCTGCTGCGAGCGCACGCCCCGATATCCTTCATGTCCGTCCTTCCAAAGACTACGTGCGTCGGAAATACCGAGCACCGTGCCGTCGTCGAAAGCGGATCTGAGAATGGGCATTCCACTGGCGGGAAACGCCCGTTTGTTGAGCGCATCTTTGGAGAAATACCCTTCCCGCCGTCCGGCCTTTTATACTGCTACCCAGCTTGGTTTGGAACTTCCGCCGGTGCGGTGGCCTTGGCGCAAAAGGCAGCAGTTCCTGGAGATGACCAAGATGAGCTTCGTGCAGGACAGCATGGAGGTCGCCTGGGCACCCTGGGACAGGAACGAAGGCCGCTGGCAGGATCAGATTGTGGGACTCGACTTCATGTTCGAACACCGGACGGCCAGGCCGGAACTGTAGGCCAACAAATGAGCAAACCGATGGGCTGCACCGAGAGCAGCGACTACGGCATCACCGAGCTCGCGCACCCGTGGACCATCCAGCCCAGGGCTGAACAGAGCGGCCCTGTATACCGCACGACGTCGATATGCGCAGCGTGCGGCGCACAGCTGTACGAGGAGCACAGGACCGACGGAGGGAGGCTGATCAGGGCGCGCATGACAACCCCGGAGGGTAAGGCAGTGCAGTGGAGGAGCGCTCCGGACGGAAGGGCCAGCGAATGCAGCACCAACCACTACATCCAAGCGGGGGAGTCTTAACAGTATTCGTCCCTCCGGGGCTCCGCCGGCTACTCGGTTACGCCTCGCGCTGGCCGCCGTCGGCTCGGGACCAGTGCCGGCCCATGCCCGGGGCTTCATGGGAGCATACGCCGGCGATCCGGTCGCATCGTTCGTGGCGTCGCCCAAGTGCTCCCGGACCCAAAGGTGCAGACAACACTCCGTTCTGCGGCCAGCCAGTCCAGGGTGGCCCACATCTCGCCGTTGGCACGGGTGAGGCACCCGGCCCTCCACCATCTGTCGATTCAGTTCTTGTTGAAGGCGTTGACCACGGTTGACCACACAGGTGGAATCCGAGCGCACCTCGATCTCGCCTCCCCGGACTCCGGGCACGTGTTCCAGGTGTCTCCGAGCCTCGATGACGGCGCGACCAGCTCCATCCGGTTGTTGGTGGTCTCAGGGTCTCCGCCGGAGACTGTCGTCCAGCCTCCATCGCGGTCGATGATGGCGGCGAACCCGCCTGTGCCCGGGTTTTCGGAACAGTCCCCGGCGGTGTTGATGACGGTCTTCGCGGCCACCGTCTGCTATTTCTGGCGTCTGTGCGCCCTTTGTCTGCGCGGTCTGTTTCACCCCTTGGGGGGCTTGGCCGAGCCTCCCGCCCCGCTCACGCTCTTGGGCTGGAGAACCCCGCCGCTGCCGCGTGTCCGCCGCCGCCCTGCTCCCGGGCTATGTCGGCTACGTCCGACCGGCCCTCGGAGCGCAGGCTGTAACTGGTGACCTGGTTGCCGGTTCCGCTTTCGCGTGGGGCGATGAGGTCCCCTTTGGCTGTTTGCCAGACATTCTCCCGGAAACAGGTGTGCCCCACTGACAGAACCGTGGGCAGCCAGCGCAGCAGATGGACGCGACTACGGCTTCGGAGCTGCCGCAGGTGCGGCCTCACTCAAAGGCCCCGTGTATACGGTGTAATCTCCATCCTCGTCGAAGACGAACCAGATTGACTCCGGCCCGTCCGTTGTCTGTGCTACCCCTGGGCAAACCTTCATTCCCGGTTCCGCGTGGTCTTTCTCAAGTTCGGGGGCAATTTCCAGAATCTTGAAGTCCTGCAGGGGTCTTCCGGTATCGACATCCTCCCAGGTCTCGGAGTTACTGCCGGCCCAACTTTGGAGTTCCTGGCAGTCTACTTCCTTTTCCCCGCCGGCGCAGACACTGGCGATGAGTACAATGACCACTCCAATAACTGTCGCCACCAGAATGCCGCCGCACCCAATGGCATAGTTACAGCCAAGGTCCTTTACGAAGTTCCAGCAGCCGGAGCCGTCGCTGCCTTGGTCGACTTCCTCCTCATCAGCCGATTCCATGAGAGTGCCGTCAGGATATGACGGGAACACAGGCGGGTCGTTTGGGTCGAGTGGGCGTGGCTGCGGGGAGAAAGGGTCGAAGGTCCCACAATGTCTGCAAACCGTCGAGTCGTCAGGAATGTCTTTGCTACAGTATGAGCAAGTTGCCAAGGCCTGCCCCTATTCATTGAGGACGGCATAGCCGGGCGTGGTCAGCAGCCTACCGCTGGTCGCTGGAATTCCCGCCGGTACTATCGGGCCACGGTCCCACGACCGGCCGCCTGGGCCTCGGTGCACTTGGCCGGCATGGTGGGGATATCCCACCGGTCATCAGCTCCGGCAACTCCGCGCCGGCAGCGCTCTGGTGTCCTGCGCCATGCCAACCCTGGCACTGGGGAAGTGGGCGCCGAACCCTTCGCCCAAGCCCGCCACCTTCGTCGCCACCTTGATCCTGCGGCTGATCTGGCCGGCCGACAGCGAAAAGACACTGACGCCCGGGGCGATCACCGCCTCATCCGGCCGGATGGCCAGGGGTGCTCTGCAGCCTCAGGAGCCAAGTAGAGCACCCTTCCGTCAGCGCTCTGGTCCGCCTTCGACCTGGCCACGTGAAGGCGACCGGAGCCGTCACCTTGGAACCCGATGTCGCCCCACCGGAGCGCCGACGCCTCGGAGCGGAGGAGCAGCCCGTCCCGCATCACCTGCAGCAGGGCCAGGTAAACCAGGGCATACCTCGCAGCCGCGGCCTCGCTCTCCCTGCGCCGGCGCTTGCCCTGGTCGGCCCGCTGGATCCGTGCGGTGGCCTTGGCCAGGGGATTTTTCACCGGGTCGGGGTGTTAGCCCAAGCGGTGGGCCGCGGCGGTGGCTGCAACGCGGTTGCGGTTGGTGGCCAGCGCCTTCCCCCGGGCCTCCACCGGGTCCTCCAGGTAGCGGCCGACGACGGTTGGAGCTGCCGGCAGGCCTGGACACCGGTTTTGGAAGCACCAGCTGGTGAAGTCGTTCCAGCCGGCGAAGTAGGCCTTGGGGTGTTGGGCCGCCCAGCTGAGGACCGTGGCCATGGTCCCCGCCTCGACCAGCTCGAAGACCGCAGGCGAGCTCCGGGCCATGAGCGTCCTCACTTTCTGGAGGCAGGCGCGTTTCACCCGGCAGGGGTGGCAGCCGCATTTCTCGCGGTGAGGCGGATCGTCAAAGCTGGCCAGGATCTCGAAGTAAGCCTTGTCCTTGCCGTGGCATTGCCCTCGGCGTAGCAGCCACAGGGCTCGGGGCAGTCGCAGACGGGGCGCACCTCGTCAGTCATGGACCCCTCCGGAGGGTGTCTGCGGCCTTGTTGGGCGAGTTTTTCTGCGCCGTGGCCGTCTTTCTATTCTGGCAATCACCCATTGCCCGTCCGACTGCAATTGCGGAGTAACCTTGTAGGAGAATCGCTTATCGGCGCGAACCAAGAGTCGTCTCTTCTCCCCAGCGGACTGCAAAGCATTGTTTCCCAAGGTTAGCAACAGCCAGGCAGGGCAATCTTCCTGCGGTACTACCTGCCAACTCACTCCTTCCTCTCAACACACGGGGGTTTCTTGTGCGGCTTCCCCGTGCTCTTGGGGTCCGGGTAGGCCGAGTCGCACATCAAATCCTATCAACACTCTGGCGTCAATTTTAGGGGCTCGGCTGATCTCTTGCTACACCCGATAAGTGTAATTATCGTGCATGGTAAAGGTAAGGCCGTGAGGACTATTTTCGAACGCATATTTACCTCCGAGTGACGGATGTGCCGAGTACCGGACCGGGAAGTTACTCCCAGGGGTTGCGGCCAATCACTTCGCTGTCGTGATGATAACGCCTGACGTGATCGCGGGTGTCCATGCGTACAATTGAGCGCTGTCATTTTCGGAACTCAACCGGATCGGGCAGTCAGGAGAGCCTTGGGCTGATCCAGGGTTCTGGCGTACACTGGCCCACCACTGGTGAGGCAACAAAGCGGCTGATCTAATTGTCGTTGATCACATCGCGCTCTGACCGCATTCGTGATGGGATTCCCGGGACGACCAAAGACAAAGGAGGCGCAGGGTGCGGGCTGTTCAATCCTTCCTCCTGGCCCTTTTCGCCCTTGCACTTCTGGTCCTGCCTTTGTCTTGTAGTTCAAGCCCTTCTCCCACGGCTCAACCAACGGCCACTTTCACACCGCCACCGACGGCCACACTGACTCCAACCGCCACCCCAATGCCCACGCCCACGCCGCCACCAACAGCCCTGCCGCCGTTAAACGAAGCGGACAGGGCCGCGCTCATCGCCCTCTTTCACGCCACGGGCGGACCGGACTGGACGAACAACCACAAATGGCTGAGCGATGCGCCCCTTGGCGAATGGCACGGCGTTACCACCGACGCCGGTGGGCGTGTGATCGATTTGCAACTGCACGACAACGGGCTGACCGGCAAGTTGCCACCTCGGCTTGGCGAACTTGACGGCCTGACACGTCTTTGCCTGTGCAGCAACGATTTGACTGGTGAGATACCTCCGGAGTTGGGTCGCCTCGCCGATCTGACGTACCTTGATCTCGGCGGGAACGGCCTGAGCGGAGAAATACCCTCCGAGCTGGGCGGTCTCACCAGCCTGATATGGCTCTACTTGGACTCCAACGAGCTGAGCGGCGGGGTACCACCGGAGTTGGGCGACCTATCCAGCCTGGTGTGGCTGGATCTCCACTCCAACGAGATAAGCGGAGAAATTCCGCCGGAGCTTGGCAACCTTGCCGAACTGACGTACCTGGAGTTGTATGAAAACGAACTAACTGGTCGGATTCCAGTAGAGCTTGGCGGCCTCCCGTACCTGGAGACCCTGACGCTGGGTGAGAACCAACTTAGCGGAGAGATACCGCGGGAGTTGGGAAACCTTCCCAAACTGACGACCCTGGCCCTGACTGGCAATCAGTTGAGCGGGTGCGTGCCCCCACGCCTGCGGAACGTGGCATGGGAAAATGACCTCGGCACGCTCGGCCTGCTGCTGTGTGAAGAGGAGATGGTGCTCTTCCGGGACCCGTGGGACCGTTTCCAGTTGCAGATACCGGCAGAGTGGGAAGAGACGAAACCAGACTCGCAGGAGACCGTTTTCCAGTCCTACGACTTCCGGTTCCACAATCCAGACCGTAGCTGGGCCGTTTCTGTCATCGTCGGAGATATGGTGTTCCCCTCCTTGGCGGAGTATGCCGACATACTTGAAACCTCGTTCTTGGAAGAAGGCCTGGAAATCCTCGTCAGAAGCACCGTGCAGACCCCAGAGGGGCTGCGTGCTGTAGCCTTTGAGTTGTCGTTCGAAGACGGTGAAGTCCTGGCGTTCGCCTCCCTGCTCGAGGACGGCGTGGCCATCAACATTATCTACGGGTTCCCTGCCGGTTGGCCGGAGGCCGGAAGGGATTTGGCCCGGCGTTCCTTCAATACTTTCTGGGACAACTGACGAACCGTTCTCACTCTGTCGCACATGGACGCTGGGCGGGGCTGGCCAGGGACCATGCCAGGCCAGACCCAATGCGAGATCTGAGCCGAAAAGCGTCAGGAGGACCAGAGGAGGCAGGGAAGCCGCCCGGGGCCGTAAGGAAAAAGGCTGAACGGGGGGTGACCAGCTGGCCAAGGGCACGGGTTCCCGATATCAGGCGGGCCCTTTGCTGTCACCCAGCCCCTGCGAGGACTGGATTTTCGGATGCGAATAAGAAGTAAGAAGGGAAGGCAAATGGTAAACCATCATACAATTGACGCATGCTGAAGATTACACCGGCGCTCTTCCTCTTATTTGCGGGAGCTTCTCCCTTCCCAAGTAACCGACAACAGTAGCGTCTCACAATGGCGGATTTATCCGCTTATTTCGCAACACTGGCGTCTGGATGGCTCTGGTTTGGATCTCCCTTCTAACGTCCTAACGCCATAACGCCCAAGGAGATTGAGGGCCTTAGCCACCATGCTTATCGAGCAGTTTCGGCCTCCCTATCTCCCATTACTTCTCCTTCCCATCCTGGGTGCTGGGATTCACGACACCTTTTCCGCCACCTCCTGGCAAGGCTAGGCTGACGGTATTTCCGCCACTGGCGGAAAACGGGCGTTTTTCGTCTTCTGGCGACCGCCAGGGTCTTAACCAGATCCACCAGAGGAGTGTATCGTGGGCAGCTTGGCTGATAGGTGAAGCTACGGCGGGAAAGCGATTGAGCCACCTGCTAACCAGCGCATTTCGACGAAGTCCGTACCCTCCGGAGCCTCGAACACCAGATACCCGTCCACTCCATACCCCTCGGCCAGGTCAAATGCGCCATATAAGAAGCGGGTTGAACGATCCAGGTATGTCTCCCTGTCGTCTGAGGGATCCTCGACTCGCAATTCCGACGGCCACGACGACTTCCCTGGAGTGCTGCAAGTGTACTGATATGACCCAGGTTGAACAAAGGTATGGGTGATTGTCTTCCCGCCAGGTATTCGACCTCGCTGATCTGCCCCAAGTAAGACCGAGCCGTCCGCGAAGGCAACGAAGTGAACTTCTTCAGACTAGTTCTGCCAGTTCACGCTGGAACCCGCGGTCACACGAGCGCGAGCCCCGTCATAGCATTGCCCTTCGTCAATCCCGACTATAGCCGACAGTTCGCCCCGGAACTCCCGCCACACCGCGTCGGAGATGGAGATGGGGCGGTAGACTTCCCCTGAGGAATCTCGCAATTCTACGGCGGTTCCACCAACGCCTATCTTTACGATTGCCTGGGTGTGGTTTTCCACCCTGGTCCCTACGAGCAAGAGCTCCATCCCTTTTGCCGATGGGGTGAGGCTCCACCGCCTGACTATCCCCATTGGATCTATGTATGGTGGAATAGCGGAGTTCCGGCACTCGCTCAATGCTGACATACGCTAAGGTGCAGCGTGTGCCCCTGTTTGCACTGTCCAAGGGCGGGAGCTGGACTGGTTCAAATGTTCGCAGGAATCGACGCATCTATTCCGGTCGGAAGCGGCGAAAGCCTTAAAAGTAGAGATTCTGTTGCGTGCGACGCTGTGAGCACACCCGTCAGATCCACGGTAGAAGAAACATTGATGCCATCACCGGGAGGAGCGGTTTCTCCCGCAACACAGGTGGCGGCTAAAATTAACAGGCAGCCTGTTGCTCTTCCCACAGCTGCCCTTAACGCCAGGGAATTCAACATATGCTTCCCCAACCTTCCTGCCGCCCTCCCTTAACCGCGCCTGCGGGCCGGTTCATCTGCCCGTTAGCCACCACCACATGGCCGCCTTCTCCCTGTCCGCGGCATGCACTCCCTAACTGCGCTCCCATCCCTTCCAGCAAGATCGCCATTGTCCAGCGAACAAAGTACGGTCCACCTGGCAGCTCGGATCCCACCTGATCGAGTTAACGGTCTTTCATTTCCCGCTTATCCCAGGAGCCTCCTCAGAAATCCTCTTTTCGACGCGGGCGGAGCTGCGGTTGTATTTACGCGTTGGGCCAGCCAAAGTAGATATTCGTAAAGCTCCCGGTCCGGATCCGGTGTCCGGCCTGCAGCGAGAATATCTGCCAGCTTTTCCTCGGTGGTTCGCACCACCTCGCGGGTGTCGTCTGGGTTCTCGACGTGGGCCCCAGGCTCCACCAGGTCCTCGTCGCCCGTGTCCTCCAACTTCTCGACGTGGGCCCCCGGCTCCACCAGGTCCTCGTCGCCCGTGTCCTCCAACTTCTCGACATGGGCCCCCGGCTCCACCAGGCCCTCGTCGCCCGTGTCCTCCAACTTCTCGACATGGGCCCCCGGCTCCACCAGGCCCTCGTCGCCCATGTCCTCCAACTTCTCGACATGGGCCCCCGGCTCCACCAGGCCCTCGTCGCCCATGTCCCCCAGCTTCTCGACGCCAGCATCCGGCTCCACCGGGTCCTCGTCGCCCGTGTCCTCCAGGTTCTCGACGCGGGCCTCCGGCTCCACCGGGTCCACGTCGCGGGTTGGGGGTGCCGTCTATGTTCATCTTCTTGGCTGCGGCCCGCAGACGCGCGCTCACGGCCTCGACCATCTCCGGGTTTATTTCAATTTCTTCAACCCGTTGCCGCAGAGATACCGGCAGGGCAGGCAGGCCGTCGGGCAGGCCGTCGGGCAAACGGGCGGCCAGCCTCCACAGTTCTTCTCGGGCGGCTGTATCCCGAGCTTGTGCGGCTGGTGCGGGCAGAACATACCGCCCCTTTAAACGCGCCGTGGCCAGATTGTCGATGATCGCGTTGTGGCGTCGCCTGGCGCGGCTGTCGGCAGGCGCAACGGCATCCAGAACATCACGGGATATACTCCTTCTATACACCTCGAACGTCTCGTCGAAGGTGGTCGTTCGGTGCATTAAAAGCGCAGTGATGGCCGTGCAACTGGAGAACTTCCCGGGGATTATCTCCCCGGCACGGATGAGCAGGTCCAGTGCCACTGCCACCCTCTGCCAGTCAGTAATCAGCTTGGGAGCAAGCTTGATATGCCTTTGCCGATAGATTTCGGACAACGGCAACGGATCTTCCAGATTCAACATGCTTCTCTTTTGCATCGTTACCTCGGTGTATAAGCGTTTTTCAGCCACGCGCCACAATCTTATTTAATGTGTTAATGGGATAATACTATACCGCTTCCCCTGACCGGGGCTTGGGATACCGCAGGATTCGCAGATCTATTCCGGCTGGGGTGCCACTCGTATCGGCGCCCGGGATACCGTGAGTCCGTGTCCCTTTTCCATCCTCACCAGTGCGCCGCGCTTCTCACGGATGCAGACCGTTTGTCGGGACAAGCCCAGGTGCTCGGCAATAGCGCCGGCCGGCTCTCCGGTAGCCAGGTGGCCGGCAAGTTCAGTGCAATATCCGGTGTCAGGGCGAATGGCGGCCCTTTGGGGGCGACGCTCCTTACGGCAGCGGTCCCGCGGCGCGATGCTTGGCCCCGATGATTGGCTCGGTTCGTGGCCGCGGCTCGGTGGAACCCGTGCGGCTTGCTCCCGTGAATCATGGAATAGCCGAAGCCACGCTGCCGGGAGGAGCGTCGCCCACGGCGGCAGTGCCCGCGGCCTGCCCCCGTCCGGAAGAAGAGCTCACCGCCGAGGGTTAGACTCCCGTCGGCCGCGTACATGCTTGGAGAGGCCCCGCTGACGACGTGGCCGCGACAGGAAAAGAAGAGCTCAGCGCAATTAACGTCTGCCCCGCTTTGCCTCGCGGCGTGTTCCGCAGGTGCCCGCCAGCTCGCCGGGCCGATCTGCCCGTGGCACCCGCTGTTAATTATTGCTTGTGGTCATCGCCATGACTCCTGAAAATACTCTGTTTGTGCCCCCGGTTACGTCGGCTCAACGGAACCCTCTGTGCGAGCCGCTATTTCGGAGCCTACGGGGCCAGTCCTGATCCATGCGTCCACGCCAATCCAAGATCTGCCCTCCGACCGAGGGACCAGCTCTCTGGGGTTCGGCATGCCGACCACGAGCTCGTTCATTACTTCCGCTAGGCAACAGTCGCGAGGCTCTTTCCTCGTTGGCTTGCCTGGCATTTCTCTCCTCCCTCCAATCCCGCGTCTTCCAACTCCTCCGCAAGGGGGCCCGGTAAGCAGCATCGGTGCAAAGGCCCAGTGTCAGCAGCCCAAGGTGTCTACTCAACGCCCTCTCCCGTTCCGCTCCGCTGGGCGGAGCCCAGGATTTCCGGTGGCGGTGGGAGAGTGGCGGTAGACAGTCGGGCGGGAGCAGCCCCGCGGATGCCTACCGCGGCGTTTCCGCCCATTTCAGGCCCCCCGGGTGTCGTGATGGGGCTGAAACCCCGTTCTGACCGCTCACCGGGGCTCTGGGGCATGTTCCGCGACAGGGCCGGACGGTCCTCCGTCCCCGGAATGTTACGGGCATCGGGGTTGAGGGCGGCGTACGCCGCTGCCTGGCACTCCAGCTCCCGTATCAGGTCCGGGACCAGACCAGGGACATTATCACGAACGCCCAGAACGAACATCCAGAACGAACACCCAGAACGAACACCCAGAACGAACACCCGGATGCGGCGCTTGCGTCCGTCCCGGTCAATGCAGGTCTGTCTGCCCCAGTCCACCTCCGCCTGTTCCCAGGCCGTCTCGAACCGCATGCCTGCACCCCGTTGCCGGCCTCTCCGGCGCAGCGACACGCAGGACTCCGGTATGGAGCACCACCGACACGGCCTTCCGCCCTGACCTCCCTGCGCAGTGCCACGCAGTTTTCCAGCCCCTCGGACGTCCACCGTCCAGCGTACCCGGTGTGGGGGTTGGAGCTTCGATGCCCGCCTGGATCGAGGATCGGCCGCATGCCCTCCGGCCAGTTCAAAGCCTGCACCTGCGAAGGCCGGGGGTATCGTCCACAGGTGTTCCGGCGACTCCCAGGGCCGCCCCGGTGATCCCCCGATAGAGCGGCCCGCCCCTTGCATCTCGTGGATCTCTTTCACCTGTCCCGCCTTCAGCAAAGTCCGTCGGGCGCCTCCACGAGGACTCCGTCAATTAATGCCCCTGCCGTCAGGCGGGTCAACTCAAGTCCGGCTGATTAACGAAAATAAGGAATGCCGGCCTGTTGCCTCACCGGTGAATGCTACCGAAATTCCAGCCTCCGGTTCCTGCTGCAACCAGCGCCGGTTAGCCCCTGTCGCGCTGTCCCACAGCAGGCTCACCAGAAGCAGCATGGAACAGCCTATTGGGCATGGCGTCAGGAAGGTGCCGCACGGCCACATCGGCGTTTACACAAATCCGATCCCCGGACCCAACGCCGGCACGGGATGGCGGCGCGAGGCCCTGCGACCCTGCTAACCCCGGACCTGACCTCGCTCATCCTGACCTGCCTGGACGCCGGGTACACGCTGGCGCCACTGCTAATTGGCAGGCCAGCCGAAGCACAGGGAGAGGGCGTGGAGAAGGCGTGGGCATCGGACAAGGACAGCCCGAACCGGTCGAAGGGGGCAGACCATACAGAATGGCTAACACCTACGTAAATATATGTGGCATGAGGCAGGATCTCACACTCCCACACACACACACCCCGTTAGGGTTGAAACTGCTTTGTTGACCATGGAAATAGCTAACCAAGGTTCAAATGCCACTTGCGCCGCTCCGTCCGACGGGCCGCCAGCACTATCTCAGGCAAGGCGCGACGCAGATCGGCGGTCTTCCGCCGGTATGGGTATCGACCGGTGCCCCTCGAAAAAGCACCGTACATATCCAAGAGGCAGATCAGTTCTGAGGCCGTTACAACAGCCCCGGACAGTGCCTCAATTCGGGCCGCCAGTTCGGTGGCCGTGAAGTACTCTCCCCATGCCGATTTCCTCCGGATGCCCCTCTAAACGAGACGGACCAAGTGCGCCTCGCGCACTGTCAGGGGCGCGCTTTGTATCACACGATACAAAATCATAACCTCCACGGCTGTTAATTTGTTGATGGTCTACGATTCGGTCACCTACTAAGTAACTATCTCAAATTAGCGAGGCTCCATTGACGGCGGTACCAGATAAGGGCACATGCCAGTTGGAGCAGTCCAAGGTAATTGGATGCCTTCTTGTCGTAGCGCACCAGTATCGCCCGGCACTTGGATAGCCAGCCCAGGGTGCGTTCCACCACCCACCGCCGCGCTGGGTGGGTCTTCCCGCCCGATTGGTCCAATTTCTCTTCGCCAATACGCCGGATGTGCGGCTGGTATCCGGCTTCGGCGACGGTTCGGTGGCCTGTGGGGTTGTCATACCCCTTGTCCAAGCACAGGTTCTGGACGCCTTCCGGCCGGTCCACCACTATGCTCTCCAGCGTCGGCCTGAGGAGTTTCGTATCGTGGACATTTGCTCCGGCCACCACCACGCTCAATGGCCCGCCGGCCCCGTCGACCAGGATGCTTTTCTTGCTTCCTGCCTTCCCACGGTCCGTGGGATTGCGTCCAATAGCGCCCCCCCAAAACGCGCCTTTCCCATGGAGCAATCGGCGGACTGCCATTCCCAATATACACCGTCCAACTCCCGGCATTCTTCTATCAGGACGGCCCAGATACCCTGCAGCACCCCACGCTCTACCCAACGCTGGAAGGTCCGGTGGATGGTGCTGTCATCCCCCAACTCCTTGGGCAAGCGGTTCCATTGGCAGGAACTGCGCATCCGGAATATGACGCCCTCCAGCATCTTCCGCTGGTCCACCCGTTTGCGCCCCTTCCCCCTGGGTGGGTCCAACTCCAAAATCACCGGTTCAATTCGCTGCCACAGATCATCCGGTATTTCCCAGATCGTTGGCAGGGACTCGTTCTTTCCCATCATCTACCACCACACAGATTTCCCCTATCTTAACGCCACCGCCTTTGTGTTCTCCTTCTCACACTAATACCTTTTTGAGATAGTTACTAAGTAACTATCTCAAATTAGCGAGGCTCCATTGACGGCGGTACCAGATAAGGGCACATGCCAGTTGGAGCAGACCCAGGTAATTCGATGGCTTCTTGTCGTAGCGCACCAGTATCGCCCGGCACTTGGACAGCCAGCCCAGGGTGCGTTCCACCACCCAGCGCCGCGCTGGGTGGGTCTTCTCGCCCGATTGGTCCAATTTCTCTTCGCCAATTCGCCGGATGTGCGGTTGGTATCCGGCGTCGGCGACGGTTTGGTGCCCCGTGGGGTTGTCATACCCCTTGTCCAAGCACAGGTTCTGGACGCCTTCCGGCCGGTCCGCCACTATGCTCTCCAGCGTCGGCCTGAGGAGTTTCGTATCGTGGACATTTGCTCCGGCCACCACCACGCTCAATGGCCCGCCGGCCCCGTCGACCAGGATGCTTTTCTTGCTTCCTGCCTTCCCACGGTCCGTGGGATTGCGTCCAATAGCGCCCCCCCAAAACGCGCCTTTCCCATGGAGCAATCGGCGGACTGCCATTCCCAATATACACCGTCCAACTCCCGGCATTCTTCTATCAGGACGGCCCAGATACCCTGCAGCACCCCACGCTCTACCCAACGCTGGAAGGTCCGGTGGATGGTGCTGTCATCCCCCAACTCCTTGGGCAAGCGGTTCCATTGGCAGGAACTGCGCATGCGGAATATGACGCCTTCCAGCATCTTCCGCTGATCCACCCGTTTGCGCCCCTTCCCCTTGGGTGGGTCCAACTCCAAAATCACCGGTTCAATTCGCTGCCACAGATCATCCGGTATTTCCCAGATCGTTGGCAGGGACTCACTCTTTCCCATCTTCTACCACCACACAATTTCCCCCCAGCTTAACCGAACCGCCTTTCGATTCTCCTTCTCAGACTAATATCATTTTTGAGATAGTCACTAACTGGTCAGCGAAAATGTCATCCCCATGAGGGATGTAACGTTGAAGCAGCAGGAACAGGCAAGGATTCAGGTTCTCAACGGTGTTCTGGAATACCAGCTTCCCATCGCCCAAGCTGCCGAGATCATGGGAGTGAGCGAACGCCACACCAAGCGTCTCCTCGCCGCTTACCGCAAGCACGGTCCTGCTGCACTGGCCCATAGGAACCGGGGCCGAGGACCTCGCAACGCCGTCCCTGACACGGCCGCCGCTGCCGTGGTGAAGCTGGCCAGCAACGGTTACGCCGGGGCAAACCACAGCCACTTCACCGAGTTGTTGCGGGAGCGCGAGGGCATCGACCTGAGCCGTCCCACAGTGCGCCGCATCCTGGTCAAGGCCGGCATCGGCAGTCCTCGCAGCTGCCGCTCCCAGCAGCACCGTTTCCGGCGCTGGCGCATGCCCCAGGAGGGCATGCTGGTGCAGATCGACGGCAGCCAGCACCCCTGGCTGGAGGACCGGGGACCCAAACTGACGTTGCTCATCGCCGTGGACGACGCCACCGGCACAGTGGCCCAGGCCGTCCTCCGCACCGGCGAGGACACCCGTGGCTACCTGGTGCTCCTGGAGGGCCTGATCTGTCAGTGGGGTATCCCACTGGCCCTCTACAGCGACCGCCACGCGCCCTTCCAGTACAACGCCCGAGAAGGCGGTGCCTGTTGAAACCACCCAGCAGTTCGCCAGGATGATGCGGGAGCTGGGCATCCAGCAGATATTCGCCCTCTCTCCGCAAGCCAAAGGACGGGTGGAGCGGATGCTGGAAACCTTCCAGGACCGACTGGTCACCGAGCTGCGCCTAGCCCGCGCCAGCACCATCGACCAAGCCAAGGATGTCCTGGAGGAGTTTCTGCCACAGTTTAACGCTCGTTTCGCTGTCGCGGCGGAGCAGCCGGAGATGGCCTACTGGCCGGTGCCGGACGAGCTGTCTCTGACCGAGGTCATCTGTATCAAAGACACCCGCAAGGTGGCCCGGGACAATACGGTGAAGTACCAGTGGAGAGTCCTGCAGTGGCTGCCTGGACAGGAACGGCCCAGCTACGCCGGACTCAGGGTGGACGTCCTGGAACGGGCCGACGGGGAGCTGATGATCAGGTACCAGGGAGAGGCCGTGGATTATCAAGAGGGACCGCCACCCTCCTCAGCGCAGTGGGGCGCAGACAGCGGCTGCTCTCCCGGTCTGGAGCTTCAGGAGGCTACCGACGGCGTGGTCAACAGCCACCTGAACGAGGCTCAAAGGGAACGCCTCTCCATCTTGGAATCGGCTGCTCAGGATGAGGCGGAGCGCAGAGCCGGAAAGACAAAGCCAGTTCGCCACCAGTTGCGCCGGACGCCCACGGAAACACAGCAGGCTCGCTGGGAGGCGGTCCAACAGGCCAGGGAGCAGGGGCTTTCCCTCAGGGCCATCGCCCGGAACTTGGGCATGGCTAAAAATATGGCGAAGAAATACGCGTCTGCTGAGAGCCCGCCCACCAAGTAACTCAGCGCCAATTAGCGTGCCAAGGCAGAGACCCGGGCCGGATCACCAACCTCCCCCGACTAAACTGGGTGACATATTCGCTTTTCACCTAAGGGGACGGAATCGCTGGACAACAACAAATCTCCCGCTTTACTGGCCTACATACCCTGAAAATTCACAATCCTGGAAGCTGGCTTATGCGTCGACGCCTTGCAGGAGGCGTTGCGGCAAGGTCGGCCGGAGGTGTTCAACACCGACCAGGGGAGCCAGTTCACCAGCGGGAAGTTCACCCATGTCCTGCAGGACCGCGGCGTGAAGATCAGCATGGGCGGGAAGGGGCGGTATACCGACAACACCTTTATTATAGAGCGGTTGTGGCGCACCGTGAATTCGAGGAGGTGTACCTGAAAGCTTACGCCAACGCCTCGGCTGCCCGGAGGGAACTGGGCGCCTAGTTCCTGTTCTACAACGACCAGAGGCCCCACCAGGCCCTGGGCTACCGGACCCCAGCGGAGGTGTTCCACGAGGCCAAGAATGCCACGGGGGATAGTTCAAAGGTGAAGGATAATCCACCGGTGCGGGTGTTGGTATCATTGGCATAAGTAGCGGGAATCTCGCTTAATTCCAGCTCGGTCCTGTCCAACCAATGGGGTCCACCTCAAAGTGGCAGGGGTGCGGCAGCCCGGGCCTGGCATTCCCGCCAGTGTCCGTCCAGGACGGGACGGCGCTGGGACTGGCACATCTCCAAGTGTCTTTCCACAAACGACTTCGCCTTTTTGGTAGCGTTATCGTCGGTGCATTCATACGGCATTCCTCAGGCTTCCCAAGTGATCGGGCATCGCATTTCTAAGCCTCAATGCCTGCTGGGGCGGCTGCGCGGACTTGCGCTTGCCAGCAAGAGTGACACAGATATTCGGGAGCGGGAAGGTTGCACTTGCGGTTGAACAGCAGTTTCTCTAGGTGCTTCTCGGGTCTAGTCCAGGGCTGACCGCAGCCGCCGACACACTCGGGAACATATACCGCTGGGGAGCTGCCCGTTTTGGACTCTGTGTCCGTAAGAACGAATTTTGAACTAAACTAAAGCCAAGGTGGGATGTACATTTAAGTGGCGATGATGATCAGCCGGGTTGCGCGGGTTAATTCCTCTCATACGTATCTGGAGAATGACTCGTCCTCGTCGCTTGTCTCCCACCGTCTGCGCATTTCACCTTGGCTTCGGTTTAGGTATTAAGCCACCAGCGTCTTGGTATTCTTGAATACCAGAGTCTAGTGACTGTATTTCTGAAACAATATCCGTTCCTTTCTGTTTGTTGGACTCTGTGTCCATATTTGCGGACAGAAAGTCCACAACGGGGACGCCATTCACGCCGTCGTGGGCTCTGTGTCCGGTATCGTTGTGGACAGGGAGTCCATAACGGTGTCCCGCCCGTAAAATGGGGATGTAAGCGTTGGTGTCGCCGCGCCCTCGGAATTTGCCAGTCTGGACCTTGTGAATCAGCCCGAGGTCTAGCAGACGGTTGATCACCCTGCGAATGGTCCGCTCATTCCCGCCTAGTAGACGACCATCATTGAAGTGATGGCTGGTAAGATGCAGGGAAGCGAGGCCCAAGGAAGAAGACTGTGCAGCGGGGTGGATGTGATGGTCAAGAAATACCGTGTGGGACTGACTGGGGAGGAACAGGAGGAACTGAGGGCACTGGTGTCCAAAGGCCGGGCTGCGGCCTATAAACAGACTCACGCGCGCATTCTCCTGCTCAGCGATGAGAACCAGTCTGGCGGACCGATGATGGACCAGGAGATATCCCGGGCCCTCAAGGTGGGCACCGCCACGGTGGAGCGGGTGCGCCGCCGGTGCGTGGAGGAGGGGGTTGACGCGGCCCTGGGGCGCAGGGAGCAACTGCGCCGCCGTCAGAGGAAGCTCGATGGCCAGGGTGAGGCCCACCTGATAGCCATGGCCATATCCCAGCCGCCGGAGGGACGGGTCAGTTGGACCATGCAGATGCTGGCCGATGGATTGGTGGAGCGGGAGATGGTGGACAGCATCAGCCCGGAGACGGTGCGCCGGACTCTGAAAAAAACGAACTCAAGCCTTGGCTGAAGGAGTGCTGGTGCCTCCCGCCCCAGGGCAGCGCCGAATTCGTGTGCGCCATGGAGGACGTGCTGGAGGTCTATCATCGTGAATACCAGGACAATGAGGTCCTGGTGTGTCTGGACGAGACCAGCAAGCAACTGGTGCAGGAGACCCGTACGCCCCTCCCGCCGCGGCCCGGGGCAGCCAGGGCCTACGATTACGAGTACCAGCGCAACGGGGTGAGCAACCTGTTCATGCTGTTCGCGCCTCTGGAGGGATGGCGCCGGGTGGAGGTTACGGACCGGCGCACCAGGACCGACTGGGCGGAGGTGGTGCGGAAACTGGTGGATGAGGACTATGCCGACAAGGAGCGGATAGTGCTGGTGATGGACAACCTGAACACCCACCATCCGTCGTCCTTGTACCAGGCCTTCGAGCCGGCGGAGGCACGGCGGATCGCCGAACGGCTGGAGATACACTACACGCCGAAGCACGGGAGTTGGCTGAATATAGCGGAGATAGAACTGGGGGTGCTGGCGCGGCAATGCCTTGATCGCCGGATACCCAGCCAGAGAGTTCTGGCACAGGAAACCGGAGCATGGCAGGAGCAACGCAACCGGGCGGCGATTCGAGTGGACTGGCGCTTCACTACCCAGGACGCCCGCATCAAGCTCAAGTCCCTATACCCCTCAATACAATAGCGGCGGACTACTAGGTAACGGGCCATACTGCCCAGCGATTCCCAGCAGCCTTGACTGGCCGGCCCAGTCCGAAACGCTATCCGACGAAGTACAGCGCTTTCAGGAATAGACAGATTCTCCATAGTGGTAACAACGTCAACGAATCCGTCCCGCTCAATGATGCTGGGCCAGTTCTCGGGGAGCTGTGAGAGTAGGCCGGCGACGGGAAACTGGTCGTCCCATTTGCCATTCTCGGGGTCGTCCAGCTTCATTTAATATCTTTCTTTGCCTTAAGTGCGTCCATCCACGCTTGCACGTCTTCCTGCCGAAACCGGACCGATCGTTGTCCGATTGCCACCGGCGCCGGGAATTCGCCGCTGCTGATTTTCTTGTATAGGCCAGATTTAGAAATCCCAACGACGGAGAGCACCTCTTTGACGCTTAGCAGACGGTTCATTTCTTGCCTCTCTGCGGGGCAAAAAAATACCCCGCGCCTGTACGCGCGAAGTACTTCATTATTGTTCAACAATATTCGTTACCGTGTCAAGCTATATTTTTCTTCGAACTGCGTCGACACATACGCGCCCCAATCCACCATTGCTCGGCGCCGCAGTTCGAACATATCGGATCGCAGGTATGCGGCCTCGGTAGCATTGCCCACTGCGTGCGCCAGGGCACTTTCGGCGATTTGCCTGTCAATGTTCTGCTCCGCGCACCAGTCCCGGAAACTGGACCGGAATCCGTGGGGATTGGCCTCTATGCCGTTGTCCCGCAGCATCTTTGAGAGTGTGCTATCGGTCATCGGCTTGCCCCTGAGACTGGGAAATATGAGGTCCTCGCCGTCCAACGAACCGCGGGCGACTTCCAGAACGCCCAAGGCTGCATCGCTCAGTGGAACGCGATGTTCACGGGCCGACTTCATTCGGCTGGCCGGAATGGTCCAGGTGTGGGCCTCCAGGTCGATCTCGCTCCAATCTGCGTTGCGAACTTCGCCTGATCGGGTTGCTGTCAACACCAGAAACTCAAAAGCCAACTTAGTACCGCACCAAGCAGTCGAATGCCGGACAGTTCGGAGGGCTGTCCCAACTTGCGAGTGCGGTAGGGCCTTGTAGTGTTCTCTGGTTGTCAGCTTGGGCAACGCCTGATTGATATTCCCGTCGGCAGGGTTGTCAGTCCGATAGCCTTGAGCGAAAGCCCATTTGAATATCTGGTTAAGCACTGACTTGACCTTCCCGCCAGTGGCCGGCGTCTTGATGGTCAATGGGGCAAGAAACGCTAGCACGTCGGCGGGTGCTATGGCGTCGATCTGACGCTCGCCAATATAGGGCAGGACATAGTTGGCCAAGCGCTCACGCATTATCTTCTCGGTGCGTTGGTTCTTCCAGCCGGCCTGCAGTACTTCGATAGCCCGCTCCGCTGCCTGGGCAAATGTCGGGGCAAACTGGCGCTTCACTCTTGGATCGGAGCCGTCAGCGATAGCACGGGCATTCTCAAGTGCCAAGGCCCGAGCGTTGGCAAGTCCAACGACGGGATACCGTCCCAGTCCTAAACCAAAGCCAAGGTGGGATGTGCATTTGCCTGAGGCGAGGAATCGTGCTGGGAATTCGGCAGCAGTGCTTCGGCCCGTGACTGCAGTACCGTCCGGCAGCGGCGCCTCACCTCGTCTCTCCGGCTGGCCAGCCCGGCCAGGAAGTTGCCGACCCTTTCCTGCACCGCCGCCCTGCTGCCCAGGCAGAGATTGCCCGTCGCCTCCTCTCTCGCCCAGCCCCAGACCGCCTCATCGGAGTTGAAGTCCGGGCTGTACCCCGGCAGGTTCACCAACCGCAGGTCAAGTCCGGGCGTCCGCAGATATTCCCGCACCGCCTCGCCACGATGGGCCGGCGCGTTGTCCCAGATGACCCGCATCGGCTCTGGATGTTTTTCCCTCAGTTGCTTCAGGAAGGCAACCGAGGTCCCGCTGTTGCTGTTGCCCTCCAGTTCCATCCATTCCACCTCACCCGTCTCCAGGCACACCGCCGAATAGTAGTTGGCCTTCTCCCCATACCGCGGGCTGGTCGAGTCCACCAAAGCAGGCTGGCCCTTCAGCACCCACTTGCCCCGCAGTTCCGCGTCCGCCCGGAAGTGGGCCTCGTCGGCAAAGAATATCCTGGCTTCAGTCCGTTGGGCCTCCTCCCTCAGGACGGCGTACTCCGCCACGAAAGCCTCCCGCTTGGCCTCATCAGCCTTGAGCAACCGCTTCTTGGGCCGCTTGAAGGCAAATCCCAAGCGGTGCATCCAGTTCAGGCAACTGCTGCGGCTCAACTCAATGCCGAGGCGCTCCGAGGCAAACCGCCGCACCACCTTCCAATACCAGTTGGCCATACCGATGCCCGACGAAGCGGGAGGCTGTTGCACCGCCTCTTTCAATTCCTCCTGCTGCGCTTGGTCAAGGGCGGGGGGGAACCACCGGTCTGCTCGAATATCAGGGCTGCAGGCCCTCCCTCGCCGAAGGCCGACGCCCATCGGCCAATAGTGTGTGGGTCCCTTTCCAGAGTCTCCGCCGTGGCCGCTGCCGTCCAGCCCTGGGCCAGCAGCAGCACGGCGTACCACCTCTCCCGCTCCCTGGGCGTCGGCGCCAGGATCATCCGCTGTCGCAAGTCCTTGACTTCCATCCGCCACTGTTCCAGACACCGGTCTATCTCCCTCACGCCCATCACCAACCCCTCGTAACTCCCGAGACCAGCTAACCCAGTTCCTTCACAAATTTACCCTGTGCAACTGCGTATTTCACCTTGGCTTTAGTTTAGTTCAATCGGCTTGCCGTTTAGCATTAACCCGAATCCACCGATGGACGGCGCGAGGGCAGTGGAAGGGGGTTAGGGAGTTACAAGCGCGATGATCCGGTCTTGAATTCGGGTAGGCGGGAGGTTTGCAGGCGCTTTTGGGGGCACCGGCGGCGGTCTGCGGTGGCAGTGGCGAGCGAGATGGCCTGATAGGACACGGCAAGAGGCCCGCGCGGACCGGGCTGGCGCAAGTTGGCGGGGACGTTCGGTTGTCCGTTGGCTGGCTCAGACACCGGCGTTGCCATCAGGCAGGAAATGGAACAGCTCGCAATCGAGAGAGGGCGCAACTGAACTGGGTTTCCCAAGGCCAGCGCTGTGGCAGATGCAGTGTGAGGCGGCGGGCCGAGCGGGTGAGCCGTCCGGCCAGGGAGAAGAACCGACGCCGGAGGGTCTTGGTGGTCACGATCTGCTCACCCAGACCGATGCGCGCTGTCCAGCGAGCGAGGTTGTGGGCCATCACCTGCACCGCCAGCCAAGCCCCGTTGGCAGCGAATCGGCCGGACGGCAGGTGGTTCAGCCCGACGCCGTACTTGAGGTCTCGGATGGCGTTCTCGATCTCGGCGTGGCGGCGATGGTCAGCCTCCAGCTCGAGCGTCTCCTCATCCCGGTCGGTGATGAAGCCGTGGTAGCTGTAGCTGGCGAACAGGGCCAGTTGGGAACCGGGTGTGGGCTTCACACGCCGGACGATGAGCCGCACCGGCGCGGCGCCGGCCTCACTCTCAAAGGGAGTGTAGGTGGTCTCGGCCACATCGGCGGCGCCGTCCATCCAGTAGGGGATGGGCGTCCAATCCGTCCCGGGTATGGCCTCGATGAGATTGCGCAGGCTTTTGTGCTGGCGGATGGTGATGGAGTAGCGGACATCCATCTTGCGGCAGACGGCGACGATGGCGTGGGCATAGAAGCCGCTGTCGGCCCGCACCGTGAGTCGGCCCCTGGCGCCGGCGTAGCGCACCCGTCCCACCGTCTCACGCAGGAAGTGAGCGGCGCCCCGAACAGTGTTGGCCCGGCCCTCGCGCAGCCGGGACATCAACACGTCCCCGGTGCCGGCGGCCACGGCCAGCAGCGGGTGATAGCCCCGCTTGCCGGTATAGACGTGGTGTCGCGCCCCCTCCTTGGCCAGCCCGTAAGTCTCGCAGATGGTGGAGTCGAGGTCGATGGTGAACGGCGCGTCGCCGGGTCCCGCCCCAGCGGCCCAGGCCCGGGCCAGCAGTTCCCGGCTCACCCGGTCCAGCTGGCGGACGTGGCCCCAACGGAAGCTGCGCAGGAAGGTGCCCAGGGTGGATGGCGCCTTGACCCTGCAGTCGAGAACACCGGCCGTCCCCCCGGCGCGCAGCGCATCGGCGTCGTCGATGCAATCGCCGCCCGCCAGGGCAGAGGCAACCAGCGTCAGCAGCTTGTCGCCGGTGTTGGCCCGGCCCGACGCGCTACCGAGATTGAGGTGATGGTCTACGAGTTCCCCCAGGCCCAAGTGTCGGGCGAGGGTGGCCGGAAGGAGCAGACCGGCATTGGCCACCAGTCGGCGGTCGTCGAAGGTGATTTGGATCCGGTCGGGGTGGTTGCGTGCTAGCATCTTGTATCCTGACTTTGGCCCGCGACAATAGCTCATTTGTGGCGGTCCGGAGCGCGGCAGACCGGTAGCATCTGGGTCATGGTAGACCGTCCAATAGCAGGGGTCGCCGCGTTCCTCAACGGTAGAACCCGAACAGTTGCCTGGGCCAATCGAGCCCGCATCGTGCAAGGAAGGGTCAACACTGAAACAGGAGGTAAGATGGGAGGAGAACCGAGGTTCGTAGGCATTGATGTCTCAAAGGCGCAGTTGGACGTTGCTGTCCGGCCTACGGGGAAGCGATGGACCCTGCCCTACGACCAGACCGGAATTGAGGGACTGATCCCCCAGATAGTGGACCTGGAGCCTGGCCTTGGTGTTGTTGGAGGCTACGGGCGGCTTGGAGCTGCCCTTGGTGGCCGCCCTGGCCGCTGCGGCGCTGCCTGTGGTGGTGGTCAACCCACGCCAGGTCAGGGACTTCGCCAGGGCCACCGGTACGCTGGCCAAGACCGACACTCTGGACGCGGGGGCCCTGGCCCATTTCGCCGACGCCGTCCGTCCTGAGGTGCGCCCCCTCAAGGACGCCGAAACCCAGGTCCTCAACTCGCTGACTGCCCGCAGGCACCAGGTGATGACCATGCTGGTCTCCGAGAAGAACCGGTTGGGTACCGCCATAGGCGCCGTTAGTCCCCGCATTGAAGCCCACATCGCGTGGTTGGAACAAGAGTTGAGCGACTTGGACAAGGGGCTACGTCAGACTTTGCGCCGGAGTCCAGTGTGGCGTGAGAAGGACGACCTGCTCCGCACCGTTCCCGGTGTCGGAGAGCAGATATCCCTCACTCTGCTGGCCAATCTGCCAGAGCTGGGCACGCTGAATCGCCGGCAGATTGCCGCCCTTGTGGGCGTGGCCCCCTACAACCGGGACAGTGGCACCCTGCGGGGCAAACGCGCCGTCTGGGGCGGACGCTCCCGGGTGCGGGCCGTCCTCTACATGGGAGCGTTGGTAGCCAGCCGCCACAACCCTGCTATCCGGGACTTCTACCAGAGGCTGCTGGCAGCTGGCAAGCCGAAAAAGGTGGCGCTGGTCGCGTCCATGCGCAAACTGCTGGTTATACTCAACGGCATGCTCAAACATGGCTCCCCTTGGTGCGATATGACCCAGCCAGTCGCCGCTCATTATTGTTGACTTTCAAGACAGTTGCTATTGGGTGCTCCTTCTCTGGGACTGTTTTGCTGTTACAAAACAATTATCCCAGATTCAAAGGAGCACCCTTTGGCCACTGCAGGACGCTAACCTGACGCCCTCTATCGGTGGATTCGGGCTAAACCGCTGTGTCTAGGACTTCGTTACTCCGCCGTTGGCCGACTGTTTCACCAGCAAGGTCAGGCCATTGCCTCCCCGATTTTCGCCATACCGCCCCGGCGTGTTGACCGTCTTGCAGATGGTCGCTGATAGACGCTTTGGTCTCTCCACTCTTGCACTTTCATTACCACTTACGTTCCCACTATTTTTGCAGGATGGCAGGAAACGTCATTAGACGGTAATGGACAATGCAAGGGCCATTTTAGCTTTGAAAGAGGGTGATTCAGTACACTTGAGCGGACTTTACTGGACGTATCTGGACAATAAAATGGTGTCAGTCGTTGCCACCACCCCCTTTCCCCGCCGCTCCCCCCTAAACCTCAGGTAGCCTGTACGCCCTCGCCGCCGTGTTGTGGAACAGATCAGCCTGCTCCTTCGCCGAGAAGTCCCGTGTCAGCCGCTTGAAAGCGTTCCAGCAGACCGTGTACGAGCAGGACTGCTTGTCCACCGGAAAGTTGCTCTCGAACATGCAGCGGTCCGCGCCGAATTTCTCGATGCTGTACAGGTAGTAGGGCGCCCCCGATGAGGCAATCTCCCGCGACCCAGGCGGGAACGGACGCGTGTGCCAGTCGAACCCACTGATAGGATTGCCCAGACCTCCCACCTTCATAACCACGTTCGGGCATTCCGCCACAGCGGCGATGCCCTGCCGCCACTCCGGCATCAGCTCCTCACGACGTCCCGCGTATGGCCCGATGCCCAGCGGACGCCCAACGTGGTTCAGAATAATCGTCAGGTCGGGGAAGGCCCGCGCCATATCCGCCACCTCGGGCAGCTGCGGATGGTACACGATGCAGTCGAACGTGAGCCCCATCCTTTCAAGGCAGGCCAGCCCTTTCCGAAAATCGGCATCTGCCAGCATCCCCGCCGAGTTGGCCCGAGCCACGTTGATCTCCGGGCTGGCATCCCAGGCCGCGGTGCACCGTATCCCACGGAACCGCCCCTTGCCAGCTTCGGTCAGCGCCTCAAGTACCGGCTCCACTGCGTCTCCCAGCATCAGGTCGGCGTTGCCCACGATGGCAGCCGCCACGGCAGTCTCGTTGCCCGCCGCCACGTTGGCGGCGGCGATGCTCTCCACGAACTCCACCTCTCCCACCGAACGCATTTCCACCGGCCCGTCGGTGCGGTACTGGGAATGGCACTCCACGAACACGGTCTGGTTCACCTGGTGGCCCGACCGTGCATCCCCCAGCAGGTTCTCCAGCAGGTAGATGCTGTCGGGACGCTCCCAGAAGTGATGGTGCGGGTCGAGGATCGGCATATCCGGCTCGATGGGGTCCTCCTCGGTAAGCGCCAGCCATGAGTCCAGACGAGTCGTCATTTCCTACTCCTGCGGTTCGCCTTTTTGCCATCAGAGTATCCGGGTCTCGGACGGGCCTAGGCTACTACGAAAGTGGCTCAGGCTCAAACGGCCTGAAGGCAATGAAGGTATAATCCTCGTGCCGCAAAAGGCGGCAAATTGGTAACGGAAACACAGGAGGGAAAATGGCCGAACCAACAATGGCACAGGTCACGGCAGCCATGAGAGCGATGATCGACAAGGCGATGGAAACGCCCAACGAGCCGGTGGCGATGGCTATCGTCGACAGCGCGGGCAACCTGCTGGCCTACCTGACCATGGACAACCTGCGCATATTCAGCCGGCGCCACGCCCTCCGCAAGGCCCACACCTCGGCCCTGATGGGCTTGGACTCAGGAGAGAACGCCAGCCGCCTGCACGGCCAGGGTCGCAACATCGCCGACCAGGGCGATCCCATGATGACTTATGGGACAGGCGGAGTCGTCATCATGAAGGACGGCGTCATTCTCGGCGGCATCGGCGTCGGCGGCTACCCCAGCGGCCAGGCCGACGAAGACCTGTCCCGTGTCGGCCTTGAGGCCATGGGCCTTTAGGCCCAGATACTGCGGGTCCTGCACAAATTCATGATGTCCTGAATCGCTTCCCCCTCAAGGGGGATGGGCGGGGTGGGGGTGGAATGCCAGTTGTCAACGGCATTGTGTCTATGGAAGCGCGTCCGGTCTCTAACCTCCTCCCCGGCAGGAGGAGTTGTTAGAGCACCATGATTAGGCAAGTGAACTCCGTTTCCTTTGCCCGGTTGTCAGTCATCGCAGTACTTGCCGTCACCGTACTTGCTGTCTCGGCCTGCGCCGATGTCGAAGTGTCGGTATCGGAGTGCGAGGACGGCGGCGAGCCATGGTCCGAATACCGGCTCTTCATGGGCCGCAATGTCGGCGATGACGAGGTGGTCAGCGATGCCGACTGGGAAGCCTTCCTCGCAGATACCGTGACGCCCCGCTTCCCCGACGGCCTGTCGGTCCTGGACGTGGCGGGACAGTGGCGCGGCGAAGATGGAGACATCGAGCGCGAACGTTCAAAGGTGTTGCTGATATTGGCTCCGCCCGACACCAACCCGCTGGATCAGCTGAACGAGATTTCCGCCGAGTACAAGGAACGATTCAGCCAGGAGGCGGTGCTGCGGGTGGTCACAGAGGCCTGCGTGGCCTTCAAGTGAACAACACGGCTCTTTGATGAACAGACGTTGCAACAAATAGGAGACCGCCCATGCGAATTGGAGTTTTCGTCGGCGCCTCGGTCGCCGACATGATGACCCTTGACGGCCTGCTGGCACGCATCAAGCAGGCCGAAGACGACGGGTTCGACAGTTTTTGGATCCCTCACATCTCCGCCCGCGGCTACGATGCTCTGACCACCTTGGCCATGGCCGGGATGCAGACCAGCCGCATCGAGCTGGGCGTCGGCGTCGTCCCCACCTACCCGCGCCACCCTGCGGCACTGGCCCAGCAGGCTCTCACCACCGCCACAGCCACCAAAGGGCGGTTCATCTTGGGCATCGGCCCGTCTCACCGCCCCGGCATGGAGGAGGGCTTCGGCATCCCCTACGACCGCCCCGCCCTGCACACCCGCGAGTACCTTCAGGTGATGCGCCCTCTTCTGGAAGAGGGCGCGGTGCAGTTCAGCGGCGAGTTCTTCAACGTCAACCTAGAGCTGGCCGCACCTGAACGTCCGGCATGCCCCATCCTCGTCTCAGCCCTCGCGCCCCAGATGCTCAACCTCGCCGGGCAGTTCGCCGACAGCACCGTCACCTGGATGGCCGGACCCCGCACCATTGAGACCCACATCACCCCTCGCATCCGCCGGTCGGCGGAGAACAGCGGACGCAGTGCCCCCCGCGTCTGCGTCGGCCTGCCCACGGCGATAACCGACGATGAGAACGCCGGACGCCGGAAGGCCGCCGAGTCCTATGCCCGCTACGGCGAGCTGGTCAACTACCGTCGCGTCCTGGACATCGAAGGCGTTGAGAGCCCGGCCGAAGTGGCGGTCATCGGCAACGAAGCCTCGCTGCAACGCCAGATGGAAACCTTCGCCGAGGGAGGCGCCACCGACTTCGTCGCCAACATCTTCGACATCCCAGGCGAACCCGAGTCGTCCCAGCGCGCCTACGAGGCCCTCAAGTCCCTCGTCGGCAAAATATAAATCTTTCCCCCGCATCTTTTTCCCTCTCCCAAGGACCCAATCCCCTCCCCCAGCGGGGGAGGGTTAGGGTGGGGGAGAATTCCCAAGCCCCAGCTGCGTATAGAGGAGGAGACCATGGCCCCGCGAATCAAGCACATCGCGCTCCACACCGAGGACCCCGTGGCCACCGCCGAGTGGTACAAGACCTGCTTCGGCCTCGAAGAACTGCGACGCTCGCCCGATGGCGGCGCCGAGGGTGTCTGGCTCACTGACGGCTACATCTACTTCGCCATCCTGAAGATGGGAACGGAAGACGCTCCCAACCTCGGCGAGGGCCCGTCCACCGTCAAGGGCGTGCACCACATAGGCTTCTACGTCGACGACATGGAAGACGCCGTCTCCACGGTGGAAGACCACGGCGCCACCGAGTGCCCCGGCAGCAGCCGCGCCAACCGCAAGTACAAGGGCCCCGACGGCCTGATGATTGACCTAAGAGTCCGTGGCTGGGACGAGCAGATCCGAGCCCGCAGCACTCTCTACGAGCTCGTCGAAGCCCCACCCCGCGAGCCGGCAGGAGCGCCAGCAGACGACTAGCTCCCTGCACAAACGCTCCGAGCCTATGCGTGCTCGCCTGGTCGTGCTCGCCTGGTAAGGGACAACCCCGATAAAGTGCCAACAGTGTAAGGAGGCGAAGCCCATGCTTACCCACAACTACACGTACCAGGAGTGCCTGGACGTATCCAAGAGGGTCTCGTGGCTGGAGGACGATGTCCTGGCGAACAAGAATTTCGACTTCTCAAAGCGCTTCCTGCCCAACAGGTTGAGCGGCGTCGACGATATCGGATGTCTGAACGACACCGAGAAACTCCAGATGAATCAGATCATGGGCAACGCCTACTGCCACATCTTCGCCTTCGTGGAGGAGTTCATCATCCCCACCGTAGCCGAGGAGGCCTTGAAGGATGTCTATGGGGACGAGGTCAGGGCCCGCTCGCTGTTGCGGTTCGCCGAGGAGGAGTTCAAGCACCAGGAACTGTTTCGCAGGTCGGTTGTCCTCTTCGGCCAGGGATTCGGAATCGAGTGCGGCCTGATACCAGGTCGGGAAGCAGTGGCCGAGGTAGTCCGGAGCAAGTCCAAGCTTGCAGTCATGCTCTTGACCGCCATTATCGAGTGGTTCACCCAGCTGCACTACATAGAGCATGTGCGCGACGACTCGGACCTCGACACGCTATTCCGGGATCTCCTGAGGTTCCATTGGCTGGAAGAGTCGCAGCACGCCAAGATGGACACGCTGCTCATCGGCGAAGTGGCCGAGGAGCTCACCCTTGAAGAAAGGGAGGCGGCCGTTGATGAGGTCCTGGAGCTTGGCGGGGCCATCGACGGGCTCTTGGCCCAGCAGATCGGGATGAATATCGAAGCCCTTGAAAAGGCGACTGGGCGGGCGTTCACTGACGCCGAGAGAGAGGAGATAACCACCAATACCCAGCGGGCCTGCCGGTGGACTTTCCTGGTTTCGGGCTTGCAGCACCCGAACATCGTCAGGGCCATCGGCGAGCTGACTACAGAGGGTCCAGCGAAAATTGAGGGCGTAGCCGCCGCACTCTCGGCTTAGTAGCGAAACAGCGGCCGGCGGTTGCCGGAAGCCTTCGCAGTGAATCCCGGCGGGGACGAGGGACCGCTCCACGAAGGGAGTTCCACCTGCACAGGCCGGAGTGACGGAGACCAGGGCCACCCGCGTCGTTTCAAAACGCGAGCGGCCCTGAGCCCCTACCGCCCCGTCCACTCCGGCGGCCGCTTCTCGGCGAACGCCCTCGGGCCCTCACGCGCATCCTCCGAGTTCAGCACCCGCTGGCCCCAGGCCGCGTTCAGCCGGTACGACTCCTCGAGCCCGTAGCGACGCCAGAACTGCGCCACCGCCTTCGTCCCCTGCACCGCCAGCGGCGCGTTGGCCCCGATCATCTCCGCGATCTCCACCGCCCGCGGCATCAACGCCTCCGGCTCCAGCACCTCGTGGACGAACCCCAGCCGGTGCGCTTTCTCCGCGCTCAGAGTGTCGCCCGTCAGCATCAGGTACATCGCCTCGCCGTAGGGCATCAGCCGCGCCAGGTGGTTGATCCCATAGTTGGCCAGGATCCCCCGCTTGACCTCGAACAACCCGAAGTACGCCTCCGACGACGCGATCCGAATATCGCAGTCCGCTCCCCGCTCCATCCCCGCGCCGATGGCCAGACCGTTGACTGCTGCAATGAACGGCTTGGGGTTGCGCCCGAAGGGCTGGTTGCCCCGATACGCTTCGATTCGCTCCTCCTCGCTCTGGCTGGCCCGGACGCTGCCCCCGCCCTCGGCCATCTCCCTCAGGTCGGCCCCCGCGGAGAATGCTCTACCCGCTCCGGTCACGATACCCACCCGCATCTCATCATCGTGGGAGAACTCGGCCAGCGCCTCCCGCAGCTCCGCCCGCATCTGCGCCCCCTGCGCGTTCAGCCGATCGGGGCGGTCCATGGTAAAGACAGCGTAGTGGCCCTCTGGAACCCTCTCGTATCGCAGGTCTGCCATCGTCGACTCCCCTCAGCTCGCCAGCAATTCGCGCAGCGCCGCGTCGACGAATGCCGCGTCCGTCGGGTTGAGGCCCGGACTGCCGGCCAGGTGCCCCCAGATGGACTCGATGGGCCGCAGTTCCGCGTTGGGCATCATCGAGACCTCGATCTCGTTGTCCTCTGGCGGGAAGTACAGATCGGTCCGCCCCGGCATCACGATGGCCCTCGCCTTGATGGAGCCCAGCGCCTTGGCGAAGTCGCCGTTGTACGTGTCGTTCAGGCTGATGTCCGCGTTCTGCCACGTCCGGAGCATGGCCAGAAAGTTGTTGGCGTCGGCAAACAGCCGTCGTCCCTCCCAGAAGGCAACCAGGTAGTCCTCCAGCGACGAGTACCCGATGTCCAGGTACACCTCCTCGCGGTAAAAGGCCTGCGACACCGCCCACCCGGCGTAGACCCGCCCCATGGCCCGCAGCCCCTTGTACGGCGGTGAGTCGTACCACCCGTTGGCCCATGCGTCGTCGGCCGTCAGCGCCGCTTTGACGCCCTCCAGGAACACGAAGTTGTGCCGCGACGTCCGCGCCGACCCGCAGATGGGCGCGATGCGCTCCACCATGTCCGGGTACAGCGCGCCCCACTGGTAGGTCTGCTGCGCCCCCATGGACCAGCCAACGACCATGGCGATGCGCTCGATCCCGAACAGCTCGGTAACCAGCCGGTGCTGGCTGGACACGTTGTCGTACAGCGACACCCACGGGAACCGCGCCCGGTCGTACGGCATCGGCGTGTTCGACGGCGACGACGACAGCCCGTTCCCCATCATGTTCGGCACGATGATGAAGTACTTCTCCGGGTCCAGCGCCTGCCCAGCCCCGATGATCGCCTCGTTCGCGTAGTGCTGCCCCCCGAAGAACGTCGGAAAAACAATGGCATTGTCCCCCGCCGCGTTCAGCGTCCCATAAGTCTTGTAAGCAATCCACGCCCCCCGCAGCGTAGCCCCACCCTGCAGCCGCAAATTCCCCAACTCAAAAATCTCGTAATCAGCCACTTCAATTTGCCTCTTGTTTCAATTAGCATTTCCGTCTAGCATCATACCGTGAAAACGCACCGCTAAAGTCTAGTGATCTAGTTTAGAAATTAGCTTCCATAGGAACTTTATGCACGTTGAATCAATTGAGCTATACGATTTCCCTGAATTGGGGCGCCGCAATAGAATTCAGATAGACTGCGATGAAAAGGTTAATTTACTCGTGGGCCCCAACGCTGTCGGCAAAAGTACCATTCTTAGGGAATTGTACAACCAGTTTGTACCACGTCCACAGGAGGAAGACGACGTTGACGAAGGGGAGGACGACGACATTGATGAACAAGAACGACTCTTTTCATTCTCTGGTAGCAGCGATTGGGCTCTCGGCGTAGACGGAAAGCCAGCCCTTGCAGAAGTACCCTTATTGAATGTCCCAGCCGTTCGATCGCCTATTACGGATTATGAGCTGCCCGGAAACGATGAGGAAGAGTTAGATTACGATCAATATGATCACGGCTTCCGTATTGTGATTGGAGATGAGGTCTTAAACGGAGCCTACTTTCTTAACCAGACAAGGATTCCCTCTGTGAATCGTACCGAGTTTGAAAACACGGTTCGAAAGTGTTTCAACGACATTGGTCCAGAAGTCCTGAACCATATCAACATAGAAGTTACTTACGATTTGCGGGGTACCACGGCCAAAAGGTTCGTGCTTTCGAAAGATAACAATTCTACGCCAATGGAAGACGTTGATACTGCTGAAGTTCCCGTGTATTTTACAAGTTCAGGAACCCACAGAACCCTTCAGTGGATCTGTACGCTGGCACTCATGGTGGCTCGGGCCTACCACTGGGAGCAAGGATGGGAGAACAAGCCCGCCATCCTATTGATCGACGAAATCGAGAACCACCTGCACCCGACCTGGCAACGCCGCATCATCCCCGCCTTGCTGGAACACTTCCCCAGACTCCAGATCTTCGCCACCACCCACTCGCCCTTCGTCGTGGCCGGTCTGAAGACCGGGCAGGTGCATCTGTTGAAGCGGAATGAGGATGGCGTCGTAACCGCGACCACGAACACCGAGGACATCATCGGCTGGACTGCCGACAAAATTTCTCGTGAAATGCTAGAGATTATCGACCCTGTGGACGAGGAAACTGCCAAAAATTCCGCGAGACTCAGGAAACTTCGCCAACAAGGGCCACGAGCAGATGCCGAGTCAGAAAATGAACGCCAGAAGGAAATGCAAGAATTACGTAATCTCGTAAATCTTGATTCCTTAGCTGGTGGGCCTCGGGCTGCTCGGAGGGAACTATTCGAGCAGCTTTTCGCTGAAAGAAAGATGGGAGAAAACCTTAACTAGGGCAATGGACTCTCTAACATGCATTCTGTGATTCGCTCTCCAGAGCCTACAAATTTATTTAATGAAATGCGATGCAAGTATAGTCAGGACAGGACGCCGTGGGAAAAGAAAGATTTCGGTTATGACCGCTGGAGAATTCGTCGCGCCTTAGAGGTCGATTTTGGCAAAGTTTGTGCATACTGCGAACAGCCTTGCCAACATGGGTCTGGAGAAAACGCTGAGACTGTCGACCATTTTGAGCCGCGTAACGAATGTCCCGAGAAATGGCTTGATTGGGACAGTATGGTCTTCGCTTGTCGTAGATGTAATCGGATTAAAGGCGGGAAATGGCCAGGCAAGATGCGGAACTGGCCCGAGAATAAGGGTGTGTACCCAGCTTATGATGACGCGGAAATTGATGCGCGTCTGAAAAGTTGGCACAAGGACAGGTACGTATCACCTTCAGAGTATGCGAATCCGAGCGCAGTGTCTGGTAAGCGAATTGCCCAAGACCTCTTCAGCTACAATTTCGTGACCGGCGAGATTTGGCCTTCTGAGTCGTTGGAGAATGAGGAGTGGTCTATAGCACGTCGGACGATATTAGACATTGACTTGAATGACATTGAAAGCGGACAGTATAGCCTTGGTGAGTATGACGAGAATAACTTGTGGGAACAGAGGTTGGATTGGCTCGATTCGGTATTAAAAGAGCTAATGAATTTGGACGATATTGACTCACAGCGCAAAAGAGCTGGTGATTTCATAGTGCCGGATATGCCCTATTCTGGATTTATTTCTGCCTATTTCGAATCTATTCCTGACCTTAGCCAGCTAAACCTTTCCCCCGCTTGAAAAAGCCGCGACTGGCCACTCCTCGGAAAACGGCAACGCCGTGCCCGCCAGATTACTGGCATTCGCAACCGCCTGACTATCATCCCACCCGTTGATTTGACGCCCAACCCAACCCCGCCGTAGACTCCCTCCACCCCCCGCACCGGCGATCACAGGAGGAAGCATCATGGCCAACGACCCCGTAAACATCTTTGAATTCGAAGCCATCGCCCGCGAGAAGCTGGACCAGGGACACTACGATTTCATCGCAGGCGCGGCCACCGACGAGATCACCCTCCGGCGCACCCGTGCCGTCCTCGACAGCATCAACCTGCGCCCTAAGATGCTGACCGACATTAGCCAGCGCGATCTCAGCACCACCGTGCTGGGACAGCGCATCAGCTTCCCTGTGATGCTCGACCCCGCCGGCAATCACGAGGCGGCCCATCCCGACGCCGAGCTCGCCACCGCCCGCGCCGCTGGCAAGGCCGGCACCGTCATGGTCGTCAGCTCCCACGCCGCCCGCACCATGGAGGACGTCGCCGGCGCCGCCTCCGGCCCGCTGTGGTTCCAGCAGTACTTCTTCAAGGACCGCGGCCTCACCCTCGAGATGGCCGCCCGCGCCGCAGAGGCCGGCTACTCCGCCCTCTGCATCACCGTCGACGCGAAGATCAAGCCCAAGCGCGAACGCAATATCCGCAACGACTACGTCGGAGCCTCCTCGCCCAACTACGACAAGATCGAGCTCTCCGAGCACTCCTGGCGCTTCGCCGCCGACGCCCCGGCCGGCGTGATGGACATCCGCGACCCCGGCGCCACCTGGGCCGATGTCGATTGGCTGGCCGCCGCCCAGAGTCTGCCCGTGGTCATCAAGGGCGTCATGGTCGGCGAGGACGGACGCCACGCCGCCGACAACGGCGCCAAGGCCGTCATCGTCTCCAACCACGGCACCCGCTACCTCGACACCACCTTCACCACCATCGAGGTCCTGCCCGAGGTCGTCGAGGCCGCCAACGACGACATCGAGGTCTACATGGACGGCGGCATCCGCCGAGGCACCGACATAGTCAAGGCCCTCGCCTTAGGCGCCCGCGCCGTCCTGATAGGCCGCCCCCTATTCTGGGGCCTCGCCGTAGACGGCGAAGACGGCCTCACCTCCGTACTAGAAATGCTACGCGACGAACTCGACGCCACCATGGGCATGTGCGGCCGCCCCACCATAGCCGACATAGACCGCCAAATAATAGGCACCGTCTCCCCCCTCCTAGGAATGTTCCCCCAGCAACAAGACACCTTCCGCTATTAGGTCGCTGGTAGGCATTCGCAGTAAAGTGGGCGCCGTCAACGTGGGTTGAGGGTGCCCACTGCTACAATTCACTCACATTCATGTGTAGGCGATGATGCCATGATCGATTGGAGCAGTTGCCCGGCCATTGAGAGCGACCCGGAAAAGATGAGCGGGGCTTGGGTTTTCACTGGCACGCGAGTTCCTCTTTCGGCCCTGTTCGGCAACCTGGAAGAAGGGGCCACAGTGGCCGAATTCTTGGATTGGTTCGAGGGCGTCGAGGAATGGCAGGTCAGAGCCGTTATTGATTACCTGATAGCGGACTTGGAAGCACACCTACCCCACGTCAAGTATGCGAATACTGCTTGACAACTGCACGCCTAGTCCTCTGCGGCGCTACCTCACAGAGCATCAGGTGGATACAGCCAGGGAGCGAGGATGGGCACAACTGAGGAATGGCGCCCTCCTTCAAATGGCAGAGGAAGCGGGATACGAGGTGCTGATAACCACGGAACAGAGCATGCCCTATCAGCAGAATATGATGGGAAGGCGCATTGCCGTAGTTGCGGTCGGCGAAAACAAATGGCCCGTCTTGCAGCACCACGTTGCCGAAATCACTGCAGCACTCATCGACTTAGAGCCGGGCGAAGTCAGGGAAGTCCCCATCTGACGCCCCGGCAAACCAACCACAAAGTGTGCACCCGGACGTCCGCGCCGTCATCGGCACCGTCTCACTCCTTCATAGCCCAGTTCCTCCAGCCCCGGGACATTGTGCGGTACTGAAACGAATGGATTTCAGAAGTATTGCGAAGAACGCGGTCTGAAAGGACGAGTACAACCCTGCGATTCTTATAGACGATGCTGAAGCCTCGCCTATAAGAATCCACCTCCCCTTGGAACAATGCGTGCAACCTGGCAACTTACAGATAACACTCAGAGTCAATGCTGGTGAAATAAAATAAAGCGGACCCCTGTATAGAATCTACTGAAATCTTACAAAAGGGAAGTTTAACTCTATGATTACCGAAGGAACTCTGGCAACCACGCATTTGTTGGCTGATGGATACCGGCTTGCAAAGCAAGTATTGGACGACTGGGCATTGGAAATAAATGAGGCTGAATGGGCTCTCCCAGGGAATCTGGAGCATGACCTTACTCTACCGCCGATCGGGAAATCAATATCAGCGGAAGTCAAACCACTCGAAGATGGAGAATATGCGCTAGTAACCAGATTCGAGATTTTTGAGAAACCAGTGGAATTGAAGCTAAATGGTGGCTCAATCGGCTTCTTGTGGCAGAGCCAGGAAGACTCTCGTCCATTCAAATCCGCCGAAACTGACCGCTCAGGCAGTTTTGTCGTTTCCTACAGCCACCAAGGATTTGACGACCCACAAACAGAAGAGGACTTCTTGGCATTGGTTAGCCAAAAACCAAGATTCGAATCATCTTCTCAACCATTAGTCCAAAGATCGGTAGATCCTGGGACTGTAATACTTGTTCTCCTGCCTTTCTTGGGCGCAATTGGCACAATGACGGCCTATAAGCTAGCAGATAGGATTAGCGATCGCTTCGCAGAGGAACTGGTAGATTTGTACGACGTCATCCGGGCCGGCGTCATCGGAATCGTGAAGGACAAAGTTGATCACTTTCGAGCAGTAACTGTTGAAGTAACCTCACGTGGGATTCCCGAGGTAGAGTGGGTGGCCAGGGTTTCTGACGCCGACACTGTCATTTCCGCACTGATACAAGCGGAGCTTGAAAAATGCATTGAGAAAGCAGTGGACCTCTATCACTCTATTGATGCTCGTAAAGTCCAGTTCATCTTGGATGAATCAGGCCAATGGGAGTTTAACTTCCTGCTCACAGGCACCGGTCAGGTTATTGGTTCGCCCGTGAGCTATACCCGGCAGGTCGAAAGATTGGAAGCAATGGATAGAACACGTTCAAACTCAATCTAAATAATGTCGTGGAGCTATTTGGTTAGCCTTAGTCTCTGCGATTGATCCTAGCATCCGCCTCCGAACGCGAGAACTGCCATCATTGACGGTGCCCATCTTGGCTACCCGCAAGAGAAGGTCGACTGAATAGAGTCAATAGCGCAACGTGCGTGTACAATACCCCCACAACCCACCCCCCACAGGAGGCCACACATGACCACCCTTGGCTCCGGCCACTACACCTACTCCGTCCAGGAAAACTGGGCCAAGCTGCCCGAAGGCGAGACCTTTGCCATGGTCTCGGCCATTGCCACCGACTCCCAGGACCTCGTCTACGCTTTCCAGCGCAAGGAACCGCCCGTCCTCATCTTCGACCGCGACGGCAACCTCCAGGACTCATGGGGCAACGGCTCCTTCCTCTTCGCCCACGGCTTCTACATTGAAGACGACGTCGTCTACGTAACCGACCGCGACGCCTCCACCTGCCTCGTCTACACCCTCGACGGCAAGCCCGTCCAGATGCTCGGCCGCCACGGCCGCCACTCCGACACCGGCTGCGAGGTCGCCGGCGACCTCGTCCCCCGCGCCGCAGGCCCGTTCAACTACCCCGCCGAGCTGATCCCCTCGCCCTCCGGCGATCTCTACGTCGCCGACGGCTACCGCAACTCCCGCGTCCACCGCTTCACCAGCGAGGGTGAGCTGATCCAGTCCTGGGGCGAGCCCGGCAAGTCCGAGGCCAACCATTTCCACCTGCCCCACAGCCTGATCATCGACGGCGACCGCATCATCGTCTGCGACCGGGAGAACCATCGCATCCAGCTCTTCACCCTCAACGGAGAGTTCATCGAGTTCTGGAACGACATCCAGCGCCCCATGGACATCTCCCGCGACCCCGAAGGCAACTTCCTCGTCAGCGAGGGCCAGGTCAACGGCAGCTCCGCCCGCATCAGCATCGTCGACCCGTCCGGCGGCGTGCTGGCCCGGTTCGACTGCCGCGGCTCCGGACACGGCAGCTGGATCGACTCCCGCGGCGACATCTACCTCGCCGGCGTCCCCGACGCCATCGACAAGTTCGTCCGCGAGGGCTAGAGCAGCACACCAGCGCACCGGCCGTCCCCGGCCTGTCTCATCCTGAGCAAGTCGAAGGGCGCCCGGTGCAATTCAGGCGCGCCGTCCGTTCCTCCTCAGCCTTCCCTCAGCCAAAAGAGGAGCTGAGCCTGTCGAAGTTCGGAAGGTGAATCCACCCAGAACGGAGACAGCCATGGCTATGGAAAAGGAACAAGCGGTTCTTGACCTCGAAAAGATAATGGCCACCATGGGCGAAGACGAGTGGCGCAACGTCCGCATCCTCGATCACTACGCCGAATCCCATATCTCCTACTCCCTGGTCGGCGTCAAGATCGAGGACGGCAAAACCTACTACTACCAGACCGACACCGCCCGGTTCATAATGCTCAACATCTAACTGATCCCTTTCCTCCCTTTCCCCAGGAGAGGGCCAGGGAGAGGACATTTCCCGCACAAAAAAGTAGGGGCGCACCATCGTGCGCCCCTGTTTCCTCTCAACCCGTCGGTCTTCCCCGATGCTTCAGTCGGATGCCTCACACCGATGCCTCACCCCGCCGCGGCCCCCGCCTGCGCCGTCTGCCCTCCTCCGGAAGAAGGGGTGGTCGGCGGCTTGTACGGCCGGTGGAACGCCGCAATGATCGCCCCGGCGGTCATGATCCCCACAACTGCCAGCGCTGAAATCTGGAATCCCTCCAGGTGCAGCCGCTGCGACTCCGCCGGCAGCATCAGCCCGATGGTCGCCGGTACGATCATCGCCACGATGAACGATGAGATGGTCGCCCCCGTCGCGTGCCCCATGTCGCGGGTGGTCTCCAGCACTCCCGAGGCGAACCCGCGGTGCTGCGTCGGCAGCGTGCTCATCACCGTGGCGTTGTTCACCGTGTTGAAGATGTTCGTCCCCACCGATATCGGGAACAGCAGGAAGGGCAGCACCCAGAACGGCACCGTCCCGGAGAACATCGCCAGCAGCACGAACCCCGACGCGATCGACAGCATGCACGCCGTTCGCAACAGCCGCGGGTTGAACTTGTCGTGAACGAACCCGGCGATGGCAGGCAGCCAGATGCCGAAGGACTGGTGCGGCAGCAGCACGATCGTAACGAATATCGGGGATTTACCCAGGCCCTCTTCGATCATGATCGGCACCAGGATCATGGTCGCCATCATCGAGAGATGGAACATCACGTTGGATATGATCGCCAGCGTGAAGTACTTCTCTCGGAAGTGCTCGAATTCCACAAAGGGATGCGCCACCCGCCGCTCGACGAATATGAACACCACCAGCAGCGCAATGGTCAGCCCGTGCATCGGCAGGTGGTACGTCAGCGCGTCGGGCGACGTGTACGACTCCTCCCCGCCATGGATGTGGCTCCCCGACAGGATGAATACCGCCGACACTGCCACCAGGAGGATGGCCCCCAGGTAGTCGATGGATTTCTCCTTGTCTACGACTGCCTCGTCGTTCCGCCGGACCACCGGCAGGCACGACCAGATCACCAGCAACCCGATGGGCAGCATGGTCAGAAAGACCAGCCGCCAGCCCGCGAAGCCGTCCCAGTTGGCAAACTGCAGCAGGATGCCGAAGAACGCAACCCCTATAAAGGTCCCGATACGGGACCCCGTAATCGGGAAGGCGTAGGCCCGTCCCCGCTCGCTCGGCGGGAAGGCGTAGGCCAGCATGGCGTTGCCGTTCCCATGTATCAGACCGGCGCCTAACCCCTACAGACCTCTTAATATAATCACTTGGGTGAGGTCCTGGGCCGCCACGATCCCCACCGCGCCGAGGGTGATGATGATCGTGCCGATGAAGAACATCTTGGGGTGACCGAACCGGTCGCCAAGGCGCGCGCCCAGGAAAACGGTGCTTCCCAGCACTAGCAGGTTGGCGATCACGATCCACGCCGCATCGCCAACGCCGTAGCCAAAGTCCCGCGCGATGCTCGGCAGCGCCAGCGTCACCGGCAGACTCGATAGCTGCACCAGCAACTGACCGCCCGTCATGGCGATCAGCACCTGCCGGCGCTCCATCGAGTTCACCACTTCCTTGTAATTGGCAATAAACCCGGGCATACAAATCCCTCGGGAAGATCAATGGAATCCGCCCACTCTACCACCTAAGCCAACATCCCGCCACCTCAATCATCACCCCCATGCGCGCTCCGCAGTAAGCGATCGAGTCAGGGAACCCCCTCCCGGCAAAGCGCAGGGGCGGGTCTCAAACCCGCCCCATTAGCCGCCCACCCAATCTCAATGAGACATAGGACAAAAAATCCCCTCCCCCTCAAGGGGGAGGGTTAGGGAGGGGGTGAAACCCCTCACATCAAACACCGCTGAAATCAAGCAAGCCTGTCACCCCGAGCCCACAAACTCACCCACAGCCAACCACCTCTCGGCTCAATCCCAACGAGACATAGGACAAAAAATCCCCTCCCCCTCAAGGGGGAGGGTTAGGGAGGGGGCGAAAGCCCTCGCATCAAACACCGCTGAAATCAAGCAAGGCCGTCACCCTGAGCCCTGCGAAGAACCCCTACCCCATACAGTGAACCCACTAACGCGCCCTCACCCCCATTAGCCGCCCACCCAATCCCAACGAGACATAGGACAAAAAATCCCCTCCCCCTCAAGGGGGAGGGTTAGGGAGGGGGTGAAACCCCTCACATCAAACACCGCTGAAATCAAGCAAGCCTGTCACCCCGAGCCCACAAACTCACCCACAGCCAACCACCTCTCGGCTCAATCCCAACGAGACATAGGACAAAAAATCCCCTCCCCCTCAAGGGGGAGGGTTAGGGAGGGGGTGAAAACCCACGCATCAAACACCGCTGAAATCAAGCAAGCCTGTCACCCCGAGCCCAGCGAGAATTCCCACCCTCCGTCCATCCCGGCCACCAATAACTCGTAAGACCACACAGCCGCGCGCCCATCCAGGCCTTATTCGACCCAGTCGACGCCACGACCGCTGAATCTTCGCGCGGCATCGGAGATCACCCCAACACGGCTCGCACATCATTCGCCAAGCAAAAGCGTCTCCAGCGTCAGGCCGCGAGCCTCTGCCGTCCTGCCAATTTTGTCCATGACCGTTTGCAACGTCCTGCCCTCAGTCGCCGTAAGTTCCTGCAATCGAAGGCTCAGCAGAAGTCGCAGCTTCTGTTGTTCACCCGGAGACGCCTCGGCAAAGGCCCTGGCCGCCGTCCCGTCCACCTCAATGGTAATGTTCGCAGCTTCCACATTACCTCTCCCAGTTATTCCTTAACTCATTTTGAATTAATCTCGAACCATCCACCATAACGCCATACAAGGCTGCGGTGTTCACGACTTCATTGAAACGGGAAGGACTATTGGCGTGCTGAATCCGAGGCAATATGCTCCTTCAAACTTCAAGAAGGCCCATTCGCATCCACATAGGCAACCCAAGATAGAAGGCGGCCGGCGATCGTGTCAAGGAATCTAAGATTGCGAGATGCCGATCACCAATGCACTAGAGAGCCAAATAATTTCACGTTTGTTTGCTCACGCGTTCAACCGCGTTCGCTACACACGTCAGTACTGCTATGTTGTCCGGCTTTATCAGATGCCTTGAAGTTGAAGCATAGAGGGGGTCGAACAAATATCTAATGGCAGTGAAAGCATTCTGGGACCTCATAAGGAATACCCGAAGATCTTGAGATTCCCTTTTTCTTCCATAGTTTTCCAATTCAATTTCGAATTCTCTCTCGACTGACCTTTGCACATCAAACGGCAGGAAGTCGAACAGTTTCAGAAGCTTATAATTCTTGAATTCCCCTTTGAAGTTCCCATGGATTCTGACCAACAAATACTTCATGTAATACTCGACTGCTAATGGCAGGAAGGTCAAGGAGGAATAGAGAAGTTCGTCACTATTGGTGGACAAACCAGTGCTATGCAAACATCGGTACGACGAAAGTGCACTATTAGCGAGAAACAATATGAATGTCGGGCTCGTTATGGCTTGAATCTCCGCGTCACTGATACGTTGGATCTGTTCTTCTCTGGTTGCCACATCCTGTGGATCTTCCTCTACAAGAGTAATGGTCCCAATACCTTCGTCTTGCTCTGTGACTATCCCTCCGATCGACGTGGTTTGTGTTACCTTCACTGGGATCGGAGAGCCTCTAGTAATTGAATTGGACTTGGCCTTGTTCAACCTCCCCAAACCATGCAATATGATCTCCTCCCCGCCATTCTCGTTAAGGCGCCAGTTCATCACAGCAAGCCCGGAACGCCAAGGGTGGGGTCCTGCGGGACTCTTCATTCGGTAGGTTACCTGCACATGTTTATCCTTTAGTGGCCGCAATTTCGCAGATGTTTCTTCATTGCGGATTAGTTCAGTATGAACGGTCCATTCCACTCTGTCTTCTTTACATCTAGCCCATTCCCCAACGTATGGCGAAATATCGTTTCCATCGATCATCAATTCGAGGGATCGTCTATCGCTGGCTTGACTCATTCCATCTCCAGTAACTAATAATTATCGTCCTTGACTTCGTCCTCGGTCCGACGCACTGAATCGGCGGCCGACTGAGTAAAAACCCCGACTCGGACCGTGTCGACACAGCGCACTATCTACCGGCCAAGATTGAATACCTCTTCCCGCTCCGCTCTTCGAGCTGAGCGTTTCCAGCAACATAGCTCAAGCTATTCAATTGCCAAGATTGCTATCTCGATGCAGGCCGCAGAATTGCAACCGGTGACACCAGAGCCAGGACAACCAAGATCTGCACACCGACTACGCAGTAAGGAATCGCAGCAAAAACGTGGTATCCCACGCCGCTTATGCCACTAACAACGAGCCACGATTGGAAGACAGGTGCCCATTCAAGAATCTTGGGGATCGTAAATGCGCAAAGGACGCCCCCAAAAATCAATAGAACCAAGGATGAAAACGCAGAACTGCACCGTTAAATTTCTTACCACACCTCTCCTCCCCCTTGTACCAATTACACATTTGGTATCTATTTTATACCAGATGTCGTGGCAGAACAGTAATTTTATCGAATTCCTGATCATCTTGCGGAATCTCAAGTAGCAACTCCCCAAGGCTGGGCGCTTGAGACCTATCCAGTCGACGGAGTCGCTCCCACTCCTCCACCGCCAGCACCACAACCACAGGCCGCCCCCGCCGCGTAACCAGCTGCGGCTCGCCCGTCAGCGCCGCGTTCACCACTTCGCTGAACTTATTTCTGGCATCCCGCAGAGGCCACTCCGGCACGGCGATCTCCAACTGGACCAAATCCCTGATTTAGTTTACATGCCAGCACCCATGGCGCCATCCATTCTGTGTCCTCTGAACACCCCCGCCACAATCACCCCAATCCTGCCCATCCTTTAATCCCCAAAATCCCGGTTCAGACAATCCACTGACATCCAACCCCTTGCCAACGCCCGCGAACATATGTACGATTATAGATGTCCAGTCCATAAGTCCCCCCAACAAAGGGGCAGGGCCAATCCAGGACAGCCACTGAGGCCACGTTATGCTTGATGTCAAAGAACACTAACAAGTCCACCCGCTCCCAGCTACCCAGGCGATCCACCGATGACGTCGCCGGCCAGCCCGCCAACCCAAACGCGCCGGATATGTCCGGAATTGACCGCGAATTCGATTCCCCCTCCACCCCTGCGCACAGCCTGCCCTCAACCCGGCCGGGCACCGGGGCCGGGCAGCCCGCCAACCCAAACGCGCCGGATATGTCCGGAATTGACCGCGATTCCGAAAGTTCCGACCTCACTCCCCGCCAGCAGGCGATCCTGCCCGTCATCGCCCTCTCGCCATCCATCGCCCAGGCCGCCCGCGATACCGGCGTCTCCGAGAGGACACTCCGCCGCTGGCTCGACGACCCCGCGTTTCGTGATGAGCTTTCCCAACTCCACAAGGAGGCCTACGACCTCGCCCGAAAGCAACTCCAAGCCCTCATGCCACATCTCATCTCCGTCCTCGCCAAGGAGGCCATGGAAAACCCTGACCCCACCATCCGTATCCGAGCCTCACGCTATGCCCTGACTTACGCCTCCAGGTTCTGCGATTTCGACAGGCTCGCCGACGACGTCCGCGACCTCCGCGGCGCCATCCTCAACGGCAAATAGACCCACCAACAGGTCAGTAGTCATCCCCGCACCAACCGTTACCAGCATCCCATCACGTAGGGGCGGGTCTGAAACCCGCCCCCTGTGGAACCCAACGAAAACCGTAGGGCCGCACAGCCGTGCCCCTGAATTGCCCGGTTGCATCATGCACTGCCCGGTTACAGCCCGGTTACAGCCCGGTTACAGCCCGGTTACAGCCAGTTACATCTATAGAGAGGTAAACCAATGTCTTTCAGCCGCTTTAGGACCCAGGTCGACACACTCATGCGCAAGTACGCCATAGAACTCGAGGCCTACCGCCTACGGCCCCTCGCACAGGAATTCTGCGATGAAATGGCCGACTCAGTAACCGTCAACAAGGACGCTCCCAAGCTGTCCCTCCTGGAGTGGACCCAGGTTTTCGCCAAGCGGATGATCAGCCGCGGGTTCCGGGGGCAGCACCTCCTGACCCTCCACGACTACTTGAAGAGCTGCCTCGACCGCCGGGTACTCCCCCAGGCCAACGATGTATTGCGTAGACTGCTGCCCATAGCCGAAGAGCGCGGCCTGATCCCACGCTCCCGCAGCCCCGTCTCCTTCTGAACCTCGAGAAACCTGTCCCACGAGAAACCCGGAAGAGAGACCCGGCTGACCCGCCCGCCGTCCCTGTGTCCCCCGGCACTGCTGCGCTATAATGGCCGGAACATCCCCGGCACAGGAGCGCACGATGGTCAACGCACCGGTCCGCCTGACCGAACTCTCCCACTGCGCTGGTTGAGCCGCCAAGCTCAGTCAGAAGGACCTCGTGCAGGTCCTAAGCAAACTGCCCACGGTCGAGCATCCCGATCTGCTGGTGGGGTCCTCAACGGGAGACGACGCCGCCGTCTACCGTCTGGACGACAAGACCGGCCTCGTGCTGACAGTGGACTTTTTCACACCGATAACCGATGACCCTTACGAGTTCGGTTTGGTCGCCGCGGCCAACTCCCTGAGCGATGTCTACGCCATGGGCGGCCGACCACTCGTCGCCCTCAACGTCGTGGGCTTCCCCGCGGCCCTCGCCGCCGAAATGCTGGGAGACGTTCTCCGCGGCGGTTACGACAAGGCCGCCGAGGCCAACTGTCTCATCGTCGGAGGCCATACCGTCGACGACAACGAGCCCAAGTACGGCCTCTCCGTCGTCGGCCTCGTTGAGCCGGGTCGACAGGTGACCAACGCCGGCGCCAGGCCCGGCGACGTCCTCGTCCTGACCAAGCCTCTCGGCACCGGCATCGTGGCCACCGGCTGCAAGGCCGGCGTCGCACCGCCCGGCTCCGTCGAGATCGCCGTCGAGGTCATGGCCACCCTGAACCGCGCCGCCTCCGAGGCCATGATGGAGGTCGGCGTAAACGCCTGCACCGACGTCACCGGCTTCGGCCTCATGGGACACCTGACCGGCATGCTCCGCGCCAGCGGCGTCAGCGCCGAGATCACCGCATCGGCCGCCCCAGTCCTGCCCGGCGCCCTTGAGCTGCTGGCCCAGGGAGTAGCCCCCGGCGGCACCCATCGCAACCAGGACGGGGTCGCTGATTATGTAGACTGGGACGATGCCGTATCCGGAGATGACCGCCTCCTCCTTTGCGATGCCCAGACCTCAGGAGGACTGCTCATTTCGGTCCTCGCTGAGCGCTTGACCAGCCTGTTGGATGCGCTGGAGGCCCGAGGCGTAACCACTCGGTCCGTCGTAGGCACCATCACTGACGGTACGCCTGGAACGGCCCACGTCACTCCTTAGAAAGCGACGGATTAGAGGGCGACGGAATAACCTGCTATCGAAACTATTCCCCAACGTGAGGTGGGGCTTGAAACGTCCTGACCAAGTGAAGACAGCGCCCGACCAGGGCCACGGAGAGCGTGTGCCTCCCGGACAGTTCCTGACCACCAAGTTCCCGGTGCTCACCTACGGTCCTGAACCAAAGGTTGACATCAACACTTGGCAGTTCCGGGTGTTCGGACTCGTAGAGAAAGAGGTAACCGTGGATTGGAAGGCCTTTACCGAACTGCCCTGGCAGGTTCTGGAGGCCGACTTTCACTGCGTAACCCAGTGGAGCGCCCTGGACCAGACCTGGGAAGGCGTGGCCGTGGCGGATCTGCTTTCCCTGGCGGGAGTATCCCTCGAGAGCAACTACATCATGGCCCATTGCTTCGGCGACTACTCCACTAATCTGCCCCTTGATATTGCACTGTCAGAGGGCTTCTTGGCCCACAAGCAGGCCGGCGAGCCCATCGGCAAGAGCCACGGTTGGCCCCTGCGCCTCATTGTCCCAAGCCTCTACGGCTGGAAGAGCGCCAAGTGGGTCAACGCCATAGAGCTGATGGCCGAGGACGCCCCCGGGTTCTGGGAGCAGCGTGGCTACCACAACAACGGAGACCCCTGGAAAGAAGAACGATTCTGGCCAGAGCTGACCCGTTAAACCCGAAGGAAGAACGGTTCTGGCCGGAGCTGACCCATTAAACCCGAAAGAAGAACGATTCTGGCCGGAGCTGACCCACTAAACCCGGAGAAAGAACGATTCTGGCCGGAACTGACCCGTTAAACCCGAAAGAGGAACGATTCTGGCCGGAGCTGACCCGTTGCCACCTACCCCGCTGCTTCCTCCCAGTTGTGAGGGAAAGTGAAGCGGACTCCTCGCATAAGAAATATGACTCCCGGCAGGGACTATTCCCGGTACGAGGAAAGGGCGGCCAAATGGCCGCCCCCCTTTCTGAGATCGATCGGAATTGAATAGATTCGTCAAGCTGCCTTGGGCAGATATTCCTCCTCTCTATACCAAGAGGCCGCTGCGGTCGGTGCCTTGGACACTCTCGTAGCGGTCGGCCCAACGTCGATATCACGCATGAAACCGCACTGCAGGCAGCTGATGAAGGTCCCGTATCCGTCCTGACCAATGGTCAGGTCACCAAGGCACTTCGGGCAAGACTTCAAGTACACCATTTGAAACCTCCTCTCCTGCTCAGGCGTCCGCTACTCTTCTGGGGACGGACCGCCATTGAGATCCAAAACCGGTCTGGCGCATCCTGTTGGCGCGTTGTACTCTAGTACGCGCCACCTCTATGTTCGGATTTCTAATTCGAGTCGCCGCACACCCCTTGACACATCATGTATCAAACCGTATCATACGAATCAGTACAGGTCAACGGGCTTCAAGAACGGTTTTTAAGGTGGAAAAGCATGACCCAGCAGCGACGAGTTCATACAAGTCAGCGGGCAGAGGCGGAGAAACTACCAGAACAAGCGATTCCGGCCCGACCCGCCAGCTCGTCGCCGGCCGCCACCCGCAATAGCGGAGCGGCCAATCAGCAGGGGCCACCCGTTGTGGACGATGAAACCGATCTGCAAATGGAAGGGGTCTACATCATCAGCGTGGCCGCCCGCATACTGGATATGCACCCGCAGACCCTTCGCAAGTACGAGCGTCTCGGGTTGGTCCGTCCCGGCAGAACGTTGGGAATGCTGCGACTCTACTCGACCGACGACATTCGCAAGCTTCGCCTGATCAGGCACCTGTCGGACGAGATGGGACTGAATCTATCCGGCGTAGAATTCGTGCTGGCTGCAGTTCAAAACTTGCTGACGATGCAGCAGAGGTTGACCGCAAGGCTGGGCCCTGAAGCAGGCGAGGCGGTGTCCGAGGAATTGGACCTTATCTTCCACAGTTTGAACCTGCCGGTTGACCATTAACTGTACATCAGGGACCAGCAGGAAATTCTCGCAGGGAATAATTGATGTCGACTGAACAAAACAGGGAACCAATGGAGAACGCCGGTCACCAGGAGACCGGAGCCGAGACTAATGGGGACAATAACCCCGACTCTCCGATCGATTTTGCCCTCTTGCCTCCGGAGTTGAAGGTAGCCGCGTTGACCGAGCGGCTGGAGGCGGCGGAGGCAAACGCCGACAAGTACCGGAACGAATTCCAGTACAAGGAAGCGGAGCTGCAAAACGAAAGACGCCGGTTCGCCGAACAGCGAGCTGCTGCCGCCAAGTACAGGGACGAAGACCTGTTACTTGATCTGCTCCCGGTCATCGAGGGCTTGGAGTTGGCGTTGAACGCCGAAGTCAGCCCGCAATGGGGAGATGGAGTAAAGCTGGCGGTGCGGGAGGTCAAGAGACGCTTGGAAATGCGGGGTGTGAGCATCATTGTCGAGGCTGTGGGCAGACCCTTCGATCCCAACGAACAAGAAGCTCTCGCCTACCAGGAATCCTCAGAGCATCCTCAGGACCACGTGGTTCAGATGGTCCGCCCCGGTTACAGGTTGCACGACCGACTCCTGCGGGCAGCGCAGGTTATCGTGGCTAGGGCGCCCTAGTAACCTGCCGCAGGAGCGAGTAGGTTCACCACCGATTACGTTAGACACTGGAAAAGAGAATTTTAAGACTTTAAGGAGAACAGCGATGCCTAAAGTTTTGGGCATAGACCTAGGGACCACCAACTCGGTAGCCGCGGTCATTGAGGCAGGCGAACCGGGGGTCGTTGAAAACGCCGAGGGCGCACGCCTCACTCCTTCGGTGGTTGCACTAAACACCCGCACCGGCGAAAGGTTCGTTGGTCAGGTGGCGAAGCGGCAGGCTGTGACCAACCCGGAGAACACATTGTTCTCCGTGAAACGACTGATGGGCCGCAGGTTCGACGACAACGAGGTCCAGAACGCAGCGTCGAAGCTCCCTTACAAGGTGGTCAGAGCGGACAACGGCGACGCTCACGTGCAGATGGGTGAACAGACCTACGCGCCGCCTCAGATCTCCTCGTTTGTACTTGCCAAGATCAAGCAGGACGCCGAGGCCAAGCTGGGGGAGCGCATCACCCAGGCTGTGATCACCGTTCCTGCCTACTTCAATGACTCGCAGCGGCAAGCCACCAAGGACGCCGGCACCATTGCGGGCCTGGAAGTCCTGCGTATCATCAACGAGCCGACCGCGTCCTCGCTCGCCTACGGCCTGGACAAGACCCGCACCGACGCCAACATCGCCGTGTTCGACCTGGGCGGCGGCACTTTTGACATCACGATTCTCCAGATGGGCGAGGGTGTGTTCGAGGTAAAGTCAACCAACGGCGACACCTTCCTGGGGGGCGACGACTTCGACCAGGCCATCCTCGAGTGGCTCATCACTGAGTTTCGCCGTGAGACGGGCATCGACCTCGCCACCGACCGGATGGCGCTCCAGCGCCTGCGCGACGCCGCCGAGCGCGCCAAGGTGGAGTTGTCCAGCGTGGTGGAGACCGAGATAAACCTGCCGTTCATCACGGCCGATGCCAGTGGACCGCAGCACCTGGTCAAGTCGCTCACCCGCGGGCGCTTCGAGCAGCTGGTCAGGAACCTGATCGACCGCACTGCCGGCCCGTGCCAGAAGGCTCTTGCAGACTCTGGCCTGTCTGCTGGGCAAATCGACGATGTGATTATAGTCGGCGGCATGTCCCGGATGCCAGCGGTGCAGGAGAAGGTAAAGGAGATCTTCGGAAAGGACCCCAACCGGAACGTCAATCCGGACGAGGCGGTGGCCCTCGGCGCAGCGATACAGGCGGGCGTGCTGGCAGGCGAAGTAGGCGACATCGTACTGCTGGACGTTACCCCGCTGACCCTTGGTCTGGAGACGCTGGGCGGCGTGATGACCACGTTAATCTCGCGCAACACCACCATCCCGACCAAAAAGAACGAAACGTTCACCACCGCCGCCGACAGCCAGTCCTCCGTGGACATTCACGTGCTCCAGGGCGAACGGAGCATGGCCGGCGACAACAAGTCCATCGGCAGGTTCATGCTCGACGGTATCATCCCCGCCCCCCGGGGAATTCCTCAGATCGAAGTCACCTTCGACATCGACGCCAACGGCATCCTGAGCGTTTCTGCCCAGGACAAGGGAACCGGAAAGGAACAGCGGATCGTAATACAGTCGGGTTCGGGAATGGACAAGGGCGATATCGAGAAAATGGTGGACGAGGCCCGACAGTACGAGGCGGAGGATCAGGAGAGGCGAGCCGAGGTCGAAACGCGGAATCAGGCCGATTCACTGGTCTACCAGGCCGAGAAGCTGCTCAACGACAACGCCGACAAAGTGCCGCAGGAACTCCGCGCCGAAGTGCAGACGAAGATCGATGCCCTGCGTACCGCCTCAGCTTCCGGCAATGTTGCCGAAATGCAATCGGCCATAACCGAGCTGAATGCGGCTCTCCAGAGGCTGGGCGAGGTGGTCTACGGCCAGAACCCAGGTCCGGACCCCGGCGCAGGTGGATTCGACGGCGGGCCTTCAGACGATGCAGGCACGGTGGAAGGTGAATTCAGGGAGGTATAGCCCTGGAATCATTCCCATATCCTGCTGTCAGATCCGGGGCGAGGGGCACCGGGAAATCGCCCTTCGACCCGGAGCCGGGCAGGCGGCAAAGTAAAACAAGGTCATAGGTAACCTTTCAGGCGATTACGCCCTCAGGCTGGCTCTGATATAATCAGGTTTTCACCCGGTACAAAATACGAAAATCAAACGCACACAATCATCTGGGTAACCCCTTGGTTGAGAGCGCATGGGAGATCAACAATGAACGCGCAACCAGAACGAGCAGACAGAGAACTCCTGGGCCACGATGGCCCTGAGGCCGAATTCACGCCAACCATTACAACCCCCGCAATTGGTCAGTGGCGCATCGAGGGTATTGACCAAAACTTGACCCCGCTGCAGTACCACTACTTGAGCCTGATGAAGCGTTTGATCAGCCTGAAAGACAGTTATCAGGCCAACCCCGATTGCGAAGAGTGGTTGATGTCAGCCATCAATAAATCCATCTTCTCCACCCTGCGCGACAGCATCGAAGCCAATGTGGGAGACGAAGCCAAGAACCTGCTTCATCCCCAACAGCGGGTGGAGTAGGTTAGTAGAGCCAGTCTGGCCTGACTTCTCCTAGGCTCCCGGTGCATAAGAGCAGGGCCCCCTCAACGATGAGGGGGCCCGTTTTTCGACCAAATCACGAATAATATCCGGACTGTATTAATCCATATCGGCTTTCCTCATCCCGGTGCGGTCGGCCCTGTCTTTAGTCCTGACCTCCAACGCCATGGATGGGGAACACTTGCTCCTTCAGTTCCGCGACCGTTTCCCCGGCGTGGCGGCGGATATCCAGCCGGAGGTTGGCTGGGACATCCGGAGTGCCGCTGTCCCTCAAGTGGCCTATGCCATGTTCCAACGCGAACCGGTAGGGAAGAGTGTTTGGCCACTCCACCCCCAGCATCACTCCATAGGCCAGCGTCCAGGCTCGTGCCACCGCCATCAAGTCATATCCGCCCCCGCCGGTTGCCAGCCAAGGAATTTCCAGGGCGGCAAACTCACGAACAATCTCTACGAACCCCATCGTCGTCAGCTGCAGGTGAGTCAGCGGATCGGAGTGGTAGCTGTCAATACCCAGTTGCGTGACCATAACGTCTGGGGCGAATGCACGCACCAGGGGAGGAATGACTTGGCGAAAGGCGTCGAGATAAACGTCGTCACCCGAATACGGAAACAGCGGCAGGTTCACGGAATATCCCTTTCCCCTCCCCTGACCAAGCTCTTTCACGGATCCTGTACCGGGGAACAGGTACCGCCCGGACTCGTGGACCGAGATCGTCAGCACACGGTCGTCGCCGAAGAAGGCCTCTTGCACACCGTCGCCGTGGTGAGCATCCACGTCGATGTATGCCACCCTCATTCCCTGCCGCAGGAAATAATGAATTGCCAGCGCGGGATCATTGAACACGCAGAAGCCCGACGCATGCCCGGCCGACGCGTGGTGCAGTCCGCCCGAAATGTTAAACGCGACATCCACCAATTTGCTGGCGACCATCTCGGCAGCTAGCAGGGTGGCCCCGGAACTCAGGGTTGCGGCCTCATACATACCGGGGTAGTAAGGATTGTCCCCCTGAAGGCTGAAGTTGAATCTATGAGCCTCGTGGGATCCCTCACCAGCACTCAGCCGCTTCACTGCCGCGACGTACTCCGGCGCGTGCAGCCACTGCAGCTCCCCCTCAGATGCTGAACGAGGGCCAACCAGGAGTGCGTCCTGGTTATCGAAGGCATCGTACCCCTGCAGCAGCTCGTAGGTATAACGCAGCCGAACTGGCCTCATGGGGTGATCACTCCGCAATTCGTGCCGGGACATCAGATCGTCGTAAACAAAAGCGGCCCGAGACATTTTATTACTCCTTTTGCGACGGTCGGAAGCCCGCTCTATTCCTGTGAGTAAATGTTGGTCCGTACCCGTGTGGAGGTCGACGAGAGCGTCGTGCCGGTCCCGAATTCAAGCTGGCCTATGTCTGGGCTGCTCGATCGGCCCGCACCGTCCAGCATACACTCCACAGACACTGACGAGGGAGCACCTTGCGGGGGGCTTGGACACCCAGGTCTCAGTCCCGGCAGGGTAAGATATACCGTATTTATAATAATTGTCTAAAAACTGAATAAAAATTGCATTGGAGATAGCGGCAGGATTCAGGTTGCTGAGGTTATATTAGATGTCGCAACGGGATGACCGTTAGCAGTATTCCCCGCCATTCCGGCGGTCATCGCGCCGAATCGCCAGATTTCGGCCCAACTTGCCCCGGTAGCCTTGAGAAGGCAGGGGCCTCAATAGACGACATGGGGGTTTGCGTATACAGCGGCCAAGCGCCGCATCAGCCCAGGGGCTCGCTCTTTCAGGTTGCCTCAGACAGGGGCTTTTAAACCGAATTGCCCGTTGCATCGAGCCCGGAGCAGAATCAGACAGGCCATTGGCTCATATTCTTATTTTCTTTGCCATTTGGACTGAAACGTGCGCCTTCCATAAGAACATCTTAGTCTGAGGAGTGTTTGCCATGCCCATCGAGTTCGACGAATCCATGCAACAGCGGCTCAAGCAGGCCGAGATGGCGGAGCGGGAGTTGGCGCGCCTGCAGCCCCTCGCCGAAGAAGCCCCGGATCTGCGAGTCAAGCAGGAGCGCGCCGCCAAGTTCGAAGACAGTCTTCGCCGCCGGGAGCAGTGCTTGGAGGAGGCCCAGCAGATGACTGCGTCCGCCAGCTCTCGACAGGAGGAAATCCCTGACCTGCTGGACAATGCGTCCCAGGCCATCGCCTCCCTCTTTGCTGCCATGAAGGACGTCAAAACCCGCCGGCACCGGGCCGCCGATGCCTTGGCCGTGGTCGACCGGGTTGACTACGAGATCGAGCTGGAGGAAGTCGGCGAGGAACAGCGGCAGTACGATCGCGACCCGCGCGGCTTGGCCTATGCCCTAGCCGCTCGCCACGGCGACGCCCGCGTTCAGCACATGCTGGAGGAAATGGATCCCGGCTTCGACCTGCTGCGCAACTGCAATATGAGCGACACCCTGCATCGCGACGTCTCCACATTCGTGCTGGAACACGTGACCGCAAAGGAGCAGCCCGGGGTACGGCCCGCGACCTTCCTCAAGACCGCCGTGGTCCAGAGGGAGAACCAGCCAGAGCCTGAGATGGAAGCCGAGATGGCAACCTCCTAGTCTCTGCACTACCTCTTGCCGCACTCCACCAGGGGCGCCCACCGCGGACGCCCCTAACTTTTGGCAGCGTCGGATGTTTTCGATTGCCTCAGCGCTTCAGATACAATGAACCAACGGGTAGTCGGGTAGCCCTTTCCTTGACCCTACACCCTGACAGTATAGACTCTCGCCATCTACAAATTGAGGGAGGGAGACGTGGTTTCTCTGGAACAATACGCCAACAACTACCAGAACATTCGCTTCGAGCGGCGGGAAGGCATCCTTCAGATGACCTTCCATACCAACGGCGGGCCGCTCCACTGGGGCAGTGGACCGCACGAAGAATTTCCCCGCGCTTTTGCCGACGTTGGCAGCGACAGGGAGAACCGTGTCGTCATTCTCACGGGAACCGGTGACGCTTTTTCGGGCCCACAAGGCACCGCGGCAGGAACGCCCAAGCGAACCCCAGATCAGTGGGACCGAACCTACTGGGAAGGCAAGAAGCTGCTCGGCAACCTGCTCGACATCGAAGTTCCGATGATTGCCGCAGTGAACGGGCCTGCCCTCCGCCATTCTGAGATTCCGCTGTTGTGCGACATCGTGCTGGCCGCCGACACCGCCGCCTTCCAGGATTCGGGCCACTTCATGAGTAACCTGGTGCCCGGCGATGGAGTCCACATCGTCTATCCAATGCTGCTGGGAGCCAACAGGGGGCGCTATTTCCTGCTAACTGGCCAGTCTATCGGGGCACAGGAGGCGCTCACCCTGGGGCTGGTGGGCGAGGTAATGCCCCAGGAAGCACTGCTGCCCCGTGCCTGGGCACTGGCGCACGAGTTATCGGAAAAATCGGATCTGGTGTTGCGATACACAAGGGTTGCCACAACTCAGTACATCAAGCGCCTTTTGCAGGATTTGCTGGGCTACGGACTGGCCCTTGAGGGATTGGGCTCCGCCGACTCATTGCTCAATCAGCAGTAATCCGGCCTGATTCAACACCGTTCGGTGACGCTCCAGACTTGAAAACCACTAATCGTTCTGGCAATATGGGGCTATGCGAGTAGGGGCATTTGAAATAGCAGAACCCATCCCGGTGTTGAGGGAGCCTCACGTCTTCGCCATGATCCGCCCGTGGGTGGACGTGGGAAGCGTTGGCACTTTGACCCTGAACCGTCTGGAGCGATTCATGGGCTCCAAGGAGCTCGGAAAGCTGCACCGGCCAGGCACTTTCTTCGACTTCACCAGGTACCGTCCCAATATGCGGTTCGTGGATGGAGTCCGGCAGGTCAAAATTCCCAATAGTACCATCCGGTACGCCACTACCGAAAACGGCCCGGATTACCTATTTTTCCACCTGTTGGAGCCGCACTCCAACGGAGAGGATTACACCGACTCCATCTTGGAGGTGGTGCGTCACTTCGGGGTGAAGCGTTACTGTCGCCTCGGGGCAATGTACGACGCAGTTCCCCACACCCGGCCGCTGCTGGTCACTGGATCCCTGGGATCCGTCGAGCAGAAGCGCCCGGTTCCCAACTTCAAGCTATCGCAGAGCACATACCAAGGGCCGACAACCATCATGAACCTCTTGTCCGAGGGGATCGAAAGGGACGAAATCGAATCAATCAACTTTATGGTCCACTTGCCCCAGTATGTCCAACTTGAAGAGGACTACGCCGGCACCTCGCGAATGATCGAAGTATTGTCATCCGTGTACGACAGCATCCCTCCCGACCTTGCCCCCGTGCGACGGGGTCAACGACAGTATAGGGAACTAAATGCGTCCGTGGACCGCAACTCGGAATTGAAGACCCTCATTCAGCAGATGGAACAGTACTACGATTCCCAATTGACGGCGGAGAAGGCTCAGTCTTCGTCCGAAGAGGGCGCCAGTCCAGGACCGGCATTGTCGCCGGAAATCGAGGCGTTCCTCAGCGAGCTTGGAGACCGGCTGGAGAGCGAGTCGGATCAGGACGAATAGTCCACCAGTAAAGGGCCACGATTGTTAACAACCGGCCACGCCTGAAAAAGCGTGGCCTTTCCTTTATTACATTAATCCCTATGGGACATCACTGCCACTCGAGCAGGAAAGGAGGTGGAATGCAACTGCAGGAATTCGTTCTGGGCTGCCTAGAGCAGCACTATAACGCCATGCTTCGTTCTGTCGACGGGCTTTCGGAGGCTGAGCTCGACTGGATGCCAACCCCTGAGTGCTCGTCCATTGGCTTCCTTGTCTGGCACTACGGCCGCACCCTCGACCGGTGGATTCATTCACGGCTGCAAGAAATCCCTCAGCTCTGGGAACAGGGGTGGGCCGAACGTCTCGGGCAGCAGAAAATCGACCCCAATGAAACAGGCTTTGGCTACGGACCACAGGATCTGGCCGAATTCAGCACGCCTGACTCCACGGCCCTGTTGGAGTATGCGGACGCGTCCTTGGAATCGGCCAGACGCTACCTAAGTTTACTAAGCGACGCAGACTTTGACAGCAGGGCCGTGCAGAACCCTCGCGGAGGCACGATGACGCTGGCCAACATGTGCCAGCAGCTCCTCTGGGAGTTCAACCAGCACGGCGGACAAGTTGCCTACCTGCGGGGAATGCGGCGAGGGATCGAAGACCCACGGTACAGTGGCGGCTTGCTTGAGGGTCTCGCCGCAAAGGAGGAGCGAAATGGCTGACCGCGACCTGTTGCTGATGGTGCAGATGACCTGTGCCAAGGAACACATCGAACCTTTCACCCTTTGGTACAATAGCCACCTTCCTAATCTGCTCCGCATCCGTGGTTATCGCTGGGCCCAGCGTTATGTCAATTTGGAGGGCGGCACGCGATTCACCGCCCTCTATGGCATCCGTGGCCCAGACGACCTTTCGTCCCTTTTGCAGTTCGGAGCGCCCAGCCTTCATCCCATCGCCGCCGCCGAATTCTCAGTATTCAGCACCCTGCAGGGAATCAGCGGACATGTTTCCAATGTGTACGAACAGGTCAGCGGCTCACCTCTGCGCGACCCACTGCTACTCTCCGATCAGCCGCTGAGCATAGTCACCGCCGACGTCGATCCTGCCCGCGAGACAGAGTGGGACCGTTGGTACACTGAATCGCACTTACCTGGCGTCCTGAACGTATCCGGCTACGCTTGCGGCGCCCGATTCCGCTGCCTGGACCATCCGGCCTTGAAGAATTTCAACACCGGCCCCAAGTACCTGGCCCTGTATGAATGCGACAACGAAAGCATACTGCCCACGCTCGTACCCGGCGATCGCATTCACCCGGAGGCCCTGGCCGAGCTGGATCGATGGCAGGCATATGGCGCAGTCCATGCCCGCAATTTCGGCTGGGGCTTCTACCGCCTCGTCTCCAAGCACTTCCAGTGGACCGACCTCTGACATCATTATCATCCCGCCCTAAGTTGCCGGAATCGATTTGTGCCCTTATATTCACCGCAATTGCGTCCTCAGGCACTCGATGATAGATTGGATCCTCTCTACGGAATTTCAAACGTGAGAATGGACCGAAATTATGGTCTCGACAAGCAAAAGTGCCAAACAGGGAGTGATTTTCTCCGGAATGAGGCCCACCGGGCTTCTGCATTTGGGCAACTATATCGGTGCGCTACAGAACTGGGTGGCGCTGCAGGATGACTACGACTGCATCTACTGCGCCGTCGACATCCACGCCCTGACCACCGTCGAGTCCAGCGCGGACACCGCAGCAATCCAATCCAACATCGAGGAGATGATCCTCGACTGGTTGGCCGCCGGCATCGACCCCGAGCGCAGCATTGTCTTTGTCCAGTCCCAGGTACCGGAGGTAATGACCCTGCACACCCTCCTCGGCATGGTCACCCCACTGGGCTGGCTGACACGGGTGCCCACTTTCAAGGAGAAGGTGAGGCAGATGGACGAGACCGAGGAAACAGTCAACTACGGTCTGGTTGGATACCCGGTACTGCAGACCGCAGACATCATCCTGTACAAGGCCGACACAGTTCCTGTAGGCCGCGACCAGGTCCCTCATATCGAGCTGTCGCGCGAAATCGCCCGACGGTTCAACAATTTCTTTGGGGACACATTCCCGGAACCACAGGCCAAGCTCACCGAGTCTCCCTTGTTGGTTGGCTTGGACGGCCAGGCCAAAATGTCCAAGACCTTGGATAATCACCTAGACTTAGCAGCAACCGTCGAAGACACCACCAAGCGCGTGATGACAGCTTTCACCGACCCGCAACGGATCACGCGCAACATCCCCGGCCGTCCCGAGATCTGCAACGTGTATTCCATGCACCAGATGTTCGGACCGCCCGCCGCAGTGAGCGCTGTCTATAGCGAATGCACCACCGCCGCCCGGGGCTGCGTCGATTGCAAACGCCAACTGGCTGGCAGCATCAACGACTTTCTCGAACCCATGCGTGAACGCCGCCGCCAATATGAGTCTCGCCCTGGCTATGTTCGCGAGATCCTCGACGAGGGCGGGAAGCGCGCCCGCGCCATCGCCGTCCAAACCATCGAAGAGGTCTACGAGAAAATGGGTCTGTCGCAGGGATAGGCGACAATCTCCCCACACGACCCGGCGAGGGAATTGTGCGTCTGACTCCATTCGCGCTTATAGTATTCACCTGCGAACTCGAACCTGTCGCTACCGAATCCCCGAGGCTAACCCCCAGTGTAGCAACCCAGGCACCGACAGACACCTCAGCCACCGACACCAATCTTACTCTCCAAGACTTAGGTACCGACGCCTGAGGATGCCACCGAAGCCCAGCTACCGAACCCTGAGGACGTCAACGAAAAAAGGGTTGCAACACCAAAGCCAGACTCAACTTCAGCCCCTCCTGCTTCACCCGGGTTCTTGCCGACTTCTTCACCTGTTCCTGTTTCGACTTCTGCTCCCACTCAATCTGTAATTCCCACCGCTGCTCTAGTGCCTGTTCCAACACTGGTGCCTACCTCCACACCAATCATTGCCTCCACTGCAACTCCACTCCCCTTGGGGTCCACACCGATGACCGCCTCCTCCGGTCGCGTGCTCACTCTCACGCCGACGCCGTTTGTCGTTGAAGGCGGGCTGGGATTCGCTTGGGAGGAGGATGCACTGACGCAAACGGAGATATATGCTCAAGACTTTCTTTTGAGGAGGAAAGAGGCCTTCCCGCGGGAGGCGGAGGTTGTGCTGGGTTACTCCTGGGTCGCCGATGGTATAACGGGAGAGGAGGAGTTGGCGATAGAGGTTCTGTGGGGGATTCTTGATGATGTCCGGGCGGAGTATCCTGCACTTATACAACCACTGCAGGAGACCTGATGGATGGCCGACGGCATTCACCTTGGAGAAGCCGAATTCCTGGTGGATATCAGGTATTTAAGCGACAGCGCATCCGAAATGGAGGGCTGCCCTGTTGAAACAAAGGTCATCACTGCCCACCCCCACGCCACGCCCGGCGAGGCTTCCCTTGGTCCCTCAATTAAACTGTCCGCCTTGCCTTGGCGGCAAGGCGACCTGACGCAATTTGAGCAGCGCACATTGCGCAGCCTCGAACGGATCGAAACCCAGCACTCGGGCGCTGCCGAGACTATCCTGAACTACCGCTGGGTCGCCGACAGCATTACCGAGGAGGAGATGCAGGCGCTTGCCAGTCTCGCGACCATGATTGGCCGAAGTGGAGGGTTCGAATCCCAGATACCCCAGGCTCTCGCGGTCGCTTGGTGGCTGGCCGACGGGATCGACACCAAGGAAATGCAGGTCTTAAACGAAGTGGCCTCATACTGGGACGGAGGCACATTCTGGGCAAACATGCTGGCCGAAAATCTGGTGCCGGCCACATACGAGCTCAGGATACATCCCACTCCTACGTCGGCGCCAACCTCAACCGCCTCGGCCTTCAGTTGGGGGCGGGACGGACTGACAAGTCTTGAGGAGGAGGTACTGAATTACCTGCAGACCATAGAAGGATAACACCCGCCGGCTTTCGAGATCGTGATGGGCTTCGCCTGGCTGGCCGACAGTTGAATTACAGAGGGAGAAAGGAGAGTTCTCTGCCGCATTTCGGGGAGTCCAGAAACGGGTACGGCGATGGCCATTGCACTGTCGACCGACCCCACCAGTTCACCCTCCACGGTAGACAATAGCGACTGCCCGTGAGCCAACGGCACGGCCAACTGGACGCTCCAGACTCATGCCTGCGGCGACTCCTACCTCTTAGGCTGTTGCGCTACAGTCGGCCAGAGTACCCTGAGAATATGCCTCTGCCCCATTGAGTGACAAATTGCAGCGAGCAGCATATCTTGATTGCCAGACTCAAAGTTAGTTGGTGTTTGATCTGAACGGAAATCCTCGCCCAGCCTGCCGCCAGTTCCCCTCGGTGCGTCCCCACCCAGCTCATCTGAAATAGACGTTCCTTCCCACGACGTTGATTGTGGCATCTACGTCGGAAACTTGCGCCTGAACGCGACATTCAAAATGCAGGAATTACCTGCGGGGACGACCCCAATGGTGTGGCGGTAAATTGCTGTCCTTCCAGGCAGCGGGGAGCCAACTGCCAGGAGCGTCAGCCAGTCTGTGGTATCGGCGATGCAATAGATAATTGGCGCAACTGCCTTCTTGGAAGTACCACAACATCTATAGGCCAGTTACGACAATCCTATAACTCTCTGGCATATAATATCGACGGCTTCCAATGTAAACCAGCCAAGTGTAAACCAGCCAAGTTCGATCATTGGGTCAAGTTGCTTGTTCATCCGGCAAATTTGCGGAATGCGTTGCGTTCCTACTGCACACCGGGTATTAGTAACCCACCCCTTGAGGAAAGATGAAGCACTCGCATTTTTGGCATTTTTGACTCTCTTGACCATCGCGGTTCTCGCCTGTGGTGAGGAGACGCCAGAGGCAGCGGACGCCACGGCACCCGCGTCCAGCACTGGCGAGTCTTCGCTGTCGACTCCGGCGCCAACTAACACAACGGCGCCCGAGCCTACTCCCCTGCCCACGGACACTCCAAAGCCCACCCCTGCCACAGTTTCCACCGACACCTCAGTGCGGGAGCCGACCTCTACTACAGAACCAACGGCCATCCCTGAGCCCACTGCGGAACCCATGACTCCCCCGACCTTGGAGGCTACGGCTACATCGACGGCCGTCCCCACACCTGCTACCACTTTCGCTCCGGAGCCAACCTCAGCCCCGGAACGGACGCAGGCGACCGTGCCTGCACTCCCCATCGCCGTTGAAATGGCCCCCTAGGAGACAATCTGCTCTTCGTGGCTTACTTTAACAGGGCAACTCAAATGTGGTCGGTATACGATGCAAATGGGAATTTTTCGCCTGACGACCTGGCTCTCCTGCCCGGCCAAGAAGTTCCTGACATCTCCGAAATTGACGGCCTCACTGCATTGAAACCCAATCAAATCTATTCTTTCCACGTCTCACAAGAGCAGACCGCAGATCTGAATAACCAGCCGATTACGTTCTTTCCCGGATCGAACCCCATACTATGGAAATAGTGAGAACTTAAAGTTCTCAGGGCAAAAAACAAAGGATTTTAGCCGACCCGCATCTCACAAGGTCCGTCGAAAACTTCAAGAAAAAGGATAGTGAAGCTAGATATGACCGAACATTCTTCCCGCGCTCTACCGATCACCGCCAACGGTCGCAGCGCCATGGACGTCGCTCTAGAGGCGACTCGCACGGCGGGCGCCATCATCCGTGAGGGATGGAACTCAGACCGTGAGATCACATTCAAGGGACGCGCCGACATAGTAACCGACATCGACGTGAAAGCGGAGAACGCGGTTCTGGAGATCCTCACCGGCGCGTTCCCGGACTTCGGAATCCTAGCCGAGGAATCCAAACCCGTGGCCGGAATCTCCCAGTATCGCTGGGTGGTTGACCCGCTCGACGGAACACGGAACTACGCCCAGAGCATCCCCCACTTCTGCACCATCGTCGCCCTTGCCGATGGTGATGAAGTCATCGCTGGGGTGGTGTACGATCCTGTTCGCGAAGAAACCTTCACCGCCGCCCGTGGCGAAGGGGCATTCCTGAACGGCACCAGAATTTCAATCACCGAGACTACCGAGTTGTCGCGATCCCTTCTCAGTTTCGACCTGGGTTACGTTGACGAAAAAGCAGGGCTGGCCATCGACCTGCTCAGGTCGCTGTGGCCCGGCATGTACAGCGTTCGCCTCATGGGGTCCGCTGGACTGGGCGTGGCGTATGCCGCCGCGGGACGGGTCGACCTGTTCTTCCACCATTCACTATCGCCCTGGGACATCGCGGCCGGCCTTATTCTGGCCAAGGAAGCGGGCGGAAGAGTGGTGGACCGGCAGGGCAACGATGCCGGGCTGTTCACCCCCAGTGTAATCTGCTCCAGCCCGGCCCTCATAGACGGCTTCCTTTCCGCCACCGACGGCCTCCCCTGGCGCACCGCCTTGTAAAGAGGGGCAAGTGCGCCTCTAACGACTACGCAAATGGAGTCAGCAGTGAGCCACGACTACGACCTTATCGTCATTGGCGGTGGAGTCGCAGGATGCGCCCTTTCCGCGGGAATGGCCTCCGAGGGCGTTCGGGTACTTGTTCTGGAGTCAGAGAATTCCTTTCGCGACCGGGTGCGCGGGGAAGCCATAATGCCTTGGGGCGTGGCCGAACTCCGGTTGCTTGGGCTGGAAGCGGTACTGGAGCGGGCCGGCGCAAACCCTCTGACGTTCTGGGACTCATACCAGGGCGCTGAACGCTCCGGGCACCGCGACCTGACCCGCACCACACGGGTCGGCGAGCCGGTGATGGCCTGCTACCATCCATCGCTGCAGACGGCGTTCTTAGAGCACGCTCTGGACTCAGGTGTCGACGTCAGGCGAGGAGTGCGGATAACCGGGTTGGCCGCCAGGAACGGAGATCCCTGTCCATCCGTGTGGTGGGAACAAAACGGTAGCCAACAGCAGGTCTCCGCCCGCCTGATCGTTGGGGCCGATGGCCGTGGCTCTCCCACACGTGGCAGGGCCGGCTTCCCCGTGTTCCGAGATAACGAACGGAACCTAAACTAAAGCCAAGGTGAAATACGCAGTTGCACAGGGTAAATTTGTGAAGGAACTGGGTTAGCTGGTCTCGGGAGTTACGAGGGGTTGGTGATGGGCGTGAGGGAGATAGACCGGTGTCTGGAACAGTGGCGGATGGAAGTCAAGGACTTGCGACAGCGGATGATCCTGGCGCCGACGCCCAGGGAGCGGGAGAGGTGGTACGCCGTGCTGCTGCTGGCCCAGGGCTGGACGGCAGCGGCCACGGCGGAGACTCTGGAAAGGGACCCACACACTATTGGCCGATGGGCGTCGGCCTTCGGCGAGGGAGGGCCTGCAGCCCTGATATTCGAGCAGACCGGTGGTTCCCCCCCGCCCTTGACCAAGCGCAGCAGGAGGAATTGAAAGAGGCGGTGCAACAGCCTCCCGCTTCGTCGGGCATCGGTATGGCCAACTGGTATTGGAAGGTGGTGCGGCGGTTTGCCTCGGAGCGCCTCGGCATTGAGTTGAGCCGCAGCAGTTGCCTGAACTGGATGCACCGCTTGGGATTTGCCTTCAAGCGGCCCAAGAAGCGGTTGCTCAAGGCTGATGAGGCCAAGCGGGAGGCTTTCGTGGCGGAGTACGCCGTCCTGAGGGAGGAGGCCCAACGGACTGAAGCCAGGATATTCTTTGCCGACGAGGCCCACTTCCGGGCGGACGCGGAACTGCGGGGCAAGTGGGTGCTGAAGGGCCAGCCTGCTTTGGTGGACTCGACCAGCCCGCGGTATGGGGAGAAGGCCAACTACTATTCGGCGGTGTGCCTGGAGACGGGTGAGGTGGAATGGATGGAACTGGAGGGCAACAGCAACAGCGGGACCTCGGTTGCCTTCCTGAAGCAACTGAGGGAAAAACATCCAGAGCCGATGCGGGTCATCTGGGACAACGCGCCGGCCCATCGTGGCGAGGCGGTGCGGGAATATCTGCGGACGCCCGGACTTGACCTGCGGTTGGTGAACCTGCCGGGGTACAGCCCGGACTTCAACTCCGATGAGGCGGTCTGGGGCTGGGCGAGAGAGGAGGCGACGGGCAATCTCTGCCTGGGCAGCAGGGCGGCGGTGCAGGAAAGGGTCGGCAACTTCCTGGCCGGGCTGGCCAGCCGGAGAGACGAGGTGAGGCGCCGCTGCCGGACGGTACTGCAGTCACGGGCCGAAGCACTGCTGCCGAATTCCCAGCACGATTCCTCGCCTCAGGCAAATGCACATCCCACCTTGGCTTTGGTTTAGTCTCCGGCGTTCTGATGGAAAATGTGGCCCTGTCGGACGACGCCATCCACGCGTGGCTGGACACCGAGAAGGGCCACTTTATCCTCAATTTCCCCCAGGGAGGCGGACGGGCCCGCGTCTATCTGTGCTACGAACGCGGCAGTGCTAAGAGGTACGGCGGCCCGGAGGATATCAAAGTCGTGCTAGACCAGTGCATCGCGTCGGGCGTCCCTGCCGAAGTATACGCTAGCGCCACGCCTGCCGGGCCGCTGGCCACATTTGACGGGCGGACGACGTGTGCAGAATCAGCCTACCGAAATGAAGTCGCCCTAATTGGCGACGCCGCAGCCAATACCGATCCAACCTGGGGCCAGGGCCTGTCGATGGCGTTGAGGGACGCCCGCGTTCTAAAGGAGTATCTGCTGGCCAACGATGATTGGGACACCGCAGGGCGCGCATATGCCGAAGCGAGGCAGGAGTACTTCGGCGTAGTTCATACCATGGAGAACTGGCAGACCCAACTCTTGATGAATAAAGGCCGTGAGGCGGACTCCATCCGTAGTATAGCATTCCGCAGCTGGCGGGATGACCGCACCCGCAACCCCGACACCTTCCTCAGCGGCCCCGGCGGCTCGCTGGAAGATATAGACCGGCGCCGATTCTTCGGCGAGAAGTAACTCCGGCGCGTCTCTTTCTAACGCTTTAGGCCACTGCCCTGGTTGGACAGTACGACCCCATCAACCAACAGGCTGTCTACCTCCTCCCGAGCAAACCCGTTCTCTAACAGCACCTCGATGGAGTGCTGTCCCAGAGCGGGAGCGCGCCGCCGTATTTTTCCGGGAGTGGCGGACAGCTTCACAGGCACTCCAATATTACGTATTGTGCCCAACTCGGGGTCGTGGGTTTCGACCAGCATCTCCCTGGCCAATACTTGCGGGTCCTGGTAAACCTGCTCCATGTTGTAGATCGGACCGGCCACCACGCCTGCACTTTCTAGCAGCTCCAGCCAATGCTCCGTGTCGTGGGTGGTAAAGCTCTCTTCCAGCAGTTCAGCCAGCTCCTGCTCCCGCGCTTTTCGGTCCCACGGCGCCCGGAACCGGTCGTCTTCCACGAGGTCCTCGCGCCCGATGGCACTACACAGCTGTTCCCACGTTGGCTGGGTGGCTGCGCCGAGGTTCAAATAGCCATTTCTGGTGCGAAGCGCCTGGTACGGTGCGGATACACGGTGGGCCGAGCCCAAAGGACCCGGAATCTCTCCCTCAGCGAAATAGACCGACGACTCCCAGACCGTGTAGGCGATGCCTGCCTCCATGAGGGAGGTGTCCACAATCTGTCCTTCCCCGGTCTTAAGAGCATGGATATAGGCGGCCATCACCCCGTTCGCTCCATAAAGGCCGGCTGTCAGATCCGTGATGGGCACCCCGACCTTGGCAGGCGGCATCTCAGGATGACCGGTTATGCTCATTAGACCGCTGACCCCCTGAGCCACCAGATCGAAGCCTCCCCGGTTTCGTGCGGGTCCGGTACTTCCGAATCCCGATATGGTGCAGTAAACGAGGCTTGGCTTTATGGTAGACAACTCATCGTAGCCAAGCCCAAGTCTCTCCATAACCCCGGGCCGGAAGTTTTCCACCACTGCATCTGCATCCTTCACCAAGCGGCGAAAAACTTCTTTTCCGCCCCCACTTCTCAAGTCCAGTGCCAAGCTGCGCTTGTTTCGATTGACAGCCAGGAACCCTGCCGACCAGTCCTTAATGAAGGGCGGCCCCATGCGTCGATTGTCGTCGCCGCCCTGCGGCTTCTCGATCTTGATAACGTCCGCGCCCATATCGGCCAGCACCATCGTGCACATGGGGCCGGCCAAGATCTGCGTCAGATCAAGTACAACCATTCCAGCCAATGGACCAGTGGCAATCGGTGAAGTCATTGCTATCCTTTCCTCGTTGTGATGCGCGACGAATCAAGTGCCCCTGGGCCACTGTACGCTCTGGTAATCGCGTTCCAAGTATAACGGGAGAGACCTTCAAGAATCGCTTCAAATTTCCGCAACGGCACAGGCCACTGCAGCTCGAAATTGCATATCCAGGCCATCGCAATTGGGCAAAGGTAGAATTTCCATCGTGTAAGTGTTCGGCTACTCCAAATACGCCGGAATCCATGAGACCGTTTACTCTGAAGTCAGGGTTGTGGCTGCCTCCGGTTGCACGCTTGGCGAGCGATTATCGCTCCCGACCGACGAATTCGATTGCTAGGGTTTTGCGTGCCCGATTCGCCTACCGCCGCCGACTTTAGGCTGATATATTTGTATCTGACGAGTGATAGAGGACGTTTCGCGTCAATCACACTTTGACTCAATATTTGAGCGGCAGAAGGGAATGATGGATAACCCGATGGAGATACTGCAGTTGGTCGCATCGGGAGTGCTCGGTTATTTCCTTGGGGCCCTGCCTTTTGCCCAGTGGGTGAGCCGCTACGTCAAAGGGGTCGATATTTTCAGCACCGGAAGTACGCTGGCTGGTACGGCCAACGTGTTCTGGCACGTTGGACGGCGCAGCGCCCTGCTGGTGTTCGTCGGAGATGTAGGAAAGGGAACAGCAGCTGTGGCCGTAGCATGGGCCCTGGGAATCGAGGCCCCGCTCACCTTGATCGCTGCGGCGGCGGCAATCGTAGGGCACTGGGTCTCCGTGTTCTCCTCTTTCCGAGGTGGGGATGCCATGACGCCCCTGATTGGAGTCAGTTTTGCGCTGGCCCCAGAGCTGACACTGCTGGCGGCCGTTGTGGGGGTCGTCACTGTCATTCTGCTCCGCAACCACTACCTGCGCTCCTCCTGGGGCATCTGCACCGGGTTCATGCTGATGCTGGGACTTAGCCTCGCATACCAGGTAGATGTTGAACTAGTGACGGGACTTACGATACTGGCCGTTCTGGTTCTGCTCAGGAGCATTATCGTGCGCCGGCGCCTTGCCGCCGACCATGGAGATATCACCGACTAGATAAACGCCAGCCCTGGCCCGCCACGCTATGTCCCACAGAGCAGCTACCCTGAGGCGCTAGGCGGCACGTCGGAACCGCGAGAGTCACGCATTTCACGCATCCGTAGCGCCCACCGCAAGTGTTCATCCTGTGCCGCATCTTCAGCAAGCTCAGGAGCCAGGGCCAGCAGGCTGTCCATGTGCCTCAGGCACGACTCAATGTCATCAATTTGCGAGTAGACTCGTGCCGCATTGTAATGAGCTGAGGCTAGATTGGGGTTGGCGGTCAAGGCAGCGTGATATGCCCCCAGCGCCTCTTCCACTTGCCCCTGTGCCTCCAGGACTGCGCCCCGGTTGCTGTGGGCCTCGGCAAAGTCGGGCCGCACTGTCAGCGCTCGCTCGTAATCCGCAACGGCCGACTCGTAATCTCCCAGTGCGTCGTAGGCCAGTCCTCGATTGTTATAGGCCTCTGCATCCTCAGAGTCTAGTTGGAGCACCTGGGAATAGTCGTCCAACGCCTCTTGCAGGCGCCCTAGGTAGTAGCAAGTGCGGGCCCGATTGAACAGCGCGCGTGGGTCGTCAGGATTAAGATCGGCCGCATGGCCGTAACTGGCTATCGCCTCCTCGTGAAGACTTAATTCGTCCAGGGAAGCTCCCCGGTTCAGGTGGGCATTTCCAATGTCGGGCCGAAGTTCAATAACGCGGTCAAACTGCGCGACCGCCTCCTGGTGTCGCCCGATACTGGCCAGTACGATGCCCCTGTTGTACATGGGCTGAATGTAACCTGGCGACAGTTCAATGGCGCGGGAGTAGTCCGACAGAGCGTGCTCAACTTCTCCCAAATCATCATAGGCGTTGCCTCGTTGGTAGTGTGCCTCAGCTAATTGTGGCGATCGGACCAGTGCCTCCGTAAACTCTCGCACTGCCTCCTCCGGATGCCGCAGACGTAGCTGAGCCAAACCGAGGTTGAAACGGGCATCCACGTTGACTGGTTCACGGGCTAGAAGGGACCGATAGGCTCCGGAAGCGTCATCGTGGCGGCCCAAGGCATAGCAAGCATTGCCGTAAACCAGGGCATCGCCGTTTATCTCCTCCCTCGTCAAAGACTCCACGGCGGTTTCCAGCATCAGACGTGGCTCCCCGGTTAACCGGGAGCCACGCGGACCGGGAGTAATCCGGCCAACTCCTACGGAAAATACCTCCAGTAGCGACGCTACGGTCTGGATTGCAGATTGGTCGTCTGTTAAGTCCATGAAAAACCATGTCCTGCAGGCAAATAGCGACATTTTTTTAAGGCAAGTTCTAGGATAACATCAGAAGGACACGTCCGCGATTGCTGTTAGTCTCCCAGCCTTGCCTAAGCAATCACTCGCGTTGATCAAAGGAACATTGCCGCGTACAATCCATTCAAATAAAACCAGTGCCCGAAATACTCAACTAGCGGCTTTCGGAGGGGGTGCGACTTGACACAAGAGAACCAGGTAATCCTCTATACCCATCCCGACTGCGCCTTCTCTGCAGCGGCCAAAATGGACTACCGCAAGCGGAAGGTCGCTTATGAGGAAGTTGACTTGTCCAAGCAGGAAGACAGAGTGCCGGAATTGCTCGGTCTGACTAACGGCGAACGAATAACCCCCGTGATCGTTGACAACGGCACCGTCACTATTGGATTCAAGGGCGGAACTTGAGAATTCTAACTATGAGGCAGTTGGCCCGCTCAGACTGGCATTCACGCGCCCTCCCCGCATTTCCTCAGATCATTCAACTGAGGCCCGGAACAACTTTTGCCCGGAGTTTTAAATTACTGACAGTTGCACATTGTTAATAAATAGAACATATGTTAGTCTTGATCCATTCAAAAGGGAGGAACGTGCCGGGTGATGAAAAAGGACAAGATGACAAACGACAAAAAGGCTGCGCTGGATATCGCGCTTAGCAGCATCGAGAAAGATCATGGCAAGGGCGCAGTAATGCGGCTGGGTGAACTGGGGAACGGCCTCGTCACCGAATCGATTTCGACCGGATCTCTCGCAGTCGACATCGCCTTGGGAACGGGAGGAATACCCCGCGGTCGAGTTACCGAAATCTTTGGCGCCGAATCGGCAGGCAAATCCACCCTGGCCATTCACCTGATGTCAGAAACTCAGAAGGCCGGGGGCGTCGCAGCTTACATCGACGTGGAGCACGCCCTGGATCCAACCTATGCGGGTAACTGCGGCCTCAACCTGGACGAACTGCTAATAGCCCAGCCTGACAGCGCAGAGCAGGCTCTCGATATCACAGAGCAGCTTGTGCGTAGCGGTGCTATCGACGCTATCGTGATCGACAGCGTCGCCGCCTTGGTCCCTCAAGCCGAGATTGAGGGCGACATGGGAGACACCCACGTAGGCCTGCAGGCCCGGCTGATGTCCCAAGCCCTGCGTAAGCTCACAGGAACCATCCATAAGTCCAAGACCGCGGTCGTGTTCATAAACCAGCTCAGGGAAAAAATTGGCGTAACTTATGGCAGCCCAGAAGTTACCCCCGGCGGCAGGGCCCTGAAATTCTACAGTTCCGTCCGCATTGACTTGCGGCGCATCGAGTCCATCAAGCAGGGTTCCGAAATCACCGGCAACCGTGTTCGGGCCCGCATCGTCAAAAACAAGGTCGCCGCTCCATTCAGAGTCGCCGAATTCGATATCATGTTCAACCAGGGCATCAGCAAGATGGGAGATATACTGGAAATAGGCGCCGCCAAAGGCATTATCAAGAAATCCGGTGCTTTCTATTCCTACGGCGAAACGCGTCTGGGACAGGGCCGTGAGAACTCCAAGGAATTCCTATTGCAACACCCGGAGATTGCCGCCTCAGTGGAAGACCGCATATGGGCCGATAGCGATCTCGTGAACCCAGGGCCGGAAATCGCGGAAACCGAGGAAGACGACGCCTTGGCATTCGGCAGCGTTCCCTCGCCGAACGGATCGGAACCTACACCCCTCAGCTAATCAAACTTTGCGGGCTGCCTCAATTGGGGACAGTCCCGGTTTCATCCCGTTAAAAGAGGCTCCGCCTATGCCTCGCGTTCAGTCGACTAAACCTGATCTATCCTCACGCAGACCTGAACCTGACCGGGCACGGGGCGCCGCGCTACGACTCCTTGCCGTGCGTTCCCGAACGGTGGCTGAGTTGCGGGAACGACTGGGCCAGCGATTCCAGAGCGAAGCTGTCGAGCAAACCTTGGCCAGCTTGCTGGATGAAGGACTGCTGAACGACTCAGATTTTGCGCAGCAGTGGCGCTATAGCCGGGAACGCAGAAAGCCGCGAAGCCGCAGCATGATCGAACGGGAACTCAAACAACGAGGCATCGCGGACGATATAATCAGCGAAACACTTGAAGACTACGACTCCTTGGATGCGGCGTATCGGGCCTCTGTCCGCTATGCCGCGCGGCAGTCCGGAAACGATCGCCCCACCTTTGATCGCCGGGTGGGAGCATTCCTCGGTCGCCGCAGGTTTGAAGCGGGCGTCATCAGACACACCCTGCAGCGGCTGCACAAAGAATTGGAAAGCCGCATCGCGGTCTCTACAGGCACCTCACCCGATTAGCTACAACACCGGATTTCTGCAGGGATCAGCGCAACCGGGCGGCTGCCGTGTAAACGGCAATTCCCAAGAACAGCAGACTGAAGAGCACGTTAGTAAAGCTGCTGCTGAGCAGTGGTATAAAACCACCTGAAATCAGGAATGCGGCAACCATGCCACCACCGGCAATCCAGGCCAGCACGACACCGCGCTTGCGGTTGACTGACCTGCTGACCAGCTCGCCAATGGCATAAGCCACCGCCAAACCGAATATTGAGGAGACGAAAGGTACCCTGCCGAACTGCAAATTGAGCCACAACCACAACACGCCGCCAATAATCGCCACTACGGCAGCAGCACCGATAGCCCTCATGTAGTAGGTTGGCTGCACATCGTAGGTCGGGAGCCTCTCGGCGCGCCCGCACTCCCTGCATCGTATCCCCACCGGCACCTGCACCATGCACAGCGTGCAGATACTCTTGCCGCAATGACTGCAGAACAGACGGGTCTCAGTATCTGGGTGCCAGTTGCAGTAACTGGCTTTGGCTTCTTGGCTTGCCTGCCGCGGTTCCGTGGTCATAGTCTGCTCCTGTTGGCGACTGGTTAGCCTGTAGCCCCCGGTATACGTTCTACCCACCTGTTTCGGTCGTCCACGTCTCGGTCCAGAAACAGTCGGTTCAATAACACCTTCCTGCGCGGCAGGTCGTTTGGCAGAGCCGACCAGTTGGACGAAAGGCGCTTTAGCACGATCAACCCCAGGACCCCCAGACAATGCCACACCATCGTCGTCCCGTCTCCCATTTTAAGTATGTCAGGAAATAGAAAGGCCATCACCGGGAGCGAGAGCAATGTGACCAAGGCCCAGATCCCCGCCTCCTTGGTCAGGAGGTAGCCGCCAAAATATATGACCAAGGCCACCCCAAGAATAGCGGGAGAGAAAGCTACCAAAGTTCCCACCGCGACGCCAAGTCCTCGCCCTCCCTGCATCCTCAGGAATGGGGACCAGTTATTTCCTGTAAGCACCAAGAGTGGCGGGCCTATTAACAGGGGGGAATTCCAGTCGATGCCAACCACGTAGACGGAGAACCAGATCGATCCCGCTCCCTTGATCAGGGCGTCCGATACCATCTGGGGGACGAACCACTTTTTCCCAACGTGCTGAATGACGTTTCCGCCGCCGACGTTTCCACTACCGTACTGGCGAATGTCAATTCCCTTTACCAGCCTGCCAAGTAAATAGGCCGTCGGAACAGATCCCAACAGGAAAGCGGCCAAGTAAAGTCCGGCAATCTCCAATAGACTATCTACTCGGGGCCATGCGATTGAGCCAAGTGCGACAACTCAAAACAATTACGATTTTCTGGTAGCCAAAGCCGCTGCTTCAAGACGCTCAATCGAGTCCATTGGAGGTCCGTTCTCTCCGGGAAGGCATTCGTCGGTGTTCCCAAGACCATGATAATCGCTACCCCCACAGGGGATGAGCTCATATTCGCGAGCCAGCCTCGCGAGCTGACGGATGGTGTCATCCCGATACTTAGCGTAGTGTACTTCTATACCCGAAAGTCCAATCCCTGCCAAATTGGCGATACCCGCCTCCATATCGTTCATATATGCGGGATGTGCCAGGACCGCCACTCCGCCGGCCCGACGGATCATGTCGACCGCCTCCGCCGGAGTAAGCTTGACCCGCTCGACATACGCCAGCCCGTTGCGCCCCAGGTACTCCGGGAATGCGTCTTTGGGCTCGTTGCAGTACCCTGCCTCTACCATGGCCAAGGCAATATGCGGGCGCCCAACAGCTCCATCACCGGCAAAATGCTGCACGCGCTCCCAATCCACCTGTACTCCAAGTTCACCCAACTTATCCACCATGGCCCTGGCACGCCCCACGCGACCCTCTCGAAATCGCGTCAGATCATCCTGCAACTCCGGGTCGTCGGGATTAATAAAGTATCCCAGCACATGGACTTCGTCACCCGGAACATCAGCGCTGAGTTCTATGCCAGGGATAATTCGCAGGCCCGGCACCCCTCTTGCAGCTACGTATGCCTCCGGCAGACCGTCCGTAGTATCGTGATCAGTCAGCGCTATCGTTTTCAGGCCCTGCCGTGCCGCCATCAGGACGAGATCGGTCGGTGTCAGCCGCCCGTCGGAGGCGATGGTATGGAGATGAAGATCTACTTCCGAGCTCATTTCAGTTGGACATCCTGTCGACGCGCTCAAGGTGGATGGCACGACCGGTTTCTTCGTCTACTTCAACTAGTACCGAGTTGAGGACGCAGGGCCCCTTTGCTACTTCCAGCCGTTGGGGCATTGAGGTCAAGAAGCGTTCCAGCACCGCGCGCGTGTCGCTGCCGATCACCGAATCAATTGGGCCGGTCATTCCCACGTCCGTCAGGTACGCGGTTCCACCAGGCAGGATTCGGGCGTCTACGGTTCCCACGTGAGTATGAGTCCCAAACACACCACTTACCCGGCCATCCAGGTACCAACCCATCGCCTGTTTTTCAGAAGTCGCCTCCGCGTGGAAGTCTACAATGATCACGGGAGTTTCCTCTTCGTTTCTGATTTCGTCCAGGATTCGGTCTGCGGTGCGGAATGGGCAGTCAAGTTGTGCCATGAACACGCGCCCCATTAGATTGACCACAGCCACCCCCTTTCGACGGATAACCCCAACGCCCGGGGCACATGGATAGTTGGCCGGGCGCACCACAGGAAGGCCTTCGCCACGAACATCGTCCATGTAGGGAATGAATTCCTTTTTGTCCCAGATATGATTGCCGGAAGTGAGCACGTCGACTCCCGAGTCCAACAATTCGGACGCGGTATCTTCGGTCAGGCCAAAGCCAGCGGCCGCATTTTCGCCGTTGGCTATGACCAGGTCTATCCCCATTTCGTCTCGGAGGCCCGGCAGGATGCGGTCAACGGCTTCCCGTCCTGGTCTGCCTATTACGTCACCGATCATCAATATGCGCAAGGGGTGTTGTTCCTCTTCTTCAAGTGTCCGCCTTTGCAGTTATGAGGCGGCGAAAAAAGGACTCAGCAGCCGGGGAGTTCCCGCTCCTGAGTCCTTGTTCTGTACTTAATCTAACCCCGGAATGCCGGGCGGATCGGCTGGCGGGGCCAGGGCGATAGAGCCCTCCATTTCTTTGTACGCTTAATTTTCTCTGAAAGTTAGCGGGCGTACTCCACACTCCTGGTTTCCCTTATCACCGTTACTTTGATCTGACCAGGAAATACCAGGTCCTCTTCGACTTTCCTGGCTATGTTGCGGGCCAGAGAGGCTGCCTTTATGTCATCCATGTCTTCGGGCTTAACCATCACCCGAACCTCCCTGCCCGCCTGGATAGCGAAAGTACGCTCAACTCCCTCGAAGCCCGCGGCCACTTCTTCGAGCTCGCGGAGCCGCTTGACGTATTGTTCCAGCGACTCTTTTCGGGCGCCCGGCCGGGCAGCGCTAATCGCGTCCGCCGCGGCTACCAGGAAAGACTCCACGGTTTCGTGCTCGTCCCAGTGATGCTCAAGGATACCCCGATAAGAACTGTGGTTGATGCCATGCCGCTTGGCAATCTCGGCGCCGATCTCAGCGTGAGGCCCGGATACCTCGTGAGTGAGGGCCTTGCCTATGTCGTGCAGCAATCCCCCAACCTTTGCTACTTGTACGTTAGCTCCGGACTCAGCAGCCAGCATCCCGGCAAGCAGGCCAACTTCAACCGAGTGCTGTAACACGTTTTCTCCGTAGCTGTACCGGTATTTGAGCTGCCCAAGCAGCCGAACCAGTTCCCGGTCCAGCCCACTGACCCCAACTTCAAACGTGGCCTGTTCGCCGGCCTTCATAATCGTCTGGTCGATTTCGTTCTGAGCGCGGTTGACCATGTCTTCGATGCGGGCTGGCTGGATGCGCCCGTCAGAGACCAGCTTTTCCAGCGCCAGTCGCGCGACCTCTCGTCGCACCGGGTCGAAGCAGGAAACCGTCACCGCCTCGGGGGTGTCGTCGATAATAACGTCTACCCCGGTCAGTGATTCAAGGGTCCGAATATTGCGTCCCTCACGGCCAATGAGGCGACCCTTCATCTCATCGTTCGGCAGAGATACCACTGAGGTGGTGCTCTCTGAGACCACGTCCGAAGCCAGCCGGTTGATGGCCACGGCTATGATCTTCCGGGCGTTTTCATCTGCCCGTTCCTTGTTGTCCCTCTCGAGTTCGTAATAGCGGCGAGCTAGATCGTGCTGCGCGTCCTCTTCTCCTCGTTTGACCACTGCCTCGCGAGCTTCCTCGACCGAAAGGCCAGCGATCCGTTCCAGGGACTTCGCCTGTTCTGCCTTTAGTTCATCGATCTCTTTGCGAGATCCTTCGATTTGCAATTCTCTGTCGGCAAGCTCCGCCTGCCGGTTGTCCTGCGCCTCTATCTTGCGTTCCAGTTGCTCTTCCCGCTGCATGTGCCGGTCTTCCAGGCGGGTGAGCTCCCGGCGTTGGTCCTTGATTTCCGACTCAGCCTCGTTCCGCAGCTTCAGGGCCTCCTCCTGAGCCAACAGCAGTATGTTTCTACTTTCATCCCGAGCCTGAGCGGTAAGGTCTCCGGCTGTCTCGTTGGCCATCGCCAATCGCGACGACTGTACTTTCTGCCGAAGTCCCAGCCAAGTTGCTATACCTAGCCCAAGGGCCGCAAGGACGGCGAGAACAGTGATGATAACTGAAGTCATATCACCTTTCCCTTTCCGCCTGTTATGCCCAAAACGGAGCAATCCCAATTAAGGGATTTTGGACTTTGCTCCTAGTATGAATCGTAGCGAGCGGCCCCCTAAGTGTCAAGGACGACCGAACCCTCGACAGTCTGAATGGTGGTCCGCCAAATGTGCCTGACGGAAGGGGCCATCGTACCTGGAATCGCTCACCCGCGTCATTGCCGCGAAATCGCGGGTCTGAGGGCCAATACAGTGAGTTCCGGTCAACAAAAGAATGCCGAACCTGCATAGGATTCCCGATCCCCGCCCCGACTGCGCCTAGGTCGGCGACTGTCACGAAGACGTGCTCCATAGTAATGACGATCGAGTAATTCGGCGTGAAGCGGGGCGGCGCGAGGGATTTCGCCGAGGCTACGGATGGGGAGAACCATAATCCGGATCAATCTTGGTAGTACTACAACGACGAGTTTATTTGGTTGGATAGGTGGCCAGATGATGATGGGTGGTTTGGGTGATGGATGCGGCGAGCTTCGAGCGGGTCTACGACAGCTTTCAGGAATTTCACGCCCTCTTTGCAGCCGAAGGAGGCCGCAAACAGTGGCGGGAGCACAGCCGGAATTACCTTCAGGCCCTGCTGGTGCAGGACCAGGAGCGGCGCAACGCCGAGAACCTCTCCGAATCGGTGGGCGTGTCGGCCCGGGCGATGCAGCGCTTTCTCACCGAGGCCCGCTGGGACGACGATGCTGTCATCGGGCGGTTGCAGGAATACCTGGGTCGCAGGCTGGGGCACCCCGAGGCCGTGTGGGTGCTGGGCGGCAGCGACTTCCCCAAGCAAGGGAGGGAATCGGCGGGAGTGGCCCGGCAGTACTGCGGCAGGCTGGGCAAGGTGGCCAACTGCCAAGCCGGGATGTTCCTGGCCTATGTCAGCCCACTGGGCCGGGCGTTGGTGGACAAAGGGCTGTATCTGCCCCAGGTCTGGGCTTCGGACGATGCCCGGTGCGCGGCGGCAGGGGTGCCGGAGGAGAGACGGAGCTAGCACTCGAAGACGGAGTTGGCCCTGGAGATGCTGGCGCGGGCCTTGGAACGAGGCCATCTGATAGCCGGATGGGTTGCGGGAGACGACGCCTTCGGTATGTCGCCGTCCTTCCGTCAGGGACTGGCGGCCCTGGGGATGTGGTACGTGCTAGACGTTCCCGGCGGCACCACTGTATGGCCCTTGGACCCGGCTTGGACCAGTCCGGACTATCAGGGGTTCGGGCGTCCCCGCAAGCCCAGGCTGGTGGACGGACAGCGGCGGACCATGGCAGAGCGCAGCGCAGAATTGCCCGAGGAGGCCTGGCAGGAGATAACGGTGGCGGAGGGATCCCAGGGGCCGAGGAGCTATATGTTCAGCGCCCAGCGGGTGCGGGCAACCAGGAGGCGCAAGCCCGGTGAGGTGCTCTGGGCCATCTGGCGCCGGAACCTGGACGGCAGCGAGCCTCGCTACTACCTGTCCAACGCTCCTGAGGACACAACCTTGGAGACTCTGGCTTATGTGGGCGGTTCCAGGTGGCGTATTGAAACGGAGTTCGAGACGGAAAAGAGCAACGTGGGCCTGGATGAATACGAGACCCGCACCTGGGCGGGCTGGCATCACCACATCGCCATGTGCCTGCTGGGTGGGCGTTCCTGTTGAGCCTGCAACAGGTCTGGGGGGAAAAGATGCCCCGGATCACCCGATCCCAAGTGTACCGGGTGGTGCGTGAGATGCTGCCCAGGGAACGGTTCGGGCCGGATGAATTGCTGATCTGGCTGGAGGACACGCAGCTACGCAACGAACGGGCGCGCCGCTCCCACCAGAGACGCCGCTACGCCTGCCGCAAAGGCAGGTCGGAGCCGCCAACTTAAACCCGTCTTGTAGTACTAAACTAAAGCCAAGGTGAAATACGCAGTTGCACAGGGTAAATTTGTGAAGGAACTGGGTTAGCTGGTCTCGGGAGTTACGAGGGGTTGGTGATGGGCGTGAGGGAGATAGACCGGTGTCTGGAACAGTGGCGGATGGAAGTCAAGGACTTGCGACAGCGGATGATCCTGGCGCCGACGCCCAGGGAGCGGGAGAGGTGGTACGCCGTGCTGCTGCTGGCCCAGGGCTGGACGGCAGCGGCCACGGCGGAGACTCTGGAAAGGGACCCACACACTATTGGCCGATGGGCGTCGGCCTTCGGCGAGGGAGGGCCTGCAGCCCTGATATTCGAGCAGACCGGTGGTTCCCCCCCGCCCTTGACCAAGCGCAGCAGGAGGAATTGAAAGAGGCGGTGCAACAGCCTCCCGCTTCGTCGGGCATCGGTATGGCCAACTGGTATTGGAAGGTGGTGCGGCGGTTTGCCTCGGAGCGCCTCGGCATTGAGTTGAGCCGCAGCAGTTGCCTGAACTGGATGCACCGCTTGGGATTTGCCTTCAAGCGGCCCAAGAAGCGGTTGCTCAAGGCTGATGAGGCCAAGCGGGAGGCTTTCGTGGCGGAGTACGCCGTCCTGAGGGAGGAGGCCCAACGGACTGAAGCCAGGATATTCTTTGCCGACGAGGCCCACTTCCGGGCGGACGCGGAACTGCGGGGCAAGTGGGTGCTGAAGGGCCAGCCTGCTTTGGTGGACTCGACCAGCCCGCGGTATGGGGAGAAGGCCAACTACTATTCGGCGGTGTGCCTGGAGACGGGTGAGGTGGAATGGATGGAACTGGAGGGCAACAGCAACAGCGGGACCTCGGTTGCCTTCCTGAAGCAACTGAGGGAAAAACATCCAGAGCCGATGCGGGTCATCTGGGACAACGCGCCGGCCCCTTCGACAAGCTCAGGAATGGCGAGGCGGTGCGGGAATATCTGCGGACGCCCGGACTTGACCTGCGGTTGGTGAACCTGCCGGGGTACAGCCCGGACTTCAACTCCGATGAGGCGGTCTGGGGCTGGGCGAGAGAGGAGGCGACGGGCAATCTCTGCCTGGGCAGCAGGGCGGCGGTGCAGGAAAGGGTCGGCAACTTCCTGGCCGGGCTGGCCAGCCGGAGAGACGAGGTGAGGCGCCGCTGCCGGACGGTACTGCAGTCACGGGCCGAAGCACTGCTGCCGAATTCCCAGCACGATTCCTCGCCTCAGGCAAATGCACATCCCACCTTGGCTTTGGTTTAGGTCACAGGTCAAAAACCTGTGCATTTTTGTAATTTCCGCGGGCATAGGAAGCGGCCCCGACCTTCGCCGGGGTAACGTGCCGGGATGACGAGTTCGGGCGACCGGCCAAAACTCCAATGGGTGCGTCGGCCGCAGTGTTGGAATCGTGCGCTTTCGGCTCTGCTGAATTCCTCTCCTGATTCCCATGGCAGAGGAATGTCATTGAGCCTTGGCAAGACGCTTCTATCAGGAGCCAGGGAAGGGGTGAAAAGTGAGATTGGGAGTGTTCAGGTGGTGAGCCTTGGGTGGTGAATCCCGGTTCCGAGGGGACATGCCTCGGGCCAGTGACGAGCCTGATGGCTCCGGGGCCCGGGACATCAGGAGTTGGGAAAAGAGGCATCCGATCAGCTGCGACGGCCCAGCTTGACGGCCTCTGCGCTATTGAGAGCAAGCCCGGCCTCCTCTACAATAGTAAAAGGTGTGCCCGAATAGTGAAAGGTGTGCCCGCCAATTCAGCCGCCAACTTTTAGAGTGATAGATAATGGCCAACCAGGACTACTACGCCGTTCTGGGTGTCGCCCGAGACGCCAGCGATGAGGACATACGACGGGCCTTCCGCAGGAAGGCAATGGAATTCCATCCTGACCGGAACAAGAACCCGGACGCAGAGGACCGGTTCAAAGAAATTAACGAGGCGTACCAGGTCCTGTCGGACTCAAAGAAACGCGTCCAGTACGACCGGTTCGGCAAGGCGGGAGTTGGCGCTGGCGCGCAGGGCGCGGGCAATCCCTTTGATGGCTTCGAAGGGTTCGGCGGATTCGGAGACATATTCGATTCTTTCTTCAGTGGTGCCTCTAACAGAGCTGGCCGTCAGCCTCGCAGAGGAGGAGATCTTCAACACCAGGTTACGCTCACCTTCGAAGAATCCGTCTTCGGAACAAATCGCGAAATCGAGATCAACCGCCTGGAAATCTGCAACTACTGCTCTGGGGCCGGCAACGAACCAGGCACTTCCGTTGATAGCTGCGCAGATTGCCGGGGCAGCGGTCAGGTTCGAAGATCACAACGCAGCGTTTTCGGGCAGTTTACTCAAGTTGCTCCCTGCCACGCCTGCCGTGGCCGCGGCAGCATCGTCAGCTCGCCCTGCAACAACTGCCGGGGCGGGGGGCGAGAGAGACGAAAACGCAGGATTGAGGTCAAAATCCCCGGCGGCGTCGACAGTGGTATGCAGGTCAGATTGAACGGCGAGGGTGACTTTGGAAGCGACGGCGGTGGTTCGGGCAACCTATACGTATCAGTAGATGTTCAGGAGCACAACCTGTTCCAACGCGACGGCACCGACATCGTCTACACCCTGCCACTCAACATTGCCGAGGCGGCGTTGGGAGTGGAGAAGGCCGTGCCCACCGTGGACGGTTTCGAAGAGGAATTGAAGTTGCCACAAGGCACTCAGCCCGGCGCAGAGTTCCGTATACGCAACAGGGGTGTGCCCCACCTTCATTCCAACCGGCGTGGTGATATGCGTGTACAAGTCGACGTGCGCGTACCGAGTTCACTGAACAGCCACCAACGAGATTTGATGGAGGAGTTGGCCCGTTCTTTCAATGGCGATGTCTCCTCCAATTCCCGCCACGGCAAGGGCAGGAAACGTTCTCAACAAAAGCCGAAGGAAGAGACTGCCCAAAACGAACCGGACGGCGAGGATTCCTCGGACAAAGGCCTTTTCGACCGCATCAAGGACGCCTTCTAATCTGATCACTACCGCGCGGCTTGGATTTACTTAAGCCGACGCGTCCTCAACCCAAAACCCTCGCATCCCGGAGTATCTATGCCTTGGCAGGAACTCAGCATCTCGGTGCCGCATGAATTTGTCGAACCCGTCTCGTACTTGTTCAGCCGGTACGGCAAGGGGCTCTGCACGGAGCCACGAGGTGGCGGCCAAGTTATGCTGCGCACGTACCTGCAGACCGGGTCCCGCGAGCGGCTGGCGCGTATTGAGGTGGGCGTTCGCTTGGTGAGTTCAGTCGGAGAGTTGGGCGAACTGATCATCCGCGACCTCGATGACGAAGAAGATTGGCAGAACAGTTGGAAGGAGCACTACAGGGCACTGCCAGTGGGCGACCGGCTCATCATCAAGCCCTCGTGGGTGGATTTGAATCCGCAGGAGTCTGAGGGCCGGACCGTCATCGAACTTGACCCTGGAATCGCCTTTGGAACCGGCTATCACCCAACCACTTACACCTGCATGGAGGCCCTGGAAGATTTGGTACAACCAGGGATGAAATTGCTGGACCTCGGCGCCGGCTCTGGCATCCTGACCATAACGGCTCTCATGCTGGGCGCGCAGTCGGTGGTTGCTCTGGATATAGACACCCAGGCGGTGACCGCGGCGCGGCAGAACTTTCGAAGGCTGCGCTTGCAGGGCCGGGTCACCCTGGCCAAGGGTTCCGTCCCTCATCCCGCAGCCGCAAACGGAAGCCTGGATCTGGTCGTGGCCAACATTTCCGCCCGCGGAGTCGCCGACCGCTCCCCGTTCATACTGCAGGCCCTTCGTCCTGGAGGAATGCTGGTGGCCTCAGGATTGCTGGCCGCGCAACGTCCGGAGGTCGACGATGCCGTGCTGGGCTTGGGGTTTACGCCGGAACTGGAGTGGCCCCGTGAGGACTGGCTCACCATTGGCTACCGAGCTCCTGGCGACTAGTGCAGCGTTTAGTAGCGTGAGAATAGTTCAGTTGAAAATGTGCGGGGCGCGTCGTAACATTTTAAGTGCTTCGACGAACAATTCGAAACAGGTCCCGTTCCAGTCCATTATGTTCGGGGACCGTCGGCGGTCGGGAGGCCGCGTTTGGTAGAAATGGTAGACCTTCAACGCTACGAAGTCACTGGCCGTCTGGGGTCAGGCGCCGATTATGACGTGCGCGCCGCCATCGACCGCGAGACCGGCATGGAAGTTGCCCTGAAGCGGCCCGTTCCTCAGGCCGTCAGCCGCAAGCAGCACGAAGCCATTGAGGCCCGGACCGGACGCCTGTTAGCCGCTTATGATCAGGCTGGAGATGCGGACGGGTTGCTGGCCCCGCTCTTGGCGTACACAGAAACGGCTATTCACGACGGTTATTTCGGAGAGGAACTCGGAGAACCTTACACTGTTTTCGTGCAGGAGCGAGCGCCCGGGATCCCTTTGCTGGGTGACATGATGTCCCGCTTCACCGGAGTACCCATCGGGGCGGGGCAGAACCTGTTCGCCATGTTTCCGCTAGTCCAGGCCAAGAACACTCCACCGTACCCGGTGCACATCCAGTTGCTTGACCTGGAGCAGGCGTACCTGGCGGCAGGGTTCATCCTGATGGACCTCAGGCCCCAAAACGTCTTTTACCAGCCGGGCACGGGCCGCATCCAGGTCATCGACTCCGGAGCGCTGGCTGGAGTGAGCGATCCAGCTCCGAGAGGCAGACCTCCACTGGACGTGAACGATGCCTGCCTCGAGCTGGTCAAGTTCTACTCTACGGCGGAGGAGCCTCCCCTGGATTCCTCCGGTTACCGGGACGCACGGGGGGTTCGGCCGATCGTCAATTTCCAGCAGGAGATCGCGGAGATTCGCCATGGATTGATAGGTGCCGGAGACGAGGTTGCCAGCTCGGGCGAAGTTATCTTGGAGAAAATTGAGTCGCGGAGCTACACCAGCTACGATCAGTTCAGGCGCGACTTGACTGCCTTTCTTGAGGCCATCTCTGAGCGAAACCGCGGCCTGCCGGATTTCGCAACGGCTAGTGCCGTCTGGCGGGAAGCCCTGGAATGGCTGCGGGGAAATTACTGGACCCGTTTCAAGTTCGATGCAGAGACGGAGTTGTCTGTGTATATGGACTGACCAGATGCTACATTGCCAAAGAATTGGGTATGCGAGCCGCAATACGGCGGCGAGACTAATAGGAGATTCACAGAGGACGGTTCCTATGGTTGCCAGCAAATTCTCAACGCTGCAAGATAATTCCGCTCACGGCGAAGACAATCTGCTGAGCCGCGACTTGGGCAGCGGTGACTTTCTTGACGTGGTTATGGACGGTGTAACCGGCCACGGCGGGGCAGAAGCCAGCAAGGAGTTGGGCGAAGCACTCGCCGAAAGCAGTACCGACACTATCGAAGAGGTCATCGCAACGATAAACACCGTAAACGACGAGTTTTTCGGCGTAGGCGGAGGCCGGTTCCTGCTGACAACAGTATCGACAGCCCTCTATCGTGCTGGGCGGCTCTACGTGGCTGCCGCCGGCGACAGTCCCATCATCTTAGTTACTGCCGACTCCCACGAACGACTCTGTGGGCGCCTGGGAGGGTTCCTCCACGTGGGAGTGGCCCGTGCTGTCGGCGCGGCGGCCGAACTGGGACAGATGGTGCAAAAGGACATTGACATCGAGCCGGGATTCAAACTTGTCTTGGCCACCGACGGGGTAACCGACAACATGGACGTCGACGAGCTCGCAGAGATTGTACGCAGCTCGGCCACCCCTGAGGAAGCCTCCGGCCGAATCGAGGAAATCATCGCGGGCCGCCTGGTGGAAGGACGTGTCCCGGAGAAGCTGGGCGTTCGCTTCCGGTACGACGACCGCACGGCCATCATACGATTTTTCGGGTAGTGGGAAACCAGCATTGGCCGGTAAGTCCGCACCCAAATGGGGTTCTCTCGACAATTGACGTTGCGTCGCATGCCTGCAACTTGTGAGCAAGGGACGCTGATTGATACAATCGTGCCGCTGAAAGCGGCGCACTTCAATACACGGCGGGTGACGCCGACTACCGCGGGTGCCCCAGAGACATCCGCTCCCCGGGCAGCGCAAGCGGCCTGCCTTGGGCAATTGCCGTCGCAAAGGAGCCACTAAGTGGGCAAAATCAACGTAGCCATCATCGGCGTGGGGAACTGCGCCTCCTCCCTGGTTCAGGGCCTTCACAAATACGTCGAGATTCCGTCTAACGGCGAGGTCTCTGGACTGATGCACAACACAATTGGCGACTACCGCATCGAGGACATCGAGATTGTAGCTGCTTTTGATATTGACGAAAATAAGGTCGGCAAGGACCTGTCTGAAGCAATATTCACCGAACCCAACAACACTTTGAAGTTTTCTGATGTTCCGACCTATGGGGTAAAGGTCGACCGGGGCATGACCCACGACGGCATCGGCCGATATGTGTCCCACCTGGTCAAGAAATCTCCCCACTCCACGTCAGACATTACCGGTATCCTGCGCGACCGCGAAGTTGACGTTGTAATCAACTACCTGCCCGTCGGTAGCGAACAGGCCACCAAGTGGTACGTCGAGCACATCCTGAACGCCCGCTGTGCCATGGTCAATTGCATCCCAGTATTCCTGGCTCGCGAGGAATACTGGAGGAACAGGTTCGAGGAGCGGGGCGTTCCCATTATCGGCGACGATATCAAGTCCCAGTTGGGCGCGACCATCACTCACCGGGTGCTCACCCGCCTTTTCGAGGACCGCGGTGTGACGCTGG